>JACYUQ010000035.1 GCA_014841835.1 Oxalobacteraceae sp. CFBP 13730 | reverse complement strand
GTCAACGACGCACGGCCGCAGATCCTGTTCGGCTACGACGGCATTGACCAGCTGCAGACGGTGACCGACCCGCGCACGCTCGTAACCACCTATACCCGCGACGGCTTGGGCAACGAACAGGCGCTGGCTAGTCCCGATACTGGAACGGCCAGTCAGAGCCATGATGAAGCAGGCAACCTGACCTCGCGCACGGACGCTCGCGGCAAAAAACACATCTACAGCTACGATGCATTGAACCGTCTGACGCGTATCACCTA
>JACYUQ010000034.1 GCA_014841835.1 Oxalobacteraceae sp. CFBP 13730 | reverse complement strand
AACGACGCGGGCAAAGCAGCGCTCGTATCGGTGCCGGTGTGCTTCATCGCCGTGATGCGGCTGGCGGCATCGTAGATCAGTGTCCGCACCAGGCGCGAAGGTCCTTGCGGCCCCAGCGTGTAGGTGGCAACACGACCATCCAGGTCGAACGTGCGGCTGTACGTATTAGGCGCCGTAGTAGTGCTATTACCCCAAGTCCAACCGGTCGGAGCGCCGAACGGCGCATACTGGATATCGCGTAGCAGTGCTACGGTAGTGGTGCTGGTGGTGCCATCAGGCTTCGCCGGCA
>JACYUQ010000033.1 GCA_014841835.1 Oxalobacteraceae sp. CFBP 13730 | reverse complement strand
AAGCCAAGGACCCGGCCCCGGCCTTGCGAACACGCTGTTCTAGCGCGTTGTAGAGGTAGGCAACCGCCCCGTTACCCGCCACCGTGGCGCTCCTGCGCCCGCGATCAGAATAGGTATAAGTTCTGGTTCCATCACCGGTAACGTTGCCAGCAGCATCGAAGCTGTACGTTTTATTAGGCAGCGGCCCCGCTGCCGATGTCAAGCGATTACTGGTCGCGGCGACATTAACTGCGTAAGGCTGGCCGGAAAAGCTGATGCTCGTGCGGTTGCCGGTGGCGTCGTATGTGTACTGCTGCG
>JACYUQ010000032.1 GCA_014841835.1 Oxalobacteraceae sp. CFBP 13730 | reverse complement strand
ACCTTCTATGAGTCAAAAACTAGCTATTCCAACAGCTAGACAACCTTCCGCGATCCGTCCCCCCATCGCATCATACGACGGTGCAGGAATATTAACCTGCTTCCCATCAGCTACGCATCTCTGCCTCGCCTTAGGGGCCGACTCACCCTGCTCCGATGAACGTTGAACAGGAAACCTTGGGCTTACGGCGTGGAGGCTTTTCACCCCCATTATCGCTACTCATGTCAGCATTCGCACTTCTGATACCTCCAGCATCCTTTACAAGACACCTTCGCAGGCTTACAGAACGCTCTCCTACCATAT
>JACYUQ010000031.1 GCA_014841835.1 Oxalobacteraceae sp. CFBP 13730 | reverse complement strand
CACTAGAGATGAATAATTTGTTTGTTTACACGTGGATGCGTACAATATTGGAGTGTAGGAAATAGATTGTATCAGCCACAACGAATTTCTTAAATACTACAGAGTTTTCCTCAATGAAGCGCTGATGTGCGTTTACCGGTACATGAGCCGTTTGTGTCGGGATGTATTACGAACCCTGAGGAACACAGGCCGCTTGCATCCTTACGTTTCTATTGCGATAAATGACCGTCAGAAGAGTGTTCAAATTGTTTGTGTTGGCGGAAGGATAGTGAGGTTGTATGTTTTCGTTGGCGATGGTAAACAC
>JACYUQ010000030.1 GCA_014841835.1 Oxalobacteraceae sp. CFBP 13730 | reverse complement strand
CGCAGCAGTACACATACGACGCCACCGGCAACCGCACGAGCATCAGCTTTTCCGGCCAGCCTTACGCAGTCAATGTCGCCGCGACCAGTAATCGCTTGACATCGGCAGCGGGGCATCTGCCTAATAAAACGTACAGCATCGATGCTGCTGGCAACGTTACCGGTGATGGAACCAGAACGTATACCTATTCTGATCGCGGGCGCAGGAGCGCCACGGTGGCGGGTAACGGTTCAGTTGCCTACCTCTACAACGCGCTTGAACAGCGTGTTCGCAAGGCCGGGGCCGGGTCCTTGGCTTTGATCGGGACCATCGATTATGTCTATGATG
>JACYUQ010000029.1 GCA_014841835.1 Oxalobacteraceae sp. CFBP 13730 | reverse complement strand
AATTGCTGAATAGACAACCGTTCGTACAGCTCCTGATAAGCAGCGCATATGGGCGATGAAACGACAGAACGACTGATGTGACGTGCGATGTTGATCAACTCAAAGCATCAACGCCATTTTCGCGAAATTCGCAAAAATCGCTGAAACAGTAAAACTCGGAATAACTATTTTTCCTAAATAGGCTGGCAGGATTGATCCGTCAAGTTCGAGTAGTACCGTGCCGTTCAAGGAAAATCTCGCTGCTTGATCAACAACGCGATGGATCCAAGTCATGAAGAGCTTCGTTGATTGACTCCGGCCATGCGCTTATCGTACCAAGTTGCCAAGGTGGAAAAGTCGCAGATTGTCACGA
>JACYUQ010000028.1 GCA_014841835.1 Oxalobacteraceae sp. CFBP 13730 | reverse complement strand
ATGTACGGAGCCCAAACTTGCGGACGGTTTCGGGCACCTGATCAGTGCGATGACGGGACTCGTCGACGAGAACGGCGCGCGCCATATCAGCTGGGAATACAATTGCGCGGGCAACGCCACATCATCCCAACGCGCGCAAGGCGTTGAGAGGGTGGAAGTCCTGTATCAATTCGCTAGCAGCGCCGGCACGAGTTCGGTGGTGACGCACGTTGTGGGTGATCCCGCAGCACCCAAGCGGACTCAGTCCACATTTAATTACAAGTTGATCAACCGCCGAATGCGGGATGTTGGCTCGACAGCGCAGTGTGTCGAATGCGGGGCCTTCTCAGCGCGCACATTCGACGCTAATGGCAACGTCGCCACCACGACCGACTGGAATGGCAACACCA
>JACYUQ010000027.1 GCA_014841835.1 Oxalobacteraceae sp. CFBP 13730 | reverse complement strand
GCACGGACGCTCGCGGCAAAAAACACATCTACAGCTACGATGCATTGAACCGTCTGACGCGTATCACCTATCCGACCGGCACCCTCACTGTACTGGAGTATGACGGTGGGGCTACATCGGTAAAAAGCGCGATTGGCAAGCTAAGCGGCTTTACTGACGAGTCAGGCAGAACCGCATATACGTTCGATGCCTTCGGAAGGCTGCTAACGCAAACGAGCACAGTGGGGAATACAGCAATCAAGACCTACAAGTTCGCCATCGAATATAGCACCAGCGAACAGCAAACCGGCCAGCGCGTTAGCGCCACCTATCCCAGCGGCAACCGGCTGGTCTACACCTATAACGCCAATGGCTTGGTCACATCGATCAGCCTATTGCCGGCGAAGCCTGATGGCACCACCAGCACCACTACCGTAGCACTGCTACGCGATATCCAGTATGCGCC
>JACYUQ010000026.1 GCA_014841835.1 Oxalobacteraceae sp. CFBP 13730 | reverse complement strand
TTTGGTCTTTTCGAGATCACTGTTTTTTCGTTCTTTAACAATCTGGAAGAAGTAAAGTTTTTAAGCGCATGCGACAGCATGTGCTTGGGTAGTAGTATTTGTATCATTGCAACACAGCTGTACTCTTGTACCTGTGACGATCTCTGTTGTCAGCAGAGGCCAACGTTATAGGGACAAGCGAATAAGTGCACATGGTGGATGCCTTGGCGATTACAGGCGATGAAGGACGTAGTAGCTTGCGATAAGCTGCGGGGAGCTAGCAAACGAGCTTTGATCCGCAGATTTCCGAATGGGGAAACCCGGCCTTTATAGGTCATTGCATACTGAATACATAGGTATGCAAAGCGAACGCGGCGAACTGAAACATCTAAGTAGCTGCAGGAAAAGAAATCAACCGAGATTCCCAAAGTAGTGGCGAGCGAAATGGGATGAGCCTGTATGTGATAGTCGATCGGATAGTGGAAG
>JACYUQ010000025.1 GCA_014841835.1 Oxalobacteraceae sp. CFBP 13730 | reverse complement strand
AGGGTGGCAGAAATGCCAACAAACAGAGATTGAACTGAAGAGTTTGATCCTGGCTCAGATTGAACGCTGGCGGCATGCTTTACACATGCAAGTCGAACGGCAGCGCGGGGCAACCTGGCGGCGAGTGGCGAACGGGTGAGTAATATATCGGAACGTACCCAAGAGTGGGGGATAACGTAGCGAAAGTTACGCTAATACCGCATACGATCTAAGGATGAAAGCAGGGGATCTTCGGACCTTGTGCTCCTGGAGCGGCCGATATCTGATTAGCTAGTTGGTGAGGTAAAGGCTCACCAAGGCCACGATCAGTAGCTGGTCTGAGAGGACGACCAGCCACACTGGAACTGAGACACGGTCCAGACTCCTACGGGAGGCAGCAGTGGGGAATTTTGGACAATGGGCGAAAGCCTGATCCAGCAATGCCGCGTGAGTGAAGAAGGCCTTCGGGTTGTAAAGCTCTTTTGTCAGGGAAGAAACGGTGAGGGCTAATATCC
>JACYUQ010000024.1 GCA_014841835.1 Oxalobacteraceae sp. CFBP 13730 | reverse complement strand
GGTCGGTCACCGTCTGCAGCTGGTCAATGCCGTCGTAGCCGAACAGGATCTGCGGCCGTGCGTCGTTGACGATCGGCTGATCCTGCTGGCGCAGTCTCTGAAGTGCGTCGTAGCTGAAGTTGGTCACGCGGCCCAGGGGGCCGGTAACCTGCGTGCGGTTGCCGCTCTTATCATAGGCATAGCTGGTGCCGCTGTCAGGCGCGGACTGGGCCTGAGCCGGAAAGGTGGCCGCGGTGCCCATAATACCCACAAGGAGTAATGGCGCCAGTGCGGCCAGCAAACCGTTGCGCGTGGCCATGAATGCTTGAAGGCGACTCATTGCGGTCTCCCGCTTTGCTGGATGAGCATGCCAAGAGTGTTGAACGCGCGTGACACCTGGCGCGCGAGTGCGCCATTGGGATCAAGTGTCTTTTCCTGCAACCGGTTGCCGGTCAGATCAAGCACGTAGTCAATGCGGTTTCCCAGAGCATCGCCGATCCCGATCAACCGGTGGGCATCGTCGTAGTCATACGTCACAATGCTGTTATCGGGAAGG
>JACYUQ010000023.1 GCA_014841835.1 Oxalobacteraceae sp. CFBP 13730 | reverse complement strand
CATTGGCGTTATAGGTGTAGACCAGCCGGTTGCCGCTGGGATAGGTGGTGCTAACGCGCTGGCCGGTTTGTTGTTCGCTGGTGCTATATTCGATGGCGAACTTGTAGGTCTTGATTGCTGTATTCCCCACTGTGCTCGTTTGCGTTAGCAGCCTTCCGAAGGCATCGAACGTATATGCGGTTCTGCCTGACTCGTCAGTAAAGCCGCTTAGCTTGCCAATCGCGCTTTTTACCGATGTAGCCCCACCGTCATACTCCAGTACAGTGGGGGTGCCGGTCGGATAGGTGATACGCGTCAGACGGTTCAATGCATCGTAGCTGTAGACGTGTTTTTTGCCGCGAGCGTCCGTGCGCGAGGTCAGGTTGCGTGCTTCATCATGGCTCTGACTGGCCGTTCCAGTGTCGGGGCTAGCCAGCGCCTGTTCGTTGCCCAAGCCGTCGCGGGTATAGGTGGTTACGAGCTTGCGCAGGTCGGTCACCGTCTGCAGCTGGTCAATGCCGTCGTAGCCGAACAGGATCTGCGGCCGTGCGTCGTTGAC
>JACYUQ010000022.1 GCA_014841835.1 Oxalobacteraceae sp. CFBP 13730 | reverse complement strand
CGTTTTGGCCAAGATCCTGCCGCGCGCGTCGTAATCGTAGGTAGTCACCACGCCATCAGGCGTTTCGATGCGGCCAACCCGGCCGTTTGCATCGTATGCATTCATCGTGGTCACCCATTGCAGTGCGTCCGTGACGGTACTCAGATTGCCCTGGGCGTCGTAGGAATACCTAGTCAGGTCCGCGATGTCGGTGCGTGGTCCCCGGATCGATTCGATCTGTCCCACCGTGTTGTAGGTATAGGTCCAGACGCGTGCGCTGCCTGTCAGCGGCGCTGCCATGGCCAACTTACCGGTGTTGTCGGTGGTCGCTTGCTCCGTGCGTGTAAGCACATTGCCTGTGGCGTCTCGCTTGTAACTGGTAAGCCGTTTGGGCTCAGCTACTTTCATCGGCAACCGGAATGTAGGATGCCATTCAGTGGTGCTCTGGCGCTCGAGCGCGGTGCCTGCGGCGTCCAGGCGGGTCAATTCCAGGTTGCGGGTGAGGTCATAGGTATGGCGCGTGGTGTTGCCATTCCAGTCGGTCGTGGTGGCGACGTTGCCATTAGCGTCGAATGTGCGCGCTGAGAAGGC
>JACYUQ010000021.1 GCA_014841835.1 Oxalobacteraceae sp. CFBP 13730 | reverse complement strand
GCACGGACGCTCGCGGCAAAAAACACATCTACAGCTACGATGCATTGAACCGTCTGACGCGTATCACCTACCCGACCGGCACCCCCACTGTATTGGAGTATGACGGTGGGGCTACATCGGTAAAAAGCGCGATTGGCAAGCTAAGCGGCTTTATTGACGAGTCAGGCAGAACCGCATATACGTTCGATGCCTTCGGAAGGCTGCTAACGCAAACGAGCACAGTGGGGAATACAGCAATCAAGACCTACAAGTTCGCCATCGAATATAGCACCAGCGAACAACAAACCGGCCAGCGCGTTAGCACCACCTATCCCAGCGGCAACCGGCTGGTCTACACCTATGACGCCAATGGCTTGGTCACATCGATCAGCCTATNGCACTACTACGGCGCCTAATACGTACAGCCGGACGTTCGACCAGGATGGTCGTGTTGCCACCTACACGCTGGGACCGCAAGGGCCTTCGCGCCTGGTGCGGACACTGATCTACGATGCCGCCAGCCGCATCACGGCGGTGAAGCACACCGGCACCGACACGAGCGCTGCTTTGCCTGCGTCGTTCGATCAGGCCTTTGAATATGACAATCTCGACCGGCTCAACAAATTCATCAGCGCAACGCAGA
>JACYUQ010000020.1 GCA_014841835.1 Oxalobacteraceae sp. CFBP 13730 | reverse complement strand
ATATCCGCAGCTTCGGTGACTGGCTTAGCCCCGTTACATCTTCCGCGCAGGACGACTCGATCAGTGAGCTATTACGCTTTCTTTAAATGATGGCTGCTTCTAAGCCAACATCCTGACTGTTTTAGCCTTCCCACTTCGTTTTCCACTTAGCCAATCTTTGGGACCTTAGCTGGCGGTCTGGGTTGTTTCCCTCTTGACACCGGACGTTAGCACCCGATGTCTGTCTCCCAAGCTCGCACTCATCGGTATTCGGAGTTTGCAATGGTTTGGTAAGTCGCAATGACCCCCTAGCCATAACAGTGCTCTACCCCCGATGGTGATACTTGAGGCACTACCTAAATAGTTTTCGGAGAGAACCAGCTATTTCCAAGTTTGTTTAGCCTTTCACCCCTACCCACAGCTCATCCCCTAATTTTTCAACATTAGTGGGTTCGGACCTCCAGGGCGTGTTACCGCACCTTCATCCTGGCCATGGGTAGATCACTTGGTTTCGGGTCTACACCCAGCGACTGTCGCCCTATTCGGACTCGATTTCTCTACGGCTCCCCTATACGGTTAA
The DNA here is from genome assembly GCA_014841835.1 of Oxalobacteraceae sp. CFBP 13730. Taxonomy (GTDB): domain Bacteria; phylum Pseudomonadota; class Gammaproteobacteria; order Burkholderiales; family Burkholderiaceae_D; genus Telluria. The sequence goes on along the minus strand of JACYUQ010000020.1, from coordinate 258 downwards.
CCTTGCCACTGAATGTAAGTCGCTGACCCATTATACAAAAGGTACGCAGTCACGGAACAAGTCCGCTCCTACTGTTTGTATGCACACGGTTTCAGGATCTATTTCACTCCCCTCCCGGGGTTCTTTTCGCCTTTCCCTCACGGTACTGGTTCACTATCGGTCGATTACGAGTATTTAGCCTTGGAGGATGGTCCCCCCATGTTCAGACAGGATTTCTCGTGTCCCGCCCTACTTGTCGTATGCTTAGTACCACCGTTC
>JACYUQ010000019.1 GCA_014841835.1 Oxalobacteraceae sp. CFBP 13730 | reverse complement strand
GGTGCTACTCTAGAAAGGAGGTGATCCAGCCGCACCTTCCGATACGGCTACCTTGTTACGACTTCACCCCAGTCACGAATCCTACCGTGGTAAGCGCCCTCCTTGCGGTTAAGCTACCTACTTCTGGTAAAACCCGCTCCCATGGTGTGACGGGCGGTGTGTACAAGACCCGGGAACGTATTCACCGCGACATGCTGATCCGCGATTACTAGCGATTCCAACTTCACGCAGTCGAGTTGCAGACTGCGATCCGGACTACGATACACTTTCTGGGATTAGCTCCCCCTCGCGGGTTGGCGGCCCTCTGTATGTACCATTGTATGACGTGTGAAGCCCTACCCATAAGGGCCATGAGGACTTGACGTCATCCCCACCTTCCTCCGGTTTGTCACCGGCAGTCTCATTAGAGTGCTCAACTGAATGTAGCAACTAATGACAAGGGTTGCGCTCGTTGCGGGACTTAACCCAACATCTCACGACACGAGCTGACGACAGCCATGCAGCACCTGTGTTACGGTTCTCTTTCGAGCACAACCAAATCTCTTCGGTCTTCCGTACATGTCAAGGGTAGGTAAGGTTTTTCGCGTTGCATCGAATTAATCCACATCATCCACCGCTTGTGCGGGTCCCCGTCAATTCCTTTGAGTTTTAATCTTGCGACCGTACTCCCCAGGCGGTCTACTTCACGCGTTAGCTGCGTTACCAAGTTAATTAAAACCCGACAACTAGTAGACATCGTTTAGGGCGTGGACTACCAGGGTATCTAATCCTGTTTGCTCCCCACGCTTTCGTGCATGAGCGTCAATCTTGACCCAGGGGGCTGCCTTCGCCATCGGTGTTCCTCCACATCTCTACGCATTTCACTGCTACACGTGGAATTCTACCCCCCTCTGCCAGATTCTAGCCTTGCAGTCTCCAACGCAATTCCCAGGTTGAGCCCGGGGATTTCACGTCAGACTTACAAAACCGCCTGCGCACGCTTTACGCCCAGTAATTCCGATTAACGCTTGCACCCTACGTATTACCGCGGCTGCTGGCACGTAGTTAGCCGGTGCTTATTCTTCAGGTACCGTCATTAGTAAAGGATATTAGCCC
>JACYUQ010000018.1 GCA_014841835.1 Oxalobacteraceae sp. CFBP 13730 | reverse complement strand
CATTGGCGTCATAGGTGTAGACCAGCCGGTTGCCGCTGGGATAGGTGGTGCTAACGCGCTGGCCGGTTTGCTGGTTGCTGGTGCTATATTCGATGGCGAACTTGTAGGTCTTGATTGCTACACTCCCCACTGTGCTCGTTTGCGTTAGCAGCCTTCCGAAGGCATCGAACGTATATGCGGTTCTGCCTGACTCGTCAGTAAAGCCGCTTAGCTTGCCAATCGCGCTTTTTACCGATGTAGCCCCACCGTCATACTCCAGTACAGTGGGGGTGCCGGTCGGATAGGTGATACGCGTCAGACGGTTCAATGCATCGTAGCTGTAGACGTGTTTTTTGCTGCGAGCGTCCGTGCGCGAGGTCAGGTTGCCTGCTTCATCATGGCTCTGACTGGCCGTTCCAGTGTCGGGACTAGCCAGCGACTGTTCGTTGCCCAAGCCGTCGCGGGTATAGGTGGTTACGAGCGTGCGCGGGTCGGTCACCGTCTGCAGCTGGTCAATGCCGTCGTAGCCGAACAGGATCTGCGGCCGTGCGTCGTTGACGATCGGCTGATCCTGCTGGCGCAGTCTCTGAAGTGCGTCGTAGCTGAAGTTGGTCACGCGGCCCAGGGGGCCGGTAACCTGCGTGCGGTTGCCGCTCTTATCATAGGCATAGCTGATGCCGCTGTCAGGCGCGGACTGGGCCTGAGCCGGAAAGGTGGCCGTGGTGCCCATAATACCCACAAGGAGTAATGGCGCCAGTGCGGCCAGCAAACCGTTGCGCGTGGCCATGAATGCTTGAAGGCGACTCATTGCGGTCTCCCGCTTTGCTGGATGAGCATGCCAAGAGTGTTGAACGCGCGTGACACCTGGCGCGCGAGTGCGCCATTGGGATCAAGTGTCTTTTCCTGCAACCGGTTGCCGGTCAGATCAAGCACGTAGTCAATGCGGTTTCCCAGAGCATCGCCGATCCCGATCAACCGGTGGGCATCGTCGTAGTCATACGTCACAATGCTGTTATCGGGAAGGATGACTTTTTTCAGCTGACCCACGCCGTCGTACTCCAGACGCGTCACCTCCACCCCACTGCCTGCACGAAGCGTTTTGGCCAAGATCCTGCCGCGCGCGTCGTAATCGTAGGTAGTCACCACGCCATCAGGCGTTTCGATG
>JACYUQ010000017.1 GCA_014841835.1 Oxalobacteraceae sp. CFBP 13730 | reverse complement strand
AGGATGAACGGGTTGCAATAAAATGGTGGCTGCGACTGTTTAATAAAAACACAGCACTCTGCAAACACGAAAGTGGACGTATAGGGTGTGACGCCTGCCCGGTGCTGGAAGATTAAATGATGGGGTGCAAGCTCTTGATTGAAGTCCCAGTAAACGGCGGCCGTAACTATAACGGTCCTAAGGTAGCGAAATTCCTTGTCGGGTAAGTTCCGACCTGCACGAATGGCGTAACGATGGCCACACTGTCTCCTCCCGAGACTCAGCGAAGTTGAAATGTTTGTGATGATGCAATCTACCCGCGGCTAGACGGAAAGACCCCATGAACCTTTACTGTAGCTTTGCATTGGACTTTGAATCAATCTGTGTAGGATAGGTGGGAGGCTTTGAAGCGGACACGCTAGTGTTCGTGGAGCCAACCTTGAAATACCACCCTGGTTCATTTGAGGTTCTAACCTTGGTCCGTTATCCGGATCGGGGACAGTGCATGGTAGGCAGTTTGACTGGGGCGGTCTCCTCCTAAAGTGTAACGGAGGAGTTCGAAGGTACGCTAATTACGGTCGGACATCGTGATGATAGTGCAATGGCATAAGCGTGCTTAACTGCGAGACCGACAAGTCGAGCAGGTACGAAAGTAGGACATAGTGATCCGGTGGTTCTGTATGGAAGGGCCATCGCTCAACGGATAAAAGGTACTCTGGGGATAACAGGCTGATTCCTCCCAAGAGTTCATATCGACGGGGGAGTTTGGCACCTCGATGTCGGCTCATCACATCCTGGGGCTGTAGCCGGTCCCAAGGGTATGGCTGTTCGCCATTTAAAGTGGTACGTGAGCTGGGTTTAAAACGTCGTGAGACAGTTTGGTCCCTATCTGCCGTGGGCGTTGGAAATTTGAAGGGGGCTGCTCCTAGTACGAGAGGACCGGAGTGGACGAACCTCTGGTGTACCGGTTGTCACGCCAGTGGCATTGCCGGGTAGCTAAGTTCGGAAGAGATAACCGCTGAAAGCATCTAAGCGGGAAACTTGCCTTGAGATGAGATTTCCCAGAGCCTTGAGCTCTTTAAAGGGTCGTTCGAGACCAGGACGTTGATAGGCTGGGTGTGGAAGTGCAGTAATGCATTAAGCTAACCAGTACTAATTGCCCGTACGGCTTGTCCCTATAACCTTGGTAGTCCAGGGTTAGCAAGAGTTCAGCTGTTGTTGATACAAATACGACCCCCA
>JACYUQ010000016.1 GCA_014841835.1 Oxalobacteraceae sp. CFBP 13730 | reverse complement strand
GAAATGATCCGTTTGGGGTCATACAGCCGCTGGAAGACCCGACGGGGGTTGGAGCATTCGTGTATAACCTTCGGTTTCCCGGTCAGGTGTATGAGAAGGAATCTGGGCTGTACTACAACTACCACAGGGATTATGACCCGCAGACCGGACGTTATATTCAGTCTGATCCGATCGGGCTAAAAGGTGGGGTCAACACATACGGATACGTTGGTGGCAATCCGCTTGGTCTTACAGACCCCCGGGGACTTAGCGCCGTGGCGGCGATGCTGCCGATAGCTGGAGGTGCCACTTTTGCCGACGGTCCTCTACCAATCGGCGATGCCGCCGCGGTTATTCTGCTAACTGGAGCATTGATTTATGACGCATGTAAGGATGATAAATGCCCTCCGTGTAAAACGGTTACTGGCAGAATCGTGCCAGTGGATACAATAGGCTACAGACCACTGGATGTGATCCCTGATACGAAAATGCAACATGGCGTATATGGATCCCATCACAATATATTTATAGCAAAGCAAATGCCCCGCTCAAAAAACTGTGACTGTTTCTGGGCAAAACAGAAATGGGTGGCAAAGCCACATGACCTGCAGCCTGGGTGGGTTCCTGTTGAACAATTCGTTAACATGAGATAAATATGAATTATACAAATGGTGTCCAAATTCGAATTGGCGACCACGTGATTGTGGAGAAAAACGTAGAGGGTGTTGTTGTGTGCGACTACGACATAAAGTCTTGTTTGCCCGGATATGATAAGTGGCTAACCAGCGATGAACTCGAGAGCGGTGGCACTTTAGCGAGCGGAATTATGGTTGAGACAAAAGAACTGGGGTTTCTATATTACGCAGAACAGGATGAGGACATATCTGCCAAGCTTTGGTGATCGAATTAGAGCGGGCCTCGGGGTCAGACTCGATAAACGTACACGAACGGAGCAGTAAGGTAAAAGTTGGCCGCGTCAACGCCAGGTAACGTCGGCCGTAACCTGGTCGTATCTTGCTTTTATCCTGCCGTAGTCTATTCGTATCCCGTCCAGGCTGCTAAAAAAAATTCGCTCTGGTGTGAAAGCCCCAACAAGAACCAGCACTAAGCGGGTCACGCGGGGCCAGAACGGTTCGTGCAGGCAGTGGGGCGGAGATGACGCGTCTGGACTACGACGGTGTGGGCCAGATCAAAAAAGTGAGCCTTCCCGATAACAGCATTGTGACGTATGACTACGACGATGCCCACCGGTTGATCGGGATCGGCGATGCT
>JACYUQ010000015.1 GCA_014841835.1 Oxalobacteraceae sp. CFBP 13730 | reverse complement strand
CATTCGTGTATAACCTCCGGTTTCCAGGTCAGGTGTATGAGAAGGAGTCTGGGCTTTACTACAATTACTTCAGGGATTATGATCCGCAGACGGGCAGATACATCCAATCGGATCCCATAGGTCTGGCAGGTGGCATCAATACCTATGGATATGTTGAAGCCAACCCACTTAGCAAGATTGATCCGTCGGGTCTCCAATCCGACCCTGGTGATTTTTCCACGTCAAGACCGCGCCCACTTCCAATGCCTGGCGACGTTTTTGTACCAGGGACCGAGGCTAACAATGCATTTACTGCTTCCGTGTTTCGGATAATCAAGGAAGTGAAAGAGTTAGTTTGTGAAGAGGAAAAGACTTGCCCCCCATGTAGTCCTCCAGTCGGGGAAAAATTCAATAAGGTCACACACTATGAGTCTCATAGTAAAGATGCGGATAAGGGATCGCACGGTTGTCAAAAATTGATGGGTAGTCCGGTACATTGGCATTACAGCGTCAACAATCAAAATGCAAAAACCTGCCAATGTTTTACACAACAACATGCTTTCGGCGGTTGTGGTGTGGCTCCAAACTGATTAAGGCAAATTCCGATATGACAATTGATAATTTCGATCCTCACAAGTTTCACGACAATTTAGTGCATGGGATTTCGATGTCTGTTGAAGGGTATAGCTCCGAATTACGTTTAGACGTGGACTACATCGCCGACTGGCCACCCTGCGTGCTTGGCGATTCTCATAGGGTGGAATTTACGGTAGTCAGAGGATTAGTGACCTTCCAAGATGTAACGGACCTTTGCGTGAAGATTGACTGGGGAGATAGCGGTTATACAACGGCAGTTTCGGGTCCATATATTGACGTTCTTCAAAGGGAAAAAATAGTTACATCCCTTCGGCTCCCAAATTATTTTCGATGGAAAATCATCTTTACTGACGGAAGGTCATCAATCACTTTTGGTGCGTCATCGATGTCCTTTGTAACTCATGGAAGTCTCGTTAAGGTAGATCGGCAATACTTGACTGATCAAGAGCGGGGCACGGGGTCTGATCCGGCAGTAATCCCCCCACAAAAAGAGCGCGATCAGAAGTAGAATTTTCTACTTAAGACACAGAAAGCTCTACATGAAGACGTCCCGCTTTACCGACAGCCAGATCATGGCCATCCTCAAGCATGCTGAAGGCGGCAGCCCAGTACCAGAACTGTGCCGCGAGCACGGCATCAGCAACGCCACGTTCTACAAGTGGCGCAGGAAGTTCGGTGGCATGGATGCGTCATTGATGGCCTGCATGAAGAGTTGGAGGACGAGAATCGTCGCCTCAACAAAATGTATGCCGAGGAGAGCCTGAAGGCCGAAATTGTCGCTGAGGCCCTCGCAAAAAAGTGGTAGCGCCATCTCAGCGGCAGGAGATGGCGCAGCGGGCCTTAACGGAGCGGTTAGCCACGGTCAAGTTGGCCTGCCAAGCAATCGGCATCAGACGTGATACCGGTACAAGGCCAAGCTGGATGCAGAAAACGACGTCATTGCCGACTCGTTGGTACGGCTGACGAACAACCAGCGCAATTGGAAATTGTCGTGATTAACGAAATAGTGGTGTGCCCTGTCTAGGGCGACCGACGAATCGCGTGGGCGCACTGCGTACGGCTGCTTTGGGTCGGAACCGGTCCTTCGTGACAATCTGCGACTTTTCCACCTTGGCAACTTGGTACGATAAGCGCATGGCCGGAGTCAATCAACG
>JACYUQ010000014.1 GCA_014841835.1 Oxalobacteraceae sp. CFBP 13730 | reverse complement strand
CTCGTCGACGAGTCCCGTCATCGCACTGATCAGGTGCCCGAAACCGTCCGCAAGTTTGGGCTCCGTACATATGCTGGCGTAAATGCGGGGCAGTTCGTTATACCAGTAGGTCCGGTCTTTGCCATCGGGGTAAGTAACCTTGGTTAAATTGTGGGCCTTGCAAGGCGCACTGCCGGAATCACTCCCCGGTGTACATCCGCCCGAGGGGCCGTCGTATTCATAAGTCGTTTCCCGGTTTTCCGGGTCGATCAGTTTGGTAATCCGGCCTTGCAAGTCGTATTCGAACTGAAGCTGACGCCCTCAGTAATCCGTCACGCACATGAGGCGGCCGGCTGGCATCTGCAACGCTGACTGGACATGGGTGCATACCGGCGCATCGTCAGGCTGCCGACTAACGCGCGTGTCATTAGTCTGACCACCGCTATAGGTCAGGCGCTGCTGCAATCCGTTGCGGTTAGTAATTGACAACAATCGACCCGCAGCGCTGTAACGCTCGGTGACGTCGCCCAAGACAGATTTGTAGGTCCACGCACTCACTTTGCCGTCCGCGCTGTAGGTAGGTTCGATCCGATCGGAAATATCTGCAGCGGCGATGTAGGCTTGTCCTACGCGGTTAAAATAGTATCGCTTGCCATCGGCGCGCAAGATGGATACAGCTTCCGGCACAGTAGTTGTCGGGACAGCTTTACGCTCGCACTGGATAGGGCTTGTCGCGCTGAGCCTCCAGCATTGGCCGGGGTTTTTGCCTGATTGCACAGCAGCTTCTGCCCTTAAGGCTGTTTCGTAGGCATGAGTCCACCGTACTCCCATGGTGTGCGGGCTGTCCGCATCCATGACGGCGGGCAGGCTGTTATATGTGCGAGCAAGAGTCATGCCCCGCGTCAAGGCACTCCAATAATCTGTTTCCACGTGCCACATGTTACCGGTCCCAGGATTGATCGGTTCGCCGCAACTGCGGTCGCACGTGCTCCCTAGGCTTTTATCTTCGTCGCTATACACACTCGCTGCAGTGAGCGTCTCGCACCGCTGAGTGTTCTCCATGAACCGGTCGCCATTTCGGCATACACAAGTCCATGTGACAGAATCTATGTAGGCACGCGTACTCATGCGTGTTTCGTAGGGACCGCAAGTCGGATACCCTGCCATATAGGTATTTTTTCGTTTTTGTTCGTCTTCAAAACTGCAATAAAAATTGGTCATGCCTATGCTTGAGAGATCTACGCCATTGACTTCAGGAAAACTGTAATGCGCATTAGAAGAGTTAGGACGAACAATAGCCATAGCAGCTGTGCACGCCGTTTCAGGGGAATCGGCCTGCCCGAAGCTGAGATCTCCCGTGTTATTCACGTAATTGAAGACTACTGGCGGAAGTCCGGCATATGCACTCGTTGGCAACGCAATCAGTAATATGCCTAATGCATAAAGACTCAGAATAATCTGTAACCATTGTTTGAATATGACGGGTACTGAAAGCACTCGGGGAAACACTGCTAGTGTTGTTATAGGCATGGCTTGAATTTCCTGCACTTCATTTAAATGCCATCTGGATAGATTCGTGAATTTCTATAGTTTAGAAATCAGCGAGAACCGTAAACCGGGATGTTTTTTATGCCACTATTTACACTATCGATTCAGCTGCTCGGTTACTATTTGGCTGGAGTTCATCTCCCCGCAATTGCTGAATAGACAACCGTTCGTACAGCTCCTGATAAGCAGCGCATATGGGCGATGAAACGACAGAAC
>JACYUQ010000013.1 GCA_014841835.1 Oxalobacteraceae sp. CFBP 13730 | reverse complement strand
CTCGTCGACGAGTCCCGTCATCGCACTGATCAGGTGCCCGAAACCGTCCGCAAGTTTGGGCTCCGTACATGTGCCGGCGTAAATGCGGGGCAGTTCGTTATACCAGTAGGTCCGGTCTTTGCGATCGGGGTAAGTAACCTTGGTTAAATTGTTGGCCTTGCAAGGCGCACTGCCGGAATCACTTCCCGGTGTACATCCGCCCGAGGGGCCGTCGTATTCATAAGTCGTTTCCCGGTTTTCCGGGTCGATCAGTTTGGTAATCCGGCCTTGCAAGTCGTACTCGAACTGAAGCTGACGCCCCCAGTGATCCGTCACGCACATGAGGCGGCCGGCTGGCATCTGTAACGCTGACTGGACATGGGTGCATACCGGCGCATCGTCAGGCTGCCGGCTGACGCGCGTGTCATTAGTCTGACCACCGCTATAGGTCAGGCGCTGCTGCAATCCGTTACGGTTAGTAATTGATAACAATTGACCCGCAGCGCTGTAACGCTCGGTGACGTCTCCCAAGGCAGATTTGTAGGTCCACGCACTCACCTTGCCGTCCGCGCTGTAGGTAGGTTCGATCCGATCGGAAATATCTGCAGCGGCGATATAGGCTTGTCCTACGCGGTTAAAATAATATCGCTTGCCATCGGCGCGCGAGATGGATACAGCCTCCGGCACGGCAGTCACCGGGGCAGCTTTACGCTCGCACCGGATAGGGCTTGTCGCACTGAGCCTCCAGCATTGACCGGGGTTTTTGCCTGATTGCACAGCAGCTTCTGCCCTTAAGGCTGTTTCGTAGGCATGAGTCCACCGTACTCCCATGGTGTGCGGGATGTCTGCATCCATGACGGCGGCCAGGCTGTTATATGTGCGAGTAAGAGTCATGCCCCCTATCGAGGCACTCCAATAATCTGTTTCCACGTGCCACATGTTACCGGTCCCAGGATTGATCGGTTCGCCGCAACTGCGGTCGCACGTGCTCCCTAGGCTTTTATCTTCGTCGCTATACACACTCGCTGCAGTAAGCGTCTCGCACCGCTGAGTGTTCTCCATGAACCGGTCGCCATTTCGGCATACGCAAGTCCATGTGACAGAATCTATGTAGGCACGCGTACTCATGCGTGTTTCGTAGGGACCGCAAGTCGGATACCCTGCCATATAGGTATTTTTTCGTTTTTGTTCGTCTTCAAAACTGCAATAAAAATTGGTCATGCCTATGCTTGAGAGATCTACGCCATTGACTTCAGGAAAACTGTAATGCGCATTAGAAGAGTTAGGACGAACAATAGCCATAGCAGCTGTGCACGCCGCTTCAGGGGAATCGGCCTGCCCGAAGCTGAAATCTCCCGTGTTATTCACGTAATTGAAGACTACTGGCGGAAGTCCGGCATATGCACTCGTTGGCAACGCAATCAGTAATATGCCTAATGCATAAATATTCAGAATAATCTGTAACCACTGTTTGAATATGACGGGTACTGAAAGCATTCGGGGAAACACTGCTAGTGTTGTTATAGGCATGGCTTGAATTTCCTGCACTTCATTTAAATGCCATCTGGATAGATTCGTGAATTTCTATAGTTTAGAAATCAGCGAGAACCGTAAACCGGGATGTTTTTTTATGCCACTATTTACACTATCGATTCAGCTGCTCGGTTACTATTTGGCTGGAGTTCATCTCCTCGAAATTGCTGAATAGACAACCGTTCGTACAGCTCCTGATAAGCAGCGCATATGGGCGATGAAACGACAGAAC
>JACYUQ010000012.1 GCA_014841835.1 Oxalobacteraceae sp. CFBP 13730 | reverse complement strand
AACAGGGCGCGGTCGATTTGATGGGGATCTGCGGGTACTACACGCTGCTGGCGATGGTGATGAATACGGCAAGAACTAGAATACCTTAATATTTTTCAGCGATTTGACAATTCTATCAAAAACTACACTTAATATATATAAGGCACTTAAACAATTTATAGATGCAAATTTATTTTTCGTATTATCATTTTAAGCAACACAAACTGTGCTAAAAAAATAATAAAAAGTTATTGAAAAATTTAATTAAATATGACTACTAAGCTTTTTAATATTTATCGCTTTGGGGCCTTTTTTACCATCTATTACCTCAAACGAAACCCGATCCCCAACATCCACAATTAAATCGGTATCAAGTAGATCCGCGTAAAAGAAAAAAACATCTCGGCCCTTCTCCCTTCGGATAAATCCAAAACCTTTCAAGGGAAAATATTCATTTACCAACCCTTTTTCAAGATTTCCAGCCATAGTTAATCCCAATACTGTCTCAAAGTAGGTAAATTTCCGTGTCTCAGCCTTAGCTCATTACGCAAAGATTTTGCTAAAACGTTCTCTGTACGACTAAGAATTCCTAGCGAATGATATGCGCGATTCACCCGTCTAATAAAACCGATTCGTTGCCCAGTTTTTAACGGCTTAGCACAGATCGTTTTCACTTCCTTAACGATCCCACCTCTATCATGATGACTAATCAAAGGTAGAATTACCCCCAATCTCTCTCTAAGAATTGGCGCTTATACATGTTCCATCCGCGATAATTTTGCTACTTTCCCTGAAACCCTATTCCAAAAATCATGGTATTTAGAATCACATGGATCATCGGCATATTTTTTTTCGCAAACATACACTAATTGTCGGATATAGCGACGCTCATCTTTTCGCAATTTTGCTTCGCTATGGCCTATCCATACGCCAGTCACAGCTAAAGAAGCAACACCGTTTGATCGATGACTAACATCAGTCTTAGAATTATTTAATTTAAGACCATACCTTTTGCACAGAGAAGAAATTTCTTTGATTGGAGAGATATTATCTTTTATATCGTCAGTTGATGATATTGAAATGTCATCAAGCAATCTAGAATAACGCCAACCCAGCTTCCTTAACTTTTGAACAAGTTTAAACTCGTCGCCGAAGAATATCAAGTTTGCCAAGTATGAGGAACAGCACCCGCCTTGAGGGACTCGGTCATTGAGTGTAGTAAGGCAGGTTAATACCTCAGCTACGTCAGGATGAAATCCAAGGAAATTTTTAAAAACATTCAGTACATGGCTTCGATGAATGTTAGGATAAAAATTCTTAATGTCTAGGCTGATGAGGACAGTCGGCTTAACATGGATAGCGGCATTTTTGACATAGTCCCGAGAAAGAGACTTATCTTTAATCCCTCCTTGTAAGTAGGAAGGATATTTAACCAACTCTAGTATTCTGGAATTGATTTTTTTTTGCAGGCGCTTAAGTTCATGCTTAGGCTCGCAAACGGTCCTATAACCTGAATTATTCTTTTTGGGGATATCAAACGAGGTGTACGATTGGTCTACTTTTTTCGCAATATCAAGCAATAGATCATGATGAACATCTAAAGCTTTCGCCAAGGCCTCTACCGAACCGATACCTGGGAATGGGTAGAAAGGCTTGTCCAAAAAATATCTCCAAAGCAATGTACTAGAGGTCGACTACAGCAACTGAGGCAACAACACAGTCCCCAGTTTAATTACCGCTGCAGCCAAGGAAATAAGAGCCACATACATGGTCACGTTTTTACCTTTGTCCGATCCAACTCGCAGGTCAGTTTCAACCGAACCGCTCCGATTGTCTTTACTGCTTTTTTTCTCAAATGAGAACGTCATTTTATAACGATGGTTCATGTTATTACTCCTTTGCTGGTTGAAATGGGCCAGACCAAGCTTCGGAGAAATGGGGATACAACTATTGGATGGACAGACCTCTTAGCACGTTACGCCAGACAACGGTCGCCGTCAGGCGTCCGCAATCCAAGGCCGCGCCCTGCGCGGCGCATGAGCGCAGCGAAGAGCAAACAGCCGGTCTAGACCCTTACGGGTCGCTTCATGCTTTGAAGCTTCGATTCCCCACTGTGACATTAAAAAGCAAAGCGAACAGGCGAAGTGCGCCTGCAGAAGCAACTTTACTAGAAGTATCAATTTTCCGCAATGCACTTTTTAAGAACCAACTAGAAGATTTAGCTAAATTAAGACCTTTCCCCTGGAAATCGAGCGTCTTATGAGTCGTTTATGCATGTTAGATAATCGCATTCTTGCAGATGCCAAATATTCTTAACTACACCATCCCGACTGGCGACAAGCCTCAGGCTTTCGACGAGGCGGTGGTGCACGATTTCTGCATCGCGCTGCACGAGACCAAGGCGGTACCGGACCGCGTATATGCGGATGCGCTGGCGCTGTTCGGCGAACAGGGCGCGGTCGATTTGATGGGGATCTGCGGGTACTACA
>JACYUQ010000011.1 GCA_014841835.1 Oxalobacteraceae sp. CFBP 13730 | reverse complement strand
TAGGTTATTGTCAGGCTAGTTATATAGAAAAGCCCCACTCAGTGATCTGAGTGGGGCTTTTCGCTTTGGGCGATCGATACCGTATCGAACGTCAAGATACATCGATATCATTGTCAAATCACACCCACCCAGCAAGGACATCACGATGAACGTCTATCTCGCGGTAATCGACACGATGGCGGATTGGGAAATTGGCTATCTGACGGCCGAGCTGCACAGTAGGCGTTTCTTTCGTAATCCCGCGATGGTATGCAATCTGGTCAAACTAGGCGTGACCCAGGACGCGGTGTACAGTATGGGCGGCATCCAGTACGTACCTGACGTGACTGTCGATACCATTCAACTACAGGCGGACGATCTGTTTCTGCTACCTGGCGGCGCTGTCTGGAACACGCCAATCGTCAGACCATTCCTGACACTCGCGCGCGATGCCCTCGACCAGGGGCACAATGTTGCCGCCATTTGCGGCGCGACTGTTGGCCTCGCCAGCACCGGTGCGCTTGACCGGCGTCGCCATACTTCCAACGATCTCAAATCCTTGCAAGCGGTTTGCCCTGCATACACCGGGCAGTCCCACTACCGTCATAAGCCAGCCGTTCGCGGCGACAACCTGATTACCGCGAGCGGTCTGGCGCCGCTGGAATTCTCGTATGAAGTGCTGAAGATGCTGAAAGTCTGGCGGCCGGAGACCGCAACCGCCTGGTTCCGTTTGCACAAGACGCGGCAGGCATGCTGGTACGACGCGCTGGTCGCGTCGATGTCGTCCGAGGCCTGTGAACCGTTGCCCGAACAGGCGTAACATCCTTCCCGCTGGCCTCACGGCACAACCAGCAGTACAGTCACGGTATCCGTGACCACTCAGATAACGATGGACTATCAGCAGTTACTCGCCTAACGCCGCCCGCACCCGGGCTGGCGGCTTCTCGCCGCAGACCATGCGCCCATGATCGCCAGCGTCCTGCACCACGTCTTTGTCGTGCCGAACGTGCGCACCATCGCGCGCCAGCAGCTGGTGTCGCAACTGGACGACCACTTGTATCAGCTGCACCAGGTCATCTGCGAGACCCTGCTCCCGAAAAGCGCTGCTGCTTATCTCGATGATTGGGCGTCCGACGAGCGTGGCTGGCTGCGCAAGTATTATCCGCCCAAGGAAGATGAGCACCATTACGACCTGACGTCATCGAGCGAGCAGGCGCTCGAGTGGCTTCAGGGTCTGGGTTAGCGCGCGTTTATCCGCACCGAATCGCGCCTGATGACGGTCTTTGATCTGCTCAAGCAGATCACCGATGGCACCGAACCCAATCCACGCGCGCGCATCGCCGAGCTGCAGTCAAGGCGGGTCGACATCGATGCGCAGATCGCCCATATCAAAGAAGGCCACCTGCCCCTGATTTACCCGCCCCATGTGCGCGAGCGATTCCTGCAAATGGCATCGACCGCGCGTGAGCTGCTCGCCGATTTTCGCGCGCTCGACCAGAACTTCCGCACGCTCGGCTGTGGCGTGCGCGAACAGATCGCCAACTGCGACGGCGGCAAGGTTGAACTGTTCCAGCAGATCTTCGCCTGGCGCCACCAGATCGCCGATTCCGACGAAGGCTGCAGCTTCCGCGCGTTCTGGGATCTCTTGATGTCGCCGGCGCGCCAGGACGAATTGAGCAAACTCGATCAGGTGATGGCCCTGGCGCCGATTCGCGAACTTGGACCGGATCTGCGCCTGCGCCGTATCCACGACGACTGGCTGGAAGCCGGCGAAGTCACGCAGCGCACCGTGGCGCGGTTGTCCGAACAACTGCGCCGCTACCTCGATGACCAAGCGTGGCTTGAGAATCGCCGTATCATGGAGCTGATTCGCCAGTTCGAACAACAGGCGTTGGCAATACGCGGGCAGGTGCCCGATGCCGATTTCGCCAGCATCGATGCGGCCCGCCCGGACACTGGCCTGCCAATGGAGCGGCTGCCCTACACACCACCGTGCAGCGGCGCCCACCCAGTTTCCCGGTCAGCACGATCCACGTTTCGTTGCGCAAGAAGCTGGCCGAATTCGATGCCACCAGTGGCTATACGCGGCTCGTGATCGGGCGCGACGACATAGCCGATCAGATGCGCCGGTTCCTTCCCGATACCGCCAACAAAGCGCGCCTGCTCGATCGCATGGACACGCACCTGAATCAAGATTGTGGAACTGGGCTTTTTGCGCCGGCTGTGCGTGCAGGACGGCCAGTTCGAAGTGCGGCATGTGTTCAAGGCGTTCGTCGATACCACGGGTTCACAATCCTTGACCGCCTGCGTGCGGTCTTGCCAACGGTACGTTCCCTGTTGATGGATACGGCGACCTTCCAGGCGCATCGCCACCTGTGAGGCAGCGAAGATGCCGACAAGCTTTTCCAGGTTGCGCTGACCCGGCTCACGGATGACGAGCATGTGCTGTATGACACGCTGCGCGATAACGTTCTGGGCGAGCGGCTTCGCCTGGAGCAGGAGCGTATTGCTTATGGATGGGTTACCACCGCAATTCAACGTAGATAACATGATTGCCTTGCGGGCTGGTCCTGCGTTTGTTATAGTCTCGCTCCCTCGACGCAGAAGCATTCAAATGGATGCATCAGCGAAGAGGGAAGAAAAAAGAGTTGACGAACATCGCAAAACACCGCATACTCTCTCTTCTCTGCTGCTGACGAACACAACGCTTCGTAGCAAACGGCAGAAAATGCAGTACCGAATAAAGTTCTTTAAAAATTAACAGTCGATAAGTGTGGGCGTTTGATGAAGGTGCCAAAGACTTCG
>JACYUQ010000010.1 GCA_014841835.1 Oxalobacteraceae sp. CFBP 13730 | reverse complement strand
TAGGTTATTGTCAGGCTAGTTATATAGAAAAGCCCCACTCAGTGATCTGAGTGGGGCTTTTCGCTTTGGGGCGATCGCTATGTGGAGATGGCCGGATCATCTTGCTCTCCAAACTGATGTGCTGATCAACACAGTTCTTGACAGTGCGAGAAGCCTTCTTGCATCCATCACGCGTGCTGATTGCCTCATGCCGCCGACACATATCTTCTGTTGTGTGGGAAAACATCAGTTTAAAGAGCATGACGTATAGAAAGCTATGCTTTCCGTACAGAATCAATAGTGCGCTATTAAATCTTGTATATAATCTTTCGTAATCGTTCGACATCCTCCAGCAGACAGGTTGTCTGCCGATCTGCGGATCTCTATTTCTTCGAAGCTGTTATTTTATGAACATATTTTCCTCACTCACTACGCGTGCGAAACTCGGCCTTGGATTCGGCCTTGTCGGCATCCTCATCATTGTGCTCGCGTTATTTGCCTGGCGTGAGTTAGGAAATGTTGGTCAGGAATTAGCCTTCCAAAATGCTGTCCGTACTACCAAGCTCGAGCGCCTGTATGCGTTGCGCGAATCGCTTGCCCAAACCGGGCTGGCTGCACGTAACGCTTACATCGTTCCCGATGCTGCGCAAGCGCAACGTGAGCTGGCGTTGCTGGACGAGCAGAAAGCCAACTTCCTCAAGGAGTTGCAGACTCTTGAGCCCTTGTTTGAAGGAAATGCCGATTTCGCGACGATGCGCACTGGCCTGCTGCGCATGGGCGAGGAGCTTAACCGTCCAAGGCGTTACCGCGATGCGACGCAGATGGCGGAATATGGAACATTCCTGGTCAATGAATGCAGCCCGCTGCGCCGGCAAAACGTGCTGGACATAAATCGCGTGATCACGGCAGTACAAAAACAAGTCGAGGCTGGTACGCTGAGCGCCGAACAATCGATCGAGTCCGCACAGACGACGATCGCTGCCGTTGCGCTCGCTGCCGTGGTCATCAGTATTCTTGTCGGTGGCGCCATCACTGCGCACCTGTTGCGTCAGCTGGGCGGCGAACCGGTTGAGGTCAACCGCATTGCATCGGCAATCGCTTCAGGTGATCTCACCGTCGCGATCACTGTGCGTCCCAACGACCGTGCGAGCGTCATGTATGCCATCCGCGACATGCAAGCCAGCCTGCAGCGTATTGTTGCGCAGGTCCGCGGTGGCACTGACACGATTGCAAATGCCTCTAGTGAAATCAGTGCTGGCAATAGTGACCTCTCAATGCGTACTGCGCAACAGGCCACTTCGCTCGGCCGCACGGCGACGTCGATGAAACAATTTACTGCCGTGGTAGAGCAGAACACGGCGCACGCCCGTCATGCCAACACGCTTGCAGCGTCAGCCAGTCAGATTGCCAGCAAGGGAGGCACTGTCGTCACAGCTGTGGTCAGCACGATGCAGGAAATTAACGCATCGGCACACAAGATTTCAGACATTATCAGTGTCATTGACGGCATCGCGTTTCAAACCAATATCCTGGCACTCAATGCCGCAGTGGAGGCGGCACGTGCCGGCGAGCAGGGGCGCGGATTTGCTGTTGTCGCCAGTGAGGTGCGGAGCCTCGCCCAGCGTTCCGCCAGTGCTGCGAAAGAAATTTCTGCACTGATTGGCGAATCGGTATCAAAGGTGGAGGCCGGGTCGAAGCTGGTCGAGCAAGCCGGCGCGACGATGAGCGACATCGTGAGCAGCGTGCAATATGTCAGCGGGATCATCGAAGAAATTACGGCAGCGAGCGAAGCCCAGCACGCCGGTATCCAGGAGGTCAATCTGGCGGTGGATCAGATGGATGAAGCAACACAGCGAAATGCCGTCCTGGTCGAGCAGTCGGCGGCGTCGGCGGCCGCGCTCAATGCACAGGCAGGCAGTCTGTTGAGAACGGTCCGCGTGTTTCGCATCGATGCCGAGAACAATCCGCTGCGAATCGCAGCGTAAGCTTAATCGTCGACAGCATCGGCTTAGCTGTCGTTGTCGTTCAAGCTATTACGCAGTTCTACCAACTGGCCACGCAATGTTGCGACTTCGTCGGCCGAGCACTTGGTGGCACGAAATACAGCAGCCATGACACTGGCGGCTTCTTGCTTGAGTGCTTTGCCATCGTCCGTCAGACTGATGATGACCTGGCGCTCATCACTGCGGGCGCGGTTGCGCTGCACGAGACCCTGCGCCTCCATGCGCTTGAGCAAGGGAGTGAGCGTCGCAGAATCGAGGAACAAATGCTCGCCGATATCCGACACCGTCAATTGATCCTGTTCCCACAACACCATCATGACGAGATATTGTGGGTATGTCAGGCCAAGCTTCGGCAGCACGCCGCGATACACCCGCATCATCGCCAGGGACGTTGAATACAGGGCGAAGCAGAGCTGCTCGTCGAGACGAGGCGTGGCCGCGGAAGGAGGGGAAGTGGTCGTCATGGAATCCAATATAGGTCGCACACTAGATAATTGCAAGCGATGCCACCTCCCGCCTGACCTGTCTATCCTCACCCTGGTGACACAACTGATACCGATGGGGCATTGCGCTTTGCACCACAATTGGTCTCTTCAAAGAATATTCATGAAGAGCTCTTGCGCAACACAGTGAGGGTTTGTTATAGTTCGCCTCCGCTTCGGCACTGACCGAAAATGTTAACGTAATCAAGTGGTTATGAGAGCAAGGTCTACAGAGAAATCTGAGACGAAGCGAAAAGAAAGAGTTGACGAGAATTAGGAAACACAGCATAATCTCTCTTCTCTGCTGCAGCGAACAAAACGATTCGCTACCAACAGCAAGATGCACCGAATAAAGTTCTTTAAAAATTAACAGTCGATAAGTGTGGGCGTTTGATGAAGGTGCCAAAGACTTCG
>JACYUQ010000009.1 GCA_014841835.1 Oxalobacteraceae sp. CFBP 13730 | reverse complement strand
CCACTCAGTGATCTGAGTGGGGCTTTTCGCTTTGGGCGATCGACTTTGTGGGGTTGGCTGATCAACCATCCAATCATCCCCGCAAGCTGTCATTACCTGTTTAAGTGCTGCTCATCCTCAGGCTCGCCAAGAAGAGCCGCTATGAGTGAGATCACCACATGGGTGTTGATAATAGCGGCTTATCCCTTCATTGCGGCCTGGCTTGTGGGACTGCGACGCGGCTATCAAATCAGCGAATTGGAAGAGCAGCTGGTTTTGCTCCGTGAGAAGGTACAACAGCTATTTCCGGCACCTTTGGAAACACCGGCGCCTCGTCCTGCCGACGCGGCCGCCTCCACAGTGCCGACGGATGATGTTGAACAGGCGCCACCTGACGTCCTGCCAGATAGCGCTCTTGCACAAGTGCAGGAGGTGCACGCTGCCAGTGACAGTGCCGGTGACGCCCAGACACTCCATCTGTCGCCACAAGCAAAACGAGCTACTCCCCGCCGCGGCCGCGGCCGCAGCCGTGGCAGCCCGATTCAACGCGATACGATCACGCCGCCGCTGAACCCTGATGCCTCACCCAAAGAAGTACCACCACCACCTCGCTGGCTGGTTGCAGTCAAAACCTGGCTGATGACTGGGAATCTGGTCGCCAAGCTCGGCCTGGTTATCCTGTTTATCGGTGTTGCATTTCTGCTCAAGTATGTTGCAGCGACCATCACCATCCCGATCGAACTGCGGATGGCCTCGCTGGTGTTGGCCGATATGGGTCTTCTTGGATGGGGTTGGCGTCTGCGTAGCAAGCACAGCGGGATCGGCTTGCCGGTACAGGGAACCGCTATCGCCATCCTGATGCTGGTGATCTTCAGCGCATTCCAGCGCTACGCCTTGATACCAGCGGGATTCGCATTTGCCTTGCTGGTGTCGCTCACGGTATTCACATGCCTCCTTGCCATTTTGCAGGAGGCACCGTGGCTCGCGGCATTCGGCATTACCGGCGGCTTCGCCTGCCCGCTGCTGTTGTCGACCGGACAGGGAAATCACATTGCCTTGTTCTCCTATTACGCGATGCTCAACGTCGGCGTGTTTGCACTGGCGTTCAAGCGGTCGTGGCACCAGCTCAATCTGCTGGGCTTTGTCTTCACGTTTGGCGTCGCTGGGGCGTGGGGCGGGTTGCAGTACACCCCGGACCATTACACCTCGGGGCAGGCATTTCTGATTCTTTTTTTCCTGTGCTACTCAGCGATTCCTGTCGCATTCGCGGGTCGCACGAGAACAAGGTTGCAGGATTATGTCGATGTCACGCTGATCATGGGAACACCGTTGTTGACCTTTGGGTTTCAGGTGGGGCTGGTCAGGGACATGCCATTCGGACTGGCATTTTCAGCACTGGGGCTGGGTGGATTTTATCTCGTGGCCGGAACGATTCTCTGGCGTGCCGGCAAGGAGCGCTGGCGCACACTGGTCCGGACCTTGGCCGTCCTTGGCACCATTTTCGGCACACTAACCATCCCGTTTGCCCTGGATGCGCGCTGGACCTCAGCCGCATGGGCGCTGCAAGGATTCGGTTTCGTGTGGTTCGGATTGCGCCACCAGCGGCGTGCCATCTGGGTTTGTGGACTGTTGTTGCAAGCTGGCGCCTGGGTCAGCTTCATGACCGCGCTGTCTCGTATCGACATGGCTGCAGCACTGACGGCGAACTTGTGGCTGGGGTTCTTGCTGCTCGCCGCCAGCGCATTTGCGGTCGCTCTGGCATTCCGACAGAGCGACAACAGCAGCGACAAGCAGGATCTGTCTTCACTGGCCACCAATACGTTGGCCAACACGGCGTTGATGTTCGCGGCGCTATGGCTGCTGGCCGGATGGTTGACGGAAGCGACCCTGCGCTTCTCGGGCGCCATCCTGGCAGACTGGATCGTAATCGGGTCGATGCTCACGGCATTGCTGCTGTATGCCCTCAGTCTGCGGATGGTCTGGACAACCGCGCGCCAACTGGTTCTGGCTGCCCAGATCGCAGGCGCCATCGGCCTGGCCATCGCGACGACACCCGGGCTGTCATGGCTGAGCATGGTCGAGCCAAATGACGAGATGCCCTTGCTTGGCTTGCTGATCCTGGCCGTGGCGGCGTTCGCCACCAGTCGCTCGCTGCAGCGAGCCGCGTCCAGGAAAGAGGGCAGCTACCTGTCAGCGTTACTGCTGCTGTGGAGCGGCATCTGGTGGGTCTGCACTCTCAATGTCGCAGCCGGTCGGTTCGTCGACTATCTGCCGGCCACCCTGGGCAGCGTGGATTCCCTCTGGCTCGCACTGTATGTGCTTGGCATCGTGGCCACGTCGATCGTGTGCGTACACTGCGCATCGCGCTTTTCCTGGCCGCAGTTACGCTGGTTTGCCCCTGTCTGCTGGGCCGCACTGGGCATCATCACGCTGCGTCCGCTTGCACTGCTGTACGGCGTGCATGCGCTTCCAGACGCCGCTTTCTGGATCACGTGGGCAGTTGCATGGATGGGCAGCGAACAGGCAATGCTGCGTTGGCATGCCAGCGGGTCATTCCTGAACCACACCGTCTTGCAGCTGCTGCACGCCGTACGCACGGGTGGGCCGTGGCTCGCATTGTGGCCAACCGGCGCGATCCTGATCGACGGATGGCTCGCCACGCCAATCGACAGCGCGTTGCTCTTGCAAGGTGGCTGGGTCACGGACGCGGCATGGAGCAATTACCTGCCGACGTGGGCAATGATGCTGGTCCTCGTCGGGTTGCTGCGTCGAAGCATGACGGGGGGCTGGCCTACTGCGCCGATTGCCGACTGGTACCGATCGATTGTTGTTCCCGTGGGGATCATGTTGACGATGTTGCCTGTCGCCCTGTGGAATCTGCGGCACGATGAGGCGATGGCGCCGTTGCCCTACCTGCCACTACTCAACCCGCTCGATCTGACCACCGGGTTCGTGTTGATACTGTGGGTGAGCGCTTCGCGGCAGTTGGCCGCCCGGTTTGCGCTGGACCAGTCCGTTCTGCACACGCTGCGCATGACCAGCGTGGTGACAGCGTGGCTCTGGTTCAATCTCATCCTGCTACGCAGTGCGGCGCAGTACCTGGGCATCGATTATCGGCTTGCCGACCTCGCTGCTTCGCAGACGGTGCAGGCCTTGCTCTCTCTGGCTTGGGGTGCGAGTGCTTTCGCGCTCATGCGCATTGCATCACGCATGGTCAAACGGCGGCTCTGGTGGGTCGGCGCACTCTTGTACGGCATTGTGGTGGGCAAGCTGTTGCTGGTCGACCTGGCCAGTGAGGGCAGCATGGCACGCGTCGTGTCGTTTGTTGGTGTCGGGCTGTTGCTGCTGCTGGTCGGCTATCTGGCGCCGTATCCGAAAGCACCACAAGCGGCGTCAATCGCTACGCCAGCTTGACCGACCGGGAGCCTCACCCATGCCGACTTCTCTCTGCAAACGCTGCTGCGCCATCATGGCACTCGTGCTGGCGGGCCCTGCCAGCACCGCGAATCCAGCCGCTCCCACCGATGGGCCTGCCGACTATTCGTATCGTCTGCCTTTGCGCGTCGTCAGCAGTCAGGCCGTCGTGCGACTACCACTGCCGCGTGCGGTTTATCTGAACGCGCGCTCGTCGGCGTTGCATGATCTGCGCGTGTTCGATGCGGCCGGCGCATCCATGCCTTTCGCACTCGTCGATCAAGCGCCACCCGCCGTTGAGAAGAGAGCCACTGCACCAGTCGCCATTTTTCCACTGTACGGCGCGGCCCGGGATGCAGGGCCAATGCCCGAAAGTCTGCAGATCCGTACCCGCAGCGACGGCGCCGTCATTTCGGTGACCACGCCGTCGCGCGCAGCGAGTGATACGCTGTAAAGTCTGATCCTCGACCTTCAACCGGCGGCGCTGGCTGCAAAAGTCAGCGCCGCCGCCCCGGTGGGCGCGCTGACGTTATCGCTGCCCGCAGGGATGAGCAGCTACAACGCGCACGTCGCGCTCGATGCAAGCAACGACCTGCAAGACTGGAATCTGCTGGCCGAGGCGGCAGTCAGTTGGCTGGTCAACGACCGCGGCGCCAGCGTCGGCAAGCACCGCATCGAATTTTCGCCGCAGTCGTTTCGTTATGCCCGGCTTCGTTGGGTCGACGGCAAACCGCTTGCGTTTGTCGACATCAATGCCGAATATGTCGTCCAGCAATACGCTGCCACGCAACTCGATACCATCGTTTTGCCGGGGATGCCAGCTGCCGAGGGACGCGACATACTCTATGCCGCACCTGTCGCGATTCCGGCGATCGCGATTGGCTTCGTGTTTCAGGGGCAAAATGTCGTCATGCCGGTGATGGTGGGGCAGTACCAGACCACGCGTAGCCGCAAACCGGGTGAACGGGTCGTGACGCAGTTGCAGCCGATCGTGAATACGACCTTTTATCAGCTGTCGCAAAAGGGGCAGCAGCGCGTATCCGGCGACATCGAGATTACCGCCACCAATGCATCTACCTGGGTGGCCCGGCCACTGACGCCTATCCTGGAAAGGCCCGCTTTGCGCTTGCGATGGGCGCCTGCGACCATCGTGTTTGTGGCGGCTGGCAAGGCACCCTACCACCTGGCGTTTGGCCGCACCAGCGCGACCGCTGCCAGTGTCCCGCTATCCCAGGTTGCGCCGGGTTTCACACTCCGTGAATTGGCCGAGCTGGAATCCGCGACACCGGGGGCACTCGTGCGACAGCAACGGTCCGGTACGATCGTGGAGGGCGGTGATGCGGGCGGCAGCAACCGTCGGTATTGGTTATGGGGCATGTTGGTATGTGGCCTCGCCGCTCTTACTGCCATGGCCTGGCACCTGTTCCGTCAGATGA
This sequence comes from Oxalobacteraceae sp. CFBP 13730, assembly GCA_014841835.1. Taxonomy (GTDB): domain Bacteria; phylum Pseudomonadota; class Gammaproteobacteria; order Burkholderiales; family Burkholderiaceae_D; genus Telluria. The sequence goes on along the minus strand of JACYUQ010000009.1, from coordinate 1,017 downwards.
AGGCCGATGCGTCTGATGCGCCGGCATCCGATGCTGCGTCCGACAGCGAGCTGCATGCCTCGAAGTAGTCAAGAACAAGCCATGACCAGCGGGCGCCATGTCACGATCAGGTAATACGCCCGACGTCGTCATTATGCTGTGCCCCGCGTCTATCCGTGACAGCAGCATGGTGGTCCTAACGTTCAATCTGGTGTCGGCAGGACTGCGCAACCTGCGCCACAAGTGAATCAGGCAGCGCCGTGCTGGCCGGCAACGCGCAATTCGAGCCGGTCCCAGAAGCGGTCGTGAATTGGTAGCAGAAGGACATTGCACACCGGTTCAAGGATGGCTGCGATACCGCCGGAAGCGAGTGAGCCCGTAGCGCAGTAGATCACGGTGAATCCCACGACCATGTGCAGGGCAGTCTGGCTGACCTTTTCAGCCGCGAGGCGGGTGTAGCGTTCGCGTTCGGAGCGTGCCCGGGCACGGATTGCCTCCCAGGCTTTCTCGTGAAAGGGAAGCAGAAGCACATTGATGAGAGGCTCGATGATGATCGCTAGGCCACTGAACATGACCGAACCAGTAAGCGCGTAGGCAATGGCGAACGCGATGGCCATGTGGGTGATGACCTGACTGGTTTTCTTGGCAGCGACGACCATGTTGGCTCCTGAAATTGCAATTGTAGATACGGTAGAGGCAAATGATAGTCATTCTCGATTGCCGCACAAAGCCATATATATCTACTGTAATGATAGCTATTGGCTATTGATGATGGATTGGAGATAGCCTTTAGTATTTCAGAAGCCCCTTGCGGAACATGTCACAGGTTTGTTATAGTCTCGTTCTGCCCGACGCAGACGCCGCTTAAAAGCAGCGACAGCGAAGGAAAGAAGGGGTTGACGAAATTTGAGAAACACTTCATAATCTCGCCTCTCTGCTGCTAACGAACACAACGCTTCGTAGCAAACGGCAGAAGCAGTACCGAATAAAGTTCTTTAAAAATTAACAGTCGATAAGTGTGGGCGTTTGATGAAGGTG
>JACYUQ010000008.1 GCA_014841835.1 Oxalobacteraceae sp. CFBP 13730 | reverse complement strand
AGTAGGTTATCGTCAGGCTAGTTATATAGAAAAGCCCCACTCAGTGATCTGAGTGGGGCTTTTCGCTTTGCGCGATCGCTTTGTCGTGCGCACTTGTCGATGTGACGAGCACGGTGCGCCACCCCACCGCCAGCACCCGTGAATCTGGTGCACAATACTTCCATCAGCATTGTCATTTCAATCACGGGAACAGCATGAATGAACAGGTCGCACGCAATGTCGTGTTGGCGCGCGCCATCGAGCACGCCGACGTTGGCCATACGGTACTGAGCGATGACGATCGCAAGTACGCCACCCGCAGCGCACGCGAACTGGCCGCCTGGCAGGCCGCCGACAGCCATACGGCCGTCAATCAGCAGCACTTTCTGCAGCAGCGCGCCGAGCAAATTCTCAAGCGCCTCGGCGAACGCACGCCGGCCTTCGGTGCTTTTCAACGCCGTGCCCCCGGCATGCGCGGCATCTGGTTCGCGCTGCCGTTCATCGCCTTCGTGCTCGGCGCCGCGCTTGACCGCATCGCCGATCCGCACCGGGTCGATCTGCTGTCCGCCCCCTTTCTGATTATTATTGCCTGGAATTTGCTGGTGTACCTGGGCCTTCTGGTATGGGCAGTCGTGCCTGCCGCGCGCAGGAAGAAGAGCGGCGCGCCGCTGCTGCGCCGCCTGAGCGTCGGCAAGGCGGTTGCGCCGCGCAAGCTACCTACTGCACTGGCTGAAGGTGTCGCGCATTTCCTGGCCGATTGGGCTGTACTGAGCGAACCGCTGACGCGTGCGCGCCTGAGCCGCACGGTGCATCTCGCTGCCGCCGGCTTCGCGCTCGGCGCCGTCGCGTCGCTGTATGCGCGTGGCCTGCTCACCCAATATGTGACTGGCTGGGAAAGCACCTTCCTCGATGCCCAGCAAGTCCACACGCTGCTGTCGTGGCTCTTCACGCCGGCACTGACTGTATTCCCGTTCCTGCAAGGCTTCACACTGGCCGAGATCGAGCAACTGCGTTTCGGCGGCAGTGCCGGCCTGCCGGTTGGCGAGCGCTGGGTGCATCTATATGGCGCGACATTGCTGCTGCTGGTGATCGTGCCACGCGTGCTGCTCGCTATCGTTGCCGGTCTGCGCGCGCGCCATCTGTCGCGTCACTTCCCGCTCGACCTCGACCAGCCGTACTACCGCAAGCTGGCCGACAGCATCGGCACCAGTGCGCCAGCCGTGCTGCGCGTGATCCCATACACTTACACGCTTGACGAGCCACGCGACCGCGGCCTATGGGCGATCGCCGCTGCGGCGCTCGGTGGGCAGGCGAGGGTGCAGCTGCTGCCGTCGGTCGCGTATGGCATCGAGCCGAAAGACGCGCTGCGCGAAACGATGCTCAATGAGGCGGGCATCACCGTGACCACCGTGCTGTTCAGCCTTGCGGCAACACCCGAGAAGGAAAATCACGGTGCGCTGCTCGACTACCTGGTCAAGCATGTACCGCGCGGCGTCGCCGTGCTGCTTGATGAATCAGCGCTGCTCGAGCGTATTGGTGATCAGGTCGGGGCCGAACGCGCCGCGGAGCGTCATTCATTGTGGAGGCAGTTCTGCAGTTTTCATGGAACGTCGGCGCATGTCGTCAACTTGCTCGAACCCGACAAGCATCCGCTTGAACTGGGTGCGGGCCTCACCTTGCCGGAGCTGCGATGAACCAGCCGGCCAAGATCCAGTTTGCCCTGGTCTCGCATACCAACAACGGCAAGACGACGCTTGCCCGCACGCTGGTCGGGATGGACGTCGGCGAAATCCGCGACGCGGCCCACGTGACCCAGATTTCGCAAGGGTATCCGCTGCTGTCCACACCGGGAGGGGACTCGCTCGTGTTGTGGGATACGCCTGGTTTTGGCGATTCGGTGCGTCTCCATAAACGCCTGGCCATGGCTGGCAATCCGATTGGCTGGTTCCTGCGCGAGGTCTTCGACCGCTATCGCGACCGGCCATTCTTCCTCAGCCAGCAGGCGCTGCGCGCTGCGCGTGAAGAAGCCGACGTGGTGCTCTACCTCGTCAACTCGTCCGAGTCGCCGCAGGATGCGGGCTATCTGCCGTCCGAGATGAATATCCTCGAGTGGCTCGGCAAACCCGTCGTCGTGCTGCTCAACCAGATCGGCCCACCGCGTCCGGCCAGCGAAGAACAGGCCGAGCCGCAGCGCTGGAAACAGCACCTGGCCCAGTACTCGGTGGTGAAGGAAGTACTGCCGCTCGACGCCTTCGCCCGCTGCTGGGTGCATGAACACGTGTTCTACGAATCGGTCGCGCACCTGATCGCGGCCGACAAGCAGCCAGCCTACGCGCGGCTCCTGTCTGTCTGGGCGACGCGCAATCGCGAGCGCTACGCAAGCGCCCTGCATATGAGTGCCGAACAGATTGCGGCCGCCGCGCGCGACACCGAGGCGCTGGACCAACAGCGCCCCGGTATGCTGCGCAGTGCCCTGAAAGCAGTCGGCATTGGCAAGGACGAAGCGCGCCGCCAGGAGTTGGCGATGGCGGCGCTCGTGCAGCGCCTGAACGACGGCATCAATCACGCGACGGCGCGCATGTTGTCCCTCTACCGTATCGATCCAGGGCAGGCCGTTGCTGTCAATGCGCGGGTGCGCGACAACTTCGCGGTCAACGCGCCAGTGGACAAGGCGCAGGCTGGATTGCTGGGCGCGGTGGTGGCGGGGGCAACCACCGGTCTGTCGGCCGACTTGATAGCGGGTGGGCTGACGATGGGTGCCGGCGCATTATTGGGCGCAATCGCCGGCGGCATCACGGCTGCCGGCGCCGCATGGGGCTTCAATCAGGGGACCGATCGCAACCAGGCAAACGTGAAGTTCGCCGATCCGTTCCTGCAGCAGATGCTGGTGAGCGCGATCCTGCGCTATCTGGCAGTGGCGCACTTCGGGCGCGGGCGTGGCAACTATGTCGAAAGCGAAGCGCCGCCGTTCTGGCAGGCCGAGGCCGAGAGTGCACTGGCTGCCCGCAGCGTCGACAGTCAACGCCTTTGGCAAGCGGTGCGCGCCGCGCCGGACCTGGGCGCTGCCACCAAACTGGTGCAGGCTGTTCTGGTGCCGGCAATGACAGCCACCCTGGCGCGCCTGTATCCGGATGTCGCGCTGCCGGGGCAGGAGCCGCAAGCAGCGACCCCGGCTCCGGTGGACCTGACTAAAACTGATACTGCGCGCTGACGCCCAGCAGCCAGTTACTGCCAGGCGCCGCTTCGTAATAGCGGCGGTTGGCGTCGCCCACGATCACCGAGCCGACGTAGTCGCGGTCGAACAGGTTGTTCAGGCGCGCGAACTGACGCAGGCGCCAGCCGCCGAATTGCTGGCTCGCCTGCACGCGGGCATTGACGACCGCATAGCCGGGCGCCGTCTGCGCGGTGTTGGTGTCTTCCGCATACACCCGGCTGTTGGCAACTGTTTCGAGCGCGACGCCATAACGGCCCGCCGCTTCCGTCCAGCCCAATTCGCCGTAGAAGCTCGACTTGGGTACGCCCGGCAGGCGGCTGCCCTTTGGCACGGCGCCGAAGCCTTCGTCATAGATCGCATGCAGCATGCTGATCGCGAGGCGCGCGTTCCAGCCGGCGCCCAGTTCCGCATCCACCGACAGTTCACCGCCCTGGCGCAGCGTCGCACTTGCGTTGCGATAGCTGGTGCGACCGCCCGACGATGCATCCACCACCAGTTCATCCTTGGTCTTGACCTGGAACACGGCGGCGTTGACGCGCACGCCGCGGGCCACCATCGCCTTGGCGCCGACTTCGAGGTGTGTGCCGATTGCCGGCTCGAGTGCGAAGTTGAAGCCGCCGCCCGTGCCTGAATAGAATGATTCGTTCATCGTCGGCGTCTCGAAGCCGCGCGCCGCGCTGGCGTAGACGTTGAGCGTCGGCGAGATTTTGTAGAGCACACCGACGAGTGGCGTCGTATGACGGAAGTCGGTGCCGCCGCTGTCGTTGCCGTTGGACAGATACTGGTCCTCGACGTCGAAGTCCACGCGGCTGTGACGCAGGCCGCCGGTAAGTACCCACTGATCGCGTTCCCATTCGACTTGCACATACGGGTCGACACTGGTCACGTCGTTCTTCTCGTCGCGCCGTAGATTGCCTTTCACGCCGAAGGTATTACCGATGAAGTTCTCGAAACCCTGGCGCGCATCCTTGGATTGCGCCATTTCGAGGCCCGCCGTGGTACGCAGCGTGCCACCGGCGACGGTGCGCACCGCCCGCCAGTTGGCGTCGATGCCATAGAAGTCACGGTCGAAATCGATGACGCCGCCCGAGTGGGTCGGCGGCGCCTGGAAGCCCCGAGAGAAGGACTGGTACTGGATCACGCGGCGGCTGCCGCCGTAAGCCGTGACCTGCAGGCGATCCTGGCCGAAGCGTTGCTCGAACGTTGCGCCAAACTGCTTGTGATTGATGCTCTTGCGCGTATCGTAGCGCTCGGCCAGCGTGCGCTGCGGCGAGCGTGTATCGGTCGTATCGATCTCGCCCGCGCGTGGATCGCGCCGGAAGGTATCCCACGTCACGCCGAGCGGATCCTGGGTATCGTCCTGGCGCAGGCCACTGGCTGTGATCACCAGCCGGCTGGTCGATGTCGGCTCGACCACCAGCTTGGCATAGGCCTGATCGCGCGTGGCTGCACTGTGATCGCGGTAACCATCGGTCTCGAAACGCGATGCATCGATCAAATAGCCGATGCCGCCGCTGCGACCCGACGCATTCGTATCGAGCTTGCGCTGGCCGTAACTGCCGCCGGTGAAGGTGGCGTCGACCGTTGGCCTGTCGGTCGGCTCCCGCGTGAACAGCTGGACCACGCCACCCGAGTGATTGCCATACAACGCAGAGAAGGGGCCACGCAGCACTTCGATGCGTTCGGCAAGGTCGAGATTGAAGGTCGCGGCCTGGCCCTGGCCGTCCGGCATGGTGGCTGGAATGCCATCGGCAACGAGCCGCACACCGCGCACGCCGAAGGCAGAGCGCGTGCCGAAGCCGCGCGACGAGATCTGCAGGTCTTGCGCATAGTTTTCACGATTGCGCACGACGATGCCCGGCACGGCGGCCAGTGCTTCGGACGCATTTACGCGCAACTGCGCGGCGCCGATCTGGGCCGCATCGACGACATCGATCGCGGCAGGCAGATCGAAGCTGGTATGTTCCGCGCGCGTGCCGCTGACAACCACCACGTTCATCGGATTGCGGATGTCGTCGGCAATGGCAGCGAGTGGCCAGCAGGCACAGAGGGCGGCAATCGTGGTGCGGCGCAGGACAGGATGCTTCATTCGTTCCTCAAAGTGGTTCGTGCAGAGTCTAAAAGTTGGTCTTATGTTATTTAGCCGAAGAATATACCTTGAGAGCCAGAATCCTGCTCGCGCGGTAAACCCTGCATGAAAACGTGTGGCGTGCAGATTCTTTTGTGAGAGGGCTTGCGGAACCCTGGCGAGGTTTGTTATAGTTCGCCTCCGCTTCGGCACTGACCGAAAATGTTAACGTAATCAAGCGGTTACAAGAGCAAGGTCTACAGAAAAATCTGAGACGAAGCGAAAAGAAAGAGTTGACGAGAATTAGGAAACACAGCATAATCTCTCTTCTCTGCTGCAGCGAACAAAACGATTCGCTACCAACAGCAAGATGCACCGAATAAAGTTCTTTAAAAATTAACAGTCGATAAGTGTGGGCGTTTGATGAAGGTGCCAAAGACTTCGGTCTTTGATTACTTAAATTATCAAATGTTCACAAAAAAGAAATACGTTGCTCAGTAATGAGTAACGGTCAGTATTTTGAGTGAGCGACCCCTACCGTAAGGTAGGGTGGCAGAAATGCCAACAAACAGAGATTGAACTGAAGAGTTTGATCCTGGCTCAGATTGAAC
>JACYUQ010000007.1 GCA_014841835.1 Oxalobacteraceae sp. CFBP 13730 | reverse complement strand
CACCTTCATCAAACGCCCACACTTATCGACTGTTAATTTTTAAAGAACTTTATTCGGTACTGCTTCTGCCATTTGCTACGAAGCGTTGTGTTCGTTAGCAGCAGAGAGGCGAGATTATGAAGTGTTTCTCATTTTTCGTCAACCCCTTCTTTCCTTCTTTTTCTTCGCTGTCGCTGCGTTTGAGGCGGCGTCTGCGTCGAGGAGCGAGACTATAACAAAGCCTCGGCCGTCTTGCAATGCTTTCTGCTGTGATATCGTAGCCGCCGCCCATAGCGACCTTTCTACTACTCATGCATATTCCTGTTATTGCTCCGATCGCCAACCCGGCGCTGTCCCAATCCCTGGCTGCGGCCATCAATAACAAGACCAAGCCGCTCGGCAGCCTGGGGCGTCTCGAGCCGCTTGCCGCCCAACTGGGTCTGATCCAGCAGACAACCCAGGTCACGATCGATCAACCTGCAATCCTTGTCTTCGCCGCTGACCACGGCGTGGTCGCCGAGAGCATCTCTGCCTATCCACAGGACGTGACCTGGCAGATGGTCGAGAACTTCCTTGCGAACGGCGCGGCCATCAATGTCTTCGCGCGCCAGAATGGTTGCGCGCTGCGTGTGATCGACGCCGGCGTGAATCATGACTTCGGCGTGCGCGCTGGTCTGCTGGACCGAAAAGTCGCCAATGGCACCTGCAACTTCGCCGTTGAACCGGCGATGTCCACACAAGACTGCGCAACGGCCCTTGAACATGGCATGGCCCTGGCGCGCGACCTGCCCGGCAACGTCGTGGGGTTCGGCGAGATGGGCATCGGGAACACGACCGCTGCCGCTGCCCTGATGCACAAGCTGACCGGCCAGCCGGCGGCTGCCTGCGTCGGCGCCGGCACCGGCCTGACGCCTGACGGCATCCGCCATAAAGAGAACGTCGTTGCTGCCGCCGTCGCGCATCACGCCAGCGTTCACCAACCGCTCGACGTGCTGGCGACCTTCGGCGGCTTCGAAATCGCGATGATGGCCGGCGCCATGCTGCAGGCAGCCAGCCTGCGCAAGGTACTGCTGATCGACGGCTTCATCGTCACCAGTGCGCTGCTGGTCGCTGCGCGCCTGCAACCGGCGATCCTCGATTATTGCGTGTTCGCGCACTGCTCGGGCGAGCATGGCCACGCGCTGCTGCTCGAGCAGCTTGGAGCACGGCCACTGCTCGACCTGGGCCTGCGCCTGGGCGAAGGCACTGGCAGCGCACTCTCCCTGCCCCTGCTGCACGCAGCGGCCAACTTCCTGAGCGAGATGGCGACCTTCGCATCGGCCCAGGTCTCGGCGCAACTTGGCGAGCACGCGGGATGATCCATCAACTGCGCCTGTTCTTCATTGCGCTGCAGTTTTTCACGCGGATTCCGATCCCGCGCTGGGTCGGCTTCGAGCCGGCCTGGCTCAATCACGCGTCGCGCTACTTCCCGCTAGTGGGCGTGGTGGTGGGCGCCATCGGCGCGGCCGTCTATGTCATCGCCGCGCACTGGCTACCAGCGCCAGTGGCAGCCGTGCTTTCCACCGCCGCGACGATCTACGTCACCGGCGCCTTCCACGAAGACGGCTTCGCCGACACCTGCGATGGCCTGGGCGGCGGCATGACGAAGGAGCGCGCGCTCGAGATCATGAAGGATTCGCGCGTCGGTGCGTATGGCGCGATCGGCATCGTCTGCATGCTGGGCGCGAAGCTGGCCGCACTCGCCACGCTGCCACCCCTCACCGCTATCGGTGCCCTGCTGCTGGCCCACCCGCTCTCGCGCCTGGCCGCCACGTCCCTGATCTGGCAGATGGAATATGCCCGCGCCGAAGGCAAGGCCAAGCCGCTGGCCGTGCGCATGAGCAGCGCTGAATTCGAGATTGCAACGCTCACGGTGCTGGTGCCAACACTCGCGCTGTTCGCTGTTGGCCTGCTCGACCTGGCCGCGATTGGCGCCGCGCTGCTTGCGACCCTGCTGGCCACGCGCTGGCTGGCCCGCACATTCACACGCCGACTTCAGGGCTACACGGGCGACTGCCTCGGCGCTGTGCAGCAGTTGGCCGAAGTCGCCATCTATATCGCGGTGCTGGCCACACTCGGCCGCGGCGCGCTGGCCTGATGCGCCTGTACCTCGTGCGCCACCCGAAACCGGACGTGCCGGCCGGGTACTGCTACGGCCGCACCGACCTGCCCGCGCAGGCAGCCGACACCCAGCGCGTGCTGGCGGTACTGACCAGTCAAGGTCTGCCCGGCGCCATGCCGGTCTACGCCAGCCCGTTGCAACGCAGCGCCGTGCTGGCGCAGCGGCTGGCAACCGCGCCGACGTTCGACGCGCGCCTGGCCGAGATGGACTTTGGCGCGTGGGAGATGCGCCACTGGGACGGTATTGGCCGGGACGAGATCGATGCCTGGAACGCCGACCTGCTCCACTACCGCCCTGGCGGCGGCGAAAACGTCCTGCAGGTGGCCATGCGCGTGGCCGCGTTTCGGGCCGACATTCAGCGCACAAGGCACGCCGAGGCACTGGTCATCTGCCACGCCGGCACCATGCGCCTGCTGCACGCCATGTCCGGCGGCGGTACATTGGAGGATGCTGCGCTGCGTGCGGCATCGACACCACACCAGATCGGCTATGGCGAAGTCATGGTGCTGGAAATATGACAATGCCCGGTTCAACCACCTTATAATGAGCGCGTTTTGGTGCTCGCACCTGCGTTCGCAGGTGCAGTTAAACGGGAAACACGAAGCCCTTCACAGGGCCAACGCGTGCTGCCCCCGCAACGGTAAGCAAGTGCTGCAGCCTCTCATCGGGTCCTGCGGCAAACCGCCCCCTCATACCACTGTGCTTTTCTGAGCATGGGAAGGTCGGACGGCCATACTTGTCAGCCCGGATACCGGCCAAAAGGTGGATACGCGCACAGCGCGATCCTTTGAATCCAGCCCACGGGGACGTCGGCGGGATGCCTTTGATAAGAACCACTCATGAATTTTCCAGTAAGCCGGCAAGCGGCCGCCGTGTCGCTCGCACTCGCCCTCATCTCGTCCACCGCCATCGCCGAAGTCGCTGACACCGTCGTCGTCACCGCAACCCGCACGCCGCAACTCGCTGCGGACCTGATCGCCGACACCACCGTCATCAATGCCGAAGAGATCGCGCGCTCGGGCGCCGGCTCGGTGGCTGACATCCTGCAGCGCCAGCGCGGCATCGAGATCGCCCGCAACGGCCCGGCCGGCACGGCCACCAGCGTCTATGTGCGCGGCGCAAACGCCAACCAGATCGTCGTGTTGCTCGACGGCGTGCGCATCGGCTCGTCCACCACCGGCACCGCCAGCTGGAATGCCATCCCGCTGGGCGCCATCGACCGCATTGAAATCGTCTACGGCCCACTGAGCACGCTGTACGGCGCCGACGCCATCGGCGGCGTGATCCAGATCTTCACCCGCAAAGGAGAAGGTACACCTGTCGTCACCGCTTCGCTCGGCGCCGGCAGCAACGCGACGCTGCAGGGCGATGCAGGCATCTTCGGCAGCAGCGGTGGCCCGAATGCCGTCAACTATGCCTTCGGCGCCGGCTACGAAGAGTCGGACGGCTTCTCGTCCACGCGGCCCGGTGCGTCAGGCTACAACGCCGACGAAGACGGCTACCGCCGCCGCAACGCCAATGGTCGTTTGTCGATGGCACTCGCGCCGGGTCACGAGATCGGCGCCCAGTTCCTGGCCAGCCGCACCTACAGCCAGTACGATGCCAGTGGTTCCGGCAGCTACGACGTGCACAGCGACTCGGACATCAATACCGCCGCCGTCTACATGACTAACCAGATTTTGCCAAACTGGCGCAGCACCGTGCAGTACGCGCGTTCGGAAGACAAGTCGGGCAACTTCAGCAATGCCACGGCCAGCGGCGCCAGCCAGATCGACACCGAGCAGAACGAATTCTCGTGGCAGAACAACGTCGCCATCGGCCAGGATACCCTGCAGCTGCTGTTCAACCACCGCAAAGAAGAAGTGGCGTCGATGCGCAAGACGCGCATCACCAATTCGTATGCAGCGGCGTATTCGGCCAAGCGCGCCAATCACCTGTTCGACTTCAGCGCGCGCCAGGACCGCTCGGTCTACGGCAGCCAGCATACCGGCGCCGCCGGCTACGGCTACGAGTTCGGCAACGGCCTGCGCGCCACCGCCAGCATCGGCACGAGCTTCCGCGCCCCGACTTTCAACGAGTTGTACTTCCCGAACTACGGCCTGGCGACGAACAAGCCAGAAAAAGGCCGCAACCGCGAAGTGGGCCTGCGCTACGACGGCAACGGCTACAACCTCGACGCCACGTACTTCCACAACCGCCTGACCGACATGATCGTATCCAGCACGCCCTGCCCGGATGGTAAAAACCGCAGCTGCGCCTACAACGTCAACGAAGCAACGCTCGAAGGCTTCTCGCTGGCCGGCAGCACGCGCCTGATGGACGTAAACCTGCGCGCCAGCCTCGATTGGCAGGATCCGCGCGATGACACCACCGGCCGCCAACTGGCGCGCCGTGCGAAGAAGCACGCCAACTTCGCGGCCGATTACGTAATGGGCCAGTTAAAGAGCGGCGCCGAGCTGACCGTCTCGGGCGACCGTTTCGACAACGCGCCCAATACCAGCCGCCTGGGTGGCTACGGCTTGCTGAACCTGTACACCACGTACCAGTTCACGCCCGACTGGTCCTTGCTGCTGCGCGTGAACAACGTCGCGGACAAGAACTACGAAGTGGCGCGCAACTACGGCACCAGCGGCCGCACCTGGTTCGCGTCGCTGCGCTACGGCATCCGTTAAGCTGGCATTTTTCGCCCGCGGCGCAGGCGCCGCGGGCATCGATCAACTATCAGGGCCCGCATGCAAGCACCCGTCCCGTCATTACGCCAACGCGCCACGCTCATCGTCGGCGCCATGCTGGTCCTGGCCATCGCCACCCTGCTGTTCTCGGGCATGACCGGTTCCATCCGCGTGCCGCTCAGCGACATCCCCGACGCCCTGCGCCAATTGGCCAGCGGCCAACCCGAATCCCTGTCCGCATCTCTGCTCGACCTGCGCGCCAGCCGCGCGCTGGTGGCCTTTGCCACCGGCGGCGCCCTCGCCCTGGCCGGCCTGATGATGCAGGCGCTGCTACGCAATCCCCTCGCCGACCCGTATGTGCTGGGCGTCTCGTCCGGCGCCTCGGTCGGCGCCCTCCTCGCCCTGCTGCTCATGGCGTCCACGCTGATGGTCGATGCGGCCGCCCTGGTGGGCGCCGTCACCGTCTCCCTGCTGCTGTACGTGCTGGCGCGGCGCGACCTGCGCAGCGGCCAGGCCGCCGAAGGCGGCGCCTCGATGCTGCTGCTGACCGGGGTGATTGTCTCGGCCCTGTGCGGCTCCCTCGTCACCCTCATGCTGTCGATCGCGCCCGAGGGGCGCCTGCGCAGCATGATCTTCTGGCTGATCGGCGACCTGGCCGGCGCGCCGCTGCGCCTGGCGCCATGGATCGTGCTGGTCGGCGCGCTGCTGTTTGCCATGCGCAGCGCGCGCTCCATGAACATGGTCGCGCTGCACGCAGAAAACGCTGTCACGCTGGGCGTGCGCGTGAGCGCGCTGCGCAAGGGCCTGTTCTTCGTGTCGGCCCTGCTCACGGCAAGCGCCGTCACCAGCGCGGGCGCCGTCGGCTTCGTCGGCCTGATCGTGCCGCACGCCTGCCGCTTTGCCTTTGGTCCCGATCACCGCGTGCTGATTCCCGCCGTCGTCCTGAGCGGCGGTGCGTTCCTGGTGCTGTGCGATACGCTGGCACGCACGATCGTCGCGCCGCAGCAGCTGCCGGTGGGCGCCATCACCGCGATGATCGGTGCGCCAGTCTTCCTGTACCAACTGCACCGCATGCGCAAATGACCGTCATCGCCACCCACGACCTGTGCCTTTCGATCGCCGGGCGCACCCTGGTGCAGGGCCTGAACTGGGCCGCGCAACCCGGTGAATGCTGGAGCATCATCGGCCGCAATGGCGCCGGCAAGAGCACCTTGCTGCGCACGCTGGCAGGCTTGCACCAGCCCGACGGCGGCGCGGTCCACATCGGCGGACGCGCCCTGGCGGCCTGGCCGCTGACCGACCTGGCGCGCGAACGCGCCTTTCTCGCCCAGTCGCGCCACGACGCCTTTGCCTACACGGTGCTCGAGAGCGTGCTCTCGGCGCGCCACCCGTACCACGCCAACCGCTACTGGGAAGGCAGCGACGACCATCAGATTGCGCTGGAAGCCCTGGCGTCGATGGACGTGAGTGACCTGGCGGCGCGCGACGTGCGCACGCTGTCCGGCGGCGAGCGCCAGCGCGTGGCGATTGCCGCCCTGCTGGCCCAACAAACACCGCTGCTGCTGCTCGACGAGCCAGCCAATGCGCTCGACCTGGCGCACCAGGTGAGCGTGACAGGCCTGCTTGCGCGCCTGTGCCGCGAGCAGAACAAGACCGTGGTCATGATCGGCCACGACCTGAACCTGGCTTCGCGCATCTCGACCCACGTGCTGCTGCTCATGGGCGATGGCCGCTGGCATGCCGGCACCAACGAACAGACCATGCAGAGCGCGCTGCTGGGCGACTACCTCGGCCACCCGATCGAGATGATCGAACATCACGGCCGCCGCATCTTCATCCCTCAAGAGGATTCCGCATGAACGACATGACTCCCGAACAAACCGCTGCGCTGAACGAGCGCCATCGCGTGCGCATGGAGCGCAAGAAAGCCATCATCGACGCAAAGATCGCGTCGGCCGACAAGGAGATCGGCATCATCATCGTCAATACCGGCAACGGTAAAGGCAAGAGCTCGAGCGCGTTCGGCATGGTGGCGCGCGCGCTGGGCCACGGGATGCAGGTCGGCGTGGTCCAGTTCATCAAGGGCGCGCTGTCGACCGGCGAAGAAACCTTCCTGCGCCGCTTCCCGGACGAAGTGCGCTTCCATGCGATGGGCGAAGGCTATACCTGGGAAACCCAGAACCGCGAGCGCGACATCGAAAAAGCGACCGAGGCGTGGGCGCTGGCCAAACAGTTCCTGTCCGATCCGACCATCGGCATGGTGGTGCTGGACGAACTGAATATCGCCCTCAAATACGGGTACGTCGACGTGCACACCGTGATCGCCGACCTGCTCGACCGTCCGACCATGCAGCACGTGGTGATCACGGGCCGCGGCGCGCCGCCCGAACTGGTGGCGGTCGCCGACACCGTCACTGAAATGAACGTCGTCAAGCACGCGTTCAAGGCGGGGATCGTCGCCCAGGCCGGGACGGAGTGGTAATGTGCGCGCATCCCGGTGCGCGCGTGGTGCTGGTGGCGGCAATGGCCTCCGGCCAGGGCAAGACCACCGTCACGGCCGCACTGGCGCGGCGCCTGATCCGCATGGGCAAGCGCGTGCGCGTGTTCAAGTGCGGTCCCGACTTCGTCGATCCGGTGATGCTGGAAAGCGCATGCGGCACGCCGGTCCACAATCTGGATCTGTGGATGGTCGGCCTGGAAGCCTGCCGCCAACGCCTGCAGGATGCGGCCGCAGAGGCCGACGCGATTCTCGTCGAAGGCGTGATGGGCCTGTACGACGGCACGCCATCGAGCGCCGACCTGGCGCGTGCGTTCGGGATTCCCGTGCTGGCGGTGCTGGATGCATCGGCGATGGCGCAGACGGCCGGCGCCGTGGCGCAAGGCTTGCGTGACTATGGCCCCGTGCAGATGGCGGGCGTGATCGCCAACCGCGTTGCCAGCAGCGGCCACGCGGCGATGGTCAAGGAGTCGCTGCGCGACATTCCCCTGATCGGCACCCTGGCGCGCCAGGAGCATCACCTGCCCGAACGGCACCTGGGCCTGGTACTGCCGGGTGAAGTCGAAGAGTTGCAGCGTATCCTTGACGCGCTGGCCGACAGCATCGAATTCGACGAGGCGGCGTGGGATGCGCTGCCGGTGATGGGACCAGCGCACGCCGTCCCAGCGCAGATCGACACGCCGCTAGCCGGCCGCACGATCGCAATCGCGCATGACCCGTCATTCATGTTCGTGTATCCGGCCAACGTCGAGCTGCTCAAAGCGCTGGGTGCGCAGATCACCTACTTCGCACCGCTGTCGGACGACGCGGTGCCGGACCACGCCGACGCCGTGTATCTGCCTGGCGGCTATCCCGAGCTGCATGGGGCGGCGCTGCAGGGTGCAACACGCTGGCGCGATTCGATCCGCGCCGCCCATACACGGGGCGTGCCGATCGTGGCCGAATGCGGCGGCATGATGGCCCTGGCCGACGGCTTGACCGACAGCGATGGCCGGCGCTGGGAGATGGCCGGCGTGCTGCCGGGCGAAGTGGCGATGCAACAGCGCCTGGCTGGCCTTGGCATGCATGCGCTGGCCACGCCGGAGGGCGAACTGCGCGGTCACACCTTCCACTATTCGCTGCTGGCCACCGACGTGCCGCCGCAGGCGCATACTGTCAAGCAGCGCACGCAGACACCGGGCGAAGCGGTGTACCGCGTCGGCTCGCTGTTCGCGTCCTACTTCCACGGCTACTTTCCGTCGAATCCGCGTGCGGTTGCCGCACTGTTTGGCGGTGCGCCATGAGCGCGACGCTGGTCTTTGGCGGCGCACGCTCGGGCAAGAGCGCGTTTGCCGAACGGCTGGCGCGCGAGTCAGGCCAGGAAGTCGTGTACATCGCCACCTCGCGCGCGGGTGATGGCGAGATGGCGGCGCGCATTGCGCTGCACCGTGAACAACGGCCGCCCGAATGGCGCACGGTCGAAGAAGAACTGGCGCTGGCGCAGACGCTGCGCGCCGAATGCCTGCCGGGCCGCCTGGTGCTGGTCGATTGCCTGACGCTGTGGCTCAGCAACTTGATGTTCTGCGACGGCAGGGAATATCCCGAGGTTGGCGCCCTGACGCTGCCGGATCGGTTCCATGAAGAACGCGCGGCCTTACTGGACCTGCTCGATGCGGGCTTGCCCAGCGACGTGGTCTTCGTGTCGAACGAAGTCGGCATGGGCATCGTGCCGTGGGGCGCGATCTCGCGCAGCTTTGCCGACGAAGCGGGGCGCCTGAACCAGGCCGTGGCTGCGCGCGTGGACCGCGCGGTGCTGGTGGCGGCCGGCCTGCCACTTGTTCTGAAGGGTTCCCTGTGCTGACTGGCTTGTCGCTGTCGACGGTGGCGCTGCTGCTGGTGGCCGGTGTCGCGCTCGACTTGCTGCTGGGCGAGACGCGGCGCTGGCATCCGCTGGTCGGCTTCGGCAATCTGGCAAGCTTCATCGAGCGGCGCCTGAACCGCGGCAACCTGCGCCTGCCGCGCGGTGGCTTCGCATGGGCATTGGCAGTGCTGCCATTGACTGCCTTGTTCGTGGTGCTGACCGATGTCGCCGGCATGTGGCTCCACGCGGTGCTGCTGTATCTGTGCATCGGCCTGCGCAGCCTGCGCGATCATACGATCCCGATCTACGAGGCGCTGCGCAGCGGCGATCTGGCCCAGGGGCGCGCGCTGACTGCCCGCATCGTCAGCCGCGACACTGCCAACGCCAGTGAGTCCGACCTGGCCAAGGCAAGCGCCGAGTCGCTTCTTGAAAACGGCAACGACGCCGTGTTCGGCACGCTGTTCTGGTTCATCCTGCTGGGTGGGCCGGGCGCGGTGCTGTTCCGGCTCGCCAATACGCTCGATGCGATGTGGGGTTATCGCAGCGCGCGTTTCAATCTGTTCGGCCGACCTGCAGCGCGCATCGACGACGTGATGAACTATCTGCCGGCGCGCCTGACCGCGCTGTCGTATGTGCTGCTGGCCGGCGCCGGGCGTGCGCGCGCCTGGCACTGCTGGCGCACGCAGGCACCGGCATGGAGCAGCCCGAACGCCGGGCCGGTGATGGCCAGCGGCGCCGGCGCACTGGGCGTATCCCTCGGTGGCGCGGCGGTCTACGATGGCGAGGTCGAACAACGCCCGCCACTGGGCGCCGGCCCGGCCGCCTGCGCCGGCGACATCCAGCGCGCCTGGCGGCTGGTGCTGCGTACGACGCTGCTGTGGCTAACCGTCGTCTGCCTGCTGGCCGTGTTATCCGTGATCGGGGCGCCGTATGCTTGAACACGGCGGCAACCTGCGCGATGCCGCGCGGTATTACGGGCGCGATGACTGGATCGACCTGTCGACCGGGATCAACCCGCATGGCTATCCGGCGCCGGCGCCATCGCCTGGGGCCTGGCTGCGCCTGCCCGAGCCGGATCCGGCGCTGCTGGCGGCGGCCTGCTCGTACTACCGCGCGCCGCACTTGCTGCCGGTGGCCGGCACCCAGGCCGCGATCCAGGCGCTGCCCCGCCTGCGCGCACCGTCACGCGTCGCCGTGTCGGCGCCATCGTATGCCGAGCACGCGCACCACTGGGGCCAGCATGACCATCAGTTGCGGCAGGTTGCGTACGCCGAGCTGGAAGCAGCGGTCGACGTTAGCGATGTCGTCGTCGTCGTCAATCCGAACAACCCGACCGGCGAGACGATTGCGCCAGAACGCCTGCTCGACTGGGCCACACGCCTGCAGGCGCACGGCGGCTGGCTGATCGTCGACGAAGCGTTCGGCGACACCACGACGGCGCTCAGCGTGGCGATACACGCCTCGCAGCCCGGCCTCATCGTGCTGCGCTCGATCGGCAAATTCTTTGGCCTCGCGGGCCTGCGCCTGGGCTTCGTCGCTGCGCATGACAGCCTGCTGCGCGATCTGGCGGACCTGCTGGGGCCATGGACCATCAGCGGTCCTGCGCAGGAGATCGCCCTGGCCGCGCTAACCGATAGCGTCTGGCAGCACGCTACGCGCACCAGCCTGTGCCAGTCCGGCGAGCGGATGACGCGCCTGTTGCTGGACCACGGCATTGCCAGCAGTGGCACGGCGCTGTTTCGCTGGTGGCCGCAGATGCACCCCGAAGCCTTCCACGCCCATATGGCGGCGCGCGGCATCTGGTGCCGGCTGTTCCGGGAAGCCGGGCGCGGTATCCGCGTCGGCCTGCCGGCAGGCGAACCTGAATGGCACCGCTTTGAACACGCACTTCATGAATGGAACCAACGATGAAAACAACGATGCTGACGGCTGCCCTGATGGCATGTCTGTCGATCACCTGTGCGCAAGCCGCGATCACGGTCAAGGACGACGGCGGCCAGACCGTCACGGTCGCCAAGCCGGCGCTGCGCATCATCTCGCTCGCGCCGAGCGTGACCGAGCTGCTGTTCGCGGCCGGTGGCGGCAGCCGCGTCGTGGGCGCCGTCAACTACAGCGATTATCCAGAAGCGGCCAAGCGTATCCCGCGTATCGGCTCGAACCGCGAGATCGACATGGAACTCCTGATCTCGCTGAAGCCCGACCTGATCGTGGCCTGGCGCCACAACAGCTCGGACAGGCAAATCGAAATGGTGCGCCAGCTCGGCATCCCGGTGTTCCAGAGCGATGCGCAGACACTCGATGCCATTCCGGACAGCGTCGAGCGGCTTGGCCAGTTGATGGGGACCGATGCGGCAGCCAAAACGGCGGCGGCCGCGCTGCGCACGCAGCTGGCCAGCCTGCGCAAGCAGTACGCAGGCCGCGCACCGGTGCGCGTCTTTTACCAGGTGTGGGACAAGCCGCTGTACACGCTCAGCGGAAAGCACATCCTGACCGACGCGATGCACCTGTGCGGCGGCGTGAACGTCTTCGACAAGCTGGCCGTGACAGCGCCCGTGGTCACGCTCGAGAGCGTGCTGCAGGAGAATCCCGAAGTGATCATCGCCACGGCCGAAAAGAACTACGGCGGCGTGCAGTTGTGGAAAACCTACGGCACCATGACGGCCGTGAGCCGCAACAACCTGTTCACGCTCGACGGCCATTTGCTCAATCGCGCGGGGCCACGCATGATCCAGGGCACCGCCACCATGTGCGAGGCGCTGGAGCAGGCACGCCAGCGGCGCCCGAAATGAGCATGTTCCCCTACCGAACCCTGATGGTGCAAGGGACGACGTCGGACGCCGGCAAAACGACGGTGGTCGCGGCGCTGTGCCGGCTATTGATGCAGCGCGGCGTGAAGGTCGCGCCGTTCAAGCCGCAGAACATGGCGCTCAATAGTGCGGTCACGCGCGATGGCGGTGAAATCGGCCGCGCCCAGGCGCTGCAGGCCATCGCCGCCGGCATCGAGGCGCACACCGACATGAACCCGGTGCTGCTCAAGCCATCGAGCGACACGGGCGCCCAGATCATCATCCATGGCCGCGTGCGCGCCGACATGAATGCGCGCGACTACCACCAGTACAAGCCGATCGCGATGGGCGCGGTGCTCGAATCGCATGCGCGCCTGCTGGCCGAGTACGAGGCGGTGATTGTCGAAGGCGCCGGCAGCCCGGCCGAAATCAATCTGCGCGATCGCGACATTGCCAATATGGGCTTTGCCGAAGCGGTCGATTGCCCGGTGATCCTGGTTGCCGACATCGATCGCGGCGGCGTGTTCGCGCACTTGGTTGGCACGTTATCGTGCCTGTCGCAGTCGGAGCGCGATCGCGTGATCGGGTTTGTCATCAACCGCTTCCGCGGCGACATCAAGCTGCTCGAACCGGGGCTCGATTGGCTCGAGGCGCAGACCGGCAAGCCGGTGCTGGCGGTGCTGCCTTATCTGCATGGCTTGTTTCTCGACGCCGAGGATGCCGTGCAGGCAGCGCAAACGAGCAAGGGCGCGTTTCGCGTGGTTGTGCCCAGCCTGCCGCGCATGAGCAACCACACCGATTTCGATGCGCTGCGCGCGCATCCCGACGTCGACCTGCGTTTCGTGCGCGAGGGCGAAGCGATTCCCGGCGCCGACCTGATCATCCTCCCGGGCAGCAAGAATACGCGCGGCGACCTGGCCTGGCTCGATACGCATGGGTGGCGTGAGCAGATCGCGCGCCACCTGCGGTATGGCGGCAAGGTCATTGGCGTATGCGGCGGATTCCAGATGTTGGGGAAGACAGTTGGCGACCCACATGGTGTGGAAGGCGTGCCAGGCGTGTCGGATGGACTCGGGCTGTTGGATATCGATACCGAGCTCACACGTGACAAGCAGTTAACGCGGGTGGAAGGACTGTGTGCGTTCGCGCCGGGCGATGCATCGGGCTTTGTCAGCGGGTATGAAATCCATATGGGCGTATCGAGCGGCGCGGCGATGACGCGGCCTGTGTTTATGATCGACGGGCGCGGTGAAGGCGCAATGTCGGCGGATGGCCAAATCATGGGGACGTATCTGCATGGCCTGTTCGATCATCCGGATGCCTGCAGCGCGCTGCTGCGCTGGGCGGGGTCGCGCAGTGAGCAGGTGGTCGATACTGCGCAGCTGCGTGAAGCCAGTCTGGATCGGATTGCGGCGTCGGTGGAAGGGTTGCTGGACAGGTTGATTGGCTTGCGCGATCCCGCATAAGCAAGCGCGATTTCTCTTGATGCGGAAAAGCCCGCTGATGCGAATCAGCGGGCTTTTTTGTGAGATAGGTAGTCGTATATTGAACCAGCCGAATACAGCACCCCAAAGCGAAAAGCCCCACTCAGATCACTGAGCGGGGCTTTTCTATATAACTAGCCTGACGATAACCTACTTTCACACTGGTTGCAGCACTATCATCGGCGCA
>JACYUQ010000006.1 GCA_014841835.1 Oxalobacteraceae sp. CFBP 13730 | reverse complement strand
GCCCAATAATAATGCCCGGTTTGGCCCTGATATCACCCCCTGACACCACCCCCTGACAACACCCCCTGACACCCCCCCTAATGTAATCCCTGATGTCACCTTCGATAAGCTGTTTATTCGCTCAAAATTGAAGTGTGAGTGGACGATCTAGTAACCACGAATACGTATGAGCACTAAATATGTTGAAGCATTAGAAGTTAACGCGAAATTACCTACCACGGTGAGCAACCCACTTTCGGTGGCTGGCCAGGTACGGATGCGGCTGCCCGACATCGAAGCGGCGCTTGCCTTGGGTTTTACGCATCGTCAGATCCTAGAGCAACTCAACCGCGACGGTATCTATATCACTACTGCTTACTATCACCGGCTCATACCTAAGCTGCGTAGGGAGACCAACGCTGCGGAAATAGACAGCAAGGCTCAGCCGGCGACTTTACAGATCGCTCGGGAAGAGTCTGAACAAACACATGGGCCGGTGGCTCAGCAGCGGACACACGATCGGGCGACGACGGCTGCGCAAGCCAATACGAAAAGCGACGATTTATCAATCACAATCGCTGCGCCAACTGTAGTTAAGCCCGTACTATTTCGAGTGGAAAATCTGACGGGCCTAAGTTCCCATGGGACCCGAAAGGTGCAGAGAAGTTTGACCCCGATAAACTGTAAGGATAAGGATGAAGCAAAGTAACTGGACCATTATGGGTAAAGGCGGCGTTGGTAAATCGTTTGTGACCTGGCTTCTGGTACAGAATTTCATCAATAAGAATCACAACACATACTTTGCAGATACCGACCCAACGAATGCCAACTTCAGTGAATTTCCTGAAATCAACGCAAAGCATATTAGTACCACTGATGTCGAATTGAATATCGATCATAGCGCTGTCGATAATCTGGTAAACGACATTGCTCTCCATGACAGATATAGCGTGATCGACATGGGATCGCGGTCGTTTCTTCCGATGATGAACTATCTTTCACAAAACGGTACGTTCGATTCTTTCATGGAGGACGGCCACCAAGTGATCGTGCATGTGCCTCTCGTCGGCGGTCCCGCGAAAAGGGACCGCATGCAGGGTATTGATGGCATTCTCGAAAATACCAACGTGCAAATGGGGATCTGGCAAAATGGTTATTTTGGCGCCGTCATGAAGGAAAGCACGGACTTTGCGGATACTGAACTCTATGGAAAATTCGGCGACCGCATTCTCGGCGTTGTTTACCTTCCTAAGCGCGAAGAAACCACTTTTGGGCGTAGCGTTTATAACCTTCTCGATAAGCGTTTGCTGTTGAGTGCGTGCGACGCTCTGGACTTCCCATTCGCTCAAAAACATCGGCTGACGAATTTCCCCAGTAAAGTCTTCAAGCAGCTGGATGCTTGCAGGATTTAATATATCTGAACCGGCGGAACTAGCTGAGCGGCGTCGCATCGCGCACGAGGTCTACATGATCACCGGCGTGCTAGTCCCCAAGGACGACATCTTGGTTTTAGCCGCGCTCTTTTTTATAGCTGCAAGTTGCAAGACGCCGCATGGGACGCGGCAGGCCAGCTTACTGGTGCCAGCACTGCGAGCCGCGTGATTGTTGAGGAGCCCGCCAAGGCGATACGGCAAGCCGCCGCTGACAGCCAGGCCCTCGCAAATACGATCGGTGCACAAGTTAAGAAAGCCAATCACGATATGGGGAGTGTCCAGTTCACTCAAGTGAGCATTCGTCCAGACTGGCGCCGACTTCTCGCCGCAATGGTGTTTGGCGCTTTTTTACCGGTGGTGCGATTGCGGTTGCCTGCAACTTCAGCTTTTCATGGGTCGCCGATGCCCGCCTCGGCTCGCAGATGAAGCGAGCTTTTCCGCACTTCGATCCTGTTGTTCAGGACAAAATTATCCAATATTTCGATAAGCCAAAGAAGTAATCCGGCGCGGCTTACCTGACTTGCGCTGCCCTTTCCCTTGCTATCCTTGGTGCATAGATGAACGCAACACCGCGTGACTTCATCTACTAGCGCGGATGCTGCAGCCGATCAAACGAAAAGGAATGTCATGCGAATCAAAAACTTTGGCAATACTTCGGTCGCCGGCGTCGACTTCGCTGCGAGTGGCCGCCAAGCCGCGCTGCTAGCGATGCCCCGTGTAGAGGTACGCCCTGTCGCTGCTGTTGCCAGCGGCTGGGGCACTGACGTTGTTGGGAGCGACAACCGGTGGGTTCATGCGTGGCGGGACGGGAAAGGACTCGCGGGCTACTTGGTAGAGCCTCGACAGCTGTCTCTACTGCCACTGGTGCCTGGGACCTAGAACGGGTAATGTACTCTTTCTATCGCATGAATCACGCGCTAACGCTCGGCTGGCTGTCCTATGTCGTTTCCGTCAGCAAAAGGCCGGTGACATATAACAGCACGGCCTAGCCAATGCCATCTGGTCAGCAGTGGCGGATGGTGCGCATGGCCAGCATTGACGTGGAAGTGCGCGGGATGCTTCGGGGCCACGTGGCCCCGAACGTACGAGCCACAGATTACGACGCCGCACGGCAAAGACGGCCAACTTATGGGGTCACATCACGCTGTCTTCCTCCTTTTTGTACCGCGAGTCGTCTAGCGTGGGATTATTCCTTGGTTGATCTAAAAATTAACAATATCCCGGATTTTCCTTGTAAGCGTCACGCTTATTAGGGGTTTTGATATGGTAGGCCCCGACTGCCTCCCAAGTGTTACCAAACGAATTAGTCGTATTTCAGGTGCAATCCTGCAGGAACATCAACTTGCAGACGTCGCGAAGTTGGCAACCGGTGATTCTGTAAGGCGCAAGCTCTGGCAGGTGAACGTCGTTAATTTCGCTCATCCCACGATCCTTGGCCCCATCGAAATTCGTCCAATGTCGGCGGCCGGGTTGAAGCGCGATTCTTGGTTTTTTCACGTTGTTGATAAACGACAGGATTTTTCTAGTACAGCACTGTACCTGCTCGAACCGGACGGACTATTTTTGTCAGCGTAAAAATTTTTCGGCGAACGACATTGCATCAACACCGTCAATCGCAAGTCGACTCTTACGGATAATGTATATCAGCTCGATGTCGGCGAGTACAAAGATTGTCGACCGGAACAAGTTGAATTTGAGCATTGTCCTGATCGCATGCTTGATGGCGCGGTGGTCCTGCCCGACGATGTTGTTGAGGTATTTAACCTGGCACACAAGGATCGGCACTTTGCTGCCGGCGTTGATCGCATCGATCGAAGTCTTGCTAGCGCCGCTCTCGTCCACCGCGACCCTGGTCAGATCACGGTTCGCTGCCCATGGCCTTATCAAAGAAGCGCATCGCTGCGGCCATGTCGCGCTCTGCCGTCAGCAGAAAGTCGACGGTCTTTCGCTGCTTGTCGACAGCGCGGTAGAGGTATTTTTAGACCCCTTAACTTTGATGTACGTTTCATGCCTGCGCCAGCTGCAGCCGACAGAGCGCTTCCGTTTCTGCGCCATCCTTTATCAGCGGCAGAAAAAGAATCGCCCAGCGGTTTATGGATGAATGGTCTAACACACCGCGCTCTTCCATGATCTCCTCGAGGTGCCGGTAGCTCCGCGGGTAGGCGGAATGCCAGCGGATGCAGACCAAGATCATATCGATCGGAAAGCGCGTCCCTTTGAAGTTGACTATGTCGGTCATCTAATGATCGGGCGCCGCAGTCTATCTGGTCGGCCAGCGTCGGTTTGCTAATACTAGCGTCGTGCAAGTTAGTATTTTCTACGGAGCTCGCTCCGAAATTCCTGTGTTGCACACCTGAAAGGAACTATAGAATCAGCGAAGTCTTCTCGAATCAAATTTTTGACGTGCCCCCAAAAATTTGAGGCCACTGGTCGAGGCTTACGATTTCTAAGCACCTCCCAGGAAATGACGAAAAAGCCTCTAATCGGAGCTAGTGCTAAGCGACCG
Source organism: Oxalobacteraceae sp. CFBP 13730 (assembly GCA_014841835.1). GTDB lineage: Bacteria > Pseudomonadota > Gammaproteobacteria > Burkholderiales > Burkholderiaceae_D > Telluria. Next base: position 119,511 of record JACYUQ010000006.1, on the reverse strand, counting down.
ATCCGAAGCAAGCAAGAAGTCACAGACATATTTTCCTTTAATAGACGTAACTACACTATCAAAAAACTATGTTATTGTAAAAAATTATATTAAATTCGGACACACAAAATTCACATAAGTTCTATGGGATTCAGTGTATCTAGTACCTAAACCTAACTGCCGCCACTAGCTTCTGGCGGATTTATTTAAACACGTTCTGTTGGAGCAACATAAAGCTTCTTTTGTAGCTTAATCGTTACTGCACTGATTGTTTGGCCAAGGGCATCTATGTAATCGCCATTCTTGGAGAGGTAGACTGGGCTATTTTCTCCACCATTTCTAGCTGTAGCTGACCAGACTTCGTCTATACCTATCCAATTCCATCCTTTTTTAGCATCACCTCGGCCTTGGAAAAAAACAGCCATCTCTTCAATTCTACGGGTTGGATCAACTTGTATATCTTCACATAAGGCTATGACGTCTGTGGCCAACCAGAGAATTGATGTTTCAGAGAACCATTCACTGTCCTCTAGCTGGGCCTGACGAACAAAAATATAGGGGAAGAAGGATTCCATTTGAACTGTGCGCCAGACCAGACTGCCTGGGGCGAGCATCATAGCCGGACCCGTGATTCCGTGTTGCTTTTTTGTAACTAACAAGTTGAAGCCCCCAAAATTTGAACACTATAGATTGTAGCCCAAAATGTTTCGCCGTGAGTACATCGTGTCTTTTTGGACAGGGGTATGAATGGTCTCGCTTAAAAATTTTGGCAAGGGGTTACAGCGTGTACGAAAACGCCGCGGCCTAACACAAGAGGACTTTTCTGAAGTGTCGAGTCGAACGTACCTTAGTAGCTTGGAACGAGGACTTAAGGCCCCAACAATTTCGAAGGTTGAGCACCTTGCAGCGGTACTGAAGATACACCCGTTGTCACTGATGGCACTAGCATACGGTCCTACTAGCCAAGAAGATATAGAAAAGTTGTGTGAAGTAATCCGAGCAGATCTCGAATCACTGTACTGAAATATTTGGCAACTAACTCGCCGATGTGGGCAATCAAGCAGCAGGTTGTCTCCGATCCGCGGTGTCAGTTTGACCCTCTCGATCTACCATCGGCACGACCGTCGCTGTGAAGAGTACTGGCCCTGAACAATTTGGCCGCGTAACTCTCGCATAGGGCGGCTTGCGCACGCGCCATATGCTGAGACTTTACCGAAAATGCTTTCGAGCTATCAGAGGGCATACAACTCTTGCAGCGGGTCCATGCTAAGCATGTTCTGCGGCGGCGCGCACCAAGTCGGTAGCATCGAACACCTGCATCTAGACAGCGCTCAGCTTGCAGACGGAGCACGGCCGGCGTGCTCGTATTTCAAATGTGCTCGCTTAAGCGCAGCAGGGACGGTGTAGACGGTTTATGAAGCGCCCAAGAATGTCGCGGTAGGCAGCGATACGATCTTGGTAGAACCCGCGACGTGCTAGCGCGACGGGAGTGGTTTCGCCCGTGGGGTTCATTGGTTTCTGACAGCTGCGCCAGTATAGCGGTCTCGGTTGTGTTGTCGCTTCTCCGCTTGACCCAGTCGATCGCCGAGTACGGGTCTGCAGCAGCGTGGAACAGGTGGGGCCGGTTCGCTTCACACCGGCTATGCGGCAATCTGCTGCGCAACAGATTTCATCAGATTTCAGTTTCAAACGGTCACAGATAGGTCAATGCCACTCCCCTGTCGTCATCCCTGTGAGCGAAAACGCGTTTGCCGGGTCGCCGACCATTGCGTCAATGCAGTCGCTGGCACGTAGCAAGAACGCTAGCTGCTGCTCGCGCACCCCTGCGCATTTCAGGCCGCGTGCTCAACCGGCGCCGTTTGGTAATGGTATACGGCGCGCAGCGCAAAACGGTTGCCACGGCGCTGAGCTTTGAACCAAACCAGATTGCCCAGGTGCGTGCACAGCGCCCAGTGCATAATGACGTTGGCCACGCAGTCGATGAAATCCAGCTGTTCGCGCTGCAGGTGATCGGGCTCAATGCAGCAAGTGTCATTGTCCAAGTCACGAATGAAGCTAGTCAAGCTGTTTCCACAATCGGTTGCAAGATTATCGAGCAGATATCACTCTTTAGGTGCGGGATAGTGGCCTGCGAATTGAGACATTCGGTCCTGGCTAGGTCGGCGGCCGCTGGTAGGAAGTGTCGAAGTTCGTTCAGCGTCAGCTGTGAATGACCATCGATGAATCTGCTAGCTGGGCTGCTTTAAACTGGTCGACTGCCAGTACGTTTGGTGGCTTGTTCGGGTCAGACGCGGTGGTGGAGTTAGAGTTAGGTTGATCCGCTATCTGGTTGTTTGCGCGCCACCAAGTTTTCATCGTTTTGGCGCACCAGTCGTAGCCGTTAGGAGTACGTTGGCCAGAATAGGTACGGTTATACCCCTTTGCAGAATATGCATACAAATATTATTATTTGCGCTCCCACAGTAGGGTAAGTTATCGAAAAAAAGGTAATTAACCCACTATTATCATAACTAACTAATCTCTCCAGACACGCTTCGACTACTCTAAGTCTGAACGCCCTTGGATACTTGATCAACCTCAGTACTAAAGGAGCTAAAAAAGAGAAAAGAACTAAAAGAAAGCAAAGAGAGCCACCCGACTCGGCCGGAGTCAGCGGCAGAAGAGCATCTTGGGGTCTATTGCTTATTTGTGGGTTAATTACCTTTTGTGGTATACTTGACGACAATCCAACTTTAATTCTCGCCATGAGAAACCTGACTTCGTGGGACAGCGACCCTGTCCAGGCGTTCAAGGAATTCGTCGGCACCGACGAATTCGCTAAAACTGCCCAGCGTCTCCCGGCGGACGGCATACTCCGCTCGGTCTCAAGCGAATCCGCCAGAATCTACATTTCGATGTTCTCCAACGTCTCCGTGTGGATAGAGGAACAAGGTAAAACGTTCTCGACGGTGACTCACGGCGACTTGGCCCATTTCGTCAACCGCTTCGACGGCGGTAAGCGGGTGCTCAACAGCAAGATCGGGTATCGGTATCTGCGCCTCTTGGAACGCTGCTATCAGCACTTGGGCGTCACACCCAATCCAGCGAAGCAGGCGATCTTGGCAACCGACCGTACCGACCTGCCTAAAGACGACGCCGGCCGTACACTTTCGCCCGAGCAGCTCCAGCGATTCTTCGGCGCCCTGCCGGCGGATCCACCGCGGCGCCGCCGCGTGACGGCATTCGACGGCTGGAAACGCCGGCGCGATCGCGCTATGCAAGTCGTGATGGCGCTGGCCGGCCTGCGCGTGGCCGAAGCGATCGGACTTCTCGTGCATGAAGTCGGTCACCAGGTGGCGTTGGACGGTTCGGTCGACCTGACGATCACGCCGCAGGAAAAGCACGACACCAGCTACGAACACATCACTCCCCTGCCCCGCGAAGGCATGGCCGAGTTGCGACAGTGGCTAGATGAACGAGAAAGAATGGTCAAGGAGTTGGCGCTGCCCGGGCTCTTCGTGTTCCCGGCCAATGTCTTGGGCGGCAAGATGACGAACAAGACCGTCTACAAGCAGATCCGCGCGACGTTTGAGCGAGCCGGCCTGGGCGTGTCTCGAGCTGGCGGCCGGACATTGCGCAACACGTTCGCGAAGGGACAATTGGATAACGGCGCCAGTCCGGACCAGTTGAAGGACGTGCTCGGCCTGGCGCTCGAGCGTTCCGCTGCGGATTACAAATTCACGCGCATCAAAGACGATCCGAAAAAATGAAGCTCTCCACCATCCTCGAAACGTTGGCCAGCGCCCGGCTACCATCCGTCACCAGCGAGCAGCTGCGCCAGCTCGTCGGCACCGCCGAAGGCAAGGCCTTTGCCGATGACCTTAGATGGTTCGCCGTCGGCGAGACCAAGCGCCGCCAGCAGCTGGCAGCCGTCGTGCACTCACTGGCACCAGGCGTGCGCCGCACGGTCGAGCAGCTGGGCTTCCAGTTCGACCTGCCAGCAATCATCGCCGCGGCCAAGCTCGACGACTCGTCAGGCATCGAGACCATCAAGGCTGCGAGCGCCAGCCCCGGCAACCAGGCCCGGGCTGTCGCTTACCTCCATGGCGCTGGACTGCAGGTTGCCAACTGCACTGCGCCGGCGACGCCGGCACCGGCTGCGCCGATCGAGCCGCCATACTTCAGTTTTAAGATTTTTGGCAGTGGAGCCGCGCTGTGTGTAAGCGAAGCACGGACGCGCTCGAGCAACCAGCACACGATCCAGGTCGAAGGTGCGCTGGCGCTAGGCGGCGCCGGCGCACGTCGAGAGGTCGACTGGCAGAACAAAATCATCGTTCAGCTGACCGTGCAGGAAGCCTACATGGCGCTGGCGCTATTCGAAAACCTGATCCCGAGCGTGAAGTTCGATGGCCACGGCCGCGCGCATGATAAGTCGCTCCACATCGACTTCCAGGACACGCACTACTTCGTGCGCGTCATCCAGCGCGGTCGTGCTGCGGTGGCGCTGCCGGTGCGTGCGGTCGACGCGATCCAGATCGTCGCCCTACTCTACAAGCAGCTTTTGCGGAATGAAGCACATCTCCGTATCGAGGATATTCGGGCGCTGGTGGCGCGAATGGCTTCCATGGATGGGCGCCATAGGCTCAGTAATTAGCGTGCCGTGGTGATGCTATATCGACGTCTCTGGCCAGTGCAGGTTCAGGCCAGTGGACTAGCGGGTGTGTCCGTGTGTTCCGCACCGCCCACCTTGCCCCAAAGGGAGTCAGCCAGCCATTCGCAGAACGCAGCCTTTGCTGCCTGTGACCTGCCCAGCCCGTGCCTCTTGACCTCGCGTGCATATGCAGCGACAGGCGTCGCCTTGATGAATTGCTCGCGCCTCGCTTCCTGGTCCTCGATGCTCATTTCGCGGTACGCCTGGTCGGCCGTACGGATACGGTCGACCTGTGCAATCTCAGCTGCAGTAGGTGGAGCAAGAAGCGCCCCCGGCGGCTTCGTCGGAGCTTTGTCGGGCTGATCCGCATGACGATCGCGCAGCGCAATGCGGAAGTATGCTGCGGTGGAACCGAGTTTCGGAAGTCCTACTGCCCCCTCGCGCTGGCGCACCAATGAAACGGTTTTACGCAAGAACGCCTCGTCGTGTTCTTCGCACCAAATCTTCGCCTGCTTCGGCTTGATGCCAAACGCAACGATATTGTTGAGCAAGTCCATGTCGACGATGTTTGCACCGCCCGGGGAGTCCGACCAAGCCACGAATGGATTGGCTTTGCGCGCAACCTTAAATTGGATCTGTTCGATCTTGCGCCCGATCTTGTGCTCGATGAGTGTTACTTCGATGTCCGTCATCGCGTTGACTTCAGCGATCGCGCGCTTCAACACGTCGCGTTTGAAGTACTTGTACTCCGTGACCTCGATAAGGGGGTTGCCAGTAATTCGCGGGCAGAACCATTCCCACTGCTGGCGCATCGTCAGGCCATTCGGACTCGTCTTGTAGCGGCTGCAGATCTCGTACAACGCAATCGAGGAACCGCCGCGCAGCGCAGTCGACATGTGGAGCAGGAGTGCGGTGTAGGACGTCGGATCAAGCAGCTCTTGCCGTATGCGGGGAGGCAGCGACCACTCAACGTATGTCGCATGTCCTTTGTGCTCGATGATTTCCGCCTGGGCGATCATTCCCGAAACGCCCCAGCGCGTTTCGTCCGAAGCTTGGGTGTTCCACTCGACCTGAATGCTCTGCAGCATACGAAACTGCTCCCGCAAGTCCAAGGAGTTTCGGCTGTTGTATTCGGCGAGGTTCATGAGCTCGCCGAACGAACGCCGGTACACATCCCTACTTCCATCCTGCTGTGAGAAAAACAGCATGGTCGCGAACAACTTCCGCATGGTCGCGGTGATCCGGCCGCTGACTGGCAAGACGGCTAGAGTCTGGTTCGGCTGGCGCAATACCTCGATCGCAGTTGTGTTGTCGTTGGAAAGTCCCATCGAACGAAGAGTACATGCATCGGTGAAAAATATCAAACTGAACTCTCACCGTTGCGAGAATGTTGTCTCCAAACATCGATTCAGGTCCTCACGCTCACAAATCATCTCACCTTTAGACCAAACGCTCACATATCCCCTCACCTACGTTCACAAATCTTCTCACCTATCAGCACGAACGCTCACAAAAGTTCTCACCTGCACTCACAAATTCTCTCACCTACACTCACAAATCCTCTCACCTCATTCTTCTGAAACCCGCATGGTTGCTAGCTCTTGCTCTGCATCAAACTGGTTGTAAACCAAATCAAGGGTTTACTACTCAAAAAACCCTCAATACGTCGCTTCGCATGAGGGCCCTTGTGTACAGGAAAAGAAAAACCCGGGTCGGATACTCTCGATCTTCGAAATTCATAGTCTGGCAACGGTTTCTGAGGTGTTCTGGTTCTGTCAGAGCTTGGCTAAGCACATTTTAGCGCTCTGCTACAGGCGAAAGGTGAGAGGTTTTGTGAGCGTTTCGAAAAATCCGCCAATTTTTCGTGCCGGTCTAACATTTTCGTAGGCATTTACCGATTTTTGGCTTAACATTTCCCGGTCAATAAAAACGTGGAGGAAGCTGTGCCTGCAAAAATTATATGTCTCGCTAACCACAAAGGTGGAGTCTGCAAGACAACGCTGTCTGTTTGTATAGCGGATGCCTTTGCGCGTGAAGGATTGGACGTGCTGCTCGTAGACCTGGACCCGCAGGCCAATGCAACGCGGCTGGTCTACGATTTCGAAGAGTCGCCAGCAGTCACTATCGAGAAGGTTCTGGATGGACGCGAATCGATCGCGGCAGCTATTGTCGAGAACACGCATATCGACGGCGTTCACCTGATCGGCTCCACGTTGAAGCTTGCTGTGCTTGAGCGCCAGCTGCAACAGACGCCCTTTTCGTCCACTTCTATCGTTCGGCAGAAGCTCGCACTCGTCGCCGACGAATACGACGTCATCATCCTCGACACCCCGCCAGCATTGAATTTCCTTACCGCCAACGCACTTGCCGCTTCGGATATAGTGATGGTGCCGATTGAGTCCGGTTCCAAACTTTCCCTGCTCGGGACGGACGATATGCTCGAGTTCATCAAGCAGGGCAGAATGGCGAACCCCCACTTGAAGTTCGGTGGTGCGATCCTGACCAAGCACGATGCACGGAAGAAGATGTGCAAAATCACTGCTGGGGCCGTGCGCGATTACTACGACCACGTCCTGACGGCGAGCTTACCTACGACCACAGATATACATAAGTCCCAGGCCGGGGGGCAGACGATCTTGCAGTACGACCGCGATCACAATGCGTCACGGGAGATCGTCGCGATAGCGCGCGAGATTGCTGCCATCGCGGGCCTGCCGTTGAAGGAGAAGGCCGGTGTCTAAAGACAAAGCACTTGAAGATAGTATGCGCCGGCGGCGTCCGCCGCAGGACATCGAGGCCGAGGTTGCATCAACGATCTTCGGCGACGCTGCCAACGAGGCCCAGCTCGGCTTGCCAATTAAGGTCGCAGAGATTGCCGACTCTCCGTTCCAGTCGCGGGTCAAACTGGATCTAGATCACGTCGAGATGTTAGTCGCGCTGATCCAGAAGGGAGGCTTGCTGTCGCCGATCCTGGTGCGGCCGCTCGATCCGACGAAACAGGCTGAAGGTTTACAGGAGCGTGAGAAGAGGTTTGAGCTAATAGCAGGTCATCATAGACTGGAGGCTTTCAGGCGACTTAAGCAGGAAATGATACCGGCAGTGGTGAAGCGAATGAGCAACGCCCAGGCTGCACGGGCACTGACGATGGATAACACTGCGCGAAAAGGCCTTTCGGATTGGGAGCAGTATAAGCACATGGTCATGCTTCACGAAACCGAGGCCGTTCAGAACAAGACAGAACTTGCAGAGGTCCTATCAGTTTCGAGAACACAGATTTACAACCTGGAAGCTTTCGCTAGTCTGCCTCAGGCTGTTCACATGGCGCTTGACGAATCACCCACCCTTATCGGTGCAAACCTTGTGTACGCCTTGAAGCCGTTACTGGACGATCCAGAGAAGGGCGACCAGGCAAAGTTACTTGTGGAGGAAGCCTTCCGGTTGATCGAGGCCAAAAAGTTGAAACAGTCCGGGGTGAAGGGATGGATTGAGCGGAAGCTGTCGGGGCCAGTGGCTAACACTAAAAAAGAGTATGCCTTTAAGCAGGAAGGTCTAAACATCAAGCTGGTCGTAGGCGCCTCGTCTGCGAAGATTTCTGGCGAGTTTGACTCGGAGAAGTTTCATAAGTTGATCCAAGACAATTTAGCCTCCCTCACGAAGGTGTAAAGTCCACGGGGTGTCATAAAATGACACCTCGTCCTGAGCACGTTTTCCTCGCCTCTTTTTACACAGCGACGCTAACCATCCAGGGTTGCGCTCTTCCCATCTTGTTCGAAAACGCTTGGCCGTCAAAGTGTCATTAAATGACACCCCCATCAGGCCCCTTCTATACTAGACCGCTCAGCTGCAATACGATCACAAAGTTCCCATCCATTTATCTAAAATGACAGTCGTTACTAGTGAAAATCGAAGTGTCATAAAATGACACTCTCGAAACGACAAACGAGCGAAGCCGGTCGGGTGCCGCGCCGCAAAGGTGTGTCGGCCGGTGGAATCATAACATGACAGTTGTTTTTTGCCCAAGACCGAGGTGTCATAAAATGACACTCATCCTCGACACATATCGGAGCTAGGCCGCGTGAGCGCGTCGCAACCGAGGGTCGTCTTGCCAGATGTCATAAAATGACAGTCGTTTTCCGTCGAAATCAGGGTGTCATAAAATGACGCTGAGTCGGTCTTGACACTCACCGGGCTACGGAAAACGCTCACAAATGTTCTCACCTTTAGCCTGGGAAGCGACAAGAGCGCTCACAAATCCTTTCACCTTTGACGCAAGACCGCCGGAAGGGCAAGTCTGAAAGTTACTGAATCCGGCGAAACCGCCAGTTTGTTGGGTAAAAATCGCTCGAATCTAGCCAAATAGAGTTAGTTTTTCTTAGGAACGGTAGAGCGATAAGTTGTGCAAAACGATCACAAATCTTCTCACCTTTACATAAACCACCTAGCCGTACGCGCGCTTATCAATGAACTCGGCTGACAGATAGCTTCGGTTGGCAAAATAAAAAAGGCGGCACATAGGCCGCCTTTTGCTCTACTACACGCACTCGTTACCCCGATATGCCGCGCAAATTTGATCTCAGGGATGTAGTCGCCTTCGAATCAACGTCGAGATTTTGTTCTCCTGGTGCGGAGCTTAGAGGCTCAGTCCCGGCTGCGGGCGAGCCCTGCTCTAGCGTCGAGGCATCCGCAGTGGAACGCGTGCGTTCGGTTGATGGCTTGTTGGCCGCTGGCCCGGTCTGGTTCAGCCCCTGCGAGCTAAGATCTGCTCGTATTCATCGAGCACTCCCTACGTCAACACTAGCTGCCACGCCGCCTGACGCAGCCGGCGCGCTGTCACGCTGCTGTGCATGGAAATGCGCTAGGTCGGCCAGCCGAAGATGCTCTGGCACGGCGCCCTGGTGCCTTCCGCGTTTGCCAAAGCCGATACGCTGCGCGTGATAGATGCCCGCGTGACCCGAGAACAGATAAGCCGTCACACACCCAACCGCCGCAAATGGGCCAATCTCGGGGCCGAACAATTCGATGGCCATCAGCGTCGTGGCAATCGGCGTGTTCGCGGCACCGGCGAAGACGGCGACGAACCCGATACCGGCCAGCATGGCAAACGGCAAATGCAGGACGGGCGCCAGAGCATTGCCAAGCGTAGCGCCGATATAGAACAGGGGCGTGACCTCGCCACCTTTAAAGCCGGTCCCCAACGACGTCACGGTGAAGAGCAGCTTACCCAAGAAATCCCATGGTGCCATCGGTTCCTGGAACGAGCGCACGATGTCGGGAATACCTAGTCCGATGTACTGATACGCGTCGAGCGACCACACGGCGATCGCAATGACGATGCCGCCAGCTGTGGGCCGCAGTGGCGCATACGCGATCAGTCGTTTAACCGCGGCGCTGACGCGATGCGCGCTGACGGCGAAGACCATGCCGACCAGGCCGAACAGGATACCTGCCACCACGACGGCGGCCATGCTCCAGAAACCGATCGGGACGATTTGACCGATCGCGTAGTGGATGTGGTGCACGCCCCATGCCAAGCAAGCCTGGTCGGCCACGATGGACGCGACGATGCAGGGGAAAAGTGCGCCGTAGCGCATGCGACCAATGGTGAGTACCTCCAGGCCGAAGACTGCGCCAGCCAAGGAAGTGCCGAATACGGCCGCAAAGCCAGCGCTCATTCCCGTCATCAGGAGGACGCGCCGGTCGTCCGGGCCAATACGAAAGAGTTGCGTGAGCTGGTCGGCCAGGGCGCTGCCCATTTGCACTGCCTTTCCTTCACGTCCTACGGAGGCACCAAATAAATGGGAGACGACAGTACCGCCCAGTACCAGCGGCACCATCCGTAGCGGGATGACTTTTTGCGGATCGTGGATTTCATCAATGATGAGGTTATTGCCCCCATCGACTGGCTTTCCGACCAGGTGATAAACGAGGCCGACGCCGAAGCCAGCCACGGGCACCAGCCAGACGATCCAGCGATGGGTGTCACGCCAGGCAGTGGCGTGATCGAGGACCAATAGGAAAAAGGCAGACGCGCTGCCGGCAAGCCCGGCAACAACACTTGCGATGACAAGCCACTTGCCGATGTAGGGCAAAAGCGCAAGCTGCGCGAATCGGGAATGGAGAAAATGTTTCATTGGTAGTTTTCGCTCGAATGGATCGGGCTGACCAATGAAAGGATGTGAACGCGAACGCCTACAGCCCCGACCTTGGTCAGGTATCTGTAGACGTCATCAGCAGCAATAGATCAGCTGCGGTTCAAGGAGGAACGTCATCTCCTGAGAACACTATATCGCAAGGTGTCAACCTAGTCCACCCAACATGAGACCTGGCTACTTGAAGCAGCCCTATCAGCGTATGACTTCAGGGAATGGTAAATGTTAGCGGCACGTCCGTATCAAATAAAGCGCATTTGCCAATCGGCTGGAGCGCTAGACCGCTAGTGACACTTTGGTAAGACCTGGTGTCTAAGGCTAGCCAAAGAAGAAGTACGATCGGAGGAAGGACCGCTTTTGGCCGAAATCGGACCTTCAGCCGAAGCAGTGTACGAGTTTTGTTAGCTGTTCGCCAAGGCTGTGGTAAAGAATCGAGAATAGGGGCGGGAGTACGGGATAAGCATGAGGTAGAGTTATCCACATTTTCTGTGGATAACTCAGGTTCGTGAAGGGTACAACCCTGTCTGCATGCGGATGTTGTCGGAATGCCTGCGAAACGGGCAGGGTACTTAGGTAACAGGGTTCCAAGCCAGTATGTTGTCCCAGTCATACGCTCCGCGGCCCGACGTACTGCTAGGCGCAACCCGATGTCTTCAGATCGACGCACAAATCTCGTTCATGTCCGCTAGTGCTAACCGTCAGGCTTAATGCCAGATCCGGAAAAATACCTTGCCTCCACTCGACATTAGCAAAACTATTGTCGATTCATAGTAGTTTTCCGCCACTAGTAAGCCAAGTTGTTGCGGCGCTTGGCACTTCTAGGCCAAGGTTCGATGAAACAGTAGTCACGTTCTCTCGCGTCGCCGCTTCTCCGCTGCATCCTCGTTTCGTGCAAACTGCTTCGCTGCTTCCTGTGCAATGCGGCGCTGGCGCGTCTTCGCATACACTTTCGTAGTCATGATATTGACGTGTCCGAGGACGTCTTGGACTACTTCCATTGGCACGTTGTCTTCCACGGCGTTGGTGGCGTAAGTGTGCCGGAACGCATGCGGCGACGTTCGTTGTAGCTGAATGATTTCGTCTTGCGAAAACGCCGGCATCTCGTTTAACGACAGCGCAGCAGCGAAAGCGCGTACACGGCGCAATGCGACATCGACGACATAGTAGAGCGAGTTGACGTGATAGTTGTTGCCCTGCTCGAGCTCCGCCAAGGCTTCTTCGGTTCCCATCTCATTGGCGCGTTGTTCGCGTGCCTGCCTCTTTGCCTCGGCCTTCGCTACCGGCGTGACGATTGGTGCGATCAGGTAGCCGCGTCTGGTCGGGTCGTCGAAGTTAACGTCTCGGTCGCACCAGTGCGCGCGCAGAGCCTCTTCAGTACGGCTATTGACCGGGACATCGCGCTCGACCTTCCTCTTGCCCTCGACGGTGAGCATCCACACGCCGGCCGCGTCCGGACTGGGGATGAAGTTGGCACGCAGGGCGCTGACGACTTCTGCTCTGCGCAAGCCGGAATCGCCCATCAGCAGCAACGCCGCCAGCGCGACCCGGTCTTGCCGGTTCGCTTCGACTTCCCCAAGTCGCTGCAAAATCTCGACCACGGTTTCCCAAGTGTCACGGCGCAACGCCCGGTCGATCTTCATCATGTGTTTTCGCTTCGTGACTGCAGGATCCTTCACGGTCACCCACGGATTGCCGCCCAGGTAGCGCACTTTGATTAACCAGTCGAAAGCGCTGCGTAGGATAACAACCGCCAGGCGTTGTGATTGCGGCTTCATGGGCTTTTCGTCGAACGGCCTCCAGCGCTCGGTGTTCCTGGGCGCACGCGGGCCGCAAAACCGGGGATCGGGAGCCGCCAGGAACGTTCGATAGGCCAAGCAGTCCTCCGCTAGCATTGAAGAGAGGGGCTTGCGGGCAACGAGCGCGCACCAAAGGAGCAGGCGCTCGAGCTCCTTGCGGTAGGAGCGCTTAGTTTCTGGGGAGTCGTCGTAGCGAGCCAGAAAGGTGTCGACGGCTTCTAGGTCGTCGCGGGCGGCGATGAAGCAAAACGCCGGCGCGCGATTGATGCCGTCGACGCCAGCCAGGTACGGGGGCAGCTGGAACGTGCCCAGCGGCGCGATCGGGTTTGGTGCGCGCGGGTCCAGAACTGGGCGCACTGCGGACACGGTGTTCGCCGGCGCTCGCAACTGGTATGCGTCGATCTGCCCAAGATGCTCGGGCCACTTGCTCAACCATCGCACGATCGCGTCTGCGCGACGGGCACCGATCCGCGGCAAGGCGCGCCACCAGCCAGCGCCGCGGCGTTCGATGCGATTGACCAGCTCGCCGATCGTCGTGATGCCTTCTTCCCGCAGCAGCCTTGAAATCGTCGGCCGGAACCACTGCCCAAGACGGTGGTCCCGATTCGGTCCTGGGTTGGTCGCTTCGGCCGCCTGCACCAAGATGCCCAGCTGGGAGGTCGATATATCGCGGGACAAACGTGCTGTCTGCAAGACCTTCGCGAACTCAGGGTTGCGCTCGATCAAGCGCTCGACGATGTGGTCGCGCATCCGCTTTAGATGGCGTTCCAATCCATTTTCGACCTCGGGGCTATCGGACGCGTAATACAGGTCGCCGATACGCGCAACCGGGATTCCGCTGCAGTAGGCGCGCAATGCGGCGTAATCGGTGCGGTTGTAGTCAATGTCGGGAAGCGCGATTCTGCTGTGCTGTGCCATCTGAATCTTGGTATGTGGGTCGAGGCTTATGACCGTCTGGCCAGCAGCGCTGTCCGTTCGAAAGCTATGTCGGTTGTGTTGTCAGCGCATGCCGACGCTGCGCGCATGTTGTCTACAGCGTCATTGTTTCACGAAATTTTTCTTCATAGTTATCAGTCACTTACTGCAGGCGCACGGAACCATCAACTGTTTCACGTGAAATTTTGGTCCAAAAACGCTTACGTGATTATAACAATAATCACGTAAGGGAAGCGCCCGGCTGTTGCCATAAAAAGCGGGGTGTACACCTTTCTAGATCTGCATATGCCCCAGCACCCGACCCGATATTTAGCATTCGACACGACATCGTCGCTCTCGCAGTAGCCGTCACGCGGCCCGAGCAGTGAACCGCGTCCGCCGATTCGCCGAACCTTGCCTAGAAATCTCGAGTGGAAGTCCGTGGCAGGATACCGTCGTTATCGATTACGTAACTTGCCCGTGCATGTCGCTTCAGACAGAAGGAAGCCTAATTTGAGTAACAATCGAGAAATTTAGGCCTATGAAATTTGGGTAGACGCAGGACATGTGACAAATCGATAGATTCAAGAAAGTCGAGCATGTTATGATTTTTGGAGTTGTCGAGATCAATTAATCAAAGGATATTAAATGAAACGTTTATTAAAATTTCTTTGCGCTGCCCTCGCGTTGAACTTCGTAATGGGATTCAGTACCGCATCCGCACAGACAGGTCATGCCTCTGGCGTTTTGAGTATGGGTGAGGTTATGCAGTACGACAAAAGAATATACTCCCCAAACGGCCTTTATTTTGTCATATGGCAATGGGATGGCAATTTAGTAGTGTATAAAAAGGTGGGATCGGGCGAACCGACAAATTCTAATAAGCACATATGGTCCACAAGTACGAATAAGCAGGGTGGCAATATGGCGGTATTCCAAGCTGACGGTAATTTTGTAATTTACAAAGGCACAACTCCACTTTGGTCCAGCGGAACAGACGGGCCGGGACAACTTGGCGTTATCCTCTTAGATAATGATGGTTCTTTGATTGTCTCGGGACCGAGTGGAAAACGATTTCGCTCTTCCCCAGATCCAGAAGGTGTTATCAACCCCGGCCAGAGCTGCCCGGCAGTTCGCCAGTACGGAATTTGTGTTTTCCCCGGCACCCCCACCCAGTTTAACGGATGGGTTCTTGCTTGCAACATAGACGACGCGCAATACCAGGCCACCCTTAATCGAGCAGTGCTTGGTCAATGCCGCTAAGTTAAGCAGCCAACGAGAAGATTAGAGATTGAAGGATGGCTGGAAGTAGCGATGATTCCTGCCATCCCAATTCAATTTTTTAATTTCACTCTGGTTCTGTCGCATCAGCGAACGTCGGCGGACCGGTCGGGTAAACTGTGGTACTCGAATCCAGGACGAATCGACATGCTCAACTTCAAAGGTATGCGCTTTCCTATCGATGTAATCTTGGCCTGCATCCGCTGGTATGCCCCCTATCCGCTGAGCTACCGGCACCTCGAGGAGATGATGGAAGAACGTGGCGTGTCGGTCGACATTCGACGATAAACCGATAGGCGATCCGCTTCTTGCCGCTCATCGAGAAAATGGCCCGGAAACACAAGCGCCCGGTCGGCGGTAGCTGGCGCATGGACCAGACGTATATCAAGGTCAAGGGCTTCTGGAAATACCTCTACCGCGCCGTCGACAAGCAGGGCAAGACCGCCGACTTCCTGCTAACGGCGAAGCGGGACATGGCTGCGGCGAAGCGCTTCTTCGACAAGGCCATGGGAGCGAACGGCGATCCAGACAAAGTCGCGATGGACAAGAGCGGCGCAAACAAGGCGGCCATGGATACCATCAACGCCGGCCGTGCCCTTCCGATCCTTGTACGCCGGGTTAAATACCTCAACAACATTGTCGAGCAGGACCATCGCGCCATCAAGCGGGTGACCAAGCCGATGCTCAACTTCAAATCATTCCGTTCAGCCGGCTCTGTGCTTGCCGGCATCGAGCTGATCCACATGATCCGCAAGGACCAGTTCGTATTTGACGGCGCCGAGGCCATGTCGTTCGCCGACCAATTTTCTACGCTGGCAGGAATGATCCGTGCAGCCTGAGCGTTGCAGGCCGGGTCGGGGGAAATTCCGCTGTTTGATCAACAAAGCGACAGAACCCTCGTTCTCTGGTGTGCGTTATCGGGCGTGTGACCTGGCGGCCCTCTGACGTCCATGATGACGATCGCGAACACGGTCTCGCAAGCATAGCCGTGAGCGCCGCGGTGCAACCACTCAGCGCGGGGTCGGTTAGCCTGAGGCCTTGCCTCCTGAGGAACCCCATTATGATCGACCGCAACATCATTTCTACCGAATACCATTACCTGTCGGTGAGCCGCGCTGACTTCGTGCGCATTCGACTGATCGATGCCCTGCGAGACCAAATGCCTACTGGTTACGTCCTATAAACCGACCCACGGCATATGTACGGCAATGCTGCGGTGGCATTGCGCCCGTTGCAGCCGACCGTGGGAACGAAGTTGGTGAGCTTTATCCATGCCATCAGCTATCGGAGCGAGCGAGCGAGTTGGCGGCGACGTGATGTATCGCCCTACGTCGGGCGATAGATAAGCTTGCACTAGCGACAGATAATCTTGCGCTGAACGACACACGACTATGCGCTGGCGATGCCCGTGGAAAAGGCCAGCGACCGCACTCGTACACGCATAGCTGCAGTAAATGTCTACTGGGCTTGGCCTCCTTAGTTGCAGCGACCGGCCGAGATATCCGAGTGCACCAACGAAATACCTGCGCGCACAGCGAGCCGACAGAATGACTCACCCAAATTCCGCCACGCCGTTGTACGTTATCAAAAATGTAATGGGCCATGGCACCGTGCGCTTCATGACGCAGGAGCACACAGGTGGGGATGGCTGGCCTCGAAAAGAATACGGGAACTGCTAAGAGATAAGAGCGGTGCAGACGCACGGGATTGTTGATTAAAGAGAATCATCAACATCTGAATGCTGTGTGCACCACTGCTTAACACCATTGATACCGCTGTCGTACTCGAGCGCGTTCAATGTGGAAGCGACGAGTGACGACTGCCGTATGCAGGACTAAATCATCGACATCGATGTTCTTCAGTCGAACATGCTCGACCAGCATGTTGTAGACGCCATCAGAGTGACTACGCGGCACAGCGGCCTCACTGTTGGTCGGACAGAAGACGCTGCTAACCTTCTTGCCGACGACGTGGCTGCTCGGCTAGCTCGAGGCGAGGGCAAATTGCGACATCCGCTTTTGAATCTAGAAGAATATGCTAGACCGTCTTACTATTTCCTTGCATCTACAAATGATGCTTATTGTCGCAGTTTAACAGAGCGGCCAAACGCAAATAACCGTGAATTTCCTACCCATTCTGAATAATCGTGAAGCATGTGATTGTTTGTGACTTTTTAAGCTTTCTATTTAAGTAAAATCACTTCAAAGGCTAGCTCGATCGAATATTTTAATCTTTACGCAACCAGATGGTAATGTAGAGGCGGACCAGCCGACCGCTATTCGGCTTTTATTAAATGGAGTATTAATGAGCAACGAAAAACAACCTGCTGTGTTGGCTCGCCGTATGGCAAGAGAGCTGACGTTGGATGAAATGAAGGATGTCGCCGGTGGCATTCCGCCACAAACTGATTGGAAAAGAGATCACAGTGGCGAAGATGGCACATCAGGTAGTCAAGTAGTTTCAACTGGCATTCGCCTGTCAGATTACGACTTCCGTCAAGATATCTAAACGACATAACAGAATACCTAAGCGGATTAATTTCGCTTAGGTTTTACATATGAATATACTAATCCATACTATTCCCGCAGACGCACATGCTGCTGCTGTACAAATCGCGTTGTCGGAAAAGAACGTTAAAAGTCAAGCCTGGTATTTAGGTGACCTACCATCAAGCCAAAAATTAAGCACACGTCTACCTTGTGACAAAAAGTCGAGCTTTTCTATCATCGATGAAATAGGTGGACAGCATATTAATGAAGAGTTCGATGTCGTATGGCACAGGCGAGTTGGAGAGTTACAACCAGTCGCGTCATGTATTCAAGAAGTTGATCGGTTATTCGTACAGCGTGAAGTAAAAAGATTCACCTCTGCTGCAATAACCGCGATTGGACTTGATGCATTTTGGGTGAACGGCGTAGCGCAGAGCAAATATGCAGACGATAAGATTCTTCAACTTGAAATAGCTAAGCACGTTGGACTAAAGATTCCAGACACCCTGGCTTCTAACTCATTACATGAAGTAAAAGCATTTTTTAAAGAATTAAATGGGCAAAAAGTAATTTATAAACCATTCCGTGCATATAGCTGGCGATATTCTGATCACCAACTTGTATGCTATACCAGAATTATTTCAGAGAACGATCTCCCAAACGAACAATCCATGAGTGCTTGTCCTGGAATTTTTCAGGCATACATTGAGAAAGCTTTCGAGCTACGGGTAACCGTTATGGGTAATTACGTGACTGCAGCAGCATTGTATGCGAAAGACAAAGAAGATTGGAGGATGTCTACCGAAACAAAAGAGCTAGAGGCGAAAGCATTTAAACTTCCTACAAGAATCGAGAACCAATGCTTAGAGCTGATGAAGAAACTGGACCTTGTTTTTGGGTGCATCGATCTTATCGTAACTCCGGAGGGCGAGTACGTCTTTTTAGAAGTTAATGAAATGGGACAATTTCTTTGGGTAGAATTTATGCTCCCGCAATATAGATTGCTAGACGCATTCACTGATTTTTTAATATCAAAAGATCCCAAATTTACATGGAATTCAAAAAACTCTCGCATTTCTTATGAAAGTGTAGCTCAAACAGGAAAATTCAGGAATTTAATGACAAGCGCACGTGCTCATGTTTCGCTCCCTGAAATGCAAGTTTCTACAAGCAAATAGATTTGATTAATATTCTATTTTAGTAGCTATGTGTTATATCGCATTAGCTGGTAAATATAGCTTAAAGGTAGCCTTAGAACAAGTCAAAGACTACCTGAGTTGTCTTAATCTTCCTGAGGAATAATAGCAAGATGATTGCCATCTGCGAATTAAAAATTATTTTGTAATTAACGATGGATGAATGACATGATCAAACGAAATCTAGCTCTATTAATCTTTGTTTTTTTTGGAATTAATATAGTATCGGCTGATGATAAATGTGGATATGTTGCCGAAAAACTGTATGAGTTGGCAGAGGAAGATGTGAAAATAACCCGGTCGCGAGATGAATTGGCGATCGGGGACTTATCTCTGGAAAATACACTTAAGAGTGTAAGGAAAAAAAATAGCCAAGTGCTAGACCGAATACTGGATGAATGTGGTTGGCCGGTCAAAAATAAATATGGAGATGCAGCAAACACCGCAGCGTGGCTGGTTGCACAACATGCCGACGAAGAACCCGAATTTCAATCGAAAGTTTTGAACATACTATTGCCACTGGTCAAAAAAGACGAATTTAGTGCTATACGTTATGCGTATCTTCAAGACCGATACGAATTAAAACGTAGTGGCAAACAAATCTATGGTACTCAATTAATGGTTGATTCAGATGGAATTAGGCTCCCAGAAAACGAAGTTGACAGTTTGGATGACGTGAATCGTCGGCGTGCACAACTCGGAATGGAAACCATTCAGGAATATCTATTTCGTGCACGAGAAAAGTCTAAACAAAAATAATTGCCATTCCAATCGAAAAAGATACAAAGCTAGCGGATCAGAATTTCGCTTTCAGACATTTTCAAACAAAAACTTTATGGATGGTAATGGTAGAACGAACAAAGCTGTTTCGCACTGAAGCATTGGAAGCGCGAGGTTCACCTCGCCACGGATCAATTCTTCTTACTGAGATTGGAAACACGAAGGCTGTTGCTGCCATCTTTCTGGTTTTTGCCATCTGCATTGTGAGTTTTTTTTATTTTATGCAGACAACAAGAAAAGTAAGTGCGCAGGGTATTTTGATCCCTTCTGCAGGCATCTATCCTATATCCTCGATTCAGCCGGGAACTGTAAAGGATATACTAGTTAAAGAAGGGCAAGACGTCGAAAGAGGTCAGTTAATTGCGGTTCTTGTTAAAGAACAGAGCAATTCTCTTTCTAGAAATACAGGTGATTCATTAACAGAATTGCTAAAATCTCGCGAAAGAAATATAGCTGGAGAAATTAGATACGCATCGATGCAAAACGAGCAGCAAATTGCTGTTCTTCAAAAGAAATCGCGTGATTTAGTAGACGAAATTGCACAGGTCAATAATCAAATTGAACTTCAAGACAGGCGAATTGCCCTTGCATTTGAAAACGAAAAAAGATATCAGAATCTGGCAAAACAGAATTTCATTTCGTCCGCTCAAGTCCAGCAACAGCAGATCGATTCTATCGAGCAGCAGCAACGGCGATCTGAATTGAACCGCACGGTAGAAAATTTAAAGCGAGATTTATCCAACGTTAAAATGGAAATTTCTCATATGAGGGTTCAATTAGAAAGGGACAAACTAGTTCTAGAAAGAAATAAATCACAAATAAGTGAGCAAATTGCTCAAAATCAGGCAGAGCAAGAGTCCTTTATACGAGCAACCCGAGCTGGCAAAGTGACAGCAATAGTTGTTTCAATCGGTCAACTGGTTGGTGCCAACGAAGCGCTTGCTACAGTAATCCCGAACAAATCACCGCTCGAAGCAGAAGTCTATGTCACATCCCACGCCGTTGGCTTCATCAACCCTGGGGTCCGCGCAACTCTTCGCTACCAAGCTTTCCCTTATCAGAAATTTGGTGTGTTTAATGCTGTTGTGATGGAGGTATCAAGTACGTCTCTACGTCCAGATGAACTGCGCTTGCCACGGACTGTGGTCTTAACTGGTGAGCAACCT
The DNA here is from genome assembly GCA_014841835.1 of Oxalobacteraceae sp. CFBP 13730. Lineage (GTDB taxonomy): Bacteria > Pseudomonadota > Gammaproteobacteria > Burkholderiales > Burkholderiaceae_D > Telluria. The sequence goes on along the minus strand of JACYUQ010000006.1, from coordinate 99,130 downwards.
TTGTACAGAATTAAATTGAAGCTTTCATCAGGCGTAATAACTGCATATGGGAAGGAAATTTCTTTAAAATCAGGTATGGTACTAGATGCAAGTTTTCAGCTTGATCGACGTAGGCTTGTCGATTGGATACTTGATCCTTTGTATACTATTACCGGGCGTCTTTGAATTTATATGAATACTCGTATTCTTCGTAGCTCCAGTTTTTGGAAAAACCGTTACCTGCCAATAGTTCTTCAAGACGAAGCTGCTGAATGTGGTCTAGCATGCGTTTGCATGATTGCTTCATATTGGGGATTTAACATTAATTTAAGTGAACTACGGCGACGATTTTCAGTTTCAATGAAAGGTGCAACTTTGTTGGGAATCACATCTATTGCAAAAGGATGTGGGCTAAACGTTCGCGCACTTAAGTCCGAAATTGAAGATCTATATCATATCAAGACGCCTTGTATATTGCATTGGGGATTTAATCACTTCGTAGTACTAAAAAAAATAAGTTCTCGTGATGCAGTTATCCATGATCCAGGATTTGGAATCAGGACCGTGACAATGCAAGAGTTCAGGCGCTCCTTTACTGGAATTGCAATTGAACTCAATCCAGGCGAAAAATTTGAAATTAAAGAAATAATAAAAAGATATAAATTTTCAGAACTTGTTGGAAATGTTACCGGTCTTAAAAGGTCGGTTTTTCAAATCGTTGCTTTAGGATTAGTACTACAGACCCTTGCATTAATTGCTCCGTTTTACGTTCAATGGATTGTTGATGAAGCCCTAGCATCGGCAGATTACGATCTGGTACCAATTTTAGCAATAGGATTTGCAATCGTTGCTATTCTGCAAACTGCAATCAGCGGAATACGTTCTTGGCTGTCAACCGCATTATCCACTAATTTCAACTTTCAATGGCTAGGAAACGTATTTGGCCACCTATTACAACTCCCATTGTCATACTTCGAAAAGAGAAGTAGTGGTGATATAATGTCTCGCTTTGAATCTGTAAAAGCTATTCAGAATGCTTTAACAACGCAACTGGTCGAAGCTATTATAGATGGAATTTTAGTAATAACCACGCTTTTAATGATGTTTGCGTATAGCATGCAGCTCGCGCTCATATCTGTACTTGCGGCTTGTTTCTATGCTTTTGTTAAAGTGCTTACTTACTTTAAGCTAAGAAACGCCACCGGTGAAAAAATAATCTATGCTGCGAAGCAGCAGACGCATTTCTTGGAATCGATTCGTGGGGCTCAAAGTATTCGCTTACATAATAAAGAAAATATCCGCCATTCTACCTGGCTGAATATGGCTGCGGATCAGTTTAATTCAGAACTTAAGATAGCAAAGATAGTGGTCTCACAACAATCTGCAAATGATGTTTTATTTGGTTTGGAGCGTGTGTTAGTAATTTCGATTGCCGCTTTCGCAGTTCTAGACGGGCGGTTTTCGATTGGTATGATGTACGCCTTTTTGAGCTATAAAGAGCAGTTTAGCCAACGAATTGGGAATTTGGTCGATGTTTTTTTCAACATCAAAATGTTGGCACTGCATTCTGATCGGGTTGCAGACATTGTTATGACCCCTGCTGAGAACGAAAAGGCGGGGTGGACGGAAATGGAAATTGAGGATACAGAAATTGAGTTCAAGGACATCTCGTTTAAGTATGCTGACGAAGAACCAATAATATTAAGAAAAATCAATCTTTTAATACCAGCTGGACAATCGATCGCTATCACTGGGGTATCAGGTTCAGGTAAAACGACTCTTATAAAGATTTTACTCGGCCTGCTAGATCCGATCGATGGAGAAATATTGATAGGGGGAAGGAACATTGAGGCTTTGGGAATTATAAACTTCCGACGTGCATTAGGAGTTGTAATGCAAAACGATATGTTATTCGCAGGATCGATCGCAGAAAATATAGCCTTTTTTGATCCCGAGATTAACCATGATCGCGTAGCGCAATGCGCGTTCCTCGCATCAGTGAATAAAGAAATTGAGATGATGCCGATGGCCTACCATACGATGGTGGGCGATATTGGAAGTGGCCTCTCCGGCGGTCAAATACAGAGGATTTTATTAGCAAGAGCATTATATAATTCACCAAAAATTTTGGTTTTAGATGAGGCGACGAGTAATCTAGACGTGAGCAACGAGAATTCGGTAAACGCCGCGATACGTGAGTTAAGGCTTACTCGAATTATTATTGCTCATAGACCTCAGACAATCGCAATGGCAGAGCGAGTCATAGAATTGAAGAACGGTGAAATTATCAGTGATACGTTAAATAAAAAACCACAGGTACAGACTTTGCGCACATAAAATCCCCAAATTTTAGAAAAAATGATTGATTTTATGGGAAAAAGTACGTTGATGAAGAAATTACTTCGTTAAAGCAGGCGATGACATTTTTTGAGGTACATAGAGCCGTTCTTTCGCTTAAGCAAAACGAGGTCAACATTTTTCTGGTATCGAGTAGATGGGCTAATATCGATGTGTGCATTGTTATACCGCCCTTTTTCGATAGAACCTTGTCGGGACTTCCGTTTTCTTTTGTGGCCTTGTCGATGATGTTTTTTAACCGCAGCAATAATAGGCTTAGGGGGCAGCAGGAGATCAGTAGTCGTGCTCCGCGTACAGACAGTGCGGTGAAGGTATTTCCGAAAATCGTTGGCCTTCATGTGAATTTCGTCCATGCGCCAGTTGTTGCCGACTGGGTGCTTGCCTTTACCGGCTATTTTCTTAATGAGCGGCAGAATGTGAATTTACTATCGATCGATTGGCGAATTGTCAACTAATACGCCGCGCTCTTCAGCTATTTCTTCCATTATTTGGTGGCTCAATGGATATGCTGAGTAGCACTAAGGGCAAATAACGATTTCTCGATTGGAAAGCTCATTTCTCTCACCTGGTTGAAGTCGCGATGGATTCGAAGTCTAGGTTTGTCCCAGTCAAGTATCACCACTCAATAAATTAACGTATCAACTGAGTGACTGAGATTGTCAATTTGTATGGTTAGAGACGACATTACACTTGGAAGAAGTCTAGACGAAGCAAAGGTCTAGGCCAAAAGTGTATCAGCAGGCTTCTGTTTGGGTTTGAGCTGATTATATCCACGTTAGCATTGCTAACTTCCCTGAACTTGCCCTTTGCTGCGGTGCAAGCTTATCTGTCATTTTGAGAGCTTAATGCAACTTTATACGTCGTTCGGCTTGAAGAAATGTGTTATTAAAATATAACTAACTGATTTTGCAGTACGGTCGGTGCGACTTTATGTGTCTTCCGACGCCCTACGCTCGAGTAGCTGCTCGCGTGCGTTGATGTCAAGGGCGATACGATCTGGAATACTGACGAGACGTTTGGCACCGAAGGACGGATCGCAGTGGACAGCGCGGACACGGGCGATCTGTTCGCAATGGTGCGTATGGTGGCGGCGCAGGTGTGCGCCTCCGCGCCGTTCACGTCCTTCGGGTAGCGCCGGTGCGCGCACGACGACGGTGGTAAATGGGAGCTTTTCAACGGGGAGTGCAAACTGCAGTCTGTCTGGAAGTCAGGCGCCACTACGGTACGCTGATGCGGACGGCTCCGGGTTCTGTCGCGTTGGTGGTAAAACGGCGGAATTTTCCGGAACGGCACTATACCGCTCAAACTTGACGGACCATTCCTGCCAGCGCAGAAAATTGGTTGGCGAACGACATGGCATCAGCGCCGTTGATTGCAAACTGGCCCTTGCGGATCATGTGCATCAGTTCGATGCCGGCGAGCACGGAGCCCGCGGACCGGAACGATTTGACGTTGAGCATCGCCCTGGTCAACCGCTTGATGGCGCGATGGTCCTGCTCGACGATGTTGTTGAGATATTTAACCTGGCGCACAAGAATCTGCACGTCGCGACCGGCGTTGATCGCATTCGTGGTCGCCCTGTTGGCCCCGCTCTTGTCCGTCGCGATCTTGTTTGGGTCGCCGTTCGCTCCCATGGCCGTGTCGAAGAATCGCTTCGCCGCGGCCATGTCGCGCTTGGCCGTCAGCAGGAAGTCGACGGTCTTGCCCTGCTCGTCGACAGCGCGGTAGAGGTATTTCCAGACGCCCTTGACCTTGATGTAGGTCTCATCCATGCGCCAGCTGCCGCCAACCGGGCGCTTGTGTTTCAGGGCCATTTCCTCGATGAGCGGCAGGAAACGAATGGCCCACCGGTTGATCGATGAATGGTCAACCGACACGCCGCGCTCTTCCATCATCTCCTCGAGGTGCCGGTAGCTTAGCGGGTAGGCCGCATACCATCTGATGCAGATCAGGATCACATCGATCGGAAAGCGCATCCCTTAGAAGTTGAGCATCTCGATTCGTCCTCGGTTCGGGCGCCGCAGCTTACTTGATTGGCTCGCCGGCGCTTGCTAACGCGACAGAACCCTCGTCGATGCCCAGCGCTGGGCGGTATTTGCGGTGAACAGTCCGGTAGACTTGGATGGCCTTTTCTAGAAAATCGCCAGCGACGATCGCCGACGGCGAAGGTTCCGCGAGCACTTGACGCGCCTCGTCGCATCAAGCCTGCGCGATGGCGGCCAGCATGGTCGCATACCGCTGGGCCGGGTCCTTGCTGCGAAACCAGCCAGCCGCGACCGCTAGCAGTTCGCGCCTCCCGGAACCTGCCGTGCGCCGACAACTCGTCGGCCAGCTTGACCAGGCGCTCGGCGATTTCAGGGTGCTGGTCGCGCGCGAGTTGCCGTTCAAATAGCAGAGACGCATACGATCCTATCGGGGCGCCGTCGGGCCGTTCGCGCCAGAATGCGTCCAGCAGACGCTGCTCGATCGCGTAGGCTAATTCAACCCGTTGCAGCGAAAGAGCCAGATACGTTGCACGATGCCAGGCGTCGCGGCCGCCAAGGTTCCAGCCCTGCTTATCGAGCGGCGCGAACAGGTAAGCCTCGATCGCAAGGTCGGCGAACTGCAGGCCACGGTTCGGTTCTCGGAAACGGACGATGTCGGCCAGCCTGCTGAAAACGAATGAACGATTGATGGAGGTGTTCCGCCAGACAGCGTACCGGCTGGGCGGGGCGATTCCACCAGAACTACGCTCGGAGCAAAAACGATGAAGAGCGACCTGATTGTTCAGCCAAACGCCGTCCCTACCCGCTCGATCGACTCGACGCCACATATCTTGGGCGCCGTGGCCGACAACTGGCACGCCATTGAGGTCTGGCTTGCGACGGTGGCCTCCAATAGCCGCAATGGGAAGACATCGACGGTTGCCACATATTGCTTCCACCTTGCGAAATTGCGGTGTTTCTGCGAAAACGTCCTCGGCCGCCCGCCTTCGACATGGAGCATGCAGGACGTCGAGGCGTTCCGCGAGTTCCTCAAGGAGGTGCCGCCGCGGTTCCTTCCCGTGAATACGGGCGAGCCGAACCACACTCCCTTCAAGTTGCAGCCCTCAACCAGTTCGCAAAGCGACATCATGCGATTCACGAAGGCGATGTTCGGAGCGCTGCAAGCCAGCGGATACCTCCAGCGCAACCCTATGGCGATGACGAAGTCGCCAGCGGCACGGCGCCTGAACGTATCGCGAGCGATTCAATTGGATGTGTATGACACGGTCCTGCATGTGATGGACGAGCAGGATCGAGCGTGCTTGAGTGACCGACGCCGACACCTGCGTGATCGTTTTATTCTGGTATGTCTGCGCGAAGCTGGATTGCGTGCGACGGAACTCGTCGGAGCAAAGATGGGCGCGTTCACCCAGTTGGCAGATCCGGCGAACCGCGTGACCTACTGGGTGTTCACTGTGTCCGGCGACAACGCTAAAGGCGGCAAGGAGCGCCCGGTACCGGTGACGAGCCTGTTGATGGACGCGCTGATCGCCTACCGCCTCTCGTTTGCACTGCCCCCCTATCCTTCCCACGGAGATTCGACGCCCTTGCTGTTGTCGCCCCGCACGAAGAAAATCGAGCTAAAGGGTGGCGCCATTACACGGGCGGCTGACAAACGCTTCTTTGGCGCGTGGGCAAGCGTAAGCACGCGCCAGGGCCTTAACAAGATCGTGAAGGCTCGCCTATCCGATGCCGCGGCGTTCATTGAAGCACGAGGGGACCGCGCGACAGCCGATCAGCTCCGGGAAGCATCTGCCCACTCGCTGCGATGCCGAACGAGCGGCCGTGCGATGCGATCGTGGAGCATTTGCGAAGCCAGATGCCTCGAATGTCGAAGCGGGGTCTTAAAATTCTCCAGGCGGGGAAATGGGCGCCGCCAGAGCGTTTCCATAACTTCGACCTGTCGCAGCCTTCATTACTGGTACCCAGGATCGCGAAGGCGCTCAAGGCGGTGTGTCTCCCGGCCGGGATTCTGCCCCTGAACCATAATCTCTCGATCGTGAGCAGCGGCCCTGCAAGCCTCAAGCTGGTCGAGCGAGCCCTGCGGAGCGAGGTGGCGGCACAATGGATGCGCGATCACGCGCCGCGCTTGGAAGATGGCTACTACTCGTTGTGCACAACTCTTTTGCGCAAGATGCCCGTCGACCTTAGCTAAGTGCAGCGCCAGGGCTTCGCGGGTCGTCAAAAACGGATGGCTAGCAGGTTCCCGCCGACCCGGCGCGTCAGGTCGATAACCATGCCTTGTAACTGTCATTCGGCAGGCGCATTCTCAAGAGTGCGCCAATAGAAGGGGCGAGGGGGCGGCCTGGACGAGCCGTAGCGGAACTGACCATCCGCGAATACGTCACTTTCGATACAAGTTTTTGCTGATTTTGCTCGGGGGCCGCAGTACACCCCTTTCACTACAACCGCAGCCTCAGGGGGCCAACCAACCTTTCTAAATGACAACTATGGCCAAAAGAAACGTGACGAAACCGCTACCGGAAAAGATCAAGAAGCGCCTGACCGAACTGGTGTCGTTGGGCGAGTTCGACAAGGGCGATGTGACCCACTGCTGCGCCTCGTTTTGCGCCGCGCGAGACGGCTGGCACAAGATTCTGGTTGACTGCTACGACATGGCACAAGGCAGGCTGAATATTCACTCGAGAGCCTTATGAGCATGGCTAAGCCCGTTCGCATTGTGTTGCACGAGACTTCAAACAGCCGCCAAGGCAGCTACTGAGCATTGCTTGAACATACGAGCCGGCAGTTTGAAAGACGAAAAAGGGAGCAGTGTCGCTCCCTTAATATACGGAATGTCTACAACAGCAAAAGGCCTAAAACTCTATTAACGGCATGCGCCGTAACTGGCACCCATACTAGTCGCTACAGAAATTGCCTCGGCTGGACTGCAAGCCAGTACAAAACTCGTCCACTGAGATCTTGTTCCCGGGAATATGCATACAGGATACTGACTTGCGACAGTGCAGCCACCGCTAACGAATTTTGGATCGCTTGGACTGTTAAATGTTTTGCTGTTATTCCATCCGCGCACACCAAACGATCCGTTCCACCCGAGGCCGATGTAAGGCCTCTCACCCGACGGCGTACTTGTTCCCGTACCGCTGCTCCAGACGGCACTGTTCGGGTCGCCTAGATTTTTGTAAATAACGAAGTTGCCGTCTGTCTGCAAGACAGCGTACTTCCCTCCCTTCCCTCCGCCTGTTGACCATATTGCGTTAGCCGCTGTATAACTCGTCCCACGATACACCACCAGATTGCCGTCTGTAGATTGGAAAATAAGAGAATAGTTTCCGTTGGTATAAGGTCTGTCAGGAGTCAGGAACGTTCCTTCGTAACCGAAAACAGCGTATTGCGCGTAGGAATTAAATGACAAAATACTTAACGAAAGCGCAGCAAGCGCTCGGAGAACACGAGAATAAAAGGCCACACACTTCTCCTGAAACGAATGTTAGGAAGGCGATGGTAACACGTGGCTTTTGCTAAAATCTCACCGTTTATCACATCCGGTGGAATAGCAGTACGCGTATTGAATTTAGTAACTTTGGCAGTCGGCAGCACGACTATTTATTAAATTAATACAATTTGAGCAGACCACGACCGTGATACAAAATCGCGGTAGAAAAACTTTGATGTTTTTTGGAAATTCCTATTGGCACCTGATAACATAGAATAGTTGCTCAACAGGGGATAAATATGGGTTTTACAGATCGTTATGTTGCTTCGTTGGGTACTTCAAATCTCCAAGATGACGAGCGTCACCACCAGGCCGAGCCGCTAATGGCTGCCGCGCTGGCATCCATCAGCGCTGGCGACCTCGGTGCGCTTCTCCATCGCGCCAAGTACGCTGACACTACTGCCCGAAATCCATTGGGCGCGCGGGTAAACTCAAGCGGAGCCGCAATTTTTTCCAGTGGTGCATTTAGCCCGAACTCCGCAGGGCCATACCATGACGAGCCGCATGTAATCGTACCTGCGTACTTTCCCAGGGGTCGGGCGCACGACGCGCTTTTCCGATCTATACACAAGGAGGTCGTTGGGTCAACCTTTCACGACTTTCTTCATTAACTTAACCGCTTGCTCCACTTGTTCAATCGTAGCAGCCTCAACTTCGACATCGCCAAATTTGACCTTTATCTTTCTTCCTGCACGGCCCGAAATGTAGGCCACAGAAGCAGCAGCTATTGCCGGAAGAATAATGGCGGTGGCCTTGAATGCATATTCGCCAATGAGTCCTCCGCCGGCATCGATCGCATCCATCGTATAGGCCGTTTGGCTAGTCGGCTTTGTGTGTCTCGAAAAATCGATTAAAACCGCTTGGTACTCTGGGCTGAACTTACCTGAGTCATCCAAGGCGGGAATTAGAGTAACTTCGAGTTCACTCGATGATGTTTGATGTTGTGTCATATTTTTCTGAGACTTAGGTGTTCTTCTCACCTTTCGCAGCGAGATCAAGAAGCATGATCCCCTCGGCGATCACGCGCTGCATCTCGTTAATCATCGATTCCGGTAGCGGCGAAGCTACCAGGTCAGCATCAATGTGCGCAGCCGCGTCCCTCGCGCTCGCAGCGCAGCGCTGAGCGACGTCTGGCGGCAACTGCCGGGCGATCACCACAACGAGCGAATGCACCGCGTTCAGCCGACCCAAAGCGATCGACATGTTCTCTTCCAGGTTTGCGAGGCGACGTTGAACTTCCATATCCATCTAGTTTCTTCTATAGCCGACACCGCGCCGACCTTTTCAATGCCGCTGCCCCGTCGAGCGGGGCATACGGTAGTGCTGGGTTTCCCGAGGCTTACTGACGCTTTACCAGGACATAGATGAATCCTGCGACGCTGACCATCGTGGCAAAAATCCCCATCAAATTTGGCATCACATTTGCCGAGGCAAGCCCGAGCTGCACCGATACCGTAGCGAGTTCATTCCAGTTGAAAGAGGTGGCAATCGCGATGAAGATGCCTAGCATTCCAAGCGCGGGGCCAGGGGATAACTGATTTGCGAAGAAGTCGCTCATGTTCTGCCTAATTCATAGATTTTTTTGTCAGCTTCCGGCTGGCTATCGGGCGCATGGCGCGCTTTCGGTCGTTCGCAGGAACCGTGCCAGCTCTCACTGCACCAGGCCCGACATACGGGCTGTGGATGATGCTGTGCGCGTTTTCCTTAGGGTTCAGACACTAGCTAAATCCCTGAAAATCGTTTCAAAGAGTTGCGCAGCATTCGCGCGCGTAGTTGAATCGAGCGGACGTTCACCGCACTCATCCCCATAAAGCATCACCGCAAGAGTCATGGCCTTTCCCATAGGATGATCCGTCGCAGTGCGAAAGGCGGCTAAGACCGCTTCCTCACCTGCCTGGGCCTCAATTGCTGGCGGTGTCCGATGTAACTGCTCCTTGGCATTTGCTGGGTAGGCACGAATCAAGCGGCCCAGATACCGGTCTTTAATCATGGTCATTTCCTTGCCCAGCGGCCGGCCGGGTTACGGGCGCTGGAGCGCTGTTTTCCTTGGGTTACAGGGCTGATGAAGCACCCAGGCGCGCAAGCAAAGCCGCGGCCACTTCTCGAGCGCGGCCAGCGTCGAGGTGCAGGCGCTCGCAAGCTCCATGCCAACCCGGCCAGTTCACCAGATTGATCGAGCCGTTCGCCGGTTGCTGGTGGATTCGCGCCCACTGCATCATGCGGCTGATCTCGCCGATGTGGAACTGCGCCAAGATCGATTCGGCGCCGTCTGATGGGCCTAGGATCACGACCGACGCGTTTGACACGTCGACGTTGTGGACTAACAACAAAGTTTGACACAAGCCCTGCTATGAGGCGACCGATTTCGACACGCTGCGCACTCGAATAAAGTTTGACACAAACGCAAGTCGAAGCTCACTAAATCCTTGGTTTGCAACAATAAAGTTTGACACAACCTGCGGGTTCTATCGACCTATTCGACTGGTCGCTGTCGACCCAGCGCAGTCGTTGGCAAAGTCGGGTAGATGCTAATTGTTGAGCTTGTAAATTCGCTCAACCTCTGCAGGAGACAGGCTTGACAGGCTTGCCTCAATAATTTCGGGAGTGACACCGAGCGGAAAAAACATGGTGATAACTTCTCCCCCAAGTCGCTCCTTGCGGGTTCGATACTCGTATGAAAAATCGCACTCATCGCCAAGGAAGTCTTCAACGAAGTCGAAAAGTTCGTAATCCTCGACGACGACAATGCACCGGTTTGCTTCGTCTAGCCCAACGCTGATGTACGGAAGAATTTGCTTCACGAATGTCCTCGAACCACGAAACTCTGAATGTCCGGTTTTGGCCGACTGCAACCGGTCGAACCAGAATAGCAGGTTGCCAATGCGAAAAACTCGCGAAGTGTCACGACAGGCTGATCCCGACCCAGAGAAGTCGTTGGCAAAGTCGGGTAGATGCTAATTGTTGAGCTTGTAAATTCGCTCAACCTCTGCAGGAGACAGCTCGACAGGTTTGCCTCAATAACTTCGGGAGTGACACCGAGCGGAAAAAACATGGTGATAACTTCTCCCCCAGGTCGCTCCTTGCGGGTTCGATACTCGTATGACAAATCGCACTCATCGCCAAGGAAGTCTTCAACGAAGTCGAAAAGTTCGTAATCCTCGACGACGACAATGCACCGGTTTCCTTCGTCTAGCCCAACGCTGATGTACGGAAGAATTTGCTTCACGAATGTCCTCTAACCACGAAACTCTGAATGTCTGCTTCTGGCCGATATCCGCCGTTCATCTTATGGCAGCTGTCAACCCGAACAAGCCACGAGAAGTAAGCGACATGACCCAAAGCCTGCAGCGGCCCTTACGGCACCTTGAGGCTTTGTTTCTCAGCTTCCTCCACGACATTCATTTTTTAATATTTGGTAGAGCGACGGATTGCTTAAGGCTGGACAGCGGCATTAGGTGGCATCCGGGAACTGCCGGTGGGGGCTAATGACCAGACGTACTGGACTGGAGCCCAGGCGCGCTGTGGCTGGCTATCTTTTACGGCTGGCTTGAATCGGCATTTGGACAGGGCCGAGCGAGCCGCCTTGTCGAGCGATAAGTCGCCGCTGGATGTCAGGATAACGGACTGGGCGACGCTGCCGTCGGTATCGATGAGGAAGCGGATAGTAGTGGTGCCCTGTGAACCGCGCCGGCGCGCTTCCTTTGGATATTCGGGCCTGGCGCATGTGACGTTCTTCTCGGCCGTCGTCGTTGTGCTGGCAATTGCGGTGCTTCCGCGCGTGAAAGTGCCTGCTTGTGCGGCGGGCGCCTGTGCACAGCCGGCGAGGCTGGATAGAGTCGAGATAAGGGCAAGGCCAAGGAGGGCGATCGCCGCATCCGATTTGAGACGTAAGTTCGCAACGACGACCGCTCGTTTAATCCGTAACATAACACTCCTATCTGTCTGATCCGCTTCTGGCCGAACCCCGCCTGTCGGCGCAGCATAGCAGGTTGTCAGGCTAGAAAATTCTCAAACTGTCACGAAGGACCGGACCCGACCCGAAGCAGACCTTAACAGTCGTAAGTGAATCTGCTCAGACCCCGGATTAGGACTCTTGCCGAGCTCAGAGATAGCGCGATTATTTGCGCCCGGTAGCTGCACTAGTGATAGTCAGGATCAAACCAGTAAGCAAGATTGGAACAAGAGCGCTACTGTCCCCACTTGTGCCCTCCCAAAAAAGGGAAAAAATTGCGCCCGCAGCTGTGACAGCTATTGGCCGCAACCAATGCTTATCTCGGAAGCGGAAAATGAGGCAAAGGGCCACGATACCGATTAGGGCTAAGGGAGCGACCCAGTGCCAACGTACCTCAGTCATGTTGAGCGAATGAAAAGTTGATGAAGCAGAGAGCATACCCTCCCATCCGAAGGGCAGGTTCAAACAATTTCACACTAAGCAGTTAGATTGTGCTGAGCGTCTGCTTCTGGCCGAACCCGGCCGTTCGGCCGAGCATAGCAGGTCGCCATTTCGGAAATCCAGCAGTGGCCGCGACATGCCGAGTGCGCATACACGTGGCGCGGTCGGTGCGGATGCCATCGTCTATTTCCACAAGGAGCAACTGCCTCTTCTCGCGGTTTGGGGCACGAATGCCCCCTATTTTTTGCTAGTCGGTGCAACCGCGTCGAAGCGCGATCTTCCAAATGCGGATATCAGATTCTATAAAACTAGCCATTTCGCCCTGGAGACACACGCTCACGACATTGTTCCAGTGATTCACGCCTTTCTTGACAAGAACGTCAAGTAAGTCTTCGACAAGATGAGATGCGGCCTTGGTAGTGGCTCAATTCAGTTAGTTAGGGCCGCGATTCCGCCTGTCAAAGTAAAGTGCTGCGGCTTTCTTCAATGAACATGACGCTAGTCGAATACATACCGTTAGGTGGCAGTCGCTTCTACTATACTAGGGAGCGATACGTGGCAAGGCTGTAGGCTGATTAGCACTGCAGATGTTTTAGGATGCGGTCAAAGCGGCTGGCAGCTTGAAGCTAGGCGAGGAATAGCCTCGCTAGACTCTGTTAATCCATTGGTTTGCGTTTCACGTTAGCTAGACCCGTCCTAACAGTTAATACTGTTACACAAACTGGTCGATCCCTACTGCTGCATTTTCTGCAACGGCAAGTAGTCGCCCTTCGTCCCATCCCTCGCGTGCAGCAGCAGATAGGCCAAGCATGGCGACGGCCAAGTAATCCGCGACGGCTGTAGGACCCGCGACGTTCGATGCTTGAAGAAACGCCACCACTTTACTTCGGTTTTCGGCTGCGATCTGTGTAGCAGCACTTCCCCAAGTCGTTATCCCAGCCTTGGCATGTTCTAGGATGAGGCAGCCACGCCGCTGCGGATGAGTGGCATAGGCACGCGCTGCGGCCAACAGCATCTCGCTCAAGGCTATCCGCGGCGATCTGCCCGGGAGCAGGAAGCGATCCAGCGGTATCACCGTGGCCGAGTAAAGCGCCAATACCATTCTAAAAAACGCTTCTTTACTCCCGAACGCCGTATAAAAGCTTGGCGGCGTGATGCCGATCGCCTCGGTCAGAGTCGCGACGCTGACATTCTCATAACCATGCTCATGAAACAGGTGCTGGCCGACCTCAATCGCAGTGTCGAGCGCAAACTCGCGCGGCCGGCCGCGCGGGCGCTTATTTACTTTACTGTCCATTACAGAAATCCTTTACTTTGAGGAGTCTGAATAGTATAGTGCTTATTAAAGTAAATATCTACCCCGCCAGTGACCGTATTCGCACGGGCGGTATTTCACATTTTGCAAAGACAGTCATGCAGCCTTCCCCAACAATAATGCCCGTAAACGATGCCCCCAAGCCAACATCTGAGCTGCCGATCGCCGCACTGTCCGGGCTTGCAGCCAGTGGTTTCCTGTGCATCGTCACTGAGACGCTTCCCGCTGGCCTGTTGCCTCAGATTGCCAATGGCCTGAAAGTGTCAGAGGCAGTCGCAGGACAACTCGTTGCCGTATATGCTCTAGGATCGCTGCTTGCAGCCATTCCATTTACGAGCCTGACGCAAGGGTTTAGACGAAAACCCGTGCTTCTTGCTACGATTGTTTGTTTTCTCGTCGGCAACACGTTAACGGCGATGGCAAACTCTATCGATACAGTGTTAACCGCGCGGTTCGTGGCCGGGTGTGCAGCAGGCCTTGCTTGGGGAATACTTGCAGGATATGCACGCAGCATTGTCCGCCCTGATCAGACTGGTCCTGCAATGGCGATCGCCATGGTTGGTGTGCCTTTGGCTCTCTCGCTCGGCGTCCCTCTGGGAACGTTCCTGGGGAACTTCGTGGGCTGGCGCGGATCATTCCTTACCCTTTCAGCACTGAGCGTCGTGTTAATTGGATGGATCGTGGTGAAGGTGCCTAATGCGGCCTCCAGAACACAAACCAATCGACTCTCCCTTCGTAGTGTCATCTCAACAAAAGGCGTCATGCCGATTCTTCTTGTCATCTTGGTATGGATGACAGCCCACAATATTCTTTACACCTATATCGCGCCGTTCGCAATCGGCTCGCAATCGCGCGTTGATCTCGTCCTGCTCACATTCGGCATCAGTTCGCTCGCCGGCATCTGGATTGTTGGGCGGTTCGTGGATCGGATGCTGCGCCGAATGGTACTTCTCGCTATCGGATCGTTTGCTGCGACCTCGGTTCTATTGACGATAGCAGGGGAACACGAAGTCGCCGTCTACGTCGGCGCCGCTATCTGGGGTCTGGGTTTCGGCGGGGCGGGGGCGATGATGCAAACGGCCTCTGCTGACGCAGCCGGCGATGGTGTCGACTTGGCTCAAGCGATGGTGACGACGGCATGGAACCTAGCAATCGCAGCCGGCGGAGCGATTGGTGGTGCACTGCTTACGACTGGAGGCACACCCATGTTGCCGCCTGTCGTCGCTGCACTAGCTTCGCTCGCCTTCATCATCGCACTGGTGGCACGTCGTTCTGCCTTTCCTGCTGGCCGCCGTGCGCTGCCGAGGTAATTAAGCTGTAGTAACTATTTTTCAACGCAAGGTACAACATGAAATTACATCTAATCTCGCTCGCATTTGCAGCATTTTCCATTGCTGGAACACCAGCACATGCTGCACCAAATTCTCCCGCTACCGTCGTCGCACAAGAGTTTCCGATCCCTCAAGGGTTCACAAGCGGTTTTGAACACGTTGATGGAATAAAACTAAATTTCGTACGCGGTGGTAAGGGCCCACTTGTGTTGCTCGTACACGGCTTCGGACAAACTTGGAATGAGTGGACTCTCCTCATGCCGCAACTGACTAGCCGTTATACAGTCGTGGCAGTTGACCTACCAGGCCTCGGGCTGTCAGACGCCCCGAAAACGTCCTTTACCGGGGTTGACGTTTCGGAGTACCTTTACAAATTTGCCAAGCGCCTCAGCTCAGACAAACCTTTCTACGTTGTCGCGCATGACATCGGTATATGGAACACCTATCCAATGGTCGCGCGTCACCCGACCGACATCATAAAGGCTGCTTTCATTGAAGCGACAGTCCCTGATGACTCGCTGTATTCGCTACCGGCGTTTGTCGCAACCGGAGAGGCGCCGGGTTGGCACCATAGCTTTTTTGCAGCGTCCGGTGAATTGGCGGACTCTATGGTAAAAGGCAATGAACGGAAGTTTCTGACTCACTTTATCCGACATCACGCCAGCAACCAGGCAGCGCTAACAAACGAGCTGTTAGACAGCTACGTTCGATCCTATTCGAAGCCCCAAACTTTTCATCACGCGTTCGAATATTATCGTGCGCTTCCAAAATCGATTGCTCAGAATAAAGAACTGGGAAAGACCAAGATAACCATGCCCGTTCTTGCCGTTGGTGGGGGCGGAAATGGCGGATTTGGCGCAAAGCAGCCTGAGAACATCCGGCGCTACGCTACCAACGTTGAAGCTCACGTGTTGCCCGGCTGCGGCCACTGGATCCCCGAAGAATGTGCGCCAGCGTTGAACGGTTTGATCAAGTCATTCCTCGCCCAGCCATGACGAACGATGTCACCAAGCTGGGCAAAATACGGGGAATTGATCATATCGGAATCACAGTACCTAACATCGAAGAGGCAACTCAGTTCCTGCGAGAAGCTTTCGATGCAGCAATTGTTTACGACACCGTTAGGGAAGGCCAGCCACGTCAATCACCCGAGAAGCTAGCTGCAACGGTTGCGTTGAAAGGAGGTCAAAGAATCTTGGCGACCCGCATCGTTCGTCTAGGCAAAAGCGCAAACATCGAACTGTTCGAGATCGAAGGCGCAACACCTGGTGTAGAAGGAATTGGCGCTCTAGGGCTTCAGCATTTTGCGATTTACTGCGACGACATCACTGAGGTTCTCCGTCGGGTATTAGCCGCAGGAGGGACACAGCTTTGCGGCCCAAATGCTCTCTTTGGCTTGGAAAAAGGACAGGGTAACTCAATGCATTACACCCGCGCGCCCTGGGGTACGCTGATTGAGCTGATCTCGATTCCGACAGATACAGCGCCAGGACATGAAGAGAATCGTTGGCGACCTAGTTGAGCTGGACTTTGAGAATGCGTCGGTGCTGACGTGACAGTACAGTTTTCACCGCCTGCATTCTAAAGGCCGGTGAAGGGCCGTTTTTGGCCGAGCCCGGCCGTTCGCGTCAGCTTAGCAGGTTGCCCGGCTGTGAAATTCACGGACGGTCACGACTGGAAGGAACCGACCCGAGACGGATCGTTCCGATAAGCGAAACGAACTAAGCCTTACAACTCAGGACTCACCACCTCGACGAGTTCAAAATGCAGGGTGACGAATAGGAAGTCATCATGTAGTTCGTATTGAGGAAGACAGCGGGTGTGAACATCTTGGAACTCACGTGCACTTGCAAACCCCTCGCCTCGCCATACTTCCTCGGGGATGTCGCCAAAACGGATCGTCAATACATTGTTCGCACGGATTAGGCAGCGCAGGCGTTGTTTCAGATCGTAAACTTCAATTACGTCCCCAGTCGCGTAACTGCCGTCGCCGTATTCTCCATAGGACTTGTAATAGTCCTCGACAGTGTCGGCGGTCACTGTCTTGAGGCCAGCAATCACAGCGCGCGCTAAGCTGTCGTCATCCTCGTCGGCACCCCAAAACGTCAAACGCTTACGCCTGCTCATATACGTCATCCTTATTGAGGTGTTAGAGATCATACGTTCGATCCCGCTGTTCTTTTCTGCTTCCGATTTTGGCCAACTCGGCCATTCGCGTCAGCTTAATAAGCTGCCTAGCTGGAAAAGGCACTGACTGTCACGACAGGCCGGTAGCGACCCTAAGCAGACGTTCACGGCTCTCTTCGTATTTGGTCATAACTCGTTACGGGCAGTCGATTTTAAGATGATCAGTAAATATTCTCATCAGGACGGCCAGTTATTCCTACTCCGACACTGTCCGCCGATCCTGCGCCAAAGAGACGTGCCTGCGCAGTTCAAGCAGTGCCCCCGCTTATTAACTTTATCGCACGGAACGCTGCTCATGGGGTGCGTTAAGTGCGGGAATCTTTGAGAACGCTTCGGCGATAAAGTCCATGAACACGACGGCACGCGTCGGAAGCAGTCTGTTTGCAACATAGATGATTTGAACCGGGACTGGCAGTGGAGGGTATTCCGTCAGCAGCAACTGCAAATTACCATTCTTGAGCCCTTCCTCAAAAAGCCATTCCGGCCCCTGTCCGACCCCCAGTCCCGCATTGACCAATTCGCGTACGGCCTCCGGTGAATTGACCCGGAGCCTGCCGGATACTGGAACTTCGGTATCGCGGAAGCGCCATGTGGCACCAGACGAGAGCAGGGTGTAGATCACACAATCGTGCCCGCGCAGATCATCAGGTGTGACGGGGACGCCGCGTTTGGCGAGATAGCTCTTGCTGGCGACGAACACGCGGTCGTAAAGACCGATGCGCCGCGCGCGCAGTGCGCTGTCTTCCAGATGGCCGATCCGAATCGCCAGTTCAGCGCCTTCATCGACCAGATTCACATACCGATCATTGATCTGGAGATCCAGTGTCAACCCCGGATAGCGCTCCAAAAAGGCAGGAACTTGTGGCAACACGAATACATGGGCCAGTGCGGTCGGGCAGGCAACGCGCAGCAATCCGGACGGATCGACGTTCTCCCTGAAGGATGACTCCGACTCCTCCAATGCATCGAGGATGCATCGGACTTCCGCGTAGTAGCGTTCCCCATCTGGGGTGAGGGCAAGCTTGCGCGTTGTCCGGTGAAGCAGTCGAGTCTGTAGATGTTCTTCCAGCGCCGCCACGTAACGACTCACATTCGGCTGCCCGAGGCCCAAGTCCCGACCGGCAGCGGAAAAGCTGCCCGTTTCCACCGCACGCGCGAAGCAAGTAATTACAAGAAACTTGTCCAAAGTTAGATTCTCTATTCATGCATAAGGGGCATGAAACATATGCAAAAATATGATCTTATCCGATTTTAAACATGAGCGCATAGTTCTCCCCATGGCAGGTTAACCACCGTTGGTTGACCATGAATCATCTACAGGAGAACTTCTATGTCCCGCTTACAAGGCAAACGCACCCTCATCACCGGCGGCACCAGTGGCATCGGCCTCGAGACTGCCAAGCAGTTCCTTTCAGAAGGCGCACGCGTCATTATCACTGGCGTCAATGCGGACTCCATTGAAAAGGCCAAGGCGGAACTTGGCAGCGAGGTTTTAGTGCTGCGCGCAGATTCGGCCGACATGGCCGCGCAGAAGGCGTTGGCGCAAGCCGTCCAGACTCACTATGGTCAGCTCGACATCGCCTTTCTCAACGCCGGCATCTCCGCCTGGATGCCGATCGAAGCGTGGACGGAAGAAATGTTTGATCGCTCTTTCGACATCAACGTTAAGGGACCCTATTTCCTGATCCAGGCGCTGTTGTCTGTCTTCGCGAACCCCGCATCGGTGGTGCTCAACACGTCGATAAACGCGCACGTCGGCATGGCTAATTCGTCCGTATATGCCGCGACTAAGGCTGCATTTCTGAACATGTCGAAGACGCTTTCGAGCGAACTGCTCGGACGTGGCATTCGCGTCAACGCCGTCAGTCCCGGGCCGGTTGAAACGCCGCTGTACGACAAGATGGGCATCCCCGACGCCTACCGCGAACAGCTCAACAAGGACATTGCCGTAAGCATTCCGTTCGGCCGCTTCGGCACGCCTGAGGAAGTAGCCAAGGCGGTGCTGTATCTGGCTTCCGACGAGTCCCGATGGACTGTGGGCTCTGAAATCATCGTTGACGGTGGCCGCCTGCTGAACGGCTGATTGCAGACGACACCTTCGACCAGCCTTTGAATTCTCACCCTCGGAAGGCCTTCTCGAAGCCACACGTTTAAATCAGCCGCAGTGCGCTTGCTCCATACGAGTGGGGCGGGCGTCATTTTTACAAAGAACACTCTCATGCCACACACGCAGTTGACTCTCGTCAGCCACCCGTTATGCCCTTTCGTTCAGCGTGTCGCCATCGCTTTGCACGAAAAAGGGATTTCTTTCGAACGAATCGATGTTGATCTCCGCGACAAGCCAGACTGGTTTCTTGCACTTTCTGCAACAGGTAAGGTTCCGCTGCTCAAGGTTTCAGACGACACCGGGCGGGAGTCTGTCCTGTTTGAAAGCGTCGCAATCTGTGAATATGCCGAAGATGTGCAGCCTCAGCCAGCTTTGCATCCTTCAGATAAACTAATACGTGCACAACACCGCGCATGGATTGAGTTCGCATCTGCCACGTTATCTGACGCATGGGGACTTCTGAACGCCTCCGACCACGAAACAGCAAGCGCCAAAGCTGACGTATTCAGAAAGAAGCTGGAACGTTTGGAGGCCGAAATCTCTGACGGCCCTTATTTCAGCGGAAAAGACTTCAGCATGGTCGATGTTGCCATTGCCCCAATTTTTCGCTATTTCGACATACTTGCGTTTGACTCAATACACCCAGTTTTTGATGGACTGGAACGGGTAGCGAACTGGCGCCGCGCACTGGCTCAGCGTCCAAGCATCAAGGCAGCCGTTGCGCAAGACTATGCCACCCGGTTTCTCCAACACCTTCGGGATCAGAGAGCACTGTCGGCAATTAATACTCCTATTATCATAGGCCGGACTTAAGCCCATACATCGAACAACGTCCGCTCTTGGCCGAAGGCGGCCGTTCAGCTCAGCATAGCAGGTCGCCGCGACCGAAAAATCGCGGACTGTCACAAAAGGCCGGATACGACCCAAAGCAGACCTCCATGCTCCACTTGTCATTTTTTCTGGAAGTACTCCTTATCCGGGTCTAACTCGCCATGCTCACGTACGATGGGAGCCTGGAGATTGAACCAGATGTAATTGACCATGCCAGCGAGGGCATGCCAATGCTGAGTGCGTTCAGTTTCTGGCAATGTGCGGGTTATGGCATCTGCCTCATTGATGTCTTTACCAATTCGTTCGTACACCAACATAAGCTGTTGTGCAGTTGGAAGATCCATTCGCTCCTTTCAGATTCGGAAGCTCTCATACGACCGGTTTTGGCCGAATCGGACCGGTCAAGCCAGCATAGCAAGTTGCCAAGTTGAAAATCCAGCGGTGGCCGCGACAGGCCGGTGTCGACCCAAAGCGGACATGCTGATCTGGGGCGCTCAAATAGGTATCAGCCATGAGTGCTTACTCCTACTTAGCGATGAGGCAAACGATTTCGCAGGGCTGTCGAAAATTGCTGCCACGATTCTTGCACTTCACCCCACGTAGGCTTTTGAGCATACATGTGGAGCCGGGAATCCAAATAGTCTGAGACTTCGTTAAAACGGCCGAGCAGGAACAGTACCACCGCTATACGTTCTGGGTACCCACCAAGCATCTCTTCTTTCCTACGGAACAAGCTGAGTAAGGCCTCAAGATTCGCGTTTTCCCTCATCCACGGTACGCCGAACTCGATTATTGCTTCAGCCAGTCGGCGACCTTCGCTCTCAGGAGGTTGCGACTGTTCAAAGCTAAAACCATCGATGTTAGGTGCGAGTGCGCCTAAATGAAGCGACGCCGTGGCAGTCTGTCCACGTAGATATTTTAGCTTGGGGTGGCTAGCAAGTTCGTACCAAAGCCGCTCAATGGAGACGCAGTGCAGACCAACGAACGGATTAATGCGCCATGTATTCCCTGTCTTACTCCTATTTAAACCCACCCAGCCGTCGATGTCAGTCGAAATGGAAATTAAACGCGTACCACTTCGAGGGAAGTGAAAATCATATGCGGAGAGTGCTAGGTTGCATGCAAGCTCTACCTCATCAATAAACTTGTTTTTCATTTTACTGAGCAGCCACTGCAACTTTTATAGATGTTGAACATCGAATTTTGGCCGAATTTTTCTCCTCAGCTCAACAAAGCAGGTTACCAAGTTAAAAAATCCAACGGTGGCCACGACAGTCCGGGATCGACCCATTGCAGACGTTGCAGCAGCTGAGTCGTAGCTTCGATAGCCTGCTCTAGAGTGTTTACAGGGTATCCGATTTGAGCGCCGGATGCGCAGCAAACTCTTCTGGATACCATTTCTCAAGCAACAAAAGCGTAAGTTCCCCAATCGACTGCGCAGCTTTCTCGCGACCTTTGCCTGCAAGCTCTGCAAGCGACAGTTCCATTTCAAGCGGATCCTGTCGATTTGCGTCTCGCAGATGAGTTATGACAAGTTCGCCAGCTTGGTTAATGCAGAACGCTAGGTATGGATGATGCATGTCATTGCCTCGTAGCGGGCTGATTTTAACCCGTGGTTGTCTTGGAACTACGTTTTGAGTCTGGATGTCCGCTCTTGGCCGAACTCGGCCGCTCAGCTGAGCATATCAGCTCACTAAGGCGGAACAGTCGCGGACTGTCACGAAGGACTGCACCCGACCTGAAGCGGACGTGACTAGTATTCCCTATTCGACCAAGCTGCCATTCAGGGTGTAGCTGATACGGGCATCGTCAGACCAGGCGTTATCGCCCAGTTTCACCATGTTCTTGTCTTTGGCTAACTGCACTAGTCGGCGGTTGCCGTCTTCGACTGTCACAGTGTCGTACTTGCTGGCCGGCGTATCGAGTTCTGTGATCTTGAGCTTTTTGCATATATCGAAGCCGAACATGCTCACAGCCCCGATAACCGCGCGAAACTTTAATCCCTCTCCCTTTGCCATTTCCATTTGTGCCTCGCAGCTTAGGCGAAGATCGCCCATACGCTTGACACCGTCCGGCAGGCCGGGGGAACGCACTTGCACCAACGGATGATTGAACTCACCTTTTGGGAAGTTCCTGTTTACAACGACTAATGCATCGCTTCTTTTCCCAAAGTTGTCTTGCCTAAGCACGAAAGTGTCATTCGAAAGCATAGTCAACGGTATACGACGATCCTCACGTACGATCTCGACTTGATTTTCACCCTGGTCTAAATCAACTTTCGGCAGGCGGAAGCTTAACGTGGCGCCCGCTGCTTTCTCAGGCGCGCGCTTGTCGAATACGTCCTTAGCTTTCTCTAACAACTGTAAGTTCCAGGCCATGGGATTAGCTTGGGTCGAATCAGACTTATGGCTGACTTCGATGCCGTCACCGGCACAGGCGCTACTGGCGAAAACAAATAGGAACAAGAACGAACGGATGTACATGGAGACTCCTGACTAATAGATGCTACAAATTAACATCTTGGTCGTCGATACAGGGTGGGAATGCGATGAGCGGCATGATAAGTGGTTCGAACGGCACATACGAAGTCATGGGCCGCTTGCGATCCGAAGGGGACATCCCTGATCCGTTACTTTCTATCTTGAGGTGGATACCACGGCTGTTTTCGCGCGCGTTGGGACGATGAGTGACCCAGCCGTCGAAGAACCCATGCAACCCCGAAAAAAGGCAACGTCATCGCCAAAGTAAGAAGCAGTGCCGGAACTGCAGGCGCATGCATCCAAATAACAACGCCGAAGAGATAAATGACAGCCGCAAACCCTGTCAGGAGGTTCAGCAAATTACCCGCTGCCCACGACAACGTCTCAAAGATTTTTCTCATAGTGTCAATGGGCATGGTGGTAAGGGTAAGGCCAGTCATACCGAAACTTGTACGTCCGCTCTTAGCCGAATCCGGCCGGTCGAGGCAGCATAGCAGGTTGCCAAGTTGAAACTTTACAAATGGCCCCGACGGGCCGGAACCGACCCGAAGCAGCCGTTCGATTGCGCCATGGAAGCAGAAACGCTGCGGCTTTGCATTAAAAGTGCAACTTTCCGTAAAGGCACTACTAATTTAAATCGCTTAGCGGCGGGCTGTCTGCTGCGCTCCTAACTGAACGAATACGCGACACATTTGCCGTCTATGTTAGTAGCCAGACCACAGCTCGAACTCCAATACACGAGTTTCATCTGGCGTTAAGACTGTGCAGCGAAGTGGCCATTCTCGGCCTCGTTCAGTAGCGCGGAGATAAATTCGTGGACTCAGCGGTCGCGTAGCACATTCTTTTAGCCATGCTTGACCGCAGAGTTTTCGAAGGCAAGTAGCAAACATTTTTCCAAGATGTTGAACGCCGATTCGAGTTTAGATATGCAGGTCGTTCAACATCTGCAACGACTTGCTGTCTTCGTCCCGCGTCATGATCTTTTCTTCGGTCCTGCGAAGCTCGTCGGGTGTTGCGTCGTGGCGTCCCAGCATAGCGGTACGGTATCCGCCCCGTTTGACCGTTTCTTCAACTGTTGATGACATCTCTTGCTGTCGGTCTGGACAGTCTCTTTGCCATCGCCCTCCGGCGCGTGCGAGCGACAAAAAAAATCCAGATTCCCAATCTTACGATAACGAGATATCATTATCATTATCATCAGCGAGCCCAATGCGCAGGTTGCCTTGGTTGCCTAACCCTGCAGCCAATCTCATGAGACCCCCATGATCAGAATAGAACACCTAAGCAAGCATTACGGCGAGCGCGTTGTCGTCAATGACCTCAATTTGCACGTCGAAGCAGGCCAGGTCTATGCGCTGCTCGGCCCAAATGGCGCCGGCAAATCCACCACGATCGGTTGCCTGCTAGGCTTCGTCAAACCCGATGCCGGGCGTATTGCACTGGCCGGTTCCCTACTGATGCCGGCCGAGGCCGCCATCCGGTATGCCGCCTACATTGCTGAAAACGTTGCCCTGTACGACCGCCTGACAGGCGTCGAGAACGTCGATTTCTTCATGCGCCTGCTGGGTCGCCAGCTCAAAACAGGCGAGATCGAGGTCCTGCTCGAACGCGTTGGTCTTCCCCGGCATGCCTGGCACCGCCAGGCACACGGCTACTCGAAAGGCATGCGCCAGAAGGTCGGCATTGTCATGGCGCTAGCCAAGGGTGCGCGCGTGCTGGTACTTGATGAGCCGACGTCTGGCCTGGACCCGGAAGCAAGCGTCTCCTTTGGCAACCTGATCCGGACGGTAGCCGACGATGGCGCCGCCGTGATCATGGCCACGCATGACCTGCTTCGCGCACAGGAACTGGCGGACCGCTGCGGCGTGCTCGTGGGCGGCCACCTCGTGAGCGAATGGAAACTTCGCGATCTGGGTGCTGGAGAACTCGAACGAAATTATCTCGATAGTCTTGCCGCTCGGGTATCAGCAAATGCATAAGCGCTTGTGGTTCAAGGCCTTCAACGGTACCTGGCAAGCCGACTGGCGTGAACGCCGCCGCGACTGGCGCGTGGCCCTTGTTCTGGCGCTGGGGCTGACGCTGGCGGCCTGCGCAGCATTGCTGGCCTCTCTCGATCTGGACCGCACCCGCGCTGCGCGCGACGTGGCGGCGGCGGCAGAAGCCGAACGCTGGGTCCATCAGGGCAGCAAGAATCCCCATTCCGCCGCCCACTACGGCGTGTATGCGTTCAAGCCGCTGCCGACGCTGGCCGCAATTGATCCCGGTATCGAACAGTATGTGGGTTCCAGCCTCTGGCTCGAAGCGCACAAGCAGAACGACATGGTGTACCGCCCCGCCGCCGACAGCGCCGGCGCCGACCGCCAGTTTCGCCTAAGCCCGGCCCTAGTGCTGCAGATCCTGGCGCCGGCCGCGATGATTTTCCTAGGCTTCGGGATGTTCGCCGGCGAGCGCGAGCGTGGCATGCTGCCGGCGCTGCGCCTGAACGGCGCGCCGCTGGGCGCAATTGCCGCCGCGAGGGCCACGGTGTTGCTGTGCCTAGCCATGACGCTGTCGATGCCAGGCATTGTCGCCATCGTTGCCTTGAAGTGGCATGCCGGTAGTACCGGGGCGATGGTCGAGCCAGTTGCCGATGCCAGTCTGCGGACGCTGCTGTTCGCTGGCGGCTACCTCGTTTATCTCACTATCTGGGCCGCCGTGATCACCGCCGCTTCGGCCTTTGCGGCCACGATGCGCTCTAGTCTGACCCTGCTCGTGACGCTGTGGACAGCACTCACCCTCGTGCTGCCGCGCGCTGCCATCGAACTGGCACAGTCGGCGGCGCCGTTGCCATCGGCGCAGGCGTTCCGGCAGGCAGTCGATGCCGACCTCGGGATGCCCGACGACCCGGCGCAGGCCGAACGCGACAAGCAGCAATTGCTGGCCCAGTACGGTGTCGACAAGGTCGCCGACTTGCCGGTCAATTGGTCGGGCATAAGCCAGCTGCGCAGCGAAGCGCATGGCAACGAGGTGTTCGATCGCCATTACGGCCCGCTGTTTGCGGCTATGGGCAGGCAGGACCGCGCAATGGTACTGGCCGGCTGGCTCTCGCCCGCCGCTGCAATCGCTGGGCTGTCGAGCCGGCTGGCGGCCAGCGACAGCGACAGTCACATTGAGTTCGTGCGCGCAGCCGAGTCGCATCGCCGCCTGATGCAGAATTTGCTCAACAGCGACCTAGCGCGCAATCCCGACCGTGACGGCGTCAAGTACCAGGCCAGTGAAGCTTTGTGGCGCAGCATTCCGGCGCTGACTTTCACCTATGGCGCGCTCGATCTACGTGACGTGCTCGTGCGCTGGATACTACCCTTACTAACGCTGCTCATCGCCAGCGTTGGTCTAGCAGCGGCAGCACTGCACCGCCTGCGAGTCGGGAGCGTTAAATGATCCGCACCTTCGCACTGATCCGCTTCGATCTGCGCGCGCTGCTGCGCGAGCGTGGCACGCTCCTGCTGCTGACAGCGTCTCTCCTGCTGGCACTATACGGCCTGTTCGAAGGTGCCCGCTTTCAGCAACACCTCCAGGCAGCGCACCAGGGCGCATCTTCTCAGGAAGCCACGGCGCGCGCGGCGGCTCAGAATCTTGCGGCGCGTTATTTCGCCAATCCAGACGACCCGGCGTTCGCCGGCCTGCTGTATTACCGAACGCCGGTTGATGTGCGCGGCTACGCCTTCCGCGAACACGTCGGTTTCGCCGCCATGCCTGCCCTGCCCGGCGCGGCACTGGCGATCGGCTTGGCAGACATCCAGCCATCCTACGTGAGGGTACGGGCGGAATCGATGGCCTCGGTGAAGACTGCGGCGGAAATCGAACATCCGACCCGGCTCGCATCGGGCCGCTATGATCTGATGTTTTTTGTGGTCTATCTGTGGCCGCTCGTCCTGTTGACTCTGACGGCGTCGGTGCTTACGCAAGACCGCGAAAGCCTGCGCCTGCGCAGCCTGCTGCTGCAGGGCGTCGGCGCTGGGCACATCGTGTTCGTCCAGGCCGGCGTGCGCAGCCTGCTCGCCACCATGCTACTGATGATGGTTGTGGCCGGTGCCGCGTTCTCGCTAGGCGCCGTGCCGTTTAACGGCGCAGGACTGAGCGCGCTTGGCCACTGGGCTGGGATCGTGCTGCTCTACTCGGCTTTCTGGAGTACCGTGGCCATCGCCGTATGCGCATTCTGCGCGAATCGCATGAGCGCTGCGTTTGCCGGCTTCGGCCTGTGGCTACTGTTTGCAATCGTGATTCCGGCCGCCCTCGACGCCGTCACCCGGGTCGCGGCACCTGTGCCTCCTCGTGAACGCTATGTGCAGGCAATGCGCGATGCGCTTGACGAGGTTAATGCCGACCACGCCAGCAGCCTGGCGCGCTTCTACGACAGCCATCCCGAATGGCGGCCCAAGCGCACCGCGCCGGGTGCAGTTTCGTCCAACGTGTCGCGACTGCACCGGGCTCAGGAAATCGACCGCATTATGGCCGGGGTAGAGAGCGAGTTTGCGCTGGCGGAAAACGCACGCGCGACATTCTTTGCTCGCATGAGTTTGCTGAGTCCGGTGAGTCTGGCAAATGCCGCATTCGCCGACGCTGCTGGCAACGACCGGGTCCGACATCACCGCTTTATCGCTGAAGTCGCGAGTCACCAGGGACACTTACGCGACTGGTTCCAGGACGTAATCCAGCGCGCGGCGCTTCGCGACGAACAAGAGCCGTGTTCCCGAACCTGCCTAGGCGGCTATGGATTCCGCGACTTCGATGCTGTCCCGCGCTTTGCCGCTTCGTCGGCCCTAGCCCTGTCGTCGGGCGTGTCGGTCCGCACCTGGATGCTGCTGGCCTGGGCTTGCGCTTTCGCCGCGCTGGCCTTGATCGCGCTTGGGCTCGAGCGTGGCCGGCAGCGCCGCTGACATGAACCTACATCATCTTCACTTTCACCCTCAACTTGTCATTCACTCTGGAGCATCGATCTTGCAATCCGTCACCCGTTCTACCCCACTGCGTGCAATCCCTCGTGCTGTCGTGCTCACCTGCGCGTTTGCTGGTGGCGCCGGATTCACCAGCTCGGCCGTTGCGAACGACAATGCGTCGCAATTCACTTCGCAAGCGCAGGTTGTCGAAGTCAAAGGCGAGCGCAGCGATGATGATCGGTTGACGCTTGGTCTGGGCGCGAAGTCGCTGCCGGGCAGCGTGACCACGGTGACTGCTGAAGAGCTCGCCACGCTCGATATCGGGCGCGACATCTCGAACATGTTCCGGCGGGTGCCGGGCGTAGTAGCCAACAATATCGACCAGGGCGACACCGGCAACGGCTTTCGCATGCGTGGCTTCGCCACCCAAGGCACGCACGGCGCCGACACCGCAATCTATATCGACGGCGTGCCCCAGAACATTCCATCAAGCCAGGGCGGCGCGGGCCACGGCCCTGCCTTCCTCGAATGGATGACCGGCGACATGGTCGACACCTTCGACGTCATCAAGGGACCGGTTTCGGCACTTTTTGGTGACCAGAACCGCGCTGGTGCGGTGGCAATCCGCACCCGCGAAGGCGGCGCGGCCACGCCATCGAGCGCCGCAGTGACGGTGGAAAGCTATGGCGGACGGCGCGGTTCGCTCGTACTGTCGAACGACTTCGGTGGCATTCGTTCGCTGGTCGTGGCCGACCGCTACAGTCTCGACGGTTTCCGCCACGGCGCCACCCTCGACCGCAACAACTTATTTTGGAAGCTCTCGACCACTATCGGCGACGGTGTGTACAGCCTGCGCGCCACCTATTACAAGTCGGACTATGCCGGCGCCGGCTACCTGTCGCTGCCGGCCATGGAAGCCGGCCTGGTCGATCCGCACGACACCATGTTCAACTTGCCCGGCTTTGGCGATGCGCACCGTAAGACGCTCGTGTTCAACCGCAGTCCGGGATCGGGCGAGGCTGGCTGGTTCGCCACCGCCTATGCCGAAGATTTTACGCGAAGCCGCGCGATCCAGACCAGTGCCACGCTGCACACCTACGGCTACGACGAGCGCGATATCTTTGGTGCACGTGGCGGCAATACCTGGACCTTCGGCTCAGCGGGCGTGCTGACGGTTGGTCTTGAAGCACGCAAGGACAAGGGCAACGCGTTTCGCCTACAATACCGTAACCGTCAGCCGACCGCTAATTACGTCAACAACCAAGACCTCGACTTGCTGACCTACGGCACCTTCATTCAGGGTCAGTACCGCATCCTGCCGACGCTCAAGCTGCACGGCGGCGCGCGCTATGACCGCTTCGAATACGACCTGATCAATCGCAAGCTGCCGGCTGCTTCGACCGACTACAAGGCATCGGTGGTTACACCGAAGTACGGCGCGATCTGGAGCGTCTCGCCCGACGTGGAGCTGTTTGCCAACATCGCACAGGGCTTCCGTTCGCCGGCGGCCGAGCAGATCAGCACCAGCGGCAGCCTGGGCCCGCTGGGTGCACTGGGCGGGCGCAGTAATCCCGGCATCGATCCAAGCCGGGTACGCTCGCATGACATCGGCTTCAATGCGCAACCGTTCGAGGGCCTGAGCATGTCCGGTGCCTTCTATTACATCCAGAACGATGACGAGATCATCAACACGGCGCCGGACGTGTTTGTGGCGTCCGGCCAGACCACCCGCCGCGGCATTGAGCTCGACCTGCGCTACCATTTCAGCAGCGCGCTGAACACCTACCTAAGCTACGGCCGCATCCTGCGGGCGCAGCTGGATAATCCGGCACCTGGCACCGGCGCGCGCCTCTCGGTACCGGAACATACATGGAAAGCCGGCGTCCAGTACCGCACAGCCATGGGACCAGGCCGACTGTCGCTCAGCGGCGACGTGTATGTCACAGCAGGCAATCCCTACTACATGGGTGCGCCGCTATACGAGCGCGATATGCCGACCTTTGTGCAGTATGACATGAAGGCGACCTACGATCTTGGCAAGTACCAGGGTTCACTGTTCGCCACGCTGCACCCGCACAAGTTCGCTAGCGATATTGCGTATGGCACGGCGGGCGGCCTGCTGGTGACGACCGTGCCGCAGGCCACGGCAGGGGCGACATTGCGTTATTTCTTCTGATCGGCCAGACGCCGGACGTCGCTAGGTCAATTAGCCGGCTCGGCGGCCGGGGTCAACGCCTGTCTTTGGTGGCGCTAGCGGGCTCTGGATTTGCCTCCCACCGTCGCGACGTCGCCGACAGGCCCTGGGTGTTGCTGCAGACGAAAAGTCACCTATTTCTCGACAGGCAGCTCTCCACCCGAAACGGACATTAGCGTGATCATTAGGTCCAGCTGAATTGGGACGCGCCCGGAGTGAGTAATCAGCCAAAGGGCAGCGGAGGGGCACCGCGTGTCTCGTATTCAGCCACAGCGCAAGACTAAATACTTTGCCAGCAACCTGCTCTTTAATGATAATGCTTTCCTATTATCATGAAGAGTGCGTTCTGCGTGCAGGCCTCAACATGAACACTCCCGGCGCCATTGGCAATTCCATGGTCATACAAACAGGAAAACGATGAAAAAACACCTCCGCCTCGGCGACGCCGCTGCCGTTCTCGCATTGATGCCAACGCTGCTGTGGGCGCAGACAGCCGAGTCCGACCAACCGCTTGCCGCGACCGAAACCGACAACAAGGTTGTCGTTACAGCCAGCCGGGGGATAGAAGCGCTGCCGTCGATCACGCCGTCGCAGATATTGTCCGGCACCGAATTGGTTCATCGCCGGCAGGGCGGCCTGGGCGAGACTCTGGCGGGCTTGCCAGGTATTCACCTGGACGGCTTCGGCGGGGGCGCATCGCGTCCTGTGATACGCGGCCAGACCTTACCGCGCATCGAGATACTGAGCGACGGTGCGGCGCTGTTCGACGTCTCCTCGGTGTCTCCCGATCATGCAGTGACGACCGACCCGCTGCTGCTCGACGCGATCGAGGTCATCCGTGGACCGGCCGCTGTCCGCTATGGCGGCAACGCCGTCAACGGTGCGATCAACCTGATCGACAGCAAGGTACCGACCCAGCTGCCGGCCGGTGGCTTGAGCGGCGCCACGGAAGTGCGCTATGGCACCGGCGACAACGAGAAGACGGCGGTCGGGCGCGTCACGGCAGGCGTGGGCCAGTTCGCGCTTCACGCCGAGGGGGTACGCCGGCATGCTGGCGATTACGAGGTGCCGGGCGAGTATGGCACGAATGCCTTGCCGGATTCCTTCGCCGAGAACACCAGCTATGCTGTCGGCGCATCGTGGATCACGGCCAAAGGCTACATCGGCGCCGCCTTCACCCGTATGAAAAGCGCCTATGGATTACCGGGCCACAGCCACGTGAACGGCGTCTGCCATACACACGACATGGACCTGCACTGCGCGGCGCACGGCGGTTTTGATGACCCATTTGGCTCGCCCGATAGCCATACGGCGCAGATCAAGCTCGATAGCGACCGGTTCGATATCCGCGCCGATTACGACGACCTGCTGCCGGGGTTTTCTCATACTCGCCTGCGCCTTTCCCATACAGACTATGCGCATGACGAAGTTGACGGTACAAGCCTGTTCACGCGCTACACCAACAAGGTATGGGACGGGCGCATCGAGCTGACCCACCAGCCGCTGCTGGGCTTTACCGGTACTCTGGGCGTGCAGTATATGGACGGCACCTTCAGCGGCATTAATGTCGAAGACCTGCACGTGGCGTTTCCTGCCAACGCCTATGGATTGGTCCCGCCTTACTACCACCTCACCAGGAGTGTCGGCCTGTTCCTGAGCGAACGCCGCTCGTTCGGCGCCTTTGACCTCGAATTCGCGCTGCGCAAGGACTGGCGCGACATGCGCGCGCTGGCGCCCGGGTTCCTGGCGAACTTAGACGCCGAATACGAGGCGCTGTTTACTGAGTGGTACGGCAACGACTGGCGACAAATCATCGAATCCGAGGAGGTCGACAGTTTCCTGGCCAAAAATCCTAGCACGAAGCACAATCCTTTTTCGGCCTCAATCGGGGGACTGTGGAACTTGGGACAAGGAGCGTCGCTGGGACTGTCGTTCGGCCATACCGAGCGCGCGCCGAACGTGCGCGAGCTCTACGCCCGTGGCAACAATCTGGCGACCAACAGCTATGAGCTTGGACTGGCCGTGGATAATCCGGTCTTCAAGGAGGGCAAGCGTCCCGTCGGGGATGTGCTCGAGTCCACCAATTCGGTCGACCTGACCTTGCGCAAGAAAGACGGTCCGCTCGATGTCGAGATCGGTCTGTTCTACCAGGACATAAGTGATTATATTTTTGCTCGCTTGATCGAAACTGAACGCGAAACAGGTGTTGCGCACAACTTCCTGGCCTATACAGCAGCCGATGTGCGCTTTGCCGGTATTGATGGGCAGGTCAGCTACCAAGTCACGCCTGCTTCACGTGTGACCTTGTTCGGCGACCATGTCCGCGCCCGGATGAAGGATGGGAACGATCAGCTGCCGCGCATTCCGCGCGGGCGCTTCGGCGCACGCTACGAAAGAAACTGGGGCCCGCTCTCTGCCGACCTCGAAATGTCGCGTACCTTCGGCCAGAGTCGGATCGCCTCCTACGAAACCGAGACGGCAGGCTACAACATGGTCAATGCGACCGTGGCGTACCGGCTCGACATGGGCGCGCGCCAGTCGCTGGAGTTATATGCGCGCGGCACCAATCTGACCAATGAGCTGGCCTTTACGCACACCTCATTCGTCAAGAACCAGTCGCCGCTGAGGGGCCGCAGCATCGCATTCGGCGTGCGTCATACCTTCTGACGCCCACCCGGGCGCTGTATTGCTTTCCCGAACAGTGAGCGCAAATGCTCTTGATCAGCGCCCGTCGAAGCGAAAATGCCACGGCTTGCTCAGTAGCATTGCTACTTTTCCTACACAAATTGCCTGGTCCTAAGTGCTGATTGGAAGGACCGGAATCGACCCATCGCGGACCTTGCGATTCCTTTTCACCCCTCAGGTTGGATGCGTTCTTCTGCTGCACCTAGATCCTCCACCTTACGGCGGCGGTGCGTGCGAATCACTCCAGGGAACATCAGCAATGGCAAGCCCACATGGATTAAGATTAACCACCAAATGCTATGTGTCCAAGCATATGCGATTGTAAAGATGAAGGCGGAAATAATGCTGGCAATAAGTTCCTTAGGATTTTTATAGCCGTGAGCGATGCCATAAGCAAGAGCAGATGCAACAATTGCAAATGGTAGTCCTATAATTGGCGGCAACAATTGCAGTAAGAAGCCACGATAAAGAAATTCCCAACCAGCAGTCATGATGAATATACTAATTGCGAAAGCCAGAACCTCGGTTGTACTGCGCGGCCATGGCATCGGCAATTCTAGCATTTCTTTTTCACTTTTAGCTCGGGCTTCTGGAGTTTTACGGCGCTCAATGATGTGACCGGCTACCGAGAGGCCAGTTAGCAGTAACACTGCAAAACCCAATCCCCATGCCCCTACGTTTGAGAGCGGGATATCGAAGCCGAGATCGCGTGGGGTGTATCCTACTTGCGCTGAACCAACCCAAAGTACGGCCAGTAAAACCAGTGATTGCCAGCTCATTGACCAGTAGCGGCGCATCAATGAACGTGGTGGTTTTTCTTTCTTCGGGCGCAGGCTTATCCTAAGATTTAGCGCAGGAAATATAAACAGTAAGAAAACCGCGAGCAAATTGTTCAACATATAAATAATTATTAGTTCTGAGGGCGCAACGTTTAACTAAGTCCCCG
The DNA here is from genome assembly GCA_014841835.1 of Oxalobacteraceae sp. CFBP 13730. Taxonomy (GTDB): domain Bacteria; phylum Pseudomonadota; class Gammaproteobacteria; order Burkholderiales; family Burkholderiaceae_D; genus Telluria. The sequence goes on along the minus strand of JACYUQ010000006.1, from coordinate 65,924 downwards.
ATAGGGAAGACAATCATAGCAACGCATCATTACTTAAGTTTCAACAATTGTCATCAGGTTGCCCGGCTGGAAAAGTCACAGACTGTCTCGACAGACTGCTGCCGTCCCGAAGCGGCCGTTCAGGTCTGTAATGGACAACACCGTTGCTTAGACGGCCGATTGCAAAGATTCAGCGCCGAGCCTTCGAAGTCAAAGCGCCGATAGCAGTTCCAATTGCCACGCCCGGACCAATGCCATAAGCGATGTTGCCGATTGCGGTGCCAATTGCACAACCCATCGCTACTCCAATACAAATCCAAAAGGCCATTAAATTTTTATGTTTCTTGCTAGGTGGATTGCGCATGGAATCCTTCTTTCAAAATTGAACGTCGAGTTATGGCCGAACCCGGCCGTTCAGCTGAGCATATCAGGTTACCAAGGCTGAAAAGTCGCGGACTGTCACGAAGGGCGGGAACCGACCTAAAACAGACCTCCATGCTCCACGCGTCATTTTTTCTGGAAGTACTCCTTATCCGGGTCTAACGCTCCATGCTCACGTACGATGGGAGCCTGGAGATTGAACCAGATGTAATTGACCATGCCAGCGAGGGCATGCAAATGCTGAGTGCGTTCAGTTTCTGGCAATGTGCGGATTATGGCGTCTGCCTCATTGATGTCTTTACCAATTCTTTCGTACACCAACATAAGCTGTTGTGCAGTTGGAAGATCCATTCTCGCCTTTCAGATTCGGAAGCTCTCACACGGCCGGTTTTGGCCGAACCCGGCCGTTCAGGCCAGCATAGCAGGTTGCCAGGTTGAAAATCCAACGGCGGTCGCGACAGGCCGGAATCGACGACCCTAAACAGTCATTCCAAAGCAGCATTCAGGACAGCTAAAACCTTGGCTCCTGGATACGAATGGCGCTCCGGATAAGCATGTCGGTGGTAGCTCCAGTAACTTGTGATTCGGCGTCCAAGTGTCGCAAGATATGCAGAATTCTCCAATGCGAAAGCCCGCAGCGTGGCAGGATTGTGCTCGCCAATGGCGTTAGCGACGTCCTCTATAATTTCGACAACGTATTCGCCAGCAAGCTGAAGAACATACGGCGTGAGCCAGGGCGCTTCGTTTTTAACCAATTCCCGAAGACATTCTTGACGTAAATAGCCGTCGTAATGGCGCGTCCCCAAGCACAGGAGTATTAGCCTAGCTGCAGCCTGCAACTCCCTTAGTTGCCGACGTAATAGGTCAGGATCGTAGTAGACCCGATAAGGTATGCGAAGCGCTTCGCCCTCCACGTTGACCATGAACGCATGTCTGGGCGGATGCCACTCGCCGATAGTCACGGAGGCAACAGCGTCACGCACGGCAGAGCGCAGCCTTGACGGGAATGCCGTAGCTTCATCACATCTGGCTTCACAACGGACGAGAAACATCAGAATCCTTCATCAATACTGCTGGCTAAAATCATCTCACTGCTGTGCTTCCAAAGGGCCGCTTTTGGCCGAAAGCTGCGTATTCAACAACTGCTGTCGGTTGAGCTAGCACGGAGAAATATACCTGTGTACCGTTGAAATTAGATTCTGAAGTCTGCCAGTTGCTTGCCGCCAGCGATGCCTTCTGCGATCCATTTCGGCTGGCGCCCACGGCCCGACCAAGTTTGACCTTTTTCAGCTGGATTGTGGTACTGCGGCTCTACCTTTTGCCCTTTCCCGTTCGACGACTTTTTCGAATTTACTGCGAGCAATTCCTCGACTGTCACGCCTACGTCCTGTGCAATCGAGAGAATTTGCTGACGTGCTTTTGCTAAGTCGCCTTGTTGGCGGTTCTTGATTTCTTGGCCGATGCCATGCTGGAGTTCCTTCAGTTCGCTAAGGCTGTAGCTTGACAGGTCGATCTTAGTCATTTTGTTTCCTTTTCAGTAAGTTATAACGTTCTGGTGCCGATTCTACTACGTGCTCATTAATTCACATGTCTTACGAAGCACCGTCAGCGGTCTTCTAAAGGGCCTGAACAAAGCATGCGGAATGATTTTTGAGTTATCTGCCCTACTACCTTGAGCAAACGATCAGGTTGACAGAATACCCCCCGACATCGGCCGGCGGCAGTAGGTCTAAGCCTCAGTTTGCTCGGAAATTTCAAGTGCGTCATCAACTTCGATGCCAAGGTATCGAACTGTGCTTTCGAGCTTGGTATGCCCTAGCAGAAGCTGAACCGCACGAAGGTTCTTGGTCCTTCGATAGATGAGTGTCGCTTTCGTTCGACGCATGGTGTGGGTGCCGTATGCTGCGACATCAAGCCCTATTGAAGTAATCCACCGTCTGACAATGCGAGCGTACTGGCGCGTGGACAAATGCGGCGACCGCTTGACTCTGCTTGGGAAGAGGAACGCGTTGTTAGAAAGCTTGGCTCGGTCAATCCATGCCAACAGCGACTGCCTTGTCATGTCAGTGACTTCAAACTGTACTGGACGGTGCGTTTTACGCTGCATGACTATCGCACGATGCATGATGCTACGTCCCTGTGCGATGTCGCTAACTTTCAAGCTCAGCAGGTCACAGCCGCGCAATTTGCTGTCGATTGCCAAGTTGAATAGGGCAAGATCCCTGACTTGTTCAGTCAACTGTAGGCGAATTCGGATGGCCCATATCTCTTTCAATTTCAATGGACTTTTCTGGCCAACCAGTTTCCCCTTATTCCAGGCAGCTTGAGAAGCCGACGTCTGCATGCACGGTTTCATGAGGTCCTCCTTAGGAATCGGACCTTATTTTGGCGTACTCTTGCTGTAGTTACGGACGGAGTCGGATGGCGTCACCCAACCCATTGCGGACCTTCAAGTACGGTGTAATGGAAAATCGTTCAACAACCGTCACCCCTCCTGGGGTGACACTGGAAGCCAGTAGCTTTGATTGATAGCAAAGTGAACCGATTTTCCTGGGTTGACTGGTCTCGGGTAATTTGGACCCTCATCAGGAGTGCACGGGCAAGGCGTTGACTTTCTGCCGGGAAGACCGATAATCGTTCTCATGAAAATCCCACCGCTCACCCTGAAGATCGGGGACTACCCACAACTGGCTCTGCTTGCCTGGAGCCGGCGGCCGGACGATGTCATCACGGCAGAAGAGGCTTTCGGGCTCTACGAGAGCAACTGGCGTTTCGTCGACCACAAACAGCTGGATGACCAGGAGCGCGAGCTGATCGATGGCCTGACGGAGACCTGTGGCCATGGGCTGATGAATGTTTAAGCGCGACCACCATAATCGCATTCAGCTCCTGCTGGCCGCCCTCGACGCCGACTTCCTCTCCCAGAACAAGTGCTTCTTCGGCGGCGGTACCGCGATCGTGCTTGCTTTGAACGAATACCGGGAATCAGTCGACATCGACTTTCTCTGCGCTTCTCAAGAAGGCTATCGCGAGCTGCGCAATACAATCCATGACACGTCCTTAGGCGCTATCTTCTCCCGGCCGGTGCAGTTAGCGCGCGAGGTACGCGCGGACCGGTACGGCATACGCACATTTCTGCGCATCGACGACGTGCCAGTGAAGTTCGAGATCGTCAGCGAGGGACGTATCCAGATTGAAGGTGAGATGAACACGGCGACAGGTGTGCCGACCCTCTCTCGCGCCGATATGTACGCTGAAAAGCTACTGGCCAACACCGATCGGTACCGCGACAAGGCAGTGGCTAGCCGAGACATCATCGATCTGGCCATGATGATCGGTCATTGGGGTGCAGTACCGCAGGCAGCCTGGGATAAGGTACGCCAGGCTTACGGTTCGTCATCAGATCGTGCCTTCCACGGCGCAATCGAGATGGTGAGCGATCGCGCTTACTTGGCGCAGTGCTTAGCCAAGATGCACATGGCGCTCGAGCTCGTGGAGCAGATCCCGGCAGTCCTGCGGGGAGAGGCGTCATTCACGTCGTCATAGCCGCCATCGGCAAGCGCGACGGAGGTAATCGCCGCGGCCACACGTGGCGTGCGTGCCGTGTATGGCAGTGCTCTTGTGACATCGGTAGCGCCTGAGAACCCGGACGAAAATTGCGACGCACCCGCTTCCGTTCCCCTAGGCAATTAGCCGGCTAGCCGCGGCTCACGTGTCTTACCTGTCTTAACGCCACCAACAGAGGCAGGCCCGTGGCTGGCTGCTCCCAACCCTCAGCGGACTGTGGAGCGGAGCATTCCCGCTAATGTGAAGGTAGCTGAGTGCTGACGGTCAAGTATCGTTTGTTTCAACTATGTATCGGTTTTTCGACTTCGTTAGCAAAAGGAGAATTAGACGACGCAGCTCTACGTTTGCGTGCTTCCACAACTAACTTCTTGGTATGGTCACGGCGTCGTCGGACTGCGTCTTCAAGCTCTGCCGAAGTCATATACTGCGGAGGTCTGTTATCGAAAATTATCATCGTATTGAATCGAATGGCTTGGTTTATTTTCTTGACTGAGGCGTCTTGTCGTCAAAATCCTCCTGACTTTCAGCCCGTACTGTTCGGATCGTGCCTAAGATATCTACAACTGAAAAGGGCTTGGTAATGAACGCATCAACATATGGAGATAGGTGCTCAAGGCGTCCAAGTCCGCTTATTACGATAGTCTTGATGTTTGGCTGTATTGCTTTTACTTCCCAAGCGAATCGCCTGCCATCTGGATCGTCCCTAGTTGGACAGAAAATTATTGTTCCAAACCATACACCTAACAGCATACTCAAAGCGATGTCATGGGATTTAGTAACGATAGTACGGTATTCGAAAAACTCGAAAACGTCGCTAATTGTTTGACGGATTAGATCATCGATTTCGACGATAAGAATAGAATGTGCCACCGTAGATCATTGTAAGAATAAGACTACATTTTAGCTTATATTTACTTATCTATGATTGCCGTCAATACAAATAACCTTGCAATTCGTCTAAAAATAGTTTCAGAATAACAACTTGGCTAACGGATTGAGCCTTGGAATGCATTCGTTTTTGCTGCTTTGACATTCACTATAGTTTAGAAGATTGCAATTAAGAAAATTTCTCTAAACGTTATCGACCTGGATTGACTGTCTGCTCATCGCAACGCAACGCGAAGGATCGTAGACCTTCCTGTGTTCATTTCCCTAGAAGAGAATGCCCTCAATGCCCATCACTTCGCGCTTGGGTACACGGCGTTTCGAAATTGCTGTGAAAGCGGCATCCAATGTTCGCGACGAATGGTTTTTGTAGCCTTCATCGATAAAAGCTATGTCTAAGCCATCTTGGAAGATGAGGGAGAATTCCTCATCAGTCGCAGCGAAGATCTCACATACCGCGTTAGCGGCACCATCAAAAATCTGAATATTCTTCACGCATGGTTCCTTCCTCCGTCTGCTCTTGGCCAACCCGGTGGTTCGAACCAGCATAGCAGGTTGTTCGATTGAGAAGCCAGCGGTGGCCGCGACAGTCTGGAATCGACCCAAAGCAGCCGCTGGAATGCAAAAGCGAGAGCTATGCCCGGTACTCGAACCTGCGCTGCGGTTGCTCGCATGAATATAGATAGTGCCAAATGGTGTTCGAGGCGAGACCTTGTGTAGCTCTTTCATTCCGAAGTAAGTCTGTGCCATCACCCATCCACCGTTAACGCCAATGGCGAAAGCAACGAAGCTCACAAACACAAGAGATATCACAATCAATTTTTTCATTTTGCTGAATTTTTAAAAGTCTGCTTTTGGCCGTTTCCTGTCTGTCACGACCAGCTGGTTTCGACCCAATCCGGAAATTCGTCAGGCTCAAGAGGATGTAACTATTGCTAGAGTAAGGCGAGCGGATGCACTTGCATCGGCTCCGTCCTGCAATTCCGGACCGAGGGATTAGGGGCGTCCACAGGTCCAAACCACTCGTATACGCTCGCGAAACCACCTGTTCGAAGAACCCAGGCTTTTTTCGTTTTAGTGTTCATTACGATCGTATGACGGAAGCCATCTAAAGCCTTACTTTCGTTTTGCATCACAACCCGAACGAACGCTGCAGTATCGGTAGTATCAGGTGCTGCAGTTACAGGAATCGCCGTCTTAAAACCTGAAAATGAGATTCCGTAACGTTCTGATAACGACTCAGACAAGGGACATGCAAGAGCATGAACTGACCAAAAAACTAGCGAAGCAGCTACTACAAAATTTTTCATAAAATGTGTTTTTGGTTGTTGTCGGATTAGTTACTGCTGGCCAGACTCGACCGCTTGCATCAGCTTAGCAGGTTGCCTTGTTGGAAAAGTCACACACTATCTCGACCAGCAGCTGTTGACCCAAAGCAGACGTTGTCTTCCCTATCTCTACCTGCAGAAAGTGAAGCATCATGGCCAGCATAGCTAGGCTCGCGCCAAGCGTCGACCGGATCATCGCTTTCATCAGGCCCACCATCTAAAAGCCGCGTGATGGCCTGAAGGGCGACGTCAGCGATCAAGGCCGCGCGCTGAGCAAAGTCTGCATGTCAGGGATGTTCAGAGCTTATTCTGAAAAACATAATATTCAAGGAACACGACAAGCGTGGGTACCGTATTGACGATAGTATGGGACAAGCTTGCAGCCCAAAATCCACTTTTACGGTCTTGACGGGACCACAAGAAGTAACTATAGCCGAACACAAAAAAGCTCCAGATCGACCCTGCGAACCGCATCGGCGCTAAAGTGCCGTGCAAAAATCCCCAGAGCAATGCCGAGAGACCAACGCTTGCCAGCTTAGATAATCTAACGCGAACTAAAAATTCGAGTAATGCGATCATTAAAGCGGTTTCCACAATTGGAGCAAACACTAGGTTGCCGAATATGGTTGCGATTGTTGGTTGCTCGGGAAACATTGCCATGGATGGAAAAACGCTAAACGTGCTATTCCATAACAGAAAGAAGCCAATTAGGATTAACGATCCAAAAAGAGCAACCGCTGCAGCTGACAAGCAATAGGTTTTGAAACCGAGCTGACAAAACTTCTTTTCCCAAGGCAGGGACTGCACTGCCAAGCTCGGCACGCTGGCCTTGCTCGGGACTTCGATTTTGTGAGTCATGGGAGAATAAAATAAGCGAATATCCGATGAACCGTTTTTAGATCATATGAACGATTACTTTTGGCCGAGAGATGTCGGCCGTGCATCAAAATGCTCACCAGACTTCGGCGCACTGAGTCTCACGCCGTGTACCTCGCAAGGTTGTCGCCTCAATTCAGGAAGCAGGTTTTCGACACAAAGCGGACGTCTATAGTCGTAGGTAATTGTTCTCAGATAGCCTGTATTAGGAACAGCATTCTAACGTGCCGAGCATGGGGACAATGCGATTATTTGCGTCCGGCGGCTGCAGTAGTGACAGTTAGTATGAAACCAGTAAGCAAGATTGGGCCAAGAGCGCTATTGTCCTCGCTTGTAGATCCCCAAAAAGTGAAAAAATCGCTCCTGCAGCTATGACAGCTATTGCACGAAGCCAATGCTTATTTCGGAAAAGGAAAATCAGACATAAGGTCACGATACCAATTAGAGCTAGGGGAGCAACCCAGTACCAACGTATTTCAGTCATGTCTGGCAATATCTTCCGGTAATGACTCAGAGATTTGGGATGTTTTTTCGTAGCTGTAGTGGCGCCATTCCGATAATTTCCACGTGGTCAGCCCGAAAATAGCACCTCCTATTAATGCTGACGGAAAAAACATGAACGAGGCTGGAACGATACCGCTCGTGAGCCAGATTTGAATTGCAAAGAATAACGACATAGGCACGCCGAAGCCAAGGATGCCACGTTTGATGACCCACGCAGCCCAACCTGACTCCCTGATATTTCTCCAGTTATCTATGTGCTTTTTTTCCATATTGCAATTATTTTTTTGACTAAACTACTGTTACGTCGGCCCAGATTATCCGGCTGAACCTCTCTCGCTCGAACGCGCTGAACGATGGTAGCCGGAAAAACGTGCAGTTTATCCGAATCAAGGAAGCGCAACATCACGCAATCTCACGCCGGCGCTGTTTGCATGCTCGAAAGTGGACACACTTGTTTGCTCAACGTTCTAGAAGGGCCGCTTCTGGCAGATTGCTGCCTGTCGCGACCGGCTGGTTTCGACCCAAAGCGGTCGTCGCTGTACACCTGAATGCAATCTCTCTAGGCAACCAAAAAGCCCCGTCTGATTTGGTCGCGGCCTCGGCCGCGAGACGGCATCGTAGATCAGCTACCTCATTCCAAGAATACCTGCTTGGATCTGGCCTTCACGACTGGTTCCATTACGAATAATTTCTCGCTTGCTACCTACCGGTAGGTAGTTGTGTGAGGTACAATGCGGTTATTCACCCAAGCAAATCGCTTTAACAAGGAAAATCGATGCTGAAACGATCATCTATCTCGGTATTGCCACGTGGTCTGGCAGGTTCCCTCGCACTTGTAGCGGTTCTTGGTCCTGCTGGTATCGATATGTACCTTGCATCTATGCCTGCGATGGCCGATGAGCTGCAGACTTCATTCGCGAATGTGCAGCTGAGTTTGACATTCTTTCTACTCGCTCTCGGTGCAGGACAGTTGTTTTGGGGGCCGCTGACAGACATGCTGGGCAGAAGGCGACCGCTTCTCGCGGGCATTGTCTTCTACATCGTTGCAGCTGTCTGGGCTGCTCAGGCGAACAGCTTGGCTAACCTCCTGTTCGCTCGAGTGGTACAAGGTTTAGCTGCCGGATTGACATTGGTAGTGGTCATGAGCATGGTCCGCGACGTGACAGAGGGCGTGCAAGCAGCCAAGCTATTTGCTCTGCTCATGACGATCGTCGGTTTGGCGCCAGTTCTCGCCCCAGCCATAGGCGGCGGCCTCGACTCCTTATACGGTTGGCGCGCAGTCATGCTTGCTCTTGCGGCGCTTGGCGTTGTCGCCCTGTTCAACAGCGCAGCGTTTCTGCGTGAAACATTGCCGATAGATCGACGTACCTTGCCTGACGACGCCGTGCGAAGCTATGTCAGGATTGCGTCAGACCGTGCCTTCCTGTTTCCCGCCTTGGCCCTCGCGGCAAGCTTCTTCTTCCTGTTTGCCTATATCGGCGGGGCCTCCCTGGTTTATCAGCGAGAATTCCGCTTACAGGCAGACAGCTTCGGCATGGTATTTGGCGCCACTGGCATCGCGGTGCTAATTGGCGCAATGTGTTGCGGCACGTTGGTTGGCAGGTACGGCATAATGCGCCTGAGCCTGATCGGCACGGGAGCGATGGTGGCAGGCGCACTGCTGTCGCTAGCAGGTGCGCTGAACGGTTTGGGCCTTGTCGGCGTCCTTCCGGGCATGTTCCTGAGCTTGTTCGGACTGGGTATCGCGGAAGCGACCTTGATGTCAATGGCAATGGGTTCGCAACAGCGCGCGCTCGGATCAACTGCCGCGCTACTAGGTGCGATACAGATGACAATCGCCTCATCGGCAACGCCGCTGGCAGCCATGCTGGCGCAGTCCGGTCCGATTTCGTGGCTGGCATTTCTTGCCTGTGCGGGTGTACTGGTACTATGCCTGGCGTTCGCGAATGCGCGGATTAATTCGGAAAGCACGGTCCAACTTGCGCACTGATGCTTGGACATGTTCCCGTTGTTCGAATAAGAGCCACATCACACACATCATGAATACACGATCTGCTTCGGCTGACAATATCTGCGCTGTCGCAATAGCGCACTTTTCCGAACATGGCTACGATGCGTCGTCCCTGACTGACATTGCTCAACGCGTCGGCATGCGTAAAGCTTCGCTTTACTCGCACTTTGCCAGCAAGGATGACTTATATCTGGAGGCTTTCTCTGACGCAATAGATGATGAAAGAGCTTTTATACAATCGTGCTTTGATGACGAATATGCCGTAGCGCCTGCTCCAGCCAAGGCGGGAAAGCTGTACTGTGACAAAATGGAAAACTGCTATGCGCAGTCGGGACATCTGCGTTTTCTATTGCGTACAGCGTACTTACCGCCAAATTCCCTGCGCGAAGAGATCGTATCCCGCTATACCGCACTTCTTGGCGAACTTGAGCAGAACTATAAAGTCAGCCTTACAAGGTCCGCGCCTTGGCTAACTGCCCAACGCATCGAACTATATGGCAAAGCATATTTGGGCATTGTCGATAGCCTGCATGTCGAACTTATCTATGCTGGTGGAGTAGCGCTGAAAGTTCGCCAAGCTGCGCTCTGGCAAATCTTATCTGATTCGCTCGTTGAATCTGAAAATCAGAATATTGGTGGTGCCGCCAGATAGCCCGTAACGTCAGCTCAGCAGGTTGCCTGGTCTGAAAAGCACTAACTGCCACGACAGCCGGCTTCCGATCCAGACTGTGTAAAAACGTTAGAGTCCATTAACCTTTTCCAACCTATAGAAACCCATGTGGCTAGATTTTTGACAGGTCGAGTGTGGCATGCTTGATATTAGATCCGGGTTTTTACACAGCTTGGAGTCGAAGCGGCCGTTGGCCATAGTTGTATGATTAGACTCGAAGTAGGCGGCTAGGGAAGCACTGATTTATTCGCCGCCAATCGCTCCGGCGTCGCTACCCGTCTGAGATAATTTCGCTTTACCCAACACCGCCCCGTCGATCATGCAGAAGAGCTTCTCCGACCTCAAGTAGCCCAACAGAAAGAAGCTGACGCGGCGCGACCGGTTTCTTGCAGAGATCGACAACGCCGCGCCGTGGGGCAAGCTGCATCAAGAGATCGAACCTTTTTACCCGAAGGTCAAGGGCGCTGGCCGTCCGCCAATTGGTCTGGCGCGCATGCTGCGCATGTATGTGGCTCAACAATGCTTCGGCCTGTCGGACGAAGGCATTGAGGACGCGATCTACGACAGCCAAGCGATTCGTGGTTTTGTAGGCATCGACCTCAACCGCGAATCCGCGCCCGACGCGACGACATTACTGAAATTTCGTCATCTGCTCGAGGCCAATGGACTGACCAAGAAGATCTTCGACACCATCAACGGCCATCTTGCCGAGAAGGGTTTGATGATACGCGAGGGGACTATTGTCGATGCCACGCTGATTGCAGTGCCACCGTCCACGAAGAACAAAGATGGAGAGCGCGATCCGGAAATGCACCAGTCCAATAAGGGTAACGACTGGCACTTCGGGATGAAGGCCCACGTGGGCGTGGATGCAGCGTCCGGTCTGGTGCACACCGTCATCGGCACCGCTGGAAACGTCTCCGACGTTACGCAAGCTGGGGCGCTGTTGCACGGCGACGAGTCTCCTGCGCTCAACGACGCAGGCTACCAGGGTGTTGAGAATCGCTCGGAAAATCAAGGCAAATCGGTGACTTGGCATGTCGCGATGAAGCGATCCAAACGCAAGGCGCTGCCGAAGAACAAGGTCGGCCGCATGCTCGAAAAACTCGAGCACCTCAAAGCCAGCGTGCGAGCGAAAGTTGAGCATCCGTTACACGACATTAAGAATCCGTTTCGTCATCGGAAGACGCGCTATCGTGGCTTGGCCAAAAACACAGCTCAGCTGTTTACGCTGTTCGGCTTCGCCAATCTGGTACTCGCCGGGCGCGATTTACGATCACTGAATCCCGACGTGCGTCCTGAGCGCCGAAAGGCGTAAGGAGCCCGGTTAATTCGCTGAAGAACCAGCTGACCCAACGATAAAAACGCATCTCAACATGCCGGCGCAGCCTCGTCGCCAGAAATGGGGGGGGTGCTGAAAATGGTCAATTGATCAGCGCTTCCCTAGGCGTGTCGGAATTGATTACGGTAGTGCTGCGGACTGGTACCAACGTGCATGTTGAACCAGTGTCGCAACGACGTGCCCGACCCGAAGCCGGTAGCTTGGGCTACCTGTTCAATGGAAAGAGCGCTGGTCTCCAGCAAATGCTGAGCGCGGCGCACCCGCGCGTTACGTATCCAATGTAAAGGAGATGTTCCTGTCTGCTCCAAGAATCTGCGGTTGAGCGTACGCCGGCTCAGTGCGGCGTAGGAAGCAATACTGTCCACGGTCAGAGCTCGGTGTAGCTGAGTTTCTATCCACTTTAAAACTGGCTGTAGTGCCAAAGAAGATGTTGGTGCAGGATGCACTATGAACTGGGCTTGGCCACCGATACGCTCAAGCGACATGACTGCCGCCTTCGCTGCATCGGCTGCGACTGCAGAGCCATAGTCACGCCGCACCAAATGCAGACAGAGATCCAAGCCGGCAGCAGCTCCAGCGGATGTCAGTAAATTACCGTGATCAACAAATAGGACGTTTGGGTCCACACTCAGTTTCGGAAAGCGCTTGCCCAACGCTTCCGCGTACATCCAGTGTGTAGTGGCACGTCTGCCGTCCAGCAAGCCAGTTGCTGCCAAAATGAAGGCCCCTGTGCAGATAGATGCGATACGAGCACCCTCATTCGCAGCCGACTGGATCGTTGCAAGAATAGCGGATGAAACAGGCTCCTCAATGTCGGATATTCCCGGCACGATAAGAGTGTGTGCACCTTTGGCATGGCTCAGGTTCCAGCGTGTGTGTAAGTCGAACAGTGCGGCAGCGACTGAAAGTGACTCTCCGCAAACAATGACCTCGTAAGGCCTCTGCATACCCGGCACGCGCACCCGCGAAAAGACTTCACAGGCGAGAGATAGGTCGAACGGTATTACGCCATGGGGCGCGAGGATGACGATTTTGTGCATGTCTCAATTATATTGAAGCGATCTGTTTGCGTCTTTAAAAAATACGTGTTTGGCTGGATTCTTGCGATGAATGGCATTCCGGCCACCGCTCTTTTGGACGTAAATTGATATAGACGCTTTGAGCAGACAGGCATTGCACGATTCTGAGAAAAGCAGCCTTTCAAGCACCATTCAAAAGTCGGCGTACATCGGCCGCATAATCTATGGCCGACTGCGTATGTGATAGTTTGACGCGCAGTCGGCCCTTCGGATCGTAGACGAGTGTCGTTGACGTATGATCAATTGTGTAAGATGAGCCCGTAGGTACTTTTTTGTAAATTACTTTGAATTCTTTTGCAGTCTTGGCGAGCTGCATTTGATCGCCATACAGTGCAAGGAATGTCGGATCGAACGCTGCTGTATACGCACGTAAAATCTCCGGCGTATCACGTTCAGGGTCGACGCTAATGAATAAAACCTGAAGACTGTCGGCATCTGAGCCAAGTAACTTTTTGACTTGAGCAGCGCGTGCCAAAGCTGTAGGGCATACATCGGGACACTGGGTAAACCCGAAAAAAACCATGACAACCTTTCCACGAAAATCTGCCAGCGTGCGCTCATTTCCGTCTGGATCTCTCAATCGAAAATCGCGAGCAAAGTTGGTATCGGAGAGGTCGCTACCACTAAAATTGGTGGTGCTTTTTTCGCTACAACCAGTCAGGACTATCGTTGAAACTGCAGCACCAGCAAAGATAAAGAATCGGCGAGAGAAATTTTTTTGCATTTGAGACTTTAAGGGAGTTAAGGTACTTCCACAGGCTGAATAACGGCGAATACGCATGACCGGCGATCAGATTTTGGTTTCCATGGCGAAGAAAATTGAACGCGGCTGCACTGGCATTACGACCGGAAAAGCAAAGTATTGGTAAGTGTCATAGACTTTCCGATTTGCCAAGTTAAGCCCGGAGACCGAGAATTGGTAGCGGCCGATTTTGTAAGCTGCCTGGGCATCGATGAGAGCATGGCCCGGCACCGCAACACTGTTGGGCAGCGTCAGTTCACGTTCACTGAAAGCGGTGACGCCGGCACCAAATGACAATCCCTCTGCCGCGCCATCGCGCACCCGGTAGCGCGCCGCCAAGCGGCCGTTTTGACGCGGTACACGTGCCAGGCGGTCACCAGCCGGAATCAGGTTGTCCCGGGTGACTTCGGCATCGGTATAAGCATACGTCGCCAACAGTGACAGGGCTGGCGTCGGTTCCCAGACCAGGTCGGCCTCGACACCGCGTGCGCGCTGCTCGCCGGCCTGAACCGAGAACAGTGGATTCTCAATGCTCGGCGTGGCGACGTTTTCGCGTGTTTGCCGGAACGCAGCGATGGTACCGGACAGCCCTGTTTCGGTCAGTGCGAACTTGAACCCAGCCTCGATGTTGCGCGAGCGCTCCGGTTGCGGGGTCTGCAGGCTGATTAGGCCGAACGCGCCCCGGAAGGCGGTTGCGTAGCCAGCATACATTGCCACGCCCGGTGCTAGGTCAAAGGTTGCGCCTACGCGCGGCGATACCTTGCGCCACGTCTCGTCGGTGCCCAGCTCGCGTTCACGGAAACGCAACTGTGTATAGCGCAGCGATCCGGTCAGATGCAAGCGGCCATAGGTTGCCTGGTCTTGCGCGTAGACCGCGATAGTCCGGTAGCTGTCGGTCTGCGCCAGATTAGGCTCGGTATGTGAGCCGAAGGCCAGTTCGTACACTGGATGGGCCAGGTCGATCGAGCCGACGGTTGCGCCGCTGAATCCCATGTCCGAATAGAAGCCCGTATTGTCAACGTTAACACCGAACAGGAACTCGTGGTGCCCACCCAACAGCTCGATGCTCTTGGTCAGGTTGGCGTCAATGGTACGCTCACGCATCTCGGTCTGCATATTGAGTGGCAAGATGGGATACACCGTGGGCGTAGCAGGATTTACCGGGTAGAAGTCGGGATAGATGAACGTTCCGAATTGCGGCACCTCGCTCTGGTAGTAGCGCGCGCTGAGGTTCAGCCGCGTGCGCTCCGAGAGAGCGTGGCGCAGCACCATGGTCGCCATCTCGTTCCTGACCACCGTGTCACGCTGGCCTAGCGGCGCGCCCGGGAAAGCGTTTCTGTCGAGTTGGCCAGCCAAGGCCTGTGCGGCAGGCAGGCCCGAATACTCGAGCTGATTGCGGCGGCTGGACTGCAGTTGCAGCAACAAGTCGGTCTGCGGACTTAGCTGAAACGATATGCTCGGCTGCACGAACCAGCGCTCGCCGTTCAGACGATCGATCCAGCTGTCGTTCTTTTGGTACTCGGCGGCGATGCGCGCCGCGATCGCCGGGGTGATTGCTACATCGACTTCGCCATACGCGTTCCAGGTCGCGTGGCTACCCGCTCGCAGCCCGGCGTAACCTCCGGCGGTGCCGTCGGGACGTTCGGACTCCACATTAATCAAGCCGCCGAGCGGCGAGCCGACACCGCCACCGTACAGTGTTGATATAGGTCCCTTAAGTACGGTGATCTGCCGTACCCCAACCAAACTGGTCGGATCGTTGGCGGCTTGGGTCGAACCGTACATCGGCAGACCGTCCTGGTAGATCTCCGCCAGGAAGCCTCGTACCAACGGCCCGGCCAGCAGCCCCTCTTCCGGCTTGTTGCCCACTACACCGGACACGTTGGCCAAGGCGTCGCCGAGGGTGCGACGGTCCTGCTCCTGGATCAGGGTACGTGTCAGGACCTGCGCCGACTGCGGCACCTCGATTAGGGCCGTATCGGTACGGGTAGCCGTAGAGGTGTTCGCTGCAGTGTAGCGCTCGCGACGGGCAGTGATGTGCACGGCCTCCGTCGTCCAAATTGGAGCTTTTACTTGGTCGACTGAAGGCGCTATGGCGACCACGGTCTGATCTGCCAAGGCATCCGCAAGGGGCGCCATCGTAGCCAGAGCGAAAGAGATGGCGGTGCTTAACAGGGATTTGTTCATCGTCGTTTTCGGGTTGTCGTTCATCTGGCTGGTAACAGCGCCGGGGGGCAATTCAGAGGCCACCAGCAGCGGTTAATGGCCAGAATGCTGACTTGCGTGGTTGAGCGCACGTACCGGCGCTTTCACGTCCAGCGTCTGGCGGCTGCCGTCCTGGTTTTCAAATACAAGGGTCAGTGGGACCACATCCCCTTCCTTTACCTGGCTCTTCAGGTTCATCAACATGATGTGATACCCACCCGGTTTGAGCTCGACGGTTTTTCCAGCAGGCAGTTGGACGGACTGAACCTGGCGCATGCGCATCACTTCGCCCTGGATGGCCATCTCGTGCACCTCGACGGTCGGGGTGAGTGGGGAGCTGGCCGAAACCAACTGCACGGATTTTGGTGAGCTCAATTGCATGAAGGCGCCGGTTGCTTTTTGCTGGGCTACGGTGGCGCGAGTCCAAGGGTCCTGGACGCTCACTTGGGCGTGCGCGGCAGCCGCCATGAAACCGGTGGCGATGATGAGAGAACTAATGAGTTTTTGCATGATGATTCCTTTTCGCTTGCATTGTTATGTCCGTGGCCGGCAAGCAGCAACATGCGGCCTACCTTGGCGGAACGTGAAAATGTGTTTCGATTTAGCGAGTGCGCCAGGTCAGGCCGGCGTACACAGCGCGCCCATCACCGGGAAAGTAATAGGCCCCGTCCAGGCCACGTGCGTTGGCCTGCACCGCAGTCGTCGCGACGTAACTGCGATCGGTGAGGTTGCGTCCTTCGACGAACCAGCGCCAGTTCTCGTTCAGCTCGCCGTCGAACCTCAGGTTAAGTACCGCGAAGCCATCGGCTGCTACCGTGTTGGCGTGATCGATCCAGGTCCGTGAAGGTTGCCAGTCAACGCTCGGCGAGATGCGCAGACGATGATGTGCTCGCCATTGCAGTTCGGCGCGCAGAAGGTGCGGGGGAATACCTGCCAAGCGGCGGTCGCCGTAGACGGAGTCCTCGTTAAACTTGAAGTCGTTGTACAGATACTGGGTGCGCAGGCGCCAGGCCGACGCCAGTACGCCATCAAGCGATATCTCGAGCCCCTGGTGTACAGTGCGGTCAGCGTTGACAGTGCCCAACGCCGTGCCACGCGCATCGGTCAACGCCAGCAGTTCACGCCGGACGTTGGCGCGGTAGGCCACCGCATCCCAGCTCCAGCTGCCTGCCTGTCCGCGCCAGCCGCTCTCCAGGGTGGTGGCGCCTTGCGCCGCAGCCAGTGGGCGGTTGACGTTGTAGACCAGCTCGCCGAAGGGCGGAGCCTCCACGCTACCGCTCAGGTTAGCGAACCATTGGACGTTCGGCGATTGCGCGAACAGGATGCCCAGCTTTGGCGAGTTGTCGGTAAATCGTGCGTCGTAGCTGGCGCCCGGCGTCGCCAGGTTGTCGAGATCACGGCGCGCCCGCAAGCCCTGCCAGCCTGCCTGCACGGTCCAGCGTGCATCCAGCCCATGGCTGTATTCGGCGTACACGGTGTCCTGGCGTGCATCGAGCCGGGTGCGACCGGTGGCGGCGCCAGCGTTGCCCCCGACGTTTGCGAACCGGGATTCCTTGCCATCCAGTCGCGCCAGCGATACCCCAGCCACCAACCTGCGCGTCAGCTCTGGCGCTCCAAATTCGATTGCCAGCCGCGAATCGAGGCCGGTGTCATCCATCTCTTGCTGCAGAATGCCAAAGGTCATGGAATGAAAACGGTCGCGCTCGCTCGAAAACACTGAGCTCGACCAGCTGACATCAGCGCTGGGCGTCCAGACCAGGCGCAGCGCGGCGCGATTTTGCCGGAAATCGTTGACAGCATCCTGAGGCACATATTGCGGCGCAGCCTGGCGTGGATTGGCGTTCATCGCCGCACGCGTCAGGCTGCCTGGCATCTCGAGGTTGGCATCGATATGGGAGATGAAGCCGCGCAGTTCGAGCGCGTCACTCAGGCTTACGCCGGCGTTTCCCGAAACACGTTCAGTGCGATAGCCTGATTGCTGGCGCCAGCCATCCTGCTCGCTTCGGCTGATGCTGAGGTAACCATCGACACCATCATGCCGTCCGGCAAGCTTTGCATGCCTTTGTCGCTGGCCGAACGAGCCGGCCTGCACGCGCAGTTCAGCGCCCGGTGCTGTCAAGCCAGTAGGCGAAACGAAGTTGACTGCGCCGCCTAATCCGTTAGCCCCGTACTCGAGTGCGTTGGCGCCGCGCCAGACTTCGATGTACTCGGTCGCGGTCGGGTCCAGCGTCTGGAAGTCGCCGCTACCGTCAGCATGATTCAGCGGAATGCCATCCTGATACAGGCTAATGCCACGCATCAGGAAGCCACGCTGGATACCCGATCCGCGAATCGACAGCCGCACCTCTTGGCCATGACGACTCTGGGCCAGTACCCCAGGCGCAAAGGCCAGCGCATCTGCAGCTGTCGCAGCACGTCCGTCGAGATAGTCAGCAGAGTTGACCACTGCCGTACCACCAGCGCGTTTGGCCAGGTCAGCGCGCGCCTCCTGGAGCCGTTGCGCGGCCATTACGTCGCTGCCCAAGGCAGCGGCAATCTCTACTTGGGGAATGGCAGGTACTGCTTGCGCGAAGGCGCAAGTATTGCAGGCGATCGTGCCAGCCATGATGGCTGCACTCATCGCCAGGTTCGGGGACACCATGAAAAACCCTGTTCTTCTACTGCGCACACGCGCTCTCGGCCGATTCAATCGGACGCAAGCATGTTTACGCGGAATGGATGATGTGCGACTGTCGGCCCCGGGTAGCGAAATGGGGGAACGTCAGTGCGTCATTGGAGAAGATCAGAGAGGCAGTGGGGGCCCGCGGGCGGGCAATGGAGCCCCTACCAAGGCAGCGATGTGGGCGCTGACGAATGCATGTTGAGAACACGCCATTGGCGGTTCCACCGGCAAATTCAACGTGATGAAGGCAGGTGGCAGCGCGGCGGGAAGACAGAGCGGGCAGTCAAGGGAAGAATGGTTAGCACCATCAACCTGATTGCCGTCAGCATCGACAAAGATCATCTTGTTGCCGCCTTCGGCACAGATCAGCATTGCGGTATGTTGCTGCATCATCGGCGAAGCACTGGCGACGCCCAAGGCAAGGACGAACCAGACCAAGACGAAACGTACGGTGAGCAGTGAACGACCAAGATAATACATAGGGCCTAATTGTTAGCTTTAATGCGTGGAAAGTCAATGCCGGCATCGATGAAATTAATTTTCCGACTGACGCCGCTGCACTATCGTCAGCGGACGGACGTTTTCTGGGGTCCATCCGCTTGAATTGATTAATTTCTAATAGGTCAGTGCAGTGCTTTTCCCCCAAAATACGCGATACGAAAACACCGTGTAGCAGACGATCAGAGGTAGAACAATCACGGATCCAATTAGAATGACCTCCATGGCAGCTGGTGAAGTCGCAGCATCCCATATCGTGATTTTCTTGATCACCAACCAAGGAAAGAGGCTGTAAGCCAATCCATAAAATGCCAGGAAAAAAATTCCGACGGTCGATCCGAAAGGTACCCATGCACCGTATTCATTGCCGTTGGATAGTCTAACTGGAAGTCGGGCGAGGCTACGCCAGATGATCCATAATAGGACTATTGTCGCAGCAGGTATGGGCATCAGCAATACCAGATTAGGGAAAGAGAACCATTTTGCAAAAATACTGTTGCTGACAAACGGTGTGAGGGTTGTTATTCCAACGAAACCCAATGAGGTCAAAATCAAGCTATAACGCGCCCATCGGATAGCCTTTAGTTGCAGTGTCCCTTCCGTCTTGATGATCAGCCAACCGGAGCCGAGTAAGCAATATGCAGTTACCAGGGTGCAGCCAACCACGCCATTGAACGCCACTCCCCATCCCCCTGGCGTAAAGCCACTGACCACGCCCCCAAGCATGTACCCCTGAGCCCAACTGGCCGTAAGTGATCCCAAAAAAAACGCGCGATTCCACAACCCTTTGTGATCAGCATGCGCCTTGACCCGAAAATCAAATGCGACACCACGTAGAACCAGGCCCAATAGCATCGCTGCGACTGGCAAGTAAAGTGTCCCTAATATGAAACCATGTGCCACTGGAAAGACAGTCAGCAGAATACCAACTCCCAAAACCAGCCATGTTTCGTTGGCATCCCAAAATGGTCCGATGGTGGCAATCATCGTATCTTTTTGCATCTCATCGGCGCGGCTCATCAGGACGCCGACCCCGAGGTCATAGCCATCCAAAATAACGTAGGCCAGCATTGCCAAGCCCATTACACCCAAAAAGAAAATTGGCATCCAGCCAGCAGCAGTCGATAAATCTGGAATAACATTAACCATTGATTTTTCCTTCCTTTTCAGGATAGTTGACTACATTCAGTGCAACTTCAATATCAGTTTCGGCATTGGGCTGAAGCGCTTGGGCGTCAGCATCCGAGTCGGCGCAATTGCCAGTGTATTTTTTGGTTCTTGCCAAATGGAATACGACCGAAACATAGGCAATGAGTAAAGCAGAATAAAGTATCAAATACATCGCCAAGGTAAGAGCAATATTAGGTGCAGGCACCTTGGAAGCGGCATCGGCAGAAGTCAAAATTCCTGTTACCAACCATGGTTGACGGCCTATCTCAGTCGTATACCAACCGGCCACGACCGCGACCCACCCGGAGAAGGTCATCGCGACAAGCAACTTTGCCTGCCACGGCTGCAGATAACGGTCACTCCCTTTTTTCCACGGGGCCAACTGCCACGTGCCAATCCAGCTGGAAAACAGCATCAGCATGCCTACCGCTACCATGATGCGAAAGGCCCAGAAAACCGGTGCAACAGGCGGATGTTTTCCTTCAAATTGATCTAACCCCTTTACCTCGCCATCGAGAGTGTGAGTCAAATAAATCGATGCAAGTTTAGGAATTGAAATTTCGAGACGATTTTCTTTAGCGTCTTCATCCGGTATTGCAAAAAGTACTGCCGGTACCCCCTTCTCTGTTTTCCATATACCTTCCATGGCAGCCAATTTTGCCGGCTGATGCTGCATTGTATTGAGACCATGCAAGTCACCAGCCAGAATTTGGACAGGGATAAGAAGAGTAGCCAAATAGACGCCGGTTTTTAGACTCGCCATGACTTCAGGTGATCGATCATTACGCAGCCAGCGGTACGAAGAAATTCCAGAAATCAAAAATGCGACCGTGAGGCCGGACGCCAGCATCATATGCGTAAAGCGGTAGGGAAACGATGGATTGAATATGACGTCCAACCAGTTAGTCACATGGGCTTGACCATCGATCATTTCAAAACCAGATGGCGTCTGCATCCATGAGTTCAACGCCAATATCCAGAATGCTGACAATGTAGTTCCTCCGGCGACTAACATTGTTGCGATGGTATGCGTTCTTTCACCCACGCGTTCACGCGCAAAAAGCATGATTCCCAGCATTGTTGCTTCAAGAAAGAACGCGGTAAGCACTTCATAGGCTAGCAACGGTCCTGCAATATTTCCAACTGTCTCCATGTAGCCTGGCCAGTTGGTCCCGAACTGGAAACTCATCGTGATGCCACTCACCACACCTAAAGCGAAAGTCAGTGCAAATATCTTGACCCAAAATTGGTAGGCATCCATCCAATGCTGCTGCTGTGACTTTACGAACCGCAACTTGAAAAACAGTAAAACCCAGGCCAGAGAAATACTAATTGTAGGAAATAAAATATGGAAGGTGATGTTGGCTGCGAACTGAATGCGCGCGAGCAAAAAGGGATCCAAGTTTTCCATATTCACTCACCCCTCAATTCAGAAAGGTCATTGGTGAATTTTTTGCTAAAAGTCCGCCGGAATTTGAGAGTAACATTCATCACAAGGGATTCGCGTCGATCACGCGGGCAGCACAAGCCGCCAAAAAATAATTCTTTTTTCATATATTCATAGAGATCTACGAGTTGTAGAAATACCTCCACACTGGAAGTGGATATTGTTTTTTATTTTGATCTCAGGCGATGTCAGACGTTGATTGCTATGAACTCAAGGAGTTCGAAAAAGCAGCTGTTGACGACGCACTGAGGCTCTGGAATTGCTTGCATATATCTTCGTGATCGGGTGTAAAAACCAGAGAAGACAATAAGCAGCGGTCAGAAGAAAAAAGGTGGTGCCCGTGCGAGGTTTGCCTTTTGAGCATATCGCTTGACGAAAAAATGCCCGAGGCTTCGTATAGATGAAGCATCAGCCGGCATCTCAGCCATTCTGAAAGAATAGGCTGGCGTGGAAAGGAAGGGAGAATAGTGCTGAAGAAGGCAGTAGCCGCAATGGTTGTCCAACACCATTAAAGCATCGATATTTTTTTCTGCAGTAGAATTTAGGACAACAAATTTGGAGCCTTGGGCAGTACAAATTTCAGCCCACGCGGCATCCTGGGAACTCGCTGACAACTTGGAAATTGAAGGAGCGAAGGCACTCAACAGGACCGCACACAGTGCAAGCCATGCCAGTCTCCCAAAAAGCTTTGCTCCAACCCTCATGGCACAACGCGTAGTCCAACGACTAGCGGAGGAATTTTTGCTGGAACACCAATTTTAAATGCTTCTGAGAAATTCATAAAATTGCGAAATTTTTGGATCGAATGGCTCTTACCGTATCAAAAATGAATTTACTGACCAGTTCGATGTCTTGCTAGATTTCTGAATATTCAGGAAGATGTGAATTTTAGCACCCAACTCCAACCAGCCTGCTTTATTTTTTTGCCGTCCTCTTCAAAACCTGTTTTATGCCGCAAGGGGGGCTAGCGCCGCCGAGCGCCTTTCGCTGGGCGCCGGCATCACCGTCTCCGGCGAACGGTAGCCGACTCGTTCGACCTGAGCCTGGTCGCGCTGCTTACCTCTGCGGTTTCTGTGGCGCAGAAGCGCCTGCGCGATCCAAAGGGTTATTTCTGTTTTTGGCTGAACTCGGCCGTTCGGGTCAGCTTACCAGGTTGCCAAGCAGGAAAAATCATCGACTGTCCCCACAGGCAGGAATTGAGCCAACCCTGCCGTTCACGTCAGCTTATCAGGTTGCCTAGCTTGCAAAAGCACTGACTGTCACGACAGACCGATACCGACCCTAAGCGGACCTTACTGTGTCTAATGGCCTAGCTTGGCTAGCGCGAAGGCGTAGATGCAACTCCCGACGCTGAGCTGTTAAATCCCTTAATAAACCCGGTGGAAGCTCCTTCCAACGCACCTGATACGAGCCATAGAAAGGCTGCTATGGTAAGCAAGGCTCGGTTATTTTTTTTGAAGCCGAACAACAGCAGGGCAGCGCCCGATACGAAAAGGAAGAGAGATACGAAAAACATTTAGTGCCTCGATTTTGAACAGATATTAGATGCCGCCATGTCGTCAAGAGTCCGCTTTTGGCCGAACCCGGCCGTTCAGAGTAGCTTAGCAAGTTGCCTGGCTTGAAAAAGCACTGACTGTAGGTACAGGCCGGTACCGACCCAGAACGGGCACAACGTTAGAGATAAGCTGTAGCGGATTGCCGAAGATTTTTCTAGCGCTCTTAATGGTTCGTCTGCAACTCTGCAACCAACTCCTCTTTGGTCGCAGCCGTGTAGTCATCCCGCTTTAGCTTAAGGTTGTCGAGCATGAAGCCGTGCGTCAGCTCGAAACCATCAAGGAGCGAGTACCAGTTCATGACGTAAAGTCTCATACGAGGGTCGTCTGTTACGAGTCCGGGGTCATTACGTGAGATATGGGAATTCAATCGACTAGTGATGATAGTGTCCGCAGAGGAAATCTGGCGTCCCAGGAGGATGAGCTCAAAGTGCATCTTCTCCGACTTGAACTGTGGCTCGCTAGCGATAATTTCCGCATAGTCCTCAAGCTGCCGAAGGTGCTTTTTGTTAAGTGAGATCGCCGGCCGCTTTATCTCAACCACGATGCATTTGTAAATCCTATTTCCCAACGAATCAAAGGCGGGAAATTTTCGCGCCATGAAGAGGTCGACTTGCCGCTGCGCACCGGGAAAATCTGCCTTCTCATCTACGTCTTCTATGCTTAACGGCGACCTTTCCATCGCCTCGTCTCGCATACGGCGAACAATCTTAGCGAAGGTATCCTCTTCTGCGCCAATTGTTTCGTAGCGCGGTCCGAACAGCCAAGTGTTATTTTCGATGATCTTTTGAAGATCGGGCGTCTCAAGTACCTCTCGGTAATGCTCGTTCATTACGTACCTCAGTTGCTGAACTGCAGTAGCTCGTCGCTGTAGCACCTCAATGCTCGCGACGATATTCTCGAGCGTCGTGCGATGCAGTTGTTTCGCTAGGTCTTGCATCGACTTCGCATCGAGGTCAAGCGCGCCTTCGAGTACCTCGAACAGAGCGTCGTTTTCGTTTGAGACGGCGAGTCTGTCTAGAAGTCGGATGATGAGCTTTACCTGCTTTTTGGTGGCGTTGTGGAAGACACGTGGCTCAGCGATATAGATACTCCTCACTAACTCGCGGGTATGCTGGTGCCGCCATTCTTTATCCGTATTATCCATTCCCGCGTAGCTAGGGAAGTAGCCCTCATCTTCGTAGCCCTGGACTACCTCCTCAGCTCGCATTCGCAGGAAATCATCATAAATGGACTGACTCAAACGATCTAACTGAGACTTAAACTTCCTCCAAATTGGCGACGCTGGTGTATGGGCTTGCGGACTCAGCAAATCCTGCTCTTTAGAAAAGGTATCGGCCCATGCCGATGCCACGCATATGCTAGTAAAAAAATTAGGCTTTTGGTTGAGCGAGCTCAACACTTTGTAGACCGGCGCACCATTGGAATTGAGCAGATAGAGGTATGATTTTTCTGAGGTAGGCCGTTCTTCCCAGCGAATCACCTGAACTTGGAAGACAGCACTGTCGACCGTAATTTCCTTCTTAACTGCTTCATGCTTTGGAACTGAAACGCTAACTCGGTTCAGCGCTACTTGCCTGTGCGGATGCACAGCAAGGTACCAACCAAATTCGGCAGAGAATTTTTCATAGAGCCTATGCAACTCCGGCAGTGCGGTCGTGAAGTGAGTGAGCTCAACTAGCGTGCCCTTCCCTTGGGTCAGTAATTCCTGCTTCTGCTTAGAGCTCTCAAGAAGCCGCGCTTCAAAATCTTTGATGGTCGGCTCAGCAACATCAATTACCGCATCGATGTTATTGCACCTAGTGAACCACGATGCATTACGGCAAAGCAGATGGAAGGCTAGTCGCCCGCGCCCATGTTCGCCCTTCATCGCGAGGTTGGCTTTCTTCGCAGAGTCGTTAAAGCTGCCGAACGTATCGTTAAGCGTGTTGAAATTAATGCCGTCACCATTGTCTAGCACGGCTACCCGCTCCATGCCGTGCATATCGTTCTCCACCAAACTGATTGATACGTAGCTCGCAGCAGCGTCGAAGCCGTTCCAAACTAGTTCGAACAGAGGCTGCCATGGCTCCGCATTATTAAAGTGTTTTTTAATGCCAGAATTGCCGATAGCGGCACTGCCCTTAAAAATGGTATTTTCGTCCATGGTGTCCCCGTCATATTCGGAAAATTTTTGTATCTTCTTGAGGGAAAGGCAGCGCCTTCCAGTGAAAAATTTAGTGGTTGACCACGAAAATTTAACAACTAGCCATTCTGGGCGAATTCGGCCGTTCGAGCAACTTAACATGTTGCTGAT
The DNA here is from genome assembly GCA_014841835.1 of Oxalobacteraceae sp. CFBP 13730. Lineage (GTDB taxonomy): Bacteria > Pseudomonadota > Gammaproteobacteria > Burkholderiales > Burkholderiaceae_D > Telluria. The sequence goes on along the minus strand of JACYUQ010000006.1, from coordinate 40,729 downwards.
ACGAAAATCTCCATATATTAGCGGCCGGCAGCTGTCGACCCATTGCAGCCATTGATACCAGAGTCATGCTTCAAGTGTCACGTGCGATTGACCGGTTATCGATTGCGATTCTGACGCCGAGCCAGCAAGTGATCATGTATGAGTGCGCATCCACTCAGAACAGACAGACCCGCACCGGTCGCACAAACGCCGCGCCATCCTTCTAACCGCCACGCAGCCGTGGCCAGCGCTGAGCCGGCCGCGCCGCCGGCGAAGTAGCACGTCATATACACTGCGTTCAGGCGGGCTCGAGCCGCCGGCTCCAACTGATAAATCACACTTTGGTTACTAATATGCAAGCCCGCCAAGGCGATATCGATAGCCAGTGTGCCGACAAGCAGCCAAGCGATAGCAGAATCGCCCATTGCCAGGCATGCCCAGCCAAGCAGCAGTATCAGGACGCCGAACGCTGACGTTGCCTGCCCCCATCCACGATCGGAGAGGCGCCCGGTGATACCTGCCACTAAGACGCCTGCCAAACCGAGCATGCCGATCAGACCGATGCCACTGTCGCTCATGTTGAAGCTGGGTCCCGACAGCAACAGCGTCGTGCTCGACAACAGGATGCTGACGGACGCGAATGACAGCGCACCGAGTAGCGCGCGACTGCGCAAGCGCGGATAGCGCGCAGTCAGCGTGAGCAGCGAGCACAGAATGTCCCGGTAAGGCAACGGGGTCAAATTGCGCGAATGAGGTAGAGTGCGCCAAAGTACGATGGCCAGTGCAACCATGAGTAGCGCTGCTACACGGTAGACCGTATTCCAGCCGCCAATGTCGGACAAGAGACCGGCGGCGCTGCGAGCAACCAGGATGCCGCTCAGCAGACCGCTCATGACAATGCCGACGGCGCGGCCGCTTTGTCGCGGTTCGGCAAGAGCGGCTGCCATTGGCACAAGCGTCTGTGCTGCGACGGAAAAGAGTCCAGTAATAAAGGTTCCGGCCAGCAGCATGGCGAAATTGATGGCGAAGCCGCTGATCAGCAGTCCCGATGCTGCCAACAACATCAGTCCGACCGCGAGAGAGCGACGCTCCAGTTTGTCTGCCAGAGGAACGAACAACAGCAAACCAGCGGCGTACGCCAGTTGCGACAGCATCACGGTAAGGGCGGCGCTTGCATCGCTCACGTGCAAGTCTTGTGCAATCGAGTGCAGCAGCGGTTGATTGAAGTAATTACTGCCGGCGCACAAGCCGGTGGCAACTGCCATTAACAGCAACGTCGACGTTTTGAGCGCTGCTTGTGGAGCAGCCTGCGAGTTGGCACGTGGTGGGGCGGTTGAGGTCATGCCGGGATCGCCGACAGCCTAAGCGCGGCCGTAGCCTCGATCTCGAACAGCATCCCCTCTAGGGCCAAGCGAGCAACCGGTATCAGAGTGCATGCTGGTGATGGATGGCCGCGCCAAGCAACGCCTAGTAAGCGGGTAAACACGGCGAGCCGTACAGCGTCGTAATCTACGATTAACACCGTGATTTTTACGACGTCGTGAAAGGCGGCGTCAGCGGCGGCCAGTGCAGTGCCGAGGTTAGTCAGCGCTTGTTTCACCTGTAACTCGAAATCGACAGCCAATTGACCGGCGGAGTCCTCGCCGCCCTGACCCGCTACGTAGACTACTCGCGCCGGCATGGTAGCTACCACTACATGGGTATAGCCGTTTGGACGAGGATCGTACAGTTGTTCCGGGTTGATGAACGAATGCGGCGCGTGCGGAAAAGTAGTTGAAAGCATGATGTCCTTTGAAGGCTGCTACGGCAGCGGTTGAGATACTGTAAAATCTCAACCTAACTTGAGGTCAACAGATTTCTGGAGCAATTTTGCGAAACAAAAAAGCAGCATCCGAGTCGACTACGCCAAAGGATACGCTCAGCGTTCCATCAGCCGAGCTCACTGTCGGCGAGACCGCCAAACGAAGTGGGCTAGCGGTGTCAGCGCTGCATTTTTACGAAACGAAAGGATTGATCCATCCGCTACGCACAACCGGAAACCAGCGTCGCTATCCCCGCTCAGTTTTGCGCCGACTTGCCGTTATTAAGGTTGCGCAGCGTATCGGTATTCCCTTAAGCTCAATTGGCGACGCACTAAGCGCATTACCATCGAAACGCACGCCTGGGCTGGGCGACTGGCGGCGTTTGTCGAGACACTGGAAAATGGAGTTAGACGAGCGGATCACCGCGCTGCTGCAACTGCGCGACCAACTGGAGGGTTGCATCGGTTGTGGGTGTCTTTCGTTAAAGATGTGCCCGCTACGGAACTCTGGCGATAACTTGGCGCAGCAGGGTTCGGGGCCGCATTTCGAGAATGAGGAAATCGTGGCAAGCGGCGAAGGTCTCGAAGCAGTAGAGAGCGGGTCAGGGATCACCAAGTAGCAGGTCTACTTGTTCCGATTATTCAAAGTCTGGGCCAAATAACGTGCAAGGAATTAGTCTCGCTCCACCGTGCCTGGGAGTGCTATTGCAAATGCATCACTCGGACGACCGTTTCTGCGACGTCAGTGCCAAGATATCGCACGACATCTGGCTCGATTTGTCATGCATGGTAACGCTCGTTCTTCACAGGCCATCGAGAAGTGTTCAATGAAATCGGTTTGCGAAGTCGGGTTCGTCGTATTGCGATGGCACGTGCAATTTTCCAAAATTACGAGTGCCTAGCAGCTCGATTTCCAGTTACAAGCCTTGCTCAAGGGCCGTTTTGGCCGAACTAGGGCGTTCGCTTTAAAATAGTAGGCTCTTGGTCGGAAAATCCCTTGTCTGTCTCGACAGGCAGCTTTCGACCTTGGATTCAACCGGTCGATGCAACAAGTTTGCTGAATCGTTCAGCGGGCGTTTGGTATTCTAAAGTCTTCCTTGGCCGTTCGTTCAATTTGCGAGCTACTTCGTTAAGTTGAGCCTGCGAGTACGCGGAGATGTCGATGCCTTTAGGAAAATACTGGCGTAATAGACCATTGGTATTTTCATTACTGCCGCGTTGCCAAGGGCTGTGTGGGTCACAGAAGTAGACATCGATGTCAGTGGCCATAGTAAAACGCTTGTGGTCAGCCATTTCCTTGCCCCGGTCCCAAGTCAGTGATTGATAAAGCTCTCGGGGTAACTGACGGGCGTTATCAATCAATGCGCTGATGACTGTTTCTGTATCTTTGCTTGCGACTTTCACCAGCATCACGTAACGAGTGTGGCGTTCGACAAGGGTAGCGATCTGGCTATTTCGGTCGCCGAACACTAGATCTCCTTCCCAATGTCCTGGTACAGCACGATCCTCAACTATGGCAGGTCGTTCGCTGATCGACACCGTATCTTTGATCCTGCCGTGATTTTCTTTCTTTTGCGTATGATGACGCGATCGGCGCATGGCCCGGGTTCGCCGAAGATGCTCTAGTAGCTCCTTTTTCAGCGCACCACGGGCCTGAATGAAGAGGCTGCGATAAATCGTTTCATGCGACACCTGGTAATCCTCGCTGCCCGGGAACGTATGCTTGAGCCACCCAGCAATTTGCTCAGGCGACCACTGTGATTGGAGTTTGCTCGCTACGATACACGCCAACTCGGGGTTATTCACCAGTTTGCAACACTTAGGACGATGGGCTCGCTTCCAAGCAGCCGCGTCGGCACAGCTAGCTCGATAGCTCGTCTGGCCACCATTGCGACTGATCTCACGGCTAATAGTGGACGGTGCTCGTCCAAGTGCTTCAGCAATCCGACGGATCGATTGACCAATAGCGAGCGAGCGTGATATCTCTTCCCGCTCAGCTAAGGTTAATGCCAGTCTTGATCGCTGTCTTTCTGCCGGTCGAATGCCACCAGACTCGGCAAGGATTCGCTGTACAGATGAGTGATTTCGGTCGAACAACTGGGCAATTTGCTGGAGTGATTCGCCCTTTTTCCAGTGCTCCCACATCAACGCCTTCTGGGCTTCGGTATAGTAAATCCTTGCTCTCTGCTTCATCCGTAACACTCCTTCTGCTTATCCAGAGTTTAGTGTGTTGCGTCGATCGGTTGAATCCAAGACCCAAAGCAGACGATGAAAGCTTGTGATAGGCAGATCAGGTTATCCAGTTTTACGTTTTCGCAGTACTACGGTGAAAACAGTCGTCATTGCAATACCGATGCCTACTCCCAGGCTAAACCCTAGAGGCGCACTTTGTAAGGCTGTGCTGAGCGCAGCCCCAGTTCCGATTGCGATGCTGATGCCAAACATGATCGGTAGAAGCATTTTAGTTTCTCTCTAAAGTCAAAAAGCAGCAATGAACCACGTCCAGATCGTCGATTCTTGGCCGATCTCCGTGGTTAGGCCAAGCCTATCAGGTTCTCAAGCCAGAAAACTCGCGAAGTATCACGACAGGCAGCTCCCGACCCAAAGCAGACCTTGACCATTACCCTGATTACTCCTGAATCGTAACTCCAAGCAAAAGGAGACATCATTCTTGGAAGCCATACATAGAGAATGTAAGTTCGCAGCTTCAGCAGGTGGCGAGTGGCCGCTAGCCATCACCCAGGTGTGTAGTCCAGCCCCCGTCCCGCCCATGACCCTGTGGCGCGGGAACAGCGACTGTCTAGGCTCCTTTTACCGGCGCAGGATACCTGATGCAGGAAGCGCTGACTGGATTGGACCACCTTCAAGCCAGCGCTGCACTTGCTCTATCTCCGCCTCGTGCGCAGCTGCATTAGACGGCGCCGGAAGTAAGATATCCGGCGCGATTCCGGCAGCATCGACGTGCAAGTCCGGAAGTCGGGTCGAGCGCGTAGTCGCATAGAACAGGACGCGGCCAGAGCCCAGCCGGTGCGGCCGTAGGTTCGAATAGTCGAGTGCGCCCATAGTCGGGCGACCGACTATCTTTACGCGGTAGCTAGTGCGCGCCTCGAGCACGAACTGCTCACAGCTACTGCCGCAGGGCCGGTCGATCAGGATGGCGACGCGTTCGGGACGTCGCGTTTCCAAGTCAACTGGGATGGAGCCGAAACGCTCGCCGGCGAAGGGCATGAAGCTCCCGCTTGGTGCCGTGCGCATCTGCTCGACCAGTGGGGTCATCTGCTTGAGGCAGCCAGCCGGGTCGCGGGTATAGCTGCAGATATCGTACTGCGACTGAATGTTCGCCGGCGTCACGCGGTACTCGACGCCGTGGCGCGGCAGATGGGCATCTAGCAGCCAAGGGCGCAGTGGCGCGAACCCGGCATCCTCGCCACCATCGTTGGCGCGCACATCGACGATCCAGTTCTTGCGCGATTCAAGCTCGCTGCGTCGTTCAGCCAACAAACTGGCAAGGGCGACGCCGTAACCTTGGTTGAAGCTCGGCAGCACGAGTAGCGCCGTGTCCTTGCTGAGGACACCGAACTGTGGAGTACGCGAAGTGGCAACTGCTGCGGATTTGCCGGTGTTGGTACCGGTTACAGGGATCAGTTGGAGGTGAGTAGGCCTCCAAGCTTTCAAATAGCTTTGCAAAATCACGTCGCAAGCGACTACATCAGGCACCTGCCCAGCTGCAGTGCGCGCCGACGCCAGGGCTGCTGCGATTGTCGCGCCATGGCTAGCCAAGTGTGTGACAGCGCCGGCATCGTTAGCCTCAATGAACTGGGCGATACGCGACAAGTCGGTCTGGCACTCGGCGGCCGCAGTAGGAGATGCAAAAGCGGCACCGGCGTGCAATGCGAGATAGAAAGTCAGGACGTTTCGAATAGTATGCGACATCAATAAGGACCTTTGCGACAACTCCAATCCGAGCTGGAACTATTAACGGCTTGAGCTTACTCGAGACAGATTTTTATCTTGCCTAGATAAGCCAACCTACTGTAGGACCAAACCGGCCGTTCTCGGCCGTTCAACACAGGATAACAGGTGCGCCACGTCTAAAAATCACACACGGTCACGATGGGCGGCTGTCGACCCAAAGCAGCCGTTCGATACTGGCGACGCGTTCCGCATCGTGTTTCTAAAAGATCTGGCTCTTCGCAAATTAGGTTACGTCAGGCATCGAGTTTAGATTGACATCTACTCACTTGGACGCCCCTCGCATTTCGAGAACTGCGCAATTGCACGATCGCAATACTTGCAATGTCCCTGACAACAGTCATGCATAAGGAACGCAACAAGGTCAGAAAGAGCTGAAAAGATCACACTGTAGATGATCGACCGTCCTACGCGTCGGCTCGCGACCAAGCCTGCTTGCTCAAGCTGACTCAGATGAAACGACACTCGTGAGCCTGTACTCTCACCGAGCTTTTCATTGATTGCTCCAGCAGCCATGCCATCAGCACCTGCGACAACTAACATACGGACAATGCGCAACCGTGTGTCCTGTGCGATGGCTGCAAAGCTGCCCAACGCTTGCTTCTCATCCATCATTCTTTGCTCTCTCCTGTTGATGCGACACCTAAGCTGAAGAGCTAAACGCGGCGTCTTATGGGTGAAGATATTTCAAAATATCTTGAAATAAATCCACTGTTGATTGTACACTTCGCGACTACAAGTGACTGTTGAGGTCTGGCTTTTCCATCGGCAGACGTACGTCCGTTCGTAGCGAATTGCTTGAACCGAGTGTGCTTATAGCTTCGCCCAGTCCAGCTTGAGGTCTCTCAAATCGTCCTGCGATGGGAAATTCGCGTTTATTTCTACGTCCGCGCCATCCAACTTTGGAATTTCGCAATGTTAAAAAAAACAAGCGCTCTACTGGCTTTTGCTCTGATCACCTGGTCGCTGCTACTGGGTTCAGTGGCTGCGCAGCAAACCGGCTCTATTGACGCCAAACAGCTGTGGCAGCTTCTCGATTATATTGCCGTGGACTACGGCGGGGCCGTCGTCAAAGGTCAGATCGTCTCTGGCGCCGAATACTCGGAAATGCTGGATTTTACTGAAAATGCTGGCAGGCAGGTAGTAGCGCTACCGGAGTCGGCAGCCAAATCCGATATTGCTAAGATAGTCAATAGCTTGCGCGCTGCTGTCGTTCAGAAGGCCGACGCATCAGAGGTGGCGGAACTTGCTCATCAAGCAAATGCCTTACTGGTCGCTGCATATCCGATTCCAAGGGCACCCAAGGTCATTCCTGATCTCGCGCGAGGCAAAGCACTGTATGCGGCCCAATGTGCTTCATGCCACGGTCTCACTGGCGCCGGTAACGGCGAACTAGCGGCAGCACTAGAACCTAAACCGATCGCCTTTACCGATGTCGAACGTGCGCGCGAGCGTAGCGTGATGGCGCTCTACCAAGTCATTTCCCAAGGCGTGGAAGGCACATCAATGGCTAGCTATTCTTCGCTGTCAGAATCTGACCGCTGGGCGCTAGCGTTCTTCGCAGGAACCATGAGTCACGATGAGTCAACGCGTCAACGGGGCGAAATGCTGTGGCGAGAAGACGGCGAGAGCGCAAGACGCCATTTCCCTGACCTGGCATCGCTCACAACGGCGACCGAATCGGCCAAGGCTAAATCAATGAATCCCGGAGAGGCTCGCAATTTGATTGCTTATCTCCGGACTCAACCTAATGCTGTAGAAGCTGGGAAGCCTACCGGTCTTGACTTATCACGTGTTCGACTGCAGGAAAGCCTGGCGGCTTTACGTAGCGGCGACAGAGCAAATGCGACAAGGCTCGCCTTGTCATCGTACCTTGACGGTTTTGAGCCTATTGAGCCTATGGTAGGCGCACGGGATTCGTCGTTGCTGGTAGCAGTCGAGACCGGGATGCTTGCTTATCGGTCGGCCTTGTCTAAAGGAACAGTAGAGCAGGCTGAAGTTGCAGCAGGTGACTTGGAGCGCCTATTTGAGCGAGTAGATACTGTCATGGGAGACGGTGCAACCGATCCTATGACAACTTTTATCGGTGCTCTCACGATTCTGTTGCGCGAGGGTGTAGAAGCACTACTTATCGTTATCGGGATCGTCGCATTCTTGAAGAAGGCTGATCGCAAAGACGCCCTTCGGCATGTGCACGCGGGCTGGTTCAGTGCCCTGGCGGCCGGTGCGCTAACCTGGGTTGCAGCGACTTATTTGGTCGACATCACTGGGGCAACCCGGGAAATCACCGAGGGGATTGGCGCCGTTGTCGCGGCACTTACACTACTTAGTGTTGGCCTGTGGATGCATCAGAAAAGCGCGGCTGGTCGCTGGCAAGAATACCTGGAAAGTAAGCTGACAGCAGCTATGACCCGTCGCTCGGCCTGGGCATTATTCGCACTCTCGTTTGTCGCTGTATACCGTGAGGTTTTCGAGACGGTTCTCTTCTATTCTGCACTGGCTGCGGATGGCAATACGAGCGCCCTCGGTGCCGGTTTCGTAACGGCAGTGCTGCTGCTCATTGGTATCGCGTGGGCGTTGCTTAGAACAAGTGCTCGCATGCCGATTGGGAAGTTCTTCAGTCTGACCTCGATACTGGTTGCCTTCTTGGCGGTTGTCCTGATCGGTAAGGGTGCCTCTGCACTGCAGGAAGCTGGCTGGATCAGTGTCACAACTATTGCAATTCCACGCCTAGAGTGGGCAGGCCTTTATCCAACCCTCGAAACTGCGTTGTCGCAGGCGGTAGTGGCGTTGGTTGCGCTGTCTGGGTTTAGACTGAACTGGTTGGCGGCGCGAAATCGTAAGACATCGTTGAAAGGTCAGTAAAATGAACCGCGAAAGCCTAGAGCGCAATCAAATTCCGTTGTACTTCGCTAGTGTTATCGCCGCCGCAGTTGGAGGCATGATTGCTCCCGCCACTGCTGGCAATCTTGATGCGGCAGTCACGCCCGCAATCGCGGTCTTGATGTATGCCATGTTTTTGCAGATCCCGTTTTTGGAACTCAAGCAAAGCTTAAGCAACAAGGCCTTTCTATCTGCCGTGTTGGTCGGGAACTTTATACTCATACCAATCCTTGTATGGGTGCTCACGCGTGTGCTTAGCGATCAGCCGGCGCTGTTGATAGGAGCACTCTTAGTTTTGCTGACCCCATGTATCGACTATGTTGTAGTGTTCACTCATCTTGGGAAGGGGGACTCCCGCCTGGTGCTTGCTGCTACCCCAGTATTGCTGCTATTGCAGCTTCTTTTACTCCCCGTTTACCTCGGGATGATGGCGGGCAGCGAATCTGGTGTTGTCATTGCGATTGCTCCCTTCATTGAAGCGTTTCTACTTTTAATCGTAGCCCCATTGTTGCTTGCGGTAGCAACATCTAGTTTGGCCAAGCGGTCCAAACTTGTAGAAAAATGGAACGCTGGGTGGGCTTGGCTTCCAGTTCCTGCAATGGCTTTAGTCCTTATCGTCGTCATCGGCTCGCAGATCGATTCAATCGTGAATCAGCTTGATCGGTTGATGCCAGTTGTGCCGGTCTACGTAGCCTTCATGATCTTCGCGCCACTAGTCGGAATGGTAACTTCACGGTTCTTCAAACTGCGCGCTGAAGCCGCTCGGGCAGTGACGTTCACGACGTCCACTCGAAATTCGCTAGTGGTTCTCCCCCTTGCGCTATCGCTACCAGAAGACCTGCGCATTTTAGCCGCAGCTGCCGTCATAACGCAGACACTTATTGAGCTTGTCAGTGAGTTGATCTATGTACGAGTTGTTCCCATTTTGATAAAAAATTGACTACCCGCACGCCGTAAATACAGTCGAATAAATCCCAGCAGTACCAAGGATGAGCAGGAGCAAGGCACGCTGCATTGGAAAATACATTGAGCTAATGCAGCGTGCCTAATCGTCACTTTGATCAGTTTGCCCCACTTTAGCAATGGCCGCTTTTGGCCGAAAGGGGCCTGTCGCACTAGGTTAGCAGCTTGCAAAACGGAAAAATCTACGGATTGTCACAGACGCCGTTTTCCTTGATGGCATCCTTCAGATCGGCCAACGTGAGCAAATTCTTTATCTGATATTCCGAAGTCGTGGCAACGAATGCCACGTGGTCCGGAACGAGAGTTAGCGTAGCAAAGTTTCCTTGCATGGCTGCGCGTACCTTCACTTCCATTGCCCCCCTTGCGTCGAGCACTTTCTTCCTTTTCTTCCCGGCGCCGTCGAACCGGGTCGCCAGGACAGAGAGAATTTCGGCCGCTTCTTTGAGGATGCGCTGTTTTTTATCGTTCAGCCCGCCCACCGCTCAACCGGGCTCGTATGCCAGCCTCGTTGTACGCGACAACGATCTTGATGCTCAGCCAAAAGCATCTACAGGAAGGGACGGAAATCGTACGATAAGGTGAATCGAGGCGGCGATGATCATTCCTGGCGATCCTCAACCGTTCTGGGCCGCCTTGGCGTCTGCCAGCTCGTCGGTGCTAGCCATGTAGCCCTCATCGGCGGCCAGCTGCGCGTCCGGCGGCAACTGCTCGTGTTCGCGCGCGCGGGTGAGGAGCACTTGCACCGTGTCGATTTTATGGCGCACAGTCTCGGATAACGCGGCCAGGGTCAGCGGATCCGGGAGCATCACTTCGCATTCCTCGGCGGCGCGCGCGGCCGGGTGCTCGCACGCGAGTTCGCCGGATTGTCCCGTCTCGTCGCGCTCGATCAAGCGCAGCACGTTGCGCAAACCCTGCTCCAATTGTTCCAGCCGGCTCGATTCCATTCAAAACCTCCCGTGTTCACGATAAAAAAAAGGCACTTCGGCCAACTGCACGCCGCAACGCCCTGCAAAGCATACACATTCTTCTTCGCCGACGACGCCCTGCTCGGAGCTAACGCCAGTGAGATGGATGCGCGACATCTACCTCAACGTGAAAACGCTGTGGCGGGGCCTTGAACTGGCTGGAACAGCTATCGCCGCGCGATTTACCGCTCTTCCTGCAGACGTTTTTAACTGAGTGTGCTGACCTGTGGCTTTAGCATCGAGGCCGGCACACTAGCCCGGTTGAGCAGTGGGCGGGGCGCGGAGTTTGCGACACGTCTAGAGCGATTTATCCGGGTCTTGCGTCCCGAAGGGATGGCCGCTTGCAAGTGACGGACTGTCACGACAGGCAGCAATCGCCCCATTGCTTTCCATCCTATTTCCTGTCCGCTTAGGAGGCCGACCGCCTCAAGCCGCAAGGCATCCGAACTTCCAGTTTCGACCCATAGCAGACGTTGACGGTTGACCTATAGAAATATTGCCAAAAACCAAATTTTTGAGAGAGTTATTGAAGCACGATCTCAGCTACCATCTCTCCAAGTTCATCGATATTAGTTTCAACGAAGCCCAGCGAAGCGTAGAACTCGCGTGCGGTGACATTATCAGGTTTGTAGCAAATGGTGATCCGGCGTGCATCTGCGAAACCTCGGATCTCCGCCAACAGCAGCTCCATTGCACGGCGGCCTATCCCCTTGTTTTGGTGAGGATAGTCCACCATAAGCCTATAAATTACTTAGTGTCCCGGCTCGTCATTGCCAGTCACGTTGTACAGAGCGAAGCCTGCTGGGCTGCCATCGCGGTAAATCGCGCGCGGCCGCCAATCGGCGTAGTAGTGCGATTGTGCGATCGAATAAGCATTACTAGCAAGGAATCGTGCCTGCTCTGGCGGCAGCTCCATGTCCATCAAAACTTCAAAATTATCGATAGTTACCGATTCCAACGTGACGTTCATGTACTTCCTCTTATTGGTCATCTATCGTTGAAACGATCCATAACTCTAGCCAATCCTAAATTGTGGAATGTGCGGTTTTGGCGGAACTTGGCCGTTCACAATTGGGTGTCGACAGAAAAAATTGGACCGTGCCAACGTTCGTCGTTGACCAGGGCCTCACTGTACTTAGCAGGCCAGAGTTTATCAAGTAGCCCAGTCCAGAAGCGACGGGCATCTAGATTCTGTTCCAAAACTCGAATTTCCCAGGAACCAGGGTTCGCGTCCATGATGGCTTGGGCGGCGAGCCTACCTACCCCTTGCCTTCTATACTTTCGAACCACAAAGAACTCGACGATGGCAAGCGTATTGCCCTGGATGTGTACCTCATTATTTATCAGCGCAAAGCCTGCCCACTTGCCTTCAACGACAATGACGTATGCCGACCAGTTGGGATTAATCCAAAAGCAGTCGAGATCGTAATAGCCATATCGGCCGTCCTCACCCAGATCAGTTCCGTCGATCTCGGAAAAGTCGTGCTGGTACAGTTCCATCAGGTTTTCGATTACTAGGCGTTCCCCTAAGGCGGCAAGTCTGGTTTCAATCATCGTATCTCAATAGAAATTGACTGGTGTAGGCAGTATGGCCTAAACTCGTTCGTTCACCTAAGCGTGGCAGCTCGCCGAGGCTGGAAAAGCCACAGGCAGTCTCGACAGGCCGCTATCGACCCGAAGCGATCCTTACTACAGCATCGCGCGGAATTTTACTAATGAATTGTCTTTCGGTTTTCAAATGTAAAAATTTCTGGAAAACGCCCATGCAGGCTAGCAACAACTCATCAGTTGCCCGCCCTCATTCGTTCGCGTTGAAGAATTATCGCAGTCGTGAATGCAAAAAGCTATGCACATGTTTTGTCGTAATCAAGCTGCGACGCGAAGATTTTCGTTCACTTCACCATTTTGATGGAGAACGACTTTCGCTACGGTGCCGGTCGTGTCGCGAAAAAATTCCATGTGGACTAGTGTGTTCTTGATAAAGAATTCGTTGTCTGAATATGGATGCACTGGAGTGATATCGCCTCCAGTGCGGAGCATCAGTAACTGGTCAACATCACGCCAGAAAGTCCGTTGCTCTAATGCATTAACGGTATAAACGCCAACGTAGGCGTCGAGCACGTCGGCGTCCAGCTTGATTTCCTTGAAATCTTGGATCGGTTTGCCGATCGCAATCGCAGCAATTTTATGTGCGATATATCCTGGATCCACGATGCCGAAGTCAGCGTTGCTTAGAACCGCTACGAACAGCTGGTCTTTCGGCAAGCGCAGTGCAAAGGTCTGGAAGCCGTTAATGCCACCACCGTGCGCCAACATCGGTCGTTGCTGCAGCGTTCCGATTTCCCATCCATAGCCGTACGGGCAGGAGCTGCCGTCCGCCAATCTGTGCGGCGAAAACGCCTTCGTCCAATTCGCTGCGCTGATCAGCTTACCGCTGACGATCGCATTCTCCCAGCGCGCCAAGTCGTCCACGTTCGAGACCAGCGCTCCGGCTGCATACGCCTGGCTGATACTCATCGGATCGCACGGGACGAAACTGCCGTCGCAATATGTGTGCCCTGCCGCTGCCCGCTGCAAGCTCAGTTCATAGCCTTCGTAGTAGCTGCAGTTCATATCAAGGGGTAGAAATATGCGTTGTTCGACGAACTTGGCGTAAGCTAGCCCAGAAATTTTCTCAATCAGCGCTCCTAGTAAGTAGTACCCGGAATTGTTGTACTTGAAATCTGCACCCGGCGCAAATTCTAGAGGATCATTCTTGAAACTATCGATCACTTCGGCCACCGAAAGCTCGGCGGCAATGTTGGCATCAAACTCTTCCTTGTCCGTATAGCTGACGATGCCGGAAGTGTGGGTCAAAAGGTGTTCAACTGTTATCTGACTCCCTTGCTTAGGGTAGTCGGCGAAGAATTCCACTAGTTTGTCAGTGAGAGATAATTTCCCTTCCTCGATGAGCATCAGAATGGATACAGCAGTGAATTGCTTAGTAATTGAGCCAAGGCGCATTGTAGCCTCTGGCGTCATCGCCTCCTGATTGGCGATGCTGGCCATTCCGTAAGCTTTGCGGAACATCGTCGCGCCATTGGACGTGACGATAACGGTCGCGCCTGGTTCATTGACCTTGTAGAATGAGGCGATAGTGGCGTCGATCAAAGTAGCAAAACCGTTGTGGAGGGCGCTCGAAGCGTTGGCCGTAGCAAGCGTGAACATTTTCGTCATTCTTTTCTGTAGTATCCGGTGTCTATACTAATGCAGTATTCAGGTACCGCTGGCATGGCGTGGCAATCTCCGTCAGCATGGCATTCAACACTGCCGTTGGTCAATCTCGGCCGTTTGCGAAGGATCGCTCTTGGCCGATTCCTACCTTTCGCGACCGGCTAGTTTCGACCTATTGCCCTCACTAGTGTCAAGCTGTCAGACTGTCACATTGATGACCGCCTCAATCCGATACCCCTCGGGATCGAAAACGAAGGCGGCGTAATAGCCTTTGCCATATTCCGGCCGAGGTCCTGGGGCGCCATTGCATCGTCCACCGTGGCGCAGCGCGGCGGCATGGAATTCGTGTACCTGACTCGGTTCAGTGGCTGTAAAGGCCAAATGAAAGCCTTCGCCTGGAACTATGACTTGCTTTGCACGTTTCAAGCACAGCTTATCGTCCCCTCCCTCATACCCGTAGCCCACGGCCTCGTCGTCAGCGAAGACCTGGGTGTACCCCAGTGGCCTTAACACCGCGTCATAGAAGGCAGAGGTCCGGTTTAAGTCAGAGACCGCAATAGACAAGTGATGCAGCATACTTTCCTTATTTGATAAGTCTATTTCTGGCCGAACCCGACCGTTGAGCTGAGCATAGCAGGTCACCAAGGCGGAAAAGTCGCAGACTGTCACGAATAGCAGGCATCGACCAAAGCAGTCGTCGGTGAAGTGTTTTTTCGATACCAAAGACGCCTTGGCACGTACAATCTCGGCTTTATCTCAAAAAACAGGCCGGACCGCATGCAAAAACTTTTAGAATACTACAGCGAGTTGGAAGCGATCTTGCCGTCGCAGGGGCCGGGTTTCAGCGCCGCATTCCTGTGCGCAGGAGAAACGTTATTTGAGCGCCATCATGGCCTTGCTTCATTGGAGCTCAAAGTGCCGTTGTCGCGCGACTCGGCATACTACCTGGCATCGGAATCGAAGCAATTCACGGCGGCCTGCATCATGTCCTTGGTACACAAAGGCGCGATAAGTCTTGATGACGACGTTTGCGTACATTTGCCAGAGTTGACCAAATTCGAGCAACCCTTTCCGTTGCGAAGTCTGTTAAATCATAGCAGCGGGATTCCAGATTATTTCCAGTTCCTACAGTGTCAGCTTGGACGGCACGAAGCTGACTACTTCAATAACGATATCATCCTGCAGTTGATTTCTCGCATGGACACAGTGGAGTGTCCTGTTCAGACTGAACACCGGTACAGCAATAGCAACTACATCCTTCTAGCCACTCTCGTCCAGCGATTGAGCGGCATGACGTGCAAGGACTATGCTAAGAAGACGCTGTTCGAGCCGCTCGGCATCCAGGAAATGACATATGATGACGATCGCTTTGATGTCATAGAACATCGGGTGTTCAGCTATGAATGTGATGCGGCTCGTTCTTCTGGGTACAAACAGCATTTGGGTAATGCCAATACGGTTGGTGATGGCGGCATGTATGGCAGCATCGCTCAGCTGCTACTGTGGGAAGTCGAATGGCATCGCCAGTGGGCCGACCATTCAAGCCTGCTGCAGGCAATGCTGCAACCGTCCCCCTTTTTGGATGGGACAGTGCCTGACTACCGATTTGGATTGGAGATCACGGAAAGGTTTGGGCAAGAAGTTGTGTTCCATAACGGCGGTCTTTGGGGATTCAACACGCTGATTGTTAGGCTACCCCAGTCCCGTATATCAATAATACATTTGGCCAATTGCCAAAATGCTGAGCCGGACATGGATCGAATCCTCTCTGCAGCACTTACCTAGGTGTAGGAAAGTCAGCTAGACCATTCCCGTACGGACCTTCTCGGTGCAAGGCATTACGTGTCATTCGCTATGACTGCTTTTGGCCGAACCCAGCCGTTCACGTCAGCTTAGCAGTTTGCCTGGCTTGAAAAAGCACTGGCTGTCACAACAGACCGCTACCGACCCAAACCGGACCGTCGAAGGAGCGTCTTTACGGCGAACAACCTTGGCCACTGTAAGCGGGGAATGGCGTTAAATGCGAGCAGGCGCTGATTGAGATACGAGCTGTTATACCCGTGTTACTCCCGGTAACGTGCTCCCCTTCAAGTCCAGCTTTATATGGTGTTACACAACGGTCGCAACACAGTCAGTCTCGGTTCGTGACGTTTTTTTGCCCTTGGTTGGCAAGAAGCAAGGCCAACTGCGTCATGTCGACTGGCTTAACAAGATGATGGTCAAATCCGGCAGCAGCGGTACTTTGCTTGTCCTGCTCCTGTCCGTAGCCGGTCACTGCGATCAATAGCGCAGAGGCTGATTCGGGCTGCGCACGCAACCGCCTCGCAAGTTCGTTGCCATCAATATCCGGCAAACCAATATCCAGCAGGAAAGCGTCCAAGCGTTTTTCGCGGGCCAACTCTAGCGCCCTTCGAGAGTCATGCTCGATAATCACTTGATGTCTTTGCGCTTCAAGGAACATTGCAAGCATGGCGGCGGCATCAGCATTGTCGTCTACTACCATGATTCGCAGGCCGCGATGCCGGACGCCGTCCAGACGATCTGGCTGTATTTCTGTTTGCGCAGTTGAAACGGAAATTCGTGGCAGGGAAACCGTGAATCTACTTCCTTGGCCCAAGCCGGCGCTCTCCGCCTTCACCGAACCACCGTGTTTTTCGACTAAGCGTTTCGCCAGTGATAGTCCGATTCCCAAGCCACCCTGCAAGCGATCCGTTGTCCTTTGGGCCTGACTGAACATGTCAAACACTTTGCTCAAATAATCAGACGCCATGCCAATGCCATTGTCTTCTACTGTAATGAGAACACTTTCGTTACGCACTGCTAGTTTTAGATTGATTGCGCCACCGTCAGGAGTGTACTTCGCAGCATTGTTTAGCAAGTTTGCGACCACCTGCACGAGGCGCTTGCTATCACCTCGAACATGGGCCGACTCAGGTGACGTGTGAACGGTAATGTGATGGCGACGTATTTCGATCAGTGGGCGTACTTGTTCAACGGCCTCCGAAACGATACGTTTTGTATCAAGGTCAATCGTATCCAGCCTGATGAGGCCACGCGTTACACGCGAGACGTCGAGCAGGTCATCGATTAGGCTCGTCATATGCCTGCCCTGACGCGAAATAATCTCGCTCGTCTGCTTGACACGCGCTTCGTCGGACTTGGCAACCCGAAGCACCTCCGCAGCAGCCATAATCGGAGCTAAGGGATTGCGTAGTTCGTGTGCCAACATCGCCAGGAACTCATCCTTACGGCGGTCGTTCTCCAGCAAAGCTTCTTCCATCTGCTTCCGCTCGGTTATTTCAACGGCTACACCTGCAAACCGCTGCTTACCGGTTGTCGCGTCAGAGAACATTCTCCCCTTCGCGGTAACCCATACCACCTTTCCCGACTGTTGTTTGATCCGATAGTCGATGTCGTAGCGTTCTCCTGTCCTGATGGCTTCTGCGACAGCTGCTTCTACCAATGCACGATCTTCAGGGTGAATCCGGTCAGTAAAGACGTCGATGTCAGTCCCATTGCGTGCGACCTGGAGATCGACTCCGAAAAGCGTAGCAAAGCGCTCGTCCATAGAGGTTACGTTTGTTTCGGGATCAACAACCCATGTACCAATATTTCCTGAAGCCTCCAAAGCTAGGCGGTAGCGTTCATCGCTTTCCTGAATCCGTGACAGCGCAGCTACTTTTTCGGTCGTCTCTACGAGGGTTCCCAAAATGCCGCCAATGAGACCGGCTTCGTCGTGTACAGGACTAAAACAGAATGTAAAGTAAGCGCGCTCGGCGTAGCCATGACGGTCAAGTACGAAAGCTCTGTCTTCGAAATATTGAGTTGCACCTGCGAAAGCGTCTCGGGCGAGTGAATGCACAACGTCTGAAATCTCAGGCCATAGTTCGGTCAGAGGAAGACCTTGCCCAAGAGAAGTCTTTTTGCCTAAGATTCTCGCGTACTCGTCATTATAGAAAGTATAGAACTTAGGTCCCCAAGCCACGAATGATGCGAAGTTGGAGCACAACGCTGTACTTAAATTTGCGCGAAGTACGAGTGGCCACTCATTAATAACGCCTAACGGATGAGCCGACCAGTCCTGGTTAGAAATGTTTTTTGCACTTGAGCCACAGAGCAGAAATGCTTGATTTGACAAGTTTTTGTTCACGTCAAGTACTGTTACTGTTGAGTTGAGCTGTAAGAAGGGTCTAGTTGCATCAACCATAACATATTTGCATGATGAAGCCACCGCTGCCATTTACGTCAAATCGAACGATTAGACCTAGAGCAGTATGTCATGGCGCAAAGCTCCGCCTTGTCCATGCGGCGGTGGCTAACCGCCCCGGCTGCTCTTGGCCGACTGTCACCGGTCGCAATAAGCCGACCGCGATCCAGAGCGCGACCGTCCGGTTTTGGCCGAAACCGGACGGTCGTTACAGCATCACGGGCACCCTGTAGCCAAGTCGGTCATTTGGAAACACAACCGACTACCGTGCTTTTTACTGCTTAGACCTTCGTGTCGTCTAGGCTTTTTCCAGCGGCAAGCCAATCCTTGACCCAGCCAGGTTGACGTCCGCGACCGCTCCACTGTTTGGTGGAGTCATCCGGATGACGAAATTTCGCTTCCCGTGGCTCGGATTGGCGTTCTTTGGATCCTTTTCCTGCAAAAAGTTCGTTGACTGAAAGACCTGCAGCCCGGGCAATATGAAGAATTTGCTCCCGCGCTTGGCCAATCCCAAGAAAATGACGTTTTTTAAGTTCTTCAACAATTTGTGCTTCGAGCGTACGCAACTGGGACAGGGAGTACTTTGATAGTTCTTGCATGATGTTCCTGAAAAGGTTAAAAATAGTTTGCGACGATCATACTCGATTCGAGCCCAATATTCTGCAGACTTCCCTGTACAGATACATGATGTAACAAATGCCGCTCTGCCAAGCCTAACCAAAAAATAAATTTGGAGGAGCATTAAGATAATGCTCTTTATCAGCCAAGCGTTTATTAACTCAAAGCTCGCGAATTGCGAGCCGAGGTCAGCATTAGGCGCAACGAATACACTGACGCCGGTAGTTGCTAATTTACTAACCGGTCGGTTTCCCGATTAAGCGAATTCCTTCACTTTGGCGATATTTTGGGAACACTCAATTTTTTTACAAAAGCATCCTTCAACATAGTTTGTTCCCGTCCACTTTTTCCTGCATTTAACTCTGCATATATACGTGCTGCCAGTTTTGCTACACGCTGAGATTCGCCTGGAGAAAGCCGCTTAAAATGAAATAACTCAAGCAACTTTAAGAAAACTATGTCCTTTGTTAGGCGATGAGATTGTGCATGAGACAAAAGTTCTTCGAGCTTATTAAGATATTCATATAGAGTAAGGTCAACATATAATATTGTACTTAGAAGTCGTGTAACTAGTTCTAGCTCGCTGCAGTCAAGCTGCCTGGAAATTACCCTCTCGAGCTTTGCTGTCCCGAGCGATTCATGCAATGAGCCAAATATCACATTTGGGAATGCGACCTTTGCTAGCCAACATGGATCGATTGTTCCTCCACTTGGCAATAATTCTGCTAATTTATCAATTTGACTATCGCTTGCATTATCGATAGTGGCTAGCAGCCAAATCAAAACATCTGCCCAATTTTCGATAAATTTACAATACAGCCGATTTTTAATGTCAACGTCATTTACAAGTTCAGAGTTTCTAAGAACTGCACCAGCGAGCTTAAGTGCGTCCATATAATTTGCAAATGGTTGAAGCTCAGATACTTCAATTTCGGCAGGCTTATTCTTTTTATCCAAAGTAACCAATGATGTACTCCGGCGATCTAGCTCATCCAGAACCTGCTCTTGCTCTGCAATTGTAGGTGAAGTGCCAAATAAAGCAGATACAACATCTTTTTCTTCAGGACCTTGGAGGATACTCCCATTATTATCGATCTCGACGAAGTCCGCGTGTTTTGCCTCGACCCCAAGACCGCTTCGCAGGTTATCCACGATCAATTCCGCTGCAATCAAAAAGTCTTTCTGATTGCGATGTAAGCCTGTATAAAAGTCAATTTCCGATTGCAAGTCTAAAAATCCAGTTTCGGTTAAAGCGTAGGATCTGAATTCAATAGAAGTGGATATAACATGAGCAAGGAAAAAAGATCGAAAGCAATCGAACTTAAAAGAAACTTCATCGCCAAGTTTTAACAAAATACCTTTAGTATATAATTCGCTTAAAAACACGTGAGATGATGTTGATAATGATCGCTCATCAAAGTAATTAACCGTAAATTTTTCCACTTCATGAACTGACCATACGGTACTATTTTCAGCATGCATTCGATATGCAAGCTGTGAAAGGAAATCTCGTTTTATTGTTGAATCAGTGCTACTACGGTCCTTTGCTTCATTTAGTTTTTCAAGCAATCCATCAATGAAGGCATCAATAATAGCTGCATGATTTATCGGAGAAAAATGAACATTACGTTCTCTGATCCACAAAAATATCGAAATTAAAAATGGGGTGCTAGGGACACCCAGCTTCCTTACTGACTGTAAAATCTTATTGGTCTGCTGTTGTACATCAGGGTCTTCTGGTAACCATCTTGTTACCAATTCTCTTACTTGGCGTCTACTGAAACTATGGACAAAAATTACATCGCATGGAATTCCCAGCTTCCGCATCGAGTCCAGCGCTACAGATTCTTCAAACCTCTCTTCTGCTGAGATTATGAATTTGTTATTTTTATTTTGATTCAGGAAGGATTCAATTTCACGATGAAGTGATGGGTTATTTAACGGCATATTATCAAAACATACTACTGCCCTACCGCTATTTAACAACTCGATAATTTCTGACCTTTTATATTCTGCTGCGCAAAACATGACCATTGCTTCAAGAATTGCAGCTCGAGTCGGGCGAGGAAGAACTGAAAGATCAACATAGAATCCGTGAGATGAAGATAGAAAGTAGGTCGGATCGTTTGCTTTCGTACAAAGATAACTAAGTATAGTTGTCCGACCAGATTCCTTTTTACCTAAAAAGAGTAAAGTTTTGTTGCTGGCGGTTATTTCTTGGAGTGTCATGTATTTCAAATCTTCGTCATTTTTTAACCCACCCACCTTTGATTCGGAAACGTAACTTAAAGCAGGGTCTACGAAGATTTGTTGGATAGATTTTGGTGCAGAATCTGATGCAACATATGAAAGTAATTTGCTATTTACTTTTTCGTCTACTGCTTCTAAATACAGCTGCGAAGGAACTACTATTGATAATGAATTGGATTTAAGAACTATATACTGCTTTGTTCCATTTTCTGCAAATCGCGGCGCAATATCAAACTCTCTACGATTATCATAGTATTCTCTTGCCTTTACCGTCCATACTAATCCGTTAGAATTAGAAAACACGTCAAGAACAGAAAATCCATTAAAATAATCTCGATGCTGATATAAACATCCTGCATTGCTGATAAATGTTGTAGCTGTCGAACTTGCGACTGATATTGCATCTGATGTGTGGTTATGGCCGTGCAACAAAGCATCGAACTTTGAATAAATTAATTTCATTACTGATGGCTTGTCGAATGTGGTAAGCCAGTCTAATGGATGATGGATAAGCGCGAGCTTTATCTGGCAATGGCTTAGAGAGTTGGCCGCTTTTTCAACTTGTCGTTCACCCACTAATAGATTTCCGTAATCCTTATCACCACTCTGCCCACTTGACTTCCAAGCTGAATTGAGACAAGCGACTCCCACTTCAATGCCATTGACATTTACAGTATACGTTCGACATAAAGCGTCAGAGTACGTAGGAGTTGATTGCATTAAACTTGTAAAAATCTCGTTAAAATCTTTCATTTGAGACAGCAATTGCTCGTGGTCATCCATTTGATCAAGTAAATTGTTAACCTTATCCTTGCTTGTACACGCCTCAATGACAGGATTGAGAAGATTGGTCCGTTTCTTTTGGTTTACATCATGATTACCAGGTACCAGAAAGAATCGACTTGGCGAAATATTGGCTGCATGTCCAACTGGGATCACAAACGTATCTCTAACTAAAGCGAGTGTCTCGGTCGAGAACTCGCCTTTAGCAACAAGATCTCCAGTGAATACCACGATGTCAATGGGGCTCTCTTCACTAAGGCGCCTTAGATCCGCGAAAAGCGCTTTAAGAACAATCGATTGGTCAGAAATAGAAGCGTTAGAAAGATGCAGGTCAGAAAGATGAACAATGCGCATAAGTGTCTCCGGAAAATTTTCTTTAGTATATTTTAGTTTTGAGAGGCCAACACTACCAAAAGTGACCGATTGTGAACAGGGAACCAGCGCCGCGAGATCGAAGCGGCCGGCTATACGATTAACTACTGGTATGCCTGCGAAGGCGTGTCGGGCAAGGTCTCGGCGGCCCAGCGCCCTCGGTTCGCCAAGATGCTCAGCCAGGTTCGTGACGACGAGACGCTGGTGGTGACGAAGCTCCATCGGCTGGACCGCGATGCCCAAGACATCGGCGCCACGATCAAAGCGCTGACCGCACGCCGCATTGAAGTCATCGTCCCGCAGCTAGGCAAACTCGACCTCACCAGTGCCGCCGGCAAGCTCATGCTAGATATGCTGGCCGCCGGCGCTGAGATGGAGCGCGACCTGCTGATAAAGCGCACCCAGTCCGGCCTAGCACGCGCGAAGGCAGAAGGGCAAGACCTTGGGCTGCCCGATTAGCACAATCGAAGAACAGCGCGTGGCAATGGCCAAGCAACACCAAGCCGGCGAATCGATCAGCGCGCTAGCACGCGCTTTCGGCATTTCCCGCGCCAGCGTTATGCGCGTCGTGAAGCCAACCGACACCATCCAGTGAGGGAATCGACATGAACCATGCTTACAAATTCAGCTCCGTCTTGTCGATCTGGGTGGCGGGGGACCTGAAGCTGTATGAGAACAACCAGGGGGCAGCAAGATACGCTACGTGCTACTGCATCCGGCGGTGGCCGACGCAATCAATGCCTACCTGGAAGCGGCAGGCCAAAGCGGCGCTGCTATTCCGCCCATGGGTAGCAACGCGCTCGCAATCACGCCCTATGGGTATGCCGTGTTTTGCGATGTATGCCCGCATGGTCGGCATCAATGTCGATGGCTTTGGGCCGCACGCGCTGCGCACAATGGCGATCACCAACACGTTGAAAAACAACGCCGACCTAGAGAAGCTTCAGGAATGGGCCGGCCACACCAACATCGCCACCACGCAGATGTACGGCCGCCGCAAGTCGCGTAGGAGGACAGCCCGATTTTCAAAATGGGAGGCAAATTTCACTGTCAGTGAAAATATACTTGAAAAGGTCGGTGCTTCTGTGTTGTAATGTGTGTAGGCCGAGTGATAACGCTCGGGTGGTAGACGTGTTTAAGAATTTCTTCGATATCCGATGGTTTGTAGCAAGAGCTGCTTAACGATCCTGCGTGTGATTTGCAGGGTTGCCCGCTTCCAGAAGTAGGCTAAATGTCCGCAACGAGTGCAATGCTTGCTGCGACGAGCCGTCCCGACCGATCGAACGCGATTCGCAGTTAGCAGTATGCGGAGCGTGGAACATAGTGGTGGGGCAGGTTCAAAGACGTGTGACTGGTAATGGGCTTGTTATGTCGAGCTGGCACCTTCCGGCTCTATTGCTACCGGGGCAGGGTAATTTTGCCCGGATTGAAGAAAGTAAACCATGAACACACGTCTCGAAACCAGTATCCGCACGCTTAAAAATTTGCGTGATACCTTCCACAGCCAGCTTGACAGTTGTGCCGTAACTGAGTTGAACACCGTAATAGCTGATCTGGAAGCACTTGATGATCAGTCGAAGATGGCGCGCAGGAAAGAAGTTGGCTCGCGCGCCCTTCTTGTTATGGCGCGGATCATCAGTCTTGTCTCGAATTTGAGCGACTTGATGTGATGCACTCCTCCAGCTACGGCGCAACAAGCCCATTAATTCTTTGGTAGTTATCATGAACCTAGGCAAAGCGATTCAGACCTGCCGCAACAAGCGGGGCTTGTCCCAAGAGGCGCTAGCAAAGCGAGCCCACTGTTCAATATCGTACCTATCAATGCTCGAGAACTCAAAGCGTGATCCTACGTTGTCAACGGTCGAGAAGATTGCTGCAGGGCTGAATGTACCTATCGAAATTCTTTTCTTTCTAGGCGCTGAGAAGGGCGAGCTGGCCGGTATCAATAGAGAGTTGGCTGGACAGCTTGCGCTAACGGCACTCGAACTTCTCGATGAAGAAATCATTAAAGATTGACGGCCTCGCTCCATCGTATCCGCACGAGCCAATCTATGGCATAGCGGCCCTTTCGCGAGCGCTCGGCGTCCGAGAGATGCGACTTCAGCGTGTCGCTCAAATGGCAAACGACTTATACCGCTTGGCGTCCGAAGAAACCAAACTGGATGGCAGCAAGCGCCAAACCTACGATGCGCAACCGCTGCTAAAAGCAATCCAAAAAAGAATCAAAGACCGGATCCTTGTCCGTGTGATTTGTCCCCCATACTTAAATGGCAGCTTGAAGCGAAGAAGTACTCGTACCAATGCGGAGCCGCATGTCGGCGCCAGAATTGTGTTTGATGAAGATATCGCCAACTTTTTTCCTTCAATCAGGCCAGAAATTGTTAAGCGCATGTGGTTAGGCTTGTTTGGATTTTCAAATGATGTTTCTACATTGCTGACTTTACTAACTGTCAAGGACCAGGGTGTTCCACAAGGTGCCGTGACTAGCTCCTACCTAGCAAATTTCGTGTTCTGGGCACACGAGCCAAGTTTGGTGCGTCGATTCGCAGCTCAAAGATTAGCCTACACGAGGTTCGTTGACGACATTTCGGTGTCTTCGAAAGCGGTTGTTGCACCGCAAGCAAAGTCGCTCGTGATCAGCGAAATTTACGGGATGCTAAGTAGGCATGGATTAGAGCCTAAACGTGCCAAACATAAAATAAGCACCCGTAGGGATCGCATGACCACAACGAAATTGGTCATTAACGAGCGAGTTTCATTGCCCAAAGAGAGACGTCGCAATCTCCGCGCCGCCGTTCATAAGCTAGAGCAGCGGGCGGCATTTGACCAGTACGATGAGAGTCTCTTGAAGGAAATCAATAAGGTCGCGGTAAAGGTTGGTCAACTGAAGGGCTATCACGTAGCGGAAGGTACCCAGCTAAAAGAGCGGTTGAGGAGTATCCGCAGCCGGGTTCTCTTATCCCTTTAGCCAGTCGAGCCGCAAAGGCTGCCAGTCGCAGCAAGTGCTTCGGCCGACTTCACCACTATGGAATGAGTAGTTATAGCTCGGCATATCGCCGAGGTTGGTGGTCAGCACCCTGAGCACAATTCAGGTAATCGCGAGATGTTCAATATGGCCTTGGTGAGTTTGACATAATTCACGTTCTACGCTGCCGGCTGTCAGGGTGCTAGGATGGCAATTCCACTACCAAAGGATGAATCATGAACAACGAACAAAAAGCAGGTGTTTATGAACACGCTTTGATTGCCGTGCTGTATGCGGCCCAAAAGGAAGGCGTCAACCTGGAAGCGCTTCTAGCGCATGCCAGGAATGACACAGCTGGCCATCCCGGCTTGCGTCCAAATCCCAAGGACCTGTCTGCAGTCTTGATAGCCATCGAGCACACCATCAACGATGTAAAGATCACCAGTAAGAAATAATCTGCTCTCCCATGTCGGCCACAGCAAGGTGTTATTCCTTGCTTCCTTCCTGGTTCGTCTTCCGCGATACGTTGAGCAGTAGTCCCATCTCAATAATGGTTGTAATATTGCTACTCCCATCACCGATTAAGGAATAAAAGATGTCTTACCATCAACAAATCATGCAGAACTGCAGGCGGAGCGCCATTGAGTTGGCACTCATAGTGAAAGATGTGAAGCGTAGGAAAATGCCATCAACAAAAGTTATTCTTGTAGAAGGTTTTGGTGATGCTCGTAGCATGCTGAAACACTATGAGAGATATTTGTCTGGTGTGTCTCGGCATACTATCGCTCATGCTGGCAACGCAGCTTCGCAGCACAACGTCAACCCAACCAGCGTATCGAGCATGAGTAATTCCACGATGGCTCCAAGCGTCGAGAATGCTAGCAGCGACGGTGATGGCGACGGTGATGGCGACGGCGACGGCGACGGCGATGGGCCTCGACGTTCCTCTAATTCTGCTCGTTCGCAATATCCTGCCTCAAAGTACCCTACCCCCCCTCGCGCTGTCCGGCGCAAATCAACACTCAAACTTCATCTTTTTGTGTCTATGTATCAACATGGACTAATTGCGCTCGTCGGTATCATTCTCATGGTTCTGATTACAGCACAGGTCTTTGCCTTCAGTGGCCATCCTGAGCTTGCGAAAACATGTCTTGAACTCCTCAAAGGCTGGGAGTTGGTCAGCCGAATAATACCTACCATATAGATCTAGGAGTGGCATAACTCACAACTCTTTCGCTGCTCAATTGGGTGAGAAATCACTCAATTTGAATAACTTTCCTAATCGCCTTCGTCGTCATCCCCAGGCATCACGAAGTAGGTTTTAGTGCAAGGCAGGGTCAACGAGCGGTGGTCATTGGATGGTTGCAGCGCTGGGCTCCGGTTCGCTCACAGGCCGGGCGCGGGTCCTATCCCCTAACCGCCGCTAGGGGGCTCACCGAGCTTGTCGTTACGACCGCACCAGCCACTGTACTTATCGGCAGCGCTTTTCCACACAATCGCATGCGGCCGCAGTGCCAAGGTGCAGGCCGGCGTTGTTTAACTAGGCGCGAGCTGACGGCAGTTGCTGCTCAGGGCGGCCACCTGCAGCGCGCCGCGGTGCAAAAGGAGCCGCTCACACAAGCACCGATCGGGTCCTGGGCGCCTGAGTCAGTACGCACCTCGTTCTTGGCGAAGGCACATAAGGTCGTGAAGCTGTACAACCATACAGTTTTTTTCATGACCCGTGGATATTTACAAAAAACTGGGCGTATAATTCCAGGCACTACATCTAGTTCAAAAACGCATTTATTTGCCACATGTAGTTGTTGATAGTGAGTTCTATTTTTTGGAGGTTCACATGGCAACATCGAAGAAGAGCAACGAGCAGACGTCTCCGTCTGTAGCATCGAAGGCGAGCAAGATCCTGTCGAACCCTAAGTCGACATCGGCGCAGAAGAGCGTTGCTGCGTCAGCCCTGACGCAAGCGCGTAATAAGGGCAAGAAGTAATCGTCTGTCAGGAAGACAACATCGCAATTGACGCACGGTCGAACTGGCGAAGCGCCGATGGTACCCGGTACCTTCGCCGCCGAACCCGCTACTTGACCGAGCGATTACAAATGAAAGGATTACGCCATGGCTAGATGCACAGCCCCCAGAAACGGTCACCGCACAGCTAGCGGGGCAGCGGACTGTCCTGCATGTGGTGGCCGCAGCAGGTCATACTCATATTCGTCTTCGTCCTACTCCTCGCCATACTCCTCGTCGGGGAGCAGCGGCAGCAGCCGGAGCGTCGGCGGGTCCGGTGGCAGCGCAAGGCCGCGCTGGTCGCGAGCAGGATCGGTAGTGGTATACACGCCTGCCGAGGTGCGGACGCTCACGCCGGTCCGCGAAAACGTAGAAAGGCGAGCGTCCGTGCCCGATCTTCGGGACATCTTCCTGTGCCACGCGTGGGACGACCGGAAAGGGCCCGCGAAGGAACTGCATGATCTGCTCGAGTCGCGTGGCGTTTCGGTTTGGTTCAGCGAGAAGGACGTCGTCCTCGGCACGTCGTTGCTCTGCGAAATCGACAAGGGATTGGCGAAGTCGCGGGTTGGGATTGTGCTGGTGACGCCCGCGCTACTGAGCCGCGTTCGGGCAGAGGGCATCGCCGACAAGGAGCTTTCGGTACTCTTGGCACGTGACCTGCTCGTTCCCATCGTGCACGGTACGACGTATGACGCACTCCGCGAAGTCAGCCCCCTGCTTGGCTCGAGGAGCGGCCTGAGTACCGAAGAAGATTCGATGACAACTGTCGCGGCCAAGCTCGCTGAGCTGGCTACTCCCTAACCTGCACAGGGTTGTCATTAAGGTGGGCTGCTTCGGCCCCTAGATTTCGTGGCTTATTGACAACCCTGCGTACGGTACCCCGCACCACCAAGATTGTTAAACATAGCAAGGTCATGTTTAACCTTCTATTCTTGATAAAATACGTTCCCTGCTGACAGCAGCTTGCGTAGAGGGGCTATCGATCTGCTGCTTAATGTGCCCGCCTAGGCATAGCCAAAGCCCCTTCATTCCACGCCCCTCCTCTACTGTACCGTCCTCCTGTTCAAAAACGACCGTTTATGAACAACGGCAATCACTGGCGCCAAAGCCGTTCATAAGATAGTATTTTTTCTTTTGAACATGTTCACATGTAGAATGGATGTTATTGAACGGCTTTAAACGTCAACCGACACTGTGGAGATGTCAAAATGGCAGTTTTTTGGATACAGCCGGGTTAGCACCAAAGGGCAGACGACTGAGAACCAGCGCCGCGAGATCGAAGCGGCCGGCTACACGACCAACTACTGGTACATAGATTAGGACGTGTCGGGCAAGGTTTCGGCGGCCCAGCGCCCGCAGTTTGCCAAGATGCTCAGCCAGATTCGTGACGGCGAGACGCTGGTGGTAACGAAACTCGACCGCCTCGGCCGCGATGCTCAAGACATCGGCGCCACGATCAAAGCGCTAGCCGCGCGCCGCATTGAGGTCATCGTCCTGCAGATGGGCAAGCTCGACCTGACCGGTGCCGCCGGCAAGCACATGCTGGCGGCCGTCGCCGAGATGGAGCGCGACCTGCGAGTAGAGCGCACACAGTCCGACTTGGCACGCGCGAAGGCGGAGGGCAAGACCTTGGGCCGCCCGACCAGCACAACCGAAGAACAGCGAGCGTGGATGGCCAGGCAACAGCAGGCCGTCGAATCGATCAGCGCGTTAGCGCGCACCTTCGGCATTTCCCGCGCCAGGGTCATGCGCGTCGTGAAGCCGACCGCCATCATCCAGTGAGGGGAAAGATATCGACCATACTTACAAAATCCAGCCCCGTCCTGCCGATCTGGGAGGGAGGGTGGTGGCACCTGAAGCTGCATGAGAACAACCAGGAAGTCGGTGGCGGCGTTTACCCGATTCGGGAGGAAGACCCGCATATCGGCATGGAATGGTGGAATGGCCCTCGGAAACACGGCGCGCGCACTGGCTAGTGATGGCTGCGTCAGCTATGCCAGCGGCGGCGCGCCATGCCTATCTGCAGGCGGAAGCCTATAACGATGCCATGGGCGAAGGTGAGTCTTGGTCGGCCTGAAACCCAGATGAGCAGCGGGTTTTAATGCCCAAAGTCTACGACCAACGCCACAGCCGCCCCGAGGATTAATAAGCACAGTGACCTAGCCGTAAAATAAGAGCCTAAAAAGACCAAGACGGACGCGCATCACAGATTTTCTATTCAAGATTAAAGCCAAGGATGCGAAACCAAAGAGGCAAGCACTGACCGACCAACAGCTTCGAGAACACCTTCAGGCCCGAGGCCAGCAGCGCATCGATGATCCAGCAGAAGAATTTGATGCTGGCGAGCGCTGGTAGAAACTCGCGTTTCCGGCGACTCTTCAGGTAGAATGAACATTGGCGATAGGCATTTTTCAGTCAAATGAGGTTCGCATTAACAACATTCACGAATGAAAATTTATGAAATTCGCTAGATTTTTTATGGCTGCCGGTCTGGTCTCATGCATCTTCGGCGCGTCACAAAGCATCGCCGGAGGATACACCCCGGCCGGCGTGATCCGAGAATTCAGCGTCTGGAACGACATTAACGGCATCTTGATAATGCCTTCAGATTTGATTAACCCGGACAATTGTGTCCGCCGTGACCAGATAACACTTCAAAAGACTCATCCTCAATACAAAGAGATTTATTCGATGGTCCTTGCTGCCCATATTTCAGGAAAAAAAGTCTTCTTTTATTTAGAGGGGTGCGCGCAGAACTTTCCCAATGTCGTACACATGGTTATACAGAACTGATTCCGGTTCTGTCGCGTAGCTGGTCAAGCGGCGGAATTTTTCCGGAACGGCACTGTACCACTCAAACTGGACGGACCATTCCTGCCAGCGCAGAAAATTGGTCGGCGAACGACGTGGCATCGGCGCCGTTGATTGCGAACTGGCCCTTGCGGACCATGTGCATCAGTTCGATGCCGGCGAGCACGGAGCCCGCGGACCGGAACGATTTGAAATTGAGCATCGGCCTGGTCAACCGCTTGATGGCGCGATGGCCCTGCTCGACAATGTTGTTGAGGTATTTAACCTGGCGCACAAGTATCGGCACGTCGCGGCCAGCGTTGATCGCATCCATGGCCGCCTTGTTGGCGCCGCTCTTGTCCATCGCGACTTTGTTCGGATCGCCGTTTGCTCCCATGGCCTTGTCGAAGAAGCGGTTCGCCGCGGCCATGTCGCGCTTTGCCGTCAGCAGGAAGTCGACAGTCTTACCCTGCTTGTCGACAGCACGGTAGAGGTATTTCCAGAAGCCCTTGACCTTGGTGTAGGTCTCATCCATGCGCCAGCTGTCCCCGACCGGGCGCTTGTGTTTGCGGGCCATCTTCTCGATGAGCGGCAGGAAACGAATGGCCCACCGGTTGATCGATGAATGGTCGACCGACACGCCGCACTCTCCCATGATCTCCTCGAGGTGCCGATAGCTCAGCGGGTAGGCCGCATACCAGCAGACCAGGATCACATCAATCGGAAAGCGCATCCCTTTAAAGTTAAGCATCTCGATTCGTCCTCGGTTCGGGCGCCGCAGTTTACCTGATTAGCCCGCCGGCGTTTGCTAATGCGACAGAACCACACGCTTTCGTTTGCCGATCTACCCAGCAGAAAATCGTGCCCTTCCGATCTATTCTTCAAGACATGTGCTAGCGCCCCAGACTTTAACAAAACATCCATTGGAGATCCGGCTCGCCTCGATCACCTCTACATCGGCCTGCTCACAACGCGCGCAATATACTTCAACATAATTATGCAAACGGACGAGACTAGAAAACAGTCCGTACTCGTTCAACTGGTTTTCGTAATCGGCGAACGCTGTTGTCCCACTAAAAGCTCCTAACCGCAGGAGCGACCCAAAACCGTCCACATAGCAGTCATAGCCGAAAAATACGTCAGCCTCATGGACAGTGTCTAATGCACTTGTAATACAGATGATTTCGTCTATCAAAGGCCCCCTAGGGGACAGCGCCTGTATGCGTAGAGCTATATCAAGGCTATCACATACGCCAAAACTAAACCCTCTAAACCTCTGCCTTTCAATGGCTTGACGCAGGGCAGTTAAATCCGCGTCGAGCAGGCCAGCATAAAACAGTTCGTCAAGATTCCACCACGGGTCGCGGTCAATCCCACGGTAGGACACGTTCTTATTTGCGCGGACAATGACTTTGGAAATATCGCCGTGCAGGCTCCCTAAGCATGCGGGGTCTCGCACCACAATATAGGCTTTATCCACTTCTGCTAGGTCTGCCATCATTTTTGCACCGGGATATGTTTCACGCCCGTACCGGGAATGTGAATGTGGGGACCGCCTATCCAATGATTTTTATCTCGATCATCTCGCACATCTTTGCCCAGTTCCCGTCCCCAATCAAGAAGCGTATCAGCATCTTCATTGGAAATCGGGTTCCGCCCGTTATCGCTTTCATCCTTGACTAACTCTCCCAATGCCTGCTGATCTGGCGTATTGACATTGGCCATCCACCATGTTTTTATTACCTTGGATGTATCAAAACATGCTTTCGCGGCCACGGCCGTAGTTGCCAGAGCAGCAGCGGCGCAAGCAGGATTCGCCGCACATGCAGCGACAACAAGCGGTACAGCTAATCCTGTTGGATCAGTATACGAGACAGGATTTCCTAACGCATATGCATAGGTGTTAGTTCCACCTTTAAGCCCGATCGGATCGCTTTGTATATATCGGCCAAGCTTTGCATCATAATATCTATTCCAGTTGTACCAGAGATCACTTTCAGAATCAAAATACTGTCCAGGGAAGCCAACGTTAAGCCCGCCAACCGTGTCGGTGATGACACGACGACGATCAAAAGCCGCATTTTCTGCTCGCCATACAATGGTATTGCTAATATCAGTTAATGCTTCAGGACGTCCTGTCTGATCGTTATGGCTCGCATAAAACTTTGAAGAACGCACTATGCCAAGAATTTGCCCATCGTTGTAGACATAACTCGTACTCTTGGGTCCAACCTCTGCTATCAGCTCTCCGCCTGGTCCATAGATAAAATAGGTAGCTTGCCCTTCCGAGATCTTCACCGTGCGCTGGTTCAATGCGTTATAACGGTAATCACCAACTTGAGTACCATTGACATACACGCCATGCATACTCTTAAAGTCGTTATAAGTATAAATGCGGGTTCCGTCGTGACGCGATTCACCGACCAGATTTCCAACAGTATCATAACCGAGCGTACTAGACATCCCGGCGCCGCGCCAGGACATGAGTCGGTTACTGCCACCATCGATAGTGAAATCGTAATTGCCTTCACTTTCACGACTTTGCAAGGTGCGATTACCTACTTTGTCCCATTGAAAACTCTGGTCATCACCAATCGCTCGATTTACCGAAGCGAGACGATTCACTGCGTCATAGCCAAATGTTGCGTTAAGTGCTGGGTAAAGATGATTGGTAAAAGACAAAATGGTATCAACTTTACTGTAGCCGAATGATACATCATGCTTTCCAGGCGTGGAGATGTGCTCAAGCCGCCCATCGCTGTCAAAGGTCAGCATGCGTGGCAGTCCGTTACCAAAGCGCCATGCATACACTTGTTCGCTGACAGGTTGATACAAAAACGAGTCTGCAAGCGTAGTGGCAAGCGCATCACTCCAAACAGCAACACCATCCTGTCTGATCACTCCTAGCAGTCCGTTCTGGATCGACATCGCAACAACAAAGCTGCTCTGCCCTGGCATTGATGAACTGATCGCGATCGCGTTACTACCCATCTCACTATCACGGCTGACCTGGTAGTTAGGATCTCTCATCCAGGCTGTACTCGACAACATAGGATTTGGGGCGGTTACCAATTCAAATTGCCCACCTGATCCCGACAACAAAGCAAAATTTGGCGCTTTCGGCGGAATCGAGAGGGGAATATTTAGATCGTCGTCGAGCGGTATTGTGATTAACTTTGGCATGGCCTTCAGCAGTATATCGAGCTGACCATCGTTATTCACGTCTCCTGTATATATCTCATAAGAAGTCTGTGCAAGGGGGCCCTCATTTACAGCTGCTTGCGCATTGCTGAGTAGTGAGAAATGAAGCGATATGAGCAAGATCAGTGAGGCACTGGATTTCCAAGAAACCGCCCCTGGTTTGGTATTTGACAAAATCTTTTTAAAGGCCATCATTTTTCCTAGCGAGTAAGCACGTGCGCGCCGTCACGTAATAACGCGATTGACATTTTTTTCGGTGAGTGAAGATATTGCAGGTTGCTGGCCGTCAGCGCCTGCCTAAGCGCGTGAATTACTTTATACCGTTGCTCTTAATCGCCGAAACCTTTCCGGCGGCGTCGTACGTATACTTCAACATCATGCCGCTTGGATAAGTCATTGTTTCCTTACGCCCTGTATCATCGTAGGTCCACGTTGTGTTAAACACCTGATCGAAAACATAATTGGTCTGCCGCAGCAGTTCCCCATTTGGGCCGTAGCTATACACCGTCTGGCCTGTCTGATCTTGCATACGCGTTAGCAAACCTTTGCCAAAAGCGCCTTCATCGTAGGTATAGGTATTGGTGGAACCACCGATACTCTTTGAGAGTAAACGGCCTAGAACGTCCCATATATATGTAGCGACCCGGCCATCCGCAAAAATTTCTGTTTTGAGCTTACCTGCTTTATCGTAGGTGTAACTTGTCGTGCCGGTGTCCGGGCTATTGGTACGGATCCTGTCACCAAACCCGTTATATGCATATCTTGTCGTCAAGCCACGAGAATCGCGTACGGAACTCAACCGACCTGCTGGGTTATAATTCATTACAATCTGCCCGCCATCGGCTGCAGTGATCATTGCTGGCTTATTCAGCACACCGTAGGTATAGCTGCTTACTTTGCCCGCTGCGTCGCTGATAGAAACTAAATTTCCATTAGCATCGTAGAATAAGGATTTCAATTGGCCATGATTGCCATGAATTCTTGTTGGAAGATTCAACGCATAGTCATAGACCGTGGTAGAGCTAAATGGCTCAGCTGCGCTGACTGCACTAAGCATCCCTGCGCTAAAACTTGGAAGGTCCCGGGGTGATTGAGTCGTGCGCGTATTGCTAACAACATCGAAATGAAATCGCTTCTTTCTTCCTGCTTGGTCCGAAATTTCAGCTAACCGGCCAGATGAGTTATAACTATAGTATCTTGCATAGCCATTGGAAGACAATAAACTAAGCAACTGACCATCACCGGCGTAACTGAATTTATTGATAGCTCGCCCGGTAGTAAATTCGAAAATCAAATTACCACGACCATCATAATCAAGCTTAGTCATGACGCCATTTGGGTCTCTAATATAGCGAGGTAAACCGAGACCATTATTATCTTCATAACTAGTAACGTGCCCAATAGCATTTATATGAGCGCTAAGATTTCCCATTGAATCAAAATTGAAGGTTTCATTACTTTGTCCTTCATTGATAACGGTAGAGATCGTTTTACTTTGGATTCCGCCATTAGCATGAGAGCTGTAGCTAATAACCTGCTTTCGCTGGGGAGAACCTTCGATTAAGTCGGTAGCCGTCATTGTGGAAATTTGCCGCCCTGCTAAGGTATCAACATAAGTGTAATCAACCTGAAGTATTCCATTTCCATCAGCGCCGGTCACTAATTTTTTTATAACCTCAGGAGTGGCGTTAGACCTAACTTGAACATATGAATTGGTAACGGTTTGCGCTTCATCGGTTCCAGACGCTATAGTCTTACTCAGCAGCCAGCCATCATTAGTATATGAATACTTTGTCTTCATCCCGCGAAAATCCGTTGACTCAGCTAGAAATCCAAGAGAATCATACGACTGCGTTGCAGTCGCATTTGGACAGTATGCAGTTGCTGTCGTCTGCGTATTTGCCAATACTTTCTGACCTTTGACAGTTTGGAAATTATAAACGGTACGTTGACCTCGTACGTCGGTGAGTATCGTGCTGTTTTCCGTGTAAGAAAAAGTGTCAACCGCTTCGCCATTTTCTGTACCACTTCTAATTACCTTCCCCGTAGAGTCGTATGCGTACCTTGTTCGACGCACCCCATCAATTGCGAATCCAGTTAACAATTTATTATTTTTAGAATCTTCGTAAAAGTAAGTATAAGTGCCGACCGTGGAGTTCGGCGGAACAACGGTAGTTAGCAAACCATTAGTATTGTATTTATAGTTCCATACACCGCCATCAGGCGCTATAATTCGACTAACACTACCCTCCCACTCCAGCCGAATCTTTGCACCAAGTGCATTTGTTATTTCAACGACTCGGTCCGACATATCTCGATAGTATGTATAAATAGTTTTCCCGTTTTCCTTGATCGAATCCAAACCCACAGCAATGGCACCAGGAGTTTTAGAAGAATATAAATATTCACGACTTCCCATTCGAACACTTATGTGCGTCGGATCTAAATACCTTGCAACTATGAGTCCCGTACCGGTGCTGTTCTTTGAATCAACGGAAAGCGCATAGAGTGGGCTGGTGGCAGCAGCGTCGAGAATGTGCACAAAGTGGTATGTTGTTCCATCCGGAAGTTTAAATGTCATATAGTCAGGAAGATTAACAGCTACGCCATTTATTCTATAAGGACGATAATTGCCGCTCATCCAAAGATAATCGTATTCAATGCTCGATGTCCATTGAGGACCGAAAAAAAATGATCCTGAGATACCAGATTTATATGTCCGGGTAAGGCTCAGTCCAAGCATTGAAGAACTTGGAAAATCTTCTTGCTTGATATATTTTTCGCCGGTGCTCAATACGACTGGGTTTGTCGAGATCGGGATAGAAGGAGGAAGTGAATCATCATCACATGTGCTCCTTGGAGCCGGTGCACCAGTTCCTGGCTGAGCGTGTGGATAAGGTGGGGGCTGTAGAATAGTTTGCGGACGTCTATCGGTTTTATCTAAAGAGTCTAAAATTCCGTTGAATGAAATTGAAGAAAGTGGACGCGCCGCTCTAATTTCAACAATATTTTGCGCGACCACATTTTTAAATGAAAAAAATAAAACAAAAAAACAAATTGAAAATTTGTACGCAAAGTGCCTAGACTCAAGTTTTTTAATCAAAATATTTCCTCTTAATTCTGATATTTTATTAATCTTCATCAATTCCACCTCTAAACCAATTCTGGCGCAGATATTAATCTGAACATTTAATTTATAAGTACTACAATTCCATACACACATTGGTATAATTTAGCTTTATTTCAAAGGATTTCAACAAGGCCCTAATCTTTAAACCAAACCAAAACTCGTAATAATACAACTGCTATCTACTTGCTTGTAATATACGAACATCTCAATTTTGGCAACTTTTGCAGCCGTAACAGTAGCATAAAGTCGATTATATTCAGCAACTGTAGCTTCCTTGGAAAGCGATAGGGAACCATTAGTGCAATTCGATGGAGTAAACCAGAGGAAGACAGTAGTTGGTCCATAACTCTCCAATTTCCAGCCTACAGGGACACCGGTGAAGCCTTCAGAAAAAGCACTTTGACTTATAGTGAGTGCTAATGCCGCAATAAAAATTAATTTGACACTTTTGTACTTTTTTACTTTGATCACAATTCCACTCCATGTTCTAATTTGATATTTCGGTTAATTTAATTTGTAGATTAATCATATAAGTATCTAATTGAGACTTATGAACTCACTTCTAAGTAAGCGCCCTAACTGGCGAGACCTGCTTGCCAGACATTGGGGACTATTGGGCTGAGCGGCGTTGAAGCAGAGCTACTCGATAACCACATACTCCACCGTTTCACGATCGCCCCAAACGTTGCAAATGCCTTTTCTGTACACATGCACCGTCTTACCCGCGGCTTTGGCGGTCATGATCACTGCCAGGATGGCTTTGCCGGCGGCCCCGTCCGGCCCGACTAGGTCAACTGCGAAGTCTCCTGCAACGCCGCACGACGGCGGTAATTGAGTCACGCCGCTCTGAAGAACAGCTTGCCGTAGCGGCTGACGAGATAGGAGCTCACAGTACCGCCAGCCTTGTCGGCTGTATAGTACTCATAGAATGCATAACCGGCCATTAAGACAAAGATTACTACCCCCCAACTTTCGCCTTTTGGATCCACACGTTGAAGTGGATTGGCGAAAAAATAGGCGTACATATTGATAGCACCAGCAAGCCCAATTGGATCGGATTGGATATATATACCGAGCTTTGCGTCGTAATATCTGTTCCAGTTGGCGCCGCGCGTAACAGAAGAAAAAGTTCTTTGATTTTATGTCGATTAAACGCTTCGTTTTTGGCTTACGAGGTGCATTTTAAGTTTGCTGAATAAAATAAAACTGAGGAATCGCACTCCAAGAGGGTATCGTATTGCAGCTATATCCGTCATAGTAATAAAGCGTAACCGAGTGCCCCATAGCTTTTGCCGTCAGCAACGTCCCGTACGTTGCCTTACAGGCGGACGGCACCATGCTGAATGAGCCTTTACTATCCAAGTTACAAATGGTATGTATTGCGGTTGAGTTTTGCAGTGCAACGACAACCCCTCCATCGTTGTTTAGGCCCAAATAACTTACTGTACCGGTGCAATCATAGTTTGCAAGGGCAGGCGTCGTAGTCGCAAGATAAAAAGCAATAACGGGGACGAGGCGATGTATTTTCATTGTATTAACAACTATTTTATTAGACGGGCCGTGGATACGGGAATGGCAGCGCTCTAGAAGCTATGGAGTCAGCAATGGCGCGTTCTGTGGCAGAGCTGAACAAACAACGACGTCATAAGTCCGGTTAAATTTCCCTCCAATCGCACCAGGAGCAGCAACTTCCCGTTCAAATCAGTGGGGATGTAACCTGTTACCCGACCTGTCTGGAACTCTGCGCCTACGGCAAAAGGGGAGAATGAAAGCAATAATGCAAAAAATCTTCTTTATATCGTTATTCTTTTTCTAATTTAATATCCATACATACGGCTAGGCTACCGTGTTTTTTAAGCAACAAACTCGCCAAATATCACACTATGCAATGTTTCCAAAAATAATTTTTTTGTTGACTTTGCAGGAGATAGGAGATAGGAGGTAGGTAAAAGCTTAAGTTTGGTGAAGTCTGCTTGCCTCTCGGAGGAAGGGTGGTCTGCGTAAGCAATGAAGACATCTAGGGGCAATGACCCAACGCCTTCGACCAGCGGGTTTCATGTTGAGCACAAGCGAGAAGCACGTCGGGCTGCGTGAACTGGCCGTCGTGGCGCATCTCCTACTATTGATAAAATAGGTTATCGATAGTAGGATCGAAGTTCAGCGCGTGTAGATTAGGAACGCCCATGTCAGACGATTTGCAAGTCCAGCGCCCCGCATTTCTAGCCATCGCTGCGTAGACCGCGACAGAGTACGAGGCGCCCAGTGAAGTCTAAACGGGGCGCTTTTGCTTTAGACCTGCGCTGCCGGGGACGACCCGTCCGCGCTGCGCGTGAACGACAGCGCTGCCGCTTCCAGCGATGCCAGATTCGATCCCGCAGCCGGCGCCAGCCATTCGACCGCATGACGGCTACTATGCTTATTCCACAGGATCAGGACCTTCCGCGGATCATCGTAGACGCCGATCGCCATTAACTCGGCCAAGAGGTGCGTGCAATCGACTAGTCGCTCTTGGGGGATCGCACGCAGCCGATCAGCAGGGATGGTTGCGAATCCTGCTTCGATAGCGTGCTTGGCCCTGTCGGGCAAGTCAAGCTCAGTCTCCTGGCCGAAGCTTCCATAATATGCGTTCGTAACCGATTTCCTGGAATGGCCAAGCTGTTCGCTTACCTGCTCTCGAGAAAGGTCCAGATCCTCTCGTTCCATCTGTCCACCCGTTCCGCCGAGCGTGGGCGGGATAAGCTGACGAAGCAAAGCCGCATTTTCCGCAAACTGCGCACGCAGGCCGTGCCCGGTTACTTCAGCCAAGGCTTTGGTAATTCCGAGCTTTTTCATAAAGTAGTTGTAATGCCCCTTACAGTATTCCAAAGTCGCCGCCGCCCCATTAGGACGATGTTTCCAACCTAAATGCTCGGTCTTTCCTAATTTTGATTTAATAAGATCGAGCACGGCACGCTGAACATCGGTGTCAATATCAACATCGCGTGGGCGGCCGCCTTTGGTTTTGTAAACACCAAATCGGTTCCCTTTATCGAATTTCCATGGCTGCATCTGCAGAACTTCCATTCGGCGTAGGCCAAAGGCAACTTGCGCTAGGATCATCAGGCCGAATCTCTGGTCAAATTGCATTGCGAGTTCCACTTTCTCTGCGACGTCGATCCCTATTTCCGCCCAGCTCTTGCTTTTGCGAGCGACAGCATTAACGCGCAGCTCATCGCGTGGCACATTGGGCAGATAATAGTAAATATTTTTTACCAGGCCGGGTTTGCCGATCCAACGGCTGAAAATCCGCAATTGCGACAGGTAGCCCTGGATGGTTTTCGGAGCCTTCTTCGTCCTGTGCCACTCGACGCAGAGAGCCTTGATGTGTCGTTCCTCCAGATTGGCGGGGTCTTGTATCTTGTACCCGAGCTGTAACCAAAGTACCTTGAAAGCAGCGCGCAGCGCTTCCTTTGCTGCCGTACGCGTGCGCTCGCTGGTGACATTCCCGTTGACGCGGGTCTTCGCGTTTTGTTCCAGAATCGCGTTCAGCTTCGTCTCGTATTCCATATTATTAATCTCCACTAGTTAGTTACAAAGCACGACGGATCAATACACACTCGAAAATGCAGTGAGCTGTCGTGCTGCTTCTTCATATGCCAGGGGTGAAGGTCCCTAACGTAAGAACACAGATTTCGTGCCGCCGCCTTCATGGCCAATCGACAACACGCCGGCACCTTCCGGTAACCGATTGCCTGACTTACTGCTGTCAGGACCCGAACATTCACGCAGTTTCTTGCGCAGCGCATCCCGCCATCTCGGCAGGTTCAGGGTGGCGCTAGCACCCGGTCATGTATCTCTCACCCGTAGGCGTCGCGGAATTATCGGTAGCCCAACCCATGAGGCCAGCGCATCCCGAGTCCGGTAGGTATCCGGATATCCGCCCTTCTGCTCCTGATCGTTGTGAAGACGTGCGCATGCCCCTGTGCAGGTGGCTAAGCGCTCGGCGACGGTCCGCATGTGCCGTTTTGCCGCTTCACTTTTCGTTCTGTGGTGAAACTGTGTTAACTAGTGTTTTGGAACCCGCATGGTTGCTGGGTTTGCTCGCTACTCTGTGTTGAACGGTACAGAAATTGTCCGGCCAAAAAAAACAGCCGCTGGGGCCGTTTCAAGGAAGGAAGCAAGGCTCGTTGCGCCAGGCGGGCTGGCGAGCTCGGGAAGATGCCGCAAAAATGCGACGTGCTAAGGAAAATCTTTTCACTTCCTAGGGAACTGAAAAGCGGGATGGCGGCAGAGGAATTCGTGCTTGAAGCTGGTACACCAGTAACCTGGCGAACTCGATAGGGCCGCTAGGGCCCAGCTGGTGACGCTTCGCTCCTGTAAAAGAAGCGGAATTGGGTAATTGCCGAATGGTCGACCAGCGAAGAATAATTGAAAGATGCTAGTTCGTCAAATGCGAATCCTATCTATTTTTTATGGGGTATTCCCAATGCAATGCACGCGTCCCACTTCTATTTTTTCCAGCTGTGAATAACAACACCCCCTGACACCCCCCCTGACACCCCCCTGACAC
This sequence comes from Oxalobacteraceae sp. CFBP 13730, assembly GCA_014841835.1. Classification (GTDB taxonomy): domain Bacteria; phylum Pseudomonadota; class Gammaproteobacteria; order Burkholderiales; family Burkholderiaceae_D; genus Telluria. The sequence continues at coordinate 83 of JACYUQ010000006.1, read as the reverse complement.
CCCCCTGACACCCCCCTGACGATGCCCTCTACTGCCCAATAATAATGCCCGGTTTGGCCCTGATATCACCCCCTGACACCACC
>JACYUQ010000005.1 GCA_014841835.1 Oxalobacteraceae sp. CFBP 13730 | reverse complement strand
ATCGTCAGGCTAGTTATATAGAAAAGCCCCACTCAGTGATCTGAGTGGGGCTTTTCGCTTTGGGCGATCGCTTTGTCGCTGCTTTCCAGGCAAAGCGAAACTTGGCGACTCTGTTGCCTAACATCAGCGTCGACCACCCTGTTCTACGCCAACATACTCCACTGACTACCACTGGAGAATCACCATGTCAGATGCCATCGACCAGGCCGCCCTGAATGCCAGACTCATGACGCCCATTGCCGCCATTATAGACAAGCAACGCGCCACGCTTGCACCGATGCTGCACGGCAGAACGGGCCAGGCGGCGCAAGCTGCCCTGCGCGACGATGAATGCGTGCGCAGGATCGCCACGTTCTGCTATCCATTGCTGCCGGGTCTGGTACGCCTGGCCGTCAAGGAGCCGGACTTCGTGAGTTTCATCTTGAACAACCGCGAAAAGGTCCTCGCGCCACTCACGGGACCGGCATAACTACTGCCCCGTCACCGTCACCGGTTCAACCGTCTTGGCCACGCCGCGGCTCCGGCTGATGCTGTCGCCATCATCGCGGCGCAGGCGCCAGAACACCAGGGAAGAGAACAGCGTCAGTATCGCCAGTGCCATGAACCCGTGGTGTATCGCTTGCGTCACCTGACGCCCATTGGTCTGCGACACGTCGCCAAGGAACCAGGCGGTCACGATCGATCCTGCGGCCAGGCCAAAGCTCATCGACAGTTGCTGCAGCGAGCTCGAGATCGTGCTCGCCATGCTCGAGTCCGCTGGCTCGATGTCGGCGTAGGCCAGTGTGTTCATGCTTGAAAACTGCAGCGAATTGAAGAACCCCAGCATCAGGCTGATGCACACGATCATGATCAATGGTGAGCCGGCATCGACCAGCGTGAACATCGCGATGGTTACGCCAATCATGATCGTGTTGGCCAGCAGCACCTGGCGATAGCCGAAGCGCGCCAGCAAGCGTGGCGCGAACAGCTTCATCCCCATTGCCGCCAGCGCCGATGGCATCATCATGAGCCCCGACTGCCATGCCGGCATCCCCAGGCCCAGCTGGTACAGCAGCGGCAGCAGGAACGGCAGGCCGCCAACGCCCAGACGGGTTACGAAGCCTCCCAGCACGGCGATGCGGAACGTCCGCACCTTGAGCAGCGTCAGGCGTAATAAGGGAAACTTCGTGCGACACGCATGCCAGGCATAAGCGCCGAGCAAACCCAGTGCCAGCAAGAACAGCAGACCGGCCGTGATGCCGTCGAGCGTGTGCTCGCCGAACACTTCCAGCACCCACGACAACAACGCCGTGCCGCTGCTGAACAGCAGCAAGCCAGCCAGATCAAGCGGGCGCCGCTGCTCCGCACGGTAATCCGGCATATGGCGCCAGACAAAGTAGAGCGCGATCAAGCCCACTGGAACGTTGACGAAGAAGATCACACGCCAGGTGGTCCAGTGCACGATCAGCCCGCCGATTGTGGGGCCCAGCAATGGACCGATCAGCGCCGGGATGATCACGAAGTTCATCGCTCCCAGCAACTCGTTCTTGGGGAACGTACGCACGATCGACAGACGCCCGATCGGGATCATCATTGCGCCCCCCAACCCCTGCAGCAGGCGTGCGCCCGTCATCATCCGCGCATCGACCGACAAGCCACACAACACGGACGCAAAGGTGAAAATTGAAATTGCGGTAAAAAACACGCGACGCGTACCGAAGCGATCGGCCATCCAGCCACTGAGTGGAATACCGACGGCAAGACCCAGGATATAGCTGGTAACGACGGACTTGAGGCTCAGCGGTGTAACGCCAAGACTGGCGGCGATGCTGGGGATGGCGGTGTTGACGATGGTCGCGTCCAGCTGTTCCATGAACAGCGCGATGGCGACAAGCCAGGGGAGGTAGCGTTTGAGGGTGGGCGAAGGAGTCAATCGGGCCTCGACAACAGCGCGCGGACTGCGCCGCGAAAGGCCCGATTGTGTCACGAAATGCTATTTACCCGCGCCGTGTACCCGCAGCGGAGGCGGATGTCACGCGGGTAATAACACCCGTCAGAAGCGGTAGGCTGCCTTGGCAACAATCCAGTTGGCGCCGGCGTTCGGGCTCTTGATGCTGCCGTTCGAATAGTGCTGGTACTTCAGGCCGAAGTCCCACTTGGCGGTAGTGTAGCCCACGCCGAGATGGTCACCGAACTGGAACGCGGTCGACAGTTCCTTGTCTTCATTCTTGTACAGCGTCGACAGCAGGTTCAGGCCGATACCGATTTCGCCATACAGACCCAGCTTGTTGTCATTCTGGTAGCGGAACACCGGGGTAAAACCCAGCACGCCGATGTTCTTGTTGCGGCCGCGGACATTTTCGTACGCGTTCAGGCGCCACAGAGCCAGGTTCGTCTCAAAGTAACCCGACAGATGGCGGCCATTGCCGGCGAACCATTGCTTGTCCCAGTCAGACTGGATCGCGACGCGGCCCATGCGCTGCTGCGGATTGGTGCCGTATTCGAACGACATGGAATCGATATAGCCGTTGCCCACGGTGGATTGGGCGAACGCGGCAGGCGCGCACAGCGCGGCGCTGGCCAGCGCCAGCATGCTGATTTTTTTGAGAGTGAACATGGTCTACCTGGAAAGGGTGAGGGGTGACATTTTGGAATAATGCGGTATTGTACTAGCGAGAACAATAGCGTGCTGCCGACCACGCAAGTGCGCGGCGCAGGTATCATGGGCGCCCGCCGCAACAATATCGATCAAGACCCATGGCCGAACCAACCATCACCCCGCTGTATCCATTGAGCGCGCCAATGCAGCGCCAACCGGAATCCGTCGTACTGCCGCATGACCCGGTCGGTGAACACATTGCCACGCACCTGGGCGCACCTGCGATGTTCTTTCACGAGACCGATGGTGGCGCCGTCCAGGTCGACATCCACGTGATCGGACCGACCGCCGACTTCCCCTATGTGCGCCTGCTGACATCGGGAATGAGCAAACGCCCGATGACGACGCCGGAAGGCGCGCCGCCGTTTGCCGAGCTGATGATGACCTTGCCAGCGAACTGGCAGCTCGATGAAGCGTCGATCAAGGAAGAACGCTGGTACTGGCCGGTGGCCCTGATGCGCCACCTGGCGCACTATCCGCACAACCAGGGCACCTGGATTGGCCTGGGCCATGCGCTGCCCAATGGCGCGCCGCCCAAGCCCTACGTCGAGGGCGTGGGCTTCTGCGGCGCCATCCTGCTGCCGCCGGTCTCGGCGCCGGAACCGTTTCACTCGGTGACGGTAGAAGGCAAGGATATCTATTTCCACTGCGTCGTGCCGCTGTTCAAGGAAGAGCTCGACCTTGCGCGCCACCGCGGCTTTGCCGCCCTGATCGACAAGTTCAACGACAAGGACGTGACCGATGTCGTCGACCCGGCGCGCAAGAACACGGTCAAGAAAAAATTCCTCGGCCTGTTCTAGGCGCCGTCAAACAGGGCCGGGCGCGCTGCCCGACCCGCCACGTATCAGGCAACCGGCAGCTGCATTTCCACCAGGCGCGCCCAATAGCTCGCGCCAATCGGCAGCAGGTTGTCGTTGAAATCGTAACTGGCATTGTGCAACTGGCATGGGCCAAGACCATGGCCACCGGCGCGGTGGTCGCCGTCGCCATTGCCCAGAAAGACATAGCACCCCGGCTTGGCCTGCAGCATGAAGGCGAAGTCCTCGGCGCCCATGGTCGGCTCGACATTCGCATTGACGGCATCCGGGCCCACCACTGCGCGCATGGCCTCGATCGCAAACGCGGTCTGCTCGGTGTGGTTGACCAGCGGCGGATACTTGCGCTTGAAGCCAAAGTCGACCGTCGCGCCAAAGCCGGCAGCAATCCCGTCGGCCATTTCCTGCATGCGGCGCTCGATCAGGTCGAGCACGTCGGTCGTGAACGTGCGCACCGTGCCCACCAGTTGCGCTTCATCCGGAATGATGTTGGTGGCGCTGCCTGCGTGGATCTGGGTAATCGACAACACCGCCGTGAGCAGCGGGTTCTTTTCGCGCGAGATGATCGTTTGCCACGCCTGCGCGATCTGCACCGCCACCATGATCGGATCGATGCCGCGGTGCGGCTGCGCTGCGTGGGCGCCCTTGCCGCGCACGGTCACGCGAAACTCGTTACTCGAGGCCATCATCGGCCCGTCGACCACGGCAAACGTGCCCTCGGCAATGCCTGGCCAGTTGTGCATGCCGTACACGGCGTCCATCGGGAAGCGTTCGAACAGGCCATCCTCGATCATGCGCTCCCCGCCGCCGCCGCCTTCTTCGGCCGGCTGGAAAATCAGATACACGGTGCCATCAAAGTTGCGGTGCTGCGCCAGATAATGCGCGGCGCCGAGCAGCATCGCCGTGTGGCCGTCGTGGCCACAGGCGTGCATCTTGCCCGCATTGGTCGACGCGTGGGCGAAGCCATTGATTTCTTGCATGGGTAGCGCGTCCATGTCGGCGCGCAGGCCGATCGCGCGCTCGGACGTGCCGTTTTTGATGATGCCGACGACGCCCGTTACGCCCAGGCCGCGCACAACGGGAATGCCCCACGCTTCGAGCCGGTCGGCCACGATCTGCGCGGTACGGTGTTCTTCGTAGCCCAATTCGGGATGCGCGTGCAGGTCGCGCCGGATTGTCTGGATTTCGGCGAGTGACGCCAGGATAGGTTCAACCAGTTTCATGATGTTCTCCGCGATGGGGACCTCGGTGACGCTGCCGCGCGCTGCAGCGCGTCAGGCGCTGCACACAGGGGTTTGCTGGAGGCCCCTCGGTTGTCTTGCCACCCTTGCATGGCATGGTTTTAACTATTGTAGCGTGCCTTAAACAGACTTGTCAGGGGAGGTCACGAACCCCGTCCGAATCGTATAAAGTATTGGTTTAGCGCAGTTTTTTTCAGTGCAACCTGCATTCAAGCCCAAATAACAATATGACCACCACCACCGTCCGTGCGACTTGTCCCCACGATTGCCCCGATACCTGCGCGCTGCTGATCAAAGTCGAGAACGGCGTCGCCACAGAGGTCAAGGGCGACCCGGACCATCCCACCACGGCCGGCGTGCTGTGCACCAAAGTCGCGCGCTACGTCGAGCGCACCTACCACCCGGACCGCGTGCTGTATCCGATGCGGCGCGTCGGCCGCAAGGGCGAAGGCAAATTCGAGCGCATCACGTGGGACGCCGCCCTGGACGAGATCGCCACGCGCCTGACCGGCATTGCCGCGCGCGACCCCGAAGCGATCCTGCCGTACAGCTATTGCGGCACGATGGGCCTGGTGCAGGGCGAATCGATGTCGCTGCGCTTTTTCAATCAACTGGGCGCGTCGCTGCTCGATCGCACCATCTGCGCCACGGCCGGCGCGACCGGCTACCGGTATTCCATCGGCAGTTCGATCGGTACCGACCTCGAACAGTTCCAGAACGCCAAATTGATCCTGATCTGGGGCGGCAACCCGATCGCATCGAACCTGCATTTCTGGATGCGCGCGCAAGAAGCCAAGCGCAATGGCGCCACCTTGATTGCCATCGATCCGTATCGCTCGCTCACCGCCGAAAAATGCCATCAACACATTGCGCTGCTGCCCGGCACGGATGCCGCGCTGGCTCTGGGCATGATGCATGTGCTGATCCAGGAAGATTTACTGGATCACGCCTACATCGACAAGCACACACTGGGTTTCGAGCCCCTCAAGGCGCGCGCTCTCGAATGGCCGCCGGAACGCACGGCCGAGATCTGCGGCATCAGCGTCGATGAAGTGGTCAACCTGGCGCGCCTGTACGGCCAGACGGCGAAGAACGGCGAAGCGGCCGCGATCCGCGTCAACTACGGCATCCAGCGCGTGCGCGGCGGCGGCATGGCCGTGCGCAATATCGCCTGCCTGCCGGCCCTGGTGGGCGCCTGGCGCCTGCCCGCAGGCGGCATCCAGCTGTCGAGCTCAGCCTCGTTCCCGACCAACCGCCCGGCGCTGCAACGCCCGGACCTGCTGGCCGGCCGCACCCCGCGCACGATCAACATGACCACGATCGGCGACGACCTGCTGCGCGAGAGCGCGCCCGATTTTGGCCCGAAGATCGAGGCCGTCATCGTCTACAACGCCAACCCGCTGGCCATTGCGCCCGATTCGCGCAAGGTGCAGCAGGGCTTCGAGCGCGAAGACCTGTTCACCGTGGTGCTCGAACACTTTCATACCGACAGCGCCGACTACGCCGACATCCTGCTGCCGGCCACCACGCAGCTCGAACACGTCGATGCGCACCTGGCCTACGGCCACCTGTACATGATGGCCAATAACGCCGCCGTGGCGCCGGTGGGTGAATCCAGGCCGAATACCGAGTTCTTCCGCTTGTTGGCAGCGCGTATGGGCTTTACCGATCCGTGCTTCCGCGAGAGCGATGACGCCATCGCAGCGCAAGCCTTCAACAGCAAGGATACGCGGGCGGTGCACTTCGACTGGGAGTCGCTCAAGCGCACCGGCTGGAGCAAGCTCAACATGCCAGACGCGCCGTTTGCCGACGGCGGCTTCACGACGCCATCGGGCAAATGCGAGTTCTTTTCCGAGAGCATGCTGGCCGACGGCCTCGATCCGGTGCCGACGTATATTCCGCCGTACGAGTCGGTGGCATCGAACCCGGAGCTGGCAAAAACCTATCCGCTGGCCATGATTTCTCCGCCGGCACGGAACTTCCTCAACTCAACGTTTGTCAATGTACAGAGCCTGCGTGCAACTGAGGGCGAACCGCACCTCGACATCCACCCGCTTGACGCCGCCGCACGCGGCATCGCGCACGGTGACATGGCGCGCATCTATAACGACCGCGGTTCGTTCCTCGCCCGTGCACGCGTGACCGACAAGGCGCGCGCTGGATTGGTGGTGGGCTTGTCGATCTGGTGGAAGAAACTGGCCACCGACGGCAAGAACGCCAACGAAGTCACCAGCCAGCGTTTGACCGACATGGGCCGGGCGCCCACTTTCTACGACACCCTGGTGCAGGTTGAAAAAGCTGCGCCCCCCACACGAGATGACGCCCTCTAGATTCTCACTGGCCTTCCGGCCGCTCATGGCCGCGGCAGCGGCGGTCTTCATGTTGACCAGCTGCTCATCGCTTTCGTATTACACCCAGGCCGCGCAGGGCCAGCTGCAATTGCTGTCCGATGCGCGCCCGATCGACGACTGGATCGCCGACAGCGGCACCAGCGCCACATTGCGGCACCGGCTGGAGGCGGCGCGCCAGATCCGCCGCTTCGCCATCCAGGAAATGCAGCTGCCCGATAACGGCAGCTACACCAATTACACGAGCCTCCAACGCCCCTACGTGCTGTGGAACGTGGTGGCCACGCCCGAACTGTCCCTGAAACCCATCCAGTGGTGCTTCCCGGTGGCCGGCTGCGTGAATTACCGCGGCTATTACAGCAAGACCGATGCGCAGGCCTATGCCAGGCAGCTGCGCGCAGAAGGCCATGACGTCGAAGTGGGCGGCGTCACCGCCTATTCGACGCTCGGCTGGTTCAGCGATCCGCTGGTGTCGACCTTCATCAATTATCCGGACGCCGAACTGGCGCGCCTGATCTTCCATGAGCTGGCGCACCAGGTCGTCTATGTCGCCGGCGACTCGCAATTCAATGAATCGTTTGCCAGTGCCGTCGAGCAGGCCGGCGTAGAAGCCTGGCTCGAACGCTTCGGCAACCCGGCCATGAGCGCGGCCTACGACCGCTACAAGGCACGCAAGCGCGATTTCCTGGCCTTGCTGCTGCGTTATCGCGGTGAGCTCGAGCGCACCTACAAGAGCATCGAACCGGACGAAACCAAACGCGCCACCAAGGGCCGCCTGTTCATCGCGCTGCAGAACGACTACCAGGTGCTCAAGGCAAACTGGGGCGGCTACGCCGGCTATGACCGCTTCTTTGCCGAGCCGCTCTCCAATGCCCACCTGGCCTCGGTAGCGACCTACAATGACCTGGTGCCGGCATTTCGCGCATTGCTGCGCCGCGAGACGACCTGGAAGGGTTTCTACCGGGCCGTCAACCGGCTTGCCGCCCTCGACAAGAAAGAACGCAATCGCGTCCTGACGCGGCTGGCAACGCCGGCTTCGCCAGGCCTGCAGGTGGTGCAGCGCACCATGGGCGCGCTGCCGTAGAGGGCAGGTTCCAATCGGCGTAAAAGCGCTTGCGCACAAGGGCGCTGCCCGATAGCATCACACCCAGCGATAGCAAAGGCATAAGCTTCGTGCGCACGCGAGCCGGCAACATAGCACGGCCGTCGACAAGAACGATCATGATCTTGCAAAAGATCCCGAGACAGAGGCAACCCATGGACAAGATTTGGCTGCAGTCGTATCCACCAGGCATGCCGGCAGAGATCAATCCCGATCGGTACGCTTCACTGGTGCAGTTGCTGGAAGAATCGTTCAGCAAATTCGCGGACCGCAATGCCTTTGTCTGCATGGACAAGTTCCTCACCTACCGCGAACTTGACGCGAATTCGCAAAAGCTCGCCGCCTGGCTGCAAAGCCGCGGCCTGACGCCGGGTGCGCGCGTGGCGCTCATGATGCCCAATGTGTTGCAGTACCCGATTGCGCTGGCCGCCGTGCTGCGCGCCGGGTATGTCGTCGTCAACGTCAATCCCCTCTACACCGCGCGCGAACTCGAACACCAGATCACCGACTCCGGCGCCGAAGCGATCATCGTGCTGGAAAACTTCGCCCACACCGTACAAAAGGTGATGGGCAAGACGCCGCTGCGCCACGTGGTGGTGGCGAACATGGGCGAGCTGCTTGGCGGTGCCAAGGGCATGGTGGTCAATTTCGTGGTCCGCCACGTCAAGAAGATGGTGCCCGAATTCTCACTGCCGAACATGGTGTCCTTCAAGGATGCGCTGGCGCAGGGCGCCCGCATGACCTTCAAGCCGGCCACGCTCAAGGCCGGCGACGTCGCCTTCCTGCAGTACACGGGCGGCACCACGGGGCCCTCAAAAGGCGCCACGCTCACGCACCGCAACGTGATCGCCAACGTGCTGCAAAGCGAAGCCTGGTCGCAGCCGGCGCTGGGCGAGGCGGGCGGCGCGCCGCTGACCATCGTTTGCGCGCTGCCGCTGTATCACATCTTTGCGCTGACCGCGTGCGCCATGTGGGGCATGCGCATGGGGGCGCTCAACGTGCTGATCGTGAACCCGCGCGACATCCCGGGCTTCGTCAAAGAGCTCGCCAAGTACCGCTTCAACATGCTGCCGGCCGTGAACACGCTGTACAACGCGCTCGTGAACAACCCCGCTTTCGCCCACCTCGATTTCTCCGGCCTGCGCATGTGCAATGGCGGCGGCATGGCGGTGCAAAAGGCCGTGGCCGACAAATGGCGCGATGTCACCGGCGTGGCCATCATCGAAGGCTACGGCTTGTCCGAGACGTCGCCGGTGGCCACCTGCAACCGCGCCGACGTGGCCGAATTTAGCGGCACCATCGGCCTGCCGGTGCCATCGACCGACATCGCCATCATCGACGATGCCGGCAACCCGGTGGCGCCGGGCGAGAGCGGCGAGATCGCGATCCGCGGTCCGCAAGTCATGCAGGGGTACTGGAAACAGCCGGCCGAAACCGCCAAGGTCATGACGGCGGACGGCTTCTTCCGCTCGGGCGACATCGGCATCATGGACGAACGCGGTTACGTCAAAATCGTCGATCGAAAGAAGGACATGATCCTGGTCTCGGGCTTCAACGTCTATCCGAACGAGCTCGAAGGCGTCATCGCCGGCCATCCGGGGGTGCTCGAGTGCGCCGTGGTCGGCGTGCCGGACGCGCATTCGGGCGAGGCGGTCAAGGTATTCGTGGTAAAAAAAGACCCGAATCTCACGACGGACGACTTGCTGGCCTACTGCAAGCAGGAATTCACCGGCTACAAGCGACCCAAGTACATCGAGTTCCGCGATGAGCTTCCCAAGACCAACGTCGGCAAGATCCTGCGACGCGCGCTGCGGGATGAAAAACAGGCGGACACGGTGGCGTAAGTCACGGCGGACGATGGGCAATCAGCCGAAGCCGCCTGCGGGGCGGCTTCGGCGTTTTATTGGAACCAACAAGGAAGGCAGTGGAATACATGGACAAATTCTGGCTCACGTCGTACGAAACCGGTGTACCGGCAGAGATCGATGCGACGCAATATCGCTCGCTGGCGCATTTGCTCGAGGAGGCGTTCCGCAAGTACGCCGACCGCAAGGCCTATGCCTGCATGGGCAAGTCCATCACGTTTTCCGAACTCGATACGATGTCGCAGCGCATGGCCGCCTGGCTGCAGGCCAGGGGCCTGAAGCCGGGTGCGCGCGTGGCGCTGATGATGCCCAACGTGCTCCAGTATCCGGTGGCGCTGGCCGCCGTGCTGCGCGCCGGCTACGTCGTCGTCAACGTCAATCCGCTCTACACCCCGCGCGAGCTGCAGCACCAGCTGACCGACTCGGGCGCCGAGGCGATCGTGGTGCTGGAAAACTTCGCCCACACGCTCGAGCAGGTGCTCGGCCAGACGCAGGTCAAACACGTCATCCTGGCCACGATGGGCGACCTGCTGGGCGGCTTGAAAGGCACGCTGGTCAATCTGGTGGTGCGCAAGGTCAAGAAGATGGTGCCGGCCTACTCGTTGCCAGGCGCGATCGCCTTCAACAAGGTGCTGGCCGAGGGCGCGCGCGAAACCCTGGCGCCGGTGACGATCGGGCACGACGACATCGCCTTCCTGCAGTACACGGGCGGCACCACGGGCGTGTCGAAAGGGGCAGTGCTGCTGCACCGTCACGTGATCGCCAACGTGCTGCAGAACGAAGCCTGGTTTGCGCCGACCTTAAGCCGCATGCCGCCGGGCCAGCAGGCGCAGTTTGCCTGCGCGCTGCCGCTGTACCACATCTATGCGCTGACGGTCTGCGCACTGCTCGGCCTGCGCGTGGGCGGCATGAACCTGTTGATCCCGAACCCGCGTGACATCAAGGGCTTCATCAAGGAGCTGGGTAGCTACCGCATCAACATCTTCCCGGCTGTGAACACCCTGTACAACGGCCTGCTGAACGACGACGATTTCGCCAGGCTCGATTTCTCGGGCCTGATGGTGTGCCCGGGGGGCGGCATGGCCGTGCAAAAAGCAGTGGCCGACAAGTGGCTCAAGACGACGGGCATCCCGATCGTCGAAGGCTACGGCTTGTCCGAGACGTCACCCGTGGTCACCGCCAACCGCTGCGACATCAGCGAGTTCACCGGCACCATCGGCCTGCCGCTGCCATCGACCGAACTGCGCATCCTGGACGACGCCGGCAACGCCGTCCCGTTCGGCACCGCCGGCGAGATCGCCGTGCGTGGTCCGCAGGTCATGGCCGGCTACTGGCAGCGCGACGACGAAACGGCCAAGGTCATGACGCCCGACGGCTTCTTCAAGACCGGCGACATCGGCATCATGGACGACAAGGGCTACACCCGCATCGTCGATCGCAAGAAGGACATGATCCTGGTCTCGGGCTTCAATGTGTATCCGAACGAAGTCGAAGGCGTGGTGGCCTCGATGCCGGGCGTGCTCGAAGTGGCGTGCGTGGGCGTGCCCGACCAGCACTCGGGCGAGGCGGTCAAGCTGTACGTGGTCAAGAAGGACGCGAGCCTCACCGCCGACCAGGTCAAGGCATTCTGCAAGGAGCAGCTGACCGGCTACAAGCGGCCGAAGTTCGTCGAGTTCCGCGAGACGCTGCCGAAAACGAACGTCGGCAAGATCCTGCGGCGCGAACTGCGCGACGAAAAGAAGCCGGGCTGATGCCGGCATGAGGTTCTGGAGGCCACCATGATGGCGGCCTTTTTCACGACCGGATTACCGGTTCGCGATCAGCGATTCGAGCGGCGGCAACTGGCGCGGCTTGCGATCCGGCCCGGTCGCCACATAGGTCAGCGTCGCCTCGGTCACCTTGACCACTTCGGCCGCCAGCCGGTTGCGCTCGGCGTACACCTCGACGAACACCGTGATCGACGTGTTGCCCACCTTGGTGATATCGGCATAGAACGACAGCAGATCGCCAACGAACACCGGATTCTTGAACAAAAACGAGTTCACCGCGATGGTCGCCACGCGGCCATTGGCGCGGCGCGTGGCCGGCAGCGAGCCGGCCAGGTCGACCTGGGCCATGATCCAGCCGCCGAAGACATCGCCATACACATTGGCGTCGGACGGGGCGGGCATGACCCGCAGTTCGGGCATCTTGCCGGCGGGGAGGCGAATGGTACTGGGCGTGGTAACGGTATTTTCGGGCGTGGTCATCGTGAATTCTCGGTAAAAGCTACAATCGACCCGAATTGAACCACAAAAGTCTCCCCATGCGCCGCAATACCTCACTTCCGCCGGACCCTACCGGCATTCCCCGCAACGACTGGGCAACGCTCAAGACCTTGTTCCCGTACCTGTGGGTCTACAAGTGGCGCGTACTGGCCGCCATGGGCGCGCTGGTCGCGGCCAAGATGGCCAACGTCGGCGTGCCGCTGGTGCTCAAGCGGCTGATCGACGGCCTGGCCATCGATCCTGCGCACCCGCACGCGCTGATGGTGCTGCCGGTCGGCGTGCTGATCGCCTACGGCTTGCTGCGGCTGTCGATGACCGTCTTCACCGAGCTGCGCGAATTTCTGTTCGCGCGCGTGACGCAGCGCGCCGTGCGCACCATCGCGCTGCGCGTGTTTCGTCACCTGCATGCGCTGTCGCTGCGCTTTCACCTGAACCGCCAGACGGGCGGCATGACGCGCGACATCGAGCGCGGCACGCGCGGTGTGAACTCGCTGATCTCGTACTCGCTCTTCAACATCCTGCCGACGCTGGTCGAGATCACGCTGGTGCTGGGCTACCTGATACTGAATTACGACATCTGGTTCAGCATCATCACCGCCGTGGCGCTGGCCTCGTACATCACCTTCACCGTGGTGGTCACTGAATGGCGCACGCACTTCCGGCGCACGATGAACGACCTCGAATCGAAAGCCAGTACCAAGGCGATCGATTCGCTGCTCAATTACGAGACGGTCAAATACTTCGGTAACGAAGACTACGAAGCCAAACGCTATGACGAGGGCCTGAAGAACTACGAGAACGCCGGCGTGCGCTCGCAGACCTCGCTGTCGGTCCTGAACACGGGCCAGTCCCTGATCATCGCCACTGCCGTCACGCTGATCCTGTGGCGCGCCACGCAGGGCGTCATCAACGGCACCATGAGCCTGGGCGACCTGGTGCTGGTCAATACCTTCATGATCCAGCTGTACATGCCGCTGAACTTCCTGGGCGTGATCTACCGCGAGATCAAGCAAAGCCTGGCCGACATGGAGCGCCTGTTTGGCCTGCTCGACCAGAACCGCGAAGTAGCCGACGGCCCCAAGGCGCTGCCGCTGGATATCAAGGGCGCGCAGGTCGAGTTCTCGCACGTGGAATTCAGCTACGAGACCAAGCGCCAGATCCTGTTCGATGTCGACTTCACCATCGCCGCCGGCACCACGACGGCGGTGGTGGGCCACAGCGGCTCGGGCAAGTCCACGCTGTCACGCCTGCTGTTTCGCTTCTATGACGTGAACGGCGGCGCGATCAAGATCGATGGCCAGGACCTGCGCGACATTACCCAGTCGTCGCTGCGCGCGGCGATCGGTATCGTCCCGCAGGACACGGTGCTGTTCAACGACACGATCGAATACAACATCGCATATGGCCGGCCCGGCGCCAGCCGCGACGACATCGTGGCAGCCGCGCGCGCGGCGTCGATCCACGACTTCATCGAAAGCCTGCCGGATGGCTATCAGAGCATGGTGGGTGAGCGTGGGTTGAAACTGTCGGGTGGCGAGAAGCAGCGCGTGGCGATCGCGCGCACGCTGCTGAAGGACCCGGCCCTGCTGATCTTCGACGAAGCCACGTCGGCGCTCGACTCGCGCGCCGAGCAGGCGATCCAGGCGCAGCTGAAAGAGATCGCGAAGAACCGCACGACGCTGGTGATCGCGCACCGCCTGTCGACGATCGCCGATGCGCAGCAGATCATCGTGCTCGATCACGGCAAGATCGTCGAGCGCGGCACCCACAGCGCGCTGCTGGCCGCGCGCGGCCTGTATGCGCAGATGTGGGACCGGCAACTGGCGCGGCCCGACGAGGATGTGGCCTCACCGCCGCTGGTGCCGGAAGCGTTTGACCGCGTGGACGGCGCAGCCGTCCACCCTACGGTATCCGGCGCGTAATCAATACGTGTAAAACATCCGCTGGATCTCCTTGGTGCTGGTCGTTTTCGTCAACGCCAGCATCAACAGGATGCGCGCCTTTTGGGGGCTGAGCGTATCGGCCACCACGAAGTCCAGCTGATCATCATTGGCTTCGCCATTGCGCGCCACGATGCCCTGGCCGACGCGGCTTGCGCGTACGACAATCACGCCCTTGGCCCGTGCAGCCACCAGCGCCGGCTTTGTTTTGGCCGGCAGGCTGCCGTTGCCGACACCCGCATGCACCAGACCCTTCGCGCCGGCTGCCACCAGCGCATTGACCGCCACATCGCCCACATTCGCATACGCGTACGCCACGTCTACCTGCGGCAGCGCGTCGAGTTTGGCCAGATCGAATTCGGTATCGACCGTGTGCTTGCGCGTCACGTCGCGATAAAAGAACGGCTTGCCGCCCTGGATATAGCCGATCATGCCCAGCTCCGTCGTGCGGAAGGTGTCCGCCGTCGTCGTATTGGCCTTGGTGACGTCACGCGCCGCGTGGATCTGGTCATTCATCGCCACCAGCACGCCGCGGCCCGCCGCTTCAGGCGTGCCGGCCAGGCGCACCGCGTTGTACAGGTTGATCGGGCCGTCGGCCGACAGCGCCGTCGAGGGGCGCATCGAGCCGACCACCACCACCGGCTTCTTGCTCTTGACGACCAGGTTCAAAAAGTATGCCGTCTCTTCCAGCGTGTCGGTGCCGTGTGTGATGACGATGCCATCGACGCTGCTTTGCGCCAGCAGCACGTTGACGCGATTGGCCAGTTGCAGCCACTGCGCATCGCTGATGTTTTCACTGGCGATCTGGAATACCTGCTCGCCGGTGACGTTGGCCACCTTCGTGATCTCGGGCACGGCCGCGATCAGCGATTGCACGCCGACGGTGGCGGCGGTGTAGCCAACCGTGGTCGTGCTGCTGGCGCCCGTCCCGGCGATGGTGCCGCCGGTGGCGAGGATCGTCACGTTCGGCAGCTTGGCGGTCTGGGCCTGGACGGCGGCCGCAAACAGGAAAAGAACGCCGCACAGGGCGGCGTGGGCAGAGCGCGGGAACAGCATGAAGGTCTCCGGGTTTTATAAACCCGGCAGCTTACAGCTTTTTAAAGACGACGCCATCCTTCATCACGAACTTGACCTGCTCGAGCAGCTTGACGTCCTTGAGCGGGTCGCCCTCGACCGCGATGATGTCGGCCGCGAACCCCGGTGCGATCGCGCCCAGGCGCTTGGGTTGATCCAGCAGCACGGCCGCATTGACGGTCGCGGCGCGGATTGCGTCGATCGGCGTCATGCCCGCTTCGACCATGTAGCCGAACTCCTTCGCGTTCTCGCCATGCGGGAACACGCCGGCATCGGTGCCAAACGCGATCTTCACGCCGGCTTTGTGGGCACGGGCGAATGTGGCCTGCAGCTGCGGTCCGATCGCCGCGGCCTTCGGCTGCACCAGCGCCGAATAGTAGTTCGGCACCTTGGCCTTGTCCGCCACGTAGCGCCCGGCCGAGATGGTCGGCACGTACCAGCCGCCGGTCTTCTTGAAGAGCGTGATGACCTCGTCGTCCATCAGCGTGCCATGTTCGATCGAGTCGACGCCGGCGCGCAGCGCGCGCTTCATGCCTTCCGCGCCGTGGGCGTGGGCCGCGACGCGAAAGCCGTAATCCTTCGCGGTCGTGACTACGGCGCGCAGTTCGTCCTCGGTGTACTGCGAGTTCTGGCCGCTGGCGGCCTGGCTCAGCACACCGCCGGTGGCCGTCACCTTGATCAGGTCCGCCCCATCCTTGTAGCGCTGGCGCACGGCCTGGCGCGCCTCTTCGGGGCTGTTGAGAACACCCTCGACCGGGCCGGGCGTGCCGATCTTCTCGTTCAAAAAGTGCGACAGGTTGTTGGTCGGATCGGCGTGACCGCCCGTGGTGGCCAGCGATTTACCGGCCGTGAACATGCGCGGACCCGGCACGTCGCCGGCGGCAATCGCGCGCTTGAGCGCGATGTTCAGGTCATCGGCCGCGCCCAGGTCGCGCACCGTCGTGAAGCCCGCCATCAGGGTGCGCTCGGCAAACTTGATCGAACGGTAGGCCATATCGGCCGGGTTGGCCGTAAGGCGATCGCGGTAGGCGTCCACCGCCGGCAGGGTCTCGCTGGTCAGGTGCACGTGCATGTCGATCAGGCCGGGCAGGCAGGCGTGGCGCGACAGGTCGATATTGCCGGGGGCGCCGGTCATGGGGCCGACCGAGACGATGCCGCCGTTCTCGATGACGATGCTGACGCGTTCGCGCCAGGTGCCTTGCTGCACGTCCAGCAGGCGGCCGCAATCGACTGTCTGGGTGGCGGCGTGCGCGCTGTTCAAGGCCAGCAGCATGCCGGCGGCCAGTATGGTTTTCATCGTTCGTCCCTCGTTATTTTCATGAAAAAAAAGGCCCTCCATCGCTGGAAGGCCTTCCGGTGTCAGGCACTGCCCGCCGCGCCTAGCGCAGCGGTGAAACGGCAGGTTCGGCGTTCGGCTCCCCGAGCTCGCCCTCCCACTTGGCCACGACGGCAGTGGCGATGCCGTTGCCGATGACGTTGGTGGCCGAGCGTGCCATGTCCAGGAAGTGGTCGATCGCCAGCAGCAGCAGGAGGCCCGCTTCGGGGATGTCGAACTGGTTCAGCGTGGCGGCGATCACGACCAGCGATGCGCGCGGTACGCCGGCCATGCCCTTGGAGGTCAGCATCAGCACCAGCATCATCGTGATCTGGGTGCTCATCGACAGCTCGATGCCGTAGGCCTGGGCGATGAAGACGGCGGCGAAGGTGCAGTACATCATCGAGCCATCGAGGTTGAACGAGTAACCGATCGGCAGCACGAACGACGCCAGGCGGTTCTTGACGCCGAAACGCTCCAGGCCTTCCAGGGTTTTCGGGAACGCCGCTTCGGACGATGCGGTCGAGAAGGCCAGCAGGGTCGGGCCGCGCAGTTCGGCGATCAGGCGCAGGATGCGCGGGCCGACGAAGATCATGCCGATGCCGATCAAG
Source organism: Oxalobacteraceae sp. CFBP 13730 (assembly GCA_014841835.1). GTDB lineage: Bacteria > Pseudomonadota > Gammaproteobacteria > Burkholderiales > Burkholderiaceae_D > Telluria. Next base: position 309,157 of record JACYUQ010000005.1, on the reverse strand, counting down.
ACCACCCACAGGAGCGCGATGCCGAAGTAGAACTGGGCCATGAAGACGCCGTAGGTCGACAGCACGCCCAGGCCGCTCTTGGCGATGATGCCCGAAACGGCTGCCAGCACCGCGATCGGTGCGAAGTTCATCACGTAGCCGGTCAGCTTGAGCATGACGTGGGCGACGCCGTCGATGGCATCGATCATCGGCGTGGCGCGCGCGCCGACGGCAGCGGCAGCGGTGCCGAAGAACACCGAGAACACGACGATCTGCAGGATCTCGTTACGGGCCATGCCGTCGACGATCGAGGTTGGCACCAGGTGGGTGATGAAGTCCTTCATCGTCAGGCCGCTGGTGGTAATGCCCGAAGTGGCGTCCACTGGCGGCATCATGCCGGCGGCGAACAGTGCGTCACCGGGACGGAACAGGTTCACCAGGATCAGGCCCAGCGACAGCGAGATGAGCGAGGCGATGAAGAACCAGCCCAGCGCCTTGACGCCGATGCGGCCGACTTCCTTGGCGTCGCCCATCTTGGCGATGCCGACCACCAGGGTGGCAAACACCAGCGGCGCGATGATCATCTTGATCAGGCGAAGGAACAGCGTCGTGATCAACGACATCGTGTCGGCGAAGCTTTGCGCGCCGGCGGTGTCCGTGTTGGTGTTGACCAGATAGCCGACCAGAATACCGATCACCAGCGCGATCAGAATAAAAGTGGTCAGGCGGTTTCGATTGTTCATAAAGCTTCCTGTCTTTGGGACCTGTGCGACACCCGCGGCAACGGCGCTGTCGCTGGTGAATTGTTCGGGCAGTGGCTGGCTGTCGAGGACCGAAAGACCAGTTGATTCTGAAGATTATGGCAAGTTCCGCAGTATCCTAGCCGCTGTTGGTGCTGTCAAGCATGCCGTCGCGCGCGTCCTTGCCCGCGTTGCGCGGTGATCCACGGCGCCCCGGCACAGGTAAAATACGCCATCCGTTTTCCGAGAGCTGCCATGTCCACCATCGAAATCCCCGACACCATCACCATCACCCGTCCCGACGACTGGCACCTGCACCTGCGCGACGGCGCGGCCATGGCCAGCGTGCTGCCGCACAGCGCGCGCCAGTTCGCACGCGCGATCGTGATGCCGAACCTGCGCCCGCCCGTCACCACCACGGCCATGGCGCTGGACTACCGCGCGCGGATCCTGGCCGCGCTGCCCGAGGGCGTGCAGTTCGAGCCGCTGATGACGCTGTACCTGACCGACAACACCAATCCGGACGAGATCCGCCGCGCGCAGGACACGGGCTTCATCCACGCCGTCAAGCTGTACCCGGCCGGCGCCACGACCAATTCCGACGCCGGCGTGACCGACCTGACCAAGTGCTACAAGACGCTCGAAGTGATGCAGGAAATCGGCATGCCGCTGCTGGTGCACGGCGAAGTCACCAATAGCGACATCGACCTGTTCGACCGCGAAGCCGTGTTCATCGAGCGCGTCATGCGCCCGCTGCGCCGCGACATGCCGGCCCTGCCGGTCGTGTTCGAGCACATCACCACGAAGGATGCGGCCCAGTACGTGGCTGAAGCCGAAGGCCCGATCGCCGCCACCATCACCGCGCACCACCTGCTGTACAACCGCAATGAGCTGTTCAAGGGCGGCATCCGCCCGGACTTCTACTGCCTGCCGGTGCTCAAGCGCGAAGAACACCGCCTGGCGCTGGTCACCGCCGCCACCAGCGGCGACGAGCGCTTCTTCCTGGGTACCGACTCGGCCCCGCACGCGGTGCACACCAAATACGCCGCCTGCGGCTGCGCGGGCTGCTACACGGCGCTGCACGCGATGGAGATGTATACCGAAGCCTTCGCCCAGGCCGGCGCGCTTGACCAGCTGGAGGCGTTCGCCAGCTTCAACGGTCCGGCGTTCTACAACCTGCCGCGCAACGAGGGCACGATCACGCTCAAACGCGAAGCCTGGACGCTACCTGACTCGGTGCCGATGGCCGAGCACCAGCTGGTGCCGCTCAATGCGGGCGAGACCATCAACTGGAAGATGCTGTAACACCGATGCTGCCGCCGATCGACTGGGCGCAGCCGTGGTACGACACGGTGCGCCCGGCCTTCGAGCGCGCCGCGCCGCCGCCCGACGGCTTCATCGACGCCTTCAATGCGGCCGCCTGCGCGCTCGGTTTGCGCAACGGCGCCGGCCAGCCTTTGCGCTTCGTGCCGCAAGCGAGCCTGCCCGACGGCATGGCGTACGAGGCATTCATCGGCGCGACAGGGCAGGTGCCCACGCGCGACAATCTGCACGACTTTTTCAATGCGCTGGTGTGGCTGACGTTCCCACTCATCAAGCGCGCCCTGAACACGCTGCAGGCGGCGCAGATCGCACAGGCCGGCGTGGGCAAGTCGCGTGGACCGGCGCGCGACGCCGCCACGATCTTCGACGAGAACGCGGCGCTGCTGGTGGTGCGGGGCACGCAAGCCGGACGCGCGCTAGTCGACGACCTGCGTGCACATCGCTGGCTCGAAGCGCTATACGATCAGCGCGCGATGTTCGGCCGCGACGCCGAGGTCTGGCTGTTCGGCCACGCGCTGATGGAAAAGCTGGTCACGCCGCGCAAGGCGATCACTGCGCACACGCGCGTCGTGTTCGTGGATGACGCTTACTTCGCGCTCGCGCCGGCTGCGCGCCGTGCCTGGATCGACCGCGAGGTGGCTGCTGCACTGGCCGGCGAAGGCCTGGCGAGCAACGGGGCCACAGCCGGCTTCACACCGCTGCAGGTGCTGGGCATACCGGGCTGGTGGCCCGGGCAGAGCGCCGATTTTTATCGTGATACCACCGTGTTCCGTCCTCGCCGGACGAACTAACCAAGGAGAATGTGCATGGCTGAAGCAGTACGTTGGGGAATCCTCGGCACGGGCAAGATTGCCCATGCCTTTGCCACTGCACTCAAGGATGTGCCGGGCGCGGTGCTGGCAGGCGTGGCGTCACGCAGCCAGGAAACGGCCGATGCGTTCGGCCGCGAATTCGGCGCCCTGGCCAGTTACGGCTCATACGCGGCCCTGGCCGCGAACCCCGACATCGACCTGGTCTACATCGGCACGCCGCACCCGCAACACGTCGAGAATGCGTTGATGGCCCTGCGCGCCGGCAAGGGCGTCCTGTGCGAAAAGCCGTTCACGATGAACCTGCGCGAAGCGGAGCAGGTCGTCACGCTGGCGCGCACGAAGCGCCTGTTCCTGATGGAGGCGATGTGGACGCGCTACCTGCCGGCCTACCAGGAAGTCCAGCGCATCCTGGCCTCCGGCGAAATCGGCACGCCGCGCCAGGTGGTGGCCGACTTCGGGTTCGCCGCCACGTTCGGCCCCGAACACCGCGTCTTCAATCCCGAACTGGGCGGCGGCGCGCTGCTCGACCTGGGGATCTATCCGTTGTCGATCGCCGCCGGCCTGCTTGGTCCGGTATCGGAAATCCGCGCGCAGGCCGAGATGGGCCCGACCGGCGTCGACGTGCAAACGGGCTTCACGCTCAAGCACGAAGGCGGCGGCATGTCGGTCTGCAGCTGCTCGCTGCTGGCGCGCACGCCGGCCGAACTGACGGTGGCGGGCGAGCGTGGCCACGTGCGCATGAACACGCGCTTCCACTGCGCGACATCGGTCACGGTCACGCTCGACGACGGCACCTCGCGCACGATCGACACGCCGTATCTCGGCAACGGCTACGTGCACGAGGCCATCGAGGCGCAGCGCTGCTGGCAAGCCGGTTTGCTGGAAAGCCCGGTCATGACGCAGCGCGAAACGCTGGCGCTGATGGGCGTGATGGACGAAATCCGGCGCCAGATCGGGTTGCGTTATGAGGCGGACCGGGTACGTGCGCCAGCATGATGCTTGGCGCCGTCACGCCGATCCTGCGTATCTTCGACGAAGCGAAGGCCAGGCAGTTCTACGTCGACTACCTCGGTTTCAGGGTCGACTGGGAACACCGCTTCGCGCCCGACCTGCCGCTGTACCTGCAGATCGCGCGTGACGGGTGCGTGCTGCACCTGAGCGAACATCATGGCGATTGCTGTCCTGGTGCCGCGTTGCGGATCGCCGTTGACGATATCGATGCGCTGCATGCCGAGCTGACGGCCAGACAATATGGCTACGCAAGGCCGGAGATCGAGGATACGCCATGGGGCGCACGTGAATTGAGCATCAAGGATCCGTTCGGGAACCGGCTCACGTTCACATGCTGATAACACGATCGAACCGTCACCGGCGGTTCGGATAACACCGACAACAACAAGGACACCATGAAACGCGATGCCCGCTCGACCGCCCGTGTACGGCGCCTCAATCAACGTCAACGCAAGAAGCTGCGCGTTGGCGAATTTACGGAGTATGTCTTCGATGTCGAACTGACGTTCCGCGAGTCGGTCGATGAAGATGCGCACAGCGCCCTCATTGATGACTTGTTCGGTTTTATCGAGGAGCGCGGGATGATCGGTGGCGGTTTCGGCGGGCGCTTCCCTCTGACCGCAACATCTGGCGTCATCACGACGTTGGAACGCGGCTCACCGAGCGAAGACGATCGTGAGGCCGTCGCGCAGTGGTTACGTGCCCGGCCAGAGGTGGCCGATGCTCGTGTTCTCGCGTTGGTCGATGGATGGCACGGCGCAACCCAACATGGGCAGGATCGTACCCAATAAAGGTATGTTCCGAGTCAGGCAGCTGGTGGCGTCGACGCGATCGCCCCATCCAGCCGCCTGAACAACTCGCGATGCAGATCCCGCGTGTACTTTTCCATGTGCTTGCGCGCATGCGCGATCTCCTGCAGCTCGCGCTGCGCCACATCGTTCTTGCCGTTGGAGATGGCCCACAGCGCCAGTTCGACGCGCGCATCGATACTGCCGAAGCGTTCCACCACTGACTCGAACTGCACGCCGGCCTCGAGCTGCTGATTGTTCGCGGCATACGCGCGGCCCAGCGCCAGCCCGACTTCATCGGCGCGAAAGCCTGGCTGCCGATCTTGCAGCGACGCGAGCAGCGCAATTGCGGCCGCCGGCTGGCCATGCGCCGCATTGGCGCGCGCAGCGCCCAGCACCACTTCCGGATCGCCCGCGAACGGCCCCGCGCAGGCAGGCTTCGTAATGTTGAACGGCTTCGTCGGACTGGCCCGCACTCACCAGCGCGGCGGCCAGGCGCATCTGGTTGTGCGCCGTCGGGGTCAGGTCGAACGCGCGCCGCGCTTCGCGCACGTCGCGCCCCGGATCGATGGTTTTCTGCAGCGCGCGGGTGGCGATGCGGCCCTGGCGCTGAAGGCGCGACGCGGGCAGGTACTCGGCCACGAAGTAGGCCAGGCTGCCAAGGACCGGGAACGAGAACAGGATCAGCAGCCAAACCATCTGGCGCCCGTTGCGCAGCGCATGGACCGCGAAGAACAGCGCGATCAGAAAGTGCAGTCCGAGTCCGACGATAGGCATGCCAGGTTCCGTATTGAATTGTAAAGGAGAGGCGCAACTGTCCCGGGCAGGGCGTTGCAAAGCAGCCAAGATAGCCGCAAACAGGGTGCAAATTTCTAACGGATTGTCACAGTGCGTTTGTACAACACGGTCAGCACCCAGACGGGAAATGCCGTCCGGCCGTCCTCAATATCCTGCTAGAGTTAAGCTATTGCCTAGCGGGAATTCTCATGTCTGCAGAACGGAATGTGGCGGTACTGGTCGATTGCGAAAATGCGCAGAGCGCCGTGCTCGATCAGGCGATGCAGCATGCATCGAGCCTTGGGCGTGTGGTGCTGCGGCGCGGTTATGGCAACGCGGCTTCGTTGACCAACAAGTGGCAGGAAGCGCTGATCCGCCACGGCTTCGCGCCATGCCTGCAATTCCAGTATGTGGGTGGGAAGAACACGGCCGATATCGCGCTGGCGCTGGACGCTCTGGAAATGCTGCTGGACGGGCGCGCCAACCAGTTCGTGATTGTCACGAGTGACTCGGATTTTGTCGGCTTGTGCCGCAAGCTTCAGGAGCGCGGGGCTGGCGTGCATGTCGTTGGCGAAGTGAAGACGCCTGCGGCCTTGCGTCATGCGTGTGACCGGTTTCATGAAGCGGGGCCCATCGCAGCGAAAGTCGAACCGCCAGCGGCGCCGGTCGCTGAAAACGTGGTGGTTGATTGGCGCAGCTTATTGGTCAAGACGGTTCGCAAAGTCGCCAAAGTCTCCCAAAATGGACTGGTCAACCTGAGCGAACTGGGAATCCAGCTCAGGAAAACCAGCCCCGGGTTTTCGCCAGCAGCGCACGGTCACACCAAGTTGCGCACAATGATCGAGGCTTGCGAGCAGTTGCGACTGCACCAGGCTGCCGGTGGCCACTGCAGCGTCGGCATGGCGTCCAAAGCTGAACCGGCTTCTCCCATTCTGCGCGCCGTCTAAACCTTCAAGAACTCTTCACGCCCACCCAGCCAGCGCGCCAGGTGCGCATCGACGACCGCCATCTTTTCGGGTGTCTCGCCATCCAGCAGCCACTGCGCCACGTCGCGCGCCCGGTCGACCATCCACTGGTCGATCTCCAGGTCGGCAAAGCGCAGCATCGCCTGTCCCGACTGGCGCGCGCCCAGAAACTCACCAGGCCCGCGAATCTCCAGATCGCGCCGTGCGATCTCGAAACCGTCCGTCGTCTCGCGCATCGTCAACAGGCGCTGCTTGGCCACCTGGCCCAGCGGCGACTGGTACAGCAGCAGGCACACCGATGCCGCCGAGCCCCGCCCCACGCGGCCGCGCAACTGGTGCAGCTGCGACAGGCCGAACCGCTCCGCATGCTCGATCACCATCAGCGACGCATTCGGCACGTCCACGCCCACCTCGATGACGGTTGTCGCCACCAGCACATGCACCTGGCCCGCCGTGAACGCGTCCATCACTTCCTGCTTCTCGGCCGGCTTCATGCGGCCATGCACCAGGCCTACCTGCAGATCGGGCAGCGACTCGGCCAGCGTTTCGTAGGTCTCGGTGGCGGTCTGCAATTGCAGCGCTTCGGATTCCTCGATCAGCGGGCAGACCCAGTACACCTGGCGGCCTTCGAGCGCCGCCGCGTACACGCGTTCGACGACTTCGTCACGCCGGTTCTGGTCGATGGCACGCGTGACGATCGGGCTGCGTCCCGGCGGCAGTTCGTCGATCACCGAGACTTCGAGGTCGGCGTAATACGTCATCGCCAGCGTGCGCGGGATCGGCGTGGCCGACATCATCAGCTGGTGCGGTACCAGGCCGTCGCTGCCCTTGTTGCGCAGCGTGAGGCGCTGGCCGACGCCGAAGCGGTGCTGTTCGTCGACGATCACCAGGCCCAGTTTCGCGAACTGCACCGAGTCCTGGATCAGCGCGTGCGTGCCGATCACCAGGTGCGCCTCGCCCGATTCGATCAACGCGTTCGACGCCGCCTTGTCCTTTTTCTTCAGGCTGCCGGTCAGCCACGCGACCTTCACGCCGAGGGGCTCCATCCAGGCCGCGATCTTGCGGAAGTGCTGCTCGGCCAGGATCTCGGTCGGCGCCATCAGGGCCGCCTGGTAGCCGCTGTCGATTGCCTGCGCGGCGGCCAGTGCCGAGACCACTGTCTTGCCGCTGCCGACGTCGCCCTGCAGCAGGCGCTGCATCGGGTAGCCGGCGTGCAGATCGGCGCGGATTTCTTCGACCACGCGCTGCTGCGCGCCGGTCAGCGCGAACGGCAGGCCGGCCAGGAAGCCTTCGGACAACTGGCCCACCGCGCGCAATGGCGGCGCGCCTTTTTCGCGGCGTGCATGCTGCGCGCGTTTCAGCGACAACTGCTGCGCCAGCAGTTCGTCGAACTTCATACGGTCCCACGCCGGGTGCGAGCGCTCGATCAGCGCATGCTCGTCGACGTCCGCCGGCGGGTAGTGCAGCAGTTTCACTGCCGGCTCGAAGTCCATCAGGTCCATGCGCTTGCGGATCGTGGGCGGCACGGTGTCGGCCCAGTCGATGCGCTTCATCGCGTCGGCGATCGCGCGCCGCAGCACCGTCTGCGACAAGCCTTCACCGGCCGGGTACACGGGCGTGAGCGAGGCGGGCAGGGGCGCGCCTTCGTTGACCACCTTGTAGCCCGGGTGGACCATCTCGGCGCCAAAGAAACCGTGTTTGAGTTCGCCCCGCGCGCGGATGCGCACGCCTTCGGCCATCTGCTTGACCTGGCTGCCGTAGAAGTTCATGAAACGCAGCAGCAGGTCGCCCGATGCATCGGCGATCGTCACGAGCAACTGGCGACGCGGCTTGAACGAGATCTCGTTCTTGGTCACGATGCCTTCCACCTGCCAGGTCTGGCCACCGCGCATACAGGCATCCCGGATCGTGATGATCTGGGTCTCGTCCTCGTAGCGCAGCGGCAGGTGCAGCACCAGGTCCATGTCGGTGCGCAGGCCGAGGCGGGCGAGCTTGCTTTCGAGCGTTTTTGGGGGCGTTGTGGTTTTAGGGGCGGGCATATTGCGGCAAAGTGGCGCTTGCTGACGTAAAATAGAAGGTTCGCCGTATGCGCTTCAAGCCTCTATTGTAAAGCTGGCAGCATTGATTTGCCGAGATTTGCCCAACCAATTGAACATCATGTATTCGCTATCCGATTTCGACTTCGACCTGCCCCCTGAGCGCATTGCGCAATTGCCGCTGCCGGACCGCAGCGCGTCACGCCTGCTGCACCTCGATGGCGACCAGATCATCGACCGCCAGTTCGCCGACATCGTCGACCAATTGCAGGCGGGCGACCTGCTCGTGATGAACAACACCCGCGTGCTCAAGGCGCGCTTCTTCGGCGTCAAGGAATCCGGCGGCCAGGTCGAGGTGCTGGTCGAGCGCGTGCTCGATAACCGCACGGTGCTGGCCCAGGTGCGCGCGTCGAAGTCGCCCAAGCCGGGTAACTGCATCCGCCTGGCCGATGCCTTCGACGTGACGGCTGGCGAGCGCGCCGGCGAATTCTTCACGCTGCACTTTGAAGGCGACGTGTTCGAGCTGATCGAAGCGCATGGCCGCCTGCCGCTGCCGCCGTACATCGAGCACACCGCCGACGAATTCGACGAACAGCGTTATCAAACCGTGTACTCGAAAGAGCCGGGCGCCGTGGCCGCGCCCACGGCCGGCCTGCACTTCGACCAGCCGCTGCTCGACCGGCTGGCCGCGAAAGGCGTGAACTTCGCCTATGTCACGCTGCACGTGGGCGCCGGCACCTTCCAGCCGGTGCGGGTCGAAGACCTCAGTGAACACAAGATGCACACCGAGTGGTACACGATCGCGCAAGACACGGTGGACGCGGTGCGCGCCACCCGGGCCGCAGGCCGCGACGTGATTGCCGTCGGTACGACCAGCCTGCGCGCGCTGGAGTCGGCCTCGCAAAGCGGCGAGCTGGTCGCCGGCAGCGCCGACACGGCCCTGTTCATCACGCCCGGCTACACCTTCAAGACCGTCACGCGCCTGGTGACCAACTTCCACCTGCCCAAGTCGACGCTCCTGATGCTGGTGTCGGCCTTTGCCGGCTACGCGCCGATCCGCTCCGCGTATGCGCACGCGATCGCCAACGAATACCGCTTCTTCAGCTATGGCGACGCCATGCTCTTGAGCACCACCTCACGATAAGTCCAGAAAACACGATGCTCGAATTTACCCTGCTCAAAAAAGACACCAGCGGCCTGTCGCACGCCCGCCGCGGCCGCCTGAAGCTCAACCACGGCACTATCGAAACCCCGATCTTCATGCCGGTCGGTACCTACGGCTCGGTCAAGGCAATGGACCCGATCGAGCTGAAAGACGTCGGCTCGCAGATCATCCTGGGCAATACCTTCCACCTGTGGCTGCGCCCGGGCGTGGACGTGATGAACAAGTTCGGCGGCCTGCACAAGTTCATGGGCTGGGATGGTCCGATCCTGACCGACTCGGGCGGTTTCCAGGTGTTTTCACTGGGCGCGATGCGCAAGATCACGGAAGAGGGCGTCAAGTTCGCCTCGCCGATCGACGGCTCGAAACTGTTCCTGTCGCCCGAGATCTCGATGCAGATCCAGCGCGCGCTCAATTCGGACATCGTGATGCAGTTCGACGAATGCACGCCGTACGAAATCGACGGCCGCCCGGCCACCGCCGACGAAGCAGCCAAATCGATGCGCATGTCGCTGCGCTGGGCCCAGCGCTCGATGAACGAGTTCAATGCCGGCGGCAACCCGAACGCGCTGTTCGGCATCGTCCAGGGCGGCATGTACGAGCATCTGCGTGACGAGTCGCTGGCGGGTCTGGAAGACATCAACTTCCCGGGCCTGGCCATTGGCGGCCTGTCGGTTGGCGAGCCGAAGGAAGACATGAAGCGCATCCTGGCCCACGTCGGCCCACGCCTGCCCGAGAACAAGCCGCACTACCTGATGGGCGTGGGCACGCCGGAAGACCTGGTCGATGGCGTGGCCAACGGCGTCGACATGTTCGACTGCGTGATGCCGACCCGGAACGCCCGCAACGGCTGGCTGTTCACGCGCTTTGGCGACGTCAAGATCAAGAATGCGCGCTATAAAGAAGAGATGGCGCCGCTCGACGAGAGCTGCACCTGCTACTGCTGCCAAAATTTCTCGCGCGCCTACCTGCACCACCTGCACCGCTCGAACGAGATCCTGGGCGCGCGCCTGAACACGATCCACAACCTGCATTACTACCTGAATCTGATGCAGGAAATGCGCGACGCGATCGACGCCGACGGCTTCCAGGCATTCCGTGTCAAGTTCGCGGCCGACCGCGCACGCGGCGTGTAAGCACTTGCTTACCCTGCGGCCCCGATCTCGCGGTATTGACGGTCGGGGCTGCATGTAACATCGACCGGTTTGTCTTGCAATACCTGAAAGCAAGACGACATACTGCCGGATATGGTTTGCGGCTTCTGGCCGATGCTAGAATACACCGCTTATTTTTTTAACTTCACCATCGGAGTTCTTGTGTTCATTTCCAACGCGTACGCGCAAACTGCCCCTGTCGCCGACGCCGGCATCATGGGTAGCCTGACGACCTTCCTGCCGCTGATCCTGATGTTCGTGGTCATGTATTTCCTGATGATCCGTCCTCAGCAGAAACGCCAGAAAGAGGCGAAAGCCATGATGGACGCACTGGCCAAGGGCGACGAAGTCGTGACCGCTGGCGGTATCGTCGGCCGTGTCTCGAAAGTGGCCGAAGCCTATGTGACGCTGGAAGTTGCCGTCGGCACTGAAATCACCGTGCAAAAAAATTCGGTGACCACGCTGCTGCCAAAAGGCACGCTCAAAGCCCTGTAAGCCTTAGCTGTGCGCCGTGCGGGGCAACCCGCACTGCCTAACCTGAACGCCGGAACACTATGAATCGCTATCCCGTCTGGAAATACTTACTGATCGTCATTGCGCTGTTGCTGGGCGCCTTGTACACGGCGCCCAACTACTTCGGCGAAACGCCGGCGTTGCAGGTCACATCAGGTCGTTCTACCCTGAATATCACGAGTGCCTCCACCACCGTGGTCGCGGATGCGCTCAAGCGTGCCGGCATTCCATCCACCGGTATCACCCTCGAAGGCACGGGCCACACCACCTCGGTGCGCGCACGCTTTGCCGGTACCGAAGAGCAGTTCAAGGCCAAGCTGGCCCTTGAGCGCGAACTGAACCGCGACCCTGCCAATCCCGATTACATCGTCACCGTCAACCTGGTGAAGAACACCCCGGCCTGGATGACGGCCATTGGCGCAGCGCCGATGAGCCTGGGTCTGGACTTGCGCGGTGGCGTGCACTTCCTGCTGCAGGTCGACACCAAGGCGGTCCTCGATAACAAGGTCAAGGCCCTGCAATCGAGCGTGCGCAGCAATCTGCGTGACAAGAACGTGCGCCACAGCGGCATCGAGCGCGTGCGCGACACCATCGAAGTGCGCTTCCGCGACGCTGCCACCCGCAGCAACGCGCGCAATGTGCTGGCCGCGCAGTCGAGCGAGCTGGCCTTTGCCGACGCCGCCGATGGCGCCGACATGAAGCTGGTCGTGAGCCTGAAGCCCGACGCCATCAAGCGTTCGGTCGAAGACGGCATCAAGCAGAACATCATGACGCTGTCCAAGCGCATCAATGAGCTGGGTACCACCGAGCCGATCATCCAGCAGCAGGGCGCCGACCGCATCGTGGTCCAGCTGCCAGGCGTGCAGGACGTCGCCCGCGCGAAAGACATCATCGGCCGCACCGCCACGCTCGAACTGCGCATGGTCGATACCACCGTGACCCCGGGCACCGAGCTGTCGGCAGCGATTCCGCTGAACTCCGAACTGTTCACCGAAGGCCGCGGCGCACCGATCGTCGTCTCGCGCGACATCATCCTGACCGGCGAATCGATTTCGAGCGCCACCGCCAGCTTCGACCAGAACCAGCAGCCTGCCGTTTCGCTCGACCTGAACGGCGACGGCGGCCGCCGCATCCGCCTGGCCACGCGTGAAAACGTCGGCAAGCGCATGGCGATCCTGCTGAAAGAGAAGGGCGTCTACAACGTGCTGTCGGCCCCGACCATCCAGAGCGAACTGGGTTCGAGCTTCCAGATCACCAATATGGGCACCTCGCAGGACGCCAACGAGCTGGCACTGCTGCTGCGCTCGGGCGCGCTGTCGGCGCCGATGGAATTCGTCGAAGAGCGCGTGATCGGCCCGCAACTGGGCGCCGAGAACATCGAGCGCGGCCTGCACTCGACCATCTGGGGCTTCGTGGCGATCGCGATCTTCATGATCATCTACTACCACCTGTTTGGCGTGTTCTCGGCGCTGGCGCTGGCGGCCAACGTGCTGTTCCTGCTGGCCCTGCTGTCGATCATGCAGATCACGCTGACCCTGCCGGGTATCGCCGCAATCGCGCTGGCACTGGGCGTGGCAATTGACTCGAACGTCCTGGTGAACGAACGTATCCGCGAAGAGCTGCGTGCCGGCGCGACGCCGCAGGCAGCCATTTCGGCCGGTTCCAAGCATGCCTGGGACACCATCGTCGACTCCAACGTCACCACGCTGATCGTCGGCCTGGCGCTCTTGATCTTCGGTTCCGGTCCGGTACGCGGCTTTGCCGTGGTCCACTGCCTGGGCATCCTGACCTCGATGTTCTCGGCCGTGGTCGTGGCGCGCGGTTTCGCCAACCTGTGGTACGGCCGCCAGAAGAAGCTGACGAAGATTTCGATCGGCACGGTCTGGCAGCCTGGCATGACGCCTAACAAGAAGTAAGCACCGGGATACGACAATGGAATTTTTCAAGATCAAACGGGACATCCCGTTCATGCGCCACGCGCTGGTCCTCAATGCGATCTCGGTGATCACATTCGTGGCGGCGGTGTTCTTCCTGATCACCAAGCCCCTGAACTTCTCGGTGGAGTTCACGGGCGGCACGGTGATGGAGCTGCTCTATCCAAAGGCGGCGGACCAGGAAAAGATCCGCAACACGCTGCGCGGCATGGGCTATTCGCACCCTGAGGTGGCCAGCTTCGGCACCGCGCAGGACATCATGCTGCGCCTGCCGATCGTCGCAGGCGCGCCGGCGGCGAGCAGCTCGACGGCCGTGTTCAACGCGATTTGTCGCGACGAGCAGGGCACGACCAAGCAGACGCAAACGACGACCGACAAGGGTGAAGTGCTCAACCGCACCAGCTGCGTCGCCCCTGGCGGGCAGGAGCTGATCAGCCTGCAGCAAGTGCAGTTCGTCGGCCCATCGGTCGGCGACGAGCTGGCCCAGAACGGCCTGAACGCGCTGCTCATGGTCATCCTGGGCATCGTGGTCTACCTGGCGATCCGCTTCGAATGGAAATTCGCTGTCGCCGCCGTGGTCGCCAACCTGCACGACGTGGTCATCATCCTGGGCTTCTTCGCGTTCTTCCAGTGGGAATTCTCGCTGACGGTGCTGGCGGCCACGCTGGCGGTGCTGGGCTACTCGGTCAACGAGTCGGTCGTCATCTTCGACCGGATCCGCGAGATGTTCCGCAAGCAGCGCCGCATGAGCGTGCCGGAAGTGATCGATCACGCGATCACCAGCACGATCTCGCGCACGATCATCACGCACGGCTCGACGCTGATGATGGTCATGTCGATGCTGTTCTTCGGCGGCTACGCGCTGCACTACTTCGCGATCGCCCTGGCCATCGGTATCTGCTTCGGTATCTACTCGTCGGTGTTCGTGGCAGCGGCTGTGGCGATGTGGCTGGGCGTCAAGCGTGAAGACCTGATCAAGCCGGTCAAAGAGAAAGACGACACCGACGGCGCGGTCGTCTGACCGATTGCACGATTGCGGCTTTGTGTGTGTCAACGCACGGAGCCGCGATGTGCCCGTATTTATAGTGGAACTGTCTCTTTCAGGACATCCCTAGTTTTGGACTTCACCCGCCCCGGCAACGGCGCGGGTTTTTTTTGCGCTGGCGCTAAGCGTGGTCGGCTGCAAATTCCTGCTGCAGGAAGGCAATGAACAAGCGTACCCGCTGCGGCGCCTGGCGTCCGTAGGCATGCAGCGCGTGGACCTCCAGCCCTGGCATCGGCAGGTGCGGCAGCACGATGTCGAGGCGGCCGGCGGCCAGATCGTCCGCCACGGCGATCCTGGCCAGCTGGGCGATGCCTGCGCCACTCAGCGCGGCCTGGCGCAGCACCACGCCATCGTTGGTGTCGAACGGGCCATCCGGCACCAGGCTGCTGCCGTCGCCCCAGGTCCAGGGGAAGGGGCCAGCCGGTGTCAGGTAGCGCAGGCAGGCGTGCTCTGCCAGGTCGGCCTGCGTGGCCGGCTGCCCGCGCCGCGCCAGGTAGGCCGGCGCGGCAACGAGCACCGGCTGCAGCACCGTCAAGCGGCGCGCCGTCAGGCGGTTGTCCAGCAGGGCGCCGACGCGGATCGCCACGTCATACCCTTCGCGGATCAGGTCGACCTGGCGGTCGGCAATCCCCAGTTCGAGCTTGAGCCGGGGATGCGCGCGTGCGAAACGCTCGGCCCAGCCGGCGAATACGGTGCGGCCCAGGTCACTCGGCGCCGCCACGCGCAGCAGGCCGCTCACAGCGTCCGGCGTGCGTAGCGCCTGTTCGGCATCGGCCAGCGCCTGGATCAGTGGCGCCACCCGCTCGAAATACAGCGCGCCTTCGGCCGTCAGCGCCAGCGTGCGTGTCGAGCGCTGGATCAGGCGCACACCGAGCCGCGCTTCCAGCCGCGCCACGCTTTTCGATACCGCCGAGGGACTCGCGCCCAGCAGGCGCGCAGCGTCGCTGAACGAACCCGTTTCGATCGTGCGGACAAACGCAGCCAGGCCGGCAGAGGTATCGACAATCGCAGTCATTCAAGAACTTTCGGCATAAATCATGTGATGTTTTTGGGACTAATTATCCGGGATATCCGGAATTACCATGGCAGCCATCTCATCTGCTCTGAAGGTTATCTCATGCTTCCAACCACGATGCGCCACTGGCGCCTGGCCGCGCCCGGCCGCGACAACCTGACACTGGCGAGCACGCCGGTGCCCCAGCCCGGTCCGGGCGAGGTCCTGGTGCGGGTCGGTGCGGTCGCGCTGAACTACCGCGACCTGCTGGCGATTGATGCTGGCATGGGCATTCCGCCCGTGTTTCCGCTGACGCCCGGCTCGGACCTGTGCGGCGTCGTCGTCGCGGTGGGCGAGGGCGCGCGGCGGCTGCAGCCGGGCCAGCGCGTGATCTCGACCTTCGAAGCGGGCTGGTTTGATGGCGTGCCTGCTGGGACTGCGCGCCACCCGCCTGCCCATACGCTCGGGGGCGCGGCGCCCGGCGTACTGGCCGAGTACGTGGCGCTGCCGGAAGACTGGTTTGTGACGGCGCCCGAACGCCTGGACGATGCCCAGGCCAGCACGCTGCCGGTGGCCGGCCTGACTGCCTGGAGCGCGCTGGTCGAGCATGGGCGGCTGCACGCCGGCCAGACGGTACTGATCCAGGGTACGGGCGGTGTCTCGCTGTTTGCCCTGCAACTGGCGGTAGCGCATGGCGCGACGGCGATCGTGACCTCGTCCAGCGACGCCAAGCTCGACCGGGCCAAGGCGTTGGGCGCGGCGCACCTGATCAATTATGCGCGCGAGGACTGGGTCGAGGCGGTGTACCGCATCACCGGCGAGCGGGGCGCCGATCATGTGCTCGAGATGGTCGGTGGCGCGCACCTGGACCGCGCGCTTCATGCGGTGGCGGTGCAGGGGCGGATTTCATTGATTGGCGTGTTCGACGGCTTCACGTTCTCGGGCTCGTCCGGCCTGATGCTGCGCAAGCAGGTCACGCTGCAGGGGATCAGCGTCGGCCACCGGCGCGCGCTCGAAGCGCTGGTGCGCGCGGTCGATTGCACCGGCATCGCGCCCGTGATCGACCGGCGCTACCCGCTGGCGGCGCTGCCGGAGGCGCTGGCACACCTGGCGGCAGGCCCGTTCGGAAAGATCGTGATCGAGATGGCCTAGGCCATCACAACTGCCACGGATGGTTGTTCCTGCCATCGAGCGCGCTGTCGAGATACGTGGCAGCGCTGATCAGGGCCAGGTGCGTGAACGCCTGCGGGAAGTTACCGAGCAGCTCGGCCTTGCCGGTGAACTCCTCGGCGTACAGCCCGACGTGGTTGCCGTAGGCGAGCAACTTTTCCATATTGTTGTGCGCCTGTTCCAGACGGCCGGCGCGCGCCAGGCATTCCACATACCAGAACGAGCAGGCCGCGAACGCGCCTTCCTCCCCCTCGAGGCCATCGTCGCGGTCGTAGCGCAGCACCAGCGCGTCGTCGCCCAACTGGTCGCCAATGGCGTCGAGCGTGGCCAGCCACTGCGGGTCGGTCGAGCCGATGAAGCGCACCAGCGGCATCATCAGCATCGCGCCATCGAGGTCGGTGGAGCCCTTGCTGCGCACGAAGTGGCCCAGCTCCTTGTTCCAGAACGTGGCCCAGATGTAGTTGGAGATGTCGTTGCGCGCCGCGATCCACTGGTCGAACGGGGCGGTCAGCGAGCGCTTGCTGGCCAGGCGGATTGCCCGGTCGACCGCCACCCAGCACATGAGTTGCGAGTGCAGGTGCTCGCGCGGCGCTTCGCGGCCTTCCCAGATACCGGCATCGGGCCGGCGCCAGTTGTCGCACACGAAGCCCACCACGTGGCACACGCCCAGCCAGCCGGCATGCGAGATCGCCTCGCCGTATTTATTGCTCAGGTAAACCGCGTCGAGCAGGGCGCCGAAGATGTCGAGCTGCAGCTGGGTCGCGGCATCGTTGCCGATCCGGACCGGCTGCGAACCGGCGTAACCGGCCAGGTGATCGAGATCGACTTCGGCCTGCACCTCGCCGCCGTCGAGCGCGTACATGATGCGCAGCTGGCCGTCATCGGGCCCATGGCCGGGGCGCTCGGCCGACCAGCGCGTGAACGCCTTGGCTTCCTCGGTGTAACCAAGGCGCATCAGCGCATACACGGTGAACGAGGCAT
Source organism: Oxalobacteraceae sp. CFBP 13730 (assembly GCA_014841835.1). Taxonomy (GTDB): domain Bacteria; phylum Pseudomonadota; class Gammaproteobacteria; order Burkholderiales; family Burkholderiaceae_D; genus Telluria. The sequence goes on along the minus strand of JACYUQ010000005.1, from coordinate 291,773 downwards.
CGCGGATCCAGGTCGAGCGGTAATCCCAGTTGCGTGAGCCGCCCAGCACCTCGGGCAGGCCGAAGGTGGCGGCAGCGACCATCGAGCCATGCCGGCGCGATGTCATCAGCTTGAGCACCAGTGCGGAACGCGTGACGTCCTCGCGCCAGCGGCCCTTGTAGGTCGAACGTCTGGCCCAGTTGCGCCAGTGCGCGACGACGTCGACGACCAGCGTATCGCGCGCCGCCTGGTCGAGGGGCGGGTCGCCTTCTTCGTCCATGACGATGTCGATCGACTCGCCGGCCTTCAGCACGAAGGTGGCGCCGGCGCCGCCGTCGACGGCGGTGAAGTCGACCGGCGCGCACAGGCGCAGCGACGGCGCGCCGGCGGCGGAAAACACCACCTGGTCCTGCGTGATGCTGACTTCGGGCTGCAGGCGCGCATAGTCAAAGCGTGGCTGGCAATCGAGCCGCATGCACACCTCGCCCTTCGTGACTTCCACGCGCCGCAGCACGCATGCCGCGCCATGGCCGATTTCCTCGGGGCCGGCCATCAGGTCGGTGATCTGGACGCTGGCCTCGTCACTGAGCCACTGCGTGAGCAACACATTGGTGTCGGGCAGGTAGGTCTGCACGACGCGCGCATCGGCCATCTGCGGTGCCAGCGTAAAGTGGCCCCCCTTGTCCGGGTCGAGCAGGGCAGCGAAGATGCTGGGGCTGTCGAAGTCGGGCCAGCACAAAAAGTCGATCGTGCCATCGGTGGCGACGAGCGCCATCGTGGCCAGGTTGCCGATGGCGCCGTGGTTGGCAATCGGTCTTGGCGGCGGGGTGCCGGCCGAATTGTCTGAACGCTCAACCATTGTCTTCGAAGCCCGGATACAGCGTCATGCCGCCGTCGACATACACCGTGGTGCCAGTCATGTAGTCGGCCAGGTCGGACGCCATGAACAGCGCCAGCGCCGCCACGTCTTCCACGTCGCCGATGCGGCCATATGGAATCAGTTTGAGCAGCTTGTCGGCCGCCGCGCCTTCGGTGGCCTCGGCATTGATCGGCGTGCGGATGGCGCCCGGGGCGATGGCGTTGACGCGGATGCGGTCCGGCGCCACTTCCTGCGCTAGGGAACGCATCAGCATGCCAATCCCGCCTTTGGACGCGGCGTAGTTGACGTGGCCGGCCCAGGGAATGATCTCGTGCACGGAGCTCATGCACAGGATGGCGCCGTTGGCGCGCATGCGGCCACGGTTGCCCTGCTCGCGAAAGCGCCGGATGGCCGCGCGCGTACACAGGAACTGGCCGGTGAGGTTGACGTCGATGACGGCTTGCCACTCCTTGAGCGTCATCTCGGCGATTGGCGCGTCTTTCTGGATGCCCGAATTGGCTACCAGGATATCGATGCCGCCAAAGGCCTGAATGGTTTCGTCGAACAGGCGCGTGACGTCGTCTTCGTGCCCGACATTGGCCTGGACTGCGACGGCGCGGCCCCCGGCGGCGGTAATCTGGGCGACGACTTCTTCGGCCTTGTCGCGGCTGCTGTTGTAATTGACGACGACCTGGGCGCCGGCCTCGGCGAATGCGAGGCTGATGCCGCGGCCAATGCCGGAATCGCCACCGGTAACGAGCACCACCTGGTCTTGCAAGCTGATTTTCATGGGATTCTCCAGAAGGTCGGGGCGCACGGTTGCGTGCGCCGGATATGAGAATGACCTTAGCAGAAAGCGGGGATAGGCCCGGCACGCGAGCCATAGCAATGTCGCGCGGAAAAAGAAGGATCGAATAAGGCGCTTGAAATGCGTCCAGTGTGAGTCAGCGCACCGAGAACGCTCTTCACGAGACATAAGATCAGGCTGTCTCTTTCAGGACATCCCTAGTTTTGGACTTTGGCCCGCTCCTCACCGAGCGGGCATTTTTTTGCCTACAGCAGCGCCGAGGTCAGGCTCTTGACCTCGTCGCCCGACTCTGCCAGCACGCCCTTGAGCGTGCCGTGGCCGAACACGAAGTCGATGGTGGCCGCGCCCGCATAGGTCGTGGCGCCCACGGGTGCGAACAGCGGTGACGGGAACGGCGCCAGGTCATTGGCCAGCAGCAGCGTGTCGCCCAGGGTTTCGGGCGGCAATGCGCGCATGCCGTCCCACAACGCCTCGATGGCGTCCATCACCGGCGCCGGCACTGCCAGCTTGTGCAATACACCACGGCCGATGGCCGCTTCGCCGTGGTCGAGCCAGGCATCGAGATTATCGTCCAGCAGCCCCGGCATCGATTCGGCGCGCGAGAGAAGGTAAAAGCCGCCGACTTCGTGCACGATGCCGGCGAACAAGGCGGTTTCAGGGTCGACGAACGAGACGCGGCGCGCGATCACCTGGGCCAGTGCGGCCACGTGGGCCGAGTGGGTCCAGAGCTGGTCGGCCTTCTTGCGCAGACCCGGGTCGCGGATTTCGCTGGCCAGCTGGCGCACGATGACGGACGCGGCCAGCGCGCCCAGCGTGCGAAAGCCCACCCGCTGCACGGCGGCGGGCACGCTCGTGACGTCGTTGCCGGAGCGGTTATAGGCAACCGAGTTGGCGATCGCTACCGTGCGCGCGGCCAGCAGCGGCTCGGCCTGTACCAGGCGGGCAGCGGCGTCGATGTGGCAGTCGGGTTCGCTCAACGCCCGCTGCAACTTGAGCGATGCGTGAACGCTGGTGGGGAACGTGAGTTCGCCCCTGCTGGCTTCAGCAGCGATGCTGTCGAGGGAGGAGAGTTGGTCCATCAAAAAATTATACCCCCAACCCATCCGAGCGCGACCAAATATATTGCTCTAGAGAACCACGGGCAATGGCCTGTGGTGTCCCTGCGACCGGATTACGCTTCGCTGAAGATGGCGTCGCAGCCTTCTTTTGGCTCTTCGGTGTTTTCCAGTTCGTCGGCCAGGCCCAGGTCGAACAGTTCTTCGACCGCGTTCATGTAGCTGTTGAGCTTGGTGGCGCCGATCAGGCGGTAGATCTCGCCGGCTTCGTTGCGCACGCCGATCAGCATCGGTTCTTGCTGGACTTCGTCCAGTGGGGCGACGTCGAGCAGGATGTTGCCGATGATGTGCTTGTCGAAATGGGCAGGCTTCTTGTCGTCGATGAGGGCGGTTTTCAAGGCGTTTCCTTCAGGTGGGGTGGTGATGGCAGGGGACCGTTGCCGTGGCTGGTGATCCGGGTGCGCAGCAGCGTCAGGGCGGTTTCGAGCGTGGCGAAGTCGGTGTCGCTGTAAGCGTGGAACAATTCCTTGCCGCGTGCGATCACGAGCGGGAATACATCGCAGAATACCTGTTCGCCGGCCGGCGTGAGGCGCACGAAGAACGAGCGCTTGTCGTCGCAGCTGCGCTCGCGCAGCACCAGGCCCTTGTGCTCCAGGCGTTCGATGACGCCGGTGAGCGTGCCCTTGGTGATCAGCGTGCGCTCGCCCAGCTCCTTGTAGCTCATGCCGCTCGTGTTGCCGAGCGTGGCGATGATATCGAACTGCGCATGCGTCAAGCCATTCTGGCGCACGGCGTCGCCCGAGACGCGCTCGAAGCTCTGCATGCACTCGGCCAGCAGTCGGACGCTTTTTAGATATCGTTCCCCCATGGGCCGGGATTATAGCCGCCCGCTGCACTGCCGGTAGCACCGCGCGTCCATCGGTACGCAATATGACGGGGTGGACCGCACACGCTTGTTGCGCGAATGTTCTCCGGTATGATGTACGCCCATGTCGTTTGCACAGGCCTGTGGCCATTTCCTTTTCGTGACCCTGACCATCCGCCGCGATGCAGCCTGACCTGTCCCTGCTGACCCAGGAGCGGCTGCTGCGCGTGCTCCTGGTCAATGCCGGCGAGCCGGACGCGCTGACCTGGTCCGGGCTGTACCAGCCGCTGCGGCTGGCCGCCAAGGTACTGGGACCCGAGCGCCTGCACGTCGACGTGCGCAGCCCCGACAAATTCATGGGCGACGCCCAGCGTCACTGGCACCTGGTGCTGCTGGTGGCCGACGAAGCCGAAGCGGCGCTGCGCCCAGCCAATCTGCGCGCGCTGGTCGAGCGCTGCCGCGCCGCGCCGTTCTGGGGCGGCGTCGGTGCCGGCGTGCTGTGGCTGGCCGATGCCGGCGTCCTGCATGGCGTGCGCACCGCGCTGCCGTGGGCGCTGTACCCGGACGTCAATGCCCAGGCCGAGCAGGCCCTGCTTACCCCCAATCTGTACGAATTCGACGCCAACCGCCTCACCTGCTGCGGCGGCGCGGCCAGCATCGACTTCGCGCTGACGCTGGTCGACCTGCTGTTTGGCGCGACCGTCCAGGCGCAAGTAAAAGAAACGCTGTGCATCGACCGCGTGCGCGGCCCGGACGAGCGCCAGCGCGTGGCGCTGCAAGCCCGCTTTGGCGCGCTGCAACCGAAACTGTCCGAGGCGGTGGCGCTGATGGAAGCCAATATCGAAGAGCCGCTGTCCACCGACGAAATTGCCCAGCTGGCCGGCATCTCGCGACGCCAGCTCGAGCGCCTGTTCAAGCAATACCTGGGCAGCCTGCCATCGCGCTACTACCTCGAACTGCGCCTGCGCCGCTCGCGCCAGTTGCTGCTCGACACCAATCACTCGATCGTCCAGGTGGGGCTGATGTGCGGGTTTTCGTCCGGCTCGCACTTTTCGACGGCGTTCGGGGCCTTGTTTGGCAATACGCCGCGCGAAGAGCGGCAGAGGAAGCTGGCGCAATAGCGCCGTCCGGTAGCGTCAAAAATGAAAATGCCTGTCGCACTTCTAAAAGAAGTTGTCGGCCAGCGTTTCTATAATGAATTGATCATGCGGGAGAAGCATCCCGCGCCATTTACATTGATTGGATGAGGAAAAAGCCATGAACGCTCAGCTTGATTCGGGTATCGCCACGCGGTCTGTCACCCGCCAGACCTTCGACGACGTCCTGGTCCCGACCTACGCCCCGGCCGCCATGGTGCCGGTGCGCGCATCGGGCCTGGACCTGTGGGACCAGGAAGGCAAGCAGTATCTGGACTTCACCTCGGGCATCGCCGTCACCTCGCTGGGCCACGCCCATCCTGAAGTGAACGAAGCGCTGACCAAGCAGCTCAACACCCTCTGGCACCTCGGCAACGGCTACACCAACGAGCCGGTGCTGCGCCTGGCCAGTGCGCTGACCGAAGCGACGTTCGCCGAGCGCGCGTTCTTCTGCAACTCGGGCGCCGAAGCCAACGAAGCGGCCCTGAAGCTCGCCCGTAAATACGCGCATACCAAGTTCGGTCCGCACAAGTCGCGCATCGTGTCGTGCCTGGCATCGTTCCACGGCCGCACGCTGTTTACCGTGTCGGTCGGCGGCCAGTCGAAATACACCGAAGGCTTCGAGCCACTGCCACCGGAACTGAGCCACATCCCGTACAACGACATCGAGGCCGCGCGCGCCGCGATTACCGATGATGTCGCGGCCGTGATCGTCGAGCCGATCCAGGGCGAGGGCGGCGTCATTCCGGGCAACCCGGACTACCTGAAAGCGCTGCGCGAGCTGTGCGACCAGACCGGCGCGCTGCTGATTTTCGACGAAGTCCAGTCGGGCATGGGCCGCACCGGCACGCTGTTCGCCTACGAGCAGATGAACGTCAAGCCGGACGTGCTGACGTCGGCCAAGGCACTGGGCAATGGCTACCCGATCGGCGCGATGCTCACCACCACCGAGATCGCCAAGCACCTGGGCGTGGGCAGCCACGGCACGACCTACGGCGGCAATCCGCTGGCCACCACGGTCGCACTGAAGGTCCTGGAGATCATCAACCAGCCGGCCTTCCTGGCGCGCGTGAAAGAAGCCAACGTGGCGATCATGACGAACCTGCTGCAACTGGCGGCGGACTTCCCGCAGGTGTTCGGCCAGCCGCGCGGCATGGGTCTGCTCCTGGGCCTGCCGATGGCGGAAACATCAAAAGGCCGCTCGAAGGACTTCACCAAGATCGCCGAGAAGATGGGCCTGATGCTGCTGATTGCCGGTCCGGACGTCGTGCGCCTGGCGCCTGCGCTGATCGTCTCGGACGCGCAGATCGCCGAAGCGAACCGCATCATGCGCGCCGCCGTGGCCGAATTTTTGGCCGACGCCATCGACGAACCTGCGGCGCCACGCAAAGAGGCACCCGTGCCTGCACCCGACGCCGCCTGATGCATCGGACCCGCCGGTCGCCTTGAACAAGGCGGCCGGCTGCACGCACTGACCCACAGGGAGACCACATGTATGTTGTCCGTCCGGTAGATCGCGCGGATATCGGCGCGCTCGAAGCGATGGCCGCTATTTCGATGCCGGGGGTGCATACGCTCCCGCGCACGCGCGAAGGTATCAATGCCGCCGTCGAGCGCTCGCTCGCCTCGTTCGCCGCGCAAGTCGATATTCCAAGCGAAGAATCGTATCTGTTCGTGCTCGAAGACCTGCGCTCGCGCGAGGTCGTCGGCACTGCCGCCATCCACGCATCGGCCGGCTCGAACGGCACCTATTTCGCGTTTCGCAACGATGTCATCCAGCAGGTCTCGCGTGACCTGAACATCAGCCACAACGTGCACGCACTCACGCTGTGCTCCGAGCTGACTGCCTACTCGCACCTGTCGGGTTTTTTTGTGCGCAACCGCGAGAGCGCCGGCGTCGAGGCGGCGCTGCTGTCGCGCGCGCGCCTGCTGTACGCGATGCTCGCGCCGCACCGCTTTGGCGACCGTTTCTTCGTGCCGCTGGCCGGGCGTGTCGATGCCGATGGCCAGTCGCCGTTCTGGAATGCGCTGGGCCGCAAGTTCTTCAAGATGGATTTTCTCGAAGCCGAGCGCCTGATCGAAGGTGCCCGCAACCGCACGCTGATCGTCGAACTGATGCCGCACTATCCCGTCTACGTGCCGCTGCTGCCGGGCGACGCCCAGGCGGCGCTGGGCCAGATCCATCCGGGCGGCCAGATGGCGTTCGATCTGCTGGCGCAGGAAGGCTTTGAAGCCGACGAGTACATCGACATCTTCGACGGCGGCCCGATCCTGCAGGCGCACAAGAACGCACTGCGTTCGTTCGGCGCTTCGCAGCGCCTGCGTGTGGCCGCTGCCGGGCAAGAGTTGCCGAACCACGGCGCGCCGGTGGCCTACGCCGTCGCCAGCGTCGACAACGGCTTCCGCGCCGTGACGCTGCACTCTTCGCCGCTCGATCACGCATCGACGATCGCGCTGCCGCGCGACGTCCAGCAGGCGCTTGGCGTCGCAGCGGGCGACGAGGTTGTCTGCCTGCGCATCGAAGGAGAAGCATCATGCTCGTGATCCGCGCCGCCAAAACGTCCGACCTGGACGCCCTGATCAATATGGCGCACCAGGCGGGCAGTGGCATGACCACGCTGAAGCCCGATCCCGAGATGCTCGGCCAGCGCCTGGCCACGTCCGAGGCCTCGTTTGCCGAAACCATCCGCCCCGAACAGCGCGACTACATGTTCGTGCTCGAAGAGCCGCAGGACGGCAGCATCGCCGGCGTCTGCGCGATCAAGGGCGCGGTGGGCCTGACCGAGCCGTTCTACAACTACCGCATCGGTACGCTGGTGCACTGCAGCCGCGAACTGAATGTCTTCACGCGCATGGAGACGCTGTACCTGTCGAACGACCTCACCGGTTCGACCGAACTGTGCTCGCTGTTCCTGCTGCCCGAATACCGCGTGGGGTTCAACGGCAAGTGGCTCTCCAAGAGCCGCTTCCTGTTCATCGCCCAGTTCCAGCAGCTGTTTACCGAAAAGATCATCGCCGAGATGCGCGGCTACCAGGACGAGGGCGGCGATTCGCCGTTCTACGAAGGCCTGGGCCGGCACTTCTTCAAGATGGATTTCAACCATGTCGACGGCCTGACCGCGATCGGCAAGAAATCCTTCATCGCTGAACTGATGCCGCGTCAGCCGCTGTATGTCGACTACCTGCCGCAATCGGCGATTGATGTCATCGGCAAGGTGCACACCTCGACCCAGCCGGCGCGCCGCCTGCTCGAGCAAGAGGGCATGTACTACGAAGGCTATGTCGACATTTTCGACGCCGGCCCCGTGCTGCAGGGCCGCGTGTCCGAACTGCGCGCCGTGCGCGACAGCGTGCTGGCCGTGGCGGCGCAAGGCTTGCCAGCGATCGACGCTGGCGAGGTGGTCGAGGGTGCGCCCAAGGACATCGCCCACGACACCGAACACATGCTGGTGTCGAACACGCGCCTGGACGACTTCCGGATGATCCTCACGCGCGCCGTGCCTGGCGCGGGCAGCGTGGTCCTGAGTCCCGACGAGCTGGCGCTGCTGCGCATCGCCGCCGGCGACAATGTGCGTACCCTGACACTCAATACCAGGAAAAACACCCATGGCTAATCTCTCGAATTACATCAACGGCGAATGGCTCGCCGGTAGCGGCGCCGAACTCGCGACGATCGACCCATCGACCGGCCGCCAGACCTGGACCAGCAATGCCTCGAGCCTGGAAGACATCGCGCGCGCCGCGCAGGCCGCGCACGACAGCTTCGAAGCCTGGGCCCTGACGCCGCTGGCCGAACGCATCGCCATCGCCACGCGTTTTCGCGATCTGCTGAAGGACAACGCCGAGTCGCTCGCCGCGACGATCGCCGAAGAAGTGGGTAAACCCTTGTGGGAAGCGCGCACGGAAGTCGCGACGATGGCCAACAAGATCGACATCTCGGTCCAGGCGCACGCTGCGCGCACCGGCGAGAGCGCAACCAAGGTCGCTGACGGCAACGCCGTGCTGCGTCACCGTCCGCACGGCGTGTTCGCGGTCTACGGACCGTACAACTTCCCCGGCCACCTGCCGAACGGCCACATCGTGCCGGCGCTGATCGCCGGGAATACGCTGCTGTTCAAGCCCAGCGAATACGCGCCGCGCACGGCGGTCAAGACGGTGCAGCTGTGGGAGCAGGCCGGCTTGCCGAAGGGCGTGCTGAACCTGGTCAACGGCGGCCGCGATACCGGCATCGCGCTGGGCCAGCAAGCGCTGATCGACGGCGTGCTGTTTACCGGCAGCAGCCAGACCGGCGCCGCACTGCACAAGCAGTTCGGCGGCCAGCCGGGCAAGATGCTGGCGCTGGAAATGGGCGGCAACAATCCGCTGGTCGTGTGGGGCGTGGAAGACATCGACGCGGCCGTGCACCACACGGTGATGTCGGCGTTCATCTCGGCCGGCCAGCGCTGCACCTGCGCGCGCCGCCTCGTGATCGAAGAGGGCGCCGCCGGCGACGCGTTCCTCGCGCGCCTGGTGGCCGTGGCCGCGCAGTTGCAGGTCGGCCCGTCGAACGCCGAACCGCAGCCGTTCATGGGCCCCGTCGTCTCGAGCGCCGTCGCCGCGCGCCTCGTGCAGGCGCAGGAAGACATGGTTGCCAAGGGTGGCAAGCTGCTGCTGGCGATGCGCCAGCTCGACCCGAACACCGGTTTCGTCACGGCCGGCATCGTCGACACGACCGATGCGCAGGGCATTCCTGACGAAGAATGGTTCGGCCCCTTGCTGCAGGTGATCCGCGTGGCGAGTTTCGACGACGCGCTGCGCGTGGCCAACGCCACCCAATACGGCCTGGCCGCAAGCCTGCTGTCGCCATCCGAAGAGCTGTGGCAGCGCTTTGCCGTGCGCGCCCGCGCCGGCATCGTCAACTGGAACCGGCCAACCACCGGCGCGGCCAGCTCGGCGCCGTTTGGCGGTGTGGGCAAGTCGGGCAATCACCGCCCGAGCGCGTATTACGCCGCCGATTACTGCGCCTATCCGGTCGCCTCGATCGAGAACCCGGTGCTGGACATGCCGGCCAAGCTCTCGCCCGGCTTGAGCTTCCCGGCCGAAGGAGCCTGACCATGCGCGACGCACGCGAATTCAATTTCGACGGGCTGGTTGGCCCGTCGCACAACTACGCTGGTCTGTCGTTCGGTAACGTGGCCTCGTTCAGCAATGTGCGCAGCAGCTCCAATCCGCGCCAGGCTGCGTTGCAAGGCCTGGCCAAGATGCGTGAGCTGGCCGCGCGCGGCTTTGCGCAGGCGGTGATGCCGCCGCAGGGCCGGCCGAATTTCAGGTTGCTGCGCAGCCTGGGTTTTTCGGGCACCGACGCCGACGTGCTGGCCCGCGCTTATCGTGAAGCCCCGGTAATCCTGGCCTGCGCCTGGTCGGCGGCGCCGATGTGGACCGCCAACGCGGCCACCGTCAGCCCGTCGGCCGATTCGCTCGATGGCCGCGTGCACTTCACGGCCGCGAACCTGAACAACAAGCTGCACCGCGCCGAAGAACACGTGCAGGCCACGCGCACGCTGCGCGCGATCTTCGGCAACAGCGACCATTTCATGGTGCACGACCCGCTGCCATCGGTGCCGGCCTTTGCCGACGAAGGCGCGGCCAACCACACGCGCTTTGCCGCGAGCCACGGCGCCGCCGGCGTCGAGTTCTTCGTGTATGGCCGCGTCGAGTTCGACCCGTCGGCCCCGGCGCCTAAAAAATACCCGGCGCGCCAGACGCTCGAAGCGTCGCAAGCCATCGCGCGCCTGCACGGCCTGGATCCGGCGCGTACCGTGTTCGCGTCGCAGAACCCGGACGTGATCGACCAGGGCGTGTTCCATAACGACGTCATCGCGGTCGGCAATGGCAATGTGCTGTTCTATCACGAGCAGGCGTTTGCCGATGAAGGGGGCACGCTCGACGCGCTGCGGCGCGCGCTGGCCGTTGCCGGCACCGAGCTGCATCCGGTGCGCGTGGCGACGAGCCAGGTGGCGGTCGGCGACGCCGTCGCCAGCTACCTGTTCAACAGCCAGTTGCTGTCCAAGGCCGATGGCCGCATGGCGCTGGTGGTGCCACACGAATGCCGCGAGAACGCCGCAGTTGCCGATTATCTGGCAGGCTTGCTGGCGGGCCGTGGGCCGATCGATGAATTGATCGAATTCGATCTGCGCCAGAGCATGCGCAATGGCGGCGGGCCGGCGTGCCTGCGCCTGCGCGTGGCGCTGACCGATGCCGAGGCGGCCGCGATGCACCAGGGCGTGATCATGACCGAGACCCTGTATGCGCAACTGGTCGCGTGGGTCGAACGCCACTATCGCGACCGCATCGAAACGCAGGATCTGATGGACCCGCAGCTGGCGCTGGAATGCGCCGCCGCGCTGGAAGAACTCACACGCATCCTCGGCTTGCCGGGGCTGTACGACTTGTAACAGCAGGATTCGGGCGGGTAATCCCTGTCCATATAAAGCAAGGCAGCGCCATGCCACGAGCTGCGGCGCGCCAGGCACACAACTTTGGAGAAGCAAGATGAAAGATATGCCCAACGATTTGCGCGGCCAGACGCTGGCGCTGATCAACGAGAACAGTTCGGCCAATCAATCGGCCGGCAGCGCGCAGGTCAATGCCTTGATCGCCGCCTGGCTCGAGTCGCTCGATGACGAAGACCTGGCCGGCACCGCGCCGCACAGCCTGGCGCCCGTGCTGGTCGACGGTTTCTCGCAACTGGCCCAGCGCACCGGCCCTGGCGCGCAGATCGCCACAATGGGTTACTCGGACGGCCGCGGTGGCAAGGCCACCGCACTCTTGATTCTCAACGATGACCGCCCGTACCTGGTCGACTCGTTCGTCATGGCACTGCGCCGCGAGCGCATCGTCGCCGCCGGCGTCATGAACGCCGTGCTGCCGGTACGCCGCGACGCCACGGGCGCGCTGGCCGCCATCGGCGAAGCGGGCAGCCCGCTCGAATCCATCGTCCTGTGCCTGCTGAACGACGAACTGCAATACGAAGAACTCGACAAGCTGACCGCGCGCATCCGCATGGTCGCCAACGACGCCGCCACCGTGCAGCGCGACGCCGTCGCCATGGGCGACCGCATGACCGCCGTGGCCGCAGCCGCTGCCGCCGCCGGCACGCCGGACGGCCAGGAGGCTGCTGCCTTCCTCGAATGGGCCAAGAACGAAGGCTTCGAGCCGTTTGGCTACGCCTACTATGTCGTCAAGGCGGGCGAGCGCGAACTCGAACGCGATCTGGGCAGCCGCATCGGCGTGCTGAAAGACACCGCGCATCCGGTGTATGGCGATTGCCTGGCCAGCATCCCGGGCGACCTCGATACGCTGTCGCGCCGCGCTGACACGCTGTCGATCGTCAAGGCCGACGTGGGCGGCACGCTGCACCGCGACCAGCCGCTGGACTTCATCGGCGTGCGCGACACCGACGCGCAGGGCCGCATCCTGGGCGAGCATTGCTTCATCGGCCTGTTCACCCGCGCCGCCACCTCGACCCCGCTGGCGCGCCTGCCGTTCGCCCGTGGCCGCGTGGCCAAGGTGCTCGGCATCGCCGGCGTGCGCCAGGAAGGTTTCCGCGCCGAGAAATTCATCGAGATCCTCGAATCGCTGCCGCGCAACGAAGCGCTGGAAGCCGAGCCGGAATGGCTGGCCGAAGTCTGCAGCGCCGTGGTGTCGCTGTACAAGCAGCCGCGCGCCAAGGTGTTTGCACGCCGCGACGTGTATCGCCGTCACCTGAACGTGCTGGTGTACCTGCCGCGCGAGCGCTTCAGCGCTGCCGTGGCCGCGAGCCTGGCAGCCGCTCTGAAGGAAAGCTCGGGCGCGCGCGACGTCGACGTCCAGACCCTGGTGGCCGATGGCCCGCTGGCACGCGTGTACCTGATCGCGCATGCGGCCCGCTATCCGCTCGACCTGGAAACCGATCTGCAGGCGCCGCTGCTGGGCGTGCTCGATGGCTGGCATGACCGCTTTGCCCAGCTGACCAACAGCGTCGATGAAAGCCGCCTGCGCAGCCTGATGCGCAAGGTGGTGCCGACGCTGCCGGTGAGTTTTGTCTCCGCCACGGCGCCCGAAACGGCGTTCCGCGACGTGCACGCACTGTTGACGCGCTGCCGTCCGGACCGCGTGACTGCGCGCATCGAGCAGGATGATGCTGCCGGCACCTCGATCCGCCTGTACTCGAGCGAGACCGTGCCGTCGCTGTCGCGCATCCTGCCGGCGCTGCAGAACGCCGGCATCGCGGTCGACCGCGAGCAGACCTTCCGCCACACGGGCCTGGATGGCGTGCGCCGCTACGTGACCGCGCTGTCGGTCGACGCCGAAAGCGCCGCCAAACTGACCAAGCCGGGCATCGGCAAAGTGGCCGAAGAACTGTTCTCTGCCCTGTTCAACGACGAAGCCGAAGATGGCCGCATGAACGGTCTGACCATCGAAGGCGGCCTGTCGCTGCGCGAAGTGCAGCTGGTGCGCGCGTACATCAGCTACTGGCGCCAGCTCGGCTCGAAGTTCTCGGTGCGCTACATGGCCGAAACGCTGCGCGCCCAGCCTGGCCTGGTCAAGGAATTCGTCAACGGCTTCATGCAGCGCTTCGATCCGGCCCTGACCGACGAACAACGCAATGAAGGCAGCAGCGCGCTGTACCTGCTGAAAACCAGCCTGCCGGGCGTGAACCACGCCGACACCGAAGAAATCATGGCGGCGCTGATCGATTTGGCGCTGGCCACCGTGCGTACCAACTACTTCCAGAACAGCGGCGAAAAAATCATCTTCAAGGTCGACACGAGCGACCTGGCGCTGGCGCCGGAGCCGCGGCCATTCCGCGAAATCTATGTGTTCTCGCGCCGCTTCGAAGGCGTGCACCTGCGCGGCGGCCCGGTCGCCCGCGGCGGCCTGCGCTGGTCGGACCGCATGGAAGACTACCGCACCGAGGTGCTGGGCCTGGTGAAGGCGCAGATGGTCAAGAACGCCGTCATCGTGCCGGCCGGCTCGAAAGGCGGCTTTGTCTGCAAGCAGATGCCGAAAGATGCAGCGCGCGACGTGGTCGCCGCCGAGGGCGAAGCCGTCTACCGCCTGTTCATTGCCAGCCTGCTGGAAGTGACCGACAACCGCGTGCGCGGCGAGATTGTGCCACCAGAGGCGACCGTGCGTCACGACCAGGACGATCCGTACCTGGTGGTGGCAGCCGACAAGGGCACCGCGACGTTCTCGGACATCGCCAACAGCATCGCCGTGCAGCGAGGCTTCTGGCTGGGTGACGCGTTTGCGTCGGGCGGCTCGAACGGCTACGACCACAAGAAGATGGGCATCACCGCCAAGGGCGCGTTCGAAGCAGTCAAGCGCCACTTCTATGAACTGGGCCACGACCTGGCCAACAACCCGATCACGATGACCGGCGTGGGCGACATGTCGGGCGACGTGTTCGGCAATGGCGTGCTGCTGTCGCGCCAGCTGAAACTGGTGGCGGCGTTCGACCACCGCCACATCTTCCTGGACCCGACCCCGGACGTCGAAGTCTCGTTCAAGGAACGCGAGCGCATGTTCGCGCTGCCACGCTCGTCGTGGGAAGACTATGACAAGAGCCTGATCTCGGCCGGCGGCGGCGTGTACCCGCGCAATGCCCGCTCGATCGAGCTTTCGCCGCAGATTCGCGAAGCGCTGCAGATCGAAGAGACGTCGCTGCCGCCACAGGAACTGATGCACCGCATCGTCAAGGCGCCGGTCGACCTGTTCTACAACGGCGGCATCGGCACCTATATCAAGGCCTCGACCGAGACGCATGCACAAGTGAAGGACCGCGCCAACGACCAGATCCGCGTCAACGGCAATGAGCTGCGCTGCAAGGTGGTGAGCGAAGGCGGCAACCTGGGCGCGACCCAGGCCGGCCGCATCGAATTCGCGCTGGCCGGTGGCCGCATCTTCACCGATGCGATCGACAACTCGGCCGGTGTGGATTGCTCGGACCATGAAGTCAACGTCAAGATCTGGCTCGACACCGAAGTCAATGCCGGCCAGTTGTCGGAAACCGACCGCAATCGCACGCTGAACGAAATGACGGGCGAAATCGAGCGCCTGGTCCTGCGCGACAACACGCTGCAGACGCATTTGCTGACGCGCGAAGTGCAGGCGCAAGCCACGGGAGCGGTGGTCGATGGCTACATCGCCCTGATCGCCAACCTGGAAGCCGAAGGCGCCGTGTCGCGCGAGCTCGAACAGCTCCCGAGCGATGTCGAACTGCTGCGCCGCAAGGCGCTGGGCCTGGGCCTGACGGCGCCGGAACTGGCAGTGGTGATTGCCAACGTCAAGAACCGCTTCAAGCGCACGCTGGCTGCGCTGCCGCTGACCGACGAAGTCTGGGCCGACGCACTGCTGCGGCCTTACTTCCCGGCGCAGCTGGTCGCCACCCGCGATCCGCTCGACCATCCGCTGGCCAACGCCATCCTGGCCACCGTGCTGGCCAACGAAGCCGTCAACCGCTGCGGTCCTCTGATGCTGCGCGACCTGGCGCTGGAACACCGCATCGACGACACCGAAGTCGTCAAGGCGTGGGCCAAGGCCTGGGCTGCGCTGCACCTGGCGCCGGTGTTCGATGCGCTCGACGCCGACGCTCTGGTGGTACCGCGCGACGTGTCGGTCTCGGTCGACAGCCGTACCCGCGCGCTGCAACGCGCCACGATCGAAGGCGTGCTGTCGCTGCCGCCAGGCTCGCAAGGCCTGGACGAGCTCTCGACGCTGTTCGCCGAAGCCGACGAAAGCGCCGCCGCCAAGTTCCGCTCCGAGGCCGATGGCCATACGGGCCTGCCGCCGCAGTTCGCAGCTGCCTGGAAGGCCGTCGAGATCATCGAGTCGCAAGCTTCGTTCCTGTTCGCTGCGGTGTCGGTGCCACGGCCAGAGGGCATGTCGCTGCTGCAGTTCCTGCAGGTGGGCACGCTGCTGCGCCAGCAGGTCGGCATCGACACGCTGGAACTGGGCCTGAAGCTGCCGGCGCAGAGCAAGTCGCAGGAACAGCTGCGCAACTACGCGCTGCAATCGCTGCGCCGCGCGCAACAGCGCCTGCTGCTGCAGGTGATCGAGCATGCGGGCCACAACGGCAACGACATGCAGGCAGCGGTGGACGAAGTGACCGCCGCGCGCGGCTTGACGGGCTTTGCCCCGCCGACAGAGCTGGAGCAGGCGATGCTGGACGTGTGGGCGCTGTCGGAAGGCCTCTCGCCAGAGCGTCTGGCTGCATAAGATGAGTGCTGCATCCGTAGCAGGGTTGCCGGAAGCGGTGCGCGCGCTGGCCGAAGCCGACTTCGGCGCGGTCGCGCAGCGTTTTCGTGACGCCGGCTTTGTCGTCGCGTTGCCGGCGTCGGGCATCCTGACGGTGCGTGCCGCAACGCCGGACGCCGATCGCCCCAGCGTGCTGGTGTCGGTCGGCGTGCATGGCGACGAGACGGGGCCGATCGAGATGGTGGCGTATCTGGTCGATGCGCTGTCGCGCTCTGCCAGCGCGCTGGCGGTGGACCTGATGCTGTGTGTCGGGCATATCGACGCCATCCGCGCCGGCAAGCGTTTCATCGACGCGGACCTGAACCGGATGTTCCGCGCCGAACGCGGCTCGCTGGCCGGGACGTTCGAGGCCGGGCGCGCCGACGTCCTGATCGAGGCGACCCGCGCGTTTTTCGATGGCAGCGGCCCGGCGCGCTGGCACCTCGACCTGCACACGGCGATCAGGCCGTCGCACTATCCGATGTTCGCGATCGTGCCGGAGCTGATTCCGGATGCGGCGCGCGAGGGCTTGATGGGCTGGCTGGGCGAGGCGGGAATCGAAGCGATCATCATGAACCCCGAATCGGCCGGCACCTACAGTTACTTCACGGCCGAGCATCTCGGCACGGCCAGCAGCACGGTCGAACTGGGTCGTGTCGGCACGCTGGGGCAGAATGACCTGTCGCAGTTTGCCGCCGCATCAAGCGCGCTGGACCGCCTGCTGCGCGGGCAGCCGGCCCAGCCAGCAACGTCGTCACCACGCGTGTTCGCAACGGCGCAGTCGATCATCAAACTGTCCGACGCATTTACCATGCGGGTGGGGCGCGAGACCTGGAACTTCACGCCGATGCAAAAAGGTGACGTCATCGCGCAGGATGGTGCAACGACCTACACGGTGCAGCACGACGAAGAACTGGTCGTGTTCCCGAACCCGGACGTGCGGGTAGGCCTGCGCGCCGGAATCATGGTGGTGCGCATCGGGTAACACCAAGCGGGCTGCGGCCCGCTTTTTTTTGGTCGGCGACACGTATTTCCATAACAAAGCCGGGGTCACACAGCCGGGGTCAGGTCTGACATTCGGACACGGCCTCAGCCTTACAGCCGGGGTCAGGTCTGACATTCGGACACGACCTCAGCCCTAGCCACTTCCAACAGTGTCTTGCCCAGTATTAACATGGCCCGGTGCTAGCTGGTTCCCACACGCGATTGTCGAGATCGTGTCCGAATGTCAGACCTGACCCCGGCTTTTTTTGGTTGACGACACGAATTTTCATGTCGGGCTAGACTGGTGCTCTTGATATGCAGGAGCCACCATGACCATGCTGTTTTCGCCGTACTCGCTCGGCCCCCTCGAGCTGTCCAACCGTATCACCATCGCCCCGATGTGCCAGTATTCCGCTGTCGATGGCCTGCCCACCGACTGGCACATGATCCATCTGGGCAGCCTGGCGCTGTCCGGCGCCGCGCTGATCACGTTAGAGGCCACGGCCGTCGTGCCGGAAGGCCGCATCTCGCCGAGTGACCTGGGCCTGTGGTCCGACGCGCACGCAGACGCGCTGGCGCCGATTCTGGCGGCGATGCGTCGTCACGCGCCCATCAAGATTGGCATTCAGCTGAGCCATGCGGGTCGCAAGGCATCGACGAGCGTGCCGTGGGAAGGGGGCACGCAGATATCACCCGACGCCGCCAACGGCTGGCAGACCGAAGGCCCGTCCGCCGTGCCGCATACCGAGGGCGATGCCGCGCCACTGGCGCTCGATGCTGCTGGCCTGACGCGGGTGCGTGACAGCTTCGTTGCCGCTGCACGCCGCGCGCACGCACTGGGTTTCGATGCGATCGAGCTCCATGGCGCCCACGGCTACCTGCTGCACCAGTTCCTCTCGCCGCTGGCCAATCACCGCACCGACGAATACGGCGGCTCGCTAGAGAACCGCATGCGTTATCCGCTGGAAGTCTTCGCGGCGGTGCGCGCCGCTGTGCCGTCGATGACGCTCGGGATGCGCATCTCGGCCACCGACTGGGTCGATGGCGGCTGGGATCTCGAACAGAGCGTGCGCTTTGCGCAGGAACTCGAGCGCATCGGCTGCGACTTCATTCACGTGTCCAGCGGCGGCGTGTCGACCGCCCAGAAGATTCCGGTGGAGCCGGGCTACCAGATTGGCTTCGCCGAACGGATCAAGCGGGACACGGGCCTGCCGACGATCGGCGTGGGCCTGATCACCGAGGCGCGCCACGCCGAAGCCATTTTGCAGGCGGGCCAGGCGGACGTCATCGCCCTGGCGCGCGCGATGCTGTACGACCCACGCTGGCCGTGGCACGCGGCGGCCGAACTGGGGGCGCAGGTGAGCGCGCCGCCGCAGTACTGGCGCTCGCAGCCGCACGAATTCAAGACGCTGTTCGACACCACGCGGCCTGGCAAGGGCTGACACGGTTCGCGCCGGGGGCGTGCAGTCCACGGCGCCGTTTTTGCAGTTCGTCGCATCCAGCAGGTTAGGGGGCAGGGCGGTTGGTAGAGTGCCATCAATCGAACAACAACCTGTCAGGATGTCATGCGTACCCTCATCGCCCTTGCTGCTCTAGCTGCCCTTGCCGGCTGCGCTATCATCGTCGCCCCGCAGGATGGCAGCGACATGCGCTTTCATACGTCGTGGAGCGCCGGTACGACCGAAGGCAACGGTATCGCGGCGCGCGATGCCCGCGCCATCGCGGCGCTGCCGGCGCTGGACGTGAGCGGCGCGCTGCCGGTCGATGTGCGCGTGGGGCCGGTCGCGTCGCTGGTGGTGGAAGCCGACAGCAATCTGCTGCCGCTGATTCGTACCGAGACCCAAGGCGACACGCTGCGCATCTGGTCCGAGCAGAACGTGCGCAGCAAGACGCCGCTGCGCATCATCTACACGACGCCGCGCCTGACCGAGGTACGCGCATCGGGCGCGACCCGCGTCGATGTGGGCGGCCTGAATGGCGCGCCGCTCGACGTGCGCAAGAGTGGTTCGGCCAGCGTGACGCTGGCGGGCACCGCCGGCAACCTGCATGCGCGGGCGAGCGGCTCCGGTCTGCTGGATGCGGCCCGGCTCACCAGCAACAGCATCGATGTCACGCTGTCGGGATCGAGCCGGATGCGCGTCGGACCGGTCAGCGGCGAGGTCGCGCGCATGGAGCTCAGTGGATCGAGTTCGCTCGAGGCCAGCGGCGCGGTGCGCTCGCTCAACGCCCGCGTGAGCGGCTCGGCCAACGCCGATCTGGCGCGCCTGACGACGCAGGATGCCGACCTGGGTGCGAGTGGCGCCGGCAGCATCCGGGCCACGGTCAGACAGTCGCTGTTTGCCCGTACCTCGGGCTCGGGCGGCATCCGCGTGTACGGCCAGCCGGCCCAGCGCAGCATGACGGGCGAGCGCATCCACCTGCTCGATTGAGGTCTTGTCGCGCGTGCAAACAAAATGTCTTCAGCGACAGCAGAGTCCCCTATAATCGCAGCTTCGTTTTGAGACTGCGTTTGGGGACTGCTTACCGGCGGCATCGAACGCGATTGCAACCGCGTACTGAAGGACTCGCCGTGAATCAGACTCTGGGCCAAAAGCTGCTACGTACCAAACCGGCGGGACGCCATCACGACGAGGGCACATCCGTTGGCGTTGCCGGCGCCTTGCCCGGCCTGCATCGATCGCTCGGGCTGTTCCCGCTGACGATGATCGGCGTGGGCGCCACGATCGGTACCGGCATCTTTTTCACGATGGTCGAAGCGGTGCCGAAAGCCGGTCCTGCCGTCGTCCTCTCGTTTCTGCTTGCGGCGATCACCGCCGGCCTGACCGCGCTGTGCTACGCCGAACTGGCCGGGCGCGTGCCGGCATCGGGCTCCTCGTACTCGTTCGCCTATGCGACGCTGGGCGAATTCGCGGCGTTCATCGTCGCCGCTTGCCTGCTGCTCGAATATGGCCTCGCGGCCAGTGCGACATCGATCGGCTGGTCCGATTACCTTAACAACTTCCTGCTCAATGCCTTCCACTGGCAGATACCGATCGAGTTGCGCTCGCCGATGTTCGTGTCGGACCACCATAATGTCTCGTTCAATCCGGGCCACATCAACCTGCCGCCGATCCTGCTCGTGATCATGTGCGGCATCATGCTGGTGCGCGGTACGAAGGAATCGGCCACGACCAATGCCATCATGGTGATGATCAAGCTGGCGATCCTGGTGTTCTTTTCCGCGATCGCGTTCACCGGCTTCGACGCCAACAACTTCCAGCCATTCTTCAATATGGACGAGAGCAAGGGTTACGCGGGCATGGCCGGCGTGACCGCCGCCGCCGGCACCGTGTTCTTCTCGTTCATTGGCCTGGACACCATCGCCACTGCCGGCGAAGAGGTCAAGGACCCGCGCCGCAACGTGCCGATCGGGATCCTGTCGGCGCTGGTCATCGTCACCGTGTTCTACATGCTGGTGGCGATTGCCGCGATGGGCGCGCAGCCGGCGCACCTGTTCGAAGGCCAGGAAGCCGGCCTGTCGGTGATTCTGCAGAACGTGACGGGCCAGGCCTGGCCGGCGCTGATCCTGTCGGCCGGCGCCGTGGTGTCGGTGTTCTCGGTGACGCTGGTCACGATCTACGGCCAGACCCGCATCCTGTACGCGATCAGCCGCGATGGCCTGATCCCGAAGGTGTTCCAGAAAGTCAGCCCGCGCACGCAGGCGCCGGTGGCCAATACGATCATCGTGTGCACCGTCGTGGGCCTGGTGGCCGGCACGGTCGACTCGACCTTCTTGTGGGACATGGTCAGCATGGGCACGCTGACGGCGTTCATGGTGGTATCGATCGCGGTGCCGGTGATCCGCCACAAGCAGGGCCCTGACGCGCCACCGGGCTTCCGCGTGCCGTTCGGTCCGTATGTGGTGCCGGGGCTGTCGGTACTGGCCTGCCTGTACATCATGAAGGATTTGTCGAGCACGACGTTCCGCGTGTTCTTCATCTGGATGGGCGTGGCGGTCGTGACCTACTTCGTCTACAGCATGCGCAACAGCCGCCTGAACAAACCGCAGGCGTAAGCGGCTGGCGATCGCGATGGACAAGTTCGAACGACGGCGCGACCGCTTCGCGCTGTTCGACAGCATGGACAGCCCGGCGCTGAACCTGTGCTTCACGCTGACGCTGCCGGACTTTCGTCCTTGGTGCCGCGCGCAGGGACTGGCGCCATTCCACGTGCTGCTGTGCGCCACGCTGCGCGCGGTGCTGAAGATCGAGAACTTCTGCTACCGCATCGTGGACGGCGAGGTCATCCGCATCGAGCGCCTGACCCCATCGTTCACGGTCACGAACGCCAACGACGACCTGAATTTCGCGATGTTCGCGTGGTCCGACGACCTGCACACGTTCGTCGCCCGCAGCCGCGCCGCCGGCGCCGAAGCTGCCGGCATGACCGCGTTGAACACGCAGTACGCCGCCTTGTCACCGCGCCAAGCGAAAGAGCAAGTCTTCGTCACCTGCATCCCCTGGCTCGACTTCACATCAATCCAGCACCCGACCGCAACGCTGGCGCAGCCCGACATCCCGTCCCTGGCCTGGGGCCGCTTCCGCGATGCCCCCAACGGAGAATTGACGCTGCCATTCTCCGTCCAAGCGCACCACGGCTTCGTCGACGGCCTCCACATCCACCGCCTGGCCACCCAAATTACCACCGAACTCACCACCATCCTGCAATTAGGGTCAGAGTAGAATTATTGGCCAATTGCCTTGGAGATAACTAGGGTCAGAGTCGCATTAACGGCTCATCCGCAAAAGTTGTCAAACAATTCGACTCTGACCCTCATTGTTTTTGAGGTGTTTTTCTACTTGAGTTTGGGAGAAGTTACGGCGCATTCAAATACTCTCGGCATTAATTTCCTGCAGCTACCCAAACTCGCCAAATTTACATAAAAATTAATTAGGGTCAGAGTCGAATTATTGGCCAATTGCCCCAGAGATAACTAGGGTCAGAGTCGCATTAACAGCTCATCCGCAAAAGTTGTCAAACAATTCGACTCTGACCCTAATTGTTGGGGAATTTGTTTGGGATATTAAAAAGGCCGCGCTCCTTTCGGTAGCGCGGCCTTCAGTAAGATTAACGACGCGAGATTTACAGCGCGTTCATTTCTTTCAGCAGGTTATCGGCCTTGTCCACGTACTGCATATTCCACAGCATGTAGCGGGTATCGACCTGGATCGAGCGGGTCATTGCTTTGTTGAAGTCCCAATCCGAAATGATCGAGTCGAGCGTGCCGTCGAATGCCAGGCCGATCAGTTCGCCCTTGGCGTTCAGTGCGGCCGAACCCGAGTTGCCACCGGTGATGTCCAGCGTTGCCAGGAAGTTCACCGGCAGCGTTTTCAGTTTCGGGTCGACGTACTTGCCGAAGTTCTTCGCCTGGATCGCGGCCAGCTGGTTGTCCGGTGCGTCGAACTCGCCTTCGCCCGTGTGCTTGGCGGTGACGCCGGCCACGGTGGTGAATGCGGTCCAGCCGGTGGTGCCGTCGACGCCTTGTGGGCGGCCGGCGATTTTGCCGAAGGTGACACGCAGCGTGCTGTTGGCGTCCGGGTAGACGGCCTGGCCGCGGCTGTTCATGTAGGCGATCTTGGCCTTCATGTAGTTGCCGTAGGCTTGCTGGATCTTGCCGGCCGACTCTTCCTGCTTTTCTTCATCCTTCATGTCGGCGTCGTACATCGCGACCGCTGCCTTGATGAAGCTGTCGTTCGATGCCTTGAACTCGGCTGGCGTCTTTTTCAGCCACGCGGTGCGCGCTGCCTTGTCGGCCAGTTTCGAGCCTGCATAGATGCGGTCCAGCGCGGCTTTCAGTTCAGCTTCGCTCATGCCGGCGCGGATGCCCAGTGCGGCGTCGAACGCGGCGTCGTGCTCGGCGGCCGGTTGCGCGTTGTACTTGGTCAGGAAGTTCAGCACCAGCGCCTTGTCGACTTTTTCGTCGTAAGTGCGGTCCTGGCCTTCGACGACGGACGTCAGGCGTGGCAGGTCGCGTTCCTGGTAGCCGGTCTTGCGCTCGGCGTCCGGCTTGGTGCGCTCGTTGGCCAGGCGGTACAGCGTGCGTGCCGACGACAGGAACTTCGGTTGCGCGTAGGTCTGGAAGAAGCTCTTCTTGGTACCCGCATCGCGTTCGGCGATCAGGGTTTCAGCGGTGTCGATGTCGGCTGCGTACTGCGCCTTGCGCGCAGCGTCGCCATTGACCCAGGCCTTGAGCGCATTGTGCTCGGCCGTTTTACGCTGCAGGAAGTCGCTGCCCTGGTACGAGACCAGCATGCCCTTGCGATTCTTGTAGTAGTTGTTCACGCCCGCGATCTGGCCCGCGTATTTCAGCTTGGCAGCCGGATCGGTCTTGGTTTCGCGGTCGATGATGGCCAGCGTCTCGCTCGAGGCCTGGATGAAGGCCGGGTAGTTCCAGTCGAACGTGAACGCCACTTCCGACGGCAGGCGGTGACGGTTGGTGCGGCCCGGGTAGCCCAGCACCATCACGAAGTCGCCTTCTTTCGGGTTGTCCTTGGCAATCTTGATGATGTGCTTCGGCTGGTACGGCACGTTGTCCTTCGAGAACTCAGCCGACTTGCCGTCCTTGCTGACATACGCGCGGTAGAAACCGTAGTCGCCGGTGTGGCGTGGCCACATCCAGTTGTCGGTGTCGCCGCCGAATTTGCCGACGCCCGACGCCGGCGCGTGCACCAGGCGCACGTCGCGGATTTCGAGCTGTTTCAGGCGATAGAATTCCAGGCCGCCGTAGAAGCTGGCCACGGTGCAGCGGTAGCCGGCATCTTTTTCGCACGCTGCCACCAGGGTTTTCTGGTTCTTTTCGATGGCGTCGATGCGGGCCTTGCCGGTCAGCTTGGCGACTTCAGGGGTGATGACCTGGGCGCTGACATTGGCCACTTCGTCGGTGACATACACGCGGCTGCCGGGCGAGGCTGGCAGCTCGTCGGCCATGGTCTTGGCCAGGAAACCGTTGGCCAGCAGGTCGCGCTCGGGCGTCGAGTTGACGGCGATGCTGTTGTAGACGCAGTGGTGGTTGGTCACGACCAGACCTTGCGGCGAGACGAACGACGCCGAGCAGCCGCCCAGGCTCACGATCGCGCCCATCGGGAATTCAGTCAGCTTGGTCAGATTTGCCGGATCCAGCTTGAGGCCGGCGGCTTTCAGTTGCTTGGCTACTTGTGGCAGCTGTTGCGGCATCCACATGCCTTCGTCCGCTTGGGCGGCGAAGCTGGTCAGGATGGCGAGCGAGAGAAGGGTCTTTTTCATGCGCTTTGGTCTGGTTGGGAAGGGATAGTTACGGACTCCGGGGAGTGTTCGTGAGTATGGTTAATCCGCTATCGGATCGTCAACCTGTATTTCAGCCACGCCAATGAAAAAGCCCGCGCTTGTCCCGGCGCGGGCTTGTTTGCAACGGCGCCTGCAGCGGCGCTTACAACTGCGCCTCGAACAGCGACGCAAACCACGTGCTCACGTGTTCCCACCATGGCCGCTTGGCGAGGGCCTGCGGCGTTACCGGCTTGGCCAGCTTCCAGTCGGCGTCAAAGACGTCCGTCATCTGCGTCGCAAACCCGGCATCGAGCACGTTCAGGTTGGCCTCGTCATTGATACTGAACGAGCGGTTGTCGAAGTTGGTCGACCCCACCGATACCAGCAGCTTGTCGACGAT
This sequence comes from Oxalobacteraceae sp. CFBP 13730, assembly GCA_014841835.1. Taxonomy (GTDB): domain Bacteria; phylum Pseudomonadota; class Gammaproteobacteria; order Burkholderiales; family Burkholderiaceae_D; genus Telluria. Next base: position 267,150 of record JACYUQ010000005.1, on the reverse strand, counting down.
CAGCGTTTTGACGTGGTACATCGTCGGCTGGTATTCCGAGACCTGCACGCCGGCCGCCAGCAACTCGGGCCAGCGGTCGCGCGAGGCGGCGCGCACCAGATCCGAATCGATGATGTGGCCCGGCGTGATCAGGCGTACTTTCACACCGCGTTTGGCGGCGGCGATCAGCGTACGCACCGTCAGTTCATCCGGCACGAAGTACGAGGCCGACAAATCGATCGTCTCGCGCGCCGACGTGATCGCCATCAGGTACATCAGGTGCATGCTCTCGCTGCCGCCCGTGGGCGAGCTTGAAAACATCTGCGCCGGCATCGTGCCTTTCGCCTGGAGCGGCGGGAAGTACGCCGGGCCATCGAGCACGACACCCGTGGCCTTGGTCCAGTTGTCGTTGAATACGGCCTGCATCTGCCCGACGACCGGGCCTTCGACGCGGAAGTGGCTGTCGCGCCAGTGGTCTTTGTCCTGCGCGTTGCCGCGCCATTGGTCGGCAATGCCCACGCCGCCCGTGAAGCCGACCGTACCGTCGATGATCAGCAGCTTGCGGTGGGTGCGGTTGTTCATGCGCGCCAGCTTCCACCAGACCGGCTTGTGATAGCGCTGGACCTGCACGCCGGCCGCCTTCATCTTGTCGACCTGGGCGGTGTCCATCTTCATGCTGCCCATGAAGTCGAGCATCACGTGCACCTTGACCCCGGCGCGCGCGCGCTCGGACAGGGCCTCGGAAAACTCGGTGCCGATCGATTCCGACCAGTAGATGTAGGTTTCCAGCGTGATCGTTTTTTTCGCGCCGCGAATGGCCTCGAGCATCGCCGGGAAAATCTGGTCGCCATTGAGCAGCGCGTCGACCTGGTTGCCTTCGATGATCGGCGGGCCCAGTAACACGCCGAGCGAGCGGCGGAACTGCGGATCGGCCGTGTCGTACTGCCGTGTCAGCTGGCGTTCGATCTGTTTTTCGCCCGGCATGAAATTCAAGGCGAGTACCCCCAGCACGAGGGTGGCGGCCACTGTCAGCAACAGTGTCCAGAACTTTTTTGAGCTCATCAGTAAAATCGCAGAGGAAAAAAAACCAACGCACAGGGCGTTGGTTTTTTATGGGTGGCGAACCACCATATTAGCGAACGCGACCGCGACGCAGCAGATTCACGATAGCCAGCAGGATAACTGCACCCAGGAACGAGACCAGGAGCGAAGCAACACTGAAGTCGTCGGAATTGATGGTGCCGGTACCGAACAGTGGCGAGAGCAACCAGCCGCCCAGGAAGGCGCCGATGATACCGACCACAACGTTCAGGATGATGCCTTGCTCGGCATCGGTTTTCATGACCATGCTGGCCAGCCAACCCAGAATACCGCCAACGACGATCCAGATAATGAATAACATGGTGCTTCCTCCTCAAGTAAAAGACAGATCCCCAGGGCCAACGAATGCCGTGACCATGTGAAAAAGTCTAAAGATGCGACAAAGGCGGGTCGGTGCGGCAGCGTACCTTCGATGACGAATTTGCATCGTCATGAAAATTCTTTGCGGCAAGATCCTGTCAGTCATCCGAGCGTGCGTCATCGAACAGAACCATGCGAAGACGGGGCCTATGGTGAAGGTCCTTGGCAGCAACAGCTCATCCGTAGCCGGCTGCCGAAACCAACCAGCAAAGGATTCATCATGAGCAGCTTCGATACCACCCGCACCACGGATAACCAGCGCATGGTCACTGGCCTGTTCCCTGACCGCGCAAGCGCCGAGCGTGCGTATGGCACCGTGTCCGAGCGCGGCTACAACCGCGATGACGTCAACCTGATGATGTCCGACTCCACCCGTCAGACCCACTTCGCCGACACGGACACCGAACTGGGCACCAAGGCGGCTGAAGGCGCGGGCATTGGCGCCGGTATCGGCGGCACCATCGGCGCCGTGCTGGCCGGTATTGCAGCTGTGGGCACCACGCTGGTGCTGCCAGGCCTGGGCCTGGTCGTCGCCGGTCCTCTGGCAGCAGCACTGGCCGGCGCCGGTGCGGGTGGTATCACCGGTGGCCTGATCGGCGCGCTGATCGGTGCCGGTATTCCGGAAGAACGTGCGCAGCACTATGAAGACGGCATCAAGGGCGGCGGCATCCTGCTGGGCGTGAATGCACGTTCGGATGAAGATGCAGCGCACATCCACAAATCGTGGACCGAACAAGGTGGCTCGCACGTGCTGGGCGCTGGCCTGGGCGTGGCAGGCGGCGCAGCACTGGGCGCGACCGTCGGCACCGTTGCCGGTCCAATCGGCATGGCAGCAGGCGCCGTTGTCGGCGGCATTGCTGGCGGCATCGCCGGTCAGGGCGCAGCAGAGGTGGTGAATCCAAAAGCCAATGACGACCTGTCCGAGCACCATCTGGCCAAGGGCGTGGGCGCAGGTTCGGGCGCAGCAGCGGGCGCACTGGTCGGTGCTGTTGGCGGTCCGATCGGCATGGCAGCAGGCGCTGTCGTCGGCGGCCTGGCAGGCGGTGCAGCCGGCCGCGGTGCAGGCGAAGTCGTCAATCCAAAAGCGACCGATGAACTGAGCGACCATAACCTGGCGCAAGGCGTCGGTGCAGGCAGCGGCGCGACGGTTGGCGCGGTGATCGGTGCAGCAGCCGGCCCACTGGGCGTGGCGGCAGGCGCGGCGATCGGCGGTATGGTCGGCGGCGCAGCAGGCAAGGGCGTGGGCCATGTGGTCAATCCAAAGGCCGAGAATGATTACTGGCGCAACGAGTACCAGACCCAGCCTTACTACACCCCAGGCTACACCTATGACGACTACGAGCCAGCCTACGCACTGGGCTACAACAACTACGACAAGTACGACGGTGGCTACGATGCCAACGAAGGTCGTCTGTCGACCGAGTGGGATCGTTCGAAAGGCAATTCGCGCCTGAGCTGGGACCAGGCCAAGTCGGCCACCCGCGCCGGCTGGCACCGTGTCGAGCGCGCGATCCCGGGCGACTTCGACCGTGATGGCCGTTAATCCGCACTGAGCANCCGGCGGGGATTTTTCATGGTCGAACCAGATTACTTTTTCACAGCTTCAACCTGGATTGCCAGCTTCACTTCCGGCGAGAAGTTCGGCAGGCCGAAGTTGATGCCGAAATCATCACGCTTGAAGGTGCCGACCACGTCGGCGCCGCAGGCGTCTTTCTTCAGCATCGGGTGCATGATGCACTTGAACTTGTTGATCTGCAGGGTCAGCGGCTTGGTCACGCCGTGCAGGGTCAGTTCGCCGTCGACCGAGGTCGGCACGTCGCCCGTGAACTTGATTGCCTTCGACTTGAAGGTCGCGGTCGGGTACTTGGCAGCGTCGAAGATGTCAGGCTTTTTCGCGTGCTCGTTCATCTTTTCGTGACCGAAATCGATGCTGTTGATGTCGACGGTGATGTCCAGCGAACCGGTCTTGGCTTCGCGGTCGATGGTGACGGTGCCGCTCGACTTGTTGAACTTGCCACGCCATACCGACAGACCCATGTGGTCGGCTTCGAAGCTCGGGTAAGTATGGTTTGGCTCGATGTCATACGTGACTGGTGCGGCGAAGGCCGACGTGGCGGCAAAGGCGGCGGCGGCTGCGATCAGGTGCTTGATGTTCATGGGTATGATTCCTGTAAAAAAGTTGATGGAGCGATTTGTCTTGCAACGTAGCGTGGGCGGCTCTGCCGCCCACGCGTTCAAACTGAGCAAGCTTGGTTGAACGCGTGGACGGGAAACCCGTCCACCCTACGGTGGTGGTGAAACAGTTTATTTTGCTGCAACAGCTGGTGCTGCGGTAACGCGAAACTTGATGACAACTTCATCGGCGACCATGCTCGTGTCTTTCCACTCGCCTTCGCCGATATTGAACGCCAAACGCTTGATTGGCAACTGGCCTTCGAACACGGTTTTCGCACCGGCAGCCTTGACCGTCAGCGGGAACGTGACATTGGCGCTCTTGCCTTTCAGCGTCAGTTTGCCCGACACGGTCAGCTTGCCGGCGCCGGCCGGTGCGATGCTGGTCGAGACAAAGGTGGCTTTTGGAAACTGCGCTGAATTGAACCATTCTTTCTTGGCCACTTCCTTGTTGTACATGGCGTCGCCGATGTCGAAGCTGGCCGTCGTGATCTCGACGCTGGCCTTGGCTGTTGCCGGCTTGGCCGCGTCGTAATCGATCTGCGCGGCGAACGTGCGAAACGGTGCTTCCACCGGTACGTTCATCTGCTTGAAGACGGCTGAGACGCCGCTGTTCGCCTGCTCAGTCGTGAGCGGGGCGGCGTGGACGGCGGTTGCAGCGCTGCCGGCAACCAGGCTCGCCAGTATCAGGGCCTTGATGACATTCATGATTTTTCCTTCGGTATAGGGATGGGGAGCATGCGCTGCATGATGCCGTCGCGGTCGATGAGCAGATGCTTGAGTGCGGCGAGCACGTGCAACGCGACCAGCGCGGCCAGCAGCATGTTGAGCCAGTAGTGCAGGCCGCGCAGTATCTCGCGCAGCACCGGATCGGGGCCGATCAGCACCGGCAGCGGGAACTTGCTGAAATAGACGACCGGATAGCCCGCCGCGAGGCTGAAGAAATAGCCGGACAGCGGCACGGCAAACATCAGCACATACAGCGTCAGATGCAGGCCGTGGGCGGCGCCATGTTGCCAGCGCGGCAGTCCGGCAGGGTAGGCGGGCGGCTTGTTGAACAGGCGCCACAGCAGGCGCAGTGCAGCCAGCGCCAGGATCGTCACGCCGGCCCACTTGTGCCAGCTCGTGTAGCGCAACTTGGCCATGCTGATGCCCTGGATGTCGGTCATCACGAGGCCAAGGGTAAAGGTGCCAATGATCGCGATGGCCATCAGCCAGTGCAGCACGATTGCTGGAATCGAATAGCGGCGCATTTTTCTTATAAGTAATTAGTACGGGCTAGAACTAACTCACTATAGCAAAAAAGGCCGTTGCGGTGTTGACACGCTTTTCAATGACCAACAAGCCACACCGGATTGCAAAAGATACACCACCGCGGTGCGCCGAATGTAATATCTGGTTATGAGCGCATTCATACCCCGCAGACTGTCAGCCGCCGGCCCTCGTGCAGCCGCTGTCTGGGTTGCTCTCGTGTGCGCCACGCCCATCGTGGCGGCCGCACATGGTCAGACAAATTCTGTCGACCTGGCCGACCTGGCCAACCTGTCGATCGAAGAACTGGCCAATATCCAGGTGACGTCGGTCTCGAAGCGGCCCGAGCGCCTGCAGGACGCGTCGGCGGCGGTCTTCGTCATCACCGCCGACGACATCCGCAGCTCCAACGCCGATTCGCTGCCCGAGGTATTGCGTCTGGCCCCCAATCTGCATGTGGCGCGTATCAACGGCTATGCCTATTCGATCAGCGCACGTGGCATGAACAGCGGGCCCAGTGTCCTGTCCAACAAGATCCTGGTGCTGATCGACGGCCGCTCGGTCTATACGCCGCTGTTTTCGGGCGTGTTCTGGGATGCGCAGGACGTGCTGCTCGAAGACATCGCGCGCATCGAGGTGGTCAGCGGGCCGGGTGGCGTGATGTGGGGCCTGAACGCCGTCAGTGGCGTCATCAACATCAGCACCCGCTCGGCCTTCGATACGCAGGGCGGCATGGTGGCGCTGCATGGCGCCAGCGACGGCGCAGGTGGCGTGGCATTTCGCCAGGGTGGCACGAGCGACGGCGGCGTGGCCTGGCGCGCCTACGGCAAGGTCACGCGGCGCAGCGACAGCGAGCGCATTGGCGACGGGCGCATCGACGACGGCCACCGGCGCGCACTGGTGGGGGCGCGCGCCGACTGGGAGCAAGACGCCGATACCTTCTCGGTCATCGGCAATGTCAATCGGGGGCGTCTCGATCAGCCGGCGCCGGGCGAACTGGCCACGCCGGTCGGCCCGTCCACATTTGGCCGCGTGCGTTCGGACGGCGCCAACCTGCTGGCACGCTGGCAGCGCCTGCTCGATGCCAGCGCCAGCGTGTCGCTGCAAGCCTATCTCGATCACACGGTGCGCGAATCGCCGCCGCTGTTCGCCGAGCGCCTCACGACCGCGGACGTGCAGTTCCAGCACACGCTGGCCACGCAAGGCCGCCACGACCTGATGTGGGGCGCCAACTACCGCAGCACGCATGACCGGGTCACCAACAGCCGCTGGGTCGCGTTCCTGCCGGCGCGCACGCTGCTGCGCTGGGGCAGCGTGTTCGTGCAGGACGAAATCTTTCTGAACGACGACTGGCGCCTGACACTGGGTGGTCGCGTCGAATACAACCATTACACCGGCATCGAATGGCTGCCGAGCGCGCGCCTGTCGTGGCGCGTCTCGCCGCAGCACGCGCTGTGGGCGTCGGCTGCGCGCACGGTGCGCTCGCCCGCGCGGCTGGACGTCGATGCTTTCGTACCGGGCCAGCCACCGTTCATCCTGCGCGGCGGGCCGCAGGTGCGCAGCGAAGTGGCGCGCGTGCTCGAACTGGGCTACCGCGGCCAGCCGGCGGCGGCTCTGTCGTACACGGTCGTGCTGTACCACCACGATTACGACCACCTGCGCGGCCAGCAGATCGACCCGACCTTCAGCTATGCCGAATTTGCCAGCCTGCTGGAAGGCAGCGCCAGCGGCATCGAAACGTGGGGTAGCTGGCAGCCATTGCCGCGCTGGCGCCTGTCGGCCGGCTGGACGGCGCTGCACCAGCGCCTGCGCCTGAAACCGGGCGGTAACGACCTGATGGGCGTGGCTGCGGCGCGGCGCGACCCGTCCCACACGCTGCAACTGCGGTCGCACTACAACATCGACGATGCGCGCGAAATCGACGTCACATTGCGCCGCACCGGCGAAATGCCGGCATCGCGCATTGCGTCGTCGACGGCGCTCGATGCGCGCTTCGGCTGGCGTTTGCGGCCGGGCCTGGCCTTGTCGGTGTACGGCGAGAACTTGAATGGCGGGCACGCGGAATTCGGCTCGACCACCTATTGGGCAGAGTTCGAGCGGCGTGTGGGGGTGAAGCTCAGGTGGGATTACTGACGCGCCGGGGCCGGCGCATCATGGATGCAGATGCATGCACGATGCCGCCGTGGGGCGGCATCGTGCATGACATCAGATCTCTGCCGCCAGCTTGGCGGCCAATCCGATGTAGTTTGCCGGCGTCATCGCCAGCATCAGGTCTTTCGCTTCCTGTGGCACGGCCAGCGTGCCGATGAATTCACGCAGTGCGTCGCGGGTGATGCCCTTGCCGCGCGTGAGTTCCTTGAGCTGCTCGTACGGGTTCTCGATGCCGTAGCGGCGCATCACGGTCTGCACCGGCTCGGCCAGCACTTCCCAGTTCGCGTCCAGGTCCTGCTCGAGGCGCGCTGCGTTCACTTCCAGCTTGTTCAGGCCGCGCAGGCAGCTGTCGTAGGCCAGCAGCGTGTAGCCGAAGCCCACGCCGATATTGCGCAGCACCGTCGAATCGGTCAGGTCGCGCTGCATGCGCGAGACCGGCAGCTTGTCGGCCATGTGGCGCAGCAGCGCATTGGCCAGACCCAGGTTGCCTTCCGAATTTTCGAAGTCGATCGGATTGACCTTGTGCGGCATGGTCGACGAACCGATTTCGCCGGCCTTCAGCTTCTGCTTGAAGTAGCCCAGCGAGACGTAGGTCCAGATGTCGCGGTTCAGGTCGAGCAGGATCGTGTTGGCGCGCGCGAACGCGTCGAACATCTCGGCCATGTAGTCGTGCGGTTCGATCTGGATCGTGTACGGATTGAAGGTCAAACCCAGGCGCGTCTCGATGACGTCCTTCGAGAACGCCGGCCAGTCGAAGCCCGGGTAGGCCGACAGGTGCGCGTTGTAATTGCCGACCGCGCCGTTCATCTTGCCCAAAATTTCGACGTCGGCGATGCGCTTGATGGCGCGCTGCAGGCGGGCGACGACGTTGGCCATCTCCTTGCCCAGCGTGGTCGGGCTGGCCGTCTGGCCGTGGGTGCGCGACAGCATCGGCAGCGCTGCATTGGTGTGCGCGATCTCGGTCAGCTTGGCAATGATCGCCTGCAGTGCCGGCAGCATCACGCCATCGCGCGCCGCTTTGAGCATCATGCCGTGCGACGTGTTGTTGATGTCTTCCGAGGTGCAGGCGAAGTGGATGAATTCACTGGCCGCGACCAGCTCCGGTACATCCTTGACCTGCTCCTTGAGCCAGTACTCGACCGCCTTGACGTCATGGTTGGTGACCGCTTCGATTTCCTTGATGCGGGCCGCGTCCTTCTCGCCAAAGTTGGCTGCCATACCATCGAGGTGAGCGATCGCTTCGTTCGAGAATGGCTTGATCTCGGCGAAGCCGGCCTGCGACAGCGCCTGCAGCCACGCGATTTCAACCTTCACGCGGTGGTGCATGAAACCCGTTTCCGACAGGATGGGACGCAGCTTGTCGGTTTTGGTGGCATAACGGCCATCGAGCGGGGACAGGGCCGACAGGGTCGGCGACAGAGCAGTAGAGGTCATGGCGGGCGTGTCGGTCAAAAACGCGGATTTTACCACTGGCCGGCCGTCCGCCTCTTGCCAATGCTGCGATGTTGCGGCGCACCGTAGCGGCGGCGGTGCAGGTTTTGCGGCTGGGCCCGATGCTATACTGAAGGCCAATTTTCACTTGCGTACATCCATGAAACTCATCGGTTCCATTGCCAGTCCCTACGTGCGCAAGGTGCGCGTCGTGCTGGCCGAAAAAAAGCTCGACTGCGCCTTCATTCTCGAAGACGTCTGGTCGGCCGACACCACCATCGCGCAGACCAACCCGCTGGGCAAGGTGCCATGCATGCTGATGGATGACGGCAGCGCCCTGTACGATTCGCGCGTGATCGCCGAATACCTCGATACGCTCACGCCGGTCTGCAAGCTGCTGCCGCCGAACGGGCGCGAACGGGCCGAGGTCAAGGTCTGGGAAGCGCTGGCCGATGGCGTGCTCGATGCGGCCGTGCTGGTGCGCCTTGAAAGAACGCTGCGCCCCGAAGCGCAGCAAAGTCCCGAGTGGATCGCCCGCCAGATGGGCAAGGTCAATACCGGCCTGCGCGTGATGTCCGAGCGCCTGGGCGAGGGCGCCTTCTGCCGCAGCAACCAGTACACGCTGGCCGACGTCGCCGTAGGCTGCGCGCTGGGCTGGCTGGCGTTCCGCTTTCCCGAAATCGACTGGCGCGGCGACAACCCGAACCTCGCGCGCCTGTTCGACAAATTGTCCGAGCGCCAGTCGTTCAAGGACACCGTGCCGGTCGTCGCATGATGGCCAACCACGCGCCGGCCACCGTTGTCTTCGGCGAAGCACTGGTCGACGACTTCAACAACGAGCAGATCGTCGGCGGTGCGCCATTCAATGTGGCGCGCCACCTGTCCGCTTTCATGGCGCCGTGCCTGGCGATCACGCGCATCGGCGACGATCGCAGCGGCCAGCTGGTGCGCGCCGAATTCGAACGCTTCGCGATGAGCGATGCCGGGCTGCAGACCGATCCGATCGAAGAGACCGGCCGCGTGCTGGTCGAGCGCGGCCCGCGCGGCCACCGCTTCACGATCCTGCCGCACCAGGCCTACGACTTCATCGACGCGGCCACGGCCAGCGCGGCGCTGGCGAAGGTGCAGCCGGCCATGGTCTATTTCGGCATGCTGGCCCAGCGCAACTTGCAGTCGCGCGCCTCTCTGACGGCGGTGCTGGCGGCAAGCAGCGCGCCACGCTTTCTCGACCTGAACCTGCGCGACGGCCAGTACGACGAACGCGGCGTGACCCGCTCGCTGGAAGCGGCCAATATCGTCAAGGTCAATGAAGAAGAGTTGCAGGTGCTGTTTGGCTGGCACTTCCAGATCAGGCCGGATGCCCCGGCGCTGACGGCCGATGAAGTACGCGCATCGTGCCAGGCCTTGCTGACCATGTTTGCGCTCGACGCGCTGATCGTTACGCTCGGCCACCGCGGTTCGGTGTACTTCGGCAGCGACGGCAGCGTGGTCACGCATCACGACACGCCGGCGCCGCCGTTCGTCATCGACACGGTCGGTGCGGGTGACGCCTTTTCGGCCATCTTCCTGCTCGGTAAAGCGCGCGGCTGGGCACTGGACGTCACGCTCGCACGCGCGAACGAATTCGCCGGTGCCATCTGCGCGATGCCGGGGGCGGTGCCAAAGGATATGGGGTTTTACGACAAGTGGATGACGCGCTGGCGCTGAGGATGCGCCAGTGCTTGAAGCGCCGGACTCCCGGGCGGGAATCCGGCCGGCGCAGCTGATTACTCGCCGATCTGGGTCTGCAGGTAGTTCTGGATACCGATCTTGACGATCAGGTCCAGCTGCGTCTCCAACCACTCGATGTGCTCTTCGGTGTCTTCGAGGATCATCAACAGCAGGTCGCGCGACACGTAATCGGCTGCTGCTTCGCAGGCGCCGATGCCTTCCTTGACCGTCACGTGCGCCGCACGTTCGAGTTTCAGGTCGCATTCGAGCGTTTCCTGCGTCGATTCACCGATCATCAGCTTGTGCAGCGCCTGCAGGTTTGGCAGCGCGTCGAGCATCAGGATGCGTTCGATCAGCTTGTCGGCGTGCTTCATTTCGCCGATCGACTCGTCGTATTCTTTCTTCGCCAGCTTGTCCAGGCCCCAGTGGCGATACATGCGCGCGTGCAGGAAGTACTGATTGATCGCGGTCAGCTCATTGGTGAGCTGCGCGTTCAGCAGACGGATGACGTTTGGATCGCCTTTCATGGGGTGCCCTTGGTAATGTGTTGAATGACCTCCATGATAGCAAACAGAGAGCCATTAAAACGCTAGAAATTGCGCAAAAATGCGTAGAAAAGCGCATTAAATAACGCGAAATGCGACATTTCCGCGCGTAATAGCAACCGTTCTCAGTTCACTGTGCGAACGGTTCTCACTACCCGGTCAAGCGGTTACAACCGGCGAAAAAAAGCCCCGCACAGATTGCGAGGCCAGCAGTACTTGCAAGCAAAGAAGGATCAGGCAGCCTGCGGCAGGCGGCGCACTTCGGTGACGGTGGTCTTGCTGTCGATGTGCTCGTGCAGCACCTGGCGTGCGTAGCTGACGCAGGTGCCGCACATGGTGCCGACGCCAAGTTCCTTTCGCAGTTCGGCCATCGACGAGATGCCCAGTTCGGCCGCCTGGCGGATTTCACGGTCGGAAATGTTGTTGCAGACACAGACGATCATTGGAGCAACCCTTTTGAAACAACCATTGCAGTTTAGTCTATAAAATGCGAATCATTCTCATTTGCGTTGCTATTTTCTGTAAACTCGACCGTGAACGCAAGCGAAATTTTCGGTTGAAGCACTCTTTTTTTTGGACTTGACCGTCTGGCAATGACAAGCTGCAAATAGAAATAATTCCTATTTAGGTTTATGATACCGTGATCGTTCCAGTCGCTGTTTCATACGCGCAACAATTTTTCGGAATCCGCCATGACCCACGCCGCATTGCCTACCCTCGACTCGCTCAAGACGGGTCAGAGCGCCACCGTTGTCCATCTTGCGTCTGGTGCGCAGGAGGGCGGCATCGACGTCCAGCGCCGCCTGATGGAGCTGGGCTTCGTGCCGGGTGAGCGCATTCGCGTGCTCAAGCGCGTGATGGGCGGTCCGCTGGCCGTCAAGGTTGGCGAATCCACCTTTGCACTGCGCCGCTTCGAGGCCGCTCTCGTTTCGATCCAGGCGGACTAGTCGCATGGGAGTCATGGAATCGCACGTCGCGTCACGCACGCCACTGGTCGCACTGCTGGGCAATCCCAACTGCGGCAAGACCGCGCTCTTCAACCGCCTGACCGGCGCGCGCCAGAAGGTCGCCAACTACGCCGGTGTCACGATCGAACGCAAGGAAGGCAGCTTCACGTCACCCGCCGGGCGCGCGTTTCGCGTGCTCGACCTGCCGGGCGCCTACAGCCTGAATGCGCAGACGCCCGACGAAGGCATCACGCGCGACGTGGTGGCCGGCCTGCGCGCCGGTGAAGTCCCGCCCGACGCGATCCTGTGCGTCGTCAACGCCACCAACCTGCGCCTGAACCTGCGCCTGGTGCTCGAGCTGCGCCGTCTGGGCCTGCCGATGGTGCTGGCACTGAACATGGTGGACGTCGCCAAAAAGCGCGGCATCGAGATCGATACCGCCAAGCTCTCGCAGGAACTGGGCATGCCCGTCGTCGAGACGGTGGCGATCCAGTCCGGCGGCGAAAAAGCCTTGCTGTCCCAGCTCGACGCGATGCCGTTTGGCGTACCGGTGACGCCCAAGCCGCTGTCGGCGATCGACGAAGTATCGGTGGAAGACACCCAGCGCGAAGTGCGCCGCATTCTGTCCGTCGCCGTGTCGTCGGCCAGGGACACCGGCAACCTGAGCGAAAAGATCGACAGCGTCGTGCTGCACCCGGTCGCCGGTCCGGTCATCCTGGCAATCCTGATGTTCGTGATTTTTCAGGCCGTGTTCAGCTGGGGCGACGCACCGATCGAACTGATCGAAGCGGGCATGGGCGCCTTCGGCCAGATGGTCGGTTCATGGATCGGCGAGGGCATGCTGCACAGTCTCATCGTCGACGGCATCATCGCCGGCGTGGGCAGCGTGCTGGTGTTCCTGCCGCAGATTCTGATCCTGTTCTTCTTCATCCTGTTGTTAGAGGACGTGGGCTACCTGCCGCGCGCGGCGTTCCTGCTCGACCGCATCATGGGCAGCGTGGGCCTGTCGGGCCGCTCGTTCCTGCCGCTGCTGTCGTCGTTTGCCTGCGCCATCCCGGGCGTGATGGCTGCGCGCACGATCCAGAACCCGCGCGACCGCCTGGTCACGATCATGATCGCGCCATTGATGACGTGTTCGGCGCGCCTGCCCGTGTATGCGCTGCTGATCGCCGCGTTCATTCCCGACCGCGTCGTGGGCGGCTTCATGAACCTGCAGGGCATCGTGCTGTTCGTGCTGTACCTGGCCGGCATTCTGTCGGCGATGGCGGTGGCCTGGTTCATGAAGCGGCGCAACGGCTACAAGCAGCATGCACTGATGCTCGAACTGCCGGCCTACCACTGGCCGCATCCGCGCGGCCTGGCCTCGGGCCTGCTCGAACGCGCCAAGATCTTCCTGATGCGCGTCGGTACCCTGATCCTGGCCATGATGATCCTGCTCTGGCTGTTCTCCAGCTTCCCCGGCGCACCGGAAGGCGCGACCCATCCGCCGATCTATTACAGCGTGGCGGGCATGATCGGCCGCGCACTCGAAGTCGTGCTGGCGCCGATCGGCTTCAACTGGCAGATCGCCATCGCGCTGGTGCCGGGCATGGCCGCGCGCGAAGTGGCGGTCGGCGCGCTGGGCACCGTGTACGCGCTGTCGGGCGGCGATGAAGTCGGCAATACGCTGGCGCCGCTGATCGCCCAATCGTGGTCGCTGGCCACCGGCCTGTCGCTGCTGGCCTGGTATGTCTATGCGCCGCACTGCCTGCCGACGCTCGCCACCGTGGCGCGCGAAACGGGCAGCCGCAAATATGCCTGGATCATGGCCGGCTACATGTTCGCGCTGGCGTACGTGGCGGCGTTCATCGTCTACCGCGTCACGCTGGCCTTCACCGGAGCATAACCATGCAAGAACTGACCGTCATCGTCATCGTTGCCATCGCCGCGCTGTATCTGGGCGCGAAGTACCTGCCGGCCCCGCTGCGCGCGCGCGCGGTGCTGCTGCTGACCAAGGGCGGCCGCCAGTCGGCGCTGGCGCGCTGGCTGGACACCAGCAGCGGCGGCGCCTGCGGTGGCGGCAGCTGCGGCAGCTGCGCCCCGAAAGCTGCGGCGCCGGCGCCGCAGGGCGCGGGCAAGCACCGCGTCATCAAGCTGCACCAGCGCTAGCCCTAGCCCTAGCCCTAGCGGGCTGCAGGTGCGTGGCCAACGGTGCTAAGCTGGCCGCCATCTCCACTTTCCTGTCCACGCCATGATCGTCGTCCACCACCTGAACAATTCGCGCTCGCAGCGCATCCTCTGGCTGCTCGAAGAACTCGGACTCGAGTACGAGATCAAGCGCTACGAGCGCGATCCCAAGACAATGCTGGCCCCGCCCGAACTGAAGGCCGTGCACCCGCTGGGCAAATCGCCCGTGATCACCGATGGCGACCTCGTGGTGGCCGAGTCGGGCGCCATTGTCGAGTACCTGACCGCGCGCGCCTCCGACACGGATGCGCCACGCCTGGTGCCCGCCGCCCGCACGCCGGCGCGTCTGCGCTATACGCACTTTTTGCACTTCGCCGAAGGCTCGATGATGTCGCCGCTACTTCTCAAGCTCGTGTTCGACAAGATCGAAAGCACGCCGATGCCGTTCTTTGCCAAGCCGATTGCGCGCGGCATCGCGCACAAGGTCAAGGGCAGCTTCGTGCTGCCGCAGATCGCGCTGCAGCTGGGTTATCTTGAAGCCGAACTGGGCAAGCACCCGTGGTTTGCCGGCGAAGAATTCAGCGCCGCCGACATCCAGCTGAGCTTCCCGCTGGAGGCGGCTGCCTCGCGCGGCGGGCTCGACGCCAAGTACCCGAACCTGACCGATTTCCTGGCCCGCATCCATGCGCGGCCGGCGTACCGTCGCGCCCTCGAGCGCGGTGGCGAGTACGCGTACGCGAAGTAGGGCCAGTCCCCACCACGGTCGCCACCTTCCCGCGACCGTGCAACCGGTTTATGATGGGCGCCGTCCACGTCTCTTCATACCCACACCCCATGCCCAACCCGGCAAAGCTGCTCGCGATCGACGGCCTGAACATCGTGCGCCGCGTCTACGAAGCCAGCCCTGAGCCCGATTCCGACCTGAAGGCCAGCATCGCGCTGCGCCATGCGTTCTCGTCGTTTCGACACGTGCTCGAGGCGCATGCGCCGACCCACGTGCTGGCTGCGTTCGACCATGGTGGCCCGACCTGGCGCCATGCGCTGTATCCGCGCTACCGCGAGGGCCGGGCGGCGATGCCGTCCGAACTGCGCGCGGCGCTGCCCGAATTTCACGACCGCCTGCGCGCGGCGGGCCTGCATGTGCTGATGGTGCCCGAGGTCGAAGCCGACGATGTGATCGCTACCGGCGTGATGCGCTGGCTGTCCGAAGGCCGCGGCACGGCGGTCGTGGCCACCACCGACAAGGATCTGCATCCACTGATCGCGCACGGCGCGCTGGTGTGGGATCATTTCAAGAACGAGTGGCACGACGACGCCTGGGTGCGTGCGCGCTTTGGTGTGGCGCCCGAGCAACTGCACGACCTGCTGGCGCTGATGGGCGATCCGACCGACGGCGTGCCGGGCGTGTCGAAGATCGGCATGAAAACGGCGGCGCGGCTGCTGGGTGCGTATGGCAATCTCGAGGCCGTGATGGCCGGCGCCGGCATCCTCAAGACGCCACTTGGCGAGAGACTGCGCGCCGAGCGTGAGATACTGGAGATGTCACGCTGCCTGGTGTCGCTGAAACTGGACGTGCGTCTGGGCGTGACATGGAAGACACTGGCGTACGAAGGCTGATTTTTTCAGCGCACTGACAAGGAATGTGAAGCTATGCTCAAGGCGGTCATCGTGGATGCAAATGCAGTCTCGCGCGCAACGCTCGGCACTGTCCTGGCCGACGGCAGTTACGACGTGGTCGGCGCCACGCACACCAGCGCGCTGGGGTTGGCGCTGGCGGTCAAGCACCACCCGCACGTGATCTGCATCGCGCGCGAACAGGTCGAGGACGGCAGCGACGTGGTCGAGCAACTGCGCGCGACACTGCCCAAGACGCTCGTGTTTCTGGTCTCGGGCACGCTTGACGCCGCGGCAGTCCAGAGCGCGCTCGCGCGGGGCGTGCATGGTTTCATCGTCAAGCCGTTCAAGGCCGATACCGTGCTCAAGACGATTCGCAATACCGTCATTGCCTTCGTCAAGCAGCAGCAGCAGGCGCCCGCCAAGCCTGGTTGATGCACTGATCACCAGCGTGATAGCAGGGCGCCCGGACGCCGGTGTGTAAAAGAGACTAGGCGCGCCGCTGCACTTCGTCCGACGCGAGCACGGCCAGTTCACGCAGCGCGCGCATCTCGCGCCCGCGCAGGCGGCGTGGCTCGGTATCGAGCACGCACAGCGAGCCCAGCGTAAGCCCCTCGGCGGTGCGTACCGGATAGCCGGCATAGAAGCGGATGAACGGTGCCCCGATGACCATCGGGTTGTCGGCAAAGCGCGGGTCGGCGCTGGCATCCTCGACCACGAAAGGCTCATCCTGCATCAGCACGTGAGTGCAAAAGGCCATTGAACGTATGGTCTCGCGGTTTTCCACGCCGACACGCGATTTGCACCATTGGCGCTCGGCCGACAACAGGCCGATCAGGGCCATCGGGCAACCCGTCGCGTGGCTGGCAAGCCACGTCAGGCGATCGAATGCGGCATCATCTTCCGAATCCATCAGGCCGCTTTGGGCAAGCGCTGCCAGCCGCTGTGCTTCATTGGCCGGGACCGGGTAGTCAGGCGCCGTAGCCGGCAGGAACTCTGCCGCCATTGGCGCAGTGGCCGCCGTGCCGGCTTCCTTTGCTGCGACGCGCTCGCGCACCAGGCGCATGACGGCGCTGTAACGCACGCGGCGATGGCCGCCAGGGGTCTTCCAGGCCGGCAGATCGCCGCTCTCCATCCAGACCTGCGCCGTGCTGACAGCAACACCAAGCAATTGCGCTGCTTCACGCGTTGTCAGTATCCGATCGTTAAATTCATGTGTTTTCATGATGTCGTTCGTGTAATTCGCTGATTTTATTTTACACGAAGCAACTAAAAATGACGAATACAACGATCCGTTTGAAAATAGTGATTGACCTTAAGTTTGTTATTAGCAACAATAGATTCTTGTTCGTCATATTCGTCATATTTACACGCGCTTGCGTGCCGCTGCCATGAATTCTCCGCTTTTTCAACCGCACTGTGCGTCGCCCCAGTACGAGACTGCCCGTCTCGATGCCTTGCGTCGCCTGGAGCTGCTCGACAGCCCGCCAAGCGAAGCGTTCGATCGCATTACCCGCATGGCGGCGCAATTGTTCGGCTTGCCGATCGCTGCGGTCTCGCTGACCGACTCCAACCGCCAATGGTTCAAGTCGAAGTTCGGCATTACCCACGACACGATTCCGCGGATGAAAGCGCCGTGCGCCATGGTGGCCGACGAGCGCGCAGTGCTGGTCGTGCCGGACCTGCTGGAAGACCCGTATTTCCGCGACAGCCCGCTGGCGGACGGCGGGATCCGTTTCTATGCCGGCGCGCCGCTCACGACCAGTGAGGGCTTCTGCCTGGGCGCGATGTGCGTGCTCGGTACCGAGCCGCGCCAGGTCACCGTGGCCGAGCGCCAGGCGCTGACGGACCTGGCGACCATGGTGATGGCGCAGATCGAACTGCAGCATGCGTTCGGCCGCGTCGATCCGGTCAGTGGCCTGCCGAACCGCAACCAGTTCATCATCGACTTCAACGACCTCGAACTGTATGAGCCGAATGGCGAGGTGCGCATCGCCGCCCTGATCAGCCTGGCCAGCCCGCAGGAACTAAGCGATGCCCAGCGCGTGATGGGTTCGAGCTATCTCGACGACATGGTGCGTGAAACGGTGCCGCAGCTGCGCCTGGGCGGCGCCGGCAAGATCTATCATGTGGGCAGCACGCAGTTCGCGTTCTTTGCGCCGCGCGGAATGTCGATCGAGCCGTTCTGCGAGCAGATGCAGTCGTGGCTCGATGCGCGCGCCAGTTATGGCCAGGCGCGCCTGATCACGACGACGACGGTGGGCATTGCGCCGTTCACGGTCGGCCAGACCGAGGGACTGGACCTGTTGCGTAATATGCACAGCGCCGCGCACGATGCGCTGGCGGCCGAACGCTGCGTGCGCGTGTTCTCGTCGCATCACGACGCGATCCTGCAGCGCCGCTTCTGGCTGGTGACCAAATTCGGCGCCGCGCTCGCGAGCGAGGACGAACTGCATCTGGTGTACCAGCCGAAGGTCAGCCTGCGCGACGGCGCCTGCGTCGGCGTCGAAGCGCTGCTGCGCTGGAACCATCCGACGGCCGGCGCGATTTCGCCCGGCGAATTCATGCCGGTGATCGAGACGACGTCACTGGCGCGCGCCACCACCGAGTGGGTGCTGCGCGCGGCGCTGCGCCAGATGGTCGCCTGGCGCCGGGACGGCCTGGCGCTGCAGGTGGCGGTGAACGTTTCGGCCGTGAACCTGGAAGAGCCGGATTTCTGCGACCGCGTGCTGATGGAGTTGCAGCACCATGGCCTGGCGCCATCGTGCCTGGTGATCGAATTGACCGAGAGCGCGCTGATGCGCAATCCAAAGGTCGCGCAGGCCACGCTCGAGCGCCTCGGGCGCGCCGGCGTGCAACTGGCAATCGACGACTTCGGCACCGGCTACAGCAGCCTGTCGTACCTGCAAAGCCTGCCAGCCAACGTGGTCAAGATCGACCAGAGCTTCATGCGCAACCTGGTCCAGGACGAACGCTGCCGCGCGCTGGTGGGCACGATGATCAAGCTGTCGCACGACCTCGGTCACAAGGTCGTGGCCGAAGGCGTCGAAACGGTGGAAGTGGAAGATTTCCTGCGCCTGGCCGGTTGCGACGAGGTCCAGGGTTACCTGCACGCGCGGCCGCTGGCGCCCGCCGTGCTGGTGGAGTGGCTGGCGGCGCGCCAGCCTTGACGTATCGTCAGGCGGCGCTCGAGCGCACGTCGATGATGCCACCGCCCAGGCACACGTCGCCGTCGTACAGCACGGCCGACTGGCCCGGCGTGACCGCCCATTGGGCTTCATCGAAGTCGAGCGCGAAGCGTGCGTCGCCATCGGCCAGCACGCGGCAGGCCATGTCGGCCTGGCGGTAACGGGTCTTGGCCGACAGCGCGCCGGCCGCCGGTGCGTGGCCGGCGATCCAGCTGGCCTGGCCGGCTTCGAGCCGATCCGACAGCAGCCACGGATGATCATGACCCTGCACGATGTAGAGCGTGTTGGCCTCGATGTCCTTGCGCGCCACGAACCACGGCTCGCTGATGCCGTCAGCGGTCTTGCGTGACTTCAGGCCCCCGATGCCGATCCCCTTGCGCTGGCCCAGCGTGTAGAACGACAGGCCGACATGCTCGCCCACCTGCGTGCCGTCGTCGAGCCGGATCGGGCCCGGCTTGTAGGCCAGATAGCGATTCAAAAAGTCGCGGAACGGCCGCTCGCCGATGAAGCAGATGCCGGTCGAATCCTTCTTGGCCGCGTTGGGCAGCTGGAGTTTTTCGGCGATCTTGCGTACCTCGGTCTTCGGGATCTCGCCCAGCGGGAACAGCGACTTGGACAACTGCGCCTGGCTCAGGCGATGCAGAAAATAACTCTGGTCCTTGGTGGCGTCGAAGGCCTTGAGCAGCTCGAAGCTGCCGCTGGCCGTGTTCTCGCGCACGCGTGCATAGTGGCCGGTGGCGATCAGGTCGGCGCCCAGCTTCATCGCATGGTCGAGAAAGGCCTTGAACTTGATTTCGGCGTTGCACAGCACGTCCGGGTTCGGCGTGCGGCCGGCCTGGTATTCGCGCAGGAACTCGGCGAACACGCGGTCCTTGTATTCAGCGGCGAAGTTGACTGCCTCGATGTCCACGCCGACCACGTCGGCCACGCTGGCCGCGTCGATCCAGTCCTGGCGCGTCGAGCAGTATTCGGAATCGTCGTCGTCTTCCCAGTTCTTCATGAACAGGCCGACCACGTCGTAGCCTTGTTCCTTGAGCATCCAGGCCGCGACCGAGGAGTCGACTCCGCCCGACATCCCGATCACGACTTTTTTCTTGCGCATGTTACGTCCGTAGTGAATTCTTCAGATCCCGCCTTCGAACACCGAAGGGTGGGTGTGCAGCAGCGAGAGCGGGGTGCTCTGGCCGGCCAGGTAATCGTCCACGCAGCGCAGCACGATCGGGCTGCGGTGGCGGTCGACGGTGGCGGCGATTTCGTCGCGCGTCATCCACATGGTGCGCAGGATGCCTTCGTCGAGCGGCTGGTCGAACTGGCGTCCGACGCTGCCGGCGAAGGTGAAACGCAGGTAGGTGACGTCGGCATTGCGCGACTTCGAGTGGTAGCGCGACATGTACATGCCCACCAGCGAGCGCGGGATGAACTCGTGCGCCGTTTCTTCGAGCGCTTCGCGCACCACCGCCTGTTCCAGCGATTCGTGCGGGTCGAGATGGCCGGCGGGCTGGTTCAGCTTGATGCCTTCGCTCGTCTCTTCTTCGATCAGCAGGAACCGGCCCTCGTGCTCGATGATCGCTGCCACGGTAACCGATGGTTTGAAGATATCGCTCATGCCTGTCCTTGAAAATGAGCCGGTATTCTACCTTGACAAGGCCCGTGTTTGCTCAGCCGGTCGCTTCCTGCAACGTTGGCATGTGGTTAATCGGGCTTGATCTGTCGCAAAAACAACCATCATGGCCCGGTGCCCCCTGCACCGCGTCTACCAAGGATCAAATCGGCGACGCAAATTTAATATTTGAACAATCACCGTAAAGACGTGATAGATTTGCTGGCGCGGCAGTTCAACGAATGGAGGGATCCATGAGAATTGGTATTCCGGCCGAAACCCGGCCGGGCGAGACCCGTGTTGCAGCCACCCCCGAGACCGTGAAAAAGCTGGCCGCGCGCCACGAAGTCATGGTGCAGGCCGGCGCCGGCCTGCATGCGGCGGCGCCAGACGCCGCGTTCGAAGCCGCCGGCGCCGTCATCGTCGATGCGCCTGGCGCGTTCGGTGCCGATCTGGTGCTCAAGGTGCGCAGTCCCGCCGCCGGCGAGCTGGCCATGATGCGCCGCGAAGCAGTCTTGGTCGGCATGCTCGATCCCTTCGATGGTGAAAATCTCGCCGCGCTGACCACCGCCGGCATCACCGCCTTTGCCCTGGAAGCCGCGCCGCGCATCACACGCGCGCAATCGCTCGACGTGCTGTCGTCGCAAGCGAACATTGCCGGCTACAAGGCCATCCTGCTGGCCGCCAATACCTACGGGCGCTTCATGCCGATGCTGATGACGGCGGCCGGCACCGTCAAGGCCGCGCGCGTGTTGATCATGGGCGTCGGCGTGGCCGGCCTGCAGGCAATCGCCACCGCCAAGCGGCTGGGCGCCGTGATCGAAGCGTCCGATGTGCGCCCGCCAGTGAAAGAACAGGTGGAGTCGCTCGGCGCGAAATTCATCGACGTGCCGTATGAAACTGACGAAGAGCGCGAGATCGCGGCCGGCAGCGGCGGCTATGCGCGCGCGATGCCGGCCGACTGGATGCGGCGCCAGGCGCAGCTCGTGCACGAACGCGCGAAACTGGCCGACATCATCATTACCACGGCGTTGATTCCGGGCCGGCGCGCGCCGGTGCTGATCGGCGAAGACACGGTGCGCGCGATGAAGCCGGGGTCGGTGATCGTCGACATGGCCGTGGCGCAGGGCGGCAACTGCGTGCTGAGCGAGCTGGGGCAGACAGTCGTCAAGCACGGCGTGCACATCATCGGCGAGCCCGATCTGGCCACGCTGGTGCCGGCCGATGCCTCGGCCCTGTATGCGCGCAATGTGCTCGATTTTCTCAAGCTGGTGATCGACGCCGACGGCCAGTTTCATATCGACCGCGACGACGAGATCGTGCGCGCGACACTGATGTGCAGCGCCGGAGAGCTGCTGCGCAAATAAGACGTTGGCAAATAAGACGTTGGCATCGTTGACAAGAACGGACAGGAGACACCATGGACATCAGCCACACCGTCATCAACCTGATCATCTTCGTGCTGGCGATCTACGTCGGCTACCACGTGGTCTGGACCGTTACCCCGGCGCTGCACACGCCCCTGATGGCGGTCACCAACGCGATCTCGGCAATCGTCATCGTCGGCGCGATGCTGGCCGCGGGCCTGACCGAAGGTTTGACGGGGCGCGTGGCCGGCACGCTGGCCGTGGCCCTGGCGGCCGTGAACGTGTTCGGTGGCTTCCTTGTCACGCAGCGCATGCTGGAGATGTTCCGCAAGAAGGCGCCCAAGGCAGCGCCCAAGCAGGAGGACGCGGCATGAACGCCATCAGCATGAATCTGGTCACGCTGTTCTATCTGGTGGCCTCGGTGTGCTTCATCCAGGCGCTCAAGGGTCTTTCTTCACCATCGAGCGCACGCCTGGGCAATGCATTCGGGATGGCCGGCATGGCGATCGCGGTGCTCACCACCATCGCGCTGATGCTCAAGCTGCAGGAGCGGCTGCAGCAGGGCGGGGGACTGGGATTCGGCCTGGTGCTGCTGGGCGTGGTCGTGGGCGGCGCGATCGGCGCGACCGCTGCGAAAAAAGTCGAGATGACCAAGATGCCGGAACTGGTCGCGGCGATGCACTCGCTGATCGGGCTGGCCGCCGTCTGCATCGCGATCGCGGCAATATCCGAGCCGTGGGCCTTCAACATCACGACGCGGGGCGAGCCGCTGCCGTTCGGGAACCGGCTCGAACTGTTCATCGGTACGTTCGTTGGCGCGGTGACGTTTTCGGGCTCGGTGATCGCGTTCGGCAAGCTGTCGGGCAAGTACAAGTTCCGCCTGTTCCAGGGTGCGCCGGTGCGCTTTGCGGGCCAGCACATCCTGAATCTACTCGTCGCCATCGCCATTGTCGCGCTGGGACTGGTCTTCTGCTTCACCGAGGGCCTTGAGCCCGCATGGGGCGCGTTCATCGTGATGGCGGCGCTGGCGTTCGTGCTGGGCGTCTTGATCATCATCCCGATCGGCGGGGCCGACATGCCGGTGGTGGTCTCGATGCTCAACTCGTACTCGGGCTGGGCGGCGGCGGGGATCGGCTTTTCGCTGAACAACGCGATGCTGATCATCGCCGGCTCGCTGGTGGGCTCGAGCGGCGCGATCCTGTCGTACATCATGTGCAAGGCGATGAACCGCTCGTTCTTCAATGTGCTCTTGGGCGGCTTTGGTGGCGAAGCGGTGGCCGATGCCGGCGGCGCGAAAGAGCAGCGGCCCGTCAAATCCGGCTCGGCCGAAGACGCCGCGTTCATCCTGCAGAATGCCGAGTCGGTGATCATCGTCCCTGGCTACGGCCTGGCCGTGGCGCGCGCGCAGCACACGGTCAAGGAACTGGTCGACAAGCTGACGGCGCACGGCGTGACGGTGCGTTACGCGATCCACCCGGTGGCCGGGCGCATGCCGGGCCACATGAACGTGCTGCTGGCGGAAGCCGAAGTACCGTACGACCAGGTGGCCGAGATGGAAGACATCAACGGCGAATTCGGCCAGACCGACGTGGTGCTGGTTCTGGGTGCCAACGACGTGGTGAACCCGGCCGCGAAAGACCCGAAGTCGGCGATCGCCGGCATGCCGATCCTGGAAGCCTACCGGGCCAAGAGCATCATCGTCAACAAACGCTCGATGGCCTCCGGCTACGCGGGTCTCGACAACGACCTGTTCTACCAGCCCAACACGATGATGGTCTTCGGCGACGCCAAAAAAGTCATCGAAGCGATGGTCAAAGCAGTCGACTAAGCAATAGCCCAACAATTAGGGTCAGAGTCGAATTATTGGCTAATAGCCTTTTAGAATTTTGGTCAGCGAGCCTCACGGTTCGCTTGAGTACGGCTCTAGACGACTGGTCTAATTTTGCTGTATAGTGAGTTCATGGCAAAAGCATTGACACCCGAATCGTCCGGCGTTCGCGACACTATCCTCGACGTCGGGCAGCGCATCATGGCCGGCAAGGGGTTCTCGGCAGTGGGGCTGAACGAGATCCTGGTCTCGGCAGGCGTGCCGAAGGGATCGTTCTACCATTATTTCGGCTCGAAGGATGCCTTTGGCGAAGCGCTGCTGGCCAGGTATTTCGAGGCGTATCTGGCAGAGATGGACGTCACGCTGCGCGATCCGGATGCGACGATGGCCAGCAAATTGCTGACCTACTTCGGGCAATGGCGCACGAACCAGTCGTTTGACGATTGCCAGGGCAAGTGCCTGGCCGTCAAGCTGGGCGCGGAAGTGGTCGATCTGTCCGAGCCGATGCGCCTGACGCTCAAGCAAGGCACCGCCGGCATCGTCGCCCGTCTGGCCGAGGCCATTGAAGGTGGCATCGCCGATGGTTCGCTGAAGGTAGAGGGTGAGGCAGGGCAGGTGGCGCAGAGCCTTTACCAGCTGTGGTTGGGTGCCAGCCTCATGGCCAAGATCGCGCGTGACGCGGTGGCGTTCGATGCGGCGCTGATGACCACGCAGGATATGCTGCAACTACCTCGATAAGTAAGGCAATAACGAACGCTTCTGGTGAAGCGTTTTTTTGACACACAATCTAGACGACTGGTCTATTAACATCAACAACAAGGAGCCACACCATGAACATCCTGATCGTACTGACCTCGCACGACACCCTGGGCAACACCGGCCGCAAGACCGGCTTCTGGCTCGAAGAGCTGGCCGCCCCGTATTACGCGCTGAAGGAAGCCGGCGCCAACATCGTGCTGGCTTCGCCTGCCGGCGGCCAGCCGCCGCTCGACCCGAAGAGTGATGATGAATCGGCCCAGACCGATGACACCCGCCGCTTCAAAGCGGATGCCGCTGCGAACGCGCAACTGGCCGCGACCGTGCGCCTCGACACCGTCTCGCAGGGTGATTTTGATGCCGTGTTCTACCCGGGCGGCCACGGCCCGCTGTGGGACCTGGCCGAAGACCGCAACTCGATCACATTGATCGAGTCGTTCATCGCCGCGAACAAGCCGGTGGCGCTGGTGTGCCACGCCCCGGGCGCGCTGCGTCACGTAAAGAATGCCGACGGCACGCCACTCGTGCAGGGCAAGCGCGTCACGGGCTTCACCAATACCGAAGAAGCGGCCGTTGAACTGACGGACATCGTGCCATTCCTGGTGGAAGACGAGCTCAAGGCAAAAGGCGGCAACTACTCGCGCACCGATGACTGGGGTTCGTATGTGGTCACCGATGGCTTGCTGATCACCGGTCAGAATCCGGGTTCGTCCGCGGCAACTGCCACCAAATTGCTGGAAGCGCTGTCGCGTTCGAATTGATTCAGTTGACCGTAGGGTGGACGGCGCAGCCGTCCACCCTATGCGAGTGGCAGACATGGCCGCCAATACATCGCCGTTGGCAATGTATTGGCGGCCATTTAACAAAACGTTGTCAAACAATTCGACTCTGACCCCAATTGTTGGGTAATTGCTCCGGGTTAGCGGCGGCCGAACATCATCAGGTCGGCCAGCAGCGTGCGGGCGGGGCGGGTCAGGTCGAGGGCGGCCAGGCCCAGGCCGAGCAGCGGTTGCAGCGGGCCGGGGATCGTGAAGGCGCGGGCCATCGTGTCGGTCAGGCCGATTGTCGTGCGACGGTCGCCTGCGCGGTCTTCTGTGAAGCGCGCGATGGCTTCGGCGTCTGTCCCGCGCGCCAGCTGGCGTGCCAGCACGGCGGCGTCGCGCAGGCCCAGGTTCAGGCCCTGGCCGGCCACCGGGTGCAGCGTTTGCGCGGCATTGCCGATGGCGACCGTGCGCGCCGTGGCACGTGCTTCGGCGTTCAGGCCGAGTGGGAACGCGCTGCGCGGCGATACCTTCGTGAAGGCGCCCAGGCGGGCGCCGAAGGCCTCGCCCAGCTGCGTCAGGAACCGCGTGTCGTCCAGTGCCAGAATCGCTTGTGCGCGCTCCGGGCGCATGCACCAGACCAGCGCGTACTGGTGGCCATCGGCGCCATCTTCGGGCAGCAGTGCCAGCGGGCCTTCGTCGGTGAAGCGTTCGAACGCGCGGTGCGCGATCGGCAGCGCGGTCGTCACGCGTGCGATGACGGCGCTCTGTTCGTAATCGCGGCTGCGGGCGCGCTGGTCTTGCGCGCCAAACAGGCCGCCTTCGGCCTGCACCGCCACCCGTGCACGCACCGTGCTGCCGTCGCCCAGGTGCAGCAGCGCTGCATCCGGCTGTTCATCGAGCGACGTCACGCGCGCCGGGCGCAGCGTCAAGACGCCCGCCTGCTCGCCCACCTTCGCCAGCGCATCGACGACGGCGCCGTAGCGCGTCACGTAGCCCAGCGCCGGCACATCGTGGTCTTCGCGCTGCATCAGGCTGCGGCCCAGCTGGCCGCGGCGCGAGACGTGGATCTCGTGGATCGGCGTGGCGGCCAGCGGCCAGGCGCCCACCTCCTGCAGCAGTTGCGCGCTGCCCCACGACAGCGCGATCGAGCGCGGATCTGTAATCGCCTGGCCCAGCGACTTGCCGTCGATGAGCGCGATGCGCGCACCGGCGATGCCGCGCCGGACCAGGAAGCCCGCCAGCGCCAGGCCCACCGGCCCCGCGCCGCAGATCGCCACATCGACGTCGTAAGTTTGGTTGGTCATCGTGCTGCTTTCATCCATGCTTCAATCTCCGCCACGTCTTTCGGTACGCCGTCCGTCAGGATGCGCGCGCCCGTATCGGTGACGACGACGTCGTCCTCGATCCGGATGCCGATGTTCCAGTATTCTTCGGGCACGCCATCGGCCGGCCGTACATAGATGCCCGGCTCCACCGTCAGCGCCATGCCCGGCTGCAGCGCGCGCGATGGCTTGTCGGACAGCGTCAGGTTGCGGTACACGCCCACATCGTGCACGTCCATCCCGATCCAGTGGCCGGTGCCGTGCATGTAGAACCGGGCGAATGCGCGCGTGTCGATCGCGTCGTCGATCGAGCCGACCTTGCGTTGATCGAGCAGGCCCAGCTCGAGCATCCCTTCGGTCAGCACCTGCACGGCCGCCTCGTGGATGCCGCTATAGCGTTGGCCGGGCCGGACGGCTGCCAGCGCTGCGGCCTGGGCGCGCAGCACCAGTTCGTACAGCGTGCGCTGCGGCGCCGTGAAGCGCCCATTGGCCGGATAGGTGCGCGTGATGTCGCCCGCGTAGCCATCGACTTCGCAGCCGGCGTCGATCAGTACCAGCTCGCCATCCAGAATGCGGCGGTCGTTGGCAATGTAGTGCAGCACGCAGGCATTCGGGCCCGAGGCGACGATCGACGAATACGCCGGCGCCTGCGCGCCGTTGCGGCGAAATTCGTGCAGCAGCTCCGCCTCGATCTCGTACTCGATCATGCCGGGCCGCGTGGCGCGCATCGCGCGTGCATGCGCCGCAGCCGAGATGGCGCCGGCGCGCGCCATCAGCTCCACTTCGTGCGCGTCCTTCAACAGCCGCATCTCGTCCAGCAGCACCAAGAGATGATGCGTCGTTGCCGGCGCCGTCACGCCCGTGCGGCCCAGCGCGCGCACGCCCCTCAGCCAGCCGGTGATCTGCGCATCGAGCGCTGCGCTGTGGCCCGGCGCGTAGTACAGCGCCGGTGCATTCGACAGCATGCCCACCATGCGGTGATCGAGTTCGTCAACGGGATACGCCTCGTCGAACCCGAACGCCGTGCGCGCTGCATCGGGCCCGTAGCGAAAGCCGTCCCAGATTTCATGGTCAGGGTCTTTCGCGCGGCAGAACAGGATTGCGCGGGCAGGGCGCGCATCCAGCGCCGCCACCAGCACGAGGACGCTGTCCGGCTCGGTGAAGCCGCTCAGGTAGTAAAAATAGCTGTCGTGCCGGTACGGATACGGGCTGTCGCCATTGCGCATCACCTCGGGCGCCGTGCCCAGCACCGCCACCGCGCCCGGCTGCATCTGCGCCAGCACGCGCGCGCGCCGATCTGCATGCACGGCGCCGGCCGGCATCATGGTGCCGACTTGGCCGGCCGCAGCGGCGCGTTCAGTTCTTCCAGCTGGCCGACGGTGCCGACATTGACCCACTGGCCGTGATACACCTCGCCGCCGATGCGACCCTGTTCGATGTACTGGCGCATCAGGGGCCCGAACTTGACGAACTCGCCCGCGCGGATGCCGTCGAACATCTCGGGCCGGTAGACGCCGATGCCGGCGAAATTGAACTTGATGTCACCCTCGTTACGCAGCGTGTACATGTCGACTGCAAAATCGCCCTCGGGGTTGTGCCATGGGTTTGGCGTGAGCCACAGCCAGGCGATGTCGCGCTGGTCGACCGGGTAGACCTGACCCACCGCGTCCTTGTCCTTGAGCGCGTCGAGCGCCTCGGTAAAGTCGAAGTAGGGCGCATAGATGTCGCCCGACACGGCCAGAAATGGTTCGTCGCCCAGCAGGTGCAGCGCATTGGCCACGCCGCCGGCCGTCTCGAGCGGGCTCGGTTCGTGCGAGTAGACGATGCGCGCGCCGTAGCGGCTGCCGTCGCCCAGCTCGGCCTCGATCATGTGACCCAGGTGCGAGTGGTTGATGACGATGTCGACGATCCCGGCGCGCACCAGGTTCAGCACATGCCAGGTGATCAGGGGCCGGCCGCGCACCTTGAGCAGGGGCTTCGGGCAGGTGTCGGTCAGTGGCCGCATGCGCTCGCCGCGGCCGGCGGCAAAAATCATCGCTTTCATGATGGTTGCCTTAGAAGGTGTAACCGAACTGTTGCGGCTTGTCGTCGACTGCGTCGAGCAGGCGCAGCAGCGGCTTGAGTTCGTTGTAGCGGTTGGCGGTCTTGCGCACGTAGTCGAGCACCGTCGGCAGGTCGCCCATGTAGTGGGCCTTGTTGTCGCGGTAGTTCAGGCGGCAGAAGATGCCGAGGATTTTCAGGTGGCGCTGCAGGGCCATGTATTCGAAGTCGCGGTAGAACGCGTCGATGTCCGGATTGACCGGCAGGCCGACGCTTTTGGCGCTTTGCCAGTAGCGCACCACCCAGTCGAGCACCATGTCTTCGTCCCACTGGATATAGGCGTCGCGCAGGAGCGAGGCCAGGTCGTACGTGACCGGGCCATACACGGCATCCTGGAAGTCGATCACGCCCGGGTTGTGCTGGTCGAGGAACATCAGGTTGCGCGAATGGAAATCGCGGTGCATGAACACCTGCTGCTGCGCCAGTACGTTGGCGGCAATGGCTTCGAATACCTTGTCGAGCTGCGCCTGCTGCTTGTCGTCGAGTGTCACGCCCAGGTGCTTGCCCAGGTACCACTCGGGGAAGATGCCCAGCTCGCGCATGACGAAAGCGCGGTCGAACTCGGGCAGCACGTCCGGCTGGCTGGCCATCTGGAACTTGAGCAGCGCGTCGACGGCGTCCGAATACATGAAGGCAGCATTGTCAATCGACAGGCGCGACAGGTAGGTGGTGTTGCCCAGATCGGACAGCAGCAGGAAGCCCTGTTCGACGTTGCGCGCGGCGATTGCCGGCACGCTGACGCCGGCCTCGAGCAGCAAACCCTGCACGTGGATAAAGGCCGGCACGTTCTCGCGCTCGGGCGGGGCGTCCATCGCGACCAGCGTCGCGCCCAGCTTGGCCTGCATGTCGGCCACGACGTCGTAGCGGAAATAGCGCCGGAAACTGGCGTCAACGGACGCGCGGCGGCCGGATGCGACATCGACCAGGCCGGTCGTGGCCAGCCATTCGTTCAGTTGCGACAGCCGGGTATCGGGCACTGCGTCGGCGGAGGCGGGAAGGTTTTGAGACAAAGATGACATGAAGCAGCCTGATGAATCCGGTTGGTTGAACTAATTCCCCTATAATAAGGGATTCATCCCAAAAAAACCGCCCTTTATGGCGCACGTCGATTCTCCATGAGCTGCGATTTTCCATGAGCTGGTCCTCGGCCCAACCATTCCCACCACGACACGTGCTCGCACTGTATGCAATGGCTTCGGTCACTGCACTGCCTGCGTTCGCCCAGACGCCCGCCACCGTCAACGTCACCGCCCCTGCACCAACGGTCCAGGCCGAAGACGAACTTCCCGTCACCGTCAAGGCCGAGGATATCGCCGGCCGGCCTGACCGCCGGCTTGACCTCGCCCGCAATGTCGAGATCACGCGCGGCCAGACCGGCATGACCGCCGATACGGCCTGCTACCTGATCGTCGAAGACCAGGTCACGGCCACCGGCAACGTCGACATGTGGCGCTTTGGCGATCGCTACAAGGGCGACGAGCTGCAGCTGAACCTCGAAACCGGCAAGGGCTACCTGCTCAACCCGACCTATTTCATGGCGGCGAACAATGCCCAGGGCCAGGCGAGCCGGATCGACTTCCTGGGTGAACAGCAGGCCGTCGTGCGCGACGGTACCTACAGCACCTGCGAAGGGCCGGACCCCGACTGGTACCTGAAGTCGAGCACGCTGCGCCTGGACAAGGGCCGCGACGTCGGCACTGCCGGCAAGACGGTCATCTATTTCAAGGACGTGCCGATCCTGGGCACGCCGGCGATGTCGTTCTCGCTGTCGGGCGAGCGCCGTTCCGGCTGGCTGCCGCCGACCGTGGGCTTCGGTTCGCAAGGCAAGGCCGAGGTGATGGTGCCGTACTACGTCAACATCGCGCCGAACCGCGACCTGACGCTGTACCCGCGCATGATGTTTGACCGCGGCTTCCAGATGGGGGCGACCGGGCGCTATCTGGGCAGCACCTACAAAGGCGAAACCCATGTCGAAGTGCTGCCGGACGACCGCCAGACGGGCACCACGCGCTGGCGCGCTGACTCGCTGCACAACGGCGTGATCAGGCCGAACTGGTCGTACGGCTGGAACCTGCATGGCGCATCGGATGATGAATACCCGTCCGACTTCTCGCGCACCGTGGCGGCCAGCGCCGAGCGCCAGCTGCTGCGCGAACTGAGTACCAATTACACAGGCAAGTACTGGAGCCTGTCTGCGCGCGCCCAGAATTACCAGGTGCTGCAAGATCCGGCTGCTGCCACCAATCCAAGCCTGACGGTGCCGCGTCCATACGACCGTCTGCCGCAGATTAATTTCCGCTCGGCGCGCTACGACGTGGCCGGCTTCGACTGGGCGGTGGACGCCGAAGCGACCCGCTTCGCCCACCCGACGGACGTTGAGGGCTCGCGCGCCGTGGTCCAGGGCCAGGTCAGTTATCCGATCGTGCGTCCGGGCTGGTTCGTCACACCCAAACTGATGTACAACGCGGCCCAGTACGATCTCGACGATCACGCCACGCGCCCGGGCAAGCCCACCAAGCTGACGCGCACGATTCCGACGGTGTCGCTCGACAGCGGCCTGGTGTTCGAGCGCGACACATCACTGTTCGGCAAGTCCACCACGCAGACACTCGAGCCGCGCCTGTTCTATGTGTACACGCCGTACGAGAACCAGGACGATGTCCCGCTGTTCGATACGGCGCGCTCTGGCTTCAATTATGCGCAGCTGTTTTCCGAGAACCGCTACGTTGGCCTGGACCGCGTGTCCGACGCCAATCAGCTGACGGCGGCGGTGGTGTCGCGCTTCATCCAGGAAGACGGCGCCGAGCGCCTGCGCCTGGCCATTGGCCAGCGCCTGTATTTCGAAGAGCCGCGTGTGCGCATCGCGGGCGAATCGGCGCAGCAAAGCCGGTACGACCTGCTGCTGGCTGCCAGCGGCACCATTTCCGAGTCCTGGACCTTCGATAGCGGCGTACAATACGATGCGGCCGGAAGCAGTTTGTACAGCTCGAACGTGAGCGCACAATGGCGTCCGGGGAAGATGAAGGCGGTGAATGCGGAATATCGTTACCAGCGTGACAGCTTCCGCAATATCGACCTGTCGGCGCAGTATCCGATCTCGCGGCGCTGGTATGGCGTGGCGCGCGTCAGCTATGCGCTGCGTTCGTATGGCGTGGGGCAGGCGGTCAATCCGTCCACCGGCAGCAAGCTGATCGAGAGTCTGATCGGCCTTGAATACCAGGCCGATTGCTGGGTGTTCCGGATGGGCGCACAGCGCTTCGTGACCGCAGCCCAGACCACGTCGACGCCGATCTTCTTCCAGCTCGAGCTCAATGGCTTGTCGCGCCTGGGCCTGGGCAATCCGCTCGAGTCGTTCAACAAGAGCGTCCCGGGCTATACGCGACTGAATGCCGGCATTGGGCGTCCCTAAGTCAAATTTCAGACTCGGTGTCCATACTTCGTCGTCCAACCTGACGTGAACAATCCTCAAATGAGTGCTTTCCAGATGATGCGTACTACCCGTTTGCAGTCTCTCCAGTTGGCAGCCGCGCTGCTGTGCGCGATCAGCGCCGGCCAGGCGCTGGCCCAGGCCGCAGCACCTGCCGCCGGTACGCCGGCCGCCGGGGCGCCAGCCGCCACGACGCCGGCAGCCACCACGCCAGCCGCCAACTCGGGCTTCCTGCCGCCCGCATCGGCCAATGCCAAGGTGGTCGACTCGATCCAGGTCGTCGTCAACGATGAAGTCATCACACGCAACGAAGTGGCCGGCCGCATGGTCCAGGTGACGGCAAACATGAAGGCGCGTAACGCCCAGCTGCCCGACGCCGCCACGATGGAACGCCAGGTACTCGAGGCGATGATCGTCGAACGCGCCCAGCTTCAGCTGGCCAAGGAGATGGGCGTCAAGGTCGACGACCGCACCCTGGACGCCACGATCGGCCGCATCGCCGAGAATCAGAAGCTGTCGGTGCAGGACATGCGCAACCAGATGGAAAAAGAAGGCATGCCCTTCTCGCAGTTCCGCGAAGACATCCGCAACGAAATCATGATGCAGCGCCTGCGCGAGCACGAAGTCGACAGCAAGGTGCAGGTTTCGGAAGCCGAGATCGATACCTATATGGCTGCCGCCAAGGCCGCCGCTGCCGACCGCATCGAAGTCAACATCGCCCAGATCCTGGTGCGTGTGCCCGAGAACGCGTCGCCAGAGCAGATCGCCGCCCGCGCCGCGCGCGCCGAAGAAGTGATGCGCCAGCTGCGCACCGGTGCCGACTTTGCGCGCATGGCCTCGACCTATTCCGATGCACCGGACGCGCTCAAGGGCGGCGACATCGGCTGGCGCGATGCCGACCGCCTGCCGCCGAACTTCTCGACCGAGCTGCGCAAGCTGGAAGCCGGCCAGGTCACGCCGATCCTCAAGACCAACGTTGGCTTTCACATCCTGAAACTGGCCGGCAAGCGTTCACTGGCCAGCGAGGCCGACAAGGCCGTGGTCGAGCAGACCCGCGCGCGCCACATCCTGCTCAAGGTCACCCCGACCATGACCGAGGGTGAGGTCAAGCGCAAGCTGCTGGAAATCAAGGAAAAAATGGCCAACAACGCGGGCACCTTCGAAGAGCTGGCGCGCCAGTACTCGCAGGATGGTTCGGCCAGCAAGGGCGGCGACCTGGGCTGGCTGTATCCGGGCGACACCGTGCCGGAATTCGAGACCGCGATGAACGCTCTCAAGCCGGGCGATACGTCCGACATCGTGCAGTCGCCGTTCGGCTTCCACCTGATCCAGGTCGTAGAGCGCAAGAGCGAAGACGTGACGCAGCAGAAAGAGCGCAACGTGGCACGCCAGGTCCTGCGTGACCGCAAGATGCAGGAAGCGATGGAAGACTGGATGCGCCAGGTGCGCGACCGCGCCTACGTCGAATTCCGCGAGGAGCAGTAAGCCATGAGTGCGCCGCAGGCGCCTGTGCGCCCGCTGGCGCACCAACGGCCCACGCTGGCGATCACGGTCGGCGAACCGGCCGGCATCGGCCCCGAGATCGCGATCCGCGCCGCCTGGGCCATGCGCAATGACGCGAACTGCGTGCTGGTGGGCGACGCCGCCTTCCTGGCGCTCACGGCCAGCCTGATCGATCCCGCCATCCGCCTGGCCGCCCTGTCGACCCAGGCGCTGCGCAACGGCGGCCTGCCACACTTTGGCGCCGCGCGGCTGGCCGTGATCGACGTGCCGCTCGACGCCCACGTGGTGCCGGGCCGGCTCGACCCCGAGAACGGCCGCGCCGTGCTGGCCACGCTGGACCTGGCCATCGAAGGCTGCGAGCGGGGCTGGTTCGACGCCATCGTCACCGCGCCGCTACAAAAAAGCACGATCAACGATGCCGGTGTCGCGTTCTCCGGCCACACCGAATATCTGGCCGAGAAAACCGGCA
Organism: Oxalobacteraceae sp. CFBP 13730; assembly: GCA_014841835.1. Taxonomy (GTDB): domain Bacteria; phylum Pseudomonadota; class Gammaproteobacteria; order Burkholderiales; family Burkholderiaceae_D; genus Telluria. The sequence continues at coordinate 233,399 of JACYUQ010000005.1, read as the reverse complement.
CCGCCAAGGTGGTGATGATGCTGGCCGGCGCGCCAGCCAGCGACCAGCCGTACCTGCGTGTCGCGCTGGCCACGACCCATCTGCCGCTGAAGGATGTCCCGGGCGCGCTCACGCGCGAGAACCTGACGCAGGTGCTCGATATCCTGCACGCCGATCTGACCACGAAGTTCGGCATCGCCGCGCCCGTCATCCTGGTCACGGGTCTGAACCCGCATGCGGGCGAAAACGGTTACCTGGGTCGCGAGGAAATCGACGTCATCACGCCCGTGCTGGAAGCAGCGCGTGCGCGCGGCATCGATGCGCGTGGCCCGTATCCGGCCGATACGCTGTTCCAGCCGAAGTACCTGAAAGACGCCGATTGCGTGCTGGCGATGTACCACGACCAGGGTTTGCCGGTGCTCAAGCACGCAACCTTCGGGCGTGGCATCAATATCACGCTCGGCCTGCCTTTGATCCGCACCTCGGTCGACCATGGCACCGCACTCGACCTGGCCGCGCAGGGCCTGGGCCTGGCCGATTGCGGGAGCATGATCGAAGCGATTCGCGCCGCCATGCACATGGTGCTGGCGCAGCGCGCAGCCGGCGCATCAAATATCTAAGAAAGCATTCATGAAACACGTCGCACGCAAGCGCTTCGGCCAGAACTTCCTGACCGACAAGCAAGTCCTTTCCGACATCATCGACGCTATCGCGCCGCGCCAGGGCGAGACCATGGTCGAAATCGGACCAGGCCTGGCCGCGATGACGGCGCTGCTGCTCAAGCAGCTCGACCACATGCACGTTGTCGAGCTCGACCGTGACCTGGTCACGCGTCTGGAAAAAGCCTATCCCCGCGAGCGCCTGACCGTGCATTCGGGCGATGCCCTGAAGTTCGACTTCGGCGCAATCCCGGTGGGCGAGGGACAGAAGCTGCGTGTCGTCGGTAATCTGCCGTACAACATTTCCAGCCCGCTGCTGTTCCACCTGGCGGACTTCGCGCACCTGATCGAAGACCAGCATTTCATGCTGCAAAAGGAAGTGGTCGAGCGCATGGTGGCCGAGCCGGGCAGCAAGACCTATGGCCGCCTGTCGGTGATGCTGCAATGGCGCTACGACATGTCGCTGATGTTCATCGTCCCGCCCACCGCGTTCGATCCGCCGCCGCAGGTCGAATCGGCGATCGTGCGCATGGTGCCGGTCAAACAGCAGCTGCCGTGCGACGCCAAGCGCCTCGAAGCCGTGGTGGCCAAGGCCTTCTCACAGCGGCGCAAGGTCATTCGCAATTGCGTGGCCGGGATGTTTACCGAGGCGCAGCTGGTGGAAGCGGGCATCGACCCGAGCGTGCGGCCCGAAGCGGTGAGCCTGGCGCAGTATGTGGCATTGGCCAATCTGCCAAGCCAGGCTTAGTTGCTGCGGCCGTCCGGTCAGCAGGTCCCAGATCAAAGCGCCTTCACAGGCGCTTTTTTCATGGATGCACGATCCGACGTAGGGTGGGCGGGTTTCCCGCCCACGCGTCCAAACCAACGTCGCACGGTGGTGATGCGATGTTACGTTGAGCGCGTGGGCGGCATAGCCGCCCACCCTGCGGTTGCATCAAAGTGCCCCACGGCGCGGTTTTCATCATGGGGCAGCTGGCGACGGGCAAAAAAAAGGCCCGCTACGAGAGCGGGCCGAAATCCAATTCTTTTCTGAGGAGAGTTGGAGGAGACAGGATCAGTATGCTGCGTTACAGCATATAAGTCCAATTTCCCTTTCGCATACTCGACATAAGAATTGTGTATAACTCTTCACTGCTATGCAGCGACGCAGGTCACGTTGACGTTTTTCACCGGCTCATCGCCCATCGTGCCTGTCGGGTTCACGACGGTGCAGACCTGACCGGCCGGCTGCTTGCTGACCGTGACGCCATAGGTCGTGCCAAATTGCACGACCGGCAACTCGTAGGCGATCGGGGTCGTGGAAGGCGGCGTGGCCGGTGTGGCGGCCGAATAGGTGCCCCCCGTGCTGCCGTTGGCCAGCACCAGGCCAGCGCCCGTCAGGCCAGTGATCGTGCCACCGACGGTAAACTTGTTGATCTCGCAGACAATCGCGATGTCGATCGTCTTGAGGCGGCCTGCCGTATCGGCGTTGTTGGCATAAATGCCGCCTTGCGGAACGCCTGGTGCGCAGTTCTGGTGCGCCGGGTTCGTGGTGACTTTAACATCATAGGTGTCGCCGTATTCCAGCTTGTCCGGGAAAGCAAAGCGCGCCGGAGTGCCAGCCGTGGCGGGCGGTGCGACCTTCAGTGGCACGCCGGCATTGGTCAGGACCAGGCCATCATAAACAATGCCGGTGACCGAACCGGCAACGGTGAACTCTGCTTTGTCACTGCCGCCACAGGCGGCCAGGCTTGCAGCCAGCGCCAGCGCAATGGCTGGGCGGATCAGGGAAGACTTCATGCGTTTGACTCCAGGAAAAATTAAGGTTCGCACGTGACAGTCACGTTGTTCACATCGGCCGCGCCCATGGTGCCGACGCCATTGGCAATGGCGCAGCTCTGGCCGGCAGGGTTCGCCAAGATCGAAACGCCATAAGGCGCATCCTGTGCGACGCGGGCCATGTTGAAAGTAGTTGCGCCGGCTGGCACGATGACGCGGTCGGCGCCGTTGACCAGGATCAGCTGGCTCTTGAGGTTGCTGACGGTACCCGTCAGGGCCTGGGTTTTGAACGCGCAAGCGATCTGGATCGTCGTGACGTCGAAGCCTGCACGGCCTTTATTGTTGAGCAGTTGGCAAGACGACGCATCGACATTGGTCGGCGTGCTCTTGATCTGCACGTCATACTTGTCGTCCGACGAAATCCGGGTCGGGAAGAAGAACGTGGTCGTGCCGGTGCCATTGGATGGCACCGGGATCTCATAGTCGGAGCCGCCGTTATTGGTCAGGACCATGCCCGGCTTGGTCACGCCGGAAATCTGGCCGCCCAGCAGCAGTTGGCCATCGCCACCACCGCAAGCAGTCAGCACGGCCGCGCATGCCAGCGCTGCGCTCGCGCGCAGGTAGGAACTCTTCATATATTCTCCAAATAATCTAGCGGGAAAGCGCAGGCTGCGCGGTTGGAATCAAAAAATCGCTCAACATTTTAGTTCATTTATTAGGCAACCGGTCCATTTGCGTCCCATTTGCATGTGTATCAGGTTGTAAGCACAATGTCATATAAGCAACGCGAAGGCCGTGCGGTTTGCTTTTGGTCGTGTGCATCGCTATGCTGGCGTAGCGTTTTTTCATGCCTGTTTCCTGGAAGCCGATGACCCGCCATCCCTGGCCCAAAGCCGTACTGTTCGACCTCGACGATACCCTGTGGCCGATCGTGCCCGTGATCCGGGCCGCCGAAATCCGTTTGTATGCGTGGCTGCAGCAGCATGCGCCACGCGTGGCGGACCAGTTCACGATCGACAGCCTGCGTCAGGCGCGTCTGGAATTGCTGGCGCGCGAGCCCGGGTACGGGATCGACCTGAGCGCGCTGCGCCACGCCGGCTTGGTCGCCGCGTTCGAGCAGGTGGGCGAAGACGTGGCCGGGGTGGAGGAGGCCATGGTCGTTTTTATTGCCGCGCGCAATGCCGTAACGCTGTATGACGACGTGGTGCCAGGTCTCGCGCGGCTCCGGCAGCGCGCGCTGCTCGGCTCGGTCACCAATGGCGTGGCCGACCTGGCCACGATCGGCCTGGCCGACCAGTTCCAGGCATCGGTGGCGGCGCGCGACTTTGGCGCCGCCAAGCCGGATCCGGGGATTTTCCTGGCCGGCTGCGCCGCGCTCGGTGTTCTGCCGGCCGATACCCTGTATGTGGGCGACGATCTGCTGCTCGACGTCCAGGGCGCCCAGCAGGCAGGCTTGCGCGCTGCCTGGATGAACCGCAGCGGCATGATCAACGCGCTCGCTGACCAGGTGCGGCCCGATGTCGAGGTGGACAGCATCGATGCATTGCTCGACTGGCTCGATGCCGCGCATGCGCCGCCATACGGATCGGCGCCGATGCGCGTATAACACTGGGATCGGAGCGCAACCCTTGCGCTGCCGTGCCGCGCCCCAATTTGCTGATCATCCCAGCACCACAGAAAAAGACCTTTCCCGGAACCATGCAACTCGATCACCGTGCCCAAACCCTGCTCAAAGCGCTTGTCGAACGCTATATTGCCGACGGCCAGCCGGTCGGTTCGCGCGCGCTGTCGAAGCTGTCGGGCCTGGAATTGTCGCCCGCGACGATCCGCAACATCATGGCCGACCTCGAGGACATGGGGTTCGTCGCCAGTCCACATACCTCCGCTGGCCGGATTCCGACGCCGCGCGGCTACCGCGTGTTTGTCGATACCCTGTTGACCGTCAAGCAGCTCGATGAAACGACGGTCGGCGCCGAGCGCATGCGCCTGCCGCTGCAGCATCCGCAAAAGCTGATCGCCAACGCGGCCCAGATGCTCTCGTCGCTGTCGCAGTTTGCCGGCGTGGTGCAAAGCCCGCGCCGCGAATCGGTGTTCCAGCAGATTGAATTTTTGCGTCTTTCCGAAAAGCGCATCCTGCTCGTGATCGTCGATCCGCGTGGCGACGTCCAGAACCGCCTGCTGCTGACCGATGTCGACTACACGCCAGCGCAATTGTCGCAGTCGGCCAATTACCTGAACCAGAACTTTGCCGGCCAGTCGTTCGACGGCGTGCGTCAGCGCCTGAGCGGCGAATTGCGCCAGCTGAGCGACGACATGGGGCGCCTGATGCATGCCGCCGTCGAGGCCGGCAGCGAAGCGATGGCCGAGAGCGACGACGTGGTCATTTCCGGCGAGCGCAACCTGTTGTCGGTGACCGACCTGTCGTCGAATATGAGTTCGCTGCGCCAGATGTTCGAGATGTTCGAGCAAAAGACGGGCCTGATGCAGTTGCTCGACATGTCGAGCAAGGCCGGCGGCGTGCAGATCTTCATCGGCGGCGAATCGAATCTGGTGCCGATGGACGAGATGAGCGTGGTCACCGCGCCGTACGCCGTCGATGGTCGCATCGTTGGCACGCTGGGCGTTATCGGTCCCACACGGATGGCGTACGAGCGGGTGATTCCTATCGTGGACATCACCGCCAAGCTGTTGTCGAACGCGCTCAGCCAGCCTTAACAATTTTTTATTGCGACCAGACGCAAAAAGGGCGCACGGGAAATTCCGGTGCGCCCTTTCTTATTGGCCAGCCCTGCGGGGCGGCTGATGATCAGCTTGCCTTGCGCGCCGCCTGGCACTGCGGGCAACTGCCATAGATCGCCAGTGCATGGTCGACGATCGTGTAGCCGTGGGTTTCGGCAATCATCTTCTGGCGCTGTTCGATTTCTTCGTCATAAAATTCTTCGACCCGGCCGCAGGTGACGCAGACGAGGTGGTCATGGTGCGAGCCGGCGTTGAGCTCGTAGATGGCCTTGCCGGTTTCGAAGTGGTTACGGTTGAGCAGGCCAGCCTGCTCGAATTGCGTCAGGACGCGGTAGACGGTGGCCAGTCCAACGTCCATGTTTTCAGCCAACAGGATCTTGTAGACATCTTCTGCGGTGAGGTGACGCACGGCGCTGTTCTGGAAGATTTCCAGGATTTTCAGGCGCGGGAGCGTGGCCTTGAGGCCGCTTGCCTTCAGGTCGGTCGGATTGTTACTCATGTTTGTTACTCGCATATTGGCGGAGTGCTTTATGATATAGCGTTTTGAAAGCTCCCGCTCGAACGATTTGAGGTTACCTATGCGCGTCAAACAAGCCGTATCCCATCGATTTTCCGCCAAGGCGGTGCTGGCGGCAGGTCTCGTCTGCACGCTGACGTTGTCCGGCTGCGCATCCTGGCGCAACCAGACCCGTCCGGCGCCACCGGTGGCAACGGACACGGCGGCCACCGCGGCCGACGCCGATAAATCGGCCGCCATCGCCAATGCCGGCGCGCAGACCGTGCAGGCTTCGCGCCTGCAAAAGTTCCTGTGGATCTTCTCGCCTTACCGCCCGGACATTCAGCAGGGCAACTTCGTCTCGCAAGAGATGTTGAACCAGTTGAAGGTCGGCCAGACGCGTGACCAGGTACGTTTCCTGCTCGGTTCGCCCCTGCTGGTCGATGCCTTCCATGCCAGCCGCTGGGATTACCCGTTCTACCTGGCCCGGGGCAATGGCGAACTGACCACCAGCCGCGTCACCGTGTTCTTCAAGGATGACGTGGTCGAGCGTTTCGAAGGCGGCAACCTGCCGAGCGAGCGCGATTACATCGACCGTATCGCCGGTCCCGCCAAGGTACCGAGCAAGAAAGAAAAGCCGGAAAGCCGTCCGGTCGCACCGATCACGGTGACTGCCCCGGCAACCCAGCAGTAAGGATTGCCATGACGATGTTGAATATCGCCGTAGCCGGCGCCAGCGGCCGCATGGGCCGCATGCTGATCGAAGCCATCCAGTACGCACCCGATGCCCGCCTGGCCGGCGCGCTCGACATGCCCGGTTCGCCGTTCATCGGCCAGGATGCCGGCGCGTTCAGCGGTTTCCTCACGGGCGTGATGATCGAAGACAGTATCAGGCACGGCCTGCACAACGCCGACGTGCTGATCGACTTCACCCGCCCGGAAGGCACGCTGGCGCACCTCGCGTATTGCGCCGCCAATGGCAAGCAGATGGTGATCGGCACCACCGGTTTCGATGACGCCGGCAAGGCCGAGATCGCTGCCGCCGCCGAGAAGATCGGGCTGGTGGTCGCGCCGAACATGAGCGTGGGCGTGAACGTCACGCTCAAGCTGCTCGAAATGGCGGCCAAGAGTTTTGCCGAAGGCTACGACATCGAAATCGTCGAAGCGCACCACCGCCACAAGGTCGATGCACCATCGGGCACCGCGCTCAAGATGGGCGAAGTCATTGCCGACGCCATCGGCCGCGACCTCAAGGAATGCGCCGTGTACGGGCGCGAAGGCGTCACCGGCGAACGCGATCCGTCGACGATCGGCTTTGCCACCGTGCGCGGCGGCGACGTCGTGGGCGACCACACCGTCATGTTCCTGGGCACGGGCGAGCGCATCGAGATCAGCCACAAATCCAGCAGCCGCGTGACCTATGCCCACGGCGCGCTGCGCGCGGCGCGCTTCCTGGCAGACAAATCGCACGGCCTGTACGACATGCAGGACGTGCTGGGCCTGAAAGCTTGATATGGCCGTTGCACAACTGAACGGCGCTGCGATCGTCGACGAGGCGTCGTTTCATGCGCAAAGCCGGGCCGCGTTCGGCTTCCCGGCGTCGTATGCGAACAGCATCGACGCCTGGGTGGATTGCCTGAGCTACCTGCGCGACGACGAAAACATGACCAGCTTCCAGCTGGCGCCGGACGAAGTGCTCGAGATCGTGATCGTCGACGCTGCTGCCATGAAGGCCGCGGTGCCGGATCTGTTTGAGGAGCTGGCCTTTTGTATCGGCGGCATCAACGAGCGGTATGAAGATTATGGCGAAACGCCGGCACTGAAACTCGTGCTGCGCTGAATTACCCGGGGCAGCGTTCAGCGGACGCTGTCTCACCGCACCATCCTTCCTGCACCACGCCACGCCGTAGTGCAAAATCAACAGGTTATAATGACCGGTTCCATCTCCCACATTACGTCTGCAGAAATCATGCAAGAAAAATATAGTCCAGCCGAAGTCGAACAGGCCGCCCAGGCCTACTGGAAATCGATCGACGCCTATAAAGCCGTCGAACACGATCCGCGTTTCCCTAAAGGCAAGTATTACGCCTGCTCGATGCTGCCTTACCCATCGGGCAAGCTGCACATGGGCCACGTGCGCAACTATACGATCAACGACGTGATGTACCGCTACCTGCGGATGAACGGCTACAACGTTCTGATGCCGATGGGCTGGGACGCATTCGGCATGCCGGCGGAAAACGCGGCCATGGCCAACAACGTGCCGCCGGCCGAATGGACCTATTCGAACATCGCCCACATGCGTGGCCAGATGGAGTCGATGGGCCTGGCAATCGACTGGTCGCGCGAGATGACCGCCTGCAAGCCGGACTACTACAAGTGGAACCAGTGGATGTTCCTCAAGATGCTCGAAAAGGGCATCATCTACCAGAAGACCGGTACCGTGAACTGGGACCCGGTCGACCAGACCGTGCTGGCCAACGAGCAGGTCGTCGACGGCCGCGGCTGGCGTTCGGGCGCGCTGATCGAAAAGCGCGAAATCCCGATGTACTACGTGCGCATTACCGAGTACGCCGACGAGTTGCTCGACCATGTCGACAACAAGCTGCCGGGCTGGCCCGAGCGCGTGCGCACGATGCAGGCCAACTGGATCGGCAAGTCGACCGGCGTGCGCTTCGCGTTCCCGCACACGATCGTGGGCGATGCAGGTGAGCCGATCGATGACGGCAAGCTCTACGTGTTCACCACGCGCGCCGACACGATCATGGGCGTGACCTTCTGCGCCGTGGCGCCGGAGCATGCGCTGGCCCAGCACGCTGCAAAGAACAACCCGGCGCTCCAGCAGTTCATCGCCGAGTGCAAGCTTGGTTCGGTCATCGAAGCCGACATGGCGACGATGGAAAAGAAGGGCATGCCGACCGGCCTGTTCGTCACCCATCCGGTCACGCAAGAGCAGATACCGGTCTGGGTCGGCAACTACGTTCTGATCACCTATGGCGATGGCGCCGTGATGGGCGTGCCGGCGCATGACGAGCGCGATTTCGGCTTCGCCAAAAAATACAATCTGCCGATCAAGCAGGTCGTGGCCGTCGAAGGCCAGGAATTCTCGCTCGACGCCTGGCAAGAATGGTACGGCGACAAGGACAACGGCCGCACGATCAACTCGGGCAAGTACGACGGCCTCGATTACACGTCGGCCGTCAACGCGGTCTCGGGTGAACTGGCGAGCCAGGACCTGGGCGCCAAGAAGGTCACGTTCCGCCTGCGCGACTGGGGCATCTCGCGCCAGCGCTACTGGGGCACGCCAATCCCGATGATCCACTGCGAGCACTGCGGCATCGTGCCGGTGCCCGAAGCCGACCTGCCGGTCGTGCTGCCCGAGCACCTGGTCCCGGACGGTACCGGCAATCCACTGAACAAGGATGAAGCGTTCCTCAAGTGCGACTGCCCGACCTGCGGCAAGCCTGCGCGTCGCGAGACCGATACGATGGACACGTTCATCGATTCGTCGTGGTACTACATGCGTTATACGTCGCCGGGTTCCAACAATGCGATGGTCGACGAGCGCAACGATTACTGGATGCCGATGGACCAGTACATCGGCGGCATCGAGCACGCCGTCATGCACCTGCTGTACGCGCGCTTCTGGACCAAAGTGATGCGCGACTTCGGCTTGGTCAAATTCGATGAGCCATTCGTCAACCTGCTCACGCAGGGCATGGTGCTCAACGAAACCTATTACCGCGAAGAAGCGTCCGGCAAAAAGACCTGGTTCAACCCGGCCGATGTCGAACTGACCTTCGACGACAAGGGCCGCCCGCAAAGCGCGGTGCTGAAGGCCGACGGCCAGCCGGTCGAAATTGGCGGCACCGAAAAGATGTCGAAGTCCAAAAACAACGGCATCGATCCGCAAGCGCAGATCGAGCAGTACGGCGCCGACACCGCGCGTCTGTTTACGATGTTCGCGTCGCCGCCCGAGCAGACGCTCGAGTGGTCGAACAGTGGCGTCGAAGGCGCCAGCCGCTTCCTGCGCCGCGTGTGGGCTTTCGGCTACGCGCAGCGCGCGCGCATTGCCGCTGCACTGACCGGTGAAGTGCAGGGCACGCACACCGACGCACAGAAAACCCTGCGCCGCGAAGTGCACAAGATCCTGCAGCAGGCCGACTACGACCTGAAGCGCATCCAGTACAACACCGTGGTCTCGGCCTGCATGAAGATGCTCAACACGCTCGAATCGGGCAAGCTCGATGACAGCGCGGCGTCGAACGCGATCATCGCCGAAGGCTTCTCGATCTTCCTGCGCTTGCTGAACCCGGTCGCGCCGCACATCACGCACGCGCTGTGGCAGGAGCTTGGTTTTGCCGGCGTGCACGGTGACCTGCTCAATGCCCCATGGCCGGAAGTCGATCCACAGGCGCTCGAACAGTCCGAGATCGACATGATGATCCAGGTGAACGGCAAGCTGCGTGGTTCGGTCAAGGTCGCAAAGGAGGCCGACAAGGCGACCATCGAAGCGGCTGCGCTGGCCAGCGAAGCGGTGCAGAAATTCATCGAAGGCACGCCGAAGAAGGTCATCGTCGTGCCGGGCAAACTTGTCAATATCGTGGTCTGATGATGAACACTTCGAATAACTACCTCGTGCGCGTCCTCGGCGCAGTCCTGATGGTCGCCGTCCTCGCCGGCTGCGGCTTCAAGCTGCGCGGCAGCGATGGCCAGTACACCCTGCCGTTCCAGAGCATCTGGCTGTCGTTCAACGAAGCCTCGCCGCTGGGCACGGAGCTCAAGCGCAACCTGCGTGCGGGTGACAACGTGCGCATCGAACCCGATGCGTCCAAAGCCGAGGCGTTGTTCGATGTGATCAGCGAGTCGCGCGGCAAGGCGATTCTGTCGCTCAACAGTCTGGGCCGCGTGCGTGAATATTCGCTGAGCTACACGCTGGTGTTCCAGGTACGCGACGCCAACAACCGCCAGCTGCTGGCGCCCACCGACATCACCCTGCGCCGCAATATCGCATTCGACGAATCGCAGGTGCTGGCCAAGGAATCCGAAGAAGCACTGCTGTACCGCGACATGCAGTCCGACTTGGTGCAGCAGGTTCTGCGCCGTCTGGTGGCGATCAAGCCGCTGGGGCCCGTGGCAGCGCCAGCGACGCCGGCAGCCGCCTTGCCGACGCCGTAAGCGATGCAACTGCGGCTCGAAGCGCTCGATGGCCACCTGGCCAAGAACCTGGCGCAGCTGTACGTGATCGCCAGCGACGAGCATCTGCTGGCGCTGGAAGCGGCCGACCGCATCCGCAAGGCGGCGCGCGCGCAGGGCTATACCGAGCGCGACGTGCTCAGCGTGGAGCGCACTTTCAAGTGGGGCGAACTGCTGGCGGCCAATCAGGCCTTGTCGCTGTTCGGCGACAAGAAGCTGATCGAACTGCGCATCCCGACCGGCAAACCGGGCAAGGATGGCAGCGCTGCGCTGCAGGCGTATGCGAAAGACCTCAGCCCCGACAACCTCACCCTGATCACGCTGCCCAAGCTCGACTGGCAGACGGCCAAGGCGTCATGGGTGACGGCACTGCAGCAGGCCGCCGTGTACATCGATATCCCGAACATCGAGCGCGCACAACTGCCGGCCTGGATCGGCAACCGGCTGGCAAGCCAGGGCCAGAGCGCCGAGCGCCAGAGCCTGGACTTCATCGCCGACCGCGTCGAAGGCAATCTGCTGGCGGCGCACCAGGAGATTCAAAAGCTCGGCCTGCTCCACGAGCCGGGCAAGCTGACGTTCGAGCAGGTGCACGACGCCGTGCTGAACGTGGCGCGCTACGACGTGTTCAAGCTGTCCGAGGCAATGCTGACGGGCGACACCGCGCGCCTGGTGCGCATGCTCGAAGGCTTGAAGGGCGAAGGCGAAGCGCTGCCGCTGGTCTTGTGGGCAGTGGCCGAAGAAATCCGCACGCTGCTAAAATTGAAGAGCGGGATGGGGCAGGGCCGGCCGTTGAATGCCCTGCTCAAGGAATACCGGATCTGGGGCCCGCGCGAGCGGATGATGGAGCCGGCGCTGCGCCGCGTGTCGCTCGCGACGCTCGAAGCGGCGCTGCAAGAGGCGGCGCAGGTCGACCGCATGGTCAAGGGCCTGCGCGCCAAACAATTCGCGGGCGACGCGTGGGATGCGATGTTGCAGCTGGCGTTGCGGGTGGCGCGGTAAGGCCTTTCGCAGTAAAGGCGTTGTTCGACGCCGATGACCATCGCCGCCTTGCGTGCGCCATGTTAATGCAATGGGAAACTCGATGGACATTACCGCACACATGCACCAGCTGGGCCAGCAAGCCCGCGCCGCCGCGCGCGCCATGGCACGCGCCGACACGGCCACCCGCAACCGCGCCCTGCACCTGATTGCCGACGCCATCGAACGCGATGCCGATGCGCTGCGCGCTGCCAACGCCCAAGACCTGGCCGCTGCCGGAGCAGCTGGCCTGGCCCCGGCACTGATGGATCGCCTGGCGTTATCGGATGCGGCGATTGCGACGATGGTCGCCGGCCTGCGCCAGATCGCCACCTTGCCCGATCCGGTCGGCGAAATCTCGAACATGAAGGTGCGTCCGAGCGGCATCCAGGTCGGCCAGATGCGCGTGCCGCTGGGCGTGATCGGCATCATCTACGAGGCGCGCCCGAACGTGACGGTCGATGCGGCCGGTCTGTGCATCAAGAGCGGCAATGCGGCGATCCTGCGCGGCGGCTCGGAAGCGATCCACTGCAACCGCGCGCTGGCCAGGCTGGTGGCCGAAGGCCTGGCCGGCGCCGGCTTGCCGCAGGCGGCGGTGCAGGTGGTCGACACGGTCGATCGCGCCGCCGTCGGCGCGCTGATCACGATGCCGCAGTACGTGGACGTGATCGTCCCGCGCGGCGGCAAGGGGCTGATTGCGCGCCTGATGGCCGAAGCCACGGTCCCGATGATCAAGCACCTCGATGGCATCTGTCACGTCTACATCGACGACAAGGCCGATATCGACAAGGCGCTGGCCATCGCGTTCAACGCCAAGTGCCACCGCTACGGCACCTGCAACACGATGGAAACGCTGCTGGTCGCGCGCGGCATCGCGCCTACCGTGCTGCCGCGCCTGGCCGAGCTGTATGCGACCAAAGACGTCGAACTGCGCGCCGACCCGGAAGCGTTCGCGATCCTGGCCGGTTACCCGCATCTGGTCGCGGCAACGGAAGAAGACTGGTCGACCGAATACCTGGCCCCGATCCTGGCTGTGAAGGTGGTGGCCGGCATCGACGAGGCGATGGACCACATCGATGCGTATTCGTCGAAGCACACCGAATCGATCGTCACCGAAGACCACAGCGGCGCGATGCGTTTCTTGCGTGAAGTCGACTCGGCGTCGGTGATGATCAATGCGTCGACGCGCTTTGCCGATGGTTTCGAATACGGCCTGGGCGCCGAGATCGGTATCTCGAACGACAAGCTGCATGCACGCGGGCCGGTGGGGCTGGAAGGCCTCACGTCGCTCAAGTATGTCGTGTTTGGCCACGGCGAAGTGCGCAACTGAATTCAACATTCACCACAAGGAAAGCATGTACCTCTGGATCAAAGCACTGCACATTGTCTTCATTGCGTCCTGGTTCGCCGGCCTGTTCTACCTGCCGCGCCTGTTCGTCAACCTGGCCGAGGAAACCAACCCTGCGGCGCGTGACCGCCTCTTGGGCATGGCGCGCCGGCTGTACCGCTTCTCGATGATCCTGTCGGTGCCGGCGGTGCTGCTGGGCGGGTGGCTGTGGCTGGGCTACGGTATCCAAGGTGGCTGGCTGCATGCCAAGCTGCTGCTCGTGTTCCTGACGATCGGCTACCATCACATGTGCGGCGGCATCCTCAAGAAATTCGAACGCGGCGTCAATACGCGCAGTCACAAGTGGTATCGCTGGTTCAATGAAGTGCCGGTCGTGCTGATGCTGGCGATTGTCATTCTGGTGACGGTCAAGCCGTTCTAAGCAGGGCAGGATGCGGGCCTTGCATCGGCCCGCGCCCGACAAACGTCATTCCCGCGAAGGCGGGAATCCAAGGTGCTTGCATAGCCAAAAGCATGCTCTTGTAGCTGCGCTAATGACTTGGATTCCCGCCTACGCGGGAATGACGGTTTTGAAGTTTGCGGTTTAAATAATTCACGGTCATCCAGCGTCACGGCTGACGCGTTATCTCTACAGAATCATCAACGGACAAAGGGTACCCCTCATGGCTTCCTATTTTTGCCCATGCCCACGCGGCATGGAAGCGGCGCTGGCCGAAGAAATCGGCGAAATCGCCGCACAAAGCACCACGCTGAAAGTGCACAACCAGGTGCCCGGCGGCGTGCACTGCTCGGGCACGATGCAGGATGCCTGGCTGCTCAACCTGCACTCGCGCATCGCCTCGCGTGTGTTGATGCGCATGGCCCAGCGCAGCTACACCACCGAAAACGATATCTACGACCTGGTGCTCGAGCAAACCTGGGAAGACTGGTTCGGCCCCGATCACACGATCCGCGTCGACGTCACGGCCGTCAAGTCGCCGCTGCGCAGCCTCGAATTCACCACGCTCAAGATCAAGGACGCCATCTGCGACCGTTTCCGCGACCAGTATGACAAGCGCCCGTCGGTCAACACGCGCGAACCCGACATGCGCATCGTCGGTTTTCTGGATGCACGCAACTTCATCGTCTACCTCGACACCTCGGGCGAAGCGCTGTTCAAGCGCGGCTGGCGTGAAGAAACGGGCGATGCGCCGCTGCGCGAGAACCTCGCCGCGGGCCTGCTGCGCGTCTCGGGCTGGAAGCCGGGCGTGCCGCTGTTCGACCCGATGTGCGGCTCGGGCACGATCCTGGTCGAAGCGGCCCAGATGCTGCAAGGGATTCCATCCGGCGCGCGCCGCAGCTTCGCCTTCGAAAAATTCGCCGACCATGACCGCCAGGCCTGGGCCGCGATGAAGGCAGCGGTCAAGCCGAACGTGCTGCCGCAGGAGCCGACCATTTTTGGCTCGGACATCTCGGGCGACATGGTCGAAATGACGCGCCATAACCTGAAAATCGCCGGCATCCTGTTCGACGTGCCGCTCAAGCAGATCGAAGCGCAGCACGTATCGGCGCCGACGAGCGAGCCGGGCATCCTCTTGACCAATCCGCCGTACGGCGAGCGGATCGGCGTGCGCGGTGACAGCACGGTGCCGCAGGACGACATGGCGGCCGGCTTCTACGCCGCGTTTTCGACGACGCTCAAGCAGCGCTTTGCCGGCTGGACCGCCTTCCTGTTCACGGCCGACCTGGGCCTGCCGAAAATGCTGCGCCTGAAAGAGTCGCGCAAGACCCCGTTCTTCAATGGCGCGCTCGAATGCCGCCTGTTCCGCTTCGATATGGTGGCGGGCTTCAACCGCCGCGAGGAAGCCAAACCAAAGCAGGACTGACCCGGACCGCCCGATGCTGCCAGAACCATCCGATCTGCCCAAGGACCCCGTCACACCCGTGCCGGCGCCGCCGCCCCACAAGATCGCGATGCTCTCGGCAGGTGGGCTGGCAACGCTGCTGGCGGGGCTGTCGATGCTGGGGCCATTCTCGATCGACGCCTACCTGCCGGCGTTCCCGCAGATCCAGGCCCAGCTTGCCGCCACGCCGCTGCAGGTCCAGCAAACCCTCACCGCCTACATGCTGGCCTTTGCCGTCATGGTGCTGTGGCATGGCGCGCTGTCCGATGCATTCGGGCGCCGCAACGTGATCCTGGTGGCGCTGGTGGTGTTCGCGATCGGCAGCTTCGGCTGCGCCTCGGCGTCCTCGGTGGAATACCTGTGGGTGTTTCGCGTGCTGCAGGGTGTCTCGGCCGGGGCCGGCGTGGTGGTGGGGCGCGCGATCATCCGCGATCTGTATTCCGATACCGCGGCGGCGCGCCTGCTGTCGATGGTCACGATGATTTTCTCGATCGCCCCGGCCATCGCGCCGGTGGTGGGCGGCTGGATCGTCACGCTGCTCGACTGGCGTGCGATCTTTTTGGCGCTGTCCGTCTACACGGTGCTGCTGTTCTGGTTCTGCTGGAAGCACCTGCCCGAGACGGTGCCACCGGCCGAGCGCCAGCCATTCAATCCGCGCTTCCTGGCCCAGAGCTACGGCGCCATCTTCAGCTCGTTCCTGTTTCACATGAAGGCTGGCGTGACGGCGCTGAACTTCGCCGGCCTGTTCCTGTACATCGCAGCAGCGCCCGTCATGCTGCCCGAAAGCCTGGGCCTGGGCCCGTCCCAGTTCGCGTGGCTGTTCGTGCCGACCGTGAGCGGCATCTTCCTCGGTTCGCTCGTTGCCAACCGGCTGGCCGGCAAGATGGATTTCGCGCGCCAGATCCGTGTGGGCTTTTTCTTCATGCTGGGCGCAGTGACCTTCAACGTGAGCTACCACGCGTTCTTTCCACCGGCCCTGCCGTGGACCGTGGCGCCGATGTTCTTCTTCACCTTTGGCAGTTCGCTGATCGCGCCCGGCGCCACGCTGCTGGCGCTCGACCTGTTCCCGCGCATCCGCGGTACGGCGGCGTCGTGCCAGTCGTTCATTCTCACGCTGCTGGGCGCAATCGTGGCTGGCGCCGTGGCGCCCGCGCTGTCGCATTCGGTACTGGCGCTGGCGCTCGGGCAGGCATTCTTCGTGCTGCTGTCGCTGGCGTGCTGGGATACCGCGCGACGCCATCGCCGCAAGCTGCGCGCCCGGGGCGAATCCACGCCCTGATCAGGCGTCTGGTGAGCATGAATCGCAGAAATAGTCGTATCGTTGCAACAAGTTTTGGTGGGCAGCTGTGTTTACCCCCGGAGGACCCCCATTGCAACGAGTATTCCCGTAACTATTGTTCCTGATCAGAAATGTATATATGTTACGATACGTTTTTATCACCTGGAGCAGTGGGCAAACCTCTCGCCTGTTCCATGCACTGAAGTGCAGGGCGACGTGGCATGCCTGTTCGGGCGCGATCGCCACCTACCAGAACCCTTCGACAAGTGGCGGCCGTGCTTGATAACATGCTCCTATCCGATCAGGATATTCGCAATCGCTTGCTGATCGCCCGGCTGCCGGCCATGCCGCAGATCCTGGTCAAGCTGATCGAGCACCTGCAGGCCGACGATCTCGGCATGCCGGAACTCGCCGCGCTGATCGCAAAAGATGCCGGCATGACGGCCAAACTGCTGGCCGTTGCCAACAGCTCGGCCTACCACCGCAGCACGCGCAGCGCCAACCTCGAACAGTCGCTGGTAGCCCTTGGCACCGACATGATCAAGACGCTGGTGATCAGCGATTCGGTGTTTCAGACCTTTAACAGCTTCCCGCATGCCGGCAGCATCGACCTGCGCGCGTTCTGGAAGAACTCCCTGACGGCGGCCGTGATCGCGCGCGATGCGGCGCGCATGCTCGACTACGTCCATCCCGAAGAAGCCTATCTGGCTGGTCTCCTGCACAATGTCGGCCGCCTGGCGCTGCTGGCCGCCGCGCCCAAGGAATACGCATTCAACTTCACCGCGATCGATGACGAAGATCTGTGTGCGGTCGAGCAGCGCACGCTCCAGATCACCCACGCCGAAGCCGGCGCCTGGCTGATCGAACGCTGGCAGCTCGATTCGTTCCTGGCCGACGCGGTGCTGTACCACCACGAGCCGGGCGATCGCCTGGAAGGCAGCCATCTCCTGATCCGCATCGTGCGCCTGGCGCATGTGCTGACCTGCCATGCAGACGACGAGACGATGGTGCCCGATGCCTGCGCACTGTGCGGGATCGACATCGCGCGCGCGGCGCAACTGATCGAGGGCGCCGCGCGCCAGGTCGAGCAGGCTGCCGCGCACCTGGGGATCGACCTGGCGGGCGCCGACGACCTGCCGCGCCCGTCCGCCTACGCGCCGCCGCCAGCGGTCGATCCGGTGCAAAAGCGCCTGAACGAAGAAGTGCGCAATATGGTGCTGGTGTCCGAGGTCGGCCAGACCCTGGCGCGCCAGCAGGGCGAGTCGGGCCTGCTCGACGCGATGACCCGCACGGCCCGCATCCTGTTCGATTTCGAGAGCGCCGTCGTGCTGCTGGAGAACCCCACCGGCCACCTGTTGTCGGGCGCCCCGGCGCCGGGCGTGGCACGCATTGCCGATTTCTCGGTGTCGCTGGCCAAGGGCGGCCCCGTGGCGCGCAGCGCGCTGGAGCGCCGTCCCGCGTTCGTGGGCGGTGAACGCCAGCAGCTTGGTCTGGCCGAAGAACAGCTGCTGCGTATCCTCGGCACCGACAGCCTGGTGGTGGTGCCGCTGGTGGCCGGTGCGCGCTGCCTGGGCGTGCTGGTGGGCGGCGTGCCGGCCTGGCAGCTGCCGCATTGCCAGCGCCGCGAGCGGTTCATGCAGGCCTTCGGTGCGCAGGCCGCGAGCGCCCTCGAAAACCTGCTGCTCGAACGCGGCCATGCGCGCCGCCAGCTGGCCAACGTGGCCGAAGAATTCCGCGACGCCTCGCGCCGCGTGGTGCACGAAGTGAACAATCCGCTGGCGATCATCAAGAATTACCTGAGCATCCTGGACGGCAAACTGGCACGCCAGGAGCCGGTGGGCGGCGAGTTGTCGATCCTGAACGAAGAGATCGACCGCGTGGGCCAGTTGATCGGCTCCCTGGCCGAACCGCAGGTGCCGGAGACCGGTCCGCGGCCAGTCGATGCCGCCCGCGTCGTCGACGATGTACTGCGCCTGTTCCGCACCAGCGGCTTCGTACCGGGCGGCGTGCAGATCGTGGCGCACATGGACGGCGACAGCGCGATCGAAGGCGACCCGGATGTGCTCAAGCAGATCCTGGTCAATCTGGTCAAGAATGCGGTCGAAGCCTTCGGGCCGCAGCAGAAGGACGGTGGCCGGATCGAAGTCGTCAACCGTGGCCACGTCAACCGCGAGCGCCATCTGTATCTCGAGCTGGGCGTGAACGACAATGGTCCCGGCTTGTCGCGCGAAGTGCTGGCCAACCTGTTCATGCCCGTCAAGAGCAGCAAGGAAGGCGCGCTCGATGGCGGCAAGCGCGGTCTGGGCCTGTCGATCGTCCATGGCCTGGTCAAGAAGATGGGCGGCCATATCGCCTGCCGCAGCGCCAGTTCCGGTACGTCGTTTGAAATACTCCTGCCGGCGTACACCGGCGTCGGCAATGCGCTTGCGCTGCCGGCGCGCGCGCTCGGTTCCGCCTGAACCTCACCATGCACGCGCACCCTGCCACCATGCTCCCTGGTGAACCCTCACCGTTTTCTCCGACGCTCGACGCCGACAGCCAGCCACGCCTGCTGCTGGTCGATGATGAACCCCGCCTGCTGTCGTCGTTGTACGAATTGCTGCAGGGGCGCGGCTACCGCCTCACGACCGCAACATGCGGTACCGAGGCGCTGGCAGAGCTGTCGCGCCAGCGCTTCGACCTGGTCCTGCTCGACCTGCGCCTGCCCGATATCGGCGGCCACGAGATCATGGACTTCATCAACGACAGGGGCATCGATGCCGACGTGATCGTGATGAGCGGCGAAGTGGGCATCGATGCCGCAATCGGCGCGCTCAAACGCGGCGCCTACAGCTACCTGCGCAAGCCGTACAGCCGTGAAGAGCTGCTCTCGACCGTCAGCAATGCGCTGGGGCGCCGGCGCCTGGCGCTGGAAAACGCGCGCATCGCGAACCAGCTCGAGAACTCCGAGAAGATGTACCGCTACCTGGTCGACTCGTCGCCGGACATCATCTACACGCTCAACCACGAAGGCCGCTTCACGTTCGTCAACGACCGCGCCTACCAGCTGCTCGGCTACACGCGCGAAGAACTGATCGGCAAGCATTACTCGATCGTCGTGCACGAAGAAGACCTGGAACGCGCCCGCTACGTGTTCAACGAACGCCGCATCGACGAACGCGCATCGCGCAACGTCGAGCTGCGCCTGAAGTGCCGGGGCGGAAACGGCAACAGCAGCAGCGACCGCACCTTCAACACGACGTTGATGACGATCTCGCTCAACGCGATCGGCATGCACGTGCCGGACCAGGAAGTGAAGAAGCTCGAGTTCTTCGGCACCTACGGCGTGGCGCGCGACATCACCGACCGCAAGCGCGCCGAGGAAGTCATCGCCTACCAGGCCTACCACGACATCCTGACTGACCTGCCGAATCGCATCCTGTTCAAGGACCGCCTGGGGCTGGCCGTGATCCAGGCCAAGCGCAAGCAGACCGAACTGGCGGTGATGTTCATCGACCTCGATCGCTTCAAGCTGGTGAACGACACGCTCGGCCACGTCAAGGGCGACGAGCTGCTGCAGCAGGCGGCCAGCCGCCTGAAGGAATGCCTGCGCAAGGGCGACACGCTGGCGCGCCAGGGCGGCGACGAATTCACCATCGTGCTGCCCGAGCTGGTCAGCCACGACGACGCGCGCATGGTCGCCGACAAATTCCTCACCTGCCTGCAGCTGCCGTTCGACCTCGATGGTCACGAAGTGCACATCTCGGCCTCGATCGGCATCGCGATCTACCCGAAAGACGGCGAATCGATCGACGAACTGCTGCGCCACGCCGACATCGCGATGTACCAGGTAAAAGCGCTGGGCAAAAATGGCCACAGCTTCTATCACGACTCGATGCTCGAAGTGTCGCACCAGAAGATCGCGCTGGAGCAGGCGCTGCGCCGCGCGCTCGAGCACGACGAGCTGGAGATGTTCTACCAGCCGCAGATCGACGCCATGACCGGCAACATCACGGGCGCCGAGGCCCTGATGCGCTGGAACCATCCGACCCGCGGGCGCCTGTCGGCCGGCGAATTTTTGCCGTTCGCCGAAGAAAACGGCCTGATGCTGCCGATCTCGGACTGGATGATCGGCGCGCTGTGCCGCGACATGCTGCGCTGGAACGCCGTCGGCGGCAACGATATCCGGCTCTCGCTGAACCTGTCGCCGCAATACCTCGACCGCGGCGACTTCTTCGAGAAGATGCGCGGCGCCCTGGCGCGCTATGCGATCTCGCCGCAGCAGATCGAAGTCGAGATCACCGAGAACATCTGCATCCGCAACCCGCAGTATGCGATCGAGCAGCTCAACAAGCTGTGCGAGCTGGGCGTGTCGATCGCGATCGACGACTTCGGCACGGGCTACTCGTCGCTGTCGTACCTGCACCGCTTCCCGATCCACACGATCAAGATCGACCAGTCGTTTGTGAAAGAGATCCACGAGGAAGACGGCCACTATCCGGTGATTCTGGCGATCATCTCGATCGCGCGCGGCCTGGGCCTGAACCTGATCGCCGAAGGCGTCGAGACCGAGGAACAGGCGCGCTACCTGCGCGCCAACGGCTGCATGACGATGCAGGGCTACCTGTTCTACCGTCCGATTTCGCTGGGCGACTTCATGGTGGCGCTGCGCACCCGCCCCGGATCGAATCTGCGCGCCGTGCTGGCCTGATTGGTCATGCCCGACACGCCGTTGTACAGCGCCGAATTCTTGCGCGTGAAAGGCCTGGCCGAGCGTGGCGTCGCCGAGGCCCAGCACAGCCTGGGCTTCATGTACGTGAACGGCCAGGGCGTGGCGCAAAGCGATGAACTGGCGGTGAGCTGGTACCGGCTTGCGGCCACGGCCAACCTGTCGCAGGCCCAGTACAACCTCGGCGTGATGCTGCAGAAGGGCCAGGGCGTGACGCAGGACTTCATGCTGGCCGCCCACTGGTACGAACGCGCGGCCAGCCAGGGTTACGCGCTGGCCCAGTACAACCTGGGCTGGCTGTACGCCAAGGGCCAGGGCGTGGCGCAGAACGTGGGCCGCGCGCTGTACTGGTTCCGCCAGGCCGCCGAGCAGGGCGAGGCGGGCGCCCAGCACAATCTCGGGATGATGTACGACACCGGCAAGGGCGTGGCGCAGGACCACGATGCCGCCCTCGACTGGTACCGGCGCGCAGCCATGCAAGGCTACGCCCGTTCGCAGTACAGCCTGGGCCTGCGCTACGACAGCGGCCAGGGCGTGGCGCGCGATCCGGCGCAGGCCCTGGACTGGCTGCGCAAGGCTGCGCTGCAGGGCTATGCGCCGGCCCAGTTCAATCTGGGCCTGCGCTACGACAAGGGCCAGGACGTGGAAGCGGACGGCGAACAGGCGATGCTGTGGTACGGCCGCGCGGGCATCCAGGGCCATGCCAGCTCGCAGTTCAATCTGGCGCTGATGTACGACACCGGCCACGGCGTGCCGCAGGACGATGCGCTGGCCGCTATCTGGTACCGGCGCGCCGCGCAGCAGGGCCACGCCGGCGCGCAGGACAGTCTGGGCATGCGCCATGAGCACGGCCAGGGCGTGGTGCAGGATGCAGCGCAGGCAGCCATCTGGTACCGCCGCGCGGCAGAACAGGGCTTGCCGGTGGCGCAGTACCACCTCGGGCAGCTCCTCGACACGGGCAACGGCGTCGAGCGCGATGCGTTGGAGGCCACGGCCTGGTACCGCAAGGCCGCCGAGCAGGGCCACCTGCGCGCGCAGTTCGACCTGGGCCTGCGCCACGAAAACGGCATCGGCGCAGCGCAGGACAGCGTGCAGGCACTCGGGTGGTACCGGCGCGCCGCAGCCCAGGGTTACGCGGCGGCGCAGTACATGGTGGCCACGCTGCTCGACCGGCACGATCTGGGCGACCCGGCCGAAGCCACCGACTGGCTGCACAAGGCGGCCGATCAGAAGCACGCGCTGGCGCAGTTCGAACTGGGGTTGCGCTACGACTGCGCCAAGGGCGCCGAACGCGATTACGAAGCCGCCCATTTCTGGTACCTGTGCGCGGCGCGCCAGGGCCACGCGCGGGCCCAGTTCAACTTGGGCGTGATGTATGCAGCGGGGCAGGGCGCGCCGCGCGATCTGGTCGAAGCCTATGCGTGGCTGCACCGGGCGGGCGGCGCCGGGATCGGGCCGGCACGCGACTACCTGGCCCGCACTGCGCGCCGCATGGATGCGCAGCAGTTATCACTGGCCGAAAGCTTGCTGCACGCATAACCAACGTCCCGTCTTTGACCCGGCGCTACCCGCGCACGGGTGCGCCGGCGCACCCTCTGTCATGACACGCCACGCTATACTGTATGCCCATACAGCCACGGGCGTCCGATGGAACTCAACGACAAGCTCGAAATCCTGGCCGACGCGGCCAAGTACGACGCATCCTGCGCCAGCAGCGGTGCGCCCAAGCGCGGCTCCGAGGGCAAGGACGGCCTGGGCGCCACCACCGGCATGGGCATCTGCCACAGCTACACGCCGGATGGCCGCTGCGTCTCGCTGCTCAAGATCCTGCTCACCAACTTCTGCATCTACGACTGCCAGTACTGCATCAACCGGCGCACGTCGAACGTGCCGCGTGCGCGCTTTGCGGTCGATGAAGTGGTCAAGCTGACGCAGGATTTTTACCTGCGCAACTACATCGACGGCCTGTTCCTCAGCTCCGGCATCATCCAGTCGGCCGACTACACGATGGAGCAACTGGTAGCCGTGGCGCGCACCCTGCGCGAGGTGCACAACTTCCGCGGCTACATCCACCTCAAGACGATTCCCGATGCCGACCCGCTCCTGATTACGGAAGCGGGCCGCTGGGCCGATCGCCTGTCGGTCAATATCGAGCTGCCCACGCACGACAGCGTGACCAGGCTCGCGCCCGAAAAGAGCGTCCACACGATCAAGCTGGCGATGGGTTCCATCCGGCGCAAGCTCGATGAAAAAGCCGAAGAGCCAAGGTCGCCCGCATTTGCGCCGGCCGGCCAAAGCACGCAGATGATCGTCGGGGCCGACGCCAGCGACGACCACACGATCCTCAACACGGCCGAGACGCTGTACGGCAGCTATAAACTCAAGCGCGTGTACTACTCCGCGTTCAGCCCCATCCCGCAAAGCCCCAAGAGCGTGCCGCTCGCGCCCCCGCCGCTGCTGCGCGAGCACCGCCTGTACCAGGCTGATTTCCTGCTGCGCAGCTACGGCTTCACGGCCGGCGAGATCATGCCGCAGACGGGCAACCTGGCGCTGGACATCGATCCCAAGCTGGCCTGGGCGCTGTCGAACCGCGACCAGTTTCCGATGGACCTGAACCGCGTCGATGCGACGCTCATCGCGCGCATCCCCGGCATCGGCCTGCGCAACGCCAAGCGCATCGCCGACCTGCGCCGCATTCGCCGCATCCGCTGGGAAGATTTATCGCGTCTGCGCTGCAGCCTGAAAAAACTGGCGCCGTTCGTCGTCACCGCTGACTACAAGCCGGCGCAGGGCGCAACCAGCTCCGACCTGCTGCGCAAGCACATGGCGGACGCGCCGCAGCAGATGAACCTGTGGCCGGAGCTGCAGGCAGCATGACTCCCGCGGCCACCGCAGCCGTCGTCGCCAGCGAGGCCGTCGCTGCGGTCCGCGCGGGCCAGCCGCTGCTGGTGGCCTCGTTCGTCGAGTGGCGCGCCACGGCCCGCGCCCTGCTGCGCGCCGGCGTGCCGCCCGAGACGGTGACGTGGGGCGAGCCGGGCGCCGACCTGTTTTCGAGTGCGCCGGCAGCGCCGGCATCGGCCCTGGAGACGGTACAGCCGACTGGCGACCTTCTCGCCGCCCCGCCTGTCGAACGGGTGGCACAAGCCACGCCCAGGCCGCAAGTCCCGCGCTCCCTGATGGAGATGCTGCAAACCGCCGCCTGCTACCGCGACCACGACCGCTGGGCCTTCCTGTACCGCGTGGTCTGGCGCTGGCAGCAGGGCGAGCACGATGTGCAGTCGCCCGCCGACCCCGATGGCGCGCGGCTGACGTCGATGGTCAAGGCGGTGCGGCGCGAGGTGCACGACATGTTTGCGTATATCCGCTTTCGCGAACGGCCGATCGAGGCCGGGCCGCCACAGTTCGTCGCCTGGTTCGAGCCCGCGCACGACGTGCTGCCGCAGGTGGCCGAACATTTTGTTGCCCGCATGGGCAAGATGACCTGGATGATCGCCACGCCCGAGGCCAGCGTGCTGTGGGACGGCGCTACGCTGCACGATGCCGGGCCGTTGATGTCCGGCCCGGCCGACCTCGAAGACGACGGCGAGGCGCTCTGGCTGACCTACTACCGCAGCATCTTCAACCCCGCGCGCCTGAACACGAAGGTCATGCAAAGCCATGTGCCGTCGCGCTTCTGGAAGAACCTGCCCGAGGGCGCGCTGGTGCCGTCGATGGTCAGCCAGGCCGGCCTGGGCGCGCGCCGCATCGGCCAGGTCGTCGAGGTGGGCCAGCGCCGGGGTACGACGATTCCGATCGCGGCCGAGAAAGCCCAGCCCGACCGCGAACAGCCATCAAAGCTCGACGAATGCCGGCGCTGCGAATTGTGGCAGCACGCGACGCAAGCGGTCGGCGGGATCGGGCCGGACCACGCGCAGATCATGCTCGTCGGCGAGCAGCCGGGCGACCAGGAGGACCTGTCCGGCCAGCCGTTCATCGGCCCGGCCGGCCAGCTGCTCGATCGCGTGTTCGCCCAGGCGGAGGTAGACCGCAAGGGTGTCTACATCACCAACGCCGTCAAGCATTTCAAGTGGGAGCCGCGCGGCAAACGGCGCCTGCATAAAACGCCGGCGCAGAAAGAGATCGAGGCCTGCCACTACTGGCTCGAAAAAGAAATCGCCACCCGCAAGCCGAAAGTGATCGTGGCGATGGGCGCTACTGCGCTGAAATCGGTGCTGCAGAAGGGGAACGTGACGCTCAGGGACAGTCTCGGCCAACCGGTGCGCCATGGCGACGCGTGGGTGGTGACGATCTATCACCCGTCGTACGTGCTGCGCGTGCCGGATGAAGCGACCAAGCATGAAGCATTTGCCGTGATGGTCGAGGGCCTGCGGGTGGCGCAGTCGCTGCTTGAGCAGTCTGGCGAGAACTGATCCACGCCGCGACATCGTGACGCGTGCGGAGGCGGGCTTGCATCCCTCCCAGGCCTTCCTTATCCGCCCACTGCGCCTTGCGTATGCATTCGAAAGTCCTTGTGATTGCCGTGATGGCCGCCTCATAATCGGCGCACGCTGGCTACTTTCACAACAGGATATCTTCATGCGCCCACTCGTCGTTCCCGCACTGTGCTTGTCGTTGCTGGCTGCCCCTGGATGGGCACAGTCCCTTGACGGTGCCGATGCCCAGCCTGCCGCTGTTGTCACCACGGACGCGGTCGAACCTGCGCCGGATCAGATTCACGTCGTCGCCCAGCGGCCCGGTCCCGGGATGTGGAAGGTGAAGAAGGGCGACCATGTGCTGTGGGTGTTCGGTACGTATGCGCCGCTGCCGAAGAACATGACGTGGCGTTCGCAGCAGGTGGAAAACGTGATCAGGCATTCGCAGGAGTACCTGTCGCCGCCAGGCGCCACGGCCAAGCCGGGCTTTTTCAAAATGGTCACGCTGCTGCCAAGCCTGATCGGCGTGCGCAAGAATCCGGATGGCGCGCAGCTGCGTGACGTGCTGCCGCAGGCAGACTACGCGCAGTGGAGCACGCTCAAGGCAACCTACCTGCTTGATAACAGCGACGTCGAACGCGAGCGGCCGATCTTTGCCGCGCAGGCGTTGACGGAAGCGGCGCGCAAGGAAGCGGGGCTGGTGAACGGCTACGCGGTGCGCAAGCAGCTGCTCGCCCTGATCAAGAAGAGCGAGCTGAAACAGACGTCGACGGACGTTGAACTACCGACGGACAATGCGCGCGCGTTGATCAAGAACTTCAAGAAGTCGAATCTGGCTGACGCCGCCTGCCTGAGGACAACGATGGCTACACTGAAGCAGGATCTCGACGGCGCAACAGCGCGCGCCAATGCCTGGGCCAAGGGCGACGTGGATGAGATGCGCAAGCTGAACTACGCCGAACGCGAGGAGGCGTGTTTCGGCGCGCTGATGAACAGCGCCGCGCTCGATACGGAGCCTGAATGGAAGAACGTGAAGGCGCGCTCGCATGCGAAGTGGATCGCATCGGCCGAGAAAGCGCTGGATACCAATGCTTCGACGTTTGCGCTGTTGTCGATGGACGATATTTTCGATCCGAAAGGCGTGATCGCGGCGCTGGCGGCGAAGGGGTACGAGGTCGTCGCGCCTGAATGATGTAATGCCGCGCGCATGGCTGGCAAGCAGCATGCGCGCACTTCGCTTGGGAATTTATCAAACCTTCAAGAAATCCTCGCTCGACGACGCGGCCTGCTTCGTCGACACCTCGCGCTGGAAACCGATATCGACGCCACGCGCCAGGGGCGACATCGACGGCATCCGCAAGCGCGATTTCGTGGACCACCAGGAAAGCTGCAGCGACGTCATCCGCAACAGCGCCGCAGTGTGCGGCGCCTTTGCCGGGTAGCTGCGCTGGCATACAATGAGTCCCGATTTGCCCGTACACAGAGATGAGGAAGAGGACCATGACCAAAGCCGGGCCGGACCAGGACGACCCCGAGCGCGTCCAGCGCCGCCTGCAGATGGCAGACATCGCGCGCCTGGCAGGGGTGTCCACGTCAACGGTGTCGCGTGCCCTGAGCCATAGCCCGCTGGTGAACGAGGAAACGCGCACCCGGATCCAGGAACTGGCCGGATCGCTGCGCTATTCCGTGAACGTGGCGGCGCAAAATCTGCGCATGAAGCAGAACCGCACGGTGAGCGTGCTGATTCCGTTCGACCGCGCAACGCGCCAGCCGCTGTCCGACCCATTCCTGCTGGCCATGCTGGGCACCCTGGCAGACGCGCTGACCGAGCAGGGCTACGAGATGCTGCTGTCGCGCATAGGCACCGATGAATTCGGCGCTGCCGCAGCGCCCTTCGATACCGGCCGCGCGATCGGCATCATCATGGTCGGACAGTGGGGGCGGCATCAACAGCTCAACGAGATGGCGGCCCGCAAGGTACCCATCGTCGTGTGGGGCGCCCAACTTCCCAACCAGCTGTATTGCTGTATCGGCAGCGACAATGTCAGCGGCGGCCGGATAGCCACTGAACACCTGATTGGCAAGGGGCGCCGCCGCATTGCTTTTCTCGGCGACATTGCGCTGCCGGAGCCGCAGCAGCGCTACCTCGGCTATTGCGAAGCCTTGGCCGCCCACGGCATCGAGTTCGACCCCCAGCTGCAAGTGAGCGTGCCATTTCTCTCGCAGGGCGGCATCGAGGGCGTACAGGCGCTGGCCGAGCGTGGCGTCGCTTACGATGCGGTGTTTGCGTGCAGCGACTTGGTGGCCATGAGCGCGGTCGACGCCCTGCGTTCGCGCGGGATCGGCGTGCCGGACGAGGTGGCGATCGTGGGCTATGACGACATCGCCCTGGCCGCGCTGTCGCACCCCCGGCTGACGACGGTACGCCAGCCGATCGATATCGCCGGCAAGGCATTGGTTGCGGCACTGCTGTCGCTGGTTCAAGGCCACGCCCCGGCCTCAATCCAATTGCCGACCGAGCTGGTCGTGCGCGCCAGCACCTGAGCTACACCCATACAGGGCTGAGAAGGTGCAATCGATTGCATTTGCGCCGGTTTTTTTGATCCTTTCCCACGAAATTCTGTGCTGCGGCGCAGCAATCTCCTTTCAATTCCTACGAATTAAGACGAAAAACCGGTAGAGCTTCAGAGGGGGCTTGCGCCGAAAACAACATGCTGCGCCGCGTCTTTGCAATCGATTGCATTCACCCCCACTTGATGCGCATAATGTACATACCCCCTGGAGTGTGTCGACGTCTGCAGACGAAATCGATACCACCCCAACGGCCAATAATTACAACTCCGGAGACAAGTGATGAAAGCGAATATTTCACGGATGGCTGCTGTCGTGTCCGTGGCAGTACTGCAGATGAATGTTGCGTACGCTCAGCAGGAGGCGCCGGCACCGGCCGTCACGCCAGCGGCCGACAGCCTGAACATGGAGCGCATCGTCGTCACGGGTACCAGCAGCGCATCGTCCAAGATGAAGTCGAGCGTCTCGATCAGCACCATGGACAAGGACGTGATTTTGCAGGCCGCACCGACCAGCGCGGCCGAGGTGTTGCGCTCGATCCCCGGCGTGCGCTCCGAGTCGTCGGGTGGCGAAGGCAATGCCAACATGACGGTGCGCGGGGTACCGATTTCCGCCGGCGGCGCGCGTTACGTGCAGATTCAGGAAGATGGCTTGCCAGTGCTGCAATCGGGCGACTTCAACTTCATCACGCCGGACGCCTACGTGCGTATCGACGGCGCGCTATCGCACCTGGAAGTGGTGCGCGGCGGTTCGGCTTCGACCCTGGCGACCAATTCGCCGGGCGGTATCATCAACTTCATCAGCAAGACCGGTACCGAACAAGGCGGCAGCATCGGCCTGACCAGCGGACTCGACTACGACAGCACGCGGGTCGACTTCGACTATGGCGCGCCGATCTCCGACAAGACGCGATTTTTTGTCGGCGGCTTCTATCGCAATGGCGAAGGCATACGCAACAGCGCGGGCACCAGCGAGAAGGGCGGCCAGATCCGCGGCAACCTGACCCACGAGTTCGACAACGGATTCGTGCGCCTGTCGTTCAAGCACCTGGACGACCAGACCCCGACCACGCTGCCGGTGCCGGTCAGCGTGAGCAATCAGCGCATCTCCACCATCGACGGGATCGATCCGCGCACGGCCACGTTCTACTCGCCATACTGGGTGCCCGATGTGACGCTCGACAAGGGCAACCGGCGCATCGCCACCGATGTCAACGACGGCTTGACCGTCAAGAGCAATACCGTGGGGCTCGAAGCGCAATGGCGGATCGGCAACGGCTGGACGCTCAGCGAAAACTTCCGCAAGTCGCACAACAGCGGCCGCTTCATCGGTGTGTTCGCGGCCAATAACGGCACGGTCGGCAACTACGTCTTTGCCACCGGCCCGGCCGCCGGCAAGCCCTACAATGGCCGCGCATTCTCGGCCGTGGTGTTCAATACCTCGATCGACGACGCCGGATCGACCATGAGCGACACCCGACTGGCAAAGCGCTTCACGCTGGCCGATCAGTCCAAGGTCACGGCCACCGCGGGCCTGTATGCGTCGCGCCAGCAGCTCGGTTTGACCTGGAACTTCAATGAGTACCTGATGCAGGCCAGCGGCGACAAGCCGGCCCTGCTCAGGACCGCCAGCAGCACGCCCGGGCTGATCGGGCCGGCGTTCGGCAGCTGCTGCTCGCGCGCACTCGACATGCAATACGATTACCTGTCGCCCTACATCAACCTGGGCCTGGAGCGTGGCGCTCTCAATATCGACGCCAGCGTACGCCATGACCGGCAGGACGTGACCGGGGTCGCCAACATCGCCACCGCGGCGACCCGCTACGACCCGGCCACGCGCCAGTTCGTTGATTACGCGTTGAGCCACAATTCATTTTCCGTCGGCGGCAATTACCAGCTGACCCCGTCGCTGGCGCTGTTCGCCCGCGTCAGCGATGGTGTCGCGTTCAATGCCGACCGCATCCTGTTCGGCACGCCGCTCGACGGCAGCGCCCCGATCAACCTCAATACGGTCGAGCAGGTCGAAGGCGGCGTCAAATGGCGCAGCGGCGGCCTGAGCACCTTTATCACGGCCTTCCGCGCCAAGACCAAGGAAACCAACTACGAAGCCACCACGCAAAAGAGCACCGCCAACAGCTATGACGCCAAGGGTCTCGAAGTCGAAGCGGCTTACCGGCTGGGAGCGCTGCGGGTGGCCGCAGGCCTTACCTTGACCGACGCCGAGATCACGGCCACTGCGCCGGGGGGCGAAGCGGTGATCGGCAACACGCCGCGGCGCCAGGCGCGCGTGGTCTACCAGGTGGCGCCGACCTACACGGCGGGAAATGCCATGTTTGGCGTGAGCGTGATCGGCACCGGCAAGTCGTGGGCCGACGACGCGCACACCATCCTGATGCCTGCCTACCATGTCGTCAACGGCTTCCTGAACTACCAGGTCAGCGCGCCGCTGTCGGTGTCGCTCACCTTCAATAATGTGTTCGACAAGCTTGGCTACACCGAGGTCGAGGGCGACGGTCACGCCGCGCGCGCGATCACCGGGCGCTCGGTCAAGCTCGGCGTGAAATACACGTTCTAGAGCACGCTCCGTCCGGCGCGCGTGCGCGTGCGCCGGTCCACCCCATTTTCTGAACAATACGATGCAGATTCCCGCACCAGACCGGCTCCTCGCCGTTCTTCCCTCGCATTTGCACGCCGACGCGCGCAGCCGCTACGCCGAACACGGCGCCACCTTGTACCGGCGCCTGGCGCAGCTTTACGGGGGGAGTGCCGGTTTCGATGCATGGTATGAGGACCTGCTCGCCTTGGCCGGCCAGCTCCTTGGTGCGCGTCCGGCGTCCCTGCTGGCGATCGACGCGCAGCGCGCCGCGCAGCCGGACTGGTTCGCCAGCGAGCATATGCTCGGGTACAGCGCCTACGTGCCGCAGTTCGGCACCAGCTTCAAGGGCGTGGCCGAGCGCATCGGCCACCTGCAGGAAGCCGGCGTCAGCTACCTGCACCTGCTGCCTTTCCTGCGCCCGCGCGCCGGCGAGAACGACGGCGGGTTCGCCCTGGCCAGTTTCGATGACGTCGACCCTGCGCTGGGCACCAACGAGGATCTCGACGCGCTATGCACGGCGCTGCGCGAGGCCGGCATCAGCCTGTGCGCCGACCTGGTACTGAACCATGTGGCGGACGACCATCCGTGGGCCGTCGGTGCCGTCCAGGGCGATGCCCGGCTGCGTGAATTCTTCCACGTTTTTCCTGATCGCAGCATGCCGGACCGTTACGAGCCGACCCTGGGACAAGTGTTTCCCCAGGCCGCGCCTGGGAACTTCACCTATGTCGAGGCGCTGGACGGCTGGGTATGGACCACGTTCTACCCATTCCAGTGGGACTTGAACTACGCCAATCGCGCGGTGTTCGCCGAGGTGGCGGCAGCGCTGCTGCGCCTGGCCAACCGCGGCGTGGAAGCATTCCGGCTCGACTCCACCGCCTTCCTGTGGAAGCGCGAGGGAAGCAGCTGCATGAACCTGCCGGAGGCGCACGCCATCTTGCAGGCGCTGCGCGCGCTGGTCAGCATCGTCGCGCCGGGCGTGCTGCTCAAGGCCGAGGCGATCGTTCCCACCCGCGACCTGCCGGCCTACCTGGGCAGCGCCGACACCGCCGAATGCCATCTGGCCTACCACAGCACGCTGATGGCGGCCGGCTGGGCTGCGCTGGCCGAACAAGACACCTCGCTGCTGCGCGAGGTCATCGCCAACACGCCGCCCTTGCCGCCGGCAGCAAGCTGGGTCACCTATATCCGCTGCCACGACGATATCGGCTGGAAGATCCTCGCCGAGGAAGCACGCTCGCAGGAGCGCCTGGACGGCATCGCCGATTTCTTCCATGGCCGCCATGGCAGCTTCGCGCGCGGGGTGGCGTTCCAGTCGGGCCGGGCGACCAATGGCACTGCCGCGTCGCTGGCCGGTTTTGAGACGGCTTCCACCCCCGAGCAGGCGGCCGACTGCCTGCGCCGGCTGGTGCTGCTGCACGGCCTGGCGTTCTCGTTCGGCGGCCTGCCCTTGCTCTACATGGGCGACGAGCTGGGCACGCTGAACGAGCATGGCTACCTGGCCGATCCAGGGCGCGCGCATGACACGCGCTGGGTGCAGCGGGCGGCGCTGGACCCGGCACGCCTGGCGCAGCGCCATGACGCGAGCGGCGCCGCCGGCGCCGTGTTTGGCGCCTTGCGCACGCTGGTCGCGCGCCGCCAAAGCCAGCCCGACCTGGCTGCCGGACAGCCGCGCACCCTGTTGCACGCGGTCGATCCGGCGGTGCTGGCGCTGGTCCGCGGCGAGCGTTTCCTGAACCTGTCGAATTTTTCAGCCCGCAGCATCGAGCTTGACCTGGCGGCAATTGGCGCCGGCCAGTGGGCGGTCGATGGCGGCCGCGTGGTGCTCGGTCCCTGGGCCATGCTGTGGCTCGAGCGCTAGCACTATTTTTGATGGAGCACTACATGCAAACCGAGAGCACTGGCATCGCGGTCTTTGGCGAAGCGCTGGTCGATGATTTCCTTACCGAGCAAGTGGTCGGGGGAGCGCCGTTCAACGTGGCGCGCCACCTTGCCGCGTTTGGTATCGCGTCCCTGATGATCACGCGGATTGGCAGCGACGACAACGGCGCCATGGTGGCAGCCGAATTCAAGCGCTTCGGCATGCGTACCGACGGCCTGCAGATCGATCCGCAGGCGCCGACCGGGCGCGTGATCGTCGAGCGCAGCGCCGGCAATCACCGTTTCGAGATCCTGCCGCGGCAGGCCTACGACCTGATCGATGTGGACGCGGCGCTGGCCGCGATGGCGCGCTGCACGCCAAGCGTGATCTGTTTCGGCACGCTGGCCCAGCGCGAAGCCACCTCGCGCGGGGCGCTCAGGGCGCTGCTGGCGGCCACGCCGGCGATGCGCTTCCTGGACTTGAATCTGCGCGAAGGGCAGGTGACCGAACGCTGCGTGTTCGAGTCGCTGCACGAGGCCGACGTCGTCAAGGTCAATGAACAGGAGCTGAGCGAACTGTTTCGTTGGTACACCGACACGCAGCCGCCGACGACGGACATGGCCGCCTCCGACGTGCAGCTTGCCTGCTCGCGGCTGATGCGGGAGTTCGGAGTGCGCGGCCTGATCGTGACACTCGGCCCGCGCGGCGTGGTCTATTTCGGCCCCGATGGGATCCTGCACGGCGCCAGCGCGCAGGCGGATGCGGGCGCGCTGGTGGACACGGTGGGGGCGGGCGACGCCTTTTCGGCGATCTTCCTGCTGGGCTCGACGCTCGCCTGGCCGCTGGCGATAACGCTGCAGCGCGCCAACGATTTTGCCGCGGCCATTTGTGCGCTTGCCGGCGCAGTACCCGCCGACATTGCGTTTTACGAGCAGTGGCATACTCGCTGGCTCGCTGACTGAACCTACAGAGGGAAACCGCGATGACGCATAAACCGCACTTGTCGTTCTGGCAGATCGTCAACATGAACGTTGGCTTCTTCGGCATCCAGTTCAGCTTCGGGCTGCAGCAAAGCAGCATGAGCCCGATCTACAAATACCTGGGCGCGGACGAGGCAACGCTGCCCTTGCTGTGGCTGGCAGGTCCGGTGACCGGCCTGGTCGTGCAACCGCTCATCGGCGCGATGAGCGACCGTACCGTCACCCGCTGGGGCCGCAGGACCCCGTACTTCCTGATCGGCGCGATCCTGTGCAGCCTGGGACTGCTGGCGATGCCGTTCAGCCCGACCCTGTGGATGGCGGCCAGCCTGCTGTGGATTCTCGATGCCGCCAATAACGTGACGATGGAGCCCTACCGGGCCTTCGTCAGCGACAAGCTGGTGCCGAAGCAGCACTCGCTCGGCTTCCTGACCCAGAGCGCATTCACCGGGCTGGGCCAGACGCTGGCTTACCTGACGCCGACATTGCTGGTGCTGTTAGGCATGAACAAGGACGCTACCAATTCCAGTAACATCCCGCATATCGTGATCGCGGCCTTCATGATCGGGGCGGTGTTTTCGATTTCCAGCGTGTTATGGACCTTGAAGACCACCAAGGAGATACCGCTCGAAGCCGACGAACTGGCCAGGCTGCGCGCAACGCGTCCGGGAGTGAAGGCAATCACTGCGGATATCGTGCTGGCCATCCGCGAGATGCCGCCGACCATGAAGCAGCTGGCCCTGGTCAAATTGTTCCAGTGGTATGCGATGTTCTGCTACTGGCAATACATCATGCTGTCGCTGGCAAGCACCATCTTCGGAACCTCCAACCCGGCCAGCGCACAGTTTCGCGACGCCGGCCTGCTCAATGGCCAGATCGGGGCATTCTATAATTTCGTCGCCTTCATCGCCGCCTTTGCACTGGTGCCGTTCACGCGCCGATTCGGGCCAAAGGCCGTGCACAGCGTCTGCCTGGCGCTGGCGGGCGCCAGCATGCTGTATATCCCGATGATCCAGGCGCCAGACTTGTTATTCGTGGCGATGATCGGCATCGGGCTGGCATGGGCCAGCATCATGGGCAACCCCTACATCATGCTGGCCGGTTGCATTCCGCCGCGGCGCACAGGCGTGTATATGGGAATCTTCAATATGTTCATCGTGATTCCAATGATCATTCAGATCTTCACGCTGCCGCTGTACTACCACGCCTGGCTGGGAGGACGGCCCGAGAACGTGATCCGGCTGGCGGGGGCGCTGATGCTGTGCGCCGCTGCCGCAGTCTGCTTCGTCAGGATCAGGCAGGCCGACACCGGCGAAGCGGCCAGCATGGATACCGCCGACGCGTCGTTGCCGCTGCGTCCGAGCGGTCATTGATTCAGGCATCCTGGGCATCACGGCCCAGGCGGTCGAGCAAGTCGGGACCGGGCTTCAGGAGTCGCTGCGCTGCGCGGCAGCGGACTGGTGGCTTACTACGCTCGGTAGAGTATTGGGGAAACGTCCTTGGGCAGTGGTGAATATAAGGAGTTTTTGGTCAGCCATTACACCTTGGACGAAACGGCCATCCCATTTTCCATCACAGCTGCCGCGGTGGAAATTTGTCAAACACGCTGGAACCCGCGTAGAATGTGGCTGACGCGGGTGTAGCTCAATGGTAGAGCAGAAGCTTCCCAAGCTTACGACGAGGGTTCGATTCCCTTCACCCGCTCCAGGCGCCGCAGCACCGCGCCGCGCCATGTTCTGCTCAGACGACGTATCCTTGCGTTTCCCCTTCAAAGCAAGGCGCGCGTCATATGTCTCCGATTTCTTCTTCACGCCGACGTCTGCTGGAATCGCTGATTGCCGCTATGGGCGGTCTGGCCCTGTCATCGGTTCGCGCAGCAACCCCACCCGTGTCCTTGCTCACCCGCCCGATCCCCTCGACCGGCGAACAACTCCCCGTCATTGGCCTTGGCAGCTGGATAACCTTCAACGTCGGCCGCGACCCGCGAGGCCGCCGTGAATCTACCGACGTGATGCGCCAGTTCTTCGCCGGTGGCGGCAGGCTGGTCGATTCCTCGCCCATGTACGGCTCGGCCCAGGACGTGATTGGCGAGGCTGTGCAAACCCTCAAGCCTGCGCGGCTGTTCTCGGCCGATAAAGTGTGGGTCAGCGGCGGCGCGCGTGGCGTGGCGCAGGTCGAGGCGTCGCGCAAGTTGTGGCACGTGCCGCGCTTCGATATGCTGCAGGTGCATAACCTGCTGTCGTGGGAAGAGCACCTGCCGCTGCTGCTGGCGATGAAGCGGGAAGGGCGCCTGCGCTACGTTGGCATCACCACGTCGGAAGGCCGCCGCCACGCCGAGATCGAGAAAATCATGGCGTCGCAGCCGATCGACTTCGTGCAGATCTCGTACAACGCGCTCGATCGCGAGGTGGAACAGCGCATCCTGCCGCTGGCGCGCGAGCGCAAGATCGGCGTGATCGTCAACCGGCCGTTTCGCCAGGGCGACCTGACGCAGGCGCTGGCCGGCAAGCCGTTGCCGGGGTGGGCGGCCGATATCGGCTGCACGACATGGGCGCAGGTGCTGCTGAAGTTTATCTTGTCGCATCCGGCTGTCACGTGCGCGATTCCGGCCACGTCCAGCGTCGCGCACGTGCGCGAAAATCTGCTGGCCGGCACCGGTCGCATGCCGGACGAGGCGCTGCGCAAGCGCATCGCGCAGGATGTCGAAAGGCTGGCATGAGCGAGTGGTGGACGTATTCGCTGTCCGATTTTTTGATGTTCTCAAGCCGCAGCTACTACCGGCTCATCGAGAGCTACAACGCCGCAATCTGGCCGGCACATCTTGTGGCGGTGGTGGCGGGCGTCATCGTGCTCGGCGCCATCGCGCGGCCGCGCCAGAACCTGCAACGATCAGCGGCGCTGGTGCTGGCCGCCGCCTGGGGCTGGGTCGCATGGGCGTATCACCTGGAACGCTATGCTGAGATCAATACGGCGGCGCCGTATTTTGCTGCGGCGTTTGCCGTGCAGGCGCTGTTACTGTGCTGGCTCGCATTCAAGCCAGGTAACGCAGCGCCTGCACCTCAACGGATGGCGCTTGGCATGACTGGCCTTGCTATCTTCGCCTACCCCTTGCTGGCGCTGGCGCGCGACAACGGCGAATGGCCCCAGGCGGAAGTCTTCGGCATCGTCCCCGATCCCACGGTCATTGTCACCCTGGGCGTGCTGCTCGCATGGCGTGCGTCCGCGATCTTCTGGCTGATCCCGGTAAGCTGGTGCCTGGTCAGCGGCGCGACGCTGATGGAGTTGAAGATCGGCCATGCATGGCTGCTGCCGGCGCTCGCATTGATCGTCGTACTTGCCGAGTCATCGGCAGCAAAACATCGCGCGACCTCAACTCGACAGCAAATCCCCGATCCTGAACGAGTCCGTCCCGGCCACTTTGCACACGTGCATCCCGCGCAGCAGGTGCCGGTGCGCGGTGCACGCAAACAGTAAACCCGGTCGACTCGCCGCCACCGGCGTGACCTGCCCGCTGACCGGATTGACGATGTCCGCAATCGGCTCGCCCGCTTCGACCCGGTCCCCCAGCGTCTTGCGCAGCACCAGCACGCCCGCATGCGGCGCGGTCAGCGGTTCGACCGCGTCGAGCGGTGTCGGCGCGCAGGCGTAAGCAGGCATATGGCCCAGCGGGATATCCAGCACGCCCTGGTGCGCCAGGTAGCGCAGCAGCGCATCGGCATCCTTGCGCGCGTAGTCGTAATTGACGTCGTTCTCGCCCCGCAGTTCGACCGTGACGGCCACGCAGGCCGGTGGAATCGCGGCATCCGGATAATGGCGCGCGAGGTCCCACCACAGGCGCCCGCACGCTTCGTCGAACGGCTCGCCGCCCGATTCCGTCGCCACCAGCAGCACGCGCGCTTCCATCAGCGCGGCCAGCGGCAGCACTGCCTCGACCAGCGGCGTGCCGGCGTACATGTGCAGCACCGCCTCGGTGTCGCAGTGCAGGTCGAGCATGATGTCGGCGTCGATCGCCATCGTGAGCAGCGTTTTCTTGAGCGTGGCGGTAGGGTTGCCAGGCTCCCAGCTGGCCACCGAGCGCCGTGCATGCTCGCGGATCAGCGCAACGTTGGCGGCGGCGTCCTGCCCGAGCTGGCCATCGACTGCCGCCATCACATCCTGCGCCACATGGCGGTAGGCGCGATTGAAGTTGGTGCCGGTTGCCAGGTCGTAGCGCCCGAACGGCGCGCCGTGGATCACCTGCGCCAGCCCGATCGGATTGGCCACCGGCACCAGGATCACCTCGCCCTTGATGCGGCCTTCGGCATCGAGGCGCTCGAGTTCCTGGCGCAGCACGTGCGCGACCAGCATGGCCGGCACCTCATCTGCGTGCAGCGAGGCCTGGATATAGACCTTCTTGCCGCTGCCCGGCACGCCGTAATGGAACGAGGTCAGGTTGACGGTGGCGATATGCTCGTCGATGGCGATCGGGTGTTTCGTGGAATGCATGGGACAAACTCCGGCAAGCTGGGTGAAGACGCGATTATGGCCGATCCGGGCGGCGCCGCGCGTCGGCTATAATGACAGCCGCATTTTCCTCTTCACTTTCTTCGTCCCCACATCCCATGTCTCTTGATAAGCCCAACAATGGCCCGGCGCGGTCCATGCTGTACGATCCTACCGAACACCGCATCCGCAGTTTTGTCACGCGCGCGGGCCGGCTGTCGACCGCGCAGGCGCGGGCCTTCGATGAACTGGGTCCGAAGTTCCTGATCGGGTACAAGAAAGAACCGCTCGACGTGGCGCAGGCATTCGGCCGCACCGCGCCGGTGATCCTGGAAATCGGCTTCGGCATGGGCGACACCACGGCCCATATCGCCCGCTTGATGCCGGAGAAAGACTTCATCGGCGTCGAAGTGCACACGCCGGGTGTCGGCAGCCTGCTCAAGCAGATCGGCGAGCAGGACATTGCCAACCTGCGCCTGATCCAGCATGACGTGTTCGAGGTGCTGAATCACATGATCGTCGACGGCTCGCTCGACGGCGTGCATGTGTTCTTCCCCGACCCATGGCACAAGGCGCGCCACAACAAGCGCCGCCTGATCCAGCCGGCGTTCGTCAAGCTGCTGTGCCAGAAGCTGGCACCGGGCGGCTACCTGCACCTGGCGACCGACTGGGAAGATTATGCAGTGCAGATGCTGGAAGTGTTGAGCGCCGAGCCGGAACTGGCCAATACCGCCGACGGCTATGCACCGCAGCCGGCCTATCGCCCGCTGACCAAGTTCGAGAACCGTGGCATCAAGCTCGGTCACGGCGTCTGGGATCTGGTCTTCACGCGCAAATAAGGCGCAAATAAGGCGCGCCTGTTGCGCGAACAGCGTTACAGCATCTCGTTGATGATGGCGACGATCGCGTCGCCATACGACACGAGCTTTTTCTCGCCCACGCCGGTCACGCCGCGCAGCTGGTCGATCGAGGTCGGCTTGACCTTGGCGATCTCGCGCAGCGTCGCATCCTGGAACACGACATACGCCGGCACGCCGTGCTCGCGCGCGGTGCCCATCCGCCATGAGCGCAGGCGCTCGAAGATGCCTTGCTCGGAGCGCGACAGCTCCACTTCCTCGAACGTCGAGCGCGACGTGGAAGGGCGCTTGGCCTTGACCGGTTTTTGATACTGACGCAGCTGCACCGTTTGCTCACCCTTGAGCACCGGCCGCGCGGCGTCGGTGAGCTTGAGCGAACTGAATGCATCGTGGTCGACCGTGACCAGGCCCAGCGCGATGGCCTGGCGCAGGATGGCGCGCCACTCCTGCTCGCTGCGGTCGGCGCCGACGCCATACACGGTGAGCTTGTCGTGGTGCCACTGGGTGATGCGCTCGGTGGTCGCGCCGCGCAGCACGTCGATCACGTGGCCGCCGGCAAAGCGCTGGTCGACCCGGTAGATGGTGGACAGCAGTTTTTGCACTGGCACCGAACCGTCGAAGCTCACCGGCGGGATCAGGCAGGTGTCGCAGTTGCCGCACGGGCCGGAGCGTTCGCCGAAGTAGTCGAGCAGGCGCATGCGGCGGCACGACAGCGTTTCGCACAGGCCCAGCATGGCGTCGAGCTTCATCGACAGCACGCGCTTGAAGGTTTCGTCGGCTTCGGATTCGTCGATCATCCGGCGCTGCAGCACCACGTCCTGCAGGCCATAGGCCATCCAGGCGCTGGCGGGCCCGCCGTCACGGCCGGCGCGGCCGGTTTCCTGGTAATAGCCCTCGATGCTCTTGGGCAGATCGAGGTGGCACACGAAACGCACGTCGGGCTTGTCGATGCCCATGCCGAAGGCGATGGTGGCGACCATGACGATGTTTTCTTCGCGCAGGAAGCGCGCCTGGTTCTTGGCGCGCACCGCGTATTCCATGCCGGCGTGGTACGCCATGGCGCGGATGCCGTTTTCGTTGAGGAAGTCGGCGGTCTCTTCGACCTTCTTGCGCGACAGGCAGTAGACGATGCCCGAGTCGCCCGAGTGCTCGCCGGCGATGAAGTCGAGCAGTTGCTTGCGGCCGTTGGCTTTCTCGACGATCGAGTAGCGGATGTTGGGGCGGTCGAACGACGAGACGAACTGGCGCGCTTCGCCCAGTTGCAGGCGCAGCGCGATTTCGGCGCGCGTTTGCTGGTCGGCCGTGGCCGTGAGCGCGATGCGCGGCACGTTCGGGAAGCGCTCGTGCAGGATCGACAGGCGGATGTATTCGGGGCGGAAGTCGTGGCCCCATTGCGAGACGCAGTGCGCTTCGTCGATCGCGAACAGCGAGATCTTGGATGCATCGAACAGCTCGAGGCAGCGCTGCGTCATCAGGCGCTCGGGCGCCACATAGACCAGGTCGATTTCGCCGGTGCGCACGAGGCGCTCGATGCGCATCGCTTCTTCGAACGTCTGGGTCGAATTGAGGAACGCGGCGCGTACGCCGACTTCTTCGAGCGCGTCGACCTGGTCTTGCATCAGCGCGATCAGCGGCGAGATGACCACGCCGACGCCGTCGCGCAGCAGCGCGGGAATCTGGTAGCACAGCGACTTGCCGCCGCCGGTGGGCATCAGCACCAGCGCGTCGCCGCCACTGGCCACGTGCTCGACGATTTCGCCCTGCTGGCCGCGGAAGGCGGGGTAGCCGAAGACGGTCTCGAGCACGTGAAGCGCACGCGCGCTGAGGTCGGCGCCGGGTTCGGCGCCGGTGTCTGAATTCATACGTTCAATGTCGGACAGAGTGTTCAAGCTGTGTGTTGGACCGGCTGATGCTGCAGGTTTAGTCCGCCCAGGTAAGCAGGTCGAATTGGGCGGTCACGAGAATCAGGATACCGAATACGATACGGTACCAGGCGAAGATCGTGAAGTCGTGCGTGCTGATGTAACGCAGAAGCCAGCGCACGCACAGGAATGCGGAAATAAACGCTGAGAAAAAGCCCAGGCTAAACAGCGGCACATCGGCCATCGACAGCAGGTCGCGCTCCTTGGCGATCGAGTAGACCGTGGCGCCCAGCATTGTCGGCATGGCCAGGAAAAACGAGAATTCGGTGGCGGCCTTGCGCGACAGGCCGAACAGCATGCCGCCGATGATCGTCGAACCCGAACGGCTGGTGCCCGGGATCAGCGCGAAGGCTTGTGCGAAGCCGACCTTGAGCGCATCGAGCATGCTCATGTCGTCGACTGTCTCGACCCGTGCCGGCTTGGGGTTCTGGCGGTTGCGGTGTTCGACCCACAGGATGACGATACCGCCAAGCACCAGGGCAACGGCCACCGGAATCGGGTGGAACAGCACTTCGGTAATGGCCGCGCTGAACAGTACGCCGGCAATGGCGGCAGGGAAGAACGCGATCACGACATTGCGTGCAAAGCGCTGCTGGACGGGATCACCGACCAGTCCGCCGAACACCTTCGCGATGCGATCGCGGTATTCCCAGACCACGGCCAGCATCGCGCCGGCCTGAATGACAATCTTGAAAACGGTGGCTTTGGTGCCGGTGAAATCGAGCAGGCTGCCCATCAGGATCAGGTGGCCGGTCGACGAAATCGGAAGGAATTCAGTGAAACCCTCGACCAGGCCCATGATGATTGCCTTAATGGCGAGAACGATATCCATGGTGTTTTTATGCTGTGGAAGTGAACAGTGGGAGGTACATGCGAGGGGGCAAAGCTTACCATGAGCGGGGCGGTTGCCGTTGTGCTAACTGAACCGTACTGCGCGTGGGGGCTTCATCAGGCATGCCGCTCTGGATGGCATCGGGGGCCGTTTTAATCTCGCTGTAAAGATGTGTCATGGGTAAAAACGCGTGCTACACTCGACCCATGAGTCTTTTTCTTGTCCTCATTCTTGCTGCGCTGGCCTGGGTAGCATTTCATGATTGGCAGCTGCCCAATGCCTTGCGCTACCGTCCTTTCCAGGGCCGGGCGTGGCGCAGTTCTTTCCCTTCCGCGTCCCGCAAGGACATCCGCGATTTCCTCGCCGTGTTCGGCTCGGCCTGCGCCTTTGGCGATTGCGACCGCCTGCATCTGCGTCCCGATGACCCCGTCCTCAATGTCGTGCGCGCCGCCAAACCGTCGCGCTGGATGCCGGACGCTACCGACATCGAACCCCTGGCGCGCGCACTGCGCGAACGCTACGGCGTCCTGCTCGGCGATATCTGGCACGATGGCCTGACCCTTGGCGGTCTGTTCCAGCGCGTGCAACAGGCGCGCGGCAAGCCGGCGGTTTAAGCCACCGCGTCGGATACCGCGCCGGATACCGCGTCGGTCACCGGATCCGGCGCCGTCAGCCGTTCCAGCTCACTCAACCAGAACATCGCCTGCGCGCGGGTATCGCCACACATTTCGTGCGACGGTTGCAGCCCGCCGCAAAAGGCCGGTCGCTCGGGTTGCCCGAAAATGCGGCAGCGCTGATCGTCTCCCAATTGAACGCAACGCACACCTGCAGGCTTGCCATTGGGCATACCGGGAATCGGGCTGGTGATGGATGGCGCGGTACAGCAGGCGCCGCATTGTGGCCGGCATTCGAAGGGGGCGGAAGTGGACAGCATGGCGTTCAACAAGTGGCAGAGCGCGAGTATACATCGGACCCTGCTGCAGGGATGACATGATGCATTGTCTCCTTCTCGTGCAGTTCCAACAGAAATAGTTTCGGTTGCACAACGGTCGCTTGACGGCAGCAACATGAGGGGTCTATATTGGTTGTTCCTTAGATAATTTTCTGGGTGGGGACATGGACTGCCAAACAGACGGTAAGCCACGCTGGGAACGTCGCAAGCAAGCACGTCCGCAGGAGTTGCTCTCCGCTGCGGTCGAGCTGTTCGTCGAGCGGGGTTTTGCCTCGACCCGCCTCGAAGACGTGGCCAAGCGCGCAGGCGTTTCCAAGGGAACCTTGTACCTGTATTACACCAACAAGGAAGACCTGTTCAAGGCGGTGGTGCGTCAGAGTATCGTTCCGATGCTGGGCCAGGCCGAAGTCTCGGTGGCCGAGTTCGAAGGCCACAGCGCCGTTCTGCTGCGCAGTGTGATCCTGTCGTGGTGGCACAGCGTGGGCGCGACCAAGGCGTCCGGTATCAGCAAGCTGATCTTTGCGGAAGCCGATAATTTTCCTGAGCTTGCGCGCTTTTACCAGACCGAAGTCATGAGCCGCGGCATGCGCATGATTTCGAGCATGCTCGAGCGCGGCGTGCAACGCGGCGAGTTTCGCGCGATCGATATTGCCCAGACCACCCAGGTGCTGATCGCACCGATGCTGATGCTCTCGACCTGGAAGCACACCATCGCCCCGTGCGAGCGCTGCGACCTCGATCCCGAAGCGTTCCTCGACGCCTTCCTCGATA
Organism: Oxalobacteraceae sp. CFBP 13730; assembly: GCA_014841835.1. Classification (GTDB taxonomy): domain Bacteria; phylum Pseudomonadota; class Gammaproteobacteria; order Burkholderiales; family Burkholderiaceae_D; genus Telluria. Next base: position 190,108 of record JACYUQ010000005.1, on the reverse strand, counting down.
TCACTCTCAATGGCCTGGTGCCGGCTGGCCACGCAGCTCACTGAACCACGCCTCACGCCAGAACCGGATTTCTGGCGTTCATCCCCTCCAAACTGCAGACTGTCGCAATTTTCCTCTGGGGAAGGCGTGCGTCGATAAGATGTGCCTCGAGATACCTATTCAGGTAGGTTCCAGCACCGTTCACGGATTAGAATATCGGATTGTTTATTTTTCCACCGAGAACTGAAATGAATATCGAACAAGCCCGCTTCAATATGATCGAACAGCAGATCCGTCCTTGGAATGTGCTGGACCAGGACATCCTCGACCTGCTGCACGTGGTCAAGCGTGAACAATTCGTGCCACAGGCCTACCAGAACCTGGCATTTGCCGACACCGAAATTCCGCTGCCGGGTGGCGAAGCCATGCTCAACCCGAAGGTCGAAGCGCGCATGGCGCAAGAGGCTGGCGTCAAGCAGGGCGACAACGTGCTGCAGATCGGTACCGGTTCGGGCTACCTGGCGGCGCTGCTGGCGAGCAAGGCGCGTCATGTGACGAGCGTTGAAATCCTGCCGGAAACCGCTGCCCAGGCCAAGCAGAATCTGGACGCTGCCGGCATCACCAATGTGGCGGTCGAAGTGGGCAATGGCGCGCAGGGCTGGGCCACCGGCACCGACTACGACGTGATCGTGGTCTCGGGCGCGCTGCCGCTACTGCCAGAGTCGCTGATCAAGCAACTGAAAATCGGTGGCCGCATGATCGCGATCGTCGGTGCTGCGCCGGCCATGACGTGCCAGCTGATCACCCGCACCTCGGCCACCGCGCATGACGCGGTCACCGTGTTCGAAACCGTCGCCAAGCCGCTGACGGGCGCATCGAAGCCATCCGGTTTCACGTTCTGAGGGCGCTGTGATGCAACAGATTACTGCTCCTGAACTGGCCGCCTTGCTGGCCGATCCGGCGCGCGAGCAGCCGCTGCTGCTCGACGTGCGCGAAAACTGGGAATTCGAGACGTGCAAGATTGCCGGCTCGACCCAGATTCCGATGAACCTGATTCCGGTGCGCGTGACCGAGATCGCCGACGACCGCGAGGTCGTCTGCATCTGCCACCACGGGGCGCGCAGCATGCAGGTTGCTGCCTTCCTCGAGCGCAATGGATTTAGCAATGTAACCAACTTGACGGGCGGGATACACGCCTGGGCTTTGCAAGTCGATCCGTCGATGCCGACGTATTGACCTGATTCCAAAAACTTGATGACCCCTGTGGAGATAGCAATGCAGAAACCCCTTATCGCCGTGCTGCTTGCGAGCGCGTGCTTCTCGCTCAACGCCGGTGCCGCCGACCTGATCCAGGTGTATCAGCAGGCACTGGCCAATGACGCGACGTATGCCAGTGCGCGTGCTTCGCTGTCGGCGAGCCGCGAGCGCATCATCCAGGGGCGTGCAGGGCTACTCCCGACCGTGGGCATCAGCGGTGCGCTCAGCAAGAACGACAGTGACTTCGATCCATGGAATGTCGGTCAGCTCGGCACTTTGCCGAACGGCCAGCCGGGCATCGTCGGCAGCAGCGGCTCGAACCTGCGCACCAACGAATACACGCTGGCGCTGCAGCAGCCGCTGTATCGCTGGGATCGCTGGGAAACCTACCAGCAAAGCAAACTGCAGCAAGCGATTGGCGAAGCCCAGTTTGCCCAGGCCCAGCAAGACCTGATCACGCGCGTGGCGCAAGCTTACTTTGACGTGCTGGCCGCGCAGGACAAGCTGGAATCGATACGCGCCCAGAAGAACGCAACCACCGAACAACTGGCCTCGGCCAAGCGCAATTTTGAAGTGGGTACCCAGACCATCACCGACACGCACGAGGCGCAAGCGGCGTACGACCTGGTACTGGCGCAGGAATTCGCCGCCGTCAACGACCTGGACAACAAGCGCAACGCGCTGCAGGCCATCATCGGCACGGCGCCGGGCAACCTGGCAGCACTGAAACCCGGTACCACGCTGGCCGTGCCGCAGCCGGCCACGGTCGATCCGTGGGTGTCGTCGGCAGAGAATCAGAACTATGGCGTGACGGTCAGCCAGCTCCAGGTGGAAATTGCCACGCGCGACATCTCGCGCAACCGCGCCGGCCACATGCCGACGCTCGACCTCGTGGCCAGCTCGACCCGTCGCGACGTCAACGGTCGGACCGGCAGCTCGGGCGATACCAAGAACAATGCGATCGGCCTGCAGTGGAGCGTGCCGATCTTCAGCGGCTATGCCGTCACCAGCCGTGTGCGCGAATCGATCGCGCTGGAAGACCGCGCCCGCAACGAGCTGGAAGCGACGCGCCGCAATGCAGCGCTGCAGGCGCGCCAGTCGTTCCTCGGCGTAAGCAGTGGCCTGGCGCAGGTCAAGGCACTGGAAGCGGCGGAAGTATCGAGCCAGTCGGCGCTCGAATCGAACAAGCTCGGTTACCAGGTGGGTGTGCGGATCAATATCGACGTGCTCAATGCGCAGCGCCAGCTGTACCAGACCCGCACCGACCTGTCGCGTGCGCGCTATGACGTGATCGTCAATGGCTTGCGTTTGAAAGCGGCGGCAGGTTCGCTGCGCGAGACCGACCTGACGCCGGTGAACAGCTTGCTGGTTGAGTAATTTTTCTACTGCATCATGCAAGCCCGGTCGACCAATGTCATTGGCGACCGGGTTTTTTGTTTTACAGCGCCCGCGCCTTGCGCCACTGAATCAACTCAGCAATCGTCAGGATCGGAAAATCGCCCTCCGCGGCGAACTGCTCGATCTGCTCCCCGCGCATCATCGTGCCATCGGGATTCATCAATTCGCACAGCACGGCTGCCGGCTGCAGGCCGGCCAGCCGGGCCAGGTCGACCGAACCTTCGGTGTGCCCGGCGCGGGCCAGCACACCGCCTGGCGTGGCGCGCAACGGGAATACATGACCCGGGCGCACGACGTCGTCCGGCCGGGCGTCATGCGCGATGGCGGCCCGGATCGTGGTCACGCGGTCGGCGGCCGAGACGCCGGTGGTCACGCCATGGCGCGCCTCGATCGATACCGTGAACGGCGTGCCGAAGCGGCTGCCATTTTCTGGCGCCATCGGCGGCAGTTCGAGTGCGCGAACCTTCTCGTCCGGCAGGCACAGGCAGACGATGCCGCTGCATTCGCGGATCATCAGGGCCATGGTGTCGCTGGTGATGTGTTCGGCGGCGACGATCAGGTCGGCCTCGTTCTCGCGATCGAAATCGTCGAGCAGGATGACCGGAATGCCGGCGCGCATAGCGTCCAGCGCCGCGGCGATGCGGCCTTCCAGGTCATGACTGAAAAGGGTATGGGTAGAAACCAGCATGTGAAACGCTCCTCGCAAAGTGGGCGAAAAACGCATCAGGGCAAAGCGCAGCCGCACGCCAGTCTGCCCCTACGCAAGGCAGGGCAGGCCGGGCGCGTGAACGCGCACATCTTCTTTCATCCGGACTATACCGTCGGCTCTGGCATCGCACCAGATCTGCTGACCCTGCCCGGCATGATGCCGGGCAGGCGCTCGCGGGCTCGACCGTTGCCGGTCATACCGCCGGTGGGGAATTGCACCCCGCCCCGAAGACGTAATGTTGTAGATGCCTGCAGGATGCAGGCGCGGCGATTGTAGCAGCGCCGCGCGATCGCTGCAGGCGGCAGGCTTACTTGCTCAGGCCGCCACCGCTGGCGTTGTCGGCGCGTTCGATCAGCTCGACCTTGTAGCCGTCCGGATCGGTAATGAAGGCGATCACGGTGCTGCCGCCCTTGACCGGGCCTGGCTCGCGCGAAATGTTGCCGCCGGCTGCGCGCACCTGGTCGCAGGTCGCGTAGATGTCGGCGGTGGAGATGGCGATGTGGCCGTAGGCCGTGCCCATGTCGTAGCTGTCGGTGCCCCAGTTATAGGTCAGCTCGAGTTCGGCGTGATCGGGATTGCTGCCGTAGCCGAGGAAGGCCAGGCTGTATTTGTACTCGGCGTTCTCGCTCGTGCGCAGCAGTTTCATGCCCAGCACGGTGGTGTAGAAGTCGATGGAGCGTTGCAGGTCGCCGACCCTCAACATGGTATGCAGGATGCGCATCGTGTGTGCCTTATGTGGTTCGGAAAGACCGTCATTTTATGCCTTTGACGGTTTCCTTGCCGGACAGGGCCCGATGCGCATCCGATCTTGCTATCAGCTCTCGAGCTTGGCGTCGAGCGTGATGGTGGCGTTCAGCAGCTTCGACACCGGGCAGTTTTCTTTTGCCGTGGTCGCTGCCTTGTCGAAGGCTTCCTGGCTCGCGCCAGGAATCTTCGCGCGCAGTTCCAGGTGGATGGCCGTGATCGAGAAGCCGCCTTCGACTTTTTCCATCGACACGGTGGCCTTGGTGCGCAGTTCGTCGGCGGTCAGGCCGGCCTGGCCGAGCTGGCCCGACAGTGCCATCGTGAAGCAGCCTGCGTGCGCCGCACCGATCAGTTCTTCCGGGTTGGTGCCTGGTGCATCTTCAAAGCGGGTGTTGAAGCCATATGGCTGGTCCTTCAGTGCGCCGCTACCGGTCGACACCTGGCCCTTGCCATCCTTGATGCCACCACTCCATACGGCGCTGCCGTCGCGTTTGATCGTCATGTTTATTTCCTTTCGTTGGTGTTGTCAGAATCGTCGTCATCGCTTGCCTCGGGCGCCGGTTCGGCCTCATGGTCACGCATGTCGCGATGGCGGTCCGGCAGCGGGGTGGCGTGGCCACTCGCGCCGGGCGCCGCATCGACAGCTGCCGAGATGCCGGGCGTGCCGCGTGCTTCGGTATCGATCAGGCCTTGTTCGAGGTCGGCTGCTGCCTGCTTCATGATGCCGCGCGGCTCGGTGTCTTGGCCATCCGGCGTTTCATCGCGTTCGTGCGGCTGGCGTTTAACGCCATCGTTGCCCATCGGTTCGTCCGTATTCACGGCGCGGTCTTTTGCGTTGGTCGCCATGGCGATCTCCTTTTGTATTTTCGTCATCCTCATCCTAACTGCCCACGCCCAAAACGGTCGCTCAATTGAACTTTGTAAATATGATGCTTTTTTGCAATTACATGGCTAAGATAGGAATCTGAACGTCTTGACGAAAGATGCACCGTGACGCCTGACACCCTGCCGCAGCACGCTACCTCGGTCTGCAAGAACTGCCGCGCCGCCACCGATGGCAACTATTGCCATCAGTGCGGCCAGGCAACGCACCTGCACGTGCCGAGCGCGCGCGAGTTCCTGCACGAATTCATTGCGCACTACGTGGCACTCGAAGGCGCGCTGTGGAAGTCGCTTGGCGGGTTACTCTTCAAGCCGGGCTTTCTCACCTGCGAATACATCGAAGGCCGGCGCGCGCGCTACCTGCAGCCGCTGCGCCTGTACCTGACGTTCAGCATCATCTTTTTTGCGCTGTTCAAGTTCAGCGGGATGGAAGTGATCAATCTCGGCGAAGAGATTCCACCGTCGGTCGTCGTCGTGTCCGGTGACAAAAAAGCCCCTGAGCCTGCCACTGAATTCAAGCGCGCCGTCGCGCCGCTCGTGACTGGCGCCGGATCCTTCAACGCCACCCTGGGCCAGAAAGTCCAGCACTTCCTCGACCTGCCGCGGCGCGATCAGGAAGTAGCGCTCAAGGGGGCGTTCTTCAGCTATACGCCGTATGCGGTGTTCGCGCTGATGCCGGTGTTCGCTTTTTATCTACGCATCCTGTACGTGCGCACGGGGCGGCGCTATGGCGAGCACTTCCTGTTCGCGTTGCACACCAATGCGTTTGCCTTCCTGATGTTCAGCGTGCTGCTGACGCTGCCGCCGATGCTGGATTTTCTGGAGCTGCCGCTGTCGCTGTGGCTGCTGCTGTATCTGCCGCTGGCGATGCACAGGGTGTATGGCGGCGCGCGCCTGGCCACGGGCCTGCGCTGGATCGTGCTGAGCCTGCTTCATGTGCTGAGCCTGGTTCTGGCGGTCGTGGTGGCCATGGCGGCGGCACTGGTGGGCTGAACTTGCGGCAAACGGGTAGCGCCCGGTATACTGTGCATCTGTACAGTGTTTGCCGAGTGCTGTTATGGCAGCCGCAGGAATTATCGGTTAATCTCCAGCGTGTTGTTAACCTACTACTGCCGAGATCGCTATGCCCGCATCACCCCAACCGCAACAGATCATCGCGCTCGTGGTGCGGCATAACACGCCAGGCGTCGAAGAGCCGGTCGGCCGCATCCGCGATTTTCTGGCCGGGGCCGGCTACCGCGTCGTGTTCGAGGCCGATACCGCCGCCAATCTTGCGCTCGACAACCTCGAATCGATGACCGTGGCCGAGATCGGCGTCCAGGCGCAGATCGGCATCGTCGTCGGCGGCGACGGCACCATGCTCGGCATCGCGCGCCAGCTGGCCGAATACGATATCGCCCTCATCGGCATCAACCTGGGGCGGCTGGGCTTCATCACCGATATCGCGCTGGACGACATGCTGCCGCAACTGAGCAACATCCTGCAGGGCCGCGCACGGCGCGAAGAGCGCACGCTGCTCGAGGCGCGCGTTATGCGCGACGGCGTGCTGATCTTTTCCAGCGTGGCCGTCAACGACGTGGTCGTGGCGCGCGGCACCGGCGCCGGCATGGTCGAACTCAAACTGAGCGTCGACGGTCAATTCATGTACAACCAGCGCTCGGACGGCCTGATCGTTTCCACGCCCACCGGCTCGACGGCGTATGCGCTGTCGGCCGGCGGGCCATTGCTGCATCCGAGCCTGGGCGGCACGGTGCTGGTGCCGATCGCGCCGCATGCGCTGTCGAACCGGCCGATCGTCGTGCCCGATACCAGCGAGATCGTCGTCGAGCTGGTCAGCGGGCGCGACATCAGCGTGAATTTCGACATGCAGACCTTCACGAGCCTGCAACTGGGCGACCAGATCGTGATCTCGCGCTCGCCGCACACGATCACGTTCCTGCATCCACTGGACTGGAGCTATTACCACACGCTGCGCCAGAAACTGCACTGGAACGAGTACCCCACCAACGACGGCAGGCTCAAGTAAGCTATCCATCGCAGCCGCCCGCATTTGCTACAGAGTCGTCAAAGAATCGCCCTAACCGCCGGAGACCCGATTTTTCATGCTGCGCACACTTACCATCCGCGACTTCGTCATCGTCGACGCCATCGAACTGGAATTCTCGAACGGCTTCTCGGTGTTCACCGGCGAAACCGGCGCCGGCAAGTCGATCCTGATCGATGCGCTGCAGCTGGCGCTGGGCGGCCGCGGCGACGCCAGCATGGTGCGCGAAGGCGCCGCCAAAGCCGACATCACCGCTGATTTCGCACCGACCGAAGTGGCGCGTGTCTGGCTGGCCGAACATGAATTCAGCGCCGACGAGGGCGGGGCGCTGCTGCGCCGCGTGATCGACAACGCCGGTCGCTCCAAGGGCTATATCAACGGCGTTGCGGCCACGGCGGCGCAACTGCGCGAGCTGGGCGATCTGCTGGTCGACATCCACGGCCAGCACGCGCACCAGAGCCTGCTCAAGCCCGATGCCCAGCGCGCGCTGCTCGATAACCAGATCGGCGTGCGCGATCCGGCCGCGCGCATCGAGGCGCAGGAAGTGTCGCAAGCCTGGCGCACCTGGCGCGCGCTGGTGCGCCAGCGCGAAGAATACGAAGCCGATGCCAAGAACGTGCTGATCGAGCGCGAGCGCCTCGAGTGGCAAGTGGCCGAACTCGACAAGCTGGCCCCGAAAACCGGCGAGTGGCTCGAGATCGGCAACGAGCACAGCCGCCTGTCGCACGCCGCGACGCTGCTCGAAGGCGCGCAGGAAGCGCTGGCGGCGATCTCCGAATCCGACCATCCGATCCTGTCGCAACTGTCGACCCTCAACGCCAAGCTGGGCAAGCTGGTCGACGTCGATACGCAGTTGCAATCGGTGCTCGACTGCATGGAGCCGGCGCGCATCCAGCTGCAAGAGGCAGTGTCCGAACTCAACACGTATATCGACAAGGTCGAGCTCGATCCGGCGCGCCTGCGCGAAGTCGATGCGCGCATGGAAGCGCTGCACACGGCGGCGCGCAAGTACCGCGTCACGCCCGAAGAACTGCCGGACGAACACGCGCTGCTGGCCACCAAGCTGCGCCAGCTGGCCGACGCCACCGACATCGACGGCCTGCGCAAGCAGGAAGAAAAAGCCGAAGCGGCGTACATGGACGTGGCCGGGCGCCTGTCGGTGCGGCGCGCGGCAGCGGCGCACGAGCTGGGCACGCAGGTCACGGCGGCGATGCAGGAACTGAGCATGAGCGGCGGCAGTTTTGCCATCGGCCTGAACCGCGGCGAGCCGGGCGCGCATGGTCTGGAGCACATCGAATTTCTGGTGGCCGGTCACGCGGGCGTCGTACCGCGCGCGCTGGCCAAGGTGGCCTCGGGTGGCGAGCTGGCGCGCATCTCGCTGGCGATCTCCGTCATCACGTCGAATGCGACGACGGTGCCGACCCTGATTTTTGACGAAGTCGACACCGGCATCGGCGGCGGCGTGGCCGAGGTGGTGGGGCGCCTGCTCAAGCGCCTGGGGCAGCAACGCCAGGTGCTGTGCGTGACGCACTTGCCGCAGGTGGCCAGCCAGGCAAACCAGCACTTCCAGGTGGCCAAGGGCACGACCGACGCCGGCCGCACGGTCTCGCGTATCGACGTGCTCGACAAGCGCGCGCGGGTGGAGGAAGTGGCGCGCATGCTGGGCGGCATCGAAATTACCGAGACCACGCGCAAGCATGCAAGGGAGTTGCTGGCGTCGTGATCGTTTGCATGGCGCGGGGTTCGGGTGTTTTTGTGGCACAGTAAACATCCCCATCAACCACTCCGGAAGGAACTCGCATGAGCATCGAAAAAGTCCTGTATCGCGCACAAGCCACGTCGCAAGGCGGCCGTGAGGGCACGTCGAAAAGTTCGGATGGCGCACTGGACGTGACGCTGTCCACGCCGAAGGAACTGGGCGGCGGTGGCGGCGCGGGCACCAATCCCGAGCAGCTGTTTGCAGCCGGCTATTCGGCTTGCTTCCTGGGCGCGCTGAAATTTGTCGCGGGCCAGGCCAAGGTCACGCTGCCGGCCGACCTGACCATCACGGGCGACGTCGGCATCGGCCAGATCCCGACGGGCTTCGGCATCGAAGTGGACCTGAGCATCAAGGGCCCGGGCATGGACCAGACGCAGTTGCAGGAGCTGGTCGACAAGGCCCACATCGTGTGCCCGTACTCGAACGCCACCCGCAACAACATCGACGTGCGCCTGCACGTGAGCACCTGATCCTCGGTTAGCCTTGCCGGTCCGTGGCTCGAACACCACGGACCGGCAACCCAAAGCGCACTGACCCGCTGTTGGGTCCTGCGGGCAGGACATGCCAGACTTATAATGGCCAGATCCTGTCTTCAAAGCACCCTCATGTCATTTCGCCCCGAACCGCCTTACACCCACGGTACCATCCCGCGCAGCGCGGTCCTGCTGGTCAACCTCGGCACGCCGGACGAGCCCACGCGCGGCAAGGTGCGCAGCTACCTGAAGCAATTCCTGTCCGATCCGCGCGTGGTCGAGGTGCCGCGCCTGGTCTGGTGGTGCATCCTGCACCTGATCATCCTGCCGTTCCGCTCTGGCCAGTCGGCCGCGAAATACCGCACGATCTGGACCCGCGACGGTTCGCCCCTGCGCTTGAACACGGCCCTGCAAGCCACGCGCCTGCAAGCGATGCTGACCGAGCGCGGCCACGAAGACGTCAGCGTGGCGATGGCGATGCGCTACGGCTCGCCATCGATGCCCGAGGTGCTCGATCGCCTGAAAGAGGAGGGCGTCGACCGCATCGTCGTGCTGCCCGCCTACCCGCAATATTCCGGCACCACCACCGCCTCGATCTGGGATGCCGTGTTCCAGCACTATGCCAAGGTGCGCAACATTCCCGAGCTGCGCCTGGTGAAGCACTACCACGACCACGAAGGCTATATCCACGCGCTGCGCGACAACGTGCTGGCGCACTGGGACAACCATGGCCGCGGCCAGAAGCTGGTGATGAGTTTCCACGGCGTGCCCAAGCGCACCCTGCTGCTGGGCGACCAGTATCACTGCGAGTGCTATAAAACGGCGCGCCTCTTGGCTACCGCGCTCGACCTGTCGCAGGATGAGTACATGGTCACGTTCCAGTCGCGCTTCGGCAAGGCCGAGTGGCTGCAGCCGTACACCGCGCCGACTGTTGCGCAACTGGCGCGCGATGGCCTCGAGCGCATCGACATGATCTGCCCGGGCTTTACCAGCGACTGTCTCGAAACGCTGGAAGAAATCTCGATGGAAGTGCGCCACGATTTCGAAGCGGCCGGCGGCAAGGAGTTCCATTACATCCCGTGCCTGAACGCGTCGCCGGCCTGGATTCAAGGCTTGGCCGAAATCGCCGAGCAGCACCTGATCGGCTGGCCGACCATCCTCACGCCGGCCCAGCGCGAAGCACGCCGCATCGATGCCGAACGTGGCGCCGCGCGCGCCAAGAGTCTCGGCGCCCCCAACTAGTCCATACCAACTTGCCTGTTGACAACCTGCTAAAATAGCGGGTTGTTGGCGCTGCAGGGCCGCATTTGCCTGAATTTCAGATGGCTTTCCTGCAATTCCCCTTGTAATTGTAGGAGATCGCCCCATCTGGTGCGCTGTGTATCAATCAGGATACGTTTTTAAATCAGCCAAGTCCTTGATTCCAGGAGTTTATTCCGATGCAAGACCAAGACAACAAAGAGATGAGCAACGAGCAGGATGTACAGGCGCCTGGCGCTGACATCAACGATGGTGCTACCGCTGGCGCCGCGCAGGCGGGCACGCCGGGCCTCGAAGAACAACTGAGCGCCACCGAAGCCAAGCTGGCCGAGATGCACGACGCCTTCATGCGCGCCAAGGCCGACGCGGAGAACATCCGCCGCCGCGCCCAGGAAGACGTCAGCAAGGCCCACAAATTTGCCATCGAAAGCTTCGCCGAGGCCATGGTGCCGGTGCGCGACAGCCTGGAGATGGCACTGAAGGTCGAAGCGCCGACGGTCGAGTCGATCAAGGAAGGCGTCGAAATGACGCTCAAGCAGCTCACCAGCGCGTTCGAAAAGAACCGCCTGGTAGAGGTGCTGCCGCAAGTGGGCGACAAGCTGGATCCGAACAAGCATCAGGCCGTTGCCGTGGTGCCGGCGGAGCAGGAAGCCAATACCGTGGTCACCGTGCTGCAAAAGGGTTACATGATCGCCGACCGCCTGCTGCGGCCAGCCATCGTGACGGCAGCAGCACCAAAATAAGAATGGCCGCGTGCCGCGTAATGCTCTTGAAAGCACGCCGTTTTTCCCAATATTGAATCCATCAGAAACTCAGCATATAAAAAGGAATACATCATGGGCAGAATTATCGGTATCGACCTTGGCACCACGAACTCGTGCGTGGCCATCATGGAAAACGGTCAGCCAAAAGTGATCGAGAACGCCGAAGGCGCGCGTACCACGCCATCGATCATCGCTTACCAGGAAGACGGCGAGATCCTGGTCGGCGCGCCGGCCAAGCGCCAGGCCGTGACCAACCCGAAGAACACGCTGTTCGCCGTCAAGCGCCTCATCGGCCGCAAGTTCGATGAAAAAGAAGTACAAAAAGACATCTCGCTGATGCCATATGCCATCGTCAAGGCCGACAACGGCGACGCATGGGTTGGCGTGCGCGACAAGAAACTGGCTGCCCAGCAGATCTCTGCTGAAGTGCTGCGCAAGATGAAGAAGACCGCCGAGGACTACCTGGGCGAAGAAGTCACCGAAGCGGTCATCACCGTGCCGGCGTACTTCAACGACTCGCAGCGCCAGGCAACCAAGGATGCCGGCCGTATCGCTGGCCTGGACGTCAAGCGCATCATCAACGAGCCGACCGCTGCTGCACTGGCATTTGGCCTGGACAAGACCGACAAGGGCGACCGCAAGATCGCCGTGTATGACCTGGGCGGCGGCACGTTCGACGTCTCGATCATCGAAATCGCTGACGTCGATGGCGAAAAGCAGTTCGAAGTGCTGTCGACCAACGGCGACACGTTCCTGGGCGGCGAAGACTTCGACCAGCGCATCATCGATTACATCATCGACGAGTTCAAGAAGATCAACGGCCTGGACCTGTCGAAAGACGCGATCGCCCTGCAGCGCATCAAGGCCTCGGCCGAGCGCGCAAAGATCGAACTGTCGTCGTCGCAGCAGACCGAAATCAACGAGCCGTACATCGCCATGGCGAACGGCGCGCCGGTCCACCTGAACCTGAAGATGACCCGTGCCAAGCTCGAGTCGCTGGTGGAAGAGCTGATCATCAAGACGATCGAGCCATGCCGCATGGCCATCAAGGATGCCGGCGTCAAGGTTTCGGACATCGACGACATCATCCTGGTCGGTGGTATGACCCGTATGCCGAAGGTGCAGGAGAAGGTGAAAGAATTCTTCGGCAAGGAAGCACGCAAGGACGTCAACCCGGATGAAGCCGTCGCTGTCGGCGCTGCGATCCAGGGTTCGGTCCTGTCGGGCGAGCGCAAGGATCTGCTGCTGCTGGACGTGACGCCACTGTCGCTGGGTATCGAAACCCTGGGCGGCGTGATGACCAAGATGATCCACAAGAACACCACGATCCCGACCAAGTTCTCGCAGGTGTTCTCGACCGCCGACGACAACCAGCCGGCCGTGACCATCAAGGTGTTCCAGGGCGAGCGTGAAATCGCGGCCGGTAACAAGGGCCTGGGCGAGTTCAACCTGGAAGGCATCCCGCCAGCATCGCGTGGCACGCCACAGATCGAAGTGACCTTCGACATCGACGCCAACGGCATTCTGCACGTCGGCGCGAAAGACAAGGCCACCGGCAAAGAGAACAAGATCACCGTCAAGGCGAACTCGGGTCTGACGGAAGAAGAGATTCAGAAGATGGTCAAGGACGCCGAGCTGAACGCCGAAGAAGACAAGAAGGTCAAGGAAATGGCGGAAGCGCGCAACCAGGGCGACGCGCTGGTGCACTCGACCCGCAAATCGCTGACCGAATACGGCGACAAGCTGGAAGCCGGTGAGAAAGAGCAGATCGAAGCGGCAATCACCGACCTCGAAGGCGCGATCAAGAGCGGCGACAAGGCGGACATCGATGCCAAGACTGCAGCACTGTCGAGCGCGTCGCAGAAGCTGGGCGAGAAGATGTACGCCGACATGCAGGCGCAGCAGGCTGGTGGTGCTGGCGCGGCCGGTGGCCCTGGCGCCGGCGCAGCCGGTGGCGAGCAGTCGGGCAAGCAGGATGACGACGTTGTCGACGCCGACTTCAAGGAAGTCAAAGACGCGAAGTAAGCGTCTCCGGCGCGAAGGCTTGATGCCTTCGCGTACAGGCCGAGCCGACACCTTCCAGGTACTCGGCTCGGTTTTTTTGGTTTAAAGAATTCAGTTTTCAGATAACTTTAGGTGCCGACCATGGCGAAGCGTGATTTTTACGAGATCCTTGGGGTCGCGAAGGGTGCGTCGGAAGACGAGATCAAGAAGTCTTATCGCAAGCTTGCGATGAAGTTCCACCCTGACCGCAATCCGGATAACAAGGAAGCGGAAGAGAAGTTCAAGGAGGTCAAAGAGGCCTACGAGATGCTGACCAACCCGGAGAAGCGCGAAGCGTATGACCGTTACGGTCACGCTGGCGTCGATCCGAACAGCGGCATGGGCGGCATGGGCGGCGGCGCCGGTGGTTTCGGCGATGCGTTCGGCGACATCTTCGGCGACATCTTTGGTGGTGGCCGTGGCGGGCGCAGTGCCGGCCCGCAGGTGTACCGCGGCGCCGACCTGCGCTACAACCTCGAGATCACGCTGGAACAGGCCGCTCACGGCTTCGACACGACGATCCGTGTGCCGAGCTGGGACAAGTGCGACACTTGCCACGGCAGCGGCGCCAAGCCGGGCACCCAGCCTGTGACTTGCACAACCTGCGCCGGTCACGGCCAGGTGCGCATGCAGCAGGGCTTCTTCAGCGTCCAGCAGACCTGCCCGAAATGCCATGGCAGCGGCAAGATCATCCCTGAGCCGTGCGCGGCCTGCGGTGGCGCCGGACGCATCAAGCGCAACAAGACGCTGGAAGTGAAGATCCCGGCCGGTATCGACAACGGCATGCGCATCCGCTCGTCGGGCAATGGCGAACCGGGTACGAATGGCGGGCCGGCGGGCGACCTGTATGTGGAGATCCACATCAAGCCGCACACCGTGTTCCAGCGCGAAGGCGACGACCTGCACTGCGAAATGCCGATCTCGTTCTCGAAAGCGGCCCTGGGCGGCGAAATCGAAGTGCCGACCCTGACCGGCAAGGTGTCGTTCACGGTGCCTGAAGGCACCCAGACCGGCAAGACCTTCCGCCTCAAGGGCAAGGGCATCAAGAACGTGCGTTCGGGTTACACGGGCGACCTGTTCTGCCACGTGATCGTCGAGACGCCGGTCAAGCTGACCGACAAGCAGAAGGACATGCTGCGCGAGTTCGAACGCCTGACGATCGAAGGTGGCGCCAAGCACAGCCCGCAGAGCAAGGGCTGGATGGACAAGGTCAAGGACTTCTTCGAGTAAGTTCCAATTACCGCTGAACGGCGCCAAGCCTTCAGCGGTTTTTTTTGTCCACGCGGTTGGTATCTTGCCAACGCCTGGCGTGTCAGGCTGGTCGCTGCCGTATTGACGACGGTGTCCGCCAACACGGTTATACTCCCCCTGTTTCGAGACCTACCCGCCATGCAAGCCTGCTCCAGAACAGGCCTGGCAACGCCCCTTTTGGGACGGCAACAAGCACAAGGAACCAATATGGACAAATACAAGACCAAGGGATTGACCGCGGCAGAGCTGTTCGAACGCAACCGCACGTGGGCCGCCACGATGGTGGCCGAGGACCCGAACTTCTTCAAGGCGCTGTCGGAACAGCAGGCGCCGGAATACCTGTGGATCGGCTGCTCGGACAGCCGCGTTCCCGCCAACGAATTGCTGGGCATGGCGCCGGGCGAACTGTTTGTTCACCGCAATATCGCCAACGTCGTCGTGCATTCGGATCTGAATTGTCTGAGTGTGCTGCAGTTCGCCATTGACGTGCTGAAGGTCAAGCACATCATCATCTGCGGCCACTACGGCTGCTCGGGCGTGCACGCGGCGCTGACCGATGCGCGCGTGGGCCTGGCCGACAACTGGCTCGGGCACGTGCGCGACGTACGCGACAAGCACGGCAAGTACCTGGGCCACGTGAGCGGCCGCGCCGCCACCAACCGCCTGGTCGAACTGAACGTGGCCGAGCAGGTCATGAACACAGCCCACACCACCATCGTGCGCGATGCGTGGGAACGCGGCCAGCCATTGACCATCCACAGCTGGGTGTACGGCGTGCACGACGGCCTGCTGCGCGACCTGGGCATCACCGTGAGCAGCTTCGAAGAGATCGAGCCGAAGCTGCGCCGGGTGCTCGATGGCTACGTCGATGGCGGCGTCGTGCGTGAAGAGCGGCGTGGACAGTGATTTGATGCGACTGCGCGCGCTGGTGCGCGCGTTCGTCGACGAGCGGGACTGGGATCAGTTCCACACGCCGAAGAACCTCGCGGCGGCCTTGACGGTCGAGGCGGCCGAGCTGCTGGAGCATTTCCAGTGGCTGCAGTCGGGCCGCGCCGAAGAACTCGGTGCCGATAAGCTGGTCGACGTGCGGCACGAGATGGCCGATGTGCTGGTCTATCTCGTGCGGCTGGCCGACAAGCTCGACGTCGACCTGGTCGCGGCGGTCGAAGAAAAGATGGTGCTCAACCGGGCGAAGTACCCGGCCGAGCTGGTGCGAGGCGATGCACGCAAGTACTACGAGTACAAAGAGTACAAAAAACCGTGATCGCCGGCGCCGCTTACATGCCGCCCATGCAGATGTATTTCACGACCAGGTAATCGTCCATCCCGTAGGTCGAGCCTTCACGCCCCAGGCCTGATTGCTTGACCCCGCCGAACGGCGCGACCTCGGTCGAGATGATGCCGGTATTGACCCCCACCATTCCGCTTTCGATCGCCTCGGCCACACGCCAGACGCGGCCGATGTCGCGCGCATAGAAGTACGATGCCAGCCCGAACTCGGTGTCGTTGGCCATGGCAATCACTTCGTCTTCCGTCTTGAAGCGGAACAGTGGCGCCAGCGGGCCGAAGGTTTCTTCGTGCGCCACCAGCATGCTTGATGTCACGTCAGTCAGCACCGTCGGCTCGAAGAAGCTGTGCCCCAGCGCGTGGCGTTTGCCGCCCAGGAGCAGCTTGGCGCCCTTGGCCTGCGCATCCTCGATATGCTGCTCGATCTTGCGCACGGCTTTCTCTTCGATCAGCGGGCCTTGCGTGACGCCTTCTTCGCGGCCGTCACCCACCTTCAGTTTGCCCACCGCCACGGCGAGCTTGCGCGCGAATTCGTCGTACACGCCGTCCTGCACGTACAGGCGGTTGGCGCACACGCAGGTCTGCCCGGCATTGCGGAATTTCGACGCGATCGCGCCCTCGACCGCAGCGTCCAGATCGGCATCGTCGAACACGATGAACGGTGCATTGCCGCCCAGTTCGAGGGAAATCTTCTTGACCGTCGGCGCGCATTGCTCCATCAGCAGGCGCCCCACGGCGGTCGAGCCGGTGAAGCTCAGTTTGCGCACGAGCGGATTGCCCGTCATCTCGCCACCGATGGCTTTCGAGTCGCCAATCACGACGCTGAACACGCCTTTCGGTACACCGGCGCGCTCGGCCAGTACGGCCAGCGCCAGCGCCGACAGCGGCGTGAGTTCGGCCGGCTTCAAGACGATCGGACAACCGGCGGCCAGCGCCGGCGCGACCTTGCGGGTGATCATCGCGGCCGGGAAGTTCCACGGCGTGATAGCGGCGCACACGCCGATCGGCTCCTTGGTCACGACGATGCGTTTATCGGCCCATGGCGAAGCGAGCGTCTCGCCGGCCACGCGCTTGGCTTCTTCGCCAAACCACTCGAAGTACGACGCGGCGTAGGCCACTTCGCCCTTGGCCTCAGCCAGCGGCTTGCCTTGTTCCAGCGTCATCAACAGCGCCAGGTCGTCGGCGTTTTCCAGCATCAGATCGTTCCACTTGCGCAGGATCGCGGCGCGTTCTTTCGCGGGCAGTTTGCGCCACGCCGGCCAGGCGGCGTTGGCCGCGTCGATGGCACGCTTGGTTTCGGCAGCGCCCATATGCGGCACGCTGGCCACGGTCTCGCCGTTGGCAGGATTGGTCACGGCAATGGTCTGGCCGTCGTCGGCGTCGCACCAGGCGCCGCCTACAAAGGCTTGCTGGCGCAGCAGGGAAGGGTCTTTCAAATTCGGCATAGTGTCCTCGTCAATTCATGTCGAGCATCGGCTGCAGGGCGCGGATGCAAGCCGTCATGGTAGACCCATTTGCAAACGAACGTGCCGCCGTGCCCGATTCCTGCATACTGAGATTCTCGAAATTGTGATGACTTTTGGAAACGTGTGGGCTGCCTCAGCCGAATGAAGTTAAGCTTTTGACATGAAATTTCCCCCGCGCCCGACCCGTTGATTGCCTTGTGGTCGCGCGCCTCAAAGAGAAGGACAACACCATGCGCCCTATCGTAATCGTCCCCGCATGCACGCGTGATTTTGGCGAACACCCGTATCACGCCGCCCAGCACAAGTATGTCGACGCCGTCACCCTGGGCGCCGATTGCGCCTCGCTGATTCTGCCATCGTCCGGCGAATCGCTGGACCTGGACACCATCTTCGGCACCATCGACGGCATCATGCTGACCGGCTCGGCATCCAATGTGCATCCCAGCTACTACTCGGAAGAAGTGCTGGATCCAACGCTGCCGCAAGACCCGGCGCGCGACCAGACCACCTTGCCGCTGATCCGCGAAGCGGTGCGCCGCGGCGTGCCGATCATCGCCATCTGCCGCGGCTTCCAGGAAATGAACGTGGCCCTCGGCGGCAGCCTGCACCAGGCGGTGCAGACGGTCGTCGGCAAGTTCGATCACCGCGAAAAAGCCGAGCTCGGCATGGATGAGCAATATGGCGACGCCCACAACGTCACGGTCACCCCGGGCGGCGTGCTCGAAGGCATTCTTGGCGCGAACGAGATCCCCGTGAACTCGCTGCACGGGCAGGGCGTCAATGAACTGGCGCCGGGCCTGTCGGTCGAAGCGGTGGCCGAAGACGGCCTGGTGGAAGCGTTCACCGTGTCGACCTCGCCCGGCTTTACGCTGGCCGTGCAATGGCATCCCGAATGGCGCATCCAGCATAACCCGTACTCGATGAAGATGTTCCGCGCCTTTGGCGACGCCTGCCGCGCTTACCGCGAGCAGCGTCTGGGTGGCGGCTCGCTGTTGAAATGACCCGGCGCGCCCGGCATGAAGCGGGCGCGCAATCGATTACCGACATGAGGCAATAATGGCAATACGCGAAAATTTCAGTTATACCGATATGGACGAGTGGCTCGATGCAAAGCGGGTCACCGAAATCGAATGCCTGGTGCCTGATCTGACCGGCGTTGCGCGTGGCAAGATCCTGCCGCGCGTGAAGTTCACGGACGACCGCGGCATGCGCCTGCCTGAAGTCGTGCTGGGCATGACCGTGACCGGCAACACGCCGGAACGCGACGACGCCTACGAGCGCGCCATTTCGAGCATCGACCGCGACATGATCCTCAAGGCCGACCCCACCACCATCACGATGGTGCCGTGGGCCGTCGACCCGACCGCACAGGTGATCCACGACTGCTATTACGCCGACGGCCGCCTGGTCGACTTCGCACCGCGCAGCGTGCTGCGCCGCGTGCTCAAGCTGTATGAGCAGCGCGGCTGGAAGCCACTGGTGGCGCCGGAACTCGAGTTTTACCTCACGGCCAAGAACATCGATCCCGACCTGCCGCTGGTGCCGCCGATCGGCCGCAGCGGCCGCGCCGAAACCAGCCGCCAGGTCTACAGCATCGATGCGGTCAACGAGTTCGATCCGCTGTTCGAAGACATCTACGATTACTGCGAGCTGATGAACCTGGACGTCGACACGCTGATCCACGAGATCGGTGCCGGCCAGATGGAAATCAACTTCCAGCATGGCGAGCCGCTGGGCCTGGCCGACAAGGTGTTCTACTTCAAGCGCACGCTGCGTGAAGCAGCGCTCAAGCACGACATGTACGCGACCTTCATGGCCAAGCCGATGGCGAATGAGCCGGGTTCGGCGATGCACGTGCACCAGAGCGTGATCGATGGCGAGACAGGCAAGAACATCTTCAGCACCGAAGATGGCGCGCCGTCCGAGCTGTTCCACCACTATATCGGCGGCCTGCAGCGCTACATGCCATCGGCGATGGCGATCGTCGCGCCGTACGTGAACTCGTACCGCCGCATCGTGCGCCATACGGCCGCGCCGATCAATCTGCAGTGGGGGATCGATAACCGCACCGTGGGCATCCGGGTGCCGGTGTCGGGTTCGCAAGACCGGCGCGTGGAAAACCGCGTGATCGGTGCCGATGCCAACCCGTACCTGGCGCTGGCGATCACGCTGGCCTGCGGTTATCTGGGGATGGTCGAAGCGATCGAGCCGTCAGCGATGGTCGAAGGCAGTGCCTACGACATGCCGGTGGATCTGCCGCAAGGGCTGTCCGAAGCGATCACGGTGCTGCGCCGTGAAGACCGCCTGCGCGATGTGCTGGGCGAGCGCTTCATCGACGTCTACACGGCGGTCAAGGACCTGGAGCATCAGGAGTTCATGCGGGTGATCAGTCCGTGGGAACGCGAGCATTTGCTGCTGCACGTTTGATCGGACGATCGCTTGACGCGTGGACGGCGCCGCCGTCCACGCGTCAAGCGAAAGCTTACGCCGCCACTTCGCGGCGATTGACCAGCACCTGCGGCGCCAGCGACCCGACGACCATGCCGACAAACGCCATGATCAACCCGGCCAGCTGCCCCGGGAAATGCACGCCCCACCCGGTGACCTGCTCGAAGAACAGCACCCACGTCAGCAAGCCGCCCGCGATCGACAGGATCGCACCCTGGGTCGTCGCGCGCTTCCAGTACAGCCCCATCACCAGCGGCACAAACGCCCCCACCAGCGGCACCTGATACGCGCTCGACACCAGCTCGTAAATCGACGTGCCTTCCATCGCGATCGCATACAGCAGCACCAGCGTGGCAAAGATCACGATCGTGACGCGCATCGCCAGCAGCTGCTGGCGGTCGGTCATGCCAGGCCGGATATTCTTGAGGATGTTCTCGACAAAACTCGTCGACGGCGCCAGCAGCGTGGCCGACGACGTGCTCTTGATCGCCGAGAGCAGGGCGCCGAAGAACAGGATCTGCATCACGAGCGGCATCTTGGTCATCACGAACGTCGGCAGCAGGCGCTGGTAGTCGTTCTGCGCGATCTCGAGCGCCTGGCTGCCCATCACCACCACGGCGGCGGCCACGATGAACATCGGGACAAACGCAAACAGGATGTAGCTCACGCCGCCGATCACGGCGCCGGTGCGCGCGGTCGGGGCGTCCTTGGCCGACATCACACGCTGGAACACGTCCTGCTGCGGAATCGATCCGAACATCATCGTCACGGCCGCAGCGATGAAGAACATGATGTCGGTAAAGCTCGGCTCGGGCCACACGCGCCACAGGTCGGCGTTCTGCGCCATTGCCATCACGTTGCCGGCGCCGCCGGCCAGGTCCGCCGCGAACCAGGCGATCACGCTCATGCCCACGACCAGCACGATCATCTGGATGAAATCCGTGATCGCCACCGCCAGGAAGCCGCCCACCACCACATAGATCAGCACCGTCAGCGTGCCGACGATCATGCCGGCCGCCGGCGACATCGCGCCTGCCGTCAGGACCGAAAACACGAGGCCCAGCGCCGTGATCTGCGCCGCGACCCAGCCGAGATAACTCATGATGATCGCGACCGAGCAGAAGATCTCGATGCCCTTGCCGTAGCGCTGGCGGTAGTAGTCGCCGATCGTGAGCAGGTTGAGTTTATACAGTTTGGTGGCGAAGAACAGGCCCACCAGCACCAGGCACATGCCGGCACCGAACGGATCTTCGATCACGGCGTTCAGGCCACCCTGCACGAACTTGGCCGGGATGCCCATCACCGTCTCGGCGCCGAACCAGGTCGCAAACGTGGTGGTGATCACCATGATCAGCGGCAGGCTGCGTCCGGCGACGGCAAAGTCGCTGGTGTTCTTGATCCGCGTGCCCGCCCACATGCCGAGAGCCAGCGTGCCGAGCAAATACAGCACGACAAAGGTGATCAAAGTGAGGTTCATGCAGTAGGTGCTCCGAGGCCAGGAAATTTATGAGCGGAAAATTCCGCGATTATAAATCCGAAACCTGGCCGGCGGCCTAAATTGCCATCTCGCGCAGCAGTCTGGATGCCTCGCGGTTGGCGGCGCTGCCTGCCAGCGCCTGACGCCGGGTTGCCTTGTGGATGTGCATCAGGTCACCGACGCAGGCTGCCATGGCACGCTTCATCATGTTGCAGGGTATTGCGCAGATCGTCCGTCTTGTATCTCCAAAACACTCTATCCATTTTTTGCTTGTTTATGCATGTTATTGCGTGAACTTGCATGTTTGTGTACAGTGACGTATCAAATTACTGGAGAATTTCATGCAACTTGCCGAAGAACGGCGTGATGCCATCGTCGATGCCGTCGAACGCGAGGGCAGGGTACTGGCGGCAGAACTGGCCACCCGCCTGGCGACCTCGGAAGACACGATCCGGCGCGATCTGCGTGAACTCGATGCGGCCGGCCTGCTGCGCCGCGTGCATGGGGGCGCGATCCGGCGCCAGCCGGAGCCCAGCTTCAGCGAGCGTGCGACCACCGACCTGCCGCGCAAGACCGCACTGGCGCATGGCCTGCGCGCCTGCATCCGCCCGGACGACACGGTCCTGATCGACGCCGGCTCGACGCACCTGGCGCTGGCGCGCCTGCTCGACGACGGCTGCGCCGCGACGATCGTCACCAACAGCCCGCAGATCGCGCTGGCACTGGGCGCGTTCCAGCGTACCCGCATCGTGCTCCTGGGCGGTACTTACCATCCTGCGCTCGGCGCGACGGTCGGCGCAGCCACGCTGGCCGAGGTGGCGCGTCTGCGGCTCGATCTGGCGCTCGTCGGCGTCTGCGGCCTCGATCCGGCACGTGGCGTGAGCGCCTCCGATCCCGAGGAAGCGGTGCTCAAACGCGCGATGTTCGCCGCCAGCACGCGCCACGCGGTCGCGGCGCTCAACGAACGCTTCGACGACAGCGCGCCGTTCCTGTTCGGCGCGTCGGTAGAGATCGACCATCTGGTGCTGGAGCACGACGCACCTGCCGCCAGCATTGCCCTGCTGCGCCAGCACCATCCAGCACTCGACATCACCATGACCACAAAGGTTGCTCCATGAATCCTGTCACTACCGCCAATCCGCGCAGCATCGACGCGGCGCGCTGGGCCATCTCCACCGTGTTTCTTCTCAACGGCGCCGGCATCGGTCTGTGGGCCGCGCACGTGCCGACCGTACAGGCGCGCATGGGGATCGATACCGGCATGCTGAGCATGGTGCTGCTGACCGTCGCTGCCGGTGCGCTGCTGGCGATGCCGCTGATGGGCGGGCTGACCGGGCGCTGGGGCACACGCCGCATGGTGCTGCTGTCGGGCTTTGCGTTTGCGGCGATGACGCCCCTCATCATGGGCGCGCCGAGTCTGCCGCTGCTGTTCATCGCCGCGTTCCTGTTCGGCGTCAGCAATGGCGCGCTGGACGTGGCGATGAATGCCAACGCGAGCGAAGTTGAAAGCGCGCGCGGCTTGCCGACCATGTCGTCGTTCCACGGCTTCTTCAGCCTCGGTGGCCTGTTTGGCGCCGGCATCGGCGGGTTGCTGGTCGGGCAGGGTCTGGGCCATGGCCAGGGCGCACTGATGGTCGGCGTGGTCACAGCGGTCGTGCTGGCGCTGTCTGCACCGCGCGTGATAGGCTTCGCAGCCAGCCACGGCGCAGGCAGCCACTTCTCGCTGCCGCGCGGCGCGGCACTGAGCCTGGGCCTGCTGGCGCTGCTGTGCTTTGCAGTCGAAGGCGCGCTGGTCGACTGGAGCGCGTTGCTGATGGAAGAACGCACCGGCGCCACGGCGGCATCGGCGGCGCTGGGCTTCTCGGCGTTCTCGATCGCGATGGCGGCGTGCCGCTTCGCTGGCGACCGGCTGATCGTGCGCTTCGGCGCGCTGCGCATCATGGTCATTGGCGGCCTGGCGATGTTCGCCGGGCTGGCGCTGGCAGTGGCCAGCACGCACTTCGTGCTGTCAGCGGTCGGTTTTGCGCTGGTGGGTCTGGGCGCGGCGAACGTGGTGCCGCTGCTGTTCGGGGCCGCCGCGCGCATCCCCGGCATGAGCGCCGGGAACGGCGTGGCGGCGGTGGCCACGCTCGGCTACGGTGGATTGCTGCTGGCGCCGCCAGTGCTGGGCTGGGTCGCCATGCACTCGAGCATCATGGTGGCACTGGGCGCGCTGTCGTTGTCAGGCCTCGTGATCGCCCTGAGCGCCCGCATTATCAAGCGCTAGGGCGTCATCACGATCAGAAGCAGTGTTCGGCAGCCGGGAAGCTGCCATCCTTCACGGCTGCGACGTAGCTCGTGACAGCGGCATCGATGCTGGTCTGGCCATCCATGAAGTTCTTCACGAAGCGCGCCTTGCGGCCCGGGAATACGCCCAGCAGATCGTGCATCACCAGCACTTGGCCCGAGCAATCGGGGCCGGCGCCGATGCCGATCGTCGGCACCGACAGCAGCTCGGTGACTTCCTTGCCCAGCGCTGCGGGTACCGCTTCGATCAGGATCAGCGCCGCGCCGGCCGCCTGCAGTGCCAGCGCATCGTTCTTGAGGCTGTCGGCGCCGGCGTCGGTCTTGCCCTGCACCCGGAAACCACCCAGCTGGTGCACGAATTGCGGCGTGAGGCCGATGTGCGCGCACACCGGAATGCCCCGTTCGACCAGCAGGCGCACGGTGTCGGCCAGCCAGGCGCCGCCTTCGATCTTGATCATCTGCGCGCCGGCGCGCATCAGCTGCACGGCGCTGTCATAGGCTTGCTGCGGGTTGCCGTAGGCGCCGAACGGCATGTCGGCCAGCACCAGTGCGTGCTTGTTGCCGCGCGCGACCGAGGCCGTGTGATAGACCATGTCGGCCACCGTCACCGGCAGCGTCGAATCGTGACCGGCGCAGACCATGCCCAGCGAATCGCCGATCAACAGGATCTCGACGCCGCAGCGGTCCATCAGCGACGCAAAGCTGGCGTCGTAGCAGGTCAGCATCGCGATCTTGTTGCCGGCTGCGCGCATCGCCAGCAGCGATGGCACGGTGACGGCTTTCGGGGTTGCCGGTACGGGGGCCGCGGGCGTGGGCACAGCGGCGGGCGTGGGTGCACCTGCGCCGGCCGTCATCTCGTTACCCTGCAAATATCCACTCATGAAAAATCCTTTAAAACGATACGTCCTGGCGCGTAGTGTAATGCGCGCCTGCGAAGCTGCGGTCAGCGCGCATTCTACTGCAGCCTGCCTTTCCTGACATGGCCAGCCCCATGTCATCAGGCCGTCAAAATACTTCAATATTCTTTGAATTATTGTACCGTTCGTCTATCATTCTCACATCTTGTAATGCATCAATCGGGAACCCCATGGATACCAAAGCCACACTTGCCGCCCTGTCAGCCTTGTCGCAGGGGAGCCGCCTGGCGATTTTCCGGCTGCTGGTCCAGGTGGGGCCGGCGGGGCTGGCGGCCAGCCGGATTGCCGAGCACCTCGATGTGCAGCCTTCGGCGCTGTCGTTTCATTTGAAAGAGCTGTCGCACGCAGATTTGCTGTCGTCCCGGCAGGATGGGCGCTTCGTGATCTATTCAGCCAACATCGACACGATGAATGGCCTGGTCGGCTTTTTGACCGAGAACTGCTGCGGCGGCGTTCCGTGCGACGCGGCCACGGGCGATGCCTGCAAGCCGCACTGACGCTCCACATGACCTTTAACCAGACCAACCATCCCATGAACATTCTCTTTCTCTGCACCGGCAACTCCTGCCGCTCCGTCCTCAGCGAGGGCACGTTCAACCATCTGGCGCCTGAGGGGTGGCAGGCAATCAGCGCTGGCAGCCAGCCGACGGGCACGCTGCATCCGCGCGCTGTCGCGCTCCTGCACCGCAAGGGCATCTCGACCGAGGGCTACTACAGCAAGTCGTGGGACGATTTGCCGGTCACGCCCGATATCGTCGTGACCGTCTGCGGCAGCGCGGCTGGCGAGACCTGTCCTGCTTACCTCGGCCCCGTGCTGCGCACGCACTGGGGCCTGGACGATCCAGGCCACGTCGTCGGTACCGACGAACAAATCGAAGCGGCGTTCGAGCGCACTTATGCCATCATCCTGGCCCGCACGCAGGCCTTCCTGGCCCTGCCGCTGGAGGAACTGCAAGCCGACCGCAACCGGTTCAAGGCCGAGCTCGACCGCATCGGCACCCTGTTGCCCTGAACGGCATCCGGCACTGCCGACGCTGTATTTGATTGACCTGTTCACTAGGACCCTTTGTGCTGATCGCATCACTGATTTTTCTTGCAACACTCGTTCTCGTCATCTGGCAGCCCCGAGGGCTGGGCATCGGCTGGAGCGCCACGGCCGGCGCTGCGGTCGCGCTGCTGACCGGTGTCATTCACGTTGCCGACATCCCGGTTGTGTGGGCCATCGTCTGGAATGCGACGGGGGCGTTCGTCGCCATCATCATCATCAGCCTGCTGCTGGACAAGGCGGGCTTCTTCGAATGGGCAGCCCTGCACGTTGCGCGCTGGGGCAAGGGCAATGGCCTGCGCCTGTTCATTCTGCTCGTGCTGCTCGGCGCCGCGGTGTCGGCTCTGTTTGCCAACGATGGTGCAGCGCTGATCCTGACGCCCATCGTGATCGCAATGCTGCTGGCGCTGCGCTTCACGCCCAAGGCCACGCTGGCCTTCGTCATGGCGGCCGGCTTCATCGCCGACACGGCCAGCCTGCCGCTGGTCGTGTCGAACCTCGTCAACATCGTTTCGGCCGACTATTTCGGCATCAGCTTCTCCCGCTACGCGTCGGTGATGGTGCCGGTCAATCTGGTCGCCGTGGCGGCAACGCTTGGCGCACTCATCTGGTTCTTCCGCAAGGACATTCCGGCGAACTACGACATGGCGCAATTGAAGCATCCAGGCGACGCTATCCATGACCGGGCAACCTTCATCACCGGTTGGTGGGTGCTGGGGATCCTGCTGGTCGGCTTCTTCTGGCTTGACGACATGGGCGTACCGATCAGCGCCGTGGCGGCGGCCGGCGCAGCACTCCTGCTGGCCGTGGCCGCGCGCGGGAGCCGCATCTCGACTCGCGCCGTGCTGCGCGATGCGCCGTGGCAGATCGTGATCTTTTCGCTCGGCATGTACCTGGTCGTGTATGGCCTGAGGAATGCCGGGCTGACGGTCTATCTGACCGAGCTGTTGAACTGGTGCGCGCAATACGGCGTCTGGGGCGCTGCGCTTGGCACCGGCTTCATCACGGCGATCCTGTCCTCGATCATGAACAATCTGCCGTCGGTGCTGGTGGGCCTCCTGGCCATCGACGCCACCACGACCAGCGGCGTGGTGCGCGAGGCCATGGTGTACGCGAACGTCATCGGCGCCGACCTCGGCCCCAAAATCACGCCGATCGGCAGCCTAGCCACCCTGCTGTGGCTGCATGTGCTGGCGGCGAAGGATATCCGGATCTCGTGGAGCTATTACTTCCGGGTGGGTATCGTGCTGACGCTGCCGATCCTGCTCGTCACCCTGTGCGCGCTTGCGCTGCGCCTGAGCTAAGAAAGGCTACACGCCATGAACGACACGATCCCGAACCTGCCGAATATCCGGCCCGAGCTGCTGGACATGCCGACCATCGACAAGCTCGAGCCGGTAGGGGAGATGAATCACCCGCCGCGCATCCTGCTGCTCTACGGTTCCCTGCGCGAACGCTCGTTCAGCCGCTTTCTCACCTTCGAGGCAGCGCGCATCCTCGAGCACTTCGGCGCCGAGGTGAAAATCTTCGATCCGATGACCTTGCCGATGGTGGGCAGCGTGCCGGAGACGCACCCGAAAGTCGTCGAACTGCGCGCGTTGTGCCTGTGGTCGGAAGGCCAGGTCTGGTGCAGCCCCGAACGGCATGGCACGGTAACCGGCGTGATGAAGAACCAGATCGACTGGATCCCGCTGGAGCAGGGCGCCGTGCGCCCGAGCCAGGGCCGGACGCTGGCCGTGATGCAGGTCTGCGGCGGGTCGCAATCGTTCAACGTCGTCAACACGCTGCGCCTGCTGGGGCGCTGGATGCGCATGATCACGATTCCGAACCAGTCGTCGGTACCGATGGCGTACAAGGAATTCGATGACGAAGGCCGGATGCGGCCCTCGGCGTATTACGACCGCGTGGTCGATGTGATGGAGGAGCTGGTCAAGTTTACGCTGCTGACCAGGGGCCGCAGCGACTATCTGACCGACCGTTATAGCGAGCGTAACGAGCGTGCGCTCAAGGCGATCGACCGGCAGATCGGGAAAATTTGAACGGCGGCGATATTAGCCGGACGCAGCTATGGATGAACAATAAAGACGGACACAAAACAATAAAGCTCGATACAAGAAGCCAGGGCTGACATGCTCTGGCGAACTTACGCTTTCGGCCAAAAGCGGTCCTTCGTGACAGTCCGTGACTTTTTCAATCTGGCAAGCTGCTATGCTGGCTGAACGTTCAGATGCGGCTTAAATCAGCCCATATAGCATCTACAGAAAAATTAAATTAACTCAAAGTAAGAAGGCGCCATGAATATAAGCAAGAAATTTATCACCCAGAGCGTGCTTGTTGGATTAGTCATTGCGGTGCTCTCCGTTGCTTATGAATATAATTTTGGCCCAATATCTGGCAATTATTGGATAAGAGGCATAGGCATAGGAATAATCTGCGGTTTTGCAACAGTCACTTTTTTATCGATGTGGAATAAAAAACGTTGATGAGTGTCTGATTATGTTCGGCTCCTTCCCTTCGTGACAGTCTGCAATTTTCTGCCTTGGCGACATAAATTCTAGACCAAGAGCTTCGCCCCTCGTGCAGCAAGTTCCGCTTTGGGTCGGTACCGGCCTGTCGCGGCCACCGCCGAATTTTTAACCGGGTAAACTGCTGTGCTGGATCGACCGACCGGATCCGGCCAAAAGCGGCCCCTCGCAGTTTCGGATTTAAAATACTCAGACAATACATGATTAATTCGATTTTCTTTTTGAAACTATTGCTCGTGCCCTTACTGATTCTCGGCGTAACGCTTGCCGGTCGTCGCTGGGGGCCAGCGGTGGCGGGATGGTTATCCGCCTTCCCGATCGTTGCCGGGCCGATTCTGCTAATACTGGCGCTCGAACAAGGCTCACCTTTTGCGGCAACTGCGGCCCAGGGCACCCTACTTGCGGTAATCGCTATTCTCGTGTTTACGCTAGCCTATGTGTGGGCCTCGCGTCGATTCAATGTTTTTGGATCGATGCTGTGTGCACTCCTTACGTATGGCGTTGCACTCGCCGTCCTGCAATCAACGAAAATAGACATCATGCTTAGCTTTGCGCTCGTCATCGCATCGCTTCTAATTACGCCCTTATGCTTTCCTGCAGAGGCGCCAGTCCCTATCGCGCCGACCAAGTCGAGCATAAGTGACCTTCCCTGGCGCATGCTCGCCGCCGCACTACTCGTACTGTTCGTCACGTTTTCGGCCCCTCGGCTTGGCGCGCGGATGAGCGGCTTCTTTGCCATGTTTCCAATCATGAGCACGGTGCTTGTCGGATTTTCGCATCGTTATTCGGGCCGAGCATTTGCGGTGGCCCTTCTGCGCGGCATGATCTACGGCTATTTCGCCTTCGCCACGTTTTGCTTGCTTATTTCAATGCTGTTGAAAGAACAGACTATCGGGGTTGCGTTTCTAACTGCGTTGGCATCCGCACTCATCGTTCAGTTAGCTGTCAAAGCGCTTTTAAGCATTTATCAGGCACGGACAGTGCTTCGCTGAAGTGCGCTCCTGTCCTGTAACAGTTTTTGGGCAATGGCCGCTTTGGGTCGGTTCCTGCCTCTCTCAACAGTCGGTGACTTTCTCGGCTTGGCAACCTGCTAATCTGACCGGAACGGCCGTGTTCGGCCAAAAGCGGACGAAACAACTGAGAAGGCAGTTAGATGCGCTACCTACTTGTCGATGGGATGTTATCTGGAACAGGTGTTCGTGACGCCGTAGGTGGCGGGTATGTCGATCTTGCCGAGTTAGGACTTTTGCCAAATGTCGTGCAGCTGATCACTGGTTGGTTAGCCCGTTACGAGACAGCACACTACCTGCAGTTTGACGATCCACAAGAGGTCCAAGCCCTTGATGAAATCGGGCTAGAGTTATGCGACCGTCTCGCCCAGGAACTTCCGGGAAAAAAGATTGGATACTTTTCTGCTGCTCGTATGGAAAAGCTGAGGTCCGCTTAGGGTCGGGACTCTAGAGCGTCGCATACCAATAACGAAATTGAGCCTTCTATGGATGTGAACACGAAATCAGCCTTTTGGGGGCTATTGCACGATGGCGGCCTTGAGACCGTTACAGGGACAGTCCCCGGAACGGTGTCGGTTGGAATATCGATTCAATACCTGCGACAGCAATTCCCCACTGAAGGTGTGGGTTTCAAAATTTACCTTTTCGATTGCAAGCGGTTTGTGTATCAGGAGTACGATTCCACGCCACTCGAAGACTTTGATGCCATAGTCGCGTTGGAACCTGAAATCGTTGGTGTCGAAGAAGGAACAGAGTCTGTGATCGTTAGCTGCGTAATGGGCACGCTCACTATAGATTACGGAGCTGTGTCAATCTATCTCGACTCAGGTGCGCCGATATCCGTCGATGAGCTCACAGCCGCCAGTAAAGCATATTGGGATGGCTGGGCAGCTAACCAGCGCTAATAGCCAGGAGCAGGCGGTCACGCCTGGAACGTCGGCTTAGGGTCGGTACCGGCCTGTCGCGTCTACCGCTGAATTTTCGACCTGGCAACTTGCTATGCTGGAACGGACGGCTGGATTCGGCCAATTACAGACGTTCGGCAATCGACAAGAGGTTTTATGCTACAAGAGTATTTCGATCAGTTGAAGTGCGCCGACTGGACATCCAGTTCGCTCCTTGACGCCAAGACAGTGGTAGAGCAGAGCAAAATTTTTGCATCTCACCCGGCAGTGCATGAACTCCACGGCTACGTGTTGGATGACGAAAACACAAGCAACCATCATTTGTTAATCACGGCGCCGCCATTGGCTGGAAGCGTTTTTTTCCTTTCTCATGACGGCGACTCGCGAGTGGTTTTTGAAAGCGCGGCTGATTTCTTAGATGCCGTCGGTAAGGCTCAAGCCGAAGGGCTGTCTGTGTCTGACCTCCATCCGCGCTTGAGCCCTGTAGCCAAGGACCAAACGGGAATGGCGAATTTCATACACGCGCTCCTCCGCCGAGAATGTAATGACCTGGTCGTCAGCCTTGTGCCTTCACTGGGCTTAGACGATCTGCCGTTGCTTCAACTACTTGCCAGCGACGCCGACTTTTTCCTGGGGGAGGCGGTTGCAATAGAAATCGAGAAGCGACCGTCAAAGGCTCTTTTGCCAGTGGCCGTTACGTGTGCAGAACATGTTCATCCTCAAGTTTCTGTCGCTGGATCGCGCGCTGTGCGACGCATTCAGCGGCTTCTTTGAACGTCCGGATTGGATCGAGTCCGGTCTGTCGTGACTGCCCGTGAATTTTCTAGCTCGGCAACCCGCTATGCTGAGTCAAACGGCCGGGTTCGGCCATGACCAATCATTCGTAAAATTTTCCGGGGTTCCAGATATGCTTTTTGGATGAGCAAAAGCATGAGAAAACGACACGGTTGCACCGTAGCACTCTGGTCAATTTTCTGCTTCGTCATGCCATCGCCCTGTGCAATTGGCATGAATGAATTGGTTTTTGCTAACCCACAGGATGCCGACCTCTGGTCGCCCGGTACTACTGATCACGCAGAACCAACCGTCGCCGGACAGGCGACAGGGCGTATCACCAGATTGGATTCCAATGGCCAGCGGTCTCGAGAACTGAAGGATGAGTTCGGGTTACCTGTCGCGCCAATCCATTATAGGGATGGCGTGCTATTAGGGGGCAATAAGAGCGATCGATCAAAGCAGGACTTGGTGGCACTTGCTATCGCCGAACATCGGCAGGCAGTTCCGTCAGACGTTTTGAGCACAAACAACCCTGAAAGCGAATTTGCCAAATTTGAAGCGGCATTTGCCGAGGCAAAAGTACCCGACTGCCTACGAAAGGACGGCCTGAAAAGGCAGCCACCAAGGATCGGATTCTTTGTTTTCCAAGGTGTTCTTGCATTCCCATTTGTTGCACTTGCAAAAATACGGGGGAAGTGCCTCTAAGTGACATCGCACATTTCACCCACCTTATTCAAGATCGCTTTGCAAAGTCCGCTAAGGGTCAGTTCCGGTCCGTCATGACCGCCCATGAATCTTCCAACCTAGCAACCTGCTGCGCTCACCCGAGCGGCAGGGTTGGCCGTGGGGCGGACGTATATATTCGCTAAACGCGGAGATGTCATGCCTCATAGAGGGAAGCATAGGGATGTCTCTCCTACTTATTTACGGTATCCGGCCCAAAGTCGAGTACAACATCTCCCATCGGATATTCGTCTGTCCGGCTCTTCCAATCCTGATCGGGGGTTTTGACCCTGTAACTATCAAAGACGTAGGGAAGACCCTCGCTAGCCATGACGTCTATTCTGTCCGTTACTTGGAAGTGCAGGTGCGGCCAACGCGCATCGCCTGAGTTACCGATGCGGGCCAACAACTGGCCACGCTGCACGTTATCGCCCACCCTGACACCGATGCTGCCAGGTTGGAGATGATAATACGCAGCGAATTGCCCATTTCCCAAGTCAATAATGACCTGATTACCGCCGACGGTTTTCATAGTGACCGGCCGAGCTGGTTCGAATCCTGCCTCGGTCTTGGGAACATTGTCTGGGAAGCCATCGCGAGCCGCGACTACAATCCCATTCCCCACGGATAAAACCTTTTGTCCATAGGCATAGTAAGCACGCACATCACGCGCGTCACCGCTGTACTGCTTGCCACGGCTGTCGTATTTTTTCCAATCAATGGCGTAACGGCGCGAGATCCTCGCTACACCATCGACCACCCACAAGCCCATTCGATGATGCGAGTCGAGGCTAGGGTTATTGTTGGGCGTCCAGTTCGTCCCGACTAATGGACGGCCCAGCCGTTGCAGCAAAGTCGTGTGCGTGGAAATTGCGGGACCATCCACGACTGTCGCCTCAAACAGCACGCGATGCTTAAGCTTCGCGGGGACCACGACCCCAGTTTTAAAGGCTAGACACAGGAAAGCAACCGCGCCTTGACCGACTTCGAGGCGCCGGATATTGATCGCGTCATCGCCGATTGTCACCTGACGCAGGCTGGCATTTACTTGTGCATTCATCAGCTCAGCAACTGGAGGCATCGTCGGCTGGTCTGCGTCAAGTATCTCGATTCCGCGTATGGTCACTGGCGCAGTCGTGAAATTCTGTAAATGCAGTTCATAGATCAAGTAGCTCCAACCTGTGCTAGACAATACGGTGGGTTCGAGCGGCGTGCGCACTTGCACTTGAACCGGTGGGAACACTGGCTGGAAAGCTGCTTCAACGGGGGCAACTCGTTTGCTTTTACCCACCATCTCGCATCCATTGGGGAGCAATTGGTCAGCCGCGCTAGCGTTAGCGGCCAACACACAGATGATAGCCTTGAGCATCCAGATCCTGGTGAAACAGCAGGTGGACGATTTGCAGAACTTGGAGGGCATAAATAATATTTTTCGAGGAACGAGGTCACAATCTTAAATGCAGTAGGCTTGACAGAAATGACAGTCATAGTTGAATATCTGCCAATATGAATCAACCCGTTGCACTCGCCGAAAAATTTTCAAAATCAAGCGCTGCCGTTACTGATATCTGGCTCCTCGTCTTCCCGGATTTTTTGCTGCTCGACGCTACCGGCCCGACACAGGTTTTCTCAACAGCGAACGACGAAGCAAGCGACGCTGGACTGCAGCCTCCCTATCGAATTCATCTGGTCGCTGCTGGCGGAGGTGCAATAATGTCGTCGTCGGGCGTGAGCCTGCTATCGTCCCCATTACCGACCTCTAATCTGGACGGCGCCACCATGATCGTGTCGGGAGGTCGCGTCGTGGCCCTACCGTCCGATGCTCAACCGGGTGGCCGTGTAGTCCTTGACTGGATAGCGCACGCAGGTGCAACGGCATCGCGTTGCTGCTCCGTCTGCACTGGAAGTTTTGTTCTAGCACGCGCGGGCCTGCTCGACGGGCGCCGCGTAGTAACGCACTGGGCAGACGTGCAGGCACTACGTAGCGAGCATCCTTCACTGCTGGTATTGGACGATGCGCTGCATGTGAGGGACGGAAAATACTATACATCTGCCGGCATTAGTGCCGGCATGGACCTAGCTCTGAATCTGGTCGAGGAAGACTTAGGCCGTGAAGCTGCGTTAGCTGTTGCCAAACGCATGGTCTTGTTCTTGAAGCGCCCCGGAGGGCAACGCCAGTTCAGTGCTGAGTTGCTGGCGACGACGAAGCCCTTGGGAGTAAGCGCACAGTTGACTACTTGGCTGCGCCCACGGCTTGCTCAGCATGTCGACGTTGGCCAGATGGCAAGTGGTTGCGCCCTTTCCGAACGATCACTGTATCGCAAGTTACATCAGGAAGTCGGCCTTACTCCGGCGCAGTTGCTAGCGCGCTTGCGCTTGGAGCATGCATGCTCCCTGCTTGAACAGCCAGGCATGATGGTCAAACAGGCTGCACGCCAAAGCGGTTACGGCACGGAGTACAACCTGCGTCGAGCATTTATCATGCATTTAGGCGTGTTGCCGAGTGAGTACCAGTCTCGTTTTTCCTGCACAGGAAAGCTTGGCGCATGAATCGAGTACGATGACCGCTTTGGGTCGAAAGAGGCCGGCCGAATAGGGCGAAGGAACCAGCAGATCGTGTCAAACCTTATTTGGGTGCCCAGCATGTCGACATCGTTCGCCTCGTAGCCGGGCTTGTGTCGAACTTTATTGTTCGCCCATAGCAGCGTCTGCCGCCAGCATGGCCAGCGCGTACCTGAGCATCCACGTTTCGCGCGCGATCGATAGCCCCATGTGCGCCGGCTTGGTACCCAGTATCCGCTCGTTGTGTTCGATGGCGGCATCAATATCGATCCAGCGCGGCACCATGCCGTTGGCCACCTCATACGCTTCGGGCGAGGTCGCGCCCAATTCGCCGTCAACGTGGCAGCGATAGAAGTGCGAGCGCATGAACAGCACGTCGTAGTCACTTTTCAGCGGCGGGCGATGCTCGTCGAGATAGCCGACATAACCCTCAATGGTGACGTTGGCGGCGCCCGTTTCTTCCAGCAGTTCGCGGCGCAGGCCGTCGATCGGGTCTTCGCCCGCATCCAGCCCGCCACCCGGGAAGCTGTAGTCATCGTAACGACGGGTGTACAGCAGCAGAATGTCGCGGCCTCGAAGGATGATGGCGCGCACGGCCTGCCGTTCAAAGATGGTGCCTTCGAGCGACACGCCGGGATGGGTCAGTGTATGCAGCAGCGTCACAAAAGCTCCTGGTACTTCGTTAAAGTGGGCGCCGTGGTGGCAAGGCCGCAACCGGCACGCTGTGACTGGCGCACGGATGTCAGTCGAGTTTGGCGATCGTCTGGCCGGCCACCAGTTGCGCGAAGTCGCGCGCAGCGCCGTGGCCGGGAATGACGATGTCCGGCGCGATTTCCAGCAGCGGCGCGATCACGAACGCGCGTTCGTGCATGCGCGGATGCGGCACGGTCAAGGTGTCGGTGGCGATCGTCTCGTCGCCGTACAGCAGCAGGTCGAGGTCGAGCGTGCGCGGGGCGTTGTGGTACGGGCGCTCGCGACCATGCGCCTGCTCGATGGCTTGCAGCGCCGCCAGCAGCTCGTGCGCGCCAAGCGACGTGTCCAGGCACGCCACGGCGTTGATGTAATCGTCGCCGCTCGAGTCGATCGGGGCAGTGCGGTACATGCTGGACGTGTGCAGCAGCATGCCGCCGTCCATGCGCGCCAGGCGCGCGAGCGCATCGAGCACATTGCCACGCGCGTCGCCCAGGTTCGCACCGATGCCGATGTAGGCGATCATTTGCCGCGCATGGCCCGGTACTTGGCTTCTTCGTGCGCTGCATAGGCAGCATCGCGGGCCCGGTCTTCGGCGGTCAGGCCATCGTCAGGGTCCGGCGCGCGCATGGTGTCGCCCGCATCGCCTTCGCCGCCGCTCTTGCGTGGCGCGCGGCGTGGCCGGCGCTTCTTGGCCGGGCCACCTTCGCGCTCGCGTGAGACGGCCACTTCTACCAGGCGCTCACGGTCGCCGCCCTCGGCGGCATAGAAATCGGTCCACCAGTCACCGATCTCCATGTCGAGTTCACCCGATTCGCAGCGCAGCAGCAGGAAGTCGTAGCCGGCGCGGAAGCGCGGGTGTTCGAGCAGCTTGTACGGCGCGCGGCCGGCGCGGCGCTCGAAGCGCGGCTGCATGGCCCAGATGTCGCGCATGTCGGTGGCGATGCGGCGCTGCAGGGCGAGGTTCTCGGTCTGCGTTTCGAGCACGTCGTCAGCCGCCAGGTGCAGGGCAGGGATCGGCGACTCGCCGCCGGCAACATAGGCCGTCCACTTTTCGAGCACCTGGTGCCACAGCAGCGACGCAAACAGGAAGCCCGGCGAGACGCCCTTGCCGGCCTTGATGCGGTTGTCAGTGGATTCGAGCGCCAGCGTGACGAACTTCATGCCGATCGGCTGCTCGAGCACGACGTCCAGCAGCGGCAGCAGGCCGTGGTGCAGGCCCGCCGAGCGCAGTTGCTGCAGGCACGCCAGCGCGTGGCCGGACATGAGCAGCTTGAGCATCTCGTCGAACACGCGCGCAGCCGGCACGTTGTCGATCAGCGGGGCCATGACGGGGATCGGCGCCAGCGTGGCCTGCTCGATCGAGAAGCCCAGCTTGGCCGCGAAGCGCACCACGCGCAGCATGCGCACCGGGTCTTCGCGGTAGCGTTCTTCGGGCACGCCGATGATGCGCAGCAGCTTGTTGCGGATGTCTTCCATGCCGCCGTGGTAGTCGAGCACCTGCTGGCTGGCCGGATCGTAGTACAGGGCATTGATGGTGAAGTCGCGGCGCGCCGCGTCTTCGTGCTGCGGGCCGAAGCTGTTGTCGCGCAGGACGCGGCCATGTTCGTCCTTCGGCGCGTTGTCGCTGCCGTTGCCGCGGAAGGTGGTGACCTCGAGCAGGTCTTGGCCGAACATCACGTGCACGATCTGGAAGCGTCGACCGATGATGAAGGCGCGCCGGAACAGTTTTTTCACCTGTTCCGGCGTGGCGTCGGTGGCGATGTCGAAGTCTTTGGGTTTGACGCCCAGCAGCATGTCGCGCACGGCGCCGCCGACGACGAAGGCCTGGTAGCCGGCTTCCTGCAGCGCTTGCGTCACGCGGATCGCGTTGGATGACACGCTGCGCGGGTCGATCCCGTGTTCGTCGGGGCCGAGGATGACCGGCTCGGTCGGGTCGCGCTGGTCTTTCACACCCAGGATTTTACGGATGAAGGTTTTAATCATTGAATAGTTGGATGGTTGGCCAGCCCTGTTCGCGCGCGTGGCTTGCGAGCGCCTTGCCGGGATTGGTGGCGACCGGGTGAGACACGATCGACAGCAGCGGGATGTCGTTGTGCGAATCGCTGTAGAAGTAGCTGCGCCCGAAGCTGTCGAACGGCTGCCCCAGGCGTTCGAGCCAGGCGTGCATGTGAACGACCTTGCCGGGGCCCGATGTCGGCGTGCCGGCCAGGCGCCCGGTGAGCATGCCGGCAGCGTCGAATTCGGGCATCGCGGCGATGTGGTGTTCGACGCCGAAGGCTGCCGCGATCGGCGCCGTGATGAAGTGGTTGGTGGCGGTGATGATCGCCACCAGGTCGCCGGCGTCCTGGTGATCGCGCACGAGCTGGATGGCCTGCGGCGTGATGGCCGGCTCGATCACTTCGCGCATATAGCGCGCATACAGGGCGTCGAGTTCTGCGCGCGGGAATGCCGCCAGCGTGCCGAGTGCGAATTCGAGGTACTCGACCGGATCGAGAACGCCAGCATTGTACTGGGCGAAGAAGGCGTCGTTGCGGGCGCGGTAGGCGTCGCCATCGACCGCGCCAACCCGCGCCAGAAATTCGCCCCATTCGTGATCGGAGTCGATCGGCAGCAACGTGTGGTCGAGGTCAAACAGGGCGAGGTTTTTCATTCTTTGGATTCGAGCGGCAGGTTTTCTTGCAACAGCAGGTCGCGCAGCAGCGGCAGCGTGACCGGGCGCTGGGTTTCAAGCGAATACTGGTCAAGCGCATCGAGCATCGTCGACAGGGAACGCATGTCGCGTTTGAAATGAGACAACAAATAGGGTAACACGCTGGCCGACAGCGTCAAACCGCGCGCCTCGGCGGCGTGCGTCAGCGCTTCGATCTTCTGGTCGTCGGACAGGCCGTGGATCTGGTACACCAGGCCCCAGCCCATGCGCGTGCGCAGGTCTTCGCGCACCTGCAGTACCGCCGGCGGCACGGGGCCGGTGCAGACCATGTAGGCGCCGTGCTCGCGGATCTGGTTGAACAGCGCAAAGGCGTCGATCTGGCGCCGGGCACTGAGGCGATGGCAGTCATCGAGCAGGTACAGCGTGGTGCCGGCGGCATGCACGAACTGGCTGGCCGGCGCATCGAACGGGATGTAGCGCGCGCCCGGGCTGGCGGCCAGGCCCTGCAGCAGGTGGGTCTTGCCGGCGCCGGTATCGCCCCACAGATAGGCGAAATGCTCGCGCGAGCTGCGCTCGGCGAACAGGTGCATCAGGTGCGTCAGCTCGGCATTGGCCCCGACCTGGAAGGTGTCGAGGCTCTGGGCCGGTTCGGCGCCTAAATCGAGCACCAGCTGTTTCATCGCGAGGGCCGATTCATGCCGGAAGATGGAGGAATGGGCATGCCAGTAAGGATAAGTTTTCGTTGTTATGTACGTTAAACGGCGGCGATCGGCCCATAAAAGGAATACAGGGGAAGCCGTTTTGCTAAAATAGTGGATTGACCAGTTTCGCCGGTCGCCTCCTATTTTACCGCCTCCGCTGCCAAATACCATGAACCAACCATCTAATGTTTCTCTCTCCTACCGCGATGCGGGTGTTGATATCGATGCCGGCGACGCGCTGGTCGAAGCGATCAAGCCACTTGCCAAGCGCACCATGCGTGAGGGCGTACTGGGCGGCATCGGCGGCTTCGGCGGTCTGTTCGAAATCAGCAAGAAGTTCAAGGAGCCGGTCCTGGTCTCGGGCACCGACGGCGTGGGCACCAAGCTGCGCCTGGCGTTCGAGCTGAACCGCCACGACACGGTCGGCATCGACCTGGTAGCCATGAGCGTCAACGACATCCTGGTCCAGGGCGCCGAGCCGCTGTTCTTCCTCGACTACTTCGCCTGCGGCAAGCTGGACGTGGCCACCGCAACCGCCGTGGTCAAGGGCATCGCCCTGGGTTGCGAACAGTCGGGCTGCGCGCTGCTGGGCGGCGAAACCGCCGAAATGCCGGGCATGTACCCGGACGGCGAATACGACCTGGCCGGCTTCGCCGTCGGCGCCGTCGAAAAATCGCAGATCATCGACGGCAGCAAGATCGTGCCGGGCGACGTGGTGCTGGGCCTGGCCTCGTCGGGCATCCACTCCAACGGCTACTCGCTGGTGCGCAAGATCATCGAAGTGGCCAAGCCTGACCTCGACGGCGACTTCCACGGCCGCAAGCTGGCTGACGTGCTGATGGCGCCAACCCGCCTGTACGTCAAGCCGCTGCTGGCGCTGATGGCATCGATGGAAGTCAAGGGCCTGGTCCACATCACCGGCGGCGGCCTGGTCGAAAACATCCCGCGCGTGCTGCAGGATCACCTGACGGCCGTGCTGGATGGTTCGTCGTGGACGATGCCGCCGCTGTTCCAGTGGCTGCAGCAGCACGGCGGCGTGGCTGACGCCGAAATGCACCGCGTGTTCAACTGCGGCATCGGCATGACCGTCATCGTCTCGAAAGAGAACGCCGATGCCGCCTTCGCCCAGCTCGAAGCGGCTGGCGAAACCGTCTACCGCATCGGCGAAATCCGCGCCCGCGCCGACGGCGAAGCGCAAACCATCGTCGTCTAAACCGCGATGACATCCCTGGCACCGTCCCTGTCCATTCGCGACGAGGAACGGCGCCAGCGGGCCGGCCACGGCGGCGCCGTGGTCTGGATCACCGGCCTGTCCGGCGCCGGCAAGACCACGCTGGCCGACGCACTTCAACGCACGCTGTTCGATCTGGGCTGCCAGGTATTCGCGCTCGATGGCGACAAGGTGCGCAGTGGCCTGTGCGCCGATCTCGGTTTTTCTCTCCCTGAACGTTCCGAAAACATTCGTCGCATCGGCGAAGTGGCGCACCTGTTTTGTCAGGCCGGCCAGATCGTGATCGTCTCGGCCATTTCACCCATGCGCGCCGACCGCGCCCGCGTGCGCGCGCTGGTGCCGGCGCCACAGTTCATCGAGGTGTATTGCCGCTGCCCGCTGGCGGTGTGCGAGGCGCGCGATCCGAAAGGGTTGTACCGGCGGGCGCGGGCAGGGCAGTTGGCGGAGTTTACGGGGATTTCATCGCCGTATGAGGCGCCTCAGGCGGCTGAGGTGGTTGTTGATAGTGCTGCTGCATCGGTTGATGATGGGGGGGGGAAGGTGTTGGCGAGGCTGCGGCGGCACGGGATAATCAACGCCTCAAGCGCCCAAGGCGCGTAATTCCGTCGCAGGCATTTCAAACATCGATGCAGGATCGCTAACCGACGCTGGCGGGCTGGCTGCCGATCAGCTTGCATCCGCATTCTGTTGTGCACCCTTCGACAGCAACAGGTACGCCTTTAATCGTGACGGTATTACAGGCGGTAACGATTTTGTTGATGCCGTGTGGTTTTCCTCCGGGGTAAAACTGTGGACAGTCCACTTTATCTCCAAGCCTTGCAACCGCGCGGCCATGAATATTCTGGTCGGGCGTGCCGCTGATGACGGTTCCGCCGTGATCGGTCTTGTCGCCGACGGTGATGATTTTCAGGGACACGTCGTTCTCCTTGAAGTCGTTGATGTCAGTAGGTCGGGGGGCCGGCCGGCTCCGGCTCGATCGCGTCATTGATGCTCTGCCATGCGGGCAGTTCGGCAGGGGGCAATGGCAGCACCTGATCCAATCGCGAAAGTTTTAGATCTGGGTTGAGGTCGAGCGCGTCGGCGAGCTGGTCGTACCGATGCTCGCGTTCCGGATCGGGCAGAATTTGCAACTCTTTAAAGGCAGCCTGATCCTGCTTGTCGCGTAGGTCCCATTCCCTGATGTCAAACATCATCCGCAGTGATACTGCGGAATTCTTGCTACCGAATCTTGTTCCCGCTTGGTGGTACCTCACCGCAGCAGCGAAATCTTTTAGGATTTCCGCCCTGATTCCAAGTTTGTAGGCAGCGGGGCCATGGCCCTGTTTATAAGAGCACATCACCATAGCGGCATCGGCATCGCGACGCCCAGCTTTCAAATAAGCGCCTGCCAAGGCCATTTGTGCTTCCGGACTGCCAAGCTCTGCCGCTTTTAGGTAATACGCCCACGCGATATTTTTATCGTATGCGGCTCCACCGTAGCCATGCTCGTGAGCGACACCGAGATCGTAGTAGCCCCAGGCCTGGCCGGCGGCGACAGCGGTGCGAACGATCTCGACCGATTTGTCGAGGTCGATATCAAGCGTGTGGTTGGATTCCAGCGGACCGAGTCCGGACCGGTAAAAGTGGGCTGTTAATGCGCGCGCTCCCCAGTCGCCCTGATTTGCCGCTGTCTGCACGTCATGAAAAATGCCTAGAAATTCCTGTCGTGTCAGTTGCCAGGCGATTTTGCTGCGCCAGAGGTTCCGAGCATTGATATAAAGCCGATAAGCTGAAGCATCTCGTGTCTGGGGCATGGTGTCTTTCCAGCGGCCGCAAGTCGGGATCGGGCCGTTGACATCGAATGCCCGCAAGCCGGCGGGAATGGTATGCATCTCCACGTACTCCAAATGGTGTTGCAGGAAATAGGCGCCGGTCGAAATGGTGACAAATGCGGTGGCAATATGAATAGATCGACGAAGTGATAGTCGCATATCAGATCACTGACCAGCCGGGTTCTCTGTTGACGTGAAAATTAGCAATCTGCCCAGATAACGGCAAGCAACCCGCCATTGCTTCGGTGTTTTTACTCATCACATCAAGCCATTTTTCGAACGTTTTATTCATATCCCCGAACTGCGCCGGCCCTTCATCGTTGGCGCACTGTTTGAAGAGTTTCCGGCGTAAATCGAAAGCAACATCCATGGCCTGACTGAGTATGTTCAGCTCACTGTCCAATGCCATGCTGCGCACGTTCAGGTTGGCCGACCCGACCGTGAAAGCGGCGTCATCGACGATCGCTACCTTGGCGTGGATATAGGTTTCCTCGTAGTCGGCAATTGACGTCGGCTTGGCGGCACCGCTCCACATCGACGCCATCAGGACACGGATACCTCTCTCAGCCAATGCGTCGGCGGTTATCGGCATCGTGGTTTTGCCCTGCATTGCCTGTGCCACGGTTTCCTTGTGCTCCACCTTCATCTTCTCACTGCTCCCAAGCCGCAAGGCGATGTCGTAGGTCGCCAGATCCATGCCATCCGACTCTGGCGTCGAGGTTACGATAAACACGTAGATCGGCTTGAGATAGCCGGCGTTACGTAGCTTGTCGGCGCACTCGGTCAGATGGGTGGCCCAGTCTTCATATTGGACGTACTGGTTCTGGATGAAAAGGTAGTGCTCAGTGAGCCGATTCAGATTTGCATAGCATTCCTTGATCGCTTTTTCTTTCGTGGCCGGGTAGGTGCGCAGGAGCTGCGCACTGTGGCGAGCGCCGCGCACGATGAATTCGGCTGCCTTGATGTGCTTCCTGCTCTGCGCCGGATCGGGCAGGCGCGGCGCTGCGGTGACGATCGCCCCGACAATGGCCTGTGTCGCCTTGACTGCAAGGCCAATTGGGGTCAGGCCCAAGGCCGTGCTGAAGGTCGATTTCACCGACCCGGTTTCGGCCCAGCCAGTGCAGAAATTGTGATTCAGGTCGTAGAGGACGGGACCGCACACGCGCAGCGATACATCTTGGTAGGGTTTGGCGACAAAGGCGTGCTGTTCCGCGAATTTAGCCATGCGCCCGGCCCGCCTGAGTCCCGGTTGAAAAGGGGTGGCGGAATAAGCCATTTGTTCGTAACGATCGTGGGCTTCATCGATCGTGGCCGCATACTGGCTGATCGCTTCGGCCGGATTTTTATTGAAGAGTACTTCACGATTCGGGTCGTGGAAGCGATGCTCGATCCTGTCCCAAAAGTCGGTCGTCGAGTTATGACCCATCACGTAACCAACGGCCCTCGCCGGCGTTTCGTAGTCGATCAGCAGCGACTTCTGGTGGTGTGTCGGATAGGTGGATCCGAGCATGCCCTTGGCGCTGCTTTTGTAGTTTTCTCCTTCGAGCGCAGGGCCGCGACATTTCAATGCGACTTCACGCCCCTGCAGCACAATATTCGCTACCTTACCCCCGATGATGTCCTTGAACCACTCGCAGTTATAGCGTTCGTGCAGTTCGCCGAAAAAACCGGCATAGGCTTTGATAGTCGGGATACGGCCCCCGTAGTAGCCGGGGTTGTTCTTGGCCATTAAGTGCGAGGCGACGTCGTCGTTCCATAAAAGAAGACGAACCATGACCGGGTTGTCCTTGCGTGTCGCAATCCGCTTGAGCAGGTCTCCGTAGCGTAGGCCAGTTTCGCCTGCGCCAGTGCGAACCAGCACCATGCCCGGATCAAATCCCCAGGTGATGATATCTACGCTGTGCTGTGCTGCCAGAAGGTCGGTCTGTATGCTACGAAATACCTCTTCGCCACAGACGAGCGCCTCAAGGCAGCATGCGTGGCGCGGCGGGTATATTGCGTGTTTGCCAGTCCGTATCCACCAGGGTTTGGAAAGGCATTGGTACGGCCCCATTGTCTTGTTGTAGGTGAGCTTCTGCGTGTACAGTCCGGCATTCTCGTCCATTCCCATTGGGATCCTCTTTGGATAGGGCTGCTATGAAAGACCGCATCAAGGCTTCTCGCGTGTCAAGGGACTGGCATCGATGCGATCCTGTTCTGAAGACACGACGTCTTCGGGCAGAAGTCCGCCGGGATTCTCATAGCCGTGGTATCCCACGCCAGCATTGATTTCGTGCTGCTCGGCGTGATCACCGGGCGCGATGTCAAAGGACGGGCCAGTTGGAAGCTCAACCTTGTAGTTCGCCATGGCATCGAGTTCGTGTGCGAACCCGATATTTCCCTTGGCATCGAACTGTCCCTGCTCGACCAATGCGCCGTCCTTGAACAGCTTGAAGGGCAGCCCGGCACTGATGCGCCCGGCGGTCTCGGCATGGCTACCGATGTTCAGGGTGCCGCTCCCATTGCGCAAGACATCGGCCACCGGCGGCATATTGACCGCCATCGCCATGTTCTTTGCGCTGAGCAGACTGTGATTCATAGCGTGCGCGACAAACGTCCCATTGGTGCCATGCTCAATGCCGCCAGCAGTGAATTTGACATAGCTGCCTCCACCGTTGATGACGACTTCTTCCTTGGCGGTGATCGTGATCCGGTTGGCCGTATGCGTGATGTCCAGTTTTGCCAGAAGCTTGATGTTGTCCGTCAGCGCCTGCAGATCGATGTCGCCAGCACCAGCGACCATTTTCATGCCGGCCTTCTGGACAAACAGCCGAAAGCTTTGGCGGATGCTGGCAAAGAAGTGCGTACCGGCAGCCAGTGACAGACTTTTTCCGGATGTGAAGGCGGTATGGCGGTCACTGGCGATGTGCGTGTCGCCGGCTGTCGTCGTGGCAATGCCAACGGGGCTTGCCAGAACCAGATGCGGTTT
Source organism: Oxalobacteraceae sp. CFBP 13730 (assembly GCA_014841835.1). Lineage (GTDB taxonomy): Bacteria > Pseudomonadota > Gammaproteobacteria > Burkholderiales > Burkholderiaceae_D > Telluria. The sequence goes on along the minus strand of JACYUQ010000005.1, from coordinate 146,063 downwards.
ACCCAGTTCCGGGAAGCTGCCAGCCTTTGATCCTGCCCCCTGCACCGCATCGGTTTGCACTTGCAGGAGTGCGGCGATGTCGTTCTGATTGTCTACAGGCTCTTGGGTACCGTTCTTTTGCGCGATCTCCGCCAGTAATTGATGCTGTTCGGTAGCGAGCGTGAGCCGGCGCGCTGTCTCATCCATATCCTTGATCGCCCCACGCGCCGCCTGCCTCGCCTCGGTCGTGATCAACAGCCCTTTGGCTGCCCGCGCGACGCCATGCCCGTCCGTACGCAGTTCCCAGCCTTCCCCGCGCGCATCCTTGCGCCCGGCGTTGTCCTCGATCCGCGTGATATGCCCGAGCGACAGCTGACTGCACTGGTGATCGCTCTTCAGCTGCGCCTGGATCATCTCCTTCGTGTCATCCAGCACCAGGTGGTTGCCGCGTGCACCACCACCGAGCTCGCGGCTGCGCGAGCCTGCCAAGGCCGCTTGCGCCGGCAGCGCCCAGGGCGGCATGTGTGTGCCGTTGTACAGCGCGCCCAGTATCAGTGGATGGTCGATGTTACCGTTCGGATAGACAACAGCGACTTCTTCGCCGACGCGCGGCAGGCGGATGTGGCCAAACTCCTTGCCTGCGGCCGGGCTCAGCACCCGAATCCATGGCGAGCTGTTTTCGTCGTGCTGGCCCAGCCGGTCCCAGTGAAATTGCAGCTTGACCCGGCCGAAGCCATCGGTGTGGATGTCGGCGCCAGCCGGACCGACGACCGTCGCCGTGTGCAAGCCCATGTAGGCGCCCGGTTCGCTGTTGAAGTCGCGGCCCGGCCGCCAGCGGATGTCCCTGTTGATGCAGGTGAACCGGTTCTCGTAGTGCGACGGGGCACCTGCGCCGGCCTGGTAGTTGTTGGTCGCTTCGTGCTCTACAGACAGGATCAGGTAGCTGCGGTCACCGATGCTGCGGCGCGGTTCGGGGTCGTAGTCCATCGAGCGCGGCTCGGCGCTGAAATGCCCGCCGAGTTTGAAGGTGCGCCCAGGCTGGACACTGCGGGCATTGCTGGTGGCATCGAACGTTTGCGTATCCTTGTCCTGCTCCACCATGCGCTGCGTTGCGAGCCGTTCGCCATCGCTGCGCATGCGAAAGCCGTAGGCGCCGCTGTCTTCGTACACTTCGTAGGCGACTATGTCGCCTTGCCGGTTGGCGGAGTAACCAGTGGCGTGCTGTGCGCCGGGATTCTTGTAGTCGACGCTGGCCAGCGTGGTCGTGCCGGAGCCGAGGCGCCGGCTCGCACTCCACAGGTGAATGCCGTCATCTTCGAGCGAGCCGCTCTTGTCGTGAAACGCAATGACGTCCACGTCGTCGTAGCTGGTGGCGTCGATCGGCTCGTTATGGAAGCTCTTGTCGGAGAGCATGAGCTTGTGACCATCAAAGCGGTGTTCGTACCAGTAATGCATGCCCCGCGCTTCCCAACGGCGGTGCAGGTGGTTGTAGTCGGTCTCGTTATATTGATTGGCAACGGTCAGTGGCGGATCTTCTTCAAACACATGCATGTGCCAGTCGGCCTGGCGGTAATGCTTGAGCGTTGCTTCGGTGATCTGCTGCACGCTCTTGCCATGAAACGACACGTTGTCCTTGCGCAGTCGCGCGAAGGCAAGCCAGGGTTCGAGCACCATCCGGTAAAAGGCAAAGCCGCCATCGGCGCGCAAGAACGACAGCTGCGTGATGTACCCGTTGAAGTAACGCAGCGAGCCGTCCTGGCGTACCAGCGAAATCGTGACCAGCCGGCCCATCAGCATCTTGAGCGGGATGCGCGGGTCGTCCGACAGGACGTCGACCTCGAACCGGAATCCGCGTGAGACTTCCTCGCTCGCGACCAGCTTGTTTGGCAGCAAAATGGCGGGTGGACCATCCTCGAAAGGAAAGTCCAGTCGCATCAGCCGGTTGTGCTGCGAGTTGCCGCGAAATGCCGATAGTGCGGCGCCGGCTGCGATGGTCTGGCTCTCGCCCATTGCGTTGCTCCCGATGGCCGCTGCACGGCCATAGTTGAAATAATCGACATGGTCAACGACCACGTTAGCCTGCCGTCACGTAGCCTCAATTGACTGGCATCAACGCCGTTTTTTAAGCCACTGCACCGTGTTCCTGTCTGTCTCTTTTTCGAATCATCGGGGTCTGCAGCATCAACCGGACGTCGGGACGATCCGTAACGCCTGGGGTCGCGGTAAGAAACGTATTCCAACCAAGCTGACGCGACGGCACCTTGGTACTCAGCGTGAGCGGCTTGATGACAGGCGGTGCAAGCAGTAACCGCAGTTCGTAGTGCAAGGTTGGCACGGCAAACATCCTTGTCATTTCCCGCAATGCCGCCAGCGCCGTGCCACCGGGAAGAAAACTGCGTGCTTGCGCTTCGTCCAGTGGCCCGACATGCAGACGCGCGCAGATGTCATGCCGCCACAGGCGCGTGCCCAGCGCCGTACTGATGCCGAGCACGGGCTGGGTGACGCCCAATGTGCTGCGCCGGTGTTCGGGAATCGGATCCCAGCAGCCAACGAATTGTTCGAGTCTGACCGGCACGTTGAAATAGCTGCTCAACACCTGTTCGACCGTGCCGGCCGCCACCGGGCGGGTGCGAAGCAGCCCGGCGAAACACGCTGCAGTGTCCGGTCTGACGTGCCTGACGGGTTGCCCGGCGCTTGCGGCCCGTGGCGAGCACGTGCCTGCCAAGGCAGTCATCATCGGCAGCAACCGGTCCCCATCGCCAATCGACAAATCGTGCTCGACCCGGTACTTGACCGACGCCTCATAGAACAGGCCGATCAACCGCGTCGACATGACATCGAGCAGTTCGCGCTGGCTGGCATCGTCCCCAAGCGACTTGCGCGCTGCGATCCGTTCGGTATCGTGCACCGGCAGGGTGCCACTGGCGCCGAGCAGGCCGATGAACGCGGGCGTGATCCGGACGCGCCGTAGCGTGCCCGAACGCAGCGCGCCAAGTGGATCGTGTGTTGCCGGCTCGACGTCGAGTGCTTCGACTTCACTGGCAGGAAACGACAGCGACAGGCTGTTCCGAAACGAGAGCACGGTGCGCAATGCGCGCTCGCGGCCGATCCCCTGGCGCTGCAGCACGCGTAGCAGGATGCTGACCAGCTGGGTGAAGCCGAACCGGTACGGCTCGGCCAGGAGCCGGGCCATTACAGCAGGCTCATGCTTCCGCTTCGTGGGGCGCATCGGATCAGCTCCTTTCCGCTTTGATGCGAGAAGGCGACGAGTTCGACAAAGCTGTTCAGTTGCACGTACAGCGCAAAGAACTGGTGCAGCACCTGGACGAACAGGTGCAGGCCGGCGCCGGCATACGCTTCTTCGTCGAGCGTGACGCGCACTTCAAGCCCGTGCACCAGCGATGTGCCGTTCTTGTGCCTGATCCAGGCCGTGGTGTCCTGCTGGGCGAGCGCGATGATGCCGCGGATTTGCCGCCGCGATACCGACGACGAGGCCAGGTCGTACAGGGACAGCATTTCGCGCAGGCCGTGAACACCTTCGTCCATCAGGGAATGATGGTTCAGCGCCAGGTGCGAGATCAGGCGCCAGTGCATGCCTGCGTCATTCGTCAAGCGCGCAGGGCGGGTTGGCCTGCGCACCATGCGGATCGCTGCGTTGCGTGTTGCGCCGGGGATGAACAGGTCGCCTTCAGGGGCGCCGATGGCCAGTGAGCAGGGCAGGTCGCGGTTCGTGCAGCTCAGTTCAACCGACAGGATATTTCTCTCGATCTCGAACGGGTCGCAATCGGCGCCGACGAGCGTAATCGTTTTTTCATGGCCCGGACTGCACAAGGCAAGCGTCTCGTCGTGACGCAGGAACCAGTAGCGTCCTTGCTCGCTGGCGTATTGTGCGCCGTGCCGAAGCGCATAGAACGGCTGGAATGCCGTGATCGACGTGTCGTTGCCGTTCTGGCGCACCAGGTGCACCGCATCGACCGAATACACCTCATATGCCTGCGGAAAATTGGCGTGCGCCAGAAGGGTGTAATCGGCCGCTCGCTGGTCGTACGTGATCGGCACCCCAGGCTGCTGGAACAGATTGACGACGGGCGTGCAACCCTGCACCAGATGCTGTGTCGACAGGCTGGCGAGCATGCGCGCCTTGTCGGCGTCGTGCCGGATACCGGCAAGGCCCAGGCGTAACGTGACACTGGCGCAGCCGGCAGGTACACGTGCCAGCAGCATGGCAATATCGATGTCGAAAAAATTGAACTTCTCGGGAAAGGCAAAATATTCGGCAAGAATGCGGTAAGCCCCATGCGAGCGGGCGTCGAACGGAATCAGGGCGTCGTCAGGAGCAAATCCAGCCGGTGCGATCGGTATGCAGGGTAACCGTTCCCACGGGCCGTCCTCGTCAAGCTGCACGTACGCTGCCACCGTGTGCACGAAGAGCGCATCGCGCAGCGTGGCGCAGAACGAGGCATCGCCATCGGCATACACGCGCAGCACGGTTGCCGTGTCCGGCGCCGGCAGCGGGCCCCATCCGGCGGCGCCGAATGTCAGCGTCAGCGACGACGTGACGTCATCCGGCAGGCGTGTTGCGACCGGCGCCTGAATGACGGTCTCGAAGCTTGCGGCGCGCAGTGCGACAGGCGACGGCTTGACGTCGTGGATGGTCTTGAAGCGGCATGCCACGCCGTGGACTGGCTTCGATTCCAGCAACGTCCCGCGCGGCATGGCGGGGATCGCGTCCGGGCGATCGAGTGCGCTGGAAACGCGCACGATTGCGCACGACGGAAACGGACGCAGGTAGTGAGGATAGAGCAGGTTGAGCAGGGCTTCAGTAAATTCGGGATACGAGTCGTCCAGTCGCTTCGACACGCGCGCGCTGAGCAGGGCCGTGCTTTGTATCAGGCGTTCGACATGCGGATCGTCGCAGGTATCGCCACCCATTTGCAGCCTGGCGGCAACCTTGGGATAGCGCTGCGCATATTCCCTGCACAGCGACCTGAGAATGACGAGTTCGCGCTCGTACTTTGTCAACAATTCGTCCATGGGATCAGCGCTTGCGCCCTCTAGTTGGCACCTTCGATCGAATACTGCTGGAGCGAGGGACGAAATACCGCATTGAACGACATCGCCTCGGACATCGACGCATGTTTCAGCTGCGCAGTGATCACGAATTCCACCCGGTTGATGGTGCCCCTGGCGCTCTTGGCGCCCCGGAGTGACACGAGGACCTTGTGCAGCCGAGGTTCATGGCGCTGGATGGCCAGCTGAACGGCCTTGCAGATTTCCTGCTGGTCCGTATCGCTGTTCATGCACATGCCGGCAAAGTCGATCAGGCCATAGTTCAGGATGGAGCCCGATACCGCCGGGAGCGGGCTGAACGACGCCTGGTGCACGCCGCAGCGGGTATTGAGCAACGCCTGCAGGTCACGCGTGACACTGCGCAGTGCATGCTCGACAGCGCGCACACGGGCCTCGCGCCGATTACCGGATGGCGTTTCGGTGGTGTCGTCCAGGCGGTCGAACAGACCGGAAGTAAAGCTACGCATCGCATTCCTTTTATCAACGCTCAGGACACCCACGGCAGCCATTGTCGGATCGTGAATCCGAGCAATGTTGCGCCGTCACAAGGGAATGCACTGGTCCGGCGATACGCTGACTGGCTGCGCGAAATCAATATCGCGCTTCAGGCGCAACGCCATCCTTCCCAGAATGTGTCCAGCGAAACTTCAATGGGAGGAACCATGAGCGCAACATCGAAGGTCCTGTGGTCGGAAGGCTTGACGCTGGGGCCGCAGCACTTTCAGCGTCAGGATCTCTATCACGAAACCCGGCTCCAGCGCATCGCTTCGGCCCTCAATCCGTACTGTTGGGGGGTGTGCAAGGTGACGTGGAATGTGGACGGATTGGGACACAATCGCCTGAGTGCTGACACGATGTCGCTGATCTATCCCGACGGAGACATCGTCGAGGCGCCCGGCGCCGACCTGCTGCCCGAGCCGGTCGATCTCACGCGCCTGCCGCCAGAGGACGAATCATTCACGTTCTACGCAGCCCTTGCCCTGGTCAAGCCGCATGGGGGCAATGCCGACGACAACAGCCGCTACGTGCGCTGCGACCTGGACACCACTGACCTGTTCAGTGACGCGCTGGCGATCGAGGTGCCTTTTCTTAAAAAGCAGGTGCGGCTGTTGCTGCAGGCCGAGCCGCATGGGGCGCGTGCCAGCATCCCGGTGGTGCGGTTGCGACGGGTAGCGGAAGGGGGCTTCGAGCTGGTGTCGGAGTTCATTCCACCGAGCGTCACGGTGGGCGCAGCGCCAGGCCTGGTGCGCATGCTCGATGGCTTGAGCAGTGTGATCACGACGAAGATCGAATCGCTCCAGCGCACGCACCGCATGACGAACAACAGCATGTACGAAGCCGGTGCGGGCGATATCTCGTCGTGGTGGATGCTCAACATCCTGAGCACGGCCAATGCGCTGTTGATGCACTGCGCCAGATCGCCCGGGTTTCATCCCGAGGTGATGTTCCGGCAAATGCTTGCCGCCGCGGGGGGACTGATGACGTTTTCAGATCGCTACAAGACGGCCGACCTGCCCGCCTACCGCCACGAGGCGATGGGCGAGGCATTCGCCGAGCTCGACGCGTTGCTGCGCGATCTGGTCGATACGGCGATCGGCACCAACTATCTCATCATCCCGTTTGTGGCCGACAAGAGCCGGCGCACGTTCTCGCAGGCGATCCTGGATCCGGCCAAGGTCACGAAACAAAGCCAGCTTTATCTGGCGATCACTGCCGATATGGCGGGCCTTGACCTGGTGGCGACGGTGCCGATCCGGCTCAAGGTCGCTGCGCCCGAGAATATGGAAAGCATCGTCGGGTCAGCGTTGCCAGGCGTACCGATCGCGCACATGCCGCAAGTGCCCCCGGCGATCCCGGTGCGGCCCAACACCTACTATTTTTCGTTGTCCACCAAACATCCCTTGTACGACAGGGCACTCGAGGCAGGCGTGCTGGCGGTGTATGCGCCGGACGGGATCCCGGGACTGAAAATCGACCTGGTCGTGGTGCTCTAGTCAAGCACCGCGATGTCAGCGCACCGACCCGCTGCCGATGGTATGCGGGCGGTCGGGCTGGCGGTGCTTGTCCAAGGGTCAGCTGCGAAGCGAGCATGGGTTGGCGGCGGCGCAGACTAGCATTGGTACGATCAAAAAAATATCTTCAATTTCCACTCCAATTTCTACCTTCGACACGTCATTCGGGCGCCCGGATATAGTCGACCATGCCCGCACTGGCGCGGCTCGGACGGGGCGTGAGCAGGCTCACCACCACCACCGTGCACAGGCCTGCCGGCACCCCGAACACGCCGGCCGCCATCGGCAGGATGCCGAACCAGGTTTCCAGCGCATTGCCGCCCAGGGCCGGGCTGGCGCGCAGCATGTAGTACAGGCACACGGCAAACCCGGTGACCATGCCTGTGAGGGCGCCGATGTGGTTGGCGCGCTTCCAGAACACGCCCAGCACCAGCACCGGGAACAGCGTGGACCCCGCCAGCGAGAATGCCGCCGCCACCAGCGACAGGATGTCGGCCGGCTTTTGCGACGCCACATACGCCGCGATGAAGGCGACCGCCAGCAGCAGCAGCTTCGAGATCGTCACCCGCTTCTGGGTCGACGCGCCCGGTTCCACCATCTTGTAATACACGTCGTGCGACAGCGCGTTGGAAATGGCCAGCAGCAGGCCGTCGGCCGTGGACAGCGCCGCCGCCAGGCCGCCGGCTGCGACCAGGCCGGAGATCACGTAGGGCAGGCCACCGATTTCAGGCGTGGCCAGCACCAGCACGTCGGCATCGATGGCGAATTCGGCCAGTTGCACGATGCCGTCGCCGTTGATGTCGGCCACGCTGATCAGGGGATTGGCCTTGTCGACATTGGCCCAGTACGAAATCCAGGTCGGCAGCGCCGAGAAATCGCTGCCCACGAGCGACGTGTAGATGTCGTACTTGGCCAGCACGGCCAGCGCCGGAATCGTCAGGTAGATCAGCAGGATGAAGAACAGCGTCCAGAACACCGATACACGTGTTTCGTGGACCGACGGCGTCGTGTAGGCGCGCATCAGGATGTGGGGCAGGGCGGCCGTGCCGAACATCAGGCAGAACACCACCGCCAGAAAATTGTTGCGGCGCGCATCGGATTCTTCCGGCGTCGCGCCGGGGAAGGGCTGCGCATGTGGCTCGGGCGGCCGTGCACGTGCCAGGTTGGCGTCACGCCGTTCGAGCCACAGCGTGCGGGCGTCGTCGACCGAGTTGGGATAGGTGGTCAGCGCACGCTCGGCCTGGCGCACCTCGGTCAGCGACGCGTTGCGCGCACGGGCTGCGGCCAGAGCGCGCTGGGCATCGAGCTTGCCCGCTTCCCAGGATTCGGGCAGGGCTGCCACGCGCGCCGCGTAACCGTCGGCGCGGCGCAGGAACTCGGCGCGCACCTGGGCTTCGCGCGGGTCGTTCGCCAGTTCGGCTTCGCGCGCGGTGAGCTTGGGGAGCAGCGATCCGTACGCCACCTGCGGAATCGGATTGTCGGCGTGCTTCACCGACAGCCACATGGTGGGAATGAGAAAGGCGACCAGCAGGATGATGTACTGCGCCACCTGGGTCCAGGTGATGGCGCGCATCCCGCCCAAAAACGAGCAGACCAGGATGCTGGCCAGGCCCAGGAAAATCCCGACCGAAAAATCGACGCCGGTAAAGCGCGAGGCAATCAGGCCGACCGCATAGATCTGCGCCACGACATACGTGAACGAGACGAGAATGGTGGCGCTCACGGCCAGCGCCCGCACCGGGCCGCCGCGCCCACCCGCGCCGCCACCGTAGCGCGCTGCCAGGAAGTCGGGCACTGTGTACTGCGCGAACTTGCGCAGGTAGGGCGCGATCAGCAGCGCCACCAGCACGAAGCCGCCGGTCCAGCCCATGATGAAGGCCAGGCCATCGAAGCCCTGCAAATACAGGCCGCCGGCCAGGCTGATGAAGCTGGCCGCCGAGATCCAGTCCGCCGCCGTCGCCATGCCGTTGAACATGGCCGGCACGCGCCGGCCGGCGACGTAGTATTCGGTGACGTTCGAGGTGCGGCAGATCACGCCGATGACCGCGTACAGCGCGATCGTGGCGAACATGAACAGGTAGCCGATCCACAGGCGTGGCATGCCTTCCTGTTCGAGCAGGGCGAGGGCCGCCAGGAACAAACCGAAGGCGCCGGTGTACCACAGGTAGTAGCGCGAGAGCTTCCTGAAATAGCCGTGCTTCACAGCGGGCGTGGGGTTCGTGCTCATGCGCGCGGCGCCAGCGCGGCGTGGTAGTCGCGGTCGAGCCGGCGCATGCGCCAGGCGTAGACGGCGATGATCGTCAGCGATACGAGCGCAGCGCCTTGCGCGGCCATGTAGAACGACAGCGGCCAGCCGAACACCTCGAAGCGCGCCAGCTCGCGCGCGAAAAACACGGTGCCAAAGCCCGTGACCAGCCAGACGGTCAGCAGCAGCAGCGACATGCGCCGCGTGCGGTCCCAGTGGATGGCGCGGGCGTGTTCGAGGCGCGCGCGCGCGACGGTTTCAAGGCTTGGTTCGGGGATCGGATCAGTCGGCATGGTCGGGTTGGCCCACAGGCGGAGGGAAGGTCAGGCGAAACAGGCTGCCCGGAAAGCGCGGCGACACGCTGCGTGGATTATTGAAGATGTCGATGTCGGCGCCGTGCTGCTGCGCGATTTCGCGCACGATCGCCAGCCCCAGGCCGCTGCCCTGGGTATTGCTGCCCAGGATGCGGTAGAAGCGTTCGAATACGTGCAGGCGCTCGGTCGGTGCGATGCCGGGGCCGGTGTCTTCGACTTCGAGCAGCGCGTGCTCGCCGCTGCTGCGCACGCGCACCGTCACGCTCCCGCCGGGCGGTGTGTAGCGCAGCGCATTGTCGATCAGGTTCGACAGCATCTCGCGCAGCATCAGTGGCTGGCCGGCGATCGTCACGCGCTCGTCGTCATTGGCGGGCGGCTCGAACCCCAGGTCGATCTGGTGGGCGAACGACGCCTGCACCCAATCCTGCACGGTCTCGCGCGCCACCGTGGCCAGGTCGATTTCGTCGAACGCCAGACCCGCCTGCGGCTGGTTCTCGGCGCGCGCCAGGGCCAGCAACTGGTTGATCAGGCGCGTGGCCGATTCGGAGCTCTTGGCCAGCTGCTCGAGCGAGCGGTGGATTTCGGCCGGGTCGACTTCGCGCAGGGCCAGTTCGGACTGCATCCGCATGCCGGCCAGTGGCGTTTTCATCTGGTGCGCGGCGTCGGCGATGAAGCGCTTCTGCATTTCCACTGTCTTGCCCAGGCGCTCGAGCATGTCGTTGAACGAGCCGACCAGCGGCGAGATTTCTTCGGGCACCTGGCGCGGATCGATCGGCGACAGATCGTCCTGCGGCCGCGCGCGGATGCGCTGCTGCAGCTCGGCCAGCGGACTCAGGCCGCGCGAGAGCGCGAACCAGACCAGCGCCAGGATCACCGGCAGGATGATGAACTGCGGCAGGATCACGCCCTTGATGATTTCATTGGCCAGGTGCGCGCGCTTGTCGAGCGTTTCGGCCACCTGCACCAGTGCCAGTGGCGGCGTCTGCGTAGGCGAGGCGGTGCGCTCATGCAGCGGATCGAGATTCACATACGCATAGGCCACGCGGATCGGCGTGCCGTGGATGGTGTCGTTGCGAAATTCGACTGTGCCGCTGCGGGCCGGTTCGCCGGCGCGGTTGGCGCGCGGGCGCGGCAGGTCGCGGTCGCCATCAAGGTGTTCGCCGTCCGGGCCGGCCAGCAGGTAATACACGCTGTCGACGTCGTCGGCGCGCAGGATGTCGCGCCCGGCCGTGCGCAGCTGGCCCACCGTCTTGCCGTCCACGGTGCGGATCTGCTGGCCGAGCACCGTGACCCGGTCTTCGAGCGCGTCGTCGAACGGCTGGTTGGCGATCGACTTTGCGACCAGATAGGTGATCGCGATGCTCATCGGCCACAGCAGCAGCAGCGGCGCGAGCATCCAGTCGAGGATTTCGCCGAACAGTGAGTGACGGATGTTTTCGTCCGGCTCGGGATTGGGTGGAACGTAAAGCGGCTCGAACGACGCCGGCATGTGTGGGCCCGGCTGTGGCTGCGCGGGCCCGGGTTCTGGCGTGAAGCCGGCGTTCACTTGTCGGTGGCGGTGGTGGCGATGCGGGCGTCGTTCGCGGCGGCCGCGGCAGCCGCGGCGGCGCTGGCCTCGGAAAACTTTTCGAGGCAATAGCCCAGGCCGCGCACGGTGGCGATGCGCACGCCACCGACCTCGATCTTCTTGCGCAGGCGGTGCACGTAGACCTCAATGGCATTGTTGGAGACTTCTTCGCCCCATTCGCACAGGTGGTCGACCAGTTGTTCCTTGGAGACGAGGCGCCCGGTGCGCGCCAGCAGCACTTCGAGCAGACCCAGTTCGCGCGCCGACAGATCGAGCATCTGGTCGTTGATGTAGGCGCTGCGACCGACCTGGTCATAGACCAGCGGGCCATGGCGTACGACGGCCGCGCCGCCGCCGGCGCCACGCCGGGTCAGCGCGCGCACCCGTGCTTCGAGTTCGACCAGCGCGAACGGCTTGGCCATGTAGTCGTCGGCGCCCAGATCCAGGCCCTCGACGCGCTGCTCGACCGAGTCGGCCGCAGTGAGGATCAAGACCGGCAGCAGCGAGGCACGCGCGCGCAGGCGGCGCAGCACTTCCAGCCCGGACATTTTCGGCAGGCCCAGATCGAGAATGAGCAGATCGAACTCCTGTGTCGACAGGGCGGTATCGGCGTCCTGGCCGTTCTTGACACAATCGATGGCGTAGCCGGACTGGCGCAGGGAGCGCGTCAGGCCATCGGCAAGTACGCTATCATCTTCGGCGAGCAGAATTCGCATGGGGCACCTCTTATTGACGTTGTCGCTTGTTCATCGAACACGCGTGATCGAACCGGCTCTCATTGTGTTGGATTTGCCGCCACAATGCGAGTCCCGAGCGATTGTTGGTAAGATAACCACGTCTTTTTGCTTGCAAAAACCACTGGATTTTTATACAGTACTGGCTCTTGAAGTGCGCGTGACCGCCCACACCTTGCCTACTCCACGACAGAAAGTACACCATGGACGACAAAAAAACCGCATTGAACGCCGCTGATAAGGGCAAGGCGCTGGCTGCCGCCCTGGCGCAGATTGAAAAGCAGTTCGGCAAGGGCTCGGTGATGCGCATGGATGCGAACACGCCGGTCGAAGAAGTACAAACGGTCTCCACCGGATCGCTGGGCCTGGACATCGCGCTGGGCGTCGGTGGCCTGCCGCGCGGCCGTATCGTCGAGATCTACGGTCCTGAATCGTCGGGTAAAACCACCCTGACGCTGCAAACCATCGCCCAGATGCAAAAGCTGGGTGGCACCTGCGCGTTCATCGACGCCGAGCACGCACTCGACGTGACCTACGCGCAAAAGCTGGGCATCAACCTGAGCGAGCTGCTGATCTCGCAGCCGGATACCGGCGAGCAGGCGCTTGAAATCACCGACGCGCTGGTGCGCTCGGGCAGTGTCGACCTGGTCGTCATCGACTCGGTCGCGGCCCTGACGCCACGCGCCGAAATCGAAGGCGACATGGGCGACTCGCTGCCAGGCCTGCAGGCACGCCTGATGTCGCAAGCGCTGCGCAAGCTCACCGGCTCGATCAACCGCACCAACACGCTGGTCATCTTCATCAACCAGATCCGCATGAAGATCGGCGTCATGTTCGGCAGCCCGGAAACCACCACCGGTGGTAACGCGCTGAAGTTCTACGCATCGGTTCGCCTGGACATCCGTCGTACCGGTTCGATCAAGTCGGGTGATGAAGTGATCGGTAACGAAACCAAGGTCAAGGTCGTCAAGAACAAGATCGCCCCGCCATTCAAAGAAGCGCACTTCGACATTCTTTATGGCGAAGGCACGTCACGTGAAGGCGAAATTCTGGATCTCGGCGCAGATAACAAAATCGTCGAGAAGTCGGGCTCGTGGTACAGCTATAACGGCGAGCGTATCGGTCAGGGTAAAGACAATGCGCGTCAGTTCCTGCGCGACCGTCCGGCCCTGGCGCGCGAGATCGAAAACAAGGTCCGTACCGCCTTGGGTGTGCGCGAACTGCCACCAACGATCGGTGGCGACGACAAGCCGAAGCTGCAGGCGGTTGGTGAATAATCAGCAGGGCGCAGGGCGCGGTGGCAGCAGCTTGCCACTGGCGCCCGGCGCCATGTTGATGGGCTGACGCTACCCATGCGAGCACCCGTACTCAGTCTCAAGCGCCGCGCGCTGCGTTATCTGTCGCAGCGCGAGCACAGCCGCTTTGAATTGCGCCGCAAGCTGTCCAAGTATGCGGAAGAGGGCGATGACGTCGATGCGCTGCTCGATTTTCTTGAAAAAAATAACTGGTTGTCGCAGGAGCGCTTTGCCGAATCCCTGGTCAACCGTAAAGCGAGCCGTTATGGCGACAGTCGCGTGATGGCCGAATTGAAAAATCATGGTTTAACGAGCGAGGCCCTGGTCGACATCAAGGCCGGGCTGTCCGACAGCGAGACCGCGCGTGCGGTCGAAGTCTGGCAGCGCAAGTTCGGCACGGTTGCCGAGGATGCCGCAGCGCGCGCCAAGCAGATGCGGTTCTTGCTACAGCGTGGTTTTTCGCAGCGCGCCGCACGGGCGGCGATGCAGGGCACGCCTGACGACGAGTTTCCCGACTAGTTGGCGCTGACAATCAGCGGCTGCAGTCATCGGTTGTAGTGATTCCGTGTCGTTACTGCTGATCGTCACCGCTTGCCTTCACTTCCGACAGTGATCGCGCATGCAACAAGCTCATGCTGCGCCCAGGCGCCAGCGTGGAGCGTCATCCCCGATATGCGAACGCATATTCCTCAACGGGCGATGGCGCTGCACGCTGGCACTTTTCTACGTCGGCAATGTTCAAAACAAAAATCCATATCTATCATTCATGACATGAATGGCTGCGATCATCAGCTGTCTTTCATGCGCATACCATATGCGTCAAACGCGCTGTCAAGCGCCTGCCAAGTCCGGGCATCTCCGTCGACGTTGGCCTTGACGTCCCTTTTTAGCGGTGCGCCGGGCGGGACGCTGTGATAAACTTTACGGGTTTAAGCAGCGCCGCATGAGCGGTTGTTGCCGCAGAAGCTGCGGTGACGTGCACTAGCACACCGGCTGCATCACTAACCGCCGTCTCGACGGCACTGGTATTTATGCCTTTGTCTCTTCCCGTATCGCGCTCGCTCCGGCATACGCGCGCCATCACAGTCGACGCCTATGCGCGCGACGATGGCATGTGGGATCTTGATGCCAGCATCCGCGATGTGAAAACGCGTACTGTTGAACTTGCTTCCGGCGAACGGCCTGGCGGCACGCCAGTGCACGACCTGAAGCTGCGCGTCACGATCGACCGTGACCTGAACATCGTTGATGCCGAAGCCGCATCCGATGCCGTCCCGTATCCGGGCTTTTGCGATACCATCGGCCCTGCCTACAAGAAGTTGATCGGGCTCTCGCTCGTGAACCATTTCCGGTTGCATCTGAAAGACCGCCTGTCCGGCGTGCTCGGCTGCACCCATCTGACCGAACTGGCCCAGGTGCTGCCCACCGCAGCGCTGCAAGCCTTTGCTGACGACACCGTCGATGCCCCAGGCGGGCAAGGCGTCACGTCATCCGACCGTCCATTTGAGCTCGACCGTTGCCATGCCCTGCGCAGCGACGGCCCCGCCGTGGCCAAATATTACCCGCGCTGGTCCATCAAGGCCGTGTCGGGTTAAGTCGTCGTTTGTTTTTTTTGTAGTTCAACCGTTTCTAATTCAGTAATAGATAGAAGGGAAGCCAGCATGAAGATCCATGAGTATCAGGGCAAAGAAATCCTCCGAAAATTCGGGGTGACCGTTCCGCGCGGCATTCCGTGCATGTCGGTCGAAGAGGCTGTCAAAGCTGCTGAAGAACTGGGTGGTCCGGTCTGGGTCGTCAAGGCGCAGATCCACGCTGGTGGCCGCGGCAAGGGCGGCGGAGTCAAGGTCGCCAAATCGCTCGAGCAGGTCAAGGAATACGCTGACCAGATCATGGGCATGCAGCTGATCACGCACCAGACCAGCCCGGAAGGCCAGAAAGTCCGTCGCCTGATGGTCGAAGAAGGCGCCGACATCAAGCAAGAACTGTATGTCTCGCTCGTCACCGACCGCGTCAGCCAGAAAGTCGTGCTGATGGCCTCGTCGGAAGGCGGCATGGACATCGAAGAAGTCGCGCACAGCAACCCGGAAAAAATCCACAACGTCATCATCGACCCGAAAGTCGGCCTGACCGATGAGCAGGCTGACGACGTCGCCGCCAAGATCGGTGTGCCAGCCGGCTCGATCGCCGACGCACGTGCGAACCTGCAAGGCCTGTACAAAGCCTACTGGGAAACCGATGCATCGCTGGCCGAAATCAACCCGCTGATCGTCACCGGCAGCGGCAAGATCATCGCCCTGGACGCCAAATTCAACTTCGACGCGAACGCACTGTATCGCCGTCCTGAAATCGTCGCTTACCGCGATCTGGACGAAGAAGACGCAGCCGAAGTCGAAGCATCGAAATTCGATCTGGCTTACATCTCGCTCGACGGCAACATCGGCTGCCTGGTGAACGGCGCCGGCCTGGCCATGGCAACCATGGACACCATCAAGCTGTTCGGCGGCGAGCCAGCCAACTTCCTCGACGTCGGCGGTGGCGCCACGGCTGAGAAAGTGACCGAGGCGTTCAAGATCATGCTGAAGAACCCTGACCTGAAAGCCATTCTGGTCAACATCTTCGGCGGCATCATGCGTTGCGACGTCATCGCCGAAGGCGTGATCGCTGCATCGAAAGCCGTTTCGCTGCAAGTGCCGCTGGTCGTGCGCATGAAGGGCACCAACGAAGACCTGGGCAAGAAGATGCTGGCCGAATCGGGCCTGCCAATCATCGCCGCAGACACGATGGAAGACGCAGCCAAGTCGGTCGTCGCCGCTGCTGCCGGTCAAGCCTAATTGCTAAGGAAATAAAAAAATGTCGATTCTGATCAACAAAGATACCAAAGTAGTCACCCAGGGCATCACCGGCAAGACCGGTCAGTTCCACACCCGCATGTGCCGCGAGTACGCAAACGGCAAGGAAGCCTTCGTTGCTGGCGTGAACCCGAAGAAAGCCGGCGAAGATTTCGAAGGCATCCCGATTTTCGCGAACGTCGCGGAAGCGAAAAAAGAAACCGGCGCCAACGTGTCGGTGATCTATGTCCCACCAGCAGGTGCAGCCGCTGCGATCTGGGAAGCCGTCGAAGCCGAGCTGGACCTGGCAATTTGCATCACTGAAGGCATTCCAGTCCGCGACATGATGGAACTCAAGGACCGCATGGCTAAGTCGGGTTCGAAGACCCTGCTGCTGGGCCCTAACTGCCCAGGCCTGATCACCCCTGACGAAATCAAGATCGGCATCATGCCAGGTCACATCCACCGCAAGGGCCGCATCGGCGTCGTCTCGCGTTCGGGTACCCTGACGTATGAAGCAGTTGCACAGCTGACCGCACTGGGCCTGGGCCAGTCGTCGGCAGTCGGCATCGGTGGTGACCCGATCAACGGTCTGAAGCACATCGACATCATGCAGATGTTCAACGACGATCCTGATACCGACGCGGTCATCATGATCGGCGAAATCGGTGGTCCGGACGAAGCCAACGCGGCTTACTGGATCAAGGACAACATGAAGAAGCCAGTCGTCGGCTTCATCGCTGGCGTCACCGCGCCACCAGGCAAGCGCATGGGCCACGCCGGCGCGCTGATCTCGGGCGGTGCGGATACCGCGCAAGCCAAGCTGGAAATCATGGAAGCATGCGGCATCACCGTCACCAAGAACCCGTCGGAAATGGCGCGTCTGCTGAAGGCCATGCTGTAATTCTGACGATCTGTTGGTCGTAAGATAAAACGGGGAGCGCGAGCTCTCCGTTTTCTATTTGGTGCGCCACTTTTTGTTGATCCAGACCGTGAATGACAAAAATTGCCGCACGGCACTGACAAAATTTGTCATTCCAGGGGCCGTTTTTTGTTCTGGCACAGGCGTTTGTTGGTTTGTTGTTCATAAAATCGACCGTTTTACGCCATTTTTGGGCTGGCACAGCGCTTGCATATAAGAAAGCGTAGCAGTGAGCAGCACAAGATACGTAGGTCCACTTTTTTGAAATACCCAACCCGGAGATTTAAAATGAACTTCAAGCAAATGCAAACCAAAAAGGCCGAAGGCGGCTTCACCCTGATCGAACTGATGATCGTCGTGGCAATTATCGGTATTCTGGCGGCTGTTGCAATTCCACAGTACAGCAACTACACCATCAAGTCGAAGATCGCTGCGGTTCTGGGCTCGGTCGCTTCGCTCAAAACTTCGGTTGGTGTCTGCGTCCAGGAAAACGGCGGCGTCAAGACTGAATGCGACAACGGCAAACCAGGCATCCCAGCAGCTAGCGACTTCAAGGCAACCAAAGAAATCGCCAGCGTTGCTGTTACTGATGGCGCAGTGGCTGTCACGCTGGGTAAAGGTATCGGCACCGGTGTCGATGGTATGGTTATCACCCTGACCCCAGACGTAACCGGCGAATCGGCTGTGACGTGGACCAATACTACTACCGTGACCAACGCTGTCGCTCTCGCAGAAATTACGAAAAACAATCCACCTACTGCTGCTGCAGGCGGTTAATTCCCTCAGTAAGACAAAAAAGCCCGCTTCCCAGCGGGCTTTTTTTATTCCACCATCACTTCGCTGGCTGCGCCTTCAAGAACCGATCCAGCCACGCATTCACCGTGTGATGCCACTGCACCGAATTGGCAGGCTTCAGCACCCAGTGATTCTCATCCGGGAACACCAGCAGCTTGCTCTCGACACCCTGTCGCTGCAGCGCCGTGAACGTCCCCAGCCCTTGCGCCGTTGGAATCCGGAAGTCCAGATCGCCCTGGATCACCAGCATCGGCGTCTTCCACTTTGCAACATGATGAACCGGATTGAAGCGCTCATGGTTCTCCGGCACCTTGTAGTATGGCCCGCCATTCTCCCAGTCCGTGAACCACTGCTCCTCGGTCGAGTACGCCATGCCGCGCGTGTCGAACACGCCGTCGTGATTGACGATGCACTTGAACTCATCCGACCAGTTACCGGCGATCCAGTTCATCATGTAGCCGCCATACGACGCGCCCAGCGCGCAGTCGCGTGAGCGGTCCAGCCACGGGAACTTCTTCACGGCGGCGTCGTAACCCTTTTGCAGGTCGATCAGCGGCTTGCCGCCCCAGTCGTTGCTGATCGAGTCGGTAAATTTCTGGCCGTAGCCGGTCGAGCCATGGAAGTCGATGAATACGGCCGCATAGCCGGCGCCGGCATAGGTCTGGGGATTCCAGCGGTAGCTCCAGCTGTTGCCGAAGCTGCCTTGCGGGCCGCCGTGGACAATGAACGCGACCGGGTATTTCTGGCCCGGCTGCGCGTTCCACGGCTTCATCACGTAACCGTACACGGTGTCGCCATTGGCGCCGGCGAACGAGAACTGCTCGGCCTCGCCCCAGCGTACATCCTTCAACAGCTCGGTGTTCAAGGTGGTCAGTTGCTTCGGCTTGGCGCCCAGCTTCATCGAAAACAATTGCGCACCCGCGGACAGGTTCGCATGGGTGTAGACCAGCGTATCGCGGCGCAGGTCGAACGCGCCCACGGCGCCGGTGTCGGTCAGCGGCGTGACCTTGCCACCGGCCACGTCGATGGAGAACAGGCGGTGCTGGCCGATGTCTTCCGCATCGACGATCAGCGCTTTGCCATCGGCGCGCCAGACCAGGCTGCCGGCCGAGCGGTCCCAGTTGGCTGCCAGCGGGCGCTTGGTGCCGGTCGCCACATCCATCAGCATGATCTGGTAGCGGTCGGCCTCGAAGCCGGGGCGCGCCATCGCCAGATAGGCCAGCGTGCGGCCATCGGGCGAGAACGTGCCCTTGGTGTCCCAGGCCGGATTGTCCGCCGTCAGGTTGCGTGGGGCGGTGCCGCCTGCAGCAGGCACGCTGTACAGGTCAAAGTTGGTCGACCAGGCTTCGGTCTTGCCAGCGATGCGGGCAGAGAACACGACGGTCTTGCCGTCCGGGCTGAAGCGGTATTCTTCGCGGTCGCCGAAAGGCTTCGAAGGCACGTCGCCGTCGAGCGAACCCGACAGGCTGACCGGCTCGCCGGTGATCGCGCCTGCTGCGCCGATCGGCGCCGAGAACAGCACCGCATTGCGGTGGTCGTTCCAGGTATCCCAGTGGCGCGCGAACAGGCGATCATAGACCTTGCCGGTGGCCTTTTCTTTTTCTTTCGCATCAAGCCGGGCCTTGGTGCAGGCCAGGTCGGCGCAGTCACGGAACACCGCCAGGCTGAACGCCAGACGGTCGCCCGTGGGCGCAACGCGGAAGTTGTCGACGTCCAGCGGCAGATCGGTGACCTTGACGGGCGCGCCGCCGGCCACGGGCTGGCGCCAAACCTGCGACGAGCCCGAACGCGCGGACAGGAAGTACACGGCGTCGCCCGACGGCGACCATTCCGGATCGGCGCTGCTCGATGCATGGTCGGTCAGGCGCTGCGGCGTCGGCTTGGCGGCGCGCAGGTCGATCATCCAGAGTTGGGTGTTGCCGCGGTTCTTTTCCATGTCGGTGCTGCGCACGGTATAAATCACGCGCGTGGCGTCGGGCGATACGGCCGGGCTACCGACCCGTTCCATATTGACCAGGTCTTCCACGGTGAAGCCGCGCGGCGCGGCCATTGCGGTGGTGGCGGCCAGGGTCGCCGCTGCCACCGTCATCAAACGAAATTTCATGCCATCCTCGTCGATCAGTCCCGCGGCCGGGTGCCGCAGGCAAGCCGGGAATGTACCACGCGCGCCATGCCAGCCGATACGACAACGCCCCCGCTATCCGGCAATGCCGGGCAGCGGGGGCGCTTTAACGTTCCCTAACGCACAGGAAGTTTGTGATTATTTTGGCATGATGACCGTGTCGATGACGTGGATCACGCCGTTGTCGGCGACGATGTCGGTCTTGGTGACGGTGGCCTTGTCGACCATGACTTTGCCGCCAGCGACTTTCACCTTGAAGGCGCTGCCTTCAACGGTCTTGACGTCGCCTGGCTTGACGTCGGCTGCCTTCACGGTGCCTGGCACCACGTGGTACGTCAGCACCTTGGTCAGCGCGGCCTTGTCTTTCAGCAGTGCGTCGAGCTTGGCTTTTGGAATCTTGGCAAATGCTGCGTCAGTCGGCGCGAACACGGTGAACGGGCCCGGACCCTTCAGGGTGTCGGTCAGGCCGGCAGCCTGGACAGCCGTGACCAGCGTGTTGAACGTGCCAGCCGATTTGGCGGTATCAACGATATCTGCTGCGTTGGCGGCGCCGAAGGCGAAGGCGAGTGGCAGTGCGATCAGAAATTTTTTCATCGTATGACTCCATGTGGTTTTTCGCAGCTCAGTATGAACCGCGTTAGGAGTAATGTAGGCTGATTTTTCTCAATTGTCTAACGTGTGCACCGTTTCTGTAGGATAATAAAGGTTCAATCAAGGGACGATATTATGGGAAACTCGCTAAGATCACATCATGAACCGATCATGTACCGAACCGGTGCAGCTGCGCGCCTGGCGGGTTTGCCGGTAGAAACGCTGCGCGTCTGGGAGCGCCGCTACAGCCTGTCAGATGCGCAGCGCTCCGAGCGCGGTCAGCGCTTGTATTCGGCGGAGCAGGTTGCGCGCCTGGGCCTGCTCAAGCAACTGGTCGATCAAGGCCATTCGATCGGCGTACTGGCGGGCTTGAATCGTGAGCAGCTCCAATCGATGCTGGGCCTGGATGGCCAGTCCAGAGCGATCGCTACGTCGCCAGCACGCGTGCTGCTGGTTGGCGCCATGCTGTCACGGCGTATCGCCGCGACCGGACAAGCTTCTCTCGGACTGGACGTGCGCGGTCATTGCGCTACGCTGGTGCAAGCGCCGGGATTGCCGCGCGACGTGGGGGCTGACGTGCTGGTGATCGAGCAGTCCGAACTCGACGATTCCGGCATCGCGCCGATTGCCGCCGCACGCGAGGCCAGCGGCGTCGCGGCCGTCGTGGTGTTGTACCGCTTTTGTTCCAGTGCCACGATTCGCGCCCTGCGCGCGCAAGGTTGCCTGGTCGCGCGTATTCCGGCTGACCTGTCCGAACTGGCGTTGCTGTGCCAGTCGGCCCTGACCGGCCACCGTCCGCCGCTGCAGGAGCAGCCACTGCCGCCCGTGGCGCCGCCCCGTTTCGACGACGAGGCGCTGGGCAACATCATGACGGCGGCAGCCAATCGCCTCAATTGCGAATGCCCGCGCCACTTGTCCGAGATCCTGATGATGATTTCCAGCTTCGAGCGCTACAGCGACCAGTGCGCCCATCGCAATCCGGAAGACGAGGTGCTGCATGCGCGGCTGAAAATGGCGGCAGGGCGGGCGCGCGTCGTGATGGAAGATGCGATGGAACATCTGGCCATTACGGAAGGATTGCCGTTGCCGAAAGCCCTTAACTGAGTCAGACGTCGATGGCGGCAGTCCAGTCCCCGCTCTTGCCGCCATGCTTTTCGAGCACCCGCACATCCGTCATGACCATGCTGCGGTCGACCGCCTTGCACATGTCGTACTCGGTCAGCAGGCCAATCTGCACGGCGGTCAGCGCTTCCATCTCGACCTCGGTCTTGTGGAGGGGCAATAGCGGCACAAGGCTTTCAGTGCACGTCTAGCAGGAGGGCGAATACATGCAGCCAAAAATAAAAGTGAAATTTGGACAAAGATCAAAGCGGGAAGTAGCGCTACGGATTGGAAAAAGGTCATGATTCGAACTCGGTTGTGAATCAGCCTTCCCGCTTATAGTATGTCGCCTGCCTACTGGAGCGAGATATCAGGACAGAACGGTAAAGTTAGCGTTTCGACTGCGGTTGTAAGTACGAAAACGCTGCCCCTTTTAAAGGCCATGAGACGCTTCAAAATAGGAAAGGCACTTTCCCGCATAGTTCAGCCGTTCGTGTGTATTGATAATATCACTTGCTCTGGAGTTCGCGATGGTTTTGATAGACTTTTGCAGGGCGTTGGCACACTACCGTTTGATCCTGCTCTATTGATCGGGAAGTTGCATTGAACTGTACTCTGTCGCGTAAGCTCTACTGTCTAGAGGCGTTTACTGCCGTTTGGCTTTTGTTTGATACTTTCTACTATTAAGTCCACTGTAGTTTGGCGGGCGGTACTTTACAATGCTACCCATTAGCAACTCGCAGGGAATGACTTTGTTGCAAGCTGTCACCTGATGGTGAATTAACCGACAGGGCAGCCAAAACTGTTAAATTATCAATATTATGAAGATGCCAACAAGTGTTGACCTGTTTGCCGGAGCAGGGGGACTTAGTTTAGGTTTGGAAATGGCTGGTTGGGACACCAAAGTGGCTGCTGACTTCGATCCACAGGCATGCGCGACGTATAAGCGCAACTTTCCGCATACCAAGGTTTTAGAGGGTGATGTACGGTCAGTCGATTGGCTTCCATTGCGCGGCACTATCGACCTAGTAGCGGGTGGCCCACCATGCCAGCCTTTTTCTGTCGCAGGTAACCAGAAGTCTCGCGAAGATGTTCGAGATATGGTTCCTGAATTTGTTCGTGCCGTCCGGGAGATTCAGCCAAAAGTGTTTCTCATGGAGAACGTCGCTGGTCTTGCTTCGACAAGACATCGTGAGTACTTAACTGAGAGCTTGAAGCTACTCGGCGAGTTGGGGTACGAGGTAAAGTTTCAAGTCTTGAATGCCGCCAAATACGGTGTACCTCAAGAGCGCAATCGTGTAATTGTCATCGGCTCTACAAGATCATCTCCTGTCTTCCCTGTTCCCACGCATGGGGCGACACTACTACCCTATGTTACCGCTCGCTCTGCGATAAGCGCGGCTCCCGAAGATGAGCCTAATCGGGCAATCGTGACTTATGCGAAGACCCCAGTTTTACGTCCTAGCCCTTGGGCTGGCATGCTCGTAAATGGAGGTGGAAGGCCAATTAACCTTGATGCGCCTTCCCAAACGATTCCAGCATCTGCAGGGGGAAACCGAACCCATATTGTCGATCAGGACGGGGTGCTGCTGGAGTATCACGCCTATCTACTGGGTGGTGGCGTACCCAAATCAGGCCTAGTTGACGGCGTGCGTCGCCTAACAGTTCGCGAATCTGCCAGCTTACAATCGTTTCCTGCGCAGTTTGCGTTCAGTGGCCAGCGTAGTGCTCAGTATAGGCAGATTGGCAATGCTGTACCCCCCGAACTTGCGAAGGCTGTCGGAGAAGCACTTATCGCTGCGCTAGGTTAAGACGTGACTCTTAGGCCGTAGACACATGGTCTACAGAAACATGATGATTCAGCATGACACATGTTTCTGATCAAGACCCTAAAGTTCAATTCGGTCTACGCCTGCGAGAGTTGCGCTTGGCGGCTAATCTTTCGCAAGAGGAATTGGGTGCGCTCGCCGGACTCGATCGTACTTACATCAGCGGTTGCGAGCGTGGTCGGCGCAATGCCAGTATTGAAGCCCTGCATAAGCTCGGCATTGCCCTAAAGGTCCCTGCGTCTTCATTACTTGACGCCCCGGGCGCATTGGTCTCGCGCAATGAGTGAGGCGCTGTCCAGACTGCGGGCGCTCCTTTTGCCGATGCGTACTGCGAACGAGGATGCTAGTGCGGCTGCGCTCGATCAGGCGTTAGCACGACTGCATGTCAACTCTGACGATTTTTTCGCTTGGCACAGCCTAAACGTGGGGCTGTGGCAGGAAGGGAAGCCAGCGCCACTTCCGCTACGCAAGATTGTTAAGACCGTTTTAGAGGGTGCAGACCCAATTAATGGCGCTCGCCTTGCTCTCAAGTACTTTGATCTCCATACGAAGCTGATGACCGCTCATGCGATGTCGCATGAGGAAGCTAGGAGCTTCCTGACTAACGCATTTCTTATCGCTGATCTTGCTACTGTTGATCTTTTGTCGGCGGCTCAAATAGCACGGCTCCTATCCGAAGGGCGGGAGGGGAGTTTATTCAGCCGGCAGTCTGTTGGAAGTCTCCTTTTGGCACTTCGATGCGGGTGCGCATTAGAAGAGACTAAAGTGAAAGCGCTCTTCGACAAAGATCGTGTCAATGAGTTAAGTTTTTTCGCAGATGCGGGATTGGAAGCTGCAGCCGAAATCGTGAATGACACGGCCATGCGTCTCGGCAACAGAGCTCCTCTTGCCGCTTACTTGTTGACTCTCGCAAGATTCACACCGTATTTGCAGATTCTGCATTTTCAATGCGTTATCGCTGAATTCTACGATCATGCTACAACTGATGTTTATGAATTTAACCCTCGCAGCAAGCTCGGAAAGTGGATATTCGACCAATATCCTCTAGGTAAAGGTAACCCGTTTTTGAATAACCTAAAGTCCGTCGAGGTGTTGGCTCAGTCTTGGGTTCGGGCTAAGAAAAGCAAAGAGAGGCCGGGAGCACACGTTTTACTTGGTGTACTGCAAGGTTTGCAAGAAATGCGATTTGCTGGGCGCAGGGAGCTTGCCAAAGCCATTCGCCTCTGGCTTCATCGTGTTATTCGACTCAGCAAAGAGCAGGCTGTTAGCATACCTGCTGCGCTTTCAGCAGATCAGCACTCTCGTATTAATGCATGGGTAGCTACTGGTAACACCGTCACATGTGGCGTAGTCGAACAACGAATTGTTGACGCGGTTTCGACTTCACTACATTTGAAGGGGGATTTTCGTATTCGCGGGCGAGGCGACTCAGTTAATACGACGAACATCAGCCGGAAAAAAATGGGCGATTGTGATTTTCAAAACAGTGATGATTTGATTATTCACGCTTACGAATCGCATGGAGGAACGCTTACAGACATATATGTTGACGAGCACATACGTACGCTTGAAAAAGTTATTGGTCTTAGAAAAGACGAGCTTGAAGGAGTTGCTGATATCTCCAAGTGGAAGTTAAACGTAATTTTCATCGCCCATAATTTTTCGCTTAAACATCGCGGGACAGTTACTGTCGGTGGCCTAAACGTGTCATTCGATTTTATCGATTTTTCCGTTTTTCTGTCACGTGCACCATCTAGCATCGACTGGGGCACGTATCTGATCGCACCACTTAATGAGCGCCGGACGGCGAATGAGGTCCGAGAGAAATTCCTGGCAGCTGCTAATGCTGTAAATTAGTAACAATCTCGCGTTCGATGTTTGACCGAAGAGAGGCGTCGTTTGTGACCTTGCCAACGGTACAAAGGATCGGAGTAGCTATCAATAAATCTGGTGTATCTTGGCTACGCCATGCTTTGCGTAGAGGCAGGGCAGCAGCCAGCCGCATGGAGGGGTGGTTCAGGGTCAGTTGGGTTCGCATGGAATGTTCAGAGCAACTACGGGTCGCTGATGGCCTACCGGCGCCTGCTTTAGCACTAGTCCTCATAACTCACTACAATTACCCATAACAACATAGCTGTGTATGTGCAATACGCTAGGTCTGCCTATCGGTAAAACACATGTAGCTACTATGTTGTATTTCATGGGATGGCCATGTTGGTGCCAAGGAAAAGCTTACCCGTAAGGGTATGGGAGGGCGTTAGTGGCTTTCCCGGGGAATGTAGCGGGGCAAAAAGCGAAAACAATTTGCAAAAGGTCTCTTTAATCTACCTTGACGGTTGATCGCAGTAAGTTTGCCTCGCTTATTTTCCTGACGGATTAGCGACTTACACCTGCGCCGTCCAGTCACCGCTCTTGCCGCCGTGCTTTTCGAGCACCCGCACATTGGTCATGACCATGCCGCGGTCGACCGCCTTGCACATGTCGTAGACGGTCAGCAGGCCCACCTGCACGCTCGTCAACGCTTCCATCTCGACGCCGGTCTTGCCGATGGTTTCCACCTGCGCCCGACAATGGACGCTGTTGGCCGCCGCATCGATCTCGAAATCGACCGCCACGCGCGTGATCGGCAATGGGTGACACAGCGGCACCAGGTCGCTCGTGCGCTTGGAGGCCATGATCGCGGCGATGCGTGCAATGCCGATCACGTCCCCTTTTTTTGCGCTGCCGGACGTGATCAGGGCCAGCGTGGCCGGTTGCATGCGGATGGTGCCGGCGGCCACCGCGATGCGGTGCGTATCCTCTTTGGCGCCGACATCGACCATATGGGCCTGGCCGGTGGCGTCGAAGTGGGTCAGATGGTCTGCGGTCGGGCTGGAAGGCGTCATGAAGGGTCGGTATCGTTGGGTAACAAAGTGTTCTGGGAGCAGCAGCGTGCATGCGGATACGGTTATGATAGCACCGTGAAATCCGTCGTCCGACCAGCATCCGTGCGCCGCTGGCGCCCCGTCCTGACTGCCGTTGCCTTGTGCACGACGGCGGCGTTTGCCGTGGCCGCCCAATCCGATCCGCTCAAGCGCGCCGATCACATCCACCTGCCGACGCTGGGCGACACCGCGCGCGTCGACCTGTCGCCGGTCGTCGAGCGCAAGCTGGGCGAAGAGATCATGCGCGACATCCGGCGCGACCGCGATTACCTCGACGACGAGCCGATCTCCGAATACTTGAACAACTTCGGCAATGGCCTGGTTGCCGCGGCGCCAGGTGCGCGGGGCGAGACCAATGCCGATTTTCACTTCTTTGCCGTGCGCGATGCGGCATTGAACGCGTTCGCGCTGCCGGGCGGCTTCATCGGCGCGCACTCGGGCCTGGTGATCGCAGCCCAGACCGAATCCGAGCTGGCCGGCGTCGTGGCGCACGAGATCGGCCACGTCACGCAGCGCCACATTGCGCGGATGCTGGGCCAGCAGCGCCAGGATATCCTGCTGCCGCTGGCGTCGATGATTCTGGCAGCGCTGGCGGCCAAGGCCGGCTCGGACGCGGCGATGGGCGTGCTGATGGGCGGTCAGGGCCTGGTGGTCCAGCGTCAGCTGAACTTCAGCCGCGAAGCCGAGCGCGAAGCCGACCGCGTGGGTTTCCAGATCATGGAGGCGGGCGGCTACGACACGACCGGTATCGTCGCGTTTTTCAGGCGCTTGCAGAATGCCACGAAGCTGTATGGCGACCTGCCGGCCGGCTTGAGCAACCTGAGCAGCCACCCGCTGACCCAGGAGCGCATCAGCGACATGCAGGCACGCATCCGCGAGATGCCCAAGAAGCAGCGCGTCGACAGCCTCGACTTTCACCTGGTGCGCGCGCGCATCCGCGTGCTGCAGGAGCCAAGCGAGCAGGGCCAGCGCAACACGCGCAGCGCATTCAATACGCAGCTCAAGGAAACGCACCGCTATCAGCAGGCCGGCGCGCAGTATGGCCTGGCCTACCTGGCGCTCAAGCAGGGTAACCTGGCCGACGCGCAGAGCTGGCTCGACAAGTCGCGCGAGACGATGAAACCACGTGAGGGGGTGCTGTCGGTGGCGTCGAACGTCGGCGATGGCGCGACCATGTACGCGGGCCTGGCGATCGAGATCAAGATGGCGCCCAGTCAGCCGGCATCGGTGCTGGCCGAGGCCGTAAAAGAAGCCGAGACGATGCATGGCCGCTTCCCGCTGTCGCGTTATCTGGCGCACCAGTACGCCGACGCCATGATTGCGACCGGCAAACTCGACGAGGCCACGCGCTTTCTGCGTGACCAGTCGCAGCAATATCGCGAGGAATACAAGCTGCAGGATCTGTTGGCCAAGGCCTACGCGAAGCAGGGCAAGATCGCGCTGCAGCACATGGCACTGGCCGAATCGTATGTGCTGGCCGGCGCCACACCGGCCGCGATGGCGCAGCTCGAGCTGGCGCGCAAGGCGCGCGACGCATCGTTCTACGACCAGGCCGTGATCGATGCGCGCGCCCGCGAACTCGAGGCGCAGCAAAAGAAAGACAAGGAAGAGAAGGACGATTGACGGCCCGCCAGATCATCCGGCCCGAAGGTGGCGCCGGCAACGATCACCGCGTGGACGGCGGAGCCTTCCACCCTACGGTAAATTGGACGCGGAGATGATTGATACCGATTAGGGTAGGGTGGACGGGTTCCCCGTCCACGCGGTGATGGTTGGCAGCGACATCATCCGGCCCGAAAGCAGCGCCGGCAACGATCAGCGGCTCAGGGCGCCGGCAGCCTGCTGAACCCGAACCGCTGCGCCAAGCCGGCGTCCGCCACCCGTTCCACCGTGAAGATCTTGCCCTGCCACGGCAACGCCAGTGTGCCAGCGCCGCCGCCCAGCCACGCCATCACGGCGTCGTCCGATGCGCTGCGGCCATCCAGCGTGAACTGGCCCAGGACCTGCGCCACATCGCGGTCATCGAGCTGCGCCACGATCTCGCCGGCCGCAAACAGCACGGCGCCGGCATCGCTCAGAAACACGTGCTCGACAGCCGTCAGCGCCTGCCCGGTCTGCAGCAACAAGCCCTGTTGCGGATCGGTGCGTGCAATGAACGGCGCGGCCTCCAGATTCACGTACACGCGCTGCGGACCATTCTGGAAATACCAGTTGCCCCGTTCGTCGTGCAGGTAATTGCGGTTGATGAACCCCACCAGTTTTTCGTTCTCGAGCCGGTCGCCGGCCAAGCCGGCCTGCTGGGTCGCTTCGTCGCGCATGCGCCAGTGGCCGCGCGCATCGAGCGCGAGCCAGCCGTAGCAGTGCGGTACGTTTGGCCACTTGGCCATTGCCTGTTTTACGATATCGTCCATAGTGTCAGCCAGCATCGCACAGTTCGGCGCCGGTCAGCGCGCGCGTGCCCGCCACGCCATCGAAATGCTGCAGGATGCGCTGGGCCAGCCAGTCGATCTGCCCCGGAAACGGCCCGGTCGGAAAGCCCACGTGCCCACCGGTGGCCGGGTACTCGAGCGTTACCGCAGCCGATGCCGACGCCGGCAGGTACCTCCCTGGCAGGAACGGATCGTTGCGCGCATTGAGCACCAGCGTCGGCACGGTGATCGCGTCCAGCACGTGACGTGCGCTGGCGCGGTGCCAGTAGTCGTCGGTGTCGCGGTAGCCGTGCAGCGGCGCGGTCACCACATTGTCGAACGCGTACAGGTCGCGCGCAGCGAGCAGCGCGGCGCGGTCGAACAGGCCCGGAAACTGGTCGAGCTTGGCCAGGCACTTGGGCTTGAGCGTCTGCAGGAACATCCGGGTGTAAAGCATATTGAAGCCCGAGGACAGCGCCGCGCCGCCGCGCGCCAGATCGAGCGGGGCCGAGACCGCGCACGCCGCATCGACAATCGAGGCGCCATGGCCCGATTCGCCCAGCCAGCGCAGCAGAGCGTTGCCACCCAATGACACGCCGGCCGCGTAGAACACACCGGCATGGCGCGCCCGCAGCGAGCGCACGATCCACTCGACTTCGGCGGCGTCGCCCGAGTGATAGAAGCGGGGTGCCAGGTTCGGCTCGCCCGAGCAGCCCCGGAAATGCGGCACCACGCCCGACCAGCCGCGCGCGGCCAGCGCCGCCATCAGGGCCCGTGCGTAATGGCTGTCGGACGAGCCTTCCAGGCCATGAAACAGCACCACCAGCGGCTGGCCCGGCTGGCCGTCGACAAAATCGAGGTCGACGAAGTCGCCGTCGGCACTCTTCCAGCGCTCGCGGCGGTAGGCAACGGGCGGCTTGGCGATGCCGGTCGCCGGGTAGATGGTCTGGAGATGGCCGCCAGGCAGCCAGCGCGGTGCGCGGTAGGGCATGAAGAAGGAAGGAGAGGGGCGCCGGCAATCGCGTACGCCCCGAAAGATCAGTGGTTCTTGAGCACCGTGCCTGGCGCCAGGCGATAGCCGGTACCGCAGTACGGGCACTTTGCCTCGCCGTGGTGGTCGAAATCGAGGAACACGCGCGGGTGCGACGACCACAGCGGCATGGCCGGGTTCGGGCAGTGCGCCGGCAAGTCTTTCGCCGTGAGTTCCACGATTGGCATCGTCTTTTGGGTCATCTGGTGTCTCCGTCTGGCAGGTGGGCAAAGACAGGATTCTAACGGATTCCCCCTATTGCCGAAATGACCGTAAAATAATGCGCTCAACATATTGAGCCCAAGCGCCCCTTTCTCAAGTGGCGTCGCCCCATTCCATGCGTTTCATGCCTCACTGTTCCCAGACCACCGCTGTCGTCCCAGCCGTCATTTTGACGCCTGGAAGTTGCACGAACACCACAACCACATGTCCGTGAACGCCGGCGAGCCGGCTGGCCAGCCGCCGGTCACGATCGGCGACGCGCCCAACCGCGACGCGTTTCGCGACGGCTTCAAAACCGGCCTGCCAACGCTGTTCGGCATCGCCGCCTGGGGCCTGGTGGTGGGCATCGCCATGGTCAAGAGCGGCCTGTCCGTACCCCAGGCGCTGGGCATGACGCTGCTGGTGTTTGCCGGCTCGGCGCAACTGGCGTCGCTGCCGCTGATCGCGGCGCAGGCGCCGATCTGGGTCATCTTCGCCACGGCGCTGGTTGTCAATTTGCGCTTCGTGATCTTTTCGGCGCTGCTGGCGCCACACTTTGCCCACTTGCCGTGGCGCCAGCGCCTGTATCTCGGCTATATCTCGGGTGATATTTCCGTGGCCTTGTTTTTGCAGAAATATCCGAGTCCGACGCCGGCGGTGGGCAAGCTGTCGTATCTGAAGGGCTTGATGTTCCCGAACTGGAGCGCCTGGCAAATTGGCTCGGTGATCGGGGTGTTCCTGGGCAGCACCGTGCCGGCCGAGTGGGGCCTGGGCTTTGCCGGCACGCTGGCCATCCTCTGCATCATGGTGCCGTTGATGATCAACCGCGCGGCCCTGTGCGGCGTGCTGGTGGCGGGCACGGTCTCGGTACTGGCCTATGAGCTGCCTTACAAGCTGGGCTTGCTGCTGGCGGTGCTGGTCGGGATGGTGACAGCGATGATCATCGAAGAAACAATGAACAAGATAAAGGCGCGCCGTGGCTGATTGGGAAATCTGGGTGGTGATTGGCGTGCTGTGCGTGGCCACGGCTGCGACGCGCAGTTCGTTCTGGCTGATCGGCCACCGCGTATCGATTCCGCCACGCGTGCAGGAAATGCTGCGCTATGCGCCGGCCTGCGCGCTGGCAGCCATCATTGGCCCCGATTTTCTGATCGATCCGCAGGGCGGGCTGCAGTTCACGCTGGCTAACCCGAAGCTGCTGGCAGGGCTGGCCGCGTTTGCGTTCTATGTGTGGCGCCGTAACATGCTGCTGACGATTTTATTCGGCATGCTTGTGTTTACCGCACTGCGCGTCCTGCACGTTTTTGGCGGCACCCCCTGATGTACAATGACGTTTTTTCACTATTGCCACGCTGACCAATGGACGCTTCCCGCCGTTTCACCCGTTTGCAAGACCTGATCGATCAGAACGCCCTGCAGGGCAAGCGCGTCTTCATTCGCGCCGACCTGAATGTGCCACAAGATGACGCTGGCAATATCACCGAAGACACGCGCATTCGCGCGTCGGTGCCGGCGATCCAGGCCGCCATCAAGGCGGGTGCGGCAGTGATGGTGACGTCGCACCTCGGCCGGCCGACCGAAGGCGCGTTCAAGCCCGAAGACAGCCTGGCGCCCGTCGCCGCGCGCCTGTCCGAGCTGCTCGGCCAGCCAGTCGAACTCAAGCAAAATTGGGTCGACGGCGTCGATGTCGCGCCGGGTTCGGTCGTGCTGCTGGAAAATTGCCGCGTGAACGCGGGCGAAAAGAAAAACAACGACGAGCTGGCCCAGAAAATGGCCAAGCTGTGCGATGTGTACGTCAACGACGCGTTCGGCACTGCACACCGCGCCGAAGCCACCACGCACGGCATCGCCAAGTTTGCACCAATCGTCGCCGCAGGTCCGCTGCTGGCTGCTGAACTCGACGCGCTGGGCAAGGCCTTGGGTCAGCCGCAGCGTCCGCTGCTGGCGATCGTCGCCGGCTCGAAAGTCTCGAGCAAGCTCACGATCCTGCAAAGCCTGGCCGACAAGGTCGACAACCTGATCGTCGGCGGCGGCATCGCCAACACGTTCATGAAGGCCGTCGGCCTGAACATCGGCAAATCGCTGGTCGAAAACGACCTGGTGAGCGAAGCCAAAGCCATCATCGACAAGATGGCCGCGCGCGGCGCGCAGGTGCCAATTCCCGTCGACGTCGTGTGCGCCAAGGAATTCGCGCCGACGGCTGTCGCTACCGTCAAGCTGGTGGCTGACGTACAAGACGACGACATGATCCTCGACATCGGCCCGCAGACCGCCGCCATGCTGGCAGAGCAGGTCGCCACGGCTGGCACGATCGTCTGGAACGGTCCTGTTGGCGTGTTCGAATTCGACCAGTTTGCCGAGGGCACCAAGACCCTTGCGCTGGCCATCGCAGGTTCCAGGGGCTTCTCGATCGCCGGTGGCGGCGACACCCTGGCCGCGATCGCAAAATACAAGATTGCCGACCAGATCGGCTACATTTCGACCGGCGGTGGCGCCTTCCTGGAATTCCTGGAAGGAAAAACGCTGCCGGCGGTGGATATCCTGCTGCAACGCAGCGCGCAGTCTGCAGCATAAATGAGACCCTAGCGCAGCCCGTGGCTGCGCTTTGTTTTTTACAAGGACACTTCATGTACCGTGGCACCAAGATCGTCGCAACCATCGGCCCAGCATCGACCGACTTCGATATTCTCGTCAAAATGATCCGCGCCGGCGTCGACGTCGTACGCCTGAACTTTTCGCACGGGAAGGCCCAGGATCACATCGACCGGGCCACCTTGGTACGCCGTGCTGCCGCCGAGTGCGGCCGTGAAGTGGCCATCATGGCCGACATGCAGGGTCCAAAGATCCGCGTTGGCAAGTTTGAAGAAGGCAAGATTTTCCTGACCAATGGCGACCGGTTCATTCTGGACGCCAAGTGGGGTGAGAACGGCGAACTGGGCAACCAGGAGCGCGTGGGCCTGGATTACAAGGCGCTGCCGCGCGACGTCAAGCCAGGCGACAGGCTGCTGCTGAATGACGGCCTGATCGTGCTGATCGTCGACCGCGTCGCCGGTCACGAAATCTGCACCACCGTCAAGGTCGGCGGCGAGCTGTCGAACAACAAGGGCATCAACCGCCAGGGCGGCGGCCTGACCGCGCCGGCCCTGACGTCCAAGGACATGGAAGACATCAAGACCGCGATGAGCTTCCAGGCCGACTACCTGGCCATTTCGTTCCCGAAAAGCGCGACCGACATGGAAATGGCGCGTCAGCTGGCCAATATCGCCGGCGAGCCGTACGGCCACAAGCCGATGATGATCGCCAAGATCGAGCGCGCCGAAGCGATTCCGCTGCTGCAGGAGATCCTGGATGCGTCGGACGGCATCATGGTCGCCCGTGGCGACCTGGCCGTTGAAGTCGGTAACGCTGCCGTGCCGGCGCTGCAAAAGCGCATGATCCGCATGGCGCGCGATTCGAACAAGCTGGCCATCACCGCGACCCAGATGATGGAGTCGATGATCGTCAACGCCGTGCCGACCCGCGCCGAAGTGTCGGACGTCGCCAACGCCGTGCTCGATGGCACCGACGCCGTCATGACCTCGGCCGAGACCGCATCGGGCAAGTACCCGATCGAAACCGTCGAAATGATGGCCGCGGTCTGCCTTGAAGCCGAGATGTCCGAATACAACAAGGTCGACGTCGACTTCCTCAATAAACAGTTCACCCGCATCGACCAGACCATCGCGTACGGTACGCTGTTTACTGCGCACCACCTGCGCGTGAAAGCGATCGTGGCGCTGACCGAATCGGGCTCGACCGCGTTGTGGATGAGCCGTCACAGCATCGACACGCCGATCCTGGCGCTGACCCCGCTCAAGACGACCGAGCGCAAGGCTTCGCTGTACCGCAACGTGCGCGCCTTCCACCTGGAGCAGGAAGGCGGCAGCCACGCCGTGCTGCGCAAGGCCGAAGAGCTGTTGATGAACGAAGGTTACGTGCGCAAGGGCGACCTGATCGTGGTGACGTGGGGTTCGCCAATGGGCGAAGCCGGCGGCACCAATGCGCTCAAGATCGTGCGTGTGGGCGAATATGATTAACGGGATGGGGCGCCGCGCCTGATGCGTTCACGGCATGCCGGTAGTTCGGCATGCCGCGCTCGGCGCGCACCGCTTCCCGACAAGTTTCTTTATTGTTTTGGAGTACTACCATGGCACTCGTATCACTGCGTCAGTTGCTGGACCACGCCGCCGAAAACGGCTACGGCCTGCCGGCATTTAACGTCAACAACCTCGAACAGGTGCAGGCCATCATGGCTGCCGCCGACGCTGTCAACAGCCCGGTGATCATGCAGGCATCGGCCGGCGCGCGCAAGTACGCGGGCGAAGCCTTCCTGCGTCACCTGATCGACGCTGCTGTCGAAGCCTATCCGCACATCCCGGTCGTCATGCACCAGGATCACGGCCAGTCGCCGGCCGTCTGCATGGCCGCGATCCGTTCGGGTTTCTCGTCGGTGATGATGGACGGTTCGCTCGAGGCCGATGGCAAGAGCGTCGCCAGCTATGAATACAACGTCGCTGTCTCGCAAGAAGTCGTCAAGTTCGCACACTCGATCGGCGTGACCGTCGAAGCCGAACTGGGCGTGCTCGGTTCGCTCGAAACGATGATGGGCGACAAGGAAGACGGCCACGGCGCCGACGGCGCCATGACCCGCGAGCAGCTGCTGACCGACGTCGACCAGGCTGCCGACTTTGTCAAGCGCACCCAGTGCGACGCCCTGGCCATCGCCATCGGTACCTCGCACGGCGCGTACAAGTTCACGCGCAAGCCAACCGGCGACATCCTGGCAATCGACCGCATCAAAGAGATTCACGCGCGCATCCCGAACACCCACCTGGTGATGCACGGTTCGTCGTCGGTGCCGCAAGAGCTGCTGGCGATCATCCGCGAATTCGGCGGTGACATGAAAGAAACGTACGGCGTGCCGGTCGAAGAGATTCAAGAAGGCATCAAGCACGGTGTTCGCAAGATCAACATTGACACCGACATTCGCCTGGCGATGACGGCCGCGATTCGCAAGTACATGTTCCAGAATCCGTCGAAGTTCGATCCACGCGACTACCTGAAGCCGGCGCGCGAAGCGGCAATGGACGTGTGCAAGGCGCGTTTCCTGTCGTTCGGCTGCGAAGGCCAGGCCGACAAGATCAAGCCGATCCCGCTGGACAAGATGGCCGAGCGCTACAAGGCGGGCGAGCTGTCACAGATCGTTCAATAAACCGCACGGGTGGTGGCAACGCCGCCACCCCCGGGTTCGATCGCCCGCGTCGCAAATTGACGTAAAATATCGCATTGACCAGGCTTTACCGCCTGACTTTCACAACCGGCGGCCCGTTCCGCCGGTTCCGCTTTCCTGATACCCCATCTATGAACAGCCTCTACCAATCCTCCATTCAGTCCCTGCCACTGCTCGGTCACGGCAAGGTGCGCGATAACTACGCCGTTGGCGACGACAAGATCCTGATCGTCACCACCGACCGCCTGTCGGCCTTCGACGTGGTCATGAACGAGCCGATTCCCGGCAAGGGCAAGGTACTGAACCAGATGAGCGATTTCTGGTTCGAGAAGCTCGGTCACATCGTGCCGAACCACCTGACCGGCGTTGCGCCGGAAAGCGTGGTCGCGCCGAACGAGGTCGAGCAGGTGACCGGCCGCGCGGTCGTGGCCAAGCGCCTGAAACCGATCATGGTCGAAGCCGTCGTGCGCGGCTACATCATCGGTTCGGGCTGGAAGGATTATCAGCAAAGCGGCGCCATCTGCGGCATTTCGCTGCCAGCCGGTCTTCAGCAGGCTGAAAAGCTGCCGGAGCCGATCTTCACGCCGGCCGCCAAGGCCGACCTGGGCGAGCACGACGAAAACATCTCGTTCGCCCAGATGGAAGAAAAAATCGGCGCCGAACTGGCCGCCAAGATGCGCGACATCAGCATCAAGCTCTACACCGCCGCCGCCGAATACGCGGCCACGCGCGGCATCATCATCGCCGACACCAAGTTCGAATTCGGCCTGGACGACAACAACGTGCTGCACCTGATGGACGAAGTGCTGACCGCCGATTCGTCGCGCTTCTGGCCAGCCGACTCGTACGCGCCGGGCATGTCGCCGCCATCGTTCGACAAGCAGTTCGTGCGCGACTATCTGGAAACCCTGACCGAGTGGCCTAAGACCGCACCAGCGCCAAGTCTGCCGCAAGACGTCATCGACAAAACCCAGGCCAAGTATTTCGAGGCCATCGAACGCCTGACCGGCGAAAAGCTGAAGGCATAAGCAATGACCGAGCAATCCAAGCCGCTCGTCGGCGTCATCATGGGCTCATCGTCCGACTGGGACGTGATGCAGAACGCGGTCGCGATCCTGAAGCAGTTCGGCGTGCCGTTCGAAGCGTCGGTGATTTCGGCCCACCGCATGCCGGACGAAATGTTCACTTACGCCGAAACGGCCCGCGCGCGCGGCCTGCGCGCGATCATCGCCGGTGCCGGCGGCGCGGCGCACCTGCCTGGCATGGTGGCCGCCAAGACCATCGTGCCGGTGCTGGGCGTGCCCGTGCCGTCGAAGTACCTGCGTGGCGAAGACTCGCTGCTGTCGATCGTGCAGATGCCCAAAGGCGTACCGGTGGCGACGTTCGCCATCGGTGAAGCGGGCGCCGCCAACGCGGCCCTGACCGCAGTCGCGATCCTCGCTGCCAATGACGAGGCGCTGGCCGACAAGCTGGAGCAGTTCCGCCGCGACCAGACCGCCGCCGCCCAGGCCATGACCTTACCTGTTTGATCCGATGACCCAAGCGCAGCAGACTTCTCCAATTCTTCCATCGGCCGATCCGTCCACCTGGCTCGGCGTGATGGGCGGCGGCCAGCTTGGCCGCATGTTCGCGCACGCCGCGCAAAGCATGGGCTATCAGGTCGCCGTGCTCGAGCCGAGCGCCGCTTGCCCGGCCGGGCAGGTTGCCGATCGCACCATCGAAGGCAACTACGACGATGCTGCGGCGCTGGCCGAACTGCGCGCGCTGTGCGCCGCCGTGACGACCGAGTTCGAGAACGTGCCGGCCGACAGCCTGCAACTGCTGGCCGAAGGCAGCTTTGTCGCACCGGGCGCATCGTGCGTGTCGATCGCGCAGGACCGCATCGCCGAAAAGCGTTTCTTTGTCGAGTGCGCGCCTACGTCGAAGGTGATGCCGGCGCCGCACAAGACGATCGCCTCGCACGCCGACATCGACGCCATCGGTGACGACCTGCTGCCGGGCATCCTGAAAACCGTGCGCATGGGGTACGACGGCAAGGGCCAGGTGCGCGTGCGCACGCGTGACGATGTGCGCGCGGCGTTTGACGACATGGCCGGCGTGACCTGCATGCTCGAAAAGATGCTGCCGCTGGCGTATGAAGTATCGGTGCTGACCGCGCGTGGCCATGACGGTGCCTCGGTCGTCTACCCGATCGCCGAAAACGTGCATCGCGACGGCATTCTGTTTACCACCACCGTGCCGGGCCCGAACGTATCGCCCGAATGCGCGCGCCAGGCCCAGGATGCGGCGCGCGCCATCGTCGACCAGCTGGGTTATGTGGGCGTGCTGTGCATCGAGTTCTTCGTGCTCGACGACGGCACGCTGGTCGTCAACGAAATGGCGCCGCGTCCGCACAACAGCGGTCACTACACGATTGACGCCTGCATCACCAGCCAGTTCGCGCAGCAGGTGCGCGCAATGGCGCGCCTGCCGTTGGGCGACGTGCGCCAGCATTCGCCGAGCGTCATGCTCAACATCCTGGGCGACGTCTGGTTTGACGGTGACACTGACAACACGCGCGAACCGGCCTGGGACCGCGTGCTGGCTCTGCCAGGCGCCAACCTGCACCTGTACGGCAAGGACGACCCGCGCCGCGCCCGCAAGATGGGCCACGTGACCTTTGTTGCGCCGACCCTCGGCGAAGCGCAGGCCAGTCTGCGCGCCGCCTGCGCCATCCTCGGCATCGACGCGTAACCATGACCGACCTGCAGATCGACCAGTCGGTCATCGACACCGCCGCCCGCCTGCTCGAAGCGGGCGAGCTGGTCGCGTTTCCGACCGAGACCGTGTACGGCCTGGGCGCCGACGCCGAAAACCCGGCTGCGGTGGCCGCCATCTACGCGGCCAAGGGCCGGCCGCAAGACCATCCCGTGATCGTGCACCTGGCGCCGGAAGCCCCGCTCGATTACTGGGCCTGCGACATCCCGCCCGAGGCCGCCGCGCTGGCCGCGGCCTTCTGGCCGGGCCCGCTGACGATGATCCTGAAACGCGCACCGAACATTCCCGATGCTGTCAGTGGCGGCCAGGACACGGTCGGGCTGCGCTGCCCGGCGCACCCGGTGGCGCTGGCGCTGCTGCGCGCGTTCAAGGGCGGCAGGGGCGGTATCGCCGCGCCGTCGGCCAACAAGTTCGGCCACGTCAGCCCGACGCTGGCCGATCACGTCGTCGATGAATTCGAACTGGACGACACGGTGGCGATGGTGCTCGATGGCGGCCCATCGCAGGTCGGCATTGAATCGACCATCGTCGACCTGTCGCGTCTGGCCACGCTGGGCCCGGTACTGTTGCGGCCAGGCCACATCAGCGCCGAGGCAATTGCCGCCGTGATCGACCGCCTGCCGCGCGTAGCCGATGCAGCGGCGCCGCGCGCCTCGGGCACGCTCGAATCGCATTACGCGCCGCACACGCCGGTCGCGATGCAGGAGCGCGCCGTGCTGCTCGCAACGCTCGACCAGCTGCACGCGGCTGGCCGCAAGGTTGCGCTGATCCACGTCAGCACGATGCCGGCAACCCACGCCGCGCAGCGCCTGCCCCCGCAGCCAGCGGGCTTCGCCCACGCGCTGTACGCCGCGCTGCGCGCGATGGACGGGCAGGGCGCCGACGTCATCCTGGTCGAGTCACCGCCGCAGCAGGGCGAGTGGCTGGGCGTCAACGATCGCCTGCGCCGCGCTGCGCATGGATCGACGGGCATCGTCCACGGTTTGCTCAACGTTCAACCAAACGTTTGATTTACATCACCGGATCGATTGACGGGGCATCAGTGCCCCGCGTAGTACCAGTCGCCGTTACAAATTCCCCACTTTCTGCCGAGTAAAGGCTGGTTATAATCCGACCCCAACAGCCAGACCCATCGCATCTGATAGGTACGAATTGCAACAACCATTGAAGCAATGGATTTTGCTATACATGGGTAATGAACGCTGGCATAGTAATGAAGCGGCGAATAGCACGAGCGTTCGTTTAGAAAAAATTAAACTCAGGAGACACAATGCGTCAAACCAATTTTGCGCTGGCCGTGCTGACGGCAGCGTTGCTGTCCGCGTGCGGCGGCGGCACGAGCCCGGCGGGCGGCGACCAGGCGACCAAGGTCACGTTCACCAAGCAGGTCTCGTTCGGCGACAGCCTGTCGGACGTCGGCACCTACCGTGTCGGCGCCGTGGCGGCGGCTGGCGGCGGCAAGTTCACCATCAATGGTGACAGCACCGCCAAGAGCGAAGACCTGAACGGCAAGATCTGGCTCGACTTCATGGCTGCCCAGCTCAAGCTGCCGACGCCATGCGCTGCCCAGACCGGCCTGCAAGGTGACGCATCGCTTGGCTTCTCGGTTCCAATTGTCAACAATCCGAACTGCTTCAACTACGCCCAGGGCGGCTCGCGCGTGATCAATCCGATCGGCCCGGGCAATGCCGCGACCGGCTCGCCGATTGGCGAAATGACCACCCCGATGGTCACCCAGATCGCCAACCACCTGGCCCGGTCTGGCAACAAGTTCACCGGCACCGAGCTCGTGACCGTCCTGTCGGGCGGCAATGACGTGCTGATGCAACTGGCAGCCGTGACCAACGCCGGCACCGCCGCCGGCGCGCAAGCCTTCGCCGTCGCTCTGGCCACCCGCCTCGGCGCCACCGCCACCAACCCGCAAACGGCTACCCAGGCAATCCTGGCCGCGATCGCTACCGAGAATGCCCGTCCAGGCAAGACCGATGCAACGCTGGTCGCTGCCGCCGTGCGCGCTGCCGCTACCCAGCCGGGCAATTCGGCTGTTGGTTCAATCGCAGTGTATGGTCCGCTCGTGACCGCCGCGCAAGCGGACGGCACCGCTGCTGGCAACACCGCCGCCGGCGCTTACGCTACTGCCAACGCTACGGCGATGGTGACGGCGCTGGGTACCGCCGGTGCGCAGATGGCTGGTCTGGTCAAAACCGAACTGCTGGCCAAGGGCGCGAAGTACGTGATCGTTGCCAACCTGCCTGACGTGGCCAGCACGCCGACCGCGAAATCGCGTCCGGCTGCGATCCAGTCGCTGGTTGCCGCGATGGTCAATGCTTTCAACACGCAGCTCAAGGCCGGCCTGGGCGCCGACGATGCGCGCGTGCTGTATTCCGATCTGTACTCGGTCAGCAACGACCAGGTGAAAAATCCTGGCCCGTATGGCCTGACCAACACCAGCACCCCGGCGTGCGCCAACAACGCGCTGGGTGGGACCTCGCTGATCTGCACCGCCAACAACACGGTGGCAGGTGATGTGAGCCGCTACATGTTCGCCGACGGGATCCATCCGACCCCGTTCGAGAACGACCTTATCGCCCGCTACGTCTTCAAGGACATGGCTATCAAGGGCTGGCTGTAAGCAGGTTCTCAGCAACGAGCGGCGGGCCTGCCCTGGCGGCGGGCCCTCACACATCTATCAGGAGAAGTCATGAAAGTTCGTTTTAGCAGTATCGCCAAGGTTGCGGGTGTCGCTGCCGCACTGGCGTTCGCCACCGGCGCATCGGCCCAATCGGCCGGCCAGATCACCGCCAAGGTCGGTTTCAACCGCCTGATGCCCAAAGTCGAAAGCGGCGACATCAGCGCGCCGGCACTGCCAGGCACCAAGGCCGACGTCGGCAACGACATGCAGCCAGTGGTCATCCTGTCGTACAGCTTCACCGACAACCTGTCGGTCGAGGGCGCCCTCGGCACGCCGTACAAGCACCAGATCTACGGCGCGGGCGCAATCACTGGCGTCGGTTCGGTAGGCACGGTCGAGGCGCTGCCGCCGACCGCGTTCTTCCAGTACCGTTTCTTCGCGCCGACCGCGGCCTTCCGTCCGTTCATCGGTGTGGGCCCGACCTACGCGTACTTCATGAAGGAACGCGGTAATGGCAAGCTGACCTCGATCACCAATCCGGGTAGCGGTGTGCCGACCACCTTCAAGATCGACAACAAGCTGACCTACAGCGCGCAAGTCGGTATCGCGATGAACTTCGACGAGCGCTGGTTCGCCGACGCGACGGTCATCAAGACGCGCCTGCGCACCGACGTGCATTTCTCGACCGGCCAGACCCAGTTCATGAAACTGGATCCGGTGGCGATCGTGCTGGCGGTGGGTTACAAGTTTTAAGCACGGCACAAGCCGGTTGATGAAAGCCCGCCGCGTGCGGGCTTTTTTTTTAATGCGCGCCTGTCACGTACTGCGTGAATGTCTCGCCACTCACGGCCTGCTGGTACAGGAAGCCCTGGTAGAGGTGGCATCCCGCATCGGCCAGGAACTGGCGCTGGCCCGCTGTTTCGACGCCTTCTGCCATGACTTCCAGCCCCAGGCTCTCGCCCAGCGCGATGATCGAGCGCACGATCGAGGCGTCGTTCTGGTCGGTGAGCACGTCGCGCATGAACGAGCGGTCGATCTTGAGCTGATCCAGCGGTAGTTTGCGCAGGTAGGCCAGCGACGAGTAACCGGTGCCGAAGTCGTCCAGCGAAAACGAGAGACCCTGCCGTTTGAGTGCGCCCATCGTCTGCGCGGCCAGCGTGAAATCGGTCACCACCAGGCTTTCGGTCAGCTCGAGCCTGAGCCCTGACGGCTGCACGCCGGTTTCGGCAAAAATGGCCTCCAGCAGCGCGACGAAATCCGGTTCGGTGAACTGGCGCGCGCTGACGTTGACCGACAGCGTCAGGCCGGCGGTATCGGGATGGCGCTGCCAGCGCGCCAGCTCGCGGCAGGCGGTGCGCATGACCCAGGCCCCGATCTCGATGATGAGGCCGCTTTCTTCGGCGATGCGGATGAAGTCGGCCGGCAGCAGGACTTTGCCATCGGGCTGGCGCCAGCGCAGCAGCGCCTCGGCGCCGATCACACGCCCCGAGCGGTCGAGTTGCGGCTGGTAGTGCAGCATGAATTCCTGGCGCTGCAGCGCGCGGCGCAAGCCGCTCTCGAGTTCGGCGCGCGCAAGCCATGCGGCCTGCGCGGCCGGGTCGTGAAAGCGAAACGTGTTGCGCCCGGCGGCCTTTGCCTGGTACATCGCGGCATCGGCCTGACGCAGGGTCGATTCCACCGTGTCTTGCAGGCCGCACAGCGTGACTACGCCGACACTGACCGACAGCGTGTAATGCAGTTCGCCCAGCTGGAACGGGGCCGCCAGCGCCGCCACCACCTTTTTGGCGACAGTCTCGGCCTGCGCCGCGGCCACCGCGCGCGACTCGTCGATGGGCCGGATCAGCACCACGAACTCGTCGCCGCCCAGGCGCGCCACCATGTCGG
Source organism: Oxalobacteraceae sp. CFBP 13730 (assembly GCA_014841835.1). Taxonomy (GTDB): domain Bacteria; phylum Pseudomonadota; class Gammaproteobacteria; order Burkholderiales; family Burkholderiaceae_D; genus Telluria. Next base: position 103,554 of record JACYUQ010000005.1, on the reverse strand, counting down.
TTTCGCGCACGCAGCCTTCGAGGCGACGCGCCACGGCCTGCAGCAGCAGGTCGCCGGCGGCGTGCCCCTGGCTGTCGTTGAGGTACTTGAAGTTATCGAGGTCGCAGAACATCAGCGCACCGCATTTGCCGCTGCGGGCGCTGCCGACCAGCGCGCGGCGCAGCTGGTCGAGCAGGTTGGCGCGGTTGGGCAGGTCGGTGAGGTGGTCGAAGAAGGCCAGCCGGAAGATCTTCGCTTCGCTGGATTTGCGCTCGCTGATATCGGTGCCAATCACCAGGATCTTCTGGCATGCGCCCGGCACGGCATCGGGCGCCAGCAAGGTCCAGCGGGTGTCGGTGTCGACCTTCGAGCCATCGCGCCGCACGTGGGCCAGTTCGCCCGACCATTCGCCATCGGCCAGCGTGTGTGCAAAGGCGGTTTCGTAGTGTGCCTGTTCGTCGCACAGCAGCTCGCAAAAGCGCTTGCCCATCGCCTCTTGCGCGCGCCAGCCGTACAGGCGCTCGGCGCCATGGTTCCAGTAGCTGATGCGCGAGGTCATGTCCATTGCAATGATCGCGTCGCGCGCCTGCTGCAGGAACGACGCCTGTTCGAGCATGACGAGATCGGCATGCTTGACCCGTGTGAAATCGGCCAGAAACCCTTCGAGCATCCCGGCCTGCCGGTTCAGGGCCCCTTGTTCCCAGATCCACCGGATGCGGCCGTCAGCAGTGCGGATCCGGTACGTGACCTGGAAGGGCTGGTTCTGGGCCAGGGCGATCGCCACTGCCGCATGCATCTGGTCGCGGTCTTCCGGCAGGATGATGCTGGCAAACGACAGGCCCGGCTGGGTGGTGAACGCCGCGGCCGAGTAGCCGGTCACTTTTTCGATGCCGTCACTGATGAACACCATGCTCCACTCGCTGTCATTGCGACAGCGATACGCCGCGCCCGGCAGGTTACTCAGCAGCAGGTCAAGCGACAAGGCATCGCTGCGAGTGGATGCGGACGAATCGGATGCGGGTTGCGTCAAGCTCATCATGCCTCTGCCGTGAATCGCGCCGGCCTGTACAGGCCATGCAACATGCATTCGATGGTAGCGCAAATCGGGCCGGTAGCAAGTCCCAAGTACGAGTGAGAAGACGAATCGTCATCAGATGCATCCCGTATGCCACGCAAGGTGACGCGGCATTGGCAAGTTGTCACAGTTGACCGGTACCCCCGGCTCCAAAAAGTGTTGTCTTGGCAAGCTTCATGCTAGACTGAGCGGCTCATTTTACGGTGCCGCGCATGTCTCCCGCCTCGTTTGCCTGTCTCGGCCTGTTGCTTTGTGCTGCCCTGCATGCGTGCGATGCGCATGGCGCCGGCCTGCGCGCACTGCGCATCGCGGCAGGCGACACGCCCGTGATCGACGGCGCACTGGATGACCCCGCATGGCGCCGCGCGCCCGTCTACCAGGACTTCCACAAGCACCAGCCACGCGACGGCGCGCCCGCGCCTGCTGCATTGAAGACCAGCGTGCAAGTGCTGGTCGACGACGGCGCGCTGGTGTTCGGTATCCGCGCCTGGGATGACGCGCCGCACCTGCGCCGGGGCCTCCTGGCACGGCGCGACAAGGTCGGCGTCGACCAGGATTTCATCGGCATCTGGATCGACCCGGCCGGCCATGGCCGCAATGCCCAGTTCGTGCGCATCAACACCACCGGCGTGGTCAGCGATGGCATCCACCGCGCCGAAGATGACGAATCCGATCTGGGGCCGGATTTCCCGGTCGAGACGGCCGTGACCATCCTGCCTGACGGCTACAGCATGGAAGTGCGCTGGCCGCTGTCGAGCCTGCGATTTCCGTACGCCGATGGCCGCAACTGGCGCCTGATGGTCGAGCGCAGCATCCCGCATGCCGACGGCATGCTGCTGGTGACGGCGCCGTGGCGGATCGATGCGCTCAGCCACCTCAGCTTCCTGCAGGAGATCGACGGCATGGAAGCCACCGTGGCAGCGGTGCGCGACCGCCGCTTCCTCGAGCTGCGCCCCGAACTGACGGTGCGCAGCGAACGCGCCGCCATGCCGGGGACGCGCACGCGCGGCAGTCAGGCGGAACTGGGCCTTGAGATCAATGCCCGTCCGCGCGCCGACTGGGTCTTCAATGCCACCATCAATCCCGATTACTCGCAGGTCGAGATCGACGAGCCGGTGTCGCAGGGCGCCGGCAATATCGCGCTGTCGCTGCCCGAGAAGCGCGGCTTCTTTCTGGAAAGCGCGGACGTGCTGGGTTTGAGCCTGCCGGCGTTTTATTCGCGCACGGTGAACGATCCCGAATACGGCCTGCGCGCGACCTGGCGCGGGGGGCAGGCCGACGCCACGGCCATGAGCCTGCGTGACGAGCCGGGCGGCCTGATCCTGCGCGGCAAGCCGTACGAAACGCTGGAATACGGGCAGACCAAGCGCACGGTCGCAAGCCTGGTACGCGCGCGCTGGCACGGCGAAGGTTTGCTGCTGGGCGCGTTTGCCTCGCAGCGCGACTACCACCGTTTCGGCGGCAACGACGTCGTCGGCGTCGATGCCCAGTGGCGCGGCGAAGGGGAGGACGGCGAGCAGCAGCAACTGTCCGGCGTGGCGATGGTGTCGCGCACGACGGCGGGCTTTGTCGACGAGGATGTGCCGGCGCGGGTGGCGGGGCGCTTGGGCGGCTACCTGTGGGGCAAGTCGCTGCACAAGACCGAACGCTGGTGGTACGAAGCCGAGGTCGAAGCGATCGCGCCCGGCTTCGTCAACGACAATGGTTTTGTGCCGCAAGCGGGCATCGCCCGCGCCACCGGCTCGATCAACCGCATCCTGGGACCGCAATCGTTCGCCGGGATCGCGCTGTACGAATTCGAAACCTACCTGGTGCTGCACGAGATGCGCACGCTGGCCGATCGGCTGACGGGGCAGGCCGGGGGCGAGACGGTTGAGCGCAAGCTGCGTCCCGGCGTCTGGCTGGCCGCGACCCGACGCACGAATGTGTGGGCTGAGCTGGGCTTCGACCGCCAGCGCGCGCGGCCGCTGGGGCGCCTGCACGATACGCGGGTCATCAATGTCGGCATCGAGACGACGCCCACACCGTGGATTTCGAAGATCGCGCTGGAAGCGGCGCTCGGGCGCCAGCTGGACGCCGATGCCGACCGCGTGGGACCGGGCGGGAACGTGATCCTGGACGTCGGCCTGCGCTTTCCCTTGCCGCGCGGGTGGTCCCTCGAACTCGATCAACATGTGAACCGCGCCTGGGTGCAGGGCACGCTGGGCCAGCCGGCATTTTCCGACACGGCCTGGCGCGCGCTGGCCATCGTCCATTTCAGTCCGCGCGATTCGATTCGGTTGCTGGCGCAGAACACCTGGGCCGCGCGCCGCGACGATGGCGTCACGCAGCTCGAGGCATGGAACGACCGCCAGGTACACCGCTCGCTGCTGTACCGCTATCAATGGCGACACGGCCGCACGGTGTCGCTGGGAATCGTCGACGACAAGCTCCCACTGGTAGACGAGCGCAGCCGCTCGCTGACCTTCAAGCTGCAATGGGAAGTGTAACCGCCATCAAAAGCCGGGGTCAGGTCTGACATTCGGACACGACCTCAGCAAAAGCCGGGGTCAGGTCTGACATTTGGACACGACCTCAGCCCTAGTCGCTTGACTGAGCGGGGGCATTGAGATTCCGACCTCGTTTAATCGATCCGCCCGGAATTATCGCTTTCAGCAAATCAAAAAACTGATGCTAGTGCAGAGGCCGTGTCCGAATGTCAGACCTGACCCCGGCTTTTGGTTTGCGATGTTGGCGTGCGCTACGCAACCTGTGGCTCGGTGCTATGCTTGTGCTATGACTACTGATACCGATATTGAACTGTCCGGCGCCTTCCAGGCCAAGGACAGCAACGGCCGTACCCTCGACGTCAAAGAGATCCGCATTTTCGACGAGGGTTACGGGATCATCGATGTGTACGTGGAGTTCGCTGCCAAGCTCGAACCGGATGCCTACAAGGACACCGTCCTGGTCCGCCAACTCGTCGAGCGCCTGCGCACGCTCGGGTATGTGGGGCCTGACTTTGGCCACAGTGACCCGGGCCTGCAGGAGAGCCGTCTGATCGTGCTCGAGGCGCCGGAAGAATTTTCGGCGTTTGCCAAGAGCCGCGGCTGGAAGAATCTGGCGGAAGAGTTCGACGAGTAAGCTGCAGCAATTCAGCAAAACAATGGGGCCGGGTTCGTCATCGAACCCGGCCCCATCGTTTGTAGAACCAGCGACGATGCTTACGAACCCAGGCGCAGTTGCAGGCCGGTCTCGGTGTAGGTCGGCGTCACGGTGAAGCCGTCGACCGTGATGGTCTCGAACTTGCCCTTCAGGCTTGCCGCACTGATGACGGTGAGCGTGTCGCCCACGGCGGGCTTGACGCCGTCCTGGAACTTGATGCGCAAGGTACCGCCGCCGATGGTGGCCGCGCCCGTGATGCTCAGGCGCCCGCCCTGGGCTGCGCCCAGGCGCAGTTCCAGCGCCGCGCCGGTCAGCTGCGTGTACTTGCCGCCCACGACCAGCGTGGCCGGTGCGTTGCTGATCACGGTGCCGCCGCCGGCGAGATACACGTCACCCGTGCCGAACGCGGTCGTCGACAGCGCTTCGAGGCTGCCAGCGTCTACTTGTGTGCCGCCGGTCCAGGCATTCTTGCCACCCAGTTTCAACGTACCCGTGCCTTGCTTGACCAGCTTGCCTGCGCCGGTGATGTCGTTGCGCCAGCGGTCCGCTGCGTTGAAGCCGCCCTTGCTCGCGTCCATGTTCAGCACGACGTTGCCGGTAAAGACGGCATAACCTTCGGCCGCAGCAAACAGGTTCAGGCGGCCCCAGCCTTCAGCATCGTCCAGGACCGGATAACCGGAACCGATCGCGGTGGTTTTCAGCACCACGCGGCGCTGCGCGTCGGTCAGGTACGGCAGGCGCGTTTCCAGCAGCACTTCGGCGCCTTTCGGCACGACGGCGGGCGCAGTGGTCGAGCCGATCAGCGGCAGGCCGAAGGTCATGCGGCGCAGGTAGTTGGCGCGGCTGGCAGCGTAGTCGGCAAAGCGGTCGTTCGCCGGCGTGCCCGAGATGGCGTAGCTCGGGAAGGTGCTGGCGGTGGTGCCGGTCAGCTTCATCAAAGTGGTCTGGGCCTGCTCGCGGGCGGCGGCGCGCGTGGTGGCGCCGGCGGCGATCAGATTGGCGGCGGCGACGGCTTGCGCCTGCACACGGCCGCTGATCACGTCCAGCGGCGAGTGCATGCCGGCCAGGATGCGGCTCTCGCCCAGTTCGAGACCACGGCCGACCAGTTCCTGGTAGCGTTCCGGCAGCACATAAGCCATCGCGACCGCGTTGCGCACCGCTTCGGCCGAGTGGCCGCTGGTGAAGCCGCCGTCGGTGTTCGGTGTCGTGCTCTTGGCGGGTTCGAGTTGCGGCACGACCTGCACTGCGCTGCTCCAGCGGTAAGGGCGCGCGTACTTGTAGAAGCGCTTGGCCGGTTCGGTCGAGCCGTTACCGCCCATTGCATTGACCAGGTCGACGACCTTGCCGAACTCGGCATTGGCGGCGCCGCCAATACCATTGTTGTTGCCGCCATCTTCGTACTTGACCTTGGTGGCATCCGCCGGCATGTCGTTGATGGTGGTGGTCGCGCGCGAGGCGCTGCGCCACGCATCGGTCAGCGGGCCCATGCCGCCGGTGACGCTGTAGCCCTTGCCGCGCCGGTCGTCCAGATACGCCAGCAGCGCCTGCTCGGCCGTGCGGCTGGCGGTGGCCTTGACGACGTAGTCGATGTTGGCATTGTGCACGGCGGCGTTGACGATCGTGCCGCCATTGGTGCCGTCGTTCGGCACGCCAGTCCAGGTCGATGCGGCAACGGCCGGGAAACCGTCAACGGCCGGGGCCGTCTGGCCTGCATCGACCAGTTCGGTGACCGGCTTCCAGATGGCGAGCATGCCGCCCAGCACGCGCACGCCGGCATTCGTGGCCAGCGTGGCGTAGCGGGCGTCGCCGCGCTGGTTGGTGGCGGCGGTGTCGACGAAGGCAAGCACTGCCGGCACCGGCGCCGTTTCGGCCGCGCCCTGGTCGGCTGGCGCGGCCGGGATGACGATGGCGACATCGGCGGCGGCGTCGTCATGGTGGTCGGAACCACCGCAGGCGGACAGGGCAAGTGCCGCGCCGATGGCGACGGCAAGCGGAAGACGGCGGAGAACGACCTGATGCATGTGAACCCTTCAATGGTGGTGAGGCGAAAAATTGAAGGGATGATAAGAAGTGCGTGTGACGTCATGATGACGCCCACGCCCCGCACTGCATCAATCGACCGTCACCCCCGCGTCCTTGACCACTTTGCCCAGCTTGACCGATTCGGTGCGCATCAGGGTGCCAAACGCTTCCGGCGTGCCGCCGACGACCGGCGTGCCCAGCTCTTCCCATTTCTTGCGGAAGGCCGGATCGGCGAAGATCTCGTTGAGCGCCTGATTCAGGCGCATCACCACCGGCTTGGGCGTGGCGGCCGGCGCCACGATGCCATGCCAGCCCGTGAAGTTGTAGCCGCTCAAGCCCGCTTCGGCCAGCGTTGGCACGTCCGGCAAGCTCGGCACGCGGGTGGCGGTCGTCACGGCGATCGGATGGAGCTTGCCCGTCTTGATGTACTGGACCGAGCTGCCCAGGATGTCGAACATGACCTTGACGTGCCCGCCCAGCACATCGTTCAGCGCCGGGCCGGCGCCCTTGTAGGGAACGTGCTGCAGTTTGGTGCCCACCGCAGTGTTGAACAGTTCGCCCGCCAGGTGCTGTGGGGTGCCGTTGCCGGCCAAGGCAAAGCTCAGCATCTCGGGCTGCTCCTTTGCCATGGCGATGAACTGCTTGACGTTCTTGACCGTGACCGAAGGATGCACCTCAAGCACCAGCGGGAACGCCGAGATCTGGATCACCGGGGCGAAATCCTTGTCCGGGTCGAACGGGATCGATTTGTACAGCGTCTTGTTCACCGCCATCGGTCCGCTGGCCGCCAGCAGGATCGTGTAGCCGTCCGGCGCCGACTTGGCCACCATGCCCGTGCCGATATTGCCGCCGGCGCCGCCCCGGTTGTCGATGATGACGGGGACCTTGAACTTGGCCTGCAGCGGCCCCTGGATCAGGCGCGCCATCGCGTCGGTCGGCCCGCCTGGCGGGTAGGGCACAACGAAGCGAATTGGCTTGGACGGATACACGTCGGCGGCGGCGGCGCCGAGCGCCTGGGTCATGAACAGCGTTGCGAGAAATACCTTCTTGAGCATGCTTTGTCTCCGGTTTGTCTTGTTTTGTTTTGTTTTGGTGGGGTGGTACGTTGTCGTTCAGGACGCCTGCTGCGCCAGGCGCCGTTTCAGTTCATGCACGGCGCTGTGCACGGTGGTCAGCACCGGCGCGCCCGCTGCACGGACACAGGCATCATGCGCGCGTGCCATGCTGAATTGCGCCAGTGCGATCGTCGCGCAGCCGTCGTCGATCAGCCGCCGTGCGCTGTCGGCAATGAGTTCGTCATGCAGTTCGACGTCGCCCCGGTTGAGCGCATCGAGCGCGCCTTCGGCCAGCGCGCAGCGCAGTGCCACGCGCGCCGGAAATTCGGGTGGCATCGAGGCCAGCGTCGGGCCGAATGTTGCGATCAGGCCGACCGGACCGGCAGCCTGACCGGCCTCGGCATCGGCAATCATGGCCTCGTTCGGCTTGAGCACGGGAATGTGCGGATAGCGCTGCGCCACCGCTTCGATGCACGGGCCGAAGGCCGAACAGGTAAACAGGATGGCCTCGGCCCCGCTGCCAAGCGCATAGTCCGCCAGATCGGCGAAGCGCTTGTGCATCGCAGCGTCCAGGCCACGGCTTGACCGGGCCAGGTCGGCCGACAGCGAATCGTCGAGCAGATTCATGCGTGTGGCTTCGGGCCATTGCTCTGCCATGAAGGCATTGATCGGCTCGACCGAATGGCTCAGGGCGTGGATCAGGGCGATGCGCGGCGCCGGGCGGGCAGCCGCTGAAGGGAGGGCAGACATGATCATTGGTCCTCGATCCGTGGCAGTTCGGGCGCCAGCAGGCGCAACCCGGCCATCAACAGGCCATCGTAACGCGCGCGCTCGGCGGCAATGGTGTCCGGCGTCCAGCGATAGAAGCCTTCGCCCGTTTTCATGCCGTAGTGGCCAGCGTCGTAGCGCTGCGCCAGCACGCGGGCCGGCGTCGTGTTGGCGGCCAGCGACGGGTACATGGTGGTCGCTGCCGGGTAGTGCACGTCAATGCCGGCATGGTCGCGCTGCAGCACGGGGCCGGCCGCAAGGTAGCGAAAGCCGAAGCCGAAGCGCACCGCAGCGTCGACATCTTCAGCCGTGGCAATGCCGGCGTCGATCAGCGCAAACGCTTCGCGCGCGAGCGCATGTTGCAGCCGGTTGGCCAGGAAACCCGGCAGGTCCTTGCGGACCAGCACCGGCACCATGCCGCAGGCGCGCATGAAGGCCATCAACGCCTCCGCCAGCTCGCCCGATGAGTCCGCGCCGAGCACGACCTCGACCAGCGGCACCAGATGCGCCGGCATGAAGAAGTGCAGGCCCAGCATGCGCCCGGTCGTCTCCAGCTGTTCGCCGATGGCCGAGATGGGAAAGCTCGAGCTGTTGCTGCATAGCAGAGTATCGGGACGCGCGCGCTGGACCAGTTCGGCAAACAATGCCTGCTTGAGCGCCAGCTTCTCTGGAATGCACTCGATGACCAGATCGATGGCCTGCCAGTCGAGTTCATCGAGGCTGGCGCAGGTCGTGATGCGCTCGCGCTTGTGTTCCAGTCCCAGCTTGCGCAGGGTGTCGCCAAAATAGGTGTCGAGCGCGTCGCGGCGCGTGGCGCCAGGTTCGAGCACGATCGCGCGGCAGCCCGCACGCGCCAGCACGATGGCGACGTCGGCGCCCATTGTGCCGCCGCCTGCGACGAGGGCGAGCGCTTGCGCAGGCTTGGGAAGAATCAAGTTTTCCATGATCATTTTCGAAAAGAGAATGAACTTAGTTTGCGCTTCATCAAATTATCTGAGAAACGCATTTTTTCTATAAACTTATCGATTATGGAAATAAATCTATCCGCACGTGAGTTGCGTGCGTTTCTCGCCCTGGCGGATACGCTCAGCTTCAGCAAGGCGGCGCAGCAGGTGTGCCTGTCGCAGTCGGCCCTGTCGACCCTCATCGGTCGTCTGGAGGAGGGCTTTGGCAGTCGCCTGTTCTCGCGCACCACGCGCTCGGTCGCCCTGAGCGCCGCCGGCGAGGTGCTGGTCCTGCACGCCCAGCAGTTGCTGGCCGATATCGAGCGCTCGGCTGCGGCGGTACGTGACGTGACGGCGCTGCACCGGGGCCGGGTGGCATTGGCCGCGATGCCATCGCTGGCGGCGCGGCTCGTGCCGCGCCTGTTCCGTGTCTTTCATGCGCGCCATCCCGACATTGCGCTGTCGCTGGCCGACACGCTGTCGGAACCGGCGTTCGAGCTGGTGCGCCAGGGCCGTGTCGATTTCGCCATTACTGCCGCCAACCCGGCCTACCAGGATCTGGAATACATCCCGCTGACCACCGACGAATTCGTGCTGCTGGCGGCGCCAGGGCATCCACTGGGCCGCGACAGTAGTCCGATCCGCCTGCCCGAGACGCTGCCGTATCCGCATATTTCGATGTCGCGCCACACCAGTGTGCGGCAATATGTGGACGCGGCCGCGCTGCAGGCGGGGATCAATTTTTATCCGGCGTTTGAGGTCGATCACCTGGCCACGATTGGCGCCATGGTGGTCGAGGAGCTGGGTGTGGCGGCCTTGCCGAGCCTGGCAGCCGACGTGATTGGCAGCGCCGGGCTGGTGCGGCGTGAGTTGGTCGATCCTGTCATCCGCCGCTCGATCGGCGTAGTCCGGCGCAGCGAAGGCGCGCTGACGCCAGCCGCGCAGGCGATGCTGGCGCTGTTGCAGGAGCAGATTGCGGATGGTTCTTGAACGGCGCGGCGATTGCCGCGCCGTGGGGACTACCTGATCAGAACGCGGCGATGCCGGTCTGTGCGCGGCCGAGGATCAGCGCGTGGATGTCGTGCGTGCCTTCGTAGGTGTTGACGACCTCGAGGTTGACCATGTGACGGATGATGCCGAACTCATCTGAAATGCCGTTGCCGCCCAGCATATCGCGCGCCATACGGGCGATGTCGAGTGACTTGCCGCACGAATTGCGCTTCATGATCGACGTGATTTCCGGCGCCGCCGTGCCTTCGTCCTTCATGCGGCCCAGGCGCAGGCAGCCCTGCAGGCCGAGCGTGATTTCGGTCTGCATGTCGGCCAGTTTCTTTTGCACCAGCTGGTTTGCTGCGAGCGGTTTGCCGAACTGCTGGCGATCCATCGTGTACTGGCGCGCCGTGTGCCAGCAATCTTCGGCCGCGCCCAGCGCGCCCCAGGCGATACCGTAGCGGGCCGAGTTCAGGCAGGTGAACGGGCCCTTCAGGCCGCGCACGTCGGGGAAGGCGTTTTCTTCCGGGCAGAACACGTTATCCATGACGATTTCACCGGTGACCGACGCGCGCAGGCCGAACTTGCCGTGGATCGCCGGGGCCGACAAACCCTTCCAGCCTTTTTCGAGCACGAAGCCGCGGATCGCGCCTTCATCGTCTTTCGCCCACACGACGAACACGTCGGCCACGGGCGAGTTGGTGATCCACATCTTGGCGCCACTCAAGCTGTAGCCGCCCTCGACCTTGCGGGCGCGCGAAATCATCGAGCCAGGGTCGGAGCCGTGGTTTGGCTCGGTCAGGCCGAAGCAGCCGATCCATTCGCCGGTGGCCAGCTTTGGCAGGTATTTCTGTTTGGTGGCTTCGTTGCCAAATTCAAAGATCGGCACCATGACGAGCGACGACTGCACGCTCATCATCGAGCGGTAGCCGGAATCGACGCGCTCGACTTCGCGCGCGATCAGGCCGTAGGCGACGTACCCCATTGCGGGGCCGCCGTATTCTTCGGGAATGGTCGGACCGAGCAGACCCAGTTCGCCCATTTCGCGGAAGATCGAGACATCCATCGACTCGTGACGAAACGCTTCGAGCACGCGCGGGCGCAGCTTGTCCTGGCAATAGGCGGCGGTGGCGTCGCGCACCATGCGCTCTTCGTCGGTCAGCTGGCTGTTCAGCAGCAGCGGGTCATCCCAGTGAAAAGCGGCTTTCTTGGGCGAGTCGGTACGGGTCATCGGAAATCCTGTCTCTGAATTCTGGTTAGAAGTTACCTGACCATTATAGAAACGTGGCGCAGCCCGATCTTTTCAAACTGCGACAGGCATTTTCATTTTTCACTGGCGGTGCTGCCGAACTTGCCGCCGTGGAAGATCAGCGCTGGCTGCGGCTGCAACTGGCATTCTTCGACCTCGCCGACGAAGATGACGTGGTCGCCTTCCGGGTAGCGGCTGCGGTTGTGGCATTCGAACCAGGCCGACACGCCCTTGAGGATCGGCAGGCCGGTGCGCGACAGTTCGTAGTCGACGCCCTCGAACGGGTTTTCGCCGCGGCGCGCAAAGCGCATCGCCAGGTCTTCCTGGCCGGCGGACAGCACATTGATCACGTAGTGCGAGTTGCCGCTGAAGATGGGCATGCTGTTCGCGCCGGCGCCCAGGCTCCACAGCACCAGCGGCGGATCGAGCGAGACCGAGTTGAACGAGCTGGCCGTCAGGCCGCGGAAGGTGCCGTCGGCCAGGCGCGTGGTAATGACGGTGACGCCGGTCGCAAACTGCGACAGCGCCTGGCGGAAATGGGTCGTATCGAAGCCGCGTGTGGTGGCGCGGTCAGAAAGTGTATTCATGGTGTTCCTGGAACTGTGACGCTCATTATGCCACCGTCCTGTCCAAGCTTGCCGCGCCATGCTCTCTCGCGGTTATCGGCAGCGGGTCAATACAGCGGGAAGCCGGGCTTTGCGCTACATTAAGCTTATCGAAATTTTAAGAACACAAGGCCCATCATGAGTGAGCAAACAGCAAGCAACGTCGCCATCCTCGGGGGTGGCTGCTTCTGGTGTATCGAGGCGGTGTTTCTCGAAGCACGCGGCGTCACGCGCGTGGAGTCGGGTTATATGGGCGGGCACGATGACCATCCAAGCTATGAGGCCGTCTGCAACGGCACCACCGGCCACGCCGAAGTCGTGCGCCTGGAATTCGATCCGTCGGTGATCAGCTACCACGACATTCTCGAGATCTTTTTCACGATCCACGATCCGACGACATTGAATCGCCAGGGCAATGACGTTGGCACGCAATACCGATCGGTGATTTTTACGACGTCGCCCGAGCAGGACGCCGTCGCGCGCACCGTAATGGCCGAGATGGCCATGGTGTGGGATGCGCCGCTGGTGACGCAAGTGTTGCCACAGGAAACCTGGTTCAAGGCCGAGGACTATCACCAGAATTACTTTGCGCAACACCCGCTGCAGGGGTATTGCGCGTTCGTGGTGGCGCCGAAGGTCAGCAAGTTCCGCGCGACCTTCAGCGACCGCCTCAAGGCATAACGATCACGGTTGCAGGCGCGAGCGCGTCCAGCTGCCATCCGGCTGGCGCTGGTAGACGATCCGGTCATGAAAGCGCGAGCGCCGGCCTTGCCAGAACTCGATGCGCTCCGGCACCAGGCGGAAGCCGCCCCAGTTCTCCGGGCGCGCCGGATCGTCGCCGGCAGCCTGCGCCACGGCGTCGTAATTCGCTTCCAGCGCGGCGCGGTTGGCGATCGGGCTGCTCTGCTGCGACGCGATCGCCGCCACCCGGCTCTTGAGCGGGCGGCTGCGGAAATAATGGTCGCTTTCTTCGCTTGATGTCATCTCGACACGGCCTTCGATGCGGATCTGGCGCTCAAGCTCGCTCCAGAAGAACAGCAGGGCGGCCTGGTTGTTGCCGCGCAGTTCCTGCGCCTTCTGGCTGTCGTAATTGGTGTACCAGGTAAAACCGCGCGGATCGAATTGCTTGATCAGCACGATGCGCGAACTCGGCCGGTTGCCCGGGCCGACAGTGGCCAGCGTCATCGCGTTCGGCTCGTTCACTTGCGCGGCCAGGGCCTGCTCGAACCACGCCGTGAACTGCGCGATCGGGTCGTCCAGCACATCGTCTTCGTTCAGGCTGGCCTGGCCGTAATCCTGGCGCAGGTCGGCCACTGCCTGGCCGACGCCGGCTGCCTTGGCTGCTGTTGTGGCCGATGTTGCGGTCGATCCTGTGGCCGATGCCACCGGCTGGTCAAACGCCTCGGGCGCCAGCAGGCCGCGGCGGCGCTGCATCGCCTGGCCCAGTTGCGCCATCTGTTCAGGCGAGAACAGGCGCATCGCCATCGGCGCCATCGTGCTTTCTTCGCGTTCCATGTGCGCTGTGTAGCGGGCGACGAAGCGCTCGACGGCGGTGCTGGAGAGCATGGTGCCGGTGCCGGCTTCGATGGCGGTCAGTTGCTCGTGCAGGTCTTGCCACAGGGCGTCCATGTCGTTGTGGTCCTGCACGATCGTCGGCGCCAGCGCCTGCAGCGTGGCGGCGTCGTCGCCCTGCGCGGTGGCGCGCAGCATCGGGATCAGGTCCTGTTCTTCGTCGTCGTGGTGCAGGTGCGCCGCCTTGTCGAAGTAGCGCAGCACGGCGCCGGCGGCGTCGCGCGCCTGCTTGTCGACGCCGTGTTCGGCCAGGTGCGGCAGCAGCTTTTCAAGGGTGGACAGTTGTTTGCGGATGCGGCCATGGCAATGCTTGAGCACGGCGATCGGCTGGGAGAAATCGGGGGCGGTGTCGGGCAGGAGAGAGGTCATTGTTCTGTGGGAGACACGCAGGTTATTTGGTTGACGAACGATTATTCTAGTGTAGTCGCGAAACACCTGTCCGCTACAATATCGGGATGAATCAATTACTTGAGCAAGGGGCGGCGGCAACGCCCACGGAGGATGTCGACTTTGCGCGCCGCTTCGGCGGCATCGGGCGCCTGTATGGTGAGCCTGCGCTGGAACGTTTCCGCGCGGCGCACGTTTGCGTGATCGGCGTGGGCGGCGTCGGTTCGTGGGTGGTCGAGGCACTGGCGCGCAGCGCCATTGGCCACCTGACCCTGATCGACCTCGACAACGTGGCCGAATCGAATATCAACCGCCAGATCCAGGCGCTGTCATCGACCATCGGCATGCCGAAGATCGAAGCGCTGCGCCAGCGCATTGCCGAGATCAATCCGTTTTGCAAGGTGACGCTGGTCGAGGACTTCATCGACCTGGAGAACATCGAGACGCTGGTGGCCAATCAGGGCTTCGACTACGTGGTCGATGCCATTGACAGCGTCAAGCCGAAGGCGGCGCTGATCGCCTGGTGCAGCGCCAACAAGATGCCGCTCGTGGTCGTGGGCGGCGCCGGCGGCCAGATCGATCCGACCAAGGTCGAGATCCGCGACCTGGCCCGCACCGAGCAGGAACCGCTGCTGAAAAAAGTGCGCAAGCTGCTGCGCGCGCAATACGGTTTTTCGCGCGGCGAAAAGCAGAAGTACCACATCGATGCCGTGTTTTCGATGGAGCCGTTGCGGTATCCGGACACGGGCGACGCCTGCGAAATCGACGACAACGGCATCACGGGCCTGAACTGCGCCGGATTCGGCTCGTGCATGGTGGTAACCGCTACTTTCGGCATGGTGACGGCGGGGCAGGTGCTGCGCCGGCTGGCCGAGGCGGCCAACGCCAACCCCCAGGCGCAGGCTGTCACCGCAGCCGCCGGGCAAACTGTGCAAGCCGAGGCCGCCTTGCTATCATAGGTGCCAGATGCAACCGCCCGGTTGCAACCTTTTGATGGAAGAGCACACATGATTCGTCGATCCGCAGTCATCGCCCTGTTCCTGGTGGCAGGCAGCGCCCAGGCCCAGGAAGGCGCGCAGGACGCCAGCAAGCCAGCGACCCAGCCGCCGGAAGCGCAGCAGCCAGCCACGCCACCAGTCCCGGTCACGCCGCCCGTCGCCGCTGAAACGCAGGCGCCGCAGGTCGAGATCGTCGATCGCGTGGTCGGTACCGGCAAGGAAGCGTCGCTCGGCAGCAATGTCGTGGTCAACTACACGGGCTGGTTCCACAAGCCGCTGGCCAAGCAGCAGCGCGGCCGCAAGTTCGACTCGTCGCTCGACAACGGTCGCGATCCGCTGGAATTCCAGCTGGGCGCGGGCCGCGTGATCAAGGGCTGGGAGCAGGGCGTGGCCGGCATGAAGGTCGGCGGCAAGCGCACCTTGATCATCCCGAGCGCGCTGGCCTACGGCAAGCGTGGCGCGGGCGGCGGGTCGATTCCGCCGGACTCGGACCTGATCTTCGACGTCGAACTGCTCAACGTGAAGTAATGTTGTTGTAACGTGGGCCGGTTCCGGGCCACGTCAGTCTGTCAGTGCGCGTGCCCCTGCAGCGTGCAGTGATGATGGGTCGTGCCTTCCTCGACCTGCAGCGTGCAGTGATGAATCGCGAACTGCGCGCTCAACCCGTCCACCATCGCATCGATTGCCGCATCGCCCGGATACCCGGCGGGCATCACGACGTGCGCCGTCAGCGCTGTTTCGGTCGTGCTCAGCGCCCAGATGTGCAGGTCGTGCAGGTCGGCCACGCCGGGCTGTGCGAGCAGGAAGCCGCGCACCTTGTCGGCATCCACGCCAGGCGGCACGGCCGCCATCGACAGCTGCACCGATTCGCGCAGCAGCGACCACGTGCCCAGTACGATCACCACCACGATCGCCAGGCTGACGGCCGGATCGATCCAGGTCCAGCCCCAGAACATGATGATCAGGCCCGAGATCGCCACGCCCAGCGACAGCGCCGCATCGGCCGCCATGTGCAGGTAGGCGCCGCGGATGTTCAGGTCGCCCTTGCTGCCGGCCAGGAACAGCCAGGCCGAGAAGCCGTTGATCAGCACGCCGATGGCGGCAACGATCGACACCGTGGCCCCGGCCACGGGCGCCGGTTCGGCGAAGCGCTGCACCGCTTCCCAGGCGATGGCGCCGCACGCCACCATCAGCAGCAGGCCGTTGCCCATTGCCGCCAGGATCGACGAGCCGCGCAGGCCGTAGGTGTAGCGGCCGGTGGGCACGCTTTTGGCGAGCACCGCCGCGCCCCAGGCCAGCACCAGGCCCAGCACGTCGGACAGGTTGTGACCCGCGTCGGCCATCAGCGCTGTCGAGTGCGCGATGAAGCCGTAGGCGAATTCGATGATGACGAAGGCCATGTTGAGCCCGATCGCCAGCGCAAAGGCGCGCCCGTTGCCTTCGGGGGAAGGCATGTGATGGTGATGGTGGCCAAAGCCATGACCGTGGTCATGGTCGTCGTGCTTGTGATCGTGCTTGTGATCATGGTCGTGATCGTGATCGTGCTGGTGATGTTGGCTCATGCGTCCATTCCGGTGGCGGGTTCGGCAATGTGCTCGAACATGGTGGAAAGCAGGCTGCTGATGTGGGCATCGGCAGCTGCGTAAAAGACTTGCTTGCCCTGGCGCTCGGCCTTGACGATGCGGGCCGCGCGCAGCAGGCGCAGGTGGTGGCTGACCAGTGAGCTCGACAGCGACAGCGCGCTGGCGATGTCGCCCACGGCCGTCGGCTGCGTCAGGCAGGCCAGCACGATGCGCAGGCGCGTTGCGTCACCCAGCAGGTGGAACAGGTCGGCCAGCTGGCCGATCGCTTCCTCGGGCGGCGGGGCGATCGGCTGGGCAGCCGGGTGCGTGTGGGTGTGTTCGTGCATGCGACTCTAACATGTGAATAGGTGTTCACATGTTAGAGCAAAGGGCTGCGCTCGGCAAGCGTGGCGTTGCAGGATATCCCCGCGAAGCCAATTGATCGTCGAGCTATTTCAACGCTCGTATGCCGCCGGCGGCAAAGGCGATCAGGGATGTGACGTTGTCCCGCATCCGCTGACTCGACAGACGTCCGTCCGAGAACTGGTCCAGCACGCCGTTGGAAGCAAACAGGCCCATGACGAGGGACACCAGGTTCGAGTAGGCATGCACTGCTGCGTCCTGATCCAGACCGACGACTTCGGTTTGCAGGCGCGCAATCATTTCACGGCCCAGCCCGTCGAATTCGCGCGTCAGGAGCTGGGACCAGGCCGGATCCATCGCGAACACGGCGATCAGGCGCGTGTAAGACCGCCAGCCTTCGTCGCCACTCTCGATGAGCTGCAGATACGATTCGACAAAGGCCTTCAACAGGGCGTCCAGTCCCGGTTCATCCAGCGAGCGTATGGCGTCTAACTGCGCGCGGCTCAGCGCTGCCGAGCGTCTCAGCACGACCGATTCCAGCAGGGCTTCCTTCGAAGCGAAGTGATGGGTCAGCGTTCCCAGACCGACCGATGCTGCCTCGGCAACCATCCGCATCGATACCCCATGAAATCCACTGGCCGCAAAGAGTCGCTCTGCCGCATCCGTGATCCGATCCTTTCCACCTGCCATTGCATTTCCTTCTCAATACTGTTTTTGAAACATGAATTTGTGAACATGTACGGTTCTACATCGTCTTGGTGACGAGCGCGCACAGATGCGAACACCGCGCCGTACGTTTGTACGATTTCGGGTATTATATCCCTCCCGTACGATCGTACGGCTTTGCGCTTGGTGCAGCGCGCTGTCACGTTCGACCACGACATCTATTTTACGAAGGAAGCATCCATGCAATCCATACTGTCACCCTATCAGCTTGGCGCCGTTACCCTGACGAGTCGCATCGCCATGGCACCCATGACACGCGCCCGTGCCAAGGACCTCAAGCCCGACACGCTCACCGCAACCTACTATGCGCAGCGTGCCAGTGCAGGTCTCATCATCACTGAAGGGATTGCCATTTCCAGGCAGGCACGCGGTGCAATCTATATCCCGGGAATCTATACGCCGGATCAGATCGATGCCTGGAAGCAGGTCACCGCCGCCGTCCACGCCAAGGGTGGCATCATCTTCGCGCAGCTCTGGCATGTCGGCCGCGCGGGTCATGTGGCGCACAATGACGGGCAGCCGCCAGTGGGGCCGACCAACGAGCGCGCCAATGCAAAGACGTTTGCATTCGACGCAAACGGGAATGGCACGCTGCTCCCGCAGAGCACGCCACGTCAGCTCCGCGCCGACGAAATGGATGGTCTGGTCGAGGACTACGCCCAGGCAGCGCGCGCCGCCATGGCAGCAGGTTTTGACGGCGTCGAGATTCACGGTGCCAACGGTTACCTGATCGAGCAGTTCATCAACGGTGCGCTCAATACCCGCAGCGACAGTTACGGCGGTTCGATCGAAAACCGGATGCGGCTGCCGCTTGCCATCATCGACGCGGTGGCCGCAGCAGCTGGGCCAGACCGAACGGGCATTCGCGTTGCGCCGTTCGGCCGATTCAACGACATGCACGCGTTCGCAGACGAGGCGCAGACGTGGCTTGCCTTTGCGCAGGCACTGTCAACGCGCAAACTCGCCTATCTGCATCTTTCCGATCAGGAGTCGCTGGGCGCCGACAAGCTGTCGGTGGACTTTGCAGTCGAAATGCGGCGCGCCTTTGGTGGCACGGTCCTGATTGCCGGCGGCTTCGGCCTGGAAAGCGGGCAGGCAGCCATCGATACCGGCCGCTGCGACGTGGTAGCGATTGGGCGACCGTTCATTTCCAACCCCGACCTGATCGAGCGCTACAGGAACGGCTGGCCGATCGCACCGTTCGATCCAAGGACCTTCTATGGCGGCGAGGGCGCAGCGTTTTACACCGACTACCCCACTTATCCCGAGTCGATATGACGTCAATTCACGTCCGCATGCGTGCGCAAGCGCCAACCCTTGTATATCCAACCAAAGGTAGACCATGACCAGATATCCTTTGCGTAACACCCTCGCAGCATCGTTGCTCGGCACGCTTCTCGTATTTTCCTTGCCCGCAGTTTCCCAGCAAACCAGGGCGGCAGTGGCGTCTTCCATCCAGCCCGCCAGCGTCGTGCAACGCGCCGCCAGTGCCATGGGCGGACTGGAGCGCCTGCAGGCTGCCAACAGCATCACACTGAATGGTTACGGCCAATACGCTTATATGTGGGGCGGCGGCCGGATCGACGGTTCCGTCCAAGCACCCGAGAAATACATCGCTGCGAATGCACTGAGCAGGGTGTATGACCTTAAAAATGGCCGGTTCCAGGCCCAGGAACGACGCAATATGCTGTTCCCGTTTCTCGAGCCTTTTGGCCACTCATTCATGCTGCTGGATCAGCGACTGGATGGCGATGTCGCCTATGACGTGAAGGGCGAAAAGTTCGTGCGCCAGGCGCGTCGCAGCGAGACCCCGCTCTGGAACGATGGCGTGCACATGCGGCGCATGTGGATGATGAATAATCCGGCGGTGCTCGTGCGAGCCATGTCGGCACCGGCGACCAGATTGTCGGCGCCCAAGCAGGAAAATGGCTTGACGGTGATCGATGCGACGCTCGCCGAAGGGGACAAGCTGTCGGCGGGTTTCCAGCCGGATGGGCTGCCAGCCTTCGTGCGCTGGTCTGATCCGCATCCGAATCTCGGGCAGGTCACATTTACCACCTGGTTCAGCGGATGGGTTGCGTGGGATGGTGCCGACGGCATCAGATTGCCGCTGGGTTACACGACCCGTCTCGACTGGCGCAATATCGAGTACTTCAAAGTGTATGTGGACAGCTACAAGGTCAATGCTCCCATCCCTGATCTGGCAGCGCCGGCGGCCACGAGGGCAGCGGCCGAACCACCATCGAACCCAGTGCGTGAACTGACATCGGTGCCTGTGGGTCGCGGCATCTGGAGAGTCAACAACGGCACCACCGTCGTCGAATTCAGCGATCACCTGGTCCTGTTTGAACTGGGAGTACTGCCTGACGAAGCGAAAGCCACGCTGGCGTATGCCCGCAAGCTCGGGCACGGCAAGCCGGTCCGTTATCTGGTCGCCAGCCACAACCATTTCGACCACACGCTCGGCCTGCGGCAGGCTGTTGCCGAGGGCATTACGGTAATCCAGCGGCCAACGACACTGGCGCAATTCCAGGAAACGATCAACCGGCCGGCACCGGACTATCCGGACGATCTGGCGCGTTCTCCCAAGCCCTTCAAGCAAAAGGTGATGGGCGATCACCTTCGTCTCCAGGACAGTACGCAGACGCTGGATATTTACTGGGGACGCCAGAACGGGCACATGGCCGATGTCGTCTTTGCCTACGCGCCGGAGCAGAAAGTCATGATGGAAGGCGATCTGGTCACGGCTGCCTACGAATGGCAGAACTGGCCCGACACGTTCCGTGATGTCACTGCCTACTACAAGCTCGATGTACAGAAGATTTCACCGGTTCATTCGGTGTGGAAGGCGCATCCCGATGTGCTGACCAGAACTCAGGCCGAAGAATTGCTGGAGGGCGGTACCAAGCGGGCCCGCGAGCGCTGTGCAGATGAAACTGGAAAGGGCAATTACATTCCGGGCTGCCCGATCCAGAGCAAATATTATTGATGCTGCACGATGGGCAGCCGCGTCGTTACCGTTTCACGTCCGACGTAACGGTTGCCCGTACCGGCACTTGCCCATCGTCATCCCGAATCTCGGGCTGCCCCAGCCCCAGCTTCTGCAACTGCGGCAGGATTTTTTTCCGTTCGCCCACCGCCACCACGATCATCCGGTCCGGATCAAGCCAGCGGCGTGCGGCCGCCTGCACGTCGTCGACGCCGACACCCGCCAGGTGCGTGGCCAGGCTGTCGTAGTAATCGGGCGGCAGGCCATAGACGAACAACTCCGTCAGGCTCGCGCCAATGTCGGCATTGGTCTCGAACTGCCCCGGCAGCGACAGCAGCTGCGCATTGCGCGCCGCCGCCAGCTCGTCGGCGGAGATCGGCTGGTCGCGCAGCAGCGCGACTTCGCGCAGGATTTCGCGCACCGCTTCACCGGTCGCATCCTGCTGCACGCTGGCTTCCACCGAAAACGGCGCCGGCTGGCGGTCGTAGTCGAAGTGCGAATGGATGCCGTAGGTCAGACCGCGCGTCTCGCGCAGGTTGTTGTTGAGTCGGCTCGAGAACATCCCGCCCAGCACCCCGTTCATGATTTGCAGCGCCGGGAAGTCGGGCGTGTCGCGCGCCGGGCCCATCGTCGCCACCTGCAGCGCCGTCTGGCCGGCGTCCGGCTGGTCGATGACGACCAGGCGCGCAGCCGTCGGTTTGGCCGGGCTAACCGCAGCCGCTGGTGCCTCGGCCGCCGTCCAGTCGCCGAACTGCGCTTGTGCCAGCGCTTCCAGTTCGGCGCGCGTGATGTCGCCCGTGACCACCAGCGCCGCGTTCGACGGCACGTAATGGCGGCGCCAGAAGCCGACGATGTCGTCGCGCGTCGTGCGCCGGATGGCCGACTCCAGGCCAAGCTGGCCATAGCCTTTCGGGTGGCCGGCGCCAAACAGCGCGCCTGCTGCCGCCAGCGCGGCGACGGTTTCCGGGTCGTCGCGCTGCTGCGTGAGCGCGCCAAGGCGGTCCTGGCGCTGGCGCTCGATCTCGGCGGTCGGGAAAGCAGGGCGCTGGACGATGTCGGCGACGATTTCCAGCGCGCGCGCAAAGGTAGACGTCAGGGCCAGCAGAGAGACAGTGGACACGTCGTCGCTGCTGCCCGTGTCCATGAACGCGCCCAGCTGGGCGATGTCGTCGGCAATGGCCGGCGCGCTGCGCGTGGCCGTGCCTTCTTCCAGCATCTGGGCGGTAAAGCCGGCCAGGCCGGGCAGGTCGGGTGGGTTGGCCGCGCCGCCACTGCGCACCACGAGCTGGCTCGATACGAGTGGCAGTGCCGGATTGCGGTAGTGGATGACGGTCAGGCCATTGGCCAGCGTGAAGGTCTCGCCACGCGGCTGTTTGAAGCGCGGCGTCGGGCCGGCTTTCGGCGGCGTCGCGCGCCACGCTTCGGCCACGTTGACCGGGGCCACCGGCTTTGGTGCGGCCGCGGTGCGGGTGGCCTTGCCAATGCGCGGATCGTCCACCTTCGGCTTGCCCGGCACGCCCGTGACGACGGCGCGCGCCTGCTGCGGCAGCCAGGTCTGCACTGCGCGCTGGACGGCGGCGGCGTCGATGCGGCGCAGGCGCGCCAGGTCCTTGTCCAGGTAGCCCGGGTCGCCCGTGTACAGGTTGTAGTGATTGAGCTGTTCGGCCAAGCCGTCGCCGCCCAGCTTTTCCAGCGAGGCCAGCAGCGACGTTTCCAGGCTGTTGCGCGCGCGTTCGACCTCGCGCGCGGTCGGGCCTTCGGTGCGCAGCAGGGCCAGTTCGGCGTCAATCGCCGCTTCGATCTCTTGCGGCGTGTGGCCGGCGCGCGCCGTCACGTCGATGACGAAGGTCGAGGCCAGGCCCAGCGAGCCTTGCGAGGCCGAGACGTCTTGCGCGATCTGGCGTTCGTAGACGAGCGACTTGTACAGGCGGCTCGATTTGCCGCCGCCCAGGATCGTGGCCGCCACCATCAGTTCGGCGTCGCCCGGTTGATACGCCGGCGGTGTGAGCCAGCCCATGAACACGCGCGGCAGTTCGACGCGGTCGCGCACGACGACGCGGCGTTCGGCCGTGATCGGCGGCGTGACCACGTGCGGGCGCACCACGTCCGGCCCGCGCCGCAGGCCGCCGAAGTAGCGCGTGACCAGCTCGCGCACGCTCTGCTTGTCGATGTCGCCGGCGATCACCAGGCTGGCATTGTTCGGGCCATAGTATTGGGTGAAGAAGGCGCGCACGTCTTCCAGGCGCGCGCTCTGGATGTCGGCGTGCGAACCGATGATCGAGGCCGCGTACGGGTGCCCCTGCGGGAACAGCGTGCGCGCCAGCGCTTCCTCGACGATGCCGTACGGCTCGCCCTCGACGGTCTGGCGTCGCTCGTTGCGCACCACGTCCTGCTGGTTGGTCAGCGCCTGCTGGTCGAGCACGTCGAGCAGGTAGCCCATGCGGTCGGCGTGCACCCACAGCGCCAGTTCGAGCTGGTTCGATGGGACGGTGTCGTAGTAGCTGGTGCTGTCGTACCCGGTGCCGCCATTGCTGTCGGTCGCGCCGGCGCCTTCGAGCAGGCGATCGGCCATGCCGCGCGGGATGTGCGCGGTGGCCGCGAACATCATGTGCTCGAACAGGTGGGCAAAGCCCGTCAGGCCGGGCGCCTCGTTGGCCGGGCCGACGTGGTACCACAGGTTCACGGCCACGATCGGCAGGCGCTTGTCTTCGACCAGAATCACTTGCAGGCCGTTGGGCAGCACCAGTTTGTCAAAGGCGATTGCCGGCACAGGCGCGGATGCCGGTGACGATGCAGGTGCGGGGGGCTGCGCCTGGGCCGGGCCGGAGGCCGGCGCAGCGGCCAGCATCAGCGGGACCATCAGGGTAGGAATATTCAAGCATTCTCCAGACAATTTCAGTGGCAACGACCTTTGCGTCGGTCGCGCGACGCCCCGGGCGGCAGGGCAGGCTCCAGGACGCCGTCGGCATTCGCTTGGCACAACACGCTATTATCGCGGATACGCAGCAAAGGCGTGGCGAAGGCGTTGCCAGCGCCAGTGCCAGTGCGCCGCTATTCGACCAGGCGCAGCAGTCCGCGCAGTGCATGGGCGACGGCCTGCGCGCGCACGGCCTGGCGGTCGCCCTGGAATACCAGGCGCTCGGTCTGCACATGGTCGCCCCGCGCCCAGCCGAAGCACACGGTGCCGATTGGCTTGCCGGGCACGCCGCCGCTCGGGCCGGCGATGCCGGTGGTCGAGACCGCCACGTCGGCGCTGCTGTTGGCGACGGCGCCGGCGGCCATGGCGGCAGCCACTTCTTCGCTGACGGCCCCGAACTGGGCGATGACGGCGTCGGACACATCGAGCATGTCGTTCTTGGCCGTGTTCGAATAGGTGACGAAGCCGCGATCGAACCAGTCGCTCGAGCCGGGAATATCGGTCAGGGCCTGGGCGATGCCGCCGCCGGTACAGGATTCGGCCGTGGCCAGCATCAGTTTTTTGGCGCCAAGCGTCTGGCTGACCTGATTTGCAAGATCGGTAAGTTCATGCGTCACGTGCGTCTCCTTGTGCGGTCGGCGGACGGTCTTGTCCGGGTAAGGTCATTCTAGCGCGCGGTGCGCCGGCATGGCATCCTGGGTATCAGGCGGTGGCGCAATAGTGTTGCCCAATGCAAAGATGCTATGCTGGCCGCATGGCCAGATCGAGGGCAAGGTTGTTGTGAAAACCCGATCAAGGTTCCGTGCGACATGCGGCTTGGTCGGGCTGCTATGCTGGAAAGCAGCTAGTACCTGTAACCAGATACTCCTTTTTTGTTCACACACATTTGACAATGCCGTACGGACGCATCGCACGTGGCCGGTCAGGATCGGCCCGATCGTGAAGTCGCCAGCCCGGCCGGGCCAGCGCCCAACGCACGCGCGTAGCCGTTTCGTCAAACGGTTCGTGGAGGAAGCATGAGCCGCCAGCGCTCGATCCGCAAGAAGCTGGTAGCCATGGTGATGACGACGACATTCGTCGCACTGCTGGTCTCGATCGCCCTCGTGGTGGCATACGACCTGCGCAGCTATCACCGGACGCTCATGAACGACCTGTCGACCAACGCAGAACTGGTCGGCCACATGACGTCCGCCGCGCTCACCTTCGACGACCCGCGTCTTGCCAACGAAGACCTGCTGCTGCTGCGCGCCAGTCCGCTGGTGCGCGGCGCGGCCATCTACGATGCGCGTGGGCAATTGTTCGCCTCGTATTCCGCGACCGGTGAAAAGCGGCCCGTGCCCAGACGCCTCGAAGCGATCGACCAGAGCGGCGACGGCATCATGGTGGTCAGCCAGCCGATCGTCGAAAATGGCGAGGCGGTCGGCACTGTCGTGATGCGCGCCGAAAACCGCATGCTGGCACGCTTCGTCGATTACCTTGCGATTGCCGCCGGCGTGACCCTGATCGCCATGGCGATCGCGTACCTGATGATGCGGCGCTTCGGACGCGTGCTGACGTCGCCGATCATTGCGATCACCGAAGTGGCGCGCGACGTGGTGGCCACGCGCGATTATTCGCGCCGCGCACCGCGCATCGGCGACGACGAGGCGGCCGAGCTGGCCGACTCGTTCAACACGATGCTCACCGAAATCGAAGGTCGCACGCGCGAACTCGAGGATTCGCACAACGCCACCCTGCGCTCGGCCACCGAACGCTCGCACGCCCAGCAAGAAGTAATGCGCCTGAACGAGCAGCTCGAGCAGCGTGTCGACGAGCGCACCCTGCAACTGGCGCTGGCCAACGCCGAACTGGCCAACGCCAATGAAGAAGCGCGCAGCGCCAACCAGGCCAAGTCGGCGTTTCTGTCGTCGATGAGCCACGAGCTGCGCACGCCGCTCAATGCGATCCTGGGCTTTGCCCAGATCCTGACGTCCAACACGCTGCCGTCGACCCTCGAGCAAAAGAAGGAGTTCGCCAACCACATCCTCAAGTCGGGCCGCCACCTGCTCACGCTGATCAACGAGATCCTCGACCTGGCCAAGGTCGAATCGGGCACCATCACGCTGTCGATGGAGCCGGTGGCGCTGGCCGACATCCTGCTTGAATGCCGCACGATGATCGAGCCGATCGCCGCCACGCGCAAGGTGCGGGTGCTGTTCCCCGATGTCGATGGCGCAGTGGTGCTGGCCGACCGCACGCGCCTGAAGCAGGTCATGCTCAATCTGCTGTCGAACGCCGTCAAGTACAACCGCGACGAGGGCGCCGTGGTGCTTGCCTGCGACCAGCCCACGCCCACGCGCATGCGCCTGTCGGTGCAGGACACGGGCAATGGCCTCAATCCCGAGCAGGTCGCCAGCTTGTTCCAGCCATTCAACCGGCTGGGGCAGGAGTCCGGCACCCAGGAAGGCACCGGCATCGGCCTGGTGGTGACCAAGCGCCTGGTGGAACTGATGGGCGGCGAGATCGGCGTGACCAGCAGCCCCGGTGTCGGCAGCGTGTTCTGGATCGAGCTGGCCAGTACCGCGCCGCGCACGTCGGGTCTGGCGGAACGGGCCGCGCCCGCCGCCGGTGCGCTGGCCCCGTCCGCGTCCACGGCCGAAGCCGCGCCGCGCCTGTTGCTGTACGTCGAGGACAATCCGGCCAACCTGCGCCTGGTCGAAGAGATCGTGGCGTTCCGGCGCGATTTGCGCCTGCTGTCGGCGCACGACGGCCACCTGGGCCTGCAGCTGGCACGGGCGCACCGCCCGGACATCATCCTGATGGACCTGAACCTGCCCGGCATGAGCGGCTTCGAGGTCCTGCGCCAGCTGGGCGCCGATCCCGAAACCGCGCAGATTCCGGTGATCGCGCTGACCGCCAACGCCATGCCGCGCGATATCGAGCGCGGCGTGGCGGCCGGGTTCCACCGCTACCTGACCAAGCCGATCGACATTGAAAAATTCACTGAAGCGATCAACAGCACCCTGGCGGAGGGGCCGACGCTGGCCGCGCCAGGCGAAAGGACATACCCATGATTTCCCTGTCCGACATCAGACGGGCCCGCATCCTGGTCGTCGATGACGAACCGGTCAACGTGCAACTGCTTGAATACCTCCTCAAGACCACCGGCTACGAAAACGTCCTCTCGACGTTCGACCCGCGCCAGGTCGTCGCACTGCATCTGAAGCACCGCTTCGACCTGATCATTCTCGACCTGCACATGCCGGGCATGGACGGCTTTGACGTGATGGAGGCGTTAAAGCCCCTGGAGAGCGATTCGTGGCTGCCGGTGCTGGTGGTCACGGCCGAACCGGACAAGAAACTGGCGGCGCTCGAAGCCGGCGCGCGCGACTTCATCGGCAAGCCGTTCGACACGGTCGAAGTCATGACGCGCATCCGCAACCTGCTCGAGGTGCGCCTGCTGCACCGCGAATCGCTCGACTACGGCAGTGAACTCGAACGCCAGGTGCGCGAGCGCACCGCCGAACTGGCGCGCTTTCGCGGCGCGATGGACGCCACGCCCGATGCGCTGTTTCTGATCGATACGGCCAATATGGCGATGGTCGATGTGTCCGAAGGCGCCTGCCGCATGCTGGGCTTTTCACGCGATGCGCTGCTGCGCATCGATCCGGTGGCGCTGGGTCTGGCCTCGCGCTCGCAGCTCGAACGCCATATCGGCGCGGCCGCGCAGGGCGGGCCGCCCGAGCCCGACATCGTCGAGACCGACCTGCTGCGCGCCGGCGGCGAAGGCTCGGTGCCGGTGGAAATCAGCTGGAAGCTGCAAGACCCGCAAGGGCAACGCAACGCCCAGCGCATGCTCATTGCCGTGGCGCGCGACATCAGCGAGCGCCTGCTGGCGCAGGAGCGGCTGCGCCACGCGGCCAGCTACGACGCGCTGACCGGCCTGCCGAACCGCACGCTGTTCTTTGAAAACCTGCGCGGCACGATTGAACTGGCCCAGGACAAGAACTGGCGCGTGGCGGTGCTGTGCATCACGCTCGACCGCTTCAAGGTGATCAACGATTCGCTCGGTACGGCGCCGGGCGACGAGCTGCTGCGCCAGTTCAGCACGCGCCTGGTGCGCTGCGTGAGGGTGCGCGATTCGGTCGGGCGCCTGGGTGGCGATGAATTCGCGTTGATCCTGACGATGCCGCGCGAGCAGCAGGACGCCGTGAACATGGCCAACGAAGTGCGCGAATCGCTGCGGCTGCCGTTCGACCTGCACGGCCAGCAGGCCGCGCTCACGGCCAGCATCGGCATCGCGATGTACCCGGACGACACGATCGATCCGGGCACGCTCGTCAAGTACGCCGACACGGCGATGGTGCGGGCCAAGGAAGCAGGGCGCGACGGCTACCGCTTCTTCACCGCCGGCATGAACGTGCAGGTGCTGGCGCGTCTGGACCTCGAGCTGGCGCTGCGCGGCGCGCTGGCGGACAACCAGTTCGTGTTGCACTACCAGCCCAAGATGGAACTCAATACCGGTCGCATCGCCGGCAGCGAAGCGCTGCTGCGCTGGAACCGGCCCGGCTATGGCCTCGTGTATCCGGCCGAATTCGTGCCGGTGATGGAAGAAACCGGCCTGGTCGTGCGCGTGGGTGACTGGATCATTGACGAAGCCTGCCGCCAGATCGCGGCCTGGAACGCAGCCGGCGTGCGCGACGTGCGGGTGGCGGTGAACGTCTCGAGCCGCCAGTTCGTCGAGGGCGACCTGGAAGCCGTGGTGCGCAGCGCCCTTGAACGCCATGGCATCGAGGCGGGCCTGCTCGAACTGGAGCTGACCGAAAGCGCGCTGATGCAAAATGCCGAGCGCACCACCGAAGTGCTCACGCGCCTGAAGGCGCTGGGGATCCGCATCGCGATCGACGACTTCGGCACCGGCTACTCGAGCCTGGCCTATCTGAAGCGCTTCCCGATCGACAAGCTGAAAATCGACATCGCCTTTGTGCGCGACATCGTTACCAACCCGGACGACGCCGCGATCGCGCTGGCCATCATCAGCATGGCGCACAGCCTGCACATGCAGGTGGTCGCCGAAGGCGTCGAGACGCGCGCCCAGATGGCTTACCTGCGGCGCAACCGCTGCGACGAAATCCAGGGCTTCTACTTTTCGCGCGCGCTGCCGGCAGGCCAGCTGGCCACGCTCGTGGTGTCGAACCGCGCCAGTCCCGACCAGCTGCCGGAAGTGGTCGACAATGTGCAGACGCTGCTCATCGTCGACGACGATCCGAACGTGCTGGCGGCGCTGCACCGGTTGTTCCGGCGCGATGGCTACCGCGTGCTGACCGCAGGCTCGCCCGCCGAAGGCTTCGAACTGCTAGCGCTGTACCACGTGCACGTGATCCTGTGCGACCAGCGCATGCCGGTGATGAGCGGGACCGAGTTTCTCAGCAAGGTCAAGGAGATGTATCCGGACACGATCCGCATCATCCTGTCGGGCGACACCGGCGTGGAGGCGGTGCTCGACTCAATCAACCGCGGCGCGATCTACCGCTTCTATACCAAGCCGTGGGACGACATGACGCTGCGCGACAATATCCGGCTGGCGTTTCGCCATTACTGGATGACGCATGGCCCGTATGACGACCGCAAGGCGCCGCGCGACGACGATGTCACCGGACAGGACGCCGCGCATCAGGCGCCGCTGAAGTGATCCCAGCCTGACAGCGCCAGATCGAGCGGGGCGCCGTGCGCATCGACCAGGCGCAGCCCCGGCGCGGCGTCGATCGTGCCCACCCGCGTGACCGGCGTGCCGGCCTGCGCCCCCGCCGCCAGCACGGCCTCGCGTGCTGTGCGCGGCGCCGTGAAGCACAACTCGTAATCGTCGCCGCCGGCCGCCGTGAAGCGCCGCCGCAATGCCGGCGCCTGCTGCGCCAGCACGGGGCCGGCCGGCAGCGCATCGACGTCGAGCGTCGCGCCTACGCGCGAGGCCTGCAGAATATGGCCAAGGTCGCCCACCAGCCCGTCCGAGATATCGAGCGCCGCGTGGGCGACGGGCAGGCGGGCCAGCGCCAGGCCCAGCGCCACGCGCGGCGTTGGCAGGTGCATGCGCGTGGCCGCCTCTGCGTGCAATGCCGGGTCGAGTTCGAGTTCGTTCCAGTACCCCGCCAGTGCCAGCCGGGCGTCGCCCAGCGTGCCCGAGATCCAGATGTCGTCGCCCACCTGCGCCGCATCGCGCCGCAGCGCGTGGCCGGGCGACAGTTCGCCGAACACGGTGATGCAGATGTTCAGCGGCCCCTTGGTCGTGTCGCCCCCGATCAGCTCGCATTCGTGCGTGTCGGCCAGCGCGAACAGGCCCTGCGAGAAGCCGGCGAGCCAGTCCGGGTTGGCTTCGGGCAGTGCCAGCGCCAAGGTAAAAGCGACGGGGCGCGCGCCCATTGCCGCCAGGTCGGACAGGTTCACGGCCAGCGCCTTGTGGCCCAGCATGCGCGGATCGGCGCCGGCAAAGAAATGGCGATCTTCCACCAGCATGTCGGACGAAATGGCAAGCTGGCGCCCCGGCGTGATGGCGAGCAGGGCACAGTCGTCGCCGATGCCCAGGGGCGCGCGGCCAGGCCGGTCGCGCTTGAAGTAACGCTTGATGAGATCGAATTCGGAGAGCATGGCGGCGATTGTACCGTGGCACAAACGGCGGGCGCGCTGAAGCGATTTTGCTGCAACCGCACATAAGCATGTTGAAAATACGTAGTCGTTGCGAAGACCCTCTCTGATAGAATCGAAAGCCCCGTTTCGCACCAGGAAGGCCTTTCAGCATGGATTCGTCATCTGACAAAAAAGAAGAATTGCGTCAGCAATTGCGCCAAGCAGCGCTCGAATATCACCAGTTCCCACGTCCCGGCAAGATCAGCGTCACGCCCACCAAGGGCCTGCTGAACCAGCGCGACCTGGCGCTGGCGTACTCGCCGGGCGTCGCGGCGCCATGCGAAGAGATCGTCAAGGATCCGGCCAACGCCTACAAGTACACGGCGCGCGGTAACCTGGTAGCAGTCATTACCAACGGCACCGCCGTGCTGGGCCTGGGCAATATCGGCCCGCTCGCCTCCAAGCCAGTGATGGAAGGCAAGGGCGTACTGTTCAAGAAATTCGCTGCGATCGACGTGTTCGACATCGAGATCAATGAAACCGATCCCGACAAGCTGGTCGACATCATTGCTTCGCTCGAGCCGACCTTTGGCGGCGTGAACCTCGAAGACATCAAGGCGCCCGAGTGCTTCTACATCGAGCGCAAGCTGCGCGAGCGCATGAAGATCCCGGTCTTCCACGATGACCAGCACGGCACCGCGATCATCGTCGGCGCCGCGATCATGAATGGCCTGAAAGTCGTGGGCAAGGACATCACGGCCTGCAAACTGGTGGTGTCCGGCGCCGGCGCGGCCGCGCTGGCCTGCCTCGACCTGATCGTCGACCTGGGCTTTCCGATCGAAAATATCTTCGTCACCGACCTGGCCGGCGTGGTCTACAAGGGCCGTGTCGAGCTGATGGACCCGGACAAGGAACGCTTTGCCCAGGACACGCCGCACCGCAGCCTGGCCGAAGTCATCCCGGGCGCCGACATCTTCCTGGGCCTGTCTGCTGGCGGCGTGCTCAAGAAAGAAATGGTCGCGTCGATGGGCCCGAGCCCGCTGATCCTGGCGCTGGCGAACCCGAACCCGGAAATCCTGCCCGAAGACGTCAAAGCCGTGCGCAGCGATGCGATCATCGCCACCGGCCGTTCGGATTATCCGAACCAGGTCAACAACGTGCTGTGCTTCCCGTACATGTTCCGCGGCGCGCTCGACTGCGGCGCGACGACGATCACGCGCGAAATGGAAATTGCCGTGGTCCACGCGATTGCCGACCTGGCACATGCCGAGCAGTCGGACATCGTGGCTTCGGCATACGGTATTTCGAACCTGTCGTTCGGTCCGGAATACCTGATTCCGATGCCGTTCGATCCGCGCCTGTTGACCCATATCGCGCCGGCCGTGGCCAAGGCCGCGATGGACGGTGGCGTTGCCGCCCGCCCGATCGAGGACCTGGGCGCCTACGCCGAGAGCCTGCAGCAGTTCGTGTACCGCAGCGGCACCTTCATGAAGCCGCTGTTTACGATCGCCAAGAGCGCGCCGGATGAACTCAAGCGCATCGTCTACGCCGAAGGCGAAGAAGAGCGCGTGCTGCGCGCCGTGCAGGTGGTGGTCGACGAAAAGCTGGCGCGTCCGATCCTGGTCGGCCGTCCGGCCGTGCTGGAGCAGCGCATCGAGAAATTTGGCCTGCGCCTGAAACTCGGCGTGCACTTCGACGTCATCAATCCCGATTTCGACGAGCGTTACCGCGATTACTGGCAGAGCTATCACCAGATGGTGATGCGCAAGGGCGTCACGCAAGACCTGGCCAAGCTGGCCATGCGCCGCCGCCACACGCTGATCGGCGCGATGATGATCCACAAGGGCGAAGCCGACGGCATGATCTGCGGCACCTACGGCACCACGCAGATGCACCTGGAATTCGTCGACCAGGTGCTGGGCAAGCGCGCTGGCGCCAAGGTGTATGCGGCGATGAACTTCGTCATCACGCCGGAGCGCCAGCTGGCAATGGTCGATACCCACGTCAACGAAAATCCGAATGCCGAGCAACTGGCCGAAATCACGGTGATGGCGGCCGAAGAGATGGAGCGCTTCGGCATCGTGCCGCGCGCAGCGTTGCTGTCGCACTCGAACTTCGGCAGCGCGAATTCGGAATCGGCGCAAAAGATGCGCGCCGCGCTGGCCCTCGTGCAGCAGAAGAAGCCTGACCTCGAAATCGATGGCGAGATGCATGGCGACACGGCGCTCGACGCCAAGATGCGCGCCAAGATCATGCCGAACTCGACGCTCAAGGGCGACGCCAACCTGCTGGTGATGCCGAACATCGACGCCGCAAACATCGCCTACAACCTGGTCAAGACGGCAGCCGGCAACGGCATCGCCATCGGCCCGGTCCTGCTGGGCTGCGCGCGGCCGGTGCATATCCTGACCCCGTCGGCCACTGTGCGCCGGATCGTCAACATGACGGCGCTGGCCGTTGTCGAGGCGGTGTCGCCACGCTGAGGTTCATCGGCGAACGCGTGGATGGCGGCGCCGTCCACGCGACACCATCCACGCACGTTGTCTCTGCTTCTCACGGTTTGATCGGCAACGCCGATCGCATCCCCAATCACGTCAGCAACGTAAATCCATGCCCAAAAACCCTTGAAAAACAATTAGGGTCAGAGTCGAATTGTTTGACAACTTTGAGGAATTGCCCAATAAATCGACTCTGACCCTAATTAATTTTCGCCAGTTTGGCGTTTTATTTATAGCTCTCGAGAAATTCAATTACTGCCGGCATCAGAAACGCCGCGCACCGTCGAAAAAGCCCCCAAAACAATGAGGGTCAGAGTCGAATTGTTTGGCAACTTTGGGTAATTGCCCAACAATTCTACTCTGACCCTAATTAATTTTTGGGGGGTGGGGTTAGGGTTTTTCGGCCCAGCGGGTGCGGATTTCGCGGATGGCGGGGAGGCGGGTGGTGAAGAGGTCGACGAGCTGGGGGTCGAAGTGGCGGCCTTTCTGCTCGTGCAGGAAGGCGATGGCGTCGTCTTCGGTCCAGGCTTTCTTGTAGGGGCGTACCGAGGTCAGGGCGTCGAAGACGTCGGCGATGGCCACGATGCGGCCCACCAGCGGGATCGCTTCGCCGACCAGCCCGTTCGGGTAGCCGCTGCCATCGTATTTTTCGTGATGGGTGAGCGCGATATTGCGCGCCAGCGCCAGCATGCCGCTGGTGTGTTCGCCGATGATCTCGGCGCCGATCGTCACGTGGCTCTGCATGATCTTCCATTCGTCGGCGTCGAGCGGCCCCGGTTTTTGCAGGATGCGATCCGGGATGCCGATCTTGCCCACGTCGTGCATCGGCGCCGCGTGCAGCAGGTCATCCGCTTCCAGCTCGTTCAGGCCGGCCGCGATGCCCAGAACGCGCGAAAAATGGCTCATGCGGATCACGTGCAGGCCGGTCTCGTTGTCCTTGTACTCGGCGGCCAGGCCCAGGCGCTGGACGATCTCCAGGCGGCTCGCGCGCAGCGCTTCCATGCGCACCAGCGACAAGTGGGTGCGCACGCGCGCGCGCACCACCGGCGGGCTGACCGGCTTGGTGATGTAGTCGACGGCGCCGGCCTCGAACCCTTCGATTTCGTCGGCAGTCTCGGTCAGGGCGGTCACGAAAATCACCGGCACCGAGGCCGTGGCCGGATGCGCCTTCAACGCCGCGCACACTTCGTAGCCCGACATCCCCGGCATCATCACGTCCAGCAGCACCAGATCGGGCTGCTCCTGGCGCACCAGCTCGAGCGCGCGCGCGCCATCCTTGGCAAACAGCAGGCGGTAGTGGTCCTGCAGGATCTGGCGCAGCAGCTGCAGGTTGCTCGCTTCATCGTCGACGGCCAGGATCAGCGGCCGGGTATTCGGTTGGTTCATGCGGAAGGATTGTTGGTGGCGTCGCCAGGCGCGCCGTCAGAGGGTTCGTCCCCGAGGATGGCCATCACGGCTTCCAGATGGTCGAGGGCGAGATCGAAGTCGAAATCGGCGATGGCCGACTGTACCTGTACCACGCGGGTGATGACCGGATGGGCGGCCAGCGCCACGGCCAGGCTGGTCATGGCGCCATCGTTCAGGGCGCCGCGGCGCAGCGCTTCGAGCAGTACGCCGCCAGCGCGCCGGGCACGCGCCAGGTCGACCGTGCTGCCTGACGCCGCCGGCGTGATGTCGACGTTGCCGATCGCGGCCAGCGCCGCCTCGAGCGCTTGCGTTGCCACGCCCAGCGCATCGGCGGCATGCCGCTCGTCGGTCGGCACCGCGTTGGTTGCCTGTTCCAGCGTGGCCAGCGCGTCGGACAAGCGTTCCAGGCCGACGTTGGCGGCAGCGCCGCGCACCTTGTGCGCGAGCATGCGCAGCTGCACGTGATCGCCGCCGGCGGCATGCAGGCGCATCGCGCCGTCCAGCTGCGCGTACTGGCGGTGGAAGTGTTCGAGCGCCTCGGTATAGGCGTCTTCACGGTTGCTCCAGCGATGCAGGCCGGCGCGCCGGTTGAGCACTTCGCGCGGCGCCGTCGATACGGCGGCAGCATCGACCGGCACACCGCCTTCCAGACCAAGTACGCGCGCGATCTCGTGCGACAGGGCGAACCAGTCGACCGGCTTGCTGGCAAAGCCGTCCATGCCGGCATCGACGCTGGCCTGGCGGTGCTCGGCCAGCACGCTGGCGGTCATCGCGATCACCGGCAGGCGCGTGGTGCCGTGGCGCGCCTCGTGGTCGCGGATGGCGCGGGTCGCAGCCAGGCCATCCATCACCGGCATCTGGAAGTCCATCAGCGCCACGTCGTACTCGCCGCTGGTGGCCAGTTCGACGATTGCGCCGCCGTCGCGCGCGGCCGTCATCGTATGGCCGCGGCGCGTCATCAACAGTTGCATCAGTTCGAGGTTCTGCGGCACGTCGTCGGCCACCAGCACGCGCAGCGGCGGCAGCACGGCGGCGCTGCGCACGCGCGGCGCGTGATGGCAAAAGCGCGCCAGGATCAGCGGCACGCGCACGTGGAACGTCGCGCCCTGGCCCGGCGTGCTCTCGGCCCAGATTCGCCCGCCCATCAGCTCGACGAGCTGCTTGCTGATCGTGGTGCCAAGGCCGGTGCCGCCGAAGCGGCGCGTCATCGACGCGTCGGCCTGCGTGAACGGATCGAAGATCGCGGCCAGGCGGTCGGGCGCGATGCCGATGCCGGTGTCGATCACGGCGATGCACAGCTGGTCGACATCGGCGCTCACGGTCAGCGTCACGCCGCCGGTGGTGGTGAACTTGATGGCATTGTCGAGCAGGTTGGTGAGCACCTGGCGCATGCGCAGTTCGTCGCCGCGCAGCCCGGTGGGCAGCGCCGGGTCGTACTGGATATCCAGGTGCAGACCCTTGGCGCGCGCATTGGCCGCCAGCGTCGACGACAGTTCATCGATCAAGGACAGCAGGTTGTAGTCGTTCTGTTCGAGTTCGACCGCGCCTTTTTCGAGCTTGGCCGTGTCGAGGATTTCATTGAGCAGTCGCAGCAGGGCGCGGCCGGCGCTGCGCACGGTATCCAGGTGGCGGCGCTGTTCGAGATTGAGTTCACCATCGAGCAGCACGTCGGTAAAGCCCAGGATCGAATTCATCGGCGTGCGGATCTCGTGGCTCATGTTGGCCACGAAGGTGGCGCGGGCGGCCGCGGCCTGCTCGGCCTTCTCCTTGGCGCAGCGCAGCGCTTCTTCCATCTCGCGCCGTTCGGTGATGTCGAGAATGACACCGTCGAGGTACTGGACGTTGCCTGCATCGTCATGTACGCTGTTGCCGTTTTCCCAGAGCCAGCGCACGCTGCCGTCGGCGTGCAGCAGGCGGTATTCGACCAGGTATGGCCGGTCTTCGCGCATCGCGGCGCTGGTTTCCTTGCCCACCCGCAGGCGGTCCTCGGCATGGATCATCGCGCCGAACACGCGGCGCGGCGGGCTGCCCAGGAAGTCGCGCGCCGGGTAACCGGTGACGCGTTCGACCGCATCGCTGATGAAGATCATCGGCCACTCGTCGTTGATCGCACTGCGGTACGAGATGCCGGGAATATTGCCGATCAGGGAGCGGAACTGCAGCTCGCTGGCCTGCAGCGCGCTTTCCATTGCACGCCGCTCGCTGATGTCGGTGACGAAGCAGACGAACAGGTCCTGCTCGCCCAGCCGCGCATGGCCGATCGCGCCGCGTACCGGAACTTCGTGGCCGTCCTTGTGCAGGCACCAGGTTTCGGTGCTGGTCTTGATGCCGTCGAGACTGCCACGCGCCAGCACGGTCAGCACGTTGAAGTTGGCGGCGCGACCGCGCGCGGTGAGCAGCAGCCCGATGCTGCGCCCGACGATTTCATCGCGGCGCCAGCCAAAAATGCGCTCGGCCGACGCATTGAATTCGGTAATGATGCCGTCGCGCCCGACCGTGATCACGCCGTCGACCGTGGTGGTGAGCAGGGCGCGCATCCAGGCTTCGCTGCGCGAGAGATCATGGAACATCTGGCGATAGCGCAGCAGGCCGTTCACCCCCAGCACGGCCACCGACAGCGCCACCGTGGT
This sequence comes from Oxalobacteraceae sp. CFBP 13730, assembly GCA_014841835.1. GTDB lineage: Bacteria > Pseudomonadota > Gammaproteobacteria > Burkholderiales > Burkholderiaceae_D > Telluria. Next base: position 67,074 of record JACYUQ010000005.1, on the reverse strand, counting down.
CACTGTGATCGACAACGCCAGAAAGCCGCTGTTGGCGTCGGCCGCGCCGCCCGGATCGACGGTGCCCGAAAAGCGCGCAGCAGCCATACCGGTGTAATGCATGCCGGCGATCGCGCACCCCATCACGCAGGCCGACACCAGCAGGCGGCGCGATTCGGACACCGACTGGAAGCGCGACAGGCCATGGCGCACGCTCAGGGCCAGCGTGGCCAGGATCACGGCCACCAGGATCGAGACCGCGAACGTGAACGGATCGTAGTGCAGCGACAGGCGCATGCGCATGCCGTCCATGCCGGCGTAGTGCATCGCGCCGATGCCGGCACCGACCAGCACACCGCCCACCAGCAGATGCGACAGGCGCAGTTCGGGACGCGAGATCAGGCTCAGCGCCACCCATGAGGCACCGATACTGGGCAGCGCCGACAGCAGCGTCGTCCAATGGTCGTAATGCACCGGCGTGCACAGGTCGAAGGCCAGCATGCCGATGAAGTGCATCGCCCAGACCCCGGCGCCCAGCGCCAGGCTGCCCGTGCCGAGCGCGATCGCGCGGTGCGACGGGTGGGCGCTGGCCTGTCCGGTCACCTGCAATCCCATCCACGACGAGAAGATCGCCACCAGCAGCGACAGCGCTACCAGGGCAGGGTCATACATCCCGTACGTGAGCAGGGATGGATCTTCAGGAACGGCGAACGAAGGCAACATAGTGAAGGTCAGGTTGTTTCCGGGTAAAAAAAACTTCCGCAGGGCATTATTTCAAAGTATCGCATTTTCCGAATTTGGTGTGGCGCTGCGCGTGAGAATGCTGGACGAATTGTTGTGTTTTGTCGCTTCCAAGCGACCATCCCAGGCTGTTCATTGCGTAAAAATCATGCTCACTGGTATGCTGAAGGCGCGGCAAGGTGCGTCCCGTGGCCCTTGCGCGCCACGTCTGCGGCGGTTATTTCAAGAGAATTAAATGAGATTTCGGCAACTTTGTGCTGGCCTTGCGATCCTGTCGTGCAGCGTGTCGTCCATGACAGCGGCGGCGCCGCCGGCCGCGCCATACCTGTCGATCACCACCGAGAGCTCGGCCCCGTCGAGCATGCTCGAGGACGGGCGCGTGGTCGGCATTGCCACCGACAAGATCCGGGTTGTCATGGAACGGGCAGGCGTCACGTACGACGTCACGCTGTTGCCCTGGAAGCGCGCGTACGCGGCCGCACTGCAGCAGGCCAACGGCTGCGTCTACTCCGCCACCCGCACGCCGGAACGGGAAGCCTTGTTCAAATGGATCGGGCCGACCGACGAGGCGCAGTGGGTGCTGATGGGGCGCGCCGACCGGGCCTGGCGCATCGCCAGCCTGGAAGACGCCCGCGGCCTGCGCATCGGCACCTATGCCGGCGATGCGCGTGACAGCTATCTGCGCAGCCGGGGCCATGTCGTCGACACGTCGCCCCATGACATGCTGAATCCACCCAAGCTGCTGCAGGGCCGCATCGACCTGTGGGCTGCCAGCTGGCGCGTCGGCAGCGACGTGCTGGTCAGGAATGGCTGGGACAAGCAGATCGTGCCGGTACACGTGTTCAACCGCGTTGCCGTCTACCTGGCCTGCAACCGGGCCGTGCCCGATGCACTGGTCAAGCGCCTGAATGCGGAGTTTGAAACGATCGAGCGCGACGGCACGGCACGTGCCATCGAGCGGCGCTACGAACGGCGTGCCAGTTCACGGTGACAGCGCCGTTGGTTTGACTTATAGTGATTCATGATTGTCGCCAATCAAGCGAAATTGGCTTTCGCGACGCTGTTGGCGCTACTTTTTACAAGTACACGATTTCACGAGGATGCAATGGACACACTCCAGCAATTCGTCGAAAAATTCAAGAGCGCGGTCGACTTCCAGGACGCTGTGGACCTGACCGGCGACACCAATCTCAAGGCACTGGCCGAATGGGATTCGCTGGCGGCGCTGGGCGTGATCATCATGTTCGACATGGAGTACGACAAGGCCATCACCGGCAAGGACCTGGTCGGGTGCCAGCTCGTGAGCGACGTCTACAAACTGATCGCCTGACACCATGGCCCAGGCGACCATCCGCAATGTCCGTTACGCCGGCATGGCGTCCTGCGTGCCACGGCGTCTCCTGTCCAACCTGCACGACTGCCCGCCGCAGATCAAGAGCGCGCGTGAACGCGTGGTGCGCAATATCGGCATCGAGACGCGCCGCATCTGCCCCGAATGGCAAACCTTCTCCGACCTGGCGTTCGACGCCAGCGAGCGCCTGCTGGCCGAGCTGCAGTGGAACAAGGACGAGATCGACGCGCTGATCGTCATCACCCAGTCGCCCGACTACCTGATTCCGGCCACCGCCATCATCCTGCAGGACCGCCTGGGCCTCAAGCCCGGCACGATCGCCTTCGACATCAACCTGGGTTGTTCGGCCTATGCGTTCGGCCTGCACGTGCTGGGCGCGATGATGGCCTCGGGCGGCATCAACAAAGCGCTGCTGCTGGTGGGCGACAAGGCGGCCACCGTGGTCGAGCCGCTGTTCTCGGACGCCGGCACCGCGACCGCACTGGAATACGATCCGGCGGCGCCGCCGATGTACTTCGACCTCAACAGCGACGGCAGCGGCTACCGCGCCATCATGCTGCCGGCGGGCGGCCATCGCGAACCGATCGGCCTGCAGCACCTGCTGCCGTACAAGGACGAGGACGGGATCCTGCGCAGTCCGGCCGCGCTGGTGCTCGACGGCCCGGCGGTGCTGAGCTTCTCGACCCAGCGCGTGCCGCCCGCCGTGCGCGATCTGCTGGCGTATGCCGAATGCCCGATCGAGGCTGTCGACTACTTCATCTTCCACCAGGCCAACCGGATGATCAACGACACCATCCGCAAGAAGCTTGGCCTGCCGGTCGAGAAGGTACCTTCGACGCTGCACGACTTCGGCAATACCAGCGGGGCCTCGATCCCGGTGACGATGACGGCGCGCCTGCGCGAAGCCCTCCAGGGCGGCAAGCACAAGGTGTTGATGTCGGGCTTTGGCATCGGCCTGTCGTGGGGCAGCTGCATCGTCGACATCGACCGCGCGGTGTTCCCGGCGCTGGTCGAATCATGAATGCATCGCCGTTCAGCCTTGCGGGCCGGACGATCCTGATCACCGGCGCGTCGTCAGGCATCGGCGAAGCCACGGCCCGCCTGTGCGCAACCATGGGCGCGCGCATTCTCGCCTGCGGCCGCGATCGCGAGCGCCTGACACGCGTCGTCGATGGTCTGGCCGGCGCAGACCACCAGACCATCATCGGCGACCTGACCGATCCGGTCGCGCGCCAGGCGCTTGTCGACGCCGCGCCCAGCCTGGACGGCTGCGTGTTCAGCGCCGGCGCCGCGCAGCTCGCGCCGATGCGCATGGTGACCCAGCGCCATCTCGATCAGCTGTTTGCCGTGAACTACGACGCGCCCGTGCTGCTCACGCAAGCCTTGCTGGCGAAGCGCAGGATCGCGGCCAATGCGTCGCTCGTGTACGTGACAGCAGTGGCCGAACACGTCGCGCCGCACGCCACCGGCATTTATTCCGGCGCCAAGGCGGCGCTGACGGCCACCGTGCGCACGATCGCGGTCGAACACGCGAAGCAGGGCGTGCGCGCCAACTGCGTCTCGCCTGGCTATGTCGCCACGCCGATGCTCGACGGCCTGCAAAATGTGATGAGCACGGGCGACAAGGCAGCGCTTGCGCCACTGGGCATGATCGAGCCGGGCGATGTGGCCGGCGCCATCGCCTGGCTGCTGGCCCCGGCCAGCCGCTGGGTATCCCGGACGTCCCTGGTCATCGATTCGGGCTTGAGCCTGCACGTGCGATGAGCGACGACGCCCTGTTCCTGCATCCGTTCCACCTGCGCGGCAAGACCGTGCTGGTCACCGGCGCGTCGAGCGGCATCGGGCGCGCCGTCGCCGTCGAATGCGCGCGCGCCGGTGCGCGCGTTGTCATCAACGGCCGCGATGCGGCGCGACTTGGCGATACGCTTGCCTTGCTCGAAGCAGGACTCGAGCACGTGGCGTACGTGGCCGACCTGACCGATCCGCCCCAGATGGCGCGGCTGGTGGCCGCATGCGGCGAGCTCGATGGCGTCGTGCACGCGGCCGGCGTGCATGGCGTGACCCCACTGCGCATGCTGCGCCAGAGTTTCATGCAGACGGTGCTCGACGCGAATTTTCTCGCGCCGCTGATGCTCACCCAGCTGCTGCTGGCCAAAAAAACGCTGCGCAACGGCGCCTCGCTCGTGTTCATGTCGTCGATCGCGGCGCACACCGGCACCGTTGGTGTGGGCCCGTATTCGGCGTCCAAGGCGGCGCTCGAAGGATTGATCCGGCCGCTGGCGCTGGAAATCGCGCCGCGCGCGATGCGCGCCAACGCCATCGCGCCAGGCCTGGTCGATACGCCGCTCGTGAATGACGACCGCGCCTGGCTCGACGAAAAAGCCAAAATGTACCCGCTGGGCCTGGGCAAGCCCGAAGACGTTGCGTACGCCGCCATCTACCTGCTGGCCGATATCAGCCGCAAGGTGACGGGCACGCAGCTGCACCTGGACGGGGGCATTCCATGGACGTGACGCCGCGCCTGAAGGAAGCATTGATCATCAGCGCCGGCGGCTTTGGTCGCAGCGTCTACAACATCATGCAAAGCGACGTCGCCAATGGCGCCGACTGGACCGTCATCGGCTTTCTCGACAACCGCAGCGACCTGGCGGCCGACACCCCGCTGCCAGTGCTGGGCGACCCGCTGACCTGGCAGGCGAGAGCGCACGAAGAATTCCTGTGCGCGCTGGGCCAGCCGGCGCAGCGCCGCCGTTTTGCCGCACCACTGCTGGCGCAGGGCGCGACCTTCATGAGCCTGTGCACCGGCCTGCACAAGGCGATCGGTGTCGAGATGGGCGCCGGCTGCCTGTTCGAGCCCGAGGTTCGCATGGGCGTGGACACGCGCCTGGGCGACTTTGTGTTCGTCCAGTCGACCAGCGTGATCGGCTACGACGTGCAGATCGGCGACTACACCACGATCGGCAGTTTCGTGTTCGTGGGCGGCGGCGCGCGGATCGGCAGCGACGTGATCATCCACCCGCATGCGACCATCCTGCCGCGCGTGACGGTGGGCGATGGCGCGATCATCGGCGCCGGCGCCGTCGTCATGGCCGACGTGCCGCCGGGCGTGACGATGATCGGCAATCCGGCCAAGATCTTCAGGTTCAAGTAATGCGCTCACGCATGCCGCCGCAGGCGTACATCGACGAGGCCTGGTTCGCGCGCGAACGCGAACTGCTGTTCAAACCGTTATGGCAGTTCATCGGCCTGAAGGTCATGCTGGACAAGCACAACGCCTTCATCGCGCGCACGCTGTTTGGCATCCCGGTCGTGGTCCAGAACTTTCAAGGCGAGTTGCGCGCATTCGAAAACATCTGCCCGCACCGGCAAAATCCCATCCAGGTCGCGCCGCATGGCGTGCGGCCGCTGTTTTGCGGCTACCACGGCTGGAGTTTTGATCGCGAAGGCGCCACGCGCATTCCGCACGAGGACGCGCTGTACCGCTTCGCGCAAGAAGAGCGGGCCTGCATCCACCTGCGCCGCTTTGCGCTGGAAGTGGTCGGCAACCTGGTGTTCGTGTGCCTGGCCGAAATGCCCCTGCCGATCAGGCAGCAGTTTGGCGCCGCGATGCTCGCTTCGCTCACGGCGTCGTCGCTGGCCTACGACAGCGAAGTGATCATGACGACCTACGAGGGCCACTTCAACTGGAAGCTGGCCTACGAAAACCTGCGCGACGGCCACCACCCGCGCTACCTGCATGCGCGCTCGCTGTACCAGGACGTCAAGTTCGAGGCCAGCATCAGCGAAGAGGGCGTGGCGGGCCTGCGCCGTCTGCAGGAAGCCGGCATCGCCGACCGTAATCGCGCGCTGGGCCTGATGCGCAGCTTCAGCGGCGGCGGGCGCGATGCGCCGATGGCGTCGCCCCCGGACGAGCCGTACCACGCCCACGTCGAGCGTTACCGCGACCAGGACTGGTACTACAACTGGCTGGCGTTCCCGAACCTGCACATCGCGTCGGCCAATGGCGGCCATGCGTTCATTATCGAGCACCATATCCCCATCGCCGCCGGGCGCACCGACCTGGTGGTGTACTACCTGACGGCGAAGAAGAAGCAGCCGTACGCGTCGTCGGCCGCGGTGCTGCATGCGCACATGATGGGCGCCGATGTCGTCATGCGCGAAGACATCGCGGTGATGGAACAGATCCAGCGCACGCTGCATCCGGGCGCGCGCTCGCCCCATTTGGGCGATTACGAATACATCAACGCCAGCCTGGAACTCTGGTACCTGGACCTGATGGAGGGGAACTTTGCCTTGTAAGCACGTGATCGGTCATGGGCCGGAACTGGCGCGTGCGCTGGCGGCGTGGCGTTCGGTTGCATTGTCGTCGGCACCCGCGGCGGCGCTGGAGCTGCGGCCGCTGGAACTCGACCCGGCAGCCAGCCAGGCGGCGCTGGCGGCAGCGCTGGACGGCCTCGATGGCCTCGATGACGAAGGCGCCAGCGCCTTCGTCGCACTCGACGCACGCTTCCTGAACGGCATGCGCCTGGACCTGATGGCGAGCCTGCGGTTGCGTGGCATCGCCATGCCGGCGCTGGTCGAACCGGGCGCCCTGGTGGCCGCTGGCGTGCGCATGGACGACAACTGCTGGATCGGCGCCGGCGCAATCATCCAGCATGGCAGCCGGATTGGTTTCAACACCGTGATCGGCGCCGGCGCCATCGTCGGCAGCGGCGTCACGGTCGGCCACTCGGCCTGGATCGACGAGGGCGTGGTGATCGGCCGCGGTGCGCGCATCGGGGCCCAGGTCACGCTCGGCCTGGGCGTGATCGTCGGTCATGGCCGCCAGATCGGCAAGCTGTGCATCGTCGACAAGGCCGGGCGCATCGAGCAGGACATCGCCGCCAGGACCTTCATCCACGCGACCCACGCCCAGCCGATCGTGATCATCGGTGCCTAGCTGAAATCCTGGCGGTCCGAGAACAGTAACTGCGTGTCGTACAGGCTCGATGAGTAGTGGCGCAGCGCCACGTGCCGGTAGCGGGTAATGTCGTCCATCGTGGCCAGCAGCGCCGGAATATCCTTCGCATAGTGGTAGGCCGAGATTGTCATGTCCGGCTTGCAGGCCGCGATCGTGCGCGCGCCGCCCTTGAGCACCTGCGCTTCCCAGCCTTCGACATCGATCTTCATGACCGTGGCTTCATCGACGACGCTGTCGACGGTCATGATCTTCATCGTGGTCTTGATGCCCCCGCCGGCGAAGTTGCTGCCAAAACGGTTGTCCGGGTTTTCGTAGAAATCGACCTCGCCATCTTCTGCGCCCAGGCCGGCGAAATACGGGTGCACGTCGGGCAGGTGCGCAGCCAGGTTGCGCAGCGCTGCGAAGTTGGTCGCATCGGGCTCGAACGCATGCACTGCGCGGTACTGGCCGCGCGCGATGTGGAAGAAGTGGGCGACCGTGTCGCCGTGCGCCGCACCGGCATCGATGAAAATGTCGTCCGTGCCGACCTTCAGGCCGGCCCGGGTGGAAAAGCTGTTCATGAATTCACCGAGCGGGAACGCCACTTCGATCAGCGGACGGCGATCGAGCGTCAGGAACGCGCGCAGGCGCGCCAGCAGCGTGGTGCGCGACCAGTCGTCGCTGAAACGCCCGGCCAGCGCGATGAACTGGGCCAGGTTGGCCACCACGTGCTCGCGCTCCTGGCGCACGGTCTGGTACGTGTGCACGTTATCCAGCTGGTGCATCGCGTACAGGCAGTCGCGCACCGGCACGCCCTGCGCCGCGACCTTTGCGGCGACCTGCTTGCCGGCGAGGTTGTCGTTGAAATCGATGACGACGATGCGTTTGCCGGCCGCGCGCGCGACCAGGTCGGCGATTTCGATGAATCCCCAGTTGACCTGCAGCGGCAACTGCTGCGCGATGCGGGTGCGCTTTTCGGGCGAGACCGAGAACACGGCGATGCCGGCGAAATTGGGCAGGGACCTGGCGATGGTGTTGGCACGCAGCGCAAAGCTGCCGGTATGGTCGCCCAGGAAGTAGACCTCGTCGAACGCATGCAGGTCGTCGAAGGCGGTATCGGCGCCGCTGGCGAGCGCGTTGAAGTCGGCAGGCGTTGCATGGCGAAACGGCTGGATGGTCATGGTGTGTCCTGTGGTTCGTCAGGATGACGCGAGCAGACCGACGATGCGCTCGACGTCCTGCGCGGCGAGGGCCGGATAGATGGGAAGGCAGATGACCTGATTTGCGATCACGTTGGCGTGGGGCAGATTCGCGGGCGCCGCCGACGGCATCGCGCGGTACATCGGGAAGTGGCTGATCAACGGATAGAAGTACCGGCGCGAGTGGATGCCCGCATCGTGCAGCTTCTGGTGCAGCGCATCGCGGCTGAGGGGATAGGTATCGCGCACCAGCACTGCGAAGTAGCTGTTGTTGGCGTCGTCGCCCAGGTCCGGCATCGGATCGATACCGGGAATGTCTGCCAGCAGGCGCCGGTAGTGCGCGGCGATCTGCTGGCGCCCCGCGAGCGCGGCGTCGATGCTGCGCAGTTGCAGCAGACCGAACGCGGCGCTGACCTCGTTCATCTTGCCGTTGATGCCGGTCGCGACAACCGTCTGCTCGTCCTGGATGCCGAAGTTCTTGAGCAGGTCGATGTGGCGTTTGGTGGCCGCGTCGTGGCAGATGATCGCACCGCCCTCGAAGGTATTGAATACCTTGGTCGCATGAAAACTCAGCACCGACAGGTCGCCGTGGCGCAGGATGCTGGCGCCATTCTGGCGCACGCCAAACGCATGGGCCGCGTCGTAGATAACCTTCAGGCCATGCTTGCGGGCGATGCGTTCGATGGCCGCGACGTCGCACGGGATGCCGTAGCAGTGCACCGGCATGATGGCCGTGGTGCGCGGCGTGATCGCCGCTTCGATGCGGGCCGGATCGAGGTTGAACGTGACCGGGTCGATGTCGGCGAAGACCGGCTGCAGGCCGTTCCACAGCAGCGCGTGGCTGGTCGCGACGAACGAATACGGCGTGGTGATCACCTCGCCCTCGATACGCAGCGCCTGCAAGGCCGTCATCAGGGCCAGCGTGCCATTGGCGAACAGCGAGATATGCGCGACGCCCAGGTAATCGCACAGCGCCGCTTCAAGCTGCTGGTGGAACTGGCCGCCATTGGTCAGGAATTTGCTCTCCCAGATCTGCTCGAGATAAGGAATGAAGTCGTCCAGCGGCGGCAGGTGCGGCTGGGTGACGCGGATCAGGGGTGCCGCCGGCGTGACTGCTGGCGCATGGGCAGTTTGCTTCGGTGGCTGATGTGGCTTGTGCTGGGGCGGCATCGGCACGTCGAAGCTGACGGCCGGCTGGCCCGCGCACCAGCGCCGCCAGATCAGCCGCAGCGCGTGCTCGACGCTGTCGGCGATCCGGTTCATGGGACCGGACTTGGTGGGCGGGAAGCGCCCGCGCATGCCGGCGCGCAGCGCGGCCAGTGCGGGCAGGTCGCTGCACGCGGCCGCGCCCTGTGCGGCGAAGGCGGCGGCGTCGTGCGCAATGAACTGCGGCAGCGCATTGTGTTCGAGGATGCAGGCCGTCTGGCGGCCGGCGGCGGTCTCGCCCGCGAGCGTCAGCGTCGGCACGCCCATCCACATCGCGTGCAGCGTTGTCGTACCGCCCGAGTACGGGAAGGTATCGAGGCAGATGTCGACCTCGTTGTGCAGGGCCAGATAGTCGTGCATGCCGGTGCGGCCATGAAAGCGCAGGCGCTCCGGCGCGATGCCTTCGTCGCCGAACCACGGCAGCAGGCTCTCGTGGCCGTGATCGGGCAGGCCGGCCACGAGCAGCCGCGCAGTGGGCACGGCGCGCAGCAGGCCGGCCCAGGCGGCGACCACGTCGCGGCTGATCTTGCTGAGGCGATTGAAGCTGCCGAACGTGATGTAGCCATTGACCAGCGCCGGGGGCGCGACAACATCGGGCGCGTCGGCGGCCGGCTGGAACGGCGCCGAGACCGGCAAGCGAAGAAGTTTTTCGGTGAACAGGTGGTCGTACTGGCCGGCCGGCAGGATGAAGCGGTCGGTCAGGTAGTAATCCATCGCTGCCAGCCCCGTGGTGCCCGGGTAGCCGATCCAGGTGGCCTGCAGCGGCGCCGGCTTGCGCGCGAACACGGGCAGCCGGTTGTGGGCGGTGTGGCCGGCCAGGTCGATCAGGATGTCGATGCCGTCGGCGACGATCAGCGCGTCCAGCGCGGTGTCGTCCAGACCCGCCACATCGCGCCACTGCGCCATGTAAGCGCGCAGACGCGCAGTAACCGCATCGTGCAGCGGGTGCGTGTAATAGGCGTGCAGCGTCAGGCCGGGCCGACCCGCCAGACGCGCCAGCAGCGGTTCGATGAATGCGGCCACCGCATGGTTGCGCAGGTCGCCCGAGACGAGTCCGACACGCAGTGCGCGCTCGGGGTCACGCGTGTTGTTCCAGGTGGTGCGCGGCGCGCCGATACGCGCTTCGAGCTGCCGCCCGAACGCGCGGTGCGCGGCAAACAGTGCATCGGGTCCGATGCTGCTCACCTGGCTCATGCAGAACAGCATATTGCTGTGCGCATCGGTGTTGTGGGGATCGCGCGCCAGCACGCCGCGGTAGGCCTCGACCGCTTCGAGCGCGCGGCTCTGGTGCTGCAGGATCATCGCGAGCGTATTGCCGGCCTGCGCATGCGCCGGATCGAGCGCGAGCGCGGTGCTGGCGCTGGCATGCGCTTCGCTCAGGCGCCCGGCGTCGAGCAGCGCGAGCGCCATGTGGTTGTGGGCGTGGGCATCGTCGGCCCGCAGCGCAACCGCGCGTTCGAGCACGGCTTGCGCGTCGGCCAGCCGGCCCGCGCCCCGCAGCAGCAAGCCCAGGTTGCTCAGCGCCTCGGCGTCGTCCGGCGCGTACTGCACGGCGACCTCCATCGACTCGAGCGCCTGCTGCAGATTGCCCTGCAAATGATGGATGCCGCCCAGCAGCTTGTAGCCGAATGGATGCTGTGGAAACTGCTCGGTTAAAAACTGCGCCGCATAGCCGGCTTCGTCCAGGCGGCCGGACGCGAACAGTGCAGTGGCGGCGGCGATGGTGTCGGGATCCGGTGTGCCGGATGTGATCAGTTGCCGTTCGAACGCATCGACCTCCGGCCCGGCCAGGCCGTGGCTGCGCCCCAGTGCGATCAAGTCGCTCGCCGTGGCGAACTGGCGCGCGGCGATCAGTGCCTCGATATAGACCAGCCAGTAGCGCTCTTCGTCAGTATCGCCCTGCAGGGCCTCGGTCAGGTGCGGGATCGCGGTGGCCAGGTCGCCGGCCTGGCGCGCCAGCAGGCCCAGGCCAAAATGGGCGGCGGGATGGCCGGGGGCGAGGTCGAGTACTGCGCGGTACAGCGCCGCTGCCTGCGCCGGCTGGCCGGCAGCGGTTTCGCTTGCGGCGGCCTGTAATGCTTCATCGACGAGTTGCCGGGCCGCGTCGCTGGGGGGAGTGTGCTGTGGTTCCATGGATGCGGGCGGCGGCCTTTGCATGGCAAGAGAACGTACAAGAAACACGGAGGTAACGACCGGCGCGGGGCAATGAAGAGCACCGGCAGGATTGTTCTACAGAATCATTGAACACGATAGATCATGCACTTGCCACGGTCAAGAACCGGTCGTCTGCGACTGTCTCTGGAGCGTAACATGCACACATGATAAGCTGGTTCATTCTGCAAAAAAGGTGAGTTCATGAGCGCGTTGGTGAGGACAGGGATTGTGGGGCTGGACGAGATCCTGCACGGTGGTATCCCACGCAATAACAACCTGCTCGTCGAAGGGCCGCCCGGTGCTGGCAAGACGACGCTGGGCCTGGGCTTCATCTACCGCGGCGCCGTCGACTTCGACGAGCCGGGTGCCATCGTCTCGTTCGAGCTCGACCCGGCCAAGCTGCTGCGCGACGCCGCCGGCTTCGACTGGGACCTGCAGGGCATGATCGACCAGGGCCGGATCAAGATCATCCAGACCAGCCCGGCCGTGTTGATGAGCGAATTTCGCAGCAGCGACGGCGCGTTTTCGGCCGCGCTGCTTGCGATGGGCGCCAAGCGCCTGCTGATCGATGGCCTGACGCCACTGCGCCTGTACGCCGAAGGCAACGACATCCCGTTCCGCGAAGACGTGCACCTGCTGATCGAGGGGCTCACACGCCTTGGTGTGACAACGATGGTCACGGCCGAAAAAGATGCGTCGCTCGGCGGCGTATTAGCCCATGAGCGCTTCGTGTTCGACACCATCATCTCGCTCACGCTCGAAGAAGCGCGTCGCCGCGTGCATCGCCGCCTGACGGTGGCCAAGTCGCGCGGCCAGGATTTCATCGGCGGCAGCCACACCATGCGCATCGAGGCGCATCAGGGCGTGCACGTGTACCGCCGCGCCCAGTCGCGCCCGGTCATGTCGCCCGACCAGCCAACGTCGGAAGAACGCCTGTCGACCGGCTCTGCCGCCATCGACAAGATGATGGACGGCGGCATCTACAAGGGCTCGGTAACGCTGGTCAGCGGCATTTCCGGCACCGGCAAGACGGTGCTGAGCGTGCAGTTCCTGAGCGACGCCATCAGGAACGGCCACAAGGCGCTGCTGGTCAGCCTGGACGAACACGCACGCCAGCTGATGCGCAACGCCAAGCCCCTCGGCTTTGATTTGCAGGCGCTGGTGGATGCGGGCGACCTGTTCATCCATTATGAGTCGCCGCTCGAACTCGAGCTGGACGTGCACTTCGACCGCATCATCAAGCTGGTGGAAAAGGAAGGTATCGATTGCGTCGTGTTCGATTCGATCGCCGTGTATGAAATGACCAGCCGCAGCGAAGTGGCCGATTACCTGTACGCGCTGGCGAGCTTCTTCAAGAACCGGCTGGCCACGACGCTGTTCAACTACGAAAGCCCCGAACTGCTGGGCGTGTCGCAGATCAGCGAAGAGCTCAAGGGCTCGCACCTGGTCGACAACATCATCCTGCTCAACTACGTGGAAATTTCCACCGTATTGCGGCGCGCGCTGGCGGTGCCGAAGGTGCGCGGTAGCCGCAACCTGCAAGTGACGCGTGAATACACGATCGGCGTGGGCGGCCTGAGTCTGCTGGACGACAGCGACAACAATACCCAGGCCGTCCCGCAACTGCCATTCTCGTCGTATTACGGTCTGCTTTCGCGCTCGCCATCGCGCCAGAGTCCGATGATCGAGGAAGCCGTTGCCAATGGCGAGCCCTTGCCCGAGTCGACGCACCAACCGGCCGAAACCAACCGGTGATCACCGTCGACCTGCCTGACAAGCCGCCCATCGACTGGGACGACTGGCGCGCGCCGCTGCGCCAGTACACCGAGGCGACCGGGCTGGTGACGTCCGTCTACGACACGGCCGGCGTGCGCCGCATCGGCCCGTTGACGGGCTCGCGCATGTCGACCTTCCTCGCCGAGCAGTCGACACTGTGGGCCGAGGACGGCCCCGGCACGGCGCTCGAGCGCAGCCTGGCGCGCGACGTCTGCCAGCAGGGTGCACCGAGAGCCAGCGAGTTCAGCGAAGGCTTCTGCGTGCGCGCGCTGCCGCTGCTCTTGCATGGCAACGTGTATGGCGTGCTGGTGTTCGGCTGGCGCTTTGCCGATTTCAGCTCGCCCCTGGCCTGCGAGCGCATCGGCCGGCAGATCGGCGTGTCGGGCCATCTGCTGTGGAGCGAAGTGCGGCTCGACGCGCCGGTGTCGGCACAGCGCATGGCCACCTACGAAACCCTGCTGTGCACGCTCTCGAGCACGCTCGACCGGCAGCGTGAAACCATCGACGACCTGACGCGCGTGAACCGCACGCGCGAGCTGTTCCTGGCGACCGTCTCGCACGAGATGCGCACGCCGCTGTCGGCGCTGTCGATGCGCATCGAGCTGATGCTGCGCACGATTCCCGACCTGCCAGAAAAAGCCGTCAGCGGCCTGGAATCGATGCGCGTGCACGTGCGCCAGGAAGCCGGCATGGTCGACGATTTGATCGACGCGGCGCGCACGCTGACCGGGCAGATGTCCATCGTGCGCAAGCCGATCGTGCTGGGGCAAGTGCTGCGCGAAGCCATCGCCACGGTGGAGCCGCACGCGCATGCCAAGCAGATCCTGATGCAGGTGACGCCCGCCGATTATGGCGCGGACATTCGCTTCGAGGCCGATGGGCAGCGGCTGCAGCAGGTGTGCTGGAACTTGCTGTTCAATGCGGTCAAGTTCACGCCGGTCGGCGGGGTGATCCGCATCGGCATCCGGCGCAGCGGAGGATGGGTCGAGATCGATATCGCCGATTCGGGGCAGGGCATCGAAGCGGACGATCTGCCGCACGTGTTTGGCGCGTTCAAGCTGCAGCAGCATGACAATGCCACCGGTCTGGGATTGGGGCTGTATATCGCGCGGCGCATTGTCGAGCTGCATGAGGGCACGCTCAGTGTCAGCAGTGAAGGGCGGGGACGGGGAGCGACCTTTGCGATTCGGTTGCCAGTGGAGCGTGCTGCATCGGTCGCACCTGAGCATCCGGCCGGCAGATAGCAAAAAACCCGCGCTTCCTGGAAGGATGACGGGTTTTTGGCGTGGTACGAATGCAGGCGGCTTACTGCCGTTCTGGCACATTGCGCCGCTTGATCAACCACGCGACTGTGCGAAGGTCAGGCCCGCGGCACGCATGCCGCTTGCCTGACAATGCAGCAGGCGATCGTTATGCCTTGATGGCTTTCTTGCGACGGCTCAGACCCAGACCTGCGATACCCAGGCCCAGCAGAGCGATCGACGCAGGCTCAGGCACTTCGGTCGTGACATTGGAGAACACGAAGCTGATGTCGTTGTAGTTGAAGTCGCCGCCACGTGGCTTGTCTTCGAATGCAACGTAGGTGCCGGCGCTCAGACGGTCATCGCCCGCGTAATACGACGAGTAGACGTGGTTGGTCAGATCGCTGTTCAGATTCGTTTGCGAGTACCAAGGGCCGATGTTGCCTGGCTTGATATTCGACAACACAAAGACCAGGACGTCGCCGGCGACAACGTTGCCGAAGTTGAAGGCCTGACCATATGCCGAGGTCTTGTTGTTCAAGCCGAACAGACCGGTAGCGACGCCATTGACCATCATGCCGACTTCGTTTTCATAGTCAGCTTTGGAACCAGCAAAATAGCCGGTCAGATTGCCGGTCGTTGCTGCGGTGAAGCTGTACGTTGCAGTGTTCTGCGTGCCGACTTGCGAATACAGAACAGGCGCAGCTTGGGCAGCGCCACTCATTGCCATCACCCCAGCCACTGCCAATGTCGTAAAAATGCTTTTCATTACTATTCCTTAAAATATTGGTTTGTCTCCTTAACTAAGCAATAACTAGGCCAATGTGAGAATTGGTGAGAAATCAATGACTTATGAGTACCGCTTTGACTGTGATCAAGGGTAGTGTAATTATCTTCGACAAATTTGACGTGATGACGCGTAGGGATCGTAGCCCGGGGGCAACGAAGTGCGCCTGGATATCGACGATTCGGGGCGGCGCATCAAGGTGCGATTACGCCATGTGTTTAGCGCGCTCAAGATGCAGCAGCATGGCAATTCCACTGGGTTCGGACTGGGTTGTATTGCGCGCGCCGTATCGTGGTGCTGCATGAGGGAAGGCTCAGTGTCAGCAGTAAAGGGAAGAGAGCGATGTGTGCGATCCGGCTGTCGGATGGGACGCTGGGCTAGCGGCGTCCAAAGCACACACCTGCAATTTCCGCTGTATCTGACTACGGCGTTATGCGCACCGGGAACTGACGTTCTCTAAAACAACGATTTGAGGTGGTCAAGGGCCAGCCTCTAGCTTGAGCTGCTCAAAGGTGGACGGCCCGCCCAGCCAACATTCCCGCCCATGCACCCAGAAGGGTAATCATGGAGGCAAGCAGCAATGGCGTTGCCCATCCGCCAAAGACATCATGCAGGCCACCGAGCATCATGGGGCCTGCAGCTGCCATCAAATAGCCAACGCACTGCGCCATGCCTGACAGCGCAGCCGCATCTCTGGCATTGGTGGTACGAAGACCGATAAAGGTCAGGCCCAATATCATGCTGGCGCCGCAGCCAAATCCCAGCAAGACAGCCCATAGCAATGCCAGCGACGGCGCCAGCATCAATCCTGACAATGAGATGGCAGACATCGAGCTGGCGATCACGGCAGCGGCGCGCTGATCTTTCATGCGGCGCAGTATCGCCGCCATCAGCAAGCCAGGCACCGCAGTGGCCAATTGTAGCGTCCCGTGCAGCGAGCCCGCAGCGGTTGCCGATATGCCATGCTCCATCAAAATCGTCGGGAGCCAACCCACAGCAATATAGAACGGCATCGCATTCAGACCCATAAACAGGCTGACTTGCCAGGCAAGCGGCGAGCGCCAGACTGCGACGCCTGGGGCTTGGTGCTTGGCGGCACCTACAGCGTTGCCTTGTTTGTTCCATTGCGGGAGCCATGCCAACAGTGCTACCAGCGGAACGATGACAAACATCGCCAGCGCAGCGCGCCATCCCCATGCTTGTGTAAGCGGAATGACGGCGGCAGAGCCGATGGCGCCAGCAGCCCCCATGGTGATGGAATACGCGCCTGTCAAGGAGACGAGATGCGCCGGAAAATCGCGCTTGATGAGACTAGGCAGCAGGACGTTTCCCAGTGCAATACCGGCGCCAATAAAGACAGTCCCGCTGTACAAAGTCCAGACACTGTCGACGGAACGGATGAGAACGCCAGCAGCAATGACGCCCAGTGCACCCAGCAGGGTACGTTCCAGGCCGAAACGCGCTGCGATGGATGCGGCGAAAGGGGAAAAAGCTGCGAAGACGAGCAAGGGCAAGGAGGTCAACAAGCCGACAGCGGTGGTGCTGAGGCTGAGGTCATGCTGTATCCAGGGCAGCACGGGAGCGACAACGGTAAAGGGCACCCGCAGGTTCATGGCAACGAGCAGTATTGCTGCAATCAGCGATACGGTTGCCCAATTATTATTTTTAGTCAATGTCTTCATATCTCTTCACGTGGAAAAAATATGACTTTAAAGAATACGTGATTGCTTTAATATAGACAAACTGACAGATAATATCTAAATTATGCCAACTCCCCGATTATTGCCCAGATCCCCGGAGGATTTCGATTCCGATTCCTTTGAGCAGACTGCCGTAGCGGTAGAACTTGGGTCGCAGCAAAACGATGTGGAGCATGAGGCACACCAGCATCGCAAGGGACAGCTCATTCTGGCTCTGCAGGGGGCCGTCACCTGCGAAGTGTCTGAAGCCCTGTGGCTGGTGCCCCCACAGCATGCGGTCTGGATACCGAGCGAGATTGCCCACAGCTGTCGCGCGACGGGAAACGCCCACATCTTCTTTCTGTTTATCGAACCGGGTGCGACCGTAATGCCGGACAGATGCTGTACTGTCGCCATTACACCCGTAGTGAGGGAGATGATTTGCTATGTCGCTAAACAGGCGCCCACGGCGTCAACAGATGGACCCACCGCTCGGCTGATCGCGGTATTGCTGGAGCAGTTGTCACAGGCGCCAGTCGAACAATTGCATTTGCCGATGTCTGACCATCCGAAAATCAGGCGCATCTCCGACACGCTGATTGCTAATCCTGGTGATCGCACCACCCTGCGCCAATGGGCTGATCTGCTCGCTATGAGCGAGCGGTCGTTGGCACGGCTGGTCGAAAACACAACAGGATTAACGTTCGGCCGATGGCGTCAGCAACTGCACCTGATGATCGCGCTGAGCCATCTGGCGGAGGGCCAGTCTGTACAAAATGTGGCAGGCACCCTCGGCTACGACTCCGTCAACGCCTTCATCACGATGTTCAAGAAGGCGTTAGGAAAATCCCCGACCCAGTATTTTTCGTCGTTGCTGTAGATGCGTGAGATTCCCCGGCCCTTCCCTGACTTTGATGAGAAGGGGCGACGGTCTGTTTTTGGCCTGATCCGGCCGTCAGACTCAGTGACAACTGCTGACACGCTCGACTTTCATCGCCAATGTCATAGCATCAATTAAACTGATCATATGGCGAACAATTCTGATCCGTCTTTTGACGACTTGACGATCTTCCTGGCAGTTTGCGCCACGGGCGGTTTTCGCACCGCCGCGCGCCAGCTGGGACTATCGCCGTCGCGCGTCAGCGAAACCATCACGCGCATTGAGAAGCAACTGGGCGTGCCGCTACTGGCGCGCACGACGCGCAGCGTGATGCTGACCGAACCGGGGCGCGTATTGGCCGAACGGATCGCGCCGCTCTTCGCCGAAACCCGTGCGGCGCTGGACGATGTGACGCTGCCCGGCAAAGAAGTACGGGGACGGCTGAAACTCAATGTAACTGGTGCGGTCATGGTTGACATTCTGCCGCCCCTGATCGACCTGTATATGTTGCGCCATCCGGCGGTGCGGATCGAGATCGAGGTTGAAGACCGCCTGGTCGATATCACAGCTGCCGGCTGCGATGCCGGCATCCGCTACGGCGAGCACCTCGCACAGGACGTGATCGCGGTATCGATCGGTCCAGCTTCCCAACAACTCGCGCTGGCAGCCGCACCGGCATATCTCTTGCAACGAGGTGTTCCCGCCCATCCGTGCGAATTGCTGCAGCATGACTGCGTGCGCATGCGCTTTTCGAGCGGCGCCCTGACAGCCTGGACCTTTACCAACGGTGAAGAAACAGTCACGCTCGATCCAGCTGCCCGGCTGGTGGTGGGCGTCGACGCTGCGGCGGCGGCCATCGCCCTGGCCGCCGCCGGACATGGCTTGGTGTGCACGTTCAAGAACTGGCTCGATGCGGATTTCGCGACCGGCAAATTGGTGCCTGTCTTGCAGGACTGGTGGACCCGGTTCGACGGTCCACAGCTGTACTTTCCCAGTCGGCGCATGACTGCGCCACTACGCGCCTTCGTTGACCTGGTGGCCGAAGCACGGACGGCGGGTTGATTACCAGGCCACTGCCCCACACGCATCAACGAGTTTGCCATTCACGTGGTCATCCGCGAGCAGGGCGAGGCGCACCGGCACCTTTGCTGCTTCGTCAGTCGACAGATACCCGGTATGTCCGTTCAAATCCGTGCTCACGTACCCTGGACAGGCGGCATTGACGACAATCCCCGTGCCGCGTAACTCCTCAGCCAGCTGCACTGTGAGCATGTTCAACGCGGCTTTTGAAGCGTTGTAGCCGATCAGGCGCGCCGTGTAATAGCGGTTGGCCGGGTCACCATTCACGGCCATCGAGCCGAGACTGCTCGACATGTTGACGATCCGGGCGTGCTGTGCAACGCGCAACAAAGGCAGCATTGCCTGTGTGACCGCAAGCGCACCAAAGAAATTTGTTTCGAACAGGCGTCGCGCGGCATCGATGGAAGCGCCGCTGGGTGCACCGTCTCCAGAATCATTGATACCGGCGTTGTTGACGAGAATATCCAGGCGGCCGTGCTGCGCCTGGATTGTCGACGCCGCCAGCGTGATACTGGCCGCGTCCGTGACGTCGAGCTGGACGAAGTGGGCGTTCAGATTTTCGCCGCGCAGCAGATCGGCAGCTGCCTGGCCGCGTCCGGTATCGCGTGCGCCGACGATGACAGTGACGCCGTTGGTGCCAAGTTGGCGCGCGATATCCAGTCCGATGCCTTTGTTTGCACCTGTGACCAAGGCGATCTTGTTGATGTACTTATCCATGACGATCCTTGACGTTAAAAAACGTATGATCGGGCCAGAGGGGAGTATTTGATAAGCTACCAATTCTTGAACACACTGATCGCTCTACCAATCAATGCTGAATGATCAATATCTTTGTTCCTTACCTTGGTGGCTTTGGCGTAGATCTGGACAGAGCCTTGGCTTTGCACGAGCCAAGTCCACAGTCCGGGTTGGGCTGAAGCCGCTTGATGATGCGGAGGCCAGATAGCAAAAAACCCGCGCTTCCTGGGAAGATTGCGGGTTTTTAGCGTAATACGAATGCGTGATGCGAGTAGGTGGTGCCTCCGGCCGGAATCGAACCGGCACGCCTTACGGCGCTTGATTTTGAGTCAAGTGCGTCTACCAATTCCGCCACAGAGGCCCAATCGCAGGCGGGTATCTTAGCACATTGATTGCTCAGCTGGCCAGTGTGGCGAAACTTGTCCTGTGAGTTCCCGAGAGATACGGCTGAGCGTATGCCCTGATTGCATAGCGCACCCCACCTAACACGTCATCCGATGCTGCAACAACCGCAAGCTCCCCATCGGCCCGACGATTTCCAGCACGTGCTCGCGCACCGCGACATCGATCGCACCTTCCTGTCCGCGCAGCCAGGCGCGGGGGCGGAAGTAGCGGATGCTGGTGCTGTCGGCGGCGGCGCGACGATAGCCAAGCGCTCCGAGTGCTTCGTCGAGCCTGTCGATCATCTGGCGGGCATCGACGCGGCTGCGCATTTCGAAGCGACACGGGCCAAGCATGCAGATGGGGAGCAGGCCGCCCACCACGGCTGGCACGACGAGGAAAGGCATCGGGGTGCCGGGATCAATCAGGTGCAGGGCCATGACCAGCAGCGGCAGGCCGGCCAGCAGTGTGAGTGCCCATGGCAGGGACTGGCGCCAGGTGTCGATGCGCTGCAGGAAGCCAGGGCGTTTGCTGACGCGCTCGATTTCAGAAAATGTCACGCTGTTCATGGTGCTCTCCCCGGGCTGCCGGCATTCGTCCGTATTCACGCCGATCAAGAATATTGGTGCAATATCCAGCCAACTATTATTTGAATCGTCATTGACTTGATCATTGTGACCAGCGCTCAGTGGCTGGCGTTTGACTGCGCGCAAACACGCATTCGTTGAAGCCAGCTTCTCATAAAGACAACACTTGCCGCGCACAGGTGGATTTCAGCCGATCCATCGGCCAAAAACGAACAAGCCGCACAAAAGTGCGGCTTGTCGGAAAAGCGCTCAGCGTTTTTGACGGAATAGCCGGAAGCGTTCGTCCCGGTCCGACGCACGCCGGCCTTCCCACAGCGGCGTTGCGTCGCGCACGTCCCATTTGCGCAGCAGGGTCGCATCCATGCGGTTGCGCAGGCTGTCCTGCAGCAGTACGTAGTCGCACTTGCCGCCGGCCAGCGTGACGAACGGCAGGCGGCCGTAGAAGGCCAGCGACGCGCGCTGGGCCGGGCCGACGTTGGTGGCAATGCAGTTCGCGTCAGCGGGCAGGCGTGCGGCGATCTGCTGGGCCACGCCGGCGTAGCTCTTGCCGTAGTTGAGGTCGGGCAGGAACAGCGTCATCAACAGCACCCACAGCAGGATCAGGCCACCCGAGGACAGCACCACGGCGCGCCACAGCACCGCCGGCTGGCGCGACAGGCGCCAGTGCACCAGCATGATCCAGCCGACGCTGGCACCGGCCGCCACGATAAAGGTGACCACGCCGATTTCCGGCGTGAAGCCAGGCACCAGCTTGAGCGCATTCTTGGCCAGTTGCGCAGGCCAGCCGGTCAGCTTGGCGACCCAGAACAGCCAGATGATCGCGCTCAGCATCGTCAGCACCATCACCGAGAACCAGTCGATGGCATTGATTGCGCCGCGCTTCATTGTCGGCAGTCCGAAGGCGGCCATCAATGCCAGCGGTGGCAGCATTTTCAGGAAGTCGCTGTTTTCGGGCGCCGGGTCGGCCAGCATTTGCAGCACCAGCGCCAGGAAGAAGAATACGGGTAGCACGATGTGCAGCATCTGCTGGCGGCGCCAGGCCCAGATCGCCCACAGGGCGAACGGCCAGGCCGGCCAGAAGAACCAGATGCCGATGCGGAAGAAGGCTTTCAGCGCCGGCCAGCCGGGCGGTCCGATCTGGCGCGCGTTCCAGTCGAGCCAGTCGGCGACCGGCGACAGGCCATAAGGCTGCACTACCGTGGCCGGCGCGATCCAGATCAGCGTGAGGCCGAAGCCGACACCGGCAGCAACAGCCAGGTCGCGCAGTGCGCGCGGCGTGGGCAGCTCGAGGTAGCGTGTGCAGGCGAACAGCGCCACGATCAGCACCAGCGGCGGCAGGAAGCCTTGCGTGAGCGCCAGTGCGCCAAGGGCAAGGCCTACCAGCACCGCATTGCGCGTGCTGGCCAGCTCGACGTAGCGCACGGCGCGGTACAGGAAGAAGGCGAGCAGCGCGCCCTGGAGGGTCGCTGCGAGCGTCAGGTGGCTTTGCAGCAGCAGGCCCAGGCTGCCGAGGTAGATCAGGACAGCAGTATCACCCAGCGTGCGGCCGTAGTCGTCCGGCTCGGGCTGGCCGCCGAAGGCCAGGCGCAGCGGTTGCGCTTCGGCGCGCCGCCCCAGATGGAAGGCGGTGTACCAGAGCGACATCGTGCCCAGCACGAAGATGCCGACGGTCGAGACGCGGGCGGCCAGCACGTCGCCCAGCAGCCAGCCGAACAGCTTGATGCACACGGCGCCGAGCCAGAATGCAAGCGGGCCTTCGTCGACGCTGGCCAGACCTGCGATGTTCGGATACAACCAGTCGGCCAGCGTGCCATGCGCCATCGTCCACATGATGCCGAAGCTGGCGGCGTCTTCCTTCCACAGGTCGCGGCCAATCAGGCCTGGCAGGATGTAGAACAGGCCCAGCGCAAGCAGGGCCCAGCGAGGCAGTGCAAGAGTGGCGGCGGCAGGAAGACGGACTGGTTTCATCGATAAGTCTGATGGCGGAAATGAGCGCGTAGTATAGCCGCGAAAAAAAAGAAGCCGGGTCAGCGGCTTCTTTTTTGAAGCCGGCAACGCCGGCTGTCTGGCCAAAGCCGGTGAAGGCTTTGACGGTATTACATCGGCAATTAGCCGTTGGCGACCGAGGTCTTCGAACCAACTGCGCCGAATTTCTGGCGGAACTTCTCGACGCGACCGGCGGTGTCGACGATCTTGTGCTTGCCGGTGAAGAACGGGTGCGATTCAGCCGACACCTCGATCTTGACCAGTGGGTATTCTTTGCCTTCGTGTTCGATCTTGTCGCGGGTGTTGATGGTCGAGCGCGTGATGAACTTGAAGTCGCACGACACGTCATGGAACACGACGTCGCGGTATTCTGGGTGAATTTCGTTTTTCATGGTCTTGCTTTCTATTGAGTTGGTAGCCAAACAGCACTTCGTCGGTCGTCTCGCTTCTTGACCCGATTGCCGATCACTTGCCAGGGTTGGGCAGAACCGGCGATTATAAATTGGTTTTCACCTTCCGGCAATGCCCAACAAAAAAGGCAGCCCGAAGGCTGCCCTTGCGCGGGATGCGTTGCGGTGGCTTAGCCGCCGCGGCGCATCATGTCGAAGAACTCCACGTTGTTCTTCGTTGCGCGCATCTTGTCGAGGATGAACTCCATCGCCTCGATTTCGTCCATCGAGTACAGCAGCTTGCGCAGGATCCAGATCTTTTGCAGCTGGTCCGGCTTGATCAGCAGTTCTTCGCGACGGGTGCCCGATTTGTTCAGGTTGATCGACGGGTAGACGCGCTTTTCGGCCAGACGGCGCTCGAGGTGCACTTCCATATTGCCGGTACCCTTGAATTCTTCAAAGATCACGTCATCCATGCGTGAACCGGTTTCGATCAGCGCGGTCGCGATGATGGTCAGCGAGCCGCCTTCTTCGATGTTACGGGCCGCACCGAAGAAACGCTTCGGACGCTGCAGCGCATTGGCGTCGACACCACCGGTCAGGACCTTGCCCGAGGCAGGGATCACGGTGTTGTAGGCGCGCGCCAGGCGGGTGATCGAGTCCAGCAGGATCACGACGTCCTTTTTCATTTCGACCAGGCGCTTGGCTTTTTCCAGCACCATCTCGGCAACCTGCACGTGGCGGGTCGCTGGTTCGTCGAAGGTCGAGGCAACGACTTCGCCGCGCACCGAACGCTGCATCTCGGTCACTTCTTCCGGACGTTCGTCGATCAGCAGAACGATCAGCGTGACGTCGGGGTGATTGGCCGTGATGGCATGCGCGATGTGCTGCAGCATGACCGATTTGCCGGACTTTGGCGACGCCACCAGCAGGCCGCGCTGGCCCTTGCCGATCGGCGAAATCAGGTCGACGATGCGGCCGGTGATGTTTTCGGCGCCGTTCATGTCGCGCTCGAGGCGCAGCGGCTCGTTCGGGTGCAGCGGCGTCAGGTTCTCGAACAGGATGCGGTGCTTCGAAGCCTCTGGCGATTCGCCATTAACCTTGTCGACCTTGACCAGCGCGAAATAACGTTCGCCGTCTTTTGGCGTGCGTACTTCGCCTTCGATCGAGTCACCCGTATGCAAGTTGAAACGACGGATCTGCGACGGCGAGATATAAATGTCGTCGGTCGAGGCCATATAACTCGCGTCTGGCGAGCGCAGGAAACCGAAACCGTCCGGCAGCACTTCGAGAGCGCCGTCGCCGAAGATCTGCTCACCGCCTTTTGCGCGCTTCTTCAGGATTGCAAACATCAATTCCTGTTTGCGCAGGCGGGCTGCGTTGTCGATATCGAGGCCGATTGCCATTTCCAGCAGCGCGGAAACGTGCATCGCCTTCAGTTCAGATAAATGCATGTGTGTGGGTAACCCGTGACGGGTAAAAAAGGTAGGGGAGGGAACTGCGTGGGTTAATCAAGGCGGGAAGGTGGCAATGAGCCGTGGGCCCTCCCGGCCGGGAGGCGATGACGCGGGCGCGTCGTCGCCGCTTATTGTATCAGCTGAATCAGATGTTGCTGTCGATGAACGCGGTCAATTGACCTTTTGCCAGTGCGCCGACTTTTTGCGCAGCGACCTGGCCGTTCTTGAACAGGATCAGGGTCGGGATGCCGCGGATGCTGAACTGGGCTGGAACAGCCTGGTTGGCATCGACGTCCATCTTGGCGATCGTGATCTTGCCGCCGTATTCCTTGGCGACTTCTTCGAGGATCGGGGCAATCATCTTGCAAGGACCGCACCACTCGGCCCAGAAATCGACCAGCACCGGCAGCTCGGACTTGAGCACGTCGGATTCAAAGGATGCGTCGCTGATGTGTTTGATGTTTTCGCTCATGGTTTCCTCAATAAGAGGTAATAACTGTGATTAACGCCTTGAGACAGGACATGGGGAACGTCTCTACCGGCTAGGGGGTATCTTCCTGTGCTGCTTAATATTGTTACTACACAATGGTGGAGGCACTGTGTGCAAAATTCAATATTGGAAGAACGGCTAGAGGGTGTCAGGCGGGGAATGAGGCGAATAATACCGCATTTTTTTGAAAAGTGTTTAGCCGCTTGTACTAAATTTCAACAGGCCAATGCCGCACGCAACTGGTTTTGTCCGAGCGGCTTGCGAAACGACCCGACCACTTGCAGCCCCAGCGCGCGCGCCAGTTCGCCAGCCGCTTCGCGCACACCATCTTCCAGTGCCGAGATCAGGATCACCTTGCCTTGATACCCTTGCGCTGCGGCGGCTTGCAGAAATTCGATGCCATCCATTTCCGGCAGCATCAGGTCGCAGATCAGGACATCGGGCATGGCGTGATCGAAGTGCTGCAGCGCACGGCGCGCGTCGCTTTCGAGCACAACCGTGTGCGGTCCGCATGCGGTCAGCATTTCGTGCATCACTTCCAGCAGCAGCGGATCGTCGTCCAGCACCAGGACGTGCAGGGGCGCGTCGGGGGACGGTGCGTCGGTGGCGTGCGATGGCATGGTCATACCCGGCAGAGAAGAGGATGGCGGGTTCGCCATATGGTCCGAGTTTGACATGGTTTGTTGTCTGTTTGCATGATTATTTTCAGACGCTGCCCGTGAAGCGTGCCAGATGGCCCGGATGCCATAACGTGGCCACCGAGGCAATCCGGCCTGCCGACGTCGTGCGCCGGTGCAGTACCAGGCACGGCGCGCCGGGCGCGATGCCCAGGCGCTGCGCTGTCTCGCCCGATGCCGGCAGGGCCTCGATGGCGTAGGTCGCGCCTTGCAGCGGCGCACTCACCATCAGGTGTTCATTGGGCGTGATGCTGGAAAAATCCTGCTCCAGGTAAGCCGGGGCGCAGGCCGGATTCACCCAGCGGTCTTCGAACTGGATCGGCACGTCGTTCTCGAAGTGGACGATCAGCGAGTGGTACAGCATGCTGCCCGCTTCGAGCGCGAATTCGGCCGCCAGTCCATCGTCCGCCACGCCGGCTGCCAGCACCAGCACGCGGCTGGTGTGCTGCCTGCCGCGTTCGCGGATCTCGTCGGCGATATTGCGGATCTCGACCAGCGTGGCCTGGTACTTCTGCGGCGCGACATACGTGCCCGAGCCCTGGCGCCGTACCAGGACCTGCTCGGCGGTGAGCTCGCGCACGGCGCGGTTGACCGTCATGCGCGAGACGCCGAACAGGCGTACCAGCGCCTGTTCGGACGGCACCAGGTCGCCTTCCTTCCAGCGCCCGGCCGCGATTTCGCCAACCAGGTAATCCTTGATTTGCCGGAAAATGGGTGCTTTGTCCGGGGGGCTGTCTTGCAGGGGATCGTGTGTGGTCCTTGGGTCCAAGCGGTTCTCCGAAGTGACGGCCTGTCTGACCAGCTGCGATTTTAGCATTCGATTCGAAAGCAAGACCCGGCGTGCATAGCACCAGGCATGGGGCTACGATAGGCTTGCCGCCTGACCCCTGGAGATGAACATGACCCTTCCCACCGATGCCGATGCCGATGCCAGCGCCGACAGCGCCGATCTGCGCTGGGCCGCAGTACAGCAGCGCGACCCCGCCTTGGACGGCCATTTCGTGTATTCGGTGCGCACCACCGGCGTGTATTGCCGGCCATCGTGTCCATCGCGCGCGGCGCGGCGCGCCAACGTGGCCTTTCATGCGGACCCAAATGCCGCCGAAGCGGCCGGCTTTCGGCCCTGCCTGCGCTGCGCGCCGCACTTGCCGCCGCTTGCCGAGCGTCAGCGCTACGCCGTTGCACGGGTCTGCCGCCTGATCGATGCCGCCGACGAAGCGCCGGACCTCGACAGCCTGGCGCAGGCCGCCGGCATGAGCCGCTTTCACTTTCACCGTGTGTTCAAGGCGCAGACGGGGATCACGCCGAAAGCCTATGCGGCCGCGCGGCGCGGCGAGCGCGTACGGCGCGGGCTGGCGCAGGGCGCGCCGGTGCTCGATGCGTTGTTCGAGGCCGGCTACGGCTCCAGCACGCGCTTCTATGCGGGCGCGCAGGCGGTACTGGGCATGGCGCCGGCGCATTACCGGGCCGGCGGGCGCGGCGAGACGATCCGCTTCGCCATCGGACAGTGCTCGCTGGGCGCAATCCTGGTCGCGGCGACCGGGCGCGGGATCTGCGCAATCCTGATCGGCGATGCGCCGGCGCCGCTGCTGGACGATCTGCAGGCGCGCTTTCCGCAGGCCGCGCTGGAAGGCGCCGACGCGGCGTTCGGGCAGACCGTGGCGCAGGTGGTCGCGCTGGTCGAAGCGCCGCGCATCGGCCTCGAGTTGCCACTGGACGTGCGCGGCACCGCCTTCCAGCAGCGCGTGTGGCAGGCGCTGCGCAGCATTCCGGCCGGCCGCACGGTCAGCTACGCCGAGCTGGCCGCCATCGTCGGCGTGGCCGGCGGTGCGCGCGCCGTGGCCGGGGCCTGCGCCGCCAATCCGATTGCGGTGGCGATTCCCTGCCACCGCGTGGTGCGCACGGGCGGCGCGCTGTCCGGATATCGCTGGGGGATCGAGCGCAAGCGCACGCTGCTCGAACGGGAGCAAGCGCAGGTTGCATCCAGCCCGGATTGAACGGACGCCGGTGCTATGCCGGGCATGCAAATTTCGATACACTCTGCCGAGCTGCGCCCACGAGGCGCGGGATCCCAACCGACGGAGAAAACCACGCATGCGCGCCCGCTTGACCCCCCTGTGTTCCCTGATCGTCCTGGCCGTTGCCGGCAGCCTGCCGGCCCACGCCGCGACCCTGATCGACAACGCCAACGGCTATACCCTCAATACCAAGGGCGACCTGGTGCAGTTCACTGCGCTCGCGTTTGACGACGCCGGTCGCATCATCGCCGTGGGCGCCAGCGCGGATGTCGCGGCCAAGGCGCCGCAGGCCAAGCGCATCGACATGGGAGGCCGCACGCTGCTGCCCGGCCTGATCGACGCCCACGGCCACGTGTTCGGCCTGGGCCAGCAACTGACGCAGCTCGACCTGTTCAACAGCACGTCGCTGGCCGGCGCACTGAAGTCGATCGGTGAGTATGCGGGCGCCAATCCGGGACACCCATGGCTGCGCGGGCGCGGCTGGAACCAGGAAAACTGGAAGCTGGGGCGCTTCCCCACCGCGGCCGAACTCGACGCCGTCGTCAGCGACCGGCCGGTGTGGCTCGAACGCGTGGACGGCCACGCCGGCTGGGCCAACAGCCGCGCGCTGGCGCTGGCCGGCATCACGAAAGCCACGCCGGATCCGGTCGGCGGCAAGATCGTGCGCGACGCGAATGGCGAAGCGACCGGTGTCCTGGTCGATACCGCGCAGGACTTGCTGACCAAGGTGCTGCCGCCGCAGACCGAGGCCGAATCGCGCACGATCCTCGATCGCGCATTGGGCGAACTGGCGCGCGTGGGCCTGACCAGCGTGCACGACGCCGGCGTGGACGTGACCCAGGACCGCCTGTACCGCGCCTACGCCGATGCGGGCAAGCTGACGACGCGCGTGTACGGCATGATCGGCGGCGCCGGCGCGGACTTCGATGTGCTGGCCAAGAGCGGCCCGCTGAACGACTACGGCAACGGCATGTACGCACTGCGCGCCGTCAAGTTGTATTCGGATGGCGCGCTGGGCAGCCGCGGCGCGGCGCTGATCAAGCCGTACAGCGATGACGCGCATTCGCACGGCCTGCTGTTCTTCAAGAGCGGGCAGATGGACACCATGATGACCAAGGCGATGCGCCGCGGTTACCAGGTCAATGTGCATGCCATCGGCGACGCCGGCAACAAGCAGATCCTCGACATCTACCAGAAAGAGGTGTCCGCAACGAAGAGCAGCGCGCAGCGTCACCGCATCGAGCACGCGCAGGTCGTGCAGCCGGGCGACATCCCGCGCTTCAAGTCGATCGGCATCATCCCGTCGATGCAGCCGACCCACGCGACGTCGGATAAAAACATGGCTGAGACTCGCGTCGGCCCCGAGCGCATCAAGGGCGCGTATGCCTGGCGCACCTTCCTGCACCAGGGCTCGCGCATCGCCTGCGGCTCGGACTTCCCGGTCGAAGCACCAAACCCGTTCTTCGGCCTGCACGCCGCCGTCACGCGCCAGGATGCGCAGGGCCAGCCGGTGGCCGGGTGGTACCCGAACCAGGCGATGTCGCTGAAAGAGGCGTTCCGCTGCTTCACGCTCGACGCCGCCTACGCCGGGCACCGCGAAGACAGCCTCGGCTCGCTCGAAACGGGCAAGCAGGCCGACTTCATCATCATCGATCAGGACCTGTTCAAGATGCCGACATACGACATCCACAAGACCGGCGTGCTCGAAACCTGGGTGGCCGGCAAGCAGGTCTTCAAAAAGTAATTGGACGGGATTGTATAGACAACCTGAATGCGGTAGGGTGGACGGATTCTCCGTCCACGCGGTGATGGTTGGCAATCAACTCATCCGGTACGTACGCGGAGCCCATTCCTTATCGAAGGAGCCGCCATGAACCACAATGCTGATGTTGTCGACGATCCCCGCTTCGACCCTTCGCGCGTGATCCAGGCCCCGCGCGGCACCACGCTCAGTTGCAAGAGCTGGCTGACCGAAGCGGCCTACCGCATGATTCAAAATAACCTGGACGCCGAGGTCGCGGAAAACCCGCAGCGCCTCGTCGTCTACGGTGGCATCGTCCGCGCAGCCCGCAACTGGGCCTGCTACGACCAGATCCTGACCAGCCTGCGCGAGCTCGATGACGACCAGACCCTGCTGATCCAGTCCGGCAAACCGGTCGGCGTTTTCCAGACCCACCCGGACGCCCCGCGCGTGCTGCTGGCAAACTCCAACCTGGTGCCGAAATGGGCCGACTGGGCCCACTTCAACGAGCTCGATCGCCGCGGCCTGTTCATGTACGGCCAGATGACGGCCGGTAGCTGGATCTATATCGGCACGCAGGGCATCGTCCAGGGCACCTACGAAACCTTTGCCGAAGCAGGGCGCCAGCACTTTGGCGGCGACATGCTCGGGCGCTGGATCCTGACGGCGGGCCTGGGCGGCATGGGCGGCGCGCAGCCGCTGGCCGCGAGCTTCGCCGGCGCCGTGTCGCTCACCATCGAGTGCCAGCAAAGCAGCATCGATTTCCGGCTGCGCACGCGCTACCTCGACAAGCAGGCGCGCGATATCGACGAGGCGCTGGCGATGGTGCAGCAGCACACGGCGCAGCGCGAGGCCATCTCCATTGGCCTGCTTGGCAATGCCGCCGACGTGCTGCCCGAACTGGTGCGCCGCGCCCGCGCCGGCGGCATCAAGCCCGACCTGGTCACCGACCAGACCTCGGCCCATGACCTGATCAACGGCTACCTGCCAAGCGGCTGGAGCGTGGCCGAATGGCAGGCCGCGCAGCGCGACCCGGCGCAGCACGCGCGCCTGACGCGCGACGCGGCGGCATCCTGCGCCCAACACGTGCGCGCCATCCTCGACTTCAAGGCGATGGGCTGCCACGCGGTCGACTATGGCAACAATATCCGCCAGGTGGCCAGGGACGAAGGCGTGCAGGATGCCTTTGACTTTCCTGGCTTCGTGCCGGCGTATATCCGGCCGCAGTTCTGCGAAGGGCGCGGCCCGTTTCGCTGGGTGGCGCTGTCGGGCGATCCCGAAGACATCTACAAGACCGACGCCAAGATCAAGGAGCTGTTCCCGCACGACGCGCGCGTGCACCGCTGGCTCGACATGGCGCGCGACCGCATCGCGTTCCAGGGCCTGCCGGCGCGCATCTGCTGGCTGGGCCTGGGCGAACGCCATCTGGCGGGCCTCGCGTTCAACGAGATGGTGCGCACGGGCGAACTGAAGGCGCCGATCGTCATCGGGCGCGATCACCTCGACACTGGCTCGGTCGCCAGCCCGAATCGCGAAACCGAAGCGATGCGCGACGGGACCGATGCGGTGTCCGACTGGCCGCTGCTCAATGCGCTGCTCAACACGGCCGGCGGCGCGACCTGGGTCTCGCTGCACCACGGCGGCGGCGTGGGCATGGGCTATTCTCAGCACTCGGGTGTCGTCATCGTGGCCGACGGCACCGAGGCTGCGGCCAAGCGCCTGGCGCGGGTGCTGGTCAACGACTGCGGCTCGGGCGTCATGCGCCACGCCGACGCCGGCTACGACACCGCCATCGACTGCGCTCGGCGCAATGGCCTCAATCTTCCGATGATCAAATAAATCCATGAACGAATTCACTCTGCACCCCGGCCAGCTGACCCTGGGCGACCTGCGCGCCGCCTGGAGCGCGCACGCACCATTGACCCTGGCCAGCGGGGCCTGGCGCGACATCGCCGCATCCAGTGCGGCCGTCGACGCCATCGTCGCCAAGGGCGATCCGGCCTACGGCATCAACACGGGCTTCGGCATCCTGGCCAAGGCCCATATCCCGGTCGAGCAACTGGCCACGCTGCAGCGTAACCTGATCCTGTCGCATGCGGTGGGAACGGGGCCGCTGATCGACGACCAGATTGTCCGCCTGATCCTGCTGACCAAGATCGGCAGCCTGGCGCGCGGCTACTCGGGCGTGCGGCTGCTGATCGTCGAGACGCTGATCGCGCTGTACAACGCCAACATCATGCCGGCCATTCCCGTGCAGGGTTCGGTCGGCGCATCGGGCGACCTGGCGCCGCTGGCGCACATGACGCTGGCCATGCTGGGCGTGGGCCAGGTGCGTCACAACGGCGTGCTGGTCGACGCCATGGATGCGCTGGCAGCGGCCGGCATCGCGCCGGTCGTGCTGGGCGCGAAAGAGGGCCTGGCGCTGATCAACGGCACGCAGGTCTCGACCGCACTGGCGCTGCACGGCCTGTTCCTGGCCGAGCGCCTGCTCGAAGCGGCGCTGGTCACCGGCGCGCTGTCGGTCGACGCCGCGCGTGGCAGCGACGCACCGTTCGACGCTCGCATCCACGCCGTGCGCGGGCAGCCGGGCCAGATCGCGGCGGCGGCCATCTACCGCGAGCTGGTGGCCGGCAGCGCGATCCGCGCCTCGCACCTGGTGGGCGACGAGCGCGTGCAGGACCCGTACAGCCTGCGTTGCCAGCCGCAGGTGATGGGCGCGGTGATGGACCTGATCGGCAATGCCGGCCACACGCTGCTGATCGAGGCGAATGCCGTCACCGATAATCCGCTGCTGTTCGACGATGGCGTCATCCTCTCGGGTGGCAACTTCCACGCCGAGCCGGTGGCGTTTGCTGCCGATTCGCTGGCGCTGGCCATCGCCGAGATCGGCGCGCTGGCCGAACGCCGCATCGCGCTGCTGATCGACGCCAACCTGTCCGGCCTGCCGGCGTTCCTCGTGCGCGAGCCGGGCCTGAATTCCGGCTTCATGATCGCGCACGTGACGGCGGCGGCGCTGGCGTCCGAAAACAAGTCGCTGGCCCATCCCGCCAGCGTCGACAGCCTGCCGACGTCGGCCAACCAGGAAGACCATGTCAGCATGGCCACGTTCGCGGCGCGCCGTCTTCACCAGATGGCGCACAATACCTGCGTGATCGTCGGCATCGAGCTGCTGGCCGCGTGCCAGGGCATCGAGTTCCACCGTCCGCTGCGCAGTTCGAAGACGCTGGAATCGGTTCACGCGCAGCTGCGCGAGCAGGTTGCGCCGTACGACGCCGACCGCTTCTTTGCGCCGGACATCGAGGCGGCGCGCACGATGGTGTGGCAGGGCGCGTTGTCGGCCTCGTGCAAGACGCTGTTTGCGGCGCTGCATCCGTAAATCGACCAGGGAGTTGCGATGGAATTTCGCTTCAAGGCAGGCAGGCTTCCCATGCTGGTATCGATGCCGCATGCGGGCACCGATATTCCCGACGAGGTAGCGCACACGCTGGCGCCGTGCGCCGCCGCGCGTGCCGACACCGACTGGCACCTGCCCGAACTGTACGGTTTTCTCGAAGAGATGGGCATCTCGACCATCTCGGCGCGCTGGTCGCGCTACCTGATCGACCTGAATCGCCCGCCCGAAGACACGAACCTGTATCCGGGCCTGGACACCACCGGCCTGTGCCCGCTCGACACGTTCGGGCGCGAGCGCCTGTACCGCGATGGCATGGAGCCCGACGCGGCCGAGGTGCAGCGGCGCCTGGCGCGCTACTGGCAGCCGTATCACGCGCAGTTGCGCGCGGAGCTCGATCGGCTGAAGATGGCGCACGGGCGCGTGGTGCTGTGGGATGCGCATTCCATCGCCTCGGTTGTCCCGCGCTTTTTCGAGGGCACGCTGCCCGACCTGAACTTCGGCACGGCCGACGGCACGTCCTGCGCCCCGGGCCTGGAAGCCGCGGTGCTGGACGTGGCGCGCGCGCAGGAGGGCTTCTCGATCGCGCTCAATGGCCGCTTCAAGGGCGGCCACATCACGCGCCACTACGGCCAACCGGCATCGGGCGTGCATGCGATCCAGCTCGAGAAATGCCAGTACCTGTACATGAACGAAGCGCCGCCGTTCGCGTACCGGCCAGCGGTGGCCGCGACGCTGCAGCCGCTGCTGCGCGACATGGTCAAGGCCGCCGTCGACTGGGTGCGCCCATGACAGCGCTGTTCGCGCGCCACGCGCTGCTGCCGCAGGGCTGGGAGCGCGACGTGCTGCTCGAATGGGACAGTCAGGGGGACCTGACGCAGGTCGCGCCCGGCGCGCGCGCGCCGCTGAACGTGGCGCGCGCCGAGTACGTGCTGCCGGGGATGGTCAACCTGCACTCGCACGCGTTCCAGCGCGCGCTGGGCGGCCTGACCGAAACAGGCAGCGATGGCCCGGACAGCTTCTGGACCTGGCGCGACCTGATGTACCGCTTCGCCGCGCGCATCACGCCGGAGGGGATCGAAGCCATCGCCGCGCAGCTGTTCGCCGAGTGCCTGCGCCATGGCTATACATCGGTCTGCGAATTTCATTACCTGCAGCGCGCTGCCAATGGCGCCAGCTACGCGCGGCCCGCCGAAACCGCCGAGCGCGTGGCCGCGGCTGCGCAACTGGCCGGCATGGGCGTGACGCTGCTGCCGGTGCTGTACAGCCACGCGGGGTTCGGCGCGCAGCCGCTCACACCGGGCCAGGCGCGTTTTCGCACGGACGTCGACGACGTGCTGGGCATCGTCGAGGCACTGGCGCCGCTGCGCGGTGGCCAGCTCGAAGTGGGCGCTGCGCCGCACTCGCTGCGCGCGGCCGGCATCGATGCGATCCGCGCGCTGGCAGCCGGCTTGCCCGCCGCGCGGCCGCTGCACATCCACATCGCCGAACAAGAGGCCGAGGTGGCGCAGTGCATCGCGCACACGGGCCAGCGGCCCGTTGCCTACCTGTTCGGCCAGCTCGCGCTTGATGAGCGCTGGTGCCTCGTGCACGCTACCCACCTGGACGCGGCGGAAGTGACGGCGCTGGCATCCAGCGGCGCCGTTGCCGGCCTGTGCCCGACCACCGAGGCGAATCTGGGCGACGGCCTGTTTCCGCTGGCGCCGTACATCGCCGCCGGCGGACGCTTCGGCATCGGCAGCGACAGCCATGTATCGCAGAGTCCCGTCGAAGAATTGCGCTGGCTCGAATACGGCCAGCGCCTGCAGCACCGGCAGCGCAATGTGGCGCACGTGCCAGCGCAGCGCAGCGTCGGCGACTTTTTGTGGCAAGCTGCGTTGATTGGGGGCGCGCAGGCCACTGGCCGACGCGTCGGTGCGCTGGCAGCAGGGCGGCGCGCCGACCTGCTGGTGCTGGACGCGCAGCATCCGAACCTCGACGGCGTGGACCATGCCGAGGTGCTTGGTCGCATGGTATTTTGCGGTAACGATAACCTCGTGCGCGACGTGCTGTGTGGCGGCCGCTGGGTGGTCCAGGGCGGCCGCCACCGGGCGCAGGAGGCGATTGCGGCGCGCTACCGCCAGGCGCTCAGGGATTTGCGTTCTTAGAAAGGTGACCACATGACTGTCTTGATTCCGTTTGCAGGCCTGGCCCCGGTACCGTGGAAGAACGGCGGCGGCAACACGACCGAGATCGCGATCGGCCCGCTCGATGCCGGCTTCGACGATTTCGACTGGCGCGTCAGCCTCGCCACCATCGCTGAAGACGGCGCGTTCTCGCAGTTCGAGGGCGTCGACCGCACGCTGGCGCTGGTCAACGGGCACGGCATGACCTTGCATATCGATGGCGAGCCGACGCTGATCACGCACGCCGAGCCGGTCGTGGCGTTCGACGGCAGCTCCGAAGTGCGGGCCAAGCTCAATCGCGGGCCGACGACCGACTTCAATGTCATGTCGCGCAGCGAGCGCTGTTATCACCAGTTCGGGCGGCGGCGCCTGAGCGGCGACTCGACCTTCATCGCGCGCGCCGAGATCACGGTGCTGTTTTTGGCCGAAGGCGACAGCCTGCAGCTGGCCAGCGACAACGAGCGCATTGGCCTCGTGCGCTACGACGCGGTGGTGCTCGACCAGGGCACCGTGTGGACGCTCGAGGCCGGGCAGGCCACCATCTATATCGTCGACGTCCACTACTACTCTGAGAACGATGACGACATGGGAATGTATGACTGACCTGCTGCTGTCCAATGTGCACCTGGCCACGATGGACAACGGCTACGGCGTGCTGCACGATGCCGCGCTGGCGGTCAAGGATGGCCGCATCGCCTGGATCGGCGCGCGAAGCGATGCACCGCCGGCCGCGCGCGAACACGACTGCGGCGGCGCCTGGCTCACGCCCGGCCTGATCGACTGCCACACGCACATCGTCCATGGCGGCAACCGCAGCGACGAATGGGAAGCACGCCTGAACGGCGCCACCTATGAAGACATCGCGCGCCAGGGCGGCGGCATCATGGCCACCGTGCGCGCCACGCGCGCGCTCGACATCGATGCGCTCGTCGCGGCCAGCCTGCCGCGTGTGAAGGCCTTGCTGGCCGAAGGCGTGACAACGCTCGAGATCAAGTCGGGCTACGGCCTTGCTCTGGACGCTGAAGAGCGCATGCTGCGCGCGGCGCGCCGCGTTGGCGAACTGCTGCCGGTGCGCGTCGTCACCACGTTTCTGGGCGCGCATGCGCTGCCGCCTGAATTCGCGGGGCGCGCGGACGATTACATCACCGAGGTCTGCGATGTGATGCTGCCGGCGCTGGCGGAGCAGGGCCTGGTCGATGCAGTCGATGCGTTCTGCGAGCGCATCGGCTTTACCAATGCGCAGACCGCGCGCGTGTTCGACAAGGCACGCGCGCTGGGCTTGCCTGTCAAGCTCCATGCCGAGCAGTTGTCCGACCAGGGGGGCGCCGCACTCGTGGCGCGCCATGGCGGCTTGTCGGCCGATCATCTGGAACATCTGAGCGAAGAGGGTATCGCCGCGATGGCGCGCGCCGGCACGGTGGCCGTGCTGCTGCCGGGCGCCTATTACTATCTGCGCGAAACGGTCATGCCGCCGATCGCCGCCTTGCGCGCCGCCGGCGTGCCGATGGCAGTAGCCACCGACTGCAATCCCGGTACCTCGCCGCTGACGTCGTTGCTGCTGGCGCTGAACATGGCGTGCACGTTGTGGCGTCTCACGCCGCAAGAGGCATTGCTGGGCGTGACGGCGCACGCGGCGCGCGCGCTCGGTCTGCAGGACGAGATCGGCACGCTCACGGTCGGCAAACGCGCCGACCTGGCGTTATGGAACATCGCGCGCCCCGCTGATCTGGCCTACGCGATGGGTTTGAATCCCTGCCAGGCCGTCATCCATGGAGGCGTCCTGCGCACCATCGCTTGAGCGCTTGATCGCCCGCAAGGCTGTCATCTACGTTTCGGAGAAGATGAATCTAACGACGTGTAAAAAAAACGGCGACGGCCGTAAGCAAATGTAAGGCTTAATCAATCGTTAAGGATCGCTGGCTATAGTCCTTCTCGTGATTCAACTTCTCCCCTCCCCATTTGCCAAAATGGGTTTGCCCACGGCGCCAACGCGTCGTGGGTTTTTCTTTGTCGGTCGGGTTTCGCGTTAGCCGAAATCAGCCGACATCAGCTGCGTTCGGCCAGCGCCGTCAGGCTCTCGCCCGTCACGCGGCAGATGCGCCACTCGGGCATCACGTCAGCGCCCATCGCCTTGTAGAAATTGATTGCAGGCTCGTTCCAATCCAACACCGACCATTCGAAACGCCCGCAACCGCGCTCGACCGCCAGTTGGGCCAGCCGTTGCAGCATGCGCGTGCCGATGTTCTTGCCGCGATGCGCCTGCTTCACATACAGGTCTTCGAGATACAGGCCCTTCTTGGTCAGGAAGGTCGAGAAGTTATGGAAGAACAGCGCGAAGGTAACCACCTCGCCATTCTCTTCGCCAACGATGGCTTCGCACGACGGGTGCGCGCCGAACAGGCCTTCGTGCAGCAGCGCTTCGGTGGCCACCACCATGTGTTCGAGTTTTTCAAAGACGGCCAGTTCCACGATCATGGCGTGGATGTGGGCGACGTCGCTTGGGCGGGCAGGGCGGATGGAAAATGGGGCAGCGGTCATGGTGATTCGATGGGATTGTTCAGGTTAGCGGATTGGACGATCTTCGGCGCAGGCGCACGCACGGCCCATGCCACGCTCGCCAGGCACACGATCATGCCGAGAAATTCGAGCGCACCGGGGCGGTAGTCTTCGAGCAGCACCGACAGCAGCACTGACAGCACGGGCGTGACGACGGTAACGTACACGGCCTTGTTGGCGCCGATGCGGGCGATCAGCGTGAAGTAGGCAAAGAAGGCGACGACCGAGCCGAAGATCGACAGATAAAACAGGCCGGCCCAGTAGGTGCCGCTGTCGGGCAGCGTGAAGGCGTCACCGTTCGCGAGCGACCACAGCGTCACCATCGACGCGCCCCACAGCATCGACCACGCCATCGTCAGCGGCAGGTTCGCGCACTGCTGCTTGACCTTGGTGACGACAACGCTGCCGCCCGCGCTGGCCATGGTCGCGGCCAGCGCCAGCACGACGCCCGCAATGAAGTGGCCGTTGCCGCCAGCCTGGATCGCATGCCAGGCATCGCCAATGGCGTGCCAGAACAGCAGCGCGACGCCCACCGTGGCGGCCGCGCCGCAGGTCCAGGTGCGGCGGTTGATGGCGGTACCGAAGAAGAGGCGGCTCCAGATCGGCGTCCAGAACACCATCAGCGCAAACATCACGGCCACCAGGCCGGAGACGACGTGCTGCTCCGCGTGGTAGGTGCAGATATACGAGATGCCGAACGTCAGGCCGCCCTGCAGCGCCATCCAGCGGTGCGTGCGCCAAGGCAGGCTCAGGCGTTCGCGACGTGCGATGCATACGGCGAACAGGGCCGCGGCAGCGAGGAAGAAACGGTAGGCCACCGACACCGCCGGTGCGGTGTGCCCCAGTTGCAGGGTAATGGCCCAGAAGGTCGAGCCCCAGATCAGGGACGCGATGGTAAACAGGATGGGGGAAGACATCGCGGGAGTATAGATGGCCCGCGAAGGTCCTGTCGGCATCAGTTCATCGACCCACGCAGCCGATGTAGTAGAAATGCAACATCACCACGCGACCCGGATGCGCCGGTACAGGATGCTCAGCACGAACAGCGGCCCGATCAGCAAGAAGCGCAGATCGTCGAAGAACGATGGCTTCTTGCCCTCGATATGGTGGCCGATGAACTGGCCGAGCCAGGCCGCCACGAACACGCCGATCGACGTCGGCAGCACGGTCCCGTCCGGCAACATGGCCAGCAGTAGCAGCATGGCGCCGGCCATCACGCCCATCCCCACAGCGAAGGTGCGCGACAGCGTGACGTAATACGCCAGCGCCGCCGCCACGACCAGCAGTGCCACCGCCGGATGGAGCGCCCACAGGATGCCCAGCAGGCTGAACACGATTGCCGGAATGCAGACGATGTGGATCAGTTCATTGACGGGATTGCGGTGGCTTTCGCCATAGCGCGCCAGCAGGACATCGATGGCGCGGGGCGTGGATGCGGTGTGCATGGTGGCGTCTCCATTGAGGGTAAGGACGATTCTACCGCCGCTGTTCCCCGTTCGGCGGCCTATCTGGGCGGCAGCGCCGGCGTGGGCGCCGTGGTGTCGGCCGGCTGCACGCGCAGATGGGCATGGTTCGCGAACAGCTCGGCGATCCATTCGACGAATACCCGCACCTTGGCGGACAAATGGCGATTCTGCGGATACACCACGTGGACGGGAATCGGATCGCAGCGCCAATCCGGCAGCAGCCGCACCATCTTGCCGGTCGCGAGCTGCTCGGACAAAAGATAGTCGGTCATATTGATCACGCCCAGGCCGGCCAGGCCCGCCTTGATATAGGCGTTCGAATCGTTGAGCGCGATGGCGCCGGGCAGCATGACCTCGATGCGTTCGCCGTCGCGGGTGAAATCCCAGCCGCTGACCTTGCCCGACTTGGACGAGAAATAATTGACGCAGCGATGGCGCTCCAGATCGTTCGGATGCAGCGGCATGCCGAAGCGCTCGATATACGAGGGTGCTGCGCAGGTGACGAAGTTGATCACGCCAACGCGGCGCGCAATCAGGTTGCTGTCGATGAGGTCGCCACCGCGCACGGCGCAGTCGACGCCTTCCTCGACCAGGTCGACCGGCCGATCGGTGCTGCCCATCTCCAGTGTGATATCGGGATAGCGCGCGAAAAAATCGGGCAGGGCCGGGATCAGTATTTCGCAGGTCAGGCCCGTGGGCGCATCCACCCGCAGCCGGCCACTGGGGCTGAACCGGTGGCGCGTGAGCGATTCTTCGGCGTCGCGCACGTCCGACAGGATCCGCACGCAGCGCTCGTAATAGGCGGCGCCGTCGGATGTGACGGACACATGGCGGGTCGTGCGATGCAGCAGGCGCGAGGCGAGCGATGTTTCCAGCGCCTGGATTAGTGTCGATACCGTCGCCTTGGGCATTTGCAGCGTGTCGGCGGCGCGCGTGAAGCTGCCCGCATCGACGACTTGCACGAACACTTCCATGGCTTGCAGCTTGTTCATCTGGATTTTGATTCGAAATTGGTGACATTGTTCAGGAATCTGAACAATCAATTCGGTATTGTCATCTTTATCCGATTCGGGATCAAGACTATTATGTGTGCATCGCAACAAAGTATTTACTTGAGAAGACGGAGCAGGACATGAGTATTCGAGATGGCATTTTTACCACGGTTGCAGTCACGCTTAGCGGCGTCGCGCTGGCGGGATTGCTTTGCACGGATGCTTATTCCCGCGCCGCTGGCGCCGAAGCACGCGGTGTGCGGGCGCTGTCGATGCAGATGCAGATGAGCTGCGTCGGCGATTGCGCCGTCGTTGACGAACGCATCGTCGAGCTCGAGCTCGGGCAGGCCCCGCGATGAATGCCGTGGGCGACATGCCGGAGCGCGCGCTGAAGGTACGCGACCTCGAAGTCGCGGGTGCCACCGGCCCGCTGCCCGCGCGCCTGTACGCCGCCGGTCCGGCGGCCAAGCGCGACATGCTGGTTGTGTTCTACCACGGCGGCGGCTTCGACAGCGGCGACCTCGACGAGGCGGACGACTTCCTGCGCTCGCTGGCCGAATGCGATCACCTGCCGCTGGTACTGGCGCCGAGCTACACGCTGGCCACCGTCAGCCCGTTCCCGGCCGCCGTCGAGGATGCGCATGCAGTGCTGCAGTGGGCCAAGAAGAACAAGACCAAGCTTGGCTGGAACGGCAAACTCCTGGTGACGGCCGGCATCGAAGCCGGCGCCAACCTGGCGGCCGTGTGCGCGCTGATGTCGCGTGATCGTGGTGGTCCGGCACTCGCTGGCCAGATCCTGGTCATGCCGATGCTCGATCCGGCCCTGAGCACCGGTTCGATGCGCCAGCTCACGCAATGCTCCGACCGCGAAAAGGCCGCCACGATCTGCGCCGAAGCCTATCGCGGCTATTTGCCCCATGCCGCTGACCGCTCGCATCCGTACGCGGCGCCGCTGCATTCGAGCCGCCTGAAGAACCTGGCGCCGGCGCTGATCCTGTCGGCCGAGGACGACCCGCTGCGCGACGAAGCCGAGCTGTATGGTGCAAAACTGATCAATGCAGGCATCTGCACCACGGTGCGGCGCATGGCGCCCGCCGATCTGCAAGACCCGAACGGCCGCAATGAATGCGCCTGCAAATGGCAGGCGATGGGCGAGATTGCCAACTTCCTGGCGCGGCTGGAGGGGCGGCAGGGCGCCTGACCCGGTAGGGCGTAGGGTGGTCGGGTTCCCCGTCCACGCGTTCGACGAACGACAGCGTCTCATAATCGCGTGAATGTGAACGCGTGGACGGCGTAGCCGTCCACCCTACAGGTGCCCCCAGGACGGTAAGTAAGAGTTCATCACAATAAGAGAGTGCAAATGAATCACAAAGCCCAGCTGCAGCACCTGCTCTGCAGATAACGCACCGCCACCCGCCGGACTAAACCACCGGCCCTACATCAGATAACAGAAATTTTTCCACGCCCCGGCGCGGAAGGGGATTCGTTTTGCCTGCGTTTCGTCTGGCCCGACATGCCAGCGACGCGGGACGGGGTTCTATTGTCTTTTTTTTCATCGTCGTATTTCATCGTTTCTAATAAGAGGGTTAATCATGAATAACCAATCAGGGATGGGCAAACTGCGCGTCATCATCGCCGCGCTGGCAATCGCAGGTCTCGCGGGCGCCGGTATCACCGGCTGCGCGGACGCCACCAGCGACGACGCACCGGCAGCGGCAGCACCGAGTGCGCCGCCAGTCACGAGCGCGGTCGTCATCCAGCGCGCCGTGACGGAAACGCAGGAATTCTCCGGTCGCCTGGAAGCGATCGAGGTCGTTGCAATCCGCCCCCGCGTGTCGGGCTACATCACGGCTGTGAACTTCAAGCCGGGCGCCGAAGTGAAAAAGGGTGAGGTCCTGTTTGTGATCGACCCACGGCCTTATCAGGCCGAAGCGGACCGCACCAAGGCCGTCGCCGCTGCGGCGCAGGCACGCGCCGGCCTGGCCCGCCTTGAACTGCAGCGCGCCGAACTTCTGCTGGCCGACAAGGCCATCGCCCAGCGCGAGTTCGACGAACGTTCGGCCGGCCAGAAGGAACTGGATGCGAGCGTGCGCGCCGCCCAGGCCGAGCACGAAACGGCGCGCCTGAACCTGGCCTACACCCGCGTCACGTCGCCGATCGACGGCCGCGTGTCGAAAGCCGAAATCACCCTGGGCAACCTGGTGGACGCCACCGCAGTCCTGACTTCGGTGGTCTCGCTCGAACGCATCTACGCCAGCTTCGATGGCGATGAATCCACCTACCTGCGCGTGTCGCGCCGCACCAACGCCGGCCAGCCGATGGACGTGAAGGTGGGCCTGGCCGGCGAAGAAGGCTTCCCGCACAGCGGCAAGCTCGAATTCGTCGACAACCAGCTCGACAGCCGCAGCGGCAGCGTGCGCATGCGCGCCACGCTGGCCAACACCGACCGCGCGCTGGCGCCGGGCCTCTTTGCCCGCGTGCAGATCGCCGGCGGTGCGCCGACCCCGCAGATCCTGATCGTCGACCGCGCCATCAACACCGACCAGGACCGCAAGTTCGTCTACGTCGTCGACAAGGACGGCAAGGCCGAATACCGCAGCGTCAAACTCGGGCCCCTGGACGATGGCTTGCGCATCGTGCGCGAAGGCCTGAAACCAGGCGAGAAGATCGTCGTGAACGGCCTGCAGCGCGTGCGCCCGGGCGCCCCGATCGCCGCGCAGGTCGTGCCGATGGTGGCCACCGCCGCACCGGCTGCGGCCGCAGCCACCCCAGCGGCCGCAACGGGAGCATAAGTCACCATGAACTTTCCTAAATTCTTTGTCGACAAACCGATCTTCGCGGTCGTGCTGTCGGTGATCATCTTTGTCGCCGGCCTGATCTCGATCTTCATGCTGCCGATTTCCGAGTATCCCGAAGTCACGCCGCCATCCGTCGTGGTGCGCGCCCAGTATCCGGGCGCGAACCCGAAGGTCATCGCCGAAACGGTGGCCACGCCACTGGAAGAGCAGATCAACGGCGTCGAAGACATGCTGTACATGTCATCGCAAAACACGTCCGACGGCGCGCTGGCGCTGACCGTCACGTTTAAAATCGGCACCAATGTCGAGCAGGCCGAGACCGCGGTGCAGAACCGGGTCCAGCGCGCGCTGCCACGGCTGCCCGAAGAAGTGCGCCAGATCGGCGTGACGACCGTGAAGTCGTCGCCGAACCTGACGATGGTGGTCCACCTGAATTCCCCGGATGGCCGCTACGACGACCTGTACCTGCGCAACTACGCGGTGCTGAACGTGAAGGACCAGCTGGCCCGCATCAAGGGCATGGGCGAAGTCCAGCTGTTCGGCTCGGGCGACTACGCGATGCGTATCTGGCTCGATCCGCAGAAGGTCGCCGCGCGCGGCTTGACCGCTGGTGACGTCATCGACGCGATCCGCGAACAGAACGTGCAGGTCGCAGCCGGCGTGATCGGCCAGGGTCCGGCCAAGGACGCCGACTTCCAGCTGACCGTCAACACGCAGGGCCGCCTGCAGAGCACCGACGAATTCGGCGACATCATCCTCAAGACCAATGCCGAAGGCGGCACCACGCTGCTCAAGGATGTCGCGCGCATGGAACTCGGTTCGAGCTCGTACGCACTGCGTTCGCTGCTGAACAACAAGTCGGCCGTCGCGATCCCGATCTTCGCTGCCCCTGGCGCGAACGATCTGCAGCTGTCCGCCGACGTGCGCACGACGATGGAAGCGCTGTCGCAGGAATTCCCGGAAGGCGTCAAGTACTCGATCGTGTATGACCCGACCCAGTTCGTGCGCGAGTCGATCAACTCGGTCATCGTGACGCTGTTCGAAGCGGTCGTGTTGGTCGCGCTGGTGGTGATCATCTTCCTGCAGACCTGGCGCGCCTCGATCATTCCGCTGCTGGCCGTGCCGGTGTCGGTGGTCGGTACCTTTGCCGTGATGCTGGCCTTCGGTTTCTCGATCAATACGCTGTCGCTGTTCGGCCTCGTGCTGGCCATCGGTATCGTGGTCGACGATGCGATCGTGGTGGTGGAAAACGTCGAGCGCAATATCGCCGATGGCTTGAATCCGCGCGACGCAACCATCCAGGCCATGAAAGAAGTCAGCGGCCCGATCATCGCCATCGCGCTGGTGCTGTGCGCCGTGTTCGTACCGATCGCGTTCGTGTCGGGCCTGACCGGCCAGTTCTATCGCCAGTTTGCACTGACCATCGCGATTTCGACCGTGATCTCGGCCTTCGCTTCGCTGACGCTGGCGCCGGCCCTGTCGGCTGCCTTGCTGAAACCGCACAATGCACCGAAAGACCGCCTGACGCGCATGATCGACGCCGTGCTGGGCCGCTTCTTCGGTGCCTTCAACCGCTTCTTCGGCCGCTCGTCGGTGCGCTATGAACATGGCGTGAAGGGTGTCCTGCGTCGCAAGAGCGCTTCGGTTGCTGTCTACCTGGCGCTGGCTGTGGCTGCGGTGTTCATGTTCAAGGCGGTGCCGCCGGGCTTCGTGCCACCGCAGGACAAGGCGTACCTGATCGGCTTCGCGCAACTGCCGGACGCCGCCTCGCTCGACCGCACCGACGCCGTGATCCGCCAGATGTCGAAGATCGCCCAGGAGATTCCCGGTGTCGAATCGTCGATCGCCTTCCCGGGC
Source organism: Oxalobacteraceae sp. CFBP 13730 (assembly GCA_014841835.1). Lineage (GTDB taxonomy): Bacteria > Pseudomonadota > Gammaproteobacteria > Burkholderiales > Burkholderiaceae_D > Telluria. Next base: position 22,373 of record JACYUQ010000005.1, on the reverse strand, counting down.
CTGTCGATCAACGGCTTTACCAATGCGCCGAACGCCGGCATCGTGTTCGTCGGCCTGAAGTCGTTCGACCAGCGCAAGGACAAGGCGAAAAGCGCCGAAGCCATCGCCGCCGAGATCAACAAGCGCATGGGCGCCGTCGAAGATGCATTCGTGATGGTGCTGTCGCCACCGCCGGTCAATGGCCTCGGTACGACGGGCGGCTTCAAGATGATGATCGAAGACCGCGGCAACGTCGGCTACGAAGAGCTGAACAAGGCAGTCCAGGCACTGACGGCCAAGGCCGCGCAGACGCCGGAACTGGCCGGCGTGTTCTCGGGCTTCCAGATCAACGTGCCGCAGCTGTACGCCGACATCGATCGGGTGAAAGCCAAGCAGCTGGGCGTGCCGCTGGCGAGCATCAACCAGACCTTGCAGGTGAATCTGGGCTCGCTGTACGTGAACGACTTCAACCAGTTCGGCCGCACGTATCAGGTGCGGGTGCAGGCCGACGCGCCGTTCCGTTCGCAGCGCGAGCAGATCGAGCAGTTCAAGGTGCGCAGCAATACGGGCGAAATGATTCCGCTGTCGTCGATGATGCGTGTGAAGGACACGTATGGTCCGGATCGCGTGACGCGCTACAACGGCTATGTTTCGGCCGAGATGAATGGCGGCGCGGCGCCCGGCGTGTCGTCCGGCCAGGCGCAGGCGGCGATGGAACGCATCGCGAAAGAAGTGCTGCCGAAGGGCGTGTCGTATGAGTGGACCGAGCTGACCTACCAGGACGTTTTGTCGGGTAACACGATGATCTATGTGTTCCCGCTGTGCGTGCTGCTGGTATTCCTGGTGCTGGCGGCCCAGTACGAAAGCTGGACGCTGCCGCTGTCGGTGATCCTGATCGTGCCGATGTCGATCCTGTGCGCGCTCATCGGCGTCAAGCTCACCGGTGGCGACAACAATGTGTTCACGCAGATCGCGCTGTTCGTGCTGGTCGGCCTGGCGTCGAAGAACGCGATCCTGATTGTCGAATTTGCCCGCGAGCTGGAAGACCATGGCCGCAGCGTCGTCGAAGCAGCACTGGAGGCGAGCCGCCTGCGCCTGCGGCCGATCCTGATGACGTCGATCGCGTTCATCGCCGGCGTGGTGCCGCTGGTGTTCTCGAGCGGTGCCGGCGCCGAGATGCGTCATGCCATCGGTGTCGCCGTGTTCTGGGGCATGCTGGGCGTGACCTTCTTCGGCCTGTTCCTCACGCCGCTGTTCTATGTGTTACTGCGCTCGCTGGCCAAGCGTTTTGAAAAACCCGTGCACACCGCGCCTGCGGTGGCGCACAGCGCAGAAGGAGTGCACTGATGAATACGATGATTGCAAAGGGCGTCGCGCCCCTGCTGGCGGCGCTGCTGCTGACGGCCTGCGCCACGCCGGACTTCGTGCAGCCGCACGTGGCCACGCCGGACGCCTTCCGCGAGTCGCAGGCACCAGCGCCGGCAGCAGAAGTAGCCGGCATCGACGGCGCGCGCTGGAAGCCGGCGCAGCCGGCCGAGCAGCAGCCGCGCGGTCAGTGGTGGCTGGCCTTCAACGATCCGGCGCTGACCGCGCTGATCGACGAAGCCGCCACCAACAACGCCAACCTGTCGGTTGCGGCCAGCCGCGTCAAGCAGGCGCGCGCGATTGCCGGCATCGCCGAAGCGGACCGTATCCCGCAGGTCGGCGTGGGCATCGGCGCCCAGCGTGCACGCCTGTCGCCACGCGAATCGAACCTGCCGCAAGGTGTGGGGAATGAGGCGTATACCAGCTACAGCGCGCGCCTGTCGGCCAGCTACGAGGTCGATCTGTTCGGCCGCGTGGCAGCCGGCGTGTCGGCAGCGCGCAGCGATGCGGCGACGTCCGACGCCAACTTCCGCTCGGTGCTGCTGGCCTTGCAGGCCGACGTTGCGCAGACCTATTTCAGGCTGCGCGCACTCGATGCCGAACTGGTGACGCTGGCCGACACGGTGCGCCTGCGTGAAGAAAGCATCAAGGTCACGCAGCGCCGCTTCGACCTGGGCGACATCGGTGAATTCGACCTGTCGCGCGCCCGCACCGAGCTGTCCACGGCGCGCGCCGAAGCCATCGGCGTGCAGCGCCAGCGCGCCACGACCGAGCATGCACTGGCGGTCTTGCTGGGCAAACCCGCAGCCGATTACGTGGCTGGTCCGAGCCCGCTGCTCGATGCGAGCCTGATGCCGGCGATTCCTGCCGGCCTGCCGTCGTCGCTGCTCGAGCGCCGGCCCGACATCGTCGCCGCCCAGCGTGCGATGGAAGCGTCGAACGCCCGCATCGGCGTGGCGCGCGCGGCGATGTTCCCGGCCTTGACCATCAATGCCGATGGCGGCGGCGTGGGCGGCGTGTTCTCGGAAGTGTTCAAGTGGAGCAGCCGTTCGTGGGTGCTCGGGGCGCTGGCCTCGATGCCGATCATCGACGGTGGTCGCAACCGCAACAACATCGTGCGCAGCGAAGCGGTGCTCGAGGAATCGGTGGGCACCTACCGTCAGAGCGTGCTGGTGGCGTTTGCCGAGGTCGAGGACAATCTGGCCGGCCTGCGCATCCTGGCAGGGCAGGCCGGTGAGATCGACGCGGCCGTGGTGTCGGCACGTCGCTCGGCCGATCTGGCGCAGAAGCTGTACGACGCCGGCCGGTCGAGCTACCTCGAACTGCTCGACGCGCAGCGCAACCTGGCGGTCGTGGAGCGTACGGCAGTGCAGTTGCGCGGTGAGCGCGCATTGACGACAGTGGCGCTGATTCGCGCACTGGGCGGCGGTTGGGATGCGACGCAGCCGGTGAATGCGGCGGTGGCGCAACGCTGATCCCCGTATAAAAGTTGTTTGCCCTTTGCGGCGGTGCGTGTGAACGCACCGCCGCTTTTTTTCGTCCGTGTAGCAAAACTACAAAAATATTCAGATTCAATTGACTCGGTTAAATGACAAGAACAGAATCTGTGGGCCGAAAGTGTCCGCTCAGAGACCATGGCAACCGGTTGCGTAGTTTATCTACGTGACCAACAGTACGTCCATCGATGTCCTGAAGGACTGAAACACATCAATTACACCGGAGGAGACAAAATGAAGAAAAGCATCATCGCCATGCTTGCCACCAGCGTTGTGGCACTGAGCAACCCGGCCCTGGCCGCCACCCCGCCTGCCCAGGCGGGTAACAGTTCTGCCGTGCTGCTGCAGGGCTTCCACTGGAACTCGTCGAGCGCCAGGAGCCCGAACTGGTACAACACCCTGCAGGGCAATGTTGGCGAGCTGAAGACCATGGGCTTTAGCCACGTCTGGTTCCCGCCGCCATCCGATTCGGCGGCCTCGCAAGGCTATCTGCCGCGCCAGCTGAACAATCTGAATTCGGCCTACGGCAGCTCGGCCGAGCTCACCAACGTCGTACGCGCCTTCACGAACAGCGGCATCAAGGCCGTGGCCGACGTCGTCGTCAACCACCGCGTCGGCACCACCGGCTGGTCGGATTTCACCAATCCCAACTGGACCACGTATTCAATCGTCAACAACGATGAGTGCAACTGCGGCCTGGGCAGCGCCGATACGGCGCTCGGCTTCAACGGTGGGCGCGACCTGGACCACCGCAACGTCGGCGAAGTCCAGAACGGCATCACCACGTGGCTGAACTACACGCTCAAACCCGTGGGCTTTACCGGCATGCGGGTGGACTATGTACGCGGCTTCAGCCCCAGCTACGTCGGGCAGTATGCGAATGCCTTCAACGCCGAGTTCTGTGTCGGCGAGCTGTGGAACGACCTGAACCTGAACAACGTCGATGCACACCGCCAGGAAATCATGAACTGGATTAACGGGACCAGCAACAGCTGCGGCGCATTCGACTTCACCACCAAGGGCCTGCTCAACGACGCACTGGCCAACGGCAACTACTGGCGCCTGAAGGATGCCGCCGGCAAGCCGCAGGGCGCCATCGGCTGGTGGCCGGCGATGGCAGTGACCTTCGTCGACAACCACGACACCGGTCCGTCCGAAAGCTGCGGCAACGGCCAGAACCACTGGGCGGTGCCATGCGGTTCGGTGATGGAAGGCTATGCCTATGTGCTGAGCCACCCGGGCATTCCGACCGTGTACTACCCGCACATCTACAACTGGGGCCTGAAGACCCCGATCGCTGCGCTGATGGCAGCACGCCGGGCGGCTGGCGTGACGTCGACGTCGCCGGTGGCGATCCAGCAGGCAGCGCAGGGATTGTATGCGGCAGTCGTCACGGGCAACACGCGCCAGCTCGCGATGAAGATCGGGCCGAACGCCTGGAGCCCGGCCGGCACGGGCTGGGTGCTGCAGACGTCGGGCAGCAATTACGCGGTGTGGATGAAGTAGGGCGGCGCTGTCGCCGGACCGGCCGCTGACGGCAGCGGTCGGTTATTCGCACGCCGCTGCGGTGCGGCGTGTGCGTGGCAGCGTTACAATGCAGCCATGGCGGGCGCACGAGCATGTGTTCACCTGCCTTGCACCCGTCATCGACGCCACGTGTTCTTTCTACCAATTCACTGCGAACGACGCCGTACCCATGCTAGTTGGCTTGCCTCCCGTGGTCGATGAACGGACCCGTATTGTCATTCTTGGCAGTTTCCCCGGTGAGGCGTCACTCGCGGCAAAGCAGTACTACGCCCATCCAAGGAATCAGTTCTGGCGGCTGATGTCCGCAGTGATCGGTGAGCCTCTTGCCGATACCGATTACGATGGGCGTTTGGCGCGCCTGCTTGCTCACCAGATCGGCTTGTGGGACACCGTTGCTGCCTGCAAGCGTGAGGGCAGTCTTGACGCTGCCATTCGCCAGGCTCAGGCCAATGAATTGAGCGTTCTGGAGCGACACTGCCCGCACCTCGTGCGCGTCTGCTTCAATGGCAAGACCTCCGGAAAATCAGAGCAGCGTTTTCGCACGGCAGGCTTCGACACCCTGGTATTGCCGTCATCATCGCCAGCCAATGCGCAGATGTCGTTCGATGACAAGTTGACTATCTGGAAGAAGATCGGCAATCCGGCATCAGGTTGACACAATAATGACGTGTTGTTTCTTTGCACGAATATAGTGCATCCTTGCCTACAGGCACGTAAATTTGACGCTGTAAAAGTTTCCACTCTGCACTTATTCAGAGACAATGGTCGCTATTGATCTGAAGAGACCGTCATGAAAAGCCTGCCCATCCGCCGCACCACGCGCCATCCTCGCCGTCCCCTCTCCGTACGCGCTGCTGCGCCCATGTGTCTGCTCGTCGCCCTGGCTGGCTGCGGCGGTGGCGGCGGCGGCGATGCCGCACCTGTCGTCACTGCCGCAACCACGGCTGCCGTCAACAGTGTGTCGAGCACCAGCGTCGAGGTCGGCAAGACCTTGACTGTCACTGGCAGCAATCTCGACCGCGTCACCAGTTTTACCGTCAATGGCAGCAGCCTGCGCATCGTTGCCGTCAGCGCCAGCAGCGCCACCCTGGCCATGCCGGATACGGCCACGAGCGGTGTGCTGACACTGATGGTCAATGGCGCCAGCATGACCACTGGCTTCAGCCTGACGGCGTACCCGACCATGACTGTGACCGGCTATGCACCGTCGTCGGCCGCGGCCGGCGCCACCGTGGTGGTGACCGGTACCGGCCTTGGCACGGTCAGCCAGGTGCGTTTCGCCAATGGCAGCACGGCTGCCGTTACGCAGCCACACGACGACACGAGTGTCAGCTTTGTGGTGCCGCAAGGTGCCGCCAGCGGCGCCATCGTGCTGGTGAGCCCTTACCGCGAAACGAGCACGGGCAGCTTTACCGTGTTGTTACCCGTGACGGTCACGTCCATTTCGTCGAGCAGCGACAGCGTGCTGCGCGTGACAGTATCGGGGACCAACCTGAATACCGTGACCGGTGCCAGGGTCGGCAATGTGTCCGCTGTCATCAATCAGGCCAGCGCCTCCGAGCTCACCTTGACGGTGGCGCTGGGAACGTCGGGCACCGTGGTGTTGACGTCACCAGCCGGCGACCTGAGCGCAGGCACGGTCGCGGCGCAGAACTACACGATCGGCATGGTGGATGTGGCGCAGGTGTTCAGCCGTAGTATCAGCAACACCGCGCTCAAGATCACGCCGGGCCGGCCTGTGCTGGTGCGGGCCTCGGTGCTGGGATTGAGCGCCAATCTTGACAGCCCGACCGTCAAGCTGACCGGGGTTACCGCCGCAGGCGCCGCGCTTGGCTCGCTGACGATGAGTGGCCCGGCCAGGCTGCCGACCAGCCGCGATGAATATGATCTGGCCAATACCTTCTCGGTGGTGGTACCCGATACCTGGGTCAAACGCGGCCTCAAGCTGGCCGTCTCGGCTACCAGTGCCGACAACCATGTGGTGGCAGGCCCGACCCATGTCCCGGCAATTGGCAGTGACACCAGGATTCATCTGTACCTGGTGCCGATCAGCTATAACGGTGTAACCGCTAAACCGCCTGCCAGCTTGCAGGCAGTAAAAGAAGCATTCCTGCGTACCTATCCGTATGCACCCAGCGATGTCGTCGTCAGTCTGCGTGCGCCGCTGGTGGTGACTGGTTCCGGAAGCACCGCCGACTCGGCGTGGTGGGACGATGCGCTGACCCAGCTCGAAACGGCCCGCTCGGCCGAGCAGCCTGCCGGCGTCTACTATGGACTAGTGCACAAGGATACAAACGCCGGCATCGTCGGCCTGGGCTATGTCAACAACCGCAATACTGGCGCCGGCTTCCCTTCGGCCATCGGCATTGAGGCGGATACGTCGGTTGGCAGCGTCAGCGACCCGTTTGGCAATCTGTGGCCCGCCTGGCTGGCCACCATGCTGCACGAGGTCGGGCATAATCATTCGCTCGAACATGTGGCCGGCTGTAACAATCCGGATTCGACCGACCCGGCGTATCCCTATAGCGGTGGGGTGCTGGGTCCGATGCCTGTCTACAACAGCTTGTACGCTGGCGTGGCGCCGGGCGGATTGAAAAAGGCAGTGTACGGACCGTTCAACACGCCAATGAAGGATGTCATGACCTACTGCGCCGACGGCGCCTGGCTGTCCGATTTCAGTTACGCGGCGGCGCAGACGTTTGCGGAAGCACGCAGCGCCATCTATCCCGCGCCGCGCATGCTGGCGTCCGATCGCAGCGCCGGTGACTACCTGACGGTGTCGGGCTCGATCAGCGGTAGTACGGTAAGGCTGAACCCGGCGGACGCCTCGAGCCAGCGGCGCTATGCGGCTGCGATCGGTGCGAGTCACGACTACACCTTGCGCGTGCGCACCACCGCCGGCCAGACGTTCGACTATGCGTTCGACGCCATGCGGGTCGGTGACGGCCAAGCCGGTGTGCGCCACTTCAACGTCAGCCTGCCGAACCCTGGCGAGGTCAGCGGTATCGACGTGCTCTACAAAGGCACGAAGCTGGTCCAGCCGGCCGCCAGGACCACGGCCGCAGGCGGTGCGCCCAGCTTCGCTGCACAATTGAGCGATGGTAAGTTGAATCTGACCTGGAATGCCGACGCCGAACCGGCGGCCACGGTGGTGTATGTGGCCGCCGACGGCAGCCGCATGTTATTGGCCAAAAACCTGCGTGGTGGTAGCGCCAGCGTCGATGTCAAGACGCTGCCGGCCGGCGGCAGCTTCGAGGTGAGTCTGTCGACCAGCATCAAGGCGCGCCTGGTGAACGTGGCGCGCTAGTTTCCGGCGCCGGGTCTCTGTGCCGCGCCAAGGCTGCCGCCATGCCGGGGCGGCAGGCGCGTCACGCCTCATTCTTCGTGAAACGCTTCCAGCAGTTCGTCCATGATCTCGGCGGTTTCTTCGTCCGACAGGCCCAGGTACGCGCAGGCCGCGACGCCGCCCTTGTTCCATTCGTTCGACTCGGCGTGGCCCTGGTAGCGGCAGATCGCGTTCTCGGCCAGCAGCGACAGGGCGACCAGCGAGCGCACCGGCCCCGCGGTGGCGGCATCGTCGATCACGGCGAAGTCGTGATGGTGCAGGATGGCCCAGGCGACGTGGTCGGACAGGCCCCAGTTACGGGCCAGCAGGCAGCCCATGGCGGCGTGGCTGGTCGCGTGGCGTTCGTTTTCGAGATCGGTGAATGGGCGATGGGCTTCCATCGACGCCTCGCCGTAGGTTGCTTCGTAATCCTTGAAGCGGTCCATCAGGAGCGGCACGCCGGTGTCGCAGAACAGGCCGAACGTGTGCGCCACGTCGGCCTCGCCCATGCGCAGGCGGCGTGTCAGGAACACCATCGCGTGCGCGCGGCGGGTCGAGATGTCCCAGAAGCTGGCCAGTGCGGCGCTGTTGACGGGAATTGCCTGGCGCGCCAGGAGCCCGGTCATCAGGGCCGCGACCTGGTTAATCCCCAGGAACAGGATGGCCTGCTCGATCGACTTGGCCTTGCGGCGCCCGCCGTAGACGGCCGAATTGGCCAGCTTGAGCAGGGCGCCGGACATGCCGACGTCGCTGGCCACGATCCGGCCGATGGCGTCCGGCGATGGATCGTCGGCCCCCAGCTCGCGCTGCAGATCGGCGAGCAGACTCGGCCGCGGTGGAATGCGGATCGACTTGATCAGGGCATCGACCTGGTCGGTTTGGGGGGCGTGCTCGACGACGGTATTCATGAAATGGCGGGGCGGAGAGGGCATCTCGGACGTTGCGGGGGAACGTGCAACTATACTCCAGCCGCCAAAATATTGCAGCAAGGCAATGTGCAAATCGACTGGCTAATGTAGCAATTCAACCATAGCGCCAAAGCACTGGCGTGCGCGCTAGAATCCCGACATGGTTCATTCAACAATTGCAGGGATTGATTTTTCAGCCGATGCTGCCACCGTGGCGCGCCAGCTGATCGGGGTGACGGTGCTGCTCGACGGGGTGGGCGGGCGCATCGTCGAGACCGAGGCCTATGACCGCGAAGATCCGGCGTCGCACGCGTTTGCCGGCGAGACCGAGCGCAATGCCTCGATGTTCGGTCCGCCTGCGCATGCCTACGTCTACCGCTCGTACGGGATCCACTGGTGCCTGAACTTCGTGTGCCGCGAAGCGGGGCACGGCGCTGGTGTTCTGATCCGCGCGCTGGAACCGGTGGCCGGGCTGGATGCCATGCGCGCGCGCCGCGATGTACTGGATGAGCGTGCGCTGTGTTCGGGGCCGGGCAAGTTGTGCCAGGCGCTGGGCGTCACGCGTGCGCACGACGGGATGGCGCTGGCGGGGGCATCGTTTGCCTTGCTGCCGGCAGAGGCGGGCCTGGTCGTCGTGGAAGGCATCCGCATCGGCATCTCGAAGGCGGTCGACGTGCCATGGCGCTTCGGCCTGGCCGGCTCGCGCTTTCTGAGCCGGCCAATCCGCGGCCAGGCCAGCAACTAGGCCGACCCGCGCCGGCGCGCCGTCGCCGGCGGCAGGGCCGGCACCGGCTTCGCGCGCATCGTGCTGGCGCGGCTGCGGCGATCGGCCACGCCCTGGAAGCCCACCGCCGGCGCGTCGTCGTGCGCTTCTTCCACTTCTTCGACGTCGTCGTCACCCGGCGCGATGCGGAAGATCGCCACGGCCCTGGCCAGGTTGACGGTCTGCTCGTGCAGGCTTTCAGCCGCCGCTGCGGCCTGTTCGACCAGCGCTGCATTCTGCTGCGTCATGCTGTCCATCTGCCCGACCGCGCGATTGACATCGGCGATGCCGTCGGCCTGCTCGGTGCTGGCGATGCTGATGCGCCCGATGATGTCGTTTACCTGGCGCACCGACGAGACGATGTCGCCCATGCTGGCGCCGGCTTCGCTGACCGACGCATTGCCCCGTTCGATGATGCTGACCGAGTCCGCGATCAGGCCCTTGATCTCTTTGGCCGCTGCCGCCGAACGCTGCGCCAGCGTGCGCACTTCGGACGCCACCACGGCAAAGCCGCGTCCCTGTTCGCCGGCGCGCGCTGCTTCCACCGCCGCATTCAGGGCCAGGATATTGGTCTGGAACGAGATGCCGTCGATGACGCCGATGATCTCGACGATCTTGCGCGAGCTGGCCTGGATCGATTCCATCGTCGTCACCGCCCCTTGCACTGCCTGGCCGCCGCGCGCGGCCAGCTGCGCCGCTTCGGCCGCGAGCTCGGACGCCTGGCGCGCATTGCTGGCGTTGTCCTTGACCGCCGTGGTCAGGGTCTCCATCGTGCTGGCCGTCTGCTCGAGCGAGCTGGCCTGCATCTCGGTGCGGCTCGACAGGTCCATATTGCCGGTGGCAATTTCGCGCGATGCCGTGTCGATCGAGCGCACCGACGTCATCACGCTGCGCAGCGCGGCATTCAGGCGTGCGATCGTGTGATCCAGCGCGCGGCCCGTGTCGGCAATTTCGTCGCGGCCCTGCGCGTCCACCGGCGGCGCATCGAGCCGGCCTTCGGCCAGCTCGCCCACCGTGTGCGCGATCGAGTGGATCCCGGCCAGCATCGCGCGCCTCACCAGCATCGTCACCGCCAGCGACAGCGTAATCGACAGCAGCACCAGGCCGGCCATGGTCCAGCCCAGCATGCGAAATTCAGCTCTCGCAGCGGCGTAGGCCTCCTGGTTCATGGTCTTTTCGATCTGCGCCAGTTGTGTCAGCGCGGCGTCGAGCGCGCCGAACTGCTGCTCGGCCTTCTGCATCGCGTTGGTGGCGATCGACTGATCCACGGCGGCCATCTCGATCGTCTCGCCGATCGCCTTGCGATAGCGCGCCAGCGCTGCCTGCGAGGCGGTGACCGGCGCGCGCTCTTCCTGCTCGGCGGCGTGCGCGAACTTGCCCAGTTTGTCGCCGAGGGCGACGTGGCGGCGGCCGATGTCGGCCGTCAGTGCGCGCAAGCGGTTCTCGGCGAAGCTGCCGTTGGTCCAGGCCAGCAACTGGTAAGCGTTGGCGTGCGCGAAGCGCGCCTCACCGGCGACATCGGCCACCGCCTGCAGGCGCGCGGCGCGCACCTGCACCATGTGTTCGAGCGAAGCGTTCTGGCGCACCATGCCGTAGTAGGCGGCGCCCGACAGCATGGTCAGCAGCACGAGCACGAGGCCCGGGGCCAGCAGCAGTTTCTGGCCGATCCGCAGTTTGTTCAGCATGGGTCACTCCACAAAAAAAGCTGCCATCGCGGGCAGGGCGACGGCAGCGACAGCAGGGGATGCGCGAGGCCGGCGCAGGCTTATTTCTTGTAGATGCCCGCTTCGAGCACCACGCCGTCGACCAGCAGGATGTAGGTGGTCTTGGGCTCGATCTTGCCGGTGGCGGGATTCTTGTACTGGTAATCGACCCAGCCCTTGCCCTTGGCCGCGGCCAGTTCGATGATCTCGCGCCGGTACTTCTTGCCGTTCGCATCGGGCACGTCGGTCAGGTCCTTGCCGACAATCGACGGGTTGTAGGGGTGGGCCAGCACGATGCCGGTCTTGACGTCGCGCAGGTCGATGTACAGCGGACCCTGGACGAATTCCGGATCCTTGGCATTGATGCGCTTCATCATTTCACCCTTGCCCTTGGCCTTGATCAGGGCGGCGCCGCGCTCGGCCATGGCGATGGCGTCCTTCTCGGTGGGTTCGTTGGCCAGGGCGGCGGTCGATGCCAGCCCCAGGCACAGGGCGGCGGCAGTGGCGATCAGTTTCATGGCGGTCCTTTCGCGTTGAATGCATCAGAAATATTGCTTAAGTGCACTCACTACTCTAGCGGCGCGTGCCCTTGCCGGATTGCGCACGCACAAGCGCCTGGAAATCGCCCCGGCTGCCGTTGCGCCGATGCCGCACTTTTTCCTACTCCTGCCCGTGATTGTCCTATCCACGCCGTCAGACACCATCTCATTGATTGATGGCAATCGGTGTCCATTCGGCCTGCCTAAGATGGGTTCTTTCCGGCAATCCGCCGGCCCTCCCACCGTCTTCTTCTGGAGTTCTCCGTGAACACGACTGCAACGACGCCCACCAAGTTCAAGCCCTTCACGCGCCAGTCGATCGTGACCGCGCGCCAATGGGAATGGCTCACGCCCGAGCTGCAGGAAGCCGTGCAGGTGGTCTCGCACGTGCTGCCGTTTCGCACCAATGCGTACGTGATGGATACGTTGATCGACTGGTCGCGCGTGCCGGACGATCCGATCTACCGGCTGACGTTTCCGCACCGCGACATGCTCCCGGGCGCCGAATACGAGCAGCTGCGCGAGCTGGTGCTGGTCAAAAAAGATGACGCCGCGATTGCACGCCTGGTGCACGCGATCCGCATGCGCATGAATCCGCACCCGGCCGGCCAGATGACGCACAACGTGCCGCGCGTGAACGATGCGCCGCTCAAGGGCTTGCAGCACAAGTACAAGGAAACGGTGCTGTTTTTCCCGAGCGCCGGCCAGACCTGTCACGCCTATTGCACCTTTTGCTTTCGCTGGCCGCAGTTCGTCGGCATGGATGACCTGAAGTTCGATGCGCGCGAGTGCGGCGAACTGGTGGACTACCTGAAAGTGCACACGGAGGTCACCGACGTCCTGATCACCGGGGGCGATCCGATGATCATGAATACGCGCTCACTGGCTGAATTTCTCGAGCCGCTCCTGATCCCCGAACTGGACCACATCCAGAACATCCGCATCGGCACCAAATCGGTCGCGTACTGGCCGCAGCGCTTCGTGTCGGACAAGGACAGCGACGACCTGATGCGCCTGTTCGAGAAGGTGGTCGCCAGCGGCAAGAATCTGGCCATCATGGGCCACTACAACCACGCGGTCGAACTGCGTGCACCGATCGCGCAGCAGGCGGTCAAGCGCATCGTCGGCACCGGCGCCACGCTGCGCATGCAGGGCCCGCTGATCCGCCACATCAACGAAGACCCGAAAAGCTGGGCCGAATTGTGGACCACGGGCGTGCGCCTGGGCGCGATTCCCTACTATATGTTCGTCGAGCGCGACACCGGCCCGCGCGACTACTTCGCGCTGCCGCTGGCGCGCGCCCACGAGATCTTCCAGGAAGCCTATTCGATGGTTTCGGGCCTGTCGCGCACCGTGCGCGGGCCGTCGATGAGCGCGTTCCCCGGCAAGGTCGTGATCGACGGTGTCGTCACGATCAATGGCGAAAAGCTGTTCGCGCTGCAGTTTTTGCAGGCCCGCAATCCGGAATGGGTGCGGCGGCCGTTCTTTGCCAGATACGACGCCACGGCGACCTGGCTCGATCACCTGAAACCCGCGTTCGGGCGCGACCGCTTCTTCTTCGAAACGGAAAGCGGCGGCCCGCTGCGCGGCGCCGGCGGCCGCGTGATTCCGCTGGTGCCGGCCGGCCAGCGCGGCCATGCCCAGCCCGACGCGGCATAACCAGCTGACGTTTAGCCAGAGTCTGCGCCATGCAACCCGCCGCCACGCTGGTGTCTCCCGCTCCCCCGCGCCTGTCCGGCCTGGCGGTGTTCGTGTACGTGTTCGTGCCGTTCGCGCTGGGGCATTATCTGTCCTCGCTGCTGCGCAACGTGAACGCGGTGCTGGCGTCGCAACTGGCGAGCGCGCTCGCGCTCACACCGGGCCAACTGGGGCTGCTCACCAGCGCGTTCTTCTTTGCGTTCGCGCTGGTCCAGCTGCCGGTGGGGATGGCGCTGGACCGTTACGGGCCGCGCCGCGTGCAGGTGGCGATGCTGCTGGTGGCGTCCTGCGGCGCCCTGCTGTTTGCGCGTGGCGGCGGCTTCTGGAGCCTGCTGGTGGCGCGCGCCGTGATGGGGTGCGGCCTGGGTGGGTGCTTCATGGCAGCGGTCAAGGCCGTGTCGATCTGGATCGCCCCCAGCCGGCTGCCGTCGGTGCACGGCTACCTGATCGCCGTGGGCGGCATGGGCGCGGCCAGCGCGACGATGCCGGTGCGCGCGATGCTCGCGTACACCGACTGGCGCGGCCTGTTCATGCTGCTGGGCGGCCTGGTTGCCTGCACGGGGCTGTTGATTGCGCTGCTGTATCCCAAGACTGAGGATGCAGCGCCCGGCCGGAGCCCGTTATCACCGCTCTTGCCGGCGCTGCGCGAGGTCTGGCGCGCGCCTGGCTTTCGCGCGGTGGTGGCGCTGGTACTGGTGCCGCACGCGGTGTTCTTCGGTGTTCAGGGCCTGTGGATCGGGCGCTGGCTGGCCGACGTGGCGCTGTATCCGGAAGACGCTGTCGCTTACCTGCTGTATCTGGGCATGGCGGGGGTGGTGTTCGGGGCCATTGCGGTGGGGATGATCACCGAGTGGGCCGGGCGGCGCGGCATGCCGCCGCTCGATGTGGCGGCGGCCGGCATCACGATGTTCGTGCTGATCCAGGCCGCGTTCGTGATCGGTTACCGGCCCAGCTTCCAGTGGTTGTCGGTGATGTTCACGCTGGCGGGCACGGTCACCGGCATCGACTACGCGATCGTGGCCCAGTCGATGCCACGGGCCCTGACCGGGCGCGCCGCCACCTTCCTGAACCTCTTGATCTTCATCGGCGCCTTTCTGGTGCAGGCCGGCTTTGGTGTGGTGATCGGGCTGTGGCAGCCGGACCTGCTGGGGCACGCGCCCGCCGCCGCCTACCGCTGTGCGTTCGCGCTGCTGGTGCTGATCCAGGTGCCGGGGTTGTGGCAGTACGCGTGCCGCCGCAGAGGGGCGCCCCTGCCGGCCGTCTGAGATTGCTCCGGCGTAACGTACGTGGTGTAATGTTTTGTCAATATAAGATTTCCCCACTATATTCTGGGGGAACACCATGCGACATCATCTTCCGCGCCTGTGCGCCGGCGCCACCATCCTGTTGCTGGCCGCCTGCGGCGACAAGTCGACGCTGCCGCAAGGCGCCGACATCGGGCCGCAGCCCGAGCTCAAGGCGCCCAACAAGACCCTGATCCCGACGGTCAACATCGCCAAGGCCACCGGCTGGCCGGCCGGCGTGATGCCCACGGCGGCGGCCGGCCTGGAAGTGAACGCTTTTGCCACGGCGCTCGACCATCCGCGCTGGGTGTACGTGCTGCCCAATGGCGACGTGCTGGTGGCCGAGTCGAATGCCCCTGCCAAGCCCGATGCTGGCGGGATTCGCAACTGGATACAGGGCAAGGTGATGGCCCGCGCCGGCGCGGGCGTGCCGAGTGCGAACCGCATCACGCTGCTGCGCGACGCCGACGGCGACGGCGTGGCCGAGCTGAAAACCGTCTTTCTGAAGAACCTGCACTCGCCGTTCGGCATGGCGCTGGTGGGCGACATGCTGTACGTGGCCAATGCCGACGCCATCGTGCGCTTCAACTACAAGGAAGGCGCCACCGAAATCACGGAGGCCGCGCAGCCGGTCGCGCCGCTGCCGGCCGGGCTGAATCACCACTGGACCAAGAACATCATCGCCAGCCAGGATGGCAAGAAGCTCTACGCCACGGTCGGCTCGAACAGCAACGCCGCCGAAAACGGCATGGACATCGAAAAGAACCGCGCCGCGATCCTTGAGGTGGACCTGGCCAGTGGCGCCACGCGTGTGTTCGCGTCGGGCCTGCGCAATCCGAACGGGATGGCGTGGAATCCGCAGACTGGCGCGCTGTGGACGGTCGTGAACGAGCGCGACGAAATCGGCAGCGACCTGGTGCCCGATTACCTGACATCGGTGAAGGAGGGCGGCTTCTATGGCTGGCCGTACAGCTACTACGGCAAGAACATCGATGCACGCGTCAAGCCGCAGCGGCCGGACTTGGTGGACAAGGCGATCGTGCCCGATTACGCGCTAGGCGCACACGTGGCTGCACTGGGTTTGACGTTCTATGAAGGCACGCTGCTGCCGGCCCAGTATCGCAATGGCGCGATCATCGGCAACCACGGTTCCTGGAACCGCAAGCCGCGCTCGGGCTACAACGTCGTGTTCATTCCGTTCAGGGATGGCATGCCAAACGGGAAGCCGGTCGATATTCTCAGTGACTTCGTCAACAAGGATGGCGAGGCGCAGGGACGGCCGGTGGGCGTTGCCGTGGACAAGAAGGGTGCGGTGCTGGTGGCCGACGACGTCGGCAACGTGATCTGGCGGGTGGTGCCGGACGCCGGATAATACCAAGAAGTCCCGACGTCGTTCCAGCGAAGGCTGGAACCCAAGTGTGCTTGCGTTACTGGCACCGCGAAGAACTTGGGTTCCCGCCTCCGCGGGAACGACGTGTTTCAGGCGCAGCCGGTGACCAGCAGCACCGGAATCCCGGTCCACGCCACCGCCACCACGGCCAGCACCGCGCTGGCCGCACCCACGTAATCCACAAACTCGTCGGACCCCTGGCGCAGGCGCTTGCCGGCCAGCGCGCCGACCCACACGCACGCCGCCATCGACAGCAGCGTCGCGCCGCCCAAGAGCCACGGATTAGGACCCGCAGCGCGCAGCGCGCCCGGCGTGCACTGGCTCGCCGCCACGATGTACGCAAACGCGAAGTGCACGCCCCAGATCAGCAGCGGCAGCGAGGCGCGCGTGGCGCGCGAAAAGAAATGGTCGCTCATCGCATCACTCCATCACCAGCAGCAGGCCGCGGATCACCAGGAATCCGGCGAAACCCTGCAGCGTCACGTAGTGCCAGATCAGCGCGATATTGTCGCGCGTGGCGCGGTTCTCGGGGACGATCATGCCGCGCCAGGCACGCACACACAGGTACGGCGCGGCCAGCAGCAGCACGAACAGCATCAGGCCCTGGAAGCCGAGCAGGATCGAGATCGACGCACTCCACGTGTCGCGCGTGCCGTCCAGGTTCACCAGGCGCCAGCTGTAGACGTCGACACCGAAGGCGCCGGCGGTGCACGCCAGTGCCACGATCAGCACCCACGGCGTGAGCTTGTTCGAGACCCGGTCGCTCAGCCACACCAGCGCGGAGCCACCCAGCAGCAGGGCGGCCGACAGCAGGGTCCACGACCATGCTGGCAGCGATGCGCCAGGCGGTGGGCAGATCTGCAGCCGCATCGATGTGTGGATGTAGACGTAGGCGAACGAGCAGTAGATCAGGAACAGCACGATCAGCATGATGAACGTGCCCCACCACGAGTGCGACGCCGTGCCGCGCGCGCTGATCGGCAGCGTGACGCCCCCGCCGATGTCGGCCTCGCGCATCGGCACCTTCTGGTCCGACTGCCACAGCCAGGCGATGATCGAGCCGATCGCGATCACGCCGCAGATGGTCGCCAGCACATTGGCTTTCACGGTCAAGAGCAGGAAGAAGCCGGCGGTGCCGAAGGCACCCAGCACGGTCAGCCAGCTGTCGCCCGGCAGGATCATCAGGTAGGTGGGCTTTGCGCTGACCGGGCTGGTGGCGATGGTTTCGCGGCGGCCGGTGACGGTGTTGGGCAGGTAGTGGCGGCCTTCGGCGACTTCCTGCGACAGCGTCGGCTGGTCCCACAGCGGGTCGTCCGAGGTGATGATCGGGATGCTGCGGTTGCCGTAGTCTTCCGACGGCAGCCACTCGAGCGTGGCGGCGTTCCACGGATTGCCCACGTCCTTGGTCGGACGGCGCAGCGTGCGCGTGGCGTCGATGATCATCAAGAGAATGCCAAGGGCAAACGTGAACGAGCCCAGGGTCGAGATCATGTTCAGCGCGTCCCATCCCATTTCGCTCGAATACGTGTAGACGCGGCGCGGCATGCCGAACAGGCCCGTGATGTGCATCGGGAAGAAGCTGATGTTGAAGCCCCCGAACAGCAGCCAGAAGGTCCATTTCGACAGGCGCTCGGACATCGTGTTGCCGTTGATGAGCGGGATCCAGTAGTAGATCGCGGCAAACACCGGGAACACCATGCCGCCGATGAGCACATAGTGCAGGTGGGCCACGATGAAGTAGGTGTCGTGCACCTGCCAGTCGAACGGGATCACGGCCACCATCACGCCGGTCAGGCCGCCCAGCACGAAGATGAACATGAAGCCCAGCATGAACAGCGTCGGCGCATTCATCCTGATGCGGCCGCTCCACAGCGTGGCGATCCAGCCGAACACCTGGATGCCGGTGGGGATGGCCACGGCCATGCTGGCCGCCGAGATCAGGCTCATTTCAATGACGCCCAGGCCCGCCGTGAACATATGGTGCGCCCACAGGCCGAAGCTGAAGATGCCCACGCCGACCAGTGCGACGACGATCGCGCGGCGGCCCACCAGGCGGTTGCCGGCAATCGTCGGGATCATCGTCGAGATCATGCCGGCGGCCGGCAGGAAGATGATGTAGACCTCGGGGTGGCCGAAGAACCAGAACAGGTGCTGCCAGATGATCGGGTCGCCGCCGCGCTCGGGGTCGAAGATCGGCAGGTTCAGCGCGCGCTCGAGTTCGAGCAGCGCCGTGCCGGCAATCACGGCGGGGAAGGCGATCACGATCATCACGCCCACGACCAGCATGGCCCACGCATAGATCGGCATGCGGCGCAGCGTCATGCCCGGCGCGCGGGTAAACAGGATGCCGACGATCAGTTCGATGGCACCGGCAATGGCGGAAATCTCGATGAAGCCGATCCCCAGCAGCCAGAAGTCCGCATTCAGGCCGGGCGAATACTTCATGCCCGTCAGCGGCGGGTACATGAACCAGCCGCCATCCGGCGCCAGGCCCCAGAACAGCGTGCAGAAGAAGGCCAGGCCACCGAAGGCGTAGCACCAGAACGCATACGCGGACAGGCGCGGGAACGGCAAATCGCGCGCGCCCAGCATATTGGGCAGCAGATAGACGGCGATCGCTTCGACGATCGGAATCGCGAACAGGAACATCATCACGGTGCCATGCATCGTGAAGATCTGGTTGTAGGTGCCGGCCGAGACCAGGTCGTTGTCCGGTACCGATAACTGCACCCGCATGATCAGGGCCAGGATGCCGGCCAGGATGAAGAACAGGATCGCCGTGCCGATGTACAGCAGGCCGATATTGGTGTTGTTGACCGACTTGAAGAAGCCCAGGCCGGATGGCGTCTTCCACACGGCCTCCAGTTTTTCCAGCTCCTCTGGCGGGCGTGGGGCGGAGTTGGGCAGGGTTGCGTCGCGCGTCATTTCAGGTGCTCTAGGTAGGTGGCCAGTGCGCGCAGGGTCTCGCCGTCCAGGTCCGGGGAAGGCGGCATGAAGACGCCCGTCTTGATGGCTTGCGGGTCGGCGATCCAGCCGGCCAGCGTACCGCGGTGATTGCGCAGCGTGCCGGCGGCGATGTGCCGGCGGCTGCCGATGTGCGTCAGGTCGGGACCGAGGCGCGGGGCATCGGCAATCCGCTCATCCAGCTGCGGCGCGACATCGGTCACGCCGCGGATCGTGTGGCAGGTCTGGCACTGCTGCGCAAGGAAGGCGTCGCGGCCGCGCTGCAACACGGTGGTGTCGGCCGGCAGGGCCGGCTGGCCCTGGCGCGCGAGCCAGGCATCGAATTCGGGACGCGGCAGGGCGATCACGTGAAACGCCATGCGCGCGTGCTGCTCGCCGCAATATTCGGCGCACTGGCCGCGGTAGGTGCCCGGCTTGTCGGCGCGCAGGTTCAGGCCTGTCACGCGGCCCGGGATCATGTCGCGCTTGCCCGCCAGCGACGGCACCCACAGGCTGTGGATCACGTCCGATGCAGTCAGGCCCAGGTACACCGATTCGCCGACCGGTATATAGATTTCGTTGGCGCTGATGATTTCGCGGTTGCTGGCCGGGTCGCGGTAGCGCACTTCCCACCACCACATTTTGCCGGTCACGGAGATGCTCAATGCCTTGTGCGAGGTTTGCGGCACCAGTTGCCCGGTACGCCAGGTGCTCCAGGTGAGGAGAGCGGTCAGCACGATGACGGGGAACGCGATGCCGGCGCCCAGGATCCAGACACCGGGCGTGATCGGGCGCGCCTGGCGCCGCATGGCCAGTGCGAGCAGGCCCATGACGATGGCAAAGATCACCGTGCCGCCGACGAACAGGACCCACGTGAACTGATAAATGATGGCCGCGTCGGCGCCGGCCGGGTGCATGACGGACTGGATGTCGCTCATGGGAGTCATCTTATTTGAGCGAATACATGAAAGCGGCCATGTGGCGCGCTTCGTCGTCGCTGATGCCGAGCGCCGGCATCAGGGTGCCGGGTTTCACGGCGGGGGGATTCTGCAGGAAGCGGATCATGTTCTCCGGCTGGTTCGGGATGCTGCCGGCGATGTAGCTCATGCGGCCCATGGACTGGAGCGATGGACCGGCATCGCCATTCGGGCCTTGGACTTCGGGGATGAAGTGGCAGGCGGCGCACTGGTATTGCTGCACCAGCAAGCGGCCGCGTTCGGGATCGCCGCCGGCGACGCGCGAGGCGGGTTCTTGCTTTGCGCAGCCACTCGCCAGGGCTGCGCAGACGAGCAGGGCGCCCGTACGCAGGCACGTGCTCAGGTGCGTAGTCAGGCAAGTCCGCAGCACAGGAAACAAGCGTTGGTGTTGACGAGATGGGTTGCGCACGGTTGATTTTTCGTGAAAAAGCGATGGCTTTTATAATACAAGGAAAGTAGATGTCATTCTTTCAACTGGACGCCCTAGGCTATGCTATCTAATCGCGCACGACTTATAGTCAAGACCATGGTGTTGACCCTGCTGGGCGCGGGCACGATCGGCGCCGTCGGTGGCCTGATCGTGCTGCGCGGGGGCTTCTATGACCTGAGCGCGATCACGCAGCATTACGCGCTGGTCTACACGGTGCTGGGCGAGGGCATGCAGTACTCGGTGCAGAACCATGCGCGCGAGGTCGTGGTGCCACCCAACCTGAACACGCCCGAACGCCTGCAGCGCGGCGCGCTGGTCTACCAGGCCAACTGCGTGCAATGCCACGGCGGCCCGGGCGTCGCACCCAACACGATCGGGATGAGCATGCAGCCGGCCCCGGGGCCGCTGGTCGATGCGGATGTCAACTGGAAGACGCGCGAGTTGTACTGGATCACCCGCAACGGCATCAAGATGAGCGGCATGCCGGCTTGGGAATACCACCTGAGTGAGCCGGACATGTGGGCGGTGGTGGCGTTCGTGGGCGCCATGCCGGGCATGACGAGCCAAGACTTCAAACGCATGACGGCGGGCGGTGCGGTGCCGCCGCATGTCGAACAGACAGCAACGGACCGCGCGCAGCAGGGTCAGGAAGGCCAGCCATGAAATCCACGATCACCATCCTTCTCGGCCTGTCCGCGCTGCTGGCCGGCTGCGCGCCGAAACTGGCCCCCGGCCTGGTGGGCGACCCGATGCGCGGCAAGATCGCCGCCGCGCAATACGCCTGCCATTCCTGCCACGTGGTGCCGGGCGTGCCAGGCTCGGACGTGCGCGTGGGCCGGCCGCTCGACGAACTCGCGCAGCAGCGCTACATCGCCGGCAAGCTACCCAATACCCAGGCCAACCTGGTGCGCTGGATCCGCGATCCGCAGGCGATCGATCCGGGCAATGCGATGCCGAACATGGGCGTGAGCGAGCGCGATGCGATCGACATCAGCGCCTATCTGCTGAGCCACTAACGCATTGGTGAACCTCATTCATTGGTATCATTCGCGTTTTTCTACAGGAATGACATCATGAGACTGGTGCGCTATGGCCGTCCGGGCAAGGAAAAGCCGGGCCTGTTCGATGAAGAGGGCCGCCTGCGCGACCTGTCCGGCATCATCGACGACATCGATCCGTCGCAGCTGTCCGACAAGGCGCTGCGCAAACTCGCCAAACTCGACCAGAAAACGCTGCCGCTCGTGCGCGGCAATCCGCGCCTGGGCGTGCCGGTCAAGGGCGTCGGCAAATTCATCGGCATCGGCATGAACTACCTGGACCACGTGCGCGAAACGGGCGCCGAGGTGCCGGCCGAACCGATCTTCTTCACCAAGGCGATCAGCGCCCTGAACGGCCCGGACGATCCGATCCAGCTGCCGAAGGGCTCGAAGAAAACCGACTGGGAAGTCGAACTCGGCGTGATCATCGGCACGCGCGCGCAGTACGTGAGCGAAGAAGACGCGCTCAAGTTCGTGGCCGGCTATTGCGTGGTCAACGATGTGACCGAACGCGCCTTCCAGTTTGAGATGGGCTCACAGTGGGACAAGGGCAAGGGCTGCGATACCTTCGGCCCGGTCGGCCCGTTCCTCGTCACGCGCGACGAGATCCTCGACGTGCAGGACCTCGACCTGTACCTGGAACTGAACGGCAAGCGCATGCAGACCGGGAACACGGCCAGCATGATCTTCAGCGTGGCGCAGCTCGTGAGCTACGTGTCGCGCTTCATGACGCTCGAACCGGGCGACATCATCACCACCGGCACGCCGCCGGGCGTGGGCATGGGCCGCAAGCCACAGCGCTTCCTGAAAAAGGGCGACCAGCTGCGCCTGGGGATCGCCGGTCTCGGCGAGCAGCAGGCCGACGTCGTGGCGTATCCGAAGTAAGTTGTGTCAGGGCGGGCCGCCGCGCGGCTCGCCTGTATCCGGTACGGCCGTGCGCGCCGTATTCATCACCATCGCCAGCAGCGTGTAGTACCCGCAGATCCCCATCAAATCGACCGCGCCCTGTT
>JACYUQ010000004.1 GCA_014841835.1 Oxalobacteraceae sp. CFBP 13730 | reverse complement strand
GTTCAATCTGAGCCAGGATCAAACTCTTCAGTTCAATCTCTGTTTGTTGGCATTTCTGCCACCCTGCCTTGCGGCAGGGGTCGCTCACTCAAAATACTGACCGTTATCTCATTGCTGAGACAACGTATTTCTTTTTTGTGAACATTTGATAATTTAAGTAATCAAGAACCGAAGTTCTTGGCACCTTCATCAAACGCCCACACTTATCGACTGTTAATTTTTAAAGAACTTATCCGGTACTGCCTTGCCGCATGGTGCGAATCGTTTTGTTCGCTGCAGCAGAGAAGAGAGATTATGCTGCAATCCTACAATCTCGTCAACCCCTTATTTTCGCTTCGTCCCGATTTCTCTGGAGACCTTGCTCCCGTAACCACTTGATTACGTTAACATTTTCGGTCAGTGCCGAAGCGGAGGCGAACTATACCAAAGCTGTCACGCACTCTGCAAGGCCTACAAGAAAAAGAATTTGTCCTACAAGAGCCAGTCGATCGGCAGCCAGCCCAGGCCATGTACTGCGGCCCGCTTCCACCAAGTCGTCCCAGGCTCGACGTCGTGCCGGATGATCTTGCCATCGCGTCCCTCGAGCCAGTAGACATTGCCCTTCTCATCCAGCAGCACTTCATAGGCGCGCATCGGCAGGGTCTCGTCCAACGTCTTGCTCAGGCGATCGGCCAGCTCGACACTGTCGACCACCATCCCCATTTCGGTATTCAAATGGATCGAGCGCTGGTCGAAGTTGAACGAGCCCACGAAGATCCGGTTGCCATCCACGCCGAAGGTCTTGGCATGCAGGCTCGCATCCGAACTGCCAAAGCCGGCGCCGCTGCGTTTCTTCTTGCGGGATGGCTCGTCGGTCGATGCACGACGCAATTCGTATAACGCTATACCCGCCTCCAGCAGCGGCTTGCGCCATTTGGCATAGCCAGCATGGACAGCGGCAACGTCAGTCGCCTCGAGCGAATTGGTGAGCACCCGGATTTTGGCGCCCTTCTTGGCCATCTCCACCATTGCAGCCGCCCCGTCCTTGCCCGGTACGAAATACGGCGACACCAGGTCCAGATTGCGTTCCGGCTGGCCGAACAATACCGCGAGCCTGGCCGCGATATTCTCATCCGGCGACGACTGGTCCAGCACCTTGGCCGGATCGTCGCTCAGGAAACGCGCATGTGCCCATTCCAGCGGCAGCGTTCCGCTCATGACCTTGTTCAGGAAGGCGGATTGACCGATCGCATCCAGATACGCTTTGGTCTCGGCATCGACCGTGGCCGGCGGTGGCGCCTTTGCATCCTTCACCATCAGCGCCAGCGGATAGGCCGACGGACAGTTCCAGTACAGGTCGAAATCCGCGGAAACTTCTTTCACTACCGGACCGGTAGCGATCACGTCGAGGTCGGCAAACGAGATATCGCCCGCTGCGCCGAAATACTCGTCGCCCACATTGCGCCCGCCAATGATCGTGGCCTTGTTATCGGCGGTGAACGATTTATTGTGCATGCGCCGGTTCATGCGCCAGAAATCGGCGACCATGCCGAGCGGACGCATCGAGCGAATACCATTCGGATTGAACAGCCGCACTTCGATCTGTGGATGGGCGTCGAGCTGCGCCAAGATCGCATCCAGCCCACCCGTGTTGTTGTCGTCCAGCAGCAGGCGCACCCGCACACCACGGTCAGCCGCCTTGCGCAAGGCGTTGAACATCAGCATGCCGGTCGTGTCGTTGCGCCAGATATAGTACTGAACGTCCAGGCTGCGATCGGCCGCCTGCGCCAGCACGGCGCGCGCAGCGAACGCATCGCGCCCATCGGGCAGGCTGTGAATGCCGACCAGGCCGGGATGCGCCGTGGTCAGTGGCAACAGCGCCTGGCCGAGCCGGGTGTTGTCCGTATCGGTCAGGGCCGTGCTCGCAACGCGCCCCTCAAGCGGTGGCAGTGTTGAGCAGCTCGACAGCGTCAATGCGCCTGCAAGCAGCGCCGCTGGCAAGAGCAGCCACAATTTGGCGCGCTTTTTCATGGTTCAATGTCCTTCGAAGTCGGGTTTGCGTTTTTCAAGGAATGCCGACATGCCTTCTTTCTGCGCAGGAGTGCCGAAACCCGCATGGAAGTAGCGGCGTTCGTAGGCCACGCCCTGGCTCAGCGTCATCTCGTATGCCTGGTTGACGCAATCCTTGATCTGCATGGCAACCGACACGGGCATCTCGGCAATACCCTGGGCGATCTTGATTGCCTCGTCCATCACCTCGGCCGCCGGGTACACGCGCGACACCAGCCCGGTCCGCTCTGCCTCGGCGGCGTCGATCATGCGCGTGGTGAGCAGCATGTCCATCGCTTTCGACTTGGAAATGGCGCGCGGCAGGCGCTGGGTGCCCCCGGCGCCCGGTGTCACGCCGACCTTGATCTCGGGCTGACCGAACTTCGCGCTGTCGGCGGCGATCAGAAAGTCGCACATCATCGCCAGCTCACAACCACCGCCCAGGCAATAGCCCGAGACCACGCCGATGACCGGCTTGCGGATGTCGAGGATGTGTTCCCAGTTACGGCCAATATAGTTATTGCCGTAGGTTTCCTGGTAATCGTACTGCGCCATGGCGGCGATGTCGGCGCCGGCAGCGAAGGCTTTCTCGCTACCCGTCAACACGATGACGTTGATGGCCGGATCCTGGTCGAACGCGCGCAGCGCATGGCCCAGCTCGTTCATCATGTTGTCGTTGAGCGCATTCATCGCCTTCGGACGGTTCAGCCGTACCACGGCGACCTTGCCGTGGTTCTCGATCAACAGGTCAGCATATTCCATGGGACACCCTTATCTGGTTGGATAGTATCGTCGCGATTGTAGCGCTTTCCGTGTACGTCAAGTCGAGCACGCCGATCGGCCGGCTGGCAGCAATGCGACGCGGCCACATCACGGCGCTGCGGGCGGCAGCACGACCGGGAATTCCGGGCAGCCCATGCCCTGACAACCATCGGGCCGTGTCCGCAGCCAGGTGACGATCGACTCCACCGACACGGTCTGGATCCGTCCCTTCCAGCGCAAGCTGGACGGATGATCGTCAAACGCAATATTCGCCTTCGAGATCCGCGCACCCAGGCGCGTCATCGTGCCCAATGCCAGCTCGGTTGGCTGGTAGCCATTCGACGCCAGCCACGTCTGCGCCGTGGCGCGGCTCGTGGCCGCGCCCTCGGGTGCGATGGCGTAGGCCAGCATTTCCAGGACCCAGCCGTTTGAATTCTGGTAACGGGTGCTGAATGGATAGGCAGCCAGGCTGTATTGGGGCTCGTGGTAGTCGCGCGCCTTCGTGCCAAGCAACGCATTCTTGAGCCGGGCTTGCACGGCAGGCGCCAGGCGCCAGATGCCGGCCTGATAACGCACCGGCGCGTCAGAGAAGAAATTGATCAGCCCTTCGTCGTACAGTGCCGAGGTCGCCGTGCCGCACGCATTGAGCTTGTGCACCACCGACCACGCGCCGGCGGGATGTGCGCGCACGGCAAATGCCGCATGCGAATAGGTCAGCCGGTAGGCCGACAGATCCTGCCCCACGCGCGCGATCAGCACGACCTCGTCACCGGTGCTCTCGAGCGCCGTGCGCGTGAGATCGGCCATCTGCATGCTCCGGACCAATAGCTCTGGAGAAGCGACCTGCTCCTCGCAGGGGGTGCCGGCAAAGGCCGTGGGCACCGCCAACGCCAGTGCGGCCGCAGCAACGGCGCGGCGCATCCTAGCTGCGCGGGCGCGAGTGGGCCATGCCAGTACCTGGTTCGGCCAGCAGGGCAATCGTCGCCTTGCCTTTCTTGACGGCATAACCAGCCTTGCCGACCGCTTCGATATCAATGCGATCGCCGGCCTTGATTGCCTCGTTCTGCGCGATCCGGGTCTGGATTGCCATATCGATTTTCAACTGCTGATCGTCGCTGTGCAGTTCGAGCGCAGTCTTGTCGCCCTCGGGCCGGACCGCCGCGACGCGCCAGCGCTTGGAGACGTCGATTGCAGCCTGCGAGCCTTCTGATACTGTTTTCGCGCTCAGATAGACCACACTGAACGGCACAAGCAGCACGATGCTGCCCACTGACAATACGGTATCGGAAGGGCCAAGCGCAGCAGCCTGGCTGGGCGCGGCGATGGCAGCGGCAAGGGTAATGGCAAGGAGGGAATGCAGACGCATGAATAGAACCTGTCAAAAATGAAAGCACCACCACGTCACCGCGCGTTAAAACAGCGAAAAATTGCAACGTGGAAATTGAATCAAAAGTCAGAGTAGCCCGATTTCCTCATTAATGCAACGAAGGTTCACTTCGGCAACAACACCCACATCGTCCCGCTCTGCTTCATGAGTCCGGCATTTTCCGTCGCTTCCGGCCCGAAGCCGAAGAAGAAATCGGCCCGCACCGCGCCGCGAATCGCACCGCCCACATCCTGGCCCATTACCAGCCGTTGCAATGGCGCGCCATCCTTCGGCAGTGTCGTCGACAGCCACACCGGCGCGCCCAGCGGCAGGATGGTGCGGTCGATCGCAATCGAGCGGCCCGGCGTCAGCGGCACATTGAGCGCGCCACGCGGCCCGACGCCCGGGTCAGCCACCTTGGTCTCGGTGAAGAAGATATAGCTCGGGTTCACATTCAACAGTTCCTGGCGCCGCGACGGATTGGCCGTTATCCAGGCCCGGATCGACTGGGCAGACACCTGGTCCGGCGTCATGATCCCCTGCTCCACGAACCAGCGCCCGATGGCTTTGTAGGGGTGACCGTTCTGGTCGGCATAGCCCACGCGCACCGTTTCGCCGGTATCGAGCTTGATGCGGCCCGAACCCTGCACCTCGAGAAAGAACGCATCCACCGGATCGCTCACCCACAGCAACTCCTTGCCGCTCAATGGCGCGCGGTCGATGTCGGCACGGCTCTGGTACGGAATCACGGTCTTGCCGGACAGCCGGCCCCGCAGGCGCCGGTTCTGCAGATCGGGATAGATGCTGCCGAGGTCGACCGTCACCAGATCGTCCGGTACCCGGTACAGCGGCGTCTGGAACGCCCCGCCCCGCTTGCGCGAACCGTACAGCATCGCTTCGTAATAGCCGGTGATCAGCCCGGTCTCGGCGCCATCCGGATTGCGCACCTGGTTCGGCACGAAATACGTCTCGAAGAAGCGGCGCACGGCTGCAATATCCTTGGAGTCGACCGCGCCGGCCGCCGCGCACGGCACCTTCCACGGCGCCTGGCGCGACGCCAGTACGCTGCACGATTGCAGGAAGGCCGGCCAGGCCTGACGCACGTCGTCCTGCTGCCAGCCCGGCAGCGCGGCAAAGGTGGTGGGCGTAAGCGGTGCTGTCGGCGCGGTCGGCGCTGGCGGCTGAACCGGCGGCGGCACTACCACCGGCCCGACGGGCGGCGGCATCGTGACCGGCTGCGGCGCAGAGGGCGCCGTGGGCTTGGGCTCAGTCGAACAGGCGCTCAGCAGGCTGACGAGCGCGATCAGGACGGGTACACTGCGGCGTATTGTATACATGGGAACCATGGGGGCCGATATGTGGATCTTGATGGTGGAGGCCGGCGTGGCGCTGTTCCTGTTCGTGTTCATCGTCTGGTGGACCATGTTCGCCGGCCGCAAAGATAGCGACCGGGACGACAGCGACGACCACCCCGCCCCGTAGGATCAGTGCAGGGAGCGCGGCGGCGATAGCACGAATTCGGGAATGGTCGCCTCGAAGCGGTGGCCATCCTCGGCCACGCAGAAGTATTCACCACGCATCGTTCCCTGCGCCGTGCCCAGGTGCGTGCCGCTCGTGTACTCGAACTGTTCGCCCGGGGCCAGCAACGGCTGGTGACCGACCACGCCCAGGCCTTTGACTTCCTGCATCTGGTTATTGGCGTCGAGAATCACCCAGTGACGGGAAATGAGCTGGGCCGGAATGCTGCCGGTATTCTTGATCGTGATCGTGTAGCTGAACACGAACTGGCTCCGGTCCGGGTCGGACTGCTCCGCCAGGTATTGCGTTCTGACGGTGACAGCGAAATCGTAGGCGGGCATCGAGGTTCCTTGCGTGATCGTGGAGTCGGCCGCTGCGCCATTCGCAGGGGCCGGCGCGCCATGTGGCGCAAATAACAATCATACCGCCTGTGGCCGCCAAGCGCCGACGCGCCATGGCATCGCCAACGCTGGAGGCGCCAGCGCGACCGGCGTAGAATAGCGGATTCCCACCAAAACACGCATCGTCGCCCCATGACCACCTACCGCATCGCTCCCAGCATCCTGTCCGCCGATTTCGCCCGCCTCGGCGAAGAAGTGCGCAATGTCGTTGCCGCCGGCGCCGACATCATCCACTTCGACGTGATGGACAACCATTACGTCCCGAACCTGACCATCGGCCCGCTCGTCTGCCAGGCGATCCGCCCGCACGTGGACGTACCGATCGACGTGCACCTGATGGTCAAGCCGGTCGACCGCATCATTCCCGATTTCGCCAAGGCCGGGGCCAACATCATCACCTTCCACCCGGAAGCCTCCGAGCACATCGACCGCACGCTCCAGCTGATCCGCGATCACGGTTGCAAGGCCGGCCTGGTCTTCAATCCGGGCACGCCGATGCACTACCTCGAGCACGTGATGGACAAGATCGACATGATTCTGATCATGTCGGTCAATCCGGGCTTCGGCGGCCAGTCGTTCATCCCCGAAGCACTCAAGAAAATCGCGATCGCGCGCCGCCTGATCGACGAGTCGGGCCGCGACATCCTGCTCGAAGTCGATGGCGGCATCAAGGCCGAGAACATCGCCGCCGCAGCCGCTGCCGGCGCCGACACGTTCGTGGCCGGCTCGGCCATCTTCGGCAAGCCCGATTACAAAGCCGTGATCGACGCCATGCGCGCCGAACTGGCCACGGTCGCGCGCTGATGCGGGCCGGCGCTGCAGGTATCCGGGCCGTCATCATCGACCTCGATGGCACCATGCTCGACACGGTGCCCGACTTCGAGGCGGCGCTGAACGGCATGCGCCACGACCTCGGCCTGGCGCCCATCAGCCAGGCCATCATCAAGCCGCTGGTCGGCAAGGGCTCCGAAAAACTGGTGCGCGACGCGCTGCTGCTCGACTGGGATGCCACGCGGGTCGATGCAGCTTATGCCGACGCGATGGCCGGCTACCAGCGGCATTACCTGGCCATCAATGGCGACCGCAGCACGCTGTATGACGGTGTGCTCGATGGCCTGGCGGCGATGCAGGCGCTGGGCCTGCGCCTGGTCTGCGTGACCAACAAGCCAATTGCATTCGCACTGCCGCTGCTGGCCCAGAAAGGCCTCGCGCCGTATTTCGAGCACGTGTTCGGCGGAGACTCGTTCGCCAAGAAGAAACCAGACGCCATGCCGATGCTGGGCGCCTGCGCGGCGCTGGATATTCCGCCAGCGCAGGTGGTGGCGATTGGCGACTCGTCGAACGACGCCGAAAGCGCCCGCGCCGCCGGCTGTTTCGTGCTCACGGTCCCGTACGGCTACAACCACGGCCGTCCTGTACAAGAAATTCAATCCGATGGTATAGTGGATTCGCTGCTGGATGCAGCACGCCGCATCGGCGCGCACAATGCAACGGCCAGCTTAACCAACTAACTTCTCTCACCATGTTTTTCACCAAAAAACTCACTGTCAACCAAACCGGCGCCCCTGAGGCCTGGGTCTGGCGACGCTGGCAATCCTGGGCTGACTAAGCCGTACCGATTGCTGCCGGGTGTGCGTGCGACTGCACGCCACCGGCGGGTTTTTTGAAGCACACCACCGCCCTCTCCCCCTGTGGCGGTCTGGAGAAAACATGACCGAACTCGAATTCAAGTCCCTGGCAAACCAGGGCTACAACCGCATCCCCCTGATCGCGGAAGCCTTCGCCGACCTCGAAACGCCGCTGACGCTGTACCTCAAGCTGGCGCAATCGCAGAACACCGGCAAGAACACCTTCCTGCTCGAATCGGTGGTCGGCGGCGAACGCTTTGGCCGCTACTCGTTCATCGGCCTGCCGGCCCACACGCTGCTGCGCACGACCGGCAACCTGACCGAGATCGTGAAAAACGGCGAAGTCATCGAGTCGCACGAAGGCAATCCGCTCGACTTCATTGAGCAATTCCAGGCCCGCTTCAAGGTCGCGCTGCGCCCTGGCCTGCCGCGCTTCTGCGGTGGCCTGGCCGGCTATTTCGGCTACGACACCGTGCGCCACATCGAGCACAAGCTGGCCGCGACCACACCGCGCGATGAACTGGGCCTGCCCGACATCCAGCTGATGGTGACCGAAGAACTGGCGGTGATCGACAACCTGTCGGGCAAGCTGTACCTGATCGTGTACGCCGACCCGGGCCAGCCCGAAGCGTATTCGCGCGGCCGCCAGCGCCTGAAAGACCTGCGCATGATGCTGCGCCGGAGCGTCGACGCGCCGGTCACGTCGGCCTCGGTGCGGACCGAATCGGTGCGCGACTTCAGCAAAGAAGATTATCTGAAGGCCGTCGCCAAAGCCCACGAATACGTGATGGCCGGTGACCTGATGCAGGTGCAGATCGGCCAGCGCATCCGCAAGCCGTATGTCGATTCGCCGCTGTCGCTGTATCGCTCGCTGCGTTCGCTGAACCCGTCGCCGTATATGTACTACTACAACTTCGGCGACATGCAGATCGTCGGCTCATCGCCCGAAATTTTGGTGCGCAACGAGTCGCTGCCCGAGGGCGGCCGCAAGGTCACGCTGCGCCCGATCGCTGGCACCCGCGGACGCGGCGCGACGCCGGAACGCGATGCCGCCCTGGCCGCCGAACTGCTGGCCGATCCAAAGGAAGTGGCCGAACACGTGATGCTGATCGACCTGGCGCGCAACGACATCGGCCGCATCGCCGATACCGGCAGCGTCAAGGTCACCGACCGCATGGTCATCGAAAAATACTCGCACGTGCAGCACATCGTTTCGAACGTCGAGGGCAAGCTGAAAGACGGCATGTCGAATCTGGACGTGCTGCGCGCGACCTTCCCGGCCGGCACCCTGACCGGCGCGCCGAAGGTGCGGGCGATGGAAGTGATTGATGAACTCGAGCCTGTGAAGCGCGGCATCTACGGCGGCGCCTGCGGCTACCTGAGTTTCGGCGGCGAGATGGACGTGGCGATCGCGATCCGCACCGGCGTGATCAAGGACGGTAACCTGTACGTGCAGGCCGCCGCCGGCATCGTCGCCGATTCGATCCCCGAGATGGAATGGCAAGAGACCGAACACAAGGCGCGCGCCGTGCTGCGCGCGGCCGAGCAAGTGCAAGATGGCCTGGATGGAGAGTTCTGACATGCTGCTCATGATCGACAACTACGACTCGTTCACCTACAACATCGTGCAGTACTTCGGCGAACTGGGTGAAGACGTGCGCACCGTGCGCAACGACGAGATCACGCTCGAAGAGATCGCGGCCATGAAGCCCGACCGCATCTGTATCTCGCCGGGCCCGAAGGCGCCGAAGGATGCAGGCATCTCGCTCGACGTGCTGCGCGAATTCGGCGGCAAGCTGCCAATCCTGGGCGTGTGCCTCGGCCACCAGGCCATCGGCGAAGCGTTCGGCGGCAAGGTCATTCGCGCCAAGCAGGTCATGCACGGCAAAACGTCGACCATCGCGCACATCGGCGAAGGCGTGTTCCAGGACCTGCCGAGCCCTTACACGGTGATCCGCTACCACTCGCTGGCGATCGAGCGCGCGTCGCTGCCGGCCTGCCTCGAAGTGACCGCATGGACCGACGACGGCGAGATCATGGGCGTGCGACACAAGACGTTCGACATCGAGGGCGTGCAGTTCCACCCCGAGTCGATCCTGTCCGAGCACGGCCACGCGCTGCTGAAGAACTTCCTGACGCGCTGATGCACGTCATTCCCGCGAAGGCGGGAACCCAAGCTGGTTGCGTGCCCGGGATGCTGATGACGGACAGGCTGCGGCGCTGACTTGGGTTCCCGCCTGCGCGGGAACGACGTACGAGCGAATACTGACACCATACTGGACCCCGCCATGGCGATCACCCCACAAGAAGCGCTGCTGCGCTGTATCGAACACCGCGAAATCTTCCACGACGAGATGCTGTCGCTGTTCCGCCAGATCATGTCGGGCGACGTGTCGCCTACCATGGTCGCGGCGCTGACCGTCGGCCTGCGCGTGAAAAAAGAAACCATCGGCGAAATCACCGCCGCCGCGCAAGTGATGCGCGAGTTCTCGACCAAGGTGCCGATGGCCGACACCACGGGCCTGCTCGACATCGTCGGCACCGGCGGCGACGGCGCCAACACCTTCAATATCTCGAGCGCGGCGATGTTCGTTGCCGCCGCCGCTGGCGCGCGCGTGGCCAAGCACGGCGGCCGCAGCGTCTCGTCGTCGTCCGGCAGCGCCGACCTGATCGAAGCCTTCGGCGCCCACATCGACCTGACGCCCGAGCAGATCGCGCAATCGATCGCGCAGACCGGCATCGGCTTCATGTTCGCACCGAACCACCACGCGGCGATGAAGCACGTGGCGCCGGTGCGGCGCGAGCTGGGCGTGCGCAGCATCTTCAACATCCTGGGCCCGCTGACCAATCCGGCCGGCGCGCCGAACATCCTGATGGGCGTGTTCCACCCCGACCTGGTCGGCATCCAGGTGCGCGTGCTGCAGCGCCTGGGCGCCCAGCATGCGGTCGTGGTCTGGGGCCGCGACAATATGGATGAAGTCTCGCTCGGCGCCGGCACCATCGTCGGTGAACTGGTCAACGGCGAGATCCGCGAATACGAAATCCACCCGGAAGACTTCGGCCTGCAAATGGTCTCGAGCCGCAACCTGAAGGTGGCCAATGCCGAAGAATCCAAGGCGCGCGTGCTCGAAGCCCTGCGCGGCGAGCCGGGTCCGGCGCACGACATCGTCGCGCTCAACGCCGGCACTGCGCTGTACGCCGCCGGCGTGGCCGACTCGATCGGCGCGGGCCTGGAGCAGGCGCGCGCTGCCATCGCCTCGGGCGCGGCGGTCGCCAAGCTCGAACAGTTCGTCCAGGTCACGCGCCAGCTCGGCGCGGCCAACTGATACCGAAAGCACCAGCATGTCCGACATCCTCGACAAGATCCTGGCCGTGAAGGCCGACGAAGTGGCCGCCGCGCGCAAGCACCGCGATCTATACAGCCTGCGCCATGAAGTGGAAAGCGATGGCGACGCGCGCCGCAGCCTGCGCGGCTTCGAGCAAGCGTTGCGCGCGAAAATCGCCGCGGGCCAGGCCGGCGTGATCGCCGAAGTCAAGAAAGCCTCGCCATCGAAGGGCGTGCTGCGCGCCGACTTCCAGCCGGCCGCGATCGCGCAGAGCTACGCCGAACATGGCGCCGCATGCCTGTCGGTGCTGACCGACGTGAATTTCTTCCAGGGCTCGAGCGAGTACTTGCGCCAGGCGCGCGCCGCCTGCGACCTGCCGATCCTGCGCAAGGATTTCATGGTCGACCTGTACCAGGTCTATGAAGCGCGCGCGATGGGCGCCGATGCGATCCTGCTGATCGTGGCAGCACTGGACCACGGCCTGATGGCCGAACTGGAAGCGTGCGCGCTGGAGCTGGGGATGGACGTGCTGGTCGAAGTGCACGACGGCGCAGAACTCGACGCGGCCCTGCAACTGCGTACGCCGCTGGTGGGCATCAACAACCGCAACCTGCGCACGTTCGATGTCACGCTCGACACCACGCTCGGCCTGCTGCAAGCGATTCCGCCAGAGCGCCTGGTGGTGACCGAATCGGGCATTCTCGGACCGCAGGATGTGCAGCGCATGCGCGACGCCAACGTGCACGCCTTCCTCGTTGGCGAAGCATTCATGCGCGCCGAAAACCCGGGTCAGGAACTGGCGCGCTTGTTCGCGTAAAAGATTGTAGGGTGGACGGGTTCCCCGTCCACGCGTTTAACTAAACGGTATAAACACTCAGCGATTGCACGGCGCAGCGGCAGCATGACCGCCGTCATGCTGCGTACGCGTCGTGCAGCGCTTGCAGAAACGGCGGTTGCGCAAGTGCGCGTACAGCAGCATGAAACCACTGAGGACGGCGACGGCCGCTTCGGCGTGCTCGCCCAGCAGCGGGCTGACGATGAACACGGCCGCCAGAAACAGCGCCAGGCCGGCGCAGCCGATCAGCAGCGTCGTCTTGTCGCGGTGCCGCAGATAGCCGGGCACCAGCGCCAGCAGCACCGGCAGCGTGATCGCTGCGATCAGCGTGTCGTGGAAGGTGTCGTGCGCGTGCGCGAGCCCCAGCATCGGAAACGCCAGGATCACGAGCGGCATTGCCAGGCAATGCAGCAGGCACAGGACGGATGCCGTCATGCCAGCGATATCGCCGAATTTGATCAGTGCAGTTTTGGTCAGAGCGTTCTTGCCTGGGTGATTCATAGCCCTGTTCCCATCATCATTAGAATCTAATGATAACCCATTATCGTTAGCGATTCAATCCGCATGATGAATCGTGCATGCGATATCCGGCCCCAAAAGACAAACGGCGCACGGCAAAGTCTGCCGTGCGCCGCTGCGTGCGTTGCAATCAGCGTCAGAACATCACGCGAATCCCTGCCGTGATATTGCGGCCGGTAAGCGGCGCCGCATTCTTGATGAACGACGTGTGGCTGAACGCCAGTTCGTCGGTCAGGTTGTTCAGGCGCGCATAGAACTGCGTCGGCACGCCGCCGATGCGGGTCGAATAGTGGGTGCCGATATTGAGCATGTTGTAGCCGCCCGTTTCGGTCTCGTACTCGGCCAGTTTGTCCTGCTTGCCGACGCGGTACAACTCGACCATGCCATGCCAGCCGTTCCAGTCGCCGTCGAACTTCACGCCGATGCGGCTGGCCGGAATGCGCGGCAGGTTGCGGCTGCCGTCGCCACCGTCGAAGCGGGCGCGCACATAATCGCCGAACACGGTTGCGCTCAGGTTGGACGACAGCTTCTGGCGGATTTCGCCTTCCACGCCGGTGAACAACGCGTCGCGCTGCGTGTACTGCACCAGCTGGAAGCCGTCCTGGCTATCCAGCGTGCGCGCATAGATGTAGTTGTCGACCTTGTTGCGGAACGCGCTCACCGAAAACGTCGTGTCGCCGTCAAACTTGCGCAGCGTGAGGTCGACGTTGTTCGAGGTTTCCTTGTCCAGGTTTTGGTTGCCGATCTCGTAGGTGGACGTGGCCAGGTGGGCGCCGTCCGCATACAGTTCTTCGGCGGTCGGCAGGCGATGACTGCGCGAGAGCGACGTGCCCAGCGAATAGCCCGGCGTGAGCTTCCACACCGCGCCGACCGATGCCGATGTGCCGCGCGCATCGGTGTCAAGCAGGCCCGGTGCATCGACCTCGATGTCCTGCCACTCGTGGCGCAGGCCAGCCTCGAAGCGCCAGTCCTGCAGCTTGTATTCCTCGGTCAGGAACGCCGCATGCTTTTTGGTGAGGGTCGGCGGCACATAGGCTTCCTCACCCAGCGCCGAGAAATCGCGGCGCGTGGTCTGCAAGCCGAACACGCCGCGCACACCGGCAATCGGCGCGTGCACTGCCTCGAGGCGGGCATCGATGCCCTTGTTGCGGAACGACGTCGAGACCACGTTCTCTTCCAGCTCATCGTGGACGTACTCGGTGAACGAGGCGCGCATGCGCACACGCTCGATGCCGGCCACCGGATTGCGGTACTCGCCGCGCACGTCCCAGCGCTCGCTGTCGAGTTTCACGACCGGGACGTCGCTGTGCTCGTGCTCATGCTCGTGCCCTTCTTCATCGTGGTCATGGCCCTCTTCTTCTTCGTGGCCACCGCAGTGCAGCTGGACGCCATGCGGATGGCAGCCTTCGAATTCGTGGTTGTGGCCCGGGATACCGTATTCGGTGCGCTCTTTCGTGAAGGCCGCGCCAAGGTAGCCGTTCTGGCCGATCCACGACAGGCCGACGGTGCCGGTCTCGCCTTCCTTGTAGCTGCCCAGCACCCGGCGGCCATCGCCCCAGTCCTTGCCGACGCGGTAGTCGCCCGCGTCGCGCTTGACGCCTTCCAGGTGCAGCGCAACGTTGCTACCGGCGGCCGTGGTGAATTCAAACGCGCCGGTCTTTTCGCGCGCCGCGGAATTGGCGCGGATTTCGGCGCTGCCTTCCAGGCCGTTTTCCGGCATCGCCGTCGGGATCTTGCGGTCGATGATGTTGACGACGCCACCCACTGCGCCGCCGCCGTAGGCCAGCGCCGACGGGCCGCGCAGCACTTCGATGCGTTCGGCCAGCACGGGCTCGAAGGCGACAGCGTGATCGGGGCTGATGGTCGAGGCATCCTGGATCTCGGCGCCATCCGACAGGATTTTCACGCGCGGGCCATCCATGCCACGGATCACCGGACGGCTGGCGCCGGCGCCGAAGTGGCTCGACGTGATGCCCGGCTGGTGCGCCAGCGTTTCGCCCAGCGTCGATTCGCGCGCACGTACCAGCTCGGCGCCGCCGAGCGAGGTCACCGGCGTGATCATGTCGTCGTGCACCACGCCCAGGGCGCTGGCCGACACCACCACGGTCGGCACGCTGTCCGGATCCGCCGCCATGCGGCCCGTCGTCGTCTGGGCATGGACGGCCAGCGGCGCGCCGAAGGCCAGCATCAGCGCCAGGGTCAGTGGCGTGCGCTTGCAGGTGAAATGCGACATGGTGAAATCCTTGGTGATGAGATGAACGGCAGGCGGCAGGTCACCGGGCGCGGACGCGCCTAGTGATAAGCCATTATCATTAACGTCGAGATGATAGGCCATTATCAATAAGGATTCAACCCCCTTCTGGCCGAAGGGTCGTGCTTTCAGGTATTCTTCGGCTATGCAACGCAATACACGCCAAAAATCAGCCATCCTGCACGCGATCGAGCATGCACGCCGTCCACTGTCGCCACAGGAGATCCTGGCCGAAGCCAGCCAGGCCGTCAGCCAGATCGGCATGGCGACGATCTACCGCAACCTCAAGTCGCTGGTGGACGATGGCGCGCTGAAGGTCGTCACGCTGCCGGGCGACGGCGCCCGCTACGAATCGACCAGCGTGGCCGAACACCACCATCACCACTTCCAGTGCACCAACTGCCAGCGCGTGTTCGACGTGCATGCGTGCCCGGGCGACATCGATCACATGGCCCCGAAAGGCTTCAGCGTCGAGCGCCACGAACTCACGCTGTACGGCCGCTGCGCCGATTGCATCAACGCCTGACGCCAACAGCAGCGCGGCCCGTCGAGGGCCGCGTCATCCTTCTTATTTACCCAGCATGTTCAGCACCGCCAGCGTCATCGCCTGGGCGCTCGTCTTGATCGACGGCTCCGGCACCGGCGCATAGAACGGCGAGTGGTTGAAGGCGATCGGCTTGCCGCCGGCCTGTTCAGCCGCGGCGACATCCTTCGGGTCGTACACGCCGGTAAAGAAGAACATCGACGGCACGCCTTCGTTCGCGTACAGCGAAAAGTCTTCGCTGGCCGTCATGGCCGGCATGCGATGGGCCTTGTCGGCGCCGAAGGCTTCCTTGAACACCACCTCGGTCTTGTTGACCAGCTCCGTGCTGTTGACGATGGCCTGGCCACCGCCGCCGATCTGCATCTCGGGCTTCGGTGCACCGGCCATCGCGGCCGACCCTTCCGCCACGCGGCGCACGCCCTCGAGCAGCTTGGCCCGTACCTGCGGGCTGTACGAACGGATGGTGCCGCGCACCTGCACGCTGTCGGGGATGATGTTACCCACCGTACCGCCCTGGATCGAACCAATGGTGACGACGCCGAATTCCTTCGGGTCCTTCTCGCGGCTGACGACCGTCTGCACATCGACGACAAAGCGCGCCGCGATGGCGATCGGATCGACGGTCTTGTCAGGCGCCGAACCATGGCCGCCACGGCCCTTGAAGGTGATCTCGAGCGAATCGGAATTGGACGACACCGGACCGTCGTTGTAGCCGATCGTGCCATGCGCCAGCGGCCACGAATGCAGCGCGAACGCGTAGTCGGGTTTCGGGAAGCGCTTGAACAGGCCGTCGTCCAGCATCGCCTTGGCGCCGGAGACGATTTCTTCGGCCGGCTGGCCGATGAACACGAGCGTGCCCTTCCACTGCCCTTTCAGTTCGACCAGCGTACGCGCGGTGGCGAGCCAGCTGGTCATGTGGATGTCGTGGCCGCAGCTGTGGGTCACGAAGCTGTCGCGGCCTTCGCTGGTGGCGCGGGCGCGGCTGGCGTACGGCAAGCCGGTTTTTTCTTCCATCGGCAAGCCATCCATGTCGGTGCGCACCAGGACGGTAGGGCCGGCGCCGTTCTTGAGCACCGCGACGATGCCGGTCTTGCCGACCTTCTCGGTGACGGTGAAGCCGAGTTTGCGCATCTCGGCGGCCAGCTTGCCGGCGGTGCGCACTTCCTGGAAAGCGATCTCGGGATGCGCGTGCAGGTCCTTGTAGATCGTGTCGAGCCACGGATACATGGCGTCCACGCGCGTGACGACATCGTTCTTGAGCGGCGCGGCCGGTTGGGCCAGGGCGGAGGTTGCGGACAGTGCCAGGAGCGGCGCACAGGCTGCGGCGGCGATGCGGGTCAGGATCGGCATGGGCTCTTGCGGTCGTGTTGAACAAGCCACAACGATAGCATGCTGCGCTGCGATCCAATACGGGCGGCGGGTCATGCCCGCCACCCGGTGCGGCTAGACGGCGCTCGGCCGCTTGAGCGCTGCCGGCTTGCGCCCCGCCACTGCCTGCGACAGCGTGATCACCGGCACCCGATCACCCTGCAGTGTAACGTCGAACGCCATCAGTTCATCTCGCCGGAACGCGTGGACGGGTATCCGGTCGCCCACGCGGTAGCGCGCCAGCAGCGCATCGACATTCGATGGATTGCCGTTCACGCGCAGCCCGTCGATGGCAATGACCACGTCCAGCGCCGACAACCCCGCCAGATGCGCGGCGCCGCCTTCGTGCACCTGCGTGAGCTTGGCACCCAGCGGATCGCGCCCGATACCGGCGTCGAGCGACGCCTTGCCGGTCTTGCGTTCGTCGGCCAGCTTGACGCCAAATGGTGCGTACAGCTTGGCCAGCGGCAGGTCTTCGACACCGCGCACGTAGCGCTCGAACAGGTTCCTGAGTTTCAGGCCGCTGACGTCATCGAACAGCGCTTCGACTTCGTGTTCGGTCACGCCGCGCCCGACGCTCGGATAAAAGTCGCGCCCGTAACGGTCCCACAGCGCCAGCATCACGTCGTCGAGCGACTTGGCGCCGCCCGTCTTGGCGCGGATCGTCAGGTCGAACGCCAGCGCAATCAGCGAACCCTTGGTGTAGTAGCTGATGATCGCATTGGGCGAATTCTCGTCCTGGCGGTAGTACTTGCTCCAGGCGTCGAAGCTCGACTCGGCCACGCTCTGCTTCAGGCGCCCGCTGCCGCGCAGCACGCCGCCCACTGCCTTGGCCTGCAGCTTGAAATACGTCGCTTCGCCGATGATCCCGGCGCGCACCAGCATCAGGTCGTCGTAGTAGCTGGTGAAGCCCTCGAACAGCCACAGGAGCGGCGTGTAGTTCTCGACCTGCAGGTCGTACGGCGCGAACACGGCCGGCTTGATGCGCTTGACGTTCCAGGTATGGAAGTACTCGTGGCTGCATAGGCCCAAAAACTGCAGATAGCCTTCGCCCGGCTCGCCGGGTTTATGGTTCGCGGTGGTGGGCAGGTCGGCGCGCGCGCAGATCAGCGCGGTCGAGGCGCGGTGTTCGAGGCCACCGTAACCGTCGCCCACGGCCATCGTCATGAACACGTAGCGCTCGAGCGGCGCGCGTTTGGTCAGCGGTTCGAAGAACGCGATCTGGGTTTCGCAGATGGCCTTCAGGTCGGCCTGCAGACGCGCCATGTCCAGGTTCGGCACGCGCCCGGTGATGACGATGTCGTGCGGGATGCCGTGCGCCTCGAAGGTCGCCAGTTCGAAGTTGCCCATCTCGACCGGGTGGTCGATCAGCTCATCGTAGTTGGCCGCGCTGTAGGTGCCGAAGCCATAACGCTTGGCGCCCGCTTCCTTCATCGAGGTCGCCACGCGCCAGGTGCGGGCAGCCGCATCGGCCGGCCGCTGGATGTCGACCTGGTGCGCTGTCGCTTCTTGCCCCACCACGCGCAGGAACACGCTGGTGCCGTTGAAGAAGCCGTGGGTCTGGTCCAGGTGCGCGGCGCGCACCGACAGGTCCCACGCGTACACCTCGTAGTGCAGCGTCAGCGGGCCGGCGCCTGATGCTGCGTGCCACGTGTGCTTGTCGAGTTTTGTCAGTGCCACGGCGGCACCGGCCCGCTCGGCGCGGATGCGCACGATATTGCGCGCGAACTCGCGGATCATGTAGCTGCCCGGGATCCAGGCCGGCAGCGCGAAGGTCTGCCCGTCAGGATCGGGATTAGCCACCGTCAGCGTGACGTTGAACAGGTGACCGGCCAGGTCCCGCGGGACGATGGTGTAGTGAATTGCGCTCTGTTTTTTTTGCGATGGCTTTTTCATGATCTGGGGTTGGTCTCGGGTCGCGCCGTATGGACAATAGTGTAAGCGGATTCAGTCGGGCAGATCGCCCTGGGTATCGATGTCGCGCAGGATGCCGGGGTCGGGCACGGCGATCGTGGTCACCGGGCTGCTCGCGAGCAGGCGCCGCGCGCCCTGGTCGCCGTCCAGCGCCAGCAGGGCGGCGTGGTGGATGGCGCCAAACGCGACCGGATTGCCACGGCGGCCATCGAACAGCGGCGCAGCGATCCCGGCGCCTTCGTCAATCGCACGCACCAGCGCCTGCAGCGTCGCTTCGGCCACGAACGGCATGTCGCCCAGCGCCACGAGCCAGCCGCCAGCGCCATGCGTATGGAGCGGCGCATGACGGATCGCATGCGCCAGCGACAGCCCCATGCCGCTGTCGGCATCCGGGCACACGGTAACAGTGCAGCCAAGCGCGCGCAGCGCATCGGCCACGCCACCATCGCTTGGTGGCACCACCGCCACCACGCGCGGCAGCACCGCCAGCAATGTACGCGCACTGGCTACGACGACAAAGTCGCCGCCCGGCAAACGCTGGAGCAGCTTGTTGCGTACACCGACCGGATCGAAACGCCGGCCGCGCCCTGCAGCCAGCAGGATGCCGGTAACCGTGATGTCCTCGCGCGGCGACACGCCGGTTACTTCCCGGCCTTGCCTTCGAGCGAATCGAACTTGCCTTCAAGCGCCTTGAGGTCGATCGCGC
The DNA here is from genome assembly GCA_014841835.1 of Oxalobacteraceae sp. CFBP 13730. GTDB lineage: Bacteria > Pseudomonadota > Gammaproteobacteria > Burkholderiales > Burkholderiaceae_D > Telluria. The sequence continues at coordinate 993,499 of JACYUQ010000004.1, read as the reverse complement.
CCGGGATGCGCGAGCCGTCGGCGAAGAAGATCGCCGGCGTGCCCGTAATGCGCAGCTTCTGGCCCAGCGCGAGAACCTTCTCGTTCGGCGATTCGCACGCGGCCGGCGTGGTCGGCGGCACTTTACCGGCGATCATCCAGTCATCCCAGGCCTTGTTGCGGTCGGACGCGCACCAGATGTTCTTCGACTTTACCGACGAATCCTCGGACAGGATGTTGTACATGAAGGTGTAGATCGTGACGTTGTCGATCTCCTTGAGCGTGGTCTGGCGCAGGCGCTTGCAGTAGCCGCAGTTCGGATCTTCGAACACCGCGATCACGCGCTTGCCGTTGCCCTTGACCTGCTTGAGCGCCATCTCGAGCGGCAGGTCGGAGAACTTGATCTTGTTGACTTCATCGATGCGTTCGCGCGTCAGGTTGCGCGAGCTTTTCACGTCGTAGACCTGGCCGATGACGAGGTACTCGCCCTTCTTGTCGGTGTACAGGATGTCGCCCGCGACGCGCACTTCGTACAGGCCCGAATATGGGGTTTCCTTGACAGACTCGATCTTCGCACCGCTCAGGCGTGGCTCGAGCGCCTTCTTGATGGTCGATTCGACGTTGGTCTGCGCATCGACGCACGATGCGAGAAGGCCAGTCGCCAGCAGGACGGCGATCTTCATTTTAAGCATGCTTGTAATTCCTCAAATTGATGACTTGCCCATGGCATGGGCCATCAGGCGCCGCTTCAGTGCCGGCATGTTATTAAGCAGGTTCAGGCCGATATTCCGGACCACCCGCAGCGGTTCCAGGTTCGCGCCGAACAGGCGTTCGAGTCCATCGGTGGCCAGTTGCATCAGCAGCACCTCTTCCTTGCGCTTGCGGGCATAGCGCGCCAGCACCCGCTCGTCGCCGATGGCGCGCCGCTCTTCGCGGTCACGCACGATGGCCAGCAAATCGACGATGTCGCCAAACCCCAGGTTCATGCCATGGCCGGCGAGCGGATGCACGGCATGCGCCGCGTCGCCCACCAGCGCCACGTGCGGCGCCACCATCGCGTGCGGCTTGATCAGCGCCAGCGGCACGGCGGCCACGGCGTCGGGCTGCAACGGGCGCAGCGTGCCCAGTGTCTCGTCGGCGTACGCGCCAAGCCGGATCGCCAGCTCGCCCAGCGACTCTTCCATCAGCGTGGCGGCCAGGGTTTCCGGCGCCGACCACACGAGCGAGACGCGGTTGCCCGGCAGCGGCAGCAGCGCGATGATGCCGTCCGAGCCGGTGAACCACTGGTGCGCGACGCCGTGATGCGGCTTGTCGCAGGCGAAGTTGGTGACGATGGCGCTCTGGTGGTACATGCGGTAATCGACGCCGATATCGCACTGCCCGCGCACCCACGATTCGCGTCCGTCCGCGCCGACCAGCAGCGCGCACTCGACACGGCGCCCGTCTTCGAGGCGCACGGCGGCGCCGCTGTCGCTGCAGGTCAGTTCGCAGGCGCGGCCTTCGACCCGCTGCACGTTATGTGCGAAGCGGAGCGCGGCATCGAGCGCGCCGTTCAGGTTCTGGTCTTCGACGATCCATGCGAGCGTGCCGACCCGGGCGCCGAAGGCATCGAAGCCCAGGCTGCCGCCATCGGCGCCGTCGCCATGCACGTCCATCGCATCGACCGGTGCGATGCGCGCCATGTCGAGGGCGTCCCAGACCTTCAGGGACGACAGCAGATCGTGCGCCGTGTGGTTGAGCGCATACACGCGCACGTCCCACGGTCGCTCGGCTGCCGGCGCAGTGGCTGCAGCGGGCGCCTGCCGGGCCGGCGGCGCCAGCAGCGTCACGCTGTGGCCGGCCTGGGCAAAGCCGAGGGCTGCCGTCTTGGCGATAGCGCCATTGCCGACGATGCAGACGTCGGTCCGGATGGTGGAGGTCGTGGGCGTGGTCATGAAGGCATTATAGCGATATGCCGGTGCCGGAGGCCGGGCGGCGGGTTCGCGCCGTCGCAGGTGAGCGGGACAGGCCGCTCAGCTGGATAATCACGCACAGGCCACGTTTGCGCTGCTGCGCGCGCAAGAGCACTTGCGCAACTGAAAAACGCTGGCTATAATCGTGCCTCTCTTGGCCTGGTAGCTCAGTTGGTAGAGCAGAGGATTGAAAATCCTTGTGTCGGTGGTTCGATTCCGCCCCGGGCCACCAAGAATTCAGCAGTATTTAGTAACAAGCAAAAAACGCCACCACCGAGTGGCGTTTTTGCATTCCAAGGCCACTCATGCATACGCTTCCGCCCTGCCCCCTCTGCCAATCGGCCTACACCTATGACGACGGCGCCGGCCAGTACGTCTGCCCGGAATGCGCGCACGAGTGGCCGATCGCGGGCGCAGCTAGCACCGATACCGCGCGCGTCTACAAAGATGCGTCGGGCAACATCCTGCAGGACGGCGACACCGTCACCGTGATCAAGGATCTCAAGCCAAAGGGCTCGGGCGGCGTGATCAAGCAGGGCACCAAGGTCAAGAACATCCGCCTGGTCGATGCCGACCACGACATCGATTGCAAGATCGATGGCTTCGGCGCCATGAGCCTGAAGACGGAGTTCGTGCGCAAGGTGTGATGGCGTGGTGCCGTAAACCATGCGACACCATGGCGGCTTTGTCATTATTCTGGGAGCCTTCAAGATCACAAGAGGTTCCCATGTTTGCCAAGCCATCGTTCCTTGCCGCGTGCGCCACGCTCGCCCTGTCCGGCCTGTGCGCCGGATCGGCATTGGCTGCTGACGCCGCCAAGCCATTGCAGCCGATCGAATCGCTCGCGGTGCCCCGCTATATGGGTGTCTGGTACGAAATCGCCAAGTTCCCGAACGAATTCCAGAAGAAATGCGTGGGCGACACCAGCGCCACCTACAACCTCGACAAGGACGGCCGGGTCCAGGTGATCAACCGCTGCCGCACGGCCGACGGCAAGATCGATACTGCCGAAGGCATCGCGCGCCAGCCGGGCGCGGCCACGTCGCCCAAGCTTGAGGTGCGCTTTGCACCGGCCATCCTGTCCTTCATCCCGATGGTGTGGGGCGATTACTGGGTGATCGATCTGGACAACAAATACCAGCTCTCCGCCGTGAGCGAACCCAAGCGCGAATACCTGTGGATCCTGTCGCGCACGCCCCAGGTCGCCCCGGCCGAATACAACGCCTTGCTGGCACGCCTGAAAGCCCAGGGCCTGGACACCTCCAAACTCGTGCTCACCCCGCATACGGTGGCGCAGCAATCCGGGCAGTGACCGGCCGGTGAAGCGATCCGTCATGCGCGCTGCCCTGTTCGGGCTCGGCCTGCTGACATCGATCGCACCAGCCTGGGCCCAGCCCTTTAGTACCGATCCACTGGCAGCGCTGATCAATGCCTACCGCGCCAACCCGACCGACTGCGATGGTGCACCTGTCGCGCCCGTGACGCCGCTGGTCGCCGAGCCGGCCCTGGCGCAGATCCGGATTGGCTTCGGGACCTTCATCGAATCGGCCCTGGCGCAGGCCGGCTACGCTGCCGATAACGCGGATTCCGTCGACGTTACCGGTCCGGACGATGCCGTGGCTGCCATGAAGGTGCTGCAGCAGAAGTACTGCAAGGTGCTGCGCAGCGAACAATTCTCGGCCGTGGGCAGCTACCGCGAAGGCACGACCTGGACTGTCGTGCTGGCCCGGCCGGCGCCGCCCTTGCCATCGACCACGTACCCGGACTGGCGCGACGCCGACCGCGCGATCCTCGATGCGGTCAATCTCGCACGCGCCAGTGCACGCATGTGCGGCGAGCGCGCATTTGCGCCGGCGCCGCCGTTGCAGTGGAACGCGGTGCTGGGCGAGACCGCGCTGGCCCACAGCCACGACATGGCGACCCGCCGCTACTTCAACCACTACGCGCAGGACGGCAGCGATCCGGCCGATCGCGCCAAGCGCGCCGGTTACCGCTGGCATCGGTTGGGCGAAAACATCGCCTTCGGTCAGCACTCGCCACAGGATGCGGTCGACGGCTGGATCGACAGCCCGGGGCACTGCGCCAACATCATGCAAGCGGACTTCACCGAAATGGGCGCGGCCTACGGCGTCACGGCCGACCGACAGGCGGGCATCATTTACTGGACTCAGATGTTCGGCACGCGGCAGTAAGGTGCCCCGCTTTCGACCCTGGTTCCGCACATAGGGGCGCCCTGCGCCACCCTGCTTCGGCTAGACTTGCCTGCACCATGACCCTGATCGCCACGCAACCACACCTCGGCCTTGTCTGCATCACCGTCTCGAAAGAGGTGCGGTATCGCACGATCACGCGCAAGCGCCTGCTCGACCTGTCCGAAGACGGCCAGCAGCGCGCGCTGGAAGACATCTACCGCGACAATATCCAGACGCTCGACAATGCCCTGCGCTACTGCGAGCGCGAAGGCATCAGACTGTACCGGATGCCGTCGTCGATCTTCCCGTTCGCCGACGAGCCGTTCGGCCTGGCGATCCTGCAGAAGTTCAAGGACACCCTGGGCCGCTCGGGCCGGCGCGCGACCGAACGCGGCATCCGGCTGGTGATGCATCCCGACCAGTTCGTGGTACTGAGCTCGGATTCGGAGAACGTCGTCGCCAACAGCGTCAAGATCCTGCAGATGCACGCCGACATCATGGATTTGCTGGAGCAACCGCGTTCGCCGTGGGCGCTGCTCGAAATCCACGGCGGCAAATCCGACCGCGAAGACCAGCTGGTGGCCCGCATCGCCGAACTGCCCGAAGCGATCCGCAGCCGCCTGTGCCTGGAAAACGATGAATACGCGTACAGCGCCGACGAAATCCACGCCGTCTGCGTGCGCGCGGGCATCCCGATGGTGTTCGACGCCCACCACCACATCGTTCATGAAAAGCTCGACACCTACGACCACCCGAGCGTCGCTGAAACGCTGGCCAAGGCCCGTGCCACATGGCCCGATCCCGCGCACCAGTTGGTGCACATCTCGAACGGCCGCGAAGGTTTCAACGACCGCCAGCATTCCGACCTGATTTCGGTGATGCCATCGTCTTATCTGCAGGCGCCCTGGATCGAGATCGAGGCCAAGCACAAGGAAGACGCGATCCGCGGCCTGCACGGCTGGTGCGAGAAAGTCACGCCCGCCGCGGCGTAGTCGTTCAGCCAGCGCGCAAGGCTGACACGCTTTCCAGCCACGACATCAGCACCTCTGCCAGCGCCTGCGGCGCTTCGATCGGGATCATGTGACCGCTGTCCTCGATGACGGCAAACGTTGACCCGGCAATCCCCGCATGCAGTTCCTGCGATTCTTCCAGGCTGCGCAAGCGATCGTGCCCGGCCGCGACGACCAGCGTCGGGCAGCGGATCTGGTCCAGCAGGTGTAGGTCGCCCGGCCGCTCGACCATCGACTGGTGGCGAAACGCCTCCGCCCCCAGCCGCACACCCATCTGGCGCACGCGCTCGATCAGCGTCTCGTCGCCCGCACGCGCAGGATGCAGCGACGTGGCAATCGCCGTGCGGCTCAAGCCCGCGAACGATACCGACGGCGCCGAACGTGCCACCGAGCGCTTGCCCTGCTTGACCGCATCGGTATCGGGCCGGGTCGAGCTGGCAATCAGGGCCAGCGCCTCCACCCGTTCGGGCGCCTGGCGCACGATCTCGCGCGCGACATAACCACCCATCGAAAAGCCGATGAGGATGAACGACGGCGGCGCATCGCGCAGCACGCGCGCGGCCATTGCTTCGAGCGATGTGTCGTGGCGCAGGTCGGCATGCACGAGCGGGCCAAATGGCGCGAGCGGCGCGCGTAGCTCGTCCCACAACGTGTCATCGGCCATGTAGCCGGGTACCAGCAGAATCGTCATCCTTGGGGCTCAGGTATTGCGCATCTGCGCCTGCGACACATTGCTGCCCGGCGGGACGCTCTGCGTGAGCCAGACATTCCCGCCGATGGTCGACCCGGCGCCGATGGTGATCCGGCCCAGGATGGTGGCGCCAGCATAGATAACGACGTCGTCCTCGACGATCGGATGCCGTGCAATGCCTTTGACGAGGGCGCCGCTGTCATCGACCGGGAAACGCTTGGCGCCCAGCGTGACCGCCTGGTACAGCCGCACGCGCTCGCCGAGGATCGCGGTTTCGCCGATCACGACGCCGGTGCCGTGGTCGATGAAGAAGCTGCCGCCGATCTGCGCGCCAGGGTGGATGTCGATACCGGTGAGCGAGTGGCCGATGTCGGCCACCACACGCGCCAGGAACGGCACGCCCAGGCGCGTCAGGCAATGCGCGATGCGGTGGTACAGGATGGCGATCGTGCCGGGATAGCACAGCATGATCTCGGCCACCGATGTCGCAGCCGGATCGCCCGCGAGCGCGGCCTGCACGTCCGACACCAGCAATGCGCGCAAGGCAGGCAGCCTGGCCGCGAACTCGCGCGTGATCGCACGGGCGCGCTCGGCCAGCACGAGGTCTTCACGCTGGGCGTCGGCGCCGGTCAGTTCGGACGGCACCGACGGCGAAAACCGCAGCGCGCGCCGTACCTGCTCGACCAGGCGGTCAAGAGCGACGTTGAGCGTATCGGCGACGTAGTAGTCGATGCTCTCGTCATTCAGGTCGGGGCGCCCGTAATGCGTGGGGAACAGCGCGGCCGACAGGCCATCGACGATCTGGCGCAGCACATCGCGCGACGGCAGCTCGCGCACGCGCCCCTGGTGCCGGATATTGTGGGTCGACTCGCGCGAGGTGCGGAGTGCATCGATGACGGGACCAAGGTGCCACTGCACCGATCCACCTTGGTATGGGAGTTCGCTGTTCATTTGCCGAGCCTAGCGGGTTTGCATGGTGATGCCACGATTTTATGGGTATTTCGGCAAGCGCGTTTGTCGGACTACTTTTTCGCCGGGTCAGCAGATCGAGAACGGCAACAGCTGACCTTGCCGCGCGGCAGTTTCTGAGGCAACATCAGCACTCGCCCAGCCACTTGTATTGATTGCAACCATGAACCTGCCCTCCCACCAGCTCAGCATGACAGTGCTGATGACGCCCGACACGGCCAACTTCTCCGGCAACGTGCACGGCGGCACCATCCTGAAACTGCTCGACCAGGCAGCCTATGCCTGCGCCAGCCGCTACGCCGGGCGCTATGTGGTGACGATGAGTGTCGACCAGGTAACCTTCCGCCAGCCGATCCACGTCGGTGAACTCGTGACTTTTCTGGCTGCGGTGAACTTTACCGGCCGCAGCTCAATGGAAATCGGCATCAAGGTGATTGCCGAAGACATCCGCAGCAAGGCCGTGCGCCATGTGAACAGCTGCTTCTTCACGATGGTGGCGGTGGGCGACGACAAGAAGCCGGCCTCGATTCCGCCGCTGGTGCCGTCGACACCGGACGAAGTGCGCCGCTTCGAAGAAGCCAAAGGGCGCCGCGACCTGCGTCTTGCGCTCGAGCGCGATCATGCGCAGCGCATCAGCAGCAAGGGTTGAGGATCGGCGCGGAAGGATTGTCTGCTTGCCAAAAACGCTGCTATAATTGCGCGCTCTTGGCCTGGTAGCTCAGTTGGTAGAGCAGAGGATTGAAAATCCTTGTGTCGGTGGTTCGATTCCGCCCCGGGCCACCAAGAACATACTTTGCACAACGCCAATCCATCGTGATTGGCGTTGTCGTTTCTGGACTTCGCAGGCCTCGGCGCCTGTCAATGTCCACTTCGCTCATCCATCAATACAGCACCGCAAGCTCATGTGTCCAAGGCGGGTCAGGTCAACGAAGCATCGTTCGCGAAACAGCCGTGAGGGAAGTATCGCGCAAGGCGGGTGAGACGTTAAAGCAGTGGACAGAAGGGAGAATTCTGTCGGCGAGTCTGGTTCATCAATGCGAGCGAATCATTGGGTTGACAAGCGCCCAGTCCGATCTGCACGGATTGCGGATAATCGCGACGGCCTGTCTGTACCGTGCGTTGGGGCCAGCAAACCGCCAACGGCTGCGTGATTCTCCACAGACGCCACAACGACCAATCCGATGCAATCCCAACCAAGGATGAACAACATGTCTCGCCCCTCCTTTATTACTGCATGGGCAGCTTCGCAGCGAATTTATGACCCCGTCAATTCGGGCGCCAGGGTAGCAAAAATGATAGGAGGAAATGTTGAGAAGAATATTAATCATTCCACTGCCGAGCAGCGCTGGAATAACGCCTGCGCCGTGCGGATGAGTTATATCCTTGGCGAGGCAGGCCTGATGATTCCGAGCATCCTCGCACAGACAGTGTCCGGGGCGGATGGGCGAAAATACTTCTTCCGTGTACGGGACCTGATTGGTTTCCTGAAACAGCAATGGGGCAAAGCTGAGGTTGTGAAATATCCCGCTTCCGGCGGCGGCACGTTGGTTGGCAAGAAAGGTGTCATTCTGTTTGAGGTATCTGGCTGGTCGGATGCGCAGGGGCATGCCACTCTTTTCAACGGCCAATCCTGCTACGACCACTGTTATTTCAATGCGCCGGAAGCGAAATATCGCACGGACCGTGCGAACTTCTGGGGCTTGCGATGAAGTCGATCCCTTTGTGCCTGGCGCTGCTGACCTCCACATGGCTGTCATTCACAGCCCACGCCGCCGATCAAGCCCTCATTTCTCCACAGGCTGGCACCCGCACCTATGCGCAAAATTATAAGGACATGGTGCTGGCAACCTGTATGACACAGGCTTATCGGAATGACACGGGTGCGGCCACTGATGCTGGAAGCAGTGCCAGCGCCTTACGTGATTGGACCTACTTCGATATGGAGAAGAGTCCCGATGCGGTCAAGGCGCTGGTGAACCGCTATCTGGCGCGGGACTATTCCAACCCGCTCGTCGAATCGGACATCAAGGGAATCAGGTTCGATTTCCTGAAGTGCATGGACCTGTACCATAGCAAAGCGCTGGACGATCTGGTCAAGCGGCTGGTCATTCACCCGAATCGTACTTACAGGCAGGAAAATCCTTCGCGGGCAACGGCTCCCGGCGCAGCCGCCAGGTAACAACTGGCTAGCTACGAACACCGTCATAATGCGGCGTTGGCGAATAATTTAACGCGTGCCGAAATATTCCAAACACCATACGGAATGACTGCTTAGCGACAGTCGTGACCATGCGCAGCCAGTGGACGCTATCGATTAATCGAGCCAGGGATGTGCTGCCAACCAACGGCCCAGTTCGTTATCATTTTGGCAGTTCAATTTACTGAAGATATTCGCTCGGTGGGTTTCGACTGAACGTGAACTACAGGGTGGAACGAGAACCCGCGCGATTTTTTTGTTCTGTTCGCCAACGCCAACCAAGCGAGCGACCTCGCGTTCGCGCGGCGTCAGTTGCGCCCATTGTCCCAGCGCCTGGGCGCGGGAGCGGGCAAGTCCTATCGCAGCCGGAAGCTTTTCGAGGAGTTGCTGCGTGTCGGGCTTCTCCACCCAATCGTAGGCGCCGCGCCGCACTGCTTCCAACGCAGTCGAGATGTCGCCATGAGCCGATAAAAACAATGTCACAAGTGGACTATGTTCAGCCGATAGACGTTCAAAGACAGAAAGGCCGCTCATTCCGCCCATTCTCAAATCAAGTATCACACAGCCGGGTTGACGCATATCGATAGCATCAAAAAATGACTCGCCAGAGTCGAACGCTTGCACCGCCAATCCTTGTGAAAACAGGAGCAATAGCAGGGATCGGCGTAGGGCTTCATCGTCATCGACCACGTATAGGGTAAGTGGAATATCTTTCATCATACGGTTGGTAGTGTCACAGAAAATGCAGTACCGCGGCCTGGACAGTTTTCGGCAGTGATGGTACCGCCGTGGGCCTCAACAATGGTACGGCAGATACTTAATCCGAGTCCCAGGCCGTTTGGCTTGCTGGTATAGAAAGGTGTGAAAACCTGGTCCAGGCGATCGGTCGGAATACCAGGACCCTGGTCTGAAACGGTAAGGCGTACCGCTTGCCCGGTATGCTCGATGGCCAGTTCGATGCAGCGATACTGCGTCGGAAGATGAGAGATGGCTTGAACGGCATTGTGAATCAGATTTACGATCACTTGCTCGAGTAGAACCTGGTCTCCCCTTACCACTGCTCTGCAATCGCTTGGTGATATGGACAGGTACGCGCCATTGCGTTGCAATTCTGGCTTTAACAGCGTTTCTGCTTGGGAGATGATGGTCAGAACAGATACCTTCTCATAAAGCGCGCGTTGCGGATTAATAAAAGTACGTACTCGCTTGACGATTTCACTGGCGCGTTTCGACTGGCCGACGATTTCATTTAGCGCTTCAGCCAGCATGTCGGACGACCCCTGCGCAGCAAGCGCCCGCGCTGCAACGGCAAAATTGGAGAGCGCCATCAGTGGCTGATTGAGTTCATGGGCCAAAGTCGATGCTATTTCGCCGATGCTTGCCAGCCGGGCGCTGCGTTGGAGTCGCAGGTCTTGCTCGCGCTGGCGCGCTTCAGCCTGCTTTTGCTCGGTGATGTCGACGACGGAGCTCATCCAGCCGCAGTGCAACCCCTGTGCATCGACAAGCGGGGCGGTGTAGACCATTGTGATCACATCGTGTCCGTCCTTGTGCCGAATCCGCGATTCGAATCCGTGCGGGGTCGCCTGCCCCTGCAGTGCAGCAGCGCTCTCTCGTGCCTGTTTTTCCAGGTCATCGGGGTGCCAGTAAGGATAGGGTGGCCGGCACCCAAGCAGTTCTTCAGTGCTATATCCAGTCATGGCACAAAGGGAAGGATTGACGTAGATGATCTTGCCTTCGGGATCGCGTGCCCGCATGCCGACAAGCAGAGAGTTCTCCATGGCTTTTTGGAATGCGTGTACCTTTTGCAGGTCACGGGTGCGCTCTTCGACGCGGCGCTCAAGCTCCACCCGCGCCGATTGTTGTTCCGCGAAACGGTTTTCTCGCAGGCGCCAGTACAGGGTGCCGACAAAAACAAGCGTGACGATGAGTGCCGTGAGCATCACTGCTGCCTCACGTGCCTGGATCACTTCCTTCATACTGGACGTGACCGTCAGCGTCCACCCCAGCTCGGGCAGAGGCGTATCCACCGCCAGCAGCCTTGCGGATTGCCCCTTCAGCATCGTGCGCAGGACAAAACTATCCATGTCTCGTGACGCTTCGACGCGCCATGGCAAGACGTCAAAACGGTTTCGATTGCCATATTGAACGTGCTCCGCGATCCAGCGCACGTTGGCAGCAGAGACAGCGGATGTGCTATGGAACAGCCAGTCCGGAATACTGCTCAGAAAGACAATGCCATGACGATCTCGCAACATGACGGGATCACTGCTGGCGATCCAAGTGCTCTGTAGTGGCTCCAAACTGATTTTAACAACGACGACACCAAGAATCTTGCCAGCCGACGTTACAGGTTCGGCGATAAATAATCCTGACTGACCCGTCGTCATGCCAAGCCCGTAGAATATGCCGCGTTTTCCCCGCATTGCATCTTCGAAATACGGCCTTTGATGATACGAGTGGCCGAGAAAGCTCGACGGCAAATTCCAGTTGCTGGTAGCGATTGTCAGTCCTGCGTCGTTGATTAAATACAGCGCAGAAGCACCAGTCGTTCGTTGCATGTCAGCGAAATAATCGTTGACTCTGCTTCGTAAAATTGAATCCTCAGGCACGCGCAGTAAATCACGCACATCAGGATGGCGCGCGGCCGCGTGTGGTAAAAAATCATGCTTCTCTACCAGTCCCCTCAGACCCAGCGCTTGCGCTGCTGCAGCCTGCCGCAGTGCGTTGGTTTTGACCTCCAGCTCAAGCCGTTCGGCCCAGCGTCCCGAGGCGACGATCAACATGATCGCGCCAATCGCTGCGAAGAAGTAAAACACTCGACGTCGATTCAACCAGATTCCCATCGCAGACTATAACTCTCTGAACAGCGGACATTAACGGTTGCACGAACCGCATAAAAATCCATCCGTAGTTCTACGCAGAAGCACACGATGAAATTGCGGATGCCCGACGCCAGGTGGATGACCACACTGTGACTCTTCATAATAAAGGAGACAATCCATGGACACAGTCACAAGCAAGCCGGGTGGCACCTCCCCCCCTCACTCCGTCGAGAAAATTTCCGGCGCGAGGCTGCGCGCTATCTTCGTTGGTTCGTCAGGCAATCTGGTCGAATGGTTCGACTTTTACTGCTATGCCGCTTTTTCATTGTATTTCGCAAACTCATTCTTTCCTTCGCAAGATCCCACTGCCCAGATGATGTCCACAGCCGGCATTTTTGCGTTAGGTTTCTTCGTGCGTCCTATTGGTGGTGTCCTTTTCGGTCATCTCGGTGATCGGCATGGCCGCAAGGTTGCGCTCATGGCGTCCGTGCTGCTGATGTGCGCGGGTTCCCTGCTGATCGCCTGTGCGCCGACTTACGCCACGGCGGGCATTCTGTCGCCATGCATTTTGCTCTTGGCGCGTCTGTTGCAAGGCCTCAGCCTGGGGGGTGAATATGGTGCAAGCGCGACGTATCTCTCCGAAATGGCAGATTCAAAACGACGGGGGTTTTACGCAAGCTTCCAGTATGTCACCTTGATCGGTGGCCAGCTTCTGGCATTGGTCCTGCTGCTGGTCCTGCAAAACTACTTTCTCGACGATCAACAGCTCCGTGCATGGGGCTGGCGTATTCCGTTCGTGATCGGGGCCCTGCTTGCTCTCGTCGCGCTGTTAATGCGCCACGACATGCCCGAAACCCAGTCGTTCGAGGCCGCGCGCAAGAAAGGCAAGCAAATGGGCGGTCTGAAGCAGTTAGCACAGCACCCGAAAGAGGTGCTGCTGGTGGTCGGACTCACGATGGGCGGTACTCTGGCCTTCTACGTGTACACCGTGTACATGCAGAAGTTCTTGCGACTTTCGGTTGGGCTCACCGATGGACAAACCACTGCCGTCTCCGCCGGCTCGCTGCTCTTCGCCATGTGCCTGCAGCCGCTGTACGGCGCGCTCTCGGACCGGATTGGCCGCCGTCCGCTTCTGGTAACCTTTGCCCTGCTCGGAACGATCTTCACAGTGCCCTTGTTGACCGCTATCCGTAATGCCTCCGGCCCATGGGAAGCATTTGCCCTGCTCGCATGTGCCTGGCTCATCGTCTCGGGGTATACGTCGATCAACGCCCTGGTGAAGGCCGAGCTGTTCCCCGCATCCATTCGTGCCACTGGTGTTGGCGTACCGTATGCAGTCGCTGTCTCCATATTCGGCGGGACGGCGGAATATGTGGGGCTGTGGTTCAAGTCGATCAACCTGGAAAGCGGCTTCTACTGGTACGTCACCAGCGTGATTGCCTGCACGTTGGTCGTTTGCTGGTTCATGCGCGACACTGCTTCCAGCTCAAAAATCGATGAAGAGGCACGTGATCATTGAATCGCGAATGCAAGGGGCGACAAAGCGTATGTACCAGTGAGCCATGGCTAATTTCCCTGTGAACATTCGGTAGCACATGGATGGAACTACCTGCCCCGCCGATGGCGGGGCTCCATGCTTGCCACGAAGATCGTGAAAGAAGGCTTTGGTGTGGCGGGCAGCGCTATCGACATTGGCGCTGCAAACCACGTTCTGGCGGCGTGCTTAGAAGAATTTACAGCGGCGTTCAGTCCCTGTTTCGCTAACGACACGGGGCGGTTTCCTCGCCCCATCCCACTGCACCGGATCTGCAAAAAACCCAGGTATTGTCCGCGTTATCGAGGCGACGCTGGCCGCAAAGGTCCTTACCGCATAGACTAGACCAAGCGGGCTTTCTGGCATCCGCGATCCTTGTGTCCGGCTCAGGAAATAATTTCCCTGACTAGTTCCCAAGAGAAACAACTATGCTATCGTGAAATTTCAATGTCAGCCCATCGCGCGACAGTCAACCTGTCGCAGCGGCGATGTTCCGTTGGAGAATTGTCATGAGCGAGTTATCGTCTTTTTTTCAAGCAGTAAAATTGCCCGTCATTTCAGAAGTCGCCCACGCATTGATCAAAACGCTCGATGATGAGGATGCGTCGGCCACTCAAATCAGCGCGATCATCGCGCGCGACCCCGCCCTCACCGCCAAACTGATGCGCCTTGCCAATAGCGCCCGCTTCGGCGCTGCGCGTGGTGTAACCTCACTCGACGATGCCATCGCGATGGCGGGCCTTGGGCACGTGCGCACCCTGGCCCTGGCTGCCTGCTTCGCTGAAACCTTCCCGGACCTGCCGGGCCTCGATAGTGACGAGTTCTGGAAAAGCAGCATGGCCTGCGCCGGCTATGCCAAGTGGCTGGCCGTCTGCCGGGGCGACGATGGCCAGGATGCCTGGCTCGCAGGCATGATGATGCGGCTTGGCGAACTGCTGATCTACCAGGCGGCGCCGGCAACGTTTGCCGAGATCGAGGAGCAACCCCACCTGCCGGGCGGACGGTGGGAACGCGAGACGCGACTCCTGGGCTTTTCGGAGGGGCACATTACCGCCGAACTTTGTCGTCGCTGGAATTTCCCGGTCGTCATCGTGACCGCATTAGAAAGCGCATCCGATCCAATGGCCGCCCACCCGTTCAGCAAACTCGGGGCCATCATCCACCTGGCCAGCCTGCTGGCCGACACACCGAGCGACGATCCGGCCATTCTCGAGAGCTTGCCGCAAGACGTCGTCACCGCTTTGCAGCTAAACCGCGAGTGGATGCACAAAAAGTTTCCATCCCACGCTTCCTTCTCGCCCGCACCATGACTCGCCTGGTCGCGCTCACCGTCAAAGCCGTCTGGCGATGCGCGCGACCGGCAGTCTGGGCAATCGACTCGCAAGCCTGCTTGCGATCGGCGTTATTCAGGTCATCGGCTACGCGCGACTGAAACGCTACGCCTCATTGTGTCCTGCAGGCCCGGCGCCGCGCCGGTAAAAGTGTATGCTTTTGCTATGCCCACGGTCCCAGGAAAGCGCGCCATGACTGCCCCCACCCGACCATCCCGCCGCATTGCCCGGCCAAGGCGCACCCGCCAGCTGATCGGCCTTGCCTGCGTTCTGGCACTGGGGCTGGCGTTGCTGCCCGCAGCCAGCCACGCGGTCGAAGAACCCGCCTACACCATTGTGCGGTCCTACCCCACATTCGAGATTCGCCAGTACGCGGCCTACACCGTCGCCGAGGTGGTGATGCCGCCGCCCGCCGACGATGCGGGGAACCGCGCCTTTCCTATCTTGGCCGGCTACATCTTTGGCAAGAACAAGGGCGAACGCAAGCTTGCCATGACCGCCCCGGTGACCCAGGCGCCGGTCCCGGCCAAGCTGGACATGACGGCGCCCGTGACCCAGAGCACGGGTCCCGATGGCGTCCTGGTGCAGTTCGTCCTGCCCAAGGAGATCAATATGGACAATGCGCCGCTGCCGCTCGATCCGACCATCAGGCTGCGCGAAGTGCCGCCCACACAGGTGGCGGTGATCCGGTATTCCGGCTTCTGGTCGCAAGCCAATTATGACAAGCACCTGGCGGAACTCCAGGCGGCGCTGCGTGCGGCCAATATCCGCTGGACCGGCGAACCGGTACTGTCGCGCTACAACAGCCCGATGACGCCATGGTTCATGCGGCGCAACGAGATCTGGCTGAAGCTCGACTGAACGGCGCCGCGCTGGCGCCTGCTACTAACCCGCAGGCATGCGCCTCCATTTGACCAGGCCGACAACCTCGGCTTGCGTTCACCGAACAGGACTAGCGATCGAAACCTGAAGGCTGAACGGAACATGGTCGGCAAGAGCCAGTTGTAGCGTGCCCGCCCTCCCCACCCCGCAATCATCCTAACGGACGCAGTCGTTATCCCCGCTGCGGTACGCTTACCGCATACGCACATCCGTGCAGTGAGAGGATCGATCATGCATCACATTCGCTGCGGCACCGGCAAACCATTGCTTCTGATTCATGGCTTGGGCGCCCATTGGCAGAGCTGGAATCCCATCCTGGCCGATCTCGCGACCCGGCGCGAAGTCATCGCGGTGGACCTGCCCGGCTTTGGCCAGACACCGAGACTCAATGGCGAAACCTCGATCCGCACGCTGGCGGATGAAACGGCGGCCTTCCTCCATGCCCAGGGCTTGACCGGCATCGACGCCGTCGGCAGCTCGATGGGCGCGCGGCTGGTGCTGGAACTGGCGCGGCGCGGAGGCGTCGTTGGCGGCGTGGTGGCGCTCAATCCGGGCGGGTTCTGGCAGGGCTGGGAGCGGCACGCATTCTTCAGCTCGATCTACCTGTCGATCCGGCTGCTGCGGCTGCTGCGCCCGGTGTTGCCAGAAGTCTGCGCCAGCCCCATTGGCCGCGCGCTGTTGCTGGCGCAATTTTCTTCCCGTCCAACCAAGCTGGCGCCGGACATCGTGACCGATGAATTATGCAGCTATGTGGCCTCGCCGGTGTTTGACGAACTGCTGGCGCAGCTCGCGTATGGCGAGGAGCAGCAAGGCGCGCCCCGCAACAGCATCACGCAGCCGCTCGTCATTGGCTGGGGACGACGTGACCGGGTTTGTTTCCCATGGCAGGCGAAGCGGGCACTGGCCCTGTTTCCGGATGCGCAACTGCACTGGTTCGATCGCTGTGGCCATTTCCCGCATTGGGATGCGCCGGCGGAAGCCGCGCAGCTGATTCTGAGCGCACTGGCCGGCACGCACGCCACTGCTGCTGCCGGACTTGCTTATGCGGGCGTTGGTCCCCATCTTGAACAATCCCTGAGTCTGCAACTGCCCGCCCGCTGATGTTCATGGCCTGGCACGTTGATCGCCACGCAGCGTCGCCCGCATCGTTGCCCGGCCTGGTTGAATGCAACGATGCCGGTGGGTTGCGAGGCTGTCATGTGGCAAAAACAGGGCAGGTGCGACGACGAACGCGTCAACGTGGGAAGATAGACGCTATCGACTCACGACTTATTCAAGCAAAGGAACTCAATGACACAGCAAACTGAAACCGCGATCCTGGCTGGAGGCTGCTTCTGGGGCATGGAAGATCTGCTGCGCCGCATGCCGGGCGTGCTGTCCACGCGCGTGGGCTACACCGGCGGCGACGTGCCCAACGCGACCTACCGCAACCATGGCACGCACGCGGAAGCGCTCGAACTGGTGTTCGATCCAAGCCAGATCAGCTATCGCCGGATTCTCGAATTTTTCTTCCAGATCCACGATCCGACGACCCCGAACCGCCAGGGCAATGACCGGGGCATGAGCTATCGCTCCGCCATCTATTATCTCGACGATGCACAAAAGCAGATGGCCGAGCAGACCATTGCCGACGTCGACGCATCCGGCCTCTGGCCCGGCAAGGCTGTCACCGAAATCGCTGCAGCAGGGCCTTTCTGGGAAGCCGAACCAGAACATCAGGATTATCTGGAACGCATTCCAAACGGATACACCTGCCACTTCATCCGCCCGGACTGGAAGCTGCCCTCGCGCCAGGAATCGACGTAATCCCGGTACCGCCCGGGCGTGGAGTTGCCAGACGAGGGTGCAATATCCTCGGGCCGGTAACTCCATGGAAAAGCTGATGTAGCGACGTCAAGTTACACCGTATCCGCTTGATCCCGACCATCGGTTGCACGCTGAAGCGGAACTCCTACGGATGAACATCAGTCCAAAAGGACGTTCATCCGGAGGTGCAACCATGAGATCTGTCTTGAAATGGCTTGGTGCGTTAAGTTTGGCGGTTCTTCTGTCGTCCTGTGGAAGCAGTGACGACGATCTCGGCAATGTCGCCGAGGTCGCTCAAAAGAATGGATTCACAGCATTGCTGGCAGCGGTCGACAAGGCAGGTATTGCCAGTACCCTGACCGCGGCAAATGCCGACCTGACGGTTCTGGCACCCACCGATGCGGCCTTCGGCGCACTGGCGACACAACTCGGCTTTGCCAATGCCGGCGCCTTGGTGGCGGCACTGCCGGCGGCCGACCTGGGCAAGATACTGCGCTACCACGTGATCCCTGGCGCCAGGTCCTCGGCGGCACTGGGCACTGCCGGCGCGACCCTGGCGACAGCCTACGTCTTCGACGGCGCAGCTGCCCGACTCGCACTGAACACCTCTTCCGGTGTCGCGTTCACCGACGCCGTGCTGGCCAGAGCCAGCGTGACAACGGCCAATGTGTACGCCGACAACGGCATCATCCACGGGATCGACAAGGTCCTGATACCGCCCGGCGTGCTCAATATCGTGCAGATGGCCCAGGCCAATCCAGCCTCTTTCAGCTCGCTCGTCGCCGCAGTCGTGGCAACCGGCCTGGCGCCTGCGCTCAGCGCAAGTGGCCCATTTACCGTCTTTGCACCCAACAATGCCGCATTCGCCTCGGCGCCCACGGGCCTGACAACGTCACAGCTCACATCGGTCCTCACCTATCACGTGTTGCCGGCACAGGTCCTGTCTGGCGCCATACCGTTCGGCACGCCAGTGGCGACGCTGGCGACAACAGCTCTCGACGGATCGACGGTGCCGGCCCAGACCATCACGATCAACCGCAATCTGACGATCACCGACACCACGGCAGCGCCGGCAACTATCCTGGCAACGG
The DNA here is from genome assembly GCA_014841835.1 of Oxalobacteraceae sp. CFBP 13730. GTDB lineage: Bacteria > Pseudomonadota > Gammaproteobacteria > Burkholderiales > Burkholderiaceae_D > Telluria. The sequence continues at coordinate 975,044 of JACYUQ010000004.1, read as the reverse complement.
ATATCCGCGCGAGCAACGGCGTCATTCATGTCATCGGAAAGGTTTTGATTCCCCAGTAGATGCGCTCCTGCTCTTGGCAACACCCGCCGCCTTTTCACGCGAAAACGGCACATTCAACCAGTACCACAAGCACCTTTATCACAGCGCCCCGGCCTATCGTCCAGGCCAGGGCGGCTCTCCAGTCAGGCTGGATTCGGCAGGCTTTGCGCCTGTACTGACGCTGCCGGCTACCAGCGTCCTTGACGTTGACGACACCCCTGCGCCCGGCGATACTCGTTGCTCTTCGACCAATACGATGCACGCTGCATGCTCGTCATCGGTCCCTGACGCCACTCACCTGGAGCGCGCATGCCGCCTGTTTCTGCTGCCATGATCACCAACGATGCTGTCGTCTTCGGCATGCTTGCCGCCATACTCGGTACCGTACTCTGGACCGCAGCGCGCCCGGACGGTTTCTGGAAAAAGTTCTACAGCTACGTACCCGCCCTGCTGCTGTGTTACCTGCTGCCTTCGCTGCTGAACACGCTTGGTGTCATTGACGGCGCAGCCTCAAGCCTCTACCCGATGGCGCGCGATTACCTGCTGCCCAGTTCTCTCGTGCTGCTGTGCGTGGCAATTGACTTCAAGGCGATCGTGCGGCTCGGCCCCAAGGCAATCATCATGTTCCTGACCGGCACCGTCGGCGTCATGCTCGGCGCGCTCGTGTCGTTCGAGGCCATGCGGGTGATCCACCCCGAGACGGTGGCCGGCGACACCTGGCGCGGCATGACCACGGTGGCCGGCTCCTGGATTGGCGGCGGCGCCAACCAGGCCGCCATGCGCGAGGTGTTCAACGTCGATGCCACGATGTTCGGCCAGTTCGTCGCCGTCGATGTGTTGGTGGGTAATTTGTGGACGGCCGTGCTGCTGTTCCTTGCCAGCCGGGCCCAGGTATTCGATCGCTGGACGGGCGCGGACCTCACGGCGCTGAACCGCTTGCGCGACAGCATCGAGCAATACCAGGCGCAGCACGCACGCATCCCGACCCTGGCCGACATCATGGTGATCCTTGCCATTGGTCTGGGCGCGACCGGCCTGTCCCATTTCCTGTCGGAGCTGCTGGTCGGATGGATCACGTCCCTGCCGGCCGAATGGCGCCTGCAGGACTACAGCCTGACGTCGGGCTTTTTCTGGATCGTCGTGATCGCCACGACCATTGGATTGCTGCTCAGCTTTACCAGGGCCCGCACGTTCGAAGGCGCCGGCGCGTCGCGTATCGGGTCTGTGATGCTGTACGTGCTGGTCGCCACGATCGGCATGCAGATGGACCTGAGCGCCCTGGTCGATCGCCCCTGGCTGTTCCTGCTGGGCCTGATCTGGATCGCCTTCCACGGCGGCTTGATGATCCTGATGGCCAAGCTGATCCGTGCGCCACTGTTCATGATGGCGGTCGGCTCGCAAGCCAATATCGGCGCAGCCGCATCGGCGCCGGTGGTTGCCAGCGCCTTCCACCCGGCGCTCGCGCCGGTTGGCGTGTTGCTCGCCGTGCTGGGCTATGCCCTGGGCACCTATGGCGCCTACATCACGGGGATTTCCCTGCGCGCGATCGCTGGCGGGTAAACCTGGCCGCTGGCGCGCGCGGCTTAAGGATGACCTCATCAGCGGGCTGTTAGAATTTGCGACAATCTTTCCCTATTTATTTGCAGGAGTACTCAAATCCTCGGCTTTCTCGTCAAACTGGCAATCGGCAAGCCAAAACTGGTGCTTGCCCTGGTGGTGGCGCTGCTGGCAGTGTTGGCTGGCACGATCACCTATACCGGCTACCTCGTGATCGGGGTCGTGGCCGAGTATCTCGGCACGGGCCGGTTTGCGGCCGGCTTGCTGATTGGTATTCTGTTCGCCAGATTTCCTTCGGTTAGCCAGGGCAAGCTGCGCCTCGTTGGCCTGCTGCCCAAGCCTGTCCGTCGCCCGCTCATGGTGACCCTGGTCGCACTGTGCCTGCTGCACTTCGTGTGGCAAGGCGAGTACGTGCCGGCCCTGTTCACCGGGTTTGTGACGACCTTTCTTGTTGCCTTCCCGTGGTTGCGCAAGACCCTGTTCGACCGGGTGTCCTCGTCGTTCTTCAAGTTCATGCCTGGCCGGCGCCCGCAAGAACGCAACGACGACATGGTGATCGAGGGTGAATTCAAGGAGCGCAAAGAGTAAGGGCTGAGCGTCACCGGCAACAGGCGACGACGCGTGCAGAAGGTGCAATCGCATCGCTCTTGCATGCAAGCCGTATGGCGCTCAGTGGTATGCTGCGCCCTTAAACTCCGAAGCCAATGCCATGACCAATAAAAAACAGCCTTCCGCCCGCCAGCCAGCCGAGGCCCCTGCCGGCCGGACTGAAAATCCCTTCCTCGACGTCGAGTTCTACCAGCGCATGCGCGACTACACCGAGCGCGACGCCGCCTTTTCGAAGGAGCTGAAGGCCATCGGCGACAGCGGCGCGGGCAAGCACAGCATCGACATTCGCGAAGCGCCGTCACTGCAATTGCTGCGCGCCGTCGTCAAGAAAGGCTTGTCGCTGGAGACCATGTTGGGCCGTATGGTGCAGGGTGTGGAACTGGGCTTGTGGGAACCATGGATGAGCGCCTTCGGCATCGAGATCCGCGGCGTCAACTATGCAAAAACAGAGCAGCGCAATGCCCGCCTGGCGCTCGACATGAGCCTGGCATGCAAGGTCAATTCGGTATTTGCCAATGCAGGCGTCGTCAACTGGCGCAGCCTGGTGGCGCAGGATTGCGCGCAGATCCAGATCGACAAGCCGACCGAGAAATCCGGCGCCAAGGTGTACGCCATTTTCTTTCTGGATGCGCCAGCGAAATGATGTGTACGGCGTGACGTGTAGCAGCGTGACGCCTGCCAGCCGATCATCCAACCCATCCAACGATCCCCGCCACCAGGAGCCCTCATGGACCGGCGCCACTTTCTGGCCACATTGGCGGCATGCGCAGCGCCCGTTGACGGGGCTGCCACATCGCCTTGGTCGCTGCTCCAGCACGGCGGCTACGTGATCCTGATGCGCCACGCCGCCACGGTGCCGGGCATCGGCGATCCGCCCGGTTTCAAGCTCGGCGTGTGCGCTACCCAGCGCAACCTGTCGCAGGCGGGTCGTGCGGATGCCACCAGGATCGGCGCAGCCTTTCGCAAGCATGGGGTGCCGCTTGGCCCGGTGCTGTCGAGCCGCTGGTGCCGCTGCGTGGACACCGCCCGGCTCGCGTTCGGCCGGGTCGAACCCAGCGAGATGGTCGATTCGATGTTCCAGGACGCCGAAGCAGCGCGCGAGCGCAAGCTGGCGCAGCTGCGCACCTATCTGGCGGACTACACGGATCCCGGCAACCTGGTGCTGGTGACCCATGACGTGAATATTCGCGCACTGGTTGGCAAGTACGTCGAACAGGGCGACATCGTCATCGCTGCGCGCAGCCCCGATGGCGCCTTGCGCATCGAAGCGACGGTGCCGGTGCCGGTGGCGCAGCTCGCTAGCTGACCGGCTCGGTACGCATCCCCATGGCGCGACCGGGCCGAACCGCCCTACCAGGGCAATTCGGCGCCGTTATAGGACCTGAACGAACCGCTGTCGCCCGGTGTCAGCGCATCGAGTACCTGCAGCATGTCGGCGGCAGCGGCCTGTGCCGGTCGCCCGATGATCTCACCCCGAAACGGTTTCGACAGCCGTGAATTCACGGTCCCCGGATGCAGCGCGACGAGCACACTGTTCTTCTGCGTGCGCGCGACTTCGATCGCCGCGGTTTTCACCAGCATGTTCAGGGCCGCCTTCGACGCGCGGTAGCTGTACCAGCCACCCAGGCGATTGTCGCCAATACTCCCCACCTTGGCGGACAACATGGCCATGATGGCGCGCTCGCCTGCCAGCAACGGTAGAAAATAGCGCAGGACGAGCGCAGGTCCGAAGGTGTTCGCCATGAAGGTTGCCTGCATCTGCGGGTAGTTCAGGTCGGCCAGGCGCTTCTCGGGCATCGTTGCACCGTCGTGCAGCACGCCGGTTGCATTCACGATCAGGTGATAGCGCGGTCCGCTGGCGAGCGCCTGCGCCGCCCCGGCGACACTGGCCTCGTCCCCGAAATCGATCGCGGGCGCCGACTGGCGGTGCAATCCCCGTACCGAGGCGCAGCGCGGCGACTGTTCCAGCAGATCGACAAAGGCCGCGCCGATCGTCCCCGAGGCGCCGATGACCAGCGCGTGAAATTGATCCGGCAAACTGTTCATCATGATGTCGTGCTCCGCGGTTGTACGTGCATCGAGTGTACCGAAGGCAGGTCGTGTCATCACTGTGCTGCGACGACAACGCCGGGTCAGTGCACGGGCTGACCCGTGCTGCTGCACGATCATTCCCCGGCAGCCCCATGCTATTCTTGCATCGCCCCGACCACCACGAGACCCCATGACCCGCTCGCTTCCCCTGCTTCTGTGCACCCTGCTGTGCGCCGCCCTCCCCGCCATGGCCCAGGTCAAAACGCCAGCCACGCCGGAAACAATGAACCAGCTGTATGCCGCCTACTGGGAAGACTACCTGCGCGAAAATCCGATCGCCGCGACCTTCAACGGCGATGCGCGCTACAACGACCGTTTCGGCCCCGTCTCGTCGGCCGAGGAACGCAAGCAAAGCCGTGCGCTGTCGGAAAAATACCTCGCGGCCAGCGCCAAATTCGATCCGGCGCCGCTGCCGGCCGAAGACCGCATCAGCTACGATCTGCTGCGCTACCGCCTGCAGCAAGTGCTCGACGGCCTGCGTTTCCCGTCCGACCTGGTGCCGGTGGACCAGTTCTCGGGCCTGCACCTGATGATGGCCCAACTGGGTTCCGGCGCCTCGACGCAGCCGTTCCAGACCGTCCAGGATTACGACAACTGGCTGGCGCGCGCCGCCGGCTACGCCCCGGCGGTCGACAACGTGATTGCCGACATGCGCCTCGGTATCAAGCAGGGCATCGTGATGCCGAAGGCCTTGATCACCCGCGTCTTGCCGCAGCTCGAGAGTGTCGGCAGCGACGATCTGGCGACCAGCACCTATATGGGCCCAGTGAAAAAGTTCCCGGCCTCGTTCAGCGCCGCCGACAAGGCGCGCCTGACCGACGCATACGGCAAGCTGGTGCGCGAACAGCTCGCGCCCGCCAACCGCAAGCTGCTCGCGTTCATGCGCGACACCTACCTGCCAGCCGGCCGCACCACGGCCGGCATCGGCGCCCTGCCCGGCGGCAAGGAATGGTATGCGTTCCGCGCGCGCCAGTCGACCACGACCGACCTGACGCCAGCGCAGATCCACGACATTGGCCTGTCGGAAGTGGCGCGCATCCGCGCCCAGTTCGAAGAAGCCAAGGTGCGGGTGGGCTTCAAGGGCACGCTCAGGCAGTTTTTTGACCACCTGAACAATGCGCCCGAGCTGCGCTTCAAGTCGCGCGAGGAAATCCAGGCCGCCTATGAAGGCGTGCGGCCGCAGGTCGAGGCCAAGGTGGGCCAGCTGTTCGCGAACGTGCCGAAAGCACCATTTGAAATCCGCCCGGTCGAAGCGTTCCGCGAAGTGAGCGCGGCGCCGGCGTCGTACCAGCGCGGCTCCGTCGACGGCAAGCGGCCCGGCATCTTCTATTACAACGCCTACAAGCCCGAGACGCGCACGCGCTTCACCACCAATGCGTTCTTCCTGCATGAGGCGATTCCCGGCCACCACTTCGAGCGCAGCCTGGCGCAGGAAACGACCGGCCTGCCGGCCTTCCGCCGCTTTGGCGGCAGCACCGCGTTTTCGGAAGGCTGGGGCCTGTACAGCGAAATGCTGGGCCAGGAAATCGGCATGTATGACGATCCGTGGCAGTGGATCGGTCGCCTGACGGCCGAGATCTGGCGCGGCGTGCGCCTGGTGGTGGATACCGGCATCCACGAAAAAGGCTGGACGCGCGAACAGGCTATCGCCTACTTCATGGACAACGTGCCGCAGAACGAAGTAACGGCGGTGCAGGAAGTCGAGCGTTATATCGCGGTGCCGGGCCAGGCGCTGAGCTACAAGATCGGTGAACTCAAGCTGCGCGAACTGCGCTCCCGCGCTGAAAAGACGCTGGGCAAGGACTTCGACCTGCGCGCTTTCCATAACGAGGTGCTGTCGCACGGCGCGGTGCCGCTCGACGTGCTGGAAGCGGCGACCGATCGCTGGATTGCGGCGCAGAAGAAAAGCTGAACCGCAGCTAGTTACCGCCCTGCGCCTGCGCCATTTCGATCGCGGGCAAGGTGACCGTCAGGAATGACGACACCTGCCCGATGAGTTCGGCAGCCTGCTGCCGGACTTGCCCCATCTGCAGGATCGACAGCTCCGCCTGGCGCACTGCCTGCTGGAGCAGCGTGCGGCGCTGCACGAGCGCGTCGAGCAAGGCGACATCGGCCGAATCGCCGGCCAGTGTCGAGACTACCGCCAGGGCGGCTGAATGCAGGCTCAGGTTTTGCGCCGACGCTTCCAGATTGCGCGTGGCGACATCGCTGTCGGCGATGAGCTGCACCAGTTGTGCACGGGCAGACGTCAAGGCTGGCTTGAATTCAACGGGCGACGTCGCGCGGCGAAACAACTTGCCGAACATGCCCGCCGGCGCGCGGGTAGTTTCGAGCGCCGCGTCGAGCAACGCCGGCACCGCCATCTGCGTGAACGACAGCACCAGCTCGGTCACAGGCCGCAGCAGCGCAGCCTGCTCCATCAGCGGGGCCTCGCCCCATTCCGTGACCAGAGACAGCCTGACCGGCAGGATGCGGCGGAACAAGGCGGCAAAACGTTGTTCGGCGTGCGCAAACAAGGCTGGATAATCAGCCCGGGCCATGGCCAGTGCGTCGCGCACCGCCGGATGATCTTCACTGTCGAACAGCGCCCTGGGCGCAGCCTTTGCGGTTGTGCCCGCCACGGCCGGCACGGCTGGCAAGTCGTCGAATGACAGTGGCCTGGGCGGGCTGTGGGGCACGGGCGGCGCCGCTTCGGTATGCGTGTCGCCGAAATCGAGCGCGCGTGGCGTGGCCGGCGCCGCGACCGGATCGGGAGGCGCCTCGGCCGCCTCGCCGAAATCAAATGGCTTGGGCATCAGCGAACGGTGGGCGAGCAGCGCGGGTAGTCGACCTCAGACCGTGCCACCCAGCTTGCGGATGAACGTCGCCAGATTGAGCTTGAAGCCCGCGCCGACCGCCTGGAAGCGCCATTCGCCATCCCGGCGGTACAGCGAGCCGAACTGCAGTGCGGTCTTGTCCGAGTAGTCTTCGTTCAGGTCGTATTGCGCGATCGTCTCACCCGTGTCGTCGTTGTACACCTTCACGTAGGCGCCACTGACGCGGCCGAAATTCTGCTTGCGCACCTCGGCATCGTGGATCGTGACGACAATCGGCATTTCCACCACGGCCGCTTCGACCTTGGCCAGGTCGACGATGATGACTTCGTCGTCGCCATCCTTGTCGCCCGTGCGGTTGTCGCCCGAGTGCACCACCGCGCCATCGGGCGACGTGGTGTGGTTGTAATAGACGAAGTGGGCGTTGCTGATCATGACCGGGTGGTCGTCCGCGTCCTTCTTGCACAGGAAGACGGATGAATCGAGGTCGAACGCCTGGCCTTCGGCCGCATTGACCTTCCAGCCCAGGCCGATACGAACGCGCTTCAGGCCCGGCGCCGTCTTCTCGAGGTTGATGCGGTGGCCGGTTTCGAGCGTGGTCGACATGGATATTCCTTTATGAATGTGATGGGTCAGGTCGTGATTACTGCGCGCCGGGCGTTGATGCCGACGAGAAGCGCGTGATCAGTTCGCGCTCGAGTTCCTGCAGCTTTGGCAGCTCGTCCTTGCGGCGCTGCTGGCCTTCGTTCGAGATTTGCTCGAGCTTGTCGAACGCGGTCATCAGCTGCGTCTGCACGTGCTGAGCGGTTTCCAGGCTGACGATCGAGCGCTGCTTGACGCGGCCCACGGTCTCGGTATTTTCAAGCAACATGTCGGCCTGGGTGCGGAAGGCCGCGTCGGTCGCATCGTAGGCGGCGTTGGCCACAGCTGCGCTCTGCTTGGCTTCGAGCTGCAGCAGGTATAGCGAGAACACGTTGCGCCAGGCCGGGATCGACACGTTGACGATATCGGTGAAGGTGTCGGTCAGCGCGCGCGCATTGTCTTGCGACAGCCGGATTTGCGGCACCATCTGCGTGGCCATCAGCATGGCGCGGCGCAGGTCGTCGATGCGCTTTTCGAGCCGCTCCAGGCGGCGCCGCAGTTCGGTCGCCTGCTGGGCTTCGAACGCATTGGCCGGCGCCGCCTGCTGGGCGACAGCCTGCTGCAGTTTGGCGGCCCATGCTTCGCCCTTTTTGACGTCGGCGTCCAGGCCCTGGTAATAGATTTCCAGGCCCTTGTACATCTCGTCGAAATCGTTGATGCGCCCGCGATGCACGTTGGCATGGCGCGTCATTTCGGTCACCAAGGTGTCCATGCGCGATTCGACCACCTGATACTGCGACAGCATCTTTTCCTTGACCGAGCCGAACATGCCCGTCACGCGCGCCATCAGACCGCCAGAACGCAGCTTGGCCGGGTCGAGCCCCTTGGCGGTGGCGATCAGTTCGTTCAGCTGTGCGCCGAAGACATCGGCGTCGGATGCGCGCACGGTGCCCAGCAGCTTGGCCGACACCTTGGCCACGCTCGCACCGGTCGCGCCGCCCAGGGACTCAATGGCCTTGTCGTCGATGCCAGAGATATCGACACGCATCAGCGGCGCAGCGCTTGCCTCGGGCCGCAATGCCGGCAGCGCGTCGGTGCCGGCAGGACTGAACAAGGGCGGCAGCACCGGCGCCGTGGTTGCCGGCACTGCGGTTGGCATTGCGCCAGGCGCTGCGGATGCTGCGTTCGCTTCTTCTTCGGCGGAGAACAGCGGCTTCATGGCATTCCTTCGGGTATGAGGTGACAATATTGATAGCTTACCACCGGTCAAACCGGCTGAGCGAGTGTCACCTGACGACTGCGCCTGACGTCGTCGTCGCGATACGGATGCCGTATGTCGGCGCGCGCCCGCAGCCGCTACAATCCATTCATGAAAATGCGCAAGAAATCCGAGCTGCCCACAAAGATCTGCGCCCACTGCGCGTTGCCGTTCACCTGGCGCAAGAAGTGGGCGCGCGACTGGGAGCATGTCAAATACTGCTCGGAGCGGTGCCGCCGTGCGGCGCCGCCGGACCGGTCACCACCACAGTCTGGCTGACGGTCGTCCTGCGCCCGTCGCGCCCCACCACCGTCGCCGTGACCGCATACACGCCCGGCGTTGAAAAGCTGTGACTGGTGCTCGCGCTGCCGCCGCCGTCCGCCTCCACGATCTTGCGCGCCGCCCCGCTACTCCCATCACCCCACGCCCACTCGACGCTGCGCGTGCCGGTGCGATCGCCATCGACGAAGCTGACCGACGCCTGCAGCGGTACACCCGGCTCGACCTGCGCAGGCAGGACAAGCGGCCCGATCGTGTGCCCGCACTTGCATCCACGCTCTGGCCTCAGCAGCACCAGCCCCGCATTCGAACCCGCCACGATCGCGCCGCTGTCATTGATCGCCAGCGCCTGGTCCAGCACGAGGCCCGGCGGCGCATGGCGCAGCGCGCGGTTCAGGTCGAGCATGCCGCCTGCGGCGCTCCAGACGAAGGCGCGCGTGGCACCAAGCCGGTCCTCGGCAAAACCGACGATCTGGCCCCGGGTGTTGACATCGCGCGCGGATGACGTCCGCCCGCCCAGCGTGCCGAGTTCGCGCATCCCGCGCTGGCGCGTCCACGACATCGCTCGTTGACGCCCGTCCGGATACCCGATGCTCCCGGCAATGTGCAGGCCGGGCGTCATCGCAATGACCGATGCGGTGGAACCGCGACCGGTGCCAAGATCCACCATGCCGGTGGCGCGCGTCCACAGGAACGGGCGCTCGCCGCCGTCGTCGAACGACGCCAGCCGGTTACCGGCCACCTCGCCCCCGGCCCCGACGGCCACCGGTGACGATTCGACGCTGCCCAGCGTATCGATGTCGATGAGCACGTCCGAACGTGTCCAGACGAAAGCGCGCGTGAACTCGTCATCGATCGTCGTCACGCCGGCAACCAGGCCGGCGTCGCTCAGCAAGCGGCCGGACGCAGGTGCCGGGATGCCGGGCGTGACGCCCAGGTCTTCGACACCGCTCGCAACGCTCCAGCGAAACGGATGCGCGGCATCGCCCATCGCACCGGTGACGACACCGCGGTTGTTGATGGCCCAGCCATACGAACGACCACGGGATGGGGCGGCGCGCAGGTCGAGCATGCCGCCGCGTACGTTCCAGACGAACGCATTCTCAACGCCAGCGTCATTGAGCGAGGTGCCGGCGACCTGCCCGGCATCGTTCAGGTCGTTCACATACACGGTGCGGCCGCCCAGCGAACCCATCTCTCGTACGATATTGCCATCGTAAAAGTAGCCGTCCGTACGATCGCCATGGATCAGCGAGAACGCGACCTGCCCTGACGCATTGATGCGTGGATAGGCCGCGATCGCGCCCGTGCCCAGGTTGATCACGCGGTAGGCAGCAGGCGATACGCGCGCGCTGCCATCGGCATGGATCGACGCTGGTGCCGGCTGCGCCAGCGCGGGACTGGTTGCCGCGAGTACCAGCGACCCTGCCTGCAAGCCCATGCATGCCAGCCACCGCATGGCGCTGGCAACCGACACCACCTTCCCCCACATCCAATGCATGATTTCTCCAGTCAATGTTAAGCAGCGCCAATCGGCCGAGACCCGGCACCATCGGCGATGTCGGGCAGCGCGCCAATCATGCACGGCGCCGCGCACGCACGGTACGGCGCGCACCGAAATTTCGCGCTGGTTTGTGCAGCGCCAATGTACGCGGGGGCGGTCAATTTTCTGCAGACACGAGGTGCACAGTCCGTGGAACCTCGGGTGGCGCACGGTGTCCTATCAACACCTGCGGCCGTCGACACTGCCACCACGTTCTCCACCGGTGTCCGCTGCTGTCGGCTGCTGTTTCACATTGCAATAGTGATCCGAAGGAGACCACGATGAAAATCTACGGCGCCGAGTTTCTCGGCACATTCTGGCTGGTCATGAGCGGCTGCGGCAGCGCGGTGCTGGCTGCCGCATTTCCCGAACTGGGCATCGGCCTGCACGGCGTCGCCCTCGCCTTCGGTTTGTCCGTGCTGACGATGGCGTACGCGATCGGCCATATCTCGGGTTGTCACCTGAATCCGGCGGTCTCGATCGGCCTGTGGGCCGGGGGCCGCTTTCCCGCGCGCGAGCTGTTTCCTTATATCGTGGCGCAGGTCGCCGGCGGCCTCCTCGCCGGCGGCGTACTGTATGTGATTGCCAGCGGCGCCCCTGGCTTTGACAGCGCTAATGGCTTTGCTGCCAATGGCTACGGCGAGCATTCGCCAGGTGGTTATTCGCTGCTGGCGGGGCTGCTGAGCGAAGTGGTCATGACCACGTTCTTCCTGCTGATTGTCCTGGGCGCGACCGACCAGCGTGCGCCCAAAGGGTTTGCGCCAGTGGCAATCGGTTTCGCGCTGACCCTGATTCACCTGATCAGCATTCCGGTCACAAACACGTCCGTCAATCCTGCGCGCAGCACGGCGGTCGCCGTATATGCCGGCGACTGGGCCGTGGGGCAGTTGTGGCTGTTCTGGATCGCGCCCATCGCGGGCGCCTTGCTCGGCGCTGCGCTCTACCGCGTCATCGGTGCGCAGGCGCCTGTGCCGGAGGCAGCCGACGCGCGCGCCTACGGCCACGTGGAGCGACGCCAGCGACAGGTGCGCGGTAGCGGGGGCGGTCGCGAGCAAGGTCAACATCTGCGTCCGGGCACCTGATCGGCTCGAACTACCGGGCCGTCGGGCCAGCAGATCACGCCACTTTTTTGGCGTGATCTGTTGTTTTTTCTGCACACTTTTAATGCTCACAGTATGCGTGTATCAGGCCTGTACCGTGGGCGTATGAGGGGGCGCACACGATATGAGGCATTGTCTTACATGATGAAACCCGCAATGCATTTACTGTTAGATTGTTAATACACCTTCACCTCCAACCTCTCTATCAGTGCTGCTATGAAAACCTTTCACTGCGACAAATGTTCGCATCAGATCTTCTTCGAGAACACCCTTTGCTTCAATTGCGAAAGCACCCTGGGCTACCAGCCTTCCCAGCGTTCCATCAACAGCTTCGAACAGGCTGAAGACGGTCTGTGGCGTAGCCTGAACCGCAAGGATGAAGGCAAGCTGTACAAGCAGTGCAGCAATTATGTGCAGCACAATGTGTGCAACTGGATGCTGCCGGCCGACGATCCGCATGAGTTGTGCGAATCATGCCAGCTCACGGTGGTGATCCCGGCGCTGACGTCGGAGAAGAACCGCGTCCTGTGGTCGCGCCTCGAAACCGCCAAGCGCCGCCTGCTGTTCTCGCTGGCGCAGCTGAACCTGACCCCGGCCTCCAAAGAAATCCAGCCGGATACCGGCCTGGCATTCCAGTTCCTCGAAGATGGCGTGACCGACCAGTGCGTGATGACCGGCCACGACAATGGCCTGATCACGCTGAACATCGCCGAAGCCGATCCGGCCGAGCGCGAGCGCACGCGCGAACAGATGCACGAACGTTATCGCACGCTGCTGGGTCACTTCCGTCACGAGAGCGGCCACTATTATTTCGACCGCCTGGTTGCCGATACGCCATGGATCGACAGCTACCGCGCGCTGTTCGGCGACGAGCGCCAGGATTATGGCGACGCACTCAAGCGGCACTACGAGAACGGTCCGGTCGCCGACTGGGAAGAGCGCTTCGTCAGCAGCTACGCTGCATCGCACCCGTGGGAAGACTGGGCTGAAACCTGGGCCCACTACCTGCACATGATCGATACGCTGGAAACGGCCCACTCGTGCGGGCTGTCGCTCAAGCCGGCCAAGGCCGACGAGCCGGAACTGGACAAGATCACGCTGCCGACGAAATCCGGCGCGTTCGAAGAAACGCTGAGCGACTGGTTCGCGCTGACCTACGTGCTCAATAGCCTGAACCGCAGCATCGGTATGCCGGATTCGTATCCGTTCAAGCTGAGCACGCCTGTGCTGGAAAAGCTGGAATTCGTGCACAAGGTTGTGCGTGATCAGATGGGCAAGCCGTCGTTGGCTGCGCAGGCAGTGCAGGCACAACCGGCTGCGCCAGCATCGGCAGCACCTGCAGCACCTGCAGCACCTGCAGCACCGGCACCAGCTGCCGTCTAAGCTTGAGTAGGGTGGACGGGTTTCCCGTCCACGCGTTCAACAATCCTCGGCGCGCCACAAAATCACTGTACTTTGAACGCGTGGACGGCATCGCCGTCCAACCTACACCCGGGATGACGAGACAACAGACGTCAACCCGGCGCACCCTCCAGCAACTCCACCGTCACCTGCATCTCATGCAGCGCCAGCGCCGGCCCGAACTGGGTAAAAATCGCCACATCGGCCGCATCGCGCCCATACCCCACCGTCACGCGTCCACCACGCGGCCCATCCTGCGTCGCATCGAACGTGTACCAGCGCCCACCCACATACGCCTCGAACCACGCATGCAGATCCATCGGCACCAGGCCGTGCAGATAACCGACCACGATGCGCGCCGGAATGCTCAGCGCGCGGCACAACGCGATGCCCAGGTGCGCCAGATCGCGGCACACGCCCTCGCGGAATTCATTGACCTCGGTCGCGGCCATCTGGTTCTGGTTCGACGCCGGATTGAAGCGCACCTCGCGCCGGATCCAGTCGCTGATGCAGGCCACCTGGTCGTATCCTGGCGCGACACCGGCCACGATCGCACTGGCCATCTCGGCGAACCGGTCTGACTCGCAGTAGCGGCTCGGTAACAGATAGAGCAGCACGTCCACCGGCAAGGTTGGCACCTCGTCGAATGGCGCACCGGGCGCAACGCTGATGACCTGATCGGTCAGCACATCGGCCGACGTGTGGATTGAAAATTCGCCGGGCGGCGCCGTCAGGCGCTGACACAGGTTGCCGTAGGCATCCGTGTATTCAAGCACTTGCACGCTGGGGGTGAGCGTATAGGATTCGCGCGCCACCCATTGCTGCGCACCGCTGCGGGGACGCAGCATCAGGATGAATGGCGTGGGGTAGTCGACGCTGAAACTGAGCTTGCAACCGGTTCGCAGCCACATTCCAGGTCCGCCTTCCTTCGTTAAAGTGGGCGCACCGCCATGGCGCAGGCTGGCCATGACGGTGCGCCGCGCCACTGTTTGGTGCGCGAGTTGATCAACGCGTCTGCGACTGTGTTTGCGACTGGGTCTGCGTCTGCGACGAGGTCTGCGATGACGTTTGTGACTGCGTCTGCGACTGGGTCGGCACCGGCACAGGCGCTGGCACAACCTCCGGCAACTCCGGCGCCACCGGCAGCAGGAAGTCACGCCCGATGCCGTTGCCCAGCTCGCCAATACACGCCAGGAACTTGGTCAGGAACTCATGCAGACCTTCCTCGAGGATCTCGTTGATCTCGGCCGACTTGAGCGACGCATGCAGTTTTTCCGCCAGCCGCTCGGTGTCGTGCGACAGCTCGTTGCGCACGTCCTGCAGCACGGCGACGACGGCAGCCATGCAGGCCACCAGCGAGCGCGGCATCTTGCCCTGCAAAATCAACAATTCGGCCACGCGCGTCGGCGTGATCGCATGGCGATACACCTTGCGATACGTCTCGAACGCAGATACCGAGCGCAGCAGCGCCGCCAGGTAATAGTATTCGCCCTGCGCGCCCTCCTGGATCGTGTCCGACGCCAGGAACCGGAACTTCACGTCAAGGATCCGCGCCGTGTTGTCGGCCCGTTCCAGGAAGGTGCCCAGGCGGATGAAGTTGAACGCTTCATCCTGGAACATCGTGCCCAGCGTGACGCCGCGCGACAGGTGCGAGCGGTACTTGACCCATTCCAGGAACTGGCCGGGATCGCGTTCGAACATGCGCTCGCTCAGGTGCTTTTGCAGCACGAGCCAGGTGGTGTTCTCGGTTTCCCAGACTTCAGTGGTCAAGGTGCCGCGCACGGCGCGGGCATTTTCGCGCGCGGCGCGCAGGCAGCTGGCGATCGACGACGGGTTATCCGGGTCGCGCACCATGAAGTCGATGACGTTCTTTTGCGTCAGCGCGTCGTACTTGGCGTCGAACTGGGCTTCGAGTTCGGACACGCTCAGCATCGTGCGCCAGCCCTGCTGCTCGGCCTGGACCGATTGCGGCATCAGCGAATACTGGACGCGCACGTCGAGCATGCGCGCCGTGTTTTCGGCCCGCTCGGTGTAGCGGGCCATCCAGAACAAATGATCTGCGGTGCGGCTCAACATGCTAGTTCTCCAGTATCCAGGTGTCCTTGGTGCCGCCGCCCTGCGACGAATTGACCACCAGGGAGCCTTCTTGCAACGCCACGCGGGTCAGCCCGCCCGGCACCATCGACACGCTCTTGCCCGACAACACAAACGGGCGCAGATCGATATGGCGCGGCGCGATGCCCGATTCCACATAAGTCGGGCAGGCCGACAACGCCAGCGTCGGCTGGGCGATATAGCCGTCCGGATTGGCCAGCAGGCGGCGGCGGAAATCTTCGATCTCGGCCGTCGTCGAGGCCGGCCCGACGAGCATCCCGTAGCCACCGGCCCCGTGGACTTCCTTGACCACCAGTTGCGGCAAGTTCGCCAGCGTGTAGTCCAGATGCTCTTTTTTGCGACATTGATAGGTCGGCACGTTGTTCAGGATCGGCTTTTCGCCGAGATAGAACTCGATCATGTCCGGCACGAACGGGTAGATCGACTTGTCGTCGGCCACGCCGGTGCCGATGGCATTGGCCAGGCCGACGCGGCCGGCGCGCACCGCGTCGAGCAGACCCGGCACGCCCAGCGTGGACTCAGGGCGGAACGCGCGCGGATCGAGGTAATCGTCGTCGATGCGGCGATAGATGACGTCGACCTGCTTCGGGCCGCGCGTCGTGCGCATGTAGACGGTGTCGTTGCTGACATACAGGTCTTGCCCCTGCACCAGTGCCACGCCCATTTGCTGGGCCAGGAACGCGTGCTCGAAGTAGGCCGAATTGTGCATGCCGGGCGTGAGCACGACCACGGTCGGATCGTCGCCGCCATGCGGCGCCACGGTGCGCAGATTGTCCAGCAGCAGGTCGGGATAATGGTCGACCGGCGCCACGCGGTTGCGCGCGAACAGCGCCGGGAACAGCCGCATCATCATCTTGCGGTTTTCCAGCATGTACGACACGCCCGACGGCACGCGCAGATTGTCTTCCAGCACGTAGAACTCGCCTTCGCCCGCGCGCACGATATCGACGCCGGCAATGTGGGCGTAGATATCCAGCGGCACCTTGACGCCTTGCATGGCCGGCCGGAACTGCGCGTTATTCAGGATCTGTTCAGCGGGAATGACGCCCGCCTTCAGGATATTCTGGTCGTGGTAGACGTCGTGCAGGAAGCGGTTCAGCGCGGTCACGCGCTGCACCAGGCCGGCCTGCAGCTTGGCCCACTCGGCGGCGTTGATCACGCGCGGAATGATGTCGAATGGGATCAACCGTTCCTTGCCGGCGTTGTCGCCGTACACAGCGAACGTGATCCCCACGCGTTGGAAGTTCAGCTCGGCTTCTGCCCGCTTCTGATCGATCAGGTGTGGGGGCTGCTGGGCGAGCCAATCCGCGAACGCCTGGTAATGAGGTCGTACGGTTGCTGCCGTGGAATACATTTCATCGTAAAAGTTCGACATCATTGCCTCCTGTGCCAGAATACTAACAAGAAACGTGCCAGCCACCCCGTCCGACTCGCAAGTCAAACGAACGCAGGTATGAATCATGCTTAAATGCTTCTATCTTGCGCTTACTTAGTTGCGCGCAAACTAATACGACCAAATTCAGAGCGCCGGCATCGATCGCGCCCCAATCGAAAGGCACTACCGCATGGCTATCCGCGTTGCGCTTCATCACAAGACCAGCTACCGTTACGACCGCCTGGTCAATCTGTCCCCGCATGAAGTGCGCCTGCGTCCGGCGCCACATGCGCGTACACCGATCCTGTCGTACTCATTGACCGTCCTGCCGAAAGAGCATTTCATCAACTGGCAGCAAGACCCGTACGGCAATTACATCGGCCGCTTCGTGTTCCCCGAACAAACCGACGTGCTCGAGTTCACAGTCGATCTCGTTGCGGACATGACGGTGATTAACCCGTTCGACTTCTTCGTCGAAAAGTACGCCGAGACCTTCCCGTTCGCCTACCCGGACCTGCTGCAGTCGGAACTGAGCCCGTACACCAGGTCTCAGGAACCTGGCCCGCTGCTGACCGAGTGGGTCGCCGACGCGCGACGCGAACTGCTGGCCCAGCCGATGGGCACGAACGACTTCCTCGTGGCCATCAACCAGCGCCTGCAGCGCGATATCGCGTACCTGCTGCGGATGGAACCGGGCGTGCAGGAGCCGGAAGACACGCTGCAGAAGCGCTCCGGCTCGTGCCGCGATACCGGCTGGCTGCTGGTGCAGATCCTGCGCGAGATGGGTCTGGCGGCGCGCTTCGTGTCCGGCTACCTGATCCAGCTCACCGCCGACCAGGAAGCGCTCGACGGGCCGAGCGGCACCACCGTCGACTTCACCGACCTGCACGCCTGGACCGAAGTGTATGTGCCGGGCGCCGGCTGGATCGGGCTGGATCCGACCTCGGGCATGCTGGCCAGCGAAGGCCATATTCCGCTGGCCTGCACGGCGATGCCGTCGTCGGCTGCGCCGGTGACCGGCTTTACCGACAAGGCCGAGGTCACGTTCGTCCACGAAATGACGATCACGCGCATCCACGAAGACCCGCGCGTGACCAAGCCGTACGCGGAACACGACTGGGACAGGATCAACCGCCTGGGCCAGCAGGTCGATGCTGACCTGATGAACCAGGACGTGCGCCTGACGCAGGGCGGCGAGCCCACCTTTGTGTCGATCGACGACATGGACGGCGCCGAATGGAACACGCTGGCGCATGGCGACAAGAAGCGCGAGCTGGCGGGCAACCTGATGCACCGCCTGAAGAACCATTTTGCACCGGGCGGCATGATCCATTACGGCCAGGGCAAGTGGTATCCGGGCGAGCCGCTGCCGCGCTGGGCGCTGAACATCTTCTGGCGCGTCGACGGCCAGCCGATGTGGTTCGATCCGTCGCTGTTCTCGGACGAGCACATCGATGATGGCTACGGCAGCGACGATGCCGGCCGCTTTGCCGCGGAGCTGGTCAAATCGCTCGGCCTGCCGGCCGGCT
Source organism: Oxalobacteraceae sp. CFBP 13730 (assembly GCA_014841835.1). GTDB lineage: Bacteria > Pseudomonadota > Gammaproteobacteria > Burkholderiales > Burkholderiaceae_D > Telluria. The sequence goes on along the minus strand of JACYUQ010000004.1, from coordinate 956,753 downwards.
GCGCCATCCCGGCCTATGAAGACGTGCTGCTGCAAGCCCAGCGCGAGCAGGCGCTGCCGCGCAATCTCGATCCGCTGGACGCCGACCTGAAAGCACCGGAAGAGCGCCGCCGCCTGGCGCGCCTGCTCGAACGGGGCCTGGGTCAGGTGGCCGGCTACGTGCTGCCGCTGAAAGCCCGCGAACACGATCCGTCGGTCATGCTGGGCACCAGCTGGCGCACGTCGCCGTGGCCGCTCAAGCGCGAAAACCTGTACCTGATCGAGGGTGATTCGCCGATCGGCTTGCGCCTGCCGCTGGCCACGCTGCCGTGGGTGCTGCCCGAAGAGCGCGATCCCGATTTCGATGTCGACCCGTTCGCGCCACGCGGCCCGCTCCCGGTCGGCAAGAAGGACCGGCGCCCGGTGCTGAGTGTGGCGCCCGGCAAATCGACGCACAAGACGGCACCTGCGCCGGCCGACCCGGAAGCGCGCGAAGTCATCCACACCGCGCTGTGCCTCGAAGTGCGCGCGGGCCGCCTGTACATCTTCATGCCGCCGCAAAAGCGCATCGAGGATTACCTGGCGCTCGTCACGGCGGTCGAGAACACCGCGGCCAAGCTGAAGATGAAGCTGCGCATCGAGGGTTATGCGCCACCGCGCGACCCGCGCATCAAGCTGCTCAGCGTCACGCCCGACCCGGGCGTCATCGAGGTCAACATCCATCCGGCGGCAAGCTGGCATGAGCTGGTCCACAATATGACGACGCTGTACCAGGAAGCGCGCCTGACGCGCCTGGGCACCGAAAAATTCATGCTCGACGGCCGCCACACGGGCACCGGCGGCGGCAATCACGCAACGCTGGGCGGCGCCACGGTGGAAGACAGCCCGATGCTGCGCCGACCGGACCTGCTGAAAAGCCTGATCACGTACTGGCAGATCCACCCTGCCCTCTCGTACCTGTTCTCGGGCACCTTCATCGGCCCGACCAGCCAGGCGCCGCGCGTCGATGAAGCGCGTGACGACAACCTGTACGAACTGGCGATCGCGTTCCAGCAAATGGACAAGGTGCTGCCGACCATGCATCCCGGCGACAAGCCGTGGATGGTCGACCGCCTGCTGCGCAATATGCTGGTCGACCTGACGGGTAACACGCACCGCTCGGAGTTCTCGATCGACAAGCTGTACTCGCCGGACGGCCCGACCGGCCGCCTGGGCCTGGTGGAATTCCGCGCGTTTGAAATGCCGCCGCACGAGCGCATGAGCCTCTTGCAAATGCTGCTGCTGCGCGCCCTGGTCGCACGCTTCTGGCGCCAGCCGCTGCAGGCCAAGCTCGTGCACTGGGGCACGGCGCTGCACGACCGCTGGATGCTGCCGCACTTCGTCGCGCAGGATATCCGCGACGTCGCCAAGGACCTGCGCGCGGCCGGCTATGCGTTCGAGGACCACTGGTTCGAGCCGTTCATCGAGTTCCGCTTCCCGCGCTTTGGCACCGTCGTCTACGAAGGCGTCGAGATGGAACTGCGCCAGGCGATCGAGCCGTGGAACGTGCTGGGCGAAGAAGTGTCCGCCGGCGGCACCGCGCGCTACGTCGATTCGTCGGTCGAGCGCATGCAATTGCTGGTGCGCGGCCTGACCGACGGGCGCCACGTGGTGGCCTGCAACGGCCGCATGCTGCCGCTGCATCCGACCGGCGTGCCGGGCGAATACGTGGCCGGTGTGCGCTTCCGTGCCTGGAGCCCGTGGTCGGCGCTGCATCCGAGCATCCGGGTGCAGGCGCCGCTCGTGTTCGACCTGGTCGACACCTGGAGCGGGCGCTCGATCGGCGGCTGCACCTACCATGTCGTGCACCCGGGCGGGCGCAGCGAAACCGGCTCGCCGGTCAATGCCAACGCCGCCGAGGCGCGCCGCTTTGCCCGTTTCTGGCCACACGGTCACACGCCGGGCCCGTTCACGGTGTACAAGGAAGACCTCAATCCGAGCTTCCCGATGACCCTCGATTTGCGCTGGCAGCCGATGTAAGCTGGCATTCGTTTCAACCGTAAAGCTGCACGCCAATGCCCAATCAACTGCTTGCCCACTATCTGGCCGCGCCGGATGGTTTCGATGAAATGCTGGGCGCCGACAAGGCGCCGCGCGCGCACTGGCGTGCGATGCTTGCCAACCTGGGGCACGAAGCACCGGACATGATGCGCCAGCGGATGGAGATGGTGCAGCGCCAGGTGCGCGAAAACGGCGTCAGCTACAACGTGCTGGCAGACGCCGGCACCCGGCCGCGCCAGTGGGACCTGAACGTGCTGCCGCTGATCCTGCCGCACGAGGAATGGAGCGGCATCGAAGCGGCCGTGATCCAGCGCGCCACGCTGCTCAACAAGATTCTGGGCGACGTGTATGGCGAGCAGGCGATGCTGCGCGAAGGCTTGCTGCCGTCAGCGCTGATCCATGGTCATGCGGGCTTTCTGCGCCCGTGCCACGGCATGCGCCACCACGACGACGTTGCGCTGCATTTCTATGCGGTCGACCTGGCGCGCGCGCCCGACGGCCGCTGGTGGGTGATGGCCGACCGCACGCAGGCGCCGTCGGGCGCTGGCTATGCACTCGAAAACCGCTCCATCATCGCCCCCACCTTCCCCGACCTGCTGCGCGAACTGAAGGTGCAGCCCGTGTCGCCGTTCTTCCGCACGATGCACGACAGCCTGGTGCACTGGGGCCGGCTGTGCGCGGCCCATGGCGACAAGCCGGCGCCGCTGCGCGAGGGCGAGATGCCGCTGATCGTGCTGCTCACGCCGGGCCCGCGCAGCGAAAGCTATTACGAGCAGGCCTACCTGGCGCGCTACCTGGGCCTGACGCTGGTCGAAGGGGGCGATCTGACGGTGCGCGACGGCGTCGTCTTCATCAAGACCCTGGCCGGACTGCACCGGGTGCACGTGATCATGCGCCGGGTCGACGACGAATCGTGCGATCCGCTCGAACTGCAAAATTCGCTGCTCGGCGTGGCCGGCCTGACCCAGGCCGCCATGCGCGGCAATGTGGTAGTGGCCAACAGCCTCGGTTCGAGCCTGCTCGAGTCGGGCGCCCTGCTCGGCTTCCTGCCGGCGCTGTCCAAGCGCCTGCTGGGCGAGCCGCTCAAGATGCCCTCGGTGGCGACCTGGTGGTGCGGCGAGCCGGCCGCGCTCGAAACCGTGGTCGCCAGGCTCGATCGCCTGGTGATCAAGCCGAGCGGCGCGATCCCCTTCCAGCCGGCCGTGTTCGGCCAGGATCTCGACGGCGAGGCACGCGCGGCGTTCATCGCCACTCTGCGCGCCAATCCCAATCACTACATCGCCCAGGAACTGGTGCGCCTGTCGCAGGCGCCGGTATGGAAGGATGGCCGCGCGCCCGGCCTGCAGGCGCGCGCAGTGGGCCTGCGCGTGTTCGCGTGCGCCACGCCGAATGGCTATGTCGTGATGCCGGGCGGCCTGACCCGCGTGGCCACCGGGCCCGATGCCCGCGTGCTGACGATGCAGATGGGCGGCGCCAGCAAGGACACCTGGGTCCAGGCGCGCGCGCGCGTCGAAACGCATCGCCTGCAAAAAAGCAGCATCACCGGCGAAGACCTGGTACGCGAAGACAGCAACCTGTCCAGCCGCGTGGCCGAAAACCTGCTGTGGTTCGGCCGCCATGCCGAGCGCAGCGACAATATCTGCCGCCTGCTGCGGGTCGCGCTCAATATCCTGTTCAATGTGCGCTTTGACCAGCGCGGCGCTGAGTGGCCCACTGTCGAAGCCCTGTGCATCTGGTTCGGTTTGCTGGATCCGCAGCGCAAGCCGGCTGCCCCCTCCGTTACGGGATCAAGCAAGTTGCCGGGCACGGCCAGCGCCCTGCCGGCCCCGATCTTCACCGATGCCGAGATCGAATCGGCGCTGCTGCAGGCGGTGGTGTCGCCTGCCGTTCCGGGCCTGGCGCGCCAGCAGCAGCAGTTGCACCGGATCGCCGGCCAGCTGCACGAGCGCTTCTCGGTCGACAACTGGCGCGCGCTGAACCGCATGGTGCAGCCGGTCGCGCCGCCCGGCGAGCGGCCGTCGCAGTCGGGCGTGATGACGATTCTTGACGATGCCGCCGCGGCGCTGATGACGCTGGCCGGCTTCGCCCTCGACGGCATGGTGCGCGACCTCGGCTGGCGCTTCATGTCGATCGGCCGGCGCCTTGAACGGCTACAGTTCCAGGCGCTCGTGCTGCAGCGCGCACTGGCGATGGACGAAAACGGCAATCTCGACTGGGTGCTCGAACTGTCGGACAGCATCATCACCTACCGCGCCCGCTACCGCGCCCAGCCCGAGTGGCTGCCGGTGCTCGACCTGCTGCTGCTGGACGAAACCAACCCGCGCTCGATCGTGTTCCAGTTGAACGGCATCATCGGCACGCTGGGCAAGGTTACGCAGGCCCAGGGCGCCGGGGGCCTGGACCTGCTGACGCCACTGAAGGCCGAACTGACCGCGCTCGATCCCGGCGTCGATCTGAACCACGGCAATGCGCTGCTCAGCGACCTGCTTAGCAGGATCGGGCAGGCCAGCGCGGCCTTGTCCGAGCAGATCGGCGTCCAGTTTTTCAGCTATACCGCCAACGGCCGGCAAAGGAACCGTACCTCATGACCGATTTGCTGCCGGGCGCCGTAGGCGCCGACGTGATTGCGCGCTATCGCGTGGTGCACGAGACGCGCTACAAGTACAACAGCATGGTGACGCTGTCGCAGCAATACCTGCACCTGACGCCGCGCTCGTTTTCGTGTCAGCAAACCGAGTCGCACCTGATCTGGCTCGACCCGGTGATCAACGACAGCAATGAGGGCGTGGATTACTTCGGCAACATCACGCGCCACGTGGCGCTGACGGTGCCCCATGACAGCCTGCTGGTGCACGCCGAATCGACGGTCTCGCTGCGCGCGCGCTACACGCTGGCGCAGATCGCCGGCACGTTATCGTGGGAATCCGTGCGCGACATGATGGGCAAGGAAAAAAGCACGGCCACGCTGGAGGCCTGCCGCTACCTGTACGCGTCGCCCCATGTCGCCCTGTTCCCGGAACTGGAAGCGTACGCACGCGAGAGCTACGTCCCGGGCCGCCCGCAGCTCGACGCAGCGCTCGACCTGACACACCGGATCTTCGACGACTTCGAATTCGACAGCAAGGCCACCGACATCTCGACGCCGCTCGACCAGGTACTGCGCGGCCGGCGCGGCGTATGCCAGGATTTCGCGCAGCTGATGATCGGCTGCCTGCGCAGCATCGGCCTGCCGGCGCGCTATGTCAGCGGCTACATCCTGACGCACCCGCCGGAAGGCAAGCCGCGCCTGATCGGGGCCGATGCCTCGCACGCGTGGGTGTCGGTGTTCTGTCCGGCACTGGGCTGGGTCGATTTCGATCCGACCAACCGCTGTCTCGTGCAGCACGAACACATCACGCTGGGCTGGGGGCGCGATTTCAGCGACGTGACGCCGATGCGGGGGATCGTGCTGGGCGGCGGCAAACAGGAGCTCGACGTGCAGGTGACAGTCACGCCGCTGCCGTTGTTGGCTTGAACCGCAAGCGCTGGCAATCAATAGCGGGCCCGGGAATTTTCGGTGACCGACAGGTAGCCAAGATCACAGCCGGGGTCAACAGCCGGGGTCAGGTCTGACATTTGGACACGGGCTCTTCCTTAATCTCTCCACCAGGCATTTCATAGACAGGTTTATGTCGAGCTCGTGTCTGAATGTCAGACCTGACCCCGATTGTGCGTGTCGAGCTCGTGTCTGAATGTCAGACCTGACCCCGATTGTGCGATTGTGCGATTGTGCGATTGTCGGCCATGCCACTTGCGGCAGCATGGCCGGTGCAGCGCCGATTACATCGGCAATTCCGTGCTGCGATAGCCGATCGCGCCTTCGCCGTTGTAGGTCATGCCGCCATGCAGGTTGTTACCCTGGTTGCCGGACGTGACATTGAGTGCCACGCTGTGCTGGCCGACACGGCAGCCGATCAGCCAGACGCCGCCCGGATGCCATGCCGACGACGTGTCGCCCCATTGGTTTTCGACCTGGTAGTTGTTGCCGGCGACCGCCGTGGCGCGCACGCGGATGGGGCCTTCGCCCGCATACGTCATGGTGCCGGTCAGGGTCTTGCCGCCATCGGTCGAGCTCAGGTCGACCGCGAGCACTGCCTGGTCGCGGCAGCCAAGCACGGAAATGCCGCCCTGGTGCCAGGGCGCGAACGCGCCGCCCCACTGATTTTCGACAGCGTACACGGCGCCATCGCTCGTCTGGCTTTGAAAACCGATCGGGCCTTCGCCACTGTAGGTCATCGTCCCCTTCAGCGTGGCACCGTTGTCGCCCGATTCGACATGGATGGCGACCACGCTCTGGCCAGGGCGGCAGCCGATGACCCAGGTCCCGCCCGGATGCCACGGCGCCGACGCGCCGCCCCACTGATTCTCGACCGTGTACGTGTTGCTCTGGGTCAGAGTGGCGCGAAAGCCGATGGCGCCTTCGCCGGCGTATTTCATTTGTCCGGTGAGCGTCTTCCCGTTGTCGCTGGAAGTGAGGTCGAGCGCCACCACGTGCTGGCCGGGTCGTGCGCCGATGATCCACATGCCGCCTTCATGCCACTGCGCGGAGTTCCCGCCCCACTGGTTCTGCACATGATGCAGATTGTTCGTGGCCTTGCTTGTTTTGGACATGCCTGACTCCTTCTTGACCTGCGCAGCAGAACGGCGCTGCCCCGATAACGCGCAGGCTGGCTGCGCCTGACGACCCTGTCGATGGTTGTTTTCAAGCGGGTAAGCAACCTGAGCGAACTTTATTTTGCGCTAGTTATCCGAGTAAATTATTATCAAAAACGCAGGTTTTTCAAAACCGGAATCTTCCTACGGATGTGCTTCGTGATTGCCTGAACCGGTACCCGGTGCGCATCACGCGACGCCCGGATCGATGCACCGGATTTTCCGAGCCAATGTCATTTAGAATATGTTCATGGAATACACCGTCCGCGCCCCGATTGCCAACTTCACGGACCTGCTGCTCGACGCCGTCTGCATGGTCGACGCCGGCGGGCGGTTCGTGTACGTCAGTGCGGCCGGTGTCAATATCTTCGGCTATACGCAGCAGGAAATGATTGGCCTGCGCGTGATCGACTTGGTCGCCCCCGCCGACCGCGAGCGCACGCTCGCCGTGGCGCAAGACATCATGAATGGCCAGGCCCACACCAACTTTGAAAACCGCTACCTGCGCAAGGACGGCAGCATCGTCCATATCATGTGGTCGGCGCGCTGGTCCGAGGCCGATCAGCTGCGCGTGGCCGTTGCGCGCGACGTCACCGCCCTGAAGCAGGCCCAGGCGATGCAGTCGGTGCTGTACGCGATGTCGGAAGCGGCCCACGCAAGCGACGATCTGGCCGACCTGTTCGGGCGCAGCCACGCCATCGTCCGCGAGCTCTTGCCGGCCTCGTGCTTCGGGGTGGCCCTGTGCGACAAGGCGGGCCAGGACATGGACTTCACCTATCTGGTGGATGATGGCGCCCCGTGCGACGCAGCGCTGATGCCGCTGCTGTGCGAGACAGTGGCGCAGTGCGCTGCGCCACTGCTGCTTGCGCCGGGCGCGCAGGACGGCCTGCCGGCGCCCTTGCGGGCGGCTGCGGCGACCATGGCAGGCGGCGCGCTGGCCGTACCGATCACCACGCCCGATGGCGTCGTTGGCGTCATCGCGCTGCGCAATGGGCGGGATGACGCGCCGTACCGGACGCAGGACCGCGACCTGCTGGTGTTCGTGGCCGATCAGCTCGCCGCCGCCATCGGACGCAGGCAACTGCATGCGCAACTGCAGTTCATGGCCCTGCATGACGAGCTGACCCGCCTGCCAAACCGGCGCCTGTTCTACGACCGTCTCGACACCGCGCTGGCGCATGCCCGGCGCCAGCAGGAGCGGCTGTCCCTGCTGTTCATCGATCTGAACCGGTTCAAGCAGGTCAACGACAACTTTGGTCACGCCTGTGGCGACCGGTTGTTGCAGGAGGTCGCGCGGCGTGTCTCAGCCTGCCTGCGCAACAGCGACACGCTGGCGCGCCTGGGTGGTGATGAGTTCGTCGTCCTGCTGGAAAACGTCACGCTGCCGGCCGATGCGGGGCTGGTGCTGGACAAGATTCACCTGGCGCTGGCACCGCCGGTCGATCTGGGCGAAGGACAGCGGCTGCAGATGTCGGTCAGTGTCGGTGTCGCGCATTATCCCGAGCACGGCGGCAACCGCGACGAACTTCTTTCGCACGCCGACAAGGCGATGTATGTCGCCAAGGCGGCCGCAGCGCTTGCCGGATCAGGGGCGCATCAGCCGGCGTGATCGGTATCCTTGCGCCCCAATCCTGGCGCCAGGCCCATCCCCATGCCGCCACCGCCGCCGCCGTCCGCATTCGCCCCGCCATTGCCACCGCCCCGGTTACCGCCCGCCTCGCCCTTGCCGCGTGCCGCACCGCCCTGGGTGCGCGTCGGCCCCTGCAGCGGAATCAGCACATCGGCCGGCATCGGCCCCAGGTCCAGTGCGCTGCGAATAAAACCGCGCAGGCTGATCACCAGGTCTGCCGTGTGAATCGGCCGCCCGGCCGCCATGTCCGCTGCAGCCTGTCCCGCCAGCCGGCAGTGTTCTTCAGTGCCCAGCAGCAGGATGTCCGCCAGCGCGGCCTCGACCGCATCGCGCATGCGGCGCGACCGTTCGGAGCTGAAGGTTTCCTCGGCCGTTGCCGGTGCACCTTCTGTGGCCCGGGTGCGCTCTTGCAGGTCGCGCAAATGGGTCGGGTCGACCGTCAGCTGACCGGTAAACGAGCCGCCCAGCGTGCGGTAGGCCGCGATCAGCGTCTTGAGCCGCTCGTTGATCTGGCGGTTCATGCGCTCGCGCCGCTGCTGGATCGTTTGCATGATGATGAGGCGAATGCCTACCCCGAGCAGGGTAATGATGGCAAGGCCGATGATCGTCGTCATCGCGCCTTGCCACGAGCTGAAATCCATGGAACGCATGCTTGCCTCGATAAAGTCCGGAGAATGCCAGTGTACCGAGTCGGCGTCTGCCGCATGCCGGTCAGCAGTGCGTGTGTGTGAGACTATTCTCCTCGTGGCATAACCATTTCCCGGGAGATGAGTGATGACGATCCAGCACGTATTCATTGTCGGCGTCGCAAAATGCGGCACCACGGCGCTGTCGGAATGGATGGTCGTCAATGGCCTTGCCGAAGACCGCGTTCCCGGCGAAAAAGAGCCCTATCTGTATGCGAACGACGAGCCCCACGCAGCGCGCTCGCGCCGGGGCGATGTGCCGCTGCTCGACGCCAGCGCCGGTTACGCGTTCGATCCCGCAACCGTGCAGCGCCTGCCTCAATACGACACCCGCCTGGTCCTGTGCCTGCGCAATGGGTTTGAGCGGATGTGGAGCTTCTACAAGATGTTCAAGGTCGACTCGCTGGGCGGGGACCAGGCACGGGATTATTTTTCATCGTATCAATCCGAGGGCAGCGGGACAGGCCGCGGGCCGCGCGAGGCCAGCACGTTTTCGGACACCGTGATCCGTATCTGCCAGAGCTATTTTCCGAGACGCTCGCACCTGATCGTCGAAGGCTATGCGCGGCGAGAACTGGACCATCTTCGTACGCAGACCTTCATGCAGCGCATCGAGTACGAGCTCGCGTTCTACCTGTCGCGCAAGCAGTTTCCATTTTTTTCCATCCTCTCCAACAGCTTTTACTACACCCCGCTGCGCACGCTGCTGGAACGCTACCTGCCGTCCGACCTGTCCGTCATCTGCGTCAGCCGGCTTGACGATACCGGCGCGCGCCGCCGTTTCGTCGAGGCCGTGTTCGAGAAATCGGTCGACACGCCGCCGGTTCCCGTCGTCTTCAGCAGCACCGACATTGCCATCGACGAAGCACGGCCCGATTTCAACGACCGCGCATTCGACACCCTGCGCGCCTGCCTACGCTACGACCTGGTCCAGGCACGTGGCCTGATCGCCACGACACACCTGGGCGACAGCCTGCTGGACCACGCAGACCTGGACCGTTACCTTGCGGCCACGTAAGCGCGCAAGCGCGCCGTTTGTCACACCCCTGTCATGACAGCGCCCGATGATGACGTACAGTGAGCACCGGCAAAGTTGGCATGCCGGTCCGGTCAACGGCATCGGGAGCGCTGCACATGTACAACAGTGATAAACGGCTTCTCATTCTCGACGCGGATGGCACCACCATCGATGCTTTTTCCGCGATCGCCATGGCCTTCAACCAGCACGGGTGCGTGCTCGGCGCCGAAACGGCATTCCAGAAACGGCACCACCTGCTCAAGTACGTGGGCGGCCTGAAGCAGTTCCCGTCGATCATCAAGAAAAACCTGCGCAAGAACAGCCGCGCCAAACTGGTCGACACGCTGACCGACATTTACCGGCAAGAAGCCCGGCTGTATGACGGCATTCCCGACCTGATCCGCGAGCTGATCGCGGCGCCCGGCATCACGGTGGGTATTGTCACGCGCAACATCACGATCGAGCCCCTGGAAACGCTGCGCCAGCTGTTCCTGCGCCACGACATCGATATCGGCGCACTGGATTTTCTGGAGCACATTCCACTCAAGGACAAGAAGACGGCGTCGTTTCGGGCCGTGCGCGAACGCTTCGGCGTCAATCCGGCGCGCGGTTATATCTGCGGCGACGAGCACAAGGATTTCACGGCGGCGGCCCATACCGGCATGCACCCGTTCATGGTGTCGTACGGGTTCGAAGACTACGATCGCCTGACCAACAAGTTCGCCATTCCCCCGGAACTGATTTCGCGCACCTCCGGCGAGTTATGCGGGCGCGTGCGCCATGCACTCGACCTGGTTCAGGCACCGTACCAGAACAGCAGCGCGCTGATGGCGCCGAACAGCCAGTAATCGATCGGCGCTCCCAGCGCCCAGCGCTTGTGCCACGCCACATGCACCTGCTTGAAGCGGCGCCAGCCGAAGGCCGGATTGATGACGAACCACAGGTAATCCTCGACGATCCAGAACAGCATGATCGACGCCATGATCGTCGCCTCGAGCTGCCACGACCACTGGCCCATGAAGAACAGCGGGAAGTGAAACACCAGTCCGATGAACGAAAACATCCACAGGTGGTAACCGGTCAGCGCGCGGCCGCCCCAGAAGATATCGAGCAGCAGATGCTCCTCGATGCGCCAGGTCGGCAGATTTGCCGCCCAGCCGGCTTCGCCTTCGATTTCCACTTCCACGCGCGCGAACAGATACGCCAGCGCCAGCACGGCGCACACCGTCGCCATGAGCCTGGCGCCATCGGCCAATTCAAACATGGGCGGCATCCTGTTGGCGGGCGGCTTGCACCAGAACGGTTTCAACGACGTGGCGCGCAGCCTGCGGGCGGCCAAGGGCGCGAGCACAGGCGGCCATGTCGGCCAGTTTTTCCGGGTGCGCCATCAGGTAGCGGATGCGGTAATCGAGCGTCGGCAGATCCACCGCCTTGAGCGCGGCGCCATGCTCGAGCAGATAATTGGCGTTGTGTTCTTCCTGGCCCGGGATCGGTGCATTGACGATCATTGGCACGCCCATCGCCAGGCATTCGGCCGTGGTCGCGCCGCCCGGCTTGGTCACCACCAGATCGGCGCACGCCATCAGGCGCTCGACGCGGTCCGTGTAGCCCTGCGGCGCCAGCCGGCCCGGAAAGCGCACGGACAGCCGCTGCAGCGCAGCCAGTTCGGCAACGTTCTTGCCGGCCAGCGCGATGAGCTGAAAATTGCCCGGAATCGCCAGCAACTGCTGCGCCACGCGGTGCAGGCCGCCCAGCCCGGCGCCGCCGCCCATCAGAAGGAAGGTCGGCAGCGCCGGATTCAAGCCTAGTGCGCGCGCGCAATCGGCGCGGTCGTGGGTGAGCGAAAACGCCGGCATCGTGGGAATACCGGCGACGTAGATGGCATGCGCGGCGACGCCCTGCCCGTGCATGCGAAACGCCACCTCGTCGTTGGCAGCAAAATAGCCGGTGACGTGCGGCTGCAGCCACATGCGGTGCAGGTCGAAATCGGTGACTTGCACCCACAGCGGGCACGTGAGTTTCCCCGCGGCGATCTGCTGCGACAGCACTTCGGCCGGCTGAAAATGGGTGCAGATGATCGCGTCGGGTTTCAAGACCGCGATTTCATCGATTAACAAACGGCACGCATGCCGTTCGATCCGGCGCCGCAGCCGGCTGGTCAAGCCATCCGGGCGGGCCGCATCGGTCCAGCGGTAGATGTAGCGCCACAAGCCCGGCGCGCGGGTGATCAGGCGCAGATAGAAATCGGTGTAGACCTTGCGCAGCAGCGGCGTGGCAAATGCCATCGCATCCAGGTGGATGACGGTGGCATCCGGGTGTTCGGCCGCAGCGCAGGCGCGGATGGCCTCGGCAATCCGGGTGTGACCGGCGCCAGCCGGGACGCTGAGCAGAACGATGGTCTTGCCGGCCATGCCGCGCTGGAGTTCGCCCTCTTTCACGAGGGGCGCTTTCCGGCTCGCGCCAAGGCTGCCATCCGGTCAGGCGAAGATTTCTGCTTCATGCACACTCCATCGCAAGGTGATGCGACGAAGTGTGAAGGCCGATTATGACCCGGCCATGACGACGATGCGCTTATGTCACACGCTTACACGACGCTGTTCCACGGCTTGGACAGGCGCATCGCGCAATTGATCAGGCCAACCATCGAATACGTCTGCGGGAAATTGCCCCACATTTCGCCGGTGACCGGATGCGTGTCTTCCGACAGCAGGCCCAGGTGATTGCGCGCCGCCAGCATGGCCTCGAACACGACGCGTGCTTCGTCCTCGCGACCGATCCGCGCCAGTGCATCGATGCGCCAGAACGTGCAGATATTGAAGGCTGTTTCGGGCTTGCCGAAATCGTCCGGCGCTTCATAGCGGCGCATGTACGGGCCGTCGCACAGCGACTTTTCCAGCGCGTCGACCGTGGCGACGAAGCGCGGATCCATCGGGTCGATGAAGTTGATCTCGGCCATCAACAGCACGCTGGCGTCGAGGTCGCGTCCGCCCAGGCTCTCGGCAAACGCCTGGCGCTCTTCGCTCCACGCTTCGGTCAACAGGCGATTGCGGATGATTTCCGCGCGCTCGCCCCAGAACGTGGCGCGCTCGGGCAAGTCCAGTTCTTCGGCGATTTTGGCCAGGCGGTCGCACGCTGCCCAGTTCATCAGTACCGACGAGGTGTGAACACGGGCGCGCGTGCGCAGCTCCCACATGCCGGCGTCCGGTTCGTCGTACAGGCGGAACGCCTGTTCACCCACGGCCTCGAGTTGCACGAACTCGGCATGCCCCGCGCGGCGGAACAGGCGGTGATCGAAGAAGGCCTGCGCCGCGCCGAGCACGATATTGCCGTACACGTCGTGCTGGAAGTGTTCCTGCGCCTGGTTGCCCACGCGCACCGGACCGTTGTTGCGGTAGCCGGGCAAGTGCTCGATGATCGATTCGGGCAGCTCTTCTTCCAGCCCGATGCCGTACAGGGGCTGGATATGCCCGCCCTTGGCGCGCGCCACGACATTGCTCAGCCAGCGCAGATAGTCTTCCATCGTGCCGACTTCCGACAGGCTGTTCAGCGCCCGGATCACGAAGAACGCGTCGCGCAGCCAGCAGTAGCGGTAATCCCAGTTGCGCTCGCTGCCCGGTGCTTCCGGAATGCTGGTCGTCATCGCGGCGATGATCGCGCCGGTGTCTTCGTACAGCGACAGTTTCAGCGTGATCGCGGCGCGGATGACCACGTCCTGCCACTCGAGCGGCAGCGCCAGGCGGCGCGACCAGGTGCGCCAGTACGAAATCGTCTCGAGCTCGAAGCGGTGCGCGGTGTCCTTGATGCCGTCAGCCAGCGTTTCGTCCGGCCCCAGCATGAAGTTCAGCGGCCGGTCGAGCAGGAAGAACGATTCGGACATCACGTAATTAAGCGACGCGTCGGTGTTCAGGCGCAGCGTCTGGTCGGGACCGACGTAGCGGATGTGGTGGCTACCCTGCGTGATTTCGGGCGCCTTGGCGCCGTACTCGAAGCGCGGCCGCATGATGACGCGAACGCGCACGCCACTGCCCAGCGGACGCACGCGGCGTACCAGCATCAGCGGGCGGAACATGCGGTCGCGGCTCAGGAAGCGCGGCGCGAAGTCGGTGATCTCGATGCCGTTGCCGCCGCTGTCGAACAGGCGCGTGCGCAGCACCGCCGTGTTCGGTTCATACACCTGCTCACTGCGGGCGAAGTCTTCCAGCTCGACGCTCCACAGGCTGCCCTTCTCGCTCGGATCGAGCAAGGCGTTGAAGACCGGGTCACCGTCAAAGCGCGGCAGGCAGCACCAGACCATCCGGCCCATGCGGTCGACCAGGGCGCTGAAGGCGCAATTACCAATCACGCCGCAATCGAGCGAACCGGTGGGGTCGATGGTGCCCCGTGCTTCGAGGGCGTTCGGTAATGCGGTACTCATTGTCGACTCGTGGGAATCATCATTCATGGGGTATGTCCTTTCCAATGGTTGGCGCGGCGGCCGCTTGCGACAGTACGATGCGCAATTGTTCCGCCGACGCGATGCGGCACTGGGCCACAGTGGGGCCCGGGCCGACCTTCAGGCCGATCCCGCCAATACTTTGTACTTGTGCAAAACCTGCTTCGTCGGTCGTATCGTCGCCGATGAACAGGGGCCGGTAACCGGCGAACGGCGCGTCGGCCAGGAAGTCGCGGATCGCCGTGCCCTTGCTGACAGCGTTCGACTTGACCTCGACGATCATCTTGCCTTCCATCAGCAAGAGACCCGGGCTGGCGTCCACCGCCACGCGCATCGCGTCGGTGCACAGCGCCTGCAACTCGGGCGCCTGGCGGAAATGCAACGCCAGTGCGCCGTGTTTTTCCTCGACCCACAGGTCGGGATGGCGCGCCGCCAGCCCCTGTGCGGCCTGGCGCACCAGGTCGAAGTCGGGCGGCGTCAGGCGGCGCACGACGCCGTCGACACCGCGCCGCTCCATCCCATGCACGCCGGCCGCAGGGAACGTCAGCGGCGCCAGCAGTTTGTCGAGCTCGTTGATCGGGCGGCCGGACACGAGGGCCAGGCGCCCTTCCAGGCGCGTCTGCAGCAGCGGCAGCGCGCTGCGCAGCATGTCGGTGACGATCACCTGGTCGGGCAGCGGCGCAATATCCACCAGCGTGCCGTCGAAGTCGAGAAACAGCGCGCAATCGGGTGCGGCCAGCAAATCGAGTGCAGCCTGCAGGTTGTCAGTGGCAGCGGTCATGCTTCCCCCCTGCGCACGCGGTCCTGGCTGAGCGAGACGATGCGCGACTTGACGCGCTCGCGCTGGCGCAGGCGCGCTGCATCCTGCAGCATGCGCCCGGCCCAGCGATACACGTTGAAGTCGCGCACCCGGCGGCGCATGCTGCGCATCCGTTCGCGCTGCTCGTCGCGCGGCATGCGCAGCGCCTGGTACAGCGCTTCGGCGCCCTCTTCGATATGGTACGGATTGACGATCAGCGCTTCATGCAGCTCGCGCGCCGCGCCGGTGAACTGGCTCAGGATCAGTGCGCCGCCTTCATCGTCGCGGGCGGCGATGAATTCCTTGGCCACCAGGTTCATGCCGTCGTGCAGGCTGGTCACGCTGCAGACGTCAGACGCGCGGAAGTACGTGCGCAACTGGCGCTGTTCGTGGTGCTCGGTTTTCAGCACGATCGGCAGGTAGCTGCCGCTGGCGTAGCGGTCATTGATCCGCTGCGCCAGGCCGCGCACGCGCGTTTCCAGGTTCTGGTATTCATCCAGCGACGAGCGGGTGGGCGCGGCGATCTGCACGAACGTGAACTTGCCGATCATTTCCGGATACAACTCAAACATGCGCTCAACCGCTTCGAAGCGTTCGACGATGCCCTTGGTGTAATCGAGGCGATCGACGCCGATGCCCAGCAACTGGTCGGCCGGCAGCGACAGGGACTGGCGGATCTCGGCGCGGCAGGCGGCGATATCGGGCTCACCCGGAATTTCGTCAGGCCACGCGATGGAAATCGGATACGGTTTTACTTGCGTGAGCTGGTTGCCATAGCTGACGGTCGAAGCTTCGTCTTCGATGCGGGTTTCCAGGTAGCGGTCGACCGTGTCGAGGAAATTCTTGCGGTGGAACGGCGTGTGGAAGCCCAGGATCGTGCTGCCCAGCATGCCGTCGAGGATTTCTTCGCGCCATGGGCAGATGCCGAACGACTCCGGATTTGGCCATGGGATGTGCCAGAACGTGATGATGGTTGCCTTTGGCAGCACCGCGCGCACCATGCGCGGCAGCAGCGCGAAGTGATAATCCTGCACCAGCACGACCGGGTTGTCGGAACGCGCTTCGGCGATCACGGCATCGGCAAAGCGCTGGTTCACGCGCACGTATTCGGCCCAGTCGGTCGAGCGGAACACAGGGCGCACGTGCGCAATATGGCACAGCGGCCACAGGCCTTCGTTGGCAAAGCCATAGTAATAGCCCTGCTCTTCTTCCTTCGACAGCCAGACGCGGCGCAGCGTATAGCTCGGGTTGTCGGGCGGGACTGGCACGTGGTCGTTGGCGTCGACCGTTTCGCGGTCGGCCGAACCGGCGCCATGCGCAATCCAGGTGCCGGAGCAGGCGCGCATCACGGCTTCCACCGCCGTGACCAGGCCGCTGGCCGGACGCTGGACTTTCACGCCATTGGGCGTGGCCACGTGGATATACGGCTCGCGGTTCGAGACCACGAGGATCTGGTCACCGGCCAGGTCCTGGTTCAGCAGCAGCTTGAGCGTTTCGGGACTCCAGGTCGTTGACTCGACCGGGCTGGCGGCCAGCTCGCGCTGGTAATCGTTGAGCATGGCGCGGAACTCGCTGGCCAGCGGCGCCATGTCGCCTTCAACCGGCGCCGGCTGCGCCGCACCGCGGCGTGGCGAGCGCGGCAGCAGTTCGCCGCGCAGCATTTCACGCATGCCGGCCACCCAGCCATGCCAGCTCAGGTGGGCGATGATCACGGTGATCATGGAAATCGCGCCAGCCATCAGCACGAACAGGCCGAGGATGTATTTCTTGGTGTCGGCGCTGCGGCGCTCGATGAAGCTCATGTCCTGCACCAGCACCAGGCGGCCGGCAGAGACGCCGTCCTGCATCAGTTCGCGCGTAGACACGTGGACCGGACCCTCCGCCAGCCGCACGACGGGATTGGATGTCGAACCATCCTCCTCGTTGCTGATCTGCCCATCCCGGCAACCCAGCGTGGCCGGATAGGTCGAGGTTTTGTACAGCAGCATGCCGTCAGTCGAGCACAGGGCCAGCGCGTACAGGCGCTCGTCCTGGATCGCGCGCTCGAACGCGTCGTTGATGCGTTCGCCGGAACCATCTTCGAGATAGGTCAGCAGGGGCTGTTGCAGCGTGCTCGACACCAGACGCGAGCGCGTGTCCAGGTCACGCACGAACCAGCGCTGGGTGAGATTTTCCATCCACGGAATGGCAAAGTACCCGAATAGCGCCAGCACGAGGGCAAGGGGAACGATGAACCGCAGGGACAATTGAATGGATCTGAAGCGCATGAAGCTCTTTCAATGGGACGAAGACGCCGACCGATTGATTATAGCTATCTAAAAATTATCTTGTCGCTATGGCATGCAACGGTGTCGAACCGGGCGGGATTGGCTGACAAAAGCGCCGCGACCTTCATGCATCACGCCGGGAAGTCGATCTGGCCAGCGATCGCAGCAAGCGTGATACCGCGCATGCGCTCAAGCATGAACGCTTCTGTCGCCTCGAACAGCGCACCAAGTTCACCGACCACGGCATGTTCGACCGGACAAACAGGATGATCGACGGTGACCGCGATCGCGATTGCCTGCGGCGAGCCCAACGCCTCATGGACATCCAGGACCGTGATGCTGCCGATGTCCCGCTGCAGCGACCAGCCGCCACCGGCACCACCATCCGAGCTCACCAGGCCGGCGTGTTTGAGGGAGCCCATCGTACGTCGTACAACGACCGGATTGGTATTGAGCATCAGCGCGATCGTGTCGGACGTCGTCCTGCCACCGCGTTTGCTCATGTGAATCAGCACATGCAGCATGCGTGACAGTCTGGCGTCATATCTCATCATTACTCCACATAACAATCCTTAGAATCCGTAACACATGATGTTACGCCACTTGACCCGACTCAATCCGAAACATATGATGTTACGCATCGATTGAATAATGGGGGGCAGCATGCAACGCAACTCGGCCAACATCAACGGCATCACGGTGTCTTGTCTGGAAGCTGGCGACGGCCCGGTCCTGTTGCTCTGCCACGGTTTTCCGGAAACCGGCGACGCATGGCGTGCGCAGATTCCGGTACTTGCCGCAGCCGGCTACCGCGTGCTGGCGCCGGATCTGCGTGGGTTTGGCGCGTCATCGGCGCCATTGGCAATCGATGCCTACACGGTGTTTCATGCGGTGGGCGACCTGATCGGCCTGCTCGATACGTTGTCGATCGAACGCGCCATCGTCGTCGGTGCGGACTGGGGCGCGACGATCGCGTGGCAACTGGCACTGATGCGTCCAGACCGCATTGCAGGCATCGTGGCTCTGGGCGTGCCGATGATGGCGCGCTCGCCCATCCCACCCACTGGCCTGTTTCCCCGCACGGATGACGCGCTCTTCTACACGCTGTATTTCCAGAAACCGGGGATTGCAGAGCAGGAGCTGGAGCGCGATATCCCGGCCACCCTGCGCAAGATCCATTACGGCGCGTCGGGCGATGCCGGGCCACGCTGTGCGGGCGACGGCACACCCAATCCGTTCGGCATGGTTGATCCCGCGCGCGGCATGCTCCATGATCTGCCGGACCCCACCGACTTGCCCGAATGGCTGGCATCCGGCCTGGATGCGGCTGTTGCAGCCTTCGGGCATGCCGGATTCCGTGGCGCCCTGAACTATTACCGCAATCTGGACCGCAACTGGCAGTTGCAAGGCAGCCTTGATGGCATGCAGGTCAGCGTTCCTGCGCTGTTTGCCATTGGATCACGCGATCCGGGCATGGCCATACCGGGCATGGACCGCATTATTCTTGACATGCCCGGACTGGTGCCACAATTGCACGAAACAGTAACCGTCGACGGTGCCGGTCACTGGCTGCACCGGGAGCGGCCCGGCATCGTGAACGATTTGATCCTGTCATTTGCTGGCACGGTCCGGGCCGATACGGCGACCTGAGCGCTGTTTTAACCCGGCACGCGTTTCATGACGAACTTGGCCCGCGGCCGGGCGTGTCGCTCCAGGCGGTAAGTCAGCACGGCGCCATCCTCGCTGACGGTCACGGTCCACAGATTGGTGTCAGCGCCGGGAACCAACCTGGCCGTGTAGGCGTCTGCCAGGAAGGCCTGCGAGCGGGCAGTGCCGCCGGGCTGCGCCATGCCGCCGTACATCGTTACCCTGTCTGGCTTGCCGTCAGCGTGACGATGGTCATGGCGCAATTCCAGCCCTGCTGCAGGGCGCGTGAAAATCCACGTGCGCGAGCGATCTTCACCGACCCTGACCGGCATGCGCACATCGGCCGTGCTGCAGATCACCTGGGTCGAGATGGTCTTGTTGGCAAACTCGTTGTTCGGATCGACTGCATAGGTCTGGCCGCCCTGGAAGCGTTGGCCACACATCGTTCTGAGTGTGGCCATGAAGCTGTCGCCACTAACGGGCACCGGCGTCGCAGCACAACCAGCCAGCAGGCAGGTGACAGTCAGTAGAGGAAAAAGAGGATGCATCGTGGTCCCGTTCCAGAAAAATCAGCGTCAACACAAGATGCCACTCCCCTGCCAAATTATCAACATACCCTACTTAATGGCAACAAAATAGCGTCAGTTGGCTAACTGGAAAATAAAGTGTCGTTATTTATATGACAAGCGTATGAAATTTGTCGGAAAATCTTACAATTATTTACGAAATTTTCATTTTGAAAAATATTATTCATAGAAATCAACGCTCTTTTTTGCTGGCACGTAATATGCATTGGCTCCCATAGTCGTCGAATGATCGTTACGACACCCGATACAGGGGCTGTGACACGAATGCAGCGCCGTTCATCGTAAACACTTGGAGCGCATCAGAATGAAGAAAGCACTTGTTGCATTGCTGGTTTCCGGAATGATGTCCTCGGCGTTCGCCGGGGTCGTGATTGAAGAAGGTTTTGATGATGTAAGCAGCCTGCAGGGCAAAGGCTGGGTTGTGGACAACAAGAGTTCCCCGGCTGGTACCACCAGCTGGTTCCAAGGCAGTGTCGGCTTCAACGGCCAGGGCGCGGCTGCAGGCTCCAACGATTACAGTTATGTCGCGGCAAATTACAGCAGCGCTGCCGATGGCGGCACGATCAACAACTGGCTGTACACCCCCGAATTTTCGACCCTGATTGGCGCAACCGTCTCGTTCTGGCTGAATGCCGACGACGCCGCCACCTACGACGACAACATCGCATTTGGCTTTGTCAACGCCGCTGGCACCATGATCGATCTGATGCCGAGTATCAGTGTCGGCTCCGGCTGGACGCAGTATTTCGCCTACATCGGCCCAACCGCTGGCAGCGCCCGCTTCGCCTTCCAGTACACCGGTGACAATGCTACCGCGAACTACGTCGGCATCGACTCCCTGGTCGTCGACGTACCTGAACCGTCGAGCATCCTGATCCTGGCCGCTGGCGCCATGGGCCTGGTTGCCGCACGTCGCCGCAAACGCGCCTGAGCGCGCCACGCCACGTTGTCGGCCGAAGCGCGCTGCGCTTCGCACCTTTTGTATCGACTATGTTTTTCCAGGAGATTGTCATGTCCCAGAAACAACAAGCCGGCCTGCGCGCACTGCGCGCCGCCGGTATTGCTCTTGCCCTGATGGGTTTCGCCGGCCAGTCCGCCATTGCCCAGGAAGCTGTTGTCTCGAATGAGTCGCAGACCGTTGTACGCGATGCTGAATCCGGCAAGCTGCGCGGCGCCACCCCTGCCGAAGCAGTCGCCCTGAAAGCGCAATCCGTCAAGGCGAACGCACGCATCGCACCGAAAGCAACCCTGCAAAAATTCCACAGCAGCGGCGCGCGCGGCGCCCGCCTGACCGACGAGTTCATGACGACGTCGGTGGCAGTTCGTAACGCCGACGGCAGCATCAGCGTCACGCACGGCGACACCCAGAATGCCGATTCGACCGGCCACGTTCACACCATTACGCCTGTCACGGAGTAATCATGCGCACCCCATCCTTCTCGCTCACCGCCGCACGCACCGTGCTGGCCACCGCCAGCATCCTGACCTGCATCGCCGCGCAAGCTGCAACCATCACCATCCAGAGCCGCGATGCAGCCGGCTTCGGCTTCAACGATCCGACCCCGGTGGCGCCGGTTGGCGGCAATAACGGCACCACGCTCGGCCAGCAACGCATGAACGTGTATCGTTACGTTGCCGATATCTGGGAACGCAATCTCCAGAGCAACGTGACGATTACCGTGTCGGCCGGCTGGGAAGCACTGACCTGCACCGCCACCTCGGCCACACTGGGCAGCGCCGGCGCCTGGAACATCTGGAATAACTTCCCGGGCGGCAAGCCGAACACCTGGTATCCGGCAGCACTGGCCAACAAGCTGGCCGGTGTCAACCTGACCAATGGCATCCCTGACGACGGCACCGGTTATGGCAACGTCGACATCAAGACCCAGTTCAACGTCAACCTCGGCCAGCCGGACTGCCTCGCAGGCAGCAGCTTCTACCTGGGCCTGGACGGCAATGCCGGCGGCCAGGTGAACTTCGCTGCAACCCTGCTGCACGAACTGGGCCACGGCCTGGGCTTCTCGGTGGTCAGCGTACAGACCTCGACTGGCTACCGCATCAATGCGGCAGGTTCGTCGTATGTCGCCACCGGCGGCCTGCCAAGTGTCTGGGAAGAGTTCATGTACGACAACACGGCCAAGAAGAGCTGGCTGAACATGACGTCGGCCGAACGCCGCGTCTCGGCCATCAATCCGCTGGGCCTGGCCTGGACCGGTCCCAACTCGGTTGCCGGCGCCAGCATCCTGCGCTCGCAGCCGATCCTGAAAGCGGCAACGCCAACTGGCGTGCTGCCGGTCATCAGCTATACGGCGTCGACTTTCGGTCCTACCCTGCCTGCGGTCGCATCGCTCGGCGCCCTGGCCACGATCACGCCGCAAGATGGTGAAATCGGTCCTGGCTGCGACCCGTTCAATGCCGCCAACGCCGCAGCAGTCCGCGGCAAGGTGCCGATCATCAGCCGCGGCTCGTGCGGCTTCGCCGTCAAGGTGAAGAATGCACAGAATGCTGGCGCAGTCGGTGTTCTGCTGGCGAATAACGTTGCCGGCGACGTCGCACCGGGCGGCACCGATCCAACCGTCACCATCCCGTCGGCCGGCATCACGCAAGCTGCTGGCGATGCACTGAAAGCCGCTGTCGCCGCTGCCAAGCCGTACGGCACGCGTTCGCAGCCGGGCGTGGTGATCGCGTCGCTGGCCACCGATCCGACCCGCAAGGCCGGCGCCGATGCCCTCGGTCGTCCGCTGCTGTACACCCCGGCAGTGCTGGCGCCAGGTTCGTCGGTCTCGCACTGGGACGTGACGGCATCGCCAAACCTGCTGATGGAGCCAAGCATCAATTCGGACCTGACCCTGTCGGTGTCGCCGCCGCAGGATCTGACGCTGCCACTGCTGAAGGATATCGGCTGGTAATTGGCTGTCGACGAACACGGCGCGAAAGCGCCGTGATGTACAGATGCAAAAACGCCACCTCGCAAGGTGGCGTTTTTTTTTGCTGCTACTGCGATCGTCGATTAGAAGATCAGGTACAGGATGACCAGTACAACAACCGGGATACCCAGGAGCCAGCCAATGAAGAATTTACCCATGATAGTGTTCCTTCCGTGTTTGCAGTGTCGATGGGTCTATCTTGCTCTCCGCAGCGCCTCCGTTCGGTACGCTACTGCACGTCCACCAGAAAATTGATCCATTTGGTATCTCGCCATCTTGCCAGGCGCGCACGGCAGGAACGCGGTGCGACGTGGATTTTTTGACGGGGCTATACTAAATCATCACTTGTCGCCAGGCAGGGAACGCGGACCGATGCTGTGCATTGCTCGTGTCCGCCACTGCCGGCGATGGCCTTCATGCGCATCGCGCCAGCCGGGGCCAAGGCTTCGCAGCGCCAGATGCGCCCACCCACCATTCAATCAGGGGACTCTATGCCTACAACCTGGATTATCGCGGCCAATGCCGGTCGTGCCCGTATTTTCGCCGATGCCAAGTCTGCCAAGTCGCTGCAAGAAGTGGAAGACATGGTCAATCCCGCCGCGCAGGGTCGCGTCAGCGACATCGTGACCGACCGCCTGAGTCCGCGCTCGGCCGGCAATAGCGGCCACAATATCGGCGGCGGTCAGGGCGGCGGCTTCGAGCACGCCACACAGGCAGGCGCGCCGGGCAGCGACTACCAGCCAGCCGTCACGCCAGCCGAACACGAAGCGCAAAAGTTTGCCAAGGACGTGGCAGCGTACCTGTTGCAAGGCCAGCAGAAAGGCCAGTACCAGCATCTGATCGTGTCCGCATCTCCCGAGTTCCTGGGCTTGCTGCGCACCGCGATCGATCCGCAGGTCAAGGCACTGATCACGCATGAGCTCAACAAGGACTACACGCACTCGAGCGGTCATGAACTGCGCGGCCAACTCGCGGCGCATCTCGAAAAAGCCTAAGGTCGGCTGACCGCAAGGTCGCGCCAACCCTGACAGGCCCGCCATGTTGGTGGGCCTGTTGCGTTATGGCCGTGCGTGTTCGACCGGCGAGAAGATCTCGCGCAGGTCGTCAGCCCCGATGGCTGGCGCCAGTTCGGTATCGCCCGCGAGCAGGGCATTGGCCAGATCGCCCTTGCGGCGCTGCATGTCCTGGATTTTTTCTTCCAGCGTGCCCCGCGCGATCAGCTTGTAGACGAAGACCGGCTGCGTCTGGCCAATGCGCCAGGCGCGGTCGGTGGCCTGGTTTTCGCTGGCCGGATTCCACCACGGATCGTAGTGGATGACGGTATCGGCCGCCGTGAGATTGAGGCCCACGCCACCGGCCTTCAGGCTGATCAGGAACACGCCCACCTGCCCCGCCTGGAACGCAGCGACCGGCGCGGCGCGGTCGACCGTGCTGCCCGTCAGTTCGACATAGGCGATGCTGCGCGCGTTCAGTTCATCGGCGATCAGCGCCAGCATGCTCGTGAACTGTGAAAACACCAGCACCTTGCGCCCTTCACTGATCAGGGTGTCGAGCAATTCCATCAGCGCCTCGAGCTTGGCCGAACCGCCCGCCGCACCCGTTTTAAGCAGGCGTGGATCGCAGCACACCTGGCGCAGCTTGAGCAGCGCTTCGAGAATCACGATGTGGCTGCGCGCCAGACCCTTGCGGTCGATCTCGTCGCGCACCTTGCGGTCCATCGCCACACGCACCGTTTCGTACAGGTCGCGCTGCACGCCGCCGAGCTCGACCGGCAGGATGATCTCGGTCTTGGGCGGCAGTTCGGTCGCCACCTTGTCCTTGGTCCGGCGCAGCATGAACGGTTTCAGGCGCCGCACCAGCAGGTCCTTGCGGCCCATGTCGCCGCCCTGCTCGATCGGTTTGCGAAACACGGTGTTGAAGCCCCGCTCGTCGCCCAGCAGGCCTGGCATCAGGAAATGGAATTGCGACCACAATTCGCCCAGGTGGTTCTGTACCGGCGTACCGGTCAGGCACAGGCGATGGCGCGCATCGAGCAGGCGCGCCGTCTGCGCCGCCTTGCTGCGGCTGTTCTTGATGTACTGCGCTTCATCGAGGATCAACAGGTGATAGCGGTGGCCGCGCAGCGCCACTTCGTCGCGCCCGAGCAGCGCGTAGGTGGTCAGGACCACGTCGGCGTCGCCGATGCCATCGAACAGCGCCGTGCGCTCCTTGCCGTGCAACAGCAGCACGCGCAGGCCGGGCGTAAAGCGGGCCGCCTCGGCCTGCCAGTTCGGCATCAGGCTCGTGGGCGCCACGACCAGTGCCGGGCGATCGAGCCGCCCCGCTTCTTTCTCGACCAGGATGTGGGCCAGCGCCTGGATCGTCTTACCCAGCCCCATGTCGTCGGCCAGGATGCCGCCGAATTCGTACTCACGCAGAAACTGCAGCCAGGCCAGGCCGCTGCGCTGATAGGGCCGCAGGTCGGCCTGCAGGCCAACGGGGAGTTCGACCGGGCGGATGCCGTCGAAATCGTTGAGCTTGCGGCCCAGTGCGCGCAGGCGCTCGCCGCCCATCCAGCGCAGATGCGCGGCGCGCTCGAGTTCGGCCAGGCGCGCCGCATCCATCACCGGCAGGCGCACCCGGCTGCCCATGCGCTCGTTGAAATACAGCTCGCCCAGCGTGACCAGGATCGGCTTGATGCGGCCCCAGGTCACGGCCACGCGTGTTTCGTCGTCGAGTTCGATCACCAGGTCGCCCTCGTCGGCGCGCGTGGCTAGGGCCATCGGGTCGAACTCCTGCGGCGCGGCGCGGATCATCTTGAGCAGCAAGGGCAGCAGCGCGTGGCGCTGGCCGTTGACGACAATACCCAGCTCGAGCGCGAACCAGGCTTGCCCGCCCTCGCCTTCTTCATCGAGTTCGGCGTACCAGTCATCGACCTCGGCCAGGTGGTAGCGATAATCGGCTTCGATCTCGACCTGCCAGCCGGTCGCCTCCAGGCGCGGCAGCGTATCGCGCACGAAGCCGACCCAGGCCGCCTCGTCGGCAAGCTGCAAGGCCCCGGGCAGATCCAGCAGTGGCGAGTCGGGTGGCGGTTCGGCAAACCCGAATCCAAGCAGCAGCGCCCGCGCCGCCGCCTCGAGCGCAGCATCGCGCACGATCAGCTGGACCCTGGTGTTCTCGACGCGGCGCAGCACCGGCCCGTCGTCGGGTTCCGCGATCCAGCCGTCGTAGTCGAACATCAAGGTGGCATGGTCGTACCAGCGGTAGTCGCCGCGCTGCCTGGCCAGCATGCTGTCGAGCACGAGCAGGGGCACCGGCGCCACGTCGCTGCGCTCATGTGTTTCCAGCACCTGTGGCAGCGGGAACACGCCATCCAGGCCAAGCTCGGCCATGCGCGTTGCCACGCTGGCGCGGTGCTCCGGCCACAGCAGCGGCGCCTGCTCCACCGCGCCAAGCAGCATCTCCAGCGGCAAGGGCGCCAGCAAGGCGGGCAGCGTCAGTTCCCCGATCAGGTCGCCATCGATGTAGCAGGCCGGTTCGGTTGGCAGTACTTCGTCGGGAATCTGCTGTTCGCGCGCGCCGCCACCGGCAAATTGCCAGCTCAGCTGAAGCGCATCGGGAGCGCCGTCCATGGGATGCCAGTCGATCACGGCCGCGCGCTTCGGACCGGCCAGCAGCGGCGCGACCCGGCCGCGCGCCAGATCGTCCGGCGTGTGGGCGCGCAGCAGCCGCTCTTGCGCGACCAGCTGGGCCAGCAGGCGTGCGCCCAGCGCGCCTTGCGGCCGCGCGACGCCCAGGCCGCCCGACGCAGCGGCCAGACCGGCAAACTGGCGCAGCAGCTCGACGTCGCCGGTTGCGATCCAGGCCGGTGGATCGCGCAGCAGGCCGTGATGGTTGACGTCGCCCGAGCTGGCGCCAATGCCGCCGCGCTTGCCCTGGCGGCCCTTGCGCAAATGCAGCCGGGAGTGGCCGTGCAGATCCGGCACCAGGACCCAGGCCAGGATGGTCATCGCGCCCGTGCCCGAGAGTGCCGGCTGCGTGATCTGACTCAGTTGCGAGAGCTGCATGAGCCAGTGCTGCGCGACAGCGTTGGCCGCACCGGGGGCCTGCCGGGCTTCGCGTTCGCGGCACTCGATGTCCTTGATCAGGACCGCCACCACGTGCTTGCAGTTGTAGCCCACCGGACAGGTGCAGCGACCGTCGAAGTTGACCTGCTCGCGGCGGGTGAACACGCGGATGGTCTGATGGTAGATCGCCCCGCCACTGCCGGCAACTTCGCCAATCAGCCGGTCGGCCTGCCACTGCGCGACCAGCACATGGCCATCATCGGCGTAATCGTGGCCACGCTTCATGGCGCCGGGGTCGAAGTTGTGCGTCAGGTCGGCGTAATCGTAATGCATGGGCGAATCGGACAATCATGGCGGCGAAGCCACCATTATCGCCCGAACACGTCAATTCTTACTGCGCGACGACCTTGATCTGCTCGACGTCCACGGTAGAGTCGCCGAACATTTCCTTGTCGAACTCGCCGGTGAGTTCCACCAGCGTGTTGTGATCGACCGTCACGCCGGCCGGGAAGCGGTCCGCGTCGATCTCGACCATGATTTTGCCGCTGGCGTCGGTGAACTCGTAGTTCTCGTCGCCCTTGTGGCTGGTGAGCTTGCCCTTGAGGCGCACGTACTGGTCATCCTTGCCATTGGCCAGCAAGTCCTTGGCCGTCATCAATGGCGCGCCCGATGGGCCGGCATAGCCCGCTGGCGCGGCCTTGGTGGCCGGGGCGGCAGTTGGCGCTACGGTGGCGGTTGCAGCCGGTGTTGTAGTCTGGGTTGCCGCGGTCTGGGCGACAGCAGCGGCCGAACCGGTGATCAACAGGGCGATACAGGCGATGTGCGAAATACGTGTCATGGTCAGTCCTCGGTAGTTGGTGGGTCGTTGCCTGCACAGCGTTGGCAGGCACAGACGCATTACACCGGCGGGACATTAAACCGATCTTAAGGACGCGTCGAAGTCGAGCGTCACACCAAGACCGCGCCCGTCCAGGCCAGCGCCGAAAGTCAGCGCGATGCCATGCAGATCGGCGATGCGCCGGACGATCGACAGCCCGAGCCCGCTGCCCGGCTGGCCCTGCCCCAGCACGCGGAAGAAGCGCTCGCTCAGGCGCGCGCGGCTGGCCGCATCCACGCCCGGGCCGTTGTCGCGCACGGCAATGCGGTCGAACCCGCCATGCCGGCGCGCATCGATCTCAATGCGGCTGCCGTCCGGGCAATAGCGCAGCGCATTGTCGAGCAGGTTGCGCAACACGATGTCGAGCATCTGCGGGTCGGCCTCGACGTAATCGAGCTCGCAGTGCACGGCGATGGTAATAGCGCGCTCTGCCGCCTCGTGCGCATGCGAGCCCACGAGGCGCTCGAGCAGCGCCGGCAGCGCGACCGGGGCGCGCACCAACTGTTCGCGCGCCAGCGGGTCGAGGCGTGCCAGCGTCAAGAGGCTGTCGACCAGCCCGGTCGTACGCGCGATATCGTGGCGCAGTTTCTGGAACGGCGCGGCCAGTTCGGGATGCTGGCGCTGCAGCAGCTGCACATGCATGTGCAGGCCCGCCAGCGGCGTGCGCAGCTCGTGCGCGGCGTCGGCCGTGAAGCGACGCTCGGCCTGCAGCGCCGCTTCCAGGCGGCCCAGCACGCCATTGAGCGCCTGCACGATCGGCAGCACTTCGCGCGCCTGGCCGGCGGTGGGCACCTGTGTCAGATCGAGCGGTGTCTTGGCCGCGATGCTTGCCGCCGTCTGGCGCAAGGGTTTCAGCACGCGCCCGGTCAACACCCAGCACACGAGTGCCAGCAGCAGCAGGAAGCCCAGCACGGGCAGCCACAGCGATTCGGCCAGCTCTTCGAGAATATCGAAACGCTTGCTCTGTTGCTGGCCGACCTGGACCTCGACGCTGCGCGCCGCGTCGCGCACGACGAACACGCGCCAGGGATCGCCGTTGTTGCGCACGTCGGCAAAGCCGTCCTGGTCCTCGAAATCCGTCACGAACGGCTGCGCGGGCGCGCCGCCGGTACGCTGGATGACGCGCCCGTCCGCCACGATCTGGTACTGCATGTCGACCTTGCGCCCGGGCCGGCTTTCGAGACCCGGCCGCAGCAACAGGCCGCGCTCGTTCCAGTCGGTGGTGGCGGCCATGATCATGTGGCCCGATTCCTCGAGCGCATCGTCGAACACGTCGTTGGTTTCCTGCCACGCGATGACGGTGACGATGCCAAGGCTGGCCAGCCACAGCACGGTGCTGGCCGCCACGATGGCCATCAAGAGGCGCCGGCGCAGCGACCATGGCTGCACCGGCAAATCATTCACCATCGGTCTTCATCCGGTAGCCCAGCCCGCGCACGGTGACAATGCTGTCGCTGCCGAATTTCTTGCGCAGGTTGTGCACATAGACCTCGATCGCATTGCTCTCGACTTCGTCGCCCCAGCCATACAGCGTTTCTTCGATCTGGGCCCGGGTGACGATGCTGTTCTTGCGCAGCAACAGCGCATACAGCACGTTGTACTCGCGCGCCGTCAGCGCGACGGGCACGCCGCGCAGGCTGGCCGCCTTGGTGTCCAGGTTCAGGGCGATCTCGCCGTGCACGAGGTCATTGCTCACCTGGTTCGCGCCACGGCGCACGGCCGCACGGATACGGGCCGACATTTCTTCGAGCTCGAACGGCTTGACGAGGTAGTCGTCAGCGCCCAGATCCAGGCCCTCGACGCGATCGGCCAGCGCATTGAAGGCCGTGATCAGGATGACGGCCACGCCGTTGCCGGCGGCGCGCAACTGGCCCAGCAAGGCGTCGCCGGACAAGCCTGGCAAACCGCGGTCGAGCAGCACGCAGTCGTAGCGATGGGTCAGCAGGGCCGTCTGCGCCGAGTCGCCTCGCTGGACCCAGTCGACAGCGTGGCCATCAAGACGCAACCAGGCCTGGATGGTGTCGCCAAGGGAGAGGTCGTCTTCGACGAGCAGAACGCGCATGGTATGGAATCAATAGATGGAATGACTTAACTTGCCATGCTTGCGCGGCAAGATGAACCGAATCTTAAGGCACCGGCGACACGGATGAGAATGCGTGAGTTTTCAGCACGATCGATGCCGTAGACTGGCATTTTCCACGTTCGACTTCAAGCCATGACCTTTCGACTTGTATTGATCCGCCTTGCTGCACCGGCAGCGTCGCTGATGGCGTGCCTCGGCATGCTGGCAACCGGCCCCGCGCTGGCTGCTGACACGAATTTTTGTACCTCGATGTGCGAATCGACGCAGCGCGAATGCCGCGTCGAAGCCAGCTCGGATGTCAGGAAGCGCTTTGTCCCGCCACCTGAGACCTCCGCCCGCAATCCACTGGCGCGAACGGCCGAAAGCGAAGTACCTGGACAAGGTGCGCGCGCACTGCAAGCGGCCGGGGACACACACCGCCGGCTGGACCGGACTGGCGCCTGTGACAACGCGTATCAGCAGTGCAAGCGCAGCTGCATCGTCCAGACCGAGACGAAACAGCAGGCAGCGCCGGCGCAGCGCTGATCCTCAGACCAGTACGGGCAACTACGCTTTCTTCAGCGCCGATGCCTTGTGCGCCGCCTCCGCCCCGGTCTTGTCGCTGACCACCAGGTATTCAGGATGCTCTTTGGACGCCGCGACATGGTGACTCTTGATGTCGGTTGGCGCCGTCAATTTCTTTTTGATCTTGCCGGTGACCGTGCCCTGGGATGACGCCCACTCCACCTTGTCGCCGGCCTTGAACGTCGTCGTCATGGCCCTGCTCCTTTCAGCGATGGCGTGAACCGGGATGTCCCCGGTCCACCTCGAATCTTACTGGCCCGGCTTGAGAATCACCTTGGTCCAGCCATCAGCGCGCTCGTCGAACTTCTTGTACGCGTGCGGCGCTTCGTCCAGCGACAGCTCGTGCGAGATGATCTGCGACGGCTTGGCGCGGCCGGCGTGGATCAGCTTGGCGAGGCTGCGGTTGTAGGCCTTGACGTTGGCCTGGCCGTTGCCGATGCGCTGGCCCTTGAACCACAATTTGCCGTAGTCGAACGCCAGCTTGCCTTCTTTGGCCAGCTCGTCTTTCGCACCTGGGTCTTCCGGCAGGAACACACCCACCACACCGATGCCGCCGGTTGGCTTGACTGCTTCGACCAGATTGTTCATGGTCAGGTTCGGCACTTCCTTGCCGTGCTTGTCGCAGCACTGGTAGCCCACGCATTCGCAACCGCAATCGGCACCCTGGCCGTCCGTCAGTTCCTTGATCTGCGCAGCGCCATCGCCTTCGATGTCATTGATGCCGATCGCGCCCATCTTCTCGGCCAGCGCCAGGCGGTCCTTGTTCGGGTCGACCACGAACACGCGACTCGCGCCCTTCAGGAAGGCCGACATCGCCGCCATCAGGCCCACCGGACCGGCGCCATAGATGGCCACCGAGTCGCCCGGCTTCATCTGCGCCAGTTCGGTCGCGTGGTAGCCGGTCGGGAAAATATCCGACAGCATCACGTAATCGTTTTCCTTTTCTTGCGCATCCTTTGGCAGCACCAGGCAATTGAAATCACCATACGGCACGCGCAGCAGTTCGGCCTGGCCACCGCTGTACGGGCCCATGCCGGCAAAGCCGTAGGCCGCGCCCGCGTTGCCCGGGTTGCAGGTCAGGCAAAAACCGGTCAGGCCGCGCTCGCAGCTTTCGCAAAAGCCGCAACCGATATTGAATGGCAGGCAGACCATGTCGCCGACCTTGACGCGGTCGACGGCCTTGCCGACCGCGATGACTTCACCCATGTTCTCGTGACCGAGAATGCGGCCCGTTTCCATGCTGGTGCGACCTTCGTACATGTGCAGGTCAGAGCCGCAGATGTTAGTCGTGGTGATGCGCACCAGCACATCGGTCGGCTTCTCGATCGTGGCGTCCGGCACATTCTTGATCTGGACATCGCATGGTCCGTTGTAGACAAGTGCTTTCATTGGGTTCCCTTCGTGAGGCGTTCGGTGAATAAAACACCTACTTTGGGAGGCGCACGATTGATGCTCTGTTCGGCAGGTCACACACCGCGGTGCTGCGGCGCATGCGCCTACGTGGCATTGCCGGTCAGCGCGCCAAGTCGATAACCACAGGAAATTTGACAGCGCGCCAGAGCACATGCGCCCAAGAAAAACGGCCAACCCGCAACTGCGGCTGGCCGTTCTTGTCGTACGAAATGAGCGCTTATTTTTCGACGATCTGACGCACACGGCGACGCAGTTCGCGTTCCTGCTTCTCGTGCGCTGCCCAGTCTTCACGCACCCCACGCCAGAGCGAGATCAGCATCAGGATGATCACCAGCGAAAACGGCACGGCAAACACGATGGTCGCTGTCTGCAGCGCCTTCAGCCCCCCTGCCAGCAACAGGCTGATGGCAATACCGGCGATCAAACCACCCCACAGCAGCTTGGTGCGGGTCGATGGATTCGGATTGCCGCCGCTGCTCATCATGCCCAGCACCAGCACGGCCGAATCGCCCGATGTGACAAAGAACACCAGCACCAGAACCGTGGCCACGCCCGACATCAGCATGCCGAACGGCATGGCGTCGAACATCGCGAACAGCGCGGTGGCCGTATCGGCGCGCACGGCGTCGGCAATCGGGATCTGCTGCCAGATCTGCATGTGCAGCGCAGTGCCGCCAAAGATCGAGAACCAGATGAACGCCGCCAGCGTCGGCGCCAGCATCGTGCCCAGAATGAACTCACGGATCGTGCGGCCACGCGACACGCGGGCGATGAACAGGCCCACGAATGGCGACCATGAAATCCACCATGCCCAGTAGAAGATGGTCCAGCTGCCGACCCAGGTGCTGTCGCGGAACGGCGTCGCGCGCAGGCTCATGCGGACGAATTCGGTGACGTAGTTGCCCAGCGTGCTAGTGAGCGTGTCGATGATCGCCACGGTCGGGCCAAGGATGAACACAGCCAGCGCCAGCAGCGCGGCCAGGGACATGTTGGCGTTCGAGAGGATCTTGACGCCGCGCGTGACGCCGCTGACGGCCGAGCCGAGGAACATGACGGTAGCCAGCACGATGATGCCGATCTGCGACGCTTCGCTCACTTGCAGGCCGAACACGGTGTTCAGGCCGTTGTTGATCTGCAGCGCGCCCACGCCAAGCGAGGCTGCCACGCCGAAGGCGGTCGCGACCACGGCCAGTCCGTTGAAGAACCCGCCCATGTGCTTGACGATCGGCCATGGCAGCGCGTCCGTCACGGTGCTGACCAGGGCGACACCGCCGCGCCGGTACTGGAAGAAGGCAATGGCAAGGGCCACGGCGCTGTACACGGCCCACGGGTGGATACCCCAATGAAAGAAGGTGTAACGCATGGCAGCGCCCGCCGCTTCCGGCGTGTTCGACACGGTGCCGGGCGGCGCTTCGATGTAATGCGAGATCGGCTCGGCCACGCCAAAGAACACGAGGCCGATCCCCATGCCGGCGGCAAACAGCATCGAGAACCAGCTGCCGAGCGCGAATTCCGGCTCGTCGTCATCGCCGCCGAGTTTCAGGTTGCCATAACGGCTGAAGGCCAGGAAGGCAACGAACACCACCATGCCAAGGACGACCCAGAGGTAGAACCAGCCAAAGTTGCGGGTGACGGTGGCAAGCGCGGTCTCGAAGATCGGGCCCATGGTGTCGGGCGAAATGACGCCCCACAGAACGACGGCGAGGATGAAGCCCGCCGATAATGCTGTCTGCATAATTTCTCCAGAGACAGAACGCGCGGGGCGTTGTGATAATCAAATGACCACGCAATTGTAAATGAATTGCCAACTTGCTGCATCGCAACAATTCTCCCGTGCTAGCTGTCCATACGTGCTATTTTTGTATTTTTCAGGCTACACATAGTTCGCCACGGCAGCGGGTTTGGTCGCATAATTCATCAATGCTGTCATGACGATCTTCGATATGCCACTGACCCAAGTTTCCCACGCCACCCTTACGCACCGCATGTCACCTGCTGCCGCCTGCGTGGCGCCCCGGGTGTCGGTGTCGCGTCTGTCGCGCCTGTACGAAGTCATGGACCTGATGCTCGACTCGGTCGGCGATCCACTGGCCCTGGGCAGCCTGGCCGCATCGGCCAGTTATTCGAGCTACCACTTCGACCGCATCTTCCGAGAGCTGACCGGCTTTTCGGCGGTGGAATACCAGCGCAAGCGGCGCCTGCGCCGCGCCGCGCACCTGCTGCGGCACGAACCGGACGTGCCGGTCGGGCGCATTGCGCAGGATTGCGGCTTTCCTTCCAATGCAGCGTTCGCCAAGGCCTTCCGCCAGCAGTTCGGCATGCCGGCCAAATCCTGGCGCGACGGCGGCTGGCGCATCTATATGGATGCCAAGGTCGGGCGCGAAAGCGATGTCAGTTTCTTTGTCGCCGAGCCGGGCGAACTCACCGCGCTGAACGCCCCTTACTGCGCGCCCGCCCCCGGCAGCGTTGCCGCGCGCGTCACGCTGCGCCAGTTACCGGCCCTGCAGCTGCGCTACCAGCGCTTCTTCGGCCAGTCCGGCGCGGCGCTGTCGCTGGCCTGCAATGCCTTTATCTGCGCGCAGGAAAGCGCCGGCATCCCACGCGGGGCGCCGTGGTACGGCGTGTTCGACGAAGATCCGGGGTTTACGGGCGAGCGCGAATACTGCTACGACTTCGGCTTCGACGCGGGCGTGCTGGCCGACCCGGGCCTGGGCTTGCGCGTGCTGCCGGCCGGGATGGTGGCGATCCTCGAGTTTCGCGGCGAGTGGCCGCGCTTTCGCGCGATGTACGAAGACTGGCTGGAGCACCAGAGCGTGTGGCGGCTCGATGCGACGCGGCCCCATGTCCAGAAGGTCGCGCGCACCGAAGATGGCGGGTGGCAGGGCTGGCTGGCCCTGCCGGTCAAGCGGCGCTAGTTTTTCTCCACCGCGTTATCAGGCGCCTCGATGCGCATGAAGCGGCTCAGCACCAGCACCGGCAGCGCCGCCACCAGCACCCACAGAAAGAAATCCCGATAACCCAGCGCCTGCTGGATGTCGCCGCTGATCGTGCGAAACAGCACAAACCCCAGTTGCATGAAGCCGGTGCCCAGCGCGTAGTGCGCCGCCTGGTACGGGCCGCTGGCGACCACCTGCATGATGAACAGGATCACGCCGACAAAGCCGAAGCCATAGCCAAACATCTCGAGGCCCAGCGCGCTAACGATCAGCGGCATCGAGACAGGCTGCGCGTCGCTCAGGTACCAGAACACGGCATTGGGCAGGTTCATCGCCAGGATCAAGAGTGGCAATGCGCGCTTGAGGCCCAGCCACGCCGTGAAGTAGCCGCCGGCGATGCTGCCGATCAAAAAGGCGGCGGTGCCGACTGTGCCGTACACCCAGCCCACCTGGGCGGTGGTCAAGCCCAGGCCGCCGGCCTCGCGCGCGTCGCGCAGGAACAGCGGGCCGATCGACTGGATCTGCCCTTCCCCGGCGCGAAACAGGATGATGAACAGGATCGCCATCCAGATCCCGCGCTTGGCAAAAAAGGTCTTGAACACGTCGACCAGCGTGGCCTTGACGTCGCGCGCATGACGGATCCGCCCCGCGAGCTTGGGCGTGGCCGGCAGCGCGTGCCAGTGGTACAGGCCCAGCGTCACCATCAGGCCGCCGAGCAGCAGGAACACGACGGTCCAGGCAGAAGCGATGCCAAAGCGTTCCTCGAGTTCGCCCGCCAGGATCAAGAGCCCGCCGAGCGAGAGGAACTTGGCTGCGTTGAAGAAGGCGCCCTGCCAGCCGGCATACGCCGCCTGCTCGCGCGACGTCAGGCTGCTGATATAGATGCCGTCGGCGACGATGTCGTGGGTGCTCGAGGCCAGCGACACGATTGCCAGCAGCGCCAAGCACACCGCAAACCACATCGGCAGTTGCAAGGCCAGTGCAACCAACGCGAGGCAGGCGCCGCCGAAGATCTGGCAGGTGACAACGGCCATGCGCCGGCTCGGTGCCAGTTCCAGGAACGGACTCCACAGCGCCTTGAAGGCCCAGGCCAGTCCAAGCAGGCCCGTCCACCGGGCGATCTGGTCGTTCGGTACGCCCATGCTCTTGAGCATCTGGCCGGCGACCAGCGCCACCGCATAGAACGGCAAGCCCTGCGCCAGGTACAGCGTAGGCACCCACGACAGCGGATGGCGCCGTGGTGCATGGTGGACCGGGGCAGCGACCAGCGTCTCGTTCATGGCGATTCCAGATGTAGGGTGACGATGCGGCTCACGCGACCGTGCGTGTCGATGCTGGCCAGTTTCACAATGGCCACGCCGTGCACAGACACCGGGTCGGCGTAGCGCGGGCTGGTGACATCAGGGTCGGCGCCATCGACAGTGTAATGCAGGCCCAGGCCGGGAAAGGCGGTATTCGCCTGCAACATGCCGTTCTCCACCAAGGCGCCCGGCGGCGGCAGGCGGTAGTGCCAGCCGTGGCGATCAAGACGCGGCAATTCGCGCCGCCCGAGGCGGTTGGCGAATTCATTCCAGTCGGGATTCGCGTCCTGTGGCGACCACGCGCGTTCGGCCAGGCCGAGCAGGCGCGGCATGGCGAGATACTCGAGGCGCGCGCGCGAACACACGTTCTCGCCCCAAAGCTGCCCTTGCAAACCGGTGACGCCAGCGCTCGGCGCAAGATCGAACGCATCGCGCGTGCCGACAAAACCGGCCCAGTAATAGCCCGGTTCCAGCGGATGCTTGGCGTGCGCGAAATCGAAATACAGGCTGGTGGCATTGGCCAGCACGACGTCGAAACCGGCCGCGGCCAGTTCGGTCGCGCAATCGCGTTCGTGCGGCAAGCCGCCGTTGTTCCAGACGTAGACATGGAAGTCGCGCCCGGCCTGGCGCCAGTCAGGCGCCAGCACGCCATCGGCACGCGGTGTCAGCGCCGTTTCTTCCCAACCCGCAAAGGCGATGCCATGACGCGCCAGGATCGCGCGGCAGCGCGCCTGGAAGTCGTCACGCAGCTCGCGCACATCCGTCCAGCCATGCGCACGCATGCTGGCCTGGCAGACGGGGGAACCGACCCAGGCGCCGCCAGGCACTTCGTCGCCGCCCGTGTGCAGCACTTTCAGCGGCACCTCTGCTTCCCGGTACAGCGCTGCCACGGCAGTGACGACGGTGTCGATGAAGCGATCGACCGATGGCAGCGCGATGCACATCACGTTGTCGTGCCACAGCTGCACCGATTCGTAGGCCGACGTGTCGGCCGGGTCGCTGAGCAGGTATTCGTCGGCGCCGGCAAGGTCACCCGTCGCCACCAGGCGCGCGTGGCGCACGCGCATCGCTTCGACCGCCGCGCGCGCGTGGCCCGGCAGATTGAATTCGGGGATGACGTCGATGTGGCGCGCTTTCGCATGGCGCAGGATCGTGACGAACTGGTCGGCCGTATAAAAGCCGCTGCCGCTCGATGTATCGACGGCGGCGCCGGAGCCGAACGACGGTGGTAAACAATCTCCGACGCCGCGTTGCGCGCCGACCGCCGTCAGTTCGGGCAAGGCCCCAATCGCCAGGCGCCAGCCCTCGTCGTCGGTCAGGTGGAAATGAAAACGGTTGAGTTTATACGCGGCCATGCAATCGAGCAGGCGCAGCACGGTGTCGACGCTGGAAAAGTGGCGGGCAACGTCCAGCATCATGCCCCGATAAGCGTAGCGCGGCGCATCCTGCACCGCGCCCAGCGGCAGCGCGCCATCGGACGACACCAGCTGCGCCAGGCTTTGCAGGCCGTTGAAGACGCCGTGCGCACTGGCGCCCCTGAGCACCACACCCTGATCGTTGATATCGAGCGAGTACGCCTCGTGCCCTGGCTCCGTCACCGGCCCGATGGCGAGCGTCACCGCGCCCTTCCCCGGCGGCAGGTCGGCCAGCAACGCGCGCAGGAACCGCACTTCGTTGTCCAGCCCTGCTCCATGCACGATCGACGCGTCGCGCCCCAGCCGGTACTGGCCGCCGGTGAACCGTGCCGAGCGTGGACGCGGCGTGATACGCCCGACCCCGGCCTCGGGCAGGGTCGACAGCGCCGCGTTCTGCGTAAAGCGCCAGGCCGCATCGGCGGTGGGCACCGCGTCGCCTCGATTGCGGTGCCGCTGCTCCGGCCGCACAAACGGCGCAATGACCGGGTCGCCCAGATCCACGGCCGCGCCGCCCTGCGCCGGCAGCAAATAAAAGCCCAGCGGCGCATCGGTGATGCTGATCGCCCAGTGCAGCGCCTCGTAGTCGAGCGTGTGTGTCTGCCCCGGCAGCCAGGCGCCACCACCCGGCATCGACAGCGCGAACAGATCGCCATTGACGTGCGCGATGGCGTAGCCGGCGCTGACCGTCTCGGCCAGAATCTTGCGGCAGGTGTTGAAGCACAGCGTCCAGCCGGATGCGATGGGGGCGGCGCCATCGTTGCGCAGCACGAGGCGCGCAGCAAACGCGTCGTCGCGGATGAAATTGCTCAGGCATTCCCAGGCGATGTGGATCGCCGGGCCGCTATCGGATCGGTCCGTCATGGGTGTCCAGTTGAAGGCGGGGCGGCCGAAGCCGCCCCTGGGCTGATTACAGCTTGCCGCGCAGGCCGAGGTAGAAGGTACGGCCGTTAGAGTAGAAGGCGCGTGGCCGGTCCTCGTTTTCGGCGTACATCTTGATGGTCTCGTTGGTGAGATTGAGCGCATCGAACGTGAGCGTGAAGCGTTCGCTCAGCTTGACGTTGATCGAGCCCGCCAGCGACGGCATGTCGTCCACGTGCTGGCTCGCGCCACGGTCCACGCCTGCCTTGTACTTCGAGCGCCAGTTGTAGGCCAGGCGCGCCGAGAAGCGTTCATTCTCGAAGTAACCGGTCACGTTGTAGGTGTTGCGCGACGAGTTGATGAGTTCACCACCATCGTCGAGTTCACCATCGGCGAACGTGTAGTTGACCAGGAAGCCGAAGTCACGCGCCACCGGCTGCTGCCAGCTCAGCTCCACCCCGCGATTGCGCCCGCTTGTGTTGTACGGCGACGTGATCTGGTATTCGGTGGGCGTGCTGCGCTTGTTGTTGTAATAGGTGCCGGTCGACGTGCCCTGCGCCACGATCGAGCGCAGGTCCATGTAGAACAGGCCCGCCGACAGCAGCGCCTTTGGCGCGTAATACCACTCGGCGCCGATGTCGAAGTTGGTCGAGCGCACCGGGTCGAGATTGACGTTGCCGCCGTTGCCGCTCAGCGCGTCGTCGTTGAGCGACACCGAGCCGCCCAGCGCGCTGTAGTCGGGGCGCGCGATGGTCTTGGCCAGCGCCGTGCGCAGCACCAGATCGGGCGTCACGTTGTACTTCAGGTTGGCGCTTGGCAGGTAGTCACGGTAGGTACGCTTGAACGTCGTCGGCGTGTAGGCGCCGAAGGCCGAACCGGTGATCGGCGCCGGGCCGCCCGGCAGATTGACGATCGTGTTCTGGCGCGTCTCGACGGCGCGCAGGCCGACATTGCCGCTCCAGCCGTCGCCGCCGAAGTCGACCATGCCGTACAGCGCCGCTGTCTTCTCGGCCACTTCGAATTCGTTCATCCAGTTATGACGCAGCACGTAGTCGAGCAGGCGGTTGCCGGGGATTGCGCCCCAGGCGCCCAATGCCGCGCCGTCGTACTTGAAGTAGTTCGACGCGACATTGCCGCCCAGGTCATTGCCGAAGTCGCTCGGGTACAGTTGGCCATTCCAGGCCGGGCCCGGATTGGTAAAGCCCAGCGGACCCGGGCGGGTTTCCAGCGGATGCTCGGCGTTGCGCTGGTGGTCGGTCCAGCGCGCGCCAAAGCGCACGGCCTGGAACGTCGGATTGTCCAGGCGCAGTTCGCCGTCGAGCTGCGCGTACTGTTCCTTGTCCACCGACTGCGATTCGCCGCCGCCCGCCCAGGCGGTCGAGCCGGGCGAGACCGTGTTGCCGCCGGGGTAGCTGACCGACGCCGGCGACAGACCGTTCAAGCCATACACCATGCCGCCGTCGACATTGTTCTGGTAGTAGACGTCGTCGCGGTCCCAGCCCACGCCGTGCGTCTTGCCGAGCTTGCCCGACAGCGAGAAGCGCTCGTTGACGCGCCACTTGCCGTTGAAATCCAGGTACCACGATTCGCCGCCTGCATCCGGACGGTAGATATTGTCGACCTCGCCGGCGTTGCGCGTGAACCCGGCCCCCACCAGCGTGTTGTTGCGCACGATCGGGTTAATTGGAATCAGGTTCAGGCTGTTGATCGAGTTGGCCGGCGCGGCCAGCCAGTTGGTGTTCTGGTGCGGCGCTTCGAGTTTCGAATAAAAGCCGTTGACGTCCAGCGTCAGGTCGCGGTTCGGGCGCACTTCGATGTCGAAGGCGCCGCCTTCGCGCTTCTTCTCCTGTTCGAACAGCGCGGCGCCGATGAAGGTCGGCACGACCACGCCGGCCAGCGCCGGGTTGGCGAGCGCCGCGGCGCTGGTCGCGCTGATCGGGGTGTAGCCGAGAATTTCCTGGCCATCGCGCCGCACGGATGATTTCTCGGAGAAGCCCTGGATCAGGATGCCGGCGGTGTTGGCGGCGTTCTTCCAGTTCACGAGGCCTGACAGATGCGGCTTGGTCTCGCCAGACAAATCGTTGTAGTTGGCCTGAACCGAGCCTTCGACGGTAAGCTGCTGGCGGAAGTCGAGCGGGCGGCGCGTGATCACGTTGATGGCGCCGGAAACGCCGCCTTCGACCAGGTCGGCTGTCGGGCTTTTCTGGACCACGATCGAGCCGACCAGCTCGGACGGCAGCAGCGAGAAGCTGCTCGAACGGCCGACATTGCCGCCGATCTGGTTCAGCACGAACCAGTCGCCGGTGCTGATCGCGTGGCCGTTGAACAGCGTCTGCTGCAGGCTCGGGCTGGTGCCGCGCAGGCTGACGCGGTCGTTTTCGCCGAAGCCGCCTTCGCCGCCGGCGGACGATTGCGTGTTCACGCCGGGCAGGCGGGAGATGGCGTCGGCCACGTTTTTATCGGGCATTTTGCCGATGTCTTCGGCCGTGACCACCTCGACGACGGCGTCGCTGTCGCGCTTCTGGCGCAGCGACTGTTCGAGCGCGGCGCGCACGCCCGTCACCACCACGGTCTGGGGCGCCAGCACCGGCGCTTCCTGCGCGCCTGCCCCGCTCACCGCCAGGATTGCCACCGCCGCTGCGATCGCGGTCCGCTGATACTGCCGTGCCTTCAACTCATTCATGTGCGCTCCAAACCAGGTTGGCCATCGGGTATTGGAGCCAGTCCCAAGCAATCCGGACAGGCTCTCAGTGAGCGCATTGTGGTGGCATCCGGGATGCCGTGTTTGTCAAATCTTGCTATCCGGAAGAGGAATTCATCACACTGACATGTGACTGTGGCAGGCAGAACGTGGCAGCAGATTCAGGGCGCCGGGAACGGCACCAGCGCCAGTCCGCGCTTGAGCGCATCGAAGCAGGCCGGGTCGAGCGCGGTGCCCACGGTCTTTTCCATCATCTCGAGCGCCTGCGGGATCGGGATCGCGCCGCGGTACGGGCGCTCGGCG
Organism: Oxalobacteraceae sp. CFBP 13730; assembly: GCA_014841835.1. GTDB lineage: Bacteria > Pseudomonadota > Gammaproteobacteria > Burkholderiales > Burkholderiaceae_D > Telluria. The sequence continues at coordinate 915,553 of JACYUQ010000004.1, read as the reverse complement.
GTGATGGCGTCGAAGATGTCGGCGGTGGTGATGATGCGCGTCTCGAGCCGGATGTCGTCGGCATGCAGGCCGCGCGGGTAGCCGTTGCCGTCGAGCCGCTCGTGGTGGGCGCCGGCAATCGACGCCAGTTCGGCAAACGCCGCGATGCGGCCCAGGATCGTTTCGGTGTATTCGGCGTGCTGGCGCACGGCGGCCCATTCGTCACGGTCGAGCGAGCCAGCCTTGTCGAGCACGCTGTTGCTCACGCCCAGCTTGCCGACGTCGTGCAGCAGCGCGCCACGCTTGAGCCAGCGGCGCCGCTGCGCCGACAGCCCGAGCGCCTCGCCGATCATGTCGGTGTACAGCGCCACGCGTGCGCTGTGGCCGCTCGTGTACGGGCTCTTGGCGTCGACCACCTGGCCGAAGGCGGTGGCGATGTCGTCGAGGTAGTCTTCATCGAGCGCGACTTCGTGGCCGGCCGGCTCGAGTGCGAATACGGCGCGATCCAGGTCGGGCGCGGCCAGCTTGCGCCAGAAGGCATCTTCCAGCGCGACCTGCTCGAACGCCGCGACCAGCTGCGGATCGAACCAGCTGCCGGCGCGCGCGGTGGCTTCGTGCAGCGCGGCCTCGCGCCCGCCATCGGTGTGGAACACGTCGATCACCTGCGCCAGCAGCGCGATGCGCGCATACACGGGGATCGCGTCGCCCACGAGCTGGGCCGGCTTGCCCTTGCCGTTGACATGTTCATCAAGCGAATAGATACCTTCGGCCACGCCTTCGGGGAAGCGCAGCAGGCGCGCGATGTCGGCGCCGCGCTGGCAGCGGGTGGCGATCAGGCCCTGCGCGATCTCGGGCCCGTCGCGCAGAATGGTCATGACGCTGCGGAACCGCTCGGCCAGGCCGGCTTTCAGGCCAGTGTGCTTGAGCACGAAACCAAGCACCTGCGGCAGGCTGTCGCCCACCGTCTTGAAGCTGCGCTTGAAGTCGAGGTCGTCCGTCATGTACAACTCGCAGATGCGAGCCGCGTTGCTGCTGCAGCCAAGGTCCTTGAGCAGCAGCGTGTAATACAGTTCCCACAACTGATCTTCGTTCAGGCCAGCGACGCGGCCGATATGCATTCCGATCCAGCAGCAGCGCACGCAGTGGCCAGCCGGCTGGCCTTCGGTGATGTCGAGCGCGTAGCTCAGCGCGCCGATCAGCTCGGAGAGCTTCATGGCACTGGGGGCCAGCATCTCGTGCGGCGCGTCGGGGTGCATCATAATTAGTTCCGTATGGCAATAATTATGAATGGTACGCCACAACCTCCGTGGAAAATCACCAGGCCCGTAATATTGACCACGGATGCGGCGCGGATACCACAGATAAAACGACAACACCGGCGCGAGGCCGGTGTTGTGCTGGTGGCGGCTAAGCCACCCTTATTGCTGACGCATTGCTGGTGCTATCAATAACCGCGGCCGGTGGTACCGGTGGTACCCGTACCGGTGGTGCCGGTAGCGGTGCCAGTTGCACCCGTGGTGCCGGTGCCTGCTGCACCGCTGGCGCTGCCGGTCGTACCGTTGCCCATCGTACCAGTCGTGCCGGTGGCACCGCTGGTGCTGCCCGACATGCCGGTGCTGCCACTGGTACCAGTCGCACTGCCGGTCGCGCCGGTCATGCCACTATTACCCATCGAGCTGCTGGCGCTGCCCGTCACGCCGGTGGTGCCGGTACGGCCCGTAGCGCCGACCGTGCCTGCACGGCTATCGACAACGCCTGCGGAGCCGGTGGTACCGGTCATTGGCGTGGTGCTGCTGCGACGGTCGGTTTGCGGATTCATCGTGCTGGTGCCGGTGGCGCTCATCGACGAGCGGCCTGTCGCATCCTGCATGCTGCTGCCGGTCTGGCTACCGACCTGGCCCGACGCGCCTGCCATGCCAGTGCCCGTCGCGGTACCGGTACGGCCCGTGGCGCCTGTCGTGGTGCCCGTTTGTGCGTGGACCGCAGTCGCGCCCAGCATGGCAACCGTCAGCGATGCGCCGATCATTCCTTTGAGTAGCTTGTTCATGGTGTTCTCCTCAACATGTTTTTTGTCGCGTGCCCGACACATCATTGCGTCAAGTCATGAATTGAGTGTACGGGCAGCGCAGATATAGGCGCGCACAATACCGCTTGGAAATATTAAATCGTCGCCCAACATCATGCAATGTGCAGCCATTTGCACGCATTTTTTTATTTATTGTTGAGCTGATAATACGGCTTCCGCCGATAGCGTGCCGAGCTCGGCGTAGAGCGGCAGGATGCTGTTGCGATCGTCCGGATACACCCGGTTGGACAAGAAGACATAGAAGCTGTCGGACACCGGATCGATCCACAGGATGCAGCCGGTAAAGCCCGTGTGCCCGTAGCTGCCGAGCCGGTAATGCCGGCCGCGCGGCCGCCGGGCAAACGGCGAATCGATGTCCATCCCCATGCCGCGCAGCGCGGTGATGCCCGGTGGCGACTGTGCGGTGCACAGCAGGCGCACGCTGTCGGGATGCAGCACGCGCACGCCATCGAGTTCGCCGTCTGCGAGCAGCATGCGGGCAAAGCGCGCGACATCCCGCGCGGTCGAGAACACGCCAGCCGAGCCGGCCACGCCGCCCATCCGGCGCACGGTCGGATCATGCACGTGGCCTTGCAGCACGGCACCGGATGCCAGGCCGCGCTGCGCTTTCGACAGCGGGGCGTTTGCATCCACCGCACCACGCTGGGTGGGTGCTATCGGCCGCCCGTCGCCGCGCGCCAGCGGCCGATAGCCGGTGTCCTGCATGCCCAGTGGCGCAAAGATGCACTGCCCGGCAAACGCATCGAGCGGCATGCCGGTCACGCGTTCGATGATCAGGCCAAGCAGGATGTAATTGATGTCGGAGTAGCGAAAGACACTGCCCGGCACATGCGTCACGCGTTCGCGCGATGCCAGCAGCAACGCCGCTTCCCTGCCCTGCCACGCCGGACTGGCAGGCAACCCGGCCAGCAAGCCCGACGTATGCGTCAGCAACTGGCGCACCGTAATCGCGTCCTTGCCGCCGCCCGCACAGTCGGGAAGATAGCGCAGCAGCGGCGCTTCGAGGTCGATCTGGCCGGCTTCGTGCAGCAGCAGGATCGCCGGCGCCGTGACCAGCACTTTCGTCAACGAGGCGACGTCGAACACAGTGCCCACAGTGACGGGCGCTGCAGCCGGCCCGAAGTCGAGTCGCCCGTACGCGCGCTCGGCATGCGTGGCGCCGCGTTCGAGCCAATACACGGCGCCGGGCAGCGAGCGGGCCGCGATGGCAGTGCCGATGGCAGCGTCGATTGCCGCCAGATGATGCCCGTTGAAGCCATGTTGCACGCTCATGACGACAGACTGTATTGACAAGCGACCGGTGCAGTTTTGGGCACCCTTGCACGCGTTTTTTCGCATCGGCGTATCATTGTTCCATGATCCCTTTATCGATACTCGACCTCTCGCCGATCGTTCAAGGCAGCGATGCGGCAACTTCCTTCAAAAGCTCACTCGACCTCGCCCAGCATGGCGAACGCTGGGGCTACAACCGTTACTGGCTCGCCGAACACCACGGCATGCCGGGCATTGCGAGCGCCGCCACGGCGGTACTGATCGCCCATGTGGCGGCCGGCACGTCCACGATCCGCGTGGGCGCCGGCGGCATCATGCTGCCGAATCACTCACCGCTCGTGATCGCCGAACAATTCGGCACGCTCGCGTCGCTTCATCCGGGCCGGATCGATCTGGGCCTGGGCCGCGCGCCTGGCTCCGACCATACCACGGCGCGCGCGCTGCGCCGCAACCTGGCGTCGGACGCCGACGAGTTCCCGCAGGACGTTGTGGAACTGATGGATTACTTTGCCGGCTCGAGCCGCCGGCAGGTGCTGGCCGTGCCGGGCGCAGGTCTGGACGTGCCGCTGTGGATTCTCGGTTCGAGCCTGTTCGGCGCGCAACTGGCAGCGCACCTCGGCCTGCCGTATGCGTTCGCGTCGCACTTCGCGCCGCAGATGATGATGCAGGCGATCGACATGTACCGCAGCAACTTCCGTCCATCGGCGCAGCTGGCCGAGCCGTACGTGATGCTCGGTTTCAACGTGTTCGCGGCTGACACCGACGAAGAAGCGCATCTGCTGGCCACGTCGATGCAGCAGGCGTTTGTTGCGCTGCGCACGGGCAATCCGGGCAAACTCAAGCCGCCTGTCAGCGGCTACCTGGAAGCGCTGGACACGCCCGAGCGCATGATGCTCGACAGCGTGCTGGCCTGCTCGGCAATCGGCTCGCGCGACACCGTAGCGGCTCAACTGCACGCATTCATCGACAAGGCCAAGCCGGACGAGATGATGATCACGTCGCAGATCTACGACCACGCAGCACGCCTGCACGCGTACGAAATCACGGCTGACATCCGGCGCAACAGCTGACCCCAGCACTGATGTTTCAACGATAAAAAAGCCCACCCGGCGCTTGCCGGGTGGGCTTTTTTACGTTCGTACCACGTGATTACAACCGCTTGCCATCCGCATCAATGCGGCGCACCTCGCCCAGGTTCAGCGCGCGCACGTCCTTCTCGACCTTGCTCATGTCCCCCACCACGACCCACACCAGGCGATCGGTCAGGAAGCTGCGCGCAGCCAGGGTATTGGCCTGCTCGGGCGTGAGCGCCAGCGCCTTCTCGGTGTAGGTGTTGTAGTAGTCGTCCGGCAGGCCGTATTGCACGATGGTCGTGTAGGCGCCGCCCAGCTGGCCGGCCGTCTCGAAGCTGCCCGGCAGGCGCAGCGTGCGGTTGTCCTGCGCGAACTTCAGCTCGGCGCCGGTGATCTGGCGCTCACCCGCCACGCCCTTGTATTCACGCACCAACTCCTTGAGCGCGTCGCCGGTCTTGTCGGTCTGCACCGGCGAGATGCTCATGAACGTGCGCTGGCCGACGGCCGGCTGCACCAGGCTGCGTACGCCATACGACCAGTGCTTGTCTTCACGCAGGTTCATGTTGATGCGCGAGCTGAAGGTGCCGCCGAACACGTCGTTGACGATTTCCAGCGGCAGCGATTCGGGGCTGTTGCGCGGTGGCGCCAGTTGCGCGCCGACGATCACGCTTTGCAGCGCGCCCGGCCGGTCGATCAGGTACACGAGCGGCTTTCCTGGCGCGGGCACGGTGGCGATCACTTTCTTCGGCACCTCGCCACCCTTCCAGCCGCCGAACGTTTTCTCGAGCAGCGGCGTGATCTCGGCCAGCGTCGTGTCCCCCACGACCAGCAGTGTCGCGTTGTTCGGCTTGAACCACGTTGCGTGGTAATTGGCCAGGTCGGTGCGAGTCATGCGGCCCACGGCGTCCTCGGTGCCGTTGGCGGTGCGCGCATACACGTGGCCTTCGCCATACATCAGCGCCGGCACGACGCGCAGCGCGATACCCTGCGGATCGACCTTCTCGCGCGCGATCGCGGCCAGGCGGTCTTTCTGCAGGCGCGCGAATTCGTTTTGCGGGAACGCCGGATTGCGCACCAGGTCCGCGTACAGGCCGAGCGCCTGCGGCAGCGTGGCCTTGAGCGCATTCATGCCGACAAAGGCGCCATCGAGATTGATGCTGGCGCCAAAGGTCGCGCCCAGGCGTTCGAGTTCCTCACCGATCTCGAGCGACTTGCGCGTGGCCGTGCCTTCTTCGAGCATGCGCAGCGTGAGGCTGGCCACGCCCGGCAAAGCGGTGCTGTCGGCGGCGTAGCCGCTGTCGACCATCATCTGCAGGTTGACGACCGGCGCCTCATGGCGCTCGGCCAGTACCACCTTCAGGCCGTTGGACAGCGTGATGCGCTGCATCGGCGGCAATTTGAGGGACATCGCCTTGCCGGCGACCGGTTCCTTGCTGCGATCGAGCCCCGTGTCGGTGGCGGCCAGGCCGGTCGGGAACGGATCGATCTGCAGCACGTAGTCGCCGTCGCTGAGCCAGTCGTTCATCGCCTTTTTTACCGTGGCCGGCGTGGCGTCCTTGATGCGCTGCAGATAGACCTTGTAGCAGTCCGGGTTACCGGTGAAGGTCTGGCACGAGGCCAGGAGGTCGCTCTTGCCGCCGAAGCCGCCGACGCGCTCGATCATGCGCGTGTACTGCGCCAGGATCGTGGTCTTGGCCAGGCGCAGCTCGGCGTCCGTCGGGCCGCTTTTCATCAGCGCGCGCAATTCCTCGTCGGCGGCCTGCTCCATCTTTTTCACGTCGGCGCCGGGTCGGGCCGTCAGCGTCAGGTCGAACTGGCCGCCGATTTCCGACGCATCGTCGCTTGCCGTGGCGCTGGTGGCCAGCTGATCCTTGTAGACCAGGCGCTTGTACAGGCGCGACGTCTTGCCGCCACCCAGCACGCGCGCGCCCAGGTCGAGCAGTGCTTCTTCGGGCGTGTTCGCGCCCGGTACGTTCCAGGTGCGATAGATGCGCGTTTGCGGCACGCGGTCCTGCGCCAGCGTGCGGTGCGTGCCGGTGCGCTTGGCGATCCAGGCATCGTGCTTGGCAAGCGGCGGGCCTGGCGGAATCGCGCCGTAGTATTGCTCGACCTTCTTGCGCGCTTCTTCCGGCGAAATATCACCCGACAGCACCAGCACCGTGTTGTTCGGGCCATAGTTCTGCTTGAACCAGTCCTGCACGTCGGTCATCGAGGCCGCGTCGAGGTCGGCCATCTTGCCGATCACGGTCCAGGAATACGGGTGGCCGACCGGATAGGTGTTTTCCACCAGGAGTTCGTAGGCGATGCCGTAGGGCTGGTTCTCGCCCTGGCGCTTTTCGTTCTGCACGACGCCGCGCTGGATGTCGAGTTTCGTCTTGTCGACCGTGCCCAGCAAATAACCCATGCGGTCGCTCTCGGCGAACAGCGCATAGTCGAGCATCGAGGTCGGCACGTTCTGGAAGTAATTCGTGCGGTCCTGGCTGGTGGTGCCGTTCAGGTCAGTCGCGCCAACCTGCTCCATCGCATTCAGGTAGGTCTTCTTGAAGTTGTCGCTGCCGCTGAACATCAGGTGTTCGAACAGGTGGGCAAAGCCGGTCTTGCCCCGCTGCTCGTTCTTCGAGCCGACGTGGTACCAGGTATTCACGGCCACCACCGGCGTCTTGCGGTCTTCGTGCACCAGCACGGTCAAGCCGTTCTTGAGCGTGAATTTGGTGTACTTGATGTCCGGGATCGGGATGTCGGGCGTGCTGACAAGGGCGACGGGCGCGGCGTGCGGTGCAGCCTGTAATGTGGATGCGCCGAACATCAGCGCAAACGCTGCCGCGAGATGGGTGATGCGACGAACGGGAGTTGCCATGCTGCGCCTCCTGAATGGGCCGGGAAAGAACCATTCTAGGCACGTTTTAGTTGGTCAACAAACAAAACAGCGTATGCATGTCTCGCGGAGCGCCAAACCATGCGTGGCGCATGCGCTGCTGAATTACTTCGGCACGATACGCAGCAGCGTGCCCTTGGCTTCATCGGTCAGCACATACAACTGGCCATCCGGCCCCTGGCGCACATCGCGCACGCGCTGGCCAACCGGAATCAGCTCTTGCGCCGTGACTTCCCCGGCGGCGTCAAGTTGCACGCGGCGCACGTCCTTGCCTGCCAGGCTGCCGCTGAACAGGCTGCCCTGCCACTGCGGGAACGCCTTGCCGGTGTAAAACGCCAGACCCGACGGCGCCGGTGAAGGGGTCCAGACGACGATCGGCTGCACCGTGCCCGGCACGACCTTCTTGCCGATCGGCTCGCGCGTCGTGTAATCAAGCGTGTAGCTCTGCAGCGGCCAGCCGTAGTTGTTGCCCGCTTCGATCAGGTTGATCTCGTCGCCGCCGCGCGAACCGTGCTCGCTGGCCCAGACGCGGCCGGTTTTCGGGTCGAGCGCCAGGCCCTGCACGTTGCGGTGGCCGTGGCTGTGGATTTCAGCCAGGCGGTTCGGCTGCGCTTCGGCCGCGCCGGTGCCGACCGGCTTGCCGGCGTCGGTCAGGTGCAGGATCTTGCCCTGGTGCGTGGCCAGGTTCTGGGCCTGGTCGCGCGCAAGCATCTTGCCCACGCGCTGGGGCGTGTTGCCGCCATCGCCAATGCTCATCAGCAGCGTGGTATCGGGCAGGAACAGGATGCGCGAGCCGAAGTGCTCGCCGCCGTTCTTGGCTTGCCTGACGGAGAACACCTTCCTGATGCCGGTGACGCGCTTGCCATCGAACGTGCCCATCACCAGCGCCGTGCGGTTCCTGGCATCGGTGCCGCTGGCCATCGTCATGTAGATGCGGGGATTGGTCTTGTCACCGGGGTGGACCGCGATGTCGAGCAGGCCGCCCTGCCCGCCCACGAACAGGTTCGGCAGCGGGTCCATCTTCACCTGCTGGAACGTCTTGCCATTGAGCATATGCAGCGTGCCGCCCTTGCCCGTGACGAGCATGCGGCCATCGGGCAGCCAGGCCATGCCCCAGCCCTGTGGCACGCCGGTGGCGACGGTTTCCAGTTGCCAGCCTTTGGCGAGTGGCGGCTTGTCGACCGGCGTGACTTCCTGGGCCTGCGCAGCGCTCGCCGACTGGACCAGTACGAATACGAGCGTGGCGTGCAAAACCCGGTTTTTGCGCATGAATTTTGCGTCCGTACTCGGCATAAGCAAATCTCTCAAAAACAGTTAAATACTTGACATCGTAGCTGAAATGTCGCGATTTTCTGCACATTGTCTGCACGATTGCGGCGAATCGCGTATCATCGATTGCTCACTGAACCAGCGCAAGGACTCCCTTCAATGATTCAACGACGTACCATCCTCAAAAGCGGTCTCCTCCTCGCAGCATCCTCCCTCAGCCTTCCTACCCTTGCCAAAAATTCATCGATTGCCACCGGCGATTGCTGTCTGCGTTTCTACAATACGCACACGGGTGAAAAGCTGACGAGCACGTTCTGGGCGCAGGGTGAGTTCATCCCCGATGCGCTGGGCGACATCAACAAGGTGCTGCGCGACCACCGCACCAACAAGATTGCGGACATCGATCCCGAACTGCTGCTGCTGCTCGGCCAGCTCAATGGCAAGCTTGGCAACAGCAAGGAATTGCACATCATCTCGGGCTACCGCGCACCGGAATCGAACGCGTTCCTGCGTGGCCATGGCAGCGGCGGCGTCGCCAAGCGCAGCCTGCACATGGAGGGCAAGGCCATCGATATCCGCCTGCCGGGCACCGACCTGCGCAATCTGCAAAAGGCGGCCATGTCGCTCCAGGGCGGCGGCGTCGGGTATTACGACAGCTCGCAGTTCGTCCACATGGATACCGGCCGCGTGCGGTATTGGTAAGGCCATCGATGCGGCCGTCCATCGTCCGTGTCGTTGCCGGACTGGCCATGAGCGGCCTGCTCATGGCTGCGGCCGCATGGCTGCCTGTGCAGGCCGCAGGCCAGAGCACCGTCACCGTCAAGTCCACCCGCGACCCGGTCGACAAGTCGTACCGCAAAATGATCCGCGGCATGGAGCGCTTCGAGCGCGAGCGCGCCTTTGCGCCCAACGCCTCCCTGCGCTTCCAGTTGTTGCCGCGCCTGCCGAACGTCGACATGCGCGGCATCACGCTGCGCGTGGCGGGCGATAGCGTATCGGTGCCCGTCCCCGTCGACGAACACAATTTCTTTGTCCTGCCGCGCAACGCGCAAGCCTTGCAGGAAGACGCTGCCGTGCTCGCCAGTCGCAAGACGGCCAGCATGACCTGGCGCGCACGCATCGAAACGCCAGGCGTCCCGACCGGCATGCGCCGCCTGGGTGACCTGCGCCTGGAATGCCGCGTGGGCAAGGAAGCTGGTCTCGTCTCGAACAGCTCGCCACTGTTCGGCTGGATCTCGGATGCGCTCGACTCGCCCGAGGGTGTCTGCACGAGCCCGGATGGCAATTACCTGTTCTTCGCCGAGCGCCCGATCTTCGCGGTCACGCTGCGCGCCGGTGAACGCAGCGAGACGCTGCCGTTTTCGATGCTGTATGCGGGCGGCGACCAGACGCCCGACATGCTGCCGTTCTGCGATTGCCAGGTGCTGCTCGACCGCACCTATTACGTGCCGCTGTGGGATGCCAGCTGGCCGGACGACACCCTCGTTGAATTCACCTACATGGTCGACCCACCAGCCGGGGTGACGCCATGAGGGCGCTTCTAGTCCTGTGCACTGCGCTGCTGGCGGGTTGCGCCACGCTGAATACCGCGCCGCCCGGCGCGCAAGTGCCCGCCGAGCGGCTGCAACAGACCGTCGTGGCCGGCCAGACCACCAGGGCGCAGTTGCTGGCCGCGTTCGGGCCGACGAAAAACGTGCGCTTCGACAGCGGTTTCGAAACCTGGGTCTACCAGTCGCCGGCGGGTAACGGCCAGTTTGCCGAATTCGTCGTGCTGATCGATCCGGCCGGGGTTGTTGCAAAAACACGTATCCGCGCGCCTGTTCCGGCCCGTTAGTCCAACCAGGATCAGCACATGCCACGTCTGCAACTCGACTTTCACGACGACCAGTTCTACTTTTCGACCGTGCTCACGGTGCGCGCCACCGACATCAATGCGGCCAACCACGTGGGTAACGAATCGATGATCGCGATGGTGTCCGAGGCCAGGTCGCGCTTTCTGTTCGAATTCGGCGTGCCGGAAACCAGCCTCGATGGCCCTGGCATCATCGTCACCGACCTGGCCACCATCTACCGCGCCGAGGCGTATCGCCGCGATGAGCTGCTGTTCGACGTGGGCGTCATGGACTTCAACAAGTATGGCGGCGACCTGATCTACCGGATCACGCGGCCGCGCGACGAAAGGCTGATCGCCATGGCCAAGACCGGCTTTGTGTTCTACGACTACAAGGCGGGCCGGGTATGCCCGATGCCTGACGACTTTCGCGCCAGGTTCGGGCGTGTCAACCACGTCGACTAGCCCACAACAAAACGGCGCCCCAAGGGGCGCCGTAGTTCTTTGCAGGCAGCAAATCCTCAACCGCCGCGTTTCTTGCCGATGATTGTTTCATCAAACCATTCATCGATCATGCGCTTTTCGGCGCGCAGGCTGTCGCTGTCGCTGAAGCGCCCGATGCGCTGCATGTAGTTCATGTCGGCCAGGCGTGCATCGCCGCCCTTGAGCACCTGGCCGTTTTGCGTCAGCGAATAGCGCAGATTGATGATTGGCCAGTCGGCCATGCCTTTCAGGATGCGCAGATCGCGCCCGTTGCTGACATTGGGATATTCGCGTCCGGCCAGGTCGATGTCCGTGACCTCGATCGCCAGGTCCTGGCCTGCGGGCAGTTTCTCGCCAAGCTTGGTGAAATAGGTGCTCAGTTCTTCCAGCACCTGCTTGCGCTCCCATGGGGCAAATGGCAGGTCGACAAATTTGTCGGACTCGATGTAATTGACGGTCACGCCTGCCGAGGCGACGCCGGCGGCCAGCGCAAAGAGGCCTGCCAGGGCGGTTTTTATCAGTGTCGATGTCATTGCTTGAGCTCCTTCTCGATGCGTGATGTACGCAGTATTCACTGACCAATATACGCCGCTTCGTACTGTTCTGCTCATCTCGAAACGTTGGAACTTGTATCCAAATGTTAGGCCGCGAACATGACCAAAAGATGGTGCCACCGGAGAATGCTGCAAGGAGGTCTCCATGCCAGAAGGTCCAACGCTCTACATGTTGAAGGAACAGACCACGCGCTTCGTGGGACAAACCATCGTGCGCGCCAGCGGCAACCTGAAGACGCTCGATCCGGCGCGCCTGGTGGGCCAGCGCATCACCGGACTGCACACCTGGGGCAAGCACTTCCTGATCGAGACGCCCGACGTCATCCTGCGCGTCCATTTTCTGCTGTTTGGCACCTACCGCATCGACGAGGACCGCGACAAGCTGCCGCGCCTGTCCATCGGCGTGGAAGACGGCGGCGCCATGAATTTCTATGCCTGCGCAATCCGCGAGATCGACCGCGCCACCTTCGACGCCTACGACTTCAGCGCCGACGTGATGGGCGCTGCCTGGGATCCGGTCAAGGCGCGCAAGAAGCTGCGCGCCGCACCGGACATGCTGGCCTGCGATGCCCTGCTCGATCAGGACATCTTCTCGGGCGTGGGCAATATCATCAAGAACGAGGTGTTGTTCCGGATTCGGGTCCATCCCCTCTCGACGGTGGGCGCGCTGCCCGCACCCAAGCTGCGCGCACTGGTGGACGAAGCGCGGCAGTACAGCTTCGACTTCCTGGGCTGGAAAAAAGCCTTCACGCTCAAGGAGCACTGGCTGGCCCATGCCAAGAAGATCTGCCCGCGCTGCGACATCCCCTACTCAAAAGCCAAGCTCGGCACCTCGGACCGGCGCAGCTTCTACTGCGAGCGTTGCCAAAAACGCTATACCTGACGCGTCCTGTCACGTCGCTGCAACAGCATTTCCGACGCAGCAAGGCAGGTGGTACATCAGTCGGTCACCATTTTATTATTGCTTCTTGTTAATGATCATGCGCCGTACTACAATCGACTTGACTCTGGGCTACTTTTGTTGTGAAAAAAATAGTCTGCTCGCTTAACCCTGGCCTCCCCCACAACCGGAATCGTCCATGTCCTTCTTGTCGTCCGCTGCGCCCAAACTCGCACCCTGGAAAGTATTGCTGGTAGACGACGAACCCGATATCCACGACATCACGAAGCTGACGCTGACGCGCTTTCGCCTCGATGGGCGCGCACTGTCGTTCGTGCACGCCTACAGCGGCGCCGAGGCCAAGGAAATCCTGGCGCGTGAAAAGGACATCGCACTGGTGTTCCTCGACGTGGTGATGGAGCGCGAAGACAGCGGTCTGGAAGTGGCGCGCTGGATGCGCCAGGACCTGGACAACCAGTTCACCCGCATCGTGCTGCGCACCGGCCAGCCGGGCCAGGCGCCGGAAGAGCGCGTGATCGTCGACTACGACATCAACGACTACAAGGAAAAGACCGAGCTCGATCGCACCAAGCTGTTTACGACGACGTTCGCCGCGCTGCGCGCCTACCGCGACATCATGAAGGTGGAGGAATCGCGCCGCGTCCAGCAAACCTACCGCGAAGGCCTGGAACGCGTGATCGCCGCGTCTGCGCACATTTTCCAGCAACGCAACTTGAAGGACTTCGCCAACGGCCTCTTGCTGCAGGTCGTGGCGCTGCTGCGCCTGGAGCAGAGCATGCTGCTGCGCCTGAAAGCGGCCAGCGTGATCACCGGCCAGAGCCAGTACGAAGTGCTGGCCCAGATCGGCGACATGGAAGGCGACGAGATCGGCCCGGAACTGGTGGCCCAGCTGGACGACGCGCGCCACAACCGCATTTCGCGCCTGCACGGCGACACGTATGTCGGCTACTTCCCGAACAACAGCGGCAAGGCGTCGCTCCTGGTGCTCAAGGGCGTGGATGAGATTTCGGACATCGATGCGCAAATGCTGGAGGTGTTCTGCTCGGGCGTGGCCATCGCGTTCGACAATATTTTGCTAAACCAGGAAATCACCGATACGCAGGCCGAGCTGATCCTGCGCCTGGGCGACGTCGTCGAATCGCGCTCGCACGAGGCAGGCAACCATGTGCGCCGCATGTCCCAGGTCTGCTACATGCTGGCTCAAGCGTCGGGCATGCCCGAAGACGAGACGGCGGTGCTGATGCACGCCGCGCCCATGCACGACATCGGCAAGATCGCCACGCCCGATGCGGTGCTGCTCAAGCCCGGCAAGCTGACCGATGCCGAGTGGACCATCATGAAGCAGCACCCGACCGTGGGGCTGCAGATCCTGGACGGTTCGCAGCGCCCGATTTTAAAGGCGGCGGCGGTGATCGCACACCAGCACCACGAGAAATTCGATGGCACCGGCTACCCGCAGGGGCTGCGCGGGCAGGACATTCACCCGTACGCGCGCATCGTGGCGGTGGCCGACGTGTTCGACGCGCTGAGCCACGCGCGCTGCTACAAGGAAGCGTGGCCCGCCGCGAAAGTTACCGAACACCTGCGCGAGGTGGCAGGGCACCACCTCGACCCGACCTATGTCGACCTGTTGATCCGGAATATGGACAAGGCGCTGGCGATCAACGCGCAGTGGCCTGACTGAGCGGTATTCCGGATCGCCTGCTGCTTACTTGAACGCAGCGCGCAGCGCCGACGCATCGAAATAGATTTGACGGATCACCGGATGCTCGGCGGCCACTGCAGTTTCGATGCGGCCGATCGCCGCCTCCACCTTGTCGATCGACAGCCCCCGGCGAAACTGGACCGAGGCGGCCAGCAGCACTTCTTCCGGCCCCAGCTGCATCGTGCGCAGGCTGGCCACGCTGTCGAGCGCCGGCTCGCGCAGGAACAGCGCTTTCAATGCGGCGAGCTCGTCGTGGTCGATCGCTTCGCCCACGAGCAGGCCGCCGGTCTCGCGCGCCAGCATGAAGGCAGCGCCGATCAGCAGCAGGCCGATCACGATCGAAGCAGCCGGATCGATGTACGGATTATTGAAATAGTGGCCCAGCGCGATACCGGCGGCGGCAATCCCAAGGCCCAGCAACGCGGCGGAATCCTCGATGAAGATCGTGAAGACCGATGCATCCTTGCTTGCACGGACGGCTTGCCACAGCGTCGCACCGGGTTTGCGCGCCGTGTTGAGTTCCTTGCGCGACACGTTCCAGCTATACCCTTCGAACAGGGCAGCCACACCAAGCACGACGTAGCTCCACATCGGGTCTTCCAGTGGCGGCGGGTTCTGCAGCGCATCGACGCCATGGTAGATCGATAAGCCACCGCCCAGCGAAAACACCGACAGCGCAACGATCAGCGCCCAGAAATACAGCGACTTGCCGTAACCGAACGGATGCTTGCGGTCGGGTGCGCGGGCGCTGCGGCGTTCGCCCAGCAGCAACAGGAATTCATTGCCGGTGTCGACGGCCGAGTGGATGCCCTCGGCCACCATCGCCGCACTGCCGGTGATGCCGGCGACGATGAATTTGGCCACCGCGATGCCCAGGTTGGCGGCAATTGCCGCATAGATGACTTTTTGCGAGCCCTGGCGTGGCGCGTCTTGCTTGTTTTCGTTCATGGACTCTCCAAATGGGGAGCCAAGGGTAAAGAACCTGCAGCAAGCTATCTGTACGGCGACGCACGTGCCCGCTCGATCGTGGCACTAGGCCGCCAGTTTTTCCTTGCGCTGCGAACGGGGGAAACGCAGGTGGTACGTCAGCCCCTGCCCCGGCGCGCTCGTGGCCCGCACCGTCCCGCCCAGCGCGCCGGTCACCAGGTTGTACAGGATGTGCGCACCCAGGCCGCTGCCGCCGGTGCCGCGCCGCGTGGTAAAGAACGGATCGAACAATTTGTCGAGCGTGGCGGGATCCATCCCTGCCCCATCGTCGGCGTACTCCATCACCACCCAGCCATCGCTGCCCAGCGCGGCGCGCAGCGTGATATTACCGGCCTGCTCGTGCTCGAAGCCGTGCACCAGCGAATTCATGACCATATTGGTGAGGATCTGCGACACGGCGCCCGGGAAGCTGTCGAGCATCAGGTCGGGCGGGCAATCGACCGCGACCTTCACCGGGCGGCCCTTGAGTTTCGGGTGCAGCGACAGGAGCACCTCGTTCAGGTACGCGCCCAGGTTGAAGCTGCGGATATCGTCCGACGACTGGTCCACCGCCACCTGCTTGAAGCTGCGCACCAGGTTCGCGGCACGCTGGGTGTTGGTGGTCATGATGCGCAGCGACTGGTCGACGATGTCGAAGAAGCTCTCCAGGCTCTCTGCCGTCATCTCGCCCGCCGCCAGTTCTTCGCGCGTGAGTTTCAGTTCCTGCACCAGGTGGCTCGTGGCCGTCACGCAAATGCCCAGCGGCGTGTTGATTTCGTGCGCCACGCCGGCCACCAGGCGGCCGAGCGAGGCAAGTTTTTCCTGCCGCACCAGTTCGGACTGCGCCTCCTGCAGCGCGTGCAGCGCGTCGTTCAGCGCCGCGTTCTGCTGCTCGAGGGCTTCCTTGGTCTTGCGGATCCTGCGGTCGGCCTGCATCCGTGCAATCGCCACGGCCACATGGCTGGCCATGAATGCCAGCAGATCCAGGTCGGCCTTGCTGTAGACGATCGCCGGGTCGTAGCTTTGCACCACGATCACGCCGTACGGCTGGTCGTTGACCAGCATCGGCGCGCCCATCCAGCTGGCAATCTCGGTGCTGCCCATTGGCTCGGCCACGGTACCCGCGTCAACGAGCGCCCTGAAGCTGGCCACGTCGTGCAGCTGCGCCTGCTTGGTCGACAGGATGTGCGAACACATCGCCTTGCCGAACGGGAAGCGCAGCAGCGGTGGCGCGCTGTCTTTCTGGTCGACGAAGTACGGGATGCTGATCTCTTGCGTGCGCTGGTGGTACAGGCCGATCAGGAAGTTGTCGGCCACCATCAGCTCGCCGATGATGCGGTGCAGGCTGGCGCTGAGCTGGTCGGTATCGAGCGCCTGCGCCGACAGGTCGGCGATCTCGTACAGCGCGTGCTGGATCTTTTCGGCGCGGCGACGCTCGGCCACCTCGTGCGCCAGCGCTGCCGTGCGCGCCGAGACCGCGCGTTCCAGCCGGTCCATGCTTTGCAGGCCCTGCAGCGCGTTCGAAACGTGGTTGGCGATCAGCCCGAACAGCGCAATGTCTTCTTCGCTATAGGTCTGCTCGGCAGAGTAGCTCTGGATGACGATCGCGCCCAGCGCCTGGTGGTTCTGGTCGAGCAGCGGACAGGCGACGAAGTGCTCCGGCGTGCTGCCGCTCCCCCAGCGTCCGGCCGCCTTGCGGTGGCGCTCGTTGAAATCGGCCGCCGTCAGCACCAGCCTCTGGCGGTTGAGCAGTACCCAGGCCGTGGGCGACTGGTCGGGCGAGGCGAGCCGGATGCGCTCGAGCGGATCGCGCGCGCCGTCGGCTTCGTCGACAAAATAGGGAAAGCGCACGGTGCCGTCTTCATGGTCGGCCAGCGCCACATAGAAGTTGGCCGCGTACATGATGCGGCCCAGCGCGCCGTGCACGGCCCGGATGAATGCGGTGATGTCGCTGCAGCTGGTCGACAGTTGCCCGATATCGAGCAACATCGACTGCACCGCTTCCAGCCGGTCAAGACGTTCCATGCTTCCCCCGTGTGTTCGCAGAATGCATCCAAAGATGCGCAGGGGAAATAGTAGCAGCTTGGGGCCGGACGCAGCAGCCTGCCGCGCCCGGCTGTGGCTTTTTAGCGTGGTGCGCGGAAGTCGTTCTCGACCCAGGCCTGCGCCGAGCTCGGCGTGAGCTTGAAGGTGGGCGCCACGCGCACGCGCGCCACCTGCTCGCCCATCTCGTCAGTGGCGGCCAGCATCGCGTACGGGTCGTCGTCGTCCGGGACGATATCGAGCGTGACCTTCAGTTCACCCTGCTCGGTGAAGATGTACAGGTTCTTGTGCAGGATCGCGTGCATGTGCTGCTCGTGGCGGCGAATGACTTCGGACGCTGTCTTGATCAGCGTGTTGAAGGCATTGGTATCGAGCGGCTTCGGGTTCTTCTTGTCGCGGCCCATGGTCCAGGGACCGACCAGCGCCGGTTCGGGCTCGCCATCCTTGTACATTGCCACGGCCCAGCCTTCATCATCGTCGTTCTTGATCACGCGCGCGGTCCAGCCATTGCCCTGCCACAGCCGGGGTTGCTGCACGGGGCCGGTGTCCTCGCTGCCGTCGTCGCTGTCGGGGTCCAGCATCTGGTCGTTCATGGGTCGGTGTCCTCGGCGCTTGCGCGCCCAAAACCACGATCATAGAGGAAACCGGCCCCATGAAAAAGGCCGCACGACGCTGCTGCCGACGATTGGCTGAAATAGTCGGTAACTAAGCCGGACAATCGTCGACGATGCGGGGACAGCGCCACGACGGACCGGGTGGCGGCACGATCGGCGGACCGACGGGGATCGGGCGCGGATCGCCGTTGGGCGCGGGCGTATGGCGGTTGAACGGCGTGATGATGATGGGCGGAATGGCCGGTGGCGCCGAGGGCGGATCCTTCGGTCCACCGGACGCGCGGGCCAGGTCGTGGAAGGCGTTGGGCACAGCGTACATGGGGTCCCCCTGAAACAGAGCAGGCTGTCAGTATAGGAAACGCTGCCGTGATTACAAGGACGGAATTGGCAGCGATTCTGCCCGACCCGGCGCATACACATTTCATCCCGTTAAACATGCAGCCTGTCGCACGCGGCTGGCTGCACGCGTGCGCCGCGCCTACAGTTCGAGCATGCAAGACCAAACAGCTCAACCCAACCATTCGCGAGGACTGCCATGAAAAAATACGCCCCCTACGTCATCCTGTTCCTGTTTGCCGCCATGCTGTGGAATCTGTTCGACTGGAACGGCGACATGACGGTCAATCTCGATGGCGACCAGATCGACGGCCCGCTGGGCTTCCTGCTGGCCACGCTGTTCACGGGTGGCGGCATGCTGCTGGCCGTGTTCATCTCGGTGATCACGGTGGCGGTACTGGCGGTGGTGTTTGCCGGGGTCGGCGTGATCCTGATCGGCTCGCTGGCGATCGGCGCCCTCGTGCTGGCGCTGGCGATGTCGCCGCTGCTGTTGCCGTTGGTACTTGTCGTGGCGCTCGTGTGGTATGCCATGCGCCGGCCGCGCCCGGTCACGCTGGACAAAGCCGCGGCGGTGTAACAGCCTAGCGCGCCACGTACTGCGCGTAACCCCGCGCACGCAGGGCGCATGCCGGACACGTGCCACAACCGTGGCCCCAGGCATGCGCCTCGCCCCGCTCACCCAGGTAGCAGGTGTGCGTATCGAAGCGGATCAGATCGACCAGCGCTGCGCCACCCTCTTGCTCTGCCAGTTCCCAGGTCTGGGCCTTGTCGATCCACATCAGCGGCGTCTCGACCTTGAGTCTGGTGGCCATGCCGAGGTTGAGCGCCACCTGCAGCGCCTTCATCGTGTCGTCGCGGCAATCGGGGTAGCCCGAGAAATCCGTCTCGCACATCCCACCCACCAGCACGTTCAGTCCGCGCCGGTACGCCACCGTGGCCGCCACCGTCATGAACATCAGGTTGCGGCCCGGCACGAACGTATTCGGCAAGCCGTTTTCCTGCATCTCGATCGCGACATTACTGGTCAGTGCGGTGTCGGAAATTTTGGCGATCAGGGACAGGTCGATCATGTGATCCTCGCCCAGGCGCGTGTCCCAATCAGGATTGAGCGCGCGCAGCTTGGCCAGCACGCCGGGGCGCACGGCCAGCTCGATCGCATGGCGCTGGCCATAATCGAAGCCGATCGTCTCGACCCGCGCATAGCGCTGCAATGCCCAGGCCAGGCAAGTGGTGGAGTCTTGGCCGCCACTGAACAGGACGAGCGCGGTATCGGTAGAGAGGATGGTCATGATGGTAAAAGAAGGTAAAAAGGCAGGGGTCAACCGTCAATTCTGGCACAGATCGCAGGCGCTGTGGCCGATAAAGCCATTCTTGTCCAGACGCGCGCGCGCAACATTTCACGTCCGCCATCGACTTTGCCAATCAGTTAAGATGCGAACGAGTCACCCAATGGAGCGTCACGTTGTCACGATCGAATCCCCACCTGCGCAAGGGTCCCCGCCAGCGCACACTTCCTCCGCTGTTGCAACGCTCCCTGCTGGGTGTCGGCGCATTCGTGTTTGCCACCACTGTCTATGCGCAAAGTACGACGGGCGTCGATTACACGGTGCGCATCGACGCGCCGCGTGCGCTCGAGACGCTGCTTGAAGAGAACCTCGACCTGATGCGCTGGCGCGGCAATTCGCGCGTCGACATCGACCAGTTGCAGCGCCTGGTCAAGGAAGCGCCGGCGCAAGCCACCAGCCTGATCGCCACCGAAGGCTACTACTCACCGAAAGTCTCGGTTGGCCTGGATACCAGCGGTGCACGTCCGGTCGCGCGCGTGATCGTCGATCCGGGCCAGCCGGTGCTGGTCGGCGACGTCGACCTGGTGCTGCAGGGCTTCGCCGCCTTTGAAGAAGGCGGCGCCCCGTTCGACGCCGGCGCCCTGCGCAACCGCTGGACGCTGCCGGTGGGTAGCCAGTTCCGCCAATCCGACTGGGAAGGCGCCAAGAAAGGCCTCGTGCGCGACATTGCACAAAGCCGCTTCCCGCGCGCTCGCCTGGTCGAAACCAGTGCAACCGTCGATCCGGATTCGCGCCGCGCGCTGCTGCGCGTGGTGATCGATTCAGGCCCCGAGATGCGCTTCGGGAATCTGCGCATCCGTGGCCTGAAGCGCTACCCGGCCGAAGTCATCACCAACCTCAACAAGATCAATCCGGGCGACCAGTACAGCGAAGCTGCGCTGCAGGCGCTGCAATCGCGCGTGCAGGACACCGGCTACTTCGCGAGCGTCGAAGTGAGCGCCGACATGCGCGCCGTGCTGAATGCCGAAATCGCCGACATCAAGGAAGACGCCGACAGCGACGCCAACCCGGCCACGCCCGAGCCGGCGACCGGCCCGACCACGCTGCCGGTGATCGTCAACGTTACCGAGAACAAGCAGAAGAACGTCGAGGCCGGCGTGGGCTTTTCGACCGACACGGGCGGCCGCGCGCAGCTGAGCTACGACGACCTGAACGTGTTCGGCAAGCGCTTGAAGACTGACCTGATCTACGAACAGAAACGCCAGACCGCCAAGGGCGAACTGTTCTGGCCAACCACGGCCAAGGGTTACAACGACAGCATCAGCGCCGGTGTCGAACGCGAAGACCTGCGCGGCGAACTGACCACGCTGGCCAGCGTCGCCGCGCGCCGCGCCTGGGGCTCGCCGCTGCTGGAGCAAAGCGTGACGCTCGAAGCGCTGACCGAAGAACGCGAAGTCGAGGGCCTCGAACCCACCCGCACCAAAAGCCTGCCGCTGACCTACAGCATCACGAAGCGCAAGCTCGACAGCCTGATCCTGCCGACCAACGGCTATGTGGTCAATGCGCAGCTCGGCGGCGCCGTGTTGCCGATCCTGACGGACGAAAAATTCCTGCGCATGTACCTGCGCGGCATCTACTACAAGCCGCTGGGCCCGGCCGGCACGCTGATCCTGCGCGGCGAAACCGGCGCCGTGGCCTCGAAAGAGAAGCTCGGCGTGCCGAGCACCTTCCTGTTCCGCGCCGGCGGCGACCAGTCGGTGCGCGGCTACGGCTATCAGGAGCTGGGCGTGCAGGAAAACGGCGCCACCGTGGGCGGGCGCTACCTGGCCACCGCCAGCGCCGAATACCAGTACTGGTTCAAGCCGCCCTGGGGCGTGGCCGTGTTCTATGACGTCGGCAATGCCGCCGACAAGTTCGGCGACCTCAATCCCAAGTCGGGCTATGGCGTGGGCGCGCGCTGGCGCAGCCCGGTCGGTCCGATCAATGTCGACCTGGCCTACGGCCACGCGGTGCGCAAGGCGCGCCTGCACTTCTCACTCGGATTCACGTTCTGATGGATACACCTGAAAACAACCAGGCGCCGACGCCTGATCAAGCCCAGACAACCCAGCCACGCCGCTGGCCGCGCCGCGTCGCGATCGGCCTCGTTGCCACCGGCGTCATCGTCGGCGGCACGCTCTGGTATCTGGGCCGCGAAACCACCCTGCAAATGATCGCCCAGCGCGTTGCCAGCGCCACCGGCGGCAAGCTCACGCTCACGGGCGTGAGCGGCACCTTGTACGGCAAGATGCACATCGAACGCCTGATCTGGCGCACCGACGAACAGGTCGTCACCGCCAACAAGATCGACATCGACTGGTCCCCGGGCCAGGTGCTGTCGGGCGGTATCCTGATCGACCAGCTGTGGGCCGCCAGCGTGCGCATGCAGACGCTGAAGGAAACCGACGAGCCGTCCGTGCTCCCAACCAGCCTGGCCCCGCCGTTCCGCATCGAAGTCGACGACGCCCGCCTGGCCAATATGACGATGGTGAACATCGGCGGCGCCGAAACCCGCATCGACAATATCCGCGTGCGCGCCAAAGGCGACAAGCGCAGTTGGGTCGTGCAGAACGCGACGGCCGCCACGCCATGGGGCCAGGTCGCCGCCAATGCCACCGTCGGCGCGGCCCGTCCCTTCAAGATCGATGCGGCGGGCAGCCTGACGCAATCGCAGGCCAGCGCCGGCGCGCGCGCCGCACAATTGAAAATCAAGGTTGGCGGCGACATCCAGAACGCCACGCAGATCGACGCCACCGGCAGCGCCGGGCGCGCCATCGGCGACGCCCACTTCACGCTCGCGCCCTACGCCGAGATCCCGCTGCGCGCGCTGCGCATCAATGGTCGCAACGTCGATCCAGGCTTCTTCAACCCTGCCCTGCCGACCGCGGATCTCACCTTCGCGGTGGCCGGCAAGCTGGACGAACAACGCAATATCAGCGGCAGCGTCGACATCACCAACACCGGGCCGGAAGGCACGATCGACCAGCAACGCCTGCCGCTGCGCGCCGCGCGCGGGCAGCTGGGCGGCAACCTGTCAGCACTGAACGTGTCGAACGTGCTGCTTGACTTCGGCGCAGCCGGCAAATTCACCGGCACCGGCGGCGTGCAGCGCACGAAGGACGAAGAAGGCATCGGCACCGCACGCTTTGCGCTGCACACCGACCGCTTCAACCTGCGCGAAGTGCATTCGGCCATGAAGCCGACGGCGATCAAGGGCGATATCGCAGTCACCAACGAAGCGACGCGCCAGACGTTAGAGGCGAACCTGATCGATGCCGGCCTGCGCCTGACCGCGCTGGCCACGCTGGAAAACAATGTGGCCACGCTGCGTGAAGCGACGCTGCGCGCGGGGCGCGGCAGCGTCACGGCCAGCGGCACCATGAACCTCGAAGGCGACCAGGCGTTCAAGGCCACGGCCAACGCCAGCCGCTTCGATCCATCCGAATTCGGCGACCTGCCGGCAGCCGACATCAACGCCACCGTCAATGCTGCCGGTGTTCTGACGCCCGCGTGGAAGGTCGACGCCGACTTCGCCGTGCGTCAGAGCCGCCTGATGAACCAGCCGCTCAGCGGCAAGGGCAAACTCACGGCCGACGCCAAGCGCTTTGCCGGCATCGACGCCAACCTGGCGCTGGGCCAGAACACGGTCGACCTGAAAGGCGCGTTCGGCGGCGCGGGCGACCGCCTGCAATGGCGCCTGGACGGCCGCCAGCTCACCGCAGTACGCGCCGACCTGTATGGCGCGGTGGTGGCCAACGGCGTCGTCACCGGCACCATGGCGGCGCCGCGCACGACGTTCGACGTCAACGCGCGCAACCTGGGCTGGGTCGACGCCCAGCGCAAGAACAACAGCGGCGTCGTGCGTGCCCAGGGTGAAGCCTGGCTGGGCGGCCCCGAGGATGCACGTGTGGTCGAAGTCAAGGCCACCGGCGCGACCGAACGCTTCAACCCGGCCGCCTTCGGTTCGCCGCTCGCCGGCAATATCAACTCGACCTTTACCGGCAGCGGCCGCGCCGGCGCCGACTGGCGCGGCGCGCTCGACCTCAAGGTGGTCGACTCGACGCTGGCCAATTCGCCGTTCTGGGGCCATGCGCGCCTGGCGGCCGACCGCCGCCACGTGTCCGACGCCAACGTCGACCTGCACGTGGGGCCGAACGTCATCGCTGCTACCGGCAGTTTTGGTGCCGCGCGCGATGCGCTCAACTGGCGCATCGATGCGCCGCAACTGGCTGCGTTCGGCCCCGAATACGGCGGCGTGCTGCGCGGCTCGGGTGTCCTGTCCGGCACCGCCGATACGCCATCGCTCACGGCGACCATCGCGGGCCAGAACCTGCGTGCCATGGGCACGCACACGGTGCGCTCACTCAAGGCCAGCGCCAACCTCGGTTCCGGCCGCGGCGCGAGCGATCCACTGGTGACCGATGTCGAGGTGCTCGACTACGTCAACGGCGACACGCGCGTGGCGTCCGTACGCCTGAAAACCGACGGCACGCGCGGCGCGCACACGCTGCGCCTGTCGGCGCTGGGCGATGCGTTCGATGCCAATGCCGAACTGCGCGGCGCGTTCTCGAAGGACACATGGAGCGGCACGCTGGCTGCGCTGCAGAACCGTGGCCGCTATGCGATGAACCTGCAAAAGCCGGTGCCGTTGACGATCGGCGGCGCACCAGGTGGCGGTCTCGCCGGCCTGGCCAGCCCGGAGCGCATCGCCTTCAATGGCGCCGTGATCGCCCTACCGAACGGCAGCATCACGGTCGACGCGCTGACCAAGGACGGCCCGCGCTGGGCCAGCCGCGGCCATGCCGACAATGTGCCGCTGACCTACCTGGCGCAATTCTCGCCAGCGCTGGCCGACAACGCACGCGGCGACCTGACGCTGGGCGCGGCCTGGTCGGTTGACATGCGTGCGCCGCAGGCACAAGGCGCCGCGCCTTCGCTGGCCGGCAATGTGCGCGTGTTCCGCGAAAAGGGCGATGCCATCGTCGGTGGCGACACGCCCGTGGCGCTTGGCCTGCGCCAGCTGGAGGCGCGCGCCGAAGTGGTCGGCAGCAGCCTG
Source organism: Oxalobacteraceae sp. CFBP 13730 (assembly GCA_014841835.1). Taxonomy (GTDB): domain Bacteria; phylum Pseudomonadota; class Gammaproteobacteria; order Burkholderiales; family Burkholderiaceae_D; genus Telluria. The sequence goes on along the minus strand of JACYUQ010000004.1, from coordinate 891,185 downwards.
CGCGTGAACCTGGACCTGGATGGCGCCCGCACCGGCGTGGCCAAGATCGACGCCAACGCGCAGATGATCAACGGCCGCCTCGAGAGCGCCAGCCCGCTGCGCATGACGGCCAACGCCAACCTCCCGTCGATCGCCTGGCTCGCGGCACTGGCCGGCCAGCCGGGCCTGGAACTCGACGGCGCGCTGCGCGTGGCGATGACGGGTGGCGGCACGATCGGTAAACCAAGCCTGAACGGCAATCTCGATGGCGACAAGCTGGGCGTGCGCTGGGCCGAACAGGGCGTGAACCTGCGCAACGGCGAACTGCGCGCGCTGCTTGGCGGCGACCAGCTGCGCATCGAGAAGCTGTCGTTCCAGGGCCGCCAGGGTGGCGCTGCCGCCAGCGGCTACGTGCGCTTTGCCGACGGCGCGCCGACGATGGACATTCGCCTCAACATGGACAGGCTCGAAGCCCTGTCGCGCCCGGACCGTACCGTGATCCTGAGCGGCCAGGCATCGCTCGTGCGTGACGCCAGCCGCTTCGCACTGGAAGGCAAATTCCGCGCCGACCGCGCCCTGATCGAATTCGCGCCGCAAGGCACGCCGACGATTTCGGACGACGTCATCGTGCTGGGCCGCGCCACCACCAAGCCAACGCCGAAGACCAACGAGAAGGAAGTGCCGCTGACGGTGGACCTGGCGGCCGACCTGGGCGACGACTTCCACATCCGCGCGATGGGCATCGATGCCTACCTGGCCGGCACCGCCCGCGTGCGCATGACGGGCAGCGGCCAGCCGCGCATCAACGGCACCATCCGCGCGCTGAACGGCACCTACGCCGCGTATGGCCAGAACCTGTCGATCGAACGCGCCGTGATGACCTTCAGCGGCCCGTACGACAACCCGTCGCTCGACATCCTCGCGGTGCGCAAGCGCCCCGAAGGCGAGCAGCTGTCCGAGACCAACGTCGAAGCCGGCGTGCAGGTGCGCGGCACCGCGCAATCGCCGACGGCGCGGCTGGTGTCGACGCCGAACGTGTCCGACAGCGACAAGTTGTCGTGGCTCGTGCTGGGCCAGGGCATGGAAGCAGCCAGCGGCGACCAGAAAGGCGTGCTGACAGCCGCTGCCAGCGCCCTGCTGGGCGGCAGCGGCGGCACCGGCGGCATCCAGTCGAAGATCGCCAACTCGCTCGGTGTGGACGAACTGGGCCTGAAACAGGGTGCTAACGGCGGCAGCGGTTCGGGACTGGAAAGCACCGTGGTCACGGTCGGCAAGCGCATCTCGCAGCGTGCCTACGTGAGCTTCGAGCAAGGCACCAGCACCGCATCGAGCCTGGTGCGCCTGCGCTACAAGCTCACGCCACGGATCTCGCTGCAGTTCCAGACCGGGACCAATAGTGCGCTTGATATTCTCTATTCGTGGGCGTTCGATTAAGACTAGCAGCCTGCCACCTGCTTCGAGAAATGAAAAAGCCAGCTCTTTCGAGCTGGCTTTTCTTTTTCTGTTTCGTCAAAAGCAAATCATTCAGCACCTGGGGAATCAATCCTACTTCCTGAGCGTGTAGACCGGTTTCTCCACTTCCCCGCGCTCCACCATCGCAAGAAGGCCCTCGAGCTTGACGCGCTGGTCGCTGTCCTTCGCGGATGATACGAGTTTGCGAAGGATGTCGACATGCGCTGTTTGCAGCGCCTGCGCTGCGGGCACGGCAATGTCAGGTTTCACGCCGACGTGCTCCCAGTTGGTTTTGGTGACGACATTGGTGGCGCGGGATGTGGGGATCGACACCACGATCCCGTGTCCCACGCTGAACCAGCTCACGGGATTGGAGCCGCCGCCGGTCGTTTCGCCGACCAGCGTCCCGCGCTTCTGCGCCTGGAAGCCATAGGCGCAATCCTCGCCGCCGGAAAACGTGCGCGCCGAGGTCAACACATACACAGGCTTGTCGTAGCGCTGGGTAACCGTCGGCACGAGCCAAACCTGTCGCGTGGTATCGCTAGGGCGATGATAGAAGTCGATCAGGTGTCGCCTGTCGCCAAGCGGGAAGAAATGGCTCATCAGGTAGGCGACGCTATCCGGACTCCCGCCGCCATTCAGGCGAAGGTCAAGGATCAGCGCATCCGTCCCCACCAACAGCGACATCGCGGCCGTGTACGCCGGACCGGAAAATTCCGTTCTCCCGAATGCGCGCAGGTCGATGTAGCCGACGTTGCCGGGAAGACGTTCTATCTTCTCGATGCCATAGCCCTGTCGCTCGGTCCATTCGCGCGCTTCGTCCATCTCCGCGCTACTGGGCACGTCGGCGGCGCCGCTGGACTCACGAAAACTCGCATTGACCGAGGCGCCAAAATGTTTGTCGCCGCTTATTTCACGCAGGTCCGTCGCCAGCATCGCACTGAAGCCCTGGACGCTGGTAAGGGACGCGTAACCTCCTTCTGCATTTTTCCGGGCGATTGCCTTGCCAACCCGTTTGGCCACAGCAGGCTCGATGTAATTCGCATTCAATTTCGCATCCAGAGTCTGCAAGATCTCGGTGCGATCCGATACGTTCAACTTGCTGTCTTCCGCCGCGAAAGCGGAAAACGACAACAACGTACTCAATACCGCGCCGGCTACCAACTTCTTTTTGGCTGACATATCTGCTTCAGGTTGGGCTACTTGTTATTAATAGAGCGCAATCAGATGTGGTCACTGTGCGCCCAATCCTGGACTCATGCTTGAATACTAACATTTACATCCAAGTGCTTATATATTTGTGCGTGGCCTGAATTCTGCGATCGTCTGCTACTGCTCACAATGGACTCGCGCTCGGTGTCAGCTGGTTACGTCCCAGCGCGCTGGCCATGCGTACCAGGCGGCCCAGCAGCAAGCCATTGAACACACCGAACACCAGGCAGATCGTCGCGGCCACCGCCAGCTGCTGCGCCAGCTGCGGCTGGATCACCAGCACGATCGACGTGATGTACTTGGTCAGAAAGATGGCCAGCATCAGGATCAATGGCATCACGCTGCCACGCACCAGCACCCGGTCCGGCGCCGTACCGGCTGCGATGCGCGTGCGGCCGAACCGCCAGGCCAGCAGCATTGCCGCTGCGCAGCCGGCACTCCAGGCGGCGATCAACGGCGCCCCCAGGTCGAATTTCAACGTCATATCGTTCAGCGACAATCCCAGCATCACCAGCGGCAGGATCAGCATCCGGCGCAGCGTCAGTTCGCGATCGCGCATCTCGGCGACGCCGCGCCAGAGCAGGAACGCGAGGATGGCCCAGACATACAGGGGCGTGTGGGTCAGGATCTGGATCAGCATGGCAAACTCCGTGGCAGGTAGAAGGTGCATGCATTGTGCGGACACGCCGGGCGTCGCGGCATCCCGTGCGACGAAGTGGCTTCGGGCTGGCGCCAACTGCCTGCCGCGCGGCGCGAACTTTGCGCTGGCCGGGTAGAATCTGGCCATGGCAAGCAAACATCCCATCTTCCCCGGCCCACGCACCGCACGCGGCGCGGTACTCGCCGTCCTGTTGTCGAACGCCGACCAGGCCGGCAGCGAACCGCTGCGCGGACGCGTGACGCTGGCCGCGATCGTGCGCGCGCTGAAACGCAAGTACCACTGGCCGATCGAGACCACCAGCTTCCCGTCCAACGATATCGACGGGCGCGCCACCTGGGCCACCGTCTACAGCTTGCCGCAGGGCGTCATCGATACGGCGCTGGCTGGCAAGGGCAGCGACTGGTTGCGCAGCACCCGCAGCGGCGGCGAGGCCGATCAGGCTTGAACCCGCATGGCCCGCGACAACATCAACGATATCCTCGTCTTCATCGCCGTTGCGCGCGAGCGCAGCTTCACGCGCGCCGCCGCCAAGCTGGGCATGAGCCAATCGGCCCTTAGCCACATCGTGCGCGGGCTCGAGGAGCGCCTGGGCGTGCGCCTGCTCACGCGCACGACGCGCAGCGTCTCGCCCACCGAGGCGGGTGAGCGCCTGCTGCAGAACGTGGGCCCGCGGCTGGAAGAAATCGATGCCGAGATCACGGCCATCACCGACCTGGGCGACAAGCCCGCCGGCACCGTGCGCATCACGGCCATTGACCATGTGATCGACACGGTGCTGTGGCCGCGCATCGCGCCGCTACTGCCGCAGTATCCCGAGCTGCACATCGAAATCAGCTCGGACTACCGTCTGGTGGACATCGCGGCCGAGCGCTTCGATATCGGCGTGCGCCATGGCGACCAGGTGGAGAAGGACATGATCGCCGTGCGCCTGACGGCCGACGTGCCGATGCGGATCGTTGGCGCCCCCGCCTACTTCGCGCGGCAGCCGGCGCCAGCGTCGCTGCAGGACCTCATGACGCACAACTGCATCAACCTGCGGCTGGCCAGCAGCGGCGGGCTGTATGCGTGGGAGTTGCTGCATGATGGCCAGCCGATCGAGGCGCGCGTGCGCGGCCAGGCGGTGTTTACCAACGTTCATCACATGCTCGCTGCGGCGCTCGATGGCGTGGGCGTGACCTTCCTGCCCGAGAGCCTGGTCGCGCCGCACCTGCAGGCCGGGCGCCTGGTCAGCGTGATGGAAGACTGGTGTCCCAGCTTTCCCGGCCTGCATGCCTATTACCCGAGCCGGCGCCATTCATCCCGTGCACTGGGCCTCGTGATCGACGCGCTGCGTTATACCGAATGAACTACGCAGGCTGAACCACGCGACCGGCGCGTGCTGCCAGCAGTGCCAGCACGCTGGCCGCGACCAGCACCGCGGCGCTGAACCCGAAGGTGGCGCCATGGCCGCTGGCGTCGAACAGCAGGCCGCCACCGGTGGCGCCCAGCATGATCGCCAGCTGGACCACCGCCACCATCAGGCCGCCGCCAGCTTCGGCATCGCGCGGCAGCGTGCGCGCCAGCCAGGTCCACCAGCCCACCGGCGCCGCCGTCGCCACCAGTCCCCAGATGGCCAGCAGCACCGTCGTTGCCGCCACTGACTGGCCGACGACGAGCAGCGCCGCCGCGATCGCCGCCATGATGAGCGGGATCGCGATCAGGACCGGGTACATGCGCGCCTTGAGCACGGACCCGATCAGCGTCGTGCCGATGAAACCGGCCACACCCAGGACCAGCAGCATCAGCGACAGCGTCGACACATCGACGCGCGTGACGGTTTCCAGGAACGGCCGCAGATACGTGAACAGCGCAAACTGCCCCATGAAGAACAGGCTTGCCGCCGCCATGCCCAGGCAAACCGCGGGGCGCTTGAGCAATGCGACCATGCTGGCCGGTGCCTGCCGGTGTTCGGGGCGCAGCGCCGGAAGGCTGAACCACAGCCAGGCCAGCGCAACCGTCGCCACCGGTACCAAACAAAAGAAGGCGCCGCGCCAGCCGATCACGCCGCCCAGGTAACTGCCCGCCGGCGCGGCAATCACCGTGGCCAGCGCATTGCCGCCATTGAGGATGGCCAGCGCGCGCGGCACGTCGGCCGTGGGCACCAGGCGCATCGCGGTGGCCGCCGACATCGACCAGAAGCCGCCGATAGCCACGCCGATCAGCGCGCGGCCGACCATGAACAGCGGATAGTTTGGCGCAAACGCGGCCACGGTACCGGAAGCGATCATCAGGCCGGTCAGCGCCAGCAGCAGCGTCTTGCGATCGAGCCGCCCCACGACCGACGTCAGGCACAGACTGGTCAGGAGCGCGAACGCACCGGAAATGGCGATCGATTGCCCGGCCTGGCCTTCGGTGATGCGCAGATCGGCCGCCAGGGGCGTGAGCAGGCTGACCGGCATGAATTCGGACGCAACAAGGGCAAAGGCGGCAAGCGACATCGCCAGCACGGCGCCCCACGCCGCGGGCCCGGCCGGCTTGCTGTCGCAAGCGACGGAAATGGTTGGATTCATTGGTTATGCAGGAGTAGAAAACAAACGCTCCTTCTGCACCGGAGGCGCAGAAGGAGCGAAGATGTGGCCCGCGATGGGGCCGAAGGCGGCTTACGCGGCCAGCGTGGCGCTGTCGATCACGAAGCGGTACTTGACGTCACCCTTGAGCATGCGCTCGTAGGCGCCGTTGATCTCATCGGCGCGGATCATCTCGATGTCCGACACGATGCCATGTTCGGCGCAGAAATCGAGCATCTCCTGGGTTTCCGGGATCCCGCCGATCATCGAACCGGCGATCGCGCGGCGCTTCATGATCAGGTTGAACACCTGCGGCGACGGGTGCGGCGAATCCGGCGCGCCGACCAGCACCATGGTGCCGTCGCGCTTGAGGATCTGCAGGAACGCGTCCAGGTCGTGCGGTGCGGCCACCGTATTGATGATCAGGTCCAGCGTCTTTGCCTGCGCCGCCATGGCATCGGCATCCTTCGAGATCACGACTTCATCGGCGCCCAGCGCCAGCGCATCGTCGCGCTTTGAGGCCGACGTCGTGAACGCCACAACGTGTGCGCCCATGGCGTGGGCCAGCTTGATGCCCATGTGGCCAAGGCCACCGATGCCGACGATGCCGACCTTCTTGCCAGGACCGGCGTTCCAGTGGCGCAGCGGCGACCAGACAGTGATGCCGGCGCACAGCAGCGGCGCCACGGCGGCCAGCTGCTCTTGCGGGTGCGTCACGCGCAGCACGAAGCGCTCGTGCACGACGATCTGCTCGGAGTAGCCGCCCAGCGTGTGGCCCGGTGCATCCGGGGTTGGCCCGTTGTAGGTGCCGACCATGTTGTCGCAATAGTTTTCCAGGCCTTCGCCGCAATCGGCGCACGCCTTGCACGAGTCGACCATGCAGCCGACACCGACCAGGTCACCGACCTTGTGCTGCGTGACGTGGGCGCCGATCGCCGACACACGGCCGACGATCTCGTGGCCTGGCACGCAGGGAAACTGCGAGCCGGCCCATTCGCCGCGCACGGTGTGCAGGTCGGAGTGGCAAACGCCGCAGAAGTCGATCGCGATCTGCACGTCGTGCGCGCCAGGTGCGCGGCGCGTGATGTCCATCGATTCGAGGGCTTGGTCGGGCGCGTGGGCGCCATAGGCTTTGACAGTCATGGGAATCCTTGTGGTGGTCTTGCTTGTTTACTTGATGTAGCGGGGTGGCCGCAGGGTCGCAGGGTCACGCAAAGGCGCGGCGGCACTGGGTGAATCTACCAGCAACCACTATAGCCTTGCTGGCGCGCGAGAGTAAGGCCGATTCACGCATGAGGCATATGACGCCATCTCATGAATACGCCGGCCAGCCAGGCACGATTCAGGCGAGGGCCAGGCGGCGCAATGCGGCGTCGATGTCGTGCAGGCTGTCGACTTCGCAGGTGGGAATGGCCAGCGACTCGTTGGCCAGGCGGCCCGGGTTGAACCAGACGCTGTCGATACCGAAGCGGTTCGCGCCCAGGATGTCGGCGTCCAGGCGGTCACCCACGATCACCGTATCGGGCTTGGTGAAGGTGCGCGCCATCTTGCTGGTGTAGTCGAAGAAGCGGGTGTCCGGCTTGGCAAAGCCGCAGGCTTCGGACGTCGCGACGAACGACAGCGACGGGGCCAGGCCCGAACTGGCGATGCGCCGGTGCTGGATCGCATGCGCGCCGTTGGTGATGATGCCCACTTCGCCGATGGCGGCCAGCGTTTCGCACAGCGCTATGGCACCGTCCACCAGCACGACGGTATCGGCGAGGGATTCGCTGTACACATCGCTGGCCACGTGCGGATCGAGGTCGATCCCGTTGTCGGCGAAGGTCTTGCGAAAGCGTTCGATGCGCAGGAAGTCCTTCGACACGGCGCCCTGTTCAAAGAGGCGCCACAGCGCGACATTGGTCATCTGGTACTGCGCGAACAGGACGTCGAGGCCGTCACGCAGATCGAAATGCGCCATCGTGCGCTGGAAGGAAGCTTGTTCGGAAGCCCGGAAATCGAGCAGGGTGTCGTCGAGGTCAAACAGGAAAAGTCGGTGTTTCATTGCGTCCAACAGTAAGGCGGCAATGCTCCATGGTAGCACTGGCCGCCAACCTGCGTCAGCTGGGGTTCGGATCCGGCACCGGCTCGTCATCGTGCGGCAGATGGCCCGGCTGGTGGTGCGGGTGCGGATGCGGCGCCTCGAACGGATCCGGCATCGGATCGTCGACAGGCGCCGGATCCGGCGCGCGATGGGCGTGGATGGAAAACGGCGGCGCTGATTGCGCGGTATGGCCTGCTTGCATGATGCGGTCCTCCCGGGTTGGCTGATTGGCCCACCTTAGCATGCGCTCCCGCGGCGCGGCGCGCGTGGGCGTGGGCTACAATGCGGTCTTTCCGCACACCGCCTGCTGACCGTCCCCATGGAACTTTCGATCACCACCCTGGCCCTGCTCGTCCTGACCCCGCTGCTGGTCTGGCGCATCTACGCGCGCATCAAGAAGCAGATGCTGCGCCAGCGCTCGATCTACCAGCGCCATTACACGGGCATCCTGGTCTTTGGCGCGATGATCCTGGTGCCGGCGGCGCAGCTATTCGCCAGCCCATACAACCTGGCAGCGCTGCTGGTGGGCGCGGCTGGCGGCATCGGCTACGGCGTGTGGGGCCTGAAGCTGTCGCGCTTCGAGGCCACGCCCGAGGGTTACTTCTTCACGCCGAACGCCCGCCTGGGCCTGGTGATGGCGATGATCCTGGTGGCGCGCATCCTGTACATCGGCGTCGAAATCTACGCCAACCAGGGCAAGGGCTTGCCCACGCCGCAGTTGAGCGACAGCCCGCTGACCATGCTGTGCGTGGGTCTGACCAGTGGCTACTTCGCCTGCTATTCGGTCGGGCTGCTGCGCTGGCGGCGGCGGGCCAAGCGCGAAAGTCAGCTGTAGATGCAGCTGTAGACGCGTACTAGTTCAGGCGCCTGTCACGCTCGGTCTTCTGGGCCAGCGCCAGTGCGGCGTCGAAGTCGGCATCGTTCGCCGCGCACTTTTCATCACACGCCCCGATATCCTCGGCAATACGAAACCCTTCGCCCAGGCTGCTGGCATTGGTTCGGCCGCCATGGCCCCGCGCAGCGCTACGCAACACCGTCCGCGCCGACGCATAGCTGCCGCCGCGCGTGATGAAATATTCATTTTCTTTCTCACAAGCGCCACGCCAGACCGTGCCGTCAGTGGGCGCGCCCTGGTAATCCGGGTGTTCGCAGTCGGCCACCCATTCCGCCACATTGCCGATCATGTCGTACAGGCCGAAAGCATTGGCCGGATACATGCCGACCACCGTCGTCAAGGCAGCGCCGTCGTCGCAATCGGTCGCCAGCATGTCCAGACCATAATCCTGCTTGAGCGCGGCCTTGAAGCGCCGGTCTTTCATGTTCGCATAGGTGCACAGCCCGTCGGCATCGTCGCCGGACGGGTAACGCGTGGTCGTGCCGGCACGCGCGGCGTACTCCCATTCCGCTTCGCTCGGCAGGCGAAAGCGTCGCCCGGTCTGATTCGAGAGCCAGGCGGCATACGCATTCGCATCGTCCCACGTCACGCACAGCACCGGGTGGAACTCGCCCGGCGCATGGGCAGGCGTATCCCACTTGACGTCCTTGCGGGCCATGCCGTCGGCGCGGTCGAACTGCCAGCACGCGTCCTGGGTCCGGTAACCGGTCGCTGCGACAAACTGACGGAACTGACCAACCGTGGTTTCGTAACGGGCCAGGCGGAAGGACTGGATGCGCACCAGGTGCGGCGGCTGCTCGGCCGGATTGTGGCTGCCGTCGCCGATGCGCGGTTCGGTGCTGCCCATCGTGAACTGGCCGGTCGGGACCGTGACCATCGGGGGCGCGGAAACAGGCTTGGCGGCGGCTGCCGCGGCATCGGCGCCAGCGATCGCACACAGCAGGGACAGGGAAACGATCAGGGTCTTCATCAGGGGCTCCTCGTGGTCAATGGCGCCAGAGTGCCAGCACGAGAATGCCTGCGCAGCTGCGTCGCGACGGATCGACAATAGGACCGACGATTGGCAAGCAGGCCGCTACATCGCCTGGAACAGGGCCACGTAGGCGCGGCTCACCGGCAGCTCGACCGCATGGCCCCGCATGCGCAGGAACAGGCGGCTGGCCTCGTCGCGCCGGGTACCAGCGAGATGGGCCAGGTTGACGATGGTGGCGCGGTGCACTTGCCGGAAATGCGCCGGGTCCAGGCGCGAAGCCAGTTCGGCGATGGGTGCACGGATCAGGTATTCATCGCCTGCCGTGCGCACGACCGTGTATTTGTCATCGGCCTGGAAGAACAGCACATCGCCCACCGGCACGTTGTGGACCAGCCCGCCCTTGGCGGCGCGCACATAGTGCAGGCGCTCACCCTCCCCCGTTTTCGTGCGCATCAACTGCGCCAGCACGCTCGCCAGCGCGGCGCTCTCGGGCACCGGCGGTGCCTGCAACATTGTCCGAACGCGCGCGAGCGTGCGTTGCAGGCGTTCGAGGCGCAGGGGCTTGAGCAGATAGTCCAGCGCCGCGTGCTCGAAGGCCGCGAGCGCGTGCTCGTCGTGCGCGGTAATGAAGATCACGCGCGTGGCGCCCTCGATCCCCTGCGCGACTTCAAGCCCGGACAGGCCCGGCATCTGGATGTCGAGGAACGCCAGATCCGGCATGAACCTGGCGATGGCGGCAGCGGCGTCGATACCGTCTTCTGCCACATGGACGATCTCGAGTTCCGGCCAGAGCTGTTGCAAGCTTGCGGCCAGGTGGCGGGCCAGATGTGGTTCGTCGTCGGCGATCAGGGCGGTGGTCATGGTGTGGAATGATACGGCAGGTCGAGCGTCGCCCTGGTGCCGCCGCTGTCGGCGCTGGCCTCCAGCGCAAGCGTGGCACCCTCGCCGTAGCGATGGTGCAGGCGCGCGCGAATATTCTCCAACGCCATACCGGCGCCCGTGCGCGCATGGCGTGAGGGAGCCGCCAGCCCCAGGCCATCGTCCACCACGTTGATCACGAGCCGGCCCTGCTCGACGCGCGCATCGATACGCACGCTGCCGCCGCCAACCTTTGGCTCCAGGCCATGCCGGATCGCGTTCTCGACCAGGGGTTGCAGCAGCAACGACGGCATGCACGCGGCGCGTGCGTCGATGCTGGCGTCGACCGTGAATGCGAGCCGCTGCCCCATCCGGATGTGCAGCAGGCGAAGGTACGTCGTCACCATCGCCAGTTCGGCATCCAACGTGGCTTCCGGTCCGCGCAGCTGCGACAGGCTCGAACGCAGGTGGTCGGAAAACGCTTCGAGCATCTCACGTCCGCGCGCCGGATCGTACGCCAGCAGCGACTCGATCGTGGCCAGGGTGTTGAACAGGAAATGCGGCTCGATCTGCCCATGCAGCAGGCGCAGCTGCGCTTCGGCCGCCTGCGCCTGCAGGGCATGGCGCTGCAGGCGCAGGCGCCAGAAGATGCCGTGCACGACGGCCAGGAACGGCAAAAATTGCAGAAAGCGGATCTGGCGCCGCAGCACCGACGCACCGGACAATTCGCTGCCTGGGTAGACCATCGCCAGCACGCCGCTGCCGACCAGATTGCCGGCCATGATGCCGACGACCAGCATGGCGCCGACTGCCACGGCTGCGCGCCAGTCGCGCACCGGCGAGAGCGCGGCCAGGCGTTCTGCGGACAGTAACCACTCGACGACGCGCACCAGCGCCAGCATCGTCCAGGCGATCGACTGGAACAACAGGAATACGCCAATCACCAGACGTCGCATGAAATCGGGATCGCGCGTCTCGATGGTCAGCATGTCGGTCAGGCCGAGCAGACCCAGTGACGCCCAGGCCAGCGTGGCCAAACCGCTGGCGATCGCCGGACGCATCCACCACGGCCCCGGGTGGTGCTTGCGCAGGGTCCAGAATGCGTGCCAGGCCGGCTTGATGGATGTGGTGATGTGCATGATGCGCGATCGTAACGTGAACGTCCCCTTGGCCGTACCAATTCGTGGGGCAAACAGGCATAAAAAAAGGGATCCGGTACCGGATCCCTTTCTCCATCAAGCCGCCTTCGCGTCTTCCTTCCGGCGCTGCAGCACGAAGATCGGCTGCGCCCACTGCTGGTCCTTCTTCTTCTTGCTCGTGATGAGCGTCAGTTCCGACGGGTCGTAGACGTCCGTGTTGTGCGTCAGCGGGGTCGTCATCAGGTACTGGGCATCGGTGTTCTTCAGGAACTCGCCGACCAGCTGGATGTTGCGGATATCCAGGTGGGCAAACGGTTCATCGATGAACACGAAGCCGCCCGAACCTTCTTCTGACTTGAGCAAGCCAATCAGCAGCACCAGCGACTTCATGACCTGCTGGCCACCCGAGGCTTCACCGTCGTTCATCCCGATCTGGTCCTTGCCGTCGAACTTGAAGCGCACGTGCAGGCCGGCCTGCGACAGTTGCACGTCGTCGTTCTCGAGCCGCACCGGGTCCGCCTGCACATCAATGCCTGCCAGGCCACCCAGTTCGCGGATGTTCTTGGTATAGGTCTTGATCGTGTAGCGCAGCCGCTCGATGTAGGCGCCGCGTGCATTGCCGGTCGCTTCGATCGCGCGGTTGTTCTGGTAGCGGCGCTCTTCGGTCTCGGTCTGGCGGCTTTCGAGCTGGTCGTGCAGGCGCGCGTACTGGTCGACCACCGTCGGATCAAGTTCCCAGTCGTCGCGCGCCAGCGACCCTTCAAGGGATCCCAGGCGCAGATTGACCTGGTGCGCATTCTGGTGCTTGGCCACCAGGTCGCCGCGCCAGTTCGGATTCTTCCACGCGCCCGGCACGGCGCGCCAGCTGCGGCGCAATTCCAGCAGTGCTTTGGCGTGCTCGGTGCGCTGGTCGATCTGGCGGCGGTGGTTCAGGCGCATGCCTGCCTCGGCTTCCGACAGCGCCATGCGCGCGTTCTGCCACACGGTATCGGCGCGGGTGCGCGCGACAGTCGCGTTCTTGCTCAAGGTTTGCAGCTCGCCCAGGCGCGCACCCACTTCCATCCGCTCGGCTTTGAGCGGCGCCAGTGCACGCGCGGCTTCCTCGAATTCTTCCTGACGCGCCGACAGTTCCTTGGCCGCGTCGACGCCGGCGATGCGCGCCTTCAGGCCGCCCACTTCGGCGGCCAGCTTCGAGATCGCCAGCGTCAGCGCGTCTTCCTTCTGTTCCAGCGCCGGCAGCGATTTCTGGATCGCTTCCAGGCGCTGCGTCTTGCCGGCGGCGCCAAAGCGATAGCGCGATGCTTCGACGAACAGCGAGCGGCCACCGCGGCGTTCGCGGTGGTAGGCGTCCGGCGTGATCCACTCGTCCGAGCGGCTCTTGAAACCGTCGTCGACCGAATCGACGCGCACGATGCGTTCCAGCTGGTCGATCAGCCAGCCTGGCGCCTTGCCAGAAAAGCTCACCACCGACAGCAGGCTGTCATCCTTGACGACCGGCGCCGTCACGCAATCGGGCACGATGAAGTGGCGATAGCGCTCCTTCTCGGCCAGGCGGTAGGCGTTGGCGGCATCCGACGCTTTTTCGAGCAGCACGACCGATGCGTAGCCACCGAGTACACCTTCGACCGCGCCCTGCCATTTTGGATCGGTCACTTCGACGATGTCCGACAGCATGGCGTGCGCGATGCCTTCGTCGCGCAGTGCGCGGCGCATCAGGCGCTGCGCTTCTGGCTCGGGCATCGCGCTCTTGCCCTGCAACTGGGAGATCGTCGCCAGCTCGCCCGCGATCCTGGTCGACACGGCTTCGCGCGCGCTCTTCTGGCGCGCCAGCTCGGCTTCTTTTTCACCCAGCTGCTTGCCCACTTCGGCGATGTCCGCACCCGCGTCCGCCGACAGCTTTTGCAGGCGGTCGCGCTGTTCCAGCAGGCTTTCCAGCGGTTTCAGGCGCGTGTTTACTTCGGTCAGGCGGCGGGCCAGTTCGCCGCCCTCCTGCTCCAGTTGCGTTTCCTGCTTCTGCGCGTCGGTCAGCGCGCGCTGCTGGCTGGCCAGCTGGCTGCGTTTCTCGGCCAGTTGGCCGTCAGCCTGCACCAGGGGCTTCTTCGCTTCGCGCAGCGTGCGCGAGACCAGGAGCGCTTTCTCGCGCGCTTCGTGGTATTGCAGCGCCGGCAGCACTTCTTCGTGCAGCTCGCGCTTTTCCTTGTGCAGGTCGGACCACTGATGGTGGTTGGCCACGCGCAGACGCAAGCCTTCGAGGTTGGTGCGCGAGGCTTCCAGTTCGGCCTCGAAGCGTTTCAGCTCGGTCTCGGTGTCGCGCTGGTGGCGCTTGGCTTCGTCGTAGGCGTCCAGCACTTCCTTGTCGCCAAACACCTGGAACACCAGGTCGAGCAACTGGCGCGGCGCGTATTCGCACAGCTTGTCGGTCTCGCCCTGCTCGAGCGCCAGCACTTTCGACATCGCCGGCGACAGGCCAGCCGACGCCAGGCGCTTGCGGTAGTTTTCCACGCCCAGCCAGTCGGTCGCTTCGGTCACTTCCTCGATCTCGACGTTCCCGGGACGCATCAGGTACTGGCGCTTCCAGTCGCCGCCGTTCTTCTGCACCTGGCAAAAGAGCGTCACTTCATCGTCGGCGAAAAAGCCCGAATGACGAAACGGCCGGTTCGACAACTGGCGGCCCACCGGCTTGTTGTCGACGACGGCGCGCAGCCAGGCGCTTTGCTGGCCCGAGTGGCGCGCATAGTGTTTGTACGTGCGGCCCATCGAGCAATCGAGCCCGAACAGCGTGCGCATCGCATCGAGCAGCGTGGTCTTGCCCGAGCCGTTCTGGCCGGCGATCGTGATGATCTTGGCGTCGAGCGGGATGTTCTTGATCCGCTGCCAGTAATCCCAGTGGACCAGTTCGAGTGATTTAATGTGGAACATCGGCTATCTCAATTCGGGGTGTCAGGGACATCAAGGGCGCCGTCGGGCGTCAGGGCATCGTTGGCGGCATCGGCGTCGACCGGGGCCACGCGGCGCGGCGCAGCGGCCAGCGGGGCGCGCTTGAAGACTTCGGACAGCGCGCCGTTGATGATGCGCTCCTTGAGCACATCGGTGTCCATCATCAGGTCGAGCAGCGGGCCTTCCAGGATCACGTCGCCGCGGCGCTCGATGAAGCCCAGTTTCGACAGCACGCCCAGGTTCATGTCCATGCGCGTCTTTTTGCCCAGCTTGTCGCCGAAGTCCGACAGCAGCGCCGTGTACGAAATGCCGATCGACGTGTCTTCGGCGCGCGGGATCGACAACTCCTTCTCGAACATGTCGTTCTGGTCGTCGTCGATCGTCGTGTGGGTTTCCTGGCGCTCGCGCTTGGGCAGGATGATCTGCGCCCACAGCACGACGAGCAAGGCCACACCATCGCGCGTCAGGCCGAAGTTATTGTTCTGCCAGATGTCCTTGGCCCCGAAGATCTTCGGCTCGACGTTGCGGTGCAGGGCCACGGTGACGTGGTCGGCGTACACGTTGTCGAGCAGCTTCAGGCCCGATTCGAGCAGGCGCTTGTCGACTTCGGCGCGGAACTGGTCGTCCGACAGCGCGCGCTTGACCATCTTGTCGTCGCGGCGCAGGGTCTGGTGCGTCAGCAGGCGCGCGATCAGGATTTGTGCATCGTCATTCATGGGGCAGGCTGTCCATCAGGAGTGGGATCGGCATTCAGTGAAAGGGTCGCGACCGACATGGCCGCCACTTCCGGGTCGTTCAGCTGGACCATCTCGTCGAGCGAGACGAACGTGAGCGGCAGGCGCGCCAGTTCGGCCGTCGCGCCCTGCAGGCTTGCTTCGGACGCGTCGCCCAACAGCGGCAGCAGCGAGGCGCGGTACGACGCCAGCGCGAACGTGGCCGGCAGCAGCGACTCGTGCAGCTGCACCCGGCGCGGGCCGACACTCGAAAATTCCGGGAAGTTGCCCAGGTTGGCGAAGTCGGCCAGCTTGTTGATCCAGTCATTCAGCTCGAGCTGCATGGCCGGATTGTCATTGATCGTCAGCGGCGCATCCTGGCCGCTCGGCAGGCCTTTCGGGCCGGTCGAGATGATGCGCTCGGCCAGCAGTTCGGTCTCGGCCACGTCGATCATCTCGGCCGGGGTGCCGAACAGCGGCGTGACCGGGCGGTCGATCGCGCCGGCGGCCAGACTCGCCAGATCGTCGTGCGCCAGCAGCCAGCGCTTGACGTCGGTGGTCGACAGGCCCGACTGGCCCAGGTGCACGCGCTGGCGTTCGATCTGGTTCAGCGCGCGCGAGAACATGCCCTGCATGTTCAGCAATGCACTTTGCGCGCGGCCGATCGCCTGCGCGGCGCGGTGCGTGGCGGCGTCGGCCCGTTCGTCAGACGTGATCGCGCGCAGGATGACCGAGCCCTTCTCGACCCAGTCGCAGGCCATGTGCCACTTCGCCTGCGACGTACGCAGGCGAAACTCGGAGCCGGACGCGATCGCATCGCGAAATTCCTCGGTCAGTTCGACCAGGCGGCCCAGCAAGTGTTTCAGCTGGTCGACCGTGACGCCGCCCACGGCCTGGGCGCCGGCCACTTGCGACAGCAGGAAGCCCATCTCGGCTTCGTCGCCTTCGGGCTTGCCCAGCGCCAACAGGGTTTCCAGCGCGGACAATACATTGCGGGCCAGCGGCGTGATGCGGTAGACGGCCGCCGGGGCGTCCCAGGCCAGCAGGCCGTGGCCACGCAGGCGGTTGAGCACCGTTTCCAGGCTTTCGGGGACGAGATAGGCCAGCTTCTGGTTGATGTCGGCGCGCGAGAAGGCCGATGTGGAGGCATCGCCGGCCAGTTCACGCAGGACGAGCAGACGCACCAGCACACCGTCCTGCGTGCCGTGGAACAGGGCCGTAAAGGCCGACAGCATTGGCTGGGCACGCTTGAGGTGGAAGACTTGCTCGATTTCATCGGGAGCAATGCCGTCCTGGAAGTGTACCTGCAGCGGATCAAGTTCCTGCGCTGTCGTCGAGGCGTCGGCAGCGTGCGCCGCGCCGGCTTGGGGGTCGATCATCGTGTTAATAACCAGTCTCGTGCGCGGCCGAGACGGGTCTGCATTGCATTTGTTACCACAGACCCGGCCAGCTTCGCGGGGGCGTCAGTATAACAGTTAAGACTGGGCAATTCCGGAATGGCTGCCTGCCAGGGCAGCCTGTGCAACACCGCTGCGGCTTAAGTCTTGGTCACGCTCTTGAGCGTTTGCTCGATGGTTTCGTTGTCGCCTTCGGTGAAGCGGATCTTGACCGGATAGTACTCGTGCGCCGGTGCCAGCCAGACATCCACGCTCTGGTCGCGGCTGCCCTTCAGCGCCGCGCGCGTGACCAGAATCGCGTCGACTTCGCCCAGGCCCGTTTTGACTTTTTCGCTCCGCACGACCTTGAAGGTCCAGGTTTCGGCGCTGCTGCGTCCCGCCACGAAGAACGGCCACTCGGAACCAGGCTTGAACTTGTCGCCGGCGGCGCGCGCCACGGCGGCCAGTTGCCAGGTGATCGAGACGCGATCCTGTTCGCCGCCCTTGAGCGGATAGGTCTTGTCGCCTTCCGAAAAGCGCATCGTCTTGCCGCCACGGTCGAAGGTGATCGAAGTGGGGTCCTTGCGCTTGCGTTTTTCGGAAAACTCGGTCGGCGCCAGGCCGTAGGCGTCGATGACGCCCTGGCTCTGGTTGTCGAGCAGCGTGCCCAGGATCGCCACGCGCGATTCGACCCGTACGTCGTACTTGCCGTCGTCGGCGCGCCAGTTGACGGTGGCGTCACCCTTCAGGGCCAGGCCCTTCTGGCGCGCGGCCAGATCGTATGCCAGGTCCGCCGATGGCGGCAGTTCGAACGCACGCTTGACGGCCGGATGGGCGGGCTGGGCGGACGCGCTACCCAGTGCGAAGGTCAGCACCAGGGCTGCACCGATGTGTCGAATGTTGTTCATAGGCATATCAAGATCCTGAATGGTCCAAGACGATATTATTCACTGTTTGCGTGGTTACTGCTCCGTTCGCCTCGCTATTGCGAATCCGCACCGGATACCAGCCATGCGCAGGGGCCAGCCAGATGTCCAGGCGCGACTTGTACGAGCCCGGTTGCGGCGGGCGCGTCAGGTGCCAGGTCTGCAGTGTGCCCAGTTTGGTATCGATCTCTTCCTGCCCCACCACCGTGAAGCGATAGACCACCGCGTCGCGGTCTTCGCCGACAAAAATATCGATGGCGCCGGTGAGCTGCTTCGGGTCGCCGCGCGCGATGGCCGCCAGTTGCAGCGGGATGCTGGCCTTGTCCTGGGCGCCGGCAGGCAATTCATACGATGCTTGCGATGCCGAAAACGTGATGCGGCTCTTGCCCCAGTCGAAATGGGTGGCCGTCATGGCGCGGCCGCGCCGCTTTTCGGTCATCGTGATCGGCGCGAAACCGGTTGCGGCCACCGCGCCCTCGCTCTTCAACACCACCAGATT
Source organism: Oxalobacteraceae sp. CFBP 13730 (assembly GCA_014841835.1). GTDB lineage: Bacteria > Pseudomonadota > Gammaproteobacteria > Burkholderiales > Burkholderiaceae_D > Telluria. The sequence goes on along the minus strand of JACYUQ010000004.1, from coordinate 872,936 downwards.
GACCCGCGCGAACACGACGCGGATGCCGGCTTCGATCTGGATGCGGTAGCTGTCCGCGTTCAGCTGCCAGGCCAGTAGCGCCTCGCCCGACCATTCGGTACCGTCGGCGTCGGTGCGCGCGACGTCGAGCGTGATCTTCGCGGGCGGCGGCATGTCGACGACGTAGCGGCGTGCTTCCGGTGCCGGTGGCGGCGCGGTCGGTGCCGGCGCAGACACCGGTGGGGCCTGCGGGGCCGGTGCGGGCGTGGCGGGTGTGGGCTCGACTGGTGCGGCCGGCGCAGCGCCAGACCCCTCCGCGGTGGGCGCCGCGCCGGTGACCGGTGTGATGTCCCCTGGCTGGTCGGGTACCGCAATCTCCACCGGCACGGGCGGCACGCGGGGCAATGGCGGCGGACTGACTTCCGGCAGCGGCAGCGGCACCGGTTCGGGTGCAGGCACCGGTGCTGCGTCCACCGGCAGCAGCTGGGTCACCAGCGTCACGGGCGCGTCACCGGATGCCGCCCGATGCGGCAGGACCGGGCTGACGCCCTGCAGCACGGTCAGGACGATCCAGTGCAGCAGCACGACCAGCGCCACGGGCAGCAGCCGGCGGCGGCGGGAAAGAAGAATCGGTGCGGATGGCATGACGCTAGTGTAGCGCGGACGCCGGGATGGCCACGCGTGCCCGGATCAGGGCAACAGGATCGACAGCTCTTGCGCCCCCTCGCGCAGGACAGGCAGGAAGTCTTCTTCCATCTTGCGCCGCGACACCCGCGCTGCGTGCGCCCCGATATTCAGCGCCGCCAGCACATTGCCCGACGCACCCCGTACCGGCACCGCGATCGAGCGCAGGCCGACCTCCAGCTCTTCTTCCACCACCACGTAACCGGCATCGCGCACGTCCGCCAGGATCGCCCTGAGCCGCTCGGGATTGACCACCGTGCGCCCGGTCATGGCCTTGAGCGGCACGCGCGCCAGGTAAGCGTCCAGATCGGGTGCCGGCAGGTGCGCCAGCAGCATGCGGCCCAGCGCTGTGCAATACGCCGGCAGGCGGCTGCCGGTCGTGAGCGACACCGACATGATGCGCGATGCGGCCGAACGCCCTACATACAGCACTTCGTCGTCCTGCAGCACAGCGAGCGAGCACGATTCGTTCAGGCTGCGGCTGACCTGGTTCAGGTACGGGTGGGCCGAAACCGTGAGCGGTGTCGACGACAGGTACGAGTAACCGAGCGACAGCACCTTCGGCTTGAGTGAAAACTGGTTGCCGTCCGCACTGGCATAGCCCAGCGCAATCAGCGTGTGCAGGCAGCGCCGTACCGAAGCGCGCGGGATCGCCGTGCGGTGGCTGATCTGGGCAATCGTCAGGCTGCGGCGCTGGTCGCTGAACGCCTGCAGCACCGTCAGGCCGCGTGCCAGCGACTGCATGAAATTCGGATCGCTGGCGGCGACGTCCGCTGTGGCTGACTCAGCTGGCTCAGCCGGCTCGTGCGAGGTGTTCATGGTGCTCCTTGGCAATGAGGTAATAAACCGTTCGGCAATCGAACACATTCCATCGGGGCGGCTTGCGCCATGGGCGGACACGCTCCTACACTCGATTCACCTGTTCAGTAATCAAACATTAGTGCGATTATCGAACAGCGTCAACGCGCGTCGTGCGCTGGAAAGGACCTGCACCTTGATCGACAAGATTTCCCCCTCACTGGCAGCAGCGGTGGCCGACATCCCGGATGGCGCCACCATCCTGATCGGGGGCTTCGGCACCGCCGGCATGCCTGCCGCGCTGATCGACGCGTTAGTCGCCCAAGGAGCGCGCGACCTCGTCATCGTCAACAATAACGCCGGCAATGGCGACACCGGCCTGGCGGCACTGCTCAAAGCGCGCCGCGTGCGCAAGATCATCTGCTCGTTTCCGCGCCAGGCCGATTCGCACGTATTCGACGCGCTGTACCGGGCCGGCGAGATCGAACTCGAACTGACACCGCAAGGCAATCTGGCCGAGCGCATCCGCGCCGCCGGCGCCGGCATCGGCGGCTTCTTTTCGCCCACCGGCTACGGCACCGATCTGGCGGCCGGCAAAGAAACCCGCCTGATCGACGGCCGCCACTATGTGCTCGAGTCGCCGATCCACGCCGACTTCGCGCTGATCAAGGCCTTCCACGGCGACCGCTGGGGCAACCTCGTGTACCGCAAGACCGCGCGCAACTTCGGCCCGATCATGGCGATGGCGGCCCGCTGCACGATCGCTCAGGTCACGCGCGTGGTCGAACTGGGCGACCTCGATCCGGAAGCCATCGTCACGCCCGGCATTTTCGTCCAGCGTGTCGTACTGGGAGAACCCGCATGCAACGCTTGAGCCGCGACCAGATCGCCGCGCGCGTGGCGCGCGACATTCCCGAAGGCGCTTACGTGAACCTGGGGATCGGCCTGCCAACGCTGGTCGGCGTGCACCTGCCGCCGGACCGCGAGATTTTTCTGCACAGCGAAAACGGCCTGCTCGGCATGGGCCCACCGCCCGCCCCGGGCGACGAGGACGAAGACCTGATCAACGCCGGCAAGCAGCCGGTGACGCTGCTGGCCGGGGGCAGCTACTTCCACCACGCCGATTCGTTCGCGATGATGCGCGGCGGGCACCTCGATATCTGCGTGCTCGGCGCGTTCCAGGTGTCCGTGCAGGGCGATCTGGCCAACTGGCATACCGGTGCGCCGGACGCGATTCCCGCCGTGGGCGGCGCGATGGACCTGGCCATCGGCGCCAAGCGCGTGTTCGTCATGATGGAACACCAGACGCGCGACGGTGCCAGCAAGATCGTCGAGCGCTGCACCTACCCGCTCACGGGCCTGGCGTGCGTGAGCCGCATCTATACCGACCTGGCCGTGCTCGACGTGACGCCCGCTGGCCTGGTGGTGCGTGACATCGTCGACGGCCTGTCGTTTGCCGAACTCGAACACATCACCGGGCTGCCCTTGACGGATGCGACGCAGGCACGCGCCGACGACCTCAAGCTCAACACCCAACGCGTCTGACCACGAAGGAGAAGCCCGCCCTACCCTGGTTCGTCAAGCAGCCGGCGCCCGACGCCAGGCGCTTTTCTATAAAAATACAAGGAGACAATATGCACCGACAAGACGTGACCCTGGTCACCGGCGGCAGCGCCGGCATCGGCCGGGCCATCTGCGAAACGCTGATTGCAGAAGGCCGCACGGTCGTCAATCTCGACTACCGCCAGCCCGACTGGCGGCACGACCAGCTCGTGTCGTTCCAGGCCGACCTGACGCGCCAGAACGAGACCCGCATGGTCGCGCAGCAGATTGCGGCCGCCTACAACGTGACGGCGCTGGTCAACAACGCCGGCGCCACCCGCCCCGGCACCATCGACACGGCCACGATGGAGGATCTCGACCATGTCGTGGACCTGCATCTGAAAGCCGCCATCCTGCTGGTCCAGGCGTTCCTGCCCACGCTGCGCGCGTCCGGACAAGGCCGCATCGTCAACATCGCTTCGCGCGCGGCGCTGGGCAAGGCCGAGCGCATCGTCTACGCCGCCACCAAGGCCGGCCTGATCGGCCTGACGCGCACACTGGCGCTCGAACTGGGCGGTGACGGCATCACCGTCAACGCCGTGGCGCCGGGCCCGATCGCGACCGAACTCTTCCACAACAGCAATCCCGAGGGTGCGCCCCAGACCCGGCGCATCATCGACAGCATCGTGGTGGGCCGCCTCGGCACGCCGGCCGACGTCGCGCGCGCCGCCGTTTTTTTCCTGGCGCCCGATAACGGTTTCGTCACCGGCCAGGTGCTGTACGTGTGTGGTGGCACCACGCTGGGCGTGGCCCCGGTCTGATTCGATCTGCAACAAGGCCTGGCTGCCGTCCGCGCGCGTGCCCGGTCCATTTCGCCGCATCCGTTGTCCTTATTGGAGACACATTATGTCACGTACCTTTTTGTCGACCCGCCGTACCCTCACCCTCGCCGCTGCGTCGGCCCTCGGCCTGCTGGCCCTGACGCCGCTGGCGGCGCAGGCCCAGGCCTTCCCCACCAAGGCCATCACGATCATCGTCCCGTTCTCGGCCGGCGGCACGACCGACATCCTGGCACGCGTGCTGGGGCAATTCATCAGCAAGGACCTTGGCCAGCCGGTCATCATCGACAACCGCGCGGGCGCGGGCGGCAATATCGGCACCCAGCTCGTGGCGCGCGCAGCGCCCGACGGCTACACCATCCTGATGGGCACGGTCGGCACCCACGCCATCAACCAGAGCCTGTATCCGAAACTGGCGTTCGACCCGATCAAGGACTTCGCCCCGCTCACGCGCGTGGCGCTGGTGCCGAACCTGCTGGTGGCCAATCCGGCGCAGCCATTCAAGACGGTCAAGGAGCTGATGGCGTATGCCAAGGCCAACCCCGGCAAGGTCACGTTCGGCTCGTCGGGCAGCGGCACGTCGATTCACCTGTCCGGCGAATTGTTCAAGCAGATGGCCGGGGTCGACATCCAGCACGTGGCGTACAAGGGCAGCGCGCCGGCCGTCAATGACCTGCTGGGCAACCACATCGCGATCATGTTCGACAATATGCCGTCGGCCATCGGCCACGTCAAAGCCGGCAAGCTGCGCCCCCTGGCCGTCACCACGGCGCAGCGCTCGCCGGCGCTGCCCGACGTGCCGACGATCGCCGAGGCCGGCGTGCCCGGCTACGAAGCCACGTCGTGGTTCGGCCTGCTCGCGCCGGCCGGCACGCCCGCCCCGGTCGTGACCAAACTGAACGCCGCGATCCTCAAGGCGCTGGCCGACCCGGACGTCAAGAAAAAGCTGCTCGAGCAAGGCGCCGAACCAGCCGGCGAGACACCGGCGCAGTTCGCGGCCTTCATCGCCAGCGAGACGGTCAAGTGGGGCAAGATCGTCAAGCAGTCCGGCGCGACAGCGCAGTAAGCTGGCCGTGGTGCGCGGGGCGTGGTCTGCCCCGGCGTTATCTGCTACGCTAGCCGCACCACCACAGGAGACGCCACATGCTCAAGCCGCCCATGCCAGGAATGAACGACACCCTCGACTTCGTCAAGAACCTGTGGGGCGGCATGCAGATTCCCGGCACCGTACCGGGCATGGCCGGCGTGTCCGGCATGCCAGCCATGCCCGGCGCCGGCATGTCAGTGGAAGACCTGGACAAGAAGATCGCCGACCTGAAGGCGGTCGAAGCCTGGCTCACGCTCAACCAGAACATGTTGCACGGTACGATCCAGGCCCTGGAAATCCAGCGCGGCACGCTGGCCACGCTCAAGGCGATGGGCGACAGCATGGCCCAGGCCATGGGCCAGACGAAGGTCAGCGAATCGTCGGTCGCCCCGTTCGCGCAATTCTTCGCGCAAATGGCGCAGGCGGCCACGCCGGCTGCTGCTGCGGCGCAAACGCCGCCAGCACCGCCAGCGCCAGCGCCATCAGCCCCACCGCCGCCCGACCCGGCGCAGGCTGCACCGGACGCCGCAGGCGCTGCCATCCCGGCCGCCATGGCATGGTGGAACTTGTTGCAAGACCAGTTCCGCCACGCCGTGGCCAGCGCCATCCCGGCCGAGGGCGCCGACGCGGCCGATGCAGCCGACCCTGCAGCCACCCCGCCCGATGCGCCATCGGCCGAACCGGCAGCGCGTGCCCGGCGCACCAACCGCGGCAAGGCCGACAAGCCCTGACGCCAGCCGCGCCCCATTGACGGGGCTGGTGGCGCACGCGCATAAACCGTGCTGAACTGATCGGGCGGCCCGCCCTTTGCGGCCGCGCTGTCGTCCAGCCGGAGCGCCCCATGCTGCCCAGTGACCTGTCCCACCTGACACCATCGCAGGTCGACGACCTGCGCCGCAAGCTCGCCGCTGCCGGCTGCCATCCCCCACCGCACGCCGGCACCATCAGCGAATTGCACGACGCGTTCGCGCGGCTGCGTCGCCGTCACGGCCTGGCGCCGGCAAGCACCATCGATGCCGACACGCTGCGCTGCCTGGACCTTGGCGCCGGCCTGCTGTTTGGCGAGGTGCTGCGCGACGAACTCGACCTGCTGCGGCCTGAAAGCAGCGAACCACTGGACGCCGGTGTGCCGCCCGACCGCGCACGCTTGTGCGCACGCGCCCACGGCGGCCTGCTCGCCGGTCTGGCCCTGTCCGGCGGCGGCGTGCGCAGCGCCACGTTCGGCCTGGGCGCCCTGCAGGCGCTGGCGCGCCACCGCTTGCTGGGCCGGATCGATTACCTGTCCACCGTGTCGGGCGGCGGTTTTGTCGGGGGCTGGCTGGCGCGCTGCCTGCACGCGCATGGCAACGATATCCGCCAGGTCGAAGCCCTGCTGGCGCCGCCGGCCGGCGCAGGTGCAGGTGAGGCGCCCGAGCTGCGCTTCCTGCGCCAGTACAGCAACTACCTGTCGCCGCAGGGCGGCATGTTCAGCGCCGACACCTGGACCCTGCTCGGCATCTATGTGCGCAACACGGGCCTGAACCTGACCATGCTGGTGGCCTGGCTGTGCGCACTGCTGCTGCTGCCGCGCTTTGCGGTCTGGGGCGTGCACCGGGTCGTGGCGCCGGACGGGCCATGGGCGCATCTGGCCGACGTTGCCTGGATCGCGGGCGTGCTGCTGTTCCTGTGCGCCGTGTTCTGCATCGCGCTGTCGGTTTCCAGCAAGCCGGAAAGCTCACGCGGCCAGCGCCGCTTTCCGCTGTCGCAGGGGGCAGTCCTGTGGTGCATCAACCTGCCGCTGCTGCTGGCGGGCTTTTTCGGCAGCCTCGCGTTATGGCGCCACGGTGGCGCCGTGCCCGCAACGCTGCTGCCGCCGCAACTGGCCCACCGGCCATACTGGCTGCTCGCGCCGGGCGTCGTCTACTTCATTGTCTGGGCCTGTGGCTGGTACCTGGCGCACGACCGCTCCAGCCTCTACCGGCGCGCCGGCTATACCGTCTGCAGCGCCGGCGCCCTGGCGGTGCTGCTGGTCATGCTGGAGGCCGCGCGCACCTTCGCACCGGCGATGGTGGCGTGGCTGCCGGACGGCGGCGCGCAGCTGTCATGGTGGTTGTGCGGCTTTGTCGCGCTGCTGCTGGTGTTTGCAATCTGGCTGGTCATGTACACGCGCCTGCGCGCCGATCCGCCGCTGCGCGACCTGACGCGCGCGGAGCTGGGCGAAGGCCTGTCGCACTTTGCCTGCGCGATGGGCGCGCTCACGCTGGGCACGGTGCTGCTGCTATGCGCGCTGGCGCTGCTGCCGGCGCCCGGTGCGCATCCACTGCTCAACAACGCGATCGCGCTGGCCACCTTCGGCATGCCATCGATGATGGCGCTGTTTGCCGTCACGATGAACCTGATGATCGGCCTGATCGGCCGCCAGTACAGCGACGCGAGCCGCGAATGGTGGAGCCGCCAGGGCGCGTGGAGCGCGATCTTCGCGCTCGGCTGGCTGGCCGCGTATGGCGTGTGCTTCTTCTTCGCGCCGCTGCTGCACTGGGCCTGGCTCACCTATGCGCCGTGGTCGAACCTGGCCACGCTGCTTGGCTGGCTGGCCACGACGGCCTTCGGCCTGAAGGCCGGCAGTGGCGGCGCCACCGGCGCCCGCGTCGCGCGCGACCCGAAGCTCGAGCTGGTGGCGCGCCTGGCGCCGTACGTGTTTACGGTCGGGATCTTTGCGCTGCTCGGCAGTCTGGTGCAGCTGACGGTGGCGCGCCCGCACTTGCACTGCCCACACGCCACGTTCGCATGCGTGTTCCAGGCGCATGCCGACGCCACGCTGGCGACCCGGGGCAGTACGCTGCTGGTGGCGTTTGCCGGCTTTCTCGGGGCCGCGCTAGTGCTCGGCTGGCGCGTCGACATCAACAAGTTTTCGCTGTACATGCTGTACCGGAACCGCGTCGTGCGCGCCTGGTTCGGCGCCGCCCACCGCACGCGCCAGCCGCATCCGTTCACCGGCTTCGATCCGGGCGACGACATGCTGCTCGCCGAGCTCAAGAACGCGCGCCCGTACCCGATCGTCAACACCGCGCTGAACCTGGTCGATGGCGAAGAACTGGCATGGCAGACGCGGCGTACCGCGTCATTTGCATTCACGCCCCGCTGGTGCGGCTATGAGCAGGCAGGCCCCGGCGGCGCCGGTTGCTATCGTCCCACTGCCGCCTACGCCGCCCAGGCCGGCGTCGGCCTGGACGACGACGCCGGCGTGCGGCTCGGGATGGCGGTGGCGCTGTCCGGCGCCGCGGCCAGTCCGCACATGGGCGCGCATTGGTCGGCGCCGCTGAATTTCCTGATGACGATGTTCAATGTGCGTCTGGGGCGCTGGTGCCCGAACCCGGCTCGCCCGAGCTGGACCAGTTCCTCGCCGCCCATTGGCCTGTTCAGCCTGTTGGCCGAGCTGTTTGGCCAGCTCGATGCCGATGCCGGCTACGTGCACCTGAGCGATGGCGGCCACTTCGACAACCTGGGCATCTATGAACTGGTGCGGCGCCGCTGCCGCCTGGTGATCGCGGTGGACGTCGGCAGCGACCGCGAACATGCATTCGAAGACCTGGGCAATGCAATCCGGCGCTGCGCCACCGACCTGCACGTGCGGATCGACCTGGATGTGGCGCGCCTTGCCATCGCGCCGGACACCGGCATATGCAGCGCCAGCAGCGCGGCCGGGAGCATCCGCTACAGCCAGGCCGACGGCGCTGCCGGCGATGGCGTCATCCTGTACGTCAAGCCGGCGATTGTGGGCACCGAAAACGCCGACCTGCTCAATTACCGCAAGTTGCATCCCGACTACCCGCACGAGAGTCTGGCCGACGGCTGGTTCGATGAAGCGCGTTTCGAGAGCTACCGCGCGCTGGGCGAACACGTGCTGGCGGGCGCACTGGCCGACGCGGCGCAGGCAGCGGCGCAGGCCGATGGCGGCTGCGATATTGACAAGCTGTGCGCGGCGCTGCTGCGCCAGCACGGGCCGGCGCGCTAGGAGAAGCGGTTGCTGTGGGTCGGCCTGGGAGCGGGCGTCACTGCGGGCGTGACTGCCGGCGCTGATGCGGCCGGCACGTCAGTCGCGGCTTCCTTCTGGTCGGCCGCATCCACCGGCGCAGGCGGCGCCGCCGGATCGGCTTTCGGCTGCAATCCGCGCAACTGCTCGATCAGCTGCGCAAAGCGCTGCTGCCCCGGCTGCAGCTTGTCGACGTGTTCGAGCACCATGCGCGCCTCGACGTCGAGTTCTTCGTCATAGCCTTCCTGCTGCATGTGCGAGATCGAAATCTGTACCGCGTTGAACAGCACCCGCACATTGTCCGGCACCCGTTCGCGCGCCATGCGCATCCACTTGACGGCGTCGGGCAGCTTGCCGCTCTTCCACAGCACGACGCCCTGGTTCATCAGGTCCACGGCTTCCTTGCGCGCGGCGCGGATGATGGCCGCGCCCTCTTCGCTCAGGCGCGCCTTGTCGAAGATGGCCTGGACCTCGTCCTGCAGCAGGCTGTTGTCGTGGTTGTTGCGCACCACGTGGGCCAGCACCTCGCCCGGCGTGTCCTTCACGCCCACCGCAAACAGCAGGGTCGCCATCTCGATGCAGATCGCGGTGCCGGGGCGCTTCGGGTCTTCACCCAGCATCGCTTCGAGCTCATCGCCGGCGCGGCGCGCGTTGCGGTAGTCGCCGCTCTCGTGATGGATCAGGCCTTCGGTGATCTTGGCGCGCAGCGCCATATCGTCGTATTCGCCGCCGAAGTCGCGCTGGGCCAGCTGCAACAACTGCAGCGCATCCTTGGTATTGTTTTTCAGGCCGCACACGCGCGCCAGGCCAAGGTAAGCGTCGGGCGTCTTGCGGATCGAGTACTCGCCAATCACCAGACACTTGCGAAACGCCTTTTCGGCCAGCGCCACATTGCCCAGCTTGAGCGCGGCCTGGCCCAGGTTGCGCTGGCGCGGGACCGAGTTGGGCGAGAGCTTGGCCGCGCGTTCCAGGATCGCTGCCGCTTCGTCATGCCGGCCCAGCCCCTGGTAGGCCTGTGCCAGCTGGTCGTAGGCATCGATGTAGTGGCGGTTCTCGGCGATCACGGTCTGGAACATCTGGCGCGCCTGTTCGAAGTCGCCGTCGGCCAGGCGGATCTTGCCCAGGCCCGCGCGGGCCCAGTGGTATTCGCGCTGGCCCAGCACCTGCTCGTATACGGCGCGCGCCAGCGCCGGCTGGCCGCTGCGCTCGAGCATGCGCGCCTTCATGCGCAGCAGCTCGATCACGTGCACGCGGTTGGCGGCGATCTGCTCGTCGCACAGGGTCGCGGCGCGCAGGTAATCCTTTTCCATGAAGGCCTGGTCGATCAGGCGGAAGATCTGCTTGCGGCGCCACACGCGGTTCAGGCGCGAGAGCAGCACGCCTTCGGTGATCGGCTTGACCAGGTAGGCGTCGGGCTGGTGCTCGGCCGCGCCCATCACCGACTCGACGCTCTTTTCGGCCGAGACCATCACGAACACGCTCGATGGCAGCAGCAACTGGCGGATGCGCGCTTCTTCCAGCACCTGCTGGCCGTTCTTGCCCTCGCCCAGGTTGTAATCGCACAGCACGACGTCGTAGCGCGTCTTGGTCAACAGGCTCATGGCCTCGCCGCCGCTCGACGCCTGGTCGATCGTGCGCGCGCCCAGGCTGCGCAGGCTTTCGCGCAGCAGCTGGCGGATACCGGCAAAGTCGTCGACGATCAGGTAATGCTTGCTGGCCCAGTCGATCTGTTCGAGGACCTTGGGCAAGGCGGGCGTGGGCGCCGCAGCGGTGGACGTGGGCACGAGGGCTGCGATGGCGGCGGCGGGCATGGTCATGGCAGTGTCAGGATGAAGCAGCCGCCGCCCAGCTGGCCGCCGTTCTCGAGCCGCACCGCGCCATCGCGCCCGCGATGCTGGTGCATGCGCGCCACCTCGCTCGAAAAATACAGGCCCAGACCCGCGCTGTTGGTGGCGAAATTGACACCGATGTCGCCGCTTTCGGGCGTACCGGCTGCCAGCAGGGCCGGCGGAAAACCCGCGCCATTGTCTTCAACGCGGATCTCGAACTGCCCATCGACCTCGCGCGCGGCCAGCAGGATGCGGTCGCGCGTGTAGTGCAGCGCGTTGTTAACCGCGTGCGAGACGACGCCGACGATCAGGTCTTCGTCGACGTGGGCGATCAGGTCAGAGTCGATATCGAGTTCGAGCCGGATGCCGCGCGATTCGAGCAGCACGCGCGAGAGCGCCACAACCTGCTCGACGACTTGCCCGACTTCGAGCGGCTGCACATCGAACGGGTAACCGGGCTTGCCGACCTGCTTGTACAGCGCGAGCAACTGCATCAGGTTGTCGTTCAGGCGGCGCGTCTGGTACAGCATCTGCCCCATCTGGCCATACGCCTTCTCGGTCTCGGGCGTGGCGCCGTCGAGCAGCCGCTCAAGCGTGCTGGACAGTACGCTGATCGAGTTCTTCATGTCATGCGCAGTCACCGCGAGAAACAGGAACAGCTCGGGCGAATGTGGTGCATCTTCCATCGCGAACAAGCCTCCTTCGGCGGTTGATAATTGCTACCGGTAAATTATACCGGCTCGACCGGCACAGTCTGGACGCGATTGCCCGGGATGAGCGCACATTTGCGGCAACACAACAGCTAGAGGTCGCTCGTGGCAATGACCGGCTGCCGGGCGCCACGGCGCGCGCGCAGCACGAAGCGGGCCGGATCGAGCGCATCGACCAGCGTCATCTCCAGCGGCAGCGGCTCGCCTTCCAGCTGCGCCGCCAGCAATTCGGCTGCCAGCGGCGCCCAGATCAGGCCACGCGATGCGTAGCCCAGCAGGCCATACAGCCCCGGATGGCGCGGTACGTCGCGCAAGCGCTCGGTGCTACCGACAGCACCGAAATCGGGCAGGCGACCGACGAGCGGCAGGCGGTCCGGCGCCACACAGCGAAAGCCCACGCGCCCCGCCAGTGGTGCCTCGGAGGCCGCCTGCGGATCGGACACCAGCGCGCGCAGGCGCGTCACGTTTTCCAGCTGGCTGCTGGTGCGCAGCGCGGGATCGGCGTCGAGGTCATAGGTCGCGCCGGCGCACAGCACGCCCTGCGCGGATGGCGTCAGGTAGGCTTCGCGGCACAGCACCAGCGGCAACTGCGGCGCCGCGCCCGGCGGCAGGTGCGTGACCTGGCCACGCAGGGCCTGCAGCGGCAGATCGGCGGTCAGCGCCATGCGGCGGGCGCCGGCGCCGCTGGCCAGGACCGCCGTCGGGGCAGTGGCCAGTACGGCGCCATCGGTGGCGCGCGCCAGCCAGGTGTCGCCTTCTCGCGCCAGCGTCACGTCACCGGCGCCGAAACAGCGCGTCAGGCGCGCGCCGCACGAGGCCAGCAACGCCTCGCAGACGCTGCCCGGCCGCGCCCAGCCGCCTTGCGGGAACAGCCAGCCGCCATCGGGTGCCGGCAAGCCAAGCAATGCCGTGGCCTCCGGGGATTCGAGCCAGCGCGCGAAGTCCGGCGGCACGGCGCCGTCGCTCGCGATGGCGCGCGAGACCGCCGCATGACCGGCGTCGCGCGCCAGTTGCAGCACGCCACAGGCTGCGCCGTCGAAGGCCCGGCCGACACCGCCCAGTTGCTCCCACAGGCGCAATGCGTACAGGTAGGCAGCGCGCGTGAGGCGAGTGGGCACGTTGTCGTCGCGCGACAGCAGCGGCATGAAGATGCCGGCCAGATTGCCCGACGCTTCCATTGCCACCTCTGAATGACGCTCGATCAGCGTGACTTGCCAGCCGCGCGCGCACAGGCGCGCCGCCAGCGCGCAGCCGGCCAGCCCCGCTCCCAGCACCAGCGCGTGGCGGACGGGTTGTGGCGTGACGGGCAGGCGTGGTTTGCGGCTGGCGAAGACGGCGTTGTCGTCGTTGTCGAACACGAAGCCTTGCGCTGCGAGGGCTGTTCTCTGCGCGTCATCCAGGCCGGATGCAGACAGGCGCGCGCCAAGTGTCGTCAGGCGCGCCAATGGCCGGGCAAAGGTGATGCCGACGGGGTCGTGCAGCCGGATGCAATCGAAGTGCGCATTGAGTTCGGCCAGCGCGCTCTCGAGCGGCGCGGCCAGCAGGTCCAGCGTAATGCCGGCCTGCGCCTGCGGGATGCGGTGAAAGCCCGGCTGCAGATCGTGCGCCAGCGCCACGATGTGCAGGTGCTGCGGCCGCTGCGGGTCGGCGTGCCAGGCCGCTACCAGCGCGGCAACGCGCGCGCCATCGCCATGGTCGCTGTCAAAGACGGTGTAGCGCGCGCGGCCGCGCCAGTGGTCCTGCATCGGCATGTCAGCGCCGCGTGCGACAGATGCAGTCGCGGTCATGGTCGTCTACCATGCCGATGCCCTGCATGTAGGCGTAGACGATGGTCGAGCCGACAAACTTGAAACCGCGCTTGCCCAGGTCTTTCGACAGGCGGTCGGACAGGTCGGTGCGCGCCGGGCGGGCGCCGTCCGGCCAGTCGTTGACGATCGGCGCGCCGTCGACAAAGCCCCACAGGTAGGCGTCGAGCGTCAGGCCCTGCTCACGCATGGCCAGGTAGGCGCGCGCATTGGTGATCGCCGCTGCCACCTTCAGGCGGTTGCGCACGATGCCGGGGTTGGCCAGCAGCTCGGCCTTCTTCTCGTCGCCGTAGGCCGCGATCTTGTGCGCATCCCAGCCGTCGAAGGCGGCGCGGTACGTGTCACGCTTGTTCAGGATGGTTTCCCACGACAGGCCGGCCTGCGCGCCTTCGAGGTTGAGCATCTCGAACAGCGTGGTTTCATCGTGGCACGGCACGCCCCACTCGTTATCGTGATAGGCGATGTAGCGCGGGTTGGCCATATTGGCCCAGGAGCAGCGGGTGACGATCATCGTTTGGCGCCGCGCGGCGGCGTCTGGCGCAGGCAGGCCAGTACGTCATCGACGCGACCGGCGGCGACCAGCTGCGCAGGCGTGCTGTCGCCAAGCGCGGCCTGGGGCGTGGTCATCCAGACATCGGCGGCGTCAATGCTGCCAAGCACCTGGCGTACCTCGTGCATGACCGCGTAATGGGTCTGCGCCTTGGTCGAATGGTCCTGGAACCGGGCCTGCAAGGCGCTCATGCTGTCGGGAGAAAGACGTTCGGAATCGGTCATGGTGTGGGTCTCGGTGGCGTTGACGGCATCATACCTTGCGGCGGCGCGCGCCGGCCGGCCACTGCGCCTCGATCACTTTTGCCAACGCCGCCACGCCGCGCCGGATATCCGCTGGCGGCACCGCCGAAAAGCCCAGCAGCAGCCCCGGCGCCACCGCGCAGTCCGGCGTGGCAGCGGGGTTCGCAAAATACCCGAGCGGGCGCAGTTCGATGCCGGCGTTGAACGCCGCCTGCGCCACCCTGGCTTCCACAGGAATGCGGCCACGCTCATCGGGCCTGAAGTGCGTGCACAGGTCCAGCCCCGCATCGGCCGGGCCACAGCGCAAGCGATCGCCAAGCCGGTCGTCCAGCGCCGTCATCAACGCCGCGCGGCGTTCGGCATACGCGTCGCGCGTGCGCCGGATATGGCGCATGAAGTGGCCTTCGCCGATGAAGTCGGCCAGCACCGCCTGCGGCAGGATCGCGCCCTGGCGGTCGATCAGCGCTTTCGCGCGCGCCAGCGGCTCTGCCAGCGCCGGCGGCGCGACCACATAGCCGAGCCGCAGCGCCGGGAACAACACTTTCGATAACGTGCCCACGTAAATGACGCAGCCGGCGCGGTCGAGACTTTGCAGCGACGCCAGCGGCGGGCCGGTGTAGCGGTACTCGCTGTCGTAATCGTCCTCGATCACCCAGGCGCGATTGGCCGTGGCCCAGCGCAGCAGTTCGAGCCGGCGCGCGAGGCTCATCGTGACACCCAGCGGCAGCTGATGCGATGGCGTGGCAAACACCATGCGCGCGTCCGGATAATGCAGCGCGCCGTACGCCACATCCATCCCTTCGTCGGTCACCGGCACCGTGCACAGGCGCGCCCCCGCTACCTGCATTGGCGCGCTGGCGCCCTGGTAGCCGGGCGACTCGAGCCAGACACCATCACCCGGCGCGAGCAGCAGTTGCGACAGCAGGTACAGGGCCTGCTGCGAACCGGACGTGATCACGATCTGCGCCGGTTCGCACACCACGCCGCGCGAGGCGCGCAGATAAGCGCACAGCAGTTCGCGCAGCGGTGCGTAGCCGTTGGCCATCCCATAGCCGAGGTAGGGATCGGCACGATGCGCGCGCCGCAGCTGGCGCGCTTCGAGCTTGCGCCACAGGTCGAACGGAAACAGGTCCAGACCCGGCATGCTGGGACGGAAAGCGCGTGGCGCACCGCCATCCGGCGGCGCCCGGCCCATGGCGGTGGCCATGGCCACGCCACGCGCCGGCAGCGCCCGCAGCAGGCCCGCCGTCTGGCGCGGGCGGCGCGCCAGTGGCAAGGCGTCATCGACAAACGTGCCCTGCCCTACGCCGCCACGCAAGTAACCCTCGGCGGTCAATTGGTCATACGCTGCCAGCACGGTCTGGCGCGATACGCCCAGCACGGCGCACAGCGTGCGCGTGGCCGGCAGTCGTGCGCCGGGCGCCAGCGCACCTTGCAGGATCGCGTCCTTGAGCCGTGCATACAACTGGCGAAACAGGGGGATCTCGCTGCGCCGTTCGAGCGGCGTGGCGGCGATCAGGTCATGAACATGCATGCTGGGCAATCTCGAATTGGTATGCCCATCTTTACCATAATTGGCTATTTTGAAAAGCCAATTTGTGGCTCAGGATGCAGGCTCACCCTGGAGACATATTGCATGTATTGCCCTGCCCGCTTTACCCAGCCTGACAGCACCAGCCTGCACGACCTGATCGCCACCCACCCATTGGGTCTGCTGGTGACGCACAGCGACGGTGTGCCGGACGCCGATCACCTGCCATTTGATGTGCACGCCAGCGAGCGAGTGTTGCGCACGCATGTCGCGCGCCGCAATCCCGTCTGGCGGCGCGACGGGCAGCAGGTGCTGGTCGTGTTTCGGGGACCATCGGGCTATGCCACGCCGGACCGCGTGGAAAAAGAAGAGACCGGTGGCCGCGTGGTGCCCACCTGGACCTACAACGTGGTGCATGTCCACGGGCGGCTGCGTACGATCGACGAGCCGGCCTGGCTGCTGGCGCAGGTGACGCGGCTGACCGACCGCATGGAACACATGCAAGCTGCGCCATGGGCGGTGCGCGATGCACCGGCCGGTTACATCGACGCGATGCTGAACGCCATTGTCGGCATCGAGATCGTGATCGAGCGGATTGAAGGGAAATGGAAAACCGAGCCGGCTCCACGGGTGCGAGCCACCCTTAATGCCGGCCCGGTCAATGCCGGAGCTTAGTGGCTGGCGCCGGTCATACCTGCCGTGCCTGAGTTACCGGTGCTGCCCATCTTGCCGCTAGCAACTTGCTCGGCGTGCTTCAGGTGCTCTTGCACGACCGGGATCGTCTTGTCGACCTGACCCTTGACGTCAGCATCCTTGGTCGCTTTCGACGCTTTTTGCAGCTTGGCCAGCGTCTCTTTATGTGCTGCCACGCCGCCCTGCTTCGTGTAGGCCTTGTCGAACGCGTCGCCGTTTGCTTTTTCCAGCTTGGCCGCCAGTGCTTTGTGCTTGGCGTCGAGCTCGGTTGGCAGGGTCACGCCTTTCGATTGTGCCAGAGTCTGCACTTCGGTCAGCGCCTTGCCATGGTCGTCGACCATTTTCTGAGCGAACGCTTTCACGTCGGTATTCTGGCTCTTGCTTTGCGCCATTTTGCCCATCTCGACTTCGGCCATGTTCGACATCGCCATGTCCATGATGGCCTTGCGATCGGCAGCGGTCAGCTTGGCCGTGCCGCTGGCGGTGGCGGCGGTTGCACTGGCGCCCATCTGGGTGGAGGCGGTTTGCGCCTGGGCGCCAACCGAACCGAACATGGCTGCTGCGACTGACACGGCCAACAGGCGCTTGATGAATTGGGTTTTCTGCATGGTGTATCTCCTGGTTTTTGACATTGTGTATGTTTGGTCGATTCAACACTGCTTGCCGAGCCCGTCATTACGACGGTTATCAACGAAACAACATCGAGTGCGACGACTGTATACCTGCGTCATTGTTACCAGCGCTCGATAGCCAATAGGAAACTTTCAATCAAAAAAGCCAGCCTCCATGGCTGGCTTCGTATCAACGGAATTGCAATGTCGCCGTCAGATCGCCCGGCGGACGGGCGCCGCGCCCTTCGAATGCGGCGTTGCGCACGGCCAGGCCCTCCAGCAATGGCAAACCATGCAGGCGCGTGATGAAGCGCAGCACCGAGGTCGTGTCATAGAAATTGTGGTCGACCGCGCCGCGCTTGGCATGCGGCGATACCACGATCGCCGGAATGCGCGAGCCCGGGCCCCAGCGGTCGCCCTTCGGCGGGGCCACGTGGTCCCACCAGCCGCCGTTCTCGTCGAACGTAATCACCACCACCATGTCTTTCCACTGCGGTGATTTTTTCAGGTGCTCGATGACATTGGCGACATGGGCGTCGCCCGATTCGATATCCGAATACCCGGCGTGCAGGTTCAGGTTGCCTTGCGGCTTGTAGAACGCAACCGCCGGCAGCTTGCCGGCAATCACGTCGGCAATGAAGCGGTTCGAGATCGGACTGTCGCCCAGGCCACCATCGCGCAGGTGGTCGGCGCGCGCCTTGGTGCCCGGGGCGAACTGCCTGAAGTAATTGAGTGGCTGATGGTGGTACTGGAAGTTCGGCTTCTGGCCGGCGCCGCGGCCATCGAGCGCCGCTTGCTGCCCGCCGCCATACCAGGCCCAGCTCACGCCCCGCCGGGACAGCAGGTCGCCGATCGTGTCGTAGGTTTGCGGCGGCAGCACGCTGGCGTCCTGCGGATCGGCGTGCAGCGGGTCGCCGTCGACGGCCGGGCGGACCCAGCTCGGCTGGTACGGCGGCGCCATCGTGTTGACGGCGTAACCGTCCGGTGTTATCGCGCCGTTGCGCACGACCTTTGGCGGGCCATCGAGCGCCGAGGCCGGCGACTCGGGGTCCAGCGCCAGGCGCACGCCCTGCGGGCCATCGGCCAGCACCGCGATCTTCGATTTGGCCGCTGTCTGCGCGGCGTCGAAGTATTCCGGCACCCGGCCGCTGATCAGGAACTGGTGGTTCAGGTACGAGCCGCCAAACGCGGCCATGAAGAAGTTGTCGCACAGCGTGAAGTCGCGTGCGATCTGCCACAGGCCGAGGTTCTTTGATGTTTCGCCGTAATAGCCCATCACCATGCCGCCCGCATCGGACCAGGCGGCAAAGCCGTCGTTGCGCCCGCCATTGATCTGCATCTGGTTGTGATAGAACTGGTGCACCAGGTCGCGCGTGACGATTCCTTCCGGCAGCGGCTTGCCGTCGCCGTCAGTCAGCTTGAACGGCGCGTTCGGCAGTAGGGCCAATTGCTTTTCGTCGATCAGGTACTCCTTGCCACCAATATTCTGGCGGCCCGGCACCATGCCGCCCCAGATCCGGGGCAAGGTCGGCAGGACCGAACCGTCGCGGTCGCGCTGCTGCAGGCGCGCCGCAGGCACGCTCGCCAGCGGCTCGGCCAGGCCGGGGAAGTCGGCAAAGAGGTTGTTGAAGCTGCGGTTTTCCAGGTAGATCACGACCACGTTCTTGACGTGGGTACGCAGCTTGGCATCGAGCGAATTCCTGGCTGGCGCCCTGGCTGCTGCGGGCGCTGCGCTTGCCATACCGGGCAATGTGCCGGCGCCGGCCACCATGCCGGCGGCCGCGGCGGCCTGGAAGATGCGCCTGCGCGCGGGGTTGCCTGGCTGGGTGGACGCGTCCGGTCCGGAATCTTGCTCGTGCACGTGCTGCTCCTGTCGCTGGCGGTCAAGGCGACCGCAAAGGAGGCATTATCCGTGAGCTTTACAAAGGGGAACAAGCAAGAGAAAACGAATTCGTCCGGATCGTCAAACGGTTGTCACATTTAAGCAGCACAATGCAAGTGCTCCTTGGGAAGGGAACGCGGCAGCGCAAGCTGCCCTACCGGCGCCGGCGGTCGGGAAATATACCGGCACCAATTTAAAGAAGTAAAACGTCAAGGCACGGCCCCGACGCGGGCCGTGCCAGCCACATCAGCTCAACGGTACAGCGGCACCAGGATGTCGTACGCATTGTCCGGTCGCGCGCCATCATCGACGGTCGGCGTGTAGCGGCGATCATACCGTTCCAGGCGAATCCCCTCTTCATCGGCTTCCATGCCCAGCTGCTCCATCGCTGCCGTGCCGGTCACGCGCGAAGCTTGCGCATGCACCATTGGCCCACGGTGCGTCATCAGCGCGTAACGACGCGCCGGCACCTGGATGCCGATCATGCCGGGCGGGAGCTGGTCCAGGTCAGCGACCTCGACGGCCACGCAGTCGACCTGCTCACCATTGTCCTGCCGCATCGTCACGCCATAGCGCACGCCATTGTGCTCGCCCAGCTCGCCTTCACGGGCGAGAAATGCTTTCCAGATCTCTGGCAAATCCGTTTCCGGCGCTGAAATTGGCGCAACTGCTGGTAGCCCGGCGAGCTTCATTTCAGGTAGTGTGATGGTCGAGATGTGCATGATGTGGACTTCTAAAGGGACGAAAAGATTATAGGCTTATCGCTTCGGCAATATTAGCAACGTCGCAATCGTGCGCTTCGATTCCCGGACAAAATGGAGACAACCGTTGACTACCTCACTTAAAGCCCTGCTGAAAGAGCTGGAAACCTTCGGCGCCAGTCATGATGCGGCCCACGAGAACCGTGCCAGCCGCATGCTCAACATCACCCACGATACCGGCGAGTTCCTGGCTGTTATCGTGCGGGCGATGGGCGCACGCCGCATTCTCGAGATCGGCACATCCAACGGTTACTCGACGCTGTGGCTGGCCGATGCGGCCGCGGCGCACGATGGCCTCGTCACGACGGTCGAACTGTCGCCCGCCAAGGTTGCCATGGCGCGCGCCAACGTCACCCGCGTCGGGCTGCAGGACCGGGTGCATCAGGTCGAAGGTGACGCAGGCGACGTGCTGGCCGGCGGCGCCGATGCGGCGTTCGACCTCGTCTTCCTGGATTCCGAGCGCGCCGCTTACCTGGCCTGGCTGCCGCAGATCGAACGCGTCCTGCGACCGGGCGGGCTGATCGTGGTGGACAACGCCACCTCGCACGCACAGGAACTGGCGCCGTTCATGCAGGCGCTGCGCTGCACGCCGGGCTGGAGCACCAGCCTGGTCGCGGTCGGCAAAGGCCAGTTTCTCGCCACAAAGCACTAATTACGGCGCCTGTGCAGTTCAGCCCCCGTTTCTTGCAATCCATCGCAAGGGCGGGGCTGCGGGTGGATGCCGTGCCTAGAATGGGCTCCATCAACTCACTGGAGAACATCATGAAACGTGCCGTCATCGTCGCCCTTCTGTCACTCGCATCCCTCTCGCTCCAGGCCGCCGAACAGGTGCGCAGCGTGACCCCGTTCAAGACCATCGATTCACAAGGCCCGGTGAGCCTGGTGGTCGAGGTGGGCAAGGCGTACTCGGTGCGGGTCGAGGGCAACCAGAAATTCATCGACCGTGTGAAGACCGAGGTCGTGAATGGCGAATTGCGCCTGTCGTTCGCGGACAAGAACAGCAAGAACATCAATATCGACGATGCCGAACGGGTGGTCGTGACCATGCCCGAGCTCACCAGCTTCCGCGGCGAAGGCGCGGGCCTGATGATCCTGAATAATGTGCGCACCGAGCGCTTCGACGTCAACTACCGCGGCGCCGGCAGCCTGCAAATGAACGGCAAGGTCGGCCAGTTGCGCCTGAATGCCGAAGGCGTGGGCGAAGTCGATGCCAAAGCCCTGATTGCGCAGGATGCCGATGTGACCTTCCGCGGCATCGGCGACGTGAGCGTGCACGCCACCAACAAGCTCAACGCCAGCGTTCAGGGACTGGGCAACCTGACGTATTACGGCAAGCCGGCATCGGTGAGCAAGTCGGTCTCGGGCATCGGCAACGTCACCGCTGCCAAATAACCGTCATGCATTGACCAGATCGATCAGCACCTGCGCATGACACGGTGTGCCCGGCCGGCACCAGCATGCCAGGTCATGGCCACGCAGCGACGCATGTGCCTGTTGGGCCACCTGCTGCCCGGCCGGATCGATCTGCAGCCACAGGCGATACGCGGCCACCGCTTCTTCGACCGTCGGCATCGCGATATAGCGCCCTGCCGGTGTACCGGGCGCCAGTTCGGGCAGCACCGAAAACGGATTACCCCACTTGCCAGGCCGCGCCACGGAGATCGTGTTGGGCGGCATGCGCCAGCCTTTCCTGCGGCTCAGTTGCACCCGTTGCGGCGTGGTGGTTGACGTCATGGCGATCCTCGTCGATGGCAGCACCGGCAATTCCGGCGTCGACGATCATACCGTCGCCAGGCACTCCTGCATCGACTGTGCACCTGCGCTGCCGCAGGTGGCGGACAGGAACTCCATCAGGCCCTGCAAGGTCTCCACGCGCGCGCGATAGAAGATGAAACGGCCCTGCTGACGCGGCGCGACCAGGCCCGCGTGCGTGAGTTCCTTCAGGTGGAATGACAGGGACGATGCCGGCATGTCGAGGGTTGCTGCAATATGGCTGGCGGACTGGCCCTGGGGGCCGGCCTGCACCAGCAGCCGAAACGCGGCGAAACGGGATTCCTGGGCAAGCGCGGAGAGTGCAACGATGGCGAGATTGGTTTGCATGCGGTCATTCAAGGTTCGATTCAACGGTCCCGGTCGCTTACACCGCCGGGCCACGGTTCGAATATTGTCGAATGACTTTGACAGGGTGATGACATGGGCGCATGCCGGCGCAAATCCGTCACGCCGGCATGCCTGTCATCACGCCTGCTGGCGCTGCGCGTCGTCCATCAGCTCGTACCACATTGCATTGAGGACGGCGAAAGCAGCCGCGAGCGGCAGGCCGAGTAGCCAGGCGAAATACCACATGATGAAGTCCTTTCTGGTTGCGTTATTCGTTCAGTTAATACGCGTGGCTCGTGCCGCCGCTGATATCGCCTGGCACCACCTTGCCCCACAAGACCTTGTAGACCCAGCTCGTGTAGAGAAGGATCAGAGGCAGGAAGATGCAGGTTGCAACCAGCATGATGAACAGCGTCAGGTGGCTCGACGACGCATCCCATACCGTCAGGCTGGCTTGCGGCTGGATCGACGATGGCAAAATAAACGGGAACATCGATGCCCCCACGCTGAGCACGATGCCGGCGATCGACAGGCTCGACGTGAGCATGGCCACGCCTTCCCGGCGCCGCACCAGGGCCATCAGGGTCAGCAGCGCACCGACGATGCCGGCTGCTGGCGCCAGCTGGGTCCATGGATGCGCGGCGTAATTGGCAAACCAGCTGCCCGCCACGCCCGCCTCGACGGTCTTGAACAGCGGATTGGATGGGCCGCCCGTCACCACTGCGCTCGTGATGCGATAGCCATCGACAAAGCCCCACAGCAGCACGCCGGCCACGGCGTACAGCACCACGGTGGCAACCGCGGCGCGCATGCCCCAGACGCGCGCACGGCTGGCCACCAGGCCATCGGTCTTGAGCACCAGCCAGGCCGCACCGTGCATCACGAGCATGGCCACCGATACCAGGCCGCACAGCACGGCAAACGGATTGAGCAGCGCAAAGAAGCCGCCCTCGTAAAAAATCTGCTGATCGGGCGCGAGGCGGAACGGCACGCCCTGCAGCACGTTGCCCATCGCGACGCCGAAGATCAGCGCCGGCACAAAGCCGCCAACGAACAGGGCCCAGTCCCAGGTCGCGCGCCAGGCGAGGCTGTCACGCTTGCTGCGGTATTTAAAGGCGACCGGCCGCAGGATCAGCGCCAGCAGCACGGCCGCCATCGCCAGGTAAAAGCCCGAGAACGACACCGCATACAGCTGCGGCCAGGCCGCAAAGATGGCGCCACCGCCCAGCACCAGCCAGACCTGGTTGCCTTCCCACACTGGGCCGACGGCATTAATGACGACCCGGCGTTCCAGGTCGGTGTTGGCGACAAACGGCAGCAGCGTGCCGGTACCCAGGTCAAAGCCGTCGGTGACGGCAAAGCCCACCAGCAGGATGCCCAGAAGCAGCCACCAGATGATGCGCAGCGTGTCGTACTCGAGAAGTGTATGAAGAATCATGGTGTGTTACTCCGCAGTGATCATGGGCGCAGTGCGCATTGCCGGCGTGGTGCCGACCAGTGGGCTGTGGGTGCCCGGCGCGTGGGCAAGTTCGTCGTCCGGCCCCTTGCGAATGGCCTTGAGCATCAGCTTCATTTCCACGACGAGCAGGATCGTATACAGCACGACAAAACCGATCAGGGTCGTCAGCACGGTCTGGATGCCAAGGTTCGACACCGCCACGGCGGTGGGCAGCACGCCTTCGATGGCCCACGGCTGGCGCCCCAGTTCGGCAACGATCCAGCCGGCTTCGGCAGCGATCCATGGCAGCGGGATCGACCACACGGCCACCTTCAGCAGCCACGGATACGCATCCAGGCGGCGCCGCGCCGACAGCCAGAAAAACACCGCCGTGAGCACGATGAAGAACATGCCCAGGCCCACCATGATGCGGAACGACCAGAACAGCGGCGCGACCTGCGGCACCGTATCCAGCGCGGCCTGCCGGATCTGCGCGTCGCTGGCCTGGCGTGGATCGTCCACATAACGCTTGAGCAGCAGCGCGTAACCCAGCACCGCGCTGTGTTCTTCGAAGCGCGCCTGCAGGGCTGGTGGCACCGGTGCGCGGCCGCCGAGCGCGCGAATCTCTTCGAGCGCGCCATAGGCCACGATGCCCTGGCGCACCCGCACCTCGGCCAGCTTGACCAGGTCAGTGATACCCGGGATCTGGTTCGACAGCGAACGCGTGCCGATCAGGCCCATCGCCCAAGGGATGTGGATCGCATAGTGCGTCTCGCGCGCGTTCTGGTCGGGAAAGCCGAAGGCGGTAAACGCGGCTGGCGCTGGCTGCGTCTCCCACATGCCTTCGATCGCAGCGAGCTTCATGTGCTGGTGCTCGGTCGCCAGGTAGCCGCTTTCGTCACCCAGCACCACTACCGACAGCGAGGCGGCCAGGCCGAACGACGCAGCCACCGTCATCGACCGCTTGGCCAGCTCGACATGGCGGCCCTTGAGCAGGTACCAGGCCGCAATGCCGAGCACGAACAGCGCCGCAATCACATAGCCGGCCGACACGGTGTGCACGAACTTGGCCTGCGCCACCGGATTGGCCAGCACCGCACCGAAGTCCGTCACTTCCATGCGCATCGTCTGCGGGTTGAGCGTGGCGCCGATCGGGTTTTGCATCCAGCCATTGGCGATCAGGATCCACAGCGCCGAAAAGTTGGTGCCAAGGGCTACCAGCCAGGTCACGACCAGATGCTGCACCTTCGACAGGCGATCCCAGCCGAAGAAGAACAGACCGACAAAGGTCGCCTCGAGAAAGAACGCCATCAGGCCCTCGATCGCCAGCGGCGCGCCAAACACATCGCCCACGTAATGGCTGTAGTAGCTCCAGTTCATCCCGAACTGGAATTCCATCACGAGGCCCGTCGAGACACCAATGGCAAAATTGATCCCGAACAGCACGCCCCAGAACTTGGTCATCTGGCGCCAGATGGGGCGCCCGGTCATCACATACACGGTTTCCATGATGGCGATGAGCATCGACAACCCCAGGGTCAGGGGGACAAACAGAAAGTGGTACAGCGCCGTCAAGGCAAACTGCAGTCGGGAGAGCCCGACAACGTCGAGATCCATGGTGAATCCTTTCTTCTTGAATACGTCAGTGGTTGGTTGTTCTTAGTGTTGGCGCAGCGCGTCCAGTGCCGCATCGAATGCAGGGGTGCCATGCCGCAGGTCGGCATCGATCCGCCCGTTCTTCATCACGAGCAGGCGGTCGGCCAGCGCGGCTTCGCGCCGCAGATGCGTGGCCACCAGCAGCGTGCGGCCGCCCGCGTGCCGCGCCAGGCGGGCCAGCACATCGGCTGCGGTGGCGCCGTCCAGCGCCTCGGTCGGCTCGTCCAGCAGCCAGAAGTCGGCCTGGCGCAGCAGCAATCTTGCCAGCGCCAGGCGGCGCGCCTGGCCGCCCGACAGGCCAAGGCCGCCCTCGCCCAGCAAGGTGTCGAGGCCCTGTGCAAAACCGCGCACGTCCTGCTCCAGGCCGGCGGCTTGCAGTGCGGCCCACAGTTGCGCGTCGGTGGCGGCGGGGTCGGCCAGGCGCAGGTTGTCGCGCAGGCTGTCGCAAAACAGTTCGGTGCGCTGGGTCAGCCAGGTAGCAGGCCACGCCCATACCTGGCCCGCCTGGGCGGCCAGTTCGCCGGCCGCCAGCGCCAGCAACGTCGATTTGCCGACGCCGCTGTTGCCCACCACCGCAACCCGCTCGCCCACGGCGATGCGCAGGTCGACCGCATGCAGGGCCGCGCCGGTGCGGCCCTGATGGACCACGGTGGCGCCGTACAGCAGCAATGCCGTGCCGGTGCCGGTGTCGGTGTTGGTACCCATGCCGGTGCTGGTGTCGGGCGGTGCTGGCACGGCGGCGTCATCCTGCTGGCGCAGGCGCGGCGCCACGCGGCGCATGGCCAGCCAGCTGCGGCCGGCCTCGGTTGCGCCGCGCCGCAGCGCGGCAAACGGTTCCAGCGCGGCCAGCGCGATCAGCAGCGCCAGCGCTGCGGCGGGTGCGCCCAGCTGCTGCACCTGCGTCTGTATTTGTTGTCCCTGCTGCACCGGATGCGATGTCACTTGCTGCGCCAGCGCCCCCACTGCCAGCAGGATGGCGGCAACGGTGACATGGCCACCGACCGCGTACAGCCAGCCGGCGCCGGTGTCCAGCCGGTGCAGCGCGGCGTCATGGCGTGCCAGGGTCGTGTCGAGGCGCGCCAGCTGCGCGCACTGCGCCGGCAGCCGGCCGGCCAGCGCCAGGTCGGTCTGGCCGGCGACCAGGTCGATCGCCTGGGCGCGCAATCGCTCCAGCGCCCGGACGCGGCGCAGCGCCACCGGCCGCGCCAGGCGCGCAACGTACAGGGTCACGCCCCAGCCGACCACCAGCAGCCAGACGAACATCGCAAGACCAAGACGCCAGTCGAGGTTCGCCAGCACCAGGCCGGCCAGCAGCGCTGCGCCGCAGGCGGCGACGGCCGGCACGATCAGGCGCAGGTAGATCGATTCGAGCGCATCGATGTCGCCCGTCAGGCGAAACAGCAGGCGCGATGGCCGGCGCAGCAGTGCGCGCGCCGCATGCGGCGTGGCCCAGCCGCGAAACAGCCGTTCGCGCAGCGCGGCCAGTACGCCAAGCGTGGCGTCGTGCGTCACCGTGCGCTCGGCATAACGACCGAAGGTGCGGCCCAGCGCCAGCAGGCGAATTGCCGCGCTCGGCACGAACACATTGAACATGACGGCGCTGCCAGCCAGGCCGGCCAGGGCCGCCGAGGTGATGAACCAGCCCGAGGTACCCAGCAGCGCCATCCCGGCCAGCACCACCAGCGTCGACAGACCCGCCCCCAGGGCCAGGCGCCGCCCGCCAGTGCGGATGAACAGGGACAGCACCGGCTGCATGTCGTTATTGCGCTTTATGTCGTTATCGCGCTTTGTTTCTTTGCCACGCTTTGTGTCTTTGCCACGCTTTGTGTCTTTGCCACGCTTTGTGTCTTTGCAACGTTTCATGCTGCGCTCCGTTGAATCAATGGTTCCCCAAGGCGCACGACGCGGCCCAGACGCGCGGCAAGTGCCAGATCGTGGGTGGCGACAATCATGGTGCGGCCCTGCGCCAGCTGCAGCAGCGCGTCGATGACGCCGGCGGCCGTATCGCCGTCGAGGTGGGCAGTGGGTTCGTCGACCAGCAGCAGGCCGGCGTGCGGCGCGCACATCGCGCGGGCCAGCGCCAGGCGCACCAGTTCGCCGCCCGACAGACCAAGGCCGCCCTCGCCCAGGCTCTCGCCCGGCGTCGCGTGCTCGATCCGGCCAAGGCCCGCGCGGCCCACGGCGCGGCTGACGGCATCGACCGTCACGCCATCGCGGTCGAGCGCCACATTGGCGCGCACCGAGCCGGCAAACACGTGCGGCTTCTGGCCGATCCAGGCCATGCGCGCGCGCAGGCCGGCCGCCGATGCAGCGTCCAGCGGCACGCCACCGATGCGCACGCTGCCGCCGTCGCTCGGCGCGAGACCCGCAATGATCGACAACAGCGTGGTCTTGCCGCTGCCGCTGGGGCCGACCAGCGCCACGTGCTCGCCGACGCGCACATACAGATTCTGGTGATCGAACAGCGGCGCTTCACCCGGGTGCGCAAAGCACAGGCCCTCGATATCGACCGATGGCGCGCGGCCAATGCGCAACGCTGCGTCCTGCCCTTGCAGCGCACCCGGCAGCGGCAAGCCGGCCGCCTGCAGCTTGTCCAGCGCCTCGAGCGCGGCTTCGCCGGCAGCCTTGTCGTGCCACACCGCCGCCAGTTCGCGCAGCGGTTCGAAAAACGCCGGCGCCAGCAGCAGCACGAACAGGCCCTCGGTCAGCGTGAGCTGTCTGCCCCAGCTGCCCGGTCCAATTTCGCCGAGCAGGTGAAAACCCACGTACACCGCCACCAGCGCCACGCCCAGCGCCGAAAACAATTCGAGCGCGGTCGACGACAAGAAAGCAATGCGCAGCACGCGCATGGTGCTGGCGCGGACGGCTTCGCTGGAAGCTCTTACCCGGCGGGCGGTGGCGTCAACAGCGCCCAGTGCGCGCAGCGTCGACAGGCCGCGCAGCCGGTCGAGCAGAAAGCCGCTCATGCCGCCGACCAGCTGCAGTTGCGCTTCGCTGGCAGCCTTGGCGCGCCAGCCGATGACAGCCATGAACAGGGGAATCAGGGGCGCGGCCAGCACCAGGATCAGCGCGGCAAGCCACGAAAAGTTACAAACGACCAGTGCAATGACGGGCGGCGCCAGCAGCACACGCATGCGCGCTGGCCCGTAGCGCAGCAGCCATGGCAGCACGGCATCGGCCTGTTCGGCCACGATGCTGGCGGCCTGACCGGATGGCAGGCGCGCACGGTCCAGCGGCGAGCGCGCTGCCAACGCCTGCACGGCAGCCTGGCGCATGGCGGCGAGCTGGCTGCGCGACAAGGCGAACAAGCGCCGCGCGCCCCACGCTTCGCTGCTGGCGCGCAGCACGCCAAGCAACAGAAAGCCCAGTGCCGGCAGCAGCATGTCGGCCAGCCCGGCACCCTGCGCGAGGCGCCCCACGGCATGCGCCAGCAGCGCCGCCTGCGGAATCCACAGCAGCGCCGCACCGCTCATTGCCAGCGTGGCGACACGCGCAGGGCCAGGGCCTGTAAGCAGTGCCGGGTGGCGGGGTTGGCTGCGGTGCATGGTGGTTCTCCAAACGTTGTTGCAAGAAAGCGGCAGACGTGCGGGGGCCATGGCCATCAACGTCGGACGTGCCCCGGAATAAACTTTTTGTATTTTCTAGAACTTCAGAATTTTCGGAAGGTGAATGGATTATGCGCTGAAACTTTTGGTTTGTGTGCAATGGGTGACCAGGTTAGTCGGGAATTACGAACGTATTAACAACAATGGCGGCAAAGACGTGCATGCGTGGTACGTGTCCGGGTGACGTGGGATAATTCACCTTTCACAAGCATCGAAAAGTTCGCAACCATGACGCCACTTGTCCAAACGTTTGTCAGTCACTTCGGCGAGATGGGCAGCCGCTGGGGCATCAACCGCACGGTGGGGCAAATCTACGCCCTGCTCTTCGTTTCCGAAGACCAGCTGCATGCCGACGACATCGGCGAAAAACTCGGCATTTCGCGCTCGAACGTGAGCATCGGCCTGAAAGAATTGCAGTCGTGGGGGCTGGTGCGCCTGTCGCGCATTCCAGGCGACCGCCGCGAATACTTCACGTCGCTGGGCGACGTGTGGGAAATCTTCCGCGTGGTCGCCGCCGAGCGGCGCCGGCGCGAAGTCGCCCCGACACTGTCGGTGCTGCGCGAATCGCTGCTGGCCAATGCCAACCACCCCGAAGACAAATTTGCGCAGGAGCGCATGCGCGAGATGCACGAGCTAGTCGACCTGGCCAACAACTGGTTCGACGACCTGCAGCGCCTGTCGCCCGAATCGATGGCGCAGCTGATGAAGATGGGTTCCAAAGTCCAGAAGCTGCTCTCGGCCAAGGACCGCCTGTTCGCTGCCAAAGACGGCAAGGCGCCGAAGGGAACGCCGGAAGAATAAGGCGGTCGACAGAGCCGTGCTCGCCTCTTTCGGCCGACCGGCTAGACTGGACTTTTCCTTTTACACTGAACAGTCCAGTCCATGAATATCGCTTGTATCGCCTGGGGCTCGCTGCTCTGGAAACCCCAGGGCCTGAAGCTCGCCTCCGGATGGCATCCGGGCGGCCCCGCCATGCCCATCGAATTTGCCCGCCAGAGCGACGACAGTCCCGAACTGGCACTCGTGCTGTGCGAAGGCGCGCGCCTCATGCCCACTTACTGGGCCTACGTCGCCACCGATGACCTGGATACCGCCCGCGCCATGCTGTGCGCGCGCGAAAAGATCAGGGCTGCGTTCCCCGAATGGGTCGGCAGTGTGCCGGCGCAGGATGGCGCAGAAGACAATCCGCGCGTGGCCGCCTGGCTGCGCGCGAAGGGCATCGACGCCGCCATCTGGACCGCGATCCCGCCGAAATTCGACGGCGTGAGCGGCCGCGTGCCGACCGTCGACGAAGCCGTGGCATGGCTGGACAGCTGCAGCGGCGCACAGCGCGACGCCGCCGAGGATTACATCCGCCGCACGCCGGCCCATATCGACACCGCGTACCGGCGCATCATCGCGGCGCGCCTTGGCTGGCACCCGCTGCGCGAGGCGCATGTGACGCAGATGCGCTGACCGGCGCGATGCGATGCCGCACCCAGGCCTGCGCATGCGCCAGCGTCACGCTGGCCATCGCGGTCGGAAAATGAATGAAACCATGTGGCGCTTCAGGCGCCACATTCAATTCGACGTCGGCCACCTGCTGCCAGCGCTGCGCCAGCCGCAGCGTGTCGTCGAGCAGCGGATCGCCGCTCCCAACGATCATCAACGCCGGCGGCATGCCGGCCAAGTCGCCAAACAGCGGTGACAGCGGCGGCTGGCGGCGCCCGGCGTCGTCCAGGTCGGGCGTCAGCCTGCGCAGGCCGGCCAGCATGCGTGGCCCGTCGAGCACCAGCGTTTCGGGCCCTGCCCTGCGCACGCTGTCGGTGCCGGCCATATCGTAGACGCCGTAGTACAGGACGGCCCCCGCGATGCGCGCCAGCACCGCCGGCCAGGCCCGCAGCCCTTGCAGCGTGGCGGCAGCCAGGTGCGCCCCCGCCGACTCGCCGACCACGACCACCGGCAAGCCGGCATAGTCTGGCAAGCCATCCTGCAACAGCCAGCGTGCTGCAGCCAGACATTCTTCCATCTGCTCGTGTATGGATGCGCGCGGAGCCAGCCGGTAATCGACCGACACCACCGCCAGGCCACAGCGGCTGGCGAAGGCCGCATTGAACGCATCGTTCATGGGCGCATTGCCGATCACCCAGCCGCCGCCATGGATATCGAGCACGATGCCGGCCACCGGCCCGCGCGGGCGAATGATACGAACCTGCACCTGTACCCCACGCATCTCCACCATGCGCGTCTCGACCTGCAGCCCGGCGCGACGCAGCGTGCGGTCGGCGCCAACCTGCGACAAGCGCAGCAGGCCCTGCACAAGCGGCGGCATGAAGCGGTGGCGCGAGCCAAAGCGCGGCGCGCGCGCGAGCTTAATATTGAAGCGTTTCGCTTCGTTCAGTGTCTGGTCGTCCAACATCATTGGCATGCAGGGCTTTCTGTTCAATGGTGAGCCGCTCATGCACCCCGGATATCGGATACCGAAAGTCACTTGCGAGTCATATTGACATGCTACCCTCAGCCACGATTTTGTGTGTTCCGATACCGGAATTTCTCTCGCCCTTCGTCTACCGACATAAGACATGTGCAATGATCTGGACGACTGGTTCATCCATGAGGTGCTGCCGCTGGAAGGCATCCTGATGCGCTACCTGCGCCTGAACTGGCGTGACAGCGACGAATGGCCCGACCTGCGCCAGGAAGTCTACGCGCGCGCCTACGAAGCGGCGCGCAGCGGCCTGCCAGAGCGGGTAACGCCGTTCGTGATGACCATCGCGCGCAATCTGCTGATTGACCGCGCACGCCGGCGCCAGGTCGTGTCGATCGAGGCGTTTGCCGAACTTGACGACCTGTCGGTGTACGAGCTGACGCCCGAGCGACATGCCAGCGGCCGGGCCGAGTTGTCCGCACTGGTGGAAGTGCTCGACGCCTTGCCTGCGCGCTGCCGCGAAGTGGTGGTGCTGCGCAAGGTCGAGGGCATGTCGCAGCGCGAAGTCGCCG
This sequence comes from Oxalobacteraceae sp. CFBP 13730, assembly GCA_014841835.1. Classification (GTDB taxonomy): domain Bacteria; phylum Pseudomonadota; class Gammaproteobacteria; order Burkholderiales; family Burkholderiaceae_D; genus Telluria. The sequence goes on along the minus strand of JACYUQ010000004.1, from coordinate 841,603 downwards.
CTGAAATGGGTATCACAGAGGACACGGTGGAAAAACAGATCATGAAAGGCATGCGCGCCATCGCCGATGCCCTGTTCGCGCGCGGTATCGGCGCCGACATCGTCCGGCGCGAGCGCAAGGTGCGCAAGCAAGGCAAGTAACCACGACAGCAAACAACGTGCAATGAACGAAGCAAATCACAACGCGGAGGCGATCGAGGCCGATGCAGCACAGTGGCTGGCCCGCGAAGACGGCGATGGGTGGCACGCGGACCTGCAGGCCGAACGCGATGCCTGGCTGCGCGACGACGTGCGCCACCGGGTGGCGTACCTGCGCCTGCGGGCAGCATGGCAGCGCGCAGATGCCATGGCCGGCCAGGCCATCGAACGCCCCGCGTCACGCCGTCCGCTGGCGCGTTTCTCGCGCTGGCGCATGGCCGCCGGACTACTGCTGGCCTGTGGCCTGGGCGCCTTCCTGGCACGCGATGTCGGCTGGCAGCAGGGCCAGCGCTATGCCACCGGCACCGGCGAGAACCGCACCATCGCGCTGGCCGACGGCTCGCGCCTGATGCTCAATACCGCCACCCGCCTGCGCACCGCTCCCGACGGCGGTCGCCACGTGTGGCTCGACAGCGGCGAAGCGTATTTCGACATCGCCCATGATCCGTCGCGCCCCTTCGTCGTCGAAGCGGGCACCAGCCGGGTGACCGTGCTGGGCACCCGCTTTACGGTACGGCGCGATGGCGAGCGCACGCGCGTGCTGGTCGAACAGGGCCGGGTGCAAGTAGATGAACGCGACGCATCGGTGGTACTGACCCCCAACCAGGAGGCGCGCAGCGCGGCCGGCCACATCGCCCGGGCCGAGCACAGCCAGGTCCAGACCGAGCAGCGCCTGGCGTGGCGCGAAGGCCGGATCGTGTTCGACCAGATCACGCTGGGCGAGGCCATTGCCGAATTCAACCGCTATAACGACCGCAAGCTGGTCATCACCGATCCTGAAGCGGCGTCACTGCGTATCGGCGGCAGTTTCGCGCCGTCGAATATCGACGGCTTCGTGCGCCTGCTCGAGCAGGGCTTCGGGCTGCAGGCAGAGCGCGGCACCAGCCAGATCGTCATCTCGCGCTGAATTATTTTTGGTTCGCATACCGGATTTTTCCAGCCCACCCGTCTTATAGGGAAGCAACTCATGCTGCCCGCCGCGCATCACCGCGTGGCGTCCCTCACGCAAGGAAAAACCCGATGGCGAATCCAACCCTGATCGGCGCCCTGTGCGCCCTGACTTTCTGCGGCACGCTCCAGGCGCAGACCCTGACGCTCGACATTCCTGCGGGCGCGCTCCAGCCGGCACTCGACCAGTATGCGCGGCAGACCGGCGTACAGCTCCTGTACCGCGCCGAAGACGTGCAGGGCCGCCAAAGCGATGGCGTCCGGGGCCAGCTCGATCCGGGCCAGGCGCTCGATGCGCTGCTGGCGGGCACCGGCCTGGCGGTGCGGCGCGACGGCGGCGCCGTGATGATCTTTCGCGAAGCGGCCGGCCCGTCCACCGCCGGCAACCGCGACCAGGGCACGGAACTGAACACGGTCACCGTGACTGCGCAAAAGCGCTCACAGTCGGCCCAGGACGTGCCGATCGCCATGACCGCCCTGTCTGCGCGTACCCTGGAGACGCACCGGGTGCAGAACCTGCAGGATGTCGCACGCCTGACCCCTGGCCTGCTTTTCTCCGCCTTCAGCCAGGCCAATCCCACGATCGCGATTCGTGGCGTGAGCAACACGTTCTCGCAGATCGGCGTGAACAAGCCGGTCGGCGTGTTCGTCGACGACGTGTTCATCCCGCGTAACAGCGCCGCCAGCTTCGAGCTGTTCGACCTGGAATCGATCGCCGTCCTGAAAGGCCCGCAAGGCACGCTGTTCGGCCGCAACGTGACCGGCGGCGCCATCGTCATCAACACCCGGCGCCCGGACACCGAGCGTATCGCGGTCGAAGGCGAGATCATCGCCGGCAATCATGGCGAACGCCAGGCCAAGGGCCTGGTCAACCTGCCGCTGGGCGACGGCGCCGCCCTCAAGATTTCTGCATCGAGCCGCCAGCGCGACGGGACGGGACGCGATCGCCTGACGGGCCGCGAGCAGGACGACATTGACAGCCAGAATATCCGCGCCCAGGCCCTGGTGCGCCTGGCGCCGGGCGTGGAAGCGACCTTCAGTGCCGACTATGGCGACGACAGCAACGGCGGCCGCACGCTCTCGTCCGATACGCTGGGCAACGATGGCGATGTCCGCACGTCCGAACTGGGCGTCGACCAGGGCTACCAGCGCACCATCAAGGGCATCTCGGCCAGGCTGGCATGGCGCCTCGCAGCGGGCGAACTGACCTCGATCAGCGCCTGGCGCCGGTCGGCATCGAGCGAAGATTACGCGGGTGTCGGCGCCAGCTACACCTTCCTGACGAGCGGCAGCCAGAGCGTCACCCGCGACGAGGACGAGATCACCACCTTCTCGCAAGAATTGCGCTATGCCAGTCCAAAATGGGCGCATGGTAACGTCGTCACCGGCCTGTACTTTTCAGACGAAGATGGTGCGCGCCGTCTCGGCGTGCGCGGACTAGCGGCCCGTACCGGCGCACTGGCCAGCGCCACCCTGGCCGAGCAACAGGTCGACAGCCGCAGCGCCGGCGTGTTTGCCGACGGTATTGTGCACCTGGCCCCGGTGGTCGACCTGACCCTTGGCGCCCGCTACACGCGTGACCTCAAGAGCGCGAGCCTGGTGCGCAGCGACCTGCTGCGCCCCGCCAGCAACTTCAGCGTGAGCGCTCTGCGCAATACCTGGAACGAAGTCACGCCGCGCGCGGTGCTGACCTGGCGGCCGGCGGCCGGCCTGATGACGTACCTGAGCGCCACCCGCGGCTTCACCAGTGGCGGCTACAACGCCGATGCATCGAGCGCCACGGCGTTTCGCATGCCGTTCGATCCCGAAACGGTCGACAACTACGAGCTGGGCCTGAAGTCGCAGTGGCTGCACAACCGGGTGCGCCTGAACGCCTCGGTGTTTCACATGAAGTACCGCGACAAGCAGGAGCTGGTCAACAATACCCAAACCGGCATCCTCACCATCTTCAATGCCGGCAAGGCGACGGTCGACGGCAGCGAGATCGAACTGGCGGTCAAGCCCGCGAGCTGGCTCGACCTGTCCGCCAACTTTGCCTACCTCGACGGGCGCTATGACCGTTTCGTCGTCGGCACCGTCAACAACAGCGGCAACCCGATGTCGAATTCGCCGCGGCGCCAGGCCGGCATCGCCGCCGACCTGCGCTACCCGGTCTCGTTCGGCTACCTGGTCGGCGCGGCCAGCTATGCCTGGAAGGACAGCTACAACACGGGCGCGGCCAACGACCCCAACCTGCAATTGCCCGCCGTAGGCCTGGCCAATCTTTCCGCCGGCGTCGAATCGCCCGATGGCACCTGGCGCCTGCTGGCCTGGGTCAAGAATGCCAATGACACCACCTACCTCCTGACCCGTTCGACCCAGGTCGTGCGTGCGCGCTACGTGGGCGAGCCGCGTACCTTCGGCCTGAGCCTGACGGGACGCTTCTGATGACGGCGCCGAACGACAGGCGTCGCCGGCTGCTCGGCGCGCTGCTGCCGCTGGCCGCAGCATCAGCCGGTGCAGCGCCGCTGCGCGCATTGGTGGCGCCTGCGCCTGCACCCGAGCGTGAAGGCGCACCACTCGCCGCCTGGCAGCCCGGCTGGCTCGATATTCACCACATCGCGACCGGCCGCGGCAACGCGACCTTCGTCATGTTCCCCGACGGTACCAGCCTTCTGATCGATGCCGGCGCCTCGCTCAATGGCCTGGATGTTTCGGTGGCGCCCCGGCCCGACGGCAGCCGCCGCCCGGGCGAATGGATCGCGCGTTACCTGCGCCGCCATCTCGGACGCGCCGGACTGGGGGGCCTGGACTACCTGCTGGCCACCCACCTGCACCCGGACCATACGGGCGATGTTGATGCCGCCTCGCCGCTGGCGGCGGCTGGCGCATGGCGCCTGGGCGGCGTGACCGATGTCGCCGAGCAGATTCCGATTTACACCGTCATTGACCGTGGGTTCCCTGACTACGATGTTCCGCTGCGCGTCGATGCTCCCTTCGCAAACAACTACCGCGCCTGGATCGCCGCGCGACGCAAGGCAGGGCAGCGCGTCGAGGCCTTTGTGGTCGGCAGTGCCGCCCAGATCGCGGCACGCGGGCACCGGCCGGCTGCAACCGGTTTCGAGGTGCGCAATATCGCAGCCAACGGCGAGGTCTGGACCGGCCAGGACAGCGCCACACGCATGCTGTTCCCGCCGCTGGCGTCAGTCGCGCGCGCCGACTGGCCGAACGAAAACCAGTGTTCGGCCGCGGTGCGCATCGCGAGCGGGCGTTTCAGTTACTTCACCGCCGGCGACCTGACCAGCTACACCCAGGATGGCGCCCTGCCCTGGCACGATGTACTCGGCCCGGCCGCGCGCGCCGCCGGCCCGGTGTCCGTAGCGACCGCCGACCACCACGGCATGTTCGATGGTCTGAGCGCGCAGGTCGTACGCACCTTGCGTCCACGCGCCTGGATCATCCCGTCCTGGCACATCGCGCATCCGGACATGCTGCAACTCGAACGCATGTTCAGCGAGCGGCTGTATCCAGGACCGCGCGCCGTATTCGCCACCACGGTGATGCGCGAAAACCTGCTCGCCAACGGCCGCCTGACGCGCAAGCTGCTCAGCCACGATGGCCACGTGGTGGTGCGGGTGCCGCCGGGCGGCGATCGTTTCTACGTGGCCGTCACCGGCAATGCCGATGAACATGACCGCGTCAGAATGGTCACGGAGCAGTTTGCTGCATGAGGTGCGGCACACCCCATTGCCCGATCACGCGCGCGAGAGTCAAACGGCTGGCAAGCGTACCACCGCATTCAAACCACCCTCGGGATGGTTCGACAGCACCAGCCGGCCGCCATGCGCCTCGATCACGCCGCGCGCGATACCGAGGCCCAGCCCCATGCCGCCGTCATTCTGCTCGCGCCCATGCGCCAGCCGCACATACGGGTCGAACAGGCTGGCAAACGCTTCATCGGGCACGCCGGGTCCGTGGTCGCGCAGGCAGATCAGCACCCAGCCAGGCTCCTGACGCACGCTGATCTCGGCACGCGCGCCGTAGAACAGCGCATTGTCGAGCAGGTTGCCAAGCGCGCGCTTGAGCGCCAGCGGCTTGCCGCGCACCGTCACGCCGGACGGCTGCCAGGCCACCGCGTGCCCCGCCAGTTCGGCGCTGCGCACCATACGGCCCAGCATCGTATCGAGCTTGATCTCGGTTGGATTCTCGTGGATGTCGCTGTCCTTCACGCATTGCAGCGCGCCCTTGACCATCATGTCGAGTTCATCGAGGTCTTCCTCGAATTCGTCGCGCAGGGCTTCGTCGTCCAGCAGTTCGGCGCGCAGCTTGAGGCGCGTGATCGGCGTGCGCAGGTCGTGCGAAATCGAGATGAACAGGCGCTCGCGGTCGTCGATATAGCGCCCGATGCGCTCGCGCATCGCGCTGAAGGCGCGCGCGGTGTTGATGAATTCGCGGCTGCCGGTTTCGGGCAGCGGGCGCGCTTCGTCATCGTGGCCCTGGCCCAGCGCCGACGCGGCATCGGACAACGCCGCCAGCGGCCGCGTGATCGAGCGCACGACGAGCAGGCAAAGCAGCAGCACCACGGCCAGCGACAGGATCTGCGGCATCAGGCGATCCCACGCGAACGGATCGCTGCTGTCGAGGAAATACGGGTTCGGCATCAGCGCCGCCATGTACAGCCAGTTACCGGGTTCGATCTCGGTCTGGATCACGAGGATCGGGGCCGGGTCGGGCTTGAGCAGCAGCACATGCTGGACCCAGGCATTGGGCAGGTCGTCCAGGCGCACATCGTGTTCGGCCACCACCAGCCGGTCAGGCCGGGCAAACGCGAGCCGAAAGCTCGGTGAATGCGGCAGGTCGCTCCTGAGCGTGGCGTCGACCGTGGCAATCACGCTTTGCGCGAGCGGGTGCGGCGCGATCTGCTCGATCGGCACGTAGGCATGATTGAGGTTGACGAAAAAGCGCGTGCCGCCCATTTCACGCAACTGCTGGATGATCAGCAGGCGATAGGCCGGCGGCAGGCTGCGAAAGAAGCGGATCGCGCCAGCCGCACTGTGCGCCACGTACTGGGCCGACGACTGCGCCTCGACCTGCGATTTGGCGCGCAGCTGGCTGGCCCAGATCGCACTGGCCGCCAGCTGCGTCACCAGCACCCCGGCCACCATCACGAGCGTCAGGCGGCCAAGCAGCGACGCCGGCAACCAGCGCTGCAGCGGCTGGTGCAGCATGCGCGCCAGCGGGTTGCTGCTGCGGCTAGACACTGGACACGCTGACGTCGGCCGAGAACACATAGCCGGCCCCGCGCACGGTCTTGATCAGCGCCGGCTGCTTGCCGTCGTCGTTCAGCCGCAGGCGCAGGCGGCTGATCTGCACGTCCAGCGAGCGGTCGAGCGGGCCAGCATCGCGCCCGCGAGTTTCTTCGCACAGCAGGCCGCGATCGAGGATCTTGCCAGGGTGTTCGGTGAAGTATTTGAGCAGCTGAAAGTCGAGCCCCGTGAGCGCCACCGGATTGCCGGCGCTGTCCGTCACCGTGCGTTCCATCAGGTCGAGCGTGAAGCCGACAAACCGGTGGTAGCGCACCGACGGCGTCTCGGGCGCGGCGCGGCGCAGGATCGCCTTGATGCGCGCCAGCAGCTCGCGCGGGCTGTAGGGCTTGGCGATGTAGTCGTCGGCGCCCAGCTCGAGGCCGACGATGCGGTCGGTTTCGTCCGAGCTGGCCGTGAGCATGATGATCGGCACATTCGAGCGCTGGCGCACCTGCTTGCACAGCGCGAAGCCGTCGGTATCGGGCAGCATCACGTCCAGGATCACCATCGACAGCGTCTCGACGTGCGCATGGAATTCGGCCAGGAAGCTCTCGCCGTTGTGCGACAGGATCACGTCGTACTGGTTTTTCTCCAGATACGTCTTGAGCAGCACGCAGGTTTTTTTGTCATCGTCTACGATCAGTATCTTGCGCACCCGGCGTCCCCTGGCTGGTTAGATTGAATAGTCTGAACAAGGCCGCCAGACGGCGCTGCGCCACCGCCACCGGCACGGCGTCGTCGAGCAGGTAGCGATGCACCTCGGCGATGATGGCGTCGCGGCTGGCTTCGTCGGTCGCCATGCGGTGCACGAGGCTGGGCGCCTGCACGGCCTCGCCGCCGGCAAAGGTCGTCCACGACGCCCGCGCGCAACTGTCCATGCGCGCCGGATCGGCATCGCGCCGCACCGGCACCGCGCCCTTGAGCAGATTGAAGTCGGCCTGGATCGATGGCGACAGGAGCAGGCGCGCCATCTTTTCCTGGGCCTCCCGGTGCCGGTAGTCGCCGGCGAACATCGACAGCGTGTCGACACTGTACAGGTGATACGCGCCGGTGCCCGGTGCGCCGACGCAGCCATAGTCCTGGTCGAGCACCATCCGGTGTTCGGCCAGCTCGGGCTTGGCCCAGTCGCCCATGATCATCATGCCGGCCTGGCCGGCGGCGAAGCGGCGTACGACCTCGGTCCAGGGCCGCTCGGCCAGCTGGCCGCCGGCCCAGCCCTTGATCGTGCGCAGGCGCTGCAGCGCGTGCGCGGTGCGCGCATCAAAAGCAGCGGCCGGACTGCGGCGCACGAACAGCGCGCGATAGAAAGCCGGCCCGCTTTCGGCCAGCACCAGGTTCTCGAACAGCGCAGCCACCTGCCAGGCTTCGCTGCTTTGCGCCAGCGGTTGCACGCCCGCAGCCAGCAGGCGCGCGGCGACGGCATCGAATTCGGTCCAGGTGGTGGGCGGCGCCAGCTTGAGCCGGGCGAACAGCGCGCGGTTGTAGAACAGCGTGTTGACGCGGTGGATGCCGAGCGGCGCGGCCATCGTGTGCTTGCGGTACTGGATCAGGTTCTGGACCGTGGGGAACAGCACGCCGCGCCAGTTGTCGGCGACGGCCACGTTGTCCAGTTCGAGCAGCAGGCCCATCTCGGCCCATTCGGCGACCGACACGCCGATGATCTGCGTGACTTCGGGCGCGTCGCCGGCCAGCACCCTGCCCTTGAGGACCTTGCCGGCGCCGATGCCGGCGCCGCCGGGAATCGCGGCGTCTTCCCACTGCACGCCTTCCTTGCCCAGGCGCTGCGCCAGCAGGTCGGCCGCGCGGCGTTCGCTGGCCGAGGTCCACCAGTGCAGCACCTGCAGGCCGGACGCTGGCGCCGCAGACGACGTTGCAGACGACATCGCGGGCGCCGGTGGCGCGATCGTCAGCATTGGCGCTGCCGCCTGCACGGCGCCGTGGAAGGCGCACGCGGCCAGGACGGCGCCAAGCTGCAGGCGTCGCCAGTCGCACCAACGACCTGCCACTGTTCCGATCGACGCTCTCACCCGGTATCCCGCAGAAAACGCTGATTATAGCCCCGTGTTCCGCTACCCAGCAGGCATTTCGGCCACGCCGTCAGCGCCGGTCGATGCGCGCCACGAGTCCCGGCCTGCCATTGCGGTCGAAGGCCGCGACCTGCACCAGACCACGCTCGGCGATCGGCCCGCTCACCGGCCGGCTGCTGGCAGTCGGCGTGCTGCCATCCACGGTATAGCGCAGCGCGATCCCTGGCAGTACGTGGTTGACCAGGACCTTGTCGCCGTCGAACAGCAGGCCCGGTGGCGCAATGCGGTACGCCACGCCGGTGCGATCCAGGTCGAGGCGCGGCAGCACGCGCTGGCCCAGCGCATTGACGAAGCCCGACCAGGCCGTGCGGTGCAGCGCCGCCGCCTTTGTGGCATCGGGCTCGGTGGCCCAGGCCGGATCCGGCGCCCAGGCCCGTTCGGCCACCGCCAGCAGGCGTGGCATGACCAGGTAATCGATGCGGGCCGGGTCGCGCACGGTCTCGGTAAACAAGGTCGCTTCCAGGCCGCGCACGCGGCGCTTGCCGTAATCGGTCAGGTCGTCCTTGCCCACGCGCGCAGCCTCGGTCGCGTTCTTCAGGTAGTCGAACGGGATGAAGTCATACGGGGTCTCGAGTTCAACGTAGTCGCCCCAGTTCACGCCCGGCTCTTCCGGGTTGGCGTTGTGGGCCATGTCCATGTACATCTTGGTCACGGGCGCCAGCACGATGTCGTAGCCGGCATTGGCCAGCCGATAGGCCAGGTCTTCGGCGCCCTCGGTATTGTTCCAGACCCAGGCGAGGAACCCCTTCTGCGTGAAGCGCGGGTTCGGGATCAGCTTGTTCCTGCCATGCAGCGTGGTCTTGCGCGCCGCCAGCTCTTCCCAGCCCGACGTGTAGAGGCCATGCTTGCGCAGCATGCCGTCGACCCGTTCATAGAAATAATCCCACAGGTCGGCTGTCGATTCGAGGTGTTCGCGGGCCATCATGGCGCGGCTGGCCGGGGATTGTTCCCAGGCGCCGTTGGGCAGTTCGTCGCCGCCCATGTGGATCGTGTGCAGCGGCGCGCCCGCTTCGCGGTGCAGTTTCACCACTTCGTCGACAACGTGCTGGACGAACGTGAAGCTCGACTCCAGGCCTGGATTCAGTACGTGATCGTTGTATAGCTGCGGCGACTTGTAGACCGAGCGATCGGCGAAATCATTGAGCAGGTACTTGGCCGCGTCCTTGTCGCCGGCCGCCTTCAGGCGGTGATAGCGCGCTTCCATCGCCTGCACGGCGGCGCGCGCGTGGCCCGGCATTTCCAGTTCGGGGATCACTTCGATGTGACGCGCCGCCGCGTAGCGCAGGATCTCGATGTAGTCGGCGCGCGTGTAGTAGCCGCTGCCGCCCGTATCGCGCGGGTCGGGCCCGGAGCCGTACGCCGGCTGCAGGCGCACGCCCGGCCTGGCGCTGTGCCCGCGCACGGCGCCGATCGATGTCAGCTCTGGCAGGCCGGCGATCTCGAGGCGCCAGCCTTCGTCTTCGGTCAGGTGGAAGTGGAACTTGTTCATCTTGTAGCGCGCCATCAGGTCGAGCCACTTGAACACGGTTTCCTTGGTGTGGAAATTGCGCGAGACGTCGAGCATGAAGCCGCGATAGGCAAAGCGCGGCGCATCGACGATCGTCACCTCGGGCACCGACTGGTCGGCGGCGCCGGGCAACGGCAGCAGGTCGCGCAGGGTCTGCAGGCCATACGCCACGCCGGCCGGGCTGTTGCCGACAATGGTGATGCCGCCAGCCCGCACTGCAAGGCTGTACGCTTCGGCCGAAGTCTGTCCTTCGACCTTGCCCACGCTCAGGCGCAGCGCCGGCCCGCTGCCCTGCAGCGATGCCGGGAACAGCGAGCGTGCCAGATCCGCTTCGCCTGCCAGCGCCGCTGATGCGCTCACCAATGGCTTGCCCGTCAGGCGCAGCTTGCCACTGCCCTGCGTCAGCTGCAGGGGCGTCGGCAGCACAAGGGGCACGGCGCTCGCCGGCAGCAGGTCGGCACGCTGGTTGCTGCGATAGGTATCGGCAGCGGTGACCACCGGCCGGGCGCCGGTGTTGCCTTTGTCGAGCTGCTCGGGGCGCGTCACCGGCAGCAGCGCGAAATCGCTGATCGCCACGCCGACCTCGGGCTGCGCGTCGTACACCAGGTACGGCCCGATGGGCGCGCGCGCCATCTTGATGATCACCTGCGGGTGGTAATAATCGATGTCGAGCGACTGCCCCGGCGCCAGGCCCGCAAAGTTTGCTTGCGGGCGCAGGCGGTACAGATTGCCGGCCACCTGCTCCATGCGCAGATTGCCCGTCACCGCCCCCGGCACGACGCCGTCCATGCTGTTGAAGTACAGCGTCCAGCCCTTGGCCGGCAGGCGCTGGCTGTCGTTGTTGGTCAGGGTCATGCGCGCCTTGGCGCGGCCCTCGGGCATCTGCGGCGTGTACTCGTTGCGCAGCAGTTCCCAACGCATCTGAAGCCGGGCGCCGCTGGCGACGCCGTCCATGCTGGCCGCAGCGGATGCTGCCAGCGGGGTAGCCGGTGCCGCAGCCATGCCGGCCAGAGGCGTGGCCAGCAGCAGCGACGCCAGGGCGCAGCGTCGAACCAAGTGTGAGGTATCCAAGAGTGTCTCCAATCCAGCCAAAAGTGGGTTCGTCGTTCAGGGTTGCGGGGGCTTGTACCACCGGTCGAAATCACGTTGCAGCCTGGCGGCCGCAGGTTCCGGCGCCAGCGTCCCTTTCAGCACGTCGGCGTTGACGCGCCACAGCACGCTCTCCATGCTGGGCTGCCCGCGATGCAGCACTTGCGCATTCAGGCGCACGGTCGACGCGCAGCTGTTGCGCCACTCGACCATCTGCTTGGCGACCGGATCGCGCATCGCAATCAGGTGATTCGACAGCGTGAAAAAGCCGGTCAGCCGGTTGCTGTAGATGTCGGCAAATTCCTGCGAGCCGACCCAGGCCAGGAACTTGAAGGCATCCTGCTTGTTCTTCGATGCGCGGTTCACGCCCAGCCCCAGGTCCATGTGGTCCGAGATGAAGCAGGCGTCGCCCCGCCGCTTCACCGGCGCGGCGAACACGCCCAGCTCCAGGCCGGGCGCGCTGCTGAAACGCGCGATATCCCAGGACCCGGCCGGATAGATCGCGGCGCGGCCCGTGGCAAACATCGCCTGGCTCTGGCCATAGGTTTGCGTGGCGGCGCTGGCGGGCAGATAGGCGCCCATGCGCGCACCGAAGCGCAGCGCCTCCACGAACGGCGGATCGGTCAGGCGCGCGCGCCCGTCGGCCAGCGCCTTCTGGCCAGCTTCGCCGCGCCAGAAATTGGGCCCGATATTGGTAAATACCAGCTGGCTCGCTTCCCAGCCGTCGGCCATGCCGAGCGCCAGCGGCGCGACGCCGTTCTTCTTCAGCACATCGAGCACGCGAAAGAATTCATCCACCGTGCGCGGCGCCTGCAGGTCATATTTGCGGAAGATCGCCTTGTTGTACATGAAGCCGTGGATCACCGACGCCACCGGCATGCAAAAGGCCTCCTTGCCGCCGGCCGTCTGCCAGGCCACCATCGCGCCCGGCTCGAAATACTGCATCCCCGGCTTGCCATCCAGGCGCTCCAGATGCCCCTGCGCGTACAGGCTCAAGGATGCGTCGAATGGCCGGCACGCGACCAGGTCACCGGCGCTGCCGTCGGCCAGGCGCGCCGCGAGGCGGCCATCGTAGTCGGTGGGCGCGGTGGGCGCGAACTTGACGTCGATGCCGGGATGGCTGCGCTGGAACGCGGGGATCAGCACCTTTTCCCACAGCGCCTTGTCGTCCACGCGCCAGCTCTCGATCACGAGCGTGCCGGCATGCGCGAGCGGCGCCACAAGGGTCAAGAGTGCGCACAGCATCCATCCGGCAAAGTGCATCGACCTGCCCTTCTCAGTAGTGCGCGTACGGATTCTTGTTCCGGTTCGCGTAGTACAGCCATGCGGTGCCTGCCACGCTGCCCGAACTGGTGAAGTCCGCATTGGTATTGCGGGTCGCGTACGGCATGCTGCCCAGCTTGTCGACCATGTAGTTCAGCGACTCGAGCATCTGGCTGGCCCCGTTGCCCGCGCACTCCATCGTGGGCGCGCCCTGGCGCATCGCCATGATCGCGCCCAGGCTGCCCTCGCTCCAGACGAACGGCGCGCTTGACGGCACGTTGTCGTAGATGACGTCGTAGAAGCCGACAATGCCGCTCACCTTGCGCGACGGGTAGTCCAGGCGCCCGGCGGTATTGAAATAGTCGCACATCCCCGGCAGTGCGGCGGCGAAGTTCTGTCCGGCGCTGCCGACGTTCCCCAGCGCCAGCACCGACCACGAATACGTGTCGAGATAGCGCTCGCCCGTATTCAGTGTGCCGGTATTGGCGTCGTAGCCACCCAAAAAGCGCGTGCCATTCCACAGGCTTTCGGCCATCTGCCGCAACTGCGTGGCGGCGGTCAGGTACTGGCTGCCGCCATTGAGCGTGTGGTACTGGTGCAGGCTGGCGTAGGCATCGAGCTGGTGCTCCAGCGCGAAGATGCCGGTGCGGCCCGCGACGTAGTTGGTTGGCGCAAAGCGCAGGCCGCGGCGGCCCACGCCATTGATTGTCACGGCCACGGTTTCTGCGCGCAGGTAGTCGTGCAAGCGGGTCGACATGGCCAGGTACTTCGTGCTGCCAAAGGCTTTCTGGTAGGCGTTGAGTGCCATGCCGAACCAGGCGTTGGCGCCGGCGATGCGCATGTCCACGCCGGGATTAGCGTCGGCGCCATCGGTCAGATAGGCAAACACCCAGGCGCCGGACGCTGTCTGCGACTTGCCCAGCGCGTTGATGATCTGCTCGGCACTGGCCTGCTCACCGGCCAGGCTGAAGGCAATCACGGCCAGCGCCTGATCGTACAGGAAGGCCGAGTCCATGTCGTGGAAGCTGCGGATCAGGCGCCCCGCACCATACGGCCCGCCAGTCACCTGCGGCGTATTCATCATGCGCTGCAGTGCGGCGATCTGGGCGTTGGCGGAGGTTGCCGGCGCCGGGAAATAAGCGGCGGTGTAGGCCGTGAGCGCCGCCGGATCGATTGGCAGCGACAGCTTGGTCGTGCCCGTGATCTGGCCGCTGCAAAAGCCGCCGGCTGCATTGCAGTTGGGGCCCGAGAGCGGATTGTAGGATGCCGGATGCAGCACCAGCACAGCGCGGTCGGCGCTGCCCACCGAACGTGGCAGCGTCAGCGTGAACGTGCCGTCGGCATTGATAACGGCAGTCGCGTCGGCCTGGTAATAGAACACATCGTGGTGGATGAACACACCCAGCCGGTAATTCTGCACGCTGCCCGCCGGCAGCGCGTGCGCGCCCCGGAAAACGGTTTGCGTGGCCGACTGCGTCAGTTGCGAGACGCCGAACGCCACGGCCGGCGCACTGGCGAGCGGCGGTTCATTGTACGGAAAATCCCAGCCCGACCAGACCGGCCACGGCGACGCAGCGGCCACGGCGACGGGCGCCGCCGACAACTGCCGTGAGACTCCGGCGCTGCTATCGGTCGCATTGCCACCGCAACCCGCCAGCACCAGTACGCCGGAGCCCACCAGCGCCGTTGCTACCCTACCCAGACCATTGTTCGCACCACGCATCGCATTCTCCTGAAGGACACACTGCTGACAACTTGCTTTACCAGTCCACGCCCACGCGCACACCGAACATGCGTGGCTCGTTGTACTGGCCAATGACGTACCCCGGGTCGACGATGCGCGCATTGTTCTTCGCAAGCACGTCGTTCAAGTTGTTCACGTACACCTCGGCGCGCCAGTTGCCGCCTGGTGCGGTCAAGCGCAGCGACGCGTCATAGGTTGCGTAGGCGCCCTGCTGGTTGCCGACGTGGGCGTTGTCCAGGTTCTGGATACTGAAGTACATCTTGTCCTGCCAGCGCGCCGACAGGCGCGGCGTGAGCTCGTAGTCGCCCGTCAGCATGAAGCGCTGCGAGACTTCGATCCGCGCTGAATTGCGCGGCGCGTTCGGCAAATCATTCCCCACCACGTTCGCCGGGAAGCGGCCGACCAGCGCCTGGTTCGGGCCCGTGTAGCGCACGCACGGCTCGACGCCGTAAGTGGCGCGGAACGGGCCGCACGGCACGTCACGCCAGGTCTGCGTGTAGTCCGGGTACGACACCACCTTGGCGCGCAGGTGCGAGTACTGGAAATTCACTTCGGCGCCCGCCCATGGACGGTATTTGCCTTCCAGTTCGAGGCCCGAGATCTTCGCTTCGGCCGCATTCGTGGTGCCGTACAACACCGCCGAATCGCACGATGGATTGGCCGCGGTGCACGGGATCGCCGGGATGATCTTGCCCATCTCGACCGCGCCGGTCATCTGCATGTCCTTGTAGCGGCTGTGGAAGGCGGTGGCCGAGAACGACAGGCGGTTGTCCAGCATGCGGCCCTTGTAGCCGACCTCGAAATTGGTCAGCGTTTCAGGCTTCCATGGCAGGAAGGTGTAGTGCGGGCCCGGCTCGCGGTCGGCGCAGTTGCCGCCCAGGCCGCGCGCGCAGATGTTCTGCTTGTCGCTGAAACCACCGGCCTTGTAGCCGGTCGAGAGCGAACCGAACACGAAGTCGTCCGGCGTGACCTGGTAGCTCAGGCCCAGGCGCCAGGTGAACTTGTTCCACGAATCGCGGTTGCTGCTCACGTCAGGCGTGATGCCGGCCATGCCGGCCACGCCGTAGTACGAACCCATGCCGGGTTTGAGGTCGCTGCTGTTGAAGAAGCGGCCCGGGATCGGCGTGTACTGGCCCTGGAAGTACGAGTACGGATCGCCCGTGGTGCCCGAATCGTAGAACTTGCCGTTCTTGTCTTCGCGCTCGTCGCGCGTCATGCGCCCGCCGACCGTCAGGTTCCATTTCGGCGCGAAGGCCCAGTCGACCTGGCCGAAGGCGGCCATCGATTCGGACTGGCGGTCGGTCTGGTCATACAGCGCGTAGTACGGCGCGCCCGGTGCGTTGACCATTGCCGAGATCGAGTCTTCGCCGAATTCGATCGCGTTCTTTTCGTGCATCCAGAACAGGCCCGTGACGTAGCGCAGATTGCCCTGCTCGCCGCGCAGCTGCAGTTCCTGGACCGTGGTCTTGAACTTGGACGAATTGGTAAAGCCGGCCGAATCGTTGACGAAGCCGCCGTAGATATTGATGTCTTCGGCCAGTGGCTGGTAGCCCGAATCGCCGTCGCGGATCTGGCGGCGGTTCTGCTCCGAGTACGACACGTTGTATTCGACAGTCGTGTGGTCGTTCACGCTCCAGGTCAGGCGGTTGCGGAAGGTGTCGATGTTCCAGTCGAGTTCACCCGGCCGGTTGATCTTGACGTCCCACTGCCCGCCCGGGCAGGCGTGGGCTGTGCCGGCCGCCATCGTGCAATCCTTGAGCGCGATGTCGCCGGCGCCCTTGTTGGTGTAGCGCTCGTAGGCGCCGAGCCATTCGAGATCGTTGCGGATCTTCCAGCGGCCCTGCAGGCGCGCCGCCCATTCGTCCTTGTTGCCGTAGGCGTCACTGGCGCCGACCTTGCGGTTGTAGCGCTGGTCGACATCGGGAATGATGTTGCCGGCCGCATCGCGCGCCGGGGTCACGCCGAATTCCGGGAAGTTCGCGGCGTAGAAGTCCTGCTCCTGGTTCAGGTAGCTGTCACGCTTGATGACCATCATCGTGGCGCGCATCGCGAAGGTGTCGCTGACCGGGATGTTCTGCACGGCCGTCACCTGGCGCAGGTTATAGCGCCCGAGCGTGAGGCCTGCATTGCC
Source organism: Oxalobacteraceae sp. CFBP 13730 (assembly GCA_014841835.1). Classification (GTDB taxonomy): domain Bacteria; phylum Pseudomonadota; class Gammaproteobacteria; order Burkholderiales; family Burkholderiaceae_D; genus Telluria. The sequence goes on along the minus strand of JACYUQ010000004.1, from coordinate 825,352 downwards.
TTCGGTCGAATTGAACTGCGGCTTGTTCGGAATGATGTTGATGCTGCCGCCCGTCGCATTGCGACCGAACAGCGTGCCCTGCGGGCCGCGCAGCACTTCGACCTGCTCCAGGTCGAACAGCAGCGCCAGCGCCGATTGCGGGCGCGGCGTGTAGATGCCGTCGACGTTCAGGCTGACTGCCGGATTGCCGATCTCGGTGAAGTCGTTGCTGCTCACGCCGCGCACCGAAATCTTCACGCCCGAACTGCCGTCGGTCGCACTGCCCAGCTGCAGATTGGGCACTTCGCCACTCAGGCCGCGCACGTCGGTGATGCCCTTGCGGGTCAGTTCTTCCTGGCCGACGGCGGTCACCGACACCGGGGTGCGCAGGAGCGACGTCGAATGACGGGTGGCCGTCACCCGCACCTCGGCGATCGCTTCACCGGTGTTTTGCCGGGGCGTTGCCGCTCCAGCAGTGTCCTGCGCCAGGGCCGGCATGGCGATGCAGGCGCTGGCGACAGCCGCACTGATCAGCGTTTTATGTGGTTTCAGTAGAGACATCCGGTGCTCCTGGTATGAAATGAAAAACGATGGACCGCGCAGCAGCGCCGTGCGGACAAGTCCTGTGGGGTGGGAATCAAGGTCGGGCGGCTGCGCCCGGACTGCGCCAGCGGCGGATCTTGTGGCCGTAGGCTGCGTACCAGAGGATCAGGCCGTAGCACGGCAACAGCATCCAGTAGGCACTGCGCGAGGTATTCAGGTCGGCGAAATGGCCGTACAGCAGCGGCAGCACCGCGCCGCCGGAGATCGCCATGACCAGCAGCGCCGAGCCGCTTGCCGTGTAGCGGCCCAGGCCCTGCAGGGCCAGCGGCCAGATGGCCGGCCACACCATGGCGTTGGCCAGGCCCAACAGCGCCAGGTACATGACCGTATCGGGCACTGTCGGCACGCCGGCCCAGCCGATCAACGCCTGCGAAACGCCGCTGTCGGTGGGCGAGCCGGTGGCCACGCCGATCGTCAGCAGCAGGCCGGCCACGGCCGAGAGCAGCAAGGCGCGCTGTTGCGACAGGTAGCGCGGAATCGCGACCACGCCGATCAGGTAGCCGAGCACCATGCACATCATCGTGTAGGACGTCAGCACGCCGAAATTGGCCACGTTCAGTTCATGCCCATACAGGCCGATGGTGTCGCCGGCGATGACTTCCACGCCGACGTAAGCAAACAGCGCCATCGCGCCCAGCACCAGTTGCGGGAACTGCAGCACGCCGGTGCGCTCGACACCAGCCTCGGGCGTGTCGGCCTCGGGCTCGATATCGCGCAGGTTCGAAAAATGGATGAAGACCATGATCACGAACAGCACCGCCGCCATGCAGATGTACGGCAGCACCAGCCGCTCGGACAGGCCGGCCCGCGCAGCGCTGCGGGCAACCGGGTCGAGCGCTTCGAGCGCCGTGTGCGAGAAGCTGTCGATGTCGGCCAGCATCAGCGTGGAGAACACGAGCGGTACCACCACACCGGCGCCCTTGTTGAACAGGCCCATGATGCTGATGCGCATGGCGGCGCTCTCGCGCGGGCCAAGGCAGACAATGTAGGGATTGATCGCGGTCTGCATCAGCGTCATGCCGCTGGCGAGTGTGAACAGCGCCACCAGGAACAGTTCATAACGCGCGCTTTGCGCGGCCGGGATGAACAGCAGTGCGCCCACGCACATGATGCCCAGACCGATCGTCATGCCCTTCTTGTAGCCGGTGCGGACCAGCACCGCAGCCGATGGCAGGGCCATGGCCGTGTAGGCGATGTAGAAGGCGAAGGTCACCCACAGGGCCTGGAAGTTGTTCAGGCCGCAGACGATCTTCAAGAAGGGAACCAGCGAGCCATTGAGCCAGGTGACGAACCCGAGGATGAAGAACAGCAGGCCGACGAATGCCATGCCGAGGACAACGTCGCGCCTGGAATTGCCGGCAACCGGCGCGCTGGCGAGGGTCACAGCCATGCTGCGCTACCCGCGTCGATGGCTGCCAACAGTGCGCACGGCAAGCGGTGCGGGAGCGTTTTGAACTGTTGCATGAATGTCCTCGTGTTATCGATGATTCATGCTAGCAGCGGCGCCAGCAGGCGACTACCAGCTGCCAGGAAACACATAACCTCATGATTTCATTGAATTGTTGGTTGCTCACCCGCCGCTGTTGCTCACACTTCTTTACAAACGGGCGCCCTGACGCTGCCAGGCGTGCGAAATACGCGGTGCTTGCTTGCAAAACTTTACAAAACGACGCGAGAAATTACAGGAGTGTGACGTCAGCGCCACATGACGGCGGGTTTATCAACAACGACGTGCGGTGTCGGCCTGCTTTACACCCTGGCAGCGTCGTATGCAGCAGGCATCTATAACTGACTGATTATTCAATAATATCTGTCGTCGGCATGCGACTTGCTTAATTTTGAACACCAACTAAAAAACACACTGGAGACTTTGATGACCATTCCTTGCAGCCTGCGCCGTTCCGGCACCGCACTCTTCGCCGCAGTCGCACTGGGCGGCCTGGCCCTGCCCGCCTCAGCCACGACGATCCTCTTCATCGGTAACAGCTTCACCTACGGCGATCCGGCGGGCGCCAAGCCGCCGCTCGTGCAGAACTACCGTCCCGATACCGTGACCGACCTGAACGGTCTGGGCATCGGTGGCGTACCGGCACTGTTCAAGGCCATGACGATGCAGGCCGGCCTGAACTACCAGGTCAGCCTGGAAACCGAGCCCGGCTCGGGCCTGGATTTTCACTACAACAACCGCTTCAACACGATTGTGAAGCCGTTCGATATGGTGCTGCTGCAAAGCTACAGCACGCTCGACGGCGCCAAACCAGGCAACCCGGAAACGCTGATCCGCTATTCCGGCCTGCTGGCCAACGCGCTTCGTGAACAGAATCCGGATGTCGACGTGCGCCTGACATCCACCTGGTCGCGCGCCGACCTGACGTACCAGAATGCCAATAGCCCGTGGTATGGCAAGTCGATCTATGCGATGGCGCAGGACGTGCGCGCCGGCTACGACGCCGCCGATTCGGCCTCAAGCATCATCAATGGCGTGATTCCCGTGGGCCAGGCCTGGAACCAGGCGATCGCAGGCGGTCTGGCCGATGCCAATCCGTACGACGGCATCGGCGCCGGTCAGATCAACCTGTGGGCGCCGGACTCCTACCACGGCAGCAACTACGGCTACTACCTGGAAGCGCTGACCATCTTCGGCAACGTGACCGGCCTCGATCCACGCTCGCTTGGCGCGGATGATTACGTCGCCCGCGACCTCGGCATCAATGTGGCGACGGCGCTGGCCCTGCAAGGCTTCGCCGCGGCGCAGCTGGACGCGGAAGAAGTGCCGGAGCCCGGCATGCTGGCCATGTTCGCCACCGTCGGCGGCTTGCTGGTTGCCGTGCGCCGCCGTCGTGGCAATACCAAGGCTCGCCACGCTGCAGCCGCGTAGCACCTGATTGCGACACTGGCTGCCATGTCTGTACGAATTGCCATAACTTCTGGCCGATTTGCACGATGCGGCAGTCAGGCATGTCAATACTGCAGGTTCTGCTAAATTTCCGTTTGGAAATTACTCACACTTTCTCACTTTTCTCATCAAATTTACCGATCTCAGGTCTGGCAGTAGATACAAGAATGGCAAGAAAGCGCTCGATCCGGCCGCTTTTCAATCAGGAAAGATATTGAACTTCGCCAACAGTTTCTCTGAATCTATATTTTTCAGGTTAAATGGTGAAAAATCACTATGCGAGACTCTGATGCCCACCCAACCCAACCTGCTGCCTGTCTACCGCCATGCCGACCGCTTGCTGATCATCGTGCTGTGGGCAATGCTGGGCTTCTCCCTGGCATTGACCGGCATGCATGACACCATGACATGGTCGCTGCTGGTCGGCCTGCCGATCGTTGCCATCGCAAGCGGCGTCACGTTCCTGGCCAGCGGCACGCTCACAAGCCGGCTGGTCAATGCCGGCGCGCTGATGGCAATGTGCGCGCTGCACATCCATCAAGGTAATGGCCGGGAAGAACTGCACTTCGGAATCTTCGTCTCGCTGGCGATCCTGCTGTGCTACCGCGACTGGCGCGTGATCCTGTTCGCGGCAGGTCTGACCGCCGTGCACCACTTCAGCTTCAACTACCTGCAAGAGCTCGGCTACGGCGTCATCTGCCTGACCCGGCCAGGACTGGCAATCGTCTTCATCCACGCCGGCTATGTCATCGTCGAAACGATGGTGCTGTGCTACATCGCGCTGGTGCTGCAACGCGAAGCGCTGCGCTCGGCCGAACTGCGCGCCAGCGTCTCGATGCTGCAGGCCCAGCACGGGATCATCGACCTGCGCTCGCTGGCGCCGGTCACCAGCAGCAGCGGCCGCGCCCTGCGCGATGTGCTGCACACGCTGCAGACGGCGATTGGCCAGGTGCGCGACACGGTCGAGACCACGCGCGGCGCGGCCAGCGACATTGCCGAAGGCAGCGCGCTGCTGTTCGAACACTCGCGGGACCAGACCGAGGCCTTTGGCCGCGCCGCCGCCTCCATCGACGAACTGGGCGACATCATCCGCGCCAATGCCGGGCACGCCCGGCAAGCCAATGCGCTGGCGACGCAGGCATCCGGGATTGCCGTCGTCGGCGGGCGCCAGGTCGGCGCGGTCGTCGAGCGCATGGGCCTGATCGACACGTCGTCGCGCCAGATCGCCGAGATCACCGCCGTCATCGACGGCATCGCGTTCCAGACCAATATCCTGGCCCTCAATGCTGCGGTGGAAGCCGCCCGTGCCGGCGAACAGGGACGCGGTTTCGCGGTCGTCGCTGCCGAAGTGCGGCAACTGGCCCAGCGCTCGGGCGCGGCCGCCCGCGAAATCAAGGGCCTGATCGAGGAGTCGGTGCGCCAGGTCAGCGCCGGCAGCGCGCTGGCCCAGGAAGCCGGACGCACGATGGACAACATCGTGCAAAGCGTGACCGACGTGACCGGCATGGTCGGCCGGATCAGCGCGGCTGGCGACGATCAGGCCGTGCGTGTGGAAGCAGTGGCCGACGCCATCGGCGCCATGGACAGGTCGTTGCAGCACAATGCCCAAATGGTCAGCAAGACCGCCGCCGCGGCCGATTCGCTGCAGCAGCGGGCCCACGGTCTGGCGCAGATCGTGCGCATCTTCCGGCTCGACACGCCAGGCACGGCGCAGATGGGACTATCCTGAGCGCACTACAATGACGACGTCATGCCATTCATGTTGACTACCCCGGCGGCGCGTGGCGTCGCCCCCGTCGCGCTGCTGCTGGGCCTATTCGCCTGGCCGCAGGGCGATGCGCGCGCGCAGGCAACGTGGAAGGTGACCGGGTTCGGCACCGTCGCCGCCGTCCATGCCACGCAGGACCAGGGCGACTACACGGTCAACCCCAACTCGCCTGGCCAGGCGGGCTACTCCAAAGCGTGGGCGTTCGACGTCGATAGCCGCGCCGGTGCACAGCTCGATGTGCGGTTCGACAAGCGCTGGTCGGCGGTGGTGCAGGCGACGCAGGAAAAAAGCATCGAGAATTCGTACAAGACCTACCTTACCTGGGCCAATGTGAAGTTCCAGGCCACGCCGGAGCTGTCGCTGCGCGCCGGGCGCATTGCGCTGCCGCTGTTCCTGGCCGCCGACTATCGCAAGGTGGGCTACGCCCTGCCCTGGATGCGCGCCCCCGTCGAACTGTACAGCCTGATACCGATTTCCTACAGCGACGGTGTCGACGCCTCGTACCGCTGGCATACCGGGCAGGTCAAGCACGAGACCACACTGTCGCTCGGCCATGCGGCCGCGCGCCTGAACAAGGACCTCACCGGCAAGGCCCGCAACATCGTCGGTCTGACCGAGAGCGCGACCGCCGGGGCACTGACCGTGCGCTTCACGGCGGCCCAGGCGCTGCTGGTGGTGCCGGGTGCAGAAGCGCTGTTCGACGGCTTGCGCGCCTTCGGCCCGCCTGGCGAGGCGCTGGCAGACCGCTACGATATCGCCAAGCGCCATGTGCGCGTGTTCAGCGCCGGCTTCAACTACGATCCGGGCGACTGGTTCATCACCGGCGAGAGCGGGCGCATCAACACCGGCTCGCTCCTGGGCGACCAGACCGCCTCGTATCTGTCGGCCGGCCGGCGCTTCGGCAATGTGGCGCCCTATGTCACCTATTCGCGCCTGGTCGCCAACCTCGCCACACAAACGGCCGGGCTGCCGCTGAACGGCTTGCCGCGCGAAGCGGCGGCAGTGGCGGGCTTCTTGAACAATGCATTGAACGACCAGCTGCGCCAGATCGGCGTGCAGGACACGGCCAGCGTTGGCGTGCGTTGGGACGTCGCGCCGAACATTGCCCTCAAGGGGCAGTTCGACCGCGTCAAGCCGCGCGGCGGCTCGATCGGCACCCTGATCAACGTCCAGCCTGGGTTCCGTTCCGGCCAGGCGTTCAACGTCATCAGCCTTGGCATGGACGTCGTTTTCTGAACATGATGACCCGCTCGCTTCCCACACTGTTGCTGGCCCTGTGCCTGGGCCCTGCCCTTGCGCTGGCGCCCAACGCTGCCCCGGCAGCAGAACTGGCCGTGATCGTCTCGGCGCGCAGCAACATCAGCATGCTCAGTGCCGATCAGGTCGCCGAGATCTTCCTGTTCCAGACCAATCGCTTCCCGAACGGCAATGAAGTGGTCCCCATCGACCAGGATCTGGGCTCGCCGCTACGTAACGAGTTCTACAGCAAAGTCACGCACCGCACCCCGGCGCTGGTGAAGGCCCACTGGGCCAGACTGATTTTCACTGGCCGGGGCCAGCCACCAGCCGAGGTCGATGGCAATGCCGCCATGCGCAGGATGATTGCCGAGAATCCGGGGATGATCGGCTATGTCGAGCGTACGGCACTGGATTCCAGCGTGCGCGCGGTGCTGATCGTGCCCTGACGGCACCCTCAGCGTATCAACGGTTTTCGGGATCGGCCCGTCGTTCCGGCGGGTCGCCCTCTTCGAAGCCGGCCACAAACACCAGCAGCACATCATTCAGGATTTTTTCCTGGCCTGCTTCGAGCAGCGCATTGGCCACCCGCGACAATTCGACCGGATCGGCCTTGCCATAACTGCCATCGATTGCCCTGCGCGTTACCTTACCAAGTTCAAACGCCAACTCAGCGACCGCAGTATTTTCCGTCGTTCTCATATCACCCTTTTTTTGTAGCAAGCGCCCGCCGCATCGACATCGTCATCGGTGGCGGGCCCGGTTCAGCACATGATAACGGCGAACGGCCGTGGGGGTGCGCCCCGGTGCCGCCCGTTCGCTGGCTAATTGACTAATCGATTAGTCGAACTTGCTGAAATCCGGCTTGCGCTTCTCGAAGAATGCCGTGAAGGCTTCCTTCGCTTCGGCGCCGCCCAGCATCGCGCTGAACTGTTCGTTTTCAGCCGCGATGGTGTCCCGGACGTGCGCGGTGCGCGCGCGGCGCATCAGCGCCTTGGTGGTGCGGATCGAAGCTGGGGGCAGCTTGACCAGTTTTGCCGCCTGCGCGTGTGCGAATGCGAGCAGCTCGGCCGCTGGCAGCACGCGCGCGACGATGCCCATCTCCAGCGCTTCCTGGGCCAGGAATGGCTCGCCCAGCATCAGCTTTTCGGCGGCGCGCGTGTAGCCGGCCGACTGCGCGACCAGCAGCGACGAGGCAAATTCAGGACACAGACCCAGCTGCGAGAACGGCATCGAGAATTTGGCGTTGTCGGCCGCGTAGACCAGGTCGCAATGCATCAGGAGCGTGGTGCCGATGCCGACAGCGGCGCCGGCCACGGCCGCGACCACCGGCTTGGTGCAGCCTTCCAGCGCCAGCATGAACTGGAATACCGGACGCTCCGGCGTCATGGCGCCTTCGCCGGTGTTGTTCAGGAAATCGTCGAGGTCATTGCCGGCGGTAAAAATCTCGGGCTGGCCGGTGATCAGGATGGCGCGGACCGTCGTGTCCTGCTCGGCGGCGCGCAAGGCGTCGGCCATCGTCTGGTACATCGCGCCGGTGATCGCGTTCTTGCGTTCGAGGCGGTTGAAGGTGAGCGTGAGGATGCCGTCGGCGGTCGTGGTGAGGATGGTCATGGTGGTTGTCTCCCGTCTGTTCTTGGGCTGGTTGGACACGTGGGCGGGAGACCCGCCCACCCTACGAGAGGGTGGCCCGGTCTCCCGCCCACGCGGTGATCGTACTGGCTGGCTTAGACGCGTTCGATAATGCCCGCAGCGCCCATGCCGGCGCCGACGCACATCGTCACCATGCCGTACTTCAGGTTATTGCGACGCAGCGCGTGCACGACGGTCGCAGCGCGGATGGCGCCGGTTGCGCCCAGCGGGTGGCCCAGAGCAATCGCGCCACCCAGCGGGTTGACCTTGCTGGTGTCCAGACCCAGATCGCGGATCACGGCCAGCGCCTGCGCGGCGAAGGCTTCGTTCAGCTCGATCCAGTCCAGCTGGTCCTGCGTGATGCCGGCGGCAGCCAGCGCGGCAGGAATCGCGAACTTCGGACCGATGCCCATGATTTCCGGCGGCACGCCGCGCACGGCGAACGACGAAAACTTGGCCAGCGGCGTCAGGTTGTGCTCGCGCAGGATTTTTTCGCTGACGACGATCAGGGCGCCGGCGCCATCCGACATCTGCGACGACGTGGCGGCGGTGACCGAGCCCTTGGCGGCGAACACGGGCTTGAGTTTGCCCATGCTTTCCATGCTGGCGTCGGCGCGTGGGCCTTCGTCGGTGTCCACGGTGCGGGTCTTGACGTCGATCTGGCCCGTGGCCAGGTTCGGCGTGCGGGTGATGACCTCGACCGGCGTGATCTCGTCCTTGAAGTGGCCGGCCTGCTGCGCAGCGATCGCGCGGCGGTGCGATTCCAGGCCGAAGGCATCCTGGTCTTCGCGCGAGATCTTCCACTGGTTAGCGACATTCTCGGCCGTCAGGCCCATGCCGTAGGCCAGGCCCACGTTCTCGTCCTTGAACGTGTCCATATTGATCGACGGGTGATGGCCCATCATCGGCACCATCGACATCGATTCGACGCCGCCGGCGATCATCACGTCGGCTTCGCCCACGCGGATGCGGTCAGCAGCCATCGCCAGTGCGGTGATGCCCGAGGCGCAGTAACGGTTGACCGTTACGCCGCCCACGGTGTTCGGCAGGCCGGCCAGCACCACCGAGTTACGGGCGATGTTGAAGCCCTGCTCGGCCTCCGGGAACGAGCAGCCGATGATCGCATCGATGATCAACGCCGGGTCCAGGTTCGGCACGGCCGCCATGGCGCCGCGGATCGCGTGCACCAGCAGGTCGTCCGGGCGGGTCTTGTTGAACATGCCGCGCGGCGCCTTGCCGATCGGGGTGCGGGTCGCTGCGACGATGTATGCGTCTTGAAGTTGTTTGCTCATGTCAGTGTCCTGTTCTGTCGACGCTTAGTTGCGCACTGGCTTGCCGGTCTGCATCATGCCCATGATGCGTTCCTGCGTTTTCGGATTGTTCAGCAGCGCCACGAAGGCCTTGCGCTCCAGGTCGAGGATCCACTGCTCGCTGACCACACTGCCCTGGTCGATGTCGCCGCCAGTGACGATCTCGGCGATGGTGTCGCCCAGTTGGTAGTCATAGGCCGAGATGAAGCCGCCGTCGCGCATATTGACCATCTGGCCGCGGATCGTGCCCCAGCCGTAACGGCCGGTGACCGGGAACGTGCGGCGCGCCGGTGCGCGGTAGCCAGCGTCGGCCATGGCGCGCGCCGTGGTTTTCGCCACGTGCAGCAGTTCGTAGGCGTTGAAGACAATCACGTCGTCTTCTTTCAGGTAACCCATGGCCTTGGCTTCCAGTGCCGACTTCGACACTTGCGCGGTGGCCGCGTTCATGAAACCGTTCTTCAGGAATTGCAGGATGTCGTTGCCCTTGGCTTCGGTTGCCGCGCGCAGCGCTGCTTCCTTCAGACCGCCGCCGGCAGGCACCAGGCCCACGCCCACTTCGACCAGGCCGATGTACGACTCGATCGACGCGACACGCTTGCTGGCATGCAGCGCCAGCTCGCAGCCGCCGCCCAGCGCCAGGCCCGCCACTGCGGCGACGACCGGCACGTTCGAATACTTGAGCGCCATGAAGGTGTCCTGCAGCTCGCGCACGATCGGCTCCATCGCCTTCGCGCCGCCGGCCATGAAGGCTGGCAGGGCCGATTGCAGGTCGGCGCCGGCCGAGAACGCGCCGCCTTCGGCTGCGTCGGTGTTCCAGATCACGATGCCCTTGAAGCCGGTTTCGGCTTCTCTCAAAGCGCGCTGCAGGCCCTTGATGACGCCATCGCCGATGACGTGCATCTTGGTCTTGAGCGAGACGACCAGGACGTCGTCGTCCGAGTGCCACAGGCGCACGGATTCGTCTTCGAACACGGTGGTGCCAGCAGTCTTCGGATCGGCACCGCCCAGGCCCACGACCGGTGCGCGGAACTGCTGGCGCTTGTACACAGGCAGGTCCGACAGCGGCACATAGCCGCTCTTGGCAACCGAGTACGAACCTTCAGGCGTGTGCACGCCCTTCTCGGCAACACTGCCTTCGAAGACCCAGGCTGGCAGCGGCGCAGTCGACAGCGCCTTGCCGGCGTCGATGTCTTCCTTGACCCACTGCGCAATCTGCGTCCAGCCGGCGCCCTGCCACGTTTCGAACGGGCCGACGCTCCAGCCGAAGCCCCAGCGCATCGCGAAGTCGATGTCGCGCGCGTTGTCGGCGATCGATTCGAGGTGGAAGGCGATGTAGTGGAACGCGTCGCGGAAGATCGCCCACAGGAACTGCGCCTGTGGATTGGTCGATTCACGCATGGCCTTGAACTTCTTGACCGGGTCTTTCTCTTTCAGGATGCGGCCAACGATGTCGGCTGCCTTGGCACCACCGGCGACGTACTCACCCGTGGCGAAGTCCAGGCGCTGGATCTCCTTGCCGACCTTCTTGTAGAAACCGGCGCCGGATTTCTGGCCCAGCGCGCCTTTTTCGATCAGCTTGGCCAGGATGTCCGGCGTCTTGTAGACGCTGAAGAACGGGTCGTCCTTCAGGTTGTCCTGCATCGTCTTGATCACATGGCCCATCGTGTCCAGGCCGACCACGTCCGCAGTGCGGAAAGTGCCCGACTTGGCGCGGCCCAGCTTGGCGCCGGTCAGGTCGTCGACCACGTCCACCGACAGACCGAATTTCTCGGCTTCGACGATCGTGGCCAGCATGCCGAAGATGCCGACACGGTTGGCGATGAAGTTCGGGGTGTCTTTCGCGCGCACGACGCCCTTGCCCAGGGTCGAGGTCAGGAACGTCTCGAGCTGGTCCAGGATGTCAGGACGGGTGTCCGTGGTCGGGATCAGTTCGACCAGGTGCATGTAGCGCGGCGGGTTGAAGAAGTGCACGCCGCAAAAACGGGCCTTGAGCTCCGAGTCGAAGCCTTCGGCCAGCTTGTTGATCGACAGGCCCGAGGTGTTCGACGCGAAGATCGCGTTCGGCGCGATGTGCGGCGCGACCTTGGCGTACAGGTCGTGTTTCCAGTCCATGCGCTCGGCGATGGCTTCGATGATCAGGTCGCAACCGGCCAGCACGTCGAGGTTGTCTTCGTAGTTGGCCACTTCGATCAGGGCCGCGTCATCCTTGTTGCCCAGCGGGGCTGGCGAGAGCTTTTTCAGGTTCTCGATGGCGCGCAGGACGATGCCGTTCTTCGGGCCTTCCTTGGCCGGCAGGTCGAACAGCACGACTGGCACCTTGGCGTTCACGCAGTGGGCGGCGATTTGCGCGCCCATCACGCCGGCGCCCAGCACGGCGACTTTCTTGACGATGAAATTGGACATGTAGATTCCTTAATCCTTGGTTGGCACGTCGTTCCCGCGAAGGCGGGAACCTCAGTTTGCCAGCGTTACCGCTGCGCTGAACTTGGGTTTCCGCCTGCGCGGGAACGACGGCGATGGTCTATCAGCGTGACGTAGTGTTAGAACAGGTCGGCGTCCAGCGCCGTCAGGTTCGCGGCGCCCGAGCGTGCCTGGCGGATCAGCATCGCGGTTTCCGGATACAGACGTGCGAAGTAGAAGCGGATCGTCGCCAGCTTCGATTCATAGAAGCGGTCGCCCGAATCGAGCTTGGCCAGTGCGATCTTGGCTTGCTGCGCGAACAGGTAGCTGTAGACCAGGTGACCGGCCACGCGCAGGTAAGGCACGGCAGCGGCGCCCACTTCGTCCGGATTCTGGAAGGCCTTCATGCCGATTTCCATCGTCAGCTTGGTGACCTTGTCGCCCAGCTCGCCCAGCGGCGTGACGAATTCCGACATGTTCTCGTCCAGGCCATTGTCTTCGACAAAGCTCTTGATCTTCTCGCCGAACTTGCGCAGCTTGGCGCCGTTGTCCATCAGGATCTTGCGGCCCAGCAGGTCCAGCGACTGGATCGTGTTGGTGCCTTCGTAGATCATGTTGATGCGCGCGTCGCGCACGTACTGCTCCATGCCCCATTCGGCGATGTAGCCGTGGCCGCCGTATACCTGCATCGCTTCGGACGTCGCGATCCAGCCGTTGTCGGTGATGAAGGCCTTGATGATCGGCGTGAGCAGCGCGACTTCGTCGGCCGCTTCCTTGCGCACGTCTTCATCGGTGTGGTTCAGTTCGCGGTCGATCTGCAGCGCGACGTACGACGAGAACGCGCGGCCGCCTTCAGCGAACGCTTTTGCGGTCAGCAGCATGCGACGCACGTCCGGGTGCACGATGATCGGGTCGGCTGGCTTGTCCGGTGCTTTCACGCCCGACAGGCTGCGCATCTGGATGCGGTCTTTTGCATAGGCCAGTGCGTTCTGGTACGCCACTTCGGTCAGGCCGAGCGACTGCATGCCCACGCCCAGGCGGGCCGCGTTCATGAACACGAACATCGCCTGCAGGCCCTTGTGCGGCTGGCCGATCAGCGTGGCGCGTGCGTTGTCCAGGTTCATCTGGCAGGTCGAGTTGCCGTGGATGCCCATCTTTTCTTCGATGGCGCCGCAGGCGATGCCATTGCGCTCGCCGATCGAGCCGTCTTCGTTCGGCATGAACTTCGGCACCAGGAACAGCGAGATGCCTTTCGAGCCTTCCGGTGCATCCGGCAGACGCGCCAGCACCAGGTGGACGATGTTGTCCGAGATATCGTGTTCGCCGGCCGAGATGAAGATCTTCGAGCCGGTGATCAGGTAGGTGCCGTCGCCTTGCGGTTCGGCTTTCGAACGCAACAGGCCCAGGTCGGTGCCGCAGTGCGCTTCGGTCAGGCACATGGTACCGGTCCATTCGCCCGAGACGAGCTTTGGCAGGTACAGGCGTTTCTGGTCGTCGGTGCCGTGCTCGAGCAGGCACTCGTAGGCGCCGTGCGACAGGCCCGGGTACATCGACCAGGCCTGGTTCGACGAATTGAGCATCTCGTAGAACGAGTTGTTCAGCGTGATCGGCAGGCCCTGGCCGCCGTATTCCGGATCGCACGCGAGCGCAGCCCAGCCGCCTTCGACATACTGTTTATACGCCTGCTTGAAGCCCTTTGGCGTGGTCACGCTCTTGTCGGCGGCATTGAAGGTGCAGCCTTCGCGGTCGCCCGAGTGGTTCAGCGGGAACAGCACTTCCTGGGTGAATTTTGCACCTTCTTCGAGTACCTGGTTGATGATGTCGGTATCGATTTCCTGGTATTTCGGCAGATTCTTGAATTCTTCGGTGACATTGAGGAACTCGTGCAGAACGAACTGCATATCCCGGATTGGCGCGACGTACTGACCCATGGTTTTCTCCTGAAGAGGTGTGACGATTGTTGGACGTGACAGGCGGCCTTATGCCGCCTGGTGGTCTTGCGATTGTTGGGAATTGCGGTAATTCTCGATCAGGCGTTCAAAGCCGGCCCGGGCCCGCTCGACGGCGCCCGGATTGCGCAGGAAACGCGCATCGTGGTGCAGCGCCAGGATCAGGCCGTGCATTTCAAACACCAGTTGCTCGGCATCGAAACCGGTGTGCAGATGCTTCAGTTCGATCGCCTGCTCCACGCTGCGCAGCAAGGCGCCCTGCCACGCGCGGACCATCGACACCAGCTCTTCGCGGATCGGGCCTTCGCGGTCGTCGTATTCGACGGCGCCACTGATATAGATGCACCCGGACGCGATTTCGACCGACACCCGCTTGACCCAGCGCGTGTACATCGCCACCAGGCGCGGCAGACCGCGGGTTTCCTTGATGCTCGGGTAAAAGACCTCTTGCTCGAAACGGTGGTGGTACAGCTTGACCACCTCGAGCTGCAGGTCTTCGCGCGAACCGAAGTGCGCGAACACGCCGGACTTGCTCATGCTCATCCGGTCGGCCAGCAGGCCGATCGTCAAGCCTTCGAGGCCGTTGCGGCTGGCGAGTTCGAGCGCGACGTCGAGAATTGCCGCCCGCGTCTGCTCGCCCTTGCGCATGAATTTTGCTGAAGTACTGATAGCTTCCCCTGGTCTCGAAAAAATCCGAACGCTCGTACTATTATCTATCGGGCCTGGAATGTCAAACGGGAACTTAGAGGTGCGGTTCTATTGATGAAAAACAACCCGCGACACCCGGAGAAAGCGCCTTTTGCTGACGGCTCGGCTTGCAAGCGAGCGGCAGAAAATTGTTGTTTCATCTGCTAAAGGTACAGCATTTTCGGGGTGACCGGTGCGTCATTTACGAGCATGGCGCACCCGTTTGCAGCTTGACTGTTACCATTAATAATCAAGCAACAAACCCGGCAACATCCAGCGCGCAGACGAAAGGTCCATAGCATGAGCAGCACTGATCAGAATCAACAGGCCGTCGAACCCGACGACAGCGCGCTGCAGCTGGCCATTCGCGCCTTCTCGCTGCAGGAAGGCGGCGCCCAGCCCGCTCAGGCAGCAACGAGCGGCGCGGATTCGATGCAGCACTTTCTGGTGCTGATCGGCCACGCCAGTGCGCGGCTGAACAGCGGCGCAACGGCGGACGACGCGATTGCCGATCTGGTCCGGCGTGGCCTGGATCGGGACACGGCGCAGGTCGTCGCCGACAAGGCCGTCGATGTCGTCGCGTCGAACCGGGCGCTGGAGAGCGCGCCACCGGCGCAGCAGCTGCGCGCCCGATCCAGCAAGAGCATCCGGGTATTCGCCATCGTGCTGGTGGTCGTCGCGCTGGTCGTTGCCTTGCTGGTCATGCGATAACGCTGACTACGCCTATTCGCCTGCCTGCTCCATCGCCCGGCGATCGCGCTTGGTCGGCCGTCCCTTGATTTCCAGGCTCGGTTCCGGATACAGGCGCCGCGCCACTTTATCGTTCTCGCGCTTGGCGATGCTTTCGTCGGTTTCGAAATACAGCGTGCGCGCCACAGGGGCGCCGCCGCGCGCACCCGAAATGGCGGCGACGATGATTTCCCAACGATCCGAGCCGTTATCGATCAGCATCTTGTCGTTGATCTTGACCGTGCGCGCCGGCTTGACCGGCTCGCCGTCGATCCGCACCCGGCCCCGCTCGACCGCATCCTGGGCCAGCGAGCGCGTCTTGAAAAACCGTGCTGCCCACAGCCATTTGTCCAGGCGGACGTTTTCTTTGTCTTTGTCCATCGTTATCCTTGATTACGCATACCCGATGGCGCACACGCGCATCACCAGTTTGTAGCCGACATACGCGCAGCCGTTGACGGCGCGCCGCAGCCAGCCGATGTCGGCAAATTCCTGCGGACAGACTTCGACCCCGTCCGCGATACCCCGTTCGATGTGCGCGCGCATCGACGCGGCAAACACCGGATCGTCGACGACGATATTGGCTTCCTGATTCACGAACAGCGACAGGCCGTCGCAGTTACTTGAGCCGACCGTGGCCCAGTGGTCGTCTACCACGGCTACCTTCGCATGCAATTGCGTCTTGCGGTACTCGACCACGCGGATGCCATCGGCCAGCAGTTTCGGATAGAACGATTGCGCCACCGCGTCCTGGATCGCGAACTCCCCCACCCCGATCAAGAGCGTGACGGCAACACCGCGCTGCGCTGCATGCGCGAGCGCCTTGCGAAACTTGCGGCCCGGCGCGAAATACGGCGTGGCCAGCAGCACGCTGTGACGTGCATGGCCCAGCGCCTGCAGATAAGCGCGCTGGATCGTGGTGCGGTTGCGCAGATTGTCGCGCACGACGAACGCGGCGCGCGCCGGGCTGGCGCACGATGGCGGCGGCTGCTTGCGCATTTCGCGAAACAGTTCCAGGCGCTTGCGCAGCCGCAGGCGGCCCGTGCGGGTCCACTGGCCCTGCGCCTCGTGGTGGATCTGCGCAACGATCGGCCCGCGCAGCCGCGCCGTGAAATCCCAGCGCGGCGCCGGCAGGCGATGGCCGTCGGCGTGGTCACACAGCCAGTCGTCATTGACGTTGATGCCGCCCACAAACGCGACTTCGCGGTCGATCACGGTGATCTTGCGGTGCGAGCGCGCAATGCCGCGCTTGCACAGCGGATTGAAGACGCGGTACTGGGCGCCAGCCTGGGTCAGCACCAGACCCAGCCGCGACGTGACGCGGTGGCCGGTGCCGAACCAGTCGACCAGCACCCGCACCTTGACGCCGCGCCTGGCGGCGCGCGCAAGCGCATCGCGCACGGCGTCGCCAGTCTCGTCTTCGGCAAAAATATAGGTTTCGAACAGGACCTCGTGGCGGGCGGCGTCGAGCGCGGCGATCAGCGCCGGGAAGAACGCCACGCCGCTCTCCAACAGCGTGATGTCGTTGTCGTCGACGAAGGTAACGCTGCGCATGGCCTCAGGCCAGCTCGAGTTCCGCCACGATCGGTGCGTGGTCGGACAGCTTGGCCCACAACGGACCGTGCATCACTTGCGCCGAATTGACCTTGAAGCCGCGCACGTAGATGCGGTCCAGGCGGAACCACGGCAGCATGGCCGGGAACGTGCGCGCCGGCGCCAGGCGCGGCTTGCGCCCGGCCCAGCCACGCACCATGTCGCCCATCGGCGAGCGGGGACCCAGTTCGTCGAAGACTTCGCACACGCCCAGGCCGGCGCGCAGCTTGTCGCTCAGGGTGTTGCGCCAGTCATTGAAGTCGCCCGCAATGATGACCGGCTCGCCGTTCGGCGCCGACGAATTGACGGCGTCGATCAGCGACTGGGTCTGGCGTCCGCGCCCGCCTTCGAACAGGCCCAGGTGCACCACATAGCAGTGCACCGGACACTCGGGCGTACCCAGCACGCAGTGCAGAATGCCGCGCTGCTCGTACGCGTGGTCCGAGACATCGTGGTTGTGCGAGTTTTCGATGGGATACGTACTGAGCAGCGCATTGCCGTGGTGACCGTGGTCGTAGACCGCGTTCATGCCATAGGCCGTGTGGTGCAGTTCAGAGGCGAAGTAGTCGTACTGGGCCGTTTCAGGCCAGTGCCGATGGCCGCGATCTTCCTTGCCGAAGCGTGCCTGGTGCCGGTCGTGCCGGCCCTGGACTTCTTGCAGGAAGACGACATTGGCGTCGAATTCAGCGATCGCTTTCTTCAGTGCGATCACGCGGGGCGTGCTGCGCAGAGAGGAGACGCCCTTGTGAATGTTGTAGGTAGCCACACGAATTTTCATGGGAACATTCTACCCGGATCGGACCGCCGTTCTCGTGAAACGGGCCCAATCGTGCGCCTCGGGGGGCGCTGGCGCGTTCGGCAGGTTGCTGACCATCGCACTCTTTTTCGAAACCAACAGTGGCAAATGACTTTCAGGCGATGGCGTGCGCCTGGTCGTACACCGCTTCGTGGCCCGAAACGATCATGCGGCGCGGACGATGCGCAGCAGCCTCGTCCTTTTGCGAGCGTGGCGCCATCGGGCCGCACAGGCGCAGACCATCCATCAGGTCGATATAGATGCAATCGTCACCGAGAGTGATTGCTTTTACTTTCTTGTCGCTATTCAGTTTGAAGTTATCCATTTTTCTCTCAGAATCATCCACTTAAAAGTTGCAGATCAAAAATTCACACTGGGTGAACTGATGACCTTAGTCTACTGAATTATGACTGTCAACCGTGGAATATATGGTGTCCTTGCCTGGTCAAGCATATTTAATTCACTCCTGAAACATGTCGTCACATGTCGCCAAATGTATCTTCATAGGAGGAAGTCTACTTTTCCGCGTGTATGTGAGTGCCAGCGAACAGAGCGAAATTAAAAAAAGCACTTACGTACTTTTGCTGCAAAACGTCATTTTATTGCTTTGAAGGAGCAATTTTCAATGATGATTTACTGCAAAAATGCTTCTTTGGAGAAATTTTATTTTCTTTCAGAAATCATCTTGCCAACTGGCGAGGCAGTTGAAGAATGGCTTCTGCGTTCGAGGCCGAGAAGCAGCGATCGGCCGCTTCCAGGTAAGGCAGCCAGGCGTGGGCGATGTGCTCGCGCGGACTGAGGATGATGGAGGTGTCGCGTGGCACGCAGACAGAAAACACGTGCTCGGTGTTTTGCGTGACGCCAGGGGCGTAGCGGTGGCGCCAGAGGGGGTAGATCTCGTAGATATTGGATAACTGCCAGTCACACAGGACGATCTGTTCGCCGTCAGCCCGGATGCCGGTCTCTTCGAACAGTTCGCGCGCTGCCGTGTCCAGCAGCGGCTCGTCGAGACGATCGAGCGAGCCGGTGACCGATTGCCAGAAGCCCGGCTGACCGGCGCGTTCGATCACCAGCACGTCCAGCTCGGACGTGTGGATGACGACCAGCACCGATTCAGGGATCTTGTAGGCTTGCATGGGCAGGCGAAGCAGGAAGGCGGGGTCGGCAGCCAGGCCACCTTCCCCGCCGACCATTACGCGACCTTTGGCTCGTTACGCAGGCGGATGTGCAGCTCTTTCAATTGCTTCTCGTCGACTTCGGACGGTGCATTGGTCAGCAAGCACTGTGCGCGCTGGGTTTTCGGGAACGCGATCACGTCGCGGATCGACTCGGAACCCGTCATCAGCGTGATCAGGCGATCCAGACCGAAGGCCAGGCCACCGTGCGGCGGCGCGCCATATTGCAGCGCATCCAGCAGGAAGCCGAACTTGAGCTGCGCTTCTTCGGCGTCGATCTTCAGCGCGCGGAACACCTTGCTCTGGACTTCTTCGCGGTGGATACGGATCGAACCGCCGCCCAGTTCCCAACCGTTCAGGACCATGTCGTAGGCCTTGGCGATGCAGGCGCCCGGATTGGTTTCGAGCATGTCTTCGTGGCCGTCTTTCGGGGCCGTGAACGGGTGGTGGGTCGCGGTCCAGCGATCGCCGTCTTCGTCGTACTCGAACATCGGGAAGTCGATCACCCACAGCGGCGACCAGACATCGTCGAACAGGCCGGCCTTCTTGCCAAACTCCGAGTGGCCGATCTTCACGCGCAGCGCGCCCAAGGCGTCGTTGACGACCTTGGCCTTGTCGGCGCCGAAGAAGATCAGGTCGCCGTCTTGTGCGCCCGTCAGTTCCAGGATTTGCGCCAGCACCTCGTCGGACAGGTTCTTGACGATCGGCGACTGCAGGCCGTCACGGCCCTTGGCTTTCTCGTTGACCTTGATGTACGCCAGGCCACGGGCGCCGTAGATCGCGACGAACTGGGTGTAGGCGTCGATCTCGGAGCGTGGCATCGAGCCGCCCTGCGGCACGCGCATGCCGACCACACGGCCGTTCGGCAGGTTGGCGGCGCTGTTGAACACCTTGAACTCGACTGTCTTCATCAGCTCGGTCAGTTCAGTGAATTCGAGCTTGACGCGCATGTCCGGCTTGTCCGAACCGTACATCGCCATCGCGGTGGCGAAGTCCATCACCGGGAACGGGTTCGGCAGTTCGATGCCGGTCGTGTTCTTGAACACGACGCGCATCATTTCTTCGAACATGTCGCGGATCTCTTGCTCGGTCAGGAACGAGGTTTCGCAGTCGATCTGGGTGAATTCAGGCTGGCGGTCAGCGCGCAGGTCTTCGTCGCGGAAGCACTTGGTGATCTGGTAGTAACGGTCGAAGTTGGCGACCATCAGCAGCTGCTTGAACAGCTGCGGCGACTGCGGCAGCGCGAAGAAGTTGCCCGCGTTGACACGCGACGGCACCAGGTAGTCGCGCGCGCCTTCCGGGGTCGACTTGGTCAGCATCGGGGTTTCGATGTCGATGAAGCCCAGGTTGTCGAGGTACTTGCGCACTTCCATCGAGACCTTGTAACGCAGCTTCAGGTTGTGCTGCATCTGGCCGCGGCGCAGGTCGAGCACGCGGTGCGTCAGGCGGGTGGTTTCCGACAGGTTGTCGTCGTCCAGCTGGAACGGCACCGGCACCGAGGCGTTGAGCACTTCGACTTCGGTCGCGGTCACTTCGATCTTGCCCGACGCCAGGTTGGCGTTGACGGTACCGGCCAGACGGTTGGTCACGGTGCCGACGATGCGCAGGCAATACTCATTACGCACGTGCTCGGCTGCCTTGAAGACGGCGGCGTTGTCCGGATGGCAGACCACCTGCACCAGGCCTTCGCGGTCGCGCAGGTCGATGAAGATCACCCCGCCGTGGTCGCGGCGGCGGTGCACCCAGCCGCACAGGCTGACGGTTTGGCCCAGCAGTTCCTCGGTGACGAGGCCGCAGTAATTGGTACGCATGGTGGACATAGTTTTCGTTCCAGGTTGATTGATTTGTCGGCGCCGCCATCGCAGGCGGCCCAGATTCTGTAATGCGTTATTTGGCGGCTGCGGTATTGGCGGCGCTGCCCGGTACGTGGTTCGGCGCGACCACGCCCATCGAGACGATGTACTTGAGCGCCGCGTCGACCGTCATGTCGAGTTCTTTCACGCGGCTGCGTTCCATCATCAGGAAAAAGCCCGAGGTGGGGTTTGGCGTCGTGGGCACGTACACGCTCACGAAGTCGCCCACCAGGTGGTTGGTCACGTCACCGCCCGGCACGCCGGTCAGAAACGCGATCGTATACGAGTCGGCATGCGGATACGGAATCAGCACCGCCTGGCGGAAAGCATTGCCGGACGACGAGAACAGCGTATCGGACACCTGCTTGACGCTGCCATACAGCGAGCTGACGACCGGCACGCGCTTGAGCAGGCGCTCGCCCACGCGCACGATGTACTTGCCCACCAGGTTGTTGGTGAGCAGGCCCGTGACGAACACGATGGCCAGCGTCAGCACCGCGCCGATGCCCGGTACGTCCATGCCGATGAACTGACGCGGCTGCCAGGCGGCCGGCACGAACATCAGCGACTGGTCGAGCGTGCTGATGATGAGGCTCAGTACCCACGCCGTGATGGCCAGGGGCACCAGCACCAGCAGGCCGGTGATGAAATATTTACGCATCGGATATCCCGTTATTCTTGTTGGCGCGGCGCAGGGACGCGCCGGGCTCAGGTGCTGCTTTTGTCGCCGCCGCTGCTGGTGCTGCTGCCGCTGTTGCCACCGCTGTTGCCACCATTGCTGCTGCCCGTAGCAGGCGCAGCAGGCGCTGGCGTGGTCGGTGCAGCTGCGGCGGCCGGCGCGGCCGCAGCGCCCGCATCAGCGCCCCCCGTGCCCGCAGCGGTGCCGGTGGCAGGCGGCGTGCCGCCACGGAAATCGGTCACGTACCAGCCCGAGCCCTTGAGCTGGAAACCGGCGGCAGTGACCTGCTTCTTGAACGATGGCTTGGCGCAGGACGGGCAGACGGTCAGGACCGGGTCCGATATCTTTTGCAGTACATCTTTGGAAAAACCGCATTCTTCGCAGCGATAGGCATAAATCGGCATTCTGGTGCTCCGCAAAAATCTTCAAAACCCTGAATTATAAAGCTTTTGCCGCCGCATTTACGGCATTGCGGCGGCCCGGGGACAAGACAGCACCGCGATCGGCAAACGCGAGCGTCGTCGTGTTGTTTTTCACCACGTCAGCAGGCGAACTGTTTGCTCATGCGCAGCATCGGTGATTTAATACGGCTTCTTTAACCGGATGTTGGTCGCAGGAAAGTTCTGCCACCGCGAGAACACAAGAAACAGAAGGCTGCGAGATGTTCGTATCAGCGCAGCCCATAAAAGAACACAGCTTATCAAGCCCGCTCACGCGGGCTTTTTTCTTGGGCGCGCGGTCAGAGGAAGTACAGCGCCGCCAGCGCGGTGCAGGCGCCCGTGGCCAGCAAGGTCAGGAACGTGAGCATGCGATTGGTGCGGCGCTGCTCCACCACCAGCATCGCCATCATCTCGCTGTTGGCGATATGCGGATGGTGCCCTTTCGACTCGCGCTCCAGCGCCTGGTGCACCAAGCGCGGCAATTGCGGGAAGATCTGGGCGTAGCGCGGCGCTTCGGCCTTCAGGCGCTCGACCAGCCCTTGCCAGCCCACCTGCTCGGCCATCCAGCGCTCCAGGTATGGCTTGGCCGTCTTCCACAAGTCGAGGTCAGGGTCGAGCTGGCGGCCCAGGCCTTCGATATTGAGCAGCGTCTTTTGCAGCAGCACCAGTTGCGGCTGCACTTCGACATTGAAGCGGCGCGAGGTCTGGAACAGGCGCAGCAGGATCTGGCCGAACGAGATGTCCTTCAGGGGCCGGTCGAAGATCGGCTCGCAACAGGCGCGCACGGCCGATTCGAGTTCATCGACGCGCGTGCTCGGCGGCGCCCAGCCTGACTCGATGTGGGCTTCGGCCACGCGCTTGTAGTCGCGCTGGAAGAAGGCCAGGAAGTTCTGCGACAGGTAATCCTTGTCGAAGTCGGTCAGCGTGCCGACGATACCGAAGTCGAGCGCGATATAGCGGCCCAGTGTTTCCGGCGCGGTCGAGACCAGAATATTTCCGGGGTGCATGTCGGCGTGGAAGAAGCCGTCACGGAACACTTGCGTGAAGAAAATCTCCACACCATCGCGCGACAGTTTTTTGAGGTCGACGCCGGCCGCGGCCAGGCGATCGATCTGCGACACCGGCAAGCCGTGCATGCGCTCCATGACGATCACGCTGCTCGAGCAATAGTCCCAGTACATCTCGGGCACCATCAGCAGCGTTGAATCGGCGAAGTTGCGGCGCAGCTGGCTGGCGTTGGCGGCCTCGCGCATCAGGTCGAGCTCGTCGTGCAGGTATTTGTCGAATTCGGCCACGACTTCGCGCGGCTTCAGGCGCCGCGCTTCGCTCCAGACTTTTTCGATCAGGTTCGCGGCCATGCGCATCAGCGCCATGTCTTCGTCGATCAGCTTCTTCATGCCCGGCCGCAGCACCTTGACGGCGACTTCCTTGCCGTTCTTGAGTGTGGCGAAGTGGACCTGGGCGATCGACGCCGAGGCGATCGGCTCGCGCTCGAAGTGGGCGAACAGCTGGTCGGGATGGGTGCCGAGCGAGCGCGTGATCTGCGCCACCGCCAGGTCGGAGCCAAACGGCGGCACCCGATCCTGCAGCATGGCCAGCTCATCGGCGATATCGGGCGGCACCAGGTCGCGCCGGGTCGACAGCACCTGGCCGAACTTCACGAAAATCGGGCCCAGTTCTTCGAGCGCCTGACGCAGGCGCACTGCGCGCGGCGACGTGATCGTGCGCCAGAAGAAGAACGTGTTCATCAGGCGCGCGGTGCGCGGGGCGTTGATGCTGGTGACGGCGATTTCGTCCAGGCCGTACTTGGTGAAAACGGTAAGGATGCGCAGCAGGCGCAGGAATTTCAATATCATCGACGATCCGGATTCTGGTCTGCGCTTACAGCAAAGGTGGAAGAAGGTTTGGCGGCGCTGCGCTGGGCCAGCGCCTGCTCGAGCCGCGCAATGCGCTTGGCGCTGCGCTCGACGTCGTCGCGCAGGCGCACGACATCGGCGGCAAAGGCGTCGCGCTGGACCGGCCGCACCAGCACCGGCCGCTCGTCGGCCAGAAATTCAGCGAGGTTCTCGGCCAGGCGGCGCCCTGCTTCGCCCAGACCACTCACGGTACGGCGTGCGCCCTGATGCAGGCGGTAGGCGGCCACGGGCCCGACGACGCGCTCGAGGTCGTATTCGGCATCCCAGCGCAGGCCGTTGGCCAGCTGCGAGATCACGTTGGCAAATTCGGCATCGCCCTCGATCTTCACGTACGACAGCGCGCGTGTGCGGTCTTGCGCGATCAGCGGCAGGTCGGCCGGCTTGATGCGGATGGTGACGTTGGCGGGCGCTGCATCCTGGCTGGCCTCGAACAGGCCGTCAGGCGCCACCAGCACGCGCAGCTGCGCCACGCCGGCATCGATGCACGCCTGCTTGCCGACATGACGCGCGAGCGCGGCCCGGGCCCAGGCTTCCTGGGCCAGCAGGTGATTGATCGCGGCAACCGCAGGCACGGTCAGCGCATGCTGTGGTGACAAGGTCGACAAGGATGGAAGATTCGGAAACATGGCGGGACTACCCTCAAAAAACAAAACCGCCCGGAGTGATTCGGGCGGTTTTGATCTTACCAGTTCGCCGGGCATGCACCCGGTGTTACGGAATCGGCAAACAAAATAATTCCGGTTCGCCTGCGGCGTACTTAGTTCGGCTGCTGAATGCCGGCCAGCACCCAGCCACCCGCGCCCGACAGCGGCTTGGACATGTTCCAGACCTCGACGAACGGCTCTGGCAATGCGTCTTTCGCGCTGCGGATCATGGCGTTGAACTGCACGCTCGCCAGGTAATCGGTGGCCGTCTGCTCGATGCCCAGCAACTGCGCATCGACATTGACGACATCGGTGAATTCAGCAACCGCGCCACGTTCTTGGATCTGCAGCTTGAGCTCGGCAAACACTTCCGGCGACGTGAATTCGCGCAGATCGTTGGCATCGCCACGATCCCACGCTGCCTGCATGCGGATGAACGACGACTTGGCATGACGCAGGAAGCTCTCGCTGTCGAAGTCGGCCGGCACGCCCCATTGCTGGTGCGCTGCCGGGGTAGCAGCATTCCCGAAATTCGTCGAATTCAGACCGCTACGGTCTTTTTCCAAAGCAACGCCACCCTGGAATGCCGTCGATTGCGGACGCAGGCCCGAACCGATTTCAGGCGTACCAGCGGCACCAGCAGCCTGCGGCTTGAAGCCGCCGCTGAAACCGGCTGCGGATGGATTGGCCGGCGTGTCCTTGCGGCGGAACATACGCACCAGGAACAGGATGATGACGCCGAACAGCGCGAACATCAGGATGCCCGCGATGATGCTGGCCATCGCGCCGCCAATCCCCAGGTGCGACAGCAGCATGCCCAGGCCAAGGCCCAGCAGTGCGCCGCCAAGGATGTTGCGCATCATGCTTGGTTTCTTGACGGCGGCACCTGCGGCGCCGGCAGCTGCGCCAGCGGCCGGCGCGGCCTGGTTCGGGGTCTGGCGCTGCATGCTCTGTGCGGGCGCCGGTGCCGGGGCCGGCATCTGGCGCACGGCCTGCGACTGGCGGCCGACCGAGCGCTTGCCGCCCATCGGGCGCGCATAGGCCTCGGCCACCATCGAGAATGCGGTGACTGCGAGAAGCGTCGTGACCAGGAATTTTTTCATTGTCTCCGTCCTTGATTGGAACTACCGTTAAAACTACAGCTTGATACCGGTGTGCAAAGCGGCCACACCCGCCGTCAGGTTGAAATACTGAACCCGCTCCAGTCCTGCGTCTTCCAGCATGCCCTTCAGGGTGTCCTGATCGGGGTGCATGCGAATCGATTCGGCCAGGTAGCGATAGCTTTCGGCATCGCCGGCAATCCGCTGGCCCAGCCACGGCAACACCGAGAACGAATACACGTCATACGGCTTTTGCAGTGGCGCGATCACTTTCGAAAATTCGAGCACCAGCAATTTGCCGCCCGGCTTGAGCACGCGGCGCATCTCGGCCAGCGCCTGATCCTTGTGCGTCATGTTGCGCAGGCCGAAGGCCACGCTGACCCGGTCGAAGTAATTGTCCGGGAACGGCAACTTTTCGGCGTTACACAACATGGTTGGGGTGACAAGGCCTTTATTCAAGAGACGGTCACGACCAACGCGCAGCATCGACTCGTTGATATCGGTGAGCCAGACTTCGCCTGTTTTGCCGGCCTGCTTGGCGAAGGCCTTGGCCAGATCGCCCGTGCCGCCGGCGATATCGAGCACCTTGAAGCCGGGCCGCACGCCCGCCTGCGCGATCGTGAACAGTTTCCAGGCGCGGTGCAGACCGGCCGACATCAGATCGTTCATGACATCGTACTTCGCGGCGACCGAGTGGAAGACCTTGGCGACTTCCTGGACCTTCTGGTCCTCGGCGACGGTCTTGTAGCCGAAGTGGGTGGTGTTTGTCATAGTGGCATGCAGGTTGGGGGTTGCCACATTATACAAGGACCCGGCGGGAGGGCCGCGCTGCTGACCCGGCCATCCCCGACGGCCGCGGACGGACCTGCCCATCGTGTCGCTTACGCGCTGCGGGCGTGTTTGGATTCAACTTTGCCCTCTTGTTGGATACCCACAACGCATCTGCGCAATGGTGTGCGATTAGGAGAAAATCAACGCACGCGCCCCTTTCCGAAGCTGCTCGCCGCGACTAAGATCAATGGCAATAGACAAACTCTATTTTCATTTCGCTATGTGCAAAATCAAACCTTTGATTCGAAAGTGCACTTTTTCTTAGACTTTTATCAACGTTTGTGCGACGTGTTCGCCATGTTTCTGGTGTAATTACACTGCCTAGCCGGCAAGCGTCGGCCGTTGCTCCCATTGACGTTGCATGGTCCCCGTTGTGTGTCGGGATGCATCACAGCGTAACGGGTGCCAACCAGTCTTGATGAGGATTCCGGTGCCTGTAAAACGTCTTATCTGTATTTCGAGTGACGGCAGTGCGCATGCCCGCGCCTGCCATGGCGCCCTGCCTGGCTGGGATGTATGCGTGGTCGAGCATCTGGCTGCAGCACGCAAGGTTTTGTCCCAGCAACACTACGGCGTGGGCTTATTGCTCGACAGTAGCGGCGGCGCCGATGATGCCGAACTCGAACGTTTCCTGCACCAGCACCACCATATGCGCTGGGTCGGCGTGTTCGACGGATACCGGCTGGTCCAGCCGGCGCTGCGCGAACTGATCGCGGCACATCTGGTCGATTTTCATACACTGCCGGTCGATACGCTGCGGCTACAGCATTCGCTGGGGCACGCCCACGGCATGGCAAGCATGGCCAGGCGTTCCGCACCGCCCGAGAGCGCAATGCGCGTGAGCCACATCGACGGCACGTCGGCCGCGATCGCCCGCCTGCGCTCGCACATCGACAAGATCGCTGCCGTCGACGCACCGGTCCTGATCTGCGGTGAGAGCGGCAGCGGCAAGGAATTGGCAGCGCAGGAAATCCACCTGCGTTCCCCGCGCGCCGCAGGGCCGTTTATCGCCATCAATTGCGCAGCCATGGCACCGGCGCTGATCCATTCGGAACTGTTCGGCCACGAACGGGGCGCCTTCACCGGCGCCATGCGTGACAAGCAAGGTTTACTCGAAGCGGCATCGGGCGGCAGCATTTTCCTCGACGAGATCGGCGACCTGCCCCTCGACCTCCAGGCAAGCTTGCTGCGCTTCCTGCAAGAACGTGTGATCTACCGCGTCGGCGGCACCCGCACTATCGCGGTTGATGCGCGCGTCATCACTGCCACCCACGTTGACCTGCCGCAGGCGGTGGCCGACGGACGCTTTCGCGAAGACTTGTACTACCGCCTCAGCGTGTTTCCGATCCGCGTCCCGGCCCTGCGCGAACGCAAGGAAGACCTGCCCCTGCTGACCGATCTCATCTTCAACAAGTTCGCCAGCGAACGCAGCCCCCAACTCAAGGGCGTGAGCCGCGAAGCCTTGCAGGCCATGACGCGCTATGACTGGCCAGGCAATGTACGTGAACTGATCAACCGCGTGCGCCGCGCAATGGTCCTGGCCGAACACCGGCTGGTGACGCCGGAAGACCTCGATCTGCCAGGCGTCGGCCCCATCTGCCCGAACGGGGTTGGTCTGGGCACATCACGACTGAGCGCCGAACGCGTGGCCATCGGCGAGAGTCTGGCCCGCAGCGGCAACAACATCAGCCAGGCAGCGCGCGAACTGGGTGTATCGCGCATGACGCTGTATCGCCTGATGGCCAAGCACGAAATTTCGGTGTAGGCGTCGTTCTTCGTCGCGCGTCGGCCTCGTCCTACCGCGCTTGTCCTTGAATTCACAGCGTTTTTACCCGGCGTGCTTGCCAGATGGCAGCACGCTGGCCTGGCGCGTACGCTATGAAAAGCGCGTCTCGTAGTTGCAAATTGATACAGTTTCTTGATCGATTCTGCAACAGTGTAACAACACAGAGACACTTGTCGTTTCCGCTATTGGCATGCTTCATTGTTCTGCTGCCTGTCCTGTTAGCTCATCAAATTAGTCCTACAAAATCAATGACTTGTTGAATCAGTCTGAGCTGGCATGAGACCTGCTATTACAAAAGTGGACCGGGCGTCATGAGACCTCGGGAAACTTAAACCGTGATATTAGGGGAGCAACAATGAAGCGCACTATTCTGGCTACCGCGATCGCCCTGGCTTTCAGCATGGCCCACGCACAAGAGAACACCGTGAACGACGTCCGTGGCGGCAATACCCAAACGTCGACGATGACCAACACGACCAACACGGACAGCAGCTCCCTGACGGATTCCCGAAACAGCAACAACACCGCGACCAATACCAACAATAGCCAGGCCGACAGCAACAACACGGCAACCAGCACCAACACCAACAACAGCCAGACGGACAGCAACAACACGGCGACCAATACGAACTCCAACGCGCAGACTGACAACAGCCAGCGCACCAACACAAACACCACCAACACCACGAGCACCACCAACAACCAGGTGGACAATTCGGACAACCGCGTCTCGAACAATACGACGAACAACAGCAACAGCCAGACCAGCAACCAGTCCGACACCCGCAACATGCAGGTCGACAGCAACGACACCACGGACATCGCCACCACGACCACCAGCAACAGCGACAGCAGCCAGAACAGCTCGGGCCAGAACAACAGCTCGGGCGACGCCAATGCCGAAGTGGCCGGCGCTGCGGCAGCCAACAATGGCGGCAGCGCCAGCTCGTCGGTGGCGAATTCGTTCAACACCTCGTCGGCAACGTCGACCAGCGCCCTGACCGGCAACGTCAGCGGCAATACCATCAGCAATATCGGCAACACCGCACAGAACAACGGCGGCGCCAACGGTGCCAGCGGCTCCGGCGCCGCAGGTGGCATGGGTAATGGCGGCACGGCCAGCGGTACCGGTGCAGCCGGCGGCGCAGCCTCGGGCGCAGCAGGTGCGGCCGGCGGCGCAGGCGGCTACGCTGCTGCCGGCACGGCCTCGACCGGTGCATCGACCGTCGGCAACGCCGCCGGTGGCGCAGGTGGGTCGACGGGTGCTGCAGGTGCCACGGGTGGCGCGGGTGCAGCGGGCGCCATGGGCGGCTACGCTGCCGGCGGCAACGGCGCAGCAGGCGGCGCCGGCCTGGGTGGCGCGGGTGCATCGGGTGGTGAAGCCAATGGCGGCTCGGGCGCGGCAGGCGGCTCGGCCATGGGCGGTGCAGGCGGCTCGACCGGCTCGCTGGCTGGCGGCAATGGCGGCGGCAGCGGCGCTGCAACAGGCGGCGCGGGCGGTGCGGGTGGCAACACCGGCTCGGCATGGGGCGGCGCAGGCGCAGCAGGCGGCACGGGCGGCGCAGGCGGCATGGGCGGCACCTCGGCCGGTTCGAGCCTGACGGCCTCGAACGGCGCCAGCGGCGGCGGCGCCGGCATCGGCGACGCCACGGCGACTTCGGGCGCAGGCGGCATGCCAGGCAGCGAAACGGCCGGCACGGGCGGCGCCAGCGGCGCACCGAGCAACACCGGTGGCACCAGCACGGCCGGCAGCCCGACCAGCGGCGCCAGCACCAACGGTGCAGGTGACTCGACGGCAGGCCTGGGCGGCGCCGGTGCAGCGGGCGGCGCTGGCGGCTCGGGCGCCGCATCGTCGAACACCTCGGGTAGCGGTGCAGCAGGTGGCGCCTCGACCGGCGGCACCGGCGGCGCTGGCGCGGCACTGGCCGGCACGGGCGGCGCAGGTGCTAGCGGCACGGCAGGCACCGGCGGTTCCGGCGCAGCAGGTACGGCTGGCATGGGCGGCAACGGTGCGGCCGGCACTGGCGGCGCGGGCGGCGCAGGCCAGGGCGGCACGGCAGGCACTGGCGGCATGGGCGGTTCGGGCGCGGAAGCGACCGCATCGACCGGCGCCAGCGGTGCCGGCGGCGCGGCCACCAACGGCGGCGCCACGGGCGGCTCGGCCACGTCGGGTGACGCAAGCTCGGGCGCTGGCGGCAGCGGTGGCGCAGGTGGTGCGACCACGTCCGGCGCGGGCGGCTCGGGCGGCGAAATGACGGCCGGTGCAGGCACCGGCGGCTTCGGCGGCTCGGGCACTGGCGGCAACGGCGGCACCAACAACGTCAGCTCGGGCTCGTTCGACATGTCGAACTCGATGAACAACATCGCCCAGTCGGCAGCCGGCATCTCGATCATCAGCCAGAACAACGGCTTCTCCTCGCTGATCCAGCAAAGCGTCAACGTGCAGTCGAACATGAACGTCGGCGGCGCAGGCCAGTAATCAGGCAGTGGGTGCAGGACGCGCAGCGCTCAAGCTGCGTGCCCTGCACTCCCGCCATGCGGCGCTTTGCCCGCATGGCGGTCCTTTCGAGCGAGGCATCATGAAACGACTACACCAGATCGGATTTCTCTTGCTGACGGCAGGCGCTGCTCTGCCAGCGGCAGCGCAGGTAACCGAGCCGGCCCGATTGCCGGTGGTGGTGAGCTTCCTGTCGACAGTGAACGTGGCGCCGGCCAACAGCGACGATCTCGCGCGCGGTTGGGGCAAGGCCACTGACGCTGCAGTCCTGGGCGACCTGCGCGGCGGCACCGACATCATCACCACCGAAGCGACGCTGGGCGGCACGGTCGGCAACAACACGGCCACCAACGTGACCACCGGCATGAACGTGATCAGCGGCGGCTCATTCGCCAATTCATCGGGCTTGCCGGTGGTGATCCAGAATTCCGGCGCGAACGTCCTGATCCAGAACGCGACCGTCATCAACCTGCAACTGCAATAAGCATGACACCAGGCCCTTACTTGCTGATGCTCCTCGCACTCTGCAGCGCAATGCTGGCGCCGCAGCGTGCGAAGGCACTTGATCTGGCCGGGGTCGGGCGCGTCAACGTGCCGGTGACCAGTCTCAAGGACATCAAATTCCAGCGCACGCTGCGCCAGCAATATGACTACAGCTGCGGCGCCGCCGCGCTGGCCACCTTGCTGTCGCACCACTATCACACGCCCACGCCCGAACAGGACGTGTTCCAGCAGATGTACGCCAGCGGCGACCAGGCCAAGATTCACAAGGAAGGTTTTTCGCTGCTCGACATGCAGCGCTTTCTTGCTACGCGCGGCTTTCGCGCCGACGGCTTCAAGCTGCCCATTGAAAAACTGATCGCCGAAAAACTGCCCGCCATCGTTTTGATCACCGACCGCGGCTTCAACCATTTCGTGGTGATCAAGGGTGCCGAAGACGGCCGCATCCTGATTGGCGACCCGTCCACCGGCAACCGCGTCGTGAGCATGGAACGATTCCAGGAAATCTGGCGCAACAAGATCCTGTTCGTGATCCACAGCCACAAGGACCAGGTTGCCTTCAATACGCCGGAAGACTGGCGCGGCGCGCCGCGTGCGCCGCTGGGTACCGGCATGCACCAGGACCAGCTCAGCGCGACGTTGCCCAAGTTCGGGCCGGGCGATTTTTAACGGGGACCGATGATGCGCCTTCTACCCTCTCCTTTGCAGATTGCCCTGATGGGCGTGCTGGCAAGCACCGTGCCGCTCGCGCAGGCCGCCGAACCGGCAGTACCGGTGTTTGGCACCCCTGTGGCCGCCGCGGCCCTGGACGCCGCCCGTGGCGGCTTCGAGGTGGCCGGCGGCCTGTCGCTCTCTCTCGGCATCGAGCGCGTGGTATCGGTCAACGGCGAAATCATGGCGCGCACGAATATCGCCATCCCCGACCTGGCGGCCATGACGGCCGAGCAGGCGCGCCTGACCCAGGATGCGCTGGGCGCCGCGCGGATGATCCAGATCGGCGGCAACAATGTCGCCGCCGCCGACCTCAACCTGCCCAATGGCGCAACACTGGTCCAGAACACGCTCAGTGGCCAGGATATCCGCACCGCGACCACCATTTCGTCGACCGTCAACAGCATGTCCCTCATCAAGGACATCAATTTCCAGTCGACGATCCGTGACGCTGTCGTGCGTTCCCCGGGCGGACTATGAATTTTCGACACCACCAACAATAACTCTGGAGAATCTGGATGTATCCACACGTCGCGCGGCTCGGCGCTGCGGGCCTGGCGGCTGCCTTTCTGGCACCGCCCGTACTCGCTCAACAGGTTGCCACCCTGTCGAACCATGGCACACCGCCATCCCATACCGAACTGTCGCAGCTGAAGGACGAACTGGCGCAGCAGCGCGCGCTGGTCAATCGCCTGCTGCTGGAAGTGCAGGCGCAGCGCGAGCAGTTGCAGCGCCTGGGAACTGCCACGGATGGCATGCTGCTGTCGCAGCAGCGCGGCATGGGCGGATCGATGAGCGGCCAGGCCCCGGTGGCCGAACCGCCCGTGTTGCCGCCGGCGGTGACCGGCGTGCCGGCGCCGCTGCCACCGCAACCGCGCCCGGACCAACCCGGCGTGCCTGCCCCTGCACCGGTCCAGCCCGCCGCGCCGGCGCAGGCGCAAAACAGCAGCCGCCAGCAACCGAACCGGCCGCCGGAAGTCGCACCGATCGGCGACCAGCCGGGCGTGCTCACGGCGCCCGGCACCTATGTGCTCGAGCCATCGATGCAGTATGGCTACTCGTCGAGCAACCGCGTGGCCCTGGTCGGCTACACGGTGATTCCGGCCCTGCTGATCGGCCTGGTGGACGTGCGTGAAATCAAACGCAATACCTTCACCACCGCCATCACCGGCCGCACCGGCATCAGCAACCGGATGGAGGTCGAGGTGAAGGTGCCGTATGTGTACCGCTCCGACGCCACCGTCAGCCGGGAAATATTCACCGGCACGGCGGTCGAGCGCGTATTCGATACGACTGGCAAGGGCATGGGCGACGTCGAAGTGGCCGGCCGCTACCAGCTCAATAACGGCGGCGCCGACAAAGGCTATTACATTGCCGGCCTGCGCTACAAGAGCCGCACCGGACGGGACCCGTTCGAAGTCATCACCGACTGCGAACGCCGTTGCATCGGCGAGAACGTCACCGGCACCGGCTTGCCGCTGGACTTGCCGACCGGCTCGGGCTTCCATTCGTTGCAGGGCACGCTGACCTGGCTGTATCCATCCGATCCCGCCGTGTTCTTCGGTAACCTGAGCTACGTGCACAACTTCAAGCGCGACGACGTGACGCGCCTGGTGCGCAATGGCGAACGCGAACCGCTCGGCTCGCTGCAACCGGGCGCCGTGCTGGGCTTTAACTTCGGTATGGGCCTGGCGCTGAACGACAAGGCGTCGCTGAGCCTGGGCTACGACCACAGCACGATTGGACGCATGCGCCAGAACGGCGCGACCTCGATCGGCTCGGTACGCACGCAGCTGGGCACCCTGCTGCTTGGCTACTCCTACCGCCTGAGTCCGCAACGCTCGCTCAACATCGCAGTCGGTGCCGGCGTCACGCGTGACACGCCGGACGTGACGCTGACGCTGCGTCTTCCAATGACTTTCTGAGCAGAAATTTATTCTTGAAATCGGTCATGCAAACCGAATGACTTGTGGTAAATACGGAGACGATTGAAAAATCTTGCTTCCGTTTTAAGAGTTTGCCCTATAATCAGATTCGCAATGTAAGGCGTCACCCTGGTTTTTGTCCTAGGTACGCAAACAGGGCATCAACGTAAAATTAATTTTTGAGGGAATAAAAATGGCGACTGGCATTGTTAAGTGGTTCAATGACGCAAAAGGTTTCGGTTTCATCACGCCTGACGGCGGCGGCGAAGATCTGTTCGCGCACTTCTCGGCGATCAACGCCAACGGCTTCAAGTCGCTGCAAGAAAACCAGCGCGTGACGTTCGACGTCACCACCGGTCCTAAAGGCAAGCAGGCTTCGAACATCCAGCCGCAAGCTTAAGTTCCGCTGGCCCGCTACGGCGGGCACGCAACGCAAAAGAGCACATCTTCGGATGTGCTCTTTGTCTTTGTGGCAACCGAAAAGCTGGGGTCAGGTCTGACATTCGGACACGATCTCGACAGTCAACTAGTTGGAACTAGCTGGCGCCGGGCCATGCTAATACTGGGCAAGAAACCATTGGAAGTGGCCAAGGTTAAGGCTGAGCTCGTGTCTGAATGTCAGACCTGACCCCGGCTGTTAGAAACCATCGGAAGTGGCTAGGGTTAAGGTTGAGCTCGTGTCTGAATGTCAGACCTGACCCCGGCTGTTAGCCCGCGCTTGTGTGCTTCACGAAAAAAAAACCTCCCGTTAGGGAGGTTTTTCAATTTGGCAGCAGCAAGGTTATTTGCTGATGCGGCGACGTGCCAGGCCGAGCCCTGCCAGGCCAAGTCCGAGCAATGCGAGCGAGGCTGGCTCGGGGACCTGCGCAACGTTGTAGCCAACCACCAGATTATCGACCTCGAACGCACGGGCGGTGGTTCTGAAGCTGAACGACGTGAACTCTTCTTGCGGCGTGAAGAACAGATTGACGTAGATGTTCGAGCTCTCTGCATCCTGGTTACCTGGCTCGCCATGGAACATGTCGATGAGCGAGGCACCCGTTACCGTCTGGATGACGGCGCCGACAGCGTTGTAGAAGATCAGGTCGTTGTACATATCGATCGATCCGTAATACAGGCCGAGATAATTCAGACTTGCTCCGTTGCCGAGAGAGTTCAGCAGGCCAGCATAGTTGAAATTGATTTCGGAACTGTTCGTGCCGCTGCCCGCGCTTGGGCCGTAGGCAAAATAGGTCGTGTCGTGCGCGGGCGCAGCGTACACGCCCGGCAGATGCCCTTGCGCATAGCCCAGCGCGCCGCCTGATACGGTCGAGATAGCAACCATATCGGCAGCCATCGTCGCCCCCCCACCCGGCGCATCGAATGTTTCGACAAACACGTTGGTCGTTTGCAGACTGGTCTTGCCGGACCCGTCCGCTGCAGCTGCCGAGGCGTACGTGATTTCTACAGCCTGTGTCACGGAAGCCGACATCAGCAATATCGATGCCAGACAAGGAACCAATGCTTTTTTCATAATAGGTCTCCGGTGGGTTGAGACTTTGTGATTAGCACTAACCATGCCACCGGAAAAAACCTATATCAAACAACTACTTGGCAATAAATCTTTGCGGAAACGTAATTGTTATCGACAGTATATTACTGTTACTTACCTTGTGTTACATCGGTCCCGCTGTGAGTCAGTCCGACAGCCAGTCAGCGGCCGCAATCAGCAGCCGCAGCTGCCCGAACCGCAACCGCCGCCGCCGGATTTCTTCGGCGCTGCAGCCAGCTGGATGCCAGGCGCGCGACCACTCTCTTCATCGTAGCCAGCCGCCTGCAGGCGCGCCACATACTGCTTCCACAGCGATTCCTGGCTGCGGCCCAGCTCATACAGATAATCCCAGCTGAAGATGCCGGAATCGTGGCCGTCCGAGAAGGTTGGCTTGATTGCGTAGTTGCCGACCTGTTCGACGTCGGCGATGCCGACTTCGCGCTTGCCAAGTTGCAGTACTTCCTGGCCCGGGCCGTGGCCCTTCACTTCGGCCGATGGCGAATACACGCGCAGGTATTCGAACGGGAGCGAAAAGGCGCTGCCGTCGTCGTAGGCGACGTCGAGCACGCGCGATTTCTGGTGGACAGTCAATTCGGTTGGATGTGGCATGGGACTCTCTATATCAGGAAAAACGGCGCGCGATGGCAGCGCCCAATTGGTCGTGCAGCGCACGACGCGCCGCGAGGATAGCAGGTTCCGTCGCACGCACTGCCTGCGCCCACACGGGCGCCGGGAAATGCGCATCGTCGGCATAGCGCGGGATGATGTGCCAGTGCAGGTGCGGCACCACGTTGCCGAGGCTGGCCACATTGACCTTCAATGGCTGCATCACCTCGCGCACCGCCGTCTCCACCTGGAACACGGCGTCGTTGATCAAGAAGCGGTCGTCCATCGACAGGTCGCTCATCTCACGCACATGATCGTGCCAGATCACGCGACAAAAGCCGGGATAGCTGGCGTCATCGACGACGATGATGCTGAACTTCTCGCCGGCCCAGGCGGTGGGCAGCGACAGGTCGCACAGCTCGCAACCCGGTTCGCGCAGCGCCGTCATACCAGCACCCGCTCGATGCCGCCCGCATTGGCGCGTGCAACGTACTCGGGCAGCCAGTTCTCGCCCAGCAGATGCTTGGCGATTTCGACGACGATGTAGTCGGCCGTGGTGCCCGAATCGTCGTTATAACGGCTCAGACCCTGCAGGCACGATGGGCAGCTGGTCAGGATCTTGACGTCACCCTTGAAGCCGTCTTCGCGCAGCTTGTCGGCGCCCTTGACCATCTCGCCTTCCTTGCGCGAGCGGACCTGGGTTGCGATGTCCGGCCGCGAGACGGCAAACGTGCCCGACTCGCCGCAGCAGCGGTCGTTCTTCTCGATCTTCACGTTGTCCACCGTCGACACCAGCGCATTGACCGTCTTGATCGAATCCTGCAGCTTCATCGGCGTGTGGCACGGCTCGTGGTACATGTAGCGCGTGCCGTTCACGCCTTCGAGCTTGACGCCCTTCTCTAACAGGTATTCATGGATGTCCATGATGCGGCAGCCCGGGAAGATCTTCTCGAACTGGTACGTCGCCAGCTGGTCGTAGCAGGTGCCGCACGAGACGAGCACCGTCTTGATATCCAGGTAGTTGAGCGTGTTGGCCATCCGGTGGAACAGCACGCGGTTGTCCGTTACCATCTTCTCGGCCTTGTCAAACTGGCCGGCGCCGCGCTGCGGATAACCGCAGCACAGGTAACCCGGTGGCAGCACGGTCTGCACGCCCACTTCCCACAGCATCGCCTGCGTGGCCAGGCCCACCT
Organism: Oxalobacteraceae sp. CFBP 13730; assembly: GCA_014841835.1. Lineage (GTDB taxonomy): Bacteria > Pseudomonadota > Gammaproteobacteria > Burkholderiales > Burkholderiaceae_D > Telluria. The sequence continues at coordinate 788,386 of JACYUQ010000004.1, read as the reverse complement.
GCGAGAACAGGCGCTCGGATCCGCAGCCCGGGAAGTAGAACACGGCCTCGGTATCGGCATTGGTCTTCTTGGGATTGCGGATGATCGGGACGATCTTGTCGTCTTCGATATCGAGCAGCGCGCGCGCCGTTTTCTTCGGCAGGTTCCCCGGCATCTTCTTGTTGATGAAGTGGATGACCTGCTCGCGCACGGGCGCCTTGCCGGTCGTTGGCGCGGGCGCGGCCAGCTGCGGCTTGGCAAAGCCCTTGAGCATGCGGTTACCGAAGCGCTGCGCCTTGAAGCCAAAATCGACCATCACCTTGCGCGTCGCATTGATGGTGGTCGGATCGGTCGCGTTCAGGAAGAACATCGCCGCGCGGTTAGCCGGCTTGAAGCTGCGCTTGTCCATCTTGCGCAGCAGATTGCGCATGTTCATCGACACGTCGCCGAAGTCGATATTCACCGGGCATGGCGTGACGCACTTGTGGCACACGGTGCAGTGGTCCGAGACGTCCTCGAATTCTTCCCAGTGCCGGATCGAGACGCCGCGGCGGGTCTGCTCTTCGTACAGGAACGCTTCGATCAGCGCCGACGTGGCCAGGATCTTGTCGCGCGGCGAATACAGCAGGTTCGCCTGCGGCACGTGGGTCGTGCAGACGGGCTTGCACTTGCCGCAGCGCAGGCAGTCCTTGATGCTGTGGGCGATCTCGCCGATATCGCTTTGCTGCATGATCAGCGACTCGTGGCCCATCAGGCCGAACGACGGCGTGTAGGCGTTGCGCAGGTCGGCGTGGGCACCTTCCAGATTGAGCAGCTTGCCCTTGTTGAAGCGCCCTTCCGGATCGACGCGGATCTTATAGTCGCGGAATTCCTGGATTTCTTCGTCCTTCAGGAATTCGAGCTTGGTGATGCCGATCCCGTGTTCGCCCGAGATCACGCCGTCGAGCGAGCGCGCCAGCTTCATGATGCGCTCGACCGCCTTGTGCGCATCCTGCAGCATGTCGTAGTCGTCCGAGTTCACCGGGAGATTGGTGTGGACGTTGCCGTCGCCGGCGTGCATGTGCAGTGCGACGAACACGCGCGAGCGCAGGATGCGTTTGTGGATCGCGGTGCTCTCGTCGAGGATGCAGGTGTAGGCGCTGCCGTTGAAGATCTGGCGCAGCGGCGCGCGCAGCTCGGCTTTCCACGAGATGCGCACCGTGTGGTCCTGCACCGCATCGAACAGGCGCGCATCGGGCTGGATCGCCAGGCGCGCATCGAAAGCGGCCGACAGATGGTCGAGCCCAAGCGATTCGAGCTGCTCTCGCACGTCGACCAGCGGCGCATCCAGATTGGCCAGGATGAAGCTCCAGCGCTTGGTCACCAGGTCGACCAGCGCGCGCGCCTGCAGCGGGCGGTCGCCCATGATCTCGTCGCGCTCGACGCCTTCGCCGCTGCTGGCGTCATCGCTCTTGGCCAGCGGGAGATGGTCGCTCGCCAGGTAGTCGCGCAGGCCGTCGGCCAGCTGCAGCTTGTTCTTGATCGACAGCTCGACGTTGATGCGCTCGATGCCATCGGTGTATTCGCCCATGCGCGGCAGCGGAATGACCACGTCTTCGTTGATCTTGAAGGCGTTGGTGTGGCGCGCGATGGCCGCCGTGCGGGCGCGGTCGAGCCAGAACTTCTTGCGCGCTTCGGGGCTGACGGCAACGAAGCCTTCGCCCACGCGGGTGTTCGCGATGCGCACGACTTCGGACGCAGCCAGCGCCACCGCGTTTTCGTCGTCGCCCACGATGTCGCCGAACAGCGCCATCTTCGGCAGCACGCCGCGCTTGGATTTGGTGGCGTAACCGACCGCGCGCAGATAGCGCTCGTCCAGGTGCTCCAGGCCCGCCAGGCGCAGCGTAGAAAACGCCGCGTCGCCGTTCTTCGGCAAGCCGTTGAGGTAATTCGTGATCTCGACGATCGACGGAATCGCGTCGCGCGCCTGGCCAAAGAATTCGAGGGCCACGGTGCGCGTGAACTTCGGCATCTTGTGCAGGATCCAGCGGCCCGACGTGATCAGGCCATCGGTGCCCTCTTTCTGGATGCCCGGCAGGCCGGAGAGAAATTTGTCGGTAACGTCCTTGCCCAGGCCTTCCTTGCGAAAGCGCTTGCCGTCGATGATCAAGGTCTCGGTGCGAAACGGCGCGCCTTTCGGTGCGCCCCTGACCGACGGATGCGTCCATTCGAGCAGAAACTCGGCCTGCGGCGCATCGTGGATCTTGCCCAGATTGTGGGCAATGCGTGTGACATCGAGCCAGTCGCCATTGGGGTCGACCATGCGCCATGAGGCTAGGTTGTCGAGCGCAGTGCCCCACAACACGGCCTTCTTGCCGCCCGCGTTCATTGCGATATTGCCGCCCACGCAGGATGCGTGCGCCGACGTTGGATCGACCGCGAACACGAAGCCGGCCTTCTCGGCCGCCTGCGACACGCGCTGCGTGACCACGCCCGCATAGGTGTGGATGGTCGCGTACTCGCGGTCCAGGCCCGGCATGGCGGTCATTTCGACCTCGCCGATGCCGATCAGTTTTTCGGTGTTGATCACGGCCGACATGGGCGTGAGCGGAATCGCGCCGCCCGTGTAGCCGGTACCACCGCCGCGCGGGATGATGGTCAGACCGAGCTCGATGCAGCCCTTGACCAGGCCGGCCATCTCGTCTTCGGTATCCGGCACCAGCACCAGGAACGGATATTCGACGCGCCAGTCGGTGGCGTCGGTCACGTGCGAGATGCGGTGCATGCCGTCGAAGCGGATATTGCGCTTGTCGGTGTACGCGCCCAGCACCTTCAGCGCGCGCTTGCGCAGGTCGTAGGTCTCGGAAAATTCGCGGCCGAAGTCGTCGACCGCGCGACGCGCGGCCGCCAGCAACTGCTCGACGGCGCTGCTGCGCGCTGCGACCACAGCCGGGTCGCCGTCATCCTGCGCGTCGACCGTGGTGCGGCGCTTGTCGACTTCGGCCAGGCGGTGGTGCAGCGCCTCGATCAGGTTGGCCCGGCGCTTCGGGTTGTCCAGCATGTCGTCCTGCAGGTAAGGATTGCGCCGCACGACCCAGATGTCGCCCAGCACCTCGTAGAGCATACGCGCGGAGCGGCCAGTCTGGCGGGCGCCGCGCAAGCTGCCCAGCAACTCCCACGACGACTCACCGAGCAGCCGGATCACGATTTCGCGGTCCGAGAACGAGGTGTAGTTGTACGGAATCTCGCGCAGGCGCGCGGGGGCGTTATCGGCTAGCAGGGTATGGATGTGTGCGGGGGCGTTCATGAATACTCGTCGACAGTCGGACAGGCCCGAAGGACGTTCATTCTATCGTATTGCGTTGCACCACGCTTGGGGCGGCCCCGTCCGCCGTTGCGCGCGACGCAACAAAATATTCATCCTGTGTGGGATATGCAAACATTATTTACCCACAGACCCGGCCGCACAGTATTTATCAACCTGGACGATGGGAATGGCATATCTCGTCCGGCCTGGTTTGCACCGCTATCTTGGACTGTCCGGCACCTCGAACGCCTCGCCGGTCTCGAAGAAATGGCCGCCGGCCACGTAATGAATGCTTTTCTTGCCACCCGCAGCCATATTCCAGTGCCCGTCGGCAAATACCGCCGGGTCGGCCCAGGCCGCCACGACTTCGCCCAGGAACAGGTCATACGTGTCCTGGATATGCGGTTCGGGCAGTACGCGGCACTCGAGCCAGGCCAGGCAGCCGTCGAGAAGCGGCGCACCGACCTGTTCGCCGGTCCAGGCGCCCGCATTGAAAGCCGCGAACTTGTCCACCTCGCGGCCCGACGTGGAACCCACCTGCAGGGTCAGGCGCGCCAGCTCGCGCGATGGGATGTTCAGCGCGAACTCGCCGGACGCCTCGATCATGCTGCGGGTAAGTGTGTTCTTGTCGATCACCACCGCCACCTTGGGCGGATCGAAGTCGAGCGGCATCGACCAGGCGGCCGCCATCACGTTGAGGGCGTCGCCGTGGCGCGTGGATACCAGAACCGTCGGCCCGTGGTTCATCAGGCGGTAGGCTTTGGCCAGGGGTACGGGAACGCGGTCGGTCATGCCGGAGTCCTTGGGTTGATGGCGGCGGCGCTCAGCGCTGCGCCGGCGGGATGTCCGTCAGCGGCGCGGCGAACGCGGCGTGCGCGGCCGGATCGACGGGACGGTGTTTTACGGCCGTGCCGGCCGGGTCGTTGGCCAGATAATTGCCATCCTTGCGATCCTGCGCCGGCCGGATGGGCCGTGGCACGAAACCGCCACCGCAGTTCGGGCACACGTTCAGCAAGACGGTATCGACGCAGGTGGCGCAAAACGTGCATTCGTACGAGCAGATGCGGGCCTGTTCCGATGCCGGTGGCAGCGCGACATTGCAGTGTTCGCAGGTGGGACGCAGTTCAAGCATGGCAAACTCCTTCGGTCTAGCCGGTAATGCGCGTCAGCATGTCGCCGAGCGATTTCCAGAAACTGTCCGGCACGTACAGCAGCGCGATCGTCATGGTCAGATAGCGCGCAAACTTGCCGATCGCCATATACATCAGGCTCGGCCAGAACGGCAGGTGCAGCCAGCCGGCCAGTGTGCACAACGGATCGCCCACACCTGGCAGCCACGACAGCAGCATCGTCTTGGCGCCATAACGCTTGAGCCAGCCAAACCAGCGGCTCTGGCGCTCTTTCGCAAACGCCACCTTGGCGCGGTAGCCGAGGAAGTAATCGACCGCGCCGCCCAGCGTATTGCCCAGGGTCGCGACCAGGATCGCCGGCCAGAACAGCGCGGGATTGGCCTTGATCACCGCAAACACGGCCGGCTCGGAACCGAGCGGCAGCAGCGTAGCGGAAATAAAACTGATGATGAAGACGGAGGCCAGCCCGACAGTCGGCGCCGCAACGAGGTCAAGCAGCCATTGAACAGCAGTTTCGATCATGCGAGCTTAGGCGAGGGAAATAGGCGTCCATTATAATGGTCCAGTACTTTCGTCACGACACGATACGATCGCCTGTCACCCAGCGTGCCGTATCGTACTGCGCGCCACGGTCACCCACCCTAGCGGAACAGTTTGCGTCGTCCGTCCCGCCAGCTCCATTGGCCTGACCCTTGTGTTTCGACCATGACTACCGACTATCTCAAAAAAATCCTGACCGCGCGCGTCTACGACGTTGCCGAACAAACGCCGCTCGATCTGGCCCCCACGCTGTCCGCGCGCATGGGCAACCGCATCTATTTCAAGCGCGAAGACATGCAGAGCGTGTTCAGCTTCAAGCTGCGCGGCGCCTACAACAAGATGGCCAACCTGACGCCCGAGCAGCGCGCCCGCGGCGTGATCTGCGCGTCGGCCGGCAACCACGCCCAGGGCGTGGCCCTGTCGGCCTGCCGCCTCGGCTGCCGCGCGCTGATCGTGATGCCCACGACCACGCCGGGCGTGAAGATCGACGCCGTCAAGGCGCGTGGCGGCGCCAGCGTCGAGATCGTGCTGCATGGCGACTCTTACACCGACGCCTACAACCACGCCCTGCTGCTCGAAAAAGAACAGCGCATGACCTTCGTGCACCCGTTCGACGATCCGGACGTGATCGCCGGCCAGGGCACGATCGGCATGGAAATCCTGCGCCAGCATTCCGGCCCGATTCACGCGATCTTCGTCGCCATCGGCGGCGGCGGCCTGATCGCGGGCATCGGCGCCTATGTCAAGGAAATTCGCCCCGACATCAAGATCATCGGCGTGCAGACGCTCGATTCGGACGCGATGGCGCGCAGCCTGAAGGCCGGGCACCGCGTGACGCTGAACGACGTCGGCCTGTTCTCCGACGGCACCGCTGTGCGCCTGGTGGGCGAAGAAACCTTCCGCGTCGCGCAGAAGGTGGTCGACGAGATCATCCTGGTCGACACCGATGCGATCTGCGCCGCGATCCAGGACGTGTTCCAGGACACGCGCAGCATTCTCGAGCCGGCCGGCGCGCTGGCCATCGCCGGCGCCAAGGCGTATATCGAACGCTCGCAGATGGACCGCGAACCGGTCAAGGGTGAAACGCTGGTGGCCGTCGCGTGCGGCGCCAACATGAACTTCGACCGCCTGCGCTTCGTTGCCGAGCGCGCCGAGCTGGGCGAATCGCGCGAAGCGGTGTTTGCCGTGACCGTACCGGAGCAACGCGGCAGCTTCCGCAGTTTCTGCGGGCTGGTCGGGCCGCGCAACGTGACCGAGTTCAATTACCGCATCAGCGATGCCAGCGAAGCGCATGTGTTCGTCGGCGTGCAGGTGGGCAGCCGCAGCGAGTCCGGGCTGCTGGCGCGCACGTTCGAAGAGCATGGCTACAAGACGCTCGACCTGACCGGTGACGAGCTGGCCAAGCTGCATATCCGCCATCTGGTGGGCGGCAAGAGTTCGCTGGCCCATGACGAATTGCTGTATCGTTTCGAGTTCCCTGACCGGCCGGGCGCGCTGATGCGCTTCCTGGACAGCATGGCGCCGAACTGGAATATCTCGCTGTTTCACTACCGCAACCAAGGCGGCGATGTGGGGCGCATTCTCGTGGGACTGCAAGTGCCGCCGACCGAAATGGCCGAGTTCCGGCAATTCCTGGCGTCGCTCGGTTACCGTTACTGGGACGAAAGCAGCAATCCCGTCTATAAATTGTTTTTGGGCGCCTGACGCCCCACTCCTATGAATACCCCTGACCAATCGCCCCTCGGCAAATCCTCCGCCTACCAGAGCCAGTACGCGCCCGAGCTGCTATTCCCGATCGCGCGCCAGCAAAAGCGCGATGAGCTCGGCCTGTTCGCGGATGCCGGTACCATGCCGTTCTTCGGTGTCGACATCTGGAACGCCTATGAACTGTCGTGGCTGAACATGCGAGGCAAACCGCAGGTGGCGATTGCGACGATCACGGTCCCGGCCGATTCGCCGAACATCGTCGAGTCGAAATCGTTCAAGCTGTATCTGAACTCGTTCAACCAGACCCGCCTGGCCGGTCCGGACGCCCTGCTGGCCCTGCTGCGCGACGATCTGTCGGACGGCTTCGGTGCGCCGGTCCACGTCACGCTGACCAGCCCCGACGCGTTCGGTGCGATCAAGATGGGCGAACTCGACGGCGTACTGCTGGACCGCCTGGATGTCGAGATCGACGGCTACTCGCCATCCCCGGAATTGCTCAGCGCAAACCACGAGAATGGGCAGGTCGAAGAAACGCTGGTATCGCACCTGCTCAAGTCGAACTGCCTGGTCACGGGTCAGCCGGACTGGGGCACCGTGCAGATCCGCTATGTCGGCCCGCAGATCGACCAGGAAGGCTTGCTGAAATACCTGATCGGCTTCCGCGAACACAACGAGTTTCACGAGCAATGTGTCGAGCGCATCTTCATGGACGTGTTGCACCAGTGCAAGCCGACCAAGCTGGCCGTGTACGCCCGCTACACCCGGCGCGGCGGTCTGGATATCAACCCATGGCGCGCCAATTTCTCGACCGGTAAACCGCCCAATCTGCGTGGCGCGCGCCAGTAAATATCGCGTTTCTGACAGGATGCGACTCGCACGCCTGTACGTTTTTGGCGACAGCCGCGCACCGGGCCTGGCATCAAGCCCGGGTGTAACGCCCTGCTGAAACTGCTTGTTTTTTCAGCAGATCATGTGCAAAAATCGGCCAATCTCAGCGCAAGCATGTATTTACTGGTCGCATTCTGCGATTTGTTAGAAAAATTGCGTGGTGGCGTTAACATGAATCAACGCCGCTGCTGCCCTGTTACGACGGGTACTGTGTGACCGTCCCGCCAACTGGCTTGACGCTCGCGATTTCGAGTGTCCCGGCCATAAAACAGGCCTATAATCCGTGCTCGCAAGCACGCCACTTGTGCTGCGCACTTGTGCCACGCACCCCACGTTATGACCAATTTAAGCAAAATCCTTTCTCTCGAAAACGTCCAGCTCGACATTGAAGTGTCGAGCAAGAAGCGCGCCTTCGAGCAAGCCGGCCTGATCTTCGAGAACAATTGCGGTATTGCCCGTTCGATTGTGTCCGACAACCTGTTCGCACGCGAGCGTCTCGGCTCTACCGGCCTCGGCCACGGCGTGGCCGTCCCGCATGGCCGCATCAAGGGCAGCAAGAGCCTGAAGGCGCCCATGGCCGCATTCGTGCGCCTGAAGGAGCCGATTCCGTTCGAGTCGCCCGATGGCCAGCCGGTGAGCCTGCTGTTCTTCCTGCTGATTCCTGACCACGTCACGCAGCAGCACCTCGAGATCCTGTCGGAAATCGCCGAACTGTTCTCGGACGAAGCCATCCGCACGGCGCTGGCAACCGATGCCGACCCGAAGGCCGTTCACGAGCGCATTATCAACTGGCAACCCAGCCTGCAAGCTCTGGGTTAAACTTCACGTCACTGCGAACGCGCGGCAATGATGTCGCGCGCCTTTTTTTGTGACGAAGACGATGCCCATGCTGCAGTCCCCGCTGACCATTCAACGGCTGTACGACGATAACCGCGACAGCCTGCAGCTCGGCTGGTTCGCGGGCTTTCCCGGCGGCGAACGCCAGATCGCCGGCGACGCCGCGTCGGCCGCCGATCAGGTCGGCCACCTGAACCTGATCCACCCGGGCCGCATCCAGGTCTTCGGGCACCAGGAACTCAATTACTACCACCGCCTGAAAGCCAATTCGCGTACCCACGTGATTGGCGAACTGATCGGCGGCGGGCCGCCGGCGCTGATCATCGCGCAGGGGCTGGAAACGCCGCCCGACATCCTCGCCATCTGTGACGAGCAGAACATCCCGCTGTTTTCCACGCCGCTGCCGGCAGCGCAGGTGATCGACTTCCTGCGTGTGTATCTGTCCAAGAAGCTGGCACAGCGCGTGATCATGCATGGCGTGTTCATGGACGTGCTGGGTGTGGGCGTGCTGATCACCGGCGAGTCGGGCCTGGGCAAGAGCGAGCTGGGCCTGGAACTGATTTCGCGTTCGCACGGCCTGGTGGCCGACGATGCGGTGGAATTCTCGCGCATCGCACCGAACATGATCGAGGGCCGCTGCCCGCCGCTGCTGCAAAACCTGCTCGAAGTGCGCGGCCTGGGCCTCCTGGACATCAAGGCGATCTTCGGCGAGACGGCAGTGCGCCGCAAGATGCGCCTGAAGCTCATCGTCCACCTGGTCAAGCGCGGCGCGCAGGATGAAGAAGTCGAGCGCCTGCCCTTCCACTTCCCGACCGAAGACGTGCTGGGCCTGCCGATCCGCAAGGTCGTGATCCCGGTGGCGGCCGGCCGCAACATCGCCGTGCTGCTGGAGGCCGCCGTGCGCAATACGATCCTGCAACTGCGCGGCATCGACACGCTGCAGGAATTCATGGAGCGCCAGCGCCAGGCCATGAGCGCCGACTGACCCGTTGCGCATGGCCCGCGGGTGTACGACCGACCGGCGCTTGCGGTATCATCGCCCCATGCACATCGTCCTCATCACCGGAATTTCCGGCTCGGGCAAATCCGTGGCCCTGAATGTCCTGGAAGACGCCGGTTACTACTGCGTCGACAACCTGCCGCCAGCCCTGCTGACGGCCCTCGTCAATACAGTCAGCGAAAGCGGCGGCGGCAAGATCGCCGTCGCGGTCGATGCGCGCAGCGCCGAATCGCTGGCCGAACTGCCCGTGAGCGTGGGGCGGCTGCGCGACGACGGCCACTCGGTCAAGGTCATGTTCCTGACCGCGAGCACCCATTCGCTGGTAGCGCGCTTCTCCGAGACGCGCCGCAGCCATCCGCTGTCGCACGAACTGCGTCCAGGCGAAAACCCGGCCTCGCGCCTGACGCTGATCGAATGCATCGCTGAAGAACGCGAGCGCCTGTCGTCGATCGAGAACCTGGGCCACGTGATCGACACGTCCGAGCTCTCGTCGAACAAGCTGCGCGGCTGGATCAAGGAACTGGCCGAGATCGACCACGCACCGCTGACGCTGTTCTTTGAATCGTTCGCCTTCAAGGTCGGCGTGCCGCTCGACGCCGACTTCGTGTTCGACGTGCGCGCAATCCCGAATCCGTATTACGACTTGTCCCTTCGTCCGCTCACCGGCAAGGATGCGCCCGTGATCGCCTTCCTCGATGCACAACCGAGCGCCGTCGAGATGCTGTCCGACATCCAGAACTTCGTCGCCAAGTGGCTGCCGTCGTTCAAGACCGACAACCGCAGTTACCTGACGGTGGCAGTCGGCTGCACGGGCGGACAGCATCGCTCGGTGTACATGGCCGAACATCTGGGCGCGCACTTCGGCGCAACCGAGCGCGTGATTGTCAGGCATCGCGAGCAACCGAAGCATCGGCCAGCGTAGGCTTGCTGCCCGCCCTGCCACACGTTTAACGCTGACGACGAAATTCCATCGTCCAGTTGGTTTCCCATGTATCTCCCGCATCGGCAGAAAAAGCCTGGTCCCAGTGCAGCAAGTTTTGATCAATCTGGCGCCAGACAAATCTGACGATAATCGGGATTTCCTGGAAAGTATCGTTGGCGAAGAACGTACCAACGCCGTCAATGAATTGTCCTACCACTGGAACGTCGATCTGACTCGGAGGACGACCGTCAAGCCACCAGATCGACCATTTCTTCGTGCTCTGATCGTAGGAGCGTAACGCGATAGCGCGAAAGATCTCGTCATTCAGGCGCAAGATGTTGTCTTCAAGGTTGCCGAAGCCACCCAGAATTTTTTGGGTCGACATTTCACCATCAAACTCAACCCATTCATTGCAATTTGACAGGCGTTCCTTGAGCCGCCGATGCCTGACAACCCAATCCCCAATAACAAAATCGAAGTCAGTCGGTGCTGAACTCATCAGTTCCAGTGCCATGCCACTCCTTGAATAATAGTTGGTCTGTCGGCCAGCACACCACTCGCCACCGATCACGGATTACCGCCGCTGACATCAAAATAGCGCTTCGTCACCGCAGCACCAGCCCCGCATCCACGATCCGCACATCATGCATCTGGTGCAGATACGATTCCAGATACCCCTTGTGCGACGCGCCGACGATGACCAGCATGCGCTGGCCGGGCCGCATTCCCAGCACGTCCCGGATATTGGCCGCCATGCGCAGGTTGCGCGTTTCCCAGTAACCCACGTACTGGCGGCCGAAGCGCTGCGCTGACGGCTCGTTGAGCGCCGCGCCAAAGTCGCTGCGGTAGACCAGAGCCCCCTGGCCAGGTGCATTGTCAGCGCGGTACATGGCCAGCACGCCTTCGGCACTTGCCAGCAAGCCCTCCTGCGCCTTGTCCACCGCCGCGCGCTGCTTGGTGGCAGGGTTGTCCCACGCTTTCATCAGCGCATCGCCAAACGCCTTCTGGTCTTCAGACGCGCTGTCGGCGGTATGGTCGTCCATCGCGTACAGGCGCTCAAGGCCGAGCCGGACAGCCAGACGCGCACCGATCATGATGCTTTCGTCGCGCCTGGTTTCCAGCTTCACGAGTACGCCGACCAGTGCGGCGTCCAGACCATCACCGGCACGGCGCTCGGCCTCGGACAGGCGTAGCCACTGGACCAGCGCCGATGCCTGCTCGCCGCCTGCGAGGAACAACCCCGCAAGGCGCCGGCGCTGCGCGGGCGTCGGGGTAGCGGGCCAGGCAGCCAGCAAGGCGTCGGCAGCCTCGGTCGCCGCCGCGACATCCAGCCCCGTGGCCAGCCGCGCCGGTGCAGTATCCCGGCAATAGGAATCGATCGAATCCTTGTAGCGGACCGGGTAGCGCCGCATGAAGTCGCACTGCGGCCCGGATACCGCCTCGATCGCGATCGCCTGCGGCTTCCATGCGGCCAAGCGTTCGTTCAACAGCGTCAGGCTGGCGGCCTGGAAGGTTTTCGGCAATTGCGACAGATGGGGTGAGCCCAATACCAGCACCTCGTTGGCAGGACCGGAGGCCGGCCCCTTGAATGCGCTCGCATTGAAGTCAGGCTGCCAGGCCTGGGCCGCGGCGCTGCCGCACAAGGTCATCGACAACAGCAAGGCGGTCGTGCGCATCGGGGGTCCTCATCGGTTCATGAAGCCACGATGTTTGCACCGCCTGCGCGAAAAGTCACGCGCAAACGGATATGCATGGAGAGGCTTACGCGAGATGGCGCAGCGGATGCGCATGCGCCGGCCACACTGGCGCGAAGAAGCGCGCCACCATTGCGTCGGTCACGAGGTCGAGCGACGGCGGATTCCATTGCGGCGCATTGTCCTTGTCGATGACGAGCGCGCGCACGCCTTCGAGTACTTCACCATGCTCGAAGTTGCGGCGCACGAGCGAGCGCTCCAGGCGCAGGCAGTCGGCGACATCGAGCGATGCGCCGCGCAGCAGCAGCTCGCGCGTCACGCACATCATCAAGGGCGAGCGCTGACGCATCGCATTCAACGCCTTCTGCGCGAACGGCGTGTCGTCACCCTCGAGCGACGCCATGATCGCCGCCACCGAGTCCGCGCCAAAGTGCGCATCGATGCGCGCGCGATTGGCCTGTAATTCGCTCTCGCCGGCATGCGCCGTGGCGAACGCGCGGATAGCCGCCGGAAGATGCGCGCCCGGCGTCGCTTCGATCAGCGCCTGCAATGCCGCCAGGTCTGCGCTTGGCACGAACACGTCGGCCAGGCCCACGTACAGCGCGTCGGCCGCGCCGATTGTCAAGCCGGTCAAGCCCAGGAACATCCCCAATTGGCCGGGCGTATGTGACAGGAAATGGCTGCCGCCGACATCGGGGAACAGGCCGATATTCACCTCGGGCATCGCCATCTTGGTGCGCTCGGTCACGATGCGCAGGCCGCAATCGGGCCCGCCCTGCGCGATGCCCATGCCGCCGCCCATGACCACACCGTCCATCAGCGCGATGTACGGTTTCGGATAAAAGTGGATCAGGTGGTTCAGCGCGTATTCTTCGGTGAAGAAATCTTCGAGCAGTGCGCTGCCGCCTTGTGGCGAGGCGTTGCCGACCTCGTGGAAGAAGCGGATATCGCCGCCCGCGCACAGTGCTTTTTCGCTGCTGCTGGTGATCACGACCGCATCGACGGTGACATTGGTCTGCCAGTCGAGCAGGATCGCGGTCAGCGCGCGCACCATGTCCAGCGACAGCGAATTGAGCGCCTTGGGCCGGTCGAGGGTGATGATGCCGGTGCGGTTGGCGATGCGGGTCAGGACGTGGTCGGACATGGCGTGATCCATCGAAAGGAAACACGTATTTTACCGGCAGCGGGATGCAAAAAGGGCGTCCCGAAAAGACGCCCCTGGCGGTGGTGACCTGCGCTCGAATCAGGCGGCAGCGACGTCTGCTTCGTCGACGTCCAGGCGTTTGATCGCTGTGCGGTTATGGTCTTTGAGCATCTGCTTGTGCTTCAGAATTTGTCGATCCAGTTTATCCATCAACATGTCGATCGCGGCATACAGGTCTTGCGCGACGCTCGCCACGTGCAGGGTCTTGCCCGACACCTGGACATTGATTTCAGCTTTTTGCCTTTTTTCTTTTTCGGTGAGGTTATCGACGGCCAGGAAGACGTGGGTATCTATGACTTGATCGAAATGGCGAATAATGCGTTCCAGCTTATTCTGAACGTATTCACGGATGGCAGGGGTTACTTCGAGATGGTGACCACTGATGGTGAGGTTCATACACACTCCTTTGAAGATGTCACGTCGCTTGCACCACACAGGAGCTGAAGGCACAGACTGTATGAGCGGCGTTGTTACAAGGCTTTGCGGAGACTGACGGGGGGAATCTTGAGCGCTTCACGGTATTTTGCGACCGTCCTGCGCGCAATGACCATGCCTTGTTCCCCGAGCATTTCCGCGATCTTGCTATCGGATAATGGATTCTTAGGGTCTTCTGCTCCTGTCAATTGTGCGATGAGCGCACGGATTGCCGTTGAGGATGCTTCGCCTCCCGCCTCGGTGGCAACGTGGCTACCGAAGAAATACTTCAACTCGAACATGCCGTGCGGGGTCAGCATGTATTTCTGGGTTGTGACACGAGAGATGGTGCTCTCGTGCAGACCTAGTGTATCAGCTATCTCGCGCAAAACAAGGGGCCGCATGGCAACCGCGCCATGGCTGAAAAAGTTGCGCTGGCGTTCAACAATCGCCTCGGCCACACGCAGGATCGTGTCGAAACGCTGGCGCATGTTCTTGATGAGCCACTTCGCCTCTTGCATCTGCGCGCCCATCTGGCTCTCGCTGCGGCCCTGCTTGAGCATCGTGGCGTACAGGCTGTTGACGCGCAGGCGCGGCATGACGTCCTGGTTCAGCGTGACCGCCCAGCCGTTCTTGGCGCGCCGCACGATCACGTCCGGCACCACGTAATCCGACACGTTCGATGCGAACGCCGCGCCCGGATGCGGGTTGCACTGGCGGACCACGGCCTGCACTTCGCGCAGGTCTTCGTCGTCGCAATCGAGCGCTTTTTTCAGCTTGCTGTATTCGCGCTGCGCGAACCAGGTCAGGTAGCCTTCGACGATCTTCAGGGCCATGCGGCGCGTGACCATCGGCACGCCCGGCATGCGCCGGATCTGCAGCGCCAGGCATTCGGCCGCGCTGCGCGCGCCCACGCCCACCGGGTCCATGCTCTGCACCATCGCCAGCGCGCAGCGCAGTTCGTCCAGGTCGACCTCGAGTTCTTCGGGCAACCGCGCGTGGATGTCGTCGAGCGGTTCTTCCAGGTAGCCGTTGTCGTCCAGTGCGTCGATGACGAGTTCGGCCAGCGCGCGATCGCGGGTCGAGAGCAGCGTTTCGCGCACCTGTTCCATCAGGTGTTCGCGCAGCGTGATGGCGCACGCCTCCAGCTGCGGGCGGCCGTCTTCGTCGTCGCTGCTGCTACTGCTGCCGGACGACGCGCCGCTGCCTTCGCTCCAGTCGTTGTCGGGCCGGTCGCCATCGACCGCGCCGCCTTCAGCGCCCTCGCCTTCGGCCGGCGCGCTGCCTTCACCTTCGGCCTGCTGGCCCGGCGCCGGCGGCGCCTCGCCAGGCGCCGGCGCATTGTTGATGGCGCCATCGGCCAGCAGGCGCACCGAATGATCGAGCGGGTCGTCGAGCCTTTCGAGCAGCGGGTTATCGCCCAGTATCTGCTCGATCTCCTGGTGCAGCTCGAGCGTCGACAGCTGCAGCAACCGGATGGATTGCTGCAGCTGTGGCGTGAGCGCCAGGTGCTGCGAAGTGCGGAGCTGAAGGGACTGTTTCATCAATTGAGTATGGCTTACATGCGGAAATGTTCACCAAGGTACACGCGGCGCACCGACTCGTCGGCGATGATATCGTCGGGACGGCCGGATGCGAGCACCGCGCCCTGATTGATGATGTAGGCGCGGTCGCAGATGCCCAGCGTCTCGCGCACATTGTGGTCGGTGATCAGGACGCCGATCTTGCGCTCCTTGAGGAAGCGCACGATGCGCTGGATCTCGATCACGGCGATCGGGTCGACACCGGCAAAGGGTTCATCGAGCAGCACGAAGCGCGGATTGGTGGCCAGTGCGCGTGCGATCTCCACGCGGCGCCGTTCGCCGCCCGACAGCGACAGCGCCGGGTTCTCGCGCAGCTTTTCGATCTGCAGGTCGGCCAGCAAGTTATCGAGCCGCTCGCCGATCTGCGCCTTGGTCAGCGACTTGCCGTCGACCTTCTGCAGTTCGAGCACGGCGCGGATGTTTTCTTCCACGGTCAGCTTGCGAAACACCGACGCTTCCTGCGGCAGGTACGACAGGCCGAGCACCGCGCGGCGATGGATCGGCAGGCTGGTGATGTCGGTGCCGTTGATGCTGATCGAGCCGGCGTCCGACGGCACCAGGCCGACGATCATGTAGAACGAGGTGGTCTTGCCGGCGCCGTTCGGGCCCAGCAAACCCACCACCTCGCCGCATTCGACATCCAGCGACACGTCACGCACGACCAGGCGCTTGCCATAGCTTTTCTGCAGGCCCTTGACGACCAGCGTGCTGCGATCGTTCAGGGCCGTCATTGCGTGCCTCCGGCCGGCGTACGCTTGGGCGCCAGGATCAGCGTGCCGCGTCCGCCGCCAACCTTGCTCTCGCCGCTGACGTCATTGCGCACGGCGACGACTTCCTTGCGGTTGTCGTACGAAATGAACGGGCCGGTCATCTGGTTGGTCATCCGGTCGTTTTCGAGTTCCTTGACGATGGCGTTCGAGTACAGGCGCACCAGCTCGGTACGTTCGTCGTATTCGATGCGTTCGGCCTGGCCCTCGACCCACAGGTTCGGGCCGCCGTCGCGCTTCTGGCGGAACGTGGCGGGCTTGCCGTTGGCCGCGGTGAGCGTCACGCTCATGTAGCCTTCGGGCGTATCCCTGACCACCGCGCGTTCGGCCTTGACCAGCAGCGTGCCGCGGGTCAGGATCACGTTGCCGGTAAAGGTGCGCACGCCTGCGACGCCATCGAGGTCGCCGTTATCGTATTCGAGAGCCGCCTGCTTGAGCGAGTCGGCCTTTTCGGCCATCGCGCTCAGGGAAAGGAGTGACAAGAAAGCGGCAGCAAAAAGTTTTTTCATGATGGTGCTGGTCCTGGGTTAACACGCGCGCATGGCTGGCAGCCTTCAGCGCTGGCGTGGCGGATAGACGATACGGCCGCGGCCGGACAATTTCATCTGCATGGTCGCATTGTTGGCCACCAGGCCGACGGCCTTGAGGCTGGACGCGCCAAGCTCCATGTCGATCGGCTGGTCGGTCTTGACGATTTCTTCGTCGGGCAATACGGTCATGGCCGACGTGCGCACGCGCAGCGCTTCGCTGGCGGGCGTTTTGGGGCGCTGCAGATCGACGTCGCCGAACAGTTCGACGCGGTGCTCTTCGTGGAAGATGCGCGCGCTCTTGGCCACCACCGTCATCGGCGGGCGGCCCGGTTCGACGCCGCGCATGAGCGGCTGGTCGACATTCGACACGTCGCCCTGCGGGATGTGGGCCAGGCGCTTGCCCGACACCACGTAGCTCGGCTGGCCGTTGGGCGTCATCCGCACGAACGAGAAGTTCTCGACGATGTAATCCGGCTCGTCGGGCGGGCCGCCCAGTTGCGCATCGATGTTAGTCCCCTGCATCAGCTGCAGCAGCCAGAAGCTGCCGAAGGCGAAGAACACGCCGATCACGATCATCGCCAACAAGTTCCAGCGATGCGAGGTGCGTTTGTTGGAGGCGAGTGTGGCCATGGCGCTCAGGCGAAATACGGCGCGAGCGCCTGGTCGTAGGTACCCTGCGCGCGCATGACAAGGTCACAGATCTCGCGCACCGCGCCACGCCCGCCACCGTTTTTGGTCACGTAATGCGCGCGGTGCTGCACGTCCGGATGACCTGAGGGCACGGCAACGGCAAAGCCGACGCGCGCGAACAGCGGCAGGTCGATCACGTCGTCGCCGATGTAGCCGCATTGGTCGGCGGTAAAGCCGGTGGCCTCGAGCAGATTGGCAAGGCCGATGCGCTTGTCGTGGTTGCCCTGGTAGACATGCG
Source organism: Oxalobacteraceae sp. CFBP 13730 (assembly GCA_014841835.1). Taxonomy (GTDB): domain Bacteria; phylum Pseudomonadota; class Gammaproteobacteria; order Burkholderiales; family Burkholderiaceae_D; genus Telluria. The sequence continues at coordinate 770,977 of JACYUQ010000004.1, read as the reverse complement.
AGATGCCCAGGTCGGCAGCGCGCCGGACGACGATCGGCGACAGGCGCGCGCTGATGATCGCGGTCTGCACGCCGGATTTATTCAGCATCTGGATGCCCAGGCCGTCGAGCACATTGAAGGTTTTGGTGACTTCGCCATCGGGACCGTAGGTCAGGCTGCCGTCGGTGAGTACACCGTCGACGTCGAAGATCATGACCTTGATGCGCGAGGCGCGCTCGATGTGGGCCAATACAGGAGTGTTCATCAAATCACCTTTGCGCGGGTCAGGTCGTGGATATGCAGCGCGCCGACCAGCTGGCCCGCCTCATCGATCACGAGCATCTGGTTGATGCGGAATTCTTCCATCACGGCGACCGCGTCGACGGCCAGCTGCTCGGGACGCACGCTGCGCGGATTGGCGTGCATGACGTCGCGAATCAGCACGTTCGAAAAATCGTGCATGCGCTCGATCACGCGGCGCAAGTCGCCGTCGGTGAACACGCCCAGCGGCCGGCCAGCGGCATCGACCACGGCGGTCATGCCCATGCCCTTCTGGCTGATCTCGAGCAGCGCCTTGACCAGCGGGACATCCAGGCCCACCGACGGAATGGCATCACCGGTGCGCATCACGTCGCGCACATGCGTGAGCAGGCGCCGGCCCAGCGCGCCGCCCGGATGCGACAGTGCGAAATCCTGCTCGCGGAAACCCCGCACGTCGAGCAGCGCCACGGCCAGCGCGTCGCCCATGGCCAGCGTGACGGTGGTGCTGGTGGTCGGCGCCAGGTTGAGCGTGCAGGCTTCTTTGGCCACCGCGATGTTCAGGTGGACGTCGGCCAGCTTGGCCAGGCGCGAAGCCGGCTTGCCGGTCATGGCGATCACGCGCGCGCCCAGACGCTTCACGGCCGGCAGGATGTCGAGCAGTTCGGACGATTCGCCCGAATTGGAAATGGCGATCAGGATGTCATTCGCGGTGACCATGCCCAGGTCGCCGTGCGCGGCTTCGCCCGGGTGCATGAAGAACGCCGGCGTACCGGTGGACGACAGCGTGGCGGCGATCTTGCGGCCGATGTGCCCCGACTTGCCCATGCCCGAAACGACCACGCGGCCGGTGCCGGCGTAGATCAGCTGCGCGGCGTCGACGAAGCTGCTGTCGTCGCCCAGGCGCGCGTGCAGCGCCACGATGGCGTCGGCCTCGATCGCAAGCGTCTGGCGACCCAGTTCCAGCACGCGCTGCGCCAGGGTTTCGTCAAAACTTTTCAGCATTATTTGGTCATCAGTTACACTCATTCCAGAAGTATAAACGAATTGCGAAAGCAAAAAACTTGCCAGTCGTAACATTCGATAACAAGCACGCCTCGCCACCATAACCGCCACCCGCTTCACCCCATGCATTCTGGTCTCGAACTCACCCTGTTGCTGCTTGGCTGCGCCGTCCTTGGCGTGGTTGCCTTTCGCACCCTGCAGCTGCCGCCGATGCTCGGCTACCTGGCCGTCGGCGTCCTGATCGGCCCCCACGCCCTGGCCCTGGCCGAAGACAGCCCCACCACCCATGCGCTGGGCGAATTCGGCATCGTCTTTCTGATGTTTTCGATCGGGCTCGAATTCTCGCTCGGCCAGCTGCGCTCGATGCGGCGCATCGTATTCGGGTTAGGCCTTGGCCAGGTGGTGACGACGGTGGCCGCAGCCATGGGCATCGGCCTGCTGGCGGCCTACCTGATGCCGCACCTGACGCTGGCCTGGCAGGCCGCGTTCGCGCTGGGCGGGGCGCTGGCCATGTCGTCCACCGCGATTGTCGTCAAGCTGCTCACCGAGCGCCTCGAGCTCGAGAGCGAACATGGGCGGCGCATCATCGGCATCCTGCTGTTCCAGGACCTGGCGGTGGTGCCGCTGTTGATCATGATCCCGGCGCTCGCGCGCGATCCGGAAGACATGGCCATCACGCTGGGCCTGGCCGCGCTCAAGGCCGGCCTGGTGCTGGCGCTGCTGCTGTTCTTCGGCCAGAAGCTGATGGGGCGCTGGTTCACGATCGTGGCCAAGCGCCGCTCGCAAGAGCTGTTCATGCTCAACCTGCTGCTCGTGACACTGGGGTCGGCGTGGATCACCGAGCAGGCCGGCCTGTCGCTGGCGCTGGGCGCGTTCGTCGCCGGCATGCTCATTTCAGAAACACCCTACAAGCATCAGGTGGAAGAAGACATCAAGCCGTTTCGCGATGTGCTGCTTGGCCTGTTCTTCATCACGATCGGCATGCTGCTCGACCTGCGCCTGGTGAGCCAGTACTGGTGGCAGGTCACGCTGCTGCTGGCGCTCGTGGTGCTGCTCAAGGCCGGCCTGATCGTGCTGATGGCGCGCGCATTCGGCGCGCCGCTGGGCACCGCGCTGCGCACGGGTCTCGCGCTGGCGCAGGCGGGTGAATTCAGCTTCGTGCTGCTCAGTCATGCGTCCGGCTCGAAGCTGATCGACCCGTTCGTGATGCAGCTGGTGCTGGCCTCGATGGTCCTGTCGATGCTGCTGGCGCCCTTCATCATCGGCTACATGGACCGGATCGTGATGAAGGTCGCAGCCAACGAGTGGATGATGCAGTCGCTGCAACTGACGCAGCTGGCCACGCGCACCATGACCACCCAGAAGCACGTGATCATCGCCGGTTTCGGGCGCAGTGGCCAGAGCCTGGCCACGCTGCTGAAAGAAGAGGCATTGCCGTGGTATGCACTCGACCTGGATCCGGAGCGGGTGCAGAAGGCGCAGGCGGCCGGCGCGTCGGTCTCGTACGGCGATGCGGCGCGCCGCGAAAGCCTGATCGCGGCCGGCGTACACCGCGCCAGCGCGCTGGTGATCACGTTCGCCGACACGCGCCAGGCGCTCAAGGTGCTGCACCTGGTGCACGAACTGGCGCCCGCCCTGCCCGTGATCGTGCGCAGCCATGACGACGGCGACATGGACGTGCTCAAGGCGGCCGGCGCGACCGAGGTGGTGCCGGAAGCCCTGGAGAGCAGCCTGATGCTCGCCTCGCACGCGCTGGTGACGCTCGGCGTGCCGCTGCGCCGCGTGGTGCACCGGGTGCAGGCCGCGCGCAAGGGCCGCTACGCCACGCTGCGCGGCTACTTCCACGGCACGGACGATAGCGGCGCAGACCTCGAACATGGCCAGGTGAAGCTGCATTCGGTGCGCCTGCACGCGCAGGCCGGGGCAATCGGCCTGTCGCTGGGCGCATTGCAGTTGCAGGATGTGGCAGTGGAGGTAACCGCCTTGCGGCGCGGCGGCCAGAATATCGCGCCCGGTCCAGACGTGCTGCTGGCATCGGGCGACGTCGTGGTGCTGCGCGGGGATAGCGAAGCGGTCAGCCGCGCCGAGGAGCGGCTGCTGTAGCCATCAGGCGGCCGTGACGACCTGGTTGCGGCCCGCGGCCTTGGCCTGGTACAGCGCCGCGTCGGCCGACGCGATCAGCTCATGCGCGACGCCTTCGATGGCGTGATCGCGCTCGAAATCGGTCAGCGCCGCCACGCCGATCGACACCGTCACGTCCACCTGCTCACCCGTGGTCAAGTCCACCGGCAAGCCGGCCACGCTCGTACGGATGCGGTTGGCGACGATGCTGGCGTTTTCCAGGTCGGCGTCGATCAGCACCACGACGAATTCCTCGCCGCCGAAGCGGCACAGCGTATCGGACATCCGCAGTTCGGCCTTGATGCGGGTGCACACCTCGCGCAGCACGTCGTCGCCGCCCTGGTGGCCGACCGTATCGTTGACGCGCTTGAAGTGGTCGATGTCGATGTACATGCAGGACAGGCGGTAGCCCTGGCGCCGCGCGCGCGCGATTTCTTCGGCCAGGCGCCGGTCCATGTAGCGCCGGTTGTAGGCGCCGGTGAGCGAATCGGTCAGGCCGATGTACTTGAGCATCTCGTTGCTGATCACGTTCTCGAGACAGATCGCGATGATCGAGCCCATGTGCTCGACGAAGTCAGTGCCCAGCGCCGGCGTGAACCGGCCCGGGTCCGCGCTGCCCAGATTCAGGCTGCCGATCAGGCGCTTGTTGCGCAGCAGCGGCACCAGCGCCACGCTGCGCAGATTGGCCGGCGGCTGCGGGAACATGGCGCGGTGCTGGGCGGGTGCATAGGCGCCCAGGAGGGGCCTGTGCTGCGATTCCGGTGCCATGTCAAAGCCAAGTTCGACCGCATGCTCGCAGAAGATCAGGTTGGGCAGCGTGTCGAAATCGACGCCCAGGCGGTGCATGACCGTGTAGATATCGGCATTCTGGTCGATCAGCGAGAGCGTGACGATATCGAGGTCCGAGATCACCGGCAGCGTGCTGAAGATCGTGCCGACCAGGTCCGGAAAACTGCTGGCGCCGACGATCTGCAGGTCGAATGCCTGGTGGCGGCACATGATCTCGTGATTACGCTCAGCCTGTTCGAGCAGATACGCCATGCGTGCGCGCAAGGTCTCGTTTTCCGCTATCAGTTCCCGCGACGAAATGCCCGGCTCGTGCATGAAGAATTCCTTTCAGCAATAACCGTAACATTACGCCATCCTCTTGGGCTTGGATACGAAAAACCGCCCCTTCATGCAGGCGGTTAGGCGATTTTGCGACAGTGGCGCGGTCTTTTTAGAAAGCCAGCTCGACGTTCAATAGCTGGCCCACGCGCAACGTCTGCCCGATCCCATCCTGCACGATCACGTTCATGCCCACCGTGACGGCGCCGTCCATGCGCGGATTGGCGCGCCAGGCTTGCAGGATGTCGAGCGGATCGGGGCCGGGAATGCCAGTTACCTGGTCGACGGCCGGAATCGGGCAGCGCGCGCAGGGCTTGACGGGGCGCAGCGTCATTCCGTCGCCGTGGAAGGCCGCCACGAAATCTTCCTCGAACGCGCCGATGCCATCGACGACGACGTTCGGGCGGAAGCGGTTCATTGGCAGCTTGGCGCGACCGGCCTGCGCGAGTTTTGTGTTGATGTCGTCGAGCGAGGCCTGGCCGATCAGCAGGATCGGATAGCCGTCCGAAAAGCGCGTGGCGGCCGGGACGCCTTTTGTCCACTTGGTGCTGGTTGGACGGTGGACGTCGGGGCGAAAGCGCACCAGGCGGCATGGGACACCGATGGCGGTGGCGAACCAGCTGGCGGCCGCGTCGCCGCAATCGGCGGCGGGGAGGCTGTCTTCCCACAGCAGGACCTCGATGGTGGGCGCGGCGTCGTCGTGCGCCAGCGGCAGGTGCAGGGGCGGCATGCCGGGGGCGGCGACGATCAGCTCTTTGGTTTCGATGCGGGGCATGACCGTGGCCATGCGCGGCACTTCGCGCTGGGTCAGGAACAGGCCGTCGGGCGTGACCAGCATCCATTCGCGGTCGTGCACGCCATTTGCTGACAGGCCGTCGAGGGCCAGACGGGCTTCAGGAACGGACAGGCCGGCGCAGGATTTGATCGGGTAGATAACGAGTTCGGTGAGGGTGGCCATGCCGGATACGCGCGGAGTGAGAGGCCGCTAGTATGGCAGCAATCTGTCCCTGTGCATGGCCCCTCGACCGACGCACAGACAGCTGCGCACCTTCGATGACGTCGCCATGGTGCGATGACCCGATCCGTCAGATAATGGAAAACATTTCTCACACACGACAATCCTGTGTCCAGCGCATACTGTGCAGGAACATCGACCCATCCGATGCAACCAATCCGCTTTACTCAGCTCATCAGTTTCTGGCGCAGTGTCGAAGCGCTCAGCCCACAGTCCATTCCGAAGTTGGCGCCGTCAAATCAAACCGCGCCTGTTCGCAACTGGGCCCATGGCGCATTGGTACCGTGGCTGGAACCGGCATTTGCGCAGCGTCCAATATCGCCCGCAAAGGCCTGGCGCCACAGCATTTACGGCGCCGTCTACGAACGCGCGACATTCATTCGCTTGTTGGAACTACAGCTAGGCAAACAACCGGACGTTCATGAGGAGCGCGCCAACGGCGAATGCTGCGTATTCTATGTTGCGGTCGATGAGCACGGTCGTCCACAGGCGGACTCGCTGACGCTCAGCATGGCTGCCTGGGCGCTTGGAACGATCGAGAAACACGGTATGGCGGCGCTTGGCGATAGTCAGGCGTGCGACGTTGCCGGGCTCCACAGCTCTTCATCGATCCTTGAACTACCGCCGACAAACAGCGGGTTCCCCGGATTCGATACGCAAAACGATGCACTGCGTGACGAGCTTGCATGGCGCATCGGTCAGCTCCCTCCCGATCAGGCAATCGATGGCGAATGGCTGGCGGACTTCTCCGACCTGGTCGTTTCCCGGCTGGGTCTTGCCACATTCGTGCGATCCGACGCACCGCACCGGATCAAATCCGCCCAGATAACACGTCCCAAACCAAACTCGGCAACATCGACGCCAGCGAAGTCCGAAGACGATTTCATGAACTCGTTCTTCATACGGGATCTCAACCGGATTGCGGCTGCCGGCGCCCTGGCTGCCGGGCGGGCCTTCAATCGTTATCTTGAAGCCCCCGCGCATGTACAGCGCATCGATGTGCGCGCAGACCGCACACGCGCGCTTGCCCTCCTTGATCCGGCTCTTTTTCCGCAGGGATGCTGGCCGGCCAGGTATCCGCTGGTATGGAGCCAGCAGCTTGCAATCAACGCTCTTTGGCAGGAACTCGATCAGGATGGCACATTCGCCATCAACGGCCCACCGGGCACTGGCAAAACCACCCTGTTGCGCGATGTCGTCGCCGCGGTGGTGGTGAAGCGCGCGAAGGTCTTGGCAAAAAAAGGCAGGCAAGCATTCGGCCATCGGCGAACGATCGATATCGGCCAACGCTCGGTTCCCTATTTCGAACTCGATCCCGAACTGACAGGCCATTCAATCGTGGTTGCCTCGAGCAACAACGGTGCGGTAGAAAATCTCTCTCTTGAATTGCCGGCCGGGGATGCGATCGATTCGCGGTGGGCAGGACAGACCGATCTGTATCCAGACATTGCAACAGAGCTGTTGTCCAAATCCGTTGATGCGCCCGCCAGATCGGCGTGGGCACTCATCGCTGGGCGGCTTGGCAACAAAACAAACCGGAATACGTTCACCAGCAAATTCTGGTGGCAGACATCGAACGATGGCAAAGTGCCGGGATTGCGCGAACGCCTGGATAATCTGAAGGGGGGAGTAACCCAGGCTGCAGTGCCATGGAACGAAGCGCTGGCGGCGTTCACACGAGCGCTGGAGGATGAGGAAATCTGGCGTAAAAGGCTTGGCGCCATTGCGACGTCGATGGCCCGTCTGGCCCAACTCACTGAGCAACATGCACAAGCACATATCTCTCACGATATGGCACTCGCAGAACAACAGCGCGCGAAGGACAACGATGATTCGAACATGCATCAGCTGGAAGCAGGTGAACTCAACGTTGATCAGCTGAAAGCGTATCTCGACGGTCAGCGCGACATCCGCCCCGGTTGGCTCGACTGGTTGCGAACGTTCGGCCGCGCGCAACGTGAATGGCGTGCACGGGTAGGCGATGTACTTGATCAAATTCGGCAAGCTGAAAGTGCAAACGCAGCAATCCGTCGTCTGCGCAAGCAGTCCAGTCACTCGTTGGCCCAATGTGAAACCGAACTCAGGCGCTTAACTGACGATCTCGCCAAGCTTGACACCCAGCTTGCCGGTACGCAGGAAGCACTGCGCGATGCACAGACATTGCTTGGCCCGCACTGGCCGAATGTCAACACAAACGAGGCCGATCAGGAACGCTCCAGCCCATGGGCCCATCCAGAATGGCATGGCGCGCGCATACAGGTCTTCATCAGTGCGCTCAATCTGCACCGCGCATTTATTGAAGACAACGCCGCTCAGATGCAGTCGAACCTTGGGCTGGCGATGTACATGCTGTCGGGAAGCGTGCCCAACTCGGACGTGCGTACTGTGGCACTCGAGTCGCTGGCACTTGCCTGCCCCGTAATTTCGACCACATTCGCATCCGCCGCCTCGCTGTTCGGAGAAATGAAACCCGGCGGCATTGGCTGGTTACTGATCGATGAAGCTGGCCAGGCCCCGCCGCAAGCCGCAGCTGGCGCGATATGGCGCGCGCGGCGCACCGTCGTCGTCGGCGATCCACTTCAGCTGGAACCAGTGGTGACCTTGCCGCGTTCAGTCGAAGCCTCGCTTGCCGCGTACCACGGCGATATCGGCACGCACTGGTTGCCGACCCGGGCTTCAGTACAGAATCTTGCCGACATGACCACGCAGATCGGCACGCAGGTTGGCCCGGAAGGCAGCAAGATCTGGGTGGGTGCGCCGTTGCGGGTGCACCGGCGCTGTGATGAGCCGATGTTCTCGATCTCGAATGCGATTGCCTACGATGGCCTCATGGTTCATCGGAAAGAGCCATCCACGTTCTCGTGGCCTGCAAGCGGCTGGATCGATGTGCCACGCGTTACCAGCGAAGGCAACTGGGTGCCTGCCGAAGGCGACGCACTGCGCGCGCTGCTCACACAGCTGATTGAAGTGAGCAAGGTCGCGCCTGAGACGATCTTCCTGATCTCCCCATTTCGCGATGTCGTCCAGCAAATCACCAGAATTGGCACACAGTTTGGCTTGAAGACAGACCGCATGGGAACCGTCCATACCACCCAGGGCAAGGAGGCGGAAGTCGTGATCGTGGTGGTAGGCGGTGGAAGCGCAGGCGCGCGGGACTGGACAATCAGCAAACCGAACCTGCTCAACGTTGCGGTCACTCGGGCCAAGGCCAGGTTGTACCTGATCGGTGACCGACGCGATCTGGCACAGCGCCCCTATTTCGATGTGCTTTCGCGAAGCTTGCCGGTGCTTGTGATTTAAGTAGGAAAGAAGGCGCAGCACTACCTGCGACAGACAATGCAATGCGGTGAAAACCAGCTAACCAAAAAACAATACCCGCGGTGGCAAGACCATAGCGGGTATTGTGTGTGCCGCAATGTCAGGGACATCACGGCAGATCATCTGCTTGGATCAGACGTTGAACAAGAAGTTCAACACATCGCCATCCTTGACCACATATTCCTTGCCTTCAGCGCGCATCTTGCCCGCTTCTTTCGCGCCGGCCTCGCCCTTGTACGCCAAAAAGTCGTCATACGCGATCGTCTGCGCGCGGATGAAGCCGCGTTCGAAGTCGGTGTGAATCACGCCGGCCGCCTGTGGCGCGGTGTCGCCCACGTGGATGGTCCAGGCGCGCACTTCTTTCACACCGGCGGTGAAGTACGTCTGCAGGCCCAGCAGCTTGTAGGCGGCGCGGATCAGGCGATCCAGGCCTGGCTCTTCCATGCCCATGTCGGACAGGAAATCGGCCTTGTCGGCATCGTCCATCTCGGCGATTTCGGACTCGATCGCGGCGCTGATGGCGACGATCGGGGCGTTCTGCTCTTTCGCGTACGCGGTCAGCAGGTCCAGCAGCGGGTTGTCGGTGAAGCCCGTGTCGGACACGTTGGCGACGAACATCGCCGGCTTGGCGGTGATCAGGTGCAGCGTCTTGATCATTTCCATTTCGTCGGCGTCCAGGCCCATGGTGCGCACTGGTTTGCCCTGGTCCAGGTGCGGCATCAGGCGTTCGCAGACGGCGACCAGCTTGGCGGCATCCTTGTCGCCCGAGCGCGCTTTCTTGCCTTCGCGGTGGATGGCTTTTTCGACGGCGGTCATGTCGGCCAGCGCCAGCTCGGTCTGGATGACTTCGATGTCGTCCAGCGGGCTGACCTTGCCTGCCACGTGGATCACGTTGTCGTCATGGAAGCAGCGCACGACGTTGATGATGGCATCGGTTTCGCGGATGTGCGACAGGAACTGGTTGCCCAGGCCCTCGCCCTTTGATGCGCCGGCGACAAGGCCGGCGATGTCGACGAATTCGACGATGGCGTTGACCATGCGCTCAGGCTTGACGATGGCCGACAGCGCATCCATGCGTGGATCCGGCACTTCGACAACGCCGACGTTCGGTTCGATGGTGCAGAACGGATAATTTTCAGCCGGAATGCCGGCCTTGGTCAGCGCGTTGAACAGGGTGGACTTGCCGACGTTTGGCAGGCCGACGATGCCGCATTTGAGGGTCATGAGAACTCTTTCTGATTCGGTAAAAAGCGAGCGATCAATGAACCGCTCTAAACCCTGCATTGTAACCCGGACCGGCTTTTCTGCTGAAAAAAAAGGCGCACCGCACCCCTGCTGCAACGCGCCGATTGCCTCAATGACAAGCTAGATTGGCTGGATGCGCGTCAGGTCGGGCCGCAGCGCAAATTCGGCCAGCTCATCGCGCAGACGCTCGCCCTCCCCGATCGCGTGGCGCCAGACGCGGATGCGCTCGTCGTGGTCGAGGCCGAACGACGTGAAGTCGGTCCGGTCCGGCAATTTACCGCGCGGCAGTGAGCGCAGGAATTCTGCGGAAGGCGTCACCAGCAGCACATTCTCCAACCAGCTGCGGTTGGGACCGCGCGCCGCGCGCCGCCACGGCATGCTCTTGTCGAGCCAACCTGGCACGATGTGATCGGTAAAGTGGGGATACAGCACCAGTTCGCTTTTGTCCGCGCCTGCCGCGCGTGCATACGGCAAGGCCAGATGGTAGTCGATAATGCCGCCATCCCAGTAGCTGCCGGGAGGCGTCCCGGCGATGTCCGTCACTGCTTTCATGATCAATGGCAGCGTGCCCGAGGCCAGCAGGCCAGGTACCAGATTGGCGCGGGTTAGTGGCGCGAAATGCGTCGTGAAACGGTCGAACGGCTCGTGCAGCCATGGCAGGTCGCCTGCGCGCGTGCCACCGATGACCACCCGCTCCATCAAGCGCGCCAGCCAGGCCCGTGAGCCGGCATTGTGCAGCGCGGCCGAGGCGAAGCCGCGCAGTTCGGCATGGCGGCCGACCGGCGCGGCCAGCGAACGCAGGCCACGGTCGGCCAGGATGTGCAGGCGGTGATGGGGATGTCCGACAATGTCGTCTTCGTGCCCACTGACCAGCTCGGCCAGCAGGGCTTGCACGACAGCGTCGATCTCCTGTGCACTGGGTTTCAGGCGAGTGTAGCGTTGGCCGGTGTAGAGTTCGCCCAAGCGGGCAAATGCCTTTGCCGGATCCTTCTGGCATGCGGCAGCCATGCGCCAGGCGCCGATGGAGGCGCCGATCAGGGTGCGTTCGCGCGGCCCCGTGGGCAACCACTCGCCGAACAGCCACGCATCGAGCGCTCCGAAGATCAGGCCCTTGGGGCCGCCGGCTGCAGCCGGCACGATGGCAATGTCCTGCGCGCGCAAGCCATGCGCGGCGATCTGGGCCATGGCAAGGGGGCCGGCCTGGAAGGTAAGCGCTCTCATCGTGAAATTATCGCAGAAGTCCGGCTGACGGCAGCCGCTTGCGCGACATCAATCCTGCACCGGCGCCGCCCCGTACCATGGGTCGGTCGTGTAGCCGGAGATTGAAATGATGCTGCGCTGTGTCGTCATGCTGTGTCTGCTTCTGTGGCCATTACTCGGGCTGCAGCCGGTATGTGCGCGTGATACGGGCGTCGAGCGCCACGTACGCCACTTTGTGGTCGAACCCAGTGGCTCCTACCTGCTCACGGTCGAACAAATCAGGACCATCGCCCAGCGCGATGCACTGCACGACCACGCCCGGTACGAGATCGGCTACAAGCAGTCGCTGGAGGACATCATCGCCGTCGTGGCGTATACCGAAAAGGCCGACGGGCGCCGGCTCGCCGTGCAGCCACAGCAGATTCGCGGCCAGCAACAAGCCGCTTCGGTCGACGCTCCAATGTTCCAGGACACACGCCTGAAGATTGTCATGTTTCCCGATGTCGACGTGGGTGACCGGGTGGCGGTGCGCTATGTCGTGCGGCGCCACACGCCGCTGTTTCCGGGCCACTTCGAAGACCTGTCCAGTGCGCGCCTCCAGCACCAGCGCGACTTCCGGGTGGTCTATGACATGCCGGTCGCTATGCTGCTGCACGCCGACGCCATCGGTTTTTTGCCCACGACGATTACCGACCTGCCTGCGCCCGCAGCCGGCAAGCGCCGCTACGCCTGGCGCTATCTCGATGGCGACAATACCCGGATCGAGGCCGGCTCGGTCAGCGAACTTGACTACGGCAAGCGGCTCGCCGTCTCCACCTTCGCCGATTACGCCGCTCTTGCCCATGCCTACCAGGATCGCGCGGGCGCATACGCGCAGCCTGACAACACGGTAGCGGCGCTGGCGGCGCGCGTGACCGTTGATCTGGTCGAGCCCCGTGCGCGTGCGATCGCGTTGTCCGATTGGGTACGTCGCAACGTGCGCTATGTGGGTGTGCACCTGGGCCCTGGCGGCGTGGTGCCGCACGCGGCGGCCAGCGTGCTGGCCAATCGCTACGGTGACGCCAAGGACCACACAACGCTGCTCGTCGCCCTGCTGGCCAGCGCCGGCATCGACAGCACCGTCGCCCTCGTCAACAACGGCAACGCCTACCAGTTGCCGGCCGTGCCCACGCTCGGCGTGCTCAACCACGCGATCGTCTACGTGCCGTCGCTGCAGCTGTATCTCGATCCGACGGCCGACAGCGTGGCCGGCGGCTTCTTGCCGGCGGCCTTGCTCGGCAAGCCGGCGGTACTGACGCGCTCGGGCGAGTTCGCGATCCTCCCTTTCTTCCAGCAGGCGCGCAGCCACACGCTCACGCAGTTCACCATCGGGCCCGATGGCAGCAGCCGCTTTACGGTCACGCGCACCGGCAGCGGCGCCCTGGCAGAACCGTACCAGCGCGCCCCGAGCGGCAATATCGCAATATCGTTGCGCGGTGCCAGCAACGGTTTCACGAAACTGCCAGGGCCGGCACGGCTGGCTACGACTTACGATCTGAGGGGCAGCTTGAGCGAGGCCGTGTTCGCGTTCACACAAGAACCCGAGCGGCACCAGGACTTCGTGTGCCCAGCGATAGATGCCGAGGACGAAGTGCGTTTTCATCTGCCGACGCGCTCACGCGTGCTGGCCCTGCCGCGCGCGGTGGCTGTGGACGACGCCAACTTTGCCTACCACTCGCGCTATGCGCGGCGCGGCGCGCTGGTGACGGTGCAGCGCCAGCTCAAATTTCGCCACACGGCGGCAACCTGCACGCCCGACGACTACCGGCGCATGCGGCCCGCGCTGGAGCGCATGGTGCGCGACCTGCGCTCGCAGGTCGTGCTCAGGCGCGGCTGAAACGGCGGCGCATCTGAAGCTGGCCGTGAACCTGCCTGTCAGGCGGTATGCAAACGCATCGTGGCCGTGTCGAACTTGCCTTCGCAGACCAGTGGAATGATGTGCAGGCTCTTGTCGATCGATTCTTCGATCAGGCTCTGCTCTTCGCGGCGCGGGCGGTGCAGGACGAAGTCGGCCACCACCTGCTGCAGGTTCATCGTGCGCGGGTGACCGATGCCCAGGCGCAGACGCCAGTAATCCTGGGTGCCCAACGCGGCCGTGATGTCCTTCAGGCCGTTGTGGCCACCGGATGAACCACCCTTCTTGAGCTTGGCAACGCCCGGCGGCAGGTCGAGTTCGTCGTGCACGACCAGCACTTCATCCGGATTGATTTTATAGAAACGCGCCAGACCGCCTACGGACTGGCCGGAGCGGTTCATATACGTCTGCGGCTCGAGCAGCCAGACATCGTTGCCGGCAATGGACGTCTTGGCGACCAGGGCATTGAAACGCGATTCGCGCTGCAGACGGCAGCCGGGCAAGCCATTGGCCAGATTGTCCACGAGCCAGAAGCCGGCATTGTGGCGGGTTTGTTCGTACTCGGGGCCGGGATTGCCGAGACCAACGATCAGTCGAATGGACATGCGTGAGATTCTGTCGAGAAAAGGCGATTATCGCCGAAACGTGCAAATCAAAAAATAAAAACCCGCCGGGCAAGCCGCGGCGGGTTTCTGTGCGATGCGTCGCCGGAGCGACGCGTCAGCTGCGATTACTCGGCAGCTGGGGTCTCTTCAGCGGTGACTGCGCCGCGTGGGATGGTTGCGGTGACGATGGTCAGGTTCTGGCCATGGGTCAGTGCGGTGACGCCTTCTGGCAGGACCAGGTCGTCGGTGTGGATCGAGTTACCGGCTTCCAGGTTTGCCAGGTCGACTTCGATGAACTCTGGCAGTTGGCCTGGCAGGCACGACACTTCCAGCTCGTTCAGGACGTGCGAGATGACAGCGCTGTTCAGCTTGACGGCTGGCGAGTTCTCGGCGTTGACGAAGTGGAAAGCGACTTTGGTGTGCACTGGCTTCGACGAATCGACGCGCTGGAAGTCAGCGTGCAGGACCAGTTGCTTGAACGCGTGCATCTGGAAGTCACGCAGCAGGACTTGCTGGGTCTTGCCGTCGATTTCCAGGTCCAGAACCGAACCGTGGAACGCTTCTTTTTTCAGCGCGTGCCACAGGGCGTTGCCGTCCAGGGCGATCAGCTCAGGCGTACCTGCGCCACCGTAGATGATGCCTGGCGTTTGACCAGCTTTACGCAGGCGGCGGCTCGCTCCGGTCCCCTGCAGAGTGCGGTTGAATGCGACTACTTTCATGTGATACTCCAAAAATAAAACAGGCCCGAATGCCGAAGAAAACGATCAACAGCCCGGTAGCCAAGTGGCGACCACCCCCGCGACCAGGGGCAGTCAGGAAAGAGCGCATTGTTACGCGCTCAAAAGATACGGAAATCGACATGTCCGGCCTCACCGCACATGTCGTCCCCGCCCAGGCGGGGATCCAAGTATTATTTACACCAACGGCGCGCCGGCTAATCAGCCAGGCGCGCCGTGGAATACAACGTCGATGAAGCTTAGTCGACGAACAGCGAAATGACCGAGTCGCCCTTGACGATCCGCTTGAAGGTCTCGGCCAGCAGCGGTGCGCAGGTCAGCTGGCGGATCTTGCCGCAAGCGGCGCCGGCGGCGCTGAGCGGAATGGTGTCGGTGACGACCAGTTCGTCCAGCGGCGAGTTCGCGATGCGTTCGATCGCCGGGCCGGACAGCACCGGGTGCGTACAGTAAGCAACCACCTTCTTGGCGCCGCGCTCCTTGAGCACTTCGGCAGCTTTGCACAGCGTGCCTGCGGTGTCGACCATGTCATCCATGATCACGCAGTTACGGCCTTCGACTTCACCGATGATGTTCATCACTTCGGACACGTTCGCCTTCGGGCGACGCTTGTCGATGATCGCCAGGTCGCAACCCAGACGCTTGGCCAGGGCGCGTGCACGCACCACACCGCCGACGTCCGGCGAGACGACCAGCAGGTCGTCATAGTTACGCTTCTGCAGATCGCTCAGCAGGATTGGCGATGCGTAGATATTGTCGACCGGAATATCGAAGAAACCCTGGATCTGGTCAGCGTGCAGGTCCATGATCAGGACGCGCTCGACGCCGGCTTTTTCCAGCATGTTTGCCACGACCTTGGCCGAGATCGCAACGCGCGCCGAGCGCGGGCGACGATCTTGACGGGCATAACCGAAGTAAGGAATCGCCGCAGTGATACGGCCAGCCGAGGCGCGCTTGAGAGCGTCGACCATCAGGATGATTTCCATCAGGCTGTCATTGGTCGGTGCGCAGGTCGATTGCAGGACGAAGACATCCTTGCCGCGCACGTTCTCATTGATTTCGACCATGACTTCGCCGTCAGAAAACTTCGAGACGACAGCCTTGCCGAGTGGAATACCGAGGCTTTTTGCGACCCCTTCTGCTAGCGCCGGATTGGCATTGCCGGTAAAAACCATCAGGTTTTCGTAAGCCATGGGAGTCCCAAAAGGTAAGAAGCGTTAATACAGTAGAAAAACAATCAGCCGGCTATACCGGCTGATTAACTTGCTGATGTGGCGCTTGGCGCCGCATCGCGATTCTCTTGCTGGACGCATCGGCATCGACAGAACAAGAAAACTTTGGCAGGGGAACAAGGATTCGAACCTTGGAATGCCGGAATCAAAATCCGGTGCCTTAACCAACTTGGCGATTCCCCTACACGACCTGTACTACTTGCCGCTTCACATTGTGCTGCACATCTTTCTGTGCTGCTCAGTGTCGCGACAGGCAAAATTTTATTCTACAACTCATTGTTTTGCAAGAGCGATTTTTTCAAAGGGTGGGTCTTCAACGACTTCGCTTTCCATGCCGCATACTTCTGCGGCACCTGCGCCAACACCTGGTCGGCAGCGTCTTCGCTGGAGACTGCGCAAAACACGCATGCCCCTGAGCCAGTCATCCTGGCATCACCGTAGCTGCTCAACCATTCAACCGCTTCGGCTACCGGCGGGAACAGGCGCATCGCCACGTTCTGCAAATCATTTTTACCAAACCCCACCATGCTGCCTGAATTGGTGTGGCTGGAAAAGTCCGCTATTCTGACCGGCTTTGCGTCCCTTGTCAAATCTGCTGCAGAAAAAATGGCAGGCGTTGGCACCGCGACGCCGGGCTCGAGCACGACGTACCAGCAATCGGGGCCTTCTACCGCCTGCAAGGCCTCGCCCACCCCTTCTGCAAACGCCGTCTCGCCAAACAAAAAGAACGGGATATCGGCCCCCAGCGGCAAGCCCAGCGCCATCAATTCGTCGCGCGTGAGGCCTGCCTGCCACAGGTGGTTCGCGGCCATCAGCGCCGTGGCGGCATCGGACGAACCACCGCCCAGCCCACCCCCCATTGGCAGGATCTTCTCGACCGCTACATCGATGCCGGGCGGCAGGTGGCCATGGCGGCGCGCATATTCTGCCTGCAACAAGCGCAGCGCGCGCACGATCAGGTCCTGGTCGTGTGGCACGCCGGGCACATCGGTCGTGCGCACGATGCGTTCATCGTCGCGCAGGTCGAAGTGGAGGCGGTCGGCGCGGTCGATCAGCTGGAACACGCTTTGCAGCAGGTGGTAGCCATCGGCGCGCCGGCCGATGACATGCAAAAACAGGTTGAGCTTGGCCGGGGCCGGGCAATCGTGCAGGGAACGCATGCGCATAAGGGTCAAGCCGCCGGGTTGACGACGATGCGGATCGCCAGATCCTGGATGTCGCCCGACGCGGCGCGCTCGGCCTGGATCAGGCGCGGCACCGGCGCAGCAGCAGCAGCAGCGCCGGTCGCAGCATCACTACCCCCTGCCGCCTGCCAGTCGACGAAGCGCAAGCGCCAGCCATCCTTCGTCGTCACACTGTTGCTGGCCGGCGAAGCGCGGAAACGCTGACCCTGTGCATCGACCGCATAGCCCTGCAGCCAGTCGCGCAAGCCCGACACGGGCAGCGGCCAGCCAAGCGTCTGCTGGGTCAGGCTATCGATGTCGGCCGCTGTGCGCGGTTCCTGGCCGGCCTGCGTGAGCGTGGCCGAGCCTGGCGTGACATTGATCGCAGCGACCGTCTGGCCCAGCGGCGACATCAGGGTGACGTCGATCGTGCCCGGACGCTGCTCCCAGTTGAAACTGCCACTGATCGATTCGGGCCGACCATCCTTTTGGTAATTCACCGACAGGCGCCCTGCCAGGTCAATGGTTTCGCGATACGCGCCGACCGTGGCGGTGGACAGGTTGGCGGTGCCTGTCGCGCAACCAGTCAGTACTGTGGCGGCAAGGGCGAGGATGGCAAAGCGTCGGGTAAGCAGCATCATGGGGCAGCAAAACAATTGAACAAGGGTGGATTATTTCACAGGGACAGGCCAAGGCGCGTCAGCGTCTCGCGCAGCTCTTCGTTCTGCGGGTCCTTGGCGCGGGCATCGCGCCAGAGTGCCTGGGCCGCGGACTTGTCACCTTTTTGCCACAGCACTTCCCCCAGGTGAATGCCGATCTCGGCATCCTTGCGCACGCCATACGCACGGCGCAGGAACTTTTCAGCCTCGGTCAAGTTGCCCATGCGGTAGTGAATCCAGCCCATGCTGTCCATGATGAAGGGATCGTCCGGCGCCATCTCGAGCGCCTTCGCGATCAGCCCGTAGGCTTCCTGCAGGCGCACATTGCGCTCGGCCAGCGAGTAGCCAAGCGCATTGTAGGCATGGTGATTATCCGGCGCCTGCGCCATCACTTCGCGCAGTTGCGCCTCCATCACATCGACCTTGCCCATCTTTTCGGCCAGCAGCGCAAAGTCGTACAGCAGATCCGGATTTTTCGGGAAGCGCTGCGCTGCCGCTTCCATCACCGCATACGCTTGGGGCAGCTGGTTGGCCTGGCGCAGCAGTTGCGCATCGGCCGCCATCAGCTGGGCCTGGCGCTCCGGCTCGGTCGGCTTGACCTCGGCCAGCAGCGCACGCGCAGCAGCCAGGTCACCGCCCTTGCCCGTCAAATGCGCGCGGCGCAATTGCGCACTGAAACGGGTTTGCTCGTCGGTGTTCTCTGGCACCTTGTTCAGCCACAGCAGCGCGCCAGCCAGGTCGCCCCGTTCTTCGGCCAGTTGCGACAGGATCAGGAGTGCGCGCGACGGGTCGCGTTCATCGTTCGGATTGCGACCGAGCACGTCCACGAAGCGGGTGAAATAGGTTTCAGCGCCACGGGCATCGTCCGTCTGCGTGGACAGGATTCCCAGCGCATACAGCGTCGCGGCATTGTCCGGCTGCACCTTGAGCAGCGCTTCGAACTCGCGCCGCGCGGCCGGATAATCCTTGCGGTTGACCAGCACGCGCGCATAGGCGGCGCGCACGTCGTTCGCCTTTGGATGGCTCTTGAGGAATTTCTCCATCATGGCCACCACCTGCGCTTCGTCGTCGGTGACCTGCGCCAGCATCAACAGCGCGATCTCGGCGTCGGGCTTGGCGGCCAGCGCCGACTGCGCGTAGGTGCGCGCCAGTGCCTTGTCGCCGCGCACCAGCGCGACCTGGGCGCGCACGATGCGCGCTTCCATCATCTTGTCGTACGGCTCGATCAGGCGCTCGAGCATGGCCAGCGCAGCATCCTTGTCCTTGGCCCGGCCTAGCAACTGCTGGACCTGGAACATCAGGACGCCACGCCGGGCCGCCGGCGCTTCGCGCAGGCGCTCTTCGAACACGGGCTCGAGCTCGGCGATCTTTTCGGACGTGACCACCATGCCGACGAAATACTGGGTCGCTTCGTCGGATTCAGGGTCGAGCCGGTACCACAGGCGCACCGCGGCGAGCGTGTCGTCAGCCTGCTTGGCGGCGACGGCCATCTCGGCAGCGCGCCGGGCCAGGCGCGGATCGCGCGTCTGCTGGGCCAGGCTCAGCACCGTGAGGTACGGGCCTTGCCAGTCGCCATTGCGAAACGCGAATTCGGCCTTAAGTAACTGGTCGAGCATGACCGGGGTCATTTCGACCTTCGGCAGGCGGGCTTCTTCCTCGGCTTTTTGCCTGGCGGCCTGCGCTTCGTCATCGAGCAATGGCTCGGCGGCGGGTGCGGATGCGGCCTGGACATCGGCGGCGGCGGAGTGCTGTTGCGGCACGACAGCACATGCAGTCAACAGACCGGAGAGGGTTACAATGGCGAAAGCGTTTTTCAAAGCAAGTCCAGAAGTCCAAAGTGAGTTTGATTCTACGCTCATGCGCAGACCTGCCGCGCATGTGCTGCGCTGTCAACTGACTCTACACGAATCCCCTTAGGCATGCCTGAACTCCCAGAAGTCGAAGTTACCCGGCGCGGCGTCGCGCCCCATCTCGAAGGCCGCATCGTCGAGCACGTCATTTGCCGTCGCGAAGGATTGCGCTGGCCCTTCCCGCCCGGCCTGTCCGCGTTGCTGGAAGGCCGCCGCATCCTGGACATCGGCCGGCGCGGCAAATATCTTTTGATCAATTTTGAGCACGGCACACTGATCATCCACCTTGGCATGTCGGGCCACCTGCGCGTGCTGCCCCCGGGCATCGAGCCGCGCACGCACGATCACTTCGATCTGGTCGTGGACGGCCCCGAGGGCCGGCAAGTGCTGCGCCTGAACGACCCGCGCCGCTTCGGTGCCGTGTTGTGGCATGCCAACGAAGACGGCCCGCTGGCCGAGCACGTGCTGCTGCGCGGCCTGGGCGTGGAGCCGCTGGCCGAAGGCTTCGACGGCGCGCTGCTGTTTCGCGAAACGCGCCGCCGCAGCGCCCCGATCAAGCAGGTGCTGCTGGCCGGCGACATCGTTGTTGGCGTGGGCAATATCTACGCGTGCGAAAGCCTGTTCCGGGCCGGCATCAACCCGAAGACGGCGGCCTCGCGCATCAGCCGCGCACGCTACGACCGGCTGGCCGAAGCGATCCGCGTCATCCTGGCCGAAGCGATCGTCCAGGGCGGGAGCACGCTGCGTGACTTTATTGCTGTAAATGGCCAGTCTGGATATTTCCAGCAGACATATTTCGTCTATGATCGTGCAGGCGTGCCCTGCCGCCAATGCGCGCTGCCGGTACGCCAGATCAAGCAAGGGCAACGTTCGACGTTCTACTGCGCCCAGTGCCAGCGCTAGTCATCCCTACGAGCAAACACGATGCAGGATTTACAACAGTACGGCGCCTGGCGCGCCCGGGTCGCCGCCTCCCTCACCGGTTACGGCAGCGCACTGCGCGACGCCGGGCTGATCGATGCGGCCGGCGAGCAGCTGCTGGCGCACGCACTGGGCCGCCTGCGTGACGACCGCCTGTCGGTCGCCTTCGTGGCCGAATTTTCGCGCGGTAAAACCGAGCTGATCAACGCACTGTTCTTCGCCGACTACGGCCAGCGCATCCTGCCATCCAGCGCCGGCCGCACCACCATGTGCCCGACCGAACTGCTGTGGGATGCAAGCCTGCCGCCCTGCCTGCGCCTGCTGCCCATCGACACGCGCGCCGGCCACCTGTCCACCGGCGACTACCGCGACGATCCTGCAGCCTGGACCGTGTTCCCGCTCGATCTTGACTCACCGGCGGCCATGCACGACACGCTGCGCCAGGTCAGCCAGACGCGCCGCGTCTCAACCGTCGAAGCGCAGCGCTACGGCCTGTACGACGCCGACGATCCCGACTTGGCCGCCAGCCTCGACCCCGA
Source organism: Oxalobacteraceae sp. CFBP 13730 (assembly GCA_014841835.1). Taxonomy (GTDB): domain Bacteria; phylum Pseudomonadota; class Gammaproteobacteria; order Burkholderiales; family Burkholderiaceae_D; genus Telluria. Next base: position 750,132 of record JACYUQ010000004.1, on the reverse strand, counting down.
CGGCACGATCGAGATCCCGCGCTGGCGTCACGCGATCATCAACCTGCCGCACCCGCTACTCAAGCAGGGCCTGGTGATCCTCGATACGCCGGGCCTGAACGCCATCGGCACCGAGCCCGAACTGACGCTGAACCTGATCCCGAACGCGCACGCGGTGCTGTTCGTGCTGGCCGCCGAGACAGGCGTGACCAAGAGCGACATCGAAGTCTGGCGCACGCACATCGGCGCCGGGCCGGGGCGCCTGGCCGTACTCAACAAGATCGACGCGATGTGGGACGAGCTCAAGTCGCTAGAGGCGGTAGACGCCGACATCGCGCGCCAGCAGCACGACGTGGCGCGCCAGTTGGGCCTCTCGGCCAGCCAGGTGTATCCGGTGTCGGCGCACAAGGCGCTGGTCGGGCGCATCGGCGGCGACATGGCCCTGTTCGAGCGCAGCCGTCTGGGCGCGCTCGAAGCGGCGCTGTTCCATGAACTGATTCCGGCGCGGCGCGCCATCGTCGAGCGCCAGCTGCACACCGATCTCGAGGCGCTGGTGGCCAGCCAGCAGATGCTGGTGGCCACGCGCCTGCGCGAGCTGGTCGAGCAATTGCAGGAACTGCGCAGCCTGCGTGGCAAGAACCAGGGCGTGATCGCGCACATGGTGCGCCGGGTCGAGGCCGAGAAGAAGGAGTTCGACGCCGGCCTGTTCAAGCTGCAGGGCACGCGCGCCGTGTTCACGCGCCTGTCGACCGAGCTGTACACGCTGCTGGGCATGGACGTGCTGCAGGACCGGACCGAGACCGTGCGCGTGGCGATGAGCGCGGTGCGCTTTGCCACCGGCATGCGCGCGCCCGTGCGCAACTACTTCGACGGGGCCCGCGCCGGCCTGGCCGAGGCGGATGCGAAGCTCTCCGAAATCACGTCGATGATGGACGCGATGCACCGCAAGTTCGCCGCCGAGCATGGCATGAGCCTGGGCCTGCCGCCGACCCTGTCGCTGGCGCGCCACCGCGACGAGATCGACGCCATCGAAGAACTCTTTTCGCGCCAGTTCGGCACCGCGACCTTGTGGATGAACAGCCGGGCCACGCTGCTCGAGCGCTTCTTCGATTCGATCGCTTCGCGCGTGCGCCGCGTGTACCGCGCTGCCAACGCCGATATCGAAGCATGGCTGAAAGTGGCCAATGCGCCGCTCGAAGCGCAGATCCGCCAGCACCGCGACAACCTGCGCCAGCGCCAGGCGACCGTGAAACGCATCCACGAAGCCAGCGACAGCCTGGAACAGAAAATCGGCGCCTTCGAGAGCGGCCAGGCCGAACTCGACGTCACGCGCACGCGCCTTGGTGCGCTGGCCGCCGGCGTGACCGCCACCTTGTCCGACACCCTACCCAACTCCGCGACGGCCACCAGCGCCGCCGCCCACTACACGACCGCATGAAGCGACTGACCGAGTTTGACCAGCTGGCCGATCCGACCTTTTCCCGGGCCGTGATCGACTGGCAGCGCAGCCATGGCCGCCACACCCTGCCATGGCAAAACACCACTGACGCCTACCGCGTCTGGCTCTCCGAAATCATGCTGCAGCAGACCCAGGTCGCTGCGGTGCTGGGCTACTACGCCCGCTTCCTCGAACGCTTCCCGACCGTGCACGCGCTGGCCGAAGCCCCGGCGGAGGACGTGATGGCCCACTGGAGCGGCCTGGGTTACTACACCCGTGCGCGCAACCTGCACGCCTGCGCCAAGCGCGTCGTGGCAGATTACGACGGCGTGTTCCCGAGCGATCCGGCGCTGCTGGCCGACCTGCCCGGCATCGGCCGCTCGACTGCCGCCGCCATCGCCGCCTTCTCGGGCGGCGTGCGCGCCGCGATCATGGATGGCAACGTCAAGCGCGTGTTCGCGCGCGTGTTCGGGATCGACGCGTATCCCGGCATCAAGCCGGTCGAGGATGCGCTGTGGCGCCGCGCCGAAGCGCTGCTGCCGGAAGATGGGGGCATCGAGTCATACACCCAGGGCCTGATGGACCTGGGCGCCACGCTGTGCACGCGCTCGCGCCCCGACTGCGGCCGCTGCCCGCTGCAGGAACGCTGCGTGGCCTTCGCCACCGGCCGCACGGCCGAACTGCCGGTGCGCAAACCCAAGAAGACGACGCCCGAAAAACGCACCGCAATGCTGGTGCTGATCGACCGCGGCGAAGTGCTGCTCGAACAGCGCCCCCAAACGGGCATCTGGGGCGGCCTGCTTTCGCTGCCGGAAGTGGGCGGCCATGTGGCGATGGACAGCGACGCTGATCCCGTCTGCACGGCGGACATCGCCGCGGCCAGCAGCGCGTTCGGCACGATTGATGAAGTGCGCGCGCTCACGCCGTTGATGCACGGGTTCACGCACTACAAGCTGCACATTGCGCCGTTCGCAGTGACGCTGGCCACGCGTGGTGAACATGGCGCCGGGCACGTGTGGTGGAAGCTCGATGCGATTGGTGAGGCGCCGTTGCCGGCACCGGTCAAGAAATTGTTGCTGGATCTGGCACAACCAAACTTGTTCACCTGACCGCGCCCGGGTCGTTTGCGCGCAGCGAACGCGCATTTTCGGTCGGCGACTGGCCAGCCAGGGGGCGGAAGCACTGCGTAAAATGGGCCTGATCGATAAAGATACCTGAACGACCCGACGTGCTGGTTCGCATCGTGGGGCTCGTTCTTTTCCTCGGCCAACCGCCGATCGCGTAAAGAAAAAGGATACGAGATGCATGCGACAGGATCATTCGACGTCAAACTGACGCCGCAAACGGCAGCACCTGAAATCCAAACGGCAGAACTTGGTCGCATGACGATCGACAAGCAATTTCATGGCGACCTGGCTGCCGCCAGCCTGGGCGAAATGCTGGCGATACGCACCAGGGTCGAAGGCTCGGCCGCTTATGTGGCATTGGAACGCGTCACCGGAAATTTACACGGTCACATGGGTAGCTTCGTGCTACAGCACAGCGGCACAATGGATCGTGGGGTGTCGTCGCTGGCACTGACGGTGGTGCCAGATTCAGGTACCGATGCCCTGACTGGGCTGCGCGGCTCGATGACCATCAAGGTCGACCAGGGCAAACACAGCTACACGATGGATTACGATCTTCCATAGTGCGCAAGTGCACGACAGTGATGCGCACCGGCGGGACGGCGCCCCGGCAAGCAAGCCGTTCCACTCGCCGATGCAATCCATGGCGGTCCGGGACTAAAAGTGATCGAGCGAAAAGATGCGCCGGTGCTCGCGGATCGCATAACGATCGGTCATGCCGGCGATGTAGTCGGCGATCTTGCGCGCCTGCTTGTGCGGATCGCCCTGCACCTGATAGTCACCCGGCAGCAGCACGGGATCCGCCAAAAACGCTTCGAACAGTTCGCGCACGATGCGGCTGGCTTTCACGCGCATGCGGTTGACCTGGAAGTGGCGGTACAGGTTCGCGTACAAGAAGCGTTTCAGCGCCACGGTCTCGGCGCGCATGGCGTCCGAGAAGCGAATCAGCGGCGGCGCAGCGCGCACGTCGTCGATGGTCGCTGGCGCCGCCTCGGCAATCAGGCGCGCTGATGTTTCGACCAGGTCGGCCGTCATCGCGGTGATCATCAGACGGATCGTCTCGTACAGCGCGCGCCGGCCTGGCAGGCCCGGATAGCGCGCCTCGACCTCGCGATGCAGGCGCGCGAACAGCTCGACTTCTTCCATCTGCGCCATCGTCAAGAGGCCCGAACGCAGGCCATCGTCGATATCGTGGTTGTTGTACGCGATCTCGTCGGCCAGGTTGGTCAGCTGCGCTTCGAGGCTGGGCTGGCTGCGCTCGATGAAGCGCTGGCCCAGGTCGCCCAGCTGGCGCGCGTTGTTCAGCGAGCAGTGCTTGAGGATGCCTTCGCGCGTCTCGAACGTCAGGTTCAGGCCATCGAAGGCGCCGTAGTGTTCTTCGAGATGGTCGACCACGCGCAGGCTTTGCAGGTTGTGCTCGAAGCCGCCGAAGTCCTTCATGCAGTCGTTGAGCACATCCTGGCCCACGTGGCCGAACGGCGTGTGGCCAAGATCGTGCGCCAGCGCCGTCGCTTCGACCAGGTCTTCATTCAGGCGCAGGCTGCGCGCCAGCGTGCGGCCGATCTGGGCCACTTCGATGCTGTGCGTCAGGCGCGTGCGAAACAGGTCGCCTTCGTGGTTGATGAAGACCTGCGTCTTGTACTCAAGGCGGCGAAACGCGGTCGAGTGGATGATGCGGTCGCGGTCGCGCTGGTACTCGCTGCGCGAACCAGGGCCCGGCTCGGCATGCGTGCGGCCGCGCGACTGGGCCGAATGCGCCGCGTACGGGGCCAGGCCGGCGTCGAAGTCGCGCATCCCGGTTGTCATGCGCTGCAGGCCGCGAGCGTCGAGCGCAGCACGTCCAGCGGCGCGGTCGTGATCGACGGGCTGCCCAATGGTTTAAGCAAAATAAAGCGGATTTCGCCGCCCTCGTTCTTCTTGTCGACTTCCATCAGCTCGATCCAGCGCGCTTCGCCGAGATCCGGCGCCACAGCCGGCAGGCCGGCGGCGCACACCAGCGCGCGCATGCGCTCGACGGCGGCCGGCTCGATCAGGCCCAGGCGCGCCGACATGTCGGCCGCCATCACCATGCCGCAGCCGACCGCTTCACCATGCAGCCAGGCACCGTAGCCGAGGCCATTTTCGATCGCGTGGCCGAAGGTATGGCCGAAGTTGAGCACCGCGCGCAGGCCGCCTTCGCGCTCGTCCTTGCGCACGACGTCGGATTTGATTTCGCACGAACGGGCGATCGCGTAGCCGATGGCGTGACGGTCGCGCGCGATCAGCGGCTCGATGTTCGCTTCGATCCAGTCGAAGAAATCGGCGTCGAGGATCGCGCCATGCTTGATCACTTCGGCCAGGCCGGCCGACAGCTCGCGCGCCGGCAGCGTTGCCAGCGTGGCGGTATCGGCGATCACGGCGCGTGGCTGGTAGAACGCGCCGATCATGTTCTTGCCCAGCGGGTGATTGATGCCGGTCTTGCCGCCCACCGACGAATCGACCTGCGCCAGCAGCGTGGTCGGGATCTGCACGAACGGTACGCCGCGCATGTAGCTCGATGCGGCAAACCCGGTCAGGTCGCCGATCACGCCGCCGCCCAGCGCCACCAGTGTGGTCTTGCGGTCGCATTTGTGTTGCAGCAGCGCGTCGTAGACGAGGTTCAGCGACTGCCAGTTCTTGTGCTCTTCGCCGTCGGGCAAAATAATTTCGAGCACGTCCCGGCCCGCCGCGCGGAGGTGGCCCGCGACCTTGTCGAGGTACAGCGGGGCAACGGTGGTGTTGGTGACGATGGCCACCTTGTGGCCGCCGATGTGGCGTGCCAGCAGCGCGGCGTCGTCCAGCAAGCCGGCGCCGATCTCGATCGGGTAGCTGCGCTCGCCAAGTTCGACGTTGAGGGTGATGTGTGCCTGTTCGTTCATTGCTGTCCTTGCATGCTTGCGCGCGCGGGCGTTCTCCTGCGCGGCCAGCTGGTCCAATATGGTTTGAACCATCGATTGTACGTTAGGCCTGCCGGTATCGATGACGAGGTCGGCGATCTCGCGGTACAGCGGATCGCGTTCCGTCCAGAGTTGCTCGAGTTTGCCGCGCGGGTCGGCGGTCTGCAGCAGCGGGCGGTTCTTGTCGTGCGCGGTGCGCTGCAGGATGCTGCCGATCGACGCGCGCAGATAGATCACAGTGCCGCGCTCGGCCAGCAATGCGCGGCTGGCCGGGTCGAGTACGGCGCCACCGCCGGTGGCCAGCACCAGGCCCTGCTGGGCCGACAGGTCGCGGATCACATCGGCTTCGCGCCGGCGAAAGCAGGCTTCACCCTCGATCTCGAAGATCCACGGAATGGTCGCGCCGGTGCGCGCTTCGATCTCGTGATCGGCGTCGACGAAGCGGCGATTGAGCTTGCGAGCAAGCAATCGACCGATCGTGGTCTTCCCTGCCCCCATCAGGCCAACAAGGAAGATATTGTTGTTCTTGGGATGTGGCACAACCAGACCCGTTGAGATGAAAAAGACGGCCAGTATAGACTGGCCGTCCCGGATTGCGGTCAAAAAGCGCGCGATCCGCGAGCTGCGGAACGCGCGTGCAAGCGCTGGATCAACCCGATTTGAAGTTGAACGCCGTCACGTTGCCACGTGGCGTGGTAACGCGCAGCGTGAAGCTGCCTGCTGCACATGCTGTATCAGGAACTACCGTCGCAGCGTGGATGGTGCCGCCCAGATCGTTGGTCGACCCAACGGTCGCTGGCAAGAACGACGACGTCGACAGCTTGACCGCATCGCTCGATGCCACGGTGGTGCCGGATGGCATGGGGTTGCGATTGACGTCGTACAGGCGGAAACGCAGTTGCTGCGCACTGCAGCCGGCACCGGCCACGCCATTGATCACCGCCGGGTCGCCATCTGTCGCGAGCCAGTCGCGGCAGGTGCCGTCGGTACCGCACAGCTGGCGCACCAGCGTGGCGACCGAGCCACTGAAGATGATCTCGCGCGAGGCGCGGATGTAGTTCAGGCCCCACTTGCCGTCCGGTGCGCTGCTGTAGCTGGTGCGGTTATACGGGAATGGCAGGTCGCCCTTGGCAGCATCGTAGGTGCCGTTCATGTCGGTATCGAGGAACGGATCGCCCATGTCGCCTTCCTGGTTGCTGCCGGCAGTCGGGAACGGCTCGCCGCCGCCCGGGCAGGTATCGACCAGTGGACGGTACGCGGTGGTCCCGGTGTAGCCGCTGCAGGTGTATTGCCCGTCACCATTGAGGTCGACGAAGTTCTCGATGCCCTGCAGGTAAGCCAGCACGGTGACGCGGCCATTGGCCGGACGGAAGTTCTGGCTGCGCAGCGACACCGTGCAGCCGCCATTGCTGGTCAGGCAGGCGCCCTGTGCCGAACTGCCCACCGCGCCGCCTTCGGTCACGAAGTTGACAGTGGAGCCGTCCGATACCGGGTTGCCGTACTGATCGGCGAGCAGTACCGTGATGTCGGTGGTTTCGTTGTCATAATCCCGGCCTTCGATATTGTACTTTGACGCACTCATCGACATCGACTTCTGGATCGGCAGGCCGGTGGAGATCGTCAGCGCATCGGACAGGCCGCTGATTTTCACGCCATTGCGGCTTGCTTCGGCAGTCACGCGTACCGGGGTCGGGATCGTGCCCGACGAGACCATCGTCATGACATTGCCGTTGGCGTCGGTGGTGGCGCGGCGCGGCGAGACCATCAGGCCGCCGGTATAGGTGGTGGCGGCGAAGTCGACGTCGACCCCGGCCAGACCCTTGTCGTTCTGATCAACCACGCGGAACGTCAGTTGCGCAGCCTCCGAACGCCCTTGTCCACCCGAGCCCTTGAGCACGATCGAGGTACCGGAGACGCTGCTGCCCGAGAACAGGATGCTGCCGATATTGGCCGGCGAGACGGCGACCTGAATGCTTTGCGTCGAATTGCCGATAGTGACCGTGATCGTGTCGTTCACGCGCAGGCAGCCGTTATTCGTGTAAGTGGCCGTTTGCACGCCATTGGCAAAGGCACCGGCGACCAGCGTGGCGGTGCCGTCGCCGGAACACAGCGACGTCATGCTCAGACCTTCGACCGCGGTGGCCGACTGGCCACCGCTGGTGACCGGGATGTTCAGCGAGAGCGTGCTGAAGGCTGGCAGGCTGGTGGTCGGCGGTTTTGCGAACGACAGGCTGCCCACCGTCAGCGGCGCCGCGCCCACCGACAGGTTGACGCTGGCGGTGGCGGTCGTGCCGGCCACCACCGAGTTGGCGGTGATCGCGACTGCCCCTGCGGACGACGTGCTGGCCGGCTTGACGCTCACGGTGGCCACGCCATTCGCGTCCGTCAGTGCCGAGCCGGTTGCCGGGGTAAACACCACCAGCTCGCTCGTGGTGAACTGGACGATCGCGCCCGCGACCGGCTTGCCGGCGCTGTCGACCACGGTGGCCTTGATCGAGGCGCTCTGGCCGCCGGACAGCGACGTGATATTGGCGCCGCTGCCATCCGTCAGCGCCAGCGTGACTTTTGGAACCAGCGTGGTGCCGCCACCGGTGCCGGTGCCGGTGCCGCCACCAGTGCCGCCGCCAGTGCCACCGCCAACCGTGCCTGGCGAGCCGCCACCACCGCCACAGGCGGCAAGCGAGGCTGCCACGAGGGCGATTGCGGTCAGGCGGCCAAGGCTGGACCGGCTTGCAAGTGATGAAATGTGGTGCATGACGTGGGCTTCCCTTTTGTTCTATTTAAATGGTCGCGAACTGCACGCTGCTCAGCGTGCGCCCGCCACGTTGTCGTTGACGATTTTCGGGGTGATGAAGACCAGCAGTTCGGTCTTGCTGCTTTCGCGTGCGGTAGTCTTGAACAAGTAACCCAGCAGCGGCACGTCGCCCAGGAACGGCACCTTGCTCTCGTTGGTGCGCTCGGTCTGCTGGTAAATCCCGCCCAGTACCACGGTGCCGCCGTTTTCGACCATCACCTTGGTCTTGACGTGTTGCGTATTGATGGCAAAGCCCGCGCGGGTGTCTTCGCCCTTCGAATCCTTGCTCACGTCCACTTCGAGCACCACGTTGCCATCCGGCGTGATCTGCGGCGTGACTTCCAGGCGCAGATTGGCCTTCTTGAATTCGATCGCGGTGGCGCCGCTGCTGGTGGCGTTTTCGTAAGGCAGCTCGACGCCCTGCTCAATCAACGCGACCTGCTTGTCTTCGGTGACCACGCGCGGGCTCGAGATGATCTTGCCCTTGCCGTCCGCTTCCAGCGCCGACAGTTCCAGGTTCAGGAAGCGGTTGGCTGCCGACGAGAACAGCGAAAACGCCAGCGACGACGCCGGAATGCCGCCGATGCCGGCCGCCGGCAGGTTGACCATCGTCGTGTTGTTGAAGCTGTCAGCGCTGTTGGCCACCTGGCCGGTGGTCTGGCCCACGCCGACCAGGTTGCCGCCGATGGCGACGCGTTCGTTGCCATTGACCTGCCAGCCCGAATCGCCGCCGCGCATCGTGCGCATGTCGGCAAAGCCCAGCTTGGCGCCGAGGTTGCGCGAGAAGCCGTCATTGGCTTCGACCAGGCGCGCTTCGATCAGAACCTGCTTCGAGGCGACGTCGGTTTTCTGGATCAGCTTGCGGATGTCTTCGATCTTCGATGCGATATCGGTCACAAACAGCTGGTTGGTGCGCGGATCGATGATCGCGCTGCCGCGCCGGGAAAGCACGCGGTTGCGGCCCGTGTCGCCGGCAGCGCCAGTACTGGCGCCGCCCTGGTCCAGGCCGAACACGTTGCGGAACGATTCGGCTTTCTGGTAATTGAGCTGGAAGATCTCGGAGCGCAGCGGCTCGAGTTCGGCGATCTGCGCGCGCTGCTCGAGTTCGAGCTTTTCCTTGGTCAGCAGTTCTTCCTTCGGCGCGATCCACAACACGGTGCCGTTCTTGCGCATGTCCAGGCCCTTGGCGGTCAGGATCACGTCCAGTGCCTGGTCCCATGGCACGTCCTTCAGGCGCAGCGTCAGAAAGCCAGCCACCGAATCGCTGGCGATGATGTTCAGGCCCGAGATGTCGGCCACGGCCTGCAGCGCGGCGCGCACTTCGACGTTCTGGAAATCGAACGACAGTTTTTCGCCGCGGTAGCCCTGCGGATTGTTGCTCGATCCCGGGCTGTTGCGGTTCGGGTCTTCCACGACCGGGCGCACTTCGACCACCAGTTGCGAGTCGCTCTGGAACACCGACTGCTCCCAGGCGCCCTGCGCCTCGATCGTCATGCGCACGTTGTCACCCTGGGCGGTGGTGGCCACGCGCGTGACGGGCGTACCGAAATCGGTCACGTCCAGGCGACGGCGCAGCGATTCGGGCAGGCGCGCGCCGATGAAGTCGACCGTCACGCCGGTGCCGGTCTGGCGCACGTCGATGGCGACCTGGTTGTTCGGCAGGTCGACCACGACGCGCCCGGCGCCATTGGCGCCGCGCTTGAAGTCGAGGTCGCGCAGTTGCGGCCGCGCGGCCAGCGCCGCAGCAACCGGTGCAGCGGGCGCCGCGACCGGCAGGCCGCTGGCGTTGACCGCGCGCGCCACGCCGCCCGTGCCTTCGACGGTCACGATGATCGACTTGCCGTCGATGGCGGTTGCGTAGTTCAGCGCGCGCGCCAGGTTCACCACCATGCGGGTGCGCTCGCCGGCCTGCACCAGGTTCAGGCTGCGCACGTCGCCCAGATTCAGCTCCTGCATGTTCTTGCCGGTGGCGTTCGCGGTGGCGCCGAAGTCGAGCGCGATGCGCGCCGGGTTGGTGATCGCAAAACCGATCGGCGCGCGGGTTGGCACGTCGCGCATGGTCACGTTGATGACCACGTTGCTGCCTTGCTGGCTGGCCGTGATCGATTCGATCGCATTGCCCTGGGCCAGGGCAGCGCCGGCGCACGTCAACAGCACGAGTGCGGTGGCAGCGCGCGCCAGCCAGGCCGGCATGGCGAAGCGAATCTGGACATTGGGGGTCATTTACTGCTCTCCTGGTTGTGCTGCAGCTCGATGTTGGCTAGTCGTTCCACCCAATCGCCGGTGGCGTCCTGCACCGATTCCCTGATTTCGATTGCCTCGTCACTCACACGGATGACGCGGCCATAGTTCTGGCCCATGCGCTGGCCGGGCCGGACGCGGTACAACGCCCGGTCGATCTGCACCAGCGCGTAGCTCACGCCGCCTTTTTTCATCGTGCCGACCATCCGCATCGTGTCGAGCGGGAAGAGCTCGAGCGGCTCTTTTGGCCGGGTCAGGTCAGGCTGGTTGGCGTTGGGGCTCGATTGCGCCATGCGCGCCAGTTCGCCCAGCAGCTTGGTCTGGTCGAACGGGTCGAGCGCGCCACCGGGCAAATATGCGTGCGGCTGGAACGTTTTGGGTTCCGGCAGCGGCTTGACCTTCGAGACGGTGCGGCCCTCGACCTCTTTCATCCAGGCGCGGGTTTCGCCCACGCCCCCATCGCCGCAACCGGCCAGCAAGGCTGCCATGGCGAGCAGCGCAATCACGTGAGCTCGTATCATCACTTGCCTTTACCCTTGCCTTTGCCGGCTTTCTTCTCGGCCGCGCGCGCGGCGCGCTGGGCGATCAGTTCTTCCTGGTCGAGATAGCGGAAGGTCTTGGCGATCGCTTCCATCTCGAGGTTGCCTTCCTTGACGCTCACCAGCGACAGGTTGTTGAGCGTGACGATGCGCGGCAGGTTCGCCATGTCGGCGGCAAACGCGCCCATGTCGTGGTACTGCCCGCTCACCTTGATACTGATCGGCAGCTCGGCGTAGTAGTCGCGCACCACTTCCTGGCCCGGCTTGAACAGCTCGAACTGCAAGCCACGGCCCACGCCGGCCTGGTTGATGTCCGACAGCAGCGCGGCCATTTCCGACTTGCTCGGCAACTGCTTCTCCAGGCGCACCACGTACTGGTCGACCTGGGCCTTTTGCGCCTTGAGTGCTTCGAGGTTGATCGCCTGCGCCATCTTGGTCTCGTACTCGCCGCGCAGCCGCACTTCTTCCAGCGCCAGCGTTTCCTGCTCGGCGAACTGGTCGCTCCAGTAGAAGTAGTAACCCAGGCCGACCACCAGCGCCACCACGCCGGCCGCGCACAACAGGCGCGGCGCCAGCGGCCACTGGCCCGGCTGGCGGCCCTGCAGGTCCTCGAATTGCGCCGCGAGCTGGGCGAACTGCGCCTTGATATCGATGTTCATGATTTCTCCGACGCGCCAGGTTTGGCGGTGGCGCCGTCGTCAAGCGCATCGCTGTTGCGGGCGCGCTTGATCGATACGGCCAGCGTGAATTCGACCACCTTGCGCGCGCTCTTGCTCTGGGTGACAGTGGCAGCGCGCACCTCGGTCAGGTCAGGCTTTTCCAGCCACGCCGACTGGCTCGACAGATTGCGCAGCAGCTCGGCGACGCGCTCCTGCGACTGGGCGGTGCCGGTCAGGATCACGCGCTGGCCATCCTGCTTGACGGTCTTGAGGTGCACGCCGTCGGGCGTCTGGCGCACCAGTTCGTCGAGCAGGTAGACCGGCTGGTTGCGGTCGCCCTGCAAGTCTTCGACCGCCTGCTGGCGTGCCTGCAGGGCAGCGATTTCTTCCTTGAGCGTCGTGATCTCGCCGATCTTCTTGTCGAGATCGGCGCTGGCCTGCTTGAGCACTTCGTTGCGCTCGTTCTGGACCGAAATCTGGCTGGCGTTGTAGCCACCTACCAGCAGCACGATGCCGGCGCCGACCAGGCCGCCAAGCGCCATCAACGCCACGAATGCCGATTGCTTCTGCTTGCGTTTTGCCTCGCGGTGAGGCAACAGGTTAATGCGGATCATCAGCCAAACCTCCGCAATGCCAGGCCACACGCGACCAGGTAGGCCGGCGCTTCCTGGCGCAGCTGGTGTTCACGCACGCCGGGGCCGAACGCCATATTGTCGAACGGCGAGGCCAGGCTGGTGGCGATGCGGGTACGGCCGGTCACGATCTCCATCATGCCCGGCAGCAGCGCGCAGCCGCCGGCCAGGTAGATGCGGTCGATCCGCGTGTACGGCGTCGACGTGTAGAAGAACTGGATCGCGCGCGTGACTTCCAGCGCCGCGTTTTCGAGAAATGGCGCGAGCAGGTCGGCGCGGTAGTTTTCCGGCAGGTCGCCTGCCTTCTTGCGCGTTTCGGCTTCTTCGAACGCCATGCCATAGGCGCGCACGATGTCCTGCGTGAGCGTGTTGCCGCCGAACGGCTGTTCGCGCTCGTAGACTGCTTCGCCGTTGAACAGCACCGACACGTGGGTGGCCTGGGCGCCGATCTGAAACAGTGCCACGATCTGGTCGCGCATCAAGCCGGCGGCGTTTTCCAGCGCACTGCGCGCGGCGTACGATTCGATGTCCATCACGGTGGCCAGCAGGCCGGCACCTTCGGCGATGGCGATGCGGTCCTCGACTTTTTCGCGGCGGGCGGCGGCCAGCATCACTTCCATGTCGTCCGCCGAGTTGAGCGCCGGGCCGATCACGTCGAAATCGAGGCTGACTTCATCGAGCGCGAACGGGATGTACTGGCTGGCTTCGGATTCGACCTGCACTTCGAGCTGGTCTTCCGACAAACCGGCCGGCAGGATGATTTTCTTGGTGATCACGGCCGCCGGCGGCATGCCCAGCGCGACGTGCTTGGCACGCGTGCCGCTCTTTTTCCAGACCCGGCGCACGGCGTCGGCGACCTGGTCCATGTTTTCGATATTGCCATCAACCACGGCGCCGCGTGGCAGCGATTCGGTCGCGTAGCGCTCGAGGCGCACGAGTCCCTTGCCGGCGTCGGCCAGCTCGACCAGGCGAACGCCGGACGTGCTGATATCGAGCCCGATCATTGGCGGACTCGACTTTCCAAACAAGGAACCCAGATTGATCACCAAAACACTCCTTGACACCGATTGGGACAGAATCTGGCTGTGGACGCCCTTGCAAGGGTCGTTGTCGTTAACCAAACACCTGTTAATTTCTTATAAAAATCCGATACTTACGTGAAAGCACCGTCTCGGATCGTAGCAATAAAGGATGATGCCGGACAAGATATTTCTACTTGGGAACATCAGAATGCGGGGCATGCGCACCACACTTTGCCGATTCATTGCCAGCTAAATATTGCTCTGTGGTTCGATTAAGGCTCGGCCAGTATCGGGTGCCAAACTGCTGTCTTATAATGAGGCGGATCAACAAAGCGAAAGTCAGCATGAAAGAGAAACAGGCAGCACCTTCTTCCTCCTCGAAGTTCAGCCCCAAGCGCCTGATCCTCATTGCATTCGCCAGCCTGTTCGGCCTGGGTGCGATCGGCGTACTCGTGCTCGTGTTCGCCCTGGCCATGGCGTACCCGAACCTGCCGGCGCTGGACACGATCACCGACTACCGGCCCAAGATGCCACTGCGGATCTTCACGGCCGATAACGTCCTGATCGGCGAATTCGGCGAAGAGCGCCGCACGCTGGTCCACTTCAAGGACATTCCGGATGTCATGAAAAAGGCCGTGCTGTCGATCGAAGACGACCGCTTCTATGAGCACAGCGGCATCGATTACCTGGGCATCATGCGCGCGGCCGTGCGCAACGCCACCGGCGGCGCGCGCCAGGGCGCATCGACCATCACCCAGCAGGTGGCGCGCAATTTCTTCCTGTCGTCGGAACAGACCTTCAAGCGCAAGGCGTATGAAGCGATGCTGGCCTGGAAGATCGAGAAGAACCTGTCCAAGGACCAGATTCTCGAGCTGTACATGAACCAGATCTACCTGGGGCAGCGCGCCTTCGGCTTCCAGTCGGCGGCCCAGATCTACTTCGGCAAGGACCTGCGCGACATCACCGTGGCCGAAGCGGCCATGCTGGCCGGCCTGCCGAAAGCCCCGTCGGCCTACAACCCCGTGGTCAATCCGACCCGCGCCAAGACGCGTCAGCAATACATCCTGGTGCGCATGCACCAGCTGGGCTATATCAGCGACGCCCAGTTTGCCCAGGCCAAGGTCGAACCACTCAAGATCAAGACCGACAGCGCCGCCTTCGGCGTGCACGCCGAGTACGTGGCCGAAATGGCGCGCCAGCTGGTGTATGAGCAGTTCAAGGAAGACACCTACACGCGCGGCCTGAACGTCTTTACCACCATCACCAAGGCTGACCAGGATGCTGCCTACCTGGCACTGCGCCGGGGCGTGATGGACTATGAACGCCGCCGCGCCTATCGCGGCCCGGAATCGTTCATCGATCTGCCATCGGGTAAAGCGGCGGCCGACGAGGCGATCGAGGCCGAGCTGGCCGAGCATCCGGACAGCGACAACATCATCGCCGCCGTCGTGCTGCAGGCGTCGAGCACGCAGGTCCAGGCAGCGATCGCATCAGGCGAGACGATCACGCTGTCGGGCCCGGGCCTGGCGTTTGCCAAAGCCTGGCTGTCAGACAAGGCTGCGCCGAACCGGCGCGTGCGCCGCGGCGCCGTGGTCCGCGTGATGCAGGACGACGACTCGAAGTGGCTGATCACGCAGATGCCCGAAGTGGAATCGGCCTTTGTGGCGGCCAATACCGAAGACGGTGCGATCCGCGCGCTGGTGGGCGGCTTCGACTTCAACCGCAACAAGTTCAACCACGTGACGCAAGCCTGGCGCCAGCCCGGTTCGTCGTTCAAGCCGTTCATCTATTCGGCCTCGCTCGAGCGCGGCCTGTCGCCAGCGACCATCATCAACGATGCGCCGATCAGTTTCGATGCCGGCCAGACCGGCGGCCAGGCGTGGGAACCGAAGAACTACGACAGCAAGTACGATGGTCCGATGACGATGCGACGCGGCCTGCAGCAGTCGAAGAACATGATCTCGATCCGCATCCTGAACAAGATCGGCGCGCGCTACGGCCAGGAATACGCGGCCCGCTTCGGCTTTGATCCGGAGCGCAATCCGGCCTACCTGACGCTGGCCTTGGGCGCGGGTGCGACCAATCCGCTGCAGATGGCCGGCGCCTACGCGGTGTTCGCCAATGGCGGCTACCGCGTCAGCCCGTACCTGATCTCGAAGGTCACCGACAGCGACGGCAAGGTGCTGTCCGAAGCACGGCCGGCACGCGCGGGCGACGAAGCGAACCGCGTGATCGATGCGCGCAACGCCTTCCTGATGGACAGCATGCTCAAGGACGTGGTCCGCCACGGCACTGCGGTCAAGGCGATGGCCCTGAAGCGCACCGACCTGGCTGGCAAGACCGGCACCACCAACGACTCGATCGACGCCTGGTTCGCCGGCTACCAGCCAAAGCTGGTGGGCATCGCCTGGATGGGCTACGACAAGCCGCGCAACCTGGGCGCGCGCGAGACCGGCGGCGGCCTGGCCCTCCCGATCTGGATCGGCTACATGCAAAAGGCGCTGAAGGACCAGCCGATGGTCGAACGCGAAGTGCCGGCCGGCCTGGTGCAGTACGGGTCCGAGTACTACTACGCCGAGACGCCGCCGGGCAGCGGCGTCGAAGCGCTCGACGTCGGCCAGCCGCCGCCGGCGCAGCAACAGCAGGAACGCGACGCGGTGAGGAACGAGTTGTTCTGATCACCCGTGCATGAAACGACAAAGGCGGCCAATGGCCGCCTTTGTCGTTAGTGCGAGACTGCGTTACACCAGGGTGACCGGTGCCCCGCCCTGCTCGCTCGCATAGCGCCCGAGCGCCGCAAAGAACTCGCTGTCGTCGCGCGTATTGCGCCATTCGTCGCCCACGCGCTTGTAGTGATAGCCACCCGAGCGCGCGGCCAGCCACATCTCTTGCAGCGGCGCCTGGCTGTTGATGATGATCTTGGTGCCGTTGTCGATGAACTCGATTTCGAGCACGTTGCCGCTGCGCTTGCACTCGACGTCGACGATGTCCTCGTCGTTCAGGCGATCGAAGGCCGTTTCGATCCGTTTCAGGGTCAGGTCGGCCAGGTCCAAAAATTCGGTTTCGGTCATGCTACACTCCAAATCTGCTAATCAAACCTTGATTCTAATCGTGAAGTCCTCCCTCGCGCTTCCTTTCGGCGCTGCGCTGCTCGCTTCTGCCCTCGCCGGCTGCGGCCAGACCGGCCCGCTGTACATGCCCAACCCACCCGCCAGGCCCGCGCCGGTCGTCGTCGACCAGCCAGCCCAGCCCGTCCCGTCGAACAACGCGTCCACCCCGGCGCCATACCGCTAACCGTCCGCTTCCACCTTCGCTTTTACCCTATGCCCCACTTCTTGTACCAGGACGGCGTGCTGCACGCCGAAGGCGCGTCCCTGTCCGCCATCGCCGACGAATTCGGCACGCCGACCTATGTTTACTCAAAGGCCACGCTGCTCGAGAACTTCAACGCCTACCAGGATGCCTGCGCCGGGCGCGACGCCCTGGTCTGCTACGCGATGAAGGCCAACTCGAACCTCGCCGTGCTCGACCTGCTGGCACGCCAGGGTGCGGGCTTCGACATCGTCTCGGGCGGCGAACTGCTGCGCGTGATCGCTGCCGGCGGCGACCCGGGCAAGACCATTTTCTCGGGCGTGGGCAAGACCGAGGCCGAGATGACGCTGGCACTGGAAAAAGGCATCCTGTGCTTCAACGTGGAATCGATCCCCGAGCTGCACCGCCTGAACGCCGTGGCCGGCAAACTCGGCATGCGCGCGCCGGTCTCGCTGCGCGTGAACCCGAACGTGGACGCCAAGACCCACCCGTACATCGCCACCGGCCTGAAGGCCAATAAATTCGGCGTCGCCTTCGACGAGGCGCTCGACACCTACCGCGCAGCCGCCGCATTGGCGCACCTGGACGTCGTCGGCATCGACTGCCATATCGGCTCGCAGCTGCTGGACGACGCGCCGCTGCTCGAGGCGCTCGACAAGCTGATCGACCTGATCGACACGCTGCACGCCGAAGGCATCCACCTTCACCACCTGGATATCGGCGGCGGCATCGGCGTCGACTACGGCGTGGCCGGCGATGCGCCGCCAGTGCCGGTGGGCGACTACCTGGCCCGCCTGTTCGCGCGCATCGACGCCTGGCGCGCAGCAAAGTACGACGGCCAGCCGCTCAAGGTGATCTTCGAGCCGGGCCGCTCGATCGTTGCCGAAGCCGGCGTGCTGCTCACGCGCGTGGAATACCTCAAACCTGGCGCCGAAAAGAACTTCTGCATCGTCGACGCCGCGATGAATGACATGATGCGCCCGACGCTGTATCAGGCCTGGATGGGCCTGAAGGCGGTGACGCCGCGCGAGAGCGCAGCACTGATGTGGGATGTCGTGGGACCGATCTGCGAATCGGGTGACTGGCTGGCACGCGAGCGCGAGCTGGCGTTGGAACCGGGCGACCTGCTGGCCATGATGACGGCCGGCGCCTACGGCATGACAATGGCGTCGAACTACAATACGCGCGGCCGCGCAGCCGAAGTCATCGTCGATGGCGACACCATCCACCTGGTGCGCCGCCGCGAAACCCCAAGCGAAACCTTCGCGCTCGAAACGCTCATCAAATAAAACAAAGCCGGGGTCAGGTCTGACATTCGGACACGAGCTCGACGATCGAAGCCGGGGTCAGGTCTGACATTCAGACACGACCTCAGCTTTAGCCACTTCCAATGGTTCCCGCCCAGTAATAGCATGGCGCGGTACCAGCCAGTTTCGACTGAAGACTGTCGAGATCGTGTCCGAATGTCAGACCTGACCCCGGCTTTTCACGTTGGTGCTCAGGCGCGCACGACCTGCTGCTTGCGCCTGAAGTGCCAGAACACCCGCAATCCGAGCAGCAGCGCAATGATCGACCCGAAGATGATCGGTCTGGCGAAATCGTTCTTGCCCTCTTTCATCCACCAGAAGTGCAGGATCGACAGCGGCGCGATTACGTAGATCAGGCGGTGAAGCCATTGCCAGCGCTTGCCGCCCAGGCGCTTGATCATCGCATTGGTCGAGGTTGCCGCCAGCGGGATGAGCAGCACGAAGGCGATGAAGCCCACCAGGATGAACGGGCGCTTGATGACGTCGGCCAGCATCGCCGGCACATCGAAGAAGTGATCGAACCACAGGAATGCCGTGAAGTGCACGAATGCATAGAAAAACATGAACAGGCCGATCATCCGGCGCAGCTTGACGAGCCAGTTCCAGCCCGTCAGGCGCCGCAGCGGCGTTACTGCCAGCGTGATGCACAGGAAGTACAGCGCCCATTCGCCGCTGCCCTTGGTGATCGCCGCCAGCGGATCCGAAAAACTGCCACTGGCGGTGCCCCACACCAGGCGCGCGAAGGGGATCAACGCCAGCACGAACACCAGCGCCTTGACCCATCCCACCTGTTTGGTATTCAACCCTGCCATCAGAAATAACGCTTCAGATCCAGGCCGGTATACAGCGACGACACCTGGTCGTAGCCATTGAACATCAGGGTTTTGCGTTTCGGTGCAAACAGGCCCGATTCACCGATGCGGCGCTCGCTGGCCTGCGACCAGCGCGGGTGGTCCACGTTCGGGTTTACGTTCGAGAAGAAGCCGTATTCGCGCGGCGCCATGTCGTTCCAGGCGGTCTTGGGCTGGCGCGAGAGCAGGCGAATGCGCACCAGCGACTTGGCCGACTTGAAACCGTACTTCCATGGCACGACAAGGCGCACCGGCGCGCCGTTCTGGTTCGGCAGCACTTGGCCGTACATGCCCATCGTGAGCATCGTCAGCGGGTGCATGGCTTCGTCGATGCGCAAGCCCTCGACGTACGGCCAATCCAGTACGCCACTACGCAGGCCCGGCATCTGCTTGGCGTCGGCCAGCGTCGTGAATTCGACGAACTTGGCGTTGCCGGTCGGTTCCACCTGCTTGAGCAGGTTCGACAGCGAATAGCCGACCCACGGAATGACCATCGACCAGCCTTCGACGCAGCGCAGGCGGTACACGCGTTCCTCTAACGGCGCGAGTTTCAGCAGGCTGTCGATATCGAGCGTGAGAGGTTTCTTGACCTCACCCTCGATGCGCACGGTCCAGGGCCGGGTGCGCAGCGTGTGCGCGTTCTCGGCCGGATCGCCCTTGTCCAGGCCAAATTCGTAGAAGTTGTTATAGCCGGCAGCGTCCTTGAACGGGGTCTGCTTTTCGTCGGTCGACAGCGCCACATTGGCGCGCGCCGCGAGCTTCTGGCCAGCGGTCTGCGCAAAGGCTTCGCGGTTGGCCATCTCCCAGACGCCGCTGCCGACAGCGGCCGTGGCGGCCATGCGGGTGATGAATTCACGCCGGCCAGTATAGATTTCTTGCGGCGTGATTTCGGAAGGGTACGGAAGATCGAGTCCGTTGGGATTGCGTTTGAAGAGCATGGCTGGCCTCGCGAGCTTGGGAAGCTTCACATTACACGAAGTTCCCTTAAGCTTGCGTTAGGCGGCCAACACTATCGGGTCAGCGCCCGCCCGTCTTTACAGCTCGCCGTACGAGTGCAGGCCCGACAGGAACATGTTCACGCCCAGGAACGCGAACGTGGTCACCAGCAAGCCGACCACCGCCCACCAGGCCGCGACACGGCCGCGCAGGCCCGTCATCAGGCGCATGTGCAGCCACGCCGCGTAATTGAGCCACACGATCAGCGCCCACGTCTCTTTCGGATCCCACGACCAGTAGCCGCCCCAGGCTTCAGCGGCCCACAGCGCGCCGAGGATGGTGGCGACGGTGAAGAACGCGAAACCGACCGAGATCGACTTGTACATCACGTCGTCCAGCACCTCGAGCGACGGCAGGCGGTCGACCAGCATGCCGTGCGATTTAAGCAGATAGGCCGACGCGACCATCGCAGCCAGCGCAAAGGTGCCGTAACCGATGAAGTTGGCCGGCACGTGGATTTTCATCCACCAGCTCTGCAGCGCCGGCACGAGCGGCTGGATCTGGGCAGCGTCACGCGAGACCGTGTACCACAGCAGGAAGCCGACGGCAGCGCCAATGATCAGCATCACGAACGGGCCGAGCTGGCGCGTGGCGTAGTGTTCTTCGTAATACAGGTGGAACAGCGCGGTGATGAGGGCAAACAGGATGAACACTTCGTAAAGATTCGACACCGGGATATGGCCAACGTCCGGGCCGATCAGGTACGACTCGTACCAGCGCACCATCATGCCGACCGCGCCGATCACGACTGCGGCCCAGCACAGCGCCGCGCCCACGCCGCCACCGAACTTGCTGCGGCTCAGCAAGCCAACCCAGTAGAACACGGTCGAGAACACGAACAGCGCACTCATCCACAGGATGGCCGACTGGCTCGACAGCATGTACTTGAGGAAGAATTTCTGCTCGGCAGCGGCCAGATTGCCGTCGTACAGCGCGATCGCGCCCAGCGACAGCACGGCCACCAGCGGCAGCAGCCAGCGCATCGGTTTCCAGTACCAGCCCAGCACGGCGAACACGGGCGCCGTGCACACCAGGATCACCTCTTCATAGATGTCCATGAAGTGGCCGTACCGGTTCAGCGCGAACAGTGCCGCAGCGCACAGGGCGAGCGCGTACAGCCAGTCGGCCGGGCCCAGGCGGCGGAAATAGCCCGGCGCTTCCTGGTATTGATCGGTCGGGCGCGCCGGGGCGCCAGTTTTGGGTTGTGACAGTTCCATCGTTTTCTCCAGGCCCGCGCAGCTTACGCCGGTTGTGGCAGCTTTACAGTCAAGTCTTCGTACTCGCGCTCGAAATCGAGCGTCTTGCGTTGCGTGCTCATGGCCATCAGCGCCTCGGCGCCAGCCTCCGGGTTACCCGGCACGTCGCGCACCCAGATCCAGACGCGCCGCTCGCGAATATAGAACATCGCGAACACGCCCAGCACGAGCAGGACACAGCCGAAGTAGACCACGTTCTTGCCCGGCGAGCGCGTCAATTGAAGCACCGAGGCCTTCACTTCGGTGAAATCGTCGAGCTGCAGATACACCGGTGCGCCGTACAGATAACTGTCCGACAACGCATTGGTGGCCAGTTGCAGGAAGCGCCCATTGGCGTCGGTTGGCGCTGCCGCGGCGTCACCGTGTTTTTCGCGCGCCACTTGCCACAGCTCCCACAGGGTGCCGTTGAGCATCTTCATGAAGATACCGGCTGCTTTCTCCTGCTCGGCCTGCGGAATCTTTTCCAGGAACTGGGCCACGCCAACGAAGCCGCCGCGACCGTCGCCGCCGGCAAAGATCCCGAGCGTGCGCGCGGCCGACTCCTGCAACTGGCCAGCCAGGGCGCTTCCCGGATTGCCGCCCAGTGCCCGCGCGGCATAGCGGCGGGCCGCCACCGCGCGTGCTTCGGGATCGGCCAGCGCCGCGCGCAGACGCATCCAGTCGCCCACGCCAAAGCGTTCGTCGACGGGAATGCGCAGGAAGCTGAAGCTTTCCGACGGGTTCGCGCGCACGCCGGCCAGATAGACTTGCGCGCCGTCGAGCGTCATCGGCTGCATGTAGTTCATGTATTCGCGCGCCTGGCCGCTGGCGTCGCGCAACTTGTATTGCACGCTGGGGCCGACGTTCTTGAGGTCCTTGGTGGCGTCCGGATTGGCAGCCGCGCCCGAAGCCTTGCCCAGCGTGGCGGCGAACTGTTCATTGAACGTTTTGCCCTTGCTCACCGCGCGCACGTCATTGCCCTGGCTGATGTTTTCGACGTTGAACGGGCGGAAACCCGACCACTCGACCGCGTAGGTCTGGCCGCCGATTTTCAGTTCGGTGGCGCTGTTGACTTCGCCTTCGATCGGGAAACTGGCGCTGCCGGTACCGTTCATCGGAAACCCCGTCAGCCGTAGCTTACTGCCCCCATCGTCAAAGCTCGACTGGTAGACGGCGATGCCCTTGTAGATCAGCGGATGATTGACCTTGATGGTCGACTCGAACGTGTGGCCGTTTTCCAGGTCGCGCACGACCACATCACTGGCAAACAGTTTCGGCATGCCGGTCGAATAGAACTCGATATGGAACTTCTTGAGCTGCAGCGAGAATGGCAGCTCCTGCACCAGCACACCCGTCGGCTGGTTCAGGATCGCGCTGCGGCTGGCCTGCCCTTCGGCAATGGCGGTATTGCCACGGAAGGTTGGGTTGCCCGTCCCCAGGCGGTGCTGGGCGGGAATGTCCGCGATCGCGCCGCTGCCGGTGAATGGCGTCTTGTTGAAGATCCATTGCTGGATGCGCACTGGCAAGTCCGAATCGAGCGTGCCGCCCACCAGGATCACGATGATCGACGAGTGGGCGAAGATATAGCCGAACTTGTTGCCGGCGCCCTTCTTGGCCGTGACCAGCGTGCCGCCATCCTTCTCGACAATCTTGGTGGCGTAGCCGGCGTGGCGCAGGCGCAGTGCGCTCTGCTCGGCCAGTGCGCTCGTCGACAGCGGCGCCTGCCATTCGAGCTTGTGGTGGAAGTTGCGCAGCGAATCGAAGCGCACGTTCTCGCGCCAGCTGCGCATGTCGCGCATCATTTTCGGCGCGTTGCGGATCAGGCACAGGCTGGTGGACATCACCAGCACCACCAGAATCACGAGGAACCACCAGCTGGAATACACGCTGTACAGGCCGAACTTGTTGAAAATCTCGAACCAGAACGGGCCGAACTGGTTGACGTAATTCGACATCGGCTCGGCCTGCTTGAGGACGGTGCCGATGATCGACGAGATGGAGATGATGGTGAGAAGACTGATCGCAAACCGCATCGATGAGATCAGTTCGACCGCCTCGGCCAGACCACGGCGGCGGGTGTTCAGTGTAATTCCGGTGGTGCTCATGCTTTACAACTTTCTTCCTGCGCGGCGGGTAGCCGCTTGCAGAAAGGGGGCAGCCCGTTGCTGCCGCCCTTCCTGCGTTCAATATTGCTTATGCGAGATCGTGGAGTCTCTTAGCGCAAGCCGGCGATATAGTCGGCCACCGCGCGCATTTCAGCCGTTGACATGCGCTGCGAGAGCGTGGTCATTTGCGGGCTGTTGGCGCGGGTGCCACTCTTGAATGCTTCGAGCTGGGCGGTCGTGTAATCCTGGTGCTGGCCTGCAAGGCGCGGATATTGTGCGGGGATGCCGCTGGCGTTGGCGCCATGACAGCTGGCACAGGCCGCCACGCCACGCTCGGCGATGCCGCCGCGATAGATCTTGCGGCCCAGTTCAACGGTGTCCTTGTTCTTTGCTGCGCCCGGTTTGTGCACCTGCACCGCCAGCCAGGCCGCGATGTCCTTCTTTTCGGCGTCGGTGAGCATCTTGGCGTAGGTCGTCATGATCGGCTGCTGGCGGTTGGGGGTCGTGAAATCGACCAGTTGCTTGTGCGTGTAGCTGGCGAACTGGCCCGACAGCTTGGGATTGGCAACGATGGACGAATTGCCCGCCGCGCCATGGCATGACACGCAGGCTGGCAGGCCGCGCGCCGGGTCGCCCGCATCGTACAGCGCGCCGCCCCGGGCGGGATCGGCCTTGACGGCAGGTGCCGCTGCGGGCGCTGCTGCTGTTGCCGCCGGGAGTCCCCCGAAAACAGTTAGTGTGACCAACAGTGTTTTGAGCAGGGGGGACGACAAGCGGTTCATACTAGCACCTTGAAAAAGTCAATAATTGAAGGTTCAGTGCAGCGCCCTTGATTGCTGGGGCCATGGGGCCGGCAGGCAGCAATCAACCCCTTATTGTACAATAGCTTTGTTTCTCCAACGCCATTTCGTAGTCCTCTTATACCTTCTCCCCAATGTCCAGATTATGGCAAGCCCGGTTCTTTACGACCGTGAATCAGTTGCGCGACCTTCCCGACACCACTGTGCCGGAAATCGCCTTCGCCGGGCGCTCCAACGCCGGCAAATCCACAGCGATCAATATCCTCACGAACCAGAAGGGTCTTGCGTTCGCGTCGAAGACGCCAGGTCGCACGCAGCACATCAATTATTTCTCGATCGGCGGCGCCCATGTGGGCCAGCACCGCAAGGACGCAGTCCGGCTCGATGAAATCGAAGCGCTGCTGGTCGACTTGCCGGGCTACGGTTACGCCGAAGTGTCGGGCACGGCCAAGCTGCACTGGCAAAAGCTGCTGGGCGACTATGTCCAGCGCCGCGACCAGCTCGCGGCCCTCATCCTGATCATGGATTCGCGCCGTCCGTTCACCGACCTGGACGTCCAGATGCTCGAATGGTTCGCCCCCACCGGCAAGCCGATCCACTGCATCCTGACGAAGGCCGATAAGCTCAACCGCAACGAGTCGACCAATGCCCTGCGCGAAGCGCGTGGCGTGCTCGAAAGCTACGTCGATGAAGATGGCGTCGGCTTCCCGTTCACGGTCCAGCTGTTCTCGGCGCTCAAGCGCATCGGTATCGAAGAAGCCGATGCCAAGATCCTGGCGCTGGCCGGGCTGGACGGCGTTGCCGGAGAGCACGAGGGTGAGCAAGAAGAAGAGCACGACGAATCTGGCGCGCCGTCGGCGGACGACGATCAAACCTCCGCCTGATCCTGCAAGGAGCCATTCGATGAGCATCATCACTTCCGCCTATCCGGCGGCCCGGCCGCGGCGCATGCGCCGCGACCCGTTCTCCCGCGCCATGATGCGCGAGAACACGATTACCGCATCCGACCTGATCTATCCCGTGTTCGTTCTGGAAGGCCAGAACGTGCGTCAGGAAGTCGGCTCGATGCCGGGCGTGGCCCGCGTCTCGCTCGACCTGCTGCTGAAAGTGGCTGAAGAATGCGTCGCGCTCGGGATTCCCGCGCTCGCGCTGTTCCCGCTGGTCGACCAGTCGGTGAAAACCTATGACGGTATCGAAGCGACCAATCCGGACGGGCTGGTGCCGCGCGTGGTCCGCGAGCTCAAGCGCAACTTCCCCGAGCTGGGCATCATCACCGACATCGCGCTCGACCCGTACACGACCCATGGCCAGGACGGCCTGCCGGACGAGAACGGCTATATCGTCAATGAAAAGACGATCGAGATGCTGGTCAAGCAAGCGCTCACCCACGCTGACGCCGGCGTCGACATCGTCGCGCCGTCGGACATGATGGACGGGCGCATCGGCGCGATCCGCACCGCGTTCGAGGCGCAGGGCCATATTCACACGCGCATCATGGCGTACTCGGCCAAGTATGCGTCGGCATTCTACGGGCCGTTTCGCGATGCGGTCGGCTCATCGGCCAATCTCGGCAAAGCTGACAAGAACACCTACCAGATGGACCCCGCCAACAGCGACGAAGCGCTGCGCGAAGTGGCGCTGGATCTGGCCGAAGGTGCCGACATGGTGATGGTGAAACCAGGCATGCCGTACCTGGACATCGTGCGTCGCGTAAAGGATGAGTTCAAGGTGCCGACGTTTGCCTATCAGGTCAGCGGCGAGTACGCGATGCTCAAGGCAGCCGCGCTCAATGGCTGGCTGGACCATGACAAGGTCATGATGGAATCGATGATGGCGTTCAAGCGCGCCGGCGCCGATGGGGTGCTGACGTACTTCGCAATGGATATTGCCCGGAAATTGAAGGCAGGTTAAACACCCGCACACCCAACAAAAAACCGTGCCATGGCACGGTTTTTTTACGTCTGAAAACAGCTGGGGTCAGGTCTGACATTCGGACACGGCCTCAGCCTTAGCTATATCTGACGATGTCTTCCCAGCATTAGCATGGCGCGGTGTCAGCCGGTTCTCACTGCCCGACTGTCGAGGCCGTGTCCGAATGTCAGACCTGACCCCGGCTATTTGTCGAGGTCGTGTCCGAATGTCAGACCTGACCCCGGCTTTTATTTGCCACATTCATTAGCCTCCCGGTGGCGGGCGGTACTCCGGGAACATCTCTTTGTACAAGAACTCGGTCAGGCGCGCTTCGTCTGCTGGCCGCGCGCTGAGCTTGACCACGCGGCCCAGGCGGTGCGAATCCCACTCGAAGTCGCCGGTCTTTTCCTTGCGGATCAGCTCGATCATCTTCTTGATGACAGCCGTTTCGATGTCGCGTGCGCTGCCCTGCTCCACCGTTACCGCCGTCAGCCAGCGCCGCTTGAAGCTCGGGTTCCAGCCGCGGAACTTCAGGTCCATCGTGTTGAACGTCTTGTTCGATATCGAGAAGATGCCGCCCGACTCGTTGCTGTCGTCGCGGCCGCGGCCGTTGATCGCGGCGATATTCGCCAGCGCGTTGCGGTTGCCGCGCACCGCGTCGCTTTCCGGCGTTTCCACTTCGCTGCCGGTCGGTGCGCCGCGGCGCTCGCGCTGGGCTTTGACGTAGGCGGCCATGTCCATATCGGGCGGGACTTCGGTCTTGGGCTGTGGCGGCTGCGGTGGTGGCTGTGTGCGCTCGACCGGCTTTTCGTCGGGAATCGTGATCGTATCGGGCAGGCGCTGGACGAACACGCGCTCCGGCTGCTTCGGACGCGGCGTTTCGCGCCGGGGCGTTGGTTTCGGCGCCGGCTTGGGCTTTTGCTCGCGCTGCGCCTTGGTCGGCTGCTGCAGCGGCTGGACAAAGAACACGTCAGTTTCGCGCTCGGATGCCGGGCGCGCTGTCTTCTGCTCTTTTTCGGGCGGCTTGAAGATAAAAATCGCCAGCAGCAACAAGTGCAGCGCAATCGTGCCGATCAGGCCGCCGCGCTTGGAGCCCTCGCGCTCGTATTGCGGCCCCGGGCGTACCAGTGGCTGTCCGCAGTGGGAGCAAACTTCGCTGTCCTGATCGTAGGAGTGGGGATGGTCACGCAAGGTAGATCGGTATCCTGGAAGCGACGTCTAAAAAAACAGCGGAGAGCCGCAGTCTAACCGTTTTAGAGTACCTGCGCATCACGCCAGCGAGCGGACTGCACCGCTGCTGACGTTGATGGTTGTTACCAAATGTTTCCGAAATTAAGCATGGTGTGCAAACGGGACATCGTCGGCCTTCGCGAGCTGTTCGTCCGTCATCGGTCCCGTGCCGCTGAAACGGTCCAGATACAGGTAAATCACCGGCGTGATGTACAGCGTAATCACTTGCGAGAAGATCAAGCCGCCGCACACCGCCAGGCCCAGTGGCTGGCGCAGCTCGGCGCCGGCGCCGATACCCAGCGCGATCGGCAGCGCGCCCATCAGCGCGGCCAGCGTCGTCATCAGGATCGGCCGGAAGCGCAGGATGCACGCTTCGCGGATCGCCTCTTGCGGACTCATGCCAAGGGTGCGCTGCGCATCGAGCGCGAAGTCGATCATCATGATGGCGTTCTTCTTGACGATACCGATCAGCATCAGGATGCCGATCATCGCGATCAGCGTCAGGTCTTTGTCGAAGATCCACAGCGTCAGCAGCGCACCGACCGCTGCCGACGGCAGGCCAGCCAGGATGGTCAGCGGGTGAATATAGCTTTCGTACAACACGCCCAGCAGCACATAGATGACGCCGATGGCCGTCAGGATCAGGATCAGCTGGCTCGACTGCGTATCCTGGAACACGGCTGCGTCGCCGCCGTAAGTGGCAATCACCGAGGCCGGCAACTTCATCGCTGTACCCATCTGTTCGATGGCAGCGGTGGCGTCGCCCAGCGGCACACCCGGCGCCAGGTTGAACGACAGCGTGATCGCCTGCAACTGCCCCTGGTGATTCACTTGCAGCGGCCCAACCGTGCGACGCACCGTGGCGATGCTCGACAGCTTGACCAGGTCGCCCGACTTGCTGCGCACCGACACGCGCGACAGCGCTTCGTCATAGTAACGGTCGCTGGCGGCAGCTTCCAGGATCACGTAGTAGCTGGCGGCCGTCGAGTAGATGGTCGAGACCTGGCGCTCGCCGAACGACGCGTACATCACGGTGCGGATATCGTCCATCTCCAGGCCCAGGAGCGCAGCCTTGTCGCGGTCGATGTCCACGGTGGCTTGCAGGGCCTTGTTCTGCGAGTCGCTGTTGACGTCGCGGAAGCGCGCATCCTGCCGCATGCCTTCCAGGAACCGTTCGGCCCAGCCGCCGATCTCGCCGCCCGACACGCTCTGCAGCGTGTACTGGTAGCGCGCCTTGCTCTGGCGGCCGCCCAGTTGCAGGTTTTGCTGGGGC
This sequence comes from Oxalobacteraceae sp. CFBP 13730, assembly GCA_014841835.1. Lineage (GTDB taxonomy): Bacteria > Pseudomonadota > Gammaproteobacteria > Burkholderiales > Burkholderiaceae_D > Telluria. The sequence goes on along the minus strand of JACYUQ010000004.1, from coordinate 721,766 downwards.
GACATGAACACCTGCACGCCCGGCACCGCGCGCGTGGCCTTGCGCAGATCGTCGATCACGAGGTCCATCGGTGGCCGCTCGCCGCGGGGTTTCAGCACCAGGAACATGCGGCCCGTGTTGCCACCGCCGCTGAACGAGGTCGTGTCCTGCACGTACGGATTGGCGCGGACGATGTCGACCACCTTGCCCTGCAATTCGGCCAGCGCGACCGACGACGTGTCTTCGGACGCTTCGACGTTCACGCGGATCTGGCCGATGTCTTCTTCCGGGAAGAAGCCCTTTGGCATCGTCATGTACAGCACGGCGGTCAGCACGAAGGTGCCCAGCGCCAGCATCAGCACCAAAAAGCGGTGGCGCAGCGCGGCGTCGAGCGTGCGGCCGTAGCCGTTGCGCACATTGGTGAACATGGCTTCGAACCGGCGACCGATCCACGACATGTCTTTCGGATCGACGTGGCCGCCATCCTTGAGCAGGCGCGAGCACAGCATCGGCACGAGGGTCAGCGAGACGATGGCCGAGACCATCACGGCCAGGCCGACAATCACGGCAAATTCGCGGAACAGCAGGCCGATCACGCCCGGCATGAAGAAGATCGGGATGAACACGGCCACCAGCGAAATCGAGATCGAGATGATGGTAAAGCCCATTTCGCGCGCGCCGACGAGCGACGCATGCATCGGCTTTTTGCCCATCTCCATGTGGCGCACGATGTTTTCCAGTACCACGATCGCATCGTCGACGACCAGGCCCACGGCCAGCGTGATGCCCAGCAGCGAAATATTGTCGAGGCTATAGCCCAGCCAATACAGCAGCGAAAGCGCACCCAGCAGCGAGATCGGCACCGTCACCGCCGGAATGAACGTGGCAGCCGCGCGGTGCAGGAACAGGAAGATGACCAGAATCACCAGCATCACCGTGCCCAGCAGCGTCAGGTTGACGTCGTGGATCGCTTCGCGGATCGACAGCGAACGGTCATTGACGAGCTCGATCTTGATCGAGGCCGGCAACTGCCCTTCAAAGCGCGGAATCAGCGCGCGCACGGCGTCGACCACTTCGACCGTGTTGGCGTTGGGCTGGCGTTGCACCATCAGCGAGATCGAGCGCTCGCCGTTCAGGCTACCCATTGCCTTGACCGACTGGTAGCTGTCCTGGACGTCGGCAATGTCGCGCAGGCGCACTGGCATGCCTTCGCGCGTGGCGACGATCAGGTTGGCAAAATCAGCCGCCTTCATCAGCTGGCCGCCGCCCTGGATCGTCAGCGCCTGGGTCGGACCATCGAGGATGCCCAGCGGCGTGTTCGAGTTGGCCGCGCGCAGTGCTGCTGCCAGCTCGTCCATCGAGATATTGCGCGCGTTCATCAGGTCGGACTTGGCACGCACGCGCACGGCAAAGCGCTTGCCGCCATTGATCGAGACTTGCGAGACGCCCTGCACGGTCGAGATCGCCGGCGAGATCAGGTTCTCTGCGTAATCGTTCAGCTCCGATAAGTCCATCGACGGCGAGGTCAGGTGCATGAACAGGATCGGGGCGTCGGCCGGATTGACCTTGCGGTAGGCCGGCAGTTCCGTCATCTCGAGCGGCAAGCGCCGCTGCGCCACCAGCAGCGCCGCCTGAACGTCGACCGCGGCCTTGTCGACATCAATGGCGGTGTCGAATTCCAGCGTGATATTGGTATCGCCCTGGGTGCTGCTCGATGTAATCAGCTTGATGCCGGCAATGGTCGAAAATTGCTTTTCGAGCGGCAGCGCGACCGACGAGGCCATCGTCTCAGGACTTGCGCCGGGCAGATTGGCCGAAACGTTGATGACCGGCGTGTTATAGCTCGGCAACGCGGCGACCGGGATCTTCATGTACGACAGGATGCCCACCAGCACCAGGCTGATCGACAGCAGCACCACCATCACGGGACGGCGGATACACAGTTCGGACAGGTTCATGCCTGCTCACCCTGCTTGGGTTGCGCAGTGGAAGCCGGCTTCTCGGCGGCAGGCTTGGCCGCCTGCGCCAGGCGCACCTTGCCACCCGGCCGCAGGTTCTGCTTGCCTTCGGTGATCACCTGCTCGGCGCCGCTCAGGCCCGTGACGGCGGCGTGGTCGCCAAACGCATACACGCGCTTGACCGGCACCTGGCGCGCCGAGTTGCCTTCGGCCAGCACATAGACGAAGGTGCCGTTGGTCGACGTGATGATCGCCGTCTGCGGGATCACGAGGGCGTCCTTGAGCGTTTGCACGACCACGCGCGCGGTCACGTACTGGCCCGGCCACAGGCTGGTGTTGTTGTTGGAGAATTCACCCTTGACGCGGATGGTGCCGGCCTGCGCATCGACAGCGTTGTCGATGAAGCTGAGGCGCCCGGCGACCGGTTTGGCATCGGCGCCGCTCGTCACGTGCACGTCGACATTGCCGGCCTTCTGGGCGCCGAGCAGCGCGCCGAGCGTCGATTCCGGCAGCGTGAACGAGACATTGATCGGGTCCAGCTGGGTAACGGTGGTCAGCGACGTCGTCATCTGCACCAGCGCGCCCGGATGGACGTCGATGGCGCCTACGCGCCCCGACATCGGCGCGCGGATCGACGTGTAGCTGGCGCTGACCTGGGTGGCGCGCATCGCGGCCTGGTTCGATTGCACCAGCGCGCGCTGGGCTTCCACCTGGCTCAGCAGGGAATCGAGCGCGCTCTGGGCCAGGAAGTTCTGCGATACCAGCTCCTGGCTGCGCTTGTACTGGCGGTCCAGGTCGGCCAGCGTGGCGCGGTCGCGCGCCACCTGCGCTTCGGCGCGCGCGACATTGGCCTGGTCGGCGCGGTCGTCGAGCGAGAACATCAGTTCGCCTTCCTTGACGAACTGGCCTTCGCGGATATGGACCTTGCGGATGGTGGTGACAGTCTGCGGATGCAGGTTCACGGTGCGCACCGGCGTGACGGTGCCGTTGGCAAACAGCTCGACGCCGACATCGCGCCGCTCGGGCTTGACCACATTGACGGTCACCGGTGGCTGGCCGCCGCCATGCCCTTTGGCGCCTGGCGCCTGTGCCTTGGCCTCATGACCCTGATTGAAGTACCAGCCGCCAGCGACGACCAGCGCCGCCACGACGGCGATGACGCCGACATTCTTCTTGTTCATGCTTGTCCCTTGCCGCCAGTGCCGACGGCTCTCTCAGTGATGCTGCCTGGTGATGTTGCTTGGTGATCCTGCTTGTTGATGTAGCCATTGCGCGCGCGCATTGTCCCACACTGTCGTTACGGCTTTATTTTGCTTGTTGGTTTTTTTTGCTATCTGTTCGGGTAATACGTGGGCAGCATCAGCGTGACTTCCAGTCCGCCTTCCGGATGGTTAGCCAGGCTGATGCTGCCGCCGTGCTGCTCCGTGATATTGCGTGCGATCGTCAGACCCAGACCGGTGCCGCCCGATTCGCGCGAGCGCGATGTCTCCACGCGGTAGAACGGATCGAACACGCGCACCAGCTCGCTGCGCGGAATGCCCGGCCCGCTGTCGCGGATGCGGATGCGCGCGGTGCCATTGGTGCGGTCGACGCAGACGCGCGCATCGCGCCCATACTTGACCGCGTTGTCGATCAGGTTGACCAGGCAGCGGCGCATGTCAATCGGCCGGCCCAGCACCGCGATCGAGGCCTTGCCGGCGAGCGTCACGGCCTGGCCCGCATCGGTCGCATCGGCGCACACGGCCTCGAGCAGCGAGTCGAGATCGAGCATCTGCATCGTCTCGGTCGTGTCCATGCTGCGCGCCAGCACCAGGCCTTCGCGCACCATCTCCTGCATCGCCGACAGGTCGCCGATCAGGCGGTCCTGCAGGTCGGTGTCGCTCACTTTTTCGAGCCGCAGGCGCATGCGCGTGAGCGGCGTTTGCAGGTCGTGCGTGATCGCGGCGAGCATCTGCGTGCGCTGGAAGATGTACTGGCGGATGCGCGCCTGCATCGCATTGAAGGCGGCGCTGGCCTGGCGGATCTCGATCGCGCCGACCAGGTCGAGCGGTGCGCGGTTGATGTCCTGGCCCAGGTCCTGCGCGGCTTGCGCAAGCTGCTTGAACGGGCGCGCGGTCATGCGCGCCACGAAGTAGGCCAGCACCGCGATGCTGACCAGGAACATCCCGAGGATGATGCTCGTGTCGACATCCTCACCGACCAGCCGCGGTGGCAGCACCGACAGTTGCAGTTCGGCGCCATCGCGCAGCCGCACGTCGATCGACTCGCAGGCCCCTTCCCACTTCATGCTCAGCAAGCCGTACATCACTGGCTGCGTTTGCACGACGCCGCAGGCAGTCGGGCGCGTGGCGCGTGAGGCAACCAGATAGCCCTTGCCCAGGCGCTTGGCCAGCGACGCGGCAAACGGCGTCAGCGGGACCGCTTCCGGCGGCATGTCGCCCACCTGGAGCTGCAGGCCCGGGCGATTGGCGACATCGAGGTAGATCGAGCGGGCCGACGCCGGGACGATCTCGGTGGCCATGATCAGCTGTTCGGCGCGTTCGAGCACATGCGCATCGCGCTGGTTTTCGAAGTCGCGCAGGCGCTGGTAATCGGCCGCCAGTTGCGTCAGCGCGGCCGAGGTCAGAATGCCCAGCAGCAGCGTGAGGAACACGCGCCCGGTCATCGACCCGAAGAAGGCTTTCACGCCGCAGGCTCCACGGTGACCTGTCCCGCCAGCACGTAGCCGCCGTTGCGCACCGTCTTGATAATCTGCGGCATGCGCGCATCTTCGCCGAGCTTCTGGCGCAGGCGGCTGATCTGGATGTCGATCGAGCGGTCGAACGGATCGGCGTCGCGGCCCTGCGTGAGGTTGAGCAGCTGGTCGCGATTGAGCACGCGGTTCGGGTGTTCGAGGAACACGCGCAGCAGGCGGAATTCGGCGCCCGAGAGCATGATGACGATGCCGTCCGGGTTGAGCAGGTGGCGCGCGGTCAGGTCGAGCGTCCAGCCCGAGAAGCGCATCTGCTGCACGTTCTCTGATGGCGTGTTCGACGGCATCGCGTGCGAGCGGCGCAGCACGCTGCGGATGCGCGCCAGCAGCTCGCGCGGCTCGAACGGTTTCGGCAGGTAGTCGTCGGCGCCCATTTCCAGGCCCAGGATGCGGTCGAGCGGTTCGTTACGGGCGGTGAGCATGATGACGGGCAGGCTCGAGGTGGCGCGCAGCTTGCGGCACAGCGTCAGGCCGTCGTCGCCGGGCATGTTCAGGTCGAGCACGATGAGGTCGGGACGCGTTTCGTCGAGCGTCTTCCACATCGCGGTGCCGTCGGCGGCGCCGAGCGTCCGGTAGCTGTTGGACTCGAGGTAGTCGGCCAGCAGCGTGCGGATGTCGCGGTCGTCGTCGACGATCAGAATCGTAGAGGGATTATCCATAACCGCAATTATCCGAATTTATGACAAGACCGGAGCAAGTATTTGTATCGCTGTGTATATGCCGACAGGCGCGAAACATATGGATACAAAGTGCCCGGCAGGGGAAATCCCATGGTTACAGTTTTGACCCAGGATAGGTCCTGTGCAGCGAGCGTTTCGGATGCACTTCACCAGACTCTCACACAAAGGACCTACCATGAACACCCTTCGCAAACACCTCGTGATCGCTTTCACCGCTGCCGGCCTGTTCGGTGCCACCGTCGGTGCCCAGGCCCAGAGCGCCGCCCCGGCCGAGAGCCGCCAGGCATCCACGCTGACGGCTGAACAACGCCTGGCCAAGAAGGCCGAATGGCAAGCCAAGGCAGGCGAGCGTCACGCCAAGATGGCGCAGAAGCGCGCCGAGCATCAGGCCAAGCTGCAGGCGTCGCTGAATCTGACGGCGCAGCAAAAGCCGGCCTGGGATGCGTTCGTGGCCAGCCGCGCACCCGTGAAACACGGTGAGCGCGCCGGGCGTGGCGACCGCGCCGCCTGGGCCAGCCTGAGCGCGCCGCAGCGCATGGAAAAGCAGATCGCGATGCAGAAAGCGCGCACCGCGCAGATGGAGTCGCGCCTCACGGCCCTGAACAGCTTCTACGCGGTGCTCACGCCAGAGCAGCGCAAGACGTTCGATGCGCAGGCCCAGCACCGCAAGGGCGGGCGTCATCAGCAACACCATCGCGCCAACGCGTGAGCGCTTGCTTGATCTGACGCTGGCGGCCACGCCGCCGGCGTTCATTGTCCCAGACGTTCCAGCGACGTCGAAAACTTTTCCGCATTCTGATAGCCGATCACCCGGCTATCGGCGATCTCCTTGCCCTGCGCATCAAACAGGATGATGCCCGGTGGCCCGAACAGGCCGAAGCGCTTGAGCATCGCCTTGTCGGCCGCATCGTTCGCGGTCACGTCGACCTGCAGCAGCGCGGTATTGGCCAGCTTGGCCTGCACCTTCGTATCGACGAACGTGAACTTTTCCATCTCCTTGCACGACACGCACCAGTCCGCATAGAAGTCGAGCATGACGGTCTTGCCAGCATTGGCGGCCAGGGCGGCGTCGAGCTGGTCCACCGTCTTGATGCGGGTGAACACCAGCCCGTGGTGTTGCGGCGTGCCGCTCAGGTGCGCCAGGGGTGCGAATGCATCGCGTCCGCCACTGGCCACACCCACCAGTTGCATGCCGCCCATCAACGCGAACGCAGCGCCAAAGGCCATCGCGGCCCAGTGGCGCGTGTGGCGTAGCAGATAAAAACCGTAACCCAGCAGCAGCGCGGCCCACAGCAGCATCTGCGCGACCGGCGGGATGACGGGCGAAACGAGCCAGATCGCCATCGCCAGCATCAGCACGCCGAACAGGCGCTTAACCGACTCCATCCAGGCACCCACGCGCGGCAGCAGCGAGCCGGCCGACACGCCCACCAGCAGCAGCGGAATACTCATGCCCACCGCCATCGAGAACAGCGCCGCGCCGCCCAGGAACACGTCGCGCGTCTGGCTGATGTAGACCAGCGCGCCGGCCAGCGGCGCCGCCACGCACGGACCGACGATCAGCGCGGAAATGGCGCCCATCGCGAACACGCCGGCCAGCTTGCCGGACTGCTGGCGGTTGGAGACATTGCTCAGACTGGTCTGCAATGCCGATGGCAGTTGTAACTGATAGAAACCAAACATCGATAGCGACATTGCCACGATCAACAGCGCGAAGGTGCCAAGAACCCACGGATTCTGCAATGCTGCGGCCAGGCCTTCGCCAGCCAGGCCCGCTGCCACGCCCAGCAAGGTGTAGACGATTGCCATGCCCAGCGAATACGTCACCGACAGCAAAAAGCCGCGCGCACGGCTGACGTTCTTGCCTTCGCCCACGATGATCGACGACAGAATCGGCACCATCGGCAGCACGCATGGCGTGAATGCGAGGCCCAGGCCCAGCAGGATGAATGCCGGGATGATGGCCAGCAGGTTGCCGCCGCCGAGGATGCCGGCGATGTTGGAGAGGTCGGATTGTGCTGGCGGTGCTGCAGCTGGCGGGGTGGCGGTGGCTGCCGGCGCGGTCGGCGCGGTCGGCGCGCTCTCGGCCATTGGCGTTGACGACAGCGGTGTCGACATGCCGCCCTGCGGCGCTGCCGCGCCGATTGGCAGCGCCGGTGCGGCGGCGCCGCCCTGCCCTGCGCTCAGGCTGGCGGTGTGATCCTGCGGCGGGTAGCACAGGCCGGCGTCGGCGCATCCCTGGCCCGTGGCAGTCAAGGTGAACGCGCCGTCGCCATCGACCGGAATGCGGATGGTCAATGTTCCCTTGTAGGTTTCCACGTCCTTCTCGAACGTCTGGTCATACTTCACGGTGCCCGGCGGGATGGCTGGCGTGCCCAGCTTGACCGCCGGGTTGCTCGACTTGAAGGCGAAGCGCTCGCGGTACATGTAGTACTTCGGCGCGATCGTGTACGTGACTTCGGCCGTCTGCGGATCGGCCATGCGTGCTTCGAACTTGAAGGCGATGGCGGGATCGAGAAACTCCTCGGCAGCGCGGCCAGGCGCGGCGGCGAACAGCGTGAAGAAGGCGAACAGCGTCAGGCAGGCAGCAAGCCAGTGCCGTGCAGAAAATCGGGGCATGGAGGTCGAGTCAGTTGTAATAAGGCACGGGCATGGTACACCGGCTGTCCGAGCCGCGCAGAGCGGAGGCGATCGACAGGCGAAAAAAAACCAGGCCGAAGCCTGGTCTTTTCAACGACAGTCGATTACTCGGCGGTCGGTGCTTCTTCTTCCGAAGTCACTTCTGGACGATCCAGCAGTTCAACGTAAGCCATTGGTGCATTGTCGCCAACGCGGAAACCCATCTTCAGGATACGCAGGTAGCCGCCGTTGCGGTTTGCGTAGCGTGGACCCAGCTCAGCGAACAGCTTCAGGACCATTTCGCGGTCGCGCAGGCGAGCGAAGGCCAGGCGCTTGTTTGCCAGGGTGTCGGTCTTGCCCAGGGTCAGGATCGGTTCGATGACGCGACGCAGTTCCTTGGCTTTTGGGACGGTGGTCTTGATGGCTTCATGACGCAGCAGCGAAACAGTCATGTTGCGCAGCATTGCCAGACGGTGGGACGAGGTACGATTCAGCTTACGAAGGCCGTGACGGTGACGCATGGTAATTCCTTTCGGGTGTTTTCAATGCCAGTTCTTCGATCGTTCGTGCCTTGTTTTCAAGGCACGTCCGCGGACCGGTTCAGTTAGGGTTGTTTTACTACGCTTTTTCATCCAAAAAGGATCTGGCTCTGCCAGTCCTTTTTGGCTGTTCCACACGAAAGTAGGTGTGTACTTTCGGGTGAATATTCTTACTTCTCCAGACCGGCAGGTGGCCAGTTCTCGAGCTTCATGCCCAGGGTCAAGCCACGCGAAGCAAGGACTTCCTTGATTTCGTTGAGCGACTTGCGGCCCAGATTTGGCGTCTTGAGCAGTTCGTTTTCCGAACGCTGGATCAGGTCGCCGATGTAGTAGATGTTTTCTGCTTTCAGGCAGTTGGCCGAACGGACGGTCAGTTCCAGGTCGTCGACTGGACGCAGCAGGATCGGATCGACCAGCGGTGCGCGCGATGGCGCTTCCGCAGCGGCTTCGGTGCCTTCCAGAGCAGCGAACACGTTCAGCTGATCGACCAGGACGCGGGCCGACTGGCGGATCGCTTCTTCTGGCGTGATGACGCCGTTCGTTTCGATGTTGATGATCAGCTTGTCCAGGTCGGTACGCTGTTCGACACGTGCCGATTCAACAGCGTACGACACGCGGCGCACTGGCGAGAACGAAGCGTCCAGGATGATGCGGCCGATGGTCTTGTTGGTGTCTTCCGACAGACGACGGACGTTACCTGGCACATAGCCACGGCCTTTTTCGACCTTGATCTGCATGTCCAGCTTGCCACCGGCGGTCAGGTGAGCGATCACGTGATCCGGGTTGACCAGCTCGACGTCGTGCGGCAGGTCGATGTCCGATGCCAGGACTGGGCCTTCGCCTTCCTTTTTCAGGGTCAGGTTGACCGAGTCACGGTTGTGGACTTTGAAGACCACGCCCTTCAGGTTCAGCAGCAGGTCGACGACGTCTTCCTGAACGCCATCGAGCGACGAGTATTCATGCACGACACCAGCGATCGTCACTTCGGTCGGCGCGTAGCCAACCATCGACGACAGCAGCACGCGACGCAGTGCGTTGCCGAGGGTGTGGCCATAGCCACGCTCGAACGGCTCCATCACGACTTTCGCGTGGCCGGCGCCCAGTGCTTCGACGTCGATGATACGTGGCTTCAACAAACTATTTTGCATGAACGTAGTCCTTTTCAATACCCTCGGCTCGTTACACCGATAAGGCTGATGGCTTGATGGAAAACGCCTGCCGGAGCAGGCGGTAAAACGAATTGGGTTACGACGGTGAAGAGGAAACTTTGATTCCAGAGAATTCGCTGTTCTTTGCAAGTGCCGATCCGGGATCGCTGCGCTTGCACAACCACGCCTTCGTCGATCCTGCCACAGGCAGGCCCGACTTCCCGCGTAGGCGGGAACCCAAGTTTGCGACTTCGAATGCAAAACTTGGATCCCCGCCTGCGCGGGGACGACCGCTGGGAGCCGACAAAGTCGGCTCTGACGCGGTCGATTAACGCGAGTACAGTTCGACGATCAGCGCTTCGTTGACGTCAGCAGCGATTTCGTTACGCTCTGGGAACGAACGGAAGGTGCCTTCCAGCTTCTTGGCATCGACCGACACCCAGCTTGGGAAACCGATTTGCTCAGCCAGCGACAGGGCTTCAGCGATACGTACTTGCTTCTTGGCTTTTTCGCGCACAGCGACGACGTCGCCGGTCTTGACCTGGTACGAAGCGATGTTCACGACCTGGCCGTTGACGGTGAAGGCTTTGTGGCTGACCAGCTGACGTGCTTCAGCGCGGGTCGAACCGAAACCCATGCGGTACGTCACGTTGTCCAGACGCGCTTCCAACAGCTTCAGCAGCGTTTCGCCGGTGTTACCCTTGCGACGCGATGCTTCTGCGAAGTAGCGGCGGAACTGGCGTTCCAGAATGCCGTACATGCGCTTGACTTTTTGCTTTTCGCGCAGTTGGTTGCCGTAGTCCGAGGTGCGGGCACCCGACTTGACACCGTGCTGGCCTGGCTTGATGTCCAGTTTGCACTTCGAGTCGAGCGAGCGACGTGCGCTCTTGAGGAACAGGTCAGTGCCTTCACGGCGCGACAGTTTTGCTTTTGGTCCGATATAACGTGCCACGTTAGATTCCTTTAATAATTGATCACGCCCCAGAGTGCAGAAGCACCCAGGCGCTAGTCCAGCTCTGGAAAGTCAGGCCGGACGTGGCTTGCATCACCCACCGCTAGAGCAGCAGGCGACAAGAGCCGGGCAGTATATCCCATTTACGGGCAACTGCACCGGCTTTTCTTGAAAACACAACGGGGCTATGCGCCCCGAGCATCGATTACCAAGTACATGGGCTGGCGGCAAGCCGCCCTCCCCTGCAACTTAGATACGGCGACGCTTTGGTGGACGGCAACCGTTGTGTGGAACTGGGGTGACGTCCTGGATCTCGGTGATCTTGATACCGAGGTTGTTCAGTGCGCGCACAGCCGATTCACGGCCTGGGCCTGGGCCCTTGATACGCACTTCCAGATTCTTCACGCCCGATTCCTGAGCGACCTTGCCAGCAGCTTCGGCAGCAACCTGCGCTGCGAACGGGGTCGATTTGCGCGAACCCTTGAAGCCGGCGCCGCCGGAAGTTGCCCACGACAGAGCATTGCCCTGACGATCGGTGATCGTGATGATCGTGTTGTTGAAGGACGCGTGCACGTGGGCGATACCCTCGGCAACGTTCTTCTTGACTTTCTTGCGGACGCGCGCTGCTGCCGCGCTGCTTTGTTGCTTGGCCATAGTCGGTTCCTAGATTATTTCTTGAGCGATTGAGCTGCCTTACGCGGGCCCTTACGGGTACGCGCGTTGGTGCGGGTACGCTGACCGCGGACCGGCAGGCCCTTACGGTGACGCATGCCGCGGTAGCAGCCCAAGTCCATCAGTCGCTTGATGTTCATGGACAGTTCGCGGCGCAGATCGCCTTCCACGACAAACTTCGCGACTTCGTCACGCAGCTTCTCGAGTTCGTTATCGTCCAGGTCCTTGACTTTTTTGGTGGTCGCGATACCGGTTGCGTCGCAGATTTTCTGCGAACGCGGACGGCCAACACCGTAGATCGCCGTCAGGCCGATAACAGTGTGCTGATGATTTGGGATGTTAACCCCTGCAATACGTGCCATTCGTTATTCCTCGAAATTAACCTTGACGCTGCTTGTGACGCGGCTCGACGCAGATCACACGGACCACGCCCTTGCGCTTGATGATCTTGCAGTTGCGGCAGATCCGCTTGACTGAAGCGTTAACTTTCATTTTGCACTCTCTTCGGTTCGTTTACTTGATGATGTGTTTTTACTTGGTGCCGAATACGATGCGGGCCCGGGACCACGATAACGGGGTCAACTTCACCATTACCGGGTCACGCGGGCAGAAGCGAACACGCATTCTACCCGAGATCGACCCCAGGCTCACATTTCGTTTTCCAGCTTCACGCGGAACGTCGCGTTTGGGAGAGTCTTTCGACCCTCCCCTTGCATTCGGATGACATCGTCTTCTGCCATTCGCGCCATGCACCCGACTACTTATCGCGTCGGGACGCCACCCTTGAAGTTCGCCTTGCGCAGCAGTGAATCATATTGCTGCGACATGACGTAATTCTGTACTTGTGCCATGAAGTCCATCGTCACCACAACGATGATCAGGAGCGACGTGCCACCGAAGTAGAAGGGAACCTTCCACTGGGCGGTCATGAACTCCGGCACCAGGCACACCAGGGTGATGTAGACAGCACCAGCAAGGGTCAGGCGCATCAGGATCTTGTCGATATAGCGAGCGGTCTGATCACCCGGACGGATGCCCGGTACAAACGCGCCACTTTTCTTCAAGTTGTCCGCCGTTTCCTTGCTGTTAAATACCAGCGCGGTATAGAAGAAGCAGAAGAACACGATCGCCACCGCATACAGCAACGCGTGGATTGGTTCGCCCGGCGCCATCGACGCCGCCAGATCCTTCAGGAACCCGATCACCGGGCCGCTGGAATCCTTGCCACGGGTGAACCAGTCGACAATCGTCGCCGGGAACAGAATGATCGACGACGCGAAGATCGGCGGGATCACGCCTGCCATGTTCAGCTTCAAGGGCAGGTGGCTGGTTTGGCCACCGTAGATCTTGTTGCCGACCTGGCGTTTCGCGTAATTAACCAGAATCTTGCGCTGTCCGCGTTCCACGAACACCACCGCATACGTCACCGCAGCGATCAGCAGAACGATCAGGATGGCCGAGAAGCTGCCGATCGAACCGTTTGACACCAAGGTGAACAAGCCACCCAGCGCCGACGGCAAACCTGCTGCGATACCGGCAAAGATGATGATCGATATGCCATTGCCAAGACCACGCTCGGTGATCTGCTCGCCCAGCCACATCAGAAACATGGTGCCGGTCAGGAGGGTCACGATGGTGACGAAACGGAAGCCGAGACCAGGGTCAATGACCAGGCCAGGCTGCGCTTCGAGCGCGACTGCGATACCGAACGCCTGGAAGAGTGCCAGCGCAACCGTGAAGTAACGGGTGTACTGGGTAATCTTGCGGCGGCCGGACTCGCCCTCTTTCTTCAACGCCTCGAGTTGCGGCGAAACGATCGATGCAAGCTGCATGATGATCGAAGCCGAAATATAAGGCATGATGCCGAGCGCGAACACGGTAAAGCGGGACAAGGCGCCACCCGAGAACATGTTGAACATGCCCAGGATGCCGCCTTCGTTCTGCTTGAACAGCGCAGCGAGCTGCACCGGGTCAATCCCGGGGACCGGAATATGAGCACCGATGCGGTACACGACCAACGCGCCAAGCAAAAACCACAGCCGGGCCCATGGGAATCCGGAAGCGGCGCTTTTACCAAGTTGTGAATTAGTCGCCAATTTTTGCTCCGATCAGGCAGCGATCGCTTTACGCGACCGAGCCGCCAGCTGCTTCGATTGCCGCTTTAGCGCCGGCGCTCACTTTCAGGCCTTTGAGGTTCACCGCTTTGGTGATCTCGCCGGACAGGATGACGCGCACGTCACGTGCCAGAACCGACAGGACGCCAGCCGCTTTGAGCACCAGGATGTCGACTTCGCCGACGGCCAGGTTGTTCAGATCGGACAGACGCACTTCAGCCTTGAACGTTGCGTTCAGCGATTTGAAACCACGCTTTGGCAGACGACGCTGCAGAGGCATTTGACCGCCTTCGAAGCCGACTTTGTGGAAGCCGCCCGAACGCGACTTTTGACCCTTGTGACCACGGCCGGCAGTTTTGCCGATGCCGGAGCCGATACCGCGGCCGACGCGACGCTTGTAGTGCTTGGCGCCGTCAGCTGGTTGAATGGTATTGAGTTCCATTGATTTCTCCGTTCGCAAGCCCGAGGGCTTACGAAACCACTTTCACGAGGTACGATACTTTGTTGATCATGCCACGCACGGACGGGGTGTCTTGCAACTCGGAGACCGAGTTGACGCGACGCAGACCCAGACCGCGCACGGTGGCACGGTGATCCTGACGGGTACCGATCAGGCCCTTGACGAGCTGAACTTTAACGGTGTTAGCCATGTGATTTCCCCTTAACCCAGGATGTCTTCGACCGACTTGCCACGCTTGGCGGCGATGTCGGAAGCAGTGCTCATTTTCGACAGACCGTCGAGAGTTGCGCGCACCAGGTTGTACGGATTCGACGAGCCGGTCGATTTAGCGACCACGTCCGTCACGCCCATCACTTCGAAGATAGCGCGCATTGCGCCACCAGCGATCACGCCGGTACCAGGCTTAGCTGGCATCATCATGACGCGCGAGGCGCCGTGACGACCCGACACGGTGTGGTGCAGCGTACCGTTCTTGAGTGGCACCTTGATCAGGTTGCGGCGGGCTTCTTCCATCGCTTTTTGCACGCCGACTGGAACTTCCTTCGACTTGCCTTTGCCCATGCCGATGCGGCCATCGCCGTCACCGACAACGGTCAGCGCTGCAAAACCCATGATACGACCACCCTTGACCACTTTGGTCACGCGGTTGATCGCGATCATTTTCTCGCGCATGCCATCATCCGGCTTGTCGCTTGCCATTTTCGCTTGCATTTTTGCCATGACGATTCTTCCTTAGAACTTCAGACCGGCTTCACGCGCGGCTTCCGCCAGCGCCTTCACCCGACCGTGGTAACGGAAACCGGAGCGATCGAACGCGACTTCGGTGATTCCTGCTTTCAGTGCTTTTTCTGCGACGCGCTTGCCGACCAGAGCGGCTGCTGCAGCATTGCCGCCGGCGCCAGTCTGACCTGCCAGCTCGGCGCGCACTTCAGCTTCCAGAGTCGAAGCCGACACCAGTACTTTTGCGTCCGGGCTGATCAGGTTCGCATAGATATGCAGGTTGGTGCGGTGAACCGACAAACGGTTCACGCCCAGCTGCGAGATCTTGATGCGGGTCTGACGTCCACGACGCAGACGTGATTCTTTCTTGTCCATGTCAGCTCCGATTATTTCTTCTTGGTTTCTTTAAGCTTCACCACTTCGTCCGAATAACGGACACCCTTGCCTTTGTAAGGCTCAGGCGAGCGGTAAGCGCGAACTTCAGCGGCAACCTGGCCGACCTTTTGACGATCGATACCCTTGATCAGGATTTCGGTCGGGGTCGGAGTTGCTGCAGTAACGCCTTCTGGCATTGCGTGCAGCACCGGGTGCGAGAAGCCCAGGGACAGGTTCAGGGCGTTGCCCTGCACTGCTGCCTTGTAGCCCACGCCGACCAGGTTCAGCTTCTTCTCGAAGCCCTTGGTCACGCCGGTTACCATGTTGTTGACCAGAGCACGCAGGGTGCCGGACATGGCGTTCGATTCACGCGAATCATCGACTACGTCGAAGGTCAGCGTGCCATTGTTGTTTTCCACTTTGACCAGGCCGTTCAGGGCCTGGGTCAGGGAGCCCAGCGGGCCCTTGACGGTGATCGACGACGCGTTGATCGCGACTTCGGCACCGGCAGGGACGGCGATAGGCATCTTAGCTACTCGAGACATCGTCTACTCCTTAAGCCACGTAGCAAATCACTTCGCCACCGACACCGGTAGCGCGCGCTTTGCGATCAGTCATGACGCCTTGCGGAGTCGACACGATTGCCACGCCCAGGCCGTTCATGACGGTTGGGATCTCGTCTTTACCTTTGTAGATACGCAGGCCTGGACGGGACACGCGCTCAAGGCGCTCGATGACCGGACGGCCAGTGTAATACTTCAAACCGATTTTCAGTTCCGCTTTACCACCTTCGGAGGTGACAGCGAAATCCTCAATGTAACCCTCGTCCTTCAGGACGTTGGCAATGGCAACCTTGACTTTTGACGACGGCATTGCGACCGTGGTTTTCTGAACAACTTGTGCGTTGCGAATGCGGGTCAGCATATCGGCGATAGGATCGCTCATACTCATTGCATATTCTCCTATTACCAGCTTGCTTTGGTCATACCAGGAATTTCGCCCTTCATGGCGAATTCGCGGACTTTGGTACGTGCCAGACCGAATTTACGGAATGTGCCACGTGGACGGCCAGTGATGGCGCAGCGGTTACGCTGACGGGTCGGCGCCGAGTTGCGCGGCAGAGCCTGCAGCTTCAGACGCGCTTCGTAGCGTTCTTCTTCCGTCTTCGACTGGTCGTCGATGATCGCTTTAAGAGCGGCACGCTTCGGGGCGAATTTCTCCACCAGGTCTGCACGCTTCTTTTCGCGGTTAATCAGTGAAAGTTTTGCCATTGCTCTTAGTTCCTGAACGGGAATTTGAAGGCGGCGAGCAGCGCTTTGGCTTCTTCGTCGGTCTTAGCAGTCGTGGTGATCGAGATGTTCATGCCACGCAGTGCATCGATCTTGTCGTAGTCGATCTCTGGGAAGATGATCTGTTCCTTGACACCGATGTTGTAGTTGCCGCGACCATCGAACGATTTACCATTGACACCGCGGAAGTCACGCACGCGCGGCAGAGCCACGGTGATGAAACGGTCCAGGAATTCGTACATACGGGCGCCGCGCAGGGTCACCATCGTGCCGATCGGGTAGCCTTCGCGGATCTTGAAACCAGCGATTGCCTTGCGTGCCTTGGTGATCACTGGCTTCTGGCCGGCGATCTTCGTCAGGTCGCCAGTGGCGTGCTCGATGATCTTCTTGTCAGCGACTGCTTCCGACAGACCCATGTTCAGGGTGATCTTGGTCAGACGTGGCACTTCCATCACCGACTTGTAACCGAATTTCTCGGTCAGCTCGGCGACGACTTTTTCTTTGTAAATTGCTTGGAGACGGGCCATTTATTCTTACCCCTTCACTACTTCGCCGCTCGACTTGAAGACGCGGACTTTTTTGCCGTCCTGGTCTTTAAAGCCAACGCGATCTGCCTTGCCGGTCGCTGCGTTGAACAGCGCGACATTCGACACGTGAATCGGCATTGTCTTGTCGACGATACCACCAGTAACACCGGTCATCGGGTTAGGCTTGGTCGCTTTTTTAGCGACGTTGATGCCTTCGACGATGACGTGTTCAGCGTCTACACGCTGTTGAACGACACCGCGCTTGCCCTTGTCTTTCCCGGCCAGAACGATGACTTCGTCGTTTTTACGAATCTTATCCATGTCGTATCCTTACAGAACTTCAGGTGCCAGCGACACGATCTTCATGAACTTTTCAGTGCGCAGCTCGCGCGTCACTGGTCCGAAGATACGGGTACCGATTGGCTCCAGCTTGGCGTTCAGCAGGACAGCGGCATTGCCGTCGAACTTGACCAGGGAACCATCCGGGCGACGCACACCTTTTGCGGTGCGCACAACCACGGCATTGTAAATTTCACCTTTTTTGACGCGGCCACGTGGGGCTGCGACTTTAACGGTGACCTTGATGATGTCGCCAATGCTCGCGTAACGGCGCTTTGAGCCGCCCAACACCTTGATGCACAGAACTTCCTTTGCACCCGTGTTGTCGGCTACTTCGAGCCGGCTTTCGGTTTGAATCATAGTATTTTCTTTCCCAACTTAAGCCGAAGAAACCCCACAATTTGTGGGCCTGCGGTCAGTCTTGGTCCCGCCGTAACGCCCCTGCTGGAGCACCACGATTGGGTGATTGGACTTTCCAATAACGCTCTTCGTTACAGGCCGCACTTGCCGAGGGGGACAAACTGCGGCAACACATGAACGAAGCCCGCTAGTATCTCAGATACCAGCGGGCCACGCAAGACAATTTTTTAAAGCTTAGAGGACTGGTGCTACCAACAGCACCTGGGTGACCGTCCAGGCTTTCGTCTTCGAGATCGGGCGACCTTCTGCGATCTCGACGGTGTCGCCAATTTTCGCTTCGTTCGCTTCGTCGTGCGCATGATACTTGTTCGAGCGCACGATGATCTTGCCGTACAGCGGATGCTTGACGTGACGTTCGATCAGTACGGTTACCGTCTTGTCCATTTTGTCGGACACGACTTTACCGACCAGCGTACGCTTCAGCGCCGTTTTAGTGGTGTCGTTCATTTGGCTTCCTTCGTGTTCATCACAGTCTTCACACGCGCGATATCGCGACGTACTTTCTTGAGCTGCGAGGTATTCCCGAGCTGCTGGGTGGCGACTTGCATGCGCAGACCGAATTGGGCCTTGAGCAGCTCGTTCAGCTCCTTCTGCAGCGCGTCCTGGTCCTTGCCGCGGAGTTCCGATGCTTTCATATACAACTCCTGTTATTGACCGACCTGGCGAACCACGAACGTGGTTGCCAGTGGCAGTTTGGCAGCGGCCAGGCGGAATGCTTCGCGCGCCAGGGTTTCATCAACGCCGTCCATCTCATACAGGACTTTGCCTGGCTGGATTTCAGCGACGTAGTATTCCGGGTTACCTTTACCGTTACCCATACGAACTTCAGCTGGCTTGTTCGAAATCGGCTTGTCCGGGAAGATACGGATCCAGATACGACCGCCACGTTTGATGTGACGGGTCATGGCACGACGTGCCGCTTCGATCTGACGTGCAGTGATACGGCCGCGGGCAACTGCCTTCAGACCGAATTCACCGAACGAGACCGCGGTGCCGCGGGTGTGCGAAATGCCGGTGTTACGGCCTTTCTGCTCTTTACGATACTTCCTGCGCGATGGTTGCAGCATGCTTATTCTCCTGCTTTCTCAGCTGGGGCAGCAGCAGGTGCAGCGGCAGCCGGGGTCGCCAGCTTGACAGCTGGACGAGCGCGGACAACTGGCGCTGCGGCTGGACGTGCGCCGCCTGCTGGGCGTGGGCCGCGCGATGGCTTGCCATCGTCACGACGTGGGCCGCGTGGCTTCTTGTCGTCCGGCGGGGTGTCGATGACTGGTGCTTCGCCGGTGACCGAACGGTCGCCCTTGTAGACCCAGACCTTGACGCCGATGATGCCGTACGTGGTCGATGCTTCGCTGGTGCCGTAGTCGATATCGGCGCGCAGGGTGTGAAGTGGCACGCGACCTTCGCGATACCATTCGGTACGTGCGATTTCGATGCCGTTCAGACGACCCGACGACATGATCTTGATGCCGACAGCGCCCAGACGCATTGCATTTTGCATCGCGCGCTTCATTGCACGACGGAACATGATGCGCTTTTCGAGCTGTTGCGAGATCGAATCGGCGATCAGCTGCGAATCGATCTCAGGCTTGCGGATCTCTTCGATATTGACGTGCACTGGCACGCCCATGATCTTCGCCAGCGACGACTTCAGCACTTCGATGTCTTCGCCTTTTTTACCGATCACGACACCAGGACGCGACGAGTAAATGGTGAAACGCGCGTTCTTGGCAGGACGCTCGATGACGATGCGACCGACCGAAGCGTTCTTCAGCTTCTTTTTCAGGAAAGCGCGTGCTTCCAGGTCTTCCAGCAGCATGGCTGCGAAGTTGCCGTTACCAGCATACCAACGCGACGACCAGTTACGGGTGACCGCCAGGCGGAAGCCGGTAGGGTGGATTTTCTGACCCATTCTGTGACTCCTTAGTTACCGACAGTCACGTAAATGTGACAGGATTGTTTAGAAATACGATCGCCGCGGCCTTTTGCACGTGCCGTGAAACGCTTCAGGATCGGGCCCTTTTCGACATAGATCTGAACGATTTTCAGTTCGTCGATGTCCGCGCCATCATTGTGTTCCGCGTTGGCGATTGCCGACTCGAGAACCTTCTTGATGATCGTCGCGCCCTTTTTTGGGCTGAATTGCAGAATGTTGAGTGCTGCGTCAACTTTCTTGCCGCGGATCAGATCGGCCACCAGGCGGCCTTTTTGTTCCGACAGGCGCACGCCTTTGAGGATAGCTTTAGTTTCCATTATTTTTTCGCCTTCTTGTCAGCGGCGTGGCCCTTGAACGTACGGGTCAGCGCGAACTCGCCGAGCTTGTGGCCGACCATGTTCTCCGACACATACACAGGAACGTGCAGCTTGCCGTTGTGAACAGCGATCGTCAGACCGATGAAGTCTGGGGAGATCGTCGAGCGGCGCGACCAGGTTTTGACTGGCTTTTTGTCTTTGTTCGCTTGCGCGGCTTCGACTTTTTTCACCAGGTGGGCGTCAATAAACGGCCCTTTTTTCAATGAACGAGTCATTTTTTATCCTTATTTCTTGCCGCGGCGCGAAACGATCATCGACGAAGTACGCTTGTTCGAACGCGTCTTCTTACCCTTGGTCTGCTGGCCCCATGGGGACACTGGGTGACGACCGGCTGCAGTTTTACCTTCACCACCACCGTGCGGGTGATCGACAGGGTTCATGACCACACCGCGAACGGTTGGACGAACACCACGCCAGCGCATTGCGCCAGCTTTACCGATCTTGCGCAGGCTGTGTTCGGCATTGCCGACTTCGCCAATGGTAGCGCGGCACTCGATGTGCACGCGACGGACTTCACCCGAGCGCAGGCGGACCTGAGCGTAGGTGCCTTCACGTGCCATCAGCACGACGCCGGCGCCGGCGGTACGGGCCATCTGGGCACCCTTACCTGGCAGCATTTCGACGCAGTTCATGATGGTACCGACTGGGATGTTGCGGATCGGCAGGCAGTTACCCGCTTTGATCGGCGCTTCCGAGCCATTCATGATGCTATCGCCGACAGCCATGTTCTTGGTGGCGATGACATACTGACGCTCACCGTCCGCGTAGCACAGCAGTGCAATGTGCGCGGTGCGGTTTGGATCGTATTCGATACGCTCGACCTTGGCAGGGATGCCGTCCTTCTGGCGCTTGAAGTCGACCAGACGGTAATGCTGCTTGTGACCGCCGCCCATGTGACGGGTGGTGATGTGACCGTTGTTGTTACGGCCGGCAGTTTTCGATTTCTTTTCAACCAGGGCTGCGAATGGACGACCTTTGTACAGGCCTTCAGTCACAACTTTCACCATGCCGCGACGGCCTGGGGAGGTTGGCTTCATCTTAACGAGTGCCATTATTTAGCCTCCTCGACAAAATTGATTTCCTGGCCTGGCTTCAGGCACACGAAAGCACGCTTGGTGTGGTTGCGACGACCGTTGAAACGGCCCGAACGCTTCTGCTTGCCTTCACGGTTCAACGTCTGGACCGATTCGACCTCGACTTTGAACAGCAGTTCGACAGCAGCCTTGATTTCTGGCTTGGTCGCGTCAGGCATGACCTTGAACACGATCTGCTCGTTCTTTTCCGCGACGAAGGTAGCCTTCTCGGAAATGATCGGAGCCAGCAGCACCTTCATCAGGCGCTCTTCGCTAAATTTGATTGCGGCGCTCATGCGTACATCTCCTCGATCTTGGCCAGAGCAGCTTTCGTGACCAGGATTTTCTTGTAGAACACCAGCGACATCGGGTCAGCGTGCTTAGGCTCAACGACCAGAACGTGCGGCAGATTGCGCGATGCCAGCTCGAGGTTTTCATCGATGGTATCGGTGATCACCAGGACCGAGTCCAGACCCATGCCCAGCAGTTTCTGCGACAGCAGCTTGGTCTTTGGTGCTTCGATCGACAGGTTCTCGACGACACTCAGACGGCCTTCGCGGGCCAGTTGCGAGAAGATCGAGCAGATACCTGCACGGAACATCTTCTTGTTAACTTTGTGCGTGAAGTTTTCTTCTGGGCTGTTCGGGAAGATACGACCACCGCCGCGCCACAGTGGCGACGACGACATACCAGCACGAGCGCGGCCGGTACCTTTTTGGCGCCATGGCTTCTTGGTCGTGTGGTGGACTTCTTCACGATCTTTCTGCTTGCGGTTACCGCCACGTGCGTTAGCAGCGTAGGCGACGACGACTTGGTGAATCAGGGCTTCGTTGTATTCACGACCGAACACTTCATCGGCGGCTGCAACATTGGCGCCGTCTTGACCTTGCTCATTCAGGAGCTTCAGTTCCATGGCTTACGCTCCTTTCTTGAGTTTGGTTTTAACAGCAGGCTTGACGACCACTTGGCCGTTCTTCGCGCCAGGTACGGCACCCTTGATCAGCAGCAGCTGACGTTCGGTGTCGATGCGAGCCACTTCCAGGTTCTGGGTGGTGACGGTGACGTCGCCCATGTGACCGGTCATGCGCTTGCCTGGGAACACGCGGCCTGGATCCTGGGCCATACCGATCGAGCCAGGAACATTGTGCGAACGCGAGTTACCGTGGGTAGCACGGCCAGATGCGAAGTTGTGACGCTTGATGGTACCGGCGTAGCCCTTACCGATCGAGGTGCCTTGCACGTCGATTTTCTGGCCCACTTCGAACAGCGAAGCATCGATGGTGTCACCGGCTTTGAGTTCGGCGGCTTTGGTGGAATCGATGCGGAATTCTTTCAGCATCGTACCGGCTTCGACGCCAGCTTTGGCATAGTGACCGGCAGCGGCTTTCGTCACGCGCGAAGCACGACGTTGACCGTAGACGACCTGAACTGCGGTGTAGCCATCAGTTTCAGGGGTTTTGATTTGTGCGACACGGTTGTTCGACACATCCAGCACGGTGACAGGGATTGAATCACCCTCGTCCGTGAAGATACGCATCATGCCAACCTTGCGACCGAGAAGGCCCAAGCTCATTTTTTCTCCATTCCCACCTACGATTGGGCGGGGGTAGTTGAACTACTAAATAATACGGGCAATAAAAGACGCACCCGTACCGAAGCCGGCTAGTATAGCGCGCAAACGGCAACGGCGCAACAGGAAAAATCGGCATCGAAACCGGTCCTGTTGCGCTTTTCGCAGTATCTGGAGAATGAAGAATCCGTTCGAGCTGAACGGCACAGACAGGCACAGCATCGTGCGCCTTGTCTCTACAGGCATCAACCATTGCTGGGAGCCTGCGACTTGAATTTCTGGTGGGCGGTGCAGGATTCGAACCTGCGACCCCTTGGATGTCGACCAAGTATTCTAACCAACTGAACTAACCGCCCGGGGAGCCGAATTATACGAGGCATGCTGGAACTTTTGCAATAGCTTTTTTCGGTGATTCAACTTTCCAGCAGAATTTTGATTCCACTCCACTACAGCGGCCGAGGCGAATCGCCGGTTGTGCCTCATGCATCAAAAATGTTATTGTGCAAATGTAGTTCGAGGACGGGCTTCGTCGTGTGCACCTGGCGCACGTTATTTCCGGCATCCATGCCGGCGCTGCCCTTTCTTCTCCGCCTGGCGGCTCCGGCCCTGTCGAACGCGCACTTCTTCGTACAACAAAGCGCGCTTCGCGCCATCCGCCTTTCCCCGGCCCGCGCGCCTCCCCGGCGACTTCGCGGACTCCGACCTGCGCCGTCAGTCCACCCCTGGTCTGCTGGCGAACGCATTGCTGCAAGGATGTACAACATGACTGTCATTGATACCCAACGCTGGCCCCGCCTGCTCGACCCTTCCCGCCTTGTCCTCGCTACCGACCTCGACGGCACGCTGCTGGCCGGCACCCATGAGGCGCGGCGCCGCATCCGTGAATTGTTCTCGGGCGCCCTGCCTGAGGCCAAACTGGTCTTCGTCACCGGCCGCGGCCTGGAAACCGTCATTCCGCTGCTGAGCGATCCGACCGTCCCGCGCCCCCATTACATCATTGCCGACGTCGGCGCGACGATCGTCGATGCCGACCTGCGTCCGGTCGAGCCGCTCGCGCACGAGATCGCCGCCACCTGGCCCGGCACCCACGAAGTGCTGCGCGCGCTCAGGGGCTTTCCGCAACTGGTGCGCCAGCTCGTGCCGCAGGAGCGGCGCTGCTCGTTCTATGCGACCGAGTCTGCCATCACGCCGGAGCTACGCGCGGCGGTCGACGCGCTCGGCTGCGACCTGCTGTTCTCGGCCGGGCAATACCTGGACGTGCTGCCGCGCGGCGTTGGCAAGGGCGCCGCCGTGCGCCGCCTGGCCGAGGTGGCGGGGTTCGATCCGGCCCATATCCTGGTGGCGGGCGACACACTGAATGACCTCTCGATGTTCGAGGCGGGCTTTCGCGGCGTGGTCGTGGGCGCTGCCGAACCGGCGCTGGTCGAAGCCGTGCGCAAGTCGCCGCGCGTGGTGGTGGCCGATGCCGCCGGCTGCGGCGGCATCCTGGAAGCCCTTGGCCGCCATGGCCTGCGCTTCGATGGCGACGACAGCCCTGCCCCCGCTCCAGCCTGCGGCGACGCCGAGCTGGTGATGGTGTATCACCGTCTGCCCTACGACGAAGTCATCGAGAATGGCGTGACCTGTGCGCGGCGCCCGAAAAGCCCGAACGGCATCATGCCCACGCTATTGAGCTTTTTCGCCGGCGGGCGCAAAGGCTCGTGGGTCGCCTGGTCGCAGCAGGACAGCCGCAGTCCGGCAGACTTTGCCCCGCACGTCGCGGTCGATGCGGCGCGCTACCCGCACCTCAAAGCAGCCCGCATCGCGCTCACGCCGGACGATATCGACCAGTTCTACAAGAAGTTCTCGAAAGAGGCGTTCTGGCCGATCATCTTTTCGTTCCCCGACAAGGCCGTGTTCCGCCAGGACCACTGGGAACGCTACCTGGAGATAAACCGTCTGTTCGCCGAGCAGACCGCGCGCGAAGCGGCGTACGGCGCCACCGCCTGGATCCACGACTACAATCTGTGGATGGTACCGGCCTTCCTGCGCCCACTGCGGCCCGACCTGAAGATCGCCTTCTTCCACCACACAGCGTTCCCGTCGAGCGACGTCTTCAATATCCTGCCATGGCGGCGCGACATCATTGGCAGCCTGCTGCAGTGCGACTACGTGGGCTTTCACATCCCGCGCTACGTCGAGAACTTCGTCGACGCCGCCCGATCGTGCGCGCCGGTGCAGGTCGTCGAGGGCGTGGGCTGCGCGCCGCGCTTCCTGACCTTCGGCTGTGCGCTGGGCGTGGATCACATGACCACCGCGCTCGAAGTGGGCGGCCGCCGGATCGCGCTGGGCGCCCATCCGGTCGGCACCAACACGGACCTGATCGACGCACTGGTCGGGAGCGACGCCGTGCAGCAGCAGATCGCCGACATCGATGCCTACCTGGGCGATACGACAGGCATCGTCTCGATCGAGCGCCTCGACTACGTGAAAGGCTCGCTGGAGAAACTGCAGGCCTATGAACGCATGCTCGAACAGCACCCGGAATTGCTAGGCAAGGTCACGCTACTGAACATCATCACCCCGGCCGCCAGCGGCATGGACATCTACGACAGCCTGCGCGAAGACCTGGACCGCATCGTCGGGCGCATCAACGGGCGCTTCTCCACGATGAACTGGGTGCCGGTACGCTACTTCTACCGCAGCCTGCCGTTCGAGCAGGTGGTGGCCCACTATGCCGCCTGCGACATCGCCTGGATCACGCCGCTGCGCGATGGCCTGAATCTGGTGGCCAAGGAATACGTCGCCACCCGCCATGCGACAGGACGGCCCGGCACGCTGGTGCTGTCCGAATTCGCCGGCGCCGCCGTCGAGCTGCACGGCGCGCTGCTGGTCAACCCGTACGACGCCAACGCGATGAGCGCGACGCTGTACGACGCGCTGACGATGGGCGCCGACGAGGTGGCGTACCGCGCCGGGCGCATGGCGGCGATCGTGCGCGGTCATGACGTGACACGCTGGGGCGACGACTTCCTGGCCGCACTGGCGGCATTGCCAGCGCCGGGCGCCGAACAACCGATCGAAGAACGCGCCGCGGCCTGACATGAACTACATCATCCTTGCCAATCCCGTGGCCGACTGGCTGATCGCGCTGGCGGCCATGGTGGCCGTCACCATCGGCCTGGACGCCCTCAAGTCGATCATCGCGCGGCGCCTGGGCGCGGGCGCCACGCAGACCGAAACGGGCACGCCCGCGCTGCTGCACGACATCGCCGCCGCCACGCTGCGCTCGACGAAGCTGGTGGTGCTGGGCTTTGTCGGCCTGTATGTCGGCGCCAGCCTGCTGACCCTGCCCGCGAAAGCAGACCTGTTCATCGGCCGCTTCGCCATCACGGCGCTCTTGATCCAGGTCGCACTGTGGGGCGATACGGGCCTGCGCACCTGGCTGCGCGTCACGCGCGCGCAGCGCAGCGAAGACCCGGACCGCGTCACCTCCTCGGCCGCCGTCACCTTTTTGGTACGCGTCGCGCTGTGGGCCATCGTCGCCCTAATGGTGCTCGACAACCTAGGTGTGAACATCACCACACTGGTGGCCAGCCTGGGTATCGGCGGTATCGCCATCGCGCTGGCGGTGCAGAGCATCCTGGGCGACCTGTTCGCGTCGCTCTCGATCGTGCTCGACAAACCGTTCGTCGTGGGCGACTTCATCATCGTCGACAAGATGCTCGGCACGGTCGAGAAGATCGGCCTGAAGACCACCCGCGTGCGCAGCCTGGGCGGCGAGCAGATCGTGTTTTCGAATAACGACCTGCTCAAGAGCCGCATCCAGAACCTGCGCAGGATGGCGTCGCGCCGCGTCGTGTTCGGATTCGGCGTGTCGCATCGCACGCCGGAACCGCTCCTGCGCGCGCTGCCGGCACTGCTGGAAGAGATCGTGCGCGCCCAGCCGCAGGTGCGCTTCGACCGCGCGCACCTGAGCGGCCTGGCCGCGCCGAGCTTCAACTACGAAGTCGTGTACTACGTCGACAATACCGACTACACGATCTACATGGATATCCAGCAGGAGATCTATCTGCGCATCGTGGCGCTGCTGCAGGCGCAGGACGTGGCGCTGGCCTTGCCGGTGCAGACCGTGCAGCTCACGCGTGAAGCGCGGCCGCACGACAGCGCCCAGGCAGGCAACGACGCCGATGCATCGCTCGGGAAAGCTGCCTGACGCAGGTTCGTCGCGCTACACTTGGCGCATGCACACGCCACTTCTCGCCCGCGTCCTGCGCTACGCCGCCCTCCAGGCCGACCGCGACGGCATCGCGCCCACGCCGATTGCCGGCCTGGTCGCGATCCGCGTGAACGAGCGCAGCGCGTTGACCAGCCAGATCGCCCGCCCGCTGGCCTGCCTGGTCCTGCAAGGCAGCAAAGAGGTCAGTACGGGCGGGCAAAAGCTCACGTTCCATGCGGGCGATTCTCTCCTGATCATGGCCGACGTGCCCACCCTCAGCCAGATCACGCAGGCCAGCAGCAGGGCGCCCTATTGTTCACTGGTGCTGGATCTGAATCCGGCCGTGATTGCCGATCTGGCCACCGACATGGCAACGATCGAAGAAACCACTGGCGCGCCGGTGCGCAGCGTGCCAACCGATGCACACCTGACGGACACCGCCCTGCGCCTGATGGGGTTGATCGAGCGGCCCGCCGCGCTGCCGGTGCTGCAGGCCGCGCTGGTGCGTGAATTCCATTACTGGCTGCTGGCAGGTCGCCACGGCGCGGCGGTGCGGCGCCTTGGCCTGCCCGACAGTCACGTGCGGCGTGTGGTGCGCGCCGTCGCGCTGCTGCGCACCGACTACGCACGCCGCCTCCCGGTAGAGCAGCTGGCCGACTTGGCCGGCATGAGTCCTTCCTCGTTCCACCAGCACTTTCGCGCGGTGACCTCGCTCACGCCGCTGCAATTCCAGAAGCAGCTGCGCCTGATCGAGGCGCGTCGCCTGATGCTCACCGACGGCATCAACGCCAGCACGGCCGCCCATGCGGTCGGCTACGAGAGCGTGCAGCAATTCACGCGCGAGTACGGGCGCATGTTCGGGCTGCCGCCGGTGCGCGACGTGAACGCCGCGCACCGGCGCCTGCACGCCGCCTGATCTCAAGTCCCCTCAAATCGCCTGCCCGCCCGAGACTTCGATGCGCTGGCCGTTGATCCAGCGATTGTCCTGCCCCAGCAGGCTGGCGATCATCGGCCCGATATCGTCCGGCACCCCCACCCGGCCCAGCGCCGTCATGCCGGCAAACACACCATTCAGGTCCGGCGTGTCGCGCACCGCGCCGCCCAGGAAATCCGTCTCGATCGCGCCCGGTGCCACAGTATTGACCGCGATGCCGCGCCCGCCCAGTTCCTTGGCGAGATAGAGGCTCAGGATCTCGACCGCCCCCTTGACGGCCGCATACGCACCAAAGCCCGGGAGCGCGAAACGGGTCAGGCCGGACGACAGGTTCACGATGCGCCCGCCATCGGCCAGCAGCGGCAGCAGCGCCTGGGTCAGGAAGAACACGCCCTTGAAGTGGACGTCGACCAGATGGTCGAACTGCGCCTCGGTGGTGTCGGCGATGGGCGCCATGGCGCCGTGGCCTGCATTATTGACGAGGTGGTCAAACTGTTCGCGGCCCCAGTTGTCTGCCAGCGCCGCGCGCAGGCTGGCGGCAAACGCGGGGAAGCTGGCGACGTCGCCCACGTCGAGCTGCAGCGCCAGCGCCTGGCGGCCCAGCGCGCGCACCTCGTCGACCACTTTCTGGGCCTCGGCTTGCTGGCTCTGGTAGGTAACAATCACGTCGCCGCCGCGACGGGCGATGTGCAGTGCGGTGTTGCGTCCCAGGCCGCGGCTGGCGCCGGTAACGAGAGCGATCGTGGTCATGATGGTGATTCCTTCTGTGTTGGAGAGAACCACCAGTATGTGAGCCGCGCTACCTGCGCCGTTGCCGGAAGCTGGCCGGTGTTTGCCTGATCCTCCAGAACGCGATGCCGGCTGGCGAGCGTACCTTTTATCGCCGCGAGTACGTACATCCTCCTATGAAAAACGGTTGAAATCCGCGCGCCGTAGCCCCATGTACAATTGATCGGTTACCGCCTATATTGGCGGCACCATCCCCGAGGTTCGCCAGTTCACCGGCGGCCAGTCAACCCTCAACGGAACAAGGAGTTCGTATGGCAATCAGTCTGCAAAAAGGCGGCAACGTCAACCTGAGTAAGGAAGCACCGGGCCTCACCAAGGTCATCATCGGCCTGGGCTGGGATCCCCGCTCGACCGACGGTTCCGCTTTCGATCTGGACGGCAGCGCCTTCCTGCTCAAGACCGACGCCAAAGTGCGCGGCGATACCGACTTCATTTTCTATAACAACCTCAAGTCGACCGACGGTTCCGTGGTCCACGCAGGCGACAACACCACCGGCCAGGGCGAGGGCGACGACGAAAAGATCGCCGTTGAACTGAACCGCGTGCCGGCCGACATCGACAAGATCTCGTTCTGCGTCACCATCCACGATGCCGAGGCGCGCCGCCAGAGCTTCGGCCAGGTGAGCAAGGCGTACATCCGCTGCCTGAACGCCGCTGGCGAAACCGAGATCGCGCGCTACGACCTGTCCGAAGACAGCTCGACCGAAACCGCAATGATCTTCGGTGAACTGTACCGCCACGGCAGCGAATGGAAGTTCCGCGCCGTCGGTCAAGGCTTCAAGGGCGGCCTGGGTCCTCTGGCCCGCTCGTTCGGCGTCAACGTCTGAGCCGTTCGTCTCGTCTTCCCCGGCCCGCGTTCAGCGCGGGCCCTGTCTGCAAAATTTCAGGAAAAAGCGCATGCGCGTTTGGTACAACAGGACTTTTTCGTCCGTCAATGCTGCGATCAAGCTGATTCGCGAGGCCGATACCGATGGCCGTTTCACCATCGTTCACAGCAACGCCAACCGCCACGCGCCTGCTGCGCGCCTGGCCCACGAATTTCATATCGAGCCGGTCGGCCTGAAAGGCGAGGCGTATATCGACTGGTGCCTGGCCTTCTGCCGCGAACAAAACATCGACATCTTCGTGCCCGGCCGTGAAGCCACGCTGCTGGCGTCCGAACTGGGACGCTTTGCCGAGATTGGCACGCGCGTGCTGTCGGCCGCGCCGCCGGCCGAACTCAAACGCATCCACGACAAGGCCGACTTCTACGCCGAAACCGTGCTGCCCGACGCGCCAGTGGCCGAATTTCGCGTCTTTGAAAACATCGCGCAGTTCGACGCCGCCTGGGCCGAACTGCGCCCGCGCCACGCCAAGCTGTGCGTCAAGCCGTCGCATTCGATCTATGGCCTGGGCTTTGCCATCGTCGACGAAGCGCGCAGCAGCGCTGCGCTGCTGCTGGCCGGCGCCGAATACCACGTCGGCTACGACGACCTGCGCCGCGGCCTGGCCGAGATGGGCGAATTTCGCACCATGCTCCTGATGGAGTTCCTCGAAGGCCCCGAGTACAGCGTCGACTGCGTCGGCGACAATGGCCGCCTGGTGACCGCCGTCGTGCGCCGCAAACTGCCGCAGGCAGGCAGCGGTCAGCTGATCGACATGCGCCAGGATATTCTGGACGCCACCACGCGCCTGTGCGCCGACTACCGCCTGAACGGCGTGTTCAACGCCCAGTTCCGCGAAGGCGGCGGCCGCCCGCGCCTGCTGGAGATCAACCCGCGCATGTCGGGCGGGATCGCCATGGCCTGCCTGGCCGGTCCCAACCTGCCGTACATCGCGCTGCGCTGCTTTGCCGACGGCTTCGACAGCGTCACCGTGCCGCCGGTGGCCAATGGCATGCGCGTGACCGAAGTCAGCGTTGCCACGGAACTGGCATGACCATGGCTGCGCCTTCCTCCACCCTGCAGCGCATCGAACTGCCCACCGGCACGCTCGAACTGCGCATCGACAGCGGCGCGGCCGAGGTCGACGAGCTGCTCGGCTTTGCCGCGCGCGCCAATGCCAAGCGTGGTTTTCTCTTTCTGAGCAAGGTGCTGGGCAAGCACTGGCCGGCATCGCCCCGCGCGATGCTGGCCGTGCACGAGCGCCTGGCGGCCACCGTGCCGCCGGTCGATGGCCCGGTGCTCTTCATCGCGATGGCCGAAACCGCCATCGGCCTGGGCCAGGGCGTGTTCGAGGCCTGGCTGCGCGCGCATCCGGCGCAGCAGGCGCTGTTCCTGTACACCACGCGCTACCGCGTGGGCGCCGGGCCGCTGATCGAATTCGCCGAAGCGCACAGCCACGCGCCGCGCCAGTTCCTGCACGAGCCCACCGATCCGGCGCTGCACGCGCTGTTCATGGCGGCGCGCACGGTCGTGATGGTCGACGATGAAGCCAGCACCGGCAACACCTTCGTCAACCTGGCTGCGGCCTGCCAGCGCCTGAACCCCGGCATCGAGCGCGTGCACCTGGCGACGATCACCAATTTCATGGGCCCGGCCGCCCCCGGCGAACTCGATGCGCGCTTCGGCCTGCCGGCCACCATCGGCGCGCTGGTCGACGGCCAGTTCACGTTCGCGCAAGGCCCGCTGCCACCGGACCAGGGCGCGGCCCAGCGCTTCGAGCACGACGCCGACCGCGGCGCCAGCAGCACGTTTGGCCGCCTGGGGGTCGACCACGCCGTGCAAGCGCCAACCGCCCTGGCCGCACGCCTGGCTGGCGAGTTCGCGCCCGGCAGCCGCGTGCTGGTGCTGGGCACCGGCGAATTCATGCACGCGTCCACGCTGCTCGGCGCGGCCCTGCAAGCGCGCGGCGTCGACGTGGTGGTGCAGTCAACGACCCGCTCGCCGATCCTGACCTGGGGCGCGGTGGGCCACGCCTTGACCTTCCCGGACAACTACGGCGAAGGCATCGCCAACTACCTGTACAACGTCGCACCCGGCCAGTACGACCATGTCCTGCTGTGCTTTGAAACTGCCCCCGGCCCCGCGCTGTTCGCGCTGGCCGATACCCTGCGCGCGCGCCTGTTCCATTTTCAGTCCGAGGACCACGTTGAAGAAGTTCCTGTTCGCTGACCTGGACGACACACTGTTCCAGACCTTCGGCAAGTGCGGCACGCACCGGGATGCCCCCGATGCGCTGCAGCCTGTCGCGTATTACAAGGATGGCAGCATCTGTTCGTACACCACCCCGGCCCAGCGCTCGTTTCTCGCGCTGCTGCAGGACGGGATGACGATGATCCCGACCACGGCGCGTGACCTCGATGGCCTGCGCCGCGTGCACCTGCCATTCGACAGTTACGCCGTCATCAACTACGGCGGCGTCGTGCTCGAACCGGGCGGCGCGGTCGACCGGCCCTTTCTGGAAGGCGTGCGCACGGCGATGCACACCGCCCTGCCCGGCCTGCTGGAGCTGGCGGCCCACATCGACGCCCATGGCGCACGCACCGGTTACGCCGGCCGCGCGCGCATGATCGAAGATATCGGCACGCCGTTCTTCCTGGTCGTGAAAGACCCGGACAAGCTGAGCGAGCGCCTCGCGCCGCTCGAAGAGCACGTGGTGCGGCCGTGGATCGCGGACGGCAACCGCGATTACGTCGTCCACCGCAACGGCAACAACCTGGCGATCCTGCCCAAGGCGCTGGACAAGGCCCATGCGGTCGCGCACATCACGGCGCGCCTGAAGGCCGAACACGGCGAGATCGTCACCTTCGGCATGGGCGACAGCCGCTCGGATGCGCGCTTCATGGCTGCCTGCGACTACGCGATCATCCCGCGCGGCACGCAGCTGGCCGGCGTCACCGTGGGGGCGCTGTGATCGCGCATGCCCCGTTCCCGGGCAGCTACCGCGGCGGTGAGGTCGACTTTTTGCTGCGCCGCCTGCCGCAGCAGGACTTCACCGACGTCGCCGAGAAGGAAGCACTGATCCAGAGCGGCCAGCGTCATTACAGCCAGATGCTGTCGCCGGAATCGGCACCGTCCGGGCGCTATATGCGCCTGTTCGACGCCGCCTGCACCGCCAACAACCCGCGCATGGCGCAGGATTGCCTGCGCCTGGCGGGCCTGATCGCGGGGCGCCGCGCGCAGCAGATCACGATCGTTTCGCTGGCACGTGCCGGCACGCCGGTGGGCGTGGTTGTCACGCGCCTGCTGCGCGAGCGGTTCGGGCGCGACGCCGTGCATTACTGCGTGTCGATCGTGCGCGACCGCGGCATCGACGCCGCTGCCCTGCGCCACATCCTGGCCCAGGGCCACGCGCCTGAATCGATCGTGTTCGTCGACGGCTGGACCGGCAAAGGCGTCATCGCGCGCGAACTGGCCGGCTCGGTCGACGCGTTCAATGTGCGTCACGGCGTGGCGATCGACGCGGGCCTGTACGTGCTGTCGGACCTGGCCGGCGCGGCCGCCTGCGCCGCCTCGTGCGACGATTACCTGATCCCGTCAAGCATCCTGAATGCGACGGTATCGGGCCTGGTCAGCCGCACCGTCATGCCCGACGATCTGGGGGCGGACGATTTCCACGGCTGTGTGTTCTATGCAGACTTTACCGGCATCGACCGCTCGCAGGCGTTCGCCGATGACCTGACCGCGCTGGCACTGGCGGCGGATGTCGCTGAGGCGCCGCCAGTCGATGCACACGCGGCGCGCGCACGCTCGCAGACTTATCTCGACGCCGCAATGAAGCGCTATGGCGTGGCCGACGTCAATCTCGTCAAGCCGGGCATCGGCGAAGCCACGCGTGTGCTGCTGCGGCGCGTGCCGCGCCTGCTGGTACTGCGCGCTGCAGATGCGCCGGATGTGGCGCACCTGGCCGCGCTGGCCGAAGAAAAACAGGTCCCGGTCGAAATCGACCCGAGCCTGCCCTACCACGCAGTATCTCTGATCAGGAGTGCATCCGATGGCTAAATCACTGGGCGCGTCGTTGTACGTGCCGGCCAATCACAAGGACCTGGCGGAGATCGCCAATGGCGACCTGATTCCGCAGGCGCGGTCACTGATCTTCTGCACCGAGGACGCCATCGCCGACCGGGAGCTGAGCTATTCGCTGTTCAACCTGTCGGTGGTGCTGGCCAATATGCGCGTGGATGTGGCGGCCGACCGCTTCGTCCGGGTGCGCAATACCGAAGTGCTGGAGCGCGTGCTGGCGATGCCGGGCGCCGACAAGCTCACCGGTTTCGTGCTGCCCAAGATCACGCGCCACAACTTCGACAACTACTACCGGCTGCTGCGCCACACCGAGCACGTGTTGATGCCGACGCTGGAAACGGCCGAAGCCTTTGACGACCACGAGATGCAGGGCCTGCGCGCGGTGCTCGAAGCGCCCGGCGTACGCCATCGCATCCTGGCGCTACGCATCGGCGGCAACGATCTGCTGGCGCTGCTGGGCCTGCGCCGGCCGCGCGGCATGACGCTGTACCGCACGCCGCTGGGGCCCGTCATCTCGCGCCTGGTCACCACGTTCCGGCCCTACGGCTTCATGCTGACCGCGCCCGTGTTCGAATACCTGGATCTGCCCGAGCTGCTGGACCAGGAAGTCATCGAAGACCTGGCGCACGGGATGATCGGCAAGACCGCCATCCATCCGACCCAGATCGCGCCAATTGAACAGCACTTCAAGGTGTCGCCGCAAGATCTGGCGGTGGCGCGCGCGATTCTCGACCAGTCGGCACCGGCCGTGTTTCGCATGAACGACGCCATGTGCGAAGTCGCCACCCATCGCGCCTGGGCCGAACGCACGGTCGAGCAATCGCGCCTGTTCGGTTTCCACGGCGCCGAACTGGATCACAAACCATTCCTGGAAGGGGAACCCTCATGAACATGACCACCTATTCGCGCGGCCAGAAAGGCAAGCTGGCCGATCTGGGCAGCGGCCACGTCTTCAACGTCGACGTCGAGATCGCGGCCAACGGCGCCTCGGTCGATGTCTCGTGCTTCGGCCTGGACGCCAACGACAAGCTGTCCGACGACCGCTACATGGTCTTCTACAACCAGCTGGCCAGCCCGGAAGGTGCGGTGCGCCTGAACCAGTCGCCGGGCCGCGCCAGCTTCGCCGTGAACCTCGACCAGCTGCCGGCATCGATCGCCAAGCTGGTGTTCGTCGCCGCGATCGACGGCGCCGCCAGCATGCGCACGCTGGGCGCGAGCTCGCTCACGCTGGGCAGCGCGCTGCGCTTTCCGTGGTCGGGCGCCGACTTCGGCGACGAGAAAGCCGTGATCGTGGCGGAGTTGTATCGCCGTGACGGCCAGTGGCGCTTCGGCGCGGTCGGCCAGGGTTTTGCCGGCGGCCTGTCGACGCTTCTCGCGCACTTTGGTGGCGCCGAGGCGGGATCGTCAGCGAAGCCGGCAACGCCCACACCGACGCCGGTGTCCACGCCGGCACCTGCTCCCGTTACGACACCAGCCGCGCCACGCGTCTCGCTGTCGAAGATCACGCTCGACAAGCGCGGTGACAAGGTCTCGCTCGACAAGCGCGCGTGCGGCGGCTATGGCCGCATCCACGTCAACCTGAACTGGAACCAGGCCGCGATCGCGCCGCCACCGGCACCATCCACGCCGCCACCGGCCGCAGCGGCCAGGGGCGGCGGCTTCCTCGACCGCCTGACCAGCATGGCCGGCGACCTTGCGCACAAGGCGGGCGAGATGGCCAACAAGGCGCAAGCGTCGCGCAAGGGCCGCACCGGCATCGACCTCGACCTGGGCTGCATGTATGAGCTGACCGACGGCCGCCGCGGCCTGGTGCAAGCACTGGGCAACACGTTCGGCGACTACGAGCGCGATCCGTTCATCAAGCTCGACGCCGACGACCGCACGGGCGCCGCTGCGAATGGCGAAAACCTGTTCATCAATGGCGAGCGCTTCGACCAGATCAAGCGCGCCGTGATCTTCTCGTTCATCTACGAAGGCGCCGCCAACTGGAGCGTGACCAATGGCGTGGTAACGATCACCGCACCAGGCCAGGCGCCGGTCGAGGTCAAGCTCGACGGCGGCGACCGCCAGATCATGTGCGCCATCGCGCTGATCGAAAACCGCAGCGGCCAGCTCGTGATCACGAAACTGGCCGAATACTTCCAGCAGCAAGGCACCACCAGCGCCCACGAACTGATGGACCGCCACTTCGGCTTCGGCATGCGCTGGAAGACCGGCAGCAAATAAGCTGGCCATAACAAAGCAGAAGTCACAAAGCCGGGGTCAGGTCTGACATTCGGACACGACCTCAGCTTCAGCAAAGCTGGGGTCAGGTCTGACATTTGGACACGACCTCAGCTTTAGGCAATGTTGCACGAGTCGATGGGGCACGTCGGTCGGAGAACGCGCATTTGATTACGTTGCCAATCAACGTGCGGTAGAGCTCGTGTCCGAATGTCAGACCTGACCCCGGCTGTGGCGTGGCCCCGGCTGTGGCGCGCTGTTTGTGACAGCTACCATTTGCAGCCGGTCCCAGTGATCGTGTCGATGGCCAGCGGGACCAGTAGAATCAGGTTGAGCTTGTCGCCGCCGGAGTACTTTTTCTGACAGTCCGGGCTCTTCGCTTCGTTGATTGCCCGCGACAGTTTGTTGTCGTCGCGAGAGCGCATCTGTTCGGCGGTACGCACGCGTTCCACTGCGGTTGGCACATGCTCTTTCTCCACCTGCCGGGCCAGGCCGCGCAGCGACTCCATGTCCAGTTTTGCGGTTGGCGCCGATGCAGGTGCCGGCGCTGTCACGCTCTCGGTCGGCGTGGCCGATGCAGCGTGCTCCGACGGTGTGATGATCGTTATCGGCTCAGGCGACGCTGGCATCGCACGCGGCTTGGGGATGCGGAGTGGCCGGACGGCCGGGACGAGAATGGGTGGGGGCGCGCTGCGCGCCTGCGGCACCGGCACCGGCACCGGCGCCACGATGAACGCAAACGCGATGTAGTCGACCGGCGTGCTGGCATTGTCGGGCCGGGGACTGGCGTAGTGCAGCAAGGCGAGCACGAACAGCACGTGCGCCAGCACGATCAACGCAACGGATCCGGCGCGGCTCCTTGCGCCCTGCTCTTGCATCAGCATCGCATGCTGACGGTTGGCGTCATCACATGATGCCCTTCCCCGCTGCGCCAGTGGTTCCCCTGCACCCATGCCTGCGCGTATGGCACCGAGATCGCCAGGACGGCGAGTTCGTGCCAGGTCATGGCGGACATAACGGGAATAACGTGCATCTGACGCATGAATGGACAATCAAACAAGTAAACCCGTCGATTACATCACGCCCTGCCGGGGCAGACAATGCTAGATGGCTGCCAGAGCGCAGTTCATGCACCAGGCATGATGATCACTGTGTCCAGAAATGACAAAAGCCAGGTTGCCCGCAGTGCGGTCAACCTGGCTTCTTGCAGCATCGGCGGCCAATGCCGCCAATACTTAAATGCGATTACTGCAGTTTGATTTCGACATCGACGCCAGCTGGCAGGTCGAGCTTCATCAGTGCGTCAACGGTCTTGTCGGTTGGGTCCACGATGTCCATCAGACGCTGGTGCGTACGGATTTCGAACTGGTCGCGCGAGGTCTTGTTCACGTGTGGCGAACGCAGCACGTCGAAACGCTGGATACGGGTTGGCAGTGGGACTGGGCCTTTGACGACGGCGCCGGTGCGCTTCGCGGTCTCGACGATTTCCAGGGCCGACTGGTCGATCAGCTTGTAGTCGAATGCTTTCAGGCGAATACGGATTTTCTGGTTAGCGGACATGCGATTTCCTTTAAAAGAACGTTCCGGCTTGGTGCCGGCAATGTGGTCGAGATACTTCGTTACTGCACAAGAGGCGGGAGTATAACATCGTTCCCAGCCAAACAGATGGGGACAGACCGAAAAGTCTGTCCCCATCGTTGTGTCAATCAGACTCTCCCGAAAGAGAGCCGATCCACCATCTTGCCCTGATTAGTTAGGCAGGATTTTTGCAACAACGCCAGCGCCGACGGTACGACCGCCTTCACGGATTGCGAAGCGCAGACCTTCTTCCATCGCGATCGGGTTGATCAGCTTGACAGTGATCGACACGTTGTCGCCTGGCATGACCATTTCTTTGTCTGCTGGCAGCTCGATCGAACCGGTCACGTCAGTCGTACGGAAGTAGAACTGTGGACGATAGTTGTTGAAGAACGGGGTGTGACGACCGCCTTCGTCTTTCGACAGAACGTAGATCTCGCCGGTGAAGTGGTTGTGCGGCTTGATCGAACCTGGCTTTGCCAGGACCTGACCACGCTGGACATCTTCACGCTTGGTACCGCGCAGCAGCAGGCCGACGTTGTCGCCAGCTTGACCCTGGTCCAGCAGCTTGCGGAACATTTCCACGCCGGTGCAAGTGGTCTTGACGGTGTCGATGATGCCGACGATTTCGATTTCTTCGCCGACTTTGACGACGCCGCGCTCGACACGACCGGTCACAACGGTACCACGACCCGAGATCGAGAACACGTCTTCCACTGGCATCAGGAACGCGCCATCAACAGCGCGCTCTGGCGTTGGGATGTAGGTGTCCAGTGCTTCGGCCAGACGGGTGATGCATTCTTCACCCATTTCGCCCGGCTTGCCTTCGAGGGCCATACGTGCCGAACCCTTGATGATTGGGACGTCGTCGCCTGGGAACTCGTACTTCGACAGAAGCTCACGAACTTCCATTTCGACCAGTTCCAGCAGTTCTGCGTCGTCGACCAGGTCGCACTTGTTCAGGAACACGATGATGTACGGAACGCCAACCTGACGGGCCAGCAGGATGTGCTCGCGGGTCTGTGGCATTGGGCCGTCAGCAGCCGAGCACACCAGAATCGCGCCGTCCATCTGCGCAGCACCGGTAATCATGTTCTTGATGTAGTCGGCGTGGCCTGGGCAGTCAACGTGTGCGTAGTGACGGTTTTCGGTTTCGTACTCGACGTGCGCGGTGTTGATGGTGATGCCGCGTGCTTTTTCTTCCGGTGCCGCATCGATCTGATCGTAGGCCTTGGCTTCACCGCCGAATTTCTTCGACAGGACGGTTGCGATAGCAGCCGTCAGGGTGGTTTTACCGTGGTCAACGTGACCGATGGTGCCGACGTTGACGTGCGGCTTGGTCCGTTCGAATTTACCTTTTGCCATTTCCAGATTCCTTTAAAGAAACGATATGTTCTGTTTAAAGGGAGACAGGACGTCCCGTCTCCCTTGAATTGCTTGTATTGCTGATTACTTCGACTTGGCAGTGACGATAGCGTCAATCACGTGCTTAGGCGCTTCCGAATAGTGCTTGAATTCCATCGTGTAGGTCGCACGGCCCTGGGTCGCCGAACGCAGCGAGGTCGAGTAACCAAACATTTCCGACAGTGGCACTTCGGCTTTGATGATCTTGCCGCCGCCGCCTGGAATTTCGTCCATGCCTTGCACCATACCGCGACGCGACGACAGATCGCCCATCACGTTACCGGCGTAGTCTTCCGGCGTTTCGACTTCGACCGACATCATCGGCTCGAGGATGACAGGGTTGGCTTTACGGCAGCCGTCCTTGAATGCCATCGAACCGGCCATGCGGAACGCGTTTTCGTTCGAGTCGACGTCGTGGTACGAACCGAAGGTCAGGGTGACTTTGACGTCAACCACTGGGTAACCGGCCAGCACGCCCGAGGTCAGGGTTTCGCGCACACCTTTTTCGACTGCAGGGATGTATTCGCGTGGAACCACACCGCCCTTGATCGCGTCGATGAACTCGAAGCCTTTGCCCGGCTCTTGCGGCTCGATCGTCAGAACTGCGTGACCGTACTGACCACGACCGCCCGACTGCTTGACGAACTTGCCTTCGACGTCGGTGACTGCCTTGCGGATCGTTTCGCGGTACGCAACCTGTGGCTTGCCGACGGTTGCTTCCACGTTGAATTCGCGCTTCATGCGGTCAACGATAATTTCCAGGTGCAGCTCGCCCATACCACCGATGATGGTCTGGCCCGATTCTTCATCGGTACGCACGCGGAACGATGGATCTTCTTGTGCCAGGCGGTTCAGTGCCAGGCCCATTTTTTCCTGGTCGGCCTTGGTTTTTGGCTCGACTGCCTGCTGAATCACCGGCTCAGGGAAGACCATCTTTTCCAGCGTGATGATCGACGATGGATCGCACAGGGTTTCGCCCGTGGTTGCATCTTTCAGGCCGACCGCAGCGGCGATGTCGCCGGCGTGGACTTCCTTGATTTCTTCGCGCTGGTTTGCGTGCATCTGCAGAATACGACCAAGACGTTCTTTCTTGTTCTTGATCGGATTGTAGACGGTGTCGCCCGACTTGATCGTGCCCGAGTAGACGCGGAAGAAGATCAGCTGACCAACGAACGGGTCGGTCATGATCTTGAATGCCAGCGCCGAGAACTTCTCGTCGTCCTTGGCTTCACGCACGACTGGCTCGTCGTCTTCGTCCATACCCTTGACTGGCGGGATGTCGATTGGCGATGGCAGGTATTCGATCACGCCGTCGAGCATGGCTTGCACGCCCTTGTTCTTGAACGCGGTGCCGCACATCATCGGGACGATTTCCGACGCGATGGTACGCTGACGCAGGGCTGCCTTGATCTCTTCTTCCGAGAGGTCGCCTTCTTCCAGGTACTTGTTCATCAGCTCTTCGGTCGCTTCAGCAGCGGTCTCGACGAGCTTTTCACGCCATTCGTTGGCTTCGTCCTGCAGTTCTGCAGGGATGTCGCGGTAGTCGAACTTCATGCCCTGCGACGCGTCGTCCCAGTACACGGCCTTCATCTTGACCAGATCGACCACGCCCAGGAAGTTCTCTTCGGCGCCGATCGGGATCTGCAGCGGAATCGGGTTTGCCTTCAGGCGAGCGCGCATCTGCTCGTAGACCTTGAAGAAGTTCGCGCCGGTACGGTCCATCTTGTTGACGAAGGCCAGACGTGGAACTTTGTACTTGTTAGCCTGACGCCACACGGTTTCCGACTGTGGCTGCACGCCGCCGACTGCGCAGTAAACCATGCAGGCGCCGTCGAGCACGCGCATCGAGCGTTCGACTTCAATGGTGAAGTCAACGTGGCCCGGGGTGTCGATGATGTTGATGTGGTGCGGGGCGAAGTTGTTGGCCATACCGCTCCAGAAGCAGGTCGTCGCTGCCGAAGTAATGGTAATGCCGCGCTCTTGCTCTTGCTCCATCCAGTCCATCGTCGCTGCGCCATCGTGCACTTCGCCGATTTTGTGGTTGACGCCCGTGTAGAACAGGACGCGCTCGGTGGTGGTGGTTTTACCAGCATCGATGTGAGCCGAAATACCGATGTTGCGGTAGCGCTCGATGGGGGTCTTGCGTGCCATAATTTTTCCTAAATCTTTGAATGGACAAAACCGAGCATCATCTTGATGATCAAAATGAGCCCGGCCTGAACAACAGATACTACGGGGACGTTAGCACAAGGAAATAATCCCCCTACCTTCGCCCTTTTGCTTAGAAGCGGAAGTGCGAGAACGCCTTGTTCGCTTCTGCCATACGGTGCACTTCGTCACGACGCTTCATCGCGCCGCCGCGGCCTTCAGCCGCTTCCAGCAGTTCACCACCCAGACGTTGCGGCATGGATTTTTCGCTGCGCTTGTTTGCGGCTTCGCGCAACCAACGCATGGACAGCGCCATACGACGAACCGGACGAACTTCCACTGGCACCTGGTAGTTGGCGCCACCGACACGGCGGGACTTGACTTCCACCAGCGGCTTAGCGTTGTTGATCGCGGTCGTGAACACTTCCAGCGGGTCTTTGCCCGACTTGGATTGAATGTGTTCGAATGCACCGTAGATGATGTTTTCTGCAACCGACTTTTTGCCGGACAGCATCAGAACGTTGACGAATTTGGCGACATCCTGGTTACCGAATTTTGGATCCGGCAGGATTTCGCGCTTGGGTACTTCACGACGACGTGGCATTTCGATTCCTTCATGTCTTCAGTTGAGTGCACGCTGTGCACTCGCGAAAGGCCCTCTTGACCCTTCACTTACTCGGCCTTGCGGCCGGCTCAACTTATCTAATTAATGTGACGTGTCTGTGACACGACCATAGAATTACTTCTTAGCAGCCTTGGCACGCTTCGCGCCGTACTTCGAGCGAGCTTGCTTACGGTCTTTGACGCCCTGGGTATCCAGTGCACCGCGAACCATGTGGTAACGCACACCTGGCAAGTCTTTCACACGGCCGCCGCGCAGCAGCACGACACTGTGTTCTTGCAGGTTGTGGCCTTCACCGCCGATGTACGAAATGACTTCGAAACCGTTGGTCAGACGCACTTTGGCGACTTTACGCAGCGCCGAGTTTGGCTTCTTAGGCGTGGTGGTGTACACACGGGTGCACACGCCGCGCTTTTGCGGGCAGTTTTCCAGTGCCGGCGACTTGCTCTTCACAACCGCAGCTTCACGCGGTTTGCGAATCAGTTGATTGATGGTTGGCATCGTTCCTAATCCAACAAAGTACTACTCATTAATGACCCGAACCTGCAAGGTGCTGATCCGGGGACTGAAACCTAGTCCCGATGACAATGACAAAGACAGGCGACGAAAGCCACTCAGTAAAATGGAGCGGCTGCGAATGCGTATACGATGTGCAGAATAAATCGAGAACCTGCGAGTATAGACGCATTGTGATGATGGGTCAACCAGTTTGCTGATTTAGCAGGCAGTCGTTCGCCGTCTTGACGCAGACTGTGGTCGATGTGGCATCACTGCTACAACTCGGCGTGGCGGGCAATCTCGACAAACGCATCCAGGTAGGTGGTGCCGGCGTCGACCTCACGTGTGCCCAGGAAAATCTGCTTGAACACGCCCGCCTCCCCCAGCCGCACGGGCGCCACTGGCATGCGGCCCGCGTACTCCTCGACCAGCCAGCGCGGCAGCGCCGCCACGCCGCGGCCGCTGGCCACCATCTGCAGCATGATGTCGGTGGTCTCGATCGCCTTGCGCTCGCGCGGTGCGCAGCCGGCCGGCACGAAGAACTGGTTATAGATGTCGAGCCGCTCGATATCGACCGGGTACGTGATCAGGACCTCATCGGACAGGTCGCGCGGCGCCGCATGCGCGCGCCCCGCCAGCCGATGACCGCTGTGCACCACCAGCACCTGCTCGAAGTCGAACACCGGCACGAAGCGCAGCCCCGGCTTGAACAGCGGATCGGGCGTGACGAGCAAGTCGATCTCGTAGCCGAGCAGCGCCTTCAGGCCGCCGAACTGGAAGCGCTGCCTGACGTCGACATCGACCTCGGGCCACGCCGCCAGATAGGGTTCCACCACTTTCAGCAGCCACTGATAGCACGGATGGCACTCCATCCCGATGCGCAGCGACCCGCGCTCGCCACGCGCGTAGGCCAGCATCTGGCCTTCAGCGTGTTCGAGCTGTGGCAGCACCCGCTCGGCCAGCGCCAGCAGCGCATGGCCAGCCTGGGTCAGGCGCAGCGAGCGGCCTTCACGCGTCCACACCGGCGTGCCCAGCCCCACTTCGAGCTTCTTGACCGCGTGGCTCAGCGCCGACTGGGTCAGGCACAGCACGTCGGCAGCGGCGGTCAGCGAACCGCGGCGATCGACCTCGCGGATGATGGACAGGTGAATGCGTTCGATCATGGGCAGGCGCAGAATGGATGGATGGGCGTGTTTATATGGCCGGGCACGCCATCAAGGGGCGGCCGCGCTGCCCTGCTGCAGAAAGTCGACGATCGACTTCACCAGCAAGGGCGACACCGGCAGGCTCGGGTCGCCGTAGCTGGCCACCTGCAGTTCGGGCACCGCGCGCACGTGCTTGAACACGTGGTTCATGCCCGGAATGATCGCCAGCTTCGCCCCTTTACTGGCGCCGTGCAGCCGGTTGGCCTGCACCACGTCCACCTGGATATCGGTATTGCCCTGCACGACCAGCACCGGCATCGTCAGCTCCGCGATGCGCTGCGCCGGCACATACTTGAACCACGAGATCAGATATGGCTGCACGCTGGGCCGGAACAGCGTCGCCAGCGCCGGCGGTACCGGATCGACGACCACGCCGCTTTCCAGCGACACCAGAATGCGCTCACTTTCCTTCTCCAGCTCGGGCGGCAGCTTGCCTTCGAGCTGCTTGCGCATCAGCGTCGACGCGCCATCGGCAATACCGGCAATCGACACGAACGCCGCCGCATTGGCTTGCTGCGCCGCCAGCATGCCGATCAGCGAGCCTTCGCTGTGCCCGATCACGGCCACCGATGCGAAGCGCGGATCGGCCTTGAGTCGGGCGATCCAGGCCGCCGCATCGTCGACGAACATCTCGAAGCGCAGCGCCGATTCGGCAGAACCGGCCGCATGGCTGCCGCCGATGCCGCGCTTGTCGTAGCGGACCGTCGCGATGCCGGCATCGGCCAGCCCGGCGGCCAGCAGCTTGAGACTGTCGTTGCGGCCCGGGATCAGCGAGCTGTTGCCGTCACGGTCGGTCGGCCCCGAACCGGCGATCAGCAAGGCCACGCGCGGCTTGTCGGCGCCTGCCGGCAGTTCGAGCGTGCCGGACAGTTGCCCGGTCGGCGTGTCGAGCGTGATCGGTGTCTCGGCCGCATGCGCGTGGGCGGCGATACCACCAGCAAGCAGCAGGCTGCAAAGACGAACGGCAAATGTGGCGGACATGGCATCTCTCATGAAAGGTTGACCCGGACGATTCAGGCCGCAACGGCGACAATACCGTGCTCGCGACAGAATGCCACGATGCGCTGCAGCGCGGCTTCGGCCTCGTGCTCTTCCAGGCCGATGCCGAAGTGGTAGCGATGGGTGGCGGTGTCGATCTCGATGCGGCCCTGGCCAAACCCCAGCGCATCCCATTTGCCTTCCGGCGTCCATGCCTCATGTTTGGGCAGCAGGCGCACGGCGCGGATCTCGTGGACCATGAGCGCCAGCGGCACCGACGACGGCAAGCTGCCTTCGCGCGCGATGTACAGCGCATCCCGGAACACGAAATTGCGGTACAGCGCCCACGCCGCCAGCAGCATGATGACCAGCGCGCACACGGTCAGCAGCATGAAGCCGAACGACGGATCGTGGTGCCAGCCATTGCCAAGGCCCGAGGCCACGACCCAGACAAAGATCACCGACATGAACGCCGGGAAGCCCCGTTTCTGGGTTGGACAAACGATATGCAGGGTGGGACTGGGGCGCATTCCTCTTCTTCGGCAGCGACAATAACCGCGCACGATACCATTTTTGCGGCGCCGCAGCGAAATCAGGCGCGCTGCAAGCGCCCCGCGAACCACCCCAGTTCCCCGGCCAGCGCAGCGCGGATCGGCCCCGGGGTGAGGCCCGTCCAGCGCTTGAACGAGCGCCTGAAATTGGCCACGTCATGAAAGCCCAGGTGGCGCGCCACCGCATCATTGTCGGCCCCCTCGGCCTGGAACAGCCACAGCGCCACGTGCGTGCGCACCCC
The DNA here is from genome assembly GCA_014841835.1 of Oxalobacteraceae sp. CFBP 13730. Classification (GTDB taxonomy): domain Bacteria; phylum Pseudomonadota; class Gammaproteobacteria; order Burkholderiales; family Burkholderiaceae_D; genus Telluria. The sequence continues at coordinate 676,957 of JACYUQ010000004.1, read as the reverse complement.
GTCGAGCTCCCCCTGGAAGTGGGTGTGGTGCCGCAGCAGCTGGCGCTTGAAGGTGGCCGGGCTGACGCCGAAGTCGCCCGCCGTGCGCTCGAGCGTGGGCGTGTCGCGCACATGCGCCAGCAGGTAATCATAGAGCGCCGCGAGCAGGCCGGGCGCCTGCCGGGGTTCCAGTTCGGCCGCCTGGTGTGCCAGGCGCGCCGCCATCTCGCTGGCGCGCGGCCATGGCCGGTCGAGCCATGCGGACGGCAGCAGCATCGCGTCGAGCTGGCAGCCGAAGCGCAGCTCCAAGCCAAGATGAACATGATGCTGCTCGATGTGACGCGGCGCGCCGCGATTGAAGCAGAAGCGCCACGGCAGGCGCTCGCCGCCCAGCCAGCGGCACAGCGCCACCACGGCCGTCATGTGCATCTCGACCAGCGCCGGGCGCAGGCTCGGCGCGCCATACGCATCGACCCAGTACAGCAGCGCCACGTCATCCCAGGTCTCGAAGCGCGGGCGCAGCAGCGGCGTCAGGCCCGCGTGGAAGCGGCACAGCGTCTGCAGCAGCATGCGCAGGTTCGGCGCCTGCGCCAGCGCGTGGCTGGCGGCGCCGTCGTGCCCCGGCAGCAGCATCTGGCCCAGCATGAAGCTGGTGTCCGGGCTGTCCAGCAGGCGCAGGGTGTTCGCCAGCTGCTGCAGGTACTGGCCAGGGGTCGTTGCACTGTCCGCGCCCGGATCGCATCCGCGCAGCAGGTCGGCGTCAAGCGCGTCGCGCGAACGGCCGTATTCCAGCGCCAGCGCGCTGTGGCGGCGCGCCGCGGGCGAGGCTGCCGTGGCGGCCTGCCAGGCAATCACACTGCGTCCATCTGGCGGTCCATCTGGCGGCACAGGGCGCTAAGGAGCGCATCGGGCGCGCCGCGTGCCGGCGCGCAGCCATGCCGCAGCGTGATGTGCACCCGGCCGCCTGGTGCGTGGTGGCGCATCGACGACACCATGCAGCACAGGTGGTCGGCGGCGGCGCGCGCCTCGGATTCGGCCAGGCCCGGCATCAGCACGGCGAAGCGGTCGCCCGCATAACGACACAGCAGGTCGTCGTTGCGCAGGTTCAGCAGCAGCATATGGGCGACGGCCTGCAGCGCGCGGTCGCCCTCGGGCTGGCCATGTTCGCGGTTGATCCGGTGGAAGGCGTCGATATCAAACAGCACCAGCGAGCCGCCGCCATCCGCGCGTTTGCTCTCGATATGCAGCTGCGCGCGCAGGTAAGCAGCGTCGGCCAGTTGGGTGATGCGGTCGAACGGCCGGTGGTTGCGAAACAGCCGTTCGCGCTTGCGCATGTGGTCCGACAGCGTGGCCTGCTCGCGCCGCCAGTACACCATGCCGGCGGTCAGAACCAGCATCCCCAGTGGCAGCAGCGCCTCCAGCACGTTGTCCCACAGCGCAGCCTTCTCGACATCGAACACTTCATCCAGGCAGTCGGCCCACGACCCCAGCATGATGCAGGCCAGGCCACCGGCCAGCAGGCGCGTGACCACGCCGTCCGGCCGGCTGGTCAGGACGAGCCCGCACCACAGCGCTGCCAGCAGGGCCGTGCCGCCCTCGCTGGCGATGTCCACCAGATCCCATGCCGCAAGCGGAATGGCAGGACCGGCACCGGCGAACAGGAACACGACGGCGCCAAGCAGGCCGGCGATCAACAGAACGTGGCGGATCAGGGGAGACATGGGCGGCGCGATCAGGGAAGATCGCCGGAACATAGCGCAACCAGATGACCGCAGGATGACAGGATGGCAAAACTGTGGCGCCGCCGCACAGGGTCGAAACAGCTCACATAAAACCGCGCAGAGCATCCCGACTCACTGCCCACCCGGTGGTGTGATCAAAACCGGCAGGGTCAATTCGGCTCAGGCCCACCGTGCATCGCGCCAGATACGGGATAACGACCGGAAGTCGTCACCGATAGGTCACATTCAGGCACCAGAATCCGCCGCATCCCAACCATTGGATTCTCCCCCATGCGCCACTTTGCCCTCCCCGCTCTTACCGCCGGCCTGCTGGCCGCCGCCGGTGTGCACGCCGCCGAACCGGCCAGCGTGATCGTCACCGGTCAGCGCGCCAGCCTGGCGCGCGCCATCGCCGCCCAGGAGCAGGCCGACAACATCGTCAGTGTCGTCAGCAGCGACGACATCGGCCACCTGCCGGACAAGAACGCGGCCGAGGCACTGGCGCGCATGCCGGGCGTGTCGGTCCAGCGCGACCAGGGCGAAGGCCGCTACGTCGTGGTGCGCGGCCTGGATGCCGACTACAACAGCGTGACCATCAACGGCGCGCTGGTGCCGTCGCCGGAAGCGACGCGCCGCGCAGTGGCGCTGGACGTGCTGCCGGCCGGGATGATCCGCTCGCTCGAAGTGACCAAGTCGGCCACGCCGGATCAGGATGCGAATTCGCTCGGCGGCAGCGTCGAGGTCAAAACCTTGTCGGCCTTCGACCTGCCGGGCAAATTGCTGAACATCGGCGCGGCGGTCGGCCACGACACCAACACGAGCCAGAACAGCCCGAGCGCCAACCTGCTGTGGGCCCAGCGTTTCATGGACGGCAAACTGGGCGTGGCCGCTGGCATCTCGGGCGAAAAGCGCAAGTTCGGATCGGACAATGTGGAAACGGGCGGCGACTGGAACGGCAAGCGCCTGGCCGGCTTCGAGCTGCGCGATTACCTGCCCACGCGCGAACGCCGCGCCGGCGCCATCAATCTCGATTACCGCCCGGACGCCGCGACGAGCTACGCACTGCGCGGTTTCATCAGCCGCTTCTCGGACGAAGAATCGCGCGACCGCATGACGATCGGCGATTTCGAAGGCAATGAAGACGGCGTGCTCGAAGGTGAGACCGACACTGCCACCGTCGAGCGCCGCCTGCGCCAGCGCAAGTACACGCAAGAGATCCGCTCGCTCACCGGTTCGCTCGATCGCCGCATGGGCCAGTACTGGAAGTTGCACGCCGAAGCGGCGGCCAGCAGTGCCACCGACAAGACGCCGGACGCGATTGCCGATGCGCGCTTCACCAATCTCGAGAGCTTCGATGGCATCGGCTTTACCAATCCCCGCACGCCGCACCTGATCGCGCCCGCCGGCGTGGCCGACGCCGCCAACTACGAACTCGATTCGTTCGCGCTCGAACGCGCCTCCGCCAAAGACAGCACCCGCCAGCTGCGCCTGGACCTGCAGCGCGACTTCGACGCCGGCGACTGGAACGGCGCCGTCAAGTTCGGCGCCAAGACCACGCGCCGCGACAAGAAGACCGACACCGAGGCCTGGGAATACGGCAGCGACGACCCGACCGATGGCGATTACTTCGGCGCCGGCCCGACCTCGATGAGCGCGTTCGTGAACGGCACGCGCCTGAACTACCCGTTCGGCAATCTCGGTTATGCGATCGATCCGGCGCTGGTGCGTGCGCGCCTGGCCAATCTGGCGCGCGACCCGGCCCGCGTGGCCGTCGATTCGGCGCTGGACGACTTCAAGCTGCAGGAAGACATCGACGCCGCCTACCTGCAAACGAGCCTGCGCCGCGGCGCCTGGTCGCTGCTGGCCGGCGTACGGGCCGAGCGCACGCGCTTTACGGCCGACGGCTCGCAAGTGGCCGACGACGTCATCACCCCACGCTCCGCCAGCCGCTCGTACACCAACTGGCTGCCAGGCGTGCACCTGCGCTTTGACGTCGACCAGGCCACCAGCGTGCGCGCCGCGTGGAGCAACTCGGTCGTGCGCGCCAACTTCGCCCAGCTGGCGCCGGGCGTGAGCCTGGATGGCGACGATGAAGCGACGATCGGCAACCCTGACCTGGCACCGCTCCGCTCGCACAACCTGGACCTGGGCATCGAGCGCGTGATCGGCGGTGATGGCGTGGTCTCGGCCTACGTCTTCACCAAGGCCATCCGCGACTTCACCTACACCACGGATCTCGCCGGCAGTGGAGAATGGGCTGACTACGCGAGCGCGATCTCGTACAAGAATGGCGACAAGGCGCGCGTACGCGGCATCGAACTGGCGTGGCAGCAGCCGCTGCGCATGCTGCCCGCCCCATTCAATGGTCTGCTGGTCGGCATCAACGGCAGCATCACCAACTCGCGCGCCACGATCGACAGCGCCGATGGTGACGGTGGCCGTGCCGCGCGCACGATCCGCATGCCGGGCCAGTCGAACCGCGTCGGCAACGTGATGCTCGGCTACGAAGCCGGCCCGTTCAGCGCGCGCCTGGCAATGAACTACAAGTCGCCGTACCTGCTGGAGCTGGGCGAGGATACGCTGGACGCGACGCAGGACCGCTTCGTCGACACCCAGAAGCAGCTGGACCTGTCGATGTCGTGGAAGCTGGACAAGCGCTGGCAGGTCACGTTCGACGCCAGCAACCTGAATAACGAACATTACTATGTGTACCTGGGCGACAAGTCGCGCAATGCGCAGCACGAACAATACGGCCGCACCTACAAGATCGGCCTGAAAGCGAGCATCTTCTGATGAACAAGACCGTTTCTCCGATCCTGAACGCCGTCCTGCTGGCCTGCTCCCTGGCCGCGCCGGCATGGGGCGCTGCACCAACGGTGCCGGCCACCCTGAACGACGCCGAAGAACTGGCCGCGCTGCCCGGCGGCGGCTGGCTGGCCCTGGACAAGCGCGCGCTGCGCCTGGTCGGCGCGGACGGCCGCGAGCGCGCCAGCCTGCCATTGCGTGGTGAACGACTCGACCTGCGCCCGCTGGATGGCGGCGCGCTGGCCATCGTCGTCGACGCCAACGCCGAACGCGCGCTGCCGGTGCGGATCGATGTCAAGGCCGGCACACTGCGCGCACTGCCCGTGCTGCCGGATACGGGCTTTGGTATCGAGGCAGCCTGCCTGTACCGCGATGCGCAGCAGCTCGACTACGTGTTCCTGGTTGCGAAGGATGGCCAGGCGCAGCAGTGGCTGCTGGGTAGCGGCGGTAGCGGCGGTAGTGGCGCCAGTAACGAACACCGGCTGGTGCGCCGCCTGGCGCTGCCGTCCGGCGTCGAGACATGCCGCGTCGACGATGCGCATGGCACGCTGTTCGCGGCCGAAGAAGGCATGGGCCTGTGGGCGTATGGCGCCGATGCCGAAGGCCCGCCAGCCCGCACGCCGGTGGCGCTTCAGGCGCCGCACGGTCGCTTGACGGGTGAACTGACGGCGCTGGCCGTACTGCCGGGCGGCGTTGCCGCGATCGATGACAAGGGCGCCCTGCTGACCTGGAAACGTGACGGCAAGCGCTGGCGCGCGCTGCCGCCCCGCCAGCTCGGCGCGCAGCAACTGGTGGCGCTCGCGCCGGCGTCCGACAAGCTGGCCGTGCGCACGAAGCAAGGCTGGCAAACCCCGACGCTGGCCTGGAAGGCCGGCAGCGCGCCGCCCAAACGCCTGCCGATCGTATTGCCGCGCATGCAGACCGAACCCGTCGCGCAGCTGGGCGACGCGGCCGACGATCCGGCGATCTGGGTCCATCCGACCGATCCTGCCAAATCGCGCATCCTGGGCACCAACAAGAAACAGGGCATGCTGGTCTACGACCTGCAGGGCCGTCAGATGCAACTGCTGGCCGCCGGCCGCCTGAACAATGTCGACCTGCGCCAGGACGTACGCTTCGGCGCGGAACGCTTCGACCTGGCCGTGGCCACCCAGCGCGACGAGCAGGCGATGGTGCTGTTTGCGATCGATGCGAACGGCGAGCTACGCGAAGCGGCGCGCCTGCCCACCGGCCTGGGCGACATCTACGGCACCTGCCTGCTGCGCACGCCCGAAGGTGGGCTCGACGCGTTCGTCAACGACAAGGACGGCCGCTACGAGCATTACCAGATCACGCGCAGTGGCGGCCAGTTCGGCGCGAAGCTCGCGCGCACGTTCAAGCTCGCGTCGCAGCCGGAAGGTTGCGTGGCGGACGACCGCAGCGGCCTGCTGTTCGTGGGCGAAGAAGACCGCGGCCTGTGGGTGACGTCGGCGCGCGCCGACCAGCCGGCAACGCTAAAAATGGTGATGCCGGTAGGCGAATGGCTGCACGACGATGTTGAGGGCATGGGCATCTACCACGGCGCGAAACACAGCTATCTGGTCGTATCGAGCCAGGGCAACAACAGCTACGTCGTGTTCGATGCGGCGGCGCCGTTTGCCGTGCGCGGCGCGTTCCGGGTGGGGCTCGATGCGGTCAACGGCATCGATGGCGCGTCCGAGACTGATGGACTCGACGTGACCTCAGCCAATCTGGGCGGCCCGTTCGCGCGCGGCATGCTGGTGGTGCACGACGGGTACAAGCGCATGCCGGACGGGGCGCAGAACTACAAGGCCGTGGCGTGGGACGATATCGCCAGGGCCTTGCAGCTCGATTAAGAGCGCCTGACAAAACCGTTCGACATACCGCCAACAGATGAGCGAGCAGGCAAATGAAAGGAATGCCTGGTGAATGCCTGCTCGTCGCTCATCTCGTATGCGCAGTCTGCGAACGCGGTGTAGCCGACCCACGGTGAGTTCGACGACCCGCCACCATCGGCCGGGCCGCTCGCGCACCTCTACGTCATGGCGCGCGATTCGAGCTGCAATGCCCTGATGGCGTCAGCTTTGCAGCTTGTCGAACTGGAAAAGTCACACACTGTCTCGACCGGCAGCTGTCGACCCATTGCAGACGGTCGCCGGCGCGTACTGCTCAATCCGGCATTACCTCGACGTTTTCCCCGTGTTTGGAGAACTCATGAAAAATGTCATCGAGATAAGTTGCTAGTTCTTGCTCTATCAGATCCGGTGGGATTACGAGTTCGTCCAGCTGGTTTCGTTTGCCCAGCTCTGAACGATACGCGACCCAGGAGTCATTCACACGTCGGACCTCTATCTGAAAGCGACCGTAAATGCTGAACTTCATCGTTCGATCCTGTGATGATTGAGTGGAGAGCGTTACAGAAACGATGGTCTCTCCTAGCTGAACCCGGCCCTCCGCATCAGCATCGCAGGTTGTCGAGATCTAAAAGTCGCAGACTGTCACGACAGGCTGCCGCTGGCCGATTCCTGCCTGTCGCGACCGGGTGGTTCCAACCCATAGCGGACGTTGACGCTATCTTCCGTGGGCCTGGGAAGGCAGTCGGGCCAGCGATTCAAGGAACGCGTGGGGATCTGCTGAGTACCGCGCTGCACTTGATTTGCAAACAGCGTTGCTGAGGGCAGCCTCGTCCGCGCTAATTATCGAGCGGTCCCCTGGAAGAAACAGATAGCAGTCCATGGCCCGTGCGAGTCGAACGATCTTGGAGCACAAGTCCGATGTACTGTTCCGGGTATCGATGCGAATCTGTACCGACTCGACAGCAATGCCTTCATAGCAAACTTGGATATCGCTCGTCGTTTCGTCACCCCAAATTCTGATTTCGTCATCCCACGATGCAGCGGCGGGCAATACTCATGACATCAAGTCATCGATATCGACATTGAGTTGCTCGTACCGCCATGCTACAGACATGTCAGTGTGACCGTCCGCGTCGTATAGCTTTGCAGGAACGCTTCCCTCAGCTTCCGCCCAGGCCCGTGGCACCAGCCCTACCGTGAACTGCCAGATACCCATGCTTCTCCCGTAGTGTGTTGACTGGCCGCTTCTGGCCGAATCCGGCCTGTGGGAGCACGATAGCAGCTTGCTGGGCGGAAAATTCCTCGGATTGTCACGACCGGCTGGTTCCGACCCGAAGCGGACACTGAGTAGCCTATGAGGCTCTGGCGACGTTTACTTTTGCCTGCATGCGATTTATTCAACGGCGGCTTGTACGAAATTTCAACTTGCTACCAATGACGCTAGGCATGCTTCGCATTAGTCATCAAACCCGCTTGCCAACGAGGATCTTCACCGTTGATGAGCCAGACATCGGGAAGCGACGAATCAGAACTGGGTTAAAATAAGATCAACATCTACCAATCTGTCGCCATGTTCGAAGCCGTCTTCTACCAGCTCCCGAAATCTGTCAGTTTCCACCAGGCCACCAAAGGCAAGCCCCGCGAGGCCCTTCGAAAAATCCGGGAAATGCTGACTAGTATGGCTGCAGATGTCCAAGTCAACCCTTCGATAACGCTGAGGGTCGACTCGCCCAGCGAGTGGACAGAAACAGCAGTGGCCACTGCCTGCCTCGATGAGGCTCGTCGGCGATTCGGCATGGAGCGCAACCCACATGATTCAAGCCAGGGCTGGGAGCTTGGCGCCGAATGCCTAGAGGACGCGATCGAGTTCGCGCTGTCGGATGAACAATGGCCAAAACAGAAGGTGGGGCCGCTTACTTTATATATTGCATACCACTTCAATTGGCGCGAGTTTTCGAACAACTTTCCCGAGCCATTGGCCAGTTGGAAGCACGGCACATGTGACATTATGTTGAATTTTCACCGTCGAGCATTGTCGGTCGCACCATCCCTGATCTTCCCCATGCCGTACGAGAGCCTGGAGTTTCAGCCATTCGTTGACCGGCTCGAAGCGGCGCTTCCGTTCGAGATCAACAGAAAGCACTTGCGCCGCATGCTGGTCAACCCGAAGAATGGCGCCACGCGTTACCTACGTCTCACATGACGTGCCCACTGAGTCTGCTGTCAACGGCAATGACGGCGCTTCGCTCTGCTGTTCTGTGTGACGCTGGACTTCTCTACGATTGGGCGGACACATCATCAGGAAGGATAGTCGATTGCTAATGCCGCTTTGTGCCGGAATCGGCCAGTCGCTGTCAGGCCGGTTTCGACCCAAAGCAGCAGTTGTTAACCCCATCGCGAGCCCCCTCGAGCATTGAGCTGAGGTCAACTTAGACGCTTGCCTGCTGCGCACGCCTGCATCAGCTGCTCCAGTCGCTTGCGACGTGTGTCCTGCCGCTTCGCCTTCGTAATCCAATGCAGAATGGTCTTGCGATAGCCAGGTGGTGTGGCTTGGAAGTAAGCCCAAGCTGCAGCGTTGTTCTCAAATCGTTCGCGATCGGCAACATCCAGCTCTGGTATGTTGCTCTGCTCATGTGCATACACGCCGGATTTCGCCTCAAGACGTAGCGCAAAGGCAGCTTCTCCTATTGGTTGCATCTTGCCCTTATTGCGCAGCGTACCTATCTTGGAAATGTTCACGACGCTCCAAATCGAAGACGGCTTGCGAGGCGTAAACCGGATCGAATACGTATTGTCGTCAATGCCCTTGCGGCGACCGTCAATCCAGCCAAAGCAAAGTGCCTCATCGACCGATTCAGACCAGCTCATACAGGGCCGGCTTGATCTCACCTTGTGGAATCCAACAAGCAACTCGGTAGCATTTTCAGCGTGTGTTCCGAGCCAATCGCGAAATTCCTGAGCATTTGCGAAGAAAGTAGGCGTCATCACAGCCATTATGGAGAATCTACGGCGCTGCGCGCTCGTCCTTTGAAGCAAAAGTGCCTCGGCTCGTAGAAAAAATGCCACTTGTCGATAGGAGGCATGGTTGACCACCGTCGGCGAACGGCTGGAGTCGACCCGAAGCGGTCATTCGAAATTATGCTGGCTGGCCGCCTAGTAGGAAACGCGCAAAAGCATCTGGCGCAAGTGGCCGGCTGATCAGGTAGCCCTGAATGATGTCGCATCCGGCGTCCTTCAATTCGGCAAATTGGGCCTCGGTCTCCACGCCCTCGGCGACCGTTTTCATACCAAGCGACCGGGCCAGAGCAATAATGCCCCGAATTACGGCCGATGCCTTCGCCGAAACGGCCAAGGCCTGGACGAAGGTTTTGTCGATTTTCAAGGTGTCGATCGGCAGCCGGACCAGATAGCCGAAACTGGAGTAGCCGGAACCGAAATCGTCGAGCGACGTGGATATGCCGGCCTTTTGCAGGGCGCCAAGCACCAGCGTCGCCTTGTCAATGTCGCCCACCAGCGAGTCTTCGGTTACTTCGATATCGAGCATAGCGGGAGCAATGTTGTGTGTGTAGGCAATTCGCAGGATCCTGTCGACCAGACCCGGCCCCAGAAGCTGCCTTGCCGACAGATTCAGACTCATACGCCGGAGAGGGACCCCCGCATGTCGCCATGCGTCCATCTGCTGGCATACCGAATCGACCAGCCAGTCGACAAGGGTGTCTTCATACGGCGACGCCAGCAACACATCGAGAAATGCGTAGGGGCTCAGTAAGCCGTGCTCCGGATGGTTCCATCGCAACAGGGCTTCGGCCCCACAATGCACGTCGTCCGCTAGAGCGATCTGTGGCTGAAAATGCAGGACGAACTGGTTCGCTGCAAATGCCTCGCGCAGATCCATGCGCAAGGCGAGTCGCTCGCGCACGCCCCGGTCGAATGCGTCATCATAGATGCGTACTTGGAACCGGCCGGAAGACTTGGCCGCATACATAGCCGTATCGGCACGGCTGAGCAGCATCTCTGCCGAGTCCGGCGCCTCTTTCAGGAATGCGATGCCGATGCTGGCGGACAGAGAAACAGAGCGTCCACTGGTGTCGAAAGGGTGCGCCAGTTCGCGCAATACGTCCTGCGCACAGGCTTCGGCTGCGCCGACCGTCGCGTCGATCAGCAAAACGACAAATTCGTCGCCGCCTACCCGCGCAGCGAACATTGTCGGCATGAGCATCGAGCTGAGCCGCTTGCCAAAATCGCGCAGCAGGCCATCGCCGCTCGTATGGCCGAACGCATCATTTACTTCCTTGAAATTATCCAGATCGATATACAGCACTGCCAATGAAGCCTCCGGCGATTGGCCGGAGGAGGAGGCATCAATGACGGCGCGCGACAAGACCTCCATGCACATGCGCCGATTATAAAATCCGGTCAAGTAGTCGTGACTTGCTTCGAACTCCAGCTGTTCCTTTTGCTCCTGTTCACGCGTCACATCGCGGAAGAGCACTGTAATACCGTCATCGTGAGCGAACGACCGCACTTCGAACCAGGTGCGCAGTGGCGCGTAATAGCCTGTGTAGCTGCCGGGCAAGCCTGTCGCGGCCGTCTGCGTATATGTTCGGTAGTAGTCGGAATCAATTAGGTCCGGGTAGCACTCCCAGATATTCAGTCCGAGCAGCTGTTCCCGTTCTCGTTACAGGTATCGTCCCGCCGTATGGTTCAGGTAAGTAAAACGCCAGGACCGGTCGATTGACATGAACCCATCGCTCAGACTGTCGAGCATGTCGCTGAGATGCGCGGGGGCAAGGCGATCCATGCCGGCCTCAGTCAAATGGGAGGGAAATTCCGCTTGAAGTTTCATGTTTGACACTCCGTTCACGTTGGCCTCGAAGGCACCGGTGTGCAAACGGTGAGTTCTTCTCTATTCTAGCTGCATTCATGTCCTTAACCTACACCTCGTTGAAAGCGCAGTATTGCACGTAGCATCATCTTTGATTAAGGGATCCGTGCGTACAGGTGCGCATCACCAGAGTCATTGGCTTGCGTTAGCCGCCAAGCCGGAGACCGCTACACTGATCACTTCTACTCACTGCAAGCCCAAAGCGGACCGTTATGCATTGTCAACTGACGAGCTGCCGCCTAACTTCGATTCTAATTCCTGTACTCGTTCGCGCAATGCGACTACAGGCGCCTGCGACAACCAAATAATGCCGATAGCGAATGCAACAATAGCGGTCATAGAAATTTCATCCTCAATTCGCTGCCCAATGTAAATACCTCCAAGGCCCATCGAAAAAGCTCCTGCCACAATCATCAATTTTGACAACATCTAATCCCTAGTATTCGTTATGGCTGACTACACAGTATAGTTTTGGACTACCAAATTGTGTCGACATTGACGGGTGCGAATGACCGCTCTTGGCCGAAAGCTGACGATCAGCATGGCTCGGTGTACAAGCAGGTTGCCGCCAGACGAAGTAACAGGTTTTGCCAGGCGCTCGAAGCCGGTCACGCCTGCTGCGCCGTCGGCGCGCCGGTCGCCGGCTCCAGCAAGTGGCCGCTCAACCAGCGCGCCACTTCCGCCGCCCTGCCCTCGATCTGCGGGCCAAAACCCTCCCTGGCCAGCAGCGCAATGCCGTTCGGATTGCGCAGCACGCCCTCCTGCAGCACCGGCCGGCCGCTGGTCGTATCAATGCAAATGGCGTCGAACCCCGCCTGCAGCAGCGGCGCGAGCACCAGGTTGTGCGACGACACCAGCACCAGGTCGTGCTCCGCTAACTGCTCGAGCACCGCAGCGGCAGCGGACACCGACTCGAGATGGTTCGTACCACGAAACACCTCGTCGATCAGGCACACACCCGCCGGCTGGCCTGCTGCCTCGAGCAGTTCGCGGGCACGCCGCAATTCCGCCATGTACAGGCTTTCGCCGCCCAGCAGCGAATCCTCGTTCTGCATGCTGGCGCGCACCGGCACCGCCGGCAGGCGCGCCCGCGTGGCATAGCAAAAGCCGAACGCGCGCGCCGCGATCAGGTTCAGGCCCACCATGCGCAGGAAGGTGCTCTTGCCCGATGCGTTCTGGCCCGAGACGAACGCGCCGCGCCCATGCAGCGACAAGGACAGCGGCGTCGGCTGCGCCATCAACGGATGCGCGCCATCTTCCAGCAGCAGCTCGCGCGCCGCGCCGCGTTCGGCCCAGCACCAGCGCGGCATCGCGTGCAGGTGCCGCGCCAGCGCGACATCGGCTTCGAGGTTCGCACACGCCAGATAGCATTCACGCAGAAACGCGCGCTGCCCGAACACGATGCGCGCCGTCCTGAAGTAATGCGCGATATTCCCGGCAGCGAACCAGTCGGCATACTGCCTGCCGCCCGGGATCATGCGCAGCGCGAAGGGTCGGTCGAGGCGCACATGCAGGCGCGCGGCGGCTGCGCGCGCCGCCACGAACGGTTCGGTCAACGCCCCGCCACCCTTGCCCAGCAGGCCAACGGTGGCAAGCAGCGCGCCCAGCGAGCGGATCGTCGCGGTCCAGCCCTCGATCTCGTGGTGATAGCGGATCTGCAGCGCCATCAGCGGCGCGAGCGCAGCCAGCGTCAGCATCCAGCCGAACGACAACGTCACCAGTGCAGCGACCGACACCAGCAGCAGCACCGGCAGCAGCCACAACCAGCGCGCCCACCACGGCGTCACGGGCGGCGTGTCGCCAAACAGCAGCGCGCTCACATCGACATCCGCATGGCGCAGCATCCGCAGTTGCGCGTGCAGCGCGGCCAGGTGTGCGGGGTCGGCGATCAAGCCTTGCAAGCGCGTGCGCTGGGCGCTGCAGGCGGCATCGTCCACGCCCGCGCGCAGGCGCCGGTGCAGCACCTGGCGGCCGAAGATGCTGGCATCGGGCGCCAGCTTGTCCTCGAACGACGGCAGTAGCAGGTCGTCCCAGGTCTGCGCATCGATGCTGGCGCGGTTGGGGCCAGCCTGATCGTGCAGACGCCCGATATCCTGGGGCGTGAAGAAGTGGTTCGGGGGCGGCGCGGTCGATGGCGCCAGTGTGGCGAGAGCGGAACGCCAGAGATGCTGCAGGTGGTCGAACGACGACAAGGTCAGTCCTGAAAAGAGCCGGCGGCGCCGGTTGCCAGGTGCATGTGCAGACGACATGGCGAACTTGCAAGAAGGAAAACGTTTCAATGGCGAAATTATCTTTTTTGCATACTGAACGCGATAACAGACAATGTTCGTTTCCCAACATACCGAGGCAGTAAACACTGGCACGATGCTTTCTTGACCATCTCTATAACAATGTCCATGAAAGGCAGGCCCTCCATGAAACGCGCTTCGCTCGCCGCCGCACTATGCCTCGTGTTCGGCTCCGCCACTGCCCAGCAGGGCGATGGCACCCAGTTTTCCACCAAGATCAACGTCTGGAAGCCCAACAAGGTCGAAGCGACACCCGAGCGGATCCGTGCACTCAAGGCGCCACCCGGCTTCACGGTCAGCGCGTTTGCAACCGGCCTGAAAAACGCCCGCATCATTGCCGTCGCGCCCAGCGGCGACATCTATGTGAGCCGCCGTGACCAGGGCGACGTACTGCTGCTGCGCGACACCAACAACGACGGCCGCGCCGACGGCGAGCCGATCACGGTGGCCAACCGCGCCGGCGCGCATGGCCTGGCGATCCGCGACAACAAGCTGTATCTGGTGACGGTCAAGGAACTGTTCGTGGCCGACATCCAGAAGGATGGCCGCCTGGGCGAACTCAAGATGCTGATTGGCGACCTGCCCGACTCGGGCCAGCACCCGAACCGCACGATGGCCTTCGGCCCGGACGGCATGCTGTACCTGAGCGTGGGCAGCACCTGCAACACCTGCAACGAGAGCAATCCCGAAAACGCTACGCTGCTGCGCATTTCGCCGGACGGCAAGCAGCGCACCATCTTTGCCAGCGGGCTGCGCAACCTGATTGGCTACGCCTGGCATCCGACGACGGGCGAGCTGTGGGGCTTTGACCATGGCATCGACTTCCTCGGCGACGATGTGCAGGCCGAGGAGATCAACAAGATCGAACTGGGTAAACAATATGGCTGGCCGCACGTCTACGGCGCCAATGAGATCTACCCGCAAAGCACGCCCGTGGGCGAGATCACCAAGGAGCAGTGGAAAGCGCGCAGCACGCCGATGGTGCTCGGCTACACGGCGCACGCAGCGCCGATGCAGTGGGTGTTCGGCGCCGGCAGCGCGTTCCCTGCCGAGTACCAGGGCGACGCCTTCGTGACGATGCGCGGCTCGTGGAACCGGGTGCCGGCATCGGGCTACGAAATCGTGCGCGTGCGCTACCAGAACGGCCAGCCGACGAAGGTCGAGCCGTTCGTCACGGGCTTTTTGACCGATGGCGGCAAGACCCACATCGCGCGCCCGGTCGGACTGGCGATGGCGAAGGACGGTTCGCTCTTGATGGCAGATGACGCCAACGGGGTGATCTACCGCGTCGCCTACACCGGCGGCAAGGCGGGCATGCCGGCAAAAGCCCCGGCAGGCCCGCTCGAACAGCAAACCAGCAAGGGCACCAATGTGCCGCTGGCGCTCAAGCGTCCCGAGACCGACGCTAAAGGACAGATGACGGTTTCGTCGCCGAGCTTTGCCGCCAACGGCATGATGAACGAGCGCTACACCGAATACGCCGATGGCGTCTCACCGGCGCTGTCGTGGAAAGCGGTGGCCGGCGCGAAGTCGTACGTGATCATCGCGGAAGACCCGGACGCCAAACCGGCCCTGCCCTTCGTGCACTGGGTGATGTGGAATATCCCGGCCAATGTCACGAGCGTGCCGGAAGGCGTGCAGGAGCAAGCCCGCCTGTCGGATCCGGATGGCGTGCTGCAGGGCCTGACGACGCGCGGTTCGCCGGGCTACTACGGGCCAAAGCCGCCACCGGGGGAAGCCGCGCACAGCTACCACTTCCAGGTGATGGCGCTCGACACGATGCTGGACGTGCCGTTCGGCGCCGACCGCGACCAGGTGCTGGCCGCCATGAAGGGCCATGTACTGGCCAAGGGCGAAATCGTCGGCAAGTACGCGCAGAAGCAGAAGCCGCAGAAGTAAGGCTGTAGAGCAAACCCCACCGGCGGCCGTGTCCGCGGGCGCCCGGACGGACACCGCGGACAGCGGTGTCCGCTACTGTTCGCCATACCAATCAATGACTTAACGCTTGGCACGGATCGTGCAATAACGACTATCACACCGTCGTTACTGGACCACCATGATTCCCGAGCCATCCCGGCAGGACACCACCCTGACGCCGCCCCCGGCGCAACGATTCAAGCGCCGCGCCTTATTGATCGGCGCGGCTGCTGCGCTGGTCGCCGTCAGCGCCACGCTCTACGCCGCCTGGAACAACAGCGAACATAGCGTCTCGGCCAGCCGCATCCGCATCGCCGAAGTGGCGCGCGGCACGCTGGTGCGCGACGCTGCTGTCAATGGCCGCGTCGTGGCTGCCGTTAGCCCCACGCTGTATGCCACCGCCCCGGCCACCGTCAACCTGAAGGTCGCCGCTGGCGACACGGTCAAGAAGGGCGACGTGCTGGCGCTGCTCGAATCGCCCGACCTGACCGATGCCCTGAAACGCGAAGTGTCGACCTGGGAGCAGCTCAAGGCCGAAGTCGCGCGCCAGCACATCCTGTCGCGCAAGCAGAAGCTGCTGGCCCAGCGCGAAGCCGACACCGCCGAGATCGACCGTCTGTCGGCCCAGCGCACGCTGGAGCGGTACGACAGCGTCGGCCAGATCGGCATCATCGCCAAGATCGACTACCAGAAGGCCAAGGATGCGGTCAATTCGGCCGGCATCCGCGCCCGCCACGCCAGGCAGGCCGCCGCACTCGAAGGCGACGACGTCGAACTGGCGATCAAGACCAAGACCAATGAACTCGAACGCCAGCGCCTGTCGATGGCCAACGCCCAGCGCCGCGTCGACGAACTGACCGTGCGCGCGCCGGTCGATGGCTTCATCGGCACGCTCAATGTGCAGCACCGGATGGTGGTCGCCGCCAACGCGCCCTTGATGACGCTGGTGGACCTGTCGCGACTGGAGGTCGAACTGGAAGTACCCGAAACCTATGCCGGCGACATGGGCCTGGGCATGCGCGCCGAGATCACCCTGCCGTCGGGCCGCGCCACCGGCACGCTGTCGGCGCTGTCGCCCGAAGTGGTCAAGAACCAGGTGCTGGCGCGGGTGCGCTTCGATGGTGCGCAGCCGTCCGGCCTGCGCCAGAGCCAGCGCGTCAGCGCGCGCCTGCTGATCGAGGAAAAACCGGACGTGCTGATGGTGCAGCGCGGCCCGTTCGTCGAGAACGAAGGCGGGCGCCATGCCTACGTGATGCATGACGGCGTGGCCGTGCGCACGCCAATCCGGATCGGCGCCACCAGTATCTCGGCCGTTGAAATCATCGACGGCCTGAAAGCCGGCGACAAAGTGGTGGTGTCGGGCACCGATGCCTTCGACAATGCCGCACGCGTCTCAATCAATCAATGAACCACGGAGCCAGACTATGCTGCGCATGACCAACCTGAGTAAGGTGTACCGCACCCACATGATCGAGACGCACGCGCTGCGCGGCTTCGGTATCCACGTCAACCAGGGCGAATTCGTCACCGTGACCGGCCCGTCCGGCTCGGGCAAGACGAGCTTTCTCAACATCGCCGGCCTGCTCGAAGAATTCACGTCGGGCGAATTCATCCTCGACGGCGTGAACGTCAAGGGCCTGGACGACGCGGCGCGCTCGCGCCTGCGCAACGAAAAGCTCGGCTTCATCTTCCAGGGTTTCAACCTGATCCCCGACCTGAACCTGTTCGACAACGTCGACGTGCCGCTGCGCTACCGCGGCTTCAATGCGCGCGAGCGCAAGGAACGCATCGAGGAGGCCCTGGGCAAGGTGGGCCTGGCCTCGCGCATGAAGCACTATCCGGCCGAACTCTCGGGCGGCCAGCAGCAGCGCGTGGCGATCGCGCGCGCGCTGGCCGGCAGTCCAAAGCTGCTGCTGGCCGATGAACCGACCGGCAACCTCGATACGCAGATGGCGCGCGGCGTGATGGAACTGCTCGAAGAAATCAATGCGGCCGGTACCACGATCCTGATGGTGACCCACGACCCGGAACTGGCCGTGCGCACCCACCGCAACGTGCACATCATCGACGGCCAGGTGTCGGATCTGGTGCGGCGCGCCCCGTCGCTGCACCAGGCCCATACCGACGTCACGGCATAAGGAGCGGCAATGTTCAGCTATTACCTGATGCTTGGCGTGCGCAGCCTGCGCCGCAATCCGTATCTCACCGCGCTGATGGTGCTGACGCTGGCGATCGGCGTGGCGGCCAGCGTCTCCACGCTGACCATCCTGCACGCGATGTCGGGCGACCCGATTCCATCCAAGAGCGAGCGCCTGTTCGTGCCGTTCATCGACAACGGCGGGCGCGATGGTTACAGCCCTGGATCGGAGCCGATCGATATGCAGTCGACCTACCAGGACGCGATGAATTTGCTGCGCAACCCGCCGGCCGAACGCGGCGTCGCCATGTTCGCCACCGGCATGCCGGTCGAGCCGCCGCGCGCCGGCAGCGCCCCGTTTCAGGCGTATGGCCTGGCGCCGACACGTACATTCTTCGCGATGTTCGACGTGCCGTTCCGCTACGGCCAGCCGTGGAGTGCAGAAGACGAAGCGCGCGGCGCGAACGTGGTAATCCTGAACCGCACGGTGGCCGAAAAAATGTTCGGCGAAGCCAACCCGGTGGGTCAGCGCCTGCGCATGGGCGGCGAACCGTTCACCGTGGTGGGCGTGCTGGGCGACTGGAACCCGATGCCACGCTACTACAAGCTGATTGGCAGCGGCCCGGCCACCGGTGAAGAATTCATGATCCCGATGGCCACTGCCGTGCGCAAGGAACTGCAGCCTTACGGCAGCGTCAATTGCAGCCAGGTCCGCGATCCGGGCTACGCCAGCCTGCTGGCCTCGGAGTGCACCTGGATCCAGCTCTGGTTCGAGACCCGCTCGGGGGCCGATCGCGCCGACCTGCAGGGCGCGCTCGAGAATTACGCCAGCGAGCAGCGCAAGCTGGGGCGCCTGCCGCGACCGGCGCCGGTCGAACTGTACGACGTCATGGGATGGATGGAAAAGCTGAAAGTGGTGGGCAACGACACCCGCTTGTCGGCCTGGCTCGCCTTCGGCTTTTTGGCTCTGTGCCTGGTGAACACGGTCGGCCTGCTGCTGGCAAAGTTCTCGGTACGCGCCGCCGAAGTGGGCGTGCGCCGCGCCCTGGGTGCGTCGAAGCGCGACATCTTCCGCCAGTTCCTGATCGAGACGGGCGTGGTGGGCCTGGCCGGCGGCGTACTGGGACTGGGGCTGGCCGTCGGCGCGCTGACCCTGATCGGCATGCAGAGCAAGGACATGGCCGCCGTGGCGCGCATGGACTGGCAAATGCTGGCCCTGACCTTCGTGCTGTCGATTGCCGCTGCAGTGCTCGCGGGCCTGCTGCCAACCTGGCGCGCGTGTCAGGTCACGCCCGCCATCCAGCTCAAATCGCAATGAACGCTCACCACACCATCACGGGAGACTGACCATGGAAATCCGCCCCATCCTGTCGGCGCTCATGCGCAACAAGACCGGCCCCATTCTGGTGGCCATGCAGGTCGCCCTGAGCCTGGCGATCCTGGCCAACGCCCTGCACATCGTCAATGAGCGGCGCGCCATGGCGGCGCGGCCATCGGGGCTGCAGGACGAAGCCGCGACCTTCTATTTTTCGCTGCGTCATCTGAACCAGGACACGCCGGAACAGATGCTCGCCTCGATCAAGCGCGAGCTCGACGTGCTGCGCGCGGTGCCGGGCATGGCGGCGGTGGCGCAGGTATCGCAGATGCCGATGTCCAGCAGCGGCGGCACGTCCAGCATCGCGGCCGATCCCCGACAGGCGCGCGAAAGCGCCTACGCATCGACCTATTTCACGGGCGATTCGCTGGTCAGGGCGCTGGGCCTGCAACTGGTCGAAGGACGCGATTTTGCCAGCCCGGACATCCCAGAGGTGAACGAAACGACCAACGCCGAGGTGCCGACGCAGATGATCGTGACGCGCGCCCTGGCCGGCAAGCTGTGGCCCGGCGCATCGGCGGTGGGCAAGACCCTGTACTTCGGCATCGGCGACGGCGCGCCCGGCGCCCGGGTGATCGGTGTGGTCGAGCGCCTGGCGAGCGCCCACGCCGAAGTGGGTGAACGCGGCGAATTTTCGATGATCATGCCCGCACGGCACTATGGCAGCGGGGGGGCGATGTATGCGATGCGCAGCGAACCGGGGCAGCGCGACCGCGTGATGCAGGCAGCCGAGCAGGCGCTGCGCGCATCGTCGGCCACGCCGATGATCATGCGCATCAAGACAACCCAGGAAGACCGCAAGAACCGCTACCGCGCCGACCTTGCACTGTCGTGGATGCTGGTGACGGTCAGCGTGCTGCTGCTCCTGGTGACCTGCAGCGGCATCGTCGGCATGGCCAGCCTGTGGGTGACGCAGCGCCGCAAGCAGATCGGTGTGCGTCGTGCACTTGGTGCGCGCAAGATCGACATTCTGCGCTACTTCATCGTCGAGAACGTGATGATCACGAGCGCCGGCGTGGCCGGCGGCGTGCTGCTGGGCGTTGGTCTGAACCAGCTTTTGGTGACCAAGCTCGAGATGGCGCGTCTGCCGGTGGCGTACCTGATCGGCGGCGCACTGATGTTCTGGGTGATCGGCATCCTGGCGGCGTATGGCCCGGCCTGGCGCGCGGCGCGCACCTCGCCGGCGCTGGCCACCCGCAGCCTGTGAGGGGGCGCGCGGGTGCTATGCTGGCGGCCATGCCCACCGTTCTCATCATTGACGACAACGCCGCCGTCGCCATGGCGCTCGACGTGCTGTTTTCACTGCACGACATCGCCACGCTGCGCGCGCTCTCGCCCGAAGAAGGCCTGGATTTGCTGGCGCGCGAACCGATCGACCTGGTGATCCAGGACATGAACTTCACGGCCGACACCACGTCGGGCGAAGAAGGCGTGGCACTGTTTCGCGCGATCCGCGCACGCCACCCCGACCTGCCGGTGATCCTGCTCACTGCGTGGACGCATCTGGACGCAGCGGTCGACCTGGTCAAGGCCGGCGCCGCCGACTACCTGCCCAAGCCGTGGAACGACGAGCGCCTGCTGGCCAGCGTCAGCAACCTGATCGAACTGGGGCAAGCCAACCGCGCGCTGGGCAGCCGCCTGCAGCACGAGCGCAAGGCGCGGCTGGCGCTCGAGCAGAACTTCGACCTGCGTGGCCTGGTCTGGCAAGACCCGGCCACCGAACGCGTGCTGCACCTGGCCTGCCAGGTCGCGCGCGCCGACGTGCCAGTGCTGATTACCGGCCCGAACGGCGCCGGCAAGGAGCGCATCGCCGACATCATCAAGGCCAACTCGCAGGTGGCCGACGGCCCGTTCGTGGTGCTCAATTGCGGCGCCCTGCCGTCCGAACTGATCGAGGTCGAGTTGTTCGGCGCCGACGCCGGCGCCTACACGGGCGCATCGAAAGCGCGCGAAGGCAAGTTCGAAGCAGCCGATGGCGGCACGCTGTTCCTCGACGAAATCGGCAACCTGCCGCTGGCCGGCCAGATGAAACTGCTGCGGGTGCTGGAAACGGGCCGCTTCGAGCGGCTGGGCTCGAACCGCGAACGCCAGGTGCGCGTGCGCGTGATCAGCGCCACCAACGCCGACCTGGGCGCGATGATCCGCGCCGGCACCTTTCGCGAAGACCTGTTCTACCGCTTGAACGTGATCGAGCTGCGCCTGCCGCCACTGGGCGCGCGCCCGGGCGACATCCTGCCGCTGGCCCGTTCGTTCCTGGCCGCCGGCAAGGCACTGCATCCGGCCAGCGAAGCGGCGCTGATGACCTATCCGTGGCCCGGCAATGTGCGTGAGCTGAAAAACGTGATGGCGCGCGCCAGCCTGCTGTCCCACGGCGATACCGTCATGGTGGCCGACCTGGGACTGCCGGCAGCGAGCACGCCGGCGCCCGCGCCAGGCCAGGAAGCGGAGCCGGACCGCGCCGCGCTGGTGGCCGCCCTGGCGCGCGCGGGCGGCGTGGTGGCGCAGGCGGCGGCCGACCTCGGGCTGTCGCGCCAGGCACTGTACCGCCGCATGGAGCGCCTGGGCATCGCGCGGCCATGACCGACAGCGCGCGCCAGCCCAGGTTTTCCCTCGTCACGCGGCTGTCGGCACTGGTGGGCACCCTGCTCGCGCTGGCGGTGCTCGCCGCGCTCCTGCTGGATCACTTGCTGCCCGCCCGGCCGCTGCTGGTACTGGCCATCTGCCTGCTTGCGCTGGTGCCGCTGGCCGTCATCACGCTGCGCGCGCAGCTGCAGCCGGTGCTGTCGCTGTTCCGGGCGCTGGAGGGCACCGTCGACAGCTACCGCGACGGCGACTTTTCGTGCAGCCTGCACTGGCCGCACAACGATGAACTGCGTGACCTGATCGCGGCCCACAACAACCTGGGCAACGTGCTGCGCGAGCAGCGGCTGGACCTGGTGCAGCGAGAACTGCTGCTCGACTCGATGGTGCAGAACACGCCGGTGGCGATGCTGCTGGTGGCCGATTCGACAACGCCCGGCGGCGCCATCGTGTTCGCCAACATCGCCGCGCGCCAGTTGCTGGCGCAGGGGCGCAAGCTCGAAGGCCACAGCCTGCGGGCGGTGCTCGATGATGCTTCGGCGGCCCTGCGTGACGCGCTGGCGCGCGGTGGCGACGGCCTGTTTACGGCCGGCGAAGGCGAGGCCGAAGAGGTCTATCACCTGGCCCGCAGCACGTTCACGCTCAATGGCCGGCGCCACGAGCTGCTGCTGCTGCGCCACCTGACCGTCGAACTGCGGCGCCAGGAAGTGCAGACCTGGAAAAAAGTCATCCGCGTGATCAGCCACGAATTGAACAACTCGCTGGCGCCACTGGCGTCGCTCGCGCACTCCGGGGCGGAGCTGGTACGGCGCGGCCAGCTCGAACGCCTGCCGCAGATCCTGGAAACGATCGGCGAACGCACGCGCCACCTGGAGAGCTTCATCTCGGGTTACGCACGCTTTGCCAAGCTGCCCACGCCGCGCCTGGAAGCCTGCAGCTGGCCAGCCCTGGTCACGCGCCTGGCCGGCCAGGTGACCTTTACCATCGCGGGCGAACTGCCACCGGATGCAGCCTGGATCGACGCCGCGCAGCTCGAGCAGGCGCTGCTCAATCTCCTGAAGAACGCGCACGAGTCAGGCTCCAGGCCAGAGGCCGTGCAGCTGCAGATACGGCGCGTGCAGGACCAGGTGCGCATCGACGTGACGGACCGCGGCAGCGGCATGAGCGACGCGGTGCTGACCCACGCGCTGGTGCCGTTCTATTCGACCAAGCGCGCCGGCACCGGCCTTGGTCTTGCGCTCGCGCGCGAGATCGCCGAGGCGCACGGCGGGCGCATCCTCTTGGCCAATCGCGACGGCGGCGGCCTGGCCGTGACGCTGTTCCTGCCGGCGCTGGCGGCGACCTGAGAGCCTGCATCGGCGGCTCTGGTAACATCGGCTTTGCCCTCCACCGCTTCGTGCCATGTCCGCCAAGTCACCCACCGTCATCGATCCGCGCTTCGCGCAGCCCGGCCATCCACCTGCCACCATCGACGAATTCGAGGGCGTGCGCTTCCTGCACCTTGGCACCTCGTGGGTGCAGGGCGCAATGCGGCTGGCCAAGCCGGACACAATCGAGCTCGAATACGTGCAGATGATGATGATGTGGACGCTGTTCCAGAGTGCGCCGCGCCACGTTGTGCAGCTTGGCCTGGGCAGCGCCGCGCTGACCAAGTTCACGTATGCCCGCTTTCCCGATACGCGCGTGACGGCCGTCGAACTCAATCCCAACGTGATCGCGATCTGCCGCGCCCTGTTCGGCCTGCCGGAAAACGATGCGCGGCTGGACGTGCGCGAGCAGGACGCGATGGACTTCGTCCTCGATCCGGCCAACCACGGCAAGGCCGACGTGCTGCAGGTGGACTTGTACGACCAGGACGCACGCGGCCCGGTGCTCGATTCGGAAGCCTTCTACCAGGGCTGTCTGGATTGCCTGGCGCCGGGCGGCGTCATGACCGCCAATGTGTTCGGCGACTTCAGCAACTACGACAAGAATTTCCTGAACATGGAGCAGGTGTTCGACGCCGTCGTCTGGCTGCCCGAGGTGCACGATGCGAATGTGGTCGTGGTGGCATTCAGGGACGCGCCGCAGCTGGACTTTTCAGTGCTCTACGAGCGTGCCGGCGAGATCAAGCGGCGCCTGAACCTGCCGGCCAAGAACTGGGTGAACGGTCTCAAGGAATGGATGCGCGACCATCAAGGTTGAGATGGCGCGCAGTGCCCGCCCGATACCCTGGTTCGGGCGACGCCACGCCCAGTTCGGACGCCGGCACCGGCGCGCCCAGTACGGCGAACACAGTGCCGCATGACTCGCGCTCGAGCGCCAGCACGGGGAACACGCGTTCCAGGTTGGCGTACTTGGCCCAGGCGCCCGCGCCGCGCGACTGTGTCGGCGGAATCGACATCGCGGCGTAGCCACGCGCGCCGCCCTCCACCGCTTCGATGCTGCGCCCGCGCGCGGCCCGCGCGTCGTCCAGCGGCACCGGGATGTCAGACGCGTCGAGACAGCGCACGCGCAGCTGCGCGCCCGGCAGTGGGTGGTCATTGATCTTCTGGTTGGGCGCGTGCCAGAGCTGCATCAGCACGATGCCGGTTGCGCTGTGGGCGTCCCAGGCGCTCTCGAGGCTGCCGTAATGCTCGAGGCCATAGCGTTTGCAAAGCTGGGTGATATTCATGCTAATCGTTCCGTTGCCGTTGGCGCCGTTCCCGGACACGCCGGGCGGCGGGATCCTGCATGGCGCGCAGCAGGATCTCTCGTGAGACGTTGCAGCTTTCGAGGTAGACCAGCCCCGCGTTGACGCCGCGCGTCTCTGCCAGGAATAACGCATATTCGGTGGCAAGCGCGGTTCGCTCGTCGGTTCGTCGCTGGATCATGGTGTGCTGCCTGCGGTTGTCGGCGGATCCGGCCCGCGCGGCGCGCAGACAAGGTCGAGATCCAGTCGGCGGAATGCTCCCCGCCTGCCGTCATGCCTATCTGGCATCAGTTCGTGTCTATCCTAGCGTGTCTTATGGTGCGCACATTTGAAAAACTTGTTAAATAACGTAACAAATAAACAATACCTTTCAAACATTGTTTCCGCAGAAAAAGTACTTAATACTCAAGGCACTACTCGCTACTCATAAAAGTATCGTCGTATAGGCAAAGCTGTCTCTTTTGTACTACGCATTTGCTTTATAGCCACGTTCGTATTTACTTATTTCAAGTGTGTCGTCGCCGTCAACCCACCCCGTTGCTAAGATTAAATGAAGCTCTGATAACAGGGCGACATAAAAATCCATACAAAAAGGGGACAGAGGATGAAGAAGAACACACTGCCACGACGCGCCCTGCTGGCGTCGGCTATGTTGGCGGCGCTCGCACCAGCCGGCGCCCAGGAAGCCGACAGCAATATGTCGCAAGTCGTGGTGCTCGGCTCGCGCACCCAGGCCAAGACGGCGCTCGATACCGCCGTGCCCGTGGGCCTGATCAGCACCAAAGACATCCAGTCGGCCGGCACGCTCGAACTGGGAAAGGTGCTGCAAGACCTCGACCCGTCGTTCAACTTCACGTCGACCTTCGTCAGCGACGGCACCGACATCATCCGCCCCGCCACGCTGCGCGGCCTCGGCCCCGATCAGCTGCTCGTGCTGATCAACGGCAAACGCCGCCACCAGCAGGCGCTGGTCAATGTGCAGCAAACGATCGGCCGCGGCTCGGCCGGCACCGACATCAACGCGATCCCGCTGTCGGCGATCCAGTCGATCGAAGTGCTGCGCGACGGCGCCGCCGCCCAGTACGGGTCAGACGCCATCGCGGGCGTCATCAACATCATCCTCAAGAAGGGCGTGGGCAACGGCACCCTCAGCGCCAGCGCCGGCACGACCGATGAAGGCGACGGCGACACCTACTCGGCCAGCGCCAGCCGCGGCTTCGCACTGGGCAGCGACGGCGGCTACCTGAACCTGTCGGTCGAAGCGCGCAAGCGCGACGAGACCAACCGCGCCGGCCTGGACACGGCGCGCGTCAATCCGCCGCGCGTCACGCAGCGCCTGGGCGACAGCAACGCCAAGGATTACTACCTGTGGATGAATTCGGCCCTGCCGATGGGTGGTGGCGAGCTGTATGCGTTCGGCGGCGCCTCGAAACGCAAGGGCGATTCGGGCGGCTTCTTCCGCCCGAAGGAAGATGGGCGCAACGTCCCGGCGGTGTACCCGGAAGGCTTCCTGCCGAACATCGTCACCACCGTGCAGGATGCGTCGCTTGCCGTCGGCTACCGCCACGACCTGGGCCGCGACTGGTCGATGGACGCAAGCGTGAACCACGGCCGCAGCCAGCTCCAGTTCCACGAACGGAACTCGATCAACGTCAGCTACTGGTACGAGAACGGCGAATCGCCGCGGGAAGCCGACACCGGCACGCTCAAGTTCGAACAGACCACGTTCAACCTCGATTTCAAGGGCCCGGTGAACCTGATGGGCGGCGAGCTGTTCGTCGCTGCCGGCGTCGAATGGCGCCGCGACAATTACGAGATCGAGGCGGGCGACCCGGTCTCGTACCAGTACGGCCGCACCAACAACCCGGCCATCATCATCCGCGATCAGACCGGCGGCATCGCTGCATCGGGCATCCAGGGCTTCCCAGGCTACACGCCGTCGACGGCGGTCGACCAGGGCCGCCACAACACGTCCTTCTACGTCGACCTGGAACGCAAGTTCGGCCCGGATGTCTCGGTCGGCGCAGCAGTGCGGCACGAGCGCTATTCGGACTTCGGCAACACGACGATCGGCAAGCTCAATGCGCGCTGGGACCCGAGCCGCTCGTTGGGCGTACGCGGCAGCGTATCGACGGGCTTCCGCGCCCCGGGCGTGCAGCAGAAGTTCTACAGCTCGGTCTCGACCAACCTGAATGCGGCCGGCGTGCTGACCGAAACGCTGACGGCGCGCGAAGACAGCGCCGTCACGCGCGCCTTCGGCATCGCACCGCTGAAAGAAGAAACGTCCAAGAGCGCCAGCATCGGCGTGATCCTGCGGCCGACAACGACGTTCTCGCTGACCGCCGACGTGTACCGCACCAAGATCGACGACCGCATCGTGTTCTCGAGCACGATCTCGCCGGAGTCGGGCGCCTGCGCAACGCCTGCCGCGTGCCCGATCCGCGCGATCCTCGATCCGCTGCGCGTGGGCCAGGCGCAGTTCTTCACCAATGCGATCGACACCTCAACCACGGGCCTGGACCTGGTGGCACAGCAGACCATCCGCGGCCAGGGCTCGACCCTGGTGCTGTCCGGTCAGCTGGGCTTCAACAAGACCGAGGTCAAGGCGCGCAATTCGCAATCGCCCGTGCTGACCGGCGCGCAGCTGTTCGACGATGCACAGGTGACGCTGATCGAACGCGGCCAGCCGCGCAAGCACCATGTGGTCTCGGCCGACTACACGGCCGGTGCCTGGAACGTGACGGGCCGTGCGAACTACTTCGGCGAAGTACAGGGCCAGGGCTTCACGGCGCCGTTCGTGCAGACGTGGGAAGCCAAATGGATCGTCGACCTGACGGGCCGCTACACGTTCAACAAGAGCCTGAGCCTGTCGGCGGGGATCAACAACCTGTTCGACACCTACCCGACCAAATGGGACCCGGTCCGCGCAGCACCCTTCCCGCAACTGGGCTTCACCTACTGCTGGGAAACCTGCCCGTTCGGGATGAACGGCCGCACGGCGTATGTGAAGGCGGACTACACCTTCTGATGAAAACAGCCGGGGTCAGGTCTGACATTCGGACACGATCTCTACAGTAGTGGCTCAATCCGGATTCAGATGAGCAAGGAAGGTGCGCCTTTGCGATCGATTTCGGGACGGTTTTTTCACAGCCGTTCTGAAGACGCATCGCTACAGCTGGGGCCGTGTCCGAATGTCAGACCTGACCCCAGCTTTTGTTTCAGCGCCGCTCGCGCCACCACAGCAGCAGCATGGCCGCTGCAAACACGAGCGCGAATGGCCAGGATGGCGTGGGTCGTGTTGGTCCGTTCGCCGGTTGGGTTTGCGACCGGGCGGCGTAGCGTGCTGTCGCGTCGCGCCGTTCGGCTGCTTGCCATTCGGGCCAGTCATCCGTTGCGTACACGTAGATTGCATGCGGGCCGGCGTTCTGGTCCTGCAGTTGCAACCAACCTGCCTTTTGCGGCCACAGCGCCGCGCACGATGCATCGACGCGGTCTGCGCGACGCTGCCAGCCCAGCGACTGCTTCAGATCGGGAAGCGTGACCTGGCCACTGACACCGCGCGCGCAGAGTTCCAGGCGCTGGCCTGCCAGCGGCATGTCGCTTGGCACCAGCCATTCGGTCTTGTGCCGCTCTTCGACACCCACGCGGTCCAGCACGCCCTGCCACCACAGCGCCAGCGCGCGCGGTTCGACGATTGCGTGGCGGTGCCATTCGGTGACGCCCAGCCAGGCGATGCGGCCCTGTTGCCAGTCGCGGGTCCAGACCATATTGTCAGTGCCGCGCCATGGACCGGCGTCGCGCGATGTGGGC
The DNA here is from genome assembly GCA_014841835.1 of Oxalobacteraceae sp. CFBP 13730. Taxonomy (GTDB): domain Bacteria; phylum Pseudomonadota; class Gammaproteobacteria; order Burkholderiales; family Burkholderiaceae_D; genus Telluria. The sequence continues at coordinate 648,933 of JACYUQ010000004.1, read as the reverse complement.
AGCAGCGAGGCCACCGGCATCTCCAGTGGCGCATCGATCTTTGCGCCCAGTGGCTGTGCGCGCAGCGGCAGTTGCAGCGTGCGTGACCAGACGCCGGGATCGTTTGCGTTGCCGCCCAGGACCAGCAGCGACATGCCCTTGGCCACGCGGTCCAGCAGCGCGGTGCGTTCGCCGGCTGCCATCCGCTCGAAGCGTGCGGCGTCGATCACCATCAGGTTGGGCGAGGCCATCTCGGTGCGCGGCGCTTCGGTGCGCGTGATGGCGCGGCCCAGCGTGACTTGCCAGTCGAGCAGCGCGCCGCTAGTGGTCAGCAGGTCGTTCAGCACGCGCAGGTCGAACGATGGCGCGCCGAAGCGGCCGACGACCTGCAGCGGTGCAGGTTCGTGCACGATGAATGGAATCGGTCCCTCGGCAATCACCTTGTCTTTGGCGTCGAGCAGCCGCGCCTTGAGCACGACACGCTCGGCCACCGGCGGCATCCAGTCGACGCGCAGGTCGCCGGTGCCGCGCGCTTCTGCAAGCTGCTGGCCATTCTCGGCCAGCAGTTGCAGCCGCGCGTCGGTCTTGTCGTCGCGCTTGACCGTCAGCGTGAACTGGCGGCCCAGCGCAACCTGACTGGGGAACTCCAGCCGCAGCGCGCCGCCGCGTGGCGCTTCCCAAGCCAACGGTCGTGCCGGCAAATCATTCCATTCGGCGGCGCGCAGGCCGTCGCCTTTCAGCGTCAAGCTGTTCACACCTTCCAATGATGACGGTGGCGTGGCCGGATCGATGGACAGCGTACGCCCGCCCTCGCCCGGCATGCGCAAGTCCAGCGCGAACAGGCCCAGGCTCGCGGCAGCCACGATGACCAGCAGCGCATCGAGCCACTGGCGGCGGCGCAGATACAGGCCGGCGCTGACGATGCCTGCGACGAGGATGGCGGCGATGAGCCACTGCTGGTTCATGGCGGTCCCTGCCCAGTTCACATTCATGGCTTGACAGCTCCATCAGCCGACTCGCGCCAGCGGCGCGCGAACGCCGTGTCGACGCTGGTCTTCGCCTGCAACAGCACCTGCCCCTGCCCTGCGCCGGAGCGCAACCAGGCGCGCAGCACCGGGCGGCACGCGATGCAGCCGTCGGCCACGTCCTGGATCGCGCGCTGCGCCGCCAGGCGCTGCTCGTCCTCGACCAGGCGTGTGCGCACCCAGTCGTTCGCGGTGCGCATCCATAGCGCCGGCAGCGCGGCCTCGCCCGACAGCGCCTGCACCAGCGTGCGCAGCTCTTCCGGCAGCGCCGCCGCCTGCTCCGCCTGCGTGCGGCGGTAGCTCGCGGCGCCGTCCATCTCGCCGGTCATGCGTTTTTCTTCCTTGATCGGTGGCGGCGTGAACGCGGTCTTGTGCAGGTAGATGCGCTCGGCCTGCTGCAATTCCTTGATCGCTTCCAGGGCCTTGTGTTCCGGGGCCAGCGCGCTTTTCGGCGTGACTGCGCGCAGCGATTTTTCGGCGTCCCACATCGCGACCAGCGCGCGCCGCAGCACCTTCTTGGTGCCCTCGTCGTACATCGTCGCATTCTCGGCTTCGTCGTGCGCGTGGCCGTAGGTTGCGAGGATCTGCTGCGTGTCGTTGACGATGCCGCCCTTGCGCACGTTCTGCTCACCATGATCGTGGTCATGGCCACCGGGCGCGTGGTCGTGGCCCTCGTGGCCTTCTTCTTCGGCGGGCTTTTCGGCAGCGCGTGGCGCCTTGGCCGCTTCTTCGCCGAACAGCGTCGACTCTTCGCCCAGGAACTGACCATAGCGGCGGCGCAACTGCGCCTGATCGTCGCCGATTCGCTCGCTGCGGTCACGCACGTCGGCGGCCGCCAGCTTTGTGCTGCGCATGTCGGCGATCAGCTGTTCGGTGTCGATGATGATCTGGCGCTGGCTGCGCAGCGACGCCGGCTTCACCAGCGATGGCATCGCCGCACTCTCTTCTTCGGCTTCCTGCTCCGGCGCCGGACGCCGCACCGTGTACGTCGGCGATTGCACGGTCTGCGCGCGGCCCGCGTTGTCGGTCGCGCGGACGAAAAAATACAGCTCGTCGCCCGGCTCCATCGCCAGCTCGCTCAGGGCCCATGTCTTGGACCAGTTGCGCAGCTTGGGATTGTTCGACGCCGGCAGCGGCATCTCGCGGTCCGTAAAACGCACGTTCTCGCCACTGCCCTGCGCGAGCGTCATGTGCAGCGTCGCGCGGGTGATCCGGTAGTCGTCCTTGACCTGGACCGTCATCGTGGTGCCGGTCGCGTTGTCGCGCAGGTCCTGGATCATCTGGGTCGGCGCACTGATCGTGATCTCGGGCGGCGCATCGGGAATCACGCGCAGCGTATGGCGCGCGCCGCGCCAGCGCCAGACGACCGATTCGGTGGCCGTCCAGCGCGCGCATTGTTCACCGGGTTCGAGTGTTTCACCGTCACCCAGCTCGATTTTGTTGTTGCCGCCCGTGCCACCGGTCAGGCACCACGTCACGACCGTCTGCTCCGGCACTTGCAGGTCGCGCGGCGCCGAGGTGGATGCCGCCACGCCCGTGTAGGCAGGCGGCGCGAGCTTGAGCGTCAGGCCGGCCAGCGTGGCGGCGGTCGCACTGCTGACGGGACTGGGCGGCGTGACTGCACCCTCTTGCACCGGCCGCGTGGTGGCGTACCACACCATCCCCGCGAGCACTGCGCTGACCAGCAGGATCGGCAGACCACTCGAAACATGCTGGCGCGCGATCTGGCGCAGCTGCTGGCGCGAGACGGCGGCATCGAGCCGCGCGAACAGGCGCTGCTGCTGCAGGCGCGCGATCGGCGTGTCGGCCGCGTCGAGCAGGGCCGCGCTGTCTTCCATCTCGGGCACGGCGCCATCGAGCCACGCCGGCCATTCATACGCCACGCGCCGGCGCAGCTTGACCCAGTCCAGCGCGCACCAGCCGGCCCAGGCCAGCAAGCCCGGACCCGATGGAATGACCAGCCAGGGCAAGGCCCCGCCGATCCAGAGCGGCATGCGGCGCAGCTGGGCTGCGCGCCATACGCGTTTGGTGATCTCAACGCCTCCGTGCATGCGCGAGACTCCTTTCAAGGACGAACAAGCCAACCAGGATGGCCAGCAGGATGTCGCGCAGTGCGCCGCTCGGCGCCGGTGCGTTGGCGCCTTTCGAGGCGGCGAACGTTTGCGACGGCAAGGTGTAGGGGAGCGGCCCGATGTGCAGCTGCTGCCAGGTGTCGAGCAGCGCACGCGCGGCGTCGACATCCTGCGGCGGCCATGCGGGGTGGTGCCACAGGCGGCCACGCGCGCTGTCGGCGTACTGCAAACCGTTCAGCGTGCGTGCCTTCGCCAGCTCGGGGAATGCCGCCGGGTTGGTCACCCACCACAGCGCTGAACGCAATGCCGCAGGCGGCGCCTCGGCGCGGTCCCAGATGATCAGGTCCGTCCTGGCGCCCGGCGCCTCATCCACGACGATCTTCTCGACACCATCCTGGGCCGCGAACAGGCGGCGCCAGGCTTGCGGGCGCTCGCTGGCGATCACCACATGCCGCTCGACGTTGGCTGGCGCAGTCGGCTGCATGCGCACGGTCACCTCGCGGCCAAACACCGGCTTCGTGGCCGGCATCGGCACGTCGCCCAGTACCAGCAGGCGTGCGTCGCCCGTCCACTCGCGTTCGTGCGTGTGCAACCAGCTCAATGCCTGCGCTGCGGGCAGCGTTACGCGCTCGGCCTTCGTCAAGCCAGCCTGCGCCGCTTCGCGCTCGACCCAGACCGGATTGGCGCCGGCGGTCACGACCACCGTGTCGCCGCGCCACGGGTAGACCGGGTCAGCCAGCCAAGCGATGAGCACCGCGAGTAACAAGCAGCGCACCAACAGCAGCAGCGGATCGCTCCAGCGCCACACGCGCGTCTGTTTCGGCTCGGTGCGCGGCAGGAAGCGCGCGGTGGCCATGAGCGCGGCCTGGTTCTGCACGCGCTTGCGCCGGTGCCACCAGACCGGCAGCAGCAATACGGGAAGCGCAAACCACCAGAGTGCATTCATGGGCGATTACCTCGATGGCCGGCGCAGCCAGCGCCGCAGCACGTCGCCCGGCGCCTGTTCGATGGCGGCCAGCGTCAACGGCATGTCATTCCTGCGGCACTGGGCCGTCACCCGATCGAAGTGTTCCATGCGGTTGCGGCGGTAGCCTTCCTTCAGGTCGGCGCCGAAGCGGAACACCCCTTCTTCATGCTCGGGGTCGCGGTACGCCTGCGTGTCCGGGAAGCTGGCGTCGATCTCGGCCTGCGTCTGCAGGCACAGCACGCGCACGTCGTGGCGCATCTGGCGCAGCCGGGTCAGTGCCAGCGACAGCGGCGACGGCCAGTCGAGCAGGTCGCTCGCCGCATAGATGGCGCTGGGCGAGAGGGCGAAGTGCAGGCTGGCCTTGAGCGTTGGGGCGTCCGGTAACTGACCGGCAGGCGTGGCGCGCTGCAGCTGCGCCAGCACGCGCTGCAGATGACGCGGGCCGCGATTGGCGGGCGTGAACGTCACCTTGCCGTCGCTCAGGATCACCAGGCCGAACGCATCGCCCTGGCGCTGCGCGATGGCGGCCACGCAGGCCAGCAGCGTGCGCGCACAGGTCAGTTTGTCGATGCCCTCAATGCTGCGGCTTGGTTCGGCCATCGATGCGCTGGCGTCGAGGATCAGCCAGACGGCCACGTGGCTGTCGCGCTCCGCTTCGCGCACAAAATAACGGTCGGCGCGCGCGGCCAGCTTCCAGTCGACGCGGCGCCACTCGTCACCCGGCACGTATGAGCAGTACTCGGAAAACTCGACGCCGGCTCCGCGCTCGCGGCCCGCGTGGATGCCGTGCCCGAGCCCGGCCAGCACGTGACGGATTACGAGATCGAGCCGGGTCGTGTGCGCGATCAGCGCCGGGTTCACGGACGACATTTTGCGATCGCCAATTACGCTACCTTGATCTCGCGCTGCAGCGCCTGCAACACGTCCGCAATGGCGATGCCGTCGGCTTCGGCCTCGAAGTTGCGCAGCACACGGTGCGCCAGCACCGGCAGCAGCATCGCGCCGATGTCGTCGCGGGTCACGGCCAGCCGGCCCTGCATCAGCGCGCGCGCTTTCGACGCCAGCACCAGCGCCTGGCCGGCGCGCGGCCCGGCGCCCCAGCCGATATGCTTTTTGACGGCATCCACCGTGGTCTCGCTCGGGCGCGTGGCGCGTACCAGGCGCGTGGCATAGCGCACCAGATGCTCACCAATTTCGATGTCGCGCACCAGTTGCTGCAGGCGCAGGAGCGTAGCGACATCCATCACCGGTTCGGCGTCCTGCAAGCCGGCGTGCGTCGTGCGCGAGACCATCAGCACTTCTTCGTCTTCGGTCGGGTACACGACATCGATGCGCAACAAAAAGCGGTCCAGCTGCGCTTCCGGCAGCGGATAGGTGCCAGCCTGCTCGATCGGGTTCTGCGTGGCCAGCACGAAGAAGGGCCGTGGCAGCTTGTGGGTCTGGCCGGCGAAGGTGACCGACCGTTCCTGCATCGCCTCGAGCAGTGCCGACTGGGTTTTTGGGGGCGCGCGGTTGATCTCGTCGGCCAGTAGCACTTGCGTGAACACCGGGCCAGGCTGGAAGCGGAACGCGCGCTGGCGCGTGGCCTGGTCTTCTTCAAGGATCTCGGTGCCGACGATATCGGACGGCATCAGGTCGGGCGTGAACTGCACACGCCGGAACTGCATGTCGGTTGCCTGCGCCAGGGATTTCACGAGCAGCGTCTTGCCAAGCCCCGGCACGCCCTCGACCAGCGCGTGGCCGCCCGCCAGCAGGCACGTGACGAGCAGGTTGACGACGTCTTCCTGGCCGATGATTACGCGCGCCATGCTGGCTTTGAGCTCGCCCACTTTCGCTGTCAGTGCAGCGATTTCCTGTTCGTCCCACGCTATCGAATTACTGTCAGCCACTGGTCATGCTCCCAACGCATATTGAATGATGTTCACTGCAAAGCGGGTGTTGTCGACCGCCAGAAAACGCTTGTTGCGAAAGTCGTAGTCCCACTCGCAACCATAGTCCTTGTTCGAGTACAGCACGCGCACACGCCCGCCAATCTCGATCGCCTTCAGATACTCGTGCACCAGGTCGTCGCCCCAGCCATTGAGCTCCATGCCGGTGGTTGGCGGGCCGTCCTCGAACTTGAAGAAGCACGAGTACAGCGGGTGCTTGTTCGGGATTTTCTTCAGCGCGTTCAGGCCGAAGATCTTGGCCATCTCGGCCTCGAACGACTTGGCAAACAGGCCGTCGATGTCGTGGTTGCAGTCGTCCACAAACACAAACCCGCCGCCACGCACGTACTGTTCGAAGTTGCGCCGCTCCGCTGGCGTGAACTGCACCAGCTTGTGGCCGGCCAGGTAGCAGAACGGCGCCTGCAGCATCTTCGGGTCGGACAAGGCCACCATGTGCTCAAGCGTATCGACCCGCAACGTGGTGTACTCCACGAGGGAGTTCAGCACGTTGCTCGGCATGCGGACATCCACATCCCAGTTGCCCGATTCGTACATCAGGCGCGTGAAGTAGAAGTCAAAACTGGCCATGTCTTTGCCCGACCGTCAGACCGCGTCCGACAGCGACGTGAAGTTGAAGTCACGTACCTTCATCGGCGGCAGCACCATCTGGAACGGCACCTCGTCACCACCGATGATCTGCGGCTTGCCCAGTTCATCGATGTTATTCAGGATCGTGACCGGGCTCTCGTTGAAGCGGAAGTTCTTGAGCGGGTACTTGATCTTGCCGTTTTCGACGTAGAACGTGCCGTCGCGGGTCAGGCCCGTGAGCAGCAGCGACTGCGGATCGACCATGCGGATATACCAGGTGCGCGTGACGACGATGCCCTTCTTGGTCCCCTCGATCAGCTCTTCCAGCGACTTGGTACCACCCGCCATGATCATGTTGCCGTGTTCCGCAGTGGCGCGCTTGCCCGTCTTTTGCGCCCAGTAGCGCGAGTAGTCCAGCGAGGCGATGCGGCCATCCTTGATCAACTGGGTGCGCTCGCGCGGCAGCAGCGATTCGTTGTCCCAAGGCGCAACCGGTACATCCTTGTCCCACGGGTCGGCCCAGACATTGACCTGGCTGTCGAACAGCTTGTCGCCCAGGCGGTTGCCCCCGCCCTTCTTGGCCAGGAAACTGCGGCCTTCATCGGCCGAGCGGGCCGAGAACGCGCTGAACATATTGCCCAGGATTTCCGACGTTGCCGCCGGCTCCAGGATCACCGTGTAGCGGCCTGGCTCCAGCGCGCGGGCGTCGACTGAACGCAGCGCCTTTTCGATGGCGACCTCGGATGCTTCACGCGCATCAAAGCGCGCCGCATCGACGGCGGCGCGGGTGACCCAGCCCGAACCGCGGCCGTCTTCAGTGCGCGCGGTGAGGCTGAACGACAGGTCGGTGAAGTCCTGGTGGCCGAACACGCCGTTTGAATTGGCGATCGTCGAAAAGCGCGTGCTGTCGGTGAAGAAGCCCGCCGTGACGAGTTTCTTGGCGCGCGCCATCTCGATGCTGGTAGCGGCAACCGACGCCCGGAAATCCGGATCGATCGCTGCGGTGGCCGGCACAAAGGTGCTGGTGGCGCGGTAGGCCTGCTTGGAAATCGCCGGCATGAACTCCGGGTTTTCCGGCGACAGGCGCGCCAGTTCTTCAGCGCGGCGCACGGCTTTTTCCAGCGACTTGTCGTCGAATTCGTTGACGATCGCGGTGCCGCTGCGTTTGCCGAAGGCCACGCGCACGACGAGCTGCATGTCTTCGGTCAGGCCGGCGGTCGAGACGCTGTTGCGCGCGAAGCGCACGTTGCCCACACGGCTGCCTTCGATCGACACGGTGCACTCGTCGGCTTTCGACATGGCGAGCACGCGGTCGGTGATGCGTTTTGCTTGGTCCTGATTGAGCGCTTTCATCTTGGTTTCCTCAGCCGATCTTGCGTGCGGTGTTGATGACATTGATGCCGTTAAAGCGCGTGGTGCTCGACCCGTGCGACACGGCGCTCACCTGGCTTGGCTGGCCCTTGCCATCGAAGAAGGACCCGCCCATGCGCCAATCGCGCTCGTCGCAGATCGCGGTACAGGCATTCCAGAATTCCTGCGTGTTGGCCTGGTAGGCAACGTCTTCCAGCGGGTTCGTGATCTTGCCGTTCTTGATCTCGTAGTACAGCGTGCCGCCGAACTGGAAGTTGTAGCGCTGCTGGTCGATCGAGTACGAACCGCGGCCCAGGATGTAGATGCCCTTCTTGACGTCGGCCACCATCTCATCCGGGGTGAGCCGGCTCTTGCCCGGCTCGAGCGACACGTTCGGCATGCGCTGAAATTGCACCGTGCTCCAGCTGTCGGCGTACGAGCAGCCGTGCGATTCCTTCTCGCCGATGATGTGGGCCTGGTCGCGCGTGGCCTGGTAATTCACCAGCACACCGTTGCGGATGATGTCCCACTTCTTGGCCGCGACGCCTTCATCGTCGAAGCCGATCAGGCCCAGCGAGCCTGGCGTGGTGCGGTCCGCCACAAAATTGACGCGCTCTGCACCGTACTTGAATTTCTTGGTTTCCCACTTGTCGAGGCCCGCGAAGCTGGTGCCCGCGTAGTTGGCTTCGTAACCGAGCACGCGGTCCAGTTCCGTCGGGTGGCCGACGTTTTCGTGGATCGTCAGGAACAGGTGTTCGGGGCTCAGCACCAGGTCGTACTTGCCCGGCTCGACCGACTTGGCCGACAGCTTTTCGCGTGCCTGCTTGCCGGCCATGCGGGCGTCTTCGATGATGTCGTAGGCGTTCTTGTACAGGCTCGTGACGCCGCCGGCGGCGCGCACCTTGTTCTCAGGGCGCGCGTCGAAGTATTCATAGCCCATCGACGCCGGGGCGCCCAGGCCGCCGCGCGAGCGGAACTTGCCGCTCTTCTTGTCGACGGCGGTGGCATTGATCGGCGCCCACAGACGGTGGATGTCCTGATCGATGTACGAGCCGTCGGTCGAGGCAAAATACTTTTGCTGGTTGATCTGGAAGAGCGACGCGGTCATGAAGTTCGCGCCCGCATCCAGCCCCGCCTTGTTGGCGGCGATCAGCATGTCGGCCTTTTCCTTGACCGGAATCGTGCGCCAGTCTTTCTTCAGTGGCGTGGCCCATGCCACTTCACCGACGCCCTTGACGGGCGCCAGGCGCACCGGCTCGGTCTGCAGTTTGGCGTTGGCCTTGGCAATCGCCACGGCCTGACGTGCGGCGCCGGCCACGCCGTCGGTCGTCATGTCGTTGGTCGAGGCGAAGCCGTAGGCGCCGCCGGCAATCACGCGCACGCCGACCCCACTCGATTCGGTGTTGTTGATGCTCTCGACGTTCAGATCACGCGTGATGACGAACTGGTTCAGGTAGCGCCCGATGCGCACGTCGCAGTACGACGCACCGGCTTGCGTTGCCGCGTTCATCGCGGTGTCGGCCAGGGCTTTCTTGGCGCTTGCCGCCATCGGGTTGAGCAGGTCTTCGGCCGCGATAGCGTTGCCAAAGACCGGAATGAAGATGGCGCCAGCGGTGCCGGCGCCGATATGCAGGAATTGTCGACGTTCCATGAGTTATCCGTTTACGTTTGCACTTCAGTGAGCGCCTGCACGTCGTTCCCGCGGAGGCGGGAACCCAAGTCTGCATGCGTTGTTGCGGCTCATGAGAACTTGGGTTCCCGCCTGCGCGGGAACGACGGCCTGGAGGTACTTACACCGCGTCCGACAGCGATGTGAAGTTGAAGTCGCGAATCTTCATCGACGGGATCAGCATCGAGTAGCGTGCTTCATCGGCGCCGATGACCACCGGCTTGCCGATTTCCTCGATATTGTTCAGCATCGACACCGGGCTTTCGTTGAAACGGAAGTTCTTGATCGGGTGTTTGATCTTGCCGTTTTCAACGTAGAACGTGCCGTCGCGCGTCAGGCCCGTGAGCAGCACCGATTGCGGATCGACCATGCGGATGTACCAGGTACGCGTGACCAGCACGCCCTTCTTGGTATTCGCGATCAGCTCTTCGGTGGTCTTGTTGGTGCCGGCCATGATGATGTTGCCGGCCGCGCCCACTGCGCGCTGGTTCTTCTGCTGCGCCCAGAAGCGCGAGTAGTCCAGTGCATTGATCTTGCCGTCCTTGACCAGCTCCACGCGCTCGCGCGGCAGCATGTTGTCGTCCCACGGCAGCACCGCGACATCCTTGTCCCATGGGTCGGACCAGATATTGACCTGCTGGTCGAACAGCTTGTCGCCCAGGCGGTTCTTGCCGCCGGCTTTCGACAGGAAGCTGCGGCCTTCGTCGGCGCGGCGCGCATCGAAACCACCCAGCATGAAGCTGAGCAGGTCGGACGTGGCGGCCGGTTCCATGATGACCGTGTAGCGGCCCGGCTCCAGTGCCTTGGCGTCGACCGAGCGCAATGCTTTCTCGATCGCGATTTCGGCCGCTTCGCGCGGATCGAATTTGGCGACGTCGCGCGCCGAGCGCTTGACCCAGCCCGAACCGCGGCCGTCTTCGGTGCGCACGGTCAGCGTGAAGTCCAGCGACGTTGCCACCTGGTGGCCGAACAGCCCATTCGAGTTGGCGATGGTCTCGAAGCTGGTGCGGTCGGTGAAGAAGCCGGCCGACACCAGGCCGCGCTTGCGGCAGCCTTCGATCGCGTAGGCCGCAGCCTGGGCGCGGTATTCCGGATCGATGTCGGCGGTCTTCTGCACGAACGTGTCCGATGGCTTGTACGCGGTCTTGGCGATGGCCGGGATGAATTCCGGATTGTCTGGCGCCAGGCGCGCCAGGTCCTCGGCGCGGCGCACAGCGCGCTCGATCGACTTGTCGTCGAATTCGTTGATGGTGGCGGTGCCCTGCTTCTTGCCGAAGGCGACCTGCACCTGGATGCGGGTGTCGTCGGCCAGGCCGGCGGTCGAGACGGCGTTGCGCGCAAAGCGGATATTGCCGATGCGGTTGCCTTCGATGTTGACGATGCATTCATCGGCTTTGCTCAGCGAGAGCACGCGGTCGGTGATGCGTTTGGTTTGTTCCTGGGTCAAGATACTCATGTGCGCCCCTGCTTAGCCGATCTTGCGAGCGGTGTTGATCACATTGATGCCGTTAAAGCGCGTGGTCGACGAACCATGCGAGACGATGCTGATCTGCGGCGGCTGTCCTTTGCCGTCGAAGAACGAGCCGCCCATGCGCCAGTCGCGTTCATCGCAGATGGCGCTGCAGGCGCCCCAGAATTCCTGGGTGTTCGACTGGTAGGCCACGTCTTCCAGCATCTGGCCGATCTTGCCGTCCTTGATTTCGTAGAACAGCTGGCCGCCAAACTGCGAGTTGTAGCGCTGCTGGTCGATCGAGAACGAGCCGTCGCCGACGATGTAGATGCCCTTCTTGATGCCCTTGACCATCTCGTCGGGCGTGAGCTTGGTCTTGCCCGGTGCGAGCGAGACGTTCGGCATGCGCTGGAACTGGACCGTGTTCCAGCCGTCCGCGTACGAGCAGCCATGCGATTCTTTTTCGCCGATGATATGGGCCTGGTCGCGCGTGGCCTGGAAGTTGACCAGGATGCCGTCCTTGATGATGTCCCAGCGCTTGGACTTGACGCCCTCGTCGTCGAAACCGATGGCGCCCAGCGAGCCTGGCGTGGTCTTGTCGGCGAAGATGTTGACGATTGGCGAACCGTACTTGAAGGTCTTCGATTGCAGCTTCTCGAGGGTGGCAAAGCTGGTGCCGGCGTAGTTGGCTTCGAAGCCCAGCACGCGATCGAGCTCCGTCGGGTGGCCGACGTTCTCGTGGATGGTCAGCCACAGGTGTTCGGGCGCCAGCATCAGGTCGTACTTGCCCGGCTGGACCGACTTGGCGGTCAGCTTGCGCTTGGCGTCGCGGCCGGCGGCGCGGGCGTCTTCGATGATGTCATACGATTCGGTGTACAGCGTGGCGATGCCGCCGGCGGCCTTGATCTTGTGCTCGGGCCGCGCGTCGAAGTACTCGTACCCCTTGCCCACCGGGGAGCTCAGGCCCGCGCGCGAGCGGAACTTGCCGCTGGCCTTGTCGACGGCGGTGGCCGAGAACGGTGCCCACAGGCGATGCACATCCTGGTCGATGTACGAGCCGTCGGTCGAGGCAAAGTACTTTTGCTGGTTCACCTGGAACAGCATCGACTGCATGAAGTTCGCGCCGCCTTCCATGCCGGCCTTGTTCGCGGCGATCAGCATGTCGGTCTTCTCGGCGATCGGCACGGTGCGCCAGTCTTTCTTGATCGGGGTGCTCCATGAAACGTCGCCCACGCCCTTGACTGGTGCGAGGCGCACCGGTTCGGTTTGCAGCTTGGCGTTCGCCTTGGCGATTGCCACGGCCTGGCGCGCCGCATTGGCGATGCCATCGGTCGACATGTCGGACGTCGCAGCAAAGCCGTACGCGCCATTCACGATCACGCGCACGCCCACGCCGGCCGACTCGGTGTTGGCCACGTTTTCGACGTTCAGCTCGCGCGTGGTGATGAACTGGTTGAGGTAGCGACCGATGCGCACGTCGGCGTAGCTGGCGCCGGCCTTGGTGGCGGCGTTGAGCGCGACATCGGCCAGCGCCTTCTTGGCGGCCACTGGCATGCTGCTGGTGAGCTCTTCGGCAGCGATGGCGCGTCCGAAAGGCAGCAGCATCGAAGCGGCTGCCCCGCTGCTGAGATTAAGAAAGGTACGGCGTTCCATGAGATCTCCTGAATAACCTTCGTCCGGGCAGCGGTTCCGCGAACAGCTCGGGCCGCTCTTGTAATTACAGCTCTTATGCTTTGGTTTTATGACAGATGAAAACGTGACAAACCGCTCAACCATAGCAGTAAGTTAAGCTTTTGAATAGGCAATTGTTGTGCCACCTCAATGCACAAATATGTACGTACTTTGCGTAGAAGCTCGCGCACCTTGCAGGCCGCCAATACTGGCGAAAACGCCCTGCACATATGCATATGTGACGAACGCTTGACTGTGCGCCTTGCCTCCCGGATCATCAGCGCAGCGACGACGGCGCACCGCCCGTCGTCAACCATCATGGAGACCTCGCACGATGAAACGACTGATCCTGGCCGCAATGCTGGCAACCGGTATCGCCGGCGCCGCACACGCGGACGACGCCCTGAAATCCGCCATCGCCGGCGAGCACCGCGCCGCCGCCAACAAGGCCCGCGACGCGTTCCGCCACCCTTACGAAACCCTGACCTTCTTCGGCATCAAGCCGACCATGACGGTCATCGAACTCTCGCCGGGCGGCGGCTGGTACACCGAGATCCTGGCGCCCTACCTGCGCGAAAACGGCAAGCTGATTGGCGCTGCCGGTGCACCTGAATCGCGCGGCGGCAAGGCCTATCGCGAGAAGCTGGCCGCCGACGCCAAGGTGTATGACAAGGTGATGCCGGTGGTGTTCGAGCCGCCGACCCGCTTCGAGCTGGGCGCGCCGAACAGCGCCGACATGGTTGTCACCTTCCGCAACCTGCACAACTGGCTGGGCGCGGGCGACGAGGCCGTGGTCACGACGCTGAAAGAAGTCCACAAGGTCCTCAAACCGAACGGCGTGCTGGGCGTGGTCGAGCACCGCCTGCCGGTCAAGATGACGCAGGATGCGAAGGCATCGAGCGGCTACATGCACGAAGCGTATGTGATCCGCATGGCCGACCTGGCCGGCTTCAAGCTGGCTGCCAAGTCGGAAGTGAACGCCAATCCGAAGGACAAGGCGGATCATGAAAAAGGCGTGTGGACGCTGCCGCCGGTGCTGGCCAACAAGGACAAGGACCGCGAGAAGTACATGGAGATCGGCGAGAGCGATCGCATGACGCTCAAGTTCGTCAAGAAGTAAGCAGCCTGCATGACGTGGGAAGGCCGAGGCCTTCCCCATATTTTCTTTTGCGGCGCACGTGTATATTCTTCCGGTTGATAGCCCTCCCGCGCAACCGAAGGAAACCATGAAGACTTTGCGATTCGCCGTTCTCGCGCTGGCCGTCTCCGGCGCGCTCCATGCCCAGGAATCAGTACCGCCCGAGGCCCAGCCGGCCGCCGCCACCGCTGTTCCCACCCCCGCCGTACCAGCCGCATCGCGCACCACCACGCCCGCCCCTGCACTGCCTGCCGTTGAAAACTCGGTCGTCAAGATTTTCGCCACCGTGCGCCGGCCCGACCCGTACAAGCCCTGGACCAAGTCGGCCCCTGCGGCCATCACGGGCTCCGGCGTCATCATCGAGGGCAAGCGGATCCTGACCAACGCCCACGTGGTGGGTTACGCCAGCCAGGTCGAGGTGCAGGCCAGCCAGTCGGGCGACAAGGTGTCGGCGAAGGTCATCGCGCTGGCGCGCGGTCTGGATCTGGCGGTGCTGGAGCTCGACGATCCCAGCTTCTTCGACAAGCGCCCGCCGGTGCCGCGCGCCGCCGTGCTGCCGGACGTGCGCCAGCAGGTGTTCGCCTACGGCTACCCGGTTGGCGGCAATTCGCTCTCAACCACCACCGGCATCATCTCGCGCGTGGAATTCGTCAACTACGGCGCGTTCAGTTCGGGCCTGCGCATCCAGATCGACGCGCCGATCAACCCGGGCAACAGCGGCGGGCCGGTGATCGCCGGCGAGCGCATGATCGGCCTGGCGTTCGCCAACGTGACCAATGCGCAGAGCATCGGCTACGTGATCCCGAACGAAGAAATCGAACTGTTCCTGCGCGACGTGGCCGACGGTACCTACGACGGCAAGCCGCTGCTGCACGACAGCGTGCAGACGCTGGAAAGTCCGGCGCTGCGCCAGTACCTCAAGCTCGACAAATCGGTCGAGGGCGCGGTGGTGCACCGGCCATACCGCACCGACGCCGCCTGGCCGCTGAAGGAGTGGGACGTGATCACCCACATCGGCGAGCATGCGATCGACAACCAGGCGATGGTCAAGCTGGGCTCGAGCCTGCGCGTGCGCTTCCAGTACCGCATCCAGCAGGTGGCAAAAAACGGCAAGGTGCCGATGTCGATCATCCGCGGCGGCAAGCCGATGAAGGTCGAGGTGCCGGCCACCGGCGCACGTCCGCTCCTGATCCCGGACCTGGATGGCGGCTATCCGTCGTACTTCATCTACGGGCCGGTGGCGTTCTCACGCGCGACCAGCGAATTCATGGCCTTTGTCAGCGGCAGCGCGCCGGGGATGAATGCGTATGCATTCAACGCCAGTCCGCTCGTGACGCAGCGCGGCGATTCACCGACACCCGAGCACGAAGAGCTGGTCGTGATCAGCGCGCCGTTCTTCCCGCACAAGCTGGTGAGCGGCTACAGCAACCGCTTCGGATCGGTCGTGGAATCGGTCAATGGCAAGCCGGTACGCAGCCTGGCGCATCTGGTGGCATTGCTGCGCGACCTGAAGGACGAGCAGGTGGTGCTGAAGTTCGACCAGCGTTATGGCGAGTCGATGATTCTGCCGCGGCAGGCGACGCTCGATGCGACCGAGGCGATCCTGTCCGATAACGGCGTGCGCTCGCAGGGATCGGACGACATGATGAAAGTCTGGGGAAAGAAATAGGTCGGTGGCGGGCGCAGGACTGGGATTCCCGCCTTCGCGGGAATGACGTGGCTGCAGTAGCGTCGTTCCCGCGCAGGCGGGAACCCAAGTCAGCAGCGCAGCCACCCAAAAAAAAACGCCCGCATCACCAGCGGGCGTTTTTCATTCACTTCGCCTTCTTCACAGGCACGAACATCAAATCCTGGAAGTCATAGCTGAAGTCCGTCTCGGTCGATACGGGCTTCATGCGCAGCCGCTCGATCGAACCATCCGGCTCCAGCGAGAACGTCGCATACGCATCTGCGTTGAAGTTGCGCTCCTTCCAGCGCACGATGAAGGTGTCGTGCTGGAAGTGCTCCATCTCGCCCGTCAGATCCGGCGTGCGCGCGAACGACATCACCAGCTTGCTGCCAGCGCGCCGGATCGTCGCCTTGCCGTACCAGGCGTCCTCGTACTCGCCCTCGTAACCGGCCAGCGCCAGCGACGGTTTCGACGCTTTTGCGCGACCCGTGCTTTCACCTTGTACGCGGGCCGCTTCCTTGGCGCTTGCCTCGTTCGCGATGTCGGCGATGCGGCCGATCCAGTCGGTCGGCGCCACACCCAGGTAGCCGTCGAGCAGGCGGTATTGCAGCGCATTGAGCGACGGGCCACTTTCGGCGTTGGTGAAGATCGCGATGCCCAGCTTCGCTTCCGGCACCAGCAGCACGCGCGAATAAAAGCCCTGCAGCGCGCCGCCGTGCATCGCCACCAGCTTGCCCTGGTAGTCGCGCAGCTGGAAGCCCAGGCCATAGGCCATGAAGTTGGGCCTGGTCGCCGCCAGCGACGGCTTGGGCTGGCTGACCGTCATCGGCGTTTGCGCTGTCCACATCTCGCGCGCCTGCTTGTCGGACCACAGGCGGACTTCCTTGCCGCCCGCCCCCGTCGGCAGGCGGCCGTTATCGAGCAGCACGTTCATCCAGCGCGCGATGTCTTCGGCATTGGTGTTGATGCCCACCGCGCCGACGGCATTCGCCACCGGCATCGGCTTGACGACCGCCGCCTTGCCGTTGATCTTGCTGTGCGGCGCCGACACGTTCATGCCGGCCGTGTGCGCGGCCAGGCTGGTGGTGGTGGCGGTCATGCCGACCGGGTCGAGGATCCATTCGCGCATCGTCGTGCCCCAGTCCTTGCCGGACTTTTGCGCGATGATCTTGCCGGCCACGATGTAGAGCAGGTTGTCGTAGGCGTAGCTGCTGCGAAAGCTCGTCGCCGGCTTGATGTAGCGAAGGTTGTGGATGATTTCGTCGCTGGTGAAGGTGGTGGTCGGCCACCACATCAGGTCACCGGCGCCCAGACCCAGGCCACTGCGGTGCGTGAGCAGGTCGCGCACCGTCATCTCGGCCGTCACGTAGCTGTCGTACATGCGAAAGTCCGGCAGGTGCTTGATGACCGGGTCGTCCCAGTTCAACTTGCCCTGGTCGACCAGCATCGCCAGGCCGGCGGCAGTAAAGGCCTTGGAGTTCGAGGCGATTTCGAACAGCGTCTTGCCGTCGACCGGTGTCGGGTCGCCCAGCTTGCGCACGCCGAAGCCCTGCGTGACGACGACCTTGCCGTCCTTGACCACCGCGATGGCGATGCCCGGCACGTCGAAGGTTTTCAATACGCGCTGGACGTCGGCGTCCAGGTTGTAGGCGGAAACTGCCGCCGTGGTGGCTGGCGCTGCCGCCGTTTGCGCGACGGCCGGGCCAACGCCGCAGAACGCGACCAGCACCGCGCCGGCGATGTGCTTCAACAGTCCGCTGGAAGAACGCGTCATCATGGCTTGCCCATCGCTTTGTCGACGCTCGATTGCGTCTCGGGGTGGTAACGCTCGCGCGCCTTCTTGTAGACGCCCTCGGCCCAAGTGCGGTCCTCGGCCTTTTCGCGCAGCGCGGCGTACAGCGGCACCACGAACTTCTGGCGGCCCACGCTCATCAGGAACGCTTCCATGTCCGGGCGCACGTCGCGGTAGCCGGCATGCACCGCCGCGCGGTAGAAGCGAAACGCCACTTCGTTGTTGGTCGACTTGGCCAGGCCATAGGCGCGGTCGAGTTCTGCCAGTTTGGCGGCGTCGGCCTTCTTGTCGATATCGTTCAAAAACTTCATCCACTCGACGGCGTTCCAATCCTTGGCGTTCAACTGCGCGGTCGATACCGTGCCTTTGGTCCAGCCGTCGATCGCGGCATTCAGTTTGGCCAGGCGCTGCGACACGGCGCGCTGCCCGCTGGCCGGGATGCCCGGGCCGTGGATCCACTCGTCGAGTTCCGCGTCGCTCATGATCTTGGGGTTCTTCGCCAGCAGCTGCGCGCGCAGGTAGGCGATGAACTGCTCGTTGGTCACGCTCTGGAACGCGTGCTGGTCGAACCAGCCGCGCAGGAACTGATCGAACGCGGCGCGGCCCGCACGCTGCTCGAGCGTGTGCAGGAACCAGGCGCCCTTCGGATAGGCCAGCGAGGTGTCCGGGTAATCGGCAGCGTTGGTGTCGGCCTGGCGCGAGACCAGCGCCTGCTTTGCCGGCGGCAGCTCCTTGAGCATCTCGAGCGCTTCTTCCTGCTCGAGCTGCAGGTTCATCAGCGCGACTTCCTTGCCGTAGATTTCTTCCAGAATGCGGGTGGTGACGTAGGTCGTAAAACCTTCGTTGAGCCACCAGTGCTTCCAGGTCGCGTTGGTCACCAGGTTACCCGACCAGCTGTGCGCCAGTTCGTGCGCCACCAGGTCGACCAGGCTGCGGTCGCCCGCGATCATGGTCGGGGTCAGGAAGGTCAGGCGCGGATTTTCCATGCCGCCGATCGGGAACGATGGCGGCAGCACCAGCATGTCGTAACGCCCCCAGCGATATGGTCCGTACAGCTTCTCGGCTGCGGCGACCATCTTCTCGGTGTCGGCCAGCTCGTACTCGGCCGCCTTGATGCGCTGCGGCTCGGCGTATACGCCGGTGCGCCCGCCCAGCGTGCGCGCTTCGAGCTCGCCGATGCCGATCGCCAGCAGGTACGACGGAATCGGCTGCGGCATCGTGAATTTCCAGCCGCCCTTGCCGGTTGCCTTCATGTCGTTATCGGCGCTCATCACCACGCGCAGCCCTTCCGGCGCCTCGATGCGCGCGGTGTAGGTAAAGCGCACGGCCGGGGTATCCTGGATCGGCACCCACGAACGGGCATTGATCGCCTGCGACTGACTGAACATGAACGGGTACTTGCCCGACATGGTCTGCACCGGCTGCAGCCATTGCAGCGCGGTGGCCGTTGGCGCGGTGCGGTAATGGATACGCACGCGGGTCTGGCGGGCCGGCAGCTTGATCTGCAGGGGCTGGCCCTTCTCTTCATCGAACTTGCCGAGCGTGTAATCGGCCTTGCGCCAGGCGCCCTTTGCGTCCTGCGCTTCGATCTTCGAGATCGTCAGCTCGCGCGTATCCAGGTCGAGCGTCGTCGCGTTCTTGTCGATCCAGTTCAGTGTCAGCTCGGCGTAGCCGCCCAGGCTTTTCTTCGCGAAGTCGGCCTTCAGGTCCAGGTGCAGGGCCGTAGTCTTGACCTGGTCGTATTTGGCGTAGCTGAGGGGATCGAGCGCGAACGCGTAAGCGCTCCACGCGCCCAGGAAGGCTGCGGTGGTAGCGCGCAGCAGGGTGCTTTTGTTCATGGTATCTCGCGAATAATGACAGCCCGGCCGGGCTGAAGGCGGGAGCAGAATAGCATGGGCGTCAGGCCGGCGAAAGCGCCTGCTGAAACGCGCCGGCTGGCTGTCAGTACACCGATTCTGCCTGCATGACCCACACCGGCGCGGACCACAGCACGTTGCCGTCGTCCTGCGTGACCTTCGCATAATAGAAGTGCGCGCCCGGCGCCGGCGTGATCGTGGTTTCTGCCTGCTGCGACAGGCGCGTGACCTCGCCGTTGCGGCCCGGGACGCCCTCCATGATCGCCACTGCCGCGACCTGCCGGCCAGCGGTGCTGGCGAAATTCGCCGTCAACGTGAGCGGTCCGCGGTTGGTGAACTGCGCGCCCATCACGTGGCCGTTGGCCGTCAACACCAGCTGCGACGCCTTGTCCATCGTCGCGAACACGCGGCGCGCTCTAAGGGCATCGACCAGACTGGCGCGGTTCAACGCGACGCCCGTTGGCAGCAGCACGCCCGTGCGATTGCCGTACGACGTGCCCCAGTTGGCGCAGTGGTTGTCCTGGTTGGTGCTGAAGGCCAGCCGGTAGCCCGCTTCGAGCAAGCGGTTGCAGGCGCCTTCAAAACTGCTGCGGCGGGTTTCGGTCTCGGTCACACTGTTCGAAAATGCGCTGGTGTTCATCACTTCGCACAGCACCATCGCGGCGCCGCCATCCTCGGTATAGGCGAGCGGCACGCCGCCCACCTGGAACTGGCCCGCTGGCGCCGGATGGTTGAACTGGCCCACCCAGCCGCGCTGGCGCATCAGCGTGTACAGGG
Source organism: Oxalobacteraceae sp. CFBP 13730 (assembly GCA_014841835.1). GTDB lineage: Bacteria > Pseudomonadota > Gammaproteobacteria > Burkholderiales > Burkholderiaceae_D > Telluria. Next base: position 629,002 of record JACYUQ010000004.1, on the reverse strand, counting down.
CCGCGTAATCGCTGCGCGGCGTGATCGTGTCGGCGAACGGCGCCCCATTGGCGTTCGTCTCCCAGCCCAGCAACTCGTCGCTGTTGAAGATGTTGATATGGCCGCCCTTCTCGATGATGCCCCACTCGAGGCCATACAGCGCCAGGAAGCCCGGGTGCTGCGCCGAGAACATGCTGGCGGCGGCCAGGCCCGCGCGGTACAGGGCACGTGCGGCGGCCGGGTCGGCATCGGGCGCGCTGCCTGGCGAACCGTCGAACATGTGGTTGTGTTCCGAGGCGACGAGGATGTCCAGGCCGCGTCCACGGGCATAGGCAAAGGCATCGGCAGGCCCATACGGCGCCGACTGCGGCCGCTGGGCGCTGCGGCAGTTGGCGACGTCGGCACCACCGTCGCTGTGGTTGGTCTGGCTGTGCAGGTTGCCCAGGTAGACCGTGTAGGGCAGCGCGCCAGGGGCCGGGGCTGCCCCCGGCATGAAGGCGCCGGGCAGCGGTGCAAAGGCGGGCGTGGTCAGTGCGCGTGGCGTGCCGACTGCGATTTCCCACTCCTGGTCGATCGCGTCCCCTTGTTCCACCAGCGCGTGCAGGTGCACGCGGTAGATACCGTCCGGCGCCGGCTGCTGGCCCAGACGGCCCGACCAGGGCACCGCCACCGTGATCTCGTCACCGGTCAACGTCACCTGGCCACGCCACTGCAACACGGTCTGCCCGCCCGGCGCGCGCAGGTCGACGCGCCAGTCGACATCGGCCGACTGCGCCAGGCCGGGATACGCGAACGTCAGCGTGAACGTGCGTGCAGCCAGCGCGCCAGGCTGGAATGGCGCATGCAGCGTGGCGTCGAATTCCTGGTGTTCGGTTGGACCGGCGCTGGCCGAGCTGCAGCACAACAACATGGCAAAAATGGGCAGATAAGCGGTTTTCATGATGCCAAGCTTGCAACTTCCGTACCCTGTCACCTTGCGCCATGCGTGCTACAGTTGTCATCCTGATCATGTTCATTGATGCGTTTCAAATTCACACAGCCGGGGTCAGGTCTGACATTCAGACACGACCTCAGCTTTAGCCACTTCCAATGGTGTCTTGCTCAGCATTGCATGGCCCGGGGCCAGCTAGTTCCGACTATGCGACTGTCGAGATCGTGTCCGAATGTCAGACCTGACCCCCGCTTTTCGTTATATTGCTGCATGGTCGACAAACTCGATATCTCCCATCTGCGCACGCTCGATGCGCTCGCGCGCTTTGCCACCATCTCGGCGGCGGCCGAACACCTGGACGTGTCGCAGCAGGCGGTCAGCCTGCAACTGAAGAAAATCCGCACCATCCTGGGCGACCCGCTGTTCGTGCGTACCGGCCAGGGCATGGCGGCCACGCCGTACGCCAGGCTGATCGCGCCGCATATCGCGCAGGTGCTGGCCGGCCTGCATGCGATTCCGCTGCCATCGAGCGTGCGGCCGGAAGACGTCGAGCGCACGCTGGTGGTCTCCGGCACCGACTACACGCAGAAGGTGATCGTGGCCGACCTGGTGCGCGACCTGCGCCGCGCGGCGCCGAAGGTGAAGATCGCGGTGGTCGACCTCGAAGTGAGCGCCCTGACGCGCAAGCTGCACCAGGGCGAGATCGACGTGATCTTCACGGCCGAGGGCATCGCCGCTCCAGGCCTGGTGTCGATGCCGCTGTTTCTCGAGCAGTACCGCTGCGTGACGGCTGATCGCGCGCTGGCCGACGCCGGAACGATGTCACTGGCCACCCTGGTGACGCACGACTTCATTGTCACCAATCCGGGCGGCGCCAGTTTCACGGGATCGGCCGACGGCTGGTTCGCGCGCCAGGGTTTGCAGCGGCGCGTGGTGGCGTCGGCGCCGTCGTTCTTCATGGCGCTCGAGTACCTGAAGGGATCGGCAATGGTGGCCTTCATGCCGGCGCGCCTGCTGCCATGCGACGGCATCCATGAGATCATGCTGCCCAAATATCCACCCGGTTATGGCGTGGTCGCGGCGTTTCACCCGACTGCGCAGAACGATCCATTCATGATGTGGATGCTGGAGCGGGTCAGGGCGCGGCTGGCGACGCGCAAATAGCACCGCTTGTATCGCCTACAAGCGGCGCCCGATTGCCGCGCGGGGCGGGCCTGTCTATGCTGGCCGATTACCTTCACCTGCCCAGGAGCGCCCCATGACCATCGAACGCATCAACCCACCTGCCCTGTACGACGGCGCGCCGCACGGCCTGTCGCACGCCACGATCGACCATGACACCGGCCTGGTGTTCATCTCCGGCCAGGTCGACTGGGACCGGGACTACCAGGTCAGGGACGCCTCGCTGGCCGCGCAGACCGAAGGCGCGGCGCGCAACCTGATCACGGTGCTGGACGCCGCCGGCTCGTCGGTCGAACATATCCTGCAACTGCGCGTCTACGTGCGCGGCGAGATCGGCGAGCACCTCGAAACCGTCGCGCCGATCCTCGTGCAGCACCTGGGCTTGCCCCGCCCCGCCCTGACCGGCATCGGTGTCGCTTCGCTCGCGTCACCCGATACGCTGGTTGAAATCGAGGCCGTCGCGAAGATCGTTCGGCGCTGACCCGTCAAGTTGTTTAGTAAACTGGCTAAACAGCCGAGTAAAATCCGGTAATGATTGCCGGGAAACCTGACTCCACCTATAAATGCACCTAGGCTCGAGCACGCGCGTGGATGACAACATCCGCGTGCCCGCATGCCGCTGGCGCAGCGTATGAAGAACAGGCGACGGGCTATGCGCTCCCGCCACGTGTGGAGACACCAATGACAGCTCGTTTCAAGTCCCAATCCCTTCCCCTTTCTTTCGCGGCGATCGCGGTTCTGTTGTTTAGTACCGCACCGTTGCAGGCGGCCGAACCGGGCTCTCCGGCGGCGGCGGTGAACGTCTTCATCGGCACCGGCGGCGACGGCCACACCTTCCCTGGCGCGAGCCGCCCGTTCGGGATGGTGCAGCTCAGCCCCGACACCCAGCACCGCCACTTCCGCCAGAGTTATCCATGGGCCGCCGGCTACAACCACGGCGACGGCTCGATCCTCGGCTTCTCGCACACGCACTTCTCCGGCAGCGGCCACTCGGACCTGGGCGACGTGCTCCTGATGCCCTACAGCGGCGAGACCAAGCTGGAGCCGGGCTACCCCGAGCGACCGTTCTCGGGCTACCGCTCGCGCTTCTCGCACGACCAGGAACAGGCCGAACCCGGCTACTACGCGGTGCGCCTGAAAGACCACAACGTCGATGTCGAACTGACCGCGAGCGAGCGTGTCGGCCTGCACCGCTACAAGTTCAAGGCCGGCGAACCGGCCAAGGTGCTGCTCGACCTGCGCACCAGCATCTACAACCACGACGGCAAGAACCTGTGGTCGCGCCTGCGCATGCGCGACGCCAGCACCGTCACCGGCATGCGCGAAACGCGCGGCTGGGCGCCGGGCCGTCAGCTGTATTTCGCGATCCGGTTCTCGCGCCCGATCGATACGCGCCAGCTGCTCAATCGCGAAGAAGCGATCGAGTACAAGGGCTTTGCCCAGCCGGGCAAGACGCCGGGCGACCGCGCACTGGTCGAAGGCAAGGCGCTGATGGGCGACTTCAGTTTCGGCGTGCCGAACGACGGCACCCTGTTGGTAAAAGTCGCGCTCTCGCCCGTGAGCGAAGACAATGCGATTGCCAACCTGGCCGAGATGCCGGGCTGGGATTTCGACGCCGAACGCAGCCGGGCCGGCAAGGCCTGGGACGAGGCGCTGGGCGCCGTCAAGGTCGACGCGCCGGCGCCGATGCGCACGCAGTTCTACACGGCGCTGTACCACACGATGCTGGCGCCGTCGCTGTTCATGGACCTCGACGGCAGCTACCGCGGCCCGGATAACGCGGTGCACAAGGCCAGGGACTTCCGTTTTCACTCGACGTTCTCGCTGTGGGACACCTACCGCGCACTGCACCCGCTGCTCACGCTCGTCGCGCCCGAACAACGCAATGCCGACTTCGTCAACTCGCTGATCGCCTCGCAGCAGCACAGTCCCTACGGCGTGCTGCCGGTGTGGCAGTTCCACGGCCTGGAAACCTGGACCATGATCGGCTACCACGCGGTGCCCGTGATCGCCGACGCCTACATGAAGGGTATCCGCGGCTTCGACGCCGACAAGGCGCTGGCCGCGATGACCGCCAGCGCCGAATACGGCCCGTACGGCGGGCTGGAACACTACATGAAGCTGGGCTACGTGCCGATCGATCTGGAAAAGGAAGCAGCCTCCAAGACCGTCGAATACGCGTACGACGACTGGACCATCGCGCGCATGGCCGAAAAGATGGGCAAGAAGGACGTCGCCGCACGCTACTACCGGCGCGCCCAGAACTACCGCAACGTGTTCGACAAGGACACGGGCTTCATCCGCGCCCGCAAATCCACCGGTGAATTCCGCACCCCGTTCGATCCGGCACAGTCGAACTTCGGCAGCGACTACACCGAGGGCAGCGCGTGGCAGTATTCCTGGTACATGCCGCACGATAATGCAGGCCTGATCGGCTTTCTGGGCGGCGACGCACAGCTCGTGGCCAAAATGGACGAAGTCTTCGACGCCAAGGTCGACGAGAACCTGTACGCGCACATGGAAGACATCTCGGGCCTGATCGGTCACTACGCCCACGGCAACGAGCCATCGCACCACGTGGCCTACCTGTACAACTACGCCGGCGCGCCGTGGCGCACGCAGGAACGCCTGGCCAATATCATGGCCACGCAGTACAGCGACAAGCCCGATGGCCTGTCGGGCAACGACGACCTGGGCCAGATGTCGGCCTGGTTCGCGTTCACCGCGCTGGGCTTTTATCCAGTCGCCCCGGGAAGCAACGAGTACGTGATCGGCCGCCCGTTCCTCGACAAGGCGACGCTGAACCTGCCCAACGGGAAGCGCTTCACCGTGCGCGCCGAGAATCTGTCGGCCTCCAATGGCTACGTCGGCCGAGTCACCCTGAACGGCAAGCCGCTCGCGCGCACCTTCCTGCGCCACCAGGACATCACGGCCGGCGGCGAACTCGTATTCACGATGCAGGCCACGCCGAACAAGGACTGGGGCACATCCAGGGACGCCCGCCCGTACACGCAGACCGCGTACTGACCGGCGCTCTACATGGCCGTGACGATCCGCGACATCGCCCGTGCCACCGGCTACTCGATCGGGACGGTCTCGCGCGCGCTGAAGAACCAGGACGGCCTGACCGACGAGACGCGCACGCGCATCTGCGCCACGGCGCGCGAACTCGGGTACGACGTCGGCAACCTGCGCCAGAGCGAGATTCGCCGCGTCGCCTTTCTGCTGCACCGCCAGCACAACACGCAAGCGGCCAGTCCGTTCTACCTGCCGGTGCTGCACGGCGCCGAGGATGCCTGCCGCAGGCGCGGCATCGCGCTCTCGTTCGTCGTGGTCGGCCCGACCGAGCCGGTGCTGGATCTGGTGCGCCTGCACCAGCCGGACGCGTTGCTGTGCGCCGGCTTCTTTGAACCGGAACTGGTGGCTGCGCTGCGCGACACCGGCAAGCCGCTGGTCCTGCTCGACATGCGCCTGCCCGGCTACCGCTCGGTCAATCCGGACCATGCGCTGGGCGGCTACCTGGCCACGCGCCACCTGCTCGCGCTGGGACGGCGCCGCATTGCCATGCTCACCGGCCCGCTGTCGCACCACAGCATCCTTGAGCGCTATCGCGGCTTTCGCAAGGCCCTGTTCGAGGCGCACGTGCTGGCAGATCCCGATCTTGAAATCCAGTTGCCCAGCATCGGCGACACGCAGGACAATCTGCACGGGGCGGTCGACGCCCTGCTCGCGCGCGAGCCACGGCCCGATGCGCTGTTCTGCTACAACGACAGCGCCGCGCTGGCGGCGATGCGCCACTGCCTGGCGCGCGGCCTGCAGGTCCCGCACGACATCGCGATCGTCGGCTTCGACGACATCAGCGCTGCCGTCACCGCGACCCCGCCCCTGTCGAGCGTCAACATCGACAAGGATCTGCTGGGCCGGATGGGCGTGGACCTGTTGCTCGACAAATCTGCCACGTCCGGCCTCGAACAGACCCTCACGCTACGGCTGATGGTCCGCGCGAGCAGCAACGGCGAGACGCCATGACCGCGCCTGCGGCCATTGTCTGCGCGGGCGAGGCACTGGCCGACCGGCTGCGCCGGGACGGCGACACGAGGCGCAGCCACACTGGCGGCCCGACCTGGAACGTGGCGTGTGCCCTGGCGGAGCTGGGCGTGGCCAGTGGTTTCGCCGGCGCCATCAGCCGCTGCGTGGCTGGCGATGCGCTGTGGCGCGCCAGCGCGGCGGCGGGGCTGGACCTGCGCTATCTGCAGCGGGCCGACATGCCCCACGACGATCCGGCTGACCTGCTGTTCGAGCCGACCAGCATGCCGCCCGGTTGGCAGCAACAGGTGCAGTGGCTGCACGTCGGCAGCATCCGCCTGGCGCGCGGACCGCTCGACCTCACGCTGATCGGATTGGCCGAACAGGCGAAAGCGCACGGGCTGCGAATCAGCTATGACCCGCACTGGCATGCGCTGATGGGGCCCGCATACGACGCGACGCTGCGACGCATGAGCGAGCTGGCCGACGTGATCAAGGTGGCCGACGACGACCTGCGTGCACTGTTTCGCAGCCACGACACGCTAGGCTCGCTGGGTCGCCTGCGCGCACGCAATCCGGCCGCGCTGGTGCTGCTCACGCGCAGGGATGGCGGCGCGTCGCTGTATCACGGCGTGCAGACGTGGCATGCGCAGGCGCCGTCGGTGGACGTGGTCAACCTGGTCGATGCGATGGGCGCGGTGAGCGCAAGTGAGGCGGGAATGGCCGGGCTGATTTATTCGCTGCAGCAGTGGCCCGATGCGGGCATGGACGCGCACCTGGCATTCGCAGTAGCGGCAGGGGGCGCCGCAGGCCGCATGGGCGGGACGCAGGCACCAGGTCTTGGCGCCGTCCGGGCGCTGCTCGGCGAGGTGACGGTCACCCGCTGAGCGCGCCCTGCCGTGGCATCAGGCCGACGCGGCGCACTGGGCGCCATCACCCACAAACGGGCGGCAGTCGACGGGGATATCGATCAGGAACGTCGTGCCCAGCTCAGGAGAACTGTCGACCGACACGCTGCCCCCGTGGCTTTCGCCCACGGCCTTGACGAACGGCAGGCCGATGCCCCAGCCCGTGGCCGAGAACGGCCCCGTTTCGCGGCGCAGGTACTCGAAGATCCGGTTGTGCTGCTCTTCGGGAATCGCATTGCCTTCGTTGTGAACGCTCAGCATCAGGCGCCCGCGCGTCTGGTGCGCCAGGATGCTGACAGTGCCACCGTCGCCATACTTGATCGCATTGTTGACCAGGTTTTCCAGTGCACGCCACAGCGAAGCGCGGCACCAGTGGCCGGTGACCGGCTCGCCGGCCACGTCGACGACGACCTGCGTGCCATGCGGGCCATGCGCATATTGCTCGCCCAGTTCGCGCGTCAGTCCCAGGATATCGAAGTGCGACAGATGCAGCGGGATCTTCGCCGCGCCCTGGAACGTCAGGGCGTCGAGCAGTTCGGCCATCATCTCGTTGAGCCGGTCGGCGTTGGTGCCGATGCGGGCAGCGATGTTCTTTACCTGCGACCAGTCGGCCGTCATCGACATGAGCTGCGCGCCATGCGAAACCACCGACAACGGCGTGCGCATGTCGTGCGACAGGGCGGCCGCCATCTTGTGCCGCAGATCTTCGTGGATCTGCGTAAACGAGCGCACGGCCTCGCGCATGGCGGCATTGATCGACGCGTCGATGATGCGCCAGTGGTCGTCGTCCAGGGACACCCTGCCTTTGGCCACGACCGCAATCGACTCGCGCAGGATCTGGTATTCGTGGACCACCTGATCAGGGCCGAACGGGGTCATGCGGGCCCGCTCGGTCCCGTGGACACTGGCTGAATTGTTGCCGCTTACCGCCTGCGTGCGCGGGTGGTCCGGGCTCAGGGCTTCGGCGATATTGTCAAAAAATGCCGGCAGCGTGTTGGTCAACACTGGCCGCAGCAGATTCCGGGCGCCTTCGACGCGTGCACGCACTTCCCGTTCCCAGCGATCCATGACGGCGTCGCGGATGGAAATGAATTGCAACCCGGTAGGCGAAATCCCGTGGCGGTCAACATTCTGGTCAGTGGCTAGTGTCATGCAATCGTCAGTGTCAGGGCCGGGCGCGGCAAGCGCGATCGGTGTTCAATAAGAGAAGATCAGCGGCGATCGGCTGCCGTTCCCGAATTATATAGCGCCAGCCAATACGTGCTGCGCCGCCGGCCAGCACGCCCCGCGATTTTGCCACCCGCTGTGGCTGGGCTGCCACGCCCGGCGCAGCGATGGCCGTGCGGCCCCGCACCGCCCCTGGCCCTACGCGCCGGCCGGCGTCCCCGCGATCCACAATTCCACCCGGTGATCGCGCCGGTCATCCTGCAGTTCGAACGTCCAGTCAGGACACGGCTGGCCATCGAGCAGCAAGCCTTCCATGCCGTCGCCCGCATGCACCGTGATCTCGTAGATCGCGCTGTGATAGCGGTAGCGCAGACTGAAACCGGCCCAGCCAGGCGCCAGGTGCGGCGTCAGGTGCAGGCGCGCACCGTTGCGCGCCACGCCCAGCAGCGCCTCGAGCGCCAGCAGCCAGGTGGCCCCGGCGGCGGCAGTGTGCACGCCGCCGATGGCGCGGCCGATGTGCGGCGCCACCGTGCGCACGCCGCCAGTAAGGAAGTACGGCGGCGCAGCGCCATCGGCCATCCGGTCCGGCGCCAGGGTCGGTGCCAGCGGATCGAGCATCCCGGCCAGCTGCCACGCGCGGCCGGCGTCGCCCAGCCGCGCAAACCCGGTCGCTGCCAGCGCCACCGCGCCATGATCCTGGCCTGGACTGGCCACCACGCGCTCACTCCAGTGCCCGTCGACCGCCGGATCGCACAGCAGCGTGACGCCGTGCGCCTCGTCGACCAGGCGCAGCGCTGCGGCGCGCAGCGCTGCTGCACCGTGTTCGGCGTCGGCCTGCACTGCCCAGCCCTGGGTCGACAACTCGACGCGGCAGGCGGCGTTGGCGATCGAGCCAAGCGCATTGCGGCTGTCCAGCCACGTCCAGCGGTACCAGTCGCCGTCCCAGCCATGTTCTTCGCACTGCGCCCTGAGCGCCAGCGCGGCGCCGCGGCAGGTGGTGGCAAAACCGAAGTCGCCACGCCGGTCTGCCACCTCGGCGAAGCGCTGCAGCACGGTCGCCATGAAAAAGCCCGTGCGCACGCTTTCGACACGGCCCGTGACGTCATCGTCATGCAGGCGCGCCGCCGCCAGCGGCAGGCCGCGCTGGCCGAAACGCAGGCAGCCGCGCAGACCGTGCACGCAGTGCTGGTACAGGTCATCCCCGGCGACCAGCCGCGTTGCGTCGCCCGGATCGGCGCCGAATGGCAGTACGGCCAGCAGCGCATCGTCGGCGGTCACGGCCAGGTAGTGCGTCAGCGCGTACGGCAGCCACAGGAAGTCGTCGACCACGGGCGACGGCAGATTGGACTGCGCCGTGGCGAAGTCGCGCGCTGCCTGCAGCAACGCGTTGCGCAGCAGTTCGGGCCGGGCATGCACGCTGGCCAGCAGCGACTGCAGGCGCGTGGCAGGACAGCGCTCACCCCACGCCGCGCTGATCGCCTGGTACGGCAGCCAGGTATTCACACGCAGGTCGAATGATGCATCGGGTGAGCGCAATTCGACCGCGCCCAGCGTGCCGTCCCACCAGGTGCGCAGGCGCTCCCACGCGGCGGTGGCAGCGCGCGCGCCACCGTGCAGTTGCACCTCGCGGCTGGCGTCAAGCGTGCCGGGACCGGCCACGCCCAGCACGAACACCAGTTCGCGCTCTTCGCCCGGCGCCAGCGTGACTGGCACCTGCAAGGCCGCGCACGGTGCACGCCCTGCCCCGCTGGCGCCGGACAGGCTGCTGCGCCCCAGCGCCGCCGGTTGCGCGATGCTGCCCTGATGGCCGATGAATTCGTCGCGGTCGCAGGTTGCGGCGACGTCTTCGGCGTCGACATGGAAGAACCCCACCTGGTCGCGGAAGTCGTCGCTGAACGCATTGCGCGCGAACAGCGCGCCGCTGGCCAGATCGATGCCGGTGACGATCTGCAGGCCGGGTGTGGCGTCGATCGCATCGAGCTGCCACGCGACGAAGCCCGTTACGCTCAGGCGGCGCGGCGCATCGCTGTCGTTGCGCAGCCGGAGCACGCTGTATTTGATGGGTGCATCCGGCGCCACGAAGCAGCGCAGAGCCGAATGGATGCCGTGCGCGCCGTGCTCGAACACGGTGTAACCGACACCATGGCGGGTGACATACGGTTCCGCCGATGGCGCCGGCCACGGCGTGGGCGACCAGAATGCGCCGCTGTCCTCGTCGCGCAGGTAGAACGCTTCGCCATCCTGCGGTGCGACATCGTCGCTGCCGGCGCTCAAGCGCGCAGCGCGGGTGCCACTCCAGGTGACCGCATGGCCCCGTTCCGAGAGCTCCGATCCAAAGCCGGGATTGGCCAGCAGGTTGGCCCAGGGCGCCTGCGGCACCGGCACGGCGGCGCTGCTGCGCACCTCGTACTCGCGGCCATCCGGCGTGAAGCCGCCGATGCCATTGTCGAACAGGCGTTCGGGCAGTACGGTGGGCAATGCTTCCGTCATCCACGGCGTGGTCGCGCCAGCCACCAGTGGCGACGGCAAGGCGGCGCCTGGCCGTGCGGCGCGGCGCAACTGGTCGGCCAGGTCGCCCCGGCCGGACAGCAGCAACACGCTTGCGCTCGAGCGCAGCAGGATGCGGTCTTCCTGCGCGACGTCTTCGCGCAGCAACAGGTGTACGCCGCCCGGCGCATCGAAGGTGTCGGGATCGACCAGTGCCATTGCCAGCGTCATCAACCCCTCGCGCACGGCGCGGCTGTCGCACAGGACCAGCAGGTCGACCGCGAAGCCGCGGTTGCGCCAGTAGGTATGCGCCTGCAGCACCTGGCGCGCCAGGCCCGTATCGGGGCCGTCCGCCAGCTGGAGCAGCAGCACCGGCTGTACGCCGTCGATGCCGCAGGCCAGCAGGTCGGCGCGGCCGCGTGCATTGCGCGCGATGACGGCCGGGTCGGCGCGCAGGGCCGGTACCGGCTGCAGCAGGCAACCGGCCAGACGGTTGCACAGCTGCGCATCGGCTTCGCTCACGTCCATGCGGCGCAGGAAGGCCTGGGCCTGGGTCCAGGCAGCGTCGATCGCGCGGTCGACCGCATGACCGGCGCTGTAACGGGCCGCCAGTTCACGCGCCATCGCCCGGCTGGCGGCAACGCCCAGCACCAGGTCGACGGTGATCTCCTGCTGCGGCGCCAGCGTGACGGTGCGGCGCAAGGCCAGCAGCGCTTCGTCCGGTTCGGCGACGAGTCCCGGCAGCGCGCCGCCGGCGCCGATGGCCTGTGGCGCGCGCAGATCGTGGCCACGACCGATGAAGCGCGCGCGGTCTGTCTCCAGCGTGACAGCGGGCGCGATGTCGCGCACTGCCATGCGGTGCATGACGACCGGCGCATCGGCCGCCGTGACGCACAGCAGGCTGTCGTTGGCGGCATCGAATTCGATCATCACATGGCTGCGGCCACCCGGCTCGAGCGCCGGTCCGGCCAGCGCCACACTGCTGGTCAGTTCCAGCGTCAGCGGCTGCAGGCCCTGATTGACGATGCGGATGCGGCGCAGCTCGACGTCGTCGTCCGGTGCCACCACGATATCGGTGTGCACGGCCAATCCACTGCCCAGACAGCGCACGCTGGCCCGACCCTCGGAGAATACGGTTTCGCGCTCGCTCTCTGGCAGAAGGTCCGGCCAGACCTGGCCGGATGCAACGTCACGCACATGGCAGGTCAAACCGGTTTCGCCACTGCCGGTGCGGGTGATCTGTTTGTCATCCCAGCGGCTGGCGCCAGTGCCATCGCTGGCAACGACCAGGTGATAGCGGCCATTGGACAGCAGCTGGACTTCGGGCAGCGCCGGGGGTTCGCTGCCGATCACGCGGGCGTACGGGCGCGCGGTCACGCCCTGGCTGGCGGTCGCCGCGCCGGTGTAACGGCGTTCGGGAGCAGCGCCGTACACGGGCACCGGTTCTTGAAGCAATGGCAGCGCGGCCCGAAATTCGGGGTCGCGGCAGAAGCGGCGCTGCATCGGCTCGCCCAGCAGATGGCGGGCCAGCGCCAGCAGCGTCATCGCCTGATGGTGCGCGGCATAGGCGCGCACGACGACCTGCCGCTCGCCCTGGGGCAAGCGCGCCGGCGCGTAGTCGAGCGACTCGTACAAGCCAAGCTCGCCCAGCATGCCTTGCGCCACGAAGGCGCGCAGGTTGGTGCTGGCCAGGACCGGCGTCACGCCCAGCGCCAGCGCAGCGGCATACGGCGCCGCCACCAGGTCGTCGTCGCGCAGTCGCTGCAGCGCTGCGGCGGGCAAGCCGAACTGGCCGGAGCGATAGCGCGCGGCGGCGTCCACGGCATTGCAGCGGGATGGCGAAAAGCCCCACAGAACGTCCCTGGCTTTGGCGTGCGCAACCTGCGCGCGCACCAGCGCGCGCGCGGCGGCGTCGAGCAGCGTGTCGCGCCAGCCCGGCATCCAGAGTTGCGGCGCCAGGAGGTCGGCCATGGCGCCACGGCGCGAGAGCAGCAGCGTATTGGTACCGGCCATGCGCAGCGGGCGGCCCAGCGACCACCAGTGCTGCTGCGGCAGCTGGTCCTGGGCCACGGCGGCAAAACTGGCCATGCGCGATGCGGCGGCCAGCAAATCGCAGCTGTCGCGGTCCAGTCGTTTGTCGCGCACATCGTAGCCGGTCGCCAGCTGACCGGTGGCGGGATCGACCAGCGCGCCGAAGTCCATGCGCGCGGTATCGCGCGCGGCGTCCGCCAGTGCGGCCAGCCGTTCGATGCGCTCCTGCGCACAAGCGCGGCCCGCATCCACCAAGGCAGCCAGGCCAGCGCCGCCCGTCGCCGGCGCGCCGAGCTGCGCCAGTTCGCGCAGTGTCGGGATGCGGGTCAGGCTGGCCTCAAGCACGTATTCCTGGACTGCACGCATCCACGGCGCCAGCGCATACAGGTCGTCCAGCTGCGCGCTGCAATTGGCAAGAAGACGCTCGACCCAGGCGACCAGCGCCGGATCCATGTCCTCTGGCAGACTGGCCGTCAGGCGTTCGGCATTGGCCAGCGCCAGACGCAGGCAGTCGGCAAGGCCCGGCAGCGTATCGAGGGCGCGGCAGCGTTCGGGCGCCAGCGCGCCCTCCATCTCGTCCAGCGCATTGACGAATGAAGCCGGCGCATCGTGCGCGTGCTCGCGCACCACCAGCAATGTGGCGCGGATGCCGTCCGGCGCCGAGCCGGCGATCGGCTGATCAAGCAGTTCGTCCATGCCGACGGCGAAGGTGCGCAGCGCCAGCACCAGGCTGCCGCTGGCCACGGTATCGACATGGTGTGGCTCGAGCGGCGCCAGTGTGGCGCCGTCATACCAGTGCAGCAGATGCCCGTTCCAGCGTTCGAGCAGCGCCAGCGAGGCGAAGGTGCGCTCACTGCGTTCCAGCAGCCCGCCCAGTGGCAGGAAGCCGAAGTCGCGCGCACTCAGTGTGGCCAGCAGGCCAAGGCCGATGCCATCGGGCGAGACACGCGCATCGACCGTCGGCTCGGGGTGCTCGAGCACGGCGTGCGGCGCCAGCCCATGGCCATCGGCGCCATGGCGTTCGAAGAAGCCCCAGGTGCGGCGCGCCAGCGCGCGCAGGAACCCGTCCTGCGCCGGCGCGAGGCGCACGCTGCGGCGGGTCACCTGGCTCGTCCACCAGGCCAGTACCGGCGACAGGAACCACACCAGCAGCAGCGGCGCCGTGGCGAACACGGCGTAGGGATTGGCAAAGCTGACCAGCATGGCGGTGGCCATCGCCAGCAGCGGCGGGAACCACATGGCGCGGCCGTTGATTTCCAGCGAGCGACCAGGCGCTGCCCCCGCTTGCGTATCGAGCAAACCGCGCTGCGTCACGTGGCGGCGCCACAGCCCACGCACCAGGGCGTGGGCATCGACCAGTGCTGCATGCGGCAGGAAGGCCGCCCACAAAGCGCTGCGCGTGAGGGTCACACGGGCGCCACGCGCCCAACCGTCAAGGTGCTGGCGCCATGGTGCGTCGAGTGGCCGGTCTCCCAGCGCCACCAGCATGCCGACCAGCGCCGGCACGAACACGATCCCCAGCACCGCCGCGGTCCAGAACACGGGCGCGGCCAGCAGGCTCCAGCACAGGATCAGCAGCGCGAGCGACGCCGGCGCGACCAGGCTGGCGCGCAGCGCGTCGAACAGCGTCCAGCGTGCATGCGCGTGTTTGAGGCCATCGGGGCCACGGCCGAGGCGATGTGCCGATTGCCAGGCCGCGCGCACGGCGCGGTGCCGGCGCAGCATGTATTCACCATACGTCGGCGCGCGCAGCGCATTCACGCGCACGTCCGCCACGCGCCCGGCGCGCAGGCGGTCCCGCTCGACGGGGCCGGGCAAGGCGCGGCCGTCGTCGTGCAGAACATCGCCGCAGGCACGGCGCCATGCGTCGACGTCGTGAATCGCGACCCAGCCGTGGCTTGCGGCCTGCGCAGCCCCGCCCATCCGGGCAAAGCGCGGCGCGCGATGGCCCGGTGGCGCAGGGCCACGTGCGGGCAGCAGCATGCCGTGCCCTTCGAGCACGCGGCCGCTGTCATCCTGTAGCGGCTGGTGCAGCGGATGCGCCATCGCGGCCACCAGGCTGCGCGCGGCGTCGCGCGGCAGGCCGGCGTTGGCATCGAGTGCAATCACGTAACGCATCGCAGTGCCAGCGCCGGTGTTGCCGGCAGCGAGCAGGAAGCGTTCGCGCGCGCCGCACAGCCAGGCGTTCAGGTCGGCGATCTGGCCGCGCTGGCGCTCCTGGCCGATCCAGGCTTGCTGGTCGATGCTCCAGGTGCGCGCCCGCACCAGCAGCATGAACGGCCCGGTGTCAGCATGGCCATACCGCGCATTCAATGCATCGATGGCGGCGCTGGCCTGCGCCAGCAAGGCGTCGTCCGCCGGCAGCGTGGCGCTGGCGGCATCGGGCAGGTCGAGCAGCAGGCAAAAGCGCAGGTTCGGGTCGCGGTTGCCAAGATAGCGCACTTCGAGTTCTGCGCGCAGGCGCTCGATCGCGGCAGCGTCGCCCGTTTGCGCGCAGACAGCGACGACGGTCCGGCATGCATCCGGGATGCCGGCGCTGAAATTCATGCGTGGCATGGTGGCAGGCAGGGTGCGCCAGCGTTCCATCATGCGCACCAGGGACAGCGACAAGGCGCTCGCGCCGGGCAGCGCCAGCAGGCCAATCAGCGCCAGCAACCACGCGCTGGCATCGCCCTGGCGCGCGTGAACGAGGATCGCGGCTGTCACCAGCAGCAGCAGGACGGCGGTCGCGCCAATGCGGGCAGCAACCGGCGCCCTGTTGGCCAGGGCCGGCAGGTAGTGGCCCACGTGGCGCGTGCGCACGTCCAGGCCACCTTCGCCCGGCGCGCGGTGCGTGCCGGCCAGCGTCAGCGCGTCGCGCGCAACCTCGACCTCGTCGACCTTGCCCGCGCGGGCACGGCGCGCAATCGCGTGCCGGTAGCTGTCGCGCGTGGCGCCATCCATGGCGGCGTAACTGCCATCCGGGTCGGTGCGCAGCAGCGCGTCGACCGCGCCATGCGTCTCGGCGAACGCGCGCCAGTCGATCCCGCCAAGCAGGCGCAGGCTGGCCAGCGTGTTGCCGGCCGAGATGGCATCCTCGGTCTGTTCGCTGTGTTCGCGCTGCGTGTGCTGCGCAATGCTGGTGTCGGTATCGGCCAGGCGCGCGTCGAGCCAGTCCAGGACCTGGGTCACGGCGCCGCCACGACCATGCAGGCGCCGCGCCAGTTCGGCGATGAAGCTGTCGCTGGCCTCGACGCTGCGCATCATGTCGGCCACCAGCAGGATCAGGTCACCGGGCCGCGTTTCGGCCGTGTCCAGCAGGCGCACCGTCCAATCGGCGGCCTGTTCATGCGCGGCGCAGGCACGCGCCGCGCGCGCGGCCAGGCGCCGCAGGTTGTCGATCAGGGCCAGGCGCAGCAGCGCTGGCAGCGCATCCAGTTCGGCGATACGCAGCAGAGCGCTTTCCTGGTAAGCACCCACGAACAGCGCCAGTTCCTCGCCATCGATGCGGCCATCGCCATGCGCGACCACGTCGAGCACCAGGCGCCAGGCGCGCACGGCGCCATCCGGCGCCAGTGTCGGCAGGACTGCGGCGCCAGGCCGCAGGCCGTCACGCGCCAGGCGTACCTGGGCATCAAGAAGGTGGTGCTGGTCGAGCAGGCGTGCGCCGGCAGGCGGCAGCGCAAAGCCGGCGCGTGCGGCCTGGTCGAGCGCGTCGCATGAAGCGGCGATGGCATCGGCGTTCGCGCCCAGCAATGCGCGCAGGGCCTTGGCGCCGCCCTTGCCGGCCGTGGTGGGTTGCAGTACGTGGCGCGCCGCCAACTGGCGTGCGTGTTCCGCGCGCTGGAGCGCGCCGGGAGGTGCTGCGCGCCATGGCGCATCGTCGCCGGTTGCACGCGCCGCATCATGCGGCGTGCGCTGCCCGGCGGGCAGGTTGTGGTTCTTGACGTTCAACGGGGCCTCGGGACTGAGCGTGCGCAGCAGACCGCTGGAGCACAGTGGCGTCCGGGACGGATCAGGGCAGGAAACGCTGGGCGCGCACGGCTGATCCCATGCTAGGCAAAGACCCGCGTCATTACTGTGCGCTGACGAACACACCCCACCGATGGACGGCAGGCATCCGCGCCCCGGCGATCAGATGGCGAGCGCGAACCCGCCCACCAGCGACCAGGCACCGGGATGACCCAGGGCGCGCAAGGCCTGCGCCGCGCGGGCACTGCGTGCGCCGCTGCGGCAGACGAACAGCAGCGGCGCCGCCACGCCCAGCCACTGCGGCGCGTGGTCGGCAACGCATGCCAGCGGCACGTTGCGTACCGCGTGGCCGTGCAGCCGAACCGCGCCACCACCCGTACCCGTGCTCGCGACGCTGTGTTCGCGCAAGTCGCGCACGTCGATCACGAGCGCTTCCGGATGCACAGCGAGCCAGTCGCGGGCAGCATCGGCGGGCACCAGCATTGCGCTGTCGATGACGCCATCCATCGCCGGCTCGGCGCCTGGCATCGGCATCGGCATCGGCGCGGCCAGCGCGGCGCCGCAGCGCGCGATGCGCTCGCACGCCAGGTCGAGCGAGGCGTCATCAAACAGTGCACCAAACGACAGGCGCACCGCCGCCGCGCTGCGCCAGGCCGGCACGCCCATCGCATCGAGTACGTAGCTCGATCCGGCCTTCCCCGCCGAACACGCCGAGCCGGCGCTGACACGCATGCCGGCGGCATCGAACAGGTCGAGCAGCGTGGCGCTGGCCACATCCGGCACCGAGAAGTTGATGGTCGTGGGCAGCGACTGCGCCATCGGCGCATTGAACACGATGCCGGG
This sequence comes from Oxalobacteraceae sp. CFBP 13730, assembly GCA_014841835.1. Lineage (GTDB taxonomy): Bacteria > Pseudomonadota > Gammaproteobacteria > Burkholderiales > Burkholderiaceae_D > Telluria. Next base: position 611,497 of record JACYUQ010000004.1, on the reverse strand, counting down.
CAACGCTGCTTCGAGCGCCGCCACCAGGCGTGCACGGCATGCCAGCAGCGCGGCGCCGTCGCGGAAGGTGTCGCCCCGCTCCAGCGCCGAGAACACCGCGCCCAGCGCCGCGATGCCGGCCATGTTTTCGGTGCCGGAACGCTGGCCATCCTCCTGCCCGCCGCCGCACATCAGCGGCGTGTACGGGGCGCCGCGGCGCACGTACAGCATGCCGATGCCTTTCGGTGCATACAGCTTGTGCCCGGAGAACGGCGCGTAGTCAATGCGGCTCGCGGCCAGGTCGAGCGGGAGCTTGCCCAGCGCCTGCACGCAGTCGACCAGCCACAGGGCGTCGCTGCCAGTGTCACGCAACACGGCTTCGATACCGCGCAGGTCGGACACCACACCCGTTTCATTGTTCGCTGCCATCGTGCACACCAGCGCCGCGCGCGGTGCCAGTGCGCGCAGCACGTCGAGCCGGTGGCGGCCATCGCCATCGACCGGCAGCACGCGCAGTTCCAGGCCCGTGCCGAGCAGGCGGTTCCAGTGCGCCAGGCTTTCAGGCACCGCCTTGTGTTCGGTCGCGCCGATCAGGACGATGTCGCCGCAGGCTTCACCGCGCGCACGCCGTTCGCGCACCGCGCACAGGGCCGAGAGCACGGCCGTCTGGATGCCTTCGGTGGCGCCGCTGTTGAACATCAACCGGCCCTCGCCAGCGCCGACCACGCGGCCCGCACTGGCGCGCACGCTCTCGCGCAGCGCCCGGGCGCGCAGGCCCGTCGCGTGGCTGCTGCTCGGATTGCCGAAGCCGTCCTGCATGGCGGCCATGGCGGCGGCTGCCGCGGCCGGCAATACCGGTGACGTCGCATTGGTATCGAGGTAGATTTCGGTCTGCATGAATAGGTGCCAAAAATATAAAAAAGGTGTCGCACAACATGTTATTGTCCAGTAATATGGTACGGGCTAAAGACGGTCAATACGTTCCAAACTTTCTGGTTTCCGATCAAACAGTAGGATAATTATTCTTATAATCAGCAATGCGGAATATGAATTCACTCGACAAGTTTGATTGCGCGATCCTGGCTGCCCTGCAGGCGGATGCCACCTTGTCCATTTCGGGTCTGAGCGAAAAGGTGGGGTTGTCCAGCACGCCGTGCTGGAAACGCGTCAAGCGCCTGGAAGAAGAAGGCTTCATCGAAAGCCGCGTTTCCATCGTCAATCGCGAAAAAGTCGGCTTGCCGGTCACCGTGTTTGTCAGCGTCAAGACCCCCGAGCACGATGAAAAATGGCTGGCGCGTTTTGCCGCCGCCGTGATCGCGCTGCCCGAAGTGCTGGAGTTCCATCGCATGAGCGGCGACGTCGATTACCTGCTCAAGGTCGTCACCACCGATATCGCCGGCTACGACCGCTTCTATAAAAAGCTGATCAAGACCGCGCGCCTGACCGGCGTCTCGTCGGCGTTCTCGATGGAGCAGATCAAATCCACCACCGCCCTGCCCCTCGAACTGATCTCGCACGGCACGCCAACCTGAGTCTTTACAGGCGTTCTGCGCTTTCGCCGTGTACGTAAATCGTGCGATGATGGCGCCCGTCCACATCAACGGGAGACTGAGTCAATGCCATCGAAAATCACCATGGCGCCGCTGGCGCTGGCCGCACTGATTGCCACCATCGGCGTGCACGCGCACGCTGCCGAGCAGGTCGTCAAGATCGGCGTCAGTGGTCCGCTGTCGGGCGCCAATGCGTTTGCCGGCAAGGACAATGAAAACGGCGTGCGCATGGCCATCGAAGAGCTCAACGCACAAAAGATCCAGGTCGGCGCCAACGTGCTGCGCTTCGTGCTGCAATCCGAAGACGACGCGGGCGACCCGAAACAGGGCGTGACCGTGGCCCAGAAATTCGCCGATGCCGGCGTCAAGTTCGTGCTGGGTCCTTACAACTCCGGCGTGGCGATTCCGGCCTCGCGCGTCTACAACGACAGCGGCATCCTGATGTCCACGGTCGGTACCAATCCCAAGATCACCGCGAGCGGTTACCCCACCGTGTTTCGCATCGTCGCGAGCGACACGCAGGTGGGCGCCTCGGTCGCCGGCTACGCAGCCAAGGAACTCAAGATCAAGAACATCGGCGTGATCGACGATCGCACGGCGTTCGGCCAGGGCATCGCGATGGAATTCAAACGCCAGGCGCAGCTGGCCGGCATCAAGGTCGCCGGCCACGAATTCACCAACGACAAGGCCAGCGACTTCGCCGCGATCCTGACTGCGCTGCGCGCCAAGAAAGTCGATGCGATCTTCTACGGCGGCTACGCGCCGCAGGCCGCGCCGATGGTGCGCCAGATGAAGCAGCTCGGCCTGAACGTGCCGCTGCTGGGCGGCGACACGCTGTGCAGCCCCGAGATGGCAAGGCTCGGCGGCGATGCAGTCGGCGAAAACGTGCGCTGCGCGCAGGCCGGCGCGATCGTCGCCAAGCAGCCGGGTGGCGCGGCCTTCCTGGCCGGCTACAAGAAGCGCTTCGGGCGCGAGCCGGATGTGTATGCGCCATCGTTCTACGACCAGACCAAGTTCATCGCGCAGGCGATCCAGTCGGCCAAGACGGTCGATGCCAAGGCCGTTGGCGTTGCGATGCACACGATCAGTTACCAGGGCGTGGTCGGCATGTACGGTTATGACCCCAAGGGCAACCTCAAGAAAACCGCCGTCACGGTGTACACCTTCAAGAACGGCGCCCTCACGCCGCTGGCCAGCTACTGATTTTTTACCAGGACCTCGATCACGATGAAACCATCCTTCCAACTCGGCGCACTGACCACGGCCGCCCTGCTCCTGTGCGCCAGTGCCGGCGCCGCGCCGGTCACGGCCCCTGCATCTGCAACCGCAGCCGCAGCGGCTGCGGATCCCCAGGCCGGCAAGGCCATCAACAAGCTGGTCGACGAGTATTACGATGCCTACGCGCGTTTCGAGCCGGTCTGGGCGACCGAGTCCGGCGACGGCCGCTTCGACGGCCAGCTTGGCCTGCCGATTGCGCCGAAAAACCGCGACGCCCAGTTTGCGCTGTACCGCGGCTACCTGAAGCGCCTGGGCGCGATCCCGCGCGAGCGTCTCAATCCGCGTGACCAGGCCAGCTATGACATCGTCAAGTTCGAACTCGAGACCGCGCTGCGCCTGGGCGCCTTCCCCGAGCACCTGCTGCCGGTGGACCAGATGTTCAACATGCCGGTCTTCATGGCCAACTACGCCGGCGGCCAGGGCGCGCAGCCCCTTGCCACGCCGCAGGATTACCGCAATTACCTGAGCCGCCTGGACCAGATGGTTGCCTACATCGACCAGGCGATCGCCAATATGCGCGAAGGCGTCAAGCGCGGCGTCGTGCATCCGCGCGAGCCGATGCTGTCGCTGCTGCCGCAGCTGAAGGCACTGGTCGCGGCCACGCCCGAGGCCAGCATCTTCTACAGCCCGATCAAGGTGCTGCCGGCGGGCTTTTCGAGCGCCGACAAGACCAAACTGACGGCGTCGTACCGCAAGACGGTGGGCGAGAAGCTCAATCCGGCACTGGCGCGCCTGGCCACGTATGTCGAAAAGGACTATATGCCGGCCACCCGCACGACGGCCGGCTGGGGCGCACTGCCGAACGGCGCCGAATGGTACAAGGCGCGCGTGGCGGCGATGACCACGACGAGCCTGACACCCGAGCAGATCCACGAGATCGGCCAGAAGGAAGTGGCGCGCATCCAGGGCGAGTACGGCAAGATCGGCCCGAAGATGGGGTACACCGGCCCTGCGGCCGGCCTGCCGCGCTGGGTCTCGGAGCAGCCGAAGTACAAGCCGTTCACGTCGGATGCGCAGGTGATCGCCGTATTCGAGAAGATCGACGCCGACGTGCGCACCAAGCTGCCGAAGCTGTTCTCGCTGATGCCCAAGGCACCGCTCGAAGTGCGTCTGGAACCGGAACTGACGCGCGAGACGGCGTCGGACCATTACTCGTCACCAGCGGCCGATGGTTCGCGGCCCGGCGTGTTCTGGTCGGTGGTGAACGATCCGACCAAGTACGGCAGCACCGGCATGGTCACGCTGTACCTGCATGAAGGCCAGCCGGGCCACCACTTCCACATCGCGCTGACCCAGGAACTGGGCCTGCCGAACTTCCGCAAGTTTGGCGGCAACACGGCGTTCACCGAAGGCTGGGCGCTGTACGCCGAGACGCTGGGCAAGGAGATGGGGCTGTTCGACAAGCCGGAAGATTATTTCGGCCACCTGAACGACGAGATGCTGCGCGCGGCGCGCCTGGTGGTGGACACCGGGATGCACACCAAAGGCTGGAGCCGCGATCAATCGATCACGTACTTCCGCGAGACGCTGGGCTACTCGGAACTGGAAGCACGCGCCCAGATCGAGCGCTACATGGTGATGCCGGGCCAGGCACTGGCGTACAAGATCGGCGCCCTGAAGATCATGGAACTGCGTCAGCGCGCGCAGGCGGCACTGGGCGACAAGTTCAACCTGCCGGCATTCCACCGCGTGGTGCTCGATGAAGGCACACTGCCGCTGGCAGTGCTGGAAGCAAAGGTCGATCGCTGGATTGCAGCGTCGAAGTAACACCAGTACGGTGGACGGCCAGGCCGTCCACCGTATTGTTCAACGCGCTGTTCAACGCTCGATCATGAACACCGGATACCGGCGCCATTCCGGCTCGCGGTAGCGCGCGCAGTTGGCAAAGATGAAGTCCAGCACCGCTTCCTGGTTCGTCAGCAGCGCTGGATTCTCACTCTTCCACTGTTCAAACTTCGCCGCCAGCGCCGGCTCCTGCGCCAGCAGCCGCTCGGCCTCGTCCTCGAACACATACTCCGAATACGCTTCCTTCTTTTCCAGCACGCTGTTGAAGAAGCCCCAGCGGAAGAAGCTATCGTGCGCCAGCGGCTCGAGCGTTTCGACCGCATATCGCGCATTGTCCTGGTCCAGCGGCACCAAAACATCCCCGGCGCGCAGCTGCACGCTGGCGTGACGCCGTTCGAGCACCACGTCGTCATGGAACATGTGGCCCTCGTACGCCGTCGGGCGCGAGGTCACGCTGTCGATCTGGTAGTACGCGACCTGCTGCATGCGGTCAGCGTCGATGCGCTCCATGCGCACGCCATTCCACTCCAGGCGCTCGATCGCCTCACGCCACTGCTGCGGCACCACGTACGCCTGCGGCGCCGGCACGCTCGCGTCCACAGGGAAGCGGTTGTAATAGGCGATATCGCGTTCCCAGACGCTGCTGCGGTCGTAGTACAGGCGGGAATAATCACCCAGCACGCTCTTTTTATACTTGGCTTCATACCCTTTGAAACGGAAGCTCGACGGATTGGCTTCGTCCATCTTCCAGCGCACCGGCCACTCGGCTTGCGTGCGGCCCGCGTCCTTCGCCGCGCGGCGCAGCGCCTGGATGCGCGGGGCGTTCTGCACGGTGAAGGCCAGTGCGACGTCGACCAGCGCGCGCATCGATTCATAGCGATCCCGGAACGGCTTGAGCATGTGGGTCTCGGGCATGAAGCCGATCGTGTGGTGCAGCGCTGCGTAGCCGGTCGAGAAGCGCGCGGTTTCCAGGAATTCGGCGATGCCGTGGTCCGGGCTGTCCTGCACCGGGTTCACGTACGGGCAGGTCGGCCAGCCGCGCGCATCCATCCCGGCGTACATTGCTGGCAGCATCTCGGCGCGCAAAAATTCGCCCAGGCCACCACCGAGCTTGTCGGCCTGCGTGTGGATCAGCGTCATCGTGTAGCTGTAGTCGGCGCCGTTGGACGTGTGGGTGTCGACCATCACGTCCGGGTCCCATGCCGTGAACAATTCGTTGAACACGCGCGCCGTGAGCGTGTCGCACTTGATGAAGTCGCGGTTCAGGTCGAGGTGGCGGCTGTTGCCGCGAAAGCCGAACTGCTCCGGCCCATCCTGGTTCACGCGCGACGTGTCGGCGCGGTTGAAGGCGCCGTCGACGTTGTACAGCGGGACGAACAGGAACACGGTTGTCCCCAGTGCATGCAAACGTTCAGGCTCAAGGCAAAAGTCGCGCACCAGCGCCATGCAGCCGTCGACGCCTTCCGGCTCGCCCGGGTGGATGCCGTTGTTATTGAAGAAAACCGCGCGCCCGGCGGCCTTGATGGCGGCGCGGTCGAACACGCCGTCGCTGCTGACCACGCCGGCGTGGATCGGCACGCCCGCATCGGACACGCCCACCTGTTCGAAGCGCAGCACCGCCGGATACTGGCGCGCGAGGTCGTGATACCAGGCGATGCAGTCGGCCCAGGTGGTGGTCTGGTTCAGGTTTCCTTGTTCGTAGGGCGTGAGGGGTGCAGTAGCCATGGTGTTCTTCGCTAATTAAGGTGATGCTTACAGGATGACGCCGGGAGGTGTGGCAGGCGCAGTCGCGGCTGGCGCGGTGGACGCGGTCGGCGCCGGCGGCGCCAGCGTCAACGGCAGGGCGATGGCGACGTCAGTGCCTTCACCGGGGCTCGAGCGTACCTCGATCGTGCCGTGCAGCGCGTAGGCGCGCTCGCGCATGCCGATGATGCCGATGCCTTCGGAGGCGCTGGCCGTGTCGAAGCCGGCGCCATCGTCGACCACGCGGATGCGCAGCATGCCCTTGCCTTCGTCGAGCAGCAGGCTGACGTGCGCCGATCGCGCCGCAGCGTGTTTCATGACGTTCGACAGCGCCTCCTGCACGATGCGGTAGGCCGAAATGGCCAGCTCGTTCGACAGGCGCGCGAAATCGCCTTCGCTGTGCAGGTCGAAGCGGCAGCCGGACGTGGTGTCGTAGTGGCGCACCATCTCTTCGACCGCGCCGTGCAGGCCGAGCATATCGAGCACCTCGGGCCGCAGGCGGCGCACCAGGCGCCGGCCGTTGGCGTACAGGTCGAGCGCGAGCTTGGTAATCGCTTCGGACTTGCGCTTGATTTCCACCACCTCGGGGCCGGCAGGCGCCTTGGCCGCCAGCAGGCCGATCGCCTGCGCTTCGAGGCGCGCCGCGATCAGCGACGCATTGAGTTCGTCGTGGATTTCGACTGCGATGCTCTTGCGCTCGTCCTCGATGATCTCGTTGACCTTCTGGATCAGTTTGCGCTTGTCGGCATCGGCGCGCAGCGCTTCGTTGCGCGAGGCGAGCAGGTCGCGCGTGCGCTCGGCCACCTTGTTTTCGAGGTCGCGCTTGGATTCGCCCAGCGCCAGCGACATCTCGCCGATCGACGATTGCAGCTCGCCGATCTCGCCGCCGGTGGTGACCGGCGGATGCACGCGGAAGTTACCGCCCCGGATCTGGCGCAGCGTGCCGATCGCCTCGCGCAGTGGCACGATCAGCGAGCGCGCCAGCACCCAGGCCAGGATGCCGCTGGCAGCCAGCGCCAGCGCCGCCATCGACAGTTCGATCTGGAAGCGGTCGGTCTGCTTGGCCATCATGTTCGCCGGCGACATCGTCACCCGCACCCAGCCCACCACTTCGGTGGTGAGCGTGGGCGGACGCGAATCGCTCGACGCCGACACGTGCGGCGTGCCGTTGTCCGAGAACAGGTTGATCCAGACGACCTGCTTGCGGATCGGCGCTTCGTAGTAGTGGGACTGGGCATCCAGCGCCGACTCGGACACCACGCGCACGGCCGCGCGCCCGCTGCCGTCGATGACGTCGACGCGGTAGATGCTGCGGTCGGACTGCACAAGGCCATTGATGGTCAGGCGCAGGTCGGACAGGTTGCCCGAGATGACGTTGTACTCGGACGTCTCGGACAGCGCGCGCGCCAGGATGCGGCCACGCTCGGCCAGTTCTTCGGCCACCTGGGCGCGGTGCGCGTACCACGAGTACCAGACGAAGGACGTAAACAGCAGGATCACCGGCAGCATCGTGATGACGGCCATGCGCCGTCCGACACCCCAGCCGCGCCAGAAACGCAGGTTCATCGCGCCGCCGGCACCGGTGCCGGCCGGGCGAAGTTGCGCGCTGCGTCGGTCAGGCGCAGGTCGAGCGAACTGGCCACGCCTTCATTGATGATCGTGCGGAAGTAGCGCGGGAACTGCGGCGCCGGCAGTTCGCCGGTGCGCACAAAATCGGCCGTGATCTCGGCCACCTGGGCGTTGATTTCTTCGACTTCGGAATACGTGGTCGCCAGCGCACCCACCTTGACCATGTCAGCCGAGAAGCCGATCACGCCCTGCTTGCGGCGGTAGGTCGACAGCAGGATGTTGCGCACGTTTTCGGCGTTGTAGATGTCGCTGTCGGGCAGCGCCAGCAGCGTCTCGGCGCGCGTCATGCTGCCCAGTGTGTGATTCAGGTCGTCGCCCGGCGTGAACATCTGGATCTCGGCGGCGTCGTGCAGCACCGGGCGCAGGAAGGCGGTGTCGGGACCGAGCAGCACGCCCACGCGCACCGGACGGCCGTACAGGAGTTCGGCCAGGCGCATCTGGTCGTTCGGCGCCGGCTCGGCGTACACCGCCGTGATGGCCGCGCGGCGTGGCTTGGGCAGGCGCGCCGTCAGGCCACGCCACACCTGGCTGGATGTATAGGCCGAGATGACGACGCAATCGCAGCGCCGCGACAGCGCATCGCGCAGCGCGGTCGGGCCGACCGCGATATACAGCATGCGGCGCTTCTGCGCGAGTTCGGTGCGAAACGCGGCGAAGGTCGGCACCAGGCGCTTGTACAGGTCGTCGACGATACGGTGCGTGACCGCGCTGTCGTCACCGGTGATGATCTGGAAGCGATAGCCCTGCACTTCTTCGCGTTCGCGCTCGGTTTGCTGGGCCTGGACGGCATGGGCGCCGGTGGCGGCCAGGGCCAGCGTCATGGCGAGTAGCGGGGCGAGCGAACGCGCACGTGAAGCATTCTGCATCCGGCGCAGGAGCTTGGTCATCGCTTACGGCTCGATCAGGCCGTGCTTGACGGCCAGCAGCGTGATGCTGGCCTGACGGTGCACGCCCAGTTTCTCTTTGATCGACTGGCTGATATTGCTGATGGTCTTGGTCGACAGATCGAGCCGCTCGGCGATTTCGGCGTTGGTCATGCCCTCGGCCATGAACTTGAAGATTTCCAGGCCGCGCTCGTCGAGCTGCGACTGCGGCGTGACTTCGCCGCGCACGGCCATGCTGGCCAGGCGCGAGGCGATGTGCGGCAGGAAGTACAGCTTGCCCTCGTGCGCGTGACGCACGGCGGTGGCCAGGTCGGCCGGGTCGCAATCCTTGGTGACGAAGGCGTGGGCGCCGAGGCGGTAGGTTTCCTTGATCAGACTATCCTGGTCAAACTGGCTGAGAAAAACGATCTTGGCCGCCGGGTCGGACTTCAGGATGGCCTGCGCCGCATCCATGCCGGTCAGCTCGGTGCCGAAGCGCATGTCGAGCACGGCGACGTCGGGCTGCTCGGCCGCGTACAGCGCGGTGGCTTCGCTCGGGGTCTTGGCCTGGCCCACCACCTGCATGCCGGCCGCTTCGAGCGACATGGCGAAACCGGTCATGACGATGGGGTGATCGTCGGCCAGCATGACGCGGATGGGTTTGTTCTGTTCTGCCAATTTGTTCTCCTGGCGCGGGGGCCTGTGGTGCACGTGCGTTGCGCGTGCAGGTCTGGATGCGACATGCACGGCCGGGGCAATGGGCCCCGGGATAGAGGGGAATTATTTCACACAACGGGCGGGGAAGCGATGGGTAAAAGGGCGGATAACGCATGCGATGCGCACTGAGGCGACGCGTTGGCTGAGCATGTCGGCAACATCGTCGCAATCCAAGCAACCCACAAATAGAACTAAAATTACCCCCCAATGGATTTGCAAATTGCTAGGCTCTAGCATATATTGATTCCATCAGCGGTAGATATGCACCCTTCAACAATACCCCCGGAGGTCGATATGCATGGTTCTTACATCCACGATGGCGTCGGCGGCAAGGCCGGCAAGTTTGTCCTCGTCGCCGGTCTGCATGTGCTGGTTGCGATGGGCGTCGTGAACGTCATGAATGCGAAGACAATCTCGCTGCCCGCCATTTTTGACGAGCCCATGGTGTGGATGACCCCCGAGATACCGCCGCCGTCGCCCCCGCCCGAGCCGCCCAGGCCACAAGTCCGGTCGGCGCCACCCGACATCGTGGTGCCGAAGGTCGAGGTCGAGATTGCCGCGCCGCCGCCCCAACCTGCCGTTCAGGCCAGCACCGAGCCAGCGCCAGAGCCGGCCCCGCCGCTGCAAACAGAAGCGCCACCGGCGCCAGCCGCCCAGCCATCGACCAGCAACGCCCTAGTGCGCAGCGCCGTGCTTGCCGACGCCAGTGGCTGCACCAAGCCTGCCTATCCGGTGCGCGCCGCGCGCAATGGCGACACCGGTACCGTGACGCTGGCGCTGCTGGTCGGCGCCGATGGGCGCGTACAGGATGCGCGCATCCAGTCGTCGAGCGGCTCGCGCGATCTCGATCGCGCCGCCATCAATGCGCTGAGCACGTGCACATTCCGGCCCGCGATGCAGGGCGGCGTCGCCGCAGCCGGGTGGGCGAAGCTCGCCTATGTCTGGACACTCGAGTAACCAGGACCGCTCCTCTTTCGCCCGCCCCTCTTGATCCGGCGGGCTTTTTTTCGCCCTTGTGACAGGTGCATGGAGAACAACCGATGGATGCCGTCCGCGCCGTAACACCAGCCTTCCACATCCCGAGGGTCAGAGATGCCGTCGCCAGCGCTGTCGCACTTGCCGCCCTCTCCGTCCTGGCCTGGCTGGCGCTGGCGCCGCCCGTCATCCCGGCACCTGTTGCGTCGATCGTGGACCCCGCGTGGGCCGCGCGCGCCAACGACCATCAGCGGGTGCTGGCGGCCAGCCCCCGCTCGATCGGGGGCAGCGACAATGCGCACGCGCGCGCCTACCTGATGCTGCAACTGCGCGCGATGGGGCTAGCGCCAGCCGTGCAGCGCGCGACCGTGCGCACCTCGGTCACGCGGCTCTTCGGCGGCATTCACCACACGATCGGGGTCGTGCATAACGTCGTCGCGACGATTCCCGGCAGCGCGCCCGATGCTGCGCGACGACCCGCCCTGCTGCTGGCAACGCACTACGACAGCGGCGCGGCGCCGCGTGACGCCCTGCCAGGTGCGGCCACCGTCAGCGCACTGCTCGACACCGCGCGCGCATTGCGCGCCGCCCCGCCGGCCAACGACATCGTGCTGCTGTTTGCCGACGGCGAGCGGGTTGGCATGCTCGGGTCGCGAGGATTTGTCGAACAACACCCGCTGGCCGGCCGCATCGGCATGGCGCTCCGGTTCGATGGCGCCGTCGACGGCCCGCTACGCATGCTGGAGGCCAGCAGCGCGGGTGCACCGGCCCTGACGGGCTGGATGCAGGCTGCGCCCGAGCTGCGCGGCACGTCTGCGAACGCGACGCTGGCATGGCTGCTGGGCGACGCGCCCCATATCGGCCCGCTTACCCGGCTCGATGCGCCGGTGCTGCTGTTCGGGGGCGGCGAGCCACGCGCGGCCGACACCGCGCCGCGTCAGTTGGGCGACGCCATGCTGCGCCTGGCCCGCGCCTACGGTGCGGCGCCATTGGCACCGGGCCGCCAGGCAGCGCACGTCTACTTTGCACTGCCAATCATCGGGCCCGTCCACCATGCGGCGTGGCTGGTGTGGGTGCCGGCGATCCTGTCCTGCCTGATGCTGGCGCGCGCATGGCGCGGCCAGTTCGGCCAGGACGGCGTGCTGGACGCAGCGCAGGGCGCGTTCGGCGTGTGCTTCCTGCTGCTCGTGGTACGCGTGGGCACCTGGAGCTGGGACGGCGAGCTGGCCGCTGCCGGCCTGGCCGGTGAACACCGGCTGCCGTTGACCGTTGCCGTCGTCACGGCCTGCGTGTTCGTGGCCGGCCTGTACCTGCTGCGGCGCAGTGTCGGCACGGCCGCGACGGTGCTCGGCGCGCTGGCCTGGCCGACGCTGGTGCTGCTCTTTGCCGCTGTGTTCCTGCCAACGATGGCGCCGCTGCTGGCCTGGCCGCTGGTGGCGGCGCTGGGCGCCTTCACGCTGCTGCATACGCACTGGGGCGAACGGCAAGGCTCCGGCGTGCGCCTGCTGGTGCTGCTGGCCGGCCTGGCGCCGGCCGTGAGCCTGCTCCCGCCGGTGCTGCGCGATGCCTGGATCCTGCTCGCACCGGGCCACATGCATGTTCCGCCGATGCTGATGGCGCTGCCCATGCTGTGCTTTGCCAGCCCGCTGCTGATGCTGCGCAGCAGAGCCGCCGTCGCCAGCGCGCTGGCACTGGCGCTGGCCGCATGCCTGGCACTGCCGGATGGCACTGCAGCACGACATGAACAGGCGGCAGAACCCGGGAACCTCGAGGGGCTGGTCTATTACAAGGACATGAACTCGTGGCGCGCCTACTGGCTGCTGCCGCAGCAGCCGCTGGCCGACTGGCGCCGCGACCTGTTCGCGGGCCGCGCCAGGCCGACCGTCTTCGTCGAAGTCTTTGGCCTGCGCAGCGCGCCCCAGTGGTACGCCGTCGCGCCGCGCGACGATGCGATCACGTTCCCCGAGTACTTCATCCTGCGCAACCACGTTGGCAAGGTGCGGCTGGCCAGATTCACGGTGCGCTCGGCCAATCGCGCCCCGCATATCGCGCTGGCCATGCACGGCGCCAGGGCGCTGCGCTCGCGCGTCGACGGCGTGACGCTCAGTGACAAGGAAAGCGCGTGGTCGCTGTCGCTGTACGGGATGCAGGACCGGGTGCTGCAGTTCGAGATCGAAAGTGAGCCCAACGAGGTCTTCGCCATCACGGTGCAGGAACACATTCCCGGCCTGCCGCGGCATCTCTTGCCAGCGGACCGGCAAGGCGTGGCGCCGCAGCTGGGCACGACGATGTCGACCGATATCCTGCGGTTTTACTGACAAGTTGTCATAAAATGGCCGCGCGCGCCACGAGTGCGCCCTTCCCGATGAATGGCTTGATTAACCATGCAGCGTCAACTTCGCGGCATTCACTTCGCAGCAGGAATCCATGCACAAGATCGTCTCTTCCCTCATCCTCTCCGCTCTCGCCGGCAGCCTGGCGCTGGCCTTCCCGACCCATGCCCAGACCAGGGCCAAGGCCACTGTGCAGGAAGCGCCGCTGCGCGCGCACATGGCGTTCCTGTCGTCCGACGCACTTGAAGGCCGCGGTACCGGCCAGCGCGGCGGCGAGCTGACCGTCACGTATCTTGAAACGCAAGCGGCCGCCGTGGGCCTGAAGCCCGGCAACGGCAAGAGCTTCCGCCAGCCGGTCAAGATCGCCGGCGTGCGCTCGCTGCCCGAGAAGAGCAATGTCGGCATCGTCGCCAACGGCAAGGCCGTGCCGCTGCAGTTCGGCGCGGACTGGGTCTGGGGCCCGGGCGACGGCAAGGCCGATCACACGCTCGACGCCGAGATGGTCTTCGTCGGCTACGGCATCGTGGCGCCGGAAGAAAAGTGGGATGACTTCAAGGGCATGGACGTCAAGGGCAAGGTGATCGTGATGATGGTGAACGATCCGGCACCGACCGCCGCCGAAGCGAACCGCTTCAATGGCGCGGGCCTGACCTACTACGGTCGCTGGACCTACAAGCTCGAAGAAGCAGCGCGCCAGGGCGCGGCCGGCGTCCTGCTGATCCACACCGATGCATCGGCCTCGTATGGCTGGAGCGTGGTGCAGAACAGCTGGGCCAACGCCGAGCGATTCCAGCTCACCGAAGGTAAAGTCGGCAGCGGCCTGCAGGGCTGGATGACCGACGACACGGCGCGCAAGGTGTTCGCAGCCGCCGGCCAGGATCTGGACAAGCTGCGCGCCGCCGCCGAAGACAAGAACTTCAAGCCAGTCGCACTGAATGCCCGCGTCAAGGGCGAGGCGCGCGCGCAGGTGCGCTCGCTGGAAGAATTCAACGTGGCCGGCGTCGTGCCGGGCACGGATCCGAAGCTGAAAGACGAAGTGGTGATCTACTCGGCGCACTGGGATCACATGGGCAAGCAAGGTACCGAAGGCGACACGATCTTCAACGGCGCCGTCGACAATGCATCGGGCACCGGCGCGCTGCTGGCGATGGCCGCCGAGGCAGTGAAGAACCCGGCCAAGCGCAGCCAGATGTTCCTGTGGGTCGGCGCCGAAGAGCAAGGCCTCTTGGGCAGCGCCGCCTATGTGGCAGCACCACTGTGGCCGATCGCCAAGACCGCCGCCAACCTCAACCTCGATAGCCTGAACTGGGTTGGCCTGGTCAAGGACGTCAGCGTGCCGGGCAGCGAGCGCACCGAACTGGGCGCGATGGCGGCCACGGTGGCCAAATCGATGGGCATGGTCATTGCGCCAAGCAAGCCGGATCTGGGCGGCGGCTACTTCCGCAGCGACCACTTCAGCTTCGCCAAGGCCGGCGTGCCAGCCTTCTCGGTCGGCTACGGCAGCAGCTGGGTCAAGGATGCCGACGCGAACAACGCCAAGGCCAAGACCTACCGCGCCAAATACCACCAGGTGGGCGACGAATACGATCCGAGCTGGGATCTGTCGGGCATGGTGCAGCAGGCGCAGTTCACGCTGAACCTGGGCCGCGCAGTGGCCGATGCACCGAAGATGCCGACCTGGAAAGCGGGCGACCCGTTTGGCAAGGCGCGCGAAACGGCGAAATAATTCGCTCCGGTAGCAGGACCTGAACGGGCTGGCGTGCATGACGAGTGCGCGCCAGCCCGTTTCTCGTTGTAGCATCACGCCATCGAGCGATGAAAGGCATGCAATGCAGGAGAACGAACTGACGCTGGGCGATGGCCGGGTGCTGCACTATTACGACTGGAAACCGGAGTTCGAGGAACCCGAGCTGACCGTATTCTGGCACCACGGCACGCCAAACATCGGCAAGCCGCCTGCCCCGCTGTTTGCCGCCGCGCTCGAGATGGGCATCCGCTGGATCGGCTACGACCGGCCCGGCTACGGCGGCTCGAGCGCGAAGAGCGGCCGCGATGTCGCCTCGTGCGCCACGGACGTCGCGCGCATCGCCGACCAGCTCGGGATCGAGCACTTCGCCGTGATGGGGCATTCGGGCGGCGGACCGCACGCGCTGGCCTGCGCCGCGCTGCTGCCCAAGCGGGTCATCGCGGCCGTCAGCATCGCGGGCCTGGCGCCGTTCGATGCGGCGGGCCTGGACTGGTTCCAGGGCATGACCGCATCGGGCGCGGCTGCGCTGCGGGCCGCCGCGCAGGGGCATGCGGCCAAGGTGCAGCACGAGGGGCTCAACCAGGAATTCGATCGCGAGATGTTCACGCCCGAGGACTGGGCCGAGCTGTCCGGCACCTGGTCGTGGTTCGACAGTGTGGTCCGGCCGGCGATCAGCGAAGGCCCGGGGGGCCTGATCGACGACGACCTGGCATATGTCGCGCCGTGGGGCTTCGACTGCGCGCGCATCGTGCAGCCGGTGCTGCTGGTGCATGGGGCGCAGGACCGCGTCGTGCCGTGCGCGCACAGCGAATGGCTGGCGCGCAGCTGCCGCTCGGCACGGCTGTGGCAGCGGCCGGATGACGGGCATATCTCGGTGCTCAACAGCGCAGCGTCGGCGCTGGCGTGGTTGCGGGAGCAGGCGAGCGATGGTTGACCACGATGCTGACCGCGACTTCATGACCACTTATAGATTCAATCTCCCGCGCGACGCGGCAACCGCGATCTTCGTCGTCTGCCTGCTTCTGGCCCTCATGCTGCACGCGGTACCCGCGCTGCTGGCCGGCCTTCTGGCATTCGTGCTCACGCGTGGCTTGCTGAGCATCCTGCGCACGCGTGACCTGTACAAAAAGCTGCGTTCGCACGAATTCATTGCGAGCTTCGTGGTCGGCCTGGGGTCGATTGCCGTGCTCGCCATCATCAGCGTTCTGGTCGTCCGGCTGCTCGAAGGCGAATCGTTGCGTGCGTTCTCGCTGAAGGTGGCCGAGACGATCACGCAGATCAAGCAATTCCTGCCGCCGGCGCTGGCGGAGTACGTGCCGCAATCGCTCTTCGAGATGCGCGAACTGGCGTCGGACACCTTGAAAGAGCATGTCAATGCGGTCGCGGGCATTGGCTCAGGCATCCTGCGCAGCCTGCTGTTGACCGTGATCGGCTGGATCACAGGGGTGCTGGCAGCGGTGAGCATTACCGTGACACCGACCGACGAAACGAGGCATTCCGTCTTCTACCGGACCTGGCACCGCCACTGGAGCATGCTGGCCACTGCTTTCAAGAACGTGGCCTGGGCCCAGACCAAGATTGCCGCCATCAACGCGACACTGACGGGGGTGTACCTGTTAGCCGTGATGCCGGCACTGGGCTGGAATCTGCCCTACGTCAAAACCCTCATCCTGGCGACGTTCCTCTTCGGTCTGCTGCCGGTCGTGGGCAATATCGTGTCGAATACCCTGATCTGCACGATCGCGCTGAGCGTTGCGTTTCCGGCCGCGGTCATCTCAGCGGTGTTTCTCCTCGTCATCCACAAGCTGGAATATTTCCTGAGCGCGCGGATTCAGGGCCATCGGATCGGCGCAAAAGTCTGGGAACTGCTCATCGTGCTGTTTGCGTTCGAAATCATGTTCGGGCCGGCCGGCATGGTCGCTGCGCCGGTGATCTACGCGTTCGTCAAAGCCGAGTTGAAGCGGATTCGCTGGTTGAACTGACGCTGGGCCAGTTGGCGTCAATGATTAAAATTGTTGTAATAATCTCCTGCTATGGTTTACCAACTTGCGAATTTGGTTGGGCCAATCTAGAATCGATGAACCGGTTAGGCGCGATGCATCGTCCGGTGGCCTGACGCATCAACCAGATCGGCACGGGCTCTGACATCGAGCCATCTTCGCAGTTAAAAAAAACCAAGCCGGAGACATCTTGAAAACCAACTACCTACTGCAAGCCCTTGCGCTCGTCGCACTGGGTCAGGGGGGCGTGCACGCGGCGCCCCTGATGCTGCAAGACGCCAGCATCACTGCCACCTACAACGGCGCGGCCGACGGCATGCTCGGGCTGGATCACGGCTTCGTGGCCGGCCCGGGCGCCAATACCAGCAAGCTCGACCCTACCGACACCGGCGTGGAGTTCTTCACGTCGGACTTCCTGTTCGGGATCGACTTTTCCACTGACGGCTTGCTGACCGTGATCGCCAACTATGCCGTCGCGCCCGGCGCCTACAGCATGCGTTTCGATCTTGGCGGGGCACTGCCGATCACGGCGTTCACGCTGACCGGCATGGGCGGCGTCACTGGCATTCCTGGGCTGTCGATCATCGACAGTCACACGATCGCGCTCGACCTGAGCGGGGTCGACTGGAGCGAATTTGGCGCATTCAGCGCGCGCCTGGAAACCGGTACGGCGGTGGCGGTGCCCGAACCCGCGGCGCCCGTGATCCTGCTGGGCGGCCTGGCTGCACTGGCGCTCGTGCAAAACGGGCGCAACGGACGCAAACCACGCGCCTGACCCCGCGTCTCTCGCCATGCAAGGACAGTCCGGCAGCGCGTCAAGCGCGGCGGCGGGCTCGCGTCCTCCTTTCCTCCACCAGGAGAAACACATGCACTATCCACGTTTGCATGCAGCGCTGTGCGCTGCGCTACTCTTTGCCAGCAGCGGACACGCTGCTGCCGCCGTCGATCCGGCGCGCCAGAGCGCCCCCACCGACGGCTGGGCCAGCCAGGCTGGCGGCACCGTCGGCGGCGCGAATGCCGTCGAATCCCAGATCTACACGGTCACCAACCGCGCCCAGCTGCTGGCGGCGATCCAGAACGGCGGCGTCGACAACAAGATCATCAAGCTCGTCGGCGTACTCGACATGAGCGAAGGCCAGCCCTATGCGAGCAATGCGGACCAGGCAGCGCGCGGCGCGGTGCGCCTGAAAAGCAATACGACGCTGATCGGCGACGCCAATGCGGGCATCGTCAACGGCCACATCATCCTGTCGAACGTCTCGCAAATCATCATCCGCAACCTCAAGCTCGTCAATCCGTGTGACGTCGCGCCCGTCTGGGACCCGAACGACGGCTCCAGCGGCAACTGGAACAGCGCCTTCGACGCCATCGCCGTCACGGGCTCGAGCCATGTCTGGATCGACCACAACAGTTTTACCGATGTCCCGCGCACGGATAATTTCCTGCCTGTCGAGAACGGCAAGGTGAAGCAGTGCCACGACGGCGCGGTCGATATCACGAATGCGTCCGACTACGTCACCGTGTCGTACAACGTCTTCGGCGAGCACAACAAGAACAACCTGGTCGGCAGCGGCGACGGCGCAACGGCTGACGAGGGCAAGCTGCGCGTCACGTTCAGCAACAACGTGTTCCGCGACGTCACCAGCCGCGCACCGCGCGTGCGCTATGGCCAGGTGCACCTGTTCAACAATTACTATGCCGGTTCGACGTCGCATCCGGTCTACGCCACCAGTTACTATGTCGGCGTCGGCCACGCCGCCAAGATCCTGTCGAACAACAATGTGTTCGAGGTCGCGGGCGCCACCGCCTGCAGCGACGTCGTCGAGAATTTCGGCGGCACGATTCCCGGCGCCTTCAAGGACACCGGTTCGCTGCTCAACGCCAAACCGCTCAGCACCTGCGGCGTGCCGACCACCGTCACCTGGACTCCGCCGTATGCCTTCAGCGCGCGGCCGATCCCGCTGGTCAAGGCCAATGCGCTGGCGCAGGCCGGCGGCGGCAAGCTGGTGACGACCATCAGCGGCACCGGCAAGGTCGTCGTCGATACCGGCCCGACGCTGGCCTGCCCCGCGACCGGCTTCTACTTCTGCGACGACTTCCAGAATGGCGGCAGCGCCAAATGGGACCTGAAGCCATTGCCAGGCCCGAACGGCACCTTCAGCGTGGTGACGGAAGCTGCCGGCAGTGCCAACAAGGTGCTGCAATACACTGCCGCCACCACCGGCGGCGTGCTGGCCCTGATCAAGGACAGCGAGATGGGCGCCGTGCCGTCGGGCGACTACTTCGTCGAGGCCCGCATCCGGCCGATGACCAATGGCACTACCGGGAACAAGTTCCTGTTCCTGGTCACCCGCTACGTCGATGTCAACAACTGGTACGGCGCCGGCCTGAACGTGCAGAATGCCACCACCAGTACCCAGGTCGAGATCGTCAAACTGCTCGCTGGCGCACTCAACCGGCAGCGCGCGGTGCGCAAACCGATCGCGATGGATGCCCAGTTCTATACGGTGCGGTTCGAGATGGTCGGCACCACGCTGACGGTGTATCTCGACGGCGAAAATCTTGGCTCGGTGACCGACAGCAGCTTTGCCGCACGCGGCCGGGTTGGCCTGTACACGGCCAACAAGAGCTTCCAGATCGACGACGTGCGCATTGGCGATCCGCGCATGAAACCGGTGCAGCTGACGCTCGCCCCTGGCACGCCGACCTGGGCCGCCGAAGCTGGCGACACCCCACTGCAGGTACAGGTCAATGCGGTGGCGGCCGATGGCACGCCCGACAGCTTCACCGCCGAGTCGAGCAACCCTGCGGTGGCCACCGTCACGCTCGACGGCGCGATGGCGACGATCGCGCCGGTGGGCGCGGGCACGGCCGAGATCCTGTTCCGGGCCGGTTCGGACGCGACCATGACACGGTCGATTGCGGTAACGGTTTCTCCACAATTCGTCCAGCCGACCCAGGTGTACCAGCTCGATGGCGTCGCTGTGCCGGCGGCGATGGAAAGTGCCGCTTATATCGACAGCACGCTCAAGCTGGTGTTCGACAAACCGCCGGTCCTCGGCACGGGCGGCACGATCCGCGTCTTCCGCCAGGCGGACGACGCGCTGGTGGACGTGATCAAGCTGACCGCTGAAACCGACATGCTCGGTTATCCGGGCCAGGACCAGATCCGCAAAGTGAACACGACGCCAATCCAGATTGCCGGCAACACGGTGACCATCAAGCTGCACAGCAACAAGCTGGATTACAACACGGGGTATTACGTGGCGATTGCCGACGGCGTTTTCACCGGCACCAGCCTTGGCGGTGTGCCGTTCCGGGGTATCGGCAAACCGGGTGGATGGGCATTTACCACCCGCGCGGCTGCGCCGAGCGGCACGAGCGTGAGGGTGGACGACGATGGCGTGGCCGATTTTCGCACCGTGCAGGGCGCGCTCAGTTACGCGATGCAGAACTTCGCCAAGGCCGAGCCGGTAACGATCCGGGTGATGAACGGCGCGTACGAGGAGCTGCTCTTTTTGCGTGGCAAAGATAATGTCAGTATCGTCGGCCAGAGCCGTGACGGCGTGGTGATCCGCTATACCAACCACAACACGCTCAATCCATTTACCGGCGCCAGCCAGGTGGCAAACGCGACTGCAGCGGCGACCGGCGGGCGCGCCGTGATGCTGGTCGAAACGTCGGACATGCTCGTGCTGGACACCCTCAGCATCGACAACACGACGCTGCGCGGCCCCACCACCGGCCAGGCCGAAACGCTGTACTTCAACAATGACGGTGGCCGCCTGATCGCGAAAAACAGCGCGTTCTACAGCGAGCAGGACACGCTCAATCTGAAGGGGTTCAACTGGTTCTACCGCACCCTGGTATCGGGCAATGTGGACTTCATCTGGGGCGGCAGCCGCGCCGCACTGTTCGAAGAAAGCGAGATTCGCACGATCGGCGATACCTCCAGCCCGACCAGCGGCGGTTACGTGCTGCAGGCACGCGTGATCAATCCGGTGGACAAGGGCTTCGTGTTCCTCAACAGCGCATTGACGCGTGGCCCGGGTCGCGGCCCGCTCAAGAGCGAAGTACCCGATGGCGCCACCTGGCTGGCGCGCAGCCCGGGCGGCACGGCGAGCTACGACAACATCGCGTTCATCAACACCCGGATGGACCGGCATGTGGCGCCCGCAGGCTGGGCCGGGCTGGGCGTAAACAGCCAGCCTGCACCCAATCCGGTGGTGCCCAATGCGGTGAGCGGCTGGCGTGAGTACGGCAGCACCGACCTGGCCGGCGTGCCGCTGGACCTGTCGCGCCGCGTTGGTGGCTACCTGCTGCGCGCCGAGGAGGTCGAAGCCGGTTTTGCGACCCGCGCCCAAGTATTCTCGGCGTTTGGGGCCGGAGAAGGCTGGAATCCGCAGCCGTAACAAAGGGTTGAAATGACGCAGGGCCCATCGCTTGGTGTACAAGCGATGGGCCCTGCGTGTTTGCTGCTTGTTCGACTACCGGCTTACTGGATCACGCCGCAAGCCATGCGAGCGCCGCCACCACCCAGTGGCGCCGGATGATCGGCGTGGTTGTCGCCACCGACGTGCACCATCAGGGCCTTGCCCTTGAGGTCAGCCATTTTCATGCGCGGGGCCAGCACCGGATTGGTGGCCATGCCTTTTGCGTCAACGGAGAGACCTGGCAGATCGCCCAAGTGGCCATCGCCCCATGGCGTGCTGTGTTTCTTGGTGTTGGCCGGGTCGAGGTGACCGCCGGCGGCGCCTGCAGGCACGGTCTTGCCGTCAGCCTGGTTCGGGGCGCAGCTCCCGTTGGCGTGCACGTGGAAGCCGTGCAGGCCTGGGGTCAGGTCCTTGAGCTCGGGAGTGAACACGACGCCGTATTGGGTCTCGCTGATTTTGACGGTACCGATGCTGGCGCCTTCGCCTTTATCGGTCGCCATTTTCAGCGTGACCGACATGTCAGCCGCACTGGCAGAGGCGCACACGGCGCCGAACAGGACAGCACTCATCCATTGTTTGTTCATGGTTCACTCCTTGGCAAAATTTCGGGATATTGAAAAGACAAGTGAGTGTAGACCATTCCATGCTGAGGGGGTGTTCGGCTGACCAGGGCTTCCGGGTCATGGAAACGGCACGCTGGTTGGAGCCGGAAGGCTATTTCTCTGTCACGCGATGCGCATTGCGTAGCGGCGCAGCACGTCGTCGGACGACATGACTTCGGCGTATTCGCCGTGCAGATTCGCAAGAGCCATCAAATGGACGTCCTCGGCGCTGCGATGCGTGCCGCCAAAATCCGTCTTGTCGAACGTGAAGGTCGCATCCGACACCACGATTGTAGCAAACCCCAGATTGCCTGCCGCGCGTGCAGTGGCCTCGACCGAATTGTTGGTTCTGACGCCGACGATCACCAGCTGCGTGATGCCGCGCGCATGCAGCCAGCGCTCGAGGCCGGTGTGGATGAAGGCATCGGGGACGTTCTTTTCGACCACGTGTTCATGGGGCAGTGGATGGAAGCGCGGCTGGAATTCAACGCCGGATTGTCCTGGTGCGAAGACAGATTCAGGTGAACGGCTGATGTGGCGGACGCTGACTATTGGATATCCGGCCGCCCGCCAGGCCGTATGCAGCCGGGCGATCGTGTCTTCGGCGGTTGGATTGTTCCGGGGTGGCAGGGTCGTGGATTGCATGCCCTGTTGCATGTCGATGATGATCAGGGCTGGTGGTTGGGGCATGCTGATTCCTCTGTGCGCAGATCGCTAAGTTAACATGGCGAACTGCGCAGCTGCAGTTGACGGGTCTTGGCTCACAAGCTAACACTTTTTGCGGGGCCTTCATATGAGGCCTTAAGTTAGCATGATAGTCAGTTCGGCCTTAATTGAGGACAAAATGCGAAGTGCAGCAGGTGTCGCCGACTTTGACGATCGGCTTTCGGTTATGCATCCGCGTAGCAATAGACGAGGTGGTATCTAAATGTCAAGCTGCTCTAGCTGCTGTATCGAACCGTGGGGCAGCCTGGTCTGTTCGGCACCTGCGACACTGCGACACTACGGCTCGTTAGCCTATTTTAAAATACACTTGTCCCACGTTGGACTTATTTTCGAGGGAGCAAGGAGGAGCTTGCTACTTGTAAGTTTACGTGGCTTCGCTGTGACAGCTTAGATTAGCCGTCGATTAAGTTGTACATCGTTACACAAAGAACTTATAAGCCAGTGCTCCAACCGCATTAGGCCATGAGAGAACGGCGCCAGACTGGTGACGTTTTGGATGCAAAACGAGAGTGAAGTCATGTCTGATGGACAGGTCCGATAACGCTCATGTTGTCAATTAAGCATTGAATCAATTTATATTTCTACGTAAGAAAAAGTTTCATCCCCACTTGTGGAATATTTCATGCTTTAACTAGTAGAATCTTACTAATTTTTCAAACATGAGGGTGTAATGGCAATCGCTTCTTGGCTAACAAAATTCCTAAATCGCAATATTGTTGATCCGATTGACCTAGATCCTCGAACGGTAGCTGCTCCTGGCACCTTTCTTGGCTGGCCGAAAGACCGTATTTTCACCGACGTCTTAGGCTTCGGCCAAGCATCGTTCGATACAACACTCCAGCATCTCTCCGGCCGAGATCGGGCTATGCTGTATGCACGATATAACCAACCCCGGCATTTAGATGAGCTAACCGAAGCGTTTACTTCGCTGATAAGCACAGGAAAATATATTGGTCGTCCAACAATCCTTGACTTGGGCTGTGGACCTTTCACAGCCGGACTTGCCTTTGCAGGTGTTGCCGGGCCGAATAGAGAGTTTAGATATTACGGTGTAGATATTTCCAATGCAATGCTTGAAATCGGTCAAGAATTGTTTCTGGCATTAGGTGAGACGAAAGAAATTTCAGACAGAGCAACGTGCTTTTTTTCCAATAACCTAGACCAATTAAATTTCGGCAAGCCACGAGGCGATCTAACTCTGGTAGTGGCCTCATATTTACTTGCGAGTCCCAGCTTGGATGTGCCCTCCCTTGTAAAGCAAATTCTAAACGCTGCCGAGTGTATAGGCCCAGGCCCAGTTGCCGTCTTATATACCAACAGCGCACTACCTAGTCTCAATGTGAAATATCCGGATTTTAAAAACGCATTATGCGGAGCTGGTTTTATTTTAATAACTGACAAAACTGAGACGTTTTATGAAACTAAAAATCCTAAAATGATGAGGTATGCATTGTTTTTCCGACCTGCAAATACCGAAGTTAAATTACAGGGGGCAAAGACATGAAACTCCCTAAGTTGGATGATCTTATAGGAGAGCAGTTAGATATTTATGATTTTCCATCAAACAATTCTCTATTTGTCGCAGGCCCCCCAGGCTCAGGAAAGACAAGTCTTGCAGTAGCTAGAGCCCGCGTTTTAGCTAATATGGGGGAAACAGTAACGCTTGTAACAAAGAATAGAATGCTAGCTTGCCTTGCCTCCCAGTTGGGTGAAAATAGTTTTCACACTACGACAATGCATACTTTCGTTGCAGGACATTATGGTCAACGCTTTGGTCAAATTCCTCAGTATGCTCCATACCTTTACAACTGGCAAAAAGTTATAGAAGTCTATTTAAAGCATAATATCCAGCCGACTTTAGATCATCTAATTATTGACGAGGCACAAAATCTTCCACCTGATTTCTTCAGATGGGCCATCCTTTTTGGCGCTCGAAATGTTTCTGTATTTGCTGACGAAGATCAGAGTACTATCTCTCAAAACTCTACGCTTCAAGATATTGTAGACGCTGGATTCCCCCCGCCAAAACGTCTGACTGTCAATCATCGCAATACTGAAGAAATCGCACTCGTGGCCGAACATTTCCATCAGTCGGGAGTCTTACCACCAGCGACTGTTGTGAGAGGACGATCTGGAGATATTCCACAGCTCATTTCATTAGCTACATGGGATGATTTTGCGATCCGGATTGTTACGCGCTACCGAAATAGGGCTACTTGCATTGGTGTAATTGTTGGCCGTCGGTTGGAGGCTCTTGACTTGTACGACCGGATCAAGAAACTGCTTCCTAATGACACACGTGTCAACGTATACGTAAGTGGTCTTGAACAATCTATCGTCAATGCAATCAGAAGTTCTGATCCTGGAATTACAATATTAACTGGTGAATCCGTTATCGGCCTTGAGTTTGAGGATGTATTTTTGCATGATATTGGCCGGTCATTGCCATGCAAGACGACTCGGGCGGCTCGCCGAATGTATATGCTTTGCGCTCGTGCTAGAGATTCATTAATTCTTATTGATGGTCCATTAGCACTGTCAAACGACCAAATTAATGATTTACCAGATGCAACAATCTTACGACGATGATTTTATTTTCAAAAGACCAGTCTTCATTGTTTGAGCAAGAACAGCATGGGGCCTTTCATGAAAGCAAGCTCCATTACTTGTCTCTCGTCCTAGACCATCGTCAATGGTTAAATTTGTTGGCGGACGAATGGTGGCCTGCTAAGGCCGAGCGTACGCTTTTACGTCTTGGCACGTCGAAGCCAATCAGTCGACAACCACAAGATGAAAAAATTAAAGTTATTGCTTGGATCAATGCTTTATTGTTACCCAAAATATTAGTAAACATTCGCAATGGTGAGACGTGGAGAGAATCGACCGTTAACGATTTATCTCCCTTTGACACCGAAATACTTTGGCCTGGACCAGTGCCACTATTTTCAATCGATCATTTTACAGTTGATTCTGAAGAGCAAAGGTCTCGCATTATCGGACTAGCTCGCAGCTTCGGCAACTTGGCGCAAGATTATGCCACGATTCGGGTTGACAAGAAATTTATTGATTATATTGATAGTGAGGCGCCACAGCCCAAACAATGGTTAACGCCGCCCAATTCTTGGGATGCTTTACGAGGGGCAGCAGCCATGGCTATGTGGTCAGTTCCATCTATGCGTCCTTGTTTGGATACTTTGTGTGATTCCCTGAACGATTCGTATGATCAGCTGAATATCATAAATCTAGGCGCTCCGTGGTGGCTATTACCCCCTTGGAATAAAAAAAATGTTTCCGACAAAGAAAACTATGAGTCTACCCTATGGAATTCAATTCTTAATGTTTTACCTAAATTTCCAGTACGCGAAGGCTGGAGCGCCGTAAATATTTTTGATCAGATAATTCAGCACCTTACGAAGAATGATAGATATCTTGAGCTTGCTAAGGACTTGGTTGACGAAACTTTGGATATCCTCTCGGACAAGCGTAATATAAATATGGAAAGAGGAGCTAAAGATCCTCTTGGATTAGCGCTACAATTGATTTTGCTTCGCCCCACTCCAGAAAAATTCACCTCATGGAAAGATGATTATCCAGAGATTTCTCCTATTGTTTGGTGGACCGGCGCAACTCTTAGTGGATATATTAGCGGATTTCGCGACCTTGAAATTCAGTTTAGGGGCGGTGCATTAGCCCGTCGCGTGCTAGCAGTGCGTATGTGGGCTGCTGGCTCATCTATTTATCCACTAGATATTTGGGATGACCCGATAAGTCTATCTAACGTGCACTGGGTTTCCAAAAATAACGTGGTTACTATAAGCTGTAAAAATTTTGTTTTAGAAGAAAAAATTCTTGACACAAGATCACAATGGTATGTAGCAAACTTGGAGGACGTCGAAACTAGAGCCGCTGCCATATCTATGTTAAAAGAGTTTTGCCCAAGTGAACTGCAGACAACTATTAAGATCAAAGATGCTAAGTTAGAATATAAAGGTAAAGGCAAATTTAATTTCTCTCCGGAACATAACCTAATAAATATCGAAGGTGAAATTAATCTCTTATTGCCTAAGTTCTTTGATGTTAATGTTGATATTGACGAGGACCGTTTTCGGAATTGGCTAGTAAAAAGCTATCTTCCATTGAAAATCTTACCACCAGCAAAAAATAATAAATTAGGGAGAGAAATCTTATCAAACAGCGCCTATTCGAAAAAATTAAATTCATTAAGCTTAGATCCAGATATAAATGGGCTCGCCGCACTTAATAATTTTCTTAGTTACAGCGAAGAAGAGATGTTAGTAGCAAGCGTTGATCGGGAAAAATGGTCTGAGCTGCTATCTCGGCGGGTTCAACATTATGGTTGGCAATATGATTATCGTACATCGAAGATCAAACCTGCATCCAAGGCAGCGCCATTTCCTGCATGGGCGCAGAAGATTGCAGATCGACTTTACGAATTAGGGCTGTTAGATGAGCTTCCTGACCAAATGATTGTAAATGAGTATATCGGCAAGCAAGGAATAGCCCCACATATAGATTCACAATCTTCATTTGGAAGAGCCATCGCGGTCGTTAGTTTGCTCGAATCATGGGAAATGATCTTTCGAGATAAAAGGGACGGTCGAAAGTTAATACGAACTTTAGAGCGTGGAGGAGTAACTATTTTCAAAGATGATGCACGAAATTTTTGGACACATGAAATACCGAAGCGTTTGAAGGAGCCGTGGGGTCTTAGAGAACGTAGAATATCACTTACTTTCCGCAAAGTGATTTTAAACTGATGAACAGAAACCCGCTAGAACTTGTCGATGTGTTTAATATCGCACTTATTAAATATTTAACATTTAGACTTCGCGTCACCTGAAGGCTAGCACAATTTAAAAGAAAAGATGGGGTAGCTCGGCTCAGTCGGCCCCTGCTTTTGATATATGCATTTATAGAACGCTCGACCGCCATGTAGATATTTTATAAATTATTGTTAGGTGCCGATACTTTTCTCGTAGTCCACTCCCCTATATAAGAGTCAGCTTCTCGAATTTACTTCATTTTCAACCTAAAATGAGCAAATGATTTTTACTTAAATATAAATTACCCAACCTATCGGACTAGCCAATTACGAATATATTAGATTAGTCTTGCTAATTTAATGCAAATCTGGCGCTTGTGAAAGTCGTCGAAAATCATAAGGCTGCCGCTTATCCTGGACAATGAATAACTGTACTTCATTTAAGTATAGCCACTACAGGATTAATCGATCATCAGCGCGAGTTCCTCAGTTGCGGTGCATTCGTATGCACCACACGGATTCGATATCTTAGAAATCTCGTTTCTATTAAAAATCTGCTTGCAAAAACACTCCGGAATTATTGATAAAAAAAACGGCACCCCATAGGGTGCCGTTTAACTGAGTGAATCAGTTAACTCAGACGATTACTCGCCATCGTCGTGCTGCTCAGCCGAAGCCGAAGCAACTTGCTGGTCTTCCATCGCTTGCAGCTCGGCGGCCATATTGGCCTTCTCTTGCTGCAGCAGTGCCTGGCGCTCTTCCGCTTCCCACACTTCCTTCTCTTTGCGAGCGCGGTGGAATGCCAGACCCGTACCGCCCGGAATCAGGCGACCGACGATGACGTTCTCTTTCAGGCCGCGCAGACCGTCGCGCTTGCCCATGATCGCCGCTTCGGTCAGCACGCGGGTGGTTTCCTGGAACGATGCGGCCGAGATGAACGAATCGGTCGACAGCGATGCCTTGGTAATACCCAGCAGCACGTTTTCGTACGTTGCCGGCAGCTTGCCCACCGCATTCATGCGGTCGTTCTGGTCCAGCAGCTCCGAACGCTCGACCTGCTCGCCGATGATGTAGTCGGTGTCGCCTGCTTCGACGATCTGAACACGACGCAGCATCTGGCGAACGATCACCTCGATGTGCTTGTCGTTGATCTTCACGCCTTGCAGACGGTACACGTCCTGCACTTCGTCGACGATGTAGCGGGCCAGCGATTCGATACCCAAGAGGCGCAGGATGTCTTGCGGATCGGCCGGGCCGTCGACAATCATCTCGCCCTTGTTCACGACTTGACCATCGTGGACCAGCACTTGCTTGTCCTTGGTGATCAGGAACTCGTGCTTGTTGCCGTCCATGTCGGTGATCTCAAGGCGCTGCTTGCCCTTGGTCTCTTTACCGAACGCGACAGTACCCGTGACTTCCGCCAGCATGCCGGCGTCTTTTGGCGAACGTGCTTCGAACAGCTCGGCAACGCGTGGCAGACCACCGGTAATGTCTCGCGTTTTCTGCGATTCAGTCGGGATACGTGCCAGCACTTCACCGACGGACACTTGCTGACCGTCCTTGACCATGATCAGCGAGCCGACCTGGAAACCAATGGCCACGGCGTGTTCGGTGCCCGCGATTTTGACTTCCTGGTTCTCTTCGTTCAGCAGCTTGACCTGCGGACGCAGCACCTTGCCAGCCGAACCACGACGCTTCGGATCGATCGCGACGAGGGTCGACAGACCGGTCACATCGTCCACCTGGCGAGCGACGGTGACGCCCTCTTCCACGTTTTCGAAGCGGATGGTACCAGCGTACTCGGTGATGATCGGACGGGTCAGCGGATCCCACGTTGCCAGGGCGATACCAGCTTTGACAGCCTGGCCATCCTTGACGATCAGGGTCGCGCCGTACGGCACCTTGTGACGCTCGCGCTCACGGCCATGATCGTCCGTGATCAGCACTTCGCCCGAACGGGTAATGACGATTTGCGCGCCCTTGCCGTTGGTGACGTAACGCATGGTTGCCGTGAAGCGAACCGTACCGTTCGACTTGGCTTCGACCGACGATGCCACTGCTGCACGCGATGCCGCACCACCGATGTGGAACGTACGCATGGTCAGCTGGGTACCCGGCTCACCAATCGACTGTGCTGCCACGACGCCGACTGCTTCACCGCTGTTGACCAGCATGCCGCGGCCCAGGTCGCGACCATAGCACTTGGCGCACAGGCCGAAGCGCGTGTCGCAGTTCAGTGGCGTGCGGACCTTCACTTCGTCGATGCCGACGCGTTCGATCTCTTCGACCATGTCTTCGTCCAGCAGCGTGCCGGCTTCGAACAGGGTTTCCTGGGTTTCAGGATTGACGACATCGGTACCGGTGACACGGCCGAGGATACGGTCGCGCAGGGCTTCGATGACTTCACCACCTTCGACCAGCGCCTTCATGTGCGTGCCGTTGTTGGTGCCGCAATCGTCCTCGATCACCACCAGATCCTGCGTCACGTCGACCAGACGACGGGTCAGGTAACCCGAGTTCGCGGTCTTCAGTGCCGTATCGGCCAGACCTTTACGAGCGCCGTGGGTCGAGATGAAGTACTGAAGCACGTTCAGGCCTTCGCGGAAGTTCGCGGTAATCGGCGTTTCGATAATCGAACCATCCGGTTTCGCCATCAGACCACGCATACCGGCCAGCTGACGAATCTGGGCTGCCGAACCACGGGCGCCCGAGTCGGCCATCATGTAAATCGCGTTGAACGATTCCTGGGTGCCTTCGGTGCCATCACGCTTGGTGACCGGCTCGATTTTCAGCTGGTCCATCATCGCCTTGCCGACTTCATCGGAGGTCTTGCCCCAGATGTCGACGACCTTGTTGTAGCGCTCGCCGGCGGTGACCAGACCCGAGCTGTATTGCTGCTCGATCTGTTTCACTTCGGCTTCAGCGGCAGCGATCATGCCCTTCTTGACGTCCGGGATCATCATGTCGTCGACGGCGATCGAGATACCGGCGCGCGTTGCCAGGCGGAAGCCCGACTGCATCAGCTTGTCGGCAAACACGACGGTCGCACGCAGACCGCACTTGCGGAACGACGTGTTGATCAGCTTCGAGATTTCCTTCTTCTTCAGCGAACGATTCAGCACCGAGAATGGCAAGCCTTTTGGCAGGATCTCGGACAGGATCGCACGGCCGACCGTGGTCTCGTAGCGGGTCAGGGTCTGGTCGAAGCCACCTTCGGCGTTGCGTGGGAATTCCACGATACGCACGGTGATGCGGGTCGCCAGTTCGACTTCCTTGTTGTCGTACGCGCGGATGACTTCCGACACGTCCGGGAACATCATGCCTTCGCCCTTGGCATTGATTGCCTCGCGCGATGCGTAGTACAGACCCAGCACGATATCCTGGGACGGCACGATCGACGGTTCGCCGTTCGATGGGAACAGGATGTTGTTCGACGCCAGCATCAGCGTGCGTGCTTCCATCTGTGCTTCGATCGACAGCGGGACGTGGACAGCCATCTGGTCACCGTCGAAGTCGGCGTTGAACGCCGCGCAGACGAGTGGGTGCAGCTGGATGGCCTTGCCTTCGATCAGGACCGGCTCGAACGCCTGGATACCCAGACGGTGCAGCGTTGGCGCACGGTTCAGCATGATCGGGTGTTCCTTGATGACTTCTTCAAGGATGTCCCACACCACTGGCTCTTGCACTTCGACGAGCTTCTTCGCAGCCTTGATGGTCGTAGCCAGACCCATCAGTTCGAGCTTGTTGAAAATGAATGGCTTGAACAGTTCCAGAGCCATCAGTTTCGGCAGACCGCACTGGTGCAGTTTCAGCTGTGGCCCCACCACGATGACCGAACGGCCCGAGTAGTCGACGCGCTTGCCCAGCAAGTTCTGACGGAAACGACCGCCCTTACCCTTGATCATCTCGGCCAGCGACTTCAGCGGACGCTTGTTGGCGCCCGTCATCGCTTTACCGCGACGGCCGTTGTCCAGCAGCGAGTCGACCGCTTCCTGCAGCATGCGCTTTTCGTTACGCGTAATGATCTCTGGTGCGCGCAGTTCCATCAGGCGCTTCAGGCGGTTATTACGGTTGATGACGCGGCGATACAGGTCGTTCAGGTCGGACGTGGCGAAACGGCCACCGTCCAGCGGGACGAGCGGACGCAGTTCTGGCGGCAGGACCGGCAGAACTTCCATGATCATCCATTCAGGCTTGATGCCCGAACGCTGGAACGCTTCGAGCACTTTCAGGCGCTTGGCGTATTTCTTGATCTTGGCTTCGGACTTCGACTCTTTGAGTTCCACGCGCAGCGCGTCGGCATCGCGGTGGATGTCGATCGAGCGCAGCAGTTCACGGATACCTTCGGCGCCCATGAATGCAGTGAAGTCGTCGCCGTACTCTTCGTACTTGGCAGCGTAGTCGTCTTCCGACATGATCTGGCTCTTCTTGAGCGGGGTCATGCCTGGATCGGTGACGACGTATGCTTCGAAGTACAGCACGCGTTCGATGTCCCGCAGCGTCATGTCCAGGACCATGCCCAGACGCGATGGCAGCGACTTCAGGAACCAGATGTGCGCGACTGGCGAGGCCAGCTCGATGTGGCCCATGCGCTCACGGCGCACCTTGGCCAGCGTGACTTCAACGCCGCACTTCTCGCAGATCACGCCGCGGTGCTTCAGGCGCTTGTACTTGCCGCACAGGCATTCGTAGTCCTTGATAGGACCAAAGATCTTGGCGCAGAACAGGCCATCGCGTTCAGGCTTGAACGTGCGGTAGTTGATGGTTTCCGGCTTCTTGACTTCGCCGAACGACCACGAACGGATTTTTTCAGGCGACGCCAGGCCAATCTTGATGGCGTCGAAACTTTCGTTTTGCTGAACTTGCTTGAATAGATCGAGCAGTGCTTTCATGTATCACTCCAGGTGATTGAATTCTTTACTGACTTGCTTGCCGCCAGCTCCTCACTGATTTTCGCCAGTGCTTGCCAAGCCCACTACCCTTAAAACTGTCATTCCCGCGCAGGCGGGAATCCAAGTTTGCCGGTGACTTACCGGGCTTAGGTTCCCGCCTGCGCGGGAACGACGTTTTGAAGGCGCAGGCCGTGCCCGAAGGCTGGCGGCCTTGCTGCCTGCTTAGTTGCGCTCGAGATCGATATCGATACCCAGCGAACGGATTTCCTTCACCAGCACGTTGAACGACTCTGGCATGCCGGCTTCGATCACGTGGTCGCCTTTGACCAGGTTCTCGTAGACCTTCGTACGGCCGTTCACGTCATCCGACTTCACAGTCAGCATCTCTTGCAGCACGTACGATGCGCCGTACGCTTCCAGTGCCCACACCTCCATCTCACCGAAGCGCTGGCCGCCGAACTGGGCTTTACCGCCCAGTGGCTGCTGCGTCACGAGCGAGTACGGACCAGTCGAACGCGCGTGCATCTTGTCGTCGACCAGGTGATGCAGCTTCAGCATGTGCATGAAGCCAACGGTGACCTTGCGCTCGAATGCTTCGCCGGTGCGGCCGTCGAACATCGTGACCTGGTTCTTCGACGGGGTCATGCCGAGGTTCGCAGCGATATCGTCCGGGAACGCCAGGTCCAGCATACGACGAATGTCTTCTTCGTGGGCGCCATCGAAGACCGGGGTCGCGAACGGCACGCCGTTCTTGAGGTTGCCCGCCAGGGTCAGGATCTCTTCATCGCTGAAGCTGTCCAGGTCTTCCTTGCGGCCGGTTTCGTTGTAGATCTTGTCCAGGAACACGCGCAGGTCTTGTGCCTTCGCTTGCGCCTGCAGCATTTCGCCGATACGCCAGCCCAGGCCCTTGGCCGCCCAACCGAGGTGGGTTTCCAGGATCTGACCGACGTTCATGCGCGATGGCACGCCCAGCGGGTTCAGCACGACGTCGGCAGGACGACCGTCCGCCATGAACGGCATGTCTTCCACTGGCACGATACGCGAGACCACACCCTTGTTACCGTGACGGCCTGCCATCTTGTCGCCCGACTGCAGGCGGCGCTTGACGGCCAGGTAGACCTTGACCATCTTCTGCACGCCTGGCTGCAGCTCGTCGCCTTGCGTCAGCTTCTTGCGCTTCTCTTCGAAGGCCAGATCGAACTGGTGACGCTTCTCGTTGATCGATTCCTTGATCGCTTCGAGGGCGTTCGCGGTGTCGTCTTCTGCCGGACGGATGTCGAACCAGTGGAACTTGTCCAGGTCCGCCAGGTACTCGGCAGTGATCGCCGCGCCCTTGGCCATCTTCTTCGGACCGCCATTGACGATCTTGCCGATCAGCATGCGCTCCAGACGCTCGAAGGCATCGCCCTCGACAATACGCATCTGGTCGTTCAGGTCCAGGCGATAGCGCTTGAGTTCATCGTCGATGATCTGCTGGGCGCGCTTGTCACGCTGGATGCCTTCGCGGGTGAACACTTGCACGTCGATCACGGTGCCGACCATACCCGAAGGCACGCGCAGCGAGGTGTCTTTCACGTCCGACGCTTTTTCGCCGAAGATCGCGCGCAACAGCTTTTCTTCCGGCGTCAGCTGGGTCTCGCCTTTTGGCGTGACCTTACCGACCAGCACGTCGCCAGCCTGCACTTCGGCGCCGATGTAGACGATGCCCGATTCATCCAGGCGCGCCAGCTGGTTTTCTGCCAGGTTCGAGATGTCGCGGGTGATTTCTTCCGCGCCCAGCTTGGTGTCACGTGCCACGACCGACAGCTCTTCGATGTGAATCGACGTGTAGCGGTCATCCTTGACGACGTTTTCCGAGATCAGGATCGAATCTTCGAAGTTCAGACCGTTCCACGGCATGAACGCCACCAGCATGTTCTGACCCAGGGCCAGTTCGCCCAGGTCGGTCGATGCGCCGTCGGCGATCACGTCGCCACGGGCGACGCGGTCACCAACCTGCACGATCGGACGCTGGTTGATGTTGGTGTTCTGGTTCGAACGGGTGTACTTGATCAGGTTGTAGATGTCGACGCCGACTTCACCAGCCTGTGCTTCATCATCGTTCACGCGAATGACGACGCGGCCCGCATCGATGTAGTCGACCATACCGCCACGCAGAGCCTGCACGGTGGTACCCGAGTCGACTGCCACGGTGCGTTCGATACCGGTACCGACAACGGCCTTCTCAGGACGCAGGCAAGGCACGGCCTGACGCTGCATGTTGGCGCCCATCAGTGCACGGTTCGCATCATCGTGTTCCAGGAACGGAATCAGCGAGGCAGCGACCGACACGATCTGGCCTGGGGCAACGTCCATGTACTGGACGCGCTCTGGCGAGACCAGGATCGTTTCGCCGGCTTCACGCGACGAGACCAGCTCGTCGATCAGTTGGCCGTTTTCATTGATCGCGGCGTTTGCCTGCGCAATGATGTAGCGGCCTTCTTCGATGGCCGACAGGTAATCGATCTGGTCGGTGACCTTCGAACCATCGACCTTGCGGTACGGGGTTTCCAGGAAGCCGTATTCATTCAGGCGGGCATACAGTGCCAGCGAGTTGATCAGACCGATGTTCGGGCCTTCAGGCGTTTCGATCGGGCACACGCGGCCGTAGTGGGTCGGGTGCACGTCGCGCACCTCGAAGCCAGCACGTTCGCGGGTCAAACCGCCAGGGCCCAGAGCCGAAACGCGACGCTTGTGCGTCACTTCGGACAGCGGGTTGGTCTGGTCCATGAACTGGGACAGCTGCGACGAACCGAAGAATTCACGGATCGCGGCCGAGATCGGCTTGCTGTTGATCAGGTCATGCGGCATCAGGTTGTCCGCTTCGGCCTGGCCGAGACGTTCCTTGACTGCACGTTCCACGCGGACCAGGCCAGCACGGAATTGATTCTCTGCCAGCTCGCCGACGCAACGGACGCGACGGTTACCCAGGTGATCGATGTCATCGACTTCGCCGCGGCCATTGCGCAGCTCGACGAGGATCTTGATCACGGCCAGGATGTCTTCGTTCGACATGGTCATGTCGCCGGTCAGTTCATCACGGCCGATACGGCGGTTGAACTTCATGCGGCCGACAGCTGACAGGTCGTAGCGTTCCGGCATGTAGAACAGGCCGTTGAACAGTGCTTCGACGGATTCTTCGGTTGGCGGTTCGCCAGGACGCATCATGCGGTAGATCGCCACGCGCGCCGCGGTGCGGTCAGCGGTGTCGTCGGTGCGCAGGGTTTGCGAGATGTAGCCGCCCTGGTCCAGATCGTTGGTGTACAGCGTCTGGATTTCGGTCACGTCTGCATCGCGCAGCTTGCCCAGCAGTTCTTCGGTCAGCTCGTCGTTGGCAACGGCGATGACTTCACCGGTGTCCTGGTCGACGATGTTCTTGGCCAGCACGCGGCCCAGCAGATAGTCTTCAGGGACCGAGATGGTCTTGATGCCGGCAGCTTCGATGTCACGGACGTGCTTCGCGTTGATACGCTTGTCCTTGGTGACAATGGTCTTGCCCGACTTCGGATCGACGATGTCGAAACGCGCGACTTCGCCGCGCAGACGCTCGGGGACGAACTCGAGTTCGCCGCCGTCGTTGCGCACGACGAAGTTGTCGAAGACGAAGAAGTTAGCCAGGATCTGTTCCGGCGTCATGCCGATGGCCTTGAGCAGGATCGTCACTGGCATCTTGCGGCGACGGTCGACGCGGAAGAACAGGATATCCTTCGGGTCGAACTCGAAGTCGAGCCACGAGCCGCGGTAAGGAATGATCCGTGCCGAGAACAGGAGCTTGCCCGACGAGTGCGTCTTGCCGCGGTCGTGCTCGAAGAACACGCCCGGCGAACGGTGCAGCTGGGACACGATCACGCGCTCGGTGCCGTTGATCACAAACGAACCGTTCGTGGTCATCAGTGGCAGCTCGCCCATGTAGACTTCTTGTTCCTTCATTTCCTTGACGACCGGCTTGGTCGGCGATTCCTTGTCCAGGATCACCAGACGCACCTTGGCGCGCAGCGGCGACGCGAAGGTCAGGCCACGCTGCTGGCACTCTTTCACGTCAAACGCAGGGTCACCCAGCACATACGACAGGAACTCGAGGCGCGCAAAACCATTGTGCGACACGATAGGGAAGATCGAAGAAAAAGCCGACTGCAGACCCTCGGCCTTGCGTCCCGATGGGACAGCGTCAGCCTGGAGGAAGTTCTCGTAGGATTCCAGCTGGGTAGCCAGCAGGTAGGGAACGTTGTGAACGTTGGCGCGTTTCGCGAACGACTTGCGAATACGCTTCTTCTCAGTAAATGAGTAGTGCATGGACACTCCGTGAGTGACAGAAAGGATGAAGAATTCAGGGTTTGCCAGTGGCACGCGCCACCACCACACACAATTCCTGAAGTCTCTTACTCTTTCGCGCCAGATGAAAAGGACAAGCAAACTGCTGTGTTACGATGTTTCGGAGCCGTTCTTTCCGGCTCTATTCTGTCATTCCTTGCCGACGTCTGTCGCAGGGACGACAAAAGAGCCAAAGCCGCAATTCCCGCCTTCCGGCAAGTTTTGCAAGCTTTGACTCCCGCATCAGGTGCTGCGAACAGCACCCTTTGCCTATGTATTACTTCAGTTCAGCCTTGGCGCCTGCATCTTCCAGCTTCTTCTTGGCGGCTTCAGCTTCTGCTTTTGGCAGGGCTTCTTTGACCGTCTTAGGAGCGCCGTCGACGACGTCTTTGGCTTCTTTCAGGCCCAGACCGGTGATTTCACGGACTGCCTTGATGACGCCGACTTTGTTCGCGCCGATTTCGGTCAGAACAACGTTGAACTCGGTCTGCTCTTCAGCAGCAGCGGCGCCAGCGCCACCACCGGCTGCAGGAGCTGCCATTGCAGCTGCCGACACGCCGAACTTCTCTTCGAATGCCTTGACCAGTTCGTTCAGGTCCATGACGGACATTTCGCTCACTGCGTTCAGGATATCGTCTTTGCTAATTGCCATTTGAAACTCCAGTTTTGATTTGTATGTAGTTCAGGTTGGTACTTGAAAAAAAAAGGGAAGCTTACGCTTCTGCAGGCGCTTCTTCTGCGGCCGGAGCTGCTTCGGAAGAACCTTCGCCTTTTTTCGCTGCCAGGGCAGCCAGACCACGTGCAAAGCCCGACACCGGAGCCAACATGACGCCCAACAGCTGCGAGATGAGAACTTCACGGGATGGGATGCTTGCCAACGAGGTAACGCCAGCTACGTCGAGCTGCTTACCTGCGTAGTTACCGGCTTTGATGACCAGCTTGTCGTTGGTTTTAGCGAAGTCATTGATGACTTTAGCTGCAGCAACGGCATCGTCCGAGATCGAATAGATCAGCGGACCGGTCATGGAATCAGCCAGCGAGGCAAACTGCGTGCCCTCGACAGAGCGACGAGCCAGCGTGTTCTTCAGAACACGCAGGTACACGCCCTGGGCACGTGCGGTTGCACGGAGCTTGGTCAAGTGACTAACCTGGATGCCACGGTACTCGGCGACGACGATGGTTTGCGCAGATGCTACTTTTGCGGAAACTTCTTCGACGACGGCCTTTTTGTCATTCAGATTAAGACCCACGGTCAATCTCCTTAAATGATGAGAACGAGATGTTCACATCGGTTCGAACACACGGCGTCCGAAGTTAAGAAGCCTTAAACTGAGCGGATGAATTCACGCAGCTGGACTACAAAACTTGTTCGGGTACACCATCTGCGTTGGGTTGTCTTTTAACCGCATGCCCAACCTCTGCACTTGGCCCAACGGTCTTTGATTGTCTGCCGCAGCGATCAGTTACTGCGACAGCCCAAAGAATCGCCCCGCACCAATGGCGCGAGGACTTGAATTTGCTGATTAAGCAGCAGCGATCGAAGCGTGATCGATGCGCACGCCAGCACCCATCGTCGACGACAGGGCGACCTTGCGCAGGTACACACCTTTCGACGTGGTTGGCTTGGCTTTGTTCAGGGCGTCGATCAGGGCAACCAGGTTGCTCTTCAGATCTTCGTCGGTGAACGATGCACGGCCGATCGTTGCGTGAACGATACCTGCCTTGTCGGTACGGTACTGGACCTGACCGGCTTTGGCGTTCTTGACGGCGGTTGCGACGTCTGGGGTCACGGTGCCGACTTTCGGGTTAGGCATCAGGCCACGTGGGCCCAGGATCTGACCCAGGGTACCGACGATACGCATGGTGTCTGGCGACGCGATGACGATATCGAAAGGCATGTCGCCGGCTTTGACGCGCTCGGCCAGGTCTTCCATACCGACGATGTCGGCGCCGGCTGCACGTGCAGCTTCAGCCTTCTCGCCCGTTGCGAACACAGCAACGCGCACGGTCTTGCCGGTGCCTGCTGGCAGCACGACCGAACCGCGAACCACTTGGTCCGACTTCTTCGGGTCCACGCCCAGTTGCACCGAGACGTCGATCGACTCGTTGAACTTGGCAGTGGCGAATTCTTTAACCAGCGACAGACCGTTGTCGAAGGCGTAGACTTTATTGCGGTCTACTTTAGCTTTGATAGCTTTGACGCGTTTGGACAGCTTAGCCATTACAGACCCTCCACCGTGATGCCCATCGAACGTGCCGAGCCAGCGATGATACGCACTGCTGCGTCCATGTCGGCGGCGGTCAGGTCCGGCTGCTTGATTTTTGCGATTTCTTCAGCTTGAGCGCGGGTCAGCGAGGCAACCTTGTCGGTATGCGGCTTGGCCGAACCCTTGGTGATGCCAGCGGCTTTCTTGATCAGGTACGTTGCTGGTGCAGTCTTCATCACGAAGGTGAACGACTTGTCAGCGAACGCGGTGATCACGACCGGGATTGGCATGCCTGGCTCGACACCCTGGGTCTGGGCGTTGAACGCCTTGCAGAATTCCATGATGTTCAGACCGCGCTGACCCAGTGCTGGACCGATCGGTGGGGATGGGTTTGCTTTACCAGCTGGAACTTGCAGCTTGATAAAGCCAATGATTTTCTTTGCCATGAAAGGCTCCTATCTTTGACTTGAGTAGTAGCGCCCCACCGCGACTACTCGTCTCCGGCGGGGCTCCTCTTACCGGATTCCGCCTACCTGCTGCGACGCTCCGATGGTAGCGTTTAGACTTTCTCGACTTGCCCGAATTCCAGTTCCACTGGAGTCGCGCGGCCGAAGATGGTAACAGAAACTCGCACCTTCGACTTTTCGTAATTGACTTCTTCGACGTTGCCGTTGAAATCGGTGAACGGGCCTTCCTTGATACGGACCTGTTCGCCCACTTCGTACAGCGTCTTTGGCCGAGGCTTCTCGACACCTTCCTGGACCTGCTGCATGATCTTGTCGATCTCGCGCGCCGGAATCGGGGTCGGCTTGTTCGACTTGCCGCCGATGAAACCAGTGACTTTGCTGGTGTTTTTCACCAGGTGCCAGGTTTCGTCGGTCATTTCCATTTCAACCAGTACATAACCAGGGAAGAAGCGGCGCTCGGTAACGGCTTTGGTGCCGTTGCGCATCTCGACAACTTCCTCGGTTGGCACCAGGATCTGGCCAAACTGTTCTTGCATGCCGCCGCGTTCGATCCGCTCGGTCAGGGCGCGCATCACGCTCTTTTCCATACCCGAGTAGACGTGAACGACGTACCAGCGCTTGTTGCTGACCGGGACACTCACGGGTGCAGCTGCTTCTGGTGCTGCTTCCTGCTCTGGAACGCCTTCTTCCGGAGCGCCGGCCGCCTCAGCGCCAGCCGCCGGGACGCCGGCCGCCGGAATCTCTTCCGGCGCGGTATCTTCTTGTACGTTTTCGCTCATGTTTATTTCCAACCCAGGACAAAGTCGTACAACAGGAGCTCGAGAATCTTGTCGGTGCCCCACAGGAAAATCGCCATCACAACCACGAAGGCAAACACGATGCCGGTGATCTGCAAGGCTTCGCGGCGGGTCGGCCAAACGACCTTCTTGGTCTCGCGCACCGATTCCTTGGCAAAGCTCAGGAAATCACGGCCAGTGGTGGAAGTCCACAAAAGCAGGACAGCAAAAACTAAACCAGCCAAAAGGGCGCCTGCGGCGACCAAGGCTGGTTTGTTCTGGCCTGTCAGGTAAAAGAACCCGACGACGCCTGCAATCGCTGCAACCACCGCCAGCGCGACCTTGAACTTGTCATTCGAGGTGCTGACAGTTTGCACGGATTGATTAGACATTCTTCTTTACTTTCGGTGCCTGGCACCAGAATTCGGTGGCAGGGGCGGAGGGAATCGAACCCGCGACCTTCGGTTTTGGAGACCGACGCTCTGCCAATTGAGCTACACCCCTACGAAAACTTCCAGCTGAATCCAACATTATACAGCAAGCGCGCGCTCACTGACAATGCTGTTCGAGGGAAACGGAAATGACTTCCGTTTCCCTCTGCTCTGCTTAGTTAGGCAGAATCTTTGCGACCACGCCGGCGCCGACGGTACGGCCGCCTTCACGGATTGCGAAACGCAGACCTTCTTCCATCGCGATCGGGTTGATCAGCTTGACGGTGATCGACACGTTGTCGCCTGGCATGACCATTTCTTTGTCTGCTGGCAGCTCGATCGAACCGGTCACGTCAGTCGTACGGAAGTAGAACTGTGGACGATAGTTGTTGAAGAACGGGGTGTGACGGCCGCCTTCATCTTTCGACAGAACGTAGATCTCGCCGGTGAAGTGGTTGTGCGGCTTGATCGAACCTGGCTTTGCCAAGACCTGACCACGCTGGACATCTTCACGCTTGGTACCGCGCAGCAGCAGGCCGACGTTGTCGCCAGCTTGACCCTGGTCCAGCAGCTTGCGGAACATTTCCACGCCGGTGCAAGTGGTCTTGACGGTGTCGATGATGCCGACGATTTCGATTTCTTCGCCGACTTTGACGACGCCGCGCTCGACACGACCGGTCACAACGGTACCGCGACCCGAGATCGAGAACACGTCTTCCACTGGCATCAGGAACGCACCGTCAACAGCGCGCTCTGGCGTTGGGATGTAGGTGTCGAGGGCTTCGGCCAGACGGGTGATGCATTCTTCACCCATTTCGCCCGGCTTGCCTTCGAGGGCCATACGTGCCGAACCCTTGATGATTGGGACGTCGTCGCCTGGGAACTCGTACTTCGACAGAAGCTCACGAACTTCCATTTCGACCAGTTCCAGCAGTTCTGCGTCGTCGACCAGGTCGCACTTGTTCAGGAACACGATGATGTATGGAACGCCAACTTGACGGGCCAGCAGGATGTGCTCGCGGGTCTGTGGCATTGGGCCGTCAGCAGCCGAGCACACCAGGATCGCGCCGTCCATCTGCGCAGCACCGGTAATCATGTTCTTGATGTAGTCGGCGTGGCCTGGGCAGTCAACGTGAGCGTAGTGACGGTTTTCGGTCTCGTACTCGACGTGCGCGGTGTTGATGGTGATGCCGCGTGCTTTTTCTTCTGGTGCCGCGTCGATCTGGTCGTAGGCCTTGGCTTCGCCGCCGAATTTCTTCGACAGGACGGTCGCGATTGCAGCCGTCAGCGTGGTTTTGCCGTGGTCAACGTGACCGATGGTGCCGACGTTTACGTGCGGCTTGGTCCGTTCGAATTTACCTTTTGCCATTTCAGACTCCTAAGATCTAACGATATTTTTGAGAATTACCAGGCACACCTGACGGACGAGTGCAACGCGACTGCCGTACAAAATTCTGGTGCCCTTGACGTGGATTGAACACGTGGCCTCTCCCTTACCAAGGGAGTGCTCTACCACTGAGCTACAAGGGCTGATTTGGTGCGATGTTCAACTTGCACACCGCGAAACACTGGAGCGGGTGAAGGGAATCGAACCCTCGTCGTAAGCTTGGAAGGCTTCTGCTCTACCATTGAGCTACACCCGCGAGGTACAACTTCAATTCGACTTCACGATCTTCTTTTGGTGGTGGGGGCTGGATTCGAACCAGCGTACTCAGAGAGGGCAGATTTACAGTCTGCTGCCTTTAACCACTCGGCCACCCCACCGCGAAGAACCGCAGAGTATGAAGCAAGCTCAACGTACTGTCAATCAGGTTTGGGTAGAAGGTTTTTCCACTTCGCCTGACAGCGTTGCTTCGGGGCGTGATTGTAACGGTCGGACTCTAAAGCCGCAAGGGTCATTTTGCGCGGCGTGAAAAAAACTTGGTTTGTTCGTCAAGCCGGCGCCAGTGCGGCCAGCACTTGCGCCTTGAGCGCCTTGATCAGCGCCGTCTCGTCCGGCGGCACGCCCTCGGGGGCCGTGAAGATGCGGTCCGCGTAGAACAGCCCCAGCTGCGCCTTGCCCACCACCAGCGGCAGCACGATGAAACTCTCGGCGTCCGGCAGCAGCGTCTTGTACCAGGCCGGCAGCAGGTCGCGGATCTTGGGGCTGAAGGCGTCCGGGATCATCATGTCGGCATTGTTTTCCAGCGCCAGGTGGAACAGGTCGCGCGTGAAGGCGCACGGGAACGTGAAGCCGGCCTGCAGCTCGGCCTTGTTCTCCCCCAGCGAGGCGCGCGCCCGGAAGGTGCCGGTCCGGCCGTCGCGCAGGCAAATGGTGGCAAAGCGAAAGCCCAGCGCGCCGTACAGCGTTTCGAGCACGGCCATGATGACGTCATTGGCGCTCGTGGCAGATCCCCCCAGCACCGACACATCCTGCACACCGGCCAGCAGCAGGTCGCGCGCATTCTTCGGCTTGCCACTGGGGTAGAACTCGCCGTCGTCGGCCTCGCCTGCGTCGAGCATCGCCAGCGCCAGCACGTTCGGCAGGCTGCTGCCGGCTTTCGGGTCGGTCTTGGGTGCGCGTTCCATGTTCATGCTCTGCAGCATGCCGTTCATGCTTTCCTGGACGCTGTCGAACAACGCTGCCAGCCCGGGCATGTCGAGCCCCAGCGCCACGCCGTAGCGCGCCAGCAGCGCCTCGGCGTCGGGCGCACTGGCCGGATCGTGGTGATGGCCCATCAGGCGCGCCACGTCCTGGCTGAATGCGGCCACCTGGCGCATCCACTCAGCGCGCTCCGGCGCGACATCGAGCGTACCAGGCGCGGGGGAGGCCTGCGCCTCGATGATCAGCTCGGGCAATTGCCATTCGCGCAGCACGGCCTCGGACAGGGTCTCGAAGGTGCAGCCCAGGATCAGGCGCGAGGCTTGCGCGTGGGTGTGCTTGCCGGTGGCGACCAGGGCCGCGATCTCGCGGTAGCGCTCCGGCTCGTGGCTGGCCAGCAGCATCGGCCCCAGGTTCTTGAACAGCGCGCAGATCCCTGCTTCTTCGGCACCCGGATGGGGGCTGCGGTGCGCCATTTCCTGGCCCACCAGGCTGGCGCACAACGCCGCCTGGAGTTCGACCCGCACGCCGTGCTCGGCCACGTCGAGCGCGTCGACCAGCAGCATCGCCAGCGCGGCGGCGCGCACATTGTCGAAGCCGAGCAGGGAAATGGCGCGCGAGATCGTCGTCACCGGCGCGCCCAGCTGCGTGCGGTATGCCACCGTGTTCGACAGGCGCAGGATGCGCTGGGTCAGCGCCACGTCGGCCATCACGTAATACGTGAGGTCGGCCGAGCCCTCGTCGACGCTGTAGCCCATGCCGATCACGCGCGTCATGGTGCCGCCAAGACTGAACATGCGCTCGGTGCCGCTCAGCTTGCGCATCAGCGCATCGCGCACCCGACCGGACGTGGGGTGGCTCTGGGCGCCGTGAGGAAGGTCGGCCATCGTCAGCCCGCTTTGGGCGGCGGCATGCGCAGCCCCTGGCGCACGCCCTGATCGTGCTGCTTGAGCACTTGCTGGAACAGCGCCGCCAGCGCCGGCAGCTTGGGATTGAGCGGGTCGAGCTTGCGTACATTGCCGATCAGGGTCGGGACCTGGCCACCGAGCCGCTCGTCCCAGCCGCCTGCTTCCAGGCAGCGCAGCACCGCCAGCGTGGCATTGAACGCCACCGACGGATTGTTGGGCAGCTTGTGCGCTGCTTCGAGCATCAGCGTGACCGCGCCCCGGTAATCGCCGCTCTTGGCGCGCGCGGCGCCGCTGGCGACCAGGTCGACCACGTGCTGGCGGCTTTCCTTGACCATCGAGCGGGCCAGCTCGCCCTTGCCCGCGCTGTCCATCACACCCACTGCGCGCGCCATCACGGCCT
Source organism: Oxalobacteraceae sp. CFBP 13730 (assembly GCA_014841835.1). Classification (GTDB taxonomy): domain Bacteria; phylum Pseudomonadota; class Gammaproteobacteria; order Burkholderiales; family Burkholderiaceae_D; genus Telluria. The sequence goes on along the minus strand of JACYUQ010000004.1, from coordinate 567,342 downwards.
CGTCGCCGGCATTGCGCATCACGTCGCGCACGACCGAGCAGGCGCCCTCTTCCATGTCATGGTCGAGGCAGGTGCGGGCCAGTTCGAGCTTGATGTCGACCGACACGCCCGGCGCATCCTGGCAGGCAGCCACCGCCGTGCTCAACGCTTCGCCCAGCCGTACCTCGTTGCCGGTGTACTCGTGCACCAGGGCGGATGCCACCGCGCTGCACAGCACCGTCGTGGCGCGCCCGCCCATGGTGCGGTCGAGATCGCGCACCACAGCCGCCGCACCCACCGGATCGCCCTTGCCCACCAGCGTGCGCACCAGCTTGACGTGGTCTTCGGGATCGCGAAACTCGGAATACTTGGCCTTGCCCACCACCTGACGCAGCGATTTTTCGGCAGTGTCGATGTCGCCCGCATCGAAGGCAATGTCGGCCAGCGTGCGCAGGCGCCGCACTGCATGGGGCGAGACGGCCACCGCGTCGGCGAGCACGGCCTGCGCCTTGTCGAGCTCGCCAGCTGCGGCGTGAGTGCGCGCCAGCCAGTCGAAGGCGTCGACGAAATTGCGGTTGGTGTCGACCAGCTCTTCGAGGATTTCCCTGGCCTCGGCCAGGCGCTTGCGCACGAACAGCGTCTTGGCGAGTCCCAGCCGGGCCCAGGCAATCGCCTTGATCTCGACCAGGTGCCGGTAGATGGGCTCGGCCAGCTCGGCCTGCCCCAGAAACATGTGCAGCTCGGCGCGCAGGCGCAGAAAGTCGATGGCATAGCGCGTGTGCAGGCGCTGGCCCTCGATGCAGGCAGCAAGCGCCTCCACCTGGTCGCCGGCCTCCATCAGCGTGTACACGGGCAGGAACGCATTGCGCTTGTCGAGCGCGCGCCCGATGCGCTCGAGCAGGCGGTCGGCGGTGAACGGCTTGAGGACGTAGTCGGTCGGCGCCAGCTCGGCCGCGCTGACCACCTTGCTGTGGTTGCCTTCTGCAGTCACCATGAAGAACATCGTGGCCAGGCGCATCAGCTTGTGGTGACGCAGGTCTTCGAGCAACTGCTGGCCATCCTGGCCGCCTTCGAGGTCGTACTCGCACAGGATAAGGTCAAACTGGCGCAGGCCCAGGTGCTTGATCGCCTGGTTGGACGTGCTGGCGTGTTCGATCCGGGTCAGGCCGCACAGCGTGAGCATGCTGTGAATGCTGGCGCGCATTCCTGCGTGGGGCTCGATGATCAGGGCCGTCAGGCCTTCCAGTTCGTTCATTGTGGTCCGTATTGGCCTGCGTTGGGCGTGGGGCGGCTGCATGGGCGCGCAGTATCGACCCAGTATATTACGGCGCAGAACGAATTAAATGAAATCAGCATGGTGCGCAGTTCCGCCAGCAGGCACGGCGCATAAAAAACGACAACTTACTGGGCGGGTGGGCGGCTGGCGCACTCGGCCGTCGTGGCGCCGGTGCCGACGTTCTGGTACAGCACCTCGTACTTGCCTGCCGCCAGTTTGTCGATCGTGAACGTCGCGCGCGGCTGCACGAAGGCGTGGCGCACATTCGCGCCGCGCTCCAGGTCGTACAGCTTGACGAACACCGGCGAGGCGTTCGCGCTATTGTCGATCGTCACCTGCATCCCCGTACTTTCGTTACCGACCGGGTAGCCCGGCAGATAGGCGGACTCGGCCGGCCAGGGCTCGCCGCCTGGCGCCGTCAGCGTTTGCAGGTCGGTGCTGCAATCGGGTACGCGCGCGGGCACCACCAGTTGGGCGATACCGAGCGTGCGGATGACAGGCGCACCGCGGCCGGCCCAGATATCGGGTGCAGGCACGGGCTCGGCGGCGGCAGTCGCCGCCGTTGTCGCTGCGGATGCTGCTGGGGGCGGCGTGCTGGCCAGCACGCTCACGGGCTTCTGCACGCCGCCCCAGGCCAGCGCGCCGGGCATCATGCCGGGTTGCTGCAAGAGCAGGACGGCAGCGGCGGCGCCCGTCACGAAACAGGTGGTCAGGCCCAGCCACCAGCGCGGATCGCGCATCAGGCGTGCGCGGCGCGGCTTGTGCGCCGACGTGGCGTCGCCGGCGTCGCCGCCCTTGCGCAGCTGGCCGTCCTTGGCGTTCGAGCTTTCCAGCCACTCGACTTCCCATTCTTCGGACGCGATCCACTCGTCGTGTTCCTTGCGGCGCACCGGATCGGCCAGGACGTTGTAGGCCGAATTGACGACCGCCATGATGCGGGCGGCTTTTTCGTCGCCCGGATTCTTGTCGGGATGGTATTTCTGGCTCAGCGCCTTGTACGAAGCACGAATGACTTCCTGGGGCGCGTGACGCGACACCTTCAGGTTGTCATAGTGTGTGTGAATCTTGGCCATGGTGTGTCAAATCTGCCCGCTGATGCCTGCCATTGATGCTACGTCCTCGGCCAAGGCGGATGGCCGGACCCTGGCGCTGGAATGTCGTACAGCTTAGACGCAATTGTGTCCGTTGTGCAAGATATCACAATTGTCACAGCCGATGACTGCGGTCGGCCTGAACGAGTGCATCGGGCAATGTTACAGCCTGCCCCACCACCAGCACCTTGAATAATTCGCCCATTTCCGCCGGTGAAACAAGCTTTTGCACGGCGCGCGACTGCGGCAGGAAGCGCAGCGCATCCTCAGGGTTGTTTTCAAGCAACAATTCGCCGATGCCGGCGCCGATCAGGAACGCGGCCTGGCTCATGTAGGCCAGCACCGGCAGGCCGGCATCCTGGGCGGCCAGCGCCATCGCCGTGAAATCGACGTGGGCCGTGATGTCCTGCAGGCCCGGCAGATAGAACGGATCGGGATGCGCGTGGTGGCGGTAGTGGCACATCAGGGTGCCGCCGATGCGCTGGTCGAGGTAATACTCGTGCGCCGGGAACCCATAGTCGAACAGGATCGCCGCGCCACGGCCACCCGCGAACATTGTCGCCAGCGAACCCATGAAGCCGGCACCGACCGGGTGCAGCTCGGTGACATAGCCTTCAATCATCTGTTCGTGGTCTGGCACCTGGCGCACCAGTTGCTCGTGCAGGGCGGCATCGAGCGGCGCCTGGACAAAGGCGAATGCGCCGTCCTCGATCGTGACCATCTGGCGGCGCCAGCCGTCCCGCGTGCGGATCACCAGCTCGACCGGCATCGCATCGAGCACTTCGTTGGCCAGCACCACGCCGCTGAAGTGCGCGGGCATCGCGTCCTGCCAGCGCACTTGCGGCAGATCGGCCAGATTGGCCTGCTGGCGCGCGCGCAGCTCGCCCGACAATTCGATGATCGTGTACGAGTTGACGGCGACGCCCTGGCGCGCCAGCGCAGCGAGCACATCGCGCGCCAGGCGGCCGGTGCCGGCGCCGAACTCGATGATGTCGGGCGCGCTTTGGGCGATAATAGCGGCTGCCACGCGCGCCACCGTTGCCCCGAACAGCGGCGTCATCTCGGGCGCGGTGATGAAATCGCCCTCGGCGCCGAGCTTGGCGGCGCCACCGCTGTAATACCCGAGGCGCGGCGCGTACAGCGCCAGTTCCATGAACCGCGAAAACGCGATCTGCCCACCGGATTGTTCGATCTCGTCAGCGATGCGCTGTTGCAGGGCGTGGGACGCGGCCAGGGCGTCGTGGTCGGGGGTGGGCAGGGACATGCCGCATTGTAGCCAGATTCGCTTTTATCAACAATTTACTGCCTGATGTTCAGGCTTGAGCACCCATGATGACCGACACAGTTCCAACCGCCCTGCCCCGGGTCGCGCTGGTGACCGGCGCCGGGCGCCGCCTCGGACGCGCCATTGCGCTGGGCCTGGCGAAAGCCGGCTGGGATCTCGCGCTGCATTACCGCCATTCCGAACAGGATGCGATCGCCACCCGCGACGCCATTCTGGCGCTGGGTCGGCGCGCCGTGCTGCTGCAGTGCGATCTGGCCGACGATGCGGCCGTACGCCTGCTGGCGGGCCGCGCCATCGACGCGCTCGGCACGTTGACGTGCATCGTGAACAACGCGTCGTTGTTCGAATACGACAGCGCCACCGACTTTTCACCGGCGTTATTGAACGCGCATATGGCCGCGAATGTCACAGCGCCAGTGCTGCTGGCGCAGGCGCTGCATGCGGCCACGCCGCAAGGCGAGCAAGCCGTCGTCATTAACCTGCTCGACCAGAAACTGTACAATCTCAACCCGGATTTTCTGTCGTACACCTTGTCCAAGGCAGCGCTGCACGCGGCCACCACGATGCTGGCGCAAGCGCTGGCGCCGACCGTGCGCGTGGTGGGCGTGGCGCCCGGCATCACGCTGGTCTCGGGCGAGCAGAGCGAGGACGGTTTTACGCAGGCGCACCGCGCCACGCCGCTGGGGCGCTCGTCGACGCCACAGGATATTGCCGACGCGGTCGTGTACGCCGCCAGCGCCCGCGCGCTGACGGGCACGACCCTGCTGGTCGATGGCGGCCAGCACCTGACGCCATCGACGCGCGACGTCATGTTCCTGACCGAACCGCGCAGCGACGACCCCAACAACCGCAGCACCGAATCATCTATCCAAAAGGCTTAACCATGTTGTCCGCCCTGTCCCACCCGAGCTTGCGCAATTGCCGCCGGCTGTTCCTGCGCAATTACGAAGTGATGATCAATATCGGCGTGCACGATTTCGAAAAGAAGGGCGAGCAACGTGTGCTGATCAATGTTGAGCTGTACATTCCGCTCGAGATGTCGACGCCGAAGGCCGACCAATTGGCTGAAGTCGTCGACTACGACTTCATGCGCGAGACGGTCGCCCAGCGCATTTCCAAGGGCCATATCCACCTGCAAGAAACACTGTGCGACGACATGGTCGAGGCCATGCTGGCCCATCCGCGCGTGCGCGCGGCGGGCGTGTCGACGATGAAACCCGACGTGTATGCCGATTGCGAAGGCGTCGGTGTCGAAGTATTCCGTATCAAGGACGAAGCATGAACGAAACCGTTATCGAGCGCCTGACCGAGGCGGATTTCCCGCTGGGCGAAGCCGCCCCCGTGATCGACGCCAAGAAGCAGGAAAAGATCGCCCACGAAAACCACAAGCTGCACAAGCGCCTGTGCCGCCAGGTCGGCCAGGCCATTGGCGACTTCAACATGATCGAAGATGGCGACAAGGTGATGGTGTGCCTGTCGGGCGGCAAGGACAGCTACGCCCTGCTGGACATCCTCCTGACGCTGCGCGAACGCGCGCCAATCCACTTCGACATCGTCGCAGTCAACCTCGACCAGAAGCAGCCGAACTTCCCGGCCGACATCCTGCCGGCCTACCTGGACAAGCTCGGCGTGGACTACCACATCGAAAACCAGGACACCTACAGCATCGTCAAGCGCCTGATCCCGGAAGGCAAGACCACCTGCTCGCTGTGCTCGCGCCTGCGGCGCGGCATCCTGTACCGCGTCGCCGATGAGCTGGGCTGCAACAAGATCGCGCTGGGCCACCACCGCGACGACATTCTCGAAACCTTCTTCCTCAACATGTTCTTCGGCGGGAAGCTGAAAGGCATGCCGGCCAAGCTGGTGTCGGACGATGGCAAACACATGGTGATTCGCCCGATGGCGTATGTGAAAGAGGCTGATACCGAGCGCTATGCTGAGGTCAAAGGCTTCCCGATCATCCCGTGCGACCTGTGCGGCTCGCAAGAGAACCTGCAGCGCAAGCAGATCAAGAACATGCTGCGCGAGTGGGAGAAAAAACATCCGGGCCGCGTGGAGAGCATTTTCTCGTCACTGTCGACCGTGGTGCCGTCGCATCTGATGGACCGTAACCTGTTCGGCTTCGCGGATCTGAAGACGGATGGCGTGGCCAATCCACTGGGAGATATCGCGTTCGATGAAGAGCCGTGCTCGACGCCGGTGGCGGGAACGATTTCGTTGACGCAGCTGTGAGTGTCATAAGCCGGAGTCAGGTCTGACATTTGGACACGGCCTCAACATTAAGCGTAAGGTTTCGCTTTCTCGAAAGCAGCAACCGCCCGGCTGACCGTTTTGGTCGAGACGCCAAAGGCGATCGCAATCTGCGGCATGGTATAGGCAGTTGATCGGTAGGCGCGCGCCATCGCCTCACCCCTGGCGGGATAGGTGTTCTGATAGTCAAGCAAGGGAAGCGCTACTGAGCGCCGCGTCGCCCGCTTGGTTTCCATGAGCGCTTCAGATCGCTGCATCTGCTGATGCTCCGATATGAAAACGTCGTCCCCCAGCAGGATTTGATGGCGGGTGGCATCCAGCGGATTTGCCTTCCCGACACCCGCCAGTACAAACGTCTGATATGCCTCAATGGCACTGGCGCGAGTGTCGCCGAACCGCGCCAGGAGCTCATCGCGTGCCAGCCATTCTGGCGGCGTTTCATCGCCGACGACATAGCGATAGCTGCTCCATCGCCATTGATCCAGCGCTTCGACGACATGTGCACGTAGTGGATTCAACACAATGTACCGCGACACTTCCAGAAGATAACTTTCCTTCTGCACCAGGATTGCTTTGTAGCGCCCTTGGAACAAGTGCCCGACGAGCTGATGCCGTCGATTGACATGCTGCGAATACACCCCGTTGAGCTGACGTATGCACTGCGGAAGATTTGCTTCGGCCGTTTCGATCAGCAGATGGTAGTGATTGGTCATCTGGCAAAAGCTATGGATAACGCAGTGGTGGCGTTCACACACCTTCGCAAGAACCTCCAGCCAAATCCGGCGATCGGCTTCATCGCGATAGATCGTGTTACGCCGGTTACCGCGCGACGTCACGTGGTACAGCGCACCGGCAAAGTCGAGTCTGAGTGGTCGTGTCATCCGGCCACGCTACCGGATGCGGGATCACTGGCGCTGAGATTGCTCAGCATTCAAGAAAGCCAGGTAGACCTTCGAAGAAGGCTGAGCTTGTGTCCGAATGTCAGACCTGACCCCAGCTTTGATCCAACTAATGCCGAGCTCGTGTCCGAATGTCAGACCTGACCCCGGCTTTGCGGCTTTGGCAGCAGCTTGATTCAGTTCAGGCGGCCGTTGACGCCACCAATGCTGTAACGCCCCGCACCCAACAGCGCCACCGCCACTGCAGCAAAGAAGAACATCGCCTGCAATTCCAGCGCCCAGCCGCCGGTTTCGTTGAGCGTGAAGAACTGGCTCGTGTGCGCCAGCAGCACGGCGACGATCATGTTGATGGCCACGATCAGTGCGGCAGGACGGGTGAACAGGCCGACCAGGATGAGCAGCGGTGCGACAACTTCGCCAATGTACACGCCGTAGCCAAACACCGCAGGCAAGCCGGCTTTGGCCAGCATGTCGGCAACAAAACCAATGCCGCCGCTCAGTTTGGCAACGCCGTGGAACAGCAGCATTGCAGCCAAGGCGACGCGCAGCACCAGCTTGCCGGTGTCGTTGTTGTTGGTATTCAGTTGCGTGGTCGTGGTGTGCATGATCGTTCTTTCGTGAATGAAAACAAGGTAAATGATTAATTGAAAGCGTAGGCATCCATGGCAAGCACGCCATGTTCGATACTCGTGTGCAGCACTGACGCCCTGGCGTCTAGCCCGGCCGCGCCCATCGCCACGAACAGCGGCAGCAGATGTTCTTCGGTCGGATGGTTTTTCGCGGCCATCGGCGCCATCTGGCGGTAGTCCAGCAAGGCGGCGCGGTCATTTGCCATCAGCCGCTCGCGCATCCACGTGCCGAAGTCGCTCACCCAGGCGGGCGGCGGCGCATCGGCGCTGTGCCCGCGGATTTCATACAGGTTGTGCGTCAGCGATCCCGAGCCGATCACCAGCACGCCCTCCTGGCGCAAGGCCTGCAGCGCCAGGCCCAGTTGCTGATGCAGCGCGGGGGCGGCGCCATGCATGATCGAGATCTGCATGACCGGCACATCGGCGGCCGGATACATCAGGCTGAGCGGCACCCACGCGCCATGGTCCAGGCCCCGTGTCGCGCTGCGCCCGACCGGGATGCCGGCCGCGTCGAACAGTGCCGCCGCGCGTTCGGCAGCGGCAGGCGCACCCGGTGCCGGATAGCGCATGTCGAACAGCGCTTGCGGGAAGCCGCCAAAGTCGTGAATCGTTTCTGGCTGGGTGGCCAGCGAGACGGCCGGGCCACCGGCGGTTTCCCAGTGCGCCGAAACGACGGCAATCGCGCTCGGCCGTGGCAATGTCTGGCCCAGGCCCTGCAGGAAGCGGCGTGCCGGGCTGTCTTGCAGGGCAAGCATCGGCGAGCCGTGTGAGACAAAAATCGTGGGCAAGTTCATGGTGCACCTCGTTAAGTGATGCGTTCATGGTACCTATGTCCCCGTCGTTGATAAAGCAGGAGAACGTGGTTAGACTGTTTCCTTTTGATTGACAATCTCGCCCAATGGACTTGCTTGGCTCGATGAAAACCTATGTTGCCGTGGTCGACAGCGGCAGCTTCGCCGCTGCAGCGACCAAGCTGGACGTGTCACGCGCGATGGTGTCCAAGCAAGTACAAAAGCTCGAAGAGCACCTGGGCACACGGCTATTGAACCGCACCACCCGACGCCTGAGCCTCACGGAAACCGGCCGCGCCTTTCACGAGCGCAGCGTACAGATTCTGGGGGATGTGAACGAGGCCGAACAGATTGCCGGCCAGATGACGACGCTGCCGCGCGGCGTGCTGCGTGTGACGATTCCACTGTCCTACGCCCAACATCGCCTGGGCAGCATCATCGGTGCGTACACCCAGGCCTACCCGCAGGTGCAGCTGGATATTGCGCTGTCGGACCGCAAGGTCGATCTGGTCGAGGAGGGCTTCGATGTGGCGATCCGGATCGGCGCCCTGTCCCAGTCGGACCTGATTGCACGCAAGCTGGGCGTCGCACGCAGCATCGTGTGCGCGTCGCCCGGCTACCTGGCCGCGCACGGCACGCCGCAGACGCCGCATGACCTGAGCCAGCATGCGTGCCTGAGCTATTCATTGAGCGGGGGCGGTGCCGACTGGCGCCTGGAATCCGCAGGCGAACACCTCACCGTGCCGGTGGCTGGCCCCATCCGGGCTGACAATGGCGACATGATCCGCCTGGCGGCGGTCGCCGGGGCCGGCATCGTGTTCCAGCCGCACTTCATCGTGGGCGAGGATCTGGCTGCCGGGCGGCTCGTGCAGGTGCTGCCCGGCTGGGAGTCAGCCGAGCTGGGCATTCATGCGCTCTATCCGAGCCGCAAGCACTTGTCGGCCAAGGTGCGCACCTTCGTCGACTTCGTCGTGGCCGCGCTGGCCTGAACCGCCGCGGCCAACGGCATCAGTACAGCACCACCGAGCGGATCGATTCGCCGCTCTTCATCAGGTCGAATCCTTCATTGATACGCTCGAGCGGCAGGCGGTGCGTGATCAGGTCGTCGATATTGAGTTTGCCTTCCATATACCAGTCGACGATCTTCGGCACATCGGTGCGGCCACGCGCGCCGCCGAAGGCCGAACCGCGCCACTCACGGCCCGTCACCAGCTGGAATGGGCGGGTGGCGATTTCTTCGCCAGCGGCTGCCACGCCGATGATGAACGACTTGCCCCATCCCTTGTGCGTGCATTCGAGCGCCTGGCGCATCGTGTTGACGTTGCCGACACACTCGAAACTGTAGTCGGCGCCGCCATCGGTGATCTGCACAATGGCGTCGACGACATTCTCGACGTCGTTCGGATTGACGAAATGGGTCATGCCGAACTTGCGCGCCATGTCCTGGCGCGCCGGGTTGATGTCCACACCGATGATCTTGTCGGCGCCCACCATTTTCGCCGCCTGAATGACGTTCAGGCCGATCCCGCCCAGGCCGAACACGACCACGTTGGCGCCCGCTTCGACCTTGGCCGAAAACAGCACCGCGCCCACGCCGGTCGTCACGCCGCAACCGATGTAGCAGACCTTGTCGAACGGGGCATCTTCACGGATTTTCGCCAGCGCGATTTCCGGCACCACGATGTAGTTCGAGAACGTCGACGTGCCCATATAGTGAAACAGCGGCTTGCCATCGAGCGAAAATCGGCTGGTCGCGTCCGGCATCAGGCCGCGGCCCTGCGTGCTGCGGATTGCCTGGCACAGGTTCGTCTTTTGCGACAGGCAGAATTTGCACTGGCGGCATTCCGGCGTGTAGAGCGGAATGACGTGGTCGTCTTTCTTCAAGCTCGTCACGCCAGGGCCCACATCGACCACGATGCCCGCGCCTTCATGGCCCAGGATCGCCGGGAACAGGCCTTCCGGATCGGCGCCCGACAGCGTGTAGTAATCGGTATGACAGATGCCGGTCGCTTTCAGTTCGATCAGTACTTCGCCCTCGCGCGGGCCTTCCAGATCGACTTCTTCGATGGTCAATGGCGCGCCGGCGCGCCAGGCAATGGCTGCTTTGGTTTTCATGGTGATGGTCTCTGGCTCAGTAAAAATGGAATGCCGCCATTCTGCAGGCGCGAGCAGGGCGACCGACGCCGCCCGGGCGGAAATGGCAGGATATGGTGCAATAATGACCGGATCTTCGCCACTGACCGCCCTGCCGATGCCTTCTGCGCCACCTCTGGACACCATCACCGTCGACATCGTCGTCTACCCCGGCTTCAAGGCGATGGAAGCGATCGGCCCCATGTCGGTGTTCGAATACGCGAACCTGCACCTGGCGCGGCAAGGCAAAGCGGCTGGCTACGACGTGCGCGTGGCGTCCTTCAGGACCGGACCGATCCGCTCGGACACCCTGATGTCGCTCGAGGCCACGAAGGTGGTCAACACCCTGGCCCTGCCCCACACCGCGATGGTGGTCGGTGCGCGCCACATCCAGGCTGCGCTGGTCGAAAGCGCCGCCCTGATCGACTGGATCCGCGACGCCGCCCCGCGCCTTGAACGGCTGAGCGCCCTGTGCTCGGGCGCCTTCTTCCTGGCCTCCGCTGGCGTGCTCGACGGCAAACGCGCCACCACGCACTGGGGCGTGGCCGATCGCCTGCAAGCCGATTTCCCGGCGATCGACATCGATGCCGACGCCATCTTCATCCGCTCCGGCAATGTCTGGACTTCGGCCGGCGTCACGGCCGGCATGGACCTGGCCCTCGCGCTGGTGGAACAGGACTTCGGCCGCGCGCTGGCGCTCGACGTGGCCACCGAGATGGTGGTGTATCTGAAGCGTCCGGGTGGCCAGTCGCAGTTCAGCGCGCACCTGCTCAGCGAGCGCACGGCGAAACCGACGATCCGCGAGCTGCAGGCCTGGATTCTGGAGAATCTGCACGAGCGCCTGTCGGTCGCCCAGCTGGCGGACAAAGCGATGATGAGCGAGCGCCATGTCGCCCGCGTGTTCCGGCAAGAAGTGGGCATGAGCACCCAGGAATTCATCGAAACCTGCCGCTTTGAACGCGCCACCCAATTGCTGGCCGACGTGGCGCTGCCGCTGAAGACGGTCGCGGCGCGTGCGTGCTTCAGCGACGAGGCGCAGATGCGCCGGGTGTTCCTGAAAAAGCTGGGGATTGCGCCGAAAGTGTATCGCGAACGCTTCGCCACGACGGGTGTTGCGGCCGAACGCAGCGCCAGTGCACACGCCAACTGACGGCCCCGTGCTACGCTACTTTCAACCACAACACGCTGAAAGACTGCGATGCAATTTTCCCTGACACGGCCCTTGCAACTGTTGGGCAGAATGACACTGGGCGTTGCCCTGCTCGCCCCCTGCGCCGCGATGGCGGAACCCGACATGATCTACCTGGTGCGCCACGGCGAAAAAGCCGCCGACAGCAATGACCCGTCGCTCACGCCGCAAGGCCGCCAACGCGCGCAGAATATCGCAACCATGCTGCATCGCGCCGGCATCCAGGCCATCTTCAGCAGCGCCACCGTCCGCACGCGGGAAACCGCGCAGCCGCTCTCGATGTCACTCAGCCTGCCCGTGCAGCAATACGACGCCGGCAAGCCAGAGGCACTGGTCGCCAGGGTCAAGGCGCTGCAAGGGCCGGTGCTGGTGGTGGGGCACTCCAATACGTTGCCGGAACTGGTGCGGCTGTTCGGCGGTGCGCCAGGGACAGAGATTGGCGACAACGAATTTGACCGGGTATATCAGTTGGTCAATGGCGCCGATGGCAAAGTGACGACCGTGCTGTTGACGTCCTTGCCGGCCACGCCGTAACGCCTGCCTGTCAGAATCGCAGCGGCGATGACATCAAACAGATAGTCGCTGCGTGCCGAGAACGAGGCCTGATCGCCGATCCAGCCCAGTGCCCCGATCAACGCAAACATATCGCTGCCCGTCATGTTCTTGTCCGCTGTTCCTACCGCCTGTGCGCGCGTCAGCAGGCGGGTGCCAGCGCTGCGCAGGTTGTCGCACGACATGTGCAATGCCGAATTGACGTCGGAAAGTGCAGCCGCCATCAACGTGACCACGCCGCTATAAATTCGGACAAACGCCACCGCCTCGCGCAGCCACGTAACGAGCGCGTCATCAGCACTAACGGCGGACTCGAGTGCTTCAGCTTGTTGCGTCAGTTCTTCAAGCGAACTTCTGAGCAACGCATCGAGCAGGGATTCCCGCGTCGGAAAATGACGGAAAAGGGTCGCCGGCCCCACGCCAGCCCTGCGCGCAATATCGCGCATCGACGCATCGACACCCGCTTCGGCGATGACGACCCGCGCGGTCTCGAGAAGTTGGTCATAGTTTTCTTTTGCATCGGCCCGCATACACACTCCTCGACAATCGGATCACTGATCCACATCATATGGATCAGTGATCCTTTTATTGTAGCGCCGCTACAGCGGGGATGACAACAAGGAGCGACATGCGTTATCAAATTTTGGGGCGTCATACTGCCCAGCGTGTTTCGGAATGGGTGCCGGGCACCGCTCGCCTGAAGGATCAACCATGATCACACTGTATTACCACAGGGGTGCATGCTCAACGGCGAACCACTTTGCACTGGAAGAAAGCGGCGTCGCTTACCAGGCGATCGAGGTCAATCTGAGGGCGAAGAATGACCCGTTGACAGAGCAGGTCCGTGCACTCAATCCGATGGGCATGACGCCCATGCTGGTCCTGAGCGACGGTACCGTGCTCACACAGAACAGCGCGACGTTGCCGTTCATCGCCGATCTCGCGCCATCCAGAAAACTCTTGCCCGAGCGGGGAACCCGCGAGCGTCACGAAGCAGAGCAATGGCTTGGTTTTATCGCATCGGACCTTCATCCAAGAATGGTAGAAGTTGCCTGGATCTGGGCCGAGAAAGATGACGCAATACAAGCGCGTCTGCGCTCGTATTATGACGAACGTGTTTCCCTGCCGCTCAGGGTCCTGGAAAATCACCTGACAGACCGCCAGTTCATTCTGGGGCAAGCCTATTCAGTCATCGACGCTTATGCGGTTGTCGCTCTGGGATGGTCGGTGCCATGTCAGGTCTCGCTGGATCCTTATCCAAACATCCGCGCGCTGATCGCCAGGGTTGAAGCACGCCCCGTCATCCGGCACGTCAGGCAGATCGAAGGTCCGCTCGACTGGGATGCCGATAAAGCGCGCTGACGCGGTCGACGCGGTTCGACGCGCGCCGCCGATACGGCGCAATCGCCGGGGCCGTCGTACATACCCCCGCACGGCAGCGCCCGCCGTCGTGCAGAATCGACAAGATTGCGTCACAATCAGATGTCGTCGCGTAGCCGACGACATCACTCGCAACATACCATCATGCATTCACTAGGAGGCTTACCATGCGCTGGGAAACACCTGAAGCAATTGATTTCCGTTGGGGTTTTGAAATCACCATGTACGTGCTGAACCGTTGATGTTTAATTCCGGCAGGTACCGATGAACGATCCTGTCATCGGTGCCTGCCACTCCGGTTATCGGCGATAACCATCTCGAAAGGTTGGATAAGCCGTTGAAAATCCGCATTCTTGGTTCGGCAGCGGGTGGGGGTTTTCCGCAGTGGAATTGTAATTGTCTGAACTGTGATGGCATCCGCAATGGCACTATCCAGGCTGTAAGCCGCACCCAATCCTCGATCGCCGTGAGCGACGATGGCATCGACTGGGTACTGGTCAATGCATCCCCCGACATCCTGGTGCAAATCCGCGCCACACCTGCCCTGCAACCTGCCCGCGCCGTGCGCGACACCGGTATTGCGGCCGTGCTGCTGATGGATGCCCAGATCGATCACGTGACCGGCTTGCTGATGCTGCGCGAGCGCGGCACGCCCCTGCCCCTGTATGCGACCGCCGAAGTACTGGCCGACCTGTCGCAAGCGCTGCCTTTGACGCGTGTGCTTGGCCATTATTGCGGTGTCGAACCGCACACGCTGGCCATCGACGGCCAGCCATTCCCGATTGCGCCGCTGCGCGACACGACCTTCCTGCCGGTTCCGCTGTCGAGCAAGGCCCCGCCTTATTCGTCGCACCGCAATGATCCGCACCCGGGCGACAATATCGGCCTGATGCTGCACGACAGCGCCAGCGGTGCGCGCGTGTTCTACGCCCCCGGGCTGGGCCAGATGACCGATGCGGTGGAAGCGGCGATGCGCCAGGCCGACGTGCTGCTGGTCGATGGCACCTGCTGGAGCGACGACGAAATGATCACGCTCGGCCTGTCGAAAAAGACGGCCCACATGATGGGCCACCTGCCGCAGTCCGGCCCGGGCGGCATGATCGAGGTGCTGGCGCGCATGCCGGCGCGCCGCAAGATCCTCATCCACATCAACAACAGCAATCCGATCCTGCGCGAAGACTCGCCCGAGCGTGCCGAGCTGGCCACGCACGGCATCGAAGTCGCGTTCGACGGCATGGACATTATCCTATGACGCCCTCCCCCGATAACAGCGACCAGTTGGCGCCCTGGTCGCGCGCCGAATTCGAACAGCAGTTGCGGGCGATGGGCAAGAGCTACCATATCCATCATCCGTTCAACCTGCGCATGAATGCCGGGCAATGCTCGCCCGAACAGCTGCGCGGCTGGATCGCCAACCGCTTCTATTACCAGTTCATCATCCCGAAAAAGGATGCCGCGATCCTGTCCAATTGCGACGATCGCGCGACCCGCCGCCTGTGGATCGCGCGCATTCTGGACCACGACGGCTACGACGATTACCAGGGCGACGCCCAGGGCGGCATGGAAGCCTGGACCCAGCTGGGCGAGGCGGCCGGCATTCCCCGCGCCGAACTGTGGTCGCTCCAGCACGTGGTGCCGGCCGTGCGCTTTGCCTGCGATGCGTATGTCGATTTTGCGCGCCGCTCGCCGTGGCAAGAAGCGGTGTGCTCGTCGCTGACCGAGATGTTCGCGCCGCAGATCCACAAGGACCGGCTGGCCGGCTGGCCCACCCAGTATCCGTGGGTGGAACCGGCCGGCCTGCATTATTTCCGCAGCCGCATTCCGCTGGCCCAGCGCGACGTTGACCATGGCCTGGCCGTGACGCTCGACTATTTCACGACCAGGACGCAGCAGGGGCGCGCACTCGAGATCCTCAAGTTCAAACTGGACATCCTGTGGGCCATGCTGGACGCCATCGAAAAAGCCTATCCGACATGAACGATCCCCTCATCCCCGCGATGCCTGCCCTGAATCGGCGCTTTCGCCTGCAATGGGAAGACGCCCAGCAAGCCTACGTGCTGCTGTACCCGGAAGGCATGGTCAAACTGAATGGCAGCGCCGGCGAAATCCTGAAATGCTGCGACGGCAAAACCACGGTCGACCAGATCGTGCACGACCTGGAAACCAAATTCCAGACCACCGGCTTGCGCACCGATATCGAGGGCTTGCTGGCCCACGCCCACCAGCACAAGTGGATCGAATGATGCTGCCTACCGATGTTGCCAACAGCGGCGCGCCCACTGTGTCGCCGCCATTCTGGCTGCTGGCCGAACTGACCTACCAATGCCCGCTGCACTGCGCGTTTTGCTATAACCCGCTCAATTACGATGCGGTGCGCAATGAATTGACGACGGGCGAATGGGTGCGGGTGATGCGCGAAGCGCGTGCACTGGGCGCCGTACAGCTGGGGTTTTCGGGCGGCGAGCCGCTGATGCGCGACGACCTTGAAGAACTGGTCGCGGAAGCACGTCGCCTGGGCTTTTACAGCAACCTGATCACGTCGGGTGTCGGCCTGAATGACACCCGCATCGCCGCGCTCAAGAACGCCGGGCTGGATCATATCCAGTTGTCGTTCCAGGATTCGACCCGTGAGCTCAACGATTTCCTGAGCAGCACGAAAACATTCGATCTCAAGCTCAAAGTCGCCAAGCTGATCAAGCAATACGATTACCCGATGGTGATGAATTGCGTGCTGCACCGCTATAACCTGCCGCATGTCGGCAAGATCATCGAGATGGCGCTGGCGCTGGGCGCCGAATACCTGGAGCTGGCCAACACCCAGTACTACGGCTGGGCCATGAAGAACCGTAACCAGCTGATGCCGACGCTCGAACAGGTGCGCGATGCCGAACGCGTGGTGGCGGAATACCGCGAGCGGATTGGCGACGCCTGCAAGCTGCTGTTCGTGGTGCCCGATTACTTCGAGGACCGTCCCAAGGCCTGCATGAATGGCTGGGGTGCGGTATTTCTCGGCGTGGCGCCGGACGGCGTGGCGCTGCCCTGCCACAATGCGCGCGACCTGCCGGGCTTAAATTTGCCGAACGTGCGCGATGTGGGCCTGGCCGACATCTGGCGCACCAGCACCGCGTTCAATGCCTATCGCGGCAATGACTGGATGCAGGAGCCGTGCCGCAGTTGCGACGAAAAAGGGCGCGATCTGGGTGGCTGCCGCTGCCAGGCATTCATGCTCGCCGGTGACGCGGCAGCGACCGACCCCGTCTGCAGCAAGTCGCCCAAGCGCGGCGAAGTCGACAAGGTGATCCGCTTTGCCAGCCAGCGCCCTGCAGCGCTGGACAATGCCCACGTGATCGAGCAGCCGATCGTGTTTCGCACGAATGCGAATTCGCGCAGTCTCCAGCCGACCGACACCTGAGGCGTGCCGGTCGGCCGGGCCTGATTTACAGCGCCGTATCCGTACGCAGCACCGGATACAGATTCAACCGCTCGTCATACGATGAATGCCGCTTGGCGAAGAACGCCAGGCGCGCCTGCGGATCCTTGGCAAATGCCGGGTCCGATGCCAGGCGCTGGGCAAATTCGGCGGCCACTTTCGGGTCGGCTGCCATCTGCTCGCGCGCCACGTCTTCGGCCACGTAGTCTTCCATGTATTCCTTGCGCTCGAAGGCCGTGTTGAACGTGCCCCAGGCCAGCAATGAATCGGGCGCCTGCGGTTCGAACATCGCCACCACCAGCCGCGCCTTTGGCTGCGCGATCGGCACGAACAGCGAACCGGCCGTCACCGCGCGCGGTTCCGCCGTCCACTTGCCCGTGACCGTCAGGCGCTGGTGCCCTTCGACCGAGGCGGCGTCCAGCGTGGCCTTGTCGGCGCGGAAAGTCTCGACGTTGGCGCGCGCCACGCCCTGGTCCAGCTTGCGGAACACGACGCCGTGCTGGCGCAGTTTTTCGCCCACGATGGCTGCCTGCGCAGCCGGCACGATGTAGCCGGCGCCCGGGGCCGTCACTTCCACATCGGCGACGACCTCGTCGCGCAGCGGCACGCGCCACACCTGCGGCTTGGTTTCGTCGTAGCGCGTCATCAGCCCGCCCGAAATTTCGGACGGCTTGCGCGTGTATTCGTAGCCGTTGAAGTTGACCATCTCGGTCTTGTCGGTGGTGCGGTAGTTCAGCGCCACCTTCTTGTTGCCCAGTTTTGCGGCGCGCGCGTCGGCGGCATAGGCCGCCTTTTGCCAGTCCGCGCCGTGCTTTGCGACCTGATTCAGCAACGACACCACGGTGTTGCGGGTGATGCGTACGCGCACCGGGTACGCTTTCCACGAGTGCGTTTCCACCAGCATCGCCATGCGGTTACGCAGCTGGAAGTAGCCGGTCGAAAAACGCGGGTCCGACACGCTGTCCTCGAAGCCCGACATCGGATCGTCCTGCTTCACGAACGACATGTAGTACGACTGCGGCGTCGAGCCTTCTTTCGCGATGTCCTTGATGACATTGGTGCGCAGGGCCAGGCCGGCCTTGCGGAATTCCGCGTCGCCCGAATACACCGGCTCGACCTGGATCGAAATATCGTGCTGGAACTTGGCGCCGTTGGTTGCGTGCAGGTCGACATAGGTCAGCGGATCCCACGCATTCACCAAGCCCAGCATTGCCTGCATTTCCGGCGCGTCGGCCTTCAGGTAGTCACGGTTCAGGTTCAGGTTCTGGGCGGTGGTGCGCCAGCCCATTTCCACCGGGCCGCGCTGGTTCGGGCGGTTCCATTTGCCGAAGCGCTCGTGCCCGTCGACGTTAAACACCGGCACGAACAGCAGCACCTGCTTGTCGAGCGCGCCCTTGCCTGCGCGGCCTTCGAGGATCTCGCGCAGCGCCAGGAAACCCGCGTCCTTGCCGTCGATCTCGCCGGCGTGAATGCCGCCCTGGATCAGCGTGACGGGCAAGCCCGCCTGTTTGGCGGCCGCGGGCGTGAACACGCCATTGTTGTTGACCACCAGCACCTTCATCGGGCGGCCTTCCGGCGTAATGCCGAAGTCGATGCACTGGACCTGCTTCGGATACGCCTGCGCAAACGCGGCGCACAGCGCGATCGTTTCATCGTAGCGGCCGGTGGCCTGGAAGCCGGAGCGTTCCGAGATCGTCGTCAGATCGGGAGTAGCGGCGTGCGCCAGAGGGAATGCGGACAGCAGGGCCAGCAGTAACGCAGAACGAATCATCGAGAAGCTCCGGCAAGTGACAGGGAAGCCGACGATTATAGACGTGTTCTTGCCAAAAAGTTCAGTCCTGGAAACACAAAGGGCGGCGCGCCAATTGGCCACGCCGCCCGTCAATACAGCCGATCTGCTTAGCGCGGCGGTGCGCCGGGCGTCGGCCTGATCGCAATTTCTTTTACTTGCGGCCGCACGATTTCCATCGGCACGATGCGGGCACGGCTCGTCGTCGAGACCGGGCATGCCTGCGTGGCGCGGTAGGTCAGCGCGGCGGCCAGCAAGCCTTCGCTCGGGTCGCCCACCGGCCGTGTCAGGTCATCGCTGACCTGGCAGGTCGGCGCGAAGCCATCGTTAAAGTCACCGAAGCCCTTGTTGTTCACGCCCTTGAACTCGACCGAGAAATAGGTCGTGCCGCAGTTGGGCACCGGCGTGAAGCCATACGGCTTGCCGCAGGTGGTGCCGCCGATCTGGATGACCTCGACGTCGGCGCCGCGCAAGCCATTGATCACCGATTCGCTGGCCGAGCAGGTGCCGGCCGTGCTCAGCACCGTCACGCGTTTCAGGCCCAGCGTCGGCAGCGGCAAGCCCGCAGGCACCGGATTGCTTGAAGCGAAGCCCCACGCGGTCGAGCGGAATGGCAGCGGCGCTTCACGCGGCAACTTGTCGTTGTACTGCGACTGCTCGAACACCTTGCCATTCGTCGACGCCGGCCCCGAGACCATATAGGCCAGCTGGCTGGCCAGATACAACAGGCCACCGCCGTTGTAGCGGATGTCGAGCACCAGGTCGGTCACGCCGGCCTGGCGGAATACGATGAAGGAATCGATCAGCTGTTTTTCGGAAACCGCGTTGAACGTATCGAAGGTCAGGTAGCCGACCTTGCCGGTCGCCGTTTCGAAGATCTTGACGTTCTTGACCGGAGCGATGCGCACGTCGGCGCCCGTCATCGTCACCTCGACCGGCACGCCACCGCGCTGCAGCGTGAAGCGGTGCGCGCTGCCGGCGGTTTCCGGGAACAGGGCCAGGTTGAAGCGCTCGATCGAGGTCGCGTCGCTCGCGTTGACGAAGTCGATGCCATCGATCTTCGTCAGCAGGTCGCCCCGCAGCAGGCCTGCAGCAGCAGCCGGCGAACCCGGTTCCACTGCCGTGATCTGCCACGTGCGCGGCGCCGCGCCGCCCGCGTTGCGCGACCACGTGATGCCATAGCCCAGGTCGATGCTCTGGGTCTGCATTGCTTCCCATTCGGCGGTCGGATACGTGAAGTGGTAACGGTCCTTTGGTTGCCCGGTGGCCGTCACGGCCGGCGTCTTGAGCACGTCGAAGTAGGTGATGGCGCTCTTGAAGTCGGCCATCTTGTAGGTGTTCGGAACTTCGTTGTACCAGAGGTAGTACTGGTTGGTCCAGGCGCGCAGGAATTTCAATTCATCCAGCAACGTGCCCTGCACATCGGGGAATGCCTTGCCGCTGGCATCGACACCCTTGCGCGGCGCGGCGCACTTGTTCCAGTAGCTGCCATAGGCTTCGCCGAGCAGGTTGGGATTGAGGTCTTCCGGCGTGGCGCTAGTGCCGGTCGGGGTTGGCGTGACCGGCGCTGTTGGCGTGTTGGCCACAGGCGAACCTGTGCCCACGCCGGGCGAGCCGCCACCGCCGCCGCACCCGGCAAGAACGAACAGCGCAGCGAGCGCGCTGGAAATCAAACGGATGGGAACTGCTGTGGACTGGAGGGGGAATGTCGGGCTCATGCGGACGATTATAGATGCGGGATTTGCCTCACAACACCACCAAATGTCACAGTTGAGGCCAAGCAACAACGAATAATGCCAAACAGACGACATCAGGAACAAATTGCTGGCGCGCAGCGCGCGCCAGCGTTGATCAACATGCAATCAGCCGTCAGGCCGCGCGCGGAGTTGCGCCCACCGGCGCGTGGAATGCCGCCAGCAGCGCCGCTTCTTTTTCCTTCGCCGCTTTCAGGTGCCGTTCCTTCACATGCCCGTAACCACGGATATCTTCGGGAATGCTGGCCACCGCCACGGCCTGCGCCAGGTTCTCGTCCGTGAGCTTGGGCAGCAGCGCCGCCACCGTCGCGCGGTATTCGCCGATCAGGGCGCGCTCGACGCGGCGCTCGGCGGTATAGCCGAACACGTCGAACGCGGTGCCACGCAGCCCTTTGAACTTCGCCAGCACGCCGAACGCGCGCATCATCCACGGGCCGAACTCCTGCTTGATGGCGCGGCCTTCCTTGTCATGTTTGGCCAGCAGCGGTGGGGCAAGGTGGAACTTGAGCGTGATATCGCCTTCGAACATATTGGCGATTTTTTCACGAAACGCCGGATCGGTGTGCAGTCGCGCGACTTCGTACTCGTCCTTGTACGCCATCAGCTTGTACAGGTACTTGGCCACGGCTTCCGACAGGCGCGTGCCCTTGCCCAGGCGCGCTTCCTGCGCCCTGACCTGCTCGACGAAGGCCGTGTACTGGCTTGCATACGCCGCGTCCTGGTACGCCGTGAGCAGCTCGACCCGGCGCTTGACGACATCGTCGAGCGTCTGCATGCGCTTGAACTCGATCACCTTGGCCGGCATCGCCGACTTGCTGACAGCGGCCAGATCGTGCCCGGCGCTGCGGCCCCAGTTGAAGGCCGCCTTGTTGAACGCAACCGACACGCCGTTGAGCTCGATGGCTTTCATCAGCGAAGCTTCGCGCAGCGGCACGCGGCCCTTCTGGAACGCGTAACCGAGCATGAACATATTGGTGGCGATCGCGTCGCCCAGCAGCGCCGTGGCGATGCTGCCGGCGTCGAGGAATTCGACATTGGCCTTGCCGCAGGCTTGCTCGATCGCGCCGCGCGAACCTTCGGCCGGGAATTGCCAGTCCGGGTTCTTCACGAACGCGGCCGTGGTGGCAGTGCTCGAATTGACGGCGGCCCAGGTGCGGCCTTCGCCCATGCGCGACAACGCATCGCGGCTGGCCGTGACGATCTGGTCGCAGCCGATCACGAGGTCGGCGCTGCCGGTGCCCACGCGGGTCGAATGCAGGTCGGCCTGGTGTTCGGCCAGGCGCACGTGCGACATGACCGGGCCACCCTTCTGGGCCAGCCCGCTCTGGTCGAGCACGATGGCGCCTTTGCCTTCGACGTGCGCTGCCACCGCCAGGATCTGGCCGACCGTGACGACACCGGTGCCGCCCACGCCGGCCACGAGAATGCCGAATGGCGTGGCAACCGATGGAATGACGGGCTCTGGCAGCACCGGTGGTGCGGCGTCGGACGCTGCGGCTTTCTTCGGTTTTTTCAGGCCGCCGCCTTCGACGGTGACGAAGCTCGGGCAGAAGCCCGACACGCACGAATAATCCTTGTTGCACGAGGACTGGTTGATCTGGCGCTTGCGGCCCAGTTCGGTTTCGAGCGGCTCGACCGACAGGCAGTTGGATTGCACCGAGCAATCGCCGCAGCCTTCGCAGACGGCTTCGTTGATCACGGCGCGCTTGGCCGGGTCAGGGAATTCGCCTTTCTTCCGGCGCCGGCGTTTTTCGGACGCACAGGTCTGGTCATAGATCACGGCCGACACGCCGGGCATCTCGCGCAGTTCGCGCTGCACATCCATCAGCTCGGATCGGTGGCGCACCGTGGTACCGGGCGCCCAGGCATAGTCGCTCGGGTATTTGTCGGGCTCGTCGGTGACGACGATAATGGGCGTCACGCCTTCGGCCGCGATCTGACGGCTGATCATGCCCGGGTCGAGCGGGCCGTCAACGTTCTGGCCACCCGTCATCGCGACCGCGTCGTTGTAGAGGATCTTGTAGGTGATGTTGACCTTGGCCGCCACCGCAGCGCGAATCGCCAGAATGCCCGAGTGGAAGTAGGTGCCGTCGCCCAGATTGACGAACACGTGCTTCTCGTCGGTGAACGGCGACTGGCCGATCCAGGTCGTGCCTTCGGCGCCCATGTGCGTGAAGGTCGACGTTTCGCGGTCCATCCACAGCACCATGTAGTGGCAGCCGATGCCGGCCATCGCGCGCGAGCCTTCCGGCACCTTGGTCGAGCTGTTGTGCGGGCAGCCCGAGCAGAAATACGGGATGCGGTCGGTCTCCGGATTCGGCTTGGCCGGGATATTACGCAGCACCAGCTCTTTCGCTTCGAGGAACGCGATGCGCTGCGCGACGCGCTCGGCGACCGGGTGGCCGGCGCAGTAGTGCCCGATGCGCGAGGCAATGGCGCGCGCGATCTGCGCCGGGTTCAGCTCGTACGTGGCCGGCAGCAGCCAGTCGCCGTGGCCCATGCGGTTCTTGTTGCTCCACTCACCCGTGTCGTCGAACTTGCCGACCACGCGCGGACGCTCGCCGTCGGGCAGGTTGTACAGCTCTTCTTTCAGCGCGTATTCCATGACTTGGCGTTTTTCTTCGACCACCAGGATTTCATCGAGGCCCCGTGCAAATTCATGCACGCCTTCGGCCTCGAGCGGCCAGGTCATGCCGACCTTGTACAGGCGCAGGCCAATGTCCTGCGCGGCCTGCTCGTCGATGCCGAGGTCGGCCAGCGCCTGGCGCGTGTCCAGATAGCTCTTGCCGGCGGTGATGATGCCGATCTTCGGCTGCGGGCTGTCCCAGATGATGCGGTTGAGCTTATTGGCGCGCGCATAGGCCAGCGCGGCATACCATTTGTGGTTGCTCATCCGCACTTCCTGGTCCAGCACGGCGTCCGGCCAGCGGATGTTCAGGCCGCCCTCGGGCAGCTGGAAGTCGGTCGGGATCACCGTTTGTACGCGGTCCGGATCGAGGTCGACGACGGCGCCCGACTCGATGATGTCGGTCACGCATTTCATCGACACCCACAGGCCCGTGTAGCGGCTCATGGCCCAGGCGTGCAGGCCGAAGTCGATGTATTCCTGCACCGACGACGGGTACAGCACCGGGATGCCGCAGTGGGTCAGGATGTGGTCGGACTGGTGCGCGGTGGACGACGATTTGGCCGCGTGGTCGTCGCCGGCCAGCACCAGCACGCCGCCGTATTGCGACGAGCCGGCGTTGTTGCCGTGCTTGAACACGTCGCCGCAGCGGTCGACGCCCGGGCCCTTGCCGTACCACATCGAGAACACGCCGTCGTACTTCGCGTCCTTGTACAGATTGGTCTGCTGGGTGCCCCAGACAGCGGTCGCCGCCAGGTCTTCGTTCATGCCGGGATGGAACTTGACGTGGTGCGCGTCGAGGTGCGCCTTGGCCTTCATCGCGGTCTGGTCGACCGAGGTGACGGGTGAGCCGCGGTAGCCGGTGATGTAGCCGGCCGTGTTCAGGCCGGCCTTGACGTCGCGCTCGCGCTGCAGCATCGGCAGGCGGATCAGCGCTTGCGTGCCGGTCATGAAGGCGCGGCCGCGCTCGAGCGTCCATTTGTCGTCGAGCGTGATGTCTTGTGCGGGTGCGGATGCGGGCGGCGACGCCAGGTGGGCGCGGTCCAGGGGTGCGTTCATTGTGTCTCCAAGAAACTGGTGGCGGTTGCCGGAAGCGGCGCATTTCCTGCATCTCGCTTCTTGGCGGGAGTGGTCTCCCGTCTTGCGCCAGTATAGACCTGCCCCCCCAGCATTAAATTCCAAACAATTCCCCCTCCTTCTTGAATTGCGCAATAAAATTGCCATACAAAAGACCGACGTGGGGAAGGTATGTCAAAGATTGAGCTGGATAAAACAGATCGTAAAATTCTGGAGATTTTGCAGAATGACGGCCGCTTATCGAACCAGGATGTGGCCGAGCGCGTGAACCTGTCGCCGTCGCCCTGCCTGCGCCGTATCAAGCGGTTAGAGGAAGCAGGTGTGATCCGCCAGTACGTGGCGCTGCTCGATTCGGACAAGATCGGGCTGGGCTTGCTGGCGTACGTGAACGTGCGGCTGGAAAAGCACAGCGAAGTGGCCAGCACCACGCGCCAGCCGGGTCTGCCGGCAACGTCGCCGCGCAACGATTTCGCGGTGTCGGTGGGCAGCTGGCCCGAAGTCGTCGCCTGCTATGCGATGACGGGCGACATGGACTTTTTATTGCGCGTGCATGTGGGCGACATGGACCACTTCTCGCGCTTCATGATGGGCACGCTGCTCAAGCATCCGGCCGTGCTGGATGTGAAGTCGAGCTTTGCGCTGCAGCGGATCAAGGAAACGACGGCGATGCCGCTGGTGTGAGTTACTGGCGCGGCTTGCGTGGCGTGAAAAACTTCACGGCGGCCCGTGTATTGGCCTTGACCGTGTAATCGATCGCCGCGAACTGCTCCTCTAACGCCTCGGCCATCACGCTGCCCGGGCTGGGCGGCGGCAATTCGAGGTGGGCATCGGCCTCGCCGTATTCGCGCGTGACGACCATCCCGGCCTTCTTTGCGATGTGCATCATCGTCTTGTTGGATGTCAGGCATTGCATATAGAGCGTGTCGACGTCCGAATTGCGGCAGTGGATCGCCGCGCGCTGAAACAGGCGCGTGCCCACGCCCTGCCCGCGCGCAGAGGCCGACACCGACACGCCGAACTCGGCCACCTGGGCCTTGGCGGTGCTGGTGCGCCCTTCGGTCGGCGCGAACGCCAGGTGCCCCATGCCCACCAGCTGGAACACATTGCTCACCACGCCAAAGACGATGTCGCGCTCGAAATCGAGTTTGCCGACATAGGCCGTGATGCCGTCGTCGGACATCATGCTGCCAAAGCGCAGCAGGCGGTCGTCCTTGTCGAGCGCGAGCAGATGGCGCAGCACGCGGCGGCGGTCGCGCTCGTGCAATTCCTTGACCAGGACCGGCGGCTGCCCCTTCTTGCCGCGCAAGCCCTGTAACCAGCGGCGTAATGGATTGTCCAGCATGTTCCTACCTTCCCGTGCGCGACAACCAATCGATGTCGCCCGTAAATCTTAGCCGATCCGGTCGGCGTCTGCCTTGCTTGTGCCTGTATCCGTACCAGTGCTGCCGGCGGCGCCTTCCTTCGGACGCTCGCGCCGGGCCTGCTCCAGCGCCGGTTCCACCGGGTCGTCTTCGTCCCGCCACTGCGCCTGCTGGCTGACCACAAAGCGGCCCTTGCCGGCCTGCTTGGCGGCGTACATGGCCTGGTCGGCCTCGGCCAGCAGGGCGTCCTGCCCGCGCGCTGCGCCCATCTGGCCGCGCGCGCTGGCGATGCCGATACTGGCCGAGATCCTGACGGCATGACCGTCGGCCTCGGTGATCGATTCGATTTCCGCCAGCACCAGGCGCGCCACGCGCAGCGCGCCGTCGCGCGATGTCACGTCTTCGAGCAGGATAACGAATTCATCGCCGCCCAGGCGCGCCAGCGCATCTTCGGCGCGCAGCCTGGCCTGCACGCGGCGCGCGACGGTCTTGAGCACCAGGTCGCCGGTCGCGTGGCCCCAGGTATCGTTGACCGCCTTGAAGCCGTCCAGATCGATGAACATCAGCACCACGACGCTGTCGCGGCGGTCGGCGCGGGCCAGTGCCCGTTCGAGTAGGCGGGTCAGTTGCCGGTAGTTGATCAGGCCGGTCAGGCTGTCGTGCTGGGCCAGGCGCTCGAGCTGGACCGACTGCGCCTGCAGCTCGGCAGTGCGCTCGGCCACGCGCTGCTCGAGCGTTTCGTTGGCCGATTGCAGGCGGCGGTTGACGACGCCGATGATGCGGTAACTGCGGCGCAGGCGCACGCCAGCATACGCCAGCAGCACCAGCAACAAGCCGGAGTACGCCGCCAGATAGCCACGAAAACGCTGACGCTCGAGCAGCACGGTGGTGAACGAACGCTCGAATTCCTGCTCAAGCCGATCGAGCACGACATCGCTGCCGACCGCAGCGATCTGCGCCTCGAGCAGGTTTTCCAGCGGCCGCTTTTCGAGGATCACGCGGCTGCTCAGGATCACGGCGTCCATCTTCTCGATGACGGCCGGCGAGAAGGCGATCTGCTGGGCGGCGACATTGCCCAGGATTTCTTCGATACGGGTCGCCAGCAACGGCGATGGCGCGATGTTGTAGCGCAGGATGTCGGTCAGCAGCGCATTGAGGGTCGTATCGAGCCGCACGACGAACTGGGCCGGCGCCAGTGCGCCTTCGATGCCCGAAATTTCGGTTTTCAGGTCGGCCACGGCCGGCGGCATGTGCAGCAGTGCTGCGCGCAGGCGCGGATTGTGCCGCGCGAACTCGGCCACCAGCATTTCCTTGTTGCGCAGCGCCACCTTCAGCTGGGCGCAGGCCTCGGTGGCGGCGCGGCTGCCGGTGAGCGGCGCGGCTTCTTCCAGGCGCGCCATCAGGATGCGCATGCGCGGCAGTTGCGAACTCAGGTCGGGCCTAAGCGCGGCGCGGCCAGTGTGGGCGCGCAACAGGTTGGCATCCCATTCGGCGTCGAGCTTTTCGAATTCGCGCAGGTTGAGCAGAACGTTGCTGCGCACTTCGGGATCGATCACCTCGGTACGGGTGTACAGAAAGACCAGCAACGCGCTCATCAATACGACAGCCAGGGTCGCCAATAACAGGCGGCGGCGCCGTACCCAACTCCCGATCCGCCGTCCCAGCATCCTGAACATCGTTTTTCTCCAACGCAACAATTGACCAAATCGAAGAATAGCAAAACGTTGGGCCACACTGTACGCGGGGTGTAACTACATGTAACTGTGACGCTCTACAGAGCGGTTTTTCACACTTTATTACAAATGGCGGCCACGGCTTCCACGCGCGCCAGATGCACGGCCTGGGCGATCCGGTCGCGCTGGTCGCAGCGCGCCGCCACGGCGCCGGCATCCACGCCGCGCGCAGCATCCAGTGCTTGCAGCAGCCAGTCGCCGGCCGGGTCGTGGGCGGGATCTGCTGCGTGACAACGCGTGGCCAGCAGCATCTGGACAAAGCGCGCGCTCTTGCGGAAGGCGTCGCTGCGTTCGAACAATGTGACGAGCGCGTCGGCATCGAGTGTGCGCGCCTGCGCGAGCACGCCATGCTCGCGCGCCGTCATCAGAGCCAGATCGCGGCATTCGTTGGGCACCTTCAGCCGTTTCGATACGGCCTCGACGGCGGCCATACCAACGTCGCGCATCAGGGCGGCAAAACGGATCTCGAGCGGGTGATCCAGCTGCGCGGCGGTGTCGATAACGCGCAGCGTGCGCTCTTGCGTATCGAGTTCGGGCAACAGGCGCGCCAGCGCGCCGCACTCGTCCAGCACGACCAGCATGCGCGACGGCTGGCGCTCCATCAGGCCACGCGCCAGCTCTTGCCAGACGCGCTCGGGCACGAGGGCGTCGACCTCCCCTGCCTCGACCATCTGGCGCATCAACACATTGGTGTCGCCCGCTACCAGAAATTCGGGCAGGCGCGCGGCAAAGCGGGCGACGCGCAGGATGCGCACCGGGTCTTCGGCAAAAGCGTCGGACACGTGGCGGAACAGACGCGCTTCCAGATCGGCGCGGCCGCCCAGAGGATCGACGATCACGCCATCCTCGCCCTGCGCCATCGCATTGATGGTCAGGTCGCGCCGTACCAGGTCCTGCTCAAGCGTGACGTCGGGCGCCGCATGGAACACGAAGCCGTGGTAGCCGGGCGCCGTCTTGCGCTCGGTGCGCGCCAGTGCGTATTCCTCCTGCGTTTTCGGGTGCAGAAAGACCGGGAAATCCTTGCCCACGGCGCGAAAGCCGGCCTCGATCATCTGTTCAGGCGTGGCGCCCACGACCACGTGATCGTGGTCCTTGACCGGCAGCCCGAGCAGCGCATCACGCACGGCGCCGCCGACAACATAACTGCGCATCGTTTACTCCGGCAAATCGGCGTCGTGCAACGGCGTCGGATGGTTTTCGAGCATCGCCTCGTTCACCCAGCGCGCCACGGCCGGATGGGCCAGCACGCGCTCGCAATACGCTTGCAGCGCCGGGGCCAGCATCACGCCATAGGTCTGGAAACGCAGCACGATCGGCGCATAGAACGCGTCGGCAATCGAGAACGCGCCGAACAGGAACTGGTGATGGCCAAAGCGCGACAGGCAGTCTTCCCAGATTTCACAGACGCGGCCGATGTCGGCCTGCGCGCCGTGCGTGCGGCCGCGGCCCGGCAGGCGGGCCTGGATATTCATCGGCATGGCGCTGCGCAGTTCACCGAAACCGGCGTGCATCTCGGCCACGATCGAGCGCGCCAGCGCGCGCGCCGCCACGTCCTGCGGCCACATATGCTTGTCGGGAAATTGCTCAGCCAGGTATTCGGTGATCGCCAGGCTGTCCCACACCGTCATTTCGCCGGCCAGAAGCACCGGGACGCGGCCTGCGTGCGAGTAGCGTGCGATCTCGTTGGACGTATCGGGCTGATCGAGCAGGACCTTGATTTCAGTGAACGGAATCCCGAACGCCATGGCCGCGACCCAGGGGCGCATCGACCATGACGACAGGTTCTTGTTGCCGATGATGAGCGTCAAGCCGGGGCTGCGGGTCTGGTCCAGGGTGTGCGTGAGAATCGGGTCGCGTTCGATGGTCTGCATGGGGTCTCGTCGGATACGTGGCGAAGGGCGTCCCGGGCGGCGCTTGAAAGCCCGGGACGGCTGCGGTAATCGACATCAGCTTGCGGCCCAATGCCGCGGCTGTCAAGGCGCTTGCCCGACAGCACGGTGAAGCGCGGCAGGGTCAGCCTGTCAATCCAGCACGGACGTGGATGGCCGCGGCGTGATCGTGCCCAGGCGCGCCTTGAGCGACTGTGGCTTGCCCTCGAAGATCGACGCGTAATTGGTGGCGTTGGCCATCACGTTGCGCACGTAGCCGCGCGTTTCGGTGAACGGGATGGTTTCGACGAAGATCGCCCCTTCCATCGGCGCGTCGAGCCGGCTGCGCCAGGTGCGCGAGCGGCTCGGGCCGGCGTTGTAGGCGGCCGTGGCCAGCACTTGCGAGCCTTCAAAATTGTTCAGCACCATCGTCATGTAGTTGGCGCCCAGCGTGATGTTCACGTGCAGGTCGTTGAGCATGCTGGTGACAAAGTTGTTCAGGCCAATCTTGGCCGCCACCCACTTGCCGGTGGCAGGCATCACCTGCATCAGACCCGATGCGCCCACGCCCGAGCGTGCATCGCGGATGAAGCGCGATTCTTGCCGGATCAGACCATACACCCAGGCCTTGTCGAGACTCAGCCCCTGGGCGGTGGGCCGCAGCACGTCGAGGTGCGGCGCCGGGAAGCGCTGGTCATAGCTCAGTTCGGTGCGCGTGCGCAGCGACGTCTCGACCATGCGGTCGAGCAGCTCATTGCGGCGCGCCAGCTCGGCAGCGGCCAGCAACTGGCGTTCGGACAGGTTGCGCAAGCCCCAGCTCCATTCGCGGTTCGCTTCGGTGCGCAGGCGTAGATCGTAGAACTTCAGTGCTCTTTGCAAACTCTGGTTGCTGCTGGCCTGGGCCAGTTCGGCGGCCGTGATCGGCGCGATCGGGGGCGGCGCAACGACCTGGTTGCCCAGCTCTTCCTGGGCCAGCTGCGTATAAAAGGTGGTCTGGCCGGCGATGCTCTGCCACTGCGCGCGCGCTTCGGCCGGGCGGCCTTCGCCCTGGTGCGCGCGCCCGAGCCAGTAGACCCAGGTCGAGTCCGCACGCAAGGCCGGCGGCATGCTCTCAATGGTGGTGCGCACGGTTTTCCAGTCGCCTCGGCGCAGCGCCATGCGCGTCTTCCACTGCATCTGGAAGTCGCTCAAGGGCGCGCCATTCGCCCGCTCCCAATACGCGTGCGCTTCGGGCGCCAGCACGATCGAGGCGGCCAGTGCCACATTGGCCCAGCCGATCGCGCGTTCTTCGGCCGTCAGTTGGGCGCTGTTCTTTTCCAGGCCAGCCACCGCCAGGCGCAGCGTGGTGCGCGCCATGCGCCCCACGGCGACCAGATACAGCTCGCGCTCGGCGCGGCTGTTGCCGATCCCGCGCGCCATCGCCACGGCGGGCAGGTCGACTGCCTGGGTGGCCCGGGTTTCGGGTAAACCAAGCAAGACGGCAGCGCGGCGCGCCGGGCCGCTGGCATTGTCCAGGCCTGCCAGGCGCAGTTGCGTGAGCAGGTCAGCTTCGGTGAACTGGCCATTGGCCACCAGCTGCGCGATCAGGGCGCCGCAAGCGTCGCCATAGCCGGCCGGGGTTTTGAGCAGTGCGCGCGCTTCGTCGGCGACGCGCTCACCGCGCTCGGCTTTGGCCAGCAGCGCGTAGCAGCGGATCGGCAGGCTGCCGGACTGGGCCAGCGTGCCCGCTTCGCGTTCGAAGGTATTCCATTCGCGCCGCTTGCCCAGCTCCATCAGCCATTCGGCGCGCAGCTGTTCGGCCACCGCCGTGCCTTCGTGGCGCCGCAGCACTTGCAGCACCTCGTCCTGGATGGCATCGCGCAGGCGTGGTTTCAGACGATAATAGTCAACGTAGGACGCCAGCAGATAATTGGTCACCGGCAGGCGCGACGCAATGGCGTTGGCGCGCGCGTCGTCGTTCTGGCGCGCCGCTTCGCGCAGCAACATGAAGTTGTCGTCGTCGGCGCGGCTGGCAGCGCCCGCCACGGTGGGCGCACCCGCGGGAACGGGGGACAGTGCTACCTCGGGCGCGGGTGCTTCCGGGTCTTCCTGAGCCACTGCGCCTGGCGCGAATGCCAGACTCAGAACAAGGGCAATAGCAGCCGGCAACACGCCGACAGACAATTTCGATTGAAACATCCACCACTCTCACAATACGCTGCATTGAAACCATGACCGGCGAACCAAGAATACCACGCGCCTCTGCGCCGCACCCAGACACAAGTGCTCTACAGCAACCACATCAACACAAGGCGTTGTTGCGCGACACACTCAAGGCGCGCCGGCGTGCGCTCGATCCGGCAGACAAGGCCGCATGGGACGCGCGCATCGGGGCGCGGGTGCTGGCGTGGTGGCAGGCCAATCCCCACGCCTCGCTGGCCGTCTACTGGCCGCTCGCGGGCGAGCCGGACCTGGGCGCAGCGTACGCGGAAATGGCGGCGGCAGGCGTACGGCTGGCGCTGCCCGTGGTCGTGGCGCGCCATGCAGCGCTGGAATTTTCCGAGTGGCTGCCGGGCGAGCCGACCGTGGCCGACCGGATGGGTGTCGCGGTGCCGGCCGAGTTGCGGATGGTGGCGCGGCCGCCGGCATTGCTGGTGCCGTGTCTGGGGTTCAATGCGCAGGGGTATCGCGTGGGGTATGGCGGCGGATTCTATGACCGGACGCTGGCGCCCGAGCCACGCCCGAGCACGGTGGGCATCGCGTATGCGTGCCAGTTGGTCGAGTTTGTCGGCGACGCGCACGATGTGCCGCTTGATCGGGTGATTACCGAAGCGTGATGTAACCGGGTATATCGAACGTGGGTTGAACGCGTGGACGGCAAGCCGTCCACGCGTTCAGAGCAGATTACGAATCGTGCTCACCCGGATGGCGATGTAGGGTGGGATCGTTGGCGGCACGATCACGCGCATGGCAAGCGGAGCCGTACGACCCAACCGCTCAAGGCCTGAGCCGCTGCCAGATCGCCGTCGTCGGCACTGCCTGGTTCATGCTGTAGAAATGCAGCCCCGGCGCACCGCCGGCCAGCAGTTTTTCGCACAAGCCCGTGACGACATCCAGGCCGAAGGCCTTGATCGACGCGCTGTCGTCGCCGAAGCTGGCCAGCTTGAGACGCACCCAGCGCGGGATCTCGGCGCCGCACATGTCGGAAAACCGCAGCAACTGCGTGTAGTTCGTGATCGGCATGATGCCGGCCACGATCGGCACCGTCACGCCCAGCTTGCGCACATTGTCGACAAACGAAAAATATGCGTCGGCATTGTAGAAGTACTGGGTGATGGCGGCGTCGGCCCCGGCGCTCACCTTGCGCGCGAACGCTTGCAGGTCGTCCTGCGGCGAACGTGCCTGCGGGTGCATTTCGGGGTAGGCCGCCACTTCGATGCGGAACCAGTCGCCGGTTTCCTGGCGAATGAATTCGACCAGGTCGCTGGCATAGCGCAATTCGCCGGCCCCGCCATAACCACTTGGCAAGTCGCCGCGCAGCGCCACGACGCGCCGGATGCCGCTGTCCTGGTACTGCTTGAGGACGGCGCGGATCGACGCCCGCGTGGCGCCGACGCACGACAGGTGCGGCGCAGCGTCGTGGCCGGCGGCCTGGATTTCCTGCACCGTCTGCAGCGTACCCTCCTGGGTACTGCCGCCGGCGCCGAACGTCACCGAGAAATACTTGGGCTGCAACTCGGCCAGCTTGGCCCGCGTGACGCGCAGTTTCTCGGCACCTTCCGGCGTCTTGGGCGGGAAGAACTCGATACTGAAATCAGGAGTTTCCATCTTTGTCGGAGAGAAGCAAGGAAGAAAGCGCCCACGAAATGATGCTGTACAGGATGGCTGCCAGGAAGGCCGACCAGAAACCGGCGACTTCAAAACCACCCACCACGTTCGCCACCAGCCAGAACAGCACGGCATTGATGACCAGGATGAACAGGCCCATCGAGAGCACCGTCACTGGCAGCGTCAGCAGCACCAGCACGGGCCGGATCAGCGTATTGACCAGGCCCAGCACCAGCGCCGCGATCAGCGCGGTGCCCAGGCTCGAGACTTCGACGGAGTGCATCAGGTAAGGCAGGGCCATCAGGGCCGCAGCATTGATCAACCAGGTGATTAACAGGCGCATCGTTACAGACTTTCGTGGATTTGGATAAACGAAACGCCCCGAAAGGCGTTTCACATGACAACGGAAAGACTACTGCACAGTCAGGGACTGATCAATAGCGGTAGTGTTCCGGCTTGTACGGACCTTCCTGGCTCACCGTGATGTACTTGGCTTGCTCGTCGGTCAGCGTGGTCAGTTGGGCGTTCAGTTTGCGCAGTTGCAGGCGCGCGACTTTTTCGTCCAGCTTCTTCGGCAGCGTGTACACGCCCACCGGATACTGCTCGGTGTTCATGAACAGTTCGATCTGGGCGATCGTCTGGTTCGCAAACGACGAGCTCATCACGTACGACGGGTGACCCGTACCGCAACCCAGGTTCACCAGGCGGCCTTCGGCCAGCAGGATGATGCGCTTGCCATCCGGGAAGATGACGTGATCGACCTGCGGCTTGATGTTGTCCCACTCATATTTCTTGAGCGCAGCAACTTCGATTTCGTTGTCGAAGTGGCCGATATTGCAGACGATGGCCTGGTCTTTCATCTTGAGCATGTGCTGCTCGGTGATGACGTGATAGTTGCCGGTGCAGGTGACGAAGATATCGCCGTGTTCGCACGCGTAATCCATCGTCACGACGCGGTAGCCTTCCATCGCCGCCTGCAGT
Source organism: Oxalobacteraceae sp. CFBP 13730 (assembly GCA_014841835.1). Classification (GTDB taxonomy): domain Bacteria; phylum Pseudomonadota; class Gammaproteobacteria; order Burkholderiales; family Burkholderiaceae_D; genus Telluria. The sequence goes on along the minus strand of JACYUQ010000004.1, from coordinate 533,462 downwards.
GCGCAGATCGGATCGATTTCGGTGACCCACACCTGCGCCGACAGTGCGCGCATGGCCTGGGCCGAGCCCTTGCCGACGTCACCGTAACCGGCGATGACGGCCACTTTACCGGCGATCATGACGTCGGTCGCGCGCTTGATGCCGTCGACCAGCGATTCGCGGCAACCGTACAGGTTGTCGAACTTCGACTTGGTGACCGAGTCATTGACGTTGATGGCCGGGAAGGCCAGCTTGCCCTCCTGGTGCATCTGGTACAGGCGGTGCACGCCGGTCGTGGTTTCTTCGGTCACGCCCTTGATTTCCGGCAGACGCTTCGAGTACCACTTCGGATCACGTGCCAGACGGCCCTTGATCGCGTTGAACAGGCAGATTTCTTCTTCCGAACCCGGGTTGTCAAGCACCGAGATGTCGGTTTCGGCGCGCACGCCCAGGTGCAGCAGCAGGGTTGCATCGCCGCCATCATCCAGGATCATGTTGGCGTGGTTGTCGCCTGGCCATTCGAAGATGCGGTGGGTGTATTCCCAGTATTCGTCCAGCGTTTCGCCCTTGACGGCGAACACCGGCGTGCCGACCGAGGCGATGGCCGCGGCAGCGTGGTCTTGCGTCGAGTAGATGTTGCACGATGCCCAGCGCACGGTGGCGCCCAGTGCTTCCAGCGTGCGGATCAGCACGGCGGTCTGGATGGTCATGTGCAGCGAACCGGCAATGCGCGCGCCCTTGAGCGGTTGCGTGGCAGCGTATTCTTCCTGGATTGCCATGAGACCCGGCATCTCGGTTTCAGCGATGCGGATTTCTTTCTCGCCCCAGGCGGCCAGGGAAATGTCGGCGACCAGATAGTCGGCAGTTTCTTTGAGTACGGCGTTCATCACGCCCTCCTTTCAATGATTAGAAAAAAGTAACGTGAGCGCAGTTGCTGATATCCGAGCCTGGCTGAAAGGTGTCTTTCAGTCGCAACGCTCCTCGGAACGAAGTAGTTTAGCACGCTTGATCCGCCATGGATACGCTGGCCCTGACGGTAGCGGTACACTGGCGCGACATGACAACGACGGAGGGATGCGGCGTGCTGCGATTTGGCCCCTGGAGCACCACGCTTGGCCTGGCCGCCGCCTTTGGCGCGCTCGTCGCGCTGCTGCTGTGGTGCGCGCGCGGCAACCGTAGTGCCCAGCGCCTGCTGGCAACGCTGCTCATCGTCGCCGTACTGCGCCTGATGCCGTATGTGCTGGGCTTTGCCGGTGCCTACGACGCCTGGCCGTGGCTCTCGTTCGCGCCGTTCGACCTGCGCCTGGCGATCGGGCCCCTGCTCTACCTGTATCTGCTGCGCCTGGCCACCCCGGGCCTGCCGCCGCGCTGGGGCTGGCACCTGGCCCCGGCCGCGCTCGACCTGCTCTACATGCTGTGGGCATTCGCCCTGCCCCTCGAGCAGAAGCACCTGTGGGAAGCCCGGGTGCACGGCCCGTGGATCTCGCCGCTGCAGGATGCGGCCGGCGCCCTGTCGCTGGGGGTGTATCTGTGGCTGGCGGCGCGCTTGCGGCGGCGCTATCTCGGTTGGCTGCGTGACCACACCAGCGATCGCGATATGCAGCGCCAGCCATGGGTGGCCAGCGTCCTGCTCGCGATTTTCCTGTGGCTAATCGTGTCGGTCGGGTTCGACCTGTACAGCGCGCTCGTGACGCCGTTGACATATTACGACCGATTCCCGCAATACCTGGCGTTCTCGGCCATCATCCTGTGGCTCGGGCTGGAAGGCTGGCGCCATGCGGGACGGGACTTTCCACAGATGCGACGGGTGGCACCGCCAGCGCCCGCCGGGCGCGACTGGCAAGCGACAGCCGACGCGTGGCATGCGCGGATTCGCGCAGAAGGCTGGTGGCGCCAGCCCGGACTGAGCCTGACCGATGTGGCCCAACGCTTAGGCACTAACGAAAGTTATGTCTCGCGCGCGTTCAACCAGGGATTGGGGCGCAATTTTAATGGTGCAATCAACGCAATGCGGGTCGATGCCGTGCAAGCGGGCATGCGCGACGACCCGGCTGTCGAATTACTGAAACTGGGTCTGGACTGCGGCTTTTCGTCGAAAGCCAGCTTCAACCGCGTCTTTCGGGAGCAGACGGGCGTGAGCCCAAGCGTCTGGCGCGCGACTCACATCACGAAAAGCCTTGAAATCCCGGCTTCTGAGGCGACATCGTTAGCGCGGCAGGCTTGAATACGGATAGAAGCGCGGGATGGTCCTGCGCCGTATTCCGGAGTCAATATGCCGCTTTTTTGTGCACTCGCTTTGTTGTTCAGTTTGCTATTCAACGTGTCCGTCGCAGCCGAACCACCCCCATCGTGGGCCCAGGCTGCTACCGTGCCCGAGGTCAGCGACATCACGCACGCCGCGCCGTCCGAGCGGCTGAGCCAGGCACTGGCCGGCCAGTGGCGCGGCGCCCTGCACTACCGCGATTACAGTTCGGACAAGGCGGTTACGCTGCCAACGACGGTGAGCATCGATGATGGGTTGCGCTTCGCCTTCACCTACGACGACGGCCCGGGCAAGACGGTGCAGTCAAGCGAGCAATGGTCGTTCGATGGGGTGGCCCTGAATCCAGGAAAGGCCAGCGAACCGTTGCAAGTCAGTCTTTACCGTGGGAACGAGAACGGTGATCTGATCCTGGTCGCGCTCGGCAGCGGCGTCGAAAATGGTCAGGCGGTCGAGCTGCGCCTGGTCGTGCTGCGGCGCGGTGACACCTTGACCATCAGCCGCTCGAGCCGCTTGCCGGAGCAGGAATGGCTGTTGCGGCACGTGTACCGGCTCACGGCTCGCCGTTAGCGCCGAACGTCCGGAATCCCGAACGTTCATTCAGGCGTTCCATGTAAGCGAGCACGGCCGGATAGTCCGGCCGCTCCATCGGCGTGAGCAGCCAGCGGTTGACCGACAGACCGATCACGACGTCCGCCAGCGAGAATTGTGCGCCCGTGACGTAGGCGCCGGTGGTGGCCAGCTGGCGTTCGAGGATGCCGATATGCCGGTGCCAGCTGGCGATACTCGCCGCGATCTGGTCCGGATCGCGGTGCGCCGGGCTGCCCCGCACCAGCCCCATGAACGCATAGCGCCAGGCATTGTTCAGTTCGGTGGCTTGCCAGTCCATCCATTGCTCGACCAGCGCGCGGGCGCGCGGCGTGGGTGGCAGCAAGTGCTGTTCGGCGCTGTTGGCGCACAGATAGCGGCAAATCGCGTTCGATTCCCACAGCACGAAGTCGCCATCCACAATGACCGGCACCGTCGCGTTCGGGTTGAGCGCAAGGAAGGCTTCCTGCTGGGGCGACTGAAAGCCTGCGCCCCAGTCGTCGCGCTTGAACGGGATGTCCAGTTCGCTGCAGGTCCACAAGACCTTGCGCACGTTGAGCGAGGCAGCTTTTCCGAGAATGTTGAGCATAGGGTCTCCTGTGAAATGAAAGCGGGTAATTCAGACGGTGATGCGGCCTTCGAGATACAGCACGCATCCACCTTCGAGCTCGACCCGGCCGTCGACCAGCCGGCACGCCAGTTCGCCGCCGCGGCGCGATGCCTGGAAGGCGCGCAGTGTCGTCTTGCCCAGCCGTTCGCCCCAGTATGGCGCAAGCGCGCAATGGGCGCTGCCCGTGACGGGGTCTTCCGGGACGCCCTTGGCCGGGGCAAAGTAGCGGCTGACGCAATCGTAGTCGCCGTCGCCTCGCGCGGTCACGGCCAGGCCAGTGCGGGCCAGGCGCGCGATGGCACCGAAGTCCGGCGCCAGTTCGCGCACGCCGCGTGCGTCTGCCAGCACGGCCGTATAAACGAAACCATCGTCGAGGACGTCGAGCAGTACGTGCGGATGGCAACCCAGGGCCGCTGCCAGACCGGGCGGCGGCGCCACCGGCGCTGCCTGGCGGGCAGGGAAATTCAGCACATAGCCGGTTGCTGAACGCCGCACCGGCAACGGGCCGCTTGCGGTGTCGAACACGACCTCGGTGCGCCCCGGCTCGAGCCGTTCCATCACAACCGCCGCGCTCGCCAGCGTCGCATGGCCACACAGCGGCATCTCAACCAGCGGGGTGAACCAGCGTAGCCGGTACTGCCCGTCATGCGGTACCAGAAACGCCGTCTCGGACAGGTTGTTTTCGGCAGCGATCGCGTGCATCAGCGCCGTGTCGGGAAACGCGTCCAGCACGACGACGGCAGCCGGATTGCCGCCAAACAGCCGGTCTGTGAAGGCATCGACTTGGTAGATGGGTAGTACCTGCATGGCGTCCTTGTATGGCAATGGGCAAGAAAAAACCCCAAAAACTGCAGGGCAATTTTTGGGGTTCGCGGTGCGGTCGCGGTGCGCGCGTCAGGAAGCCAGGAAATTAGGCGATGCCGGCCGCTGCACGCAGTTCGGCTGCCTTGTCGGTGCGTTCCCACGTGAATTCCGGCTCTTCGCGGCCGAAGTGGCCGTAAGCGGCGGTCTTGGTGTAGATCGGACGCAGCAGGTCGAGCATCTGGACGATGCCTTTCGGGCGCAGGTCGAAGTGCTCGTTGACGAGCGCTGCGATCTTGTCGTCCGGGATCACGCCGGTGCCTTCGGTGTACACGGTGATATTGATCGGACGCGCCACGCCAATCGCGTAGCTGACCTGCACCTGGCACTGACGCGCCAGGCCGGCGGCAACGATGTTCTTGGCCACGTAGCGGGCGGCGTACGCAGCCGAACGGTCGACCTTGGTAGGATCCTTGCCCGAGAATGCGCCGCCGCCGTGCGGTGCTGCGCCGCCGTAGGTGTCGACGATGATCTTGCGGCCAGTCAAGCCGCAATCGCCCTGCGGACCGCCGATGACGAAGCGGCCGGTCGGGTTGACCAGGAAACGGGTGTCCTTGAGCCACTCGCGCGGCAGCGTGGTCTTGATGATTTCTTCGATGACGGCTTCTTCGATCTGCGCGTGCGTCACGTCAGGATGATGCTGGGTCGACAGCACGACGGTGTCGACGGCCACCGGGCGGCCGTTGACGTAGCGCAGCGTGACTTGCGACTTGGCGTCCGGGCGCAGCCATGGCAGGCGGCCATCCTTGCGCAGCTGCGACTGGCGCTCGACGAGGCGGTGCGCGTAATAGATGGCAGCTGGCATCAGCTCTGGCGTTTCATCGCAGGCGTAGCCGAACATCAGGCCCTGGTCACCGGCGCCCTGGTCGAGGTCGATGCCCTTGCCTTCGTCAACGCCCTGGGCGATGTCCGGCGACTGCTTGTCATAGCAGACCATGACAGCGCAACCCTTGTAGTCAATACCGAAGTCGGTGTTGTCGTAGCCGATGCGCTTGATGGTGTCGCGGGCGACCTTGATATAGTCGACGTTGGCGTGGGTGGTGATTTCACCGGCGAGAACGACGAGGCCGGTATTGCACAGCGTTTCTGCAGCGACGCGGGCAGTTGGATCCTCGGTCAGGATCGCATCGAGAATGGCGTCGGAAATCTGGTCAGCCACCTTGTCTGGGTGGCCTTCGGAAACGGATTCAGAGGTAAAGAGGTAGTCGTTCGACATGGAGGCTCCTGTTACGGGTCATAATTCTGCCGCAGCAAACTGAGCCTGCGACGCTTTAGCGACATTTATATTCCGCTTCGCAAGTTGTCTGTTAACTCGGCGGATCCTGCATAAAGTGGTATTTTACGCTTCCTTGGAATTTTGGTGTGGAAACGCGCGTGGCGTCCGCACCCCAACAAACGACATGCTAGTTGTACTTTTCCGAACACTATCGGTATTTCCTTTGCCACTCCTGCACGCCCTGGGCGCGGCGATGGGTTGGCTGGTCTATGGCCTGTCGCCATCGTACCGCAAGCGCCTGCGCGCCAACCTGGCTCAAGCGGGCTATGACGCCCACTGGCGCGCGGCCGTCGCCGAGGCCGGCAAGGCCGCCATCGAGCTCGCGTTCGTCTGGTGCGCCAACCCGCAGCGGGTTGCCAGGCATGCCACGGTGGAGAATTGGGACCTGGTCCAGACGCGGCTCGACGCCGGTCGCGGGATTGTCTTTCTTACGCCACACCTGGGCTGCTTTGAAATGACGGCCCAGCAAATCGCGCTGCGCACGGCGTTGACGGTCATGTATCGCCCGCCGCGCAAAAGTGCATTGAAGCCACTGGTCGAGGGCGCCCGTGCGCGCCACAACCTGCACCTGGCGCCGGCCAATCTGTCGGGTGTGCGCATCCTGGCCAAGACCCTCAAGGGCGGCCAGCCGATCGGCTTGCTGCCAGACCAGGTGCCACAAGAAGGCGAAGGTGTCTGGGCGCCGTTTTTCGGCCGCAGCGCCTACACGATGACGCTGCCGGCCAAGCTGGCCCAGCTCGGCAAGGCCGACATCCTGCTGGTGTATGCCGAGCGCCGCCCCCATGGCGCCGGCTACATCGTGCGCTTCGTCGAATTCGACGGCGACCTGTCCGGCACCGGCGCCGAGCAGGCAGCGGCGATCAATCGCGCGATGGAGCAATTGATCGCCCGTGCGCCGGCCCAGTATTTCTGGAGCTATAACCGCTACAAGCAGCCGGACGGCGTGGCGGGGCCGGACAGCGAGGTCGCGCCATGAAGATCTTGCTGGGATTTATGTGGTTGCTGCATTTCTTGCCGTTGCCCATTCTGGGCCGCTTCGGCGAAGCGATCGGCAGCCTGATGTTTTTTATTCTTGGCAAGCGCCGCAAGATCGCGCTGACCAATCTGCGCCTGTGCCTGCCCGAGCTCGATGAGCGGGCGCGCCGCACGATCGCCAAGCAGCATTTCCGCGCTTACGCCCGCAGCATCTTCGAGCGTTCGATCCTGTGGTGGGCGCCGGAAGAACGCGTGCGCAGCCTGATCCAGATCGAACCGTCGGTGCCGCTGGCCGCCATGCAGGACGGCCCGACGATCCTGCTGTGTCCGCACTTCGTTTGCCTGGACGTGGCCGGCATCGGCGCACGTGTGATTCCCGTGTGCAGCATGTACGTGCCGCAAAAAAACGAAGACTTCGACCGCCTGCTGCGCCATGGCCGCGAACGCTACGGCCCGGTACGCCTGGTCACGCGCAAGGAAGGCATCAAACCGATCCTGCGCGCACTGCGCGACGGCCTTCCCTACTTCATGCTGCCAGACATGGATTTCGGCGAGAAGGATGCCGAGTTCGTGCCGTTCTTCGGCGTGCCGGCCGCGACCCTCACCGCGCTGGGCCGCATTGCCGGCACGACCGGTGCCAAGGTCATTCCCGTGATTGCCACCTACCTGCCAAACTACCAGGGCTGGCGCGTGCGCTTTTATCCGGCCTGGGACAACTACCCGGGCGACGATATGGTCGAAGCGACCCGCCGCATGAACGCTTTCATTGAAGAGCGCGTGCGCGAGGCGCCGGAACAATATTTCTGGACCCACAAACGCTTTAAAACCCGACCGCCGGGTGAACCTTCGCTGTACGATTGAAGCCATGAAACTGAAATTCACCAAGATGCACGGCGCCGGCAACGACTTCATTGTCGTCGACGCGATCAACCAGCAAGTCGACCTGAGCATCGATCAATGGCGCCGCCTGGCCGACCGCCGCTTCGGCATCGGCGCTGACCAGATCCTGGTCGTGGAACGCCCGACGGACGCTGACGTGGACTTTCGCTATCGCATCTTCAATAACGACGGCGGCGAAGTCGAGCAGTGCGGCAACGGCTCGCGCGCCTTCGTGCGCTTCGTCGTCGACAAGGGACTGACCCAGGCGCGCAGCATCCGCGTCCAGACCATGTCGGGCATCATCAGCCCGCGCCTGGAAGACGATGGCCGCGTCACGGTGGACATGGGCGCCCCGCGCCTTGTCCCGGCCGACGTGCCGTTCGACGAGACCGGCCTGGCAGGCATGGCCCAGGGCGACGATACCCTGTGGCCGCTGCCGGTCGGCGATGAGACTGTTTTCGTGTCGGTTGTGTCGATGGGCAATCCACATGCGGTGCAGGTGGTTGACGACGTCGATGCCGCGCCGGTGGAAGAGACGGGCCCGCTGATCGAGCGCCATGTGCGCTTTCCCAAGCGCGTCAATGCCGGCTACCTGCAAGTGGTGGACCGGCACCATATCCGCCTGCGCGTGTTCGAGCGTGGTGCCGGCGAGACGCTGGCCTGCGGCACCGGCGCCTGCGCCGCGGTCGTGGCCGGCATCCGGCGCGGCCTGCTCGACTCGCCGGTGCGCGTCTCGGCCCGTGGCGGCGAGCTCAGCATCGCCTGGGCCGGCCCGGACCAGCCGGTGTATCTGAGCGGCCCGGCCGTGTCCGTGTTCGACGGCGAAGTCGAGATCTGAGCCTGATGCCGCCCGGCCGCAGCGTGGATGCGGCCAGCAAGGCGGGTTTCCCGTCCACGCGTTCAACGATTCCCGATGCGCCACAAAATCGATTTATGTTGAACGCGTGAGCGGGAAACCCGCTCACGCTACCGGCATGCGCATCAGTCCACCAATTCCACCTTGGCCCCGGCCCCATTGTCGCTGTCAGGCTGCACAATATTGAGCAGCGTGCGCAGCCGATACAGGCGCTGGCGGTAGTTGCCTTCGGGTCCGGCAGGGCCGCAGTCGACCGCGTCAAACAGACGCACGATGCGGTCGAGCGCCTGGCGCTCGGGCCCCGACGCCACCATGACCAGCCGCCGTTTGCTGCGCCCGTAACTGGCGCGGATATCGATGACCAGGCAATGGCCCTGGTCGGCGGCGACCACATCGAGCAGCAGGGCTTCGGGACGCGACAGGTTGAATACCTGCGCCAGTTCGAGGCGCGCCGCCAGCAGCGGGTGCGCCGCCAGCGCCCCGGCGTGCAGCGCCAGCAAGGCGCCCGTCTCCGTGTACGGCGTGGTGTGGAGGCGCGGCGCGATCTTGTGCAGCAGGCCGGGCGCGTCTGGCGCACCTTGCTCTGCCGCCTTCTGCAGCCAGTACACGGCCCGCACATCGTTGTTTTCGTTCTCGCGGCGCGCGCGCCAGGCGTTGTGGCCGCATTCGACCTGGGCAGCGCGATAACCCATCCCGGCTGCACGCTCGAGGTAGCACTGGGCATCAGCCACATTGCGTTGTGAGAATTCTGGCTTGATATAGATGCGCGACAGCGCGTACCAGGCCTCGGCCAGCCCCTGCTCGCCCGCCAGCATCAGCCAACGGATCGCGCGCTTGAAATTGGCAACGTGCGCGGCATGCCCATCACCACTGTCAAAGCGCTGGCCATCCACCCGCATGCGCGCAGAGCGCAGACCCAGCGCCAGTTGCGCGTAAGGATCGTGTTCGGCGGCGGCCAGTTCCCAGAAGACGGCCAGCTCGCCGGGATCGCAGGGCCCTGGCGCAGCGCGGTCTGGCGCTGCACTATCGACGCCATCGACGCCATCGAGCCCATTGAGCCCATTGAGCCCAATGAGCGCCGGATCCAACAGGCGCGCACAACGCGACAGCAGCGCGATTTCGTCCGGCGCGAACCGGCGCAGTTCGCCGGGCTCGGCGCACTCGCTGAATTCATCCACCAGTGCCCGCGCCTGCGGCAACCCCAGGCGCAGATAGTCGGCCCAGCGCCGCGCGAACCACAGGGCGTCGAGACTCGTGTGCTGGACCCTGGAGGCGGGTCTCGACGCCGGCCGGCCGCCTTGCAAAACGCCCTGGATCGCCGGCGTACGCGCCGCCGTGGCTGGCGCCGCCACCGCCCTGGCGACCTGCTTGTGCTGCTGGGTCAGCAACATCTGGGCGTGCGAAAAACCGGCCCGCGCCGCGTCTTCCAGCGCGCGCACGGCTTTCGGTGACTGCTGCGCCACTGGCGCCAGCGGATCGAGTACCAGTTGTGCAAACACAAGGCCGGCATGCACGCTGCCGTCGTCATAAGCGCGTTCGTACCACTGCGACACGCCAGCGGCATCGCGCTGCGCCAATTCAAGCGGAATATGGTTGCCGATCAATTGCCAGGCCGGCGGACAATCTTGCCGCGCCGCGCGCTCCAGCCAGTGCAGCGCGGTGGGAAGACTTTGCGGCAGGCCGCTGCTGCCGAACAGGTACAGCTTGCCCAGCGCAAGCTGGGCTGCCGCCTGACCGGCACGGGCATTGCGGATGATCGCCAGTTCTTCGCGGTTAGCCATCGTTGGATTACGTAAAAGACGTGGAAAGTGTGCCTGCGACACACAGCGGCAACGTGGAAGTTGCAAATATACAAGCGTTCGGCGTCACGCGGCGCTGCTGTGAGAACGAGGCCAGAGTCTACGCCGTGGCAAATGGCGATTCGGTTGGATTCCCGAGCCGATTGAGAGGTCGCAAAACAGCCGGAAACCGATGAAACTATTGCGGATAATCGCAAGTCAAGTCGTCATGCCGCCTTCGGCAACGCCGGAGTGCCCCGTCGACAGGCATCGTATTGCGCCGTTTTATGGCACTCGTTTCAAAAATACAACAGCACGGTTCGATTTATTGGCAAGGAGCGCGGCAGCGACCCGATAATTGACGGATTAGCTAGTCTTGACGTTTGAAAGATTGAGGTGCACGTATCACGCGTTCAGCCAGGGTCTCAACGCTCCAGATGTACGTGTTTACTTTATTGACAGGATTACCCCGATGAAGACCTCTCTCCTGGCCGTCGCACTGCTTGGCGCATGCGCCGGTGCGGCCCATGCGCAGACGTCAGTACAGGTCTACGGCAACCTCGATGCCGGCATCGTCAAACGCAGCAGCCAGAACGTCAGCATCGGCAAGCGCTCGGCCAATACCCTCGGCTTCAAGGGCACCGAAGACCTGGGCAATGGCCTCAAGGCCCTGTTCCAACTTGAAACGCGCTATGAGCCGGATACCGGCAGCACCGAGATCGGGCCCGATGGCAATGGGCGCCGGCTGTTCCAGGGCCAGAGTCGCGTCGGCCTGCAGGGCGACTTCGGCATGCTGCGCATCGGCCGCGGCCTGACCCCGTTTCACGAAACCATCGGCGCCTTCGAGCCATTCCATGCGATCGAGACCGCAGGCGGCTTCTACACCGACCTGAGCGTGGCCGGCTACAGCTCGCAGCCCCTCGACCCGGTCGGCTCCTCCGCCAACCGCTGGTCGAACGCGGTCTGGTACAACTCGCCGGTCGTGAACGGTTTCCAGCTCAATACGGCCATCGCCACCAAAGAAAACAATGGCGCTGTCGCCATCATCGGCCGTGGCAGTGCAGCGGCGCCGCAGTACGCGGCCGGCACTGAAGCCTCGACCAATCCGTTCTCCATCTCCGGCACCTACAACAACGGCCCGGCCGCGCTGATGGCCGCCTACGAGCGCAACGCCGTCGAATCGAAGGTATGGTCGATCGGCGCCTCGGTCAATCCAACGCCCGAATTCAAGTTGATGGGCACGTTCACCCGACTCGACGAGGACAACACGCGCCTGTTCAATACCGATACCAGTTCGTGGGTCGTGGGCGCGAATTACACGGTCGGTCCCGGTAAATTCCTCGCTGGCTATGGTCAGAAGGACACCGATGGCCTCGAAAAGGTCAAGCAACTGTCGCTGGGCTACGAATACAGCCTGTCCAAACGCACCTACCTGTATTTCGACGTATCGCGCAAAAAGGGCGTCCCGACCGCCCCGGGCACGATCAACCAGTACGACATCGGCATCCATCACACGTTCTGACACGGCAACGACTGCGGCGCGCGCCGCGACTTCCAGCAGGGCGGGCATCGGCAACGGTGTCCGCCCTTGTCGTATGCGACGCTCTGTAGCCTTTTCACAACGACAACGCACCACCAGACCTTTTCCGAATGAGCGTTCTGTACAGTGCAGCAAGGCAATGGCATATTTGCGTGGCGGGCCCATGCCACGCGACAAGAAAATAATAGGGAGACACCATGAAAAAATGCCTTATCGCCGCCCTGCTCGGCGCGACCTTCGCAAGCACCGCCCTGGCCCAGACCAACGTCCAGATCTACGGCATCGCCGACGCCGGCGTGATGTGGCAAAAAGGTGGCCCGACCAAGATCTACAGTGGCGGCGCCGACGGCTCACGCCTTGGCCTGCGCGGCTCCGAAGACCTGGGCAATGGCTATAAGGCGATTTTCAATCTTGAAGCACGGGTGGAACTCGACACCGGTTCGCAGCAGCCGACGCTGATGAACGACAATCCTGGCCGCTACCTGCTGCGCGGCATGGAGCGCATCCCGGTCGCCATTCGCGACCGCCTGCAAGCGGCCATCCAGCCGCCGGGCGGCCCTGCCGTCAACCAGGAAAAAGCGCTGTTCGACCGCACCTCGATGGTCGGCCTGATCACCCCGATCGGCGCCGTGCTGCTGGGCCGCATGTACACGCCGGGCTACGAAGTGTTCAATATGGCCGATGCGTTTGAATCGGGCACCGCCGGCACCTGGGGCCACGTCACCGGCGGCACCGCCGGCTTTACCGCACTGGGCGCGGACATCCGCTCGCAGGAAGCCATCCAGTACCGCATCGCGTTGCCGAATGGCCTGGGCGGCTCGGTGATGTACGGCGCGCGCAATTCCGGTTACCTCGGCCGCTACAACAAGTTCCGCGCCGGCGCAGTGACGTACAAAGCCAACGGTTTCGATGTCGGCGTCGGTTACAACCACGGCTACGACCAGCAGAATCGGCCTAGCCTGCGCACGCTGACCGTCGGCGGCTCTTACGCGCTGGGCGAGAGCTGGAAATTCTTTGCCGGCTTCCATAGCCAGCGCAACGAGAATTCGGCGCTGATTCCGGACTACCTGAATGGCTGGGACACGGCCGTGGGCCCGGCGCTGACCGCGCAAGGCATTCCTGCGGTCACGCAGCAGCAACTGCGCGGCATTTTCGCCAACGCGATTTCGGCCAACACCAAGCAGGACGCCAACAGCTACCAGATCGGCGCCCACTACAAGGTTGGCAACGGCCGCATCGTCGCGTCGTACGCGCACCAGAACGACCGCACCGCGTCCAATAGCGATGCCAATCTGTACGCGCTGGGCTACAACTACTACCTGTCCAAGCGTACCGACCTGTACACGGCGTTGGCGTTCATCAAGAACGACAACGAAGCCCAGTATTCGCCGGGCACCTCGGGCAATCCGGGTGGCTTTACCGAGGCCCCGGGCGCCGATGGCCGCGCCTTGCAGCTGGGTATCCGTCACCGCTTCTGACCGCGCCCGCGTTCATGCAAAGACGCCTGCGGGCGTCTTTTTTGTTCTCCGGTGCAACGCCCTGCGTCGGTTAAAATGACCCGATCCATCCCAACACCCTATTTCCCCATGAGCACTGCACCACTGGACGCCAGCACCGTCGCGCAATACCTGACCGATCACCCGGAGTTCTTCCAGGAGCAAGCCGGCCTGCTGGGTGAGGTGAAACTGTCGAGTCCGCTGACTGGCCGCACTGTGTCGCTTCAGGAACGCCAGATGGAAGTGATGCGCGACAAGTACCGCGCGCTCGAACTGCGCCTGTCCGACCTGTCGCGTCGCGCCGAAGAAAACGCCGGCATCGCCAACCGCTTCCATGCCTGGACCCAGTCTCTGCTGGTCTCGAAAGGGGGCGCCGCGATGGCGCGCGACCTGACCGACGGCTTGCGCACCCATTTCACCGTGCCGCAAGTGACCTTGCGCCTGTGGCATGTGGCGCCGGCACATGCCGACGCCTGGTTCGCCAGCAATGTCTCGGACGACGCACGCATCTTTGCCAACAGCCTGCGCGCGCCGTACTGCGGCCCGAACAATGATTTCGAAGCGGTGCGCTGGCTGGACGACGCCGAATCGATCCGCTCGACGGTGATGCTGCCGCTTGGTCCGCCGGGCCAGAGCTTTGGCCTGTTGGTGCTGGGTTCGCCCGATCCGGCGCGCTTCACCACCGCGATGGCGACCGATTTCCTGGTCCACATCGCCGCCACCGCCACCACCGCGCTGGCGCCGCTGCGCGCTTGACCGGCATGGACGCGCGCGATCCGTCATCCGATTGGGCCGCGCGCTACCTCGGCGAACTGGCGACTCAGCGCCAGTTGTCGCCGCACACGATTGCCGCCTACCGGCGTGACCTGGCCGAACTCGCCGAGCTGGCCGGCCACAGCGACTGGGCCCGGCTGGTGCACGCCGACATCCGCCGCTTTGCCGGCAAGCTGCATGCCGGTGGCCAGTCCGCGCGCACCATTGCGCGCAAGCTCTCGGGCTGGCGCGGCTTTTATGAATGGCTGTCGCACCAGATGACCCTTGCCGCCAATCCGGTCGACGGCGTGCGCGCCCCGAAGCGCGCGCAGAGCCTGCCGAAAGCGCTCGCCGTCGACGATGCCGTGCAATTGATGGAAGCAAACCAGCGCGGCCATCTCGAGCCGTTCGAGCTGTGCAATCACGCGATGTTCGAACTGCTCTATTCGAGCGGGCTGCGCGTGTCGGAACTGGCGGGCCTGGACGTGGCCTGGCAGGATGCGCGCGGCGGCCAGCCGGGCTCGCTTGGCTGGCTCGACCTGCAGGCGGGCGAAGTGGTGGTGACCGGCAAAGGCAACAAGATGCGCCGGGTGCCGGTCGGCGGCCCGGCGCGCGAGGCGCTGGCGCGCTGGCTCGCGGTGCGCCCTGCCGCGCGCGACGGGGGCGCCGCGTTGTTTTTGTCGGCGCGCGACACCCGCATCACGCCGCGCGTCGTGCAAACCCGCCTGAAGCAGCACGCGCTGCGCGCCGGCACGCCGGTACACGTGCACCCGCACGTGCTGCGCCATTCGTTCGCATCGCACCTGCTGCAATCGTCGGGCGACCTGCGCGCGGTGCAGGAATTGCTGGGCCACGCCAGCATCACGTCCACGCAAATCTATACGGCGCTGGACTTTCAGCACCTGTCCAAAGTGTATGACGCGGCGCACCCGCGGGCGAAAGCCAAGCCGGAGTCCTGAGCCGGCGTCTTGAACCGGCCTCTTAAAGCAGACCGAACAACGCGGCCTTGACCACGGCGGCGGTCTTGTTGGCCGCACCCAGCTTGAGCAGGGCATTGGCAACGTGAAAATTGACGGTCCGCTCCGACAGGCTGAGGATGGTGCCAGCCTCGCTCGAGGTCTTGCCGTCGGCCATCCAGCGCAAGACTTCGGCTTCCCGCGCGCTGAGCGCCAGCACCTGCGTACCGGGAGTTGGCCGCTGCAGCCGGGCCAATCCCTGGTGCGCCGCATGCGCCAGCCACGACATATTGGCTTCGCTCTGGTCCAGCTCGGTCTCGGACAGCGCATCGTGCGAGCGCGCCAGCGTCAGCATGCCGACGCAACCGTCCGGCGTACGCGATGCCTGCGCCCAGCCCACCTGCAAACCATGGCCACGCGCGTCTTCCCACAGCGGGCGCGCCTGCGCGAATACCGGCTCGCTCCACAGCAGCGGCAACAGCGATCCAGCCCCATGCCGGACCGTGGGATCCTGCCCCAGATAACCCTGGTCGGCATAGCGCGCCCGCCACGCATCCGGGTAATTGTTCAGCATCACGGTCGACGGTTTCGACAGCGGCATCGGCTTGCGCATGCCGTAGGCGCAATAGTCGAAACCCAGTTCGCGCGCGGCACCGGCGACGACCGCAAACAGGCCATCCGCATCCACGGCCCGGCCCATTGCGTCCAGATGACGGGCACGCCATTGCGCCATTGATTCGTTTGCCACCGCTTCCCCCATCACCCCGCTGCCCGACTGACATATTTGACAGTACCGGTGTCTTGCCGCGTTTCTTAGAATATTGCTTCACATCCAATTGTCGCCGCATGCAGACAGGATGACAACGCATTTGATGGAGTCACCATGGTCTACCTGTCCCGCACCGTCGGCGCCGTCCTGCTGGCACTGAGCACATTTGCCGGCGCCCAGACGCCTGCTGCCATGCCAAAGGACGCACCGGAACTGCTGGACGTCGGCACTTACCGGGTGCAGCTGGTCAGCCTGGGCACCGGGCCCTATACCGTCATCTTCGAATCCGGCTTCGGGCGCGACCTGAATGTGTGGCGCGACGTGGCGCCGGAGGTGGCCCGGTCGAACAAGGTGATCACGTACTCGCGCGCCGGCCAGGGCCGCTCGGAAGCGCGCCCCGGGACGCCGACCGTGGCCAGCCGTACCGATGAACTGGAACAAGTGATCGCCGCGGCAGGGTTGCGCCCGCCCTTCGTGCTGGTCGGCCATTCTTACGGCGGCTTCCTGATACGCAGCTACGCCGCGCGCCATCCGGCCGAGATCGCCGGCATGGTGTTTGTCGACCCCAGCGACGAGCACCAGAACACCGAACTGCGCAAGCTTGACGCCGCCGCGGTCGACAACGACGCCCGCCTGCTGGTGCGATACATGCCGCCCAAGTTCCAGCCCGAACTGGCCCAGGTGCAGGCCATTCTCGACAGCGGCACGCTGCCCCTGGCCGGGCCCTTGCCGGATGTGCCGGTCGTGGTGCTTACGTCCGTACAGCGCCGCGAGCAGCCCCAGCTCTTTCTGGAAACCCCGGCCGCCGTCGACGTCTGGCGCGACCTGCATGCACGCTTCTTTCGCGGCTTCAGGCGCGGCAGCCACGTGGTGACGCCCGATAGCGGCCACAACATCCACCAGGAACAACCGCAGCTCGTGGTCGCCGCGATTGCCCAGGTCATTGCCGCTGCCGACACCGCACGCGCGGACAACGCGGCGGGCAAGAAGTAGACACCCTGCCAATCCGGCCAGAAGTTCCTCCATGGTTTGCACACGATCTGCACGCGACACGTCAGATGGTGAGGTTGCAAGAATTGCGGCATAATCCCCCGGTTCTTTCGTCCAACCCTGATGTCAACCATGAGTAGCAAACCAATGGACCTGATCCCCAGCACCATCCTCACCGGCTTTCTCGGCGCGGGCAAGACCACCCTGCTCAACCGCATCCTGCAGGAAGACCACGGCATGCGCATCGCCGTCATCGAGAACGAATTCGGTGAAGAAAACATCGATAACGAAATCCTGGTGCAGGACTCGGGCGAGCAGATCATCGAAATGAACAACGGCTGCATCTGCTGCACCGTACGTGGCGACCTGATCGAGGCACTCAACAGCCTGGCGAAGAAACGCGCCGCTGGCGAGATCAGTTTCGATCGCGTCGTCATCGAAACGACGGGGCTGGCCAATCCGGGCCCGGTGGCCCAGACCTTCTTCGTCGATGAAGAAGTTGGCGCCCACTACCTGCTCGACGCCGTCGTGACGGTGGTCGATGCCCGCCACGCAATGGAACAATTGACCGCGCACGAAGAAGCCCAGCGCCAGGTGGGTTTTGCCGACAAGATCCTGCTGTCCAAGACCGACCTGGTCGATGCCGCTGCCGTCGATGCGCTCAAGGCGCGCCTGCAGCGCATCAATCCGCGCGCACCGATCGCCACCAGCGACTTCGGCCGCGCCCCGATCGCCGATGTGCTCGACCTGCGCGGCTTCAACCTGAACGACAAGCTGGACATCGATCCCGATTTCCTGCGCGTCGACGGCGAAGACGGGCACGATCATGATCACGACCATGAGCATGGTGCCGATTGTGGCCACGGCCATGACCACGTGCACGATGCGTCGTGCAGCCACGATCATCATCACAGCCACCACAGCGACGACATCGCCGCGTTCGTGTTCAAGAGCGAGCGCGCATTCGACCCGGAACGCCTGGAACAATTCCTCGGCAGCCTGGTCCAGGTCTTCGGCCCGCAAATGCTGCGCTACAAGGGTGTATTGCGGATGGATGGGGTCGATCGCAAGGTCGTGTTCCAGGGCGTGCACCAGATCATGGGCAGCGACGTGGGGCCGAAATGGGCGGAGAATGAAACGCCTGCCACCAAGATGGTCTTTATTGGTAAAAATTTACCAAAAGACGTATTTATCCGCGGACTGGAACAGTGTTTGGTATAAACTGCATCAGTTTGACTGGCCATGCAGGCATGTCCGGCGCCATGCGTCGACAGTCTGCCAGGCCGGGCCGCACGGACCGCCACGACGCGCTTCAAACAGCCAGTGGTGAACCGCCCTTGCCGCCCATGCGGCGCGGACGGAGATAGGATGGCGTACCGTCGTCATCAAGGCAGCCTGCCCGGCATGCACCCTTTCGTGCGGTGTTACTGATGGGCAAGCTGATAAAATGCAAACCTCTGTCGTATCGAAGGCATCATGACTAAAACAACGAAACCGAATACCGCCCAGTCCGACGAACGCCTCCTGACGGAAGACGAGATTCGCGCGATGAGCGAGGGCGACTACATGAATGCGGCCCAGCTGGCATTCTTCAAGAACCGCCTGCAGGAACTCGAGCGCGAACTGCTCAAGAACGCCGGCGAAACCACGGAACACCTGCGCGAGACCGTGCTGGTTCCCGATCCGGCCGACCGCGCAACCATCGAAGAAGAACATGCGCTCGAACTGCGTACCCGTGACCGCGAGCGCAAACTGCTCAAGAAAGTCCAGCAATCGATCCAGTCGATCGACGGCGGCGAATACGGCTGGTGCGAAGAAACCGGCGAACCGATCGGCATCCCGCGCCTGATCGCCCGCCCGACCGCCACGCTGTCGCTGGAAGCCCAGCAGCGTCGCGAACTCAAGCAGAAGCTGTACGGCGACTGATTGACGAGCGTGCTGAACAGCGCTTCAGCACCGATCAAAAAGCATGCGACCCGTCGCATGCTTTTTTTATTTGTGCACGTCATGTCTTGATGTTTGTAACGACGGATGACAGGCGCCGTCCTGCGCGCGGGCGCACGCTACAATGACTTAAACCATACGACTATTTCCTTTCGGATACACTGATGCCCGGCCACGTGTGCGCAGCATATGTGGCAAAAGTCCGTGCTAAGGTCATGGTGGACACGTTATCAAGACAACGGTGAGCATGGGGCTTTTTTCCTTCCTGAAGAAAAAGAACGATGCGGTGGCCGCGCCCGGCTGGCCGCCACCCGAGTCACGCCTGCGCAGCGAACCGTCACGCCTGGCGTCTGATGCCGAGCGCGAGCGCCAGCGTGAAATCGCCCGCGCCACCGCCGCCAAGATCGACGAAATCGAACTCGAATTCGCGTCCGACATGTTCGACGACGAGCCCGCCTGGGACAGTGGCCGCCGCCCTGCAAACGGCGTCACGGTGGCCGCCGCGCCCGATCCCGACGACCTCCCCGACCAGGCGGCTGCGCCCGCCAGCGCCCCGGCGGTCGACGAAAGCGCCATCCTGTACGCCAACGGCCAAAGCGCCGCTGCCGAGCAATTGCTGCGCGAATCGCTCGCAACGCTGGGTCGCCACGAACGCCTGCCGTGGTGGATGCTGTTCGACCTGTATCAGGCCGACGGCCGCGAAGAAGCGTTCGAGAGCATCGCGATCGATTACGCCAGCCACTTTGAAACCTCGCCGCCCACCTGGAAGCCGCTCGCGCCCGCCTCGGTCGCCAGCCAGCCGGCGCAGGGGCTGGCCGCCACCGAAACCTTCGACACGTTGCTCGATGCCACCGTCGCGCCCCGCCTGCAGCGCGTGCTCGACGCGCAGGCGCCAAACGTGCGGCTCGATTTCGGCAAGGTCCGCAGCATCGATGCGGACGGTGCCGACTGCCTGCTGCCCGCCCTGCAGACGCTGCGCGCGAGCGACCGCGGCCTGGTGCTGGCCGGCGCCGACACCCTGATCACGACGCTGCGCCCGATGCTCGTCATCGGCAAGCGCGGCGCCAGCCCGGCGCCATGGCTGCTGCTGCTCGAACTGTTGCTGCTGACCAACCGCGAAAAAGATTTCGAAGAAGCGGCGATGGATTACTGCGTCACCTACGAAGTCTCGCCGCCTTCGTTCGAAGCACCCCGGCACGTCTCGACCGCGGCACCGGCCCCGAGCCACGGCGACCGCTTCATGTTGCCAGCCGAGATCAGCAGCCTGGACCCGGCATTACTGGGTGCGATCGAAGCCTACGCCGCAGAGCGCAACACGCTCGTGCTCGACTGCTCACGGCTGGCGCGCATCGACTACGCCAGCGCCGGCAGCCTGCTGGCGCGGCTCGATGCGCAGGCAGCAGCCGGCCGCACGGTCGAGCTGCGCGAACTGAGCCACCTGGTGGCTGCCCTGCTGCGGCTGCTGGGCGCCGGCGAGAGCGTACGGCTCTATCCGCACCGCTACTGACGCGACAGCACGCTAAAAAGCCGGGGTCACACGCTAAAAAGCCGGGGTCAGGTCTGACATTCGGACACGAGCTCTACCGAAAAACCGGGGTCAGGTCTGACATTCGGACACGAGTTCAACCGAAAAACCGGGGTCAGGTCTGACATTCGGACACGAGTTCAACAGTTGGATAGGCGGAACTAGCTGACACTGGGCCATACAAATATTGGACAAGACACTGTTGGAAGTGGCTAGGGCTGAGGTCGTGTCTGAATGTCAGACCTGACCCCGGCTGTGACCCCGGCTGTTGTGGCTAGAGCTGAGGTCGTGTCCGAATGTCAGACCTGACCCCGGCTGTGGAAGCGCATCCGTATTTCCCGTTCGGATAATCTTGCAATCCTGCGCACGGTCCCCACCTGCTGGTAGCCAGACAATCACGAGGTAAAAATGGAACAATTTCACGGTACAACCATCGTCAGCGTACGCCGCGGCAATCAGGTCGCGCTCGGCGGCGATGGGCAGGTCACGCTCGGTAACGTCGTCATGAAGGGCTCGGCCCGCAAGGTGCGCAAGCTGTATCAGGGCAAGGTCCTGTGCGGTTTCGCCGGCGGCACCGCCGACGCCTTCACGCTGCTCGATCGCTTCGAGGGCAAACTTGAAAAGCACCAGGGCAACCTGCTGCGCGCCTCAGTCGAGCTGGCCAAGGACTGGCGCACTGACCGCGTGCTGCGCCGCCTGGAAGCCATGCTGCTTGTGGCCGACCGCGAGTCCACCCTGATCATCACCGGCAACGGCGACGTGCTCGAGCCGGAAGACGGCATCGGCGCGATCGGCTCCGGCGGCATCTATGCGCAGTCGGCCGCCAAGGCCCTGTACGAGAACACCGACATGGCGCCTGCCGAAGTGGTCAAGAAGGCGCTGACCATCGCGGGCGAATTGTGCATCTACACGAACATGTCCCACATCATCGAGACCCTGGATTGATATGAACAGCTTCATGAACATGACCCCACCCGAAATCGTCTCCGAGCTGGACAAGCACGTCGTCGGCCAGGGCAAGGCCAAGAAGGCCGTCGCGATCGCGCTGCGTAACCGCTGGCGCCGCCAGCAGGTCGAGGAACCGCTGCGCTACGAAATCACGCCGAAGAACATCCTGATGATCGGCCCGACGGGCGTCGGCAAGACCGAGATCGCGCGCCGCCTGGCCAAGCTGGCCGATGCGCCATTCATCAAGATCGAGGCGACCAAGTTCACCGAGGTCGGCTATGTCGGCCGCGACGTCGACACGATCATCCGCGACCTGATCGATATCGGCATCAAGCAGACCCGCGCCAGCGAAGCAAAAAAAGTGCGCCAGCGCGCCGAAGACGCGGCCGAAGACCGCATCATCGACATCCTGGTGCCGCCGGCGCGCGACTTCGGTTTCAATACCGCCAATACGCCGGACAGCAAGGAAGGCGACGCCACGCGCCAGACCTTCCGCAAGCGCCTGCGCGAAGGCGCGCTCGACGATCGCGAAATCGAGATCGAGGTGTCCGATGCCGCGCCGCAGATGGACATCATGGCGCCGCCAGGCATGGAAGAAATGACCGAGCAGATCAAGTCGATGTTCGCCGGTGCCAACAATGCCCGCAAGAAGCCGCGCAAGCTCAAGGTCCAGGAAGCCATGAAGATCCTGATCGACGAAGAAGCCGGCAAGCTCCTCAACGAAGACGAGCTCAAGCAAAAGGCCATCACCAACGTCGAGCAGAACGGCATCGTGTTCCTGGATGAGATCGACAAGATCGCCACGCGTTCCGAGCACGGCGGCGCCGATGTCTCGCGCGCCGGCGTGCAGCGCGACCTGCTGCCACTGGTCGAGGGCACGACGGTCAACACCAAGTACGGGATGATCAAGACCGACCACATTCTGTTCATCGCATCGGGCGCATTCCACCTGGCCAAGCCATCGGACCTGATTCCCGAGCTGCAGGGTCGCTTCCCGATCCGCGTCGAACTCGAATCGCTGTCGATCGAGGATTTCAAGAGCATCCTGACCTCCACCCACGCGAGCCTGACCAAGCAATACCAGGCGCTGCTGGCCACCGAAGGCGTGCAGGTCGAGTTCCTGGACGAAGGTATCCATCGCCTGGCCGAGATCGCGTTCTCGGTCAACGAGCGCACCGAGAACATCGGCGCGCGCCGCCTGTACACGGTGATGGAAAAGCTGCTCGAGGAAATCTCGTTCACGGCCGGGTCGGAAAAAGACCAGGTGGTGCGCATCGACGCGGCTTTTGTCAACGATCGGCTCGACGCGCTGGCGGTCAACGAAGACCTGTCGCGTTACGTGCTGTAATTTTCTTGCGGGAGGCCGGCATGGCAAACAAGGCATTGGCGACGCGGCAAAAAATGCGGCTGCGGATCGAACCGTCGCAGCAGGCGGGCAAGCCGCGCAATCCCATTGCTGCGCTGGCCAAGGCGCGCGCCGCCGGCCCGCATGCCAAGCCGCTCTCGAGCGAGCGCACTGCCGCCAAGCAGGCGCTCAAAAAGATCAAGCTGGTGGCCGGTGACGACGATTGAACAGGCCTCAGGCACGCTGTGCTGACACTCTTTGCGGACACCTCGGTGTCCGTTTTTTTGGGCCAGCGGCACCATTCCGGTGTACGCGCCTTGTCCACACCGTGATTCGACGTTACAGTCAGCCGTTGTCATCTTCACTGGATTGTCCATGAGTTCTCCCGATCTGATACTCGACGCACTGCGCATGCGCTTGCGCGCCGCCGGTATCACGTATAAAACGCTGTCCGAGCGCATTGGCGTGAGCGAATCGAGCGTCAAGCGCATGTTCGGGCAAAAGGATATGGCACTGTCGCGCCTGGCGGAGATTTGCCAGGCCACCGGCATCGGTCTCGAAGACCTGCTGCGCGGGGCGATCGAGGCGCGACCCCAGCTTGATGCGCTGAGCCTGACGCAGGAACGCTCCATCGTTGCCAACCCGCGCCTGTTGCTGATGGCGATCTGCTGCCTGGGCCACTGGAGCATCGAACAGATCATCGAAACCTACGACCTGACCGAGGCCGAGTGCATCACGCTGCTCGCCGAGCTCGACCGGCTGGGCTTGATTGAGCTGAAACCGCTGAACCGCTACCTGCTGCGGGTGTCGAATGCATTCCGCTGGCTGCCGGATGGCCCGGTGCAGCATTTCTTCCGCGAGAACGTGGTCAGCGATTACTTCTCCGGCCGCTTCGATGGTGCCGGCGAAGCCCTGCTGTGCCTGCCGGCGCGGCTGTCACCGGCCAGTGCACTCGAACTGTCGCTGAAGATCGATCAATTGGCAGCCGAACTGGCGCGGCTGCACCGTAACGACCGGCGCCTGCCGGCCGACGAGCGCAAAGGGCATACGCTGCTGCTGGGCTTTCGGTCGTGGGAACTGGCGGCGTTTACGGCATTGCGGCGCTGAGCGGCCACGCTGCCCACACCAGCCCGGTTACATCACCGGCCGCTCGCCATTCATCGGCTGCGCATTCTGCGGCATCTGTGGCTGACCCTGCTGACCTTGCTGACCCGGATTGTCCTGCTCCGGTGGCGGATCGCGGGGCTGGCCCTGCATTCCCTGTTGATTGCCATTCGGCGGCGCGCTCTGCATCATCGGCGGTGCGCTCGTCACGCCCGGCGCCATTTGCGGTTCCATCACCGGCTGAGGTGACATTGCGCGCGGCACCGGCTGGCTGATCGCACTCGTCTGGCCGGCATCGGGCGCCAGTTCGACGCGCTTCATGACGCCGCTATCGGACAACATCACATAGCGCCGATGCACTTCGGCCACCACGACGCCCGGTGCGATTTCGCGGCCGATGCGCACCGCTTTCGGCGGCGACCCGTCGGCCACCAGGATCACGGCGCTGTTGGCACCGGCCGAGACCACACCGGTCAACTGGAAACTGGAAATCGCGACCGTCGGCTGCCCGCCGAACAGCGTGGCTGCCGCTTCCGGACTCGGTGCCGGCTGGGTCGCCAGCGGTGCTGCGGCCAGCGGGCGCTGCTCGGGCTTGTACAGCTGCAGGATCCAATAGGCGCCCGATGCGGCCAGCACGAGCAGGGCCAGCAGGGTCAAAAGAAGGGGCAAACGCTTGTTCATGGTGTCTTTCGCATCTCGGTCATTGGCATCGCTACGCGATTCTTATTGCACCAGCTGGTTGATTTCGATGATCGGCATCAGGACGGCCAGCACGATCAGCAGCACGACCAGGCCCATCGCCAGGATCAGCACCGGCTCGAGCAGGCCGGCAATGGTCAGCGTGCGCCGCTCCAGATCGGCCTGCTGCGAATTGGCGGCGCGTTCGAGCATGGCCGGCAGTTCGCCGGTGATTTCGCCGGCGCGGATCATGTGCACGAGCATCGGTGGAAACAGCTTTTGCGCCGACAGCGCGCGCGCCAGGCTCACGCCTTCGCGCACGCTGGCCGTGGCCTGCTCGACCAGTTCGGCCATCGCCACGTTCGACAGCGTCTCGCGGCTGGTGTCGAGCGCGCGCAGGATCGGCACGCCCGAGCCGGTGGTGATCGCCAGCGTGCTGGCAAAGCGCGCGGTGTTGAGGCTGCGTTCGAACTTGCCGTAGATGGGCGCCGTCAGCAGCCAGGTGTGCCAGCGGCGCTTGAGCACGGGATTGCGCAGCGCGCGCCGCCACAGCCAGAACGCGCCGGCAATCAGGATGCCGACAACGATGCCATACGCGCGCACGAAGTCGGACACGGCCAGCATGACGACGGTGAGGAACGGCAGCTTCTGCTTGGTATTGGCAAACACCGAGACGATCTGCGGCACCACGTAGGTGAGCAGGAAAATCACGATCGCGAATGCGACCACGGTGACGATCGCCGGATACGTGAACGCCAGGCGCACCTTCTGCACGAGCGCGTTGCGGCGCTCGATGTAGTCGGCCAGGCGCGAGAGCACGCGCGACAGTTGGCCGATCTGCTCGCCCGAGCCGACCAGCGCCCGGTAAATCTCGGCGAAGTCGCGCGGGTGGTGCGTCAGGGCGGTGGAAAAGGCCGAGCCGCCAATGACTTCGGCGCGGATCGATGCGACCAGATCGCGCACGTATGGCCGCTCGGCCTGTTCGAGCAGGGCGGTAAACGCTTGCTCGAGCGGCAGGCCGGCTTCCAGCAGGCTGGCCAGCTGGCGCGTGAACAGCGCCAGTTCATTTTGCGACAGGCGCTCGCCGATGCCGCGCGAACGGGCCACGCCGGCAGCGTCGAGCTGGGCTGCAATGGCTTCGACGCTCAGCGGCGTCAGGCCCTGTGCGCGCAGGTCGGCGCGCGCGGCACGCGGGCTGTCGGCGTTGACCACGCCCTTGCGGGTAGCGCCCCCGTTGTCGACCGCCTCGTAACGAAATGCCGGCATCGGTTAGTCCTTGGTCACGCGCACGATTTCGGCCCGTGTGGTGGTGCCGTCGAGCAGCCAGCGTTCGCCGTCCTCGCGCATGGTCTTCATGCCCACGCCCAGCGCCGCGACGCGGATGTCGGCTTCGGACGCGCGGTTGTGGATCTGGGCGCGGATCTGGTCGGTGGTCTCAAGCAGCTCGTAGACGCCGACGCGGCCGTGGTAGCCAGTGTGGCCGCAGCGCTCGCAACCGACCGCTTGCCAGGTGGTGCCATCGAAGGTCTTGCACTGCGAGCAGAGCTTACGCACGAGACGCTGGGCCATCACGCCCAGCAGCGACGACGACAGCAGGAACGGTTCGATGCCCATGTCGAGCAGGCGCGTCACAGCCGAGGCCGCATCATTGGTGTGCAGCGTGGCCAGCACCAGGTGACCCGTCAGCGATGCCTGGACGGCAATCTGCGCCGTTTCCAGGTCGCGGATCTCGCCGATCATGATGATGTCAGGATCCTGGCGCAGGATGGCGCGCAGCGCTTTTGCGAACGTCATGTCGATACGGGCATTGACCTGGGTCTGGCCGACGCCGTTCAGGTCGTACTCGATCGGGTCTTCGACCGTCATGATGTTGGCCGTCGCGGCATTCAGGCGCGACAGCGCCGCGTACAGCGTCGTGGTCTTGCCCGAGCCGGTCGGGCCCGTGACCAGGACGATGCCGTGCGGCTGGTTGATCAGGCGGTCGAACTGCGGCAGCAGGTCGCTGGCCATGCCCAAGTGGGACAGGTCGAGACGCCCTGCTTCTTTGTCGAGCAGACGCAGCACGGCGCGTTCGCCGTGGCCGGTCGGCAGCGTCGAGACGCGCACGTCGACCGGTTTGCCACCCACGCGCAGCGTGATGCGGCCATCCTGCGGCAGGCGTTTTTCGGCGATGTCGAGCTGCGACATGATCTTGATACGCGAGATCAGCGACGCGTGGATGGCCTTTTTTGGCCGCACGATATCGCGCAGCGCGCCGTCGATGCGAAAGCGCACGACCGACGTCTGCTCGAACGGCTCGATGTGGATATCCGATGCACCCTCGCGCAGCGATTGCGTGAGCAGCGCGTTGATCATGCGGATCACGGGCGCGTCGTCGGACGATTCGAGCAGGTCTTCGATCGCCGGGACGTCCTGCAGCAGCTTGGTCAGGTCGAGGTCGGCATCGAACTCGTCGACCACCTGCGACGCGTCGTTGCCGCCGCCGGCATAGGCGCCGGCGATGACGGTGTCGAGCTCGTCCTTGTCCATCCGGCGCAGCTGGATGCGGCCGAAGCGGCGCGACACCTCGGCGATGGCGGCCGGCGCGGTCGCGCTGGAGACCAGCACTTCGACGCTCTGGCCCGGTTCGCCAGTGCCGCGCGCCAGGACGACGTGGTCACGGGCGAACGCGTAGGGCAAGAGATTGGTCATGTGATTACTCCCGGTTCGGTGGCGTCACCGGGCGAAATTGCGAGGCGGGCACGGGGGCGCCAGATACTGTGCCAGATGCTGCGCCGGATGCTGCACCCGGTGCAGTTTCTGCCCCATTGCTTGCCGGATTCGCAGAGCTTGAACGCGAGGCGCCCGGACGATTGGCGGCGCCATCGTTCGACGCGCCCGGCGCGGCGTTGGCCGGTGGCGGCGCCTGGACCGGCACGGTGGCCATGCTGCCACCTGCCGGCGGCTGACCACCGACCAGCGGCGGCAGCAGCGGCGCGCCCAGGTCGCGCAGCAGCGGCGAAGCCTCCGGCCGGCCGGCAGCGCCAGCGGCGCGCATGAATTCGTAGCGGTCCATCGCGATCGAGTTCGACGCATCCTTGCTGCGCACCACGACCGGACGCAGGAACACCATCAGGTTGGTCTTGTTGCGCGAGCGTGTGCGGTACTTGAACAGGTTGCCCAGCACCGGGATGTCGCCCAGGCCGCGCACTTTTTCTTCGCCGTCGCCTTCGGTGTCTTCGATCAAGCCACCCAGCACGATGATCTGGCCATCGTCGGCCAGGACATTGCTTTCGATGGCGCGCACATTGGTCGTCAGGCCCGACGCCAGGTTGCGGGTGGACGCATCGACGCTCGAATTCTCGTGGTAGATGGCCATCTTGATGGTGCCACCTTCCGAGATCTGCGGACGCACCTTGAGCAGCAGGCCGACGTCTTGCCGTTCGACCGTCTGGAACGGGTTGCCGCTGTTGTTGCCCGACGTGGTGTACGAACCGGTGATGATCGGCACGTTCTGACCGACCTTGATGGTGGCCAGTTCGTTGTCGAGCGTGATCAGGTTTGGCGTCGACAGGATGTTGGCGTTGCCATCGTTTTCCAGTGCACGGGCCACGGCGCCAAGGCCGAGCTCGCCGCCGATCTGGCGGAACAGGCCGAAGGTGAGACCTGTCGGTATGTTTGGCGTGGTCGTGGCGCCCGTCCCCTGGCTGGCAGCCAGCGCGAGGTTGACGATGCTGTTGCTCGAGCTGCCGCCGGTGTAGTTCTGCACGCCGCCGAAGCGGTATTTGCTGTCGGAGTCGCCCGTGGCGCCGACCCACTGCACGCCGAATTCGGACGCCTTGTTGGACGTGACTTCGACCACCAGCGCTTCGATATACACCTGGGCGCGGCGCACATCGAGCTGGTCGATGACCGAGCGCAGGTTGCGGTAGACCGCGTCCGGCGCGGTGATGATCAGGCTGTTGGTCGAGGCATCGGCCTGGATGAAGCCGGAGCCCTGGCCGCCCCCCGCACCGCTCGCATTGGCGGTGAGCTGGCTTTGCTGGCCGAAGGTGTTGCCGGTGCCGCCCATGCCGGTGCTGCTCTGCTGGCCTTGCTGGCCACCCAGGCCGCCGGCACCGCCGCCGCCCTGCCCGCTGCCGGTGGCCGACGTGATCGAGCTGCCCGACGTGCCCTGCTGCTGTACCGGCACGGCCGAGGCATCTTGCGAGACGACCGCACGCAGCGTTTGTGCGACGCGGCTGGCGTCGGCGTTTTTCAGGTAGACGACGTGGATATTGCCGCGGGTGGAGCTTTCCTGGTCAAGCCGCGCGATCAGACTCTTGGCCAGGTTGGCGCGGGCCTGCGACGGCGCGCGCACGATGACGGCATTGGTGCGCGGATCGGCCAGCACCGTGACACGGCCCGAGTCGCCGCCGGCAGCCGGTTCCATCAGGCGCGTGACGAGTTGCGCGATATCGCTGGCAATGGCATTGCGGATCGGGATGACGTCGAGCTCGGCTGCTACCGGCGCGTCGAGCGCGGCGATGATGCGTGCCAGGCGGCGCAGGTTGTCGGCGTAATCGGTCACGACCAGGGTGTTGTTGCCCGGGTTGGCCATGATCGAGTTGTTCGGCGAAATCAGCGGGCGCAGCACCGCAGTGAGGTTGGCCGCCGATTCGTACGACAGGTAGAACACCTGCGTGGCGATCTGGTCGCCGGTGGCCTTGCTCGAGCGCACGCCGCCCACTTGCGTGGGTGAGGATTGCAGCTTGGCTTCGGCCTCGGGCACCACCTTGGCATACCCATCGCCGCTGGTGACCACTGCGAAGCCCTGCAGGCGCAGAGTCGACGTGAGCAGGCCGAAGGCTTCGCTCTTGCTGAGCGACTTTTCGGACACCAGCGTCAGCGTGCCTTTCACGCGCGGGTCGATGATGAAGGTCATGCCGGTGTAGTGGCCGATCGCCTTGATCACCGATTCGATGTCGGCATTCACGAAGCTGAGCGCTGCGGCGTTCGCAGTCTCTTGCGCGGATGCCGACAATGGCAGGGCCAGGGTCGTGACGACGGCGGAAGCGGCGCAGCACAGCATGGCGCCGGCGGCAAGACGGCGCAGGTCCGGAAGTTCAAGGTGCGCGAAGGTGGTGTGGTCTGTTTTCTTCATTATCTGAACTCGAGTGCGATTACGTTTTTGCCGTTCACCATCCGGCGCTGTCCCAGCAGATTCAACATGGTTCCCAGAGTGTCTTCATAGCCATCGGCGGCCGCTGCCTGGCCTGAAAAGCGCAGGCGGCCGTTCTGCAATGTTCCTGCGCCCGACAGCAGCAGGGCGCCGCGCACGGTACGCAGCGTCAGATCGGCCTGCGGTCGGCGCCAGTCCATGATCATTTCGTAGCTGCCCAGCGGCTTGATGGGCGACATGCGCGAACCCATGTCGCTCATCGACAGCGTGGTGCGACCCTGCAGCGTCACGATGTTTTGCTGGCGCAGCAGGTCCAGCGTATTCCAGGAAAGCCGGATGCGGCCAGTGGGCGCGAGCGTGTTGAGCGGCGCGCCCAGGCCCGCCAGCCCCTCGGCTGGCAGCAGGAGTTCGCCGGCATTGACCTGCCACTGCGACCAGCTGCCCTGCACGCGCACCGGATTGGCCAGCGCCTGCGCATTTTCGAGCGTCATGTTCACGTTGCCCAGCACCACCAGTGGCGACAGGGTCCAGGCAAAACGGCCTGGCAGCAATGGCGTAACCGCACCGCCCTGGCCCGGCGCCCCGCCGATAAAGGCCGAGCCGCGCCAAAGCGTACCCTGCGCATCCCCCAGCGTCAATCGACCGCCGGTCTGGCGTTCGACCATGGGGCCAAGCCAGGCCGCCGGCAGGAATGCCAGCACTGTGATTACCACGGCTAGCGCCACCAGCAAGCCCCACGTCAGCGCCCGCCTCATGCAGCCGGCTCGGTGCTTTGACGCAGCGTGAGCGTGGCATCGACCTGGCCAAGGGCATCCTTGGCGCTAAATTGCGCATCCTGCACCAGCAGGCGGCTGTCGCGGCGTTGCGCGTCGAGCCAGGCCATCAGGTTGGCGAACGAAACGCCATTGAGTTGCACCTTGGTGTATTCGCCACTGACCGACAGCGACGCGGGGTTCAGACCGCTGGCCGTCATGCTGGCGGCCAGCGCCTCGCGCGTGACGGGTGCGGCGGCCGGCGCCGGCTGGGCCGCAACAGCCCGCGCTTCGGCCGCCAGCGCGTCGAGCTGCGCAGCTTGCTGGCGCAGTTCGGGCAGCGCGCGGCGCAGTTGTTCGCGGCCGGTCAGCGCCGGCTCGAGCAGCACCAGGTACAGCAGCGTCAGTGCCACCACGCCGCCGCCGACGAGCAGGAACTTGCGTTCTTGCGCGCTGCGCGCGATCCAGTAGCCGCCCACGCGTTCGCGCAGGCCGCTCAGTTTGCCGATGGCGCTCATGGCTTGGCTCCTGTGCTGCGGATCAGCCAGGTGGTCGCATCGGGCGACTCCAGGCTGAGGTTACGTGACGACAGGGACGCGCGGAGCTGGTCGGCCATGCCGGGGTTGGTGGACTCTGGTTTGACGCGCACGGTGAGGGTCCGTTCGCGGTAATCGATTGATGCAATCGCAGGCGGCACGCCCAGCGTGCGTATCGCTTCGCCGAAGGCGGCGGCCATCCAGTTGAATTCGTTACCGGCCACCTGGCCGCTGCCGGCCTTGGCGCGGTCGATGTTCTGGCGCATCTGCGCGACCGGGTCGATGGCCGGCTGGTTCGGGTACACCGAGCGGAACGTTTGGCTCATCTGCAGGCGCACGGCGTCGGCTTCACGTTTCAGGCCCAGCCATTCGACATTCAGGCCGATCAGGTTGATGGCCACCGCCGCCAGCGCCAGGCGGATCGGCCAGCGCCAGCGGCGCCAGTCGCGCTGCGCGACGCCGGCCGTGCCCAGACCCGGCACCAGGTCGAGCACGGGGCCGGTGCTGCCTTTGGCGCCGGCGATCCAGTGCGCCCAGTCGTCGCTTTCCAGCGTGATGCCGGGACCGGCTTCGGCCACCAGCGCATTGTATTCACCCAGCTGTTCACGGTCGACGTACAGCACCAGCGGCGCATCGCCCGACAGCGCGCGCGCCGTTTGCAACGCCATCACCGGGCTGCCGTCGAGCGCCAGGCCCAGTCCGTCATATTGGCTCTGGCGCAGGATCAGTTCGCCGTTGCCGACGACGGCGCTGACGCTGCCCGGATGCAGCGGTAGGCACAGTTGCTCGGGGATTGCCGCGATCTGGCGCGCACCGAGCGCGAGCAGTGCCCGCACGAGTGGCTCGAGCCAGGCCTGCTGCACCACGGCGACAGGACGGCGGCCATCGGGCTGCACGGGACCGGCCACCAGCACGCAATCGAGCGGGTCGCCCAGGATGTGTTCTTCGACGAGCGCCGGCAGCGCCGCGCGCAGGCGGGCGCCGGCCAGCGGCGGGGCTTGCACGGACAACAGCGTGACGTCGCTGGCGGCCAGCACCAGCACCACGCGCCGGCTGGCGGCAACGGCGTCGCCCAGATTGCGCAGCACGCCCTCGCCCTGCTGGCCGATGGCGCCGTTGTCGCCGACCAGCGCAAAGCGGCACAGGGCGCCTTCGCCCTGGCTGCGTGCCGGATGCCGGATATAAAGAGTACTCAAACTGTCTCGCTTTCTTCTCAGTTCTGGCGGGTCCAGATCACGTTCACACTACCGGGGTTGATCAGGTTGCTGCCGCCGACTTGCACCAGCGACTCGGCGTCCAGCGCGGCGCGGTCGAGCCGGATCCGGCTCTGCACCAGGAAATACGTGCTTTTGGTGGTAATCCGCGGCTCGATTTCTTGTTGCCCGCCCTTCCATGTCAATTTGAAGTTCGGCACGTCAATCCACGGCGCCCGCTGACGCTGGGCGATCAGCGAGTTGGCTTCGGACAGCGAGCTTCCTGGCAACACGGCAGCCAGCACTTCGGGTGATGCGGTGTTCACGTTCACGTTCGTATCCGACGACGGCAGCACGATCACGAACGGGCGCAGGCGCTCGATTGCTTCGGGCTTGACACCTGGCACCATCAATAAATCATCGACCCGCTCCAGCCGCATCGGCGCCCCGGTGCGCCGCGGCCGGACGACCGTGGTCGGGTCGGTACCTTCCGGCACGGCGGCCAGCTGCTGCCCGGCGGCGACGAACTCGGCGATGGGCACGGCAAGCCGCGCTTCAAGCCGCAGATTGGTCAGCAAGCTGCGCATGACATTGACCTGGTCTTTGTCTGGATTGCCGCCCTTGGCCAGATTGTTCAGATTGTAACGCGCCGTGGCGTCCAGAACCTGCCCCGACAGCGACGCATCGAAGTTTTCGCCCTGGATTCGCTCACGCTCGATGTACTGGTCGAGCCGGGTTTCGGCCAGCGGCGTGGCCCAGACCTGGTCGAGCGACGTGTATTGGCCGTAATTGACGCGCAAAATGACGCTGGCCCAGTCGAGCGCGCCGCGCTGGATCCACTTGGTCTGCGACTGCAGGCGCTGGTTTTCCATCGAGCGCACCTGCACCTGCTGCTGCCAGAACAGGCTGGCAACAATGGAGATGGCCAGTGTGGTCAGCAGCATGGCGGTCACGACGGCAACGCCCCGCTGGCGTGTAAGGTGGCGATGCATCAGGTGCCTCCCAGCAGGAATGCCTTGACCATCGGCTGGGCCAGGCCCTGCACGGTCAGCGCCACCTGCACACCGGTCGGGTCTTGCGCGTTTTTGGCAGGCGACTCGACAATGATGGGATCTTGCGCCCCGCCGCCCACGGCGGTCGGTTCATTGCGCCAGGCATTGTTCTGCCAGCCCTGTACCTGCATGCCGACCACGCCGACCTGCAGCACGACGGACGGCGAATTCTCGGCCGCTGCATCGGACGTGATCGCCTGCCACAATTGCTCGATCTGGATCAGGTCGCGCGTGCCGGGCGACTCGCGCCGCACCAATTTTCCTTCGACGACGCGGTAGCTCACCACCTGCAGGCGCGATGGTTCATTCTCGACAAACACCTTGCGCACGAGGACCAGGCGGTCGGTATCCCACAGCAGCGCGGGCCGCCCGGCCATGATGTCGTTGCCGGCCGCGTGCTCGCAATCGTTTTCCATCTGGGCAAAGGCGAGCTGCATGCCGCGTGTGGTTTCCATGTCGGCGGTGAGCGCCACGCGCGCGCGGACGATGCCGTCCAGGCCGCGCCAGCCGAGCACGGCCACCATGGCGAGGATGGCGATCGCCACCAGGAGCTCGACCAGGGTAAAGCCTGCAGGGCGCTGCCTGCTGCTCGGGATCCGCGTCATACCGGGGACGGCCTCAGAACCAGTTGGATCAGTTTGACAATCCGGCGACCGGGCTTGTCGACGTCAAACACCGAGACTTCGATCCTGCGCAATAGCGGATTCGGGCTGGTCAGGACTTCTTCTTCGCACATCAGGTTCAGGCCGCCTTGCGGGCACGGGAAGCTGCGCTTGCCCACTTCGGGGAACTCGCGCCCCAGGCGAATCTGCACGAGCCGGTTCTCGGCCGACCAGGTCGCCATCATCGACGCGCGCAAGCCCTGGCTGTTGGAGGTCAGGCTGCCGACCGCGCGCAGGCCGGCGGCCAGCGCGGTGCCGACGATGACGAGCGCCACCAGCACTTCGAGCAGCGTGAAACCGGCGGCAGGTCGGGAAACGGGGCGCATGGTGGCGGGGGATGTCATTCGACAGTGAAGTGGCCGACGCCGTCGGCGCGGATCGCGACCGTGTTGCCGCCCTTGGCCATCGTCAGCACGAATGGCCGGTCGACCGGCTCGCGCCCGAACGTGATACGCAGCATGTCAGGGTTGCCGGTGCCGGTCGGTTCCAGAATCAATTGCAGGGGTGAATTCTTGAATTCACGCTCGCGCAGCAGGTCGTCGCGGGTGACCGGCTCCCAGCCGGCGTCGCCGCGCACCATGAAGCGGTAGCGGTCGCCATTGGCCTCGAACGCGACCAGGCGGTTGCGCACGATCGCTTCATCGCGCGCCAGTTGCAGCAGCAGCGCCAGGCGCTGCGCTTCTTTATCGAGATCCTGGCGCGGACTCGGGATGGCGTTGAGCGTGGCCATGCCCAGCGTGAGGCCGATGATGACCATCACGACCAGCAGCTCCACCAGGGTGAAGCCGCGTGTGCGCGCTGTGCGCATGGCCGGCATGGCGATGGCTTAGTCCCAGGAACCGACGTCGGTGTCTTCGCCAGTGCCACCCGGCTGCCCGTCGGCGCCGTACGAGAACACGTCGACCTCGCCCTTGACGCCCGGCGACAGGTATTGGTAGGCGTTACCCCAAGGATCTTTTGGCAGCTTCTCGATGTAGCCGCCTTCTTTCCAGCCATTGGCCGACGGGCCCGAGGTCGGCTTGGTGGTCAGTGCGACCAGGCCCTGCTCGGTGGTCGGGTAGCGCTGGTTATCGAGCTTGTAGAGCTTGAGTGCCTGCATCATGGTGGCGATGTCGACCTTGGCAGCCGTGACGCGCGATTCACCCGTGCGGCCCAGCAATTTGGGCACGACCAGCGCGCCAAGGATGCCGATGATGACCACGACAACCATGATCTCGACCAGGGTAAAACCGCGTGCACGACCTGTGCTGCGCGTGTTGCGCTGAGTACGTTGAAAATTCATAAGCTCTGTGTGATGACAAGGGAATCGATGGAACCGGCACAGTATAAGCCCGAATTATGACAAGCGTACCGGCGAAAAGTACGCAATTGTATGTCACGTTCACCTGCACACCACGTTTCGCGACGCCCGTTAAGACACCACTAATCAACAGTGTTGCCGCTCTCACCATGGCGCGCCGCGCACACCGGACAGGCCGGGTTGCGCGCCACGCCAATGGCAGTCCATTCCATGTACTTGCCGTCGAGCATCAAGAGACGCCCGACCAGCGGTTCGCCGATGGCCATGATGAGTTTCATTGCTTCGGCGGCCTGGACTGCGCCGACGACCCCGACCAGCGGCGCGAACACGCCCATGGTGCTGCATGCCACATCCTCGAAGCCAGTGTCTTCGGGGAACAGGCAGGCGTAGCATGGCGCGGCCGGCTGGCGCGCGTCGAACACGGCCAGCTGGCCGTCGAAGCGGATCACGGCGCCCGACACGAGCGGCGTGCCGGCTGCCACGCAGGCGCGGTTGACGGCATGGCGGGTGGCGAAGTTGTCGCTGCAATCGAGTACGACCGTGGCGGCGCGCGCCAGTTCCAGCAGCCGCTCGGGGCCGGCGCGTTCGCGCAGGGCGGTGACCTCGATCTCGGGATTGATCGCCAGAAGCGCGGCGCGGCCCGACTCGACTTTCGGCTCACCGATGCGCCCGGTCGTGTGCATGACCTGGCGCTGCAGGTTGGTCAGGTCGACGGTGTCGTCATCGACCAGCGTGATGTGGCCGATGCCGCCGGAGGCCAGGTACAGCGCCGCGGGCGAACCCAGGCCACCGGCGCCGATAATGACGACGTGCGCGTCCAGCAGGCGCTGCTGGCCCTCGATGCCGATGTCGTCGAGCAGGATGTGGCGCGAATAGCGCAGGAGTTGGTTGTCGTTCATGGGGAAACTGCGGGGATGCTGCGAGCTTGGGTTCCCGCCTGCGCGGGAACGACGGTGGTTAATCGGGGTAACTCTGCGCACGTCGTTCCCGCGCAGGCGGGAACCCAAGTACCACCACAATCACTTTTTGGCTGGCGCATGCAGCTCGGGCGGTTTGTTCTCCGCGCCCGGCAATGGCGCCGGCGCCGGTTTTTCTTCGACCGGTTCGCCCTTGGCCAGCATCACCTTCAAGCCCTTGAAGTGATTGATGGCCTGGGCCAGCTGGAAATCGTCCTTGCTGCCGAACTCGAGCGGCTTGCGGTCTTTCAGCAGCGCCAGCGCGCGCTGTTGCTGGGCCAGGCTTGCCGCCTGGTCCTTGCCAGCGGTCGCAGGCTGCTCGCCTTCGGCCACCAGATGGCGCTGCAGATCCGATTCGCGCACACGCAGCGCGTTGAGCAGGTCGCCATCCGCCGTTTCATCCACCCGCAGATCGGGCTGCACACCCTTCGCCTGGATCGGCCGCCCTTTCGGCGTGTAATAGCGCGCCGTGGTCAGCTTGATCGCGGTGTCGGGCGACAACTGGCGCAGCGTCTGCACCGAGCCCTTGCCGAACGTGCGGCTGCCCATCACGATCGCGCGCTGGTAATCCTGCAACGCGCCGGCGACGATTTCCGAGGCCGATGCCGAGCCGCCATTGACCAGCACCACCATCGGCACGGTCTTGAGCCCGGCCGGCAACCCGGCCAGCGGATCGCCACGCTGGGCATAGAATTCGCGCCGGCCGTAGAACGACTGGTTCGAATCCGGCAATTGCCCTTTGGTGCTGACGATGACCTGATCGGCCTTGGGCAAAAATGCCGCCGTGACGCCGATCGCGCCCGGCAGCAGGCCGCCCGGGTCGTTGCGCAGGTCCAGCACCAGGCCCTTGATGTCGGGTTGTTCGGCGTACAGTTCCTTGGTCTTTTTGGCCAGCTCGTCAAGGGTGTTTTCCTGGAACTGACTGATGCGCAGCCAGGCGTAGCCGGGCTCGACCACCTTGGCCTTGACGCTGACGACCGTGATTTCGCGGCGGTCCAGCGGCACGACCCACGGCTTGTCGTCGCCAGGCCGGGCGATGGTCAGCGTGACCTTGCTACCGACCTTGCCGCGCATGCGCTTGATGGCGTCGTCGGACGACATATTGCGCACCGGGACATTGTCGATCCGGGTGATCAGGTCGCCCGACTTGATGCCGGCCCTGAACGCGGGCGTGTCCTCGATCGGCGATACCACCTTGATGTAGCCGTCTTCATTCGAGATTTCAACGCCCACGCCGACGAACTTGCCCTGCACCGCTTCGCGCATGTCGCGAAACGCTTTCTGGTCGAGGTACACGGAGTGCGGGTCGAGCGAGGCCACCATGCCGCCGATGGCTTCAGTGAGCAATTTCTTGTCTTCGACCGGCTCGACGTAGTCGGTCTTGATCAGGCCATACACATCGGCCAGCTGGCGCAGCTCGTCCAGTGGCAGCGACGTGGCGGTGCCGGTTTTTTGTGCATAAGCGGACAACTGAAACGATGCCGCCACGCCCAACACCATGCCCACGCCGACCAGCCCGAACCCCTTTGCTTTCATGCCCATGTGTACCCTGTGGTGACCTTAGAACCGGACCCAGCCTGCCGGGTCGAACGCCTTGCCGTTACGCCTGAGCTCAAAGTATAGCCCCGATTCTTCGTTACCACCGGTGTTGCCGGCACTGGCCACCGCTTCGCCTGCGCGCACGGTATCGCCGGGGCGTTTGAGCAGCGCCTGGTTGTAGCCAT
Organism: Oxalobacteraceae sp. CFBP 13730; assembly: GCA_014841835.1. GTDB lineage: Bacteria > Pseudomonadota > Gammaproteobacteria > Burkholderiales > Burkholderiaceae_D > Telluria. The sequence goes on along the minus strand of JACYUQ010000004.1, from coordinate 496,037 downwards.
AGATCGACAGGTACTCGCCGCCATGGTCGATGATGATCAGGTTGCCGAAGCCCCGCATCCAGTCGGCGTGCACGACACGGCCCGGGGCCACGGCGCGCACTTCAGTGCCTTCGGGCGCCTTGAAGAAGGTGCCTTTCCAGTTCGGACCATCGCCGCGGCGGGTGCCGAAGCGGGCCACGACACTGCCATTGATCGGACTGTTCATGCGGCCCTTGAGCGCCGTGAACGAGCCGGACGGCGCCGCCGGGCCCAGCGCAACCTCGGGCGCCGGTTCGGGCCGGGTTGGCGCTGGCCGAGGCTGTTCGGCCACGACCGGCGCTTCCTTGACCGGCGCGGGGAGCGGCGCCGGCAGCGGCTCGGGCTTGACGCCCGGTTTGGCGTTGGCGTTCTGGCGCGCGATGCGTTCACGTTCGCGTTCGCGCTCGGCGCGCCGGTCGGCCGCCGCCTTGGCGCGCGCCTGCGCCAACAGACGGGCTTTTTCATCGGCCTCGGCCTTGGCTTTGGCCTTTGCAGCAGCTGCTGCTGCAGCCGCCACCTGGCGCTTGCGCTCGGCTTCGGCCTGTTCACGGATCAGGCGCGCGAGCCGGTCGACGAGGCCGGACATGCGCTCTTCGTCGCCCTTCAGGCGGTCGGCCTGCTTGCGCTGGTCGGCCAGCTTGCTCGACAGCGTGCCCAGCAGCGCCGCGCGGCGCGCCTTCTCTTTCTCGAGCATGGCTTTCTGATCGAGTTGTTCCTGGGCGATTTCTTCCAGCTCTTGCTGGGCATTTTCAACCTTGTCGCGGTTGACTTCGACCTGCGCCAGGTTGCTGCGCACCGAGTCCAGCAGGCGCGCCTGGGCCTGCGACACGTACGCCATCAGTTGCAGGTCGCGGCTGATGCGGTTCGGGTTGTCCCCCGACAGCAGCAGCTTGATGCGGTCTTCGTTGCCGGCCACATAGTGCTCGCGCAGCAGCTTGGCCAGCTGCTGTTGCTGGGCGCCGATGGTCTGCGCCAGCTGGGCTTGCTGATTCGCCAGCGCTTGCAGCCGGGTTGCCGTCGTATCCTGTTCTTCGGCCAGATCGCGCAGCGCGCGGTTGGCGTCGGAAATGGCGGCCTCGGACTCGGCCAGCGTGTCGGCCGCGTCTTCCTTGGCGTTTTCGGTCTGGTTGATGTCGCGCTTGATGGCTGCCAGCTGTTGCTGGATGCCGGCGCGCTGCTTCTCGGCCACCGCTTTCTGGCGGCTGCGCTCGGTCTGGCGCTGCGCCCACGCGTCCGACGCGAACGCGCCGGACAGCGCGACCGCCAGCAGTGTGCACAACAGCTTGCTGCCGGCGTCCTTCATGGTTGGCAAACGCAAAAGATTACTTCGCCTTCCCTTGGTTTGCGACCGCGGCCATGGCAGCGGCAATCGCTGCCTGGTCGCCCAGGTAGTAGTGCTTGATCGGCTTGAGGTCGGCGTCGAGTTCGTACACGAGCGGCTGGCCGTTCGGGATGTTCAGGCCCACGATGTCGGCGTCGCTGATGTTGTCGAGCATCTTGATGATGGCGCGCAGGCTGTTGCCGTGGGCCGAAATCAGGATGTTCTTGCCGGCGCGGATTGCGGGGGCGATTTCGTCGTTCCAGGCTGGCATGACGCGTGCCACGGTGTCTTTCAGGCATTCGGTCAGCGGAATCTGGCTCTCGTCCAGGCTGGCATAGCGCGGGTCGCCGAACGACGTGCGCGAGTCGTCCTTCTCGAGTGCCGGCGGCGGCGTGTCGTAGCTGCGGCGCCAGACCAGCACTTGCTCGTCGCCAAACTTGGCGGCGGTCTCGCCCTTGTCGAGGCCCTGCAGCGCGCCGTAGTGGCGCTCGTTCAGGCGCCAGTCGTTCTTGACCGGCAGATACATCGCATCCATCTCGTCCAGCGCCAGCCACAGCGTGCGGATCGCGCGCTTGAGCACCGAGGTATACGTGAGATCGAAGGTGAAACCGGCTTTCTTGAGCGCGCGGCCAGCGGCCTTTGCTTCGGCCACACCCTTGGCAGTCAGGTCGACGTCGACCCAGCCGGTGAAGCGGTTTTCCAGGTTCCAGGTGGATTCGCCATGGCGCATGAATACGATTTTGTACATGAAAGCTCTTTTCGCAAAATTTCTGGTTGATGTCCGGTCCAGCATCTATTTTATAATGCCCCGATTCAGTTCAACCAATCGGAACCCTTGTGAAATTCATTATCGATAACATTTTCCTCGTAGCGATCGCCGTTCTTGCTGGCGGCGCGCTGTTGTGGCCAGCCCTGGCGCCGCGCGGAAAACGCGCATCGCCACTGCAGCTGACGCAGATGATCAACCGCGGCAAGACCACGATCGTCGACGTGCGCAGCAGCGAAGAATTCGCCGCCGGTCACCTGCGCGACGCGAAACACATCCCGCTGGCAGACTTGGGTGCTCGCATTGGCGAACTGGACAAGTCGAAAAACCGGACTGTCGTCATGGTCTGCCAGACCGGCGCACGCAGCGACAAGGCGGCGCGCCAGTTGCAGGCGGCCGGTTTCGAGGACGTCCACAGCCTGGAAGGCGGCCTGGCGGCCTGGAAGGCTGCAGGCTTGCCGCTCACCAAATAAACCGCCCCATCGAGTCGATCGGGCACACGAAAGGATTCATCATGGCAGCTCACGTCGTTTTGTACCACACCGCATCTTGCCCTTACTGCGTCCGCGCCGAGCGCCTGCTCGAAGCCAAGGGTGTCACCGAGATCGAAGGCATCCGTGTCGACCTGGATCCCGAGCAGCGCCAGGTCATGATGCAGCGCACCGGTCGCCGCACGGTTCCACAGATCTATATTGGCGATACGCACGTCGGCGGCTTCGACGAATTGTATGCACTGGACCAGGCAGGCCGCCTGGACCCGCTGCTCAAGGGCGAGTAAGCTGTAGGCGCACTGCGTAGCGCGGCCGTCGGCGGCAAGACTGCTATTGCAAGCAAGTTGATTTTGCTACAATTGCCGTCGTGTTCGATCCGACGGCCCGTTCACGACGTCGCGCTCGACCAGGCAACCGGAGTGGCCCGCCACTTCCCACTATTATTAGAAAGCGTTCCATGTCCGACGAAACTCTGCAACCAGTATTCCAAATCCAACGCGTCTACCTGAAAGACATGTCGCTGGAGCAACCGAACTCGCCATCGATCTTCCTGGAGCAAGAAGCGCCAGCGATCGAAGTGTCGCTCGACGTGGGTGCTGAAAGCATCGCCGAAGGCATCTACGAGTCGACCGTGACGATCACCGTCACCGCCAAGGTCAAGGACAAGGTTGCGTTCCTGGTCGAAGGCAAGCAGGCTGGCATCTTCGAAGCCCGTAACATCCCGGCTGACCAGATGGATCCACTGCTGGGCATCGGCTGCCCGAACATCATCTATCCTTACCTGCGCGCGAACATCGCTGACGTGATCAGCCGTGCCGGCTTCCCGCCAGTGCACCTGGCCGAGATCAACTTCGAAGCCTTCTACCAGCAGCGCGCCCAGGCCATGGCCGAAGCCGCAGCAGCGCCGTCGAACTAAGCAGCAGTCGTACCCGACGAACGCGGCGCCACGCCGCGTTCGTGCCAACTGTCCGGTGTCCCGGTTTCAACCACCATCCAGGCCCGCCATGTTCTCCGCCCGCCGTCTTGCCCGCTCCCCATTGATTGCCTCATGCGCCGCATTGCCGGTCGCCCCGCGCGCATTCGCCTTTGATGACATCAAGGTCTCGGATGTCTGGGGCCTGTAATCCTCTGCAGGAGTTCCATGCAACAGAATAAGCTCACCAAAATCACTGTCCTGGGCGCCGGCGCCTGGGGCACTGCCGTGGCCATCGCCCTGGCGGCGCGCCACGACGTGCTGCTGTGGGGCCGCAATCCCCAGCAGATGCAGGAGATCGACGCCGCGCGCGACAACCGCACCTACCTGCCGGGCCATCCGCTGCCGGCATCGCTGCGCGTGAGCGCCGACTTCGATGCAGCGCTGGCCCACGTCGCCACGAGCGCGCCGGACGAGACGCCGCTCCTGATCCTGGCCTGTCCGGTGGCCGGCCTGCGTCCCCTGCTCGAACAATTGCGCGGCCGCTCGATCCCGAATGTCGTCTGGCTGTGCAAGGGCTTCGAGGCCGGCACCGCCCTGCTGCCGCACCAGGTGGTCGCGCAGGTACTGGGCGACGCCGTGCCGGGCGCGGCGCTGTCCGGCCCGTCGTTCGCCCAGGAAGTGGCGCGCGGCCTGCCATGCGCACTGACCGTGGCATCGAGCTCGCGCGCCTTGCGTGAACGCGTCGTCGCACTGGCGCACGGCGACAACCTGCGCGTGTATTCGTGCGACGACCTGGTCGGCGTCGAAGTCGGTGGCGCCGTCAAGAACGTGATGGCGATTGCCACCGGCACGTCGGACGGCCTGGGCCTGGGGTTGAATGCCCGCGCCGCGCTGATCACACGCGGCCTGGCCGAAATCACGCGCCTGGGCCTGGCACTGGGCGCCCAGCCGGGGACGTTCATGGGCCTGAGTGGCATGGGCGACCTGATCCTGACGTGTACGGGCGATCTGTCGCGCAACCGGCGTGTGGGCCTGGCGCTGGCCGAAGGCAAGGCGTTGGCGACCATCGTGGCCGACCTGGGGCATGTGGCCGAAGGCGTGCCATGTGCCAAGGCGGTGCGCGAGCTGGCGCACAAGCTGGGTGTGGACATGCCGATCACCGCGGCGGTGGCGGGCGTGCTGTTCGATGGGGTGGATGCCGCGCGGACAGCGGCGGGTTTGCTGGCACGCGATCCGAGGATTGAAGTCGCGTAAAACGTGGCATGGCGCGCCCGATGATCTCGCCGCCAACCATCACCGCGTGGACGGCCTAGCCGTCCACCCTACGTATCAAGCAATTTGTCGGAGCCGCGTATCAGGCAGCTTGCTGCGGCCCGATCAGAATGGTCATCAAGGCCACCGCGTCCTTCACGGCGCGCACCGTGTGCGGCACACCGCCGCTCAGATACACCATCTCGTTCGGCATCAGCGACGTCGTCGTACCATGCGCATCGACGGCGATTTCGCCTTCGAGGCACAGCACCGTCACTTCGCCATCGACCCGGTGTTCGGGAATCGGTCGTTCCACCGGCAGTACCAGCCGGATCAGTTCCATATGCTCGGTCTTGACCAGGGCCACCGAGGTGAAATGGGCGATATCGTTATCGCCGCGTTGCAATGCGATTTTCTCGCCGGATGTAGCGTGATGCAAGGCCATGTCGCCCTCCTCTATTCGTCGTGTTGTTCTGGAACGCTGCGCAGCCAGGTGACCAGCGCAAGCGCGTCCTTGAATCCCTGCGCCAGTTGCGGCACCAGTTTTTCCGGCGCATTCAGTGCCAGATCGACTTCGGTCCACACGAAGAAGCTTTTCAGCTTCAGGTACTCGACATGCGGATGATCCGCATCGAAACCCTTTGGTGGACGCTGCAACTTGTCCTCGTCCAGGAGGTCACCATAGGTGGCGCGGAGATGCTTATTCTTCAACATTTTGCCAAAACCCGTCGCATCGTTGACCACGTGCTCGCGAATGGCCTTCAGGCGCGGCGGTGGCGGCAGGTATTCGCCGACGCCAAAACCGAGCTTGCCGTTGGCATCGATCTGAAAATAATAGGTCGAGCCACCGCCGGCACTGGGCCGGCGCTTGTCGTTCGGCGTGATGCCGGCCGAAAAGCGCGTCTTGTACGGCGTCTTGTTCTTTGAAAAGCGGATGTCGCGGTTGATGCGGAACATCGCCTTCTTCGGGTTGCAGGCCGCGACCTGCTTGTCGAAGGCCGTGATGGCACGAATCAGCTCAGTGACAACCTCCTGGAATTCTTCGCGCAGGATATCGTAGCGCGGCTTGTTCATGATGAACCAGGGGCGGTTATTGCTCTCGGTCAGTTCGTTCAGGTATTGCGTCAGGTCGCGCAGGTGCATGGGGGTCCGAAAATAAAATTCAAGAAGTTCAGGGCGTCTGGCGTGGACGCCGCCCGATCTTGACGGCGATCGCTGTTTCGCGCCCTTGGCGCACGATCGTCATCGGAACGGATGCGCCCGGCTCGAGCTGGGCCACCAGCTTGAGCATCTCGCTCGTATCAGCCACTTTTTTACCAGCAACTGCCACCAGGATGTCGCCCGGCTGAATCCCGGCGCGCTCGGCCGGTCCGCCGCGCACCACGCCGGCAATCATGGCGCCGCTGCGTTTGGACAAGCCAAAGCTGTCGGCCATCTCGGGCGTGATGTCCTGCGACTCGATCCCGATCCAGCCGCGCACCACCTGCCCGTTCTTGACGATGGCGTCCAGCACGCTTTTGGCGGTGGATACGGGAATGGCAAACCCGATGCCCACCGAGCCGCCGCTTTGCGAATAGATCGCCGAATTGATGCCCAGCAGGTGGCCATTGGTATCGACCAGCGCTCCGCCCGAGTTACCGAAGTTGATCGCGGCATCGGTCTGGATGAAATTCTCGACGTGGTTGATGTGCAGGTTGTTGCGCCCCAGTGCCGAGATGATGCCCATCGTGACGGTCTGGCCGACACCGAACGGGTTGCCGATGGCCAGCACGACGTCGCCCACGCGCGCCTGCTCCGGGTCGCCCAGCACCATCACCGGCAAGTTGCGCTCCTTGATGCGGATCACGGCCAGGTCGGTTTCCGGATCGGTGCCGACCAGCGTTGCCGCTGCCTTGCGGCCATCGGCCAGGCCCACCTCGATCGCATCGGCGCCATCGATCACATGAAAATTGGTGACGATGTACCCGTCGCTGCTGACGATGACGCCCGAGCCGAGGCTGGCCAGCTGCTCGGCCTGCGGTGCGCGGTCGCCGCCGAAGAAACGGCGAAACAGCGGGTCTTTCAGCAGCGGATGCGCTTCGCGCGAGGCTTTGCTCGTGTAGATATTGACCACTGACGACATCGCCTTGGCGGCAGCGTCGCGGTAGCTGCCGGTGGCCGCCCGTGGTGGCGCCTGCAGCATCGGCACCGGTTTGCCCGGGGTGCCCACCTGCACCTGCTTCGGTGCCGGGGTCGACTCGAGCCAGGCCGGCCGCAACGCGGCCACGACAAACCAGATGGCCAGCGCCACCGTGACCGTTTGCGCAAACAGCAGCCATGAACGGACCCAGAAGCGCCGCAACGGATGCGGGGGCCTTATGTCGCGGACGATGTCATCTTTCACTTTTTGAGGGCGTCCCGGATCTCGCGCAGCAGCAGTACGTCTTCTGGCGTGGCAGCCGGTGTCGGCGCTTCGACGGGACCGCGCAGGCGGTTCATCAGGCGCACCATCTGGAAGATGACAAATGCAAGAAGGATAAAGTTCAGCATGATCGTCAAGAAATTACCGTACGCCAGCACGGCACCCGCCTTTTGCGCCTCGGCAAGTGGTAGGTTATAGCCCTGGCCATTGAGGGGGATGTAATAATTGGCGAAATCCAGACCACCGAACATCGCGCCGATCGGCGGCATGATGACATCCTTGACTAGCGAATCGACGATGCGGCCGAAGGCCCCACCGATGATCACGCCGACGGCCAGGTCCATCACATTGCCGCGCATCGCAAACTTCTTGAATTCGTCCATCATTGCCATGATTCACCCCTCTCATTGTTGTTGAAATAAGTAATCGCATGATACCCGATGCCTATGGGCGACGGCGTCCTGCCGGGTGCCGGAATGGTGCAAAAGACCATTTTCGCAAGGCGTGTAGGCGAGACAATATTTTTTCTATAGGTGTTGCCGTTCACATATAATTTTGCAAGCTGGAAGCTCGGACTTAATTCTTATAATTCGTATATTCACGGAGTGGGGTTGGTATGAGTACTCAAAAGCAGGTCGATCCTGGTCGACGGGGCTTGCTGGTCGCGACATGTGCGGCGGGCGGCGTTGTCGGCGTGGCCACGGCGGGAGCCCTGGTCAGCACCTTCCAGCCATCCGAGCGCGCCAAGGCAGCAGGCGCGCCGGTTGAAGTCGATATCGGCGACGTCGCCCCCGGCGAAATGAAAGTCGTCGAATGGCGCGGCAAGCCCGTCTGGATCCTGCGCCGTACCCCCGCCATGATGGCCACGCTCGACAAAGACCAGGCTGAACTGGCCGACCCTGCCTCCGAAAAGATATTCCAGCTCGACATGCCGGAATACTGCAAGAACCCCCACCGCTCACGCGTCGAACACAAGGAAGTGCTGGTCACGGTCGGCATCTGCTCGCACCTGGGCTGCTCGCCGTCGTCGCGCCTGGCCGCCGGCCCGCAGCCGAACCTGCCCGACAACTGGCCGGGTGGCTTCCTGTGCCCGTGCCATGGTTCGACCTTCGATCTGTCCGCACGCGTGTTCAAGAACAAGCCGGCGCCGACGAATATGGACGTTCCCCCGTACATGTATCTCTCCGATAGCAGGATCGTGATCGGCAAAGACGAGAAAGGCGAGGCATAACCATGGGCGCGTTCAAGGAGACAAAGCTGCCCGCCGATGCACCGGCGGCCCAGAAGGCACTGGCCTGGGTCGACGACCGCTTTCCGGCCACCAAGCTGTGGAACGATCAGTGGGGCAAGTACCACGCGCCCAAGAATTTCAACGTCTGGTATCTGTTCGGTTCGCTCTCGGCCCTCGTGCTGGTGCTGCAGATCGTCACCGGCATTTTCCTCACGATGCACTACAAGCCCGACGCGGCGCTGGCCTTCGGCTCGGTCGAGTACATCATGCGCGAAGTGCCGTGGGGCTGGCTGGTGCGCTACATGCACTCGACCGGCGCTTCGGCCTTCTTCATCGTTGTCTACCTGCACATGGCGCGCGGCCTGATGTACGGCTCGTACCGCAAACCGCGCGAGCTGGTCTGGCTGTTCGGCTTCGGCATCTTTTTATGCCTGATGGCCGAGGCCTTCTTCGGCTACCTGCTGCCATGGGGCCAGATGTCGTACTGGGGCGCGCAGGTGATCGTCAACCTGTTCGGCGCGATTCCCGTGATCGGCAGCGACCTGTCGCTGTGGATCCGCGGCGATTATGTGGTGTCGGACGCCACGCTCAATCGCTTCTTCGCGTTCCACGTGATCGCTCTGCCACTGGTCATCATCGGCCTGGTGGTGGCCCACCTGACGGCGCTGCATGAGGTAGGTTCGAACAATCCGGACGGCATCGAAGTCAAGGACCACATCGGCCCGGACGGCTACCCGCTCGACACGATCCCGTCGCACCCGTACTACACCACCAAGGATTTGTTCGGCGTGAGCGTGTTCCTGCTGCTGTTCTCGGCGGTCGTGTTCTTCGCGCCGGAGATGGGGGGCTACTTCCTCGAGTACAACAACTTCCTGCCAGCCGACTCGATGAAGACCCCGTCGCACATCGCACCAACCTGGTACTTCACGCCGTTCTACTCGGTGCTGCGCGCCACCACGGCCGACTTCATGTATGTGCTGATGGCAGCGGTCGCGGCCTACGTCGTCTTCATCTGGTTCAAGTCGCGTCTGGCATTCGTGACCAAGGCGATCATCGCCGTAATCGGGCTGCTGCTGGTCATCGGCATGCTGCCACAGGTGCTCGACGCCAAGTTCTGGGGCGTGGTGCTGTTCGGCTCGTCGGTGATGATCATCGCCGGCATGCCATGGCTTGACCACTCGCCGGCCCGTTCGCTGCGCTACCGCCCGGACTGGCACAAATGGGTGTATGCGGTGTTTGCCGTGGTGTTCGTGACGCTGGGCTACCTGGGCACGCAATTGCCGACGGCCGCGTTCACACTGATCTCGCAAGTGTGCACGCTGGCGTACTTCGGGTTCTTCCTCCTGATGCCGTGGTGGAGCACGATGGGCACCTTCAAGCCGGTGCCGACCCGTGTCACCTTCACCCCGCACTGACGCCTTCGGACCCGCGCACAAGGACATCCCATGACATTGCTTGTGAAAAAATTGCTCGCCATCCTGGCCCTGGCGCCCGGCCTGGCATTCGCCGCCGAAGGCAGCTTCCCGCTCGACCGCGCCCCGGACCGCGCCGACCTGGCGTCGCTGCAAAACGGCGCCAAACTGTTCGTCAACCACTGCCTGAATTGCCACTCGGCGGCGTCGATGCGCTACAACCGTCTGCGCGACCTGGGCCTGACAGACGACCAGATCCGGCAAAATTTGTTGTTTTCTGCCGACAAGGTCGGCGACATGATGACCACGGCCATGCGCCCGAACGATGCCAAGGCCTGGTTCGGCGCGGTGCCGCCGGATTTGTCGGTGATCGCGCGCGCCAAGGCATCACCGGGCGGCTCGGGCGCCGACTACCTGTACACCTATCTGCGCACGTTCTACCAGGACGAGACGCGCCCGACCGGCTGGAACAATATGGTGGTGCCGAATGTGGCGATGCCGCACGCCATGTGGCTGCAGCAGGGGATCCGCACGGCAAAGTTCACGGAGCAGCCCGATCCGCATGAGTCCGGCAAGATGGTCCACACCTTCGCTGGCTTCGAGCAAGTGAGCCCCGGCACCATGAGCCAGCAGGAGTTCAACACGGCCACAGCCGACCTGGTCGCCTACATGGTCTGGATGGCCGAGCCGGCCCAGGCAACACGCAAGCGACTGGGGGCATTCGTGCTCCTGTTCCTGACGATTTTCGCCTTTTTGGCCTGGCGATTGAATGAATCGTACTGGAAAGAAGTGAAGTAATTCGCTTTCGTTGTCCGGTTGGCTATAATACGGGCAATCATTTCTCTGGGGTGAGTGCTCGGCGCTGCACCCCTTTGTTTCTTAAGGAACTATAAACCATGATGGTTCTCTACTCCGGCACCACGTGCCCGTTCTCCCAACGCTGCCGCCTCGTCCTGTTCGAAAAGGGCATGGACTTCGAAGTGCGCGACGTCGACCTGTTCAACAAGCCGGAAGATATTTCGACGATGAACCCGTACGGCCAGGTTCCAATCCTGGTCGAGCGCGAACTGATCCTGTACGAATCGAACATCATCAACGAGTACATCGATGAGCGCTTCCCGCATCCGCAACTGATGCCGGCCGACCCGCTGATGCGCGCTCGTGCCCGCCTGATGCTGTTCAACTTCGAAAAAGAGCTGTTCGTCCACGTGCACACGCTGGAAAGCGAGCGCAACAAGTCGAACGACAAGATCCACGACAAGGCCCGCACCGAAATCCGCGACCGCCTGACCACGCTGGCACCGCTGTTCCTGAAGAACAAGTACATGCTGGGTGATGAGTTCTCGATGCTCGACGTGGCCATCGCGCCGCTGCTCTGGCGCCTGGACCACTACGGCATCGAACTGTCGAAGACGGCTGCACCGTTGATGAAGTACGCCGAGCGCATCTTCTCGCGCCCTGCCTACATCGAGGCGCTGACCCCGTCCGAGAAAGTGATGCGTCGTTGATGCGTCACTGATGGACAGGGGCGGGCTTGTTCCCGCCCCTTTTTTCAGCCGCACTGTACGCGCCAACATCGGACGTTCCTCGGGCGAATCCGATAGACTGGCGCGAACGCCCGTTTTGCCTGTATTGCTAGCCCATACCACCATGTCAGAGATCTCCACCAAACCCTACCTGCTGCGCGCCATCTACGAATGGTGCACCGACAGTGGCTTTACGCCTTACCTCGCAGTCAAGGTCGATGGATCGACGACGGTGCCGATGGAATACGTCCGCAAGGGCGAGATCATCCTGAACATCAGCTTCGGCGCTACTTCGGCGCTGAAGATGGACAACGACGCAGTCCACTTCCGTGCACGCTTCAACGGCGTGTCGCGCGAGATCTACATCCCTGTGCACAATGTGCTGGCGATTTATGCCAATGAGAATGGCCAGGGGATGGCGTTTGAAGTGGGTGCATTGCCTGCTGCGTCGTCGGATGGGTCGGCGCCAGAAGTGGGTACGGCGCCTGCGGGGCCAGCGCTGTCAGCAGTGCCGTCCAAAGGCGTGGATTCGCCGGTGGTGCCGGATACTGACGTATCGGCGCCTCCGTCGGGTGGCGATGACGAGCCACCGAAGAAGGGTGGACGACCGACCCTCACGCGGATCAAATAGCGTATAATTCTTGCTCTAAAGATCACGCCGGCTTAGCTCATTTGGTAGAGCAGTTGATTTGTAATCATCAGGTGGCCAGTTCGAAACCGGCAGTCGGCACCAGTAATTCAATAAAAAGCCCAATCCTCAGGATTGGGCTTTTTGCTTTCCGGGCGCCGTTTAGCCCCTTCTCAACGTGAGATCAGGATTGGTCCAGGGAACACGTTCACGCCACCGCTTGGAGTTGCAATGGCGACCCTGGCCGGCGCTTGGACGCCCCCTTGCCTGCATCGCTGGTCATATCGCTGCCCCCCGCAACTTTAAATACTGACACTGCCGACACCAGGCTATGTGCCTGCTGATTCAGGGCATCTGCTGCATCGGCCATCTGCTCGACCAGTGATGCATTTTGCTGGGTGCCGCGATCCAGTGCCATGACTGTCTCGCCAACGCTGCTGATGCTCATGGTCTGCTCACGGGTGGCCGTACTGATTTCGCTGATCAACTCGGCAACGCTCTTTACTTCGCTGACGATCGCGGTCATTGCCTCACCAGCGTTTGACACCATGCCCGCGCCCGAGCCGATCATGCCCACGCTGTCAACAATCAGTACCTTGATTTCCTTGGCCGCCTGCGCACTGCGTTGCGCCAGTGCACGAACCTCACTCGCCACGACGGCAAACCCCCTGCCCTGCTCACCCGCGCGTGCCGCCTCGACTGCTGCGTTCAACGCAAGGATGTTGGTCTGGAAGGCGATTCCGTCAATCACCGAAATGATGTCTTCAATCTTTTTGGAGCTTGCCGTGATTTTTTGCATCGTGATGACGACTTCGTCGACCATGGACCCGCCGTTTTCGGCAGCGGCGCGCGCACTCAGCGCCAAATCACTGGCACGGGCGGCGGTGTCGGCATTGACGCGAATGGTCCCGGTGATTTTCTCCATCGCGTTGGCGCTTTCCTGCAACTGCTTTGCCTGCTCCAGAGTCCGCGCCGATAAATCTTTATTTCGATCAGCAATCTCCGTTGAGCCGGATTCGATCGTATCGGAGGAACGACGGACACTATGTACGATGGTTGCCAATGATTGCTGCATCTCACCTAGTGAGGCCATCACACTGTTTTCCGGCGCGGTTGCTGCTTCCGGTAACGTACCCAGATCGCCGGAGCGGACCTGATTCGCGGCTTTTCTCAAATCGTGCGGATCGGCGCCCAAAGAACGATGCAAGCTACGTTTTATCAAGCGTGACAAGGCTATCGCCGTGACAATGGCAACCAGCGATACGCAGATCAACAAAAAACGCTTGGCGCGGAATTTCTCAGCTGATTTCTGGATTTCGCTTTCTGCGGAGCTGGCGATCAATTTTGCATATTCGCCCACCGTGGCAATCAGCTTTTTCAACAGCGGCTGGCACTCGGTATTCATTTTTTCAGTCGCTTCGGATTTCTTGCCGTTCAAGGCCATATCAACGATAGCCAGCGCAATAGGGCCATAACGCTCCTCAATACCGACCAACTCATCGTAGAGTTGATGCTCTCTTGGCGTCGCTTTCTTGTCCATATCCAGCAATTTCTTGAGCAACGCCATACGGTCTTTCACGCGCTCGTGGGCGGCCATCACTGCAGCCTTTTCTGCAGCGATGTCTGCAGGCGCATTCAATAAAATAAGGTTGCGCGCTGCAATTGCCCTTGCACTCACTGCCGACCTGACATCACGTGCAACGCTGCCGCGATTGAACTCATCACCAACAAACCCGTCGAAATTGGATTGCGCTTCGCTCAAGCTGAATACTGCCAGCGCAGATATCGCCACAATAATTGAAACGAGAATGGAAAAAGCGATTGTCAGTTGTCGAGTGAGACGCTGCTTGAAAAAGTACATGATGACCCCGAATTAAGAAAGTACCACACTGTCGGATATAGCTTTTCCGGTGCAGAAGTGATGCGTATCGACCAGCCGGTTTTTTTTCTCAGGAATGCAGAAGGTTCGTCGGGAAGTTCTCAAAAATAGAGAAGATATTGAAAACTCGCTACAAAACAATACTCGACGTTCCCGCATGTATGTTTATGACGGGGGCGGGTGTAGATATAGACTGCCATTGCGGCAGGCATTATTAAAAGGAGCTCTTGGCATAGGTGTCTCAGCGCGTGAATGTAAGCGGTGACTATGTCCCAAGTTTATCGCAATTTCTCACCGGAAAGTTTCACCCGGCCATCATTCTTGTGATGTGATGTTGCGAAACCCCGACAGATACGGTTCAGTTTTTAACACGTTCTTCGGTAACGATAACTTCATGCAGCGTGTCACTAATTTTTGAACAAGGCCCATTGGGTCAGGTTGCGCCTTTGTTCTGGATCATGCCCGACATGTGGTCCAGCTCACCATCCCGCGCATCCCATGTCTGCTGGATGTCGAGCAACTCCGGCAGTGTCTTGTGAAACACTTCCACCAGCGCCGGATCGAAATCCGTTCCAGAGCGGCCATCCATATAGGCCACGATTTTGTCGACGGGCCAGGGTTCCTTGTACGGGCGCTGCATGCTCAGGGCGTCGAACACGTCGGCGAGCGCCACCAGGCGCGCCGATTGGGGAATGGCGTCGCCGCTCAGGCCGGCCGGATAACCGCTGCCGTCCCACTTCTCATGGTGGTGCAATGCCACCTCGGCGGCGAGCTGGAATACCTGTGCCGCGCTTTTGCTCAGAATGTCGTAGCCGATCTGCGGATGGGTTTTCATGATGGCCCACTCGGCGTCGTCCAGTGGACCTGGTTTGCGCAGGATGGACTGGGGAATCCCTATTTTGCCGGTGTCATGCATCGGCGCCGCCAGTTCGAGCTGCTCGCTGTCTTCGGCGCTCCACCCTGCCGCTCTGGCAAGCGCCCGTGCGTAGGCAGCCATGCGCCAGATATGCGCACCGGTATCGGTATCGTTGAAATGGCCCGCCTGGCCCAGCATCGAGATCGCCTCGCGGTAACTTCTGGCCAGCAGATCCGCGCGCACCTGGGACAAATGGCTGGCGACACGCGCGCGCACAATTTGCGGCGACACAGGTTTCGTGATGTAGTCGACGCCGCCAGCAAAAAACCCTGCGGCTTCGTTTACGGGATCGGCGTACGCCGTCACGAAAATGACCTGGATGGTCCCGGTGGTATCGCTCTGCTTGATTTTAAGGCAGAGGTCATAGCCGTTGATGTCTGGCAAGCCGATGTCCAGCAATACCATGGCTGGGCGATGCTTGTGCAGCGCCGCCATTGTTTCGGCACCGTTGCGGGCAAAGACCAATGTGTAGTCATCGCTGAGCACCTGGCGCATCATGGCCAGATTAGCGGGCTCATCATCGACCAGTAAAATGACGGGACGACTCATGGGTTGCTGCCACGCACATTGGCCAGCACGATTGCTATTGCGCCAATATGGCAGACCAACAGGCCTGCCCGATCAACACGAATCCCGGGGCGCGGTTCACGTGGAAATATTCTCGAATTTCTCAACATGCCTCCGAAGCGTCGCGCCATCTGCAACCGTGGCAACCAGATTTCACCTGCCTGAAAGATTAACTATTACTCTACACGATGACGAAAACCGTGTCCGTTTTTTCCACCACGGGTCGATGGCGCTTGCGCGCCTGATCCATACAGGAATACCCTTCAACAATTACAATCCGCAAGTTTAGTTTGACCGTCAATTGACCCGATGCTATAGTCCGGCAAAGCCAATGGTAACGTTTCCAACGTGCCAAAAAAACATGGCACTGAACGGAGACAAGATGGTCAAATCCCGCAACCCGGCAGCAGCCTGCGCATGGTTGTGCGCCGCTGCAGGTGCGCTGAGTATCGTGCTCGGTAGCGCGCCAGCCAGTGCGGCCGCACCGAAAGCAGAAGTCATCCACTGGTGGACCTCCGGCGGCGAATCGAACGCCGTCAAGCAGGTCGCCCAGGCGTTTCGCAATGCCGGCGGCGTGTGGGTCGACAGCGCCATCGCGGGCGGCGACCAGTCGCGCGCCGTCACCATCAACCGCATCATCGGCGGCAACCCGCCGACTGCTGCGCAGTTCAACACCTCCAGGCAGTTCACCGACGTCATCGAGCAGAATATGCTCAACAACGTCGACGCCGTCGCCAAGGCCCAGGACTGGGATCGCATCCTGCCCGAGCCGCTGATCGACGTCATCAAGCACGATGGCCACTACTACGCGGTGCCGCTCAATATCCACATGCAGACGTGGATCTGGTACTCGAAAGCCGCCTTCAAGAAGGCCGGCATCACGCGTGAACCGGCAAGCATGCCCGAACTTTTCGCTGCGCTCGACAAGCTCAAGGCCGCGGGTCTCATCCCGCTGGCCCACGGTGGCCAGTCGTGGCAGGAGACCGTGCTGTTCTCGGCTTTACTCGCCAATATCGGTGGACGCGATCTGTACCTGAAAGTGATCCGCGACCGTGACCAGGCCACGATCCTCTCGCCCGCCTTTCGCGACGTGCTGCTGGCCTTCAAGCGCATGAAGTCGTATGTCGATCCCGGCGCGCCGGGGCGCAACTGGAATGACGCCACCGCGCTGGTCATCAGTGGCCGTGCGGGCTTCCAGGTGATGGGCGACTGGGCCAAGGGCGAATTCACCAACGCCGGCCAGCTGCCCGGCCAGCACTACGGCTGCATCGCCGGCCTCAAGCCCGACACGCCGTACCTGATGCAGGGCGACGTCTTCGTTTTCCCGCGCACCGACAAGCCCGATGCCATCAAGGCCCAGCAACTGCTGGCGCAAGTCGTCTCGCAGCCCGCATTGCAGATCGCGTTCAGCAAGCTGAAAGGCTCGATCCCTGTGCGCCTGGATGCACAGTCCAATGAGCTCGACCTGTGCGCGCAAAAGGGCGTGGCCATCATCAAGGACCGCTCGCGCCAGGTCGGCGTGACCGAGGTCTATCTGACGCCCGACCAGAACGGCGCGATGCAGGACATCCTGACCGCGTACTGGAATATGGACACGCGCGTCGAGAAGGTCCAGCGCAGCATTGCCCGCGCCCTGAAGTACTGACGCCATGCACGCATCCCGACTCTCCCGGCACCTCAGTCCCCATATCGCCCTGCTGCCGATGGCGCTGACGGTGCTGCTGGCCTACGTCGGCGGCGCATTGTGGACCCTGCGCACGTCGTTCACCGCCTCGCGCACTTTCCCGTCCGAGAAATTCATCGGCGTGGCGCAGTACGTGCGCCTGTTCGACAACGAGCGCTGGCTACTGTCACTCCATAACCTGGCCATCTACGGCGCGGTGTTCATTGTCGCCTGCATGGTCATCGGTTTTTTGCTGGCCGTGTTCATCGACCAGAACGTCAAGGGCGAAGGCCTGCTGCGCACGGTGTTCCTGTATCCGTATGCGATGTCGTTCATCGCCACGGGCCTGGTGTGGCAATGGCTGCTGGCGCCTGGCAGCGGCATCGAAGGCGCGGTGCGCCAGCTGGGCTTTCCCGGTTTTTCGTTCGACTGGATCTTGCACCAGGACCTGGTGATCTACACCGTCGTCATCGCCACCGTGTGGCAGGCTTCGGGCCTGGTCATGGCGCTGATGCTGGCCGGCCTGCGCGGCATCGATCCCGAGATCTACAAGGCCGCGCGCCTGGATGGCGTTCCGGCCTGGCGCGTGTACCTGCAGATCGTGCTGCCGATGCTCGGCCCTACGGTGGCGACCGTGTTCCTGCTGCTCTCGACCGCCGTCGTCAAGCTGTTCGACGCCGTCGTCGCGATGACGCAGGGCGGGCCCGGCATCGCCAGCGAAGTGCCGGCCAAGTTCATCATGGACCACCTGTTCCTGCGCTCGAACATCGGCCTGGCATCGGCTGGCGCCGTGACGCTGCTGGTGCCGGTGCTGGCCCTGCTCGCACCGTATGCGTATGCGCGCAGCCGCCGCGCGCGCCTGAACGGGGGGCACGCATGACAGCGCGCCTCTCCCCTGCCCGCATCGGCATCTACGCTTTTCTGCTGAGCGCCGCGCTGTTCTTTTTGCTGCCGCTGTACGTCATGGTCATCACGTCGTTCAAGCCGATGGCCGAAATCAGAATGGGCAATGTGTTCGCCCTGCCAGGCGTAGCCACGCTGGACCCGTGGCGCGCAGCCTGGGGCGCGGTCAGCCAGGGCTTCTGGAATTCGGTGGCGATCGCCGTGCCCAGCACCGTGATCCCGATCCTGCTTGGCGCGATCAACGGTTATGCGCTGTCGTTCTGGCGTCCGCGTGGCGCGAACCTGCTGTTCGGCGTGCTGCTGGCAGGCGCCTTCATTCCGGTGCAGGTCATGATTTATCCACTGGTGTGGATGATGGCGCATGCCGGCGTCTTCGGCTCGCTGCCGGCGATCGTCGTCGTGCACGTCATCTTCGGCATGCCGCTCATGACGCTGCTGTTCCGCAATTACTATGCGTCGGTACCGCACGAGTTGTTCCAGGCCGCGCGCATCGATGGCGGCGGGTTCTGGCGCATCTTCTTGCAGGTGATGCTGCCGATGTCGCTGCCGATCATCGTGGTGGCCGCGATCATGCAGGTCACGGGCGTCTGGAACGATTACATCCTGGGCCTGGTGTTCGCTGGCCGCGAGAACCTGCCAATGACGGTGCAGCTCAATAACGTGATCAATACCACCACCGGCACCCGCATGTACAACGTGAACATGGCCGCCACCATCCTGACGGCCGCCGTGCCGCTGGTGATCTACTTCATCTCCGGACGCTGGTTCGTGCGCGGTATCGCCGCCGGCGCCGTGAAAGGCTGACCCTCATGTCGAATGTCCATCTGCGCAAACTGTGCATCACCCGCGGCAATAACGAGATCATCCGCGACCTCGATCTGGAGATCGCGCCGGGCGAATTTCTCGTGCTGCTTGGCCCATCGGGCTGCGGCAAGTCCACGCTGTTGCACAGCATCGCGGGCCTAATCGATGTCTCGGGCGGCGCCATCGAAATCGGCGGGCGCGACATGAGTCACGCCGATCCTAGCGAGCGCGGAATCGGCATGGTGTTCCAGTCGTACGCGCTGTATCCGACGATGACGGTCGAGAAGAACATGTCGTTCGGCCTGCGCATCGCCGGCACGCCGAAGGCAGAAGTGACGCGCCGCGTGCGCCACACGGCCGAGATGCTGCAACTGGGCGCCCTGCTCGATCGCAAGCCGGCGCAGCTCTCCGGTGGCCAGCGCCAGCGCGTGGCGATTGGGCGCGCGCTCGTGCGCGAAGCGGGCGTCTACCTGTTCGACGAGCCGCTGTCGAACCTGGACGCCAAGCTGCGCGCCGAACTGCGGCGCGAACTCAAGCTGCTGCACCAGCGCCTGGGTTCGACGATGATCTACGTGACGCACGACCAGGCAGAGGCGATGACGCTGGCCACGCGCATCGTCGTGATGCAGGGTGGTCGCATCCAGCAGATCGGTACGCCGGCCGAGGTCTACGACACGCCGGCCAACCGCTTCGTCGCGGGGTTTCTCGGTTCGCCGTCGATGAATTTTATTGACGGCAGCATCGATGCGACCGGGTGCTTCAGCGCTGGCGCGGTCACACTGCAGCTCGCGCGCCCTGTTGCGGCGGGCGCCGTGACGCTGGCCGCGCGTCCCGAACATCTCCGGATCGACGAGCATGGCCCGCTGCAGGCGAGCGTCACGCTGGTCGAACCGATGGGCAATCACCAGGTGGTGTGGCTCGACTGCGCCGGCCAGGCCTTATCAAGCATCGTGCACGATGCGCGGCCGCTGGCAGCCGGCCAGTCGGTGCATTTTGCGATCGATGCGGACAGGGTCTCGTTGTTCGAGCAATCCACCGGCAATCGGCTGCAATCAGGGATGCCATAGTCAGATGAATACAGTATGCTTGGCGGCTATTTTGATCCACTCATCGAACAGGAATCGCACGTGGCGACAATCAAGGACGTAGCGCGGCTGGCCGGCGTCGGTCTCGGCACCGCCTCGCGCGTGGTCAGCGGCAAAGGCTCGGTCTCGCCCGCCACGCTCGAGCGCGTGCGCAAGGCGATCGACGAACTGGGTTTTCGCCCGTCGCACGCGGCGCGCGCCCTGCTGTCCGGTACCAGCCGGATGGTCGGCGTCTACATCCCCGTGTTGTCAGGCACCTTCTACACGCCGATCCTGCAGATCATCGATACCGAACTGCGCGCCGCCGGCCTGCACATGGTGGTGGCCTTTGGCGTGGGCCTGGGCGACGCGCGCAATCAGGCCATCGAAGGCATCGAATTTCTCATCGAACGTGGCTGCGATGGCCTGATCATGATGACCAGCGCCCTGACCGATGACGACATCGCCGCGCTGGGCGCCAAGCGCCGCACGATTGTCTCGCTCAACCACGATTTCGCCGACCTGCCCGGCCAGTGCTTCACGGTCGATCATGCGCTGGGCGGGCGCCTTGCAGCGCGCGCGCTGCTCGACCATGGCCACCGCGACATCGCCGTCATCGCCGGCCCGAATGCGCTGGTCGACAACGTGGCGCGTGTCGACGGCTTCATGCACGAACTGCTGGCCGAAGGCCTCGATACCGGCAAGGTCTGGATCGCCGAAAGCGATTTTTCGCCGCAGGGCGGCTGGCTGGCGGCCAAGGCGCTGGTCGAATCGAAGACCCCGTGCACGGCGCTGTTCTGCGCCAACGACGAGATGGCGGTGGGCGCGCTGTCGTACTTCCAGGAAGCCGGCATCAGCGTGCCGCGCGACCTGTCGGTGATCGGCTACGACGACACGCCCAGCGCCGAATTCGCGGCGCCGCGCCTGACGTCGGTGCACATGCCATGGCGCGAGATGACGCTGGCCGGCATCAACGCCCTGCTCAATCGCTGCTATGACCTGAGCCGCCCGGTGGCGCGCACGTTTCCCATCAGCGTGACGATGCGCGCATCGCTGGCCAGGGCCGCTGGCAGCAAGGCCAAACCCAAAGCCAAAGCCAAAGCCAAACACGAGGGCAAGAAAACATGACATCGCTGGCCCTGCCAGCACCGGCCGCGCGCGGCCATTTTTTTGGACACGAACTGGAAAGCTTTCCAAACGACTTGGATGTTTTCCCGAACATTTCATTCAGACCTTATTGACCAGATAGAGCGAAACCCATGACCACTGCCAACCGCCCCGAGCCACAAGCGCCGCAGCGCAGCGATTTTGCCCGCGATTTTTTGTGGGGCTGCGCCACATCGTCCTACCAGATCGAAGGCGCCGGCCGCGACGACGGCCGCGTGGAATCGATCTGGGACCGCTTCGCCGCCACGCCCGGCACGATCCGCGACGGCTCCAACGGCCTGGTCGCCTGCGACCATTACCACCGCTGGCCGGAAGACTTCGACATCGCGCGCGGCATGGGCCTGAACGCCTACCGCTTCTCGATCGCCTGGCCGCGCATCTTTAGCGAAAACGGCGGCGCGCCGAACCAGAAGGGCCTGGACTTCTATTCGCGCCTGGTCGACGGCATGCTCGAACGGGGCCTGCAGCCGTGGGCCACGCTGTACCACTGGGACTTGCCGCAAACGCTGCAGGATGCGGGCGGCTGGGAAGACCGGGCGACGATCGATGCCTTCCTTGAGTACACCGACGCCATGACGCGCACGCTGGGCGACCGCGTCAAGCACTGGATCACCCACAACGAGCCATGGTGCACGGCGATCATCGGCAACTTCGAAGGCTGGCATGCGCCCGGCAAGACCGACCTGAAGGCAGCACTGCAGGTCGCGCACAATGTGCTCGTCTCGCACGGCAAGGCAGTGCCGCTGATCCGCGCGAATGTGCCGGACGCGCAGGTCGGCATGGCCGTCAGCCTGCACCCGCTGCGCGCGGCGAGCGACAGCGCCGAAGACATCGCGGCAAAGGAACGCCACGACGGCCTGCGCTACCGCTGGTTCCTCGATCCGCTGTTCGGCCGTGGCTATCCTGAAGCCACGCTCGCGCAGGTCGGCGCGGCCGCGCCCGACGTCGCGCCGGGCGACATGGACGCCATCGCGGTCAAGACCGATTTCATGGGCGTGAATTACTACTTCCCCGAAACCGTCGAGCATGCCGCCGGCCACGCGCCGCTGGAGACCAAGGTGCTGCCGCCCACCGAAGGCGAGATCACCGCGATGGGCTGGCCCGTGGTGCCCGAAGGCCTGGCCGAACTCCTGCTGCGCATCGAGAACGACTACCACCCGGGCCCGATGTACGTGACCGAAAACGGTTCGGCCTTCGACGACGTGGTGGGCGTCGACGGCGAGATCGACGATGTGCAGCGCCGCCATTACCTGATGCGCCACCTGGCCTCGCTCAAGGCCGCAATCGACGGCGGTGCGCCGGTCAAGGGCTACTTTGCCTGGAGCCTGCTCGACAACTTCGAGTGGGCCGAAGGTTATCTGAAGCGCTTTGGCCTCGTGCACATCGATTACGCTACGCAGCAACGCCGCCTCAAGAGCAGCGGCAAATGGTACGGCGCGTTCCTGCGCCAGGCATGAATCCCAATGCATGAATCCATACAACGACAACGAACGAGACAAACCATGACAGCCACGCTTCGCCCTTCCCTGCTCGCCTTAGCGATCGCTCTTGCCTTGCCTGCGTTCGCGCATGCCGCCCCGGTCGACACCAACCTGGCCGACTGGCCGCGCGTGACCAGCGCGATCAAGAAAGACGCCGCGCTCGAGAAGCGCGTCCAGGAGATCGTCAGCAAGATGACGCTGGCCCAGAAGATCGGGCAGATGACGCAGCCCGAGATCAAGACGGCCACGCCGGCCGACGTGACCAAATACTATCTGGGCTCGGTGCTCAATGGCGGCGGCAGCTGGCCGAACGGGAACAAGGCGGCCAGCGCGAAGGAATGGCTGGCGCTGGCGCAGGCGTACCACGACGCATCGATGAAGACCGACATGGCGATCAAGGTGCCGGTCGTGTGGGGGACCGACGCGGTCCATGGCCACAACAACGTGCCGGGCGCCACGCTGTTCCCGCACAATATCGGGCTGGGCGCGGCGCGCAACCCGAAGCTGATGCGCGACATCGGCGCAGCTACCGCGAAAGCCGTGCGCGCAACCGGTATCGCCTGGGTGTTCGGCCCGACGCTGGCCGTCGTGCGCGACGATCGCTGGGGCCGCACCTATGAAAGCTATGCCGAGCATCCGGAAGTCGTGCGCAGCTACGCGGGCGAATACGTCAAAGGCATGCAGGGCGCGTTCAAGGACGACGCCAACACCATTGCGACGGCCAAGCACTTCATCGGCGACGGCGGCACCAAGAACGGCAAGGACCGTGGCGTGACCGAGTCCAGCGCCGTTGACCTGATCAACATCCATGGCGCCGGCTACGTCCCGGCACTGGCTGCGGGCGCACAGACCGTGATGTCGTCGTTTAACAGCTGGACCGATACGGCGGCCGGCGTCGAGCATGGCAAGCTGCATGGCAGCAAAGTGGCGCTCACCGACATCCTAAAGAACAAGATGGGCTTCGATGGCTTTGTCGTCACCGACTGGAACGGCATCGGCGAAGTGAAAGGCTGCCGCAACGACAGCTGCGCCCAGGCGGTCAACGCCGGCAACGACATGTTCATGGTGCCGGACGACTGGAAGGCCTTCATCGCCAACACGATCAAGCAGGTCGAGTCGGGCGAGATCCCGATGGCGCGCATCGACGATGCCGTGACCCGCATCATCCGCGTCAAGCTGCGCGCCGGCCTGTTCGACAAGAGCCCGGCCCAGAATGCGTATGCCGGCAAGGACGATGCGATGCAGGCCCGCGCGCTGGCGCGCCAGGCCGTGCGCGAGTCGCTCGTGCTGCTCAAGAACGAAGGCCCGGCCCTGCCCCTGAAGCGCGGCCAGAAAATTCTCGTGGTGGGCAAGAGCGCCGACGAGCTGTCGAACCAGAGCGGCGGCTGGTCGATCACGTGGCAGGGCACCGCCACCACGAATGCCGATTTCAAGAACGCCGACACGATCCTGACGGGCATTCGCGACGCGGCAGGCAGCGAGAACGTGCGCTTCAGCGTCGACGCGAAAGACGTCGACGTGACGCAATTCGACACGGTGATTGCCGTCATCGGCGAGCGTCCGTATGCGGAAGGCGATGGCGACATCCACCCATCCGGCACGCTGCGCCACAGCAGCCGCTATCCGGAAGACCTGGCCGTGCTGCAGGCGGTGGCCGGCAAGGGCAAACCCGTCATCACCGTGATGGTCACGGGCCGGCCGGTGTATGGCAATGACCTGCTCAATCTGTCGGACACCTTCATCTCGGCCTGGCTGCCGGGCTCCGAGGGCAAGGGCGTGTCGGACTTGCTCATCGCAGGCGGCAAGCGCTACGACTTCCGCGGCACGCTGCCGTTCTCGTGGCCGAAGTCGGCCTGCCAGGTCAAGCTCAATGTCGGCGACAAGGATTACGCGCCGCTGTTCGCCTACGGCTACGGCCTGAAGGCGGGCACGCGCTCCAAACTTGGCAAGCTCGATGAAACGATTCCGCAAGGCGGCTGCAGCGCCGGCAATACCTTCCCCGTGTTCAGCCAGGCCGACCGCACCAGCTTCCCGCTGGCGATCCGCAGCGGCAAGCAAACCACGGTGCTGGGCGCCGACCTGAATGCGAGCTTCACGCTGCCAGGCATCGTCGTGACGACCGCCCAGGTCAACACCCAGCAGGATGCCAAGATGGGCGCCTGGACCGGGCCAGCCACGCTGGAAGCGCGCGGTGCGCGCGCCATGGTCGTGCCGGCAGCGGCGGCCAAGGATGGCGCGCTGCGCTTCGACACCATGGTCGCCAAGGCGCCCACCAGCAAGGTAATGCTCGCGATGCGCCAGGGCGCGAGCGACACGGCGCTGGATGCCACGAGCCTGTTCAAGCGCCTGGCCGACGGCGGCAAGCACACGGTCTCGATCCCGCTGGCCTGCTTCCAGGCCAAGGGGCTGGATCTGGCCAAGGTCGACACGCCGTTCAGCGTGACCAGCGACGGCCCGTTCACCGCGGCCTTTGCGAACATCGAGATCGCCGGTGGCGCTGCGAAAGAGGCCGATGCCGTGCGCTGCGAGGACCTGAAATGACGGTAGAGGTGACCCACGGCCTGCGGCTGCTGGCCGACATCGGCGGCACCAATGCGCGCTTCGCGCTGCAGTCCGATCCGGCTGGCGGCTTCGATGATGTCGAGGTGCTGACCGGCGCCAGCTACCCGACGCTGGGCGACGCGATCCGCGCCTACCTCGACGGCGCCCGTGCGCGCGGGATGGCAGTGGACAGCGTACGCCATGCGGCGCTGGCGATTGCCAATCCGGTCGAGGGCGACGAGATCCGGATGACCAATCACCACTGGGCCTTTTCGATCGAGGCGCTGCGGCAGGAACTGGGCTTGACCACGCTGTTGATGGTCAACGACTTTGCGGCGCTGGCGATGGCGCTGCCGCACCTGCCACCGGCCGGGCGCCAGCGCATCGGCGGCGGCATCGAACTGCCCAACCGGACCATTGGCCTGATCGGCCCGGGTACGGGCCTGGGTGTCTCGGGCGTGGTCCCGGCCGGCGGGCGCTGGATTGCGCTGTCGGGCGAAGGGGGCCACGTGAGCTTCGCGCCCGTCAACCGCGATGAGGTGGCGATTCTGGAAGCGCTGTGGAGCGAGTATGGCCACGTCTCGGCCGAGCGCCTGCTGTCGGGCATGGGACTGGAGCTGATCCACTGGGCGCGCACCAGCCGGCGCCTGAAGGCGGCCGACATCACCACGGCGGCCCTCGACGGTTCGTGCCTGGAGTGCCAGGGCTCGGTGCGGGTGTTCTGCGCGATCCTTGGCAGCGTGGCCGGCAATGTCGCGCTCACGCTCGGGGCGACCGGCGGCATGTACATCGGTGGCGGCATCGTGCCGCGCCTGGGCGTGCTGTTCGAGCAATCGGCGTTTCGCGCGCGCTTCGAAGACAAGGGGCGCCTGGGCGATTATCTGGCGCGCATACCGACCTACTTGATTACTGAACAATATCCCGCCTTGCGCGGCGTTTCGGCTATGCTGTCGGATCAAATTTTTTGTCTGCACCAATAACGGAGAGACCATGCAGAATCCCATCCAGACCCCGACCGTGGCCAGTGCAGCGACGGACGGCGAACGCAATACGCATACCGGGGCGCTGTTCATCGTCACCATCCTGTTCTTCATGTGGGGCCTGATCACGTCACTCAACGACGTCCTGATCCCGCACCTGAAATCGATCTACACCCTCACCTACATGCAGGCGATGCTGGTGCAGCTGTGCTTCTTCGGCGCCTACGTCGTCGTCTCGCTGCCGGCCGGCGCGCTGATTCGCCGCCTCGGTTACCAGAACGGCGCCGTCGCCGGCCTGCTGGTCGCGGCCACCGGCTGCGCGCTGTTCTATCCGGCGTCGAACGGCGGCTACGGCCTGTTCCTGTTCGCGCTGTTCGTGCTGGCCAGCGGAATCACGATCCTGCAGGTCGCGGCCAACCCGTACGTCACGGTCCTTGGCCCTGCGCGCACCGCCGCCAGCCGCCTGACGCTCACGCAAGCCTTCAATTCGCTCGGCACCACGGTGGCGCCGACGCTGGGTGGTTTCCTGATCCTGTCGACGGTGGCGCTGTCCGCCGATCAGCTGGCGCTGCTGCCGGAAGCCGAGCGGATGGCGCACCGCGCGGCCGAAGCTGCTGCCGTGCAGGGCCCGTACCTGGGCCTGGCCGCGGCGCTCGCGCTGCTGGCCGTGCTGTTTGCACTGGCGCGCCTGCCGAAGATCGAGTTCCAGGACACCACCACCGCTGCCGTCGACGGCAAGGGCGGCGCGATGGCCTACCGCCATCTGGTGCTCGGCGCGCTGGGCATCTTCCTGTACGTGGGTGCTGAAGTCAGTATCGGCAGCTTCCTGATCAACTTCATCGGCGAGCCGCATATTGCCGGGCTGTCGCATGCCGACGCGGCCCGCTACGTCAGCCTGTACTGGGGCGGCGCACTGGTGGGCCGCTTCATCGGCTTTGCGGTGATGCGCTACGTCAGCCCGGGCAAGTCGCTGGCCGTGACCGCACTCGGTTCGATGGCGCTGGTGCTCACCGCGATCTTCACCGATGGCAGCCTGGCGATGTGGGCAATCATCGCCGTCGGCCTGTGCAACTCGATCATGTTCCCGACCATCTTCAGCATGGCGCTGCACGGCCTGGGCAAGTTCACGGGCCAGGGTTCCGGTATCCTGTGCATGGCCATCGTCGGCGGCGCGATCGTACCGTTCATCCAGGGCATCCTGGCCGACACCATCGGCCTGCAGATCTCGTTCCTGGTGCCGGCAGCGTGCTACCTGTTCATCCTGTACTACGGCGTCAAGTACGCCGACCTGCACAAGCAGAAGGTGGTGACGGAATAAACGTCGCCGTCATCAACGAAAATGCCCGCACGTGATGCGGGCATTTTTTTGGGCACAGCCGGGGTCAGGTCTGACATTCGGACACGACCTCAGCCTTAGCCGCTTCCAACATCTGGGGTCAGGTCTGACAATCGGACACGAACTCAGCCTTAGCCACTTCCAATGGCGCCTTGCCCGGATTGGCATAGCCCGGTGCCAGCCAGTTCCGATTAGCCTACTGTCGGGGTCGTGTCCGAATGTCAGACCTGACCCCGGCTTTTGCTAGCCTACTGTCGAGATCGTGTCCGAATGTCAGACCTGACCCCGGCTTTTCAGCAGGTGTTAGCGGTTGAGGCGCTTGAGCAGTTGTGCGCGCACCATGCGCGAGGCGTTGTCGTCCATCGGGTCGAGCAGGCCGCGCGCGCTCGGCGGGATATGTGCTGCTGTCGCGTCATCGGCCTCGAACACGTAGTGCCGGAACAGCTCGGCCCACGCCGCGCGCTGTGCCGGTGGCAGGTCGCGCACCGTCATCAGGGCGTGCATCAGCGCGTTGTTGGGCGTGTCCATCCAGGCCGGCGACTGGCGCCACCAGTAATTGACCAGCACATTGACGTCGTCCAGCGCCTCGACGTGGTGCCACCACATGCTGGGGATGAACAGCGCGTCGCCCGGCCCCAGTTCGGCGCTTTGCGCTTGCGCGAGCGCGTCGGCAAAGCGTGGGAAACGTTCAGGATCGGGCTGTGCGAAGTCGACCAGGCTGATGGGCTGGCCGGCGGGCGTCAGGTCGATCGGGCCGATGTACAGGTTGTGCTGCTGCCCCGGCGGGAACAGCGTGAAGCGGCGTCGCCCGGCTGCGATGCAGGCCAGATTGTCCGGCAGGTCGTAGTGGGCGGCGATGCGGGTGCGGTTGCCGATCCAGATCGATGCCAGCGGGTCGCGCGGGCCAAGGTCGACATCGTTCTCGCCTCTGAAGCCCGGCAGCGCGCCGTCGATCGTGGTCGAGCCGACGTAGATGGCGGGCGGCGCCGGCGTGGCCAGGTGCTTTGCCAGTTCATCGAGCACGGCGTCGAGGCGCACGCGCAGCGACTGGAAATTGAAGCCGTCGAGCGCCGCGTTGTAGAAGAAGCGGCCGTCGATGTCGGGCGGGCCGAGCATCGCATTGACCGTGGCGTCACCGCACCAGCGGCGCAGGTAGTCGAGCGCTGCCTGCGGCGACTGGCGTCCTGCGGCCACCACCGGCCAGTGGGCCACCAGGCCGCGCAGCAGCAGCGGCTCGGTCGATGCCAGGATCGTTGCATCGAGATCGGCCGGCGTCACACCGGCGATCTCGCGGATGGCGTTAGCGGCGAGCGGCATCGCGGTGATTCTTGCGGTCGATCAGGTTGCGGAAGTTCGACAGCGAGGCCAGTGCGAAGTAGATCGGGGCCAGGTAGCCGGCTGCGTGCAGTTCGGCGATGATGGCGCCGTCGAGCGCGCCCAGGCGTTCTTCGTGGATCGTGAAGAAACCGCCCAGACGGTGTTGTGCGCCGTTGTCGAATTCCATGTCGAGCACGAACGCATCCAGCAAATCATGGCGCTTGAGCGCGTCGAGAAAACCGATATTGGCCTGCACGCCGTTGTGGATGTTCGACAGCATGGTGCTGACCTTTTCCAGGTATTCGGTGTTGCCGCCATGCGGCTTGAACACCGGTTCGCCGTCGGTCGTGCTCACGCGCGGGTGGTCGAGGTCGACCTGGATCATCAACTCGTCGCCGTTGCGGCCGATGTAGAACGGCTGGCGCTCGTGCATCCAGGGCACCATCGGCGCATCCCAGCGGCCATCCTGCAGGAACAGGTTTTCGTCTTCGGTAAAGCCCAGCAGCGCGATCGCCTCGAAGTTCGCACCGTCTTCGAGCTGGCGGAAGATGATCGGATAGATTCCCTGCAGCGAGCGGAATTCGTCGGCAAAGGTCGGCACCCAGGCGACCTCGCTGCCCAGGCCGGGGCGGTGGCCGGCGATGATGCGCAGGTCCTTGTGTTCGATGTTGTTCAGCAGGGCGATATTGGGCATGGCTGTCTCGTTGTCTTTGTTGGAATCACGCGGTGAAACGACAGCGGCGGGCCGGCTGATGCCGACCCGCCGCTGCGGTTGCAGGGCCGGTGTGCGGGAAGTCTACTCCCGAATACCGGCGCCGGCCAGACGGTGCGCTATCAGAATTTGTAGCGCGCCGCCAGCATGTAACGCGGACCCGATTGCGTCACGAACAGCACCTGCTGCTTGGTGCGGCCGTGCGTGCGCTGGATCTCGTCGGTCAGGTTGATGCCCTCGAACGAGACGGACAGGTTCTTGTTGACGTTGTAGCCGACGCTCAGATCGAGCTGGCCGTACGCTTCGACGTAGTTCGGGTTCGGGCCCGAGCCGTCGAAGGTCGACGACAGGAACTCGTCGCGCCAGTTGTAGGCCGCGCGCACATTCCATTTGTCGTTCTCGAAGATACCCACCAGGTTGGCCGAGTCGCCCAGGCCGACCAGCGCGAACTGCTCGCCCACGCTGCCGTTGTCGTACTTCAGGCCCGAATTGACGTAGGTGTAGTTGGCCTGCACGCCGAAGCCGCTGTTGCCGAACATGTGCTGGAGGTTGAATTCCAGGCCGCGGATGTTCGCCTTCTTCTGGTTCGAGTACGACGTGATGCGGAAGTTCGCGACCGGATCGGTGCCGATGGCCGTGATGGTGCCGGTGGCATCGCCCGACGCGTTGTTCGGCCCTGCGACCACACCCGGCTGACCGTTGAAGTTACGGAAGATGTAGTTGCGGATGCAGGTGGTGTCCGCCGTCGTGCAGCTGCCCAGCGCCGCATTCCAGTAGGCGCCGCCCACTGGCGTACGCACGCCGAACGGCTGGGCGATGATCTGCGACTGGCCGGCGTAGTTCTCGAGCTGCTTGCGGAAGTGGTTGACCGAGATGAAGCTCTGGCGGCCGTAGTACCACTCGAGCGCCAGGTCGAAGTTCTTCGACTTGACCGGCTCCAGCGCTGGATTACCCTGCGAACCGGTACCGCCTTCGACGCGCGCCAGCGTGTCGAGCACCTGGCCGCCGGCGATCTGGTCGTAGCGTGGACGGCCGATGGTGTGACCGTAGCTGAAGCGGCCCTTGATGTCGTCGCGCAGGGCGATATCGGCATCAAAGCTTGGCAGCACGTGGCTGTAGTCGCCTTTCAGGGTCGTGAAGCCGGACTGGCCGAACACCACTGGCAGCTCGTTCTGGGAAACCCAGCTGATCGCGACCGGAGTCGGCACCAGCGCGGTGGAGCTGACATCCGTCTTCTCGTAACGCACGCCGAGCGAGGTATTGATCGGGAAGCGCGTGTTCCACTCGGTGTTGAACTGCAGGTACAGGCTCTTCGATTTTTCTTCAGTGCGGCGGTCGGTGTCGTAGGTGGTCTTCGGCACGTACAGCTGCGGCAGGCCGGAGGCCTGGGCCACGATGTCGCGGATCTGGCTGAAATTGAAGGTGTGGAAGCGGTCGAACAGGGCCGGGTTGTTGCTGCCGTTGACCTGGTCGAAGTACTTGCCCAGGCTGTCGACGGTAAACAGGCTGGCCGGGTAGTCGGACGCCTGCGTGGCGCCGCCCCAGGTGTCGCGCTGCTGCACCGAGAACGCCGAGCGGTAATCGACCTTGGTCGCGCCCAGGCCAAACTTGACCTCGGAGGCTTCCAGGACTTTCCAGCTGCCGTGCGTCTGGATCTGGTCGACTTCGGTCTTCATGTAGCCGTTCTCGAACACCGAGCCGGTCACCTGCTGCGGCGCACGTGCGTAGTCGGCGCCCTGGATGCTCAGCACAGGGAAGTCTTGCGAGAAGTCGGCGGTGGTATTGCCACGGCTGAAGCTCGCGGTGCCGATCACGTTGCTCGAACCCCACGGGCTGTCCGGGGTCGACTCGGCTGACGAGCTGTGGGCATCGAGCTCGAAGCGCAGCTCGGGCGTGACGCGCCAGACGGTGTTGAAGCCCAGCGATTTGTTTTCGCTGCGGGTCGCAAAGTCCGACACGCCCATGGCGATGTCGGCGTTACCGGCCGGGATGAATTCGGTGTAGGTCAGTGGGCCGGCGATCGGGCCGTCGGTCCAGCTGCTCGACGACGGGCCGAAGTTGAACCAGGCCGACATGTCGTTGCGGCGGGTGTGGATCTTGTTTTCCGAATAGGTGTAGTCGAGCGTGCTGGTGATCGACTTGTTCGGTGCGAACTGGAACACGACCTGGCCGTTGGTGCGCTCGCGCTGCACGCCGCTCAGGTTGTAGTTCAGGTTCTGCGGGGTCTGGTACAGGTCGGTCGGGCCGGGACGGTTGGTGATCAGCTCCGAGCCTGGCTGGCCTGGCAGCGGGATCGCGCCGTAGGTTGCCTGGTCGCCGCGGAACGGGCCCTTCCAGCCATTGGCCACCGACGCGCGGTTGTAGCCCAGATTACGTTCCTGGTAGCTGGCCGACAGGCCGATGCCGAAGCGGCCGTCGGCCGAGGTGTTCGAGTAGATGCCCGAGACTTCCGGCGTGACCTTGTTGCCGTGCTGGAGACCGTCCGGCAGGTTGGTGGCCGACGTGTCATGCACACCCTTGATGCCGATGCTGGCCTGCATGCCGGGGCGCGACAGCGGGCGCGCGGTGATCACGTTGATGGTCGCGCCGACGCCGCCGGTCGGGGTCTCGGCGCGGCTCGATTTGTAGACCTGCAGCTGCGAGATCGCTTCGGAGGCGATGTTGGCGAAGTCGAATGCGCGGCCATTGCGGTCGCCCAGGTTCGACACCGGCATCTGGCGGCCATTGAGCAGCACCAGGTTGAAGTCGGGGCCGACGCCGCGCACGGTGATCTTCGAGCCTTCGCCGATTTCGCGGTCGATCGACACACCCGAGATGCGCTGCAGCGATTCGGCCAGGTTCGTGTCGGGGAATTTGCCGATGTCTTCGGCGACGATGCCGTCGACGAAGCCCTGCGCATTGCGCTTGAGGTTCATCGACGATTCGAGACTGGCGCGCAGGCCGGTCACGACGACGGTCTGCGTGCCGCTTTGCGCGGGGCCGGTGATCGATGCGGTGGGGTTACTGGCCGCGTCGACCGCCTGGTTCGGGGCGCTGGTGGCGGTTTCGGCTGGCGGCATGCTGGCCGCTTCCTGGGCAAACGCCGGCATGAACGCCGCGCATGCGCTGGCAACTGCCAGACTGATCAAGGTCTGTTTAGCCTTTGGGTAGTACATGTCTTCTCCTGTTTTTATAAATATGACCGTGCTCAGACACGGTGTCTCCGCCATCCGGATGCGTCGCCGCTGCCCCCGGGTACTGCCTTTCAAACCCGGGCGCCTCCTTGCCCGGCGACACGCCACCATGTGGTGCAGCGAGACCGATCGGCTGGTGCCGATGGCCTCGCTGCGTGAATCGCCGGGTGCGCGCTGCACTGTGTCATGTGTCCTCGGCTCCTTGGCGGGTTGCGCCAATCGGGGATCGAAGGTATTTTGTCCGTCGCATGGAAACGTTTCCATGCAGTGGTCTGAATCTTAGAGTTATGAAAATAAATTGTCAACGGAATATTCCGTTACCGCGTCAACAGGGGTGACGTAGTTTTGCAACACTTTGGTGCGCCAGGCACGGCAACCAAGCCGAACCAGCGATGGATGGCGGGCGCGCCGCCTGCATTGACGGGATGTGCCTGGCACGCTATAGTCGGCTTGACGTTTTGGTAACGTTTCCAAACTGGAGCATGCATGCACCATTTTCTGGCCTTCTGCGCACGGCGCGTCTACCGCAGCACCCTGCTTGCCGCTGTCTGTGTCGCCTGTGCTGCCAGCGCGCATGCTGCCGCGCCAGTGCCGGCGCCCGCATTTGCCTGGCCCGGCGGCGCGCGCGCCGCAGTCAGCCTCGCTTATGACGATGCGCTCGACTCGCAACTCGACAACGCGCTGCCGGCGCTGGACCGCCACGGCATCAAGGGCACCTTCTACCTGCAGCTATCGAGCCCGCCGGTGGCAGCACGTTTGCCGGCGTGGCGCGCAGCGGCCGCCCATGGTCATGAACTGGGCAACCACAGCCTGTTCCACCAGTGTTCGGGCACGGGCGCGGACCGCAGCTGGGTCGCTCCCCATCGCAACCTCGCGACGACCAGCCGCGCACAGATGGTCGATCAGGTCCTGCTGGCCAACACGATGCTCGAAGCGATCGACGGCCGGCGCGAGCGCACCTACACGGCGCCCTGCGGCGACGTGCAGGCGCTGGGCGGCGACTACCTGCCCGCACTGCATCCGGCATTCGTTGCGATCAAGGCGGGCAATGGCCCAGGCGTGCCGGCATCGATGGCAGCGGTCGACCCGTATCAGGTTGCCTCGGTCGGCCCGGTGGGCGCCAGTGGTGCAGAACTGATCGCACTGGTGGAACAAGCGATCGCGCGTGGCACCATGGTGGCCTTCACCTTTCACGGCATCGGCGGCGACCATCTGAGCGTGTCGAAACAGGCGCATGAAGAACTGGTGCGCTACCTGGCCGCGCACCGTGATGTGGTCTGGACCGATACCTTCGTCAAGATCATGCAGCACGTCAGGCAAGAAAAGGCACGCGTGCCCGGCTGGACGCTCGCCTGGAGCGACGAATTCAGTGGCCCGCATCTCGATCGCACGATCTGGACGCTGGAAACGGGCGGCCATGGCTGGGGCAACAACGAGATGCAGTTCTACACGGCGCGACCGGAGAACGTGCGCGTGGAGGATGGCCACCTGATCATCGAGGCGCGCAAGGAGCGCTACCAAGGCAAGGATTACACGTCGGCGCGGCTCAAGACGGCCAGCCTGAAAGAAACCCAGTACGGGCGCTTCGAAGCGCGCATCAAGGTGCCGAAGGGCCAGGGCATCTGGCCGGCGTTCTGGATGCTGGGTGCCGACATCGGCAAGGTGGGCTGGCCGCGCAGCGGCGAGATCGACATCATGGAAATCGT
Source organism: Oxalobacteraceae sp. CFBP 13730 (assembly GCA_014841835.1). Lineage (GTDB taxonomy): Bacteria > Pseudomonadota > Gammaproteobacteria > Burkholderiales > Burkholderiaceae_D > Telluria. The sequence continues at coordinate 461,867 of JACYUQ010000004.1, read as the reverse complement.
CGGCAAGGAACCGCGCAATGCCTATGGCACGCTGCACGGGCCGGGCTATTCGGGCGAGCACGCGTTCAGCAAAGCGATCGCGCTGGACGATGCCGACTATGGCGACGACTTCCACGTGTTCGCCGTCGAATGGGAACCGCAGGCCATCCGCTGGTACCGCGATGGCGTCCACTACCACACTGCCACGCCGGCTCTCGTAAAAGGCGACTGGGTATTCGAGCACCCGTTCTTCGTGTTGCTGAACCTGGCCGTCGGCGGCTACTGGCCCGGATACCCGGACAGCACGACCGTGTTCCCGCGCCGGATGCTGGTCGATTACGTGCGGGTGTATCGCAGGGACGTGACCGATTCAGCGCAGCGACAGTAACGCCGTTCCACCGGTATCCAGGCGCAGCGCAGTGCCGTAATGCGCCAGGTCCCGGCCCAGCACCAGGCGCAGGTTGGCCGGCGTGCTGCGTTCGACTTCCTGCAGGTGCACGCTGCCCACGCGCTGCGCCAGACGCCGGGCTGCATCAACGTGCGCTGCGTCGTATTCGATGCGTGTGTGGCGCACTGCAAACCCGGGCTGGTTCGACAGGCGCGTGACCCGCAGGCCTGGTGCGTCGATCTGGCGCGCCAGCGCGCGTGCCATGCCGGTCACGCCATTACCGTTGCGGATTTCGAGGCGCGCCACGGTCGGCCGTCCGGAAGGCGACTGCACCGCAGGCTGCACGACAGGCAAGCTTGCCGGTATGCGGCGCAGTTCCATCATGCCGTCCACGCCGACGTGGATCTGGGCCTGCGCCCAGCCGGGCCGTGGCGCGTCCAGCGCCTGGTCGAGCGCGGCGACGCCGCTCTGGCTGCCGGTCGCAGCAAAGTCGGCGCGCAAGTCGTGCTGCCGCAGCGATGCCGCCTGGCGCAGCATCTGCTGCGCACGTGCACTCTGCCCCAGCGCGGCCAGCGCCTCGCCCAGCAACTGCCACGAATCTGCCACCAGCGGATCGAGCAGACAGGCCCGCTCCAGTGCCGCGCGGGCAGCGTGGTAATCGCCACTGCGCAGATACGCGTTGCCAAGGTTGACAAACCGCTGGGCGGCGTCGGGTTCGGCGTCCGCTTGCAGCGCTGCATCCAGGTCGCGCCAGATGGCGCTCGATGCAGGCGCGGCGCCACCTGGCGCCTGCAGTGGCGCGCACGCCACGAGGCCGGCGCACAGCCATGCCAGACGGATGAACCGGGTGCTACGGTGAATGGTCGGGCGCATGGCGGACTCCTTGGGTTCAGCGCGCGCTGGCCAGCGCGCTCATGGCACGGGAAATCTGGATCGCCGCCGGTCCCAGAAGGACCATCATCAGCGTCGGAAAGATGCAAAAGATCAGCGGGAACAGCAGCTTGAGGCCGATGCGCGCGGCCGTTTCTTCTGCGATCATGCGCCGCTTGTGGCGCAGGTTGTCGGCGTACACGCGCAGTGCATCGCCCACGCTGGTGCCGAAACGTTCGGACTGGATCAGCATGGCGACCAGGGTGTCGACATCGTCCACGCCCGAACGCAGCGCGAAGTTGCGCAGCGCCTTTTCCTTGGTGAAGCCGGCGCGCATTTCCATCAGCACGATCTGCATTTCCTGGGCCAGCAGCATGCTCTTGATATGGATTTCGGCGGCCACCTTGACCAGGGCGCGCTCCAGGCTCAGGCCCGCCTCGACGCACACCGTCAACAGATCGAGCGCATCGGGAATGGTCTCGAAGATCTCGCGCCGGCGCCGCTTGATGCGACGCGCCAGCACGGCGTTGGGCAGGTAGTAGCCAAGCGCGGCGCCACCCAGCAGGATCATCAGCATCATGCGGCCCGATGTCCCGCCGCGCCACAGCAGCATGGGCGCGAGGACAGCGGGCGCCAGCAATGCCAGCGTGGTCTTGGCCGCGAAATAGAGGGTCGGCGCTGCCGGATTGCGCCAGCCGGCGTTCATGAACCGGGTGCGCAGCGTCGATTTTTCCCAGCCTTCCTCGGGAATCGACAGCCGGGTGAGCGGGCGGGCAACGCTGGCGATCCGCTCGATCCAGCGCAGGCGCGGCACGTCGCCGGCGCCCGACGGGGCGCGCTGGCCGAGAAACTGGCGCAGGCGTTCACGCAAGGCGACCGGGGCAAACAAGGCCAGCCCGACCCAGCACAGTGCGCAGACAACGACGAACACCACCAGCAGGAATATCAGTTGGGTGATCTTCATCATGGCCTCACACGCGGATGCGGATGGTCAGGCGCAGCCACAGCACGCCGACGATGATCATGCCCAGGCCGTACCACAGCAGCCGCTCGCCGCTTGGATCGGTCCACAGCATGCTGACGTAATGCGGGCTGCTGACCGTCATCACGCCCATCACGCCAAAGGGCAGCAGGCCCAGAATCCAGGCCGACATACGGCCTTCGGCGGACAGCACCCGTACCTGGGCCACGAGTTTGAGGCGCGCGCGGATGATGCCGCTGATATTGCCGAGGATTTCGGCCAGGTTGCCGCCCGAGTCGCGCTGGATCAGCACCGCGATCACCAGGTAGCGCAGGTCGGTCAGCGGAATGCGCGCGGCCAGGCCGTGCAGCGCTTCGTTCATCGGGACGCCGTAATTGATTTCTTCGCGCGCGATGCGAAATTCGCCGGCCAGCGGCTCGGGCAGTTCATTGCCGACGATCTGCAGCACATTGATGAACGAGTGCCCGGCGCGCAGCGCACGCGCGATGAAGTCCGCGGCCTCCGGCAACTGGTGCTCGATGCGGATCAGGCGCCGGCTGCGCATCCGGTGCAGCAGCCACCAGGGCAAACCCAGGCTGGTCACGCACAGCACCAGACGCGCCGGCAGCGGTGGCGACCAGACGGCGCACGCCACCAGGACCGTGATCACGCAGCCAAAAGTAGCAGCGATGAAGTGGCTGACCGTCCAGGTGGCTCCGGCCTGCACCAGCAGCGCATCGATGCGCTGGGCCAGGACCGCCCGGTGCAGTAAGCGGTCGAGGGCGGGCTGGCGGCTGTAGGGGCGCTGCTTGAGGATCGAGATGCGTTCGCCCGAGCGGCTCTGCGCACCGCCGGACATCACCTGCAGGCGGCGTGCAATGCGGCGCGCCGCCGCGCCGCGGGTACTCATCCACCACAGGTAAAACCCTTCGACCGCCAGGATGACGGCGGCGAACAGCACCACGACGAACGCATAGAACAGGGTGTCCATGAGCGATCCTTCAATCAAACACGCGGTCGGGATCGAACGCGTCGTCCGGCACCGGCACCCCGAACAGCCGGAGGCGGTCGGCAAAGCGCGGCCGCACGCCGGTGGCGCTGAAGTGGCCAAGCACCCTGCCCTGCGGATCGACACCGCACTGTTCGAAGCGGAATATCTCCTGCATCGAGATGATCTCGCCTTCCATGCCGGTGATCTCCTGCATGCTCACCAGCTTGCGCGTGCCGTCGGTCAGGCGCGATACCTGCAGCACCACCGTCACCGCCGAGACGATCTGCTGGCGGATCGCGCGCGGGGTCAGGTTCACGGCAGCCATGCTGACCATGTTTTCCAGGCGCGAGAGCGCGTCGCGCGGCGTGTTCGAGTGGATCGTGGCGAGCGAACCCTCGTGCCCCGTGTTCATCGCTTGCAGCATGTCGAGCGCCTCGGCGCCGCGTACCTCACCCAGGATGATGCGGTCGGGTCGCATGCGCAGTGCGTTGCGCACCAGCGCGCGCTGCGTGACTTCACCCTTGTCCTCGATGTTCGGCGGCCGCGTTTCCAGGCGCACGACATGCGGCTGGCGCAGTTGCAGCTCGGCCGCATCCTCGATCGTCACGACGCGCTCGCTGGCCGGGATGAACCCCGAGATCAGATTGAGCAAGGTGGTCTTGCCGCTGCCGGTACCGCCCGAGATCAGGATGTTGACCTTGGCCGTGCCCAGGCCCTCGATCACCTGGATCATCGGCGAGGCCATGCTTTTGTATTCAAGCAGGTTCTGTACCGTCAGCGGACTGCCGCCGAAGCGGCGGATCGACAGGATCGGCCCATCCACGGCCAGCGGCGGAATGATGGCATTCACGCGTGAGCCGTCCGGCAGGCGCGCATCGACCATCGGGCTCGATTCGTCGACCCGGCGTCCCACGCGCGAGACGATTTTTTCGATGATCTTCATCAGGTGGGCGTTGTCGTGGAAGGTGACATCGGTCAGTTCGAGCTTGCCGTAGCGTTCGACCCAGACCTTGCTGGCGGTGTTGACCAGGATGTCCGAGATGGTCGGATCGGCCAGCAGCGGCTCGAGCGGGCCGAAGCCAAGCATCTCGTGCTGGATGTCGAGCACCAGGTGGTGGCGCTCGTGCTGGTTCAGCACGATGCGTTCGTCTTCGATGATGCGCTGGACCAGCAGCGCCAGTTCGTGCTTGAACTGTTCGGCGGTCAGGCGCTTCAAGCGCTCCAGGTCGATCCGGTCGAGGATCATCTGGTGCATCAGCTTCTTGAGCTCCTGGTAAGCGTGGTTGGGCGCTTCGTGCGATTCGGCACCGGTCGGGCGCTCGGGGTCGGGCAGCGCAAGGCGTTCGCGAAGGGACATCGATGTCTCCAGAGCGTGATTGAAGCGGGGGACGAGTCAGTCGTCGTGATCCTGGCGCCCGAACAGGCGCCCCAGCAGGCCGCGGCTTTCGTGGACCCGCTGCGCGGTCACCAGTTCGACCAGGTCGGCCAGGCTGCGCGCGGCGGCACTCGAGCGCGACAGCTGCAGCACCGGCACGCCCTGGTTTACCGAGTCGGTGACCGCGATGTAATCGTTGGGGAAGGTGTGCACCACTTCGCAGCCCAGCGCTGCATGCAGGTCCTGCAGGCGCAGCTTACCGCCCTTCTCGTAGCGGTTGACGATCAGGCGGATGTTGTCGAGCACATAGCCGAGCGAGCGGAAGATGTCGAGCAGGCGGCGCGCATCGCGGATGTCGGGCAGCGCCAGTTGCAGCAACGGATAGATGGTGTCGGTCGCGTCCAGCGCGCGCAGCGACACCGCATCGATCTGGCGCCCGACGTCCAGCAGCACGTAATCGTAGTGCTGGCGCGCCACGCGCAGGATGGTGTCGATGTGTTCGGGCTTGGCCTGCCGTTCGTGGGCCGGATCGTCGGCCGCCGCCAGCACGCCGAAGCCGGGCGTGACATGCACCAGGCACGATTCGAGAAACGGTCCGTCGATGCGCGCAATCTGGGCGCACACGTCCGACATCGTCATGGCCGGTTTCTGGTCCGACACGTACAGGGCAGCGTCGCCGAACTGGCCATGCAGGTCGACCAGCAGTACCTTCTTGCCCGCCAGCGTGGCCAGCGCATAGCCGAAATTGGTCGAGATGAAAGTGGCCCCGCTGCCGCCCTTGCAGGCGATGAATGCCAGCACCTTCCCGTCGCGCATGGTCGACACGCCGGCGGCGCTGGCAATGCGGTCCATCGCCTCGTGGAAGGCGCGGTGCACCAGCGGCAGTTGCAGCAGCTCGCGCACGCCGGCGCGCATCGCGGTGATCAACAGGTCGGGCTGGTGCTGGGTGGTCAGCAGCATCAGTTGCGACGTCGGATACTGGCGGCCCAGGCGCTCGAGCAGGTTGGCTTCGGACGGTTCGAGGTTGCTGGCATCGACGATCACGAGTTGCGGCGCATCGGGATCGGGCCGGTCGAGCGCTTCGCGCAGGCCGGCGCGGGTTGCGGCCACCTGCATGGGTGGCACGCGCGCGGCGCCCTGGGAAGCCAGTTCCGCATACAGGTGGCTGTCGCAGCTGATCAGGAGCGCTCTCATGAAATCCTCGATAAGGGTGTAGCCGCGCGCTCAGTGCGAACGAATCATGGGCGCCGGCTGGCCGGTGTCCGGTTGTGCGAACGAGCGCTCGTAGTGGTCGATGGCGGCGCGCGCTGCCGGTCCACTGAGCCCCGCCGCGGGGTGGCGGATGCTGCCTGCCGCCGGGTCGATCGTCTGCGCGACCAGGTTGGCGTGGGTGGCCGCACCGAACTGGTTGTCCCAGTTCGGCGTGCCCGAGACGCAGCCTTGCGCGCCGCCGGCGAGCAGCGCCAGCGCTGCCCAGCGTGTGAATGTGGATGTCATCCTGCTCTCCTGGTTCAGTGCGGGGTCGCCGGCGCCGGCGCCGGCGCCGGTGCCGGTGCGGAGGGAACGGGCGTCGCGACAACGGCAGGCGCGCCTTCCAGCCGCCCGCCGAGCAGCACGCCGGCGCGCGACGGCACGTCGAAACGGTCGGTCGGCAGGCTCAGACTGCCGGCCGGCAGCGGCTTGACCAGGCGCGCCGTGATCACGAACACCAGTTCGGTGCGCTCCTGCTGGAAGTCGGTGCTGCGAAACAGCGCGCCCAGCACCGGCACGTCGCCCAGTCCCGGCAAGCCTTTCATGTTGGCGACCAGGTTGTTGCGCACCAGGCCACCGATGGCGAAGCTCTGGCCGTCGTGCAGCTGCACCGTGGTGCTGGCGCGGCGCGTGGTCAAGAGCGGCATGATCGCGGTGCCGGCAATGCCGGCGGCGCTGATGCCGATCCCTTCGCGCGACAGCTCCGACACTTCGGGCGCGACCTTCAGGTTGATCAGGCCCCCGCCCAGCACGGTCGGCGTAAACCGCAGGCCGACGCCGAATTCCTTCTCTTCCAGCGTCACCTTGTTATTGTCCTGCGCCACCGGGATGAAGAATTTGCCGCCGGCGAGGAACGTGCCTTCCTGGCCACTAAGGGCCAGCAGGTTCGGTTCGGCCAGGATGCGCACCAGGCCATCGAGCTTGTCGGCATCGATACCGAAGCGGTTGCCGTTGGTTTTCAGGCCAGCCAGGCCACCGCGTGCCAGGCCGCTGAGAAAATCGCTGGCCAGCACGGTGGTCCAGCTGCCGGAACCAAAGCTGAAGCGGATCCCGCTTTCCAGCCGTTCGAGCAGCGTGCGCGCGACTTCCGCAACCTTGACCTCGAGCTGCACCTGCTGCGGCGCGCTGACCGCCAGCAGGTTGACCACGCGGGCGCTGGCGCCACCGGCACCGGCCGCCGCGCCGCCGCCGCTGCCCTTGTCGACCAGGATCACGCCGTCGGTAGCGTTGTCCTTGTCGGGCGCCGGCAATGGGCGCAGCGGACGGCGCACGTAGGCAACCGCCAGTTCCACGGCGCGGTTGACCGCGCTGGCGTCGCTGACGGTGCCGGTCAGCACCAGCGTGTCATTGGCGGCCAGCACCCGGATCTGCTTCTCGTCCGGCATGGCCGCGCCCAGCATGGCTTGCAGGCCGCCCGGGTCCATCGCGACCGTGATATCGATCACGCTGCACAAGCCGCTGCGGCCCTGCACGATCATGTTGGTGGTGCCGACATCGACGCCGGCGATGTAGAGCGTGTCGGGCGCGACCAGCATCGCCTGCACCACGGCCGGGTTGCCGACGCTGCGCCGGCGCACCGCTTCGGGCAGGCGCAGCATGGTCGACTTGCCCATCTGGAGCGCCATGACGGCTGGCCGCGCCGCCTCGCCCTGGCAGCCGGTGTCCAGGCGCAGGTCAGGCCGGGCTGCCGTGCCGGGTGCTGCGGTTTTCTGTGCGACCGGTGCCGCCAGCGCCAGGGCGCTCACACCTGTCAGCAGGGCCGCAAGACAAACGCGCAGTGCGCTCGTGGGATGTCGGTGCATGATCGGTCCAATCGTAGACATCAGAAGCACTCCTGCGATGCGTGCAGGCCGTTGATGACGCTGATGCAGTTCCGGTGCTGTACCGGCAGCGGCGCGCGCACCTGCTGCAGGCGTGGCCGCGGTGGCAGCGCTGCGCGCAGCACGACCGGTGCTGCGGGCGGCGCCGGCAACAGGCTCTCTTTGGTGGCGCCGGTGGTGGTGGTGGCGGCCGGATCGATCTGGTTACGCAGCGCCAGCGACAACGCACCGACGCTGCGCGCCAGATCGAGCTTTTCGGCCTGTTCGGGCGTCACTTCGAGCGTGACGGCATTGACGACCTTGGGCTTGGTCTCGTCGCGCCCTACTTCCTGGGCCACCGCCAGCACCAGGATGCGCTCCAGGACGATCTTCGAGATGCTGTGCGCACGTTCCTGCGGGGCGTTCGGATCGGGCGCCGTCTCGGTACTGACGATGATGTCGACATAGTTGCCCGGCAGGGCGAAGCCGGCCACGCCGATCACGTCATTGACGCGCACCGTGATGGCGCGTTTGCCTTCGGCGATCAGGGCCGACAGGCCACCCAGCGTGCCGGCCGGGGCCAGCTTGGCTTCGCTCACCGGCTCGCCGGCGAGCAGGCTGCTGCGCAACACCCGCCCGTTCAGCGGCTGGGGATCGGTAAACGCGCCCTTGGGCACGCTGGGGGCGTGCCAATCCATCACGATAAACAGCGCGGGGGTGAGACGCTGGCCGATATCGATGTCGCTTTTCGCGACAACGATCTTGCCGGCAGCGGGCATCGGCGAGTTAAGGAGCCAGCGCGCGGCCAGTGCCACGGCCAGCAGGCCAAGCAGAACGGCCAGCGCCATCATGATCAGGGCTCGTTGATTTTTCATGCTGCGTCTCCTTCGCCGAACAGGCTGCACCAGGCGCGGGTCAGGCCATCGACGTCGCAGCGCGGCGCCTGACCGGTGTAGCCGGCGAAGTCGGCGGTCCGGCCCAGCAGCTCGTGTGGATAGGCGGCCAGCAGCGCGCGTCCGGTGCGGCGGTGCAGGTGCTCGATCAGGAAGGCGATCGCGCTGTCGTCCAGATCGATCCGGCGCAGCCGTGCCTGGCGCCGCAGCAGTGCGCGGTAGCTGTGCTCCGACAGCGGTCCGACCGGAATCCGGTAACCGATGCGGCGCAGGCAGGCGTCGTCGAGCACCGCCTCGGGCGCGAGGCTGGTGACCAGCACCAGACTGACATCGAACGGCAAGGCGTGGGTGGGGCCACCCGACACCGTGACATGGTCCTGGCCCGCCTCGAGCGCGCCGAGCCAGCGGTGCAGCAGTTCGCCCGGCGGCACGCGCTGGCAGCCCAGATCGTCCACCACCAGCAAGCCGTTGTTGGCCAGGATGTGGGGCGGCGCGCGCAGCACGCCGCTACCGGGGTCGCTGCGCAGCTCCAGCATGTCGCGCGCCAGCTCGGGGCCCACGTGCACCAGCGGACGCTGGCTCAGCGCCCAGCGTGCATCGCTGCTGCGACGCTCTTCCAGCGCGCGCGCGTGCAGCGGGACGGGATGCAGCGCCGGATCGTGCAACGCGATGATTTCGTGGTTCACCAGCACCGCATACGGTACCGCGATCGGATCCTGGCGCAGGCGGGCCAGCTTGCGCGCCAGCGTCGTCTTGCCGCTGCCGGACGGGCCATACAGCAGCAGCGGGCGGCCCGAATACAGGGCCGCGCCGATCTGCTCGCGAATGGCCGGTGCCAGAGGGTCACCGTCGAGGACTGCCTCGAGCTCGGTGCGCGTGACGCGCGCTGCATCCGGCTGGCGCTGCGACTGGCGCGCGACCACGGCGCGCCACGCCGCCAGCGTCACCGGCGCCGGGCCGACATAGCGCGATTCGGCCAGGTATTCGCCTGCCGCGCGCTGGCCCAGGGCGGTCAACTGGTAATGCACATCGAGGTCGCTGTCGCCCGAATATGCGACCTCGGCCTGCTGCGCGCCCACCAGGGCCTGCAGCACTTCGCGCAGCACGCTGACCGACAGGCGCAGGCGTCCGGTCAGCCTGGACAAGGGCGACTTGCCGTCGGCATGCAGAGTCTTGATCACGAGCGCCGTCACCAGGCGCGCGTCGAGCCCCGTATCGCGCACCGTGCGCGGCTGACGCGGCAGCACTGCAGCGAGATTGCCATCCGCATCAAAGCCCGGCGCAGACAGGGGCAACGATGCATCCGGTCCGGTCAGCGCGGCGGCCGATAACACTCCGATCATGACGTCTCCTGCTGCTGAAGTTGGTTTTGGGAAAACCTCGATTGATTCTAACGAGCATCTATTTGTGCTACTTGATGCCTGACAAGAGCGGCCAAGGCGGTCAAGCGAGGTGCGTGGCGCCGTAACGGCCGACTAGGTGCACGATCGTTCCTGCCGCAATGGCCACGCCATAGGGAATCGAACCCGCGCTGGGGCGGCCGCCGTTATCCGGGCTCGGCAAGCGTTGCAAGCGCAGCAGGATGGGCAGCAACATGGCCCACAGATTGTCCAGGGCCAGGCGCAGCCGCCCTTTGAGAATGAGAACAACCAGTACCATCACGCCACCTGCGCACCAGGCCAGGATGGCGATGCGCAGCGCGTCGCCCGCGCCGGTGAAGACGCCGACGGCGGCCATCATCTTGACGTCGCCGGCGGCCATGCCGCGCAGCAGATAGAACGGCAGCAGCACGGCCAGGCCGGTCGCGCAGCCGCCCAACGCGGATAGCAGCGCCGTCACTGGCTGTGGCGACAGCAGGTGCAGCAGCAGCGCGCCGAATACGCCAGCGAACAGCAGAAAATTGGGAATGCGCCGACTTTCCAGGTCCTTGATCGCAGCGGCCGTCACCAGCAGCAGCAGCAGCGTGTCGAGGTAGGGTGCGATATCCATGATCGGCTCCAGAAAAAATGCCCCCCGGGGCTGGACTGCGACCCGGGGGGCACATGGATTACGGTGCAGTCGGGTTAGCGGCGCTCAGCTGATCCCGGATGTACTCGAACGTTTCCTTGATACCAGTGCCCACCTCGCCAGCCACGGTGGCCATTGCGACGCCGATGAGTGCAGCGATCAGGCCATACTCGATGGCAGTCACACCGTTCTCATCCGCGATGAAGGCTTTGATGGCGGAGGTAATCGTGCTCATGACAATACTCCTTGTAGTGGTTGATAAAGTACTGGCTGCGACCGGGCCCGGTCGCCCCTGCTGACTAACTTTGTGCCAGTGAATTGACTATAAGTATTAGTGCCATGCGGCAATTTGATGACGCTCAGTTTTCCATGTGGAAATGTTTTTGCTTGAGGAAGCGTAAGGTCCAGGCGCCAACGCGCTATGACCCGATAAAGCAAGGTAAAAATCACCAAGAATAGTTGCCGCTAGTACAAAAAAGCATTATGCTGCTTCGCTTGGCCGCTGGAAAAAGCGGCATCTCCGGCCCGGTTGCGCGTCATGCCACGCCACATGCAGGGTCTTCTTCTTTCGCGCTTGCCTGGCCTGATAACAACGACATGGATTCCCTGCTGCGACACATGGTGGACATGACTGGCCACCGCGATCACACCATGCTCGACATCTCCGTGGTGTCGGCGGTCCAGGAATTGTCCGGCGCGAGCCAGACCCGGGTGCTGGGCATTGCCAGCGTCGGCGGCCAGCAGTTCGTGCGCTCGCGCGCCTGCATCCAGGCTGGCGGCGTCGCTTGCCCGGAAGAGCCGCAAGACAGCAGCCCGGGCGAACCAATCGCCACCTATCCGGAACTCGATGCCTGCCTGCGCCAGCACGCCACGCGCACCGAGGGCATGGGAGCCGATGGCCTGCGCCGCCTGTGGCTGCCGATCTGGTTCGGCGAGCGGGCCGATACCTGCCTCGAGATCGCCCACGACAGTCCGTTCACGCCGGAAGCGCTGTACATGGTCAGTGGCATTGTCAGCGTGTACCGCAATTTCCAGAATTTGCTCGACTACAGCGAACGCGATTCGCTCACGGGCCTGCTCAACCGCAAGACCTTCGACGATCAGCTGGCGCGCATGCTGCATGCGACGGACGTCGAACCGGTCATGCCGGGCGTGGCCGAGCGGCGCGCGCAGCACGGGGCGGAACAGCAGTGGCTGGCCGTGGTCGACGTCGACCACTTCAAGACCGTCAACGACCGCTTTGGCCACCTGTACGGCGACGAAGTCCTGATCCTGATCGCCAACCTGCTGCAATCGTCATTCCGTACGCAGGACCGGGTGTTTCGCTTTGGCGGCGAAGAGTTTGTGGTGCTGCTGCGCTCGACGACGCTGGAGAACGCGCGCCGCATCATCGAGCGCTTTCGTCTGGATGTGGAAAGCCACCACTTCCCGCAAGTGGGGCAAGTCACCGTCAGTGTCGGCTTTACCAGCGTCAGCGCGGCCGATTCGCCGGTCGTCACGCTGGGCCACGCCGACCAGGCGCTGTATTTCGCCAAGGCCCATGGCCGCAACCGCGTCTGCCACTACGAAGCGCTGGTCGAGGGCGGCCTGCTGCAGACCGTCACGACCAACGACACCGCCGAATTCTTCTGAGCGCGCGTCGTGCGCGTTCAGGCCACCTGCATGAAACGCAGCGGTTCGACCTGCCACTTCTCGGCCGACTCGTGACGCACGATCCGGTCGCCGCCACCGAAGCCCAGCGGCCGTGACAGATCGACGGTCTCGGGTTTGATGTAACGCTGCTGCCTGGTGTGGAAGAACACGTTGACCTTTGGCGTCAGCAGGCTCGTTTCATGCGGCTCCACCACCACGCCCAGACGGCCCGATTCGAGCAGCACCAGCGTGCCGACCGGGTAGATCCCGACGCAGCGCATGAACTCCTGGACCAGCGCCGGGTCGAAGTGGAACTTGCTCCACTCGTACAGCTTGCGCAGCGCTTCGGCCGGCGGCATCCCCTTGTGATAGCAACGCTCGGACGTGATCGCGTCGTACACGTCGACGATGGCCGCCATCTGCGCCAGTTCGCTGATCGCGCTTCCGGCCTGGGCGTCCGGATAGCCGCTGCCGTCGCGCCGCTCGTGGTGGTGCAGCGTGATGTCCAGGGGAATGGCGCCGATGCCGGGTGTGCGCAGCAGAATGTCGTGGCCGTCGCGCGGATGGCGCTTGATGATGGCGAACTCGGCGTCGGTCAGGCGCCCGGCCTTGTGCAGGATCGCATCCGGCACCAGCGCCTTGCCGGTATCGTGCAGCAGGCCGCCGATGCCGGCCTGATAGATACGCTCGTCGTCCAGATTGCGCGAGCGGCAGAACGCCACCAGCAGCGTGCACACGCTCACCGAATGCAGGAACGTGTAGTCGTCCTTGTTCTTGATCTGTAACAGGCCAAGCAAGGCGCCGGCGTTACGCAGGATCGATTCGGTGATGTTCTGTACCACCGGACCGACTTCTTCGAGTTCGACGGCCTTGCCCAGACGCGCGTCCTGCATCACCGTGCGCACCACGCCCACCGCCTCGCGCCGCACCGTGGCCGCGCGCTGCAGTTCCTCGCCCACCGATACCCGCACCCGGCTGGTCGCGGTGGTGGCCAGCGCCGTCACTTCGGCTTCGGTGGCTGCCTGCGCCTGGGCCAGCGTCGGCGCGTCGACGTCCATGCCGCGGCCGCAGTCGATCACGACGCCGTGGATGCGCGCATCGCGGATCTTCTGGATTTCGCTCTCGCAGGTCAGCAGGAACTGACTGCGCACGAAGGGATGCTCCATCCACCCACAATCGAGATCGTGGATGAACATGCCGACCCTGAGTTGTGACGCATCCACTTTTTTCAACATCTGACCTACCCTCTGGTAACCGAGCGCAGGCGGTGTGCACGCGCTATGCAGGAAGTATACCAAATGATTGCATTTAATCACTTAATGTTATTTTTAGTAAACTTCATAAAACCGGTTCATTCGTTCACGACTTGACGTTAACGTTAACGTCAGCTACCGTACCAGCACTCCTCGTCCTCCCGCCTACAAGGACTGCTCGCCATGAACGCTACAACTGCCGCCGCCACGCTGGCTGCCCCCGCCACTCTGCAACTGGCCAACAAGGTGCGCTTCGTCACCGCCGCCTCGCTGTTCGACGGCCATGATGCGTCGATCAACATCATGCGGCGCATCCTGCAATCGAACGGGGCCGAGGTGATCCACCTGGGCCACAACCGCTCGGTCGACGACGTCGTCACGGCGGCGCTGGCCGAGGATGCACAAGGCATCGCCATCTCGAGCTACCAGGGCGGCCACGTCGAATACTTCAAGTACATGATCGACCTGCTGCGCGAGCGCGGCGGCGCGCACATCAAGGTGTTCGGCGGCGGTGGCGGCGTGATCGTCGCGCACGAAATCGACGAACTGCATGCGTATGGCGTCACCCGCATCTTCAGCCCCGAAGACGGCCAGCGCATGGGCCTGGTCGGCATGATCCACGCGATGCTGCAAGCGTGCGACGTCGACCTGTCACCGTACGCCCCGACCACGCTGGCGGCGCTGCAGCAGGGCGAGCTGGCCGCGCGCCACCGCCCGCTGGCGCAGCTGATCACGGCGCTGGAAAACGACAAGGTCGACGCCGCGCTGCGCGCGCAGATCCTCGAACATGCCGCGACGCTGCGCGTGCCGACGCTGGGCATCACCGGCACCGGTGGCGCGGGCAAGTCGTCGCTGACCGATGAACTGATCCGCCGCATCCGCCTCGATCAGGGCGACCACCTGAACATCGCCGTGATCTCGATCGACCCGTCGCGCCGCAAGTCCGGCGGCGCGCTGCTGGGCGACCGCATCCGCATGAATGCGATCAGTCCGTGGAACGGGCAGACGCGCGTCTTCATGCGCTCGCTGGCCACGCGCGACGCCGGCTCGGAAATCTCGCAGGCGCTGCCCGACGTGATCGCCGCCTGCAAGGTGACCGGGTTCGACCTCGTGATCGTCGAGACGTCCGGCATCGGCCAGGGCGACGCCGCCATCGTGCCGCACGTCGACACGTCGATGTACGTGATGACGCCGGAGTTCGGCGCCGCCTCGCAGCTCGAAAAAATCGACATGCTCGATTTCGCCGACTTCATCGCGATCAACAAGTTCGACCGCAAGGGCGCGCTCGACGCGCTGCGCGACGTGGCCAAGCAGTACCAGCGCAACCGCGAATTGTGGAGCCAGAGTCCGGACCAGATGCCGGTGTTCGGCACCCAGGCCTCGCGCTTCAACGACGATGGCGTGACGGCGCTGTACCACGGCCTGCTGCCCCGGCTCGCGGCCCTTGGCCTGCCGATCGATGCGAGCAGCCTGCCCGCGCCCGCGCTGCGCTACTCGAGCGGCAAGAACGTGATCGTGCCGCCGGCGCGCAGCCGCTACCTGGCCGAGATCGCCGACACCGTGCGCGGCTACCACCGCCACGTGGCACGCCAGGTGAAACTCGCGCGCGAGCGCCAGCAACTGGGCGAATCGAAGCGCATGCTGCTGGCCGCTGGCCAGGGCGCGGCCACGGCCGACGCGCTCGACGGCCTGATGGCCGAACGCGACAACGCGATGGATGGCGAAGCGAAGAACCTCGTCGCGGCCTGGCCCGCGCTGCAGGCCGCGTATGCCGGTGACGACTACGTCACTCACGTGCGCGACAAGGAAATCCGCACGCGCCTGGTGACCAAGACCCTGTCGGGCAATCCGATCCGCAAGGTCGCGCTGCCGCGCTTTGAAGACCACGGCGAAATTCTGCGCTTCTTGATGCTCGAGAACGTGCCTGGTGCGTTCCCCTACACGGCCGGCGTGTTCCCGTTCAAGCGCGAAGGCGAAGACCCGACCCGCATGTTCGCCGGCGAAGGCGACGCCTTCCGCACCAACAAACGCTTCAAGCTCGTCTCGACCGGGATGGACGCCAAGCGCCTGTCGACCGCGTTCGATTCGGTCACGCTGTACGGCGCCGACCCGGCGCTGCGGCCCGATATCTACGGCAAGGTCGGCAACTCGGGCGTGTCGATTGCCACGCTGGACGACATGAAGGTGCTGTACGACGGCTTCGACCTGTGCAGCCCGTCGACGTCGGTATCGATGACGATCAACGGCCCGGCGCCGACCATCCTGGCGATGTTCATGAATACGGCGATCGACCAGCAGATCGACAAGTTCGCACACGACAACGGCCGCCAGCCCACGCTTGAAGAACGCGAAAAAATCCGCGCCTGGGTCCTGACGAGCGTGCGCGGCACCGTGCAGGCCGACATCCTGAAGGAAGACCAGGGCCAGAACACCTGCATCTTCTCGACCGAGTTTTCGCTGAAGGTCATGGGCGACATCCAGGAATATTTCGTGCGCCACGGCGTGCGCAATTTCTACTCGGTGTCGATCTCCGGTTATCACATCGCCGAGGCAGGCGCCAATCCGATCTCGCAACTGGCGTTCACGCTGTCGAACGGCTTCACGTTCGTCGAAGCCTACCTGGCGCGCGGGATGCACATCGACGACTTCGCGCCGAACCTGTCGTTCTTCTTCTCGAACGGCATGGACCCGGAATACACGGTGCTCGGACGCGTCGCCCGCCGCCTGTGGGCCGTGGCCATGCGCGAGCGTTACGGCGCCAACGACCGCTCGCAAAAGCTCAAGTACCACATCCAGACGTCGGGCCGTTCGCTGCACGCGCAAGAGATCGACTTCAACGACATCCGCACCACGCTGCAGGCGCTGATCGCGATCTACGACAACTGCAATTCGCTGCACACCAATGCCTACGACGAAGCGATCACCACGCCGACCGACGAATCGGTGCGCCGCGCCCTGGCCATCCAGCTGATCATCAACCGCGAGTGGGGGCTGGCCAAGAACGAGAACCCGAACCAGGGCGCGTTCATCATGGACGAACTGACCGACCTGGTCGAAGAGCAGGTGCTGCAGGAATTCGAGCGCATCGCCGAACGCGGCGGCGTACTGGGTGCGATGGAAACCGGCTACCAGCGCGGCAAGATCCAGGAAGAGTCGATGCTGTACGAGCACCAGAAGCACGATGGCACGCTGCCGATCATCGGCGTCAATACCTTCCGCAATCCAAAGGGTTCGGGCGCAGCGGCGACGATCGAACTGGCACGCTCGACCGACGACGAGAAACAATCGCAGCTGCAGCGTCTGGACGCCTTCCACTCGCGCCATGCGGATGCCGCGCCGACCGCGCTGGCCGCACTGCGCCAGGCGGCGATCGACAACCAGAACGTGTTTACGCACCTGATGGACGCCGTGCGCGTGTGCTCACTGGGACAGATCACGACGGCGCTGTTCGAAGTGGGTGGGCAGTACCGGCGTAATATGTAATCACGCTGTCTGCAAACAGCCTAGAATGACTTCGTGACCACCACGGAGTCATTCATGCCGATCCGCCCCGCACAGCTGGCCGCACTGATGCGCGAAGTCGAACAGGAAGACCCGATCGACTTCGCCGACCTCCCCTTCCCCGAAGACGAACTGCGCGACCTCGTCGCCAATCACTTGTGCGAGATGGCGGCGGCGATGGACAACTTCAGCCATGAAGATCGCTTGACGACACTACTTGCCGTCTCGGCCAAGCTGGTGCTGGAAAACCTCGTGCTGCATGTGCAGTTATTGCGGCGGCATGGCTTGCCGGTGGGTGAGCATGTTGATGCTTTGCTGCAACGCCTGCGCAGCGATCCAGGCAGTAATTCGGGCTGAACTGCGCTGCGCCGGTGGCCTGCCATCTTTGTAACAATTGCTCTCACTTTTTTGCTGTTACCGGCGGCTGGAATTTGCAACAATCGCATCCGTTTGTACGTTGGCGCCGCTATTCCTTCAGGTATTATTTGTTGTTGAGGAATTTCGCTATCTGGCGAAACAACGAACTCCATTGCCTGAGGAATCCCACATGTCGCGCCACGCTACCAAGCTTACTCTTACCGCTCTGCTGTCCGGCGCCATCCTGGCCGCTGGCCTGTCCGGTTGCAACCGCACCCAGTCGACCGAGACCCTGCTGGCCGAAGCCACCGCATATCAGCAAAAAGGCGATATCAAGGCGGCGCTGATCCAGCTGAAGAATGCCGTGGCAAACAGCCCGGAAAACGGCGAAGCGCGCATGGCGCTGGGCTCCCTGCAATTGTCGACCGGCGACGCTGTGTCGGCTGAAAAAGAATTCGGCCGCGCCCGTTCGCTGGGTATCCCGGCAGCGCGCGTGCTGCCACTGCTCGGCCAGGCGCTGACGCAGCAGGGCAAGTTCAAGGAAGTGCTGACCGAGATCACGCCAGAAGCGGCAACCGGTTCGGCTCCACTGCTGAGCCTGCGCGCCGATGCGCTGCTGGGCAGCGGCAAGCCGGATGAAGCGCAGCAGGCTTATGCCGCCGCGCTGGCGGCCAATGCCAGTTCGGGCGAGGCCTTGATGGGCATGGCGCGTATTGCCGCCGCCAAAGGCGACCGGGAAGCAGCGACGCGCTACGTCGAGGAAGCGGTCGCCAAGGATCCGAAGAATCCCGAAGCCTACATGATGCGCGGCTCGATGCTGCGCATGATGAACAAGCCGGACGAAGCCCTGGCGGCGTATGACCAGGCGCTCAAGCTCAAGCCGGATCACCGTGGCGCCCACATTGAAAAGGCGTATGTCGAGATCGCCCGCGGCAAGTTCGACGCGGCCAAGATCGAAGTCGAGGCCGCCGAAAAGAATTCGCCGGGCAGTCTGCTGGTGGTGTACACGCGCGGCCTGTACGAATTCTCGCAAGGTAAATACTCGGCCGCGAAAGACGCGCTGGCCAAAATCCTCAAGATCGCCCCCGATCACCAGCCAAGCATCCTGCTGGCCGGCGCATCGGAGCTGAATCTGGGCGGCACCCAACAGGCCGAGCAGCACCTGCGCAAGTACCTGCAAAGCAATCCGAACAACGTCTACGCACGCAAGCTGCTGGCCCAGGCACAACTGCGCAATTCGCAGCCAGCCGATGCCGCCGCAACCCTGGCGCCAGCGCTGAAAGACGCGCCGCAGGATGCACAACTGCTGGCGCTGGCAGGCGAGTCGTACATGCAGGTCCGTGACTTCGACAAGGCCAGCAGTTACCTGCAGCAAGCCGCCACGCTGGCGCCGCAGGCTGCCGCCGTGCGCACCTCGCTTGGCCTGTCGCGCCTGGCGCAGGGCGACCAGGCCCGCGGCCTGAGCGAACTCGAAGCGGCCGCGACGCTCGATCCGAAGTCGCTCCAGGCCACGATGGCCCTGGTCCAGACCGAGATGGGCATGAAGCGCTATGACCGGGCCGAGGCTGCCGTCGCGTCGCTCGAGAAGCAGCAGCCGGACAGCGCGCAGGTACAACAGCTCAAGGGCGCCGTGTACATGGTGCAAGGCAAGAATGCGCCAGCACGCGCCGCGTTTGAAAAAGCCGTGCAGCTGCAACCAACGTTCCTGCCGGCCGTGACCAACCTCGCGCGTCTGGACATGCAGGAGAAAAAGCCGGACGCTGCCAAGGCGCGCTTCACGGCCTTCCTCGAGAAGGACAAGAACAATGCCGACGCAATGGCGGCACTGGGTGAGCTGGCGCTGCTGCAAAAGAACACCGCCGAAGCCACTACCTGGTTCGAGAAAGCCAGCACCGCCAATCCGGAAGCGACAGCCCCGGCACTGAAGCTGGGCGCCCACTACCTGCGCACCGACCAGGCGCCGAAAGCACTGGCGCTGGCGCGCAAGTTCCAGACGACAAACCCGACCGATGCCGGCGTGCTCGAACTGCTGGGCCAGTCGCAGATCGCCACCAAGGATTTGAACGGTGCGCTCGATACCTACAGCAAGCTGGCCAACGTGTTGCCGAAATCGGCGCCCGCGCAGATTCGCCTGGCCGAGGTACAGCGCTTGCTCAAGAACGACAGCGAAGCCGCAGGCCACATCAAGCGTGCGGTTGACCTGCAGCCTGATTTCATGCCCGCGCGCCTGATGCAAGTGGACGCGGCAATGCGTGCCAAGCGCCCGGACGACGCGCTGGCAGCGGCGCGCCAGACGCAGCAGGCCGCGCCAAAAGCGCCGATCGGCTTCGTGCTCGAGGGCGACATCCTGATGAGCCAGCAAAAGAGTGCACCAGCGCTGCTGGCGTACGAGAAGGCCCTGGCGCTCGCACCATCGTCGGAACTGACCGCCAAGGTGGTGCAGGCGATGCAGGCAGGCGGCAAGAGCAAGGATGCACTGGCGCGCGGCGAAAAGTGGCTGGCCCAGAACCCGACCGATGCACGCATGGCGCTGATGGTTTCCGAAATCAATATGGCGGGCAAGGATTACAAAGCGGCTATCTCCCGTCTGGAATCCGTGCAAAAGACGGCGCCTGAGAACCCGCTGGTGCTGAACAACCTGGCCTGGGCTTATCAGCAGGTGAAGGATCCACGCGCGTTGGCAACTGCAGAGCAGGCGTTCAAGATCGCCAGCGACAATCCGGGCGTGATGGACACGCTGGGCTGGATGCTGGTTGAGCAGGGCAATGTCGCACGCGGCCTGCCGCTGCTGCAGAAAGCCAGCACCCAGGCGCCAAATGCGATGGAGATCCGTTATCACCTCGCCCAGGCGCTGAACAAGAGTGGCGACAAGGCCGGCGCCAAGCGCGAGCTTGACAAGCTGCTGGCAGCGAACGCGCCATTCGCGCAAGCCGATGAGGCACGCGCGCTGCTCAAGACGCTGTAATGTGGCACGCCGCCGCACGCCCTCATTCGGTTTGCGGCGGCCTGATTGACCTTTGCATGCAGCATCCTGGCGGTGATATTTATTCATCCTATCGAACGCTCAATTTATTGATGTCCAGATAAGATGTCACTACACAGATAAGGATGTTTATCGTGAACGACGATTCATACGGAATCCGGCTTACCGATACGTCGGACGGCCGTAACTCGGCCAGCATGCTGATCAACAGGATGTATGCCTGGCGCGGCTACTCCGGCGATCACCAGCCAAGCAACGACCCCAATCGCATCACGCTGACCGCCACCGACAAGGGCGACGTGGTCGGCACACTCAGCATCGGCATCGATTCCGAGGTCGGGTTGATGGCCGATGAAGTCTTCGGCGCCGAGCTCGATGCCCACCGCGCCAACGGCGCGCGCCTGTGCGAATTCACCAAATTTGCGTTCGACCCGTCGGTACGCTCGAAAACCGCGCTGGCCAACGTGTTTCACCTGGCCGTCATCTACGCCCGCGACATGCATGGCTGCACCGACATCATCATCGAGGTCAACCCGCGCCATCGCCGCTTCTATGAGCGCATGCTCGGGTTCCGCAAAGAGGGCGAGCTCAAGATCAACACGCGGGTGGATGCCCCGGCCTACCTGCTGCGCGTGAATCTCAAGTACGTTACCGAGCAGATCAGCATTTTTGGCGGCACCTTTGCCGCCGATGGTGAAACCGAAGAGCGCTCGTTCTACCCGTACTTCTTTTCGCCCCGCGAGGAACGCGGTATCATCAACCGCCTGCTGCGCATGGATGAGTCACATCCGGCATAAGCACCTGCATCGCCGGTACGCGCCCTGCCCTTCCTGCGGCGCCGACCATCTCGTCCCTACTTTTTCGCAATGTCCCCGATGAGCAATCCGTTCCAGTACGAGCAGGCGTTTTCACGCAATATTGGCTGGGTTACACCCGCCGAACAGCAGCAGTTGCGTGGCAAGCGCATTGCCATTGCGGGCGGCGGTGGCGTCGGTGGCGTGCATCTGCTGACGCTCGCCCGCCTGGGCGTCACGCGCTTTCACATTGCCGACTTCGACACGTTCGACATCCCCAACTTCAACCGCCAGGTGGGCGCAATGATGTCGACCGTTGGCCAGCCCAAGGCCGACGTGCTGGCCGCCATGGCGCGCGACATCAATCCCGACATCGAGATCAAGATCTTTCCCGAGGGCGTCCATGGCGACAATCTCGACGAATTCCTCGCCGGTGTCGACCTGTACGTCGATGCACTCGACTTTTTCGCCTTCGATGCACGCCAGCAGACCTTTGCTGCGTGCGCACGGCTCGGCATCCCGGCCACCACTGCCGCGCCGCTGGGCATGGGCGCCGCCCTGCTCAACTTCATGCCGGGCAAGATGACGTTCGAAGAGTATTTCGGCTGGGGCGATTTGCCGGAGCAGGAAAAAGCGATCCGCTTTGTGGTTGGCCTGGCGCCGGCCGGTCTGCACCGCAATTACCTGATGGTGCCGGGCTCGGTGAACTTCGCCGAGCGACGCGGCCCGTCGACCTTCATGGCCTGCCAGCTGTGCGCCGGCATCATCGCCACTGAATCGCTCAAGATCCTGTTGGGGCGTGGCGACGTGCTGGCCGCACCCTGGGGCATGCAGTTCGATGCCTATCGCAACAAACTCAAACGCACATGGCGACCTGGCGGCAACCGCCATCCAATCCAGCGCCTGGCAATTGCCATCGGCCGGCGCCAGTTTGCGCGCATGGCGGCTGCCGGTCGCTGAACGACGGCACGCCGGCGCGCGGCGCCGGTGAATCGCGGGACGAAAAAAAACCACTGTCGATACCGGCAGTGGTTTTTTATTGCTTTTGAACAGGGCCTGCGCAGCAGGCCCGTGGTTCTTAGGCAGCTTTCTTGTTGCGACGACGTGCTGCGTACAGACCCAGCATGCCCAGGCCCAGCAGGCCAACCGATGCTGGCTCTGGCACTTCAGCTGCGTTTTCGAACACGACGTCCAGCGAACCGTTGATGGTCTGGGTGCCCGATGGGGTGAAGTTGTTCAGCTGACCCGACTGGAACGACATCGAGTAGAACGGGTTAGGCAGGACGAAGAAGCTGCTGCCGGCTTCGGTCAGAGCGAACGAGCTCGATGCACCGAAGCTGCCGCAGTTGATGCCGTTGCCGCTTGGGTTGCCTGGGTTCGAGCAGGTGCTCAGCATTGGGTTCAGGGTGCCCTGGCCAGCCAGTGGGTTACCCGAGCCCAGCAGGACGTTGCCGCCTGCGACGCCCAGCGTGGTGTCCATGAACAGATCCAGGCTACCGGTGCCTGGCTGGAAGTTGAACGTGGTGGTCGAGCCGCTCACCGAGTAGGTGCCGCTTGCCGAGTAGTTAGCAAACAGGCCGTAGTTTGCGCCCAGACCGGTCTGGAAAGCTTCGTACGCGGTGTTGCCACCGTTGCCGACGAACTGGCCAGCAGTCCACACCAGCGAGACGTTGAACGTACCATCTTGGTTGAAGGTCGCGGTTTCGGTGTAGTTACCGGTGATCTTGTCAGCAACGAAGTTTGCCTGTGGACCGACTGGATCGACGGTGAACGAATTGAACGGGGCTGCTGCGGCAGTACCGCTGAAGATGGTTGCAGCTGCGATCGATGCGGCGACGATGGTTTTCTTAAAAGCGTTCATTTCGTAAATCTCCTGGGTTGTATGGGGTACTGCTCACGAGGCTATATAAGCAATCACCGTGCCAGCTCAAGAGATTTGTTTTAAATCAAACAGTTAGCGGTTTTTATTGAGCCAGATCAAACACTACTGTAAAAAATACCGACAGCATATTTACGGTCTCAAAACGTTGCTGTCGGAGTACTCCTACAAGGGCTTGCGCACCACGACATTCCACGTATTTCCGGAGGTGAACTCCGAGTGAATCTCGTAACCCGCTGCCAACATTTTGGCGCGTAGTTCTTCCACATGGAACGGGCTGTAGAGAATCCCCTTGCGGATACCCCAGTCGTTGATCTTCTGCGCGGCCCAGCGCAATGGCCCGAATCCGGTGGGGTACAGCAGGACGTTCGCTGCCATTGTCCCGCCCGGCTTGAGCACGCGCAGGATGTCGCGCAGCGCACCATCGATCGTCGGGAAACAGTGGATCGAATTGGCGATATTGGCGGTGTCGAAGCGGTTGTCGGCAAACGGCAGCTGGGCAGCATCGGCGTGCTGCACCTGGACTTGCGGATTGTTGGCAAAACGGCGCTTGGCGCCGGCCAGCATCGATGGCGCGTAGTCGATGCCGGTAACCTTTACTTGCGGAAGCTTGCGGCGCCGGCGCCAGTTCAGCACCATTTCGAGCAGAGTCCCGGTACCGCATGCCACTTCCAGGTGGTCGGGCCCGAAGTTCGGTCCGAAGAAGCGCATCTGGGTGCCGATCGTGCTGTTGTAGGCAAAGGTCAGAATGAAGAAGCCGCGCAGGTCATACCACCACGGTTCAGAGGAATAGGCTTCGGCGATTTCATCCCGGGTCTTACCTGTCGTCATGGAGCATCCTCAATGTGATAAACACGAAGCGCTGAATATAGGACGTTCCTGCCAGGCAGGCAAGTACAAATACTGAGGGGAAAGTGCGGGGCGCGTGCCCCTGCAGCAGCGATTAGCCGAGCGCGCGCAGGCGGTTGATGATGCCGGCCTCTTCGCGCTGCGAAAAGAACCACGGAAACAGCGAGCGTTCACCGACCGCCTTGTCCTGCATGCCGCCCCACTTGGCGACCTGTTCGGTACCGAACGCGGTAGCGGCGCTCAGCAGCACCGCCGGCGCCTGCACGCGTGGATTGGGCCGTGATTCGCAGACGGTCTGGAAGCCCAGCATGGCTTCGTAAAAACGGCGATGGCGCGGATTGACCTCGATGAAGATGTGGCTGCAATGATTCAGGTCGCGCGCATAAATCAGGGCCACGTGAAACAGCGATGCCAGCACGGCCTTTGACTTGATGGCCGGATCGACGGCAAGCTTGATGATTTCGCAGACCTTGCCGGTCCCGCGCTGGGTATCGATGTAGTCGGCGAATACCTGGTCGGCCAGCAGGCCGATGTCGGAATCCAGGCCAAGGCTCAGCGTGCCGAAGACCTGGCCACGGTCCGACGCCGTCAGCGTGATCCGGTTGGGGTCGTTATTGATTTGGTGGTTGCCACTGTAGCCGCGCCATGCATACATCTTGCTGATAAGCATGCTTGCGGAGTTGCGCTGGGTATCGATGTCGGCAGCGCGAATCCCGAACACACGTTCGTTGATAGTAACGTCAATGATGCTCGGATTGTCATCCGGGGCTGAGTCATCGCCACCAAGCCCGGTATACGGGATGGCTGGCACTAATGTCTCGATCATGTACGTTCTCCTGACGGTATCGACGCGTCGTACAGCGACGACAATGTAGTCATCATAGCATCGACAATTGTTCCAATGCTAATTTTATTGACAAAATGAATTTAAATTAATGGATTTGCTATGCAACTTCCCTTAGAGCAAAGAGTAGCAGGTCAAGCGGCCTCTGCGGTACGTGGCGATACGAAAGCCTTGTGAAACAAGTGGCGCGTGAGCAACACCATGGGCATGCGAAGCCAGTTTCCGCGCACATACAAGGCGAAATGGGCAGCACCGTCGAAGCGCGCTGCGCAGTCGGGATGCGGCGGCACCAGCGCGCGCGTGAACAGCGCATCCATCAGCGCCAGAACGGGCCGGGGCGGCGCAAACGCCTCGGCGGCGACCATGACTGACGCCGGTACCGGGGTGCCGAACGTGCGGCTGGCATGGCGCAGCGCATAGAACATCGGACGGGTGAGTTCCAGCGCAACGGCGCGGGCGACCAGACCATCCCAAAAGCCGGGCTGGGCGCCAAAGTGCGTCGCCAGGCGATGCATGTCGAACAGGTCGCGCAATCCCTGGTCGAATTCGCCGCCAAAGAACAGATGCACGGCGCTGTGCAGGAACATGTCGTGCGGTGACAACGTGCACACGCCCAGCGCGCCAAGATCGCCCGGAATCGGCCGCGCGGCCGCGCGCAGCAGCGTTGGGTCGGGCCGCACCGGCGCCGTTTCGGGCAGGATCGCATGGTGGACGTCGATGGCATTGCCACGCCGCAGGTGCACCATGGGCGGCAGCTCATGCATCCAGGTGCGGTAATAGCGCTGGTCGTAGGCATCGTGGTGGGTGCTGGCCCAGCCATGCACCATCAGCGCGTTTTCCACGTCGTCCAGCTGGTCCTTGGGTACGAGGATGTCGATGTCCGAAAACAGCCGGCCACGGCCGGATGGCAAGCCGGCCATCGCGTACGCGGCGCCTTTGAGCAGAATCAGTGGCAGGCCCAGCTGGGCCAGGTCACTGCGGATGCGCTCGACTTCGTAGCCGGTCAGGCGCCGGTGACGCAATGCGACGATGCGCGCCGCTTCCAGGTGCTCGCGCGGCTGCGGCGGCACGTCGTCGAGCAGGCCGTGCTCCTCAAGCAGGAAAACCAGGATCGCACCGACGTTGGCGCTGTTGGCCTGGCGCAGCAAGCGGTCCCAGCCCGGCAGGTCAAGCAGTCGGACCCGGCCGGGCGCCGACAGCACCTCGACCAGCAGCGATGGCGCGCGCGCCGTCATGGCGTCACTCCCGCCAGGCGGTCGAACAGCGCGATCGCTTCGTCCAGCTGGCTATAGCAGAATTCGTGACCGTCGGCGCCTTCGACCAGATCGGCCAGGCAATCGAAGCCGGCAGGGCCGAGCACGAAATAGTTGAAGGCGTTCTCTGCCACCCGAATGAACAGTTGCCCCTTGGACATCGGGGTGAGCGTGGTCGCGGCGCCGGCCTCGTAGCGGGGAAACACGATATGACGTGCGCGCGCAACGTCGCCAACCTGCGCCACGCTCGTCTCTGGTGCCTTCATGTGCGCGATCGTGCCCTTGTTGGTGCCCGGTACCGAAGGGCCAAGCAAGGCATCGGGCGCAAACGCGCGGATCACGTCGATCGAGGCATTCTTGAGGCTGACTGGCCGCGCGAGCGGCACGAGCATGCCATCGCTGCGCCGGATCAGCGTCAGTTCGTCCGACAGCAGGCGCCAGCCGCGGCAGACCAGGGCAGCGCACAGTGTGCTCTTGCCCGAGCCGGGCGGGGCCGGCAGGATAATCGCGCAGCCATTGCGCTCGATGACGGCGGCATGCACGATCAGGTAGCGATGAGCGCGGTTCGAGACGCACCAGTTCATGACCCATTCGAACATCGGCCAGGCCTGCGCCACCGGCAACGGGGCGAACGGCTCGCGGCCGTCATGGTCGAAGCGGACCTGCGGGTGCCACCAGCGGCGCACGCCGCTGCTCTGGCGCAGGCGCACCTGGAAATCGGCAAAGCCGCCCGGCTCCTCGATCAGGTTGTCGCGATACATCAACCCGATGCCATCGGCGACCAGGGGAATATTCGATTGGATTCGGCTGACAAACGGTCCGGTGCGCAGCAACAGACCAGGGCCGCCCAGGCGCCGCACCAGTTCGGCACGGCCCAGATCGGCTACAAGAGACATGGTTCGATCAGATTCAGGGAGGACAGTTGTTCGAGCAGCTCGGCCACATCGTGGGCCAGCGTGGCGTCGTCGACTTCGAAATGTTCGCGCAGGATTGCCGCAAGCGCCGCTTCAGGCGTGGGCGTGATATCCATGTGTTGCAGCACGACCAGCGCCTCGGGAGTCAGCAGGTGGGTTGCACCTGCCACTTCGTTGAACAGGACAACATCGTCCTGCCACTGGCGGTAATGCAGAACTGCAGGGCCCGGACGACGCCAGGCCCCTGCGTGCTCACTCGCCGTGGACAGCGACAAGGTATTGCCTGACCTGATGGATATTCCAGGAAACGCTGGCATTGACCTTGTACATGCCCGTGTTCTTGAGTTCGTTCCACATGCGTTGCAGCGTCAGCACGTCGAGAAAGTCGATGCGGCGCGAAATGACGTTCAGGTAGGCCGTGCACAGGTGCTTGCCGATATACGAGTACTGGGCATCGAACGTCGACGTCATGACCTCGGCCATCGAGCAGGCGTAATAGGTTTTCTCGAAACGCTTTTCATTGCATTTGAAGATGTCGGCGAACCGCTTGGTCTTGTTGCATGGCCAGCTGCGCTGGACATGACACCAGTTCGATGGCGACAGCGGATTGCAGCGCTGCTCGGTGGCCACGTTGCTGTTCAGGCCAGCCGAGTGGAAGGCCGATGCCGACTCGCACACAAAACCGGTTTTCTGCAGCGTCGCGTGGCTTTCGAGCGTCATCAGCACACCCGCCGCGCCCAGGCCGGCTTTGGCCAGACGGCGGCGCGTGACGCCATGCTGGGGCATCGCCGGCGGGATGGAAGGGTGTTGCGGCTCGTTACCGCTTTGTTGCTGATCGTTAGCCACGGCTAGTCCTCGAATTCAATTACGACACAGGTCACAGAGCAAGTTTCGTGCCCTTGAAATTCCTGTAGGAATATTCTTACTTAAAACAACTACTTAGACGCTTGTCAAGCACGATTTTACACTGCATTGCGCAGGCCAAGCCGCGGCAGTGTAAGAATAATCGACAGGCTTTTTAGAAGAAGCTCTCTGGAATGACCAGGATATCGCCCGGGCGCATCATGATGTTGGCAGAGATATCGCCATCCTTGATCAAGTCATCAAGGCGCACTGGCAATTTCTCTTGCTTGCCATCGACCGTGCGAATGATGCTGGCCTTGTTACCCGATGCAAATTCGGTCACGCCACCAACGGCAATGACCACATCCATCACCGACATTTCGCGGCGATACGGCAGTGCCTGCGGACGCGCCGCCTGGCCAATGACGCGGATCTGGTCGGTGAAGTTGCCAATGAAGTTGGTCACGATCACCGTCACGACCGGTTGCTGGATGAACTTGGCCAGCGCACCCTCGATATCGCGCGCCAGTTGGGTCGACGTCTTGCCGGCAGCCGGCAAATCTTCGACCAGCGGGGTCGTGATCTTGCCGTCAGGACGCACTGGCACCGTCATCGACACCTCAGGATTGCGCCAGACGATGATGTTGACGCTGTCGCCAGGGCCAACCAGGTAATCCGGATTGATCGGCGCCATCGCGGCGGTGCTTGGCGGCGGCGGCGTCGCGCAGCCTGCCAGGATCAGCATGCAGGCAGCAGCGCCAGCGGCGACCAGGTGTTTCGTCAGTTTTGTCATCATCGCGTTCATTCCTTGCATGCACCGTAACCCACCTGCCTGCATGGTTTACCGCGCGAATCAATAATTGTTATTTCGCCATCATGGCCTGCGCTATTGTAGCGCAGTCCGTGGTGGGAACAAGCCATGCACAATTGAAATACTTTGTTGTTGCAAGTTCAACACGACAGCATGTCAGGCGCATGACGGCGCCAGTCTAGCGCTCCAGTAATTCCTGGATATGACGAACCGGAATCGCATACGTGATGCCGCTCGGCGCGGTGATGGCCGTCTCTTTCAGGCCCTTCACGAACACCATATTGATCACACCCAACACCTGCCCGGTCTCGGGGTCGTACAGCGGACTGCCGCTGTTGCCCGGATAGGCAGTGCCATCGAGCTGATAGATACTGAACGGCGAGCGTTGCAACTGGACCACGGCGCGTGCATCGAGCTTGCGCGCATTGAGTGACGGCTGCATCACCGGTGTGATCGCCGCCAGCAACGCGCGGTGCGTGGCCGGATACAGGCCCAGCACCATGCCAAGCGGGAAACCTGTGAATGCCAGTGCCTGCCCCTCGGCCGCCATGCTGGCGTTGCCTAAACGCAACGCTGGCAGTGGCGTTCCCTCGAGGCGCAAGTGTGCCAGATCGTGCTGGCGATCGAGCCCGACCAGTTGCGCCGCCCGAAAACGCACACCGGCGCCGTCCGGCACCACGATTCCCAGCTTTTCCAGCTTGGCACCGTCGAGCTCATTGGGCACCACATGGGCATTCGTGATCACGCTCAAACCATCGCCGACGACGAACCCGGTCCCGCTGAATACGATGGCCGGGCTGCGCGTCTGCATCTGGGTGCCGATGCCGACGATCGAGGGCTTGACCGCCGCCACCGTCTGCGGCAACGTGGCCGCTGTTGCAGGCGCCATCATCACGCAAGGCCCCATCAGGATGGCCACGGTGATGGCCGCCAGTTTTCTTCCAAACAATCTACGCATCATCAAACGATCTCATTGGGTTGCAGTTGCACGATGGAAGCAATCGTACGGCCCCTTTCGGTTTTTAGCCATTACAATAAGGACCTTTGAATTTCAGCAACATCTTTTGCGTCGCCTGCGAAGTGCTCCTCCGCCACGCAATCATGCCAAAAAATACAACACGCGGTTTCGCTAAATGTTTGCGATAATGCAACAATTAAGCATCCTGTAATGAAATTCACTTAAGATTTTTCTCTGGCTGTTTGCTCGGGTGTTGCAAACAGACGGTATCGTTTACCCAGAATCGCTGGATTTTCTAACCTGCAATTGCAATTGCTCAGGGTACAAGCGATCATGCACTTTGTTTATTTGTGAGCCTGGTTTTTTGCAGACCGGGACCTGACCGGCGAGACTGATACGATGGCTGAAATTACTTCCCAGATTCTTAACCTCCTTAAAGCCATCGGCAAATACCGCTGGCATGCGGTCATCATCGCCTGGGTGGTGGCGCTGGCCGGCTGGCTGGTCGTCTACAAATTGCCCAACCAGTATGAAGCGTCGGCGCGCGTGTATGTCGATACCCAGAGCATCCTCAAGCCACTGCTGTCGGGCATGACCATGCTGCCGAACCTGGAGCAGCAGGTCCTGTTCATGCGCCGTACCCTGATCAGTCGTCCGAACGTCGAGCGCGTGGTACGCGAAGTCGATCTCGACATCAAGGCAACCGATGCCAAGCAAATGAACAAGCTGGTCGACGACATGATGGCCAACATCAAGATCGCCGGTACCGAGCGCGATGACATCTACACCATCAGCTACACCGGCACCAGCGCCCGTGAAGGCAAGGACGTGGTCCAGGCCTTTCTGACGATCTTCGTCGAAGGCAGCTTCGGCAACAAGAAGCAGGACTCCGAAAAAGCGGTGCAGTTCATCGACGACCAGATCCGCAGCTACGAAGAGCGCCTGGCTGCCGCCGAGAACAGCCTGAAGGAATTCAAGATCCGTCACATCGGCATGTTGCCAAGCGAAGGCGCCGATTACGGCACGCGCATGGTCGCCACCAACGAAGGCCTGAGCCAGGCGCGCCTGGAGCTGGCCGAGGCCGAGCAGGCACGCAATGCGATCCGGCGCCAGATTTCCGGTGGCAGCGGCGGCGGCAAGGGCACGCGTCCGGCGCCGATCTTCGTCGATCCAGAGCTGGATGAGCGCATCGCCAACGTCAACAAGACGCTCGATACGCTGCGTACCCAGTACACCGAACAGCACCCCGACATCGTCGCCAACCGCCGCCTGCTCGAGCAACTGCGCGAGCGCCGTGCCGAAGCCGCCAAGAACACCAAGCCGAGCATGGATCCGGGCGCCAGCTACAGCCCGATGCTGCAGCAGCTGACCGTGCAACTGTCCGATGCCGAAGCGCGCGTCGCCTCGCTGCAGGCCCGGGTGGCCGAATACAGCGGCCGCGTCGGTCGTCTGCGTGGCCAGGGCGAACAAGTACCCGAGATCGAAGCCCAGCTGGCACGCCTGAACCGCGACTACGAAGTCAATCGCGAAAACTACCAGAAGCTGGTGGCGAGCCGCGAGTCGGCCAAGCTGTCGGGCGACCTGTCGTCGGCCACCGACATGCTGACCTTCCGCGTCATCGATCCACCGACCGCGCCTGCCACCCCGAGCGGCCCGAACCGCATGCAGCTGTTCTCGCTGGTCTTCGTCGCCGCCCTCGCCGCCGGCCTGGCCGGTGCGTTCCTGCTGAGCCAACTGCGTCCGACCTTCCTCAGCCAGGCCACCCTGCGTGAAGTCACGGGGCTGCCGATCCTGGGCTCGGTCAGCATGAACTGGACCGCTGAACAGACCGTGCTGCGCAAGCGCCGCCTGTTCGCCCTGGCCGCTTCGGTGCTGCTGCTGTTCGGCATGTACGGCGCCGGCGTCGCTGCCATCATGATCCGCCCGACGATGTAAGGCCGGTTGGCCACCAAGGAGCAAATGTGAGCATTATCGAAAAAGCGGCCAGCCGCATCGACCAGCAGCGCCAGAACGCTGCTGCCACCCCCGCCGCCGTGATCGTGGCGGATCCGCAAGAGCCCATCACACCTGATGCCGGCTACGTCCCGCTGCGCTCAGCGGAGCATGCAGCCGCTCCGGCGACGCCGGCAGTTGCCGCGACCCCGACCGCGACCACGACTGAGGCGACGAGCGCGGCCAGTGGCCGCTACAGCACCCGCCGCATCGAACTGGACCTGGCGCGCATGCGCGAGCTGGGCATGGTGACCGCGGCCGGCGGCCGCACGAACCTGCTGGAAGAATTCCGGATCATCAAGCGTCCGCTGCTCAAGCGCGCGTTTATCGAGCGCGGCCCGAAGGACAACCCGGGCAACCTGATCATGGTCACCAGCTCGCTTCCTGGCGAAGGCAAGACCTACAGCGCAATCAATCTGGCGATGAGCATCGCGATGGAGCTCGATCACACGGTGCTGCTGGTCGATGCCGACGTCGCACGCCCTTCGGTGCTGCGCACGCTCGGCCTGCCGGCCCAGCGCGGCCTGATGGACATCCTGCTCGACGACAAGCTCGACCTGGCGGATGTCATGCTGCGCACCAACGTCGATACGCTGTCGATCCTGCCTGCCGGTACCAGCACGCCACGTGCCACCGAGCTGCTGGCCAGCTCGACCATGACGGCGATGGTGCACGAACTCGCGCACCGCTATCCGGACCGCGTGATCATCTTCGATTCGCCGCCACTGATGCTCACCAGCGAATCGCGGGTGCTGGCCAGCCACATGGGCCAGATCATCGTCGTGGTGGAAGCCCAGACCACGACCCAGCACGCGGTCAAGGAAGCGCTGCAGCAGCTCGAAGGCATGGCCAACGTCAATCTCCTCTACAACAAGACCAGGGATATTCCGGGCATTGAAGAAACGTATGATTACCACTATGGCTAAAGGGCGCAGAGGCCGTTGCGCACCGCGCCTGGCGCCACTGGCCGCGGCAGCGATGCTGCTGGCCGCATGCCCGGCGCAGGCCGAATGGCGCATCACGCCGACTCTGCTCGTCAGCGAAATCTGGACCGACAACGTCAACCTTACCGAAGACCAGTTCGCATACAGCGACCTGATCACCCAGGTGTCGCCGGGGATCACCGTGTCCAACCGCAGCCGGCGCCTGACGGTCGACGCCACTGCCCAACTGCACGGGTTTGCCTACCTGCACGACAGCGACAGACGCGATCTGGCCGATCCGGGCGTGATTGGTGCAGCAGACAGCACGTCGAACACGCAGCGCTCCTACAGTGGCAACCTGAAAGGCGAGGTGCTGTCAGACCTGTTCTTCGTCGAGGCGACGGCGTCACGCGGCCAGCAGAGCCTGTCGGCATTCGGTCCGCGTACGGGCAACGACCTGTACTCGAACCGCAACCGTACCGACATCGACACCTGGAGCATCAGCCCCTACCTGACACACCGCTTCGGCAGCTTTGCCTCGGGCGTGCTGCGCTACACGCGCGATTCGGTCGACGGCGGCAACGCGCTCGGCTACAGCAACACGGGCGGTGACACCATCCAGGCAACGCTCACCAGCGGCGCATCATTCCGCACCGTCGGCTGGGGCTTGACCTACGTGAAGCAGAAACTGGGCGGGGCCACGTACGGCGACTCGACCAATGAAAACCTGGCCGCCAACCTGCGCTACATGCTGAACTCGCGCTGGTCGCTGCTGGCCAATGCCGGCTACGACCGCTACCAGTACGAAGGCATGGGCGGTGGCGACCAGGGCGCCAGCTGGTCACTGGGCTTTGCCTGGTCGCCGTCGCTGCGCACGAATGTGCAGGCAACGCTCGGCCGCCACTTCTATGGCACCACCGGCACCCTGTCGGCGTTGCACCGTTCCCGTCACACGACCTGGAATATCAGCTACGACGATCTCGTGACGACCTCGCGCGAGCAATTCCTGATGCCCTCGACATTCGATACGGCCGGGCTGCTCAACAGCATGTTTGCCACGGCTTATCCCGATCCCGTCGAGCGCCAGCGCATCGTGGCAGCCTATATCCAGACCAACGGCCTGCCACCGTCGCTGACCGACAGCGTCAATTTTCTGAGCAACCGCTTCGTGCGCCAGAAATCGCTGCGCGCATCGATGGCGTACACCAAAGGCATCAGCAACGCGGTGGTGTCGGTGTATGCCAGCAACCGCAACGCCTTGTCCTCCCAGCAAAGCGACAGTCAGCTGCTGGGCGTCGGCCAAAGCAATCTGAACGATAACGTGCGACAGCATGGCCTCGACGCGAGTTATACCTATCGACTCAGTTCGCGTTCCAACCTGACCGCCGGCTACGGCTTCAATCAGAGCGACTCCCGTTCGGGCGGCTTCGAAGACCTGCAGCGCACGCTGAGCGTTGGTATCTCGCGCCGTTTTGGCGATCTGCTTGCCACGGCTGACCTGCGCCGCCGCACCGGCAACGTTGGGCGCTTCACCACCGAGGCCGGCTCCAGCAGCGGCACCTATACCGAGCACGCCATGGTGGCGAGCCTGTCCATGCAGTTCTAAAAGCTACGACAATCACGATGTACGAATCCTATTATGGCCTGTCGGCCAAGCCATTCCAGCTACGCCCCGACCCGCATTTCTTCTATGGCTCGAAAGGCCACAAGCGCGCGATGGCGTACCTCGAGTACGGCCTGTCGCAGGGCGAAGGCTTCATCGTCATCACGGGCGAAGTCGGCGCCGGCAAGACCACGCTGGTGCGCAACCTGCTCGGTCACCTGCCGCTGGACCAGATCATCGCCGCGCACATCGTCAACACCAGCCTCGATCCCGAAGACACGCTGCGCATGGTGGTTTCGAGCTTCGGTCTGCCATACGAAGGCCAGAGCAAGGCCGAGCTGCTCAACCGCCTCGAACAGTTCCTGCGCACGGTCGACCGCCAGGGCAAGCGCGCCCTGCTCGTGATCGACGAAGCCCAGAACCTGAATGCCCGCACGGTCGAAGAACTGCGCATGCTGTCGAACTTCCAGACCGACGAACGTTCGCTGCTGCAGACGTTCCTGCTTGGCCAGCCCGAGTTTCGCGCTACGCTGCACAGCCCCGGCATGCAGCAGTTGCGCCAGCGCGTGATCGCCAGCTACCACCTGGGCCCGATGGATGCGGCCGAGACGCGCGCCTATGTCGAGCACCGCCTGAGCACCGTCGGCTGGCAGGGCACACCGTCGTTCGACGATGGCGCGTACAGCGCGATCTACGCCTACAGCGGCGGTATTCCGCGCAAGACCAACACGCTGATGGACCGCGTGCTCCTGATGGGCTACCTGGAAGAACTGCAGGCGTTCACCGAAGCGCACATCAACGACGTGGTGCGCGACATCTCGGAAGAATTCGACGCGCCGGACAGCGGCGACCTGGCCGATGCGCACGCCGACCAGGCAACTGGCGGCAGCCACGCCGGCGAGCTGCAGCCGGGCGAGCGCCGCGCCAGCGTCGAGCAGCTCGACGAACGCATGATGCGCCTCGAGAAATCGATCGTGTCGGTGCTGTCGATCCTGAAAAAGATCGCGGCCACGCCACCGACTGCCTCCGGCGCTGCGCCCCACCACCCGGACCACCAGGAATAACCGCCATGAAAATGACCGCTCCCGCAGCCCGGCCGCGCCCAGCGCCGGGTGAAAAAATCCGCAATGCGATGACCTGCGACGTGGAAGACTACTTCCAGGTGTCGGCCTTTGCCCCGTACATCGACCGCGACAGCTGGCCGACGCGCGAATGCCGCGTCGAAGCGAACATGGAACGCATCCTCGCGCTGTACGAGCGCGAAGGCGTGCGCGCGACCTTCTTCACGCTGGGCTGGATCGCCGAACGTTATCCCGCCATGGTGCGCCGCATCGTCGAGGCAGGCCACGAGCTGGCCAGCCACGGCTACGGCCACCTGCGCGCCTCGGACCAGAGCCGCGCCGAATTCGACAACGATATCCGCTCGGCCAAGGCGCTGCTGGAAGACATCGGCGGACAGGCCGTCGTCGGCTACCGCGCACCGAGTTTTTCGATTGGCCACGGCAATCTGTGGGCGCTCGACGCACTGCACGAAGCGGGCTACAAGTACAGCTCGAGCATCTACCCGATCGCGCACGACCACTACGGCATGCCCGACGCGCCGCGTTTCGCGTTCTACCCGAACGGCCCGGACGGCATCCTCGAAGTGCCGATCACCACGGTGAAGATGGCCGGTCGCCACCTGCCGGCCGGCGGCGGCGGCTACTTCCGCCTGCTGCCGTACGCGCTGTCGCGCTGGATGATGGAAAAGGTCAACCGCGAAGACGGCGAGTCGGCCCTGTTCTACTTCCACCCGTGGGAAATCGACACCGACCAGCCACGGCCCGATGGCCTGGGCGCCAAGGCGAAGTTCCGTCACTACGTCAATATCGACCGCATGGAGCGCCGTCTCGAACAGCTGGCGCGTGACTTCAAGTGGGACCGCATGGACCGCATCTTCCTGGACAAGCCATGAATTCGATCATCGAAGCGGCGCAAGCCAGGCGCGCGGCGCCCGTCGCCGCTGCTGCCGGTCCGCAGACGCTGCATTTGATGACGCCGCAAACCGCGGCGCGCTGGGATGCGTTCGTCCGGGCCTGTCCGGAAGCGACGTTCTTCCACCTGTCCGGCTGGCAGTCCGTGATCGAGCAATCGTTCGGCATCAAGACCTGGTTCTACTTCGTCGAGCAGGACGGCCAGATCCAGGGCGTGCTGCCGCTGGCAGAGATCAAGAGTCGCCTGTTCGGCCATTCGCTGGGCGCGATGCCGTTTTGCGTGTACGGCGGCGTGGCGGCCATCGACGACGGCGCGCGTGTGCTGCTCGATGGCGCGGCCGATGCGCTGGCGCGCCAGCTCGGCGTGGGCCACCTGGAATACCGCGCCATGGAGCGCGCGCACCCGCACGACCCGAGCTGGCTGACCAAGGAACTGTACGTCACGTTCCGCAAAGAGATCAGCGCCGTCGATGACGAGAACCTGAATGCCATCCCGCGCAAGCAGCGCGCGATGGTGCGCAAGGGGATCAAGCTGGGCCTGAAGGGCGTGGTCGAGGACAACGTCGACCATATGTTCACGGCGTATGCCCACAGCGTGCTGCGCCTGGGTACGCCGGTGTTCCCGAAGAAGTACTTCGCGCTGCTGCAAAAGACCTTTGGCGACGAATGCGAAGTGCGCTCGATTTACACGGCCGACGACCGCCTGGTCGGCTCGGTGCTGTCGTTCTACTGGCGCGATGAAGTCGTGCCCTACTACGGCGGCGGCATGGACCTGGCGCGCGAAGTGGCGGGCAACGATTTCATGTACTGGAACCTGATGCAGGCGGCCGCGGCGCGCGGTTGCCGTCTGTTCGACTTCGGCCGCAGCAAGCTGGGCACCGGCGCTTACGACTTCAAGAAGAACTGGGGTTTTGTTGCCACGCCGCTGCCGTACGAGTACAAGCTGTACGCCACGGATGCGCTGCCGGACAACAATCCGCTGAACCCGAAGTACCAGTTGTTCATCAAGGTGTGGAAAAAGCTGCCGCTGCCGGTGGCGAACTTCATGGGCCCTTACATCGTGCGCAACCTGGGCTGACAACGTGCAAGACCTGCTGCTGCTGATTCACCGCATCCCGTACCCGCCCAACAAGGGCGACAAGATCCGCTCCTACCACCTGCTCAAGCACCTGGCGCGCGACTACCGCGTGCACCTGGCCACGTTCGTCGACGATGCCGACGACTGGCAGCACGTGCCGACGGTGGAGGCGCTGTGCGCCAGCAGCCATTTCGCGCCCCTCAACCCGCTGCGCGCCCGCGTGCGCAGCCTGGGCGCGCTCGTCAAGAACCGTTCGCTGTCGCTCGACTACTACCAGGATGCCGGCATGGCGCGCTGGGTCGACCAGACGGTCGCCACGCACAATATCAAGCGCGTGATGGTGTTCTCCTCGCCGATGGCGCAATACGCCGACAAGCTGGCCGGCGCGCGCCGCGTGATCGACTTCTGCGACGTCGATTCCGATAAATGGCGCCAGTATGCCGAGAAAAAATCGCCGCCCATGAGCTGGCTGTACCGGCACGAAGCGCGCCAGTTGCTGCGTTACGAACGCCAGGTCGCCAGCCAGTACGACGCGTCGCTGTTCGTCTCCGCGCCCGAAGCCGATTTGTTCCGCAAGCTGGCGCCGGAAAGCGTCGCGCGCATCGGTCACTTCAGCAACGGCGTCGATACCGAGTACTTTTCGCCAGACCACGCATTTGCCAGCCCGTATGCCGCAGGCGAACGCGCCCTGGTCTTCACTGGCGCGATGGATTACTGGCCGAACGTCGACGCGGTGCAGTGGTTCTGCGACGAGGTCTTCCCTGCCCTGCGCGCGCAGGATCCGGCACTGGCCTTCTACATCGTCGGCTCGCGCCCGAATGCCCAGGTGCAGGCGCTCGCCGCATTGCCGGGTGTGACCGTGACGGGCACCGTGCCTGACGTGCGCCCGTATATCCGCCACGGCTGCGTGGCGGTGGCGCCGCTGCGCATCGCGCGCGGCATCCAGAACAAGGTGCTGGAAGCGATGGCCATGGCCACGCCGACGGTGGTCTCGCCGCAGGCGCTCGAAGGCATCGATGCAGCCCCGGGCAGCGAGCTGGCGGTGGCCGACGGCGCGCCGGCCTGGATCGAAACCGTGGGCGCGCTGCTGGCGCGCCAGCACGAACAGAACGCAAGCATGGGCCGCGCCGCACGCGCGCGCGTCGAACATCACTATAGTTGGCCAAGCAACCTGGCCTGCATCGAGGAGCGACTGGAATGCACGTGACACCCCCATCCGGCATTGCCGGCGCCAACCTGGACGCCGCTCCGACCCCGTTGGCACGCTCGAGCGCCATGCTGATCGCGCTGGCATTGCTCGCGCCGTTCTTTCTGTACCTGGGCACCGCCGAATCGCTGGTCGCGATCTGGAACAGCTCCGAAACCTTCGCCCACGGCTACGCCATCCTGCCAATCAGCCTGTGGCTGATCTGGCGCCGGCGCGACGTGTTCGATGCGATTCCGGCCCGCCCGTGGGCGCCCGCGCTGCTTCTGCTGGCGGTGCTGGGCGCCGGCTGGCTGCTGGCGCGCATGGGCGAAGTGCAGGTCGTGATGCAGTACGCGTTTGTCGCGATGTTCCCGATCGTGGCGCTGGCCATGCTCGGCCCGCGCCTGGCCGGGGCGCTCGCGTTTCCGCTCCTGTTTCTGCTGCTGGCAGTGCCGTTCGGCGAAGTGTTCGTCGCGCCGCTGATCAACCTGACTGCCGACTTCACCGTGTGGGCCGTGCAGGCCACCGGCATCCCGGTGCTGCGCAACGGTACCCGCTTCGACCTGCCGACCGGCTCGTGGTCGGTGGTAGAAGCCTGCAGCGGCGTGCGCTACCTGATTTCGTCGGTCACGCTGGGCTGCCTGTACGCTTACCTGACCTACCAGTCGACCAAAAAACGTTTGCTGTTCATCGCAGTCTCGATCGTCGTGCCGATCATCGCCAACGGTCTGCGCGCCTACATGATCGTGATGATCGGCCACCTGTCGGGCATGGAACTGGCCACCGGCGTCGACCACCTGATCTATGGCTGGGTATTCTTCGGACTCGTGATGCTGTTGATGTTCTGGATCGGCAGCTTCTGGCGCGACGACGATCCGCTGCCGGCGGCCGAATTGCCGGTGGCGGCGCGTACCCGCCGCGATGGCCTGCCGCCGGTCAGCACGGCCCGCATGGCCGCCATGTGCGCCGCCGTGGTGGCGCTGGCCGCGCTGTGGCCGGGCTTTGCCCGCTACAACGATGCAGCCAATCTCAATCCCCAGCCAGTACAGCTGACGAGCGTGGCGGTCGGCTGGCCGCAGGTGGCGCCATTTACCGGCTGGACGCCGCGCTGGGTCGCGCCGGACGCCACGTACCGCGCCACCTTCCGTAACCCGGACGCCGCGGCGCCGGTCGCGCTCGACATCATGTACTACCGCAACCAGCGCAATGGCAAGGCTTTGATCAGCTCGATCAACATGCTGGCCGCTTCCGACGATGCCTGGCATGCACTGGGCGGCTCGACGCGCAGCGAAACGATCGCCGGCAAGCCGGTCACGCTGCGCGAAACGCGGATGACGGGCCCTGGCGGCCAGTTCCTGGTGTGGCAATGGATGTCGATCGACGGTCACCTGACGTCAAACAACTACGTCGGCAAGCTGCTGCAGGCCCAGGCCAAACTGCGCTTCCGCGGCGACGATGGCGCCGTCGTGCTGCTCTCGGCGCCGGTGGGCGACGACGCCGACGCCGCGCGCGCTGCACTGCGCGCCTTCATGACGGTGCAGGGCCAGGCGATCGAGCGTGCCATCGAGCACGCTCGCACGCATTGAACGGGAACGCACGGACCATGCACAGTGATCTGGCGGTGTTGAACGCCCAGCGGCCCCTCGTGGTACATCTTGTGTATTCGCTCGATGTCGGCGGGCTGGAAACGCTGCTGGTCGACTGCATCAACCGCATGCCGGCCGACAAATACCGGCATGCAGTGGTCTGCCTGACCCGCTACAGCGCGTTCGCGGACAAGATCACGCAACCGGGCGTCGAGCTGTATGCGCTGAACAAGCCGCCCGGGAACGGGTTGCGCGTGCACGTCGATTTCTGGAAGCTGATGCGGCGCCTGCGGCCCACGATCCTGCACACCTACAATCTGTCGGCGATGGAGTACTGCTTCACGGCGGCCACCGCCGGCGTACCGGTGCGCATCCACGCCGAGCATGGCCGCGACGCGTCCGATCCGCATGGCCTGAACCCCAAGCACAACTTCCTGCGCCGCCACCTCGCACCGTTT
Source organism: Oxalobacteraceae sp. CFBP 13730 (assembly GCA_014841835.1). GTDB lineage: Bacteria > Pseudomonadota > Gammaproteobacteria > Burkholderiales > Burkholderiaceae_D > Telluria. The sequence goes on along the minus strand of JACYUQ010000004.1, from coordinate 421,683 downwards.
ATCGACCGCTACGTGCCGGTGTCGGACGATCTGCAGCGCTGGTTTGCCGAGGTTGTCCGCATCCCGGCGGCCAAGAACCACCTGATCAAGAACGGCGTCGATACCGACCGCTATGCCCCGCGCGCCCAAGCGGCGACGGCAGCGCCGTGGAGCGCCGACGACATCGTCATCGGGGCAGTCGCGCGGGTGCAGGACGTCAAGAATCACGCCAGCCTGGTGGCCGCGTTTGCGCTGCTGCGCGAGCGCCTGCCGGCCCTGCGCGACCGGCTGCGCCTGTCGATCGTCGGCGACGGCCCGTTGTTCGGCAAAATCCAGGCGCAGGTCGCAGAAGCCCGCCTGCAGGACGTCGTGTGGCTGCCCGGCGCACGCGCCGATGTGGCCGACCTGCTGCATGGCTTTACCATCTTCGCCCTGCCCTCGCTGGCTGAAGGCACGCCCGTGTCGCTGCTCGAAGCGATGGCCTGCGGCCTGCCGTCGGTGTGTTCGCGCGTGGGCGGCATCCCCGAAGTCGTCGTCGATGACGTGCATGGTATCTTGGTCCCGGTGGAGGTCGATGCACTGGCCGCGGCGCTCGCGCGCTACGTCCAGGACCCGGCCCTGCGGGCGCGCCATGGCGCAGCTGCCCGTGCGCGCATCGAAGACAAATACAGCATGGCCGCCATGCTCGGCGCGTACACCGCGCTGTACGACGGCCTGTGCGCGCGCAAAGCCCCGGCGCGCCTCCGTCCCATCGTCAACTCTTAACTTCAGCGGAACCAGACAGCATGTGCGGAATAGTCGGCATTTTTGATACCCTCGGCAACCGGGAAATCGACCGCGCGGCCCTGGGCCGCATGAACGAAAGCCAGCACCACCGTGGCCCCGACGAGGGCGAGCTGTACCTGGAACCGAGCATGGGCATGGGCCACCGCCGCCTGTCGGTGATCGACCTGGCCAGCGGCCAGCAGCCGATCGTCAATGCCGAACGCGACGTGGTGATGGTGTTCAACGGCGAGATCTACAACTACCGCGAGCTGCGCGTCGAACTGGAGGCGCTGGGCTTCGTGTTTCGCACCAAATCGGATTCGGAATCGCTGCTGCACGCCTACCAGGCATGGGGCCCGGACTGCGTGCACCGTCTGCGCGGCATGTTCGCGTTCGCGATCTGGGACCGCAAGAAGCAGACGATGTTCCTGGCGCGCGACCATGTCGGCGTCAAGCCGATGTTCTATTCGCTGCTGCCCAATGGCCTGTTCGTGTTCGGCTCCGAGCTGAAATCGATCATGACCCACCCCGAGCTGTCGCGCAAACTCAATCCGCGCGCGGTCGAGGATTACTTCGCGTTCGGCTACGTGCCCGAGCCGCACACCATTTTCCATAACGCCTACAAGCTGGCACCTGGCCACCGCATCGTGATCAAGGCCGGCGCGCGCGAGGTCACCCCCGAGCAGTACTGGGACGTGCCGTTCAAGCGCGCCCCGCAGCGGCCGATGCAGGAAATCGAGCAGGAGCTGATCGAGCGCGTGCGCGAGTGCGTGCAGAGCCAGACCGTGGCCGACGTACCGCTGGGTGCGTTCCTGTCGGGCGGCGTCGATTCGAGCGCGGTCGTGGCGATGATGGCGCAGAATAATCCCGATCCGGTGACCACGCTGTCGATCGGCTTTGACGATCCGGAGTACGACGAGTCGAAGTTCGCCAGCGAGGTGGCCACGCGCTACGGTACGACCCACCACGCGCAGATCGTCGACAAGGACGACTACGGCCTGATCGACACGCTGGGCCACCTGTACGATGAGCCGTTCGCCGACAGCTCGGCGATCCCGACCTACCGCGTGTGCCAGCTGGCGCGCAAGCACGTGACCGTGTCGCTGTCGGGCGATGGCGGCGATGAAAGTTTCGCCGGCTACCGCCGCTACCGCTATGCGATGGCCGAACAGCGCGTGCGCGACAAGGTGCCCGCCAGCCTGCGTAAACCCGTGTTCGGCACGCTGGGCAAACTGTATCCGAAAGCCGACTGGGCGCCGCGCATGTTCCGCGCCAAGACCACGTTCGAGGCACTGGCGCGCGACACGGTCGAGGGGTATTTCCACGGCGTGTCGATCATGCCCGACCGCGTGCGGTCGCAGCTGTTCTCTGATTCGTTCAAGCGCGAACTGCAGGGCTACAGCGCGATCGAGGTGTTCCTTGGCCATGCCGCCAAGTCGCCGACGGACGACCCGCTGTCGCTGATCCAGTACCTCGACTTCAAGACCTGGCTGCCGGGCGACATCCTGACCAAGGTCGACCGCGCCGCGATGGCGCACTCGCTCGAGGTGCGCGTGCCGCTGCTGGACCATACGTTCGTGGAATGGGCGTCCGGCCTGTCGCCCGACATCAAGCTCGGTGGTGGCGAAGGCAAGTACATCTTCAAGAAGGCGCTCGAACCGTACCTGTCGCACGACGTGCTGTACCGCGCCAAGAAGGGCTTTTCGATTCCGCTGGCCGCCTGGCTGCGTGGCCCGCTGCGCGAGAAGCTGCGCGCTGCTGCACTATCGCCACTGCTGCTCGACACGGGGATGTTCAACGAAAAGTTCCTGCGCGAGATGGTGGACCAGCATATTGCCGGCAGCAAGGATTACAGCGCGCCGTTATGGTCGGTATTGATGTTCGAGACGTTCTTGCGGGTGAGCTGCAACCGGTAACGGTTGCGCCCGACGGTTGCGCCCGATGATTGTGCTGGCGTTCAGCCCTGATTGCCTTGGCGCCGGGCACGCAGGTCATGCACCCACTGTGCGAACCGGTAGAAATGGTTGAGTTGTTGCTTGAGAAAACCCAGCTTGATCAGTGAATGCGTTTGCAGCGAATAGTGGGATTTGAAGGCAGTTTTGTGCGAATCCTGTTTCAGGACGGTGTATTCCAGGCCCAGGTCGCGCTGGCTGTCGACCAGCCGGTGCGGATGCTGCGCCAGCATCCGGTGGATCGCCAGCGAGTAGGCAATCGGACCGGTCACACGCAGTACGCCCGGCTTGCCGGTTCCGTGCAAGCCGGGGATATAGGTATCGATGTTGGCCAGCACGTTGTCGATGACGGAACGCAGGAAAGGATGGCCGGGCGAAGCAGCGATGTACCACTGCTGGAATTCGCGGCCGCCGAACCCGCGCAATTCGTAATGCTTGCCCCAGACATCGTAGCCGTCGTTGTCGTTGTTCCACTCCGACAGCAAGAACTGGTCTTGTGGCAGCAGCACGGCATCGAGTGGCCTGGTGGCGGTACTTTTTATGTCGAGATACACGCCGCCGACCTTGTACAGCAGCAGATAGCGGAACAAATCGGCACGTGCAGCACCGTAGCGGGGATCGATCCGCTCAAAATAAGCCAGTACTTCTGGTGGATAGTTTGCTGAAATGAATTTGATGATCGCGGCATCGTCGTAAAAACGGTATTCCCAGCCGGGATTGAGTTGCTTGAGTTGATCGACGTTTTTTTGTAACGCCTCGGGCAATTCCGGATTGTAGAAAGTCTGGTGAATAATGCGGGGAATCGTTGCCTGTGCCGGCACCTCGGGAAATACCCGTTTCTGTGGTGCGAGATTCAAGGATGGAAACAGGATCGTTTTGATGGACATAATCGTTATTCTGAAATTCAAGCAATACGTTGTTGCAGACAGGGGATGCGCAGCAGGGGATTCATACCTACCCTAGCATCAACCGCCTGCTACTGCAATCGAATTTAGCGCGCGAGCGAGCGCCGGCAAGATTTTGGTAGTATGGCAGTCAATAAAACTGCAGATTCTGGATGCTGACGGGATTCCAGATTATCTCAACCGCTATTTAAACTGTCTGGCATTCATGGAAATTTGTTTAGTTATTCCCAGTTACAATCGGGCAGATCTGATTGGCGCCACGATCGAGAGCGCGTTGAACCAGACTCGCCCATTTGCGCAGATCATTGTCGTCGACGATGCATCGACCGATCATACGCTCGACGTCCTGAAGCAGTTTGAAGATCGCATCACGGTCATTGCCGCATCCAAGATCGGCGTGCAACGCGCACGCAATATGGGTGTCGAGCACGCGACCACACCCTATGTCACGCTGTGCGATTCCGATGACCTGCTCACGCCCGACCACGTCGCCACGGTGCACGCCTGGCTCGAGGCCAACCCGGATTGCGATGCCGTCTATACCAACCATCAGGTATTTACCGGCGACGATCTGCAGAAAGACACGTTTTCGCGGGCACCGACCGGTTTTTTTGACGGCAGCCGCCACGCAACCAACTTTACTGCCGACATACCGGATTTATACGCCAAGACCAGCCAGTTCCAGTTGCTTCTGGTGAGCGGCGTGACGTTGAAAAAATCGTTTTACACGGGTATTGGCGGGTTCGATCCGGCATTCGATGGCGTACCGTCCGAAGACTGGGAATTTTCACTGCGTGTTGTCAACGCAGGTAACGTCGCGTTGTGCATGGCGCCGATTACCCTGATCCGGCGTCATCCTGGTAACGAATCGAAAAGCAAACTGCGCCAGCGCCTGGGTGAAATCGCCGTGCTCGAGCACGCGAATTTGCATCACGGCCGACCGCAAGCCGATCGCACCACATTCAAGTCGATGATCGATCATCACCGCCTGTGGGCGTTTGAAGAAGCGTTTGGCCGGAAAAAACTGGCACTGGCTGCCTGCATTTTCCCGTTATTGGGAAAACATAACGATTCAATGAAATTTCGCATCAAAAGCATCTTGATCAGGGCCTATATGGTCGTCACAAATTTCTCGCCATTGCCGCCCCAGCGCCAATATAAAGACGCGATTGAATAACCCGATCTCGACTATTTTTAATTCTTATCTGGACGCCCCATGACTGCAATGCCACGGCTCATCACCTTTTATCTGCCCCAGTACTATCCGGTCCCGGACAATGACAAATTCTGGGGCAAGGGCTTTACCGAATGGACCAACACCGCCAAGGCACGCCGCCGCTTTCCGGGGCACTACCAGCCCCACGTGCCGGCCGACCTGGGGTTCTACGACTTGCGTGTGGCGGAAACCCGTCAGGCACAGGCTGACCTCGCGCGGCAATACGGCATTGAGGGCTTCTGCTATTACCATTACTGGTTCGGCAACGGCAAGCGCGTGCTCGAACGGCCGTTCGCCGAAGTGCTGGCATCGGGCGAACCGGACTTCCCGTTCTGCCTGTGCTGGGCCAACGAAACCTGGAGCGGCGTCTGGCACGGCGCCGAGAACCGGGTACTGATCGAGCAAACGTATCCAGGCGCCGAAGACGACCAGCGCCATTTCGATTCCCTGCTGCCGGCATTCAACGACCGGCGCTACATGAAGGTCGATGGCAAGCCCATCTTTGTCGTGTACCGCCCGTTCAAGATCACCGACACGAAAGCGACGATTGCGCGCTGGCGCGAGATGGCCGCCAGGGCCGGGCTGCCAGGGATTTACTTCGTGGGTGTCTGCAGTGCGGATCAGCCGAATCCCGAAGATTTCGGGTTCGATGCGTCGATCTACAACGCGAATGCGCCATTGCGTGCATGGGGCAGCTGGAAGAATCCCGTCACGCTCTTCAAGCATGCGGCGTATCGCCGGCTGGGTGTGCCGACCATTCACGATTATGAAAAGTCGATCAAGTACTTCCTGCCCGATGCGCTGCCGGCGACGCGCTATCCGTCGGTCATCAACAGCTGGGACAACACGCCACGCAGCGGCGTGCGCGGCCTGGTATTGACGGGCGCAACGCCGCAGCTGTACGGCAAGGCGCTCAAGAAAGCATTCGACCTGACGCGTGACCGCGCCCAGGGCGCGGATGCCCGCCTGGTGTTCCTGAAATCATGGAATGAATGGGCCGAAGGCAACCACCTGGAACCGGATCTGCGCGATGGTCACCAGTATCTGGAAGCGATTGCGATCGAACTGAAGCGGGAGAAAGAGCGCCTGGGACAGACAACGATCAGCGATCCTGTCACCCAGGCATAACGCGCAGGCATCCAACCCGACGCCGCGCCATCAGGCGCGCGTCGGTGCCCAGTCGCGGTACCAGGTCCAGAAGTTGGCCAGGCCCGTCGCCAGCGGCGTGGTGGGCGCAAAGTCCACCCAGGCCTTGAGCTTGGCGATCGATGCATGCGTGGCTGGCACGTCGCCCGGCTGCATCGGCAAAAATTCCTTGCGCGCTTCGACGCCCATCACGGACTCGAGCGTGCGGATGAACTCGAGCACCTGCACCGGATTGTGGTTGCCGATGTTGAATACCGTGTGCGGGGCGCTCGTGGACGTGGCCGGCGTCGGCTTGAACAGCAGGCGCACCACCCCTTCGACGATGTCGTCGATATAGGTGAAGTCGCGCGTGAGCAAGCCTTCGGCGAACACGGGAATCGTGGCGCCGCGCATCATTTTCTCGGCAAAGCTGAAATACGCCATGTCGGGCCGGCCCCACGGACCGTACACCGTAAAGAAGCGCAGGCCGGTGGCCGGCAACTTGAACAGGTGGCTGTACGAGTGCGCCATCAACTCATTGGACTTCTTGGTGGCCGCGTACAGCGACACGGGCGCATCGACCTGGTCATCTTCGCTGAACGGGACCTTGGCATTGTTGCCGTACACGCTGCTGCTGCTGGCGTACAACAAGTGCTCGATCGCCCCCTGGCGGCAGGCTTCGAGGATATTGCCAAAGCCCACCAGGTTCGACTGGATATACACGGACGGATTGTCGATCGAGTAGCGCACGCCGGCTTGCGCCGCCAGGTGCACCACCAGCTGCGGCCGCTCGCGCTCGAACAGTGCGGCAACCTGCGCTGCATCGCTCAGTTCGACCGTGTGGCAGACGACGCCGGCGGGTGCGAGCAGCGCGCGCACCCGGTCATGCTTGAGGCGCGGATCGTAGTAATCGTTGAAGTTGTCGCAGCCGACGACCTGATGGCCCATGGCCGCCAGGCGCGCGGCCACGAAGCTGCCGACAAAGCCGGCAGCGCCCGTCACGAGGATCCGCTGGGCTGGCATCAGACGGCCGTCCGGCTGACGCGACCAATCCCTTCGTAGGCCAGACCGGCAGCAGCGACGACCGCTGGATCATAGATGTTACGGCCATCGAAGATCGCCTTGTCGCGCAGGATGGTGGCCAAGCCAGCGAAGTCCGGTGCACGGAATTCTTTCCATTCGGTGACCAGGACCAGCGCATCGGCGCCTTCGGTCGCCGCAGCGGCCGAGCTGACGATCGTCAGCATGGATTCGACGCGTGCAGCGCCGTGCTCGCGTTCCAGCACGCGCAGCGCTTCGCTGCTGGCGACCGGATCGTAGGCACGCACGTGGCAGCCGGCGTCGAACAGTTCCTTGAGCAGCACCAGGCTTGGGGCTTCGCGCATATCGTCGGTGTTCGGCTTGAACGACAGGCCCCACACGGCGATCGTCTTGCCCTTGAGGCCCTCGACGCCGCCGTAGAAGCGCGTGAGCTTCTTGAACAGCACGTTTTTCTGGTTGTCGTTGACCAGTTCGGTCGCTTCCAGGATGTGCAGCACCTGGCCATGGTCGCCACCGGTCTTGACCAGTGCCTTGACGTCTTTCGGGAAGCACGAACCGCCGTAGCCCATGCCGGCGTACAGGAACTGCGAACCGATGCGCGGGTCCAGGCCCATGCCGTGGCGCACGGCTTCGATGTCGGCGCCCAGCACTTCAGCCAGGTTGGCCAGCTCGTTCATGAAGCTGATGCGGGTGGCCAGCATGGCGTTGGCGGCGTACTTGGTCAGCTCGGCGCTGCGCACGTCCATCTCGACCAGCTTTTCGTGGTTGCGGCTGAAAGGCGCGTACAGCTGGCGCATCAGCTTGGTGGCGACGGTGTCGTCGCTGCCGACGACGATGCGGTCAGGCCGCATGAAGTCGTCAATGGCCGCGCCTTCTTTCAGGAATTCGGGATTGCTCACGACCGAGAACGACAGCGTGCTGCCACGCTTGTCGAGCTCGCCCTGGATGGCGGCGCGCACCTTGTCGGCGGTACCGACCGGCACGGTCGACTTGTCGACCACGACGACCGGTTTTTCGATGCGCTGACCGATCGAACGGGCTGCGGCCAGGATGTGGGTCAGGTCGGCGCTGCCGTCTTCGTCAGGCGGGGTGCCGACGGCCAGGAACACGCAATCCGCGTGCGCGACGGCTTCGTCGTAGCTGGTCGAAAACAGCAGGCGGCCTGCCTTGGCGTTGCGCTCGACCATGTTGTCGAGGCCAGGCTCATGAATCGGAATAACGCCGTTCTTGAGCATTGCAATTTTTTCTTCGTTGACGTCGAGACACAGTACAGTGTTGCCGACATCGGCGAAGCAAGCGCCTGAAACGAGCCCGACGTAGCCGGTGCCAATGATGGTGATCTTCATGATTTATATGGGGAACTAGGTAACTGAAAAATAGAACCGGGCAGAGCAGCACGGCGAACCAGGCTATTTTTCCACAGATTGGAAAATAATTGCCACACGTAACAAATGCGTACAAAACTTGAATTATAGTATCATGGTTGTCAAAAATTTATGCGTTTCGCGTTCAATTGTGCTGCCCTAGAGCAAAATTTTTCGCATAATCACGACATTGCAGTTCAACACTTCCACTCCCGGACCGACGCATCCGGCGGTGCACCGATCAGCACCTGGCACGACACGATGAAGTTACTCACCTTTAGCACCCTGTATCCCAATTCACAGCAACCGAACCACGGTATCTTCGTGGAGACCCGATTGCGCTATCTGATTGCCAGCGGGCAGGTCGAGTCACGTGTCGTGGCGCCAGTGCCATGGTTTCCCCTCAAGGGGGAGCGCTTTGGCCATTATGGCACTCTGGCCAAGGTGCCGCGACGCGAAACGCGCAACGGTATCGACGTCACGCACCCACGCTATCTGGTGCTGCCGCGTGTGGGCATGAACGTCACGCCGTACACGCTGGCGCATGCGGCCAAAAAGGAGATCGGCCGCATCCTCGACGGCGGCTACGACTTCGACGCCATCGACGCCCACTATTTCTACCCTGACGGGGTGGCGGCCGTGATGCTCGGCAAGTACTTCAACAAGCCGGTGGTGATCACGGCGCGCGGCACCGACATCAACCTGATTCCCCAGTTTGCGCGACCACGTCAGCTGATCCTGGATGCGGCGCGCGACGCCGACGGCATCATCACCGTGTGCAAGGCGCTCAAGGACGAGATGGTTGGGCTGGGTGTGTCGCCTGACAACATCACGCCGCTGCGCAATGGCGTCGATCTCGAGCGTTTTGTGCCCATCGACCGCGCCGCCGCACGCGCCGCCGTCGGGCTGGTGCCCGGACGCTTCACGCTGCTGTCGGTGGGCCTGCTCGATCCGCGCAAGGCGCATGACCTGATCATCCGCGCCCTGCCCCAGTTGCCGGACGTCGACCTCCTGATCGCCGGCATCGGCCCGGAAAAAAACAATCTGGAACGTCTGGCGCGTGAATTGAACGTGCAGGACCGCGTCAAACTGCTGGGCAGCGTGCCGCAGACCGAACTGAAAACGTATTACAACGCCGCCGACACCCTGGTGCTGGCGTCGAGCCGCGAAGGCTGGGCCAATGTGCTGCTCGAGAGCATGGCGTGCGGCACGCCGGTCGTAGCCAGCAATGTCTGGGGCACGCCCGAAGTGGTGGCGGCGCCTGCTGCCGGCGTCCTGATGCCGCAGCGCACTCCCGAAGGCCTGGTGGCGGCGCTGCACCAGTTGCGCGCCAACTACCCGGCGCACAGCGCCACCCGCCGCTACGCCGAAGACTTCGGCTGGCAACCGACCACCCAGGGCCAGATCGACCTGTTCCACTCCATCTTGGCGAGAAAAGCCGCGTGAAAATCCTTTATCACCACCGTACCCGTTCCAAGGACGGCCAGTACGTCCACATCGAAGAAATGATCCGTGCGCTGCGCGCCGAAGGCCATGAAGTCGTGATCGTGGCGCCACCGAGCGCCGAAACCGAATCGTTCGGCGCGGATGCCGGCCCGGTCGCCTGGCTCAAGCGCCATGTGCCGAAGACGTTCTACGAACTGATGGAGCTGTCGTATTCGCTGGTCGCCTACCGCCGCCTGGCCAAGGCAGTCAAGCAGCACCGCCCGGACGTGCTGTATGAACGCTACAACCTGTTCCTGCCCTCGGGCATCTGGCTGGCGCGCAAGTACAAGCTGCCGATGCTGCTGGAAGTGAACGCCCCGATCCTGGAAGAGCGCACCCGCTACGACGGCCTGGCGCTGACCAAACTGGGCCGCTGGTCGCAGGCCTATGCCTGGCGCAACGCCGACATGGTGCTGCCGGTCACGCACGTGCTGGGCGAGATCGTGCAAGCCTACGGCGTGCCGCCCGAGCGCATCGACGTGATCCCGAACGGCATCGACCCCGAGCGCTTCGCCGGTGCGCCGGATGTGGAGCAGGCCAAGCGCGCGCTGGGCCTGCAGGATGTACTGGTGCTGGGCTTTACCGGTTTTGTCCGCGACTGGCATGGCCTGGACAAGGTGATCGATCTGATCGCGCAAGACCCGCCGGAAGCGCGCCGCCACCTCTTGATCGTGGGTGACGGCCCCGTGCGCGCCACGCTCGAGCAGCAGGCGCGCGACCTGGGCATCGAACACCGCGTGCAGTTTACCGGCATCATCGGGCGCGACGACGTGGCGCGTTACGTGGCGGCGTTCGACATTGCACTGCAACCGGCCGTGGTGAAGTATGCTTCACCATTGAAGCTGTTCGAATACCTGGCGCTGGGCAAGGCGATTGTCGGTCCGGACCAGCCGAATATCCGCGAAATCCTGCGCGCCGACCATAACGCCGTGCTGTTCGATCCGGATACCCCGGGTGGCCTGGCCGGCGCGGTCAAGCGTTTGTGCGACGATCCGCTGCTGCGCGCCCGCGTTGCGCAAGGCGCGCGCGACGCCATCGACGAGCAGCAGCTGACGTGGCGCGCCAATGCGCGCCGCGCCGTCACCCTGTTCGAAAGGTTGATCCAGCGTGCGTGACCTTATCCTGTTCCTCGCCTTCGCGGGGATCATGCCATTCATCTTCAAGCGGCCCGTCGTGGGCGCCATGGCGTACGCCGTGGTCAGCCTGATGAACCCGCACCGCCTGACCTTTGGCTCGGCGCAGAATTTCCCGTTTGCGATGTATCTGTGTCTGGCGACGCTGGCCGCGATCCTGATCTCGCGCGAGCAGAAGAAGATCCCGATGACGGCGCCGGTGGTGGTGATGCTGCTGTTTTTCATCTGGTACACCATCACGACCATCTTCGCGCAACTGCCGTTCCAGGCGTGGAACTACTGGGACCGCTACGCCAAGACCATGCTGATGGTCTTCGTGACCGTCATGACCGTGCGCACGATGCGCGACGTCAAGGTGCTGGCGCTGGTGGTAGCGCTGTCGCTGGGCTTCTGGGGTTTCAAAAGCGGCATCTTCGTGATCTTCAGCGGCGGCGGCGAAGGCTTGCGCGGCCCCATGAACAGCTTCATCAGCGACAACAATACGCTGGCGCTGTCGATGGTGACGATCACGCCGCTACTCGTCTACATGACGACCCGCGCCCCGAACAAGTGGGTCAAGCGTGCGGCGCTGAGCATGGTGGTGCTGACCATGCTGGCGGCGATCGGTTCGTATTCGCGTGGCGCATTGCTGGGCACGTTCGCCATGGGCTTTTTCCTGTGGCTCAAGTCGACCCACAAGTTCAAGACCGGCCTGGCCTTCGTGCTGATCGTGCCGATCGTGTTCGCCCTGATGCCGCCCGAATGGACCGGCCGCATGAACACCATCCAGACCTACGACGAAGATGCGTCGGCGACCGGCCGCATCAATTCCTGGTATTTCGCAGCAAATATCGCCAACCACTTCGCCCTGGGCGGCGGACCGGGCGTGTTCTCGCCGCAGATGTTCATGCTGTATGCCCCGAATCCCGAGCGCTATTACGATGCCCACAGCATCTACTTCCAGGTGCTGGGCGAACAGGGCTATATGGGCCTGGCGATCTTCCTGACCATGTTCGTGGTGGCGTGGCGCTGCGGCGGACGGGTAATCCGCCATTGCCGTGGCAAGGAAGACCTCGCCTGGGCACTGATGCTGGCCCGGATGTGCCAGGTCAGCATCATCGGCTATCTCGCTGCGGGCGCGTTCCTGACGATGGCGTATTACGACCTGATCTACTACATCGTCGCGATCCTGGCGTGCCTCGACAAGGTATTGATCCGGGCGCCGCAGAAAGACAACGTGCCGCCGATGCACCTTGCGTTCATCGATCGCTACCTGGCGCGCCGCACGGCGAAAAAAACGGCGCGGGCGGCCGTGGCGCGCCCGCGCAGCGGCGCCTGAGCCGCAGGCCAGCCTCAGGTGGGCGTTAGGCCAGCCTCAGACCAGCACTTCCAGCGCCGCCGGATGGCCGAGAAAACCGGCCGGGCTGGCGCTGGCGCCATACGCACCCGACTGGAACACCACCACCAGATCGCCGACGCGGGCGTGGGCCAGTTCCATGCGCTCGGCCAGGATGTCGAGCGGCGTGCACAGCGGGCCGGTGGCCGATGCCGGGCCGCTGTCCGGCGCATCGTTCTGCGCATTCATGCGGTTGCCGATCGCGACCGGATAATTCTTGCGGATCACCTGGCCCAGGTTGCCTGATGCCGCCAGGTGATGGTGCATGCCACCATCCAGCACCAGGAAGACCTGGCCGCGCGAGACCTTGCGGTCGATCACGCGCGCCACGTACACACCCGCTTCACCGACCAGATAGCGGCCCATCTCCAACGCCAGGCGCGCCTGCGGCAGCGCCTCGGCCAGGCGCGGCAACCACGCTGCCAGGTGCGCGCCCATCGGCGCCGGATCGAGGCGCTGTTCACCCGGGAAGTACGGAATGCCCAGGCCGCCGCCGATATTCAGCTGGCGCACCGCCAGCGGGCTTTCGCCAGCCAGTTGGATCGCCAGTTCGATGCTGCGCGACTGCGACTCGATGATGGCGTCCAGGCGCAGGCTCTGCGAGCCGCTGTAGATGTGGAAACCTTCGAAATCCACCCCCAGCGCTGCCGCCTGGCGCAGCACGTCCGGGGCCTGCTCGGCGTCGATGCCGAATGGCTTGGCGCCCCCGCCCATGCGCATGCCGGACGACTTGAGTTCGAATTCGGGATTGATGCGCAGCGCCACGCGCGGCGCGATACCCAGCAGATCGCCGATGCGCGCCGCGTTGTCGAGCTCATGCTGCGACTCGATGTTCAGGCAGGCGCCGGCGGCAATCGCCTGGGTCAACTCGCCCTCGAGCTTGGCCGGGCCGGCAAAGCTGATGCGGGCCGGGTCGATCCCTGTATCGAGCGCGATTTTCAGCTCGCTGCCCGAGGCCACGTCCAGCCCATCGACCAGGCCCGCCATATGCTGCACCAGCGCCGGCATCGGATTGGCCTTGATCGAATAATGCAGCGCGACCTGCGGCGGCAAAATCGCGCGCAGGCTGGCCACGCGCGCGCTGCACAGGGCGCGGTCGATCGCATAGAACGGCGTGCGGCCGACGCGCTGCGCCAGGCGCGGCAGCGGAATGCCACCGACGTGCAGGACATCGTCGACGACCGGAAAATAGATCTGGGGAGCGTGCTGGGGCTTGGTGCCGGTCATGGGCTTGCGGTCAATACAAAGAAATTGGCGCCGGCGCTAGCCGGCCTGGAGGGTATGGCGAAGCAGGTTGCGATCGATCTTGCCGTTCGGATTGCGCGGCAGTGCCTCGGTGCGCAGCACAATCTGCGCCGGCACCATGTAGGCCGGCAGCCGGCGCTTGCATTCTGCCAGCAATGCGGCGCGGTCGACCAGACCGGGATCGGCCACGGCCACCGCCACAATGGCCTGCCCCAGCGTGGCGTCGTCGACGCCGAACACCGCGACTTCACTGACCAGGCCACTGGCGTGCAGCACGCTCTCGACCTCGGTCGGGCTGATGCGGTAACCGGAGACCTTGATCATCTCGTCGCTGCGGCCCACAAAATACAGGAAGCCTTCGGCGTCGCGGCGCACGGTGTCACCCGACCAGACCGCCATTTCGGGCAGCGGCAATGCCGGGTCCTGACCGGGGGCCGGGCGAAAACGCAGCGCCGTGCGCGCCGCATCGTTCCAGTAACCGAGCGCCACCAGGGCGCCACGGTGCACCAGCTCGCCCGGTTCGTCGGCGTCGCACAGCGTGCCGTCGGGCCGCACCACGAGCACCTCGGCATTCGGGATCGCGCGCCCGATCGAGCCGGGCCGCCGGGCCACTTCGGCGGGCGGCAGATAGGTCGAGCGGAACGCTTCGGTCAGGCCATACATCAGGAAGATGGCAGTCTGCGGCAGCGCCTGCTGCAGGGCCTCGACGGTCACGACCGGCATCGCGCCGCCGGAATTGGTGATGAAGCGCAGCGAGGTATCGGCCGGCCAGGCCAGGCGCGCCAGCGCGATCCACAGCGGCGGCACGGCGGCCAGCCCGGTGATGCGGTGCTCGCGCACGGCAGCGACGATATCCTTGGGGAACAGGTAATTCATGAGCACCACCGACGCGCCGCGCAGGAATGCGGTGGTGAGTTGGCTCAGGCCATAGTCAAAACTGAGCGGCAGCACCGCCAGCAGGCGGTCCGACGCCGTCATGCCCAGGTAGTCGGCGACGCTGGCGGCGCCGGCAACCATGTTCCGGTGCGACAGCACCACACCTTTGGGCGCGCCGGTGCTACCCGAGGTGTACAGGATCGCGGCCATGTCGGTGTCGATGCGGCGATGCGGAACGCGCGCGTCCGGCGGCGCCTGCAATGCAGCCCAATCCAGCACCGGCAAGTCCGGTGTGCTGGTCAAAGCGCCTTCGGTGACCAGCACCGTCTGCAAGGCGGGGCATGCCGCCAGCACGGGCGCCAGCTGCGCCAGGCGCTCGGGCGTTGTCACCAGCAGGCGCACGCTGCAATCGGCCAGGATGTAGACCACCTGGTCGGGCTTGAGCAGCGGATTGACGGGCACGAACACGCAGCCGGCAGCGGCCGCGCCGAACATCGCGGCCACGTTTTCGATGCGCTTTTCCATGTACACGGCCACGCGCTCGCCCGGCTGCAGGCCACGCGCCAGCACCAGCGCGGCCATGGCCGTTACCTGGCTGGCCAGTTCGCGGTAGGTGCAGCGCAGCGCGCCGTAGACCAGGGCCTCGGCGTCGGGCGTGCGTGCTGCGCTGTCAAAGATGCTGTCGTGGATCAGGTGATTCATCGCGCTCCGGGCCCTTGCCCGCTGGGAAATGGATGAGACATGGCGCCGCTGGCGGCACCCGTCATCTTACCAGTTCGCGCCCATGCGTTGGAGAAACACTGCCCGTTGGGTGTGTGGGGCGCCATGGTATATTTCGATGATGCCGAGTATACAACCCAGCGTTCCCGTTCGTCGCCTGATCCCGTCCGTTCCCGTGCTGTCGCTCGCTGCCTTTCGCGCCGGGCCGCATGCCGGCCGCGCGCTGCCGTCGCTGCTCGACAATGCGCAGACGCGGCTCGTCACCAGCGGGCGCATCGCCATCGGCCTGGCGCTGCGCGCGCTGGGCGTGGGCGCCGGTGACCTGGTGCTGGTGCCGGCCTATCACAGCCCGTCGATGATTCCGCCGGTGCACTGGTGCGGCGCCGACGTCGTGTTCTACCGGGTACTGCCCGACACCTGCGCCGATCTGGCCGACATCCAGGCCAGGCTGGCCGAATACCCGGGCATCAAGGCGATCATGGTCACGCATTTTTTCGGCATCCCGCAGGATCTGGCGCCGCTACGCGCGCTGTGCGACGCGCGCGGCATCGGCCTGCTCGAAGACTGCGCCCATTGCTTTTTCGGCGAGCGTGACGGTGTGGCGGTCGGCAGCAGCGGCGACTACGCCATCGGCAGCAGCATGAAGTTCTTTCCGATCCACGAAGGCGGTTGCCTGGTATCGCGGCGGCACGCGCTGGACACGCACCTGCAGTCGGCCGGTCTCGGCTTCGAGGCCAAGGCTGCGCTGACCGCCCTGGAAACCAGCTTTTCTTACGGCCGCCTGCCCGCCCTGCGCATGCTCCTGGCCCTGCCGCTGCGCGCCAGAACGCTGCTCTGGAACGCCATGAAGGCCGCGCGTGCACCGGCCGGCGCGACTGGCGCAACTGGCGCAGCTACCACGTCCAGCCTGGCGCCCTCGTCGTCGGACAGCAGTTTCAGCTTCGATCCGCACTGGGTTGACAAACGCTCGTCGTGGTTTTCGCGGCTGACATTGCGGCTGGTGTCGCATGCACGCATCGTGGCGCGCCGCCGCCGCCACTATCTGGCGTTGCACGAGGCGCTGCAGGATGCGCCAGGCTGCCGGCCGCTGTTTGCCGCCTTGCCGGACGGCGCCTGTCCGTGGGTGTTTCCGCTGCTGGTCGACAAGGCCGATGCGGTGGCCGAACGGCTGGCGCAGGCCGGCGTGCCAATGGTGCGCTTTGGCGCCACCCTGTGGCCGGGCGTGGATGCGAGCGTGTGCGCCACCAGCGTCGAGCTCGGACAGCGGATGATCGCCCTGCCCTGCCACCAGGCCTTGCGCAGCACCGAACTGGCCTGGCTGATCGCCACCGTGCGCGCGGCGCTGCAGGCGAGCGCGAAGGTCGCGGCATGAGCTGGACCGTGGTGCCGGCCAGCCAGTTCGGCGCGCAGATGGCGCGTTGGGGCGCGCTGCACGCGGCCGGCGCGGCCTCGCCGCTGCTGGCCACCGACTTTGTCGCCGCACTGCTGGCCAGCTTCGCCGACGGCCGCGAACTGCTGGCATGGCACGATACAAACGGCGTCACGGACGCGATGACGATCCTGAGCCCAGGCGGCTTCGGCGTCTGGCACACCTTCCAGCCCTCCCAGGCGCCGGTGGGCCTGTGGCTGCAGCGCGATGACGGGGCACCTGGTGCGCTGCTGCGGTCATTGCTGGCCCGCCTGCCCGGACCGGCGCTGCTCGTCGGCCTGACCCAGTGCGATCCGGCGCTCATGGCACGCCCGGCGGATGCCGCATGCGTGCGCACGGCGGACTATATCCGCACCGCCCGCATCACGCTGCGCGGCGCCGGCGGCTTCGACGCGTTCTGGGAGGCGCGCGGCAAGAACCTGCGCAGCAATCTCAAAAAGCAGCGCAACCGGTTGCGCCAGGACGGCGTCACGCCGCGCCTGGAACTATGCCGCGCGCCCGAACAGATGGCGCAGGCCGTGGCCGACTACGGGCGGCTCGAGGGCAGCGGCTGGAAAGCGGTTGGCGGCACCGCCGTCGACGCCACCAACGCGCAGGGCCAGTTTTACCGCGCCATGCTGGAAGCGTTTGCTGCGCGCGGCGCCGCCAGCGTCTACCGTTACTGGCTGGGCGACCAGCTGGCGGCCATGGACTTGTGCGTGGAAGGCGGCGACTGCATCGTGGTGCTCAAGACCGCCTACGACGAGCAGCTGGCGGGCCAGTTGTCCCCGGCCCTGTTGATGCGCGAAGAAGCATGCCGCCAGCTGTTCGACGAGAACCGCTTCGGGCGGATCGAATTCTATGGCCGTGTCATGGAATGGCATCTGCGCTGGACCGACGAGGTGCGCACGATGTACCACCTGAACGGCTACCGGTGGCCCGGTCTGGCGCGGCTGCATGCCATGCGCAAGCCGGCGCCGCACGGCGCCGCCTGACGGCTTGCCGCCGGCTCAGTCGGGGCTGACGGGCACTACCGGGACAACGACCGGCCCGATGGCTACCGTGGCCGGGTTGGCCAGGTCCTGCTCGACTGGCTGACGCCGGCCCATCCGGATCAACGGCAGTTCAAGGTACTGGTAAGAGAAATGCGCCAGCAGAATGACCATTCCAAGCAAACCGAACACCACCAGCGGCGACGCGAAGCCGTGGTTCGCAGTCGCCACTTGTTGCCACAGATAGATGGTGTACGAAATCTGTCCCAGATAAGCGAGCAGCGCATTACCGAACAGCGCGCGAATGGCTGGCCGTGCCAGCGGCGTGCCAAACACGACTGCGCAAATAATCAACGGCGCAATGAGCGGATAAACGATATTCATCAGCCATGCCGGCAGCGCAACAAGGTGTACGCCGATCAGCAGCGCGATACCGGCGCACCAGAATGCAACAGGTAATTTCTTGAGCAGCGGGCCCAGGACGTTTTCATACAACGCATACACGCAGCCCCATAGCATGAAAGAAAAAATCGATACATATAATGCCAGCTCGGGTTGCGCTGCCACTTGCGCGGATAAAACGATGGCAAGCAGCGCACCGATGACAGGCAAAATCGTGCGTCGCTTCCGGGCCATTCCCAAACCGACGAACAGCATCGGGAATACCAGATAAAACTGTTCTTCAAAAGCCAGGCTCCACGTGTGGCCTGCATACCAGCCACAATTTCCCAGCAAATTGATATTGCAGAGAAATGCCGCGGATTGGGCGAATTGGGGCGCGCTCATCTCGATGCTGCCGGTCTGGACCAGCACAGCGAGAAACAGCAGATACAGCATGAGTGGCGGGACGATACGCAGCACGCGGCGCAGATAAAAATGGCGCATGCTGACCGCGCCGTGAACGCTGACTTCTTTCACCATGCCCCGGCAGATGACATAGCCGCTGATGCAAAAGAAGATCTGCACACCCAGCGTGCCCATCGGATGAATACGCCAGATCAGCCCTGGCAGCACCTTGTGATACATCGGGTGACTATATTCGATGATGTGAGAAAGAATGACGAGAAAAATTGCAAAGAATCGCCATGCATCGATATAGGGAAGACGATGAGTGTTTTTCATTGTTCCGCAAGGAGAATGTGAAGGGCCCTGACAGCCAGCGCATGAACCCGATCTGCAACGACCACCGCCGGCCACATACCGAATCGGCCAGCCTTAAAACGACGCAAGTGACAATCAGAAAAAAACTGTGAGAAACCAAGTGGTAATTATATTGGCAATAAAATAATATTGGCAATAATCATTGTGGGTTGCTTTTTTAATAAAAATGTGCCACTTAATTCACTGCGCATATTGGCGCCTTTATCACCAAGCTTTGCGTCTGCTGGAAAATGACGACGCCGGGTCAGCCGATAAAATAGCCGGGCGAAAAGATACAATCTTCCTTCTTCGATAAAAGGAAACCCGTCGCTCTGGTGATAGAGGAAAATGGCGGAACAATCCGATGAAAATCGGTCGCCAACAAATGCAAATGTGAAATTGGCAGTGCTTGTTCATGCTGCCAAACCATTGCAGAAACACGATGCGGAATCGGATTGCCGCCATTGGCGTCACGGTCGTGACAAGATGAAAGTGTGGTGTAAATGCTGCACCCGCAGCGCGTGGCTGCGGGTGCAAGGCAGTAGAAACCGGTCAGGACTGCAGGCGCGCCGCCAGCCCTGTAACGCTCATGAACTCGCCGCCCAGCTCGTCGCGGAACCAGGTGCAGTAATCGTGCACGGTCGCGATGAAGCGCTGCAGGTCGGCATCGGTGCGCACATACGGGGTATGGCCGGGCACCATCGACGGGCTGTGATAAGTCAGCGAAAACACTTCGCAGCCAGCGCCGTGCAGCGCGCTGCTCAGGCGCCGCAGTTCGGCGCCATTGGCGGCTTCCGGGCTCAGGCGGATGCGCTCGAGGGCGCCGCTGCGCGACAGGATGCCGCCCATGCGCAGCTTGCGCGCCCAGCCCTGCTGCGCCAGCTCGTAGAGCGCCGGGCCCTGGGCGCGCAACCAGCCCGTATAACCGGCCGTGTTGGGCAGTTCGAGCAGTCTGCGCCCGCCCGCTTCGAACGTGTACGGGTGTTCGTCGTAGGCACGGAAATCCGGACCGCCATCGTCGGTAAAGGCCGTGTAAGGCACCACGCTGGCATCGATCTGGTAGCCCAGGTCGGCAATCGATTCGGCCGTATGCGCGCCCAGGCCGTAGCGCCCGGCCTTGAACGTCGTCGGTGCGCGGCCGAACGAGCGTGTGATCGCGTCGGTCAGCTGGCGCAGCTTGTCGTACTCGAGCTGACGCGGCAGATTGCCGGCATACGAATGGAAGGTCGAGACTTCTTCGTCGTGCGGTGGCGACACCCACGGATGCAGGTGGGTGCCGATTTCGCAGCGCCCCGCTTCCATCAGGCCGCGCAGCACGGCCACCGAGGCCGGTGTGGTCGCCACCGGCCAGTCGATCACGTAGGTCGGCACGATGCCGAGGCGGTCATAGACCCGCTCGTGCATCAAGGGCTGGCCCGCGATCGAACTCGTGCCGACGCTGGCGCGGTCGAACGGTTTGGTCCAGTCGAATTCTTCCTCGGTGTCGATCACGACGACCAGGACAGGACGGGCGCCAGCGCCCAGGCGCGCCGGCAGATGGCTGGTTTTTCTTAGCATGGACGGGAGTCTCGTACTGGGTTGGCCGATGCCGGCGCTGCCTGCGCGAGCGCCGTGAGGCACTCGTCGATGCGGCCATAGGTCGCATTGAACGTGCTGGCGTCCTTGCCTTCGGGGTCGAGGATCTGGCAGTCGCTGCCAGCCGCGGTACAGGCTTGACCAAGCAGAAAGACGCGGTCCCTGAGGTCGGGATAACGTGCCGCGATGCTCTCGAGATTGATCTGGTCGAAGACGATCACGAGATCGGCCTCTTCGAGCATAGCACGACTGGCGTGGCGCGAACGGTGTGTCGACATGTCCACACCGCGCTGCGCCGCTGCCGCGATGGCCACGGCGGGCGAGCCACGCCGGTTACGGGGCAGCATGCCTGCCGAATCGAACTGCGCGCTGGTGCCAAACAGCTGGCCTGACTTGAGGTGCGCATAGCTGCTGCGATTGATATTGCCCTGGCAGACATACAGCACGTTCAGCGGCCGGTTCGGGTTGGCGGCAAACAGGCTGGCCATGCGCGCCGACAGGGATTGGCCCGGCTGCGCCGTGGCGCGCCGCTTGAAGCGGCCGCCGACGAGTTCGCGCAGCTCTTGCCAGCCCGGACCCGCATCGTCGAGCACCAGGGTGTCCTGGTGTTCCCTGCCGATCAGCACGCGATGGAAACTCCAGCCCCAGGCCAGGCAATGCAGCGCCAGGCGGACCGGACGACGTGCCAGGCGGGCGGCGCCCGCCCTGGCTTGCCACATGTCGAGGATCAGGTTGCGGCAATAGCGCCCCGCCGGATAGTCCACCGACGCGGTTGGCTCGCCCAGCGCCAGCAGACGATACAGGCGGTACGGGAAATCGACGCCGATCGACACCGGCAGCGGCAGCGAGCCCCACGGGCGCGCATTGACCTCGATCAGGATCCAGCCATCCGTAGCGGGATCGACCTTGAATTCGAACATCGCCAGGCCCGTGTAGCGGCTGGCGCGCACCATGCGTTCGACCGCAGCCAGACGTTGCGGGTCGAGCGGCGCGCTCTTGCGGTAATAACTGCTGCCGTTCATCTCATGCGCCCGGTGGTGCTCGAACGCCTGCAGCACGGCGCCGTCGTGGCACAGCACCGACACGCCCAGGCCGAAGCCGGGGAACATCTGTTCCAGCAGGATCGGCCCGGCGCCATGGTCGTGGCGCGCCAGCCAGGCGGCCAGTTCGGCGCGCTCACCGATGATGCGGGTGCTGGTGCGCACGTACAGTTCCGGCATCGCGTACGACATCGGTTCCTTGATCACGACCGGCAAGCCGAATTCGGCCGCGATGCCGTCGGCCGTGTCGCTGGCGGCCAGCAGGCGGCCCGGCGCGACCGGCACGTCGACCGACTGGGCCAGGTCACGCGTGCGCACCTTGTCGAAGTAGATGTCGAGTGCCTCGGCCGATGGAATCGCCAGTGGGCAGAAGGCCCCCAGCGCGTCACGGTGCAGGCACAGCGGCAACAGCCCACGCTCGTCGCACGGCACGACCAGTGAAAAGTCATGCTCGCGCAGCAGCGCCAGCACGGCATCCAGCCAGGCCTGGCCGCCGTCGAGGTAGTACGGCAGGAAATGCGTGGCGTGGATATAGCGTGACGCCAGCGCCGGCGCGCGGAAATCGAACGGCGCCACGTGCACTTCAAGCCCCTGGCGCCCGAGCGAACGCACGGTCGACAGGAAACTGCGCGTGTCGTCGCCGATGACGAGGACCTTGTTCGGAGTGCTCATGCCTGGCCCTTGCGCAACAACTGACGACAGCCAAGCGCTGCCGTATACAACGCCCATTTGAGGGACACGCGCGCGGCCAGCGCACGGCGTGCGTACTGCCAGCCCAGCGCGTGCTTGCCTTCGCTTGACCAGTAGCGCGACAGACGGCGCAGGATATCGCCTTCGTACGACAGGCACAGCGCGCGGATTGCCGTGCTGTCGACCTTCATCGCGATGTGCTGCGAGACGAGCGCCGACAGCAGCCAGCGTTCGGCTTGCGAAAAGCGGCGCGAGAGATTGTTCTGGCGCGACGGGTCGGGCACGTTGTGCTGGGCGACGACGTCGGGATTGAAGAACACGGCGCGCGCCGCATCGGCTGCGCGCCAGAAGAAATCGCGGTCTTCTTCATATGACGTGCGGGTCCAGAAGCCGCCGATCGCCTGCGCGGTCGCACGGCGCAGGGCCAGGATATTCAGTTGGGCAAAGCCGCCGGCACGCACCAGTTCAGCCAGTGGAATCCGGTAGCCGCGCGCATGGGTGCGCGGGCGGCCGGCAACCATCCCGACCAGGGCCGGCAACCAATCGGCGCGCTCGGTGGCTCCCAGGTGCGAGACGGCGATCTGGTTGCCGATGTAGAGGTCGACGTCTGGCTGGCTGTCGAACACGTCGACCATTGCGGCCAGGTGAGTGTCGCCCGTCCAGAAATCGTCGTCATCGCAGAAGGTGATGAGGTCGCCCGTTGCTGCGTCGATGCCGGTGTTGCGTGCAATCGATGGGCCGTAACCCGGCCCGCCTGCGGTACCCAGTTCGATGACACGGAAACGCCCGTCCAGGCGGTCGAGCATGGCGGCACATGCCTGACGGCTTGCCGCGTCGGAACCATCGTCGACCACGATCACTTCGAACGCATCGAACGTCTGGCTGCGCATGCGCATGAGCATCCGTTCGAGCAGGGCGTGCCGGTTGCGCGTCGGGACAATGACCGAAACACGGCATCCGGGAAGTGGATCACGGCGTGCCAGAAGGCTGCTTTCAGTGGGACGGTCGGTAGCGCGGGATGACAATTCTTCGCCTTCGGTGCGTTAGAGTGCGGCAGGCCAGCGCCGCGGAAAGAATCTTGCCATCCTAACACACACGGAACCCGGCACACATGATTCGCGCGGCGTGGACGGGCAGCGCAGTACACGGTCGCGACCGCCAAATCACCTCAGCATGAAGTGGCGTATCGGGAGATGATGCATAAAAAATTTGCCGCATATTCAAACGCCGGCAATAACAATAAATAAATTACTGTTTCCTATAATTAACTGTCAGTGCAATTCATACAATTGACTAAATTGATTATCTAAAACGCGTCCGATGGAATAGATAATCATATGAACGAATGATCAAGAATTTCTCATTAGAAAATTTTCCGATTAATCGTGGTTGTTCTGGAACACCATGATTCATGCCTGTTTGATTACCGGCCAGAAGCACCGTCTCCAGCGGTGCCGCCCAGTGCGGACGGCCGCCAACCCTCATTTTTTGGAATGGACATCAGCGATGACGCATTGCACATCTTTTAAGTCGTATGGCTGTTCATCAATTAAAGCGTATTTGCGCTTGACACATCACTATTTAATTATTGCATTACTCGCGTTAACTGTTGTTTTCGTGTGGAAACAAATCGGAGTTGGGGAGAATCAGAAGACACAAATGATGGATCAGGGTAAAGTTAAGTTCTTCGAAGAAATTCTTTCCTTGGCGAATCAATTGCCCAACTACACGAATTCTCATATGAACACTCTGACTACATTTGCTGCGAGCGACGAAACGAATTTCGCGCTGCACCCTGCTCAAGTGCTCGTGCGCAGCACCAGCACCCGGATCATCACCGCCATGTGCACCGTCATGCTGACCGCCTGCGGCGGCGGCGGCGGTGGCGACGTCATCAGTGACACGACCTCGCTGGCCAAGACGGTGACTGCCTTCACACCAAAGACTGCCACGCCTGCCACCGGCACGCCAGTCTCGCCAGCCACGCCAAGCGACCAGGCGACTGGCTTGACGCCAGTCGTGGCTGGCGAGCTGGTGACCGACTTCAGCATCCAGAACACCGGCGCAGCCCAGAAGCAGGTGCCATTCACGTTTGGCCAGGTCATCATGCAAGGCCAGATGAACGTGAAAGAAGGTCTGGCAGCCAAGTTGCCAGACGGTACCCTGCTGCGCCTGCAAACCGACATCAAGGCCACCCACGCAGACGGTTCGGTACGCCACGTGGTCGTGTCCGGCGTATTGCCGGAGCTGGCCGCCGGCCAGACGCAGACTCTGCAGCTGGTCAAGTCGTCCACGTCGCTCAAGAGTAGCGAGACAGTGCAGACCCTGGCCAAATCGGGCCTCACCAGCACAGTGACCATCACCCTCAATGGCGAGAAATACACCGCGTCGCTGGCGGACGCGCTGGTTGCCGACACGGCGCCACGCAACTGGCTGTCCGGCAATGTGGTCAATGAATGGCACTTGAACGCACCGCTGAAAAACGCGGCCGGCGTGACGCAATCGCTGCTGACGGCGCGGTTCGACGTGCGCTGGTATTCGGGTCTGGGCAAACAGGCGCGGGTCGATGTCGTGGTCGAAAACACCAAGACGTTCGTTCCTGGCGGTAAATTGACCTATGACGTGAATGTCGAAGTCGGTGGCCGCTCGGTCTATGCCAAGTCGGCACTGACCCATTATCACCATGCCCGCTGGCACCAGGCGGGTTGGTGGGACGCCGCGCGCGTGCCGGTCATGGACGTGAAACTCAATGGCGCCTACATGATTGCCACCAAGGCCGTGTCGAACTACGACAGCCGAGTGGTGCCGTCGAATAATGAACTGAACAACATTGCTGGGCGCATCACGGCCGACAACACCGGCCCCATGACGATCGGCCCGATCGTGGCGTACATGCCGACTGCGGGTGGCCGGGGCGACATCGGTCCGCTGCCAACCTGGTCGGTGATGTACCTGCTGTCGATGGACAAGCGGGCACGCAATGCGATGCTGGCCGCAGCCGATGGCTCGGGCAGCTGGTCGATTCACTACCGTGACGAAAAAACCGGCTACCCGGTGCGCACCGATAACGATGCCAACAAGAACATCACGACGCACTGGAACCTGCGTGAATCCGGTCCTTTGCCGGTGCCGCGTTACGTCAACAACAACGGCGCCCTGGGCGATACGCCGTTCGAAGCCGATACGGCGCACCAGCCATCGCTGGCCTACCTGCCGTACCTGGTGACGGGTGACTATTATTATCTGGAAGAACTCCAGTTCTGGGCAGCGTCCAACCCGCTCGGTACTGCGCCAGGCAATCACGGTGAGGGCAAGGGCCTCGTCCGCTGGCAACAACTGCGCGGTCAGGCCTGGTCGCTGCGCACGCTGGGTCACAGTGCTTACATCACGCCGGACAATCACCCTCTGAAGGCGTACTTCACCAAGCAGCTCGAGAACAACCTGGACTTCTACCATGCGACCTATGTCGTGGGGAATCCGAACAAGCTGGGCGTGTACGACGGCTCGGGTGAAAATGCCTTCCAGGTCGATGCCTCGGCGCCATGGCAGGACGACTTCCTGACCTGGAGCTTCGGCTACCTGTCCGAACTGGGCTTTGCCAAAGCCACCCCGATCCTGCAGTGGAAAGCGAAATACTCGGTTGGCCGCATGACGGCGCCAGGCTACTGCTGGATCCAGGGCGCCGCCTACGGCCTGAAGTTCCGCGATTCGCCAAGCACCCCGATCTACGACAGCTTCGAAAAACTGTACAAGGCCAACTATGACGGCAATGACTACTACAACGACGATGGCCGCAAATTCACGCATGCCAGTGGCTTGAAGTACATCGATCAGCCGTGCAACAGCCAGGCCCAGGTCGACTACCTGACGCTGGCCCACGGCTTCCAGTGGCAGAAGGGGCGCATGACCGGCTATTCCGACTCGTCGATTGGCTATCCGTCCAATATGCAGCCGGCCCTGGCAGTCGCCGTGGCCGCGGGCATCCCGAATGCCACCGAAGCATGGGCGCTGCTGGCTGGCCGTAGTGCACCACCGTACTACCCGGATGCACCGCAGTGGGCCATCGTCCCCCGCTAAGCGTCCCCTAGCAGGTCTTCTGGCCGGGCCTTCGGATACACCGAACGCCCGGCCAGTGCGCATCCGGGCGACGCAAATGATCACCTGGTTGCCGTTACCTTTCGATCACAACAATCTCGACCGGGTACCGCGTGTGATGGTCGTTGCAGCTTATAATGTCATGCGTATTAGCAAGAAATACACTGGTTAGTGTAGTTTTGCCAATGTTCAAGAAACAGGCGTTGAGCCTGAAGCTATTGTCAAATCAGGAGTTTGTGTACATGTCGTTGATGAACAGAGTCATCCAGCGAGTCAAGCGCGATTATTTCAAGGGCCGCCACCAGAAAGTGGCCCTGAAGATCATGGAAACCAAGCCTGCTCCACGGGGTGATCTGCCCTTCATGCTGCTGTCGATGGTGCAAGCGCGCGACGTCCACGTCTATCTGGTTGCTGTCAAATCGTTCATCCACTTCCTCAATCCGCAGCGCATCGTGGTGGTCTGCGATCCGTCGATCACCGAAGCCGATCGCGCTGTGCTCAAGCAGCACGTGCCGCATATCGAGCTGCGCCGCGCCGATGAATTCACGCACCCGGACATCCCGCGCGGCGGCACCTGGGAGCGCCTGTTCGCGATCTCGGAATACGTGCGCGACAATTATGTGATCCAGCTCGATGCCGACACCCTGACGGTCCAGCCCATCCCCGAAGTGCTCGAGGCCATCCGCGCCGGCAGCGGTTTCGTGCTGGGTGAAATGCCGGATACGCCAGTGCGTTCGCTGCAGGCAACGCGCGAAAACGCTTTGCCGTGGATCAAGCCTGGCGCCCACATCCAGGGGATCGTTGAAACCGAAATGGTCTCGGTCGGCCTGCCGGACAATGCCCGCTACATCCGTGGCTGCTCCGGGTTCTCCGGTTTTCCGCGCTCGGAGACGATGCGCGAGACCATGCTCGACTTTTCGCGCCGGCTGGGCGCCAAGTTTGGCGAGCGCTGGCGCGAGTGGGGCACCGAACAGATCACGTCCAACTACGTCGCATCGAACATGCCGGGCACGCGCGCATTGCCGTTCCCGAAATACGCCACCCCCGACATGGCGACCGCCGACACGGCATTCTTCCACTTCATCGGTTCGATGCGTTTCCTTAATAACAAGTATGAAGTGACGTCCCGTCAAGCCATTGGCCTGATCAGTGGCGTCCCCGCATAGTCCGATCGTCACCTGGTAACACGCTGTATGGTAAATCTGCGCCGCTCGCTGGTCATCAACTTCTTCTCCTCGTCCGGCGCAGCGCTTCTGCAATTCATTGTCAGCGTGCTGCTGGCGCGCATGCTCAGCCCCAGCGAAATCGGTGTGTATTCGATGACGGTGGTGTTCGTGAACCTGGCTCACGTGTTCCGGGACTTCGGCGTATCGACCTACCTGCAGCGTGAGTCGGTACTTACACCAGACAAGATTCGCTCGGCCACCGGCGTCGTGTTTACGACCTCGTGGCTGATCGCCACTATCATGTTCCTGGCCAGCGGCTGGATCGGGCGCTGGTTCAACGAGCCCGAGATCGTGCCGGTCATGCAGGTGCTGGCCATCGGCTTCCTGTTCATTCCATTCGGAACGGTCACCAATGCGTTGCTGACCCGTGAATTTGCCGCCGAAAAGCAGGCCATCGTGATGGCCGTGGGCACCTCCAGTTTCTGCATCAGCTGCCTGGTCCTGGCCAAGCTGGGCTTTGGCAGCATGAGCCTGGCCTGGGCGAATCTGATCAATATCCTGGCCTGCGCCATCGCGTACATCCCGCTGCGGCCGAAAGACATGCCATGGACCCCGTCGTTCCGGCACTGGCGCGGCGTGGCCCACTTCGGCCTGGGCTCGCTGCTCACCAGCTGCACCGTGGCGATCAACAATGCGATTCCCGACATCCTGCTGGGCAAGCTGGGCTCGGCGCGCCTGGTCGGCCTGCTCAGCCGCGCAAATTCGACGGTGACCATTTTTACCTATGTCGCCGGTTCGACCGTCAATTACGGCGCCGTGTCCTATCTGGCCCAGACCTACCACCGTGGCGAATCCCTGATTCCGACCATGAGCCGGGCGACGGCACTCCTGACCGGCGTCGGCTGGCCGGCGCTCGCGCTCACAGCCCTGCTGGGCCATGAAATCGTACTGGCGCTGTACGGCGCGACCTGGCTGGCCAGCGTGCCGGCGATCCTGCCGCTGACGATTGCCGCCGCAGTGGGCATGACCTTCAACTACATCCACCCGGCCATCGTCGCGATTGGCCGGCCGTACCTGAGTGCGATCCCGGTCCTGGTCACGCTGGCCACCCGGATCGGCTTCGGCGTGGCCCTGTTCGACGGCGGCCTGACCGGCTTTGCCTGGGCCCTGTGCTGGGCGTCGCTGGCCGCCACGCCGATCGTCATCATGCAGCAGCAGCGCTACTTCCACTGGGGCCTGATCCCGTTATTGCGCGCCATGGTGCCAAGCGCCTGGGTGGCGGCCGGCACGGCGGCGGCGGGCGCGCTGCTCAATCTGGTCATTCCCGCCGACTGGCCGGCGCTGGTGCGCCTCCTGGTGATGCTCACGCCACTGGCCCTGTTCTGGTACCTGATGCTACGCGTTACCCGCCACGAATTGCTGGACGAGGTGCACCGCATGGCCGCCACGGTCAAGATGAGACTGGGTCGGCTGCTACCGACTGTATAATTCGATCAAGGTTCCTCCAGACGAGAATGACGATTATGTACTTCGACGAAGTAAAGACCATCCTGATTGACGTGCTGGCCCTGGGTGAGTCGGGTCAGCACCTGAGCGAAGATTCGCCCCTGCTGGGCAGCCTGCCGGAGCTCGATTCGATGGCCGTGGTCAGCCTGATCGGCGCCCTCGAAGAACGTTTCGGCATCGCCATCGACGACGACGACATCAGCGCCAGCACCTTTGCCACCCTCGGCACGCTCGCTGCGTTTGTCGCGCAGAAGCAGGCCGAATGACAGCCAGCCAGGTTACGCCCCCTGCCGAGCCGTTCTTTCTAAAGATCGGTGCAGGCCAGCGCTTTTGCCTGTTTCATCCGCCGCACGGTCCATGCCGTGGTGCGGTGCTGTACGTGCCGCCGTTTGCCGAAGAAATGAACCGATCGCGCCGGATCGCGGCGTTGCAGGCGCGCGAGATGGCGGCCCTGGGCTATGGCGTGCTGCAACTCGACCTGTACGGCTGCGGTGACAGCAGCGGCGACTTCGGCGACGCACGCTGGGCCATCTGGAAAGACGATCTGGCGGCCGGCGCGCGTTGGCTCGAGGCGCGTCTTGGCCAGCCGCTGCTGCTGTGGGGCCTGCGCCTGGGCGCCCTGCTGGCGCTGGATTATGCGCGCACCGCGCAGCACCCGGTCAAGGCGCTGATCCTGTGGCAGCCGGTGCTGAGCGGCTCGGCCTACCTGACCCAGTTTTTACGCCTGCGCACCGTTGGCGCGCTGCTGGCCGAGGGCGCGTCCGGGAACACGGGTACCGCCGCCCTGCGCGCCTCGCTGCAGGCGGGCGAAACGCTTGAGATCAGCGGCTACGACCTGGCGCCGGAACTGGCCGCCGCCATCGACGCGCTCCCGGCGCTCGAAGACTTCACGCCGGATTGCCCGGTGCACTGGTTCGAGGCGCTGGGCATGACCGGCCAGGGCGCCTCGCCCGGCGTGTCTCCCGGCGCGGCACGCGCCAGCGCCGCCTGGCTCGAGCGCCAGGTCGACCTGACGCTGCACCAGGTGCAGTGCCCGCCCTTCTGGACCACCCCCGAAATCACGATCTCGCCCGCCTGGCTGGCCGCCACGTCGACAGCATTGCAGGAACCCGCGCATGGACATTGAAGAACGGGTCGTGACCTTCGAGTGCCAGGGCGACAGCCTGTATGGCGTCGTCAACCTGCCCGAAACGCCGGGTACGCGCGCCGTGCTGGTGGTGGTGGGCGGGCCGCAATACCGCGCCGGCAGCCACCGCCAGTTCACGCTGCTCGCGCGCAGCCTGGCCATGAACGGGATTGCCGCCATGCGCTTCGATTACCGCGGCATGGGCGACAGCGAAGGCGCCGAGCGCGCGTTCGGCGACGTGCAGGACGATATCGCCGCGGCCATCGATGCCTTCATGGCAGCCGTTCCCGGCGTGCGTGAAGTGGTGTTGTGGGGCCTGTGCGACGGCGCATCGGCCGCCATGATGTACGCGCCGCTGGACGCGCGCGTGAGCGGCGTGGTGCTGCTCAATCCATGGATCCGCACGCCCGACAGCATCGCGCGCACCACGCTGCGCCACTACTACCGTGACCGCCTGGTGGACCGCACGTTCTGGGCGCGGGTGCTGCGCGGCAGTTTCAATTACCAGCGCTCGCTGGCTTCGATGTTCCAGCTGGTGCGCACCGCGTTCGGCACGGGGACAGCGCCGCGGACTACACTGGCCCTGCCGGACCGGATGCACGCCGGCCTGCATGCGTTCAGCGGTCGGGTGCTGGTGATCATCAGCGGCGCCGATCTGACCGGCCGCGAATTCTGCGACCTGGCCGAGGCCACGCCAAAATGGCGCGAGTTGCTGCAATCGTCGCGCGTTACCCAGTACCGGATCGACCGGGCCGACCACACGTTCTCACGCCGCGTCTGGCGCGATCAGGTGGCGCACTGGACCGGCACCTGGCTGCACAGCTGGTAATACAGCTGGCAAGCGCCGCTCAGCGGACCTGGCGCGCCAGGCAGCCGCTGAAATCATCGAACGCGCCATAGGTGGCGCTGCGCCCGCGCTTTGCACCGCACAGATCGATGCTGCCGACCGCGCTCCCGTCGCGCTCGGGTACCCCGCCCCGCCACGCCAGATCGCCGCTGCCAGATTCCGCGAACAGGCTGCGTACCGGGTGGTAGCCGGCATAACTCTGCCACAGCGCCGCGCTGCGGTTGTCTTCCAGATGCAGCAAGCCGCCGTCGCGGCTGCGGATCGCGCCATCGACCAGATTGCCGTCCAGGCGCGCACTGCTGGTGGCATAGCGCACGTCGATTCCGCCCGTATCGAGCAAGGTGTTGTCCACGACGCTGCTGCGTGCTGCGCTGTTGAGATAAATGCCGACGTCCGAACAGCCCATCACAAGATTGGCGCGCAGTGTGCCTTGTTCCTGCTCGGTGATGCAGCGCCCGTCGCGGCACACGGCCGCGCCGGTACCGCCGCCGCCCAGCGACAGGCCCACCCGCTGGCCCGGCCCGCGCAGCGTGCGCTCGCACCACACCAGATTGCGTTCGAAGACGTTGCCGCTGCCGCCGCCCTTGGCGAACGCGCCATAGCTGACCATGTCGCCCTCGCCCTTGAGAAAGTCGCTGATCAGGTTGGCGCGGATCGTCCAGCCGTTGGCGGCGACGAGGTCGATCGGCGTGACCGGGTTGGAGGTCTGGCGCACGCGCGTTGCGGTCAGCGTGTTTTGTTCGATCAGGCCGTCGTCCGGAAAGCGCCCCTGTTCGCCGTTGATCTTGATGTGGGCATTGAAGTCCGTCAGCGTGTTGTTGCGCGCGACGAAATGGCTGGCCGCGCCCACCACGTGGAACGCGTGCTCGCAGTAGCGATCCTCGGCGCACACGCCGCGGATGGCCAGGTTTTCGAAACGCCAGTGCGGCGCCTTGACGCGAAAGCCCTCGACCAGATCGAACTCGAGCTGCACGCTGCCTGGCTGTGCCGCCCGCACGACAATCGGGAGCCCGGCGCGGCCAGGGCGATTGACGTCGAGCGGCGCGCCGCCGAACCGGTACACGCCCGGCAGCAGCGTGATCGTGTCGCCCGGGTTGGCCTGCGCCAGCGCCGCACGCAGCGCGTCGGGCGTGGCAACCGCAATCGTGCCGGCAGCATCGACGCCGACCGCGCCCGGTTGCGCACCCAGCGTCACCGCAAGCGCAGCCGGCAGTACCGGTTCGCCCCGATCGAGCCGCAGCAGCAGCGCCGCACTGGCCTGCCCCGTCTTGACGATCATCGGGTTGTGGCCGCTGGTGCGTTTTTCGATGTACGGCGCCAGTGCGCGCGGCGTGACGCCCACCCGTTCGACCACGTACGCCGCACCGATGGCGCCCACCGCCAGCAGCGCGAGGGCGCCGGCCACCGCCTTGCCCATCATGTACTGCTCTTGATGCCGTGGCGGTTCATCAGGTCATACATCGTCGGGCGGCTGATGCCCAGCATTTCGGACGCCTTGACGATATTGCCATCCACCCGCGCCAGCGCCTTCACGATGGCGCCCTGCTCGGCCTCATCGCGCACCTGGCGCAGGTTCAGCGGTTCCTCGACCGGCGTGTCGCCTTCGGGCAGACCCAGGTCGTCGGCCACGATGGTCGGCCCATCGGCCATGATCACGGCGCGCTTGACGCAGTTTTCCATCTCGCGCACATTGCCCGGCCAGGCGTAGCCTTCGATCGCCGCGATCGCGTCCGGCGAAAAATGCAGCGTCGGGCGCGACTCCTGGGCGCAGAACTTGTTCTTGAAGTGGTGCGCCAGCAGGGCCGCATCGCCCTGGCGGTTGCGCAGCGGCGGAATCGTCACGACGATCTCGGACAGGCGGTAATACAAGTCTTCGCGGAAGCGCCCGGTACTGCACAGTTCCTTGAGCTTCTGGTGGGTTGCGCAGACGATGCGCACGTCGACGGCGATTTCTTCATGGCCGCCGATACGCTCGATCACACGCTCCTGCAAAAAGCGCAGCAGCTTGGCCTGCAGCGCCATCGGCAGATCGCCCACTTCATCGAGGAAGAACGTGCCGCCATGGGCCAGTTCGACCTTGCCCTTGGTCTGCTTGGCCGCGCCGGTGAAGGCGCCTTTTTCGTAGCCGAACAATTCGCTCTCAAGCAGGTTCTCGGGGATCGCGGCGCAGTTGATCGCCACGAAGCGCTCCTTGGCGCGCGGCGAGATCGCGTGCACCGCGCGCGCCAGCACTTCCTTGCCGGTGCCCGATTCGCCCAGCAGCATGACCGAGGCCGAGGTCGGGGCGACCTTCTCGATGCTGCGGCACAGCTTGAGCATGCCGGGGTCACGGCTGATCACGCCGGCCATCGGCGAATCGGCCTGACTGGAGGACATGCGGCGGTTTTCTTCCTGCAGGTTGTGCAGGAAGAACGCGCGCTGGATGACCAGGTTGAGCACTTCCGGCTCGGGCGGCTTCTGGTGGAAATCGTAGGCGCCCATGGCGATCGCCTTGACCGCATTGGCGCGGTCCTGGTTACCGGTGAGGACGATCACGCGCGTTTCCGGCGCCAGCGCCAGGATCTGCTGCAGCGTGGCCAGCCCTTCGGTCGAGCCGTCCGGGTCGGGCGGCAGGCCCAGGTCCATCGTGACCACGGCCGGCTCATGGCGGCGGATCTGCGCCAGCGCGCTTTCGCGGTCGTCGGCGACCACCACGTCATAGGCGTCGAAACTCCAGCGCAGCTGCTTTTGCAGGCCCGGGTCGTCTTCGATGATCAGCAGTTTCGGTTTGTTTTGGCTCACGGTTGTCCTTTCGTCACGCAGCGCGCTCGTTGGCCTCGCGGTACAGCGGCAACGTGACGGTAAATGTGCTTCCCTGCGCAGGCACGCTGGTCAATGCCAGCGCCCCGCCCAATTCGTGGATGTATTCCCGGCTTTCGAACACGCCGATGCCCATGCCGGCCGGCTTGGTCGATTCGAATGGCTTGAACAGCCGTTCGCGGATGAATTCCTCGCTCATGCCGGCGCCGGTATCGGCCACGGTCACGGCGACCTCCGCGCCCGCGCGGGCAATCGATACGCTGACACGGCCGCTGCGCGGCGTGGCTTCGATCGCGTTCTGGATCAGGTGGCCCAGCACGCGCTCGAGGCGCTCGCCATCGGCCAGCACCAGGAGGCCCGCATCGACCACGTCCAGCACCGGATGCGGCTCGAACGCACTCTTGAGCGCAATCGCCTGGCGCACCACGTTCTCGACGCGCAGCGGCAATGGCCGTTCCGGCGCATCGTTGCGGCTGAGCTTTTGCAGCATCATTTTCATCTTGTCGACCGAGTGTGTCACGGTATCGAGCATATCGCGCTGGAACTCGGGATTGTCGCGATGCCTTTCGGCGTTCGCGTTCATCAGCGACAGCTGGGCCACCAGGTTTTTCAGGTCGTGTACGACGAAGGTCGACATGCGGTTGAACGACTCGAACTGGCGCGCCACCATCAGCTCGTTGGCGGCATCCTGCTGCGCCAGATAACTGGCAGCCTGGCTGCCGGCGATTTCGAGCAGGTCGAACACTTCCCAGTTCAGCGACACGGGGCTGCGCGCATCCTGCAGCACCACAAAGCCGAACAGCTTGCCATGCATGATCAGGGGCACCACCAGCCAGCCGCGCGGAAACGCGACGAGCCACGACGGCAACACCAGCTCGCCGTATTTTTCGGGCAGGGCCGCGTATTCGCGCAGGTCGATCACCCACTGGGTGGTTTCCAGGAAGTGGCAGAAATTCGAATCGGCCGGCTCGGTCGCGGTGCTGGTGGCTTGCCACCCCGCCACCGGCTGATAGTGGCCGCCATCGCCGTCGCGGCGCTGCCACAACACGCCCCCCGGACTTTCGACCAGTGCGCCAACCGCCTCGATCGCACGCTCGCCGATGTGGGTGCTGTCAGACGACAGGGTACGCGTGAAGCGCATCCATTCTTCGCGGTAGTCGTAGCCGTAGCTGTAGAAATGCTTGCTGATGAAGACCTTGAGCCAGGCGCGGAAGGTGCCCGAGAACAGGGTGCCGGTCAGCAGCAGCAAGGCGCCGCACAGGAACGCGACCTGCATCACGCCGCCCCAGCTGCCGCCAAAATAGCGCAGGTAGTAGCCGGCGAACCCCATCGCCAGCAGGTAGATGGCCGAGCCGAACAGCGCGGTCGAATGGAACATCACGCGGCGCGACAGCACCAGCGCGTTGGAGCGCGACGTGCTGCGCTTGACGGCGGTGCCGATCAGCGGCATGGCCAGTGCATTGACGATACCGCGCGCGGCCCAGGTGTCCGGGTGCATGTCGTGGAACAGCATCGCCTGGCTGTACATGTAGAAGTCGTAGGCGAACATCGCGCCAATGCCAAGGCACGCGAACTTGATGGCCCAGCGCTCCTGGATCGTCTTGTTGCGGTAGACCTGCTCGACGAGCAGCATGCCGAGCACCGCCTGGCACACGCGCGCCGTGACGTTGGGCAGCAGGCCGCCTTCGAGGTTGAGCATCAGGTCGGTCCGCACCAGCACCGTCACCAGCAGCAGGATTCCATAGCAGACGGCGCCGATGAAGATGGGCGTGCGCAGGCTGAACGGCCAGCGGCTGGCCGGATCGCGCGAGTTGCCCAGCAACAGCAGCAGCACGATGCACCAGGCGGCGCTGCGCAGGATTTCGAGGGTGTCGGTCCAGACCGACCACAACTCGTGGCCGGTGGCGGCCTGCCCGGCCAGTGAGGCGGACCAGAGCGCGGTGAATCCGCACGCGAGAGCAATGGCGGCAACCTGCGTGCGGCCGCGCCAGATGGTGAACAGCAGGCCGATCAGCAACAAGAAACCGATGGCGGCAATGCTATAGCTATAGACGGCAATGGTGGTCAACGTATGCCATCCATGAAAACGACCATTGAAAAATTCGGGACAGAAACGTTAAAGCCGGCGACCTGCAGTGCGCACACCACAGGTCGATCCGGGATGATCAGCGTCCGCTACGGAACAGCACGACCTTGAGCGTATTGATCAGGATGAGTACGTCCAGGAACAGGCTGTTGTTCTTGACGTAGTAGAGGTCGTACTGCAATTTCTGCAATGCATCCTCGGCCGACGATCCATAACCATAACGCACCTGCGCCCAACCGGTAATGCCTGGCTTGATGCTATGACGGACATTGTAATATGGAACCACTTCGATCAGCTGCTCGACGAAGTAGGCGCGCTCGGGGCGCGGGCCAACGAACGACATGTCACCCTTGAACACGTTCAGGATTTGCGGCAGCTCGTCGATCCGGGTCTTGCGCATGAAGTTACCGACACGCGTCACGCGCGGATCGTTCTGGGCCGCCCACTGTGGCGTACCGCCTTTTTCGGCATCGGCACGCATGCTGCGGAACTTGTGCACGCGGAAAATCTTGCCATCCTTGCCGACCCGCTCCTGCGAATAGAACACGGGGTTGCGGTCTTCCAGCCACACGGCCAGCGCCGCGCCCAGCATGATCGGGAACGTCACGGCCATGATCAGGGTGCTGCAGATCAGGTCAAACCCGCGCTTCATGAAGGTACGGATGAAGCTCTGGTCGAAGCCACCGCCGAATACCAGCCAGCTCGGCTGCAGCGAATCGACCCGGATCTGGCAGGTTTCGCGCTCGAAGAACGTGGCGGCATCGGTCACCTTCACGCCTTGCAGCTTGCAGTCGAGCAGTTCCTTGATCGGGAAGCTGCCGCGCCGGTTCTGCACCGACACCACGATTTCCTGCGCGCCGTACTGGGTCGCCATCTTGACGAGCGAGTCGCCTTCACGCACCTTGAGTACATCGGCGGCCGGCACGCACATCTCGTCGCTGCCCACGGGAATGAAGCCGACGACCTTGTAGCGGTGGTAGCTGTTCTTGTTGACGGCCAGGTCGCTGCACTCCTTGGCCAACGCACCGTTGCCCAGGAACAGGATGCGCGACTGCATCAGGCGCAATTCGGATGTCTTGAAGAAGATAATGCGCGCGATGAAGATCCCGGCGGCAGCAAGGCCGAAGCCCAGCAGCAGGATGCCACGACCGAAGTACAGGTCGGGGGCGACGTAGAACACCAGCGTCAGGATCAGGAAGCCCATCAGGAACGCCGGCATCAGCTTCATGAAGAACGGATGGCGCAAGCCTTCGTCGAAATCGAGCTGGTACATGCCCATGGCGCTCATGCTGAAGCTGACTGCCACGGCAAATGCGACGGCCGACGCCAGGAAGTGATCGAACTGGTCGTGCGTGAGCGGTGCGCCGATGTCGAGAAAACGCATGGCTGCGCCTGCATAGGCGGCGCCCAACAGGATCAATATTTCCACGAATAGCAGGACGAAAACGATCTTCGACACGTAGTGGTTAGAGATCCGAAACATGTTATTCCCCAGAATTGATGATTACGCTTACTGCATGCCGAGATGCCGAATGCACGCGTCGTACACCCGCTGCACCACCGTTGCCTGTGTTGGCAGTTACTAACTTCTTCGATTAATTGTCAACCAATACAACGGCAACCACACGAAACGTTACACGTTGAAATACGCGCATGGGTTCCTGACGACACCGCCTTACAGCGGGTAACCTGGTAACGCCATGAAGACGAGGTCAATCTGGGAAATTATTCCATGATCCGACGTCGCAATGAATTTCTTGCAAGATCAACATCATTTTTAAGTTATTGTTTTGACATATTTTTAACATTCAATATAGCATGGAAACACCTGGCCACTCAACGACAGGCTGCTGTCCCGTCAGCTTGTTGCAACACGCGTCCGACCAGACTCTGTGAGTTCGTCAGTACAGTTGCATCAAAAGACAACATTAGTTCCCATATGCAATAAAGTCGAGGGATTTTAGCACTGACCGTGCATAAAGCCACGCAAAGACTGTAATCGTGCGCTATAGATTTCAGAATAATTTGATGAACAACAAAGACATGCAGGCAGGACGTGGTCAATAAGACACAGCGGAACCTGAACTGATGTGGGAGTGACAAGAAGAGGTACGACTGCCGGACAAGCGTCACAACACAACGCCAACGACGGAGAAACAGCATGGCAAGATGCCAAATTGGTGCGGCTGGCTGGAATCGAACCAGCGACCCTTGGCTTCGGAGGCCAATACTCTATCCACTGAGCTACAGCCGCACTGGCAAGCGTAGCGAAGGATACAGTCTTTCGTCGAGTACGTCCATGGGCAGCGGCCGAAAAACCCTGGCATCAATACAGGTTTACACTATAATAAGATGCTCGACGGCACTTGCAAAAAAGCCACTAGATCGCAGCGCCTCAGTGGCCGGTTTTTTTAATTGAATTAAGGAAATCATGAGCGACGCACAGCACGACCACGAATCCCTCATTCGTACGCCAAAACAGCTCGTGGTTGCTGTCGCGGGGTTCTTCCTAGTTATTGTCCTCGGCATCATCCTGCTCGTCACCTTCGTCACCAATGCGTCGACCACCGGCGCTGGCAGCAATGCCCAGAGCGCCGAAGCGATTGCCGCGCGCATCCGCCCCGTCTCCGATGCAGGTTTCACACTGCGCGACGCCAATACGCCGCGTGTCCTGCTGGCAGGTGGCGCCGTGTACACGGCCACCTGCGCCGCCTGCCACGACAGCGGCATGGCAAGCTCCCCCAAGACGGGCGACAAAGCTGCCTGGGCGACTCGCCTGGAGCAGGGTTACGCGACGCTGGTCACGCACGCAATCGAAGGCATCCGCGCCATGCCGGCCAAGGGCGGCAACCCTGATCTGGATGATCTCGAAGTGGCGCGCGCCGTGGTGTTCATGACCAATCAAAGTGGCGCCAGCTTCAAGGAGCCGGCTGCGCCCGCACCCGCTGCTGCCGCTGGCGCTGCGTCTGCCGCTGCGCCCGTTGCGGATGGCGCCGCCGCTGCGACGGCTGGTGCGCCGGTCGCTGCAGCGCCAGCCGCCATCCCGGTGGCTGCCGCTCCCATGGCAGCAGCCACGCCAGTTGCCGGCCCGGCCGTGGCCAGTGCCGATACCGGCAAGAAAGCCTATGACACAGCATGCATTGCCTGCCATGGCGCCGGTATTGCAGGCGCGCCGAAGTTTGGCGACAAGGTGGCGTGGAGCGCGCGTGTCGGTCAGGGTGCGTCAGTCTTGTATGACCACGCCATCAAGGGATTTCAGGGGAAAGCCGGTGTCATGCCGCCAAAAGGTGGCTCAGCGCTTCCCGATGCCGACGTCAAGGCTGCCGTGGACTACATGGTGGCGGCAGTTAAATAAAGCATCGCCAATATTCGCAAACAAAAAGCGCCGCATACGGCGCTTTTTGTTTATCTGACAGTTTTACTTCCAGCGCAGCACGACAACCTGCCAGAGTCATACTGATCGTGTAGTAATTGAACAATTCGTTGTGTTTCTTTTAAACCTCTAGATTTATCATATATGTCATCTTGATTTAAAAGTAAAGTAACAATTGCTTACAAAACGGAACAAATAAATACCTTATCCTGCACAGCCTCCAGTCGAAATAAATTCCTATCGGAATCTTTACAGGATCAGTACACATGTCCCTCCGTTCAAAATCTGCCGTGCCTGCTTCGTACCGCTTGTCAGCCTTGTTCCTCGTAACGCTCGCCGCAGCCGACGGCGCTTCTGCCGCCACTCTGTCGGTGGGACCAGGAAAAACCTACGCTGCGCCCTGCGCCGCTTTTGCCAAGGCACAGTCCGGCGATATCATCCAGATCGACGGCGGGAAAACCTATAGCGGTGACGTGTGCGCCATCAGCGCCAGCAACCTGACCATCCGCGGCGTGAATGGCCGGCCCAAGATCGACGCCGCCGGCAAGAACGCGCAAGGCAAGGGGACATGGGTTGTCCAGGGCAATAACACTACGGTGGAAAACGTCGAGATGGCCGGTGCATCCGTGCCAGACCGCAATGGCGCCGCAGTCCGTGTAGAAGGCACCAACTTCACGCTGCGCTCGTCATACCTGCACGATAACGAGAACGGCATCCTGACCGGCGCCAATGACAACAGCAGTATCGTCATCGAAAACACCGAGTTTGCTGCCAACGGCCGGGGCGACGGTTACACCCACAATGTCTATATCGGCCACGTCGGCAGCCTGACGTTCCGCTACAACTATTCACACGACGCCAATGGCGGCCACAACCTCAAGTCGCGCGCCAGCGTCAACACGATCAACTACAACCGTTTCTCGAGCAGCACCGGCAAACCAAGCTACGAGATCGACTTGCCGAATGCCGGTACGTCGTATGTCATCGGCAATGTGATCCACCAACCGGCCAGCCACAACAACCCCGGTTTGCTCGCCTATGGCAATGAAGGCGCAAGCAACCCCAAGCAGGATCTGTATGTGGTGAACAATACGTTCCTGAACGACGACAGCGTGCGCGGCACCTTCGTGCTGGTCGGCGGCAGTGTGACGACGCCAGTTCTGCTGCAAAACAATATCTTTGGCGGCACCGGTGCTGCGACCAACCAGGCCAATGCCATCGACCGGACCAACTTCCGCTCGCTCGTGCCAGGCTTTATCAACCGCCTGCTGTTCGATCTGCATCCGATCGCGAACGTGCTGGTGATTAACGCCGGTTCGACGCCGGGCGTGTCGGCATCCGGTGTGTCCCTGACGCCAGTGGCCCAGTACAAGCACCTGGCATCGGGCGAGACCCGCCCTACTGCGAGTGCGCGCGATATCGGTGCCTACGCGGCGCTGACTTCGGGCGGTACCCCGGCGCCAGCACCAGCGCCGACGCCGACGCCATCGCCATCCCCGTCCACCTGGACCACCTGCGCCAACGAAAACGCCACCTGCGGTTTCAGCGGCACGCGTGAAGTACGTTATGGCGCGGGCAATTCCTGGGTCGTTAAAGTCTTCACCAACAATGTCCAGTGCTCGAACGCCGTGTTCGGTGATCCGATCGAAGGCACTGTCAAGACCTGCAGCTATGCCGGTACCGCGTCGA
Source organism: Oxalobacteraceae sp. CFBP 13730 (assembly GCA_014841835.1). Taxonomy (GTDB): domain Bacteria; phylum Pseudomonadota; class Gammaproteobacteria; order Burkholderiales; family Burkholderiaceae_D; genus Telluria. The sequence goes on along the minus strand of JACYUQ010000004.1, from coordinate 380,970 downwards.
GCGCACCCACCCCGGCGCCGACCACGCCCGTGACCTGGACCGCATGCGCCGCCGAAAACGGTACCTGCTCGTTCACCGGCACACGCGACGTGCGCTACGGCGTGCCCGGCGCCTACGCCACCAAGGCGTTCACGACCCGTACCGCCTGCACCAATGCGGTGTTCGGCGATCCGATCGAAGGCACGGTCAAGTCGTGCAGCTATTCGAGTCAGGCGCGCTGATCGCAGCAGGGTAACGGAAACAACAAGGGCCGCGAAAGCGGCCCTTGTTTTATCTACGCAGTAGCCTGCGCTGCAGGCTTACCAGATGATCACACGATCTTTTGGCGCCAGGTACATCTTGTCGCCGGCCTTGACCTTGAATGCCTCGTAGAAGCCAGGCTGGTTCTTCAGCGTGCCGTTGGCGCGATACTGCGCCGGCGAGTGCGGGTCGGTCTTGATCTGCGCGATCTGCGCCGGTTCGCGCATCTTCGTGCGCCACACCTGGCCCCAACCCATATAAAAGCGCTGGTCGCCGGTGAGACCGTCGATCACGGGCGCTGGCTTGCCCTTGAGCGAGATCTTGTAGGCCTTGTAGGCAATCGCCAGACCCGAGTTGTCGCCGATGTTTTCGCCGAGCGTCAGTTCGCCATTCACGTTATAGCCTTCAAGCGGGCTGAACGCGGCGTACTGGGCGATCAGGGCCTTGGTCTTTTCGCCGAAACGCTTGCCGTCTTCTTCGGTCCACCAGTTGCGCATATTGCCGTCGCCGTCGTACTGCGAACCCTGGTCGTCGAAGCCATGGCTGATTTCGTGGCCGATCACGGCGCCGATGCCGCCGTAGTTGACTGCGTCGTCGGCCTTTGCATCGAAGAACGGCGGCTGCAGGATCGCGGCCGGGAACACGATTTCGTTCAGTTCCGGATTGTAGTAGGCGTTGACGGTTTGCGGCGTCATGCCCCACTCGTCGCGGTCGATCGGTTTGCCCAGTTTGTTCAGTTCGCGGTTGTATTCCACATCGCGCGAGCGCATCACGTTGCCCACCAGGTCGTCGCGCTTGACGGTCAGCGCCGTGTATTGTTTCCACTTGTTCGGGTAGCCGATCTTCGGCGTGAACTTGGCCAGCTTGGTTTGCGCTTCCTTCTTGGTCGCCGGGCTCATCCAGTCGAGCGTGTCGATCGAATCCTTGTAGGCCGCCAGCAGGTTGTTGACCAGCACTTCCATGCGCGCCTTGCGCTCGGCCGGGAAATGGTCTTTCACGTACAGCTTGCCCACGGCATCGCCCAGGCTGCCTTCGAGTGTCGAGACGCCGCGCTTCCAGCGAGGTTCGAGTTCAGGGATGCCGGCCAGCGTGGTGCCGTTGAACGAGAAGCGCTGATCGACAAAGGCTTTCGACAGGTAGTTCGCATAGCTGTTGACGGTCTGGAATTGCAGGTACGCTTTCCAGGTCGCCAGCGGCACGCTGTTCAGGACGTCGGTAAAACCTTTCAGGTAGGTCGGCTGGCTGACGATCAGGTACGTTGCCTTGCCCTGCAGACCCGAGGCTTTCAGCCAGGTGTTCCAGTCGTAGCCTGGTGCCAGCGCAGCCAGCTTGCTGAACTCGACCTTGTTGTAGGTCTTGATCGGATCGCGGTTCTCGACCTTGGTCCACTGCACCTTGGCCAGTCGGGTTTCCAGGTCGAGGATCGCTTTCGCGTCAGCGGCGGCGGTCTTGCTGCCAGCCAGCGCCAGCATCTTCTCGATATGCACCTGGTACTTGGCGCGCACGTCCGCCAGCTTGGCGTCGTCCTGCTTCAGGTAATAGTCGCGGTCGGGCATGCCCAGGCCTGACTGGTACAGGTCGGCGACGTACTTGGTCGAGTCCTTGGCATCCTGGTGGATGAAGAACGTGAACGGCACGGTCACGCCAGCGCGATTCAGGTTGGCGAACAGCGCTGGCAGTTCGGCCTTGCTCTTGAGCGCGGCGATCTTGTTCATCTCGCCCTTGAGCGGCGTGGCGCCCAGTTGCTCGAGGCGTGCTTCGTCCATGTAGCTGGCGTAGAAGTCACCGATCTTGCGCGCTTCGCTGCCGGCGGCGGCGTTCTTGTCGGCGGCCGTGCGCTCGATGATCGCGCGCAGTTGCGGCAGCGTGTCGTCGCGCAGCTGGTGGAACGCGCCCCAGGTCGATTTGTCGGCCGGGATCTCGACGGTCTTGAGCCACTTGCCGTTGAGGTGTTCGAAGAAGTCGTCCTGCGCGCGCACGGACGGTTCGATGTATTGCGTCGCAATGCCGGACGACAGGCCGGCCGGTGCGGTGGCCGCGGTGGCCTGGGCCTGGGCCAGCGCCATCGGCGCGATGAACGACGTGGTCAATACCAGCGCTGCTGCGCTGATCAGTTTTCGTTGCATGGTATCTCTCTTTATTAGTTTGTGAGTGCAATGCAAAAGGCCGGCGCTCGTGACGCCGGCCCCTTGTCATGGAACCTTACCAGATGATGACCCGGTCTTCAGGCGCCAGGTACATCTTGTCGCCCGGTTTCACGTTGAACGCCTCGTAGAACTCGGGCATGTTCGACACGGTGCCATTGGCGCGGAACTGGCCCGGCGAGTGCGGATCGGTTTTCACCTGATTGATCTGCTGGGCTTCACGCATCTTCGAGCGCCACACCTGGCCAAAGCCCATGAAGAAGCGCTGGTCGCCGGTCAGGCCGTCGATCACCGGCGCCGGCTTGCCGGCCAGTGACAGTTTATAGGCCTTGTAGCCGATCGACAGGCCGGCGTTGTCGCCGATGTTTTCGCCCAGCGTCAGTTCGCCGTTCACGTTGTAGCCTGGCAGTGGCGCGTAGCCGTTGAACTGCTTGACCAGCTTGTCGGTGCGGGCCTTGAAGGCGATGCGGTCTTCTGCCGTCCACCAGTCGCGCAAATTGCCGTCGCCATCGGACTGGCTGCCCTTGTCGTCGAAGCCGTGACCGATTTCGTGGCCAATCACGGCGCCGATCGCCCCGTAGTTGACCGCGTCGTCGGCGCGCATGTCGAAGAACGGCGGCTGCAGGATCGCGGCCGGGAACACGATCTCGTTCATCGTGCTGCGGTAGTAGGCGTTGACCGTCTGCGGCGTCATGCCCCACTCGGTATGGTCGATCGGCTTGCCGAGTTTTTCGATGTTGTAGTTGTAGGCGAAGGTCGATGCACGCATCGCATTGCCCACCAGGTCATCGCGCTTGATCGTCAGGCGCGAGTAATCGCGCCACTTGTCCGGATAGCCGATCTTCGGCGTGAACTTGGCCAGCTTGGCGCGCGCTTCCTTCTTGGTCGCAGGGCTCATCCAGTCGAGGTTGTCGATCGACTGGCCGTAGGCGATGATCAGGTTCTTCACGAGTTGTTCCATACGCGCCTTGCGCTCGGCCGGGAAATGCTCGGCCACGTACAGCTTGCCCAGTGCCTCGCCCAGCGTGTCTTCGACGGTCGCCACGCCGCGCTTCCAGCTCGGCCGCTGCTCGGCCACGCCGGTCAGCGCGGTGCCGTAGAACGCGAAGTTCTCGTCGACGAACGCCTTCGACAGGTACGGCGCGTATTCGCGCAGCAACTGCCATTCGAAGTACGACTTGAGCGTGGCCAGGTCGGTCTTGGCCAGCAGCGCATCGAAGCCCGTGAAGTAGCTTGGCTGGTTGACGATGATCGTGTCGATCTTGTTGCCCACGCCGGCGGCGGCCAGTGCGCCCTTCCAGTCATAGCCCGGCGCCAGCTTGGTGAGCTCGGCGACCGTCATCTTGTTGTAGCGCTTGACCGGATCGCGGTTCTCGACCTTGGTCCACTGGACCTTGGCCAGATCGGTCTCGAAGTCGACGATTGCCTTGGCCTGCGCGGCGGCGTTCTTTTCGCCGGCCAGCGTCAGCATCTTCTCGACATGCACCTGGTACTTGGCGCGGATCTCGGCCAGCTTGGCGTCGTCCGCCTTCAGGTAGTAGTCACGGTCGGGCATGCCCAGGCCGCTCTGGCTGATATAGGTTGCGTGGCGGGTCGACTCGCGCATGTCCTGGCCGACGTAGATGCCGTACGGGCTGGCCACGCCGATCTTGGCCAGGTGAGCGGCGAGCGCCGGAATGCCCTTCTTGTCCTTGAGCGTGCGGATGCGCGACAGTTCACCCGTCAGCGGCTTGTAGCCGAGCGCTTCGCGGCGCGCGTCATCCATGAAGCTGGCGTACAGGTCGCCGATCTTCTTCGCTTCGGTGCCCGTCTTCGCACCCGTGTCCTTCTGCGCCGTCTCGATGATCGCCAGCAGTTGCGGCGTGGTGTCTTCGCGCAGCTTCATGAAGGTGCCCCAGCTCGAGCGGTCGCCCGGGATCTCGGTCTCTTTCAGCCACTTGCCGTTCAGGTGCGTGAAGAAATCGTCCTGCGGACGCACGCTGTTGTCGATGTACTGGGTATCGATGCCGGAAATCACGCCGGCCGGTGCTGCGGCGGTTGCTGGAACAGCGGCGGCGACCGCAGGCGCGGCGTCGGCGGCCATGGCCGGTACGGCAAAGGCTGCCGCCAGGGACAGGGTCAGGGTACTCAGGAGAAGTCGCTTCACGGATAAGTCCTTGGTTGCTAAGTGTTCGCAGGAATAAACAGCATCTGACCGGTCGCGCCTGCTGCGTGCCGGCAAAAGAACATTCTAGCGGGTGGACTTGCAACGGCGTTGGCCGTGGTCATTTTTTTACTTTTCGATACACGCAGACGGGTGAATATCGCGTATGCATGTGTTGGAGGGTGACAACAAGGTGACACGCCAAAAAAAAAATCCCGCAGCAGTAAAGCCGCGGGACAAGACCACTTCAAGAGTGGAGAGAGAGAAAAACTAGTCACAACTATAGGGGGACACTGTTGCACCAGGCGCCACTCTTACATTTGCTTACCCTCGCTAACGGCATGTAACAAATCGCTATTCACGCCAATTCATTCGATGTCCCGTATTTCGGCAACGTTAGGCGATATGGTCGGGGCCAGGGGACTGCCAACAACAGCCTGCGAACCGGTTTATACTCCGCTTGCGCAACCTCAGGCCGATCGCAGCGCCTCGGGTTCCACGACCGGCGCGCGCTGCCACAATGGATCACATGGGTTCCACCTTCAAGAATGGCTGCCTGATCGGCTTGGGCATCGTTGCCGGCGTCGGCCTGACGATGCAGTTTTCCGCCCTCTCCTTCAAACCGTCGCTCGAATCGAGCATGCCGGTGGCCGAGTTGCGCGAACTGGCCGACGTCGTCGGCATCATCAAGACCAGCTACGTCGAACCGGTCCAGGACAAGGCCCTGCTGTCGCAGGCGATCACCGGCATGGTGGCCTCGCTCGATCCGCATTCGGCCTACCTCGACGCGCGCGCGTTTCGCGAACTGCGCGAAGGCACCGAAGGCCGCTTCGTCGGCCTGGGCATCGAGATCAGCGTCAGCGAAGACGGCTACATCGAAATCATCAGCCCGATGGAAGACTCGCCCGCCTACCATGCCGGCATCAAGGAAGGCGACCTGATCACCCGCATCGACGGCCACCCGGTCCAGGGCACGCCGATCGACGATGCCATCAAGCGCATGCGCGGCGAGCCGGGCACGCGCGTGACGCTGACCATCGTGCGCAAGTCGGCGCCGGCGCCGCTCACCATCACCGTCGAGCGGCGCGAAATCGTCCAGAAAAGCGTCAAGGCAAAAATGGTCGAACCGGGTTACGCGTGGCTGCGCGTGGCGCAGTTCCAGGAGCCGACCGTGGACGACATGGCCGCCAAGCTGCAGGCGCTGTATCGCGAAGACCCCGACCTCAAGGGCCTGGTGCTCGACCTGCGCAACGATCCCGGCGGCCTGCTGCAGGGCGCAATCGGTGTGGCCGCTGCGTTCTTGCCGAACAACGCCGAAATCGTTTCGACCAACGGCCAGCTGGCCGACTCGCGCCAGCGCTTCTACGGCCGGCCCGAGTTCTACATGCTGCGCAGCGGCGCCGACCCGCTGGCGAGCCTGCCCCCGGCGTTTAAGAAGCTGCCGATGGTGGTGCTGGTCAATACCGGCTCGGCCTCGGCCTCCGAAATCGTCGCCGGCGCACTGCAAGACTACAAGCGCGCCGCCATCCTCGGCAGCCAGACCTTCGGCAAGGGCTCGGTGCAAACGATCCGCCCGATCGGCGGCAATGCCGCCGTCAAGCTGACCACGGCGCGCTACTACACGCCGGCCGGGCGCTCGATCCAGGCGCGCGGCATCCTGCCCGATGTCCCGGTCGATGAATATCCCGACGGCGATGGCCTGAACGCCCTGCGCATGCGCGAAGCCGACCTGCAGCACCACCTGACCAATGGCGGCGGGGCCGAAGTCGCCACGCGCGAGGACGACATCGAAGAGCAGATGCGGCTCCTGAACGCCGCGCGCCAGCGCAAACCGCTCGATTACGGCAGCGCCGACGACTTCCAGCTGGCCCAGGCGCTGCGCCACCTGAAGGGCCAGCCGGTGGTGCTGTCCGGCCGCGCCAGCGGCACGACGCTGGCGCGCCAGGGGCGCTGACGCCAGCGTACCGCGGCCAGCTTTCTACCCGATTCCCACGCTCGCGCCGAGCGTGTAGAATCGGCGCATCTTGCGGCCAAGCGGCCTTATTTTCCTTGAAAGTTTCCTGAACATGATACCTGTCGTCATCAGCGGCACCGGCCTGTTTACGCCGCCGCATTCCATCTCGAACGACGAGCTGGTGACCGCCTTCAACGCCTACGTCGACCTGCACAACGCCGAACACGCGACTGCCATCGCCGCCGGCGAGGTGACGGCGCTCGAGCCGTCGAGCAGCGGCTTCATCGAAAAAGCGTCCGGCATCCAGTCGCGCTATGTGATGGAAAAGAGTGGCATCCTCGACCCGGCCCACATGACGGCGCGCATCGCCGACCGCCCGGACGACCAGATTTCGCTGCAGGCCGAGATGTGCGTGGCTGCAGCGCGCGAGGCGCTGGAGCGCGCCGGCAAACAGGCACACGACATCGACATGGTGCTGGTCGCCTGCAGCAATATGCAGCGCGCCTACCCGGCAATGGCCGTTGAAGTGCAGGAAGCGCTCGGCATCGACGGCTTCGGCTTCGACATGAACGTGGCCTGTTCGTCGGCCACATTCGGCATCGCCACCGCCGTGGATGCAGTGCGCGGCGGGCGCGCCCGCGCAGTGCTGGTGCTGAACCCCGAAATCACCAGCGGCCACCTGAACTTCCGCGACCGCGACAGCCATTTTATTTTTGGCGACGCCTGCACCGCGATCATCATCGAGGCGCAAGCCACGGCCACCGGCGCGCACCAGTGGGAAATCCTCGACAGCCGCCTCAAGACCAGCTTCTCGAATAATATCCGCAACAACTTCGGCTTCATGAACCGCTTCGACGAAGACGGCGTCGGCCTGCCGGATAAACTGTTCCGCCAGCAGGGCCGCAAGGTGTTCAAGGAAGTCTGCCCGATGGCGGCCGAGACGATCAAGGACACGCTGAGCGCTGCCGGCCTGGGCACCGACGATGTCGCGCGCTACTGGCTGCACCAGGCGAACCTGAACATGAACCTGCTGATCGTGCGCATGCTGCTGGGCCGCGACGCCGAACCAGGCGAAGCGCCGGTGATCCTGGACAGCTACGCCAACACGTCGTCGGCTGGCTCGATCATCGCGTTCCACAAGTACCAGGACGATCTGGCGGCCGGCACCAATGGCGTGATCTGCTCGTTTGGCGCCGGCTATTCGATCGGCTGCGTGGTGGTGCGCAAGCTGTAATCAGTCGTGGTGGTGTGCCTGGCAAGCACTTGGGTTCCCGCCTTCGCGGGAACGACGTTGTTTCAGGCTGGCGCAGAGACAAATGTATCGATTTAGCCGCCACTAGTTGCACGTCGTTCCCGCGGCGGCGGGAACCCAAGTCAGCCGCCCACCACCACGAACAATCAAAGCCGCGCGGCTAGCACAAACCCTTCGCGAATCGCGCGCTTGGCGTCGGGACGATCTGGCGGCAGGCACCAATGGCGTGATCTGCTCGTTCGGCGCCGGCTAATCGATCGGCTGCGTGGTGGTGCGCAAGCTGTAATCAGCCGTGGTGGTTGCTTGGCAAGCACTTGGGTTCCCGCCTTCGCGGGAACGACGTTGTTTCAGGCTGGCGCAGAGACAAATGTATCGATTTAGCCGCCACTAGTTGCACGTCGTTCCCGCGCAGGCGGGAACCCAAGTCAGCCGCCCACCACCACGAACAATCAAAGCCGCGCGGCCAGCACAAACCCTTCGCGAATCGCGCGCTTGGCGTCGAGCTCCGCCGCCAGCGCGGCGCCGCCGATCTTGTGGAAACCTGGCCCGCTGCTACTACCATTGCTGCCGGTTGCCTCGCCCGGCATCAGCTCGGCCAGGCTCTCCTGCCCTGCGCAGACCACCACATTGTCCACCGCCAGCACGCGCGCCTGCCCACCGACGGTGATGTGCAGGCCCGCGTCATCGATGCGGTCGTACTGCACACCCGCCAGCATCGTCACGCCGTTGCGCACGAGCGTTGCGCGGTGCACCCAGCCCGACGTCTTGCCCAGCCCAGCCCCCGGGCGCGTGCTCTTGCGCTGCAATAGCCATACCTGACGCGGCGGATGCGGCGCCACGGGCGCCGTCAAGCCGCCCGCCGTGGCCACCAGCGGATCGACGCCCCACTCGCCCATCCAGTGCGCAGGCGTCATGGGCAGCGGCACCTGCGGATCGTGCACGAGAAACTCCCCCATGTCGAAACCGATGCCACCGGCGCCGATGATCGCCACGCGCGCGCCGACCGGGTGGCCATCGCGCAGCACGTCCAGGTAACTGAGCACCATCGGATGGTCGATGCCGGGAATGGCCGGCTTGCGGGTGCGGATGCCGGTGGCGACGACAACCTCGTCGAAGCCTTCGGCCAGCAAGGCGTCGCGCGTGACGACCGTATTCAGGCGCACATCGACGCCGAGCAAAGCGAGACGGCGCCCGAAATAACGGATCGTCTCGGCGAATTCTTCCTTGCCCGGCACGCGCATCGCGACATTGAACTGGCCGCCGATGCGGTCCAGCCCATCGAACAGCGTCACGCGGTGACCCCGTTCGGCCGCCACCGTCGCGGCCGACAAACCGGCCGGGCCGGCGCCCACCACGGCGATCCGGCGCGGCTGCGCGGCCGGTCGGATCACCAGTTCTGTCTCGTAGCAGGCGCGCGGATTGACAAGGCACGTGGCGCGCTTGTTCGAGAAGGTGTGGTCAAGACACGCCTGGTTGCAGGCGATGCAGGTGTTGATCTGGTCCGCGTGGCCACTGGCCGCCTTGTTGACGAATTCAGGATCGGCCAAGAACGGCCGCGCCATCGACACCAGGTCGGCGTCGCCGCGCGCCAGCAAGGCCTCGGCCTCGTGCGGCATGTTGATGCGGTTCGAGGCCACCACCGGAATGCCCACCGCGGCCCGCAAGCGGCCCGCCACCTGCGCGAACGCGGCGCGCGGCACCGACGTGACGATGGTCGGGATGCGCGCCTCGTGCCAGCCGTAGCCGGTATTCAGGATCGTCACGCCGGCAGCCTCCAGCGCCTTGGCCACCAGCACCACCTCGTCCCACGTGTTGCCGCCGTCGACCAGGTCGAGCACCGAGTGGCGGTACATCAGAATGAAGTCCGGCCCGACCGCGGCGCGGATGCGGCGCACGATCTCGACGGCCAGGCGCATGCGGTGTTCGATCGGCCCGCCCCATCCGTCCGTGCGGCGATTGGCGCGCGCGCACAGGAACTGGTTGAGCAGATAGCCTTCGCTGCCCATGATTTCCACGCCATCGTAAGCGGCCTTTTGCGCCAGCCGCGCGCAGCGCACGTAGGCGGCAATCGTCGACTCGATGCCAGCTTCGGAAAGCGCCTTGGGCTTGAAGCGCGAGATCGGCGACTTCAGGTTCGACGCCGACACGACGAACGGCTGATAGCCGTAGCGCCCCGCGTGCAGGATCTGCAGCACGATCTTGCCGCCCTCTTCGTGCACGGCGCGCGTGACGCGCCGGTGGTTCGGCACGTCGCCAAGAAAATTGAGCGTGCCGCCAAACGGCAGCAGCCAGCCCTGGCGGTTGGGCGAAATGCCGCCGGTGACGATCAGACCGACGCCGCCGCGCGCGCGTTCGCGGTAGAACGAGGCGAGCTTGCCGTAGTTGTAGAAGCGGTCTTCGAGCCCGGTGTGCATCGAGCCCATGATCACGCGGTTCTTCAGCGTGGTAAAACCCAGGTCGAGCGGCGCGAGCAAATGCGCATAAGGTGCGGAGGCAGAAGAGATAGTCATCGCGGCATTACACCGCGATTTTGTCGAGCCGTGCGTCTAAACACGGCTGACGGGTGTTACGCGAGGTGGCTGTCGCGGTCGCGCAGCTCGGCGAAGCTCTCGATGCTGCCGATCTTGACGACGATCGGGTTCAGGCTCGCGCCCGGCGACATCGAGCGCCATGCGAACTGCCATTCCTTTTCGCGTGCCTGGCCCGCGCTCCTGGTGAACGCGGCGCCCAGCGGCGAACGGCTGCCGTATTCAATGGCGCCATCGATGCCGGCCCAGTTGGGCAGCATGCGCTGCACGGCGCGGTGCAGGCGCTCGCCGAATTCTTCGCTATTGTGGATCACGAGGCAGGCGTCGCTTGGCGTGATGATGTCGAACAGCGCCTTGTCCCAGGCGGTGGAAAACGACAGGTTCAGAAAGCCGCCGCTGGGCTCGAGGCGGAACTGGCCAAGGCGCAGCGAATTTTCAAGTTCGGTGCGCAGTGCGTAGCGGTGCAGGGTCGGGGGGCGTTGGTAGTCGTGCATGGGATTCTTTCTGGCCGCACCTGCCTTATGGCAGTGGTGCCGGCGGTTGCTGCATCATGATTTGCTGGTGCTGCATGCGCATGAAACGCGACGAGATGAAAATCTCGCGCAAAAAATACACGAAGCTGCTGATCAGGGCCAGCATCGCCAGCACGAAGCTCGCGGCGATGTACTGGTCGAGCGGGATGCCGGTGGTGTCGCCCGCGAACAGCATCGCGATGACGACGCACACCAGCAGGCCGCAGGCAGTGCTGGAGGCAATCGCGAAGTTGATCAGGTGCGAACGCTGGTACAGCAGTTCGAGCTCGCTGGAAAACTCGGTGTTCGGACTGACCTTGAGCCGGTCCTCGAGCACGCGTGTGCGGTCGATGATGCGGGCCAGCCGGTTGGTCAGCACGGTCAGTTTGGTGGCCACGCCGGTGAGCAAAAATACGGGTGCGATGGCCAGCTGGATGACGTGGCCGATGTCGCTGATCTGGATATTCATGAGAACAAGCTGGTCTTGATGTTGTGTGTCTGGCGTAGTTTAACAGCCGCCGCTCATTCGAAGCGCCGGTGGTGCTTGAACTGTTCGGTGGCCGTGACCAGTGCGCGCGCGATGCCCGTTTCGAGCGCGCCGTGGCCGGCGTCGGGAATCATCTGCAAGGTCGAACCCGGCCAGGCCTGGTGCAGGCGCCAGGCCGACAGCGGCGGGCAGATCACGTCGTAGCGGCCCTGCACGATCACGGCCGGCAGATGCGCGATGCGCCCGACATCGCGCACCAGCTGGTCTTCGTCCAGGAACGCGCCGTTGACCATGTAGTGCGCCTCGAGGCGGCCCACGCCCAGGTCGAGCGTGTCGCTGGCGGCTTCCTCGGGCTGCGGCAGCAGAAAGACGCGGCGGCCTTCGAAGCGGCTCCAGGCGCGCGCGGCCGGCCAGAACACATCGGGATCATGGCACAGCAGGCGGCGCGCGTAGGCGCCCAGCAAATCATCGCGTTCTGCCAAAGGGATCGGCGCGACGAATTCGTCGTACAGCTCGGGATAGAACCAGCGCATGTCGTTGATGAACCAGTCGACTTCGGCGCGCGTGCACAGGAAGATCCCGCGCAGCACGAAGCCCAGGCAGCGCTCGGGATGCGCCTGCCCGTAGGCCAGCGCCAGCGTCGAGCCCCACGAACCGCCGAACACGAGCCATTGCTTGATGCCGAACAGCGCGCGCAGGCGCTCGATGTCGTCGATCAGGAGTTGCGTCGTGTTGTTGCGCCACTCGCCCAGCGGCGTGGATTTGCCGGCGCCGCGCTGGTCGAACAGGATCACGCGGTAGGCCGCGGGATCGAAAAAGCGGCGGTGCTGCGGCGACAGCCCGGCGCCCGGGCCGCCGTGCAGGAACAGCACGGGAATGCCATCCGGGTTACCGACTTCTTCCCAGTAAATCGTGTGCAGTTCGTCGACCGCCAGCATCCCGCTACGAAGCGGCTGGAGCGGCGGGAACAGCGACGGCGGCGTGGCTGGCATGGGGGCTTTGACGGTCAGTGAATGGGAAAATCGATTGTAACGTACGGGCATGCGATGCAGAAGCAGACGGCGCGGTCACGCCGCCTGGCCAAGCACCCAGCCTTCCCAGCGCCGCATCTGCGCGTCAAGCGGCGGGCCTTCGGCGCGGTGGCCGTCGACCACGTCGAGCATGCCGCACAGGCCGATCAGCGCATCGAACTGGTCTTCACCGCTGGCATGGGTACCGAAGCCGGCACGGATCGCATCCGCGAGGCCCGGCGCCTGTGCATGCCCTCGCTGCGCCAGCCAGTCGAGCAACGTCGGCGCGACGGATGCGCGCCCGGCCTGGCTGCGCTTGCTCCACACGGGCCGGCGACCGATGCCGAGCCGGTGATAGGTGTCGCCCGGGTAGGTCTCGGCCACGATCGAGCGCTCGCCACCGAGCAGGTCGTGCAGCGCCCCGTCGAACGGCCACAGCGCGATGCGCGCGCCCTGCGGCTGCAGCACCTCGCGCCAGCCGGCCAGCGCTGCCTTGCCGACCTGGTTGCCGCCCAGTGTCCAGAACAGGCTGCACGCGGCAGGACGCTGGTCGGTCTTGCGCTCGCAGGCGCGCAGCAGGTCAGCGGCCTCGGCGTGACCCAGGCCCGTCAGCAGATGCTCGCGCCGCCGGCCACCGGGCCGGATCGGATAGAACGGGCGGTGGATGCCGATGTCGGCGCGGTCATCGCAGACCTCGAACCAGCGCGCCCAGGCGCCGCTGCCGACAGTGGCCAGCAGCTCGGCAAAATTCGCCAGCCCGGTCGCCGCGCCATACGCCGCCGGCACACCGATCGGAAAATCGACACCCACCAGCACCGGGCCTGGCGCCGTCGAACGCGCTGCCAGCCGTTCGAGGAATGTGGCGGTCGCGCCAACCGGCTCAGGCAAGCCGATCTGCCAGCCGGCGCCAGCGCCAGTGCCATCTTGCAGCGCCACCGCCATCCAGCGCTTGCCGGGGTGGATGCTCCAGTCGCAGTGCGCAATCACGCGCGGTAAGGAGCTTGTCACGTGGTCCCCAAAAGAAAAAAGCCGTGTCGCCACGGCTTTAGAACGCTATCCAGCGCCATCAAGACATGTGCTGGCCGCCATTGATCGCGATATTCGCGCCCGTGACGAACGCCGCTTCATCCGACGACAGATACGCAACCAGACCAGCGACTTCTTCGGGCTTGCCGAGGCGGCCCATCGGGATTTGCGGAATGATCTTGGTTTCCAGCACTTCGCTCGGGATGTCCATCACCATCTTGGTGCCGATATACCCTGGCGAAATGGTGTTGACGGTCACGCCCTTGCGCGCGACTTCCAGCGCCAGCGCCTTGGTAAAGCCGTGCATGCCGGCCTTGGCCGCCGAGTAGTTGGTCTGGCCGAACGCGCCCTTCTGGCCGTTGACCGACGAGATATTGATGATCCGGCCCCAGCCCCGCTCGACCATGCCATCGCAGACCGGCTTGGTCATGTTGAAGACGGAGTCGAGGTTGGTCTTGATCACGGCGTCCCAGTTGACCTTGTCCATTTTCTTGAACGTCATGTCGCGCGTGATGCCGGCGTTATTGACCAGCACATCGACCGGGCCGACGTCGGCGATCACCTGGCGCACGCATTCCTGGGCCGCATCGTAGTCGGAAACGTCGCAGGCATAGGCCTTGAAATCCAGACCCTGCTCGCGCATGGCGCCGAGCCAGCCCTCGACCTTCGTGTTACCCGGCGAAAAAGTGGTGACGACCTGGTACCCCAGTGCGGCCAGCTTGATGCACACCGCTTCGCCCAGGCCGCCCATGCCGCCGGTTACTAACGCTACTCTAGCCATTGTCTTCTCCAGTTTTATTGTTGGTTGCTACTCGAAACCGGCGACGGCGCCGGCGCCCGTCCTGGCCGCCCCCGCACGTCACCGCGTCGGATACTGAAAGCGTCAGTCGCGTTCGATCGCCAGCGCCACGCCCATGCCGCCGCCGATGCACAGACTGGCGAGACCCTTCTTGGCATCACGGCGGATCATTTCGTGCAGCAACGTGACCAGGACGCGCGCGCCGGAGGCGCCGATCGGGTGGCCCAGCGCGATGGCGCCGCCGTTGACGTTGATCTTGGACGTGTCCCAGCCCATTTCCTTGTTCACGGCAACGGCCTGGGCAGCGAAGGCTTCGTTGATCTCCATGAGGTCGAGGTCTTCGTGGGTCCAGCCGGCTTTTTTCAGGCACAGCTTGGAGGCCGACACCGGGCCCATGCCCATGATCGCCGGGTCCAGCCCGGACGACGAGTAAGCCTTGATGCGCGCCAGCGGGGTCAGGCCCAGCTCGCGTGCTTTGGATGCGCTCATCATGATCACGGCGGCGGCGCCGTCGTTCAGGCCCGACGCATTGCCGGCGGTGACGCTGCCTTCTTTATTGAAGGCGGGCCGCAGGCTGGCCAGCGCTTCGATGGTGCTGCCTTGCTTCGGATACTCGTCGGTATCGAAGACGGTGGTGCCTTTTTTGGAGACGATCTCGATCGGGATGATTTCGTCCTTGAAGCGGCCTTCTTTTTGCGCGGCCTCGGCCTTGAGCTGCGACTGCAGCGCAAATTCATCCTGCTCGGCGCGCGAAATCTCGTACTTGCGCGCGACGTTTTCCGCCGTTACGCCCATGTGGTAGCCATTGAACGAATCCCACAGGCCATCATTGATCATGGTGTCGACCAGCTTGGCGTCGCCCATGCGGAAGCCGTCGCGCGAACCGGACAGCACGTGCGGCGAGGCGCTCATGTTTTCTTGCCCGCCAGCGATGACGATGTCGGCGTCGCCACAGCGGATCGCCTGCGCGGCCAGGTGGGTGGCCTTGAGGCCGCTGCCGCAGACCTTGTTGATCGTGTAGCCGGGCACCATTTCTGGCAGGCCGGCCTTGATCAGGGCCTGGCGCGCCGGATTCTGGCCGACACCGGCGGTGAGCACCTGCCCCATGATAACTTCGCTGACAGCGGCAGGGTCGATGCCGGTCTTGTCCAGCAGGTACTTGATGACTTGTGCGCCGAGTTCGGCGGCGGGGATCTTGGCGAGCGTGCCGCCGAATTTACCAACTGCGGTGCGGCCAGCGGCCACGATGACGACGTCTTCCATTTCATTCTCCGTTCAGCCGGCCTGGGGCCGGCATTATTCAGGACTTCCCTGGGACGGGGCACAGCGTTCTCGGATGCGGTGCCCATGCGCATGGGAATGGTGAAGCCCCGACCAACCGGACTGCCAAAAAAACCAGCAGCGGGATCGGGGGTTGAGGAACCCATGCTGATCTTTAAGCACTGGCAATCTTAGCAGTTTATTCATCGAAAACAAGGTCGCAAGCACCGAGGTTTGATGTAGAACAGAACTTTAATTCTCAACACAGTGCACGTTCAATTGCCGCTAGGAATGATGCGTGCGCTTCTGTCCTTTTCTACAATTTTCACAGTAGAATGCACAAGCGCAATGCCAACCACTCTGTTTTATGCCCAAGACCACGCTTCCCATCGAGATCAAGATTTCCACGGTCGTCGCCATTTCGACGATCCTGCACTCGGCAGACCTCGAGGCGATCGATTCCGCCCTGGCCTCGATGACGGGCGGCGTGTCGGACTTTTTCGAGGACGAGTTTGCGGTGATCGACGTGAGCGCCTTCACCTCGAGCGCCTGGACGATCGACTGGGCCGCCATCGTGGCGCTGCTCAAGAAATACCGCCTCAACGCTGTGGCCGTACGCGGCGCCAGCCCGTTGATGATCGATGCGATCCGGGCCCAGGGCCTGGCGCTGGACGATGGCTCGGGCGGCGTGCACGCCGGCGGCCACGCCACGCCGCCCCCGCTCGTCGTGCATGCGGCCGCTGCGCCGGTGCCGGAACCGGCCCCCGCGCCAGTCGCGCCAGTCCCTGAACCGGTTCCGGCCCCGGCTGCAAGCCAGCCTGGTACGCCCGCCCTGGTACCGATGGTGATCGACACCCCGGTGCGCGCCGGCCAGCGCATTTATGCGCGCGGCACTGACCTGATCGTGACCGCTGTGGTCAACAATGGCGCCGAGCTGATCGCCGATGGCAGCATCCACGTGTATGCGCCACTCAATGGCCGCGCGCTGGCTGGCGCTTCGGGCAATGCCGATGCACGGATCTTCGCGCTGTCGATGCAGCCCGAACTGGTCTCGATCGCCGGCGTCTACCGCACGTTCGACGAGGGCTTCCCGACCGACCTGGCGCGTCAGCCGACGCAGATCCGGCTCGTCGGCGACCGGATCGATATCCAGTCGCTCGCGGCGCCGTCGCGTGCCTGACATCCGAATTGAACAGATACTGTAAAGGATTTATTTGTGGCACGAATTATTGTTGTGACGTCCGGCAAGGGCGGTGTTGGCAAGACGACCTCGAGCGCCAGCTTCGCCTCCGGGCTGGCCCTGCGTGGCCACAAGACCGCTGTCATCGACTTTGACGTCGGCCTGCGCAACCTCGACCTGATCATGGGTTGCGAGCGTCGCGTGGTGTATGACCTGATCAACGTCGTCAATGGCGAAGCGACCCTGAACCAGGCGCTGATCAAGGACAAGCACTGCGACAACCTGTTCATCCTGCCGGCCTCGCAGACGCGCGACAAGGACGCCCTGTCCGAAGAAGGCGTCGAGCGCGTGATCAACGACCTCGTCAAGATGGAATTCGAATTCATCATCTGCGATTCGCCGGCCGGTATCGAGCACGGCGCGCTGATGGCGCTGACCTTCGCCGACGAAGCCATCGTGGTGACCAACCCGGAAGTCTCGTCGGTGCGCGACTCCGACCGCATCCTGGGCATCCTGCAGGCCAAATCGCGCCGCGCCCAGAGCGGCTCGGAGCCGGTCAAGGAACACCTCCTGATTACCCGTTACTCGCCAAAGCGCGTCGACGCCGACGAAATGCTGTCGTACCAGGACGTGCAGGAAATCCTGCGCATCCCGTTGATCGGCATCATTCCTGAATCCGAATCGGTGCTGCACGCATCGAACCAGGGCAACCCGGCGATCCACTTCAAGGGAACCGACGTGGCCGAAGCCTATGAAGACGTGGTCGCACGCTTCCTGGGCGAAGAACGCCCGCTGCGCTTTACCAGCTATGAAAAGCCGGGGCTGTTCCAGCGCATCTTCGGAGCCAAGTGAGATGGCACTGCTATCCTTTCTCTTCCCCGAAAAAAAGAAGAGCGCGACAGCTGCCAAGGAACGCCTGCAGATCATCATCGCGCGCGAACGCACCAACCGTGCCGGTCCGGACTTCCTGCCGGCCCTGCACCAGGAGCTGATCGCGGTGATCTCGAAGTACGTCAAGGTCAATCCGGACGACATCAAGGTGTCGCTCGACCGCCAGGGCAACCTGGAAGTGCTGGATGTGAACGTGGTGCTGCCGGATAATTGAACGTGCGCCCCCGTGATCGACAAAGCCCGCTGCGAGCGGGCTTTGTTTTGGGCGGTTGTCTTTCGTAGCCGGCACAAGCGTAGGGTGGACCGGGGCGCGCAGTCGGGTTCCCCGTCCACGCGTTCAACACCTACGGCCAGTGTTACATCACCAGCAACGGCGCCTTCGCCGTGCCGCTGGTCGCGCCCACCGCATCGTCGTCCTCGGCCACGTTGTGGTCGATTCCGGCGTTTTCCAGCTCGCGCGCCACGGCCACGCACGCTTCCACGTGCTGCGTACCCATCCGCTTGAACAGCGTGTAGCCAATCGCGGCCGATGCGATCTGGCCGGCGATCGGCACCATCTTCGCGCTCGACTTGACGGCCATCCGGCCTGCCACGCGCTGGAACAGGCGCAGCACCACGCCACGCGTGACCAGCTTGCCAACCAGCATGCCGCCGACCGACGCCGCTGCTTTATAGGCGATGATGCGCAGGCGCGGGTTCAGGCGCTCGATCTGTTTCTGCGTCAGGCCAAATTCGGCGTTGACTTCATCGACCAGCGACGCAAAACCGGTAATGTCGGCCAAAAGATCCAGACCTGGAATCGGCACCGCCGCAACGGCAGCCGACATGGCGGCGCGTTTCTTGACCAGAGCGAGACAACGCAGGCGCGTGGCCTCGACTTCCGGGCCACTGACGGGCACGCGGTCTTCAGGAACTGTCACATCTTTGCGTCGAAACAACATAGTCGCATCCTTTTCGTTAGTTGAATTTCATCTGAATTCCAGTGTACGCCCATGACGAACATCGAACCGTGGTCCCTTTAACACAACAGTTGCAACGATACGCGAAAAAACAGTATTTACCTTTAGCACTATTTTGTAAAAGTCTGATATATTCGTTTTTAACTTTGTAGGAGTCTTCCTACAGTGAAAACTCTTACATTCGTCCTATCATGAAGATCGCTGTTCTGGAGCAAGACCGCCCGCAGGCCGACCTGATTTGCCAAGTCCTCAGTGCTTCCGGCCACAACTGTCAATCGTTCGACAGCGCCCGCGACCTGCTCGCGCAACTGCGCAAGGACAGCGCCGACATGCTGGTGATGGACTGGAGCGTCCCCGACATGGATGGCGCCGAAGTCCTGCGCCGCGCCAAGGAAAAGCTGGCCTCGCATGCGCCGACGATGTTCCTGGTCGGCAACAACGCAGAAGACGACATCATCGCTGGCGTGAATGCTGGCGCCGATGACTATCTGGTCAAGCCACTGCGCCGCGGCGAACTGGTCTCGCGCGTGTCCGCCCTGCTGCGCCGCGCCTACCCGTCGCAAAACAGCGCCGAGCAGCTGCAGTTCGGCCCGTACACCTTCGAGACCCGCCCTGGCCGCCTGCTCAGGGATGGCGCCGTCATCGACGTGACGCAGAAAGAATTTTCGCTGGCGCTGCTGTTCTTCCGTAACATCGGCCGGCCACTGTCACGTGCCTACATCCACGAATCGGTCTGGGTCCGCGACAACGACGTGCCGTCGCGCACGATGGACACGCACGTGTCGCGGGTGCGCAATAAACTGCATTTGCGCCCCGAGAATGGCTTCCGGCTGGTGCCGGTCTACAGCTACGGCTATCGCCTGGAAAAACTGGGCGCCTGACCCGGCGTCTGAAGCCCTTCCGGCATGAGGGTATAATGACTGCAGTCATTCACCCTCCACCCTCCCCAGAATGCAACTCCTCGCCGTTGGCCTGAACCATACGACCGCACCGGTCTCGCTGCGCGAGCAGCTGGCGCTCGCCCCCGACCAGATCGGCACGGCGGTGCAGTCGGCGCGCGGCTGGTTCGCGCGCAATGGTTCTACGGGCAACGAAGAAGCGGCGATCCTGTCGACCTGCAACCGCAGCGAACTGTATGCGGCCACCAGCCTGCCCGACCCGCTCGACGCGTCGGCGCAATTTCTGGCCCATTACCACGCGCTGAACTACGCCGAGCTGCGCCCCCACCTGTACCTGCTGCCGCAGGACGACGCCGTGCGCCACGCGTTTCGCGTCGCTTCGGGGCTCGATTCGATGGTGCTGGGCGAGCCGCAGATCCTGGGCCAGATGAAGGATGCCGTGCGCACCGCCGACGAAGCCGGCGGTCTGGGCACCTATCTGCACCAGATGTTCCAGCGCACCTTCGCCGTGGCCAAGGAAGTGCGCTCGAGTACCGAGATCGGCGCCCACAGCGTGTCGATGGCCGCTGCCGCCGTGCGCCTGGCGCACCGGATCTTCGACCGCATCGCCGACCAGCACGTGCTGTTCATCGGCGCCGGCGAAATGATCGAACTGTGCGCGGCGCACTTCGCGGCGCAGAACCCGAAATCGGTCACCATCGCCAACCGCAGCATGGAGCGCGGCGCGCTGCTCGCCAGCCGCTACAACGGCCGCGCGGTTGGTCTGGCCGAGCTGCCCGACTGCCTGCACGGGTTTGACATCGTGATCTCGTGCACCGCCTCGACGCTGCCGCTGATCGGTCTGGGCATGGTCGAGCGGGCCGTCAAGGCGCGCCGCCATCGTCCGATGTTCATGGTCGACCTGGCCGTGCCACGCGATATCGAACCCGAAGTCGCGCGCCTGGACGACGTGTTCCTGTACACGGTCGACGACCTGGCCCAGGTGGTGCAGACGGGTATGGAAAGCCGCCAGGCCGCCGTGCGCCAGGCCGAAGCCATCATCGAAACGCGCGTCGAATCGTTCATGCACTGGGTGGGCGACCGCGCCGTGGTGCCGGTGATCCGCGACCTGCACGAGTCGAGCGAGGTGCTGCGCCTGGCCGAACTCGAACGCGCACGGCGCATGCTGGCGCGCGGCGACGATGCCGACGCCGTACTCGAAGCCCTGTCCCGTGGCCTGACCGCCAAGTTCCTGCATGGCCCGCAACAGGCCCTGCACCATGCCCAGGGCGACGAACGCGCGCGCCTGGCCAGCCTGCTGCCGCAGCTGTTTCGCGGTCGTCGTTAGCGCACCTGTTCTCTGGCGGCCTGCCCGCCCGCGCCATGCCAGGCGCATCTCTGCTGCAACCCGGTCGCAACCTGCGGCCTGCCCGATTCCTTATATCCCTGATACCGCCCATGAAACCTTCCATGCTCTCCAAGCTGGACCAGCTTGCCAACCGTCTGGTCGAGCTTGACGAATTGTTGATGACCGAAGGCGTTACCGCCAATATGGACAGCTACCGCAAGATGACGCGCGAGCACGCCGAGCTCTCGCCGCTGGTGGCCGTGTACCGCCAGTACGAAAGCGCGCTGGCCAATACCGCCGAAGCGCAGGAACTGCTGCAGGACCCGGAAATGAAGGACTTCGCGCAGGAAGAAATCGAAGCGGCCAAGGTGCGCATGGCCGAACTCGAGCAGGAACTGCAAAAGATGCTGCTGCCGAAGGACGCCAACGACGAGCGCAATATCTTCCTCGAGATCCGCGCCGGCACGGGCGGTGACGAATCGGCGCTGTTCGCGGGCGACCTGCTGCGCATGTACACGCGCTTTGCCGAGCGCAATCGCTGGCAGGTCGAAATGGTGTCCGAATCGACCTCGGACCTGGGCGGCTACCGCGAGGTGATCGTGCGCATTGTGGGCAACGGCGCCTATTCGAAGCTGAAGTTCGAGTCGGGCGGGCACCGCGTGCAGCGCGTGCCGGCCACCGAGACGCAGGGCCGCATCCACACCTCGGCCTGCACAGTGGCGGTGATGCCCGAAGCCGATGAAGTCGAAGACATCGACATCAACCCGGCCGACCTGCGCATCGATACCTACCGCGCCTCGGGCGCGGGCGGGCAGCACATCAACAAGACCGATTCGGCCGTGCGCATCACCCACCTGCCGACCGGCCTCGTGGTGGAATGCCAGGACGACCGCAGCCAGCACAAGAACAAGGCGCAGGCGATGAAGGTGCTGGCCGCGCGCCTGAAAGACGCCCAGCTGCGCGAGCAGCAATCGAAGGAAGCAGCCACGCGCAAGAGCCTGATCGGTTCGGGCGACCGCAGCGAACGCATTCGCACCTATAACTTCCCGCAGGGCCGGCTGACCGACCACCGCATCAATCTGACGCTGTACAAGCTCGACTTCATCATGGATGGCGACCTGAGCGATCTGACCAATGCGCTGGCGTCCGAGCACCAGGCCGAGCAACTGGCGGCGCTGGGCGACTAAGGCCGCTTTAAGTTGCCAGATTGAAAATGGCTGGAGGCCGGCCATCAGGTTTGTGAGAAAATGGCCGCTACCGTGCCCACGCCATTTCAATGTCAGCCTCGTTCATCGGCTGACAGAATAATGGCGGCAACCGTGCCCCCACGCCGAGAAAACCACCCATCATGCAACCTACCAACCGCCAGGCCCTGTTCGTCATCTCCTTCATCAGTTTTGCACTGGTCGGCTTTGCGCTCTACTTGCAACACAGCCTGGAAATGCGGCCTTGCCCGCTGTGCGTGATCCAGCGGTATTTCTTCCTCGGCATCGGTCTGGCCGCCCTCGTCGGCGCCTTTACCGGCAAGATCAGCGGCAGCGTCGTGATTGGACTGCTGGCTGCCGTCGGCGGCCTGATCACGGTCGGCAAGCACCTGTACGTAATCGCCAACCCCGGTTTCTCGTGCGGCATCGATCCGATGGAAACCATGCTCAACAAGGTCCCGACAGCCGAATACCTGCCGTGGCTGTTCCGCGCCGATGGCCTGTGCGAAGGCGCGACCGACAAGGTGCTGGGCCTGGCGATCCCGCAATGGTCGGCCGTCTGGTTCGTGATCCTGACCGTGTTGCTGGGCTGGGTGCTGTTGCGCCAGCGCCGCGCCGACGCATGATCGAGGCTGGCGTCACCCTGGCCCAGGCACGCCTGGCGCTGCCGCTCGATGCGCTGGAAAACCGCATCCTGCTGTGCCATGCATTGCACCTGCCGCGCGTGGCGCTGATCACGCAATCCGAGCGCGAGCTGACCACCTCCGAAGCGGCGCTGCTCAATGGCCTCGTCGCACGGCGCCTGGCTGGCGAACCGATCGCCTACATCGTCGGTGAACGCGAATTCTTCGGACTGCCGTTCAAGGTCACGCCGGCCGTGCTGATTCCCCGGCCCGACACCGAACTGCTGGTCGAACTCGCGCTCGAGCGCCTGGCGCCGCAGCAGCGCCTGCTCGACATGGGTACCGGCAGCGGCGCCATTGCCGTGGCCGCCGCCCACACCCGGCCCGATCTGGCCGTTACTGCCCTCGACGTCAGCGACGATGCCCTGGCCATCGCGCGCATGAACGCCGCCGCCAACGGCGCGCGCGTGCACTTCGTGCGCAGTGACTGGTTTGCCGGCTTGGGCGACGCGCGTTTCGATTTAATTGCCTCGAATCCGCCGTACATCGTGGCCGGCGACGCCCACCTGAGCGAAGGCGATCTGCGCTTCGAACCGGTGGACGCGCTGACCGACCATGCCGACGGCCTGTCCGACCTGCGCCAGATCGTCGATGGCGCCGGCGCGCATCTGGCCACCGGCGGCTGGCTGCTGCTCGAGCACGGCTATGACCAGGCCGACGCCGTGCGCGCACTGCTGACGGCGCGCGGTTACGGCGACGTGCAAAGCTGGCGCGACCTGGCCGGCATCGAACGCGTCAGCGGTGGCCGGCGCGGCGCGTAAGGCGCGCCCGCCCGTAAATGGACTTGTTAAAATGACCAGTCCCGTCAACGGAGAGCGCATGCGCATCCTGTTCGCCTCACTTGCTTTGCTGGTGCCGCCGGTCTGCGCCGCCGCGGCCGCGCCTGCCGTTCCTCCCGTGGCTGCTCCCGTCGCTGTTCCCGTCGCCATGCCGCCGACCAGCGCGACCGAGACGCCGGCAACGCAGGCGGCCCAGCTGTTCGAGCGCGACTGGCAATGGCAACTGCGCCAGGCGCCCGAACACGCCACGGCCCTGGGCGAGCACCGCTACAACGCTTATCTCACCGACACCTCGCTGGCTGCGCGCGCGCAAGCGATCGAGCACGAGCGCGCCATGCTGGCCGCGGCGCGCGCGATCGATCGCAGCGCACTGTCGGGCCAGGACGGGCTGTCACTCGACCTGTTCAGCGCCGACAAGCAGCGCGTGCTGGCCAGCGCTGCCTTGACGCCGTTCGATCCGCAACCGCTCACCGCCTACGACGGCCTGCACGTGCAACTGCCGCGCCTCGTGGCGCAGATGCCGTTCATGACCGACGCCGACTACCAGACCTATCTGGCGCGCCTGCAAGCGCTGCCGGCCCACGTCGATGGCCTGATCGAGCAGCTACGCGCCGGCCGCCAGGCCGGCTGGACCACGCCAAAGGCAGCGCTGGCGCCGGTGCCGGACGCCTTGCGCGCGCTGCGCGAAGGCCTGCAGGATGGCCCGCTGGGCGCGCCGTTCAAGCGCATCCCCGCATCGATCGCGCCCGAGAGCCGCGACGCATTGCGCGCCGCCGGCGCCGCCGCGCTGGCCAATACCGTCGCGCCCAGCCTGCGCACGCTCGAAACATTCCTGCGCGACGATTATCTGCCGGGCGCGCGCACGACGATCGGCGCGAGCCAGCAAGCGGTCGGCGCCGACTGGTACGCCCAGCTGGTACGCACCAGCACCAGCACGGCGCTCACGCCGGCCCAGGTGCATGCGCTGGGTGTGCAGGAAGTCGCGCGCCTGCGCGCCGCGATCGAGGCCGTGATCCCGCGCACCGGTTTTCGCGGCGGCTTTGCCGAATTCATCGTGTTCGCGCGGAGCGACCGGCGCCTGTATTTCACCGATCCGAACGCCCTGCTCGACCGCTACCGGCGCACGCTGGCGCTGGCCCAGGCGCGCCTGGGCCGCGTGGTCACCAACGTGCCGGCGGCAGGCATCGTCGTCAAGCCGATGGGCGCAAACAGCAGCGGCCAGCCGGCCGCCTATTACGAAGCCGGCAGCGCGCAGCGCAGCGCCGCGCTGGTGGTCGACAACGGGCGGCTGGACGCACGGCCGATGTGGCAGGTCGACACCATCGCCCTGCACGAAGCGGTGCCAGGCCACCATCTGCAGGTGGCGCGCGCGCAGGAACTGGCGCTGCCGGCGTTTCGCCGTTACGGCTGGTACGACGCGTTCGGCGAAGGCTGGGCCACCTACGCTGAGGGCCTGGGCCCGGAGCTCGGCTTGTTCAAGGACCCGTTCTCGCTGTTCGGCCATCTGAACGAAGAGATGTTCCGCGCCGCGCGGCTGGTGGTCGACACCGGCATCCACACGCTGGGCTGGTCGCGCCAGCAGGCGATCGATTACCTGACCGCGAACACGGCCAATCCACCGGCAGACAACGAGGCCGAGGTCGATCGCTACATCGCGCGCCCGGCGCAGGCGCTGAGCTACAAGATCGGCCAGCTGCGCATCCTGGCGCTGCGCAACAAGGCACGCGCGGCGCTGAGCGCCAGGTTCGACGCGCGGCGTTTTCATGATGCGGTGCTGGGCAACGGCGCACTGCCCCTGAGCGAACTGGAACGCCAGATCGAGCGCTGGATCGCGGCCCCGGACACGCCAATCTCGGCGCCGATGCTGGAAGCGCCGCGAGACGACACGTTCAATGCCGAATTCGAATCGGTTGTCCCGGTGCTTGAACCGGTGTTCGAATTCGACTTCACGTTCGATGGCGAAGTCCCGCCCGGGCTCGAACCGGGCCCGGCGCCTGAT
Source organism: Oxalobacteraceae sp. CFBP 13730 (assembly GCA_014841835.1). GTDB lineage: Bacteria > Pseudomonadota > Gammaproteobacteria > Burkholderiales > Burkholderiaceae_D > Telluria. The sequence continues at coordinate 355,693 of JACYUQ010000004.1, read as the reverse complement.
TTCGCACCGCCTCCCAGACCCGCGCCGCCGCCCGCTGTTCCGTCGTACCGGGCGCCGCCCTGGCGCGAATGATGAGCGGCCGAACGTGGAGTCCGATTTTCGGTTAATCTCTGCACCAGCCGAAACAGGCAGTATAAGAAAGGAAACACCGTGTCGAACCAATTCAACCGCCGTCTGGCCCTTCTGGGCGACGACGAACACCGCGCCTTGCTGGGCCAGGGCCTGCGCGGCATCGAGCGCGAAACGCTGCGCGTGGACGCTGCCGGCCAGCTCGCGCGCACCCCGCATCCCCCTGCCCTCGGTTCGGCACTGACGCACCCCAGCATCACCACCGACTACGCCGAAGCGCTGATGGAATTCATCACCCCGGTCGAGCACGATATCTCGCTGGCGCTGCACCGCCTCGATGCGATCCACCGCCAGGCCTACACCAAACTGGGCGACGAAATGCTGTGGGGCGTGTCGATGCCGGGCGAACTGCCACCCGAAGAAGACATCGAGATCGCCTACTACGGCACCTCGAATATCGGCCAGCTCAAGCACGTGTACCGGCGCGGCCTGGCGCTGCGCTATGGCAAGGCGATGCAGTGCATCGCGGGCATTCACTACAACTACTCGCTGCCGGAAAAGCTGTGGCAGGTGTTTGCCCACGATGAAGGCATCGTCGAAGAACGCCGTCACGCGCTGCGCGATTTCCAGTCCGAGAGCTATATCGCGATGGTGCGCAACTTCCGCCGCTATTCGTGGCTGCTGATGTATCTGTTCGGCGCCACGCCGGCGCTGACCACGAGCTTCCTGCGTGGCCGTCCGCACGCGCTCGAGACACTGTCCGATGACACGCTGTACCTGCCGTACGCGACCAGCCTGCGCATGAGCGACCTCGGTTACCAAAACGATGCGCAGTCGGGCCTGCGCCCGCACGAGAACAGCCTGGAAAGCTACGTCACCAGTCTGATGGACGCAGTCAATCGCCCGTATCCGCCGTACCAGGAACTGGGCACCAAGAAAGACGGCGAGTGGATCCAGCTGTCGACCAATGTGCTGCAGATCGAGAACGAGTACTACTCGACCATTCGCCCGAAGCGCGTGATCCGCACCGGCGAGCGTCCGGTACAGGCCCTGTGCAACCGCGGCGTGCAGTACATCGAAGTGCGCTGCATGGACGTCGATCCGTACGAGCCGGTGGGCATCTCGCTGGAGACGGGCCGCTTCCTGGACGCGTTCCTGCTGTTCTGCGCCCTCGAGGAAAGCCCTTTGATCAGCGAGCATGACAGCGCCATGCACGCACGTAATTTCGCGCGCACGGTCAAGGAAGGCCGCCGGCCCGGCCTTACGCTCACGCGCGACGGCCTCGAAGTGCCGCTTGCAACCTGGGCGCTCGAGCTGATCGAACGCATCCGGCCCGTGGCCGCGTTGCTCGACGACGGCCACAACGAAGGCGACGTGCACGCTGCCTCGCTGGGCCGCCAGAAAGCCAAGATCGAGGATCCTGCACTGACGCCATCGGCGCGCGTGCTGGACGAAATCCGCGCCCTGGGCTCGGCCGCAGCATTCGGCCTGCAGCAGAGCACGCTGCATGCGGCGGCGTTCCGCGACAGCCCGTTGATGCCCGCCGAAGAAGCGCTGTTCGACGAGATGGCTGCGGTTTCGATCGCCGACCAATTGATCATCGAGCAAACCGATACCGGCAGCTTCGACGCCTTCGTTGCAGCGTACAACAGCAGTACACTGTGCTGCGATAACTGAGGCTGCAGCGGCTGCCTCACCTGCCTGAACGCACGAGGACCACTTGCTCACGTTTTATAACGAACACCATGCCCAGCATGACGGCCGCGTCGAGATTCATCGCGGCGAGCTGGTGCCGTGTTCGGAAAAACCGGAGCGGGTGGCGATGGTGCTGGCGGAATGCGAGCGGCGTGGTCTGGGCGCCATCGTCACGCCGCACGGCGTGCCCCTGATGACGCTCGAGCGTGTCCACAGCCCGCGCTATCTGCACTTTCTGCGCACGGCCTGGAGCGAGTGGCTCGCACTCGATCCGGCCAACGCCGGCAAGGATGCGTTTCCGGCCGTGTGGCCGGTGCGCACACTGCGCAGCGACATCGAACCCGACAACTTCTGCGCCCGCCTTGGCCTGTACTCGATGGATTGCGGCACGCCGCTCACCGGTGGTACCTGGGTCGCGGCCAAGAGCGGCGCCGACTGCGCCGTCAATGCCGCCCACGCATTGCAGCGTGGTGAGCGCGGCACCTTTGCGCTGACACGCCCGCCCGGCCACCATGCGGGCAGCGATTTCTTCGGCGGTTCGTGCTTTCTGAACAACGCGGCGCTGGCAGCCCAGCACCTGCTCGACGACGGGCGCGACCGCGTCGCCATCCTCGACCTCGACTACCACCATGGCAACGGCACCCAGAGCATCTTCTATGGCCGCAGCGACGTGCTGTTCATCTCGATCCACGCCGATCCGCGTGTCGAGTTCCCGTTCTACCTGGGCCATGCCGACGAAACCGGCAGCGGCGCAGGCGTCGGCTACACGATGAACCTGCCACTCGCACCGGGCAGCAGCAGCGCCACCTGGTTTGCGGCGCTGGAAACCGCGTGCGTGAAGATCGCGATGACGCGCCCGCAGGCGCTCGTGGTCTCGCTGGGCGTCGACACCTTCGCCCATGGCAACGACCCGCGCTTCCACCTGCAGGGTGGCGATTTTCTGCGTATCGGCGAGCGCATCGCGCATCTGGGTTTACCGACCGTGTTCATTTTCGAAGGCGGCGCCATGAGCCCGGAGCTGGGCATCCATACCGTGAACGTGCTCGAAGGCTTCGAGACCGCGGCCGAATAGCGCGCTTTTGCCCCATTTTTTCATTGACCCGTATCTGCCCATGACTTCCCCCAGCACCATCGACTGGCACTTTTCCCGCTTTGCCGACCTGACCCCGTTCGACCTGTATGACGTGCTGGCCGCGCGCCAGAACGTCTTCATTCTGGAGCAGACGTGCCTGTACCCGGACATCGACGGCTATGACCTCGACGCGCACCACCTGCTCGGCTGGCGCGACGTGGACGGCAAGCGCCAGCTGGCCGCCTACCTGCGCGTGCTGGCGCCGGGCGCGAAGTACGACGAGATGTCACTTGGCCGCGTCGTCACCACGCCGGCCGCGCGTGGCAGCGGCGCCGGCCGCGCGCTGCTCGAGCAGGGCATCGCCCGAGCCGCCGCACTGCACCCGGGCCACCGCATCCGCATCGGCGCCCAGCAATACCTGGAGCGCTTCTATGCGAGCTTCGGCTTCGAGACGGTATCGGCGCCGTACGACGAAGACGGCATCATGCACATCGACATGCTGCGCTGAGCGCCGCGCGCCGCTCAGGATGCCGCCAGACGGCCGGCGCCGAGCAGGATGACGGCGCCGGCCAGCAGCAGCCAGGCGGGTGGTTCATGGTTCGACATGGGCCTGGTGGTGGCAACGACGCAGGCAGGCGCCACCAGGGCCGGTGCGGACATGGCGGCGCCAGATGAGGACAGAACAAGGAACGGTAAGGCCCCGAGGATCGGCAGGAAAGGCGGCATGGCAGGCTCGCGACAACAAAGTCCCGAGCATCGCCGATGGGCAAACGCCGCCACGTGCGCCGGATCAGCCGTGCGCACCGCCTCTGGCGTGGACGCCACACCGGCGACGACTCAGGCACGGCCGGTCGACAAACCAGGCAAATTGCGGCGAAAAAAAAGCCAGAGCATGCAGCTCTGGCCATTGCCGGGTAGCGCCTTACCGGCTTACTCGACCTTGTTCAGCGTCACTTCAAACACCAGACCCGCATTCGACGGAATCGGTCCGCGACCGGTAGCGCCATAGGCCAGCGCCGATGGAATCAGGAGCGTGCGCTTGCCGCCCACCTTCATGCCGGTCACGCCCTGGTCGAAGCCGGTGATCGTATCGCCGCTGCCCACGGTGTAGGCAAATTCACTGGCTTCCTGACGGGTGCCCTTGAAGTCGCTCGCCGTGGCGCTATACAGCCACAGCGTATAGGCAACGGTGACGCGCTTGCCGGCGACGGCTTCGGCGCCGGTGCCGACGACGCTGTCGGTCTTGGTCAACGCCGCAGGGCTGCTCACGGTCGGCTGGGAAGGCGAATCATCGCTGCCACCGCCACAGGCGCTCAGGGCGAGCATGGCGGCAAAGGCGGCGATCAGGGGGAACTTCATCATGGGACATCCTTGACTGAAAAAAGAACAACGAAACAGGTACGACGAAAGATCGTACCTTATCGAATCAGTCACATGAAACTGTCCGGACTTTGTCTAAGAATTGTAGTCAAGCAAATTCCAGAGCCTCAAATTTCAATTTGCGTGCCCAGCTCGATCACGCGGTTGGTGCGGATCTGGTAATAGTCGGCCGCGCTGCGGGCGTTGCGCGACATCGCCACGTACAGGTGCTCGCGCCATGGCGCCATGCCACCGCCCGGCGCCGAGATCACGGTCTGGCGCGCGATGAAGAACGACGTTTCCATCATTTCGAATTCCAGGCCCAGTGCGGCGCTGCGCTGCATGACGTCCGGAATATCGGCTTCATCCTTGAAGCCGTAATGGATGTTGAGCTGGTAGCAGTTGTGGCCCAGGTCGACGATGTCGATCTGTTCTTCCCTTGGCACCCACGGCTCTTCGCGCATGTGCACGGTGAGGAAAACGACGCGCTCGTGCAGCACCTTGTTGTGCGAGAGGTTGTGCAGCATCGCGTGCGGCACGCCATCGCTCTCGCCGCGCAGGAAGATGGCGGTGCCGGGCACGCGCGTCGGCGGCGCCACGAACAGCGACTCCATGAACGCTTCCAGCGGAATCGCATGCTTTTGCAGGTTCGTAAACACCAGCTCGCGGCCGCGTTTCCAGGTCAGCATCAGGGTCAGCAGCACGCCGCCCATCAGCAGCGGGAACCAGCCGCCATGGAACAGCTTGGTCGTGGTGGCGGCAAACAGCATGATGTCGATCGTCAGGAAGAAGCCGGTCGCTATCAAGCACATCCACAGCGGCAAGTGCCAGCGGTAGCGCGTGACGAAGAACGTCAGGATCGTCGTGGCCATCATCGTTGCAGTCACCGCAATGCCGTAGGCGCCGGCCAGTTCGTCGGATGAGCCGAAGCCGATCACGGCCATCAGCACCACCACCAGTTGCAGCCAGTTGACGGCCGGGATATAGATCTGGCCGATCTCGCTTTCCGACGTGTGCATGATGCGCATGCGCGGCAGCAGGCCCAGCGCAATAGCTTGCTTGGTCATCGAATAGGTGCCCGAGATCGTTGCCTGCGAAGCGATCACGGCGGCCATCGTCGACAGGATCACCAGCGGGATCACGCTCCACGCGCCGAGCTGGTAATAGAACGGGTTTTCCACTGCAGCCGGCTGCATGATCAACAGGCCGCCCTGGCCGAGGTAATTCAGGGTCAGCGCCGGATACGCGATCAGGAACCAGGCCCAGCGGATCGGCTTGGCGCCGAAGTGGCCCATGTCGGCGTACAGCGCCTCGGCGCCGGTGATGGCCAGCACCACCGCGCCCAGCGCGATAAATGCCAGCATTTTATTTTCCAGCATGAAGCGCAGTGCATGCCACGGATTGAGCGCATTCAGGATCACCGGTGCTTCGATGATATTGACGATGCCCATCGCGGCCAGCACCAGGAACCAGACCGCCATCACGGGCCCGAAGAAGCGGCCGATGCCGGCCGTGCCATGGCGCTGCACACTGTACAGCGCCACCAGCACTACCACCGCCAGCGGCACGACGTATTGCGACATGCCGGGCGCGGCGACCTCAATGCCCTCGATGGCACCCAGCACCGAGATCGCCGGCGTGATCACGCTGTCGCCATAGAACATCGTGGCGCCGATGACGCCGATGGCCAGCAGCGGGAAGCTCCATTTGGACGTACGCGGTATCGAACTGGTGGCCAGCGCCATCAGGGCCATGATGCCGCCCTCGCCGCGGTTGTGCGCGCGCAGCACCAGGATCACGTACTTGAGCGAGACAATCAGCGTCAGGGCCCAGAAAATCAGCGAGATGATGCCGAGGATATTCGGTGTGTTGAGCGGCAGGCCGTGGTCTTCGTCGAACACCGCGCGCAGCGTGTACAGGGGGCTCGTGCCAATATCGCCATAAACGATCCCGACCGCTGCCAGGGTAAGGGCCGCCAGGCTGCTTTTCTTGTTATCTGAGGTCAAGAGTCACCATCGCTGTTGTAGTGGTGCGGCGCACCATGAAATGAAGTGGTTCGAATTGCAAGAAGATTCGGTTGTGCATCATACACCTGTGTAAAACTGCGGGCGCGCCAGCAGCGTGCTACTTATTCAGTGATAATGTCGGCCCCGCAACCTCGCCTCCCCTCCCCATGCGTTCCGGCATTATTTACGCGGCCCTGGCCTTCTTCTGCTGGGGCCTGTTCCCCATTTATTTCCACGCCCTGGGCGAGGTGCCACCGTTGCAGATCCTGGCGCACCGCATGCTGTGGTCGCTGGCTTTCCTGCTGATCCTGCTGTTGCTGCGGCGCGACTGGAAGTGGCTGCAGATCGTGCGCCAGCCGCGCGTGTTCTTCAGTTTCGTGCTGTCGGCCCTGCTGCTTAGCGCCAATTGGCTTGTGTATATCTGGTCAGTGATGAACCACCATGTGATCGAGGCGAGCCTTGGCTACTTCATCAATCCCCTGGTCAACATCGTGCTGGGTTACCTGATCCTGAAGGAACGGATGCGTCCACTGCAATGGGCTGCCATCGGCATGGCGGCGCTGGGCGTAGGCTGGCTGACCTGGCAGGCCGGCACGGTGCCGTGGATCGCGCTGTTCCTGGCGCTGTCGTTCGGCGGCTATGGCTTGTTGCGCAAGACGGCCGCGCTCGGTCCGCTCGAGGGATTGTCGTTCGAGACCATCGTGCTGTTTCCGCTGGCGGCCGGTTACGTGATCTGGCTGACCGTACAGGGCCAGAACGTGTTCATCAACACGGCGTCGGACAGCACGCGCTGGCTGTTGATCATGGCCGGCCCGCTCACGGCCATTCCGCTGCTGCTGTTTGCCACCGGCGCGCGCAAGATCCCGCTGTCAATCCTGGGCCTGTTGCAATACCTGTCGCCGACGCTGCAATTTTTGCTCGGTGTGTGGCTGTTCAAGGAGGCATTCAGTGCCGATCGCCTGGTTGGCTTCGTGCTGATCTGGAGCGCGCTGGCGCTGTTCGCCGGGGAAGGATTGCTGCGCCGGCAGCCCGTTGCCGCCAAGGCCTGAGGGGGCAGATTCGCCAAGAAAGACTGTGTCGGCTGCGGGTTCTGTCGTATCCTGTGCACCTCGAACAACACCAGAGTACAAGCATGGCCAATTACGTCTATACCATGAACCGCGTGGGCAAAATCGTCCCACCGAAACGCCAGATTCTGAAGGACATTTCCCTGTCCTTCTTCCCGGGCGCCAAAATCGGCGTGCTGGGCCTGAACGGCTCGGGCAAATCGACCCTGCTGAAAATCATGGCCGGCATCGACACCGACATCCAGGGCGAAGCCCGTCCGATGCCGGGCCTGAACATCGGCTACCTGCCGCAGGAACCACAGCTCGACCCTGAAAAAACCGTGCGCCAGGAGGTGGAATCGGGCCTGGGCGAAGCGTTCGAAGCGCAAGCCAAGCTCGAAGCGGTGTACGCGGCCTATGCCGAAGAAGACGCCGATTTCGACGCGCTGGCCAAGGAGCAGGAACGCCTGGAAGCGATCATCTCGTCGTCCGATGGCGGCAACCTGAACCTGCAACTGGAAATGGCCGCCGACGCGCTGCGCCTGCCGCCGTGGGATGCCAAGATCGCCGTGCTGTCGGGTGGTGAAAAGCGCCGCGTGGCGCTGTGCAAGCTGCTGCTCTCGAAGCCCGACATGCTGCTGCTCGACGAACCGACCAACCACCTGGATGCGGAATCGGTCGAGTGGCTCGAGCAATTCCTGCTGCGCTTCCCGGGCACCGTGGTCGGTATCACCCACGATCGCTACTTCCTCGACAATGCCGCCGAATGGATCCTGGAACTGGACCGCGGTAGCGGCATTCCATGGAAGGGCAATTACTCGTCGTGGCTGGACCAGAAGCAGGCGCGCCTGAAGCAGGAAGAATCGACCGAATCGGCCCGTCAGAAAGCCCTGGCGAAAGAACTCGAATGGTCGCGCCAGAATCCGAAGGCACGCCAGGCCAAGTCGAAAGCCCGCCTCGCGCGCTTCAACGAACTGTCCGAGTACGAATACCAGCAGCGCAACGAGACGCAGGAGATCTTCATTCCCGTGGCCGAACGCCTGGGCAATGAAGTCATCGAATTCAAGAACGTCTCGAAAGCCTTCGGCGACCGCCTCTTGATCGACAACCTGTCGTTCACCGTACCGCCAGGCGCGATCGTCGGCATCATCGGCCCGAACGGCGCCGGTAAGTCGACGCTGTTCAAGATGATCACCGGCAAAGAGCAGCCGGACAGCGGCGAGGTCAAGATCGGCCAGACCGCGCGCGTCTCCATCGTCGACCAGCACCGCGATGAACTGGCCAATGCCAAGAGCGTATTCGAGGACGTCTCGGGCGGCGCCGACATGCTCAGCGTCGGCCGTTTCGAAATGCCGTCGCGCGCTTATCTGGGCCGCTTCAACTTCAAGGGCTCGGATCAGCAAAAGATCGTCGGCAACCTGTCCGGTGGTGAGCGCGGTCGCCTGCACCTGGCCAAGACGCTGCTGCAAGGCGGCAACGTGTTGCTGCTCGATGAACCGTCAAACGATCTGGACGTCGAAACCCTGCGCGCGCTGGAAGACGCCCTGCTCGAGTTCGCCGGCAGCGTGATGGTCATTTCCCACGATCGCTGGTTCCTGGATCGTATCGCGACCCACATCCTGGCCTTCGAGGGCGATTCGCAGGTGACCTTCTTTGACGGTAACTATCAGGAATACGAAGCCGACAAGAAGAAGCGTCTGGGTGAAGAAGGCGCCAAGCCGAAGCGGATCCGTTACAAGCCACTCACGACCTGATCGCAGCGCATACGCTACGAACGCAAAAAGCCCGCCAATCGGCGGGCTTTTTTTTATTGGCGAACACGAGGCGGGTTGAACTCGCTCATAAAAAAAGGCCCCGAAGGGCCTTTTTTCAAACTACGTTCTGCTTAGAACGAGTATTTCGCGCCGATGGTCAGTGCGTTTGGACGCACGCCGAAGTCACGGGTGCCGCCGAAACGTTCGTATTCAGCGATCACAGCCACGTCCTGGTTGATGTTGTACTGAACACCCAGGGCGCCGTAGGCGTTGTTGTCGCTCTCACGACGGCTCAGCGCCGAGTTGATTGCCGACAGTTCGTTCACATCATGCGACACGCCCAGTTTCGCGTAACCGACCATTTTTTCGGTCAGCGGCGAGCTGAACTTTGCTGCGACGTAGCTCGAACGACCATCGACCACACCGCTGGAGTTGACTGGGCCCAGGGTGTAATAGATGTCGGCGCTGCGGAAGTCGGTGTGGCCGACTTCAACTGCCCAGTTCGGGGTGAACTCGTAGCCACCGAACAGCTTGGCCGATGCCTTGATGGTATCGATGTTGGCGGTGGTTGCGCCAGGTACGCGGGACTCATAGTCGGTAGCGACTGCACCGGCGCCGACGTAGGCGCGCGGGGTGAATTCTTGGGCCTGGACAGCCGACACAGCGGCGGTGGTGGCGAGCAGGGCGACGATCAGCTTTTTCATCTCTAATTCCTCTTTTTGTTCATCTAGTTCGTGATTCACAATGAATCGCGATAGGGTTCAAGATAACACTGTCGAAAGATCAAGTCCGTCGCGATTCCGTAAGAACTGTAAGAAAGTGTAACTAAATGACCCACTAGTAAGTAATATTTGCCACCCTATAAGCGATATTACTGAGAACTTAGACGATTTTCCTGAAAGTTAGATTAATTCTAGCTTGTAACGATTTTGTCATTTTGTTGATCCCATGCAACCAATTTTGTTGGGTATCGCCTGCCATCAGCAACAGACTGCCATCGGTCAAGGGCACGCGTACTGTCTGTCTGGTGTGTTTGTGTTGCAGGATGAAGGTGCGCGCTTCGCCAAAACTGAGCGACGCGATCGCAGGTCGTGGTCCCAGTGCAGGTTCGTCGTCACTGTGCATGCCCATGCTGTCGCGCTCGTTACGATAGCAGTTCAGCAGAACGCTGTTGAATGCATGCCCGGTCGCGGCCTCGACAGCATCACGCAGGGTCACAAGTAGCGGAGTGAACGGTGTGGGCTGCAGGCGCAGGCCGGAATAGGCATAGGCTTTCTCGCCATACCAGGCACTGAGCCGTGGTTGCAAATGCCGCTTGCCATAGACCACCACGGTCTCTTCGCGCCAATCGGTCTCGGCCAGCAGGCGCGCGAAGACGTCGGCATTCGACCACGGCAACGGCAACTGGGCCATCCAGCCCAGTTCACCATCGTTGAGCGGCAGCGGGAGCAGGCCCGCTTGCGGTGCAAATAAATCCATCGAGAATCATCACGCCAAACATGGTGAAGGCCACCACGGCGCCCATTCTCGCACGGCTTATGCGTAAGCTTCCGCCAGGCTCATGACGCGTGGTTCGATCTTGATGCCGACATTGCCGAAGAGGGCGTCGAGCGCTGCCAGATTGGTCGTGCACTCTTCCGCTTTCCAGCCCTTGAACAGGTCGGTGCCATCTTTCTGGAAGTGCAGCTCCAGCACTTTGCCCTTGTCACGGTGGACATAGTTTTGCTGGTGGACACTCTGGAAACCCAGCTCGGCCAGGCCGGCGAGTACGGTGTGCGGCGGATTGTCCGGGTCGGTGGCCAGGAACACACCGAAGGTCTTGCCGGGCGGCTTGGCCGCGACGTCGACTTCGTAAATCCCAGGCGCCTTGGTGGCGGTCGTACTTTTCAAAAACAGCATCACGGTGCTCCTGGCGTGCTAGTGACCCGCGAGATAGTTCGTGGATCGCTTTTCAGTTAATCAGCCTGTCAGCATATTTCCATATGGGAACTTTGTCGACCGAAGTTTTCGCTTTGTCCGATTTATCGCATGACCAGGCCAAAAACTGTGGCGCCAATCAACGCGGCGCTGGCCAGCATGCTCACGATGAAGCCGATTTCGCGCTTGGCCGGATCGCGGTAGTAACCCAGCGCATACAGAATTCGGCCCACGCACCACAGCAAACCCCCGGCAGCAGCCCAGGTGTCACCCAAGTGAATGGCGCACAGCCACAGAGGCACGAGGACCAGTGGCAGCAATTCCAGCGTATTCATCTGGACTCGATGGGCGCGCAAAAAGCCCTCGGGACCATCCATCGACGGCGCCGGCACCTTGAACTGGATGCGCGCACGCGCAGCATTGCCCCAAGTCCAGAAATAGACGGCAAGAACGGCCAGGGTGGTCCAGGCGGTGAAGATCATGGTGTTCCTTTGCGATGAGCGCGGTGAATCGTGGTGGTGATCAGGTGGCGCCGTGCTTGCGCCGCGCCAGGTCGATCGTGGGCGGGACCAGCGCGCCGTACAGGCGGCCCGTTGCGGCGTCCCAGTCCAGCAAGGCCTGTTCTTGCCGCGCCACGGTGGCCAGGTCGCCGCGCGCGACGGGGCCGCTGAGCGCTGCGGCCGGGCCGAGGCGAAATACATTGGCCAGCGTCTCGGTGGCCAGCGGTTGCGCCAGTTCGCGCGCCACCGCTTCGGGAATCCCGGCGGCCTGGTATGCGCGCAGCGCTGCGTCGAGCACCGTGGTCAGGTAGTTCGACGCGAACACGGCGGCAGCGTGATAAACCGTCTTGGCCGCGCCATCGATCGGCACGAGGCGCGCGCCGATGGCCTCGAATGCGGGGCCCAGCAGCGCCAGCGCCGCCGCATCACCCTCGACGCCGCAGAAAGTGCCGGCAAATTCGCGCGCCACCTGCTGCGGATCGGCAAAGCTGCGGATCGGATGCACGCTGGCCACCAGCGCGCCGCCCCCACGCGCCGCCTGCAGCGCAGCCGACGCTTTCGCGCCGCTGCAATGGAACACCACGGCGCCAGTCAGGTCGTGCGTCTGCGCCAGTTGCGCGGCGACCGGCTCGATCTGGTCGTCGCTCACCGCCAGCAGCCAGGCTTGCGCAGGGCGCAGCTGCGCACCATCGGCGCAGGCATGGCCAGCGCCGATGAACGCCACTGCGGCCTGCGCGCTGGCGGGTGAACGGGTCAGCACATCCTGCAGTGCGAACGCGCCGCTGGCGGCGAACAGGCGCCCCAACACGCGGCCGACATGGCCCGCGCCGACCAGATTCAGCGTCGGGGTCATTTCAGAAGCCGGCGCCAGGCTGGCTCAGGTAGTCGAGTTCTTCGGGTGTCGAGGCGCGGCCCAGAATCGGATTACGGTGCGGGAAGCGGCCGAAGCGCGCGATCACGCCGCGGTGGCGGTGCGCGTAGTCGAGCACTTCGTCGAAGCCCTCGTGGTCAGCAGCCAGCGCGGTGAACTGGTCGACTGCGAGCTGCTGCATGCCGGCGTCTTCGGCATGCTCGAACGGCATGTAGACGAACTGACGCTCGAGCGGTGCCAACGCCATGTGCTCGCCGGCGTCGACCATCTGGCGGGCGGCGCTCAGTGCCAGCACATCGCCGGCGAACGATTCCGGCGCGCCGCGGTAGACGTTGCGCGTGAACTGGTCGAGCACCAGGATGCGCGCCAGCACGCCGCGCGCGCCCTGTTCGTCCCACTCGCGCAGGCCGCCTGCAATCGCGTGCGTGATCGTGGCGCCGAAGCGTTCGCGAATGACGGCGTCGAACGCGGGGTCCTTGCGGTACCACTCGGGGCGCGCCTTGCCATGGTCAGGATGGGAAGCTGGCAGAAACCAGAAATCGAGAACTTCTTGTGCGTCCATGGATGAATTCCGTTGATATTGGGATGGTGAAGCAGGCCGGTACGCCGCTCAGGCCGCCGGCTTCTTGCGCACCAGCTGCTTTTCGAACGCGATGTCGTTCTTGCTCATGCGCGGCTGCTCCTGCGGCCCCAGGCCCTTGACGAAGGTGACGAAGTCGTCGAGTTCCATCGGTGCGCACAGCGGCGGGCTGCCGGGCGCTTCGGACAAGTAGAAGTGGCCATCGCCGGTGCGCGCCATCGAATACAGCGGATTGCCGGTGCGCTGCTTGAGACGGTCGACCGCGCTGCTGGCGCGTGTGGAACGGGAACTTGCCATGTCAGATTGCCTCCGTGCGCAGCATGAGCCACTCGAACGCGGCGCCTTCGACGTGCGGCGTCAGGCGCGCACGCACGGTGGCGTGGTAGTCGTTGAGCCAGACGATTTCATCGGGCCGCAGCAGCGAACGATCGAGGCAGCGGGTGTCGATCGGGCACAGGGTGAGCGTCTCGAAGGCCAGGTATTCGCCGAATTCGGTCTTGTTCGCGGCGACATTGAGCACCAGGTTTTCGATGCGGATGCCCCAGCGCCCCGGGCGATAAATGCCCGGCTCGATCGACGTGATCATGCCCGGCTCCATCGCGGTGTGTGGGTCCGGCGGCACGGCCGGCGACATCGTCTGCGGGCCTTCGTGCACGTTCAGGAAGTAGCCGACGCCGTGGCCGGTGCCGTGGCCGTAGTCGATGCCGGCGGCCCAGATCGGGGCGCGTGCGATCGCGTCGAGCAGCGGTGCGCGGGTGCCGCGCGGGAAGTGGGCGCTCGACAGCGCGATCAGGCCTTTCAGCACCAGCGTGTAGTCGCGCAGTTGGTCGGCGCTCGGGGTGCCGACCGGGATCACGCGCGTGATGTCGGTGGTACCGCCCAGGTACTGGCCACCCGAGTCGATCAGCAGCAGGCCGTCACCTTCAATCGTGGCGCAGGTGGCGGCTTCAGCGCGGTAATGCATGATCGCGCCATTGCTGTTGAAGCCCGCGATGGTCGAGAAACTCGCGCTGACGAAGTTCGGGCGGCGCGCGCGGGCAGCGGTGATGCGCGTGTCGATGTCGACTTCGTTGATTGCACTACGGTTTGCGTCCGCCAGCAGCGGCTCGAGCGCGGCGAAGAATTCGCACAGCGCCGCGCCATCCTGCTCCATCGTGGCGCGCACGTTGACGGCCTCGCTATCGAGCTTGCGCGACTTGGCAAACGTGGTCGGGTTGATCGCCTCGACCACGTTCACGCCGCTGGCCACACTTGCGCGCATGCCCGCCGTGACGCGGCGCGGATCGAGCAGCAGCGTCGCGCCTTCCGGCAGCGCTTCGAGCGCATGCACGGCGTTCTCGTACGGCGCCAGGTGCACGTCGTCCGCTTCCAGGCGCGCACGCACCTCAGCCGGCACCTTGCCGTCGCCAACGAACAGCGTGGCGTCGCCACGGCCGATCAGCGCATGGGCCAGGAACACGGGATTGAAGCTGACGTCGGCGCCGCGCAGGTTGAACAGGTAGGCGATGTCGTCGAGCGTCGAGACGAAGTGGAAACCGGCGCCATGCGCTTCCATCGCGGCGCGCGTGGCCTGCAGCTTGTCGGCGCGGGTGGCGGTGGCAAACGGTGGCAGGTGCTCGAATACGGCGTCGGCCGGCAGCGCCGGGCGCTCTTGCCAGACATCGTCCAGCAGGTCGAGATCGGTGCGCAGCACGACGCCTTTGGCCTGCAGCGCGTCGGCCAGCAGGCGCGCGCCGGCCAGGCCCAGCACGCGCGCATCGACGGCGGCGGTCTGGCCGGCGGCCAGGTTGGCGGCGAGCCAGTCGACGTGCAGCTGGCTGGCCGCGCCCGGGATCTTCATCAGCGCAATCCCGGTGCCGGCCAGTTCGGTGTCGGCCTGCGTGAAGTAGCGGCCATCGGTCCAGACGCCGGCGAAATTGGCGGTGGCGATGAAGGTGCCGACCGAGCCCGTGAAACCGGACAGCCATTCGCGGCCCTTCCAGTGACCGGGCAGGTATTCCGACAGGTGCGGGTCGCTCGACGGCACGATGACGGCGTCGATGCCGTGGCGCGCCATGGCTGCGCGCAGTTGCGAGAGGCGGTCGGCGCGGAGGGTCTGGGAATCGAGGGAAGCGTCGGGAGAAGAGCGGGCTTGTTCGGTGGCGTCGGACATGGGCGGAGGCGTCGATTTGTTTTCCAAGCTGCGTATGATACGCCCCATTTGGCGCCGCCGACATACGCGGAGCACCGCAACCGGAACACCCTCCAGCCCGGGGATCACGCATAATGGCGCGGCATCCACCAGACATAGAGACCCATGCTCGATTTTCATCATGAGCGCGCCCGCGCGCTGTTGGCGAACGCCACGCAGATCGTCACGCCGACCGAAGTCCAGGCCGCTGTCACCAGCGTCGCCGACCAGCTCAATGCGCGCTTTGCCGCGCCGGGCGCCACCGAATTCCCGCTCGTGCTGGGCGTGATGGGCGGCGCGGTCGTGTTCACCGGCACGCTGCTGCCGCAACTGGCCTTCCCGCTCGACTTCGACTACATCCACGTCAGCCGCTACGGCGACGATGACCGTGGCGGCGAACTGGTGTGGAAAGTGATCCCGCGCCAGAACGTGGCGGGCCGCACGATCCTGCTGGTCGACGACATCCTCGACGAAGGCGAGACGCTGGCCCACGTCAAGCAGCGCCTGCTGGACATGGGCGCGGCCGAAGTGATGGTCGTGGTGTTTGCCGACAAGGACCTGGGCCGCGCCAAGCCGATCACGGCGGACCTGATCGGCTTGAGCTTGCCGAACAAGTTCGTCGTCGGCTTCGGGATGGACGTGTATGGCTACTGGCGTAACCTGCCGGGTCTGTGGACGATCCGCCCCGAGGATTTGAAACAGCCCGAGGCGCCGGCAGCTTGAGCGTTTTTTAAAGCGCCAGGCGCGCGCGCGCCGCCATGTATTCGGCGGTCAAGCGCGCGACCATGTCGGCCACCGTCGGCACGTCGTCCATCAGGCCCACGCCCTGCCCTGCGCCCCAGATGTCGCGCCAGGCCTTGGCGCTGCCCGAGCCAAAGCTCATCTTGCTCTTGTCCGATTCGGGCAGGTTGTCCGGGTCCAGCCCGGCCGCGACGATCGATTTTTTCAGGTAGTTGCCATGCACGCCCGTAAACAGGTTCGTGTAGACGACGTCGGCTGCCGTCGATTCGACGATCGCATCGCGATAGTCGTCGCTGACATTCGATTCCTTGGTCGCCAGCCAGCGCGAACCGATGTAGGCAAAGTCGGCGCCCATCGCCTGTGCTGCCAGGATCGCGTCGCCGGTGGCAATCGAGCCGGACAGCGCAATCGGTCCCTTGAACATCTTGCGGATTTCGCCGACCAGCGCGAACGGCGACAGCGCACCCGCATGGCCACCAGCGCCAGCAGCCACCAGGATCAGGCCATCGACGCCCGCTTCCAGCGCTTTCTCGGCGTGGCGGATCGAGACGATATCGTGCAGCACGATGCCGCCGTACGAATGCACGGCGTCCATCATCTCGCGCGGCGGCGCGCGCAGCGACGAAATGATGATCGGTATCTGGTGCTTGACGCAGACTTCGACGTCATGCGCCAGCCGGTCGTTCGACTGGTGGACGATCTGGTTGACGGCGATCGGGCCGACCTTCTTGCCTGGATTGGCTGCCGCGTAGTCGGCCAGTTCGCGCTGCAGGTCGGTCAGCCAGACGTCGAGCATCTCAGCCGGCCGGGCATTCAATGCCGGGAACGAGCCGACGATGCCGGCCTTGCACTGGGCTGCCACCAGCGCGGGCCCGCTGGCAATGAACATCGGCGAAGTGATGACAGGAAGGGACAGGTTTTGCAGCGCGGCGGGCATCGTCATGGAAGCTCTCGGTGGTGGGTGGAGGATGGGCCTGATTATAGCCCTGAAAAAAGTACGACCGTGCTAGATTCCTGCCTCTAAACGATCGCTACTGCCAGTCGATCTCGCCCTCGCGACGCCGGATCTCGGCCCAGATCGCGCGTTTGGCATCGTCCGTGGCCGTGCCCCAGGCGACGATTTCATCGATGGTGCGCAGGCAACCCTGGCACAGGCCCGTCTCGGGGACCATCTGACAGATATTGATACAGGGCGACGGTACGGGGGTTTGCAGTTCGGGAGCCATCGTTCGCAGTGGTGGAAAATAAAGTGGCATTATCGCGCGGCTGGCAGCCCAGCGCCGCGTGTTGCCCGTCTTTTACTATACTGGGGCAACGCGACATTGCACGAGGTACCCATGAAATTGCACCATGTTTTCCTGGCTGGCTTGTTGGGCCTGTCCACGGCCGCCTCTGGCCAGACGCTGTCTCCCGATGGTTACGGCAAGATCCGGTTCGGTCAGCAGCTCGATGCCGTCGAGCGCCAGCTGGGCCAGCGCGCAACGCCGCGCCCGGCCGACCCGGCTTGTTCGATGGTGGCCTTCAAGCGCTACCCTGCCGTGCGTTTCATGGTCGAAAACGGCGTGATCACGCGCGCGGACGCCAAGCGGATCGTGCGCAACAGCGCCGGTATCACCGCGCACATGTCGGTGAAGGATGCGCAGCGCCAGCGCCCGGCGCTGCAGGTCGGGCCGCACAAATACGACGAGAACGGGCAGTACCTGACGCTGGCCCAGGGCAAGGACAAGGCGCTGATCTTCGAAGCAAGCAAGGGCAAGCTGCAGCGCATGCGCGCAGGCATCAAACCGGCCGTGGAGTACGTGGAAACCTGCGGTTAAGCATGCGTTCGTGCGCGATGTGATCACGAAGATCAATGTTCCGTATCTAAGATAGCCGCATATATACGGGCCGTTCGGCAACGTCAGCAAGGTTCGTGTAAGCTCATGGCCTGAAATTGGTGCAGTGCACAATAAAAGGAATGCCATGAAACTCAACCGACTCATGCTCGCGCAAATGCGCAGCGCTACCCGAACGCTCTGGCGCTCGGGTCCGGTGACCCCAGGCGCAGCAGTGCGGCAAGCGATGAGCAACGTCAACGCGTTGCACCGGGTCGCCCGTCAACAGATGCGTGACTTCACGATGACGGTGACAGAGCCCGCTCCCGTATCCACGCCGGCCGCTGCTTCGGCTACCACGCCTGCGGCCGCGCCCGCAGCAACGGCCAGCGCGCCACTGACCGGCACCTTCATCGCCGGCAGCCACACGAACGACGCCGGCACGCGCGACTACAAGCTCTACGTCCCGGCCAGCTACACGGGCGGCCCCGCGCCGCTGGTGGTGATGCTGCACGGCTGCACGCAGGACCCGGACGACTTCGCCGCCGGCACCGGGATGAACGTGCTGGCCGAAGAGGTTGGCTGCCTGGTGCTGTACCCGGCGCAAAGCAAAAGCGCCAACCCGTCGCGCTGCTGGAACTGGTTCAACGCCGTCGACCAGCGCCGCGACGAAGGCGAACCGTCGCTCATCGCCGGCATGACGCAGGCGATCATGGCCACCTACAGCGTCGATGCGAGCCAGGTGTATGTGGCCGGCCTGTCCGCCGGCGGCGCGATGGCCACCATCATGGGCACGCTGTATCCCGACCTGTACGCCGCCGTCGGCGTGCACTCCGGCTTGCCGTTCGCGTCGGCCAATGATCTGTCGTCGGCGCTGGCGGCGATGAAGGGCGACTTCCGGCGCAGCCAGCTCGAGAACCAGCCACTGCCGGTGATCGTGTTCCATGGCGACCGCGATACGACAGTGCACCCGGCCAATGGCGAAGAAGTGGTGGCGCAAGGCGCACGCCACCTGCCGCAGCCGGGCACGACCGAACCGGGCAACGTGCCGGACGGCCATGCCTATACACGCACGCTGTATCCGGCCACCGATGGCACCGTGCAGGCCGAGCACTGGCTGGTGCATGGCGCCGGCCACGCGTGGTCCGGCGGCCAGGCGCAGGGCAGCTATACCGATGGCAAGGGACCGGATGCCAGCCGCGAAATGATGCGCTTCTTCCGTACCCAGCGTTGAATTGTCAGGGCGGTGCGGCAGATGGCGGTTGACTCTGCGCGGCGATGTGATCGCGCAGACATGCCGGGCACCAGCAGCCGACCGCTTCCTGCGGCACCGCCACCGCCGGCGGCAACGCCATGCACCAGCACGGCGCGCTGTCGCCATCGGCCATGGCGCAGCTGAACGGGGCGCCGCAGCGCGTGCAAAAAATCATGGTCTCAACAGCCTTGACGATGGATGGCGAACGGCGGGAATGGCATGGCAGGAGTAGAGTGGTGGGCGCTGCTATAAAATACAACAGAACACCGCCCACTCCCCACAAGGTTTACGCTGTTTTTATGGCATTTGGCTGTAAAATCTCGCGACAATTATTTCGGACTTTCCATGAACGCTCAAGTGACCAGCCTGACTACCGACGACCAACCAAACGACCTCGCGGGCGTCTCCCCGGCGATCAAGGCGCAGATCCTGGCCGAAGCGCTTCCGTACATCCGTAATTTTCACGGCAAGACCATCGTCATCAAATACGGTGGCAACGCGATGACCGACGAACGCCTGAAACACGGCTTCGCACGCGATGTCATCCTGCTCAAGCTGGTGGGCATGAATCCGGTCGTGGTGCATGGCGGCGGTCCGCAGATCGACAACGCGCTGAAAAAAATCGGCAAGCAAGGCACGTTCGTGCAGGGCATGCGCATCACCGACGAAGAAACCATGGAAGTGGTGGAGTGGGTGCTGGGCGGCGAAGTCCAGCAAGACATCGTCATGCTGATCAACCACTACGGTGGCCAGGCCGTGGGCCTGACCGGCAAGGATGGCGGCCTGATCCGCGCGCGCCGCATGGCCATGCCTGACAAGGAAAAGCCAGGCGAGTTCCTCGACATCGGTTTCGTCGGCGAGATCGACGCCATCAACCCGGCTGTCGTCAAGGCACTGCAGGACGATGCGTTCATCCCGATCATTTCGCCGATCGGCTTTGGCCAGGACGGCCAGGCCTACAACATCAATGCCGACGTCGTCGCCGGCAAGATCGCTGAAATCCTGAAGGCTGAAAAGCTGATCATGATGACCAACATCGCCGGCGTGCAGGATAAATCGGGCAACCTGGTCACCGACCTGTCGGCACGCGAGATCGACGAGATGTTCGCCGATGGCACGATTTCGGGCGGCATGCTGCCCAAGATTTCATCGGCTCTCGATGCTGCCAAATCGGGCGTGAACACCGTGCACATCATCGATGGCCGGATCGAACACTCGTTGCTGCTCGAAGTCTTGACCGAGCAGGCTTTTGGCACTATGATCCGGTCTCATTAAATTTTTTGTGGCGGAAACAATCGCCACAGAAAAACCAGTACCGCCCTTTTAGCTCAGTGGTAGAGCACTCCCTTGGTAAGGGAGAGGCCACGTGTTCAATCCACGTAAAGGGCACCATCGCTTCACCTCCCCTCTGCTTTACCTACGCCTCGCACCGTGGCCACTCCCCTACCCCGCGCACCTGTCTGGTTATTTGACCTCGACAACACCCTGCACGACGCATCGCACGCGATTTTCCCGGCGATCAGCGCCAACATGAACACGTACATCGCACGCGTGCTGAGCCAGAACGGCGAAACAGCCACGCAAGCGATGATCGATGCTGCGCGCATCGGGTACTGGAAGCGCTACGGCGCCACCCTGCTCGGCATGATGCGCCATCACCAGGTGTGCCCGACCGACTTCCTGCGCGAGACGCACGATATCGGACCCTTGGCAGAACTGCTGCGCTTCGAGCGTGGCCTGGGGCGCCTCTTGCGCCGCCTGCCGGGCCGCAAGATCCTGCTGACCAATGCGCCCAACTCGTACTCGACCGAGATCGTGCGTCGCCTGAAGCTGCACAACCATTTCTCGCACCATGTGGCGATCGAGCACATGCACGTGCACCGCCAGTTGCGACCCAAGCCGTCCAAGCTGATGCTGCGCCGCCTCTTGCGCAAGCATGGCGTGGCAGCGCAGCGCTGCATCCTGGTCGAAGACACGCTGGCCAATCTGCGCACTGCGCGCCAGCTGGGCCTGCGCACCGTGTGGGTCACGCAATACCTGCGTATGGCCGATCCGATTGGCACCGCCCCTTTGCCGAGGACATTGAAATGCCCCGGTTACGTCAATGTCAAAGTAAAATCCGTGCGGCAACTTCCTGCGCGGCTGTCGAGGCTGCGTTAATCGATCAACCACTCCTAGGGATCCCATGGCAAGCACGAAGCCCGGCCAGCGCAAGCTGCAAATCCTTCAGGCCCTGGCCGCGATGCTCGAGCAGCCCAAGGGCGAGAAAATCACCACTGCCGCCCTGGCCGCGCGCCTGGGCGTCTCCGAAGCGGCGCTGTACCGCCACTTTGCCAGCAAGGCGCAGATGTACGAGGGATTGATCGAGTTCATCGAGACCTCGGTATTCGGCGTCATCAACCAGATTACTGAACACGAAGAAGGCGGCCTGGATCAGACGCGCGCGATCGTGCAGATGCTGCTGGGCTTTGCGGCCAACAATCCGGGCATGACGCGCGTACTGATCGGCGACGCGCTGGTGAACGAAGACGAGCGCCTGCAGCACCGCATGAACGCGTTTTACGACAAGGTCGAGCTGGCGTTCAAGGGCGCCCTGCGCGTGGCCGTCACGCAGGGTCACGGTCAGGAAGCCGACGTCGCCGGCCGCGCGAGCCTGTTGATGAACTACGTCACCGGCCGCTGGCACCGCTTTGCCAAGACCGGCTTCAAGGTCAATCCTGTGGAAGGCACGCCGCTGCACCTGTCGTTGCTGCTGGCAGCGTAAAATCCGGGGATGGATACTGGTGAAGTCTTTGCACTGCTCGACGATGCGCGCGCCACGCACGAAGCCCGTTCGCGGCTCTACAGCGGCCATGCCGGCACGCTGACCTGTGATGATGCCGGCGGCTGGCCGCCGCTGCTGGCGGCCCTGCAGGCCGCGTTACAGCAGGGTTTGTATGCGGTACCGCTGCTGACGTACGAACTTGGCGCGCACCTGCAAAACCTGCCGGCGCGCCCGGTGGACGGACCTCTCGCGCAGGTGCTGCTGTTTTCGCAGTGCGATCATCTGACCGGCGAGCAGGTCGCATCGTGGCTTGCCACGCGCAGCGCGGGGCCGGACCAGATGGCCGGCGTGGCCGGCATCGCGGCCAGTGTCGACGAGGCGCAGTTCATCGCCGCCATCGACCGCATCCGCGCACTCATTGAAGCGGGCGACACCTACCAGGTCAACTACACGTATCGCTTGCGCTTCGACGCGTTCGGCCCGCTCGTCGCCCTGTATGCACGCCTGCGCGCGCGCCAGCCGGTGCCGTACGGCGCGCTGGTGGCGCTGCCGGATGGCGGCGCGCTGCTGTCGTTCTCGCCCGAGCTGTTCGTGCGCCACGAGGCCGGCGTGCTGCAGGCGCGGCCGATGAAGGGCACGGCGCGCGCCAGCGGCGACGCCACTATCGATGCTGCGCGGGCGCGCGACCTCGCGCAGGACACCAAGAACCGCGCCGAAAACCTGATGATCGTCGACCTGCTGCGCAATGACCTGGGCCGCGTCGCGGTCACGGGCAGCGTGCAGACCCCTGTGCTGTTTGACGTGCAGCGCTACGGCGCCGTACTGCAGATGACGTCCACGGTGCAGGCGCGTCTGAAAACCGATGCGGCGCTGGTGGATATCTTTGACGCGCTGTACCCGTGCGGCTCGATCACGGGTGCGCCCAAGCGCCGCGCGATGGAAATCATTCACGAGCTAGAGCCTGATGCACGCGGTGTCTACACCGGCGCGATCGGCTGGTTCGATCCGGCGCCACCGGGCCACGCGTTCGGTGACTTCTGCCTGTCGGTGCCGATCCGCACGCTGGCGCTCGCCCCCCCGCTAAACGGCGTACGGCGCGGCGAACTGGGTGTGGGCGCCGGCATCGTCCACGACAGCGAGGCGCACGACGAATTCGCCGAGTGCCAGTTGAAAGCAGGCTTTTTGACCGGGCTGGCCAACGATGTCACGCTCTTCGAAACCTTGCGCGCCTCGCGCGACCATGGTTGCAGGCATGTCGAACAGCACCTCGAGCGCTTGCGCGCGTCGTGCTGCTATTTCGGTGTTCCGTTCGATCCCGAAGCGGCGCAGTCGGCACTGGACGCTGCCTGTCTGGCGCTGCCGACCGGTGATGTGTACCGCATGCGCCTGGCCGTCGATGCAACCGGCGCAATGACGATCACGTCTGGCATGCTGGCGCCGCTGCAGGAGCCGGTGCTGGTGATATTAGCCGACGAACCGACGGCGAGCAGCGACATCTTCCTGCGTCACAAGACAAGCCGGCGCAGCCGCTACGATGCGGCCTGGCAGGCAGCCGAAGCGCGTGGCGCGTTCGATGCGCTGTTCTTCAACGAGCGCGGTGAATTGACGGAAGGTGGGCGCAGCAATGTGTTCGTGCGCGTGGGTGACACGTGGATCACGCCGCCGCTGACCTGCGGCGTGCTGCCTGGCGTCATGCGGGGCGTGCTGCTGGCAGCGCCCGCATGGCACGCGCGCGAAGGCGTGATCACGCGCGCGATGCTCGACGCGGCCGACGACATCGTCGTCTGCAACGCGCTGCGTGGACCGCTGCGCGCGGTGCTTCTTCAGAACCGGTAACCGACGCCCAGGCCGAACAGCATCGGATCGACTTTCAGGTGGCTGATATTGGCGCCGCCCACGATCACGTCGCTGCGGATGTTGACACGCTTGATGTCGGCGTTGAGCGACCAGTGCTCGTCCAGGCGGAAATCGACGCCAGCCTGCAGCGACAGACCGACGCTGTCGTTTTCCAGATCAGCCGCGCCATTGAGCAGCTTGACGCTCGAGATGCGCGTGTAGTTCACGCCTACACCCACGTACGGATTGAAGGTGGCGCCCGGCGCAAAGTGGTATTGCGCGCTCAGGGTTGGCGGCAGATGCTTGAAGCTGCCGATCTTGGTGCCGGCCAGCGTCACATCGTGCTTTTGCGGATAGGTCAGGATCAGTTCCGCCGCGAAGTTTGGCGTGAAGAAGTAGCTGATGTCCAGCTCGGGGATGGTCTTGTTGCTGACCCTGATCGTGTCCGATGCGCCCACACCGCCAACCGGGCTCGACTTGTTGTCCGGCCCCATCTGGACGGCGCGTGCGCGCACCAGCCATGGCGATTCTTGGGCCAGCGCCTGTGCAGACGCCACGGCAATCAGGGCCACCACTACGGATTTCAACATCGTTGTCATTTGTTCTTACCTTTCGTTTTTAAATTACTGCCACGAAAGTAAGCTTATTGATGTGGACCCAAAAAAACGTTGATCCACATCAAAATGACCATGCTGTCAGTAAGGTTACAGCGCTTTTTCGATCTGACCGACCAGTTGCGGGTCTTCCGGCGTAACTTTGCTCGGGAAATACTCGAGCACTTTGCCGTCACGCCCGATCAGGTACTTGGTGAAATTCCACTTCGGTTCCTTGCCGGTCGCCTTGATCAGCTGCGCGTGCAGCGGGTTGGCATCCGGCCCCTTGACCGACGTCTTGGCAAACATCGGGAACTTCACGCCGTAGGTGTTGTAGCAGAGGTCCGCGATTTCTTTCGCGTTGCCCGGTTCCTGCTGGCCGAAGTCGTTCGACGGGAAGCCCAGCACCACCAGGCCGCGGCTGCCATACTTGGCGTAGATCTTTTCCAGGCCTTCGTACTGCTTGGTAAAGCCGCAGTAGCTGGCCGTGTTGACCACCAGGACAACCTTGCCGCTGTACTGGCAGAGGTCTTGCGGCGCTTCATCCTGCAGGCGCTTGAAGCTGTGCTTGAGCACTGCCGGGCAGGCAGCCGGCGTTTTGTTCAATGCCGGCGCTGAGGCAGCAGACGCAGCCTGCGCGCTGGCGGGCGGGATGACGCTGACGGCAGCGGTGGCGGCGAGCAGCAGGGCAATGGTCTTGATCATGGCGTGGTATTGACGAGGTGGAAGTAGCAGCGATTGTAGCGCGAGGCGCAGGACCCCGCGCCGCTTTTCACGCGCCTGCCTGCAGGCTGCGGTGCTCGATCTTGATGCAGTGGTTCATCACCACATCGAGGCCCGCAGCACGCGCCAGATCGGCGGCAACCTGGTTCTCGATCTCGAGCTGCATCCACAGGCACCCTGCCCCCACGGCGATCGCATCGCGCGCGATCGGGCCGATGTCTTCCGACTTGCGGAAGCAATCGACGATGTCGATGCGCTGGCCGCTGTCTGCGAGCGAGGCGGCAGCATCCTGCAGCGTGGCGAACACGGGCTCGCCGAGGATCGTTTCGCCGGCGTACTGGGGATTGACCGGCAGGATGCGGTAGCCATGCTGCTGCAGGTAGGCGCCTACTTCGTGGCTGGCCCGCTCCGGCTTGTTTGACAGCCCGACGATGGCGATGGTGGTGCTTTCTTCGAGGATCTGGGCAATGGTGCGCATGGTGGCAGGCAGGTCGTTGGGATGACGATCAGCTTAGCAGGTTTGGCTTATCTACCCTGGCACTGTGGCCAGCCGTAGGGTGGGCGGGTTTCCCGCCCACGCGTTCAACCGGCATTGATGTACCACGGAGCAGGGGTGGTGCGAACGCGTGGACGGCAGAGCCGTCCACCCTACGCCAGTCACCACATTGAATGGGTGGTCCGTGACCCATGTGCACCGACGAAAAAAAAGGCAGCCCGCAGGCTGCCTTTCTTGTTGCCGAGCTTGTACTAAGCTCAACGGCCTTTCGAACGCAGACGCTGAATCGCCGCCAACTGCGCAATCGCTGCGGCCATTTCGGCCTGGGCTTTTGCGTAGTCGATCTTGGACTCTTGATTGAGCATCAGGTCTTCAGCCTGCTTCTTCGCGGACGTTGCCTTCGCTTCGTCCAGGTCGGCGCCGCGGATTGCGGTGTCGGCCAGCACGGTCACGCCGTTCGGCTGCACTTCGAGGATACCGCCGGCGACGAAGACGAACTCTTCACCACCACCGGCAACCTGGATGCGCACGGCGCCCGGGCGGATGCGCGTGATCAACGGGGTGTGCTTCGGGTAGATACCCAGCTCACCCGCTTCACCCGGCAACGCGACGAATTCGGCCTGGCCGGAGAAGATCTGCTCTTCGGCCGAGACGACGTCGACTTGAAATGTGTTTGCCATGTGTGTCTTTCAGTGGAAGAAAGCGACTTAACCAGCAGCCAGTTTCTTGGCTTTCTCGATAGCTTCCTCGATCGTGCCGACCATGTAGAACGCTTGCTCCGGCAGGTGATCCAGTTCGCCCGATGCGATCATCTTGAAGCCCTTGATCGTGTCTTTCAGCGAAACGTACTTGCCCGGCGCGCCGGTGAACACTTCAGCGACGTGGAATGGCTGCGACAGGAAACGCTGCATCTTACGTGCGCGTGCCACGACCAGTTTGTCTTCCGGTGCCAGTTCGTCCATGCCCAGAATCGCGATGATGTCACGCAGTTCCTTGTAGCGCTGCAGGGTGTTCTGCACAGCGCGCGCGGTGGCGTAGTGCTCTTCACCGACGACGAGCGGGTCCAGCTGGCGCGAGGTCGAATCGAGTGGATCAACTGCAGGGTAGATACCCAGCGAGGCGATGTCACGCGACAGAACGACGGTCGAATCCAGGTGAGCAAAGGTGGTTGCTGGCGATGGGTCGGTCAAGTCATCCGCAGGGACGTAGACGGCCTGGATCGACGTGATCGAACCGGTCTTGGTCGAGGTGATGCGCTCTTGCAGACGGCCCATCTCTTCGGCCAGCGTAGGCTGGTAGCCCACTGCCGATGGCATACGGCCCAGCAGTGCCGAGACTTCGGTACCGGCCAGGGTGTAACGGTAGATGTTGTCGACGAAGAACAGAACGTCCTTGCCTTCATCACGGAACGCTTCTGCCATGGTCAGACCGGTCAGCGCGACGCGCAGACGGTTGCCTGGTGGTTCGTTCATCTGACCGTAGACCATTGCCACTTTCGAGTTGGCAGGGTTTTCCAGGTCGACGACTTTGGCATCGGCCATCTCGTGGTAGAAGTCGTTACCTTCACGGGTACGCTCACCCACACCGGCGAACACGGACAGACCCGAGTGTGCCTTGGCGATGTTGTTGATCAGTTCCATCATGTTGACGGTCTTGCCGACGCCGGCGCCGCCGAACAGGCCGACTTTACCGCCTTTGGCGAACGGGCAGACCAGATCGATGACCTTGATGCCGGTTTCCAGCAGGTCGGTCGATGGCGACAGTTCGTCGTAGGCTGGCGCGTCACGGTGGATCGATGCCATGCGCTCGTGGCTGACCGGACCGCATTCGTCGATCGGGTTGCCCAGCACGTCCATGATGCGACCCAGGGTCGGGGTGCCGACCGGTACCATGATTGGCTTGCCGGTGTTCTGGATCATCATGCCACGGCGCATGCCGTCCGAGCTGCCCAGAGCAATGGTACGGACCACGCCGTCGCCCAGCTGTTGCTGGACTTCCAGGGTCAGATCCGAGCCTTCCATTTTCAGTGCGTCGTACACTTTCGGCATGGCATTACGTGGGAATTCCACGTCAACCACTGCGCCGATACACTGAACGATTTTGCCATCAGCCATGTTCGTTCCTTCAGATATTTAGTTAAATTCTTTTTTGCTTTGATCGGTCGGGGACAGCGTGCGGGACAAGCCCGCTTGACGCCATCCCCTCGGGCGGCGCTGTTAGACTGCTGCTGCGCCCGACACGATCTCGGAGAGTTCTTTGGTAATCGCCGCCTGACGGGTCTTGTTGTAGACCAGCTTGAGGTCGCTGATGACACTGCCGGCGTTATCGCTCGCGGCCTTCATTGCGACCATGCGTGCCGATTGCTCGGACGCCAGGTTTTCTGCCACTGCCTGGTAGACCAGCGCTTCCACGTAACGCACCAGCAGTTCGTCGATGACGACCTGTGCTTCCGGTTCGTAGATGTAGTCCCAGCTGGTGGCGCCTGCATCGGCTTTCAGCGAATTGGCTGACAGCGGAAGCAGTTGCTCGACCACGGTTTCCTGTTTCATCGTGTTGATGAACTTGGTGTAGCACAGGTAGACAGCATCGAGCTTGCCTTCCTGGTACGCGTCCAGCATCACTTTGACCGGTCCGATCAGCTTGTCCAGTTGCGGTGCATCGCCCAGCTGCGTGGCTTGCGACACCAGCTTCATGCCGACACGGTTCAGGAAGCTCAGGCCCTTGTTGCCAATGGCAACTGCCTCGACGCGGTTGCCCGCCTGTTCCTGTTCGCGCGCCTTGACGGTTACCTGGCGCAGGATGTTGGTGTTCATGCCGCCGCACAGACCCTTGTCGGTCGTGACGACGATGAAACCAACTGCCTTTGCCTGCACGTCCTTGGCTTGCGCCATGAATGCGTGCGTGTACTCCGGGTTTGCAGTGGCCAGATTGGCGGTGATGTTACGAACCTTGTCACTGTAGGGACGGGCGGCGCGCATACGTTCCTGCGCCTTGCGCATTTTCGATGCGGCGACCATTTCCATCGCCTTGGTGATCTTCTTCGTATTTTCTACGCTCTTGATCTTGCCACGAATCTCTTTGCCTGCTGCCATGAGTCCTTACTCCTTCCAGGCACCGGCATCGCCATGGGGCGACGCCGGCCCACAGATTAATATGCGCCGGATTTCTTGAAATCAGCAACGGCCGCGGCCAATGCTGCTTCGCCGTCTTTGTCCAGTTGCTTGGTTTCGTCGATCTTCGCCAGCAGCGCTGCATGGCCCGACTTCAGGAAGGCGTGCAGGCCGTGCTCGAATGGCAGCACTTTCTTGACTTCGATATCGTCCAGGTAGCCCTTGTTGACGGCGAACAGCGATGCGGCCATCAGCGAGGTCGACAGTGGCGAGAACTGTGGCTGCTTGAGCAGTTCGGTCACGCGCGCACCGCGGTCCAGCTGCTTGCGGGTCGATTCGTCCAGATCCGATGCGAACTGCGCGAACGCAGCCAGTTCACGGTACTGGGCCAGGTCGGTACGGATACCGCCGGACAGGTTCTTGATGACTTTGGTCTGGGCAGCACCACCGACGCGCGACACCGAGATACCGGCGTTGATCGCAGGACGGACACCGGCGTTGAACAGCGACGTTTCCAGGAAGATCTGGCCGTCAGTAATCGAGATCACGTTGGTTGGCACGAATGCCGAGACGTCACCAGCTTGCGTTTCGATGATCGGCAGTGCGGTCAGCGAACCGGTCTTGCCGGTCACGGCGCCGTTGGTGAACTTCGACACGTAGTCGGCGTTCACGCGTGCTGCGCGCTCCAGCAGGCGGCTGTGGAGGTAGAACACGTCGCCTGGGTACGCTTCGCGGCCTGGTGGACGGCGCAGCAGCAGCGAGATCTGGCGGTAGGCAACTGCCTGCTTCGACAGATCGTCGTACACGATCAGTGCGTCTTCGCCGCGGTCGCGGAAGTATTCGCCCATTGCGCAGCCCGAGTAGGCCGAGATGTATTGCATGGCGGCCGATTCCGACGCCGATGCAGCAACAACGATGGTGTACTCCATCGCGCCGTGCGTTTCCAGCGAGCGCACGATGTTCTTGATGGTCGATGCTTTCTGACCGATCGCGACGTACACGCAGGTCACGCCCTGACCTTTTTGGTTGATGATCGCGTCGACTGCAACAGCCGATTTACCGGTCTGGCGGTCACCAATGATCAGCTCACGCTGGCCACGGCCGATCGGCACCATGGCGTCGATCGATTTGATACCGGTCTGCATTGGCTGCGAGACCGATTCACGGGCGATAACGCCTGGCGCAATCTTTTCGATTGGCGAGGTCAGCTTGGCGTTGACAGGACCCTTGCCGTCGATCGGCTGGCCCAGTGCATTGACAACGCGGCCGCACAGTTCAGGACCGATCGGCACTTCCAGAATACGGCCGGTGGTCTTGACGATGTCGCCTTCCGAGATGTGCTCGTAAGCACCCAGGATGACCGAGCCGACCGAGTCGCGCTCGAGGTTCATGGCCAGGCCGAAGGTGTTGCCTGGGAATTCCAGCATCTCGCCCTGCATCACGTCCGACAGACCATGGATGCGGCAGATACCGTCGGCGACCGAGATCACCGTGCCTTGATTGCGAACGTCAGCCGAACTTTCGAGGCCCTGGATCCGGCTCTTGATCAGTTCGCTGATTTCAGATGGGTTAAGTTGCATGCTTGCTAACTCCAATTATAGTTTCTTGATGCGTAGGGCAAGGGCGGGAACGCCGGCGCGTGCCAGTCGATACGTCGTATTAGTTGGCCAGCGCAACGTGCATCCGTTGCAGCTTGGCGCGAACCGAGGTATCGAGCACTTCGTCACCGACGACCACGCGCACACCACCGATCAGCGATGGATCCACTGTTACCGTTGGGTTGAGCTTGCGGCCAAATTTCTTTTCCAGCGTGGCGACCAGCTGCGCCAGCTGGTCGGCCGAGATCTCGAACGCGCTATGGATCATCGCATCGGCAGCGCCCTCGTTCGCGTTTTTCAGGAGCGCAAACTGGGTGCTGATCTCGGGCAGCAGGTTGATGCGGCCATTCTCGGCCAGCATCGCGATAAAGTTCTTCGCTTCAGCATTCAGCGGCGACTTGACCAGGGACGCAATCGTGTCCGCCAGTTGTGCGTGCGTGACGATCGGGTTGCTGGCGAAGGTCTGCACGTCGGCACTGGCGCCAATCTGGCCCAGTTCCGACGCGATGGCCGAGTACGTGTTCATGTCGCCGGTTTGGGCGACACGGAACAGCGCTTCGGCGTAGGGGCGGGCGACGGTTGCGAGTTCTGCCATGATCAGAGCTCGGTCGACAGTTGCGACAGCAGGTCGGCGTGGGCCGCTGCGTTCACTTCACGCTTCAGGATCTGCTCGGCGCCGGCGACCGCAAGAGCGGCAACCTGGCCACGCAGTGCTTCGCGTGCGCTGTTGACTTGCTGCTCGGCGTCAGCCTTGGCGGCGGCAACGATACGCGCGCCTTCGTCGGCAGCGGTACGCTTGGCTTCTTCGATGATCGCAGCAGCGCGCTTTTCAGCGTCGTTGATGCGCTTCTGGACTTCGTCACGGGCGCCAGCCAGTTCGGTCTGGACACGCTTTTCAGCAGCAGCCAGATCGGCCTTGCCACGGTCTGCAGCAGCCAGGCCACTTGCAATCTTCGCGGCGCGCTCATCGAGCGCCTTCATCAGTGGCGGCCACACGAATTTCATCGTGAACATCGCCAGGATAAAGAAGACCACGAACTGGACAAACAACGTTGAGTTGATGTTCACGGTTTTTTCCTTCTTACAGAAACACGGATGCCGAACCAGAACTGGTTCGGCCCTTCAAGACAGCGAGAAGCGCGTCTTAGACTGGAACGAACGGGTTAGCGAACGCGAACAGCATGGCGATACCAACACCGATCAGGAACGCAGCGTCGATCAGACCAGCCAGCAGGAACATCTTGGTCTGCAGGGTGTTCATCAGTTCTGGCTGACGTGCGCTGGCTTCCAGGTACTTACCGCCCATGATCGCGATACCGATACAAGCGCCGATAGCGCCCAGGCCGATGATCAAACCGCAAGCCAGTGCAACAAAAGAAAGGTCAGTCATGTGTAACTCCAAAAGTTAAAATTGAAAACTAGATTAAAAACTACAACTTCTTTACAACCACTATCTGTTTCGATGCTTGCGGCGCCGATCAGTGGCCTTCGTGAGCCTGACCGAGGTAGACCAGCGTCAGCATCATGAAGATGAATGCCTGCAGGAATACGATCAGGATGTGGAAGATCGCCCAGATGGAACCAGCAATGATGTGGCCAACGACACCGAATGCGGTAGCCGATGCACCCAACAGTGCGATCAAGAGGAATAGCAGCTCACCGGCAAACATGTTGCCGAACAGTCGCATACCGAGCGACACCATTTTTGCTGCGTATTCGATGATATTCAGAAGCAGGTTGAACGGCGCCATCCAGATGCCGAACGGTGCTGCCAGCAGTTCGTGGATCCAGCCGCCAAAGCCCTTGATCTTGATACCGTAGTAGATCATCAGGACCAGCACGCCCAGCGAAATACCGATGGTGCCGTTGATGTCGGCGGTCGGGACCACGCGGTGGTACGGGAACAGGTGCTCGACGCCCAGGGCGGCAAATGCCGACGAGAACATGTCGACCGGCAGGAAGTCCAGGCAGTTCATCAGGGCGACCCAAACGAACACGGTCAGTGCGGCTGGCGCGATGAAGCTGCGGTCGCCGTGCACGATCGACTTGGCTTGATCGTCAACCATTTCAAACAGCATCTCGACGGCAGCCTGGAAACGGCCAGGCACGCCGGCGGTGGCGTTGCGCGCAGCGCTCCACAGGATCAGCGAACCGACGATGCCCATGGCCACCGACCAGAACACGGTGTCCATGTTGATCACGGAAAAGTCGACCGGACCATTCTGGTGGCCAGTCGACAGGTGGCCGAGGTGGTGCCGGATATATTCTGATGCGGTGGGCGCGTGGGCTGCGCCGTCTACGGTTGGAGTCGCCATGTCATTGCCTAAATAATAAGAATATGTAACTTTTCAGCGCCACGATGATTCCGGCGACCAATGCCAGCCAGTTCAGATCGCGGTACAGCCACGCCGTCGCGCCCAGGAGCGCCAGCGTCAATGCAATCTTTATAAATTCCCATATGAAAAATGTCGCAGGGTTCGCCGTGCCACTCGCTGACGAGGCAAACAGACGCACTGCCATGATTCCGTTGGGCACGACGCAACTCAAACCGCCAAGTACCGCAGAAAACGCCGCAGGCCATCCCCCCAGTAGTCCGGCGATCACGCCAACGAGAACTGTTGCAATCAACTGCAGGGAAACGATGCGCAGCATATTTTTATAGGTCTTCGCGCTGGCGCAGTGGACGTGCTACGTGGTGGTAATTACATGAATCGCCGGAATTATAAGTGGTTATACGGATGTGAGTCAAACGATTCCCTACTTATAACTGCGCTGTAAAGATGACGAAAATGTGACACGTTGCAGGTGGATAGGGCATTATTTTCAACAACTTAACGCCAGATGGTGTAGGCAGCAGGTGTCACATTGCAGGGTAATCCGGTCATCGGCGACCCTGCCTGCCGCACGCTGGCGGTCAGCCGCGCAGCCGCGCCAGCACGCCGTCAAGGATGTCGAGGTCGGCGAAATCGATGATCATCTGGCCCCTGCCCTTCGGACCCATCTTGAACACGACCGGCGTCGCCAGCTTGTCCGACAGTTCTTCTTCCAGACGCACGATGTCGCCCGACTTGTCTTTTGCACGGGCGGCTTGCGCCGGCGCGTTGTGCTCGTCGAGCGCGCGCGAGACGAGTTTTTCCGTTTCACGCACCGACAGGCGTTTGGCGATCACTTGATTGGCCAGCGTGATCTGGTGCGCGCTGTCGACCGCAAGTAAGGCACGGGCGTGACCCATGTCGATGTCGCCGGCCATCAGCATCGTCTGCACCGGCTGCGCGAGGTTGATCAGGCGCAGCAGGTTCGATACCGCGCTGCGTGAGCGACCCACCGCGCCGGCGGCCTGTTCGTGCGTGAAATTGAAATCCGAAATCAGGCGGTTGATACCCTGCGCTTCTTCAAGCGGGTTCAGGTCTTCGCGCTGGATGTTCTCGATCAGCGCCATTGCGGCCGCAGCTTGGTCATCGACGTCGCGCACCAGCACCGGGATTTCGTCCAGGCCCGCCATCTGCGCCGCGCGGAAGCGCCGTTCGCCGGCGATGATCTCATACGGCGTGCTGCTTCCCGGCGGCAACGGGCGCACCAGCACCGGTTGCATGATGCCCTGGGTCTTGATCGAGGCGGCCAGCTCCGACAGGCTCACTTCGTCCATGCGCGTGCGGGGTTGGTACTTGCCGGCCTGGATCTGGGTCACGGCGAGCACGGACGGCGTGTTCGGCACGGCCGGTGCGGCGTCCAGGTCGCCGCCAAGCAGGGCATCGAGGCCGCGGCCCAGTCCCTTGAGTTTTTTGGTTGCCATCTCTTTGTCAGCTTTGTGATTGATTACATGCTCTTGATGCGCTCGACCATTTCGGCGCCGAAGGCGATGTATGCCTGCGCGCCTTTCGAGGACGGGTCGAACGTCACGCCGGGGATGCCGTACGACGGCGCCTCGGCCAGCCGTACATTGCGCGGGATGATCGTCTTGAAGACCTTGTCACCGAAATGCTGCTCGAGCTGGCCCGAGACCTGTTGCGACAGCGTCATGCGCGGATCGAACATCACGCGCAGCAGACCGATGATCTTCAGGTCGGTATTCAGATTGGCGTGGACCTTCTTGATCGTGTTGACCAGATCGGACAAGCCTTCGAGCGCATAGTATTCACACTGCATCGGGATGATCACACCGTCGGCGGCGCACAGGCCGTTCAGTGTCAGCAGCGACAGCGCAGGTGGGCAGTCGACCAGGATGAAATCATAGTCATCGGTCACTGCCGCCAGTGCTTCCTTCAGGCGCCGCTCGCGGTTCTCGAGCGCGACCATCTCGACTTCGGCGCCGGCCAGCTCGCGGTTGGCGGGCAACACGTCGAAGCGCCCTGCTTCCGAGCGCACGCGCGCCGTGGCCACATCGGACTCGCCCAGCAGCACCTGATAGATCGACGCTGCCAGTTCGGCCTTGTTGATGCCTGCGCCCATCGTGGCATTGCCCTGCGGGTCGAGGTCGACCAGTAGCACGCGCTGGTTCAGTTTGGCCAGGCCTGCGGACAGGTTGACACTGGTGGTGGTCTTGCCTACTCCACCCTTCTGGTTCGCAACGCAAAAAATCTTCGCCATCTTTTCCTTTCCTGGATGCGACATCAAGGCATCATATCGTTCATACCGTAAAGCCGTTGCGACGATTTATATGAAATAAACGATATAAACTGTTTATACGATTAATACAGATAGTACGGTTAGTACAGTTCGTACTATTTATATAGTATGTACTGTTGGTAGCTTTTATGCGGCTCGCTCGATGAATACCAAGTGTCGCTCTGCCTGCAGTCTAGGCACCCACAGGGGCTGCAGATCCACGACTTTCCAGTCCTGCGGCAGGCGCTCGCGCTCCTCGCTTGGCGCGACGCCTTTCAGGGCGATGAATTTGCCGCCCTCGGCCAGCAGATGGCCCGACCAGTTGACGAAGTCGGACAGGTCGGCAAATGCGCGTGACGTGATCACATCGAATTTGTCTTCTACAACGAGCTCTTGCACCTTCATCGTGTGCACGCCGACGTTGGTCAGCTTCAGTTCTGCCTTCACCTGATTCAGGAACGCGGTTTTCTTGTGCACGGTGTCGATCATCGACACCTTCATGTCCGGCCGCACGATGGCCAGCACGATGCCCGGCAATCCCCCCCCTGCTCCCACGTCCAGCACATTGCGGGCAGCAGCAAATGCCGGCACTGCTGCCAGCGAGTCAAGCAGATGATGGGTGACCATTTGGTGCGGATCGCGCAGCGACGTCAGGTTGTAGACGCCGTTCCACTTGTTCATCAGTGCCAGGTAGCCCATCAGCTGGGTCTGCTGTTCCGGCGTAACGGCGAGCGACATGTCCTTGATGCCCTGATCGAGTACCGCTGCCAGTGCATCGTGATCGAATGCATATTTCATTCGGCCACCTCGGCTGAAGTCGTGGCAAAGCCTTTGGCACCGCGCTTTTTCAGCGTCACCAGCAGCAGCGAGATTGCCGCCGGGGTGACGCCGGAAATGCGGGAAGCCTGGCCCAGCGTTTCAGGCCGCTGCTTGTCGAGTTTCTGGCGTACTTCAAACGACAGCGCCTCGATATCCAGATAGTTCAGGTTCTCGGGCAGCTTCATGTTTTCGTAGTGATCGTGCCGCTCGACTTCGCGCGCCTGGCGATCGATGTAGCCGGAATACTTCAGCTGGATCTCGACCTGTTCCTTCACGGCGGGATCTTCAACGCCCGGGCCGGCCAGGCTCTGGCCTTCAAGACCGCTCATCGTCATCAGGGTGTCGTAGTTCACACCGGGTCTGCGCAGCAGATCGGCCAGATTGTATTCGCGCTCGAGCGGCTGGCCGACGATGCGTTCCGACTCAGCGGCCGCCAGGATGCGCGGATTCACCCAGACTGAACGCAGGCGTTCCAGTTCGCGCGCG
Organism: Oxalobacteraceae sp. CFBP 13730; assembly: GCA_014841835.1. Classification (GTDB taxonomy): domain Bacteria; phylum Pseudomonadota; class Gammaproteobacteria; order Burkholderiales; family Burkholderiaceae_D; genus Telluria. The sequence continues at coordinate 319,814 of JACYUQ010000004.1, read as the reverse complement.
ACGGATTCACGCTTGGTTTCGAACGCCGCCCAGCGCGCGTCATCGACCAGACCCAGGCTGCGGCCGATCTCGGTCAGGCGCATGTCGGCATTGTCTTCGCGCAGCGACAGCCGATACTCGGCGCGGCTGGTGAACATGCGGTACGGCTCGGCCACACCTTGCGTCGTCAGGTCGTCGACCAGCACGCCAAGGTAAGCTTCGGAACGACCCGGCGTCCAGGCATCCTTGCCCTGCGTTTGCAGTGCGGCATTCAGGCCGGCCAGCAAACCTTGCGCCGCCGCTTCTTCGTAGCCGGTGGTGCCATTGATCTGGCCGGCGAAAAACAGACCCTTGATGGACTTGGTCTCCAGCGATGCTTTCAAGCCGCGCGGATCAAAATAATCGTATTCGATCGCATAGCCGGGCCGCAGGATGAACGCGTTTTCCATGCCGCGCATCGAACGCACCAATGCCAGCTGCACATCGAATGGCAAGCTGGTCGAGATTCCGTTCGGATAGAACTCGTTCGTCGTCAAGCCTTCCGGCTCAAGGAAAATCTGGTGCGATTCCTTGCTGGCGAAGCGGTGGATCTTGTCTTCGATCGATGGGCAGTAGCGCGGGCCGACACCTTCGATCACGCCGGTGTACATCGGACTGCGGTCGAGCCCTGCCCGGATGATGTCGTGCGTACGTTCATTGGTGTGCGTGACCCAGCATGGCACCTGCTTCGGATGCATCGCTACATTGCCCATGTACGAGAAAACCGGCACCGGATCGAGGTCACCAGGTTGCTCGGTCAGCAGCGAAAAGTCGATGCTGCGGCCATCGATCCGGGGCGGCGTGCCGGTTTTCAGGCGGCCCTGCGGCAACTTGAGTTCCTTCAGGCGCGCCGACAATGACGTCGCCGGTGGATCGCCCGCGCGTCCGCCAGCATAATTTTGCAGGCCGACGTGGATTTTGCCGTCGAGGAAAGTTCCGGCTGTCAGCACCACCGCGCGCGCACGGAAGCTCAGACCCACTTGGGTGACAGCGCCGACAACGCGATCGCCCTCGACGATCAGATCTTCGACCGCCTGCTGGAACAGCCACAGGTTCGGCTGGTTTTCCAGGCGCGAGCGGATCGCCGCCTTGTACAGAACGCGGTCGGCTTGCGCGCGGGTCGCGCGTACTGCCGGGCCCTTCGAAGAATTCAGGATCCGAAACTGGATCCCGGCTTCATCGGTTGCGATGGCCATTGCGCCGCCAAGGGCGTCGACTTCCTTGACCAGGTGGCCTTTGCCAATGCCACCGATCGACGGATTGCACGACATCGCGCCAAGGGTTTCAATATTGTGGGTCAGCAGCAGTGTCTTTTGACCGGTGCGTGCAGACGCAAGTGCAGCTTCGGTGCCGGCATGGCCGCCGCCGACGACGATGACGTCGAATTCAGTAGGAAATAGCATGATGGGATGTGAGGCAAGGAGACTAATGCGCGATTATAGATTCTTTTCCGCTGCCAGATTCTTCGACCGTCAGAAAACGACGAATTTTGTTTCACGTGAAACGTCAGACTGATCTGTCAGCGCGATTGTTTCACGTGGAACGTCCGAAAGAAAAAGCCGGGCGGAACCGGCTTTAACTTGTTTCACGTGGAACAATTGGCACTACCAACCCAGTTTTGTGAACGCATCGTAAGCGGTCTTCACAATCAATGCGCTGACAACAAACAGAAACACTTTGCGCACGAAGCCGCTGCCGTACTTGAGTGCGAGTCGCGTACCCGACAATGACCCGGCGATTTGGCAACCGGCCATCAACAGTCCTAGCTGCCATAAAATATGGCCGCTGTAGCCGAACCACATGAGTGCTGAGAAATTGCAGGCCACGTTGACAATCTTGGCGGCAGCCGACGCACTGAGAAAATCGAAGCCAAAAAACCGCACGAACAGAAAGATCAGGAAGCTGCCGGTGCCAGGGCCAAAGAACCCATCGTAGAAACCGATCGCAGCGCCGATGCCGATTGCCCAATACCGTTCCGCCAGGCCAGTGTGCATTGGTGCGTGCACCGAACCCAGGTCTTTTTTTCTGAACGTGTAGACCGCCACAGCGACCAGGATGATCGGCAGTAAGGCTCGCACGAAATCGGCGGGTACGCGCGTGACCGTCCAGGCGCCAGCAAACGAGAGCACGAATGCAGCGGCCGCCGCCGGCGCAGCGGTGCTCCAGGCTACCCGGACCCGACGTGCGTATTCCACTGCCGCCGAGCCGGTGCCAAAGATTGCTGCAAGCTTGTTAGTACCGAGAATGGTTGCCGGAACTTCTTTCGGCAATAAAGAGAACATCGCGGGAAGCTGAACCAGGCCGCCGCCGCCAACAACGGCATCAACCAGGCCAGCGGCGAACGCAGCGCCGCCAAGCCAGACAACATCAATCATGGAAGAATTTGGGTGGAATATACGAGATGCAATTTTACGCCATGCCGTACGTACTCACCCGAGAATCAGTCGATCGGTGACTTCACGAAATCGAGCAGCAATGCATTCAGACGATCCGCACCAGAAAGCTGCAGCCAGTGACCGACACCATCGATGCGTTCATACCGAAAGCCGGCAGGACACTGATCGCGCGAATCGAGCATCTGTTGTTCACCGAGGGCCGGATCATGGTCGCTCCAGACGCCCATCACCGGCACATTGACCGGCAACCAGGTTCGCGCCGATGACAGCTTGAAATTAGCGCGGTAGTAATTCAACGCTGCCGTTAGCCGACCTGGCGGCGCAAGCGCCGCGATCCAGATTTCTTGCTGCTCGCGGCTGCGAATCATTTTTCGCAGCGCGGCCCAGTCCCCTGCTTTCAACAAGGCTTCGGCGACCACGGGTGTCTTGAACACCAGCATGTACCAGAACCGCAGTTTCTGCCCGAGTCCTGATGCAGCGATTGCTTTGGGATGGCCGACCGACAAGGCGGCATATCGGACGATGCGCTGTGGCGCATGCATGGCAAGGTGCCAGCCGATCAATGCACCCCAGTCATGACCGACGACGACCGCTTTTTCGATTCCCAACGCATCCATCAATCGCAGCACATCATCGGCCAGGAACGACACGGCGTAAGCGCCAACGTCTTGCGGCATGTCGGTTTTGCCGTAGCCGCGCAGGTCGGGTGCAATGACACGCAAACCCGCTGCGGCAAGCGCAGGAATCTGACGACGCCAGATCTCGTGGGTGTCGGGGAAACCGTGGAGCAGGATGACGGGTGGACCGTCGCCAGCTGTCACGTAGTGCATGTTCAGGCCATTGACGGTGGCGTACAGCGACGCGAATTCCATGCGGTTCCCCTTGGCGCTGACTCGATGAAACACAGCTTACCAGAACGTAAACGCCTGTCCAGACCCCACCTGTGGATAAGCAAATGGATATCCACAGGTACGGTTTGTGCAGAACTACGCTTTTGTACACAAGCTAAAATGTTGTCCAGATTTGCCACCAGGAAGCCGGATAACTAGTGCACTGCCTTATGCGCACCGTAAGTGGATGATTTTGTTCTCGTTAACCGGGTTGTCCACAGAAGATGGTCACCCTTACTTATTACTATTAATGTTGTATACAGTTATTGGTTGTAAACCTGAGATGCATGTTTTCAAAAAAAAAATTCGTCCGTGGCAAATCAACAGCATCCTGCGTTGGCAACCTCAATTGCAGGTCTGTGGAGAACCTGCTGCATATCCACAGGGCAGAATGTGCACAAACCCGTTTTGCAAGACGTCCGAGATTTCTATCCACCTTTGCTGCACGACGATCACCATGGTTTTCCAGCCAGTTGGCGATCACGTAAACCGTTGATGTTGTGGAAAAATCCGCGCTTATCCACAGAATATGCCGCGTTTACTATTACTACTATTTTGTATACAAGCTTTTAAGTAAACAAACTGCATAACTTGCGCGCTGCAGATCCCTGACCAGCAACGCCTCTGCAGATCGTTCTGAAAAGCGCTTTTAAAAAAAAACGATCGCAGCATCGACACAGCCGCGACATCGACTGACCGCCCATCTGTTCGGACACCTGAAACCATCGCCGACCAGCGCCAACCAACAAGCGCCTGTGGACAAGCAGCTGTATATCCACAGCATCGGATGTGCAGAACCCTGCCTTTTTCACCCAAGCCAATTTTTGTCCCCGATCCATGCCTGGTTCACGCAAGCTTTGTCCCGCGCAAAAATGCCGACTTAAAGCGCTGATTCTGTTGAGTAAACCAACCTTATCCACAGAAATGTCCGCGTTTACTTACTACTACTAAATTTGTATACAGATCTCTTAATTAAATAAGCAAACAAGGTTGCAGGCAAAAAAAGCGTTTTGCAGAACGACCATCCAGGTCACGATATTTGTCTCCAACGCCTGACAATGCTGTGTACAATCCGGCGCTTATGCACAATGGCCCAGCAAAAAAAATGCGTTTAGGCATCATCAGCGCGTTGCACGAAGAACAGGCAGGGCTCGTGGAAGCCTTGCAAGGGCCCTCCACGCTCATCCATGGCAAGCGTGAGTACTTTCTCGGACAGCTGTGGGAAATCGACGCCGTGTGCGTCCTGTCGCGAATTGGCAAGGTTGCTGCGGCCATGACCGCGACAACGCTTGTGGAGAAGTTCGGAGTTACCCACATCCTGTTCACGGGCGTGGCTGGCGCAGGGGACGCCTCGATCCGGGTTGGCGACATCGTCGTGGCCGAATCGCTCGTCCAGCACGACATGGATGCCAGTCCCCTGTTTCCCCGCTTCGAGGTGCCATTGACGGGGCAAACGCATTTTCAACCGGACGCCCGGCTGTCGCTGCGGGTGTCCAGTGCAGCGCATGCATTTCTCGACGACGACTTGGTGAAGGCGATCGGCCAGGCTGACCGCGCCACCTTCGGCTTGATGCAGCCACGGGTGCACCGCGGCCTGATCGCCAGCGGCGACCAGTTCGTGCATGAGGCGGTGAAAATCGACGCGATGAATGCGGCGCTGCCCGGTCTGGTAGCGGTGGAGATGGAAGGCGCTGCAGTGGCACAGGTGTGTCACGAGCTGGACGTGCCGTTTGCCGTCATCCGCGCGATCTCGGACAACGCCAACGAACACGCGGCGCACGACTTCATGGGTTTCGTAAAGACGGTGGCCGCGCAGTACGCCTTTCACATTACCCGGCGCCTGTGCCGGGATCTGGCCCGGGCACCGTTCTAGTTCAGCAGCGACTCGGCCGGGACGTAATCGTAGCCCAGCGCACGCGCGACTGCTTCAAACGTAACCTTGCCCTGGCAGACATTCAGGCCCTGGCGCAAGTGAACATCGTCCGCCAGTGCGCGCCGCCAGCCCTTACCGGCCAGTGCGAGGACGTGACCGATCGTGGCATTGTTCAGCGCAAAGGTGGATGTGCGCGCTACTGCGCCAGGCATGTTCGCGACGCAGTAATGCACGACGCCATCGACGACGAAGGTTGGATCGGCGTGGGTGGTGGCGTGTGAGGTTTCAAAGCAGCCGCCCTGGTCGATCGCCACGTCGACGATGACCGCGCCCTGCTTCATGCGTGACACCATGCTGCGCGTGACGAGTTTCGGCGCTGCGGCGCCCGGCACCAGTACGCCGCCGATGACCAGATCGGCCGAGAGCACGGCTTCTTCGAGCGCCTGCGCATTGGAATGTAACGTGGCGATGCGGTTGCCATAGATCAGGTCGAGCTGACGCAGGCGATCGAGGTTCTTGTCGAGCACCGTCACCCGTGCGCCCGTTCCCACGGCCATCTGGAGGGCATTGGCGCCCACCACGCCAGCGCCGATGATGACGACGTGGCCCGCAGCCACGCCCGGTACACCGCCCAGCAGCAGGCCCATGCCGCCCCTGGATTTCTCCAGGTGCGCAGCGCCCGCCTGGATCGCCATGCGCCCTGCCACTTCGCTCATCGGCGCGAGCAGCGGCAAGCCACCGCCAGGCCCGGTGACGGTTTCATAGGCGATGCAGATGGCCTTCGAGCCCACCAGCGCTGCCGTTTGATCGGGATCGGGCGCCAGGTGCAGGTACGTAAAGAGGATCTGGTCGTCGCGCAGCATCGCGCATTCGCCCGCCTGGGGCTCCTTGACCTTGACGATCATGGCGGCCTGCGCAAATACCTCTTGCGCGCTGGCCACGATGCTGGCGCCGGCCGCGACGTACTGCGCGTCGGGCAAGCCGATCTCGCTGCCGGCGCCCTGCTGAACAAGCACCTGGTGGCCTTGCACCACCAGTTCATGGACCGACGCCGGCGTGAGGCCGACGCGGTACTCGTTGTTCTTGATTTCGGTTGGAACGCCTACAAGCATGGTGAGTCTCCTTGTTGTTGGTATGGTTCCTGCAACTGCTGTTACTGCTCCTGACGTGAATGCGGGTTAGAAAGCACATCGGCGACCGAAGTCGCCGATGTGGTGTGAATTACAGGCCCAGTGTCATCAGGCTGGCGTTACCGCCGGCTGCCGTCGTATTCACGCAGACGGCGCGTTCGGCCACCAGGCGCCACAGATCGACCGCAGCCAGTGGTTCGGTATCGACCACGCCGATGATGGCGCCGCTGCGCGCTGCCAATTGCGTGCGCAGCGAGCCGGCCAGGCCCGATTCGACCAGGGCAATCGCGAACTCGCCCGCATCCACTTCATCCTTGCCGATGAAGCGCACGCGTTCCTTGACCGCCTGCGGCAGGTTGGCCGGGATCGCCTCTGGTGACGTGGTCAGCACCAATGCGCGGTTGCCGGTGGCCAGCGCAGCTGCCACTTGATTGAGCAAGCCTGCCGGCGTGCCCGATGCGCACAGCACGACGCCGCGCGGCGTGAACGATAGGCGATTGCGCTCGCCAGTCGGACCCGGCAAGTCGATCGACACGCCATTTAACGACGTGCGCGCATAGCCTTCGGCCAGCGCTACGACGGTTTGCTGGTCGCTCATGCGCAGCCAGGCGATCAGTGCTTCCAGTGCGACGTCAGCCTGACGGACGTGGTCCATCAATGGCGCCGCGCCGCGCTGCAGGCGCTTGATGTACAACGGCCCACCGGCTTTCGGACCGGTGCCGGACTTGCCTTCGCCACCGAAGGGCTGCACACCGACGACCGCGCCGACGATATTGCGGTTCACGTAGATATTGCCGACGTGCGCATGGTTCACGATGTAGTCGATCGTTTCATCGATGCGCGAGTGCACGCCCAGCGTCAGGCCAAAACCGGTGGCATTGATCGATGCGATCACCTTCGGCAGGTTGGCGCGGCGGTAGCGCACGATGTGCAGGACCGGGCCAAACACCTCTTGCTTGAGTTCCGACAGCGATGCGATCTCGAGCACCGTCGGCGGCACGAAGGTGCCGCAGCTGGTGATGGCGGTCGGCAGCTCGAGTGCGAAGTGGCTGCGCGCCGTGGCCTTGGTGCGCTCGATATGCGCCAGCAGGTTGCGCTGCGCTTCTGCATCGATGACCGGACCGATATCGGTCGCCAGGCGATCCGGGCTGCCCACGCGCAGTTCCAGCATCGCACCCTTGAGCATCTTGATGGTCTTGTCGGCGATGTCTTCCTGCAGGAACAGCACGCGCAGCGCCGAGCAGCGCTGACCGGCCGAATCGAAGGCCGAACTCAACACGTCGCCCACCACCTGCTCGGGCAGCGCCGACGAGTCGACGATCAGCGCGTTCTGACCGCCCGTTTCGGCCACCAGCGGAATATCGATGCCTTCCTGCTCCGCGCGTTTGGCCAGCGTGCGGTTGATCAGCTGCGCGACTTCGGTCGAGCCAGTGAAGATCACACCCTTGATGCGGCTGTCGGCCGTCAGCGCAGCGCCGACGACTTCGCCGCGGCCCGGCAGCAGTTGCAGCGCCGCGCGCGGCGTGCCGGCCTCGAGGAACAGCTCGACCGCGCGGTGGGCGATCAGCGGCGTCTGCTCGGCCGGCTTGGCCAGCACCACGTTGCCGGCGGCGAGTGCGGCCGCGACTTGCCCCGTGAAGATCGCCAGCGGGAAGTTCCATGGGCTGATGCAGCTGACCGGTCCCAGCGCCTGGACGCCCGACTTCATGTTTGACTGAATATCCTTTACAGCGCGGATCTGCACCGCGTAATAGCGCAGGAAGTCGACCGCCTCGCGCAGTTCGGCAATCGCATTCGGCAGCGATTTGCCGGCTTCGCGCACGGCCAGGGCCATCAACTCGACGCCGTTCTGCTCGAACAGGTCGGCGGTGCGTTCCAGGATCGCGGCGCGCTCGCTCGTGCTGGTGGCGGCCCATTCGCCGGCAAAGGCACTGGCGGCTGCCAGCGCGGCATCGACATCGGCGCGTGAGGCTTCCTGCACCAGGCCGACAATATCGGCCGACTGGGCCGGGTTGACCACGTTGGCGAACGGCCCGGCTTCAACCTTTGCTGCGGTCAGGGGCGCAGCGACGTGGCGACGCTGTTGCGACAGCCCGCCCGCCAGCACGCCCAGGATGTCTTCGTTGACCAGATCCATGCCGGCGGAGTTCTTGCGCTCAGTACCGAACATGTCCACCGGCAGTGCGATGGCCGGATGCGGCTTGCCGCCGCTGGCGCGGGCAGCCTCGAACGGATCGGTGATCAGGGTGTTGATGGCGACGCTCTCGTCGACGATCTGGTTCACGAACGACGAGTTGGCGCCGTTTTCAAGCAGACGGCGCACGAGGTAGGCCAGCAGCGTTTCGTGCGAACCGACCGGCGCGTAAATACGGCAAGGCTTGTCGAGGTTCTTGCTGCCCACGACCTGGTCGTACAGCGTCTCGCCCATGCCGTGCAGGCACTGGAACTCGTAATTGCTGATGTTGCCCAGGCGCGCCCACGTATAGATCACCGACAGCGTGTGCGCGTTGTGGGTGGCGAACTGCGGGTACAGGATGTCGGCCGCGCCGAGCAGCTTGCGCGCGCAGATCAGGTAAGACACGTCGGTGTGGACCTTGCGCGTATAGACCGGATAGCCAGGCATGCCGTCGACCTGGGCGCGCTTGATCTCGGCATCCCAATAGGCGCCCTTGACCAGCCGCACCATGAACTTGCGACCGCTCCGTTTGGCCAGGTCGATCACATAATCGATCACGTACGGGCAGCGTTTCTGGTAGGCCTGCACCACCAGGCCAATGCCTTCGAAGCCGGCCAGCTCAGGATCGAACGCCAGCACCTCGAGCATGTCGAGCGAGATTTCGAGGCGGTCGGCTTCTTCGGCGTCGATGTTGATGCCGATGTCGTAGCGCTTGGCCAGCAACACGAGGCTGCGCACGCGCGGCAGCAGTTCGTCCATCACGCGCGCGGATTGCGCGCGGCTGTAGCGCGGGTGCAGCGCCGAGAGCTTGATCGAAATGCCGGGGCCGTCCTTGATGCCGCGGCCATTCGAGGCCTTGCCGATCGCATGGATCGCCTGCTCGTACGATGCATAGTAATGTTGTGCATCGAGTTCGGTCAGCGCCGCTTCGCCCAGCATGTCGTACGAGTAGCGGTAGCCGCGCGTTTCGTTTTCGCGGCTGTTCTTCAGCGCTTCGTCGATGGTCTGGCCGGTGACGAACTGGTTGCCCAGCATGCGCATCGCCATGTCGACGCCCTTGCGGATCAGCGGTTCGCCGCCCTTGGCGATCATGCGCGTGAGCGCCGAGCCCAACCCTTGCTCGCTATTGGTCGACACCAGCTTGCCGGTGATGAGCAGGCCCCAGGTGGCCGCATTGACGAACAGCGACGGCGACTCGCCCAGGTGCTTGCGCCAGTCGCCTTTGCTGATCTTGTCGGCGATGAGGCGGTCGGCCGTTTCGCTGTCCGGAATGCGCAGCAGCGCTTCAGCCAGACACATCAATGCCACGCCTTCTTCGGATGACAGCGAGAATTCGTGCATCAGGGCGTCCACGCCCGACGAACGGGTGCGTTTTTCACGCACGGCGGCAACCAGGCGGTGTGCCAGGGCCTGGGCATCGTGGCTGGCGCCGGAACCCTGGGCCAGCAGCCACTGCACCGCCTCGGTTTCGTCGCGGCGGTAGGCGGCCGTGATGGCGGCGCGCAAGGGAGTCTGGTCGCGCTTGATTTCAGCGTGAAGGGCGTCGAACGGCACGAAGGTGGAGGCCGGGGAAGCAGCAATCTGCATGGCTATCTAGTCAAAAGAAAAATACACAACGAGGGCCACCGTACAGCAAAAGCGCCGTGCTGTTGGCAACAGCCGGCGCAGATTGGAACTTGGTGGAAATGATTCGATTGTAGAAGGATTTCTTCTGGATTTATTCTGGATTTAACCGATACTGGCAATAGATAGTTTTTGATGCGACAATCTGACCAAATAAAATTTACAAGGAGATGTAGCATGCTGGACAAGATTAGCAAAAAGATTCTGGCCGAATTGCAGAACGACGGCCGCATCAGCAACGTCGAACTGGCGGCGCGCGTCAACTTGTCGCCGGCTGCCTGTCTCGAACGTGTGCGCAAGCTGCACGAATCGGGTTACATCATGGGCTACACCGCCCAGCTCAACCCCCAGTTGCTGGACGTGTCGCTGCTGGTGTTCATCGAAGTCGTGCTCGACCGCACCACGCCTGAAGTGTTCGATGCCTTCAAGCAGAGCGTGCAGATGATTCCCGAAGTGCTCGAATGCCATATGGTGGCCGGCGGCTTTGACTACCTGGTCAAGGCGCGCGTGAAAGACATGGCGGCCTACCGCGAATTTCTCGGCAAGACGCTGCTGCAGAAAGGTGTGCGCGAGACGCACACCTATGCGGTGATGGAAGAAGTGAAAAATTCCACCAAGCTGCCGATTCGCTGAATCACGGCTGCCCGGTCTTGCGCACCTGGCCGGTCAGGCGTAGCGCGCCGCGGTACAGTAGGTTGGCCGGCGGCGCCTGCGTGTCCTGACTGGTAGCCTGAGTCAGATCTTGCGGCGTATCGGTACCACGGCCGGCTTCGAACGTTGCTGTATGCATCGCGCCCACCGCAGCCGCTTCGTCGATGCGCACCGCCATCCTGCTGGCGCTGGCCGACGCGGCGCCCTCACCCGCCACGGCATCGATCACGAAGCGGTAGCCCGGGCGACTGTCCAGTTGCCCGGTGCCTTCCAGCCGGACCCGGTCGCCATCGAGCGCGATCCGATCAAGGGTTGTACCTTTGAACGACGTGCTGCCCAGCAGACGAAACACGAACGGCGTACCACCCCCTGTCTTGAGCGTGAGTGGCGCTGCCAGCCGGAACAATGTTCTGGTGGCAGGCGAATTGACACCACTGCCGGGCGCCACGCCCGATTGCAGCATCCCTTCGCCCACCAGTTGCGCGCCGTTGGTAAAGCCGACCCGGACCAATGCCGACATCGTCGTACGCCGGCGCCCCGAATCGGTGACGATTACGGTCACGCGGTAATCCCCGGCAACACCGTACGTGTGCTCAGCCTGCACGGTGCCTGCGCCATTGCGCTCGCGCACGACCGCCGGCAGCGGCCCGCCGCCATCGCCCCAGTCGATGGTGGCGGTGTGGGTATCGCTGGCATTACAGTCGCGAAATGACAGCGTGAGCCTGGCAAGTTCGTTCTCGCGCGGCGGCGGGATTTGTATCGGACCCAGCACCGGCGCATCGGTGCTGCCGCCATTGCGGCGCAGGAACAACAGGCCAGCGTTCGACTGGGCCAGGATGTCGCCGTTGGCCGCAATACCAAGCCCTTCGGTCACCACCAGCCCTGGTGGCGCGTTGTGCAGGCGCAGATTGAGATCGGTTGCCACGCCCGTGCGCGACCAGCGATACGCGCGGCCTTCGTCGAGCATGCTGGAGCGGACCAGGCCGACGCTTACGCCATCATCGTTCAGTGCATTGGCCTCGGACGTGAACATCCCTGCCGGGTGCAGATTGAGAAAGCCGCGTGCACGCGAATAACGGAAAGCGCGAAACTCGCTCGTGGTCGGGCCCCGCACGGCGCCGATGACCTCACCCGCTTGATTGAGCGTCGTGGGATAGGCGGCATTGATGCTGACTGCGGGTTTTCCAGGGCTCGACAGGAAGAAGCCCCGGGTTGCAGCGTCGACGATGCGCCAACCGAGAATGTCGCCCTGGTTATTGATACGGATACCGAACGCACTGCGTGCGCCGAACGTTCCCAGATTCGTGGGACGGCCGTCAGCGTTCCAGACCAGCGTGGTCGTGCCGCCATTGACAGCGCTGCCCGAGCCGACGACGGCATCGAGATCGTTGATGCCGTAGGCGGCGCCCGGAACGAAGCCGGTGACGCCGGGCAGTGATGACAGCCGATTTGCCGACGTCCAGCGCACTGCACGCACGCTGCTGTTGTCGCTGGACGTGGCAGACAGGCCCGCGATCTGGCCATGTTCATTGATTGCATCCAGGGAGGCGTATTCGCGCGCATTGAGCGACGGTAGCACGACCCGGCCCCGCGCGGCCGACCAGCGCAATGGCTGGTAGCGCAGGCCGCCGGGACTTTGCGCGTCAAGGAAGCGTGCATTGAAAATCACCTCGCCTTGTTCGTTCAGGCCGCCGACAAACGTACGCTCATTGCCTGGAGGACTGATATCGACAATGCGATCGCCATTGAAGAACGCCACCTGTGTGCGATCGCCCGGCCCCAGGTACTCGAATGCCGCCTGGTCACGTGCATTGACAAAACCGATGTAGCTCGTTGGTGGCGCGAGATTGACGATGCCGTAGAGGTCGCTACCACTGCGCCCGGTCTCAGTGACGCCATCCTCGGTAGCCGCATCGGCACTGCCGGATAGCGCAAGCATGAGTAGCACAGCGATCGCAAACACCCCGTAGTGGCCCGTCGATAAATGGCGCATTGTCATCTCCCTATCTTCATGGATGCGCGAATGCGGTATGCACTGCGCATGACCATTCTGGAACGTGAAGAATCGTGCAGGACGACCTAGCGCAAACCCGGTGACGGATCTCGCGCAAAATGGATTGGGGAATTGCATGGTAGGCAGAGCCACCAAGCAAGGAGGTCAGCGTGCAGGTAAAACGGGAAGGTGCGGTTGCGCCATTCCCGGTGACAATTTATCAGACGACCTTGCGCACGCCGCCCTTGGAAGCGCTTTCGGCCATGCCTTCGAGGTTCTTGCGCAGCCAGCGGTGCGCCGGACTGCGACCATCGCGTTCGTGCCACAACATGTCCAGGTGAACAGCTGGCAACTGCAACGGCAGCTCTTTCCAGATCAGGACATCCGCCATGCCGGTCGATACCAGCAAGTGCTTCGGCAACACGGTGATCAGGTCCGAATTGGCCACCACCCGGCCAGCCGTGAAGAACTGATTCACCGTCAGCAGGATGCGCCGTTCGCGGCCCATCTGACCCAGCGCTTCGTCCACCAGACCGTGGGCGCGGCCCGAGAAGCTCACCAGCAGGTGATTCGCCTTGCAATACGTGTCGAGATCGAGCTTTTCCTTGGCCAGCGGGTGATCCTTGCGCATCACGCACACGTAGACGCCCGAATACAGCCGTTCGTGGCGGATCGGCGAACCGGTTTCGTACGACAACTGCGCTGCCACCCCGGGGAAGAAACCCACCGCCAGGTCGATATCGCCACGCAGCAGCATCGGCCTTGGCTCGCGCGTGGTCAGCGGCACCATGCGGATGTTCACGCCCGGCGCCTCGCCTTCAATTGATCGCATCAGCGACGGCAGCCACAGGGCGGCGGTGGCATCGGCCATCGCCATCCGGAACGTGGCCTGCGCCTTGGAGACGTCGAACGTTTCCGGCATCACGGCGGCTTCGAGCGCTGCCAGCGCCTGGCGTACGGCAGGCCACAATGCTTCGGCGCGCGGCGTTGGCTTGACACCGTAGGCGGTGCGGATCAGGAGTTCATCCCCCAGGCTTTCGCGCAATCGCTTGATGGCATTCGAGACTGCAGGCTGGGTCATGGCCAGATGGCCGGCGGCGCGCGTCAGGTTCTGTTCGGTCATGACGGCATCGAATACGCGCAGCAAATTCAGGTCTAGCGTCAGAAAGCTCATGGGATTCGGGATAAAACTGTCGTGAATACAAGTGTACCTCAACTCATTCACAAACAGTATAAGTGCCATCAGCGATGGGAATTAGATTTATATGTTGCAATGCACTAGAGTTATCCACAATCATAGAACGAGTACATCATGTCTTCCACCGCCACCCTAGTTCAAGCCGCCAGCGCAGTGCCCTACAGCCTGTTGTTCAGCATGACCGTATATCTCGCCCTGTTCGGCGGGATCGCCCTGTTTTTCCGACCGCTGCTGGTCGGCATCGGCCGCGCGCTGTACTTGACGGTGCGCCCACGTCGCAGCAAGTCGGCTCGGCCGTCGACATCAGTTTGATGATGCGCCCTCACTGATCTGCTCTTCCCCTCGCTGAAACGCGGCACCGGACACGGTAGCCGCGTTTTTTTTCGTCTGTTGCTTGGTATTCCAGCAAAGCACGCCCAACTCTCTTGGCTTTGATGGTGACTTGATGTCAACTGGATTTTCTCGGAGGATGTATTTAACGAAGTTCACATAGAATTACATTTATCTGAAGTAGCATACTGCTTAAATATTGATTTTAGACCCATAAAGCATTTAAATAGGCAGATTAAGACCTTTTTTAGACGAACTTGAAGAAATATATAAGTATCTTGGTATTAGCCATAAATTAGATAAAAATAGAATTAGTTGATCATTAAAGGCGAACTTAATCATCTTATACCGTATTTTAAAAGAAGTTCACATTTATTACTATTAATATGATAACCATAAGCAGTAAAAATGACGTCGTTAAATTTACTACTGAAAGTAGCAAGTAACACTAACCATGTAGAACGTGAGAAGGTAGACGGGATGCAAGGCGGCGTCAGGACGCGAACGAACGCCGCCAGCGTGTCAAGCCAGCTGGCGGTGAAGCGATGCAGTGAGGGAAAAGCAAGCCGACAGGGAGGCGTCGGCAAGAGAGGCGATCAGGCGGCGGCTTTGTCGGCCGTCAGACGTTCGTACTTGATGAGAAGTTCTTCGCGCGATTCGCGCCAGGCCGGGTCGAGCGGAATGCATGCGACCGGGCACAGGAGTTGGCACTGCGGTTCTTCAAAGTGACCCACACACTCGGTGCACTTGTTCGGATTGATCTGGTAATACTCGTCGCCCATCGAAATGGCATCGTTGGGGCATTCGGGTTCGCAGACGTCGCAGTTGATGCAGTCGTCGGTAATCAGAAGGGCCATGGTACTTCCAGGTAAATCAGGCGACCGGTGCTGGGGGCAAGCTGGCGATCTTGTTTTGCAGCCAGCGGTCGACCGATGGGAAAACGAATTTGGACACGTCGCCGCCCAGCATGGCGATCTCGCGCACGATGGTGCCCGAAATGAACTGGTACTGGTCGGACGGGGTCAGGAACAGGGTTTCGACATCCGGCAGCAGGTAGCGGTTCATGCCCGCCATCTGGAACTCGTATTCGAAATCGGATACCGCGCGCAGGCCACGCACGATCACGCGGGCGTCGTGCTTGCGCACGAAGTCCTTGAGCAGGCCCGAGAAACTCTCGACCTGCACGTTCGGATAATGGCCCAGCACTTCATTGGCGATCTCGAGCCGCTCTTCAAGCGTGAAGAAGGGACGCTTGTTCCGGCTATCGGCAACGCCGACCACCAGACGGTCGAACAGGCCGGATGCGCGGCGTACCAAATCCTCGTGGCCGCGGGTGAGCGGATCGAAAGTACCTGGATAAACAGCTACAACCATTGCGGCTCCTGTGAAAAATACACCGTGATAGAACGCGCATTATGCCTTAAATACCCGGCATTCGCCCCAGCTTGGGGCGCGGTTTGCCCAATGGCTGTGCAGTTTCCACAGCCTTTCAACAACTCATGCCTGCTTTTCTTGCAGCTTGAGCAGATGATAGTAGACCATGCCGGCCTTGTCGGCACGTACTGCCTCCCAGCCTGCCAGCCAGTCGGGCACGTCTTCACCGTCGGCCAGCAGCGGCGCTTCGGCTTCCGCATACACCATGCCGCCCTCGTTCAGCAGCGCCGCGCACAACGGCAAGGTCTTGGCCAGCAAGTCTTGCTGGTACGGCGGATCGAGAAAGATCACGTCGAAGCGCTGGCCACGGCTGGCCAGGTCACGTACGAGCGTCAGGGCGTCGGCACGCAGGATGGTGACGTTGGTCGCCTTGAGCTTGTCGCGGTTTGCTTCCAGCTGGCGTACTGCCGGGCTGTGGTTGTCGACCATCAGCACCGACGCCGCACCGCGGCTGGCCGCTTCGAAGCCCAGCGCTCCGGAACCGGCGTACAGGTCGAGCACGCTAGCAGCATCCCAGTCATTGCCGAGCTGGTGATTGATCCAGTTGAAGACGGTCTCGCGGACGCGGTCCGGCGTGGGCCGCAGGCCAAGGGCGTCGACGACGGGGAGAAGGGTTCGTTTGAAGGCGCCGCCGATGATGCGGACCTGGTGCTGCGCCATGCGCGGCGCGCCGTGCGGCTTGAGGCCGGCAGGCTTGGAGTTGATGGACTTTCTGTGCATGGGCGGCACTATAGCATGGGGTTTACATGCGATTGCGTGCCGCCCTTCAGGTGCTTTTTTGCGTGCTTATTTACCTGCAGCCAGCGCGTCGAGATCACCGATCCAGCCCTGGATGCGCTCCTGCGCATGGGCTTTCTGCTGGGGCGTCGCGATCCGGATCGCCGTCAGGATGAACTTGGTAGTGTGATCGATGCTGGCATCATAGAAACCCTTGCGCTCCGGCGAGTCCATGCGGCTGGACATCTCCCGCATCAAGCCCGATACGCGCGCTGCAGCTTGCTCGCGGTTGAGTTTCTTTTGCTGAATCTCGGTCAGTACCGCCAGCACACGGCGCTGGCGATACTGGCGCTCTTCCAGCCACAGGTTGTTGTCCAGCGGACGCAGGTCGGACGCGCGGCGCAGGGTTGCCTCCTGTTCGCTGCTGAAGTTTCCGAACCACAGTTCCATCTGCTCCATCGATTTCTTGAAACGGGCGCGTTGGCGCTTGTCGGCACTGCCATCGATGAACTTGCGGCGGTATTCGTCGTTCTTGTCCTTGAACTTGCGCTCCATGTGGGTGATCTGCTCGGGTGTGATCGACATGGCGAGCGTCGTCAGCTCCGGCACGGCGCGCTGGCCCAGGCGATCGGCGCGTACCCGGATCTCGCGATAGGCGCCGAGCAGGTCGGCCTGGGTCGGGTTGCCAGCCAGCTGGCGCTTGAACGTGCCCAATAATGCAGCATAGTCACGCAATTCGGTCTTGCGATGCCATTGGAATACGGCTTTGATATCGCGCTTGGCCACATCCGCTTGTTGACCTTCGAAGTCGACATACGAGTTCATCCACCAGTACAGTAAAGTGTCACCCTGGTTGTACGAGAAGCGAATCGAGCTGCAACCGGCGGCCATGACCGTCATGGCAAGCAGCAGGAGTGCGAACGCACGTCGGAACGCGCCATCGCGCATGCTAAAATTTTTCATATATTCAACTTTTTGAGAACGGCTTATGAACGTTGTGATCCTCGCCGCCGGTATGGGCAAACGCATGCAGTCTGCCTTGCCGAAAGTACTGCATCCATTGGCTGGTAAGCCCCTTTTGCGCCACGTCATCGATACCGCGCGTGGCCTGAGTCCGCAGAAATTATGCGTGATTTATGGACATGGAGGCGCAGCGGTGCCAGAGATGGTCGCAACAGTGGCAGAATCCACCGGCAGCATGATCGATACCGCGCTGCAGGAGCCGCAGCTGGGTACCGGTCACGCCGTCATGCAGGCGCTGCCGCAACTGGACGATGATCAGCCGACGATCGTGCTGTACGGCGACGTGCCCCTGACCACGATCGACACGCTGCGCCGCCTGGTCGAGGCCGCAGGCAGCGACAAGCTGGGCATTTTGACCGTCGAGCAGGCCAATCCGTTCGGACTGGGCCGCATCGTGCGTGAAGACGGCAAGATTGTGCGCATCGTCGAAGAGAAAGATGCGACCGAGGCCGAACGCGCCATCAAGGAAATCAACAGCGGCATCATGGCGATTCCGACCCCTCACCTCAAGAAGTGGCTGGCGGCCCTGTCGAACACCAATGCCCAGGGCGAGTACTACCTCACCGACATCGTCGCCCAGGCCGTGGCCGACGGCGTGCCGGTCGTCTCGAGCCAGCCATCCGGCGAATGGGAAGTGGCGGGCGTGAACAGCAAGGTGCAGTTGGCCGAGCTCGAGCGCCGTCACCAATTGAACATTGCCCACGCGCTACTGGAACGCGGCGTGACGTTGATGGATCCGGCACGCATCGATGTGCGCGGTGAACTCATTTGCGGCCGCGATGTCACGATCGATGTGGGTTGCGTGTTCGAAGGCCGCGTCGAGCTGGCCGACGGCGTGCGTATCGGCGCGCACTGCGTGCTGGTCAACGCCACCGTAGCCGTGGGCACCAATATCAAGCCGTTCTGCCATATCGAGGACGCCACGATCGGCGCCGCCTCGCAGATCGGTCCGTACGCCCGCCTGCGGCCGGGCACGGCACTTGGCGAAGATGTCCACATCGGTAACTTTGTCGAGGTCAAGAACAGCACGGTCGCCGCGCACAGCAAGGCCAATCACCTGGCGTACGTGGGCGACGCCACGATCGGTTCGCGCGTCAACATCGGTGCCGGCGTCATTACCTGCAACTATGATGGCGCCAACAAGTTCCGCACCGTCATCGAGGACGACGTGTTTGTCGGCAGCGACACCCAGCTGATCGCGCCGGTCACGGTCGGCAAGGGCGCGACGCTCGCAGCCGGCACGACGCTGACCAAGGATGCGCCGGCCGGCAAGCTGACCATCTCGCGCTCGAAGCAAGTCACCATCGAGAACTGGAAGCGTCCGGTGAAAATCAAGAAGTAATCCACCGGCCGTGCACAGGCTAATCACAGGAAATGAACAAGATAAACACAGGGTAATACCCTGCTTATCCCATGTTCTTCCCTGTGGTCATCCACATTGTTATCCACAGGCATTCGCGGGGCTTTCTGGCCTGATTACACGGCAATGCGCGTCTCGAACTTGCTGCGGTGGGTCGCAAAATAGGTCTTCACATTACGTACATTGACGTGTGCGGTGAACAGCCGGTGCGCCAGCTCGTGGTAGGCCGGCATGTCGGCCACCTGCACGATCAGCACGAAATCCGGGCCCGGCGACACGCGGTAGCACTGCAGCACCGCGGCCTCCGTGTCCGCCAATCCTTCGAATTCGGCCATGCGCTCGGCGGCCTGCACATCGAGCGTGATCTCGACGATGGCGCTCAGGCTTGCCCCCACCTTCTCGGGCGCAACGATGGCCACCTGGCGCTGAATGACGCCGCTGTCCGTCATGTTCTTCACGCGGCGCAGGCAGGTCGGCGGCGACACGTGCACCTGCTCCGCCAGTTGTGCGTTCGTCTGCGATGCGTCAGCCTGCAGAATGGTCAGAATGCGACGATCGACGTCGTCAAGAACGGGCGGAGTATTGTTTGGCATGAAATTTAACAGTTTTTGAGGCTAATTTTTGAAATAGGATTTCACCGACTAGGGGTGGTGAAATAATATGACGAATTTAGCTGCACACTGTACGCTTATTTCATGCTAATTGCTCTACGATAATACTCATTGAATATTTTGAAGTGAGGTTAGCCATGTGCGGTATCGTCGGAGCAGTCGCAAAACGCAACATTACCCCTGTCCTGATCGAGGGTCTCAAGCGCCTCGAGTACCGGGGCTATGACTCCTGCGGCGTGGCCGTCCACCTGGATGGCCGCCTGACCCGTTCGCGCTCGACGTCGCGCGTGGCCGAACTGGAAGCGCAGGTCAAGGAAGCGCATCTGGAAGGCTTCACCGGGATCGCCCACACCCGCTGGGCCACCCACGGCGCGCCGGCATCGCACAATGCCCACCCACACTTCTCTCCAAGCGAAGACAATGCGCGCATCGCGCTGGTTCACAACGGCATCATCGAAAACCACGACGAACTGCGCGCCGAGCTGACCGCCTTGGGCTACGTCTTCATGAGCCAGACCGACACCGAGGTCATCGCTCACCTGGTCGACCACATGTACAACGGCGACCTGTTCGAGACCGTGCAGCAAGCGGTCAAGCGCCTGCACGGCGCCTACGCCATCGCCGTGTTCTGCCGCGAAGAACCGCACCGCGTGATCGCTGCGCGCCAGGGTTCGCCACTGATCGTCGGCGTGGGCAAGGACGAGAACTTCGTTGCCTCCGACGCGATGGCGCTGGCCGGCACGACCGACCAGATCATCTATCTGGAAGAAGGCGACGTGGTCGACCTGCAACTGGCGCGCTACTGGATCGTCGACGTCGACGGCCGCCCGGTCGAGCGCGAGGTCAAGACCGTCCACGCCCACACCGGCGCGGCCGAACTCGGCCCATACCGCCACTACATGCAGAAAGAAATCTTCGAGCAGCCACGCGTGATCGGCGACACGCTCGAAGGCGTCACCGGCATCATGCCGGAACTGTTCGGCGACGGCGCCTTCGCGGTGTTCAAGAAAATCGACCGCGTGCTGATCCTGGCCTGCGGCACCAGCTACTACGCGGGCCTGACCGCCAAGTACTGGATCGAATCGGTCGCCAAGGTGCCTGTGAGCGTCGAGATCGCCAGCGAATACCGCTACCGCGACAGCGTGCCGCATCCGGACACGCTGGTCGTCACCATCACCCAGAGCGGCGAGACAGCCGACACGCTCGCCGCACTCAAGCACGCGCGTAGCCTGGGCATGGAACACACGCTGACCATCTGCAACGTCTCGACGAGCGCCATGGTGCGCGAATGCAAGCTGGCCTACATCACCCGCGCCGGTGTCGAAGTCGGCGTGGCCTCGACCAAGGCCTTCACGACCCAGCTGGCCGCCCTGTTCCTGCTGACGCTGACGCTGGCCCAGGTCAATGGCCGCCTGACCGATGCCGAAGAAGCTGAGCACCTCAAGCAGATGCGTCACTTGCCGGTCGCGCTGGCCGCCGTGTTGGCACTCGAGCCGCAGATCATCGCCTGGGCCGACGACTTCGCCCGCAAGGAAAACGCCCTCTTCCTCGGCCGCGGCATCCACTACCCGATCGCACTGGAAGGCGCGCTGAAGCTCAAAGAGATTTCGTACATCCACGCCGAAGCGTATCCAGCAGGCGAACTCAAGCACGGCCCGCTGGCGCTGGTGACCGAAGAAATGCCCGTGGTCACGATCGCACCGAACGACGCGCTGCTGGAAAAGCTGAAGTCGAACATGCAGGAAGTGCGCGCGCGCGGTGGTCAGCTGTACGTATTTGCCGACGTCGATTCACGCATCACGTCGGGCGATGGCCTGCACGTGATTCGTTTGCCCGAGCACTACGGTTTGCTGTCACCGATCCTGCACGTAGCAGCGCTGCAGTTGCTGGCGTATCACACGGCGCTGGCGCGTGGGACCGATGTGGACAAGCCGCGTAATCTGGCGA
The DNA here is from genome assembly GCA_014841835.1 of Oxalobacteraceae sp. CFBP 13730. GTDB lineage: Bacteria > Pseudomonadota > Gammaproteobacteria > Burkholderiales > Burkholderiaceae_D > Telluria. The sequence goes on along the minus strand of JACYUQ010000004.1, from coordinate 298,444 downwards.
AGTCGGTGACGGTGGAATAACGTGTTCGCTGTTTGAAGCACTGCTATGGAAAAACAATAAAGTCGAACACAAAACAATAAAGTTCGACACAAAACAGTAAAGTTTTACACTAGGCGCCCGGGCGGACATGCTCTGGCAAGTTCCGCTTTCGGCCAAAAGCGGTCTTTTAACTTGAATCGTCAACCATGAGAAAACTCGCTGCTGTAGTCGACGTTTCGAACGTGACTAACATCAGACAGGCGCATCAGTCGCTGTCCAAGATGTTAGGGTTTCCTGCATCGTACGGAACCAATTGGGACGCTTTTTGGGACGCGATTACCGGGCTGGTTGAAATGCCCGAGCGACTTCAGTTTATTGGTTGGGCCGCATTCGAAAAACGGTTCCCCGAAGACGCTGAGATCTTGAGGCGCCTCCTGGCCCAGATGTTCGACATGTATCCAAACGACGCAGCGCACGTCGAATATTTGTAACCGTGACAGTCCGCAATGGGTCGGTACCGGCCTGCCGCGGTCACCACTGAATTTTCAACCGGGCAACCTGCTATGCTGGCTCGACCGATCGGATTCGGCCAAAACAGGACGCTTGAGTCGTCACACATCCCAAACGGGTTATCCGAGTTCTATTTGCGGTGCTGGATGGCCACGGTAAGGGTTGACGGCGCTTTATATAATGATAAAGGCTGACTCGGCGCGCCCGGTTAAAAAATGCAGTTCGAACTCTCCGCCGCCTAGATGGCACTGCAATGTTGCGGTGTGTCGCGGAGCCGATAAAAAAATTTGTTCGCATATTCGTCGTGTTACATTCAATCTTTATTTGATCGCAATTACCCCAATGGCACAATTGAGAGAAATACGGATTTCCGAGACGCCGCTGACTTTTTCGAACAAGCGCGATTGGTTTTTTCACCCAAGTGCGCACCACGTGCGCGAATTGTTGCTGCATTTTTTGCCATCAGGTTTCGTGCTGGACGGCTCTTCGTTGGTAACCGTTATCTTTGGAAAGAAACGTGAGAGCGATCTGCAGTGGCAGCAGATCCCTGTGTTAGGCGTTACCTGGTACTACGTCGAAGATTTCGATATTCCAGCGTACATGGCCTTGCCGCCTGACGATCAGCAGGAATGCATCCTGTCTGCTGTCACCGCCGTGTTGATCAAGATTGCCGTTCAAGCGGGCAGCGACCCGGCCGCGATCGTTCTTGCTGCCCAGTGCGTTCGCGACTGCCACTTCGCCCTGCGTATACCGGTACGTAAATTATGGCGCTCGACCAGCGACCGTCAGTTTCGGATCGAGGTCTATCGCTGCCTGGGCACGATGATCGGGGAAGTGTGGGAAGCGCACGTGTTCGACAGGTCGCATGTCTTGCTGGGCGTCAATTATCTGACGCCACGGTGCAGCTGCCTCGATCGAACGACGCATTTCAGCAAGTCCAGGTGGAACGGCGACATTTATGAAGTGACGTACAGCAGGGACGGGTCCGTCATGTATCGGCTCGACCTTGGTCCCGCCAGGCGCGGCGTACCCTTCCCGCAAGATGACGAAGCAAATGTAGCCCCGGACCGCCCGGCACGTTTACAAGGCAAGCTTCCTGGATGACGCAGCCGGTGCAGAAATTATCAATTAGTACGAACGTCTGCTAAGGGTCGATTGCCGTCCTTTACCGGTCTCCGAGCAAACTTCGACGGCTGATATCCTGATATTTTTGCATGTCCTTAGTTCCGAATAGGTGTTTAAGATGTTATCGATAATAGACTTACTGGGACGTCCGTCTCAGGACGCAATTGCCTTTCTTGGCCCCTCCTGGAGCGATCCGAACGAAGAGAAAGAAGACGAACCGGATCAACGGGTCTATCTCGAATTTCATGAAAAAGGCGTCTCATTGATCCTGAATGAAGAGGCAACTATTTTTTGCATTCAGCTATACGGGGAAGGTTGTGAAGAAGATTACTCCTGTTTTCATGGAAGCTTGCTTGGTGGATTACAATTGTCCAGCGGGTGTGCCGAAGTACGATCAGCGCTAGGGGAACCTCTGCGCTCCGCGCAGGGTGCTGCCGGCAAAGGACTTTTTGGCAGGTACCTGTATGCATGGGACAAATATGAAATCGATTTTTGCGAATATCATTTTGAATATAACGAAAGCTTGGATCATCTAAGGCTTATTTCTATTGAGCGCGCGGCCATCGGCGGCGCAGGGGGACTTAGCCTTACTGATAGTCCAATTTGCACTTAAACACCGATAATTCCGGAGTTTTAATATATTGTGAATAGAAGTACGAATTTCAGGGAAATTCGACAAACAAAGTTGGCCTGCAGTAATAGCATGACGCTTCCCTTGGCTGCTCTCGAGAGGCTGCTTTGGGTCGAATGCGGCCCTTCGTGACAGTGCGCGATTTTTCACGCTTGGCGACCTGATATGCTAAGCGCAGCGGCCGGATTCGGCCAATAGCGGACGTTCTGCTCGGATCGTTTTTCAAGATGGGGGCTCAGAAACAGATGAGCGACGCGCAAAAGACGATTGACCTTACGTACGCGAAGAATGCGTTATTCATCCGCCAATCAGTGGCGGTCGCTTTTGGCGTCCCCCTTGATCGAGAGCTAACGTGGGATTTCCTGCAAGACAAGCTCTGTAATTCTACTGACGTAGCGATGCCAGACTGTGTACTCATTCGTGGAATGCCGAGCACTGCCGGCGAACTCGCGGATGAGAGTCGAATGCTCCGCGGTTTTCTCCCGGCGCTAGAAGCGGCGCACGGTGTCAAAGTCCGATTTGCTTTGCACGGTTGAACACATAGCACGCCAAGGTCCGCTCCGGGTTGGTTTCTGCCTCTCACGGCCACCGCTGGATTTTCAATCTGGCAACCTGCTATGCTGCCCTGAACGGCCGGGTTCGGCCAAGAGCGGACCTTGCTGACCAGTAACATCTTGGCACGAGGTGAACCTTCAAAGACATCTTGTCACGCCTTATGACGAAGCGCGTGAAACCAAAAAGATCACATTACACTGACCCGTCACGTAACGTTTGCTGCATTTGAACCGACTCATGGCAAGATTGCAGCATGACTACCAAACCTGACTACGAGTCTCTGTTTAGAGCATCTCCATACCCATCATTGGTGCTGGATACGACGCTTACTATCCTTGACGCTAATCATGCCTACCTTAAAGTAGTTGATAGACCCGCTCAAGAGTTGCTCGGGAAGTCTCACTTCGATGCCTTTCCTGACAATCCTACTGACCCTTCATCGACGACGAACTCCAAACAGGTGAAATCGTCGATGGAGCGTGCTATCGCGAGCGGTAAGCCGGATATAACACCCGTGCTTCGTTACGCCATTCCTGTGGGTGGCAGCGACACCGCTGAATTTGTAGATAGGTACTGGAATGCCGTCCATACACCTGTATTTGGAGACAATGGCAAGGTCGCTATTGTTGTTCATAACCCAATCGACGTCACCTCCCTTTATATCTTCAACCGGAATTCAAAGGCAGATCCCGAAGGTTCATATGGCGACGAAGAATCCAGCGAAAACGCGTTGAGTCGTGCGCAGCTGCACGAGGCCATGACGAGGGTATTGAAGGACGAACGTAGTCACCTGCGTAACCTGTTCAATCAGTCGCCAGGCTTCGTTGCAGTGACTATGGGACCCGATCATGTCTTTGAAATGGTCAACAATGCGTATGAAAAGTTGGTAGGTCGCTGCGAGCTGCTTGGCAAGTCTGCGCTCGAGGCGATACCGGAACTTTTCGACCAAAGATTAAAAGCAGGCCTTGATAGCGCTTACGAGACTGGCAGACCCTGGGTCGGGCATGGCATTAAAGTGGATATTCGCTCAAAAGATGACGGCAATGTGGTTGAACATTACATCGACCTACTTTATCAACCGTTTTACAGTCCTGACAATAAGGTCGTCGGGGTATTTGCGCAAGGTCATGATGTTACGGAAGCTTATAAGGCGAGTATTGCTCTGCAGGATGCCGACCGGCGCAAGGACGAGTTTCTCGCGATGCTGGCACATGAACTCAGAAATCCGCTAGCGCCTATCGGCGCGGCTGCTGAACTGCTGCAGCGGGTTAAGCTTGATGAGGATCGGGTTAAAAAAACCAGTGCTGTCATCGGGCGCCAAGTGAAGCACATGACTGGACTGATTGATGACATGCTTGACGTCTCACGCGTGACACGTGGCCTAATCGAGCTAGAGAGCGGTGTAGTAGATATCCACCAAGTGGTCTCTGAGTCGGTTGAGCAGGTCAGTCCATTGATCCGGTCGAGAAGACACGAGCTGACGCTGCGCCTTGCGTCGCAAACTGCTTTGGTTCAAGGTGACAAGAAACGCCTTGTCCAAGTACTGGCCAACATCCTCAATAATGCCGCTAAGTACACCACCGAGGGCGGCCATCTTGTGCTGTGTACTTCGGTCGAAGACCAGCAAGTCCTGATTGAGGTGACCGATGATGGGATCGGCATGACGCCGCAGACCGTGACGCACGCTTTCGATCTATTTGCCCAAGCTGAGCGCTCATCTGACCGGTCCTCTGGCGGCCTGGGGCTAGGGTTGGCGTTGGTGAAGAGTCTGATTGGACTCCATAGCGGTGATGTTATCTGTAAGAGTAAGGGGCTTGGCCAAGGCAGTACCTTCTCGATCTATTTACCACGGCTGGGCAAGTCGGAACAGGCTGCATTATCCACTGGTAGCGAAAACGTCACTCAGCCAGTCCCTGCTGCGTCGTTAAAAATTTTAGTGGTAGACGACAACATAGATGCGGCGGAGATGCTCAAACTGCTGTTGGAGGCGATGGGCCATGAAGTACTCGTCGAATATGGAGCGCTTCGAGCACTGGAGCAGGCTAAGCGCTATACGCCGCAGGTCTGCCTGATCGACATCGGCCTCCCGGAGATCGATGGTAATGAAGTCGCTCGGCGTTTGAGGAAACAATCAGAAAACGCTACAGCAGTGCTTATTGCCGTCACCGGTTATGGACATGACAGCGATCGCGTTAGCTCCTTGGCTGCTGGCTTCGATCATCACTTGGTCAAGCCGGTAGATACCTCCGCGCTCACCTCAGTTCTTTCTGAAATCGGTAAGCACTAAACGTCCGTATATGGACTCCTCCTCGTTTGCAAACAATCCTTTTTCAGGCCGTGAGGTACGACTGCTCACGTATATCCGGCCTCGTACTACTGCACCTGCTTCAGGCGCTGGACCCTGATGGGCTATTCGCGCGCTGACTCCCTATCGCTTCGACGGGCTCGAAGGCCTCAGACGTTATCGGGTTTCATCAGCGCCGGTTCGACCTGTTGGCCATCATGCGGCTTGTCATGCAATCGTGGTTCGGATACTTCTTCAGTACTTCTACAGCTGTGCTTACGCGGCTTGATGTTGGTAATCGGTCCCTTTGGTCAGCATTGCCCAAGCGATGCGCGCAGTCTTATTCGCTAACGCCACTGCGGCGATATTCGGGTGGCGGGCCGTGGCAATGCGGACTACCCATATGCTCAATCGATCTGTCTTAGCTTGTGCGGTTCGGATGACCGCTCGGGCTCCATGCACGAGCAAACTGCGCAGATAAGCATCGCCTCGCTTGCTAATGCCGAGCAATCGCTCTTTTCCTCCTGAGCTGTTTCGTTTGGGCGTGAGCCCAAACGAAACAGCCATCTCGCGCCCGCTAGCAAATTGGCTGGCGTCACCTGCTGTAGCCAGCAGAGCCGTTGCGGTCAGCGGCCCGATACCACGTACTTGCTGCAAGCGTAAAGCGGCCGGTTTTTGCCGAGCAATCTGTTCAATCTCCCGGTCGAGTTCTTCAATTCGTTCATCGAGTGCCTTCAGATCTCGCCACAGCCCATGCAAGAGCCGGCGAAAACGTTCGGTCAAACCGTTTTCCTGCTCCTCAAGCCAGCGCGGGATCGCTGACCTCAGGTGCAGCAGTTCTTTCAACGCCACCAACCCATATTCGGACGCTAAACCGCGCAGTTGGTTTGCCTTGGCCTTGCGCTGATCCATCAAGCCTGAGCGCACCCGGTGTACGGCCTGGATATCCTGCTGCTCGACGGTTTTGATGGCCACGAAACGCATGCTCGGCCGACTCATCGCCTCACAGATCGCTTCTGCATCGTTTGCGTCGTTCTTGTTGCTCTTGACGTAGGGTTTAACGAACTGCGGAGCGATTAACTTCATCGTATATCCCTGTGCTTGCAGCATCCTGGCCCAATGGTGTGCGCCGCTACATGCTTCCATCCCGATCTCGCAACCCGGCTCAACCCTTTCGAGCAGTTCCTTGATCCAATCACCACGGACCAGCTTGCGCCGCCAGACCGTCTTTTCCGAGCGGTCTACGCCGTGCAGTTGAAAGACATTCTTTGCCAAATCGACTTCAACGCGGATAAGCTTCATGGCGGACTCCTTCTTTCCAAACCGGTTTTGTGGAAATTCCAGTTTGGCACTAACGTGCCCTCAGGGGGGAGGAGGAGTCCATCCCATTGCTTCGGGTCGGAACCAGCCGGTCGCGACAGGCAAGAATCGGCTAGCGGCGCTGTCGCAACTGCATAGATAAGTCATGCAGGCGCCTGGTGCGTTTTGCATGCTCTGCGCTGCGACTGCGCTGCGACTTCGCTGCCTCGCGAATACGGCTGTATGTGCCAACTTCCTGCTCTTGCCGAGCTCTTGCTGCCAGTGGCGCCGTATCTCCGCGTGCTAATGCGCCTTTGTCGACGCCTTGTAATAACCTTCGCGGCTGATCGGTTCCGGGGCGTTGGCTATCTCGTAGGCGAGCACCGCAATCGCGACGGCTGAATATTGCTGCGCAGCGCGGTAGGGCAACACATTCTCATAGGTGTCAAGGACGGTATGGTGCACGCGGTCGTAATTGAAATCGCTGAGCACTGCAAATTTCGGTGTCGGCACCAGGTGGGCGCTGAACACGGCGTCGTCGCTGCCACTTGCCGACTTCATTGCCTTGTCCGCGTCGCGGAGTTCATCATTGATCATCGTGGCGAAGCCGAAGTTGGGATGCACGCCTTCCAGTGCCTGTTCAACCCGCGCAAGCGGGGCCTTCCACGCCGACGGCACGGTCAGCCCCATCACAGCTCCGGGACGGCCATCGCGGTTGAGCATCATGACGATGTCTTTCATCGTGCCAGGATGCCTGTCAGCGAACGCGAAGGAGCCCTTGCGCCCGATCTCTTCGCCCGCGAAGGCCGCCATCATGATGGTGCGGCGGGGTTTGACGCCAGATCTGGCGAGCAGGCGCATGGCCTCCATCATGATCGCGACGTTGCTGCCGTTGTCAGCTGCGCCAGTGCCACCGTCAAAGCTGTCGAGGTGGGCGCCTAGCAGGACGATTTGTTCTCGCTTCGCGCTGCCGGGAATGGTGGCGACGACATTATGGTACGCGACCGGGCCCGGGTAAAAGCCGTTGCGGATATCGAATGCCAGCGTCACCGGCGTGCCTGCCATGACGCGCTGGCGAATGTCCGCATACTGGGCTGCGGCCAACTTAATGTCGGGCATGGTCGGTAGCGCGTCCCATGTGCTTGGCGCGCCGGATGCGGCGTATAACGGTTCTTCTCCCGACTGGATCGTGCCAAGGGCGCCGGCTTCCATCAGTGCGTTCATGATCGCTCTCGGCTTAAAGGTGTACTCGCCATCGCGGCCGGTGCCTCCGCTTTCTCCGCCGATCAATACCCACTTGCCTTTGAACTGGGCAGCCCGCTTGCCGGCTTCTTCAAGCGTCGCGGGTCCCAGCACGGCATCCGCCTGCTGCATGCCCCTCGTACCGGCGGTAAATGCAGGGGTGGCGATGCGCAGTGTCTGCTGCTGCGGAGCGATCATGTAAGCGGACGACGGCCCTCGGTTGAATCCTACGGATATGCTGCCGGCGTCTTCCAGCACCGCCTGCACGCCCCACTGCTGCATTTGGCTGCGCGTCCATTGCGCGGCGTGGGTGTAGGCGTCGCTGCCGGTCATGCGGCCTCCGAAGCGATTGCTCAGGATATCGAGCCAGTCCATCGCGCGCGGTTCACTCATCCCCAAAGCGACGATGCGCCTTACCACCGGATCTACCGAGGACGATGGTGACCAGGTCAGTGCAGCGTCCCGGACGGACAGCGTATCGATGAACGTCTCCAGCATGCCTTGTGCCTGCGCCGCCAGCGCGGCGTCAAGCTTGGCAGTGCGGTACTGGGGGTGCTTGCGTAACAGGTACTGGTACGCAGTGAGAACACCCTGCATACCTGCCAGTTCACTTGCTTTCTGCTGGTCTGCGAGATCAGGATGTGAGATCTGGGCTGCCATGGCGCTAGCGATGTACTGGAAATCGAGCGTATCGCGCACCGCCGGTTTCGACGCGATCGTCAGCCAGGCGTCCACCACGCCGGGATCGAGCGTCAGATCGGGCACTTCCTGGACCCACTGCCGCAGCCAGGCGCCGTCACGCGCCTGTGCCGCTTGCGGATCGATCTGTGCCGCCTGCGCAAGTTCTACTACGCGCTGGCGTTCCTCGGCCGTGGCAGGGCCGCGTTCGGCCTGGGATGCCGGGATGGAGGCCCGAGGCGGAGCGACATAGGCTGCCTTCAACCGAACACCGGTGATCGGTTTCGGTTCGTTTTCGTCGGTCTCGACGAGTCGCTCGCCGACCAGTCGATCACCGACGCTACGCAAGGTCCAGCGTACGGTAACCTCGACACTGGTTTGCTTGCCACCTCGACCCGAAGTTATGCGCTTGCCGGTGTGCCGGAAGACCGTGCCGGCCGCGCTGGTCTCGCCCTTGACCTGCCGGGCTGCGCTGAGCTGGCCCTGTTCGTCAAGCCACGAGATCGTCGCGGTCGGCACAGCGCCATCGTCAGTAACGTGCAGGACGCCCTTGCCGATGAGGTCGACCTCGGTGCCGTTGACGGTAGTCGCCCCGGTAGCGGTCTGGAATTTCCAATAGCCGGGCAGCGACACCGACTGGGCATAGAGCGCCCCAGAAAGTGCAGCCATGACCAGGAACGCGGCAGTATGTCGGGCTTGATGCGGCAGGTTCATCGTTTTCCTGAGGGGTCGGGTCGAGAGGCTGCAGCATTGTATTGTTCAGCAGCTTGCAATGGCGACAATTCCGATAGTCTGTCGAATCTGTGCCCTGAAGCGCAAAAAGCCTGCACTGATGGCCTGACTGGTCGTGTAGATCAGTCTTGTGTACAGTCAGCACTGACCGACAGCTTCCGGCCAAAAGCGGAAGTTCGACCTGCGGTATGCTGTCGCAACATAGCGCTGACTTCGACACTGACCAAGAAGTAGGGACAAGATAATTACCGCTCACGCAGGCCGCTTCAGCGACCTGATCCGAGAAAACGACATGGTCCTGCTTCGCAATATTTTCCGTTGATTTTCACAGGGCGTCATCCGGCTCGGCTGATCGACAAACATCTGCGAGATCGCTTCCGCAGTGTGAGCAAGGATTGCGTTCTGGTGCCGCTGCGTACCGACGAAGAGGTTGTGCCGCTACGCCACGAGGTGCGCGAACGTGCACTTGCCCTCAAGCTAACCCTTGTTGATCAAACCAAGCTAGTCACGGCGACAAGCGAACTGGCTCGTAACGCCATTCAATACGCTGGCGACGGTAAAGTTCAGCTCGAACTGCTCGACCACGGATTGCGCCAGGGGGTGGCTTTGCTGTTTGTTGACGGCGGGTCCGGCATAGCCGACCTCGCTCTGGCACTGACGAATGGCTACACGACCGGCGGCGGACTTGGCCCCGCGCAAGCGGTTCTATGGAGGTAGCAAGGGACCTTACGCGCCGTCGAAGGAATCGCCGAATTCTATTGCAGATATTCTTTGGCGTTGATCCCATCCCATCAGCTTTCGAAAAGCTTCGCTCCCATAAAGTCGACGAACACGCGCAGCTTCGGCGCAAGGTGCTTGCTGGACGGCCAGAGCATGCGGAAGGTTCCCTGGTGCTGGTTGAAGTCATCCAGCACCGTTATCAACTCGCCCGATGCGATGGCGTTGCGCACCATGAAATCCGGCAGGCAGGCAATCCCCAAGCCGTCACGGGCGACGTGAATCAACACTTCCGTGGTGTTGCACACCATGGACGCTGGCAGAACGGGTTCCGCTTCTCCCAGTGCAACACGTAAAGGCCACGGCTCGAACTTGCCATTACTCGGGAACTTGTGTTGAAGGCAGGCATGCTGGACCAGGTCGGCAGGTATTCGGGGCCTACCACGCCTTAATAGATACTCAGGCGAAGCTACAAGCAGGAGTTTGAATGTTCCCAACTGACGGGACATCAGCCGGGAATCCGTCGGTTCACCGGTGCGAATGACCGCATCGAAGCCTTCCGTAATCACATCCACCAGCCGGTCCGAGAAATCCACATCCAGTTCTATGGCCGGGTAGCGGTGCATGAATGCCGTAAGCGCCGGCATTACCAGGCCGCCGACCAGCGGCAGGCTTACGCGCAGCTTGCCCCGAGGCGCCAACCGGGTCTCCGATAGCTCCAGTTCCGCGGCTTCGATCTCGCTGAGGATGCGGCGACAACGCTCAAGAAACAGCGCGCCCTCCGCCGTCAGCGTGATGCTGCGGGTGCTGCGATGGAACAGGCGCACGCCCAGCCGTTCTTCCAGCCGGGCCACGCTCTTTCCCACGGCAGAAGACGATATACCGAGCACGCGCCCGGCTTCCGAAAAGCTTCGATTTTCCGCCGCCTGCACGAAGAAGGCGATGCCGTTGAGAGATTCCATTTCATCGCCGATTTAAGAAAATTTGTCCGATATTTTTAGAACTTTAACCTATTTTTCTTTTTTGAGCGCGCCCCTATCCTGACGACTGCGCAGACTGAATAGGTTGGATCATTGCGAGATCACGGCTTCGACGTCTGCTTGCTTCTCACTGACTCTTTACGGACGTTTTCCATGACTCAAATCAAAGCCGCCAAAGGCGGCACCACACCCCGCGACTGGGTGCAACTGATGGCCGCCTGCCTTACTGGGATACTGATCCCCTTGTGCTTTACTGGGCCGGCCGTCGTACTGCCCTCCATCAGCCAGGAACTGGGCGGTACGGCTACTCAATTGAACTGGGTGGTCAACGGCTACATCCTGACCTACGGCAGCGCCATGATGGCCGCCGGAAGCCTGACCGATACCTATGGTCGCAAGCGTGTCTGGCTCCTCGGACTGGCGCTGTTCGCACTGGTCACGTTCTCCATCGCGCTGGTGCGGTCCGTGATCTGGATCGACATCCTGCGTCTGGTTCAGGGCTTGGGCGGCGCCGCCGCCTTCGCGGGCGCCATGTCCTCCCTGGCGCAGACCTTCAAAGGCCCCATTCGCACGCGCGTCTTTAGCCTGCTCGGCACGACGTTCGGCATCGGCTTGGCATTCGGGCCGCTGGCATCGGGCTGGCTGGTCGAGGCGCTGAGCTGGCAGTGGGTGTTCCTGGCTACAGCATTGATCGGCGTGGCGGGGTTCCTGCTGGTGTGGACAAGCGCCACGGAATCTCGCGACCCTTACTCCACCGGACTAGATTGGCCGGGCGCAATCAGCTTCACAGCAGCACTCACCTTGTTCACCTACGGAATCCTGCTGGCGCCTGAAGAAGGTTGGCAGAGCGGATATGTGCTCGGCGCATTGCTAGCATCTGTCGCCCTGTTCATCGCATTCATCTACATCGAGCTCCGCGTAGCACGCCCCATGCTTGATCTATCGCTTTTCAGAAACGCGCGCTTCGTCGGGGTGCAGGTGCTGGCCGCCTCGCCCGCCTTCTTTTTCGTAACGCTGATCGTGATGCTGCCAAGTCGCTTCATCGGCATTGACGGGCTCAGTGCCCTCGAAGCCGGGCAGATGATGATTCCCCTGGCCATACCGCTGCTGGTCGTACCGTTCCTGGCAGCACTGCTGTCGCGCTGGTTCACATCTGGCGTGTTGTCTGGCTTCGGACTGCTGCTTGTCGCGGTGGGGTTGGCGTGGCTAGGGAGGGCATTGTCCGATGGGGCGGGGCCGACTCTCGTGATGCCGATGGCCCTTATTGGCGTTGGCATTGGCCTGCCTTGGGGATTGATGGATGGCATGGCCGTGAGCGTGGTTGCAAATGAGCGCGCCGGCATGGCGACGGGCATCTTCAATGCCGTCCGCGTATCGGCCGATGGAATCGCCATCGCCATCGCAGGCGCACTGCTGGCGATCCTGATTCAAGGTGGATTGCTGGGCGCCTTGTCTGCGGTCAATCCGGCAACTGTGACCGAGGCGGCCAATCGCGTGGCGCTTGGCGATCTAAACCAGTCCACCGCACTTCTGCCGGGTGCGCGCTCATTGGTGTTAACGACGTACGACAACGCCTTCCGCCTCGTGCTTTACATCCTGGCCGCATCGTCGGCACTGACTGCGATACCGGTGTTTGCGCTGCTGGGTCGATCTCGCGCGCATGACGAAGCAATAGGAGTAACGGCATGAGCCATATCGCCGTGCTGGCGGCTTCCACGTTTGACCATGCCGAGGTAGCGGCCATTCCAACTGGCCTGGCTACTCACCGAGCTTATATACGTGTATTTCAGCCGAGGCGGTTGACCTTTGGGTTCATCGCGCTGCTGAAAGGTTACCCGGATAGTCCAGCCCCCACCCTGGAGAATCATGCGGCATTGGCTCATCAGGCAGATTTACTCGGCTTTGCGGCGATCTGATCAATGAGTCGGAGCAGCACCTTGCCGAAACAGCAGCCTGGTTTAAGCTGGCTTAGACAGGGTTAACGCCAAGTTCGACCGATTGCCTTTCTGGCAGCGCGTGCGCCAGCCGACCGGACGCGAGGTAGTGTTGCACGATGAAGTGGGGCGGTAACAGAATTCAGACCCCAGTCAGCCCAGCCAACCGCACGATGTCGCGATTTTCTGCCCGTATCGAGCCGTTAATCGGCGCGGTCAATGGTCAGTCAGGGCCTTCCCGACACCAATGAGCGTCGTTACCGGTTGCTTTCAAGCCGTGCCGCCATAGTTTTCCTGTCGTGTGCATTATTCGCACGATCGTCCGCTTCGGGTCGGTTCCGACCTGTCGTGGCTACTGCCGGATTTTTAACTTGGCGACCTGCTAAGCTGCACTGAACGACCGGGTTCGGCCAGAAGCCGCAGTTCCGTTAGTTAATTTGCGAAAGGCATCCTCATGCACGATCGATGCGGGCGGCATAACAACCTTGCTTAGCGTTGTGGACGTGGATATAACGCACATCGTCATTGGCGAGCAATTTCACGATGACCTGCTCTACGGAAGTGCCTTGCACCACTTCGGCGTCGATCATCATATCGTTGCTGTCATACGCTCGCAACGAAAGGAACCGTATTCGCAACGAGTCGGGGATCTGATTGACGGCGTCGTAGGCATGCGTTGCTCCTTCGCGAACGAAGATGGCATGCGACGCGCGATACGGGTTTACGGCAGGCTGGGATACATGGTTCAGTAGAAGCACAGTCTGCCCGATCTCGACATCCGTCAGCGCGATACGATCCGGAAATCCAGGTTTCTTGTCGACCACGTAGCGCTTGATAGCCATCGCCGCCAGCTCGCTTTCTGATAAGTCGAACAAGTGCTTGAACTCTGCTGGAGAGAGACCGGTGATTCGGAAATTCATGCTTGGCTCCAGGTTTTTTTCGAAGCCGTATGTAACCATGTCGTCGCGTCATACGCTTCCCTCTTCTTGCTATTAGAGGCTAAAAATTGCTGTTCGAACGGCAGCAATGGGTCGGTTCCTGCCCTTCGTGACAGTACGCGACTTTTCCGCCTTGGTGGCCTGATATGCTCAGATTAACGGCCGGGTTCGGCCAGCAGCGGTCTTTCGCAAGTCCGATTGTTAGAATCGAATCAGAACTTCAATGAAAAAAATCGACCTTCCGCGCTTTCCTGAACGAATCCGAGGAATCACGCTCCCCGTTGATGGGGTCATGCATGCTTTTGACTATGACGAAGTCTTCAAAATTGATCTGAGCGACGTATCGGTAGAAGTATTGGACGAGGACCCTTATGCGTTCGCGGATGCGCATGCGGGCTTTCTAGGCGTCTCCGGGAACGAGCCTTTGCTTTCGGTTGGGAGTTCGACGGTCTCCTATGCTTTCGACCCGACTGGAGACTCGCAGACCGTTCACTTCGTCTCGCAGGGACAGCCCAACGACATGGAATTTCGAACGCTTTCTGGCGATTGGTTCTTCGCGTCATTGACCGCTGAAGAGTCTTATCTAGTCATTGCAGAGCCGTATCTCTTGGAGGTCTACAGGCTTGGAGTCAGTTCGTAACCTTCGGTCCTTTTTCGGCTACGACCGCTTTGGGTCGAAAGCGGTCGGTCGAATAGTCGAAGAAACCCGGAGATTGTGTCAAACTTTATTGTTGAAAAAACGCCGACATCATTCGAATTCATGCAGTTCGTGTCAAACTTTATCTTAGTGGGGTTGGCGCATGAAATTCGCAAGTTGTTGTTTTTGTTAAGGCGGTTGTGTCAAACTTTATTGTTTGTGCACAACTGCAGTGGCGCGCAGGTAAAGCACGCCACAGCCCAGTAGAGTTTGCAATAAGCGCCAACCGCGCCGCTACTTCGATCGCGGAATATCTGCGTTCGCCCCCCTGCTTGTCCGCTGCCATCTGCAATTCCTCTCAGTACCAATTCCACTCACAACATCGCCTTGCGCCGAGTCGTTGGCTCACGAGTGCCTGCGAACGTCGTGACAATGCAAGCAAGAGAAGTCGATGTCTCTGATGCAGCAAATGGCCGTGTGGGCTAGTTGCTACAAAGTCTTTTTAAATTATTAATTTGTAGTGACTAAGTTAATGCAGCCCGGTTAAGATTTGGCTGTAAATACAGTCTCATCAGCCACTTACTGGCTGACACATCCCCAATAAACCGACCGTTCTCGGAGCTCACATGACTTCGTTCAAATCTGTTCTGGTTTCCCTTTTTCTGGCTACCTCTGCACTCGCCGGCGCGCCAGCAAACGCCGTCCCGACGGTGATCACATTCGACGCCGGTGACCCGATCGGCGGGCTGGGCGTGGGTGCAGTGCTTGGCAGCCAGTACGCCGGCTACGGGGTAACATTTGCTCCCAATGCATTTACGGGAAGCGGAGGACCGACCGGAGACTGGGCAACCAACACGACTATGAGCGTCGTCAGCAGTTCGGGCACCGACGTCGGTGGGCTAGGTAATCCATCACTAGTCAGCGGCAACATGCTGCGTGCTTTTAACGGCTGGCTAAATGAAGACGGCGACCCGAGCTTCTCGGCTTTTTTTAGTGGCGGCATCAATTCCTTCAGCGCCGACTTTGCTGGCGTGTCCACGCCTGCGGATGTGCGCGTTCTTGCTTACCAGGGCGGCACCTTGCTGGGCACCGTGGTCGGGTCGACCATTGGCCAGTTCAACCTGGCGTTTGCCAGCAGCGTCCTGTTCGACCGCATCGTCATTGTCCCGGGCAGCTTCAGTGATTGGGTCGGTATCGATAACATCACATTCGACCGGTCAGCGCCGGCTGACGTTCCCGAACCGGCAACGATGGCAATCATGGCGCTCGGTCTGACGGGCATGGCCTTTGCGCGTCGCCGTCGTGTAAGGTAATTGAGGAAGCCTCACCGTTTTAAACGGAACGGACAGGATTGATGTCTGCCTGCGGTGGCAGGACCGGGGCAGACATCAGCGATCAGCCGCGCGCAATGTAATGTTCGGATGATCAGCAAACACCTGCATCACCAGATCAAAGTACGTCGGCCCGCCCTGCCCGAGGCGCGCCAATGCCGCGTGAATCGGGCCAGGTTTGAACACCTGCGGATGCTCGAGCTTTGCGAGATAGTAAGCACGGGTCGCCTCGACGCCCAGGGCAATACGGCTACTGTCCATCTGCTGCCAGACGACGATCGCTGGCGACTTGCCGCACAGGACCCCATAACCACCGTAGAGCATGTCATCCAGCCCATCCAGGCTGGCGCCAAGCTGCCAATCCTCGCCCACCATGAAGACGCGATTGATCTCGTCATACAATGAAGCGATGTCCCGGATGTTGGCGCCGTCGATGATCAGGACCTGCGGTGGCGATGCGGCATGCAAACTGGTGGTCGTCGTCATCGATATTGCATCCCATAGCAAACACCCTATATGTGCCCGCATCCACCGGATTCAATGCGAGCTAACCCGATCAGAACCGGTAAGTACCGGTCAGCCTGACGTTGCGCCCCTCGCCCGGCATGATCCAGCGCGATACATGCAAGTGGCTCGACACAAAATAGTGCTGGTCGAATGCATTGCGGAGTGCCAGTTGCACCTCGATCGACTGACCTTGCCCAAGCTTCCTGGCCCAGGTATGGGTGGCGTCGAAGCGGGCGTAGCCCGGCAGTGTCGTGCCGTTTGCTTCATCGGCGAAGCGCGCCCCTTGCAGGTACAGGCCCGCACCGGTTTTCCAGGCGTCGTTCCAGCGGTATTGGCCCCACAAGGTCATGGCATGGCGGGCCACGTTGGGCACGCGTTTGCCGCCATACACAGCATTCTGCAGATAGGCGGCGTCCGTATACGCATAGGTTGCCGCAACGTCCAGGTTCGCGCTGACCGATCCGGTCAGCGATGCCTCGATGCCTTGCGAACGGGCCGAACCGTCGACAGTGAAGTCGAAATTATTTGCCGGCGTGCTCTGATCGGCCGAAATCATATTGGTCTGCTGCAGACGGTACAGGGCGATATCCCCCATCAACATTCCTTCCAGCCACAGCGATTTCCAGCCCATTTCCATTTGCCTGGAAACGCGCGAAGGCAGCGACCGGTTCGATGACGACGACACCTGGTTTGGCGACATGCCGGCCGCGATATTGGCGTACAAGGTGTGCTGTGCCGATACGCGGTACAGCACACCCAATTTCGGCGACCAGCGGGACTCATCCACTGGCAGTGTGCCCGCGGCGCCATACATGAACTGCTGGTCCGTGTAGCGCAGGCCCGCTACGAGTGACCAGGCAGCAAGATCGATCTGGTCCTGGGCCGACGCAGCGACCGATGTCAGATCTTCGCTCGTGCGCGAACGCGGTAATACCACGCCGGCCGGTGGCGCCGTCACGCGGCCGAACACGGGTGCGTAGACATTGATGGGCGGGCTGGTCGCTGCCGGAACAGTCAAGGCAGGCTGGTCGAGCGTCTCCTTGTATCTGTCCAGCCCGAAGAACAGCTTGTGGGTGATGCCGGCCAGTTCCTGCTTGCTGGTCAGCGACATGGCGATGCTGTCGATCCGTCGTTTGGTAGCAGGCTCCCAGGCCGAGACCCTGGCGTAGGTGCCGGCTGGCTGCCCTGCCAACGGCGCGCCGTTCAGCAAGTTCTTGATCGACGTCGAGTGCGCTGCCAGATGGGTCATATCGACGGCAACCCTGGTAGCGTCGGTGATCGCGACGTCGCCGTGCAGATCGACGATGCGATTCTTCGTTGTCGAATCGCCGAATGGTTCGCCGAACTGGCGATCGCGAGGAATGGCCACCGGGCGCCCATCGATTGCGGGGATGCCGTAGTCGGGGCGATAGGTCTGGTTGATGGCCTCGACACCGGCGCGCAAGCGATAACGGCGCCCGTCGCCTTGTGCGATACCCAGCTTGACGGCCTCCAGGCGATCGGGGACATGGCGCCACTGGCTCGCATCCGAGCGCGTCACGATGATGCGCGCCGCCAACGCGTCTTCTACCGACAGGATGCGGTTCAAGTCCGCGGTGTACTCGCGCGCGGCATGCTCTCCCGCCGCTACCAGTACGGCGCCGGCGTTGGCCATCGTTGGCTGGCGCGTCACGAGATTGACCGTGCCGCCGGGTTCGCTGCGCACGCCCACCGCCGAGCCCGGGCCGCGCAGCACATCCACGCTGTCGATGAAGGCCGGCACATAAGGGTAGTTCGACAGGCGCACGCCGTCGCGCAAGATACGGTTCGAGCCCGTACCGCTATCGGCAACCGCACCGCGCAAGATGAAAAACTGCGTATGCGACCCGTTGAAACCCGAATCGGCCTGTGCTCCTGGAATATTGCGTAATGCATCTTGCAGGGTGGTGCCTGCCTGGTCGCGTACGCGCTCGCCATCGACGCTGTCGATTGAAAACGGTACGTCCATCGATGAACCGTTTGTCCCAAGGGCAAGCGTGCCGGCGCGCTGGCCATCGGGCAACGCGTGGCCCGACACAATCACGATTGGCGTGCGCGTTGTCATCTCGTCGGCCTGCGCAACGGCACGCGTACCAGCGACAATCGTCAGTCCCAGCAAGACGACGCTGGCCGCGGCGTGCATGGTGGATGTGCAGCGTGTTTTTTTCATGGGGATCTCTCTCTCGTATTAACCTGAACGGACCATGCGATGGACGCATGGTCGGCAAATTCAAGCAGGCGTAGCACAGCACACGCTTGCGCATGGCTTCACGTCGAACTGCTGCAGAAGATCAGGAGCGCAGAGGAGGCGCGCGTGCTTGCGCGAGCTTCCAGATCGCCAGCGGATAGGGCGATTGGAAGAACAGGAAGGGATGGGTTTCCCGGGTGTCGATCAGGGGAATGGAACAGCCCGCACCCGGTGGCAAAACGAACGAGCCTGCGTGCGTGGCACAAAGCGGGCAATGGTCGACATGTCCAGCATCGGATGGTGCGTGATCGGAAACATCGCCTGTCGCTGCAGTGACCTTGACGAATCGGGTGCCACCCATGCTGCAAATTTCAGTCCAGGTATCCCCCGACATGACAGCCATTGCCTGAGACATTGACGGCGCCAATGCAGCAAACAGCATCGCGATGGATGCAAGCCAAGCAGCAAGGCAGCGTGTCATTCTGTCGATTCGCATACTGAAATTATAGCAGTGGGTATCAACACAAAGTAGCTATTCAGTCGTTGTTCCGATGCCGCTGAAAACCCGCCTCATGCACGGCAAGAAACCCACCGCATAAACGTCGCGTCATTGCCTCAGTAGTAGTACGCAGAACCCTACCGCTTGAATACTGAGACAGCCTTTTAAGCGGGCCGGCCCCAAGCAAGGCGACTTTGTTTGGGCTATACTTGCCCAACTCCTATACAAGAGTTACCCCCAGTTTCGATGGACGCCAGGGATATTGACTGGCCCGCCTGACTCTCCTGTCAACGCGTTATATCCTTGTTTGCCAGCCCATGATGCCGCCCCGATCGAGACCCGGTCGCGGCGATGCATCGGCCTTGCTATTGCGTCGGTTGGCGAGGCTTGTTGCGGCTATTTGCCGCGACAGATCCCGACAACCCGTTCTCTATTGGCGCTTCCTGTTGCTTGCGGAATGCGCCACTACCGAGCCGTTGAATTTTTAAATCAGATGTTGCATGCCAGGCCATCGCACACATTTTTTCAGGTGATACTCGTATGCGCAACTCGCTATTCGTCGTCCTTTCTTGCTTCATCGTCGCTTCGTGCTCGAAAGCGCCCGCTCCATCCAATGACAAGCCGGTGGACGTTGTCCTGATCGGTGCCGGCGTCATGAGCGCCACGCTCGGTACGATGCTCAAGGAACTCGATCCGGAACTGACGATCCAGATGTACGAACGCATGGATTCGGTCTCGGCCGAAAGTTCGGATGCCATGAACAACGCCGGCACCGGTCACTCCGGTTTCGCCGAGCTGAACTACACGCCGGAAATGCCGGACGGTACCATCGACACCAAGAAGGCGGTCGACATCAACGAGCAGTTCGAAGTGTCGAAGCAGTTCTGGGCTTACCAGGTGCAAAAGCAATACCTGGGCGCGCCGCAGACCTTCATCAACAACGTGCCGCATATGGCCTTTGTCTGGGGCGACGACAACATCAATTTCCTGCGCAAGCGCTACGCCGCACTGCAGAAGGAAAACCTGTTCAAGGGCATGCTGTATAGCGAAGACCAGGCAGAAATTCGCAAGTGGGCACCGCTGGTCATGAATGGCCGCGATGCAGCGCAGAAAGTGGCTGCGACCCGCATGGAAATCGGTACCGACGTCAACTTCGGCGCCCTGACCCGCAGCATGGTCAAGCACCTGACCGGCACCCACGGGATGACGCTGAACCTGCGTACCCAGGTCGAAGACATCAAGCGCGGCGAAAACGGCCTGTGGAACGTCACCGTCAAGAACCTGGCCGACAACAAGGTCTCGACCGTGAGCACCAAATTCGTGTTCATCGGCGCCGGCGGCGGCGCACTGCCACTGCTGGAAAAGACCGGCATTCCTGAAGCCAAGGGCTTCGGCGGCGTACCGGTCGGTGGCCAGTGGCTCGTCACCACCAATCAGGCACTGGTCGAGGCGCACAACGCCAAGGTGTATGGCAAGGCATCGGTCGGTTCGCCGCCAATGTCCGTGCCGCACCTGGACACCCGCGTCATCGACGGCAAGAAAGCGCTGCTGTTTGGCCCGTTCGCGACGTTCTCGACCAAGTTCCTGAAAAACGGTTCGTGGATCGACATGCCAGCATCGGTCAACACCGGCAACGTGCGTCCGATGGTGCAAGCCGGTATCGACAACATCCCGCTGACCAAGTACCTGGTCGAGCAAGTGATGCAGTCGCAGGAAGACCGCGTGGCAACCCTGCGTGAGTACCTGCCGGAAGCCAAGAAGGAAGACTGGAAACTGGTCAACGCAGGTCAGCGCGTGCAGATCGTCAAGGACGATCCGGCCAAGGGCGGCCTGCTGCAGTTCGGTACCGAAGTCGTGGCATCGGGTGACGGTTCGGTCACGGCCCTGCTGGGCGCGTCGCCAGGCGCCTCGACCGCTGCGCCGATCATGCTGAAAGTGATCGCGGCATCGGCGTTCAAGGACAAGCTGAAGACGCCCGAGTGGCAAGCCAAGATGAAGGAAATGATCCCTTCGTATGGCCGCAAGCTCAACGGTGATGCAGCGTATGCCAACCAGATCCGTCAGCAGAGCAGCGCTGTTCTGGGCCTGAAAGCCTTCACGCTCGACGTGACGGCCGCATCGCAAGAGTAAGCAAGACCGTCGTAACAATGACAAAGGCCCCGGTGCTTCACAGCGCCGGGGCCTTTGTCGTTGTGCGGTGCAGAGCGTGTTATTTGCGTGAACGCAGTGCTTCGAGTTCGGCCCGCAACGCGCTGCGCTCGGTGCGCGAGGTGTCGAGTTTCGTCTGCAAATCCTTCAGCTCGCCCATCAGGTTGTCGCGCTCGGTCGTGGCGCCGATCAGGTCCATCTGGGCCTGCAGGCGTGCATCCGACTCGGCCGCCGTGGCCGTTACGTTGCGCTCGAGCTGCTGGCGCAGATCGACCAGTTGCGCATCCTTGCCGTCGATGGCCAGCTGATCCTTGGCCTTGCCGACCAGCGCGTCGGTGGCGATCTGGCGCGCGTTGCGCAACTCGGCCGTCAGGCGCTGGATTTCTTCGTCGCGTTCTTCGGCCATCGACTGCGCATGCTCGCGCGCGGCCTGGGCCTCGTCCAGGTCGGCCTGCAGCGCCAGCTTCTCGCTGTCGGCCGTCGCCAGTGCGTCGCGCAGACCGGCGCCGGCATCGTGCGCATACTGTTGTGCCCAGGCACTCAGTTCAGCGAGCAGGGCTGGGGGCATTTCGGCCTTCGGTGGGGCGGCCATGGCAGTGGTCATTGCGCGTCGAATCGTGTCGTGAAGAGACGTTTATCATACGCGATAGTTTCCATTGAGAATTAAATGCGGCGCCAAATAGCGTGGATGTGTTGCGCCGTTGCAGGTGGCAATGCTGTGCATACAGGCGTATAGCTGAGTATTCAGACTTATCCACAGGTTTATCCCCATCGGGTCTGCAGCACCCTTTCACGCCACCACGGCCAGCAGTTCGAGCTTGAGTTCCTTCAAGCCTTCGGGTGCGTAGATCGAGATCGATTGCGCCTTGCGCATGCGCTCGAACATCGGCCCCTTCGATTCGAGGCTGAAGTAGCAGGTCTCGGGCCGCACGGGGATCGCTGCCGGTGGCTGCGGCGAATATTGCAGGCGCACGCCAGGCAGCGCCGAGAGGACGAATTTTTCGACGTCGTCTGGCGCGCCCACCTTGAAGCGCAGCGGCACGATCTCGACCAGTTCGAGCGCGGCGATGTCCGCCGATACCGCGATATAGAACGTGGTGGCATCGTCGATCTTGCCCGAGTCGAGCATCCCGATGTGGTACGACGGGCGCACCTCGTTCAGTGCAATGCCGAAGTACTTGGCCGAGATGACCGTGTCGAGCAGCTCGCGGATGATCGCGTGCAGTTTCGCGAATGCGGGCCCGGGATCGCCATGCTGGTAGGCCGGCAGGTCGGCCAGGGTCCAGCTCTTCGAGAACGTCATCAGGCCGCCGGCCACGTCCAGCAGCGACTGGAACAGGCGCTCGGGATGCAGCGCCGGATGATGGAAGTGGTGCGTCAGCGCCGCGTAGGCCGAACTGGCCGTGTGCAGCAGCCAGAACGACGACATGTCGCCCGAGCGGAATTCGATCACGTTGCGGGTCGGTTCGCGATGGTGGCCGTACAGCGCACTGACCTTGGCCTGCAGCGCGTCGAGCAGGCGCCGCAAACCCTGGAACAGCACCGGTGACGCGCCCACCGACAGGGCTGGCGGCACCATGGCCGGATCGGGCTCGAAGCCACCGGTGGGCGTGCGCCGCACGCGCAGCAGCGGAAAATGGATGTAGGCGTCGCGCGGCTCGAACTCGGCCACCAGGCGCAGCGCGCGCCGCAGATAGGCCAGCTGCACGGGCGCGGCCTGCGTGAACAGGTCGGGCGCCTCCAGGTTCACCTGCATGAAGCGTGCCGCATTGTCGGCCGACGTTGCGGCCTGCCCCGGCTGCACGAAGTTGGCATTGAAGGGCTTCAGGCCCGGCAGCGCCGCGTAATACGTCACCGCCTGCACCGTTTGCGGCAGCGTGCTCAGGTCGATCGTGACGGGCAGCTCGTCGCTGCCGGGCGCCTCGTACAGCTCGCCGTCCTGGAAGCGCAGCGCCAGCCCGGTCACGCGCAGAATGCTGCTGGCCAGCGCTTCGCGGTCGATCTCGCACAGCTCGACGCCCCAGGCGTACGGATGGACCGCCTTGACGCTCTTGAACAGGCAATGCTCGTGATACGCATCCTGGCGCTGGAAGTGCTGGGGGCGCAGCAGCAAGCCTTCGCCCCAGAGAACTTTGCTCGTCATGGTGCTGTCTTTCCAAGTTGTTATGGCCGGAAAGAAACAATAACGACGACATAGAGTTGCCCACGTGAAGTTCATCAACGTTTGGCGACGAACCCCGTGGCAACATGCGATTGGTTTTCACCACGCAACATTCCCCTCTCCCTCCCCTGCCTCACCGCGAAGGAACGCCGCATGAAGGGTTACACGCCGGATCTGTTCGACCGTCTGCTCGGCCAGCCGGTACGCCAGGGTGTCGTTGTCGCACGCCTGAATGCCGACGAGTTGAAGGACGCGGTGGCGCGCGACCTCGAGGCGCTCCTGAACACGCGCTCGATCGTGCAGGAGGGCGAACTTGCCGGCTACACCGAATGCAAGACGTCGATGGTCGATTATGGCTTGTGCGATTTCGCCGACCGTTCGCTGTCGAGTCCTTCCGACCGCGCCCACATCTGCACCTGCATCGAAGCGGCCATCACGCGCCATGAGCCGCGCCTGACCGGTGTGAAGGCGCAGCTGGCGCTGCGCGACGATGCTGCCGGCCCGTCGATCAATCGCCTGAGTTTTTCGATCACGGCGGTGCTGGTAGGCAGCGTGTCGCAAGAGCCGGTCAACTTCGACGCCGTGCTGCAGCCGTCCACGCTCCAGTACAGCATCCGCAAGGCCGGCCGCGCGGCAGCAGCGACCGCCCCAGTCAGGGAGACCTGAGATGGACCAGCTGCTGCCGTATTACGAAAGCGAGCTGGCCTACCTGCGCCACAACCTGCGCGAATTTGCCGAACGCTATCCGCGCATCGCCGGGCGCCTGTCGATGAGCGGCGAAGTCTGCGAAGACCCGCACACCGAACGCATGATCCAGTCATTCGCGTTTCTCAATGCGCGCATCGCCCGGCGCCTCGACGACGATTACCCCGAGTTCACCGAAGCGCTGTTCGACGTGCTGTACCCGCACTACCTGCGACCGTTTCCATCGTGCTCGATCGCGCAGATCGACGGCGCCAGCGCCGCCGACCAGCAGACCGGCGTGACAACGATCGAACGGGGCGCCGCATTCAGCACGCGCCCTGTGCGCGGCATGGAATGCACGTTTCGCACCGTGTATCCGGTGGCGGTCGCGCCGCTGGCGATCACGCGCGCGGGGTTCTCCCCGATCATCGGCGCGCCCGACACGGTGCGCCTGCCGGCCGGCGCCACGGCGAGCATCAGCCTGGGCCTGGCCATCACCTGCGACGGGCGCGGGCTCGATGCGCTGGCCTTGTCGCTGCCGGCGCTGCGGTTGTTCCTCGATGGCGAGCCGTCGCTGTGCGCGGCGCTGCGCGATGCGCTGCTGGTGCGCACCGTGGCCGCCTACGTGCAGGCCGATGGCGGGCACTGGATCGCGCTGCCGGCGCTGCCGGTGCGCGCTGCCGGCTTTGGCGACGACGAGGCGCTGATCGATTTCCCGGCGCGCTCGCACGCGGCGTACCGCCTGCTCACCGAGTACTTCTGCTTTCCCGAAAAATTCAACTTCGTCGACCTTGACCTGGCGACGCTGACGGCGGCCCTGCCCCGCGGCACGCGCGCGCTGACGGTGCATCTGGCATTGGCCGGCATTCGCAGTGACTCGAACCTGGCGCGCATGCTGGGGACGCTCTCGACCAACAACCTGCTCACCGGCTGCACGCCGGTGATCAACCTGTTCCCCCAGCGCGGCGAACCGATCCAGCTGACCCACGCCAAAGCCAACTACCCGGTGCTGGCCGACGCGCGCCGCGCCTATGGCTACGAAGTCAATGCGATCAACGACGTCAATATGGTGCGCCAGACGGCGCAAGGCGAAACGATCATCCAGTTCCAGCCGTTCTATTCGCTCAAGCATGCGCAGACGCCGCAGCACGATGGCCACTACTGGGCCATGGCGCGCGATGAAGCGTTGGCCGAACGCAGCCCCGGTTTCGAGACCCAGATCACGATCGTCGATATCGATTTCGATCCGGCCACGGTCGAAAAGACCACGCTCAATCTCGAACTGACCTGCACCAACCGCGACCTGCCAGCGCTGCTGCCGTACGGCCAGCCGGGGGGCGACCTGTTCACGGAAGGCGGCTCCGGCACGTACGCCATTGCCTTCCTGCGCAAGCCGACCCGCACCTGGCGCTTTGCGCGCGGCCGCAGCGCGCAGTGGCGCCTGATCTCGCTGCTGTCGCTCAACCACCTGTCGCTGGCCGATGGCGGCGTCGATGCCTTCCGCGAAATGCTGGCGCTGCACGACGTGCCCCGCTCGGCCGCCTCGACGCGCCAGATCGGCGGCATCCTCGCGATTGCCTATACGCCCACCAGCGCCTGGCTGTCCGGGAACCCCTTCAATTGCCTGGTGCGCGGAATCGAGGTGCGGCTGAGCGTCGATGAAGAAGCATTCGTCGGCAGTGGCATCCACGCTTTTGCCCACATCATCGAACGCTTCCTGGCGCTGTACGTGCACGCCAACAGCTTTACCCAGCTGGTGATCGTGTCCCATCAATCGTCAGAGGAACTGCTGCGATGCGCACCCCGAAGCGGCGATCTGAGTCTGCTGTAATCGAGCAGCTGTTTGGCGAGCCGTGGCGCTTCGACTTCTTCCAGGCGGTGCGGCTGCTCGAGCTGTGGCTGCGACGCCGCGGCAAGCCGGCGCGCGCTCTGGTGGCCGACATGCTGCGCTTCGAGAATTCGGTCTCGCTGGGTTTTCCGGCCAGCCAGCTCGAAAGCATTCACGCCGACGTGCGCGACCTGTCGATCGGCATGCCGTTCGCGCTCCCGATCGACGCCGCAGCGCTGGCCAACGCGGTGCAGGAAGGCACGCTGCGCCATGTGCGCCTGACGCCGGCCTTCATGGGCCTGTTGGGCTGCAACGGCGTGCTGCCGGCGCATTACACCGAGCGCATCGCCGCGCACCAGGCGCACCACAAGAACGAGGAAGAAGACGATGGCCCGCGCGCCTTCCTGGACGCGTTCTCGAACCGCTCGCTGGCCCTGTTCTACGAAGCCTGGCGCAAGTACCGCCTGCCTTTGAGGTACCAGCTCGATGGTCAGGATGCGTTCCTGCCGCTCTTGATGAGTCTTGCAGGACTGGGTAACGAGGCGCTGCGGCAGCGCTTGAGCGACGTGGGCGACGGCGCCGTGCTGGACGAATCGATCGGCTATTTTGCGGCGTCGGTGCGGCATCGGCCCGTGTCGGCCGTGCAGCTCGCGCGCGTACTGTCGGCGTATTTCGGCCAGCCGATCGTGGCCGAACAATTCATCGGCGCCTGGTACGACATCCCGTGGGCGCAGCAATCGATGCTGGGCCAGGACAACGCCGTGCTGGGCACGCGGGCGCTGGCCGGCGCGCGTGTCTGGCAGCGCACGCTGCGCCTGCGCCTGATCGTCGGGCCACTGGCGCATGCAGGCTTCCAGGCCTTCCTGCCGGGTGGGCTGGCCGCGCGCGCGCTGAAAAGCGTGCTGGCGCTGTTTACCGGCGTCGCCCTCGAATACGAAGTCGAGGTGGTGCTGCGCGCGGCCGATGTCCACAACACCACGCTCGATGCCATCAGCCCCGGTCGACTGGGCTGGGACGCCTTCCTGGTGCTCGATGCGCCGCCGGGCGACCGGCACGATGTGCGCTATGACCTGCATGCGACACCAGCCCCGATTGTCCAGATACAGCCTGCCGCATCGTCGCCGTTCGTTGTGTGACTAACGTACCCGGTGCATCCCGATGGCGTATCCTGATGGTTGTGGGGCATCACGCCTCGATGGACGGGAGTGGTGATGAGCGAACAGATCATCTCGGCGATCAAGCTGGGCGGCCAGCAACTGGCGGCCGTCGTGACGCTGGCGGGACCGGAACGCTACGAATATTTCATCCGGTGCGCGGCCGAGGCGCGCGAAGTGTGGGGTCTGTATCAGGATGGCTGGGCGCTGGCCAAGACGGACGACGGCACCCTCGTGTTTCCGATGTGGCCGGCCAACGAATACGCCACGCTGTGCGCCGAATTCGAGTGGGACGGCTACGACGCACAGGCGTTCTCGCTGGAAGAACTGATCGAAGAACTGCTGCCGCAGCTCGAAGAAGACAGTGTTTTGCCGGGCGTGTTCTATACGCCGGGCGACAAGGGCATCACGCCCACCGTGGCGCAGCTGATAGGCGACCTCGAGGACGAACTGCGCCGCAACTGACTGGCCCGGCGGAGCGCCGGTGTCACAGACCCGCCAGTAGCGTCTCGACCACGTCGAGTTGCACCGGTTTGGTCAGGTGGTGGTCGAACCCCGCCTCGTTCGAGCGCTGGCGATCGCTCTCGGCGCCCCAGCCGGTCAGCGCCACCAGCACGATGTCTTCCAGACCCGGCGTGGCGCGGATTGCGCGCGCCGTCTCGTAGCCGCTCATGCCCGGCATGCCGATGTCCAGGAACGCCACGCGCGGTCCGAACGCCTGCGCGACGGCTAGCGCCTCGTAGCCGTCGTGCGCCACGCGCGCCGTGTAGCCCGAGATCTCCAGGATCATCGACAGCGTCACCGCTGCATCGACATTGTCGTCCACCACCAGCACCTTCAGGCCGCCGGCCGCGTTATCAAGTGCCGGCGCAGGCTCGCCGGGCATCGCCGGGGCCTGCTCTGCTTCGGCGGCCAATGGCAGGCGCACGGTAAACAGGCTGCCGGCATTGGTGCCGGCGCTGCTGGCAGCGACCGAGCCGCCATGCATCTCCACCAGGCGCCGTACCAGCGACAGGCCGATACCCAGTCCACCCTGCGAGCGGTCGACCGTGCGGCCGATCTGGCTGAACATCTCGAACACGCCGGCCAGCGCATCCGCCGCGATGCCCACGCCGCTGTCGCGCACCGTGATCACGGCGTCAAGCCCGTCGCGCCGCGCCGACAGCGCGATCTGCCCGCCCGGCGGCGTGTACTTGGCCGCGTTATTGAGCAGGTTGGCCACCACCTGCGCGATGCGGGTCGCGTCGGCATCGACCGGCAGCGCCGCCTCAAGCACGTCGACTGTCAGTGCATGCTGGCCTGCGTCGATCAGCGGCATGCTCGTTTCGACCGCGCTGGCCAGGATGGATGCCAGGTCGGTGCGCTGGCGCTTGAGTTCCAGCTTGCCGCCGCTGATGCGGGCGATGTCGAGCAGGTCGTCGATCAGGTGCACCATGTGCCCGACCTGGCGCTCCATCATGTCGCGCACCTTTGCCATGGCCGCCGGATTGTCGCCGCTCAGACGCATCACCGACAGGCCATTCCTGATCGGCGCCAGCGGGTTGCGCAGCTCGTGCGCCAGCGTGGCCAGGAATTCCGTTTTGCGGCGGTCGGCCTCGGCCAGGTCGTCGGCCAGCCGGCGCAGCGTCGATTCCGACTGCTTGCGCACCGAGATGTCGTTGAACAGGAGCCCTACCTTGCGGCTGTCCGCGCCGCCAATGCGGGTCGCGTAGACGTCGAACCAGCGGTTCATGGCCGGTGCTTCGTTTTCGAAGCGCACCGGTTCGCCCGTGAGCGCCACGCGGCCATAGGTGTCGAACCAGAAGTCGTCGAGCCCCGGCAGCATCTCGCGCGCGGTGCGGCCCACGGCATTTTTCAGGCCGGTGTGCGCTTCGAAGGTCGGGTTCATTTCCAGGAAGCGGTAGTCGATAGGCCGGTTCGCCTCGTCGAACAGCATCTCGAAAATGCAGAAGCCTTCGTCGACCGAGTCAAACAGGGTGCGGTAGCGTTCTTCGCTGGCGCGCAGCTGCGCGACCACACGTTCGCTCTCGATGTTCGCAGCCTGCAGCTGGTGCAGCAGCCGTTCACGCTCTTCGCTGGCGTTGCGCTGCTGCGTGATGTCGCGCGAGATCACGAGCAGGTGGCCGCCCAGGCCATCGCTGCTGGCGGTGCGCGTGATCATCACGTCCCACCACTTGGGCGTGCCTTTGGAGGTCGGACAGGCGGCGACGAGCTGGCCCGTACCGCCGGCGCGCGCGGTGTCCAGCGCTGCGCGCACGGCGGCGTGAGACTCGGCCGGCCAGAACGCGATCCAGGGCTGGCCACGCAGCCCGTCGATATCCTCGATCTCCATCACGCTGCGGCCATTGCAGTTCATCGCGAGGATGGCGCCGTCGATGTCGAGCAGCTTCACGCAGTCGGGGATGGCTTCGAACAAGGCCCAGCCGAAGGTGACGGCGTCCTGTGCCGGCATGGTGTCGCGGGGTTCCTGCATGTATGACCTTCCGGCTATGCCTCCAGATGGAGAACGTTAAAACAATTTCAACAGGAAATTTTACCCAGATCGGCGTGAACTTGCAGTGTTTATGTATGCGCCGTGCATTTGACATGGTATTCCGGTAACGGAACAGGAAAGCACCGACGTTTCCGGCCATGTCATCAAACTGTGACCAAACTGTCACGCAGGCGTCATCTTGCCTCACTACTATTCACGGGCTTTCCCTTATCCCCACAACAAATACAGGATCCATCCCGTGAACAAGCCGACCGATCTCGCCCGCCATGGCATCGACCATGACGATATCGACCTGAATACTTCGTCGAACGAGCAATTCAGCACTGTCATGAACGCCCGCCTGAGCCGCCGCAACATGCTGCGCGGCGGCGCCGCTACGGCCGCCACCGCGCTGCTGAGCACCTTCGGCCTGACCGCGTGCGGCGGTTCGGATGATGATCCTGTTACGGCGGCGCCACCAGTGAACAACACGCCGCCGGCGCCGGTCGAAAAGCTGCTCGGCTTCACCGCCGTCGGCAAGAGCCTGGCCGACACCGTCGTCGTCCCGGCCGGTTACACCGCCAGCGTGATCTATGCGCTGGGCGACCCGCTCGCGGCCGGTACCGCCGCCTACAAGAACGACGGCACCGACACCGATTTCGAGAACCGCGCGGGCGACCACCACGACGGCATGGAATTCTTCTCGCTGTCCGCCGATGGCGCTGTCTCGACCAGCGGCGTCACGCGTGGCCTGCTGGCCATGAACCACGAAGCGACCACCAACGAAGGCCTGGCCTCGTTCTTCGTGCACGCCAATGGCGGCACCAACACGCTGCCACGCCCTGCGCTGGAAGTCGACAAGGAGATGGCGCTGCACGGCCTGTCCATCGTCGAAGTGCGCACCACCAACGGCAAGTGGGAATATCTGCAGAGTTCGAACTTCAACCGCCGCGTGCACCAGCAGACCGAAGTCCAGATTTCCGGCCCGGTGCGCGGCAATGCACTGGTCAAGACCAAGTACTCACCGGAAGGCACCAGGTTCCGCGGCACGCTCAACAACTGCGGCACTGGCCGCACCCCGTGGAACACCTATCTGTCGGGCGAAGAAAACTGGGCCGGCTACTTCACCCGCTCGGCCACCGACAACGCAGCGCGCGGCGACAAGAGCGTCGCATCGCTCAATCGCTACGGCGTGGCGCAGGGCGCGGCCTCGCGTCACGGCTGGGAAACGGGCGGCACGGACGACAAGTACGCACGCTGGAATATCAGCAAGAAGGGCACGTCGGTCGACGGCAGCGATGACTATCGCAATGAACTCAATGGCGAAGGTTACATCGTCGAGATGGATGCCTACGACAAGACCCGTCCACTGAAAAAGCGCACCGCGCTGGGCCGCTTCGCCCACGAAAGCGCTGCCTTCGGCCGCCTGCTGGCCGGTACGCCGCTGGCCATCTACATGGGTGACGATTCGCGCGGCGAGTACATCTACAAATTCGTCTCGAGCGCCCCGTGGAATCCGGCCGATGCGGTCGCTGCCGACCGTATCGCCACCGGCGACAAATACCTCGACAGCGGCAAGCTGTATGTGGCCAAGTTCAGCGCCGACGGCAAAGGCAGCTGGATCGAACTGAATATCGCCAATGCCGCGATTGCCGGCTACGCCACCTACAAGTTTGCCGACCAGGCCGACGTGTTCGTCAACGCCCGCCTGGCGGCCGATGCCGTCGGCGCGACCAAGATGGACCGCCCTGAATGGTGCTCGGTCAACCCGGCCAACGGCGAGATCTACTACACGCTGACCAACAACAGCAACCGCCGCGCCGAGCCAAGCGGCTCGAGCCAGATGGGCCTGGACGCCGCCAACCCGCGCGCCTACACCGACATGAAGGGCACCACCGCCCAGCCGGGCAACCCGAACGGCCACATCATCCGCATGAAGGAAGATGCCGCCGGTTCGACCGCCACCACCTTCAGCTGGGACGTGTACCTGTTCGGCGCCGAAGCGGCGGCCGCTGCCAGCACGATCAACCTGTCGGGCCTCTCCGCGGACCAGGACTTCTCGAGCCCGGATGGCATGTCCTTCACCGTCTCGACCGGCATCTGCTGGTTCCAGACCGATGATGGCGCCTACACCGACGTCACCAACTGCATGATGCTCGCCGGCTTGCCAGGCACCGTCGGCGACGGCAAGAAGGTCACCGTGCCAAACGCGAAGGCCGACGGCTCGGTCGTGAACATCGACACCTACGTTGGCAAGGCGCCCACGGCGGACACGCTCAAGCGCTTCCTGGTGGGCCCGAAAGGCTGCGAGCTGACCGGCATCGCCGAAACGCCGGACGGCAAGGCGCTGTTCGTCAACATCCAGCACCCGGGCGAAACCACGGCTGCTGCGAATATCGGCGACCCGACCAAGTACACGAGCCAGTGGCCATCCAACGCCGGCTACGGCGCGGGCAAGCGTCCGCGTTCGGCAACGCTGGTCATCACCAAGAACGACGGTGGCCGTATCGGTTCGTGATCGCTTGATCTGATCGTTGTCTGACCTGAAGGGCCGGCTGCTTGCGCAGCCGGCCTTTTTTCGTTGCGTCGCTGATCAAGGCCGCGCAAGCGGCAGCAGCGCCTTGCTGGCGGCCTTGAGCAGCGCCGCGCCCATGCGCTCGAGGCGCGGTGGCTGGATGCGCCACGCATGCCAGTACAGCGGCACGTCGTGCCCGATGGCGGGTGACAGGTCGACCAGGTCGCCGCTCTGCAACAGCGCCGTGCACTGCTCGTGCGGCAGCATGCCGTAGCCCAGTCCGAGGCGCACTGCCTCCGCGAACGCATCGCTGGACGGCACGTAGTGAAACGGATACGCGCCGTCCGGCAGCCCGAATTGTGTGAGCAGGAACGACGACTGCATCGCATCCTTGCGATCAAAGACCATCAGCGGCGCGACCTGCGCGGTGGCGCGCGTGATCCCGGTCGGGAACCAGCGCCGCGCGAATGCGGGCGAGGCCACCAGCCGGTAGCGCATCACGCCCAGCAGGCTCGCGCTGCAGCCGCGCATCGGTTCCGGCTCGCCCGAGATGCAGGCCACCGCGTGGCCACCTTCGAGCAGCGAGAACGTGTGGCCCTGGTTATCAAGGATGAATTCGACCAGCAGCTGTTCGTCGATCAGGATAGGCGCCAGCACCGGCAGCAACCAGGTTGCCAGCGTGTCGTTGTTGACCGCGAGCGTCACGCGCGCAGGACCCGGGTCGCCCGCCATCTCGGCCAGGAACTCCGATTCGAGCAGCGTGGAACGGCGCAGGTATTGCAGCAGCCGCGCGCCCGGTGCGGTCGGGCGGCAGGGCCGGCTGCGCACCAGCAGCGGCGTGCCCATGTCCTGCTCCAGCGCCGAGATGCGCTGCGAGACGGCCGACGGCGTGATCCTGAGCTGGTTGGCGGCGGCTTCCAGGCTGCCGGCGTCGATGGCGGCGAGGAAGGCGGCGCTGCGGCGGGGATCGAGTTTCATGATTAGCGTTTCTTACGTGGCCTGAATAATCATGAATATAATTGAAGTGGCATTCGTGGCGTGGAATAGTGGCCGCTTTCGCTCGGAGGCTGCCATGTTCTCGCAACAGATTTATCTTCAGGGGCTGGGCCTGGGCGCTGGTCTTATCGTGGGCATCGGCGCCCAGAACGCGCACGTGCTGCGCACCGCGGTGCGGGGCCGGCACGTGCTGCCGACAGTCGCCACCTGCATCATCGTCGATGCGATCCTGATCGCGGCCGGCACCAGTGGCCTGGGCGCGCTGATCGAAGCGTCGCCGATCCTGATGCCGCTGGCGCGCTACGGCGGCGCGGCATTCCTGGTCTGGTATGGCTTGCGCTGCTGGTCGAGCAGCTGGCGTGGCGGCGCGACCCTGTCCGGCGACGCGGCTGCGCAGGCGCAGACGCTGGGTGCGGCGCTGGCGACCGTGCTGGCGCTGTCGCTGCTCAATCCGCATGTCTATCTGGACACCGTGGTGTTGCTGGGGGCGGTTGGCAGCAGCCTGGCCGCGAGCGAGCGCAGTTCGTTTGCACTGGGGGCGATCACGGCGTCCGCGCTATGGTTCTCGGCGATCGGGCTGGGGGCGCGGCGCTTCGCGTCAACGCTGGCGCGACCTGGGGTGTGGCGCGTGATCGAGGCACTGACGGGCGCCGTGATGCTGGTGCTGGCGGTGCTGCTCGTGGCCGACGCGTGACGCTGCAAAAAAAGTGGATGGACACGGTGCATGGCGGTGTAAAGTTGCATTTTGTCCATCCAATTTTCGAGGAGCTGGCTTGAACCGCAAGAACCGTTTGGCACTGAAACTGATGGCCCTGTGCATGGCCACCGTGGGCTGGTCCGGCGTACACGCCGCCGACGTCATCATCAGCGCCGAGCGGCTGCTGGACGTGAAAACCGGACGCATGATCGACAAGCCCGAGATCCTAGTGCGTGATGGCAAAGTCGTCAGCATCGGACGCGCAGGTGGCGCAGGTGGTGCAGTCGCCGCTGGCGAAGCCCCCACGCGCATCGACCTGCCCGGCATGACGCTGCTGCCCGGCCTGATCGACATGCACGTCCACATCGACGCCGACCCCACCTACGGCGGCTACAGCAACCTCGAATACAACGACCGCTTCTGGTCGGCGCTGGCAGTGGTCCATGCGGGCAAGACGCTCGACGCGGGCTTTACCACCGTGCGCAATCTCGGCTCGGCCGACTGGAACGACGTCGGCCTGGGCCAGGCGATCGACGCCGGCAAGGTGCGCGGCCCGCGCATCATCCCCGCCGCCTGGTCGTTCGGCCCGACCGGCAGCCACTGCGACAGCACCTACTTCCCGCCATCGATGGACCAGAAAGGCCCCTACAACGCCGACGGTCCGGACGAAGTGCGCAAGTCGGTGCGCTCGCTGCGCAAGTACGGTGCCCAGGTCATCAAGGTGTGCGCCACGGGCGGCGTCTTCTCGCGCAACACCGAGCCGGGCCAGCAGCAAATGAACCTCGCCGAACTGCGCGCCGCCGTCGAAGAAGCGCACCAGTGGGGCCTGCAGGTCGCCGCCCACGCGCACGGCGCCGCTGGCATCAAGGACGCCATCCGCGCCGGCGTGAACACGATCGAACACGCCAGCCTGATCGACGACGAAGGCATCGCTCTGGCCAAGAAGCACGGCGCGTGGCTGTCGATGGACATCTACAACGGCAGCTACACGGCGCTTGAGGGCAAGAAGAACGGCGTGCTGGAAGACAATCTGCGCAAGGACCGCGAAGTCACGGAACTGCAGCGCCAGAACTTCAAGCGCGCCCATGCAGCCGGCGTGAAAATGGTGTTCGGCACCGACGCCGGCGTCCACCCGCACGGCGGCAACGGCAAACAGTTCGCCGTCATGGTCCAGTACGGCATGACGCCGCTGCAAGCCATCCAGAGCGCCACCATCAACGCCGCCGAAGCACTGGCACGCAAAGACGTCGGCATCATCGAACCCGGCCGCTACGCCGACCTCGTCGCCGTCGAAGGCGACCCAACCGTCAACGTCCGCCTGCTGGAAGCCCCCGCCGTCGTCATCCAGAACGGCACCATCGTCAAACGCCTCACGCCATAAAAATGAGGGTCAGTGTAGAATTAATGAACAATAGCCCTATATCAAGCTAGAAAATTTCGCAGTGTCAACAGTATTGAATCACTTGAATGTGTGCCAGCTTTAATTGGGGTCAGAGTCGAATTAATTTTCAATTTATTTTCAAAAATTGACAAACAATTCGACTCTGACCCCAATTGTTTTCTTTGCATTTCATACGATCAGGGATGATTTAATTTCCTGATTTAAATTAGTGTCTTACAGGCACAATTTTATGCCGTATTACCCCATTAAACAATGAGGGTCAGAGTAGAATTAATGAGCAATTGATCCAATTTCCGTTCGATCTGGCTTCAATCCTGAGCTCGGCTTTATGTCTTGCAAATTAATTAGGGTCAGAGTCGAATTAATAAGAAATTGATTAACTGAAGTTGTCAAACAATTCGACTCTGACCCTCATTGTTTGTTTTTAGGAGAAGAAATGAAAGCAATTGTTTATACACAGAATGGGCTGCCGATCGATGATCCGAAGGCGCTTGTCGAGATGGAATTGGCGATGCCGGAGGCGGGCCCACATGATGTGGTGGTCGAGGTGCGTGCGGTGTCGGTCAATCCGGTCGATACCAAGATCCGGCTTGGCGTGGCGGTGACTGAGCCGCGTGTGCTTGGGTGGGATGCCAGTGGTGTCGTGCAGTCGGTTGGCGACAGTGTCACGCTGTTCGCGCCGGGCGATGAGGTGTTTTATGCCGGATCGCTTGTTCGCCCCGGCTCCAACAGTCAGTTCCAGGCGGTCGATGAGCGCATTGTTGGCAAGAAGCCGCGTACGCTCGGCTTTGCCGAAGCGGCCGCCCTGCCCCTGACGTCGATCACTGCCTGGGAGCTGCTGTTCGATCGCCTGCGCGTGCCCGAAGGCGGCGGGGCCGGCAAATCGCTGCTGGTCATCGGCGCGGCCGGTGGTGTTGGCTCGATCCTGGTTCAGCTCGCGCGTCAGCTCACCGGGCTGACCGTCATCGGCAGCGCGTCGCGCGATACCACGCGCGAGTGGGTCACCAAACTGGGTGCGCACCATACCGTGGATCACACGCGCCCGATGCAGCCGCAGTTGGCCGAACTGGGCTTCGACCAGGTCGACATCGTGATCAGCCTGACGCACACCGATCATCATTACGCCGACATCATCGAGGCCCTCGCACCGCAGGGCCAGCTGGCGCTGATCGACGATCCTGCCACGCTCGACGCGGTGCCGCTCAAGCGCAAGTCGATCTCGCTGCACTGGGAGCTGATGTTCACGCGCTCGCTGTTCGGCACACCCGACATGGTGCGCCAGCACGAGCTGCTGAACCGCGTGGCCGACATGGTCGATGATGGCCGCCTGACGACGACCCTGGGCGAGCATTTCGGCCCGATCACGGCCGACAACCTGCGCCGCGCACATGCGCTGATCGAAAGCGGCAAAGCGATCGGAAAAATCGTCCTCGAAAACTTCTGACGCCGGAATCGCTTACCATCGTGGGGTTGAAAAATCCCACGAACACCCGTGAACGCGAAAGGACCACCATGAACATTCTGTCAGCCGCCAAGAAACGCCATACCGCCAAAGCCTACGATACCGGGCGCCGCATCCCCGAAGAGGTGATGCAGCAGGTGTATGGCCTGCTGCGCAACAGCGCGTCGTCGGTCAATTCGCAGCCATGGCACTTCATCGTCGCCAACACGCCCGAAGGCCGCGCGCGCATCGCCAAGGCCACCCAGGGCAGCTATGGTTACAACGCCGCCAAGGTCAACGATGCGTCGCACGTGATCGTGCTGTGCGCCCGCGTCGACATGGACGAAGCGCACCTGGACGCAGTGCTGGAGCAGGAAGAGCGCGACGGGCGCTTCCGCGACGCGCAGGCACGTGCCGGCCAGGACGCCACCCGTCGCGGCTACGTCAACCAGCACCGCTATGGCACCAAGGATGTGGCCCAGTGGCTCGAGAAGCAGGTCTACCTGGCCCTGGGCACCGCGCTGGTCGGCGCAGCCACGCTGGAGATCGACGCAACGCCGATGGAAGGCTTCGACCAGAAGATCCTCGACGCCGAATTCGGCCTGAACGAGAAAGGCTTGACCAGCCTGGTGCTGGTGAGCTTCGGTTACTCGTCGTCAGCCGACTTCAATGCGGGCTTGCCGAAGTCGCGCCTGACGCAAGAGGCGACCTTCACCTTCATCGATTGATGCGAGCGTAAGACCGGCCCACTTCGGTGGGCCTTTTTTTACATGGAGTCGTCGTCGCAGGCCGCCCCTGCGTACGCTGACGCGCCACCTGCCACACCAGCCTTCGTGCTACAGTCTCCTGCCGCTTCCCTCCCGACCCGCCATGCTGAAACAGCTCACCACCTTTGCCATTGCCGCCCTCGTCGTCGCCAGCAGCGCCTACGCTGCGCCGCCGGTCTACGGCTTCGTCGTCAAGAACACCTACCCCCACGATCCGCAAGCCTTCACGCAGGGCCTGTCCTACCGCGACGGCTATCTGTACGAAAGCACGGGCCAGATCGGCCACTCGACGATTCGCAAGGTCGAACTCAAGACGGGCAAGGTGGTGCAGAAGGCCGATCTGCCAGCGAACGTGTTTGGTGAAGGCTCGACCGCAGTGGGCAATACCCTGGTCGGCCTGACCTGGCAGTCGCAGGTCGGCTATGTGTTCGATCTCAAGACCTTCAAGCTCAAACAGCAATTCAAGTACGAGGGCGAAGGCTGGGGCCTGGCGGGCGATGCGAAGCAGCTGTACATGAGCGATGGCAGCGCCGCCATCCGCATCCTCGATCCCAAGACGATGAAAGAGCTGCGCCGCATTCAGGTCACGGCCGAGGGCCAGCCGGTGCCGCGCCTGAACGAGCTCGAATTCGTGAACGGCGAGCTGTATTCGAATGTCTGGGGTACGGACCTCATCCTGCGCATCGATCCCGACAGCGGCAAGGTGCTAGGCCTGATCGACCTGACCGGCCTGTTGCCGCCGGAAGCGCGCGGTACCACATCCGTCGACGCCGTCCTGAACGGCATCGCCTGGGACGAGAAAGGCAAGCGCCTGTTCGTCACCGGCAAGCTGTGGCCCAAGCTCTTTGAAATCGAGCTGGTGCCACGCCTGCGCCGCTGATTACGCGGCTTTGGTCACGTCGATCACGACCTTGCCGACGTGCGCGCCGGACGCCAGATAGCGGTACGCGTCCTGCGCCTGGTCGAACGGGAACACGCGATCGATCACAGGCTTGACGCCGCTGGCGTCGACGAAGCGCATCACATCCTCCAGCATCGCGCGGCTGCCCACGTGCACGCCCACCAGGCGCTTGGCGCTGGCCAGCAGCGTCGCCGGATTGACTTCGCCGCCAAAGCCGCTCACACCGCCGATGATGGCCACTGTGCCACCCATCGCCACCGCTGCCACTGACCGGTTCACGGTGTCCTGGCCGCCCACTTCCAGTACCACCTGCGCACCCACGCCATGGGTCAGGTGCAGTACTTCGTCCTGCCACTCGGGGATGGTGGTGTAGTTGATCGTGTGGTGCGCGCCCAGTTCGCGTGCGCGCGCCAGCTTGTCGTCGCTCGACGAGGTCACGATGGTGCGCAGACCGGCCGCGCGCGCCAGTTGCAGGCCCAGGATCGACACGCCGCCGGTCCCCAGCAGCAGCACGGTGTCGCCGGGCTTGACGTGATTGCTCGAGACGAAGATGGCATTCCACGCGGTGACCGCCGCGCAGGGCATCGTGGCGGCCTCGATGAAGTTCAGGCCCGCCGGGACAAGCGCCAGCGCATCCTCGTGCAGCACGACTTCTTCGGCCAGCATGCCGTCGATGTCGCCGCCCAGGCCATTGCGGATTTTCGCGGGCGTCGGTGCACCCTCGTGCCAGAACGGAAAGAACGAACCGGCCACGCGGTCGCCCACCTGCACGCGCGTGACGCCCGGCCCGACGGCCAGCACTTCGCCAGCGCCGTCCGAGCATGGGATGATCGGGTCGTCGACCGAGACCAGGTAGTTCCCGGACGCGATCATCAGGTCACGGTAGTTGAGCGCAACGGCGTGCACGCGAATGCGCACTTCGCCCAGGCCAAGGTCGCGCACCGGATACTCGATGGCGTGCAAGGCGTCGATGTTGGCGCCGTGAAGAATTTGGTAAGCCCGCATGGGTGCTCCTGTATTGAACGTGGTGTTGAAAAAAGGCGTGGTGGCTGCCTTACACCGGCTTGGCCACCATCAACCAGAAAATGACGATGAACGCCGCAAACGCCGGCACGCCCAGCGTCACCCAGATCCTGAAATAGCGCCAGTACAGGGCAGGCAGCGGGGTGTCGTCGCGCGCTGCGGCGCAGGCCAGATCGCGCATCCGGATTTGCAGCCAGACCACCGGCAGCCAGCAGGCGCCGGCCAGCACGTACAGCATGATCGACCACATGATCCACTTGCTGTGCAGCGGATAGCCGGCCAGGTGGATCATGTAGAAGCCGGTCAGCGGCTGCAGCACGGCCGTGGTGGCGGTAAACAGCCAGTCGGCGATGACCACGTATTTCGAGACCACCGCGATGGCGCGCACGTCGCGGCTCACGTTCGCAAACAGCATGTACCAGGCCGACCCGATCCCGGTGCCAAACAGCAGCGTCGACGAGACGATGTGCAGCCATTTGAGCACCAGGTAATCCATCATTTTTCCTCGAGGTGATAGAGCAGCCAGATGGCCGCCAGCAGCGGCAGGTTCTTGATCAATGGCCCGAACGGATGGACCAGGAATTGCGGCAGCATGAACGCAATCACGACGCTGTACACGCCGATCAGGCCCAGTTGCGTCACCCACAGCCAGCGCCGCCGTGGCAGGAACAGCGTGCCTAGCCCCAGCAGCAGATCCAGGCCGGCCGCGCCATACAGCGCGGGCAGTTGCAGCTCCGGTGGCACGCCCGCCTGCGCCAGCAACGCCAGGCTGTCTTCGATCGGGAACAGGCCGAGCGAGACGATCGCCGTGATGATCCAGACCGCGGCAACGCTGTAACGCAGGACCGGCAACAGCCAGCCAAGCTTGGCGCGCGCGCGCTCGCACTCGGCGTCCTGGATGAACGCACTGACGGGCCGGGGCGGATGGCCGATCAGGTTGGCCGTGAGCGTCGCGTCGGCGCTGTTGTCGTGATCCAGCATCTTCAGCGCGTCGCGGTCCAGCAGCGAGCCTGGTAGCAGCCCGGCAAAACCGGCGGCCAGGCGGGCCACGCGGCCGGGCAGGTGCAGTACTGGCTGGCGGCCCATCGCCATCGCGCGGCGCAGCGTGGCCAGGTATTCGGTGAAGGGCATGGCCTGCGGCCCCACCAGCGGCACGCGCATCGTCGCGCCGCCGTCCGGTGCCATCGGCAGCCGGTGCTTGAACAGGCCGATGATGGCGGCTACCAGGTCGTCGATGTGGATCGGCTGCACCAGCTGCGGCTTGCTGCCGAAGCGCAGCGTAAACGGCATGCTGGCCAGCGTGCGCATGGCGCGCGCGCTGGCGCCGTCGCGGCCATACACGAGCGATGGCTGGACGATGTAGGAACGCAGCGGCAGCGAGGCGAGGTAGTCGTCGGCCTCGCGCTTGGACACGTGATACGGCGTGGTGCCTTCGCGATCGGCGCCCAGCGCGGACAGCTGGATCACCATTTGCACGTCGTGCGATTCGGCGCAGGCGGCAAACAGGGCGCGCGGTGTTTCCTTGTGCAGGCGCACAAACGTCTGGCGGCCGCTCTCGCGAAAAATACCGACCGTGTTGATCACGGCGTCGATTCCCGAGAGGCGCGACAGCCAGGTTGATTTATTGTTA
Organism: Oxalobacteraceae sp. CFBP 13730; assembly: GCA_014841835.1. GTDB lineage: Bacteria > Pseudomonadota > Gammaproteobacteria > Burkholderiales > Burkholderiaceae_D > Telluria. The sequence continues at coordinate 257,840 of JACYUQ010000004.1, read as the reverse complement.
TCGTTGGTGAAATCAGCATGGATATAGCTGAGGCGCGGGTCGTCGCTCGTTTCGGGATGACGCACCGCACACACGACGTGGTGGCCTTCGGTCAGCAACGCTTGCAACAAGTGTTGCCCAACAAACCCGCTTGCACCCGTCAGCAAAATCCGCATCCGATGTTCCCTTTACGCGATCGAAAAGAGGATTGTATGAAATATACGGTAATACAGCGCGCACTCGTCTCCGGTGCGGCCTCGAGTATTGTCTCGACGGTCGCCATGGCGCTGGTCGCAAAGAAAGAAACCGGCAGCCCTTATGCCGCAACCAATGCCGTCAGCCACTATGTGAACGGTGGCAAGGCCAGCTTCCGCAACCGCTTTTCGCTGCGCTACACGGTGCCCGGTCTGTTGATTCACCATGCCAGCTCAACTGTCTGGGCGCTCGTGTTCGAGCGTGTGATGGGCGGCGTGCTCGATCAGAAGAATCCGTCGGCCGTCCTGGCCTCGGCAGCGGCAACGTCGGCCTTTGCCGCCTTCACCGACCACAAGCTGACGCCCCGGCCATTGCAGCCGGGGTACCAGAAACGCCTGTCGAACAAGTCGCTGGGTGTGGTCTACACATCGATTGCCGTCGGCATGGCCCTGGGTTCGATGTTCTTGCGGCGGAATCAGCCGCCAAAGTGATGGTGTTAGTGGTGCGGCCTGGCTGTCGCCAGCCGCCGGGTGGCCTGCGCCGGTGGCGTGTCGCCCAGTGGCAGCAAGCCGGCGACGCGCGCCAGGGCCCGCACCAGCGTGGCCTCGCCCAGGCGCAGGCCGTGGCCGCGAAGTTGCGGCAATGAGCGCACCGGCTCCGGTGTGATCTCGATGGCGGCGCGTACCAGCAAACGCTGGAGCGGCCGCAGGGGCGCCGGCAAAATCGGCGCCTCGCCCATGATCCGAATGAAGTCGGCCAGGATGGCCGACCCTTCCAGGCCACGCGCGCTGCGCGCCAGCATGGCTTCCCATTCGCTCCACGAACGCGGCGCACCTGTCGCGCCATACAAGCGCGCCGCCTCCTGCGCCTCGGCGAACACCGCATCCTTCTCCAGCGCCGACAAACGACGCGCGTAGTGGTGATACGCCTCGGTAAAGCCGAAAGTGGCCGTGGCCTGGACCCAGTCGAGCAGGCGCGGATCGTTCGCGTGGTACGCCACGCCATCCGGCGTGGTGCCCTGCACGTGGTGGTGGATGCGCACCACGTTCGCGATCAGTTGTTCGGCCGCCGAGCGGGGGCCGTACACCGTCATCATCGCGGCAAAGCCGGTGCGGCGCAGGCGCAGGCCCGGGTCGCGCCGGAAGCTGCTGTGGTCCCAGACGCCGCTGCGCACTGAGGGTTCGGCCAGTTCGAGCAGCACTGCCGTCACCCCGCCAACGAACAGCGCGACCGGGTTGGCGAACACCTGCCAGGTGATGCCGCCGGCTGGCGCCAGCGCCGGTTCGCCGGCCGGCTGGCTGAAGTCGAACGCCATGCCGGCCGGTGGTTGCATCAACGCCCGCAGCTGCGCCAGCACGTTACCCTTTCTTGCCTCGCATGCGCTGCACCAGCGTCACGACGGCGACGATGATCGCGCCCACGAGCACGCCGACCAGCGCGTCGACCAGGGTCGGGACCAGGAACGCCAGCACGCCGCCGATGGCCGGCACGTCGGCCACGCCGGCAGCCATGTTTTGCGCGAAGTGGTGCACGGCAGGGATGGCGTGGGCAATGATGCCGCCACCGACCATGAACATGGCGGCGGTACCGACCACCGACAGCACCTTCATCAGGCGCGGTGCAAACGCCAGCAAGCCCTTGCCCAGGCCGCGCGCGGCGCCGTTCTGGCTCTTGCTCAGGTACAGGCCCGCATCGTCCATTTTCACGATCGCGCCCACCAGGCCGTACACGCCGATCGTCATCACGATCGCAATCGCCACCAGCACGGCAACCTGCTGGCCGAAGGCCACGCCCACCAGCGTGCCCAGCGAAATCACGATGATCTCGGCCGACAGGATGAAGTCGGTGCGCACGGCGCCCTTGATTTTTTCTTTTTCCAGCGCGACCAGGTCGACCTCGGTATTGGCCACCGCCGCCACGTGCGCGGCCTTGTGCTGCGCATCTTCCTCGGCGCTGTGCAGGAATTTGTGCGCGAGTTTTTCGGCGCCCTCGAAGCACAGGAACGCGCCGCCGATCATCAGGAGCGGCGTGATGAGCCACGGCAGGAACACCGAGATGGCCAGCGCAGCCGGCACCAGGATCGCCTTGTTGACAAACGAGCCTTTGGCGACGGCCCAGACCACGGGCAGTTCGCGCTCGGCGCGCACGCCTGTGACTTGCTGCGCGTTGAGCGCCAGGTCGTCGCCCAGGACGCCGGCCGTTTTCTTGGCGGCGACCTTGCTCATCACGGCAACGTCGTCGAGGACGGCGGCAATATCGTCCAATAGGGTCAGTAAACTTGCTCCAGCCATGGGTCGTGCTCCTTCAAAATTAAGTTGCAATGATAGTAACCGAGGCGCCGTAAAGTACCTACACGGTTCAGCGCCGGTTTTTGCGTTTCAACCCCGCCAATCTGCATCTCGTCGCTTTTGCTGCGCGCGCCGGATGCGCTGTACGTATCGTCCATGCTGAAGGTTGCGGTGCTGCAGCCTCGTCCCCCCACCACGAAGGAGATCTCATGAACAACGATTCGCTCCAGGCCGCCGCTCCCGTTCGCCGTGTCCGTGCTCCCAAGCGCAAGACCCGCATCACCATCTATCTCGACGACGAAGTACTCAACGAATTTCGCACCCTGTCCGAGCGTTGCGGGACCGGATACCAGACCCTGATCAACGCCGCGCTGCGCAACCGTTTGAACGGCCCGATCGGCGAAACCGGCGTCGCATAAGGCTTCCTTTCAGATTTCCCTCCTGGCGCGGCATTACACTTAGCAATATTTATGCTAATCTTCCCGCTCTTTTAACCCCGGAGGGATTTATGAAAAAAGGCGAACTGATCGCAGAATTCGCGAAGCGTACCGAGATGTCCGGTGCTGCCGCTGGCGTGGCCGTGAACACGATCATCGAGATCATCACCGAGCGCCTCAAAAAAGGCGACACGGTCGGCATCACCGGCTTCGGCACCTTCTCGGTGACCAAGCGCGCTGCGCGCAAGGGCCGCAATCCTGCCACCGGCGAAGTGATCAAGATCGCGGCGTCGAAGAGCCCGCGTTTCTCGGCTGGCGCGACCCTGAAGGCGTCGGTCAACCCGACCAAAAAGAAGTAAGCACCATCCCACGGCCTTGTGCCGCGGCCCCTGTGCGGGTCGCGCGCGCGAGGCTGATGCAGTAACGTCCCGTCGTCCACCCTCCCCGCTGTTCCCCTTTTCCTGCCTGCCACCATGAGCTTCGCCACCTGGATTGCCTTCGTCATCGCCGGTTCCCTGATCGCCATTTCGCCCGGTTCCGGCGCGGTGTTGTCGATGTCGCATGGTCTGGCGTATGGCCTCAAGAAAGCCAGCGCCACGGTGCTGGGCCTGCAACTGGGCCTGATACTGGTGCTGATCATCGCCGGCGCCGGTGTCGGCTCGCTGCTGCTGGCGTCCTCGGTCGCCTTCACGATCGTCAAGGTGGTCGGCGCGCTGTACCTGATCTATCTGGGCGTGAGCCAGTGGCGCGCCGCGCCAGCGCCCGGCCCCGCCGCATCGACCGTCGGCCTGGAAGCGCACCCGCCGTTCGGCCGCCGCGTGCTGACGGGCTTCCTGACCAACACCACTAACCCGAAGGGCATCATCTTCATGGTGGCGGTGCTGCCGCAGTTCATTTCGAAAGATGCTCCGCTGCTGACGCAACTGGCGATTCTGGGCGTGACGATGGTCGTCATCGATTCGGTCGTCATGCATTGCTACGCAGCGCTGGCCGCGTCGATGCAGCGCTATATGCGCGATCCGCGCCACATGAAACTGCAGAACCGCGTGTTCGGCGGCGTGCTGGTGGTGATTGGCTCGATGCTGTTTTTCGTCAAGCGTCATCCGGGCTGACGCGCCGGTCTGCCGGCAGATGCAACTGTTTGTAAGCCGCGTTGCCCCACCCGAGGGCGCGCGGTGTAATGCGTTTGTAGTTTTCCGTCTGCGTTCCCCTCCGGAGCACCACCATGACCCATCGTTTCGTCCCCACCACCGCGCTCTTCGTACTCGCGGCGTTTTCCACGTCCGTGCCCGCACAGACGGTGCTGCAGACCGACGCGCTCGAACAGGGTCAGGCGGCGTTTCAGGATGACACGAAACTGGCCGAAGCCCCGGGCCGGGCCGGGCGCATCTCGCTCGTTCAGGGCAAGGTCGACATCGGCGGGGATGTCGGCGCCGAATCATCCCCGGCGCAGCTGAACTGGCCCATCACGTCGCGCAACCTGATCTCCATCGCGCGCGGCGCGCGCACCGAACTGCGGATCGGCTCCACCGCCATCCGGCTCGATGGCGACAGTTCGCTCGAGGTGACCGAACTGGATGACGACAGCCTGCGGCTGCGCCTGCACTACGGCAGCGTCAGCGTGCGCGTGATGAATGCCGACGTCGTGCCCGAATTCGAACTGCGCACCGCACAAGCCACCGTGCGCCTGACGCAGCCGGGGCGTTTGCGCGTCGATGCCGAACGTGAGCGCGATACGAGTCTGGTGAGCGTGCTCGATGGCGAAGCGCAGGTGGACGGCGCCGGCGCCAGCCTGACCGTGCGTGGCGGGCGCGCCGCCCAGGTGCGCGAGCAAGACGTGCGCACGCTGCAGGCGCAGCGCGACAACTTCGACGACTGGTCGCTCACGCGCGACCAGGCCCTCGTGGCAGCGCAATCGTCGCGCCATATCGGCACCGAGATGACTGGCTACGAAGAACTCGACCGCTATGGCAGCTGGAGCACCAGTTCGGACTACGGCAGCCTGTGGACCCCTCAGGTGGCCGCAGACTGGACGCCCTACCGCGACGGCAGCTGGACCTTCATCGCCCCGTGGGGCTGGACCTGGGTCGACAATGCGCCGTGGGGTTATGCGCCTTTCCACTACGGGCGCTGGGTGCAGGTCCGGGATCGCTGGGCGTGGGCGCCGGGCCGTCTCGAGCGGCGCCCGGTGTGGTCGCCGGCGCTGGTCGGCTGGGTGGGCGGCAGCAACTGGAATGTCGGCTTCCAGTCGCGCAACCTGGCGGCGCACGGCTGGTATCCACTGAGCCCGTATGACCGTTACGTGCCGGGCTACCGCCTGTCGGGCGAGCGCCTGCGCCGTCTGAACGACTGGCGCCAGGCCAACCGCCGCGAGCAGTATCAGCCAGGTCGCCACAATGGCCTGACCGTCGTGCCGCGCGACCAGTTCGGCGGGCGCGGGCCGGTGATCGTCCCGCGTGCGCCGCGTCCGAACCGCCCGGAACAGCTGATGCCCGGCACGCCGGGCAGCGCGCCGCCACCGCCACTGGCGGCGCGCCCCGGCTGGAACCGTGACCAGCGCGACCGGCGCGACCTGCTCGAGCGTGCGAATGCCGGACGTACCAGCGTCGAGCGCCCCGGCCTCGAGCGCCCTGGCCTTGACCGCATGCAGTTCGAGCAGCAGGCGCGTGAACGCGGCGAGCAAGAGCGGCTCACACGTGAACGCAATAACGGCGAGCGGCTGGCGCGCGAGCGCATGGACGGCCAGGAACGGGCGCTGCGCGAACAGGGCGAGCGTGAACGCATGGGGCGCGAGTTCGAGAACCGCAACCAGATGGACCGCATGCGGTTCCAGGTCGAGCGCAACGACCGTGAGCGGATAGGGCGTGAACGCATGCGCGAGCAGGCCGAACGCATTCAGCGACAACCGGTCATGTCGACCAATGCGCCGGTGTTTGCGCGGCCGGAATCGCGTCCTGACCCGCGGCCAGATTCGCGGCCAGATTCGCGTCCGGACCGGCGGCCAGAATCGCGGCCAGACCCGCAGCCAGACCGGCGACCCGAGCCTGGTCCGATGTTGAACGCGCCCCAGCGCCCTGCCGCGCCGCCGCAGATGGTGGCCCCGCCGGCACCGCGCCCACAGCCGTCGGTGCCCGCCTTCGCGCCGCCGCAGCGTAACAATGACCAGCGCAACAATGAGCAGCGCGCCAATACCGACGCACGCGGCGTGTCGCGCGTGGAGCGCTGACCGGTACCGGCGGTTTTCAGCCCACCCGCAGGGCGAAACCGCCGGTATTGGCTACAATGCGCTTTTGCACAGGATTACAGCCATGGACCCCAAAGATTCCCTCATCGAATACCCGAGCGACTTCCCGATCAAGGTGATGGGTGCGAGCCACATCGACTTCGCCCCGACCATCGTGGCGCTGGTGACCCAGCTCGACCCGACCTTCGACGAGAGCAAGCTGGAAACCCGGCCGTCGGCCAAGGGCAACTACACGGGCCTGACCGTGACCATTCGCGCGACCAGCCGCGAGATGCTCGACGAGGTGTACCGCACGCTGTCGACGCATCCGATGGTCAAGATGGTCCTGTAACGGCGTTCGTCCCCGATGTCAGCGACCTCCCCCCTGATTCGTGAACTCGGCCAGGCCGACTACGAAGCCACGTTCGCCGCGATGCGCGCCTTCACCGACGCGCGCACGCCCGAGTCGCGCGACGAGCTGTGGATCGTCGAGCATCCGCCCGTGTTCACACTGGGCCTGGGCGCCGACCGCGAGCACGTGCTGGCCCCGCACGATATCCCGGTGATCCAGACCGACCGTGGCGGTGAAGTGACCTTCCATGGGCCCGGCCAGGTCGTGATCTACCTGCTGATGGACCTGCGCCGCAACAAGCCGGGTGGCAAGCTGTACGCGCGCCAGTTTGTGGAAAAAATCGAACAGGCGGTGATCGATGTGTTAGGGGCGTATAATCTTGGCGGTGAGCGCGTTGCCGGTGCACCCGGCATCTATATCGCAGACGGTCCGCGCAAAGGCGCCAAGATCGCCGCGCTGGGCCTGAAAGTACGCGGCAATGGTTGCACCTACCATGGCGTATCGCTGAACGTGGCGATGGACCTGGCCCCGTTCACCTGGATCAATCCGTGCGGTTACTCCGGACTGGTCACAGTCGATATGCGCACGATGGGCGTCGAGGCGCCGCTGCACGATGTACAGCGGGCGCTGGCCCAGGCCCTGGTCGATCAGCTGGCACCCGAGGGTGTCCAGCCAGACCCGAACAAACCAACTGACAGCCCCGCGAGGGCAACGAGCCTATGACTTCCGAAATCGATACCGGCGTCGCCGCCGCAGCCGCCTACAACGCCAGCGAAAAGCAAAAAGGCGCCAGCAAGACCTCGCGCATCCCGATCAAGATCGTGCCGATCGCCGAGATGGAGCGCCTGAAAAAGCCCGACTGGATCCGTGTCAAGGCGGCCACCGCCTCGTCGCGCTTCTACGAAATCAAGGACATCCTGCGCGCCAACAACCTGGTGACGGTGTGCGAAGAAGCGAGCTGCCCGAACATCGGCGAATGCTTCGGCAAGGGCACCGCGACGTTCATGATCATGGGCGACAAGTGCACCCGCCGCTGCCCGTTCTGCGACGTCGGCCACGGCCGCCCTGACCCACTGGACATCAACGAGCCGGCCAACCTGGCCAAGACCATCGCCGCGCTGCGCCTGTCGTACGTCGTGATCACATCGGTCGACCGCGACGACCTGCGTGACGGCGGCGCGGGCCACTTTGTCGAGTGCATCCAGAAAACGCGCGCCTCGAGCCCGGGCACCAAGATCGAAGTGCTGGTGCCCGACTTCCGCGGCCGCCTCGAAAAAGCGCTGAACATCTTCGCCGACGGCCTGCCTGACGTCATGAACCACAATCTGGAAACCGTGCCGCGCCTGTACAAGGAAGCCCGTCCGGGCGCCGACTACACGCACTCGCTGGTGCTGCTGCGCGACTTCAAGAAGATGTACCCGAGCGCGGTCACCAAGTCGGGCATCATGGTCGGCCTGGGCGAGACCGATGAAGAAATCCTGCAAGTCATGCAGGACATGCGCGACCACGATATCGACATGCTCACCATCGGCCAGTACCTGGCACCGACCAATTCGCACCTGCCGGTGCGTCGCTACGTGCACCCGGACGTCTTCAAGATGTTTGAGCAAAAAGCCTACGAAATGGGCTTCGTGCACGCTGCCGTGGGCGCGATGGTGCGCTCGTCGTATCACGCCGACCAGCAGGCGCACAACGCTGGCGTGGCGGCGTAAGCGCCCTCACACGGCCTTCCCGAGTCGGCGCTGACGCGCCGGCAAAGGCAGGCTTCACTGCCTGACCTACCGCCGCGCCATGCCGGCGGCACCCATCTCCCCGTTCCCGCATTGCACCGTACCGCATCGCTTCGTTCGCAAGGACGGGCTGCTGCTTTGACCGCCTTGTCGCCAGGGTTGCTGTCTGCATCAATTGCCTGCGCTTTCTTTATCTGATATTCAAACAGACTTCTGCTGATTGCCCGTAAATATTTACGTCGCACTAGTTCATGACGAGGTTATGACAATCGAGCCATTAAAATAGAAATCGCCGTTAATCTATTGATTCTCACCGAATATATCTGAACTGAATCTCGAGCATGATGCTGGAGGGGTATTATTCAATAAATGAGAATGCTATGCGGGGTAAATGGAATTATATTCAGTGCGATGCTAATATAGTTTGGTTCCGGCGCGTGTCTGACGAGAATGCACGATATTCAACGTTGACCATTTCGCTAAACGTTTACCCACATAGTTCATATTCAAGGATGCCATGAAATTTGACATGCTCGTCGTTGGCGAAGGCTTGGCCGCATTAACGCTGTTATTGAATACACCATCGACAATCAAGGTGGGTGTTGTATCGCGCAGTAAATTCGATGAGCCGTCGAGCTATTGGGCGCAGGGCGGGATTTCAGCGGTGTATTCTGTGGACGACGATTTCGAGAAGCATACGACCGATACGCTCATTGCCGGCGACGGCTTGTGCAACGAAGCGACCGTGCGCGCGATCGTCACGGCAGGTACCAGTGTGCTGCAGTGGCTGATCGACATGGGCGTGCCATTTACGCGCGAAAACGAGCAGATCCACCTGACGCGCGAAGGCGGGCATTCCGAGCGCCGCGTTGCGCACGTCGACGACATGACCGGCCGCGCCATCATGCAATCGCTTCAGGCCAAAGCGGCGCTGCTGCCGAATGTTACCTGGATCCGCCAGTATGAAGCAGTGGAACTGATATCTGACGGTGGCCGGGTTACCGGCCTGATTGCGCAAAGCCTCGCAGATGGCGATGTCAGCGTATTCAGCGCGCCGAATGTGGTATTGGCCACGGGCGGAATAACCGGGTTATATCCGTATGCCACGAGCCCTCACGCCAGTAAAGGCGAGGCAATTGCAATGGCCTGGCGTGCCGGTGCCAATATTGAAAATCTCGAATTCGTTCAATTCCATCCGACTGCTTATCAGCATAATGGCCAGGTCATCAGTCTTATCACGGAAGCAGTAAGGGGCGAGGGCGGGCACTTATATAATACTGCGGGTGAACGTTTCATGTCCCAATATTCGGGGCAGGGAGAACTGGCCCCGCGTGATATCGTCGCACGTGCAATTTATGCCGAAATGGCCAGGTTACGCGCACCTTATGTGTGGCTCGATATTTCCCATCAAGGCGAGAAATTCGTGCAAAGCCATTTCCCGAATCTGGTGGAATTGACCCGGCGCCACGGCTGCGATTTGTCCACGCAACCTGTGCCGGTGTCGCCGGCCGCGCATTACACCTGCGGCGGCATCGCGACCGATCTGCACGGTCGTACCAGCGTTGCAGGTCTGTACGCGATCGGTGAAGTGGCCAACTGCGGTTTGCACGGCGCAAACCGGTTGGCCAGCAACTCACTGCTCGAATGCGTGGTCATGGGGCGTGCCTGCGCCGAGGCGGTATCCGGCAGCGACGCCCTGTCCGGGGCGGGCAAGAAGCTGACGATCCGGGTGCCCACGATCGTCGAGACCAATCTGTCGCTGGCGGCACTGCCCGAATTGCGTGCGTTGCTGTGGAATCACGCTGGCATCGTTCGCTCGCGCGATGGCCTGGCCACCGGATTGCGCGAGCTTGCCCGGCTGGGTGACGGACCTTGCGGACTGCTGCCCTACGGCCAGGCGCTGCGCGCCAGGAATATCCACGATGCCGCCTATCTTGTCCTGCACAGCGCATCGCTGCGCAAGGAGTCGCGTGGAGGGCACTTCAACACCGATTTCCCCGACAAAGCGCCGGCCATGCCCACGATCGTCACCGGCGTGGATCGCACGGTCTGGCGCCAGGCCGCCGTCCGCGCGCAGGTCGAGGACAACGTGCCGGCCTGAGTGCCCGACCGGGCATGACCGGGGGATGAGCGCAGCGGTGGTCGCTGACGGCACGCGCGCTCATCCAGATTCAACCAGTTCGTTCAAATGAAAAGTGCCCATGTTATTCAATCTGATCGCAGCGGGCGTTGCCGCAGGTTTTCTGGCAGGGATGTTCGGCATTGGCGGTGGCGCGATTGTCATTCCAGTGCTGATGTATCTGTACCAAAGTGGCGGCATGGACACTAACGAGGCAATTCGTCTCGCATTCGGTACTTCGCTCGCCACCATGGCATTCACTGGCTTGGCCTCATTTCTGAGCCACTGCGAACGTGGCAATGTCGATTTTGTCTGGCTGAAAAAGCTGTTTATCCCGGCAGGGTTGGGTGCAACGGCCGGCGCTCTGGTGGCAACGCGCATACCGGGCGTCTGGCTTGCGCTCGGCCTGGCGTTGATGCTGGCCTATTTCGGGTTCAAGTTGCTGATCCAGCGCGAGCATGACGGGACGGTGTCGGTGGCCTTCGTGCGCTTCCGTATGGTCGCCGGTGTCTTGTCAGGCGTAGCGTATTCATTGGCGGGCATGGGCGGCGCTTCGGTCATCACGTTCTTCCTGACCCATGTCGGATTACCGATTCGCCGCGCAATTGGCACCGCCACCGGCGTCATCCTGCCCATCTCGCTGGGCGCGATGATCGGCTTCGGCGTGACCGCCGGCGCGCCGCACGACTGGCGCTGGGGCTATATCGACCTGCATGCGCTGCTGGTGATGAGCGTGTGTGCGGTGGTGGCGTCCAGGCTCGGCGTGTGGGCGGCGGCGGCATTGCCGACCTTGGTGCTGCGCCGGGTATTCGGGTTGTTCATGATGGCCCTGGCGGGCAAAACCATCTACACGGTGATGCTGTAACCCGAGCCAGCGCAGGTCGTCGCCAGCATGCTGGCAGCGCCGGTAGCACGGCAGGAAATTGGCCATGGCCGTGCGCGATTCGCATCCGCGATATAGTAGCGGCAACCGATTTTCGCGCAGCCAGCCATGAGCACTCTCCCGAGCAATACCCCCGCCGATGTTCCCGAAGACGACGCCGCACTAGAGCGCGAACTTGACCTGGCCGCGCGCGGCATCGAACTGGTCAAACTGGAAGGTCGCGTATTCCTGCGCTTCTCGGGCGCGGTGCGCTACGAAGGCCTGCACGTGCCGTACCGCCTGGTGCCGTCGCGCGGCGTGCTGGCCAAGCCGAGCAAGTGGCGCAAGCTGGATCTGGCCGGGCGGCGCGCGCTGATCGAAGAGCGCACCGGTGACGCCGATCTCGCGCGCCTGCACCAGGACGCCGAGGAATTCGTGCGTGATCTGGCAGGCGACGCCGACGACGCCGGCTACGACCCGATGCTGTTTCTCGATGTGCTGGATGAGTTGCAAACGTCCGAGCCGGCCGAGTATGTGTTCCAGCGGATTTCGCAGCGCCTGACCCACGCGATCGAGCGCGACGCCGAAGAGCGCCACGCGGCGCGCACCAAGGAGAGCATCAACCTGGCCGAGTACCCGCGCTCGTTCGACGTCGCCAGCCGCATGGGCCGCAAGTTCATCGCGCTCCTGGGCCCCACCAACTCGGGCAAGACGCACCGCGCGATGGAAGCGCTGGCAAAGGCGCCGAGCGGCGTGTACCTGGCGCCGCTGCGCCTGCTGGCGCTGGAAAACTACGAGCGCCTGCAGGCGGCGCGCCCGCACGGTGAGGCGATCAAGGTCAGCCTGATCACGGGCGAAGAGCGGCGCCTGGTGGAGGGCGCGACGCACGTCGCCAGCACCGTCGAAATGCTCGACTCGAAAACGCCGATCGACGTGGCCGTGATCGACGAGATCCAGATGCTGGCCGACCGCGACCGCGGCGCCGCCTGGACTGCCGCCGTGTGCGGCGCGCCGGCGGCGGTCGTGTACCTGGTCGGCGCACCGGAAGCGCGGCGCGCGATCGAGGCACTGGCCGAGCGGCTCGATGTGCCGCTCGAGGTGCACGTGCTCAAGCGGATGGGGCCCCTGGAGATGGAACCGATGGCCGTGCGCAAGCTGTCGAACCTGCGCCGCGGCGACGCCGTGATTGCGTTCTCGCGCCGCGAGGTGCTCAAGTGGCGCGACATGATCACCGACAAGGGGCTGTCGGTGGCCACCGTCTACGGCAACCTGTCGCCGGAAGTGCGCCGCGCGCAGGCCGAGCGCTTCCGCGACGGGCAGGCCGATATCGTGGTCGGCACCGATGCGCTGGCGATGGGGCTGAACATGCCGATCGCGCGCATCGTGATGACGACCACGGTCAAGTACAACGGCGTGGAGGAAGAAGAAATCTCCGCTGCGCTGGCCAAGCAGATCGCTGGCCGGGCAGGGCGCTACGGCGTGCACGACGAAGGCTTCGTCGTCGGCTATGACGACGAGACGCACCAGGTCATGCGCTCGCTGATGAAGGAAAAAATCCCGGCGGTGGCAACGAGCGGTTTTGCGGTCGCGCCGTCGCTCGAGCAGCTGCACCGGATTTCGGCGGTGACGGGCGAGACCTCGCTGGTCAAGCTGCTCAAGCGCTTTGTCCATAATATCGACGTACCGGACGGCTTCTTCTACCCGCGCATCACCGAAGACCAGAACGAGCGCGCCGAGTGGCTCGACACGCTGCCGCTGTCGGTGGCCGACAAGTTCATGCTCTCCCTGGTGCCGATCTCGAGCCGCGTGCCGGCGCTGCAGAAGGCGTGGGAGCACTGGTGCCTGTCGCTGGCCAAGAAGATTGTCGTCAAGCTGCATGGGCACAGCAATCCGCAGCAGCTGTTCTACATGAACCTGCAAGAGGTCGAGGACCAGTGCCGCGTGTATTCGGCCTATGCATGGCTGGGGTACCGGGCGCCGGAGTACTTCCCGAGCATCGCGCTGGCGCAGGAGCTGGCGCGCGAGGCGTCCGAGCGGGTCGACGCGCTGCTGCAGCAGCAGAACGCGGCGGCAAGGCAGCGGCATGGCGGGAAGAGTGGTGGCAAGGGTGGCAAGCACCATGAAGGCCGGCGCCGCTGACGCCAAGCGTGGTCTCGGTGTACGATGCCGCTTTCATAAAAACACCGAGACAACCCCATGAGCATTCCACACACCCCTGACGCCTTCAATACCTTCGGCGCAACCTACCTGCCCGGTCACCTGGGCATCCAGATTACGGAGGTCAGCCCCGGCAAGCTGGCCGCCGAAATGCCGGTCGCGCCGCACCTGCTGGCGCCGAACGGCTACCTGCACGCCGGCAGCGTGGTCACGCTGGCCGATACCTGCGCTGGCTACGGCTGCATCAGCAACCTGCCGGAAGGCGCGCAGAACTTCACGACGATCGAATTGAAATCGAACCACCTGGGCACCGCGCGCGAAGGCACCATCGCCTGTGTCGCCACCGCCGTGCATCTGGGCCGCACGACGCAGATCTGGGACGCCACCGTCACGGACAAGGCCAGCGGCAAGACCATCGCGCTGTTCCGTTGCACGCAGATGATCCTGTACCCGAAGGCGTAAGCGCTTAGCCGGCCAGCTCTTTCTCGATCAGCTTGTGCACCGCGCCGAAGTCCGGCGCGCCGACATAGGTCTTGATGATGCGGCCCTGTTTGTCGATCAGGAAGGTGGTGGGCGTGAGCGTGACGTCGCCGAACTGGCGCGCGATATCGCCCGCCGAATCAAGCGCCACGGTAAATGGCAGCTTGCGCTGCTCGGCGAAGTTCAGCACGTAGTCGGGCCGGTCGTACTGCATCGCGACGGCGACGAATTCCAGGCCCTGGGCCTTGTACTTGTTGTAGGTCGCGACCATCTCGGGCATCTCCTTGACGCAGGTGACGCACGACGTGGCCCAGAAGTTGACCATCACGACCTTGCCGCGCAGCGACTGGGTGGATACCTTGTCGCCGGCGATGCTGATGAACGTGACGTCCGGGGCCGGCGTGCTGCTGGCCAGCGATGCGTAGCCGATGCCGGCCAGCGCCAGCACGACGGCGCCGATGGCAGCAGGCTTGATCCAGGAGCAGGAGGAGGAGGACGCGGGGGATGCGGTCATGGTCGGCGATCGAATAAAAAAAAGCGGCAGGGCCATTATAGCCCTGCCGCTTTTTTGCATGGTGCGGATGCACCCGGGGTTCAGGAACCCTGCGGTGCGTTCTGCGCGTTGGCCTGCTTGGCGCGTGCGTCTTCTTCGCTGATGTATTCGAAAATCTTCACCACGCTCGTCACGCCCGAAACGCCCTTGGCGACATCGGCGGCGATATTGCCTTCGCGCGGGGTGACAAGACCCATCAGGTAGACCACGCCGCGTTCGGTCGTGACCTTGAACGAGATCGCCGATACGGTCTTCATGTCGACCAGGCTGGCCTTGACCTTGGTGGTGATGATCGCATCGCTCGAGCGCGACGTGTAGCTCGACGAACCCGAAATCTTGAGTTCGTTGATGACCGACACCACGTTCTCGATCTTGCGCACTTCGCGCTCGGCTGTGGCCTTCATGGCTTCGTCGCGCACTTCGCCGGTGAGCAGTACCTTGCGGTTGAAGCTCGTGACGTTGATGTTGCCGTTGCCATTCGTGACTTCGCGCATCTTGATCTCGGCCTTGACCGTGACCGACTTGTCTTCGGTCTGGGCGCCCAGCGTGCGGCGATCGACCGCCGAGACAGCGCTGCCGATGCCCGCGCCGACGATCAGGCCGAAGCAGCCCGACAGCGATGCGAGCAGGGCTGAGCCCAGAACGACTTTCGTCAACAGCACGGCCATGGGCCGGCGGGTATTACGCATTCTCGTCTCCTCCGAACAGCGCGACGTCGATGCCGTCGCAGATGCAGTGAATGGCGCACAGGTGAACTTCCTGGATCCGCGCGGTGCGCGAATGCGGGACGTTGACGTGGACGTCGGCGTCGGTCAGCAGCTTGGCCAACTGGCCGCCGTCCTTGCCTGTAAACGCCACGATGCGCATTTCGCGCTCGAGCGCCGCTTCGACCGCAGCGAGCACATTGCCCGAGTTGCCCGAAGTGGAAATGGCCAGCAGGATGTCGCCGGCCTGACCGAAGGCCTGCACCTGCTTGGAATAGATTTCGCGGAAGCTGTAGTCGTTGCCAACCGCGGTCAGGATCGACGTGTCGGTGGTCAGCGCGATGGCCGGGAGCGGGAAGCGCTCGCGTTCGAAGCGACCGACCAGCTCGGCAGCAAAGTGCTGGCAGTCGGCGGCCGAACCGCCGTTACCGCAGGCCAGGATCTTGTTGCCATTGGACAGGGCGCCGAACATGAGTTCGACCGCCTGCGAAATGTGGGGAGCCAGGGTTGCAGCCGACCTCATCTTCAGGTCAGCGCTCTCCTGGAAGTGAGCGAGGATGCGTTGTGTATTCATAGCCGAGGATTATAGTGTAGTAGCAAGGGGCACTGGGCAAGCTCGGTAAAAATTGCTTACACTTCAATCACGTTCTGCAGCCACTCGATCTGTTCGCCATCGATGGCGATGACGTCGAAGCGGCAGGGTGGCGTGACGGGAAAGCGCAGCAGGTAGACCTGGGCCGCGCAGACCAGACGCCGGATCTTGGCCGGCGTGATGCTGGCCGCGGCGCCGCCTTGTCTGCTGCTGGCGCGCTGGCGCACCTCGACGAACACGAGCGTGGCGCCGTCGCGCATGATCAGGTCGATTTCGCCGCCCTTGCAGCGAAAGTTTTCTTCCACCGGCGCCAGCTTGCGGCGGCGCAGATAGGCGCTGGCGGCAAGTTCGTACTGGTGGCCCTGGGCCTGCCGTTGGGACAGGCGCCCGGACCACATGTCACAGGCCGGTAGAGACCGCTTCGAATACGCGGCCGGTGACGGCGGCGCCATCGGCGCCAGGCATCGCGTCACGCACGACGACGCCGGTTTCGACGCGGCGGAACGCGCGCGCGCCTTGCCCCATGTCGATCGACAGGCGGCCCGTGGCGCCGTCGAGCTCGAATGCGCCGGACGGGCGCAGCGACAGCTCGCGCGCGATGCGGTAGGCATCGATGCCCAGCGCATACAGGCGCTGCAGGTCGAGGCCCTGGCCGCCGCTGCTCCAGCTCGGGTAGCTGGCCACGGCCGGGTGATCGGCCTGCACGGTCCACGGCAGGTCGAGGATGCGCACGCCGACCAGTTCGGCTGGGATGCTGGCCGGATCGCGGCCCGGGTTGACCGAGGCCGTGCCATAGGTGGGCGTCGAGGTGCCGAGCGCGCTGCGCACCTGGCGCAGGCTGTTGGCGTCCAGGGCCGCGTAGACCAGTTGCGGCGGCTGCGATTGCAGGCGCGCGCGCAGGTCGGCCAGCGCATTGCCGTCGACATAGCCGCCGGCATTGGGCAGCTCGACCGTGTTCTGGGCGCGGCCCAGCTCGGACCAGCGCGCGCTGAAGGCGCCCGACAGGCGCTGCTGCCAGGTGGCGCGCCCGGTCAGCACCAGCGCCTGGCCGGACGGCTGCTCGCCCGCAGCCCAGTCGGCCACCTGGCGCGCTTCGTCTTCGAGCGACAAGCCGATGACGAGCATCTTGGACGGCAGCGCGGCCGCCACCTGTGGGTGGTTCAGCGCGATGGTCGGCTTGGTGACGGCGCCGCTCGTGGCCAGGGCCGCCACGGCAGGGCGTGCGAGCGGGCCGACCACGATGTCGTTCTCGGCGGCCGCCATGCGGTAGGCGTCGAGGGCGGCTTGCGACGAGTCCCCGGTGGGCACGAGGTTGACGGTGACGTTGCCGCGCTGCTGGTCGTATGCGGCCATGAAGCCGGCGCGCACTGCTTCGGCGGGCTGTGCCAGCGCCTGCGATTCGAGGGGCAATAGCAGCGCGACACGGACGGTGGGGCCGCTTGGCGTGACCGCGGCACTTGGCGTGCTGCCGTCGGCGCTTGGTGGCAATTCGACCGGACTGGTCTGGACACCGCTATCGGAACGCGGTGCAGGTGGTGTATAAGCAGAGTCGGCAGGCGCGGCAGGCGCGCCACTTGTCACTGACGCGCCTGGGCTGCACAATCCGCCTGGCATGCCACAACCGGTATCGGGTGGCAGGGGCGTACTGCCGCACGCGGCCAGCAGCGTCGTGAATGAGGCGGCAATCAAGCCCGTGAGATTTTTTTTCTTCAGCATCGGAACCCTATATGACAGAACAGCAGACCATCGACATCGCCCGACTTCCCGTCATGGGCGAGGCGGCCCAGCAGTCCTATCCTACCGCAACGCTGTATGTCGTGGCTACTCCGATTGGCAACGTCACCGACATCACCCTGCGTGCGTTACACCTGCTGGCCCTGGCCGACGTCGTCGCCTGTGAAGACACACGCAAGACTGGCGCGTTATTGCAACGCTTTGGTCTGTCCAAGAGTACGATCGCGGCGCACCAGCACAATGAGCGCGAAGTGGCCGACAAGATTGTCGAGCGCCTGCGCGCCGGCCAGCGCGTGGCGCTGGTGTCCGACGCCGGCACGCCGGGCGTATCCGATCCGGGCGCGCGCATCGTGGACGCGGTCCGTACTGCCGGCCTGAACGTGGTGCCGTTGCCGGGCCCGTCGGCAGCGATCACGGCGCTGTCGGCCAGCGGCCTGGTCAACGACCGCTTCCACTTTGTGGGCTTTCTGCCAGCCAAGGCCAAGGGCCGCGAGACGGCGCTGGCGCCCCTGACGCGCGAAACCTCGACGCTCGTGTTCTACGAGGCGCCGCACCGGATCGTCGATTGCGTCGAAGCATTGGTGGCCGCGTTCGAGCCGACCCGTCAGGTCGTGTTTGCCCGCGAACTGAGCAAGATGTTCGAGGAAATCCACCGCTGCACGCTGGGCGAGGCGCTGGTCTGGGTCAAGGCCGACGCGCACCGCGAGAAGGGCGAATTTGTCGTGCTGGTCGAGGGCGCAGTGGAAGCGAGCGACGCCGAAGACATCGAGGCCGAGCGCGTGCTGCAGATCCTGTTGACGGAATGCAGCGTGAAACAGGCAGCCAATCTGGCAGCGCAGATCACGGGGCGCAAGAAGAATGCCTTGTATGAGCGGGCGCTGCAGATCCGGGGCGAGTGAGGATTTTGACGCGAAATCCTTGACCAAGTGACGGCAAGCCGGTATTATCTTGCTTCTTCGGAGTGTAGCGCAGCCCGGTAGCGCACCTGGTTTGGGACCAGGGGGTCCAAGGTTCGAATCCTTGTACTCCGACCAGCATTAAGAGAAAAGCCGACAACGTGAGTTGTCGGCTTTTTTCGTTGTGCGGCCACTTTCGTTGTAGCAAGCCCCCGGCGTCGCGGGGGCCTGCGCGTCACGCAGCCCGTTTGGCCGCCAGCGCATTGCCGGCGCGGCTGATGCTCTTGCGGCCCAGTTGTGCAGAGATAAATAGGCCGGCATCGACCACCTGGTCGAGATCCACGCCCGTCTCGATGCCCAGCCCCTGCATCAGATACAGCACGTCTTCGGTCGCCACATTGCCGGTCGCGCCCTTGGCATACGGGCAGCCGCCCAGGCCTGCCACTGACGAGTGGAAAATCGCCACACCCACTTCCAGCGCCGCATAGATGTTTGCCAGCGCCTGGCCATACGTGTCGTGGAAGTGGCCAGCGAGCTGCCCCATCGGAAATGCTTGGGCGGCGCGCAGCATCACGGCCTGCGTCTGGCGCGCAGTTGCCACGCCGATCGTGTCGGCGATATCGATCTCGTCACAACCCAGGTCGCGCATGCGCGCCACGACGTCGCCCACGGCATCGAGCGACACCGCGCCCTGGTACGGGCAGCCGAACGCCGTGCTGATCGAGCCGCGCAGGCGCAGGCCGTGTTCCTTGGCCGCACGCGCGACCGGCTCGAAGCGCGCGATCGACTCGGCAATCGAGCAGTTGATGTTCTTTTGCGAAAACGCCTCGGACGCTGCGCCGAACACCACGACCTCGTCGGCCTTGCCGGCCAGCGCGGCCTCGAAGCCCTGCATGTTCGGTACCAGCGCCGAGTAGATCGTGCCGGGCCGGCGTTCGATGCGGGCCAGCACTTCGGCGGAGGTTGCCATCTGCGGCACCCACTTGGGGGAGACAAATGCGGCCGCCTCGACATTGACGAACCCGGCGCGCGCCAGGCGCTCGACCAGTTCGATTTTCACGTCAGCGCCGAGCGCTTCTTGTTCGTTCTGCAGGCCGTCGCGGGGGCCGACTTCGACAATCTTGACCTTGGTTGGCAGGGGTGTCATTTCTTAATATCCACGTTGGCGGTCGACGAGGTCGTCGACCGGTTGGCCGCGTTCCAGGGCGTCGATCTTGTCGACGATCTGGCGCACGGCGTCCTGGCGCATGGTCAGCGCCGAAATATGCGGGGTGAGGGCGATGCGCGGCTCGTTCCAGAACGGGTGCTGGGCCGGCAGCGGCTCGTGGCGGAACACGTCGAGCGTGGCGCCGGCGATGTGCCCGGAGCGGATCAGCGTCATCAGATCCGGCTCGGCCAGGATCGCGCCGCGCGAGACGTTGATCAAAAACGCGCCGGGCGCCAGCTTGCCCAGGTTGTGGCGGTCGAGCAGGTTGGTGGTGTCCGGCGTCAGCGGCAGCAGGCAGACCAGCACGCGCGTGCCGTGCAAAAAGTCGCCGAATTGCGCCATGCCGGCATAGGTCGGCACGCCCGGGATGTCTTTCGGGCTGCGGCTCCAGCCGCGCACGGGAAAGCCGAAATGGCGCATCGCCTCGACCACCGGCATGCCCAGCCGGCCCAGGCCCATGACGCCGATCGTAAACGACTCTTTCGGATGCTGCGGCAGCGGATTCCAGGCGCCGTGCCTGGCCTGCTGCTCGTATTCGTCGAAGCGGCGGAAGTAGCGCAGCACCGCATGCGCCACATACTCCGCCATCTGCACGCCCATGCCGGCGTCACCCAGGCGCACCAGCGGCACATCGGGCAAGGCGTCGCCAAACTTGAGCAGCGCGTCAACGCCGGCGCCCATCAGGAAGATCGCCTTGACGCTCCCCAGCTGGGCCAGCAGGGCCGGCGCCGGATTCCACAGCACCGCGTAATCGCAGTGCGCCAGTTGCTCGCCTTCTTTCCAGATGACGGTCTGGGCGCCTGGCAGCACGCTGGCAAACGCGTGTTCCCAAGGCTCGCTGACGCCATCGCCCCGGTACAGGACAATCCGCATGTCTCCCCCTCATCGTGTAGGGTGGTTTTTATGGGTGTTGCTTACGCCGCCTTGAAGGCCAGCAGCGGCGCGCCATCGGCGACCTGGTCGCCGACCTCGTACAGCACGTCCTCGACCACGCCGTCGCCCGGCGCGGCAATCGTGTGCTCCATCTTCATCGCTTCCATGATGACGAGCGGTTCGCCCTTCACCACGGTGGCGCCGGCCTGGACGAGCACCGCGACCACCTTGCCCGGCATCGGCGCCGTCAGGCGACCGCCGAGCGTTTCGACTTCGCCGGCGTGGGCCATCGGATCATTGTACGTCAGCGTGAAATGCCCACCGCCGGTAAATACGTGGAACACGTCGCCGTCGCGGCGCACGACGCCCTGAACGGCCGTCTCGCCGAGGCGCAGCGCCAGGTCGTCGCCAGTGTGACCGACGCGTTCCACGCGCTGCGCCTGGCCATCGAGGTCGATCTCGAGCCCGGCGCGGCGGTAGGTCAGGCCGACGCGGTAGGCGCCGAATTCGTCGGACCACGACAGCACGCGGCGGTAGTCGCCGTTCATGCGCCAGCCGTTGGCCTGGCTCCAAGGATCAGGGTCGTTGGCCGCGTTGGCGGCGTCCCCGCGCAGCGCGAACACGGCCAGCGCGAGTGCGCCCAATGGCGCCGGCGTGGCAGGCGGGAACAGCGTCGCGCCATGGCGCTCGATCAGGCCCGTGTCCAGGTCGGCCGTGGCAAATGCCTCGCCCTCGACCAGGCGTTTCAGGAACGCGATATTGGTGGCCAGCCCGACGATGCGGAACTCGCTCAGCGCCTGCGACATGCGTGCCAGCGCCTGGGTGCGGTCCACGCCCCAGACGATCAGCTTGGCGATCATCGGATCGTAGAACGGCGAAATCGCATCGCCTTCACGCACGCCGGAATCGACACGCACGGCGGCCGGGTTCGCGCCGTCGCTGCCCAGTTCAAAGGCCACCGCGCGTGGCACGTCCATATGGCGCAAGGTGCCGATCGACGGCAGGAAACCCTTCTCGGGATTTTCGGCGTACACGCGCGCTTCGATCGCGTGGCCGTGGATGCCCAGCTCATGCTGCTGTTTCGGCAGCGCTTCGCCAAAGGCGACCCGCAACTGCCATTCGACCAGGTCGGTCCCGGTGATCATTTCGGTCACCGGATGCTCGACCTGCAGGCGCGTGTTCATCTCCATGAAGTAGAACGAGCCGTCCTGGTTGGCGATGAATTCGACGGTGCCGGCGCCGACATAGCCGACGGCGCGCGCTGCGTTCACGGCCGCTTCGCCCATCGCGGCGCGGCGCTCCGGCGGCATGCCGGGAGCCGGTGCTTCTTCCAGCACCTTCTGGTGCCGGCGCTGCACCGAGCAATCGCGCTCATGCAGGTAGACGCAGTTGCCCAGGCTGTCGGCAAACACCTGGATTTCAATGTGGCGCGGGCGGATCAGGTATTTTTCGACCAGCACCTTATCGTCGCCGAAACTGGAAATCGCTTCGCGCTTGCACGAGGCCAGCGCGCCTTCGAAATCTTCGGAACGCTCGACCACGCGCATGCCCTTGCCGCCGCCGCCGGCGCTGGCCTTGAGCAGCACCGGGTAGCCGATGCGGTCCGCCTGCTCGCGCAAAAACGCGGGATCCTGCTCGTCGCCGTGGTAGCCCGGCACCAGCGGCACGTTGGCGCTTTCCATCAGCTGCTTGGCGGCCGACTTCGAACCCATCGCGCGCATCGATGCCGCGGGCGGGCCCACGAACACGAGGCCGGCGGCGTGCACCGCATCGGCAAACTCGGCGTTTTCGGACAGGAAGCCGTAGCCGGGGTGGATCGCCTGCGCGCCGGTGGCCTTGGCGACCTCGATGATTTTCTGGCCGCGCAGATAACTGTCGCGCGCGGCGGCGGGGCCGATCAGGATGGCCTCATCGCAGACCGCGACGTGCTTGGCGCCGGCGTCGGCCTCGGAATACACGGCGACGGTGCGAATACCCATGCGGCGCGCGGTGGCGGCCACACGGCAGGCGATCTCGCCACGATTGGCGATGAGGAGTTTGGTGAACATGCGCGTTATCTTTCGCTTATGGTTGTTCGGGTGATGCTTTGGCTGTGTCTCTCCAGCCGGATCATTCGCGCTGCCACTACGTCGTTCCCGCAGAGGCGGGAACCCAAGTTTGCACGCGTATCAGCTACGTTCAACGCGAGTGGCCAAGCAAACGACTTAGGTTCCCGCCTCCGCGGGAACGACGGGGGATTCAGCAGCCGCAGGCTTCCTTCGGCGCCGAGTCCAGCGTCGCCGCGCGGGTTTTCAGGCCCAGTTTTTCCAGCAGCACGCGGTCGTCGTCGGCCTCGGGATTTTCGGTGGTCAGCAGCTTGTCGCCGTAGAAGATCGAGTTGGCGCCAGCCATGAAGCACATCGCCTGCACGGCTTCGCCCATTTCGCGGCGGCCCGCCGACAGGCGCACGCGCGCTTGCGGCATCGTGATGCGCGCGACCGCGATGGTGCGCACGAATTCGATCGGGTCGAGCTTGTCCATGCCGTGCAGCGGCGTGCCCGCCACCTGCACCAGGTGGTTGACCGGCACCGATTCGGGATACGGGTTCAGGTTCGCCAGTTGGGCGATCAGGCCGGCGCGCTGCTCGCGCGTCTCGCCCATGCCGACGATGCCGCCGCAGCAGACTTTCAGGCCCGCTTCGCGCACGCGGCCCAGCGTGTCCAGGCGGTCCTGGTATTCGCGGGTCGAAATGACATTGTTGTAGAAGTCCGGCGCGGTGTCGATATTGTGGTTGTAGTAGTCCAGGCCAGCGCGCTTGAGCTGTTCGGCCTGGCCGGCTTCGAGCATGCCCAGCGTGGCGCAGGTTTCCATGCCCAGCGCTTTCACTTCACGCACCATCGTCTCGACCTTGTCCATGTCGCGCTCTTTCGGGCTGCGCCACGCTGCGCCCATGCAGAAGCGCGTCGCGCCGCTGGCCTTGGCCGCGCGCGCCGCGTCGAGCACCGTGTCGATGTCGAGCAGCTTCTTGGCTTCCACGCCCGTGTCATAGCGCGCCGCCTGCGGGCAGTAGCCGCAGTCTTCTTCGCAGCCGCCGGTCTTGATCGACAGCAGCGTCGCCAGTTCGACGTCGCCGTCCGGGAAGTTCAGGCGGTGCGCGGTCGACGCGCGGTGCATCAGTTCGGTGAACGGCAGGTCGAACAGCGCGAGCACGTCGGCCAGCGGCCAGGTTGCATTCTCGGGCGGCTTGATGGCTGCCGTTGGGCGGTGCAGGGCGACAGTGTTCATATTGGTCATTTCGGTTCCTTCAAAAACTAGACCCGCGTGGACGGCCAGCCTGGCAGTCCGGCGAGGTCGATAAATTCGGCTGCCGCAGCAGCCGTCGGTTCGTTCAGGCGCGGCACGCGGCCCAGCAGCGGCGCCGGGATACGCTGAGCCAGCGCCTCGATGTTCTCTTGCGCAAAGCGCATGTCCGTGTCGACCGTGTTGGCGACCCAGCCGGCCAGCACCAGGCCGCGTGCCACGATCGCTTCGACCGTCAGCAGCGCATGGCTGATGCAGCCCAGACGCACGCCGACGACGAGGATCACGGGCAGGTTCAGTTGTGCGGCCAGGTCGGCGCTGTCGAAGTCGTCGTTGAACGGCACGCGGAAGCCCCCCACGCCTTCGACCACAACCGCGTCGGACGCGGCCTGGACCTCGGCAAAGGCGGCCAGGATCGGCACCAGCTCGATCGTGACGCCCTCAAGGGCGGCGGCGATGTGGGGCGCGGCCGGTTCGCGCAGCAGGTAGGGCGTGGTCAGCGATGCCGGCAGGTGCACGTTGCCGGCCGCGATCAGCTGGTCGGCGTCGTCGTTGTGCAGCGCGCCGTCCTTCTCTTCAGCGCCGGCCGCAACGGGCTTCATGCCGCAGGCGCGCTGGCCTGTGGCCACGAGCTTGTGCAGGATGGCGGCCGAGATCAGCGTCTTGCCGATCTCGGTATCGGTGCCGGTGACAAAGCACGCAAAGCGCATTGGCAGATCGTCGGCGCGCAGTTCGAGTTCAGGCTCCAAGACCGGCTCGTCGAGCTCGGTCAGGTCGACCTCGGGGTCAAGTAGGGGTTGCGCGATGACCGGTGCATCGGTTTCATTCAGATTGTTCATGGTGCGGCCTTTTCCAGTTCGTTGAGCGCCTGCGCCAGCCGCGCCACGTCATCCGTGGCATGGGCGGCGGACAAGGTCACGCGCAGGCGCGCGGTGCCGGGCGCCACGGTCGGCGGGCGGATCGCCGGCACCCACAAGCCCTGCTCATGCAGGCGGCTGGCGGCGTGCAGCGCAGCGTCGTTGCTGCCGATGATGACGGGCTGGATCGGGGTGGTCGACGCCGCCAGTTGCCAGCGCTCCAGCTGCAGCGCACCGCGCAGCTGCTCGACCAGTCGTGCCAGATGCGCACGCCGTTCGGCGCCCTCGTCACCGCCCATGATAGCAAGGCTGGCGAGCAAGGCGTGTGCAAGCGCCGGCGGGCAGGCCGTCGTGTAGATATAGGGGCGCGCGCGCTGGATGAGCAGCTCGATCACGCTGGCGTGCGCGGCCACGAATGCGCCGCCGACACCGGCGGCCTTGCCCAGCGTGCCCATGTAGATCAGGTTACTTGAGCGCAGGCCGAAATGTTCCAGTGCGCCGCGCCCATTCTGGCCCAGCACGCCGAAGCCGTGGGCATCGTCGACCACCAGCCAGGCGCCGTGGCGCTCGCATGCGGCCAGCAGCGCCGGCAGCGGCGCCAGGTCGCCATCCATGCTGAACACGCTGTCGGTGACGACGATCTTGGTGCTGGCGCTGCTGGCGGCCAGAAGTTGCGTCAGCGTTTCGACGTCGCCATGCGGGTAGACCGTGACGCCCGCTTTCGCAAGCCGGGCGCCGTCGATCAGCGACGCGTGGTTCAGCGCCTCGGAAAAGATCATCGCATCGGCGTCGACGCCCAGGGCGCTGAGGATCGCCAGGTTGGCCATGTAGCCGGTGCACAGCGTCAGCGCGCGCGCCTGCTCGAGATGCGGCGCCATCCACTCGGCCAAACGCTCCTCAAGAAGATGGTGCGCGCGGCTGTGGCCCGACACCAGGTGCGAGGCGCCGCTGCCGGCGCCATACAGCTGCGCGCCTTCGCGCAGCGCCTCGATGACTTGCGGGTGCGCAGCCAGGCCCAGGTAATCGTTGCTGCAAAAGGCCAGCAGGTCACGGCCGTCGACCATTTGGCGCGGCGCGCAGGCGCCATCGGTGATGCGGCGGCGGCGCGTGAGGCTGCGCGCGGCCAGCGTGTCGAGCTGGCGGTCGATGGTGGCGATCAGATCCATCGCATCACCCCGCGATGACCGATTCGAACGTCTTGATCGTGCGCGCGGCCAGGCCCGCGACTTCCTCGTCGTCCAGCACGTACGGCGGCATCAGGTACACGGTACGGCCGATGGGGCGCAGCAGCAGTTCGTTCTCGGCCGCCGTCGAAAAGAAGCGGCGCGCGAAGGTCGATGCAAGATCGGTATCCGGTTCGATGGCGTCGAACGCGAAGATCATGCCGCGCTGGCGGAAGTGGCGCGTGCGAGGATGGTCGGCCAGCGGCGCCAGCGCCACCGTCATCCTGGTGGCCAGCTCGCGGTTGCGGTTCAACACATCGTCTTCTTCAAAAATGTCGAGCGTGGCCAGCGCCGCGCGGCAGGCCAGCGGATTGCCGGTGTACGAGTGCGAGTGCAAAAAGCCGCGCGTGATGTCGGTGCTGTAGAAGGCCTGGTAGATGTCGTCGCGCGTGAGTACGAGCGAGAGCGGCAGGTAGCCGCCGCTGATGCCTTTCGACAGGCACAGGAAGTCGGGCCAGATGCCGGCCTGCTCGCAGGCGAAGAAGGTGCCGGTGCGCCCGCAGCCGACTGCGATTTCGTCGGCGATCAGGTGCACGCGGTGCTGGTCGCACAGGTCGCGCAGCAGCTTGAGATACAGCGGGTCGTACATCGCCATGCCGGTGGCGCACTGCACCAGCGGCTCGACGATGATGGCGGCGATCTTGTCAGCGCGTTCTTCGAACAGGGCCTTGACTTCAAGGATCGCGCGCCGCGCGACGTCCTGCGCCGTCTCGCCCTCGAAGGCGTTGCGGGCATCGGGGGCGCTCACCACGTGCGACGCGCGCAGCAGCGGGCCGTAGGCGTCCTTGAACAGCGGCACGTCGGTGACCGACAGCGCGCCGATCGTCTCGCCGTGGTAGCTGCCCTGCAGGCAGACGAATTCCTGCTTGGACGACTGGTCCGCATTGCGCCACGCGTGAAAGCTCATCTTCATCGCGATTTCCACGGCCGATGCGCCGTCGGAGGCAAACGTGGCGTGGCCCAGCGCGTGGCCGGTGAGCGCGGTCAGGCGTTCGGCCAGCTCGACCACCGGCGCGTGCGTGAAGCCGGCCAGCATCGCGTGTTCGAGTTTGTCCAGCTGGTCCTTCAGCGCGGCATTGATGCGCGGGTTGGCGTGGCCGAACAGGTTGACCCACCACGAGCTGATGCCGTCCAGGTAACGCTTGCCGTCATAGTCGTACAGCCACGGCCCCTTGCCGTGGCTGACCGCGATCAGCGGCACCTCTTCGTGATGCTGCATTTGCGTGCAGGGGTGCCAGACGCTGCGCAGGCTGCGCGCGATCCAGTCGGAGGAGGTGGTTTGCTGCTTCACTATACATTTCCAATACTAGTTAATCCATGTCGGCTTGCGCTTTTCAAGGAACGAGGCCACGCCTTCGCGGCCTTCGGTCGATGCACGGATCGCGGCGATGCGGCCCGCCGTGTCACGCAGCAGCGCATCGTCGACCGGCTGGCCGACCATCTCGCGCACCAGCGTCTTGGCCTGCCGGACGGCGTGCGGGCTGTTGTTCACCAGCGCCTTGACGATCCCGGCGACGGTGGCGTCAAGCGCTTCCGATGCCACGACGGTGTGCGCAACACCGATGCGCTGTGCCTCGGCCGCATCGAAGCGCTCGGCCGTTATAAAGTACCGGCGCGCCGCCTGTTCGCCCATCGCCTTGATCACGTAAGGCGAGATGGTAGCCGGAATCAGCCCGAGCTTCACTTCGGACAGGCAAAAACCAGCTGTGTCGCTCGCAACGACGATGTCGCAGGCCGCCACCAGGCCCATGCCGCCGGCGTAGCAATCGCCCTGCACGCGCGCCACCACCGGCTTGGGGCACAGGTAGATCGTGCGCAGCATGGCGGCCAGGCGCATCGCATCGGCATGGTTCTCGTCATGCGAGTAGCCGGCCATCTTTTTCATCCAGTTCAGGTCCGCGCCGGCGCAGAACGACGGGCCGTTGGCGGCCAGGACGATCGCGCGCACGGCGTCGTTGCGGCCGAGTTCATCGAACACGCGCGCCAGTTCGGCAATCGCCTCTTCGTTGAAGGCATTGCGCAGGTCGGGGCGGTTCAGCGTGACGGTGGCGACCTTGTCGGCGACGGTCACGAGCAGGGTGTCATAGGTCATGGTCATCCCCTTACATGCGGAACACGCCGAACGTCGTGTCGCCGATCGGCTGGTTCATGGCGGCGGACAAGCCCAGGCCCAGCACCGTGCGGGTGTCGGCCGGGTCGATCACGCCGTCGTCCCACAGGCGCGCCGACGCGTAATACGGGTGGCCCTGGTGCTCGTACTGGTCGCGGATCGGCTGCTTGAACGCGGCTTCTTCTTCCGGCGACCACTGGCCCCCGCGGCCTTCGATGCCGTCGCGCTTGACGGTGGCCAGCACCGATGCGGCCTGGTCGCCGCCCATCACCGAGATGCGCGCATTGGGCCACATCCACAGGAAGCGTGGCGAAAACGCGCGGCCGCACATGCCGTAGTTGCCGGCGCCGAACGAGCCGCCGATGATGACGGTGAACTTCGGCACGGCAGCGGTGGCCACGGCGGTGACCATCTTGGCGCCATTGCGCGCGATGCCCTCGTTCTCGTATTTGCGCCCGACCATGAAGCCGGTGATGTTCTGCAAGAACACGAGCGGAATCTTGCGCTGGCAGCACAGCTCGATGAAGTGCGCGCCCTTCAACGCTGACTCGGAAAACAGGATGCCGTTGTTGGCGATGATGCCGACCTTCATGCCGAAGATGTGGGCGAAGCCGCACACGAGCGTCGTGCCGTAGCGCGCCTTGAATTCGTCGAACACGCTGCCGTCGACCACGCGCGCGATCACTTCGCGCACGTCGAACGGCTTGCGCGTATCGACCGGGATGACGCCGTACAGTTCCGACGCCGGATAGTGCGGCTCGACGCTTGCGCGCCGTTCGCCCTGCTGCGGCTTGACGCGGTTCAGATTCGACACGATCGTGCGCGCCAGCGACAGCGCATGCGGATCGTTCTGCGCCAGATGGTCGGCAACGCCCGACAGGCGCGTGTGCACGTCGCCCCCGCCCAGGTCTTCGGCGCTGACGACTTCACCGGTTGCCGCTTTCACCAGCGGCGGGCCGCCCAGGAAAATCGTGCCCTGGTCCTTGACGATGATCGACTCGTCGCTCATCGCGGGCACGTAGGCGCCGCCGGCGGTGCACGAGCCCATCACGACGGCGATCTGCGGCACACCCTTGGCCGACAGATTCGCCTGGTTGTAGAAGATGCGGCCGAAGTGGTCGCGGTCGGGGAACACGTCGTCCTGGTTCGGCAGATTGGCGCCGCCCGAGTCGACCAGATAGATGCAGGGGAGGTTGTTCTGCTCGGCGATCTCCTGCGCGCGCAGGTGCTTCTTGACCGTCATCGGGTAATAGGTGCCGCCCTTGACGGTGGCGTCATTGCAGACGATCACGCATTCGTGGCCGCTTACCCGGCCGATGCCGGTGATGATGCCGGCGCTGGGCGCGGCGCCGTCATACATCTCGTAGGCGGCCAGTTGCGAAAATTCGAGGAAGGGCGTACCCGGATCGAGCAGATGTTCGACACGCTCGCGCGGCAGCAGCTTGCCGCGCGCG
Source organism: Oxalobacteraceae sp. CFBP 13730 (assembly GCA_014841835.1). Taxonomy (GTDB): domain Bacteria; phylum Pseudomonadota; class Gammaproteobacteria; order Burkholderiales; family Burkholderiaceae_D; genus Telluria. The sequence goes on along the minus strand of JACYUQ010000004.1, from coordinate 228,536 downwards.
AGGTGACGCGCACTGGCTTCGGCGCCGCCGCCTTGCGCCAGTTGCGCCACGCGCGCGCGCAAGTCGTCCACCACGGCCTGCATGGCGGTGGCATTGGCCTTGAAATCCTCGCTGCGCGGGTTCAGTTTGCTTTCGATCTGGGGCATGTGCCGTCCTCTGGTCTGTCGCCGCCCTGGGTGTCTGGCAGCGCTTTACTTCTTGTCGGGGAAACTGCCGTCCAGGTAAAACCAGCGTGGCGCGCCATCGGGGCCGGCTTCGCGCACGAAGCGGCTGCGCTCATGGAGACGGTGCGCGCGCCCGCCCACCTTGAAGCGGGCGACGAATTCGACGTGGTCTTCGTCGCGCGGGTGGTCCTGGTCGCCTGGAACGTCCGGCAATTCTGCTTTACGTTGACGTAAACGTAAAGCAGTTTTTATCTCCAGGCCTAGCCAGCGGACGGGCTCGTTGTCGACGATCGGTTCCTGCGGCCGGGTGCTGGGGTGCCAGGTGGCGCGCAGGTACGCCTCGTCGCCCAGCGTGAAGGCGGTATAGCGCGAGCGCATCAACTGTTCGGCCGTCGGCGGCAGGGCCGCGCCGGCCAGGAACGGGCCGCAGCAGCTGTCGAACGAGGGGCCGCCGCAGGGGCAGGGGGAGGTGGGGCGGGAAGGCATGGCGGCAATTATCCGCGATTTCACCAACGATGGTCAGGTGGGTGCTTTGGGAAGGCCTCGCCAGACCAGTCGGCTAACTCGACAGGATTCGTCGACGTAACAGTGCTGCCAGATCGCGGCTCGTATGGCAAACGATGTAAATATAAAAGCATTCACGATCGCCACGCTCAACAATGATGCGGTGTTGACCGGCCAGAAGCTGACGGTACCGGGGGAGGTTGAGCTCTTCCAGCTCGCCTACGAGCGTCCCTTTATTGGGCCATGGCATCAGGGATGCCACTTCATCGCGGATTTGCTGCGTCACCTTTCTGGCGTAGTCCGGCGATTCGGACTGCTTCAGGTATTGGCGGATCGTGAGCAGGTCGTCCTGGGCAGATTCGGTCCAGATGATCTTCATGATCTATTCGGGCGCGTTGTCTTGTGCATCCAGTTGCGCAAAAAAATCATCATGACCGGTAACCTTGCCGTCTTCAATTTGCTTCCTGCCATGGGCAAGCAGCCGTAGCATCGTCAATTGATCCTGCGTCTTCTGATAGCTCACCGGATCCTGGACGATTGCCTGCACCCGGCCATTGACAGTAATGGCCACGGGATCATGGGTTTCCTGAACCAACTTGACCACATCGCTGGTATTCGTTTTCAAATAACTGATGGGTTGGATATTGGAAAAGTTCATGGTGCCTCCGCTGGTCGATCGCTGATCATAGCACCACAGGTCTAAATTGCGTACTAAATATAGTACTAGCGGCGCAGCGTCAAGCCATTAAGCGCAAATGGCGGCGCCTTCCCCTGCACCAGATCCGCCAGCACGGCCGCGCTGCCGCAGGCAAACGTGAAGCCCAGCGGCCCGTGTCCGACGTTGAGCCACAGATTGTCGTAGCGCGTGGCCCCGATGATCGGCGCGCTGCTGGGCGTGGCTGGCCGCAATCCGGCCCACGCCGACACCTGCGAATAATCGGCCGCGCGCGGCATCGTCTCGCGCACCAGGCGCGTCAGGCCCGCGACGCGTTTGGCGTCGAGCGAGAGATCCTCGCCTACCATGTCGACCATCGCCGCCACGCGCAGCCGGTCGCCGATGCGCGCATACAGCACCTTGCGCTCGAAGTCGGTCACGCTGATCTCCGGCGCGATGTCGTCCTGGCGGATCGGGGCGCTCAGGCTGTAGCCCTTGAGCGGGTACAGCGGCAGGTAGATGCCCACCGTGTCGGCCAGCGTGCGGCTCTGGATGCCGGCGGCCAGCACATACGCGTCGGCCGTGACCAGGCCACCGACCGTGTCGATGCCGGTGATGCGGCCCCGCTCTGCACGCAGTCCCAGCGCGGTACTGTTGACGACCCCGCGAAAGCGCGGATGCTCGCCCAGCCGTTCGGCCAGCGCCACGCAGAAGGCGTGGCAGTCGGCCACGGCTTCGCCTGGGTTGTAGATGCCGCCGGCCAGCAGGTGCTGGGCCGCGCCCAGCGCGGGTTCGTGCGCCGTACATTCTTCGGGCGACCAGATCTGGCCGGCGCCGGGTTTGGCCGCGGCGACATCGAACGCGGCGCGCGTGCGAAACACCACCAGCTTGCCGGCGTCTCGCCAGCCAAAGCGCTCTGGCGGCACGACCAGGGAGAGGGAGGCCATCGCCCGGCGCGACAGGTCGCCCAGCTCGAGCAGCTTGGCCGTGGTGCGGCGGTTGACGTCGGCGCGGCAGTGGGCCAGAAAGCTGGCCAGCCAGCGGTACTGGCGCAGGTCGGCTTCCGGCCTGAAACGCAGCGGGCCGTCGGCCTGAAACAGCCATTTGAAGGCCTTGAGCGGGATGCCGGCGTCGGCCAGCGGCGACACGTAGCGGTAGCTGAGCTGCCCGCCATTGCCGTAGCTGGCGCCGCTGCCCACGTCCGGCGCGCGCTCGAGCAGCGTGACCTCGTGGCCAGCCTCGAGCAGCCACCAGGCGGAGGCCAGGCCGACGACGCCGCCGCCGATGACGATTATGTGCTGCATGCCGGACTCTTTTTTTCGGGTGGGGACAGGGAGCTTAGGGGCAGCCGGCATGCACTGCCAATGAATCTAGCGCGCGCGCTCATAACCGGGATATATGTACGCGCATGCATGCCGGTCAATCCGCCAACCCGAGAATGGCGCGGCGGTGCAAGGCGGCCACGATGCGCTCTTCATAACGCGCCAATGCCGTCGTGCGCCCCGGTGTGGCGGCCGGGTCGGTTCCCGTGCCGCCGGCCAGCACGACCACGCCATGGCCCCGTGCGCGGTCCATGGCGAACACGGACCGCAGCCCGTAGGCGTCGCCCAGGTGGCCCACTGCATCGAAGCCCGGTGCCAGCCGCAGGCCGGGGCGGTCCGGATAGTGCGCGTTGCCGAATCCGCGCGGACTGAGGATGCTGCCCAGCGGATTGCCGTTGCCGCCCACGCCGTCGTACGACCAGTGGCGCGTGAACATGCGCTCGAGCGTCGCGCCCTGCAGCAGGCGCGCGCCGCCATGCACGCCGCCGGCCATCAGCATGCGCATGATGACGCCCAGGTCGCGTGCGGCGATGCGCAGGCCACCGGTCGGGCTGAACGGCGTCGCATTGGTGCCTGAAACGTAGCCGTCCAGGCCAGGCGGTGGCACCGGTGGCCGCGCGCCGACATCGTCGGCCTGGGCGATCCACGGCCCGCTTGGCGCCCAGACCTCGCTGTCGACGGCGCGCTTGCGGTAGATGGTGGCGATATTGTCCTGTGCGGCCTTCGGCAACCCGGCCGGGTTGTAGCCGGCCTGCAGCCCGAGTGGCTGCAGCACCAGGCGCGTCATCAGCAGGTCGAACCGTTCGCCGGTGACGCGCTCCATGATCGTGCCGATGATGCCGAACCCCAGGTTGCAGTAGGTGTAATAAGCGCCCGGTCCGGCCAGGCTTGACCACATCGGCTGCACAGCCGGCGTGACGACGTCCTTGAGCGCGGTCGTGGCCGGCCAGAAGTAGCCGGCATCGTCGCGCAGCGACGACGTGTGCACGAGCAGCTGTCGCAGCGTGATGGCCTGGGTCGGGAAATGGGGATTGCGCAGCGTGAAGCCGAGGTAGCCCGAGACGTCGGCGTCCAGGTCGACGCGGCCCGCTTCCAGCAGCCGCATCAGCCCCAGCGTGGTAACGAGTTTCGAGATCGATGCAATCCGGTACAGCGTCGCCGGCGTGGCCGGGCGGTCGGGGAACAGGCCGTTGCCGATCGTGCGACGCCCGAACGCACCTTCGTACACCGGCTGCCCGGCGCGCAGCGCCAGCACCGACAGGCTGGCCAGCGGGCAGGCCGGATCCTCGGCGATGGCCGCCAGTTCGGCGTCGAGCTGGCGCTGCAAGGTGTCTGCCGCACCACCGCCTGTTGGCATTGCTGCAAATAATGGTCCCATCGTCCCCAGCATGGCCATGCCGAGCAGGGTGCGCCTGCCGTGATTCATGTTCGTCCCTTGGCGTTGCGTGATTGTGACTATCGGTCCAGCATACGGACTGCGCGAAACCCTTGACCAATGAATACCCGTGCGCAGGGCATAACCGTTTTGCATTGGTCGCAAGTGGTATGCTTCCATGGTATGCCAGCCCTCTTCGCCACGACGCCATGAACAGCCCCAGCCCCGGATTCCAGGTCGACCACGACGACAATTCGCCGCTCTACAAGCAGCTTGCGCGCAAGCTGGCGCAGGACGTGCGCGACGGCCGGTACCAGGCCGACCAGGCACTGCCGTCCGAGCGCATGCTGTCCGAGCAGCTCGACGTCTCGCGCGTCACGGCGCGCAAGGCGATCGACCAGCTGGTCGACCAGGGCCTGGTGGTGCGCCGGCGCGGCTCGGGCAACTACATCGCGCCGCGCATCGAGCAGCCGCTGTCGACGCTGTCGAGCTTTTCCGAGCAACTGCAGCAGCGCGGCTATACCCCGCGCTCGCAATGGCTGCGGCGCGACACGATGCTGGCCGACGCCGACGAGCAGCTCTCGCTGGGCCTGTCGCCCGGCGCGCGCGTGGCGCGCCTCGAGCGGCTGCGCTTTGCCGACGACATCGTCATGGCCTATGAAGTGAGCGTGATCCCGGCCGCCGTGTTGCCGCGCCCCGAACTGGTGGCCGCGTCGCTGTATGCGCACCTGTCCAAGTCGGGTCACCTGCCGGTGCGCGCGCTGCAGCACATCCGCGCGATGAATGCCGACCTGGAGCTGGCCACGCGGCTCGAGGTGCCCGAAGGCCGCGCGGTGCTGTTCATCACCCGCGTAGGGTATCTCGAATCGGGCCAGCCGGTCGAACTGACCCATTCCTACTGCCGCAGCGACCACTACGATTTCGTGGCCGAGTTGCGCCGGCAAGCCTGAATGCATAACCTGGCGGCATGACGGCGCCTGATCCTTTCATGGAAGCGCTTGTCAAAGTGGTATTACACTGGTTTTAACCAAACTGTGCAGGTTCGAGACAGCGATGCTCAATACCGAAACCCCTTCCCTGGCGCACACCGCGCTCGACCAGTATCCGACGGCGGAACTGGTCAATGCCCTCGTTGATGACCAGTTCCTTGCGGTGGACGCCGTACGCAAGGCCGGGCCGCGCATCGCCGCTGCCGTGGCTGCCGCAGTGCCGCGCATGGAAGCGGGCGGGCGCCTGGTGTATGTCGGCGCCGGCACCTCGGGCCGCCTCGGCGTGCTCGACAGCGTCGAGCTGTATCCGACTTTCTCCTGGCCCGCCGAACGCGCGCTGGCGCTGCTGGCCGGCGGCCACGGCGCGATGTTCGCTGCAGTCGAAGGCGCCGAAGACGATCTGGAGCAGGGCGCGGCGGATATCCAGGGGGTGAACGTGGGCCCGAACGACGTCGTACTGGCGCTGGCGGCGTCGGGCGCCACGCCGTACGTGCTGGGCGCGCTTCGCGCCGCCCGTGCTGCGGGCGCGCTGACGGTGGGCTTTGCCAACAACCCGGACGCACCGGTGGCCACCCAGGCCGAGATCGGCATCACGCTCGACACGGGCGCCGAAGTCATTTCGGGCAGCACGCGCCTGAAAGCGGGCACCTCGCAAAAGATCGCACTGAACACCTTTTCCAGCGCCCTGATGGTGCGTTTGAACAAGGTTTACGGCAACCTGATGGTAGACTTGAAGGCCACCAATGCCAAACTGGTACGACGTGCGATCCGCCTGACGAGCTTTGCCACCGGCGCCGACGAGGCGGCCGCGCAGGCGGTGCTGGAACAATGCGGCTTCCACGTCAAGACCGCGATCGTGGCCTTGTCCAAACAAACCAGTGTCGAGCAGGCGCAAGCGCTGCTGGAAGCGGCGCGCGGCAGCGTGCGCCAGGCGCTCGCGTAAGCACGCGCCTTTTCAGCAGCGCCGGCCTGCACGGCGCGCGAAAGAGTCATGCAAAAACCGCAAGCGAACAGCCCGTGGCTGTGGGTGCCGTCCCTGTACTTTGCCCAGGCGATTCCGTATGTCGTGGTGATGAGCCTGTCGGTCATCATGTACAAGGACATGGGGATTTCGAACTCCGACATCGCCTTCTATACGAGCCTACTGTACCTGCCGTGGGTGATCAAGCCGCTGTGGTCACCGATCGTCGACATGTTCGGCACCAAGCGGCGCTGGACCGTGCTGCTGCAACTGGCCGTCGGCGCCTCGCTCATTGCGGTGGGCACCGTGCTGCACCTGCCCACCTTCTTTGTCGTCAGCCTGGCGGTCCTGTGGATCATGGCGTTCAGCTCGGCCACCCACGACATCTCGGCTGACGGCTTCTACATGCTCGGCTTGCGCCAGAAGCAGCAGGCGGCGTTCGTCGGCGTGCGCAGCACCTTCTACCGCCTGGCCACGCTGTTCGGCCAAGGCCCGCTCGTGGTGCTGGCCGGTTACCTGGCCGTGAGCCTGGGCGACGTGCGCCAGGCCTGGTCGATCGTGTTCTACGTGCTGGCCGGCCTGTTCTTCGCCGCCTTTGCGTGGCACCAGTGGGCGCTGCCCGTGCCAGCCGACGACCACGCCGTCCCCAAGAGCGACAATCCGCTACGCGACTTCGTCGGCACCTTCGTTGCTTTTTTCAAGAAGCGCGATATCTGGATGATCGTCGCATTCATCCTCACGTTCCGCCTCGGTGAAGCGCAGCTGCTCAAACTCGTCGCGCCATTTTTGAAAGACCCTATCAGCGCCGGCGGCCTGGGATTGACCACCTCTGAATACGGCATCGCCTATGGCACGGTCGGCATCATCGCGCTGACGCTGGGCGGCCTGGCCGGCGGCTGGCTGATTTCGCGCGTGGGCCTCAAGCGCTGCCTGTGGGTTATGGTGTTCGCGATCCACGTGCCGGACCTGGTCTTCGTCTACCTGTCGCAAACCCAGCCGACCGATCTGATGATCGTGTCCGCCTTCCTCGCGCTCGAGCAGTTCGGCTACGGTTTCGGCTTTACCGCGATGATGATGTACATGATCATGGTGGCCGACGGCCCGAACAAGACCGCGCACTATGCGATCTGCACCGGCCTGATGGCGCTCGGGATGATGATCCCCGGCATGTGGAGCGGCGACCTGCAGGAATATCTCGGCTACCAGCACTTCTTCATCTGGACCTGTCTTGCGACCATTCCCGCCTTCATCGTGGCGGCGCTCGTCAAGATCGATCCGGAATTCGGAAAAAAATAAGCGGACGGCTGACGCCCGCGCTGCCGCGCCCGACGTGGCGCCGGCGCGGAGCGTCAACCTCCGGTACAGCAACATCAAGGAGTTCTTTTTTTGCTTCCCAATCTGAACAAACGTACTTTCACGCTCGGCATGGCCAGCGCCGTCGCCCTGGGCCTGGCCGCCTGCGGCACCAAGCCCACCAAACCGGGCGCCACAACTTTCATCGGTGGCAATGAGCCGCCGGCCGCGCCGCGCGAGTTTCGCGCCGCCTGGGTGTCCACCGTCGCCAATATCGACTGGCCCAGCCGACCGAACCTGAGCGCCGCCAAGCAGCAGCAGGAAGTGCTCGCCATCCTCGACCGCGCCAAGGCCATGAACCTGAACGCGATCGTGCTACAGGTGCGCCCGGCCGCCGACACCATCTATCCGTCGAACCTCGAGCCCTGGACCGAATACCTGAGCGGCATCCAGGGCAAGGCGCCGCAGCCGTTCTACGATCCGCTCGCGTACTGGATCACCGAGGCGCATGCGCGCGGCATCGAGCTGCACGCCTGGTTCAATCCCTACCGCGCGCGGATGGACGCTTCGCGCGGCCAGTCGGCGCCGAACCACATCACCAACACCAATCCGGCGATCGTCAAACGCTACGGCAAATTCATGTGGATGGATCCGGGTGAGCCGGCCGCCGTCAAGCAGACGCTCGACGTGATCCTCGACGTCGTGCGCCGCTACGACATCGACGGCGTGCACATCGACGATTACTTTTATCCGTACCCGATCGACGCCGCGCCGCAGGTGGCCGGCAACGCCGCGGCCCTTGACGGGCGCAGCGGCAGTCGCGAACTGGACTTCCCGGACGATCCGGCCTGGCACCGCTACCTGGCGGGCGGCGGCCAGCTCGATCGCGCCAACTGGCGCCGCGACAACGTCAACCGCCTGATCGAAGCGATGTACAAGGGGATCCACGCCGAAAAAAGCTGGGTGCGCTTCGGCATCAGCCCGTTCGGCCTGGGCCGCCCGGACCGCCGCCCGCCCGGCATCAACGGTTTTTCGCAGTACGACAAGCTGTATGCCGACGCCGAACTGTGGCTCGAAAAAGGCTGGGTCGATTACTTCGTGCCGCAGCTGTACTGGCCGATCAAGCCGCCGGGCCAGGCTTACGACGTGCTGCTCGATTACTGGATCAGGCAAAATCCGCAGCGCCGCCACATCTGGCCGGGCCTGTTTACCAGCCGCATCGGCGCTGCGACCAAGGGCTATGAGCCGCAGGAGGTGCTGGCCCAGGTCGACGTGACCCGTACGCGGCCGCTGGCCACCGGCCACGTCCACTTCAGCATGGTGGCCCTGATGCAGAACCGCAAAGGGATCGCCGACCAGCTGCGCACGACCCGCTACGCTGGCCAGGCGCTGGTACCGGCCACGACGTGGCTGGGCAACGAGCGGCCCGGTACGCCGCTGGTAGGGGCCGCGCGCCGCGCGAATTCGGTCGACCTGACGCTCAAGGCGGGCAAGGCCAACGCGCTGTATGCGGTCTGGTCGCGCCATGGTGGGCAATGGCGCTTCACGGTGGTCCCGGCGGTGCGCGTGGCCTGGTCGGTGCCGGATGACGCGACGCTGGGCGCGGCTGAAATCGTGGTGGTCAGCGCCGTCGACCGCCTGGGCAACGAGGGTGCACGGGTGCGGGTATGGGGCAAAGCGTAATGCAGGTAGCATCGGGTTTTATGGGCGGATTTTGTGATGTCATCTGATCGTGACAACGTGAGCGGGTTTGGCCTGGGGATCGACGCCGGCGGCACCGAGACGCGCTGGGCGCTGGCAGCCCCCGGCGGCGCCATCCTGGCCGACGGCGTGGTCGCGGGCCTGTCGGCGCTGCAGATGGCCACGTCCGACGGGCGCGCAGCGGTGCGCGCGAGCCTCGAAGAACTGGCGGCGGCAGTGCTTGCGCATGCCAGTCCGCTGCGCATCCAGGCCGGCCTGACGGGGTTCAGTGGCGACGACGAATTGCTGCAGTCGTGGCTGGCCCAGTTGCTGGGCGTTGCGCCCAGCGCCGTCACGCTGTCGAACGATATCGAACTGGCGTATCGCGCCAATTTCTCGCCCGGCGCCGGCTACCTCGTGTACGCGGGCACCGGCTCGATCGGCGCCTTCATCGACGCTGACCACGTGTTTCACCGCGCCGGCGGGCGCGGCGTGTTGCTCGACGATGGCGGCGGGGGCTTCTGGATCGCTCGCGAAGCGCTGCGCCACATCTGGCGCAACGAAGACGAGCAGCCCGGCTGCTGGCGCGATTCGCCGCTGGCGCAGGCCGTGTTCGAGCACATCGGCGGCGCCGACTGGAATGTGTCGCGCCAGTTCATCTATCACGGCGAGCGCGGTGCGATCGGCAAGCTGGCGCTGGCTGTTGCCGCCAGCGCACAGCGCGATCCGGCCGCGGCCACGATCCTGAGCGAAGCGGGCCTGGAACTGGCGCGCCTGGCGCTGGCGCTTACGCGCCGTTTCGGCCCGCGCCCGGTGGTGCTGGCCGGCCGCGCGAGCGAACTGCACCCCCTCATCATCGAGACCATGCGCGCTGCGCTGCCGGCCGGGCTGGTGCTCACGCAGACCGGCCTGCGCGCCCACCACGGCGCCGCGCGGCTCGCATTGCAACCGGCCGCCACGCCGCCCGCGCGTGCAACCCACAAGAACATCAACGAGGAATCCCCATGAAATCGATCTTTGCCGCTCTCGCCCTGGCCGTGCTGGCCGGTTGTACCACCACCGCCCCGACCACGCCGAAGTACGACACCACCTACGATGCCGTCGGCCAGTCGAGCCGCGCACGCTTTTTGGTGCTGCACTACACGGTGGCCAACACGCCTGCCTCGATCAAGATCCTGACGCAGCAGCAGGTCAGCTCGCACTACCTGCTGACCGATGAAGCGCAGCCGAAGATCTACCGCCTGGTCGACGAGAACCGCGCCGCCTGGCATGCGGGCAATTCGAGCTGGAAGAACTTCACGCAACTGAACAACAGCTCGATCGGCATCGAGATCGTCAACGCCGGCTGGAAGGACACGCCGCAAGGCCGCGTCTACGCACCGTTCCCGCAGGCGCAGATGGATGCGCTGCTGCCGCTGGTGAAGGACATCGTGGCGCGCCACGGCATCGCGCCCGAGAACGTGCTCGGTCACAGCGATATCGCGCCGCTCCGCAAACAGGATCCGGGGCCGCAGTTCCCGTGGCAGCGCCTGGCCCAGGAAGGCCTGATACTGTGGCCGAATGCGAACCGCGTCGCCGCGGTGCGCCCGGCCTTCGACGCCCTGCTGCCGGACGTCGCCTGGTTCCAGCGCAAGCTGGCCACCCACGGCTTCGGCCTGGTGCAGAGCGGCATGTACGATGAAGCGACCCGCACCACGCTGGCAGCGTTCCAGATGAAGTACCGCCCGCGCGATATCTCGGGCGTTGCCGATGCCGAAACCGCGGCGCTGCTCGAAGTGCTGACGACGCCGGCGAACACGCCGCCGCCGGTGGTGCCGGCAGCGCTGGCGCCCGTGTCGCCGGCCACGATGCCGATGCCAGCGCCAGCGCCAGCGCCAGCGCCAGCACCAGCGCCGATGCCAATGTCGACGCCGACGCCGACGCCGACGCCGACTCTGCCCGAGCCGACGCCGGTGCTGCCGGTCGAACCGACGCCGGAAACCACCCCGGCCCCGGCCGCGCCGGTCATCACCACGCCATGATGGCCGTGATTGGGGGATAAGCGATGCGTCTGCGCCATATCGAAGTATTCCACGCCATCATGCAGGTCGGCACCATCAGCGGCGCCGCCCAGGTGCTGCATATCTCGCAGCCGGCCGTGACGAAGGTGCTGCAGCACGCCGAGCTGCAACTTGGCATGCCGCTGTTCGAGCGCGTGCGCGGCAAACTGTATCCCAAGCCGGAAGCGCACCGCCTGTTCATCGAAACCGAAAAGCTCCACCGCGACCTGCAGGGCATCCGCCGCCTGGCCGCGAGCCTGAAGGGGCGCGCGGTGGAAACCGTGCGCCTGGTGTCCACGCCGACCATTGCCGTGAGCGTGCTGCCGGCCGGGATGACCGCCTGGCGCCGCGCCTTCCCTGAAACACGGTGTGAGCTGGCCACGCACCACACGAGCGAAATCGTCAATGCACTGCGCCTGGGCGAAGCCGATGTGGGCCTGTCGCTGCAGGACCCGCGCCACCCCGGCATCGTGGCCGAGCCGATCGCGCATGGCCTGTTGACGGTGATGGCGCCGCGCGGCACCTGGAGCGACGCCGAATGCCGCACCCCGATCGCAGCCGATGGTTTGACGGGTGAACTGATCGGCATGGCCGATCGCGATCCACTGGGCGAGATGGTGATGGCGGCCTGCGAAGCGCAGGGCGTGCAACCGGTGTTTCGCACCGTGGTGCAGACGTACCAGATTGCCCGTTCGCTGGTCGAAGCTGGCGCCGGCACTGCGGTGGTCGATCCGTTCACGGCCGCATCGGCGGCAGCGAACCAGGTGCAGTGCCGTCAGTGGTCGCCGTCGATTCCCGTGCACCTGTACCTGCTCACAGCCAGCCACGCGCCGCTGTCACATGGCGCGCGCGAGCTGGCCAACTGCATCGGCGCGACCGCGCGCGCCTGTCTCGAACCAGCCTAGGATTTGTCAGACCATGCATGCGTTCATCGCCAGCGAAGACATTGCCGCCAGCCCGGCATTCCGGCACCTGGATTCCATCGCCGGCATCCGGGTCGACCTGCGCTACGCCACCACCAACAACTTCGTCGGGCGCGATCTGTATTCGCCGTTCGATTGCGCATGGCTGCATGTGCAGGCGGCCGCAGCGCTCGAACGCGTGGTGGCCTGGCTGGCCGCACGCCGGCCGGACCTGACGGTGCTGGTGCTGGATGCATTGCGGCCGCAGCGCGTCCAGCAGCAATTGTGGGATGCGCTCGAGGGCACCGACCTGCGCCTGTACCTGGCCGATCCGGCGCGCGGCTCGATCCACTCGTACGGCATGGCGCTGGACCTGACACTGATCGATGCGGGCGGCCATGAGCTGGACATGGGCACCGGTTTCGACGACATGACGGAATTGTCGCATCCGGCGCTCGAAGAAGGGTTTTTGCTGGCTGGACGCCTCACCGAAGCGCAGGTGGCCAACCGGCGCCTGTTGCGCGAGGCGATGCTGGCAGCGGGTTTTTTGGCCATCAAGACCGAATGGTGGCACTTCGATTGCGGCGACCGCGATCTGGTGCGGCGCACCTTTCAGCGCGTGCTGTAGCGGTCAGTTCATCGCGATCGCTTCGACCCGGTTGCGGCCATTGTGCTTGGCTGCGTACAGCAGCTTGTCGGCGGCCAGGATCAGGTCTGGCAGCGTGATGCGCCCGTCGTCGCGGGCGAAATCGTACGTGGCCAGGCCGAAGCTGGCGCTGGTCTGCAACCCGGGGCCATCGGCATCCGGCGCGACCCGATTGGCCGCAAACGCCGCGCGCAGGTCTTCTGCCAGACGCGCCCCTTGCGCCAGGTCGGTGCCGGGCAAGACCAGCAAGAATTCTTCGCCGCCATAGCGCACCACCGCATCGACGCCGCTGCGCACCATCTTGTGCAGCAGGCCGGCAAAGGTGCGGATCACGGCATCGCCCTCGTGGTGGCCGAAGGTGTCGTTGATGCGCTTGAAGTGATCGATGTCGCACAGGATGACCGACACCGGATGCTGGTGATGGCGCGCGCTTTGCAGCTCATGTTCCAGCAGATGATCGTGCAGGTAGTGGCGGTTGTAGCAGCAGGTGAGCTGGTCGCGCTGGGCCAGCTGCTTGAGGGTCATCTGCAGCCGGAACTGTTCGCGCGCCACCCAGTTGTAGCGGCGCGCGGCCAGGATGCCGAACGTGTTGATCAGCACCAGCAGCATGCCCATCGTGACCAGGTCGGACATGGGCCGTGGCGGCAGCACGAACGCGACCAGCGCCAGAAACACCAGCGAGGCGCCAGTGCCGAGCGCGGTCGAATACACCAGGCGGTTCGGGATATACAGGTAGATCACCACCAGCATGATCAGCATCGACATCGCATGCCAGTGCACTTCATGCGGCCGCGCCAGCGCCACCACCATGAAGCAGCACAGTGCGATGCCCTCGGACAGCGATGCCGCCAGCCGCATGGCCCGGATCGACAGGGGGCGGCGGTAGGCCAGCCACGCGCAGGTGCCTGCGATGGCCGCGACCAGCAGGCGCGCCGGCAGCGTGCCGCGCACGGCCGCATCCAGGCCCAGCACCGCGATATCCGTCACAAAAAACGACAGGAAGAATGCGACGCAGAACAGCAGCGTGAAGCCGAGCATGGCGCGCGTGCGGTCGATCTGGTTGGAGAGGAACGCAGTTTCGCTGGTGCTGCGCGCGAATTCGCCGGTCAGGTAATGGATGTGCATGCGATGAACAGTGCGGCAGGTGATGATGCCTGCGACACACGATCCAGCATGCGGTGATGGTCGGACAGGACGGGATGATCCGGCATCGGCGCCGGCCGGACCGATCACCGGTAGCGGTATCGGGCGAGTGACTATTGTGGCAAGGTTTTCTTACTCGAAACTAACAAAATGTATCAGCTAGTTAATTATTTTGTTAGTTTTGCAAGATAACCCGGTTCAATCCCGTGACAATTTGCTCAACGTTGCATCGCTGCTGCCTGCGTCGTACCCGAGCGCGCCACCCAGTCGACCAGCGCATCGAGCACCGCGCGGCCGCGCCCGTCGCCAGCCCGTTCGCTGTTGACCATCGCCACCACCACGCACAGGTTGCCATTCGCATCCGGCACGTACCCGGCCACTGCCGTGACGTTGCGCAGCGTGCCCGTCTTCAGGCGCGCGCGCCCGGCGGCGGGCGTGCCGACCAGGCGCCGGCGCATGGTGCCATCGACCGCGCCGATCGGCAGGCTGGCCTGGAATTCGGGCGCCCATGGGCTCCGCAAGCCCGCCTGCAGCAGGCTGCCCATCTGCTGCGCGCTGATGCGCTCGATGCGCGACAGGCCCGAGCCGTTGTCGATCACGAACCCGGTGTCGTCGATGCGCTGCGCACGCAGCCAGTCACGCACCGCGCCATCGGCGCGCGCGAAGGTGGTGACCTCGCCGCCCGGCAGCGCCAGGCTGCCATCGACCGGATCGCCCTGCAGGCTGCCCAGGCTCAGAAACAGCAGGCGCGCCAGCGTGTTGTCGGACGTCTTGTTGATGTCGCGGACCAGTTCCGGCAAGGCGCGCGCGGCGTGCGCGGCCAGCACGCGCGCATCGAGTGGCGTGGCGCCGGTGATCGTGCGGCCGCTGAGCGTGCCGCCCAGATCGGTCCAGGCGCGGCGCACGAAGCGGCCCACGTAATCGTCGCGGTCGAGCACATTGACGCTGTAGCTGCGGTTGCAGTTCTTCGGGAAGGTGCCACGCAAGACCACCTCAATGCGGCCATCGGGCGCGCGCCGCGTTTCGGGCAGCTGCCAGCCGTCTTCCCACTTCGCGCAGTCGCGCTCGACCAGCGTCATCGCCGACGTGACCGAGACGCGTTCGAGTTCCGGATACATGCGCAGTTGCAGCGTCGATCCGGTCGCGCGCATGTCGAGCTGCAGCATGTTTTTGTTGAGGAGGAGGGCGTCGGGAATCACGTTGTAATACGCGTCGGGCGACTCGTCGAACGGCGGCAGGCCGACATCCGGCCGCGCCGGCTGGAACAGGCTGCGATCAAGCACCAGGTCACCCTCGATGCGCTCGATGCCCTGGTAGCGCAGCGCGCGCAGCATGGCTTCGAGGTGCTCGCCGGCCAGGTCGGCATCGGCGCCGCCCTTGACGTACAGGCTGCCGCGCAGCACGCCATCCTTGACGTCCCCGGTCGTGCGCAGTTCGGTGCGGCCGCGGAACGTGGGGCCAAGCCGCTCGAGGCCGATCAGCGTCGTCACCAGCTTGATCGTCGACGCCGGCTGCATCGGCAGCGCTGCCTGGTGCGACAGCACGGCGGCGTCGCCGCGCAGCACCAGCAGGCCCACTTCGCTGGCTGCGATGCCGCTTTGCTGCATCAGTTGCGCCACCGGCGCCGGTAGCTGGGCCTGGGCGAGGGACGTGGCGCACAGCAGCGACAGAACGAGGGTGGCGCGTTTGAACATGCGTGAATCCTTAACCGAAGAAGAGATAGGCCACGAAGATCGCGGCGATGATGCCGACCAGGTCCGCCAGCAGGCCATAGCTGACCGCATAGCGCGTCTTGCGGATGCCGACCGAACCGAAATACAACGCGATGATGTAGAACGTGGTGTCCGACGCGCCCTGCATGATGCTGGCCAGGCGGCCGACGAACGAGTCCACGCCATAGGTCTTGATCGCATCGATCATCATGGCGCGCGCGCCGCTGCCCGACAGGGACTTCATGAGCGCAGTCGGCAGCGCGCCGACGAAATCGGTCTGCAGGCCCAGTGCGGAAAACACCCACGCGAAGCCACTGGTGACCATGCCCAGGATGCCCGAATTGCGCACCACGCTGATCGCCACGATCATGCCGACCAGGTAGGGAATGATCTTGATCGACGTTTCGACACCGCCCTTGGCGCCTTCGATGAAGGCCTCGAACACATTGACCTTCTTGAGCAGCGCCCCGGTCATGAACGCGGCGATGACACCGAACAGCACCAGGTTGGCGGCGACTGACGACACCAGCTGGATCTGCGTCTTGTCGAGGAAGTAGGTGAAGGACAGGACCATCGATGCAATCAGCGCCGCGGTGCCGCCGATCCAGGCGAAGATCACCGGGTCGAACAGGTTGATGCGCTGGCGCAGGCCCACCATGATGATGCTGAAAATGGTGGCGGTGTAGGTCGCGATCAGCGTCGGGATGAAAATGTCGGCCGGGTTGGCCGCGCCCAGCACCGCGCGCTGGGCCATCACGGCCAGCGGGATGATCGTCAGGCCCGAGGTCTGGATCACCAAAAACATCAGCTGCGCATCGGTCGCTTCGTCCTTGTTCGGGTTGAGCGACTGCAGGCTTTCCATGGCCTTCAGGCCGAACGGCGTGGCCGCGTTGTCGAGGCCCAGCATATTGGCCGAGAAGTTCATCACCATGTGGCCATTGGCCGGGTGGTTGCGCGGCACGCCGGGGAAGATGCGCGAAAAGAACGGGCCGATCACGCGCGCGAACAGGTTGATGGCGCCGGCCTTCTCGCCGACATTCATGATCCCGAGCCAGAACGTCATCACGCCGGCCAGCGGCAGGGCGATGTCCATCACGGCCATCTTGGCCGAGTCGAAGGTGCCGTCGATGATGCGCTTGAAGATTTCGGTGTCGCCGAGGAAGAGCCACTGCGCCATTGCTGCGAGGAAGCCGACGAGGAAGAAGCCTGTCCAGATGTAATTGAGTGCCATCGATAACCAGTAAATGCTGAGAGGTGCTGATCGGTGCTGATCGAAGCGTTGCCGCCGGGTTCGGACGATTGTGCAGCGCCCAGGGGCCAAGGGCAAGCCGCGTGGATGAAAGAATGCAGCCGCGCCATGCGCAAAAGTTATGAGCGTTGCTTGCCAAGGCGCAGCGCGCCTATGATACGGCACGCTGTCTGGGATGCCCCAAAGGATCTGCCGTCATGAAATTTCGTTCCGCCGCTGCCGCGCTGCTGTCGCTGTCCCTGTTTTTGCCATGCTCGGCCGTCCAGGCGCAGGCACAGGAGCAGGATAAGGTCTTGCACATGTTCCTCTCGACCAGCGAGACGGGACTCGACCCGGCAGTGGCGTCCGACAACGCCACGCTGTCGCTGCTGGAAAACCTGTTCGATCCGCTGCTGCGCTACGACTACCTGGCGCGCCCGGTCACCCTGCGCCCCAATACGGCCGCGGCCATGCCGACCGTCAGCAGCGACGGCCTGACCTATACCTTCCGCATCCGGCCCGGCATCCATTTCACGCCCGATCCCGCCTTCAAGGGCCGCAAGCGCGAAGTCACGGCCGCCGACTATGTCTACAGCCTCAAGCGTTTATATGACCCAGCGCTCAAGTCGCCGTGGGCCTATATGTTCGAGGGCAAGATCGCGGGCGACGCTGCGCTGCGCGCGCGCTTCGGTCCCGATGTGCCGGTGGCCGGCCTGCAGGCGCCGGACCGCTACACGCTGCGCATCCAGCTGATTGCGCCCGATAACAATTTCTTGTTCTATCTGGCGACGGCGGCCAGCAGCGTGGTGGCGCGCGAAGTGATCGAGGCGTATCCGGGCCAGGCGGGCAATCACCCGATCGGCACCGGGCCGTTCATGCTGGGGGAGTGGCAACGGAGCGATCGCATCGTGCTGCTGGCCAATCCGGATTCCACGGCCGTGTTCGCGGCCACGCCGGGCGACGACCCGGAGGACCGGGCGATTGCCGCCGCACTGAAGGGCAAGCGCCTGCCGCGCGTGGACCGGGTCGAGGTGCGCATCGCCGAGGAATTCCAGGGCCGCATGCTGGGCTTTTTGAATGCCGACTACGACTACCTGGAGCAGATCCCCGAATCGATGACCGAGATGGTCGTGCACGACGGCGCCTTGAAACCTGACCTGGCCGCGCGCGGGATCGTGCTGTCGCGCTTTCCGGTATTGCAGACCTACTATATGTGGATGAACATGACCGACCCGGTCGTGGGCGGCTACAGCAAGGACCGGATCGCGCTGCGGCGTGCGATCTCGATGGCGTACAACAGCGCCGAAGACATTGCGTTACTGAAGAAAGGGTTTGCGATCAAAGCCGAGTCGCCGCTGCCGCCGAATGTGCGCGGCTACGATCCAAGCTATCGCAGTCCGGTGCCGTACGACCCGGCACTGGCCAATGCCTTGCTCGACCGCCATGGTTACGACGGGCGCGACCCGGACGGTTTTCGGCGCGCGCCTGATGGCAAACCGCTGACCTTGACGATGCATAGCGAAGCGACCGTGGGTGGGCGCCTGCGCGATGAACTGTGGCGAAAGTGCCTGAATGCCATCGGTGTGCGCGTCGTCTTCAAGTCCGACAAGAAAACCGAGATCATCAAGGCCTCGCGCCTCGGAACGGTGCAGATGTTCGAGAGTAACTGGATCGCCGATTTCCCCGACGGCGACAACTTTTATCAGCTGTTGTACGGGCCTAATGCAGGCCGGGCCAACTACGCGCGCTTCAACCTGCCTCAATACAATGTGCGCTATGAAAAAGCACGCTTGCTTCAGGATGGTGCAGAGCGAAACAGACTCTATTTTGAGATGAACCAGCTGCTCCATGCGTACAACCCATGGGTGCCGTTGACCCATGTTTTATCGGGCGATCTGCGGCATCCGTGGTTGAAAAACTACAAACGCCATCCCGTCGAATTCACGAACTGGCGCTACCTCGATATCGATGTTGCGCAAAGGGCACGCTCGGTTCGGGGCAAGCGATAGATTTCGTTAGTTTTTCCGCAAGAAAATATTCCCGCTGGTTATACTCCCCTCCGGATAATTCATTGGCTTGTCACAAAATTGTGAGCGTACTCTGAATTGAAAACATAACGTAATGCCAAGAATCACCTGGCATGCGACACGCAGGTCGGCGCAGTGCAGTCCAATACAGTGCGCCGGCCGACGACCGCCCCGGAACGCAAGGAGAAACATCGTGAAATTGAAGAAACTGGCCCAGCTGATTGCCTTGATGGGAGTGGTCGCCCCTGCTGCCATGCCACTCGTGGCGCAAGCGCAAACCGACACGTCGATGCAGCGGGTGGAAATCACCGGCTCGAGCATCAAGCGTATCGCCAAGGAGGGCGCGCTGCCGGTTGAAATCATTTCGCGCAAGCAGATCGAAGACCAGGGCATCGTCACGGCCGAGCAACTCATCGCCACGCTGAACATCAACGGCAATGGCTCGGATAACCTGGCCTCGAACGCCGATGTGACCTCGGGCGCCCAGCGCGGCAACAACGGCGCCTCGAGCGCCAACCTGCGCGGCCAGGGCTCCGATTCGACGCTGGTGCTGCTTAACGGCCGGCGCGTCGCGACGCACGGCATGAAGGGCTCGGCGGTCGACCTGAATTCGATCCCGATGGCGGCGGTCGAGCGCGTCGAAGTGCTCAAGGATGGCGCGTCGGCCGTGTACGGCACCGACGCCATCGGCGGCGTGATCAACTTCATCCTGCGCAAGAACTACAAGGGTCTGGAAGCACAGGCCTTCACCGATGTGGCCGAGGCGAGCGGCGGCGAAATCGGCCGCGCCAGCCTCACTGGCGGTTGGGGCGACCTCGACACGCAAGGCTGGAACGTGCTGGCGACCCTGTCGCACAGCGAAAACAAGGCGCTGCGCGGCAACCAGCGTGATTTCGTCAACACCTTCCAGCCGAACCGCGGTGTGTCGGTCGATACACGCGGTACGCCGAGCGGCAACATCTTCGCCACGACGCTGGCGCCAACGCTGCTCTCGCGCACCGGCACCGGCCCGACCCTGCCGGGCAGCAGCGTTGCCTACAACGGCATTAGCCTCCTCGACCTGCCAGGCGGCGCCGGGTGCGACAGCGTCGACGGCATGGGCGCGTACGACGAAAAACTGTGGGACACGCCGGGCGCCGCCTATGGCTGCGCCTGGGATACGGGCCGCGCCGCCGTGCTGCAGCAGCCGGTCAAGAACACCAATGCGCTGGGCCGCGCCACCTTCCGCATCGGCGAGCATGAGCTGTTCGCTGAAGGCGTCGCCTCGCGCGTCGAAGTGTCCAAGCGTTTCTCGCCGAACCAGATTTCGCCATCGGCGTCGACCTTCGGTCCGAGCTCGTTCTACCCGAGCACGGGCGCCGCCTATAACGATGTCTACAACGCGCTGGTCAAGACCTTCCCCGGCATCTCGGCCAACTACGGCTTGCCGATCGCGTACCGCTGGCGCTGCATGGAGTGCGGCAACCGCGAAATCACCACCGAGACCAAGGCCAGCCGCCTGCTGGTGGGCGCCGATGGACCGCTGACCCTGTTCGGCAACCGCTACGATTACCGCGTCGGCCTGTCGCGCGCCTACAGCGAATCGGAGTCGCTGCTGGGCACCGGCTACAACTACACGGTGGCGCTGCGCGATGTGCTCGGCTCGGGCATCGTCAACCCGTTCCTGCTGCCGGGCCAGACCCAGAGCCAGGCCGCGATCGATGCGATCCGCGCCACCTCGGCTGCAGGCGTCGTCATGTACGGCGGTAAAACGACGCTGACCCAGTTCGACGCTGCGCTGTCGGGCGAAATCTTCAAGCTGCCGGCCGGCGCCGTGATGATGGCGCTGGGCACCGACCTGCGCCGCGAAGAATACAAGTTCAATGGCGACCTGCGCGCCGTCAGCGCGCGCCCGGCGATCCTGAATGCGCCGTTCGATGACGTCAATGCGCTGCCGAAGGTGAGTCGCGACATCAAGGCCGTGTATGCCGAGATGCTGGTCCCGGTCACGCAGGCGCTGGAGCTGACCTTCGCCATCCGCCGCGACGATTACACGGGCTTTGGCGCGACGACCAATCCGAAGGTCTCGTTCCGCTACCAGCCGATCCCGCAACTGATGTTCCGCGGTTCGTACAACGAGGGTTTCCGCGCGCCGTCGTTCAACCAGCTGTTCAACGGCCTGACCGAGAGCGCGTACGCCGGCAAGGATTTGGCCGACCCGGCCACCTGCCCGAGCGGCCGCGTTGACACGACAGTGGCAGGCTGCCAAGCGGTCAATCCGGTCACGTTCACCGGCGGCAAGCCGACGCTGGGGCCAGAGACCGCCAAGCAGGCCAGCCTGGGTGTGGTATTCGAGCCGGCCGGCGGCTTCTCGGCCAATGCCGACCTGTGGGAAATCCGCAAGGAAAACACGATCGACTCGTTCAACCTCGCGACCATGGTCGCGAACTACAACCTGTTCCAGGACCAGTTCATTCGTGACGCCGCCGGCAACCTGGCGTTCGTCGACCAGCGCTGGCTGAATGCCGGCGAGCGCATCACGCGCGGCCTCGAAGTGGGCGCCCGCATGACCGGCAAGTTCAGCACCGGTTCGATCTGGGGCATCGGCATCGACGGTTCGCGCCTGCTCGAGAAGAAGTCGCGCGCCACCAGAAACGCCGAATTCGGCGAGAGCGAAATCGGCCGCTTCCTGTACACCGGTGATCTGGGCCTGAAGTGGAAGCACAGCGCCTACGTGACCTACAAGTACGGCAACTGGAGCGGCATGCTGCAGAATATCTTCCGCTCCGGTTACACCGACCAGGTACTGCCAGGCGTGGCCAGCGGCCGCATCAAGCCGTCCGAGTACAACAGCAAGGTGGACGAATACTCGATCTTCCACCTGACCGCAAACTACACGGGCTTCAAGAACCTGACGCTCACCGCCGGCATCAAGAACATCCTGGACGAAGACCCACCGTTCGCGATCACCTACGACAGCAACACGGGCGCCGGCAGCAGCTGGGAGCCACGCGTAGCCGACCCGCGCGGCCGTTCATTCACGATGATGGCAACCTACAAGTTCTTCTGACCAAAAAGCGGGGGTCAGGTCTGACATTCGGACACGAGCTCGACAATCGGACCAAAAAGCGGGGGTCAGGTCTGACATTTGGACACGAGCTCGACAATCGGGTAGTCGGCACCAGCTGGCACCGGGCCATGCTGGTACTGGGCAAGACACCATTGAAAGTGGCTAAGGCTGAGGTCGTGTCCGAATGTCAGACCTGACCCCGGCTGTGTGCTGAGGTCGTGTCTGAATGTCAGACCTGACCCCGGCTGTGATCCTGACCCCGGCTGTGATCCATCATTCCCGCCTGTGCGGGAACGACGATAACTTGATTGGATACGAAGCATGAAGATCAGCCGGCGCAACTTCGGTGCCATTGCCGCCGCCATGTCTGTGACTGCACCAGCTGCTGCGCGTCCTTCTTCGCGAACCATGCTCATCAAACCACCACGCCTGCGCCAGGGCGACGTCGTCGGCCTGATTGCGCCAGGCGGCTACACGAATGATGCCGCCATCGAGAAAGCCGTGCGCAATATCGAGGCGCTGGGTTTTCGGGTCAAGCCGGGCGCCTATCTGCGCGAGGTGTTCGGCAATTACGCCGGCTCGGTGCAGCAGCGCCTGGCCGACCTGCATGCAATGTTCGCCGATCCCGAGGTCAAGGCAATCTGGCCGATCCGCGGTGGCTCGGGCTGTATCTCGCTGTTGTCCGGGCTGGATTACGCGCTGATCCGCCGCAATCCGAAAGTGCTGATCGGGTATTCCGACATCACGGCGCTGCACCTGGCGATCTTTAAACAGACTGGCCTCGTGACGTTCCATGGGCCGGTGGCTTCATCGACGCTGACCGACTATGCGACGCAGCACATGATGGCGGTGCTGACCGAGCCGCAGGCGCGCTACACGATGCCGATGTCGCTTGAAAACGCCGAACGCGCCGCGCAGGAGCCGCACTTCGGCATCCATACCTTCACGCACGGCGTGGCCACGGGCCCGCTCATGGGCGGCAACCTGTCGATGGTCGCGGCGCTGGCCGGCACGCCCTATGCGGCCGATATCGGCAACAGCATCCTGTTCCTGGAAGACGTCAACGAAGCGCCGTACCGGATCGACCGCTGGATGACGCAGCTCGACCTGGCCGGTGGCTTTGCCAATGCGGCGGCGGTGGTGGTGGGGATTTGCCAGAACTGCGGGCCGGAACACGAGGACGTGTCACTGACGCTCGAGCGCACGCTGGCTTTGCACCTGCATCCGCTGGTCATTCCGGCCGTCAGCGGCTATTCGATCGGGCATATCCGCAACCAGTGCACGCTGCCCATGGGTGTGCGCGCAACGCTCGATACGCAGGCGCAGACAATCACGCTACTCGAAGCGGCCGTGTCGTAGGGCGGTCAGCAAAGGCGCCGGCTCATCGTCACCGAGCCATGCGACTCGCCATCGATCCGGTACAGGTCGTGCACCTCGCCGGTGACGACGAACCCGGCGCGCTCGTACAGCCGGCGCGCTGCCAGATTGCCCGACAGGACATCCAGATCGACCCACTCGAGCGGCGGCGTGACGCTGGCCCACGCCAGTGCGTGCTCGACCAGCTGACGGCCCAGTCCCGCGCGGCGGTGATCGCGGTGCACGCCCATGCCCAGCAGCGCGCGGTGTGCGGCGGCGACTTCGGGCCGCGCGCGCAGGTCGATGTGGCCGGCGATCGCGCCCCGGGCATCGAGCGCGAGCCACATGCGGCGCCAGCGCGGCTGGCCGAACGGCACCGTAAAACTGGCGGCAAACGACGCTGCCTTGTCGGGCGGCAGTCGCGACTGCCCGCGCGAGATGGGCTGGAACAGCGGCACGGCGCCGCGGCCGTTTTCCTGCAGCTGGTCGTCCAGGTACATGAACAGCTGCGGCAGCTGTTCGGGCACCAACGCCTGCAGGGTCAACGGGCCGTTCACAATGCGCGGGCGATCAGGATCTTCTGGATGTCGCTGGTGCCTTCGTAGATCTGGCACACGCGCACATCGCGGTAGATGCGCTCGACCGGGAAGTCGGCCACGTAGCCGTAGCCGCCGAACACCTGCATCGCATCGGACACCACGCGCTCGGCCATTTCGGACGCGAACAGCTTGGCCATCGCGGCTTCTTTAAGGCACGGCAGGCCGGCATCCTTCATCGATGCCGCATGCAGGATCAGCTGGCGCGCGGCCTCGATCTTCATCGCCATCTCGGCCAGGCGGAACTGCACCGCCTGGTGCTCGAAGATCGCCTTGCCGAAGCTCTCACGGTCCTTCGCATACGCCAGCGCCGCTTCATACGCGGCGCGCGCCATGCCGACCGCCTGCGAGGCGATACCGATGCGCCCACCCTCCAGGCCCGACAGCGCGATCTTGTAGCCCATGCCTTCGTCGCCGATCAGGTTTTCCAGCGGGATCCGGCAATTGTCGAACACGATCTGCGCCGTGTCCGACGAATGCTGGCCCATCTTGTGTTCGACGCCGGCCACGATGTAGCCAGGCGTATTGGTCGGCACCCAGAACGCGCTGATGCCCTTCTTGCCGGCCGCCTTGTCGGTGACGGCCATGACGATCGCCACGTCGCCGTATTTGCCGCTGGTGATGAACTGCTTGGTGCCGTTGATGACGTAATGCTCGCCATCGCGCGTGGCGGTCGTGCGCAGCGCCGCGGCGTCGCTGCCGGTGTGCGGCTCGGTCAGGGCGAATGCGCCCAGCAGCTCGCCCTGCGCCAGGGGCCGCAACCACTGCTGCTTCTGCGCTTCGCTCGCATACATCATCGCGATGCTGCACACCGGGCAGTTGTTGACCGAGATGATGGTCGAGACGCCGCCATCACCGGCCGCGATTTCTTCCAGTACCAGCGCGAGCGCCACATAATCCAGGCCGGCGCCGCCATACTGCTCCGGCACCGCCACGCCAAAAGCGCCCAGTGCCGCCAGTTCGCCCAACTCTTCGCGCGGGAAGTGGTGCTCACGGTCCCAGCGCGCAGCGTTGGGGGCCAGACGCTCCTGGGCAAAGCTGCGCAGGGCGTCGCGGATCATCTGGTGTTCGTCGGACAGGATCATGGGGTCTCGCTATTGTGTGTTACCAGGCGATCGGCTCGCCGTCGTGGTTCAGGAAACTGCCATTGGCGCCCGCGTCCACCCTGGCCAGCGTGGCGCGCAGATCGCGCACGCTGTCGTGCACGGTGAGCGCTGCGCCGCTGCCGCCCATGTCGGTCTGGACCCAGCCCGGATGGAAGGCGATGCAGGTCACGCCTTGCGCGCCGTAGGTGATCGAGGCGTCCTTGAGCACTGAGTTCAGTGCGGCCTTGCTGGCGCGGTACAGCGTGCCGTCAGTGCCCGAGCGCTCACCGATGGAGCCCATGCGCGACGACAGCACCGCCAGCTTGCCCTTCGAATCGGCCAGCAACGGCGCGACGATCGGAATCAGGCGCATCGCGGAAAGCACATTGGTGTGCATGACGGCGTCGAATTCGGGGCCGGTCGGGAAACTCCCGTGGGCCGGGCCATACACGCCGGCCACCAGCCAGGCGCTGTCGATCTTTTCGTCGTCCAGGCGCCAGGCCAGCGCGGCGATCGATTCGGCATCGAGCACGTTGAGCTGGTGCGCTTCGGCGCCCAGCGCGACGAGGCCATCGCAGTCTTCCTGCTTGCGTGCGGTGGCGATGACACGCCAGCCATCCTGGCGATATTGGGCGGCCATTTCATGGCCAATGCCGCGCGAGGCGCCGACGATCAATACGGTGGGCATGCGGTGCTCCTTGTGAAGGGTTGGTAGAACAAGACCTTCAATAGTCGCATGCTTTGTTCATCGTTGCAGCGCATCGCGGGCGGGCTTACACCAGCTCGATCGCCATCGCCGTGGCCTCGCCGCCGCCGATGCACAGCGCTGCCACACCGCGCTTGCCACCGGTGCGCTTGAGCGCGCCGAGCAGCGTGACAACGATGCGCGCGCCAGACGCGCCGATCGGGTGGCCCAGCGCGCAGGCGCCGCCGTGCACATTGACTTTCTCGTGCGGGATGCTCAGGTCGCGCATCGCGGCCATCGGCACCGCAGCAAACGCTTCGTTGATCTCGTACAGGTCGACGTCGCCCGCCGTCCAGCCGGTTTTCTTGAACAGCTTTTGCATCGCGCCGATCGGGGCGGTGGTAAACAGGTTCGGTTCCTGCGCATGCGTGGCGTGACCGAGCACGCGCGCGATCGGCGTCAGGCCCAGTTCTTTGGCGGTCGATTCGCGCATCATCACGAGTGCGGCGGCGCCGTCGTTGATCGATGACGACGAGGCGGCGGTGACGGTGCCATCCTTCTTGAACGCGGGTTTCAATGACGGGATCTTGTCGATCTTGGCCTTGAGCGGGCCTTCGTCCTTGTCGATGACGGTGTCGCCAGCGCGGCTGGTGACCGTGACGGGCGCGATTTCCCAGTCGAAGCCACCGTCCGTGCTGGCGGCCTGCGCGCGCTTGACCGAGGCAATCGCGAAGTTGTCCTGCTCTTCGCGCGTGAAGCCGTAGCTGGCCACGCACTCTTCGGCGAAGGTGCCCATCGAGCGGCCTTCGCCCGTTTTTTCGTTGCGCGAGTAGGCGTCTTCGAGGCCGTCGAGCATCATGTGGTCGAACATCGGCGCGTGGCCGATGCGGTAGCCGCCGCGCGCCTTGGGGATCAGGTAGGGCGCGCCGGTCATCGATTCCATGCCGCCGGCGACGACGACGTCGGCGCTGCCGGCCACCAGCTGGTCGTGCGCGAAGATCGCCGCCTGCATCGCCGAGCCGCACATCTTGGAGAGCGTCACGGCGCCGGTGGACATCGGCAGGCCGGCCTTGATCAGCGCCTGGCGGGCCGGGGCCTGGCCCTGGCCCGCCATCAGGCAGTTGCCGAAGTAGACGTGTTCGACGGCGGCAGGATCGACGCCGGCGCGCTGCACGGCGGCCTGGATCGCGACCGCGCCCAGGTCACTGGCGGTCTTGCTGGAAAAATCGCCCTGGAAGGCGCCCATCGGGGTGCGCGCGGCGCCGACGATAACGACTGGATCGTTCATGGTGGTCTCCGAGTGAAAAGAGGGGTTGCTTTGCACCGCCGGCTGCAACACCGTCGTTCCCTCGCAGGAGGGAACCCCAGTCTTGCGCCGACCGGCGGCGCGTGGCGATATTGGTCTGCATGCAAACCTAGGTTCCAGCCTACGCTGGAACGACGTGCATGGGCTGACAACAAGTCGTTCTGTCCCGATCTGCCGTGACGGTTACGCCGTTTCGCCGAACAGCTCGCGGCCGATCAGCATGCGGCGGATCTCGCTGGTGCCGGCGCCGATTTCGTACAGCTTGGCGTCGCGCCACAGGCGGCCGACCGGGTATTCGTTGATGTAGCCGTTGCCGCCCAGCGTCTGGATCGCTTCACCGGCCATCCACGTGGCTTTTTCGGCGCTATACAGGATGGCGCCGGCGGCGTCCTTGCGCAGGGCGCGGATCTGCTCCGGGCCCGTGGCGCGGTCGCAGGCCTGGCCGACTGCATACACATAGGCGCGACACGCCATCATGGTCGAGTACATGTCGGCGATCTTGCCCTGCATGAGCTGGAATTCGCCGATGGCCTGGCCGAACTGCTTGCGGTCGTGGATGTACGGCACCACCACGTCCATGCAGGCCGACATGATCCCCAGCGGGCCACCCGACAGCACGGTGCGCTCGAAGTCCAGGCCCGACATCAGGACATTGACGCCCTTGCCGACGCCGCCCAGCACGTTCTCGACGGGCACTTCGCAATCCTGGAACACCAGTTCGCCCGTGTGCGAACCGCGCATGCCCAGCTTGTCGAGCTTCTGCGCGATCGAGAACCCTTTAAAACCTTTTTCGATCAGGAATGCGGTCATGCCGCGCGCGCCCGCTTCGGGATCGGTCTTGGCGTAGACGACCAGTGTATCGGCGTCGGGGCCGTTGGTGATCCACATCTTGGTGCCGTTGAGCACGTAGCGGTCGCCCTTGAGTTCGGCGCGCAGGCGCATGCTCACCACGTCCGAGCCGGCGTTCGGCTCGGACATCGCCAGCGCGCCAATATGCTCACCCGAAATCAGCTTGGGCAGGTAGCGCTGCTTCTGCGCGTCGGTGCCGTTGCGCTTGATCTGATTCACGCACAGGTTCGAGTGGGCGCCGTACGACAGGCCGACCGAGGCCGAGGCGCGCGAGATTTCTTCCATCGCCACGATGTGGGCCAGATAGCCCATGTTCGCGCCGCCGTATTCCTCGCTCACCGTGATGCCCAGCAGGCCGAGTTCGCCCATCTTCTTCCACAAGTCCATCGGGAACTGGTCGCTGCGGTCGATCTCGGCCGCGCGGGGCGCAATTTCGCTGGCGGCGAATTGCTGGACGGCTTCGCGCAGCGCGGCGATGTCGTCGCCATGGTCAAAAGTCAGGCCTGGAAGGTGCAGCATGTCGTCCTCGCGGTGAACAGTGGTGAATTGAGAAGGGGTGCGCGACAATCATACTCGCGTGTTACGTTAACGTAAACGTCAAACAGCAGGCAAAAAAAGGGTGCTGACAAGTTGTCAGCACCCTTTTCGCCTGCAGACTCAGGCGGCGTTACGACCTGCGTCTGCGTCGCTGTCGCCGTGATTGCCGCTCAGCAGGCGGCGGCATTCGTCTTCGTGGGCGACGATTTCTTCCAGCGCCATCTCGATATCGGCGCGCTGCTGTTCGAGCGTCACGCGCTGCTGACCCAGCACGGCGAGGAAGCGGTCGATCTGCGCCTGCGTGTCTTTTGGCGACTCGTACATGTCGACGATGCTCTTGATCTCGGACAGCGTCAAACCCAGGCGCTTGCCGCGCAGGGTCAGTTTCAGGCGGGTCCGGTCTCGTGGCGTGTACACGCGGTTGCGGCCGCCCACGCCTTCGCGTTTTGGACTGAGCAGGCCCTGGTCTTCATAGAAACGGATGGCCCGTGCAGTGATATCGAATTCGCGCGCCAGTTCGGCGATGGTGTAGGTAGTCGGCATGGGGTTCTGTAGCGTTTGGGAAACAACCAAAAATCGCGTAAAATCGAAACAAGCAGTAACTTCCGTTTACGTAAATTGACGTTGCGTCGTATTGTAGCGCGCCCGCTGTTCTGCCAGAAAAGGAAAGATTTGCATGAATGCGCTTGAATCCCAACTGTCGTATGCGTTCGGCGAGACGATCCCGGTACCCGGCGAGGCGATCCAGATCGTTCCGGGTCTGCGCTGGGCGCGCATGCCGCTGCCATTCGCACTGGACCACGTCAATCTGTGGCTGCTGCAAGACAATGTCGAGCAGGATGGTGCAACGCGCACCGGCTGGAGCCTGATCGACACCGGCGCCGGCACCGACGCCACCCGCGCCGCCTGGGAACAGCTGCTGGCCGAGGGGCTGGATGGGCAAGCGCTGGTACGCCTCATTGCCACCCACTGCCACCCGGATCACGTCGGACTTGCTGGCTGGCTGTGCGAGCGCTTCGGCGCGCCGTTCTGGACCACAACCGGTGAATTCGGTTTCATGCGCATGATGGCCGCCGCATTGCCGGGCGTCGACGGCCCGTCGGCCATCCCGCATTTCGAGCGCCACGGCTTGCGCGACGCCGCGATGCTGGATCAGATGGGCAGTCGCCGCAACTACTATCCGTCGCTGGTGCCGACCGTGCCGCTGGCCTATACGCGACTGCAGGATGATCAAAATGTCACAATTGGGGGGCAATTGTGGCGCGTGATCACCGGGTTTGGCCACTCGCCGGAACACGCCTCGCTGTACTGCGCGACGTTGAACATCCTGGTATCCGGCGACATGGTATTACCACGTATCTCGACGAACGTTTCGGTGTTCGCCGTGGAGCCCGATGGCAATCCGCTGCAACTGTATCTGGACTCGCTCGGCAAGTTTGCAGACCTGCCCGAGGATGTATTGGTGCTGCCATCCCACGGCAAGCCGTTTCGCGGGCTGCACACGCGCATCCGGCAATTGCGCGAGCACCATGTAGAGCGGCTGGCCGAGGTGATTGCAGCCTGCGCGGTGCCGCAATCGGCGGCCGATATCGTGCCCATCATGTTCCGGCGCCCGCTCGATGCACATCAGCTCAGCTTCGCCCTAGGTGAAGCGCTCGCCCACTTGCACAAGCTTTGGTATGACGGTCGACTGACCAGGGTGGCAGACGCCGACGGGGTGTTACTTTTCACGCAAATCTAACATCCGATATGTCACCATCGGATACATATTGAACAGCACATGCATTCCAACGGACTGTTCTAAGTAATGGTACGTAGTTGTTTCATTTCAGTTAATTCGATTTTCGATACCAACCGTTCTTGTAAGAATTGCTGTTGGGAATTCGACGAATCGCGTGTAAAACTATTAAAAAACCACATCTTTGTTACTTTTTAGTTGTATAGTCTACAGATGAGGTTTCTCGTCTGAAAAACCGTCCTCTGTCTAACAACAAGTATCACAATGAATTCAACAAACGAACGGGAGAGCTTCAGCGAACGCCTCCAGCATGCTCTGAAGAACGCTCACTACTCCCCGGACAGCCCTACGCGTCTGGCGCGAGAATTCAATATCCGCTTTGAAGGTCGTCCCATTACGGTCCACGCGGCCCGCAAGTGGCTGGTCGGCGAAGCGATTCCAACCCAGGAAAAACTGCGCATGATCGCCCAATGGCTGGGCGTGCCTGCCGACTGGTTGCGTTTCGGCGGTGCCGAACAGGCTGCCGGCGACGCCGGTGCCGCTGGCGCGCGCTTCGAATCGGCCGACGTCAAGCTGATCGCCGACCTGCAGCGCCTCGATGAACACCACCGCCAGCTGGCGCGTGAGTTCATCCGCATGCTGGTGCGTGTGAATCATGCGAAGCCGGACACGAAGTAAACAGCCATCGCAGTAGCGTTATTGCCGGTTTGCACTTTTGTCGTGCAGAACAGTACAAAAAGGCTGGTCTGGTCCATAATCTGATCAGGTGGTAGCGGTTTCCGCCACCGTTTCAGGTTCACCCAGGAGCAGCTGACGCATGCGAAACAACTACGCCAATACCGCCCAGCTCAAGGAGTTGATGACCGTGCCGCCGATGACGGCAGCACGTCATGCTGAACTGATGCGAGAACGCAACGCCCGGCGGCGAATGCTCGAAGAAGCGCGTGACTTGAAAAAGTCCGAAGACTACCGTTACGACGACAAACGCTGATGCAACCCATGCCGGCGCAAGCCGGCATGTCGGTTACGCCGGTCTGTCGTTCTGTTCACCCTTCATGCCGCCCCAGCGTGCGGCCTGGTCATTTTCGATCCCCAGCAAGTCCATGACACGGTCGACCGTGTGCTCGACCATGTCCGCGATCGTCGCAGGCCGGTGATAAAAGCTGGGCAATGGCGGGAAGATGATGCCGCCCATCTCGGTCACCGACGTCATATTGCGCAAGTGAGCCAGGTTGAACGGGGTTTCGCGCACCATCAGCACCAGGCGCCGGCGTTCCTTGAGGATCACGTCGGCAGCGCGCGTGACGAGGTTGTCCGAGAAACCGTGGGCCACGGCGGCCAGTGTCTTCATCGAACAGGGCGCGACGACCATGGCGTCGACCTGGTAAGAGCCACTGGCAATCGATGCGCCGATATCGCGGTTGCGGTGTACCACGTGGGCCAGCGCTTCGACGTCGCGCCGCTGCAGGTCGAGTTCCTGGTGCAGCGTCAGCGTGGCGGCATCGGAAATGATCAGATGACTTTCGATGCCTGCCGTTGCGTGCAGCCGCTTGAGCAACTGCACGCCATAGGTTGCGCCGGTCGCGCCGGTGAGGGCGACGACGATACGGCGCGGGCGATCAGCCATGCAATCAGCCGTTTTTCAGCAGGGTCTGCAGTTCGCCCGATTCGTACATCTCGTTCATGATGTCGGTGCCGCCGATGAACTCGCCGTTCACGTACAGCTGCGGCACGGTTGGCCAGTTCGAGTAGTCCTTGATACCCTGACGCACTTCAGCATCGTCCAGCACGTTCACGGTGGCGACGTTGTCGACGCCGCACGCTTTCAGCAGCTGGATGGCACGGCCGGAAAAGCCGCACTGTGGGAACTGGGCAGTGCCTTTCATGAACAGCACGACCGGGGTCGAGGTCACGGTGTCTTTGATCCAGGTTTGAACGTCGCTCATTTGATGTGTGCCTTTTGGAGAGGAATAGGTAGATGGCGTCATTCTATAAGAATTCGACGTTGACGGCATCGCCTGCCGTTACGACGCTGCAGTATCATGCCTCGATTCAAGATGACGGGAAACACGATGAAGAACACGTTCGCTACCTTGCCCATCGCGGCCTTGTGGGTTTTTGCCGCGCTGCTGGGTTTGCCGGCACTGTATGACGGCGCCAATGCCTTGAGAAGCGGCCGCGCGGTCGACGTCTTCGTCCAGATCGGCCCGTTGATGATGGCGCTGTTTCTGGCCTGGTGCGCGCTGCAGCGGCGCGCCGGCCGGCTGGCGCTGCTGACCTCGCCGCGCGTCACGCTGATCGGCTTCATCTGCTTTGGCGCGTTTGCCGGGTGCTTCCTGATCAAGCTCGTACTGCGCAACACGACTCTGTTCGCCTGAACGCCTTCGCGCGCCGTCAGTGCCGGCCCCCGGCATTGCGGTATGATCGCGCCGTTTGTCACCATCCACCGGAGCACCCGATGCAGCAACCCCGCCGCCGCGTACCATCGCCAAACGCGAACCTCGTGATCGCCGCCCTGCTGGGCATTCCCGGCATCCTCAATATCTACACGGGGTTAACGCGTCCGAGCCCGGGCGACATCCTGTCGGGGATCGCCGCGCTGATCTACGCACTGCTGCTGGTGCGCGACGCGCTGCACATCAAGAAGACGGGCGCGCCGGCGATCCCGCAGCACAAGATGCTGCTGATCGGCTTTGGCTGCCTGGGCGTGTACCTGATCGGCATCCTGATCAAGCACAGCTAAGGTAGCGGTCTTAAGGAAGGCACCGGCCGAGACAGACCGATGCCGCGCGGCCGACATACCGGCCGTACGGCGCCACCGGCACGTAACCGTGCCGCTCGTAGAACGCCACCGCGCGTGCATTCACGCGCCGTGTCGACAGCCATAACTGGCGGTAGCCGCATGCCGCGGCGTGCCGCTCGAGTGCCGCCAGCACGTGCGCGCCAGCGCCGCTGCCGGGCCGCGCATACATCCGCTTGAGTTCCCCGATATCGCCCCCGAGCGCGCGCACGGCGCCGCAACCGACTGCGCTGCCGTCCACCTCGTAGGCCAGCACGAAGCAGGCGCCCGCACCGCGACAATCCTGCGGATCGAACGAGGCCGCGCCGCTTTCGCCCGTGATTGCGGCCAGCGCCGCATCGAGCTGCGCAACAAGGCGCCGCGCGTCGGCGTGGTCGGGATCGACGTGGACGACACGCAGCATTGGTCGCTCGTTATTTGCGCAGCTTGGCAAACGCATCGGCCATCGCGCCGCCGGCCGGCGCTGCCGTGCGTTCCTGGCGCTGGTGCTGCTGCACGCGTTTGGCGTCGTTGCGGTCGGGGCGCTGCGCAGGCTGCGCGCCCGGTTGCGGCGCGCTGTCCGTCAGGCGCATCGTCAGCGCGATGCGCTTGCGCTTCGGGTCCACTTCCAGCACCTTGACCTTCACGACCTGACCGGCCTTGACGACCGTGTGCGGGTCTTTCACAAACGTGTTCGACAGCGCCGAGATGTGCACCAGGCCGTCCTGGTGCACCCCGATGTCGACGAATGCGCCAAACGCGGCAACGTTGGTGACGACGCCTTCCAGGATCATGTCCGGGCGCAGGTCCGAGATCTGCTCCACGCCATCCTTGAAGGTGGCCGTGGTGAACTCGGGCCGTGGATCGCGGCCCGGTTTTTCCAGCTCTTTCAAGATATCGGTGATGGTCGGCACGCCGAACTTGTCGTCTGCGTACCTGGCCGGGTTCAGGCTTTTAATGAGTGCGCCGTCGCCGATCACGGCTTTCATGTCGCGCTTGACGTCGAGCAGGATTTTTTCGACGAGCGGGTACGATTCCGGGTGCACGGCCGATGCATCCAGCGGGTTGGCGCTGTTCATCACGCGCAAAAAGCCCGCTGCCTGCTCGAAGGTTTTCTCGCCCAGGCGCGGCACTTTTTTCAGCGCCGCGCGCGAAGCGAATGCACCATGCGTGTCGCGGTACGCGACGATGCCCTGCGCCACCGTGGACGACAGGCCGGACACGCGCGCCAGCAGCGGTGCCGATGCGGTGTTCACGTCCACGCCGACGGCATTCACGCAATCCTCGACCACGGCGTCGAGCGAGCGCGCCAGCTGGCTTTGCGACACGTCGTGCTGGTACTGGCCCACGCCGATCGACTTCGGATCGATCTTGACCAGTTCGGCCAGCGGGTCTTGCAGGCGGCGCGCAATCGAGACGGCGCCGCGCAGCGACACATCCATGTCGGGCAATTCGCGCGAGGCGAATTCGGACGCCGAATAGACCGATGCGCCGGCTTCCGAGACGACGATTTTTGTGAGCTTCAGGTCGGGCTGCTGCTTGATCAGATCCTGCGCCAGCTTGTCAGTCTCGCGCGAGCCGGTGCCATTGCCGATCGAGACCAGCGACACATTGTGTTTCGCCGCCAGCAGGCCAAGCGTGTGCAGCGCGCCGTCCCAGTCATTGCGCGGCTGGTGCGGGTAGACCGTGGCGGTATCGACCACCTTGCCGGTGGCGTCGACCACGGCGACCTTCACGCCGGTGCGCAGGCCAGGGTCCAGGCCCATCGTCGCGCGCGGGCCGGCCGGTGCGGCCAGCAGCAGGGCCTTGAGGTTACGCGCGAAGACGCCGATCGCATCGAGTTCGGCCTTGTCGCGCAGCGCGCCCATCAACTCGGTATCCAGGTGCATGAAGCTTTTCACGCGCCAGGTCCAGCGCGCCGTATCGAGCAGCCATTTGTCGGCCGGACGACCCTGCGCCTTGATGCCGAAGCGCGCCGCGATGCGGCCTTCGCACGGATTGAGCGGCGCGTCCCACTTCGGTTTTTCGGGCTCGGAATCCAGGCGCAGCGCCACGTCCAGCATGCCTTCGCGGCGACCGCGGAGCAGCGCCAGTGCGCGGTGCGACGGTACCGCGGCCAGTGGCTCGCTGTAGTCGAAATAGTCGGCGAATTTTTCGCCCTCGTCCTGTTTGCCGGCGACGACCTTCGATTCGACGACGCCGTGTTCCTGCACGTACTCGCGCAGCGTCTGCAGCAGCGCCGCGTCTTCGGCAAAGCGCTCCATCAGGATCTGGCGAGCGCCATCGAGCGCCGCTTTGGTATCAAGCACGCCGGGATTGGCGCCGCCGTCGGTGTTGGTGAACGCCTCGCGCAGATAGTCTTTCGCGATGGCCTCGGGATCCTGCTGCGGGTCGGCCAGCAGGCTGTCTGCCAGCGGCGCCAGGCCTGCCTCGATCGCGATCTGGGCCTTCGTGCGGCGCTTCTGCTTGTACGGCAGGTACAGGTCTTCGAGACGCGTTTTATCCTCGGCCAGCGCGATCGATTCCAGCAGCGCCGGCGTCATCTTGTTCTGCTCCGTGATCGACGCGATGATCGATGCACGCCGGTCTTCCAGCTCGCGCAGATAGCGCAGGCGCTCTTCGAGAAGGCGCAGCTGGATGTCATCCAGCCCACCGGTGGCTTCCTTGCGGTAGCGCGCGATGAACGGCACGGTGGCGCCTTCGTCCAGCAGGGCGATGGCGGCGGCCACCTGGGCTGGCCTGGCGGCGAGTTCTTTGGCGAGGCGTTGTTCGATGGATGGCAGCATAGGCAGTGGTGAAGCGGGGATCGTGGACCAAGCGGCCAATGATACGCAAACAACGCCGATACGCCAGTCTTGACAGGGTCAGACGAACATGAGAGAACAGTCGGTTGGCAAAAGACACACGCGTTGCGCGCATGCACCATTTGTCCGCAAGGTGCGATTACGAACAAATCGGAAGTGTTCGTATGCGAGATAATAGTCGTTATTGCCGTTTTTAATACCCTGCCACGAGACCCAATGACAACAGTCGATTATCTTCGCGAGAAAGCCAGCGACGCACCCACAGCCCGCACGCCTGCACGCTCTCCGGCCTTGCCGGCGCCGGTCGTGAGCTGGCTGCAGCGGGTCGAAGCAGCGGCGCATCCGCAGCCGAAGCTGACCGACGAAGTGGTCGACCCGAAGGCCGCACAGTACAAGTTCGTCTACGTGATGGCGCCCACCAGCGGCGGACGCCATGTGGCGCTGTGCCTGTGCAAGGCGCGCCTGCGGCCCAACGGCGACGTCGCTGCGGCCAGTCCTGTGAGCGAAGTCTTTTCGTTGTTGTCGGCGCCGCCCGCGTATCTCGAAGGCGACGACATCGACCTGGTGCGTTTTTTCATCGCGATGCGCAGCGGGTCGGCGCAAGGCACCAGCGCCACGGAACCAAAAGGCAAGGTCGGCGCGATCCTGCTGCAGATGCTGCTCGAACAGGGCAAGCTGCTGTGGGCGAACTCGTGGGCCGACATGGCCGGTGGCCTGGTCTACCCGCTGCAGTGCGGCCCGACCCGCCTGGCCAGCCTGGCCTGGCGCGACGAAGGCCGCGTCGCAAAACTCGGCTGGTCGGTCGAACCCGTGGGCGGCGCGGCCGCGCACAGCGCCGCCGACCAGATCGACTACATGCTGCCGACCGATCCGCCGTGGTACATCGACAATCTGTCGTGCGGGCCGCTGGACCTCAATCGCGGCGGCATCGACATCTCGCTGGCCGAACTGCAGGCGCTCGTGGCGCAGGCGCCCACGCTCACCGGCACCGATAAAAAACGCGTCTCGCAACTGCTGCTCGCGCACGGCCTGCAGCAATTGATGCCGCTGCCG
The DNA here is from genome assembly GCA_014841835.1 of Oxalobacteraceae sp. CFBP 13730. Lineage (GTDB taxonomy): Bacteria > Pseudomonadota > Gammaproteobacteria > Burkholderiales > Burkholderiaceae_D > Telluria. The sequence goes on along the minus strand of JACYUQ010000004.1, from coordinate 192,059 downwards.
CAGCCGCTCACGCAGCGCCTGCGCAATGATGTCAAACCGATTCCGCACCTGCTGCTCGATGCGGTGCAGCTGGCCGACGGCAGCGCCGCGCGCTGGCAGGACTTCGCCGTGCTGGCCTTCGATTACGACGGCCAGCGCGTCTCGTTCGATCCGTCGCAGCGCGTCGTGCGCCAGGTGGGTGACCTCACCGAAATCATCGAGCGCGATCCCAAGCTTGAAAGCGATGCGCTCGACAAGCTGGGCGAGATCGGTTTCCGCAAGCCGGCCACGGCGCCGCTGAACGTGATGGCCGGCGCGCTGCAGCTCGAGAGCCAGGCGCACTGGCTGCGCTTTGCCGAGCAGTCGGTCGACGCGCTGTCCGACGCCGGCTGGCACCTGCAAAAATCGACCAAGTACCGCTACGACGTGGTGCCGGTCGAAGACTGGTACGCCGAGATCGACGAACCGGCGGAAGCAGGCAATGCCTGGTTCGAGCTGGAGCTGGGCATCGTGGTGGCCAAGAAGCGCGTGCCGCTGTTGCCGGTGCTGGTGCAGCTGATTCGCAGCGCGCCGCTCGAATTCGATCCGAGCGTGCTGGCTGCACATGGCGAGTCCGACCAGATGCTGGCCGTGCTGCCCGATGGCGAGCGCGTGGCGCTGCCATGGAGCCGCCTCAAGCCAATCCTGGCCACGCTGGGCGAGCTGTATTTCAATGACAAGATCAAGGCGCGCCTGCGCCTGTCGACGCTCGATGCAGCGCGGCTCGAAGAACTGGCGCGCGGCGTCGAGCTGCAATGGACGGGCGGCGAGCGCCTGCGCGAGACCGGCCGCAAACTGAGCCAGTTTGGCGCCGTGAAAAAAGTCGAGGCGCCGGCCAGCCTGCAGGCTACCTTGCGCGACTACCAGCTCGATGGCCTGGCGTGGATGCAGTTCCTGCGCGAGTACGACCTGGGCGGCATCCTGGCCGACGATATGGGCCTGGGCAAGACGGTGCAGACGCTGGCGCACATCCTGGTCGAAAAAGAAGCGGGCCGTTTGACCAGCCCGGCGCTGGTGATTGCGCCAACGAGCCTGATGGCCAACTGGTTCGACGAAGCTGCGCGCTTTGCCCCAAGCCTGAAAGTGCTGCTGTTGCAGGGCAAGGAGCGCATGGAGTCGTTCGACCAGATCGACGGCGCCGACATCGTCCTGACCACCTACGCGCTGCTGCCGCGCGACGAAGAGGAACTGCGCAAGCACCACTATCACCTGGTGATCCTGGACGAATCGCACTACATCAAGAACACCCGTTCCAAGGCAGCGCAGACGGCCGGCTCGCTCGACGCCAGCCACCGCCTGTGCCTGTCCGGTACGCCGCTCGAGAATCACCTGGGCGAGCTGTGGTCGCAGTTCCACTTCCTGATCCCGGGGTTGCTGGGCGACGAAAAGACGTTCAACACCCAGTTCCGTCATCCGATCGAGCGCCAGGACGATCCGGTGCGCCGCACGCTGCTCAATCGCCGCATCCGGCCGTTCCTGCTGCGCCGCACGAAGGACAATGTGGCCAAAGAGCTGCCGCAAAAGACCGAGATGGTGCGCCGCATCGAGCTCTCCGGCCCGCAGCGCGACCTGTACGAAACGGTGCGCCTGGCGATGGACAAGAAGGTGCGCGACGAGATCGACCGCAAGGGCGTGGCGCGCAGCCAGATCGTGATCCTCGAAGCGCTGCTCAAGCTGCGCCAGGTGTGCTGCGATCCGCGTCTGGTCAAGTCGATGCCGTCCAAAAAGAACACGGCGGCGGTGTCGGCCAAGCTGACCGACCTGATGCAGATGGTCGAAGACCTGCTGGGCGAAGGCCGCAAGATCCTCGTCTTTTCGCAGTTCACCAGCATGCTGGCGCTGATCGAAGAAGAACTCACGCTGCGCAAGATCCCGTATGCGCTGCTCACCGGCGAGACGCGCGACCGCTCGGCGCAGGTGGCAGCATTCCAGCAGGGTGCAGTGCCGATTTTCCTGATCAGCCTGAAAGCGGGCGGTGTGGGATTGAATCTGACGGCGGCCGACACCGTGATCCACTACGACCCGTGGTGGAATCCGGCAGCCGAGAACCAGGCGACCGACCGCGCCTGGCGCATCGGGCAGGACAAGCCGGTGTTTGTCTACAAGCTGATTGCCAAGGGCACGCTGGAAGAAAAGATCCAGCTGCTGCAGCAGAAGAAGTCGGAGCTGGCGCACTCGATCCTGTCCGAAGGCGAGTCGCAGAAGATGGCGCTGACGCAGGAAGATCTGCAGGCGATCTTTGCGCCGCTGGCGGAGTAATCGATTCGGGAGGCTAGTCAGCGCTGCGCAAGCTGGTGCTGGTATAGATAAAGAAATGGCGGGCTCGCGAGCCCGCCATTGTTGTATCGACCGAAGGATTACGCGTAATACGCTTCGACTGTGCCTTTCAGCTTGATCAGCATCGGGCGGCCCTTGCGGTCGAGGGTCTTGCCGGCGGCGACCTTGATCCAGCCTTCGCTGATGCAATACTCTTCGACGTCGGTACGGTCCTTGTCGTTGAAGCGGATGCCGACGTCGTGCTGGAAGACGTCACGGTTGTGGAATGGGCTGCTCGGATCGATCGAGAGCCGGTCTGGGAGTGGGGGGCGGGTAGCGGTATCGTTCATGGTAGTGAAATTATCGCCCAAACCCTGCCCATGTGGCGCATTTGTTTCGTTCACACCTGGCATGCCGGCCGGGATGCGTGCTCTGCCCGCGTTCGCTGGTAACATCATTTTTGTCTTCTTGCGAGCAATATGTCACAAAAATGTGACGGTAGAGATATACTAGCTGGTCAATATCTTGCTTGTAACTGTTGGTGAAGAAAGAGCCCGAATGAAGTCCAGTCCGATTGCCGCCACCGCGCCTGCCATCCCGGCTCCTGATAACAAGGATGAGATGCTCACAGCCCGGCAACTGCGCACGATCGCCGAACTGGGCGATGATGTAGCGTTTGCCATCACGCTGCCTGCGGGGAACGTGCGCTATCTGAGTCCGGCATTTGCTGCGCTCAGCGGCTACGACGTCGCGACGCTGCAGTGCGCGCTCGACGGCGACAGTGCCTCGCCGCTGGCATCGCTGGCAGCGTGGTTGCGCACGACGGCAGCTGGCACGCCGGGGGTACGCAACCGGCGTGAATTCGATCTGTTCGACGCCGAGCGCCGCCCGCTGGCGCTGGAAGCGCTGGCCATCGTGCCGCCGGACGACGCCTCGACGCTGGTTGGCCTGTTGCGCGACCTGTCGGTCCGGCGCGGCCATGACAGCGAACACAAACGGTTCGCCAGCATGCTCAATCACGAATTCCGTACACCGCTGGCGACGATCGATGGCGCGATCCAGCGACTGGAAGCCACGTCCACCCATGCCGAGGAATCGGTGCGCGCCCGCTATCGCAAGATCGGCGCCGCGGTCGACCGCCTGATCGGGATGCTCGACGAATACCTGTCGCCGGACCGCATGGCCACGCTCGGACGCACCCGCCAGCCCAACACGATCACGGTCGGTGAACTGGTCGAAACGGGCGCGGCCCAGATCCGCGCCGCCGGGCGCGAGGCTGTGTTGCAACTCGATGATGTCGCGTCGATCCTGCGCGGCGAACCGGAAGGCCTGCGGCTGGCGCTGAAGGTCATGATCGACAATGCGCTGGCGTTTTCGCCGCCTGCCACCGACATCACGGTGCGCGTGCGGCGCAGCGGTGGCGGCGTCGAGATCGCCGTGCTCGATGGTGGCGCGGGCGTGCCGCCGGACGATGCCTCGCGGGTCTTCGACAAGGGCTATCGCGGCCGTAACGCCGCCGGCCTGCCGGGCAGTGGGCTGGGGCTGTACATGGCGCGCTCGATCATCGAAGTCCACGGGGGTGTACTGAGCCTGGCGCCAGGGCAGCAGGGCGCCGGCGCCGAGTTCCGGCTCTGGATGCCGGCGCTGGTCTTATAGAGGATATAGAGGAATAACTCCTTGCTTCGGGTAGCCTCAGCAGTGATAATCGGGACCGCGCTTCCGCGTGGATAACGCTACCATCGGTATCAATGACGGACAGGTGACTAATATGGCAAAGGCATGACGCAGATACTGATAGTTGAAGACAATGGCGAATACGCCGACGACATGGCCGAGTTCCTGAAGGAGCTGGACCACGACGTCACGATCGCCAGGACCGCCAGTGAAATGTGGGCGGCGCTGACGCGCACGCCGGCTGCGGTCGTGGTGCTCGACCTCGGGTTGCCAGATGAAGATGGCTTCAATGTCATCCCGCGCATGCGCCAGCTGTACCCGGAAATCGGGCTGCTGGTACTCACGGGCCGGGTGGCGTTCGACCACCGCATCCTGGGCCTGCGCCTGGGCGCCGACCATTATCTGACCAAACCGATCAAGTTCCCGGAACTGGCCGCCCACATCGAGGCACTCGACCGCCGGGTGCGCCCGCAGGATCCGGCGCCGGCCCCTAGCAAGTGGATGCTGCGCGTGAGCGCACGCCAGCTCGAGCTGATGGGCAAGGTGGTCGACCTGACCGAAAAGGAATGCAACTTCCTGCACCTGTTGACGATCAACACGCGCCCGGTACCGCGCCACGTCATCGTGGCCGGCATGGGGGGCGACGACCCCGACGCCAGCCGCCGCGTCGACATGCTGGTCTACCGCCTGCGCAAGAAGGCCCGCTCCGGCCTCGGCCAGGACCTCCCCCTGCGCAGCGCCTACGGCGAAGGCTACAGCCTCTCCGCCGGCTTCACCCTCTCCTGACCCCGCCTCTGCCCTCCCACAATGAGGGTCAGAGTCGAATTATTGGCCAATTTCCACTCAGACAATTAGGGTCAGAGTCGAATTATTGGCCAATTTTTTTTGGGAAATTGGTTGGATTACACAATTACGGGTGAAAAGTCGGGCGATAAATTGCGTCCGAACTCATTCTCAAATAATTGGGGACAGAGTCGAGCGGATTTTGCGACCTCTTGCGTTTAATTAGGGACAGAGTCATTTTCCATTGTAGAATTCGGCTTCCTCACGCACATCCGACGCCATGGCACGCCAACCTCGACTCATCGTTCCCGAGCAACCGCACCACGTGATCCAGCGCGGCAATAACCGCCAGATCATTTACCGGGAAGAGGCGGATTACCAGCGATTTCTCGTCTGGCTCAAGGAAGGCGCGCGCTTTTATGACGTGGCAATCCATGCCTATGTCCTGATGCCGAACCATGTCCACTTGCTGGCAACACCAAGCGATGCCACGGGCCTGGCGCTGATGATGCAGAAGGTTGGCCGACTCTATGTGCCATGGTTTAACCACAAGTACGAGCGCAGCGGTGGCTTGTTCGAGGGCCGTTTCCGCACCTCGCTGATCGACTCGGACCGGTATTTCATGACGTGCAGTCGCTACATCGAACTCAATCCCGTGCGCGCGCAGTTGTCGGTGGGCCCGGCTGAGTATCCATGGTCGAGCTATGCCCACCACGCCGGCGCGCGTCTCGATACGCTCGTCAGCGACCACAGCCTGTTCTGGGCCCTGGGCAATACACCATTCCAGCGTGAGGCGGCGTATATCGACATGGTCCAACAGGGTTTGTCATCCGAGGAGGTGGACTTCATTACCACCTCGATTCTGCGAAACAAGCCACTGGGGTCGGACTCGTTCAAGAGCCAGCTGGAGCAAAAAACACAACGTCAGATCTTGCCCGCCAAACGTGGCCGGCCATTTAATCCGCCCCTCCCACCGCTCGCCCAAGCTTAAATGAAGAGCAATTCCCGACACCACGGCACGGTTATTCGTGCCGTTTTTTATTGGATAAATGGATTACGAATCAATGGCTTAGCAGCTAATGATGAGCATGCCCACAAACCATGACGACTCTGTCCCCAATTATCGTCTTTCTCAAAAAGTTGTCAAACAATTCGACTCTGACCCTAATTATTGAGGTTGACGGGGGATTTTGCATTGCACTATTCTCGGCATTCGATCCCGTAAAGATGTGGAGAATGTCGCATGATTGCCCAAGGTTTGTATGATCCCGCCAATGAACACGATGCTTGCGGTGTTGGCTTCATCGCCCATATCAAGGGCAACAAGAGTCATTCGATTGTTGAACAGGGTCTGTTGATTCTGAAGAACCTCGACCACCGGGGCGCTGTGGGCGCCGATGCGCTGATGGGCGACGGGGCGGGGATTCTGATCCAGATTCCGGACCAGTACTACCGCGACGAGATGGCGCGTCAGGGCGTCGAGTTGCCGCCACCTGGCGAGTACGGTGTCGGCATGGTGTTCCTGCCGAAAGAGCATGCGTCGCGCATCGCCTGCGAGCAGGAGATCGAACGCGCCGTGCGCATCGAGGGCCAGGTGGTTCTCGGCTGGCGCAACGTGCCGGTCGATGCGACGATGCCGATGTCGCCGTTCGTGCGTGCCAAGGAACCGGTGATCCGCCAGATCTTCATCGGCCGCGGCCCGGACATCATGGTCACCGACGCACTGGAACGTAAGCTCTACGTGATCCGCAAATCGTCCGGCCACGCGATCCAGGCCTTGAAACTCCTGCACGGCAAGGAATTCTTCGTGCCGTCGATGTCGGCCCGCACTGTCGTCTACAAGGGCCTGCTGCTGGCCGACCAGGTGGGCGTGTTCTACAAGGATCTGCAGGATCCGCGCTGCATCTCGGCGCTGGCCCTGGTCCACCAGCGCTTCTCGACCAACACCTTCCCCGAGTGGCCGCTGGCCCACCCATACCGCCTGATCGCCCACAACGGCGAGATCAATACCGTCAAGGGCAACTTCAATTGGACCCGCGCGCGCGAAGGCATCCTCAAGTCGGCTGTGCTGGGCGACGACCTGAACAAGCTGTTCCCGCTGATTTATGAAGGCCAGTCGGATACCGCCTGCTTCGACAACGCGCTCGAACTGTTGATCATGGCCGGCTACCCGATCGCCCAGGCGATGATGATGATGATCCCGGAAGCCTGGGAAAATCACGCGTCGATGGACGACAACCGCCGCGCCTTCTACGAATACCACGCCGCGATGATGGAGCCGTGGGACGGCCCGGCCGCGATGGCCTTCACCGATGGCCGCCACATCGGCGGTACGCTTGACCGCAACGGCCTGCGCCCGGCGCGCTACGTCATCACCGAGGACGACCTGGTCGTCATGGCGTCCGAATCGGGCGTGCTGCCGATTCCCGAATCGCGCATCGTCAAGAAGTGGCGCCTCCAGCCGGGCAAGATGTTCCTGATCGACCTCGAAGCCGGCCGCATCATCGACGACAAGGAACTGAAAGACACCTACGCCAACGCCAAGCCATACAAGGCGTGGATCAAGTCGGTGCGCATCAAGCTGGGTGAAATCAAGCTGACCGAATCGCAGCTGGCCGCCGGCCGCGCGAAGGATGCGCAGGGCGAAAAGCCGGCGCTGACGCTGCTCGACCGCCAGCAGGCGTTCGGCTACACGCAGGAAGACCTGAAGTTCCTGATGGCGCCGATGGCCGTGCTGGGCGAAGAAGCCACCGGCTCGATGGGCAACGACTCGCCGCTGGCCGTCACGTCCAACAAACTCAAGCCGCTGTATAACTACTTCAAGCAGCTGTTCGCGCAAGTGACCAATCCGCCGATCGATCCGATCCGCGAAAGCATGGTCATGTCGCTGGTCTCGTTCATCGGCCCCAAGCCGAACATCCTCGACACCAACAACGTCAATCCGCCGATGCGTCTCGAGGTCGCGCAGCCGATCCTGAACTTCGACGACATGGCGCGCCTGCGCAATATCGGCCAGCATACCGGCGGCAAGTTCAAGGCCTATGAGCTGAACATCTGCTACCCGGTCGCCTGGGGCAAGGAAGGCATCGAAGCGTCGCTGGCCTCGCTGTGCGCCGAAGCGGTCGATGCGGTCAAGTCGGGCCACAACATCCTGATCGTGTCGGATCGCCGCATGTCGCCCGACCTGGTCGCGATCCCAGCGCTGCTGGCCACGTCGAGCGTGCACCAGCACCTGGTGGCGCGCGGCCTGCGCGCCTCCGCCGGCCTCGTGATCGAAACCGGTTCCGCGCGCGAGACGCACCACTTTGCGCTGCTGGCCGGCTACGGCGCCGAAGCCGTGCACCCGTACCTGGCCCTCGAAACGCTGGCCGAGCTGGCGCATGGCCTGCCGCAGGAATTGTCGGCCGAGACGGTCAGCTACAACTACATCAAGGCCGTCGGCAAGGGCCTGATGAAGGTGATGTCCAAAATGGGCATTTCCACCTACATGTCGTACTGCGGCGCGCAGATCTTCGAGGCCGTGGGCCTGAACAAATCGCTGGTCGACAAGTACTTCAAGGGCACCTCGTCGAACATCGAAGGCATTGGCCTGTTCGAAGTGGCCGAAGAAGCGCTGCGCCTGCACGCGCTGGCCTTCGGCGCCGATCCGGTGCTGGCCAATGCGCTGGACGTCGGCGGCGAGTACGCCTTCCGCGTGCGCGGCGAAGACCACCTGTGGACGCCGGACACGATCGCCAAGCTGCAGCACGCAACGCGCGCCAACAACTTCTCGACCTATAAGGAATACGCGCAGCTGATCAACGACCAGACGCGCCGTCACCTGACGCTGCGCGGCCTGTTCGAATTCAAGATCGACCGCGACAAGGCGATCCCGATCGAAGAAGTCGAATCGGCCAAGGACATCGTCAAGCGCTTTGCCACCGGCGCCATGTCGCTCGGTTCGATCAGCACCGAAGCCCACGCCACGCTGGCCATCGCGATGAACCGCATCGGCGGCAAGAGCAACACGGGCGAGGGCGGCGAAGATCCGGCGCGCTACATGAATGAGTTCAAGGGCATCGCGATCAAGAAGGGCGAGTCGCTCGCGTCGCGCCTGGGCGATGGCCGCGTTGTGGTCGACATCCCGCTCGAAGATGGCGACTCGCTGCGTTCAAAAATCAAGCAGGTGGCGTCGGGCCGCTTTGGCGTCACCGCCGAATACCTGAACTCGGCCGATCAGATCCAGATCAAGATGGCGCAGGGCGCCAAACCGGGCGAAGGCGGCCAGCTGCCGGGCCATAAGGTGTCCGAGTACATCGCGTCCCTGCGTTTCTCGGTGCCGGGTGTCGGCCTGATTTCGCCGCCGCCGCACCACGACATCTATTCGATCGAAGACCTGGCGCAGCTGATCCACGACCTGAAAAACGTGAACCCGCGCGCCTCGATCTCGGTCAAGCTGGTCTCGGAAGTGGGCATCGGCACGGTCGCCGCCGGTGTCTCGAAAGCCAAGGCCGATCACATCGTCGTCGCGGGTCACGATGGCGGCACGGGCGCTTCACCGCTGTCGTCGGTCAAGCACGCCGGCACGCCATGGGAACTGGGCCTGGCCGAGACCCAGCAGACGCTGGTGCTCAATGGCCTGCGCAGCCGCATTCGTTTGCAAGCGGATGGCCAGATGCGCACCGGCCGCGACGTCGTCATTGCGGCGATGCTGGGCGCCGACGAAGTGGGCTTTGCCACCGCGCCGCTGGTGGTTGAGGGTTGCATCATGATGCGCAAGTGCCACCTGAATACCTGCCCGGTGGGCGTGGCCACGCAAGACCCGGTGCTGCGCGCAAAATTCCAGGGCAAACCCGAACACGTCGTGAACTACTTCTTCTTCGTCGCCGAAGAAGCGCGCCAGATCATGGCGCAGCTGGGCATCCGCACCTATGACGAACTGATTGGCCGCGCCGACCTGCTCGACAAATCCAAGGCGATCGGCCACTGGAAGGCGCAGGGCCTGGACTTTTCGAACATCTTCTACCAGCCGAAAGTCGAGAGCCAGCGCGCCCTGTTCCACACCGAAGGCCAGGACCATGGCCTGGATAAAGCGCTCGACCACAAGCTGATCGCGCAAGCCAAGGCGGCCCTTGAAAAGGGCGAGCGCGTCTCGTTCATCTCGCCGGTCAAGAACCTGAATCGTACCGTGGGCGCCATGCTGTCGGGCGAAGTTGCCACGCGCTACGGCCATGCCGGCCTGCCGGACGACACCATCCACATCCAGCTGCAAGGCACGGCGGGCCAGTCCGCTGCTGCCTTCCTGGCCGGCGGCATCACGATGGACCTGGTTGGCGAAGGCAACGACTACGTCGGCAAGGGCCTGTCGGGCGGGCGCATCATCGTGCGGCCGAACACCGAGTTCCGTGGCTGGGCGGTCGACAACATCATCGTCGGTAACACGGTGCTGTATGGCGCCATTTCGGGTGAGGCCTTCTTCAACGGCGTGGCCGGCGAACGCTTCGCGGTGCGCAACTCGGGCGCCACGGCCGTCGTCGAAGGCTGCGGCGACCACGGTTGCGAATACATGACCGGCGGGACCGTGGCGGTGCTGGGCGACACCGGCCGCAACTTCGCCGCCGGCATGTCGGGCGGCGTGGCCTTCGTGTACGACCCGAAGGGCGAATTCGAAGCGCGCTGCAACACGACGATGGTCAACCTCGAGCGGGTGCTGGCGTCGAAGGACCAGACCGACCCGGCAGCCTGGCACAGCCAGTCGCGCACCAGCGAGCGCGAGTCGGACGAAGCGATCCTGCGCCGCCTGATCGAGCGCCACTTCAAGTACACCGGCAGCACGCGCGCGCGCAACCTGCTCGACGACTGGGCCAACAGCCGCAGCAAGTTCGTCAAGGTGTTCCCGACCGATTACAAGCGCGCGCTCGAAGAGATGCACTTCTCGAGCATGGAAGAAGCGAACGACAAGATCGATCAGGCCGCGTAAGCAGCCGCGGACCAACGACCAAGGAAAATATTGTGGGCAAAATTACCGGCTTCATGGAATTCGAACGGCAGGAAGAGGATCATCTCGAACCGGTCGCGCGTCTGAAGAACTACAAGGAATTCGTCATCACGCTGACCGACGCGCAGGCGAAGGTGCAGGGCGCGCGCTGCATGGATTGCGGCATCCCGTTCTGTAATACGGGCTGTCCGGTCAACAACATCATCCCGGACTGGAACGACCTGGTCTTCCATGGCAACTACCGCCACGCGCTGGAAAACCTGCACTCGACGAACAACTTCCCCGAGTTCACCGGCCGTATCTGTCCGGCGCCGTGCGAGTCGGCCTGCACGCTCGGAATCAACGACGATCCGGTCGGCATCAAGTCGATCGAACGCAAGATCATCGACACCGGCTGGGAGCACGGCTGGGTGGTGCCGCAGCCGCCCGAACAGCGCACGGGCCGCAAGGTTGCCATCGTCGGCTCGGGGCCGGCCGGCCTGGCCGCAGCCCAGCAACTGGCGCGCGTCGGCCACGACGTGACGGTATTTGAGAAGAGCGATCGCCTGGGCGGCCTGCTGCGTTACGGGATCCCCGACTTCAAGATGGAGAAGGACCTGATCGACCGCCGCGTCGAACAGATGCAGGCCGAAGGCGTCACGTTCCGCACCGGCGTGTTGATCGGCAAGGACTTCCCGGCGAGCGTGAGCAATATGGCGCGCGACACCATCTTCCCGGAAGACCTGGAAAAAGAATTCGACGCCGTGATCATGGCCGGCGGCGCCGAGCAACCGCGCGACCTGCCGGTGCCGGGCCGCCAGCTCAAGGGCGTGCACTTTGCGATGGACTTCCTGCCGCAGCAAAACCGCGTCAATGCCGGCGACAAGCTGAAGGACCAGCTGAAAGCCACTGGCAAGCACGTGATCGTCATCGGCGGCGGCGACACCGGCTCGGACTGCGTCGGCACCTCGAACCGCCACGGCGCGGCGTCGGTGACGCAATTCGAACTGCTGCCACAGCCACCGGAGCACGAAAACAAGCCGCTGGTCTGGCCGTACTGGCCGACGCGCATGCGCACCTCGTCGTCGCACGAAGAAGGCTGCGAGCGCGACTGGGCGGTGGCGACCAAGCGTCTGGAAGGCAAGGGCGGCAAAGTCGAAAAGTTGATCGCCTGCCGCGTCGAATGGAAAGACGGCAAGATGACGGAAGTGCCGGATTCCGAATTCGAACTGAAAGCCGATCTGGTGCTGCTGGCGATGGGCTTTGTGTCACCGGTGCAGCAGGTGCTCGATGCGTTCGGCGTGCAGAAAGACCCGCGCGGCAATGCGCGCGCCACCACCGAGGGCGATCTGGCGTATCAGACGTCGAATCCGAAAGTATTTACGGCGGGCGACATGCGTCGTGGGCAGTCGCTGGTGGTGTGGGCGATCCGCGAAGGCCGTCAGTGCGCGCGGGCGGTGGACGAATTCCTGATGGGCGCATCAGTCTTGCCGCGCTAAGACTGATGGTCAATGGCGGTCGTGCAATGAGACCGCCATGTTCGCCGGTTTGCACACAACCCGGCGACCAATGCATGACAAACTATTTATAAACTGTCACTTGCTAATTCGCAAAGTTATCCCCAATTGGATGCTGCGATGCAAAATAGCCTGGCACGCTGTCGTCCTGTCACGCGACCGTATCGTGCGGTTTATGTAAATATGTTTCAATTATATTGATTCCTAACAAGGAATCGCAATATTGTCACGTATGCATAATCCAATGAAAACAATTGCTTACGACGTTAAATAGCTGACTAAACAGTTATTAGTGTTGTAATGTCACGTCGTCTGCCGGGGGTAAAATCGGGTCCCTCAAGCGGGTAAATAGCTTTCTGCACTACAATACCGGATTCCCTAACCTCAAATGATGCTGTGTCGAACCTAGTCGAAATCCGCGATCTGCATTTTGCTTACGGTGAGCGTTCCATTCTGTCGAATCTGCGCATGGATTTCCCACGTGGCAAGCTCATTGCTGTCATGGGTGGTTCCGGTTGCGGCAAGACGACGGTGTTACGCCTCATCGGTGGCCAGATTCGCCCCCAGCGTGGCGAAGTCCGCATTGGCGGCGAAGTCGTGCACAGCCTCGATACGCAGGGGCTGTACCGCCTGCGCCGTCGCATGGGCATGCTGTTCCAGTTTGGCGCACTGTTTACCGACCTGTCGGTGTTCGATAACGTGGCGTTTCCGCTGCGCGAGCACACCGACCTGCCCGAAGAACTCATCCGCGACCTCGTGCTCATGAAGCTCAACGCCGTGGGGTTGCGCAACGCGCACCGCCTCAAGCCGGCCGAGATTTCGGGCGGCATGGCGCGCCGCGTGGCTGTTGCGCGCGCTGTAGCGCTGGACCCCGAACTGATCATGTACGACGAGCCGTTCGCCGGCCTCGACCCGATCTCGATGGGCGTGACTGCCAACCTGATCCGCAACCTGAACGACGCCCTCGGCTCGACTTCGATCCTCGTCTCGCACGATGTGCAAGAGTGCTTTGCGATTGCCGATTACGTGTATTTCATGTCCGCTGGCAAGATCGTCGCCGAAGGCACCCCAACCGAATTGCGCGTCTCGACCGACCCGTACGTGCGCCAGTTCGTCAATGCAGAACCGGACGGTCCGGTGCCGTTCCATTATCCCGGCAAGACGCTGGCCGACGACCTGGGCCTGGGAGCGCGCACATGATCGCCCGTTTCTTCGGTTACGTCGGTTGCTCGGTGCGTGAAGGCCTGGCCGCTCTCGGTTTTGCCATTCGCTCGTTTTTCAGCATCCTGCGCGTGTCGCCAGGTGCGTTCCGTCGCCCGGGTTTGATTTCTGAGCAGATCCATTTCATCGGTAACTATTCGCTGGTGATCATTGCCGTGTCCGGTCTGTTCGTCGGCATGGTGCTGGGCCTGCAGGGTTACTACACGCTGAACCAGTACGGCGCCGAGCAGATGCTGGGCCAGGTGGTCGCGCTGTCGCTCGTGCGCGAACTGGGTCCGGTCGTCACCGCGCTGCTGTTTGCCGGCCGTGCTGGCACCTCGCTGACGGCGCAGATCGGCCTCATGAAAGCAGGCGAGCAATTGTCGGCCATGGAAATGATGGCGATCAATCCGGTCCAACGGGTACTGGCGCCGCGTTTCTGGGCAGGCGTGATCGCCATGCCGGTGCTGGCAACGGTGTTTTCGGCTGTTGGTGTGATGGGCGGCTACCTCGTCGGCGTGAAATTGATCGGCGTGGACGAAGGTTCTTTCTGGGCCCAGATGCAATCTGGCGTCGATGTGCGCGCTGACGTACTGAACGGCGTGATTAAAAGCTTTATCTTTGGCATCGCCGTGACCTTTACTGCCCTGTTCCAGGGGTACCAGGCCCAGCCGACGCCGGAAGATGTGTCGCGTGCTACTACGCGTACTGTCGTGATTGCATCGCTGCTGGTCTGGGGGCTGAACTTCGTCATGACCGCCCTGATGTTCAATAAATAACTAACACGGTTTTAGGGTAATAAAATGCATCGCAAAACTATCGACGTCTGGGTTGGCCTGTTCGTGCTGCTGGGTTTGGCTGCACTGCTGTTTCTGGCCTTTCAGGCCGGCAATCTGAAGTCCATGTCGTTCGGGCAGACGTATTCCGTCAGCGGCCGGTTTGACAATATCGGTGGCCTCAAGCCACAGGCGCCCGTCAAGAGCGCCGGTGTGGTGGTCGGTCGCGTGGGCGAGATTGCCTTTGACGACAAGAGCTTCCAGGCATCTGTGCGCCTCGATCTGGACACTGACTATAAATTCCCAAAAGACAGTTCGTTGAAGATTCTGACCGCAGGTCTGCTTGGCGAGCAATACATCGGTATCGAAGCCGGTGGTGACACGAACAATCTGGCCGAGGGCGACCGCATCATTCGCACCCAGTCGGCAACCGTCCTCGAAGACTTAATTAATCAATTTATCTACAGCAAGGCTGCTGATGGAAAGGAAGGTAGTCAATGAACTACACCAACACGCTTTCGCACGTGCGTCTCTGTGCCGCCGCCGCTGCTGTCCTGGTTCTGACCGGTTGCGCGACCACCGCGAACAATCCGCAGGATCCGCTCGAAGGCTATAACCGCGCCGTCTACTCGTTCAACGATGCCGTTGACCGCACGGTGCTCAAGCCGACCGCGACCGTCTACAAGAAGGTCTTGCCGAGCTTTGCCCAGACGGGCGTGAACAATTTCTTTGGCAACCTGTCGGATGCCTGGAGCTCGATCAACAACTTCCTGCAAGGCAAGGGCGAAGCCGGCGCGACCGATTTCGGCCGCGTGGCAGTCAACACGACCTTCGGTATTTTCGGCCTGCTGGACATCGCGTCCGAAGCCGGCATGCAGAAGCACAACGAAGATTTCGGCCAAACGCTGGGAAAATGGGGCGTGCCGAGCGGTCCGTACTTGATCTTGCCGCTGCTGGGCCCATCTACGGTACGTGATACCGCAGCATTGCCAGCCGATTTCGCGGGCGACATCTGGACCTACAAGACGCCGGTCAACTGGCGCAATGTGGGTACGGGCGTTCGCATCATCGACAAACGTGCCACGCTGCTCGACGCCTCGGGCCTGATGGAAGACGCCGCACTGGACCGCTACGAGTTCCTGCGCGACGGCTACCTGCAGCGCCGCCAAAGCCAGGTCTACGATGGCAATGTGCCGCGCCAGGCTGATGACGTCGCCGAGCCAGCACCTTCCGAAACGAAGTAAGTTGAAAGGAATACGATGAAACCATTCATGCACCTGATCGCCGCCGCCGCAGTCACCGCAGCCTTTTCCACGAGCGTGATCGCCCAGCCTGCCGCCAGCGCCGAAGCGCCGGACGTGCTGGTCAAGCGCATCAGCGCCGAAGTGATCGACAGCGTCAAGAGCGACAAGGCCATCCAGTCGGGCGACCGCAGCAAGATCATGGGTCTGGTCAATACCAAGATCCTGCCATACGTCGACGCTGAAAAAATGACGCAGCAAGCCGCTGGCCGCCACTGGCGCACCGCCACCCCGGACCAGCAAAAGCGCCTGACGACCGAGTTCCGTAATCTGCTGGTCTACACGTACTCCGGTGCGCTGTCGACCATCAAAAACGAAACCGTCGAGTTCAAGCCGATGCGCGCCGCCGCCACCGATACCGATGTCGAAGTACGCTCGCAGGTCAACGTCGCGCGCGGCGAGCCGATCACCCTGAACTACCGCTTGGCCAAGAACGGCAACGGCTGGAAGATCTACGACGTGAACATCCTGGGCGCCTGGCTGGTCGAGACCTACAAGAGCACCTTCAACAGCGAGATCAGCAAGACCGGCGTCGATGGCCTGATCAAGCGCCTGGCTGACCGCAATGCGCAACTGGCGTCCAAGCCGCTGGCCGCACCGGCAACGAATGGCTGAGGCAAACCCCATGCTGACGATCGACGCCATGACCTTCGACAGCGCCAGCCTGGCGCTGGCGCAGGGTGAGGCAGCGATCAGCGCCGGCGAGACCGTGTTCGACCTGGCAGGCGTCAAGTCCGCCGATTCGTCGGGCGTGGCCCTGCTGCTGGCCTGGCAGCGCCGCGCGCAAAGTGCCGGGCACCGTCTCACGTTCATCAACGTGCCGGACAACGTGCACAAGCTGGCGTCCCTGTACGGGGTCGACGCGCTGGTCGCACCAGCATGAATACGGGCAGCTTCGGCTGCCCGTTTTTTTTGCGTGTTTCACCATCGGTGCCCGCACAGTGTCCCGCCGGGTTTCTCCGCCTGGCCCGCTTGACATGGCAATTTCACCTATAATGGACTGTTTCCCTGCACGGTCCTGGTGCGTTCCCCAGCCGGCCTCCGTTTTGTTTTGACTATCGCGCGTCGCGCCTCCCATTTCGCATGACTGCAATCCAGATTGACCGTGTCGAGAAGAGCTACAAAGGCTTCAAGGCGCTCAAGGGCGTGTCCCTTTCCATCGAAGAGGGCGAGTTCTTTGGCCTGCTGGGTCCGAATGGCGCCGGCAAGACCACCCTCATTTCCACCATCGCGGGCCTGATCCGGCCCGACGCCGGCAGCGTGAAAATCCATGGCCACGATGTCGTGACCGATTTTCGCGAAGCGCGCAAGCGCCTGGGCGTCGTGCCGCAGGAGCTCGTGTTCGATCCGTTCTTCACGGTGCGCGAAACGCTGCGCCTGCAATCGGGCTACTTCGACATCCGCAACAACGATGGCTGGATCGATGAAGTGATGCACAACCTCGACCTGACCGACAAGGCCGACGTGAACATGCGCGCGCTGTCGGGCGGCATGAAGCGGCGCGTACTGGTGGCGCAGGCCCTCGTGCACCGTCCGCCCGTCATCGTGCTGGACGAACCGACCGCCGGCGTCGACGTCGAACTGCGCCAGACGCTGTGGAAGTTCATCGCGCGCCTGAACCGCGAAGGCGGCCACACGGTCGTGCTCACCACCCACTACCTCGAAGAAGCGCAGGCCATGTGCCAGCGCGTGGCGATGCTCAAGCAGGGCAATGTGGTGGCGCTCGACACAATGAGCACCTTGCTGCGCCGCGTCTCGGGCTCGCAGCTGGTCGTGCATCTGAAGTCCGGCACGCTGCCGGCTGAACTACGTCCGCTCGTGTCGCACGACGAACCCAATAACGGCAACAACAAATACACGCTGCGCGTGAACGACTACGCCGACGTCGAGCCGATCCTGGCGCGCCTGCGCGAAGCCGGCGCCGTCATCGACGAGATGCAGCTGCAGCAGGCCGACCTGGAAGACATCTTCATCCAGATCATGGAAGAGGGTAAGCAATGAATCTGTTCTCCATCGGGTTCCGCACCCTGTTCTACAAAGAGTCGCTGCGCTTCTGGAAGGTGGCAACACAAACCGTGGCCGCGCCGGTCGTCACCGCCATGCTGTACCTCGTCATCTTCGGCCATGTGCTCGATGGCCGGGTCGAGATGCTCGAAGGCGTGGCCTACACGTCGTTCCTGATTCCTGGCCTGGTCATGATGAGCGTGCTGCAAAATGCGTTCGCCAATTCGTCGTCGTCGCTGATCCAGTCCAAGATCAGCGGCAACCTGGTCTTCATCCTGCTGGCGCCCCTGTCGCACGCCGAGATCCTGGCGGCGTATGTCGGCGCGGCAGTGCTGCGCGGGATCGCGGTCGGTGCCGGCGTGTTTGCGATTACCGCCTGGTTCGCGCACCTGACGTTCGTGGCGCCCGTGTGGATCGTCGTGTTCGCGATCCTGGGCGCTGCGATTCTCGGCACGATGGGCGTCATCGCCGGCATCTGGGCCGAAAAATTCGACCAGCTGGCCGCGTTCCAGAACTTTTTGATCATGCCGGCCACGTTCCTGGCCGGGGTGTTCTATTCGGTACAAAAACTGCCGCCATTCTGGCTGGCCGTCTCGCATTTCAACCCGTTCTTTTATATGATTGACGGGTTCCGTTACGGGTTCTTCGGCCAGTCCGATGTGTCGCCGTGGACCAGCCTGGCCATCGTGTCCGTGTTCTTCGCGGTG
The DNA here is from genome assembly GCA_014841835.1 of Oxalobacteraceae sp. CFBP 13730. Lineage (GTDB taxonomy): Bacteria > Pseudomonadota > Gammaproteobacteria > Burkholderiales > Burkholderiaceae_D > Telluria. The sequence goes on along the minus strand of JACYUQ010000004.1, from coordinate 173,867 downwards.
CTCACGGCCATGGCGATCAACCTGCTCAAGCGCGGCTACAAGCTGCGCCACTAAAAATTTTTGGAGTTATCGTGGCCACCACACCCGAACTGATTCACGGCTATCTCAGCGCCGGCCTGGAATGCACCCACCTGACCGTCAATGGCGACGGCCAGCACTTCGAGGCGGTGATCGTCTCGCCGGCGTTCGTCGGCAAGCGCTCGATCCAGCGCCACCAGATCGTGTACGCCGCGCTGGGCGACCGCATGCGCGAGGAAATCCACGCGCTGTCGATGAAAACCCTGACCCCTGAAGAATTCAAAGGCTAATCATGGACAAGCTCCAGATCGTCGGCGGCAAACGCCTGCAAGGTGACATCGCGATTTCCGGCGCCAAGAATGCGGCGCTGCCCATCCTGTGCGCGGGCCTGCTCACCGCAGGTGACCTGCACCTGTCCAACGTGCCGCGCCTGCATGACGTGCGCACGATGCTCAAGCTGCTGGAAACCACCGGCCTGAAAATCGATCTGGACGACGAAAACGTCACCATGAACGGCAGCGCGATCAACAACCTGGTCGCGCCGTACGAACTGGTGAAAACCATGCGCGCTTCGATCCTGGTGCTGGGTCCTCTGCTGGCGCGCTTCGGCGAAGCCAAGGTGTCGCTGCCGGGCGGCTGCGCCATCGGTTCGCGCCCGGTCGACCAGCACATCCAGGGCCTGCGCGCGATGGGCGCCGAGATCACGATCGAAGGCGGCTACATCCACGCCAGGGCCACGAAGCTCAAGGGCGCGCGCATCCGCACCGACATGATCACCGTGACCGGCACCGAAAACCTGCTCATGGCTGCAACGCTGGCCGACGGCGAGACGGTGCTCGAAAACGCCGCGCGCGAGCCGGAAGTGACTGACCTGGCCAATCTGCTGGTGGCCATGGGCGCGAAGATCGACGGCATCGGCACCGACCGCCTGGTGATCCAGGGCGTGCCGGAACTGCATGGCGCCAGCCACGCCGTCATCTCGGACCGCATCGAAGCGGCGACCTTCCTGTGCGCCGTTGCGGCCACCGGCGGCGACATCCAGCTGACCAATACCCGCACCGACATCTTCGACGTGGCGCTCGATAAACTGCGCGAAATCGGCCTGCAGCTGACCGTCGGCGCGGACACCATCCGCGCGAAGATGGACGGTCGCCCGCAGCCGGTGTCGTTCCGCACGACCGAGTATCCGGGCTTCCCGACCGACATGCAGGCGCAGTTCATGGCGGTCAACACGATCGCCGGCGGCGCCTCGCGCGTGACCGAAACGATTTTTGAAAACCGCTTCATGCACGTGCAAGAGATGAACCGCCTGGGCGCGCAGATCACGACCGATGGCAATACCGCGTTCATCGACGGCGTCACACGCCTGATCGGCGCACCGGTCATGGCGACCGACCTGCGCGCGTCGGCCTCGCTCGTCATTGCCGGCATGGCCGCCGAAGGCACGACGCTGATCGACCGCATCTACCACCTCGATCGCGGCTACGACCGCATGGAAGTAAAGCTGTCGGCGGTGGGCGCCGACATCGTCCGCATCAAGTAATCACATCGAATCACCATGACTTTTACCAGCAATACGGACGAGACCCAGCTGATCCTGGCGCTGTCCAAGGGCCGCATCTTCGAAGACACCCTGCCGCTGCTGTCGGCTGCCGGGATCGAGGTGCTGGAAAACCCCGAGACCTCGCGCAAGCTGATCCTGCCGACCAATGACCCGGGCGTGCGCGTGCTGATCGTGCGCGCCTCCGACGTGCCGACCTACGTCCAGTACGGCGCCGCCGATTTCGGCGTGGCTGGCAAGGACGTGCTGCTCGAGCATGGCGGCGAAGGGCTGTACCAGCCGATCGACCTGCGCATCGCCGAATGCCGCATGTCGGTCGCGGTCAACGCGGGCTTCGACTACGAAAGCGCCGTGCGCCAGGGCGCGCGCCTGCGCGTGGCGACCAAGTTCGTCAACACGGCGCGCGAGCACTTTGCCCGCAAGGGCGTGCACGTCGACCTGATCAAGCTGTATGGCTCGATGGAGCTGGCGCCGCTGGTGGGCCTGTCCGACGCCATCGTCGACGTGGTCTCGACCGGCGGCACGCTGCGCGCCAACAACCTGGTCGAAGTCGAAAAAATCATGGACATCTCTTCGCGCCTGGTGGTCAACCAGGCTGCGCTCAAGCTCAAGCGCGAGCGCCTGCAACCGATCCTGGACGCGTTCGAACGCGCATCCAAAGCAAAAGGCTAGACGCAAAATGGCAGTACAGATCCGCAAGCTCGATTCGACCGCACCCGACTTCGCCACCACGCTGAGCGCGCTGCTCGCGTTTGAAGCCGAAACCGACGACGCCATCGAACTGGCCGTCGCCGGCATCCTGCGCGATGTAAAAGCGCGGGGCGACGCCGCCGTGCTGGAATACACGAACAAATTCGACCGCATCCCGAACGGCGGCGCGACCTCGATGGCGCAGTTCGACGTTCAGCAGGCCGAGCTGGAAGCCGCGCTGGCTGCGCTGCCCGACGACCAGCGCGCCGCGCTGCAGGTGGCGGCCGACCGCGTGCGCGTGTACCACGAGCGCCAGAAGGAATCGTCGACGGGCTTCACCTTCACCGAGCCTGACGGCACCGTGCTGGGCCAGCGCGTCACGCCCCTGGACCGGGTCGGCATCTATGTCCCGGGCGGCAAGGCCGCGTATCCGTCGTCGGTCCTGATGAACGCGATTCCGGCCCACGTGGCCGGCGTCAAGGAAATCATCATGGTCGTGCCAACGCCGGACGGCGTGAAGAACCAGATGGTGCTGGCTGCGGCGGCCATTGCGGGCGTCACGCGCGTGATCACCATTGGTGGCGCGCAGGCGGTTGGCGCGCTGGCGTATGGCACCGAGACCATCCAGGCCGTCGACAAGATCGTCGGCCCCGGCAACGCATATGTCGCCGCCGCCAAGCGCCGCGTGTTCGGCACGGTCGGCATCGACATGATCGCGGGGCCGTCCGAAATCCTCGTGCTGTGCGATGGCACCACCGATCCCGACTGGGTCGCGATGGACCTGTTTTCGCAGGCCGAGCACGACGAACTGGCGCAGGCAATCCTGCTGTGCCCCGACGCCGACTACATCGCCAAGGTCGAAGCCAGCATCCAGAAGCTGCTGCCGACGATGCCGCGCGCGGCCACCATCACGACGTCGCTGGGTGACCGCGGCGCGTTGATCAAGGTGCGCAGCATGGATGAAGCGTGCGAGATCGCCAGCAGCATCGCGGCCGAACACCTCGAGATCTCGGCTGAAGATCCACAACAGTGGGCCGATAAGATCCGCCACGCCGGCGCAATGTTCCTGGGCCGTTATTCGTCCGAGTCATTGGGCGACTATTGCTGCGGTCCGAACCACGTGCTGCCGACGTCGCGCACGGCGCGCTTCTCGTCGCCGCTGGGCGTGTACGATTTCCAGAAACGCTCGTCGATCATCCAGGTCAGCGAAGCGGGTGCGCAAACGCTGGGCAAGGTCGCGGCCACGCTGGCGTATGGCGAAGGCCTGCAGGCGCACGCGCGCAGTGCGGAACTACGACTGGACCCCGTTCCTTTGCCAACTGCACCCCAGGCATCATGAACGACTGGGTCAACCAGGTATTCTGCGAGGATGCGCTGCTTGGCTTGGCGCGCATCCCGGACGGGTCCATCGACCTGATCCTGACTGACCCGCCGTACAACCTGGGCAAGGACTACGGCAACGCGTCGGACCAGCAAAGCGTCGAGGCCTACCTGGCCTGGACCCAGCAGTGGATCGACGCGGCGGTGCCGAAGCTCAAGCCCAACGGCAGCCTGTACATTTTTCTCACGTGGCGCTTCACGCCCGAGATCTTCGTGATGCTGAAAAAACGCATGACGATGATGAACGAGATCATCTGGGACCGCCGTGTGCCGTCGATGGGCGGCAGCGTGCGCAGCTTCTCGTCGGTGCACGACACGATCGGCTTTTTCGCCAATCGCAAGGACTACTACTTCGACCTGGACGCCGTGCGCATCCCGTATGACGCCGCGACCAAGAAGGCCCGTTCGCGCTCGATCTTCATCGGTGCCAAGTGGCTCGAAGTGGGCTACAACCCGAAGGACGTCTGGAGCGTCTCGCGCCTGCACCGCGAGCATCCGGAGCGCGCCGACCACCCGACGCAAAAGCCCCTCGAGATCATCGAACGCATGGTCAAGGCCTCGTGCCCGCCGGGCGGGATCGTGCTCGACCCGTTCATGGGCAGCGGCACCACGGCCATCGCCGCCAAGCGCCTGGGGCGCCAGTACACCGGCTTCGAACTCAATCCCGCGTATTGCGCCATCATCCACGAGCGCCTGGCGGCGCCGGAGGTGCCAATGACCGGGGCAAAAAAACGCAAGGCGGCCAAGGCCGCCATGGCCACACTCTCCACGGAAGAAACTTCATGACCGACATCGCCAAACTGATCGAGAACACCATCCGCGCCGACGTGCGCGCCGTGGGGGGGTACCACGTGCCGGACTCGGTTGGCTACGTCAAGCTCGATGCGATGGAAAACCCGTACCAGCTGCCAGACCACCTGCGCACGCAGCTCGGTGCGCGCCTGGCCGACGCGGCGCTGAACCGGTATCCGGTGCCGTCGTACCGCACGCTGAAGGACGCCATCTGCGCCAAGCTGGGCATCCCGGCCGGCTACGACGTCCTGCTCGGCAATGGCTCGGATGAGCTGATCACGATCCTGGCGACCACCATCGCGCGCCAGGAACGCGACGGTTCGAAGCGCGCCGTGGTCATGGCGCCGGTGCCGGCATTCGTGATGTTTTCGCGTTCGGCGCAGTTTGCCGGTGCCGATTTTGTCGGCGTGCCGATCAAGCCCGACTTTTCGCTGGACCTGCCGGCGATGCTGGCCGCCATCGACGAGCACAAGCCGTCGCTGGTCTTTCTGGCATATCCGAACAACCCGACCGGCAACCTGTACGACGCGGCCGACATGGAAGCGATCATCACCGCGCTGGGTGAACACGGCGTGGTCGTCGTCGACGAAGCCTACCAGCCGTTCGCCAAGGTCAGCTTCATGGACCGCCTGCCGCAGCACCCGAACCTGATCGTGATGCGCACGCTGTCAAAGCTCGGCCTGGCCGGCATCCGCCTCGGCTACATGACGGCGGCCGCGCCGCTGCTGGCCGAATTCGAGAAGGTGCGTCCACCGTACAACGTGAATATCCTGACCCAGGTAGCGGCCGAATTCGCCCTCGAGCATCTGGATGTGCTGGATCGCCAGGCCGAGCTGCTCAATGTCGAGCGCACCCGCCTGGCCGCGGAACTGGCTGGCCTGCCGGGCGTGGAAGTGTTCCCGTCGGCCGCCAATTTCATCGCGCTGCGCGTGCCCGATGCCGAGCGTGCCTGCAAGCTTCTCCATGGCGAGAAGGTCCTGATCAAAAATTTGAGTAAAATGCACACATTGCTGGCCAACTGCATCCGCGTCACGGTCAGCACGCCGCAAGAAAACGACCAGTTCCTGACCGCCCTGAAGGCTTCCCTGTAGTAGCGTCCCGTAGTTACGTACCTTGAAAAGCGCCCGAGCAATGACCCGCACCGCCGACATTACCCGCAATACCAACGAAACGCAGATCCGCGTCTCGATCAACCTGGACGGCACCGGCCGCCAGAAGCTCAACACGGGCGTGCCGTTCCTCGACCACATGCTCGACCAGATCGCGCGCCACGGCATGTTCGACCTCGAAGTCGAGGCCGTGGGCGACCTGCACATCGACGCGCACCACACGGTCGAAGACACCGGCATCACGCTCGGCATGGCCGTGGCCAAGGCCATTGGCGACCGCAAGGGCATCCGCCGCTATGGCCACGCCTACGTGCCGCTGGACGAAGCACTGTCGCGCGTCGTGATCGACTTCTCGGGCCGCCCGGGGCTGGAAATGCACATCCCGTTCACGCGCGCCATGATCGGCACGTTCGACGTCGACCTGACCGGCGAATTCTTCCGCGGTTTCGTCAACCACGCCGGCGTGACGCTGCACATCGATAACCTGCGCGGCGTAAACGCTCACCACCAGTGCGAAACCGTGTTCAAGGCGTTTGGCCGCGCGCTGCGCATGGCCAGCGAGCTCGATGAGCGCGCCGCCGGCATCATCCCGTCGACCAAGGGCAGCCTGTAAGGCGTGACGCGACATGGCCAATAAAATTGTTGTGGTCGACGGACTGGGCAACCTGCGCTCGGTGGTCCAGGCGCTGCGCGCCGCCGCGCCCGAAGCCGACGTGCTCGTTTCCAGCTCGGCCGCCGACCTCGATGCGGCCGACCGCATCGTGCTGCCGGGGCAGGGCGCCATGCGCGACTGCATGAGCAGCCTGCGTGAATCGGGCCTGGAAGACGCATTGCTGCGCGCCGCAAAAACGCGCCCGATCATGGGCGTGTGCGTGGGCGAGCAGATGCTGTTCGACGCCAGCGAAGAAAACGGCGGAACGCCGGGCCTGGGCCTGTTGCCGGGCAAGGTCGTGCGGTTTCAACTCGACGGCAAATTGCAGAACGACGGCTCGCGCTTCAAGGTCCCGCAAATGGGCTGGAACCGCGTGCGCCAGTCGCGCGCCCACCCGCTGTGGGATGGCGTCGACGACAACAGCTACTTCTATTTCGTGCACAGTTATTACGCAGCGCCCGAAAACGCGCATGATGTGATCGGCGAAGCCGATTACGGCGGCCCGTTCTGCTGCGCCGTCGGCCGCGATAATATCGTCGCCACCCAGTTCCACCCGGAGAAAAGTGCGGCAGCGGGCTTGCGCCTGTACCGTAATTTCATCCACTGGAATCCTTGATTCATTCTCTGTTTTTAACCCGTTAACCCTACCGACAACGACCATGCTGCTGATCCCCGCCATCGACCTGAAAGACGGTCACTGCGTTCGCCTCCAACAAGGCGATATGGAACTCGCCACCGTGTTTTCCGAAGATCCTGCCGAAATGGCGCTGCATTGGCTCAAGCAGGGCGCGCGGCGCCTGCACCTGGTCGACCTGAACGGCGCATTCGCGGGTAAACCAAAGAACGAATCGGCCATTAAGTCGATCCTGCAGATCGTGCAGGAATACGCCGAAGACAACGGTATCGATGAGATCCCGGTCCAGCTGGGCGGCGGCATCCGTGACCTCGACACCATCGAGCGCTATCTGGATGACGGCATCAGCTACATCATCGTCGGCACTGCCGCCGTGAAGAACCCGGGCTTCCTGCACGACGCCTGCGGCGCCTTCCCGGGCCACATCATCGTTGGCCTGGACGCGCGCGACGGCAAGGTCGCTACCGACGGCTGGAGCAAGATGTCGGGCCACGAAGTGATCGACCTGGCCAAGAAATTCGAAGGCTACGGCGTCGAATCGATCGTCTACACCGACATCGGCCGCGACGGCATGATGGGCGGCGTGAACATCGATGCCACCGTCAAGCTGGCGCGCGCGGTGAAGATTCCCGTGATCGCCTCGGGCGGCGTGCACGTGCTGGCCGACGTCGAAGCGCTGTGCGCGGTGCAGGACGAAGGCATCGAGGGCGTGATCTGCGGCCGTTCGATCTACGAAGGCACGCTCGACCTGGCCTCGGCCCAGGACCGCGCCGATGAACTGACCGAAGGCGCTGGCGCCTGATTCCATGCTCGCAAAACGCATCATCCCCTGCCTGGACGTCACCGGCGGCCGGGTCGTCAAGGGCGTCAACTTCAACGAGTTGCGCGACGCTGGCGACCCGGTCGAAATCGCGCGCCGCTATGACGCACAAGGCGCCGACGAAATCACTTTCCTCGACATCACCGCCTCGAGCGATGGCCGCGACCTGATCCTGCCGATCATCGAAGCCGTTGCCTCGACCGTGTTCATTCCGCTTACCGTCGGTGGCGGCGTGCGCAAGGTGGAAGACGTGCGCCGGCTGCTCAATGCCGGCGCCGACAAGGTCAGCATGAACACGTCGGCCGTCACCAACCCGCAACTGGTGTTCGACTGCGCCCACAAGCACGGTTCGCAGTGCATCGTGGTGGCGATCGACGCCAAGCAGATCGCGCCTGGCCGCTGGGAAGTCTTCACCCACGGCGGGCGCAATGCGACGGGCCTGGACGCCGTCGAATGGGCGCGCAAGATGGAAAGCCTGGGCGCCGGCGAGTTGCTGCTCACATCGATGGACCGCGACGGCACCAAATCGGGCTTCGACCTGGGCCTGACGCGCGCCGTGTCGGACGCCGTGGGCATCCCCGTGATCGCCTCGGGCGGCGTCGGTGGCCTGGAAGACCTGGCCAACGGCATCCTGCAGGGCCACGCCGACGCGGTGCTGGCGGCCAGCATTTTCCACTATGGGCAGCACACGGTAGGCGAAGCCAAGCGCTTCATGCATGACCGCGGTATCCCGATGCGCCTGGAGTAACGCAATGACAACGAATGCCAAATGGCTCAACAAGGTGCGCTGGGATGAACAGGGCCTGGTGCCCGTCATCGCGCAAGAGGCGACCAGCGGCGACGTGCTGATGTTCGCCTGGATGAACCGCGAAGCGCTCACCCGCACCGTCGAATCGGGCGAAGCGGTGTACTGGAGCCGCTCGCGCAAGAAGCTGTGGCACAAGGGCGAAGAGTCCGGCCACATCCAGAAGGTGAGCGAGATCCGCCTGGACTGCGATGAAGACGTGGTCCTGCTCAAGATCGAGCAGGTCGGCGGGATCGCCTGCCATACCGGACGCCACTCGTGCTTCTTCCAGAAGTACGACAACGGCGACTGGCACAGCGTCGAACCGGTGCTGCAGGACCCCGACACGATTTACTCAAAAGACAAGAAGACCCCATGAGCGTTACCCTGGCCCGCGTCGCGGCCGTGATCGAATCGCGCAAACCCGCCAATGGCGGCGACCCGACCGCATCGTATGTTGCCAAGCTGTTCGCCAAGGGCGACGACGCCATCCTGAAAAAGATCGGCGAGGAAGCCACCGAACTGGTGATGGCCGCCAAGGACGCCCGCGTCGATGGCGATGCCAGCAAGGTGCTGTATGAATGCGCCGACCTGTGGTTTCACTCGCTGGTGCTGCTGGCCAAGTTCGACCTCACGCCGCAGCAGGTGCTCGACGAGCTGGCACGGCGCGAAGGCGTGTCCGGGCTGGACGAGAAAGCCGCGCGCACCGACGCCTGAGCCTGTACGCTGGCCCGCGTGCAGGGCTGGCGTGCCAACCCGCCGAACCGGTGTCATAATCAGTCCTTCGTCGTCATGCCGATGTCATGGAGCCTTGGTAGGATGCCCGTGCTCGCTTGCGTGTCATGCAATGTAATCATCTGGAGACCGAATGGATAACTGCATTTTTTGCAAGATTGTTGCCAAGCAGATTCCGGCCGCCATCGTCTATGAAGACGACGACGTGCTGGCGTTCAAGGACATCAATCCGGCAGCGCCCGTGCACTTGCTGGTGATTCCGAAGGTCCACGTGGCCACGTTGTCCGATTGCACCGACGAACATGCGGCGTTGCTGGGCAAGATGCTGGCGCTGGCGCCAAAACTTGCCGAGCAAAATGGTATTGCGGTCAAGACAGCCGCCGATGGCACGCCAGGCGGCGGTTTCAAGACGCTGATCAATGCCGGTCCGGATGGCGGGCAAGAGGTGTATCACCTGCATCTGCACATGTACGGCGGTCCGCGTCCATGGCGCGGGCTGGGGCTGTAGGCAGCGTCTGAGTCTGGGTTAAGTTCGGGTTAAGTTCGATTAGGAGCAGTGCGCTCCCGCATCGCATATACTCGGTGTGTATGCAGTTTGCGCTTCACTAATTTTTCAGGCGCCAGGCGCCATCAGGAGAACAACATGGGTGGATTGAGTATTTGGCACTGGGTCATCGTGCTGGTGGTCGTGATGCTGATTTTCGGCACCAAGAAGATCAGCAATATGGGTTCCGATCTGGGCAAGGCCGTCAAGGGCTTCAAGGATGGCGTCAAGGGTGACGAAGAGCGCGCTGCCGAAGCAGAAGCCGCCCGTGTCCAGGCAACGCAGCAGGTGGCCGACAAGTCGACCATCGACGTGGAAGCCCGCGACAAGACCCGCCTGTAATCCGGCGTCCTCATGATCGATCTTGGACTGTCGAAAATCGCGATCATCGGCGTTGTCGCGCTGATCGTGATCGGGCCGCAAAAGCTGCCCAAGGTGGCGCGCATGGCTGGCACGCTCTATGGGCGTGCCCAGCGTTACCTGCATGACATCAAGTCTGAGGTCAGCCGTGAAATCGAACTCGACGAACTGCGCAACCTGCACAAGGAAGTGCAGGACCGTGCGCAGTCGTTCAAGAACGATGTCGAATCGGCGACGAGCGAATTTGGCTCGTCCGTCACCAGCCACGTCGATGAAGTCGAGGCATTGTGGGACGAGCGCGGCTCGGATGCGACCGCGCACGTGATCACGCCCACCGTGGCCGACATCGACCGCAAGGCCAAGGACTTCCGCCGCAAGAAGCTGGTGCGCACTTCCAGCGTGCCGGCCTGGTACAAGAACCGCCATGGCACCAAGCGCCATGTGATGTCGGGCGCGGCCCGCGTGCGCAAGTACCGTCCCGGTGCCGGCACGAATTCCACTTCCTCTTTTTTCTGATCGCTAGCTGATGACTGAACAAGCCGCCGGCGAAGATACCTTCATCTCGCACCTCGTCGAGCTGCGTGACCGCCTGGTCAAGGCCTCGATCGGCATTGCGATCGTGTGCGCTGCGCTGATGGCGTGGCCTGGCCCGTCGCACATCTATGACCTGATCGCCGCGCCAATGATCGCGTCGCTGCCACCAGGCTCGACCATGATCGCCACCGGCGTGATTTCGCCGTTCCTCGTACCGATGAAGGTCACGCTGCTGTTGTCCTTCATCCTGGCGCTGCCCTGGGTGTTCTATCAGGCCTGGGCCTTCATCGCGCCGGGCCTGTATGCCCACGAAAAGCGCCTGGTGATGCCGCTGGTGATTTCGTCGTCGCTGCTGTTTATCGGCGGCGTGGCGTTCTGTTATTTCTTCGTGTTCGGGCGCGTGTTCCACTTCATCAGCGCGTTTGCGCCGACTTCGATTGCCGTCACGCCGGATATTGAAAACTACCTCGATTTCGTGATGTCGATGTGCCTGGCGTTCGGCGCCTCGTTCGAAGTGCCGGTGGTCGTCGTGATCCTGGTGCGCATGGGCATCGTGCCGATCGAGAAGCTGCGCGAAGTGCGCTCGTACGTGATCGTCGGCGCGTTCGTCATCTCGGCGATCGTGACGCCGCCGGACGTGGTCAGCCAGTTGGCGCTGGCCATCCCGATGTGCCTGCTCTATGAGCTGGGCCTGATGGTGGCACCGATGTTCGCCCGCGCCACGCGCGCACCCGAAGAAACGGCGTAACAAACGCCCGTTCCGATCCGGGGGGCGGCACCTTGAGGTGCCGCCCCCTTCGTACTTTTACTGCATCAGTTCTGAAATCATCTTGACCGGCGCATTGCCGTAGCTCAAGAACTGATCGTGGAACGCCTTCAGGTTGAAACGCTCGCCCAGTTGCGCCTTGCGACGCTCGCGCAGTTCCATGATCTGCTCGTAGCCGCTGTAGTAGCTGGTCAGCTGGACCGATGTCAGCGTCGCGCGGCGCCATTTCTCATCGGCTTCCTGACGCGTCTGGAAGGCCTGGCGCGTCAGCAGGTGGATCGCCTGCGCCTGGTTCATGCCATTCACGTGCACGCTGTAGTCGAGGATCGTGTTGGTCACACTGCGCAAATTCCACTTCGAGTACATCAGCCACATCTCGGGCGCGTTGTCGCCATAACCCGATTCGAGCATCATGCGCTCGCCGTAGACCGCCCAGCCTTCGACCATCGCGCCATTGCCGAACAGGGACTTGATCAGCGACGGCGAACGGTTCGCGTGCACCAGCTGCGCATAGTGGCCCGGAATCGCTTCGTGGATGTTCAGGATCTGCAGGATCCACTCGTTGTACTCGCGCAGGCTGCTCTCGGCCTGGGCATCCGTCAGGCTGTCCATCGGCGTGACGTTGTAGTACGTCTTGTCCTTCGAGCGGTACGGACCAGGTGCATCGATGCTTGCACCGGCCACGCCGCGCTGGTACATCGGCGTCTCGCGCACTTCGAGGGGTTTGCTCGGGTCGAGCGTCAGCAGGTCATGCTTGATGACCCAGTCCTGCAGCAGCGGGATCTGGCGCCGGATTTCGGTGAAGAAGTCCTGGCGCTTGACGTGACGGGCGGACAGCTTGTCGATCATCATGCCGATCTTCTGGAAGCGCTCGGCTGGCTTGGTCACGCCGGCCATGTAGCGCGGCCAGAGTTCGTCCGAGATCTTGTCCATGTGCGTGAGCAGCTCTTCGCGCGTGGCCAGGGCCTTGCGATAGGTCTGCTCGGCGCTGCTGGACGACTGGATGTCGAGCGCGAACTTCTGCTCGTACAGCGCCTTGCCGATGCGGAACGGCCGGGCCTGGCCATTGGCGGCCTGGCGCTTTTCCATGTCGCTCAAGAAGTCGACGTAGCCCAGCACCGCCGTGCCGGCGTTGGCGATGCGCTGCGCGAAGATGGTCTTTTCCTGCGTGGTCAGGATCGATTCCTGCGCCGCCTTGCCCAGGTCGGCCAGCACTGCCAGCGTGCCCGGCGCCTGGCTGATCGCCAGCTGGGTGTGCTCGCGCGTCGGCGTCTTGATCGACGCCTGCGCGGCCGCGTAATAGGCCGGCACGTCGGTCAGGCGCTTGAGGATCGTGCGCAGGCGCTGCGGCTTGGCCGCGTAATCGGTATTGAGGATCAGGTCGAGCGGCGCGGCGATGTTATAGGCCGACGGGTTCCACTCGAACTCGCGCCAGGTGGTCAACGCCCAGCGGTCCTTTTCCAGCTTGTTGAGCAAGAGGACCAGATCGGTGCGGTAGCGCGGCGAGAGCTGCTTCTGATCGAGCTTGCCGAATTTTTCCAGCCACTCGTTGGCAAAGGCCAGCTGCTTGGCGCGGGTGGCAGGGTCGGGCAGCGTCAGGTTTGCGGCCTGGTCGAACTTGCCGACATAGACGCCGCCTTCCGGATCGACGCGCCATAGCGCGGTCAGGTATTGCATGCTCAGTGTGGACATGCGGCGATCCAGGCGACCTTCGCTGGCCCGTGCTGGCGCGGCGCTGTCGCTGGTGCTGGCACTCGTGCTGGCGGCAGCGGCGGTCGCACCAATGGCGGCGGCGCCGACGACGGCCTTCTTGGCCTTGGTCGACTTCTTGACGACCTTCGTCGACTTCGCCTTGCTCTTGGCTGGCTTGGTGGCGGCGCTGGCCGGCGCCAGTGCGAAGCAGGCCAGCAAGGCTGCCAGCGCGATTTTCGTTTTTATCATCGTATTCGGCCCTGTAACAAGTGTGAATTCGTGATCCGCAACGGCGCGAATCGCGTGCAGGTTAGCACCAAACCCGCCGTTTGCGGACGGATGAAACATTCCGACACGAACGGGACAAAGTGCAATATTACTGTTCTATCAAGGCAGCGCTATCTGCCCAGTCCCGTGCGCAGCATGTCGAGCATATCCTTTGGCGACATGCGCGCGGCCATCTCGGTGCCTTCCAGCAGGCTGTCGGCCAGGTCGCGCTTGTGGCGGTGCAGGTCGACGATGCCTTCTTCGATCGTGCCGCGCGCGACCAGCCGGTAGATCGTCACCGGGCGCTGCTGCCCCATCCGGTGCGCGCGGTCCGAGGCCTGGTCTTCCACCGCCGGGTTCCACCACGGGTCCATGTGGATCACGTAGTCGGCCGCCGTCAGGTTGATGCCCACGCCGCCCGCCTTCAGGCTGATCAGGAACATGTCGCCATCGCCCGCCTGGAACGTGTCGACCCGCTTCTTGCGTTCCTGCATCGGCGTGGACCCGTCGAGGTACTGGTAGCGCACGCCCTGTGCGTCGAGGTGCTGGCGGATCAGGCTCAGGTGGTCGACGAACTGGCTGAACACCAGCACCTTGTGGCGGTTTTCGATCAGGTCGGCCGTGAGGCGCGCGAATGCAGCCAGCTTGCTGCTGATGATGCCGGCGCCGGGCGCGACCAGCTCGGGATTGCAGCAGGCGCGGCGCAGCCGCATCATCTCGGCCAGGATCTCGATCGATTTCTGGCCTTCGGGCGCTTCGAGCGCAGCCAGCTTGTCGAGCGCCTGACGGCGCAGCGATTCGTACAGTGCGCTCTCTTCGGCGCTCAGTTCGACCGGTATCACGATCTCGGTGCGCGGTGGCAGTTCGGCCAGCACCTGCGCCTTCGTGCGGCGCAGGATGAACGGCGCGGTCAGGCGCCGCAGGCGCGCGCGGGCGGCGACTTCGGCCCGCCGGTCCTTCACCTTCTCGGACTGGGCTTTTTCAATGGGGCCGGCAAAGCGCAGCTGGAACTGCTCGGCACTGCCCAGCAAACCCGGATTGATGAAGCGGAACAGGTTCCACAATTCGCCCAGGTGGTTTTCCAGCGGCGTGCCGGTGGCCGCCATTCTAAAGTCGCCCTGCAGCGCCATCACGGCCTGCGAGCGCTTGGTGTGCATGTTCTTGATCGCCTGCGCTTCGTCCAGCACGATGCTGTGCCAGCGGCGGCCCTTGAAGCGCGCCGCCTCCTGCTGCAGCAGGCCGTAGCTGACGATGACGACGTCGAATGGCCCGGCATCGTCCACGGTTGCGGCGCGCTCGCCCGGCCCGAACAGTTTCAGGTTCAGCGTCGGCGCAAAACGCGCCGCTTCGTCGATCCAGTTCAGGCACACGGTCGTCGGCGCGACCACCAGCGCCGGGCCGTCCTTGGCGCGCGTGAGCAGCAGCGCCAGCGCCTGCAGCGTCTTGCCCAGACCCATATCGTCGGCCAGACAGGCGCCCACGCCCCAGTGGGCCAGCCGCGCCAGCCACTCGAAACCTTCCAGCTGATAGTCGCGCAACTCGGCCTGCAAGGTCGACGGCAGCGTGGGCGTGAAGGCGGCGCTGTCGGCCATGCGCACCAGGTGCGCCTGCCAGGCCTTGTCCCCGTCGACGCTGCCGGCCTCGCCCGCCAGTTCGCCCAGCGCGAAGCTGGCCAGCGCGTGGGTGCGGATGCCGTCACCATGCAGTTCGCCATACGCGCCCAGTTCCATCAGGCGCCGGTGCAGTTCGTCGGACAGCGCCAGGTAATCGTTCTCGCCCAGCGCGACAAACCGGCTGCCGCTCTCGCGCAGCTTTTCCAGCAGCGTGCGCAGGCTCATCACGCGGCCTTCGTCGATCACGATGTCGCCGCTGGCAGCAAACCAGTCGCGCTCGCGCCGGATCTGGACCCGCACCGATTTGGAGGTCGCCTTTTTCGTGACGCGGAACGATTCACCTTCGGGCCAGGCCACGACGATCGAAGCCGGGTCCAGTGTCCTGAGTTCTTCCACCAGTTCGAGCGCCAGCATCGGTTGCCCGAGCAGCCATTCGCCGTGTTCCTGCTCTGCCTGTTCCAGCATGAGGCAGGCGCCGACGAGCTGACGTTCGGCCTCGCGCTCGGCATTCATGTCGCGCTGCGCTTCGGTGCGGATGCCGTCGACATCGGCGATCACGTTGGCTGCGCCTTCGCCGGGGCCGTAGTAGGCGCCGCCGGGCAACGGGCGCACCAGCAACTGCATGCGCAGGCCTTGCTGGTAGGGCCGCAGGTGAATGTGCATGCGCGCGTCGGCCGGCACGGTCTCGATGTCGGCGCTGCTCGCGCCGATGTCCGACTGCACGGTGACGCTGGAGGCCACCGCGCCGATGGCGCGCAGCACGCGCCGCTCGGCCGACAGCGGCACCTCCAGCCCGGCGCCGACGATGGCGGCGATGCGGCGGTGTTCGTCGTTGATGCGCACCAGGCGCAGGCGCGTGGGCGTCTCGAGCGTGATGACCACGTCGCCGTCCTCGTTGTCGATCGGCGGGTGCAGCGCGATCGACACTTTGTCGCCCTGTTTTTTCACCAGCAGTTCCGGCTCGCCCGGCAGCAGTTCGACGCGTGTGCCGGGGGAGGCCATCCAGAACAGCAGCGGATGGCCGACCAGCGCGGCCAGCGCCTTGTGTACTTCGAGCTCGAAGCGGATGCCGCTGCCGGCGTAGTAACGGCGTCCGGCAATCGCATTGATCGCCTGCAGGTCCTGCGCGGTGAGGAACTCGAGCTGCGCGCCTTCTTCGGCCAGGCGTTTCAGGCCCAGCGCGCGGCCGCGGCTCCACGCGCCTTGCGCATCGCGCTTCTGTTCGCGCGGCTCGATCTCCTGCACGCCCAGGTGCGGGTCGTGGCGGATCAGCCAGACCAAGCGCGACTCCTTGACCTGCTCCACCGTGAGGGCGGGTTGCAGGTTGATCAGCGCATTGAGCTGGCGCTCCCACGGCTCTTCGCGCGTGAACCAGAGCGCCATGTCGGGCAAGCGGTGGCGCTGGCGCAGTTCGCCCGCGCGCGCCTCGTGGATCAGATAACCCGCCTGGCCCATCTGCGCCAGCACGCCGGCCAGCTGCGCCGACCACAGGTCGAACCCGGCCAGCTCGGATTGCGCCAGCATGTCTTCCAGGCGCGCCCGCTGGCTGTTCAAGGCGGGCAGCGCCAGCCAGTAGTGGATCAGCGCGCGGAACACGGTCGGTTCCAGCGACAGTTCCCAGCTGCGGGTGGCAAACAGCCCGGCGTCGACGGTGCCGCGCCGGATTTCGTGCAGCATGCCGAGCTGGAACCAGACTGCATTGTCGGGCCGCTGCACGGCGCGCGTTTCGATTTCGAGCCAGGCATCGGCCAGCTTGCGGTGCGCCGGTTCGGTACTGCGCAGCAGGGCAGCCACCGCGATGTGCGCGCAATGGCCGCTGAAGGTGGCCTTGCGCTTGCCGGTCTCGCGCCGCAGCTGCTTCAGTGCTGCTTCGACGCCCGCCAGGCCGCCGTCGGCATCATCGCGCAGCAGTTGCACGACGCTGCGCAGGAACAGGCCCGGTGAATCGGTCATCTCGGCGACCAGGTCAAGCGCATCGTCCAGACGCCCGCACAGGATGTAATGTTCGCCGAGCGCGCGGCGCAGCAGGCTTTCCGGGCTGCTGCGCGTGATGTAGCCCTCGGCGCAGGCGCGCACCGCCGGGGCCAGCGCCGGCTCGCTGCGCACATGCACGACCAGCACGTGCAGCACGGTCTCGCGCAGGCGCGGGTGGATGCGCTCGATCAGCGCCGGCGTGAACGGGCGCGCGCAGACGTCGACCAGCGGATGCAGGTAGCTCGCTTCATGGCAGGCCAGGCAGGCGTCGAGCAGCGGCGTGACGACGTCGATGTCCTGTCGCGTCAGCAGCGCGATGCGCAGCAGGGCCAGGCCCTGGCGGTAACTGCGCAGCATCAGGTGGCCCTGCCAGTCGCGGCGCACGGTCGATACTGCGCCATACGCGCCCGCGACGACGTCGAACAGGCCGCTGTCGAGGGCGAAGTCGAGCACGGGCCAGCTGGCCACCGGGGCCAGCGCCAGCCCGCGTTCGTTGGCGTCAACCAGCAGGCCTTCGGCCTTCAGGCGCGCCAGTTCATCGGCCCACTGCGCGGCCGGCAACGGGGCATTCAGCGCCCGCATGTGCTCGAGGATGCGCTGGCGGCCCATCGGCTCGCCGGCGATCGCCAGCAGCGTCAGGATCGCGTGTTCTTCGGCGCTGCAGGCCGCCAGCTGCGCCCGCACGTCTCCAAGCAGTGGGCCACCCTTCATGCGTCGAGATTCTCGATCTCGATCGCGGGCAGGTCGGCCGGCACGGCAATGCCGAACACGCGCAGGTAGAAATACAGCTCGGCTTCGAGCGTGCGCACCACGCTGTCGGCCTTGCGGAAGCCGTGGCCTTCGCCTTCGAGCGTCAGGTAGGCCACCGGCAGATTCTGCGCGCGCAGGGCATCGACCATGCTTTCGGACTGCTGCGGCGGCACGACCTTGTCGTCCAGGCCCTGGAAGAAGATCATCGGGCTGCGCAACTTGTCGCTGTGGTGGATCGGCGAGCGTTCGCGGTACACGGCCTGGGCGCGCTCGGGCGGCGCGGTCAGGTAAGCGTTGTAGCGCGACTCGAACTTGTGCGAATCCGCATCCAGCCCCGCCAGGTCGGATACGCCGTAGTAGCTCGCGCCGGCCTTGAACACGTCGTGGAAGGCCAGCGCCGACAGCACCGTCAGACCGCCGGCGCTGCTGCCGCGAATCAGCAGGCGTTCCGGGTCGACCGCGCCGATGGCCGCCAGGTGGCGTGCACCGGCCACGCAATCCTCGACATCGACCACGCCCCACTGGTGCTGGAGCAGATTGCGGTAATCGCGCCCGAAGCCTGTGCTGCCGCCGTAGTTCACGTCCAGCACCGCGAAACCGCGGCTGGTCCAGTATTGGGTGGAGAGCTTGAGCGTGCTGGTCGCCATGCTGGTCGGGCCGCCGTGGCCGATCACGATCAGCGGTGGCAGCTCGTCCGGCAGCGGCGCGTAATCCGGATTGGCCGGCGCATAGTAAAAGGCGTACGCGGTGCGGCCGTTGGCGCTTGGATAGCTGATCGCCAGCGGCACGGCCAGATACGACGTGGCCGGCAGTTGCGGAATCGAGTGC
This sequence comes from Oxalobacteraceae sp. CFBP 13730, assembly GCA_014841835.1. Taxonomy (GTDB): domain Bacteria; phylum Pseudomonadota; class Gammaproteobacteria; order Burkholderiales; family Burkholderiaceae_D; genus Telluria. The sequence continues at coordinate 155,364 of JACYUQ010000004.1, read as the reverse complement.
GCCAGCACCTCGAGCGGCGCGCCGGCCAGGTCGATGCGCGCCAGTTCGGGCGCGATGGTTGGCGCGCCGCCCAGCAGCGTGACGATGTCGCCGCTGACCTTCACGTCGCGGATGTCTTCATAGGGCGTTTCCAGCGGCGTCAGGCTGCCGTCGTGGGTGGAGACGATGCCCAGGTGGCTCACGCCCATCTCGATATACGCGCACACGATCTGTTCTTCGGAACGGAAAGCGTACTGCGAACCGCCGAAGTTCCACTGCGGGACGCCGAATTCGGCCGCGCGCTCGCACAGGGCGTCGACAGTGTCAGCGGCGTAACGGTACAGATTCCACCAGCCGCTGCGATCGGACACGAAGTGCAGCACGCCGCCAGGTGACCATTCGGGCTGGCAGATCGCTTCATCCGCCCCGCCGGCGATCAGGCGCCGGTTGACGATCGCGCCGTCGGCGGCCACGTCGCCCAGCCACAATGCGGTGCCTTCCCACGGCATGTGCGGCAGCTCCCAGCACAGCCAGGCGAGCTGGCGGCCATCGGGCGACAGGCGCGGCGCGGCGTAGAAGTCGCTGCCCTCGACCAGCACGGTCTCGGCGCCATCAAAGCCCACCGCGCACAGCGTGTTGACGGGGTAGGTCGCGCCCAGTGAATGGTCTTCGCGCACCGCCACCAAGCGGCGTCGCCCGGCGTCGAGCACGAAGTCGGCAAAGCGGTGGCCGGTGTCGGCGGCTGTGACGGCGACCGGCTGGCCATCGTTCTCGACCCGGTACAGGCGGTTGTCCGCATGGTGCGAGAACCAGGCGCCACCGCCGCTCAGCAGATACGCACCGCCACCGTATTCATGCACGCGGCTGCGCACATTGAACGGCGCCGGCGTCAGCTCGCGCGTGCCGTCTGCGTCGTGCACCATCAGCGTCATGCGCCCACCTTCGCTGGTGCGCCCCTCGAGCCAGCCGATGGCGGCGCCGTCGGGCATCGGCTGCGCCAGTGGCACGGCGCCAGCAGCAACGACAGCAGCAGTGATCGGGGAAGTCCAGGCGCCGCATGGCGTGGCTTGTTTGCTGGTGGCAACGGTCATAGAGGGGCTTTTTCGAAGGGTGGACGAGCATTATAGTGCGCCCCCAAGAATGCGATAATAGGCGTCTGCCTATCAAACCGATGCCTCCCATGCCACAATTTGCCCCGCTCCAGAACGACACCTTCCTGCGTGCGCTGCTGCGCCAGCCGACCGACTACACCCCGGTATGGCTGATGCGCCAGGCGGGCCGCTATCTGCCGGAATACCGCGCCACCCGCGCGCGTGCCGGCTCGTTCCTGGGCCTGGCAAAAAATCCCGATTACGCCACCGAAGTCACGCTGCAGCCGCTCGACCGCTTCCCGCTGGACGCGTCGATCCTGTTCTCGGACATCCTGACCGTGCCTGACGCAATGGGCCTGGGCCTGTATTTCGCCGATGGCGAGGGGCCGAAGTTCGAGCGTCCGCTGCGCACTGAAGAGCAGGTCCATGCGCTGGAAGTGCCCGACATGGCTTCGCTCGACTACGTGTTCAAGGCTGTCACGCAGATCCGCGGCGCCATCAATGGCCGCGTGCCGCTGATCGGTTTCTCGGGCAGCCCGTGGACGCTGGCCTGCTACATGGTCGAAGGCGCCGGTTCGCGCGAGTTCCACACCGTCAAGAAGATGCTGTACAGCCGGCCGGACCTGATGCACCGCATCCTCGACATCAATGCCAAGGCCGTCACCGCGTACCTGAACGCGCAGATCGACGCCGGCGCGCAGGCCGTGATGATTTTCGATTCGTGGGGCGGGGCGCTGGCCGATGGCGCCTACCAGACCTTCTCGCTGCACTACATGCAGCAGATCCTGGCCGGCCTGCAGCGTGAAAAGGATGGCGTGCGCATCCCGGCCGTCGTGTTCACCAAGGGTGGCGGCATCTGGCTCGACCAGATGGCCGATATCGGCGCCGATGCGCTGGGGCTGGACTGGACCGTGAATCTGGGCACGGCCCGCGCACTGGTCGGCGACCGTGTGGCGCTGCAGGGCAACCTCGACCCGGCGATCCTGTTTGCCGCGCCGGAGCAGATCGCGGCCGAAGTCGAGCGCTCGCTGACGGCCTATGGCACGCCATCGAATGGCCACGGCCACGTGTTCAATCTGGGCCATGGCATCTCGCAATTCACCCCCCCGGAATCGGTCACCGCGATGGTCGAGGCGGTGCACAGCTTCAGCCGCAAGCAGCGCGCCGCCTAATCCGGTCCCCGGCTTGCTGCGCACTCGCAAGAGCGCGATCGCAAGCCGACTTCCTCACTTGTTCACAACTTCTGTAAATCCGATAAACGTTCCTGTGGACATCTCGATTTTTCGTGTTTACGCGCAAGTCGATGATTCATAAGGGCTTTCTGTCTGGATTATGTGCTCTGGCTGTCTTTTCGCTAAACCTTGTCCAGCGGAATTCAGCCTGATTTGGCGCCTTGTTCACAAAGTTATCAACAGGCCTTGCAACGATGGGGAAAAGTGCTTGGTTTACCGAGACTTAGCGTGAAACTTCACGTGTTGCCTTAACTTTATGACGCATCGCAGCGAGTTTTCCACGGAAAATTGCAGAGTTATGCACAAGGCGCGAAATGTGGTCGAGGTTGTTAACAGGTTTTTGGCTGATTTTGCAAGTCGTTGATTATGAAGACTAAAATTGTCTTGAATTTGAGAATTTTCGTCTTTGACTTGATCTAACGTAAACCTTTGATGGGGTCAAGTCCCCCGCTATTCACAAAGTTCTCCACAGATTTGCACAGGACCCAGATTGTCAACCAGCACGCATGCACCGGTCGAACCGCACTGCTTCCTCGAAGTCGTGATCGATACGCCGCTCAACAGCAGTTTCGACTACCGCTGGCCCTGCCAGCCGGGTGATGAACCGCTGCCTGGGCAGCTGGCGCTGGTGTCGTTTGCGCGGCGCGAGGTGATGGCCCTGATCGTCGCGGTCAAGTCCACCAGCGACGTGCCGCCCGAAAAGCTCAAGGATGCCCTGGCCGTGCGGGGCGAGCTGGCGCCGTTGTCCGGGCGCTGGCTCGCGCTGGCGCGGTTCGCCGCCGAGTACTACCAGCGCCCGCTCGGCGAAGTCGCCTTGCCCGGCTTGCCAAAGAACCTGCGGGTGCCCAAAACGGTGGCGCTGGGGCGCGCGCTGAAAAAACTGGCCAAGCTCGACGCCGGGCAGGACGCTACTGCGGTGGGCATGCCGGTGCTGAACACGGCCCAGCAAGAAGCGGCCGACGCCATCGGCGGCGCCATCGGTTTCAAACCGTTCCTGTTATGGGGCGTCACCGGCAGCGGCAAGACCGAGGTCTATCTGCAAGCCTGCGCCCAGGTCCTGGCGCGCGACCCGCAGGCGCAGATCCTGATCATGGTCCCCGAGATCAACCTCACGCCGCAGCTCGAAGGCAATATCCGGGCGCGCTTCCCTGGCATGATGCTCGCCACGCTGCACAGCAGCCTGTCCGAGGGCGAGCGCATGCTGCACTGGCTGGCGGCGCACCTGGGGCAGGCGCGCATCGTGCTGGGCACGCGGCTGTCGCTGCTGGCGTCGCTGCCGCACCTGCAGCTGATCGTGATCGACGAAGAACACGACCCGTCGTACAAGCAGCAGGAAGGCTTGCGCTATTCGGCGCGCGACCTGGCCGTCTGGCGCGCGCACCAGCTGGGCATTCCGATCGTGCTGGGCTCGGCCACGCCATCGCTCGAGTCGTGGCACCACGCCCGCTCGGGACGCTATACAAGGCTCGACCTGCGCGAGCGCGCCGTGCAGGACGCGGTGCTGCCGCGCGTGCGCCTGATCGACATGGAGCGCGACCGCGGCCGCGACGGCCTGACCGCCGAGATGGTCGCCGCGCTGCGCCTGCGCCTGGAACGCGGCGAGCAATCGCTGCTGTTCCTGAACCGGCGCGGCTATGCCCCGGTGATCTCCTGCGATGCCTGCGGCTGGATCAGCGACTGCACGCGCTGCACCGCCTTCATGGTGCTGCACAAGCCCGAGAACCGGCTGCGCTGCCACCACTGCAGCCTGGAACTGCGCATCCCGCGCTCGTGCCCGACCTGCGGCAACGTTGACATCCAGCCGCTGGGCCGGGGCACGCAGCGCGTCGAAGAAGGCTTGCGGGCGATGTTCCCCGAGGCGCGCATCCTGCGCATCGATGCCGACTCCACGCGCCTGAAGGGCAGTGCGCAGGCGGCGTTTGACAGCGTGCACCGGGGCGAGGTGGATATCCTGATCGGCACCCAGATGGTCGCCAAGGGCCACGATTTCAAGAAGCTCACGCTGGTGGGCATTCTGAACCCGGATACGGCGCTGTTCTCGCAGGACTACCGCGCCAGCGAGCGCCTGTTCGCGCAGCTGATGCAGGTGGCGGGACGCGCGGGGCGTGCTGGCGCGCCGTCCGAGGTGCTGGTGCAGACGCGCTACGTGCAGCACCCGCTGTACGGCGCGGTGATGCGCCACGATTACGAGCGCTTTGCCGGCCAGTTGCTCGATGAACGGCGCGAAGCGGGCCTGCCGCCGTACATGTACCAGGCCTTGCTGCGGGCCGAGGCACGCGAGCTGCCGATTGCGATTGCGTTCTTGGAAAGCGCGCGCGACTGCCTGGCGCACGACGGGATCCTGATCAATGACCCGATCCCGATGACGATGACGCGGGTGCACAATATGGACCGCGCCCAGCTGCTGGTGGAGTCCAGCTCGCGCCCGGCCTTGCAGGCGTTCCTGCGCGCGTGGATGGAAGCGCTGCGAGCCATGAAGGCCCGCGTGAAGTGGTCGCTCGAAGTCGACCCGCTCGATATTTAAACTGCGCCGGCAGCCTTGCGCGCCGTCTGACGCCGACGGCTGGCATAGCCCATCATGCCCAGGCCGGCGCCCAGCAGCAGGCCGGTAGCCGGTTCAGGCACTTCACCCGGTGGCACTTCACCGCCGACCGTTTGCACGCCAAACGTGATGGTGCCGAAGTTCCAGATGCCGTCCGGGCCGTCGAAATCATCGAACCCTTCAAAGAATTCCAGGCGCAGGATGCCGTCGGCGCCGACAGCGAAACTCAGGTCCAGGTCGACCAGGTCGGCGAAACCGTTGTACGTTGCGGTGCCCGGGTTATCAGCCGCGAAACCGGGATTGAAGTACACGCCATCGGTCTGGTCGGCGTTTTCGAACGCGAGGGTCAGCTCGGATAACCAGCTCGGCGAGAAGGCGGTCACGTTGGCCGAAAAGGAGACGTTGGTGATGATCGAATTGGCGCCGACGTTATAGGTCAGCACCGTGTTGCTGGCGTCGCCGTATTCCCCAAAACTGGTAATGCCCGCCACGTTGACGACCAGCGGTGCGGCAAACACGGATGAGCAAGCGAACAGCGACAGGCTAACAAGCAATTTGTTCAGCGTAGCGAGTGACATGACATCTCCTGGGTTGGGTTGAGCCCGGGGTGTATGCAAATACCGTGCCGCAGTGAAGAACTCATCCATCCTGTTGATTCCGTTAGGAAAAATTAAAGCAATATAAATTGGTGTTCGGAATCTGTAAAAGTGGTCGACATGGTTTTATGCCTATTGGTTTTGATTCTTTGGCGCGCTGGCGCGGCGTCCCGCCCGAATCGCCACCATGACGCGTGAAATAGCGTATCGTTTTGCCTGTCAACAGTGAAAGAGCACCATGAAACAACTGAACGTGGATGTCGCCGTCATCGGCACCGGCACCGCCGGCATGACGGCCTATCGCGCGGCCAAGGCGCAGGGCGCGCGCACCGTGGTCATCGAGGGCGCGCACTATGGCACCACCTGCGCCCGGGTCGGCTGCATGCCGAGCAAGCTGCTGATCGCCGCCGCCGAAGCGGCGCACACGCTGCACGCGTCGGGCCCGTTCGGCGTGCATGCCGGCGAGGTGCGGATCGATGGCCCGGCCGTGATGGCACGCGTCCAGCGTGAACGCGACCGCTTCGTCGGTTTCGTGCTCGAGGCGGTGGAAGCCATTCCCGTCCAGGACCGCCTGCAGGGCCATGCGCGGTTTACCGGCCCGTGCACGCTGCAGGTCGACGACCATACCGAAATCCACGCCGGGCGCGTCGTCATCGCCACCGGTTCGACGCCGCTGCGCCTGCCGCAGCTCGAGAACGTCGGTCCCGGCATCGTCACCAGCGACGACGTGTTCTACTGGAACGACCTGCCGGCGTCGGTGGCCGTGATCGGCACCGGCGTGATTGGCCTGGAACTGGGTCAGGCCCTGAGCCGTCTCGGCGTGCGCGTGCGTTTCTACGCGCGCGGCGGCTCCATCGCCAACATCAGCGACCCCGAAGTGCTGCGCTGCGCAGCGCACGTGCTGGGCGAAGAAGTCGACATCGCGTTCCAGAGTCAGATCATGGGGGCAGAGCAGGAGGGCGACGAGGTGGTCTTGCGCGTGCGCGACGCGCTGGGCAAGGAAAGCAGCGAACGCTTCCAGTACGTGCTGATGGCGGCCGGGCGCACGCCGAACGTGCATGACCTGGGCCTGGAGCTGACCGGCCTGGAGCGGGGCGACGACGGCATCCCGACTTTTGATGCGCGCACCATGCAGTGCGGTACCAGCCATATCTTTATCGCGGGCGACGCCAACGACGAGCGCCCGTTGCTGCACGACGCGGCCGACCACGGCAAGATCGCCGGCGACAATGCGGGCCGCTACCCCGACGTGCGCCCGGGTCTGCGCCGCACGCCGATCGCGGTGGCCTTCACCGAGCCGAATATCGCCACGTTGGGCAAGAGTTATCGGGAGTTGTGCGCAGGCGGGCAACGCAAGTTCGCCGTGGGCAGTGTGTCGTTCGAGAATCAGGGCCGCAGCCGCGTCATGTTGCAGAACAAGGGGATGCTGCGGGTGTATGCCGAATACGGCTCGCGCATGTTCCTGGGCGCCGAGATGATCGCGCCGCGCGCCGAACATCTGGCGCACCTGCTGTCATGGGCGTGCCAGATGCGCCTCACGGTCGATCAGATGCTGGAGATGCCGTTCTATCATCCGGTGATCGAGGAGGGCGTGCGCACGGCGCTGCGCGACCTGGCGACCAACCTGTCGCAGGGCGAGAGCACCACCCTCGCGGCCGAGACCCAGCCGGGTCTGTAGACCGCGCCGCCTGATCAGTTGAGCAGGGTGGTGGCCAGCTTGCCCTGGCCGGCCAGCTGGCGCAGGATGCGCACGGTGTCGATGTCGGCTTCTTCGTAGGCCGACTTCTTGAATTCGTCGTACATCGCATTGGCCTGGTCGACGTGTTCGCCCATGCCGTCGTCGTAGCAGAAGCGCACCAGCAGCATGGCGCTGGTGGGCGCTTCGATGACCATGCGCAGCGTCGAGGCGGCGATGTCGCCCTGGGCCGGCACGTCGTAATGCACTTCCTGCAGCGGGGTCAGGGTCACCTTGTCTTCGATCACGAGCGGGCCGAAGGTCAGGCGGCGGCGCATGACGCCGGCGTCGCGCTCGAGGATCTCACAGGTGTCCAGGTGCGGAATGAACAGTTTCGGCTGCTCGGCGCGCAGCACCAGGCCGTGCCACAGCTGCTCGCGGCTGAGCGTGTCGAGAAGCGGGTTCATCGGATCGTTGATTTCGACGAGATGTTCGAATTTCATGGGGCAGATTTCCAGAAAAATAGGGCGGCAGCGTAGCGCGTGGCGTCGCGCGCTGCAAAGGTCGCATGGTACCCGATCCCCGGCTGACTCGCAGGAGCATGCTGGTAAGCAAACCCTGTCAGTGGCTTGTTGCAATCCGACCTTGCAGGCCACGCGCCATCGCCCGCTGCGCCCGCCACATTGTTACAATCGCTCTCTGTCCCACCGAAAACTTCCCCATGTCAAACGCACCAAAGTTCGGCCTTAACGGGCCGCAGAGCGAAGCCGCGCTGTATCTGGACGGCCCTTGCCTGGTGCTCGCTGGCGCCGGGTCCGGCAAGACGCGCGTGATCACGCAGAAGATCGCCTACATGATCGAGCACTGCGGCTACGATCCGCGCACCATTGCCGCGCTGACCTTTACCAACAAGGCGGCGCTCGAGATGCAGGAGCGCATCGCCAAGCTGCTCAAGCAGCCGAAACAGGCAAAGCAACTGACCGTGTCGACCTTCCACTCGCTGGGCGTGCGCATCCTGCGCCAGGAAGCGGCCGGGGTGGGGCTGAAGGACAAGTTTTCGATCATGGACAGCGACGACTGCTACACGATCGTGTCCGACCTGGCGCTGAGCACCGACAAACAGGAAATCCGTCGCATCCAGAACACGATTTCGCTGTGGAAGAACGGCCTGGTCGACCCGGAAGATGCGATCAAGGCCGCGCGCGACGAAGACGAGGCCCAGGCCGGGCGCGTCTACCGCAGCTATGTGGCCACGCTGCAGGCCTACCAGGCGGTCGACTTCGATGACCTGATCCGTTTGCCGGTGGAACTGTTCCGCAACAACGAGCCGATCCGCGACCGCTGGCAACGCCGCCTGCGCTACCTGTTGATGGACGAATACCAGGACACCAATACCTGCCAGTACGAGCTGGTCAAGCTCCTGGTGACGGGCCTGGGCAAGAAACCGATGTTTACCGCCGTGGGCGACGATGACCAGGCGATCTACGCCTGGCGCGGCGCCTCGGTCGAGAACCTGAAAACGCTGCAGGTCGATTTCCCCGACCTGCGCGTGATCAAGCTCGAGCAGAACTACCGCTCCACCACGCGCATCCTGCAGGCGGCCAATGCCGTGATTGGCAACAACCCGAAAATCTTCGAGAAGTCGCTGTGGTCCGAGCACGGCCTGGGCGAGCCGATCAAGGTGATGGGCATGCAGAACGACGACCAGGAAGCCGACCAGATCGCGATGCTGATTTCGTCCGAACACTTTCAGCGCAAGAACAACTGGTCCGATTTCGCGATCCTGTACCGCGGCAACCACCAGGCGCGCGTGATGGAGCAGGCGCTGCGCAAGGAGCGCATCCCGTACACGATGTCGGGCGGCCAGAGCTTCTTCGACAAGGCCGAGATCAAGGACATCATTGCCTACCTGCGCCTGATCGCCAACCAGGACGACGACCCGGCCTTCATCCGCGCCATCACGACGCCCAAGCGCGGCGTTGGCATGGCCACGCTGGAAGTACTGGGCGAATTTTCGAAGCAGTGGAATTGCTCGCTGTTCGAGGCGGCGCGCAAGGGCGGCATCGAGGCCAAGCTGGCGGAGCGGCAACTGGGCTCGGTGCGCAACTTCTGTCACTTCATCAGCGAGCTGGAAGACCGCGCGACGCGGCCCGGGCCACTGGGCGCCGGCGACCATGCGGCCGAGGTGCTCGACGACATGATGAAGGAAATGAATTACGAGCATTACCTGTACGAGGGCTTCGACGACCGCGCGGCCCAGGCCAAGTGGCAGAACGTGCTCGAATTTACCAACTGGCTCAAGGACCGCGGGCGTGGCGGGCGCGACCGCGACGGCGAAGAAAAGAACTTGCTGGAACTGACGCAGATGGTGGCGCTGATGTCGATGCTCGAAGGCCAGGACGAGGAGCAGGATGCGGTGCGCATGTCGACGCTGCACGCGTCAAAAGGGCTGGAATATCCGCACGTGTACCTGGTCGGCGTGGAGGAGGGCATTCTGCCGCACAAGGGCGACCCGGACGCCTCCATCGAAACGATCTCGGCGCGCATCCAGGAAGAACGGCGCCTGATGTACGTGGGCATCACGCGCGCCCAGCGCACGCTGCACGTGAGCTGGTGCAAGCGGAGAAAACGCGCTGGCGAGCTGGTCAATTGCGACCCGTCGCGTTTCATCAAGGAAATGGCGCTGGACGTTGGCGAGGCCGTGCCGATGGAGTCGGAAATACTCAGTCCGAAGGCAAGATTGGCGAGTTTGAAAGCCTTGCTGGCAACACCGAGGCCGGTTCCGGAGTAGACCGTGGCGCGGCGGCGGTGTCGGGTTTGAACCTGCCATGGCGTGATCGTCGGGCAAGCCTGTACTGCTGGCATAATGCCGGTTTTACCGGAGTGCGCCGTGGACCAGGAAGAACGTTTCGTCAATCTTGAAATCAAGCTCTCCCAGCAGGAAGACCTGCTCGATGAGCTGAACAAGACCATCTACCGCCAGGAGCGCCGTATCGACGAGCTCGAGGCGATGGTCGGCAAGCTGGCCGACCACCTGCGCTCGCTGCGCGACGCCGGCCAGGCGCCACTCAACGAACGGCCCCCGCACTATTGAGTCGCGCTTGCATCAAGCCTGACGCGTCAGGTGCTGTCCCAGGCGCTTGCCCAGGCACAGCAGCGTGAGTGTCGGCGGCAAGCCCCATGGCTGCGGGATCACCGACGCATCGCATACATACAGACCCGGTGCCTTCGTTTGAAGGTTTGCATCGACCCCGGCGCCGATGCGCACGCTGCCGCCCGGGTGCGCCGCGAAATGCCAGCTCTTGAACACGTGCCGCGCACCGGCTGCTTCCAGAATCTTGCGCGCCATCCGTTCGCCTGTCTGCAGGCGGGCGCGATCGCCATCGCTCAGGCGCTTGTCGGACCAGCGCGGTCCGACGCGTCCGCTGATATCGTCACGAATCTTGACCATGATGCTGAGGGTGCGCCGGTGCGCAAACAAGCGGTCCACGCGCCCGACTTGCGTCGCGAAGGCCTGGTACATCGGGCGCGGCAAGGTCAGGTCGGCCAGCGCGATGCCGGCGTCCGGGTCATGCCAGCCGGCCGCCATCGGTACCTCGGCGCCGCCATCGATGTCCGCCACGCTGCCCATCACGGCCACCACCGGATCGCTGAAGAACGGTGCATTGCGCGGCCCCAGCCCTGAGGCATGCAGGATGCGCGGGCTGCCGATCCCGCCGCCACTCAGAATCACCAGTGGCGCGTGGATCGTCTGCAGCTTCCCGTCCTGCTTCACCTCGACGCCGCTGGCCCGGCCTCCTTCCAGCAGCACGCGCGTGACGCGGCTGCCTGTTTGCAGCACGGCGCCAAGCTCCACCGCCTGCTCGACGAAATCACGGGCACTCCACTTGGCGCCGTACGGGCAGCCATAGGTGCAGCGCCAGCAACCGCTGCGGCACAGCGCTGGCCGGATCATCTTGTCGAGTTTTTTCCAGTCGATGCCGGCCGCATGCGCCGCCGTCATGATGCGCGTGGCCATGGGGCCGACCAGCGTATCGGGCAGGGGCGCGAGCGGCAGTTCCGCGCGCAGTGCGGCCAGGCTCGGGGCCAGGTCGATGCCGTACGCGGCGAAGTACGCCGCCGGTGGCGCAGCGGCAGTGGCGAAGTTGACCGCCGAGCTGCCGCCCAGCGTCGTGCCACCCACCAGCAGCGATGCATCGCGGTGGATAAAGGCGCCGCGCCCGGGCACGGCCGCCATCGACGCCATCTGCGTGACGGTGCCGGCGAGCGGCGCGGCGCCGCCCTGTTCGAGCAGCAAGACCCGGCTGCCGGCGCGCGCCAGTTCGCGCGCGACGCTGGCCCCGCCAGGGCCGGTGCCAACCACGATGGCGTCGAAGGAAGAGGAAGAAAGGGTCATGGAAAGGGGCCGCAAAGAGGCCCCGATGCTAGCACGGTACCCACGAAAACCCGTCAATACAGCGGCTGCGGATTGATACATTGCGGTACTTTTTAATTGTTACAAGCGCCATGCAAGCCTGCTATGATCTTCAGCGCACTGCTGTCGAGCCGTTGGCGACAGCGCCCTTCCTCAGTGTTAGCGAAAGACCTCATGATCCGTCCTCAACTGCTCATCGTGGCAGCCGGCGTCGCGCTGGCGTGTTCCGCCATCGCAGCGCCTGCCGCACCCGCCCTCGACGCTTCCAATCCGTTCGCCAAGCCCAGCAGCCTGCCGCTGCAATACCCGGCGTTCGACAAGATCAAGGATGCGCACTACCTGCCTGCATTCGCTGCCGGCATGCGCGAAGAACTGCGCGAAGTCGAGGCGATTGCCAACGACAAGGCCGCGCCGACGTTCGACAACACGATCGTGGCGCTGGAAAAATCCGGTCAGTTGCTGGCGCGCGTGAACGCGACCTTCAGCAATCTGCACGGCGCCAACACCAACGACACGCTCGACGCGGTCGATCGCGAAATGTCGCCCAAGCTGGCGGCGCACACCGATGCGATCCACCTGAACGCGAAGCTGTTCGCACGCGTCAAGGCGCTGCACGACAAGCGCGCGTCGCTGGGTCTGGACGCCGAATCGACGCACCTGCTCGAGCGCTACTACAAGGAATTCGTGCGCGCCGGTGCCAATCTGTCGGCGGCCAACCAGGCCAAGCTGAAGGCCTACAACGGCGAGATCGCCTCGCTGCAATCGGACTTCCAGCAGCGCGTGCTCAAGGGCGCAAATGCCGCCGCCCTGATCGTCAACACCCGCGCCGAGCTGGCCGGGCTGTCGGACGCCGAGATCAATGCCGCCGCTGCTGAAGCAACCAAGCGCGGCCAGAAGGGCAAGTTCGCGATCCCGATCGTCAACACGTCGATCCAGCCTGGCCTGTCGACCCTGACGCACCGCGCCACGCGCGAGCGCCTGATGAAAGCCTCGCTCGAACGCGGCACCAAAGGCGGCGAATTCGACACGACCAAGCAGGTGCTGCGCCTGGCCAAGCTGCGCGCCGAACGCGCCGTGCTGCTGGGTTACCCGAATTTTGCGGCCTACTCGCAAGAGCTGGAAACCGCGCGCAACCCGGCCGCCGTCAACAAACTGCTGGGCGACCTGGCCAAGCCGGCTGTCACCAACGCGAAGAAGGAAGCCGTCGAGATCCAGGCTGCGATCAACAAGGACGGCGGCAAATTCGAGCTGGCAAGCTGGGACTGGCCGCTGTACGCCGACAAGGTGCGCGCCGAGAAATTCAATTTCGACGACAGCCAGCTGCGCCCGTACTTTGAACTGAACCGCGTGCTGGTCGATGGCGTGTTCTTCGCCGCGACCAAGGAATACGGCGTCACATTCAAGGAACGCAAGGACCTGCCAACGTACGACCCCGACGTGCGCACCTTCGACGTGTACGACGTCGACGGCAAGCTGCTGACGATCTTCATCTTCGACCCGTACGCACGCAGCAACAAGCAGGGCGGCGCCTGGATGAACGAGTACGTCTCGCAATCGCACCTGCTGGGTCAGAAGCCCGTCATCGGCAACCACCTGAACATTCCAAAGCCGCCAAACGGCGAGCCGACGCTGCTGACGTACGACGAAGTGGTCACCGCGTTCCACGAATTCGGCCACGCGCTGCACGGCATGTTCTCGGACGTGAAATACCCGAAATTCTCGGGCACGAACGTGCCGCGCGACTTCGTCGAGTATCCGTCGCAGGTCAACGAAATGTGGGTGACCTGGCCTGAAGTGCTGGCCAACTACGCCAAGCATTACAAGACCGGCGCGCCGATGCCGAAGGACTTGCTGGACAAGGTCGTCGCGTCGAAGAAGTTCGGCCAGGGCTACACCACCACCGCCTACCTGGCGGCAGCGCTGCTCGACCAGCGCTGGCACCAGATCACGCCAAACCAGGTGCCGACCGACGTGCTGAGCTTCGAAGCGAAGGCGCTGGCCGATGCGGGCGTCGCGTACGCGCCGGTGCCGCCGCGTTACCGCAGCGCGTACTTCTCGCACTCGATGGGTGGCGGCTATTCGGCCGGCTACTACGCCTACCTGTGGAGCGAGCGCCTGGACGCCGAGACGGTCAAGTGGTTCACCGAAAGCGGTGGCCTGACGCGCAAGAATGGCGACCATTTCCGCAAGACGCTGCTCTCGCGTGGCGGCACGCAAGAAGCGATGGACCTGTTCCGCAACTTCCGTGGCCGCGATCCGGTCATCGGCCCACTGCTGGAACGCCGCGGCCTGACCGTGACGCCATCGAACGACTGATGCCAGCGCGCCGCATGTGCCGCCACGAGCGGTGCACGCGGCGCGCTGCGCCATTGAGGTACCCTTTTTCTCCCATCGCACAAGAGACTCCATGAACCGTCCAAAACTGCTGCTGATCGCAGCCGGCGTTGCCCTTGCCACCCTCGCGTTTTCCAAGTCCGCCAGCGCGGCCCTGCCCGCTTCGAATCCGTTCGCCAAGCCGAGCACCTTGCAGTACGGCTACCCGGCCTTCGACAAGATCAAGAACGAGCACTTCGCGCCGGCGTTTGACGAAGGCATGCGCGAGCAGGCTGCTGAAATCGGCAAGATCGCCAACAACAAGGCGGCGCCGACGTTCGACAACACGATCGTGGCGATGGAGCGCTCGGGCCAGCTGCTGGGCCGCGTGCGCGCCGTGTTCTACACGCTGACCGGTTCGTACACCAACGACACGCTGCAGGCACTGGACAAGGACCTGGCGCCGAAATTTGCGGCCCACAGCGACGCGATCCGCCTGAACCCGGCCCTGTTTGCCCGCATCAAGACCCTGCATGACAAGCGCGCCACGCTCGGCCTGGATGCCGAATCGGCCTTCCTGCTCGAGCGCTACTACAAGGACTTCGTGCGCGCCGGCGCCAACCTGTCCGCGGCCGACAAGGTCAAGCTCAAGGACTACAACGGCAAGCTGGCCGCGCTGCAGACCCAGTTCAGCCAGAACGTGCTGAAGGAAGTCAACGCCTCGGCCTTCGTCGTCGACACCCGCGCCGAACTGGCCGGCCTGCCCGAGAAAGCCATCGACGCGGCTGCTGCCGAAGCGAAAAAGCGCGGCCTGGATGGCAAGTTCGTCATCCCGGTCGTCAACACCACCCAGCAAGCGCCATTGGCCGTGCTGACCAACCGCGCCACGCGCGAAAAACTGCTCACCACGTCGATGATCCGCGGCAGCCGCGGCGGCGAATTCGACAACCGCGACGTCGTGCTGCAACTGGCGAAATTGCGCGCCGAACGCGCCGAGCTGCTGGGCTACGAGAACTACGCCGCCTACTCGCTCGAAGACCAGACGGCCAAGAACACCACGTCGGTCAACAAGCTGCTGGGTGACCTGACCGCGCCGGCCGTGCGCAACGCCAAGAAAGAAGCGGCCGAGATCCAGGCCGTGATCGATGCGGAGAAGGGCGGCTTCCAGCTGGCCGCGCAGGACTGGGCGATCTACAGCGACAAGGTGCGCACCGCCAAGTACGCGTTCGACGCCAACCAGCTCAAGCCGTACTTCGAATTCGACAACGTGCTGGAGAAAGGCACGTTCTTCGCTGCGACCAAACTGTGGGGCATCACCTTCAAGCGCCGCACCGACCTGCCGACCTACGACGCCGATGTGCGCGTGTATGACGTGTTCGAAGAAAACGGCGCCCACCTGGCCATCTTCGTGGTCGACCCGTATGCGCGCCCGAACAAGCGCGGTGGCGCATGGATGAGTTCGCTGGTCGACCAGAGCTTCCTGCTCGACAAGAAGCCCGTCATCACCAACAACCTGAACCTGACCAAGCCAGCTGCGGGCGAGCCGACCCTGCTGACCTGGGACGAAGTGCGCACGACGTTCCATGAATTCGGCCACGCGACCCACGGCTGGTTCTCGAAGGTGAAATACCCGCGCTTCTCGGGCACCAGCGTGCCGCGCGACTACGTCGAACTGCCATCGCAGGTCTACGAAATGTGGATGGCCTGGCCCGAAGTGATGGCCAGCTACGCCAAGCACTACCAGACCGGCGCCGTGATGCCGAAGGAACTGCTGGACAAGCTGCGCGCGTCGCAGAAGTTCAATGAAGGCTACCGCACCACCGAATACCTGGCCGCCGCCGTGCTCGACCAGCGCTGGCACCAGCTGGGTTCGAAAGCCATTCCGACCGACGTGAAGACGTTCGAGCAGCAGGCGCTGAAGGACGCGGGCCTGGACTTTGCACCGGTCCCGCCACGCTACAGCAGCACGTACTTCTCGCACGCGATGGGCGGCGGTTATTCGGCGGGCTACTACAGCTATCTGTGGGCCGAGCGCCTGGACGCCGATGCCGGAGAGTGGTTCAAGGAAAACGGCGGCCTGCAGCGCAAGAACGGCGACCGCTTCCGCAACATGGTGCTGTCGAAGGGCGGCACCGTCGATGCGGTCGAGATGTACCGCGCGTTCCGTGGCCGCGATCCGGTCATCGAGCCGCTGCTCGAGCGCCGTGGCCTGAACTGATGCCGGGGCAGCCGGCCTGCGCCGGCTGCCAGCAGGACCTTATCCTCATCGTGAAGAGTAAAAGAACATGAAACATACCCACCTTATCCTGGCTGCCGCCGTCAGCGCCGCGGTCGCCAACTTCGCGTTCGCGGCACCCGCACCGGCGCCTGCCGCACCGGTGACCGCTGCTGCACCGTTCGACGCGAGCAACCCGTTCGCCAAAGAGAGCAGCCTGCAATACAACTACCCGGCCTGGGACAAGATCAAGGACGAGCACTTCGCCCCGGCCTATCTTGAGGCGATGCGCCAGCACGCGGCGGAGATCGAGAAGATCGCCAACAACAAGGCTGCGCCGACGTTCGAGAACACCATCGTGGCCATGGAGCGCTCGGGCCGCATGCTGAACCGCGTGAGTGGCGCGTTCGGCACGCTGTCGGGTTCCTACACGAACGACACGCTGATCGCGCTGGGCCGCGACATGGCGCCGAAGCTGTCGCAGCACAGCGACGCGATCCGCCTGAACGGCAAGCTGTACGCCCGCATCAAGGCGCTGTACGACAAGCGCGCCAGCCTGAAGCTGGACAGTGAATCGGCCTATCTGCTGGACCGCTACAACAATGACTTCGAGCGCGCCGGCGCCAAGCTGTCGGACGCCGACAAGGAAAAGCTGAAGGCCTTCAACAGCCAGCTGGCCGCCCTGCAGACCAAGTTCGCACAAGACACGCTGAAAGAAGCCAACGCCTCGGCGCTGGTGGTCGGTTCGCGCGCCGAACTGGCGGGCATGAGCGACAAGGCCATCGACGCCGCCGCTGCCGAAGCCAAGAAGCGCGGCATGGATGGCAAGTTCGTCCTGCCAGTCGTGAACACGACGCAGCAGGCATCGCTGTCGGTGCTGACCAACCGCGCCACGCGCGAAAAACTGCTGGCCGCATCGATGGCGCGCGGCAGCCGTGGCGGTGAATTCGACACCCGCAACACCGTGCTGCAGATCGCCAAGCTGCGCGCCGAACGTGCCGTGCTGCTGGGCTTCCCGAACCACGCCGCCTACAACCTGGAAGAGCAGACCGCCAAGACCACCGACGCCGTCAACAGCCTGCTGGCCGAACTGGCCACGCCTGCCGTGAACAACGCGAAGAAGGAAGCAGCCGACATCCAGAAGGTAATCGATGCGGAGAAGGGTGGCTTCAAGGCCGCCGCGCATGACTGGAGCTTCTACAGCGACAAGGTGCGCGCCGAGCGTTACGCGTTCGACGCCAGCCAGCTGCGCCCGTACTTCGAACTGAACCGCGTGCTGGTCGATGGCGTGTTCTTTGCCGCCACCAAGGAATTCGGCATCACGTTCAAGGAGCGCAAGGACCTGCCGGGCTACAACGAAGACGTGCGCGTGTTCGACGTATTCGACGTCGATGGCAAGCAACTGGCGATCTTCACGCTCGACCCGTACGCCCGCTCGAACAAGCGTGGCGGCGCCTGGGCCAACGCCTGGGCCAGCCAGAGCAAGCTGCTGGGCACGAAGCCCATCATCGCCAACAACCTGAACATTCCGAAGCCGGCCGCCGGCGAGCCGACGCTCTTGACCTACGACGAAGTGCGCACCATGTTCCACGAATTCGGCCATGCGTTGCACGGCATGTTCTCGGACGTGCAGTACCCGCGCTTCTCGGGTTCGCGCGTGCCGCGTGACTACGTCGAGTTCCCGTCGCAGGTCAACGAGATGTGGATGGCCTGGCCGGAAGTGCTGGCCAACTATGCCAAGCATTACCAGACCGGCGAGCCGATGCCGAAAGCGCTGCTGGACAAGGTGCAGGCGTCGTCGCAGTTCAACGAAGGCTTCCGCACCACCGAGTACCTGGCCGCGGCGCTGCTGGACCAGGCCTGGCACCAGCTGGCGCCGAACCAGATCCCGACCGACGTGCTGGCGTTCGAGGCCCAGGCGCTCAAGAAGGCCGGCGTTGACTTCCCGCTGGTGCCGCCGCGTTATCGCAGCACGTACTTCTCGCACACGTTCTCGGGCGGTTACTCGGCCGGTTACTACGGTTACCTGTGGGCCGAGAAGCTCGACGCCGACACGGTCGAGTGGTTCAAGGCCAATGGCGGCCTGACGCGCAAGAACGGCGACCATTTCCGCAAGACGCTGCTGTCGCGGGGCGGCACGCTGGATGCAATGCAGATGTACCGTAATTTCCGCGGCAAGGATGCGGATATCAAGCCGCTGCTGGAGCGTCGTGGCTTGACGGGTAACTAACGACGTTGCAGCTTTGCTGGCTGCTTGGGCTCCCGCCTTCGCGGGAGCGACGTGCTTGAGATGATGGCTAAAGAGTGCAACTTGGCTCTTCCGGCAAACTTGAACAACGTCGCTCCCGCGCAGGCGGGAGCCCAAGTCCGTATGCACACCGTCACAGCCGTGTTCTCCCCCACGCCCCCCATGCCTTACAATGAAATCGACCAATCCACGGAGACCACGATGCAACCCGAACACGATGCCGACCTGAAGGCACGCCTGAAAGCCCTGCACCGCGAACTGCAGGAAACCGGTGACACCGATGTCGAACTGGAAACGCTGCTGCGCCAGCTCGATGGCGATATCGAGAAAGTGCTCGACCGCCGCGCCGAGCAGGAGCTCGATGCGAATACCTATGGCCTGGGCTCGCGCACGCAGGAGCTGGCAGCCAGTTTTGCCGCCCGCCACCCGCGCGTCGAGCACGGCTTGCGCGAACTGGGCCAGATCCTGTCGAACATGGGCATTTGACCTGCGCTGCTGAAATAGTAGGCTAATAGCCACAAGTCATTGATTTTAAGCCATTTTTCGGGGCCTTCCATGCTCCGTAAATGGTTTTCCGGTACAATGCCGGGCAATGAACTCCCCTGCCAATCTCTTTGCGACGGTCGCCAAGCGCTCCAGCCGCGCCCCGACCGCACCCTTCCTCCCGATGTCCCGCGCCGAAATGGACGCACTGGGCTGGGATTCGTGCGACATCATCCTGATCACGGGTGACGCCTACATCGACCACCCGAGCTTCGGCATGGCGCTGGTCGGCCGGCTGCTCGAAGCGCAGGGGTACCGGGTCGGCATCATCAGCCAGCCCGACTGGACCTCGGTCGAGCCGTTCCGCGCCCTGGGCAAACCCAATCTGTACTGGGGCGTCACCGCCGGCAATATGGATTCGATGGTCAACCGCTACACGGCCGACCGCAAGATCCGCTCCGACGATGCCTACACGCCCGAAGGCGCGCCAAACAAGCGCCCCGACCGCGCCGTGACCGTGTATTGCCAGCGCGCCCGCGAAGCATTCCCGGGCGTGCCGGTGATCGCCGGCAGCATCGAGGCCTCGCTGCGCCGCATCGCCCACTACGATTACTGGTCGGACAAAGTGCGCCGCTCGGTGCTGTTCGAATCGAAGGCCGACCTGCTCATCTTCGGCAATGCCGAGCGCGCGCTGGTCGACCTGACGCGCCGCATCGCCGCCGGCGAAAACATCAAGACGATCCGCGACCTGCGCGGCACGGCGTTCCTGGTGCCGCTGGGCTGGCTGCCGGACGAAGAGTGGAGCGTGCACAATTCCACCCGCGTGGACGTGCCGGGCCGCATCGACAAGCAGCCGAACCCATACGCGATGGCGCTGGAAGACCCGACAGCCTGCGCGCTCGACAACGCCGCGCCCGAGCCCGAGGTCAAGCCGATCATGATCATGACGCGCGAGCAGCGCCAGGCCGCGGCCCGCGAAAAAGCGGCCAAGACCGTCGTGCGCCTGCCGAGCTTTGAAACGGTCAGCGTCGACCCGGTGATGTATGCGCACACGTCGCGCGTGTTTCACCTCGAGTCCAACCCTGGCAATGCACGTGCGCTGGTGCAGGCGCACGGCGACCGCGACGTCTGGCTGAACCCGCCGCCGCTGCCGCTGGCGATGGACGAGATGGACAATGTCTACGACATGGCCTACGCCCGCGCGCCGCACCCGAGCTACGGCAAGGCGCACATCCCGGCCTGGGAAATGATCCGCTACTCGGTCAACATCATGCGCGGCTGCTTCGGCGGCTGCACCTTCTGCTCGATCACCGAGCACGAAGGGCGCATCATCCAGAGCCGCTCCGAGCCGTCGATCCTGCGCGAAATCGAACTGATCCGCGACACGACCAAGAACTTCGCCGGCACCATCACCGACCTCGGTGGCCCCACCGCCAACATGTACCGCCTGGCGTGCAAGGAAAAGACGATCGAGGAAAGCTGCCGTCGCCTGTCGTGCGTGTACCCGACCATCTGCAGCAACCTGGGCACCGACCACAGCAAGCTGATCTCGCTGTACCGCAAGGCGCGCGCGATCCCGGGCATCAAGAAGATCCTGATCGGCTCGGGCCTGCGCTACGATCTGGCCGTGCGCTCGCCCGAGTACGTCAAAGAGCTGGTCACCCACCACGTGGGCGGCCTGCTGAAGATCGCGCCGGAGCACACCGAAGCGGGCACGCTGTCGAAGATGATGAAGCCAGGCATCGGCGCGTACGACGAGTTCAAGCGCATGTTCGACAAGTACTCGCTTGAAGCCGGCAAGAAGCAGTACCTGATCCCATACTTCATCGCGGCGCACCCGGGCTCGACTGACGAAGACATGCTGAACCTGGCGCTGTGGCTGAAGAAAAACAACTTCAAGCTCGACCAGGTGCAGACGTTCACGCCGACGCCGATGGCGATGGCCACGACGATGTACCACTCGCGCCGCAACCCGCTGGCCAAGGTGACCGAAGATTCGGAAATCGTCGAGACCGCAAAGAGCGGCAAGACGCGCAAATTGCACAAGGCGTTCCTGCGCTATTACGATCCCGAGAACTGGCCGATCCTGCGCGAAGGCCTGTATCGCATGGGCCGTGGCGACCTGATCGGTAACAGCGACCGGCACCTGATCCCGGCGCCGGGCGGCGAGATGGCCAGCGGTTCGCTGCGCGAAGAGCGTCGCGGTCCCGGCATGGCACCGAAAGGGCGGCCAGCCGATGGCGCACCGAAGCGCACGATCGGCGCCGGCGCACCACGCGGCCGCACCGACCGCACGCCGGCCACGACGCCGTTCATGGCGCCGCCGTCGAAGGTCAAGCCGTCGATCCTGTCGACCATCAAGGCCAAGCCCAAGACCGTGCGCAAATAATCGCGCTCGAAGGAACAAAAAAACCGGCGCCTGGGGCGCCGGTTTTTTTTCGATGGTGCGTTGTTGCCCGTTACGGTTTGGTCTTCAATTTCGCATTCGGCGTCGGCGCCCCGCGCCGTTCGCGCGCGATGTCCAGGTCCATGCTGGCCTGGCGCGTGCGCAATGAATTGGCATAGCGGTGGCGCGCCCGCAGGCGCGGATGCGTGACCAGGACGCCCAGCGTCTCGCCGATCACCATCACTACGCCCAGCAGCGGCAGCACCAGCATCAATCCCACCACGCCCGCCAGCATGCCGCCGACAAAGATCATCAGCACCGTCACCAGCGGATGGATGTGCAGGCTGCGCCCCAGCGTGGCCGGCATGAAGATGAAGTCGTCCAGCAGCCGTACCAGCACGAACACGCCAATCGCGCCGTAGGCCATCAGCGGGTTGCCCGGCGCATCGGTCGAGGCGACGATGACCACCAGCGCGCAGCCGGCAATCGAGCCGACGAACGGCACCCAGGCCAGCACCGCCGAGATCAAACCCAGCAGCAGAGGCGAGGACACGCCGATGATCCACAGGCCCAGCGCCAGCACGATCGTGTCGAGCACGGTCAGCTTGAGCAGGCCTTCGAAGTAGCGGCGCGCGGTCTGGTCGACTTCGTGCAGCAGGTACAGCGCCGGCTCGAAGTAGGCGTTCGGCACCGCGCGCGCCAGGAACTTCTTGAAGCGCACACCGTCGCGCAGCAGGAAGAAGCTGAGGAACGGCGCCAGGAACAGTGACGGCACCCAGGTCACGATGCCGACAACGATGTCGCCCAGGTGGTTCTGCGCGAAGTCGCTGGTGTAGGTGGTGAACGCGCGGTTGACGGTCGAGGTCAGGCGCATCTCGGCCAGCAGCGGAAATTTCGCTTCCAGCAAACCCATGGAGTTGCGCACGAAGGCGACGCCGCCGTCGAGGTACAGGCCGATGGTCGCTTCCCACGAATCTTCTTCGGGCCCGTCGCCCCAGGCCATGGCCGCCGTCAGCGCGAGCGCGGTCAGCGTGAAGAACAGCGTGCAGACCCACAGCGCGGCAGCGTTGCGGCCAAAGCCTGAACGCACCATGCGCTGCATCGGGCCCAGCAGGATGTAATACAGGACGGCGCCAAAGATGAAGGGCAGGGCCAGCCACAGCAGCTTCTGGACGACGAGCAGCAGCAGGCAGGTGCCGCCGATGATGCCGGTCCACACGACCGGGCCGGCCCGCTCGGGGCCGTGGGCAGGGTCGAGGTGGGTGCTCACAGCGCTTCCAGCTGCGGCCGGCCGGTGCCCATCCATTCACGCAGACGCAGGCCGATGTGGCGCGCCAGTGCCAGCGAGATTTTGTAGCCGATCACGGCGTCGGTTTCCATCAGGCCCAAAAAGTCGGCGCGGAAGAACACGGCCACTTCGCATGGCTCGAGGGCGCGCGCCTGGGCATTGCGGGGCGAGTTGTCGAGCAGCGCCAGGTCGCCAAAGAAGCCGCCCGGTTCGAGCTCGGCCACGACCTGCGTCATGCCCTCGTGCAGGCGGCTGATGCGCACCCGGCCGCTCATCAACAGATACAGCGCCTGGCCTTCTTCGCCCTCGTCGAACATGATTTCGTCTTTCAGATAGCGGCGCTCGTGCAGCAAGCCGTCGACGATCTTGAGTTCCAGCGGCGTGAGTGCCGCAAACAGCGATGAGCTCTTGAGCCGATGCAGGCGCGGCGACATGCGCGGCGGTTTGAGAAAACGAAAAATCAAGGCGTGCTCCAGGGTGGTGCGGTCTGTTGTCTGTTTGATTATCCGCGATCGTATGCTGCCACGCATCAAAAAGCGTCGCGTGCGCACGGCGGTGTGGCGGCATGTCCATAGCCCGGGTCAAGCGTGCGCTCGCCTGCGTTAAAAAACGTGTAACATAATTCCATAGAGCAACACAAATGGTCTTTTTGTAATTGCCGCAGGCGCTGGGAGGCGAGGCGGATCGCAAGTGCCTTTTCAAGGACAGGCAGTGATTGATATACAGACTTTTCTTCTTGCACTTGGTATCGGCAACGTCGGTTTTGCGGTTCTGATGGCGGGATACACCCACGGCGCGGCGCCCAGTCCCGGGCTGCGCCTATGGATGTGGGCGCGGCTCGGCATGGGCGTGAGCCAGCTGATCGGCTGGGTCAGTCCGTTGCTGGGCTGGCCGCTGATCGTCGGCCTGGAAGGGCTCGTCTGGATTCTGGCGATGTCGCTGGAAATGGCCGCCTATTGTGTCTTCTTCGGCTTCGCGCGCTGGGGCCGGGTGCTGTTGCCGATCACGCTGCTCTCTTCTGCCATCGTTCTGGCCGGCGCAGTGCGTGGGGCCGATCACGTCCAGCTCAGTGCGCTCGTGGGCGCCGTGGTGGCGTTCTTCGCCGCCGCCATGGCGTGGGCGCTGCTGCGCCGGCGCAGCGCCTCGCTGCTGCAGCGGATCATCGGCGTCAACGATGCGCTGTTCGCCACGGCCGTTGCCGTCTGGGTCGTGTCGGGATGGCTGGGCGAGGGCCCGCTCGACCACAGCATTGCCCAGCAGGTGGCGTACCTGACGGGCTACCTGCTCATGATCGTCAACGGCTTCGGCTTTCTGTTGCTGTGCAAGCAGAAGGACGATCAGCGCATGGCGAAGCTGGCCTCGACCGACTGCCTGACCGGGCTGCCCAACCGCCATGCGTTCCTGGAGCAGGCCGACGGCGCGCGCCTGCTGGCCCAGCGCCAGCGTACCGGCCTTGGCCTGTTGATGATCGACATCGACCACTTCAAGCAGATCAATGACCGCTGGGGCCATGCGTCCGGCGACGAGGCACTGGTTGTGTTCGCCCGCACCGTGCAGCATCTTCTGCGCGAGCACGAAACGATCGGCCGCCTGGGCGGCGAAGAATTCGCGCTGCTGCTGCCCGGCGCCGATCTCGATGGGGCGGTGCAGGCGGCCGAGCGGCTGCGCCGCGCGATCCGCGAAGCCACGGTCATCACCAGCGGGCCGACCTACCGGATGACGGTGAGTATCGGCGTGGTGGTGCTCGATCCGCATGAAGATCTGGGCGGAGCGATGGCGCGCGCCGACCATGCGTTGTACGCGGCCAAGCGCGCGGGGCGGGATCGGGTGGAAATCGGGGAGCTGGTGCGCAAGCGGGCGTAGTGTGCGCGGGGTAGGGAAGCGACGCAGAAAAAGAAAAAGGGCCCGACGAATCGGACCCTTCTTCAGTGATGCTGGCGGAGCGGACGGGGCTCGAACCCGCGACCCCCGGCGTGACAGGCCGGTATTCTAACCAACTGAACTACCACTCCGTTTTACTAAGATCAGCCTTCGATCCATCGTCGAGATGCTTGGTGGGCGCTGAGAGGCTCGAACTCCCGACCTAATCCGTGTAAGGGATCCGCTCTACCAACTGAGCTAAGCGCCCATCTCGTTGATGTCTACTGACGCTTGTCATTGCGTCGAAGAGGACCGAATTATAGAGGGTGCGTTTGAGGGTCCGCAAGAGGTTTTTCGAAAAAATATCGAAAGCGCTATTTTTTCTGGTTGCCGGCTCCGCCCGCAGCCAACGATATGCATGTGTTGTAATCATGGCGTCATGACGTTATTTACTTGCCCGGCTGATAACCATCACGGACAATATCGCCTTTAGCAAGTCGGCAACCTCAAGACATCGCAAAGATGGGCGCCATAGATGCGCGTTGCCGAGGGCGGGGTAGCACCGCCCGCGCACCCGGCGGGGGGGCGTTGGAAAAGAAGAACGGAGACACCGGTTCTTTTATCATCACCAGGAAAATACTCCATGACCAAGATGTCCAAGATGCACAAGCGCGTCACCTGCTCCCATGGCGCAGCGCTGGCGTTCCTCGTCCTGCTGCCGATCGCCCAGGCTGCAGCCCAGACGGCGGCCCCGGCCGAACCGGCACCCGAGTCCCTGCAACTGCAATCGGTCACCGTGACCGCGCAGCGCCGTACCGAGAACATCCGCGACGTGCCGGTGTCGGTAACGGCCCTGAAGGGTGACAAACTGGACGTCCTGGTCTCCGGTGGCGATGACATCCGCCTGCTGGCCGGCAAAGTGCCGAGCCTGAACGTGGAATCGTCGAACGGCCGTACCTTCCCGCGCTTTTACATCCGCGGCTACGGCAATACCGACTTCAACACCTTCGCCTCGCAGCCGGTCTCGCTCGTGTACGACGACATCGTGCAAGAGAACCCGATCCTCAAGGGCTTCCCGATCTTCGACCTGGCCAGCGTCGAAGTGCTGCGCGGCCCGCAAGGCACGCTGTTCGGCCGTAATACCCCGGCCGGCGTCGTCAAGTTCGAGTCCGAAAAGCCACGCCTGAACAGCACCGAAGGCTACTACAACGTGTCGGCGGCATCGCACTACACGTTCAATGCCGAAGGCGCCGTCAACGTGCCGCTGTCGAGCAACGTGGCAATGCGCGTGTCGGCCGTTGGCCAGCACCGCGACGACTACGTCGACAACTACAGCACCCCGGCCAAGACCACCAAGCGCGGTGAGCTGGACGGCTACAACGAACACGCAGAGCGCGTGCAGTTCCTGTACAGCAAAGATGGTGTCACCGGCCTCCTGGGCTTCCATCAGCGTCAGACCAATGGCAGCGCACGTTTGTTCCGTGCCAACCTGATCAAGAAGGGCAGCAACACCTTCGCCGACGGCACCGATCTGGACCAGATCGTCACCAATGCCCAGAATGACCAGGACCTGAAAACCAACGGCATCAACCTGCGTCTGGAATGGGATCTGGGCGGCTACAAGCTGTCGTCGATCACCGGTTACGAGCACATCATCGGTTACTCGAGCCGCGGCGACATCGACGGCGGCACGCCAACCGGCCCGGGCTTCATCCCGTTCCAGGTCGAGACCAACGGCTACATCAACAATCTGGACCAGTACAGCCAGGAATTCCGCGTCGAATCGCAGAACACCGGCCCGTTCAACTGGCAGACCGGCGTCTACTTCTTCGATGAAGACGTCACCGGCGGCAGCGACAACTTCGACAGCACCACCTACGCGCGCACCTCGCGTCTGGTGTCGACCCAGAAGAACAAGGCCTGGGCCGCGTTCGCTTCGGCAACGTACAACCTGACCCCTGACTGGACCATCCGCGGCGGCCTGCGCTACACCAAGGATGAAAAAGAGTTCCGCACCATCGAAGCGACCAACGTCGTCCAGATCGGCCCGTCGTCGGTCGAAGCGGACAAGAACAAGGTCAGCTGGGATCTGTCGGCCACCTACAAGCTCACGCCTGACGTGAACGTCTATGGCCGCGCCGCAACGGGCTTCCGCGCCCCGAGTATCGCTGCTGCGTCGGCCTCGGTGCCGATCACCGTGGCCGATGCCGAGACCATCAAGTCGGTCGAGCTGGGCATCAAGGCTGACCTGTTCGAACGCCGCGCACGTGGCTCGTTCTCGATCTATGACTACACGATCGACGACCAGCAGCTGACCGTGGTGGGTGGCAATTCGAACGTCAACCGCCTGATCAACGCCGACAAGACCAAGGGCCGCGGCGCCGAGTTCGACTTCGAAGCAGCGATCAGCACCGCCCTGCGCATGAGCGCCGGCGCGAGCTACAACTACACGCAGATCCGTGACGGCAGCCTGTCGGTCAACCGCTGCGCGCAGTGCACGATCACCGATCCGATCAACGGCGCCGGCCGTGTCGTGATCGATGGCAATGCACTGCCACAGGCACCGCGCTGGACCTTCAACGCGACGGCCCGCTACGGCGTGCCGTTCCGTGACGGCGAGCTGTACTTCTACACCGACTGGTCGTACCGCAGCAAGGTCAACTTCTTCCTGTACGAGTCGACCGAGTTCACCGGTGCACCACTGACCGAAGGTGGCGTGCGCGTCGGCTACATTTTCGGCAATGGCAAGTATGAAGTCGCAGCCTTCGGCCGCAACGTGCTCGACCAGCGCCGTATCACCGGTGCGATCGACTTCAATAACCTGACCGGCTTCACCAACGAGCCACGTCAGTGGGGCATGCAATTCAAGGGTAATTTCTAAGAATTCACCGGCCTCGCACGAGGCTGGCATGTCACAAACGAAAAGGGCCGCGCATTGCGCGGCCCTTTTTTGCATCTGAGAACGATGCGATAAACCTTCGTCAACAAATTTTAGGTATCAAGTATTTGGCAGAATTTATGTTTCGCCGAACAAAACATGTTTTTGAAAAATTTAGACATGTAACCGTTGTATGCACGCTTCACTCCCGCAGGTTTGCGTTCCGTTAAATCTTTCTTTCGCGCTACGCTGGCTGAGCCGCCTCGATGCGGCGCCGGCAAAGTCCGGACTTACAACGATACGGGCGAGCCCTTTCGCCCGACGGAAAACCTTGAACAAGGAAGAAAAATGAAGCAAACGCATTCGATTCGTCCTGTCGTATTGAAGATGTGCGCCGCAGTGTCACTGGCGCTGGCCGCGGGCGCGGCCGTGGCGGCCGCAGGCGATGCGGCGTCCCCGGGGCCGCAGTTCATCGTGGAAACTGACCGTATCATCGTGAAGTACCGCGACGCGCAACCGGCCGTGAATGGCCTCGCTGCGCGCGTGGCCAGCACCAGCAGCGAGCGCAAGGCCAAGCTCGACCGCGCTGGCCAGCAGTTCGGCATGGTGGTCAAGGAAAGCCACCCGATTTCCACCGGCGCGAAGGTGTTCAAGCTCGACCGCAAGCGCAATCTTGCCGAAGTGAAGTCCCTGGCCGCCGAGATGATGGCGCGCGACCCGTCGATCGAATACGCCGAGCCGGACCGCATCATGACGCACATGGCCACGCCCACCGACCCGCGCTATACCGACCAGTGGCACTACTACGAAACCGCGGGTGGCCTGCGCCTGCCGGCCGCCTGGGATGTCTCGACCGGCGCCGGCGTGATCGTGGCCGTGATCGACACCGGCTCGCGGCCCCATGCCGACCTGAGCGGCCAGCAACTGGCTGGCTATGACTTCATCAGCACCGCCGCCATCGGCAACGATGGTGACGGCCGCGACAGCGACGCCAGTGACCCGGGCGACGCCGTCACCGCCGGCTCCTGCGGCAATGGCCAGCCAACCCGTGACCAGGCATCGAGCTGGCACGGCACGCACGTGGCCGGCACGGTGGCGGCGCGCACCAACAACGGCGCCGGCGTCGCAGGCGTGGCCTATAACGCCAAGGTCCTGCCGGTGCGCGTGCTGGGCAAGTGCGGCGGCTACACGTCCGACATTGCGGACGCGATCACCTGGTCGTCGGGCGGCACGGTGTCGGGCGTACCGGCCAACGCCAACAAGGCGCGCGTGCTGAACCTGTCGCTGGGGGGCGGCGGCGCCTGCGATGCAACCACGCAGAACGCCATCAACGGCGCCCGCTCGCGCGGCGCGGTGGTGGTCGTCGCTGCCGGCAATGACGCCGTCAACGTCAGCAACGCCAGCCCCGCCAACTGCTCGGGCGTGATCGCAGTGGCGGCTACCGGCCGCACCGGCGGACGGGCGTCGTACTCGAACTTCGGCACCCTGGTGGATGTGGCCGCGCCTGGCGGCGATGGCGCCTCGGGCGTGCTCTCGACGCTCAACAGCGGCACCGGCGCACCGGCCGCGGACAGCTACGCGGCCTACCAGGGCACGTCGATGGCCACGCCGCACGTGGCCGGCGTGGCAGCGCTGATGCTGGCGGTAAACACCAACCTGACGCCGGACGAGATCGAGTCGAAACTGAAGTCGACGGCGCGCGCGTTCCCGGCCAGCTGCTCGGGTTGCGGCACGGGCATCGTCGATGCGGCTGCTGCCGTGGCCTCGGCCACGGGCGGCGGTGGCGGCACGCCCGTCACCACGCTGGCCGAGAGCGAGTCGAACAACACGACGGCAACGGCAGACCCGGTCACGGCCAGCAACACGACTGTCACCGGCAACCTGGGCAGCACGACCGACACCGATTACTTCCGCGTCGATCTGCCGGCGGGCAAGACGCTGGCAGCCAGCCTGACCCCAACGTCGACGACGGCCGACTACGATCTGTACGTGTACAGCAGCACCGGCGCGCAGCTGGGCACCAGCCAGAACGGTGCCGGCGCGACCGACAGCGTCAGCTCGGCCAACACCACCACCAGCACAGCGGTCCGGTATGTCCGTGTGACGTATTACGGAGGCGGCACCGGCGCAACCAATGGCCGTTACACGCTGAAACTGAACTGGTAAGACCGTGACCTCTGCGTCCTGGCATGCCATGGCGCAGGGCAGTTCTTGAATTCGGAACACGCGCGAATCGTTCGCGCGTGTTTTTTTTTGCGATCAGGGTTATCTGTTCATGATTGTTAATTAACTGAAACAAGGCGTCACATATTTTGTATTTACAAAGTTGTGCCAAAGAAAAAATGTTATTGAGGAAACGACTGGTGTAAGTGTTGTAACGATGCCGACTGGGTGTGAATTTCCACGCGACATGATATTTCCTTCAGGCTACTCTGGTTGGGCCGCTATGGTGCGGTACCGATGCCGCTGGTTAGCCATGACTCGGATGCATCGACATACTGATGCAGAACTTGAACGGGGACAAATCATGAAGCAAAGACATTCGACACAAACTGCGGGATACACGCGGTGCGCAACTCTCTGGTTGGCGCTGGCATCTCTTCCGGCGTTCGCGGCTGGTACCGGCGCGGGTGCCCAAGACCTGCAGTCCATCGTGGAAACCGACCGCGTCATCGTGAAGTACCGTGATGCCCAGCCCGCCGGCAATGGACTGGCGGCGCGCATGGCCGATACCACCACCCAACGCAAGGCCAGGCTCGATCGCGCCGGCCAGCAGTTTGGCGTGACGGTCCGGGAAAGCCACGCGCTGTCGAACGGCGCGAAAGTGTTCAAGCTCGAGCGCCGGCACAAGCTGGCCGAGGTACGTTCGCTGGCAACCGAGATGATGATGCGCGATGCCGCCATCGAGTATGCCGAGCCGGACCGTGTCCTGACGTATGCGGCCACGCCGACCGACCCGCGCTACACCGACCAGTGGCACTACTACGATACCGTTGGCGGGCTGCGCCTGCCGGCAGCCTGGGATATCTCCACCGGCGCCGGCGTGGTGGTGGCCGTGATCGACACCGGTTACCGTCCGCATGCCGATCTGAGTGGACAGATCCTGCCTGGCTACGACTTCATCAGCACCGCCGCGATTGGCAATGACGGCAATGGGCGCGACAGTGACGCGAGCGACCCGGGCGACGGCACCACCGCCGGCGCCTGCGGTGGTGGCCAGCCGTTCGTTGACCAGCCATCCAGCTGGCACGGCACACATGTGGCCGGTACGGTAGCGGCGCGCACCAACAATGGCGCCGGCGTGGCGGGCGTGGCCTACAACGCCAAAATCCTGCCGGTGCGCGTGCTGGGCAAGTGCGGCGGCTACACATCCGACATCGCCGATGCCATCACCTGGTCGTCCGGCGGTACGGTTGCGGGCGTGCCGGCCAATCCCAACAAGGCGCGCGTGCTGAACCTGTCGCTGGGCGGGGGCGGCGCCTGTAGCGCGACGATGCAAAACGCCATCAACGGGGCGCGCTCGCGCGGCGCGGTCGTGGTGGCCGCGGCGGGCAATTCGTCCGTGGACGTCAGCAACGCCAGCCCGGCCAACTGCGCCGGCGTGATCGCGGTTGCCGCCACAGGCCGTACTGGCGGGCGGGCACGCTATTCCAACTTCGGCGCCCAGGTCACGGTGGCCGCGCCGGGCGGCGATGGCGCCTCAGGCATTCTTTCCACGCTCAACAGCGGCCGGACTGGACCGCTGGCGGATACCTACGCGGTCTACCAGGGCACGTCGATGGCTGCGCCGCACGTGGCAGGCGTGGCCGCGCTGATGCTGGCGGCAAATACCAACCTGACACCTGACGAGATCGCAACAAGGCTGAAGTCGACGGCGCGCGCGTTCCCGGCCAGTTGCACGGGGTGCGGCGCCGGCATCGTCGATGCCGCCGCGGCCACCGCCGCCGCAGCGGGCAGGGCCACCGCCGCGCCGCCCATCGCCGCGCCGCCCATCGGGGTTGCGGAAATCGAAGCAAACAACACGATCGCCACGGCCAATCGGGTCAATGCCAGCGTCACCGGCAACCTGGGCACGACAACCGATACCGATTACTTCCGGGTCGATCTGCCAGCCGGCAAGACATTGAAAGCCAGTCTGAGCGCGGTGCTGGCAACGGCCAACTACGATCTGTACGTGTACGACAGCGCAGGCAGGCAACTGGGCGGGAGCGTGAACCGGGCGGGCATGGCCGATGCCATTGGGCTGACCTATATCGGCACCGGCACGGCGGTCATCTATCTGCAGGTACGCTATGTCAGCGGCGGCACCGGCACGAGCAACGGCCGGTATGCGCTATCGTTGACACGGTAAGCTGCGGGGTCGCACCTTGCCGGTGCGTGCGGGGCCAGGCGGCAGCGTGATCTGCCCGATTTCACATGGCACGTTGATTGCATGCATACAGGGTTCCCTGCCATGCAGTCATCGACCGGAGTCCATCATGAAATTGCGCACCATTACGCTCGCGACCGCCCTTGCCCTGGCCGTGTTTGCTCCCGCAACGGCGGTGTTCGCCCAGAGCGCCGACAAGCTCCCGCTGCAACCGCTGGCCGACAAGCCAGGGCGGGTCGTTGTTCCCGGTACCAAGCACGAGGTGTATTACGTGCCCTCCACGGTGGAGACGGTCACCTGGGGCTACTTGCCGAACGCGGCCACCAAACCGGTGCTGTCGATCCCGTCCGGCGCGACGATTGTCTTCGATACGCTGTCGCATGAAGGCCTGGTCGAGGACCAGGGCCGCAATCCGATGGCGTATTTTGGCAGCAAGGGCATTCCGGCCAATATGGTCCTCAAGGATGGCATCGCCATCACGGGCTCGTCGATGGCCCATGATTTTGTCAAGGACGGGCCGCACATCGTAACCGGGCCGGTGGCGATCGACGGCGCCGAGCCGGGGGACGTGCTCAAGGTCGAGCTGCTGTCGGCGGTGCCGCGCGTGCCGTATGGCGTGATTTCGAATCGCCACGGCAAGGGAGCGTTGCCCGGCGAGTTCCCGGAAACGCCGAAGCCGACAGCAGATGCCTCGGCCGCCAACCCGAGCGCCTACAACAATGTGTCGGTGTTCACCCCGATCCGGCGCACCAAGGCCGGCAAGTGGGAAGCCGTGATGAAGACCGCCAACGGCACCGAAGTGACGTTCCCGACCGCGCCGTTCATGGGCGTGATGGGCGTCGCGGCGGACACGACCAAGCCGGTGCACTCGGTGCCGCCCGGCCTGTACGGCGGCAATATGGACATCAACGAGCTGGGTGTCGGCTCCACCGTCTATCTGCCGGTGCTGGTCAAGGGCGGCAATTTCTACACGGGTGACCCGCACATGGCGCAGGGCGATGGCGAGGTAGCGTTGACTGCGCTCGAGCATTCGATGCGCCCGACCTTCCGCATCACGGTGCTCAAAAAGGGCGATCCTGGCATTCCATCGCGCTCGGGCAGCCTGACCAAGCCGCTGGGCGAGACCGCCGATCACTGGGTGACGATCGGCCTGAACCCCGACTTGGACGAAGCGATGAAGGACGCCACGCGCGAATCGATTCGCTTCCTGACCGAGATGCTGGGCATGGACCGGCCCACTGCATTTGCGTACCTGAGCGCGGCCAGTGACTTTCAGGTCAGCCAGGTGGTCGACGGCACCAAGGGCGTGCACGGGATGATCCGCAAGGCCGACTTCAGCAAGGTAAAGAACGGCTTCACCGAGAAGGCCGCCAAGAAATAAGCAACATTTGCACGGGGGAGATTTTTAGAAGATACTGTATGCAATTACAGTCATCGACCCCGGCAGTGTGTGATCGCATGGGGCGGCCCCGCCAGCGTGAACGCCCCAGCCCGAAAAATCATCCACTGCGATTGCGACTGCTTTTATGCATCGGTCGAGATGCGCGACGATCCGTCGCTGCGCGGCCGGCCGCTGGCGGTGGGCGGGCGCGCCGACCAGCGCGGCGTGGTTGCCACATGCAATTACGAGGCGCGCCGTTTCGGCATCCATTCGGCGATGGCCACGGCCCAGGCGATGAAGCTGTGCCCGGAGCTGGTGGTGATTCCGCCGGCGATGGAAAAGTACCGCATCGCGTCCAGCCAGATCATGGCCATCTACCAGGATTACACGGAGATCGTCGAGCCGCTGTCGCTCGACGAAGCCTATCTGGACGTGACCGATTCGCCGCACTGCAAGGGCAGCGCCACGCTGATCGCGCAAGAGATCCGGCGCCGCATCGTCGACACCGTGGGCATCACGGCCTCGGCCGGCGTGGGGCCGAACAAGTTCGTCGCCAAGATTGCCAGCGACTGGAACAAGCCCGACGGCCTGTTCCTGGTGCGGCCTGAAGAAGTCGACGCGTTTGTTGCGGCGCTGCCGGTCAAGAAGCTGCACGGCGTGGGCAAGGTCACCGCCGAGAAACTCAACCGGCTCGGCGCCCAGACCTGCGCCGACCTGCGCGGCTGGAGCCTGGACAAGCTGCAGGAGCATATGGGCAGCTTCGGCGTGCGGCTGTATGACCTGAGCCGCGGGATCGACCACCGCGAAGTGAATACCTCGCGCGAGCGCAAGTCGATCAGCACCGAAGAAACCTACACGCCGGACGTGCCGGATCTGGCCGCCTGCCTGAAGCTGCTGCCCGACTTGCACGAGCATTTGCTGGGCCGTATCAAGCGGGCAAATGCTGAAAAATTCATCAACAAGCTGTTCGTGAAGATCAAGTTTTCGGACTTCCAGCAGACAACCGTCGAATGTGTGGGATATGCGCCCAACATTCCGACTTATGGACGTTTACTGGAGACCGGTTGGGCACGCGCCAGCCGGCCGGTGCGATTATTGGGCGTCGGCGTGCGCCTGGGCGACACCGAGATTGTCGAGCAGTTACGGCTGTTCGACGATTCTCTGGATGACGCGACAACCCCCTGACATTTTTGACGCTGCGGCTCCTGTGCAGCGTAGAATGTCGTTCCCTTGTATTAGTGAAACAATCGGATTAAGCCTATGTGGTTCAAGAATCTCCAGATCTACCGCCTGCCGGCCCCTTGGGCCTACACCCCTGAACAGCTGGAAAAGGCCCTCGAGCCGGGCAGCTTCGTGCCTGCCAACAGCAATGAATTGCTGCGCCAGGGCTGGGATGCGCCGCGCCCGAATGGCGGCCTGGTCCATGTCGTGAACAAGCAGATGCTGATCATGCTGGGCACCGAAAAGAAACTGCTGCCGGCATCGGTCATCAACCAGGTGGCCAAGGCCAAGGCGGCCGAAATGGAAGAAGCGCAGGGCTTCCCGCCAGGCAAAAAAGCGATGAAGGAACTGAAGGAGCGCGTGGCCGACGAACTGCTGCCGCGCGCTTTCACGCTGCGCAGCAATGTCTGGACCTGGATCGACCCGGTCAACGGCTGGCTCGTGGTCGATGCGGCCAGCCCGGCCAAGGCCGACGACGTCGTCAAGCTGCTGCTCAAGGCCGTCGACAAGATGCCGCTGGAGTCGCTCCGTGTGCAGCGTTCGCCAGTGGCCGTGATGACCGGCTGGCTCGAAGCCGATGAAGCGCCGTACGGCTTCACGATCGACCAGGACACCGAACTGCGCGCTACCGGCGAGAGCCGCGCCGCCGTGCGTTACGTGAAGCACACGCTGGAACCGGACGACATCCGCCGCCACATCGCCGCCGGCAAGCAGTGCACGCGCCTGGCCATGACCTGGAACGACCGCGTCAGCTTCGTGCTGACCGAGTCGCTGGCCATCAAGGGCATCAAGCCGCTGGACGTGATCAAGGAAGGCGAAAGCGCGACCCACAACGACGACGAACGTTTCGACAACGATATCGTCCTGATGACGGGTGAGCTGTCGAAGATGCTGGCCGATGTGGTCGAAGCGCTGGGCGGCGAAGCCAAGGCGTAATCAGGCGTCAGATACACGACGCCCGAGCGGGCGTCGGCCGGATCGAACGGCTGGACATGGTGTCCGGCCGTTTTTCGTTTCTCTTTATAATCCCTGGAACACGCCGGCGCTGCGGTTCTTGGTCACGTTATCCCAAGGGAACACCTGACCGTTCATCGCCACGTACACGCCGGCCGGCAGCACCTGCGCGACGCCGCAGGCAAAGCCCAGGTTGAACAGCGCGTCGGAATTGGCAATGGCATACGGGATCATGGCGCCGGTCAGCACGATGGTCTGGTCCAGGCCCGCCGCACCCAGCACGGCGGCCGTCTCGCGCATCGTGTCGGTGCCGTGCACGATCACGATGGCCTTCTCGGATGCGGCCCGGCACGTCGCCAGCACACGCTCGCGGTCGGCGTCACCCATCTCGAGCGAATCGAGCAGCGGCAGCACGTCCAGTGCCACCGGCACCGTCATGCGGCTGCGCTTGATGACCGCTGGCAAATGGCTTTCGGCGAAGCCCAGCACGCCATTGAGTTCGTTGTAATGCTTGTCGAAAGTGCCGCCCGTGGCGATGAGTCGCAAAGTCATGTTGGTTTATCCACTCGCTGAAAAAAGGTCCTCATGATATCGCCAAACCACGGGCGATCTCCAGGCGACTGCGCTAGAATCGTCCGGATCGGATGAGTATTTCCCCCATCGTTTTCCTTTTCTACAGTCTATTTCCCTATTTGCCATGAAAGCAGTTGCCCCCGGAACCGTGATCTTCCAGCGCCATCGCGGCTATGGCGTGATCACGCATGTCAACCTGCTCACCGGGTGGGTGTCGGCGCGCTTCGGCAACGAGTCGCGCGCGCAAGACCTGAACCTGTCGAACGACGAGGTACAGCACGCCGACGGCGAGCCGATCCTGTTCCGGCGCGCCCCGCCCGACCGCATGCCGCACGCGCGCCTGATGGCCGTCGTGCGCGCGCTGCACGAGGCCGGTTACCAGAAACTGTATCTGTACTCGTGGCCCAAGCCATCCGGCCTGCACTGGCGCTGGCACCTGTTCACAGGGCCGCGCAACTGGATGCAGCGCACCTGGCGCGAAGGCTGGTATGGCTCGGGCGCCGAGTACAACAACAATCCCGTGATGGGCTGGAACGATGTGCCCGGCGCGAGCACCGATGAGCTGATCCACGCGCTGGCCAAATTCGATCCGCAAGGGCTGGCCGAGGCGCTGGGCCGCGACGAAGATCACACGGCGTGGTTCGCGCAGGCATGCGACCTGCTGCTGCCCGGGTATATGTATAGCCTGAACATGGAGCGGCCACCGGGTGGCGGCCTGATCGAAGCGCCACCGGTGCCGATCGTGCCGGTGCGTGCGGGCCTCAAACCCTATGCCGGACCGGATATCGGCTGGCCGCCGGGCTGGGCCGGGCTCTGGACCGGCACGCATGTGCTGCCGGCGCCGAAGATCAACATCAAAGGCGAGCCCGAACTGCGCTGAGCGTGCGGCGTCTTGTGCTCAGCGTTTATTCAACGCTTCCGGATTGAGAATATTGGTCGGCGTACCCTGCGCGAACTGCACGATATTCTCGAACGCTGCGCTGAAATACAACTCGTAACTGTCCTGCTCGACATACCCCAGGTGCGGCGTTGCCAGCACGGTCGGGATGCGCAGCAACTCAGCATCCGGCCCCAACGGCTCGCTGGTGAACACATCCAGCGCCGCCATGCCCGGGTGGCCTTTCTTCAAAGCGCTTTCCAGCGCGCCATCGGCCACCAGTTCGGCGCGGCTGGTGTTGACGAACAGTGCGTCCGGTTTCATCCGCGCCAGATCGCTTGCCGTGACGATGCCACGGGTCGATTCAGCCAGGCGCAAGTGCAGGCTCAGCACATCGGCCATCTCGAACAGCACCTCACGCGATGGCGCCGCTTCAAAGCCATCGGCGACTGCCGCCTGGCGGCTGGCTTCGCTGCCCCACACCACAACACGCATCCCGAACGCCCGCGCATAGCCGGCCACCAGCTTGCCGATCTTGCCGTAACTCCAGAGTCCCAGCGTACGGCCGTGCAGCACGCGGCCCACGCCATTCAGCACCGGATTGGTCGAGGCCGTCTGCCACAGTCCTTCTTTCAGATTGGTGGCATACGGCACGATCTTGCGGCTGGCCGCCATGATCAATGCCCAGGTCAATTCTGCAGGTGCAACCGGCGAGCCGACACCTTCAGCAATCGCGATGCCGCGCGCGGTCGCGGCGGCGACGTCGATATGGCCGCTGACCTTGCCTGTTTGCGAAATCAGTTTCAGGTTGGGCAGCTTGGCGAGCAGGGCGGCAGAGAACGCCGTGCGTTCGCGGATCAGGACCAGCGCATCGAACGGCGCCAGCCGGATGGCAAGCTGGCCCAGGCCGCGGGTCGAGCTCTGGAAGACCTTGACCTCATGGCCATCGAGCAGGGGATAGCACGCGAGACGGCGTGCAGCGTCTTGATAGTCATCAAGAATCGCGATTTTCAATGGTGTTGTCACAATTGTATGATCTGCCTGTAAACAAATAACACGATAGGGCAAATGCCCAAATAGCCTACTACATTAGTCGGGCATTTTTCCTACTTTTTTGTAGTGAAAGCCGTCGAAACGCCGTTTTGCGGGTGTACAATCGGCGCAGAACTTAAGCGAATGACACGTATCCAACGGTGCTCACGAGACGCACCGCACAGCTTCATTCGAAGCTGCCGACCTGCCCGCTGTATCGTCAAGTGTTGACGCCTGCTTCCGCCGCAGAGTGCTTGCCCAACGTCGTGATCGACCGCAGGGCGCCCCGGCCGAAGACGATGCAAGGTAACGGTCCACCCGAATTCTTAATTGGCATTTGGAGGTATCCCCATGAACCAACCCGTGATGGGCGGCGTCGCCGCACTGAACGTCCCAGCTTACATCAAACATCAAAAACTCATCAATTGGGTGGCTGAGATTGCTGCGCTGACCAAGCCTGACAGCATTTACTGGTGCGACGGTTCGGAAGACGAATACGACCGCCTGTGCGCCGAGATGGTGGCCGCTGGCACGATGAAAAAGCTGAACCCGGCCAAGCGTCCGAATTCCTACCTGGCCTGGTCCGATCCGTCGGACGTGGCGCGCGTCGAAGACCGCACCTACATCTGCTCGGCCACGAAAGAAGAAGCCGGCCCGACCAACAACTGGATGGAACCGGCTGAAATGCGCAACACGCTGCACGGGCTGTTCGACGGTTGCATGACCGGCCGCACGCTGTACGTCGTGCCGTTCTCGATGGGCCCGCTCGGTTCGCCGATCGCCCACATTGGCGTCGAACTGTCCGACTCGCCGTACGTCGCCGTCAATATGCGCATCATGACGCGCATGGGCCGCGCTGTGTACGACGTGCTGGGCCAGGACGGCGACTTCGTGCCGTGCGTGCACTCGGTCGGTATGCCGCTGGTCGATGGCCAGGCCGATGTCGCATGGCCATGCAATGCCACCAAGTACATCGTCCACTATCCGGACACCCGCGAAATCTGGTCGTTCGGTTCCGGCTACGGCGGCAATGCGCTGCTGGGCAAGAAGTGCTTCGCGCTGCGCATCGCCTCGAACATGGGCTATCAAGAAGCGCAGCAGGGCGGCACCGGCTGGCTGGCCGAACACATGCTGATCCTGGGCGTCGAATCGCCACAAGGCGACAAGAAATACATCGCCGCTGCGTTCCCGTCGGCCTGCGGCAAGACCAACTTCGCAATGCTGATCCCGCCACAGGCATTCAACGGCTGGAAAGTCACGACCATCGGCGACGACATCGCCTGGATCAAGCCGGGCGCCGATGGCAAGCTGGTCGCCATCAACCCGGAAGCCGGCTACTTCGGCGTGGCCCCGGGCACCAACGACAAGACCAATCCGAACTGCATGGCTTCGCTGCGTGAAAACGTCATCTTCACCAACGTCGCGCTGACCGACGATGGCGACGTCTGGTGGGAAGGCATGACCAAAGAAGCACCGGCCCACCTGATCGACTGGCAAGGCAAGGACTGGACGCCGGCATCGGGCACCAAGGCGGCGCATCCGAACGCACGCTTCACGGTTGCCGCAACGCAGAATCCGGTGATCGATGCCGCCTGGGACGATCCTGCCGGCGTGCCGATCTCGTCGTTCATCTTCGGTGGCCGTCGTTCGACGACCGTGCCGCTGGTGACCGAAGCGCGCGACTGGGTGGAAGGCGTCTACATGGCCGCCGCGATGGGTTCCGAAACCACCGCTGCCGCCGCCGGCCAGATGGGCGTCGTGCGCCGCGATCCATTCGCGATGCTGCCATTCATCGGCTACAACATGAGCGACTACTTCCAGCACTGGCTTGATCTGGGCAAGAAGGTCGAGGCAATTGATCCGGCGGCATTGCCGAAGATCTTCTGCGTCAACTGGTTCCGCACCGATGCGCAAGGCAACTTCGTGTGGCCAGGTTACGGTGATAATATGCGCGTCCTGAAGTGGATCCTGGACCGCACCGCCGGCGCCACCGGCGGCACCGAGCACCTGTTCGGCACCACGCCGAATTACACCGACCTGAACTGGGAAGGCGTGGACTTCAGCGAGCAGCAATTTGCGCAGATCACGTCGATCGACAAGGACGCCTGGCGCGAAGAACTGAAACTGCATACCGAGCTGTTCGAGAAGCTGGCCTACCACCTGCCGCAAGAGCTGGTGGCCACGCGTGACCGGCTGGAGAAACAACTGGCTGCTTGAGCTTAAGCTCGAACTGCCTGGTGGGGGAGGCGCCGTCTTCGTGGCGGTGAAAATATAAAAAAAGAACAGGGGCAGCGCCGGTGGCGCTGCCCCTGATTCATTGTAGGCTTGACCCTCACGTGGCGTCAGGCTCCATCCTTTCTTCACGCATGAAGAAAGGGTGACAACGATGCTGCTGAAAATTGGGGAACTGGCAAAACGCACTGGCTTGACGGTCCGTGCCTTGCACCATTACGACGCGATCGGGTTGCTATCGCCTTCTGCGCGTTCCGATGCCGGCTACCGGCTGTACAACGAAGCCGACATCGCCCGCCTGCACCGCATTCTGGCATTGCGCAGGTTCGGGCTGGTGCTGGCCGACATCGGAACCACCCTCACCAGAGCCGACCTGTCGCTGGCCACGGTCGTCGCGCGCCAGATCGGCCTGCTGACCGAGCAGATCCAGCAGGCCAAAGCCTTGCGCAGCCGCCTGTCGCAACTGCAGGGGCAGCTGGCCGACGGACAAAAACCGGATCTGGCAGATTGGCTGACAACGCTGGAGCACATGACCATGTACGACAAATATTTTTCGCAGGAAGAACTCACGCAATTACCGATCTATACCCAGGCCGATGATGTCGAGCCCGAGTGGCAGGCACTCGTGGCGCAGGTGCAGGCGCTGATGGATGCTGGCACCGATCCTGGAGATCCCCGGGCGCAGGCCTTGTCGATGGCGTGGATGACCAAAGTCCGGCGCGATACCGGTGACAATCCGATCCTGTTCGCCAAGCTGAACGCGATGCACGAACACGAACCCAGCGTGCAGGAGCGCACCGGCATTTCGCCGCAGATGATGACGTTCATCCTGGCGGCATCGAAAGCGCACCAGTTGTCGATCTACCGGAACTATCTCGACGACGATGAATTTGCCTTCATGCGCGCCAACTTCGGCAAGCGCGATGCCGAGTGGCCGCCGCTCGTGGCGCAGGTCCGCACGGCGATGGACGAAGGCCATGCGCCCGACTCGCCGCAGGCACGCGCGCTGGCGCT
Source organism: Oxalobacteraceae sp. CFBP 13730 (assembly GCA_014841835.1). Taxonomy (GTDB): domain Bacteria; phylum Pseudomonadota; class Gammaproteobacteria; order Burkholderiales; family Burkholderiaceae_D; genus Telluria. The sequence goes on along the minus strand of JACYUQ010000004.1, from coordinate 114,511 downwards.
GGCGTGGTTCGATCTGTTCCGCTCGTTTGCAGGCGACCAGCCGGCAACCCAGCAAAAGATCCGGCAAGCCCTGCAGAACGAGCCAGCACTGCGGCAATCCGGGATGGTCGACGAGCGCATGAGCGCGTTCATCAGCGCGGCAATGCAGGCCTTGCGCGCATAAAAAACAGGGGCAGCGCCGCTGGCGTTGCCCCTGTTCTATTGTGCTACCTGAAGCAGCGTATTACGCCTTTGCAGGCGCCTTCAATAATGGCTTCAGATACTTGCCGGTGGCGCTGCCCTTGTTCTTGGCCACGTCTTCCGGCGTACCCGTCGCCACAATGACGCCGCCGCCAGCGCCGCCTTCCGGCCCCAGGTCGACCACCCAGTCCGCCGTCTTGATGACGTCCAGGTTGTGCTCGATGATCGCCAGCGTATTGCCCTGGTCGCGCAGGCGGTGAATCACCTTGAGCAGCAGATCGATGTCGGCAAAGTGCAGGCCGGTCGTCGGCTCATCCAGGATATACAGCGTGCGGCCCGTGTCGCGCTTGGACAGCTCGAGCGAGAGCTTGACGCGCTGCGCTTCACCGCCCGATAAAGTCGTCGCACTCTGCCCCAGCTTGATGTAGCCGAGGCCCACGTCCAGCAGCGTCTGCAGCTTGCGCGCAATCACCGGCACCGGCTTGAAGAACTCGTGCGCATCCTCGACGGTCAGTTCCAGCACCTCGGTGATGTTCTTGCCCTTGTAATTGACTTCCAGCGTTTCGCGGTTGTAGCGCTTGCCGTGGCAGACATCGCACGGCACGTACACGTCCGGCAGGAAGTGCATCTCGACCTTGATCACGCCATCGCCCTGGCATGCTTCGCAGCGTCCGCCCTTGACGTTGAACGAGAAGCGGCCCGCGCTGTAGCCGCGTTCCTTGGCCGTCGGCACCGTCGAGAACAGGTCGCGGATCGGTGTGAACAGGCCCGTGTATGTCGCCGGATTCGAGCGCGGCGTGCGGCCGATCGGCGCCTGGTCGACCGAGATCACCTTGTCGAAGTGTTCCAGGCCGTGGATCGACGTGTGCTCGGCCGGCTCGGTCTGCGAGCCGTACAGGTGACGCGACAGCGCCGGATACAGCGTGTCGTTGATCAGGGTCGACTTGCCCGAACCCGAGACGCCCGAGATGCAGGTCATCAAGCCCACCGGCAGCGTCAGCGTCACATCCTTCAGGTTATTGCCCTTGGCACCCGTGATCACCAGCTGGCGCGCCGGATCGGCCTTGGTGCGCTTCTTCGGCACTTCAATCCGGCGGCGGCCATCGAGGTACTGGGCCGTGACCGAATGCTCGTTCTTCATGATCTGCTCGAGCGTGCCTTCGGCGATGATCTGCCCGCCGTGCACGCCCGCGCCCGGCCCCATGTCGACGATGTAGTCGGCAGTGCGGATTGCATCTTCGTCGTGCTCGACCACCAGCACGCTGTTGCCGATGTCGCGCAGGTGTTTCAGCGTCGCGATCAGGCGATCGTTGTCGCGCTGGTGCAGGCCGATCGACGGCTCGTCGAGCACGTACATGACGCCCGTCAGGCCCGAGCCGATCTGCGACGCCAGGCGAATACGCTGCGCTTCGCCGCCGGACAAGGTGTCCGCGCTGCGGTCGAGCGACAGGTAATCCAGGCCAACGTTGTTCAGGAACTTGAGGCGCGAAATGATCTCCTTGATCACGCGCTCGGCGATGTCCTTCTTGGCGCCGGTCAGTTCGAGCGTTTCGAAGAATTCGAGCGTATCGCGAAGGGGCTTATCGGACACTTCATAGATCGCGCGCTGCTGTGCGCCCTGGCCGATTTTCACGTACCTAGCTTCGGTGCGCAGACGCGCGCCTTCGCACGACGGGCATTTCTTTTCGTTGATGAACTTCGCCAGCTCTTCCTTGACGGCCATCGAATCGGTTTCGCGATAGCGGCGCTGCAGGTTATTGACGACGCCTTCAAACGTGTGCTCACGAATCACCGTGCGGCCGCGCTCGTTGACATAGCTGAACGGGATCGCTGTCTTGCCCGAGCCGAACAGCACGGCATCCTGCGATGCCGCCGGCAGCTTGTCGAACGGCACGTCGAGGTCGAAGTCGTAGTGCGACGCCAGGTTTTGCAGCATCTGGAAGTAGAACTGGTTGCGGCGATCCCAGCCCTTCACGGCGCCGGACGCCAGCGACAGATGCGGGAAGGCCACGACCCGTTTCGGATCGAAGAATTCGATGTGGCCCAGGCCGTCACATTCCTGGCAGGCGCCCATCGGGTTATTGAACGAGAACAGGCGCGGTTCCAGCTCTTGCAATGAGTAGCCGCAGACATTACAGGCGAACTTGTTCGAGAACACCGTCATGTTCTCGGTGTCCATTTCGTACGCAACCGCGCGGCCATCGGCCAGGCGCAGTGCGGTCTCGAAACTCTCGGCCAGGCGCTGCTTGATGTCCGGATTGACCTTGATGCGGTCGATCACGACGTCGATCGTGTGCTTCTCGGTCTTCTTCAGCTTGGGCAGCTCGTCGATCTCGTAGATCTTGGCCGCGGCCACGCCGCTGGCGATACGGAACCGCACGAAGCCCTGGGCCTGCATCGACAGGAACAGGTCGCCATGCTCGCCCTTGCGGCCAGCCACGACCGGCGCCAGGATCATCAGCTTGGTGCCTTCCGGCATGGCCAGCACCGAGTCGACCATCTGCGACACGGTCTGCGCGGCCAGCGGATGGTGCGGGTGCTGCGGGCAATACGGCGTGCCGACGCGCGCATACAGCAGGCGCAGGTAATCGTGGATTTCGGTGACGGTGCCGACGGTCGAGCGCGGGTTGTGCGAGGTGGCCTTCTGCTCGATCGAAATCGCCGGGGACAGACCCTCGATCAGGTCGACATCGGGCTTTTCCATCAGCTGCAGGAACTGGCGCGCGTAGGCCGACAGCGACTCGACGTAGCGGCGCTGGCCTTCGGCATACAAGGTGTCGAAAGCGAGCGACGACTTGCCGGAGCCCGACAAACCCGTGATCACGATCAGCTTGTTGCGCGGCAGGTCGAGATTGATGTTCTTCAGATTGTGCGTGCGGGCACCACGAATGCGAATTTCTTCCATTAAGTTGGGCAGACTTTCTATTAGTTTATGTGGGCCACCGTGGCGGAGCCGCGAACGCTAAGCGACCGGGTCAGCGGGCCAATCGGGGAGAACCCATTAGTGTAGCTGGTTTTTGTTACGGCTGTATATTTGTCCAGTGGTTCTAATGTGCGCCTTGCCGAATCGGCAAGCGCATCCGGGTGGCGCGATGGCCTGGACAACGACATGTCCGCCGTATGTGGGTCGCCCTCTGAATGGTTCAATGACAAAGCGTTCAGATTCGCAAAATAAATTTCCCTACTGAGCTATGGATGAGGTCGGATTGACAACAAAATCGACGGGATGACACTGCGTTACGGCTGATGGATTTCAACAAATTGTTGTGGCAAATCCGGGCGCCGGCCTCATAATAGTGCGCTGTACCACCACGTTCCCTGACGCCTAGAACCATGCAGAGTCAGGGCTGATCATACCCAGCAGGAGTAATCAAATGGCATCAGTTAACAAGGTCATCATCGTTGGCAACCTCGGCCGCGACCCAGAAGTGCGCTACATGCCGAGCGGCGACGCCATCGCGAACATCGCGGTCGCCACCTCGTACAAATCCAAAGACCGCAACACCGGCGAGCAAAAAGAGCTGACCGAGTGGCACCGTATTTCGTTCTTCGGCCGCCTGGCCGAGATCGTCGCGCAATACCTGAAAAAAGGCTCGTCGGTCTACGTCGAAGGCCGCCTGCAGACCCGCAAGTACACCGACAAGGACGGCATCGAGCGCTACGCAACCGACGTCATCGCTGAAAACATGCAAATGCTGGGCGGTCGCCAGGGCATGGGCGGCGACGGCGGCGGCATGGGTGGCGGTATGGGCGGTGGCGGCATGGACGACGACTACTCGGCGCCACAGCAGCCACGCCAGCAAGCACCACGCCAGGCGCCACCGGCACCGGCAGCACGTCCGCAGCCGAAGCCGGCACCGAACTTCTCGGATATGGATGACGACATTCCGTTCTGATATAGAAGTTTTGAGGAACGAAAAAAAGCCCATTTCCTCTTTGAGGGAGTGGGTTTTTTTTGTAGTAGGCATACCCTTCTTCGAGGCAGGATGAACATTGAATTTGCAATGAGCACGTAACTGTAAAATCAATGCTTCGGCGACAAGTGTCAACATAGATCACAATTTTTACATTAGTAGGTGTAAAGTAAAAATTATGAGCAGAGGAAGACATGGCTAAGCGCGCCCGACCGACTTCGGAGGTACCAACCCTTGTAGCAGAACGCCTCAAGATTTGGGGTAAATGCATCCGCAAGCAGCGCGTCTTGCAGAAGATGACAGCGCACGACCTTTGTGCGCGCCTGGACATTTCTCGTCCCACCCTGGTGAGGATGGAGCACGGCGAGGGAAACGTGAATGCAGCCCTGTACCTGGCTGCGCTCAATATATTGGGCGTGCTGGCCTTCGCCGTACCGGAGCTCGACATAACGTTGTGGCAGATGGATCACTGGGACAAGAGAGCTAGACCAGATGTCGACGACGATGACTACTTCTAGCCGGGTGCGGCGTCCTCTTTACGTGTACTTGCAACGCCCAGACACTGCCGAGTGGGTGGTTGTCGGGCGCTATCAACGTGACTCAGAGCGTCGGGCAGGGCTGTATCGATACGCACCATCCTACGCAGAACTGGGCCTGACGTGGGCAATAGACCCAGTCAATCTTCCTTTTTTGGAGGCCATCGAACACATCGCTCATCGTTATGACGGGTTACACGATGTATTGCGGGATGCCAGTCCAGACTCTTGGGGCCAACTGCTTCTTCGATTAAAACACGACCTTCCTCAGGACACCTTACCGATTGACTACCTCAGATTGGCTGGTAACGGTGATCGATGGGGTGCATTAGCAGTTGGTTCTACGCCAAAGCCAAATGTGGCGCACCTGGCGAGCCCCAAGCTACAGAAACTCGACGATCTTGTTCAAGAGCTCCTTGCGATCTCAGAGCGCAGACCTGCCGTGAATGCACAGTTGAGGAAGCATCTGTTCGCCACGCCAAGCCTGGGAGGCGCCAGACCCAAGGCTACTGTTCAGGATGACGACACGTTTTGGCTTGTGAAGCCTGGCCTTTCTACTGATACCGTCGATCTGGCCTTGCTGGAAAACGGAACTCAGCAATTGGGCAGGGCGGCTGGCTTGCGTTTCGCCGATACCCGGCATCATGCGTTAGTTGGAGGCGCCAGCGTCGTGCGCGTTCTGCGGTTTGACCGAAATGGTCAGAAGCGAATAATGGCTGTGAGCGCGGCGTCGCTGCTTCAGATCCAATATCCGTTTACAACCGACGCAGACAGCAAAGGGTCCAGTTATCCGCGGTTGGCTGAAGAGCTGCGGCGAATTGGCGCACCCAAGGATGATTTGGCGGAATTGTTTGGGCGGATGATCTTTAATGCCGTGGTAGGTAACGATGATGACCACCCCAGGAATCACGCCGTGATTTTTGATGCGACAGAGAATCGATGGAGATTGGCACCTGCGTTCGATGTCGTGCCTAATCCAGAAGAAACGCCAAAATTGTTGGTGATGCAAGTGAGCACCGGTCGTCGTGATATCGATCGGGAGGCGATGCTTACTGACTATGCGCGGTTTGGTTTCAAGTCGAGAATCGATGCAGAGCAGTACATGGATACGCTACTCAAAAAAATACAAAGCAGTTTTAATGAGATCAAGGATATGTTTGGTCCGGACCTGGAGGTATTCATGTCCGACCGAATTAACACGACATCTCAACGACTTGCAGCAAGCACTGTGCAGTCAGCTCATCATCTCTGAAATCTCGATCAGATTCAGATCCGGATCACGCAGATACACCGAGCGGATCTTGCCGGTCGCCCCGGTCCGCTCGACCGGCCCTTCGACAATGGGCCAGTCGCAGTGGCGCAGGTGCGCGATGACCTCATCAAGCGGCCTAGAGGCAATGAAACACAGATCCAGCGCCCCCGGCACCGGCAGGTGCGCCTTCGGCTCGAACTCGGCGCCGCGCTGATGCAGGTTGATCTTCTGGTTGCCGAATGTGAAGGCGATGCGACCCGCGCCAAAGGTTTCCAGACGCATGCCCATGACCTCCGTATAAAAATGCTTGGTCGCATCGAGGTCGGTGCAGGTCAGCACCAGGTGGTCGAGATGGGAAATCATGGCAGGCGGTCCTTGAATGAAGATGATTACAACTCGGTGCGCAGTTCGAACAATTCCGGGAACAGCACGACATCGAGCATCTTGCGCAGATACCCCACACCGTCCGTGCCGCCGGTGCCGGTTTTAAAACCGATCACGCGCTGCACCGTCGTCACATGCCGGAAGCGCCACAAGCGAAACGCCGTCTCGATATCAACGAGCTTCTCACCCAGTTCATACAGTGGCCAGTACTGGTCGGTATCGCGATACACGACCATCCACGCCGCCTTCACCGACGGATCCGACCGCGTCGCCTGATGCCACGGCCCGGCAAGCCGCGCCGCATCCACTGCAAGCCCGCTGCGCGCCATCACCATGATCGCTTCGTCATACAGCGACGGTTTATCCAGCACGCCCTGCAGCGCCGCATGCGCATCAAGCTTGTGCTGGTGCACCTGCAAATGCGTGACGTTCTTGTTCCCCAAAATGAATTCGATCTCGCGATACTGGTGCGACTGGAATCCCGACGACGCGCCAAGATACGGGCGGATCGCCGTGTACTCGGGCGGCGTCATCGTCGCCAGCACATCCCATGCATGCACGAGCTGGTTCATGATCGCGGCCACGCGCGCCAGCATCTTCATCGCCGCCGGTAACTGGCCACGCGCGATGTTGTCGCGCGTACCGTGCAGCTCGTGCAGCATCAGCTTCATCCACAGTTCGCTGGTCTGGTGCTGCACGATGAAGAGCAGCTCGTTGTGCTCGGGCGACAGCGGATGTTGGGCGTTGAGGATCGTGTCGAGCGACAGGTAGTCGCCGTAGCTCATGTCCTTGCTGAAATCGAGCTTGGCGCCGTGGTAGCCGGGCTGCGCGACAGGGCAGCCACTCACATCGGCATTGCCGGCGGACGAATCAGGGGTAACAGGGCAGGGCATCATGTCCTCTCTTGAGAATCGACCGAGAATCGCTCATGTCACCGCAGTGCGCTTGGCATCGACCTGATAGTCGCTGCGGTCCAGGATATCCTTGAGTACCATCACCGCCTGCCACACATCGTCATACCCCGTGTACAGCGGCGTGAAGCCGAAGCGCATCACCTGCGGCTCGCGGTAGTCGCCGATCACGCCGCGCGCGATCAGGGCCTGCATCACCGCGTAGCCATGCGGGTGCGTGACGCTTACCTGACTGCCACGGTCCGCGTGATTGCGCGGCGTGATCAGCTCCAGCGGATGCGCAGCGCATTTCTGTTCGAGCAGCGCCAGGAACAGGTCCGACAGCGCCAGCGACTTCTTGCGCAGCGCCGCCATCGTCACGTCCTGGAACACGGCCAGGCCACACTCGATCAGCGCCAGCGCCACCACCGGCTGTGTGCCGCACATCGCGCGCTTGATGCCGGCCACCGGCGCGAACGCCGGCTGCATCGCGAACGGCTGGCGGTGCGCCCACCAGCCCGTGAGCGGCTGCGTGAACTGCGCGTGATGGCGCTGCGGCACCCAGATGAATGCCGGCGCGCCCGGTCCACCGTTGAGGAATTTGTAGGTGCAGCCCACCGCGAAGTCGGCATTTGCGCCATTCAGATCCACTTCGACCGCGCCGGCCGAATGGGCGAGGTCCCAGATCGCCAGCGCACCGGCGGCGTGGATCTGCGCCGTGATCGTCTTCATGTCGAGCATGCGCCCGGTGCGGTAGTTCACGTGCGTGAGCATCACGACCGCCACCTGGGCGCCGGCGTCGCCTTCGAGGGCGGCCGGCAGGTCGGCCCAGCTGTCGAGCAGGCGCAGCTCGTAACCGCGCTCGAGCCAGCCGATCAGGCCTTCGGCCATGTAGATATCGCTCGGGAAGTTGTCGCGCTCGGTGAGGATGATGCGGCGGGCGGCGTGCGCCGGCGCGTCGGCCTGCATCTTGAGCGACGCGGCCAGCGCCTTGAACAGGTTCACCGAGGTTGAATCGGTGACCACCACTTCATCGGCCGCGGCGCCGATCAGCGGCGCGATCAGGGTGCCCAGGCGCTGCGGCAGGTCGTACCAGCCGGCCGTGTTCCAGCTGCGGATCAGGTCATTGCCCCATTCGGCGGCGATCACGTCCTGCGCGCGTTGCAGGGCCGCGCGGGGGCGGGCGCCGAGCGAATTGCCATCGAGGTAAATCACGCCGTCCGGCAGCGCAAAGGCATTGCGCTGGGGAGCCAGCGGGTCGGCCGCGTCGAGGGCCAGGCAGTCTTGTCGTGTGATCATGTGAACGGTCGCGAAGAAGGAGTGGGTGCCGGCCTGGCCGGACGATACCGCCATTCTAGGCTAGAGGCCAAAGAATGCGGTGACAGTGACGCACCCTGGCTGTAGAATCGCGCCCATTCAAGTGAATGGTGCCGTCCTGCTCGTCTGCAGGAAGGTGAAACGGGAAGCCGGTGACGTGTGCGAATCCATCGCACGCCAGTCCGGCGCAGCCCCCGCTGCTGTATGCCTGACGACCCTCGTCGAACGCCACTGTGCCCCGTGCACGGGAAGGCAGGACCCGGGAAGGATGACGGCAAGCCAGAAGACCGGCCAATCACGATGCATTGCGTACGTCCCGGGGTGTGGGCGTGCCTGTTGGTAGTTCGTCGTTCCTTCTGTGTTGCCAATGCGCTCGCGCAGGCGTTCGCACGTACGCGTGCGCATGGCTTGCTGCGCCCAGCGTGAAAGGAAGACGTCTGCCCGTTGTCATGTGCGCCCTGGCGCGCAGCTGAAAGGTCGACGTTCACATGAACACTGCTTCGCTTGCCCGCGCCTGTACTGCGCTGGTGCTTCTGCTCGCGTCCCTGCTTGCCTGCGCCCACAGCCACGCCGCCACCATGTTCGCCGTGGTCACCGAACGCGCCGCGCCGGGCGCGATCGAAGCCGCCCACCGCCACCTGGCCAGCCACCCGCGCGACCGGATTCAATTGCGCACGCCGGCCCAGTTGATGGCCGCCAGCGAACGCGAGGTAGGCCAGTGGATCGCGGGCGCCGACACGGTGCTGGCGGTGTCGCTGTTCGGCGATCCGGCGCGCCGCATGAAGGATGCGCTGGCGCGCCACGCAAAGCCAGGCACCGCGGTGCTGGCGTTTAACGGCGAAGCAAGCCTGAACCTGATGACGCGCGCGGCGCACGGCAGCCTGGCCGGTTTCGCGCCCGAGCTGCTGCGCGAACTGGCGGCCGAAGCGCCGGCGCCTGCCGCGCTGCAGGCGGCAGAAGCGAATCCCGCCGCCCGCCACTGGCTCGCGGCACGGCGCGTCTGGCAAGCGGGCGGCGTGGACAACACCACGGCCCTCATCGCCCACCTGCTGCATCCATCGACGGCGCTGGGCGCGCCGCTGCTAGAACCGACGCTGCGCCTGCGCGTCGGCCAGAACGAGCTGCAGGATGCCGGCGCCTGGGGCAACGCTGCCAAACTGGGTCTGAAGGACCGCCCGACCGTCGTCGTGCTCGACCTGGCGAACATGGATGGCATGGTGCCGGCTGCGCTGTGCCGCCGCATCGAAGAACAGGGCCAGGCCTGCGTGCAGCTGCTCACGCGCTGGGGTGGCGCCTCGCGCGAAGCGCTGGTGCGCCTGCCCGAGCTGATCGCGCCAGCCCGGCCGGCGGCGCTGGTGGTGCTGCAGGACTTCGTCGTCGGCGCTGCCGAAGGCCGCGAAGTCGTCAGCGAAGCCTTCAAACGCCTCGATATCCCCGTGTTCAAGGCGATCCGCCTGTCGGACCGCACCGCCATTCAGTGGCAGCTTTCGCCCGATGGCCTGCCACCGGATTCGGTGCAGTACCGCGTCGCGCTGCCCGAGCTGCAGGGCATCGGCCAGCCGATGGTGGTGGCGGCGCTGGGCCAGTCGCAGCGCGACCGCCTGACCGGCATCGAGAACCGCCCGCCGGTGCTGCTGCCGGCCGAAGTCGATCGCATGACGGCGCGCGTGAGCCGCTGGCTGGCGCTGCGTGCCAAGCGCAATGCCGACAAGCGCGTCGCGATGGTCTATTACAACCACCCGCCGGGCCGCCAGAACATCGGCGCCGATAACCTGAACGTACCGGCGTCACTGTTCGACATGCTGCATGCGCTCAAGGCCGCCGGCTACACGGTCGGCGATCTGCCCGCCACGCCCGAGGCGCTGCTCGACATGATCATGGCGCATGGCGTGAACCTGCCGGAAGACCGCGCCGCGCTGCGCGAGATGAGCGGTATGGTCAACAGCGTCAGCGCGGCCGACTATGCGCGCTGGTTCGCGACGCTCGCACCGCGCGTGCAGGGCGAAATGAAGGACGGCATGCTGGGCCGCCTGCATGCCGACGTGCTGGTCGCCGAAGCGCAGGGCGAGCGCGCGCCGGGCCGCAAGCAGGCCGAGACGATCATCAAGGAATTGCTGCACCTGGTCGAAGGTGTCGACCATCCGCAGCGCGTGCAGGCCACGCGCGACCTGCATGCGCTCGAAGACGGCTACCGCGCCTGCCTCGACGACAGCAAACCCAGTCCGTGCAAGGCGCTCGCGCCACTGTATCGGCGCCTGATCGGCTACGGCATCGAAGGCATGCGCGGCTGGGGCCCGGCGCCGGGCAAGGTGATGGTCGACAGCGGCAAGCTGCTGGTGCCGGGCCTCACGTTCGGCAATGTGTTCATCGGCCCGCAGCCGCCGCGCGGCTGGGAAGTCGATGAAGAACTGCTGCATGCGAATACCAGCATCACGCCGCCGCACCAGTACCTGGCCTTCTACCACTGGATCCGCGACCGCTTCAAGGCCGACGCCGTCGTGCACGTGGGGCGCCACTCGACCTTCGAATTTTTGCCCGGTAAAGCAGTGGGCCTGTCGAGCGACGATTATCCCAGCCTGATCGCGGGCGACCTGCCGGGCATCTACCCGTACATCGTCGACGGCGTGGGCGAAGGCACGCAGGCCAAGCGCCGCGGTCTGGCCATCATCGTCGACCACCTGACGCCCCCGCTGGCGACGACGCCGCTGTACGACGAGCTGCTTTCGCTGCGCCAGATCGTCGAGAGTTTTGAAGCTGCGTCGTCCGAGTCGCTCAAGACGCAGGCCGCGCAACTGATGCGCGAGCGTGTCGTGGCGCTGAACCTGCGCGCCGAACTCGAAGCGTCGATGTCCGACGTGCTCGAAGTGCGGGGCATCGGCTTCGACGCCGCCGATGACGATTTATTGGCGCACGAGGTCGGCCACTACCTGACCAAGCTGCAGGAGAAGTTCATGCCGTTCGGCCTGCACGTGTTTGGCCGGCCGTGGGACCAGAAGTCCCTTGACCTGATGCTCGATTCGATGACCAAGAGCGGCATCGACGACCCATCCATCGCCGACAAGCTGCGCGACTCGCCGCGACGCGAAATGGCGGGTTTGCTGGCCGGCCTGGATGGCCGTTACATCGAGCCGGGCAAGGGCAACGATCCGCTGCGTTCACCCGAGGCGCTGCCGACGGGTCGCAACTTCCACGCGGTCGATGGCGACATCCTGCCCACGCGCCTGGGTTTCGGGCTGGCGCAAAAGATGGCGGCCAAGGCGATGGCACGCAGCAAGGGCGACGCCACGCGGGAGCAAGGCAGCGAAGGCATCATCCTGTGGGCGTCGGACGCGGTGCGCGACGAGGGCGTGATGGTCGGCTTCGCACTGGCCATGATGGGCGCCGAGCCAGTCTGGAATGCGCGCGGCATTGTCACCGATGTCCGCCTGGTGCCGGGCGCCGTGCGGCGCGATGCGCTGGTGACCACGTCTGGCCTGTTCCGCGATTTGTACCCGAACCTGATCCGCCTGATCGACCGCGCCGGCCGGCTGGCGCTGGCGGCGTCCGCCGAGACGATGGCGCGGCAAGACCCGGCCCTGCGCGAGGCGCTGCAAGCCGCGCTGGCGCCGCTCCAGGGCGCCGCCTGGGGCAGTGAAGCCGTGCAGGACAACCGGGTCGCGCGCGAATGGCTGGTGCGCCAGCGCGCGCTGGTCGCCGGTGGCGCATCGACCCTCGAAGCGGGGCAGGGCGCCGCGCTGCGCGTGTTCGGCGATGCGCCGGGTGCGTACGGCACGGGCGTGAACCGCCTGACCGAGCGCTCGGGTGCCTGGCGCGAGCGTGAGGAAATCGGCCGCGCCTACCGCAACCGCATGGGCCACGCGTACGGTCTGGATGCCGACGGCGACGCGCAGCACCGCGCTTTCGACGTGGCGCTGGACGGCATCCACCGCACCTACCACGGCCGCGCCAGCAATCTGTACGGCCTGCTCGACAACAACGATGCCTTCGACTATCTGGGCGGCCTGTCGCTGGCCGTCGAGACGCGCACCGGCCGCGTGCCGGACGCGCTGATCCTGCAGCACGGACAGCCGGGCCAGGCCGACGTCGAGCCGCTGGCCACCGCGCTGCTGGGCGAATTGCGCGGGCGCTTTTTGAACCCGGCGTGGCTGCGCCCATTGATGGACAACGGCTACTCGGGCGCACGCACGATGGGCCAGGAATTCATCGAGAACCTGTGGGGCTGGCAGGTCACGCGCCCGGACCTCGTGAAGAACTGGGCCTGGGACGAGGTCAAGGCGGTCTACTTCGACGATGCGCACAAGCTTGGCCTGCCCGAATTTCTGGGCCAGCGCCACAACGCGCACGTCAAGGCGCACATGTTGGCCGTGTTCATGGTGGCGGCCGAAAAAGGCTTCTGGAAGACCGACCCGGAAACGATCCGCACGATGGGCGGCGAGCTGGCGCGCCTGGTGGCCGCCAACGGCTTGCCGGGCAGCGGCCACACGTCGCCCGATCACCCGATGTGGGGCTGGCTGGCGCCGCAACTCGATCGCGGCGACGCGCAGCAGCTTGGCGTGACGCTGGCGAAGGCGCGCGGCGAGATGCTGCCGGCACTTGCCGTTCCGGTGCCGGCCGGCGCGCCGGCAGCGGCGGCGACTCAGCAAGCGCCACCACGCGCCGACGCGCAGCAGGGCCAGGCGCCTGTTGCTCCCGCACCGGCGGCCCCGCCAGCCATGCGCGTCTATGAACTCAACCAACCACCCGAACCCGCGCCGCTCCCTGGCCTGCGCATCGTGCAGGTCCTGGTCATCCTCGCCGCCTGCTTCCCCCTGTTTGCGCTTGGCCTGTGGCGCGGCCGTAGCATCCCTCAACCTGTAAGGAGTACCTCATGATCGATCACTTGTCCTATGCCTGGCTGCACGACGCCGTCAGCTGGCTGCTCACGCCTTCGCTGGTGGCGCTGCTGGCCGGCTGCGCCATTGCGCTGGTCGAATCGGGCATCGCCGTCGGCGAGCGCTTTCACGGGCTGGCCCGGCTGCGCGCATCCGGCAACGTCGAGCACGTGCAGAAGCTGGCCCGTCACCGTCTGGAGCGCGCCGACCTGCTGGCGCGCATCCCGCCGATGCTGGGTTTGATGGCCACCATCATTCCGCTCGGGCCTGGACTGGCCGCGCTGGGTGAAGGCGATCCCGCCAAGCTGGCCAGCGCCGTGACGGTCGCTTTCGATGCGACCGTGCTGGGCCTCGTTGCCGGCATCGCCGGTCTGGTGATCGGCAAGCTGCGCCGCCGCTGGTACGAAGAGACGCTGGATGCGATGGAGCCACTGGCATGAGCGCCCCGGCACGTGGCCGTCTGCGCCTGTACCGCCATCTCGACGCGCGCTTCGACCAGAGCGACGAAGACCCGCGCGCGAGCCTCGTCAATCTGGTCGACGTGATGCTGGTCTTTGCCTGCGGCCTGATCGCGGCGATCGCCGGTTCGCAAGGCGCCATCAAACCGCCGCAACCGGTCGAGAAAGGCCGCCAGATCGAGCGCCCCGCGAGCGGCGTCACGCAAGACGGCAGCGGTTACGACCGCGTCGGCGAAGTCTATCGCGATCCCAAGACCGGCAAGCTGGTGCTGATCGAGCCCACGGCAACCCCCGCAAAAAAATAAAGCAGATGATGAAAACAACCTTGTTGCGCGCGCTGCCGGCCACCATCGGCCTGCTGTGCGCCACCGGCGCCTTCGCCCAGATCGTCCCCACCGTCACCATCCACGCCGGCGCGGGCGACGACGGCCTGGCGCTTGACCGCCCCAACAGCACCGGCAGCCGCCTGGATATCAGCACGCTCGACCTGCCGGCCAGCGCCGAGACCCTCAGCGCCGCGACGATCGCCGCGCGCGGCGACCTGTCGGTCAAGGACGCCGTAACGCGCACCACCGGCCTGACCGACAGCAGCTCGCCAGGCAGTGGCATCAGCTATTCGGCGCGCGGCTTCAACGGCAACAGCTCGGTCGCGCTGCTGGAAAACGGCCAGCGCCTGCTGGTCGGTTCCGGCACGGCCACCTATCCGTCCGATCCATGGGGTTACGAAACTATCGAGGTGCTGCGCGGCCCCGGTTCGGTGGTCCATGGCAGCGGCACGACCGGCGCCATCATCAATGCCGTGCGCAAGGCGCCGCGCCGTGAAGCGTCGCTTGAAGTGATGGGCGGCATCGGCGGTGGCCAGGCGCTGCGTGCCGGCGTGGGCGCCACCGGCGCGCTGGGCGAGCAGGGCGCGTTCCGCGTCGATGCCTATGCCGGCCGCAGCGACGGCTTCATCGAACGCGGCGAAGCGCGCCACGGCAAGATCCTGACCAGCATGACCACGACGCTGGCGCCAGGCGTGACGCTGTCGGCGCAACTCGATCACGCCGAGCAGGAACCGGTGCGCTACTTTGGCACGCCGCTGGTGAACGGCGCCCTGGCCAAAGCGCTGCGCGACGAGAACTACAACGCCGGCGACGCCGTGCTGCGCTATGTCGACGACAAGGCCGTCGCGCGCCTGGACTGGCAAGCGGCCCCAAACCTTGCCATCAGCAACGAGCTGGCGTACTTCAAGGCGCGCCGCGACTGGCGCAATATCGAATCGTACTCCTATGACCCGGTGCGCAACGTGGTCGATCGCAGCGACTACATCGCCATTCGCCACAATCAGGAGCAGACCGCAAACCGCCTGGAAGCGCGTTACCAGCACGGCGCCAACCAGATCGTCGCAGGCTGGGAAGTCTCGACGATCAACTTCCAGCACACGAACAATGCGCCGTACGGCGGCGCGTCGACCGTGGCGCCGACCGGCTTCGATCCGGGCAGTTTCAGCGACACGACCGCTGCCTTCGTGCCCAACTTCGCGACCGACACGCTGACGCACGCGTTCTACATGGAAGACGCGTACCGCGTGAACGAACGCCTGCTGCTCACGGCCGGTGCGCGCCATGACCGCTACAAGGTTGACTTTCAAGACTTGCGTGCTGCAAGCGGCAACCACAACGCGACGCTGCGCTCGACCGCCGTGCGCCTGGGTGCGAGCTGGAAGCTGGACCCGTCCACGTCGCTGTACGGCCAGTTCAGCACCGGCAGCGACCCGGTGACGAGCCTCCTGTCGATGAACCTGGCCAACAGCCGCTTCAAGCTCACCGACGCGCGCCAGGTCGAGGCGGGCATCAAGGGAATACTGGATGGCGGCGCGGCCGAATGGACCGCAGCGCTGTACCGCATCGAGAAGGATGACATCATCACGCGCGACCCGGACAACGCTGCCATCTCCAGGCAGGGCGGGTCGCAAACGTCGCAGGGTGCGGAAGTCAGTGCCAGCGTGCGCCTGGCGCAGGCCTGGCGGATCGAGGGCAATCTGGCGTACACGAAGGCCGAATTCGATGCGCTGATCGAGCCGGGCAGTGGAGGAAGCAGCGTCTCGCGCGCCGGCAACCGGCCTGCCGACGTACCGAAGCTGTCATCCAACCTGTGGCTGACGTACCGCACTGCAGGTTGGCGCACGAGCACCGGCCTGCGTTACGTGGGCGAGCGCTTCATCAGCAACGCCAATACGCAGACGCTGCCGGCGTACACGACGCTCGACGCGTCGATCGGCTGGACCGTGAACCGCAATGTGCAGGTGCAGCTCAATCTGCGCAACCTGACCGACCGACTGTATGCGATCACGAGCTATGGCCCGACCCAGTCGCTGCTGGGTGACGAGCGGCATGCCGAGCTGACCGTGCACTGGCGTTACTGAGCGGGCGTGCGATGGCTTCGATGAAGCGCCAGCTGCACCTGTGGCATCGCTGGCTGGGGATCGGTATCGGCGTGCTGGTGCTGCTGTGGTTTGGCTCGGGCATCGTGATGATGTATGTCCCCTATCCCGAGCTGACCGAGGCGGAGCGCCGCATCTGGCTTGCGCCGCTCGATCCGACGCGGGTCCAGGTGAGCGCGGATGCGGCGTGGCGCGAGACGGCATTGAAGGGCATGCCCGATGCGGTGCGCCTGAATACGGTGGCGGGCCGCCCGGCCTGGCATTTTGGCCATGACGGCACCTGGAAATCGGTGTGGGCCGACAATGGCGCAGCGCTCGTGGTCGACGAGCTGGTAGCATCGAGCAGTGCGCGCAGCGCGGCGCCGGATGCGCGTTCTCTGTCGTTTGAAGCCATCGACGTGGACCAGTGGACGTTCGGCGCGGTGCGCGTGCACCAGCCGCTGCTGCGCGTCACGGCCGACGACGACGCTGGCAGCGTGGTGTACGTCTCGAGCCGCACCGGCGAACTGGTGCGCGACACGATACGCAGCGAGCGTGCCTGGAACTGGGTCGGCGCCGTCGTTCATTGGGTGTACGTCACGCCGCTGCGCAAGCATAACGAAGCATGGCGCCTGGCCGTGATGTCGACATCCGGCGTGGCGCTGCTGCTGGCCGTAACCGGCATGGTGCTGGGCGTCCAGCGACTGCGCGTGCAGCGCCGTTACGCGGGCGGGCGCATGTCGCCGTACAAGGGCTGGCAGGGCTGGCACCACTGGCTGGGCCTGAGCGGCGGTGTGCTCGTCATCACTTGGTTGTTCAGCGGCTGGCTGTCGGTCGGCCCGTTCGGCTTTCCATCCGACCCTGGCGCGACCGCGCAGGATCGCCTGGCGTTTGCAGGCGGGGCGTTGGCCAGCGATGACCTGGCGATCGATGCGGCCGCATTGCTGCGCGCGCATCCCGGCACGCTCGAACTGGAATGGCGCCGCGTGGGCGGCACGCTGTACCTGAGCGCCCTGGGCCGCATCCTGCGCACGCTGCTGCGCGCGCAGGATGGCGCCGTGTCCAGCGTGCTGCCGCAAGCGCTGCTGCTGCGCAGCGCGCAAGCCATCCGGCCTGGTGTGGCAATGACGACGACGATGCTGGGCGACGCTGACGACTATTACTACGGTCATCATCGACAGGCGTCCTTCCCGGTGCTGCGCACACGCTTTGCCCTGCCCGATGCGCCGGTGTTTTATATCGATGCGGTGCACGGTCGCGTGGCCGGTTTCGTCGACCGCGACACGCGCTGGAACCGCTGGCTGTTCAACGGCATGCACCAGATGGATTTCGCGTTCCTGCGCAGCCGTCCGATGTGGGACGTGGCCGTGATTGCCCTGTGCACGCTGGGCGCCGCGTTGACGTCGACCGGGCTGGTGCTGGGGTGGAAGCGTCTGCGCAAGCGCCGGTGAGCGCCATCTTGTTGCGAGATTCCCACGTCCTGGATGATGCCGATGAAGTCTGCTACACTTGGTCCAACAACTAATCCGCGACACCGGTGTGGCTAGACCATCTGGAGCGCGGGGGAAAAAGCCGGCGCAAGCCGGTTTTTTCATTTCTACGGAGTGATTATGGTACGAGCAGAAAAAATGTTCGCATCGCCATTGCGCACCCAGGAACCCCCCCAAAAAAGAGCGCGATCAGAAGTGCAATTTTCTACTTAAGACACAGAAAGCTCTACATGAAGAAGTCCCGCTTTGTCGACAGCAGATCATCACCTTTTCCTCAAGCAAGGCGGAGCCGGTAGCTCTTTACCAAACTATGCTGCGAGCACGGCATCAACAACGCCAAGTTCTATAAATAGCGCGCCAAGTACGGCGGTATGGACGCGTCGCTCATGGCATGTATGAAGGGGCTGGGGGACGAGAATCGGCGACTGAAGAAGATCTACGACGAAGAGCGGATGAAGGCCGAAATCGTCGCCGAGGCACTGACAAAAAGTGGTAGTGCTATCTCAGCGGCGAGAGATCGCGCAATGGGTCATGGCACAGCGGTTAGCCACGATTAACCTGGGATATTGGGCGTTTGGCATCAGCCAGACCTGCTACCGGTACAAGACCAAGCTGAACGCAGGAAATAGCCTCATCGCTGAATGGTTGGTGCCTCTGATAAACAATCAGTGCAACTGGGGCTTTGCTGTGCTTCCTTTACCAACGCAACGTAAAGGAAATTTAAATGGAACCACGAGGGGCTCTACCGTATTTACCGTGAGCTTGAGCTGAATTTGAGTATCAAGCCCGCCATCGCCTTGTGCGCGAGAAGCCGCTGCCGCTGGCGGTGCTGACTGAAATCGAATAGAGCTGGTCGATGGACTTCATGCATGACCAACTTGCCGACGGAGAGCATCTGCCTGTTCGTCATCGATGATTTCAATCGGAAAGGTTTGGGAATCAAGGTCGACTTCTTGCTACCTTCCTAACCGTCATTAGACCGCTGCACCGGACTATCAAATGGCGTGGCATACAGTTACGATTCGCTGCGACAACGGCTTGGAATACCTCAGCGCCGTAACGTTAGCCTAGGTTGCCAAGCGCGGAATCTGCATCGATTTCATTCAACTAGGTTGCACCCATTAAAAATTGTACTTGCAGTGTTACAGCAGGACCGTGCGCTATGATTAGCTGAGTTATTACCTTTTTGAAACGCTCGCCAACATCCAGGAATTGCCACCCGATGGCTATGGAACTACAATTACAACCGGCCCAACATGCAGCTCGGCGGCATCACACCAAAAAATAACTTGCTCTTGTCGATTAACCTATACTTTTAGCGAGCTCCAAAAATAGGGGGACTAACCTTAAAGTTATGAAAATTGGATTGTTTTATGAAAAATGCTTTTAAAAACGGTAGTGACACTCAAAGTGATGGTTATTTCGATTTTTATTCGTTGCTCATCTGGATTGAAAAATATACAAAAGATGAAAAATTAAAGATCGAGTCTCACCTTCGTAGTTTAAAGGGGATAGGCGGGCAAGACCTACTAGACGCAATCAGAGTTCGCTCACTAATGATGCATGAGCTAACTCATTATATAGATACCACTACTAGCGTGTGGGGCATGGAGTATACGTACAGAAAAGCGATTTTATTAAAGGCTATTGAAGAAAAATTAAACTATCAGCCTGCTCTTTCTGTTTTTCATTTGAATACGTCTGAACTAGACTCACACCTAGCACTCCGTGCAGGCGGGCGGGAGAACTTGGAAGGGTCTGTGCTCAAGCACAAAATAGAAGTAGATGAAAAATTTGGGCCTGTTCTTTCAGTGCTCTACGTTAAGGATGGGGAGAAAATTCATCAGCTTCCTATCAGTATGTTATCGCTATTGGAGGCACATGCTACGGCAAACGAAATCCTTATTAGAATAAAAGACACGGAGACTTTGAAAGGTGACGAAAAATTTGTCGCAACGAGAATTATTGAGAGAGAATTTTCCGAGCACTTGAATGATTCACGTTTCACCGAATACTCAACGTTACTTTATCTCAGCAAAATTCACTTCCCTAATCTCTCACTTCGAAATTTAATGCGCTTGTTTTGCGCAATAGCAACATTTTCATTAAATGTATCGAGTATGGATGTTGCAAGGCTTGCCAATGGAATGGGATTCATGACCCCGGCCGCGGGCCAAATTTTGGCACAAGACATGCGTCGTGGGAGTTCACGTCAAATCATCGCGTTCAAATTAATTATCGCGTTGCATAACTGGACTAACGGAGAAGGGGCAAACTACAATTCCTTATTATGCTCCGATCCATATGGCTTAATAGTTAAGTTCTATAAAATCTATTTCCGACATGGATTTATTGACGCGACCAATATGGAGCTCTTACCTGCCCTTCAACGATTGCGGCGCTATGATAGAAATTACCCATCCTTCGCAATTCTATCTGAAAGCATATCATATAATCGCTGGAGAATTTTGAAGGCCCCGGCAGGAGAAATAGGATTTTCTAATTTAAAAGTTATGAGCATGATGCTTACCGAGGATGGAAGCACAATACATATGCCGAACCAATCAAAAATCAAAAGTGAGAAAATATTTGAAGATTACTTGCCTCTAATGAGCAATTTAGAAAATGTCATGAGGGAAAATCCTTCTAAAAAATTTTTTATGCCATACAAAGATTTATACCCGCCTGTATTCTAATCGAGTACGGAGACATCGGCTATGCAGCTTATGATGAGCGTTAGCGGTTAAGAATTATTTTTAATTCAGGATCGATAGCCACCCAAACGTTATCGCCTCGTTATTTGGGGCCGCTAAGATAAGTCCTTTACGAATCGTGAACAGATGACTGCAATAGCCAAAGAAAGATGTGCAGTGTGAATATCTGGCCTGTGCTCAAAGCGAATGTGAAACTTGCCAACGCCTGAGAACCAATCACGGGGAGTACTGGGCAGACCGTTAGGGTAATGCCCCTGAAAAAGAGCGCGATCAGAAGTGGAATTTTCAACTCAAGACACAGAAAGCTCTACATGACGAGGTCGAGCAAGCGGTCATTGTTACCAACGACACTCACATTGCACCAGCGTTAAGCCTGATCCGTTCTCATACCAATGTACAAATCGGGTTAGTGGTGCCTGCGCGGCACCATCAGCGCGTTCCGAATAGCGAGCTGGCTGAACTTGCACATTGGGTGCGGACACATATTAGTCTGGAAGAATTGGCGATAGCGCAGCTGCCGAGAGTTATTCCCGGACGCAAGCCAACCATGAAGCCAGAATCCTGGTACGCAAGGCCGGATTTGTTGGAGCAAGTGCTTTCGTTGGCAACACCCGTGAGGGGGAGCCGGGGCAAGGCGTTCAAGTGGATGGAAGAACCCAACCCTCACTTGAACGGCAAGACACCCATTGAACTTGTCGAAACCCAGGCAGGGGCTGAGCAGGTCATCGCGTACATTGAACGCTATCGTCAGTATCTGGCAAACAGCAAACTCCCATGAAAGACCCAGGGTACCTCGGTGCCCGAATGCTGCCAACGATTCAATGGCCGGTCCCGGCCCTGCCCAACCCCGTCGCACTCCAGTAAATCCCGCCCAGCAGATGATTCAGGTACTGCGGATCGCGGTACATCTCGCCGTTGTGCCCCAGCGTGGTGACGAACACGCGCCCCTGTTCGTGCCGGTGGTGCCAGGCGATCGGGTGGTCCTTGCCCATGCCCTTCACGGTCTGCCCGGGCCAGATCTTCGTCGTGTCGTAGCTCGACTCGTCCACGCTCAGCACCGTGTCGATTTTTACCTGATACGGATTGGTCGTGACGTAGAACTCGTCGCTCCAGATCCAGCGTGCGGGCAGGCCGAAGGTGGCGGGGAAGTTCTGATCGACGACCGTCACCACGCCCGTCTGCAGCTTCGGGTGCGGGCCGACCGAGCGCCCCACCATTTTTTCG
This sequence comes from Oxalobacteraceae sp. CFBP 13730, assembly GCA_014841835.1. GTDB lineage: Bacteria > Pseudomonadota > Gammaproteobacteria > Burkholderiales > Burkholderiaceae_D > Telluria. The sequence continues at coordinate 92,877 of JACYUQ010000004.1, read as the reverse complement.
TACCAGACCCAGTCATTCGGCGGCGTGATCGCTGCGCGGTGCACGACGATCGCGTTGCCCCCGCCGCGCATATAGGCCTCGAACTTCGCGCGCTGCGCCGCGTTCAGCTCTTCGCCCGGCGTGTTCAGGAACATCACGGCCGCGTACTGCGTCAGGTCGCCCTCGAACACCTGCGGCTTGTTGGTGTAGGTGAGTTCGAACGCGTGCAGCTTGGCCATGCGCTCCAGGCTGTCGCGCGCGATCGGGATGTATTCGTAGTGGTATTTGCCGGGCATGGCCAGTACCAGCAGTTTGAACTGGTCCTCGGCCATGCCGTCCGCTGCCGCTGCCAGCAACAGCGCTGCGCCTAGCGCCCTGGTGATGCGTTTCATCGTGGTGTCCTCAATTGATCTGCGTTGCGTACAGCGCATGGTGGGTCAGGATGAACAGCGTGCGTTTGTTTGCGCCGCCAAACAGCAGTTGCAGCGGGCGCTCCGGCACGTCGATGCGCCCTTTTTGCTTGCCGTCCTTGCCGTAAATGAAGACCTGGCCGTTGGCCACGTACACGTCGCCATTTGGCGCGACTGCCGCGCCTTCACCGCCGCGGTTGGCCACGAGCTTGAGGTCAGTGATCCCGCCGCCAGCACCCACCACGCCGCTGAAGGTGCGGTTTTCCGAGCCGTTGGTAAACACCACGCGGCCATCCACCGGGGCCGTGACAAAACCGTGCGTCTGCAGCGAGTCGGCCCAGCGCCAGCCCAGGTGGTCCGCCGCGCCCTGGCGCAGCACGCGGTACGCCGGCAGTGCCAGGCTGCCGTCGGGCGAGACGTATTGGTTGGCTTTCGGGAGCGCCACGTCGCGCGCGAACATCTCCGCGAGCGTCGTGAACTCGTAGGTATCCGGATTGAGCTGGTCCTTGAATTCGCCGTTCTGCCAGAAGTTGACGGGCACCGCGATGCGCCCACTGTTGCGGGCCGCCGCCACTGGCGTCGGCTGGATCATCGTCATGTCCAGGCCCGGCTTGCGCGGATCGAACGCATACACGCTCGCCTGCGGGCCATACGACGACAGCACCATCAGGTTGCCGCTGTTGTCGATCGCCAGGTTGACCGGATCGAGCGGCGCATCGCGCACCACGACCAGGCCTTCATCCTTCGTCCAGCTGAAGATGCGTTTCCAGTGACGGTCGACGAAGTACAGCTTGCCCTCTGCATCGACAGCGCCGCCGGCGATCGAATAGAAGCCGCTTTCGAGCTTGTCGACCTTGCCCAGCGGTGCAGGCGCCTTGCGCTGCGCGCCGCTGTAGTCGAACACGGCGAACTCGCGCTCGCGCACATCGAGCTTGTTGGTCACGTCGCGGATCGCATTCTCGTAGGCGAACTTGCTGGCGCGCAGATAGGTGGCGCAGCCGGCGTCGTCGCAGCTGGCAAAGCCGCTCTCGCCGTTCACGTGCACGTTGCGAAAACGGATGTCGCTGGAATTGGTAACCAGGATCGCGGCCGGCATGGGCTTGTATGAACGCGTCACGCGGTAGCCGTGGTAGTTGGCAAACAGGATGTTCTTCGAGTTGCGGATCTCGACCGACACCGCGTCGGCGCCGTCGCGCACTTCTTCCTCGGTCTGCGGCGCCAGAAATTCCCAGTTCTGCACCTTATCCAGCACGATCTCGGCGCGGATGTGGTGTTCGGCCGAGAGCTCGTAGACCTTGCCGGGCGTCGCGGTGTTGGTGACGTAAAAGCCGGCCTGCGCATAGCCGCTGGGCGACCAGATGCCCGAGAACGTGCCGCCGCCGCCGTCGGTCACCCAGACGCTCGGATACTGGCGATCCCAGTGCGCGGTCGTGTCGAACCTGGCGTCCTTCTTGTACGGGTCGGCGCGGCTGCCGTCGTACAGGCGCGTACCATGACCGCCCTGGATGCGCACGTCATCCACCAGCGATTGTTCGCCCGCACGCCACAGCAGCGCCACGGCGCGGTTGTTGACTTCACCGGTGGCCAGGCCCAGGCCCGAGACGATGCCGTCACCGCCGCGCGCGCTTTCGAGCAATGCCTTCGGGCTGCCGATGCCCTGGTACTGCGGCGAGCCATTCGGAATCACGAGTTGCGTCAGGCCCGGATGCAGCGCGATGAGCACTGTGTCCGGCTTCATGCGGATCGTGTCGTTGACGACGTAAAAGCCCAGCGGCAGGTACACCGTGCGCTTGCTGTCGATGGCTTTCTGGAGCGCCGCCGTATCGTCGGTGCTGCCGTCGCCCTTCGCGCCAAAGTCCAGCACATTGGCCCAGTCGTTCGACGCTGGCAGTGCGCGCAGTGCGCGTGCGGGCGCCGCATTGGCCGGCAGCGCCGCCGTCTTGTAGTTGGTCGAGAACTGGCCCGGCTCGCCCATCTGCCGGATGAACAGGCCGTAGTTGAATTCTTTCACGAGGTAGTCGCGGCCCTTGCCGGCCAGCGTCTTGCCACTGTCGCGAAAGCGTACGAACGTCGGCACGTTGCGCGCGCTGGCGTTTTCCATACCGACCTGCGTGTACACATTGTTCTCGTTGCTGACGACCAGCGCAGCGCGGCTGACGTTCTCGAAGCGCACGTCCTTGCCCCACAACCAGTCGCCATAACCGCGGTTGATCTCCACACCCACTGGCGTATTGCGGATGTCGACATTGACCAGCGTGAGGCTCGCTTCATGCTCGCGGATCGCGGCGTCGCGCTGGCCGTCAAAGGTCGAATCGAGCAGCGTGAATTGCCAGGCGGGCGAGGTCTTCTCGCTCAGGATCCCATAGCGGCCACCGTGAAAGCGCAGGTTGTAGGCCACGTTGCCGACTTGATAAACGCCCGCCAGGCCCGAGCCGATATGAAAATCGATGTGGCTCAGGTTCGAGTGCTGCGCCGTGTGCATGCGCACGGCGGCGGCTGCCGGGTTGCCGTCCTTGATCTCGAAGTCGACGTTCGACAGCGCCGAATAGAAGGTCGATGAATTGGCGTTGCGCACCGCCTTGCCGTCTTCAGCACTGAACGGCACGGCGCTCGGCACCGGCATCGGTACCTTGCCCACGCTGTACTGGTCGCCGCCGGTGAAGATCACCATGTTCGCGACGCCTTTCTGGAAGCCAGGCGTGTTCGCCGCCAGCACGAACACGGGGCGCGTCGGCCCCACGCCGTACACGCGCACCGCCAGCGGAATCAGGATCGAGCGCGTGACGCGATAGCGTCCGGACGGCAGGAACACCACGCCGCCCTGGCCCCCGTTGGCCGCGCTGTTGATCGCTGCCTGAAGGGCGGCGCTGTCGTCGGTGACGCCGTCGCCGGTGGCGCGCACGACGATCGCGCGCGGGTCGACCGGCATGGCGGGGTAGGCCGACAGTGACGCGGCAGATGCGGTGGCGGAGAGAAACAGCAAAAACGCGAGGGCGCGCGACAGTACAAACAGCCTGGTCATCATGGTGGTTTCCTTGAAACGGATCACAGCGATAAAAGTTGGGACAGCAGCAGGACGAACAGCAGGCCGAACACACCGACCAGCGTTTCCATCAGCGTCCAGGAGCGGAACGTGTCCTGCAGCGACAGGCCAAAATATTCCTTGAACATCCAGAAGCCGGAGTCGTTGACGTGGCTGCACATCAGGCTTCCGGCGCCGATGGCCAGTACCATCAGGTTCGGGTCGACGCACGAACTCTGGACGAGCGGGGCGACGATGCCGCCGGCCGTCACGCCGGCCACGGTGGCCGAGCCCAGGCAGATGCGGATCACGGTCGCCACCAGCCAGCCCAGCACCAGCGGCGACACCGGCAAGCCCGAAAGCAGCGCACCGAGATCGGCGCTGACGCCCGATTCGACCAGCACCTGCTTGAGCGCGCCGGCGCCGGCGATGATCAGGAGGATCGGTGCGATCTCGCGCATCGCCTCGGCCGGGCCCTGCATCACGGTGACGAACGAGCGGCCCTGCGCCAGTCCGAGCGAGACGATCGCCACGGCATACGACACGAGCATCACGACCAGCGGATTGGCAAAGAACGCCAGCACACCATTGAGGTCAGGCCGCGCCATCGTCGCCAGCGTCGTCGCGCCCAGCAGCAGTACCGGCAGCAGCGCGGTGGCGAAGCTGTTGAACGCGCCGGGCAACTGCGCAATCGGTGCCTGCTGGCTCTCCTGGAAGATGGCGGCCGGTTTGGCCTGGATACGCGTGAGCGTCATGGCGAACACCGGCCCGGCGATGATCAGGGTTGGCACCGCCACCAGGATCCCGTACAGCAGCGTGGTGCCCATGTCGGCGTGGATCGCGGCCACCAGCGCCACCGGCGACGGGTGCGGCGGCAGGAAGCCGTGCGCGATCGACAGGCCCGCCAGCAGCGGAATTGCGAGCGCCACGGCCGGCCGTCCCGAGCTGTAGACGAGCGAGAAGATCAGCGGCACCAGCAGCACGAAGCCGACGTTGTAGTACAGCGGGATGCCGACCACGAAGCCGGTGATCGTCAGCGCGATCGGCAGGCGGCGCGGCCCCAGCGCATCGACCAGGCAGGTGGCGATGCGGCGCGCCGCGCCACTGTCGGCGATCAGTTTGCCGAACACGGCGCCCAGGCAGATGATCACCACCAGAGAGCCGAGCAAATCGCCGATGCCTTTTTCGATGGCGCCGGGGATGCGCGCCAGCGGCACCCCCAGCAGCAGCGCCGCCAGCAGCGACGCTGCCACGAAGGCCAGCAGGGGCTGGACCTTGCCCCACGCGATCAAGAGCGTGAGCAGGCCCACCGCCAGCAGTACCGAGACGATATCGAGCATGCCGCCGGCCGGTCAGAAACCGTAGCGCAGGCCGGCCCGGTACGTGCGCCCGACCACGTCGTACAGCGCCGGGTTGATGCCGTAGCTGGCATTGGTCTGCGGCGCCGGTTCCGGGTCCTTGTCGGCCAGGTTGTCGATCTTGAAGTAGAGCTGCAACTGCTTGGACACGTTGTAGCTGCCGCCCAGGTCGAAGTAGGTCGCGCCCTTCATCCGGTTGTTGTAGATGGTCGGGTGGATCAGCGTCGACACCGGGCAACCGGTCTGGCACTCGATGAAGTCGTTGCGGTAGGTGCCGTCGCTGACCCAGCGCTCGGTCAGCGTCAGACTGAGCTTGTCGTGCTCCCAGGTTTGCTGCGCCAGCACCTTCCACTTTGGCGTGTTGCTCATGTTCGAGCCGGCCGCGTCCACCGGGATCGTGCCGACCACGCCCGTATCGGTGATGAAGTGCAGGTTGCGCGTGCCCAGCGCGCGGAACGTGAAGCGTCCCGGCAGGTTCAGGCGTTCGAGTCCTGTTCTGTACGAGGTCTCGATATCGAAGCCCTTGGTCTGCAGCGAAGCGAGGTTGAAGTTCTGCAGCGTGACGTAGTTGTTGCCCGGGCTGTTGAGCACCATCGCCGCGCAGATTTCCTGGTTGCCGGCCACGCACAGGTCGACTTCCTGCTGGATCGTCAGCGCCGCGATCACGCCCTTGACCTTGATGTCGAAGTAGTCGAGCGATACCGAAAAGCCCGGCGCCCACGTTGGCTGGCTCAGGACGATGCCGAACGAGTTGTTGCGCGCGATCTCGGGCCGCAGCGCCGTGTTGCCGACGGTGCGCTCCTGCACGCTGATCGTGTTGCCCTGGTACTGCACCACGTTGTTGACGACGACCGGCGCGGCATACAGCTCGCTCAGGTTCGGTGCGCGTACGTCTTTCGACGTCACGCCGCGCAGGCGCAGGCCGTCGATCGGGGTTTGCCAGGTGGCGCCCATCTTCCAGCTGCCCACGCTGCCGGCGGTGCTGTACTTGGTTTCGCGGTCGGCCAGGTTCAGGTTCGCTTCGCCCCAGGTGGCCGATTTCAGCAGCGGGATGTTCAGCTCCACGTAGGCTTCGCGCACGTTGTAGCTGCCATCGCCGTTGTGGAAGTTACCGGCGTACCAGTTGTTGCCGACCGTGGTGTCGAGCAGCGGGTCGACCGGATACATGGCGTTGTTCGGCGAAGCAGGCGACACGCCGTTGCCGTAGGCATCGCCGCGCACGCGGTATTTCTCGCGCCGGTATTCGGCGCCCGTGGCCACCGACACCGGACCGGCCCAGCCTTCGAACAATTCACCGTTGACGTTGAAGCTGCCGACGTCCTGGCTTTGCGTGGTGCGCTGGCGCGGGCCGTTGTCGGGCGCGATATAGGCCCAGGCGGCCGGATCGACCGGGTTGTTGCCGATGATGTTGAGTGGCACGCAACCCGATGCGGCGGCCACCGGATTGCGGCAGACGATCTGGCCGTTCGGCGCCCGCACGGCGTCGATCGCGGCGTTGTAGCGGCGGTTGATCGTCATGTTGTTGGCGTCGAGATTGGTCTTGTTCTCGCCATGCGTGACGTAGGCGTCGTACGCCCATGATTTGCCGAACAGGTCGAAGCGGCCTTCGGCGCCAATGACGAAGCGGCGCTGGGTGCGGGTCGGCTGCACGTCGATGTTTTCGGGGAAGATCGCGTTTGCCGTGCCGTACTGGAAGCTGGTGATGTTGTTCTGCGCGCAGGCGGCCAGGATCGACGCCGGCAGGAAGGGGTTCGAGCACTGGACGGTCAGGTTGGCGTTCTTGGCCGCGCCCGGGTTGGGCGAGAAGCGCGAGGCCACCTGGCCATAGTTGGCGGTGAAGTAGACCTGATTGTCCGCATCGAGGTCGTACGAGACGCGGGTGTAGGCCACCTGGCGCTTGAAGTTCATCGCCAGATTGGTGCCCGAGCCCACGCTGCCGCTCAAGTCGCCGCCGATGCAGAACGGATTGACGCAATTGGTGACCGCGCCCGTGCCGGTGGGCCGGCCGTTGGAACCATACTGGAACTGGTACGGCACGCCGCCGTCGCCGAATGCGGTGCCCTGCAGCGGGCCGTTCGTGATCAGGCCGTATTTCGAATACTGGTACTGCTGCGCGTTCGAGATCACGCGGTATTGCGGCAGGCCGTCGCCGGTCTGGTTCAGGGGCCGCACCGAATAGGCCGGGTTCTGATACCAGGTGCGGCCATTTGGCCCCACGCCGCCGATGCCGGGCGATTCGATGCCGTTTTCTTTGGTGAATTCGCCGCTGGCCGTCACGTGCAGGCGGTTGTCGAGGAACGCCCGGCCCCAGGCGGCTTGCACCGTGGCGCCGCGGTCGTCGTCGTACTTGGTCTGGCCCAGCTGGACGTTCGACTTGAAGCCGGTGAAGGTTTTATCGGTGACGAAGTTGACGACGCCGCCGACGGCATCCGAGCCGTACGATGCCGAGGCGCCACCGGTGACCACGTCGACGCGCTTGACCAGCAGTTGCGGGAACTGGCTCACGTCGGTCACGCCCGTGACGTTGGCGCCGACGACGCGCTGGCCGTCGAGCAGCGTCAGGGTCCGGATCGTGCCCAGTCCGCGCAGGCTCAGGGAGCTCAGGCCCTGGATGCCGCTGCTGGTGCTGTTGGTGCTGGTCGTGCGGCCCGTGCTGCCCTGCAGCGCCGGCAGTTCGGTCAGCGTGTTGAACAGGTTCGGCTTGGCGGCCTTTTCAAGGTCGGCCGCGCTCAGGCTCGTGGTGGGCGTCGGCTGGGAGAAGCCACGCGCGGCGATGCGCGAGCCCGAGATGCGCACCACGGACGTGGAAGCCGGTTCTGCCGCTGCCGCTGTTTCTGGGCCAGCCAGACTGGCCTCTGGCGCGGTGGCCTCGGGTGCGGTGTCGGTGGCCGGCTCGGTTTGCGCTTGCTGGGCGTGGGCGGCGGCGCCGACCATCCAGCAGGCGCTGGCCACGGCCAGGCTGATGAGAGTGCGTTGAACGGGTGTGCGCATGATGGTTGTCTCCTCGATGCTCGTTGGTTGAAAGCGCGCCGCCTCTATGGGTGGGTGGCTGCGCCTGCTGGCAAATGGGTAAAAGCTGCGCTGGCGGTCAGGCGCTGGCCGTGATGCGTTCGACCAGCGCCTGCGGCGCCAGCGTGATGTCGAGGGTCAGCCCGGTTTCGTCGGGCTGCAGCGGCTCGAGGATCCGCAGCTGGCTCTCGAGCAGCGACGGCGGCATGTAGTGGCCGGGGCGGGATGTCATGCGTGTGGCGATCAGTTCGCGCGGGCCGGCCAGGTGGACGAAGCGCAGCGCCGGATCGGCGTCACGCAGCAGGTCGCGGTAGCGCCGCTTCAGCGATGAGCAGGACAGCACCAGGCCATGACCCTGTTCGCGCGCGGTGCGAATTTCGCCGGCCAGGCTGGCCAGCCAGCCGGCGCGGTCGTCGTCGTCGAGCGGGATGCCGGCGCTCATCTTGCTGACGTTGGCGGGCGGGTGATAGGCATCGCCTTCGAGGAACGGGACGCCGTCATGGGCGGCCAGCATGGCCCCCACCGTGCTCTTGCCCGATCCGCTGACCCCCATGACGACCCAGCGCAGGGCCGGGGATGTGCTGCTTGCCGACATCGTATCTCCTCAATTCGTTAGCGCTAACATCGCGCTTTTTTTCAGTGTTGTCGAGCTTATGAAATTTGTAAACCAGATATCGATGTTGCAACGCAATGCAATATGGCGGGGTAGCGTCGGTGTCTCTCGGGAAATTTCGGGGCGATTCAATGGCGCTGACTCGACGCGCGAAGACGTGACTTGATAGCGCTATCATTGCTGCGATGCGCCAACGTCGTGACAGGAGTGTTGTATTTACTCTACGGGAGAGGCAGGCCGGGGCGCATGTCGGCCCCGGCCTGTGACTTATTCTTCGTCGACGATCGAGTAGACGTCGCCGGCGGTGGCGCCGGCATCGGGCCGGCGGGCCCGCAGGTCGCGGTAGACGGCGGCGCGCATGATCATCATCGACACGACAGGCGCCGTGAGCAGGATGAACAGCGTGATGATCACTTCATGCACGACGGGCCGGGATTGCGCGACCGTGAAGTACAGCATGGAGGCCAGCAGCAGGCTGCCGGCGCCGATCGTGACCGTGATGGCCGGGCCGTGGATGCGCTGGTAGAAGGTGCGCAAGCGCAGCAGGCCCAGCGCGCCGATCAGCACGATGCTCGCGCCCACGATCAGCAGCAGCGAGACGACCAGCGCAGCCCAGTCGGGCAAGTGTTCGATGCCATTCATTCGATGATCTCCCCGCGCATCAAAAACTTGGCGATCGCGATGGTCGAGACAAAACCGACCAGCACGGTGAGCATCGCCACCTCAAAATAGATTTGCGTGCCGAAGCGGATGCCCAGTACGAGCGCGAGCAGCATGCCGCACATCCACAGGGTATCGAGCGCCAGCACGCGGTCGTGGGCCGAGGGCCCGATCAGCAGGCGGATGGCGCACAGCAGCATTGCCGCCATGGCGCACACGAGGGCGTAGCCGATCGACAGTTCAAGCAGGGTCGCCATGGGGGCCTTTCTTCTCGAAGATTTCAATCAGGGGTTGCTCGTAGCGGGTCTGGATGGTGTCGACCCACCAGGCCGCATCGTGCAGGTCGAACACGTGCAGGACCAGCTCATGGGTGTCGGGCTGGATCTCGGTCCATACCGTGCCCGGCGTCATGTTGATCAGGCACGACAGCGCGGCCAGGCCGTACTCGTCGCGCATCGTCAGCGGCACACGGATGAATTCCGATTTGAGATTGGCGTAATCGGCAAACAGGATCACGCGGCTGACGTTGAAGCACGACCGCACGACCTCAACCGAGGCAAAGCCGAGCAGGCGCAGCGCCACGACGGGCGCGCGCATGCGCGGGTAGCCGAGCGGGTTGAGATGCCGCGTCAGGATCGGCGCGGCGATACCCAGCAGGGCGCCGAGCAGGACGTGGCCCGGGTAGAACGTCTGGTTCAGCAGCAGCCACAGGCCGCATAGCAGGAGCGAGACGACGGGGTGGGGGAGCCAGCGCTTCATGGCGCCTCCGGTGTCAGGTTGAGGGTAGGCGCGGGCGATGAGGCTGGCCCGGGCAGGCTCGGTTCGGACAGCACGCGGCCAATATAGGTTGCCGGGCGATGGATCGCGTCGCTGGCGCGCGCCAGGTAACCAAACAGCGCGTTGGCCTGGATCGTCATCCCGATCGCCAGTCCCAGCAAGAAGATAATCGGCATCACTTCGGTGCGGTGCAGCTTGGGCGGCACCAGCACGCCGCTGGCCCAGAAAGTGCGCACACCGAAGCGCATCATCGAGATCACGGCGATCAGGCCCGACAGCACGATCAGCGCGATCAGCGTCCAGCCGGCGACAGGAATCGTCGTCGGCCCCGTCATGACGCCGTTCGCGGCCGTAGCCACGACCTGCGGATGGAGCACCGCATGGAACATGCCGAACTTGGCGATGAAGCCCGGCAGCGGTGGTAGCCCGGCGATCATCAGCGCGCACGCGGCAAAGGCCAGCGACAGGAACGCCATCACGGCCGGCACGCCGCGCCCGACCGGTTCGGCCGGTGCGTCTTCGACCGCATAGGCTTCCATGGTCAGCGCCAGCATCGCCGAGCGCGGCGTGCGGATGCGGTCGATCAGCTCGATCAACAGCAGGAACGCAGCCACCGCGAGCGTCGAGCCGATCAGGTAGTAGATGCCGGCGGTGACCAGATTCGGCTGGCCGTAACCGATCACCGCCAGCAGCGTGCCGGACGAGATGATCGCCGCGTAACCCGCCATGCGTCCGGCCGTGTCGGTCGAGAGCATGCCGGCAGCGCCGAACACGATGGTGGCCATGCCGCCATACAGCAGCGCATCCTGGCCGAATCCGGCGGCGGCGCCGGCGTCGTCCGAGAAGATCAGCAGCCACAGGCGCAGCACGACATACGCGCCGACCTTGGTCATCAGCACCAGCATGGCCGCCACCGGCGGCGATGCGGCGGCGTAGGTGGTCGGCAGCCAGAAGCCCAGTGGCCACATCGCGCTCTTGGTCAGGAAGGTCAGCGCCATCATCGTCGCGCCGATCTTGAACAGCGCCAGGTCGTCGCCCGCCAGCAGCGGCACGCGGCCCGCCACATCGGCCATGTTCAGCGTGCCCGTGGTCGCGTAGATCAGCGCCAGGCCGAGCAGGAACAGCAGGGCGGCGGCCAGGTTGATCGCGATGTACTGCATGCTGGCGCGGATGCGCTCGGCGTTATACCCGTGCAGCACCAGGCCGTATGAGGCGGCCAGCATCACTTCGAAGAACACGAACAGGTTGAACAGGTCGTGCGTCAGGAACGCGCCGTTGATGCCCATCAGCAGGAACTGGAACAGCGTGTGGAAGTGCACGCCGATCCGGCCCCAGCGCTGTTTGGTGAAGTGCAGCGAGGCCAGGCCCAGCAGGGCGGTCAGCAGCAGCATGATGCTGCTCAGGCGATCGGCCAGCAGCGCGATGCCGAACGGCGCACTCCAGTTGCCGGCCAGGTAGATGCCCATGCCGTCTTGCCAGGCGCCGCCGTCGGTCAGGTGGACCAGTGCCAGCGCGTTGGCCACGAGGCCCAGGATCGACGCGTAGCTGAGCCAGAACTTCAGGCGGTGCCAGCCCTGCGTGAGCGGGGCCAGTGCGGCGCCGACCAGCAGCGGCAGTATTACCGGCACCAGGATCAGGTGCTGTGTCCAGTGCAGACTCATAAATCGGGCTCCTGGCCGTCAACGTGGTCGGTGCCGGTCAGGCCGCGTGAACCGATCATCACCACCAGGTACAGGGCGGTGGTGGCAAAGCCGATCACGATCGCGGTCAACACCAAAGCCTGTGGCAGCGGGTCGGCCAGGATGGCCGGATTGGGCAGCGTGCCGGCCGGGGTAAGCGGCGGCGCATCGACCCACAGGCGGCCCATCGCGAAGATGAACAGGTTGACGGCGTACGACATCAGCATCAGGCCGCACAGCACCTGGAAGCTGCGCGGACGCAGGACAAGCCAGATGCCGGAGGCGAACACGATGCCGATGGCAAGCGAAAGAACAAGCTCCATCAGAGGATCTCCTTGGCAGGTGGAATGGTGACGCGCGTGGCGTCGGCGGCCAGGCGGTGGCTGCGCAGCGACTGGTGGGCCAGCGCGACGAGCGTGAGCATGGTCGAACCGACGACGACCAGGAACACGCCCACGTCGAACATGAATGCGCTCGGCGCGTGCAGTTCACCCAGCACGGGCAGGTCGAGGTGGGCCGTGTGGCTGGTCAGGAACGGGTAGCCGAGGAACCAGGCGCCGATGCCGGTGAAGCAGGCGCAAAACAGGCCCCACGAAATCCAGCGGTGCGGGCGCAGGCGCAGGTGCGATTCGACCCAGTCGGTGCCGGCGACCATGTACTGCACGATCAGCGCGGTGGCAAAAATCAGGCCGGCGACAAAGCCGCCACCGGGCAGATTGTGGCCGCGCATGAAGAAGTAGGCCGCCATCACGCCCATCACCGGCAGCAGCAGGCGCAGGTAGATGGCCGGAATCATCAGGTAGCCGCTGCGCGCCTGCGCGGCCGGCGCCTGGTCCTTGGTCGGATCGACGTCGCTGGCCTGCTGCACGGGAATCGCGATCGATTCGGTGGCGGGACGGAAGCGGCGCAGCAGCGCGTACACGGTCAGCGCCACGGCCGACAGCACGGTTACTTCGCCCAGCGTATCGAAACCGCGGAAGTCGACCAGCAGCACGTTGACCACGTTCGAGCCGCCGCCTTCGGTCAGGGCGCGCAGCACGAAGAATTCACCGATCGACGGCGGCGGGCTGCGCATCAGCACCGCATAGCTGGCCGCGGCGATGCCCAGGCCGCCGCCGACGGCGATCAGGCTGTCGCGCGAGCGCCGGAACCACGTGCTTGGCGGCGCCTTCGTCAGTTTGAGCACCTTCGGCACGAGGCGCGGCGGCAGCCAGCGCAGGCCGAGCAGGATCAGCACCGTGGTCACGGTTTCGACCATCAGCTGGGTCAGCGCCAGGTCGGGCGCCGACAGCCAGACGAAGGTGATGGCGGTAACGATGCCGGTGCCGCCAACCATGCTCAGGGCCGCCAAGCGGTGGTACTTGGCCTTGTAGGCCGCGCCGGCGGCGCAGGCGGCGCCGATCAGCCACAGCACGGCGAACAGCGGTTCGATATTCAGCAGGTTCACCGGTGGCAGGCTGAACCACGGATCGACCAGCAGCAGCGGCACCACGATCATGAACGACATCAGTACCAGCAACTGCGGCTGCAGGCGCCGGGTGCCGGTCAGGCGGATGATCCAGGTCGCGCCCAGCGACAGCGCCAGCATCGTGCTCTCGTAGGCTTGCGCGCCTTTCAGGCGGTGCAGCACCGGCACCCGCGTGCGTTCGCGCAGGTCGTGGCGGCGCAGCAGCACCCAGTACAGCAGCGCGCCCAGCACCAGCGCCGCGCCGCTCATGCCGAGCGCCAGGTTGAAGCCGTGCCAGATCGCCAGGTCGTACGCCGGCATGGCCGCGCCCAGCACGGAGCTCGAGGCCACGGCCAGGATGTCGCCCACCACGCGCTCGGGCATCACGCCCACGGCGATACACAGCACCACCAGGCACTCGACCGGGAAGCGCATCCAGCGCACCGGCTCGTGTGGCTCTTTCGGCAGGTCCTTGGCCAGCTGGCCGAAGAACACGCTGATGAAGCGCAGCGAATACGCCACGCTGAAGATGCCCATCGCGACGGCCGCATACGACATCGACCAGTCTTCGGTGCCGCCCACGTGCGCGGTCTCGGCGAAGAACATTTCTTTCGACAGGAAGCCGTTCATCAGCGGCACGCCGGCCATCGAGGCCGATGCGACGATCGCCAGCGCAGCGGTGACGGGCATCGCGCGGCGCAGGCCGCGCAGCACGCGCATGTCGCGGGTGCCGGTCTCGTGATCGATGATGCCGACGGCCATGAACAGCGAGGCCTTGAAGATCGCGTGGTTCATCACGTGGAAGATCGCCGCCACCACCGACAGCGGCGTGCCGATGCCCAGCAGGACCGTGATCAGGCCCAGGTGGCTGATGGTCGAATAGGCCAGCAGCCCTTTCATGTCGTTCTGGAAGATCGCAAACAGAGAGCCCAGCAGCAGCGTGATGACGCCGGCCCCGCCGATCAGCCAGGTCCATTCGGGCGTGCCGCCCAGCGCCGGCCACAGGCGGATCAGCAGGAACACGCCGGCCTTGACCATCGTGGCCGAGTGCAGGTAGGCCGACACCGGTGTGGGCGCGGCCATTGCATGGGGCAGCCAGAAGTGGAACGGGAACTGCGCGCTCTTGGTCAGCGCGCCCAGTGCCACCAGGATCAGGGCCGGCAGGTACAGCGAATGGGCGCGAATCTGGTCGCCGGCGGCAAGCACCGCATCGAGCTCGTAACTGCCGACGATGTGGCCCAGGATCAGCACACCGGTGAGCAGGCACAGGCCGCCGGCGGTGGTGACGGTGAATGCCATGCGCGCACCGCGGCGGGCATCGTTACTGTCCTGCCAGTAGCCGATCAACAGGAAGGACGTGAGGCTGGTAAGTTCCCAGAACACCACCAGCTGGATCAGGTTGCCGGACAGGACCACGCCCATCATCGAGCCCATGAATGCCAGCATGTAGGCGTAGAAGCGCGCCACCGGATCCTGCTTGGACATGTAGTAACGCGCGTACAGGATCACCAGGAGGCCAATGCCGAGCACCATGATCGAGAACAGCCAGGCCAGGCCGTCCATGCGCACGATGAAGTCCAGGCCGAACAGCGGCAGCCACTCATAGCGCTCCAATACTACCTGGCCGGCGCCGAGTTCGTCGAATTTGGAGATGGCGATGATGAGCGCCGCCAGGGTGAACACGCCAGCGGCAGCGGCGGGCCGGTTGCGCGACGTATTGGGAAAGCAGGCGGAAACGAGGGCGCCCGCGAAGGGAAGAAGGACGAGGAAGATCAGTGGCAGTGAGGTCATCGACATCATCCTTCGGGGCAGTGCGACATGTAACGACGCGCGCACAGGCGCAGGGCAAGGTGGAACTGGTTCATGGTGTTCTCCGGCGCGCGCATCCGCGATGGATGCGCCGCGCCATGGGCAAGCGTCGCCAGCGCCACGGATACGTTGCGTACCATCGTGGCCACCAGCGAGGGTGATTGTTGGTTGGTTGCGTGCCAGATTGCATTCGGCAACCTGGCAAAGCAGGTGTGCAGATGGTTGGCAATCAACGATCCGGGGGGCGTAGTTGGGCTAAGTTCTGGCATGCGCCGCCTCGTGAAATACTTCTCGGAATGCGACACTCTACCGTAGTTGACGACCTGACTACAACGCGTTTCGTCGTTTATTTCGATTTTACTGCTTGTAACTTCGGGTGCAGCGCAGCAAAATCAGGCATCAAGCCGTGATGTTCAGCACCGGTTCAGCGGCCTTGTCGACGCCATACGTGGCGCGCACTTCGGCCGTCAGCGCATCCTGTGGATCGGCTTCTTTTGCGGCGGCCGCCTTGGTTTCGGCAGCTGCCTCGGCCTGCTGGCGCAGCTTGGTTTCGTAGGCGGCCTGCTCGTCGTCGCTGACGGTCTTGTCCGAATCGGTGTCGGCTTCGGCGACGTAGTCGTTGGTCGTTGACGCCGTGGCGGACGTGGACGTCGATGCGGCGGGTGCCGCGCCGCCGGTTGGAGCCGCTGTTGCCCCTGCTTCTACCCCTGCCTCTGCGGCTGCCTCGCCCGACGCTTCACTCTCAGTAGCCGTTGTCGTGTCGGTTTCAGTGCCTGCGTTGTCCACGGCGCGCTGTACGCGCGACGCATCGGCCTGGGCATTCAACTGGTCGCCCAGGCGCGCGCTGGCGGCCGATTCGGCGCTCTGGGTCGGTGCGCTGGCGGCGGTCTGGTCATCGGTCGTGGCGACCGGGACGGGGGTAGTAACCGTCTCACCGGGGGTTTTCTTGGCGGCCGGTGCGTAGGTGGCCTGGGTTGGGGTGCTGCTGCTGATGCTGGAAACCATGATGTTTGTCCTGTGGTGAGTCGTATCTCTTTAACGACCTGGTACTGACTGCACAACAGGGTGGCAAGTGTAAAGCGGCGTAAAGCTGGCATCCTGGTAGTCGTCCTGGTTCGACACGCAGGCTGGTAGGATGTCAGGCTCGTCCCGGTCAATCCTGCCCGGGCGATGCAAACAACCCATCCCCGCCACGATGACGTCTACCTTTACCCGCACGCGGCGCCCGCTGGTGCGACCGCTGCTGCTGGCGCTGGCGCCGGTCGTGCTGATCATGATCGCCACCGCTGCAGTGCGCGCGGCCTATCCTGGTATCGACCTGACCACCGTGATCTGGCTGCTTGTCTGGACCAAGCTGTTCATCGTGACCGTGGTGGTGTGGCGCTTTGCCTGGCAACTGTACCGACAGGAAGTCGCGCGCAGCCTGAACGACGAATAAGGTCCCGCCGTTACGGCGAAACGGGCGTCAGGTAATCCTTCAGCGCCGCGACCACCAGCGCATGGTCGTCCGGGCCCGGCAACCCGGACACAGTGACCGTGCCGACCACGCCCTGGCCGCGCGTGATCACGGGGAACGCGCCGCCGTGGGCCGCATAGTCGCGCATGTCCAGGCCCGGCAGCGCGTCATGGTCGCCGCCGCCCTGGCGTACTTCGTTGTGGGTATAGAACGAACTGTGGCCGGTGCGCCCCACCAGGTTGTTCTTGCGGCGGATCCAGTCCGCGTGATCGGGCGACGCGCCCGGCATCGCCTGCTTGAACAGCACGGCGTCGCCGCGCGTGACCTGGATCGTGACCGTCTTGCGTTCGCGCTCGGCGCGCGCAACGAGCTGCGCACCGACGGCGCGCGCGGTATCGTCGTCGAAGCGGTCGAATTGCAGTTGCTGTTCTTCGCGCAGCAGCGCGGCAAGCGAGACGGTGGCAGTGTCGGTCATGGCATGGGGCGTGAGCGCGGACAGCGCCGCGGTCACGTACACCAGCGGCGCGTTCCAGTTGATGGCGACCTCGTTGGCAGCGTAGCTGCAGGCGTGGTCGAGATAGGACAGTGCCGGCAGCTTGCCCGGATACGGCGGGCAATCCTTGGCGTCTTGCTGGCCCGGATTGGGGCCGCCGGCCAGCCAGCCCGGCACGGGCGCGGCCACGCCATCGGCCATCGATGGCCGGTGGTGCGGATGCATGACCGGGCGCGCGCCAAAACCCGTGACGAACGTGTAGCCGGTGGCGTTGCGCCCCAATACATAGTCAAGGCTCGACTGCGCCGCCTGCAGATAGGCAGGCGTGCCGTTGATGCGATAGGCCTGCAGCATCATCATGCCCTGGTTCAAAATCACTGCATTGCTGCCCCAGACGATGTCTTGTGACGCCAGCGGCACCCGGTAGCCGCCATCGGCCTTCGCCGCAAGCTGCTTTGCCAGCGTGTCGATGCGGCGTTCGATCAGGACGCGGTCGATGCCGGGCTTCAGGCGGTCGCGGTGGTGCGCCAGCGACATCCAGCCCAGCGCCGCCACATCGCTCCAGGCCGGCGTGCTCAAAGCGGCGTCACGGCGCATGAACGCCTGCGCATAGTTATTCTGCCCGGTCGCGATGAACAGTTCGGCCGCCGCCCAGGCGAATTCGTCGGCCAGCTGCGCGTCGCCGTATTCGCCGGTGACGACATCTTTCGGGTTCTTGAAAACGACGTTCGGGTGCGCTTCGGCCCAGCGCCACGCGGCTTGCGCCGCCACCAGCATGCGCTGCGACAGGCCGGGCCACTTCGCGTCGTACGGCGCCAGCACGCGGCTGGCGGTGGCCATCGTGGCGGCGAAATCGAGCGTCGCCGCCGTGCTCTTGGCCACCACGTAGCGCGGGGTGGTCGACGCCGCGTGCGGCATGACCATTTCGTCGAAGCGCAGGTTGGTGAGCTTGTGGTACACGCCGCCATCGGCCGGGTCCTGCATTGTCAGCAGCCAGTCGAGGTTCCACATTGCCTCGTCGAGGATGTCGGGCACGCCGTTGCCGGATTCGGGAATGCCGATGTCGCGCTTGAAGACATCGGGGAAGTGCTCGAGTGCGGCCAGCAGTGTGTAGGTCGCGATGCCCGAGTTGACCACGTATTTGTTGTAGTCGCCGGCGTCGTACCAGCCCTTGGGACTGGCGATGACCGTGCCTTGCGGGCGCGCTTTGGATGCGGCCGACGCGTGCACGAGCACCTTGTCGTCCGGATGGCCGGCGGGCCGCGCCCACGCGCCGGCAAATTGTGGCGTGAGGGCGATCGCACTGCGGTTGAAGTAAAACGCCTTCAGGGCCGCGTCGCCCAGCGCGCGGTAGCCATCCTGGGCGACCGTGAACGGCGCGGACAGCAGGCTGCCTACGCGCACGCGGTAGGCACCGGCCTGCGTCAGCGCGCTGAAGTCGGCCACGCGTACGGTCTCGCCCGACGGCGCCCAGCGGCTTGCTGCGCCCAGCGCGCCATCCAGCACGACCTTGCCGTCAGCGTCGACGACCTCGAACCGGTTCGCACCGACCGCCTGCGGGACGACGGCCAGCTTGTGTGATTGCGGCAGGAAGCCCACCGCATTGACCCTGATTTCCGCAGACCCGGCGCCGGCAGCAAGCGTCAGCAGCGCCGTGGCCAGCACGGTGCGCTTCATGCCGGCACCGTCTTGCCATCCGTGTCGATGCCCGCCGCCGGCGTGCTGCCGTCGTCGTGATAGAACGGCGCGAACCAGGTGGCGATGAACGACGGGATGGTCGCGACCATCACCAGGCCGAAGTAGGCGACGTAGCCCATCATCTCCTGCAGGTGGCCGCTGATGACGCCCGTGACCATCCCGCACAGGCCCATCAGGCCAGTGCCGAACGCGTAGTGGGTGGTCGTGTATTTGCCTGGTGCGAGCTGCTGCATCAGGTAGATCATGAAGCCGACCGCGCCAAAGCCGAAGAAGAACTTTTCGATGGCCACGCCCAGCGTGATCAAGACCAGGCTTGATGGCGTGTAGATGCTCATGACCAGGAACGCGACGTTCGGGATGTTGATCGCGCAGCACAGCACGAACAGCGTCGACTTCAGGCCGCGCTTGGCGACATACAGGCCGCCCAGCAGCGAGCCGACCAGCACCGCGGCCAGGCCATAGGTGCCGTAGATCAGGCCCAGCATCTCGTTGGACAGACCCAGGCCCCCTTTGGAGGCCGGGTCGACCATGAAGAACGGGCCGATCTTTTCCAGCAGGCCGACGCTGAAGCGGAACAGGAACGCGAACGCAATCATGCGCCACACGCCGCGCTTCTGGAACAGCGTGACGAAGGCGTCGACCAGGATGCGGCCGGCGTCCTTCGCGCTCGACGGCGTGTCGGCGGCGCGCGCGCCGTCCGGCATGAAACGCCAGTGCCACAGCGCCATCAAGAGCGTCAGGCCACCGACGAGCAGAAAGATGATGCGCCAGGCGTCGATCCAGTCCGGGCCGAACACGCCCGGATCATGGCCGAACACGTGGGTGTGCAGGTAGCCGCTCAGGTAGACCATGCCGCCGGCAGCAACGATCGGGCCGATATTCCACGACAGGCTCTGGATGCCGCAGTACAGCGACTGGGCGCGTGCGTCGAGCGACGTGACGTACACGCCGTCGCTGGCGATGTCCTGCGTCGCGCCGATGAACGACAGCGCAAAGAAGATCGCCATCAAAAAGGTCATGTAGCCGGGCAGTTCCATCAGCAGCGCCACGCCGGCAAAGCCGGCGCCGATGGCAAGCTGCGAACACAACACAAAGAACTTCTTGGTGCGGTACATCTCGACGAATGGCGCGAACAGCGGCTTGACCGTATAGGCCAGGATCAGCAGGCTCGAATACTGGGCCGCGCGGCCGTTGTCCATGCCCAGATTCTTGAACATGATGGCGGTGACGCTGGTGAGCATCACGTAGCCGAGCGCCATCGTGAAGTAGCCGGTCGGGACCCACAGCAGCGGTGATACGGTTTTGGCAGGGCGCATGATGATCCCGTTGATCAAGCCTTGATGCGGCTGGCGATGAATTCGCGGTACCACAGCGCGCTGTCTTTCAGCGTGCGCTGCTGGTTCGCATAGTCCACGTGCACGATGCCGAAGCGCTTGGCGTAGCCCGAATTCCACTCGAAGTTGTCGAGCAGGCTCCAGAGGAAGTAGCCGCGCACGTTCACGCCCGCATCCATCGCATCCTTGAGCGCGGCCAGGTGGCTGCGCACGTAGGCGATGCGCGCCGTATCGTGGACGCGGCCGTTTTCCAGCACGTCCGGATTGGCCATGCCGTTTTCGGTAATGTACACCGGCGGCAGGTCGGGATACTCGGCCTTCAGTTTGAGCAGCAGTTCGCACAAGCCTTCAGGGAAGATTTCCCAGCCCATGTCGGTCACGCCGTGGCGCGCCGGCGCCGGTACGGGCGGCGTGCTGGCGCTGCACCACGAGCGGAAGTAATAGTTCGAGCCGAGGAAGTCGATCTTCTGGTGGATGATGGCCAGGTCGCCGTCAGCGACGACGGGGGCGTTCTCGCCATGGCCGCGCAGCGCCAGTTCCGGGTAGCGGCCCTTGAAGATCGGGTCCATGAACCACTGCACCGAGCGTGCATACTCGAATTCGGCCATGTCGCGGTCGGCCTGCGAATCGGTGGCCGCATCGGCGGTCCACTGGTTCAATACGATGCCCAGCTGCGCGCTGCTGCCGACTTCGCGCATCGCGCTCATGGCCAGGCCGTGCGACAGCAGCAGGTGGTGCGAGACCTGGATCGATTGCTTCAGGTCGGCCACGCCGGGTGCGAACTGCGCATTGCCGTACCCCAGGTTGGCCGTGCACCACGGTTCGTTGTGGGTGGCGATGGCTTCTAACCGGTTGCCGAAGCGGCGCGCGATTTCGCGCGCGTAATCGGCGAAGCGGTAGGCGGTCTCGCGATTGAGCCAGCCGCCATCGTCCTGCAGGCCTTGCGGCAGGTCCCAGTGGTAGAGGGTCGCGTGCGCGCGGATGCCTTTGCTCGCCAGTTCGGTCAGCAGGCGGTCATAGAAATCGAAACCCGCTTCGTTCCAGGCGCCCTTGCCATCCGGCTGGACGCGTGCCCAGGCGAACGAGAAGCGGTAGGCATCGACGCCGATCGAGGCCATGATGCCGACGTCTTCCTGGTAGCGGTGGTAGTGGTCGCACGCGATGATGCCGTCGCTGCCATCCTTGATATTGTTCTGGTCCAGGCAGAAGGTGTCCCAGATCGACGGCCCCTTGCCATCGACGGCGGCAGCGCCCTCGATCTGGAAGGAACTGGTGGCCACGCCCCAGGTGAAGTCGGAAGGAAAATTATTGCGGAAGTCGAAGTCGGGGCTGTTGGTCATGGAACTCTCGGATCGCTGCGAAGGACGGATTCAGGTCAAACAAAAAAAGCAGCGCGCCCGACCGGGCGCGCTGCCATGCTTCAGCTTTTAGAAATCAAAGCCGGTATTCACGCCAACCGTACGTGGTGGCTTGTACTGCGCCAGCCAAGGGCCGAAGCCGTTGAAGGCGCTGGTCTTGATCTTCTTGTCGCCGACGTTGCGCACGAAGGCGTCGACCCACCATTTGTCCTTCGCGTAGCGCAGGCCAAGGTCGGCGCTGGCGTAGGCTTTCTGGCGGTCTTCCGGTCCCAGGTCGAACACGCTCAGGCTGACGTCATCCTCGTAGCGCGCCGTGATGCGCGGCACCAGGGTAGCACCATCGGCCAGGCGGAACGTGTGCTGGTACTGCACCGTGGTCGAGAACTTCGGTGCGTGCGGCAGCTTGTGACCGCTCACGTCCAGGCAGGTCTCGATGCGGGTGTCGACCGTGCACGGTGGCAGCGCATAATCGTTCGAGCCGGCGACCAGGTGACCCAGCTTGGTGTCGAGCACGGCCAGTGCGATCGACAGGCGGCCGTCTTTTGCGATACGGGCGGCGATCTCGGTTTCCAGACCCATGACCTTGGCGCCATCGGCGTTTTCGATGGCCAGGCCGCGGCTGCCGTCGGAGAAGCTGACCGGCGAATTGAACTGGAAGTCCTTGAAGTCCATGTAGAACAGCGCGTTGTTGATACGCAGCGCGCCATCCATGAAGGTGCTCTTCGAACCGATCTCGAAGTTGGTCAGCGTCTCTGGCTGGTACGGCAAGCCGCGATCCTGCACGCCGCCCGCCTTGTAGCCGGTCGACACGCTCGCATACACCATATTGCTGCGGTCGATGTCGTAGTTCACGCGCAGCAGGCCGGTGGCCTTGTTGTCGCTGTAGCGGCCATCGTTCGGTACGCCGGACTGGTAGCCATTGACCGGATCGCGCGGATCGATCTGCGGATTGAGCGGCAGTTGTGGCGCGCTGGCGTCGTACGCCCAGGTGTAGCCGCGGCCGCCAATGTGGACGCGCTTGTCGTGGGTGTAGCGCACGCCGCCGGTCAGGTGCCAGGCGTCGGTGAGATTCCAGGTGGCCTGGCCGAAGACGGCCGAGTTTTCCACGGTCTGGTCAGGCTGGATGAACGAACCCTGCCATGCCACGGTGCCATCTTCGGTGCCGTTCATGCCGCCGATATCGAAGCGGATATTGTTCTTTTCCTTGCCGTAGTAGGCGCCGACCTGCCAGTCGATGGCACGTGTGCCGACCGACTGCAGCAGTACTTCATGGCTGTAGCTGCGGTAGTTGGAGTCGGTCGTGGTGTGTTCCTGGAACTTGCCGCCCGAGATGATCGAGGTCGGGAGGATCGTGCCGCCGTCCTGATCGAAGCGCATGTCGCCGCTGTACTTGGACCAGCCGGCCACGTATTGCAGCGCGAGGTCGGGGCTGATGTCCCAGCTCAGGCGGCTGCGCACGTTGTCGCTGTCACGGTTGACCCATGGCGACGAGTCCGACAGCGTCGACCAGTGATCCTGGCCCGCACGCGGCGTCTGCATCAGGTTGGCGCTTGGGGTGCCGCGGTCGATGAATTTTTCGTAGGCGATGTTCCAGCGCAGGTTCGGCGCCAGGTGCCACAGCAGCGACATGCGCGCTGCAGTCTGGTCCTGGGCGCTGTACTTGTCGCCGCCAGAGACGTAGTTGTTCGGATTGATCGGGCGGAAGCCGGCAGCGGCGCCGCCGGCGGCCAGGTAGGCAGCGCGCTGTTGCGCGATCGACGGGTTCGGGAATTGCTGGTAATCGACGTAACCATCATGACGCTCGTGCACGACGGCAAAGCGCAGTGCGGCCGTTTCGGACAGCGGCACATTGACTGCGCCGCGCGTGCCGATGCGGTTGTAGTCGCCGATACCGCCTTCCACATAGCCCGAGCGGCTGTTCAGCTCTGGCTTGACGGTCTGGATATTGACCGCGCCGACGGTGGAGTTACGGCCCCACAACGTGCCTTGCGGGCCGCGCAGCACTTCGATGCCTTCGACGTCGAACAGCAGGGCAGTGGCGCCTTCGGCGCGTGGCGAATACACGTTGTCGACGAACGAAGCGACTTCAGGATCGGCGTATTCGGTCTTGGCGCTGTCGTTGCCGATGCCGCGCAGCGTCATCGTGGTCACGCCGTGGTCACCCTGGGCCGTGGCCTGGAAACCCGGCACCAGCGCGACGACGTCGAGCAGGGTCTGAACATGGTTGTCGGCCAGCGTGGCGGCGGTCAGTGCGGTGACGGCGATCGGGGTGCGCTGGAGCGAGGTCGAGCGCTTGGTGGCGGTCACGACCACTTCGGCGATGCGACCATTGTCGACGACTGCTGCCTGGGTGGCGGCGGCAGGCGACGCCGGATCCGAAGCCGATTGTGCGTGGGCAGTGCCGATGCTGGCGAGCAGCGTCAGGATGGCCAGGCGAATAGGGGCGGACGAGGGCGTACGGACCCCTGCCAGGTGGGGCGTCATGGTTGTCATACTTGTCTCCGATATAGTTTTATGGATACTGCGTGCGTTCGGACTGATAAGAAATCGGTTTCATCAATCTTGAAAACGGTTTCATAGTAATTTCAACGGTAAAAAAATGTCAATTAGTATTTATGATAGGGAGTAGTGGGTTTGTTGCAGGTCAACGACGGATTGTTTATGAAAGCGTTTCATAAGCATAGTTCAGCGGCCGTTTTATGTGAAAGCTGCGTGATATACTTCAAGCAACAAATCGCCCCGGACCTGTCCAGAACGCTTCATGAAAAACATCGATAGCGGTATCACCACGCTGTACCAGGTCGCCAGCAGGGCAGGCGTGTCGCCGGCGACCGTCTCACGCTTTTTGAACGGCACCGCCAAGGTGTCGGACGACAAGCGGCGCACGATCGAACGCGTCATCGATGAGCTCAACTACAAGCCGAACCGCCTGGCGCAAAGCCTCAAGATGGGCAGCACCAACACCATCGGCGTACTCACCCAGTCGCTCGAGAGCGGTTACTTCAACCGTGCCATGGTCGGCATCGAGGATGCGGTCAAGGCCTCCGGCTACGCGCTCCTGATCATGAGCGGCCACTGGCATGCGGACGAAGAAGCCGAGCGGGTCGAGCTGTTGATCGGGCGCCGCGTGGATGGCGTGGCGATCCTGACCGGCAATATGAGCGACAAGCAGATCCTCGACTTTTCGCGCCGTGTGCCGATCGTCGCGTTCGGGCGCGAAGTGCAGGGCGAGCGCACGCAGGCGTTTTGCCTGGATAACTACGGCGGCGCCTGCGAAGCGGTGGAATACCTGATCAGCCAGGGGCACCGGCGCATTGCCCATATCGCCGGGCCACCCGATCATCGCGACGCGCGCGAGCGCCTGGCGGGCTACAACGACACGCTGGCCAAACACGGCATCGCGAGCGACCCGCGGCTGGTCGTGACGGGTGACTTCAGCGAGTCCAGCGGTCTGCTGGCGTTAAATAGCCTGCTGGTGGCCAATGTGCGTTTCAGCGCGATCTTCGCGGCCAACGATCTGACAGCCTATGGCGCGCGCCTGGCGCTGTACCGCCGCAATATCCGTGTACCCGAAGACATTTCGCTGGTCGGGTTCGACGATCTGGAAAGTTCGATGTACACGACGCCGCCACTGACCACTGTGCGCCAGCCGCTGTATGAAGTCGGGACCGGGATCGGGCGGCGCATGCTGGCGATGCTGGGGCATCAGCAGCCGGCGGCGGATGTGCCGGGGTTGAGTCTGGTGGTGCGGGAATCAGTCCGGCTGGTGTAATCGTCGTGTTGTCGGCAAGCTGGCACAACAGGCTCGAATAAAATCGCTTGCTATTAAGTAGCGAGCTATGTAATATGTTGTTCATGGCAGCGCCGAACGTAGCCCACAACAGGTAAGCGGGTCGGCGGGCCAAGGCAACAACCCATTTAAATAGCGCGCTATCTAATAGCGTTAAATAATTCGGCGGTCATCCGCCACCCTTTCAAGGAGTCTCATCATGGCAATCGAAAACGTTCTCTACCGCGCCAACGCCACCGCAACGGGTGGCCGCGAAGGCCGCGCCGTGTCGTCCGACAGCGCACTGGATGTGAAGCTGACAACCCCGAAAGAACTCGGCGGCAATGGTCTGGCTGGCACGAACCCTGAGCAATTGTTTGCCGCCGGCTACTCGGCCTGCTTCCTGGGCGCGATGAAATTCGTCGCCAACCGCGACAAGCTGAAGATTTCGCCGGACGTCGCAGTAGAAGGTACGGTCGGCATCGGCCCGATCCCGACCGGCTTCGGCATCGAAGTCCTGCTCAAGATCAGCCTGCCAGGCGTGCCAGCCGACGAAGCGCAAACGCTGATCGACCGCGCACACATCGTGTGCCCATACTCGAACGCCACCCGCGGCAACATCGACGTGACGCTGCAACTGGTGTAAGACATGGCTGCCTGGGAAACCAGGATAAACAGCCGGGGTCAGGTCTGACATTCGGACACGATCTCGACAGTCAGGTAGTCCGAACGGACTAGTACCAGACCAGCTTCATTGGGCATGGCCGTATTGGAAGTCGTTGAGGCTGAGGTCGTGTCCGAATGTCAGACCTGACCCCGGCTTTGATCTGTTGCAACTGTTTTAAGATAAGGCCGCTTGGGAACCCAAGGCCGTGCCGATGACGAGAAAGGCTGCCTGTGGGCAGCCTTTTTTTGTGTCGATGCACTAAAAATAAATGGCATTTTTGAGTCTTGATTTAACAATTGGCGTTTGCTTCGATTGATGGTCTGGTCGCGGCAAGGTACTTTCCTGAGGAAAATCTTTGTCACGACGTCTTCTTCTCTTAGCAGGTCATTGGAGTGCCGTATTGGCACCAGGATCTACGCTTTTCTGGTGCGTCGCAACAAATTTAGATCGCGAATAGTAATCCTTTTAATACCGCAAAAGACGCAATAAATCGTTATATCTTCCTTGATAGATAGGATTTTTTCGCGGCTTTCGATGTGTAATCGTTATCTAGTGATATGTCCAAGCCATTGATTTCATCATTCATGTGTGAGTGCAAAACAACGGTTGCAAATATTTTTTCGCTTTGAAAACCATAGCGGGAAAAGGTGTTTAGAATTGCGCTCCATCAGATGCCTGAAGTAAATATTTCACGCGCGGCTGGCTTCTGAAGAGCACTTTGGCAATCCTTTGACATCTCAATAATTTAACAATTCACCGCTTTCATGCACACCCCTGTTTCCGCGCCGCGCCGTTCCTCGTTTGTCCTCGTCCAAGCCCAGCAATATTCCCTCCCACTCGTCTTCGCACTGTTCGGCCTGATCATGGGATCGTGGGCTGGCCGTATCCCCGCGCTGGCCGCCGGCGTCAATGTGTCGCATGCGGCACTGTCGATGGTGCTGGTCTGCGGCGGCCTGGGCGCTGTGCTGTCGTATCCGGTGTCATCGTTCATGATGAAACGCTTCGGTGCCCGCAAGACCATCCTGCTCGCCGGCATGGCGCTGCTGAGTGTGCTGGTGTCGATCGGCATGGCGCCGACGGTACCGCGCCTGATGATGTCAGTGCTGATGCTGGGCGTGACCGCCAGCATCTTCGACGTGGCAATGAATTCGGCGGCAGCGCGCCGCGAAAAAGTCAGTGGCAAGTCGGAAATGTCGCGTCTGCACGGCCTGTGCTGCGCTGGCGGCCTGGTCGGCGCCACGCTGGGCAGCCTGATGGCCAGCCTCAAGATTGCGCCAGCCACCCACTTCCTGATGCTGGCCGGCCCATTGGCCGTCGTATTGTGGATGGCCTACAGCGTGCTGGAGGCTGATGAAGTCGGCGTCCAGGTCGAGAAAAAATCGTTTGCACTGCCTCGTGGCCCGCTGGTGCTGCTGGGCCTGCTGGGCTTCTTTGGCTCAATGGCCGAAGGCAGCATCGCCGACTGGAGCGGCATGTTCCTCAAAGAACACTTCGGCGCATCGGATGGCCTCGCGCCGCTGTCGCTGTCGGCCTTCTCGGTGATGATGCTGATTTCGCGCATGTTCGGCGACAAACTGAAAGAGCGCCACGGCGCCAAGCGCCTGGTGAGCACCGGCGCCATGGTCGCGGCCGCTGGCCTGTTCTTCGCGGTGCTGGCCCCGAACGCCTATGTGGCGCTGCTCGGTTTTGCGGTCGCGGGTGCTGGCCTGGCGCTGGTGTTCCCGTTCGTGTTCAGCGCAGCCGGCGCGCAAGGCCCGGCAGCCCTGGCCGCAGTGGCCAGCATGGCGTACAGCGGTAGCCTGATGGGCCCGCCAGCCATCGGCGCCGTTGCCCACTTCATCGGCATGCAGGCAGCCATTGCCTATATCGGCGCGCTGTCGATCGTGATCGCGATGGTGGCATGCCGTACCCGCATGCTGAAGTAATGGATGTGCGGCCCTGAATGGCCGCATGCCTGACCTGCAAACATCAATGCAGACGTTGCCGCAAGGCCCGTCTGCATTGTCGTTTCCGGATCAGCCTGTTGCCTGCTTGAGCCACTCGCGCGGCGAGGCGCCCATCATCGTCGTGAAGGCGCGTGTGAACGTGGACGGGCTGGTATAGCCGGCGCGGCTGCTGACCTGCTTGACCGGCATGCCCTGGCGCAGCAGGCGGCTGCCGACGCCGATGCGCCAGCGCGTCAGGTATTCGCCCGGTGGCATGCCCATCACGTCGCGGAAGCGTTCGGTGAACGCAGCGCGCGACATGCAGGCTACCTTGGCCAGCGATTGCAGGCTCCATGGCTCATGCGGGCGCTCGTGGATGGCGGTCAGCGCCAGCGACAACTGGCGGTCCGAGAGGCCGGCCAGCAAGCCCAGCGACAAGCGTCCGCTGTCGAATTCGCGCCGGATCACCTGGATCAGCAACACGTCGCACAGGCGATCCAGGATCACTTCGCGGCCCGGTTCGGCCTGGCTGGCTTCGCTGAACAGCAGGTCGAGCGTCGAGCGCAGTCCGGCAATCTCGCTCAGCGGCATGACCAGGCAGTTGGGCAGCACGCGCGACAGCGGATTGCTCATCTCGTCCTGGAACTGGATATGGGCGCACAGCAGGTTGGCGGTGTGGCCGGGATGCACCTGCAGACGATGGCTGGCGCCGCGCGGATAAAACAGCAGCGACGGCTCGGTGACGGTGATGACCTCACCATCTGCATGGATGAAATCGACTGGACCCTCGCGCACCACGTGCAGCTGGCCGGTGACACCGTTTTCAGTGAAGTGATTGGTATCGCAAAACGCACCGTTATAGAAAATACGGGCGTTGAATGAGTGGCGACCGACCAGTGATGACAGTTTGTCCATGACAGTACGATTTAGATAGATAGCTACCTATTCTGGACGAAAAGCGATATTTCTGCGTGGAAATCCGTGAGATTTTCATCCGGAATACAACGCTCTCTGGTCATGAAGACCACACAATTTTCTCTAACAAATTAGGGACTTAGAGAATAATTAGGCTTAGCAAAAGCCTGACGGAAATTGACAACGTGCAACATAACCTGTCTATACCTATCCAGGGACGCGATCATCGATTACATCGGTTCAATATCAGTTCAAGGTGTACTCAAGTTGCTGCCATCCATGCTGGTTGATGGTCCTGATGGGCCTGTGATCCATCCTCGTCATTGAAGAAAATGTGCAGGCAACCGCACCGGATCCATAACCATGAAAGGCGGTATGATTTGATGATCTCATTGACCGTCCATCGACCATGCTGCATACGCCCGCCTCATTTACCCCACTGTTTGCCCCGCACCCCGATCCGGCACCATTGAACTTCCTGTTTCACAAGGGACAGTTGCTGGTGCGTGAAGACGGGCCGGCGCTGCCCGATGCCGCCGTCCTCGATCAGATCGGCGTCCTGCGCGAATACCTGCAACCGCTCGGTCTGCTCGATGGTCGCTATTGCCAGACCGGTTGGCTCGATGCTGAACCGGTGCTGCCGGCAGGATATGCGTGGCGTGGCCTGCGCGCGCTGTTTGGCGTCATGGATGAATCGCTGGTGGGCGTGGCCGGTCGCGCTGCCCAGGTCGCCGAATGGGCGCGCACTCACCGCTACTGCGGCGTGTGCGGCAGCGGCACGGTGCTGGCCACCGGCGAGCGCTGCTTCAAGTGTCTCCAGTGCGGCCACATGGCTTATCCGCGTATCTCGCCGGCCATGATGGTGTTGATTCGCAAGGGCGATCAGGTGTTGCTGGCCAAGCACGTGCTGCATGCAACGCAGCGCTTCGTGCCACTGGCCGGCTTCCTGGAAGCGGGCGAGTCGATCGAAGAATGCATCACGCGCGAAGTGTTCGAAGAAGTCGGATTGCGCGTTCACAATCCGCGCTACTTTGCCAGCCAGTCATGGCCGTTCCCGCATTCGCTGATGCTGGCGTTCACGGCCGATTATCTCGACGGCGAGATCCGTGTGGATCCGGCCGAAATCGCTGAGGCGCGCTGGTTTGGTCCGGGTGACGAGTGGCCGGAACGGGTGCCGCAGATGTCGATCTCGAGCGTGCTGATCGACGCGCACCGGCCGCCCGGCACGTAACGCCTGGAGGCAACGCCTGACGTGGCGCTACGGCGCCACTGGCACGCGGGCAGGGGTGGTACCGGCCGTGAGATCGTGTTCCGGCACTGCCGGACCGGCGTGATGCGCCATGGCGTGTCCGACCTGCACCGGGGCCGGCTTGGTGCCGGTGCTGCGCAGGTTGATCGCACGCTGAAGAATGTCGAACCAGAACGGCGCGCCGAACAGTGTCGTGCTGGCCGTGATCAGCCAGCCGGCGACCTGCAGCGCGAATGCGGCGTTCAGCACTGGCGGAAAGCTGCCCCAGCCGATCGGCAGCGTCGCCAGATCGTTCACCAGGTGCGCATCGGGTGCGACAGGCACGGCGCTGATGCCGGCAGCGAGGGCCGGATGCCGCCACAGCGTCTGGAACAGGTGGATGCTGTCGATATTGAGCAGAATGGCCAGCAGCAGCGCCAGCAGGAACGAGACCAGCAGCTGGCGCCGTTTATAGGCGCCCGACAGGCGCGCCATCGTGCTGTCGAACCAGCCGCCGAGCGCTGCCTGGAAGCGCTGCAGGTCGCCGCCGGTTTGCACGTACAGCGTGCTTAGCGTGCGCCGCAATTGCGGGTCGGGCACGGCGGCGATGGCGGCATCGAGCGCTGCGCCGCCCCCGCGGATGGCGTCGATCAGGGCCAGCGCGAAGTTGGCCGGTTCGATGTAGGATGGACCGGGATGGCGCGGCGCGTGCGGGTCGGTGAGGTCGTCATGCGCACTGATCAAGAGGTGTGCGTAGACCGCCCGCGCCGCGCCGGTGAACTGCGGGTCGCGCAGCATGCGCTGGATGCAGGCGCGCAGCATGCCGGCGCGCAGGCCGAACGCAGCCGACAATGCCTCTTGCAGGGTGGCGACGGTCAGCGCCAGGGAGCCGTAGCAGAAGGCCATGCCGATGACCACTTCCATGACCGTGCTGCCGAACATGACGCTCTCCCTGAATGATGACTGTGCTCAACGTTATGAGATATGTCGCCTGCAGGAGATGATTTAGCGCAAGAATAGGGCCACCCCGACCGGGGCGAGACGTTTTCTATATACTGGCGGCAATCGTTATTTTAGGGTGCACCATGTCTGACAAAGAAGCTTTCACCGAACACGACTGGCGTCGTCTGCTGACATCGCTGGGCGAGAATCCGGACCGTCCCGGCCTGATCGAAACGCCTGCGCGCGTGACCAAGGCCTGGAAACACTGGACTTCGGGCTACCAACAGAGCCCGGTGGAAGTGCTCAAGGCGTTCGAAGATGGCGCCGAAGAATACAACGAGCTGATCGTCGTGCGTGGCATCCCGGTCTACAGCCATTGCGAGCACCACCTGGCGCCGTTCTTCGGCAAGGCCACCGTTGGCTACCTGCCGAACGGCAAAATCGTCGGCCTGTCGAAGCTGACGCGCCTGGTCGATATCTTTTCCAAGCGCCTGCAGGTACAAGAACGCATGACGATGCAGATCGCCAATGCGCTGATGGAAGTGCTGGAACCAAAAGCAGTGGGCGTGGTCATCAAGTGCCGCCACCTGTGCATGGAAAGCCGAGGCATCCGCGCCATCGGCGAAGAAACCATCACGTCGACCCTGCTGGGCGAGCTGCAGCCGAATCTGGCGCTGCGCACCGAGTTTCTTGCCCTGGCGCGGGACTAGCTAGGTTCAGCTATTCCGGGTAGACTGTAAATACAGCTAGGGAACCTGTTCCAGATCCAGGCCTCCAAGCTGTTTTGGAGGTCACC
The DNA here is from genome assembly GCA_014841835.1 of Oxalobacteraceae sp. CFBP 13730. GTDB lineage: Bacteria > Pseudomonadota > Gammaproteobacteria > Burkholderiales > Burkholderiaceae_D > Telluria. The sequence continues at coordinate 61,533 of JACYUQ010000004.1, read as the reverse complement.
ATGGACCGAGCTGTCTACCCCAGCGATATTCCCCGCGAACACTTCGAGGGCGTGCGCGCCATGCTTGAAGCGGCTCGCCGCAAGACACGACCGCGCAAACACGATTTGTACGACGTGTTTTGCGCCGTTCTCTATTTTTTGCACAACGGCGCCACCTGGCGCGCGATGCCGCCGGATTTCCCGCCGTGGCGCACCGTGCACGAGTATTTCACGCAGTGGACCATGCAACGCGAGAACGGCCAGTCGCTGCTCGAAAACGTGCTTGAAAAATCAGGCCGCGAGCTCGAGTTGACGCGCCTGCGCGCGCTGATGCAGCGCTACTGAGCCGTTACTCCTTGGCCGCTTCCGGCTTCTCGAAACTGAGCTTGTTGTCGCTGTCCAGCGTGAAGATGCCCAGTGGCAGGCCGGTGACCGCATCCGCGTCGGGCGCTTTCAGTTCACTGCAGGTCGTGGTGTCAATCTGCCACGCCTGGTCATCTGCGCGCAGCGTGTAGACGTTGTTGCCGTTGCCGAACAGCTCGACCTGCAGGTCGGCCAGCCACACCGAGCCCAGCTCGTACTGACGCTGGCAATCCGGCAGGCGCGACATGACGACGCGCAGCGTGGCTTCCTTCGTCCAGAAATTGTCCTTCTCCACCTTCAGCGTGATCGCGTGATCGGTATTCAGGTCGATCACGTACGTCGACGTCTCGATGAAGCAGCCGCTCAGCAGCAGCGGAGCCAGGAAGATGAGTGGAAGGCGCATGGGCAAGTCCGTTGGTCATTGATGCAGTTGCTGCCGAGTATAGCAACTGGCCTATGCGTGCGGGCAATTCCGTGGCGGGCACGCCTGGCCGGCAAGCGACAGCAGATCCGCAGGCGTGCCGAACTCGCGCTCCGGCGCCACCCGGCGCAGCGCTTCAATCGACGCATAGCCCCAGCCGACCGCCCCGAACGCGATCCCGGCCCGGCGCGCGGCGTCGCCATCGGTGGTCTGGTCGCCGACATACAACGCCTGGATCGCCGGCACCGTGGCGCGGCGCACGACCTTGCGGATGCGCGCCGCCTTGCCGAAGATCGACATGCCGCATTCGTACTGACCCATCAGGCTTGCCAGTTCCGGTCCCAGCACGTCGCGCACATTGTCTTCGGCATTCGATGACACCACTGCCAGCTGCACGCCATTGCGATCGAGCTCGCGCAGTGTGTGGGCGATGCCGTCGAACAGCGCGATGCGGCCGGTGGCGCCGCGCATGCGGTCGATGAACGAGCGCGAGGCGATCGGCAGCTTCCAGGCCGGCATCCCGACATGGCGCATGATGTCGCGCGGGCCGTAGTGGCGCAGCTGCTCGGCCTGCGCGGCGTCGACGCGCCGGAAACCGTGCTGATCGGCGATCTCGTTGAACACGCTCATGAAGAAGGGCCATGAGTCGGCCAGCGTGCCGTCGAAGTCGAAGATCGCCAGGCGATAGCTCATGCGCATGTCAGTGGAATAGAAGTCATGCGACGATTATAGAGACCGCAGCGCTGGCATGTCGCCAGGCCGTCGCCGTCGCCGTCAGCGCATCGCCTGCAGGCCGCCCGCTTGCAGCGACTGGCGCAGCCGGGTCGCATCGCGCCCTGGCGACAGGCCGAAGAGGCGCGCGTACTCGCGTGAAAACTGCGAGCTGCTTTCGTAGCCCACTGCATGGCCCGCGCTCGCGGCATCCGTCGATCCGGCCAGCATCAGGCGCCGCGCCTCTTGCAGGCGCAGCTGCTTCTGGTACTGCAGGGGACTCATCGAGGTCACGGTCTTGAAGTGCTCGTGCAGCGTCGACGAACTCATGCCCACCTCGCCTGCCAGGCGCTCGACGCTCAGTGGCCGGTTGTAATGGTTCTTGATCCAGCAGATCGCTCGCGTTACCTGCGCCATGCGGCCGTCGCCGCGCGCGCAGTAGCGCACCGTGTCGGCCTGCTCGCCGGTCAGCAGGCGATAGTGGAATTCCTTCAGCAGCAGCGGCGCGAGCACCGCGATGTCGTGCGGCGCATCGAGCAGGCGCACCAGGCGGCTGGCGACATCGAGCAGCGCAGGCGTGGTCTCGCTCAGGAACAGCCCGCGCGCCGGCGGCGTGCCGCGCGCGGCGGGGCGCGCTGGCAGTTCGAGGTCGAGCGTGGCGAGCAACTGCGCATCCAGATCGATCCGCAGGCACAGATAGGGTTCGTCCTCGGTCGCCAGCGTTACGCAACCGGTCACCGGCAGGTCGACCGACACCACCAGAAACTTGGCCGTGTCGTAGCGGTAATCAAGGCCACCCAGCGAGACCAGCTTGGCGCCCTGCGCGATGATGCACACCGCCGGCGTGTGCAGAACGCGCAGCGGTTTGGTGGTCTGGCCGCTGCGGATCAGCCACATGCCGGGGACCGGGCTTTCGTGCAGGCCGTCGTCAGGGGCATGCTGCGCAATCTGGGTGGCGAGGTCGCGGATCGCTTGCATGGGCAGTTTCTCGGGTCGGTGGACAACGTGCCATTAGACCACCGGTGGCGCGTGTGATGGTCCGGGAAGATTGCACGATCCTCCGGCGGCGCACAGGATCAGGTTTCGCAGGGGCCATCCGGAACACCCGCATTGAGCACGATGCAGACGGTGGCCATCCGTGCGCGCTCCACGTACTCGGCGCCCGCAACGATGTTTGCATTGGCGTCCGGACAGCGCGCGGCGCTGCCATTGCAGGCGACAGCATTGATCTGCACGATGCGTTTTACCTGCGACACGCTCGTTTGCCCGGATGCGCGCTCGCCTTCCCGGTAGTCCGTGAACTGGCAGTCGACGCTGACGTTGAAACCGGTTTCGTTCCTGAACTGGCTCAGGTCGGTGATGCCCGCCGTCGTCAGGCAGGTCCTGAAGCCCCATTCGATGCCGGCGCGCGCAGCGAGGCCCGCCTTGGCGCCGAGCAGGGCCTGGTTGACCGTGCTTTGCTGGGTGCCGGTGAGGCGCAGCAGTGCAGTCGCCATCCCGGCCACCACCACCAGCAGCACGATCGCCGCGATATACGCGAATCCGGATTGGGCACGCGCGTTGGTATAAAAGCGGATCATGGCGTGTTGTCCACGTGGGCGCCGAGCGTGAGCGGCACCGATTCGCCCTTGCCGCTCAGGGTCAGCTGGAGCTGAACGAAACCGCTTTGCTGCGTGGCGCCCTGGTTGGCGACAAAGACGAAGTTGCAGGCCGTGACGCCGGTGGCGACCAGCGCGGCATTGCCCGCCGCGGCGCAGCGCGGCGCCAGCGACAGGGACGGATAGGTAACGCGGCGCAGCGTGCCTGCGTTGATATTGCAGACATAGCCGACCGTCTGCTCGTTGCCCGGCACGACCATGAAGCGTGCGCCCGTGTAGCCGTCCGGGGCGCGCAGCCCGGCGCTCGTGAGACCGATGCGATACACGCCCATGGCGGGGTCGGTGGACAGGGCCGCGCTATCGACAGTGCCGACGTTGACGCCACCGTGCACATCGTTCGGATTCTGGTTGCCGATCACGATCCGGTCGCCGATGACGGGCTGTTTGTTCCAGGGCGTCAGGACGTGGAACGCGGTTCTCGGCGTGGGGTCATCGCTGAGAAAGTCGCCCGACGCGGTCGCCGTGCTGTAATCCTGGTCGCTGCGATAGCGCCCGCCATCGCTGCCGGGCACCAGCTCCAGGCACTGGTTGCCGCTAACCCGCAGCGAGTTGGGCACGGCGCGGCGCACGTCGGCCACGATCCGGCGCAGCGCCGTATCGGCCTGGCCCGTCAATGCTGCGCGCTGGCCCACCGCCAGGTAGGCGCGGATCGCCGGCAGCACCTGCATGGCGAAGATCCCGCCGATGATCCCGATCACGACGATCACGACGATCAGCTCGACGAGCGAGAAGCCGCGTTCGGCCTTGGGAGAAATGTGCTTCATCATAGTGGCCTGGTTCTCCACCCGGTCAGGACCAGGTTCTGGTTGCCGTTCCAGACGGTGACGACGATGCGCTTCACATCCGCCGGCGCCACGCCCGGCAGCGTCTGCGGCGCAGGGCCCACCGTCACACCAACCTGGTAGCGTCCGAGGCCGGCAATGGCATTGCCGTCGATGTCGGTCACGGCCTGTCTGGCATAACTGGTGTAATCATCGAGTTCGTCGTACTGTGCACGCAGAGCTTCACGTACGTTGTTGCCAGCGTACGGTTTGAGCATCACCTCTTCCATCATGGTCTCGCCGATGGCCAGCATCTGCTGCGTGATCAGGGGATCGGTGCTGGCAATGCTGGCGCGGTTATACGCGGACACCAGTCCCGCCAGCGCGACGCCGACGATGACCATGGCCACCACCAGTTCGACCAGCGTGACGCCGGCCATGCGGCGCTTATTCGACATAGCCGGTGCTTCCTTCGAAAACGATCGTGCGCTGGGTCTTGCCAGCGAGCTGGATGGCGATGCTGACGTTGCCAAGCGGTGCGCCGGCGGGGGTGCCGGTGATCGTGCCATCGGGCTGGAAGTACAGGTTGGCAGGGGCGCCGGTCATGGTCATGGTCACCGTCGGATCGCTGCTGTCGTAGGTGTCGTTGTCGGCACGTTGCAACAGCGGGCCGAACGCGGTCGTACAGGGATCGGTCGCCGCCGAGGGTGCGGTACGGATGCGCATGACCAGCGTGCGCGCGGTGGTTGCCAGGCACACGACGCGCCGGTGCGACACCGCCGACGTTTGTGCATGGCGCAGCGCACTGGCCACCTTGTCGCCGAAAACCAGCGCGCCGGTGGTGTTCCCGCCCATCAGTTTCGGGATGCCGATCGCGGCCAGCACGCCGACCATCACCATCACCATGATCAGCTCGACCATCGTAAAGCCGCGCTGGCGCTTCAATTGAACACCTCGCGCGCGTGGATGATGCGGCGGTTTTCGGCCGGGAAGATGCCGAAGGTGGCGCGCGCCCACGGATCTGCCTGTTTTGCTGCTGTCTGCCCTGCACAGGTGACCGGCGTGCGCATCCAGGCCATTTTGCTGGCGATGCTGGAACTCTTGGTCGCCAGGCATGAGGTATCCAGTCCGGACGCGCCGAGGTTGATGGCAACGTCGATCCAGCCCGGCTGGCTGCTCGTGAGCGGCAGCACGCCTGCACCTTTCGTGAGTTTGACCGTCTGTTTGCTACTGGAGAGCGTGTTACCCGTCGATGCCGTCAGTGCGAAAGCATCCGCCGGGATCACCGTAAAGCCGTCCTGATCGTTCAGCACCCAGCTCCTGCCGCTCCAGTATTCCACCGTCACCGGCATCTCGACCGGGCTTGTGCCGGTGCGGCCAAAGCGGCTTCCGATGCGCACGCGGCCGGTACGGATCCAGGGGCGCACCTGCTCCGTTTCGGCCAGGCCCGTTCCCACCGGTGCGGTGGCGGACGTGATGAGCAGGGCGGTATCGGTTTGGCCATTGTCAGCGCGCACACGGATCTGCATCGGCGCCTGCCTGACGTTCGTGAACGCGTACGTAGCCTGCGGGATCAACGTCCCCGACAGCGGTGTCACGCCGGACGAAAAGCCCTTGGCCGCATACGTGCCGCTCAGCGAGCCCGGGGCCGTGGTGAAGGCGGTGCCGTTCTCCTGCAGCGCGCTGAATTTGATGGTCTGACCGGCGCCGACACCTGTCGGATAATTTCTCGTCAGCTCGCCCTTGCGGTTGATGGCCGTGAGTTTGAGCATGATCGGCTCGCCCGCATAGTAGAAGTTGGCGGTCTTGCGCGCCGCATCGTTCAACTCGACCTGGAAGGCCCAGGGCACGAACGGGCCGACTTTGGCCGCGCACACGTTGTTGACCAGGCCACCGGTCGTGCTGCTGGTGTCGATGGCGCTGCCCAGAAAATCGTTCCGGGCGGCGACCAGGTCGAGGTAGCCCGCCTCGTTGAAATTCATCGTGGCTGTCGCCACGCCTTGCGTGAATTCGACCGACACCGGCGGCAGGTTGCCGGTCAAGCCGCCGCCGATGCAATCGGGGCCGAGCGTCGTCAGTGTGGCGTTCTTGCCCAGCACCGTATCGGCGTTCAGGCCGGCCGCATGGAAATTCAGCGTGACGTCGCCTGCCAGATTCTCGGCCAGGAGCTTGACGCTGAAGTCGGCGCCGGCGCGCATCGATGCGGGGTACTCGAAGTCGAAATGGTCCGGCGCCACGATGAATTCTTTCTTGCCCGTGATCTTGTCGAGCTTGGCGTTGAGCGCGACCTTGCCGGCATCTGGATAAACCAGCGTCAGCTTGCCGGTGCCGGTGCTGTCGAAGCTGGTCGACAGCGGCGTGGTACCGGTGGCATTGCAGGCGAACGACTTCGTGTCGTTCTCCACGGCCGGTGTCGAGTCCAGGCCCATCTTGAGCGTGCCCGAGGTCGGCAGCACGTAGTTGCAGCTGTACTCGACGTTCTTTGTTTCGTTGTTGAAGCCCGGAATGCAGGCGGTGGCCGTCGCGTTCGCCTTGAGCGCCTGGATCGTGGCGTTGATCGTGTTGCCGGCTTTATGGTCCGGTACCTTGATCTCGAAGTTGACGTCGCCAGTAAAGTTCATGTCGCAGCTCGACGTTCTGGTCGCACTGTTGTAGCACTGGACGGGGGCCGAGGTGCCGGTCAGCGCGAGCTTGGGGGTGCCGGTCGCGATGCTTGTTACGTTGGCCGTCGTGGTGCCGGTCGAACCGATGACAACGGAGGCGCCGCCCGGTTGCAGCGTGGCGCTGGCGCCGCCGGCAAAGTGCGGTGCGTTGCAGCCCGCGTTGGCGCAGGCGGTCACAGTCACGCTTTCACTGGTGCAGGTGCCGGCGCTGCCGTCGTGCGTGATCAACAGGTATTGCAAGGTGCCCGCCGCCGGCTTGGCCGCCTCGCAGGTCGGCCCTTTGGGCGTGTCGACCGGATTGCCGCTCTGGTTGTCCACGCAGTCGCACATGCCGGGGCGCGTGCCTGTCTTGCAGATGATTTTCTTGGCCACGCGGCCGTTCCATTCCAGTTTTGCAAAGTCGACCGCTGCATTACCCGTGATGAGCGCGTTCGAGGCCTGCAGCGTCATCTGGCCGGTGTCGACGTTGCCGTCGATCGTGCTGCCCGAGCCCAGGAACAGGCTCGTGGACGCGTCGACGTCGCCCGTGATCCTGACCGGCGTGCCGATGGAGACCGTGGTGCCGCTGACGGAGCCGGTGATCGTCGTGTTCGACCCGATGGTGACCGCCCCGGTGGACGCCAAAGTACCGGTAATCTGCAAGGTCGACCCGCTGCCCAGCACCAGCGACGCGGCGCTGATGTCGGCCTTGAAGGTCTGTACCTGATTACCTGCGGTGAAAGTTTTGGCAGCGCTGAAGGAACCCCCGGACACATTCAGGTTGGCAGGCGGCAGATCGGCAATGCTCAGGTTGCCCGTACTGGTCAGGCGCGCGGTGCCCGACATCGTCAGGCCCTGGTTGTAGCCGAACGTGAAATCGGACCGCACGCTGACCGTGTACCCTGAGTCGATAATGATCTTGTCGTCCGAGGCGATACCCGCGCTGCTGGGGCAGGTGTAGACCTTGCCCGACAGCGAGCAGCCATACACCGCGGCACCGCCGAAGCGGTATGTCGTGCCGGCCTGGGCGGCGCCGGTCGCGAGCAGCAGGCCGAACAGCGCCAGCGCCGTGCGCAGGATCAGCGAGAACGGGGAAGTGAAATACACAAGGAAACCTGCACGAAACGGGATGAACGAAAGTGTGCACCGGATTGCCGTACAGCCACAATAGATTTTTCACTCAGGCAACCATTCGACAGCTTTCCGCGTACCGGGTGCGTGGTATGGACAACGGTGTGTGGCTATCGTGGAAACAGTCTTACAATAGTTTCCACCTTATTAACGTTAGCGGACACCATGGCCCATATCCAACCAAGCGGCTGGCGCGAACTGTCCGTCACGGGCGCCGCCGCCCGCGAAATCGAGACGCTCGCCTATCTGGAGCAGCGCCTGGCCGACACGCCCTACGTGATCTACCACGGCGTGCACTGGACCAATGTCGAGCAGGGTTACTCGGTGTATGGCGACGTCGACTTCATCGTGCTCGCGCCGAATGGCCGTATCCTGGTCATCGAACAGGTCGCCGGCTTTCTGAACGAGACGCCGGAAGGCCTGGTCAAAAGCTACCAGGGCAAGCCGCGCAAGGTGCGCACGCAGATCCTGGCCACCATTGAGGGCCTGGCCAAGCGTTTTCAGGGAAAGCTGTCGATCGACTACCTACTGTACTGCCCCGACTACATCGTGCGCGACCAGCCGCTGGCCGGCATCGACGCTGACCACATCATCGACGCATCGAACAAACCCAAGCTGGCACGCGTGATCCGCGAGGCGCTGCCCATTACCGAGCGCACCGACGACTTCGACAAGGTCACGCGCTTTCTGGGCGACACACTGAACCTGCGGCCCGATCCGAGCGCGATGATCGGCAATGCCGAGGCGATGGTCACCAAACTCTCGGGCGGCCTGGCCACCTGGGCGCGCCGGCTGGACTTCTCGCCATTCCGGCTGCACGTGATCGGCACCGCCGGCAGCGGCAAGACCCAGCTGGCGCTGGCTGAATACAGCGCGGCCATCGACGCTGGCCTGCGCCCGCTGTACGTCTGCTTCAACCGGCCGCTGGCCGACCACATCGAACGGCTGGTGCCGGCCGGCGGGCGGGTGGCGACCTTCCACATGCTGTCGGACGCCTGGCTGCGCGCGCAGGACATCACGCCCGATTACGCGGCGGCCGACGTGTGGGAAAAGATCGAAGCGTCGATGGCCGACGCCACCTTGCCCGAGACCTGGCAATTCGACGTCGTCATCGTCGACGAAGGCCAGGATTTTTCGGTGGCGTGGCGCGACATCGTGCTGCGCATGCTGAAAGAGGGCGGTCGCGCGATCTGGATGGAAGACCCGGACCAGAACCTGTACGGCCGCGGGATGGTGCCGCTGCCGGGCTGGGTGACGCTGCATTCGCATGTCAACTACCGCAGTCCGCGCCAGATCGTCGACATGCTCACGTCCATCGGCGCATCGCACCAGCCGGTGGAGGCGGGCAGCCCGTTCAAGGGCGCCGACATCGAAGAGCTGACCTATCCGGAAGGCGACGTCGAAGCGATGCTGGCGCAGACACGGCGCGCCGTGACGTCGTGCCTGGCGGCCGGCTTCGGGCGCCAGGACATCGCGATCTGCGCGTTTCGCGGCCGCGAAAAGTCGGCGATTTTGCAGCTCGATCGCCTGAGCGACGCGCACTCGCTGCGTTCGTTCACGGGGGAATATGACTTGTTTGGCACACCGGTGTTTCGCGAAGGCGGGCTGCTGGCCGAATCGGTGTACCGCTTCAAGGGGCAGTCGGCGCCGGCGCTGATTTTTACCGAGATCGATTTTGAAGCGCTGGACGAGCAGACGCTGCGCAAGCTGTTCGTGGGGATGACGCGCGCGCGGCTCAAGCTCGTGCTGGTGATGAGCGAGCGCGCGTCGTTGCAGATTGTGGATCGGATGAGTGGGCGGTGAGTTGCGGTTGCGGCGTCGGTGGCTGACCTTGGGTCCCCGCCTTCGCGGGGACGACGTGCTTACTGCAGGGGCCTCACCCTGAACACCGTCGCTCCCGCGAAGGCGGGAGCCCAAGTGGCATCGTTATGCCGCCAATGCGTCCGAATTCGGCTCGGCACTCACCACATGGCGGTTCACCGCCGACAGTACCGACTTGAACGACGCCGTCACGATATTGCTGTCGATGCCGACACCGAACAACGTCGGCCCGTTCCCCACCCGCAGCTCGACATAGCACGCCGCACGGGCATCGGCGCCCGAGCCGATCGCATGCTCGTGGTAATCCATCAGGCGAATCTTGAGGCCCAGCGCCGTGACGAACGCATCGATCGGCCCATTGCCGCGGCCCGAGAACACTTGCGGCGCATGGTGGCGCGCCACGTCGACTTCGAGCTGCACGTCATGCGCGCTGTCTTCGGTCATGCGGTGCGCGAGGTAGTGATACGGCTCTTGCTGGTCCAGGTACTCGCGTGCAAACAGCGCGTGCAAGTCGGCCGGATTGATTTCGCGACCGCTCTCGTCGGCCTGGCGCTGCACGACGCGCGAGAACTCGATCTGCAGGCGGCGCGGCAGTTGCAGGCCGTATTCCTGCTCGAGCAGGTACGCCATACCGCCTTTGCCCGACTGGCTGTTGACGCGGATGACCGCATCGTAGCTGCGCCCCAGGTCGGCCGGATCGATCGGCAGGTACGGCACTTCCCAGATGGCGTCCGCCTGCTGCTTCGCAAAACCCTTCTTGATCGCATCCTGGTGCGAACCCGAGAACGCCGTGAACACCAGATCGCCCGCATACGGATGGCGCGGGTGTACCGGCAGCTGGTTGCAATCCTCGACCAGCTGGCGCACGGCGTCAATGTCCGAGAAGTCCAGGCCCGGGTGCACGCCCTGCGTGTACAGATTCATCGCCAGCGTGACCAAATCAACGTTGCCGGTGCGCTCGCCATTACCGAACAGGCAGCCCTCGACGCGGTCCGCGCCGGCCATCACGGCCAGTTCGGCAGCAGCGACGGCGGTCCCGCGGTCGTTGTGCGGGTGGACGCTGATGACGAGCGATTCGCGGTTGTTCAGGTTACGGCACATCCACTCGATCTGGTCGGCGTAGACGTTCGGCGTGGCCGCTTCGACGGTCGACGGCAGGTTGACGATCATCTTGTTGGCCGGCGTCGGCTGCCAGACGGCGCTGACCGCATCGGTAATCTGTTTCGAGAAATCCAGCTCGGTCGTCGAGAACGATTCCGGCGAATACTCCAGGCCCCACTGGGTTTGCGGATGCTGGGACGTCAGATCCTTGATCAGCTGCGTGCCCTTGACGGCGATCTGCACGATCTCGTCGCGCTCCATATTGAACACCACGCGGCGGAACACGGGCGCGACCGAATTGTAGACGTGGACGATCGCACGCTTGGCGCCGACGGCCGATTCGACGGTGCGGCGAATCAGCTCATCGCGCGACTGGGTCAGCACGATGATGGTGACGTCGTCCGGGATGTGCTTGTCGTCGACCAGCATGCGCACGAAATCGAAGTCGGTCTGCGAGGCAGACGGGAAGCCCACCTCGATCTCCTTGATGCCGATCTTGACCAGCATTTTGAAGAAGCGCAGCTTCTTTTCCGGGCTCATCGGCTCGATCAATGCCTGGTTACCGTCGCGCAGGTCGGTGCTCATCCAGATCGGCGGCGTGGTGATGGTGCGGCTTGGCCACTGGCGGTCTGCCAGGTCGATGGCAGGGAAGGGACGGTACTTGGCGGCGGGATTGGTCAACATGATCGGGTGCTCCTGATTGGTTTGGTCACTGGGCGGCGCGGATGCGCCTGAGGGTGGCGGAGGCTGCCGGACGGGCCACGAAACGCGAGGCCCGGCAACCGGTCGGTAGGTTTAGCGCCAGTGCAAACTGGACGCGAGCGCTCGCCGCCAGGATGGACCCGGTGAGGAAAAACGATGAAGCGAAAATTGGCGTGGTAGACATCTGCGACTTTCCTGCTGCTGTGGGGACCGGCGTGTGCCGGGCGTACGGCCGAACGATCAGGCGCGTAGTAGCAGTGCAGCTAGCGATAGCGCCCCAGCGGCTGGGAGAGTGTTCGACAGATGCAGGGTGAAAGACATAATTTCGACTTTAAGGAACTCGGCGCCGTATGTCAAGCGGACAATAGGCGCGTGTGGAAAAGAAAGTACGGGAATTCCGGGTGGCATTATTTTCTAGTCAACATGAAAACGTCGTTCCCGCGAAGGCGGTAACCCAAGTACGTCGCTTGCATCTGACACGCCGCAGGAGAATGTCCGACGCAGTTTATGCACCAGCCATCACCGGCAGCACCAATGAGCGCAAAGGCCCGTGATAGCATCGTTCGAGATACTTTCTGGAGATTTTGCCAATGCGCCGCCCTGTTAAAGATGTATCCCGTTCGCGCCTGAATCTGCTTGGCGCCCTTGGTTTGATGGCGCTGCTGGCCGGTTGCGGCGACGGCATCCCGAAGGACAAGGACAAGGACAAGGACGATGACAAGCCGCCACCAGCACCAACGGCGGCGCTGTCGGTGTTCGCGGGCGACCCCACTGCCGACGGGACCATGGACGGCACCGGCATGGCGGCGCGCTTCAACAATCCGCACGGGCTGGCGATCGACAGCAGTGGCAACGTCTACGTGGCAGATCGCGGCAACTACGTCATCCGCAAGATCACACCGGACGGTGTGGTGACCACGCTGGCCGGCGGCGCAGGGCAGAGCCGGCTAACCAATGGTGCTGCGGCCAATGCGCGCTTCGTCAATCCGGTCGCGTTGACGGTGGGGAGTGGCGGCACGGTGTATGTGGCGGATGACGTGAACATCCGCAGCATCACAACGGGTGGCCAGGTCGCGACGGTGACGACGATCCCGGTTGGCAGCAACGTCGCGACAGCGAGCCGGCCTGACGTCACCCCGGGCGCGATTGCGGTTGATGCCAACAACAATCTCTACATCACCAACAACTACGGCACGCGCCGCTTCGCCATTGGTGCGGGCGGAATGGGGATTCTGGAAGGGCAGAACACGGTGGGCGACCTGTTCGGAACACGCACGCTGGCACCGCGCGGGCTGGCCGTCGACAGCAGCAATGTCGTGTACTTGTTCGATCTTGAGCGTGAGATCAGTCGCTGGAACTCGACGGCCAATTTTGGGTCGGACAATCTGTTCACGATCGCTGGTGCGCCGAACGTTCGCGGCGCGGTGAACGGCACCGGCAACGCGGTGCGGTTTGAACAGGTGGTGGCGCTGACGGTGGACCCGCAGGGCAATCTGTATGCGGCTGATGGGGTGAATAACCTCGTGCGCAAGATTACGCCGGCGGGTGTGGTGACGACGGTGGCGGGGACGACACGGGCGACGACGCTGCGAGTAGGGGATCTGCCGGGGAGCTTGGGCGATGTTCTCGGCATCGTGACGGATGGTAAAGGGCTGCTATATGTGACGTCGGGGAATGCAGTTATAAAAATCATACTGAAATGATTGACTTTGTCGACAAAACCTGGCTCGACGCAGGATGTGAAAGTTGCAAAAATGCAATTTATATTTTTAGCTTTTGTTAGCGTAGTTCTGAATAAGTTCTGAATAAGTGGATGCTTCGCAAAAAAAAAGATTGTCTCCGTTGGCGAGCTGATGAGAAGGTATGTTGGCAGATATAAAACACTGTGGATTTTTACAGTAAAATCCTAGGTGTCTAACTGGTGGATTCCACCAGTTCGGGTTAAACTGTAACAATGAATGCTATATCTAAACTTAGCCGAGGTAGATCTGCCCACTTCTCAGGCCATGAAACGTTTCCTCTGCGTCAAATGTGGCTTAAGAAGCTATTCGATCAAGCCACTGACGGCGGGTTGATCCGCAAATCGACATTTTCTCAAGAGAAGTCCATTGCGGACTTTGGTGTAGGCAAGAACATGGTGGCATCAATTCGCCATTGGGCTCTGGCTTGCGGCGTAATGTATGAGGACGTCGACGGTTTCCGCATTCGAGGTCTTGCTAACGAGATTCTAAGTGACGGTGGGCTCGATCCCTATGCTGAGAGTCCATCAACGGCTTGGCTTGCGCATTGGCAGCTCGCAGGCCGCTGCATTCGCTCGACTACTTGGCATTGGTTGTTCAACCATGTGACTGCTCCAACCTTCACCCGCCAAGAACTAGAAGAACCTCTAGCCATCTACGCTCGTGAACTTGATCCTAAGCATAGGCTGTCTGCCTCCACGATCTCGCGAGATTTGGAGACGTGCCTCCGCAGTTACGCGCCGCGTGTTGCGGGAGGCTCCCCTGAAGACTTTGCAGAGCCGCTTTTGGGCGAGTTAGGGCTGTTGCAGGAGGTTCATAAGGGGCAATACGCTTTTCGACGCGGGCCGAAGGCGTCGTTGCATAACGGCATCTTCGCTTATGCCTTAATCGACTTCTGGAATCGGGAGGCCGAGGGACAAAGTTCGCTCGCTTTTGAAACCGTCGCTTACGCAGAGGGCTCGCCAGGACGGGTCTTCAAGCTCGATGAGGAGTCGATCGCCCAACGATTAATTACTCTCTCAGACTTCACCGGACGCAAGGTTGAATGGACCGATTCGGCGGGCCTGCGCCAAATTCATCGCAAAGACTTGTCTAAGGAAGACGTAAAAAACATGATCAGGCGCGCCTATGACTGACACTAAGCATGAGGCGCTTTCGGATAGTGTCCAGATTTCACGCCAATACCAGCGTTCTATCCGTGTCGACGCCGACATCGGCCGCGCCGACGCACTCGCTGGTTACATCTGCCACGCGACTGCGGCTTCTGTGGTCGATGGCATGTGTACGCAGCTCTCTAGTACCAATCAACGATGCTTCACTTGGACGGGCCCATTCGGCGGAGGTAAGAGCTCGTTGGCAGTCGCGTTGGCGAGCGTCTTGCATTCAAATAAGGATCTTCGAGCGAAAGCACGTGACGCTTTGCATCTCAACTCAAAGCCGTCATTTGACAAGGCATTCCCAGTTCGCAATGGCTGGTTGCTCGTCCCGACGGTTGGCCGGCGTAGCAGCGTCGTGGCAGAGATTCATGCCGCGCTACGCCGCGCGCAGGGTAAGACCGTTGATGGCCGCAGTAGGCCGAATGCTCAGTCGTTGATCGCCGAGTTGCTTGAAGAAGCCAAAAATCGACCGCATGACGGCGTACTAGTCATCATCGACGAGATGGGGAAGTTCTTGGAGGCTTCGGCCTTGGGTTCCGGTGATGATGTTTACTTTTTCCAAGAGCTTGCCGAGGCGGCCGCTCGTTCGGAAGGATGTCTAGTTGTCGTTGGTGTGCTGCATCAGTCCTTCGCACAATATTCGGCCCGCTTGGGCATCGATACCCGCGACGACTGGGCAAAGATCCAAGGCCGCTACGTCGACCTTCCTTTCGTAGCCGCGAGCGATGAAGTTGTCGAGCTAATTGGCCGAGCGATCGAGGCCAAGGAAATCCCGCACTGGATGCGCGACGCGTCCATGACCATTTCTGAGGCGATCCGTTCGCGCCGGCCCGCAGTGGGAAAGGACTTTGCGCAGGCACTGGAGGCCTGCTGGCCACTGCACCCGGCCATGGCCGCACTGCTGGGCCCGATTTCTAAGCGACAGTTTGGACAAAACGAGCGTAGCACGTTTGGCTTCCTATCTTCAGTAGAACCGTATGGCTTCCAGTCCTATTTGAACTCGACTCTCAAAAGCGATGCGACCTGGTATCGTCCTAGTGACTACTGGGACTACCTGCGATCAAACTTGGAGCCGGCGATCCTTGCTTCTCCTGACGGGCATCGCTGGTCGCAAGCCGTCGAAGCGGTCGAGCGGGCCGAGGCTAAAACGGGCGACGCGTTGCTTGTGTCACTGATCAAGAACATCGCAGTTATTGATTTGTTCCGCAGTGGCTCCGGCCTTGCGGCCGACTCTGCAGTAATCGGCGCACTTTTCTACGACAAATCCCGCGATGAACTCGACGCTGCGCTGGAAAAGCTTAGCTCGCTCAAGGTCGTGCTATTCAAGAGCTACACCGGCGCTTGGTCGGTGTTTGAGGGCAGCGACTTCGACATTGATGCAGCGATTGCCCAAGCCATGGCTACTTCGCCTGGTATCGATTACGCCTGGCTTGCACAGCTTATGGGCCTGCATCCAGTAGTAGCAAAACGGCACTATCACGAGACAGGAGCAATGCGCTGGATGGAGCTCTCGCTTTGCAGCAGCGAGCAGGCCGAGAAAGTCGCCGCTAACTTTCAACCTAAGAAGGGCGAATTCGGGGCGTTTATTCTTGCTCTCCCGACTAAGGGTATGAGCCAGCGCGAAGCAAGCCTTCGAGCGGCGGACTGCTCAAAGCTTCGTCCATGGCCAGTAATGGTAGGCATCCCCACTAACCATGTCCGCATCGCGGAGCTATCTGCTGAGCTGGTGGCGTTAGAACAAGTCAAGGAGCGGCATGAGCTTTCTGGTGACGCCGTCGCCCGGCGCGAGGTCTACGCGCGGTTGGCGGCAACGCGGGCCGATCTTGAGGATCAATTACAAGCCGCAGTGTCGAGGGCAAAGTGGCATAAGGGCGAGCATCAGATCGTAGAGCCAGGAGAGAAGCTCTCCCCCGAGGCATCCATGCTGGCCGACGACCTATTCAAGCATTCGCCTCCGGTATGGAGCGAACTGGTCAACCGCGACAGTGTGTCGAGCAACAGCGTGAAGGCCCGCCGTGAACTGTTGCACGCGATGATCAATGCCGAAGGTCAAGAGGCCTTGGGCTTCGAGGGATTTCCAGCCGAGCGCGGTCTCTATGAAACGCTGCTCAAGAGCACGGAGCTTCATCGCCAAGACGCTTCCGGCGCATGGCGTTGTATGCCACCTAGTGATGGTTTTGCTAAGGGCTTCGCGCTGCTATGGGATGCTACCCGCGTCCTCTTCTCCGATGCCAATGCTCGCGTAGGCGCGCATGAAGTTTATGCGTTGTGGAGTGCGCCGCCTTTCGGCATGAAGCGGGGTATTCATCCTGTAATTCTCACAGTCTTCCTGCTCGCCCATAAAACGAACATCGCCGTCTATAAGGATGGAATGTTCGTGCCGCGACTCACCGATTTTGACATTGATGAGTGCCTGCAAGACCCCAGCCGCTTCTCGCTGCGTTGGGTAGCCATCGACGAAAACAAAAACCAGATTCTCGAAGGGATCTCCGAGATATTGGCTGAGATTGGCGAAAGCGCTGGCGCGGCAGACCCGCTTGAGGCAGCGCGCGGCTTGGTGGCGATGGTATTCAATTTGCCCGAATGGGCCCGACGTACCTCGCGGCTAGGGCAGGTAGCCAGAGACATGCGCGATATGCTCCTTAAAGCCAACGATCCGCACAAGGTCCTGTTCGTCGACCTAACCTCGCTCTTGGGCGTTGCCGACGGCAAGTCCTACGTGCAGGCACTGCGCGCGCCATTGCAAGAGCTCGCCGGTGCCTACGGTAAGATGCTCGCCGAAGTCGAAGCCAAGATGCTTTCCGCGCTCGACGCGAGCAGCGACGACCTCGATGCACTTCGAGCGCGGGCCCGCTCGGTCTCCGGTATTTCGGGCGACCTACAAATGGATGGTTTCGCTACACGTCTTGCCAACTTCGATGGCTCGCGGACCTCGCTCGAAAGTCTACTGAGCATGGCGGCTGAGAGGCCTCCGCGCGACTGGGTGGATCGCCATATCGACGCGGCGATCTTGGAACTCGCCAAATTCGCGCGACGTTTCCGCGAGGCTGAGGCCTTTGCGGCAGTGCAAGGCCGGCAGGCTCACAGCGAGGCTATTGCTGTAGTTATTGGCGCTGGCTCGGACACCAAGATGATTTCACGCTCGTTCACGATATCGGACCGTCATCGCCAAACGGTGGACTCAAAGGCCGACGAGGTCGTCTCGATGCTGTATAGAGAAGGGCTGGAGACGGAAGTATTGCTAGCAATCTTGGCTAAGGTCGGGATGATGTTGGCTTCAATTGACACGGAGGAGGCCAATGGCTGAGAGGCACGTTTTAGGGATTTCTGGCGGCAAGGATAGCGCGGCGCTGGCTGTGTACATGCGGGAGCATCATCCCGAACTTGAGATCGAATACTTTTTCACAGACACTGGCGAAGAGCTCCCAGAGGTCTACGAATTCCTCGGGAAGCTCGAAGGCCGGCTTGGCAAACCTATTCTAAGACTCAACCCTGACCGAGACTTCACCTTCTGGCTGCGCCAATACAATCACTTCCTGCCCAGCCCCAACACGCGTTGGTGCACACGGCAGCTGAAGCTAGCTCCCTTCGAAAGCTGGGTGAGGCCCATGCTTGCGGCAGGCGATAAGGTTACGTCCTATGTTGCTATCCGCGCCGATGAAGAATACCGCGAGGGCTACTCGGCCAAAGCCGATAATCTTTTCGTCAAGTTGCCCTTCCGAGAGGATGGCATCGATAAAGTCGGCGTAATCGATATACTTGAAAACTCTGGTGTCGGATATCCAAAGTATTATGAGTGGAGATCGCGTAGCGGATGTACTTTCTGTTTCTTTCAGCAGAAGATTGAGTGGGTAAGACTGCGCGAGCAGCATCCCGAGTCCTATGAGGCTGCCAAAGCTCTCGAAAAGGATGCCTTAGATCATGGCTCGCCTTTCACCTGGTCAAAGGGCGAGTCGCTCAGCGATATGGAACAGCCTGAGCGCGTAGCTGCGATTCAGGCCGAATATGAGGTTCGCCGTAATCGCATGCGCAAAGCTATCCCGATCAATCCGTTGCGGCCTACTAAGGCTTGTCCGGACGACATCGACGACATTTACGGAGTCGATGAAGGCAACGGTTCCTGCATCGTCTGCCACAAGTAACCGAGAGCGGAAGCGGCAATGAACGAGACGATATAAAAAAATCTTCCATATTCCATTCTCATCGGTTTCGAAACCGAGAGCATCTGATCATGTGGATAAAGCGGCCTCGGCCGCGAGCTACCTTGCGATGAGTCTACCTGCGAAAGAGGACATGGCACGACAACTATCCGAATCAAGACGGTCGGAGATCGGTTCCAGTTAGCCGATTGCTTTGATTGGACGACGTCCAGACCTGGAAGTTAGAAGACCTCAACATCGCCTCGTGACTATGGAGGGATGATTACAGCACCCATGCGCATCAGATTTCACGGTAATAGTCATGCTTGCGACGCTACCTATTAATCCACAGCGGCCGTGAGGACTCGCCGTACAATATCACTATATTTGCGGGGCAGACGAGAACCAAGATTTTTTGCTGGCTCCATAACTCGCTCACAGCAGTCTCAGGCACTGATCCAAATTAGAGATGGAAATGTACCGGATACCACCAGAAGTGAAAACAGAGTACTCATCCATTCTTATTGTTATTGAGGTCCTCTTGACTGAGCGCAGCATTGCTTGTGAGGCATATTTTATGAATAGCTCAATCTGATAGTCGCCCAGAGGCCACTTCCCTGAGTCATATCCTACTCGTTGAACTGGAACGAACAAGACTGACTGTTGCACCGACGATCGGGGAGAGATCGCAAAGTCACCGAACGGCTGTCCAAGTTCCCGGCGAGTGAGGTGCTTTTCGCTTGGCCCACTTGGAACCACGCACTCGGGGCGATAACGCATTTCCCACGTATCAGACCAAATGCGCACTAGAAACATCTCTACGATGGCTATGAATGCCCCACCGTTGACGACAGTGAGTGGGAGTACCAACTCAAAAGCTTCAACCGCGGCCTCCATAGGGGCCGCCAGCTCTAAGGCACTCCAGAGGACAGAACAGTTGTCGGTCAAACGTTCATTGACGGCTTGCGGATATGAGGCCGTAATCGTACTCAACAACCATCCATCGAACTCTTCACGCGACATTCTTCTTCCGCTGATCGCCGCCTTAGTCATACGAGCAACCAATTCATGAATCAACAATTCGCGAAGTGATAGTGGAAGCGGGTCGATTGATTTGGCTGTCAGATAGCGATCAACCTTTGTTATAGCCTGATCAATAAGCGCTAGTACGTCCATCGATGTGGGCGTTGGGACATCTACGTCGTCAAAAGGTGAATTAGCCAATACAGCAGCTGCAATTGGCCCTGCCAGAATTAATTGGTATCTGCTTGCACGCCCGGATTCCTTTAGATCTTTGCACCATATCACCACATCGGCTTTGCTGATTTGATTTTTAGACGATTTAACCTGTTGACCACAGGTTGTGCCATCTGCTAGTTCCCAAAGGATGTCTACCTTGTCGTTGGCAGAGTCTGGCTCAAGCGTGACGCCGACCCATGAGTGAGCCGTCGAGATCGAGTCAAGTAGGCATATTAGAGTTTGGACAGCAAACCCGCGGATAGCTTCGCGCCCACCCATCGCTAATCCTCAAGCTCAAAGAAGTCCAAGGCCATGCTTCCCCAGGAGAAGCGAGTCTCCTCAAGGGTTCTTCTAAGTTTCTCGCTGGGTGATTCGTCTTCCATTCGTGCCCATGCGGCGATTAATGAAAGGACCTCTCTTGCGTACTGAACTTCTGGACCATCATCCTTCTGTAGAGCTGCAAAAAGACGCGCATGCACTGGGTGGCGGTTGTTAAGAGTTACCAGAATCACACCGCCCGCAGTGGAGACGTCGAAGAAGCTAGGGCCTGTCATATCAGCATGCCGGAACCTAAACTTAATTTTCTTGGTGACATAGTCAACCGCTAGATGGTGCGCTTTTGTCTCGTCTACCCCGTCGTGCACTATATCGACCGTTAGTGCCGATGCCCGCTCATCCGTCGATGCATGTTCCCCTCTATCGCTCTTGCCGATGTCGCCCGTCCGCTCTCTGCGCCTCATTACCGAATCTGTCGCTGCTTTCTCTGCTTTGCTTTCTGATCGCTCTTTATCGGATTGAACGCGTTCACCTTCTCGCATCTTTGCGACTTGCGAGCGCATTGAATTCAATAGTTTCTCAATCTCCCGACTAATACGATACATGGCAAGGCGAGGATCATGATCTAGCACTAGGTCCTCTTGGTAATCCTTCACACTAAGGCCTTCCTCCCCAGCGTCCTCCTCAATGTTTAAGTGCATGAAGCCAGTGGCCGACTGCTTGTTGTTAGTAACACCAAAGACATCATCTAAGCCCGGGTCGAACTGCACTTCAATCCCCCACCATCTCTCCCGGGTGTCATATGAATTTGTAAAGCTATGATTGAGCTCCAGCTCTCGCTTGGATCTAACAACGGAAATGCCCTGATTTTTCTGCGCGTGCTGTCCAATGGGCTTAGTTCCGCCTTCTCGCCTCGTTTCCGGCTTGCAGATAGAGGCAGTGATTGTCACTGGATGCTCTACTCCGTTATGCGCCACTGCTAGGACTAGCGGCTGCCCGAACATAACAAACGCCGGCTTCTGGTTGAAGGGCGGAGGTGCATTCGTACCAGACATCAAGTAGAGCGGATCGTTCGACCGAACGAAGCTTTCGAATACGGATGTCTTAGTCTTGCTTTCATAGGCGGCAAGCCGAATTCTTACAGATTTGTCGTTTATGAAGTGTCGGTAGACACGGCCGCTGATAAACTCAGTGTGGCGAAGCAGCGTCGTGCTTTGTTTCCAAGATACCCGATCCAAGTCGCTCCATACGACTAAAGTACCGTGTTTTCCAATATTGCCAGCAATAAGTGACCGCCATTCATATGGGATCTCAGACGGCTGCGGCTCCGGGACCTCTGTCATCGCGCCATCTTGAATTTCTTGCACATCCAAATATGCGTGATGGACTACTTCTTCTTGCCAGGTCCAAACATCTACCCGTTTGCACTGGGAAATTGACGAATTTGGTAACCCCATTCCAAACTTGCCAATACCCTTTTGCTGAGATTTTTCGAGACGCGAACCATTGCCAAATTGAAGAGCATTTCTCAAAAAATCTGGATTCATACCCTTAGCGTTGTCGTAGACGCCAATACGTGAAATCTGACGACGCCCATCGACAGGCGTTTCGTCAATACAGATCACTTCAACTTCGGTACGCGATTCTGTATCTTCGCCAGCCTGAATTGCGTTGTCGATAAGTTCGGCGAGCGCGTGAGCAGTATCGCGATATCCAGAGCTTCGCATTGCGAAGATCGACAAATTTTGTGGAATTATCGGAAAGGACATTCAAGCTCCTAAAATTCAAGCGTTAACCAAGTGTCTAACGACGCCACAAAGCTGGCGTCGGCTTGCGAATCAGCTGCTACTATAAGTCTTAATGCGGGTAGGCTGACGTCTCGAGCCTCAATAACCCGGCCTATGGTTGCGAGAAAAGATGCTTTGGACTTAATGGGCGAAGCCACTATACATGCGGCGATATCCGAAATTAAGCTTCCATTGAGTAAGAAACCGTGGACACACAAGACTCTTTCATCTCTCGCCACAAACTTCTGAATGGCAAGGGCACGGGCAGCTGGCGACTCATCGGCCGTTATTGATCTCGCTGATATTCCAAGAACGGGTAATAGGCCAGCAAACAGCCTCGCGCTTGCCGAAGTGGTAGCAAAAAAAATAATACGTCCGCTGTTTTTAGATTCTTCTTGCAAGAGGGCCAGTAAGCGTTCGTTGCGTTCAATGTTGTTGTCCAGCCGGCTCACATAGGAATTATCAAAGTCGAGTGCACTGTCATAATCCGCGTGCGACAAGTCTGTGTCCATAGGGACCGCAGGCGTTGCAATAGTGAGGTGCACAACCGACCCCGCGATATGCATGAAATCGCCCCCATCGTGCAGATTTTGTAATTCACCCTCTGCTAGGGAAATGCAACCTCCAGAAAATGCCGCTTCCAACAGATCCCGGCGAGGTCCCCGAGGAATGTCGGCACCTGATGAAGCGAGAATACCTACTAAAGAAAATTTTCCACCCATGGACATCCTTCGGACGATTTCTGCTCCAGTGGGGTGGATGAGATTCTCTGCATCCGCAAAAATAACGACCGATGTCGTGGTTCCCAGCTTTTCCAGTGCTTGGTCATCTTTGGCAATTCGAAGGATGTCAATAACCGCAATAGCGCCGTCTAATCTATCCAAATCTCGAGGTGGATAGTTGCCATAGATTTGAAGGAGGGTAGTATCACGAGAGCCAAGCTGCTTCCACACGTCTCGAAGCTCTAGGAATGCCTCTTCGCACATGGCTGCGCCTGGTGCGAACCACACAATCGCCCTATCATCGTCTGCCGAGCGAAAAAAATCTAAGACAGCAGTTGCGACTAGCCGTAGTTTTCCTGCCCCTAAGGGCATGTGAATCAGGGTGGACGATGGAGTAGCGATCGCGCGTCTAAGCTCGCGGAATGCGTTCAGTTGATGAACTTTGAGCTTGTGAGAAGCGACGGCTTTTTGAGACCCTTCAATAGGGTGCGGCGGTGTTCTAAGGACTTCAGTATCTACCCCGTACCACCTGTCGAAAAGCTCCAGATACCGTGGCGTGTCGAAATTGATGCCGGTTAAGGTCTGATGGGGCGAGATGATGGGCAACAGAAGCAGCTCGCACAGTTCCGTAGCCTCGGCATGACTAAGTTTTGAAAGCAGAAGTGCTCGAATATTAGGCCTCCGCAGAATTTCGTAATCTCCATGAACGCTTACGAAGAAATACGCTAAGCCCTTTGGACTAAGCGCGCCCGGGCCTAATTTCTTACTTAGCAGCTCCATGGTGGAAAATCCTAGCAAAGCGGCAAGCGTTGATGCTTCGTGTCTAGACAAATGCTCAATAAGCAGCGTCGTCGTGGATCCAGTGGATGACTCCAAGGTAGACGGGATTTCTGAATTGATAGGCGTTGCCATGCGTTTATTTTGTCCAATTGTCCTGAGAAATGGCCTTCACAGCTGCGGTGATGTCATCGTCTGAGAGAAAGGGAGCTTGTGCGTAGAGCAGTCCTTGCTCTCCATTGAGCTTCGCAGCTAGATGTCCACGCCCAAGCAAAAGCTCCGCTCCTGGTCGGTCAAGCGCTATCTTGGATGTGGCTTCGCTAGACACCTTTAATATCAGGCGGTTGCCTAGGTTTTCACGAAGCTGCATTGGCATTACGTCCTTGTCGGGACGCTGTGCCGCGAAGATTAAGTGAATGCCTGCCGCACGAGCCTTCACACCTAGACGCTGCACTGCTGTCCCTACCGCGCCCTTGTATTTGTCGTCAAGCATCCAGTCTGCGAATTCGTCGTGGATTAGGAAAACCATGGGCAAACGTTCCTCTGCCGAGACCTTGGAATTATAGGTCGGCAGATCACGTGCGCGCGCCTTAGCGAATGCTCGGTAGCGGTCTTCCATCTCTTGTACAAGTGCTGCGAGCACTTCGCTTGCCTTCTCTTTAGTAGTGACGATCTCATCCCGCATGTGTGGTAAGTCGGCCAATGGGGCATAGTCGACTCCCATCTTGGGGTCGATCAAGATGATCTGTGCCAGATCCTTAGAGTTGGTTGCTGCGATATCTAGAAGCAGCGCTTGGATCAGCACCGACTTGCCGCTGCCTGTGGCACCGGCGACCAGCGAATGCGGCTCGTGTGATGAGAGGCCGCCGAATTCCGCGCCGAGGTTCAGATACAGCAGTGCGCCGTTAATTTCCTGCAAACCCAAGAGAAAGGATGTGTTGATCCCTGCGATATTGCGGTTTAGCTCGCGGCGTGACCACAGTTCCCAGAGTGACACGGCCTGCCGCTTAGCGCCAGCGACCGTCACCACAATCTCCCCAGGTTTTGGCTGAACTGTTACGAGATTGATTGCATGCGTGGTTAAAAGCTGCGTACGCTTACTCTCGATTTCCTCGACACGTAGCCGGTCTGAGCCTGCCATACGAACAAGGCAGCCATTCGGGGTCAGCCGCGTTCCGCGTATTGCAGCCTGCAACCCATAGCTGTTAAGTGCGGCCTTGAGCTTCTTAGTTGTGTCCTGCGCCCATTCTTCTCGCTCAGCATCGGCTTGTGAGCCCCCAGCGAATTTGGACGCGACGAGCTCGGCAAGTGCCACCCCGAAGCTATCCGTTGCTGGCGTCGGAATCCAGGCTGAAGCTGGCGACGCGGTGTTGGCTTGGGCTGAGCTTTGCACAGGAGCTGACGATTCTGGCGCTTGAGAAAGGGCATCGTCTACGGCTTGGATTCCTTCGCTCTCCGCGATGTTCTCCACAATCTCATTTCCGCCATTGGCGAGCTGGCCCATAGCCGCGAGCCAAGGCACGCGGGGAGCTGGCTTCTTGAAGCTATGGTCGGACCAGGTTTCGTGCGCACCTAGAGCCGCGCGGGCGTTGATGCTGCCTATTCCTCTAGCGTATGCTTCAACCAGTTTCTTGAGATCAGCGCGATCAAAAACCTCTTGCCAAGCCTTGATCCCACTCTCATCCAGGAGAAGCTCTTGCTCGGAGGCAGACACCGAGCCAGCGTCCGCGGTGTGAACATAGACCTGCGAATAGCCGCGAAGGGAAATCTCGACATCCCCTTCTCGAAGCTTAGAACGAGCGCGCTCCATCAGACCTGTCATTCCCGGAGGAATGTCTGCATCGATGAGCATGTCTGCCAGGCGTGCCAGCCATATATCTCGGTCGAGCCGGCCAGGATCTCCAAAGAGGGCTTCGCGAAAAAGACCCAGTGTAGTCAAAAGCTGATCCTTTGAGCTTCGCCGAGCCGCGGCAATTCCATCTGCGCTCACATACTTCGATTCGACGATCGCGATGACTATGCGGATTCCATCTTCCTTCTCCTCGACATTGAGTGCCAAAATATCCGCGATGCGACTCTCAGGTTGGGAAAGCCAGCTTGCGTAGTCGTCGAGAAGGAAGTAGGCCGTCAAGACCTGCCCGCTGCCGGCAAGGACCTTAAACTCCTCGACGAGTAGATAGCGGCTAAGGACCAGGCCGATCATTTCACCCGCCGAAACGCCGCGCTTGGCCGCCCGTAAAACGATGTCGCCGGAGATTGCCAGCGCATCACGTTTGGCTCTCTCAGCCACTTCATTGACCTCATCCGAGGTGAGCTGGAGTTTCAGTTCATCAAGACGACGCCGAACAAGTACACTAAGCAGCCGGAGTTGTGAGGTCGAGCTCACGATCATATTGCGGCCGTTGGTAGATCCACGGCGATACCTGACGACCGTGATGTTGTTGTGCTGAAGTTGGCGCTTATCCAGCAGCTCGTCGTAGGTGGCGACCCATTCGGCCAAGTCATGCGCGTCGTTGATTAAAGCGGCCAGATCTTGGCTTTGCAGCGAAATGCGGCGCGCTGGCAACGATCGCATATTAGGAATCGCGTCCTTCTGATTGCAGACGGCGGACACAGCCGTGACGTAGGACCATCCCGAGGCCGTTTGCCAAGGACAGGTCAAAAACGTTGTGGACTTGAGTTCATCCTCGCCTGAAACGCTTCGGTAGGAACAACGCGAAGGTGCGTGCTCTAGGCTCGGTCGGTCGTTTGTCCAAGGGACTGGCAGCCATTCCTCTTTTGCGGAGCGGGCGACTACGTCATGCAGGAAGGCCACGTCGAAGGCTTTGAAACCCTGTGCACTCTCACTTGGAGTCGAAGAGATTGGGATGACTGCAATGCGCAGTTTTGAGATGAAGTTGTCGCTAGTCTCGCTGACCACTGGCAGGTCAGGATCATCACCGGTCTTATTTACCAATTCTCCATAGACGCTACGAAGTTTCGCCTGGTCGGCATGGCGAACGGAGACGCTACACTGGAACTTGCCGTCCTCATGAATAGAGGAGAGCTCGCGCACTGTCGACAGCGGCAGCTCGGCCGCGTCGGCATTGTAAAGCACAACACTGAGGTTTGCGGCCTCATGCGGCTGCAGGCCGACGTAACGCTCTAACAGTTCCCGCACCTGCTTAGCCGCAGCGGCCGGATCCACGTCAGTCATGGCATCTTCGGTACCCCGAATGGGGGCCTCCAGAAGGCTATAGCCGTTGACCGTACTGCTCTCGCTGACCAGCTTGGGAGATCCACCCTTGTTTAGGACTGCTATCTCTGGGTAGAAGGGATGGGCGATTTCATCAGAAAACTCGCGCATGAAGATCTCGCGATCCCCATAAAAAATGCTTTCGCTCGACAGCAAATGAGTGGCGAAGCCTGCCACTCGCCGAGACTTCACGGCTAGCGCCTTCATGCGCTCTGGGTGCCAGGGCGGGATGATCAGCGCGAGGGTGTCGCCGGCCACGCGAGTCGTACCCACTGATAAAACCTCAGACACTAAACGCGACCGGCAAAGATCACCGCGCGCATGGGCCATCAACGTATCCAATAACGTGGCAAAAGATTCCGCCTGGCGCATCACCGCTTCTCCATGAAGGCCAGTGTTGACAAAGTCCCCCATGGCCTTAACATAGTCCTCTTCGAACTTATCCCACGCCGTTCTGACCTCTTCGCGTTGAGCGGGCGTTAAGCGGCCGTCGTCAGCCAGCTCTTTGATCCGGTTCTTGATTTCTTGGCGGAAACTGCGGAGCTTGTTGGCGGCAGGAACAAGGGAGCCGGCGTCCGTGGAATATGTAGCCTCTAGGCTACCTGTGTCTAAAAGCGACAGGTTTTGAACCCCGCCTTTTTTGCTTACTAGCCGACGCGGAACCTCAGTACAGCCGACCGCTCCCTTATCCAATAGGCGGCGCATGTCTGCGACCATTGACAGACCGATGGCGGCAGGCCTGAAGCTCCAAAGCAGTTGCGTCTTGTTAATTCGAGTCTCTGCATCACCCTCGATCTGCAAAAGTTCAACATCGAACTTGATCTGCAGCGCGAAGCGTGCGAGCGATGAATTTACCTTGAGCTTTTTGCTACGGCTCGAGGCAATCTCGCGCTCCTTTCCGATGTAGCGCTCGAAATCAAAAAGCGGGTCCGGAAGGTCTGCGGTGGTCATACGGGTGACCTTCCATTGCACTTTGGCACCCATCAGGTCTCGGATGCCGCGATACATCGCGGAGAAGAAGCTGCCCGCGTCGTGGTTGAACCGTTCGCGCCATTCAGTCCGCCCTTTGTTTACGGTGAAGCGAAGAATGCGCTCGCCTTTGGAGTCTTCGAGTCCAGCGTGGAGGTTGTTAACCACCCGGACGAATCCATCAAAGAAATCGTTGCACTCGATCGGCTTTCCGAATAGCGCCTTCTCCCACCTCGACAATAACTTGGAATCGAGCTCTAAGAACCGGCGATGGGTCGCGAAGAATTCTTCATCCTCGGGCGTGAAATCAGCCCGCCGCTCACGCGACTTCAAGTCCTCCAGGAGCTTGCGGTCCTTAGGCTCCAACGCATTGTCTTCGTCACAATCATGGTCGAAGAAGCGCAGAGTCGTTTCCGCCAAGCCTTGCTGTTTTTCCTTAGGCTTGTCGAATGCGAGGTAAACTCCCTCGGATTCCCATTCGAACTGAGCTAGAGAGGCCGCAGCTTCTTGATCCCCCACCGGAGCCGACGCAAAGGCTTCTAAGGCCTGGCGTGCGCCTTCAGCAATTTCCACGGCGTTGGCCTCAATGCGCTCAAGCAATTCGTCAGGATCCAGCGGCTGGCCGTTTTGGCGGAGTTTTTTGAGCAGCGGCGCTCGTTGCGCGATGAGCTTGGCAAAGGCCTTTTGCCAAGGCCCTCGCGTGGTCCCGAAGGTCTTCGCATTGGAAAAATACCCGCTATCCCTTGGAAGTCCGGCTCTTGGCAAGGCATATCCGACTGCATCGCGAATAGGTAGGCCTCTGATGGAAATAGCTTCGACGATCTCAGCGCATAAGTCACCAAGCTGCACTAGAGATAGCTCGGATACGTTCAACAGACCGCCGAGCGCAGCCTGGAATATCTCCCTGTCGTCAGCAACCAGCGAGAGTCCGCCAGCGTGCAATGTGGCAGTAATCCAGGGTTGCGGATCGAACCTCATTTCCTTGGCGCCGATGGGTGTGACGTGCGCGAGCGTATCCGAAAGATTCTGCTCACTGCCGCTGGCGGTGAGAATTGCCTCCTTCTCGGTCTCAGCGTTGTTGCGCACGTAACCCGCGTTTTGCTGGATCAAAATCTCTGGCGGTAGGCCCTGACCCTCTACCAAGGCCTCGGGGATCATCAGATCCATCCGTGCGATTAGCTCCGACTTGCCCATGACCGAGCGGGCCACGGCGGCGATCTGGCTAGCCGAGAGCTTGTCTAGCCGAAAGAGCGCGACGGAGTCGCCCGCTTGGGCTGGGTTGGCGAGGCGCTTGGCTAAGATTTCGGCGCCGACGCGCCCGATAATGCGGTCGGTCAGCATGCAGACTCCACTTCAGAGAAGAACGGGTTTTCAACAAATGAGCACGAGTCTGAGAGTCGACGTACTAAACCCAGGGCAACAAGCCGTGCTTCCAGTTTTTCCCGGTTCTCACTAAGTTCTCCTTGGTCGATGGACTTAGCTTCCACTAGGCGAGCACCCTCGGCATCGCCTATTACCAGGCCATAGCGGCGCTGAGCTTCGATCAAAAATTCGTCGAGTTGCATTCGGACGCCGACAATAGCGATAACAATGGATTTAAGTAAGCGGTCATTTGGCGCATACCGATGCCGCCGCGAAAGCCGACGAGAGCTTAGGCCGATTGCGCGCGACCATGATGCATGGATCTTGCCCACATGTTGGCCATGCCGGGGCAAGGCTAGCTCAACGAGCTTAGAGACCAACTCGTCAGGGCTTCGACCGGAGTAGTCGTCTTCCTCCTCACCACCCACGGGCGGCCACTGGAAGGCTTCGTACAGAAGTTTTACGCGCTCAGCATCGGGGAACTCATTGGCGTCCGCATCGATCCAGGCCTTTTCGCTTCGGATCGATTGAACGTGAGCTCGAATCGCCTTTTCGGGAAGTCCTTGATTAACCAAATAGCTATCGCCGGAAAGAGCTCGGACTTTTCGCCCGTCCTTGGAAACGATCTCACAGACAAACTCGACAGGTTCGTCGTTGCCGGCGGTTTTTTTGGCTCGCTCAAGGAAGTAGAGCAGCATGTTGAGGCCGGTAAGGGTGATTAAATGCTCAAGCGCGTCATAGACCGGCATGTCTCTCGATAGAATCGCCAGCCAGTCTTCGCAGATTTGGTCGAAGCGAGGACTGGACGCCTCCGGTAGATAACCAGACATGCGAGGATTGTCGGGAAATTGGGGGGCGCCTTGGAGAGCTCGGGCCAGCCTATTCATCGGTGCCGAGCGGTCAAACATTCGATTGGCCAACAAGTCACCGAGTTCGGCACCGCGCTTTGCACGGGTGAGCATCAGATATAGCAATTCTCCTGATCGCGCGAAAAATCGTCGATCATTGCTCATGTTGCCCTTTGAATCGATCTCTAGATCTTCGTAAAGTGCATCAGGCCCAAAGGGGAAGACAAACTTCGAGCTCCAGCGCTTGTTGCTACGGGACTCGAATGAAGATGAACGGAGCAGCTCGATCGCCTTTGCGAAATCGCTGAAGCTACTGAAAGATTGACGCAGGTAGGCAACATCGCTGGCCCCGTCTTCATTGCCAGTCTTCTCTTGCTCGAATTTGTCGAGCCATTGGCGCCATTTTTCCTCGTCGGAGAGCTTGCTCCCCGCGATAGATTCGACGTAGGGGTTGTTGAATAGCAGTCCACGCAGTCGCATTTGGCGCTGCGGCTTGAACCTGACAGCGCCACCAAGACCCTCGTGCGGCCGCAACGGCTTATCTAGGTTAGAGCCCAACACGCCAAGAAATTCAAGAACCGTCAAATGCGGCAGTTGCTCGTCGTAGAGTCGATGTCCCCAAATGTTCTCGTCAATGCAGAAGTCCACTCGCTCGATCTTAGGGCGCTTAATGATTTCGCTCATTTCGAAACCCTTACAGTCACAGGGCGAGTCATGCCACGTCCGCCAGGTTCGATGTCGATGAAGTTAAGAGTCATGGCCGAGTCATCCCCTCCGATCTCGTCGTCGTCGGCGACAGCGTGCTTGCGGACTGTCTCTGCCTTGCGCAGGAGCTTGGCTTTAAAGGCCAGAAGGTCTTCAAGGCATTCGTTGGAGAAGCTTGCCGGAAGTGCACCTTCCGCGACGCGAGCAAGGAACTCGTAGCGAATAGGTGTGAGATCGAAGATCACCCCGTTTGCAGCCCCTGGGGCGAGCAATATCTCCAAAAAGGGACGTCCTGTCGTCGCATTAAGTCTGATGGCCATTCCCATGCCGGCTTGCCGGCGTGCTGAGGTGTCGTAGTCGCAAAGTACGCTAACGCGACTTTGTGTGAATCCGCCTGAGCTCGCAATGAAGATCCGGTCGGCGTTCTCCAAGAGAAGCCCTGTCAAAACGCGATTCAGTCCCCTCGCGATTCGGCCGCGAATGGCTTCGCTGATCTGGGTGGTCTTCTTCTCCAGCGTATCGATGAGTTCAAGGTAGTCGCCTGCGTATCGGAAGACTGTCATGGCCCAGTGCGAGTAGCCGGGCTCGTCTTTGGGTAGCGTGAAGTAAAGCCTGCGGCGCTGGTCCTCAAGCATCTTCAGGAACTCGTCCGCACCAGCATCCAGTCGGGCTCCCTCATGGCCTTCCAGGTAGTCGTTTTGGGCCGCCAGGTAATTTTCCGTGGCTCCGTAGATGGGGTCACTGGCAACCAGGCGCGCGAAGTCGGCTTGCAGTCTTGAATCGTCCTTGCCGTAGACCAGCAGGCCATCGGCCCCGTTGGTGGTCTCTTCGCCGACCCCGAAGCCTGCCATAGCTTTAAAGACGGGGCGGTCAGCAGCCCTGCGTTTGGGCAGATTGGCGCCGAAGGCGTTGGCGTAAATGCTAGCCTTGCTGACGTTGCCCGCCTCTTGGATCTTTGCCACGTCGGCGCAGGTCATGAGGTTTTCCTTCGCGTCCTTAGCGTCAGAATACCCAAGGATAATGTTCGAGCAAAGGGCGAGCAGATCACGCACCGGTAAATGCAAGCCGTTTAAACGCGCAATCTCAACTAGATCGCCTAAACGGCCGGCGAGCTGCCCGCCATCGGCCTCGCCGAACAACCGGCGGCGGTTCTCGTCGATCGGGCAGACCTTCCCGCTGGTATTCAGAAAGCAGTGGGAGCAGTTGTCCCACTGGGGGTGCCCTGCGACTTCCTTAGCGACCTCTTCCAAGGTCTTGCGGGTGGTCGTGCGGCTCAGGTCGAACACCGCCAGTCGATCCGGGGCAGGGCCGGCTTGCAGAAAGCACTCTTGCAACGGCGTGCGGAGTGGATGTCTGCCGTCATGACGTTTGCCAAGGTCGCGCAGACGATCGAGCACTTGACCATGGTTGGCCGCAAGGATCACGATCTCGGAGTCATCGCCGCCGAGCACCGAATTCTCAAGGCGCTGGAGTGGATTGTCGCTATCGTGACCGTTGAATTCGGAAAGGTCTTTGATGAAAACGGCAACGCGGCCATCGGCTAGCCGCAGTTCCTTGACATTTCCTTTGGCGGCCCATGCATCGGGATCACCACCCAGACGCATCCATAGAGCTCGACAGTGGTAAGTCTTACCATCACCCGCGGTGCCGGCAATCAGCATTGAGCCAGGCGCTTTGGACTCAATGTGTTTGATCATGTCTTCTAGAAGCGGCGTTGACAAGCGAATCGGCTGGACATTGGCTCTACGGAGCGCGCCTGACACATATTCGTCGAACATCGTCAGGTTTTGCGGCGTTGGACCATAGCTGCGCAAAAAGCGTACCCAAACGCTGGCTGGCGTCACTCCGAGGGCCGCTTTGCCTTGCAGGCTGCCATCTGTCATTTCTTATCCCTTTTTAACCATAAATCTCCGCCTCGCATTGTTTCGTTTACGGGGCGAAATATGCCTGGTCTTGATAGTGCAGTGCGCGGTGCTTTATAAGATAAACGCCCACTCAATTTATCTAAGTTTATCCTACTATCAAAAATTTCAGCTGAGAAATTTTTGGATATTGGTATCGCTTTCTGTTGCTTCGCCGGCTTAACCGAGTGAGCAAAAAAGAATGATGGTGAATGCCTGCAAAAAAAAAAGCTAACCTAATTGGGTTAGCTTTTCATTTTTTTTGCCAGTATCAACGGACAATGTAGGATTGACCCGTACAGACAATATTTTTAAATCCTTTGCCGAAGGCCGCAAATTGTTGAATTTTAGCTAACTTCGCCAGTTAACTTTTTTTGCTTACTTGACGCAGGTTTCATACATTGGGTCGTTCTGCAGCATCAAACGTCGATATTGCCTGCCCGCAGTGCATTCGCCTCAATAAAGTTCCGACGCGGTTCCACGTCATCCCCCATCAGCGTCGTAAAGATCTGATCCGCCGCGATCGCATCATCGATCTGCACCTTCAGCAGACGACGTACGGTCGGATCCATCGTGGTTTCCCACAGCTGCGACGGGTTCATCTCGCCCAGCCCTTTATAACGCTGCTTCGACACGCCGCGTTCGGCTTCTTCACGCAGCCACAGCATCGCTGCGTGGAAGTCGCGCACCGCGAATTCCTTCATGCGCTCGCCTTCGCCGCGGCGTACGATCGCGCCTTCGCCCATCAGGCCCTGGAACGTTGCTGCCGAGTTGGCCAGCACCGCGTAATCGGCGCCCGCCACGAAGTCGGCGTCGATCGACGTCACCTGCACGTTGCCGTGGTAGATGCGTTCGATGCGCAGCGCGTGCTTTTCGGACAGGTCGTCCGAGCGCACCTTGACCTTGACGGCCGGGTCGTTGATCGATTTTTCCATCGCCTGTGCCGATGCTTCGGCGTTCTCGAGCGTGGTCAGGTCCAGTGCCACGCCGCCGCTGAAGATCGCGGTCAGTGCGGCCCGGTCGATCACGCGCGTCAGGCGCATCATGATGGTGTTGGCCAGGTTGTACTGGCGTGCCAGTTCGCCCAGCGCTTCGCCACTGATCGGCTCGGCGCCATCGCGCGGGATGAGCGACGCGGTGTTGAGCGCGAACGTCATCATGTAGCTGGCTTCTTCGATGTCGTCCTTCAGATAGCGTTCGTCGCGGCCGGCCTTGACCTTGTACAGCGGCGGTTGCGCGATGTAGATGTGGCCGCGCTCGACCAGTTGCGGCATCTGGCGATAGAACAGCGTCAGCAGCAGGGTACGGATGTGGGCGCCGTCGACGTCCGCATCGGTCATGATGATGATGCGGTGGTAGCGCAATTTCTCGACGTTGAATTCGTCCGGGCCGATCGACGTGCCGAGCGTGGCGATCAGGGTCGTGATCTGCTCCGACGACAGCATCTTTTCAAAGCGCGCCTTTTCCACGTTCAGCACCTTGCCGCGCAGCGGCAGGATGGCCTGGAATTTACGGTCGCGGCCCTGCTTGGCCGAGCCGCCTGCCGAGTCACCCTCGACTATGTACAGTTCGGCCAGCGCCGGGTCGCGTTCCTGGCAGTCGGCCAGTTTCGACGACAGGCCCAGGCCGTCCATGACGCCTTTGCGGCGCGTCAGGTCGCGCGCCTTGCGGGCGGCTTCGCGGGCGCGGGCGGCTTCGACGATCTTGCCGCAGATGATCTTGGCGTCGTTCGGCTTTTCGGCCAGGAAGTCGGTCAGGGTCTTGGCGACGATCTCTTCGACCGGGCCGCGCACTTCGGACGACACCAGTTTATCCTTGGTCTGCGACGAGAATTTCGGCTCCGGCACTTTCACTGACAGCACGCAGGTCAAGCCTTCGCGCATGTCGTCGCCAGAGATTTCGACCTTGGCCTTCTTGGCGAACTCGTGCTCGTCGATGTACTTGTTGATCACGCGCGTCATGGCCGCGCGCAGGCCCGTCAGGTGGCTGCCGCCGTCGCGCTGCGGGATGTTGTTCGTGAAGCACAGCACCTGCTCGTTGAACGCGTCGTTCCACTGCATCGAGACGTCGACCGAGATGTTCGTGTTCTGGTCCGACATGCGCTCGCCGGTCGCCTGGAAGACGGTCGGGTGCAGCACGTTCTTGGTCTTGTTGATGTATTCGACGAAGCCGCGCGTGCCGCCTTCAAAGGCATAGATTTCTTCCTTGCCCGAGCGCTGGTCGGTCAGCTTGATGCTCACGCCATTGTTCAGGAACGACAGTTCGCGGATGCGCTTGGACAGGATTTCGTAGTGGAACTCGACGTGGTTGAAGATGGTCTCGTCGGCCCAGAAGTGCACGTCAGTGCCGCGCTTGTCGGTTTCGCCAATGACCTTGATCGGCGAGACTTCGATGCCGTTGACCATCGCCAGCTCGCGGTTTTGCGGCACGCCGCGCACGAATTCCATCTGGTGCACTTTGCCGTCGCGGCGGATCGTCACGCGCAGCAGTTTTGACAGTGCATTCACGCAC
This sequence comes from Oxalobacteraceae sp. CFBP 13730, assembly GCA_014841835.1. Classification (GTDB taxonomy): domain Bacteria; phylum Pseudomonadota; class Gammaproteobacteria; order Burkholderiales; family Burkholderiaceae_D; genus Telluria. The sequence goes on along the minus strand of JACYUQ010000004.1, from coordinate 26,876 downwards.
GACACACCCACGCCGTGCAGGCCGCCGGAAACTTTGTACGAGTTCTGGTCGAACTTGCCGCCGGCGTGCAGCTCGGTCAGGACGATCTCGGCCGCCGAGCGTTTCGGCTCGTGCTTGTCGTCCATTTTCAGGCCGACCGGGATGCCGCGGCCATTGTCGGTGATCGAAATCGAATTGTCCGAGTGGATCGTGACGTGGATTTCGGTGCAGTGGCCGGCCAGCGATTCGTCGATCGAGTTGTCCAGCACTTCGAAGACCAGGTGGTGCAGGCCGGTGCCGTCGGACGTGTCGCCAATGTACATGCCCGGGCGCTTGCGCACCGCTTCCAGGCCTTCCAGGATCTGGATCGAGGAGGCGCCATAATCATCCACCGGGATGGTGGGGATATTTTCTGCTGGGGTATTCTCGGACATGGACTACTTTCTATAAAACGGGTGGATCCGGGACGGCGCAGGCTGCAATTTCTGGCCTGCGACCCCGGAACCGTCATTCCCGCGCAGGCGGGAATCCAAGTGTGCGTGAACGCCAGCGAACTTGGGTTCCCGCCGGCGCGGGAACGACGGGGTTGGGCTAACTTGTGACGCTAGGTCGCCGGTCAGCCAGCCTTCTTAAATACGCATCGGCATGACGACATACTTGAAGTCGCCGACCTCGGGAATCGAGATCAGCGCCGACGAGTTCGAGTCGCCCAGGGCGATGTTGACCTGGTCGCACTTCAGGTTGTTGAGCACGTCGAGCAGGTAAGTCACGTTGAAGCCGATGTCGATCGAATCGCCACCGTAGTCGATCTCGAGTTCTTCGACCGCTTCTTCCTGGTCGGCATTGGTCGAGCTGATCTTCATGACGCCCGGCTCGATGATGCAGCGCACGCCCTTGAACTTGTCGCTGGTCATGATCGCGGCGCGCTGCAGCGAGCGCAGCAGTTCATCGCGGCTGATCGTGAAGTCGTTCTTGTAACCCTTCGGGATCACGCGCGTGTAGTCAGGGAACTTGCCCTCAACCAGTTTCGAGACCAGCTCGATGTCGGCGAAGGTCAGTTTGACTTGCGACGCGGCGATGTCCAGGCGGACCGTTTCATCACTTTCTTCCAGCAGGCGCTGCAGTTCGATGATGGTCTTGCGCGGGATGATCACTTCCTGGCGTTCGAACTGCTGTTCGGTTTCCACTGAGCAGAAAGCCAAGCGGTGACCGTCGGTCGCCACGGCAATGATGTTGCTGCCGTCGAGCACCAGGAGCAGGCCGTTCAGGTAGTAGCGGATGTCTTGCTGCGCCATCGAGAAGTACACCATGTTGAACAGGTGCTTGAGCGTCTTTTGCGGCAGCGTGACCGATGCGTTGTAGGTGTCGGCGATTGACACGGTCGGGAACTCTTCGGCCGCAAGCGTCTGCAGCGCGAAGCGCGACTTGCCGCTTTGTACGGCCAGGCGCTTGTTTTGCAGCGTCATCGTGACGTCGCCCGATTCCGGTAGCGCGCGCAGGATGTCAAGGAGCTTACGCGCCGCGACCGTCGTGCCGGCGACTTCATCGCCAGCGCCGATATTGGCGTGCGTGGTGATCTGTACTTCGGTGTCGGTCGACAGGAACGACACGTTCTGGCCATCTTTGCGAATGAGGATATTGGCCAGAATCGGCATAGTGTGCCGACGCTCGACAATACCACTCACGATCTGCAGTGGCCGGAGAAGCGTATCTCGGGTGGATTTGACCAGTTGCATTTTATCCTCAGTACGTTTGATTGGTTAATTATTACTAAAACGATATTGTGCCATTGCCTGCGGCAAACACAAGGCGTCTGCCCGGCTGCTGCCGGATTACCCTTTCAGGGTCTGTTCCAGCACGTGCAGCTCGTGGTTGCATTCGGGATTCTTCTGGCGGTCGCCCGCGATCTTGCGCACCGCGTGCAACACGGTCGTGTGGTCGCGGCCGCCGAACAGTTCGCCGATTTCCGGCAAGCTCTTTTGCGTAAGTTCTTTGGCCAGGTACATGGCGATCTGGCGCGGGCGGGCGATATTGGCCGGCCGGCGCTTCGAGTACATGTCCGCAACCTTGATGTTGAAGAAGTCAGCCACCGTCTTCTGGATGTTTTCCACCGAGATCTGGCGGTTCTGCACCGACAGCAGATCTTTCAGTGCTTCTTTCACGACATCGATCGTGATGTCTTTGCCGTGGAAACGGGAGTACGCCAGGATCTTGCGCAGTGCACCTTCGAGTTCGCGCACGTTCGAGCGCAGGTGCTTGGCCACGAAGAAGGCGACGTCGTCCGACAGCGTCACGTCTTCGGATTGCGCTTTTTTCAGCAGAATCGCCACGCGCATTTCCAGCTCCGGCGGTTCGATTGCCACCGTCAGGCCGGAATCGAAACGCGAGATCAGGCGATCGTCCATGCCCGTGATCTCTTTCGGATAGGTATCCGACGTGATGATGATCTGTTTCTTCGCGGCGATCAGGGCCTCGAACGCATAGAAAAATTCTTCCTGCGTGCGGCTTTTGCCGCCGAAGAACTGAATATCATCGATCAGGAGCATGTCGAGCGAGTGATAGTAATGCTTGAAGTCGTCGAAGCCTTTGCGTTGATAGGCGGTGACGACGTCGCGCACGTACTGCTCGGCGTGGATGTAGCGGATGCGCGCGTTCGGCTGGTCGGCCATGACCTGGTTGCCGATCGCATGGATCAGGTGGGTCTTACCCAGGCCGACGCCACCGTAGAAGAACAGCGGGTTGTACGACACGCCCGGGTTGTTCGCTACCTGGATCGCGGCGGCGCGCGCCAGCTGGTTGGCCTTACCGGTCACGAAGCTGTCGAAGGTCAGCTCGGTGTTGATGCGGCTTTGCTCGCGTTTCGGCGAGTTGGCGATGTTCAGGTTCTGGTTGTGGCTCGGGCCGTTGCCGCTGTTCGGGCTCGGGTGTTCAGCGCCGGGCGCCGGGCGCGGGGCGTTGAAGTCGACGGTTGCGGTCGAACCGGACGCGCCGGCGCTGACCGTGTTGCGCGATGGGTGCGTTTTGGGGTCGAGCACGAACTGCACCTCGACCGGCGCTTCCCAGTACTGGGCTGCCAACTCCGTGATGCGGGTGGCAAACTGTGTCTTGACCCAGTCGAGCTTGAAGCGATTCGGTGCGGCCACGCGCAGCTTGCCGTCTTCGTAGTCGAGGGCGACCAGCGGTTTGATCCACGCGCTATATTGCTGTGGCGTGAGCTCGAGCTCTAGCTGCGCGGAACAGGTCTGCCAAAAATTTTCCATTACTTCGCTTGTTGATACGTAACACGCTATTTTACCCGCACCGGACAAAGTTATCCACAGGCGACGCACATATTTTCCACCGAAACGGCCTGTCGGGGTGCCCGGTAACGGGTCAGGGAAGGGGGATAAAGGCGGCTTGCGAAACAACATCCACCTTGACACTGAGGCGCGAATTAGAGTCTAATTCAGGGTTCCCCGTCCGTGCACCGTGTCAGGCTGATAATTTCAGCGGCTGGTAGTCGGGCGAAGAGAGACCTGTGGCATGACGCGAGCTTAATCTGCGAAATTGTCATCGGCGCCGAATCTGACCCAAGTCAGACCCGATTTTGCATCTTATTTTGCTTTAAGCGAGACCACCATGAAACGTACTTACCAACCTTCCGTCGTCCGTCGCAAGCGCACGCACGGCTTCCGCGCACGTATGGCTACCCGTGGTGGCCGTCAAGTCCTGAACGCTCGCCGCGCCAAAGGCCGCAAGCGTCTGGCTGTCTAAGTCACACACCGCACGTTGCGGTCAGTGATGACAGGCGAAGGTTCGCACGACTTCGCGCGCGTTCGGCGCATCGTTAAAACGGATGAATTTTCATCCGTTTTTCGTTTGCGGCCGGCGCAAAAAACGGCGCATTTCGTGCTCTATACGCGACCGAACGCACTGCCGCATGCGCGGCTGGGCGTCGTTGCGGCCAAGCGCTTTGCGCCGCGCGCGGTCACGCGCAACACGATCAAGCGCATCACGCGCGAACTGTTCCGCACCACCGGCCTGCCGCCTGTCGATTGCATCGTCCGCTTGTCGCGGCCGGTCAACGGCAAGGATGGCCCGGCCACGAACCGGGCCCTGAAGGCCGCTTTGAAGGTGGAACTGACGCGCCTGTTCGCGTCGCAGCAGCGGCGCCCGGCGCCGGTGGATGCGGCATGAAAGCGCTGCTCGTCTCGCTGTTTGTCGGGATCCTGCGCGGTTATCAACTGCTGATCTCGCCAATGCTCGGGCCGCGCTGCCGTTTCTATCCCAGTTGTTCCAATTATGCGATCGAAGCGTTGCGCGTCCACGGCGCGGCACGCGGCTCATGGCTGGCCGCGCGCCGCGTGGGCCGCTGCCATCCGTGGCACGCCGGCGGCCTCGACCCGGTGCCGCCTCACGGCGCCAAGGAATCCCATTCAGCCGCTTGCGGTTGCAACCACTCCTGAAGACTCCAATGGAATTCAATAAACGTACTGTCCTGTGGATCGTGTTCGCCATTTCCCTGATTGTTCTCTGGAACAATTGGATGGTGGCTAACGGCAAACAGTCGATGTTCTCGCCGGCGCGTCCGGCCCAGGTTGCCCAGCAAAAGACATCCGATGTGCCGGCTGCACCGCAAGCGGGCAGCAATGCCGTGCCCGGTGTGCCGGCCACGCCAGGTGCGCCTGCTGTTCCTGGCGGCGCGCCAGTGGCCGCCGTGGCAAGCCCGGTCGTCACCGTCACCACCGACGTCGTCAAGGTCGACATCGACCCGGTTGGCGGCGTGATCAAGCGCCTCGAGATGCTCCAGTACCGCGATCACTTCGACAAGACCAAGAACCAGGTCCTGTTCAGCGTGAACGGTCCGAACGTGTACCTGGGCCAGACTGGCCTGATCGGCACCACCGCCGCTGGCGTGCTGCCGAACCACACCACGCCGTTCACCGTGCGTCCTGGCGTGCGTACGCTGGGCGCGAATGGCCAGGTGCAGGTCGTGATGGATGCGGAGCAGGGCGGGGTGCGCCTGACCAAGACGCTGACGTTCCGCAAGGGCGACTACTTGATCGGCGTGCGTCACGACGTGACCAATATCGGCACCGCGCCGGTCCAGCCATCGCTGTACCTGCAGCTGCAGCATGACGGCACCAAGCCGGCCACCGATTCGTGGTTCATGCCAAGCTACACCGGTCCGACGCTGTACACCAACGCGGACAAGTACCAGAAGCTGACCTTCGAGAAGATCGAAAAGGGCAGTGCGGATCACGCGCTGAAGGCCGACAACGGCTGGGTCGCGATCTCGCAGCACTTCTTTGTCTCGGCCTTCATCCCGGCCGACCGCACACCGCGTGACATCTTCACCAAGAAGATCGCCACCAACCTGTATGCGATCGGTACCGTGCAGTCGATGGGCACCGTGGCGCCTGGCGCGACCGTGTCGGTTGACTCGCGCCTGTATTCGGGTCCGCAGGACGAGCGCACGCTGGAAACCATCACCCCGGGCCTCGAGCTGGTGAAGGACTATGGCATGCTGACCGTGATCGCCAAGCCGATCTTCTGGGTCATGACGCAACTGCACGCGATGCTGGGCAACTGGGGCTGGACCATCGTCGCGCTGACCATCCTGATCAAGCTGGCGTTCTTCCCGCTGTCGGCGGCAGGTTATCGCAGCATGGCCAAGATGCGTGTGGTCACGCCAAAAATGCAGGCAATCCGCGAACGCTTCAAGAGCGATCCGGTCAAGATGCAGCAAGCGACGATGGAGCTGTACAAGACCGAGAAGATCAATCCGCTGGGCGGCTGCCTGCCGATCCTGGTGCAGATGCCGGTGTTCTTCGCCCTGTACTGGGTGCTGCAAGCCTCGGTCGAGATGCGCGGCGCGCCATGGATCGGCTGGATCCAGGATCTGACGCAGCCTGACCCGTTCTACATCCTGCCGGTCATCTACGCGGTGTCGATGTTCATCACGACCAAGCTCAATCCGCAGCCGACCGATCCGGTGCAGGCCAAGATGATGCTGTTCATGCCGATCGCGTTCTCGGTGGTGTTCTTCTTCTTCCCGTCCGGCCTCGTGCTGTACTGGGTGGTCAACAACATCCTGTCGATCGCGCAGCAGTGGGTCATCACGCGCAAGTTCGAGACGGCCGCAGCGAAGTAAGCTGCCGCGTCGTCGAGAAAAGCCCGCGCCTTGTGCGCGGGCTTTTTTGTTTTTCGCGGTCCGCCAATAGGCCCGGCCGCGCGCATCCCTTACAATCGCCCCATGAAACTCGATACCTCACCCATCGCCGCCATCGCCACCGCCCCTGGCCGCGGCGGCATCGGCGTCGTGCGCGCCTCCGGCAAGGAACTGGGCGCGCTGATCGCCGCGCTGTTCCCCGGTGTAAAACTCGCGCCGCGCCATGCAACCTACATCCCGTTCAAGGCCGTCAACGGCGACATCATCGACGAAGGCCTGGCCCTGTACTTCCCGGGTCCGCATTCGTACACCGGCGAAGACGTGCTGGAACTGCAGGGCCACGGTGGCCCGATCGTGCTGCAGATGCTGCTGGGGCGCATGCTCGAAGCGGGTAGCAGCATGGACCTGCGCCTGGCCGAACCGGGCGAATTCACGCGCCGCGCGTTCCTCAACGACAAGCTCGACCTGGCCCAGGCCGAGGCGGTGGCCGACCTGATCGATGCGTCCACCGAAGCTGCCGCCAAGTCGGCGTCGCAATCGTTGTCGGGTGCGTTTTCGCAAGTCGTGCACACGCTGGTGGACCAGACGACCAATCTGCGCATGCTGGTCGAGGCCACGCTCGACTTCCCTGAAGAAGAAATCGACTTCCTCGAAAAATCGAACGCGCGCGGCCAGCTCGCCGGGATCATCACGGCGCTGGAGCACGTGTTCCGCCAGGCGGCGCAAGGCGCGCTGCTGCGCGAAGGGTTGAATGTCGTGCTGGTCGGACAGCCGAACGTGGGCAAGTCCTCGCTCCTGAATGCACTGGCCGGGGCCGATGTCGCGATCGTCACGCCGATTGCCGGCACCACGCGCGACAAGGTCAGCGAGACGATCCAGATCGAGGGCATCCCGCTGAACATCATCGACACCGCCGGCATCCGCGCGATCAGCGACGAGATCGACGTGGTCGAGCGCATCGGCATCGAGCGCACCTGGGGCGAAGTGGGCAAGGCCGACGTGATCCTGCACCTGCTGGACGCGAACCTGGGCCCGAGCGCGGCCGATGAAGCCATCGTCGCGGCCTTCCCGGCCAACGTGCCGGTGGTGCGCATCTGGAACAAGATCGACCTGTCGGGCCACAAGCCATCAAAAGATGAAAGCACAGACGCCGTGCACCTGTATCTGTCGGCGCATGAAAAGCTCGGCATCGACCTGCTGCGCGCCGAACTGCTGCGAATCGCCGGCTGGCAGCAGACGGGCGAATCGCTGTTTTTGGCGCGCGAGCGGCACCTGATTGCGCTGCGCGCGGCGAGCGACCATCTGGAACTGGCGCGCCAGCATGCCATGCAGGATGACCAGTCGCTGGACCTGTTTGCCGAAGAGCTGCGGCTGGCGCAGGATCAGCTTTCCAGCATCACCGGGCAGTTCACGCCGGATGATTTGCTGGGGGTGATTTTCGGGCGATTCTGTATCGGAAAATAGATAGTCGCCAATGGTTGATTTGATCACCGCAGCGGCCAAAACCACACCTCTTTGCTAGTCCAGTAACACGCCGACCCGCACACCTGCATCCCGCCGAGCTGAGGCGCGACGATGTCGATATGGCCACCCTCGTAGATGCCAGGGCTCAACCGGAAGAACGACACGATGCCGCTACGGTGGCCGACATCTTCGATCATCCCGCTGCCGCTCAACTTCTCGGGCTTGCCCAGCATGGTGGGGCGTGACAGGATCATCGACAGCTTTGCCTGTCCCGGCTCGATCATCTTGCCCTTGAGTGCCCCAGTCCTGATGGGAATGCGACCACCGGGGATGGTAATGCCCGACCGGATCAGCGCCAAACTGACGCGGATCGCGCAGGTATTGCCGTAGTCGGAATTTTTTATCAGATCATCCCATCCGATCTGCTGGAACAAGGTATCGCGGCTGACGACGCGGTTACTCGGGTAGTTTTTCATCAGTACGCCAAATGGGACTCGCATGTCATCTCCCGTCGGCGCAAGGGAAGCGAGTCACATACAGCGCTATCAGCTCGGCGGCTGCATTGCCCGGCATCGAGCCAGCGCGCCCGCGCAGCTCGTCCCATATACGATCATCGATTTCCAGCGGCTTCATGCCGGGCGGCGCGCACCACAGCCGCCCCTGCGTTGCATCGACAACCCCGGCTTGATAGCCCTCTGCATACCGCTGCTGGAACGCCGCATCGGGCTGCTGGCTCCATTTATCCACGCCTGGCTGTCCGGCCACCTTTGCCACGAACCTATCGCCCGACAGGTGCCATGTGAATGCTCCAAGCGGCTGCGCCGCCGCGCCGCATATCAGCGTCAGGACAGCGCATAGAACTGCACACCTCATACGATTCGCCATACCCACCTCCGATGAATTGTGAGTGGGTATTGTGTCGTCCAAAACTTGGGACGGTCTTGCGCGTCGCCAGCGCATCAACTGTATGAAATGCCTGTGCGAATAGCGGTAGCTGTCCAAAGCGCAACGGGTCGCATTTGCGCATCGCTCACCGCCGTTGTCGCGATGCGTCGCGCGCCAACACCGCCGGGCATGCTAGGCTTGCTGTTATGAACACGCGAATCACGACCCTTGCTCCCCATCCTGCGCGCCGCACGCTGTTTCGGCTCGCCGCCATGCTGGTCGGCGCCACTCTGCTGTCATCCTGCGCCAGCGTCCTCGGCCCGCGTCAGGTCGAGCTGCCGCTGCACAAGCTGCAATCCAGCCTCGACAAGCGCTTCCCAATCAACGAGCGTTTGCTCGAGATCTTCGACGTCCAGCTCACGCGGCCGCAATTGTCGCTGGTGCCTGACCAGGACCGGGTCGCGCTTGCCGTCGATGCATCGGTCGCGCCGCCGTTTGCACGTGCCTGGGCTGGCAACGTTGCGTTCTCGGGCCGCCTGTACATCGATCCGGGGCGCGCCGCCGTCATGATGGCCGAGCCGCGTGTCGATCGCCTGCAGCTTGGCAATCCCGACGCCGAGCGCCAGTTGGCGCGCGTGGCCAACACGCTGATCGACACCGTCGCGCGCGACATGCCGGTGTATGCGTTCGACCAGAAGGACTTGCGCTACGCCGGCGTGCAGTTCGTCCCGACGCGCATCCAGACCACCCGCACGGGCCTGTTGGTCACGCTCGAACCGGCGAAGTAACGCCATCCGATCCGCATGTTGCAGTTGCGTCAAATTGCATCAGGACGGCAGATCAGGGATTGCACCCGCATTGCATTGGGAGCACACTGATACGCAAAGAACCCAGTGATGGGTTCGCCAGTTGGGCTCCCGCTTGCGCTTTCTCATGGGCATGGAGTTCCACTGAAGTAATCTTTCTCTGACTTCAGGTTGCCGTATCAGGGGGTGGATCTTGGAAACGACTTATGAGAGTTTTCCGAACAGTGGTCGGCCGTTGCAGGCGCCACCCGTCTCGGTAGCCGCCGCCGTGAGCGCCGCGCCCACCCGCGCCAACCTGCCCGCCAAGGGCTCGTGCTGGTATTGCGAAAAGCCGCTCGACAGCGTGCGGCGGTTCTGCGGCAAGCCCTGCGCCGATGCCTTCGACGAAGAGGCCGAGTTCACGCGTTGAACTCAGACTCCTGCATGCGCCAGCAGCAGCAATGCATGCTCGAAATCGAAGCGCCTGACTGCCGTCTCCAGCGCCGCCATGCGGTCGGCACCCAGCGTGACCAAGAGGCGTGGCCGCAGCAGCGCCACCAGCTCGGGCGCGCGACCGTCTCCGATGTCGAGCATCGCGCGCAGCCGCGCCAGATCGCGTGCATCGACCGGCAGCGGTGACGAGACCATCGACGGCGCTGCCGACAAAGCCGGTGCATCCGGCACCACCAGCAGCGCATCCACTTCCACCAGCACCCGCGTCAGCTCACAGTCCAGCGCATCGATCAGCGCCGGCGGCGCGGCGCCGTCCGTCTTGAGCGCCAGTTCGACGTCGAGCGCCAGGCGGCGCAGCGAGAGTGCCTCGATCATGCCGGCCGCGCCCTTGAGCGTGTGGGCGATGCGCTGCGCCAGCACGGCGTCGCCGGCAGCGATGGCGGCTTGCAGGCGCGCGATCAGGTCGCGGTAGTCGCCGGCGAAGCGCGCCAGCAGGCGCAGGAACATTGCACGGTCGCCCATGACCCGGTCCAGGGCTGCCGCCAGGTCGATGACGGCGGCGGTGTCGCCACTCGGGGGGCTTGTCACCGGGTGGTGAACGACCAGCTGCGCGTGACGGCCGCGCCGTTGACTGTGCCGGCGAAGCTGACGTCGTAGACGGTGGCCTCGCGCAGCGGCTGCAGCGGGATGATGGCCGCAGCCGGCTTGTTGTCGGACAGGGGCAGGACGCGCAGCACGGTCAGGTCGCTGCCGCCGCGCGGGCGCACGGTGAAGCTGGTGACCGTGACGTTGGCGTCGAGGTTGGTGTGCACGCTGATCGGATAGCCCACTTCGTTGGCGTTGGGGACCGGGTCGGGCTGCTCGGTATTGCTGAAGAAGTTCGGCACGACTTGGGTCTGGCCATTGAACGGCCACGTGACGAGCGTGCCGCGTGCGATGCCGGGGCCGAAGCCGTCGCGGCTGGCGAAATCGGCGGTGAAGTAGCGGTAGCCGCTGCTGGCCGTGGCTGCGCCGGTGCCGATCTCGCGGAACATCGGCTCGAAGATCACGAAGCGGTGATAAATCGCGGTGATCAGTTCTTCGGCCATGTAGAAGCCCGAGCCGTTGCGGCTGCCCGAGATGACTTCGCCGTAGGCATACCCACGGTCGGCACGCAACGTGTAGCCGGCCGCGTTCAGGCGCGCGCCCAGGTCGGCGCCGGTAAAGCCCTGACGCCCGGCGATCTGGTCGTGGCTCATGAGGTTATTGACGCGCAGGTACTCGGCATGCCCGAGCGCGGCGTTGTTGATCTGCGCGTTTTCGGGGACAAGCGGCACACCGATCTGGCCGCGCCGGTAATTGATCCAGTTGCGCCCGTCGACGGCGATATTGCCGGTCTGCGTGGGCGCTGCGACCCCGGTAGGGTCGGCGGCCACGGACGAATCCGGACTGACGGCGGTGCCGCCGGTGACCTGGGCGGACGGGCTGTCGCTATCGCTGCTGCCGCAGGCAGCCAGGCCCAGGACGGCAGCCAGGGCTGGGATCATTAACTGCCAACGGAGCGTATAGCTCATCTTGCAACTCCTGTCAATACGGGCTTAATCCGATATTCTAGGGCAAATCCCGACGTCATGGCGGGTGGTGACGTCAACGCGCAACCACCTTGATTTGCAGCCTGTAGAATAAGCCATCATTTATCTTGTCGAGTCGACCATTGAAGCCTATTAACCAACAACGCCTCGCACGCGCCAAGTTCGCTCTTCCGAGTTCCGTCACGTTGCTGTCGATTGCCTGCGGCTTCGCCAGTATCGTGATCTCGGTCGACAATGCGCGCGTGGGCAACCCGGGCGACTTCCGTCTGGCCGCGATCCTGCTGGTGCTGGCCGGCGTGTTCGATGCGCTCGACGGCTTCGTGGCCCGCGCGACCAATACCCAGTCCAGCTTCGGCATGCAGCTCGATTCGATCGCCGACGTGATGAACTTCGGCTGCGCCCCGGGCCTGCTGCTGTACTGCTACGGCTTCACGCAACTGACTGACGTGCATCCGACGCTGGTGCGCATGGGCGGCCTGGCCTGCTTCGTGTTCGTTACCTGCGGCGCGCTGCGCCTGGCGCGCTTCAATATCAGCCAGGGCCGCACCGACCCGCGCTACTTCGTCGGCATGCCGATCACCGCCGGCGCGGCCTGCGTGTCGGCCGTGGTCGTGGCCTGGCCCGATCCGGTTACCCAGATGGCCCAGGCGTTCATGGTGGCGGGCTTGATGGTGGTGGTGGGCGCGCTGATGGTCTCGACCATTCGCTTCCCCAGTTCCAAGCACCCAAGCGGCAAGCTGATGATCGTCATCGTCGCTGTCTGCGCGGTCTTGCTGGCCGTGCTGCAGACGCGCTTCTTCGTGTTGTTCTTCCTGGTGTACGTGACGTTGACGCTGCTGCTCAATCTCGGCTGGAAGATGGGCTGGCGTGGGGTGGCGCAGCCGAAAGTCTACGACGAAGAGTGAACCGGCGGCCCTGATAAGGGCCGTTTTTTCGTTCAGGCGAACTTGTCGAGCATCGCCGCCAGATGCGCGGCGCGTTCGCGCGCCTCCGGCAAGTCGGCCGCGCCGCTCGTCTGGGTCACGATCGATGCGGTCAGCAGCTGCACGAACGAGCGGTCGAGCGCCTTGCGCGCCGCCGCCATCTGCTGCGCCACGGCGTCGCAGTCCACTGGCGTGTCGGCCAGCGCAATCAGTTTTTGCACGCCGCGCAGCTGGCCCTCGATCCGCGCCAGCCGGTTCAGCAGATCCTTCTTTTGCGGTGCCGTCAACGCCTTGCCTTCGACGATCTTGACGTGGGCCTCGAGCATCAGGCGACCTCGTGGCCGCGCGCGGCGCGCAGGATCTGGAACCAGTCTTCGCGCGTCAGTTCAAAGGTGGTGCCGGCCACCGCGTCGGCAATCGCCGCGATGCGGCCGGTGCCGGTCAATGGAATTGGCCGGCTTGGCAGGCGCATGATCCACGCGAACACCACGCTGGCAAACGGCTGGTTCAAACGATCGGCAATGCCCTGGATCGTCTGGCGCAGCACCGCGGCGCGCTCGTTGGCCGGGTCGAACAGGCGCCCGCCACCGAGGGGCGACCAGACCATCGGTGCGATGCCCAGATCTTGCAGGCCGTCGAAGGTTTCGTCGAACAGGGGCGTGGTCACGAGTGGCGAGAACTCGACCTGGTTGGTGCTCAGCGCCACGCGGCGATTGAGCGACTCGAACTGGTGGCGCGTGAAATTCGACACGCCCACGTGACGTACCTTGCCGGCCGACTGCAGGCGCGTAAACGCTTCGGCAATCTCGTCGAAGTGCATCAACGGGTCAGGGCGATGGATCAGCAGCAGGTCGAGGTGATCGGTGTGCAGGCGGCGCAGCGATTCTTCGGCCGACGCGATGATGTGCGCTGCATCGGTGTCGTAATGCTGGATCGTGTGGCCGGGATGTTTGGCCGACATGAGCCGGATCCCGCATTTGCTCACCAGTTCGATGCGGGCGCGCAGCGACGGCTGGGCGCGCAGCACCTCGCCGAACAGCGTCTCGACGCCGTAGTCGCCATAGATATCGGCATGGTCGAACGAGGTCACGCCCAGGGCGATGCATTGTTCGATGAATTCGACGCGCGCCGCGACCGGCATCGCCCATTCGGTCATGCGCCACATGCCGGCGACGATGCGCGAGAGCGTCGGGCCGCCTTCGCGCGTGAGGGTGCGGGGGCAGCGCAGATCGGCAGGCAGGGCAGGCGACATCGTGTTTCTTTCGTCATGACAGGATTACACGATTATAGCCCTGCCACGGCGAACCCCTTGCCGCCGTCCCATGAAAAAAGCCCGCCGGCGCTGCTGCGCGGGCGGGCTTGTCAGACACTGACGACCGGATTACTGCATCCAGAGACGCATCGAATCCCAGGCGCGGCCAAAGATGCTCGCTTCCTGGACTTCTTCCAGCGCGACCACCGGCAGCACCAGCAGCGGCTTGCCGTCGACCGTCATCTTGAGCGTGCCGACCGCGCCATTGCGCGCCAGCGGGGCGACCAGCGGATCGCGGCGCTCCAGCACCGGCTTGAGCTTACCGGCCACGCCCTTCGGCACGGTTACCAGGATGTCGCGCGTGAAGCCGATCTTGACGGTCGGCTGCGAACCCTTCCAGATCTGCGGGGTCTGGATCGCCTGGCCTTTCGAGTACAGCTTGACGGTGTCGAAGTTCTGGAAGCCCCAGTTCAGCAGCTTCTGGCTTTCTTGCGTACGCACCTCGGTCGAGCTGGTGCCCAGCACGACGGCGACCAGGCGACGCTCGCCCGTGCTGCCGTTCGGGCGGCGCGCCGACGAGATCATGCTGTAGCCTGACGAATCGGTGTGGCCGGTCTTCATGCCGTCAACGGTCGGATCAAGCCACAGCAGGCGGTTGCGGTTCTGCTGGGTGATCTTGTTGTACGTGAACTGCTTGATCGAGTCGATCTTGTAGAACTCGGGGAAGTCGCGGATCACGTGCGAGGCCAGGTTGGCCAGGTCGGCGGCGGTCGAGTAGTTGTTCGCGTCCGGCAGACCGTGTGGATTGGCAAACCGTGTGCTCTTCAGGCCCAGGCGCTGCGCTTCGCGGTTCATCAGCGTGACGAAGGTGGCTTCGTCGCCGGCGACGGCTTCGGCGATCGCCACGGCGGCGTCATTGCCCGACTGGATCATCAGGCCATGCAGCAGGTCGCTGATCGAGACTGGCACGCGCGGGTCGATGAACATCTTCGAGCTGCTGCTGTCGACTTTCCAGGCGCGCTCGGACACATTGACCATCTGGTTCATCGACAGACGCTTGTCGCGGATTGCCGAAAACGCGACATACGCGGTCATGATCTTGGCCAGCGACGCCGGCTCGATGCGCATGTTCTGGTCTTGCGACGCGATGACCTGGCCGCTCGTGGTGTCGAGCAGTAACCACGACTTGGCTGCGATGGATGGAGCCGGCACGGTTTGCGCACTGGCCGAGATCATTACCAGGCTGGCGGCAAAGGCCGCTAACAGTTTTTTCATGGAAACGTTCGTCATTGTAAAAGGTGGAGCGGTGGTAGAGCGCAAGGCAATGCCCGGGGGCACTGCCTCAAGAGAAGGGAATGATTATAGGGGACTGTGACCGTTAAATGTCACGGCGCCACAGTTGAACGACCAGATTTTTAATGTGGCCGAGCCTGCGATGGAAGAAGTGATCGGCGCCCGGAATGATGATCACCGGGATATCCAGCGGGCGCGCCCAGTCGAATACCTGCTGCATCGTGATCGTGTCGTCCTGCTCGCCGTGGATCAGGATCGTGTCTTGCGGCACGGGCGGCATCGGCCATTTGCCGGCAGCGGTGCCCACCAGCACCAGGCGCTCGGGGGCGCGGCCTTCGGCTTCCAGGCGCAGCGCGAACTGCGCCTGCACGAAGGTGCCGAACGAAAAACCGGCCAGCGTCACCGGCAGGTCGGGGTAGCGCGCACGCATGTGCTCGTACATGATGGCCATGTCGTCCACTTCGCCCTTGCCGTCGTCGTACACGCCTTCGGATTCACCGACACCGCGGAAATTGAAGCGCGCCACGGCGTAACCCAGCGTGACGAAGGTGCGCGCCAGCGTCTGCGCGACCTTGTTTTCCATGGTGCCGCCGTACAGCGGGTGCGGGTGCGCGACCAGCGCGATGCCGCGCGGGGCGTCGTCGGGCAGGTCGAGCAGGCATTGCATCTTGCCGGCGTCGCCGTCCAGATAGAATTTTTGCGAGTGGATGTTCATGGTCAGATCTTGAGACGATCGACGACTTTGCCGCCGACCAGATGGGTATCGATGATGTCGTCGATGTCTTCGTTATCGACATAGGTGTACCAGACGCCTTCCGGGTACACCACGAGCACGGGGCCTTCTTCGCAGCGGTCGAGGCAACCGGCCTGGTTGATGCGGACCTTGCCTTCGCCGCTCAGGCCCAGTTCCTTGATGCGCTTCTTGGCGTGTTTCTGGGCTTTTTCAGAGCCGCACTTGCCGCAGCTCTGGCGCGCGTCCTTGCCTTCGCGCTCGTTCATGCAGAAAAAGACGTGGTGCTGGTAAAACGGTTGGTCGGTCATGGCGTTCTCGTCGAAAAAGGCAGAAGTATTATCTTACTGGCGATTGAGTTTATGTGACGGCAGCAGCAGGAACCAGAGCGCGAAGAATGGCCAGCTCAGTGACAGGAACCACGCCGCGCCATTGAAGTTCAGGAATTTGCCCTGCACCCAGCCCTGCAGTGTGGACGAGAAATACGGGTTCACCGGAATCGTGTTGACGACCACCAGCGCCAGTATCAGCGTCACCACCGCCAGGCGCCGCTGCGCCACCTGCGGCGCAAACACCAGGCCCGAGAGCATGATCATGCCGATCAAAAAGCCCCCTTCGGCGCCCGGCGTGACCCAGACGAACGCGTTATCGGGCCGGAACAGCAGCGAACTGGCAAACGCCTTGAGCACCAGCGCCGATGCCAGCAAAGCGATCATCAGCCAGAAGCGTGGGGCGCCGCGCCGCACGAGGCACATCAGCGTGAGCGCCGCGCCGGTCATGCCGCAGGCGGTGATGATGGTCTCGGAAAGCCAGTACTGCTCGACACTCATCGTCACGCCGGGGCGCAGCATGGCCACCAGGTCGATGTCGGTATCGAACCACGACGACAGCCAGCCGGAGACGATCGGCAGCACCTGGCCATGGCCAAACAGGTAGCTTTGCGGGTAGATCTGCGCCAGTGGCCACATGGCCACCAGCACCAGGCCCTGGCTCGCATGGGGCGCGAACCAGCGCTGGCGCAGCTTGAACAGGCGGCTGCGATCGAGCAGGCCAGGCGCCCACAAGGCCCCCAGCACGGCGCCGAGCAGCGCGCCGCCCGCATTGGTCACGAAGTCGAGGTTCGACGGCACACGGCTGGGCAGGAAGTTCTGCACGGTTTCCATCACGCCGGTGGTGAAGATGCCGATCAGCGCGGCCAGCAGCACCGCCCAGATGCCACGCACACGGGGATAGAACGACAGCACCAGCAGCATTCCGAACGGGATGTAGCCGGCGATATTGATGCCGACGTCGAAGCCCGTGAAGTAGCGCTGCTTGACCAGGTTCAAGAACGCCAGCGGCGCCACGCCGGTATCGCGCCAGCCGGTGAACGGAAACCAGCTGGCGTAGATGATCAAGAGCAGATACGCCATCAGCGCGGCGCGCACGATCGGCGAGCCGCGCGAGCGCCCGGCCGCGACTTCGGCGGAGATGGCCTCGTCGCTCATTTGCCCTGCAGGTCGAGGGTCGACAGCCAGTTCTTGAGATCGAGCGCGATCCGGTCGGTGCCGGCGGCCAGTGCGGCCACGCCGCCGGCGGCGTCCTGGCTCGGGGCAGGGGCGTTGTGCGCGAAGCTTTTCTGGGCCACCAGGCGATGGTCGGCCAGGACCGACGCGCGCAGCAGGATCTGCCCTTCGCTTGCGCTGGTGCTGGAAAACGCGTGCACGAAGTCGTCGACCTCGATGCGCAGGATCGGCACGCGGTTGGCTGCGTCGGTGGCCGACAGCACCGTGACACCCGCTTGCGCCAGGCGCACCTTGAGGCGCCGCGTGATCAGGTCGAGCGGCGTGCCGCTCCAGCGGCTACCGGCGTAGGTACGTGCCTGCAATGGGTCGGCGTAGTTCAGCCGGTACACCATGCGCTCGTTGTCGAGGACAGCGCCGCCGGTGGCATCCATCACGACGATGGGGGGCAGCGACGTCGCCGGTTGCACGGGCGTGGACAGCTGGGCCGACGGTGCGCCGAAGTCATAGATGGTATTGGGCGCGCCCTTGTTGCTGGCGCAGCCGGCCAGCAGCGCGGCGCCGGCAACGGTAACGGCAACGGCGAGGCGGTAGGGGCGGAGATTCACGGTGGTCCTCATTTGGTCGGGGGCGCGAAGCCCGGCTCGCCCGGTCCGGGCGCGTCGCCCGGTGTGCCGAACAGGATGCTTTGCGGGCGGTCGGAGAACGAATTCGCGGTGCGGCGCACGGCGCGCAGCGAGGCGCGTGCTTCGTCGGTCATCTGCACCACGTGCGGCAGCGTTTCCAGTTCCAGCTCGCTGGTGGCCGCGCCGAGCGCGCCGATGGTGCCGTTCAGGCGTTCGATCGGGCCGTCCGGCGCTTGCAGGCGCGTGGCCAGGTTGTCGTAGTTGCGCGTCATCGACGTGGCGCTGGTGGCCAGCGTGTCGATCAAGTCCATGCTGCGGTCGACTTTCGTGATCAGTGACGGCAAGCGGTCGAGCACCGGATCGAGTCGCTGCGGGATCGCCGCATAGGCCTTGGCGGCGCGGTCCACGCTTTCGAACGCGCCGAGCATCGTGGCGCGGTTCTCGGGGCTGAGCAATTCATCGAGGCTTGTGGTGATCTGCTCGGCCTTGACGAGGATCGCCAGGCCGCGGTCCTCGAGCTGGTCGAGCAGGCCCGGACGCAGCGGGATGCGGGCAATGCGCTCGCCACCGGTGGCCAGGCGCGGCGACCCGGTGCGCTCGTCGTTGAGCTGGATGAACGCGATGCCCGTCACGCCCTGGTAGCCAAGCGAGGCATAGGTAGTGCTGGTGATCGGCGAGGCTTCGTCGACCGACAGGCGAATCAGGATCTGGCCGGTGACGCGCGGATCGAACACGATCGTGTCGACGCGGCCGATCTCCAGGCCCCGGTAGCGCACCGTGGCTTGCGGGTTCAGGCCGGGGATCGACTGCGTGGTGACGATCTCGTAGGGCACCAGCTCGGTCTTGTCGCGATTGAACCAGAGGCCGATCAGCACCGTCGCCACCAGGAGGGCGATCGTGAAGATGCCGGTCATCAGCGCATGTGACCTGTTTTCCATACTAGTGTGTCTCCGATTCGTTCTGGGCCCGGCGCTCGTCGAGCACTTCCAGTGCCCGCTGGCCGCGCGGGCCCAGGAAAAAGTGTTTGATGAACGGGTGCTCGACCTTGAGCACATCGCACGACGGTCCCACCGCCAGCACGTGTTTTTCGGCCAGCACCGCGATGCGCGAGGACAGCGCGAACAGCGTGTCCAGATCGTGCGTGACCATTACCACCGTCAGTTTCAGTTCGCGGTGCAGCGTCTGGATCAGCGTGACGAAGGCGTCCGACAGGTCGGGGTCCAGGCCTGCGGTCGGCTCGTCGAGAAACAGCAGCTGCGGTTCGAGCGCCAGTGCCCGCGCCAGCGCTGCGCGCTTGACCATGCCGCCGGACAGGTCGGACGGCATCTTGGCCGCATGCTCCGGCCCCAGGCCCACCATGTCCATCTTGAGCAGCACCGCGTCGCGGATCACGTCTTCGGGCAGCGCATGCAGCTCGCGCATCGGCAGGGCGATGTTGTCGAACACGTTCAGCGCCGAATACAGCGCGCCCTGCTGGAACAGCATACCCCAATGGTTGCGCATGCGTTGCAGCTGCTCGGGCCTGGCCGCGCTGATGTCTTCGCCGAATACGTGCACGCTGCCCTGCGACGGGCGCTCCAGGCCCAGCATCTGGCGCAGCAGCACGGTCTTGCCGGTGCCCGAGCCGCCGACGATCGACAGGATCTCGCCATCGTAGATCTCGAGGTTCAGGTCCTGGTGCACGACGGTGCGGCCGAAGCGGGTCCACAGATTGCGGATCTCGACAACGGGTTTGCCCACGTCTTCGTCGGGCCGCAGGTTCAGGCGCTGGGAGGATTGTGCTTGGGTGTCGGCCATCAGAATCCCGTGCCGCTGAAGATGATCGCGTAGACCGCGTCGGCCAGGATCACCACCGTGATCGCGGTGACGACCGAGGTCGTGGTGCCGCGGCCCAGGCTTTCGGTATTGGCTTTGATGCGCAGGCCGAAGTGACACGCGATGAGCGCGATCAGCACGCCGAAGGTCGCGCCCTTGAGCAGGCCAATGGTGTAATTCACGAACGGCACCGCATCGGGCAGCTTTTGCAGGAAGTAGCGGAACGACATGCCCATCTCGATTTTTGCCGACACCATGCCGCCCAGCAGGGCCATCGCATCGGTCCAGACGACCAGCAGCGGCATCGAGATCGCCAGCGCGATCACCTTCGGCAGGATCAGGCGATAGCCGTGCGAAACGCCCATCACCAGCATCGCATCGAGTTCCTCGGTCACGCGCATGACGCCCAGTTGCGCCGTGATCGACGAGCCGGAGCGGCCCGCCACCAGGATCGCGGCCAGCAACGGGCCCAGTTCGCGGATCACCGCCATGCCGAGGATGTTGACCAGGTAGGCATCGCCGCCGAACATGCGCAGCTGCTGCGACGACAGGAACGACAGCACGATCCCGATCAAAAAGCCCACGATCGCCGTGATGCCCAGCGCCTGGAAACCCGAGTGATAGATATTGGCGGAGATTTCGCGCCACGGGCCGGTGGCAGGGCGGCGCGCAAAGCGCCACAGGTCCTGGATCACGATGCCGATCAGGCCAATGAAGCTGCGCAGGTGCGCGAAAAAGTCGAGCATCCCGGCGCCGAGCCTGATCAGCCAGTCGAAGGGACTCACGCGCTGGCGCGGCAGCGTGATCTTGCTGGCTGCTTCGATGCGCGTGAACAGGTCTTCCTGGCGCGGGTCGAGCGTGAGGCGCGGCGGGCGCTGCTTGTTCCAGGTATTCCAGAACATCTGGGCGCCGATGTGGTCCAGGCTATCGACGCCGGAAAGGTCCCAAGTGCAGGCGGATTTGTCTTTCAGGCCCGCGAGCTGGCGCGTGATGCCCTTCAATATACCGTGCTGCGACAGGCCGTGAACTTGCCAGACCCCGCTGGCGATGACAGATTGGCCCGCCCCATGGGCGGCCTGTTGAATGGTTAATGTTGGCGCATTTTCAATCTGCATTGCGGCAGTGTAAAAGAGAATCGCGCCTGCTGCCACATTGTTGGTTTCGCGATCAGGCGGCGAGGTGGCGCGCCTGGCGCGATGGGGCCACCGCGCGGGCAGCTTCCTGAGCCGGTTGCGGCGTGCGCGCCGGTGCGTCGACCTTGCCGGCGTAGTCGCTGGCGAGCAGGCTGGCTGCTTCATGCGCCGCCATGCCGCGCACCTGTAAGTACTCGGCCACCAGCTTGGCCAGACGGTCCAGCGCGATGCGGTGCGTTGCATCGGTGCGCGTGTAGATCCAGTCCGAAAACGCCATGAAGTTGTCGAATGGCGCCTCGCCCAGCAGCACCGGCGTGGTGTTGGCAAAGCGTCCCGAGTTGGCCACCAGATCCCAGTAGCGCGCAAAGCGCACCAGGCGCTGCATGGTCGCGAAGTCGATCTTGTCCGTCGCCAGCACGGTGTACGGCGGGTACGGGTCGTAGACCATGCCGAAGGCTTCGGTGTGGCGGATGATCGGCGTGCCGCGCAGGCGCTTGAGGATGCCGAACTGGATTTCTTCGGCGCCCAGGCCCACCAACTGGTCGAAGCCGCGCGCGAAGCTGGCCACGTCTTCGCCCGGCAGGCCGGCAATCAGGTCGACATGCAGGTGGGCGGTGGCATGCTGCGTGAGCCAGCGGATGTTCTCGGCCGCCTTCTCGTTGTTCTGGCGGCGGCTCACGAGCGCCTGCACTTCGGGGTTGAAGCTCTGGATACCGATCTCGAACTGCAGCGCGCCGGCCGGGAATTTGGCGATGGTGTCCTTCAGCGCATCGGGCAGGTGGTCGGGCACCAGCTCGAAGTGGGCGTAGATCGGGTCGTCCGGATACTGCGCGATCTTGTCGAGGAAGAAGTCCATGATGCGCAGGCTCGTCTTGACGTTCAGGTTGAACGTGCGGTCGACGAATTTAAACAGGCGCGCACCGCGTGCGTACATTGCTTCCATCTCGGCCAGGAACGCGTCGAGCGGGAATGGCCAGGCGGTCTTGTCGAGCGACGACAGGCAGAATTCGCACTTGAACGGGCAGCCGCGCGAGGCTTCCACGTACAGGGTGCGGTTGGCAATGTCGTCGTCGTTGTACAGCGCGTAGGGCAGGGCGATCGCATCCATCGGCGGCTGCACGCCGGCGTGGATCTTCATCAACGGCTTCGGGCCATTGAGGATCTCGCCGCACAGCTTGGGGAACGTGACGTCGCCCCAGCCGGTGATAACGTAGTCGGCCAGCCCGACGATCTCCTGTTCGCCCGTCTCGTGCGAGACTTCCGGGCCGCCCAGGATGATCTTCACGGCGGGCGCGACGCGCTTGAGCATTGCCACCAGGCGGGTGGTTTCTTCGACGTTCCAGATATACACACCGAAGCCGACGATGCGCGGCGCGTGCGCCAGGATGCGCTCGACGAGGTCGGCGGTCTTGGCGCCGGTGACGAATTCCTGGATGCGGGTCTGGTCCTGCAGCGGGCCCATATTGGCCAGCAGGTAGCGCAGTCCAAGCGAGGCGTGCGTGTAGCGGGCGTTCAGGGTGGTGAGCAGGATCGACATGGTGGCGGCAGGCTGGAGGGGGTTTGAAGGCGGTATTTTACTGTGATGCTGCAGTCATTCGCGCGACTATGCATTCGACATTGCTTCAAATAAAGATCGGCGCCTACAATCGACGACTCCTTCTTTAGAAAGTACCTTCCATGTTCATGACCAATATCGAAACCGTTCCGGGCAAGACCATCACGGTGTGCCACGGCGTTGTCTCCGGCAGCTCGGTACGCTCCAAGCACGTGGGCCGCGACATCATGGCGGGACTGAAGAACATGGTTGGCGGTGAGCTCAAGGGCTACACCGAGTTGCTGGAAGAATCGCGTGCGCAGGCCACCGAACGCATGCAGGCGCAAGCCACGCAGATGGGGGCGAACGCCGTCGTCAATGTGCGCTTCTCGACCTCGTCGGTGGCCGCTGGCGCCGCCGAGATCTATGTCTACGGCACTGCGGTGACGGTGGGCTGATGGACATTATCTTCCTGATTGTTTTCTGGTCGGTGCCGATTGGGCTGGGCTACGTCTTTGGACGCATGGCCGAAGCCAGGCATTACCGCTCGATCATCGCCAGGGAAAAAACGTGGCTGCACTTGCCGGCCACGTCGCTCAAGACCCTGCTCGGGTCTGGGCCGGTGGCGCGTACCGAGCTGGTCACGGGCAGCGTGGTGGTGGCGGTTGATCACTTCAAGAAGGCGGCGTCGGCCCTGCGCTCGCTGGTGGGCGGGCCGGTGCAGTCGTACGAAACACTGCTCGATCGCGCCAAGCGTGAAGCGGTGCTGCGGCTGAAGGAAAGCTGCCCGGGCGCCCACGAGATTGTCAACGTGCGCCTCGAAACGATGCCGCTCACCGGCAACCAGCGGCAGATAAATGGCGTCGAGGTACTGGCCTACGGCACCGCCATCTATTACGTGGAACAGAGCGCCGTACCATGAAATACCATGCGTCGCTGCCCGAGCACAATGACAACGTCACGCCCGGCCATCCGCTCAAGGATTTCGTGCTGATCCTGGCCGGGCTGTCCGCGGCAGTGATCGTCGGCTATCTGGTGCTGGGCTGGCTGGTCGATGTGGTGGTGGACCGGATGGGGCCGGAGACCGAGGCGCAACTGACCCAGATGGTGGCATGGACACCGCCCGCAAGCGAGCCGGCGATGCGCACGCGCGAAGTCTGGGCCCAGGGGCTGGTCGATGGCATGCGCCGCTGCGCCGGTGTCAGCGGGCCGGTCACGGTGCGCGTGAACCGCTCGGACACGCCCAATGCGATGGTCGCACCAGGCGGTGTGGTGGTCGTGTTCTCGGCGCTGTTCGACAACGTGCAATCCGAAAACGGCATGGCGTTCGTGCTGGCCCATGAGCTGTCGCACATGGCCAACCGCGATCACTTGCGCGCAGTCGGTCGGCGGGTGGTGCTGATTACCGCCGCCGCCGTGCTCACGGGCGACGGCAGCGGGACGGCAGGCGTGTTGGCGCCGGCGCAGCATCTGGGGGAGTCCGGGTATTCGCGGGGCCGTGAAGCTGCTGCCGATGCGAACGCATTGGCGATCCTGCAATGTCGCTACGGCCATGCTGGTGGCGCCACCGAATTGTTTACCGCCTTGCAGCGCGAGGAGGGCGCAACGCCGGCCGTGGTGCATTATCTGGCGTCGCATCCGTCGATGGCTGCGCGCATCGAGGCCGTGCAGGTGGCGATGCGCCAGGCCGGCTTGCAGGCTGGCCCGGTGCAGGCCTTGCCGCGTTTTTAACGGCGTGTGCGATAAAGCTGGCGGTATCGGACATTGCTTGTTAGAATGCGAGCCGGAATTCAGGAAGCCTGTTGCCCAGTAGAGGAACAGTTTTCCAGCAAGTTATGCCTGATGACCATAGCAAATCGGTCCCACCCCTTCCCATCCCGAACAGGACCGTGAAACGATTTTGCGACGATGATAGTGCTGCAACCAGTGTGAAAGTAGTTTATCGTCAGGCTAGTTATATAGAGAAAGCCCACCAGGTGTCTGGTGGGCTTCTTTGCTTTGGAGCGCCGCTTTTGTCGCGTCGATGCCGCACTAATTCGAGAGAAATAGCACGTCGGAACTATTTTAAGATTAAAGTATTGCATTAGTTTTACTTCGTCATGGTTCGATCGCGCGGCGCCCGCCGCAGAAAGCGTCTCTCATGCAACGTCGTCATCCTGCTGCGCCCCGTCGTCTCCTTGCAATGTCGCTCATGCTGGCGCTGGGCGCCTGTAGTAACGATCATGATGACGATCCTGCTGTTTTGCCATCGCCACCAGCCACCGCCGCCCGTATCAACGTCGACGTCGCACGCACCACGCATGGCGTGCCGCATGTGCGGGCCGACGACTTCCGCAGCCTCGGCTATGGACTGGCGTACGCGTATGCTCAGGACAATGTCTGCATGTTCGCCGATGCGGTGCTGACCGTACGCGGTGAGCGCTCGCTGTTCTTCGGCGCCGACGCACGGCCACGCCAGCGCACCGGCGACGAGTATGGCGGCGGCAGCGGGTTCATGGACCTGACCAACGAGGACAGCGACTTCTTCTTCAAGGGCTACCTCGACATCGAACAATTGCGCGCGGGGTATGCCAGCGGCGCGCGTGAGCCACGTGACTTGCTTGAAGGTTATGTCGAAGGCTATAACCGGTTCCTGAAGGATGCGGGAAGCAAGTTGCCTGCGGCCTGTGCCAACACGAAATGGGTGAGGCCGATTTCGCTCGACGACATGATGCTGGTGGTGGCGGAAAAGGCGCTGCACGCATCGGGCCAGGCCTTTGCCCGTGATTTCGTTGCGGCTGGCCGGGTTCCTGGCGCCACCGTGACGCTGGCCAAGGCGGCACCACACAAGATCGACGCGTCGTCGCTGGTCGCGCAGCTCGATCTGCTCAACCGGCAAGGTTTCGGCAGCAATGCGCTGGCCGTGGGCAAGGAGTTGTCCGCCAATGGGCGCGGGCTGTTGCTGGGCAACCCGCATTATCCATGGACCACGACCGACCGCTTCTATCAGGCCCACCTGACCGTGCCGGGGCGCTACGACGCGATGGGCGTGATCATCGGCGGCGTGCCGGCCGTCGTCATTGGCTTCAACCGCGACGTGGCCTGGAGCCACACGGTCACGTTCGCCAATCACTTCACCACGTTCCGGCTGGCGCTGGATCCCGGCGACGCCACTGGCACCACCTATCTGTATGACGGGGCGCGGCGCACGATGACGTCGAAAACGGTGACGGTCGAGGCGTTGCTGTCCGATGGCCTGATCGGGCGGCGTACCAAGACCTTTTATTTCAGCCACCAGGGCGCTGTCATCAGCCGGCCGGCGGCGGGCCTGACCTGGACAGCGCAGGCCGCGTATGTGCTGGCCGACCCGAACCGCAGCAATACCCGGATGCTCGAGCAGTGGCTGGGCATCGGCACCGCCTCCAGTGTGCGCACGCTGAAGGATTCGCTCGACAAGGTGGTAGGGTTGCCATGGGTGAACACGGTTGCGGCCGACCGCGATGGCAATACGCTGTATGCGGACGCCAGTGTCGTGCCGCACATGAATGCGGACAAGTTCGTCAACGGTTGCCTGTTGCTGCAGGCGGCGCTGCTGTTCGATGGGTCAAAGAGCAGCTGCGGCTGGGGACAGGATGTGGGCGCACCCGCCGGCGTTTACGCACCGGCCACGGCGCCGTGGATGATGCGCACCGATTACGTCGGCAATTCGAATGACAGTTACTGGCTGACCAATCCGAAGGCGCTGCTCACTGGCCCGGCGCCATTGGGCTATTCGCCACTCTACGGGCGCGTGAATGCCGAGCAAAGCCTGCGCACGCGAATCGGGTTCCGCCAGGTCGAGGACCTGCTGGCCCAGCGCAACAAGTTGAACCTTGCCGACATGCAGGCGCTGGCGTTCTCGAACCGCGTCTATGCGGCCGAGCTGGTGCTGCCCGAATTGCTGACTGCCTGTGGCAGCGCGAGCAGCCCGCTGATGCAGCAAGCGTGCACGACGCTGCAAGCGTGGGACCGGCGCGCCGATCTGGATAGCCGGGGCGCGGTGCTGTTCCGCGAATTTTGGGCGCTGGCAACGGCGATCCCGAACAAGTGGGCGCGGCCGTTCGATCCGGCGGATCCGGTCAATACGCCGGCCGGCGTGGCGCCGGCGGCCATACCCGCCATGCTGGAGGCGCTCAGGACAGCGGCCGACAAGCTGCAGTCGCTCGGCGTGCCACTCGATGGCCGCCTGGGTGACTACCAGGTCGAGCCACGCAACGGCGTGCGTATTCCACTGCATGGGGGCAATGGGAATCAGGAAGGCACGTATGGCTCGCTGACGATGCGCAGCAGCTTGACGGCGCAAGGCTATGTCGGGGCGCACTGGGGCCAGAGCTATCTGCAGACCGTGACGTTCGACGACCAGGGGCCGGTGGCGCAGGCGATGCTGACGTATGGCCAGTCGGTCGACCCGGCTTCGCCATGGTATGCCGACCAGACGCTGCTGTATTCGCGCAAGAGCTGGCCAAGCCTTCCCTTTACGCAAGAGAAGATCAAGGCCGACCCGAACTACACGACCGTTACGCTGCGGGAGTAGGGACAGCAATGCCGTGGAGGCCCTTCGTTGGCCGCAACTTTGTCATGAAACTGAAAAATTAGGTGTTGACGAAGATCAGCAGGTCGATCATAATCTCTTTCCTCTGCTGCAGCGAACAAAACGATTCGAAGCAAACGGCAGATGAAGCAGCACCGAATAAGTTCTTTAAAAATTAACAGTCGATAAGTGTGGGCGTTTGATGAAGGTGCCAAAGACTTCGGTCTTTGA
>JACYUQ010000003.1 GCA_014841835.1 Oxalobacteraceae sp. CFBP 13730 | reverse complement strand
TGTAGTACCCGCAGATCCCCATCAAATCGACCGCGCCCTGTTCGCCGAACAGCGCCAGCGCATCCGCATACACGCGGTCCGGTACCGCCTTGGTCTCGTGCAGCGCGATGCAGAAATCGTGCACCACTGCCTCGTCGACCAGCATGTCGGCGGGCCGCTCACGCGCCGCGATGGCCGCAATGACGGCCGCCGGAACCCCCGCCTGCGCCGCGATCGGCGCATGAATCGCCCATTCGACGGCCTGGTCCCACTGGCGCGCCGTGACCAGGATCGCCAGCTCCGACAAGCGCACGCCGAGCGCGCTGCGGTAGCGCAGGTACTCGCCCATGCGCTGCGCATGCAGCATCAGTTCGGGGCTGCGCAGCAGCGGCACGAACGGGCCGTAGACAGCGCCACGCGGGCCGTCGATGATTTCCTGCGCGGCGGCGCGCTGGGCCGCGTTCAGGGCGTGATCGGGGATGGGGCCGAGACGTTCATTCATCGAGCATACCCGCCTGTTGTATCGAAATTGAAAGCAGGAAAATATTCGCACGGCCCGCGTTAAAAATCAAAAGAAGTGCCTCAGAGCACGCTTATCGTCAAGCGTTGAGCCACCGCCGAGGGAGCCGTCCATGAGCCACATCATCCACCGCAACCTGCGCCAGATGCCGCCCACGGCGGTCGGCGGCGAGGGCATCGTGCTGCGCGACAGCAGCGGCAAGACCTACCTCGACGCCAGCAGTGGCGCAGCCGTGTCGTCGCTGGGCCACGGCCACCCGGACGTGATCGCGGCCATGCACCGCCAGATCGACCGCTGCGCGTACGCCCACACCGCATTCTTCACCACCGACGTGGCCGAGCAACTGGCCGATCGCCTGATTGCCGGCGGACCACCGGACATGGGCGGGGTGTATTTCGTCTCGGGCGGTTCGGAAGCGATGGAGACCGCGCTCAAGCTGGCGCGCCAGTACTGGGTCGAGGCCGGCGAGCCGCAGCGCACGCAGTTCATCGCCCGCCGCCAGAGCTACCATGGCAACACGCTCGGCGCGCTGGGCGTGGGCGGCAACGAGTGGCGCAAGCGCGCCTTTGCCCCGCTGCTGAAAGAGGCGCTGCGCGTCGCGCCCTGCTACGCCTACCGGGGCTGCACCGGCGGCATGTCGCTTGACGACTACACGGCCGGCCTGCTCGACGAACTCGAAACGGCCGTCATCAAGGCCGGGCCGGACACCATCATCGCTTTCGTCGCCGAGCCGGTGGTGGGTGCCACCGGCGGCGCGATCCCGCCCACGCCGGGCTACTTCCAGGGCGTGCGCGATATCTGTGACCGGCACCGCATCCTGTTCATCGCCGATGAAGTCATGTGCGGCATGGGCCGCACCGGCAGCATGTACGCGATCGGACAGGAGGGCGTGGCGCCGGACATCGTGGCCGTGGCCAAGGGTCTGGGCGCCGGCTACCAGCCGATCGGCGCGGTGCTGGCGCACGAGGCGATCGTCGACACGCTGCGCCAGCGCAGCGGCATGTTCCAGCACGGGCACACGTATATCGGCCACCCGGTGGCGGCAGCGGCGGCGCTGGCGGTGCAGCAGGTGATCGAGCGTGACGACCTGCTGGTGCAGGTGCAGCGCCGGGGCGCATTGCTGCGGCGGATGCTGGACGAGGTGTTTGGCGCGCACGAGCACGTCGGCGATATCCGCGGGCGCGGTTTGTTTCTGGCGCTGGAATTCGTGCGCGACCGCCAGACGAAGGCACCGTTCGCGCCGGAGGTGAAGCTGCATGCGGCGATCAAGGCCGAGGCAATGGCGCGCGGCTTGCTGGTGTATCCGATGGGCGGAACGATCGATGGTCAGCTGGGTGACCATGTGCTGCTGGCGCCGCCGTTCATCGTGACGCCGGGGGAGTTGTCGGAGATCGTGTCGCGGCTTGCCGATGCGGTGGAGGCCGCGATCGTGGGCTGATGTGTGCGTTGGTGGTGCGCTGCGAAACTTGGGTTCCCGCCTTCGCGGGAACGACGATATATCGGTTACGTGCCTGAAAAACCGTCATTCCCGCGAAGGCGGGAATCCAAGTTACCCCGCATACCAGTCACGTCAAATCAAGCCACGACCTTGCGAATCCACTTTGAAATGTCCTGCACCTCTTCGAGGCACAGCGTGTGCTGCATCGGATACGCGTGCCACTCGACCTGGTAGCCGAGCGCCTCGACGACCTTGCGCGACTCTTCGGCGCGGGCAAACGGCACCACCGGATCCTGCACGCCATGCGCCATGAAGATCGGCGTGGCCAGGCTCGCTTCGCTGCGCTCGGCGCCGGCGACGCTGGCCAGCGGCAGGTAACCGGACAGGCACAGCATGCCCGCCAGTTTCTCTGGATGGCGCAGGCCGGTCTGCAGCGTCATCGCGCAACCCTGCGAGAAGCCGGCCAGGATGATGCGCGAGGCCGGGATGCCGCGCGCCTTTTCGCGGGCGATCAGCGCCTCGACCTGCAGCTGCGATGCGCGCAGGCCGCCTTCGTCTTCGCGCCGTGTGAGGTCGGTGGCGACGATGTCGTACCACGAGCGCATCACGTAGCCGCCGTTGATCGTCACCGGCATCGTGTTCGCATGCGGGAACACGAAACGGATGCCTGGCAGGCCGGTCAGGTCCAGTTCGCGCACGAGCGGCACGAAGTCGTTGCCGTCGGCGCCCAGGCCGTGCAGCCAGACGACGGCGATGGCCGGATTCGGGGCGGTCTCGATTTCGATATTGTCCAGCAGCTGGGTCATGGTGTCTTTCGCAATGCCGATTTGGGGCGGAAGGTCTTGCTGACCGCCGGATTGGTTTCCATGTACGGACCGCCGATCAGGTCGATGCAGTAAGGCACGGCCGCAAAGATGCCGCCCACGATCGTGGCGCCGGTGTCGTCCTTGAGGCCTTCGAGCGTTTCCTTGATCGACTTGGGCTGGCCCGGCAGGTTCATGATCAGGGCCGCATGGTCCGCGGTTTCACGGATCACGGCGGTCTGGCGCGACAGGATCGCGGTCGGCACGAAGCGCAGACTGATCTGGCGCATCTGTTCGCCGAAGCCCGGCATCTCTTTGGTGGCAACCGCCAGCGTGGCTTCGGGCGTGACGTCGCGCCGCGACGGGCCGGTGCCGCCGGTGGTGAGCACCAGGTGGCAGCGCGCCGTGTCGACCAGCTCGGTCAGCGTGGCTTCGATGGCCGCGCGCTCGTCCGGGATCAGGCGCGTCTCGATGCGATAGGGCGTCGTGAGCGCGCTGGCCAGCCAGTCGTTCAGCGCCGGGATGCCCTTATCTTCGTAGACCCCGCCGCTGGCGCGGTCGGAAACAGAGACAAGGCCGATCACCAGCACATCGTTGTTACTCGTCGTCGGACTCGTCATCGTTCGATTCCTGGTCGTCGGCAGCGGCAGCCGCATCGGCTTTTTTCTTCTTTTGCAGGTCCTTGAGGATCTGGAAGATTTCGCGGAAGGCTTTCGGCGGCTTGGACTCGGCCACTTCCTTGCGCGCGTTGCGAATCAGGGTGCGCAGGTGCTGGACGTCGAGCTCGGGGTTTTCTTCGAGCAGCACGGTCAGCGCCGTGTCGTCCGACAGCAGCTTGTCGCGGCGGCGTTCGAGCGCGTGCAGCGACGCGGTTTCGGCCTTCGACGCGCCTTTCCAGCTGTCGATCGTGCGCTGGATGACGGCGACTTCTTCTTCGTTCAGCGTGCGCATTTTCTTGCCCACGAATTGCAGCGCGCGGCGCCGGCCTTCGTGGTTGGTGATGCTCTGGCACGTGAGGATGGCATCGCGCACGTCTTCCGGCATCTCGACGCGCTTGACGCGGTCGCGCGCCGCTTCGACGAGCTGCTCGCCGAGCTTTTGCAGCTCGTTCGACTGGCGCTTGAGCTCCGACTTGGAGGGACGGTCGTACTCTGGTTCGAACTCGTTGGACTGGAAGCCCACCGAGCCGCGATTTGGATTAGGCATGATTTGAATGATTTGATTGGCGCTGGGCCGATCAGTGAAAACAGTAAACGGCTGCTATGATAACTGTTTTAGGGCTGGCCACGAAAAACACCGATGAATGACACCCCTTTTACCCACACCCAGGATCAGCTGAAACAGCTGGCGCGCGACATGCTGGCCCTTGCGCGCGAGCAGGGCGCGTCCGACGCGGCTGTCGAAATCAGTGAAGGGAGCGGGCTGTCGGTTTCTGTGCGTAAAGGCAACATCGAGACGATCGAGCAAAACAAGGACAAGGGCCTGGGCATCACCGTGTATTTTGGCCAGCGCCGCGGCAACGCGAGCACGTCCGATTTTTCGGCCGACTCGCTCAAGGCCACCGTCGAAGCCGCATCGAACATCGCGCGCTTTACGGCCGAAGACGACTGTGCCGGCCTGCCCGACGCCGATCTGATCGAAACCGCGCCGCGCGACCTGCGCCTGTTCTACCCGTGGCCGATCTCCACCGAACAAGCCGTCGAGCTGGGCCAGCGCTGCGAAGCCGCCGCGTTCGCCGTCGACAAGCGCATCACCAACAGCGAAGGCGCCAGCGTCTATGTGCAGCAGTCGCATTTCGTCGCCGCCAACTCGCGTGGTTTCATCGGTGGCTACCCGTTCTCGCGTCACACGATCTCGGTTGCGCCCATTGCCGGCAAGGGCAATGCGATGCAGCGCGACGACTGGTACACGTCGTCGCGCGACCCCAAGCAACTGGCCGCGCCTGAAAAAGTCGGCCGCTACGCCGCCGAGCGCGCGCTGGCGCGCCTGAACGCGCGCAAGCTGACTACCCGCACCTGCCCGGTGCTGTTCGAAGCGCCGCTGGCCGCGGGTCTCATGGGCGCGTTCGTGCAAGCCGTCTCCGGTGGCGCGCTGTACCGCAAGTCCACGTTCCTGCTCGACATGCTCGGCAAGCAGGTATTCCCATCGCATATCCAGGTGGTTGAAGACCCGCACCTGATCGGCGGTGTCGGCTCGGCCCCGTTCGATGACGAAGGCGTCAAGACCGTGCGCCGCAAGGTGATCAGCGATGGCGTGCTGCAAGGCTATTTCTTGTCGTCGTACACGGCGCGCAAGATGGGCATGCCAACGACCGGCAACGCCGGCGGCGCGCACAACCTCGAGATCGTCTCGACGGCCACGCGCCGTACCGACGATTTCGAAGGTATGCTGCGCAAACTCGGCACGGGCCTCCTGGTTACCGAACTGATGGGGCAGGGCGTCAACTACGTCACCGGCGACTATTCGCGCGGTGCCTCCGGTTACTGGGTCGAGCAGGGCGTGATCCAGTATCCGGTCGAAGAAATCACGATCGCCGGCAATATGCGCGATATGTTCCAGCAGATCGTTGCCGTCGGCACCGACACGCTGGTTCGCGGCAACAAGACCACGGGCTCGATTCTGATCGAGAACATGGTCATTGCCGGCAACTAAGGAAAACGCATGACCCGTTTCGTTCGCATCGACAAGGAAAGCAGCCCGAAGACCGTGCTGCTCAACCTCGACCTGGTAGCCACCGTCGAGCTCGCCCCCCAATCCGATCTGCTCAGCTCGAGCGGGGACAGCCGCAAGGTGTACGCCACCTTCCTGGCGCCGGATAAAACCGCGATCGCCACCCTGCATTTCGACAGCAGCAGCGACGCCAATGCCTGGGTAAAAACGCATCTGGGCGTCGAGCTGTAAGCCCTACGGTCGATGTTCTGCATGCAGTGGACATAAAAAAGCGCCGTCGATCCGACGGCGCTTTGCATTGCACGGCCTCGTTCCGAAAAGCTGGGGTCAGGTCTGACATTCGGACACGATCTCGACAGTTAGGCAGTCGGTCAAAAAGCTGGGGTCAGGTCTGACATTCGGACACGATCTCGACAGTCGGGCAGTCGGAACTCGCTGGTGCCAAGCCACGCTAATGCTGGGCAAGACACTACTGGGCGTGGCTATGGCTGAGGCCGTGTCCGAATGTCAGACCTGACCCCAGCTGTGCTTTCCGTGCAGTGGACATAAAAAAAGCGCCGTCGATCCGACGGCGCTCTGCATTGCAGGGCCTCGCTATTACTTGCGCGAGCGGATTGCCTTGAGCACCGGCTGCAGCACCGCTGCGCCCAGGCGCGCGCTGCGTGCGCCGTCCCAGCCGACCAGCGGATCCGGGTCGTTCGCGTTGTCCTTGAACGGCAGCTCCAGCGTCAGCGACAGGGCGCCGAAGGTGTGCGTGATGTGCGGCGAGCCCATGGTCAGGGTCTGGTCGGTGTACGGCGTCTTGCCGTAGCCGTGCACGTCCTGGAAGTCCGGGCTGGCGATCTTGAAGTCGGCGATGAAGCTGGCCTGCGCTGCACCTTGCTCGGCGGTGAAGTTCGGGAGTGACTCGCTGCCAGCCACGAACACGTATGGCAAGCCTTCGTCGCCGTGCACGTCGAGGCACACGTCCACGCCCGTCTCGTGCATCTTCTGGCGCACCAGGAAGACTTCCGGGCTGCGCTCCATACTCGGACTGAGCCACTCGCGGTTCAGGTTCGCGCCGGCGGCATTCGTGCGCAGGTTGCCGCGCACCGAGCCGTCCGGGTTCATGTTCGGCACCACGTAGAACACCGACTCTTTCAGGAGCTGGCGGCCGAACGGATTCGCCGGATCGAGCAGCGCATCGAGCATGCCTTCGACGAACCATTCGGCCATCGTCTCGCCCGGATGCTGGCGCGCGATGACCCAGACCTTCTTCTTGCCTTCGGCTGGCTCGCCGATCACCAGCATGTTCAGGTCGCGGCCATCGACGGTCGAACCCAGGTCGAGCATGCGGACGTTTTCGGCCATCTGCGCGCGGTCAAGCAGCTCGAGGTGGCGTTCGAACGAATACGGCTCGAAGTAGGCGTAATACACGCTGTCCATGCCGGGCGTGTGCTCGATGGCCAGCACGCTGCCGTCGAACGACGTCGGTACGCGGAACCAGTTCACGCGGTCGTAGCTCGCCATCGCCTGGTAGTTTTCCCAGCCGGCCGGATAGGCGGCCTTGCCGGCATTGAGCAGGCGGATGGTGCAGGCTTGCCCTTGCGCGCCCTGCAGGCGGAAGTAGAACCACTGGATGATGTCGGCGTGCGAATCCTTGCGGATGTTCAGGTCGATGGCGTTCGCGCTCGTGGCGT
The DNA here is from genome assembly GCA_014841835.1 of Oxalobacteraceae sp. CFBP 13730. Lineage (GTDB taxonomy): Bacteria > Pseudomonadota > Gammaproteobacteria > Burkholderiales > Burkholderiaceae_D > Telluria. The sequence goes on along the minus strand of JACYUQ010000003.1, from coordinate 1,119,891 downwards.
TCACGACCTCGATGGCGCCAGCGTCGAATTGGCTGCTGATCTTGATAGACATGGTGTTGTCCTGTGTTGGGAAGGTGCGTAGAACGATGATGATACCCGTTTTCAGCAAGCGTTCGCTAGGCTGGCCGGGTGCCCGGCAGGGCCGTGAAGTGGCGCCGCAGCGCCTCCAGCGCCACGCGCACCTTGGCCGGATCGCCGTCGCGCCGCGGCGTCATGGCCGATACCAGCAGCGGCGCCGACTGCCACTGCGGCAGCACGCGCACCAGCGCGCCGCGCTCGATCGCGGCGTGTGCGTCAGCATGGCCAAGGCGCGCCAGGCCCATGCCCTGTTCGCACATCTGGTGCAGCGACAGCTGGTTGTTGCTGACGATGCGCGCCTGCACCTGCACCTGCAGCTGCACCTGCACGTCGGCATCGGCATCGGCCCGGTGCAGATCGAGCGCCATCGTGGCAGGACCGTCGTCGGCGTCGACGCCGTCGCGCGTGGAGGTGAGCCAGGCGTGATCTTCCAGCGCCTGCGGCGTGTCGGGCACGCCGTGGCGCGCAAGGTAGGCCGGCGCCGCGCAGAGGATCATCTCGAACCGGCACAGGGGCCGCGCGATCCAGCGCGAATCGGGCAGGCGGCCGGCGCGGATCGCCAGGTCGATGCGCTCGCCAATCAGGTCGATCATGGCGTCGTCCACCAGCAGGCGCAGGCGCAGTTGCGGCCAGGCGGCCAGCACGGGCGCGAGCGCCGGCGCGATATGGGCGCCGAAGCCCACCGGCGCGGCCACCCGCAGTTCGCCGCTGGGCGCATCGCGCGCCTGCAGCAGCGAATCGTTGGCCGCACTTGCTGCTTCCAGCAGCCGCAGGCAATGCGGGTAGCAGCGCGCGCCCGCCTCGGTCAGTGTGAGCTTGCGGGTCGAGCGGTGCAGCAGCGTCACACCGGCCTGCGCCTCGAGCGCGCGGATGGTCTGGCTGACGGCCGACGGGCTCATGCCAAGCCGACGTGCGGCGCCGCTCATCGAGCCGGCGGCGACGGTTTCGGCAAAGACGGCATACGGTTTGAGATCATGCATCTGTTAGCCCAGCTTCAAGGTGTTAGTGAATCTGCCTATCTTATCGCCCCGCCATGAAGCCGGTATCGTCATTAGCTCATTCACGCATTCAGGAGTCACCATGCATATCGCCCTCATTGGCGCCACCGGTTTTGTTGGCGCCGCCGTCCTTGCCACCCTGCTGCAACGCGGCCACCAAGTCACTGCCGTGGTGCGCGACGCCGCGCGCCTGCCTGCGCAGCCTGGACTGACCGTGGCGGTGGCCGACGCCTATGACTCACACGCCGTCGCCCGTGCCGTGGAAGGCGCCGACGCCGTGATCTCGGCCTTCAATCCGGGCTGGAACGACCCAGCCCTGTACGACAACTTCACGCGCGGCTTCGATGCGATCGTGCGCGGCGTCGAGGCCAGTGGCGTACGGCGCCTGCTGGTGGTTGGCGGCGCCGGCAGCCTGTTCGTCGCGCCCGGCGTGCAGCTGATCGACACGCCGCAGTTTCTGGATCACGTGCCGCCAAACGTGGTGCCCGGCGCACGCGCCGCGCGCGATGCCTTGACCGCACTGCGCGCCAACACGGTGCTCGACTGGACCTATCTGAGCCCGCCGGCGATGCTGGGGCAGCGCGAACCGACCGGTGCGTATCGTCTGGGCGGCGACGACCTGCTGATGGATGGCGCGCAGCCGGCCGGCATCGCCGTGGCCGACCTGGCGCTTGCCATCGTCGACGAGATCGAACAACCGCGCCATGTGCGCGCGCGTTTTACGGTCGCGACAAGGTAACGGGCGCCAGCCCGCCGAAGCGGCCCCCAAACGCCGCATCTGCGTCGGGGGTGGCCGCGTCCTCGACGCGCAGCATGGCCAGCACGTGCTCCTCGGCGCGTTCGTGGCTCAGTTGATAAATGGTGCGCGCCAGCGCATACGCGTCGGCGCCCGGCCACGGGTCGGGCAGCAGGGGGAGCGGCAGCATCGGGTCGTGCAGCTGCACGCGGCGGTAAGCGTGGATCAGCAGGGTGCGGATCGCGAACGCGTGCGCCGGGCTGACATCGCCGCGCGCCAGCAACGCCGGCAGCGGGGCAAACGTCTCGATGAAGCCGCGGTACCCGAGCACCACCGCATCCAGGTTCCAGCAGTCGCCCACCAGTTCGGGCAGCGGGCGCGAACCAGCATCCGGCACCTCATCTGCCTGGCACACGAACACGCGCCCCTCGGCCCCCGTGCGCGCGAGGATGTCGCCCAGTGTGTCGCGATCCGGCGCCGGATGCGCCATCACGCCGCTGGCCAGCATCGCAAAGCCTTCCCATTCGAGTTCCTTGCGCACCAGCGCGCGCAGGTCGCTGTCGATGCTGCCGTTGGTGGCCAGCACGAACGTCCAGCGGCCATCCCAGTCCTGTCCGGGCGCCGCGTAGATGCGGCGGTTGGCGCGTTCGAAGCGTGGCAACGCTGTCGGCGCCAGCGCGTAGCGGCTGCGCCGGCCCTCGCGGCTGGCGGTCAGCCAGCCCTCCTGCACCAGCCGGAACACGCTGGTGCGCACCAGCCGGTCGTTCACGCCGAAGGGCGCGAGCAGCTCGATCATGCTGCCAAGCCAGAAGGCGCCGCCATGGGGCGCGATCGCGTCGCCGCAGATCGTCACCACCAGCGACTTGTGGCGGGGCGGATCGGTGGCCAGGCTGTGGGCGATCCACTGGGTGCTGGTCATGTCATTCACGGTCTGGCTCGATATGATTCAAAATTATTGTGTACTTCCGATTTTTTGTATCGTATTATGATTCTCACAGATTTTGCAACGGGAGAGATCCATGTACGCACAAATGGTGGAGACAGGCCTCAATAAAGTCCGCACAGAACAGGACATGAGCGCTGACGAGCAGGCATTCCAGGCGCGCATCGACGCCGGGATCAAGATCGAACCGAAGGACTGGATGCCGGAAGCATACCGCAAGACGCTGATCCGGCAGATCTCGCAGCATGCCCATTCCGAGATCGTCGGCCAGCTCCCGGAGGGCAACTGGGTCACGCGCGCGCCGACCCTGCAGCGCAAGTCGGTCCTGCTGGCCAAGATCCAGGACGAGGCCGGCCACGGCCTGTACCTGTACAGCGCGGCCGAGACCCTGGGCGTCTCGCGCGACGAGCTGCTGGCGGCCCTGCATGCCGGCAAAGCCAAATATTCGAGCATCTTCAATTACCCGACCCTGAGCTGGGCCGACATGGGCGCGATCGGCTGGCTGGTCGACGGCTCGGCGATCATCAACCAGATCCCGCTGTGCCGCTGCTCGTACGGGCCGTATGCGCGCGCCATGGTCCGCGTCTGCAAGGAAGAATCGTTCCATGCGCGCCAGGGCTACGACATCATGATGGCGCTGGCCAAGGGCACGCCCGAGCAGAAGGCGATGGCGCAGGATGCGCTTAATCGCTGGTGGTGGCCGTCGCTGATGATGTTCGGGCCGTCCGATGCCGAGTCGGTCAACAGCGCGCAGTCGAGCGCCTGGCGCATCAAGCTGTTCTCCAACGACGAACTGCGCCAGCGCATGGTCGACCAGACCGTGCCGCAAGCCGAGTACCTGGGCCTGACGGTACCGGATCCCGACCTCAAATGGAATGCCGAACGCGGCTCGTACGACTTCGGCGCGATCGACTGGAGCGAGTTCTATGGCGTCTTGAAGGGCAACGGCCCTTGCAACCGCGAGCGCCTGCGCACGCGCGTCAAAGCCTGGGACGATGGCGAATGGTTCCGCGACGCGCTGGTGGCGCACGCCGACAAGCAGGCCGCAAAAAAAGTGGCCGCCTGATTCCACCGCAGATTCGCACATTCGCACACTCATACGATGCGATGGCAATACGGAGACAATAATGAGCAAAGAATGGCCCCTGTGGGAAGTCTTCATCCGCAGCCAGCACGGCCTCGCCCACAAGCACGTCGGCAGCCTGCACGCACCTGACGCCGAAATGGCTGTCAATAACGCGCGCGACGTCTACACGCGCCGCAACGAAGGCGTCTCGATCTGGGTCGTGCGCGCCGCCGACATCGTCGCCAGCAGCCCGGCCGATAAATCGTCGCTGTTCGAGCCGGCCAACAGCAAGGTGTATCGCCACCCGACGTTCTTCCCGATGCCGGAAGAAGTCAAGAATCTGTGAGCGCGCCGGAGACCAATCCCATGGAAGCAAAAATCGACTACCTGCTGCGCCAGGGCGACAACGCCCTGATCCTGTCGCAGCAACTGTGCCAGTTGTGCGGCAAGGGGCCGGCGCTCGAAGAAGACATGGCGTTGTCGAACGTGGCGCTCGACCTGCTCGGCCAGACCCGCATGTGGCTGTCGTATGCCGCCGAACTCGAAGGCCAGGGCCGCGACGAAGACCGCCTGGCCTTCCTGCGCGACAGCGGCGAGTACCGCAACTGCATCCTGCTCGAGCAGCCCAATGGCAGTTATGCCGACGTCGTCATGCGCCAGTTCCTGTTCGACGCTTGGCACTACTTCCTGATGGATGGCCTGACCCGCTCGAGCGACCCGCGCATCGTCGAGATTGCGGCCAAGTCGCTCAAGGAAGTGACGTACCACCTGCGCCGCAGTGGCGACCTGGTGGTGCGCCTGGGCGACGGCACGGCCACCAGCCACGCGATGATGCAGACCGCGCTCGACGACCTGTGGATGTACAGCGGCGAGATGTTCCTGTACGACGCGGTCGACGAGGCGATGGTGGCGCAGGGCGTGGCGCCGGCCGTCGGGCCGCTGCGCGAAGCCTACCTGAACCACCTGGCCGACATATTCACCGAAGCCACCTTGACCATGCCATCGCCGGACGCCTGGATGCAGCGCGGCGGCAAGCAGGGCCGGCACAGCGAGCGCCTCGGCTTCATCCTGGCCGAGATGCAGTTCCTGCAGCGCGCCTATCCGGGCGCGGCCTGGTGATGACTGCGCTGGCCGTGTCGGTCGAGCAGGTCTGGGCCTGGCTGGGCAAGGTCGCCGATCCGGAAATCCCCGTCATCTCGATCGTCGATCTGGGCATCGTGCGCGACGTGGTGCTGGACGACGACACGTGGGTGGTGACGATCACGCCCACGTATTCGGGCTGTCCTGCCATGACCGTGATCGCCGACAGCGTGGGCGACGCACTGCGCGCGCATGGCCTCGATCGCGTGCGCATCGCCACGCGCCTGGCGCCCGCCTGGACCACCGACTGGATGAGCGACGCCGGCAAGGCCGCACTCACCGGCTATGGCATCGCGCCGCCCGTGCAGCAGGCGATCGACATCAGCGGCCTGCATGCCGGCATCCGCCGCCGCGCCGCGCCGGCCGTGAGCTGCCCGCACTGCGGTTCGGCGCATACCCAGCTGACCAGCGAATTCGGCTCGACGCCGTGCAAGGCGCTCTACAAGTGTCTCGATTGCCGCGAGCCGTTCGATTATTTCAAGTGTCATTAAAGCCCAGCATGAGCCAATTCCATCCTCTCACCGTCAGCAAGGTGAAACACGAAACGCGCGACGCCGTGTGCGTGACGTTCGACGTGCCGCCGGCATTGAAAGAGACCTTCGCCTTCCGTCAGGGCCAGTACCTGACGCTGCGCGCCACGATCGATGGCGACGATGTACGCCGTTCGTACTCGATCTGTTCGGCAGTGCAGGACGAGCAGCTGCGCGTGGCGATCAAGCGCACGCCCGGCGGCCAGTTCTCCAGCTGGGCCAACGACAGCCTGCAACCGGGCGCGCAGCTGGACGTCATGCCCCCGAGCGGCAACTTCAACGTGCCGCTCGACGCAGCCAGCGCCCGCCACTACCTGGCGTTTGCCGCCGGCAGCGGGATCACGCCGATCCTGTCGATCGTCAAGACCACGCTGCTGGCCGAACCAGGCAGCCGCTTCACGATCGTGTACGGCAACCGCGCGTCGTCGAGCGTGCTGTTTCGCGACGAACTCACCGACCTCAAGGACCAGTACATGGACCGCCTGCGCCTGGTCTACGTGATGAGCCGCGAGCAGCAGGACATTGAACTCTTCAACGGCCGGATCACCGAAGACAAGTGCACGCAGTTCCTGCGCCAGTGGATCGACATCAAGGCGATCGATGTCGCCTTCATCTGCGGCCCCGAAGACATGATGCATGGCGTCTCGCGCGCGCTGCAGGCGGCCGGGCTGGCCAAGGAGCAGATCCGCATCGAGCTGTTTGCCGCGAGCGCGCCAACCCGCGAACGCATGCCGCGCGCGGTTGCTGCCAGCGCGCGCCAGCACACCGAAGTGACCGTGATCATGGACGGCAGCGCCGCCAGCTTCACGATGGACCGGGACACCGAATCGCTGCTGGACGCCGGCCTGCGCGCCGGCATCGACATGCGCTATTCGTGCAAGGGCGGCGTGTGCTCGACCTGCCGCTGCAAGGTACTTGATGGCGAAGTGGAGATGGACGTGAACTACGCGCTGGAAGACTACGAAGTCGCGCGCGGGTTCGTGCTCAGCTGCCAGAGTTTCCCGGTGACCGACAAGGTGGTGGTGGATTTCGATATCGCCGAATAACCGCGCGCAACCAGAACAAAAACGGAGACCACGATGAACTACGACAGCATCCAGTTCAAGACAGAAGGCGGCGTCGCCGTCCTGACCCTGAACCGCCCCGATCGCCTCAACAGCTTCACCCGTGCCATGCACCTCGAAGTGCGCGATGCGCTCACGCGCGTGCAGGCCGACCAGTCCGTGCGCGTGCTGGTGCTGACCGGCGCCGGCCGTGGCTTTTGCGCCGGCCAGGATCTCGCCGACCGCGCCGTCGACCCGGGCGCCCCCAGCGTCGATCTGGGCGCCTCGGTCGAGGAGTTTTACGCGCCGCTCGTGCTCACGCTGAAGAACCTGCCGATGCCCGTCATCTGCGCCGTCAACGGCGTGGCCGCCGGCGCCGGCGCCAACCTGGCGCTGGCCTGCGACATCGTGCTGGCCGCCCAATCGGCCAGTTTCATCGAAGCGTTCAGCAAACTGGGCCTGATCCCGGACACCGGCGGCACCTGGCATTTGCCGCGCCTGATCGGCCCCGCGCGCGCGATGGGTCTGGCCATGCTGGGCGAAAAACTCAGCGCCGAAAAAGCCGAAGCCTGGGGCCTGATCTGGCGCTGCGTGCCGGACGACGTGCTGATGGACGAAGCGCTGGCCATGGCACAACACTTTGCCGCCGCGCCGACCAAGGGCCTGGCATTCACCAAGCGCGCCTTCCAGGCCAGCTACGCCAACACCTTGGAGCAGCAATTGCAGCTCGAAGCCGACATGATGCGCGAACTCGGTAACAGCCACGACTACTGTGAAGGCGTCGCCGCATTCCTGGCCAAGCGCGCGCCGCAGTTCAAGGGGGAGTGAGGATGCAGTCACTGCCACCGCATTCGACGATTGCCGTCATCGGCAGCGGCGCAATGGGCGCCGGCATCGCCCAGGTCGCGGCCACGGCCGGCCATCAGGTCCTGCTGTTCGATACCCGTACCGGCGCCGCCGACAAGGCCATCGCGGAAATTGGCGCCACCTATGCGCGCCTGGTCGCGAAGGGCCGCATGGGCGCCGTCGAATCCGATCTCGCGCGCGAGCGCATGCGCCGCATCGACGCTTTGCACGAAGCATCCGGTGCAGTGCTCGTCATCGAGGCCGTCGTCGAAGACCTGCAGGTCAAGCGCGCGCTGTTTGCCGCGCTCGAAGCCGTCGTCGCCAGCGACTGCATCCTGGCGACCAACACATCGTCGATCTCGGTCACGGCCATCGGCGCGCAACTGGCGCATCCCGAACGCCTGGTCGGCATGCACTTCTTCAATCCGGCGCCGCTGATGGCGCTGGTGGAAGTGGTGAGCGGCCTGGCGACGGGGCGCGAGGTCGCGCAGATCGTGTATGCCACCGCCGAAAAATGGGGCAAGAGCCCCGTGCATGCCAAGTCCACCCCCGGATTCATCGTCAACCGCGTGGCGCGCCCGTTCTATGGCGAAGCCCTGCGCCTGCTGCTGGAACAGGCGGCCGACGTTGCCACGCTCGATGCCGTCATGCGCGAGTGCGGCGGTTTTCGCATGGGGCCCTTCGATCTGATGGACCTGATCGGGCATGACGTCAATTTCTCGGTCACGCAATCGGTGTTCGCAGCGTACTTCGGCGACCCGCGTTTCACGCCATCCGTGCTGCAGCAGGAGCTGGTCAACGCGGGTTATCTGGGCCGCAAGACGGGGCGCGGGTTCTATCGCTATGGCGACGGGGCGGAGACGCCGGTCGTGCAGTCCGAAGCTGCCTGCGACCGGCCAGCGGCGGTCAAATACGCCGGTGCGGCCGGCAGCGTCGATGCGCTCGTCGCGCGGCTGCAGGCTTCCGGCATCGACCTGACCGAGATCGAAGCGGCACCGGGCCTGTACTGCGGCGGCGCGGCGATTCATCTCACTGACGGGCGCAGCGCCACCGAGCGCGCGCAGGCGGATAACCAGCGTGACACGATCGTGTTCGACCTGCTGTGCGACGCCGCCACGGCGCCGCGCATCGCGCTCGCGCGCGCCGACGGATGTAGCGATGAGGCTTGGCGTGCTGCGGTGGGCCTGTTCCAGGCTGCCGGCTTCGTCGTCACGCGCCTGGACGACGTCCCGGGCCTTGCCGTGATGCGCACGGTAGCAATGCTGGCCAACGAAGCGGCCGACGCCGTCCACCAGGGCGTGTGCAGTGTGCGCGCCGTGGACATCGCGATGCAGAAGGGCGTGAATTATCCGCGCGGGCCGCTGGCCTGGCTGGACGCGATCGGCATGGGGCAGGTCGTGACCGTGCTGTCGAACCTGGCCGCGACGTATGGCGAAGACCGCTACCGCATCTCGCCGCTGCTGCGCCGCAAGCTGGCCGCCGATCCGCAGGGAGCACGCTTTCATGCATGAAGACGCGCAAATGCTGGCCGAGCTGGCCGGACGCACGATGTACGAACGCGACCCGGCCAGCCAGGCGCTGGGCATGCTGCTGGCCGAGATCCGGCCAGGCTATGCACGCATGACGATGACCGTGCGCGCCGACATGCTCAACGGGCACGCGACCTGTCACGGCGGCTACATCTTCATGCTGGCCGACAGCGCCTTTGCCTTCGCCTGCAATTCTCACAACCTCAGCACCGTGGGCGCCGGCTGCACGATCGATTATCTCGCCCCTGGCCGCGCGGGCGACGTGCTGGTGGCCGAAGCCACCGAGCAGGCGCTGCAGGGCAAAACCGGCGTCTACGACGTCACGGTGAAGGCCGCGGACGGGCGCACCATCGCGCTGTTTCGCGGCAAATCGCATCGCATCAGCGGCACCGTGGCGCCCGTGGACGCCTGAACCACAAGGAGTCGACAGATGGTCCAACACCTTCCCGCACCGGGCGACCTGGAACCGATCGAGCGCGCCAGCCGCGACGAATTGCAGGCGCTGCAACTGCAACGCCTGCAATGGACGCTGCAGCACGCGTATGACAACGTGCCGCACTACCGCGCAGCGTTCGACGCTGCAGGCGTGCATCCGGCCGATTTGAAAACCCTGGCCGACCTGGCGAAATTTCCGTTCACCGAAAAGAAGGCCTTGCGCGATAACTACCCGTTCGGCATGTTCGCCGTACCGCGCGAGCAGGTGGTGCGCGTGCATGCCTCGTCCGGCACCACCGGCAAGCCCACCGTGGTCGGCTACACGCAGAACGATATCGATACCTGGGCCAACATCGTGGCGCGTTCGATCCGCGCCGCCGGCGGGCGCCGGGGCGACCTGGTGCACATCGCCTACGGCTACGGCCTGTTCACCGGCGGCCTGGGTGCGCACTACGGCGCCGAGCGCCTCGGTTGCACGGTCGTGCCGATGTCGGGCGGGCAGACCGAGAAGCAGGTGCAGCTGATCTGCGACTTCAAGCCGTCGATCATCATGGTCACGCCGTCGTACATGCTCAACATCGTCGAGGAATTCGCGCGCCAGGGGCTCGACCCGGCTGCGTCGTCGCTGCAGGTCGGCATCTTCGGCGCCGAGCCGTGGACCGATGCGATGCGGCGCGAGATCGAGACGCGCGCCGGCATCGATGCGGTCGACATCTACGGCCTGTCCGAGGTGATGGGCCCGGGCGTGGCCAGCGAATGCATCGAGAGCAAGGACGGCCCCGTGATCTGGGAAGACCATTTCTACCCCGAGATCATCGACCCCGATACGGGTGAGGTGCTGCCCGATGGCGAGGAGGGCGAGCTGGTATTCACGTCGCTGACCAAGGAAGCGCTGCCAATCATCCGCTACCGCACGCGCGACCTGACGCGCCTGCTGCCCCCGACCTCGCGCGCGATGCGCCGCATGGGCCGCATCACGGGGCGCTCGGACGACATGCTGATCATCCGCGGCGTGAACGTGTTCCCCAGCCAGATCGAGGAACTGGTGCTGCGGATGCCGGCACTGGCGCCGCACTACCAGCTGGTCGTGGCGCGCGACGGCCACCTCGACACGCTCGAGGTGCTGTGCGAACTGCGCGATACGCTGCTTGCGCCTGACGCCATCGAGGCGCAGGCGCGCGAGCTGCAGCACTGCATCAAGACCTATGTCGGCGTGACCACCCGCGTGCGCCTGTTGCCGCCGCAAGGCATCGAGCGCACGCTGACGGGCAAGGCCCGGCGCGTGGTCGACGGCCGCCCCAAACAATGAACAAGGAAACCAGCATGCTTGACGCTTTCATCTGCGACGCCATCCGCACACCCTTCGGCCGCTACGGCGGGTTGCTCTCGACCGTGCGCGCCGACGACCTGGCCGCGCTGCCCATCGCCGCGCTGATGGCCCGTAACCCCGGTGTGGACTGGGCCCAGGTCGACGATCTGTTCTACGGCTGCGCCAACCAGGCGGGCGAAGACAACCGCAACGTCGGGCGCATGGCCGCGCTGCTGGCCGGACTGCCGCAGGACGTGCCGGCCAACACGATCAACCGCCTGTGCGGCTCGGGCATGGACGCCATCGGCACCGCTGCGCGCGCGATCAAGGCCGGTGAAGCGCACCTGGTGATCGCGGGCGGCGTCGAGAGCATGACACGCGCGCCGTTCGTCATGGGCAAGGCCGACAGCGCGTTTTCGCGCGCGGCGAAAATCGAGGATACGACGCTCGGCTGGCGCTTTGTCAATCCGCGCATGAAGGCGCAGTACGGCATCGACTCGATGCCCGAGACGGCCGAAAACGTCGCGCGCGAATTCAATGTCAGCCGCGCTGACCAGGACGCGTTCGCGCTGCGCAGCCAGCAACGCTGGGCGCAGGCGCATGCCGCTGGCGTCTTCAAGGACGAGATCGTGCCGGTCACGCTCCAGGGCAAGAAGGAAACGCGCATCGTCGATACCGACGAACAGCCACGCGCCGATTCCAGCATCGAAGCGCTGGGGAAGCTGAAGGGCGTGGTGAGCCCGGACGGCTCGGTCACCGCCGGCAATGCATCGAGCCTGAACGACGGCGCCTGCGCGCTGCTGCTGGCCTCTGGCGAGGCTGCGGCGCGCCACGGCTTGACACCACACGCCCGCGTGATTGGTATGGCCACCGTCGGTCTGGCGCCGCGCATCATGGGTTTTGGTCCGGCGCCCGCCGTCAGGAAGCTGCTGGCGCAGACGGGCTTGAGGCTGGACCAGATGGACGTGATCGAATTGAACGAGGCGTTTGCCGCGCAGGGTCTGGCCGTACTGCGCGACCTGGGCCTGCCGGACGACGCGGCGCACGTGAACCCGAACGGCGGCGCGATCGCGCTGGGGCACCCGCTGGGGGCGTCCGGTGCACGCCTCGTCATGACCGCAGTGAACCAGCTGCACCGCACGGGCGGGCGCTACGCGCTGTGCACGATGTGCATCGGCGTCGGCCAAGGCATCGCGCTGATCGTCGAGCGGGTCTAGCACGATGGTCAAAGTCTACGAAATCGACGGTGTGCGGCCCGTCGTGCATCCGAGCGCCTATGTGCATCCTTCCGCCGTGTTGATCGGCGACGTGATCGTCGGCCCGCGCTGCTATATCGGCCCGTGCGCCAGCCTGCGCGGCGACTTCGGGCGCCTGATCCTGGAGGAAGGCGCCAATCTGCAGGATGCGTGCGTGATGCACGGCTTCCCGCTGGAAGACACGGTGGTCGAAGTCGATGGCCACATCGGCCACGGCGCCGTGCTGCACGGCTGCCGCGTGGGGCGCAATGCGATGGTCGGCATGAACGCGGTGGTGATGGACAAGGCGGTCGTCGGTGCGGAATCGATCGTCGCCGCGATGAGCTTCGTGAAAGCCGGGATGGTCATCCCGCCGCGCTCGATGGTCATGGGCACGCCAGCCAAGGTGGTGCGTGAACTGACCGACGATGACGTCGCGTGGAAGAGTTTCGGCACGCGCCAGTACCACGAACTGGCCGTGCGTTCGTTGCAGACGATGCGCGAAGTCGATGCCGATACCGCCGTGGCGCCGGACCGTGGCCGCATTGCATTCGACACGAGCGCGCTGCACACGCCGAAGTCCTGAACCTACTGGAGACCTTATGGGCCACATCCCGACACTGCAAAGCCTGATCGCCGGCCGCTGGCACGGCGCCGCATCGCACACGCCGCTGCATAGCGCGCTCGACAGCACCCTGATCTATCACACGCACGCCGAGGAGATCGACTTCGACGAAGCGCTTACTTTTGCACGCAAGACGGGCGTCAAGATGCTGATGCGCCAGACGTTCCAGGAACGCGCCGCCGCGCTGAAGGCGCTCGCGCTGTACCTGATGGAGCGCAAGGAAGAACTGTATGCGATCTCGCACCTGACCGGCGCGACGCGCCAGGACAGCTGGGTCGACGTCGAAGGCGGCATCGGCACGCTGTTTGCGTACGCCAGCATGGGCTCGCGCGAGCTGCCGTCGTCGAACGTGCTGCACGAAGGCCCGGCCATCGCGCTGGGCAAGCGTGGCGGCTTTGCCGGCACCCACATCCTGGTGCCGCGGGGTGGGGTGGCGGTGCACATCAACGCCTTCAACTTCCCCATCTGGGGCTTGCTTGAAAAATTTGCGCCGAGTTTTCTGGCTGCGATGCCCTGCATCGCCAAACCGGCCACCGCCACCAGCTACCTGACCCACGCCGTGGTGAAAATGATGGTGGACTCGAACCTGCTGCCCGATGGCGCGCTGCAGCTCGTGATCGGCAGCACGGGCGATCTGCTCGATCGGCTCGGTGGCTTTGACGCTGTCACCTTCACCGGGTCGGCCGACACGGCCGCCATGCTGCGCGCGAACGGAAACCTGATCCGCGCCTCGGTGCCGTTCACCGCCGAAGCCGACTCGCTCAATTGCGCAGTGCTGGCGCCCGACGTGACGCCGTCCGATCCCGAGTTCGACCTGTTCATCAAGGAAGTCGCGCGCGAGATGACCGGCAAGGCGGGCCAGAAGTGTACGGCGATCCGGCGCGTGATCGTGCCGGAAGGGCTGGTCGATGCGGTCGGCGAGCGGCTGCGCGAGCGGCTGGCGAAGATCACGGTGGGCGATCCGAAAGTCGAGGGCGTGCGCATGGGTGCACTGGCCTCGATGGACCAGCACCGCGACGTGAGCGCGCGGGTCGAGCTGCTCGCACGCGGCAACGAGGTGCTGTTCGGTGCGCGCGACGGGTTCAAGCCGGTGGGCGAAAACGTCGCCAGCGGCGCCTTCTTCTCGCCCACGCTGCTGTTGTGCCGCAATGCGATGGTCAATGACGCCGTGCACGACGTGGAAGCCTTCGGCCCGGTCAGCACCTTGATGACCTACACCGACATCGACGAAGCGCTCGAACTGGCGGCGCGCGGCAAGGGCAGCCTGGTCACCACGTTCGCGACCAAAGATCCGGCGCTGGCCGCGTACGCGGTGCCGATCGTGGCGGCGTCACATGGCCGCGTGCTGATCCTCGATCGCGAAGCGGCCGTGGACAGCACCGGCCATGGTTCCCCGTTGCCGCAACTGAAACACGGCGGCCCGGGGCGCGCCGGCGGTGGTGAAGAACTGGGCGGTATTCGCGCGGTGAAGCACTTCCTGCAGCGCGCCGCGGTGCAGGGCTCGCCCACGATGCTCGGCGCCGTCACGGGCGAATACGTGCGCGGCGGCGCGGTCAAGGAAAGCGACCTGCATCCGTTCCGCCGGCATTTCGAGGATCTGGAAGTCGGTCACTCGCTGCTCACGCACCGGCGCACGGTGAGCGAAGCGGACATCGTCAACTTCGGCGGTGTTTCTGGCGACTACTTCTACATGCACTTCGACGCCATCGCGGCCAAGGACACGCAGTTCGGGCAGCGCATCGCGCATGGCTACTTCGTGCTGTCGGCGGCGGCGGGCCTGTTTGTCTCGCCGGCGCCCGGGCCGGTGCTGGCCAACTATGGCCTGGACAACCTGCGCTTCGTGGCGCCGGTGGCGATCGGCGACACGATCCGCGCGCGCCTGACCTGCAAGCGCAAGGTCGATCGCAACCGGACGGACGAGCAGGGACGGGGGCAGGGCGTGGTGGCGTGGGATGTGCAGGTGACCAACCAGCGCGATGAGCTGGTGGCCAGTTATGACATTTTGACGCTGGTGCAGAAGCGCACGTGATGGCGTTTTACGAGCGCGTGCGCTGCAGGCGCAGCAAGCCTTCACCCGTGCGGATCGCCCGCAGATCATCGTAATCCGGCACGCCCGTCACGTCGGTCTCGACCGGATGCTTGTGCGTCGCGGTGACCATCACGCTGTCCATGCCGGCGGCGGCGGCCGATTGCAGGCCGGCCAGCGTGTCTTCGAACACGAGGCATTCTTCCGGGCGCATGCCCAGCTTCTCGGCGCCGAGCAGGAACGGATCCGGCGCCGGCTTGCCGTGCTTGACGTCTTCGGCTGCGACCAGCACCGGCGGCAGCGGCAGGCCGGCGGCGGCGATGCGCGCCTGGGCCAGCGCGCGCGGCGCCGACGTCACGATCGCCCAGCGCTCCGCTGGCAGCGTGGCCAAAAAGGCGGCCACGCCGGCAATCGCCTCGATGCCGTCGACGTCCTCGATCTCGGCCTGCGTGATGCGGTGCGCTTCTGCTTCCGCATCGATGTCCGGCAGGCCCAGGCCGCGTACGGTGTCGATGCTGCGTTTGCCGTGGATCGTCGGCAGGAACACGTCGACGTCCAGCCCGTGGCTGCGGGCCCAGTCGGCCCAGACCCGCTTGGCGGCGATGATGGATGTCAGGATGGTGCCGTCCATGTCGAACAGGAAGGCGGCGTAGTCGCGTGCGGGCAATGCGGTCATGGCGTCATCAATCTAAAAAGGCATGGAAAAGCGGGCCGGCGCTGCAGCAGCGCCGGCCCGCTCCAAGGGGGGTGAAATTACTCGGCCAGCTGCTTGCGCACGCGCTCGATGGCGATGCGGACCTGGTTCGGCGCGGTGCCGCCCACATGGTCGCGCGCGGCCACCGAACCTTCGAGCGTGAGGACCGCGAACACGTCCTCTTCGATCAGCGGCGAGAACGTCTGCAGCGTCTCAAGGGACATCTCGGACAGGTCGCAACCGGCCACGTCGCAGGCGCGCACGGCATGCGCCACCGCTTCGTGGGCATCGCGGAACGGCAGGCCGCGTTTGACCAGGTAGTCGGCCAGGTCGGTGGCCGTGGCATAGCCCTGCAGCGCTGCCGAGCGCATGTTCTCGGCCTTGACCGTGATGCCCGAGGCCATGTCGGTGAAGATGCGCAGCGTGTCCATCACGGTGTCGATCGTGTCGAACAGCGGCTCCTTGTCTTCCTGGTTGTCCTTGTTGTAGGCCAGCGGCTGGCCCTTCATCAGGGTCAGGAGGCCAATCAGGTGGCCATACACGCGGCCGGTCTTGCCACGCGCGAGTTCGGGCACGTCCGGGTTCTTCTTTTGCGGCATGATCGACGAGCCGGTGCAGAAGCGGTCGGCGATGTCGATGAAGCCGATGCGCGGGCTGATCCACATGACCAGTTCTTCGGACATGCGCGAGATGTGCATCATCAAGATCGATGCGGCGGCCGTGAACTCGATGGCGAAGTCGCGGTCTGACACTGCATCGAGGGAGTTGTGGCACACGTCGTCGAAGCCGAGCGTTTTGGCCACGCGCAGGCGGTCGATCGGGAAGGTGGTGCCAGCCAGGGCGGCGGCGCCCAGCGGCAGGCGGTTCACGCGGCGGCGCGCGTCGAGCATGCGCTCGGCGTCGCGGCCGAACATTTCGACGTAGGCCAGCATGTGGTGGCCAAAGGTGATCGGTTGGGCCACCTGCAGGTGCGTAAAGCCCGGCATGATCGTGTCGGCGTGGCGTTCGGCCAGGTCGGTCAGGGCACCGCGCAGGCTGGCGAGCAGCGTGACGATGTCGTCGATCGCGGCGCGCACGTACAGGCGGACGTCGGTTGCCACCTGGTCGTTGCGCGAGCGGCCCGTGTGCAGGCGCTTGCCGGCGTCGCCCACCAGTTCGGTCAGGCGTTTTTCGATGTTCAGGTGCACGTCTTCGAGGTCGAGCAGCCATTCGAAGCTGCCGGCGTCGATCTCGGCCCGGATCTGCGTCATGCCGCGTTCGATTTCAGCACGGTCGTGCTCGCTGATGATGCCTTGCGCGGCCAGCATCTCGGCGTGCGCGAGCGAGCCTTCGATGTCGTGCGGGGCCAGGCGTTTGTCGAAGAAGACCGATGCGGTGTAGCGCTTGACGAGATCCGATACAGGTTCGGAGAAGCGGGCAGACCAGGCTTCGGCTTTTTTGGAGAATTGTTCGGTCATGGTGGGATTCCGGTTGGGGATCCTTTGATTATAAACTGCGCTGCCTGTGTGCCATGCCGCATGGCTGGCCGGACTCGCAGGCAGGCTCGCGGACAGACTTCCATGCAGGGCCTGGCGAATTCCGGTGCGGCACGCCACATCGCCGCTTGCGTTGATACCAATCGGCGCTAGAATGACTTTTTGTCACCTTGTCCAGGCCATGATGACGAACGATTCCAGTTTTGATGTCAGCACTGATCAGACCCGGCTCGACATCCCGATGATCTACCGCTTCCTGAGCGAGCAGTCCACCTGGGCCGTGGGCATTTCGCGGCCCGTTGTCGAGCGTGCCATTGAAAACTCGTTGTGCTTTGGCGGCTATCTCGATGGTCGCCAGATTGCGTTCGCACGCGTGATCACCGATTTTTCCACGTTCGCCAATCTGGTGGATGTGTTCGTCGTGCCGGAATACCGTGGCCTTGGCTACGGCAAACAATTGATCGGCGTGGTGATGCGGCATCCCAGCCTGCAGCAATTACGCCGCTTCACGCTGGCCACGTCGGATTGCCACGGCCTGTATGAACGCTTCGGGTTCACGCCGCCGTTGCGTCCAGAGACATTGATGGAGCGATACTTTCCCAACATCTATTTATCCTGAGCGCACTCAACATGGCGACGTGAAACTGGAATCAGGCTTACGCTGATGACTCATCGGGGGAAGTCGCATGTTCCAATCTGTCGTCCGTGTTGTTGTCCATACCACGCTCGCGCTGGCCGTCGCCGCTGGCGTCACTAGCCACGCGGCCGAATCGCCGTCCACGCCATCGCCATCGTCACTGCAGCCCAAGGGCTCGCTCGTCATCATCGGCGGCGCACTGCGCGAAGACAACGACGCCGTCTGGACGCGCATCGTGCAGCTCGCCGGCGGCAAGAACGCCCGCATCGCGGTGTTCGCTTCGGCCTCGGCCAGCCCCGAGCGCGCTGGCAGCTATCTCATCGAACGGCTGAACCAGCATGGCGCCAACGCCTTCTTCGTCCCTGTGGCCGAACGGCTCGATGGGTCCGACGTGCGCGTTGCCGCCGAAGATCCAGCGCTGGTCGAGGCGGTGCGTTCGGCCGGCGGCGCCTACTTTTCGGGCGGCGACCAGGCGCGCATCACAAACGCCTTGCGCCGGCCCGATGGCAGCAACACGCAACTGCTCGATGCGCTGTGGGACATGTACCGGCGCGGCGGCGTCATCGCCGGCTCGAGCGCCGGCGCTGCCATCATGAGCGCCACGATGTTCGGCCATCCGCGCTCGGTGCTGGGCACGCTCCAGCACGGCGTGGCCGATGGCCGCCAGATCACGCGCGGCCTGGGCTTCATCGGCGACGACGTCTTCATCGACCAGCACCTCCTGGTGCGCGGGCGCTTTGCGCGCATGCTGCCGGCGATGCTCGCCAAGGGCTACAACATCGGCCTGGGCATCGACGAAAACACGGCGATGGTCGTGGGTCCGAAGCGCGACGTCGAAGTGCTCGGCTATCGCGGCGCGCTGCTGGTCGACCTGAGCAACGCGGCCACGCGCGACGGCACCTTCAACCTCAGTAACGGCCGCCTGAGCTATCTGGATAACGGCGACCGCTTCAACCTGGACAGCAAGGTGTTCACGCCGGCGCCCGAGAAGGTGCGCGGCAAGCTCGATGCGAACAAGCCGTACTGGCGCGGGCCGCTGTTCTCGGCCGATATCCTCGGCAACGGTACGGTGGTCGACCTGATGTCCAAGCTGGTCGACAGCGACCAGCCGGATGCCATCGGCCTGTCGCTCGACAGCCCGAATGCCGACCGGCCCGACCTGGGTTTCGAGTTCAAGCTCGGTCGCGTGAACGAGACGGTCGGCTACCAGTCGGCGTACAGCGAAGCCTATTCGGTCTACAACGTGCGGCTCGATATCCGGCCGATCGTGGTGCAACGGCCGCTGTATCAGTACCGGTGATCGCTCAGTCGCAGCGCCACTGCAGGCGCTCGGCCAGCACCTGGCGCTGTGCGTCGATCAGCGGGCCGTTCGGATCGTGCCCGGCGCGCGGCACTTCGACCAGTGCCTTGTCGGGCGCCGTGATGGCCTCGAAGAAGCGGCGCGTGACCTTCGGCTCGGTTAGCAGGTCTTCCTTGCCCTGCACCAGATAGACCGGCAGCTCGTAGCGTGTGCCCAGGCGGTACAGGTCCATCGTGGACGCCATGCCGTCGCCTTTCCAGCCGACGAACTTCAGGAACGAATAATCCTCGCCTTCGGTGTAGTCTGCCTTTGCCTGCGGCGAGGCATAGGACGGCAGCACCTCGAACCAGGATGGCGGCGTCGGGGCGATGTTGGGCGCCTCGTACTTGCGCACGGCGCGCCGCACGATGCCGAAGTTGCGCGGATTGGTCCAGGGCGGCGGCCCAAGCGCCGCCAGTTGCGTGACGGTGGCAGTGTCGTTCGCTGCCCTTGCGCGCGCAATGACCGTGCTCCATGACGTGGCATTGTCCCGGTAACCCACCAGCTGGGCCACGCCGACATAGGCGCAGAACAGTCCCGGCTTTTCTTTGGCCATGTGGGCGCCGATCATCGAGCCCCACGAGCTGCCCAGCAGGATCACCTTGTCTCTGCCGAAACGCTGCATCAGATAGCGCGCCACGTCGAGGCCATCGTCGCGCAGCTGTTCGATGCGCAAGGGGACGTCCTCGCCGGGGCGGTGACGGCCCCAGGTCATGCCGCTGCCGCGCTGATCCCACTGCGCCAGCGTGATGTGCTTGCGCCACGACGCATACGGGCCGGCGCCAAACACCGAGGTCGGATTGCCTGGGCCGCCATGCACGTACAGCAGCACCGGATTGGCGCAGTCGTCGCCGCTGACGGTGACCCACTGCGCGATGCCGCCGATCTCCACGAAGCCGCTTTCGTCGACCGGCTGGCCGGGCTTGCAGGCGGGGGCAGCATGGGCCAGGCAGGCACTGAACAGCGGAACGACAAGACAGGCGCGCAGGCGGAACATCGGGACTCCGGATCGACAAGGATGACCAGGCCGATTGTGGCGTGACTGTCCGGCCGGGTCAATCGCTGTGGCCTGGCACATCTGACAGGTGACGGCGTCGCCGCAGTCCACCGCGGGCTTAGAATAGCGCGATCTACTTGTCGGGGATTTACGATGCGCTTGTTTCACTCCTTTGCTGCGCTGCTGCTTGGCGCGTTTGCTTCACTTGCCCACGCCGCGCAGCCGGCCACGGTCCGCCTGGACTACGCGCACAGCGGCAATGCGCTGGCGGACAGCTACGCGATCGAACGTGTCGTCATCGAGCCGCTGCCCTGGCCGGGCAGCGCAGCGCGCAACCTGGACGACACCAACCGCGGCCAGAACCGGGTCGAAGTGGTCGATCCGAAAACGGGTGACGTGCTGTACTCGCGCGGTTTCTCCACCGTGTTCGGCGAGTGGCGCACGACCGAGGAAGCAGGGCGCATCAGCCGCAGCTTCAGCGAGTCGGTACGCTTTCCCCAGTTCGCGCAACCGGTGCGCGTGCGCATCCTCAAACGCGACGAGCGCAACCAGTTCTCGGTCGCCTGGAGCATCGACGTCGATCCGAACGCGCCCGACGTGGTCAAGCGCCAGCCGCCGGCGGCGGCAAAGCCGATTCCGATCCGGGTCAGCGGCCCGTCGCCCGACAAGGTCGACCTGCTGATCCTGGGCGATGGCTATACGCAGGCTGAGATGGCCAAGTTCGAGCAGGATGCACGGCGCCTGTCGGCGCACCTGTTCTCGGTGTCGCCGTTCAAGGAGCGGGCCAAAGACTTCAACGTCTGGGCGATGGCCGTGCCGACCGGGCAATCGGGCATCAGCCGGCCATCGACCGGCGTACATCATCCATCGGCGCTGGGCACGCGCTACGACATCTTCGGCAGCGAGCGCTATGTGCTCACGCTCGACAACCGCGCGTTGCGCGATATCGCCCAGCATGCGCCGTACGAATTCATCGAAATCCTGGTGAACAACGAGACCTACGGCGGCGGCGGGATCTTTGGCCAGTTCAGCACCGCGGCAGCCAGCAACGACTGGGCCGACTACCTGTTCGTGCACGAATTCGGGCACCACTTCGCGGGACTGGCCGACGAGTACTACACCTCGCCGGTGGCGTATGCCGCGGCCAGCGGACGCATGGAGCCATGGGAGCCGAACGTGACCGCGCTGCGTGACCCGGCCAAGCTCAAATGGCAGCGTCATGTGACGGCCGGTACGCCGTTGCCGACGCCATGGCCCAAGGCCGAGTACGAAGCCGCGTCGCGCGCCTATCAGAAGAAGCGCGCTGCGCTGCGCGAGACCAACCGGCCGGAGTCGGAGATGAGCGCATTGTTCCGTGAAGACCTCAAACAAACCAATGCGCTGTTCGACCGGCAGCCGCACCGACATGCGATCGGCGCCTTCGAAGGCGCCAACTACGAGGCCAGCGGTTACTACCGGCCCGCGATGCAGTGCCTGATGTTCGACCGCAGCGATGCGTTCTGCCCTGTGTGTCGAGATGGGGTCACCGACATCATCGATTTATATGCAGGCTCTGTTCGTCAGTAATCTTTGCTTACAACTCTGACAATTTCTGCGTGTGCTGTCTAACAGACCGGACTGTCTTGACGTCGTATTCTGGAATCACTGAACAACAACAACGACTGCACGGGCAACCCGCTCTGTACAGCGACCACCAAAAGGAAACTTATCATGAACAAACTGATCGCAACCCTTATCGCCGGCCTGATGGTTACCGCTGCTCACGCCCAGACCACCGCACCAACCACGACCGCTGCGGACAACCGCATCGTGAAGGCTGAAGCCAGCGCCGAGAAAGACGTCATCAAGGCCGAACAAAAAGAAATCAAGGCCGCAGTCAAGGCTGACCAGAAGCTGAACAAGACCGTCGCCAAGGCCACCGAAACCAAGGGCGACGCACACGCCAAGCTGGTCAAGACCCACACCGACGCTGCTGCCAACGTCGCCAA
Organism: Oxalobacteraceae sp. CFBP 13730; assembly: GCA_014841835.1. Lineage (GTDB taxonomy): Bacteria > Pseudomonadota > Gammaproteobacteria > Burkholderiales > Burkholderiaceae_D > Telluria. The sequence goes on along the minus strand of JACYUQ010000003.1, from coordinate 1,098,222 downwards.
GGCCGATCCTGAAGACCGCGCCAAGGCAATGGCCAAGGCCGAAGGCAAAGTCGCTGACGCCAACCTGAAGGCCGAGAAGAAAATGATCAAGGCTGACGAGAAAGTGCTGAAAGCACAAGTCGATGCTGCTGCCGACAAGGCAACCGCTGCTGCCAAGACCGAACAGGTCCGCGCTGAAGCCCAGGCTGACGTTCACAAGGCTGCTGCCAAGCACTAAGCAACCAGCACCAATGAAAAATGCCGGCTCAGCCGGCATTTTTTTTTATCTGGACACCAAAAAAGCCGGGGTCAGGTCTGACATTCGGACACGACCTCAACAGTCGTGCCAGAAAAGCTGGGGTCAGGTCTGACATTCGGACACGATCTCAACAGTCGAGTAGCCGGAACTAGCTGGCGCCGGGCCATGCTGATACTGCGCAGGGCACCAGTGAGAATGGCTAAGCTGAGGCCGTGTCCGAATGTCAGACCTGACCCCAGCTGTGTTACTGAACGGGATTGTGGTCGCGTTACGTTTTCACGGTATCGGTTTCGGCTGCCCGCATTCCCAGATCATGCGCCTTCATGCGCGCTGACAAGGCCTTGCCCTTGCGCGAGCGCTTGCCGAAGTGCGGTTCCAGGCCGGAGGCGAACAGCTCCACGGTGCGCGCCTTGTCGCCGGCCCAGGTGCCGATCACGTTCAGCCCCTTCTGGTTGATCGGCTGCGCTGCCAGCATGGCTTCTTTCGGCTCGAGTTCCATCAGCGTCACGCCGCGGCCGCCATTGGTCAGCACCTTCATCTCGTCGATGCCGAATACCAGCACGCGGCCCTTTTCGGACAGGCATGCGATCGCACCGCAGGTATCGGTCACGATCCGTGGCGGCAGCGGCGTTGCGCCGTCGTTCAGGGTGATGAACGACTTGCCGCCTTTCAGACGGCTGACCATGTCGCCCGCCTTGGTGATGAAGCCGAAGGCGTCCGATGTCGACAGCAGCAGGCGCGTGTCCGGATTGCCAGCGAAATAGTGCAGCAGACGCACAGGCTTGCCCTGGGCGCCACCCGACAGCTCGACCAGCGTCGTGATCGGCACGCCGTCGCCGCGCGAACCGGGCAGCGCGGCGACCGGCACCGAGTACACCTTGCCGTTGTCGCCAATGCCCAGCAGATGGTCGGTCGTGCGGCATTCGAACGCCTTGTACAGCGAGTCGCCGGCCTTGAACGCGAACTGCGCCGGATCGTGGCCGATGCCGGTACGCGCACGCACCCAGCCTTTTTCGGACACGATCACGGTCACCGGTTCGTCGACGACCTTCTGCTCGGCCACCGCGCGCTGTGCTTCTTCGATCACGGTGCGGCGCTCGTCGCCGAACTGCTTGGCGTCGGCTTCGATTTCGCGGATGATCAGGCGCTTCATCGACGATGGATTCTCGAGGATGTCCTGCAGCTTTTCCTTCTCGCTGCGCAGCTCCGCCAGCTCCTGCTGGATCTTGATCGCTTCCAGGCGCGCCAGCTGACGCAGGCGGATCTCGAGGATGTCTTCAGCCTGGCGTTCGCTCAGGCGGAATTCCTCGATCAGCGCGGCCTTCGGTTCATCCGCATTGCGGATGATGGCGATGACCTTGTCGATGTTCAGCAGGACGGTCTCGCGGCCTTCCAGGATGTGGATGCGGTCGTTGACCTTGGCCAGCTTGAAGTCGGTGCGGCGGCGGATCGTCGTGAAGCGATAGTCGATCCACTCCTGGATGATCGTGCCCAGGCCCTTCTGACGCGGGCGGCCGTCGCCGCCGATCATCACCATATTGATCGGGCTGGACGACTCGAGCGACGTGTGCGCGAGCAGCATCAGCATGAATTCGTTCTGGTCCTGGTTCTTCGACTTCGGCTCGAACACCAGGCGCACCGCGGCTTCGCGGCCCGATTCGTCGCGCACCGTGTCGAGCGCGCCCAACACGGTGTTCTTCAGCGCGAGCTGCTCGGGCAGCAGCGCTTTCTTGCCGGCCTTGACCTTCGGATTGGTGAGTTCTTCGATTTCTTCGAGCACGCGCTGCGACGAGCAGCCCGGCGGCAGTTCGTAGACGATCGCCTGCCACTGGCCGCGCGCCAGTTCTTCGATCTTCCAGCGCGCGCGCACCTTCATCGAACCGCGGCCGACCGCGTACATGTCGGCAATGCTGGTGGCCGGTGTGATGATCTGGCCGCCGCCCGGGAAGTCGGGGCCGGGCACGATGGCCATCAGCTCGGCGTGCGACATCTTCGGATTGCGGATCATGGCGACGGCGGCAGCGGCCACTTCGCGCAGATTGTGCGACGGGATCTCGGTGGCCAGGCCGACCGCGATACCCGAGGCACCGTTGAGCAGCACCATCGGCAGGCGCGCCGGCAGCGTGCGCGGCTCGGTGGTCGAGCCGTCGTAGTTCGGCTGCGAGTCGACCGTGCCCATGTCGATTTCATCCATCAGGATGCGGGCAATCGGCGTGAGGCGCGCTTCGGTGTAGCGCATCGCGGCGGCGCCGTCGCCATCGCGCGAGCCGAAGTTGCCCTGGCCGTCGATCAGCGGATAGCGCAGCGAGAAGTCCTGCGCCATGCGCACCAGCGCGTCGTACACCGACTGGTCGCCGTGCGGGTGCAGTTTGCCGAGCACGTCGCCGACCACGGCCGCCGACTTGCGCGGCTTGGCGGTCGGGCCCAGGCCCAGTTCATTCATCGCATACAGGATGCGGCGCTGGACCGGCTTCTGGCCGTCCGACACGTCCGGCAGCGCACGGCCCTTGACCACCGAGACAGCGTAGTCGAGGTAGGCGCGCTCGGCGAAGGTGGAGAGGGTGAGCGTCTCGACATCGGTCGGCTCGTGTTGCTGTTCAAAGAGACTTGGTTGGTTCGTCATGGTGTGTGTTTCGTGTTCTGGCGAGCGGTTGTGGCGGTGCGGAGGACTTGGGTTCCAGCTTTCGCTGGAACGACGTGCCTGGGCCAGTGGCTGCAAGACCGTCGTTCCCGCGCAGGCGGGAACCCAAGTTCAGCTTGCAGATCACAGTCTCATCAAATATCCGCCTCGGTCTCGTTTCCGTGTTCTTCGATCCAGGCGCGGCGCGCGGCGGCTTCGCCTTTGCCCATCAGCATATTGAAGCGTGCCGACGATTCGGCGTGGTCGTATTCGCCCAAAAACACGGGCAGCAGGCGGCGCGTGTCCGGGTTCATCGTCGTTTCCCACAGCTGCTCGGCGTTCATCTCGCCCAGGCCCTTGAAGCGCGAGATGCTCCACACGCCTTCCTTCAGGCCTTCTTTTTTCAGCTTGTCTTCGATCGCCAGCAGCTCGCCCGAGTCGAGCGCATACAGCTTCTGGATCGGCTTCTTGCCGCGCGCGGGCACGTCGACGCGGAACAGTGGCGGGCGCGCGATGCAGATGTTCCCGTTCGCGAACAGCGCCGGAAAGTGTTTGAAGAACAGCGTGAGCAGCAGCACCTGGATGTGCGAGCCGTCGACGTCGGCATCGGACAGGATGCAGATCTTGCCGTAGCGCAGACCGGTCAGGTCGGGCGAGTCGCCCACGCTGTGCGGATCGACGCCGATCGCCACCGAGATATCGTGGATTTCATTGTTGGCAAACAGGCGGTCGCGGTCGGTTTCCCACGAGTTGAGCACCTTGCCGCGCAGCGGCAGGATGGCCTGGAATTCCTTGTCGCGGCCCATCTTGGCCGAACCGCCGGCCGAGTCGCCCTCGACCAGGAACAGCTCGTTGCGCGTGATGTCGTTCGATTCGCAATCGGTCAGTTTGCCCGGCAACACGGCCACGCCCGACGATTTTTTCTTTTCGACTTTCTGCAGCGAGCGCAGACGCGATTGCGCCTGGCGGATGACGAGTTCGGCCAGCTTCTTGCCGTAGTCGACGTGCTGGTTCAGCCACAGTTCGAGCGGTGGTTTGGTGAAGGTCGAGACCAGCTTGAGCGCATCGCGTGAATTCAGGCGCTCTTTGGTCTGGCCCTGGAACTGCGGGTCCAGCACCTTGGCCGACAGCACGAATGAGACGCGCGCGAACACGTCTTCGGGCAGCAGCTTGACGCCTTTGGGCAGCAGGCCATGCAGCTCGACGAAGTTCTTCACCGCCCCATACAGGCCGTCGCGCAGGCCCGCTTCGTGCGTGCCGCCGCTGACGGTGGGGATCAGGTTGACGTAGGATTCGCGCACCACGCCGCCTTCTTCGGTCCAGGCCACGACCCAGGCCGCGCCTTCGCCTTCGGCGAAACTGTCGTCGCCGGCGGCCGCATACTGCGCGCCTTCGAACAGCGGGATCAGGGTTTCGCCGCTGGAGCTTTGTGCCAGCGCTTCGGTCAGGTAGCCGCGCAGGCCCTCGTCGTAGCGCCAGGTCTGGACTTCGCCCTTGGCATTCGTGAGCGTGACCGTCACGCCCGGCAGCAGCACGGCTTTCGAGCGCAGCAGGCGTTGCAGGTCGTTCATCGGGATGGTCGGCGAATCGAAGTATTTGCCGTCCGGCCAGGCCGTCACGCGCGTACCGTTCTTCTTGCCGCCGCGCTCGAACGGCGCGGAGGTCAGGGGTTCGATCACGTCGCCAGCGGCGAACACCAGCTTGTGCTGGCCGTTGCCTTGATCGTCCTTGCGCCAGACCTCGATCTCGAGGCGCTTGGACAGCGCATTGGTGACCGACACGCCAACGCCGTGCAGGCCGCCCGAGAACGCATACGCGCCGCCCGAGCCCTTGTCGAACTTGCCGCCGGCGTGCAGGCGCGTGAACACGATTTCGACCGTGGACACGCCTTCTTCGGGGTGGATGCCGACCGGGATGCCGCGGCCGTCATCTTCGACCGTGATCGAGCCGTCCGGGTTCATCGTGACGCTGATGTTCTTGCAATAGCCACCCAGCGCCTCATCGGAGGCGTTGTCGATCACTTCCTGGATGATGTGGAGCGGATTTTCCGTGCGGGTGTACATGCCCGGACGCTGTTTCACAGGTTCGAGTCCCTTGAGGACACGGATGGATGATTCGCTGTAGTCTGGAGCGGGTTTCTTGGAGGCCATCTTGAAGAGTATTTGTAGAATGCGTTGGCATTCTATCTTGTCGAGCGGAAAAGGAAATGCTTTTTAACTGTATAAATATACAGTATTTTGCGCTTATGTCGTGCTTTTCGCTTTGCACCTTTGTGCTAGATTGAGCTGTAAACACATCATCGATGCAAGAAGGGTGGGCCTCCATGCAGCGATCTCATTGTCTGTTCACCGTGCGCCCGGTCGGCTTCGATCCGGTTGAAACCGCCCGGCTGGCGGCGCTGCTCGAAGGCGCGCCGGGCGCGGGGCCGTTGTATTCTTGCCTGCATGCCGACAGTTTGCAAGAGCCGGATCTTCTGGTTGCCAACGGCGACAATCCACTTGCGCTGGCGCAACTGGCGTGCCGGCCGCCCGATGCGCTGCAGCCGGCGCTCGTCGTTGGCGGCAGGGACACCACCGTTTGGCCGACCGTCACCCGTCCGCTCGAACAACAGGCGCTGCATGCGCGGCTGGCCGAACTGCTCGACACGCGCGTGCACGCGCTAGTCCAGCAGGGCGTCCGAGCCCGCCGTGTGCTGGCCGAGCGGCGCCGCCATCCGCGCCTGGCGCCGGATCGCGAAACGCCCGCATTCTACACGCGACTGCGCCGTGGTCCCGTGGAAGGCACCGTGTTGATCGTCGATCAGGCGTGCGCCCTGCGCAACCGGGTGGCGCACGTGCTCGGGCCGCGCAGGATCGGCGTCGAGTGGACCGACAGCCAGGCCGCCGCCGTGCGCCTGTGCGACGAGACGCCGGTTGCGCTGGTCATGATCAATACGGCTGCCCCGGATATCGAACCGTATGCGTTGTGTTCGTCGATCAAGGCGCAGGCCGGCGCCGGGCGCACGCCCGTGGTGTTCATGGTCGCCTCATCGTTCCAGTACGACAGCGCCCGCGCCCGGCTCGCCGGCGCGCGCGGCCTGCTCGAGACACCCGTGGCAGGGCGCCACCTGATGCTGACCTTCCAGAAGCTGCTCGATGTGCCGGTCTGAGCAGGTGGCGACCTTTTGTAACAACTTTGAATCGTGCGCAGCATTGCCGAAGTTATATTATTGACATGACCGAAGACGATCCCATCAAGCGCAATCCAGACGACCCCTTGCCCGAGGCGGATATCGATGAACGTCGCGAGACGCGTGTGCGCGTGCCCGACCGGCGCGCCAGCGGCGGCCAGCACGCACGCGGGCCGGCGCGCTATCTACGCGATGGCGACAACCCGGTGGCGCTGGCCGGCCGGGTCATCACGTCGCGCTTTCGCTCGCTGCGTGAACGCTTCAGTCGCGACATCATGCAGCGCACGCTGCACATCGGCGTCTCAGCCCGCATCTTCCATCCCGAAGCGGGCGCCAAGGGTCTGCTGAGCAAGAACCTGCAATATCTCGAGGAATCCATTGCGCAGTGGGTCATGTCGCGCGACGTGCTGGTGTTCATGATCCCGACGGTCAATACCAACGGTTTACTCCACCCCAGCAACATCACGCTGCGCCACTATGCGCGTCATCTGGATGGTCTGGTGCTGCAGGGCGGGGCCGACGTCGCCCCGCAAACCTATTCCGAAACGCCCACGCGCCCCGAATGGAGCGGCGACCGCGCGCGCGACGTGTACGAGCTCGAACTGCTGCACGAATTCGTCGACGCCGGCAAACCGGTGCTGGGCGTGTGCCGTGGCTGCCAGCTGATCAACGTGGCCTTTGGCGGCACGCTGCACCAGGACGTCGCCACCGACCGCCCCGACGCGCTGGCGCACGTGCACGACCTGTACGACGCCCATCGCCACGCGATCGTGTTTCCCAAGGGCTCGTCGCTCGGACGCATGTTCCCCAATATCCAGCAGGCGATGGTCAACTCGATTCACCACCAGGCCGTCAAGGATCTGGGGCGCGATGTTCGTATCGAGGCCATGTCCGAGCCGGACGGCATCATCGAGGCGATCCGCTACCAGCGCGCCAACTTCGTCATGGGCCTGCAATGGCACCCGGAGTTCCACCGCGCGGGCGGGGTCGATCTGCTTGACTGCACGCCGGTGCTGGATGAATTCCTGCGCGCGGCGCGCGAGACGCGGCTCTAGAACAAAATCGCTTGCTTTCGCCGTGTGACACGGGAATAATGAATGAGAATCATTCTCATCCCATTGTCTTGTTCTGGTCCATGGAGCGCTTCGCATGACGATTTCCCCCACACCCACCACGCCATCCACAGCAGCCGAGCCGCGCAACCAGGACACGCTGCTGGTCGCCTCGCTGCTGCACCTGATGTCGCATTACAGCGCCAAGGGCGACGGCGAGCCGCCGTGCGTCAAGCTGGCGTCCGTGATCGAGCGCCACCTGTGCGCGCTGGCGCGCCTGCCGACGATCGACCCGGTGCTGCGCGCCACCTGCGAGCAGTTGGCCGACCAATGGGCGAACGTGGTCGATGCCAGGCTGCCGGCGCCGGCGCCAGCCAAACAGCCGCTCCTGGCGCGCTTCATGAAGACGGGCTGGGTTGGCAAGGGCGTGCCGGTGGCGGGCTGACCTGATCCAGCCAGCCACGCAGGGCGATCTCGCCCTGCGCATCGAACGCTATAACGCGCGAACACGCCACGCGGCGCGCCCAGCCGAGTTGTTCGAACCGGTTGAGCAGGGCGCTGCCCAGTGCGCCGGCCAGATGGTGACGCCGCTCGCTCCAGTCCAGGCAAGTGCGGCACACGGGGCGCCGCGATCGGGTCAGCGCAGGGGTGTCGACGCCCAGCTGGCCGATCAGTGACGCGCCTGCGGTCGTGAGCACCATGCCGTCGGCGCCGAAGCCGAACGCGCCTCGCGCAGCCAGCCGGTCATGCAGCAGCACGCCAAGCTCGCCGGCCAGATGGTCGTAGCAGACACGCGCCTTGCGCAGGGCTGGCGCGGACGGGCCCAGTTTCAGGTGCAGCGGCAGCGTGCCGGCGCCAAACGCGATGCCCATCAGCGTCTCGAGCAGCGCCGCCACGTCGGCATCGGCGATGCTGAAATACCGGTGCCGTCCCTGCGCCTGAACGGCCAGCAGCCCGGCATCGACCAGCTTGGCCAGGTGGGTGCTGATCGTCTGGCGCGTGACGCCTGCCGCATCGGCCAGCTCGGTGGCGGTGAGCGCCCGCCCGGCCATCAGCAAGGTCAGGGCCTGCGCGCGCGCCTGGTCGCCGATCAGTGCGGCGATGGTGGTGATATTGGGACCGTCTCTCATGCTTCGATCTTAACCGAAGCATCTGGCCACGGCATCAGGCTAAGGTGACTGCTCCAAACCCGAGGAGTCACCATGACCATTACCTGTTTCATCCGCTACCGCATCGATCCCTTTCAACGCGAGCAGTTTCGTGAATACGCCACCAACTGGGGCCGCATCATTCCCCGGCTCGGTGGTGCGCTGATTGGCTACTTCCTGCCTCACGAAGGCACCAACGACGAGGCCTGGGGGCTGGTGGGCTTTGCCAGTCTGGCCGACTACGAAGCGTACCGCACACGCTTGAAGACGGATGACGAAGCGCGCGCCAATTTCGCGCTGGCGCGCGAGGGGCGTTTCATCGTGCGTGAAACGCGCACGTTCACTGAAGCGGTGGAGGGCACGCTCGGGAGCCGTGCATGATCGCGGTCATCTTCGAAGTCGAACCCGATCCGGCGCGCCAGCCCGAGTATCTCGCCACGGCGCAGGCGCTGGGCACTGCGCTCGAGGGGATCGATGGTTTCCTGGCGGTGGAACGTTTCGAATCGCTCACGCAGCCCGGCCGACTGCTGTCGTTGTCATTCTGGCGCGATGAAGCCGCCGTGCAGCGCTGGCGTACGCTGGAAGCGCACCAGGCGGCGCAGGCTGCCGGTCGTGACGGGATGTTTCGCGACTACCGCTTGCGCGTGGCGCACGTGGTGCGCGACTACGGGATGCAGCAGCGGGAACAGGCGCCGTCAGACAGCCGGGAAGTGCACGGCTGATTCGCGCAGCTCACGCCACGCGGTCACCCCGGAAGTGCCCGATCGCCGCATTGACCATGCCTTCGACCGAGCCTTCGCGCTCGGCGTGGCGACGCAGGATGGCTGCATCGCTGCCGCCGCGCGCGGCCGCCGCCAGGTGCTGCAGTGCTTCGACGCTGCCCAGCGCTTCGGCGTGCGGCAGCATCCGTTCGAGCGTGGCCAGGATATCGTCGCGGATCACGATGCTGTCGTAGGTTTTCGGATGCGTGATGCTGCCATCCAGGCCAAAGCGGCACGCCTGGAAGCGGTTGTAGTTGTAGACGAGGTAGTCATCTTCGACCGGCGCTTCGTCTTTTTTCTCAAGCAGATGGCGGCACAGCGCCTGCAGGTAGGCGGCCAGCGCTGCAGCGCGCTCCACCGTCAGCGGCGTGTCGCACACGCGCAGCTCGATCGTGCCGAATTCGGGTTTGGGTCGCAGGTCCCAGTAAAAATCCTTCATGCTCTTGATGATGTTCGTGCGTTCCATTTTGGCGAAGTACACGTCGGTGAACTCCTGCCAGCTGAGCGTGAAGGGCGCGCGGCCGCTCATCGGAAACGCAAACACGGAATTCAAGCGTGCCGATTCGAACAGGCTGTCGTGCCCCTGCACGAACGGCGACGATGCCGACAGCGCGATGAAGTGCGGCAGGTAGCGGTTCAGCGCGTGCAACAGGTACATCGCATCGTCGCCATTGGCGCAGCCGATGTGCACATGCTGGCCGAATACCGTGAACTGCTTGGCCAGGTAGCCGTACAGCTGCGATAAATATTCGTAGCGCGGCTTGGCCGAAATGCGCTGGTCGGACCAGTGCTGGAACGGGTGCGTGCCACCGCCGGCAATGCCGATATTGAGCGTGTCGCTGGCCGCGACGAGCGTGTCGCGGATCTCGGTCAGCTCGGCCAGCAACGGACCATACGCCTTGTGCACGCTCGAATTAATCTCGATCATGCTCTCGGTGATTTCGGGTGTGACGTTGCCAGGGAACGGCTTGCGCTCCAGCAGGTGCATCAGGTCGGGACTGGCGGCGGTCAGGTTGAAGTCCGACAGGTTCACCAGTTGCAGTTCGAGCTCGACCCCGAAGGTGAGCGGCGCGGACGGATTGAAAGCGTCAAGGGGCATGATGCGACTCCGGTGCTTCGCGTGCCCAGATCAGGGCGCGCTGGATGATGATCGGGCCGAAGACTTCCAGCAGCATCGCCACCGCGGCCATCGTGTGCAGCTCGTCGACCACTTTCAGGCCGGCATAGCGCGCATGTTCGAGCATCAGGATCACGAACACGGCCAGCGGTGCCAGGCCCAGGCCGGTGAGCGCACCCTTGCGCCAGGTGACGCCCGACAGGTGCGAGAACGCGGCCACCCCGGCGGTCTTGGCCAGCAGCCGCACCAGCACGACGACCACTGCCATCACGCCGCCGGCCGTCACCAGGCGCCAGTCGAGGGTCGAGGCGGCGTAGACGAACAGCAGCACGGTGAGCACTTCGCCCAGCGCGCCGAAATTGCGCTGGGTCTGGGTAAAGGTCACGCGGCGCGAGCGCACGGTCAGGCCGAAGGCCAGCGCCGCCACGACCGGCGACAGGCCGCCGACATCGCACATCGACACCAAGAGGATCACGGCCAGCGCAAACGCGACGGTCGTGTCCTGCTGCGCATTGCCGATCGCGCGCAACAGCGCCGGCACCAGCAGGCCGAACACGGCGCCGGCCACGATCGACGCCGCAAGCATGACCAGGCTTTGCCACACTGCCTCGCTGACGGCGTCCTGCGTGCGGAACAGCCAGATGCCGATGATGGCGTTGAACGCGAACACGGCCAGCACGCAGTTCTGGGCCGACAGGTGCAGCACGCGCTCGGTCATCTGGCCCGAGCTTTTCTGTTCGTTGATGACCCGCACGACGGTGGCAGGCGAGGTGGCCATCGAGAGCGCCGCCATCAGCAGCGCCGTGATCTGGGCCGCGCCAAACGCGATCGCAACGAGGTAGACGGCCACGAACGTCAGCGTCGATTCGACCAGGCCGGCTACGCCGATCCACGGATTGTTGACCAGCCAGCGCAGGTTGATGCGGTTGCCCAGTTCGAACAGGACCAGGCCGAAGGCGATATTGGCCAGCAGCGCGACCGGGCCCAGATCGGCGGCAGGCAGCACGCCGATCTGCGCGCTGCCCAGCGCGAAGCCGGCCAGACCGTAGAAGCTGATGCGGGGCAGGCCGGTCCAGCGCTGGCCAAATTCACCGGCCAGCCACGCCAGCGCAATCGCCAGCGGCCAGGCAAGGCTCGTCAATACGGACAACAGATCAGGCATGCGGTCTCCTTCTTCTTATCGTTGCGCGATTCTAGTGCGCGTGGCGGCTCGCGTCCGTGTCCGTGCTAACACTACTTGCTCAACAAGCGCATGGCCCGTTCCAGGCCCTCCAGCGTGATCGGGAACATCCGGTTGCTCATCACCTGGCGAATCAGCGCGATCGATTGCCGGTACTGCCACAGGTGCTCGGGTTCCGGATTGAGCCAGGCGCACTTTGGAAACGCGGTCATGAAGCGCGCCAGCCAGACCGCGCCGGCTTCGTCGTTGTTGTATTCGACCGAGCCACCGGGCGCCATGACTTCGTACGGACTCATGGTGGCGTCGCCGACGAACAGCACGCGCGTATCGGCCGGATATTTACGCAGCACGTCCCAGGTGGCAAAGCGCTCGCTGTGGCGGCGTGCGTTGTTCTTCCACAGGTAGTCGTAGACGCAGTTGTGGAAGTAGTAGAACTCCATGTTCTTGAATTCGCTGCTGGCGGCCGAGAACAGTTCTTCGGTGCGTTCGATATGGTCGTCCATCGAGCCGCCGACGTCGAACAGCATCACCACCTTGATCCGGTTCTTGCGCTCGGGCCGCATGCGGATGTCGAGCCAGCCGGCGTTGCTGGCGGTGGCGCGGATCGTGTCGTCCAGCGCCAGTTCATCGGCCGCACCCTGGCGCGCGAAGCGGCGCAGGCGGCGCAGCGCCACCTTCAGGTTGCGCGTGCCCAGTTCGCGCTCGCCGTCGTAGTCGCGGTAGGTGCGCTGGTCCCACACTTTCACAGCGGTGCGATTCCGGCTCTCGCCGCCGATGCGGATGCCTTCGGGGTTGGTGCCGCCATGCCCGAACGGCGACGTGCCGCCGGTGCCGATCCACTTGCTGCCGCCCGCGTGGCGTTCCTTCTGCTCTTTTAAGAGTTCCTGCAGGCGCTGCTGCAGCTTGTCGTAGCCGAATTTTTCGAGCTGCGCCTTTTGCTCCGGCGTGAGTTCGCGCTCGAAGCGCTTGATCAGCCAGTCGAGCGGAATCTCGGCCTTCGCGTCGAACACCGCATCCACGCCGCGGAACCAGGCGCCGAAGACGCGATCGAACTTGTCGAAATGGGCTTCATCCTTCACCAGCGTCAAGCGTGCAAGATAGTAGAAGTCGTCGAGGGACGGCGCGATCACGCCGCGTTGCAGGGCGTCGAGCAGCGTCAGGAATTCGCGGATCGAGACCGGGATGCGGGCCTCGCGCAGGGCGCGGAAAAAATCGATCAGCATCGCATCGAGGGGGCTGGCGCCACCATCACCGGTTGTTCCGCGCCATGAACATCAGGCGCTCGAACAGGCCCACATCCTGCTCGTTCTTGAGCAGGGCGCCGTGCAGCGGCGGGATGCCCACCTTGCCTTCGGCGCTGGCGCGCAGGGCTTCGGCCGGCACGTCCTCGGCCAGCAGCAATTTGAGCCAGTCGAGAAATTCCGACGTCGACGGCTTCTTCTTGATGCCGGGGACATCGCGCATGGCATAGAAGCTTTGCAGCGCCGCGGTCAGCAAGTCCTGGCGCAGGTTCGGAAAGTGCACGCCGACGATGTCGGCCATCGTCTCGCGGTCCGGGAACTGGATGTAGTGGAAGAAGCAGCGGCGCAGGAAGGCGTCCGGCAGTTCCTTCTCGTTGTTGGACGTGATGATCACGAGCGGGCGGTGGGTGGCCACGACCATCTCGCGCGTTTCATACACATAGAACTCCATGCGATCGAGTTCGCGCAGCAGGTCGTTCGGAAACTCGATGTCGGCCTTGTCGACTTCATCGATCAGGAGCACGACGGGTTCGGGCGCCGTGAAGGCTTGCCACAGCACGCCCTTGACGATGTAGTTCTGGATGTCGCGCACGCGCTCGTCGCCCAGCTGCGAGTCGCGCAGGCGCGAGACGGCATCGTATTCGTACAGGCCCTGCTGGGCCTTGGTGGTCGATTTGACGTGCCACTGCAGCAGCGGCATGTTCAGGCTGGCCGCGACTTCTTCGGCCAGCATGGTCTTGCCGGTGCCCGGCTCGCCCTTGATCAGGAGCGGGCGGCCCAGCGTCAGGGCCGCGTTGACGGCCAGTTTCAGGTCGGCGGTGGCGACGTACTTGTCGCTGCCTTCGAAGCGGGGAGCAGCATGCATGGCGGGTGCTTTGTCGAGTCGGTCGGTGGCAGGAAGTATACGCCATAACCTTGGCCACGCCGCCGCCGTCCGGTTTGTAGACTGGTGTCAAGTCTTCAGATAGAATCGGCCCGTTGGTAGACCTTTGCTAACTTTTTATGCGGTTGCGGTTTTCGAATTACAACTAAGAGACGCCCATGAAAACAAGTTTGGCACCACTGGTACTGGCAGCCTGCGCCTGTACCGCCGGCAGCGCCGTCGCCACGGCCGCGGAAGTCGTCGGCAATCCCAAGGCGGCCGTCGCCAAGGTCGAGATGTGCATCGGCTGTCACGGCATCCAGGGCGGCTACAAGACGGCCTTTCCCGAGGTCTACCGGGTGCCCATGATCGGCGGCCAGTCCGCCAGGTATCTCGAATCCGCCCTGAAGGCTTACCGCAAGGGCGACCGCAAACATCCGTCGATGGTCAATATCGCCAAGTCGCTGAGCGACCAGGACATCGCCGACGTGGCGGCCTATTACTCCCAACAGACGGTGGCCACGCGATGAACCACGCCATGCAACGGATTGTCCTTTCAATGGTGCTGGGCGCACTGGGCGCAAGCGCATCGGCCGCCGACATCGCGCGCGGCGCGGCGCTGGCCAAGACGCACAACTGCGCCTCGTGCCACGGCACCGACTTCAACAAGCCGATCGACCCGAGCTACCCCAAACTGGCCGGCCAGCACGCCGACTACCTGACGACGGCGCTGCGTGCCTACAAGCGCGGCGCCGGTCCGAACGGGCGCGTGAACCCGATCATGGCGGCGCTGGTGCAGCCGCTGTCGAACCGCGACATGGCCGATCTGGGCGCGTACCTGGGCAGTTTGCCGGGCCAGCTCGTGACCAAAAAATAAGCCCGGCGCCAGACGCGCAAGGCGCTTGCTGGTAACATGCGAGCCCCTTGCCGCGTCACCCGCCGGAGCTTTTCGTGTCTTCCCTTTCGCCTGCCTACCTCAAAACCAACCTGCTCAGCGGCCTGACGGTCGCCCTGGCCCTCGTGCCCGAGGCGATTGCCTTCGCCCTGGTTGCCCACCTGTCGCCACTCACCGGCCTGTACGCCGCCGTGCTGGTCGCCTTCATCACGTCCGCATTTGGCGGGCGGCCCGGGATGATCTCGGCTGCCGCCGGCTCGCTGGCCGTCGTGATGATCGCGCTGGTGGTGCAGCATGGCGCGCAGTACCTGCTGGCGGCCGTGGTGCTGATGGGCGTGCTGCAGCTGCTGTTTGCCGCCGCGCGGCTCGGTAAATTCATCCGCATGGTGCCGCATCCGGTGATGCTCGGCTTCGTCAACGGGCTGGCGCTGGTGATCTTCCTGGCCCAGTTCGGGCACTTCAAGGTGGCGGGCCCGGATGGCACGCCCCAATGGATGCCGGCCCCGCAGCTGGTCACGATGGGCGTCATCATCGCCATCACGATGGCCGTGATCTACCTGACGCCGCGCATCACCAAAGCGGTGCCGTCCACGCTGGTGGGCATCCTGGTGGCCAGCGTCGGTTGCGCGCTGCTGGGCGTCGAGACGCGCACCGTGGGCGACCTCGGTTCCATCGCCGGCGGCTTGCCCAGCTTCGCGCTGCCCGACGTGCCGATGACGTGGGAGACGCTGCGCATCGTGTTCCCATATGCGCTCGTGATGGCGGGTGTGGGCCTGATCGAATCGCTCCTCACGCTCACCTTGATCGACGAAATCACCGACACGCGTGGCCAGCCGAACCGCGAATCGCTGGCGCTGGGCGCGGCCAACGTGGTCAGCGGCGTGTTTGGCGGCATGGGCGGCTGCGCGCTGATCGGCCAGAGCATGATCAACGTGAACAGCGGCGCGACGGGGCGCTTGTCGGGCATCGCAGCGGCGGTGATCCTGCTGTGCTTCATCCTGTTCGGCTCCAGCTGGATCGAGGCGATTCCGCTAGCGGCGCTGATCGGCGTGATGTTCGTCGTCTGCGAAAAGACCTTCGAATGGGGCACGTTCCGCCTGGCCGGCCGCGTGCCGCGCGCGGATCTGTTCGTGGTCGTGCTGGTGGCGGCGATCACGCTGCTGGTCGACCTGGCAGTGGCGGTGCTGACCGGCGTGATCGTCTCGGCGCTGGTGTTCGCGTGGCAGCATGCGCGCCAGGTGAAGGCGGCGGTCGCGGTCGATGATCAAGGCTGGAAAGTGTACGCGCTCGACGGCACGCTGTTCTTTGCGTCGGTCAGTGCGTTTCAGGGCATCTTCACGCCGAAGGACGATCCGCAGGACGTCGTGATCGACTTTTTGCATGCGCGCGTGGTGGACCATTCGGCGATCCAGGCGATCGACGCGCTGGCCGAGCGTTACCGCCTGCTGGGCAAGCGCCTGCATTTGCGCCACCTGAGCCCCGACTGCCGCGAGCTGCTGGAAAAGGCGCAGGACATGATCGAGGTGAATCTGGTGGAAGACCCGCGTTACCGGGTCGCGGACGACAAACTCGCTTGAATCAGGCAAACGCACGGCGTCGGACGCACTCGATATAGGCCTCGGTATCGGGTGGCACGCCACCCCGCTGCGAGGCCCAGATCATCTCTCCCAGGCATTCCATGATTTCGTGGTGGGCATCGTGCTCGCCCCGTTTCGCCACCAGCATGTCGTGCGCGGCGCGGATGCCGCGCGGCTGGTCGATCGAGATCTGCTCGGCGATCGACAGGTGCATCGACAGGTGCAAAAAGGGATTCGGCTTGCCGCCTTCGACCGAATAGTCGCGCGCGATCGCTGCTTCGATGTCCTCGAACTGGTCGTGGTATTCGGGATGCTGCACGATCCAGTCGGCCGCGATGGCATCCATCGGCGTCAGGATCTCGCCGTTGCGTTGCTTGCGATAGGCGTCGCAGAAAAAGCGGCGCACGTCGTGCGAGGACGGAGTGAACATGGCAGGAGGGGGCGAAAAAAGGGGAGAGCGGGCATTGTAGCGCAGCCGCCGATCCGGCGCGGAGCGGGCCTCACAGTGGCTCACAGCGCCTCACAGCGCCACGCTGGCTCCCGGGCTGGCGTATTGATCGCGCAAGGACGCACAATCCTTTGGCAGGCTGGTCGCCGCCGCCTTGCCCAGCGCTTCCTCGTGCAGCCGGATCAGGTTGGCAGCAAAGCACGCGCGCCCCGGCGTGTCGGCAGCAGCCAGCGCCCTGGCGCCATCGGTCTTGCCAAGAAAATAATCGACCACGGGCCGCGGCCATGCGTCGTGCCCCGCGAAACGTGTTGCCAGATCGGGCCCGGCCTGCGATTCGCCTGTGCGCAGCTGGGCCAGATACAGCCACAGGGCGCCATTGCGGCCAGTGTGATCCTGACCGAGCGTGGCGCGCAGGTGCGGGACCGCCTGCGCCGGCGTGCCCTGGACCAGCGCGCGTACGCCCAGTGTCAGGCTGGCTTCGCGCTGGCCCAGCGCCGCCGCCCGTTCCAGGTGGCCGATCGCGGCGGCCGGATCGCGGCGCAAGCTGCGCCCGGACGTCGCCATGCCCGCCATCGTGAGCCAGGCGTCGGCATTGCCGGCGTCTGCCTCCTGGCGCATCCACGGCCTGACCTCGCGCCGCGCATCGAATGGCGCGCCGCCCAGATAGGATACGTACAGCTTGCTCTGACTCATGGCGAACAGCACCCGGTGCGCGCGCAGGAAATCGGCGCCGAGCAGCACGTCGACGCCCAATTGGGCGTCAATGACGTCGAATTCGGGATTGTGGACAGTGGCGTCGCCCACCTTGAAGGTATCGGTCGTGACGATCCAGCTGGCCACCGACTGGCGACCGACGCCGTGCGCTGCTGCCATGCGCTGCGCTTTCGGGCCATCGAGATTGATACCGGCGCGCCGCGCCGCACTCTTGGTGATGGTGGTAACGGAGGCGCCGCTGTCGATCATGGCGATCAGGCGCTGGCCGTTGATGTGCACGAAGAAGTGCGGATTGGGCGTCAGCTCGTCATGCCCGCGAAACGGGATCACGCTCGCGTTCTGGTCCCAGTAGGCCAGCCAGGTCGTGCCGCAGTTCTGCGGGCGAAAGAAGCGCAGCTCCTTGGTGGCAAGCGAGAATTCGAGGTCGCTTTGCAGCAGAAAGGCGGCGCCGGCGATAGCGTCGAAGGCCGGTGTGAACGTCGTCTCGCCAATAACACTCAGGTACAGGTCGCGCGCACGCACCGGGCCGACGGCAAACTCCGCAACCCCGGCTTCATACAGCCGCGACTTGCCCGCCACGCCCTGGACGTACCCGCCCGCGGCGCGCGTGGCGAGGCCGTGGCGCTCGATGCCGGTGCGGGTCAGGTAGGTCACGCCGGCGCCGGTATCGGGCAGCATGGTGGCGGGCTTGCCGTTGATCGCGCCTGTCATCGTCAGGCCCAGCCCGTTGCCCGCATAGTGCAGCGGCACCTGGGCCACTTGCATGAACTGGCAGGACGTGGCCTGGGCGGCAGCCGGTACGGGCAACCAGAGTGTCGCCGCGGCCAGCAGGGGCAGGGCGGTGCGCAGAAGGGAGAAAGGCATCCGGCAATTGTAGCGGATCACCGCTCGGGGCATGCCTTGAAAGCAGGCGTCCCCCGAGGGCTGCGCGATGACTACTTGTTCGGCGCCAGCACCAGCGCATCGGGCGCCGCCGGATTGCCCGGCCCGGCTGCCCCGAGCATGTCTTGGCCCGCCTTGGCGCCAGGCTGCGAACGCCCATGCGGCTGACGCAGATAACGCGCGCTGTGCCGCCGCTCGCCGTGCTGGCCCTTGGCCGGCCAGCTCAGAAAGCGCGACAGCTCCTGCAGCGCGCGCTGGTACACGTCGCGCTTGAACTCGATCACGACGTCAAGCGGCACCCAGTAGTCGTGCCAGCGCCAGGCGTCGAACTCGGGATGGTCGGTCAGGCGCAGATTGACTTCGTTGTCGCGCGCAACCATGCGCAGCAGGAACCAGATCTGCTTCTGGCCACGGTAGTGCCCGCGGATTTCACGCTTGATGAAATGATCGGGCACCTCATAGCGCAGCCAATCGCGGGTGCGACCCACGATCTTGACATGCTCCTGACGCAAACCGATTTCTTCCTCGAGCTCGCGGTACATTGCCTGCTCGGGTGTTTCGCCGTACTTGATTCCCCCTTGAGGAAATTGCCATGAGTGCTCTCGCACCCGCTTGCCCCACCAGACCTCGTTGTTAGCGTTCAGCAGGATGATGCCGACGTTGGGCCGAAACCCTTCACGGTCGAGCATAAGTGCACCTCGATACTTTCTGCCGGCGGACGTTCCCTCTTGCGGGCACTCGGTACCCTTGTGTTTTTACTTACGTATTTTCATGCCCAAGGGGTTTCCGCACCGCTTGCGCGGTCGATGATGCTGGTTCCGGACCCTGTTTGTAGAAAGATTGGACGCATCAGCCGGCTAATCCTTTAAAATTAGGTCGATTATAACCCTCTCTTTTTAAAAAGAATTCACAGATATGCGTGCCTCACGATTTTTTATTTCAACTCTGAAAGAAGCGCCTTCCGATGCCGAGATCGTCAGCCACAAGCTGATGATGCGCGCCGGGATGATCAAGCGCCTGGGTTCCGGCATCTATACGTATATGCCGGTCGGGCTGCGCGTCATCCGCAAGGTCGAAGCGATCGTCCGTGAAGAAATGAATCGCGCTGGTGGTATCGAACTGTTGATGCCGCTCGTGCAGCCGGCCGAACTGTGGCAAGAGACAGGTCGCTGGGACAAGATGGGCGACGAGCTGATGCGCGTGAAAGACCGCCATGGCCGCGACTTCGCGATCCAGCCGACGTCCGAAGAAGTCATCACCGACGTCGTGCGCAGCGAGATCAAGTCGTACCGCCAGCTGCCGGTGAACTTCTATCATATCCAGACCAAGTTCCGCGACGAGCGCCGTCCGCGCTTCGGCCTGATGCGCGGCCGCGAATTCACGATGAAGGATGCGTATTCGTTCGACCGCGACGTCGCCGGCATGCAGACGTCGTACCAGACCATGTTCGATGCCTACACCCGCATCTTCACGCGCTTCGGCCTGAAGTTCCGCGCAGTGGCCGCCGACAACGGCGCCATCGGCGGCACCGGTTCGCATGAATTCCACGTCATCGCCAGCACCGGCGAAGATGCACTGGTCTACTGCCCGACGTCCGATTTTGCGGCCAATATGGAAGCGGCCGAAGCCGTCGCCAGCGGCGAGCGCGCCGCCGCCACGCAAACGCTGACCAAGACGCCAACCCCGGGCACCACCAAGTGCGAGACCGTCGCGGCGCTCCTGGGTGTGAACCTGGCGCAGACCGTCAAGACCATCGCTTTGACTACTGAGAACGACGGCAAGAAGAGCTACTGGGTGCTGCTGCTGCGCGGCGACCATGAACTCAACGAGATCAAGGTCGGCAAGGTCGATGGCCTGGCCGGCTACCGCTTCTCCACCGAAGCCGAGATCCTCGAGGTGTTCGGCACCGTGCCGGGCTACCTCGGTCCGGTTGGCACGAAAGTGCCAGTCACCGTCGTGGCCGACCGCACGGTCGCCAACATGGCCGATTTCGTGTGCGGCGCGAACGAAGAAGACTTCCACCACATCGGCGTGAACTGGGGCCGCGACCTGCCCGAGCCGCTCGTGGCCGACTTGCGCAATGTCGTCGAAGGCGACCCGTCGCCCGACGGCAAGGGCGTGCTGGCGATTGAGCGCGGCATCGAAGTGGGCCACGTGTTCCAGCTCGGCACCGCGTATTCGCAGGCGATGGGCGCGACCTTCCTTGACGACGGCGGCCGGCCTGCGCCGCTGCAGATGGGTTGCTACGGCATCGGCGTGACCCGCATCCTGGGCGCGGCGATCGAGCAGAACTTCGATGACAAGGGCATCGTCTGGCCGGACGCGCTGGCGCCGTTCGAAGTGGTGCTGTGCCCGATGGGCATGGACCGCAGCGAGATGGTCAAGGACGCGACCGAGCAGCTGTATGCGTCGCTGTCGGCCATCGGCATCGACGTCATCGTCGACGACCGCGGCCTGCGCCCGGGCGCCATGTTCGCCGACTGGGAACTGATCGGCGTGCCGCATCGCGTGGTGATCGGCGAGCGTGGCCTGAAAGAAGGCAACCTCGAATACCAGGGCCGCCGCGATGCCGAAGCGAGCAGCGTCGCCGTGGGCGAAATGGTTGGCTTCATCAAGGCCAAGCTGGGCAAGTGATGGCGTTGCGCCTGGCCTCCCGGACCGGAGGCGTGCTGCTGGTGCTGGCCTTCGGTCTGGTGGCACCGGCGCATGCCGGCAACCAGAAAGAAGAAGCGCTGTCGGATTCGGTACGTCTGGCGCTGGCCAACGCCATCGCCGACGCGCGCCCACCGCGCCCGACCTTCCGCACCGAGGCGGGACGGGCGCGCTACCAGGCGTGGTTCGACCAGATGTCGCCGCGCCTGGCCAGGCGCCTGCCCGACGTCCAGACCCGCACCGAGTTTCTCGAGACCGCGTGGTATGAAGCGACCCGCGCGGGTCTCGATCCGGGGCTGGTGCTGGGCCTGATCCAGGTGGAATCGGCATACCGCAAGTACGCGATCTCGATTGCCGGCGCGCGCGGCTACATGCAGGTGATGCCGTTCTGGACCAAGGCAATCGGCGACGGCGACCGCCGCCGCCTGTTCCACATGCAGACCAATCTGCGCTACGGCTGCGCGATCCTGCGCATGTATATCGACATGGAGCGGGGCGACCTGTACCTGGCGCTGGGCCGCTACAACGGCAGCCGGGGCAAGCCGAAATACCCGAATGCGGTGCTGGCCGCCTGGAAGAACTGGGAGTTCAAACCGGGGGCGTGAGGCATTCCCGGGTTGTACAAAATCCTAACATAGCAATTCACCCCACCGTCATCGACGCAGTGTAGACTTCCCGCTTTCCCCAGTGAGGACTGCATGCGACCGATTCTTTTCACCGCTGGCGCACTGCTGGCGGCGCTCACCGGCTGCGCGGCCACGCCGCCAGTTTCAACCCAGACCGCGACCCCCACCCTGGCGGCCAATCCGGTCGACCAGCGCGCAAAGAACATCATCTTCTTCCTGGGCGACGGTATGGGCGTCAACACGCTGACTGCGGCGCGCATCTTTGCCGTCGGCGAAGAGGGCGAACTGGCGATTGACCGCCTGCCTGAATCGGCGTTCGTGAAGACCTTCTCCAACGATGCGCAGGTCACCGACAGCGCGGCCTCGATGGCCGCCTACATGACGGGCGTGAAGCAGAACAACGGCGTGATCTCGATGTCGGCTGGCACGCGTTCGATCGCGCCCGCCAAGGATGCCAACGGCAACAGCCTGGTGAGCCGCTGCGAGAACGGCGAAGCGGCCGTCACGCTGCTCGAACTGGCCCGCAAGCGCGGCATGGCCGTGGGCGTGGTCACCAATACCAGCGTCACCGATGCCACCCCGGCCGCGACCTATGCCCACGCCTGCCATCGCAAGCTGGAAACCGACATCGCCGCCAGCCTGGTGCCGGGCGGCGCCGGCTACAACCGGGCGCTGGGCGCCAATGGCCTGGACGTCCTGTTCGGCGGCGGCGCGCAGCAATTCACGCCGTTCGCGCGTGGCGGCAAGCGCGCCGACAACCGCGATCTGCAGGCCGAGTTCAAGGCCAAAGGTTTCCGGGTCGTGGGCGACAGCGCCGGGTTCAACGCCTTGACGCCAGGCGCGCCGGTCGTGGGCCTGTTTGCCGCCAACCATATGGACTTCGATGCGATCCGCGACGCCGCCCGTCAACCGGCCCTGCCGGCCATGACGACCAAGGCGATCGACCTGCTGGCGCCACACCGTGGTGGTTTCTTCCTGATGGTCGAGGGCGGCCTGATCGACCATGCGCTGCACGCGACGCTCGGCAAACGCGCGCTGCAAGAGACGGTGACGTACAACGCCGCGCTGCAGGCGGCGCTCGAGCGCATGGAAGCGCTCGACCCGGGCCTGAAGAACACGCTGATCGTTGCCACCGCCGACCATGACCACACGCTGCTGCTGAACGGTTATGCAGCGCGCACCGGCAAGACCACGCCCGCCAATCCGGGCGTTCTTGGCCTGGTGCGCACGGCCGATGGCAAGCCCACGCTTGACAGTCAGGGCATGCCGTACACGATCATCGGTTTCGGCACGGGCGAGAGTCGCCACCAGGGCGAGCGCACCACGCCGCTGACCGACGCGGTCGTGACGGCCGACGACTACCACCAGCAAGCGGTCGTGCGCACGCGCGCAGGCGCCGAGACGCATGGCGGCAGCGACGTCTACCTGGGCGCAGCCGGCGCGAACGCGGAGCTGTTTCGCGGGACCATCGACAACACGCGCGTCTTCAATCTGATCAAGACCGCAGCCGGTCTGTAAGCACGAGAAATCCACCATGACTTCACGACGCATTCTCCCGCTGCTGCTGGCGGCCGCCTTCGGTGCAGCGCTGCCGGCAACGGCTTCGGCCCAGCAAAAGGCGAAGAACATCATCTTCTTCCTTGGCGATGGCATGGGCCCGTCGGTTACCACCGCCGCCCGCATCTACCGCGGCGGCGAAGACAGCCTGCTGCACTTCGAGCGCCTGATGGAACGCACCGCGCGCATCAAGACCTATTCGCTCGATTACCAGACCACCGACAGCGCGCCGTCGATGGGGGCGTACATGACCGGCATGAAGCTGAACAACGACGTCATTTCGCAGGCCGGCGCACGCACGATCAACCCGACCAAAGACGGCGTCGACCAGTGCGGTCCGAACAACGGCACGCCGGCCGTGACGATCCTGGAGCTGGCCAAGGCCCGGGGCCGCGCCACCGGTGCCATCACCACGACCGAGCTGACGCACGCCACGCCGGCGTCGACCTTCGCGCATACCTGCAGCCGCGATGCGGCCTACACGATCGCGCAGCAGCTGGTGCCGGGCGGCGCCGGCTACAACGCGGCGCTGGGCGACGGTGTCGATGTGCTGATGGGCGGCGGGCGCAATCACTTCACGCCACACGACGCGGCGCTCAATCCGAAGGGCCGGCCGGATGGACGCGACCTGATGGCCGAATTCGCTGGCGCCGGTTATTACGTGGCCGGCACCCGCGCCGGCATGATGTCGGCCAAGGCGGGGCGCAAGTTCGTCGGCATCTACAGCGCCGCCAGCCACCTCGATTATGCGTACCAGCGCCGCCCCGAGCAGCCGACGCTGGCCGAGATGACGGGCAAGGCGATCGACCTGCTGTCGACCAATCCGAACGGGTTTTTCCTGATGGTCGAAGGCGGCAAGATCGACCACGCGCTGCACGACACGCGCGCCAAGCATGCGCTGGAAGAAACGGTGGCGTTCGACGATGCCTTGCAACTGGCAATCGAGCGCATGCGCGCGATCGATCCGGGTCTGCAGAACACGCTGATCGTGCTCACCGCCGACCATGACCACACGATGCAGATCAACGGTTACGCCAAGCGCGGCAACCCGATCCTGGATATCGTGCGCGACTACGCGACGGGCGAGCCGAAGAAGGATGCGGACGGCAAGACGTTCACCACGCTGGTGTTCGGCAATGGCCCGAACCGGCCGGACGCGCGCGCCGATGTCGATGACGTGGTCGCACAGAGCGATGATTACCACCAGGAGACGGGCGTGCACAAGTCGTCCGAAACCCATGGCGGCGGCGACGTGAAACTGTACGCGACTGGGGCCGGTTCGGCGTCATTCAAAGGCACGATGGAGAATACCCGCGTGTTCGAACTGATGAAGGCTGCCGGCGGCTTGTAAGTTCCGGATTCAGGTTATTTACACCTGAATAACAAAAAGCCCCGGGTTTGAATCCGGGGCTTTTTTTAATCAGCGAGACGTCGACTGAATATAACCTGAACTTATTTCAGATGATCCGAAATCAGTTTGGTCATTTCAAACATCGAGACTTGCTCTTTGCCGCCGAAGACTGCTTTGAGCTTGTCGTCGCCATTGATCATGCGACGGTTTGCCGGATCTTGCAGGTCTTTCGACTTGATGTAATCCCAGACCTTTTTGGTCACTTCGGTGCGTGGCAGCGGCTTGTCGCCAACGACTGCAGCCAGCGTGGCCGACGGGGTCATGGCTTTCATGAACGCGGCGTTTGGCTTGCGTGCAACTGCTGGCTTGTCGGCCGATTTGTCAGCTGATTTATCAGCCGTTTTAGCGGCTGCTTTCGCTGGTGCTGCTGCCTTTTTTGCTGCGGGCTTGGCCGCTGCAGCAGGCTTGGCAGCTGCTTTTTTTGCTGGTGCTGCAGTGGTTTTTTTGGCTGTTGCCATCTTCGAGCCTCCTAAAACGAACACATGGAAAAATGCGTAATTTATCGCACGCCTATATTGGTAGCGTTTTACTGTTCGTGCAAGTCTTTTTCCAAACTTTTTCACTCTGATAAGCCGCTAAATGGGCGCTATCGCACACAACAACGTACGGGAACGATAAAACGCTGACAAGCGGCGTAAAAAAACCGCGCAAAGCGATACCTTGCGCGGTTCTTCGAGCGGAAAACAACCGATTAGCGCATGCCGGGCATCATGCCCTTCATCCCGCGCATCATCTTCATCAGGCCGCCGCCCTTGAGCTTTTTCATCATCGTCTGCATCTGGTCGTACTGATTGAGCATGCGATTGACTTCCTGCACCTGCACGCCCGCGCCGGCCGCGATGCGGCGCTTGCGGTTGGCCTTGATCAGTTCGGGTTTCGCGCGCTCGAGCGGCGTCATCGAATCGATGATGCCGACCATGCGCTGCACCGATTTCTCGGCCTGGCCCATGTTCGCGCCTGCCGCGGCTTGCTGGAACTGGGCCGGCAGCTTGTCCATCAGGCCGGCCATGCCGCCCATTTTTTTCATTTGCGTCAGCTGCGACTTGAAGTCGTTCATGTCGAAGCGGCCGCCGACCTTGATCTTGTTGGCCAGTTCGGCTGCCGCTTCGGCGTCGACACCCTTGCGCGCTTCTTCGACCAGCGCCAGGATGTCGCCCATGCCGAGCACGCGGTTGGCCATGCGGGCCGGATCGAAGGCTTCGAGGCCATCGAGTTTTTCGGACACACCGGCAAACTTGATCGGCTTGCCCGTCACGTGCCGCACCGACAGCGCCGCACCGCCGCGCGAGTCGCCATCGAGCTTGGTCAGCACGATGCCGGTCAGGGGCAGGGCGTCATTGAACGCCTTGGCGGTGTTGATCGCATCCTGGCCCAGCATCGCGTCGACGACGAACAGCGTCTCGATCGGGTTGACGGCGGCGTGCACGGCCGCGATCTCTTGCATCATCGCTTCGTCGATACCGAGGCGACCCGCGGTATCGATGATCAGGACGTCGTGGTAATGCTTCTTGGCCCAGTCGAGCGCGGCCAGGGCGATATCGACCGGCTTGTCATTGGCCGTTGACGGGAAGAAGTCGGCGCCGACCTGCTTGGTCACCGATTCGAGCTGCGCGATTGCAGCCGGGCGGTACACGTCGGCCGAAACGGTCAGGACCTTCTTCTTTTTCTGTTCCTTCAGGTACTTGGCCAGCTTGCCGGTGGTGGTGGTTTTACCGACACCCTGCAGACCCGCCATCAGGATGATCGCCGGCGGTTGCTGGGCGAACGAGAGCTGGCTGGCCTCGGGGCCAAGGTCGGCGCCCATCAGGGCCGCCAGTTCCTTCTGCACCACGCCAACGAGCGCCTGGCCCGGGCTGAGCGAGCCGACGACTTCTTCGCCGAGCGCTTTTTCCTTGACCTTGGCGATGAATTCACGGACTGCCGGCAGTGCCACGTCGGCCTCGAGCAGGGCCATGCGCACTTCACGCAGCATCTCGGCAGTGTTCGCCTCGGTCAGGCGAGCCTCGCCGCGCATGGTCTTGACGACCTTGGCAAGGCGTTGGGTGAGGTTATCTAGCATGTTCAACCTAATCAGTAAGAGCACATCGGACGCGCGGTCCCGAGCAAAATGCCGGTGGGCGAGCGCCGCCAAAGCGGCATTTTACATCGTGCAGGTGCTGCTTGTTCCGCCGCTGCGCGGCCGGCGCACATTTTTTCAGCAAACCGGACCGTTTTGTGGTGGCGCAAAGAAACAGCACGCCCGCACTTGTTGTATCCCCGGTCGATATTTCCGGAAGGCATTTATCTTGACGTGTGACTGGGTGCACTGGCGCTCCAGCGCGTCGCGTGGCAAGGGGGATCGGATGGTCATGAACAGCAAGACATGCATCGCAATTGCGCTGCTGGCCATCGGCATCGGCAGCGGCGCCGGGGCCGCTGCCGGGGACGTGGTGCGGCTCGGCAACCTGAAGCTGGCCCACTTCGGCGCCGTGGCATACATCAAGGAAATCGCGCCAACCTGCGGCATCCGGGTCGAAGAAAAACTGTTCGCCAAGGGACTGGACGTGATGCAGGCCATTATCGCCGGGGAGCTGGACGTGGGCGCGACGGCGTCCGAAGCGGCGATCCAGGGACGGGCCGGCGGCGCGCCGATCATCGTGGTGGCGGGCTTCGCACGGGGAGGGGCGCGGCTGGTGGCGCGGCCCGGCTTGCAGATCACCGGCGTGGCGCAGCTCAAGGGTAAACAGGTGGGCGTCACGCGCGGCAGCATCCAGGAAGTGCTGCTGATGGCCGAACTGGCGCGCTACGGTCTGAGCGCGGATGCGACGGGGCGCAAGGACGTGCACCTCGTGTACCTGGCGTATCCCGACCTGAACGGCGCGCTGCTGGGCAAGCAGATCGACGCCATGATGCAGTCCGAGCCGCAGTCGTCGCAGGCAATCAACGGGGGCTTCGGCGTGGAGGTGCTCAAACCCTACGCCACCCCGATCGGCGAGCCGGTACGCACGCTGGTCATGACCGAACGCTTCTATCGCGAGCAGCGCCCGCTGGCTGAAAAGTTCATGCGCTGCTTCGTGCAGGCCACCAGCGCCTTCATCGCGCGCCCCGCGCTGGCCGAGGATTATGTGCGCGGCACGATGTTCAAGGGCCAGCTTTCGGGCGCGGACTTTCGCGCCGCCATCGCCAATGCGCCGTACGCGTACGACATCACGCCCGGCCACATCCAGATCACGACCGACGTCATGGTCAGCACGGGCGTTGGCCGCCTGGGCCGCCCGCCGCTGGCGCAGGACTGGGTGCGCACCGATCTGCTGGCCGCGGCCAAGCGCAGCCTGAACATCCAATGAAGAGGACATCGATATGGACCGCATCGAACGACGCATCAGGCGCCAGCACCTGCCACGCCTGAACGGCCGGCGCTGGACCGATAGCCTGGCCGGCCTGGTGGTGCCGCTGCTGGCGCTGGCCGTGTGGCAGTGGGTGGCATCGCATGGCTGGGTCAATCCGCAGCTGCTGCCAGCGCCACTGGCGGTCTGGAACAAGTGGGTCGACTATCTGCTGCCGCTGGCGCCGTATGCCGGCGCTGGCCGTGACGGCTGGTTCAGATGGGCCATGTCAGGCGAGCTGCCGCGCGACATTGCCGCCAGCCTGTACCGGGTGGCGGTCGGGTTTGTGCTGGGCGCCGGCCTCGCGCTGCCGCTGGGCCTGGCGATGGGCACGAGCCGCATCGTGCATGCGTGGATGAATCCTCTGGTGCAGGTACTGCGGCCGATTCCGCCGATTGCCTACATCCCTCTGGCGATCCTGTGGTTCGGGCTGGGCGATCCGCCGGCCGTGTTCCTGATCGCGCTCGGCGCGTTCTTTCCGGTGTTGATGAATACCGTGGCCGGCGTGCGCCAGGTCGACGGTATCTATCTGCGCGCAGCGCGCAATCTGGGGGCAGGGCGCGTGACCATGTTCGTGCGCGTGATCCTGCCGGCCGCGATGCCGTACATCCTGGCGGGTGTGCGCATCGGGATCGGCACCGCGTTCATCGTGGTGATCGTCTCGGAGATGATTGCGGTGAACGACGGCCTGGGCTACCGCATTCTGGAAGCGCGCGAGTACTTCTGGTCGGACAAAATCATCGCCGGCATGATCAGCATCGGGCTGCTTGGCCTGGCGATCGACTTCGGCATGAGCCGGTTGACCAGATACCTGCTGCGCTGGCACCGCGGCCTGGAGCAGTGACATGGACGACGTGCATATCCGCATCGACGGCGTCGGTAAAGTATTCGGCGCGCAGGAGAGCAGCGTGGTGGCGCTCGAGGCGATCGACCTGGCCATCCCGCACGGGCAGTTCACGTGCCTGCTGGGGCCCTCCGGCTGCGGCAAGTCGACCTTGCTGAACGCCGTGGCGGGCTTTGCCACGCCCTCGTCCGGCACGATCACGGTCGACGGCCAGAACGTGACGGGGCCCGGTCCGCAGCGCGGCATGGTGTTCCAGGAGTACGCGCTGTTTCCGTGGATGACGGTGGCGCAGAACATCCGCTTTGGCCTGGACATCAAGCGCCTGCCCCGGGCCGAGAGCATGCGCCGGGTCGACGAGCTGCTGCAACTGCTGTCGCTGGCCGATTTTCGCCACCGCTATCCGAAAGACCTGTCCGGCGGCATGCGCCAGCGCGTGGCGATCGCGCGCGTGCTGGCGCTCGACTCGCCGATCCTGTTGATGGACGAACCCTTCGGCGCGCTCGATGCGCTCACGCGGCGCAATCTGCAGGACGAACTGCTGCGCCTGTGGACCGCGCTGCAGAAGACCATCCTGTTCGTCACGCACAGCATCGAAGAGGCGCTGTATCTGGCTGACCGGATCGTGGTGATGACGTACCGGCCCGGCACGGTCAAGTGCGACATGACCGTGGCACTGGCGCGCCCGCGCGATCCGTCGGCGCCGGCATTCAATGCGCTCAAGCGCGAACTGGGCCTGCTGGTGATGGAAGAGCAGCAGCGGCACCAGGACGATGCGCTGCGCGTGGCGGCGCTTGATTGAACGATGGCGGCGCCGCTCGCGTGCCGGATGATCTGGCTGCCAACCATCACCGCGTGGGCGGGATACCCGCCCACCCTGCGTCGACATCGCCAGGTGGGCGGAAAATCCGTCGACCCCACGGCGACATCATGCAATGGTGTAGACTCCCGTCATGCAGAATTTCCTCTTCCTTGCCGCGGCATTCCTGTACGCGGTATGCGCCCTGCTGCCATCGCGACGTGCCCCGGCCATCTCGGCCGTGACGGCTGGCGCGTGGGTGCTGCATGGCGTTTCGCTTGGCATGGACGTGATGGTCCCGGGCCGGCTGCGCGTCGGGTTTGCCGTCATGCTGTCTTCGGCGCTGTGGGTGTCCGTGGCCGCCTACTGGTTCGAGAACCGCAATTTCGCCCTCGACGGCATGCGCCGCCTGGTGATGCCGTTTGCCGCCGTGGCCGCGCTGCTGCCGCTGCTGTTTCCCGGCACCCTGACGCCGCTGGCCGGCAAGTCGCCGGCGTTTGGCTGGCATATCGCGGTCGCCGTGCTGGCCTACAGCACGCTGACCATTGCCGCCTTCCACGCCGTGCTGATGGCATTGCAGGAAGCGCGGCTGCACACTCGTACCGCCGGCGGCGGTCGTTTCAGTGCCGCGCTCGATCAGCTGCCGGCACTGCTCACCATGGAAAAACTGCTGTTCCGTGTAATCTGGATCGGCTTCATCCTGCTCAGTCTGACGGTGCTGTCGGGCTTCGTGTTCTCCGAACAGGTGTTCGGCAGGCCGCTGCTGCTCGATCACAAGAGCGTGTTCGCACTGCTGTCGTGGGCGCTGTTTGCCGCGCTGCTGGCCGGACGCCGCTGGCGGGGCTGGCGCGGCAAGACCGCGCTGCGCTTCACGCTGGCCGGGTTTGCCACGCTGGCGCTGGCCTATGTGGGCAGCCGTTTCGTGCTCGAAGTTATCCTGCACCGTGGAGTCATCTGATGCGACTATTATTCTGGATTGCCTTCATCGCCCTCGTCGTCTTTGCCGTGCGCAACAAGCTGCGCGCCATGAGCAAGCGTGCGGCCGTACCGCCGCAGGCGCGCCCCGGCGCGGCCAAGGCGCCGATGCAGATCGAAGCGATGGCCCAATGTACCCACTGCGGCATGTATTTCCCGGCGTCCGAATCGGTGCGCGCCGACGGTCACGACTACTGTTCGCCAGGCCACGTGCGCCTGCCGCCGCCGTAGGCGCAGGCCGGCCTTGACGCCACGCCGCACCCTGTCGCCCGAAGCGCGCGTCGCCCTGTGGCGCTCGCTGCAGACCTTTACGCTCACGCGCATCGTCATCGCGCTGGTGCTGCTGCTGTATTTCGGCGTCGATTTCGAGAACGGCGCGCTGCGCATCACGCAGCAGGTGGCCCAGATCTGCCTGGGTTACGCGACCATGGCGCTGGTGTTCTCGCTCGCCGCGCGCCGCCAGCGCCGCTTCCTGGTGCAGCTCGGGGTGCAGGTCGCGCTCGACCTGTTGGTGATATCGCTGCTGTACCTCGCGGCCGGCGGCTTGCGCAGCGGCCTGGGCATCCTGTATCTGTTTCCGCTGGCGGGCGCCGCGATCCTGGCGCCCCTGCTGCTGGCGTTGTTCGCGGCGGCGGTGGCCACGCTGTTTTTGCTTGGTTTGAGCGTGTGGCAACTGGTCGAAGGGTTCGATCCGCCGCTGATGCAGGCCGGCCTGTTCGGCGCGGCGTTCTTTGCCGCCGTGCTGGTGGCCAACCGCATGGCCGCGCGCCTGCTGGGACAGGAAGAACTGGCAGCCCAGCGCGGCGCCGACCTGCGCATCCAGCAGGCGATCAATGAAATCGTGATTGCCGACGTGGGCGACGGCATCCTGGTGGTGGGCGCCGACGGCGCGGTGTTTACCGGTAACCCGGCCGCGCGCCGCATGCTCGGGCTGCAGGCCGATACGTCCGGCTTCCTGCTGCACGCGGCGCCAGCCTTCGAGCCGCTGGCCGAAGCCTTCGATGCCTGGCTCGCCGCGCCCGAGAACGATACCGCCTTCGTCACCGTCAAGCCGTACCGCGAGGGGGATGGCGCGGGCGACGTGCGTGGCCGGCGCGACCAGCCGGTGCACGTCAAGCTGCGCTTTGCGCGCGTCGCGGCGCCGGCCGAGGCAGCAGGGGCGGCGGCGGGCGAGGCCGGTGGGCGCAGCGTGATCTTCATGCAGGACGTGAGCGCCATCGAAAACCAGGCACAGCAACTCAAGCTGGCCTCGATGGGGCGCCTGACCGCCAGCATCGCGCACGAGGTGCGCAACCCCTTGTCGGCCATCGGCCACGCAACGGCGCTGCTGGCCGAAGACCTGCACGGCCCGGCCGAAGTGCGGCTGCTGAAAATCGTCGGCGACAATGTGGCGCGCGTGAACCGCATGGTCGAAGACATCCTGCAGCTGTCGCGCAAGGCCCAGCCCAACGGCGAGCCGGTGCCGCTGGGCGCGTTTCTCGAACAGCTCAAAGCCGAGTTCTGCGAAATCCACGGCCTGGCCGGTGATATAGTCTATATCGGCGATCCGGGCGGCAGCGCGGTGCGCTTCGATCCGCTGCACCTGCACGAAGTCCTGCTCAATTTGCTGAACAACGCGGTGCGCTACGCCAGCCGCCAGCCGGCCAGCATCCGCATCTTTCCGGCGCGCGATGCGGCCGGGCGGCGCGAGCTGCACGTGCAGGACGACGGCCCCGGCATCACGCCCGAAGTGCGCGACCATCTGTTCGAGCCGTTCTATACCACCTCGAGCAAGGGCACCGGCCTTGGACTCTACCTGGCGCGCGAACTGTGCCTCAACAACGATGCGAAACTCGATTATGAATACCGGTTCGACCCGTCCGCGCTGGGCCCGCGCAAAGCCAGCGGCCGCTTTGTCATCACCTTTGCCCTTGCCTGACGTGGCCGGGGAGCTGGCATGAGCGCGCCGCGCGTCCTGGTGCTCGACGACGAGGCCGACCTGCGCGAGCTGCTCGAGATCACGCTGCTCAAGATGGGCCTGGACGTCGACAGCGCCGCCACGCTGCGCGAGGCGCGCGCGCTGTTCGACGAGCGCGATTACGCGCTGGTGCTGACCGACATGCGTCTGCCGGATGGCCTGGGCCTCGAACTGGTGCGCGAAATCGGCGCCTCCGGCAAAGGCACGCCGGTGGCCGTGATCACCGCCTACGGCAGCGCCGAGAACGCGGTGGTGGCGCTGAAAGCCGGCGCATTCGACTACATTGCCAAGCCGGTGGCGCTGGACGCGCTGCGCGTGATGGTGCGCGCGGCGCTTAAGCAATCCGAAAGCGCCACGCTAGGCGACGACGCTGGGTCCGACTCGCGCATGATCGGCAGCTCGCCGGCGATGGCGGCCTTGCGGGCCCAGATCGCCCGCCTGGCGCGCTCGATGGCGCCGATCTCGATCACGGGCGAATCCGGCAGCGGCAAGGAACTGGCCGCGCGCGAGATTCACGCGCAGAGTTCGCGCGCCGCGAAACCGTTCATCGCCGTGAACTGCGGCGCGATTCCCGAAACGCTGATGGAGGCCGAGTTCTTCGGCTACCGCAAGGGAGCGTTTACGGGCGCATCCGACGAGCGCGATGGCTTTTTTCAGGCCGCCAACGGCGGCACGCTGATGCTCGACGAGGTGGCCGACCTGCCGCTGGCGATGCAGGTCAAGCTGCTGCGCGCGATCCAGGAGCGGCGCGTGCGCAAGATCGGCGCAACGGTCGAGGAACCGGTCGACGTGCGCATCATCAGCGCGACGCACCAGGATCTGGCGCGCTGCGTCGAGACGGGCAAGTTCAGGCAAGACTTGTTCTACCGGCTGAACGTGATCGAGCTGGGCTTGCCGCCGCTGCGCGAGCGGCTGGACGACTTGCCGCCACTGGTGAACGGCATCCTGCAGCGCCTGGCCGGGGCAGGGCAGGCCACGCTCGGGGCCGGGGTGCTGGATGCGCTGCGCGCGTATTCGTTCCCCGGCAATGTGCGCGAGCTGGAAAACGTGCTGGAGCGGGCGCTGGCGTTTGCCAACGATGGCGTGATCGAGGTGGGCGACCTGTCGCTCAAGGCGGCGCGGCCAATCGAACCGGCACGGGCGGAACTGGCGCCGCCAGCGGTCACGTCGCCCGTGATTGTTGCACCGGTTGCACCGGTTGCATCGGTTGCATCGGTCGCGCCAGTCGCACCCACAGTATCGGCGCCGCCCGGCGTCGGCCCTGCCGAATTGCCGGGCAACCTGCCCGAATACCTGGAGCAGGTCGAACGCGACATCATCGGCCGCGCCCTGCAGCAAACCCAGTTCAACCGGACCCAGGCGGCCAGCCTGCTGGGGATCAGTGTGCGCCAGTTGCGCTACCAGATGCAGAAGCTGGACATCAGCGCGCCGGACGATTGACAGCCCGTCTGCAGCCGGGCGGCGGTCCCGCGCGCCCGGTTATTTCCCCACAGTTTTTTTGACGTTAGTGGTCGCTTACCGCGCGCTGCCCGTCCTGATGGCGACTCTCGAATGTCAAGGCTCACACGCGATAAAACTGAAAATTTTGGGTATTTATTTGCTTGCCTGTACCGCAAATGAGGTACTACAATTAGTCTGATATCAACGCCCGGCACTAGATATAGTGGTAGTGACTGAAAAGGCACCAGGATTGCGGGCTGCGGCGAGTTGTTCATACGTTGTCCACAAGTTGCACACAAACTTATCCATCGATCGGTTAATTAAGCACTTGTCGACACGCATTATTTACTGATTTTCACCCTGCTTCTCTGGTTTGCCAGCACAGGCCACCGGCTGGCGGGGTATCGTTTTTTAATTTGTTGACGGACCGGGTTTGCGCAATACGGCAAGACGGTTGCCATGTAAACAACGGCGGTCCGACCGCTCCTGGAGGCGCAATGCAAACAGCACAGAATATTTCGATCAATCAACACGTTACCCCAGGATCGACGCCTGCCGGCGCCACCGCGGCCGACATCGTCGCCCGTGGCGACTACCGCGTCATCCGCCGCAACGGCTCGGTCGTGGCGTTCGAGCCGCACAAGATCTCGGTCGCGATGACCAAGGCCTTCCTGGCAATCGCCGGCGGCCAGGGCGCCGTGTCGGCGCGCATCCGCGAGCTGGTCGAGCAGATGACCAACAACGTCGTCACAGCGCTGGTGCGTCGCCAGCCGAACGGCGGCACGTTCCACATCGAGGACGTGCAGGATCAGGTCGAGCTGTCGCTGATGCGTTCGGGCGAACACGATGTCGCGCGTGAATACGTGCTGTACCGCGCCAAGCGCATGGAAGAGCGTCGCGCCGCGAAGGAAGCCGCCGGTGGCGGTGGCGCCGTCGTCGCACCGCAGATCCACGTCGTCGATGGCGGCGAGCGTCGCCTGCTGGACATCAACACCGTCATCGGTCTGATCGGCGCCGCCTGCGCCGGCCTCGAAAAACACGTCGACGCCGATGCGATCCTGGCCGAGACCATGAAGAACCTGTACGACGGCGTGCCGGTCGAAGAGCTGCACAAGTCGGCCATCCTGGCTGCCCGCGCGCTGATGGAAAAAGACCCGGCCTACAGCCAGGTCACCGCCCGCATCCTGCTGCACACGATCCGCAAGGAAGTCTTCGGCCGCGAAGTGGCGCAAGCCGGCGCCGCCGCCGAATACCTGACCTACTTCCCGCAGTACATCGCCAAGGGCATCGCCAACGAGCTGCTCGACGAAGAACTGGGCAAGTACGACCTCGAGCGCCTGGCCAAGGCCATCGTCGCCGACCGCGACCTGCAGTTCGGCTACATCGGCCTGCAAACCCTGTACGACCGTTACTTCCTGCACGTGCGCGACGTGCGCATCGAAATGCCACAGGCGTTCTACATGCGCGTGGCAATGGGCCTGGCCCTGCGTGAAGACGACCGCGAAGCGCGCGCCATCGAGTTCTACAGCCTGCTGTCGTCGTTCGATTTCATGAGCTCGACCCCGACCCTGTTCAACTCGGGCACCCGCCGTTCGCAGCTGTCGTCGTGCTACCTGACTACCGTCGGCGACGATCTGGAAGACATCTACGACGCCATCAAGGAAAATGCACTGCTGTCGAAGTTCGCCGGCGGTCTGGGCAACGACTGGACGCCAGTGCGTGCACTCGGTTCGCGCATCAAGGGCACCAACGGCCGTTCGCAAGGCGTGGTCCCGTTCCTGAAAGTGGTCAACGACACGGCCGTCGCGGTCAACCAGGGCGGCAAGCGCAAGGGCGCTGTCTGCGCCTACCTGGAAACCTGGCACCTCGACATCGAAGAATTCCTCGACCTGCGCAAGAACACGGGCGACGATCGCCGCCGCACCCACGACATGAACACGGCGAACTGGATTCCCGACCTGTTCATGAAGCGCGTGATGGAAAAGTCGCACTGGACGCTGTTCTCGCCATCCGAGACGCCTGACCTGCACGACCTGACCGGCAAGGCCTTCGAGCAAGCCTACCTGGCGTACGAAGCCAAGGCCGAGCGCGGTGAAATGGCCGTCTTCAAAAAGATCGAGTCGCTCGACCTGTGGCGCAAGATGCTGTCGATGCTGTTCGAAACCGGCCACCCATGGATCACGTTCAAGGACCCGTGCAACATCCGCTCGCCACAGCAGCACGTGGGCGTGGTGCACTCGTCGAACCTGTGCACCGAGATCACGCTCAACACCAGCGCCGATGAAATCGCCGTCTGCAACCTGGGCTCGGTCAATCTGCCGCAGCACATGAAGGGCGATGGCCTGGATCACGTCAAGCTGCAAAAGACGATCCGCACCGCCATGCGCATGCTCGACAACGTCATCGACATCAACTACTACGCTGTCGAAAAAGCGCGCAACTCGAACCTGCGCCACCGTCCGGTCGGCATGGGCGTGATGGGCCACCAGGATTGCCTGCACATGATGCGCATCCCGTTCTCGTCCGACAAGGCCGTGCAGTTCGCCGACACGTCGATGGAAGCGGTCTGCTACTACGCCTACCTGGCCTCGACCGAACTGGCCGAAGAGCGTGGCCGCTACGAGACCTACACCGGCTCGCTGTGGGACCGCGGCATCCTGCCGCAGGACTCGATCCAGCTGCTGGCCGACGAACGTGGCAGCCAGTACCTGGAGCAGGATACGTCGTCGACCATGGACTGGACCCCGGTGCGCGAGCGCATCAAGCAGTTCGGCATGCGCAACTCGAACTGCGTGGCGATTGCCCCGACCGCGACGATCTCGAACATCATCGGCGTCTCGGCCTGTATCGAGCCGACGTTCCAGAACCTGTACGTGAAGTCGAACCTGTCGGGTGAATTCACCGAGATCAACTCGTACCTGGTGCGCGACCTGAAGGCACGCGATCTGTGGGACGAAGTCATGATCGCCGACCTGAAGTACTTCGACGGCTCGCTGTCGAAAATCGACCGCGTACCGCAAGACCTGCGCGACCTGTACGCAACCGCATTCGAGGTCGAGCCGAAGTGGCTGGTCGACGCTGCGTCGCGCCGCCAGAAGTGGATCGACCAGGCCCAGTCGCTGAACATCTACATGGCCGGCGCATCGGGCAAGAAGCTGGACGAGACCTACAAGCTGGCGTGGTTGCGCGGTCTGAAGACCACGTACTACCTGCGCACGATCGCCGCGACGCACCTGGAAAAGTCGACCACCCGCACCGGCGCGCTGAACGCCGTGTCGGTCTCGGGCGGCCTGTCCGGCGGCCTGTCGGCTGGCGAGAAAGCGCCGGTTGCACCAGCACCGGCGCCGGCGGCCAACACGGCAGCAGCAGCGACCGAAGAAGACGGCGCCGCCTGCTATCTGCGTCCGGGCGACGACGGTTTCGAGGAATGCGAAGCCTGCCAGTAATGAAGTAACAGAGGCGAGCCACCTGCAAGGCCGGCTCGCCCTCCGGCAAGTACCACGGCGCCAGTCGCCGACAACACGAATAACCAATGCATCAACGTGCCCCGGCCGCAGTCGCTGCGCCAGCGCACCACAGAAGGGACCACCATGCTTAACTGGGACGACGAACCAACCAGCGCACGAAGCGCTCCGCAAGCCGACACCAACCTCGCCATCGTGCCTGCCGCTGAAGTGGCAAAGCGCGTCAATGCCGACGACAAGCGCATCATCAACGGCCAGACCGACGTGAACCAGCTCGTGCCATTCAAGTACAAATGGGCATGGGACAAGTACCTGGCCGGCTGCGCGAACCACTGGATGCCGCAAGAAGTGAACATGCAGCGCGACATCGAGCTGTGGAAGAGCCCGAACGGCCTGTCGGAAGACGAGCGCCGCCTGGTCAAGCGTAACCTGGGCTTCTTTGTCACGGCCGACTCGCTCGCCGCGAACAATATCGTGCTGGGCACTTACCGCCACATCACGGCCCCCGAGTGCCGCCAGTATCTGCTGCGCCAGGCGTTCGAAGAGGCGATCCACACCCATGCCTACCAGTACATCGTCGAGTCGCTGGGCCTGGACGAAGCCGAGATCTTCAACGCCTACAACGAAGTCAAGTCGATCCACGACAAGGACCAGTTCCTGATCCCGTTCATCGACACGCTGACCGACCCTGAGTTCAAGACCGGCACCACCGAGAATGATCAGAAGCTGCTCAAGTCGATCATCGTCTTCGCCTGCCTGATGGAAGGCCTGTTCTTCTACGTGGGCTTCACGCAGATCCTGGCGCTGGGCCGCCAGAACAAGATGACCGGCGCTGCCGAGCAGTACCAGTACATCCTGCGCGACGAATCGATGCACGTGAACTTCGGCATCGACGTGATCAACACGATCAAGATGGAAAACCCGCAGCTGTGGACGCCGGAATTCCGCGAAGAGATCAAGGCCCTGTTCATCGAAGCCGTCGACCTCGAATACCGCTACGCCGAAGACACGATGCCACGCGGCGTCCTGGGCCTGAACGCCCCGATGTTCAAGGGCTACCTGCGCTTCATCGCCAACCGCCGCGCGGTGCAGATCGGCCTCGAGCCGCTGTTCCCGAACGAAGAAAATCCGTTCCCGTGGATGAGCGAAATGATCGACTTGAAGAAAGAGCGTAACTTCTTCGAGACGCGCGTGACCGAGTACCAGACTGGCGGCACGCTGAGCTGGGATTGATGCGGGGGCGGCCATCGCCCTGCGTCAGCCACACAAAAAAAGCCCGGCGTTGGTTCAGCCGGGCTTTTTTTCGCCTGTTGCGCGCAGCCCGTTGATGTTGACCTATGATGGCGATCTTTCAAGCCTGACCAGGAGACACCCTTGAACGCCCGCATCCCGCTGCTGCACGCCCTCATGCTCGCCGGCTTGGCGACGGTATCCGTTACCCACGCAGCGCCCCAGGTGGCCACGGGCCGCACCATCTTCCAGAACAACTGCGCCAGCTGCCACACGGTCGACGCCGGACTGGCGCCGCTGGCAGGTCCCGGCCTGTTTGGCGTCGTCGGGCGCAAGGCGGCGGGTGTCGCCGGGTTCAATTATTCGGCGGCGCTGGCCAAGGCCGGCGCGGGCGGCACCGTGTGGACGCGCGATGAACTCGACGTGTTCCTGCTCGACCCGGCCAAGCGCGTGCCTGGCACCACGATGCCGGTCGGCGTGCCGGACGCGACACAGCGCGGCGCGCTGATCGACTACCTGGCCAGCCTGCAGGGCACTGCAGCTGCTGCCGCCGCGCCAGCCCTTGCAAAGGCCGATGCACAACCTGCATCCCGCGCCGGCGCCTGGACCGAAAACCAGCCCGGCAAGATCTGGCACATCAAGCCCACCGACCTGGCCGCGCCATTTGCGACGGATAGCGCCGGCAACAGCGCGCGCGTGCAGGCGCGGCCGAACGGCACGCTGCCGACCGTGATGCCCGGCTTTACGGTCAGCGTGTTCGCACAGGACGCCGACAAGCCGCGCGTGGCACTGCGCGCGCCGAATGGCGACGTGTTCCTGGCCGCGACTGGCGTGGGTGCAATCAAGGTGCTGCGCTCGCGCGATGGCAAGAAGGCTGACAGCGTTGGCGTGTTCGCGACTGGCCTGGCGCGCCCGTACGGCATGGCGTTCTGGCCGAGCGGCGCCAATCCACAGTATCTGTATGTGGCCGGCGTCAATTCGGTCGTGCGCATCCCGTACCGCAACGGCGACCTGACGGCGCGCGCCGCGCCCGAGGTCGTGATTGCCGAACTGTCCGAGACCAGCGGCGGGCACACGACGCGCACGCTGGCGTTCTCGAAGGACGGCAAGACACTGCTGCTGTCGATCGGCTCGGCCACCAACGTTGCCGCTGACATCGGCCGTACGCCGCCCGTGCCGCTGGCGCAGTGGGAGCGCGAGCACGGCGTGGGCGGCGCCTGGGGCGTCGAGACGGACCGCGCCACCGTCATGGCGTTCGACCCGGACGGCAAGAACCGCCGCACCTTCGCGACCGGTCTGCGCAACTGCGTGGGCTTGCTGGTGCTGCCGGCCACGGGCGACGTCATGTGCAATGTGAACGAGCGCGATGCGCTGGGCGACAACCTGCCGCCGGACTACCTCACGCGCGTGAAGCAG
The DNA here is from genome assembly GCA_014841835.1 of Oxalobacteraceae sp. CFBP 13730. Classification (GTDB taxonomy): domain Bacteria; phylum Pseudomonadota; class Gammaproteobacteria; order Burkholderiales; family Burkholderiaceae_D; genus Telluria. Next base: position 1,058,585 of record JACYUQ010000003.1, on the reverse strand, counting down.
GGCGGCTTCTATGGCTGGCCGTGGTACTACATCGGCGACAACGAAGACCCGCGCCTGGCGGGGCACCGGCCCGACCTGAAGGGCAAGACGATCACGCCCGACGTGCTGCTGCAGGCGCACTCGGCGCCGCTGGGCATGGTGGCGTACCATGCGCCGAAGGGCGCGACGAGCGCGTTCCCGAAAGAGTACGAGGGCGATGTGTTCGTGGCGCTGCACGGCTCGTGGAACCGGGGCGTGCGCACCGGCTACAAGGTCGTGCGCGTGTTCATGAAGAACGGGGTGCCCACCGGGCAGTACCAGGACTTCATGAGCGGCATGGTGGTCAGCGACCGCGATGTGTGGGGCCGGCCGGCGGCAGTCGAAGTTGCACGCGATGGCGCGCTGCTGGTGGTCGACGATGCCGGCGGCACGTTGTGGCGCGTGGCGCCGGGGCGCTGACCGGAAGCGCACACGCGGCGTGCCCTGCTCTGGACGGCCTGGCGCGACAACTGAACGATTGGTTCCATTCGGTATTCGTCAATTGCCGAACCCGGCCGGCTATATTGCCGAACGCGGCAGCGTCAGCGACAGTATCTATTGGTTCCGACCGTTCGATTTCTGAGTCGATTCAACGCCGGGTTGAAACGCGCGCGTTAATCAAGGGTCATTTGCAGAATCCCCGTCAATTCAGGCGCGCTTGCTTATTTGCTTGATCGTGAAGCGCGACTTGTTTCCGATTCACGGTTGCGCGCACACAAAGAATCCACGTACTTTACGCGATTGAATTTGTCAAATCGAGAAGATGTGATATTGTCGCGGGCATCGGGCAAATCGATCGAATAATAGGGCGCTGAACCAAACAGTATGCACGGACGCGAAGCGAAAAGAACAAGCCGCCTTGCCTGACCAATTGCTCAGGCAAGGCTTCTTTTTCTTTTCGCACCCGCAAGGGTAGCGATGTGACGACGCTGGAACAGTAACCTGTCGACGTTGGCTGAAGCGCTGCAACTGTGAGGAGTTGCAGCAGTTCAGCCGGTGCCGGATTCATTGGCGCATATCGAACTATGGTTTGCGCCGATGAATAACTCGCCGGTCAACAACGACCTGGCGGGTTTTAAACCCTGAGCGTATTTCTCATCGCAGATGAAGGAGAATTAAAATGGCAACCGCTAAAAAAACAGTTGTAAAGGCAGCAGTGAAGAGCGCGCCTTCGTCCTCGACGAAGTCGACCGCAAAGGCTGCAGCAGAGAAACCAGTCGCGAAAAAAGCCGCGACCACCACCACGGCCAAGACCACTGCCAAGGCAGCAGCCAAGCCGGCAACCCGGGCAGTGAGCAAGCCAGCGGCAAAAACCACGGCAAAACCTGTTGCAAAGAAAACCACTGCAACCAAAACTGCCGCGACCAAAACCACGGCCACCAAAACGACTGCCGCCAAGGCAACGGTTAAATCAACCGCCAAGACTGCAGCAAAGCCAGCAGTAAAGAAAGCCGCGCCTAAAACTGCAGCCAAGACGACGGTAAAGAAAACCGCCGCTAAAACTGCAGCCAAGCCGACGGTAAAGAAAACTGCTGCAAAATCGACAGCAAAGCCGGCAACCAAGACGGCCACCAAGTCAGCCACCAAGTCGGCAACTAACTCGGCAACCAAGTCAGCGACTAAATCGGCGACCAAGTCAGTCACCAAGACGGCCGCCAAGCCAGCAGCAAAGAAGGCAGCAGCCAAACCAGCGGCCAAGCCAGCAGCGAAGAAAGCGGCAGCCAAGCCAGCCGCCAAGCCGGCAGCAAAGAAAGCTGCAGCCAAACCAGCGGCCAAGCCAGCAGCAAAGAAAGCCGCAGCCAAGCCAGCGGCCAAACCTGCAGCCAAGAAAACGACGGCCAAGGCCACGACCAAGTCGACGGCTAAATCGACCACCAAGTCGACTGCTAAATCGCCGGTTAAATCGACCGCCAAATCAGCGGCCAAGCCAGCAAGCAAAACGGCAGTAAAGAAAACCACCACCAAAGCAGCAGCCAAGCCGGTCTTTAAAAAAGCGAGCACCAGCAAAACCGCCGCCAAACCGGTGACCAAAAAAGCCGCCACGACCAAAGCCACGGCAAAACCTGCGGCGCAAAAAGCGACCGTGACCAAAGCCGCCGCCAAGCCAGTGGCCAGTAAGACGACGGCGACCAAGACGGTTGCGAAAAAAGCAACCGTGACCAGCGCTGCGGCCAAACCGGCCGTGAAAAAAGCCACGCCAGCCGTGACCAAGGCTGCTGTGACCACGACCGCTGCTGTCAAGACCGCTGCTGCCAAGACTGCTGCTACCAAAACGGTTGTTGCCAAGCCAGCAGTCACCAAGGCCGCCGCAACCAAGACCGTCGCAGCCAAGCCAGCCGCTACCAAGCCAGCTGCCGCAAAGCCGGACACCAAGGCCGATGTCAAAGTCGACACCACGCCGGACGTCAAAGTGGATGCGAAAGCCGACACCAAAGCCGACCCGAAAGCCGACGTGAAAACCGACGCCAAGCCGGAAGCGAAAAAACCAGCCGCCAAGAAGGCAGCCACCAAGCCGGCAGCGGCTGACGCGAAAGCGGGCGACACGCCTGCCGCCGCACCGGCAGCAGCTGCGACCACGCCAGCAAAAAGCGTGATCGCGCCAACCGCCTGGCCGTTCCCGACCAGCAGCCGTCCGTAATCGCCAACGTCGCCCTGCTTGCCATGCACCTCGTGCAGCATGGCAAGCAGGGCGCGCTTCAGGCACAATGCCGCTGTGTGATCCTTCGCACAGCGGTTTTTTTTTGAGGAGAGTCCGTGCTGTCCATTCTTCAGTTTATCGTCGATATCGTTGCAGGCCTGCTGGGTGGGGTGCTGTTGCTGCGCTTCTGGACGAATGCCATCCGCGTGCGTCTTCCCGACCAGATTCGCCAGTTCGTCCACACCATCACCGACTGGCTGGTGATGCCGCTGCGGCGCGTGGTGCCCGGCACCCGCGGCTACGACTGGGCAAGCTTCATCGGCGCCTTCCTGGTGGTCCTGGTGGCCAGCACGGTGCTGCTGCTGGCCGGTGCCAGCGGCGAGACGATGCTGCTGTACGCGCTGCACCGCTTCCTGACCTGGATCCTGTACGGCTTCATGGCGCTGTTGATCATCGAAGCGATCTTCAGCTGGGTTAATCCGAACGCGCCGCTGGCGCCGTTCGTGCACGCGCTCAATCAGCCGTTGCTGCGTCCGATCCGGCGTGTCGTCAAGCCGATCGGCGGGATGGATCTGTCGGTGCTGGTGGCGCTCGTGCTGATCCAGATCCTGCTGTTCGTGCTGCGGCAGGTGTTCGGCTACGTTTGAATCGCCGATCGTAAAAAAGGCCTCTGCATGCAGAGGCCTTTTTTTATGTCCCGGGCGGCGCCAGCGGCGCCTTCGGCTTAGCGGAACTTGCTGCCGAACGCCTGCTCGAACTGCGCGTCGAATTCCTGCGGCGTGAAGTGGTGGTTCTGGCCACCGGCCGAGGCGATCTTGATCGCGCCCAGCAGGCTGGCGATGCGCCCGCTCGTGGCCCAGTCCAGGTCACTGGTGATGCCGAACAGCAGGCCTGCGCGGTAGGCATCGCCGCAGCCGGTCGGGTCGACCACGTTGGTGGCCGTCACGGCTGGAATCGGGAAATGTTCGCCCTTCGCGTAGATGTCCGAACCGGCTTCGCCGCGGGTGATGATCAATGCCTCCAGGCGCGCCGCGATGTCGGCCTGGCTCAGGCCCGTGCGGTCCATGACCATCTCGAATTCGTAGTCATTGCACGCCAGGTAGCTGGCCTGGTCGATGAAGGTGATCAGCTCTTCGCCCGAGAACATCGGCAGTTGCTGGCCCGGATCGAACATGAATGGCACCTTCTGCGCAGCGCAGTCGCGCGCGTGCTTGATCATGCCGTCGCGGCCGTCGGGCGAGATGATCGCCACGCGGATCGCGCCCTGGTCGGCCACGTTGTTCTGGTTCGAGTATTCCATCGCGCCCGGGTGGAAGGCGTTGATCTGGTTGTTGTCCTGGTCGGCCGTCACGAAGCACTGCGCGGTATAGGCCTCGGGGATCGTGCGGATGCCGCGCGTCTCGAGCCCTTGTTCCTGCATGCGCTTGAGGTAGTCGCCGCCGTCCTGGCCCAGCGTGCCCATCATCAACGGCTCGCCACCCAGCTGCTTGAGGTTGTACGCGATATTGGCCGCGCAGCCGCCGTATTCGGTGCGCAGTGTCGGCACCAGGAACGACACGTTCACGCGGTGCAGCTGGTCGGCCAGCAGCGTGTCGCCGAAGCGGCCGTGGTACTGCATGATTTTGTCGAACGCGAGCGAGCCGCAGATGAGGGCGGTTTTGGTCATGGTGAGGCTTTCATGGATAGAACACTGCGATGTGGTAGCCGGACGGCTCTGCGCCCTCCAGCCTGAAATGGATGCGCACCTGCTGCTCGCCGCGTGCGGCAAACCCGGTGGGCGCGGCAGCGGCGGCGCCTGCGTAATCGCGCGGGGCGAACACGCGGCGCACCAGCGGCTTGTCGTCAAGGTCGTTCAGCGTCAGTTCGAGGCTGGGCCAGGCCAGCGCCATGTCGCCCTGGTTGCGCAGCACGGTGCTGAAGGTGTAGGCGTTGCCACCCAGCGTGATGAGTTCACCGGTCTCGATCACCAGTTGCTCGGGCCGCGCCGGCAGGTTGACGCTGCAGCCGAACAAGGCGCAGGTCGAGACCAGCGCCGGACGCAGCCCCGGATGGCGCGCCGCCAGCACGTCGCGAAAGCTCGCGGCCGCCTGCACGACCAGCGCGATCAGCAGCAGCACGCTGCCGACGGCCAGCGCGATGCGCGTCGTCTTGCTGGAGGCTTCGCGCTGGCGCGTGCTGCGCACGAACTCGGGTTCATCAATGTCCGGCTTCGGCTTTGGCGGTGGTGGCGGTGGTTTGGGCGCCTCGTCGATGTGCGGCGGTGCGGCCTTGACGCGGCGCGCGCGTGCTTCGGCGGCGCGGTTGCGCGGCGAGGCAGGCACGCTTGAGGCGATCGGCGGCGAGCCGCCTGACGATTCGCGCAGCAGCAGGGTCGGCGGGCCGATCGAGTCTGCCGTGTGTTCGCGGCTTGGTTCTGGGGCGGTGAGCGTGTCCGGTTCGGGCGTCGATGCCGGCGTCGGCGCCGGTTCTGGTTCCTGCGGCGCGACCGGCTCGCTCACCGGCGCAAGTGTCTCAACCGGCGTCTCGACCGGCGTCTCGTCGACGGGTGCAGGGGAGAAAACAGGGACATCAACGTCGGCCGGCGCGTCGGCAGGGGCCGCAACGACCGGTGCAGGCCCAGCCGCCAGATCCACCAGCGCGCTGTTCCCGTCAAAAATCTGCTGGCATGCGCCACAACGCACGATGCCCCCACGCAGCTTGAGCTGGTCCGCGGCGACGCGGAACTGCGTGCCGCAGTGGGGGCATTGTGTGGCGAGCGCCATGCCTTTAGCCGGCTGTAGCAGTGCGCGCCGGCGGTGTGTCCTGGCCCAGCGTGCCGTGCAGGGCAACCCAGCCATCCTGCTCGGCCCAGACGCCCAGCTTGATGAAGGGCGCGTAGGCCGCAGCCACTTCATCCGCCTGGCGTGCCAGCACGCCCGACAGCACGAGCGAGCCGCCATCGGCCACGCGGCCAGCCAGCATCGGCGCCATCAGCTTCAATGGGCTTGACAGGATGTTGGCCACGACGATGTCGAACTTGCCGCTCGCATGGCGCGCATTGCCGGAAGCGGCAAACGTGTCAGGCAGGTAGAAGTCGATGGCGACGCTGTTGCGCTCGGCGTTGGCGCGGGCCGATTCGATCGCCTGCGGATCGATGTCGACGCCGGCCACGTCCTGCGCGCCCAGCTTCTTGGCCACCATCGCCAGGATGCCCGAGCCGCAGCCGTAGTCCAGCACCGATTTATCCGGCGCAGGATGGGCTTCGAGCCACTCCATGCACAGGCGCGTCGTCGGATGGCTGCCGGTGCCAAAGGCCAGGCCCGGGTCCAGCTCGAGGATCAGGCCGTTCGGATCCGGCGCCACGTGCCAGCTCGGCACGACCCAGATATTGGTACCGATGTGGATCGGCTCGAACTGCGATTGCGTCAGGCGCACCCAGTCGGCGTCTTCCACCTTGCGGGTGGTGAACGCCGGCACGACGGGCAGGTTGATCGCATGCGCGGCCTCGGTGACGATCGCCAGCTGGTCGGCATCCGCATCGGTCAGCGCGACGACGCGGCTGTGGTCCCACGCCGCTTCGGTCGGCTCCATGCCCGGCTCGCCGAACAGCGGCTTTTCGTCTTCGGTGCCTTCGTCGGCGTCTTCCACCGACACCGACAGCGCGCCGGCTTCCATCAGGGCGTCCGACAGCGCTTCGGCGTGTTCGCGCGCCAGTTCGATGACGACTTCAGTCCAGCTCATTCGTTCACCTTGACTTCCGATTTGGCCGACAGGGCCGTTTCCTTCGGCAGGTCGGGCTTGGCAGCCAGTTTCTGCTCCAGGTAGTGGATGTTGGTGCCGCCTTCGATGAAGCGGGCGTCGACCATCAGTTCGCGGTGCAGCGGAATATTGGTCAGGATACCCTCGACCACCATTTCGGACAGCGCGATCTGCATGCGGCGAATCGCCTGCTCGCGCGTGGCGCCATACGCAATGACCTTGCCGATCATCGAGTCGTAGTGCGGCGGCACGTAGTAGCCGGCGTACGAGTGCGAGTCGACGCGGATGCCAGGACCACCCGGCGGATGCCAGCTGGTGATGCGGCCCGGCGACGGCGTGAACTTGAACGGGTCTTCGGCATTGATGCGGCACTCGATCGAGTGGCCCGACAGCATGATGTCGCGCTGGCGGAAGCGCAGCTTTTCGCCGCAGGCGATGCGGATCTGTTCCTGGACGATGTCGATCCCGGTGATCATCTCGGTGACCGGATGCTCGACCTGGATACGCGTGTTCATTTCGATGAAATAGAACTCGCCATTCTCGTACAGGAATTCGAAGGTGCCGGCGCCGCGGTAGCCGATCTTGCGGCAGGCTTCGGCGCAGCGGTCACCGATCTTTTCGATCAGCTTGCGCGGGATGCCCGGCGCCGGCGCTTCTTCGATAACCTTCTGGTGGCGGCGCTGCATCGAGCAATCGCGCTCGCCAAGCCAGACGGCGTTTTTGTGTTCGTCGGCCAGGATCTGGATTTCCACGTGACGCGGATTTTCCAGATACTTCTCCATATAGACTTCCGGATTGCCGAATGCGGCGCCGGCTTCGGCCTTGGTCATCGCCACGGCGTTGATCAGGGCCGCTTCGGTGTGCACCACGCGCATGCCACGTCCGCCGCCGCCGCCGGCAGCCTTGATGATGACCGGGTAGCCAACGCGGCGCGCCGTCTGCACGATTTCTTTCGGGTCGTCCGGCAGGGCGCCGTCCGAGCCTGGCACGCACGGCACGCCGGCGCGGATCATGGCCTGCTTGGCCGAGACCTTGTCGCCCATCAGGCGGATCGATTCGGAACGGGGGCCGATGAAGACGAAGCCCGATTTCTCGACGCGCTCGGCGAAGTCGGCGTTTTCGGACAGGAAGCCGTAGCCCGGGTGGATCGCTTCGGCGTCGGTCACTTCGGCCGCGCTGATGATCGCGGGCATGTTCAGATAGCTGAGGCTCGATTGTGCCGGGCCGATGCAGACCGACTCGTCCGCCAGCTTCACGTACTTGGCGTCCTTGTCGGCCTCGGAGTGCACGACGACCGTCTTGATGCCCAGCTCGCGGCAGGCGCGCTGGATACGCAGCGCGATTTCACCACGGTTGGCGATGAGGATTTTTTCAAACATGGTTGGTCCGGTGGTTCAGTGAAAACCGGCGCAGCTGAAAGACAAGCGGCGCCGGACACGTCATGGGTGAGCTGGTGGCAGGACTGCCGCACAGCTTGAGGCTTTAGCCAATCACGAACAGCGGCTGGCCGAATTCGACCGGCTGGCCGTTTTCCACGAGGATCTTGGTGACAACGCCCGAGACATCGGCGTCGATTTCGTTCAGGAGCTTCATCGCTTCGATGATGCACAGCGTTTCGCCTTCCTTGATGTTCGCGCCTACTTCGACAAACGCGGCAGCGCCCGGTGCGGACGAACGGTAGAAGGTACCCACCATCGGCGACTTGACGACGTGGCCGGTTGGCTCGGCGGCCACGACCGGCGCTGCAGCGACAGGCGCGGCAGCCGGGGCTGGCGCCGCGAATTGTTGCACGCCTTGTTGCGGCATCATCATCATCTGGCCTTGGCCAACAGCGGACGACTTGACGATGCGGACCTTGCTTTCGCCTTCAGTCACTTCGAGTTCGGCGATGTCCGATTCAGCGACCAGGTCGATCAAGGTCTTGAGTTTTCGTAGATCCATGTGAAACCCCTTGGAATTATTCGTTTTAGAGAGCAGGCCGGCGCGTCAAACACGCCGCACGGCCGCTGATACATGAAGTTGACGTAGATTAACGCTATTTAAGTGCGAAGTCGATGGCAAACCTGTATCCGTGCGCCCCCAGTCCGCAGATCACGCCGCGCGCGATGCCGGAGAGGTAGGAATGCTGGCGGAACGATTCGCGGGCATGCACGTTCGACACGTGCACCTCGACGAATGGAATGGCCACCGACGCGAACGCATCGCGCAGTGCTACGCTGGTATGGGTCAAGCCACCAGGATTGATCACGATAAAATCCACGCTTTCATTACGTGCGGCGTGGATGCGATCGATCAGGGCGCCCTCATGGTTGCTCTGGAAATGCTCCAGTGCTGCGCCGGCGTTCGTGGCTTGTTCAACTGCTGCGTTCTCGATGTCGGCCAAGGTCGTCGTGCCGTAGACTGCAGGCTCGCGCGTCCCCAATAAATTGAGGTTGGGGCCGTTGAGAAGCAGTAGCTTTTTCGCCATAATGAGAGTCTGGTAGCCCGAAAGTCAGGCATTGTGCCGCCTAGCTCGGCTGTTGGCAAGCGGTAAAATTGCTGGTGATTAGCCGAAATTGGCCGCAATTGCAAATCGTACGATCGTTCGTTAAACGCACAATCAACCGTTCAATTTTGCCAGGTCAGCGCGTAATTCGTCGAACTTGAGCTTGCCAATATACGTCTTGAGTACCTGTCCATCGGCGCCGATCAGTACAGTGTACGGCAAGCCGCCCATCGTGTTGCCCAATTCCTTCGACAGCTCGGTCCCGCCCATGCCGGCCACGTAGAGTGGATAGGCGATCTGGTGCTTGGCAGCGAATTCGCTCATGTTCGTCGGCGAATCGATGCCGATCCCGATCACATTGAAATGCTTGCCCTTGTCTTCGCCTGCCAGGTGCGACAGCTCCGGCATTTCCTGCACGCACGGGCCGCACCAGGTTGCCCAGAAATTCACCACGAGGGGCTTGCCCTTCCACTGGGCCAGCGGCTGCGGTTCGCCCGCCAGGTTGTTGAGTGACTGCGCATACAGGTTGGTGACGGCATTGGTCACCGCACCGGCGCCGGCAGTCGTACTGATCTGGGGGGAGGCCGGTGCCGGCGCCTTTTTATAGAGCGCGACGACGGCGCCCATCACGCCGAACAGCGCGGCCACTGCCACATAGGTGGCCAGATGTTTCTTGTTCATTCGTTCTGTTCCAGTGTTGAGTCGGCAGCGATCAGCGCGCGCAGGCCGGCAGCGTCGAGACGCTGCGGACGGCCATCTGCGCGCGGCTTGAGCGCGCCGCGCAGGTCTTGGTATTCAAACAATTGCGCATGCACAGTTTCCTTCATCCACGGGAAACTGACGGTCTCGACAGGCGCATGGCGCCCCCCTTTGAAATGCGGGGTTTCCGAGATCTCGATATTAACATTGCGATTCAGCAGATAGATCTGCACTTCTTTCGCGCTGTCGGCGAACAATTGCAGATGGATGTCGTCGTGCTCACCGGCCGTGCCTTGCAGCACCGGGCCGGTGATGTACGGATTGAAGTCGGCCAGCGCCTCCATCACCTGCAGCGCCGTGGTGCGCAATTGCGCGAGGCGTTCGCTGTGGTCCGGACCGCCGAACAGCGCCAGGTACTTGCGCACTTCGTCTTCGACCTGGATGTCGTCGGGCATTATATTGGGAACAGGCTGGTTCACGCCGAGCACCTGGCGGGCCGCCTTGCGGCGCGCGGTATCGATGTCGGCGCCATCCTGGGCAACCATGCGCGCAGCCACAAGGGCGATCTCTGCGCGCAATTGAATAAGATCGTTGTTCAAGTTCGGCATCATGATCGAGATCATACTCTGAACCTTAATTTGGCAGCGCCTCGGGTAGAATCCCGGTTTCGTCCATTTACATCGCACCTGCGCACCTTCCCATGCACATTCATATTCTCGGCATTTGCGGCACCTTCATGGGTGGCCTGGCAGTCCTGGCCAAGGAAGCCGGTCATCGCGTGACCGGTTGCGACGCCAACGTCTATCCGCCGATGAGCACGCAGTTGCAGGCGCAAGGAATCGAGCTGATTCAGGGTTATGGCCCGGAGCAGGTGTCGCTGAATCCCGATCTGTATGTGATCGGTAATGTGATGACGCGCGGAAATCCGCTGATCGAGGAAATTCTGAACCGCGGTCTGCCTTATATGTCCGGGCCGCAGTGGATTGGCGAGCATATCCTGCGCGAAAAATGGGTGCTGGCCGTGGCCGGCACGCACGGCAAGACCACCACGACGTCGATGCTGGCCTGGATCCTGGAAGATGCCGGCTATGCGCCGGGCTTCCTGATCGGCGGCGTGCCGATGAACTTCGGCGTCTCGGCGCGCCTGCATGGCGACAAGCCATCGAACTTCTTCGTCATCGAAGCCGATGAATACGACACGGCGTTCTTCGACAAGCGCAGCAAGTTCGTGCACTACCACGCCAAGACAGCCGTGCTGAACAACCTGGAATACGACCACGCCGACATCTTCCCGGACATCGGCGCCATCGAAACCCAGTTCCACCATCTGGTGCGCACCGTGCCGGGCGTGGGCCGCCTGGTCGTCAATGGCGACGAAGCCTCGATTGGACGCGTACTGAAGCGCGGTTGCTGGAGCGACAAGGAAAGCTTTGGCGGCGCCGATGGCGTCGACTGGACGATGGTCGAGCATCCGGGCGGCGCCAGCTTCGACGTCATCTTCAAGGGCGCGCCGCAAGGCACCGTGCACTGGGACCTGACCGGTAAGCACAACCGTTCGAACGCGCTGGCCGCGATTGCCGCCGCGCGCCACGTCGGCGTGCCGGTCGCGCAGGCCATCGAATCGCTGGCCCGCTTCGAGAACGTCAAGCGCCGCATGGAAGTGCGCGGCGTGGTCAATAACATCACCGTGTACGACGACTTCGCGCACCACCCAACGGCGATTGCCACCACGGTCGGCGGCCTGCGCCAGAAGCTGGGCGCGCTGGGCGGCGGCCGCATCCTGGCCGTGCTCGAGCCGCGCTCGAACACCATGAAGCTGGGCGCGATGAAGGATGCGCTGCCGGGCAGCCTGAAGGATGCCGATCTGGTGTTCGGCTTCGGCAGCCAGCAGGCGCTGGGCTGGTCGCTGGCCGATGCGTTCAAGCCGATGGGCGCGATCGCGCACAGCTTCGACCAGATCGACTATATGGTGCAGGCCATCGTGCAGCAGGCGCAGCCGGGCGACCATATCCTGGTGATGAGCAACGGCGGCTTCGGCGGCGTGCACCAGAAACTGCTGGACGCGCTGGCCCCATGACGTCGGCGCCGCATTTGCCACCGTACCTTCTGTATTTGCACGGCTTTCGCTCGTCGCCCAAATCGATGAAGGCGCAGGTCATGCAGGCAGCGCTCGAAGAGCGCGGCCTGCTCGACCGCCTGATCTGCCCGCAGTTGCCGGCGTCGCCAAAGGCCGCGTTCGCGCTGGCGCTGGAGCTGGCTGCGCAGCACGCACCGGGCAATCTCGCGATTGTCGGCTCGTCGCTTGGCGGCTTCTATGCGTGCGCGCTGGCCGAGCGCCTGGGCGTGCCGGCCGTCGTCATCAACCCGTCGGTCGACCCGACCCGCAACCTCGAACACCACGTGGGCGTGACGACCAACTGGCATTCGGACGAGCCGTTCGAGTTTCGCCCCGAGTACATCGATGAACTCAAGGCGCTGCGCGTCGACGCCGTCACGCAGCCCCAGCGCTATTTTTTGCTGGCCGCCACGGGCGACGAAGTGCTCGACTACCGCGACATGGTGGCCCACTACGCCGGCGCGCGCCAGCACGTGATCTACGGCAGCGACCATGCGGTGTCGGAGTTTCCGATGTATGTCGACGACGTGCTGGCGTTCTGCGGTATGGATGCAGTCGGGGACGGAACGCGGTGAGGAACCGTTCGCTGCGCCTGGCCGCCTGGCAGCCGCACGCGCGCGCCGTGCGTGCTTCTCCACCAATGCACGACTGGCTCGTCACGCCCGGCTCGCTGACCGCGCGCCTGGTCGCCAGCAGCGACGCGTTTCGCGTGCGCCGCCTGCACCAGCACGGCGCCGTGTGCCTGGCCGACGAAGCGGCGGCGATCGGCCTGGTGCGGCCACAACGGGTATGGGAACGCGAAGTGCTGCTCGTCTGCGACGGCACGCCGGTGGTCTTTGCCCACACGGTCGTGCCCCCCGATGCCGACGCGAGCGACTGGCCGCTGTTTTCGGCGCTGGGCGAACGTTCGCTTGGCTCAACCCTGTTTTACGATCCGCTCGTGCGGCGCGGATCACTTGAATTTGCGCGCCTGGGCGCCGACCATCCGCTCGTGCGCCGTGCGCACGCGGCCATTGGCGGCGCAGGCGTCCAACAGCCGATTTACCATGCGCGGCGCTGCGTCTATCGCCGCCGTCAAGGCCTGCTCCTGGTCACCGAGGTATTCTTGCCGGCGGTGCTCAGCCTGGGAGCGGGCGCAACCACGAACAACACAGAATAATCATGAATGTATTTTTTGAGGAATCGGGCGACTTCAAGGTCGGCGCCATCCTGTCGCAAGCCGGCGAGGCATACCAGGTCGAACTGGCCAGCGGCAAGCGCACCAAGGTCAAGACGCGCGACGTGCTGCTGCAATTTGAAAAGCCCGGCCCGCAAGAGCTGATGGACGCGGCCAGGGCCGTGGCGGCCGACGTCGACCTCGAGTTCCTGTGGGAAGTCGCGGGCGAAGAAGAATTCGGCTTTGCCGAGCTGGGCGCCGAATACTTCGGCCACGCGCCGCTGCCGCACGAAGCAGCCGGCCTCGTGCTGACGCTGCACGGCTCGCCGGTCTACTTCTACAAGAAGGGCCGTGGCCGCTACAAGGCGGCGCCGGAAGCCTCGCTCAAGGCCGCGCTGGCCGGTATCGAAAAGAAAAAACAGCAGGCCATCATCCAGGCCGGCTATGTCGACGAACTGAAAGCCGGCAAGCTGCCCGAATCGATGCAGCCGCTCGTGCACCAGCTGCTGTTCAAGCCGGACAAGAACACGATTGAGTACAAGGCGTTCGAGGCCGCGGCTGATGATTTGAAGGTAAATGCGGCGCGCCTGATGCTGGACGTCGGCGGCCTGGCCTCGCCCAAAGACCTGCACATGGGCCGCTTCCTGTTCGAGAACTTCCCGCGCGGCGCCGGCTTTGCGCCGGTGGACGTGCCGAAAGCGCCGACCGACCTGCCGCGCGCCGACGTCGCTGCATTCTCGATCGACGACGTGACCACCACCGAGATCGACGATGCATTCTCCGTCGTCAAACTGGACGATGGCACCGTGCGCGTGGGTATCCACATCGCGGCGCCAGGCCTGGCCGTGCGTCCGGACGACGCGATCGACAAGATCGCCCGCGCGCGCATGTCGACCGTGTACATGCCGGGCGACAAGATCACGATGCTGCCGGACGAGGTGGTCAATGCGTTCACGCTGGCTGAGGGCAACGATTGCCCGGCGCTGTCGTTGTACGCCGTGCTCAATCCCGAAGACTGGAGCGTCATCTCGACGACGACGCGCGCCGAGCTGGTGCCGATCAAGAGCAATCTGCGTCATAACGACCTGGATGACCTGGTGAATGAGGAAACCCTCCAGAGCGGCGAGGGCGAGTATCCGCACAAGGAAGAACTCGGCCAGTTGTGGCAGTGGGCCTTGCAGCTGGAAGCCGGCCGCATGGCAAAGCGCGAAGCCTTTGGCCTCAAGCCCGAGCAGGCCAATCGCATGGACTTCAATTTCTATGTCGAGGACGACGTGGTGTCGATCGTGCGCCGCAAGCGCGGCGCGCCGCTGGACAAGATCGTCGCCGAGCTGATGATCTTTGCCAACAGCACGTGGGGCAAGCTGCTGCACGACTCGGGCGTGCCGGGCATCTACCGCTCGCAAGGGCCGGGCGCCGGCGGCTGGGCCGCCAAGATGCAGGTGCGCATGGTCACGCACGCCGCGCCGCACCAGGGCCTGGGCGTGGACCAGTACGCATGGAGCACGTCACCGTTGCGCCGTTACACCGACCTGGTCAACCAGTGGCAGATCATCGCGGCGGCCGAAAACGGCGTCACCGCGCCACTCGTCGCGCCGTTCAAGCACCGCGATGCGACGCTGTTCTCGATCGTGTCGAGTTTCGACGCGGCGTACGCGGCCTACAACGAGTTCCAGCAGAACATGGAGCGCTACTGGTGCCTGCGCTGGCTGGGGCAGGAGGGCGTCAAGATGGTCGACGCCGTCGTGCTCAAGGACGAACTCGTGCGCTTGACCGACGTGCCGCTGGTGGTGCGCCTGCCGGGCATGTCGCAGGTGGCGCGCGGCGCGCAGGTCAAGCTCGACATCGTGCGTTGGGACGAGATCGAACTGAATCTCGAGGCGCGTTTGCTGGAAGTGGCGAGCACGACGCCGGATGCGGCCATCGGGGATGAAGAGGACACCGACGCCGGCGCCGACACTGGCGAGGCGGCAGCGGCCGAAGCGGTGGAAGCCGAAGGCGCGGTTGCCGTGGTGGACACGGGCGACGCGGGCGAGACTGCGCAACCTGCGCCTTGATCGCGTGTCACGCATGGCAGTCAGTCACTGCCATGCGTAACTGCCTGACAATGCCTGTTATCCGACTGATATTGTCGAACGCACCACGTTATCCCGCACGCCAATTCCACCTCCCCCTATGGGTTCGCCTCAGGTTAGAATGAATCAATTCTCCGATTCAATTCTCACCCGCAGCGCGTGAAGTCTCTCCTACATAACCGTCCCTTGATCATTGCCCTGGCCGTATCGGTGGCAGCCCACGCGGCGCTGCTGGCGGTGCGCTTTGCTGCGCCTGAAACGTTCCGCCAGACGCCGGCTGACCCGGGCCTTGAGGTCATCCTGGTCAACGCCAAGCACGACCGGGCACCGGCCAAGGCCGATGCACTGGCCCAGGCCAATCTGGATGGTGGTGGTACCGCAGAAGCCGGCCGCGCCAAGTCGCCGCTGCCCGACCTGCGCAAGGTCGAGGACGGCGACAGCATCAAGGCCCTGCAGCGCCGCATCGCTGCGCTCGAGCAAATTCAGCAGAACGTCGTCACGCGCGCCCGCACGTCGAGCTTCACCGCGCCACCTGTCACCGAACGGGAAAAGCCGGACCCGTCGCGCACGGGCGAGGACAACCTCGACACGTCGCGCGCCATCTCGCGCAGCGCCGCCGAAATCTTCGAGCGGATCGAAGAAGAAAATCGCCGTCCGAAACGCACGAAGATCACGCCGAGCACGCGCGAGGCCGGATATGCGCTGTACTACAAGGCGATGCAGAAGCGGATCGAGGAAGTCGGCACGCTGAACTTTCCGCAGCAGGCCGGCAAGAAGCTGTATGGCGAGCTGGTGGTGTACATCCCCGTGTACCAGGATGGCACGCTGTACCTGAAGGATGGCGGCCCGAAGGTCGAGCGCAGCTCGGGCAATCCTGCGCTCGACAAGGCGGCGCTGGACATCGTGCGCCGCTCGGCGCCGTACGGCGCGTTCCCGGCCAACATGCGCACCAAGGGCAAGGACGATTTGTGGGAAGTCTTTACGCGCTTCCAGTTCACCCGCGAAGACAGCCTGCGCGCAACGCTGGGGAATGCATCGCCATGATCGACCGTTACTGCGTCATCGGCAACCCGATTGCCCACAGTAAGTCGCCCCGGATCCACGCGCAATATGCCGCAGAGCTGGGCGAGGATCTTCAGTATGAACAATGCCTGGCGCCCGTCGATGGCTTTACCGCCACGGTGGCGCGCCTGGTCGAGGAAGGCTACAAGGGCGCCAACGTCACCGTGCCATTCAAGCTCGAAGCAGCGCGGCTGGCCACGCGGTTGACCCCGCGCGCGCAGGCGGCCGGCGCCGTCAATACGCTGGTGTTCGATGGCGGCGAGATCGTCGGCGACAACACGGACGGCGTGGGCCTGGTGGCTGACATCGTGCGCAATGCGGGCGTGTCGCTGGATGGTAAGCGCGTGCTGCTGCTGGGCGCCGGTGGCGCCGCCCGTGGCGCGCTGCTGCCGTTGCTGGACGCCGGCCCACGCCAGATCGTCATTGCCAACCGCACGCTGGCCACCGCCGAGGCGCTGGTGGCCGAATTTGCCGACCATGCGGCGCGCCTCGCGGTCAGCAGCTTCGCCGATGTCGACGGCCCGTTCGACGTGATCATCAATGCGACGTCGGCCAGCTTGGACGCAGCCGTGCCGCCGGTGCCGGCGACGGTATTCGGTCCGGACACGCTCGCGTTGGATATGATGTACGGAAACAAGCCTACTGTGTTCATGGACTTTGCTGCCGGCCACGGCGCCGCCGTGCGCGACGGCCTGGGCATGCTGGTGGAGCAGGCCGCCGAAGCGTTCGCGCTGTGGCGGGGCAAGCGGCCGGGCACGGCGCACGTGCTGGCATCGATGCGTCAATCACAATAACAGGGGTAACCCGTGGCTACATCGCGTAACAAGGGCGCAGCGAAGGGACCAGCCAAGCGGCGCTGGATCAAGTGGCTCTTTCTGGGGCCGCTGCTGATCGTGCTGCTGGTCCAGCTGTATTTCTTCCTGATGGTGTACTGGTATTCGCAGGTCGACCCAGGCTCGACGAGCTTCATGCGCGCGCAATTGTCGGTGCTGCGCGAAACCAATCCCGACGCCACGCTCAAGCACGAATGGGTGCCGTACGAGCGGATTTCGTACAATCTGAAGCGGGCAGTGGTGGCCTCCGAAGACGCCAATTTCAACGAGCACTATGGCGTGGACATCAAAGCGATCGAGCGGGCCTACGAGCGCAATGAACGCCGTGGCAAGCTGGCCGGCGGCGGCTCGACCATCACGCAGCAACTGGCCAAGAACCTGTTCCTGTCCGGCTCGCGCAGCTATCTGCGCAAGGGGCAGGAAACGATCATCGCCTTGATGCTCGAGACCGTGATGAGCAAGCAGCGCATCCTGGAAATTTACCTGAACGTGGCCGAGTTCGGCCGTGGCGTGTTCGGCGCCGAAGCGGCGGCGCGCTATTACTTCAAGACGTCCGCCGCCAAGCTGAGCACGGCGCAAGCCGCGCGCCTGGCCGTGATGCTGCCCAATCCGCGCTTCTACGACAAGAACCGCTCGACCCGCTATCTGGAGCGCCGCACCAGCACGATCCAGCGCCGGATCCCGTCCGCCGACGTGCCGCGTGCCGACGAGCGGCCGTAAACGCGCGTTTGTGGCGCCGGAGTTGGCTCCACAGCGGGCAAACGGTTACACTTGCGCTACTTTTGTCGACCGGCCAAGAATAGCGAGACCCAGCGCATGATCAATGTATTCGTCCTACAGAACGGCCGCCTGAACCAGGTCACGATCGAATCCCGTGAGGAACTCGAGAGCGTGGCGCCGGTCTGGGTCGACCTGACCGACCCGAGCGAGGAAGAGCGCGTCTGGGTCAAGGCCAAGTACAACGTGATCCTCCCGGGCGAAGACGAAGTCCAGGACATCGAAGCGTCGGCGCGCTACTACGAAGCCGAAAATGGCGACCTGCACCTGCGTACCGACTTTTTGCTGGAAGAAGAGGACGGCCCGTCGCGCGTGGTCACGGTGGCGTTCATCCTGTCGGGCAAGATCCTGTTCTCGGTGCACAACGACGACTTGCCGGTGTTCCGCCTGGTGCGCATGCGCGCCCGCTCGCGGCCCGGCTCGATCGAAGACTATATGGACGTGCTGCTCGACCTGTACGCGACCGACGCCGAGTATTCGGCCGACTCGCTCGAGGGCATCTACGAGAGTCTCGAAGAAGTCTCGACCCGCGTGCTGCAGAAAGAATTTACCGACCAGGACGCGGCCGCCGCGCTGAACGCGATTGCGCACGAGGAAGACTTGAACGGCCGCATCCGCCGCAACATGATGGACACGCGCCGCGCAGTCAGCTTCCTGATGCGCGGGCGCCTGCTGAACTCGGACCAGTTCGAGGAAGCGCGCCAGATCCTGCGCGACATCGAGTCGCTCGACGGGCACACGTCGTTCCTGTTCGACAAGGTGAACTTCCTGATGGACGCCACGGTCGGCTTCATCAACATCAACCAGAACAAGATCATCAAGATCTTCTCGGTGGCCTCGGTCGCGTTCCTGCCGCCGACCCTGATCGCCAGCGTTTACGGCATGAACTTCGCCGTGCTGCCCGAGCTGCAATGGCGCTTCGGGTATCCGTTCGCCATTGCGTTGATGATTGGCTGCGGCGTGGCGCCGCTGTGGTATTTCAGAAGGCGTGGCTGGCTGAAATAAGGCCAGCACGCAGCGCCACCGTCGCCCCGCTACCCGTCATTCCCGCGCAGGCGGGAATCCAAGTCCGTTGCACTTCCACTAAAGTTCAAGCCGGTGGCGACGCAGGCAATAAGATTCCCGCCTTCGCGGGAATGACGGTCCGGGGGCTAGTGGCTGTCACCCGATCCGCTTGAACACGCGCCGCGCCGCTTCGATGGTCTCGTCGATCGCCGCATCGTCGTGCTGGATCGATACGAAGCCCGCCTCGAACATCGCAGGGGCAAAGTACACGCCTTCGTCCAGCATGCCGTGGAAGAAG
Source organism: Oxalobacteraceae sp. CFBP 13730 (assembly GCA_014841835.1). Lineage (GTDB taxonomy): Bacteria > Pseudomonadota > Gammaproteobacteria > Burkholderiales > Burkholderiaceae_D > Telluria. Next base: position 1,039,685 of record JACYUQ010000003.1, on the reverse strand, counting down.
CGGTTGAAGCGCTCCTTGTCGCCCGCCATCATTTCGCTGTAGCTGCCCGGGACTTCCTTCGAGAAGTACATGCCGAACATGCCGCCCACGGCGTCGCCGCAGAAGTCGATGCCCGCTTCGCGCGCAGCCTCGGTCAGGCCGGCCACCAGGCGGTTCGCCGTGGCGCTCAGGCGCTCGTAGAACCCTTCTTCCTGGATCAGCTTGAGCGTGGTCATGCCGGCCGCCACCGCCACCGGATTGCCCGACAGCGTGCCGGCCTGGTACACCGGGCCGATCGGCGCCATCTTCTGCATCAGTTCGGCGCGCCCGCCGAACGCCGCCACCGGCATGCCGCCGCCGATGACCTTGCCCAGCGCGGTCAGGTCGGGCTGGATGCCGTACATGCCTTGCGCGCCTTGCAGGCCCACGCGGAAGCCGCACATCACTTCGTCGAAGATCAGCACCGCGCCGTGCTTCGTGCACAGGTCGCGCATGCTCTGCAGGAATGCAGGCGTGGCGCGGATCAGGTTCATGTTGCCGGCGACCGGCTCGACGATCACGCAGGCGATTTCGTCGCCCATCGTCGCGAACGCGTCTTCCAGTTGCGCTACATCGTTGTAGTCGAGCACGAGCGTGTGCTTGACGAAGTCTTCCGGCACACCGGCCGAGGTCGGATTGCCGAAGGTGAGCAGGCCGCTGCCGGCTTTCACCAGCAGCGAATCGGCGTGGCCGTGGTAGCAGCCTTCGAACTTGACGATCTTGTCGCGACCGGTGGCGCCACGCGCCAGGCGCAGCGCGCTCATCGTCGCTTCGGTGCCGGACGAGACCAGGCGCACCTGCTCGATCGATGGCAGCAGGCGGCAGATTTCTTCGGCGATCTCGATTTCGCCTTCGGTCGGCGCGCCGAACGACAGGCCATTGGCGGCGGCGGCCTGGACGGCCGACACCACTTCGGGGCGGGCGTGGCCAAGGATGGCCGGGCCCCACGAACCGATGTAGTCGATATAGCGCTTGCTGTCGGCGTCCCAGAAGTGCGGCCCGAGGGCGCGCGTGATGAAGCGCGGGGTGCCGCCGACCGAGCGGAAGGCGCGCACGGGCGAATTGACGCCGCCGGGCGTGGTCAGTTGGGCACGGGCAAACAGGGTGTCGTTGCGCGAGGTGGCTTGTTCAGTGGTCATGTTGACGTTTCAAGAAGAGGAAAGACCGTCCCGCGCAGCGCGCTTGAAACTCAGGGACGGAAGAATTTGGCGGGAATGAATTTGCCCATCCCGAAGCGTTGTGCGTTCTCGAGCGCGCCGGTGGTGTATTCCTGCGCCACGGCCAGCGCGGTCGGCGCATCCATGCCGCGCGCCATCAGGGCGGTGAATGCGGCCGAATAGGTATTGCCAGCGCCCAGGAACGGGCCGGGCAGGTGCTGCCAGTCGACCCGCGCGACTTCGCCGCTGGCATCGAACAGGCGGTTCGAGCAGGCGCCGGCGGTGTCGCGGGTGCCAGTGACGAGCACGTACTGCAGGCCGGACGAGGTCAGTTCGGCCACGTCTTCGGCGAGGTTGCAGGGATCGTCGTCGCCGCCGTCGCGCCACAGCTCGGCCATGCGGCCCAGTTCGGCCTGCGACAGGATCAGGGCGGTGGCTTGCGGCGCAAGGATCGAGCGCAGGGCCATCAGCATTTCTTCGTCGCCCATGCCGGCGTCGGGCAGGGCCGACAGGAACGGGTCGAGGATCAGCGGCGCGTCCGGGTAGTCGGATACGATCTCGGCAATGGCGGCCAGGTGCAGCGCGGTGCCCACGGCGCCGACCTTGAAGGCGGCGATCGGCATGTCTTCGAGCAGTGCGCGCGCCTGTTCGGCCATCCAGTCGCTGTCGAGCTCATACATGTGCTCGACGCGGGCGCTGTCGGACACCAGCAGACCCGCAATGGCCGACAGCCCGTGGCACCCGAGGGCGGCGAAGGCGGCGACGTCCGACTGCACGCCCAGCGCGCCGACGGGATCGCAGACGCCAAAACTCAGGATGAGGGGTAACGGTTGGTTTTGCACGACAGGTAGATTAAGATGCCGGATTCTGATTCCACATTTTACTAGATACAAGGATCAACACCGTGAGTACTGAATCCACCGCCCCGTTCCTGACCTGGATGTGCCTGATCTGCGGTTGGGTCTACGATGAAGCTGCCGGCGCACCGGAGGACGGCATTGCGCCGGGCACCCGTTGGGCCGACGTACCGATGAACTGGACCTGTCCCGAGTGCGGCGCACGCAAGGACGACTTTGAAATGACAGCGATATAACACCTGTTGTTGTGCTTGCATGGCATCCGGATAACCTCCCGATGCCATCGCAAGCGTGTAGTTGACTCCCTGCAACACTTTGCGCACAAGAAAGATTCGTTGTGCTATCGTGACGCTTCAAGCCGAAGTGAAACGACCATGACGACATCGCCGCAATCATCAAGCCTGACCATCATGGTGATCGATGACAGCAGCACGATCCGCCGGTCAGCAGAGATTTTCCTGACCCAGGCGGGCTACCACGTGGTGCTGGCCGACGATGGCTTCGACGCGCTCGCCAAGATCAACGACCATCATCCTGCGCTCGTGTTTTGCGACATCCTGATGCCGCGTCTCGACGGCTACCAGACCTGCGCGCTGATCAAGAAGAGCGTGCGGTTTCACGCGACCCCGGTGCTGATGCTCTCGTCCAAGGACGGCCTGTTCGACCGCGCGCGCGGCGCGATGGTCGGCGCCAGCGCCTACCTGACCAAACCCTTTACCAAAGACAGCCTGCTGGCGGCCGTGCGCGAGCATGCGCAGGCGGCAGGCTGACGATTCAACCAACGCTGGAGCCCTGCGTGGCCATTCAAAAGATTCTCATCGTCGACGATTCGCCGACCGAACGACTGTACCTGACCGACATCCTGGTCAAGAACGGCTTTACCGTATGCACCGCCGTCAGCGGCGACGAAGCGATCGAGCGCATTCGCGCCGAGCGCCCGCAACTGATCCTGATGGACGTGGTCATGCCCGGCACCAACGGCTTCCAGGTGACGCGCGCCATTTCGCGCGATCCGGAACTGGCGGCCCTGCCGATCATTATCTGCAGCAGCAAGGACCAGGAAACCGACCGCATCTGGGGCATGCGCCAGGGCGCCAAGGAATACCTGGTCAAGCCGGTCGATCCGGCGCGCCTGCTGGCCGCCATCGCCGCGCTGGCGGTGCCGGCCGACGCTGCCGGCAGCGTGAAGGCATGACCACCGGCGGCGCGGACGAACGTGCAGGCCGCCGCGATCCCGCGGCGCGGCGCACCCGCCTGCGCCTGTACCAGGAGCAGCTGCTCGAACGGATGCAGGCAGCGAAGAACGGCGCCGGCGCCAGCGTGGCGCAGCTGGGCCTGGCCATCGGCGGCGCGCGCTACCTGGTCGACCTGGCCGAAGTGGGCGAGATCGTTGCGCCCGTACCGGTCACGCCCGTGCCGCTGACCCGCCCCTGGTACCTGGGGCTGGCCAATGTGCGCGGCAGCCTGCTGGGGGTGATCGACCTGGCCCGCTATTTCGATGACGGGCACGTGGCCGCCATGCCGGCAGCCGCTGGCAGCACGCCGCGCCTGCTGGTGTTTGCGCCAGCCCTGGGCTTGAATTGCGCGCTGCTGGCGTCCTCGGTGTATGGCTTGCGCCATGCCGGGACGATGACGCGCGACGGCGAGGCCCTGCGCGACCTTGAGGGCAACACATGGATGCCGCTGTCGCTGGCGGCGCTGGTGCGCGAAGAGCGCTTCCTGCACATTGCACGCTAACCGAACACACTAACTTGCAGCACAGGGAGCCGGAATGGGATTCGCCTCGAAATTGACCATGAATGTCTTCGCCAGGGGTGGCGCAGCCGATGACGCGGTGCGGCCGGTCACGCCGGCCCCCGTTCTTGATGCTGCTGCGCCTGACGGGGCCGCCAATGGTTCGGCTGCTGCAGCGGCGCGCCGCCTGGGCGGCTTTCGTGGCCGTGACGACGGCGTCGCCGATGGCGCGGGCGACATGCGCGCTACGCCAATGGGCAGCAGCTTCCAGCCGAATCGCCTGCGCCTGCTGCTGGGGGCCGTTGCCGCCGGCGCGGTGCTGACCGTGCTGGCGATGTGGCAGAACGCTGCCAGTGATGCCCGCCTGGCCGGGCAAAGCCAGGTGGCCGGTGACGCCGTGATGCACTCGCAGCGTTTCGCCAAGGCCGCGCCGATCGCGCTGCGCGGCGATGCGCAAGCGTTCTTCCAGGTGGAGGAAAGCCGCGCCGAGCTGGGTCGCGAACTCGATCTGCTGGCCCGTGGCGGCCAGTCGCCGACCGGCCGCATTCCCGCTGCCAGCGGCCCGCGCGCCGACGACCTGCAAAAGGCGATCGTGCTGTGGAACCGCTCGTCCAAGGCCGCCGCCAACATTCTCGGCAACCGGCGCAACCTGATTGCGTTCGGCGCGAGCCTGGCCCAGTACGAAGAAGTGGGCCCCGAGTTGATCGCCATTGCCGAACGCCTGCAGCGCGACGAATCCACCGACGCCCGGCGCCAGGTGGCGGCACTGAGCCTGCTGTCGGTGACCCAGCGCCTGACGGCCGGCGCCCAGACTTTCAACACCCCGGGTTCGACCCAGAACGCGGTGACCTACATCCTGGGCGACATCGCTTCGGTCCAGGCGCTCGTCGACGGCCTGCTCGATGGTGGTGGCCGCTATGGCCTGGCGCCACTGACCGACCTGGAGCTGCGCGTGCGCCTGTCGCGCACCCGCGACAGCCTGCGCGAGTACGTCAAGACCGTCACGCCGCTGATCGGCAACCTGACCAGCTACGCCGGCGCGCGCGCCGCCGAGCGCCTGATATCGCGCGACAGTGAGCCGCTGCGCGTGATGCTCGCCAAGCTGCACATGGATTACCAGCGCGACCAGGCCGACATCAGCCCGTGGTTCTGGCTGTCCATCGGCGCCGGCGTATTCACGCTGCTGGCCGCCCTGGGCACCACCCGCGCCATGCTGCAGGCGTCGCGTGAACGCGCCGCAGCCGCCGAAGGGCGTCGCCAGGAAGCCGAAGCGATGCGCCACCTTGCGCAGACCAAGGAAGAAGAAGCCAAGGCCACCAATGAACAGAACCAGGCCGCCATTTTGCGCCTGATGAACGAACTGCAGGACGTCGCCGACGGCGACCTGACGGTGCAGGCGACGGTGTCGGAAGACATCACCGGCGCGATTGCCGACTCGGTCAACTACACGGTCGAAGAACTGCGCGAGCTGGTCGTGCGGGTCATCCGCACGGCGGAGCAGGTGGCGCGTGCATCGAACGGTGCGCAGGACGTCTCGACCGAGCTGCTGGGCGCGGCCGAGCAGCAGTCGCGCGAGATTCAGGATGCGTCGACCACGACACTGCGCCTGGCCGGCCTGATTACCGATGTGTCGCGTTCGGCGCTGGAATCGGCCGACGTGGCGCGCCAGTCGGTGGCAGCGGCGGCGCAGGGCTCGACCGCAGTGCAGAATGCGATCGAGGGCATGCAGGAAATCCGCGAGCAGATCCAGGAAACCTCCAAGCGCATCAAGCGCCTGGGCGAATCGTCGCAGGAGATCGGCGAGATCACCGAGCTGATTTCGGACATTACCGAGCAGACCAACGTGCTGGCGCTGAACGCCGCGATCCAGGCCGCATCGGCCGGCGAGGCAGGGCGCGGCTTCTCGGTCGTGGCCGAAGAGGTGCAGCGCCTGGCCGAACGCTCGGGCGACGCGGCCAAGCAGATCGGTGCGCTGGTGCGCACCATTCAGACCGACACCCACGACGCGGTGGCGGCAATGGAAAAATCGACCCAGGGTGTGGTCGAGGGGGCGCGCCTGTCGGACGCCGCCGGCGCTGCGCTGTCGGACATTTCGCGCGTCTCGAACCGCCTTGGTGAACTGATCGGCGACATGTCGACCGCCACCGAACGCCAGGCCACCAAGGCCACCGGCGTGGCCGACAAGATGCAGCAGATCCTCGCCGTGACCGAACAGACCCGCCAGGGTACCCGCCAGACCGCCTTGTCGATCCAGGAACTGGCCACGCTGGCGCAGGAATTGAAGGATTCGGTGTCCCGCTTCCGCGTGGTATCCTGACCGGGCGATGACGACCTTGAACCGCTCCAGCAGTTTTGATACCGGCCCGCTGTCCTGGGTCATTGGCGAAATCCGCGACGCCCTCACGCGCGCGGCCACGTCCCTGCGCGACGCCGCGGGCCGTTCGCCCGAGGCGCAGCCAACGCTGCTGCTGCATGCGAAATCGCACCTGCACCAGGCGCACGGCGCCTTGCAGATGGTCGATGTCGAAGGCGTCGGCGTGTTCACCGCCGCCGCCGAAGCGGTGCTCGATCGTTTCAAGGATGGCCAGTTATCCTGCAACGCCGAGAGCGTGCAGGTGGTGCTCGATGCTTTCGGTGCGCTGGGCGAATACCTCGACGAACTCCTGGGCGGCGCCCCGCAACAGCCGGCGCGCCTGTTCCCCTATTACCGCGACATGGTCGAGCGCCATGGTGAGCGCAAGGTCCATCCGGCCGACCTGCTGCCGCTCGATCTGTCGGTGCTGCCCGAGCTGCCGGCCACTGGCACTGCCGTGGCCGAAGTCGACATCGCCGCCTGCCGCGCGCAGTTCGAAAAAGCCCTGCTGCCGTACCTGAAGGCCGACGATGACGACGCCGCGCGCCGCGCGCAGGCGCACGACATGGCTGCGGCAATCGCGCCGATCGCCGGCGCGCAGGAGAGCGCACGCGCGCGCCTGTTCTGGCAGGCGATGCACGCATTTGCCAGCGTGGTGGCCGACGGCCAGATCGCGACCGACCTGTATATCAAGCAGCTCTTTGGCCAGATCAACCTGCAGTTGCGGCGCCTGGCCAAGGGCCAGCAGGATTCGCCCGAGACGATGCTGCGCGATGCGCTGTTCTTCGTGGCCGCCGCCTGCGCGCCAGGCCCCGAGGCGGGCGCGCTGCGCCAGGCGCTGGGCCTGGACGGCGCGGTGCCGCACGACTACGCCGAACGGCGCTACGGCAAACTCGATCCGCAGGCGCTCAAGGATGCGCGCGAAGCGCTGGCCCGCACCAAGTCGGACTGGGACCTGATCGCCGGTGACGGCAAGCCTGACGCCGCCATCGAGAACGATTTCAACGATGCACTGGCGCGCCTGGCCGGCGCCAGCGACAAGCTGGGCGCACCGGCGCTGGCGCAGCTGCTGCGTGAACTGGGCCGCGCGGCCGGCGACTCGGTGCAGTCGGGGCGCGACGACCAGTTCGGGCTGGAGATGGCCGCCGCCATGCTGTTCGTCGAGAACAGCCTGGACCAGCTGCGCCAGTTGCCCGACGATTTTTCGCAGAACGCCGAAGCCGTCGGCGCGCGCCTGCTGGCGCTGGCTGCCGGCGAAACGCCGCCCGATGCCCCGCAGTGGCAAGGCGAACTGGCGCGCCAGATCCAGCAGGGCCAGACCGTGGCGGTGCTGGCGGGCGAGGTCAAGGCCGGCCTGCGCCAGATCGAAAAACTGCTCGACGATTACTACGACGACCCGTCCAAACGCCAGGTACTGGAACAGGCCGGACCGGTGCTCCATGGCTTGCAGGGGGCGTTTGCCATCCTCGACCAGGAGCAGGCCGTGCTGACCGTGCACCACGTCGAAGACGCGGTGCGCACGCTGGCCGACAGCGAGCGCGATGTCACCGCCCAGCATGCGTCGCTGCACAATATCGCGCAGAACATCGGCGCGCTTGGCTTCTTTGCCGACCTGCTGGCGCAGGACAGCGCGCTGGCCCGTGGCCGCTTCACGTTCGACACCGAGAAACAGCTGTTGCGCGAGCTGCCGTTCGATTTCACCGAGGCTGCTGCCGCCGTCGAGACGCCGGTGGCACCTGTTGCCGAGGCCGACGCACAGGACGACGTCGATGCCGAACTGCTCGGGATCTTCATCGCCGAAGCGCAGGAAGTGCTCGGCGTCGTGGTCGAGACGCTCCCGCGCGCGGCCGACGAGCCGGGCAACCAGCAAACGCTGACCGGCCTGCGTCGTGCCTTCCACACGCTCAAGGGCAGCAGCCGCATGGTGGGCCTGGAGGCCTTCGGCGCGACCGCTGCCAGCATCGAGCGGGTCATGAACGTCTGGCTGGCCGATGGCCGCGCGGCTACTGCCGACCTCTTGGCGCTGCTCGCGCACGCCTACGCCGAACTGGATGCGTGGGTGGCCGAACTGGCCGCCGGCCAGGCGCCGCAGCGCGATGGCGCAGCGCTGATCGAGGCTGCGGCGCAGGTGCAGGAAGGTGGTGCGTTTGCGCCGTCGGCCGATGCGCAACTGGATGCCGGGCTGGATGCGCAGTTGGACGACATCCCCGTGCTCGACGAAGAGATCACGCCGCCGGGCGAGGATGCCGTGCGACGCGTGGGCGACCTGGCCATCGGTCAGGCGCTGCACGACGTCTACCTGCTCGAAACCGAATCGCTGTGCACCACGCTGGAACACGCATTTGCCACGCTGCGCGCGGACCCGGCGCAGCGTGCGTCAGCCGATGCGATCACGGCGGCGCACACGCTGGCGGGCACCTCGGCCACGGTCGGCTACACCGACCTGTGCGAACTGGCGCACGCGCTGGAAAAAACGCTCGAAAAGCTCGCCCTGCCGGGCGCCAACGTCGACGAGGCCGCGCTGGACCTGTTCGATACGACGCTGGCGCGCATGCGCGCGATGCTGCAGGTGTTCACGCTGGGCGAACTGGCCCCGGCGCAGCCGGACCTGATCGAGCAGCTGGCTGCGCTGCGCGCGCGCCTGGGTACATCGCCGTTCGACAAGCTCGAACCGGCGCTGGCAAGTCAGCTCGATACGCTGTTTGCCGAAGCGTACAAGCAGTTGCTGGCCGAACCGCCGCCATTCATGGCGCCGGCGCCGGCGCCGCGCGAGGCCGCGCCTGCAGCAGCATCGGACGATATCGACGACATCTTCGGCGCGTTCGGCGACGACCCGTTCGCCGCGCCCGCGCTGGAACAGGCCGCACCGCAGCCGGAGGACGGCTTCGTGGCGGTGACGCCCGATGAAGCGGTGTTGGCCGAGCCGGTGTCCGAAGCTGACCCCGAGCCGGAACCGGAGCCTGCACCGGAACCCGATCTGGCGCTCGACGACCTGCACGAGCCCGAGCTGGTCGGCGCCAGCGCGTATGTCGACGAGATCGACGCCGACCTGCTGCCGGTCTTCCTCGAAGAAGCGACCGACCTGCTGCCGCGCATCGGCCACGATCTGCGCCAGTGGCAGCAGGAGCCGTCCAACGCCGGCGTCGCGCAGCGCATGCAGCGCGACCTGCACACGGTCAAGGGCAGTGCGCGCATGGCCGGCGCGATGCGCCTGGGCCAGCATGCGCACGAACTGGAAACGCAGATCGAGAACATGGTGCATGCCGGCACCTCGACGCTGCCGCCGACCGCGTTCGACGAGCTGCTGGCCAACTACGACAGCGCGATGCTGCTGTTCGAGGGCTTGCAGCAGCCGGCCGGGGGCACTGATTCTGCGCCGGCGTCCGCAGATGCTCCCGTGGCCGCGCCGGCCGAGCCGGCCCGCGCGCCACTGGTGCGCGTGCGTGCCGACATCCTCGACCGCGTCGTGAACCAGGCGGGCGAAGTGTCGATCACGCGCTCGCGCCTGGAAAACCAGATCGGTGTGCTCAAGTCGTCGCTGGGCGACTTCTCGGACAACGTGGGCCGCCTGCGGCGCCAGTTGCGCGAGATCGAGATGCAGGCCGAATCGCAGATCGCTTCGCGCCTGTCGATCGCCGGCGAACGCGAATTCGATCCGCTCGAATTCGACCGCTTCACGCGCCTGCAGGAACTCACGCGCATGCTGGCCGAAAGCGTCGACGACGTCGCCTCGTTCCAGGAAAGCCTGGCGCGTACGGTCGATTCGGCCAACGAGGAACTGTCGGCCCAGGCACGCATGACGCGCGACCTGCAGCGCGACCTGATGCGGGTGCGGATGGTGCCGTTTGCCAGCCTGTCCGAGCGCCTGTTCCGCGTCGCGCGCCAGACCGCGAAAGAAACCGACAAGCGCGTCAACCTGGACATCCGGGGCGGCGCCGTCGAAATCGACCGCGGCGTGCTGGAACAGATGGCCGCGCCGTTCGAACACCTGCTGCGCAATGCGATCGTGCACGGCATCGAACCGCGCGCGGCGCGTCAACACGCCGGCAAGGCCGAGACGGGCGAGCTGCTGGTGCAGGTCAGCCAGCACGGCAATGAAGTCCTGATCAATTTCAGCGACGACGGCGCGGGGCTGGACCTCGAGCGCATCCGCGCCAAGGCGCTGGCCGGTGGCCTGATTGCCGAGGGCGACGAGGCGCCGGATGACCAGGTAACCGACCTGATTTTCGCGCCGGGCTTCTCGACGGCGGACACGCTGACCGAGCTGGCCGGACGTGGCGTCGGCATGGACGTGGTGCGCTCCGAAGCCCAGGCGCTGGGTGGGCGCGTCGCGGTGGCGTCCGAAGCCGGGCAGGGCGCGCGCTTTACCATCACGCTGCCGCTGACGCTGGCCGTGGCGCAGGTGGTGCTGGTGGTGGCCGGTGGCCGCACCCATGCGGTGCCGTCCACGCTGGTCGAGGCGGTGCAGCAGGTGCGCGAGGCCGACCTGGCCGCCGCGATCGATGCCGGCAGCATCCACCTGGCCGGCCACGAACTGGCGCTGTATGGCTTGCCGGATCTGCTGGGGATGGATGACGACGAGCGCATCACGACGCACCGTTCGACGCCGGTGCTGGTCTTGAATGGCGGCAGCCGCCGCATCGCGCTGCGCGTGGACGAGGTGCTGGGCAACCGCGAGGTGGTGGTCAAGAACATCGGCCGCCAGCTGGCGCGCATGCCGGGCATCGACGGCGCCACGGTGCTGGGTTCGGGCGAGATCGTTCTGATCCTCGATCCGCTGGCGCTGGCGCAACAGCCGCAGGGTGAAGCACGCGTGAAGCAGGCCGTCGCGCCCCAGGTACGGCGCCCCACGGTGATGGTGGTCGACGATTCGCTGACGGTGCGCCGCGTGACGCAGCGCCTGCTCGAACGCGAAGGCTATCGTGTGGTGCTGGCCAAGGACGGCATCGAAGCGCTGGAACTGATCGGGCAGGGTGCACCGGACCTGATGCTGGTCGATATCGAGATGCCGCGCATGGATGGCTTCGACCTGACCCGCAATGTGCGGGGCAATGACGCAACAAAGGCGATCCCGATCATCATGATCACGTCACGCACGGCCGACAAGCACCGCAACGTAGCGCTCGGGCTGGGCGTGAATGCCTACTTCGGCAAGCCGTACCAGGAAACGGTGCTGCTGGCGGCGATCGAGGGTTTGCTGGGGCGCGCGGTCGCGTAACGACGGCGTTCAGTCGTCGTTCGCGTCGTCCTTGGCGTCGTCCTTCGCGTCGTCCACCTCCGCCACCACTTTCTTGACCACGGCAAAGCGTTCCAGCGTGCGTTTTCTCGCCGCGTCGTGCTCCACGACCGGCGCCGGATAATCCCGTCCCAGCACTACCCCGCGCTTGGCCAGTTCGGCTTCCTTGACCAGCCATGGTGCGTGAATCTGCTTGCCGTCGAGCTGCGCCAGTTGCGGCAGGTAGCGCCGGATGAACTCCCCGCGCGCGTCGAAGCGGGTCGATTGCGTGATCGGGTTGAAGATCCGGAACCACGGCTGCGCATCGCACCCGGTCGACGCCGCCCACTGCCAGCCACCGTTGTTCGAGGCCAGCTCATAGTCATTGAGCTGGCGCGCGAAATAGCGCTCGCCGCGGCGCCAGTCGATGCCCAGATCCTTGGTCAAAAAGCTCGCCGTGACCATGCGCAGCCGGTTGTGCATGAAGCCCGTCTGGTTCAGCTGCAGCATCGCCGCATCGACCAGCGGATACCCGGTGCGACCTTCGCACCAGGCCGCAAACAGCGCGTCGGCCTCGTCCCCGGTTTCCCACTCGATCGCGTCGTAGGCCGGCTTGAACGAACGTTCGACCACGTGCGGGTTCTGCGACAGCACCATCGCATAGAAGTCGCGCCAGATCAGTTCCGACAGCCACACGGACGCACCCGTCCCGCCCGCGCCCGACTGCACCATGTCGCGGGCGCTGCGCACCAGGTGGCGGATCGACGTGGTGCCAAAGCGCAGGTGCGCTGACAGCCTTGACGTGCCTTCTTCGGCCGGGAAATCGCGCGCGCGGCCGTAGTCGGCCATTTCGCTGACGAAGGTTTCAAACAATGCTTCCGCCCCATCCATCCCGGCGGGCAGTGGCGGCTCGCCGGACGTGAAGCCGATGTCTTTCAGGGCCGGCAGGGCGGCCGGCGCGCCGGTGGGCCGCGCGAACGTGTGTGCATGGGCATCGACCGGATACGTGGCCAGGGTCTCGGGATGCGCGGCCAGACGCTTGAGCCAGGCGTTCTTGTACGGCGTGAAGACCGAGAATACGCCGCCCGCGAGCGTGAGCACTTCCTGTTTCTCGAAGATGACCTGGTCTTTATAGGTATGGAAGGCGCAGTCGCGCGCGGCGAGTTTTTCTGCCACCTTCAGATCCCGGGCAATGGCCGACGGTTCATAGTCGCTGCCGGCATGCACGGCATCGATCCCGAGTTCTTCTGCCAGAGCCGCGACTTCATCGCGCGCGCTGCCGTGGCGCACGATCAGGTAGCCTCCAAGGCGACGCAGTTCAGCATCGAGCTGGGCCAGGCTGGCATGGATAAAACGCAGACGCCGGTCATCCTTTGGCAACTCATCGAGGATATCGGTGTCGTAGACGAACACGCAATACACCTGTTGCGATGAACGCAGGGCGTGGTGCAGGGCGGCGTGGTCGAACGCCCGCAGATCGCGGCGGAACCAGACTAAAGACTTGCTTGAATTCATCATCGTGTGCGAGGTCAAGGTGGGCCCAGATTTTACTGCCCATGATCGAAACGTGTGGCGCCCGAGGAATGCTTCCAATGGCCCGCAGGGCAAATGGGTGTAAACTGTCGGAAAGCGTAGGTTGCTCTGCAGATACCTGGCAGCCATTCAACAGAAGTAACAACGCGAGAGTGCGCCTTTTGAGAGCAATCGTATGAAAAAAACCAAAGTTGGCAAAACTCTTCCCATGCCGGGCATGCCCCGTGAGCAGGATGGGTCCCCCACCATGGCGGGCCCTGCAGCATCCGGCCTGAACCTGGCGAACCACTTCCTGATCGCCATGCCGTCGATCCAGGATCCCGTCTTCGGCGGCACCGTCGTCTATGTCTGCGAGCACAACGACAAGGGCGTGCTCGGCGTGGTGATCAACAAGCCGACCGACATGACGATGGAAACCCTGTTCGACCGCGTCGACCTCAAGCTCGCCGAAGGCTTGCGCGCCACGGTCGTCGACGAGCCGATCATGTTCGGCGGCCCCGTCCAGGACGACCGCGGCTTCGTGCTGCATTCGCCGGGCGGGCGCTATTCGTCGTCGCTGACCGTCACCGACGACGTCTCGTTTACCACCTCGATCGACGTGCTCGAGGCCGTCGCCAATGGCGGTGGTCCGGCGCGCATGCTCGTTTCCATCGGCTATGCCGGCTGGAGCCCGGGCCAGCTCGAAGAAGAAATTTCGCGCAATGGCTGGCTGACGGTGGGCGCCGATGCGCGCGTGCTGTTCGACCTGCCGATCGAAGAGCGCTACCACGCCGCCATCAAGCTGCTGGGCATCGATCCGCTGATGCTCGCAACCGAGGCCGGCCATGCGTAAGACGTTCCAGTGCACGAACGGCGGGCATGGTTGATATCGTCCTGGGCTTCGATTTCGGCATCAAGCGGATTGGTATTGCCATGGGCAACACCCTGACCGGGCAGGCCCAGCCTTTGAGAGTCGTCAGCGCGATCGACAATGCCACCCGCTTCCAGATCATTGGCGACCTGATCGCGCAGTGGCAGCCGGCGCGCCTGATCGTCGGCGAGCCGCGTCATCCCGATGGCACCGAGCACGACATGACCCTGCGCAGCCGCCGCTTCGCCAACCAGCTGCATGGCCGCTTCAATCTTCCCGTCGAGCTGGTCGATGAACGCTATTCGTCGGCCGTGATTGCCTCAAAGCGCGGCGAGGTCATCGACGACAAGGCGGCCGCCATCATTTTGCAACAGTATTTTGACGCATCACGCTAACCCTATGCCTACCAACAAACACGCATTCGATGCCGAGGCGCTCTACCGCGAGCTGCTGGCCCAGGTCCGCGCCGGCCTGGACGGCGTCGCCGATCCGGCCATCGTCGGCATCCATTCCGGCGGCGCCTGGCTGGCCGAACGCCTTGCGCGCGACCTCGACCTGACGCACCGCCTGGGCGCCATCGACGTCTCGTTCTACCGCGACGACTATGCGCGCAAGGGCCTGCACCCGGACGTGAAACCGACCCACATCCGCTTCGCGGTCGACGGCGCCACCGTGGTGCTGGTCGACGACGTGCTGCAGACCGGCCGCACCACGCGCGCGGCCATCAACGTGCTGTTCGACTACGGCCGTCCGGCCTGCATCCGCCTGGCCACGCTGGCCGACCGGGGCGGGCGCGAGCTGCCGGTGGCTGCCGATTTCGTCGGCGTCCACGCCACGCTCGAGGCCAACGAGTCGCTGTGCCTGCAGCGCGATGAGACAGGCCAACTTTCGCTCACCATCGAACAAGACAATGCCGATCCTGCACAATAATCCGCAACTGAACAAAAACGGCGAGCTGCAGCACCTGCTCACCATCGAGGGCCTCAAGAAGTCGCACATCGACCACATCCTCGACACCGCATCGAGCTTCGTGGGGATCTCCGACCGCGAAGTCAAGAAGGTCCCGCTCATGCGCGGCAAGAGCGTGTTCAACCTGTTCTTCGAAAACTCGACACGCACCCGCACCACGTTCGAGATCGCGTCCAAGCGCCTGTCGGCCGACGTCATCAACCTGAACATCCAGGCCTCGTCGACCACCAAGGGCGAGTCGCTGCTCGACACGATCGACAACCTGGCGGCGATGCACGCCGACATGTTCGTGGTGCGCCACGCGCAGTCGGGCGCGCCGTACATGATCGCGCAGCACCTGAACCGCACGCGCTCGGATGTGCACGTCGTCAATGCCGGTGACGGGCGCCACGCGCACCCGACCCAGGGCCTGCTCGACATGTACACGATCCGGCACTACAAGAAAGACTTCACGAACCTGCGCGTGGCGATCGTCGGCGACATCCTGCACAGCCGCGTGGCCCGTTCGGACATCCACGCGCTGACCACGCTGGGCGTGCCCGAAGTGCGCGCCATCGGCCCGCACACGCTGCTGCCGGGCGGCCTGGAGCAGATGGGCGTGCGCACCTTCACCAACATCGACGAAGGCCTGAAGGACGTCGACGTGATCATCATGCTGCGCCTGCAGAACGAGCGCATGAGCGGCGCGCTGCTGCCGTCGGCGCAAGAATATTTCAAGAGCTATGGCCTGACGCCCGAGCGCCTGGCGCTGGCCAAACCCGATGCGATCGTGATGCACCCGGGGCCGATGAACCGCGGCGTCGAGATCGACTCGGCCGTGGCCGATGGCAGCCAGGCAGTGATCCTGCCGCAGGTGACGTTCGGGATCGCGGTACGCATGGCCGTAATGAGCATTTTGGCAGGAACCCACGCATGAAACTCCATATCAAGAACGGGCGCGTGATCGACCCGGCGAACGGCGTCGACGCCGTGCAAGACCTGTTCATCGTCGACGGCAAGATCGCGGCCATCGGCGCCGCACCGGCGGGCTTTGCGGCCGACCAGAGCATCGATGCGAGTGGCCTCGTGGTGGCACCGGGCCTGGTCGACCTGTCGGCGCGCCTGCGCGAGCCGGGCTACGAATACAAGGCCACGCTCGAATCCGAGCTGCAGGCGGCGCTGCAGGGCGGCGTGACCTCGCTGGTCTGCCCGCCCGACACCGATCCGGTGCTCGACGAACCGGGCCTGGTCGAAATGCTCAAGCACCGCGCGCGCATCGTCGATCAGGCCAATGTGCACCCGCTGGGCGCACTGACCGTGGGCCTGAAAGGCCAGGCGCTGACCGAGATGGCCGAACTGACCGAAGCGGGCTGCATCGGCTTCGCGCAGGCCGAAGAACCGATCCTCGACACCAACGTGCTGCTGCGCGCGATGCAGTACGCCAAGACGTTCGAGTACACCGTCTGGCTGCGCCCGCAGGACGCCCACATCGGGCGCGGTGGCGTGGCCCATGCCGGCCCGCTGGCCTCGCGCCTCGGCCTGTCCGGCGTGCCGGTGATGTCCGAGACCATCGCGCTGCACACGATCTTCGAGCTGATGCGCTCCACGGGCGCGCGCGTGCACCTGTGCCGGATTTCGTCCGCTGCCGGTCTGGACCTGATTCGCGCCGCCAAGAAAGAAGGCCTGAACCTGACGGCCGACGTGGGCGTGCATCACCTGCACCTGACCGATGCCGATATCGGCTTCTTCGATTCCAATGCGCGCCTCACGCCGCCGCTGCGCTCGCAGCGCGACCGTGACGCGATCCGCGCTGCGCTCGTCGATGGCACGGTCGATGCGATCTGCTCCGACCATACGCCAGTGGACGACGACGAAAAGCTGCTGCCGTTCGGCGAAGCGTCGCCCGGTGCCACGGGCCTGGAACTGCTGCTGGCGCTCACGCTCAAGTGGGCGCAGGACCAGCCGCACGATGCACAAGGCGCGCTGGCGCTGGCGATCGGCAAGATCACCTGCGAAGCGGCCCGCATTGCCGGCCTGCCGGCCGGTACACTGGGCGTGGGCGCGGCGGCCGATGTCGTGCTGTTCGACCCGGCCGCGCGTTGGCTGGTGGACGGCAAGGCGCTGGCCAGCCAGGGCAAGCACACGCCATTCCTCGGCTACGAGCTGGCCGGGCAGGTGCGGGCGACCGTCGTGCGCGGCCGCGTGGCCTACCAGCGTTGATCCAACCACAGCGCGCGCTTCGCCTGAAGCGCGCGCCTTCATGGCGCCCATTACCTTGAATATCCGGCTTGCCTGGCGCCTCGCGCGCGTCACCGTCCATCTGTGCGAAGGACTGGCCACGTGCGCGCTGGCGTTTCCCTTTGCGTCCCCCCGTGTGCGCGCCGGCCTGACGCGTGGCTGGTCCGCGCGCCTGCTGCGCCTGTGCCGTGTGAACGTCGCGCCGGCGCTGGGCGTGCCCGCACTCGCGCATGCGCTCGTGGTGGCCAATCACGTGTCGTGGCTCGACATCTTCGTCATCAATGCTTTGAGCCCGTGCCGGTTCGTGGCCAAGGCCGAGATTCGCGCCTGGCCCGTGATGGGGCGCCTGGCCGCTGGCGCCGGCACCGTGTTCATCGCGCGTGGCAACCGGCGCGAGCTGCGCCACGTGTTCAAGGGTCTGGTCGATGTACTCCTGCACGGCGAGCGTGTCGCGCTGTTCCCGGAAGGGACGACCGGGCTGCAAGGCCAGGTGCTGCCGTTCCACGCCAACCTGTTCGAGGCAGCGGTCGATGCCGGCGTGCCGGTGCAGCCGTATGCGCTGGCGTATGTCGGCGCCGATGGCGCGCACCATCCGTCGATCGAATACGTCGGCGAGACGACCTTTGTCGACAGTCTGTTCAGGATTTTGCAGGGGCCACCGGTCACGGCGCGCCTGACCTGCCTGGCGCCCCTCGAAAGCTACGGCGCACACCGGCGCGAACTGGCGCAGGCGTCGCAGGAGGCGGTGGCTGCGGCAGTGGCCACCGTAGCCTCGCACTAGCTCAGCGCGGCTTGCCGCCGTGCTCCCGGTACTCGGGACAGTCCACCTGCAGCAACGTGCGGTCATCGAGGCAGACGGCCGTCAGCTTGCCGCCCCAGACGCAGCCGCTGTCCAGCCCGATCAGGTTGGGCCGCTGCACCACGCCCAGCGCCGACCAGTGGCCGAACACCACCGTCACGTCCTGAGTCCGGCGCGCCGGCAGGTCGAACCATGGCTGCAGGTCGCTGCCGACGGGGCCGGTGTCGGATTCCTTGTGCTTGAAGTCCATCGCACCGTCGGGCGCACACAGGCGCATGCGCGTGAGCGCATTGACGATGCAGCGCAGGCGTTCGATGCCCGTCAGACTATCGTCCCAGCGCTCGGGTTGGTTACCGTACATCTGGCTCAGGAAGTCGAGCCAGCCGTCGCCCTGCAGCATGCGTTCGACTTCACCGGCCAGCGCCATGGTCTGCGCCGCATCCCACTGGGGTGCCACGCCGGCGTGCACCAGCAGGTGATTGTCGACGAACATTGCCAGCGGCCGCGCGCGCAGCCAGGCGATGAGTTCCTCGCGGTCGGGGGCGGCCAGGATCTCGTCGAGCGTGTCGGAGCGGCTGAGGCGCTGAACGCCGCCGGCCACCGCGATCAGGTGCAGGTCGTGGTTGCCGAGCAGGGCATCGACCCGCCCGCCGCTCGATTCGTTGAGCGCCTTCATGCGCCGCAGCGCCATCAGCGATTCGGGGCCGCGGTTGATCAGGTCCCCCACGAACAGGATGCGCGCGTCATCGCCCGCCACGAGGGCAATGCGGTCAAGCAGCAGCTGCGCTTCGTGCGCGCAGCCTTGGAGGTCGCCAATGGCGTAGGTCGTCATATTCTTGTTCTGGCAGGACATCGCGGTCCTGCTACCTGGCGTTGTGAGAAGAGGTGATGCGAGTTGCTTTGGCGGATACTAAATGATTTTGCGCGCCACAGGTGTTTCGGGTCGCCGCGCACGCTGGCGAAAAGATAAATACGGGTGCCGGCAAGTGCGCCCAGCCGGTACAATGAGTCCGGCTTCCCTTGATGAATTGAGTGCTGTGGCTGCTCCAATTCGCTTCCGTCGCGAAGCACTGCCCAAGAATAGCACCGAAAGAAAACAATAATGTTCTCGTTTTTTGTCAGTTTCCTTTCCTGCGCCTTACTCACGCTGCTCGTCATCAAGACCGCGCGAAAACATGGCCTGGGACTCGATGGTAATTTTACCGGCATCCAGAAAAACCATACGCATGCGGTCGCGCGCGTCGGTGGCATTCCCATCTTTTTGGCGGTGGTGGTAGCGTCCGGATTATCGATCTTGCGCCAGCCCCAATTGGCAGCATGGCTGGCAACCCTGATTGCCTGCGCCACGATTGCGTTGGTCGGTGGCCTTGCTGAAGACTATACGGGAAAGGTCTCGCCAGGCCGTCGCCTGTTCCTGACGATGCTCGCGGCAGCCTTTGGTTATTGGCTTCTCGATGCGCGTGTGGGTCGACTCGATTTGCCGTGGATGGTCGTGCCGCTTGAATCCATCTGGATTGCCCTGCCTCTGACGCTGCTCGCCGTGGCCGGTGTTGCGAATGCCATCAACATCATCGACGGTTTCAACGGCCTGGCCGGTGTGATCAGCATTTTCATGCTGATCTCGCTGTCGTACGTGGCCTTGCAGGTGGGCGATATGTTCGTGCTGGTGGCGGCATTGATTGTCGCTGGTGCCACCACCGGCTTCCTGATCTGGAATTACCCGGTCGGGCTGATTTTCCTTGGCGATGGCGGCGCGTATTTCCTCGGTTTCATGCTGGGCGAACTGGCCTTGCTGCTGGTAATGCGCAATCCTGCGGTCTCGACCTGGTATGCGGCGCTGTTGTTGATTTACCCTGCGTTTGAAACCTTATTCTCTGCATACCGCCGCATGTTTGTCCGTGGTAAATCGCCAACGCTGCCTGATGGTATTCACCTGCACAGTTTGATTTTCCGGCGCATCGTGCAATGGACCGTGGGGCCGCGCGAAGCACGCGCACTGATGAAACGCAATGCGCGTACCTCGCCTTATTTATGGCTGATTTCATTGCTGGCAGTGATACCGGCAACCGTGTTCTGGGAAAGCACCGGCGCATTGATGGTATTCTGCCTGTTGTTCATAATCAGTTACCTGTGGTTGTATGGACGCATCGTCCGATTCAAGTCGCCGCGCTGGCTTTTTTTAAGCAAGAAGGACTGACCTTGTATTATTGATGTAGTATATTGCGACATTTGGTGAGTATTCACCAATAGCCAGCAATTGCTGAATCTGCATTCAATTTTTAACGAACGAGGAACGATGATGGATCTGTCGAATATGTCGGTAGGCGATTTGCGCAACCTGCAAGAACAAATCAAGCAGGAAATGAAAACGCGTGAAACCCAGGAAGTGCAGAAAGCACGTGAGCAAATCCTGGCAATCGCGCAAAGCGTCGGCATGCCGCTGAAAGAACTGATGGCTGCCAGCGGCCGCGGTTCGAAAGGCGCAACGGTCGCTGTACGTTACCGTCACCCGCAGGATTCCAGCCAACAATGGACCGGTCGTGGCCGTCAGCCAAAGTGGGTCAAGGAATGGGTCGACGGCGGCAAGTCGATCGACGACCTGCGCGTCTAAGCAGTCCGTCTCGCTCCGCCACGCGGAGCATGCGCCGCGCGCTTCTCCAGCGCCGGCGCCGATGGCGTGCTGCCATCGAATCTGGCGTGTCTTTCCCGCCCCCGCTATTTCCTGTATTCCCTCATTGTTCGTTTCACGCGGCTTTCAGCCATGCCTGCGCACGCGCGTACCATTCACCCGTCCGCCACGCTTGCCGTTACAATAGTGGTTACTTATCAATCCTCCAATACTCCGGGAAACAAAATGGTCGCTCTTTCCAAAACGATTTTCAAGGCCTACGATATTCGCGGCATCATCGACAAGACTCTGGACGCTGGCATCGCGCGTCACATCGGTCGTGCATTCGGCGCCGCCGCGCTGGCCAAGGGAGAGAGCCGCGTCGTGATCGGCCGCGATGGCCGCCTGTCGGGCCCGGAACTGGCCGGCGCCTTGAGCGAAGGCTTGCGCGACGCCGGCGTCGACGTGATCGACCTGGGCATGGTTGCCACGCCAATGGTCTATTTCGGCACCAACGTGCTTGATACCCGCTCGGGCATCATGGTCACCGGCAGCCACAACCCGCCTGACTACAACGGCTTCAAGATGGTCCTGGCCGGCGAAGCCATTTACGGCGACGCCATCACCGGCTTGCACGACAGCATCGCAGCATATGACGGCGCGATCGCGGCCCAGCGCGGCGGCTACAGCACGCACGACATCCGCGCCGCCTACCTCGAGCGCATCATCGGCGACGTCAAGCTGGCGCGCCCGATCAAGATCGCGGTCGACTGCGGCAACGGCGTGGCCGGTGCGTTTGCGGGCGACCTGTATCGCGGCATGGGCGCCGAAGTGGTCGAGCTGTTCTGCGACGTCGATGGCACGTTCCCGAATCACCATCCTGACCCGGCGCATCCGGAAAACCTGCAAGACCTGATCCGCGCGCTGCAAGAGACCGACGCCGAAATCGGCCTGGCCTTCGATGGCGACGGCGACCGCCTCGGCATCGTCACCAAGGATGGCCAGATCATCTTCCCGGACCGCCAGATGATGCTGTTCGCGGCCGATGTGCTGTCGCGCGTGCCTGGTGGCGAGATCCTGTATGACGTCAAGTGCACGCGCCACCTGGCGCCGTACATCGAGCAGCATGGCGGCAAGCCGCTGATGTGGAAGACCGGCCACTCGCTGGTCAAGGCCAAGCTGAAGGAAACCGGCGCACCGCTGGGCGGCGAGATGAGCGGCCACATCTTCTTCAAGGAGCGCTGGTACGGTTTCGACGACGGCATGTATGCCGGCGCGCGCATGCTCGAGATTTTGACCAAGCAGCAGGATCCGTCGGCGTTGCTCAACAGCCTGCCAATGGCCAGCAGCACGCCGGAACTGCACCTGCAGTTGCAGGAAGGCGAGAACTTCACGCTGATCGACCATCTGCGCGCCAACGCCACGTTCCCGACATCCGAGAAAATCAACGACATCGACGGCCTGCGCGTCGAGTACGCCGATGGCTTCGGCCTGGCCCGTTCGTCGAACACGACGCCGGTTGTCGTGCTGCGCTTCGAAGGCGAATCGCCGGAAGCACTGGCGCGCATCCAGGCCGAGTTCAAGACCGTGATCCTGGCCGCCAAGCCAGATGCCGACCTGCCGTTCTGAGGATACGCGCTTGAAGATCCTGCTCGTGCGCGTGTCGTCGCTGGGCGACGTGCTGCATAACCTGCCGATGGTGGCCGACCTGCTGCGCGAGCATCCGGGCGCCACCATCGACTGGGTGGTCGAAGAAGGGTACATGAGTCTCGTGCGCCTGAATCCCCACGTGCGCAAGATCATCCCGTGGTCGCTGCGCCGCTGGCGCAAGAGCCTGGGCAAGAAAGAAACGCGGGCCGAAATCCGCGCATTCTTCCGCACGCTGCGCGAAGACGAATACGACTACGTGTTCGACACCCAGGGTCTGCTCAAGACCGGCATCATCATGGGCGCGGCGCGCGTGCGCAAGGGTGGTAAAAAAGTCGGCCTGGCCAACGGCAGCGAAGGCTCGGGCTATGAAGGCATCTCGCGCATCTTCCATACCAACAGCATCCCGTTGAATCCGCGCACGCATGCGGTGGCGCGCGGGCGCATGGTCGCGGGCGCTGCGCTCGACTACAGCGTCGACTCGGCCCCCGAGTTCGGGTTGCCGGCGCCGACGCCAGCCACGCGGCCGGCGTTTTTGCCGCACGACGACTACGCAGTCTTTTTCCATGGCACGGCGCGCGCGGCCAAGAAGTGGGCGGACGCCAACTGGATCGCACTGGGCGCGGCGCTTGCGCCGATGCCGGTGCTGCTGCCGTGGGGCTCGCCCGCCGAGCACGAGGATGCCCAGGCGCTGGCGGCAGCGATCCCCAATGCCCGTGTGCTGCCAAAATTGTCGATGATGGACGCGGTGTTGCTGGCCCAGCATGCACGCCTTGCAGTGGGCGTCGACACGGGCCTGACCCATATCGCGGCCGCCTTCGTGCGGCCGACGATCGAAATCTACTGCGACTCGCCGAAGTGGAAGACCGAAGGCAACTGGTCCGATCGCATCGTCAACCTGGGCGACCTGGGTGCGCCGCCGTCAAGCGCCGACGTCATCGCGGCTGCACGGCGCCTGCTGGCGCAGGCATGACATGAACCGCACGCTGTACTCAAGCCTCTGGTGGCTGGCCATGCCGGTGGTGCTGGGCCGGCTGTGGTGGCGTGGCCGCAAGGAGCCGGGCTACCGCGCGCATTGGGATGAACGCCTGTCCCTTGGCGGCCCTGCGGCAGGCGAGCGGCCCACGATCATCGTGCATGCGGTGTCGGTGGGCGAGACGCGCGCCAGCGAGCCGCTGATCGATGCGCTGTTGCTGGCGTATCCCGAGTGCCGCATCCTGCTGACCCACATGACCCCGACCGGCCGCGCCACCGGGCGCGATCTGTTTGCGCACCACGGCGAGCGTGTCGTGCAGGCCTACCTGCCGTACGATACGGGATGGATGACGACGCGCTTCCTGCGCCGTCATCGTCCGCGCGCCGTCATCCTGATGGAGACCGAGGTCTGGCCAAACCTGATCCATGCCTGCACGCGCCAGGGCGTGCCGATCGTGCTGGCCAATGCGCGCCTGTCCGAACGCTCGCTCAAGCGGGGCCGCAAGGCCGGCGCCGTGATGCTGGAAGCGGCGCGCTCGTTCACGCTGGTGGCGGCGCAGACCGACGCCGATGCGGCGCGCATTGCGTCGCTGGGCGCGCCGAACGTCGTCGTCACCGGCAGCGTCAAGTTCGACATCGTGCCGCCGCCGAGCGCGCTGGAGAAGGGCGCCTGGCTGCGCACGCGCATCGACGGCGCGGCGCGGCGCCCGGTGTTCCTGTGCGCGAGCACGCGCGAAGGCGAAGAGACCCTGATCCTGGACGCGTGGCGACAGCACCGCGACAAGCCGCAGCACGCATTGCTGTTGCTGGTGCCGCGCCATCCGCAGCGCTTCGACGACGTGGCAAAGCTGGTCGAGGCAAGCGGCTCGACGCTTGCGCGCCGCTCGCAGCTCGATGCTGACAACGATGCCGCGATTGATGCTGATGTTCTGCTGGGCGACTCGATGGGCGAGATGTTCGCCTACTACGCCGCCTGCGAC
This sequence comes from Oxalobacteraceae sp. CFBP 13730, assembly GCA_014841835.1. Classification (GTDB taxonomy): domain Bacteria; phylum Pseudomonadota; class Gammaproteobacteria; order Burkholderiales; family Burkholderiaceae_D; genus Telluria. The sequence continues at coordinate 1,015,773 of JACYUQ010000003.1, read as the reverse complement.
TGCGCCTACATCGGCGGCAGCCTGCTGCCGCTGGGCGGGCAGAACCTGATCGAAGCCTGCGCATTGGGCAAGCCGGTGCTGGTGGGCGAACACACGTTCAATTTTCTCGACGCGACGATCGATGCGGTCGATGGCGGCGCCGCCTTGCGCGTGGCGGACGCCGACGCGCTCGTCAGGGAAGCCGCGCGGCTGCTGCACGACGATGCAGCGCGCGGGGCGATGGGCGCCAGGGCACTGGCGTTTGCAGGGCGCCACCGCGGGGCAACCCTGCGCACTGTTGAACTCGTGCAACGGCTTATTGGGTAGGTTTTGTTACCATTCCCATCTGCACGCTACAAAACTATAAGGGGATGCGCCATGTTGTCAATGAATCGCGCGACACCGGGCAGTGATGGAGAGCCAGTGTCTCTTCGGGTCCAGGAAGGGGCAGTCGACACGCTGGGAACGATCCTGGGCTCAGGCCTGGCCGACCACGCGCCGGCAAAACAGCAAGCGGCAAGCATACTGCCGCTCGATGCACTGCATTTTTTCGTCCGCTATTCGCTGAGCGAATACGTCAGCTTCATGTGGCAGCACGGGGGCTTCCTGATCCGCCGCCGGCGCGTGCGCTGGCCTGCCAGCTTTTTGCTGCGCCTGCGCAGCACGCTGAGCGCGGGGCTGAACTTCGTGCTGCTCGGACGCGGGCGCCGTACCTATGAATTCACCATCGATGCCCATGGCATCGTGCGCACCAGTGGTGGCGTCACGCTGATCGAATGGGCCGATGTGGCGTCCGTGCGCACCTACTCGCGTGGCTTCATGATGGTGCTCAAACGGGGCACGCTGCCGATCCCGTTTCGCTGCCTGTCGCAGCAACAGACCGCCACCATGCGCGATCTGGCGGCCGCGCGCCATGCATTGAGTCTGCACTGACCAGCATGCATCCGGCAGGCCAGCGGCCTGCCTACTCGTCGAACAACACCGGCATCTGGTGCGACTGCTTGCGCAGCGCCAGGCGCGCACCATCGTAATCCGGATACACCTCGGCCACGGTCGCCCAGAACGCCGGGCTGTGGTTCATCTCGCGCAGGTGCGCCAGTTCGTGCGCCACCACGTAGTCGATCAGCGCGAGCGGATAGTGGATCAGGCGCCAGTTCAGGCGAATGCTCCCGCCCACCGTACACGAACCCCAGCGTGAACCGGCCGACGACAGCGTGCAGGTTGTATAGCGCACGTTCAGGCGCGGCGCGTAGTGGTCCAGGCGTTCGGTGAACACGCGTTTGGCCTCGGCCTGAAACCACAGCTTGACCCGTTCCTTGAGCTGCCACTCGGCCAGCCCGGGGACCACGCCGATCGCCAGTTCGCGCGTCGCTTCGTCGAAGCGGCAATGGCTGCGCGTGGCCGGTTCGAGCCGCAGCGTGATTTCGCCGCCCATGAACGGCAGCAGGGCGCCGTCGACCCAGACGACCGGCGCGCGTTGCTGGCGCAGTTCGCGCCGCTCGCCCCGTTCGAGCAGCTTAGTGATGATCCAGCGGCTCTTGGCGCGCAGCGCGTTCTCGATGTCGTCCTGCGTCACGCGGCGCGGCGCCGTCACGCGCAGGCCGTCGTCGTCGATCATGAAGCCGATCGAGCGGCGCGACGAACGGCGCAGCGCGTAGTCGACGTAGTGCTGGCCGAGCGCGATGCGTTTGAGGGGAGGGTCTTGCGGGCCGACGGGCGGCGAAGGAAGCCTGGTGCGGGGCGGCGCCGGCGGCGCCTTGAACAATGGCTGGGACGGCGGCGCCGGCCTGTCGGAAGGCTTGAGCGCCGCAAAGAATTCTTGTGCAAACAGCTCGAGCTGGTCGCCGTCGATCTTCGACGACGCCGCCGTTTGCTGCGGACGCGAATTCCTGATCTGGGTGCTAACGTCGCTCAACCACCTTTGTAGGCGTGGGGCGAAATGACGCGCATTTCCGATTCTATCCAATTTTCTACCTCTTGCATCAGGCTGTCAGGGGTATGGCCTTGCGGCGATATCGGTTTGCCGACCGATACCGTGATCGTTCCGGGCCGTTTGATGAACGAATTCTTGGGCCAGCACTCGCCCGAATTATGCGCGATCGGCACCACCACGGCCTGGGTCTCGACCGCCAGGCGCGCGCCGCCGCTCTTGTACTTGCCCTTGCGGCCCACCGGGATGCGGGTACCTTCGGGGAACATGATAATCCACTGGCCATCGGCCAGGCGGCGTTTACCGTGACGCACCACGTGCGAGAACGCGTTCTTGCCCTGCTTGCGGTCGATCGGGATCATGCGCAGCAAACCCATGGCCCAGCCGAAGAACGGGATGTACAGGATTTCCTTCTTGAAGACGTAGACCAGGGGACGGGTCAGGTTCGGCAGCAGAAAGATCGTTTCCCACGCCGACTGGTGCTTCGAGAGCACGATGGCTGGCGCGTCGGGCAGGTTGTCGTAGCCCTTGAATTCGTAGCGGATGCCGCAGATGACGCGCGCGCACCAGATGATGAAGACGTTCCAGCGCGAGGTGAACCAGAAGCGCTGGTTGTAGGGCAGCGGGGCTGCCAGGAAGCACAGTGAAGCCCAGATGATCGTCGCCACCATCATGACGATCGTGAACAGCAGGGAACGCAGAAACAGACTGAAATTACGCAAAGGGGCTCCGGACAAAACGATCTGGTTATTCTTATCGTGGTGGTGTATTGATTATGACGCCTGGGCAGCGCCAGCACCAGTGGCGCTGGTGGGCTTGAGCAGGGCACTGACCATCGCGGCCAGGTCCGGGTAGACCCTGGTGCCGGGCGGCAGGCCGCCAGTCATCTGCGTGCGCTCACCCTTGCCGGTCAGGACCAGATAGGGCGTGCAGCCGCGGTTGAAACCCGCCTGCAGGTCGCGCAGCGAGTCGCCCACGGTCGGCACGCCTTTCAGGTTGATCTTGAAGCGCTTGCCGATTTCTTCGAACATACCCGACTTGGGCTTGCGGCAGTCGCAGGCATCGAGCGCCGCGTGCGGGCAAAAGAAGATGGCGTCGATGTCGGCGCCCACCAGCTGCGCCGCCGCGTGCATCTTGGCGTGGATGGCGTTGAGCGTGGCGATGTCGAACAGGCCGCGCGCAATGCCCGACTGGTTCGTTGCCAGCACCACCCGATAGCCCGCCTGGTTCAGGCGGGCGATGGCCTCGAGCGAGCCGGGGATCGGGATCCACTCGGCCGGCGACTTGATGAAGTCGGGCGAGTCGTGGTTGATCACGCCGTCCCGGTCGAGAATGATGAGTTTCATCGGGGGTGCCTGCATGCGGTGCTTACGTCGCCAGCTTCGAGATGTCGGCCACGCGGTTCATCATGCCGTGCAACGACGCCAGCAACGCCAGGCGGTTGTTGCGCAGCGCAATGTCGTCGGCCATCACCATCACGTCGTTGAAGAACGCGTCGACCGGCTCGCGCAGCTCGGCCAGCGTCTTGAGCGTGCCGGCAAAGTCGCCTGCGGCAAACGCCGCATCGACGGCTGGCTGCACGCGCGTGACGGCAGCGGCCAGGTCTTTCTCGGCCTGGTCCTGCAGCAGGGCCGGATCGACCGCGCCGGCTTGCGCCAGTGCTTCCTCGTTCTTCTTGAGGATGTTGGTGATGCGCTTGTTGGCGGCGGCGAGCGAGGCGGCTTCGGGCAGCGCAGCAAACGCCTGCACGGCTTCCAGACGCTGCACGACGTCGTCGACGCGGTCCGGGTTCTGGGCCAGCACCGCTTCGACTTCGTTCGGCGAGAAGCCGCGGTCGCGCAGCAGGCCGCGCAGGCGGTCGAGCATGAAGGCGGTGACCTCGGCACTCGGGTCCTTGAACGCCGGCTGGTCGGCAAACGTCGTGACGGCATCGCGCAGCATGTCGGACAGTTCGAGCGGCAGGCGCTTTTCTACCAGCATGCGCATGATGCCCAGCGCGTGGCGGCGCAGCGCGAACGGGTCTTTTTCGCCCGTTGGCTGCAGGCCGATGGCCCAGATGCCCACCAGCGTTTCGAGCTTGTCGGCCAGTGCGACGGCAAGGCCGGTGTCGGTGGTCGGCAGAGCGTCGCCGGCAAAGCGCGGCTGGTAGTGCTCGGACGCCGCGCGCGCCACTTCATCGTGCTCGCCATCGTGGCGCGCGTAGTACGTGCCCATGATGCCTTGCAGTTCAGGGAACTCGCCGACCATGTCGGTCAGGAGGTCGGCCTTCGACAGGCGCGCGCCGCGTTCGGCGAGCGATGCATCGAAGCCCAGGCGCGTGGCGATGTACATGGCCAGCTTGGTCACGCGCTCGCTGCGTTCGGCCTGCGAGCCCAGTTTGTTGTGGTACACGACGTTGCTGAGCGCCGGCAGGCGCGACTCGAGCGTTTTCTTTTTATCCTGCTCGAAGAAGAACTTGGCGTCCGACAGGCGCGGGCGCACGACACGCTCGTTGCCGCCGACGATCGCGGACGGGTCGTCCGTCGCGATGTTCGACACGATCAGAAAGCGCGAACGCAGCTTGCCGTCGGCGTCCGTCAGCGCGAAGTATTTCTGGTTCGTCTGCATCGTCAGGATCAGGCATTCCTGCGGCACGGCCAAAAATTCTTCTTCGAAGCGGCATTCATAGACGACCGGCCATTCGACCAGGGCTGCGACTTCATCGAGCAGCGACTCGGGCATCAGGACCTGGTCGGCGCCGGCTTGTTCCAGCAGCTGGGCGCGGATACTGTCCTTGCGCGCTTGCGGCGACGTGATGACCTTGCCCTCGGTTTCCAGCGTGTTCGCGTACTGATCGGCATGCGCAATCGCGATCGCGCCGCCATGCGACAGGAAGCGGTGGCCGGCGGTTTCGCGGCCAGCCGTCAGGCCGAGCAGCGTCAGTGGCAGCACCTGCTCGCCGTGCAGCGCGAGCAGGCGGTGCACCGGGCGCACGAACTGCACGGTGTCGCCGTTCGGACGCTGGTAGCTCATGAGCTTGGGGATCGGCAGCTTGTTCACCGACTCCTGCAGCACGTCCTGCAGCGCGCCGGTGAGCGCACTACCGACGGCGGTGTAGGTATAGAAGAAGCTTTCGGTCTTGCCGTCCGCGGCGCGTTCGAGCTGGTCGATCGTCAGGTCGGGAAAGCCCAGTGCGGCCAGCTTCTTGGCCAATGGCGCACTCGGGTTGCCTTCCTTGTCCAGCGCCACCGTCACCGGCAGCACTTTTTCACGGATCGCTTTATCAGGTGACGTGTCGCGCACATTGGTGATCGAGACGGCCAGGCGGCGCGGTGTGGCGTACGTGGTGACGACGCTGTCGGCTTCGAGGAAGTCGCGCGCCTTGAGGCCATTCGCGATGCCGGCCGCAAAGGCGGTGCCCAGCTTGACGAGCGCCTTCGGCGGCAGTTCTTCGGTCTGCAGTTCGACGAGGAGTGTTTGGTTCATGGTCTGTTCTGTTCTTATCAAGCGGCGGTGACGCCAGCTTTTGGTGCCATCGGGAAGCCGAGCTTTTCGCGCGAGTCGTAATAGGCTTGCGCCACCAGGCGCGACAGCGTGCGCACGCGGCCGATATAGGCGGCGCGCTCGGTCACGGAAATCGCACCGCGCGCATCCAGCAGGTTGAAGCTGTGCGAGGCCTTCATGATCTGCTCGTAGGCCGGCAGCGTGAGCGCCAGTTCGACCAGACGCTTGGCTTCCGATTCGTGGTTCGCAAATGCCTGGAACAGCATCTCGGTGTTGGAGTGTTCGAAGTTATAGGTCGACTGCTCGACCTCGTTCTGGTGGAACACGTCGCCATAACTCAGGGACTTGGTCTTGCCGTCTTCCTGCCACTCGGTCCAGACCAGGTCGTACACGTTCTCGACGCCCTGCAGGTACATGGCCAGGCGCTCGATGCCGTACGTGATCTCGCCCAGCACCGGCTTGCAATCGAGCCCGCCCACTTGCTGGAAGTAGGTGAACTGCGTGACTTCCATGCCGTTGAGCCAGACTTCCCAGCCCAGGCCCCAGGCGCCCAGCGTCGGGCTTTCCCAATCATCCTCGACAAAGCGCACGTCGTTCTTTTTCAGGTCCAGACCCAGGGCCTCGAGCGAACCGAGATACAGGTCGAGGATATTCTCGGGCGCGGGTTTCAGCGCAACCTGGAACTGGTAATAGTGCTGGAGGCGGTTCGGGTTCTCGCCGTAGCGGCCATCCTTCGGGCGGCGCGATGGCTGCACATAGGCGGCGCGCCATGGCTCCGGACCGATCGCGCGCAGGAAGGTACCGGTGTGGAAGGTGCCGGCGCCGACTTCCATGTCGTAGGGCTGGAGCAGTGCGCAACCCTGTTTGTCCCAGTAGGACTGCAGGGTGAGGATGATTTGCTGGAATGTGAGCATGTCGAGTGGAACGCGGCCCGTGGACCGTGAACGCGGTATGTTTGCCAAATGGCCAATTCTACTGAATTTTTCGTACCCTCTGGGAAGGGATTTGGGCGGGGTGGGCGGCGATGCCGTCCACCTTACGCTTTCTTGCGCAGATAACCCCGCCCGGCAAACCACGCGCCAAGCAGCATGCATGCCCCCAGCAGCAGGAACGATGCGCTCCCCAGGCGAATGAACGGCGTCATGCCGGTCGCGCCGCGCACGGTGGCGGCGAGCACGCCGTCGGTGTAGAACGGCAGTGCGTGCGTCAGATTGCCGCGGCGGTCGATGATGGCGGTGGCGCCGTCGTTGGTCGCGCGCAGCATCGGGCGGCCCGTTTCCAGCGTGCGCATGCGCGAAATCTGCAGGTGCTGCGGGATGGCCACCGACTGGCCATACCACGACAGGTTCGACACGTTCAGCAGCAGCGTCGCCGGTTGCGGCGCGTTGCGCAGCTGGTAGGCAATCTCTTCGCCGAACACGTCTTCGTAGCAGATATTCGGCAGCACCAGCTGATCCTTGACCGCGAACGGCGCCTGCAGCGCGGCGCCGCGGGTGGCGTCATTCAGCGGAATGTCGAGCATGTCCGTCACCCAGCGGAAACCCGGCGGGATGAATTCGCCGAACGGCACCAGGTGCGCCTTGTCATAGCGGTACACGGTGGCCTGGGGCTGTGGCGTCAGCGTGACCAGGCTGTTGCCGTACTTGCCCGGACCGTCCAGCAGCGGCATGCCGATGGCCAACGTGCTGCCGCTGGTGGTGGCGTAGCGCTGCAGACCGGCCAGGTAACCGTCGGGCAGGTGTTGCGGGAAGGTCGGGATCGCCGTTTCGGGCGTGGCGATCAGGTCGGCCGGCGCCGCCGTGATCAGGCCCTGATAGCGCGTGAGGATACTGTTCAGAAATTCGGCGTCGAACTTGCGGTCTTGCGCAATATTGCCTTGCAACAGGCGCACGCTGATCGGCTGGCCGACATCCTGCGTCCATTCGACCGTGCGCAGGCCCGCGCCGCCCAGCAGCAGAGCGGCCATCAGGCCCATTGCCGGCCAGCGCGCACGCTGGGTCAGCATCGCGAAACAACCGGCGATGATGCCCACGACGATGCCGATGCCGTACACGCCGATCAGCGGCGCGTAACCAGCCAGCGGCGCGAGATCATGTGCGTAGCCGGACGAGGCCCACGGAAAACCGGTAAACACCCAGCCGCGCAGCCATTCCGACACGCCCCAGGTCACGGGCAGCACCAGCAGCAGGAACGCAGCCACCGGCAGCGACCAGCGGCGGCGCAGCCAGGTGGCCACACCGGCCGTGAAAGCGCCCCACAGGCCCATGTACAGGCACAGCAGCGTCAAGCCCACCACCGCCAGCACGGCCGGCAAGTGGGCGAAATCGGTCATGAAGACGTACAGCCAGTGCACGCCGGCCAGCGTCCAGCCGAAGCCGAAGGCCCAGCCGATCAGCGTGGCGCGCTTGACGGACGGGCTCATGCCGACCTGATAGAACAGCCAGGCCAGCGACAGGAATTGCAGCGGCCACCAGCCGACGGGCTGGAACGACAGCAGGGACGAGGCGCCGGCGAGTGCGGCGCCCAGCAGCAGGAGGGCCGAGGGCTTGTTGGCGCGCAGCGCCGGGGCCGGTGCTGCGGCTGGGGAGGTACGGCGACGCAGCATCAGTCGTGTTCGTCGTCCGCCAATGGCAGTTTTTCGACCAGCAGGACGTGGATCTGACGCGCGTCGGCGCGCAGCACTTCGAAGCGCACACCGTGCAGATCGACCACTTCGCCCTTGTGGGGCATGTGACCAAGGTGGCTGGCAACCAGGCCGCCGACGGTGTCGACGTCGTCGTCCGGCAGGCTGGTGCCGACTTCGTCGTTGAACTGTTCGATCTCGGTGAGCGCCTTGACGCGCCAGCGCGGGCCGAGCTGGCCTTCGCGGATCGAGATCACATTGTCTTCTTCTTCGTCGAAATCGTATTCGTCTTCGATGTCGCCAACGATCTGCTCGAGCACGTCTTCAATCGTGATCAGGCCGGCCACGCCGGAATACTCGTCGACCACGATCGCCATGTGATTGTGGTTGGCGCGGAAGTCGCGCAGCAACACGTTCAGGCGTTTCGATTCAGGAATGAACACGGCCGGGCGCAGTTTGGTGCGCACGTCGAATGATTCTTCGGCGTAATAGCGCAGCAAATCCTTGGCCAGCAGGATGCCCACGACCTTGTCGCGTTCGCCTTCGATGGCGGGGAAGCGGGAGTGGGCGGTCTCGAGCACGTAGGGCATCCACTCTTCGATGGGCTTCGTGATATCGATCACGTCCATCTGGGAACGGGGCACCATGATGTCGCGCGCAGACAGGTCGGACACCTGGAACACGCCTTCGATCATCGACAGGGCGTCGGCATCGAGAAGGTTGCGTTCGTGGGCGTCGTGCAGCACTTCAAGCAGCTCTGCGCGGTTTTCAGGCTCGGGGGAGATGAATGCGGTCAACCTTTCCAGCAGGGACCGATGGGGTTTGGCGTCCGGACGGACGTCACTGGGATACTCGGGCATAGTTGGCGAGAAGCCGTTGTTGCGATGGGCGTAGGATACACCAAAAGGCACATTGCCTGTTTTTGATGCAGGCGTGCGGCCTGAGCGGCAGGCGCGCCGCCGCTCAGGTCAGGCTGACGTTCAAGCCATTTTCACTCAGTCCGCGTAGGGATCGGGGAACCCCAGCACTTCCATGATGTCGCGCTCGAACTGTTCCATTTCTTCGGCATCGTCGTCGTTGTCATGGTCCCAGCCCTGCGCATGCAGCACGCCATGCACGACCAGGTGCGCCGTGTGTTCCTCGACCGTTTTCTTTTGCTCGTCGGCTTCGCGCTGCAGCACGTCGGTGCACAGGACGATGTCGGCCTTGACCGGATCGTCCTCGGCCAGGTCTTCATCTTCGTTGTAGGCGAAGGTAAGGACGTTGGTCGCATAGTCCTTGCCCCGGTACGCCAGGTTCAACGCCTGGCCTTCGGCCGCATCGACAAACCGGATCGTCAGTTCGGCCGGGCCGAGCAGGGCAGACTCGACCCAAGTACGCAATGTGGCCTCGGGCAGCAGGCTTTCCAGGCGCGGGTCGGCGAACTGCACTTCGAGTTCAAGCGGATGTTTTTTTTCTTGCATTTTTCACCGGGATCGGTTTGGGGAGATCGGCCAGTTCCTGGACCGAATTGTCGGATTCGTAGGCATCGATGATGCGCCCGACCAGCGGGTGACGCACCACGTCCACGCTCGAGAACTGGGAAAACGCGATGCCGCGCACATCCCTGAGCACGTGCATGGCGTCGACCAGGCCGCTGCGCTGGTTCTTGTGCAGGTCGACCTGGGTCACGTCGCCCGTGATCACGGCCTTGCTGCCAAAGCCGATGCGGGTCAGGAACATCTTCATCTGCTCGACGGTCGTGTTCTGCGCTTCATCGAGGATGACGAACGCGTGGTTCAGCGTGCGTCCGCGCATGTACGCCAGCGGGGCGATCTCGATGATCTGCTTTTCGAACAGCTTTTGCGTGCGGTCGAAGCCGAGCAGGTCGTACAGCGCGTCGTACAGCGGACGCAGATACGGGTCGACCTTTTGCGCAAGGTCGCCCGGCAGGAAGCCCAGGCGCTCGCCGGCCTCGACTGCAGGGCGGGTCAGGATAATGCGCTTGACGGCGTCGCGTTCGAGCGCGTCCACCGCGCAGGCCACGGCCAGGTAGGTCTTGCCGGTACCGGCAGGGCCCACGCCAAAGGCGATGTCGTGGTTCAGCACATCGTTGAGGTACTGGATCTGGTGCGGCGTGCGCCCGCGCAGGTCGCTGCGGCGGGTTCGCAGGGCCGGGCTGTCGACGTCGTTCGGCGCAACGTCGTCCTGCGCCATGTCGGGCACGGCCTTGACCGCCTTGACGCCCTTGATGGCGCGCGGCTCGCCGCCGGGCGCCTCGAGGCTGCGCGGCTTGATACCGGCGCGCTGCTCGACCAGGGCCAGCTGCACTTCTTCGATCGGCACGACCTTGTTGGCGACCGCATAGAAGCGCTCGAGCAATTCGACGGCGCGATCGGCGTTGTCACCGTTGACGATGAATTTCTCGCCACGGCGAAACACGGTCACATCGAGCGCGGCCGAGATCTGGCGCAGGTTTTCATCGAGTGGACCGCACAGGTGGGCAAGCCGCGTGTTGTCGAGCGGCTCAGGGATGAAGTACGAGGGCTGGGTTGGCTGTGTTTTCAACTGGCGATGGCAATCGTATCAAGGTTGGCGACGAGTTCGCCGCGCAAATAATAATCGTGGCTGGCGCTGATGCGCACGTCGACCAGTTGGCCGATGAGCTGGACATTGGTCGCATCCACGGGGAACAGGACGACGCGGTTGTTCTCGGCGCGCCCCTGGAGCTGGGTTGGATCTTTCTTGGCATACCCTTCGACCAGCACACGCTGCACGCTGCCGACCATGGCGGCGCTGTGCTTGCGGGTGTTGGCGTCGATCAGGGCTTGCAGGCGCTGCAGGCGCGCCAGCTTGACCTCGTGCGGCGTATCGTCTTCCAGGTTCGCAGCCGGCGTGCCGGGGCGCTTGCTGAAGATAAAGCTGAAGCTGTTGTCGAAATTGACGTCGGCCACCAGTTTCATCATCGCCTCGAAGTCGGCTTCGGTCTCGCCGGGAAAGCCCACGATGAAGTCGGACGAGAACGTGATGTCCGGACGCACCGCACGGATGCGGCGGATGATCGATTTGTATTCGAGGCCCGTGTAGCCGCGCTTCATGGCCGACAGGATGCGGTCCGAGCCATGCTGCACCGGCAGGTACAGGTGGTTCACCAGTTGCGGGATCTTGGCGTAGGCGTCGATCAAGCGCTGGCTGAATTCTTTCGGATGGCTGGTCACGAAGCGCAGGCGCTCGACGCCGGGAATCTCGGCGATGTATTCGAGCAGCAGCGCAAAGTCGGCGATCTCGCCGTTTTCCATGGTGCCCCGGAACGCATTCACGTTCTGGCCCAGCAGCATGATTTCCTTGACGCCTTGCGCGGCCAGGCCCGCGACCTCGGTCAGCACGTCCTCGAAGCGGCGCGAGACTTCTTCGCCACGCGTGTACGGCACGACGCAGTAGCTGCAGTACTTGCTGCAACCTTCCATGATCGACACATACGCCACCGGGCCGTCGACCTTGGCCGGCGGCAGGTGATCGAACTTTTCGATTTCGGGGAAAGCGATGTCGACCTGGGCCACGCCGGATGCACGCCGGTCGCTGATCAGCTTTGGCAGGCGGTGCAGCGTTTGCGGGCCGAACACGACGTCGACGAACGGCGCGCGCTTGATGATGGCCTGGCCTTCTTGCGACGCGACACAGCCGCCCACGCCAATGACGAGATCCGGCTTGTTGCGTTTGAGTTCGCGCAGGCGGCCGAGATCGGAGAACACTTTCTCTTGCGCTTTTTCGCGGATCGAGCACGTGTTGAGCAGGATGACGTCCGCGTCTTCCGGCTTGTCGGTGCGTACCAGCCCATCCGAGGCGCCAAGGACATCGACCATCTTGTCCGAGTCGTACTCGTTCATCTGGCAACCGAAGGTTTTGATAAAGACTTTTTTCTGCATGGAGAGGGTAGTTGGGGACGAATTGCTGCGCCGACAAGGCTGGGGGATCAGTTTACCGTAATTCGGTAGAGGCCCGATAAAAACACCGGCGGCAAAGAACAAAGTGTTCCGAAAGGAATGTGTAGTTTCTTTACCTAAAGTAATTATCGTTTTATTTACAATGTTAAATGTCCGCTAGCGAACATACTTTATGTTCGCTAGCGGAGAGTGCTGCGTGCATGAAGTATTTCTCTATGCAAATCAAAGAGTTCCGTAATCATTCTGATTGGAAAAATTTATCAGGGAAATCTCTTGCGTGCGCCACAATGTGGCCCCATGTGCTGAAATGCAAACGTGACAAGCTTTCCATCTGTTAGCTTGATTTCTGACAAGGAGTCACGTGCGCGGGGTCGGCATCGATCTGGCGCGCGCAGCGATAATTTGTTTGAAAGACAAGTGCGTACACGGAAACCGCGTGGCGCACCGCAGGACCGGAATTCTTAAGGAACTACTCAGATTCGCCCTGTTTAATTCCTGAACACGTTCCGGGAACTTTAGTTGAGGATATGTTGTCTTTAACTAAGGTTCATAAGGGAACTATCTTAACCAACTCGTGAGGAATATCATGGCACAACAACATCACGCTCTGTCGTCGCAAGAGAGTTACAACCCGAACCATCTGCTCGACATTCTCTTGGGCAAGATGCAGCTGAAGAACGATGCTGCGCTGTCGCGCATGCTCGAAGTGGCGCCGCCTGTGATCAGCAAGATTCGCCACCACCGTCTGCCGGTTGGTGCGTCGCTGCTGATCCGCATGCACGAAGTCACGGGCATGAGCATTCGCGACCTGCGTGACCTGATGGGCGATCGCCGCACCAAGTACCGTCTGTCGGATGCACAAGGCCGTCCAAAGCCAGAAGAGAAAGCGGCAGCCGCTGCTGCAGCGGCTGCACAGCAGGCAAACCAGCCAGCACAGGGCCAGGCAAACCAAGTGGGCGACGTGACGCCAAAGACCGGTAATTATGCGCACTGACATCGTGGGCATGGCAGACGTGTCTGTCATGCCTGCGTTGTTGGCGTGCCGCGGCGCCGCCTGAGTGGCGCCGCACAGCAATTCGCTTCGTACTACCTGATTCCGTCCTGCGGCTTACGCCAACAGGATGGCGGTCATTTCTTCAAACTGCAGCTCCGTTTCGCGGAACACCTGCAACCACGCTTCCTCGGATAATCCCAGCGCCGTCCAGGCGACACTCGACACGGTCGGTACCACTTCGTTTGCATAGCCTGCAAGATCGAGCGCATGCGCCACGGCCTTTGCCACGTGCACGATCGTGGCAAGGAATCCCGCACCCGGCATCTCCGGCTGACCATAGAACGCGATGGCCTGACGCAGGGTGTCCGAAAATTGCCAGTGCTCGGCCAGCGCCCGGCCTGCCAATATATGGTCGACACCCAGCATGGCGCGCTCCGTTTCGAGCAGGTCGCCATCGACACGCTCGCATTCGCGCAGGACAGCGTCGTACTGCTCGGGGTAACGCGTCACCAGCACCAGACGCCCGATGCCGTGCAGCAGGCCGGCCGTGAATGCCACGTCCTGATTGAAGTGCATATGGCGCGCCAGCACCCGCGCGCAAGCTGCCGTGGCGATCGACAGACGCCAGAATGCCTTATGGTCGAATGCCGGACAGCGCCTGCCGGGAAAGCAGCCCGTGATCGATGCCGCCAGGATCAGGTTGCGTGTGGCTTGCACGCCGAGAAATGTCATGGCCTGGTGGATCGTCGTGACCTTGACCTGCAAGCCCAGGGCCGACGAATTGGCCAGGCGCAGCGTCTTGGCAGTCAGGGCCTGATCCAGGGCGACTTTTTTTGCCAGCACGGCCAGGTCGGCGTCTTCCTGATCGATGCTGCCCAGCAGTTCCATCACGACGGCGGGCAGCGAGGGCAGGTCGTCCAGGCCGGTCGTCAGTTCATCGAGCGTCATGGCGCCACCTGCCGTTCGAGCCGGTAATCCTCGACATAGCGGCGCAGCAGGTTGCCGGCCCAGTCGCTGTCGTCGTCGCGGTCGTGGCGGCGAAACACGGTGTCCAGCCGGGCCTGTACCGCTGCTGCATTTGGCGCGCGGTGCGCTTCCACGCGCGCCACCGGCACCATGTCGATCTGGTGGCGCGCGAACGATGCAATGATCGCCTCGCTCAAGACCGTGCCTTTCGCCAGCAGTACCAAGCCGTTGCTGTCGAGCAGTTCGTCCGACAGCACCATGCCCGGTAATGCGCTGGTCACCGGGACCAGCTCGTGATCGTCGCTCATAGTTTCCTCCATTCAATATTCAAACGATGGTATCACCGGTGTGCGTGCAGATCACGGCGGCGACACAATATGTCGCGCTCATGCCGCAGCGCCTGTCGCTGGAGGGCGGCGTCAAAATGCTGTAGGCTTTTGCCATCCATTTCCATTTCCCTTTCAGGAACCCCGTGAAACTCTATTTCAGTCCCGGCGCCTGCTCGCTCGCGCCCCGTATCGCCCTGATCGCCTCCGGCCTGCCGTTTGACAGCGAGCGCGTCAACCTGCGCACCAAGCTGACTGCAGGCGGCGAAGATTTCCGGGCCATCAATCCCAAAGGCTATGTGCCAGCGCTGGCGCTGGAAGGTGGCCAACTGCTCACCGAGAGCCAGGTCATCCTGCTATACGTGGCGGACCAGGCCTCGGCAAGCACGCTGGCGCCTGCCCACGGCACTTTTGAGCGCTACGAATCGATGGAATGGCTGGCGTGGACATCGACCGAGCTGCACAAGCGTTTTTCGCCCATCTTTGCACCGGGCGCGTCGAGCGAGGCCAAGGAAGCAGCCTGGGCGGCGCTGGCGGCGACACTGACGTATCTGGCGGATCAGATCGGCGACGACGGTTACCTGGTCGGGGGCGACTTCACCGTAGCCGATGCCTACCTGTTTACCGTGTTGAACTGGGTGGGGTTCACCAGTTTCTCGCTGGATAGCTGGCCGGCATTGCAGGCCTATCATGCACGCATCAAGACGCTGCCTGCGGTGCAGGAAGCGTTGCGCCAGGAAGGGTTGCAATAGCATGCGGGCCGGGGCCGACACGGCGCCGCGCTTGCGCTACATTGCCCTGTTGCGCGGCGTGAACGTTGGCCGCGCCAAACGCATCGCGATGGCCGAGCTGCGTACATTGGTCGAGGACCTCGGCTATACGCGCGTGCGCACTCTGCTCAATAGTGGCAACATCGTGTTCGACGCCGTTATCCCACCCGTCAATGCGGCGCAGGAGATCGAAGCGGCCATCGCCCTGCATCTGGGCGTCAGTGCGCGCGTGTTCGTGTTTGCATGCGCTGAAGTGGCCGAGATCATCGACGACAACCCCTTGCTGCAGGTGGCTACCGACCACGCGCGCCTGTTCGCGTTCCTGCTGGCAGGCGAGCCGCAACGCGCGCTGGCGGCCGACTTGTGCCGCCAGGACTGGGCGCCCGAAGCCGTAGCACTTGGACGCCACGCGGTGTATGTCTGGTGCCCGCAAGGCCTGCTCGACAGCGCCGCTGCGACGGCGCTCGGCAAACGCTTGGGCGATGACGTGACGTCACGCAACTGGAATACGATGATCAAGCTGGATGGCCTGTGCCGCGATGGCGCCGATTAACCGGCGCCTGGCTGAATAAGCGGTCGCCGCATTTGGTGAATCATTTTATCGCCCGATTCTCGCCCGACTTGTTTTTTCGAATCGGTGCGAGCCTGCACGCATTTGCCTGAGCAGTTGCAGAAATAGCCATCACTTTATGTACCGATAGCGTCATATTGCATGCAGTCTTAAAAAGTTGACTGTGGTAAATATGCAGCGCTGGGCAATATCTCTACCCATCTCCTAGGCATTTCGTCATGCCTGTCTCGCAATAATTGCCGATTTATTTGACACACTCATCACGAATGCTGTCAGTCGGATAATCAATTCCATTATCAAGACTTTCATTCGCCTTAAATCAAGCGGGTTTTTGACTTTTTGGTATTCCCGGCGATTTTTTTTGAAGGTATAGTCTTCTTACTCCCTTGCTTGCAAGCATCAAAAAGCAAGCTGCAGCAACGCGAATTTGTTGGCTTATCGCCGACGCCGACTACCGTTACCGGTGGCATGGCACCCCCAGTCTCTCTTTGCTTCACGCATTTTCGACGAGTACACCTTATGCCCAATTTCTCCCGTCTTCAGATTGCATTCAAGAACGTCTACGTCCGCATCCTCGCCGTTATCCTGATGGCCATGCTGGTGACGCTGGCGGTCTTCAAATCCAATGTGCCGCAGGACGCGCGCCCCGTGGTCCATTCGCAGAACATCGCCGAGATCACCGCACTGGCGGACCAGAAGGCCCGTCTGGAATACCTGCTGATTGCCAAACCGCTGTCCGAAGCGCCGCGCTACATCTACAAGTTCAAGGATTCGGCAGCGCTGAACGTGGTCAAGGTGCCGAGCACGTCGCACCTGTCGCTCGAGCGCGAAGTGCTGCTCAAGAACGCGATTCCGTATTCGATCGCCAAGGACGATTACCTGGCGGCCCACGAAGCCGTGATGGACGAGGGCGAAAGCACGCTCGCGCGCACCGGCACCTTCTTCAAGCAGAACGCCTTCAATATCGCCATCGTGCTGCTGGTGCTGTACCTCATCAAATTCGGGATGCCGGGCATGGGCATGAGCGCGTCGGTCATCACGCCGGACAAGCTCAAGGGCAGCATGGATGACCTGATCGGCATGGAGGACATCAAGCAGGAAGTGCTGCACCTGGAAGAGATGATCCGCAACCGCGCCGAATACCAGTCGCACAATATCGACAAGCCGTTCAACGTGATGCTCACCGGCCCGGCCGGTACCGGCAAGACCAAGCTGGTGGGCTATCTGGCCAAGCGCCTGAACCTGCCGATGATTTCGGCGTCCGGCTCGGCGCTTGAATCGGGCTATGTCGGCGGTGGCTCCAAGGCGCTGAACGCCCTGCACCGCAAGGCCTGCGCCAAGGGCAAGTGCATCATTTTCCTGGACGAAGCGCAGAGCCTGTTCATGCCGCGTGGCCGCAGCGAAAAGAAATGGGAAGACGACACTGCCAACACGATGCTCGGCCTGCTCGACGGCGTGAAAAGCGACAAGGGCGCTGGTGTGATCTGGATCGTCGCCTCGAACTTCGATGACAACTCGACCGAGATGGACGAAGCGATGCTGCGCCGCTTCTCGGTCAAGATCAACTTCCGCCTGCCGAACAAGGGCGAGCGCCGCGAACTGCTGCGCAGCTTCCTGTCGCGCAAGAAGGACGGTCTCGTCGACTGGAATGACCTGAACCTGGACCAGGTCGCCGAGATCACCCAGAACCTGAGCCCGGCGCTGCTGGAAACCGTGGTCGAGCGCGCCAGCATGCTGTCGATCCAGGAAAAGACGATCATCAACACGAACCTGCTGTTCCGCGCCTATGAGCGCGCCACGATCGGCCTGACCGACCGCGCCACGACGCTCGACAAGCACAAGCAGCGCGAGCGGATCGCGTTGCACGAGCTGGGCCACTTCTTCATGCAGATCGACCCGTTCCTGCGCCAGGGGATGACGCTGGCCGAAGTCAAGGAACGCTCGCACCTGCTCAAGATCAGCACCGAGGCCGTGTCGAAGATCGGCGCACTGGGTTACGTGCTGCAGTCGGGCGAAGACATGTCGCTGCGCACGCTGGAAGAACTCGAGCGCGACGTGGTGGGCCTGTACGGCGGCGTCGCGGCCGAAGAACTGTTCTACGGCCCGCGCGGTATTTCGGTGGGCAGCCAGAACGACATCGAAAAGATCACCAAGATGCTCAACCTGATGGTGAGCCGCCTGTCGATGTATTCGCGCTCGAAGATCGATTACAGCCAGCTGCAGAAGGATATCGGCGGCGAGCACACGGTGCGGCTGGTGGAAGAAAAGGCCGATGCGCTGTACAGCTACACGCTGGACGCGATCCGCGACTACAAGCTGATGATGGAGTCGCTCAAGGACACGCTGCTGGAGCAGTACGTGCTGTCGAAGGATGAAGTGTTCGCGCTGCTGGAAGCACGCAGCGAACTGCTGCTGCCGCAACTGCACGGACAGCGCTGCGCGAAGCTGACCTTGTGCGAGGAAGAAGTGGCGGCGTAAGGCGGGTGCGGGTGGTGCAGGGCTGATGCGCTGCAGGCAGCCGGCGCGTCACGCGCGCGCGAAGTCGGCTAGCATGGCAGCATCGCCACCGCCGAGTCACCCCGCATGCACAAGCACGACGAACTGCGCAAGTCCAAACTGATCGCCCTCAGCTTCTTCATCGGCGCGGCCGTGCTGTTTGTGGTCAGCCTGTTGCTGCCGCAGACCTGGTGGACGGGCCTGTTGCGCGCGTTTTCCGAAGCCGCGATGGTGGGCGCGCTGGCCGACTGGTTCGCGGTGGTGGCGCTGTTCAAGCGCATCCCGATTCCGATCATCTCGCGCCACACCGCCATCATCCCCGGCAACAAGGACAAGATCGCCGACAACCTGGCGCTGTTCGTGCGCGAAAAATTCCTCGACACCGAGTCGATCCTCAAGTTGATCCGCCGCCACGATCCGGTGCAACTGCTGGCCGACTGGCTGGCCAAACCCGCGAATACCGAACTGATGGGCGCGCACCTGGTGCGCGCCGCCACCTTCATGCTCGAATTTATCGAGGATGCGCCGGTGCAGAACGTCATCCGGCGCGCAGTGCACACGATGGTGGGCAGCGTCGACTTGTCGAAGTCGAGCGGCGCCATCCTCGAGAGCCTGACGCGCGGCCGGCGCCACCAGCAACTGCTCGACGAAGGCATCCGCCAGCTCGCGCATCTGCTGGACAACACCGAGACCCAGGGCGCCATCGCCGACGGCATCGTCGACTGGCTCAAGGAAGACTACGCGTTTGTCGAGCGCATGCTGCCCTCCGAACTGATTGGCCGCAAAGGCGCCGACATCGCCGTGCGCCTGGCGTCGGGCGTGCTCAACAAGGTCGCGGCCGACGCTGCGCACCCGCTGCGCGCACGCTTTGACGAGTACGTGGCCGATTTCATCGAGCGCCTGAAAGTCGATCCGGACTTTCTTGCCAAAGCCGACGACGTCAAGCGCTACCTGCTCGAAGACGCCACCTTCAACGGTTACGTCGGCTCGCTCTGGACCGAGCTGAAAGCGTGGCTCAAGCGCGACCTGGCCAGCGACGATTCGAGCATGCGCCGCCGCATCGTCGGCATGGGCGCCTGGATCGGCAAGGCGCTGGGCGACGATCCGCAGCTGCGCCAGTCGCTGCAGGAGAACCTCGAGGCGGCCGCCCGTGGCGTGGCGCCCGAATTCGCAGGCTACCTCACGCGCCATATCGCCGACACCGTCAAGCAATGGGACGACCGCGAAATGTCGGCGCAGATCGAACTCAATATCGGCAAGGACCTCCAATACATCCGCATCAACGGCACCATCGTGGGCGGGATGATCGGCGTGATCCTGTACCTGTTGTCGCACCTTCCCGCACTGCTGCGCTAAGCCAAGGAACCCCGATGCACACGCTCTCCCTGAACGACTGGCTCGCCGCCCACCCCGACATCGAAGCCGTGCCCGAGCGCGACCTGTACGTCGTGGCCCGCTACATGATTCCCGTGGATGCCACGCTGGCGCAGGGCTGCCTGGAGGCGTCGGGCATCCCGGCGATGCTGGCCGACGCGCACCTGATGCAGACCGACCTGCTGCTGGCGCCTGCGCTGGGCGGCGTGCGCTTATTGGTCCCGGCCGAGCACGTGCAGGCGGCGCACGAGGTGCTGCTGGCGCTGGCGCGCGGGGATTTTGCGCTCGATGAGGATGCGCTGGATGGGGAGTGGCGCACGCCGGTCTGAGGTGATTGAAGAAGGGTACGAGAAGAAGGGTGTCGGAACGAAGGAAGCAGAGCGCCGCGCACGGGCTACCGAGAACAAGGTGTCGGGCGGGAGCAAGAAGCATTGAGGCCGAGCCAAAGCAGTGCCGGCCCAACAAAAAGCCGCTGCATCGTTTGCTGTAGCGGCTTTTTATCGAATGGAAAAGGCTTTGTCTGCAAGCCTCGACGCTCTGGTACTACGGCTGAGCTTGTGTCCGTTTGTCAGACCTGACCCTCGCTTTGCTCGCTTTGCTGGCCAGATATGACGATCGCCTCAGACAATCATGGCATGACTGGTGGGTGGCGAGCACCATCGGCCTGAATCACCTGCCGCAGTGCAATTAAATTTTTTCTTGAGAATGTTTTTTCATTGCAACTGAGCGCATAATCAAGTCGTGACGAGGGCAACAACGAATTTCACCCAAGCGTTTTTTGTCAGGTGGACAGGCCATGCCAGCTAGGTACAACACTGCGACCAGACCAGCCTTCACGCTGGCTTTGGCCAGTGGCTGCGGCCAATTTCGCGCACCCGCGCCGCCCCGCGTGTCCGCCACCGGCGCATCCCGATGAGCACGCCGATGATCGCGCCTGTCATCCTGCCACCCCAAACGTTGCGCCCGTCTGCTCCGCACCGGCGCCTGTTGCTGGTCGACGACGAACCGAATATCCTGGCAGCGCTGAACCGCTTGCTCCGGCGCGATGGCTACGAGGTGTTGTGCGCCGACAGCGGGGCCGCCGGGCTCGAGGTGTTGTCGAAGCACTGTGTCGATGTCATCGTTTCCGACCAGCGCATGCCCGGCATGCTGGGTGTGGATTTTTTGCGCCGGGCGCGTGCGCTCTGTCCCGACTCGATCCGCATCATGCTTTCTGGCTACACGGAGCTGCAGTCCGTGACCGATGCAGTCAATGAAGGGGCGATCTTCAAATTTCTCACCAAACCCTGGAACGATACGCAATTGCGTGGGCATATCGCCGAGGCCTTCAGAATCAAGGAAATTGCCGACGATAACCAGCGCCTGCATCTGGAAATACGCAGTGCTAACCGAAAGCTGGAGCAATTGTTGCTCGAGAAGCAGGAGCAAATCCGTCTTGAGGAAACAGCCCTCGAGGTGGCGCGCGATCTGATGGAGCACTTGCCGCTGGCCCTGGTCGGCGTGGATGACAGCGGCATGATTGCCTTCGCCAACGCCTGCGCCAGGCGCCTGTTCGGTGCGCGGGTCGCTGTGCTGGGCGACGCAGAAGATGTGCACCTGGCCAGGCCAGCCAGCCAGGCGCGGGACATCCACAACAACCCTTACGACATCACCCGCTATCCGATGGGTGAACGCTCGGCGTCGCGCGGCACGCTGCTTACCTTCGTCCCGAGGCAGACACATGAATAGCGCTGACCCGATCCTAACCGAACCGTGTGCCGGGCCGTCCGGCCTGACGCCGCCTGGCTGTGCCGCCGCGCTGGAGGGCGACTATATCGACCGCGTGCGCGCACTGCCGTCGCTGCCGCAGCTGGTGATGGAGCTGCAGGCGGCGATGCAGCAGGAGGACATCGATCTCCATACGCTGGCCGAGCGCATTACGCTCGATGCCGCCCTGGCGGCGCGCATTTTGCGGCTTGCCAATTCATCGTTCTACGGCGTGTCGAGCAAAGTGGTGACGGTGCAGCAGGCAGTGTCCATCATTGGCTTTGCCGGCATCCGCACCCTGGTGACGGCGTGCTCGATCATCGGCAATTTCGCGCCGCACCGCGATGCTGCTTTCGACCTGGTGGGCTTCTGGCGCCATGCCACAGCGACAGCAGTGTGCGCGCGCGTGCTGGCGCCGTATCTGCAGCTCAATCCGGAGCACGCTTTCATCGCAGGCATGCTGCACGATATCGGCAGGCTGGTCATCGCCACGCAGTGCCAGGAGCAATACCTGCAAGTGGCCCGGTTTGCCCGCGACAACGATTGCAGCCTGCTGTTGGCGGAAAATGCGGTCCTCGGCATCGACCATGCGCGCATCGGCAGTGCACTGGCCGCACACTGGCATTTCCCCGCCCTGATCGGCGCCGCGGTCGCCGGTCACCACCAATGTGCAGGCGACGCTGCGCAGCCTGCGCTGACTGTACTCGTTGGTCTGGCGAATGCGCTCGCCCATGTTGTCGATGCACCCGGCGGGTCACAGGCGCCGCTGTCCTGTGTGCTGCCGTTCATGATCCCGGTGCCAGACGACGACTGGGACCGTGTGCGCGGCGAGATGGTGACCCTGTTTGGGGAGCTGTGCCAGGTGTTGACGCCATGAACGCCCTGGCGTCCTCCCCGTCATCGGCGTCCCAGCCCAAAGTGCTGTGCGTCGACGATGAGCCCAATATCCTGTCGTCGCTGCGGCGGCTGTTGCGCGCCAACGGCTACCAGGTACTGGTTGCTGACAGCGGCGCCGCCGGGCTGGCAGTGTTGCAGCAGGAAGCCGTCGACGTGATTATTTCCGACATGCGCATGCCGCAGATGAACGGCGCGCAGTTTCTTGCCGCCGCACGGGCCTCCTGGCCCGCCACCATGCGGCTGCTGTTGACAGGTTACTCGGAAGTCCAGTCCATCCAGGACGCGGTCAACGCCGGCGAAATCTGTCGCTACATCACCAAGCCGTGGGTCGACGGCGACCTGTTGATGGTGCTGCGCGATGTACTCGAGCGGCGCCAGCTGGAACAGGAAAAAGTGCGCCTTGAAGCACTGACGGTGCAGCAAAACGCCCAATTGCGCGCGCTCAACCAGAGCCTCGAGGCGAAGGTCGAAGAGCGCACCCGGCTGCTGAAGCTGGAGCACGCCGCGACCATCGCCGCCAACGCCAAGCTGCGCCACAATTTTGTCGTCACCATCAAGATTTTTTCGAACATGATCGAGCAGCGGGCCCACAACCTGCCGGGCCATACGCGCCAAATTGCCGAGCTCGCGCGCAAGATGGGCGCCGTGCTGGGTCTCGACACGCGCGACAGCCAGGATCTGGCAATTGCCGCACTGCTGCACGACATCGGCAAGATCGGCCTGAGCGACGCCATGTTGCAAACGCCGTTCACGGCATTGCAGGGCGAGACGCTGGGCCTGTTTTCGCAGGCATCCGGTGCGCGCCGAAGAACTCTTGATGCCGCTGGAAGACCTGCGCGGCAGCGCCGCCATCTTGCGCAGCCAGCTGGAGCGTTTCGACGGCAATGGCTTTCCGGATGGCCTGACCGGGCTCGCCATTCCAATCGGCGCGCGCATCCTCGCCGTGGCAGTCGATTACTACAACCTGCAGCAGGGGGCCATGGTGCAGCGTCATCTGCGCGCCGACGAGGCAGTCACGTTGATCCTCGATGCGGCCGGCAAGCGCTACGATCCGCAAGTGGTGGCCGCGTTCCGGCAGGTTGTCAACAGCAGCGACACGGGACACGGTGCCGGGGTGGAGGTGCTCTCGACCGAGCTGGTGCCCGGCATGGTGCTGGCGCGCGACATGGTCAGCCGCGACGGCCTGATGCTGTTGTCGGCCGACCATGTGCTCGATGCGCGCATCATCGCGCACGTGCGCGAATTCGAGCAAAAAGCGCGCTGCCGTCTCGCGATATGGGTGCGCCATCCAACGGGGGCAGCATGAGCAGGATTTTACTGGTCGACGACGATCCACATGTGTTGAATGCCTTGCAGCGCGCGCTGCGGCAGCTGTTCCAGCGCGAACAGCTGCACATCGACGCCTTCACCAATCCGATGGCGGCGCTGGAACATATCTGCACCTGCGACGTTGACCTGGTGATATCGGACTACCGGATGCCGCAGTTGAACGGTGCGGAGTTGCTCGAAGCGCTCAAGGAGGTGGCGCCGGATACCGTGCGCATCATGTTGTCGGCGTCGGCGGAATTCGACACCATGCTGCACACGATCAATCAGGCGCAGGCGTTCCGATTCATGCTCAAGCCCTGGAACCCGGTCGAGCTCGAAGACAACGTGCGCCAGGCGCTGGCGTTGCGCGCCCGCCTGGTGGCAGCAAAAGCCGCCACGCCCAGTGCCCAGGAGCTCGAGGCTGCGCGGCTGGAGGCGGAGGAACCCGGTATTTTGCATGTGCGGCGCAACGCCGACGGCGCTATCCTGCTGTAGCGGTCTGCTGGGGCGGGGTGACCGGCAGGTGCACGGTGAAGCGGGTGCCGACGCCTGGCTCGGACGCAACGTCGATGCGGCCGCCATGCCGGCTGACGATGCCATACGACAGTGATAACCCCAGGCCAGTGCCGCTGCCAACCGGCTTGGTTGTGAAAAAAGGTTCGAAAATCCGCTTCATGATGTCCGGCGGGATCCCGCTGCCATTGTCGCCCACCTCGACCCAGACCCAGCCGCCGGACCCGCCGGTGCGGATCGTGATGACGCCATCGCCCGTGAGCGCCTGCGCTGCGTTGACCAGCAGGTTCATGAACACCTGGTTGAGCTGGGACGCCAGACACGTGATGGGCGGTATGTCCCCATACTGTTTTTCCACCCGCGCCCTGTACTTGATTTCGTTGGCGACGATGTTGAGGGTGCTGTCGAGGCCCTGATGAAGGTCGGCCACTTGCCAGACCGCTTCGCCGACGTGTGAAAAATCCTTGAGCGCCTGCACAATGTCCTTGACCCGCTTGAGGCCGTCCATTGATTCACCCACCAGGTCGATCACATCGTCTTTCAAGAACGCCAGGTCCACTTGATTGCGCACCTCGGCCATCTGCGCTGCGAGCTGCGGATGCGGCGCCGCCGCCAGTTCGTAGCGGTCGATCACGTCGAGCAGCGTCTCGACGTAGGTTTTCAGCGACCCCATATTGGAATTGACGAAGCCGACCGGGTTATTGATTTCGTGCGCAATGCCTGCCGCCAGCTGGCCGATCGACGCCATTTTTTCCGATTGCAGAAGCTGCTCGTGAGCATTGCGTAACTCGGCGATCAAGGCCTGCTGTTCGAGCCCCTTGATCTTCAGGTCTTCTTCCATTTGCTTGCGCAGCGTGATGTCGGTCAGCGACCCGATCACTTCGAGCGGCACCCCATTCTCGTCGCGAATCAGGCGCAGCGTATCGTGCATCCACAGGTAGCTGCCATCGTGGGCGCGGAACCGGTAATCATAGCTGCGCTGGCCTTGGGTAAAGATGAGTGCCAGGCTGGAAAAAATGTGCGGGGCATCGTCGGGATGGATGTGGTCGAACCAGAAGTTCGGATCGGCCAGCATTTGCTCGGGGCGGTAGCCAAGCACATGGACGGCGTTGTTGCTGACGAACGTCATCTTGAAATCGCCGCTGGGAACGGTGCAGTAGATGATCGCCGGCGTATTGTCGACGAGGTACTGGAATCGTTGCGGTGGCGACGCTTCCTCCGACGTATTGGCAAGGACGCGTGCAGACTGTGTGCTGGAAAAATCAAACTCTTCGAATTGCATGACGACCACCATTCAAGATGCTGGCCCGCTTTCAAACAGATATTTCTCAAGAGAACTATACGTCAATTCAGCGTGCATGGGCCATCAGCAAGGGGGCATGCGAAAAATAAACTTTGCTGACAGATGCGGGTTGCCCAGGGGTGCTGCCACGGCTTTGTCTGTCAGCTTCAACGCTCTGGTATTACGGCTGAGCTTGTGTCCGTTTGTCAGACCTGACCCCCGCTTTCTGAGCGGGCCTGACGATCGCCTCGAAGTGCGCAAGCAAGCCGTCGGCTACCTTGTCCCAGGTGTTTTCCAGCGCATAACCCCGTAGCCGCGCCGGGTCCCAGTCATTCTCCAGCGCAAGGCCGATGGCGTGTGCGAACGGCGCCGGCTCGCGGGCGTCGACCAGGATGCCCAGGTCCGGCCCCGTGATGATCTCGGGTACGCCCCAGGTACGGTGCGCCACCACCGGCGTGGCGCAGGCCATGGCCTCGAGGACGACATTGGGCCAGCCTTCCTTTTCGCTGGCCAGGCAAAACACGTCGGCCGCGGAGTACCAGGCGTGCAGGTCGGTGTTCAGTACCGCGCCTGCCCAGACGATGTGCTCGGCGATCCCGAGTTCGGTCGCCAAGTCGCGCAGATCGGCTTCGCAGTCGCCTTCCTCGCCGCCTTGTCCGACGACGATGAAGCACAGGTCCGTATGCCCAGCGGCGCGCAGCAGGGCGTGGGCGCGCAGCAGGATGTCCACCCCCTTGCGTGGCACCAGGTGCGACACCGACAGCATA
Source organism: Oxalobacteraceae sp. CFBP 13730 (assembly GCA_014841835.1). GTDB lineage: Bacteria > Pseudomonadota > Gammaproteobacteria > Burkholderiales > Burkholderiaceae_D > Telluria. The sequence goes on along the minus strand of JACYUQ010000003.1, from coordinate 989,825 downwards.
TAGCGCCGGTCGGTGCGCAAGCCCAGCGCCGTGCGGGCTGCCATCTTTGGTGTGGGACGAAACCGCGCCGTGTCCACGCCATTGGTGGACGCGTAACCCTTGTCCGGCGGCGCGCCCAGCCGGATGGCGCCATCGACCAGCGCTCTGGCAACGCCGAAGTAGCGCGCGCTGTGGCGCAGCGCGAACAGCACTTGGCGGATCCGCACGGGAAACCGGGGAAGATCGTTGATGTCGTGGCCGCGCAAGGTCACGACATACGGCTTGCCAATCATGCGGGCGAGCAGGGCGCCTGCAAAACCTTCCGGAAACGCCAGGTGGCAATCGAGCACGTCGATCTTGCCCTCGAGGCCATGGGCGACGATGAAACGCCGCAGGGCAAAGGCCAGGAAGACACCCTCCAGTGGCTTGAGCACCGCCGGGATCGAGAAGAACTTCGGGAAGAAGGTTGGATACGCGTTCGCATCGGTCTGCGCCGCGATCTGGCTGCGGTTGGCGTAGCGCGCAAAATACCGTTCGCCGGGAAACCAGGGGATCGGCGACACGACGATCAGATCGACCTTGTCCGACAACGCATCCAGTCGCTGCTTGACGAACTGGGCATGCACCGGCATCCGTGGATTGGGAAACATGGTTGCGATGCAAAGGATGCGGATACGCTCGTTCATGGATTGCTCACAGATCGACCATGACATCGGACAGGAAGCTTTTTGCTTTCGCTTCCCAGCTTTCGCTGTGCAGAAAATCCGCGAGGCGGCTGCGTGCGGCGTCGGACTGTGCTGCCGGACCGGCTTCGAGCGTGGCCAGGGCGGCGGCCACTGCCTGCGGGAACGCGTCCGGCGCAGCCAGGGTCAGGTAGGCGGCCAATCGGATCGCCTCGGGCAGGGGCGAGGCGATCACGGGTTTGCCCGTGGCCAGGTACTCCTTGAGCTTGAGCGGGTTGATGTTCCAGGTCGATGCATCGACCACATACGGCAGGATGCACAGGTCGAAATGGGCGACGTGGCCGGGCAAGTCGGCATACGGCACGGCGCCCAGGAAGTGCAGGTTGGGCACATCATGAAATTCGCCGGGCTGGCGATCCATGACCGGACCGAGGACGACGAAGCTTGCCTGCGGTGACAGGCGCGCGGCCGCCTTGAGGGCCTGGCCGTCGACACGCTGGTCGAATACGCCGAACATGCCGACTATCGGGTGCGGCAACGCAGCCAGCGGGCTGTCGGGATCGGGGCTGGCACCCGAGAAATGCGCCAGGTCCACGCCATGGGTCAGCAGCGTCGACGCTTTCGCGTGTGGTGACCGGGTGTCGAGAATCGAGGTCGAGGTGGCGATCATCAGGTCGCACGCGTGCAGTGTTTGCTGTTCCAGACGATGCATGGCCGGGCCATTGATGCCATGCCAGTGCGTGAAGTCGTCGACACAGTAATAGATTTTTCGTTTGAAGACATGGTCGCGAAACAGGCCGGGCACGATGGGCGACGTACTCACCAGAATGGGATGCTTGCCAGGCGCCACATGCCGCAGCGCTTCATGCACGGCGCCCGACAGAAGGTGGTGGTTCAGCGCGGTGGACGTGGGGCCCTGGAACGATGGCCACATGACCGGGTTGACGATATACGGGAACACGGCGTTGCTGGCTGACGGCGTGGAACCGTCATTGCCAATCTGCCGGGTGCGGTTTGACGAACGTGCTCTGAGCCGGGCATGGGGCCGAATCCATGCATGAATGACCTGCATGGTCCGTTTGAAATCATGCAGATTCAATCGCGGCGTGCGCAGGCCAATGGTATTGACCCAGATAACCTGCACGTGCGGAATAATTCGCAAGAATAAATGCTGGCAACTGGACGGGTGACGACCCCAATCGTCGGCGAAAACGACAAACACGTACTGGGACAACGGATGTTTAGGGTCTGGCATTATGGCCAATTGGTTCGGGACAGCACTCGGTAAACAAGGGGAATGTGTAATTGCAGGAATAAAACGACACACAATGGAGATTGTCTGTCGCAATGAATAACACCGAGTTTTTCCAGCAATGACAATTGTTATTATAATATCACCGGCAATGTGCCAGTTGCTGCCAAAATAAAGTTCTGTCGCCTCAAACCAACTGACCCGTCATGTCATCAGAATAAGCTTGGCATTGCCGCCCGTTTATGCAATACGCGCCCGGAACCCGGCGGCCATTTTATGGATTTCTGCAGTTAATGGATGCCCTGTGATACGCAGTGACAAGTACCAGAGGCACGCCAGCGGCAGGGCCGAGGCAAGAAGTACGAGCGCCGGTGCGAATGCGGCAGGAAAGGCGAGTTTGAGAAAGGCCGCGCCCGCCATGCAAATGATCGCCACGGCAGCACTGGGCCATAACGCAACCAGCATGGTCGACAGCCGGTGACGAAAATAGATGCGTTGCTGGATCAGCAGCACGGGCATCGCAACGATGGTCGCGCCGCAAATCACCCACGAGAAGCTGCGAATGCTGCCGTCAAACAGGGCAAAGGCAAATGCCACGCGCGAGGCAAGCGTCACCGCGATCGGGAACGAGGCCAGGAACGGCCTGCCGATCGCCGTCATGGCGGCAGGGTAGTAGTTGAAAATCGTGCCGATGGCGCAGGCGACCAGCAGGCCGTCGATGGCCGGTACCGATGGCAGCCATTTCTCGCCATACAGCACGGTGATGATGTCCGTGGCGAACACATACGTCAATCCAAGTGCGGTCCAGGCAATGCCGGTCAACAGCGACGTCGCCTTGTTCAGCAAGGCGCCGACCGACTCGCCGCGATGGTGGGCCTGGGCGATATACGACACCGACCCGTAATTTGCCGTACTGCCGGCAATGTGGAAAAAGATCGTGACGGTTGAATTGGCCCGGCTGAAAAAGCCGACCAGGGTCGCATTGCCCAGTTTCCCGAGAAGGATATCGGGAATCGAATTGTTAATCGAGCTGAGGCAATTTGTGAGTAGCGAACTCATCCCGAAATGCACGACGTCGCGCCAGTGCCTGAAGGAGGGCATCCACGGAAGATACTTGGGCCGGAAGGGAATGTAGGCAATCGCGCACGTGATGATGTTGACGAGATTGGCCCAGGCCATGCTCAGTGCGCCAAAACCCATGAGGGCCAGGACGATGCAGGTCGCCGCCGATGTTGCCGTACTCACCGCCGTGACCCATGCCTGCTTGCCCGCCGCGAAATCGCGTATCAGCAGGGAATTGGTGATGGAGCCAAACGGGATGAACACGAAGCAGATCGCAAGGACCTTCATCACGGGCACCATCTTGGGTTCATTGAACCATTCGCCAAACCAGTCGCTGCCGGCGTAGATGGCCGCGGCAATCACCCACGAGGTCGTAAAAATCACGCCCGTGGCAGCGCGCAGCTTTTCCGGCGTCAGTTCTTTTTCCCGCTGCAGATAACTGCCGACGCCGAAGTCCTGGAAAATATGGGCGATATTGATGAACACGATGGTCATCGAATAGATGCCGATATCGCTGGGACTCAGTACGCGGGCCAGAAACAGCGTGACGGCAAACTGGACGACGGTGCCGCCTGTCGAGGTGAAAAAGTTGATGAACAGGGAGCGCCGGATGTTCGCCATAGGGTAAAGCCACTTTTTTTATGAATTATTTCGCACATTATGCACTGTGGCGCAGGGCTAGCCTTCTTTCGACAAGCCAAAAGATTGTCTGGCTGGGAGGCCTGCGTAGCGTGCGTGATCGATGGAGGCGGTCGGGAATGCTGCGAAATTACCTCAGGCAGGCAGGCAGCATCACGCGGCAACTGGATCAGCGCCTGCCTGACACGTTGGGAGAGGGGCGCCTTGCGGCAGCAGTTGGACAGTCCGGATTCACCGGAAGCACCGAAGTTCAGCGGCTGAGGGAATGAACAACGATCTCGCAATCATCATCGGGTGATGCGCCTGGCAGTAAGATCGTTAAATCGTGATGAATTTTTCCGGGCGACCTGTCTGTTATATTGAATTGCTGCGATATGTGATCGCGGTCCCGCTGCATTCATTGATGCCATCAACGTTCGCAGAAAATCTTGCAGCGGTGCCGAATCTTATTGAAATAGCTGAATTACTTCACGAAATCGAGCGTGTCGCCTTCTTGCCCGACAATCGATGCAATTGTGCCGTTCTCATGAAAGTACACGGCGCCAAATTGTTTCCTGGTGCCGATATCAGGATCGCCGCCCAATGACTGATTGCTGATCGAGACATCATCGTTTCCGTTTGCCACAATGGCTTGAACTTGTGCCGTGACATCCGCGCCACGTGTAGCGTCGCCATAGAATGCGGTGATGATCTTCAGAGCCATTTTATTTCCTTTGATAGTCGCTTGATTGGGATGATCAAAACTGCGCGACATGACAGTTTCAATACGTTCGAACGCTCGAAATGACAGTGATATCCATGGCCCATAAAATCAGGTGTCATAGAGGAAACACCGCTCAAACATAGCTGGGTTCGGGCAATCACGGAAGTAACAGCCACGTATCACCTGGGTTGTCATCGCGGTAGAAATGCGCGTGAATAGCGATGCGCGAAGCAAGCGCATGCGACTCGACACGGTGCAACGACTCGCCGTCGTGTGACATGTCGATCGGCATCGGGGAATTGCCATTGCAGGGTAGTGGCCTGCCACGTGACCCATGCTGGGGCAACACGATGCGGACAGGATGGGCATGAAAAAAGCCGCTGAACCTTTCGGATCAGCGGCTTTTCGACTTCGTGGTGGTGATAGGTGGACTTGAACCACCGACCCCAGCATTATGAGTGCTGTGCTCTAACCAACTGAGCTATATCACCGGAACTGGCAAAAGCAAAATGGCCTGACTCGTTGGAGCCAGGCCATCGCCTGAAATCTTTGGTGGTGATAGGTGGACTTGAACCACCGACCCCAGCATTATGAGTGCTGTGCTCTAACCAACTGAGCTATATCACCGCAACGGCAAGTATTATCCGGCGTGAGTGGATGGCTGTCAAGATCGCCGGGGCGTGTGGGTCACAAATAGTCGCTGCGCATGTCATTTTTCCAACAGCGCGAGGTGCCCCAGCATCGCGCCGGCCGGATCCGGCCCCAGGCAATCGATGACGATCCGGTCCGGCATCGCGCGCAGCCACGTGATCTGGCGCTTGGCCAGCTGGCGCGTGGCGATGATGCCCGTCTCACGCAGCGTGGCGCGGTCGATGCGCCCGTCGAGATAATCCCAGGCCTGGCGGTAGCCCACGCAGCGGATCGACGGCAGCAGCGGCGACAGGTCGCCCCGTGCCCGCAGCCGCGCCACCTCCGCCACCAGCCCGCTGTCGTCGCGCGTACCCAGCATCGCGTCGAAGCGCTGCGCGATGCGCTTGTGCAGCACCGTGCGGTCATCGGTCTCCAGGCCGAACGAGACGAGCCTGAACGGCAGCACGGGCTTCGTGCGCAGCGCCAGCAGCGCCGACATCGGCTTGCCGGTCAGTTCGATGATTTCCAGTGCGCGGTTGATGCGCTGGGCGTCGTTCGGTGCGAGCCGGTCGGCGGTGACGGGATCGAGCACGCGCAGCTTGTCGTGCATGCCGGGCCAGCCGATGCGGGCCGCTTCGGCGTCGAGCGCGGCGCGCAGTGCCACGTCGGCGGTGGGCAAGTCGTCCAGCCCCTCGACCAGGCCCTTGAAATACATCATCGTGCCACCCACCAGCAGCGGCAGCGCGCCGCGCGCGGTGATCTCGGCCACCAGGCGGATCGCATCGTTCCTGAACTGCATGACCGAATACGCATCGAGCGGATCGAGGATGTCGATCAGGTGATGCGGCACGGCGGCCAGTTCGGCCGGCGTGGGCTTGGCGGTACCGATGTCCATCTCGCGATAGACCAGGGCCGAGTCGACCGAGATGATTTCGACGGGACGCGTCTGGGCGATCCGCAGGGCGGCGGCGGTCTTGCCGGAGGCGGTCGGGCCCATGATGGCCACGGCCAGCGGTGTGTTCATGGTCCCCATCACTGACCGCGCAGGAACAGCTTGTCGAGCGCAGAGATGTCGAGCTGCACCCAGGTCGGGCGGCCGTGGTTGCACTGGTCGGCACGCTCGGTGCTTTCCATCTGGCGCAGCAGCGCGTTCATTTCGGGTTGGCTCAGGATGCGGTTGGCGCGCACCGCGGTGTGGCAGGCGAGGGTGCCCAGCAGCTCGTTGCGCCGTTCGATCAACACGCGCGAGCCGCCGAATTCGCGCACGTCGCGCAGCACGTCGCGCGCCAGCGTTTGCGCATCGGCGTTCTTGAGCAGCGTCGGCACGCTGCGCACTGCCAGCGTCGTCGGCGACAGGGCTGCGATGTCGAAGCCCAGCGTGGCCAGCGTGTCGGCATGCTCGTGCACGGTGGCGACCTCCATCGCGTCCGCATAGAACGTCACCGGGATCAGGAGCGCCTGCACCTGCATTTCCTGGCCCTGCGCCTGCGCGTCCAGCGCATTCTTGATCTGCTCGTACAGGATGCGCTCGTGCGCCGCGTGCATGTCGACCAGCACCAGGCCGCGCGTGTTCTGCGCCAGGATGTAGATGCCGTGCAGCTGGGCCAGCGCAAAGCCGAGCGGGAAGTCGTCGTTCGACAGTGGCTTGTCGGCCGCCATCATGGGCACCGGCGCCGGCACCGCGGCCGTACTGGCCGCATCGGATGCAAACAGCGCGCCGTAGGCTTCAAGGCGTTGGGGCACGCCGCCACCGGTGGCCGCATCGTCCCAGCGGCTGCCTGCTGCGTACGGCGACGGCGAGAAGGTCGGCGTCAGCTGCGCGCCGAACGAGGTCTGCTCGTGCGGGCGCTGTTGCTGCGACGGCGACTGCGACAACTGCGAGGTTTGCCATAGCGGCGTGCCGCTCGGGCGCACCTCGGCGGCCGTCATCGGCCCCGGCACGCTGCCGTGTGCGGTGGCCGACGTCTGCGCCAGCGTGCGCTGCACCGCGTGGAATACGAACTGGTGCACCGCGCGGCTGTCGCGAAAGCGCACCTCGGTTTTCGACGGGTGCACGTTGACGTCGACCAGCGCCGGGTCGAGGTCGAGCGACAGCACATAGGCCGGGAAGCGGTCGCCGTGCAGCACGTCCTGGTAGGCTGCCTTGACCGCGTGCACCAGCACCTTGTCGCGCACGAAGCGTCCGTTCACGTAAAAGAACTGGCCGTCGGCGCGCGCCTTGGAGGCAGTCGGCAGGCCGACGTAGCCGTGCAGGTGCAGCGGGCCGGCCGCTTCGTCGAGCGCCAGGCGCGCTTCGGCAAAATCGCTGCCCAGGATGTGGGCGCTGCGCTTGGCCGCTTCGCTGACGTTCCAGTGGTCGATCGTGCGGCCGTTGTGCGACAGGCTGAACGCGACATCGGGGCGCGACAGCGCGATGCGGCGCACGACTTCGGCGCAGTGGGCGTATTCGGTTTGTTCGGACTTGAGGAATTTGCGCCGCGCCGGCGTATTGAAGTACAGGTCCTGCACGTCGATCGTGGTGCCGCAGGCGCCCGAGGATGGCGCTACCACGCCTTCGTGCGAGCCGACGATCTCGAACGCGTGCGCAGCGTCGGCCGTGCGCGACGTCACGCGCACCGAGGCGACCGACGCAATCGAGGCCAGCGCTTCGCCGCGAAAGCCCAGCGTGCCCACGTTTTCCAGGTCGCTCAGCGAAGCGATCTTCGACGTTGCATGGCGCGACAGCGCCAGGGGCAGCTGTTCGGGCGCGATGCCACGGCCGTTGTCGGTGATGGCGATGCGCTTGACGCCACCTTCTTCCAGGCGGATCGTGATCGTCGTCGAGCCGGCGTCGAGCGCGTTTTCCAGCAGTTCCTTGACGACGGCCGAGGGCCGCTCGACCACTTCGCCGGCGGCGATCTGCGAGATGAGCTGGTCGGGAAGCTGCTGGATGGGGCGGATGGTCGGGGCAGGGGCGTTCATCCGCAGATTATAGCCCGTCGAAAAAGACCCGGATCGTCCCCGGCTGCAAATTGCCCCGCCCCCGTATCGTCAAGGCTGCTCGCGCACGGGAATCGGTACGTTGCACAGGTCGATCGCGCCAGCGGCCACCTTGCTCCACGGGCCGCCGCGATTGCGCTGGGCATCGATCACGGCCTGAAACGCGGCACTGTCCGAGCGCATGACTTCGAGCTTGCTGCGCTCGGCGGGCGGCACGTCCGCTGCCATGCGCACGCTGGCGATCGGCGTGCGCTGCTCGGCCTTCTCGTAGAACCCCGCAGCGGCGGTCCCGCGCGGCATGACGGTGAGTAGCGGCATGCCGGCCACGATGCGGCCCACGACCGTGATGTTGCGGTCCAGGTGGCGCGGCGCGTGGCCGATCACCGTGTAGAGCTGCGAGCCGTTGCCGGTGTCGGCGCCGTTGTCGCGCGCCACGCCGATCATCGCGTAGCAGTGCGGCAGCCAGGTCTGCCTGGTTGCCGGATTGCGCGCGACGGGAAAGCCATCGACGTGGCCGACCTGCGGCGCATAGACGTCGCGTTCCTTCAGGCGCGTGAAGCTGTCGCCTTTGGTATATGGCACGGTGAATTCGGCGGCCACGGTCTTGGGGGCCTTGAACGGGCGCGGTTTTTCTTCGTCCGGGTCGCCCCATTGCACGACGAAGCCATCCTGCGCGCGCATCACCCACAAGCCGTCGAAGTAGCGCTCGCGCACCAGCGCGCGGATATTGGCCACCGTGTTGGGCGCGAAGCGGGGCGCGAGTTCGATGACGACGCGACCCGTTGGCAGCTCGATGTACATCGTGTTCTCGGGGTCGAGCGCGCGCCATTCGGCCGCTTTGGACGCCTTGACGACATCGGCCACTGTCAGCCTGGGCGGCAATTCCTGCTCGGCCTTGGCCGCAGTGGCGTGCACGCTGGCCATGGATAGCAGCGCGCATAGCGCCGCGCCGACGGTTGCGTGGATCGTAGTCTCTTTTGACGCTGCCTGCATGTGCTGCCCCTGTCGTTATAAGTATCGGGCAATTGTAATCGAGGGCAAAGCGCGTAGGGCGGGCGATGCAAGAACGACACGGGATGTTGTTGCAAAGGCTTGCAAACTGGCTAATCCGACGAATTAGGTCCCCATGTTGCCCGTGCGCACTCAAGTTACAGGCGCTGAGTCCGATAAAGGAGGGAGAGAATCAAACTATCCGAAAATCACATGCGTAACCTGATCGCACTATGTACGCTGGGCCTGGTCACCGCCCTGGCGCAGGCGAACGAACCGACACCCAAGACCGCCAAGCCTGTGGCCGAGCCGGCCAAGCCTGCGATTGCGTCGATCCGGCCGAACCTCAAGCCGGCTGCTGCACCTGCTGCTGCTGCTGCGGCTGCGCCCGCGAAATCCGAAGAGGATACCGAGGTCGACCTGTCGGTGCGCATTGCCGAAAAGCTCGCCGAGCTGCGCGCCAAGCAGGCCCTGCGCGCCGAAGAAGCGGCGCGCGCCCGCAAGGCGGCCGACGCGCGCCGCAAGAAGGAAGCCGCGATGGTGGCGGCCGTGGCCGTCGAAACGGCCAAGCCGAAGAACGGCACGCACTGGAGTTATGACGGCGAGTTCGGCCCCGAGAACTGGTCGAAGATCAACACGGCATGGGCGGCCTGCAATACGGGCAATCGCCAGTCGCCGATCGACCTGCGCGATGGCATGAAGGTCAACCTCGAACAGATCACGTTCGACTATCAGCCGAGCTCATTCAACGAGGTTGACAATGGCCACACGGTGCAGGTCAATGTCGCGGGCGGGAACTTCCTGACCGTGGGCGGCACCACCTACGAGCTGCAGCAGTTCCACTTCCACCGGCCGGGCGAAGAACGTGTGAATGGCCGCGGCACCGAGATGGTGGTGCACCTGGTGCACAAGAGCTACGACAACAAGATCGTCGTGCTGGCGGTACCGCTCGAGCGAGGCGACGCCAATCCGATGATCCAGACCGTGTGGAACAACCTGCCGCTGGAAAAGCTGACGACCGTGACGCCGTCGATCGTGCTGAACGTAAACGAGATCCTGCCGGTGCGGCGCGACTACTTCACGTACATGGGTTCGCTCAGCGAGCCGCCCTGTACCGAGAACGTGCTGTGGATCGTGATGAAGCAGCCGATGACGGCCTCGCCGCAACAGATGGCGCTGTTCTCGCGGCTGTATCCGTACAATGCGCGGCCGGTGCAGCCGAGCAATGGACGGATGATCAAAGAATCAATGTAAAAGCGCGATGTAAATGCTCAGCTGACCCGGTAGCGGCCTTCCCAGGCCGCGCCGGGTTCGAGCTGCACCGGCGTCAGCTGTGCCGGTTCGATGCAGACAAAGCGCTGATACTCTTCATCTTCCATGTCCGCCAGCGCCGCCGTGTCGGCTGCGCCCGGATTCCACACGACCGCATCGGAAAAGCCTTCCTGCTCGAGCGTCAGCACGCGCGCCCAGGTGCCCAGGAAGATGGTGTCGTCGACCTGTTCGTACACCACGTCGAGCTTGTCGGCGATCGACAGCGTGCCCGCCTCGAGCCCTTCGATACGTACGTCGGCCAGGTGCGGCACGAGGTGGTAGCTGTGCAGCGCCGCTGCAAACGGGAACGCCGCCTCGCCGGTGTTACGGACATTCAAGGCCATGCTCAGTTCATTGGCGCGCACGGCCACGCGCAGCTGCAGTGCGAACCGGTGCGGCCAGGCGCCCGCCAGTGCTTGCGGCAGATCGGCCTCGTTCAGACCAAACACCGCCCACGCCGCGTCACCTTCGACGCCGCTGTCTTCCAGGCGCCAGGTGGACACGCGCGCAAAGCCATGGCGCATGCCGTCGCCCTGCTCGGCGAACTGCGGAAAGATCACCGGCACGCCGCCACGGATCGCGCGGCTGCCGTCGAGCGCCGAGCGGGCGCTCAGGAACATGCGCTCGCCGCCATCGGCCCCGTGCCACGAGACCAGGTGCGCGCCGTACAGCGTGATGACGGCAGTGGCGCCGTCGGGCGCCGTGATGCGGATCGCGGGCAGCTGCCCGAAAGTGATGTGGTCCATGTCAGGTTTGTCGGCTCTTGGCCATCGGCGGGTTGTCGGCGAAATAACGGCGGATGCCGTTCGTGATGGCATTGGCCAGTTGGTCCTGGTAGCCGTTGTCGTTCAGGCGTGCTTCTTCCTGCGGGTTCGAGATGAAGGCGGTCTCGACCAGGATCGACGGGATGTCCGGCGCCTTGAGCACGGCAAAGCCGGCCTGCTCGACCGATGCTTTGTGGAGCCGGTTGATGCCGCCGATTTCGCGCAGCACGGCCTTGCCGAGCTTGAGGCTGTCGTTGATCTGCGCCGTCGTCGACAGGTCGAACAGCACGCTGGCAAGCTGCCGGTCGGTGCTGCCACCGGCCAGGTTCACGCCGCCCACGAGGTCGGCCCGGTTCTGGTCGTTGGCCAGCCAGCGCGCGGCGCTGGAACTGGCGCCTTTTTCGGACAGCACGAATACCGACGAGCCGCGCGCGGTCGGCGAGACCCAGGCGTCGGCGTGGATCGACACGAACAGGTCGGCCTGCACCTTGCGCGCCTTCTCAACGCGGGTATTGAGCGGCACGAAGAAGTCGCCGTCGCGGGTGAGCATCACGCGCGTGTTGGGCAATTGTTCGAGCTTGGTCTTGAGGCGCTTGGCCACTTCGAGCACGATGTCCTTCTCGCGGCTGCCGTTGGCGCCGATGGCGCCCGGGTCTTCGCCGCCGTGGCCCGGGTCGAGCGCGATGGTGACCATGCGCGCCACTTTCTGGGACGGACGTGCACCGGCCCTGCCGGGCGTCGGTTGCACCGCCTGGGCCGGCGGTGTGCCGCGCAGGCCCGAGATCTCGGATTCGAGCCGGGCAATGGCGTCCGGTGCGGCGTTCGGCTGGGTGCGCGGCGCCACTGGCGGCGGCGTGGGGATCTGTACTGGTGGCGTGGTGGCGACGATGGCGCCTGCCGCCGCCGCAGTGCCCGTGCCGACGGCGCCGGATGGCGGCAGCACGGTAGCGGGCATCGTCGCGCCCGGCGGGCCGGATACCGGGTCGCCCAGCGCCGGCGTGCCGGCCGCCACGGTCTTGGTCGTGCCGGTGCTCCATTCGCCGCTTTCGATCATCGCCGCAATCGGGTCCACCGGCGTGACCGGATACAGGTCGAAGATCAGGCGGTGCTGGTAGCCGGCCACGGGCGCGAGCGTAAACACCTGCGGTTTGACTTCGGCTTTCAGGTCGAATACCAGGCGCACGACGTTCGGCCGGTTCTGGCCCACGCGCACCTGCTTGATGTACGGGTCGTTCGATTCGATCTTGGCTACCAGGCTCTTGAGCGTGGGGCTCAGGCCCAGGCCGTCGATGTCGACGACCAGGCGCGGCGGATCGGGAATCAGGAAATGCTCGGTCTTGAGGTCGGTGTCGTTTTCGAGCGTGACGCGGGTGTACTCGGGCGCGGGCCAGACGCGTACTGCCAGGATCTGGTTGGCGCTGGCGGGCAAGGGGGCGACGACGGACAGCAGCAGTGTCCCGCCGGCCTTGAGCATGACGCGGCGGCGTGTGGAGGGCGTAGTTACTGGTGCGGCGGGAGGAAAGCGAGACGATCGAGGCATAGCAGGCCCAATTCAGACAACGCTTGCAATTCTACAGCACGGCCGTTTCCACTGACGCTCAGCAGTAAACGGATGTCCGGCGGCGGCAACACGGGCTCGCCTTTTTCAGGCCACTCGACGATGCAGACATTGTGGCCGTCGAAATCTTCGCGAAAGCCGGCGTCCAGAAATTCTTCCGGACTCGACATGCGATACAGATCGTAGTGGATCACGCTCAGCGGATTGTCGTCAAGCATCACGTTGTACGGCTCCGACAACGTGTAGGTCGGGCTTTTGACCGTACCCGTGTGACCCAGCGCGCGCAGCAGGGCGCGGGTGAGGGCGGTCTTGCCGGCGCCCAGGTCGCCGTGCAGGTAGATAACGAGGCCCGGCGCCAGCGCGCGGGCTAGCGCGCCGCCCAGTGCATCGGTGGCCGACTCGTCCGGCAAATAGTGGTGCTGGTGCGCTTTGATGGGCTGCATGGCATAAAATAGCGTGTTGTACTGCATTCTGCTGCGTTCTTTTCTTGTGGTGTTCCCACCCCGGTATGTCCGATTCCCCAACCTCATCCGTCGACCTGCCCCAGCTAGCGCGCGCCATCAAGGGATGGGGCGCGGGGCTGGGCTTTGCCGACGTGCGCATTGCCGATGTCGACCTGGGGCACCTCGAAGCGGGCCTGCAAGCCTGGCTGGATGCGGGCTACCACGGCGAGATGGATTATATGGCAACCCACGGCATGAAGCGTGCGCGGCCGGCCGAACTCGTCCCCGGCACCGTGCGCGCAATCGTGGTGCGGATGGACTATCTGCCAACCGAGCGCCAGGGCGACTGGCGCGCCGGGGAGCGCCTGCGTCAGGCTGACCCGAACGCGGCCGTCGTGTCGGTGTATGCGCGGGGCCGCGACTATCACAAGGTGCTGCGCAACCGGCTGCAGGCGCTGGCCGAGAAAATCCAGCAGGAGATCGGGCCGTTCGGGTTTCGCGTGTTCACCGATTCGGCGCCCGTGATGGAATTGCCGCTGGCCGAAAAAGCCGGCCTGGGCTGGCGCGGCAAGCACACGCTGCTGCTGTCGCGCGCGGCCGGCTCGACCTTCTTCATCGGCGAAATCCTGATCGACCTGCCACTGCCGGTCGATCCGCCCACCGGCAAGCATTGCGGCGGCTGCACGGCCTGCATCGACATGTGCCCGACCGGCGCGATCCTGGGTCCGGGCAAGCTCGACGCGCGGCGCTGCATCTCGTACCTGACGATCGAGCTCAAAAGCAGCATCCCCGAAGAGTTGCGCCCGCTGATCCGCAACCGCATCTACGGCTGCGACGATTGCCAGGTCGCATGCCCGTGGAACAAGTTCGCGCAGCGGGCGCAGGTGCCCGATTTCGATGAGCGCAACGGCCTGGGTGAGGGCGACCTGATCGGCCTGTTCGCGTGGGACGACGCCGAATTCAACCGGCGCATGGAAGGCAGTCCGATCCGCCGCATCGGGCATGAGCGCTGGTTGCGCAATCTGGCGGTGGGACTGGGCAATGCGGCCGAACAGGTGCCTGGCGATGCGGCCATCGTCGCGGCGCTGCAAGCGCGGGCCGATCATCCATCCGAGCTGGTGCGCGAGCATGTGGCGTGGGCGCTGGCGCGCCACGGCGCCTGGCCCCATGCTGCCACCTAAATCGCAATGCGTTTCAGGCGCAGCGCCGACCAGTCACCATCGATGGAAATCATGGCCACGCCGGTGATGCCGTGCTCTTTGGCAAACGCATTGATCGAATCACGGTTGATGTCGGTTGCCTTGGACGCTGTCTGCTTCAGGTAAGCGACCCAGAGGGAACCGGTATCACTCAGCTGTTGTTTGGCGAGCGGCAGGTAATGCGCGAGGTCGTTCTGACCCGTGCAAAACATCAGGATGACGTCGAACGGCCCGTCCCCTTGTTTGACGATGCCGGCCGGCATCTGCGCCGTCATGGTCGGATTGGCTTGGCCATTGAGCACGAGCATCGATGTCGCTGTGCGTAGAAACATCTTGTCTGCAACTGTCTTTTCGTTCATGCGCGTTTCCTGAAAAAGCCTGTGCATCGCGGCGCCCTGGCCGCGGCGCGTTCAGACTTTATTTTACAAGGCTGCTGCAGACTCCTCAGACCCTTTACGCGCAGGAAATGAAGACAGTGTGAAGGCAGCGCGAGCGCGCTGCCGGTAGTTACTTGAGCAAGCCGGCCAGTTCGACCGCCGTCTTGACCTGCATCTTGTCGAAGATATGGGCCCGGTGCACCTCGACCGTGCGCATGCTGATGCCGAGCTTGTCGGCCACGACCTTGTTCATCATGCCGGCCAGGATCAGGTCGAGCACTTCGCGTTCGCGCGTGGACAGCGTGGCCAGTCGCGCCTGCACTGCAGCGGACGTGGCCGCCCTGCGCGAGGCGGCCAGCGCTTCTTCGACGCGGTCCATCAAGACATTGTCGTTGAACGGCTTCTCGAAGAAATCAAAGGCGCCGCGCTTGAGGGAGTCGACCGCCATCGGCACCTCACCGTGGCCAGTCAGAAAAATCACCGGCAGACGCGGCAGCAGGCCGCGGCCGATCAACTGGTCGAACACGGCAATGCCGTTCATGCCGGGCATGCGCACGTCGAGCAGGACGCAGTCGCCGCTGCCATCGAGATCTTTGATGACATCGAGGAATTCCTGGCCGCCGGGATAGCTGCGCACGTTGAGGCCGCGCGATTGCGCCAGCCAGGCGAGCGAATCGCGTATGACTTCTTCGTCGTCGACGATGTGCAGCATGGGGGTCTCCGTAATGGTCGGGCAGGGCGCCGCACGCGATTCTAGCCGACCGCCCGGCTCCCTGCCTGCGCGGGCAGCGAAAACGTGAACACGGTGCCACCTGGCGGATAGGGCGCGTGGCTCAGGGTGCCGCCGTGAAACTCGATCGCGGTGCGGCAAATCGACAGTCCCATGCCCATGCCCTCGGCCTTGGTCGAGTAGAACGGCGAAAACAGCCGCTCGGCCACTTCGGCCGAAATGCCGTGGCCGCGGTCGATTACCGAGACGGCCACCTGGTCGTCGATGTGCGCCGCCTCGATGCGCAGCACGCGCTGGTCCGGTACGGTGTCCTGCATGGCCTGGATGCCGTTGCGCGTGAGATTCAGCAGCACCTGTTCGAGCAGGACGCGGTCGGCCAGCACCGGCGGCAGGCCCGGTGGCAAGTGCACGCGCAGCACCACACCGGCCTGGCGCGCCTGCAACTCGATCAGCGCGTGCACACTGGCAATCACACTGCGGATCGTCAGTTCCTGGCGCAGCGGCTCGCGTTTTTTGACGAACTCGTGCACGCTGCGGATGATGTGGCCGGCGCGCTGGGCTTGCTGGCGCGCCTGTTCGAGTGCGTGGCGCAGCATGCCGGGCTTGACTTCCTGGCCGGTGCCGGCGGCGCGGTCGAGCATGTTCAGCGCGCCGACGGTGTAGCTCGAGATGGCGGCCAGCGGCTGGTTCAGCTCGTGCGCCAGCATCGACGACAGCTCGCCCATCGTGGCCAGGCGCGCGCTGGCCTGCAGCTTTTCTTCCTGCTGGCGATTGAGTTCTTCAACGCGCTTGCGGTCGGTGATGTCGAGCACCGAGCTCATCCAGCCGGTATGGCGCCCGTCGACGTCGACCAGCGGCGACTCGAACACCAGCACCGGCACGCGCACTTCATCGGGCCGCTGGAACACGGTCTCGAACTGCGGCGTGACCTTGCCCGATAAGATGCCCTGGAAACGGTCTTCGTATTCGGCCATTGCTTCGGGCGCCCAGTACGCCATCGGCGGCTTTTTGCCGATCAATTCTTCTTGTGACAGGCCGACGATCTGGCAGAAGGCGCGGTTGACGTACGTCACGCGCCCTTCGAGGTCGCGCGCGCGCAGGCCCGTGATCAGCGAGTTTTCCATCGCCGTGCGAAACGCCATTTGCTGGCGCAGCGCGGCCTCGGCCGCCAGCGTGCGCGAGATATGGCGCCACAGCGCAGCCAGGCTCATCAAGAGCCCAAGCGCCAGCACGATCACCGAGCCGACCAGCAGATTGGGCAGCAGTTGCGGCGCGCGCTTGACGCTGTTGGTCGACAACACCAGTTGCGCGCCAGGCAGGTCGAGCTCGCGTTGGTGCGTGTAGACGTTGCGGCCCGGACCACCCGAGGCGCGCCGCGCCACCGGCAGTTCGTTGCGGTCGAGCAGGGTCAGCGCATTGTCCTGCGCGAACCACCACGGCACCGTTTCATCCAGCAGCACTTGCAGGCTGTAGGTCGCCACCAGGCTGCCGGCGAACTGGCCGCCGCGAAACAGCGGCAGGTAGTAATCGATCACGCCGTGGGTGGAGGCCGTGGCGCCATACGGCACGCTGTAGCGGCCGCGCCGGATCGAGCGCGCCATTTCGCCGGCCAGCACGGTGGCCGCGGGCAGGCCGGTGGCGGGCAGGTCGCTGCCGTGGATGGCTTGCTGGACGCCGTCGGCATCGCTCCAGACCACGCGCACCAGTTCCGGGCCATTGGTAAACATCTGCCGGAAGCGCGCCGTCAGCTTGGCCGGCGGCAGCGGTGCGACGACGAGGTCGGCGCCGAGGGCGGCCAGCGCTTCTTCGCTGCGCGCCAGCTCGAAACGCAGCGTCTGCTCGACCCACAGCGTATCGGCAATCAATTGCTCTTGCCGATCGTTGCTTTCCATCTGGCGCGCCTGCCACGGCAGCCAGATCAGCACGGCCAAAAACAGCAGGACCAGCAGGATCGGCACCATCCAGCGCAGGAAGCGCCAGCCGCGCGAGCGCGCGCGCGGCTCGCGCCCGGCGTCCAGGTCGTCTGTCGCCCCTGGCTGGATGAACGGAAATTTCATGCAAGGTCCTGTTTTGGTTACACTGTCGGGCGCATCGTGGCCTCGTCGCGATGACGGGCAATGCGACATGTGCCAGTGTAACGTTTCATCAGGAAGAATCGAACCGTCATGCAACTCAATTCCCTGGCCGTCCGCGCGCTGTGCGCCGCGTTGGCCGCAGCCGCCAGTATGAATGCCTGGGCACAGGGGCCGATCGTGATCAAGTTCAGCCACGTGGTGGCGCCGGATACGCCCAAGGGCCGCGCCGCCGAGCGGTTCAAGGCGCTGGCCGAGCAAATGACGCGTGGCCAGGTCAGGGTGGAGGTCTATCCGAACAGCCAGTTGTACAAGGACCGCGAAGAACTCGAGGCGCTGCAACTGGGCGCCGTGCAGATGCTGGCGCCGTCGCTGGCCAAGTTTTCGCCGCTGGGCGTGCGCGAATTCGAGGCGTTCGACTTGCCGTATATTTTTCCGGACAAGGCGGCGCTGTACAAGGTGACGGAAGGGCGCATCGGGCGCGAGCTGCTGCGCAAGCTCGAACCGAAGGGCATCACCGGCCTGGCCTTCTGGGACAACGGTTTCAAGGTCATGTCGGCCAATCAGCCGCTGGTCGCGCTGAAGGATTTCGATGGCGTGCGCATGCGTATCCAGGCCTCCATGGTGCTCGATGCGCAGATGCGTGCGCTGGGCGCGCAGCCGATGGTGCTGGCGTTTTCCGAAGCCGCGCCGGCACTGCGCGATGGGGTGGTGGAAGGCACCGAAAACACGCCGTCGAACATGTACACGCAGCGCATGCACGAGACACAAAAACACCTGACCGTGTCGAATCACGGTTACCTGGGTTACGCCGTGATCGTCAACAAGAAGTTCTGGGAAGGCTTGCCCACGGCGACCCGCACGATCCTAACGCGGGCGATGCGCGAAGCGACCGTGTACGAAAAGCAGATTGCCCAGCGTGCCAATGACGAATCGATGGAAAAAATCCGTCAATCGGGCACGACCGTGATCCATACGCTCACGCCGGCCCAGCAGGCCGACTGGCGCCGTGCGCTGCAGCCCGTGTACGGCCAGATGGAAAGCCGTATCGGCAAGGAGACAGTGCATGCTATCCTGCGCGAGGTCGCACGCTGAACATCAGGTCATGGTCACCAAGACATTTTGTTTATAAGTAAAACAATTTTCTGTTTTTGTGACCTAAAAGATACATTTTCTATAAGCATTTGCGTTATCATGGCGCTCATACGCACTGAAGTGGTGCGGTGCAGTGCCAGCAACAAGCAGCACAGGTTTTGGGGGAGCATTGCTATAAGAACGGTACTCGTACCGGAGAACATTCGAGGAGACAGCACGTTTTACAGAAGTCGTTGGCACTGCCAAACGACCGGAGACGTGACCCGAATTGGAGCGCACCTGATGGTGCGCTTTTTTTTCGCCTGTTTTTCGTGTGCTGACACCAAACCACTGGCCGCGTACGCGCTGCGGCGGGTAAGATGCCGGAGTGCCTGCCAGCGGGATGGTCCCGTGCCGCGCACTGCCAACCGCCGCCATGAAGCCAGATCGCGCCTCCCTGTTGTTCAATGCCATCGTGCCGGCGCCCTTCGGCGCGCTGGGCATCCGCACGGACAACGACATCGTGTGCGAGCTGGTCTACCTGCCACCGTCGTTTGCCGAAAAAAGTGCCGACAGCGCGCTTGCCGACCGTGCAGCGCAGCAGGTTATGCGGTATCTGCAGGATCCCGATGTCGTGTTCGACCTGCCGCTGCTGGAGGCCGGCACCGAGTTCCAGCGCAAGGTCTGGCAACACATCCATGCGATCCCGCGCGGCGCCGTGCGCACGTACGGGCACCTGGCGCGCGTGATCGGCTCGGCACCGCGCGCCGTCGGCCAGGCCTGCGGCGCCAACCGGTTCCCGCTCGTGATCCCGTGCCACCGCGTCACCGCCACCGGCGGCCTGGGCGGCTTTGCCAACCAGGATGACGAAAACGGCTTTCACCTGTCGGTGAAACGCTGGTTGCTGCGCCACGAAGGCGCCACTGCAAGTCCATGGCAACAACAGTCGATCTTTCCCTGATCGACGAGTTCTGCGACACGCTCTGGCTGGAACAGGGCCTGGCCAAGAACTCGCTCGACGCTTACCGGCGCGACATGCGCCTGTTCGCCACCTGGCTGCACGCGCGCCAGCCCGAGCGTGGCCTGCTGGCCGTCGGCGCGGATGACCTGGCCGCCTATTTTGCCGACCGCCATCCCGATTCGCGCCCGAGCACGGCCAACCGCCGGCTGTCGGTGCTCAAGCGCTTTTATGGGCTGGCGCTGCGCCGCAACCGCATCGAGGTCGATCCGTGCCTCAAGATGGCGTCGGCGCGCCAGCCGACCCGTTTCGTGCACACGGTGAACGAGAGCCAGGTCGAGGCGCTGCTCGCTGCGCCCGACGTGGCCACGCCACTGGGCCTGCGCGAACGCACGATGCTCGAGCTGATGTATGCCAGCGGCTTGCGGGTGTCGGAACTGGTGGCCCTGAAGCTGGTCGAAGTGAGCCTGAACGATGGCGTGCTGCGCGTGACGGGCAAGGGCAGCAAGACGCGCCTGGTGCCGTTCGGCGCAGAGGCGCGGCGCTGGATCGAGCGCTACCTGAAAGATGCGCGTGGCATCATCCTCAATGGCCAGATGGACGACGCGCTGTTCGTCACGAGCCGCGGTGGCCCGATGACGCGCCAGATGTTCTGGATCCTGATCAAGAAGCACGCCAAGAAGGCCGGCATCACCGGGCCGCTGTCGCCGCACACGCTGCGCCACGCGTTCGCCACACACTTGCTCAACCATGGCGCCGACCTGCGCGTGGTGCAACTGCTATTGGGCCACGCCGATATCTCGACCACGCAGATTTACACCCACGTGGCGCGCGAACGCCTCAAGCGCCTGCACACCGAGCACCACCCCCGCGGTTAGCGTTAAGGCAAGCCGGGATCGGCGCCGTAGTCCATAATGGCCGGTCAGGACGGTAGCCCCTACCGCTCCATCATATCGAGGTGACTATGGCACGGAATAATTTTCAATACGAAAAACGGCAACGGGAACTCGACAAGAAGCGCAAGGCCGACGACAAGGCCAAGCGCAAGCTCGAACCAAAGAATGACGTCGATGCCGATGGCAATCTCATCGTGCAAGACAGCAGCAACGACAGCGACGGCGACGGCAGCAACGACAGCGAAGCCGTGGCCCCGGCAGCCCTGCCTGCCAGCCCCGCTTGATCTCATCATTGAACTAACCGCAGTAATTGCAGTCTGAGCCATCTGAATGCGACAAGCGGTCAGTTGGCTGCCCGACCTGATGGCGGGTGCAATTGCCTCGCTGCCAGCGCGCAGCGCCGCCTCGCAAACGAAGCGTGTCTCCAGCATGCCAATGACAGGCTTGTCTTCCTGATTGCTGTCACTGCCCAAGCGAAAGGCGCTGTCATGAGCAAGCTATTGCCAGACCCCCCGGATCGTGCGGCAGCCAGGCAGGCGGGGGGCGACGAGGCGCTGCCTGCTCAGACCGGCCCGGCCGCCCTCAACCCGTTGTACGACGGGGCCGGGGACACCCCGCATGCGTTTGGCTGGCTCTACCATTTCGTCACGGCCCTCGAACTGGCGCCTGTCGTTGCCGTGCACTCGATGGACCGCGCCGGCATCATCCGCTTCTGGAACCACGCCAGCGAAGAACTCTACGGCATCCGCGCCGCCGATGCCATCGGCCGGGCGTTTCGCGACGTGGTGTTCCACCCCGGCCGCCAGACCGAATTCGAAGACGTCATCGCCACCATCTGGCGTACCGGCCAGGCGCCGCAGGCAAGCGACTGGCTGGTGCAGTCCACCGTCGGCCGGCGCCACTGGGTGTATTCGTGCTACTACCCCGTCAAACACGACCACGTAATGGAAGAGATCTTCTGCATGGAGGTCGACATCACGGCGCGCAAAGAAGCCGAGACCAGTCTCGCGCAGGCTGCGCAGGTGTTCCAGAATGCGCGCGACGCCATCATCATGATGGATGCGCAGTACCGCGTGCGCGCCGTCAATGGCGCCTTCACCAGCATCACCGGCCATGCGCCCGAGCAGATCATCGGCCATACACTGGCCAGCCTCGGCTGGGGCGTCGACGACGGCTTCTACGAGCGCATCTGGGCCGAGCTCGAAGGCACCGACCACTGGGAAGGCGAACTGGCCAGCGCGCGCAGCAACGGTCAGCGCTACCCGGTACGCGTCACCCTCACGGCGATTCGCGATGCGCATGGCGACGTCTCGAGCTATATGGCGATGCTCTCCGATATCAGCGAGCGCAAGCGCATCGAGGAACAAGTGCGCCACCAGGCCGAGCACGACGCCCTCACGGGCCTGCCCAACCGGATCCTGTTCCTGGACCGGCTGCACCAGGCGCTGGCTACCTGGCGGCGCCAGGGCAGCTGCTCCGCCGTCATGTTCCTCGACCTCGACAAGTTCAAGGCGATCAACGACACCTACGGCCACCAGGCCGGCGACGTCGTCCTGCGCGAAGTGGCCGCACGGGTATGTGCGTGCGTGCGCCAGGTCGACACCATCAGCCGCCTGGGCGGCGACGAGTTCGTCGTGCTGCTGTCGGACATCAAGGGCGCCGACCAGGCGGCGCACGTGGCCGTCGCCATCACCCAGGCCGTGGCGCTGCCCATCGACATTGGCGCGCAAGAAGTGACGCTGTCGGCGTCGGTCGGCATCGCGCTGTGTCCCGACGATGGCGCCGACGTCGAAACCCTGCTGCACCATGCCGATGTGGCGATGTACCACGCCAAGCAGAACGGCCGCGGCACCTTCCGTTTTTTCAGCCCCGCCATGAACGCCCACATGATCGAGCGCGTCGAGCTTGAAAACCGCCTGCGCCAGGCGCTCGACGGCAAGGAATTCATGCTGCAATACCAGCCCGAAATCGAAGTGGCGACGGGACGTGTGACGTCGGTCGAAGCGTTGCTGCGCTGGCGCCATCCGCAGCGGGGGCTGTTGTTGCCGCACGAATTCCTGCCGGTGGCCGAAGATTCCGGGCTGATCGTCCCGATCGGCGAATGGGTGCTGCGCGCAGCGTGCCGGCGCGCACGCGCATGGCGCCATGCCGGAGCCGCCATTACGGTGGCGGTCAACCTGTCCGACGTTCAGCTTGCGCATGACGGCCTGCTGCCGGCAATCGACGCCGCACTCGAGAGCGCCGGGTTGCCACCTAGCGCGCTCGAACTCGAGATCGCCGAAGACGCGCTGATCCGGGGCGAGCCGGCGTTTCGCGCCACGGCGCTGGCGCTGCGCGCGCGGTGTACAGCTGAATGTCGACCGTTTCGGTACCGGCCTGTCGAGCCTGGAAGCATTGCGGCGCTTTCCACTGACCAAGCTGAAGATCGACCGCAGCTACGTGGGCGACGTGGCGCACGATCCGGTGCATGCCGCCATGGTGCCGGCCATCATTGCGGTAGCACGCAGCCTGCAGCTACGGGTGGTGGGGGAGGGCGTGGAGACTGCCGCGCAGCTCGACTTTCTGCGCCAGCATGGGTGCGACGATTACCAGGGGTTTTATGCCAGCGCGGCCAGTTCCCGGCCAAACCTGGCGCCGCACCGGCTGTGAGCAGCGAAGCCTAGTCAAACAACCGGATCCTGGCCAGCACCTGCCCGTGGTCCGACGCTTCCGGCAACCCCAGGTTCAGGTGATCGTTCAGATACACGACATCGATCACTTCCCCGATCGCATCGGGCAATGCCGGATTGAATTCGGGCGACACCAGGATATGGTCGATCGTCGAATGGCGCGTGTCGTGCAGAATCGAATACCCCACATGGCGCTGGTGATCGAGCCGGCGCTGGACCTGGCTAGCGTCGTACAGGCGTTCGTCCAGCGGCGTACCCGCGCCCAGCACGATCTCGGTCGTCACCGAATCGGCCACGTCATTGAAGTCGCCCAGCACGATGCGCGGGCGACGGTGGGTGTGCGCCATATCCGTGAGCAGCACGCGCAGCGCGGTGGCTTCGGTGCCGCGCCGGATCAGCGAGCGCAGGCACGCCAGCGCATACAGGTGCGGGTCGGCCCCGCTGTCGCTCGAGCGGTAATCGGGGCGGCGCGACTTGAGGTGCACGACGACGACATCGATCACCACACCCGATGGCGCGATCACGCCCGCATGCAGCGGAGCGCGCGTGAAGCGGTCCGGGTCGCGGCTGCCGGCGGGCATCGTGACATTGGCCGGGAAGGTGCCCAGCTCGGTGCCCGGCTCGGCCAGCGGCAGGCGCGAGACCAGGGCCACGCTGGGCGTCAGGCGGGCTGCGCCCGGGTCGGGGTCGAAGCCGATATGGTGCGCGTCATGGTAGCGCCGCGTGCGCCGCAGGACTTCCGCCAGCACGCTCTGCGAGAAAATTTCCTGGAAGCCGATCACGTCGGCGTTGATCAGGTCGAGCTGGTGCGCCGTCCAGTCCAGCTTGGCTTCGTATTCGGCGGCCGTGGTGGGCGCGAGATTGTCGTACAAGCGTGCGCCAGGCGGTGCCAGATTGAAAGTGTTGAAGGTGGCAAACCGAAGTTCTTCCTGCATAATAGAAACCCCTATTGTTCGTCTTTAGCGTAACACGCATGGCCAAGAAAGAGCACGTCTCCGAGACCCCCGCGACCCAATTCCTGCGCAAGCACGGCGTCGTGTTTTCCGAGCATCCTTATGCGTATCAGGAGCATGGCGGTACATCGGTGTCGTCGGGCGCGCTGGGCGTGCCGGAACATGACGTGATCAAGACCCTGGTCATGCAGGATGAAGCAGCCAGGCCATTGATCGTGCTGATGCATGGCGACTGCAAGGTGTCGACCAAGAATCTGGCCCGCGCCATCCCCTGCAAGTCGGTCGAACCATGCAAGCCGGATGTGGCCCAGCGCCATTCAGGGTATCTGGTTGGTGGAACTTCGCCGTTCGGCATCCGCAAGGCGCTGCCGGTGTATGTCGAAGAGAGCGTGCTGCAGCTCGAAAAAATCTACATCAACGGCGGGCGCCGTGGCTATCTGGTCGGCATCGATCCGCGCGTGCTGGTCGATGTGCTGCAGGCGCGCCCGGTGGCGTGCGCCATCGCCGAGTAGCTTCGCTGCATGCAGTCGATGGTGTATATTCACGCACCAATTTCCGGTAGAAAAATGAGCCCGACACTGGCGCCCACGAAAGAGACACGATGAACACCCTGATTGCCACCATTGCCGCCTACCTGCTCGGTTCGATTTCCTTTGCCGTCGTAATGAGCCGCGCGTTCGGCCTGTCCGACCCGCGCACGTATGGCTCGAAAAACCCCGGCGCCACCAATGTGCTGCGCAGCGGCAGCAAGAAGGCAGCGATTGCCACGCTGATTGGCGACGCGGCCAAGGGCTGGCTGGCCGTCTGGCTGGCGGTGCGCTATGGCTACGACTATGGGCTGGACGATACCGGCATCGCGCTGGTGGCCATTGCGGTGTTCATCGGCCACCTGTGGCCCGTGTTTTTCCGCTTTGTCGGCGGCAAGGGCGTGGCCACCGCACTCGGTGTGCTGCTCGGCATCAATCCATGGCTGGGCCTGGCAACGCTGGCCACCTGGCTGATCATCGCCTACGCATTTCGCTACTCGTCGCTGGCCGCGCTGGTGGCGGCCGTATTCGCGCCCTTGTACTACGGCATGCTGTTCGGCGCCGATGCCATTCTGCTGGCCGTGATCGTCATGAGCGCGCTGCTGGTATGGCGTCACAGCGGCAATATCGGCAACCTGATCGCGGGCAAGGAATCCAAGCTCGGCAGCAAGTCGGGCGGCGCAGGCAAGGCAAAATAAGGCAGCGTGCGCGGGGTTTTTACAGAGGCGTTACCATGATCGGCAATAGCGGCACATTCGCGCCGCGCCGGACAGAAAGGTAATACGCCGTGACCAAGCAACTCAGGATTGATTTCGTGTCGGACGTCTCGTGCCCATGGTGCGCGGTCGGTCTCAAATCCCTCGAACAGGCACTGTTGAAAGTGGGCGACGACGTGCGCGTCGACCTGCATTTTCAGCCGTTCGAGCTGAACCCGAACATGCCGCCGGAAGGCCAAGACATCGTCGAGCACGTCACCGAAAAATATGGCGCCAGCCTCGAGCAGCAAGCAGCCAGCCGCGAGATGATCCGCGAGCGCGGCGCCGCTGTGGGCTTCACGTTCGACATGGAGCGGCGTGGCCGCATCTACAACACCTTCGACGCGCACCGCCTGCTGTCGTGGGCCGAAGAAGAAGGCAAGCAACGCCAGCTCAAGGTTGTGCTGCTCGAAGCCTATTTCACCCGCTGTGAAGACCCGAGCAACCATGCGGTGCTGCTGCGCGCGGTCGAGAGCGTGGGCCTGGAGCGCGAGACGGCCGCGCGCATCCTGGCGTCGGACGAGTACAAGGACGAAGTGCGCGAGCGCGAGCAGTTCTTCCTCAACGCCGGTATCAAGTCGGTGCCGGCCGTGATCATCAACCAGAAACACCTGATCTCCGGCGGCCAGCTGCCTGAGGTATTCGAGCGCGCACTGCGCGAGATTCCAGGCCTGGAAGCGCCGGCCGACGCCGCCGTTTAAGTCAGATCGAGGACCACCGGCTGGTGGTCCGACGCCGCAGTTTCGGACTGCACGTCCAGGGCGGTCAGGCGCGGCGCCAGATCGTCGGTGACGAAGAAATAATCGTAGCATTCAGGCCGCTCGGGCCACGGATAGCCATGCAGCCCGGTAGTCGGCGCGCGCGCCATGTCGCCGTGCACCACGCGCCAGGCATCGACCAGCGCCAGCGCGCTGCCTTCCGGCGCGGCCAGCAGCGCCGCGTAATCCGGCGCATCGGGCGCGAAATTGAAATCACCACACAGGATTGCCGAGCCGGGCCGAAAGCCCAGCTGGAATGGCGCGTCCAGGTTCGGATCGGGCTGGAACAAGAGCGCACGTGCGCTGGCCTCGGCATGCAGTTCGCGGATGCGGTTGACCTGTGCCATGCGCTGGACGGGCGAATAATATTCGAGATGCGTCGTAAGCAGGCGCAGCTTGCCGCCAGGCGCTTCGACGACGGTTTCGAGCAGGCCGCGCGGCATGCCGGCCGCGTGATCCGGGTCGGCCGGCCACGGCAGCAGATGACGGTGCACTTGCGAGATGCGGTACTTGGACAGGATCAGGTTGCCGAACAGGCGCGGGACATTGTTCTGGTAAATCTCGCTCGGCGCGTGTTCCATCGCGTGGTAGCCGCCGAAGGCGCCGGCGAGTTGCTTGAACTGGTTGGCGCTGGCACTGCCTTCGAGCTCGGGGTGATTGGCAGCCACCTCTTGCAGGCAAATCACATCGGGGTTCAGGCGGCGCAGCACGTCGATCATCGCGTGAATGCGGATCCGGCCGTCCTTGCCACAACCCCAATGTATATTCCAGCTGACTACGCGCATTCTTCACCTCCGTAAAACTTGATCGACGGATATTGCCACCGTTTTAATGGCAACGGTCACACCGTAGGATCAGTGTCAGAGAGGCAAGTTCACTGCTGGCGGCAGTCTTTTTGGAGGGTGGCGCCGCTGTGTTTTCAGGCCGCTTCGAGTTCATCCAGCGGCCAGCGCGGACGCACATTGAACGCGTAATCGCGCTGCGCCAGTGCCGGGTTGCGCTCAAGACGCATCGCGCCAGCAAACGCGATCATCGCGCCATTGTCGGTGCAAAATTCCAGCTCGGGGTAATAGACCTTGAACTTGCGTTTGGCCGCCGCCGCATTGAGCGACGCGCGCAATTGCTTGTTGGCGCCGACGCCGCCGGCGATCACCAGCCGGCTCAAACCCGTGTGCTTCATCGCGCTCACGCACTTGGCGGTGAGCACGTCGACAATCGCATCGACGAAGCCGCGCGCGATATTCGCCTTGTCCTGTTCAGGGATATTCGCAATCACCTTGACGTCGTGGTTCTTGACGACGGTAAGCACCGCCGTCTTCAGGCCCGAAAAGCTGAAATTGAAATCCTTGCTGTGCAACATTGGCCGCGGCAGTTTGTAGGCCGCCGGGTCGCCGCGCTCGGCCAGTTGCGAGATCGCCGGGCCGCCCGGATAGCCCAGGCCCAGCAGCTTGGCCGATTTGTCAAAGGCTTCGCCGGCAGCATCGTCCAGCGTTTCGCCCAGCAGCGTGTAGCTGCCCACGCCATCGACGCGCATCAGCTGCGTGTGACCGCCCGAGACGAGCAGGGCGATGAATGGAAAGTCCGGCCGTTCCGATGCAAGCAGCGGCGAGAGCAGATGCCCTTCAAGGTGATGCACGCCGAGCACCGGCTTGTCGAGCGCAAGCGCCAGGCTGCACGCTACCGACGAGCCGACCAACAGCGCACCGGCCAGGCCGGGGCCTTGCGTGTAAGCGATGGCGTCGATGTTCGAGGCCGGCAGATTGGCGCGCTTGAGCACCTCGTCCAGCAGCGGAATGGCGCGCCGGATATGGTCGCGCGACGCCAGTTCGGGCACCACGCCACCATATTCTTCGTGCATCGCGACCTGCGAATGCAGGGCGTGGGACAGCAGGCCGCGCTCGGTGTCATACAGAGCAAAGCCGGTTTCATCGCAGGAGGATTCGACGCCGAGAACGATCATGGGGAAGGCCAGGTAGATTGAGCGGAACCGGGCATTCTACCGCAGGGCGGAGGGCGCCGCCGCCCACCCTGCGGATGTTGCTTGGTTTCTTACGGACGCTGCAGCAATTCCTTGTGCGCTTCGCGCAGCATGGTTTCCGTTTCTTCCCAGCCGATGCAGCCATCGGTGACCGAGCAGCCATAGACCAGCTGCGACAGGTCGCTCGGAATCGACTGGCTGCCGCTGACGATGTTCGACTCGATCATCACGCCGACCAGCGACTTGTTGCCATGACGGATTTGCTGGATGACGTCGGACATGACGAGCGGCTGCAGTTCCGGCTTCTTGTAGCTGTTGGCATGCGAGCAGTCGACCACCAGGTTGGCCGGCAGCTTGGCCTTGGTCAGCGCCTGTTCGGCAATGGCCACCGAGACTGAATCATAGTTCGGCCGGCCGCCGCCGCCCCGCAACACGACGTGGCCATAGGCGTTGCCGCTGGTGCGCACGATGGACACGGAGCCCTGGCCATTGATGCCCAGGAACGCATGCGGATTGGACGACGACAGCACCGCATTGATCGCAATGCTCACATCGCCATCGGTGCCATTCTTGAAGCCCACGGGCGTGGACAGGCCGGACGACATTTCGCGGTGCGTCTGCGATTCGGTCGTGCGCGCGCCGATGGCGGTCCAGGCGATCAGGTCGCCCAGGTATTGCGGCGAGATCGGGTCGAGTGCCTCGGTCGCGGTCGGCAAGCCGATTTCGCAGACGTCCAGCAGGAACTGGCGCGCCCGCTCCATGCCGACCTCGACACGGAACGAATCGTCCATGAACGGGTCATTGATATAGCCCTTCCAGCCGGTGGTCGTGCGTGGCTTTTCAAAGTACACGCGCATCACCAGCACCATCGTCTCGCTCACTTCGTCCTGCAGCGCCTTGAGGCGGCGCGCATAATCCAGGCCGGCTTCCGGGTCATGGATCGAGCACGGGCCCACGACGACGAACAGGCGCTTGTCCTTGCGGTCGAGGATATTTCGCAGCGTTTCGCGGCCCTGCATCACGGTGGCATAGGCGCGGTCGTTCAGCGGCAGGGTGGTATGCAGCTCGACCGGCGTTGGCATGCGGGCAAACGAGCTGACGTTGGTATTTTCGATTTGTGGCGTACTGGTCATGATGCGATCTATATTTCTTTTGGGGGATGGATCAGTGTAAGCGGAAATTGCTGTATGTGCACATGCGCAGCCCCAAATGGCAGCGTCGGGCGGCGTCTCGCTGCGCTCTGCACCCGTGCGTGCTGCCGCAGTGCGACGTTCCCGTGTATCCTTTTGTCATGACTACCGATATCGAACGCTTTGTCGCAGCCCCCTTCATCAAGGAAATCGGCCGCGGCGTAAAAGGGGCGCGCAGCATGACGCGCGACGACGCGCACCGGCTGTACGCGGCCATCCTCGAGGGCCGCGTGTCCGACCTCGAACTGGGTGCGATCCTGCTTGCCATGCGCATCAAGGGCGAGTCGGTCGATGAACTGGCCGGCTTCATGGATGCAGCAAGCGCTGCGTTCACGCCGCTGCCCGCGCCGCGCGGCGAATTCGCGCCGGTATCGATTCCCACCTACAACGGCTCGCGCAAGCTGGCCAATCTGACGCCACTGCTGGCGCTGCTGCTGGCGCGCGAAGGCGTGCCGGTGCTGGTGCATGGCGTGAGCAACGATCCGGGCCGCGTCACCACCGCCGAGATCCTGCACGAGCTGGGCGTGACCAACGTGACCACCGGCGCCGAAGTGCACAACGAATTCGTCCATGGCCGCGTGGCCTTCATGCCGATCGAGCACCTGGCCCCGGAACTGGCGCGCATGCTCGAATTGCGCCGCGTGCTGGGCGTGCGCAATTCGACCCACACCATTGTCAAGATCCTGCAGCCATTCGATGGTCCGGCCCTGCGCCTGGTGTCGTACACGCACCCTGAATACCTGGTAACGCTGGGCGAGTACTTCGAAGGCGTCGACAGTGAAACCCGGGGCGACGCATTCCTGATGCGCGGCACCGAGGGCGAAACCGTGGCCCACCCGCACCGCGCCCAGCGCATCGACTGGTTCCACGCCGGCCAGCGCGCCCTGTTGGTGGAGCGCGACGCGCCCACCGACGACCTGGCGATCGTGCCCGACGGCCGCGATGCCGTTACCACCGCCGCCTGGATCGGCGCCGCGCTGCGTGGCGAAGTGCCGGTGCCGCCATCGATTGCCACGCAGGTGGCGTACTGCGTCGAAGTCTCGCGCAAGATCCGCGCTCGCAGCCTGCCAGCGGCCGAGTAGCTGTTCGCCAGTGCGCCACTCGCATACAATGGCGGGTTAAGCAAAGGTGGTGGCAGGCATGGCAAATCAATTCGATGTGGCGGTAATCGGCGCGGGCGCGGCCGGGATGATGTGCGCGGCCGTCGCGGCGCAGGGCGGCAAGCGCGTGGTGCTGGTCGACCACGCGGCCAAGCTGGCCGAAAAGATCCGCATCTCGGGCGGTGGACGTTGTAACTTCACCAACGTCAACGCCGGGCCGCAGCATTACCTGTCGAACAATCCCCATTTCTGCCGCAGCGCACTGTCGCGCTACACAGCGCAAGATTTCCTGGCGCTGGTCAAGAAATACCGGATTGCCCACCACGAAAAGCACCGCGGCCAATTGTTCTGCAACGATTCGGCCGAGCAGATCATCGCGATGCTGCGCGCCGAGTGCGACCTGGGTGGCGTCGAGTGGCGCATGCCGTGCAAAGTGGCCGGCGTGCGCAAGACCGAGGATGGCTTCGCCGTCGACACCGATGCCGGCGAGTTGCTGGTGGGTAGTGTCGTGGTTGCCACGGGCGGCCTGTCGATTCCCAAGATCGGCGCGACCGATCTCGGTTATCGCATCGCCACGCAGTTCGACCTGCCCCTGATCGAGACTCGCCCGGGCCTGGTGCCGTTGACCTTCGACGGCCCGAGCTGGGAGCCGTTCGTGCCGCTGGCGGGCATCGCGCTCGAGGTCGACGTCAGTACTGGCAGCGGCAAAGGCAAGGGCGCCAAGGGGGGTGTCCCCAGTGGCCACTTCCGCGAAGATTTGCTGTTCACGCACCGCGGCCTGTCCGGCCCGGCGATCCTGCAGATTTCCAGCTACTGGCAACCGGGCACGCCAATCGTGCTGAACCTGTTGCCCGACATGGATGTGGCCGACACGCTGATCGGCCTGAAGAAAACCGAGAAAAAGCAGCTGGGCAATGTACTGACGCAGTGGCTGCCGGCGCGCCTGGCAGAAGGCTTGCTCGCGGCCAATGGGTTTGACGCGACTGCGCGCCTGGCCGACATGGCCGATGCGAAACTGCGCGCGCTGGGCGACGCCATCAACCGCTGGGCCATCGTCCCGACCGGCTCGGAAGGCTATCGCAAAGCCGAAGTCACGCTCGGCGGCGTCGACACCAAGGGTCTGTCGCAGCAGACGATGATGGTCAACAAGGTGCCCGGTCTGTACTTCATCGGCGAGACGGTCGACGTGACCGGTTGGCTGGGCGGCTACAACTTCCAGTGGGCCTGGGCATCGGGCGTGGCGGCCGGTCTGGCGCTGGCAAATAGTTGACGCTTGAAAACACCACTTCGTGATTAAAGCTTCCACTCGACTGCAAACGATGCTAGAATTTCGTTCTTCCCTAAATCCAACGGTTTGATTTTTACATGACCACTATCCGCCTTAAAGAAAACGAGCCGTTCGAAGTCGCCATGCGTCGCTTCAAACGCACCATCGAAAAGACCGGTCTGTTGACGGAACTGCGCGCACGCGAGTTCTACGAAAAACCGACCGCAGAACGCAAGCGCAAGCTGGCAGCAGCAGTGAAGCGTCACTACAAGCGCATCCGCAGCCAGCAACTGCCGAAGAAACTGTACTAAGACAGTTCAGACGGCCAAGACCCGGTGACGGCATTGCCAGTCCCGGCGAGTCGCTGAAGTCCGCAAACCCGCTTCGGTTTCGCCGCAGCGGGTTTTGTCGTTTCACCCTTTTGAATACGGAGATCCCATGAGCTTAAAAGAACAACTGACCGAAGACATGAAAAGCGCCATGCGCGCCAAGGAAACCGGCCGCCTGGCGGCAGTGCGCCTGATCATTTCCGAAGTCAAGCGCAAGGAACTCGACGAGCAGACCCAGCTGGACGATACCCAGGTGCTGGCCGTGATCGAAAAAATGATCAAGCAGCGCAAGGATTCGATCAGCCAGTTTGAAGCCGGCAACCGTCCTGACTTGGCCGACATCGAAAAGGCCGAGATGGTCATCCTGTCGGCGTACATGCCAGCCGGTCTGTCGGACGAAGAAATCGCCGCCGAAGTCGCTGCGGCTGTCGCTGAAACCGGCGCGACCGGCCCGCAGGACATGGGCAAGCTGATGGGCGTGCTCAAGCCAAAACTGGCTGGCCGCGCCGACATGACCGTGGTCTCCGGCCTGGTCAAGAAAGCCCTGGCTGGCGCATAAGCGCCATCTGCAACGCGTCGTCCCTGCCCACCCGCGGGCAGGGACGACAACTTGTTGCATATCAATTTGCAGCAGGCGCTGCGGTATAGTCTGGCCCTAGACAAACACTGTGTAAGCTCAAGTGATTCCGCAAACTTTCATCACCGATTTGCTCAACCGGGTCGACATTGTCGATATCGTGGGCCGCTACGTCCAGCTCAAGAAGGGCGGGGCGAACTTCATGGGCCTGTGCCCATTTCACAACGAAAAGTCTCCCAGCTTTACCGTCAGCCCAACGAAACAGTTCTATCACTGCTTCGGCTGTGGCGCGCATGGTACGTCGATCGGCTTTCTGATCGAATACTCGGGCATGGGCTTTGTCGATGCGGTGAAAGACCTGGCCCAGAACGTCGGCATGATCGTGCCCGACGTCGATGACAAGATCCCACCGGCCCAGCGCGCTGCCCAGCAGGCGCAATCGCTGGCGCTGACCGATGCGCTGACGCAAGCCTGCGCGTTCTACCGCGCCCAGCTGCGCGAAGCGCCGGACGCCATCGCATATCTGAAGAACCGCGGCCTGACCGGCGAAGTGGCGGCCCGCTTCGGCATGGGCTACGCCCCGGCCGGCTGGGACAGCCTGCGCGCCGTGTTCCCCGAGTACGAGGCGCATGTGCTGGTCGAGTCGGGCCTCGTGATCGACAAAGTCGACGAAGAGGGCAACCGCCACAAACGCTATGACCGCTTCCGCGAGCGCGTGATGTTCCCGATCCGCAACACCAAAGGCCAGGTCATCGGCTTTGGCGGCCGCGTGCTCGACAGCGGCGAACCGAAGTACCTGAACTCGCCTGAAACGCCGCTGTTCCAGAAAGGCCTGGAGCTGTACGGTCTGTTCGAGGCGCGCCAGGCGATCCGCGACGCCGGCTATGTCTTGGTGACCGAAGGCTATATGGACGTCGTCGCGCTGGCACAATTGGGCTTCCCGCAAGCGGTGGCCACGCTCGGCACCGCCTGCACCAGTACCCACGTGCAAAAGCTGCTGCGCCAGACCGACGACGTGATTTTCAGCTTCGACGGCGACAAGGCCGGCCGCAAGGCTGCCCGCCGCGCGCTCGAAGCATGCCTGCCGCAAGTGAGTGACAACAAGACCATCAAGTTCCTGTTCCTGCCGCAAGAGCACGACCCGGACAGCTTCGTGCGCGAGCGCGGCGCCGAAGCCTTCGAGCAAGAAATTGCCGATGCGATGCCGCTGTCGCAATTCCTGATGCGCGAAGTGACGCAGGAGCACGACCTCGATACGCCGGAAGGCCGCGCCAAGTCGCAGTTCGACGCCAAGCCGCTGCTCCAATCGATGACACCGTCGAGCCTGCGCCTGCAGATCGTGCGCGGTCTGGCCAGCATGACGCAATCGACGCCGGCGGAGATCGAAAGCCTGTTCGAGTTGTCCAAACCGGTGGCCACTGCGCGCCTCGCGCCGCCGCGCCAGGGTCGGCCCGAGCCCGTGGGTCTGGAGCGCAAGATGCTGCGCATCCTGGTCGCGCATCCGCACCTGGCGCTGGAACTCGACGAAGTCGCACTGAGTGCCTTCGACTATTTTGGCGAAGAGGGCGCCGATCGCCTGCGGCATCTGATCGACACCGCGCAGGCCCTGGGCCAGCACGGCACGTTTGCCGCACTGTCACAACAGTTGCATGAAGTCACTAACGAGTATGATGGCATGATTGCCGAAATTGCCGCCGAACCCGAGAACGAGGTCGACGGCGACCGCATCGTCCTGCTCAGTTCAGTACGCCAAATCAAGATGGATTCGTTACGAGAAGAATTGAACCAGTTGTTTTCTGCCGGCTTGACCCCAGATCAGGTCAGTACTCGCTATCGCGAGATTACTGCCCAGCTGGACCTTCTGGAACGTGAAGCCACCGCAGCGATGGCACCCCGATGAACACGGGCTTTCTCCCCGTGGGCCAAGGCGCTCACGACTGGAAAAAGAAAGGGTGCGTGCTATAATAAAACGCTAACTATTGCAACTGTTGAAACACTTCTTGGTTCAATTGCGTGCGTGGAGTATTAGTTAGCGGGGCATGGATTTGTGCCTGCAGGATGATGAAGGTAACAAAACTTTATTCTTAACCACCGTAAAGTTAGTCGTTGTGACATCGAAAGCGCCTGTGCCAACCAAGAAACCCGAAACCAACGTGGCTGCCACGACCACGAGAACGTCCGCCGCCAAGGCCGACAACGCGCAAGACAAGGCTGAGGTGCGTACGGCGACCTCGGCGCCTGTTAGCCAGACGACCGATGCGGCCACGCTTGCCGCCATCGACACGTCGGGCTACGTCTTGCCGTCTGTCAAAGTGCCGGGCCGGCGCGGTCGCAAGCCAAAAGAATTCACCCCTGAAAACGACGAGATCGCCGCGCTGAACGCGGTCGAGCGCGCTGAGCTCAAGGCTGCGGACAAGGCCAAGGCCAAGGACCGCAAGGCCAAAGAGAAGGCGCTGCTCAAGGATGCGTTCTCGTCCGATACCGAGGCCAGCGAAGAAGAACTCGAGCTGCGCCGCAGCAAGCTCAAGGCCCTGATCAAGTCGGGCAAGGAGCGCGGCTTCCTCACGTACGCCGAGATCAACGACCACCTGCCCGAGAACATCGTCGATCCGGAAGCGATCGAAGGCATCATCGGCACGTTCAACGACATGGGTATCGCGGTCTACGAGCACGCGCCAGATGCCGAAACGCTGCTGCTGTCCGACAACGTCCCGAATGCCACCAGCGACGATGAAGCCGAAGCGGCTGCCGAAGCTGCGTTGTCGACGGTCGACTCCGATTTCGGCCGCACCACCGACCCGGTCCGCATGTATATGCGCGAAATGGGCTCGGTCGAACTGCTCACGCGCGAAGGCGAAATCGAGATCGCCAAGCGCATCGAAGATGGCCTGAAGGACATGATCCAGGCCATCTCGGCCTGCCCGGTGACGATCGCCGAGATCATCGGCACGGCCGCCAAGATCGACAGCGACGAAATCAAGATCGACGAAATCGTCGACGGCCTGGTGGACCAGGAAGGCGAAGACAACACGCCGCAAGTGGCCGCGCCCGTCGCCAGCGAGTCCGATGAGGACGAAGAAGACGAAGAAGACGCCGAAGGCGAAGAAGAAGAAGAAGAGGCGCCAAGCAACTCGGGCGCCGCCGGCTACTCGGCCGAGCAGCTCGAAGCGCTGAAGGTCACGGCCCTGGCCAAGTTCGCCGAGATCGCCCAGCAATTCGACAAGATGCGCAAGGCGTTCGAAAAGGACGGCTACAACTCGAAAGCCTACGTCAAGGCGCAGGACGCGATCTCCAACGAGTTGCTGGGCATCCGCTTCACGGCCAAGGTCGTGGAAAAGCTGTGCGACACGCTGCGCGGCCAGGTCGACGAAGTGCGCCACATCGAAAAGCAGATCCTCGACGTGGCCGTGAACCGCTGCGGCATGCCGCGCGCTCACTTCATCAAGGTATTCCCGGGCAACGAAACCAATCTGGAATGGGTGGATGGTGAAGTCAACGCCGGCCACGCCTACAGCGCGATCCTGGGCCGCAACATCCCGACGATCAAGGAACTGCAGCAACGCCTGATCGACCTGCAAGCACGCGTCGTGCTGCCACTGCCTGACCTGCGCAACATCAACCGCCAGATGGCGGCCGGTGAAATGAAGGCGCGCAAGGCCAAGCGCGAAATGACCGAGGCCAACCTGCGCCTGGTGATTTCGATCGCCAAGAAGTACACCAACCGCGGCCTGCAATTCCTCGACCTGATCCAGGAAGGCAATATCGGCCTGATGAAGGCCGTGGACAAGTTCGAGTACCGTCGCGGCTACAAGTTCTCGACCTACGCAACGTGGTGGATCCGCCAGGCGATTACCCGTTCGATCGCCGACCAGGCGCGCACGATCCGTATTCCGGTGCACATGATTGAGACGATCAACAAGATGAACCGGATCTCGCGCCAGATCCTGCAAGAGACCGGCGCCGAGCCCGATCCGGCCACGCTCGCTATCAAAATGGAAATGCCGGAAGATAAAATCCGCAAGATCATGAAAATCGCGAAAGAGCCGATTTCCATGGAAACGCCGATCGGTGACGACGACGATTCGCATCTGGGCGATTTTATCGAAGACAACAACACGCTGGCGCCATCGGACGCCGCGCTGCACGCCTCGATGCGCGGCGTGGTCAAGGATGTACTCGACTCGCTGACGCCACGCGAAGCCAAGGTGCTGCGCATGCGCTTCGGCATCGAGATGTCGACCGACCACACGCTGGAAGAGGTCGGCAAGCAGTTCGACGTCACCCGTGAGCGGATTCGCCAGATCGAGGCGAAGGCGCTGCGCAAACTGCGTCACCCGTCGCGCTCGGACAAGCTCAAGAGCTTCCTCGAGAACAACAGCTGATTGCTGATGTGGGCTTGACGGCCCTGTACTAAAGGCAATATGCTCTCGCCACTTCGTTCATCACGTTCCTATCGATGAGCAGGTGGCGAGTTGTTTGCCACCATCCCAGTTTCTGGGCCTCTAGCTCATGCTTGGTTAGAGCAGCGGACTCATAATCCGTTGGTGCCGTGTTCGACTCACGGGAGGCCTACCAAAATACCACGGTAAATCAGGGGCTTGCGTTAAACGCACTAGGCCACCTGTTATCTTTTCGTAATGTGTCGAGCGGTGTAACGATTGTGTAAGTAAATTCTTTGAAAAAGCGCCTCGCGGCGCGACAATTCAGCTGGTTCGCGATCAGCCACAGCGCCACCATCAGGCTCTTAGCGACATTGGCCAATGCTTATTACAACCTTTCATATCTTAAAGAAAAGTAAAGAATTCGAGCCATCGGGGCCTTGTCGCTGAAATACTCCA
The DNA here is from genome assembly GCA_014841835.1 of Oxalobacteraceae sp. CFBP 13730. Taxonomy (GTDB): domain Bacteria; phylum Pseudomonadota; class Gammaproteobacteria; order Burkholderiales; family Burkholderiaceae_D; genus Telluria. The sequence goes on along the minus strand of JACYUQ010000003.1, from coordinate 952,585 downwards.
GCAGGTACTTGCCAAGGATATGCGGTTTTTGCTGTTCGGGACACTCTACTTCGAGGGTTGATGTCCCAAATTATGTCATCGCGACCGGAGCGTCCAACCGCAGCTTCTCATGATCGTTGTCCCGACCGAGCCTTGTTCACTAGCTTGTGTTGTAAAGGGTACTACGGAGATGTTACAGATAGTAGAACTCATGCTAGAATTCAATGACTTTTGGTAGCCCTAAGGAAGCGATAATGATGAAAGTTGGTCTGAAATTTGAGAAGCTCGAAGAGAGCATTCAAGAGACGAAGTACAGTGACGGTTGTTCTGGGAGCCGAAGCGCTTGCTGCACTCGAGTATGTACACGGGCGAACGTTGGTTCTGACGATGGTAGCTTAGCCGCTTGGGACGCTTACCTTGATGTAAACGCCGGTGTTTTGCAGTATTGATCCTAGTTTTAGGAATATGAAAGCTGAACAAACGTTCAGCTTTTTTTTATATGAAAATTTTATCAAAAATTATTAAGATAAAAGATAGCGTCGACGTTTATCAAATACCCATCGATGAACATTCTGAAAAATTGCAATTCTATAAAATAAATACCAGAGAAAGATCTTCTATACGGGTCGCAAAAGAATTCTCGCTAATTTTAAGCAAGTTAGATGGGAAATTGAGTCTGGGAGAGGTTTTGGCGCATTACGGTTTTACGACTGACGAAGCCGAGCTCAGCGAGATAGTAGATTACTTATTGGAGCATGGTTATGCTATCTCAATTGATTCCAATTTCTCAAAGGCCATCTCCACTAACAACATGGAGCGGTATATACGACAAATAAACTATTTTGATGATTTGGTTGTCACGCGATCTGGGGTCGACTCACAATATATTCTTGCTGAGAAGGCGGTCGTGGTTATCGGATGCGGAGCGGTTGGGGGGGCGATTGCCACTCATTTAGTTCGTGCCGGTGTTACGGATGTAACTCTTGTCGATTATAAAAAAGTGCGCTTATCCGATGCTCAACGTCATTTGTACTATCGAGCAGACGAAGTGGGTAACCTTAAGGTCGAAGCATTAGCGAGATATCTTCGTAGGATAAACTCAGTATGTAATGTAAGGACAGTTAGCGAAAAATTAATCCCAAACAGCGATTTGGATGAGTTAATCGAGGCGAAAAGTGATGTCGTAATTAACTCTGCAGACGAGCCGTACATAGGACACACCACGTTAAAGCTCGGCCGGTATCTATGGGCTCGAAACATAGCGCTTTATGTTGCTGGCGGCTTCGATGCACATGCAATGAGCACAGGAGAATTTATTATCAATGGCTTGACTCCTTGTGCAGACTGCTGTTCAAACACATTCCGCGTGGCATTAAAGGACTGGACCCCTACCTACGTACCGAGTTATCAGAAAAAAACGGATCTTCTCATCGGTGGCGCTGGCGGACTTGCTAGTCAAGCTCTTTTTTCTGCAAGTATCGGAGCAAAAAACATCATTAGTTATCTAATAGATGATAAGACCGCTTTGGAAAACTTCGAAAAAAGAGGCGAATATCTCATAGACCAAGGGAAGATGACTTGGATCGACCTCACTACACAGGAAGGATGCGATGTTTGCAGTATTAGATAGGATTTACCGACTACGGTCTTCAGTCGCCCTAGTGGAGTCACCGGGAAAGCTGGAAATGTTCAGAACTAACGTTCGAGAATCGCTTCGCATAAAACTGGATTATGAAGGTATAACTGGCCTTCTTGCTAAATTCGACGGTAACGTGTTTGCAAAGAACGTTTTGGATGATGCGGGGATCGATTCCGTCGACGGGGAAGAGTTGATAACTTTCCTAAACGAGAATCACATATTAATAGACGTTGATTGTTCCTATCTCCCAGAGGTTTTTGCGGAGAAATATCGAACTATCAATCTTATAGAAGACTATGTCTTTTCAACCTCCGGGGTAATTGAAGCACTGGACAAACTATCTACTAGCCCTGTGCTGATTGTCGGCCTTGGCGCCGTTGGGACTTGGGTTGCCACGAATCTCGCTCAAAGCGGTGTCGCGAATTTCATTTTGGTAGACGATGACATCGTCGATATTTCAAATCTTCATAGGCAAGATGGCTTCTTTCAAGATGATGTAGGAGCAAAGAAAGTCGATGTCATTGAAAGACGCTTGCAAGAAATACTAAAATGCAACGTTCTAAAAATATTCGATCGGCTTGATGAAGGCTTCTTTGCTAGACACAGTCTCAATTTTCGCTTAGCTGTCAACTGTGCTGACTACCCAAGCGTAGACTATACGACCGAGTTGATTGGGGAATATTGTATGCAAAAGGAGATTCCTCATCTCATCGGTGGCGGATATAACCTTCACTTGTCTCTAATTGGTCAAAGTGTCTTGCCTGGGAAGAGCGCTTGTGTAAGATGTTTTAAGCGAGCACTTGAAAAAATCAACCAAGCGGATCTGGAAGGCGTCAAAAAGCTTAACCGCCTTAATCGGAAAATCGGAAGTTTTGGTCCTGTATGCGCTGTCTCCGCATCCTTAACCTCCTCAGAGGCATTTAAGATACTAATCGGCGCTTTTTCTCAACTCGCCACTTTAAATCGTCGAGTGGAATTTCGGATTAGGACCGCTGACTTTACATTTACTGAGATCGAAAAAAATGATGACTGTGAGTGGTGTGGCACCTCTGGTAGATACTTTTGCTAATTTAAAATCTTCACTTCGTCTTGACTAGTTCTAATTTTTCTGCTCAATCATGACCGATTCTATCCAGTTGTACGGTGTAAAGACAAACAACCTGAAAAATATCGACGTTGAAATATTAAAAAATAATATTACGTCGATTACGGGGGTGAGCGGGGGCGGCAAATCCTCTCTAGCCTATGACACGATATATGCATTGTGTGAGCAGGAGTTTTCTGCGATTTCGCAGGGTTATTTCGAAGATGCTCACTACATTCTTGATCGATATGCTGGGATAGGACCGGCAGTTGCGATTAGGCAGATCAATCGTAATTTAAATACTCGGTCGACTATCTATTCGTACTACAATTTTTTCTCAATTCTGAGTGCGCTTTCACGTAATAGTGACAGTAATTTCGAATACGATCATCTGCGCTTAAATAAACCGGGAAATGAGTGCGAGGTTTGTAATGGGAGAGGAACGGTTCATACTATTGATGAGCAAAAAATCGTAGATTCAGAGTCAACCTTAGAGCAAAACCCATTTTTTCCTTGGCGAAGCAAATCATCAGATAAATATGAAAAACTGCTGAAGGAGTACTGTGCTTTTAAAAATTTGGATATGGGACGACCATTTTCAAAATTAACGGCCAAAGCGAAAAAAGATTTGTTATACGCCAGCGATTCCGGGGAATTTCTCGTCAAATACAAGCACAACGGACGTTACCGACAACGTCAAATGCGTTTTACAGGGCCGATAACGGAACTTCAAAATGCCCTGACGTCACACAGGATATCTGAGAGAAATCTGGCTGAGAAGTACAGTTCCGAAATAGAGTGTGCTTCTTGTCGAGGTTCCAGAGTTTCTGTGCGGAGGTACAACTCCCTAAAAATTTGTGGCATACCAATGCTGGAGTTTTTTTCGGCAGATATCAATACTATATTAAATAAGCTCGGTGAGTTTTCTTCTAAAGATGCTGCCTTTAACAAGCTCCGGAAGTCTCTTCAATGCATATCAAAAATGGGGCTTGGTTATCTTTCATTATCTAGATCGGTCCCGTCCCTTTCGGGTGGGGAATTGCAGAAGCTCAATTTCAGCCGCTTATTGATGTCAGAAATGTCTGGAATTGTTGTAGTGATAGACGAGATGTCTTCACAGGTGCACGTCTCGGACTACGCGATGCTATTCGATGAAATAGAGAAAATTAAGCGTCTCGGAAATACTGTAGTTTTGGTCGAACATAGTTCATATTTTGCTGGCAGAAGCGACTACGTGATGGAGATCGGACCTGGGTCGGGACGCTATGGCGGTTGGTTGGTCAATCGGAAGGCATATCCGAAAAATGACATGCAAGCGAGGCATCAAAAGTCTTTTTCCAAAATCACACTACCTTCTGTATGGAAGAATAATGTGAAAGGACTCACACTTGATGTTGTTGCCGGTGGCATTAACGTCATATGTGGGAAATCGGGGGCTGGCAAGTCGTCGATAGCTGAATTTTTTGCCGATAATTTAGGCAACGTCGTTTATGTCTCTCAAACTTTTATACGTGGGCATGTCCGATCTTCTGTAGCAAGTTACCTCGAATTGAATGAACTTTTTACTGGGTACTATGCCGCTTGTTTCTCTTCTAACAATGAGATTTTTTCTGCATCCGCTGGAAAGCTGGGGGCATGTCAAAATTGTAATGGATCCGGCGTGTTGCGACAGACGCGGGATTACGATACAACTGTGGAGGTGATTTGCGATGCTTGCAACGGTAGATTGTTTGCAGCAAGCGTAGAAGAGTATAAGATTGATGGCTTAAACATTGCAGATATGTATGCATTGCCTCTAGAGCAAATATTAAAAGAATGCAAAGGGTTGCCAATAAAAATCACTAGGAATCTTGAGATATTATGTTCGCTTCGTTTAGGCCATTTGAGCTTAAATCGGAAAACGTCATCGTTGTCCGGCGGCGAGTTGCGACGCTTAAAGTTATTGAAGCATTTGTCTAAGCGACGAACTGGAAAAATATTAATTGTAGACGAGCCTGGCGCTGGCTTGGATGACGCGACATGTGAGGCGCTAATGGAATACCTAAACGATTTTGCAAAAAATTACTTGGCGATAATACTCATTGATCATAAGCCTAGCATATTTCTGAACTCTGATCATGTAATTGAGATTGGTCGCGATATCACATCCTCACATAGTGAAGTAATTTATTGTGGCAATCCTGCTAGATATTATTGCGACAGGTATGTTCCGTATTTGCGGCGCTAAATCGTTCACTGAGTTTCCTATGCTCCAGTCTATCTCGAAAATATCTATCATTCTCATTAGCTTGGCGAAGCAGGAGTGAGAAAATTCCTGAACTGCACCACATTGAAAGCCAGCGGAAGCGCTTTACTAGGTATGCGCGAAGTGACAGTCATTGTGGAGGAAAATAAGGATGAGTTCAGCAGCTCGCAAGTAGCTTAGCACTCCATTGCCAGATTGTTGAACCAAGAATAGTGCGGTCAATAAAAATAAGAAATTCTGTTATGCTGCGATTACTCGTAACTCTCGGACTTCTGAATCAAAGTTTATCCAACTTGCTCAACTACGTTTAATTTTTTAAAAAAGGCGACTTTGCTGAAGCCGCCAAAATATGGTGCTGATGATCAAAGTGCAAGTGGTTGAAAAGTGTAAGAAGAAGTGTATTATTGCACCTGGCTTCATAACATAACGTGTTGAAGAAAGCGTTCCGTTTCTTGCCAAATATGCGTCAACTGCAGCCAGTAAATGAGGAGAATGAAAATGTCGTTTCTTGGATATATGGCTTTCAGCAAGCGCATCAATATATTATTGCTTATTGTAGTCATTGCTATGAGCATATCGCCATCCGCTCATGCCTCGGACTCAATTGAGCGCAGAGTCACCGGTGAATGGCGATTTACTGCTGCGCTTGACGGTGCGGAGATTGCCTCCCTCGACGAGAACGAAGCACAACAACTGCTTGGCCAAGTTTTTACAATAAGAAAAGAGCAAGTAAAATTTGGAGACATGGACTGCGGAAAAACGGAGTTTGATGCGCACAAGGTTGAGCCACAGCTTCATTTGCGCAAAGAATTTCATGCCAGTTCGAAGGAGCTTGGTATGCCCACGCCAGTTACGGTCGTCGATCTGAGCTGTACTTCAGTCTTTATTACCAAGCCAAACCACTTGGTCATTTTTTGGCAAGGTTGGTTTTTTGACGCTGTGCGAGTCAAGAAATAATGAATGATCAGTTGCCTATGCAATACGCGCCAAAGCCTACGCAGACCGGAGATCTATGAATAGAAAAGGGTTAGCTGACAAGGTAACCCTTTTCTTTAGCTACCCAATGCGTCTGCTCAGCAGGCGGAATCTCATCCAGCGCCAGATGCCGCGGCAAACTCATCGTAAAAGCACAGCCCACACCCGGAAAATCCTCCACCGACAGCTGACCAGTATTACGCGTGACGCTTTGACGCGCAATCGATAAGCCCAGCCCCAGCCCCGAGCGATCGTCGCCACGTTGCGTGAACGGTGAAAACTTTTTTTCTGCATTCCCCGCTGGCAAGCCACCGCAGTGGTCTCGCACGACGATCAGAACACGTTGCCCTTTGGCATAGGCTGTCAGTGAGACGGCGGTATGCGTGCATGTAAACTTGAGCGCGTTATTGAGCAGATCGGCCAGCGCGGCGAGTAACAGATCCCGATCGCCTTGGATGGCCAGCAGCTTGTCGGCATCGGCGCCAACGAGGGCCCGAGCCTCGCGTGTCAGCTTCAAGTTGCGCTGAATCACGTGCTTCGCAGGCTGAGGGTCAGGAAATGTCCGGATCGAGCCAGCGAATTGATGCCTGACCTTCAAGGACTCATAATCCGTTGGTCCCGTGTTCGACTCACGGGCAATCTACCAGTCAAATCAAACGGTTAGCAAACGCGCTAACCGGTTCCTCTATCTACTTTCCCCCGCGCACCGACCTTCAACGTTTCGGTTCAAGCCTGCCAATACGCGCCAGATAATGCCTGGTCAGGCACCGTTCCAGCGCAGACTCGCGGGAACATGACGCACGCGCGTTCAGCCACTGGCGCTGGTCGTTGCGGATATCTTCCCGCTGCCGGGGACCAGCCCCTGCCAGAGCATCCCGATACACAAAATCGAGGCGCCCGTCGAGCTCGGACAGCGCGGGACTGCGACAGATGGCAGTTTCAATAACGCCGCGCGCCCGACTGCAGTCGAAGCTTGGGCCATCTGCGTGTGGCGGCAAGGGCTGCTGCATGTTGGATGCGGACTGGCTGATACGTAACGTGAATGGCACTTGCTTGCCGCGGCGGGCGTCGTTGCGCATCAAATAGACGCTGACCTGGTAACGGCCGCGCTCGCGAAGTATCGCCTGGAACCGTGGGCCGTCCATGCTGCCGTTGAAGATCGTGGCACCGGATGGCGCCGCAACATTGAAGTACAGCGAGGCTTGCCCCTTGTGATCCAGACGAACGGTGGCGTTGCCGCCAGCGGCGCTGTCGAATGTGTAGGCCTGGGTCTGGTAACCCGTGACGGTCCCGCGCACTTCCACCTCGGTCTGGCCGGGAGCGAACCGCAGCGGTACCGGAGGCGCCTCGGGCTGCACTTGCGCCGCCACGGGCGCGATGAAGAAAACCGTGCTCAGAAACACGGGTACGATCCAGCGACGATGTGATACAGGCATGGATGTCTCCAAATTTTTTAATAGTCGGTCGGGTCGAGTTGCCCGCAGCATCATGGCATTGCCTTGGTACTGGGGAAGTCATCGCGCCAGCCCTCATCGTTGTTGTCGACATGACGCAACAAGAACAGGCCATACAGGAACACGGGCAGCGCGATGAGCAGGGGCGTCCAAGTCCAGCCGGTATCCGCGCCGGCCTCGGCGGGGTGCGCCGTGGCCGAAAGGATCAGCGAGAAATCCCAGAGCGCATGGACGATCACCATGGGCCACACCGAGCGGGTACGGATGCGGATGGCCAGATAGGCCAGCCCCTGCATGCCTGCGGCAGCCGATTGCAGCACGGCCTGGTCCAGTTGCCCGGTCGTGAAAACATTGAGCGAGTGCACGATGCCGAACAGGAATGACGTGAGCAGGATGGCAGGCCAGAGACGGAATCGTGCGAGAAGACCCCGGAACACGATACTGCGAAACATGAGTTCCTCGGACAGGCCGACGAACAGCATGTTCAGCGCGAGAATGGCTATCACGCCCGGCGAAGGCAGGCCGAGCAGCGCATCGACCGTCAGCATGATGACGGCGTAGGCCAGCGGCAGCCAGACGAGCTTGATGGATGATGCAGGCGAAGGGCGACGCAGGCCCATCGCATCGGCGCCGGCAAGCCAGGCGACGACGCCTGCAAAGGCTGCCGCAGCCAGCCAGGGCCAGCCGATCTGATTGGACGCTGCGTATGCGAGGGGGTGTTTCTCGCCGTCGCCGACGGCGTAGCCAATGCCGATGGTCAGCGCGACCCACACCACCATGATCAGCAACGCACGCACCGGGTTCAGTTGCAACGTTGCACGCATTGCGGATGGGCCTGTGGCAGGCACGCTCATGGCGTCACGCGGTCCCAGACATAGACGCCGGCGTCGGCCGGCAACATCAGGTACAGGCGGCCGTCCTGGAGACGGTAAGAACGCAGCGTGTCGACATCGCGCGCCAGCCGGTCACCGACCGGATCAGGAGGGCACATCATGCGCGTGGTGGCCAGCGGACCAATGTTGATACTGCCACTGCTGCTGCCAGCGGCTGGCTCGGCACGCCATGGTCCGGTGCCGCGATTGCAGTCGAGTTTTGCCGCGACCTGGCCGTCCTTGCCGAACGCCATCGTGAAGCTGTCGGCGTTGGCCGGGCGAAGCGTGCCCGTTGCGTCGTCGTTGGACTGGAACATCGCCAGGCGCCACGCTGTCCCGTCGAGCGTGGCCGGTGGTGGTGCACCTGCGCATGCAGTGAGAGCAAGACAGGTTGTCAGGATCGCTGAGGTCATGCGCATGGTAATCCTCCCGTTATCGTTCGATTGAAAACAACTTGCTAGCAGCAACTGAACTACGTATAAGGTTGTTCGGAGAATAATATTCTTTACCCATTTCGTCCATACCCGTTTTTGAAATCCGGTACCTGCATGCAGACTGCCCGTTTCTCGAGCCTTGGCCGTACCCTGCTTTGCTTTCTGGTAATGGCAATGATGCATTGCACCGGAAACGCTAGCCAGGCGTTTCCCGGCGCCCCCAAGCCTGACCCGGCACCGACCGGGGCCAGCGTCTCGGCCATCCCGGTGCAGGATCTGCTGTTTCAGGCCGATGCCGAGCAGCGCAGGGTCGAACTGGCAAGGCAACTGGCGGCGAATGTGGGGGTGACACGCGGCCAGGCCCGTGCGCTCGACGCCATCGCGGCGGCGGTGGATGCCAGAACCAATAACATCATGGGTGTCCAGCTGCGCGGCTTGCCGGTGATGCGGCTCGAGAGCCTGGCGCGTCATCTCGAATTCAATGCGCGGCGGCTGGCCGCCTGGGACCAGCAGGCGCGCCGCGTGTTCACACCGTACGATGAGCTGGCCGTGCAGCTGGCGCACAGCCGCGCGGCCTGGACGGCGACCCGTGCTGCCGCAGCCAGCGGCGCGTTGCCGGTCGTGCTGTCCGAACGGGTCGAGGTCATCCTGTCGGGCATTGCGGATGCCGAGGCGCGGCTGGGCGACGTGCTGCGCGACCAGCTGATGCTGATGCAGCGTAGCGGAGAACTCAGGGCGCGCCTCGAGGCCGAGCGCAACCGCATGGCGTTCGTGATTGCCGAGGTCGACGAGCGTCTGCTCCGCATCGATTCGCCGCCCATCTGGCATGCCTTTGATGCAGCTGGGGGGCGCCACGAAATGTGGGCTGCCATCGAGCGCGGCGTACTGATCGAACGCCAGTTCGCCATCGACTATCAGGCCGCCGGCACGGACAACCAGCACGCGCTGCTACTGGTGCAAGTGCTGTTGTTGATCCTGCTGGTCTGGCTGAGCATGCGCAGCCGGCGCACGGCCACCGCAGCCACCGCAGCCACCGCAGCCACCGCAGCCACCGTCGCAACGCGCCACGCCTTGCACCGGCCTGTTTCAACATGGATCCTGCTGTCGATGGTCGGGGTTCTGGTGCTGGAACCCGATGCACCCATGCTTGTGCATGAGATCGCCCTGATGGCGGCGCTCATCCCGGTGTTGCGTCTGTTGCCGAAGCGGCGACGGGGATCCTCGGCCGTATGGCCGTTCGCGGCAGTGTTGCTGTATGCGGTCGACCGGCTCGGTGTGCTGGCAAGCGCCGACAGCAGCCTGTATCGCGCGTTGCTGCTGGTGCTGGATGGTCTGGCGCTGGTCCTGGCCTGGCATGCGATCCGCCTGGCGACACCAACGCCGGAGCGCGTGCCACAGGCTGCGCTCGCGTCGCGTGCACGGGCATTCGTGCGACCGCTCGCGTGGACGGTTGCCGGCTTGCTGGTCATCGCCGTTGTCGGCAATATCGTGGGCAACGTGACGCTGGCCGAGATGCTCACCAGCGGCATCATCGACAGCGCCTATATGGCGATCCTGCTGTATGCCTGCGCGATCGTCTGCCGCGACATGGCGCGCGCGGCGCTCGCAGGCCGCGCAGCGCGGCGCGGTCAGACGGGTGCCGGCAATTATGCCGACCTGCGGACATCGCTCGTCAACGTGCTCTTGCTGGCGGCGGGCTGCGGATGGCTGTTGTACAGCCTCGACCGCTTCCGCCTGCTGCGTCCCGCGCGCAGCGCGCTGAGCACCATCCTGGGCCTTGGCATCGAAGTCGGGGAAATCTCGGTGCACCTGGGCGAAGTGCTCACCTTTGCCGTGTCATCCTGGCTGGCCTACTGGACCGCGCGCGCCGTGCGCCGCGTGTTGCGTGAAGAATTGCCCGGCCATCGCCATCTGGCGCGCGGGGTGGGCAGCAGTATCGCCACGCTGAGCTACTACGCCGTCTTGCTGGCAGGCTTTTTGATTGCGCTGTCGGCCGCCGGCGTGGCGCTCGGACAACTGGCCATCGTGTTCGGCGCCCTTGGCGTGGGCATCGGGTTCGGTCTGCAGAATATCGTCAACAATTTTGTGTCAGGACTCGTGCTGATGTTCGAGCGCCCGATCCAGCCGGGTGACACGGTCGATGCGGCCGGCGTCTCGGGCACCGTGCGCGAGATCAGCCTGCGCTCGACCACCATCCGCACGGCCGACGGCGCCGATACGGTCATTCCCAATGGCCTGCTCCTGAACGGAAGTCTCACGAACTGGACCATGTACGACCGCACCAGGCGCTTCGAGATCACGATCGGTGTGGCCGACAATGCCGATCCGGACCGCGTGCTCACGATCCTGAGTGCGCAGGTGGAGGCGACCGCTGGCCTGTCCACCGAGCCACCGCCCAGGGTGATGCTGACCGAATACGGCGATGGCGGGCTCAGGTTCGTGGTCAGTGTATGGACCGAGGATCCGGGTAGCTGGGGCACCGTCCGTAACGCCTTGCTGACGCGGATTCATTCGGCGCTGCAGGCAGAAGGCATCACCGTTGCGCGCCGCAAGTTCGATGTGAACCTGCACGGCGCTGCTGCGGAACCCGCAGTGTCGTTGTAAGTCGATTGTTCAACAATAATCACAGGAGCCAGTCATGAAAATTCTTCCTCTTGCCATGCTGTTGGTCGCGGTGTCGGCCGGTGCGCAGCAGTACGAACGTGTTGACCGTCCGCGGTCCAACGACATGCGTCAGAACGATGACCGCCGTTACGCTGGCGAAGACATCCAGCTGTCGTGCTTCGGCCAGGCCGAGAACACGCGGTACGAAAACCGGTCGGGGGTGGAGTGGAATTCATCCACCCACAAGTACGAGCAGAAGTCGGAAGTGGTCGCGGGCAAGCATGACTTCGACACGACCGTGAATATTTCGATCCATGACGATCGGGGCCGCATCCGCATTCCGAAACAGCTGATCCCGCCGATGAATTCCGGCGGCAGCGATGGCTGGTGGGATATCGATGAGCTGCTCGTCGGTCACAACGAGATCCGCGGCCGCTTCCGCCTGAACGCGCTGAACCGGCCGACCCTGAACATCGATCGCCGCAGCGGCGCGATTACCGTCGAAGGCATGATCGCCTTCAACGGCCGCTGCGAAATGGACAGCGGACACCGCCGCTTCTGACACGCTAGGGGCTGCTGCTCATTACCGTCAGATTGGTCCCCGGGTTGCCGCTCCTGAGTGGCGCCTGGGTCACCAGCAAGGTGGTGCCAGGACGCAGGATCGGCACCACCTGTTCATGGAATTCGCGCGGAATGCGCACCAGGTTGCGGGTGGCCTCGTCGACGACGCGGCCGGCCTCATCCTCATGGCCCGAGACCCCGGCAAAGACCCAGGCCGGCTGGCCATCGGCATCTTCAGTCAGTGTCAGGACGTGGGTCGCATCGTTGCCCTGATCCAGCGCGATTGGCGAGCGGCCGATCTCGACCCCATTGCGCAACACGATCAGCGCCTGGTCGCTGCGCGACATCACGATGGTTACCGGCCCCGATGCGGACCGTTCCGGATTCCAGAAGCCGGTGTCTGGCACGTCGGCATCCGATGGCGCCAGTACGTCGCCCGACCCGGTACTGACGGGATGGGCCGCATTGCCGGCGATGATGACGGTCGTGGCATGGCCGGTCGTCTCGAACAGGGCCTTGGCAAAGGCGAAGGGAAGATGCACGCAGCCATGGCTTTCCGGGTAGCCGGGCAGTCCGCCGGCGTGCAGCGCGACACCGTCCCAGGTCAGGCGCTGCTGGAACGGCATCGGCGCGTTGTTGTACTTGCTGGAACGGTGTTTTGCATCCTTTTGCAGGATGGTGAATACGCCGGTCGGCGTTTCGTGCCCGGGTTTGCCGGTGGAGACGGTGCTCACGCCGATCCGCACGCCGTTGCGGTAGACAGTGGCGAGCTGTTTCGACAGGTCGACGAAGACCAGCAGCGGGCCTTGCGGCGAAATCTGCGGCGCCCATACCCATTGGCCGGGCTTGAGCCGGTCGGCCTGGCGTGCCAGCTCGACAGCAGATGAGACTTTTTCTCCTTGGGCCAGGACTGTTCCGGCAAACAACGTGGCCAGAATGCCGGCTGCGAGCAGGGATAGCGAGCGTGTGATCAATGCATGCTCCTGTGATGGGATGAACCGCACCTATGACATAGTGACCATGAAGGGCGCCCAACGACGTATTTCGCGCGAACGGTCAGCTACCTTCAATCAACCTGGAAACAGTATCATATAACCAACGATCACGGTCTTCCGAAGCGCGGCCACGGGATTGCAGGACTGGCTATTCAATGCGTAGGGTCAGCAGGTGAGGACCCATCAGGCGCGAGATAACGAGGCAGACTTACCGTGAAAGCACAGCCCACGCCCGGGAAATCCTCGACGGACAACTGGCCGCCACTACGCTGGATACTCTGGTGCGCAATCGACAACCCCAGGCCAAGTCCCGAGCGATCGTCACCACTTTGTGTGAACGGTGAAAACATTTTTTCTGCATTCCCCTTTGGCAAGCCACCACAGTGGTCTCGCACGACGATCAGAACACGTTGCCCTTCCGCATAGGCTGTCAGTGAGACGGCGGTATGGGGGCAGGTAAACTTCAGCGCGTTGTTGAGCAGATTGGCCAGCGCGGCGAGTAACAGATCCCGATCGCCCTGTATGCCAAGCAATTTGTCGACGTCAGCAACCACCAGTGCCGAGCCACGCCTGTCGGCTTCAAGTTGCGCCGAATCGTATGCTTCGTGGATGAACTCGGCAAGCGAGAAAATGCCCTTTGAACCCGCCGCAGCGCCTTCGTTTCGCACATCTTCCAGTGACAGATTGATCAGCCGTTGCATCGCCGCGTGCCCACGCTTGAGCAAGGCGCCGGTGGCGCCCGAAATGGACAGCTGGCCAGCTTCCATCGCCGCGACGGCCATGGTGGCCACGCTCAGCGAATTACGCAGCTCGTGCATCAAAAAACCGAGGCGTTCGTTGGTTTCAGAGGCATGGCGATCGGAAATTGCACAGTCGCGCAGAAAGGAAAATTCGGTGACTGCACTGGCAATGGCATTGTCCAGGCAGCGATTGAGCGTACGGAATTCATTTGCCGAGAACGGCGCATCGCGCTCGACCGCCAAATCCGTGATCGCCTGGCACAGGTCGCCGTAATCGTGGACTACCTGATCGACCGTGTAATCCAGCGCAAGCAACTCGGCGCCATGGGCGGCAGCCGTGGCGCCCATTTCCGATGTGTCGTTTTCATCGCCCCCGGATGCGCCGGAAATCTGCATCGCGGCGGCGGCACCCTGTCTTTCGTCTGCTTGTAACGTTTTCGTCAATTGCTGCAAAAACATTGGTATGCCGGTACGTAGCTGCTCGTCGGATGCATTGCGCTGAGGACGCTTGCTTACCTTGTCGATACATCGCCGGATCAGATCGTCGGCATTGTTGGACAGAAATTCATACATCATGGTCGGCCTCCCAGGCTGGACGCCTGCAGCTATCCATCGGTATGGGTGCTGTCTGTCAGAACGTTATTCGGCCCATTGTAGGGTGAAACGATCGGAATTCAACGTTTTCAAGACATGCCGATGCAAACCACGCTGCGATCGTGAACACTGTTCCATGACAACGATGGCGGATGAGGTGGCGTTGAGTCAGACACTGCTGGCATTGGCCAGCCGGTCAGCGGGCATGCAAAGCCATGCATAATGATGGATTGGGCCCACGGCCAACTACTTTCGACAAGATTCGCATGGTCATTCCTACCGCTGCAGACATCCCGCGCACGCACAACGATATCGACATCGGCGTGCGCCTGGTCGACGCTTTGAGGCACCACGCAGGCGCGGCCAAGGGCACGCCCGTCACCTACAATGACTTGCTCAGGCTGGCACGTCTTCTGCACCCCAAAGACCTGATCCTCGACCGCGCAGTCGGTGTCGGCATTGGCGCAAAGCTGCGGTTCGTCGAGGCATTCTGCGCGGCCCATGACTACCCCAACCTGGCGTCGCTGGCAGTCGGGCCGACGACCATGCGGCCGCCTGCACAGTACGGGGGCGACTGGGATGCTGACCGGCGCGCCGTCGCCGCGTTCGACTGGTCGATCATCGACACGCAGCTTGCCGACTACGCCAGGGCCGCACGCGCTGCCGTGTCGGCACGCCTGAAGCCGCGCAAGGAGCGGCCCGCCGACGTGTCGTGGTACGCCTATTTCTGCTCGCACCGCAAGGAATGCGCGTGGATCGGGAAAGAGCACAAGCAGGAAATCGTCAACCTGATCATGGCGGGCATCGATCCGGATACCGCGATGAAACGGGTGCAGGTCGCCCGAACCGAATTTGGCGAAGCAGCGTAATACGGTGTCGTCGGGCGCGCCCACCCGTTGCGGCCCGTTTGCGACGACGGAGCAGGGCGGCGGACAGTGTGCATGGTTCGCCGCAGCCGGCGCCATCTTTGCACGGCACCGGCTGTGCTACCTCACGCGTCACGGCATGGGTTGTTTGCCTCTCCCGTACCGGTGGCGGTCGTCTGTGCAGCCTCGACAACGCCGTTTCGGGATGCCGGCCGGTCAAGCGTGACGCAGTCAAGGAAGCGGTGGCGCCAGCGGAAGGCGGTGTTGCGATGCACGCCGACCTGATCTGCGGCAGTGCGCAGGGGGAGCGTGTCGACCAGGGCCTGTGAATAGGCAAGCCACTTGCTGCGCAGCCTGAGCCGTGCCAGCGGTGTGCCGGTCAGGTCATTGAACGTGCGCCCGCACGCGCAGCAGCGAAAACGCTGAAGATCGTTGGCGAAGCCGTGTCGGCGACAGCGTTCGTCACCACAAGCGGGACAACGGCGGCCCGACGCCCTGATCTGAGCGATGAGCGCGACCACCTGGTCGAGGCCGGCGGCAGGGTGCAGGGCATCGCGTAGTTGCCGGTGCTGTGGATGATCCAGCGATGGCAGACTGGCGCACCAGTCCTTGAAACGAGGTGCAATCATGATCGACTCCCGATGCGTGCGACCAGGGTTGGACCATGCGGCTTCGTTTCAGTTCAACGCGGTTCCCGGCCGGACGTTGACGGCGCCACCCTGACGCCGGTGAGCGCCTGCTCCGCGCGCGCCAGCGCGCCACTGCGCTCCAGCACGTAATGATCCAGATCCCGCGCCAGGATCAGATGGCCGTTGTACTGCGTGCGTGCCTCATCCTCCAGCAGCGACATCGGCAGGGCGCCACGGTCCTGGTAGCGCGGACTGAAATGCGTCAGCACCAGGTTGCGCACGCCCGCTTCTTCGGCAAAGCGCGCCACCCGCAGCGCCGAACTGTGCTGCGGCCCCGGCCCGATCTTCTGCAGCACGTCTTCGGTATAGGTCGCCTCGTGCACCAGCACGTCCGCGCCATGCGCTGCGGTGGCCAGCAGCTCTGGCCGATCGTTGTCGCCGGCGACGACGATACGTCGCGCGCGGCGTGGCGGCAGCAGGTAGTCCGTCGCCTGAATGACGCGCCCGTCGGCCAGCGTCACGTCGCGCCCTTGCTGGATGTCGCCCCACAACGGCGACGCGGGCACGGCATCAGCACGCAATTTCTCCGTGTCCAGGTGGCGCGCCATTGCCGCCTCCGTGAATCCATAGGCCCAGCACGGAAGACCGTGTGACAACGCCGTTGCATCCACCGCCAGCTCGGGCATGAGCGGTGCACCAGCCGAGTCGCCAGCAAGGTCGTTCGGCGTCAGCCAGACGAGCGGGAAGGGCAGACTCAACTGGCTCGCCACCATGATGGCTTCGATCATGCCGCGCAGCGGCGGCGGGCCGACGACCGTCAAGGCGTCGCTGCGGCCCGCCATCGCGGCGCTGGCGAGCAGCCCCGGCAGGCCATAGCAATGGTCGCCGTGCAGGTGGGTGATGAACACGGCGCGCAGGCTCATGACGGACAGCGGCGTGCGCAGGATGCGGTGCTGCGTGCCTTCGGCGCAGTCGATCAGCACCCATTGTTTTGCACCGCGCAGGCGCAGCGCCAGGCCGGACATATTGCGTTGCCGGGTCGGCGTGCCGGCCGACGTCCCCAGGACAATGATTTCCATATGCGGTTTTCGTGAAGTGACGTTGCCATTATCCGTCACACCAACGCAAACGGTCAGAGGCTCATTCGCGCGTGCCCGCAGGCGCTGACGATGCCGCGACGGGCATCATCGGCGCCGCAAACGGCGTCACGCCGAACAGCAGCGAGCGATGCGCGCCGACGCCGGCCATGGCGCCATCGGCCACCGAGAGCGCCACCGTGCTGGCGGCGCGCATCGCGTCGCCAGCGGCGAACACCGCGGGCACTGTGGTCTGCCGGCTGTCGTCCGTGCGAATGAACGGCCCCAGCGGCCCCTGTTCGAATGCGCAATCGAGTTGCTCCGCGATCGGGCTGGCCATGTGCACGCGCCCGTAGGTGAAAAGGCCTGTCATGATTTCCTGGCGCCCGTCTTCCAGCACGACCGTGGCGACATTCACCAGCCGGCGCACCGGTGTCTCGTCGACCACTACACCGCGCGCGTGAAGGTCGGCCCGTTGCGCATCGTCCAGCGGGCACACGCCGTTGGTGAAGAAGGTCACCTGGCCCCAGTGCGGCAGCATCTGCGCCTGGTGCACCGACAGCGGGCCGCTGGCCAGCACGCCGATGCGGCCTTCGTTCAGTTCGTAGCCGTGGCAGTACGGGCAGTGGAACACGCTCTTGCCCCAGCGCTCGGCCAGACCGTCGATGGGCGGCAGGTCGTCGCGCACGCCCGTGGCCAGCACGAGCCGCGCCCCGCGTACGGTGGCGGCGCCATCGAGTTCGATGACGAACGTATCACCATCCTGGCGTGCCGAGGTCGCTGTGCCATCGTGCCAGTCCACATTGGGATAGGCGGCGACGTTGGCGCGGCCCTCGGCGGCGATGTCGGCGGCGGGCTGGCCATCGCGCGTCAGAAAGCCGTGTGAATCGGCGGCGAAGCGGTTGCGGCGCTGGCCGGCGTCGATCACCAGGATGCGGCGTCGTGCGCGTGCCAGTTGCAGCGCGGCCGACAGGCCGGCGTAGCTCCCGCCGATGATGATGGCGTCGTAGGGCAATGGTGATGCCGGTGTCGGTTCAGTCGTGTTCATGCGCAGGCCTCGTGTGAAGGTGATTGTCGTAGCGTCCGTTGAAGTCGCGCGACAGGTCGGCCAGGCTCACCTGGCCGAGGCGCTCGACCAGCAGCGCTTCGGCGTCGGCAAAGGCGCTTTCGAGCGAGGCATTCACGACGCGCTCGACCAGGCATTCGCTGTGCTCGTTGCGGTTGCCCATCGCGAACACGGTGGGCGCGCCCACCGCATCGTAGACATCGCGCAGCGTGACTTGCGCCAGGTCGCACGTCACGGTCCAGCCGCCGCCATGGCCGCGCTCGGAGCTGATGTAGCCGCGTTCGCGCAGGCCGGCCAGTACGCGCCGCACCAGTACCGGGTTGGTGCCGAGCATGCCGGCCATCTGCTCCGAGGTCATCGGGCGGTCGCTGTGGGCCAGGTGCAGCAGCACGTGGAGGACGGAAGAGAGTTTGCTGTCGCGTTTCATGTAACTAATGATAGTACAAAAACGCTCGGCAGAAGACCATGTGATCAAAAAAAGGAATTTACGGCAGTTCGGTGCGGGAAACGATGCGGTCAGCGGGGGCTGCAGGCTCAGCGGGGGCGCGCGGCAGCTTCAGCGTCGGCAGGTACCACCACATATAGGTGCTCACGCAGGCGCCGATCACGCCCATCATGATCAGGATCGCGATGCTGTCGAAGTGCCGCGACGACCATGCCATCGAGCCCCACAGCATGATGGTCGCGACGATCTTGCCCTTGAGCGGGATGCCGTGGCCGGCCTCGAAATTGGCGATGTACTTGCCGAACACCCGATGCCCGATCAGCCAGCGGTGCAGGCGCACCGAGCCACGCGCGAAGCAGGCCGAGGCCAGCAGCAGGAAGGGTGTGGTGGGCAGCAGCGGCAGGAAGATGCCGAGGATGCCCAGCAGCACAGCCAGCACGCCGAGGATGTTGTAGAAAACTTTCATGGCGCTACTCTAGCACCGTCGGATCACGCTTGTCGAAATGACTATCCATCATGCATTATGTGCAACCATACAACGGTGAAGCGTGGTTGAACCGTATATTATTGCGCAACGTTAAGTTCCCATTTGCAACTTTTTGCGGATAAGTCAGTATAATAGTTGGCTCAACGACGGGCGCGTTTATTTGGCAGTACCAGGAATTGCTTTCACGCCCGGCTCTCCATTCCATGTGCTGTCCGCCTGCTGCCTGGCTCGATCCGGCCGTCTTTCATGTCTCTTCCCACTTCGCCCCATTCGTCGGGGGCTGTACTCGGCGGCTACGTCCGACCCCGTGTGTTACGCCAACTGGTGCTGTATGTTGCCGTGATGCTTCTGGCTGTCTGGATACTGGTTGCGATCGAGCAGGCGCGCTTTGCAGCGCTGGCCGAAGCCAGCGGCAAGAGCAATGTGCAGAACCTGTCGCGTGCTTTTTCCGAAGAGGTCAGGGCCACGGTGGGGCTGGTCGACCTGTCGCTGGTCCAGTTGCGCGGTACGTGGCAGCGCGATCCGGCTGATTTCGCCCAGGGCGTGGCCGAGCATACGCAGCATCTGCGCATGCCGATCCATTTCACCGTCACCGATGCCGGTGGCCGTCTGCTGTATTCGAACGATGAGGCGCAGCCACGGCAGTTGGCGCAGGGCGCGTTGCCCGAGTTTTCCGTTCACCGCACGCAGGACGGCGACCAGCTGTATGTCGGTCGCCCCGAGAAAGATCCTGTCAGCGGGCAGTGGTCGATTCATTTTACGCGGCCGATCCGCGATGCCGGCGGGCGCCTGACGGGCGTGATCGCCGCCTCGATTCCGCCCTCGTACTTCCTGCGCTTTTATGACAGCATCGATCTGGGTCCGGATGCCGCTGTCAGCCTGATGCGCCTGGACGGCACCATCATCGCGCGCACCTCGCGCCCGGATGGCCAACGCTTTATGGGCGTCAACATGGCCCAGGCACCGCATATTCTGGCCAAAGGCCCCAACGGCATGTTCCGCAAAGTCAGCCTGCTCGACGGGATCGACCGCTTCTTTGCCTGGCACAAGCTGCCGGATTATGGTCTGGTGGTCACGGTCGGCCAGGCCGTGCACGACGCCGAAGCGCGCTTCACCCAGCAAAGCGCGATGATGCGCAATGTGGGCGTGGTCGTGTCGCTCGTGCTGGGCGTGCTGGGATGGGCGGCGATCGGCGCTGCCGACCGGCGCCGGCGCGCGCTCAAGGCGCTGGCGGCGGCCGAGGCACGCTGGAAGCTGGCGCTCAACGCTGCCGGCGACGGTGTCTGGGATTGCGATATCACGAACGGCATCGCGCTGCTCTCGCCCAGCGCGCAGCGCATCCTCGACAGCGAACACGCGAGCGTGTCGTGGTTCGGGAGCAAGGGGATGGCCGAGCTGGTCCACCCGGACGAAATCGATGCCGTGCGTATCGCCTTGCGCGCGCATATCGATGGCGTCACGTCCGACTACGCGATGGTGCACCGGATCCGCATGCGCGACGGCAGCTGGCGCTGGATCGAGGCGCGCGGCACCGTCACCGAATGGGGCGAGCGCGGTGAACCGCTGCGCATGGTCGGCACGTTCTCGAACATCGACGCGCGCAAGCAGGAAGAAGAGCGCATGCGGCGCATGGCGCATGAAGACGCGCTGACGAAGCTGCCCAACCGGGTGCTGCTGGACGACCGCATGCGCCAGGCGATCCGGGTCGCGGCGCGCGATGGCCACAAGGTGGGCCTGATCTATTTTGACCTCGACAAGTTCAAGCCCGTCAATGACACGCACGGCCATGCGGTGGGCGACCGCCTGCTGCGCATGGTGGCCGAGCGCGTGCGTGCGGTGCTGCGTGATTCGGATACGCTGGCGCGGATCGGGGGCGACGAATTCGCCGTGCTGCTGCCGCGTTGCACGCAGGCCCAGGACACCGAGCGCGTGGCAGTCGCCATCCTCGCCTGCCTGGAACAACCGTTCATCGACGGTCCGCGCGAACTGAATATCTCCGGCAGCATCGGTTACGCCCTGTATCCCGATTGCGGCGACGATGGCGCGGCGCTGCTGCACTGCGCCGACCTGGCGATGTACGACGCCAAGGCGCACGGGCGCAACCGGATCTCGGGCAGCTACCGCACCCGGGTCTGACGGCGACCGGCCGGCATCAAGGCAACGCCTCCACATCCGGCACGGCCAGCGCCGGCAGCGCATGCGCCGTATGGCGCGGCAGGTAGATGGTCACCGTGGTGCCGGCGTCCGGCTTGCTGGCCAGCCGGATCTGCCCCCCGCTCTGGCGCACGAAACCATGCGCCATCGACAGTCCCAGTCCCGTGCCTTTGCCTTCCGGCTTGGTGGTGAAGAACGGTTCGAACGCGTGTTCCATCACCTCCGGCGGCATGCCGTGGCCGGTGTCGGCCACCGTGATCATCACGTAGTCGCCCGGCGCCAGTTCGGGATCGAGCGGGCCAGCTGCCGCGTCGATCGTCACGTTCGCCAGCCGCAGCGCGATGTGGCCACCGCCTTCCATTGCATCGCGCGCGTTGATGATCAGGTTGAGCAGCACGTGCTCGAGCTGGTTCGGGTCGACCAGTGTCGGCCACAGGTCGGGCACGCTGCTGCGTTCGAGCTTGACGGCGTCGCTGGCGGCGCGCTGCAGCAGGCTGTCACTGCGATCGAGCAGTTCGGCCACGTTGACGACGCTCGGATGCAGCGGCTGGCGCCGCGCAAACGCGAGCAGCTGGCCGGCCAGCTTCGAGCCGCGTTCGACGGCGTCGAGCACGTTGTGCAGGCGTTTGCGCGTGGGCGGGCCGTCGGCGCGCAGCATCAGCTGCACGTTGGCGCTGATGATGTGCAGGATGTTGTTGAAGTCGTGCGCCACCCCGCCCGTCAGCTTGCCCACCGCTTCGAGCTTTTGCGCGCGGTGCAGGGCCATGCGCGCTTCGACCAGGCGCGCCTGGCGCTGCAGCTCGCGTTCTTCGGCGGCGCGGCGCGACGTGATGTCGCGCACGAACACGGTGGCGCCGGCGCCGTCCGACGGCGGCAACAGCGCCACCGCCAGTTCGACCGGCACGCGCCGGCCGCTCGTGTGCAGCACCTCGGTTTCGGCCGGCTGGCCCGGCAGCGGGCCCACGCCACTCCTGGCAAACGCATCGAACGCGTTGCGGAAGGCCGCATGACCCTCTGCGGGCAGCAATTCCTCGGCCGGACGGCCGATGGCGTCGTCGGCTTCCATGCCGAAGATCTGCGAAGCCTGCGCGTTCCAGTCGGTCACGCGCCCCTGGCGGTCGAGCGCGACAAAGCCGTCGTAGGCGGTTTCGAGGATCACGCGGGTACGGCGGCCGTCCGCGGCAATGCGGTCGTGCGACTCGCGCAGTTCGAGCGTCATCGCGTGCGCCAGTTCCAGCGCGCGCCGGCGCGAACTGGCCAGCAGCCACACGATCAGGCTGGCCAACGCACCGAGCACGATGCCGGCAATGGCGATCATGCGCGGCCGGGTGGTATCGAGCGCGGCCTCGAAATCGACGCCGGAACCCATCCGCACGGTCCACACGCGGCCTGCGATCATCATTCTGGTGGTCGCGGAAAAGCGCGGCGCCGTGTGCGCGGCCGCGCCAGCGGACTGGTACAGCAGCGTGGCCGGTGTGGCGGTGTCACCGTCGTGGATCGTAACGTCGAGTTCGGGCGCGCTGACGCCGCCCACCCGGCGCATCAGGTCGTTCATGCGGAACGGCGCATAAATCCAGCCGGTCAGCGCGGCGCGGCGCTGCGCGGCGTCGTCGATCAGGCGACCGGTGCGATACACGGGCAGGTACATCAGCACGCCCGACTCGGCGCTGCCATCGTCCTCCTGGACCAGCACCACCTTGCCGCTCAGGGTCGCATGGCCGCTGTCGCGCGCTGCCAGCAGGGCTGCGCGGCGCGCCGGTTCGCTGGCCATGTCGAAGCCGAACGCGCGCAGGTTGCGCGCATTGAACGGCTCGATGTGCGAGATCACCGCGAGCAGCGGGCCAGATGCCGGGTCGCCCGGCGCCGGCTGCACACGGTAATCGGGAAAACCGTCGGCGCGTACCTGCGCTTCGTGCGCCGCCACGTCGCCCGGCGCCAGCCGGGTGGCGATGCCGAGCGCCCCGATGCCGGGGAAATTCTGCACCAGGTCCAGGCTGTGGTAATACTCACCGAACACGGCGCGAGGCAGGTCGACCGAGCCGCGCAGGAAGCCGCGCGCGCTTTGCAGCACCTGCTCATAGACGAGCATGCGCCGGCTGATGTTGTAGGTCATCGCGCGGGTGCGATAATCGAAGGCTTCGCGCAACTGCGCTTCTGCATTGCGCTGCGCGCTCGACCAGGCCACCCAGGTCACCAGCAGCGTGATCACGAACACCAGCAGCGCCATCAACAGTGGCGCGTGGCCGGCGGCAGGCGGCGGTGATGCAGGGGGGCGGGTGGGGGTGTGCTGCATGTCCTTGTGTGGGGCAGCCGTGATGGCGCAATGGATGGGAGCGGTAAGGTCTCCACAGGATACGCACCCTCGCATTCGCGGGGCGCACGCAACTTTTGCTAATTCGTTAATGAGTCACATCAGCCGGACCCATTTGCTGTTAATTTATTTTATGAAACATTCTAGCCCGAATCGCCTGGTTTGTAATGACGTAGGAGCGCCATGACGCAATTCCTGCGCCGCCATTGGCCGTTGACGGGGTTGATTGCCGTGCTTGGCCTGAGTGCGCTGTGGAGCATGCTCGCCCCGATCAAGGGTGGCAGCCATCAACTGCTGCTGGTGTTTCCACCCGGCGTCACGGTCAATGGCATGACCGTGCCACGGGAAATCCGCCTGACGCGGGGTGTGCAGGATGTGCTGCTTCTACGCAACAGTGACCGGGTGCCGATCGTGTTCGGCCCGCTGAAACTCGCACCCGGGCGCGACGTGCGCCTGCCGTTCAGCGAAGAAGGGGTAGTCGAGTATGTCTGCCCGCCAGTACTGGGCAAGGTGGTGCGCGTGCGCATGGTGGCCGCGCCCGGCCCTGGCTGGGGCCGCCTGGTCTGGCGCCTGGGCAGCCTGCACCATTGGGTGCGCTACCTGCCGCTGCGCTCGCCGGACGATTGAGACGGTGACGGCTGCGGCTGGCGCGCAGGCCCAATTGCAGCGCCCGTGCGTCCGGCAATCGTGTCCCGCGTTGGCGGCGATTCTGTCATCATGAACCCATGTCGACGATTTCCATGCCACTGTTCCCGCTCAGTACGGTGCTGTTTCCGGACGGGGTGCTGCCGCTGCAGGTGTTCGAGGTACGCTACCTCGACATGATCAGCCGTTGCATCGTCGACGGCACGCCGTTCGGCGTCGTGTTGCTCACCAGCGGGCACGAGGTGCGCAAAGCCGATGCGCAGCAAGAGCGCTTCGTGGCAGCCGGCACCATCGCCTCGGTCACCGAAACCACGGCTGAAACGCCGGGCCTGCTGCAGGTGCTGTGCCGGGGCGGGGCGCGTTTCAACGTCGTCACCGCCGAGCAGCGCGTGAATGGCCTGTGGGTGGCCGAGGCCGAGCTGGCCGAAGAAGACCAGGTGGTGCGCATTCCATCCGAGCTGCAGGGCGCGGCCGATGCGCTCGACCGGGTGCTCAATTCGCTGCACGAAGTGCCGCAGCACCGCTGGCCGGTGCAACCGCCGTTCCGGCTGGACGACTGTGGCTGGGTCGCCAACCGCTGGTGCGAGCTATTGCCATTGCCCAACCAGCAAAAGCACAATATGCTGATGCTTGATAACCCCGTGATCCGGCTCGAACTGCTGCACGATGTCCTCGACGAACATGGGTTGATCACTTCCTAGCCGCTCATCGGGGTCCAGCCAGCATGACATTCTCGGACGACTTGCTCATTGCGTACATCAACGGCGACCTCGCCGAGCCGGCGCGTGCGGCGGTCGAGCGGGCAACCAATGCCGATCCCATCCTGGCGGCGCGCGTGGCCCAGCACCGGACCGAACTGCGCAACGGGCGCGGGCGCAGCGTCGGGGTATCGGCCAATGGCCACGATGGCAATGCCAGCGCGCAGCGCCCTGTGCAGCAGGGCGCCAAGGTGGTGCACCTGAACACCTTGCGCCCCGGCCGCCCCATGCCGTTCCCGCCGCCCCCGCCGAGCCGGGTCATCGGCTTGCACTGGGTGACGCTCACGGCAGCGCTGCTGGCCAGCGCCGTGCTGGGCGCGGTCGGCTGGCATCATCTGGGGCAAGGGCCTGGCCTGGCCGTGCTCGACCATGACAACGGCGTGCTGGTCGCGCGCGGCGCGCTGGTAGCAGCACTGGACGATCAACTGGCCACGCCCGGCCCATCCGACAGCGGGGTGCGCATCGGCGTCACGTTCGTGGCCAAGGATGGTGGTTATTGCCGCAGTTTCGTCGTCGATACCACAGCAGGCCTGGCCTGCCTGCGCCGCGGGCGCTGGACGATTCCGGTCCTGTCTCAGGGCACGGCCGGCGCAGCCTGGCTCGACGGCTCGATCCCGCCGCCGGCCGTGCGCGCTGCCATCGAGGCGCGCATGGCCGGCAGCGCGCTCGACCCGGCTGCTGAACGCGCCGCCCGGCAACGCGGCTGGGCGCGGTGAGGAGGGCGCTGCCGCAGTCTGCGTACGCCGCAGTGTTCCTTCTGGTAAACTGCTTAAAAAAGTGGCGGGCATATACAGGGGTGCCGATTTCGGGTATCTTGTCACCCGCTAAAAGTGTCTCTACGTCCGCTTTCTCCGGCCCGCTTGCTGGCCAATCATCCGGTCCCGCCGCCTTGCGCCGGCGTCCGGTTTTCGTTGTCCCCTCTCGCTGTGTGCTGCCGATCGCGACGGGTCAATATGCCCGATCGTAGAGCTGAACGAACGATTTCCCGAAAAAACTATGTCTGATACCCCGAACAATACCGAAGTCGCTGTCACGCCAGACGTGGATGTGCTGGTCGCTGCCGACGCCATTCCGGTCGTGCGCTTTGCCGATTTCGGCCTGGCGCCGGAAATCCTGCGCGCGCTGACGGACCAGGGCTATGTGCACCCGACGCCGATCCAGGCCGAGGCCATTCCGGTCGTGCTGCAAGGCCGCGATGTCATGGGCGCGGCCCAGACCGGCACCGGCAAGACGGCCGGCTTCTCGCTGCCGATCATCCAGCTCTTGATGCAGCATGCCAATCCGAGCATGTCGCCGGCGCGCCACCCGGTGCGCGCGCTGATCCTCGTGCCGACCCGCGAACTGGCGGTGCAGGTGGCCGAAAACGTCAAGGCCTACGCCAAGCACACGCCGCTGCGCGCCACCGTCGTCTTCGGCGGCATGGACATGAAGCCGCAGACCGAGTTGCTGCGCGCCGGTGTCGAGATCGTCATCGCCACGCCGGGCCGCCTGCTGGACCACATCGAGCAAAAGAACGTCAGCCTCGGCCAGGTGCAGATGCTGGTGATGGACGAAGCCGACCGCATGCTCGACATGGGCTTTTTGCCCGACCTGCAGCGCATCATCAACCTGCTGCCGAAGCAGCGCCAGAACCTGATGTTCTCGGCCACGTTCTCGCCCGAAATCAAAAAGCTGGCCAACACCTTCCTCAACAATCCGCTGACCATCGAAGTCGCGCGCAGCAATGCCACCGCCGACAAGGTCACGCAGATCGTCTACAAGGTCGAAGAAGGCCAGAAGAGCGACGTCGTCGAGCACCTGATCCGCTCGCGCAACCTCAAGCAGGTGATCATCTTCTCGAACACCAAGATCGGCGCCTCGCGCCTGTCGACGCACCTCGAAAAACGCGGCATCAAAGCCTCGGCAATCCACGGCGACAAGACGCAGCAGGAACGCATGGCGGCGCTGGACGCGTTCAAGGATGGCGGTGTCGAAGTGCTGGTGGCGACCGACGTCGCCGCCCGTGGCCTGGACATCACTGACCTGCCGGCCGTGATCAACTACGATCTGCCATACAACGCTGAAGACTACGTGCACCGGATCGGCCGCACGGGCCGCGCCGGCGCCTCGGGCGACGCGCTGTCGGTGTATTCGGACAAGGACGAGCGCCTGCTGGCCGACATCGAAAAACTGATCAAGCAAACCATCACGCGCGGTGAGCTGACCGGCTTCGCACCGGCCCCGGCCGGGCGCGGCGACAGTGACCGCAGCGGCCGCAGCGAGCGGCCAGCGCGCCGCACCGAGGGCGAAGTGCGCCCGGCGCCGGTGGCCCGCCCGGGCGAGCGGAGCGAACGTTCTGAGCGTCCTGAGCGCAGCGAGCGCCCTGACCGCGCCGAGCGCAACGAGCGTTACAGCCGGCCCGGCTCCGGCCCGTACCCGCGGCCGGGAAAGATCGATCCGTGGTTCCTCAAGCCGTACGAGCCGGCCAATGCCAGCGCGCCGGTGCACAACGAAACGGTCTCGGCGGCGAAGCCGAAGCAAAAAGTCGCGGCCCTGCTGGGCGGCTTGCGCAAGCAATAAGCAGCGCCGCGCGCGATTCGCCCTGGCGCTCGCGCGCGCTTCCGATGATACCCATCTCCGACTCCCCCGCCGACGGCGCGCGCGGCATCTTTGCCGTGCTGGTTACCTACAACCCGGATCCGGCCAAGGTGGCCAGTCTGGCCGCGCTGCTGCGCAGCCAGGTCGAGCGCGTGCTGGTGGTCGATAACGGCAGCGCCAACGCGGCGGCGCTGGCGGCCGCCTGCGCCGCGCTGCCGGCCGTCACGCTGCTGTCGCTGGACAGCAACACCGGCATCGCCCACGCCCAGAACGCCGGCGTGGCGCTGGCCCGCCAGCAAGGCGCCCGCTACATCGTCTATTTCGACCAGGACAGCACGCCGCCAGCCGGTTTTGTGGCCACGCTGCGGCGCAGCTTCGCCGCGCTGTCGGCGCACGCCAAAGTAGCCGCCACGGTGCCTGTGTTCCGGCACGCGCGGGACGGTTTTTATTACCCCCTGATCCTGCTGCGTCGCTTTGGCCTGCGCACCAAAATCGTGCCCGACGGCACCGGCGGCGCGCCGTTTGTCATCTCGATGGCGATCTCGTCGGGCACCTTCACCAGTATCGCCGTGCTGGACGACGTCGGCCCGATGCGCGACGATTTTTTCATCGACTATGTCGATACCGAGTGGTGCCTGCGGGCGCTGGCGCGTGGCTACACCTTCTACGCCGTGCCCGACGCCAGCATGTTGCACGCCATCGGCGACCACACCATGCGGTTCCTGCGCTGGCGGGTGCCGGTGCATACGGCGGCGCGGCGCTTTTACCGCATCCGCAACGGCTTTTACATGCTGCGGCTGGCACACGTGCCGCTGCTGCTGGGTCTGCGCGAGGTCGCGTTTAACTGTGTACATCAGGTGCTGATGATTGCCACCCAGCGCCCGCGCGCGCTGCAGGTGCGCGTGTTCGCCCGTGCTGTGCTGGCTGGACTGGGACGCTTCCAAGGCAGATAATAATATTGTATGAATAAAAAAATAACATTGTCGATCGTTAGCCACGGACACGCCGCTTATGTCGCGCGCCTGTTGTTGCAGCTGGCGGCGCTAAAGCGCAGCGATTTCGACGTGATCCTGACCCACAACGTGCCGGAAGTGGCGCCGCCGGGAGTGGAAACGCTGCCGTTCCCGCTGAGGCTGGTTGAAAACGTCCGGCCAAAAGGCTTTGGCGGCAACCACAATGCCGCCTTTGCCATCAGTAATGGCGAGCACTTTGTTATCCTCAATCCCGACATCGAACTGATCGGCGACCCGTTCACGGCGCTGCTGGCGCTGGCCGAAGCGGACCCGCACTGCATCTGCGCGCCGTTGATCGTTGACGGCGACGGCCGGGTCGAGGACAGTGCGCGTTGTTTCCCGTCACCTTACCGCCTCGCCAAGCGGCTGTTGTGCCGTATTTTGAAGCGGCCAATCGCGCCCGATCCGGTGCCGCAACAGGGCGACCTGCTGATGCCGGACTGGGTGGCCGGCATGTTCCTGATGGTGCCGCGCCCGACGTACGCATTGCTGGGCGGCTTTAACGACGGCTTTTTTCTGTATTTCGAGGATGTTGATTTTGGTGCCCGGGCCCGCCTGGCCGGCTGTCACATTCTGGTCAACCGTGCCGTGGCGGTGATCCACCGGGCGCAGCGCGACAGCCACCGCCGACCGCGCTTTATGTGGTGGCACGTGCAGAGCGCATTCCGTTTTTTCCGCTCGGCCACCTATTTCCGCATCCAGTGGCGCAGCTGGTTGGGCCGACGCTGAGGCCGCGCCAGCACGTGTAAATTTTGTCTCAGGGGCCGCTATATTGGTAGAATATCAGCCCCGCGCCGGGCGGATGAGATAAAATTGGCGCGCTGTGGCGGGGATATATGTTGGGCTAATCGATAACTAACTGGCGGTTTCTTCACCTGAAACATGTTTGATTCCCTCGTCAGCACCATTTTACTTTGATGAGCTTTCGAGGAGTTTCAGATGATTTTAGTGACGGGCGGAGCCGGATTTATCGGCGCAAATTTTGTCCTCGACTGGCTGGCGTCACCGGGCAACGAAGCGGTCGTCAATCTTGACATCCTCAGCTACGCCGGCAACCCGGAGACGCTGGCCTCGCTGGCCGGCGATGCTCGTCACATCTTCGTCCACGGCGACATCGGCGACAGCGCCCTGGTGGCCAGACTGCTGGCCGAACACCGGCCGCGCGCCATCGTCAACTTCGCCGCAGAAAGCCACGTCGACCGCTCTATCCACAGTCCGGGCGCATTTATCCAGACCAACGTGGTCGGCACCTTCAACCTGCTGGAAGCGGTGCGCGCCTATTGGGGCACGCTGGACGGCGCGGCCAAGAGCGATTTCCGTTTCCTGCACGTGTCGACCGATGAAGTGTACGGTTCGCTGGGCAAAGACGAGCCCGCCTTCACCGAGCAGCACCGCTACGAACCGAACAGCCCGTATTCGGCCAGCAAGGCCGCCAGCGACCATCTGGTGCGCGCCTACCACCACACCTACGGTCTGCCGGTGCTGACGACCAACTGTTCCAACAACTATGGTCCGTACCACTTCCCGGAAAAACTGATTCCGCTGATGATTGTCAATGCGCTGGCCGGCAAGGCGCTGCCGGTGTACGGCGACGGCCAGCAGATCCGTGACTGGCTGTACGTCAAAGACCACTGCAGCGCGATCCGCCGCGTACTGGAAGCCGGCACCACGGGCGAGGTCTACAACGTCGGCGGCTGGAACGAAAAGCCGAATCTGGACATCGTTCACACCGTCTGCGCGCTGCTCGACGAACTGCGTCCGCGCACCGACGGCGCCGCCTACAGCCAGCAGATCACCTACGTCACCGACCGTCCCGGCCACGACCGCCGTTACGCGATCGACGCAGGCAAGATCGAGCGCGAGCTGGGCTGGAAGCCGGCCGAAACATTCGAGACCGGCATCCGTAAGACGGTGCAGTGGTATTTGGATCATCAGGACTGGGTGGCCAACGTGCAGTCCGGTGCCTACCGCGACTGGGTTGAGCAAAACTACGGCGAGCGTGTGGCATGACCACGTCGTCAAAACCCCTCAAGATCCTGCTGTTTGGCAAGGGCGGGCAGGTCGGCTGGGAGCTGCAGCGCAGCCTGTCGGCGTTGGGGGATGTGGTCGCGCTCGACAGTGGTGACACGACGCTGTGCGGCGACTTCACCGATCTGGACGGCATCGCCGCCACCGTGCGCGCGGTGCAGCCGGATATCATCGTCAACGCCGCTGCCCACACGGCGGTCGACAAGGCCGAGTCCGAGCCAGACCTGTGCCGCACCATCAACGCCCTGGCGCCGGGTGTGCTGGCGCGCGAGGCGGCCGCCTGCGGCGCCTGGCTGGTGCATTATTCGACCGATTACGTGTTTAACGGCGGTGGCGAGCAGCCGTGGTCGGAAACCGACAGCACCGGCCCGCTCAGCGTGTACGGCAGCACCAAGCTGGAAGGCGAACAAGCAGTCCAGGCGTCCGGCTGCAAACATCTGATTTTCCGCACCAGCTGGGTGTACGCGGCGCGCGGCGGCAACTTCGCCAAAACCATGCTGCGCCTGGCGGGCGAGCGCGACAAGCTGTCGATCATCGACGACCAGATCGGCGCGCCCACGGGCGCCGATCTGCTGGCCGACGTCACGGCGCACGCCATCCGCGCGGCCCGGCAACGGCCTGAGCTGGCTGGCGTGTACCATCTGGCGGCGGCCGGCAGCACGTCATGGCACGGCTACGCCAGCCTCGTCATCGAAACCGCGCGCAACGCTGGCGTGGCCATCAAGGTGGCGCAGCAGGATATCGCCGCCGTCACCAGCGACGCCTTCCCGACGCCGGCCCCGCGCCCGAAAAATTCGCGCCTCAACACCGGTAAACTGCAAGCCGCGTTTGACCTGACGTTGCCACAGTGGCAGCAGGGCGTGATCCGCATGCTGACCGAAATCCTCGAGAAATAATCATGAAACAACGCAAAGGCATCATCCTCGCCGGCGGTAGCGGCACCCGGCTCTATCCGGTCACGATGGCCGTGTCCAAACAGCTGCTGCCGATCTACGACAAGCCGATGATCTACTACCCGCTCAGCACGCTGATGCTGGCCGGCATCCGCGACATCCTGATCATCTCCACGCCGCAGGACACGCCGCGCTTCGAGCAGCTGCTCGGCGACGGCAGCGCGTGGGGCCTGAACCTGCAGTACGCGGTGCAGCCGAGCCCGGATGGGCTGGCCCAGGCGTTCCTCATCGGCAAGGAGTTCCTCGATGGCGCACCGAGCGCGCTGGTGCTCGGCGATAACATTTTTTATGGCCATGACCTCCAGGGCCAGCTGGAAAAAGCCGGCACCCAGCCTGGCGGCGCGACCGTGTTTGCCTACCACGTCAAGGACCCGGAGCGCTACGGCGTGGTCGACTTCGACGCGACCGGGCATGCCACCAGCCTTGAGGAAAAGCCAGCTGTGCCGAAGAGTAGTTATGCCATCACCGGCCTGTATTTTTACGACGGCGACGTGGTCGACATCGCCGCCAGCCTGAAGCCGTCGCCACGCGGCGAACTGGAAATCACCGACGTCAACCGGGTCTATATGGAGCGCGGGCAACTGAACGTGGAAATCATGGGCCGCGGTTACGCGTGGCTCGACACCGGCACCCATGAGAGCCTGAACGAGGCCAGCAATTTCATCCAGACCATTGAACACCGCCAAGGTCTGAAAGTGGCCTGCCCGGAAGAGATCGCGTACCGCCGCGGCTGGATCGACGCGGCCCAGGTGGCGAAGCTGGCGGCGCCGCTGGCGAAAAACGGTTATGGCCAGTATCTGCAACGCATGTTAAAAGAAACGGTGTTCTGATGAAAGCGACCCCCTTAGCCATACCGGACGTGGTGCTGATCGAGCCGAACGTATTCGGCGACGAACGCGGATTCTTCTTCGAAAGCTTTAACCAGCGCCAGTTCAACGCGGCGATCGGTTACGACGTCGAGTTCGTTCAGGACAACCACAGCCGCTCAGTCAAAAACGTGCTGCGCGGCCTGCACTATCAGATCCAGCATCCGCAGGGCAAGCTGGTACGGGCAGTGCAGGGCACCGTATACGACGTGGCCGTCGACCTGCGCCGCAGCTCGGCCACATTTGGCCAGCACGTGGGTGTTGAACTGTCGGCCGACAACAAACGCATGTTGTGGGTGCCGCCTGGTTTTGCCCATGGCTTTGTGGTGCTGTCGGAAACTGCCGAGTTCCTCTACAAGACAACCGATTACTGGTATCCCGAGTTCGAACGCAGCCTGGCGTGGAACGACCCCACGGTTAATGTCGCGTGGCCGCACAGCGGTGCACCGTCCCTGTCCGGCAAGGACCAGTTGGGTAAGCTGCTGACCGATGCGGAGAGTTTTGCGTGAAACAAGCCAGTGTCACGATCAATCCGCACGCCGCTCAACCCATCTCACCGGCGTCGCTGGCCGCCAGTCTGTGGCGCAATCGGCAGTTGCTGGCGCAAATGACGCGGCGCGAGGTGGTGGGGCGCTATAAGGGCTCGGCGTTAGGCCTGGCCTGGTCGTTCTTCAATCCGGTGTTCATGCTGGTGGTGTACACCTTCGTGTTCTCCGAGATTTTCCGTTCGCGTTGGAGTGGCCTCGGCGGCGACGAGAGTAAAACCCAGTTCGCCTTGGTGCTGTTCGTCGGCATGATTGTGCTGGGCCTGTTTAGCGAGGTAGTCAATCGTGCCCCCGGCCTGATTCTGGCCAATGCTAACTATGTTAAAAAAGTAGTGTTTCCGCTGGAAGTGCTGCCGGTAGTCAACCTTGGCGCAGCGCTGTTTCACAGTTTGATCAGCTTGGCGGTGCTGCTGGCCGCGTATGCCTTATTTAATGGCGCGCTGCAATGGACAGCGGTATTCGTGCCGCTGGTGCTGCTGCCGTTGCTGATTCTCATTCTGGGGTTGGCTTGGATGTTGGCGTCGCTCGGTGTATTTCTGCGCGACGTCGGACAGTTTGTCGCGATCCTCACGACGGTGCTGACGTTCCTGTCGCCGGTGTTTTATCCCGTCACCGCGGTGCCGGAGCGCTTCCGCTCGATCATTATGCTCAATCCACTGACTTTCATCATCGAACAGGCCCGCGACGTGCTGATCTGGGGCCGCTTGCCGGACTGGTTCGGGCTCGGGGTGTACACGGGCGCCGCCATGGCGTGCGCCTGGTGCGGCTATGCGTGGTTCCAGAAAACCCGGAAAGGATTCGCCGATGTCCTCTAACCCTCCGCTGGGCGAATCGGCCATCCGCATCGAAAATCTCAGCAAATGCTACGAAATCTACGACACCCCGCGTGACCGCCTGAAGCAGTTTTTGCTGCCTCGGTTGAAACGCCGTGGGTCGCCGGCCAAGCAATATTTCCGTGAATTCTGGGCCGTCAAGAACGTCTCGTTCGATATCAAAAAAGGCGAAACCGTCGGTATCGTCGGGCGTAACGGCTCGGGCAAGTCAACCCTGCTACAAATGATTTGCGGCACGCTCACACCGACCAGTGGCAGCATCCAGACCAATGGCCGCATTGCCGCGCTGCTGGAGCTGGGTTCCGGGTTCAATCCGGAATTTACCGGTCGTGAAAATGTCTATATGAATGCGTCGGTGCTGGGGCTCAGCAACGACGAGATCGATGCGCGCTTCGACGCCATCGTGCAATTCGCCGACATCGGAACCTTCATTGAGCAGCCCGTAAAGACCTATTCCAGTGGCATGATGGTGCGCCTCGCGTTCGCGGTGATTGCCCACGTCGATGCCGATATATTGGTCGTTGACGAGGCGCTGGCCGTAGGCGACGCCTTTTTCACCCAAAAATGCATGCGCTTCCTGCGCCAGTTCATGCAAAACGGCACTGTGCTGTTTGTCAGCCATGATACGACCGCGCTGGTCAATTTGTGCAGCAAGGCGGTCTTGCTCAGCCACGGCAAAGTCGTGGAAATCGGCACGCCGAAAGACGTTTCCGAGCACTACCTGGCGAGTCTGTACGAAACCACCCAGGACGTTGGCGGCACCAGCGCGGTCCTACCGCACGCCGACGCCGTGGAAGAGGGCGCCGAGGAGGAGCAAGCGAGTAATGGCGTGGTCACATTTCGCGACATGCGCGAGCCGCTCATTAATGGCTCGACCTTACGCAACGATATAGAAGTGTTCCGCTTCGAAGCGGATAAAACCGGTTTTGGTACCGGGTACGCCAAAATCGTCGGGGTCAGCCTGACTGACTGGAGTGGCGTGCCGTTGACGTGGATCGTTGGTGGCGAGGATGTGGTGCTGGAGATCCGTTGCCAGGCCCATCAGTTAATGCTGAGTCCCATCGTCGGCTTCCAGTTCAAGGACCGTCTCGGCCAAGTGATCTTTTCGGACAACACTTTTCTGGTGTACCAGCACGCACCCGTCGTGGTGGCGGCCGGCACGGAACTGTTGGCGCGCTTTCAGTTCCGGCTGCCTGTGCTGCCCTCGGGCGACTACAGTATTTCGCCGGCGATCGCGGAAGGTACTCAGGACGAGCACGTTCAACACCATTGGCTGCACGACGCCATGATCTTGCGCGTGCACGCCAGTTCCGTTTGTTTCGGTTTGGTGGGTCTGCCGATGAAAAAAATCAGTTTGGAGAATGTGTAAGATGCAATTTACGGGTGAACGGTATATGCCGACGGAAGCTGGCCGTATCCAGCTGGAACATTACCATCGCTATGCCACCGTGATGGAGCTGGTAAGTGGCAAAACGGTGCTCGATGTCGCCTGTGGTGAGGGCTACGGTTCAGCCATGCTGGCCGACGCGGCCGTGCACGTCACCGGCGTGGATATTTCCGACGAGGCCGTGGAACACGCGGCTCGCAGCTATCAGAAAGCCAACCTCGTGTATCGCCAGGGCAGCGCCATCGCGCTGGATTTCGCCGATGCCAGTTTCGACGTGGTGGTCTCGTTCGAAACCATCGAGCACCTTGCCGAGCAGGAGGATATGCTGCGTGAAATTCGCCGCGTGCTGCGCCCGCAAGGGGTGCTGGTCATTTCGTCGCCGAACCGCCCCGTATATTCAGAGGAGAGCGGCGAGCATAATGAGTTCCATGTAAAGGAGCTCGATTTCGGCGAATTTGATGCCTTGCTCAAGCAGCAGTTCGGGGCCATCCGCTACCTCGGCCAGCGCATGTTAATGGGCTCGGTAATCCAACTTCTCGATGGCCAGCCATCTGCGTACCGGGCCTGGCATCTGGAAGGCACCCAAATGCTGCCGGGTGCGGCCGGGCTGACGGACGCCGTTTATTTTGTCGCGGTCTGCGCTGCCGACGCCGGGGACTTACCTAGCGCGGTCTCGACCATGACGTCGCTTCTGTATCCGGAAAAGCTGGATTTGGTGAAGCACTATGTCGGCTTTGCCAAGTGGGCGCAGGATCAAAATCAGGTCATCGCCGAGCGCGATGCTGAGAAGCTCAGCCTGATCGAGATCTTGAAGGAGCGTGACCTGGCGATCGGCGCCCGTGATGCCCAGGTGCTGCAACTGACTCAGGCCGTGGAGGGGATTGCCGAGCGCGATGCTGAGAAGCTCAGGCTGATCGAGGTCTTGAACGAGCGTGACCTGGCGATCGGCGCCCGCGATGCCCAAGTGCGGCAACTGACTCAGGCCGTGGAGGGGAATGCGGTTCAGGCCGCCCACAGCGCTGGACAGATTGACGGCCTGAACCAGGCGATCTCCGCCGGCTACCGGCGTGTCGAGGAACTGGCGCGCACTGTGGCGCAGTACCAGGCATGGACCACGCAGGCCAATCAGGGGATCAGCGAACGCGATGACCACATACTGCGCCAGAACAAGCTTCGCTTGGAGCGGGAAGGCCAACTCGCCGAGAAAACTGCGCATATTGCACATTTGAACGAGCTGATCGTTGCTCGCGACGGCCAAGTGGCCCATCTCGATAACCGCACGCTTCATCTCGATGAGCTGATTGTGGCCCGCGACGGTCAAATCGCCCATCTGGACCGATTGCTGGCCGAGTCCGAAGGTCGGCTACAGCGCATGGCCGCCACCAACTCATGGCGCCTGACGCTGCCCTTGCGCGAGGCGCGCCGCTGGCTCAGTTCACCAAAACAGCAGTTGCGGCGCTATGGACGCGCCGCGCTGACGCGGGCTGGCCGCTCGTCGGAAGCACAGGCCGGTCCCGCGCACGCCAGCGTGGCGCCGCCGGCTAAGCTGGCGTCGGTCAGTGTGGCGCCGCCCGCTGCCGCGATCGTACCGGTGGCAGTGTCCGTGCCCGCTGTCTTGCCAGAGGCTACGCCGCGTACCAGTGTTGTGGTGCCGGCCGCCATACTGCCGTCGGCACATCCGCTCGTCAGCGTGGTGATCCCGATCTATGGCAAAATCGACTACACCTTGCGTTGTTTGGCCTCGATCGCCGCCCATCCCCCTGCCGCCGCATTTGAAGTCATCGTCGTCGATGATTGTTCGCCGGACGACTCGGTGGCAGTGCTGAACGGCGTCCCCGGAATTCGCCTGGTGCGC
Organism: Oxalobacteraceae sp. CFBP 13730; assembly: GCA_014841835.1. GTDB lineage: Bacteria > Pseudomonadota > Gammaproteobacteria > Burkholderiales > Burkholderiaceae_D > Telluria. The sequence goes on along the minus strand of JACYUQ010000003.1, from coordinate 915,915 downwards.
AACGAGGTCAACCAAGGCTTCATCCGCTCCTGTAACCATGGCGCGCGCCTGGCCTTGGGCGAATACGTGTATTTCCTCAACAATGATACGGAAGTGCTGGCCGGCTGGATGGACGAATTGCTGCGCACCTTCGCCACCATCCCCGGCACTGGCCTTGCCGGGTCCAAACTGTTGTATCCGGATGGCCGCCTGCAGGAGGCCGGCGGCATCATCTGGCAGGACGCCAGTGCTTGGAACTTCGGCCGCTTCCAAGACCCCGCCCTGCCCGTGTACAACTACGCGCGCGACGTTGACTACATCTCCGGCGCTTCGATCATGCTGACGAAAGCGCTGTTCGACGATCTCGGCGGATTCGACGAATTGTATTTGCCGGCGTATTGCGAAGACGCCGACCTGGCACTGAAAATCCGCGCTCGCGGTTACCGCGTGATCTATCAGCCGCTGTCGGCGGTGATTCATCACGAAGGCATCTCGTCCGGCACCGACACCTCGCAGGGAGTGAAGGCCTACCAGATCGAGAATTTCAAGAAACTGTACCAGCGCTGGCATACACAGCTGAACGAACACATGCCGAACGGCATCAACGTCGACGCTGAGAAAGACCGCGGCGCCACCCGCCGCGCTTTGGTGCTGGACCACTGCACGCCGACGCCGAACCAGGATGCCGGTTCGGTGATCGCCTACAACATCATGTTGCTGTTGCGCGACATGGGGTTCCAGGTGACGTTTATCGCCGAAGACAATTTCCTTTACATGCCTGAGTATACGGCTGCGCTGCAGCGCGCCGGCATCGAAGTGTTGTATGCGCCGTATGTGATTAGCGTGGAACAGCACCTGGTGGCGCACGGCGCGCGGTACGATTTGGTGTCGCTGTTCCGTCCCGGCGTGGTGGATCGGCACTTGGCCGCAGTGCGGCGCTATTGCCCTAAGGCAAAGGCACTGTTCCACACGGTCGATTTGCATTTCCTGCGCATGTCACGCGAGGCTGCCTTGCAGGCGGATGCAGTTAAGCAGCGTGCCGCCGATGCAATGAAGCAGCGTGAACTGGCCGCGATTTGCCTGTGCGACGGCGCCATCCTGCACAGCACGGTAGAGCTGGAGATGGTGCGCCGCGATTTGCCGACCGCCAATTTGCATGTGTTCCCACTGGTGATGGACATTCCCGGCACCCGCGTCGCCTTTGCGCAGCGCGAGGACATCGTGTTTGTCGGCGGCTACCAGCACACCCCGAACGTCGACGCCGTGCAATATTTTGTTGCCGAAGTGATGCCGCTGCTGCGCCAGCGTCTGCCTGGAGTGCGCTTTTACGTGGTCGGTAGCCAGCCGCCGCCGGCCATTCTGGCGCTGGCCGCCGACGACATCGTCATTAAAGGTTTTGTTGATGACCTGGCGCCGCTGCTCGACACCATGCGCGTTTCAGTGGCGCCGTTGCGCTACGGCGCCGGCATCAAAGGTAAAATTGGTTCGGCGATGGCGCAGGGCTTGCCGGTGGTGGCAACGCCGCTGGCGGCCGAGGGCATGTCGCTCACTGACGGCCTGAATATCCTGATCGCCGACGGCGCAGCAGCCCTGGCGGACACCATCGTACGGCTCTACCGCGACGAGGCATTGTGGAACCATATCAGCGCCGAAGGGGTCGCGTTCGCCGACGCCGCGTGGGGCGCCGAGGCCGCCTGGCAAAGCCTGGCGGCGATCACCACCAACCTCGGCATGCCGACTGAGCGAGGCGAGCGTCCTTTGAATCTGTATTCGTAGGCCCCGGCCGGCCTACACGGTATTTGCCCTGTAACATTGCTATTAAAATGGCAGCCCTTTTTCGCGCACCTTGCCGGCTGGCCGGTGCGGCCGCACACTGAATAATCTATTGTCATATATGGAACAAAAAATTAAAACTGCAATAATTACCGGTATCACCGGCCAGGACGGCGCCTATCTGGCCGAGTTACTGCTCGATAAGGGTTACGCCGTGATTGGCACCTACCGCCGGACCAGTTCGGTTAATTTCTGGCGCATCGAGGAGCTTGGCATCAGCCAGCACCCGCGCCTCAGCCTTGTCGAATACGACCTGACCGACTTGGGTTCCAGCATCCGCCTGTTGCAGTCAGTCGCCGTCGACGAAATCTACAATCTGGCGGCGCAAAGCTTTGTTGGCGTTTCGTTCGAGCAACCGGTAACGACGGCCACCATCACGGGCCTGGGCGCCGTGCACCTGCTCGAGGCGATCCGGATCGTCAACCCAAAGATCCGCTTCTACCAGGCCTCGACATCGGAAATGTTCGGCAAGGTGCAAGCCATTCCGCAAATCGAGAGCACGCCGTTTTATCCGCGCAGCCCGTATGGCGTGGCCAAACTGTATGCCCACTGGATGACGGTCAATTACCGCGAGTCATACGGAATATTTGGCGCCAGCGGCATCCTGTTCAACCACGAGTCGCCGTTGCGCGGGCGCGAGTTCGTCACCCGCAAAATTACCGACACCGTGGCCAAGATTTCCCTCGGCAAGGCCGAGTTGCTGGAGTTGGGCAACCTCGACGCCAAGCGCGACTGGGGCTACGCCAAGGAATATGTGGAAGGCATGTGGCGCATTTTGCAGGCCGACCAGCCTGACACCTTCGTGCTGGCTACCAACCGCAGCGAAACGGTGCGCGACTTCGTCACGATGGCCTTCAAGGCGGTCGGCGTTGAAGTGGCCTGGTCCGGCGCCGGTGAGCTCGAGACGGGGCACTGTGTCCGTACCGGCAAGTTGCTGGTGCGGGTCAGTCCGAAATTTTATCGTCCCGCCGAGGTCGAACTGTTGATCGGCGACCCGGCCAAAGCCTTCAACGAGTTGGGCTGGAAGCCGCAGACTACCCTGGAGCAGTTATGCCAGATGATGGTCGAGGCCGATTTGCGCCGCAACGAAGCCGGTTTTTCTTTCTAAGGGAGCGCGATGAATGCAGCGGCGGTGAGCGGTGGCGGGCACGGCAGGCGCGCCTTATTGACGGGGGCGGCCGGCTTCACCGGCCAGTACATGGCCAAGGCCCTGGTGCAGGCAGGTTACCAGGTGTACGGCACCGAGTTGCCAGGCCACGACGGCGGCGCGCCGCGCCCGGTCAACCTACTCGACCGGGACGCCGTCGCCGCGCTGGTGCAACTGGTACAGCCTGAGGTCGTGGTGCACCTCGCGGCGATCGCTTTTGTGGCCCATACCGATGCTGAACTGGTGTATCGGGTCAATGTGGTTGGCACCCGCAACCTGCTGGAGGCGGTGGCCGGACTGGCGCAGCGCCCCGCAGCGGTGCTGCTGGCGTCGAGCGCCAACGTGTATGGCAATGCGGCCGTCGACCCGATTGACGAGACGGTGGCGCCGGCGCCGGCGAATGATTACGCTGTCAGCAAGCTGGCGATGGAATACATGGCGCGCCTGTGGGCCGATCGATTGCCGATTATCATCGCCCGGCCGTTCAATTACACCGGAGTCGGCCAGGATGCGCTGTTCCTGCTGCCGAAGATCGTCTCGCATTTCCGCCGCGGCGATACGCACATCGAACTGGGCAATACCAACGTGGCGCGTGATTTTTCGGATGTGCGGCAGGTAGTGGCCAGCTACATGGGGCTGCTGGCGGCGGCGCCAGCAGGACAAACTTTCAACGTTTGCTCGGGCATCGGCCACACGCTCGGCGACATACTCGACCAGATGGCCAGTATCGCCGGCTACCGTATCGAGGTACGCGTCAACCCGGCGTTTGTCCGGGTCAACGACGTGGCGCGCCTGGTCGGCGACGACAGCAAGCTACGCCGCCTGATCGGCCCCGCGACGCCGTTGCCGCTGGTCGATACCCTGCGCTGGATGTATCACGCCTGAGTGCAGGCACGCAATAATTTACAGCACATGCCGGCTTCCGCGAGCTTGGGCATGCGACGATGATGCTCTCCCTAAAGTAGGAACAGGCATGAAAATAGGTTTTGGTACGTGGCGGTTTTTCCTTGCGTTTCTGGTAGTGATCTCGCACTTATGGGCCGGTATGCTGGATGGCCCGGCGGCGTATGCTGTATGGGGCTTTTTCGTCCTCAGTGGCTACCTGATGACCTACGTACTGGCCGAAAAATACGGCCCCAGCAAGGCTGGCCTACAGGACTTCGCGTACAACCGCATTCTGCGCATCTTTCCCGCGTACGCGGTGGCCGCAGTGTGCGGATGGCTGGTGTTGCGCGGTATGCCGCATTTCGGTGCCAACCCGGCCTCGCTGAATGGCCAGTTCGTCATGCCGACTTCGCTGTTGGATTGGGTAAAAAACATTACCCTACTGCCGCTGACCGACGGCGGACCGCTGCTGGTGCCGGTATCGGGCGCGCTGGCGGTGGAGGTCGGGGTCTATGTCTTGATGCCGTTGCTGGCCTTTGGCCGCGGTGCAGCCTGGCTGGGACTGATCCTGAGTCTGCTGCTGAACTGGAAGCATGGCATCCAGATCGAGTCGTTCGGTGTACGCTATTCGACCTTTCTGACGTGCATTGCGCCGTTCGCGCTGGGTTCGCTGGTCGCCCATTACCGCACCCAGTTGGCATTTCTGAAGACCCCGGCCAGCGTCGTCGTGTGGTTGCTGCACGGCCTGCTGTGGTTGTTCGACCCGCACTGGCCTTGGATGTACGGCTTGTACGTGTCGGCGCTGCTGTCCGCTTGGGTGGTACTGTCGCTGGCCGACTGCCGCACCGCCCGACTCGATGCCTGGCTGGGCGACCTGTCGTATCCGCTGTATTTGTTCCACACGACCGTGGCGGTGCTGCTGCTGCCACTGATGGGAAGCGACCGTAGCTTCGGCTTCTTCGCTGCCGCATTCGTGCTGACCATGGTTGTCTGCTATCTGGTACTGGTGTGCGTCGACCGACCGCTGCAGCAACTGAAAAAGCGTCGCGACCTGCGCACCGCTACAGGCGCTGCGGCGCCGGTGTTGAAGCCCGCACCTTGCCGTGACGGCATCTGACCCAGTCACTAGCGTGAAGAAGCAGATTATCTTGAAAAAATACTTGGAAATTGGCCGCGCCCTCCTGTTGCTGGGCGCTTTCATCGTGATTCCTGTCAGCATAGGCAACTGGCGGCCGGATTTGTTGTACTGGAATGCCGGCTTGTGGAAGGATCTTTACATATGGGGCGGCTCCTTTGCCCTTGTCACACTGGGCTTGGCGTTTTTTAGAACGCATCGCGCTGCGCTGCTGGTCGGCCTGACGCTGTTGTACCTGGGCATCGGTGTCGGCGTCGCGCAGGCTACTGCAGTGGTCGCCTTTATCAGCGCCATGTATGCGTTGGGTCGGCTGCTGCTGTACGCTGCCTACCGGGAACAGCGGCGCCAGCCGCTGTTGGTGGAGTCGCTGCTGATCGGCGCCGGCGCGTATTCGGCGTTGTTCGCGTTATTGATTCACTATCCGGTCAATTATCCGCTGGTCTACGCTGCCTTGCTGGCGGCGCCGCTGGTGGCCGGACTGCGCCTGCTGGATGCGGTGCCGGGCCCAAACCTGCAGGCGCGACTTGAGCAAGCCGGCCACGACCTGTCGCACCGGTTGCGTCGCATCGGCTATTGGAAGCTGGCCGGCGCGTTGTGCGTGATCGCGTACATGGCGCGTTACGCGTTTTATCCGACCCTGAGCTACGATGACAACGCCTTGCACCTGCGTATCTGGACCACGCTGGCGCACAACCATGTGTACGATTTTGACACGCGCTCGCAAGTCTGGGCAGTAGCACCATTCGTGGTCGATCTGCTGGTGGCGGTCCCGTCGCTGCTGGCCGGCGCCAACGCGCGTGGTGCCTTCAATCTCGCCCTGCTGGCGCTGCTGCTTTATAGCATGTGGCAGTTGGCGCGGCTTATCCTGCGCTCGCGCGCCCAGCGCCTCTTGTTGCTGGTGTTGTTCGTGACCACGCCTTTGACAGCCCTACTGATGGCGGGCCAGCAGACTGAACTCATGCTAAGCGTGATGGCCACCAGTGGTGTTCTGCTTGCGCTGCGGCGTTCCAGTTCTCTGACTCGCCCGGCCACTGCGGCGCTTATCATGATGGCTGCGTTGTGCTGCGGAATCAAAGTGACTGGTGCTCTGATGGGAATGGCTGTGCTGGCCGTGTGGATTTGCCGTTTCCCTTGGCGCCAGCGCGGTGCGGCATCGGCCAGATCACCATTGCCGTGGCCGGGCCTGCTCCTGGTGGTGGCGCTTGGCAGCGTTGTAGCGTTCCAGTCGTATGCCTATGCGTGGTACACGACTGGTAATCCTGTACTGCCACTATATAACGGCATTTTTAAATCGCCGGCATTTAGTCCCGTGAATTTCATCGATCCGACGTACAGTAAGGGTGCGTCGCTGCGTGCCTACTGGGAATTATTCTTCCAAACCAATCTGCATCAAGAGTCGGCCAATTACGTCGGCGGCTTTCAATATCTGCTTTTGTTGCCGCTGGCCTTGCTAATGTTATTGGGCGTACGGCACCGTGCCCGCGCCTCTCTGATGCTGGTGCCTCTACTGGGGTTCGGCTTCGTGATGTTTTTCACGTTGCAGTATCTGCGTTACCTCTACCCGGTTATGCCGCTGGCGGCAGTGCTTATCGGCGCCGTGTTGAGTGAGCGCTCCGCGCTGCCAGGTACGCCGGTGGCGCGCATGGCAGCGGGAACTTCGTTGCTGTTGTTCTGCGGCGCAAACCTGTTTTTCGTTCCCGGTGTGCTCTGGTTCTTTTCTACTCCCCTTCGTACACTCTATACTGAGGCGGGCCGGGTTGAGTTGGTCAAGCAACTCGTGCCCGAGCAATTTTTGAATCAGCAGCTTAACGCAACCGCGCCCGGGGCGGTGGTATTGTATGAGCCAGCACGTCCTTATGGGGCGACATTGGCCGCTTTGCCAGCCTATCTGAATTGGTATGCGCAATGGCGTGAACTCGAATCGATGCAGCTGAAAAATGCGGCTGAATTGAGTGCCTTTCTTGTACGTAATAACATTTCATATGTGTATTGGGAGTACACCCAGGTCCCAGATGACCGCAGTCCTTTCTACGGTTACCGCAATCTGCTGCGCGACTACTTGAGCCAGTTCGGTGTACCTGAAATGCAGGTTGGAAATATCGTGATGTACCGATTACAACCCAAGCCCTTGGTGTATCGCCCGGCCGTCGATATCAGCGATTTTTCGCTCATCGACCCGACGCGTTCTGACGTTAGTGCGCCAGGCATAGCGGCTGGCGAGGCACCGAGGATGGTGCATGAGTTCGAAGTCGATGGTGCGCGTGCGATCCGTTATTCGGTGCAACTTGATTGCTCGAGTGAGCGTGGCAATTTCGTGGCGCAAATCAACTGGGACAAGGGCGCGCCTTATTACCACGTCGTGCCTTGTTTCGATAAGGGCGAGAAGTTTGTCGAGGCGTTCCCGATTCCGCCCGGCGCAACCAAAGGCCTCATGTACATCACACGCCAAGCGGGCGGACCGGTAGTGGTGAGGAGACTGCAAGTGGAACTGTACTGACCGGCCCCGTATGCTGCGGTGGCAACGGCCTTGGTATCGCGACGGTTTCAAGCGCACTCCAGTTGTATCGCCCGGCCTTTTTTAAGCTGCGTCGCGATTTCCTATCCTATTGTTGTAACGCCTGCTGGCGAGGCTGGTGGCACCAACAGCGCGCCATGAGCACGTCGCCGTTGTGCGTATTTTGCCGTTGAATACAGGATCTTTAATGAATACTATCGCTGTTGTCATTCCGAGCTATCGTGTCACGCGCCATATAATTGGCGTGATTGATGCGATCGGTCCGGAGGTGGCCCGTATCTATGTAGTGGATGACCAATGTCCGGACGGTTCTGGCGATTTCGTGGAGGCCAATTGCCGTGACGGCCGCGTCAAGGTACTACGGCACGCTGTCAACCAAGGCGTGGGTGGGGCCGTCATGACCGGCTACCGTGCCGCTATCGCCGAGGGCCTGTCGATTATCGTCAAGGTCGATGGTGACGGACAAATGGATCCAGCCTTGATCCCGCGCTTCATCGAGCCCATTCTGGCAGGTGAGGCTGACTATACTAAAGGCAATCGCTTTTTCAATCTTGATGAAATTCGTGCGATGCCGAAAATTCGACTCGTGGGCAATGCGATACTTTCACTAATGACAAAAGTATCGTCTGGTTATTGGAATTTGTTCGACCCTACCAATGGATATACTGCGATACATGTGAGTGTGGCCCGACAACTGCCATTCGACAAGATTAGTACCCGTTACTTTTTCGAAACCGATATGCTATTCCGTTTGAATACCAATTTTGCTGTGGTGCAGGATATTCCCATGGATGCCAGCTACGGCGATGAAGTCAGCAATTTGAAGATTTCGAAAATCCTCGGTGAGTTCTTGGTGAAGCACCTGCGCAATTTTGGCAAACGTGTGTTTTATAACTATTATTTGCGCGATATGGCATTGGCCTCAATCGAACTTCCGCTCGGACTGCTGTTGCTGCTGGCCGGTGGCGGGTTCGGATTGGCTCACTGGATAAGTTCGGCACAAGATTCCGCCGTTACACCCGCCGGCACGGTGATGTTGGCAGCATTACCGGTGCTAATGGGACTGCAGCTGATCCTGGCATTTTTTTCCTACGATATCGCATCCGTTCCGACTCGGCCTATCCACCGCTTGGCCAAACTGAATTATAAATAACTGAACGACCCCGACTCGTCACATGGCGCACCGTCGGAGCCTTGTAGAGACACCTGTGTCTTTCTGGCTTCGGCATGCGCCAATTCAATTTGATCCTGGTGAGATTTCCAACACGCGTTGCGCCTCGCGCAAAGTTGCTGCAACTCGCGCTACGAATTGGACCGGGTTTCCACGCTTCGAACGAGCGCGCGGATGGTGGAGAAGCGTCTGCGAGCGCTAAATTAACCGTCGCTGGGGTGCTACGGGGCTGTAGTGGGGCGCGCTGGCGTCGCGCCGGCCCGAGAGTACCCAATTGCTTTGCCGACCACCCGCTTTTTTTTGACTGACTCATGACTAAACCGACATTGCTGCAACTGTTTGCCGACCATCCTGGCCAGGCGATGCAAAAATGGTCCGCCCACATGGCGGCGTTCGAGCGCCTGTTCACGCCGTATCGCGAGGCTCCGCTGCGGCTGCTGGAAATCAGCGCCACGCCGGACGGCGCTATCGAATTGTGGGCGCGTTACTTCTCGCAGGCGAGCGTATTGCTGAGCTGCGTCGCGGCGCCGGCGATGGGCGACGCAGCGGGCAACGGGCGCGTGCGCCGCGTGGTCGGCGCGCCCGAGGCACCTGCGGTGATGGCTGAGGTGCTGCGTCACAGCGTCCAGTTTGACATTATCATCGACAATGCCTCGCTGACCGGCGCTGTGGTCGCGAGCACGTTTTCCACTTATTTCCCGTTGCTGGCCGACGGCGGCCTGTATCTGGTGGAAAACCTCGACAGCAGTTACCAGCAGCGCCATGGCGGCGGTCTGTATGCGCCGTACGCACCGCTGGCATTTTTCAAGCGCCTGGCCGATGTCATCGGCCACGAACACTGGGGAGTGGCGCGCTCGCGCGCCAGCCTGTTGACGGGCTTTTTCGCGCCCGGCGCGGCGGCACTCAGCGACGCCGACCTGGCGCAGCTGGAGTCGGTCGAATTCATCAACGCGCTGTGCGTCGTGCGCAAGCGGGCCGACGGCGGCGGCATCGGCAGCCTGCTGTCGGTCGGCCCGGCCAGCGCCTATGCGGCTGGGCGCCAGCCGCCGTACGCGGCGCCGTTCCGCTTCGATCCGGCGCAGCAGCAGTCGGCTAACCCCTGGAGTACGCTGGCGCAGGCCCCCGACGAGTCCTGGCAGGCCGTTACTGGCACGTTGCAGGAGTTGCAGGGCAGTGTGGAGCAACTGCGCCGCGAACTGGCGCTGCGCGACGCCGACATCGCCGCACTGTACGGCTCCACCAGTTGGCGCGTGAGCAAGCCGTTGCGGCTGGTCAGCGCGGCGAGCCAGCGCGTGCGGCGCTTGGTGGCCAGGGTGCCGTTGGCGATCCGCCGCGGCGGCGGCGTGCAAGCGACCGCGCTGAAGGCGTTGCAGGTGTACCGCCGCGACGGCATGGGCGGTCTGCGCCGCGGCCTGAACCATGTGGTGGCGCCGGCCGCGCCGGCCGAGCTGGCGCGCAACGACTATGCCGATTGGCTCAGCCGCTATGCCACGCTGGACGATGCGGCACAGGCCCGGCTGCAGCGGCGCATTGACGCCATGCCATTCCGACCGACGTTCTCGGTAATTATGCCGGTCTTCAACTCGCCGCTGGCGTTCCTTGAGCAGGCGATCAATTCGGTGCGCCAACAGTTGTATCCGGACTGGGAACTGTGCATCGCCGACGACGCCTCGAGCGACCCGGCGGTACGCCAGTTACTGGAACGCCACCGCGCCGAGGAGCCGCGTATCAAGCTGGTTTACCGCGCCGAGAACGGCCATATTTCGGCCTCCAGCAATTCGGCGCTGGCGCTCGCCAGCGGCGACTTCGTCGCCCTGTTTGACCATGACGATCTGCTCGACGCGCAGGCGCTGTTCTGGATGGCCGAAGCGATCATCGGCCAGCCCGACGCCGGCCTGCTGTATTCGGACGAAGATAAAGTGGATGAGCACAATCGCCGCTACGACCCGTATTTCAAGTCCGACCTCAACTATGAATTGCTGCTGGCACAAAACATGGTGTGCCACCTCGGGGTGTACCGTACCGCGCTGGTGCGCCAGTTGGGCGGCTTCCAACTCGGCTACGAGGGTGCCCAGGATTATGACCTGGCGTTGCGCGTGATCGAGCAATTGGCGCCCCAACAGGTAGTGCATGTGCCGCGCGTGCTGTACCACTGGCGCGCTATCGCCGGCAGTACGGCGCTGGGAGCGGGCGAGAAAAATTACGCCGCGCGTGCTGGCCGTAAAGCGGTGGCAGCCCATCTGGCGCGCGTGGGTCTGCAGGCCGAGGTGCTGGCGGCACCGTCCGCGCCGGGGGTCAACCGGGTGCGCTTTGCCTGCCCGACGCCGCAGCCGTTGGTCAGCATTCTGATTCCGACGCGGGACCGCGCCGACCTGCTCGGCATGTGCCTCGACACGCTGTTAGAGCGCAGCACCTATAGCAATTACGAGGTGATCATCGTTGACAATGGCAGTGTCGAGGAGAAAACCCAGCAACTGTTCGCGCGGCTGCCGAAGGACCGCGTGCGCATTCTGCGCGACGACAGCGCCTTCAATTTTTCGGCGCTCAACAACCACGCCGCGCGGGTCGCGCGTGGGCAGTATCTGTGCCTGATGAACAACGACATCGAGATCCTGACGCCGGACTGGCTCGAGGAAATGGTGTCGTTCGCGGCGCGCCCGGACACCGGTTGTGTCGGCGCGCGCCTGTGGTATCCGGACGGGCGGTTGCAGCATGGTGGCGTGGTGCTGGGCATCGGCGGCATCGCCGGGCACGCCCATAAATACCTGCCGCGCGGGCAGAACGGCTATTTCGGACGCGCCCTGTTGCACCAATCCTACAGCGCCGTGACGGCCGCCTGCCTGTTGCTGCGGCGCGACGTGTTCGAACAGGTGGGCGGCCTCGACGAGGCGTTGGTGATCGCTTTCAACGACGTCGATTTTTGCCTGCGCGTGCGCGAGGCCGGTTACCGCAATGTCTGGACCCCATACGCGGAAATGATTCACCATGAGTCGGCCTCGCGCGGCGAGGAGGACAGTCCCGAAAAGATCGCCCGCTTCGGCCGCGAGATCGCTTTTGTCGAGGCGCGCTGGGGCGAGCAATTGCGCACCGACCCGGCCTACAATCCCAATCTGACGCTGGTGCACGAGGATTATTCGCTGGCATGGCCGCCACGGGTGGCGTCGTTGTGAGCGGGGCGGGCGGTCCGGCGTGCCTTGCCGACCGGCCCGCGCGTGCGGCATACTGTCATATTGCAACATTGTGATTGAGAGAAATTTTTGCCGTATCCACTGATTGTTGACCTCGACGGCACCTTGATCCATACGGATATGCTGCATGAATCGGCGTTGCGCGCCTTGCGCGACCGTCCGCTGGACGCGCTGCGGCTGCCGTTCTGGCTGGCTGCCGGCAAGGCCGTGCTGAAGCGTCGCCTGGCTGCGGGCAGCGCTTTTGACGCCACCACGCTGCCTTACAATCTGCCGCTGATTGCCTGGCTGCGCCAGCAAAAGGTATCCGGCCGCACGCTGATCCTGTGTACCGCCTCGGACCTGTCGATCGCCACGCCGATCGCCGAGCACCTCGGCCTGTTCGACGAGGTCATGGCCAGCGACGGTGCCGTTAACCTCGCCGGCCGCCATAAGCACGCGGCGCTGTTGGCGCGCTTTGGCCACGGAGGTTTCGATTACGCCGGCAACTCGCGCGCCGACCTGGCCGTGTGGCCCGGCGCGCGCCGCGCCATCGTGGTCAATGGCACGCCAGCGCTGGCCGCCGCCGCCGCTATGCACTGCGAAGTCGAGCACGTCATGCCGGCGCCACCACGAGGCCTGCGTGCATGGACCAAAGTGCTACGGGTGCACCAGTGGATGAAAAATCTGCTGCTGTTCGTGCCGCTGCTGGCTGGCCACATGCTGGGCGATCTGGACGCCTGGCTGGCGTTGCTGCTGGCGTTCGTCGCGTTCAGTCTGTGTGCCTCGACCGTGTATATCGCCAACGACCTGCTTGACCTTGAAAGCGACCGCCAGCATCCGCGCAAGTGCAAACGCCCGTTCGCCTCGGGTGTGGTGCCGGTCTGGATGGGAGTGGCATTGGCGCCGTTCCTGTTGTTGGCCAGCCTTGGCCTTGCATCCTTGGTCGGCGGCCCTTTCCTTGCCTGTCTGATCGTGTATTTTGTGCTCACCTGTGCGTACTCGTTCGGTCTGAAGCGGCTGATTCTGGTTGATTGTCTGACGCTGGCGGTGCTGTACACGCTGCGTATCATCGCCGGCGCTGCTGCCGCCGATCACCTGCTGTCGTTCTGGCTGCTGGCATTTTCGGTGTTCCTGTTCCTGTCGCTGGCCTTCGTCAAGCGCTACGCGGAGTTGCAGGTGCAGATGCAAACCGGTAAGACCAAGGTCCATGGCCGCGGTTATTTCACCACCGACGCGCCGCTGGTGCAGATGCTTGGCGTCACCTCCGGTTACGCCTCGGCGGTGGTGCTGGCGCTGTACCTGAACAGCGACGTGGTGCGCCAGTTGTACGTCACGCCGGAAGCGGTGTGGGGCGCGGTGCCGGTGATGCTGTTCTGGGTCAGCTGGATCTGGATGAAAGCGCACCGCGGCGAAATGCACGACGACCCGCTGGTGTTCGCCGTCAAGGACCCGGCCAGCCTGTTGGCCGGGGCCGCGTTCGGGGTGGCGCTGCTGCTGGGCAGCGTGGCGCTGCCGTGGTAGCGATTTCTTCGTGGGGACGCCTGTCGCGCGACGCCCACCGCGTCGAGGCGCTGCACACGCCGGATCAGGTGGCGCGCCAGCTGGCGGCCAGTGCCCCCGGCCTGCCGCATGGCATGGGCCGCAGTTACGGCGACCAGGGCCTGAATCCGGACGGCCTGCTGTGGCTGACCACAGGGCTGAACCATTTCATCGCGTTCGACGAGCGTACTGGCCGGCTGGTGTGCGAGGCCGGCGTGCTGCTGCGCGACATACAGCGCATGAGTGTGCCGCGTGGCTGGATGTTGCCGGTCACACCCGGCACCCAGATGATCACCGTTGGCGGCGCCATCGCCAACGATGTGCACGGCAAGAATCACCACGCTGTCGGTTCCTTCGGCGACCATGTATTGGCGCTTGAACTGGCACGCACCGACGGCAGCACCGTGCACTGCGGGCCGGCCCTGATGCCGGACTGGTTCGCCGCCACCGTCGGCGGCATGGGTTTAACCGGTGTGATTGTCACGGCCGAGCTGCAGCTGCGCCCCGTGGCCGGTCCGTGGTTCGCCACTGAAACGGTGCCTTACGCCAACCTGGACGCGTTCTTTCCGCTGGCCGATGCCTCCGAGGCCGGTTGGGAGCACACCGTGTCGTGGATCGATTGCCTCGGCGGGGCAGGGCGCGGGCTGTTCATGCGTGGCAACCCCAGTGGCGTGATCAACCGCCCGGAACCGGCCGCTCGCACGCGCCGCATGCCGCTGGTGCCACCGGTGTCGCTGGTCAACCGTTTATCGTTGCCGCCGTTTAACGCGCTGTACTTTCACATGAATAAATGGCGCGCCGGCCGTGCCATCGCCCATTACGAGGCGTTTAATTACCCGCTCGATAACCTGCTCGACTGGAACCGCATGTACGGACCGCGCGGTTTTTACCAGTATCAGAGCGTGGTGCCGCGGGCGGTCGGGCGCGATGCCGTGCAGGCCATGCTGGACGCCATTGCCAGCAGCGGCGAAGGCTCGTTCCTGGCGGTGTTGAAAACGTTTGGCGAACGGGCGGCCCCCGGCATGCTGAGTTTCCCCCAGCCTGGGGTCACGCTGGCGCTGGACTTCCCGAACCGCGGGCCACGCACGTTAAAACTGTTCGAGCGGCTCGACGCTATCGTGGCCGAGGCCGGTGGTCGGCTGTACGCGGCCAAAGACGCGCGCATGCCCCGTTCCTTATTCGAGGCCGGATATCCGCGCCTCGCCGAATTTATGCAGTACCGCGACCCGGGCATCAGCTCGGCCATGTCGCGCCGCCTGATGGGAGTTTGAATGTCGGATCAAGTCACTAAAATCGTTATCGTGGGGGCTACCTCGGCCATCGCCGAACATTGCGCCCGCCTGTGGCTGAACGGGGCCCGCTGCGAAGTCATCCTGCTGGGGCGCGACCTGGCCAAAACGGAGCGCGTCGCCGCCGACCTGCGGGTGCGCGGACCGCAGTCCCTCGTCAGCGCGCAGCAGGCCGACTTCGCCGACCCGCTGGCCATCGGCCGCCAGGTGGACGCCATCTGCGCCACCGGGCCGGTTGATATCGTGCTGATCGCGCACGGTTCGCTGCCGGACCAGGCGCACTGCCAGGCCGACCTGCAGGCCAATCAGGAAGCGCTGGCCGTCAACGGCATTTCGCCGGTGCTGTTCGCCGAAGCGTTCGCCGGCCACATGCAGCGCGCCGACCGAGGCACGCTCGGTCTGATCGGCTCGGTTGCCGGCGACCGCGGGCGCAAGTCGAACTACGTGTATGGCGCCGCCAAGGGCCTGGTCACGCGCTATGCCCAGGGGCTGCAACACCGCCTCGCCGCCACCAATGTCAAGGTGGTGCTGATCAAGCCGGGCCCGACCGATACGCCGATGACGGCGCACCTGAAGCAGGACGGCGGCAAACTGGCCAGCGTCGAGCAGGTGGCGCAGGAGATCGTCAAGGGCATGGCGCAGGGCAAACTGACGGTGTATGCACCCGGAAAATGGTTCGTGATCATGATGATCATCCGGCATCTGCCGCATTTTATTTTCAAAAAAATGGATATCTGACAGCGCAGGGCCGGCGACACCGGCTCCTGTGCTGATTGCCTCATGAAAGACCGTTCCTTGAAACTGCCGAAACCCTCACTGCCGCTGTTTGCCATGGGTAGCTTTACCGCTGTCATGCTGGTGCTGACGGCCGTCGGTGTCGTGCGCAATTATTCGCCGGTGCCCTTCTGGGACATGTGGGACGCCTACCTGAATTTCTTCCTGTCGGTGGGCGATGGCGACATGACGGCCTGGTGGCGCCAGCAGAACGAGCACCGCATCGTTCTGGCGCACCTGCTGTTCTGGGCCGACCTGCGCTGGTTCGGCGGCGCCAGCTGGTTTCTGTTACTGGCTAACTATGCTCTGGCCGGCGCCGCTGCGCTGTTGTTCTGGTGCATGCTGCGCGCGCGTCTCGCCGTGCAGCCACGCAGCGTGCCGGAAACGATGATGGGGCTGTTCCTGGTGGCATTGCTGTTTTCGTGGATGCAGCAGGAAAACTTCACGTGGGCTTTTCAAAGCCAGTTCTTTCTCGCGCAACTGCTGCCGCTGTGGGCGCTGTACTGCCTGCACCTGTCGCTTGCCGGGCCGGCCCGCACCGGCTGGTTCGCGCTGGCTTGCCTGGGCGGCGTGGGGGCCGCCGGCAGCATGGCCAACGGCATTCTGGCCTTGCCCTTGTTGCTCGGTTACGCGCTGTTGACGCGCCAGGGCTGGCGCCGCTGCGCTGTGCTGGCGCTGCTGGCCGTCGTCACGCTGGTGGCCTATTTTCACAACTACCAGCAGAATCCCGGTCACATCCCGTTCCTGACCGTCGTGCACGACAGCGCGCTGCCGCTGCTGACGTATATGCTGCAGTACTTGGGCAGCCCGTTTTACTTCCTGACCGGCAGCAGCGGCGCCGGCAAAGTGCTGGCGCTGCTTGGCGGCGTGATGCTGGTGGTCGCCTGCCTGCATCAGGCTGTGCGCTGGTACCGAGGCAGGGGCGACACGTTGTTGCTGACGCTGCTTTTTTTCCTTGCCTACATTGGCGCCACTGCCACCGGCACCGCCAGCGGCCGGCTGCATGTCGGCAGCGGTGAAGCCTTTTCCAGCCGCTACACCACACCGGCCCTGATGGCCTGGGCCGCTGTGTTGCTGCTGTACGCACCGGCGTTGCTGGCGGCGGCACGCGCCAGCCGTCGCCGCGCCACGCAGTTGACACTGCTTTTGCTGCTGGTGGCCGTGCCCATGCTGGCCCTACAGGTGAGCGCACTGCGCTCGCGCGCCGCGCTGGGATTCGAGAAAAACATTGCCGCACTGGCGTTGGAACTGGGCATCGCCGACCAACCTCAAGTGGGCCATGTGTTCCCCTCGGCGCTGGCTGTCCTGCCGATCGTGGAGCGGGCCAGGGCGCAACAGCTGAGCGTGTTCGGCATGGCGCCATGGCGCGGTTTGCATGCTTCGATGGGGCAACCGGCGGCACCGTCGGCGCCAGCTGCGCTGCCGCCTTGCCAGGGCAGCCTGGACGAGGTAGCGCCCGTCGAAGGCGACGCCAACTACCTGCGCGTGGCCGGCTGGTTGCGCAACCCGGATGGCGCTACAGTGCCGGCCCGGGTGCGTTTTATTGATGCCGGTGGCAAACTGGCCGGCGTTGCCCTGACGGGGCGCATCCGTCCCGACGTCGCGGCCGCCGTCGGCGAGGGCGCACTGCATGCCGGGTTCCAAGGCTATGTGCTGGCCAGCGAGGCGGGCGCCGCCCTGTCATTGCAGGCTGACGTCGCCAGTGGCGCGTGCGCGCTGCCGGTGCAAATTCCGGCGCCGCTGGTCTTACTGACGTCGATGGCACCGGTTCCGGCTGGCGCCCTGAGCGTCACCGCTGTACTGCCCGGCAATACGTGGCTGGGCGGCGATTACGAACGTGTGTCTCTGCCGGGCATGCGCGTGTATGGCAGCTTTGTGCACGCCGATACCGATACCGGCGCCATTTCGTTACGGGTGAAGCGTGGCGACCGTCTGTTTTATCGCTCCGGACCGGGGGGCGGCCGGCAGATTATGACGCTGCCGGGCAGTGGCTTGGCGGACGTTCGCCTGCCGGTACGCAGTAACTGGGCGCAGCTGGAGTTTTCCGGTGCGGCATTGCCAGAGGGTGAATTCACGGTGACCTTTACGGACGCCGGCGACAGTTGGGGTGAGTGGTCGGCGATTGCGGTGCGCGAATGATGCGGTGCTCACGGCCGGGTGGCAGCTTGTTCCTTCTTTTCATAGTCTGAGCGTCGCATGATCAAGTTAAAGGACGGCAGCAGCCGTCGGTGGTTTCCCGTTCTGCCGTTCATCGGGTTTATGCTGATCCTGTTCAGCCGCCGCCATGCGTAATGGTCGTCACCCCAAGTACGGTGGTGGCCGGAGTGCAGGGTTCGCCCGTGACGCTTCTTGAAAACGTCATGCCGGGGCGTGATTTTGCAAAATCGCACCTGGCTGGTTATCACGTGCCGGGTAGCTATGGCAGCGGCGATGCCGACAAGGGCCGGGTTCGCCTGAGTCTGCGCCGCGGTGACCGGCGAGCGTATCGCGCCGGGCCCGGCCAGGCAGGTTTGCGTGTTGTCATCGACCGCAATGCTGAGCAGTTTTTGCAGGCCCTGCCGGTAGCTGCGGAGTGGGTCACGCTGGACTTTTCGAACCGCAGTCTGCCCGAACGTTTGACGGTGAGGCTGTCCGACGACGGTCAGGGCTGGGGCGAATGGCTGGCGGTGGCGCTGAAGGGCAAGGCGGCGAACAGCCCAGAATAAAAACAAAGCATGCTGCCGGTCTGTCCGGCAGCATATTTTGCCCGTTGCGGGCGACTCAGATCGATGGATAGCGATGTCAGATAAAACTCAGAAAATTCTCCTGCCCGGTGGCGCCGGCCTCGTCGGACAGAACCTGGTAGCACGCCTGAAAGACCGCGGCTACACCAACATCGTCGTGCTCGACAAGCACCGCGCCAACCTCGCCATCCTGCAGCAGGCCCAGCCGGACGTGACGTGTGTCTACGCCGACCTGGCTGAACTGGGGGAGTGGACCCGTCATTTCGATGGCGCCGGCGTGGTCGTCATGCTGCAGGCGCAGATCGGCGGCATCGACTACACCGATTTTCAGCGCAACAACATCGACGCCACCAAACACATCCTCGACCTGATCAAGGCCAGTCCGACGCCGCCTTACCTGGTGCATATCAGCTCGTCGGTGGTGGTGTCGGTGGCGGACGATTTTTACACCCGCAGCAAGATCGAGCAGGAGCAGATGGTACTGGCCAGCGGCATTGCCTGCCCGATCCTGCGCCCGACGCTGATGTTCGGCTGGTTCGACCGCAAGCATCTGGGCTGGCTGTCGCGTTTCATGAAAAAAGTGCCGGTGTTTCCGATTCCTGGCCATGGCCGCTACATGCGCCAGCCGCTGTGGGCGCGTGATTTCTCCGACATCATCATCAGCTGCATCGAGCAGCGGGTGGCCGGCGGTATCTACAATATCTCGGGCCACGAGAAGGTCGATTACATCGACATCATCCGCATCATCAAGCGCGCCACCGGCGCCAAAACGCCGATCGTCAGGATTCCGTACCACCTGTTCTACGCGCTGATCTGGACCTGGTCGCTGTTTGATAAAAGACCACCGTTCACCACCCAGCAACTGGCCGCGCTGAGCGCCAAGGACGAGTTCGAAGTGATCGACTGGCCAGGCAAGTTCGGCGTGCCCTACACGCCGTTCGTGAAAGCCATCGACGCCACCTTCAACGACGCCCGTTACAACAAAATCATTCTGGAGTTTTAAGCATGGCTGAAGTGAAAAAAGGGCAACGTATCGCCGTGCTCGGCGCCGGGCCGATGGGTCTGGCGGTCGCGTACCAGCTGGCGCGTGACGGCCACACGCCGGTGCTGTTCGAGGCCGACGACCGCATCGGCGGCATGACGGCGGCATTTGATTTCGACGGCCTGTCGATCGAACGGTATTACCATTTTCATGCGATCTCGGACCACGCTTTCTTCACCGTGCTCGACGAGCTTGGCCTGTCGTCGAAGATGCATTGGGTTGCCACCAAGATGGGTTACTGGTATCAGAACCAGCTGCAAGAATGGGGCAATCCGGTCGCGCTGCTGAAATTCAAGGGCCTCGGCCTGGTCGCCAAGTTTCGCTACGGCCTGCATGCCTTCCTGTCGACCAAACGCGACGACTACAAGCCGCTCGACAACGTCAACGCGGTGCAGTGGATTAAAAACGCGGTCGGCAAGGAAGCCTATGAAGTGTTATGGCGCCGCCTGTTCGAATACAAGTTCTACGACTTCACCGACAACCTGTCGGCGGCGTGGATCTGGAGCCGCATCCGCCGCATCGGGCGTTCGCGCTACAGCCTGTTCAAGGAAAAGCTCGGTTACCTCGATGGCGGTTCCGACACGCTGCTGCAGGGCATGCGTGCCGACATCGAAAAGCACGGTGGAGTGCTGAACCTGAGGTCGCCCGTCAGCAAGGTCATCATTGACGCCGGCAAGGTGCGCGGCATTGAAGTCAACGGCCAGTTCGAGGCGTTCGACAAGGTCATCAGCACAGTGCCGCTGCCATACGTTCCGCGCCTGATGCCGGACCTGCCGGACGCCATTCTGCAGCAGTTCCGCGCGCTCAACAACGTGGCCGTCGTGTGTGTCATCGTTAAGTTGCGCCAGCGCCTGACGGAGAACTTCTGGCTCAACACCAACGACCCCGACATGGACGTTCCCGGCATCATTGAATACTCGAACCTGCGCCCGTTGGCCGAGCACGTGGTCTATGTGCCGTTCTATATGCCGGGTGAACACCCGAAATACGCCGAGCCGGACCAGGCTTTCCTGGACAAGGTGAAACGCTACTTCAAGAAAATCAACCCGGCCCTGCAGGACGCCGACTTCCTCGCCATGCACGCCAGCCGCTACCGCTACGCGCAGCCGATCTGCGAGCCGGGCTTCCTCGACCGGTTGCCGCCGGCCAAACTGCCCGTGCAGGGCCTGTGGGTGGCCGACACGTCGCATTATTATCCAGAAGACCGTGGCATTTCTGAAAGTATCGGCTTCGGCCGCCAACTGGCCAAGGATGCGGCTGCATGATCAGTAGTTTTATGTCGCGCCAGTTCATCGTATTCCTGGTGACAGGCGGCACGGCGGCCGCCGTCAACTTCGGTTCGCGCATCGTCTACAACCAGTGGCTGCCGTTTTCGGGCGCTGTGATCCTGGCCTATCTGACGGGCATGGTCACGGCGTTTGTGCTGGCGAAGATGTTTGTGTTTAAGGAGAGCACGCAGTCGACCCGGCGCGCTCTGTTGTTCTTTACGCTGGTGAATGTGGTGGCAGTGCTGCAGACCTGGCTGATCAGCATGGGGCTGGCATTTTATTTGTTACCTGCGCTGGGTGTGAAACATTTCGTCAAAGAAATCGCGCATGCGGTCGGGGTGGTGGTGCCAGTGTTTACCAGCTACTTGGGGCATAAGCGGTGGTCATTCAAATAGCCGCTGAGGACGCTATCGTTAAGGCCAAGACCGTTTCTTCATCGCGTTGTTGACATTGCACTACGAATTGCTATTGATATAACAAAACAATTTGGCAGCCGAGAAATGGCTCGACATTGCTTACTTATAAACCCAGAATTTGCTTAACAAGTAAGCAATTATTGCCACCACTGGCATTGAAATGACTTTCCCTGTCATTGGACTTGCCGCAAGGTGAGTCGCTAAGTAGACGATGCAGATAGTGAGCAGGTAGTTCATGCAAACCAATGCCACATATTTGAAAAAAGTGTCGCGGCTCGCCATTTTTCCAAAAGTGATTTTGGCATGGAAAAGATAGTTGGTTAATATGCTGGCCAAAAATCCTCCAGTGGCAGCATACACAGCTGTGGCACCGTTGAGCAGCAATAACTTCATGGTTCCGACATCGACTGCCGCTGTAATTAACCCTCCAATAATATAGATCGTAACTTCGACGTTTAATTTCTTTTGCATGGATAATTTTTTCAGCGGCGCCAGCAGTATGCCGCAAGGTTAATCTTGTCAAAGCGGACAGCACCTTGATCTGGTGTTGTACATGTGGCAAAAAATGGCGGCGAAATGCCATGTAGTTTCCAGAGATCGCCACAGTATAATCGCTTCGCCGGCCAGTCGGACGTATCTGTCGGAAGCGCCCGACATGGTCCTTTCAAAGTTCAACTTCGTAAGGCGGGGGGAGTGTACACTCCAGTGGCTTTTAAACGCATGTTGGCGTTGCGATCCTAGTCGTTTTTCATCACCTTGAGTTGTGTGCCGTTCGAAAGCAGTAGCCGCTTAGGCGGACAGTTGCAGGCGTAAAAAATGCCTCTCGCACTGGATGTGCCGCTCTCGTTTCTGATCAGTTCGCGCGACGATTCGACACGAATGTCACTCAGCGCCATTTCGACGAGCAGCACATTCAGCTGCTGGCCGGTTCACGTTATCGCGATTGCGCTGACTGCCGATGGGATGACGTATCATTTGGCTTTTCGGCTTTTGCAGCTTAGCTGTTTGTACCTTTGATGACTAAGCAAGTACCCAAGCCGGCCGCCGATGCGTCGGCGCGCTCCGTGAACAACCAGACAATGCCTTTTCCGGGCCTGCGGCGACTGCTTCGTGCCGTCGCGATGCTACGCTTAGCGCTTGATCTCGGCGGCAGCCCGATGGGACTATGGCGTAAGGCCAGCGCGCTGTACGGACGCGGCGGGCTGGCCGGCTTGCGTGCAGGCTTTAACAAGGTGGCGACCGGGTCGGCGGCTGACCGCTGCGATTATGCCGAATGGCTGCGCCGCTACGGCGCGATCGACGCGCCGGCGCGCGCCGCGCTGCACGCGGGCGCCGCAGACCTGGCGGCCGCACCGCATATCTCGTTGCTGCTGCCAAGCGATAACGCGGTGCCCGATTTGCTTGACCAAACGATCTGGTCTGTGCGCCGGCAACTGTACCCGCACTGGTCGCTTTGCATCGCCGCCTGCGCCGACGCCAGCGCGGCGTCACGCCAGCTGCTGGCGCGCCATTGCGCCGAGGAGCCACGCATTACAACGGTGTACTTACCGCAGCAGGGGCAGCGCAGTGCCGCCATCAACACGGCTCTGACCATGGCGCGGGGCGAGTTTGTGGCGCTTCTGAACCAAGGCGACATGTTGGCCGAAGAGGCCCTTTACTGGATGGCGGAGGCGCTGAACCGCCACCCGGAAGCCGGACTGGTATATTCCGACGAGGATCAGGTGGACGCCGCCAACCGCCGCTTCGCGCCGCATTTCAAGCCCGACCTCAACTACGAATTGTTGCTGGCACAAAATTACATCGGCCATCTCACGCTCTACGGCACCGCACTGGTGCGCGGCGTGGGTGGCCTGCGCAGCGGCTTCGATGGCGCCGAGGAGCACGACCTGGTGCTGCGCATCGTCGAGCGACTAGCGCCGGCCCAGGTGGTGCACGTAGCGCGGGTGCTGTACCACCGCCGCGCTGCGGTGCACTCGGATAACCTGGAAGGGCTTGCAGCGGCTGGGCGGCTGGCGGTAGCGGCGCATCTGGCGCGCTGCGGCGTGGCGGCTGAGGTGCTGGCAGCGCCCGAGGCACCCGGTAAGCATCGGGTGCGCTACGCTCAGCCGACACCGGCGCCTCTGGTCAGCATCATCATTCCGACCCGCGACCGCGCCGACCTGCTTGGCATGTGTCTGGACACGCTGGTGGCACGCTCCAGTTATGCCAACTACGAAGTGATCATCGTCGACAATGGCAGCGTCGAAGCGGCCACTCAGACCCTGTTTGCACGCCTGCCGACGCCGCGTTTCCGCATTCTCCGCCACGACCAGCCATTTAATTTCTCGGCGCTCAATAACTTCGCGGTACGTCATGCCAACGGCAGCCTCGTGTGTCTGATGAACAACGATATCGAGATCCTTACGCCGGACTGGCTTGAAGAAATGGTGGCGCTGGCGGTGCGCCCGGACACCGGCTGTGTCGGCGCGCGCCTGTGGTATCCGGATGGACGGCTGCAGCACGCAGGCTGTGTGCTGGGCATAGGTGGCGTGGCCGGGCACGCCCACAAACTGCTGCCGCGTGGTGACCCCGGCTATTTCGGGCGCGCAGTGCTGCACCAGTCCTACAGCGCGGTGACGGCCGCCTGCCTGCTGGTGCGGCGCGACGTGTTCGAGCAGGTCGGCGGCCTCGACGAGGAGTTAGCGATCGCTTTCAACGATATCGATTTTTGTTTGCGGGTGCGCGCCGCAGGCTACCGCAATGTGTGGACACCGTACGCCGAGATGGTGCACCACGAGTCGGCCTCGCGTGGTAACGAGGATACGCCGGTCAAGCAGGCCCGTTTCGCCGCTGAGGTGGCTTTTATCCGGCGGCGCTGGGGCGCCCAGTTCGACAGCGACCCCGCTTACAACGTCAATCTGAGCGGCTATTTCGAGGATTTTTCCTACGCATGGCCGCCGCGCTGCCAGTGACAATATGCCGTAGCCTTGAGTGCAACGCCGACCGACGCGGTTCAATGATCCATGAGCCGGCGCGCCTAACGGCGCAGATGGTGGGTGGTTCGCCAGGGAGAGGCCGGATAGATTGCTCTGCGATCAAGGCGGATGACGTATTATTCGCTCCCTCTGGCTTTGCAGCAATTTTGAGACCGACTGCGTCGGTAAAGCACGGCGCCAACACTGGCGGTTAAATGCACGGCGCGCCGCCGGCACGTTCGCCGCTGATTCAAAGGAAAACTGATGCTCGTAGGTACACGCGTGCTTTCACGTCGAACCCGGTGGGCCGATGGTCTCTTATGGTGCCTTACCGTACTGGTGTGTCTGGTGCAAATCGTGCCGTGGTCGCCCGACATGCCGCAAGGTGGTCTGGACGGCTCCTGGCGTTATGCGCTGGAAGAAGGCTTGTCCAACGGACTGGAACTGGGGCGCGACCTGGTGTTCACGTTCGGTCCGTATTCGTCCGTTTATACGCACAGTTATCACCCGGCGACGAACACGCTGATGATGTCCGCCAGCCTGTACCTGGCGTTGTCTTTCGCCCTTGTGTTGGGCTTGTTCATCGACGGCGGGCGCCGGGGCTGGTTCTTATGCTTGCTGGTGGTGTTGGCGGGCGGTGTGTACTTTAATGACTCGGTGATGTTTTTGTTGCCCTTGCTGGTCGGACTGCAGGTGTTCCAGCGCTGGCGGGAATGCGGGCTTAGTGAAGCCGGCCGCAACTCGCCGTGGCTATTGGTCGTGCTGTTTGCTCCGCTCGGCTTGCTACCGTTGGTAAAGGGAACCTTGCTGGTGCTGTGTGCGATGGTGACCGTGCTCAGTGCCGGCTTTCTGTGGGCGCAGCGGCGCCGCATGTTGGCATGCGTCTGCCTGTGCACGCCTGCTGTCGCGCTGATAACGTTGTGGCTCGCTTCCGGTCAGCCATTGTATGGTTTACCGCCCTTTTTCAAGGGCATGTGGGCCATTGTGTCCGGCTACAACGATGCCATGTCGTATTACGGCGTCCTGCGCGAGTCCTTACTTTTCGTGATTGCCATCGTCACGTTGTTGTGGGCCGTAGCACGCTTGCCAGGGCTGGAGCGAAATGCCAGGGGTTTCCTGTTCCTGTTGTATGCCGGCATGCTGTTCATCACGTTTAAAGCCGGGTTTGTACGCCAGGATATCCATACGATGATCGCCAGTACCACGTTGTTGATGGCGGCAATCGGGTTGAACATGGTCGTCACCAACCGGCGGGTGGTTGTGGCTACCGCCGTGGTCATGCTGCCGTGGCTCATCATCGACCACTATTACGGGCATACTACGCCCGCCAAATGGGTCCACACGGTAGACCTTGAATTTTCGTCGGCATGGAACGGCGCCGTTCGTCGCGCTCGCGAGCCCGGCTGGCCGCGTCCGCAGTTTGACGCGGCGGTGGCCGGCTTGCGGACCCAGGCGGCGCTACCGGTTTTGCCCGGACGCAGTGACATCTATTCTTATAACCAGTCGCTGCTGATCGCTTCTGGCAACCAGTGGGCGCCACGACCGGTGCCACAAAGTTATTCGGCATACACGCCGTACCTCGCAGAACGCAATCGCCAGTATCTGTTGGGTTCAACGGCGCCGGAGAACATTTTTTTCAGCGTCGAAACCATCGACCGGCGCGTGCCGGCACTCGACGATGGCCCAAGCTGGCCGGTTTTGTTATCTGACTACCGGCCGGTCAGTTTTCAGAATGGCATGCTGGTCCTGAAGCATGACGTGGCCAGCGCCTACCAGCCTGCGGCGCCACTGCCTGGCAGCAGCTATCGGTTTGGTGACGTGGTAAAGGTTCCCGCCGCAGGCGCGTGGTTTGTCCGGTTCGATATCAAGCCGAGCTTGTCCGGGCGGCTGCTCGCGCTGCTCTTTCGCACCAGCCAGATCGAATTGCGAATCCATACCAGCGACGGAAAGCAGCACGACTATCGGCTGATCGCCGGTATGGCCCGGGCGGGATTTCTGCTGTCGCCACTGGTCGAAACGACCGCCGACTTTGCCGCTTTGTATGGTGATGGGGTGAGCATCGGGGGCAAGCGCGTTGTGAACATCAGCTTGCACACCGCGCGCGGTTTTCAGTGGCTGTGGCAAGACGAGTTCGATATGCAATTAACGCCGGTGCCGTTGGTGCGGCGGGCCATCGCGCCATAAACGGTATGGTCAGGCGGTCTTTTTGCCGTAGCAATGCGGGCACGACACCTCGTACACGTATTCCGGCGCCAGCTGCTGGCGCGGCGTAACCACGGCGCGGCAGACAAAACATTGTACCGTTTCGGTCGGCTGCAATTGCGGATTGAGTGCGGTGCGGTAGTCGAACACAAAGCAGTCGCCGTTGTAATGGGCGCCGCCGACTTCCTCGAAGTATTTCAGGATGCCGCCGTCGAGCTGGTACACGCTGTCGTAGCCGATTTCCTTCATGTGGATGGCAGCTTTTTCGCAGCGGATGCCGCCGGTGCAGAAGGTGACCACGGTCTTGCCGGCGAAGTCTTCCTTGTGCGCGGCGATCGCGTCCGGGAACTCGGTGAACTTGGTGATGCGGTAGTCGACCGTATTGGTGAAGGTGCCGACGTCGACCTCGAAATCATTGCGGGTCTCGACCATCACGACCGGCTTGCCGGCGTCGTCATGGCCCTGGTCGAGCCAGCGCTTGAGCGTGCGCGGGTCCACCGCCGGCGCGCGGCCGAGCTCGGGTTTGATCAGGGGCATGCGCATGGTGATGATCTCGTTCTTGATCTTGACCAGCATGCGCTTGTGCGACTGTTCTTCGGAATAGCTGTACTTGACCTCGATGTCGGCAAAGCGCGGGTCGGCGCGCAGCCAGGCCAGATAAGCGTCGATGTCGGCCGGAAGGCCCGACAGGAACATGTTGATGCCTTCCGGCGTGAGCAGGATCGTGCCACGCAGCTTGCGCTCCTGGCAGACGGCCTGAAAACGCGGACGCATGGCCTCGGTATCATCGAAAGTGATGAATTTGTAGGCGGCGATATTGACGTAGCGGCCGGCGTCGGCCTGGACTTCAACGGCGTCCGTCGGGACGGGCGCGTGGTGGGGTGTGGTTTGCATGATTGCCAAGAAAATCGATGTCGTTCAGCCCGTATTATAAGCGTTCGGACGTGGGTCCAATCGCCGTGCCGGTCGGCGGCGCTGCAAGTGCCTGTGCGAGCGCGGCCGAGCTGCACAGCAGGCGGTCGACGGCCATGCCAGTACGGCAGCGGTTGGCGGCGCGACGGGCGACAGTACGGCAATGGCGCAGCCGTTGGCTGTGCGCGCCGCGTCGGCCTCCGGCGTCGTGGCCAGCAGGTCGATCAGGGTGGCACTGTCCCACGTCATCGGGAACGGCACGCTGGCAGGCTTGCCAGGCGCCGGACAAAGCTGGGGGAATTCATCGTGGCGGAAAAATGCCTGCCTGGAAACCGGCGGCAAGGGTAGGGGAACAGGGCATGTTGATAAGCCAGCATCACCGTCTGCTGCTCTGTGGCCTTGTGGGTTGCGCTAGAGCATCAAAATAGGTGAATTAACGGGAATAATATTTATTCAAAGAATGAATTTCTGTCGATAATTTTTACACGAGCAATTTTGTTTTCTAAAATATTAACTTCAAGTCATTGATTAGTAAGAATAGTTTGCATGTGGCATAACAATTGCTTAAGTGTTATTCATTCCTTCCACCTAGAATGAGACACTTGATGATCCGCCCTATCGCTTTCCTGACCCTGGCTCTTGCCGCTGGTTTCGCTGCTGCAGCACCTGTTTCCACCGACGGTACCCTGATCAGCAACAAAAACGGAACGTTCACCACCAATTCCAATACGGCAGCTGTCTACACGCTGGCCGAAAGCCAGTCCGGCGCCATCGTGATCGATTTCAAGTTCTCGTACACGGGCACGGTCGACAACAACGATTACCTGGGTGTGTGGTTCGGTAACGCCGGCAATGCCAAGGCCTACGAAGGCCCGAGCATCGGCTTCAAGGCCAATTGCGGCTCGCTCGACAGCGCCGTCAGCAGCTGCACCAATGACCTGTACATTCGTACCAGCGGCGTCGGCGGCGAGTTCCTTGCCGGCAGCGCTCTGGAAGCAGGCATGTCGTATCACGTGTTCGGCCATCTGTACAAGAGCGGCAAGAACGGCGATGCGTACGACAGTTTCGATGCATGGCTGAACCCGACCGAAAACGAAATGAGCAAGTTCCTCAACCCCGATGCGACGACCTATGGCAAGTCATCCCTGACGTCGTTCAACACGGTCGGCATTCGCACCAACACCATCGACAAGGGCCTGGCGGTCAGTGTCAACGAACTGAATGTGAACGAAGTTCCGGAGCCTGGCACCCTGGCGCTGATGGGTCTGGCACTGGCAGGCATGGGCAGCATCGTGCGCCGCAAGCGCGCCTGATCGTGTCCGCCTGGTCGCACTTGCGGCCAGGCAGGCATGACCTGAACAACCCCGCATGCATGCGCCTGCGGGGTTGTTTCTTTTTCGGTCAGCCATTTCCAGGCGCCGATCGATGACCGGGGCAACGCCTGCAGCGCACCGGTCCGGCAAGGTAAAATACGGAGATGACTTCCCCGACCTTCACCCATCTGCGCATCCATTCCGAATACTCCATCGTCGACGGCCTGGTCCGTATTGACGAGCTGGTCAAGGCGGCGGTCAAGGATGGGCAGCCGGCGCTGGCCGTGACCGACCTGTCCAACACGTTTTGCCTGGTGCGCTTCTATAAAGAGGCGCGCGGCAAGGGCGTCAAGCCGATCGTCGGGGTCGATGCATGGATCACCAACGACGACAACCGCGACAAGCCGCACCGCCTCTTGATCCTGGCCAAAAACCACACCGGCTACCTGCAGCTGTGCGACCTGCTGGCGCGTGCCTGGCTCACCAACCAGCACAAGGGCCGCGCCGAACTGCGCGCCGAATGGCTCGAAGCACTGGCCACGTCCACATCCACGCTCAATCCCGAGCAGTCGCAGGCCAATGGCCTGATCGTGCTGTCGGGCGCGCATTTCGGCGACATCGGCCAGGCCATCGAGAACGGCGACATCGCCCGCGCCGAAGCCAATGCCGCGCGCTGGGCGCGCGTGTTCCCCGGCCACTTCTATATCGAGATCCAGCGCGCCGGCCAGCTCAATCAAGAGCAGCAGGTGCGCCATTCGGTGGCGCTGGCCGGCCGTCTCGGCTTGCCGGTCGTGGCGACGCACCCGGTGCAGTTCCTCGACAAGGACGAATACATCGCCCACGAAGCGCGCGTCTGCATTGCCGAGGGCGAAATGCTGGCCAACGCCAAGCGCGTGCGCCGCTTCAACGAGAACATGTGTTTCAAGTCGCAGGCCGAAATGGCCGAGCTGTTCAGGGACTTGCCGGGCGCGCTGGCCAACTCGGTTGAAATCGCCAAGCGCTGCAACGTGACGCTCACGCTGGGCAAGCCGCAGCTGCCGAACTTCCCGACCCCGGGCATGACGATCGATGAATTTTTGATTGCCGAGACCAAAAAAGGCCTGGAAGACCGCCTGCTGCAGCTGTACCCGAACGAGGCCGAACGCGAACGCGAGCGTCCGCGTTACGAGGCGCGCCTGGACTTCGAGAACCAGACGATCATCAACATGAAGTTCCCCGGCTACTTCCTGATCGTGGCCGAGTTCATCCAGTGGGGCAAGAACAACGACGTGCCGATCGGCCCGGGCCGCGGTTCGGGTGCGGGTTCGCTGGTGGCGTATGCACTCAAGATTACCGACCTCGATCCGCTCAAGTACAACCTGCTGTTCGAGCGTTTCCTGAACCCTGAACGCGTCTCGATGCCCGACTTCGACATCGACTTTTGCCAGGAAAAGCGCGAACTCGTCATCCAGCACGTGAAAGACCTGTACGGGCGCGATGCGGTCTCGCAGATCGCGACTTTCGGCACGATGGCGGCCAAGGGCGCGATCCGCGACGTCGGCCGCGTGCTCGATTTCGGCTACAACTTCTGCGACGGCATCTCCAAGCTGATTCCGTTCAAGCCGGGCAAGCAGGTATCGATTGCCGAGGCAATCGAAGAAGAACCGATGCTCAAGGAGCGCCTCGAGAACGAAGAAGAGGTCAAGACGCTGCTCGAACTGGCGCAGAAGGTCGAAGGCATCACGCGCAATATCGGCATGCACGCCGGTGGCGTGCTGATCGCGCCGGGCAAGCTCACCGACTTCTGCCCGCTGTACACGGCTGGCGGCGATACCGGCGTGGTGTCGCAGTACGACAAGGACGACGTGGAGGCCGTCGGCCTGGTCAAGTTCGACTTTTTGGGCCTGACCACGCTGACGATCCTCGACCGCGCAGTCAAGTACATCAAGCAGCTCGATCCGGCCGAAAGCGAATTTGATCTCGCCAAGCTGGCGCTGGACGACCGCGCGTCGTACAAGCTGCTGTCGGACGCCAAGACCGTCGCGATCTTCCAGCTGGAGTCGCGCGGCATGCAGGGCATGCTCAAGGATGCGCGGCCCGACCGCTTCGAGGACATCATCGCGCTCGTCGCGCTGTACCGTCCGGGCCCGATGGACCTGATCCCCGACTTCTGCAAGCGCAAGCACGGTGAAAAGTTTGATTATCCCGATCCGCGCACCGAGTCGATCCTGTCCGAGACCTACGGCATCATGGTCTATCAGGAGCAGGTGATGCAGATGGCGCAGATCGTCGGCGGCTACTCGCTGGGCGGCGCCGACATGCTGCGCCGCGCGATGGGCAAGAAAAAGGCCGAAGAAATGGCCGAGCACCGCGAGATTTTCCGCGCCGGCGCGGCCAAGGATGGCCTCACCACCGCCAAGGCCGACGAGATCTTCGACTTGATGGAAAAGTTCGCGGGCTACGGCTTCAACAAGTCGCACGCCGCCGCCTACGCGCTGCTGTCGTACCACACGGCGTACCTGAAGGTGCACCACACCGCTGCGTTCATGGCAGCCAACATGTCGCTGGCGATGGAAGACACCGAGAAGATCAAGATCCTGGTCGAAGATGCAAAAGAGGTCTGCAAGCTCACCAT
The DNA here is from genome assembly GCA_014841835.1 of Oxalobacteraceae sp. CFBP 13730. Classification (GTDB taxonomy): domain Bacteria; phylum Pseudomonadota; class Gammaproteobacteria; order Burkholderiales; family Burkholderiaceae_D; genus Telluria. Next base: position 885,037 of record JACYUQ010000003.1, on the reverse strand, counting down.
TCTGCCGCCGGACGTCAACGAATCGCAGTTCCGCTTCACGCCGGAGGGCGAGGCGCGCTCGAAAACGGGCAAGCAGGTCACCAATATCCGCTACGGCCTGGGCGGCGTGAAGGGCGCGGGGCAGGGCGCGATCGAGGCGATCATCGCCGCGCGCACGGCAGGCGGCAAGTTCAAGGACCTGTTCGACTTCTGCAACCGGGTGGACCGCAAGCAGATCAACCGCCGCACGATCGAGTCGCTGATCCGCGCCGGCGCGATGGACGCGTTCGGCGTGGACCGCTCGGTGCTGCTGGCGTCGGTGTCGTTCGCGATGGAAGCGGCCGGCCAGGCTGCGGCGGCCATCAACCAGGTCAGCCTGTTCGGCGGTGACGATGCCGACCTGGTCGCGCCGCCCGAGTACGTGAAGGCCTTGCCATGGACCGACCGCCAGAAGCTGTCCGAAGAAAAGATCGCGCTGGGTTACTACCTGTCGGGCCATATGTTCGACTCGTACGCGCAAGAAGTGCGGCGCTTTGCCAAGACGCGCATGAAAGACCTCGAGCCGTCGCGCGACCCGCGCATGATGTGCGGCGTGATCTCGGGCATCCGCACGCAGATGACGCAGCGCGGCAAGATCCTGATCGTGGCACTGGACGACAAGACCGCCGTGCATGAGGTGACGGTCTACAGCGAGGTGTTCGAGGCCAACAAGAACGCGTTCAAGGAAGACGAATTTTTGCTCGTCGTGGGCAAGGTGTCGGAAGACCGCTTCAACGGTGGCCTGCGCATCACGGCCGAGAAGGTGTTCGACCTGGCCACGGCGCGCATCCAGTACGGCCACAAGCTCGAGATGGACCTGGACAAATCGGTCAGCGCGGCGCGTCTGGCCGAGATCCTGCAGCCGCACCGGGTGCATGACGGGATGCCGGTGAGCCTGCGGCTGCAGACGCAGGATATTCCGTTCACCGTGCAACTGGGCGACGACTGGCGTGTGGCGCCATCCGATACGCTCAAGGCGGCGCTGGAGCTGTCGCTGGGCGCGAAGGATGTGGCGGTGGAGTACTAGCGCGCATGCGGGTGATGGCATCAGCAAGACGGCAGGAAGCATGTTCCTGTCCGGGTCAACTGTTTACTGCCAGCCGCAGAAAATCCACGAACGCACGCACCCGCGCCGAGATGTGGCGATTTTGTGGATACAGGATGGAAAACGGGCGGCAGCGGCCCCCATATTCTTGAAGCACTTCCACCAGATCGCCACGCTTGACCGCCTCGATCGCCGCAAACCGGTAGGTCTGGTACAGGCCGCCGCCCGCATTGACCCACGCAACGCAGCCCAATGCATCGTTCAGTACACGCATGCGGCTCTTGACCGGCTGTTCGATGGCGTGTCCTTGCTCGTCCGTAAACAGCCACTGCAACGGGCGCCCGGTATTCGGCGATACATATTGAATGCAATCATGCGCATCGAGGTCGCCGATCGTGCGCGGCGTGCCTTTTTTGGCCAGATAGGCCGGGGTCGCAAACACACCCAGCGATGCGTCTTCGAGCTTCAGGGCGACCAGGCGCGAATCCTGCGGCATCCCCAGGCGGATCGCGAGGTCGAAGCCTTCTTCGACAAAGTCGATAATTTTGTCTGAAATACTGACCTCGATATCGATCTGCGGATAGGCGTCGGTAAATGCCGGCATCAGGGGCAGCAGACGAAACGTGCCGTACGCAGCGCTGACACTGATGCGCAGCGGTCCACTCGGCACCACCTGCGCGCCCGTGATGGCACGTTCTGCTTCGACGATCTGGTCGAGCGCCAGTTGGCACTCTTTCCAGTACAGCTGCCCTTCGGTCGTCAGCTTGACATTGCGTGTGGTTCGCGAAAACAGGCGCACACCCAGACGCTCTTCGAGGCGACTGATCGAGCGGCTGACGGCTGCTGGCGTGACGCCAAGGATCGTCGCCGCGCTCGTGAAACTGCCTGTTTCAGCCGCCTTGCAGAACTGCTCGATGCTACCGAGTTGCAGCGAGTTCACGGTCATGTTTATTCCTGCGTGTAATAAATGAAGTGATTTTTAGCCATTTATCTCTCAAAAGCAAGCCGTTAGAGTAGACGTCTTGGCGCGCCCATCGACTATTTCAAGGAACGAATCAATGACGAGCAAATTGAAGGTATTCACCTCTCCATCCGCCTTCCCCAATCCACAACGGCTGCGTTTGTTCATGCACGAAAAAGGCATTGCAGACCAGTTCGAAGAAATCATCTATGACATGACGTCAGCGGGTGAACAGCGCGGTTGGCGTCACCTGAAAACGAACCCATGGGGCGAAACGCCGACGCTCCAGCTGGCTGACGGCAGCTTCATTTCCGAGACGGCTGCCGTGGTGCGCTACCTGGATCAGACGTATCCGGGCCGCAAAATCACGGGCGATACGCCGCTGGAACAGGGACTGGATACCATGTGGGACGACCGCATCTGGGTCCACATCCTGTACCGCATCACCACTGCGTTCCATGTCCTGCACACCGGCCTTGGCTTCAAGCTCGAACTGACGAACAACGCGGCCTGGGGTGAGCACTGCCGCAAGGAAGCGCTGGCGCATGCGGCCCTGGTCGACCAGCATCTGGCGGACGGCCGCCACTGGTTGCTGGGCGGCGACGAGCCCACGTTCGCCGACATCACGCTGGCAACCGCGATCGCATTTTCGAAGTACCCCGTGAATGCGACGCCGCTCGACGAGCGCTTTGAATTTCTGGATGCCTACTGGCAGCGCTGGCAACAGCGTCCCGGCTTCCAGGCGGCGTATGCAGACCGTCAGAGCGGCATCCCGGCGCTCGATAACAGGGACTGACGCGATCCGCTTGACGATTCATGCCCACGTCATATTGAAAAAATAAGCTTGTCGGCTCTTACATGAACGGAGCTGGCATGACTTCATCGCATTCGCGTCGCACTTTCCTGACCCAGGGCGGGGCATTGGTGGGCAGTTCGGCATTGGGCGGCTCCCTGCTGCTCGCAGGGTGCGGTGGCAGCAGCCATGCCGCCATCGGCGTCAGTGACAACGAGCGGCCGAAGATGCCGTCGGGGATACAGTTCGGCGACATCACCGATCAACGGGCGATCATCTGGAGCCGCAGCGACCGCACTGCGCAGATGATCGTCGAATACGATACCAGCGAGCGCTTCAACAATGCCAGCCGCATTGTCGGCCCCACGGCCACCGACGCGACCGATTTCACGACCCGTGTCGATCTGGGCGGCTTGCCGACCGGTCAGACGGTTTTCGTGCGCGTGCGCTATGTCGATCCCAATAATGCGAAGATCGAAAGCGAAACCATCTCGGGCCAGTTCAGGACCACGCCGGCGGCCGATGGCACCCGTGCCGTGCGGTTTCACTGGAGCGGCGACCAGTGCGGCCAGGGCTGGGGCATCAATACCGATTTTGGCGGCATGAAAATCTATGAAGCGATGCGGTTGCGCGACCCGGACTTTTTCATCCACAACGGCGACACGATTTATGCCGATGGACCGATCCTGGCCCAGGTGACGGCGGAAAACGGCCAGGTCTGGCGCAATGTCGTTACCGAAGAAGTCAGCAAGGTCGCTGAAACACTCAAGGAATACCGTGGCCGCCATTCCTATAACATGCTGGATGCGAACTTTCGCAAGTTCGCTGCCCAGGTGCCACAGATCTGGCAATGGGACGATCACGAAGTAACCAATAACTACAGCGCCGCCAAGGATTTATCGGGCGACGCACGTTACACCGAAAAAAGCATTGCCACGCTCACCACGCGCGGCCGACGCGCCTTCCTCGAATATGCGCCCATGCGCTATTACAAACAGAGCGAACCGCAGCGCATTTATCGCACTATTTCGCATGGCCCGCTGCTCGACGTCTTCATCCTGGACATGCGCAGCTACCGTGGTCCGAACAGCGCCAATCTGCAAACCGGGGAAGATGCCAGTTCGGCGTTTCTGGGCAGTGCACAGGTGGAGTGGCTGATCGCCGGCTTGAAAGCCTCGAGTGCAACGTGGAAGGTCATCTCCGCCGACATGCCCATCGGCCTGAACGTCGGCGACGGCAAGAACGCCCGCGGGGAAGACGTCTGGGAAGCGATCGCCAACGGCAACGATGGCGTCCCGCTCGGGCGCGAACTTGAAATGGCGCGCCTGCTCAGCAGTATCAAGGCCATCCCCAACGTGGTCTGGATCACCACCGATGTGCATTACTGCGCCGCGCACTATTACGATCCGGCCCAGGCCCGTTTCACGAATTTTTCACCATTCTGGGAATTCGTTGCCGGCCCGATGAATGCCGGTGCGTTCGGTCCGGGCGTGCTCGACAAAACCTTCGGCCCCACGGCGGTCTTCTCGAAAAGCCCGCTGATCCAGAATTCCTCGCCGTTTGCCGGTTACCAGTTCTTTGGTGAAGTCAATATCGACCCGCGCAGCAAGGCGATGAAGGTCGAGCTGTTCAATCTGGACGGCGTCTCGCAGTTTGCGCAGACGCTGCCGGCGGCGGGTGTGTAAGGTCTGGCCGTCAGCCAGCCAGATCAGCTGACGGCAGCATGTTCACACAGGCCGAGGCGCGCCTGCGTGGCGCTGGCGGTGGGCGCGAAGGAGGTGGTGGTCAGTATTGAACGCGCAGTGAGCGAAGGAGAGGGATGAGCGTTGCACCGCCGGGCTTCGGCCGGACCTGCGGATGCTTTCGTCTATAATGCGCTCTCTTTTACGCGCGGTTCGCGTGCTTGTTCAATGATGACAGAAAAAAACATTACGCCCGAACCTGCTGGCGGTCGCGCCCGCAATGCGGCGAGCTGGCTCATGTTGCTGTTCCCCGCATCGGTTCTGACCACCAGCTTTGGCGTGCATCTGACTCTGTTGATCGTGGTGCTTTCGCTCGCCTTCCTGGCGCGGCGCGGCCTGGCACGGTTCTACGCGGCCCATGTGCGCGAGATCCGATGGATCGCGGTCGCCTTCGGCGGCTATTTTCTGGTGACCCTGCTGCGCATGATCTGGTTCAGCGATTCCGTCGGCACGCTCGACGGTCCCTCGCGGCTCCTGCTGGCCCTGGGCTGCATCGGTTTTGTCGGCATCTTGCGTCCGAATATCCGCATGTTCTGGATCGGCATGGGCATCGGTAGCATCGGGGCCGCGCTGATCGGTGGCTACCAGTGGTTCATGCTCGGCGAAGCGCGTGCAGTCGGCGCCACCCACCATGCAATCAGCTTTGGTGACATTGCGGTGGCCATGGGCGTGATGTCGTTCTGCGCGCTCAACGACTTGCGCAACACGCGTGTGGCCTGGCTGCCGACGGTGGGTTTGCTGTGCGGCGCGCTGGCGGCATTGTTTTCCGGCTCGCGCGGGGCCTGGCTCGGACTGCTGGTGGTGCTGTGGCCGATGCTCAAATACGGCAGCCACCTGCATGGCAAGACCATCCGCTACACTGTCGCCCTGATCCTGGTCGCCTGCGTCGGGGCCTATATGACGCCGCAGACAGGCGTGGCGGGCAGGATGAACGACGCTGTGTCCGACATCGAGCGCTACAACACCCTGAACGACGCCAGCACGGCCGTCGGCATCCGCCTCGAGTTGTGGAAGGCATCGGCAATGTTGATCGCCGAGCATCCGTTGATCGGCGTTGGTCGCGACGCCTTCCACGGCGAGCTGCAGGCGCTCGAGCGCGAAGGGCGGTTGCAGAAGTCGCTCGCCCTCACCTACAGCACGCCGCACAACGACGTGCTCAATACACTGGTCACTGGCGGGTTGCTCGACCTGAGCTTCCTGCTCCTGATCTACGTCGCCCCATTCACTTTTTTCATGCGTACCCTGCGCAACGGTCCGCCAGCGGCGGCCGCCCCGGCACTGGCCGGCACGCTGCTGGTGATCTGCTTCATCGTGTTCGGGCTGACCGACGTCATGTTCTGGCTGATGCTGACCAAGGTGTTCTACGCCACCATGGTCGGTGTACTGGTCGGCTTCTGCCTCGCCACCAGGCCGGCGCCAGCGCCGGTTAAGCGCATTTCTTCCCATGATCGCCATGCGCCCATCACTTGACCGCATCCTGATCTGCCGTACCGACAACATCGGCGACGTCGTCCTGACCCTGCCGCTGGCCGGCTACCTGAAAACCCGCTTCCCGCAAGCGCGCGTCGACCTGCTGTGCCGCGCCTACGTGGCGCCGGCGATGCGTCACTCGCGTTTTCTCGACCACGTGATCACTCTCGAAGAAGCGGGCGAGCCGGAAGCTTTCTTCAAGCAGGGCGGCTACGACGCGGTACTGTTCGCCTTCCCCGATCGCCGTCTGGCAAAAGCGGCCAAGCGCGCGCGGGTGCCGCAGCGGATTGGCACCAGTCACCGGCTGTACCACTGGTTCACCTGCAACCGCCTGGCCCATTTCAGCCGCGTCAAATCGAACCTGCACGAAGCGCAGCTGAATTTTTTGCTGCTGCGCCCGCTCGGAATCGACCACGTGCCGACACTGGACGAGATCCCGGCGCTGTACGGTCTCGCAGCACCGCAACGGCCTGCAGTCGACGCGCTGTTCGAGAGCGGGCGGCGCCACATCATCCTGCATCCCAAGTCGAACGGCAGTGGGCGCGAATGGCCGCTTGGTCACTTCACCGCGCTGGCGCGCGAATTGGAGGCTGACCCGGAGATCCGCCTGTTCGTCACCGGCAGCGCCGCAGAAGGCGCGCTGATCGCGCAGCAGGCGCCGGACCTGCTGGCCCTGCCCAACGTGGAGAGCGTCTGCGGCCGGCTTGACCTGGATGGCCTGCTGGCGCTGATCGGTCGCTGCGATGGCCTGGTGGCCAGCAGCACCGGGCCGCTGCACCTGGCCGCTGCGGTGGGCAGCCGTGCGCTCGGACTGTTCCCGCCGATCAAGCCGCTCGACCCTGGCCGCTGGGGCCCGCTCGGGACGCGCGCCGAAGTGCTGTGCGCCGACAGCCCCTGTGCCGGCTGCAAGGACCCGGCAACCTGCATCTGCATGGCGTCCATTACGCCGTCACAAGTGGCCGCACGCCTGCGCGCCTGGGTACGAACCTAAAGACAATCAGGCTACAACGTGGAAACCAACGTCATCGTCAAACGCCTGCTGGCGCTCGTCAAACCCTACAAATCGCGCGCCGCGCTGGCGCTGTTGTCGATGGCGATCACCGCTGCGACGCAGCCGCTGCTGGCCAAGGCAATGCAGCTGCTGTTCGACCGCGGGTTCGAAGAGCGGGTCTCGTTCAGCCTGTGGCTGATTCCCGCCGTGCTGGTGTCGATCTTCGTGCTGCGCGGGATCGGCACCTTCGGCACCGCCTACTTCAACAACTGGGTGCTTTCGCGCGTGCTGAACGACATGCGCGCGATGGCCTTCGAGCGTGTGCTGCGCCTGCCCGTCGCGCGCTACCAGGACGAGAGCACCGGCAAGATCATCAACACGGTCGTCAACGACGTGCGCCAGGTGGTCGACATGATCCAGTCGGTGTTCGTGGCCTGCGTGCGCGACGTGCTGGTCGTGATTGGCCTGCTTGGCAGCCTGCTGTACCTGAACTGGAAGCTCACCTTGATCGCCATCGTCGTGATTCCGCTGACCGCCGTCATCGTGCGCACGACCACCAAGCGCCTGCGCAACCTGAACCGCGAAAGCCAGCGCGTGACTGCCGAAATGACCGGCGTGGTCGAGGAGGCCGCGCGCGGCCACCAGGTGATCCGCGTATTCGCCGGCGAAGCCTACGAGCGCCGCCGCTTTCATCAGCGCAGCGTTGCATTGCGCGGCTTTTCGCAGCGCATGACGGTGGCCTTTGCCGCCACCACGCCGGTGACCCAGATCGCGACTTCGCTGGCGCTGTCGCTGGTGGTCGTGCTGGCGATGCAGGCCGACATGACGGTGGGCGAATTCACCCAGTTCGTCACCATGATGCTGATGCTGCTCACGCCACTGAAATCGCTGGCTGAAGTGAACGGTCCAATGCAGCGCGGGATGTCGGCCGCCGAGACGGTATTCGGCATCATCGACGCCGAGCCGGAAGTCGATACCGGCAGCCGTGAACTGGGCCGCGCCAATGGCCACCTGGTGTTCGAACGGGTCGCGTTCCAGTACCCGAATGCGGCCGGTCCGGCGCTCGACAATGTCTCGCTCGAGGTGATGCCGGGGCAGACCGTGGCGCTGGTAGGGGTTTCGGGCGGCGGCAAGTCGACCTTCGTGAACCTGGTCACGCGCTTTTACGATCCGCAAGGCGGGCGTGTGCTGCTCGACGGCGTGCCGTACACCGACATCAAGCTCGCGTCGCTGCGCAGCCAACTGGCGATGGTGAGCCAGAACGTCGTGCTGTTCGACGACACGCTGGCGGCCAACATCGCCTACGGCGCCGAGCACATCGACCACGAGCGCCTGGCCGGCGCGATCCGCGCGGCGCACCTGACGGACGTCGTGGCGCGCCTGCCGGAGGGCATCGACACGCGTATCGGCGAAAACGGTTCGCGCCTGTCGGGCGGCCAGCGCCAGCGCGTGGCGATCGCGCGCGCGATCTACAAGGATGCGCCGCTCTTGATCCTCGATGAAGCCACGTCGGCGCTCGATAACGAGAGCGAACGCGCGGTGCAGTCAGCGCTCGACACGCTGATGGCAGGGCGCACGACGATCGTGATTGCGCACCGCCTGTCGACGATCGAGCGGGCCGACCGGATTGTGGTGATGGAAGCCGGGCGCATCGTGGAGCAGGGCACGCACGACGAACTGCTGGCCATGAAGGGCATGTACGCGAATCTGTACTATCTGCAGTTCACGGCCGAGAAGAAACAGGCAATCTAGCCTGCGACGCAAACACGTCGTTCCCGCGAAGGCGGGAACCCAAGGCCCTGGCGCTGCCGCGACGTGTCGGTGCCAGTGGCAGCGCGTGACACTTGGGTACCCGCCTCCGCGGGTGCGACGGTCCAACAACGGCGGCCATCAACGCGCACACGTCGTTCCCGCGAAGGCGGGAACCCAAGGCCCTGGCGCTGCCGCGACGTGTCGGTGCCAGTGGCAACGCCTGCCACTTGGGTACCCGCCTCCGCGGGTACGACGGTCCAACAACGGCGGCCATCAACGCGCGTAATGCGCCGCTTCCCCCGCCTGCCGGATCCCCGCGCCGCCGGCCGCTTCCTGCACCGCATGCGCATAGCGCTGCAACGCATCGTCCAGCGACGGCAACAGCAGCGCACGTTCGCTGCCCAGCGCACTGAATGCCGGGCGCTGCGCGGGATACTCCAGAGCGTCAGCCGCAACCTCCTGCAAGCCGTCCGCTGACATCCCCGCTGCCGCGCAGGCGCGCCGCGCCAGCTCGGCCCAGCTCACCGCGTCGCCATTGGTCAGGTGCCAGATGCCGCGCTCGCGGTCGATCATGAGGTCGAGCGCGACCTTCACCAGATCCGGCACATAGGTCGGCGAGACGATCATGTCGCCCGCAGCCTGGAACGGCTCGCCATTGGCCAGCGCGCCCAGCGCCTGGGTCACGAAGTTGTGCCGGTCCCATGGCCCGAAAAACGCGCTGGTGCGGATCACGAGCGCCTGCGGATCGGCGTCCAGCACGCGGGTTTCGGCATCGAGCTTGCTGCGTCCGTAGACGCCCAGCGGATTGGTCGCATCGGATTCGACATACGGCGCGCCCTTGGCGCCGTCGAATACCAGGTCGCTCGAGAACGTCATGAAGCGCAGCGCATGGCGCATGCATGCAAGCGCCAGCACGGTCGGACCCAGCGTGTTTTCGCGCATGCAGCGCTCGCTGTCGGTCTCGGCTTCATCAATCCGCACGAAGCCGCCCGCATTGATGATCGCCCACGGCTTGAAACGCACGATCGCCGCGTCGACCGAGGCCGGGTCGGTGATGTCCATCTCTTGCCGCGTGAGCGCGTGGCAGGCCAGGTTGCGCGCTTCGCAGATGCGCTTGAACGCTGCGCCCAGTGTGCCGGTTGCGCCCGTGATCAGGATCGGCTGCACGGGCGCCGACTTGAACTGGCTGCGCACGGCAATATCGGCCACCGCCGTGCGGGTGGCCACGGGTTTGCACCAGAAGCGGCCCGGCCGGCGCCACCAGCCTTCGCCCTGCAAGACGGGATTGGACAGCGCACGCTTGCTGGCCAGTTCGCGCATCAGGGTTGCGAGCGCGGTAGGGCGGGGCGTGGGCGAGCGCACGTCGAACGGGCCTGGTTCGTAGTAGCCGTGGCAGGCGGTCACCAGGCTGTTCCAGTCGAACGAACCCAGCAGCGCCCAGACCGTGACGGCGCGGATGTCGGCGCCCTGCTGGCGCGCCTTGTGCGCAGCATTCCAGATTTCGACGAGCCAGCGCAGCTGGTCTTCGCGGTTGGCATCGATGTGCGCTTCGGTGATCGCGATCGGGATGCCGTAACGTTCCCAGGTTTCCATCAACAGCGGGGCGATGCCGGGCGTGGGCGTGGCCAGCGCGCGCGGCGCCTCGATGTCGGCGTGCGCCACGCCCCGGTAGGTGTGACGGTGGCTTTCGGGATAGCGTTCGGGACGATGGTCAAGCCAGCGCTCGCTGGTGACGTAGTAGTTCACGCCGATCACATCGGGCGGGCACGGGTTGTCACGGAACCAGCGCAATTCGTCAGCCGTGGCGCCCGAGTCGAGCAGGTAGTCCCACAGCTTGTGGCCCGTGTCGACCATCCCGCATAGAAGATCCCAGGCGAGCCAGCGGCGCTCGTTGAAGTAGTTCGCGATGTCCTGCATCTCGGGCGTGCCGTAGGTCTTGGACAGATCGTCGGTCTGGACCAGTTTTGCATGTGGATTGACGGCGCGGATCGCGCGCATCGACAGCACCGTCGCGCGGCACTGGATCAGCAGCGCGCGGATGAACGTGGCTTCGTCGCCGCCATGCGGGTACCAGACACCGGCCAGGCCCGAGAAGCGTGCGGTGGTGCAGATCTCGTTGACGGGCGTGTAATGCTCGACCCACGGATAGCGGGCGGCCACGGCGCCGGCATATTCGGCCAGCTGGTCGGGGAAGGCGGGATCGATGAGGCTCGTGTGACGGGGGCCGCTGCCGTGGTGGATCAGGCCCACGATCGGATTGACACCCAGGTCGCGCAGCGCCGGTAGGCGCTCGTCGGCCCATGACCAGTCGGCCTTGTCGATGCCGTCGGGCGCCGTGCGCTCCCACAGTACTGGGTAGCGGATCGCCTGGATGCCAAGCGATGCGAAGCGTTCAATATCTTGCAGGCGGCCAGCGTGGCCGTTGCGGTCCATCTGGCTGAAGTAGTCGTCGCGAACGCGGTTAACCGTGCATTCGAGCCCGCCCCACAGGGCGAGGTCGGGCTGGGAATCGGTGCGAAGAGTCATGAAAGCTTACCTGCATAGTGAACATGACAACAGACTAACGGTCGCACGGTACTCACTATGTTAAGTGGTTCACATAGCGGGCAGATTTCGGACCAGTCCTACTTTCTGACGGGGTTTTTTTGGGTAGCGTGCCCATTCTGCTGATGAGAACTATTTCAGGCGACAATGTGCTGACTCACAATGCAGGAGAAATCAATGTACATGGTGTACTGGACAATCGTGGATGGCGCGGCCACCCACCCACATGCGCAGAGCTTCGACACGACCGAGATGGTACCGGCGATGAGCTTCATGGAGGCGCTGCGCAAGCGCCAGCGCGATGGCGAAGGCATCCGCTTCATCACCATGTGCTCGGAGCATCCGGACGTGGTGGGCCATCCCGGCGTGGACGTCACGGGCGCCGATTACAGCTGGAAGAAGCGGCGCAACTAGCGCGATGGATCGTTCATGCCGGTCAGGCTCACGACCTGGCCATCGGCGCGCACGACACCGTTCTGGAGCACGATCGTCGATGCGCGGTTCACGTCCGGCAGCTTGATGGTGATGGTATCGCCACGCTGCGCGATGCTGCCTTGCGCGGCGCAGGTGCCGAACAGCGGCGTGGGCGTGACGCCGGATGCGTCGGCCAGCAAAAAGTAGAACAGCGTCTCGCAACTGTTGCCGCGGCCACCGCTGCTGGCGATCAGGATCGCTTCCTTGCCGCCCGCCAGCGTGAAGCTGCGCAGCGGGAACTGCCAGCGTGCATCCTCGCCCGTGAACAGGGCCTGGCCATCGAGCAGCAGCGCGCCAGTGCCATCGGCGCCGGTCTTGCGTTCCAGCTGCCCGGCCACCGTGCGCAGTGACGTCGGCAGGTTGTCGGCATTGCTGTCCAGGATGCTACCGCCGGCGAGCGGCGCGGCATTCGCTGCCTGCTCGGCGGCGCGCTGTGCCTCGTGCTCGCGTGTCGTGTAGTCCTGATATGCAGGGGCGGCAATGGCCGCAAGGATACCGATGATCGCTGCGCCCACCGTGATGCCGACACCCCATTGCGACCACTTGCGCTGGACGCGGTTGAAATGCTCGAGGCTGTCCCACTGCTTGTTTTTCCAGGCCATTTCGCGGCCCTTGAATCCCAGCCAGAACGCCATGATCCAGCCCACGTACGGCACCAGCGCCAAGAGGCCGATCCAGCTGCGATTGCCGATGGCCCAGATCCAGTTCAGGAAGAATGCGCCCCAGCTCCAGCCTTTCACACCGTCGGGAATGCCACCATCGTCGGCGCTGTACAGCGATGCTTTGTCGAGGTTGACGGAGGGGGATGCATTGACCGTCGCCGCCTTGCCGCAAACAGCGCACGCAGCAGCATCCGGTGCCATCGGGGCGCCGCAGTGAGAACAGAACATGGGGAGGCTTTCCTGAAAGTGGGTAAGGGTACAGGGCGATTATAGCGATCGTTGCCCTGCAGGAAACTCACCCAATTCCACGGATCAGACCTTCAGGGCGGCAGGCTGTGCCAGGCTCCCACGGCGCTGCTCAGCCCGTACTGCCGCCGGCCTGGCGCTATTGCTGGCACCGATCATGGCCTTGAAGATGCGCGGCATCGTTCCGATCGCAAGCTGATACACGGCCACCAGGATGGCGCTCACGATCAGCGGCGCCATCACCCAGTAGACCGGATAGGGAATGGCGCTGCCGTACCGGCAATACAGGATCCAGGTCAGCATCAAGATCGGTGCATGGCCCAGGAACAGGAAAAAGCTGTATTTGCTCATGCCCACCAGCCACACGCCAAACCGCGTACTGGCCGCCCAGGCGGTTGCGGGCCAGAGAAGGAATGGCGCAGCCAGGCGCAGGTACGTCGTGTCTTCCATCCGGAAATGCAGGGTGGCGAGACAGGCGAGCAGGAAGGTGACGAACAGGATGCCAGCGTGGCGATCGAGGCAGCGCAAGTCCCACGCCCGCACTGCTGCCATGCCGCCAACGTAGAACTGTACCGCCATCAGATTGCGCTGCAGCAGATGCCCGTCGAAATCGCCCATGAAGACGACCGATACGAGCACCAGTCCGGCCCAGGCGGCCTTGCGCATCAACCAGCCAAATACGGGCGCCAGCAGGATCAGCACGATCAGGTCGCGCAGAAAATTCAGTGGGTAATTGATGGGCGAGTCAGTCAGGCCGAACGCTGCATTCAACCAGCCTGTTGCATCGAACGGCCACAAGTTGGCCGACAAGTGCATGCCACCAAACATCTCGGCGCCCAGCGCCACGGGCGCCAGTGGCAGGTTAAAGCACAGGAAGGGAATCAGGATCGTGCGCGCCTTTTTGGTCAGGCAACGTACCGGTTCCTGGTCGATGCGGGATCTGAACAGCAGATAACCCGAGATGACTGTCAGGACCGGCACGCTGGCGCGGAACACGGCAAGCTGGAAAAAGGCCTTGATCAGGTCAAATACGCCATCGCCGATGGCAGACATCGGTACATAGGCCGGCGTGTGCAACATGATGACACCGAAAATCATGACAATTCGCAAAAACGCGATGCGGTCACCGGTTGCATGGCCAAGTGTCATCAAATGCCTTTCGGTTACATGGTGTTGGGTCGGTCATCCAAGTGCAGCCACGGGGCGTACATACCACTTGGTAACAAAATAACAACCAACAGGTTACGCGAATAATTCGTTCCAGTAAATAGAGCATTTATGAAAAGTTAATAAAAAAAAGACACCGATTGGTGTCTTTTTTCTTGCTGTGCTGTCATCAGGCCCATCTGCCCCCGTCGTGAGGGCAGATGGGCTGGACTGACTTATACCGATGGTGGATCGGTTTCGCGGGCAAACACGCGGAAGCCGGCAAGCGCCGTCTTGAACGCTGCCACGGCCGCATCGGCATTGGCAGCATCGCCCATGATCAGGCCCGGATCGTCCGAACCGTCCGGCAGCGTGGTCGGGATCATGGCCTTGGTCAGCAGGTCCGAACCGGCGCCGAACACAAGGATCGGCTTGCCGTGACGGTATTGCTCGCGCAGGAATTCCAGCACCTGTGCGTTCTTGGCCAGGGTTGCGACAGCCTGGTCGCCGTCCGGCACGATCACTGCGTCGTACATGACCGATGGGCCAGCTTCGACCGAGATCTCGACGTCGATCGGGTCGCCGTCGAGCGCCTTGACCTTGCCCAGCATGTTACCGACCATGCGTGGCACGGCGCCATCCTTGAGCAGGCTGCCGTACTGGCTCTTGACTGCCTTGTCATCGACGCCCGACGCGATCAGCACCGCGACGCGACGGCCCTTGATGCCGGTGACACCCGGACGGCTCATCAGCGACAGCGCTGGCGATGGCGGATAGGTTGGAATCGGCGCATCCGTTGCCAGTGGCAGCGGTGCTGGCACATCCATGCCCAGACCTTCGGCCACGCGGGACACCAGCACGTCATCGACATTCGCCAGCAGCGCCAGCACACGCTCGCGCACGGCCGGCGTTTGCACGCGGGTCAGCTCGAAACGGAATGCATTGACGATGTGGTTCTGCTCTGGCGTGCTCTGGCTCTGCCAGAACAGGCGTGCCTGCGAGTAGTGGTCAGCAAACAGTTCAGGGTTGCCGCGCACTTTGTCCGCTGCGATCGTCTCCGGGAAGCTGGTGAAGCCTGCAGGACCAGCCTGATATGGCACACCGCCGCCCAGCGAATTCGGTTCGTAGTTCACGCGGCCGCGGTTGATGGCCTGGCGATGGAAACCGTCGCGCTGGTTGTTCTGGATCTGAACGATCGGCGAGTTGATCGGGATCTCGTGGAAGTTCGGGCCGCCCAGACGGGTCAGCTGGGTATCCTGGTACGAGAAGTTACGACCTTGCAGCAGCGGGTCGTTCGAGAAGTCGATGCCCGGCACGACGTGCGAGGTGCAGAATGCGACTTGCTCGGTTTCGGCAAAGAAGTTGTCCGGATTGCGGTCCAGCACCATCTTGCCGACCGGGGTCAGCGGCACCAGTTCTTCCGGGATCAGCTTGGTCGGATCGAGTACGTCGAAGGCGAAGCTGGCAGCCTGCTCTTCGGTAAAGATCTGCAGGCCCAGTTCCCATTCAGGGAAATTGCCGGCTTCGATGGCTTCCCAGAGGTCGCGGCGGTGGAAGTCGGAATCGGCGCCCGAGATGCGCACCGCTTCGTCCCACACCAGCGAGTGCGTACCCTGCATCGGCGTCCAGTGGAATTTCACGAAACGCGCTTCGCCCTGTGCATTGATCAGGCGGAACGTGTGCACGCCGAAGCCCTGCATCGTGCGGTAGCTACGCGGAATGGCGCGGTCCGACATCGTCCACATCAGCATGTGCGCGATTTCCGGCGACAGCGAGGCGAAATCCCAGAACGTGTCGTGGGCAGTGGCCGCCTGTGGCATCGCGTGATGCGGTTCAGGCTTGGCTGCGTGCACCAGGTCAGGGAACTTCATCGCGTCCTGGATGAAGAACACGGGCATGTTGTTACCCACCAGATCCCAGTTGCCTTCTTCGGTGTAGAACTTGACCGCAAAACCACGCACGTCACGTGCGGTGTCGGTCGAACCACGTTCGCCGGCCACGGTCGAGAAGCGCAGGAACACTGGCGTGCGCTTGCCCTTCTTGGCAAACGGGATCGCGCGGGTCAGTGCGCTGAAGTTGTCGTAGGACTCGAAATAGCCGTGCGCAGCCGAGCCGCGTGCGTGCACGACGCGCTCAGGGATGCG
Organism: Oxalobacteraceae sp. CFBP 13730; assembly: GCA_014841835.1. Lineage (GTDB taxonomy): Bacteria > Pseudomonadota > Gammaproteobacteria > Burkholderiales > Burkholderiaceae_D > Telluria. Next base: position 869,049 of record JACYUQ010000003.1, on the reverse strand, counting down.
CTCATGGTCGAAATGGCTGATCTTTTCGCGCAGCACGAAGTCTTCGAGCAGGGTCGGACCACGCAGGCCGGCCTTCAACGAATGCTGGTTGTCCGAAACCGGGACACCCTGGTTCGTGGTCAGGTGACGGTCGGCCGGGTCGACGCGCACGCGGTCGAGTGGATCGACGGTGGCGTTTTCGCCTTGTGGTGGATTGCCATCGCCAACCTTGTCATTGGCGATGATTTCGGTCGTCGTGCTGCCGGTGGCGGCGTGGGTCGACGGCTTGAAGGTTTCGCCAACTGCCGGCGTACGCGACGCATCGCCATACTCGCTGGCCTTGTTGGCATTGAATGGACGTGCCGCTGCAAGCTCTTGCTCTGCAGGGATTTTATCGAGCAAACGATCCGCGATCGGGTTGCTGACGCCCAGGCTCTGGGGCGGCTTGGCACCGGATGGACCGGCCACCGTGCTCAGGACCGAACCGGCGCCATCGAAGGAGCTGGGGTGCTTGGATGTTGGCATGCTGTTCCTCGTTTGTTGTAGGGATAATTAAACTCCCAATAACATAGCCCAGCACGTTGCCCCTCCACTGTGAGTTCACACACACACAGCAGGATCAATATTCAATTATTCCTATGATATCGATCAGGATTTTCAATCGACGACTTGCTCGGTAATAAACAAGATATTCGTGCGGCATTGATGCATATCAGGCCAGCAGTGCAGCATCGCAATAAGGGTGTCGGCAGGCCACTAGGTCAGCCGATCGACGCCCTTTGTGCTCGTCTGCGTCGTCACCAATGGCAGGCGCACGACAAGGCACGCGCCTTGTGCCTGGGCACTGTCGATGGTCAAGGTGCCACCATGGGCGGCGACTTGTTCCTGCTGCGTCGCCAGGCCAAAGCTGCTCGACTTGCGTAGCGCCTGCGGGTTGAACCCGACGCCGTTGTCGCTGATGCGCAGTTCAAGCATGCCGTTCGCGCTGGTCAGATGCAGCTGAACACGGCTGGCAAGCGAATGGCGATACACATTGTCGAGCGACTCGCGCAGCACGCGGGATAAACTTATCAGGATGTCTTCGTCGATCTGCAGATCGTCAAGATGCCCGTCAGCCTGCACGTCACACGCAATGCCGTTCGCGCGCGTGAACTTGCGCGCTTCGATTTCCAGCGTGGCCACGACGCCCAGCTCAAGGCCGGCAGGCCGTAACTCGCTCAGCAGGTGCTTGACGGTGCGCAGCGTCTCGTCGACGTTGCCCAGCGCCGCGCTTACCCAATCGTGCAGGTGGCCATGGTGGTCGTTCGTTTGCCGGTGCAGGGTGACAATGTCGAGCCGCAAGGCCAGCAGGTTCTGGCCAAGGCAATCGTGGATCTCGCGCGAGATCCGCTTGCGCTCGGCCTCGCTGCTGGCGCGCTGGTGGGCCAGTAACGAGTGCAGTTGCTGCTCGGATGCGCGTAACGAGGCTTCGGAATGTTGGCAGGCGATGATCTTTTCGACCAGCGCCTGGTTGACGAGCATTTGCCCTTCGGTCAACTGTCGCATGGACGCTTCGAGTCCGTCGTCGGCAACCACATCGGCATAGCGCGACGGCGCCAATGCATCGCGCAATTGGTCAGGTGCTTTGCTGTGACGATTGCGGAGTCGGGTTCGCATGGCAATCACCTGTGGTTCACGCGCGAAAAAGGGATGAGTTTCCTGCTGCCTGTTGTGAGACGCTAAGTATTTTGCTGACGCAAGTCAAGCGGAACCGATGGGAACGCACGCAAAATCACGCGCGCATGTTGGGTGCATGCCTGTTAGCAGGTAGCAGCAATGGCGCACCATGCAGCTTGGATGGATTGGTTCGCAATAGGTTTGCAGGCGCGTTCGTCAAGCGGGCTGCAATCGATCTGGATCAAGCATGCTGCCTGTTGATGGATCGTTGTTCAGAGCGACGAAATGGCCTCGGCCAGATTGTTTCTGGCCCGCTGCTCAAGGCGCTGCGCGACGGCGGGCGTCGTGTAGATCTGTTCGCGGTCGAGAAAGCCCTGCAGCACGGAGCGACGCTTGACGGCGTACATCTCTGGCGGCACCCACGCGTATTCGGCGTCGATCTGGCGCGTGTACTCGGCAAAGCGCGCAGCAGGTGCGCCCAGAATGGCCAGGTCGATGTCGACCAGCAAAGCCTGATCCGGCGAGGCGGGCAGGGCGGTGTGGCAGGTGACCATGATCAGGTCATGCACGCGCTGGCAGCGGGCCGCATCGACGCCGCCGGTCGCCAGGGCCTGCACCGCCCAGTGCGCCGAGCGTGCTTCGTTATCGTGGCCGTGCACGTCGTAGATGGCGTCGTGGAACCACACGGCCAGCTCGATATCGGCAGGCTGTTCGGCATGCGCGCACAGCGTGTCGAACAGTGTCAGGCATTCGGTGAGGTGTTGCTGGGTGTGGTAATGGCGCTGGGGCTCGTCCCACGCGCGCAGCAATTGCTCGCACAAACCGGTGGGCGGGGCCAGGTTCAGGGTGGCCCAGACTGCAAGCCAGCGTGCGAGGTTACGTTGATGTGGCATCAATGATGAATGCGTCAGTTAAACACCTTGTTTGTGGGAACTGCGCCACGTTATCGACATCTGACGTTGACCTGAGTCTCTCCAACATGGGCGCCTTTCATGCCTGTCACTGTGCATATAGTGATCTCATTAGGCAGTCGTGTCGTTAACGAAAAATCACGAGCCCTCTATAGGTAAATTTTAGCCATTTACCTACATCCTGTTGTAAATGGGATACCACTGGAGTTGTGTGTTGCTTTCTAGGAACGACAGAGACATAATTAGATGGCGTGAGCGCACCGCTCATTCGCCGCAATCGAAGATCAATAATTTCGCTGGTTAGGCTTGGTAACAAGCGTCCTGTAAGCATTGCGATCAGGGCTAGTGGGGAGGCAGGCACTCTCCGTCTCCTCCGACCCCGAGGAGAGATGGACGATAGGCTTGGCCATGAGGAAGATGGCAGTGTCCAGCGAAATTTCGATGAAGGCTACGTCTTTCTCTGCGCTCTATTGAATGAGCTGGCCAGCCCTATATTAATTATGGTTCGAGTCCCACAGCTTTTCCCCAAAAAAACAGCCGTAGGATCTATTGCAACAATAGATCAACTTTGTAATGCTTTAAGCATAACTGAGGATGAACTTCGCGAAGTAATTTTACTTCCAGATATTCTTAGATATTCAAGCAGGCCGATCCCGAAGAAAGATGGAAGTCTGCGGTTTGTGCACAATCCGCATTTTCGCTTACGCCGCATTCAACGTCGAATTAATAATCGGCTTCTCTCCAATCAAAGCTTCCTAAGTTGGCCGGACCATATCTTCGGAAGTATCCCAAACCAGCAATTTGATGATGGAATACATGCAAAAGATTACATTGCATGCGCGCGCGTGCATTGTGAGTCTAAAAGCATTCTTACTATAGATATTGCCAACTTTTTCGACAACGTTCACATATCTCACGTTCTTCAAATTTTTCGAGATCTTCTTAAATGTAGTGAAATCGTTTCTGAAGTTCTGGCTGACATTTGCTGCCACAACGATGCGCTGATACAAGGGGCATTAACTTCTAGCTATATCGCTGGATTAGCTCTATACGATGTTGAAGGCCGTGTGGTTGAAAGGTTAGCAAGGAAAGGTCTTCGATACACGAGACTTGTAGATGATATAAATGTGTCCTCTAAAAATTCGGAATATAACTTCGATTATGCCAAAAAAATTGTCGAAGATATGTTATTCAGCAAAGATCTTCCGGTTAATACGTCAAAAACTAAAGTCCAGTTTAGCTCAACTTTGCCACTTGCTGTACATGGCCTTCGGGTCGGGTTCAAGGAACCCCGCTTGCCAGGTGAAGAGGTGAGCAGAATTAGGGCTGCAGTCCACAGCATTGAGATGATGGCTAGAGAGCCGAACTACCGGACATCCCACGCGTATCGACGTGATTTCAATCGGTGTATGGGACGGGTGAATAAGCTCAGTCGAGTTGGTCATAAGCAGCATGGCGGGTTAGTTCATAGACTTCACCAAATTATGCCGCTCCCATCTCAAAAGGACGTGCAGCGAGCTATAAAAATAGTCGAAAAATTAGAGGCGGACTTTTCCTTAAAAAGACACACTTATTGGTACGCAAAACGATTTTACCTTGCTCATGAGCGGCTTAATATTTTGAAGCGTTCATTCCCAGGAATTACTGATATGTTGAGACTACGGTTAAAGCCAATCAAGGCTCGCTATGAATAAAAAGCCGATTTTTCTTTTGTACGTACTCGGGGTGATGGCTTTTTTAGGATATGGACTTTGTTTATTGGCCATTACCAGTTCTTTTTTAACTAGTGGCCTTTTCGAACGCACTGCATGCTTTACGTCTGAGTGTTTTAAGGAAGTTTTTACGCTTCTAGAACCTGCGTTGAGTATAGGTAAAGCAGCTTCAGATCTGTTAATAACTGTTGCCACAGTAGGTGGTATCGTGGTTGCCCTTCTCAGCTATTTTAGCGCCGTGAGCAACTCAGCGCTAGCAAATCACATTTCTCATTTTTCTACGTTTCAAAGTTACATGAACAACGAAATAGCGAAGCGAGGGCGCCTCCACGCCAGTAGCATTGATGTCTTTAAATGGTATAACACTATATTCCCAGAATCAAAATCTGGTGTAATGAATGTTTCAGTGGGATATAAAGATTTTGTTCAAGGGCTAAATTTTCGAGTTAACGAGTCTAATCAGTTAGCTAACACTGCGACGGGAGAATCGTTTCGCTATAAACCACATCAAGTCACGATTAAAGGGCATCTTGAAATGATAGGTATAAATTTTTCGTTGCAACCGAGAATAGAATATTATGAAATTGAAGATCAGATAATGTCTTTAATTGGATGTGTGAACAACGCGTTTTGTCTTAATTCGCATGTCCCTGCACTTCTAGTTAGAAAATATACCTGAGGTTTATTCCCCGTACGACTTAGCATCGCCCGCCATTACCAGCTAAATTCAGTAAGAGAAAAGTAGCTACGTAGTGAATAGACACTTCACATCAGAATCACATCGTACTGTTCCTGGTGATACCCCTTCTCGACCTGCAGCGAAATGCGCTTGCCGATGAAGTCCCCCAGCATGGCCAGGTGTTGCGATTCTTCTTCCAGGAACAAATCGATCACCTCTTGCGAGGCGACGATGCGGAACTCGCGCGGGTTGAACTGCTTGGCTTCGCGCAGCAGTTCGCGCAGGATCTCGTAGCAGATCGTGCGGCTGGTTTTCACCTGGCCCTTGCCGGAGCAGGCCGGGCAAGGCTCGCAGAGGATGTGGGCCAATGATTCGCGCGTGCGCTTGCGCGTCATTTCCACCAGGCCCAGCGCCGAGAAGTTACTCACGGAGACCTTGGTGCGGTCGCGTGCCAGGGTTTTCTTCAGCTCGGCGAGCACCTGGTTGCGGTGCTCGTTGTTCTCCATGTCGATGAAGTCGAGGATGATGATGCCGCCCAGGTTGCGCAGGCGCAGCTGGCGGGCGATGGCGTGCGCCGATTCCAGATTCGTTTTGAAGATCGTGTCGGCGAAATTGCGTCCGCCAACGTAGCCGCCCGTGTTGACGTCGATGGTCGTCATTGCCTCGGTCTGGTCGACGATCAGGTAGCCGCCGGATTTCAGGTCGACGCGGCGCCCAAGTGCACGCAGGATTTCTTCTTCGACGCCGTACAGGTCGAACAGCGGGCGCTCGCCCGTGTAGTGCGCCATGCGCGACAGTACGCTCGGCGTGTAGACCTGCGCGAATTCGACGAGTTTCAGGTAGTTCTCGCGCGAGTCGACCTGGATGGTGGCGGTTTCGTCGTGTACGAAGTCGCGCAGCACGCGCTGGGCCAGCGACAGGTCCTGGTAGAGCAGGGTGGTCGGCGGGCGGGTGCGGGCGCCCTGGACGATGGCGCCCCAGGTCTTGCGCAGGTAATCGACGTCGGCGGCCAGATCGTCGTCCGGTGCTTCTTCGGCCATCGTACGCACGATGTAGCCGCCTTTTTCGTCGGGCGGCAGCATGCTTTGCAGGCGCGTGCGCAGGCGTTCGCGCTCGCTTTCCTTTTCGATTTTTTGCGAGATGCCGATGTGCTGGTCTTGCGGCAGGTACACCAGCATGCGCCCGGCAATCGAGATCTGGGTCGACAGGCGCGCACCCTTGGTGCCGATCGGGTCCTTGATGACCTGGACGGTCAGTACCTGGCCGTCGAACAGCAGTTTTTCGATGGCAGTTGGGGGAACGTTGGCGCCGTCATGGCTGCGCGCTTCCCAGATGTCGGCCACGTGCAGGAATGCGGCGCGCTCCAGGCCGATGTCGATAAAGGCCGACTGCATGCCAGGCAGCACGCGCACGACCTTGCCCAGATAGACATTCCCCGCCAACCCACGCGTGAGCGTGCGCTCGATGTGCAGTTCCTGCACCGCGCCTTGCAGTACCAGCGCGACGCGTGTTTCCTGCGGCGTGATGTTGATGAGAATATCTTCGTTCATGGACCCTGCCGCACGTATTGTTCAGGGTGATCATGATACACGCTCACGGGGCATCGCCGGGGCGGGAAGGCGATCAATTCAGACCGTCAGGCCCGCCTTGCGCAGCAAACTGGCGGTCTCGAACAGGGGCAGGCCCATGATGCCGGAGTGGCTGCCTTCGATGTGCTCGATGAACAGCGCCGCCGGGCCCTGGATGCCGTAGCCGCCGGCCTTGTCGTACGGCTCGGGCGTGGCGCAATAGGCGCGGATCTGTTCCGGCGTGAGTTTGGCAAAGCGCACGTTCGATACTTGCGTGACTTGCTCGGCCACGCGTTCGGCGTGCACGGCGACCGAGGTCAGCACCTGGTGCGTGCGACCCGACAGGCGCTCGAGCATGGCGATCGCCTCTCGGTTATCGGCTGGCTTGCCGAGAATTTCGCCATCGATCGTGACGGTCGTATCGGCCGTCAGTACCGGGCGCAGCGGCTGGCGCCGTTGCAGCAGCAGGTTGAAGGCAAACGCGCCTTTTTCCTTGGCAACGCGCGCCACGTAATGGTGCACGTCTTCGTCCGACAGCACGTCTTCGCTCACGTCGACCGCGCGGGCCGGATCACTGCGCAGCAGCATCAGCTCGAAGTCAACGCCAATCTGGCGCAGCAATTCGCGTCGGCGCGGGCTTTTCGAAGCGAGGTAGATCTTGTTCTGGTTGTTTCTCATCGATTCGGACGATCAGGCAGGGCTGTCGGGCAGGTAAAGAATTACTGCAAAAGCAAAATTCAGACCCGGTGATAAGGGTGATTCTGGGTGATCGACCAGGCGCGATATAGCTGCTCGGCCAGCATGACCCGCACCATACCGTGCGGCAGCGTCATACTGGAAATACGGATCAGGCCCTCGGCACGCGCCTTGAGCTCAGGGTCGAGGCCATCGGCGCCACCGATCAGGAATGCGGTGTCGCGCCCGTCACGTTGCCAGGTTTCCAGCTGCTGCGACAGGCCGACGCTCGTCAGGTCACGGCCGCGCTCGTCGAGCGCGATGATGCGTACGCCCTTGGGCAAGACCGCTTCGATGCGCTCGCGTTCGAGCGCCATCGCCGTGGCAGCGGTCTTGCTGCCCGACCGTTCGACCGGCTTGATTTCCTTGAGCACGATGCGCAGCTCGGGTGGCATGCGCTTCGTGTACTCGGTGAAACCCGACTCGATCCAGGCCGGCATCTTGTGACCGACCGCGGCAATGATCAATTGCATGAAGGCTTACTCGGCATCCTTCTTGATACGACGGATCACTTTCTTGGCCGGCGCTTCGACCGCTGGCGCTTCTTTCGGCGCGGCAGCTTTCACGGCGCGCTTTGGCGGCTTGGCCTTGGTCGCTTCGACCGCGGCGGTCTCGGTCTTGCTCGGGTTGACCTTCACGGTCTTGCCGGTTGGGACGGCCTTGGCAGCAACCTTCTTGGCAGCCGGCTTCTTGGCCGCAGCAGGACCTTCGGCAGCGATGGTCTTGGCGACCGTGGCAGCGCGCTTGGCGGCAGGTTTACGTTCGTTGACCGGCTTGGCCTCGACCTTGTCCTGGTTGGCGGCAAGGTGTTTCGACTTTGGCTTGGCTTCGTCGGCTTCAGCGCCTTCGGCTGTCGACTTGCGCTTGGCGGCGCCCAGCTTGACCGGCTTTTCGCCCCAGATTTCTTCGAGGCGATAGTACTGGCGAATGGCCGGCTGCATGATGTGGACGATGATGTCGCCCAGGTCGACCAGCACCCATTCACCGGTGTCCTCGCCTTCCATGCCGATGACGTCGCCGCCGGCAGCCTTGACCTTGTCGCGCACCGATGCGGCCAGCGACTTGGTCTGGCGATTCGAGGTGCCTGAGACGACGGCAATGCGGTCGAACAGACTGGTCAGGTGCGTCGTGTCGAACATGACGATGTCCTGGCCCTTGACATCTTCCAGGGCGTCAACGACGAGGGTTTGCAGTTTCTTGAGATCCATTAGTTTTTGTACAGGTTATGTTGTTGAATATAGTCTAGCACTTGCGCCATCGCGAGCGCGTTTGCGTCCGCTTCCTGGCCCGCGTGCAAGGCCGCACGAATGCGGCTTGACGAAATGTCGACATCCAGCGTCGGTGCGAGGCAAACTTTTCCGTGGCTGCTTGCGCGCACGGTGTCGGGCGTCGCAAGGCGCGTCGACAATTCTTGTGCCACCGGTGGCGGCAAAGTTTCCTGCGCCAGGTCGTACCCAGGGCGCGTGGCCACGCCCAGGTTGGCCAGCGCGAACAGTTCGCGCCATTCATTCCAGGTATCCAGATTGCGCAGCTGATCAGCCCCCATCAGGAATACGATCGATGCCTGCGGGCCGAGTTCCCGGCGCAGCGCGCGCAGGGTCTCGACCGTGTAAGTTGGCGTCGTGCGTTCGATTTCCTGCAGGTCGAACACGACGTGCAACTGCTCGTTGTTCAGTGGCCTGAAGGCCAGTTCGAGCATCGCAATGCGATGCGCGTCACCGGCTTCCATGCCATTCTTTTGCCAGGGGCGACCGGCCGGCAGGATGCGCAATTCGTCCGCCTGCAGCAAGCCGCAAAACAATTGGCCCAGCGCGACGTGGCCCAGGTGTACCGGATCAAAGCTGCCGCCCAGCACGGCGATGCAGGCCGTCACGGCGCGAGCCAGTCCCGGTGCGGCAAAAAGTCGGTCGCCAGGCGCGCTTCCGGGCTGCCCGGCTCGGGGTGCCAATCGTAGCGCCACTTCACGATCGGCGGCATCGACATCAGGATCGCCTCGGTGCGCCCGCCCGACTGCAGGCCGAACAGCGTGCCACGGTCCCACACCAGGTTGAACTCGACATAGCGGCCACGCCGGTAGGCCTGGAAATCGCGCTCGCGCTCGCCGTACGGCCGGTCCTTGTGGCGTGACAGGATCGGCAGGTAGGCGGTGGTGAAGCTGTTGCCGACGCTTTGCATCAGCGCGCACGACTGCTCGAAACCCAGTTCGTTCAGGTCATCGAAAAAGATGCCGCCCACGCCGCGCGCTTCCTTGCGGTGCTTCAGATAAAAATACTCGTCGCACCAGGTCTTGAAGCGCGGATGCAGCGTCGGGCCGAACGGCGCCAGCGCGTCGTGGCAGCTCTGGTGGAAGTGGCGCGCGTCGGCCTCGTCGCCGTAGTACGGCGTGAGGTCCATGCCACCGCCGAACCACCAGACCGGCTCTTCGCCGGGCGCGGTCGCTTCGAAAAACCGCACGTTCATGTGCACCGTCGGCGCATACGGATTGCGCGGATGCAGCACCAGCGACACGCCCATCGCTTCCCAGGCGCGGCCCGCCAGTTCGGGGCGCACGGCGCTGGCCGACGGGGGCAGTGCGGCGCCCATCACGTGCGAGAAGTTCACGCCGCCACGCTCGAACACATTGCCTTCTTCGATCAGGCGCGAGATGCCGCCGCCGCCTTCGGGCCGTTCCCATGCGTCGCGCAGGAACGGCTTGCCATCGATCTGTTCGAGGTCCTGGACGATACGCGCCTGGAGGTCGAGCAACCAGGCCTTGATGGCTGCGCTATGAAGGGAAGGCATGGAACAATCGCGGTCGGGAAATGAAAAGAGCGCAGATTGTACACCTGCGCACGTGGTGGTCACTCGTTGTGAGGCTGGTGCTTACTTAATGCCGCGCCAGCCGATGTCGCGCCGGTACTGCGCGCCATTGAAGTGGATCTTCTCGACCGTTTCGTAGGCGCGCTTCTGCGCCATCTTGACGCTGTCGCCCAAACCCACGACGCATAACACCCGGCCGCCACTGGCCTGCAGCGTGCCGCCCACGACGCGCGTGCCGGCGTGGAAGGTGACGCATTCGGGTACTTCCGGCGGGATGCCGTCGATCACGTCACCCTTGCGTGGACTGTCGGGATAGCCGGCAGCAGCCATCACCACGCCCACGGCGGTGCGGCGGTCCCATTCGAGTTCGACCGTGTCGAGCGTGCCGTTGCAGGCGTGTTCGAGCACGGTGGCAAAATCGCTTTTCAGGCGCGCCATGATCGGCTGGGTTTCCGGGTCGCCCATGCGGCAGTTGAATTCGAGCGTGCGTGGATTGCCGTCGGCATCGATCATCAGGCCGGCGTACAGGAAGCCCGTGAACGGGATGCCGTCGCGCGCCATGCCCTGGATGGTCGGGTTGATGATTTCGCGCATCACGCGCGCATGCATCGATGGCGTGACGATCGGCGCCGGCGAGTACGCGCCCATGCCGCCCGTGTTCGGGCCCTGGTCGTGGTCCTTCAGGCGCTTGTGGTCCTGGCTCGTGGCCAGTGCCAGCACGTTCTTGCCATCGCACATGACGATGAAGCTGGCTTCTTCTCCGGCCAGGAATTCTTCGATGACGATGCGCGCGCCAGCGTCGCCAAACGCGTTATCGGCCAGCATGTGGTCAACCGCGCCGTGCGCTTCTTCCAGCGTCATGGCCACGACGACGCCCTTGCCGGCCGCCAGGCCGTCGGCCTTGATGACGATCGGTGCGCCGTTGGCATCGATGTAGGCGTGGGCCGCGGCGGCGTCCGAGAACGTCTCGTATTTCGCGGTCGGGATGCCATGGCGCTGCATGAACGACTTGGCGAAATCCTTCGAGCTCTCGAGCTGCGCCGCTTCGCGGGTAGGGCCGAAGATCTTCAGCCCGCGCGAGCGGAACAGGTTGACGATGCCAGCGGCCAGCGGTACTTCCGGGCCCACCAGCGTCAGCGCGATGTGCTCGGCCACGACGAAGTCGGCCAGCGCCTGCGGCTCGTGCAGGTCGACCGTCACCAGGCGCGTGTCGAGCTCGGTGCCACCGTTGCCGGGAGCGACGAACACCGTTTGCACGCGTTCCGATTGGGCCAGTTTCCACGCCAGAGCGTGTTCGCGGCCGCCCGAGCCGACTACGAGAATTTTCATATTGCCTACCAGGTTATTCGTCGATCACGGCGTTGGTGAACACTTCCTGGACGTCGTCCAGGTTTTCCAGTGCATCGAGCAGCTTCTGCATCTTGATCGCGTCGTCGCCCGTAAACACCGTTTCGGTGGCGGGTTTCATGATGACTTCGGCCACTTCGGCCTTGAAGCCGGCCGCTTCGAGCGCTTCTTTCACCGACGCGAAGGCGTGCGGATCGCACAGCACTTCAAAGCCGCCTTCATCGTCGGCCGCGACATCGTCGGCGCCGGCTTCGAGCGCCGCTTCCATCAGCTTGTCTTCGTCGACGCCCGGCGCGAACAGGAACTGGCCCGTGTGCTGGAACATGAACGCGACCGAACCTTCGGTGCCCATATTGCCGCCGTTTTTGCTGAACGCGTGGCGCACTTCAGCCACCGTGCGTACGCGGTTGTCGGTCAGGCACTCGACGATGATTGCCGCGCCGCCGATGCCGTAGCCTTCGTAGCGCACTTCTTCGTAGTTGACGCCTTCGAGCTCGCCCGAACCGCGCTGGATGGCGCGCGTGACGTTATCTTTCGGCATATTCGCATCGGCCGCCTTCTCGACTGCCAGGCGCAGGCGCGGATTGGACGGGATGTCGCTGCCGCCCATGCGCGCGGCGACGGTGATTTCCTTGATCAGGCGCGTCCAGATCTTGCCGCGCTTGGCGTCAGTTGCGGCCTTTTTGTGCTTGATATTGGCCCATTTGCTGTGTCCAGCCATGTCGAGAATTCCTTAGACGGTATGCAAGAGTGGCCGACATTCTAGCATAGCGCCCCCTTGCAAAAAGGTCCAAGGGCCTGCAAGCGGGGGGCGCGAATCGGCATGGAAACAACAGTCTGGCGTGCCGGTGCTTTCGCCGCCGGCGAGCACGAATACGGTATTCTTGGTGAACACAAAGGAGAACTGCATGCATGCCAAAGCAATCCGCATCGCCGCCAATGGCGGCCCCGAGGTGATGAAGTATGTCGATGTCGACGTGGGCGCGCCCGGCCCGGGTGAGATCCTGCTGCGCCAGCACGCGATCGGCCTGAACTTCATCGACGTGTATTTTCGCACCGGCCTGTATCCGCAGCCGCTGCCCAGCGGCCTGGGCAAGGAAGGTGCGGGCGTGGTCGAGGCAGTGGGCGAGGGCGTGACCAACGTGCAGCCGGGCGACCGCGTCGCGTACGCCGGCGGGCCGAACGGCGCCTACGCCGACCTGCGCGTGATGCCGGCCGCGGTCGTCGTCAAGCTGCCCGACGCGATCTCGTTCGAGACGGCGGCGGCCATGATGCTGCAGGGCCTGACGGTGCAATACCTGTTTCGCTCGACCTACCCGCTGAATGCCGGCCAGACGATCCTGTTCCACGCCGCAGCCGGCGGCGTGGGCCTGATCGCCTGCCAGTGGGCGCGCGCCATGGGTGTGCAGCTGATCGGCACCGTTGGTTCGAAAGAGAAGGGCGAACTGGCGCTGGCGCACGGCGCGGCGCACGTCATCAACTACAACGACGAGGACATCGTGGCGCGCGTGAAAGAAATCACGGGCGGGGCCGGCGTGCCGGTGGTGTACGACTCGGTGGGCAAGGACACGTTTGCCGCGTCGCTCGACTGCCTGCAGCGGCGCGGCCTGATGGTCAGCTTTGGCAATGCGTCCGGCGCCGTGGAACCGTTCACGCCCGGCGAATTGTCCAGGCGCGGTTCGCTGTACATCACGCGTCCGACGCTGTTCGACTACATGACCAACCAGCAGGAAGCCGAAGCGATGTCGGCCGAGTTGTTCGAGATGGTCACGAGCGGCAAGGTGATCATCAACGTCAACCAGACGTTCCCGCTGGCGCAGGCCACCGACGCGCACCGCGCGCTGGAATCGCGCCGCACCACCGGCTCGACGGTGCTGCTGCCATGAGGGATACCCGGGACGAGTCGCCGTTCACGCCGCCATCGCGACCGACGGGCGATGGCGCGCCGAAGTTCGGGCGGCTGCTGGTCGTGCTGGTGCTGGCCTTGCTGCTGGTCGTGGCCATCACGTTCGGGTCGGAGGCGTATTTCAGCTAATGGTGAATGGGCGGACGTAAAAAAAGCCAGGCAGCGTTGCCTGGCTTTCGGTCCGTCTTCAAGGCCTGGTCAAGCGCCCGGTTCCTTTGTTACCACCACGCGGCGCGCCACGCCAGACTGGCCGGGGAAGCCTTCAAAGGCGCTTTGCACCAGCGCCGGCATGACTTCGGGTGTCGACATATTGCGGCTCGTGTTGTGCACGGTCACTTCAAACAGGCGCTTGCCGTCGCGCGACGATTTGATCGCCACCTGCAGCTCGCGCCGGTACTGATGCTCGATCGACGTCTGGTACGAAGGATACGGGCCCCAGAACGGGTCGTAGAACGGGCTGTACCAGCCGCCCCAGTAGCGGCGGTTGAAGCCGCCGCGGTAGCCGCCATAGCCGAAGCGCGCGCTCGAATAGAAATACGGCGTCATCAACGGTTCAATCACGCGCACCGGCACGTCGGTGGTGGTAAAGCGCATCGCCACGGTCAGCGCCGGCGTGGCGCCGTTGGCATCGCGGAAGCCCTGGCGCGCCAGCTGGCCACGCACCAGGTCCTGGTAGCTGCGCCACTCGAGGGTGTCGTCCTGCGGCGACGGTACTTCAAACACATAGCTCTTGTCGGCAATCTGCGCCGGCCATTGGTGGAACGTGGTGACGTCGCTGCGGATGCTCGTCGCGCAGCCGCCCAGCAGCAACGCAAATGCGGTACCCAGAGCGATGGTGATGAAGCGTTTCATGCAAATCTCCCGTTTGTCTTGTCGGTCTTTCCCCGATCTTCAAGATTACCCTTTGTTGAGATTGAAGGGAGCCACTTTTACACCCGGTTACCGTGCCTACAAAGCGATACATGGCATTCGTGGGCGGCGATCCAAAAGCTTGTTGGTAAAATAAGCCCCTCATCCACTGTGTCAGCCGAGCCCATCATGCGCACCGATACGCCCCAGACCATCTTCCGCAAGGACTATACCCCGCCCAGCTATCTGGTGGATACCGTCGAACTGGGCTTCGACCTGGACCCGGCGCGCACCGTCGTCGCCAGCCGCCTGACGCTGCGACGCAATCCTGCCGCCACCACACGCGGCATCGAACTGCACGGCGAAGACATCGAGCTGGTGGCGCTGCGCGTCAATGGCAAGCTGCTGGGCAAGCGCGACTACACGCTGGCCAACAACCTGCTGACGATCCGCTCGGCGCCGGACGACGTGGTGCTCGAGATCGAATCGCTGTGTGCACCCGATAAAAACACGACGCTGAGTGGCTTGTACGTGTCCAACGGCAACTTCTTCACGCAGTGCGAAGCCGAGGGTTTTCGCCGCATCACGTTCTTCCCGGACCGTCCGGACGTGATGGCCAAGTTCACCGTGATGCTACGCGCCGACAAGGCCCGCTATCCGGTGCTGCTGTCCAACGGTAACCTGCTCGAAGAAGGCGACCTGGACGATGGCCGCCACTATGCACTGTGGGAAGACCCGTTCAAGAAGCCGTCGTACCTGTTCGCCCTGGTCGCGGCGCAACTGGTCTGCCAGGAAGAAACCTTCCGCCTGGCCGATGGCCGTGATGCGCTGCTGCAGGTGTGGGTCGAGGACGGCAACCTGGACAAGACCGACTACGCGATGCAGTCGCTCAAGCACAGCATCCGCTGGGACGAAGAAAAATACGGGCTCGAACTCGACCTGGACCGCTTCATGATCGTCGCCACCAGCGACTTCAACATGGGCGCGATGGAAAACAAGGGCCTGAACATCTTCAACACCAAGTTCGTGCTGGCCAACCCGCGCGTGGCCACCGACATCGACTTCCAGGGCATCGAGGCGGTGGTGGCGCACGAATACTTCCACAACTGGACCGGCAACCGCGTGACGTGCCGCGACTGGTTCCAGCTGTCGCTGAAAGAAGGCCTGACGGTATTCCGTGACCAGGAGTTCACGGCCGACATGATCGGCACCGCCACCGGGCGCGCCGTCACCCGCATCGACCAGGTGCGCACGCTGCGCCAGGCCCAGTTCCCCGAAGACGCCGGCCCGATGGCGCACCCGGTGCGGCCCGACTCGTTTGTCGAGATCAACAATTTCTACACCGTGACGGTGTACGAAAAAGGCGCCGAAGTCGTGCGCATGTACCAGACGCTGTTCGGCGTCGACGGTTTCCGCAAGGGCATGGACCTGTACTTCGCGCGCCATGACGAGCAAGCGGTCGAGTGCGACGACTTCCGCCGCGCGATGGCCGACGCCAACAACCGCGAGCTGGCCCAGTTCGAGCGCTGGTACAGCCAGGCCGGCACGCCGGTGCTGCGCTTCGAAGGCCGCTGGGACGAGGCCGCGCAGACCTACACGCTCACGCTGTTCCAGTCGTGCCCGGCCACACCCGGCCAGCCCGAGAAACTGCCATTCCACATCCCGGTGGCCGTTGGCCTGCTCGACGCCGCCGGCGCCGACATGCCCCTCGTCGTCGATGGCCAGCAGCGCGGCACCACCGCGGTGCTCGAACTGACCGAAGCCGAGCAGACCTTCGTCTTCACGGGCGTGACCGGGCAGCCGGTGGCCTCGGTGCTGCGCGACTTTTCGGCGCCGGTGATCCTGCAGGGCGGCTACACCGATGCCGACCTGCTTCACCTGTTCAGCCACGACAGCGATCCGGTCAACCGCTGGGAAGCCGGCCAGCGCCTGGCCATGGAGCGCTTGCTGAAACTCACCGGTGAAGCGGGCGCGAACGACGATGCCGCCGCCAGCCTGAACCTGGACGAGACCTTCATCGAGGCGCTGCGCAAGATCCTGGTCGACGAGACGCTCGATCCGGCCTTCCGCGAGCAGTGCCTGACGCTGCCGTCCGAATCGATGGTGGCCGAGCAGCTCGAGTGCGTCGATCCGCTGGCCGTGCACATCGCGCGCCAGTTCGTGCGCGCCGACCTCGGCGCGCGCCTGCGCAGCGAGCTCATGGCCCAGTACGAGGCCAACGCCACGCCCGGTCCCTACAGCCCGGACGCCGCCTCGGCCGGCAAGCGCGCCCTGAAGAACTTGGCGCTGGCTTACCTGAACGCCGCGCCGGACGATGCCAGCGTCGCGCTGGCGCAGCGCCAGTTCGATGAAGCCGACAACATGACCGACCGCGCCGCGGCGCTTTCTGCCCTGGTCGCCGCGCGCGTGCCGCAGGCGGCCGACGCGCTGGCCGTGTTCTATGATGAATTCCAGAACGAGGCGCTGGTCGTGGACAAGTGGTTCGCGATGCAGGCTTCAAGCCCGACCACCGACCTGGCCGCCGTGCGCGCTTTGATGACACATCCGGCCTTCACGCTGCGCAACCCGAACCGCGCGCGCAGCCTGGTGGCGATGTTCTGCGTGAACAATCCGGTACAGTTCCACGCGCCGGACGGCAGCGGCTACGCGTTCTGGGCCGAACAAGTGATCGCACTCGACGCACTGAACCCACAAGTGGCCAGCCGCCTGGCGCGCGCCATGGACCGCTGGCGCCGTTACGCGCCGGCCCTGCAGTGGCAGATGCGCGAAGCCTTGCAGAAGGTGGCGGGGCAGGTCAAGCTGTCGAACGACGTGCGCGAGATCGTCGGCAAGGCGCTGGCCAACTAAACACATTCAACACAACCTGAGGAACCCATGAAACGCGTAAGTCTGACGCAGTACCTGGTGGAAGAGCAACGCCAGCACCAGAGCATCAATGCGGAGTTGCGCCTGCTGATCGAAGTCGTGGCCCGCGCCTGCAAGCGCATCAGCTATTCGGTGAGCAAGGGCGCGCTGGGCGAAGTGCTCGGCAGTGCCGACACCGAAAACATCCAGGGCGAAGTGCAGAAAAAGCTCGACGTGATCTCCAACGAGATCCTGCTCGAAGCCAACGAGTGGGGCGGTCACCTGGCTGCAATGGCGTCCGAAGAAATGGAAACCATCCGCCAGATCCCGAGCCGCTATCCAAAAGGCGAGTTCCTGCTGCTGTTCGATCCACTGGACGGCTCGTCGAACATCGACGTCAACGTGTCGATCGGCACGATCTTCTCGGTGCTCAAGGCGCCGGAAGGCATGCAGGACCCGACCGAGCAGGACTTCCTGCAACCCGGCAGCACGCAGGTGGCCGCCGGTTACGCCGTGTACGGCCCGCAGACGATGCTGGTGCTCACCACCGGCAACGGCGTGCACTGCTTCACGCTCGACCGCGAGCAGGGTTCGTGGGTGCTGACCCAGAGCGACATGCAGATTCCGGCAGCGACCAAGGAATTCGCGATCAATATGTCGAACCAGCGCCACTGGCATCCGCCGGTCCAGCGTTACGTCGACGAGCTGCTGGCAGGCTCGACCGGTCCGCGCGGCAAGGACTTCAATATGCGCTGGGTCGCTTCGATGGTGGCCGACGTGCACCGCATCCTGACCCGCGGCGGCGTCTTCATGTACCCGGCCGACCTGCGCGACACCAGCATGCCAGGCAAGCTGCGCCTGATGTACGAAGCCAATCCGATGGCAATGATCGTCGAGCAGGCCGGCGGGGCGGCGACTGACGGCAAGGGCCGCATCCTCGATATCCAGCCGACCAAGCTGCATCAGCGCGTGCCGGTGTTCCTGGGTTCGAAGGAAGAAGTGGACGTGGTTACGGGCTATCACGCGGGCTGATGGCTCGCCTGCTCGCCTGCGTATAAATTAGGCAAACCGGAAATCTTGCGAAAGTGACGCGATACACACTAGCAAGG
This sequence comes from Oxalobacteraceae sp. CFBP 13730, assembly GCA_014841835.1. Classification (GTDB taxonomy): domain Bacteria; phylum Pseudomonadota; class Gammaproteobacteria; order Burkholderiales; family Burkholderiaceae_D; genus Telluria. The sequence goes on along the minus strand of JACYUQ010000003.1, from coordinate 850,955 downwards.
TTGCCGGTTTGTTTGCTAGAATACGGCTCTTTCGTGAGCGACGGCTTGTTTGTCGGGCATGATGGAAGGCGAAGCACAGGTTTCGCCGCTGTAGCTCAGTCGGTAGAGCAGCGCATTCGTAATGCGAAGGTCACCAGTTCGATTCCGGTCAGCGGCACCAAAATTAGTTAGTCAGAAAAAAGGGTTACAGGCTTCGGCCGGTAACCCTTTTTTCTTGTTCGCGCGCTGTATGGGTTGATGATCGCTGGCGGCACGCAGTCCTGTGTCGATCAAATACTGCGCCGCGTGAGGCCTTGATGGCGGCGAGCCGCGTGCTGGCCGATCGCAGGCCGTCAACCAGGCTGGACATCCTCGGTCGCCGCTTCCTGCAACCCACGCGCCAGGCTCGACACGCTCGGATTATCGACGAACACACAGCGTTTGCCGTGGCGCTTGCAATGGTCCTTCACGCGCCAGTAGGCGCTGTGGCTGATGCAGCCGGTCTGACAGATCACCAGGTCGGCAGCGGCCAGGCTGGCATCGAGCTGGCTGCTGCTGTCTTCCAGGCCGCCGTCGTGGTGCGCAAACTGGGCGCCGACGCGCTCGATCATCGTGCGGTAGATCGGCACGCTGCTGCTGCGCCCGCCGACGCACAGCACGGCGCGGTTGTGCAGCCGTACCGGCATCGCAACGGGCACGGCGACGGGTTCCGCTGCCGGCGCGGGAGCCACTTCGGCATCGGGTGCGGCGGGGCGTAATGTCTTGAGTTCAGCCACCTGCGCGCGCAGGGCTTGTTCCCGCGCTTCCAGCTGCGCGATGCGTTCGGCCATCCGTTCGCGGGTGTCGAGCTCGGGGACGCTGGCTTGCAGCCGCGCCAGTTCGGCGCGCAGGGTGGCGACATCGCCATCCCGGGCAATGGTGGCGGCGCGCGCCGTCATCAGGAGCTGCTCGTGACGCTCGGCATCGAGCGCCTTTTCCTGCGCCAGCGCGTTGCAGCGTTCCTGCAGGCGGACGACTTCGCGCTCAAGGCGGGTATGGTCGGCAACGATCGCATTGAACTTGTTGAGATCTGCGCGGGCGCAGGCGCCGGCCTGGTGCTGCACCATATGGATATCGCGGCACATTTTTTCTTCGAGCGACACCGTGCAGCGGGGATGCGACAGGCCGGCCCAGAACGCGCCAGCCACGTCACCGGCCGCAACGGCCGCCTCCCACATCGCTTCGACCTGTTCGGTGGTCTTGGCTGCGCGGAAGCGCTGGATATGCTGCGCATAGCGACGTTCAAGCTCTTTCTGAACCGCGTCGGCGACAGGCGTGCGCAATGCGCATTCGCTGACGGTGCCGACGTGGATATCGTAATCGTCATGCAGCACTTTCCCGCCCGTCACTTTCTCGACCAGCTTGCGCAACCCGTTCAACGGCAACCCCACGCCCACCAGCGGACAATGCGACGCATGCGACAACTCCCAGACGCGCCGCCGGCGCGAGCTCTGCGCGCTATCGTTGGAGCAGGGTACGGTCGAAGCGTGTTTGTCGCACATGGCAGATCCTCTTGGCACAGAAAGTGGCAGGAGGACAGTGTCCTCCATCAAATGATAATGATTCTCATTTATTCTATCGCAGTCTGCGCGTCGTGCAAGCAGAATTTACAACTGCCTTAATCTTTCCGACAACGTATCTGACGTGATCATCCACGCCGGCACGCATGGATAAGCAACTTTGATTTCCAGATGGCTCTGTTACACTGACCCGACTTTTTTCACAGCCAGCCGTCGTCCGCGTGATCCACATACACACCCCCAACGGCCTCCCATCCGTCCTCGTCGGTCCACTGTTGCGCCGCCTCGAACCTGGCCGTCTCGTCCTTTGGCTGGTCGGCAGCACGCCGTTGTCCTTCACCCTGGTGCTGGAACCGCATGGCGGCGAGGCGCAGCGGCTGGTGGTCGATGAAGCCTCGTGCCGCATCATTCCGATCGGACGCGATGCGCACATTCACTTTATCGATGTCACGCTGCCCGATCCGCTGCCGCAGGACACGCTGATCGACTACGACCTGTTGCTGACGGATGTCGACGGCGTCGAACAGGGCATCGCTGCATGGGCGCCGCATCTGGTGCACGATGGCGCCACCATGCCGAACATGGTGCTGCGCAGCCGCTCCGACAACATCCTGTATGGCTCGTGCCGCAAGCCCCATCACCCGTCGCGCGACGGCCTGGCGCGGGGCGACGATCTGATTGCCGGGCACGTGGATCAGGCCGGCGAGCGGCCGTCGATGCTGTTGCTGGCCGGCGACCAGGTGTATGCCGATGACGTTGCCGGCCCGATGCTGGGCGCGACCCACGCGCTGATCGAGCGTCTGGGCCTGTTCGGCGAATGCGTCGAAGGCGCTGTCGTCGCCGACAGCGACGAGTTGTACGCCCATCCCGACGGCTACTATGGCCGCCAGCGCCTGCTGCCGGCCCATAAGTCGAGCGAGGCGCTGCGCGAGAAGTTCTTCGGCGGCGTGGAAAAGCCGATCTTCACCACGGCCAACGCTGACAACCACCTGATGACGCTGGGCGAAGTGCTGGCGATGTACCTGTTGGTCTGGTCGCCGGTGCCATGGCAGGTGATTGGCGAGATCGCGATGCCCGCACTCGACCCCAAGCACCAGGAGCGCTGGCACGAGGAAGCCGGCATCATTCACGGCTTCTGCGACGAGTTGCCGCGCGCCGCGCGCTTGATGGCGCACGTGCAGACCTTGATGATCTTCGACGACCACGACGTCACGGATGACTGGAACCTGTCGTACAAGTGGGAAAAGACCGCCTACGGCCATCCATTCTCGCGCCGCATCATGGGCAATGCGCTGCTGGCCTACATGCTGTGCCAGGGCTGGGGCAACCGACCGGACGTCTTCGGCGAGGTGCTGGACGATATGGCCGCGATGGCCGCCAGGCCGGATTCCCGGAATCGCCTGGAACCCGAGCCGCATGGCGCGCTGATCGAGCGTCTGCTGACATTCCGCCAGTGGGATTACATGCTGCGCACGCAGCCGGCCGTGATCGTGCTCGATACCCGCACGCGGCGCTGGCGCAACCAGCGCCGCCCGAGCCATCCGTCCGGCCTGATGGACTGGGAGTCGCTGACCGAATTCCAGCATGAACTGCTCGATGAGACGGCGGCGGTGATCGTGTCGGCGGCGCCGATGTTCGGCGTGAAGCTGATCGAGGTGGTGCAGAAGATTGCCACGCTGATGGGCCAGGCCCTGACCGTCGACGCCGAGAACTGGATGGCGCACCGCGGCGCGGCCCGCAGCCTGCTGAATATCTTCCGTCACTCGCGCACACCGGGCAACTATGTGATCCTGTCGGGCGACGTCCACTATTCATTCGCCTATGACGTCGAAGTGCGCGACGACACCCGGCCGCCGCACATCTGGCAGATCACCAGCAGCGGCTTCAAGAACGAATTCCCCGAAGACCTGCTCAACTGGCTCGATCGCCTCAATCGCTGGCTGTATTCGCCGCGCTCGCCGCTGAACTGGTTCACCAAGCGGCGCGCGATGTCGATCACGCCGCACCTGCCCGACCAGCGCAAGCACGGCGAGCGCCTGTGGAACGGCTCCGGCATCGGCCAGGTGTGGCTCGATGCGAAAGGCCGGCCCGAGCGCATCGTGCAGCACAACGCCGATGGCCGGCCTTCCACGCAGTTTTTGAAGCTGGGCGAGGAAAAGTCGGCCGAGCCCGCGATCGAACGACCGAAGAAGGCAGCCTAATCAGGCTGCCGGCTCGCCAGCGCCAGTGGCAATCCGCGCGCCCAGCGGTTCGACGACAGCGAAAATTCCAGCGCCCGCACCTGGTGGTACCAGCCGGCTGGCACATACAGCATGTCGCCCGGCCGGACGATCACTTCCACCAGCGCCGCCTGGCGCGCCAGCGGAAAGTGCGCATCGTCCAGCGCTTCCGGGTCGACCGGTGAGCCGAACAGCAGCGGATTGGCTTCCCGCGTATACAAGAACGCGTCGTGGTGGGGCGGGGCCAGGAAGATCCGCTTCACGCCGCGGATCTGCGCGAAGATATTGTCGTCGTAGTCGCAGTGCAGCGGCGTGATCGTGCGCGCCGGGCCAATCCAGAAGCGGGGCGGCCCCATCTTGTCAAAGTATGCCGGCCAGTGGCACAGCCGGTTCAGTTCGCGCAGTGCCAGGTTGCCGACGTAGGGCGGCAGCCCTGAATCCACCGGCGTGGACAGATCGAGATAGTCGCGCAGCAACATGTCCTGCATCGCCCGATCCGGTGCGAATGCGGTGTGCACGTAGTCGCCCACGCGCGCGCGCACGGGCAGGTGGCCGTACTGCGCGCGCAAGGTGGCGATGTCCAGCTGCACGATCGGCCAGCGCCCGACCACGTCCGTGACCAGGAACGGCATGCCGGCCAGCGCATGCGCGCGAAACGCTGCTGCATCGAGCCGCGCAAGGCGTGGCACGTGCGTGAATGGGGGCAGCGCCCGCGCCGCTTCCTTGATCGCCTCGCGCATCTGGGGAATCGAATCAACCCCGCGCACCTGCGCGTCGCGCTGCGCACGGGCTGCCGCATCCTGTTCAAGCTGCGCCGCATCCGTACGCCGCAGCGGCGGCAGGCGTGCCCCGCTTGGGTCCTTCTCTGCTGCCATGTCGTCCGTTCTTGCAAGTAATGGGGGGCGTATGGTACCGCCAGCTGCCAGTAAAGTACGGCTAAATCACCCAAAATGACCGCTTTGTGAACCGATGTGATGGTTCTGTTAGGCAGCGCACGGTCTACGCCGGGTCGCCATTGTATTTTTTGTATCGCGACGCAGTGAATCCGATACTGCGACTCGGAAAGTTGCCGCAAGGTGGCCAACCGGGATGGGACGCTAAGAAAATGTACAGAGACGCCGAGTCAAATCGATGTTGATGTAGCGCAGTACAAGATCGTTCCCGCTTGTTGTATCGGACTTATTCAATCAAAGATGTGGTGCTAGTCGAATTTCGTTCTACTCCGCGTTGATCACTATTTTATGAGGGTTACATCATGGATAATCAAAAGTCTACCGAAGGTAAAGGCATCAACGCAACCAACACCGGTTCGAACCCAGGTTCGGGCACCGGTTCGCTGGGCACGAGCAGCGTGACCGGCAACAGCGGTCTGGGCAACAGCGGCAGCAGCGCCAGCACCAACGCCGGCAACACGTCGGGTTCGACCACTGGTTCGTCGTCGACCCCATCGACCTCGTCGACTCCATCGACCTCGTCGACCGCATCGTCGATCAGCGACGCTGCAGCAAACACCGCAGGTGGCATCAAGGCAGCGATCTCGTCGATCACGCCAGAGAAAGCACACGGCGCCATCGACAAGGCAGCGCAAGCCGCTCAGCCAGTCGTTGACAACATCGCTTCGAAGGCCCACGCCGGCGTCGAAAAGGTCACTGGCCTGATCAGCACCGCGCAAGAAAAATTCGGCGACCGTTCGACCCAGATCACCGAGAAGTACTCGGACCTGTCGGCCCAGGGCAAGGAATACGTCAAGAACAACCCAGGCAGCGCACTGCTGGCTGCAGTCGGCGTCGGCTTCATCTTGGCCAAGCTGCTGGGTGGCTCGAGCGACCGTAGCGACTATCGTGACGATTATCGCAACGACTACCGCAAAGACTACAATTCGTACCGCGATTAATTCCACCGTTTAAAACCGTGGATTGATTCCGGCGCATCATCGATGTGCCGATCCGAAGCCCGACCAGCATCTGCTGGCCGGGCTTTTTTGCGTCCTGCGTTTTAACGCTTTCTTAACGCCTGATTAACGTCGTGGTGACGGTAGGCAATCTAGCATCCATACCGCATCAGAAGACGCGTTGGATTCAGTTCCGCGTGATCGATTTATCGCCGGGCATGGCAACGCCTGGCACATCCGACGGATTCATGAAGACTGACAAGCTCTACCTGCATGAGGCAACTACTGCCCAGACGCCTCCGGCATCCACCTGGCTGGCGCGCAGCACACGCATGGCCGGCCCGTTCGCGCCGCTGGTGCAGATGCTGCTCATCGGGCTGGTGCTGCTCTCGGGCTTTCGGCTGGCGATGCTGGTCTGGCAATGGGACCGCGTGCGCGCGACCGGCGCCGTGCTCGAAATCATCGTGCAGGGCGTACGCGCTGACCTGATCCTGCTTGGCTATTGCCTGGCCATTCCGCTGCTACTGGCGCCGTTCCTGGCGCATGGCCGTACGGCCCGCCTGTGGCAACGCTTCACGCTGGGCTGGACGACGCTGGCCTTGATCTTCATCCTGTTCATGGAAGTCGCGTCGCCGCAGTTCATCATGCAGTACGACGTGCGCCCCAATCGCCTGTTCATCGAATACCTGAACAATCCACGGGAAGTCTTTTCCACGCTGTGGCACGGTTTCCGCACGGCGGTATTGCTGGGCTGCGCAGTCACCGTGCTCGTGGGTGTCGCACTGGTGCGCCTGCTGAAAGGCGCCTCCGCCAGCACGCCGATGTGGCCGGGCCGCAGGATGCTGCTGGTGTGGCCGGTCCTGTGCCTGCTCGTGTTCATGCAGATCCGCTCGACCACCGGCCACCGGCCCGCCAATCCGGCCATGTTCGCGCTGACGGGCGATGCGATGGTCAATTCGCTCGTCATCAATTCGGCATGGTCGGTGCTCGATGCGATGCGCTCGATGGACAACGAGGCCAAGTCGTCCGATATCTACGGCGACTTCCCGCGTGCGAAGGTGTTCGCCGAAGTGAAGGCGGCGCCATGGCTGCGCGACTACCGCTTCACGAATCCTGAGCAACCGACGCAGCACTATCAGAGCGCGGCCATCGCACGCACCAAACCGCTGAACCTCGTCATCGTGCTGCAGGAAAGCCTGGGCGCGACGTTCGTCGAATCGCTGGGCGGCCTGGCCGTCACGCCGGAGCTCGAAAAACTCAAGGGCGAAGGCTGGTGGTTCGAGCAGTTGTACGCCACCGGCACCCGCTCGGTGCGTGGCATCGAGGCGGTGGTCGCCGGCTATGCGCCCACGCCCGCGCGCAGCACGGTCAAGCTGTCGCTGTCGCAGCAGAATTTCTATACGCTGGCATCCGGCCTGGGCGACCAGGGCTATCACACCGAATTCGTGTATGGCGGCGAAGCGCACTTCGACAATATGCGCAGCTTCTTCACCGGCAACGGCTTCCAGAAAATCGTCGATATCGGCGACATGAAACCGAAGTTCGTCGCCAGCTGGGGCGCGTCGGATGAGGACCTGTTCGACAAGTCGCTCGAACGCTTGAATACCCTGCACGCCGCGAACAAGCCGTTCTTCAGCCTGATCTTCACGTCGTCGAACCACGAGCCGTTTGAATTCCCGGACGGTAAAATCGCGCTGCACGACGGCGACAAGCAGACCGTCAACAACGCGGTCAAATACGCCGACTACGCGCTGGGCAAATTCATCCGCGCAGCCAAACAGCAGGCCTACTGGAAAGACACGGTGTTTCTGATCGTGGCCGACCACGACAACCGCGTGTATGGCGACAGCCTCGTGCCGATCAAGAAATTCCACATCCCGGGCCTGATCCTGGGCGCGGACATCGCGCCGAAGCGCATCACGACCATCGCCAGCCAGATCGACCTGGCGCCCACGCTGCTGTCGCTGCTGGGCGTGTCGAGCACGCACCCGATGATCGGGCGCGACCTGGCGAAAGACAGCACGACGCCGGGCCGCGCGCTGATCCAGTTCAACGATTATTTTGCCTACCTCGAAGGCACGTCGGCCACCGTGCTGCGGCCGGGCCAGTCGCCGTTGCCGGGCCGGTACGACGCGGCCAGCGGACATTTCAGCCCGGGCAACGGCAGCCCGACGCAGGCGCAGGTCGACAAGGCGATGGCGCATGTGATCCTGCCATCGATCCTGTATCGCGAGCAGCGCTATCGCCCGCGCTGAAAACGGCGACCGATTCGCCTTACAATGACCAGCATGCGCATCCTCATCGTCGAAGACAACCCGGACATCCTGGCCAACCTGTACGGCTTCCTGGAGCCGAAGGGCTACGCCGTCGATTCGGCGCGCAACGGCTACGGCGGCCTGGCGCTGGCGTCCGAAAACAACTACGACGTCATCATCCTCGACGTCATGCTGCCAGGCCTGAACGGCCTGGAGCTGTGCCAGAAACTGCGCACCGAGCTCTCCAGCGCGACGCCGGTGCTGATGCTGACGGCGCGCGACAGCCTGCAGGACAAGGTGCTGGGCTTCGACAGCGGTGCCGACGACTACCTGGTCAAGCCGTTTTCGCTGGTCGAACTCGACGTGCGCCTGAAAGCGCTTGCGCGCCGTGCGGGCGGGCAGCATGCGTTCAGCCGCGTGCTGCGCTTCGGCCCGCTCGTGTTCGATCCCGATCAGCAACAGGCTTCGCGTGACGGTACGCGGATCGTGCTCACCAAGACCGGTTATGTGTTGCTGCGCAGCCTGATGGCGGCGGCCCCGCGCATCGTCTCGCGCGAGGCGCTCGAGCAGGCCGTCTGGGGCGAAGACCGGCCCGAGAGCGACGCGCTGCGCACGCACATCCACGCGCTGCGCCAGGCGGTCGACAAACCGTTCGCCTGCCCGATGGTCCATACCATTGCCGGTGTCGGCTACAAACTGGCGATGCCCGATGCACCCGCCTAGTTCGCTCAGCCGGCCGATCGTCGGCGCCTTCATTCTGTTCGGTGTCGTCCTGTCGCTGTTCTTTGCCGTGCTGGCCGCCCTGGTGGTCGAAGGGATCGAAGTGCACCTGGTCGACGAGCGCCTGGCCGAAGTCGAGAAATGGGCGCGCCCCCGGGCCGCCGCCGGGCTGCCGGCCGACCTGCCGGCGGGCCTGCGCTTTCACCGGGGCGACGATATCCCGCTGTCGCTGCGCGCGTTGCCGGCGGGCGTGTCCGAGGCCGAGGTCGATGGCATCGGCCTGCATGTGCTGGCCGGCGCCGATGAACGGGGGCCGTATGTCGTGGTCGACCATGAAAGCGATTACGAAGAGATCGAGGTCCTGGTGTACTCGATGTTCGCCGCCTTTTTTGCCGGCTTCGTCACGCTGGCGCTGTTTCTTGGCCGCTTTGTCGGCAGGCGCATCGTCACGCCGCTGCGCGAACTGGCCGATGCCGTGGGGCAGGGCGCATTTGCCCTACCGCATACGGAACGGGGCGACGAGCTGGGGACGCTGGCGCGCGCCCTGGCCGCGCACACGCGTGAGTTACGTGAATACCTCGACCGCGAGCGCCTGTTCACCGGCGACGTGAGCCATGAGCTGCGCACGCCGCTGACCGTCATCATGGGCGCAGCCGAGATCCTGGTCGAAAATAACAGGGGCCCGGCGGTGCAGGCGCCGGCGCAGCGCATTTACCGGGCGGCGCAGGAAGCGACGGAGTGCGTGACGGTGCTGCTGGTGCTGGCACGCGCACCCCAGCTCTCCCTGTTTTCACCGGTGTCGGTCAACGAGATTGCGCGTCGTGAAACCGAGCGCTACCAGGCCATGGTGACCGGCCGGCCCGTCACGCTGCGCTGCGTCGGCGATGCAGCGTTTCGCATTTGCGCGCCCGCCGAACTGTGCGTGTCGGCCATTGCCAACCTGATTCGCAATGCCTGCCAGTACACCGAGCAGGGCGAGGTGACGGTCGTGATCGAACCTGGCCGCATCACGGTCGAAGACACGGGGCGCGGCCTGCCGGACGCTGTGCGCCAGACGCTGGGTGAGGGCGCGCGCCCGATCCCATCGAGCGGGTCGGCCGGCACCGGGCTGGGCCTGTCGCTGGTCAAGCGCATCTGCGAATACCTGGGCGCAACGCTCGTGTACGAGAACCGGCCAAGTGGCGGTAGCCGTTTCACGATCGTTTTTCCTGTGTCGTTCACGCCATCCTAACGCCGCGTTGACGGTGGCTTGCCGTCATCCTTTCTATCCTTGAAGCACTGCAGCGATGGTTGCTGTAATGTTGACGAAGGCATGAAATGGATAAACTGTTTGCAAGACGGATCGATGCGTCGCTGCTTGTGCTGGTCGTGGCGCTGTTGCTGGCAAGCCTGGGCAACGTCACCTTCTGGAGCGTGCTGGCCCATGCCGCCGGGGGCGTATCGCTGGCCAGCCTGCCCATGTTGGCCGGCACGTTCCTGATCGTTGTCCTGTTCTTCAATGCCTGCCTGACCCTGGCCAGCTTTCGCTACCTGGCCAAGCCGGTGCTGATCGCCCTCGTGCTCGTGGCGTCCGCGGCAGGCTACTTCATCGCAGCCTATGGGATCGTCATCGACAAGGCGATGATCCAGAATGTGTTCGAGACCGATACCCGCGAAGCGACCGAACTGATCAGCTGGCAGATGGCCGCCAGGATCGGTTTGCTGGGCGTGCTGCCATCGCTGTGGATCGCGCGTGCCAATATCCAGTTTCCCAGCGGCGTGAAAGGGTTGCTCAAGCGCAGCAGCAATGCGGGCGGCTCGCTGCTGCTGGCGTTCATGCTGCTGGCGCTGCTGTTCAAGAGCCTGGCGCCGACGCTGCACGAGCACCGCGAACTGCGCTTCCTGCTCACGCCCACCAATTTTATTCAGGCCGTGGATGGATATCTGCGCAGCCGCTGGGCGGCCCAGATCGTGGTCGCGCCGCTGGGCCGCGATGCCGTGAAGGGCGCTGCCTGGGCCGGCCATCACCGCAAGACACTGACGGTGATCGTCGTGGGCGAAACGGCGCGGGCGGCGAATTTTTCACTGGATGGTTACCCCCGCGACACCAATCCGCTGTTGGCACGGCAAGCTGGCTTGATCAATTTCTCGCGTGTCAGTTCGTGCGGTACGGCGACCGCGGTGTCGGTCCCGTGCGTGTTTTCCGCCTTCGGCCGCAACGATTACAGCCAGTCAAAAGCAGCAGGCCAGGAAGGGCTGCTGGACGTGCTGACGCATGCGGGTTTCGCCGTGCTGTGGCGCGATAACAATTCGGGCTGCAAGGGCGTGTGCAAGCGGGTGCAGTACGAGGACCTGTCGCGGCCCGACGGCAAGAATGTGCATTGCAGTGGCGACGAGTGCTACGACGAGCGCCTGCTCGATGGTTTGCCGGACTTGCTCGCCAACAGCAGCAAGGACCTGGTCGTGGTGCTGCACCAGAAGGGCAGCCATGGCCCGGCGTATGCCAGCCGCTACCCGCAAGGGTTCGGCCGCTTCGGTCCGGTGTGCGCGAGCAATGACTTCGACACCTGCTCGCGCGACTCGATCCGGGCCGCCTACGACAACACGATCCTGTACACCGACTACTTCCTGAGCAAGACCATCGACGGCTTGCGCGCAATCGCGGCCGCGCAGGACGCTGATACGGCCATGCTGTACTTCTCGGACCATGGCGAGTCGCTCGGCGAAAACAATGTGTATCTGCACGGCGCGCCCTACATGTTCGCGCCGCGCGAACAGACCGAGGTGCCGATGATGCTATGGATGTCCGACAGCTTCAGCGACCGGTTCCGCATCGACCGGCGCTGCCTGGCCGCGCGGCGCAACGAGCCGCTGTCGCATGACAATGTGTTTCACTCGGTCCTCGGCATGCTCGACGTGAACACGGCCGTGCTCAATCCGCGCCTGGACCTGTTCCATGCGTGCGTGCGGGGAGCCTGAAATGCAGGAAATGCTTGAGATGCATGAGCTTCACCAGATGCGGGCCGCGCCCAGGCTGCACGCGCCGCTGCTGTCGGCGCACGCCCTGCGGCGGCTGGCCATGATGCTGGCGGCGGGCGCGCTGGCCATCCTGTGGCTGGGCCGCTATACGGATCTCGACCTGATGCTGGCCGATGCCGTGTTCGACGCACAGCGCCGCGTCTTTCCCTGGCGCGATACGTGGCTGACCGTCACGTTCAACCACGTGATCGTCAAGCAGCTCCTGATGCTGCTTGCCGTGGGCATCGTCGGCTACGCCCTGGTCGACGCCTGGCGGCCCCGCGCCGCGCTCGGCGCTCTTGGCCGCGTGCAGCTGCGCATCGTCGCACTGGCCGCCATCCTGGTGCCGGCCGTGACCAGTACCCTGAAACACCTGAGCGCATCGCACTGCCCATGGGACCTGGTGCGCTATGGCGGCGAGCAGCCCTATGTGCGCCTGTTCGGCGCGTTCCCGGCCGACACACTGCCGGGCCAGTGCCTGCCGGCCGGCCATGCGTCGAGCGCCCTGTGGCTGGTGGCGCTGGCCGTCTGCTGGCTGCCGGCGCGGCCATCGCGGGCGCGCGCCGCTGCGCTGCTGGCGATTGGCGCCGGCGCCACGGTCGGCTACCTGCAGCAGCTGCGCGGCGCGCATTTCATGACGCATACGCTGTGGTCGATCTGGATTGCGTGCACGATTGTCGTGGCACTGGTCGCCACCCTGCAGGCCACACCACCATGAGCATGTACCGCACCGTCGTCGATCCATCCCGCATGGCCCTGTCGCGCGGCGACCATCGCCGTCTGCAGGGCGTGGTGAACCGGCTGGCCAGGGCGTATCCGCCTGACTGGCTGGAGCGATGCGGCGCGCAGCTATACGGCGCGACCATCGTGGCCAGTCTGGGACTGACTGGCCTGGTCGGCGCGCTGTGGTCGCCCTGGTGGACCTATCTGATTCCCGTGGTGTGCCCGCTGCTGCTGCTGGGCGTGCTGCCGGTGTGGCTGTTCGGCCGCGAACCGGGCCGTCCGCGCTGGGCGCATCCGCTCGCCATCGTGGGTGACGACGATGCGGCGCTGATCGGGCGGATTGTCGCTGCGATGGATGAACGCAGCAGGGCAGCGCTGTTGCGGCATTGCCCGGCCAACGATGGCGCGAAGGTCTTCGCGCTCTGGCAACTGCTGCAGGCTGCCGGCGTCGAAGAACCTCACTGAGACGACGCCGTGCTCAGGCCGGGGTGTTGTCCACCTCGACGGCCCGCGCCGGCTGGCGCCGCATCTTGCGCCCGGTGCGCTTGAGCCAGTTTTCAAAGTCGTCGACATACGTGAACACGGCCGGCACCACCAGCAGGCTCAGTAAGGTCGACGTGATCAGGCCACCGATCACGGCCACCGCCATCGGCGAGCGGAAGCTCGGGTCACCCGAGAAGCCCAGCGCCAGCGGCAGCATGCCGGCGCCCATCGCGATAGTCGTCATCACGATCGGCCGGCTGCGCTTGTGGCAGGCGTCGACCAGCGCGTCGAAGCGGTTCATGCCCGCCTCGCGCGCCAGGATCGCGTAATCGACCAGCAGGATCGAGTTCTTGGTCACGATCCCCATCAGCATGATCAGGCCGATCATCGTCGGCATCGACAGCGCATTGCTGGTCACGAGCAGCGCCACGAAGGCGCCGCCGATCGACAGCGGCAGCGCGGCCAGAATCGTCACCGGCTGCATGAAGTCCGAGAACAGCAGCACCAGCACGCCGTAGATGCACAGCACGCCGATCAGCATCGCCAGGCCGAAGCTGGCAAACAGCGCCTGCATTTCCTGGGCGTCGCCCAGCTCGGCGATCGTCACCGACGACGGCAGCGACTGGAACACGGGCAGCGCGCGCGCCGCGGTATTGACTTCGCCGAGCGAGCGGCCCGAGAGTTCGACGTCGAGCGTGACGTTGCGGGTGCGGTTCAGGCGGTTGATCTGCGCCGGGCCGCTTTCCATCGTGATGTCGGCCACGGTCGAGAGCAGCACCGGCCCGTTCTTGCCAGGCACCGTCAGGCGCCCGATCGCGTCCAGGTCGGCCCGCACGGCATCCGGCAGCTTCACGCGGATCGGCACCTGGCGCTCGTCCAGGTTCATCTTGGCCAGCGACTGTTCATAGTCACCGGCGGTGGCCACGCGCACCGTCTCGCCGATTGCCGCCGCCGTCACGCCCTGGTCGGCCGCGCGCGCAAAGTCGGGGCGCACGATGATCTCGGGGCGCACCAGCGAGGCGCTCGAACTGACGTTGCCGATGCCGGGCAGGCCGCGCAATTCGCGCTCGGCCTGGCGCGCCGCGGTGCTCAGCGCATTGGCGTCTTCGCTGCGCAGCACCAGCTGCATCTTGGTACCGGCGTCGGGAATGCCGACCGTGAAGCGCGCCCCGGGAATGGCGGCCACGCGGTCGCGGATCGTGTTTTCGATGACGCCCAGCTTCACGTCGCGGTCACTCCGGTCCACCGTTTTCACGGTCAGCACAGCGCGCCGCGCTTCGGCGGCGGCGCCAGGCGAGAACGCGTCGCCGCTCGAACCGCCGCCGATCGAACTGAAGATGCTCGTCACGCCTTCGACCTTCATCAGTTCCAGGCGCACCTGCTCGGCCACAGCGCGGGTCTGGGCCAGCGTGGCGCCCGGCGCCAGTTCGACATTGACCTGCGTCTGCGAGCGGTCGGCCGGCGGCATGAAGCCGGTCGGCAGCAGCGGCACCAGCGCCAGCGAGCCCGCGAAGAACATGGCGGCGCCCAGCATCGTCAGGCCACGGCGGCGCAGGCACCACTGCATCACGGCCAGGTAGCGCCGCATGATCGCGCCATCCTGCGGCTCGTGGCCGGCCACGCCGGCGTTCTTCGGCGCCTTGAGCAGGTACGCGCACATCATCGGCGTGAGCAGGCGCGCCACCAAGAGCGAGGCCAGGATCGCCAGCACGGCGGTCCAGCCGAACTGCTTGAAGAATTTGCCCGGGATGCCGCCCATGAAGGCGGTCGGCAGGAACACCGCGACGAGCGCGAACGTGGTGGCAATGACCGCCATCCCGATTTCGTCGGCCGCTTCGAGCGAGGCCTGCATCGGCGACTTGCCCATGTGGAGGTGGCGCGAGATGTTTTCGATCTCGACGATCGCATCGTCGACCAGCACGCCGATCACGAGGGCCAGCGACAGCAGCGTGACCATATTGAGCGTGTAGCCAAACAGGTACTGGCCCAGGAAGGCCGGAATCACCGACAAGGGCAGGGCGGCCGCGGCGATCAATGTGGCGCGCCAGTCGCGCAGGAACCACCAGACGACCAGCACCGCCAGCAGCGCGCCTTCGTACAGCATGTGCATCGAGGCGTCGAAATTCTCGTCGACCGACACCGAGTTGTCGATCACTTCGTTGACGATCAGCTTCGGATTTTCTTTCTTGAGCTGCTCCATCGCGGCGCGCGCGCCGGTGGCAACATCGATCTCGCCGGCCCCGCGCGTGCGGAATACTTCGAAGGCGACGACGCGGCGGCCATCCTGCTCGGCCAGCGCGCGCGGTTCTTCCACGGTGTCGAGCACGCGCGCCACCTGGTCCAGGCGCACGTGGCGCCCGTCCGGCAATGGGATCTCCATTGCGGCCAGCGCCTGCGCGGTGCCGACGGTGGCCAGCGTGCGCACCGATTGCTCGACGCCGCTGACGTCGCCCCTGCCGCCCGGCGCTTCGCGCTGCACATTGCGCAGCTGGCGCGAGATGTCGAGCGCCGAGACGCGCAGCGCCGCCATCTTCTGGTCATCGAGCTCCACGCGCATCTCGCGCGTGACGCCACCCACGCGCCGGATTTCACCGAGGCCCGGCACGCCCAGCATGCGCTTGGCGACGTCGTTGTCGACGAACCAGCTCAGGTCCTGGTCGTCCAGGCCCGAGCCCTCAGCCGCGGCGATCGTGAACGTGGAGACCACGCGCCCGGCGGTAGCGGCCTTGGTCACGGTCGGTTCGCGCAGCTCGGCCGGCATGTCGGCGCGCACGCGCGAGACAGCGTCGCGCACGTCGTTGACGGCTTCGGCCGAATCGCGCTCGAGGATGAATTCGACGGTGACGGTGGCCACGCCGTCGAGCACGCGCGTGTAGATGTTCTTGATACCCTGCAGGGTGGCGACCGAGTCTTCGATCTTGCGCGCGACTTCCGTTTCCAGCTGCGCCGGCGCGGCGCCGTCCAGGACGGCAGTGACGGTGACGATCGGCAGCTCGATGTCCGGGAAGTCCTGCACCTTGCTGGCATTGAAGGCCATCAGCCCTGCTACGGTGAGCAGGACGAACAGCATGATCGCCGGGATCGGATTGCGGATCGACAGGGCAGAAAAATTCATCGGACTGCCTTGGTGGATGACGCTGCAGGTGCGGCGATATTGCGTACCAGGTCGCCGTCATTCAGGAACCCGGCGCCGGTGACGACGATGGGCGCATTGGCCGCCAGGCCGCCGACAATCTCGACCCGGTCGCCCAGGCGGCGCCCCGTGGTGACCTTCAGCTGGCTCACGCGGCTGTCCGCATTCAGGCGGTACACATAACTGAAGCCGTCGCGCACCGCGATCGACTGCTGCGGCACGGTCAGCGCATTTGACGTGCCCAGTTCGAACCGGCCGCTGGCAAACATGCCGGCCTTGAGCGGCATGTCGCCCGACAGCGCCGGCGGCAGGTCGACATAGACCAGCGCAAGCCGGGTCTGCGGATCGACCGACGGCGCCACGACGCGCACCTTGCCCGTGACTTCAAGCCCGCTGGCGCCGCGCACGATCGCGCGCGTGCCAGTTTTGATGCGGCCCAGGTCCTGGGCCGTCACTTCGGCGCGCCATTCGAGGCGGCCCTGGCGGATCATGCGAAACAGTTCGGTGCCCACGCCGACGACGGCGCCGACGGTGGCATTGCGCGCCGAAATCACGCCGCTGTCGGGCGCCGTGACCTGCGTGTATTTCAGGCGCAGCTGCTGTTGCGTCAGCGTGGCCTGGGCCGACTGGACGCGCGCGGCGCCGGTCTGCTCGCCCGTCACGTATTGCGTGACCTGCTGGGCGCTCAGGGCCCCGGAGCTTTCCAGCGCCCGCGCGCGGTCGGCGTTCGCCTTGGATTCCAGGGCATTGGCCTTTGCTTCGAGCAGCGCGGCGCGCGCGCCCTCGATATCGGCGCGCACGGTTTCATCCGCGAACACGGCCAGCACCTGGCCTTTCTTGACCACGTCGCCGACATTGACGCGCACTTCGTTCAGGCGCAGCCCGTTCGATTCGCTGCCGATGACGGCGTCCTGCCAGGCGGCGATGCTGCCATTGGCGGTCAGGCTGATCGGCAGGCTGGTGGTGGCGGGGCGCGTGGTGGTGACGCTCAGGGCAGGGCGCGGGGCAGCCTTTTCTTCCTTGGCGTCGGCGCGGTTGATCGTGGTCAGCGCAATGACGGCGCACAGCGACGCAGCCCCGAGGGCGATGGCAAGGGCACGTGGATGTCGAATGGTTTTCATGGTGTCTGGGTGATCGCGGCCTGGTCCAGCAATCCGGTGATCCGGCGCTCCGGCAAGCAACTGAGTGTAGCAAATGTGACGCCCCCGGCAGGCCTGCACGGGTGTCATTACAAATAGTGCAGTGCGGAAAAATGGATGATTTGGCAGGGCGTTCTACAAATTTACAACAGTAGATCTACCGTATTGCACTGCACAATAAAAAGAGATATATTGGACCTGTCTCCTCCAGTTTTCTCCGAAAATTGGATTTGCCGCCCGCCAACCAACAGGTTCTGCGGGCGTTTTTTTTGCTCTGTTTAAGCGTTTTCGCCCTGGAACGACCCGGCGCGCCAGGTCAGCACCAGCGTATCGCGGTAGCCATGCTCGCCCAGTGGCTGGATCGGCGTCGATTCGTGGATCACGGCCGCGTCGTCCAGCAGCAGCAGCGTCCATGGTTCGGTCATCGTGAAGCGCTGGCCAGATGGACCATCGGCGTCGAACACGCGCGTCTCGCCGCCCTTGATGCCATGACGGCCAATCATGATCACGGCCACGAAATTCACGCCGTCGCGGTGCGCGCCCTCGGGTGTCGGGCGGCCGATGCCGTCCGCCGTGTCGATCCTGAACTGGTGCGCTTCGACGAACCATGGCTGTGCTGGCGTCACCGCCGAACAGGCCGCACCGAGCGCGCGCAGCAGTCGTTCCCACGCCGGGTTGGCGACGGTCGTCGTTTCCATCGGCGCGAACAGGCGGTGCATGCCGCCGTGCAGCGCGTTGTACTCGACCGGTTGCCAGTGCGCGCGGTGCGGCGTCTGCGCCAGGCTGGCGCCATCGTCGATGAAGCACGAGTGGCGCCGGCGCCGATAGCGCCCGCCATCCTTCAGGTAATCGTCGAGCTCGAGCCGGTCCCAGCTGGGTACCAGCGTGGCGAGGTCAGGCAGGCTGCAGCCGGCCAGCAGCGCAACGTCTTCAGGGCGCAGCAGGGCGTAGCCGATGTCGCGCAGTGCAGCCGTCAGGTGCGACGGATCGAGATAGGGCAGGGGCGGAGTGGTCATCCCGCTAGCCTAGCACTTTCATTGCCGCCCGGCCAGACTTCACCAGGTCTTGACCAGCGTCAGGCGCAGCGAGCGCGGTTCAATCGGGTGGAAATGCACATCTGCCACGGGCGCGGTCTCACCCGCCAGTTGCGACTCGTAGAAGTAGTCGATCGCCGAGGCGCGCCGGTTCGTCAGGTTGAACGCTTCGAGCTCGAGCTGCAGGTCCTTCGCCAGCTGGTAGCCCACGCGCCCGTTGAGCGTCACGCTTGCCTTCGAACGCACGCTGTCGTCTTCGATGAGCGGGCGCGGACCGAACCAGCGCAGGCGCAGGGAACCCGACCACGGGCCGCTGCGGTCGACCGTCACGCCCAGTTGCGCAACGCCTTCGATGGCGCCCGGGATCCGGTTGCCCAGCGAGCGGGCGCGGGCCCAGGCGGCGTCGAAATCCACCGACAGCCATTTGTAGGGCCGGTAGTAGTTCGAAAACTCGATGCCGTAGCGGCGGCTCGGATCGCCCGCCTCGGTGTTGCCGGCGTCGCCGATATAGGTCAGCTCGGAATCGAAGTCGAGGCGGTACACGGCCAGCGACATCTGCATCTTCGGAATCGCCTCGGTGCGCAGGCCAAACTCCACGCCGCGCGAACGCACGAGTCCCGGCGTGCGATCCACCGCATCCAGCGTTTTCGGATCGACCGTGGCGACGGTGCCGCGCGCGTCGTTGCTGTGAAAGCCGTGGCCGTAATTCGCATACAGCTCGGTCGAGGCCCACGGGCCATAGGCGATGTTCAGCGTCGGCGTCACCAGCGTGTCGTGCGCCTTGCCGGCGTTTTCAGGCCGGTCGCCATCGACGCGGAAGCGGTAGTTGTTCGCGCGCACACCGACGACCGTGCGCAGCGCATCGCTCCAGCGCGTGGCATTCTCGACGAACACCGCACCGCTCGTCTCGACGATGTGGTCTTCGCGCGTGGTGGCAATCCGCGCGCGCTTGCGGGTGTCGTACAGGCCGTTGTAGATATTGTCGTTCTGGAGTTGCGCGCCCACCGTCAGGTCGGACGACAGCGTGTCGCTGCGGTGCATGTGCCAGGTGTGGGTGGCATCGACGCCGCTCGTCACGCGCCGGTCCGGCTGCGCGAACTGGTCGCCATTGACCGGATCGTTTAAAAAATACGTAAAATTCGAGAACAGTTCGAGCTCGTTACGGATCACGTAGGCGCTCACTTTCGAGGCCGAATCGGTGTCCGTGCTGCGCCAGATGCCCGAAATGCTCTGGCGGCGCGCTTTGCCGCCGTCGCTGTCGTCGATCAGGTCATAGCGCCCGATGCGGCCATCCTCGACGGCCCGCAGCGGAATCTGGTCGGTCGAATTCCAGTGGCCGCTGTAGCTCATCGCGGTGACGTTCCAGCCATTGTTGGCGTAACCCTGGCTGTAGCGCAGCACGGCGTTGACCTTGCGGTAGCCGTCGGGGCGCGTCCATGGGCCGTCATTCTTCATCAGCTCCAGCGCGTACAGCAGGCTGCCGCCGGCAACCTCGGGCGAACCGGCCAGCATCGTACGGGCATAGCCGTCTTGGCCGACGGTTGCGGACGCGATGCTTTTCACCAGACGATTGGCATAGCTGAGCGACGCCACGCCGGCCGACGAGAAATCGCCTTCGCGCGCCGAGTACGGACCCTTGCGGTAATCGAGCCGGCCCACCAGTTCGGGGATCAGGAAATTCAGGTCGGTCCAGCCCTGGCCGTGCGCGTGGCTGCGCTGGTTGACGGGCATGCCGTCGACCCAGGTGGCCAGGTCGGTGCCGTGGTCGAGATTGAAGCCGCGCAGGTAGAACTGGTTGGCCTTGCCTTCGCCACTGTGCTGGCTGGCGATCAGGCCGGGCGTGACTTCAAGCAGCTCGCCCGGCCGGTACGCGATGCGCCCGGCCAGGTCCTTCGCACCGGCGCTGCCGGCGCCGGCCGAATCGGCGATGCCGAGCTGGCTGGCGCGGGCGCCTTCGACCAGCACGCGCTGGAGCTGGAAATCATCGGCATGAACGGTGGATGAGGCGAACAGCGCGGCGAGCACGCATGGGATAGGGCGAAGCAGCATGGGCAAATTCAAAGTAAGTGTCAGCGCGCGGGCTGTTCGAGCGTCTGGCGCAGGAAGGTCAGCGAACGCACGGCGCCGCCTTCGTTGAGGTTCACGGTGTTGACCTGTTCCGCCATGAAGTCGACCAGGACGCCCTGGTGGATCACGGCCGTTGTCGACAGCGGCGTCGCGGCCAGCTCCTGGTAGATCATGACGCTTTGCGCATCGGCCGTCATGCCGACCCAGGTCACGGGCAGCTTCTTGCCGTTCTTGTCGGCGAGCCAGAAGTGGCGCTCGACGTAGGTGCGCAGCACGGCCTGGTCTTCTGCGTCGCTCAGGTCGAACTGGCGCCCGTACAGATTGAGCAGCAGCGCATCGATATCGTGCGCCGTGTAGGTGTGGACGATTTCCGTGCTCTCGGTGCGCGCGTTGTACGAGATGTCGGTCATGCCGAAGTGGAAGCGGTGCGCGCTGGCCGCAGAGCTAACGCACAGCAGCAGCGCCAGGAGCAGCGACTTCAATCGGCGCAGCGTCATTGGGCCGCCTTCGGTGCGGCCTTGAGCGGTGTGGCCGCGTCGCGCATCAGGTTGTTCGGATCGCGCTCAGTCTTGAACAGCTCTAGGCGCGACGGCGTCGCCTTGCGTGGCCAGCTATTGTTGCTGACATCGATGTCGGCCGTTTCCCAATACGGGTCCTGGGTCAGGCCGACGATCGGTTCATCGGTGACGAACAGCTTCGTGATCTTCGTGGGCGAATAGCGCCACACTTCGGCCGGAATGCGCTCGATCGTTTTTTGGCCGCTTTTCAAGGTGAGTTCGACGATCAACGGCATCACGAGGCCACCGCGATTGGAAAAGTCGACCAGCGTCAGGTGCTTGCCTTCCTTGAGCAGCGACTTTTCCCAGTCTTCCAGGTCGGCCATCGTTTCAGCGAAGGTGTTGCGGTCCTTGTTGGTGACGGTGAACTCGTCGTGTTCGTTGTAGAAGTCCTTCAGCTCCGGGTGCGCATCGACGCGGCGCGGCATGCCCTGGTTGCGCTGGTCGGTCACCGACACCGGTTCGGCGGCGCGGCGGGCGCGCTGCCAGGCTTTTTCGACTTCCGGGTCCTTGGACGACACCGTGTACTCGCTGATGCCGTCGACGCTGATGTCCACCGCGTCGGTTGTGTAGAACCAGCCGCGCCAGAACCAGTCGAGGTCCGTGCCCGAGGCATCTTCCATCGTGCGGAAGAAGTCGGCCGGGGTAGGGCGCTTGAACTTCCAGCGCTCGGCGTATTCCTTGAACGCGAAGTCGAACAGCTCGCGTCCCAGCACCGTCTCGCGCAGGATGTTGAAGGCGGTAGCCGGCTTGGCATACGCGTTGGCGCCGCGCTGCAGCGTCGACTCGGCATTCGTCATGATCGGCGCCTGGTTCGTGCTGCGCATGTAGCTGACGATGTCGCGTGGCTCGCCACGGCGCGCCGGATAGTTCTCTTCCCACGCCTGTTCGGCCAAAAACTGCAGGAAGCTGTTCATCCCTTCGTCCATCCAGGTCCACTGGCGCTCGTCCGAATTGACGATCATCGGGAAGTAGTTGTGGCCCACCTCGTGGATGATCACGCTGATCAGGCCATACTTGGCCGCCTGCGAATAGGTCAGCGCGCCCGTCTTGGCATCCTTGACGGGGCGGCGGCCGTTAAACGACAGCATCGGGTATTCCATGCCGCCCACCGGGCCGTTGACCGAGATCGCCACCGGATACGGGTAGTCGAACGAGTACTTGTTGTACTGCTCGATCGTGTGGATCACGGCCGGCGTCGAGTATTTTTCCCACAGCGGGTTCGCTTCGGCCGGGTAGTACGACATCGCCATCACGTCCTGCTTGCCGCTCTTGATGCCCTGCGCATCCCAGATGAACTTGCGGCTCGACGCAAACGCAAAGTCGCGCACGTTCTTGGCGTTGAAGCGCCAGGTACGGCTGCTGGTGGCGCGGCCCTTTTCGGTTGCCTGCGCTTCCGCCTGCGACACGATCATCACCGGCTTGCCCGCGGTTTTCGCCTGCTGCAGGCGCCCGCGCTGGGTGCTGCTCAAGACCTCGTCCGCGTTCTGCAGCTCGCCCGTGGCGGCCACAATATGGTCGCTCGGCACCGTGATCGCCACGTCGTAGTCGCCAAATTCCAGCGTGAATTCGCCGTCGCCCAGGTATTGCGCGTTCTGCCAGCCGGCCGCGTCGTAGTAGGCGGCCATGCGCGGGAACCACTGCGCGATTTCGTAGATGTCGTTGCCATCCTTGAAGCGCTCGAAGCCCATGCGCCGGCCCAGCACGTTCATCTCGGGAATGTTGAAGCGCCAGGCCACGTTGAACGACACCTTTGCACCGGGTTTCAATGGCTGCGGCAGGTCGATCCGCATCATCGTCTTGTTGATCGTGTGCGCCAGCGCGCGGCCGTCGCTGCCGGTCACGCTCTGGATGTCGATACCGCCGGCGAACTTGCCTGCTTCCAGCGTGAAGCGCAGCGCGTCGAACTTCACGCCGTCATTGCCCCTGGCCTGCCACGCGCTGCGCGACGGCAGCGTGGTGATCTTGCGGTTGTCCGAGTCACTGCGGAACATGTTCTGGTCCAGCTGCACCCACAGGTACGACAGCGTGTCGGGCGAGTTGTTGTGGTACGTGACCGTGCCGGCACCGCTGATCGCGCGTTTGGCTTCATCGAGCGTCACGCGCAGCTTGTAGTCGGCGCGCTGCTGCCAGTAGGCGTGGCCCGGTGCGCCGGCGGCGTTGCGCGTGACGCCGGGCGTCGGCAGCAGCTCGTCCAGCTGGCGGAATTTGTCGTCGAAGGCCGGGCCGGCCGCGCCGGCGGTCATCGCAACGCCGAGGGTGAGGGTCGCGAAGGCCGCGTGCAGGTGGGGGATGTTCATGGTCGTGGAGCCTGACAATATATTTTTCTGCGACAGCGTAAAAACGTCGTTCCCGCGGAGGCGGGAACCTAAGTTGTTCGCGTCGTCGAGACGCTGGCAAACTTGGGTTCCCGCCTCCGCGGGAACGACGGATCTGGTGCTAACTTAATGACGCATGGACGTCACTGCGCAGGCGTTGCTGCGTCTTCCGCATCTTTTGCATCCTTCGTCTTGAGCTTCGAATTGAAGTCGCGCATCAGGTTGTTCGGATCGCGTTCGGTCTTGAACAGTTCGAGACGCGACGGCGTCGCCTTGCGTGGCCAGCTGTTGTTGCTGACGTCCACGTCGGCCGTTTCCCAGTTCGGATCCTGCGTCAGGCCGACGATCGGTTCATCGGTGACGAACAGCTTCGTGATTTTGGTCGGCGAATAACGCCACACTTCGGCCGGGATGCGCTCGATGGTTTTCTGGCCGTTCTTCAGCGTCAGTTCCACGATCAGTGGCGTGACCAGGCCGCCCACGTTCGAGAAGTCGACCAGCGTCAGGTGCTTGCCTTCCTTGAGCAGCGCCTTTTCCCAGTCTTCCAGATCGGCCGTCGTTTCCGCGAACTTGTTGCGGTCCTTGTTGGTGACGGTGAACTCGTCGTTCTCGTTGTAGAAGTCCTTCAGTTCCGGGTGCGCATCGACGCGGCGTGGCATGCCCTTGTTGCGCTGGTCCGTGATCGATACCGGCTCGGCGGCGCGGCGTGCGCGCGCCATGGCTTTCTCGACTTCCGGGTCCTTGCTGGAGACCGTGTACTCGGTGATGCCGTCGACGCTCACGTCCACCGCATCGGTGGTGTAGAACCAGCCGCGCCAGAACCAGTCGAGGTCCGTGCCCGACGCGTCTTCCATCGTGCGGAAGAAGTCGGCCGGGGTAGGGCGCTTGAACTTCCAGCGCTCGGCGTATTCCTTGAAGGCGAAGTCGAACAGCTCGCGGCCCAGCACCGTTTCGCGCAGCACGTTCAGCGCGGTGGCCGGCTTGGCATAGGCGTTGTTACCGAACTGCAGGACCGATTCGGAGTTGGTCATGATCGGCACCTGGTTGGTGCTCTTCATGTAGGTGGTGATGGCGCGCGGGTCGCCGCGGCCACCCGGCCAGTTGGCTTCCCAGGCTTCCTGCGCCAGGAACTGCACGAACGAGTTCAGGCCCTCATCCATCCAGGTCCACTGGCGCTCGTCCGAATTGACGATCATCGGGAAGTAGTTGTGGCCCACTTCGTGGATGATCACGCCGATCAGGCCATACTTGGTGCGCTGCGAGTAGGTCAGTTCGCCGGTCTTCTTGTCCTTGCTCGGACGCGGACCGTTAAACGAAATCATCGGGTATTCCATGCCGCCCACCGGACCGTTGACCGAGATCGCGGTCGGATACGGATAGTCGAACGAGTACTTGTTGTACTGCTCGATGGTGTGGATGATCGCCTGGGTCGAGTACTTCTCCCACAGCGGATTGCCTTCCTTCGGGTAGTACGACATCGCCAGCACGTCCTGCTTGCCGCTCTTGATCGCCTGCGCATCCCAGATGAACTTGCGGCTCGACGCGAACGCGAAGTCGCGCACGTTCTTCGCCTTGAAGTGCCAGGTCTTCATGACCGTGCTACGGACTTTTTCGGCCGCTTCGGCTTCGGCCTGGGTCACGATGATGACCGGCTTTTTCGCCGTCTTCGCCTGTTGCAGGCGATCGCGCTGGGCGGCCGTCAAGACGTCGCCCGGATTTTGCAGCTCGCCCGTGGAAGCGACGATGTGGTCGCCCGGCACCGTGATGCGCACGTCGTAGTCGCCAAACTCCAGCGTGAATTCGCCCGAGCCCAGGAACTGCTTGTGCTGCCAACCATACACGTCGTAGTAGGCGGCCATGCGCGGGAACCACTGGGCCACTTCGAACAGGTCGTTCTTGTCGTCGAAGGTTTCGTAGCCGGCGCGCCCGCCGAGCACCTTCTGCTCATTGATGTTGTAGCGCCAGTCGATGCCGAACGTCACCTTTGCGCCGGGTTTGAGCGGCTGCGGCAGGTCGATCCGCATCATCGTTTTGTTGATGGTGTACGGCAGCGGGCGACCGCCCGCATCCTTGACCGCCAGGATGTCGAAGCCGCCCGGGAAGGTGCGCCCCTCGAGCACGGTGCGCAGGGCATCGTATTTCAGGCCGGTGGTCTGGGTGCCGTTGGCCCACGCATCGCGCGACGGCAGGATGGCGCTCTGGCGCGCATCCGAATCGGTCTTGTAGATGTTCTGGTCGAGCTGCACCCACAGGTATTTGAGGGTATCCGGGGAATTGTTGTGGTAGGTGACCGTGCCGGCGCCGGAGAGCGCGCGTTTGGCTTCATCGAGCGTGGTGCGGATCGTGTAATCGGCGCGTTGCTGCCAGTAGGCGTGGCCCGGGGCGCCGGAGGCGGTGCGGATCGTGCCTGGGGTCGGCAGCAGCTCATCGAGCTGGCGGAACTTGTCGTCGAACGGTGCTGCGGCAAACGATGATGCTGCGAGGCATAGAGCTGCTACGCCGATTGGCAAACGAAACATGATTCCCCTGGATTTGTTGTTGGAAATATGACAGGAATTCTATCGTTGATATTCATCAATTGCTTAACGTATTTGTAAAAATCCGGATACATGTGGCGCGCGCCACACCATTGGCGGCGCCTGCATGCTTATTCCGTGTTTAGTACATGTCGGTCACGCGCGCGTACCCCCGCACCCACGTGCCCTGCACGATCTTGCCAAAGTCGGCGTCATGGCGGTGCAGTTCGAGGTCGCGCGACAACACGAACAAGACCTTGTCCGATTCGGCGTACAACGGTTCCCACTGGCCGCCGCGCTGCCTGAGCACCAGCTCACCCTTGCGCTCGGCGATCTCGAAGTCCGTCACGGCGTCGAGCTGGTAGCGTCCCACCAGCGTGCGCCGCGTTTCCGGCGCGAGGGCGACGGCCTTGCGCAACCTGGTCTGGTTGGTGTCCCACTGGTATTCGTAGGCGATGGCGCGCATCAGACCTGCTGCCACGTCGATGCCATTGTCTCCATTGGTCAGGATGACCGCGCCGCTGCCGTCAGCGACGGCAGCGTAGAACACCGCCTTGAAGCCCTGGTTGCTGCCGCCGTGGCTGAAGCCCTTGCCGTGGTCCTGTATCTGCAAGCCCAGCGCATAGTTGTTCTTCACCGGCTGGAGCATCGTGCGCGTCATCGCGGGCGTGAGCACGCCGCCCGTCGCCCCGGCCGCGCCCTGCTGGATCGCGATCGCGAAACGCGCCAAATCGTTCGGCGTGGTCCACAGGCCGGCGGCAGCCTGCTCGGGATAGGTATAGGCGCCGCCAGGGAACGGCTTGCCGTTTTCGTCATGCGGCCGTGCGGCGTTGGGCGCCAGCTCTGGCGGCAGCGGCTGGGCATAGGTGCTGGCGGTCATGCCCAGCGGCGCCAGCACCAGTTCGTGCAGGATCGCGTCGAACGGCTGGCCGGCGCGGTCGATCATCGCCTGCTGCACCACGGTGTAGCCACCGCCTGAGTAGCGGAAGGCCGACCCCGGCGCCGCATTGACCCGGATCGCCTTCGTGTTGGCAGGGCCCGCGCCATCGAGCACCTGCTGCAGCGTCGGCACGCTCTTGCCGGCGGCGTAGCCGGGAAAGCCCGAGACGCTCATGCCGCCGGTGTGCGACAGCAGCTGGCGCAGGCTCGGCGTGCCGTCACCCTTCGGCAGCGTCCAGCCAGTGAGCGCCTGGTCGATGCCGGCGTCCAGAGCGAGCTTGCCCTGTTCGACCATGCGCAGCGCCGCCATGGCCGTCACGGGTTTGCTGAGCGAGGCTGCCTGGAACAGCGTCTGCGGCGTGACGGCCGGCCCGCCGGTCCAGGCCACGCCATAGCCGCGCGTCCAGGCCACCTTGCCGTCCTTGATCACGGCCACGCTCACGCCCGGCACGTTCAGCCGTTTCATTTCGTCGGCCAAGGCCAGGGGCGCTACCGGCACATCGGCCAGGGCGACTTCCGGGCGCAGGCCGGACTCGATGCGGGCGATGGCGGCGCTGTCGTCGGCGCTGTCATCTGCATGTGCGCCGGCAGCAGCCAGCGTTGCGATGCAGGCGGCGAGATAAACAATATGGGAATGGCGGCGGGGCAGGGCGGAACGCATCTTCTTCTCCAGACATGGTTGCACAAATGGCAAACAGTATGGGCACCCGCAGCCAGACCGGCAAGGGCCGGGAGAGCGTTATGCGGCCGGCATGCTGAAGGTGAACGTGATGCGCCCGTCTGTTGAGGTGACGCCGATCGCGCCGTCGTGGCCGCGCGCGATCTGGTCGACGATGTAGAGGCCCAGTCCCAGGCCTTCGTCGCCGGCGCGCGAGGTGGCGCGCCAGTAGGGCTTGAACAGCTGGTCGATGACGGCCTGGCTCAGATCGGGGCCGGCGTTGCTCACGGCGAGCACGAAGCTGGCGCCGTCGACGCGCGCGTCCACGTGGATCGGCTCTCCGCTGTCGCCGTGCAGCAGTGCATTCTTGAGCAGATTCGACAGCAGTTGGGCGAGCCGCTGCGGATCGCTGCGCAGCGCGATATCACGCGCGATGTCGGACCGGATCACGCGGTCGGGGTACACGCCGCGCAGCTCGTCGACCACCTGATCGAGCATCAGGTGTACGTCGGCGCTCTGGCACAGTTCGAGCGCCAGGCCCGAGCCCATGCGCCCGCGCGTGAAATCGACCACATTGTCGACCAGGCCGGCCATGCGCATGGCGCTGCTGCGCATGCGTTCGACGATCTTGTCGGTGGCCGGATCGGTGCTGCGGCGCTTGAGCAGTTCGGCGCCGGTCAGGATGGCGCTAAGCGGCGTGCGCAGGTCGTGGCCCAGCACCGCGATGAACTGTTCGCGCAGTTCGGCCGTTTCGCGTTCGGACAGCAGGTCCGAGCGTGTCGCGCGCAGCGAGCGGTCGGTTTCGAGCTGGCGCGAAATGAGTTCGGCGAACAGTGTCAGTGCCGACATGGTGGCGCCCTCGCTCAGTGCCGCCGGCTCGGGATCGAGGCCGCACAGCGTGCCGAAGTAGTCACCGTCGGGACGGAAGATCGGGATCGAAAAATAGCTCTGGAACCCGTACAGGCGCGGCGTATGGTGGTCGCGGTACGAATCGCTGTCACGTACGCTGTCGATGACGATCGGCTCGCGTGTCGCGCGCACTTCTTCGCATAAGGTAGTGGTGACGTCGAGCGGGTCGCCCGCCTGCAGGCCGAACCCGAGCGCGTCGTGCACGGCGCAGGTGGTCCAGGTGGTGTCGGTGACGTGCGCGATGCAGACGAACCCCAACCCGGTCATGGTCGCCACGGTTTCCAGCACGCGCGGCACGGCGGCAATGGCCTGGATTTCCCTGACATGCTGGGGGACGGTGTCTGGCATCATGGTAGCTCGGTAAATGAGGTCGAAATCATACCACCGGCCGCGGCGCGTGGTCCGGCTCAGGCCAGCCAGCGTCCGTCGGCGTACACCTGCACGTCGCCCAGGAACACCGCATCGGTGACCGCGAACACGTCGATGTGAAAGCGCGCATCCTTGCGCTTGAAGCCCGGCTTCGTGTACACGCCATGCTTGGCCCCGAGCGACAGGTGGATGCCGCACATGCGCTCATACGTGCCGATATCGTCCACCCGCAGGTCGCGCGTGAAGGCGCGGTTCAGCCCGAAGCCCAGTTCGCGCACCCAGACTTCGCCTTCCTCGAGACGGATGTTCTCGAGTACCTGCTCGAACGCGGGCGTGGCGTGTTCGGTGCCGGTGACGCGACCCGCTTCGATTATCAAGGTGACAGGTACGTCGGGATGGTTGGAGCGATACGCCGTGTCGCCGAACACGTGGATCTGCACCCGGCCATGCACGGCTTCGAGGTCTTGCGCTTCGGTGAACACTTCGCCGATCGGGAACTGGCCGCCGACGTTGTTCATCTCGCTGTAGTCGCCGATATTCAGTTTGGCCGCTTCGAACGGCGAGGCAAAGGTGAGCGTCTCGCCGCCGCCGACCACGCGGCCATGCGGCGCGCTATCGATCAGCGCCTTGAGCGCGCGCCCGGTGCCGCGGAAGTAGGCGGGGTCGTAGGCCAGCGCATTGACATAGTGTTCGCCCTGGATGCCGGGCATGCGCGACAGGTGCACGTGCTCGATCACTTTCAGATCGAGCTTGAACAGCTCGACGCGGATGCGAAAGCCGTCGAGCCGGAAATTGGTCGACTGGACCAGCACCACCAGGTCGTGCGCGGCCATCGAGCGGAACGCCGCCAGCACCGCATCGGGCGTGACGCTGTCGAAGTCCACGAACGCGGCATCGGGCAGATTGCGCCGGTAGCCCGCGAGCAGGGCGCGCGCCAGCGGCGTGCGCGTGTCGTACACGACCAGCGCCTTGTGCGCCGGGCCGAGTTCGAGGGCGATCGACAGCACGGCCCCCAGGTGCGCGGTCGCGGCGTCCACCACGGTGGCGGGCAGGTCGTCGTCGGAAAGAAGGGAGGCGGCAGCGGTCATTGGCGCACAAGGAGGGAAGAGGGAAGCGGCCATTATACGTTCCGTTGCACCGTCAGGGATCAGGCGGCGCTACCGGGCAAACAGCGCGACGTCTGGCCGTGTGGGGCGTTATCATGCGGCCTTCCATCACGATCAAGACAGCAGTTGGCAGGCCGTCTTTCGGCATGTACGGCAACAGCGAAATACGGGGCACCATGGCACACGACGATTCCTGCATCAACACCGGCTGCGGCCGCGCGTTTCCACATCCGGTCGATTTTTGTCCGTGGTGCGGTACGGCGCAGAGGCCGGTCAGCGCCGTGCCGGTGCCGCCGGTCGTGATGCCGCCCTTGCCACCGGTGTCGCCAACGCCGCCAGTGCCGCCAACGCCGCCTGCGCCAGTGATCCAGCCAGCGCCTGTCCCGAGGCCCGTCCCACCACCGCCACCGCCACCGCCACCCGTCCGCGCGAATGCCACTCCACGCCCCGTCGTCCCGACGCGCAAACCAATCCGCCTGCGCTGGTGGCTCATCGGCCTCGGCGTCCTGTGGCTGGCCTGGATGCTGACCAAGCCCACTGCGGCGCGCATCGAGCGGCGCATGGCGTCGGCCATCGCACTGGCCAAGGAGTGCAAGCCGAAGGAAGCGCAGGACGACCTGATCGCCCTGCGCAAGACGCGAGCGACGCCCGAGCAGCTGCGCCAGGTGCAAAGCGCACTCAATACGGCAGCCGCAGCCTGCACGCGCGCCGAGCAGCGCCGCGCTGCGTGGACCACCGCCAACAATGCCATCGAGCGCTTGCTGAATGCGGGCAGCTTCGACCAGGCCCGCACCCGCCTGGGCACGTTTACCAAACGCTGGGGCGAGGATGCGCGCACGCGTGAAGTCAAGGCGCGCATCGATGCCGGCCGGCGCGATCATCCGCTGGCCGATCCTTCGCGCTGACCCCGTAAGGACAGCCACGCCGCCACGCCTTGTGTAGTATCGAACGTGTTGAAAACAAGGAGCACAGCATGAAAGCCATCACCACGAACACGTTGCTGGCGTCGGCACTGCTGCTGGCACTGGCCGGCTGCGCGCGTGACGACGAAGGCAAGGGCCCGGCCGAGCGCGTCGGCAAGGCGCTCGACCAGGCCACTGCCGGCGTCACCAGGTCGGTGAAGAATGAAATCGCCCGCGCCGACGACGCAGTCGACTATGCGCGCTCGAAAGTCGGCAACGCGACGCAGGAAGCCAGCCGGGGCCTGGAGCGCGCTACTGAAAAGATGGGCCAGTCGGTCGAGCGGGCAGGCCAGGCGATTCAGGAGAACGCTGGCAAGGACAAGGACAAGGAAGGTTAAGCGTTGGCGGCTCGCGGCATGTCCGGGTCGCCGTACACGATGGTCATGTCGACCTGGCCCGAGCGCCAGGCGTGTTCCAGGTTCTGCTCGATCACATCCAGGCTCACACGATCGCCATCGGCAAAGCCGCGCACGCCGTAAGCGCGGTTGCGGCCATGCGACTTGGCCATGTACAGCGCCATGTCCACCAGGTTGACCACGCGTTCCCAGGCCATCACCTGCTGGCCCACGGCAAGCGGGAACGGTGCAAAGCCGATCGACACGTTCACGGCAATCTGCACGCCGCCATGGTCGATGGCGGTGGCGTTGATGCCGCCCAGGATGCGCGCGGCCACCTCGTCCATCCGGTGGCGCGGCACCGAGGGCAGGAAAGCCAGGAACTCTTCGCCGCCCCAGCGCACGATCATGTCGGTCTCGCGCAGGATCTCTGCCAGGCTGGCCGAGATCGTGGTCAGCACCGTGTCGCCGGCTGCGTGGCCGTGGGTATCGTTGATGTGCTTGAAGTGGTCGACATCGAGCAGGAACAGTGCGCCGACGCCTTCTTCGCCGGCTGCTGCCGGGATGGATGCCGGCAGCGCGCGCATGTATTCGAGGAAGTGACGGCGGTTGTACAGGCCCGTGAGCGGATCGCGCACGCTCTGCTGTTTCAGTTCGGTGTTCTTGGCATGCAGCTGCGCATTGGCGTGGCGCACCTTGCGATACAACAGGCCCACCACCACTGCCGCCAGCGCGATCACGGCCAGTACCAGCCACCAGACGCGCTGCTGCAGGCGGCGGTTGTCGATTTCTGCCGATTTGATCGTGTTCTCGCTGCGCAGCAGTTCGATCTGGCGCTGCTTGCGTTCGGCCTCGTACTTCTCTTGCAGCTCGAGCATCGCCTGCTGGCGGCGTTTTTCGAACAGTTCGTTCGACAGCTTGCGCTCGCGGTGGTAGGCCTTCAGTGCGCCCGGCAGGTCGCCCACGCGCTCGAGCGCCACGCCGTATTCCACCAGCGCGGTTTGCAGTTCGGGCTTGTCGCCCATTTCTTCATAGCCGGCGATACCGGCCTCGATATGGCGCTTGCCCTCGACGAGCCGTCCGGTGGCCAGCAAGGCCTGACCCAGGTTCAGGTGCGCGATCGCGTCGAGCTTGCGATCGTTCAGCGGGCGCGCCGCATCGACTGCCTGCTGCGCGTAGCTGACCGCGTTGCGGTAGTCCCCCGTCTTGAGATACCAGTCGGACAGGTTGACCAGAGTGCCGGCGATCCGATTGCTGGCGCCGATCTTGCGCTCGAGCGCCAGGCCTTCCTGCAGCACGCGCAGCGCGCGCTCATTCTGCCCGCTGTCCATCGCCAGGCCGTATTCCATCCGCTTGAGCAGCATCGTGCGGCCGGGCGAGTTGGCGCTGGCCGCGGCGGCGTAGGCCTCGTTCAGCACGGCGAAGCCTTTTTCGGGTTCGCGCATCTGCAAATACAGGCGCGCCAGCGAATACAGTGCCATCACCGTATGGATCGGATCGCCGCTCGAGCGCGCCAGCGCAGCGGCACTCTGCAGGCCCTGCAGGGCGCGCGGCAGGTTGCCTTCCTCGGCATACGATTCGCCCGACGAAATCGCGGCGCGCACGCGCAGATCGATGTCGCTCGTGGTGTTGGCCAGCTTCTCGGCCTCCCAGATCAGGCGGTGGGATTCGCCCGGGCGGTGCTGCGCGAACGCGGCATACCCCTGCATCAGGAGGCCCTTGGCCAGTGCGCCGGTGTGATCGTGCTGGCGTCCGAGGGCAATGAGTTCGTTGGCCAGCGCGAATGCCTGCGCATGCTGCCCCATGCCGTGGCGGGCGGCGGCCATCTGGTTCAAAAATTCGATCCGCTGCGGCAGCGGTGCCACGCGTGCCTGGTCCTCGATGGCTTCGAGCATCGGCAGCGCGCGTTCGGGAACGATGCGGTTGACTTCCCGGATCTCGGCCAGGCGCGCATCGAGCGCCGGCGCGCTACTGGCAAACGCACAGGCCGACGCCACGCACAGGGACAAGGCCACGGCGTTGGATCGGGAGCGCGACAGGGCGCGGTGCAGGATAGCGAACATGCCGTGGTTTTTGTCGCACCGGGGAAAACCGGCAGAAGTTGGTTTGGAATATTATATTGCTGTTGCAAACAAGAAATTCAGTTTGTCGTGAAATGTCACAAAAATGACACAGCGGCATCGTTTCCAAGTGTCTCACGTGGTGCTGGCAAGCGTGCGTGCGCCGTCGAACCATCGACCGATACTGGCCGGACGATTACCCGGATAGAGGTTGGCCATGTGGACGTCACTGTGGGCCTGGCGGGCCTGTGGCGCGCGCAGCGGCGTGGCGCGCTGCTGGTGAGCGAGGCGGGCGCCCCGGGCGGCGGCGTCAACCGGAGCCGCCCCTGAGCTACCCCTGAGCTGCGCCTGAACCTGGCCCGCCGGGAATTCCCTACAGCGCGATCTGCTGCAACAGATATAGACGCTGGTACAGGCCACCCTCGATGCGCATCAGTTCTTCGTGCGGCCCCGCCTCGGTGATCTTGCCGTGGTTGAGCACGATGATGCGGTCGGCGTCGCGGATCGTCGACAGGCGGTGCGCGATGGCGATGATGGTGACCTTGCCGCGCAGTTCTTCCAGCGCCTGTTGCACCACCTGTTCGGTGGCGCTGTCGATGCGCGACGTCGCTTCGTCGAGCAGCAGGACACGTGGCTCGCCCGCCAAGGCGCGGGCAATGGCGATCAGCTGCTTCTGGCCCGACGACAGCCGTGAGCCGCCTTCGCCAAGCTGCGTGTCGTAACCCTGTTCGAGCGCGCTGATGAAGTCATGCGCATGCGCCGCCCGCGCTGCGTCCATCAGGCGTTCGAGCGGCAGGCCGCGGCCCATGTCGATGTTTTCGCGCGCGCTGGCGGCCAGGATGAACGGGTCCTGCGGCACCAGGCCCACTTCGTTGCGGAAGCGCTCGTTGCCGATCTTCGCCAGCGGCACGCCGCCGATCTCGATGCTGCCCTGCTCGACGACGTAGTAGCGCAGCAGCAGCGACAGCAGCGTCGACTTGCCGCTGCCCGTGTGGCCGACGATCCCGAAGAACGCGCCTTGCGGAACGTCCAGCGACAGGTCGTGCAGCACCGGCTGGCCGGGAACGTACGCAAAGTCGACGTTTCGTACGCTCACTGCCGGGGCGTCGGGCGAAAACGCGTTCTCACCATCCATGCGGTCCACGTCGTGCTCGGGTGCGCCCGCTTCATCGAGCAGGGTGTTGACGCGTGCGGCTGCGACCACCGCCTGCTGCAGGCCGCTGAATTGCATCGTGATCTGGATGAGCGGCTCGACCACGCGCGCGATGTAGCTGACGAACGCGTACAGCACGCCCACTTCGACCGCGCCGATCTCGCGCTGGCCAAAGGCAAAGATCACCAGCGCCAGCAGCGCCACGTTGAGCAGGTCCAGCGCAGGGCGCAGCAGGAAGGCATTGGCGCGCAGTTCGGCCAGGCGCGCCGTGTAGTGGGTGCGGTTGGTGACCAGGAAGCGTTCGCCGAAGCGCAGCTCGGCATTGCTGGCCTGCAGGACGGTCATGCCGCCGATCGACTCGGCCATCTGCGCATTGATGTCGCTGCGCAGGGCGCGCGCACGGGTGACGGCCGGCGCCGACAGGCGCTGATACAGCCAGACGATACCGACCACCGCCGGCACCAGCAGCAGCACGATCAGCATCAGGCGCCAGTCGAGCCAGGCCATCGCGACCATCGTGCCGATCAGGACGATCGAGTTGTCGAGCAAGACGTACAGGACCTGGATGTAAAGCGTCTTGACGGCTTCGGTGTCGTTCGTCACGCGGCTGACCAGCTGGCCGGTGATGGCGCGATCGAAGAACTCCATCGGCAGGCGCAGCACGTGGTCATAGACCCACTCGCGCAGGCGCTGCACCGAGCGCATTGCCACGCCAGACAGGCGGATCAGTTGCAGGTAGCGCACCCAGCTCGAGACCCAGCCGGTGACCACCAGGCCACCCAGCAGCAGGGCCATCTGCGGCCAGTCGAGATGGCGCGGCAGCAGGTGGTCGTCGATCAGCGCCTTGCCCAGCAGCGGGCCGACCACTTCGAAGGCCGCCGCCAGGATCAGCCACAGCGTGGCGATGATCAGATGGCGCCGTTCGGGTGCGGCGGCGCGGCGCAGCAGGCGCATGGCCAGTTTGGCCTGGTCGCGCATGACGCCGCGTTCCAGGCTGTTATCGGTCTTGGGCGGCGGCGTGGTGGGGGTGGATGCGTCGGCCGTGTCCAGCGTTGCTTCAGGTTGCGTCAAGGCTGGCCTCCAGTTGTTGATAGCGCCACTGGCTGGCGTACCAGCCATCCAGCAGCAAGAGTTCGTCGTGCGTGCCCGCTTCGATCACGCGCCCGGCGCGCAGCACCACGATATGGTCGGCTGCGACCACTGCCGACAGGCGGTGGCTGGCGATGATGGCGGCGCGCTCGGGCCGCGCCCGGCGCAGCTCGGCCAGGTGATCGAGGATGCGCGTTTCGGTGCCGGTGTCCACCGCCGACAGCGCGTCGTCCAGCAGCAGCAGCGGATTGTCGGCCAGCAGCGCACGGGCAATCGCCACGCGCTGGCGCTGCCCGCCCGAAAGCGTGATGCCTTTTTCGCCGACCGGCGTGTCGTAGCCATACGGGAAGCGCAGGATGTCGTCGTGGATGGCGGCCATGCGCGCCGCGCCTTCGATCTCGGCGCGCGTGGCGTCAGGCCGGGCCAGCGCGATGTTCTCGGCAATCGTGGACGAGAACAAAAACGACTCTTGCGGCACCCAGCTGGTGGCGCTGCGCAGGGCGCTCAAGCGATAGGCGTCGAGCGGCTGCCCGGCCCAGCGCACCTGGCCCTGTTGCGGCGTCGCCTGGCGCAGCAGCACGCGCAGCAGCGTCGATTTGCCCGAGCCGGTCGGGCCGACGAGGCCCAGCGTCTGGCCGGGTTCGAGCGTGACGGACACGCCGGAGAGGGCGGGCGCCTGCGCCGTATCGTCGGCGGCGGCGTCGTCCTTACCGGCGCCGTTCACGCCATACGTGAACGTGACGCCATCGAGCACCAGCGGGCCCTGGCCCACCTGGTCGATCGTGCCGGCGTCTTCGACCGACAGCGGCGCCTCGAGCAGCGGCTGCAGGCGCGCCATGCCGGCGCGGCCCCGTTCGATCAGCGTGACCACCCAGCCGGCGGCGAACATGGGCCAGATCAGCTGGCCCAGGTACATCGTGAAGCTGGTCAGCGCGCCGACCGTCAGCTGGTTCTGCCAGACCAGGTAGCCGCCCAGGCCCAGCGTCAGGCCGGTGGCGGCAGTCAGCGCCAGGCCGACCGCTGGTTCATAGGCCGCTTCCCATTTCTGTGCGGTGAGGCTGGCCTCGGCCGCATTGGCGGTCAGCACGCCGAACTGGCTGCTGCTGCGCGCTTCGAGGCCGAGGGCGCGCAGCGTGCGCACACCCGACAGCGACTCCTGGACATGGTCGTTCAGCTTCGAGAAACCCTTGAGCGCATCCCCCTCGGCCTTTTGGATGTGGGTCGAGATGTACCAGAAGGCGAGCCCCATCAGCGGGAACGGCAGCAGCGCGACGAGCGCCAGGCGCCAGTCCACACCCAGTGTCATGATCCCGAGCACCATCACCAGCGTGAGCGTGCCGTCGAACGCGGCCAGCAGGGCTTCGCCGGCGGCCATTTCGATGGCATCGATGTCGTTGGTGGCCAGTGCCATCAGGTCGCCGGTGCGCTGGCGCTGATAGAAGGCCGGGCCTTGCGCGGCCAGGCGTGCATACAGGCGCGTGCGCAGCTCGACGCCGAGCTGGTAGGCAGCCGAATACAGGCGGATGCGCCAGCACACGCGCAGCACGTAGATGGCCACACCCAGGCCGAGGACCTGAGCGATGCCGAGCAGGAGTTCCTGCTCGCCGAGGCGGTTGTTGGCAAGCGCGTCGACCAGTGCGCCGACCTTGCGGGGGATGAGGACCGTGCAGATCGCCACACCGACGAGCATCACGGCCGACGAGGCATAGGATTGCCAATGCCGGCGCACGAAGCCGCCGATCAGCCTGGACAAACTCATTCGAATTCCTTGCGGTTGCGCCCGAAAAAAAAGCGGGCCAGAGCCCGCTAGTGTAGTCGTTTTGCCTAGTTGGCGCAGCGCAGCACCCTGATTGATGCCCTCGTCTGCTGCGCTCCGGCTATGACGCCCGCCATGTCACTACTTGCGGCGACGGCGTGGCGTGGCCGCCGTGGCAGGGGCGTCCGGGTCGCGCCGCTCGATCGGTGCGGCTGCTGGCGCCAGTGGCGTTGCGGCCAGGACGGCGCCGTTGCCGGCAGCCTGGGCGATCGGCGTGGGCTTGGCGGCAGCAGGACTCGACAGGACATTCAGCGCCGCGTCATCGGGCGCTGGTTCCTGCACCATGCTGGCCACCGCTTCGATGGCCGGGGCAGGCTGGGGTGCAGCGTCTGCTGCTGGCGCTGTTTCAATCTCTGACGCTGGCGTTGGGGCTTCGGCAACCGGCGTCGGCGCCGCTGCAACTGCCTCGATCGTGCGCTCGGCCGCTGCCTGCAATGTGGCAGAGGCGTCTTCGCTGGCTTCGGTTACGGCCTGTGCCATCTCGGCAACCGGCGCCGCCATTGGTGCCGGCGTCACGCTGGGCACCAGAAACGGCTGGACGCCGGCAGCGATGCCGAGCAATTCGCGGCTGTAGGCAAACAGGCTGCGCACCTGTTCTTCTGCATGGCTGCGCAGCACAGCGAGGTCGCGCGCATCGCGTGCGCCGATCAGCTGGCGCGCAGTCTGCGCCGAGCGCTCGAGAACTTCCTGGGACGTGGACAGGTTCAGCGCGGTGATGCGGCTGGCGCTGTCGAGTGCCTGGGTGGTCAAGGCATTGAGCACCGTCAGCTGAGCGTTCATCGGTGCAGTCAGGTAATGATTGGGTGCTGCGGACAACTGCTCGGAGAGTGAGGTCATGAAGTTTCCTATCTATCAAGTATGGCGCGCTGCAATAAAGTCAGTGTACCCACGATTCCTGGCCCGTGCAATGAACGTCGGTCGCTTATTCGGCGCGGGTGATATTGCGTTGCAGCATTGCCATACGGCGGCGCTGCAGTTGCTACAATCGGACAACCATTTAATGGAGTCACCATGGACCTCGTGATCCGCAATACCACGCTGCCCGACGGCCGCACCGGCATCGACATCGGCATTCAACATGGCCGCATCGCGGCGCTGGCGCCGCAACTGGCTGCACGGGGCGTGCGCGAGATCGACGCCGCCGGCGACCTGGTCAGCCCGCCATTCGTCGATGCGCATTTCCATATGGACGCCACGCTGAGCTACGGCCTGCCGCGCGTCAACCGCAGCGGCACTCTGCTGGAAGGAATCGCACTGTGGGGCGAGCTGAAACCGCAGCTGAGCCAGGATGCGCTGATCGAG
This sequence comes from Oxalobacteraceae sp. CFBP 13730, assembly GCA_014841835.1. Taxonomy (GTDB): domain Bacteria; phylum Pseudomonadota; class Gammaproteobacteria; order Burkholderiales; family Burkholderiaceae_D; genus Telluria. The sequence continues at coordinate 812,667 of JACYUQ010000003.1, read as the reverse complement.
CGCGCGTTGCGTTATTGCGACTGGGCGGTGGCGCGTGGCCTGTTGGCGATCCGCACCCACGTCGACGTGTGCGATGACCGGCTGCTGGCGGTCGAGGCGCTGCTGGAAGTCAAGCGCCGCGTCGCGCCGTACCTCGACCTGCAACTGGTCGCGTTCCCGCAGGACGGCCTGCTGCGCAGCGCCAATGCGTTCGAGAACCTGAAGCGCTCGATCGACATGGGCGTCGATGTCGTCGGCGGCATCCCGCACTTCGAGCGCACGATGGCGCAGGGCGCCGAATCCGTGCGCCTGCTGTGCGAATTCGCCGCCGAGCGGGGCCTGCGCGTGGACATGCACTGCGACGAGAGCGACGACCCGATGTCACGCCATATCGAAACCCTGGCGTATGAAACGCAGCGCCTGGGGCTGCAGGGCAGGGTGGCCGGCTCGCACCTGACCTCGATGCACTCGATGGACAATTACTATGTGAGCAAGCTGATTCCGCTGATCGCCGAGAGCGGCGTAGCGGCGATCGCCAATCCGCTCATCAACATTACGCTGCAGGGCCGCAACGACACCTACCCGAAACGGCGCGGCATGACGCGCGTGCCCGAGCTGATGGCGGCCGGTGTGGATGTCGCCTTCGGCCACGATTGCGTGCTCGATCCGTGGTACGGCATGGGTTCGGGCGACATGCTCGAGGTGGCGCACATGGGCCTGCACGTGGCGCAGATGACTGGACTGGAAGCGATGCAGTCGTGCTTTACGGCCATTACCGAAACGCCCGCGCGCATCCTGGGGCTCGACGGCTATGGTCTGGCGCCCGGCTGCCATGCCGATCTGGTGATCCTGGACGCCGGCTCGACGGTGGAAGCCATCCGCCTGCGCGCCCCACGCCGCTTCGTCTTGCGGCGCGGCCAGGTGGTGGCCGAAGCGCCGACTGCGGCCAGCCGCCTGCATCTGCCGGGGCGCCCGGACAGTGCCGACTTCCGCCTCGGCCGTAGCTAAAATGTCAATATAGTGCGTGATAATCTGTGTATTTTCAGGCAAAATAGCGGCCCGCCCTGTCCCGGCACTCCTGTAGATTGTTGTGAAAGATCTTGTTATCCGTCCTGCGCTCGAAGCCGATTTCGAGTCGATCTGGACTATTTTTTGCGCCCATATCGAGGCGGGTGAAAGCTATGTCTTCAGCACGGCGACGTCCCGCGAAGCCGGTTACCACTACTGTCTGGGCGAGGGTGTGGCCAGTTTTGTCGCGGTGAGCGCGGGGGGGCGGGTGCTGGGCATGTACCGCTTGGTACCGAACCAGGTCGGGCGCGGCCATCACGTGGCCAATGCCTCGTACATGGTCAGCCCGGCGGCGCAGGGCGCGGGCGTGGGCCGTGCGATGGGCCAGCACAGCTTGGGCGAAGCGCGCGATCGCGGCTATCTGGCGATGCAATTCAACCATGTGGTCAGCACCAACGGGCCGGCCATCGGGCTGTGGAAGAAGCTCGGGTTCTCGATTGTCGGCACGCTGCCCAAGGCGTTTCGCCACAAGCGCCTGGGCTATATCGATGCCTATGTGATGTACCAGCTGCTGCAGGATCCCGATCACTGGCCGACGGCTGACGACGAGCCAGGTGGGTGACAGTTACTGCCAATCCTGATGCTGTTACGTGGTCGAAGAGCGCATTGGTAGGAGCCCTCAAACTACGATGAGGTTACTGCCTCTGAATGACGACGCTCAGCGCTCGGTGCGCACAGTGCCCTGATCATACTGGTCGTCGTCGGTCTCACTTGGCGGCATCGTCGCCTGCTGTTCTTCAGTTTCGGCTGGTTTGTTCACGGTGGGGTCGCTACCTGCGCCGTCACCCGTGCGCTGCTGGTCACGATTTGCCTTGACGTCATTGTCTTCATTTTGCATGGCCATGCTGATCTCCTCGTGATGAAATATAGCCTCATGATAGTCACGTAACTTCAGCGCACGAATAGTCCCGAAGCTGGCTCGAGTGTAGGATTGCACTGTCCGTGGTCGTTGCTGCGCGCATGGTGTCAGGAACCGGTGCGGCATCCTCAGGCGCGCACTCGTCATTCATTGCAGTACCATTCGGAAGCGATGCCAAGCTCATCGCTCAATCCAATATCTGGCTTACGCAGCAATCAAACCCAATCAATCGGACCACATGACGACTTCCAGAAGAACACGACCAGTTTACGCATTTTTACTGGCAGCATGTCTCTCGTTTTCTTCCTCTGCGAATGCCGCAGAGCTGGCACGCGATCCATCCAGTGTCATCGCATCGTTGGCTGACCGTATTTACTCAGTGGGAGAAACGACAGGGAGTGCTGAAGAAATGATCGCGGCTGAAGCCAGCGCTGCCGATGAAATACGCCGATATATCTCGGGCGGTTCGACGGCTGGTCTGCTCGGAAAAGAGCAGGGTCGTCAGTCGCCGCTAACACTGGCGGCCTATCTTGGCTACCCGAACGTTGTTTCTGCATTGCTGACATCTGACCTTATCAGGCTTCATATCAATGATGCCGGCGAAAAGGGAATGACACCATGGATCGCCTCCATTTTGTCGCTGAAGCAAGCCGCGCTGGCTTGCAACCCGAAGTTGATCGAAGATCCGTCCGGTTTCATACCGTTCATGGTAACGCAACCCTATTACCTGTCCAATCCGGTACCGCCATACGCAAAGATCACCAGCATTCTCGTGGCGGCGGGAGCCGCATCCAGTCCAGGCGATGCCAAAGCGGTTTGGTTAGTACTGTGCAAGGGTCAATCAGCCGATGGCATTGCAACAATTAAAACCAGCGTGGACCTTCAAAAAACGGTACAGGAGCTCGGTCTGCTCGAATTAATTTCGCATTTGCAAAATCTGCAAAAAAAAGTATCGCGGCACGCTAATTGAGTCCAGTCACGTTACAGGCAGGTAGATAACTTGAAATAAAGTAAAAAAGTAAATCGTGCGCGCAACAAAATGTTTCGCTGATCCTGGTATGCGCCACTTTCATCGCTGGAGACTGCTTCGCGCGCCGCCCTGGCGCCTGCACGCGACGGTTGAATAACGCACCTAGCGCCGGCAACGCCGGTGATACGATGGCTGCAATTTCGATCAACCATCCTTCACCGAATCGACCCTGCGATGCCAGCCACCGAGTTGCTACCTGACGCTCCTTTCTTCATTGTTCTGAACGCGGGATCGGGTCATTCCGAAACCGAGATGCGTATCTCCACGATCAACGAGGTCATGGACGCCGGTGGCCGCGTGTGCCATCTGGAAGTGGTGGATGAGCCCGAGCGCATCGAACAGATCGCGAAGGACATGGCGGCCAAGGCCATCGCCAGCGGCGGTGTGCTGGTGGCTGCTGGCGGCGATGGCACCATCAACACGGTTGCGCACCAGGCAGTGCTGGCCGGATGTCCGTTTGGCGTGCTGCCGCAAGGTACTTTTAATTATTTCGGGCGCACCCACGGGATTCCGGAAGACCTGGCCGAGGCTGTTCACGCGCTGCTGCGCGGCAAGATCAAGCCGGTGCAGGTAGGCATGCTCAACGACAAGATATTTTTGGTCAATGCGAGTGTTGGCCTGTACCCGGCGCTGCTTGAAGAACGCGAGCACGACAAGCGCGAGTTCGGACGCAGCCGCGTGGTCGCGTTTCTCTCGGCCATCAAGATGGCGCTGCGGGCGCACCGCCATCTGCAGATCCGGCTCGAGCTCGATGGCAAGGAACAACGCTTGCGCACCACGACGCTGTTCGTGGGGAACAATCGGCTGCAGATGGAACAGGTCGGCATGGAGCAATTGACCGATGCGGTCGAAGATGGCCAGCTGGCGGCGCTGGCGCCCAAGCCGATGGGTAAACTCGGTTTGCTGGGCCTGCTGGTGCGCGGTGCGTTTGGCAAACTGGGCAACGCCGACGACGTCGTGGCGTTTTCGTTCAAGCGCATGGCCGTGCGCACGCCGTCGCTGTACGGGCGCAAGCGCCTGAAAGTCGCCGTCGATGGCGAAGTCAGCAAGATGGCGACGCCGTTCGAGTTCCGGGTGCTGGAAGGACGGCTCAAGCTGCTGCTGGCGCCGCCACAGGCAGCCACCGCCACACCTGGCGACGCTGCCTGAGCCAGCCGGCTTATTTCACCCGCAGCAAGCGCACGCCATGGATGTCGAACCGGTTGGCCGGTTCGGCGCCACCGGCGCCCGTGAAGGTGCGGTTGCTTTCCAGGTAGCTCATATTGTAGAAGTCCGTCATCTCGAGGCGGTAGCTGCCGGCCTGCAGGCGCGCGGCCAGCGGCGTTGAATACACGGTGGGCGTCGCGCCCTTGAACAGCGGCGCATGCGGCAACTGAATCACGCCCTGGGCCACAACCTTGCCAGCGCCATTCTTCAATGCCAGCCACTTTACGCCGCCGCTGATCCCCAGATTCACTTGGTTCGCCCCATTGTGATAGCGCACCTGAACCCGGTAATCGCCTGCGCTTTCGACGCGCATCCCGTCCACCGCAAAGCGGTCTTGCGGCCGGCCCCAGTCGCGGATCGCGGGTAGTGAAAAGCGTGCATCCGGCGCCGTGGTCGTCAGGTTCGACGTCACGCGCGGGTCGGTCACGCCGATGTCGACGCCTCTGCCAGCAACCCCATCGATGCAGCGCGGCTGGCTGTGGTGACTGACATTGCCGCTGTCGGCAAAGCGCGCCTCCACCGCATAGCACGACGCCACGCCAGCCTTGTCGTCGGTCCAGGCGCCGGCCGGCAGCTTGTCGGCAACCAGTTTGCCATCGCGGTAGACACGGTAGGTCACGCCCGCCGCATTGCCATTCGCGCCGATCGTCAACCCCACGGCGCCGGACGATGCACGCGCCAGCGCCTCGATCACCGGTTCGCGCGGCCCGAACGTGACGGACGATTCTTCATACGGATTGGCCTGCACGCGGCGGATGCCCTGCGCGCCGGCGACGAGTTTGCCCAGCACGATCTCGATGCGGTTTTCGGCCTGCAAATCACTCGTACGCAGCGTGTCCCCGACCTGCTTGCCGTTCAACAGAATGCGTTCGACCCGGTGATAGCCGTCGCCTTCGGCCGCTGGTGGCAGGCGCAGCACCACGTCGATGCGCTTGCCGTGCAGGCGCAGGCCGTGCAGCGCAATCTCGTTGGTCGCGCCAAAGGTTTCTCGCCGCAGCTTGGCCGTCACGAACGGGCGCAGCGCGATGCCGTCGTCCTGCACGGTCACGCCGAACACATTGTCGATCACCATGCCCAGATACCCGCCAACCGACCATAACTGGCGGCGCGAGTTGATCACGGGGCCGCTCAGTGAAGGCGTGGTTTCGTCGAGCAGCAGTGGCTGGCCCGATAACCACTCGAGGTTTTCCATGTTCGACAGGTTCACCGCTGCGCCGCGCATCAGCGTTGCGTAGGCGGCATCGGCCACCGCTGCGTTCTTGCCCTGCACCGCAGCGCGCAAGCCGTACGCGGTGACGAAGGGCCAGATGGCGCGGTTGTGGTACACCGGCGCGCCGATCTGCTGCGGCCAGATCACGGGCGCGCCCATCGGGCCATGCGGATAGCGCGCCAGGATCGACGCCGTCTGCCTGTCGTCGGCGACGCCGCTGACAATGGCCAGGGCCTGGCCGAGCCAGTCGAACTTGTGCAGCGGCGCGCCGTCCAGATGACCGGCGGTGAGGCTGCTGTACATGCCTTCGTCGGCCAGCCAGAGTTCCTTGTTGATCGCGCGTTTCAGCGCCGATGCCCAGCGCGTGTAGCGCGCGGCCTTTGCCGCATCGCGCTGTTCGCGCGCCAGTTGCGCCGCCAGCTTGAGCGCCTGGAAGATGACGACGTTGGTCGACAGCGCCTTCGAGCTGGCCATCGACGCCAGATCGCCCGGGATCCACGCGGCGTAGGTCTGGTCGCGCCAGTCGAGGAACGATTCTTCGCCCGTGTACAGGCCCGTGGCCGCGTCGAATGCCGCCACGCGATCGATCTCGAGCGTGTTGGACAGTGCCTTCAAGGCCTTGCTGGCGAACGCAGCGCGCTCGGCAGCCGGCAGCGTGCGCAGCGCCTCTTCAGCCGCGAAGGCCCATGTCAGGCGGTCGGTGCTGACCGGCCAGCTGCCGCCGCTGCCGGTGTCCTGCACGATCTGCAGGCCGTCCGCCGTGGCGGGGATCTGCGTCACCGGCGTGACGCCGGCGCGCCAGCCAGAGAGCTTGAAGTCGAGCGAATTGCGCACGCGCTGCGGGTCGAGAAGGGCCAGGCCCAGGTCGGCCGCATACGACAGGTCGCGCGTCCAGACATACGCCCACTTCTCGCCGGTCGAGAAGCAGTCACAATCGATGGCGTTGCCGCCGTTGTAGTTGCCATCCTTGATCTGGCTGACCGAATTGAGGCGCATCTCGGCGCCGGCCAGCGCGAACAGCGCGTCAAAGGCGAGGTTGCCGGTGCGGGCGCGCGGCAAGCCTTCCTGCTCGGCGTACGCGACATGCTGCGGACCGGGATCGCGCAGGCTCATGGTGCTCGACTGGACGTACTGGCGTAGCGGCGCCTGTGCGTCCGGCGTGGAGTAGCGCACCGTTTCCGTCTTGCCGTCCCACGTTGGCCAGGCTTGCGTGGCGACGGCAGCGTGGCCCGCGTGCGGATCGGGCGCGCTGGCACGGTCGGCATCGGGAAGACGCGTGACCTTCAACGCAGGTTTGGCCGGATCGCTCGCGTCCAGCGTGAAGCGGTAGGTGCCGGAGGTGCGCACGAACAGGAACGTCTCGGGTCCGGATAAGCGTTCAAGCTGGTACGCGCTATCGGGCGTCACATTGACGCTCTTGTCCGGATCGATCACCCACTCGGCAGCCCAGTCGCTGCTGCCGAGTTTGAAGGCGTGGTTACCCGGCGCGACAGCGATGTCGGCCTGGTAAATGCCCTTGCCCTTGGGCGCCAGCGCATCGGCCATCCCCCAGCCATTGAACGCGCCGCGCACGAACAATGCGGTATCGATTTGCGCGTGGGCGGCGCCGCAGGCGAGGAGGGCGGCCAGTGCGATGGCGCTGCGCATCATCGTGCTGCCTCCAGCTCCAGCGCATCAAGTTCCAAAATAACCGAAGCACCTGGAGGCAGCGTGAGCGTCGAGCGCAGGTCGAACGTCTTGCCGGTCAGGACATCCACGCCGCTGGTCACGCCCGTGAGCATTTCGCGGAAGCGGTCGACATCGAGCGTCATTTCTTTGGCGTTGTTGTTGAATGCGACCAGCACTTTTTTATCCGCGTTGTAGCGGAAGTAGACGTAGGTATTGTTCTGCGGCCCGTAATGCATCATGCGGCCATTGTGGATGACCGGCTGGCCCTTGCGCCAGTTGGCCAGCTTGCGCACGAAGGCCTGCGCCGCCCGCGGCTTGTCCTTCAGGCCCGCGCCGGTAAAGGCATTGACCTTGTCGCCGGCCCAGCCGCCCGGGAACGGGATGCGGTAGCTGGCGTCGTCGCGGTCCTTCGTCGGGCTGGTAAACAGCAACTCGTCACCCACGTAGAACTGCGGAATGCGCGGCGCCGTCATCATGAACACCATCGCCATCTTGTACTTGTCAAAGTCTTCGCCGGCGACGCTGTAGATGCGCGACATGTCGTGGTTGTCGGCGAACAGCACCAGGTTGCCCGGTTCCGGGTACAGGTAGTCGAGCGACAGCGTCTCGTACACGTCCGAGAACACGTTGCCGCCTTTCTTGTCGGCCAGCGCGTTGCGCATCGCTTCGGCCACCGGGAAGTCCATCATGCTCGGCATGTAGGCGCGGTAGCCGTCGAAGTTGTCCTTGCCGCGCTGCCAGCGCGCCACGACCGGCACCTTCGTGTTCCACTCTTCGCCGACCAGGTTCAGGTTCGGGTATTCGGCCATGATGCGGCGCGTGTATTCCGACAAAAACGCGCTGTCCGAATAGCCGAAGGTGTCGATGCGCAGGCCCGAGAGCTTCGCGTATTCGATCCACCAGATGTTGTTCTGGATGATGTAGTTGGCCAGCAGCGGATTGGACTGGTTCAGGTCGGGCATGCTCTTGACGAACCAGCCGCGCGTGAAGTTGTCGGCATCCTCTTTCGCGCCGTACGGGTCCTGCACCGCCGTGTGGTAGTGCTGGGTCGGGACAAACTTGTCGCTGTAGTTGATCCAGTCCGGTGCCGGCACGTCCTTCATCCACCAGTGATGCGAACCGATGTGCGACAGCACCACGTCCTGGATGATGCCGATGCCGCGCTTTTTCGCTTCGGTCGACAGGCGCACGAAGTCTTCGTTGCTGCCGTAGCGCGGGTCGATTTTGTACAGGTCCGTGGCCGCATAGCCGTGGTACGAGTAGCCCGGCATATTGTTCTCGATGAGCGGCGTCGGCCACAGCTGCGTGAAGCCCATGTCCGCGATGTAGTCGAGGTGGTTGATCGCGCCCTGGATGTCGCCACCGTGGCGGCCCAGGCCGCCCTTGCGGTCGGCCTTGTCGAGCATGCCGGCGACGTTGTCATTGGACGGGTCGCCATTGGCGAAGCGGTCCGGCATGATCTGGTAGATCGCGTCCTTGCTGGAAAAGCCCTGGCGCGTCGCGGAACCCGGGTCGCGCGCCAGCAGGCGGTAAGCATGCGTGGTCGTGCGGCCGGCGCCGCTGAACGTGATGTCGAACGTGCCGGGCGCCACCTTCGGGTCGAGCACGAGGTCGATGAACAGGTAGTTGCGGTTCGGCGTGCGCGTGACGGACGCGATGCGCGCGCCAGGGTAGGTCAGCGTCGGCGTCAGATCGCCAATTGCCTCGCCATGCACCATCAGCTGGACTTTGTTGTCGTGCATGCCGGCCCACCAGAACGGCGGCTCCATGCGGTCGATGGCCGGGGCCTGGGCGAAGGCGGCAAGCGAAGCGCTGCCGAGCACGATGGTGGCGAGGAGTTGTCTCATGGGTTCTGGGGCTGGTGCCAGTCGCGATACTGCTGACGTAGTTGGACTACAGGATCTGCATGTCGACGCTGGAACGCGGGGCCGGTAATTGTTGTGTTGATGGAAGGTTACTATAAACCCTGCCGCCCAACAATCATGCGGGGTGGATTCGATTTCACCCCGACTACATAGGCTCAAGACGGGTCAACCTTCAGATTGCCTTCAGATTCAGTGAGAAAGTCTTTGAAGGCGCTGAAAACCCCGCAAATGTGTAGCCCAAGTACAACGTGCACAATGTTGTTGCCGTGCAAACCATGCCATGATCCTCGCCACACATTGCTGCCCTGTTCAGGCTCTAGTTTTAGTACAGAGTCGTAACCGGCAGTTAAGAAAAACCGAGGAGACACATGAACGCCACCGTCACCCGGGCCACCCAGGCCCGTCGCCGTACTGCAGCCACTTTTGCATTCCCGTTGAACCCGTTCGCCGCCGGTTGCGCCGTGCTGCTGTCGGTCCTGGCAGGTAACGCGTATGCGCAAGCCTCGGGCAGCGAAGAAGCCACCCCCGTCGCACCGAACACCCCCGTGGCCGCCGCCACGGTGCAGACGCCGGCAGAAGCGCCGGCCGCCGCACCCACTGCGTTCCCGAACGGCGCCGTCTCGAAAGTGACCGTGACCGGTATCCGTACCGGCATCGAAGCGGCCATCTCGATCAAGCGCAATTCGAATTCGATCGTTGAAGCGATCTCGGCCGAAGACATCGGCAAGTTGCCGGACACGTCGGTCGCCGAATCGATCGCGCGCCTGCCGGGCGTGACCGCCCAGCGTAGCCGCGGTTCGGGACGTGCATCGGAAATCTCGGTGCGGGGCCTGTCGCCAAGCTTCAACGGCACGCTGCTCAACGGCCGTGAAATGGCCTCGACCGGCAATGCCCGCAATCCTGAATTCGACCTGTTCCCATCCGAGCTGATGGGCGGCGTCGTGATCTACAAAACGCCGGACGCGAGCGTCATCGGGCAGGGCCTGGCTGCGACGATCGATCTGAAAACCGTGCAGCCGCTGGACTTCGGCAAGCGCGTCATTGCTGCCAACTACAAACGCAGCCGCCTGGGCGTGCGCACTGCCGAAGAAGGCAGCGGCGACCGCGTCTCGTTCTCGTACATCGACCAGTTTGCCGACCGCAAGTTCGGCATCGCACTGGGCATCACGTCGTACGACGAAACCGGCGGCGAACAGCGCAAGTTCGACGCCTGGGGCGGCAACACGGCAGCCCTGCCGTTCAACGGCCAGAATGTCCTGGTGCCACTGGGCTTTACCGCCGACACCGAATCGACGTCGCACAAGCGTGACGGCGCCTTCATGTCGCTGCAGTTCCGCCCGAACCGCGATTTCCGCTCGACCCTCGACTTGTTCTACTCGGCCGGCGAGACGGGCCTCAAGCGCAGCGGTTTCGAAGGTGCGGTCGGCTCGAACACGTCGGGCCTGTATGACCCGGCCGGCGTGCTGCAGAACGTCGTTGTGCAGAACGGTGTCGCCACCAGCGGCACGCTGACCAACTACAAGGGCGTGGTGCGTAACCACGTCGAGACGTCGGAAGACGACCTGAAGACGGTCGGCTGGAAGAACGAGCTCAAGCTGGGCGACTGGAGCACCAGCGCTGACATCACCTGGTCGAAAGCAACCAAGCTGAGCGCGCGTTACGAAACCACCGCCGGCCTGCCGGGCAATGCGAATCCGCTCGACACGATTTCGTGGACCGGCTTTAACGGCGGCAATTTCACCGACGTCGCCTGGCGCACTGGCCTGAACTATTCGGACCGCGCGGTTGCGCAACTGACCGACGTGAACGGCTGGTCGGGCACCGCCACCAACATCCTGCCGCAGGCCGGTTACCTGGCCCAGCCGTACGTGGAAGACACGCTCAAGGCAATCCGTCTGAACGCCAAGCGTCCGGTGGAGTGGGGCCCGATGTCGGCCGTGCAGTTCGGCTACAACTTCACCGACCGCGAAAAAGCGCGTAGCGGCGAAGAAGGCCGTCTCGAGATCCTGGGCGGCGCCCAGTTCGCCGCGCAGACAATGCCGGGCACGGGTACCGGCGTTGCCGGCACCACCGGCCTTCCGATCGCCACGTGGAATCCGTCCGGCTCGCTCGGCACCGTGTACCAGCTGGCCACGAAGGTCAACGCTGACATCCTGACCAAGTTCTGGGATGTCAAGGAAACGGTTCAGACCGCTTACCTGATGGGCGACCTGAACGGCGAGCTGTTCGGTTTTGAGTACCGCGGTAACGTCGGCTCGCAATTCGTCCACACGAAGCAGACGGGCGGCGGCTACAACAGCGGCAACTGCACCGGCGAGACGGCCGATGCCTGCCCGGCCGTGCGCGTTGTCGACAGCGTCAGCTACTGGGACGTGCTGCCAAGCCTGAACCTGTCGTTCGACCTGAAGAACGACCAGGTGCTGCGCATGGGTCTGGCGCAAGTGCTGTCGCGTCCGAATCTGGACGACCTGCGCGGCGGCATCGGCTTTGGCGTGAACACGGGCGTGACCAACCCGTTCATCAGCGGTGGTGGCGGTAACCCGGGGCTCAAGCCATTCAAGGCCAAGGCGTTCGACCTGTCGTACGAAAAGTACTTCGCGAAGAAGGGCTATGTCAGCGCAGCTGTGTTCTACAAGAAGCTCGACACGTTCATTCTGCGCACGCCATCGGAATACGACTTCGCGCCATGGACGACCTCGACCACGCCGCTGCCGACCACCGGCGACTTCGCCGGCTCGACCGTTGGCGTGCTGAACCGTCCTGAAAACGGTAACGGCGGCAGCATCAAGGGCTACGAGCTGGCGGTGAATATTCCGCTGAACATGGTCAGCGACTGGCTGGACGGCTTCGGCATCATGGCCAACCACTCGTTCACCAGCTCGGCGATCGATATTCCGGCCCTGGGCTTCGGCAACGTGCAGACCTCGGCGCAGTCCATCCCGCTGCCGGGCCTGTCGCGCAAGGTCAGCAACCTGCGCGTGTACTACGAAAAGTACGGCTTCCAGATCGCTGCTGCAGCACGCAAGCGTTCGGACTTCCTGGGCCAGTCGCCGGACTTCTCGGACACGCTGCAGTACACGTTCGTGAAAGGCGAGACCATCGTCGACTTCCAGCTGTCGTATGAAATCCAGTCGGGCTTTGCCAAGGGCTTGTCGGTGTTTGCCCAAGCCAACAACTGGAACAATGCGCCGTACCAGGAGTACACGAACAGCAGCGATTCGATCACCCGTCGCGTCGACTACGGCCGTACCTACCAGTTCGGCGCCAACTACAAATTCTGATGACCGGCGAGGCTGTGTAGCAGCCTTCGATCCGCGCCAAGCAATCCCCGACAGCCGCAAGGCTGCCGGGGATTTTTTTCGTCTGTTGTAAAAATACAAAATTTGTGTAGTGAAGTTACAAGACGTCTTGCGAGGCATGAATGTTTTACTACATCCCACGCACTGATTCGGTGCAATTGAGCATAATCCGTTGCTTTTTAGAGCGTTTGTAGCCGGACTACAGGCTTTAAAAACCACACTCCGGCTGCTCATCAGTTAATAAGTGGTTGTTTTTATTGAATTTATGAACTTCATGCCAAGTGAGTTCGTTTGAAATGTACTCCCGTTGACAGTGCATCTAGTTTTAATACAGAATCCCGCCGAGCGTTGATGTTGAGGCGTGTCATAACAAAGTCCCGAACGTGCGGTCGAAAGCTGCTCTAGGGAAATTACGTCGTTCTGAGGAGATCATGAAAACTTTCGCCAACAAGCGTTCCGCATTCCAGCTGAGCCCAGTGGCCGCCGGGTGCGCCATCTTTGTCACCATCATGGCCGGCAGCGCGCAGGCGCAAACCGCCACGACGACTGACACCGCCATCAGCGATGCGCCGGTCACCACCGTGACCGTGACCGGTATCCGCCGCGCCATTGAAGACGCGATTGCCGTCAAGCGTGAATCGACCGGCATCGTCGAAGCCATTTCGTCGGAAGACATCGGCAAGCTGCCAGACGTGTCGATCGCCGAATCGCTGGCCCGCCTGCCAGGTCTGTCGGCCCAGCGCGTCAATGGCCAGGCCCAGTCGATCAGCATCCGCGGCACCTCGGGCGACCTGTCGACCGCGCTGCTCAACGGCCGCGAACAAGTCACCACCAGCTCGGACCGTACCGTCGAATACGACCAGTACCCATCCGAACTGATCAGCGCCGTCACCGTGTATAAAACCGGCGACGCCGCCGTGATCGGCCAGGGCCTGTCGGGCACGGTCGACCTGCAAACCATCAAGCCGTTGTCGCTGCGCGAACGCGTCGTCACCGTCAATGTGCGTGGCGAAAAGAACTCAAAAGGCGAAATCAGCGCCGGCTCGCCGGACACCGGCAGCCGCGTCAGCGCTTCGTACATCGACCAGTTCGCCAACCGCACGCTCGGTGTGGCCATCGGCTACGCACGCCAGGACAAGCCGAACGTCGGCGAACAGTTCGAAACGTGGGACTGGGTGGATGACACCAATGTCGTGCCAGGCTCGACCGTCAAAGTGCCAAAGGGCATGAAGTCGATCGCCACGACCGGCAACCAGGTGCGCGATGGCCTGATGGGTGTGCTCGAATGGCGTCCTAACCGCAACTTCAGCTCGACCTTCGACGTCTACCACTCGCGTTTTGACCAGGAAGAAATCCGCCGTGGCATCGAAATGCCACTCAAGGACGACGGCCAGGTGAGTTTCTCGAACCCGACGGTCGTGAACGGCACGATGATCAGCGGCACCGCCAACAACGTCAATCCGGTCGTGCGCAACAACCGCCTGACGCGCGACGACAAGCTGACCGCCTTCGGCTGGAACAACCGCTACACGACGGGCGACTGGGTCGGTATCGTCGACATCAGCCGCTCGAAGGCTGACCACAAGGAACAGCTGATCGAGATCAACGCTGGCCGCGCGACGCGCCAGACGCTGAACTACAGCTACAACGGTGGCACGATTCCTGTGCTGGGCCTGTCGGGCACCTACGACGATCCGTCGCAGATCGCCATCGGCGGCCAGTTCGGCGAAGGCTATGTGAATGCCCCGAACATGACCGACAAGATGACCTCGTTCCGCACGAGCATCGAGCGCAAGTTCGACAACGCGTACTTCAACAGCCTGGAGCTGGGCTTTAACTACTCGAAGCGCGAAAAAGAAAAGGCACACCTGGAAACGGGCTTCTCGAAGATCGGTAACGGCACCTTCGGCGCTAACGTTCTCAACAGCTCGCAAGCGCTGTATGGCCTGCAGAACAGCCTGAGCTGGGACATCGACGGCGTGCTGGCCAACAACTTCGGCCCATTCACGCCAGCCGTGCTGGTGCCATGGGGCGCGACCAAGAACTGGACCATCGAAGAGAAGGTCAAGACCGGCTACGCCAAGCTGAACATCGATACCGAACTGATGTCGATGCCACTGCGCGGCAATATCGGCATGCAGGTCATCGAAACCGACCAGAGCTCGACCGCGAACACGCTGCGCGCCTATCCGTTCGCCGACCTGGTCCCGCTGACCGACGGCAAGAAGTACACCGACTACCTGCCAAGCATCAATCTGGCATGGAGCCTGCCTGACCAGCAATTCCTGCGCTTTGGCGCCGGCAAAACGCTGGCCCGCGCCAAGCTGAACCAGCTGAACGCGGCGCTGGAAGTGGGCCTGACCGCCCAGACCACCGGCACCCCGTACGGCAACGGCGGCAATGCGCAGCTCGATCCATGGCGCGCCAAGCAGGTCGACCTGTCGTACGAAAAGTACTTCGGCAACAAGGGCTATATCTCGGCGGCTGGTTTCTACAAGGACCTGTCCTCGTACATCTACAGCGTGACCGTGCCGCGTGATTTCTCGGAGTTCAACCTGCAGGGCGCCCTGACCAACATCGGCACCATCACCCAGCCGCGTAACGGCGAGGGCGGTAGTCTGCGCGGTCTGGAGTTTGCGGCATCGACGCCGCTGGACATGATCCACCCGATGCTCGACGGTTTCGGCATCACCGCCAACGCGTCGTTCACCAACAGCGAGATCTCGATTCTCGACCAGCGCTTCGGCAATGTCGCGATTCCGCTGCCAGGCCTGTCGAAGCGCGTGTTCAACGTGACGGCGTATTACGAGAAAGATGGCTTCTCGGCACGTATCAGCCAGCGTTATCGCAGCGATTATGTGGGTGAAATCGGCGGAATTGGTGGTGCAACCGAGCTGACTTACGTAAAAGCTGATAAAGTAGTCGACCTGCAATTGGGTTATGACTTCAAGCAAGTCGAAGGTCTGTCCGTGCTGTTCCAGGTCAACAACCTGACCGACACCGCCTTCCGCAGCTACGCTGGTACCGAAGACCGTCCGCGCGGCTATGCCAAGTATGGCCGCCAGATGCTGTTCGGCCTGAACTACAAGCTGTAATCCGGTATCAAGCGAAGGTGGCGCCACCCAATGGGGCGCTACCGCGATCGCCAATGCCCTTGCAGGTGTGCCTGCAAGGGCATTTTTCATTGTTCGGATTCTGTGGTTTCGGCCGCCCGGTCCATTGTATTTAGCGCCCCCCACGAAGCAACGGTGTAAACTGTCGCATTCGTACTTACTTAATAAGAGCAACTTCCTCTATGTCAGACACCCCAATCCCATCGTTTTCCGACCTCAATCTTTCGGCGCCTGTCCTGAAAGCATTGAAAGACGTCGGATACGAAACGCCGTCGCCGATCCAGGCAGCCACCATTCCCCTGTTGCTGGAAGGGCGCGACGTGCTGGGACAAGCGCAGACCGGTACCGGTAAAACCGCCGCCTTCGCACTGCCAATCCTGTCGAACATCGACGTCAAGCAGACCGCGCCGCAAGCGCTGGTGCTGGCGCCGACGCGCGAACTGGCGATCCAGGTCGCCGAAGCATTCCAGAGCTATGCCGCCCACATCAAGGGCTTCCACGTGCTGCCGATCTACGGCGGCCAGAGCTACGGCCCGCAACTGTCGTCGCTGCGCCGCGGCGTGCACGTCGTCGTCGGCACGCCAGGCCGCGTCATCGATCACATCCAGAAGGGCTCGCTCGACCTGTCGAAGCTGACCACCCTCGTGCTGGACGAGGCCGATGAAATGCTGCGCATGGGCTTCATCGACGACGTCGAGCAGATCCTGCAAAAGACCCCGGCCACGCGCCAGACCACGCTGTTCTCGGCCACCATGCCGCCAGCGATCAAGCGCATCGCCAAGACCTACCTGCGCGAGCCGCAAGAGATCACGGTCGCCGCCAAGACCGGCACCGCCGACAATATCCGCCAGCGCTACTGGCTGGTGGCCGGCATGCACAAGCTCGACGCGCTCACCCGCATCCTCGAAGCCGAAGCCTTCGACGGCATGATCATCTTCGCGCGCACCAAGCTGGGCACCGAAGAACTGGCGACCAAGCTGCAGGCGCGCGGCTTCTCCGCTGCCGCCATCAACGGCGACATCGCCCAGCAGCAGCGCGAGCGCACGATCGATAACCTCAAGAAGGGCAAGATCGACATTCTGGTTGCGACCGACGTTGCCGCGCGCGGCCTGGACGTCGAGCGCATCAGCCACGTCATCAACTACGACGTGCCGTCGGACCCTGAGAGCTACACCCACCGCATTGGCCGTACCGGCCGCGCTGGCCGCAGCGGCGAAGCGATCCTGTTCATCACCCCGCGTGAGCGCAGCCTGCTCAAGCTGATCGAGCGCACGACCCGCCAGCCGGTGTCGCCACTCGAATTGCCGACCGTCAAGGCCGTCAACGAAGTGCGCATGACGCGCTTCAAGGACCAGATCCGCGCCACGCTGGCCGAAGGCAACCTCGAAGTCTTCCGTGCCCTGATCGAAGACGTCGAGCGCGACGACAACGTGCCGGCGATCGACATCGCCGCGGCCCTGGCCAAGATGGCACGGGGCGACGAGCCGCTGCTCCTGACCAAGCCTGACCGCGACGTGCGTCCTGAAAGCATGCCATCGCAGCGCGAATTTGGCGGCAGCCACGAACGTGCACCACGCGAGCCGCGTGGCGACTGGGAAGAGCGTCCGGCGCGGCCTGCGCGCGAGCCGGGCTTCAAGAAAGAGCGCGTCATGCGCGACCCTGAGCCAGGCATGGCCACGTTCCGCATCGAAGTGGGCTTTGCCCACGGCGCCAAGCCGGGCAATATCGTCGGCGCGATCGCCAACGAAGCGAACATCCCGTCCAAGCAGATCGGCCGCATCGAGATCTATGACGATTACTCGACGCTCGACCTGCCATCGGACATGCCTGCTGAACTGTTCACGCAGCTCAAGTCGATCTGGGTCGCGGGCCGCCAGCTGTCGATCACGCGTGATGGTGAAACGCCAGCGGTGCCAGCCGCCGGCGCCAAGAAGCCGTTCACGAAAAGCGGCGCCGACCGCCGCGTGACGGACAAGCCGATGCCGGGTAAGAAGCCGCATCGCAAGGGCGAGGGCAGCAAGGACTGATCGCTTTACCATCAGTTTTACCGCGAGCTTTACCACGAGCGTTACCACGTCGTTCCCGCGCAGGCGGGAACCTCAGTTCGGCACTGCTACCTGCAGCGCGACGGACTTGGGTTCCCGCCTTCGCGGGAACGACGTTTTTGGGCTGACGGTTCGACGCTGCGATGGTGTTTTTCTGATGTTGTTTGACTACAAACCTCCTTCTGGCTGCGAAGCTGTCATATCGATCCCACTATGGGATTGACACGATTGACACTCGGATACCCCCATGTTATTTTGCTACAGATTAGATAACATAACCCGTACCTCCGGCGGGCCAGATTAGGGACACACATGGATATGCAATCGACCGTGCTCAAACCACGCCTGTCGTTCTGGCAGCTGTGGAACATGAGCTTCGGTTTCTTCGGCATCCAGTTCGGCTTCGCACTGCAGAACGCGAATACCAGCCGCATTTTCGCGACGCTCGGCGCCGACCCCGAAAACTTTTCTCTCTACTGGCTCGCTGCGCCTGTCACGGGCCTGCTCATTCAGCCGATCGTCGGCTACCTGAGCGACAACACCTGGCACCCGAAGTGGGGCCGCCGCCGGCCGTTCTTCTTCATCGGCGCCGTGCTGGCTGCCATTGCGCTGTTCCTGATGCCCAACTCCACCGCGCTGTGGATGGCCGTGGCCGTGCTGTGGATGATGGACGCCGCGATCAACGTATCGATGGAGCCGTTCCGCGCCTTTGTCGGCGACAAGCTCGATCCGTCGCAGCAGACCGCCGGCTATGCGATGCAGACCTTCTTCATCGGTTGCGGCGCGGTCATCGCCTCGCTCCTGCCGACCTTCTTTGAAAGCATGGGCGTGTCGAACGCCGTCATCGGCGGCGTGATCCCCGATACCGTGCGCTACTCGTTCTATGCCGGTGGCCTCGTGTTCTTCCTGGCCGTGACCTGGACCGTGGTGTTCGCTGACGAACTGCCGCCGCCCGACATGGAAGCGTTCAACAAGGAACGCGCGGCCTCGCGCAGCGTGGGTGTGGCCATCGCCGAGATCTTCGGGGGCTTTTCCAAGATGCCGCGCACGATGGTGCAACTGGCGTTCGTGCAGTTCTTCACCTGGATCGCGCTGTTTGCGATGTGGATCTACACCGGCACCGCGATTGCCGACAGCGTCTACGGCACCACCGACGCGCAGTCGAGCGCCTATCAGGACGCCGGCAGCTGGGTCGGCATCATGTTCGCCGTCTACAGCGGCGTGTCGGCGCTGGCCGCCTTCATCCTGCCCGTGTTTGCCCGCATGACCAGCCGCAAGGTCGTCCATGCGACCTGCCTGACCATCGGCGGCCTGAGCCTGGCCAGCGTGTTTCTCATCACCGACAAGAATATGCTGGTGGTGCCGATGATCGGCATCGGCATTGCCTGGGCCTCGATCCTGACGATGCCGTACGCGATCCTGGCCGGCTCGCTGCCCGCCAAGCGCATGGGCTACTTCATGGGCCTGTTCAACTTCTTCGTCGTGATTCCGCAGATCGTCAGCGGCCTGCTGCTGGGCTTTGTGACCAAGCACCTGTTCGATGGTCACGCCGTGCTCACGCTCGTGCTGGGCGGCGCCTGCATGCTCATCGCCGCGCTGCTGACCCTCCTGGTGACGGACAAGGCAGCGCCGGTCAAGGCTGCCGTCTGATGTCCGGCGCGCACGGTGCGCGTCTGCGCGCCGTGAATCCGGCGTCTGTCGTATCGTAACGTTTTATCAACATTGTCCGGCCCCGTCCGGCGGTGTTGTGAACGCTTACATTGACAGGAGTAAAGCATGACCATCCAGACCGTCGCGACCACCCCGTTCGCCGGCCAGCGGCCCGGCACCTCGGGCCTGCGCAAGAAAGTGACCGAGTTCCAGCAACCCGGCTACCTCGAAAACTTCGTCGAGTCGATCTTCCTGACGCTGGGCGAAGGCGCCTGCCGTCACCTGGTCGTCGGCGGCGATGGCCGCTACTTCAACCGCGACGCAATCCAGACCATCCTGCGCATGGCGGCCGCGCACGGCGTCGAGCGCGTGCTCGTGGGGCAGGGCGGCATCCTGTCCACGCCGGCCGTCAGCTGCGTGATCCGCAAGCATGGCGCCCAGGGCGGCATCGTGCTCTCGGCCAGCCACAATCCGGGCGGCCCGGACGGCGACTTCGGCATCAAGTACAACATCGAGAATGGCGGCCCGGCGCCCGAGAAAATCACCGATGCCATCTTCGCGCACACGCAGACGGTCAAGCAGTACCGCATTAGCGACGCGCCAGCCGTCG
This sequence comes from Oxalobacteraceae sp. CFBP 13730, assembly GCA_014841835.1. Classification (GTDB taxonomy): domain Bacteria; phylum Pseudomonadota; class Gammaproteobacteria; order Burkholderiales; family Burkholderiaceae_D; genus Telluria. The sequence goes on along the minus strand of JACYUQ010000003.1, from coordinate 793,065 downwards.
ACCTCGACGTGCTGGGCACCACGCGTCTTGAAGACATGGTGATCGAGGTGATCGATCCGGTGGCCGATTACGCCGAGTTGATGGGCGGCCTGTTCGATTTCGACGCGATCCGCGGCCTGTTCGCCAGCGGCTTCCGGATGCGCTTTGACGCGATGCACGCCGTGGCCGGCCCGTATGCCAGCACGATCCTCGAGGGCATCCTCGGGGCGCCGGCTGGCACCGTCGTCAATGGCGTGCCGAGCGAAGACTTCGGCGGCGGGCATCCGGATCCGAATCCTGTCAACGCTGCCGAGCTGATTGCGGCCATGGCCGCACCCGATGCGCCGGACTTCGGCGCCGCCTCGGATGGCGACGGCGACCGCAACATGATCGTCGGGCGCGGCATCGCCGTCACGCCATCGGACAGCCTGGCCATCATCGCGGCCAACGCCACCGTGGCGCCGGGTTACGCGGGCGGTATCAAGGGCATCGCCCGTTCGATGCCCACGTCGATGGCGGCCGACCGCGTGGCCGAAGCGCTGGGCATCGCCTGCTTCGAGACGCCCACCGGCTGGAAGTACTTCGGCAACCTGATGGACGCCGGTCTCGTCACGCTGTGCGGCGAAGAGAGCTATGGCACCGGCTCGTTCCACATCCGCGAAAAGGATGGCGTGTGGGCCGTGCTGTTCTGGCTCAACCTGCTGGCCGTGCGCGGCCAGACGGTCGAACAGTTGCTGGCGGCGCACTGGGCCCGCTTCGGCCGCAATTACTATTCGCGCCACGATTACGAAGCAGTGGATGCCGGCGCTGCCGGCGCCATGATGGACGCGCTGCGTGCGCGCCTGCCCGAGCTGGCAGGGCAGACGCTGGCCGGCCACCAGATTGCGCTGGCCGACGACTTTGCCTATACCGACCCGGTCGACGGCTCGGTCTCCACCAAGCAGGGCATCCGCATCATCATGGCGGACGGCTCGCGCATCGTGTTCCGCCTGTCCGGTACCGGCACCGAAGGCGCCACCGTGCGGGTCTACCTCGAACGCTACGAAGCCGATCCGGCGCACCACAACCTCGACACGCAGGCCGCGCTGCAAGGTCTGATCGATCTGGCCGACAGCCTGTCCGATCTGCGCCAGCGCACCGGCCGCAGCGAACCCACGGTCGTCACCTGACCCTTTCACCACACAGGAACCCCGCATGAAACTACCCGTCCTTGCTTCCGCCATGCTGCTCGCCTTCGGTGCGATGACCTCTGCCAGCGCCCAGTTGCCCGGCCCGGCGCCCGCCGCCAAGCCGTTCGTCTGGGAGAATGCGACCGTCTACTTCCTGCTGACGGACCGCTTCAACAACGGCAACCCGGCCAACGATAAGGCTTACGGACGCAAGGACGACGCAGCGCCGCTGCGCGGTTTCATGGGCGGTGACATCGCCGGCATCACGGCCAAGATCAAGGAAGGGTATTTCACCGACCTGGGCGTGAACGCGATCTGGCTGACGCCCGTGATCGAACAGATCCACGGCGCGACCGATGAAGGCACTGGCAAGAGCTACGCCTTCCACGGTTACTGGGCCAAGGACTTCACGGCGCTCGACGCCGCGTTTGGCACCGAGGACGAACTGCGCACGCTGGTCGACACGGCGCACGCCAAGGGCATCCGCATCGTGTTCGACGTGGTGATGAACCACACCGGCCCCGTCACGCCGCAGGATAAGGTCTGGCCGGCGTCTTGGGTCCGCACGGGCCCGACCTGCACCTACAAGGATGCGCGCACGACGGTCGATTGCACGCTGGTGGCAAACCTGCCGGACTTTTTGACGGGCAGCGACAAGCCGGTCGACCTGCCGCCGCACCTGGTGGCGAAGTGGAAGAAGGAAGGCCGCTACGAGCGCGAAGTGAAAGAGCTCGACGCATTCTTCAAGCGTACCGGCTACCCGCGCGCGCCGCGCTACTACCTGATGAAGTGGCACGCCGACTGGGTGCGCAAGTTCGGTATCGATGGCTTCCGCGCCGACACCGTCAAGCACACCGAGCCAGGCCTGTGGAAGGAACTGAAGAAAGAAGCGAGCCTGGCGCTGGCGGACTGGAAGCGCGCCAACCCGGCCAAGAGCATCGACCAGAAGCCGTTCTGGATGGTGTCCGAGGTCTACAACTACGAGATCAAGCATGCGCGCAAGTTCGACCTGGGCGGCGGCGAATTCGTCGACTACCTGGACCAGGGCTTCGACAGCATGATCAGCTTCAGTCTGCGCAGCGACGCCAAGCGCCCGTACGAACAGGTGTTCTCGGAATACTCGACTATTCTCAATGGCGAGATGAAGGGCTTCTCGGTGCTGAATTACATCAGTTCGCACGACGACAGCAGCCCGTTCGATCCGCTGCGCCAGCAGCCATTCGAGTCGGCCAACAAGCTTCTGCTGGCGCCTGGCGCGGCGCAGATCTATTACGGCGACGAAACGGCGCGCATCCTGAAGTTCGAGGGCGCCGAGGGCGACGCCAACCTGCGCACCTTCATGAATTGGGACGAGCTGGCGTCGAACGCCGAGCGCGGTCTGCATCGCGTGGCCGATATCCGCGCGCACTGGGCGCGCCTGGGACGCTTCCGCGCTGCGCACCCGGCCGTTGGCGCCGGCAAGCACCAGATGATCGGCTCGAGCCCGTACACGTTCAAGCGCACGTGGGAACAGAATGGCGTGAGCGATCGCGTGGTCGTCGCGCTGGGCCTGTCGACGCAGCAGCCGGTGGCCATTTCGGTGGGCGGCGTCTTCAACGACGGCGCCACGGTGCGCGACTGGTACACCGGCAATACCGCCGTGGTCAAGGACGGCAAGGTGCGGTTCGCAACCGCCGCACAGGTGGCGCTGATCGCGCAGGACTGACCGGGTTCCGGGGTAGACTGGCCGTTCTGTCCACTTTTCGGCTGCCAGTCTGCCCACCTTTATGCCCGTCTTTACGCACATCACCCGCGCCATCGCGGGCCTCGGTTTCGCCCTCGCGCTGGCCCCGGCGCAGGCACAATCGGCCGCGGCGCCAGTCTACGGCGCCGAACTCGAAGAATTCGCCTACCCCGCACCGACGCAGCAATACCGCTTCACGTCGCAGCGCGTCGATCTGCAGATGACCTATATGGACGTCAAGCCGGCCAGTCCCAATGGCCGCACCGTCGTGCTCATGCACGGCAAGAACTTCTGCGGCGCAACCTGGGCCGGCACCACGAAGGCACTGAGCGACGCCGGCTACCGCGTCGTGGTGCCCGACCAGATCGGCTTTTGCAAATCCACCAAACCGCAGCACTACCAGTACACGTTCCAGCAACTGGCCGACAACACGCGCAAGCTCCTGGCCTCGATCGGCGTGAAGAAGGCCATCATCATCGGCCACTCGACCGGCGGCATGCTGGCCACGCGCTACGCGCTGATGTATCCCGAACTGACCGACCAGCTGGTGATGATCAACCCGATCGGCCTGGAAGACTGGAAGAACCTGGGCGTGCCGTCGCTGGGTGTCGATCAGTGGTATGAGCGCGAGCTGAAATTGTCGGCCGAGCGCGTGCGCGAGTACGAGCGCACGACCTACTACAACGGCCAGTGGAAGCCGGAGTACGAAGTGTGGGTCCAGATGCTGGCCGGTATGTACCGTGGCAAGGGCAAGGAGCTCGTGGCCTGGAATTCGGCGCTCATCTACGACATGATCTACACGCAGCCCGTGGTCCATGAATTCCCGTTGATCAAAACGCCGACCTTCCTGCTGATGGGCTTGAAGGACACGACCGCGATCGGCAAGGATGCCGCGCCCGCTGATGTGCGCCCAACACTGGGCAACTACAAGGTGCTGGCCGAGGCCACGCGCAAGGCAATTCCGGGCGCGGTGCTGGTGACATTCCCCGAGATGGGGCACGCGCCGCAGATGCAGGACCCGGTACAGTTCCACAAGGCGCTGCTCAAGGGGCTCGTGCGCTGACCAGAGCCCATTCTCTTGTCATTGGGTCAATGGTATCCTTGTGGTATGACGGAAGACCCTGATCCAAAAAGCAAACCCCCGCGCGCCGCCTTTGCCGACGGTCCGCGCCTGCTGGCCGACATTGGCGCCACCCATGCACGCCTGGGCCTGGAGACCGCGCCCGGTGTGCTGGGGCAGGTCGCCGTGCTGCGCTGCGACGACTTCGACGGCATCATCCCGCTGCTGCACGCCTATCTCGAGCAGCATCCGGGCGGGCGCATTCACCACGCGGCCTTTGCGCTGGCCAATCCGATCAGCGGCGACTTCATCCGCATGACCAACCGCGACTGGCAGTTCTCGACGGATGCCGTGCGCCGCGCGCTGGGCCTGTCGACGCTGTTGATCGTCAACGACTTCACCGCGCTGGCGATGGCGCTGCCGGGCTTCCAGCCGAAGGATCTGCTGCAGATCGGCGGCGGCGCGCCGCAGACGCATGCCGTGTCGGGCGTGCTGGGGCCGGGCACGGGCCTTGGCGTCTCGGGTGTGATCCCGACCATCGACGGTTTCGTCACGCTCGGCAGCGAGGGCGGGCACGTCAACTTCGCGCCGAGTGACGAGCGCGAATTCGCGATTCTGCAGTACGCATGGCGCGAGTGGCAGCACGTGTCGAACGAGCGCCTGATCTCCGGCCCCGGCATCGAACTGATCTACCGCGCGCTGGCCGAGCGCAACGGCGTCGCGGCGCCAGTGCGCAGCACCGCCGACATCGTCAGCGCCGCTCTTGATGACCATGATCCGCTGTGCCTCGAGGTGCTGGAGACCTTCGCCGGCATGCTGGGCAGCGCGGCGGCGAACCTGGCGGTGACGCTGGGCGCGTTTGGCGGCATGTTCATCGGCGGCGGCATCGTGCCGCGCATGGGCACCTGGTTTGCGCAGTCGCCATTTCGTGCCCGCTTCGAAGCCAAGGGGCGCTTCCGCGACTACATCGCCCAGATTCCGACCTACATCATCATGACGCCCAACCCGGCGCTGTACGGCGTCTCGGCGATCCTGTCCGAGCACCTGCGCGGGCGCAGCGGCGCCAACACGCTCACCGACCGCGTGCAGCAACTGCTGCACGAACTCTCGCCGGCCGAGCAGCGCGTGGCCGCGCTCGTGATCGAGCATCCGCGCAAGATGTTGTCCGAGCCGATCGCCGAGATCGCGCGCCTGGCCGACGTGAGCCAGCCGACCGTGATCCGCTTCTGCCGCTCGCTGGGCTTCCAGGGCCTGGCCGAATTCAAGCTCAAGTTCGCAGGCAGCCTGACCGGCACCATCCCCGTGCGCCACAGCCAGGTGCGCGTCACCGACAGCACGCATGACCTGTCGGCCAAGGTGATCGACAACACGGTGTCGGCGATCCTGAAGTTTCGCGATGCGCTCGACGTGCACGCGATCGACCGCGCCATCGAGCTGCTGCGGCGCGCGCGCCGGGTCGAGTTTTACGCGCTGGGCAATGCGCGTGCGGTGGCGCTCGACGGCCAGCACAAGTTCTTTCGCTTTCGCATCCCGGCCGCATCGTACGGCGACTCGCACCTGCTGAACCTCGCTGCGGACTTGCTGGCGCCGGGCGACGTGGTGATCGCGATTTCCACCGGCGGGCAGTTGCCCGAGCTGCTCGAGGCAGTCGACACGGCGCGCGCGCGGGGCGCCGACATCATCGCGATCACGGCCAGCCGCTCGCCGCTGGCGAAAAAGGCCAGCGTGTGCCTGGCGGTGGACCACAGCGAAGACAGCACGAGCTTCCTGTCGATGATCTCGCGTATCCTGCAACTGCTCCTCATCGACATCATGTCGGTCGGGATTTCGCTGGGCGCGCAAGGGGAGGGCAGCGAGCATCCACAGAGCGATATCGATGCACGCCGGCTGCTGATTTCGCACCTGGATATCTAGCAACAATGTATCCCTCAACCTCAGGCAATAGCGATGGCACCTTGGAACATCCCGGGGTCGCACGGTTTACTTGCGCGCATACCTGATCGACAGCGTGTTGACGCGTTTTGTCCCGTATTCACCGCCGAGCTCTGCACCAATACCGCCCCAGGCCTTCTTGATACCCAGAGAGCCGTTGCTGTCGACGGTAAGAGAGAAGCTCACTTCCAGTTCCGCCATCAGCATCGGCGCCCGTGCAACGGTGGTGGTGCCATTCGGCAGCATGTCGTACTCCTTGACCGAAGCCTTGACAGCATCAGTAATCAGGGTCGACAGTTGCGTAGCCAGCGCCTGCGCTTCTTTCGAAACGGTGCGCTCTGGCGGGAAATCCAACGGTAAATCGACGGTGCCATAGTCGATTGACCGGGTCCTTGGCTTGAGCACCATGCTTATCGAGTTCGCCGACGATTCGGATCTGCCTGTGTTGAATGACACGATCAGGATATTCAGCCCCGCGTCCCTGGATGTTGTTCTTTCGACCGCCAGTGTCAACGTTGCCTCCACCAGTTGTGGAAGGCGCACGAGTTCGGATGAGGCACAGATGCCCGCTGCTGAAGTGCGGGCAGAAATGCAGGCCTCGGCGGCGTTGCACCACGTATCGACAGCCACCCCTGTTTTTTTGGCTTGCGAGCACATGACGCCAAACGCTGCGCCGCTCACGTAAGACTCGCAGCGGCGCTGCGCCACGAGGTTGCATTGGCCATTTGGACAATCGCCCTGACACATGGGCTGCGCCTTTTCAATCATCCCATGGCAAGAATCTGCCGACGTTTTGCTCGCCACCTCGCAGGCCTGGGCCCAGTGATCAGATTCTTTGCTCGTCGCGTTCCATACCTTGTCCTTGGCTGCGATGTCGACTGCAAACTGCACTGCATCGACCACGTCAGCCAAGGCCTTTTCTTCGTGAGCCGTGCGTAGCTCACCCCGGTGGGTGCAGCCGGCCAGGAAAACGAATGCCAGCATGAGCAAACCATGGCCTGCGGTCTGCTTTGCGTGTTTGACGCGTACGCCCATGCCACACGATCCATGCATCATGATGTTTTCTCCGTTTGACAATTGAATGGTTGTAGTGCCGGACGCTGTTCAGGCAATCGTCACATAATCGGATCGTTCGAGCCTTCAAGCCGTATTGAAGTGATTTCAAGCAGTGCCGAGGATGGTTCTGGTGGGACAAGCTTGCCGTCCGGGCCCTTGGCGGTCATCCTGACCAGTGATACGTCGATCGAGTTGGGCGCTTTCTTGTCGTTCATGATTTTTACCAGTTTTTCCGTGATGACAAACCGGGCATTTGCCTTGCCGGATGTGCATATTTCTGGATCGATGCACGATAGTGAAAGTGAACTCAGCGCGCCAATCTTGTACATGTCGGGATCGGCATCTGGTATGTGCGTGGCTGGCAGGTTCATATAAACGTGGTAAACAAAGCCGTCGCGTTGACCTTGCGCGGTGATGCTTATACCTTCGAGCACCACCGCCGCCCAGGTAAGGTCCTTGGCACCTGCGCGACTGGTGGATTTATTGCCAAGGGTGCCCAGTCGGGAGCGATTGGCAGATGGCACGTTGAGCGTGATCGTCCCGCCGCTATTGGTGACCCCGACTTTTCTCACATCGCTGGTCAGCGCATTGGTGCCGTTTTTCATGGGGCTCAGCGACGATGCAACGGCAATGACCGGAGGCGCTTTGGGTAGCGGGGTTGGAGGTGTTTTCGGGGGCAGCACCAAACTGTCATAAGTGACGATATTTGGCGCCAGGCTTTTGCCATCGGCAGTGTTGCCGGCGCTGCCCTCGAACAAGGCGCCTGCGGCATTGATCTTGAACGTGAACGTTTTCCTGCGCCACTCTGGCGTGATGCTCGTGTCGGGCGTCGCACTCGTTCGCTGCTGCCATATCGTCCAGAGGCGATCGATGTTCGCATGATGCAGCCAGAACACCGGGTCCCAGGAAGCGTTGTTCTGATTCGTCATCAAGCCGCCGATTTCACTGTGCACATCATCGTGAACAGGCTTTTCCAGAGCACCACTAAAGCCTCTCCGCGTTTCACCGTCGATGATGATTGGCTGATTGAGCATGTCGCCCATGCGAAACGCATCCAGGTCGGCAGTGATAACGCCTTTCGTGCCAGCATTGATTGCATGGTTCCGATACGGCACATACAGGGGATTTGGACGACCCGATATCAGCGGTATGCGAAATGCATCGGGCAATCGCGGCGAGGCATAGTAGTCCCAATAAGGCACGCCCGAAATACTTCTTGGTAAACCAAGGCGCGCCGCTGCGATATCTGTCGCGGCAAGAAGTGCCGTCTCAAAATGCCATAGGTAGAGACGATGCCATGACAGAAAATGGCTTGTCGCCGGATGGTCGTGGTGGATACAGGCACGCCAATATTTCGCGCGCTCCTCGGCTGGCACCTTTGCGAGGGCATCGAAATCGATCGTTTTGAGAACATCGGGGTGCTGATATTTTTGTGCCTCAGCGTTGCTTGGATAGGGCCCGTAACGGTGAACAGCTGCAAGATAATTCCAGCTTTCGGGATCGGCTGCGGATTTCGATTGCATGTCGAGCACTGCTTCCCGAAATATTTTTACCTCGTCTGTGCTGAAGCTGGCGATATTACGGCGCTGCCGATTGCCTGTGGCTGCCAATCCCGCGTAGGAGCAGGCAAGACCTGCAGATGCCAAAGTGCCCTTGATTAAGCTTCTACGCTTCATGGTTCACCCCTTGTCTTTTTGATTTTTTTAACGCCCATTAATTATCTTGTGTTGGCTCTAATTAATCTTTGCGCAAGCACAAAGTAATCGAAATTTTCACACGCTAATCAATGTGGTGGGCCGGCAGACACGACATACCGATGCCCTGAGCTTTCTGCCATTGCGGGTCATGCCTGGCCTGTCCACGCGCTTTTGTACCGATGTCTCGCTAAAAGTTGTCAAAAAAACGTCAACGCCACGCGACGCACGGGACGGAACCTGTAGTTTCCACACAGCACTGCGTGCTACCATTTCATGTGGCTCCCCCAATCCCCGGCGCCGTGTCGACAGGGTCGTCCTGCCCTGTCGTCCCCCGTTCCGGACCATGGAAGAGGTTTTATCATCGTCAGCCAAATGTTAATTGAACAGGCCCGCCTCGCTGCGCTGGCCGAACTGCAGATTCTCGACACCCCAGCCGAGACGCGCTTCGACCGCTTTACCCGCCTGGCCGCCATGACGTTCGACGTGCCGATTGCGCTGGTATCGCTGATCGATGCCGAGCGCCAGTGGTTCAAATCGCATCACGGTCTGGAAGCCTCGGAAACCCCGCGCTCGCTGTCGTTCTGCAGCCACGCGGTACAGGCACGCGCGCTGCTCGTGATCGAGGACGCGGCGCAGGATCCCCGTTTCGCCGAGAACCCGCTCGTCACCGGCGAGCCGCATATCCGCTTCTACGCCGGGCATCCGGTCTACAGCGATGGCGAGGCCGTGGGCACGCTGTGCATCATCGACCGCGCGCCGCGCCGCCTGAACCAGGAGCAGCGCCAGGTATTGGCCGACCTGGCCGGGCTGGTCGAAGTCGAAATCAATCACCTGAAGGCGGTGACGGCGCGCATGCTCGCCGAGCAGGCGCTCAAGTCGCTCAATACCGACCTGGAGGCGCGCATCGTCGCGCGCACCGCCGAACTGGAAGACAAGGTCGCGCAACTGTCGCGCGAAGTGACGCAGCGCGAAGCGGCCGAAGCGCTGCTGCGCGAGAGCGAAGCGTGGAACCGCACGATCATCGACTCGTCGTTCAGTGGCTTCATCGGCGCCGACAGCAACGGCGTGGTGGTGGCATGGAACACGTCGGCCGAGCGCATCTTCGGCTGGTCGGGCGAATACGCGCGCGGCCGCCAGTTGTCCGAGCTAGTGATGCCGGCGCAGCAGCGCGAAGCGCATGACGCGAACATCCGCGGTCTGCTCGATACCGGCACCGGCCCGTACCTGAACCAGAATGTCGAATTGCCGGCGCTGACCCAGAGCGGGCGCCAGATCACGATCCAGATGACGGTTGCGGCCCACGAGTGGAACGGCGCGCGTTACATCGGCGCCTTCGTCAATGACATTTCGGAGCGCATCCGCACGCAGCAGCAGCTGGAAGAAAAACAGGAACTGCTCGACGCGGTGCTCGAATCGATCGACGTCGGCGTGGTCGCCTGCGACGCCGTCGGCAACCTGACGCTGTTCAACCGCACTGCGCGCGCTCTGCATGGTCACGACCTGAAGGCGATCGCGCCATCGGAATGGCCGCAGTTCTATTCGCTGTACCACGGCGATGGCCAGACCGCGATGGCGATGGACGACGTGCCGCTGGTGCGCGCGCTCAAGGGCGAAGTGGTACGTGACGGCGCGATGGTCATCGCACCGGCCGGTCGCGCGCCGTACACGCTGCTGGCCAGTGGCCGGCCGCTGCGCAGCGCCCAGGGCAAGACCCTCGGCGCGGTGGTGGCGATGAAGGACATCACCGAACTGAAAGCATCGCGCGACCGCCTGGCCGACAGCGAAGAGCGCCTGCGCACGATTACCGACAACCTGCCGGTCCTGATTGCGCACCTCGACCAGGATCATCGCTACATGTTCGCCAATGCGGTGCACCAGTCGTGGCTCGGCAAGGCGTCCGAGCAGGTCGTCGGCCAGACCATGGTGGAAGCATTCGGCGAAGATTTCTACCTGCAGCAGAAGGAAGCGCTGGACGACGCCTGGCTGGGCAAGGCCTCGCAGTGCGAGCATGACATCGTGCGCAAGAAGCACATCCGCATCGTCCACTCGACCTTCCTGCCGCACCTGCGTGACGGCGAAGTGGTGGGCGTATACATCCTGACGACCGATGCCACCGCCGCGCGCATGCACGAACGCAACCTGCACGCACTGGCCCACACCGACGCGCTGACCGGCATCCCGAACCGGCGCCAGTTCGAGCTGGCGCTGCAGGCAGCGGTCGAACGCGCGCCGCAGCGCGAGCGCGCTTTTGCGCTGTTCTATCTCGATATCGATTTCTTCAAGCGGATCAACGACACCTACGGCCACGCGGTGGGCGACATGGTGCTGGTCGAATTTGCACGGCGCGTGCGCAAGGTGGTGCGCAGCTCCGACATGGTGGCGCGCCTGGCCGGCGACGAATTCACGGTGCTGCTCGACGAAGTCAACTCGCCGCGCGATGTCGAGCTGGTGGCCAAGAAGATCATGCAGGTCATGGAAGCACCGTTCATGGTCGGCTCCCAGCCGATTTCCGTCAGCGCGACCATCGGCATTGCGCTGGCCGACGCGCCGGGCGTGACGGCGCTGACGATCAGTGAACTGGCCGACAGCGCCTTGTATGAAGCCAAGGACAAGGGGCGCAACACGTTTGCGATTGCGCGGCTGGCGATGGTGGCCGCGTCGGAGCAAGCGTCCGTGCTGGCCTGACAACGTCGTTCCAGCGAAGGCTGGAACCCAAGTTCAGCACCTTTGCCGCAACATCGACAGCGGCCCGCAACAGACCTGGATTCCAGCCTTCGCTGGAATGACGGTCTTCAGGTCAGCGGCGCGCCGTCGCGAGAATCGCGTTTTCACATGTCGACAAACACCACGGCCGTGCGCGCCGGTATCGTGAAGGTGCCGCTGGCGCTGTCGAAGCGCGCCTTCAGCGCACGCTTGTCGGCCGCGCCAAGTGCGCTGTGCACCGGGTGCAGCTTCAGGCGCTTGCCGCGCAGCGTGGCGTCCTTGATCTTGTGCGCCCGTTTGTCGACGTTCACCAGGTAACCCATGCCGGCAAAGCCCGCACCCGGATAACCTTTGCCATCGAGCCAGGCGGCCAGCACGGTCGGTTCCTGCTGCGGCCCCGTATTGAAGAAGCGCAGGCGCTTGTTGATGTCGTCGGCCGTGCGCAGGCGCAGCAGCGTGCTGCTGGCGCGGATGCGCAGCAGGTCGCGGAACGCGTCGCGCGCGAACGCAATGTCGGCGGGCGCCGGCTTCATCGCGGCATTGGCCAGCAACGGCTTGAACAGCGGCCAGTCTTTGGCATTGTCCGGCGCCGGCGGCAGGCCGGTGCCGAAGAAGTTGTCTTGGTAGGTCCAGTCGATGCGGTTGAACCAGTCGCCCGAATTGAAGCTGTTGCGGTCCAGCGATTTCGAGCGCAGCGTGTCGATGCCGGCGTGGTAATACGCCACACCCTGGCTGAAGGCATTGATCGCCATCCCCAGCATTTGTACCCGCGCGCGCTCCGCGCTGCTCGTTGCCACCGGCAGCTTGAGCACGTTGATGTCGTACAGCGTCTGGTTGTCGTGGTTCTCGACGTAGTTGACCGCTTCGCCCGGCTCGCTCGCGTAGCCGGCCGGCTGGTTGCCGCCGTAGACCATCGCCTGCAACTGGCGCACCTGACCATCGAACCCTTGCATCGGATACGTGCGCACCGAGCCGGCCAGGCCGACGCGGATCAGGTCCGCCGCGCGCAGCAGGTCGGCCTTCTGCGCGTCGCCGCCAAGGGCGTTCGCGTCGTACACCAGGCCATTGATATAGCCCTGCTGCTTGATCACGGGTTCGCCCGAGTCGCCGGGCGAACCGCCGCGCACGGCGTCGCGCGCGCGGTCGCTGAAGGTACCGATGCCGGTGCCGTTCAGCGACAGTTGCGACGCCTGCACGAAGCGTGCACCGTCGGCCACTTCGCCGAAGTTCCAGCCTTCGCCGATCAGCTGCACGTGGCGGCCCGCCGCCGCGTCGACGGCCTGCTGCAGGCGCACCATCGCCTCGCGCGGCTGGTGGCCCATCAGGTCGAAGCGGAACGAATCGATCTTGTACTGGCGCGTCCACAACACCGACGAATCGATCATCAGCTTGGCCATCATCGTGTTCTCGGTCGCCGTGTTGAAGCAGCAGGTCGACGCTTCGATGCCGCCCACGGCGTTCAGGCGATGGTAGTAGCCCGGCACCACGCGGTCGAGGATCGATTTTTCTTCCTGGCCGGCGATGAAGGTATGGTTGTAGACGACGTCGGTGCCCACGCGCAGGCCGGCCTTGTGCAGGTCCATCACCATCTGGCGGAACTCGATGATGCGGCGTGCGCCGTCCTGCGGGTCGCTTGCGTAACTGCCTTCGACGGCGTTGAAGTGCTGCGGGTCGTAGCCCCAGTTGAAGCAGTCGGTGTGGGCGGTCTTGACGACCAGCGCCTGCTGGCTCTCGCCATCCGGCGCGCCGGCAGGGGCAGGCTGCGCGCACGCCACTTCGGGGATGCTGCCGATGTCGTACACGGGCAGCAGATGAATGTCGGTCAGGCCGGCCTTGGCCAGCGCGCGCAGGTGCCGCATGCCGTTGGAATTGGTCTCGCCAAACGCGCCGTACTTGCCGCGTTTGGCCGGCGGCACGGTCTGGTCGATCAGCGAAAAGTCGCGCACGTGCAGCTCGTAGATGACCATGTCGGTCTGCGCCTTGACCGTGGCCGGTGGCTGCGTGGTGTCCCAGCCGGCGGGCTTCAGGCTCGGCGCATCCAGGTCGGCGATGTAGCTGCGTTTTGAGTCGGCGTTCAGGCTGACCGAATACGGGTCGGTCACCAGGTTGCGTACCAGCCCGGCGCCCTCGGCGACGACGTCGACCGCGTACTTGTAATAGGTGCCGGACAAATCGCGCGGGACGCTGGCAGCCCAGGCGCCGGTGCGGGCATCCAGTGCCATTGGCAGCACGGCGTTCGCGCGCCCCGTTGCGCTGTCATACGTGCACACGGCCACATCGCGCGCGGTCGGCGCCCACAGCTTGAAGTCGGTTTTATTGGCGGTGGGCGTCGCGCCCAGATCCGGGATGCGTTCGGCCGCCGCATACAGGTCGTCGAGCGCGCCGGCCGCTTGCACGCGGGTTGCGTCGCGCACGGTGCCATCCGGGTTCTCGTGCACCAGCACCAGCTGTTCGCGGTGCAGGGCAGGCAGGCGCGCTAGGTCGGCTTCCTGCACGCTCAGGGTCGGGCCGCTGGCGACCCATTTGAAGCGTGTGGCGACGGCTTGCGGCACCGCGACGCGCGAGACGGCCAGCGTGATCGAACCGGCGCTGCCGGTGACCTTGCTGCCGGCCGTAGCCTGGATGCCGCCGGCAGGGGAGTGGTACAGCCGATACACGCCATCGGCAGCCGCGCCGGGCCAGTGCACGAGGCGGCGGTCGAGCCAGACGGCGCGCGCATCGAGTTTGGTGGCCGAGGCGCTGAGCACCTCCTGGAAGGCCGGGCTGTCGCAGGTGGCGAGAGGAACAGCAGCGTACGCGCTGGAGGACAGCGATGCTGCCAGCAGGACAAGGTGACGTTTCATGGACCGCTTACCCCGCGACGCTGCTGCGATAGTGGTCGACCATGCGGTAGCGCGTCGCATACCACCCGAACGCCGCCGCCGACAACAGCGCGAACGCGGCAAAGAAGTACATCTGGAACGCCATCACCCCCACGCCCGAGCCTTCGATATACGCGATCACCGATTCGTTCTTCACGCTGGCATTGACGATCAGCACCCACAGGTTGCCGACCGTGACGGCCAGGTACCACAGCGCCATGATCACGCCCTTCATCGAGGCTGGCGCCTGGCTGTATGCAAATTCGAGACCCGTCGCCGAGACCAGTACTTCACCGAGCGTGAGCAGCGCGTACGGCGCGATCTGCCACGCGATCGAGACGGCATCGCCGGCGTCGAGCGCCACCTGCAGGTTGCCCACGACGATCCAGGCCGCGGCCGAGAGTGCGATGCCGGCGGTCATCCGACGCAGCGGCGTCGGCTCCACGCCTAGCTTGCGCATCAACGGGAACAGGGCGAGGTTATTGATCGGGATGAGCAGCATCACGAGCAGGGGATTCAGGGCCTGCATCTGGGCCGGGATCACGTCGAAGGTCCAGCCCAGCAGGTTCACTTGGGTGGTCATGGTGTTGGCCTGCACGATCCAGGTCGAGGCCTTCTGGTCGAACAGCGACCAGAACGGTGTGACAAGCGCGAACACGATCAGGATGCGCAGCACGGCGCGCACGCCATCCACGGCGTCGTCCGGATGCAGGCCGCGTGCGCGGTCCAGCTGCATCGACGTGCCCATGCCGCCAAAGGCCATCAACAGCACCAGGGCGGTACAGGCGGCGATCACGAAGCCCCATTGCGCGGCCATGGCCAGCGACGCCAATGCGCCGGCGGCTCCCAGCAAGGCCAGGTTCAGGCCCGGACGGCCACGGCCAGGCTGCTTTGCCAGCAGCGCGCTTTTTGCCACGCGCATGAACGAGTGCGGATTGGCCGGTGCAGGCGGCACGTGCACGTATTTCTTTTTGCCGCTCCAGAACACCATGGTCGCGATGAACATCAGGATGCCGGGCACGCCGAAGGCCCAGGCCGGACCATAGTCGCGCAGCAGCAGCGGCATCAGGAGCGAGGCGAAGAACGAGCCGAAATTGATGATCCAGTAGAACGCATCGAAGACGACTTTTGCCTTGTCCTTGTTGGTGTGGTCGAACTGGTCGCCGACGAAGCTGGCCACCAGGGGCTTGATGCCGCCCGAGCCGAGCGCGATCAGGAACAGGCCGAAGTAGAAGCCGTTGACGTTGTCTTCAAACATGGCCAGGCACGCGTGACCGAGGCAATACACGAGACTGAGCCAGAACACCGTGTTGTACTTGCCGAAGTAGCGGTCAGCCAGCCAGCCGCCCAGCAGCGGGAAGAAATAGACGCCGATGACGAAGGTGTGGAACACGTGCTTGGCTTCGCCGGTGCGCATGTCTTCCGGCAGAAACATCAACAGGGTCGTGATCAGGAACGGCGTCAGGATGTTGCGCATCCCGTAGAAACTGAAGCGTTCGCACCCCTCATTGGCAATGATGTAGGGGATTTGCCGGGGCATGCGCCCGGAGCCTGGTTTTGCGAGAGATGTCATCGAACCGCTTCCTTGAATTGGCAAACAGACGCGATGCTATGACGGGGACGCCTCTCTTTGCAACATAAAAATTGTCGTGAAACAAACTAGAAACAAAGTGGCAACATACATACGTAGTTTAGGTACGGACGAAGAATCGGAAGAATCGCCTATAACGCTTCAAGTCATTGAAATCAAATGACTAAATGGGATTTATGGCTAGCTGGCTGGAATTGTCAAGACCGTTCGCCTGATGTATATTGCCTAGAATTCCACATCACGCATCCGCCCGGACCAGCCAATGACCCAGATCTCGACGACCGACAACCCGAACTGGTGGCGCGAAGCCATCATCTATCAGGTGTACCCGCGCAGCTTCCTCGACACGGACGGCGATGGCGTCGGCGACCTGAACGGCGTGACCGCAAAGCTCGACTATATCGCGAGCCTGGGTGTGGACATCGTCTGGCTCTCGCCGTTCTTCAAGTCGCCAATGGCCGATTTCGGCTACGACATCGAAGACTATTGCGACGTCGATCCGCTGTTCGGCGACCTGGCCGACTTCGATCGCATGGTCGCCAAGGCGCACAGCCTGGGCCTGAAGATCATGATCGACCAGGTGATGTCGCACACGGCCGATACGCACAAATGGTTCGTCGAAAGCCGCGCCAGCCGCGACAACCCGAAGTCGGACTGGTATGTGTGGGCCGACCCGCTCCCGGACGGCAACCCGCCCAACAACTGGCTGTCCGTCTTCGGCGGCTCGTCGTGGCAGTGGGACACCCGCCGCAAGCAGTACTACCTGCACAACTTCCTCGTCAGCCAGCCGCAGCTGAACTTCCATAATCCGCTGGTGCAGCAGGCGCACCTGGACGCGCAGCGTTTCTGGCTCGAGCGCGGCGTGGATGGCGTGCGCATGGATGCGTGCGTGTTCCACTTCCACGACCGCCAGTTGCGCAGCAACCCGCCGGCGCTGGTGCGCGACACGTCGACCGTGACGGACGTGAACCCGTACGGGATGCAGGCGCACCTGTACGACAAGACGCAGCCCGAGAACATCGCGTTCCTCGAGCGCGTGCGCGCACAACTGAATGAATTCGGCGCCGTGTCGATCGGCGAGATCAGCTCGGACGACGCACTGGCCCAGATGAGCGAGTACACCGAAGGCGGCAACAAGCTGCACATGGCCTACAGCTTCAATCTGCTTACGCCCGTCTTCAACGCCGCGCACGTGCGCCGCCAGGTCGAGGAATTCAACGAGCGCGTCAAGGACGGCTGGGCGTCCTGGTCGGTCGGTAACCACGATGCGATCCGCGTCGCCACGCGCTGGGGCGGCATCAACCCGGCGCCTGGTTTCACCAAGCTGGTACTGGCGATGCAGCTCTCGCTCAAGGGCACGCCGTGCCTGTACCAAGGCGATGAACTCGGCCTGACCGAGGCTGACGTGCCGTACGAACTGCTGCAGGACCCGTACGGCAAGACCTTCTGGCCCGAGTTCAAGGGCCGCGACGGCTGCCGCACGCCGATGCCGTGGGTGGCCGACGCGCCGCACGCGGGCTTTACCGACGGCCAGCCATGGCTGCCGGTGGACGCCGCGCACGTCAAGGCCGCCGTCGACCTGCAGGACCGCGACCATGACTCGATGCTGAACTTCCAGCGCCGCTTCATCGCGCTGCGCCGCAGCCTGCCGCAACTGACGCGCGGCGAGATCGCGTTCTTCGATGCACCCGAGCCGGTCCTGGCGCTGCGCCGCGACCTGGCGGGGCACGACAGCGTGCTGGCAGCGTTCAATCTGTCGAACGAAGAAGTCAGCTTCGACTGGCCGGCAACCGACGGCGTGGCGCAGATGCCGGTCGATGGCCTGCAGGGCAGTGCGCAGCAGGGCCGGGTCACGCTGGCTCCATTCGGCGCCTGGTTCGGCACCGTGGCGGCGAACCGCTGATGGCCGGCGCGCAGCCCGAAAAATTCGCGCGCACGGCGTTTGCCGATGGCCCGCGCCTGCTCGCGGACATTGGCGCCACGCATGCGCGCTTCGCGCTGCAATGCGCGCCCGGCGTGTTTCGCGACGTGGCGGTGCTGCGCTGCGACGACTTTGCCGGCATCGTGCCGCTGCTGCGCCATTACCTGCTCGACCACCAGGACGTCACGCTGCACCATGGCGCGTTTGCGGTGGCCAATCCGATCAGCGGCGACTATGTGCGCATGACCAACCGCGCGTGGGAGTTTTCCACCGATGCGGTGCGGCGCGAGCTGGGCCTGGCCACGCTGTTGATCGTCAATGACTTCACGGCGCTGGCCACGGCCTTGCCCAATTTTTCCCGTGACGACCTGATGCAGGTCGGCCCGGGCAAGGCGGTGCCGGGCGCCGTCATCGGCGTGCTGGGCCCGGGCACTGGCCTGGGCGTCTCGGGCGGGATTCCGACTGCCGACGGTTTCGTCACGCTGGGCAGCGAAGGCGGGCACGTGAACTTCGCGCCGTTCGACGAGCGCGAATTCGCGATCCTGCAATATGCGTGGCGCGAGTGGCCGCACGTGTCGAACGAGCGCCTGATCTCCGGGCCCGGGATGGAAGTGATCTACCGCGCGCTGGCCGACCGCAATGGCGTCGACGCCGTCCCGCGCACGGCCGCGACAATCGTGGCCGGCGCGCTCGAACAGAACGATGCGCTGTGTCTGGAAACGCTCGAATGCTTCTGCGGCATGCTGGGCGGGGCGGCGGCCAATCTGGCCGTCACGCTCGGCGCGTTTGGCGGCGTGTACATCGGCGGGGGCATCGTACCGCGCCTGGGCGAGTGGTTTGCCAGCTCGCCGTTTCGCGCGCGCTTCGAAGCCAAGGGCCGGTTCTCGGACTACCTGGCCGACATTCCAACCTGGGTGATCACCACGCCGAATCCCGCCTTCCATGGCGTGGCCACCATCCTGGCCGAACACCTGCGCGGGCGCAGCGGCGCCAACACGCTGATGGAGCGCATCACGCAGCTGCGCCACGAACTCTCGCCGGCCGAAGGGCGCGTGGCCAGCCTCGTGATCGACCAGCCACGCATGGTGCTCAATGAGCCGATCGCCGAGATCGCGCGCCTGGCCGACGTGAGCCAGCCGACCGTGATCCGGTTTTGCCGCTCACTGGGCTTCCAGGGCCTGGCCGATTTCAAGCTCAAGTTTGCCAGCAGCCTGACCGGCTCCATCCCCGTGCGCCACAGCCAGGTGCGCCTGAGCGACAGCACGCACGATCTGTCGGCCAAGGTGATCGACAACACGGTGTCGGCGATCCTGCGTTTTCGCGACCAGCTCGACGTGCGCTCGCTGGATCGCGCGATCGAGATGGTCAGCCGCGCCAAGCGCGTCGAGTTCTACGCGATGGGCAATTCGCGCGCGGTGGCGCTCGATGGCCAGCACAAGTTCTTCCGCTTTCGCATTCCGACCGCGCTGTATGGCGACGCGCACCTGTTCACGCTGGCCGCTGAATTGCTTGGGCCGGGCGACGTGGTGATTGCGGTGTCGAATTCAGGCGGCTTGCCCGAACTGCTGGAGGCGGTGGACATCGCGCGCGCGGCCGGCGCCGACGTCATCGCGATCAGCAACAGCCAGTCGCCGCTGGCGCGCAAGGCCAGCGTGTGCCTGGCGGTCGATCACGCGGAGGACAGCACGAGTTTTCTGTCGATGATTTCGCGCATCCTGCAGTTGCTGCTGATCGACATCATGGCCGTGGGGATCTCGGTCGATGGCCAGCATGGACCGGCCCCCGGGCAGGATCCGCGCCGGCTGCTGATCTCGCACCTGGATAGTTAATCTGCGCTTTTCAGGTTGACGCGCTCGATCGTGCGGCGCCACTCCTGCAGGCTCAGGAGTGTGTCCGATTCGGTGTCGTCGACCAGTATCTCGCTGCCATCCTGCGCGACCAGAAAGCTCTCCTGCCGCCGCGCGTCCTGCGCGCGGTTCTCGACAAAACTCAGCTGGTAGTAGGTCTTGCCATTCACTTCGCGCGGCACCGGGTTATCTTCGACCACGGCGCCGCGCGCCTTGCCACCCGTGCGCCGCTCGATCTGCGCCGACCATGCGGCCAGCTCCGGCAATGCCAGCAGTGTGGCCATCGCCTGTTCCTTGCTGTACGCGGGCGCCTGGACGGCGGGTACAGCTGGCGCTGCTGCGGGCGGCGCTACCGGGCGCTCGGCGCGCTTGCAGCTGGCGACCGCGCAGCATAGTACGAGCGTGGCAAGTGTCGTGCGCAGGGTGAACGAGGCGGCGCGATTGGACATGGCAGGTTCCGGGAAAAGAGACGGCCATACTAAACCATGGTCGTTTCAGCGGCAAATTCGATCTCTCCAAGGTCGTTAAACCCGTTATTATTTCCACATGAAAATGCTTTCGTGGTTTTCGCCACGCTTGCCATGTGTTTCATGTTGGCATCTGATTTTGTTGGTGCAACTAATGATATTCTGTAGGATCACTCCTACCAGTCATTACGCCCATGGACACCCGCGCTACTTATCAACGTCGTCTCGAACGAAGCTCGCATCGTGAAAAGCGGCTGGTGACACTTGCCGTGCTGGGCGTAGCTGTCGGTGTGGCCGGCGTCGTGCTGCCATCGCCATCGATCAGCTGGCCGATTTTCGGGCTGGCCTCGACGGATACACCAGCCACCGGGGCCGTCCAGCCGGCAGCGCGCGGGTTAAGCGCAACCCCACCGGCCGCGCAGCAGCCGGGCGCGGCGCGGCGTATCTACCGGCACTCGGTCGTGCCGGGTGGCGTGGCGGACAAGGTCGAACTGGCGCAGATCCTGCGCACCGACCGCCTCGTGGCGGCGCACTACGCCACCTTCAACGTCGACAATGCGCGCGCCGTCACCGTGACATCCCCGCGCGCCGTGTACGTCTCGTACCGGAAGAACGACCAGATCTACTGGACGTCGAAAAAGGTCATGCTCGAACAGGGCGAGACGCTCCTGACCGACGGCGAGCACGACATCCGCGCCCGCTGCGCCAACCGCATCTCGGATGTGCCGCAGTTTCCGGTCGAACCCCATGGGCCAAGCGCAGCCGAACTCGATACCGTGCTCGCGGTTGCCGCCCCATCCGACATGGTTGGTGCGCCGGACGAAGAGGGTGGCGTGCTGCCCGTGGGCATGGATGACCTGGGCACCAGCGAGGCAGTGGGGCAGCGCTACTATGCGACCAGCTTCCCGAACGGCGCTGGCCTGCTGACGATGGCGAATACGACGCCGATCCCATCCCGCCAGGGCCAGGCGCCCGGGATGCCGCATTGGTATGACACACCGATCTATCGTGGCGGCGTGCTGAGCCCCGCCAGCCGTATCGTCGACAGTGACGACACGGTCATCGGCGGCCCAGTCCCGGCAACGGAGATTGGCGGCGGCACGGTGCCGGGCAACGTCGGTATTGGCGATACGGGTTTGACTCCGGTTGCAGCCCCCGATGGCGGCGGCGCAGCAGAGGTGCCGGTCAATTCCACACCATCGCTGCCAACGCCGGTCGCCAATACCGACACGCCGGGCGATGTGCCTGTCACGCCCGCCACGCCAGCCACGCCGGCGACACCGGCCACGCCAACCGCCCCAACGCCGCCTGGCAACAGCGTGGTTGACCCGGTTGCGCCGACCGAAGTGCCGGAACCAGGCACGCTGTGGCTTGGCGGTATCGCACTGGCCGCGCTGTTGTGGCTGCGCCGCAAGGGCCCACGCGCCCACTGATACGCGCGACAAGGCAGTCAGCGCAGACAACAAAAAACCCGCGAGGTGTGAACCTCGCGGGTTTTTTATCGTGGGTGACCTGGGCGAAGCATGCAGCGCGCTTCGCCCGGACCGCCCCGGCAATTACATCATGCCGTCCATACCACCCATACCGCCCATGCCGCCCATACCACCCATGCCGCCGGCTGGCTTGTCTTCCGACAGTTCCGACACCATGCAATCGGTGGTCAGCATCAGGCCGGCGATCGACGCTGCATTCTGCAGTGCCGAACGGGTGACCTTGGCTGGATCCAGCACGCCCATTTCGACCATGTCGCCGTAGGTGCCGTTGGCTGCGTTGTAGCCGTAGTTGCCGGTGCCGGCCAACACTGCTGCAACGACGACCGATGGCTCTTCGCCGGCGTTCTGGACGATCATGCGCAGTGGCTCTTCCATTGCGCGCAGGACGATCTTGATACCAGCGTCCTGGTCAGGGTTGTCGCCCTTGACAGTAATGTTGGCACGAGCGCGCAGCAGGGCCACGCCGCCGCCGGCAACGATGCCTTCTTCCACGGCAGCGCGGGTAGCGTGCAGTGCATCTTCGACGCGTGCTTTCTTTTCTTTCATTTCGACTTCGGTGGCTGCACCGACGCGGATCACGGCAACGCCGCCGGCCAGCTTGGCCACGCGCTCTTGCAGTTTTTCGCGGTCGTAGTCCGAGGTTGCTTCTTCGATCTGGGCGCGGATCATCTTGACGCGGCCTTCGATCGATTCAGCCTGACCGGCGCCGTCGATGATGATGGTGTTTTCCTTGCCGACTTCGATGCGCTTGGCCTGGCCCAGCTCTTCGAGCGTGACTTTTTCGAGTGTCAGGCCGACTTCTTCAGCGATGACCTGGCCGCCGGTCAGGACAGCGATGTCTTCCAGCATGGCTTTACGACGGTCGCCAAAGCCCGGGGCCTTGACTGCAACGGTCTTCAGGATGCCGCGGATGTTGTTGACGACCAGGGTCGCCAGCGCTTCGCCGTCGATGTCTTCAGCGACGATGACCAGTGGACGGCCAGCTTTTGCAACTTGTTCCAGTACCGGCAGCAGGTCACGGATGTTCGAGATTTTCTTGTCGCACAGCAGGACGAATGGGTTTTCGTGCACAGCGACTTGCTTGTCCGGGTTGTTGATGAAGTACGGCGACAGGTAACCGCGGTCGAACTGCATGCCTTCCACGATGTCCAGCTCGTCGTTCAGCGACTTGCCGTCTTCCACGGTGATGACGCCTTCCTTGCCCACTTTTTCCATCGCTTCAGCGATGCGCTCACCGATCGAGGTTTCCGAGTTGGCCGAAATGGCGCCGACTTGTGCGATCTCTTTGGTGGTGGTGGTTGGCTTGGCGATCTTGCGCAGTTCTTCGACGGTGGCAGCAACTGCCTTGTCGATGCCGCGCTTCAGGTCCATCGGGTTCATGCCGGCGGCAACGAACTTCATGCCTTCGCGAACGATGGCTTGTGCCAGCACGGTCGCGGTGGTGGTGCCGTCACCGGCGTTGTCGCTGGTCTTGGAAGCAACTTCCTTGACCATCTGCGCGCCCATGTTCTGCAGCTTGTCTTTCAGTTCGATTTCTTTGGCGACCGAGACACCATCCTTGGTGACGGTCGGCGCGCCGAACGAGCGCTCGAGCACGACGTTACGGCCTTTCGGGCCCAGGGTGACTTTGACTGCATTGGCGAGGATATTGACGCCTTCGACCATCTTGGCGCGCGCTGCGTCGCCGAATACTACTTCTTTAGCTGCCATTTGTTATTTCTCCGAAATGTTCGTGAATGGGGTCAGAAATTACAGTGCGACGATCGCGAGGATTTCTTCTTCGCGCAGCACCAGCAGTTCCTGGCCATCGATCTTGACGGTCTGAGCGCCATACTTGGAGAACAGCACGCGATCGCCGACTTTCACTTCCAGAGGGCGGAGCTGGCCGTTATCTTGCACTTTACCGTTACCAACGGCGAGAACTTCGCCTTGGTCCGGCTTCTCTGCCGCGGCATCAGGGATGATCAGGCCGGACGCAGTCTTGGTTTCCTGGTCGAGACGCTTCACGATTACGCGATCGTGCAGAGGGCGAAGGTTCATGCAAAACTCCTTAATATTCAATGGTTTAACTGGCGTTTTTGACGCCGTCGCAGCACTTTGATGATGCTGCGCCGGTCTGCAAAGAGTTGTTAGCACTCTCAGCTAACGAGTGCTAATTATAGGGACGATACCCTGTCATTTCAAGGCACATGATGGCGAAATCATTTTAAACATGTGATATAGCGCAATGATGACATTGGCATTTTCACAAGCTGTGGCAAGCTTCATTCGACCCGGGTGGAACGACAGGAGGCCGGCAGCGTACACTGCCAACCACATTGACGCCGCACGCCAGATTGTCATTACTGCCGCACGGCAATCCGCACCGGTTGACGGAAAAAGCAACTCGATCCTATAGTGTCGGATGATTTCCGAATTCCAAGACCTTTCAGACAAAATCGACCGGCTTGCGCAACTGACCCAGTCGTTGCGCGCCGAGAATTACCTGCTGCGCCAGGCCAATACACTGCTCAGCGCCGAGAACCTTGCGTTCAAGGAGCGCCTGATCGAAGCGCAGCGCCGCGTCGAAGCCCTGCTCGACGAGCTGCCAAAGCCGCCGGAGGAAACGGTTGACGAGGCCGAGCCTGCCGACGCTGCGCCGACCGACGGCGCACCGCCCGATCCGGTAGCGCCGATCCCGCCGCATCCCGGTCATGTCCGAACCGAGGGGGCACGATGATTTATCTCGACGTACATATCATGGGCCAGTCGTACCGTCTGTCCTGCCGCGACGGCGAACAGCGCACGCTGCGCGAAGCCGTGAGTTATCTCGACAGCAAGATGTGCCAGTTGCGCGATTCGGGCAAGGTCAAGGGCACCGACCGCATCGCCGTCATGGCGGCGCTGAGCGTGGCCGCTGAATTCCTGTCGGTGAAATCGCCGCAGGGACCGCTGTCGGACATGTCGATCCTCGAGGTCAAGCAAAAACTCGAGTCGATGCACACGGTGCTGGACCGGGTTTTGGCTGACCAGGAAAATCTGGCCTGAAAAGCCGAATCCGTTTGACAGGGGCGGACAAAGGAGTAAACTCCTTCCTACCCTGCGGTGTTCGAGATTTGCCATATATTCCTTGAACCATTCTTACGCATAGGTCGTGGAACAAGTTCGATGGGTGTGAGCGTCGCTAGTCCGACGAACCCGAAATTGATCTGACCGTGACCGCCTTGAACCGTTGTGGTTCAGGATGCCGGCAAAAACGGCACAGGCGGGGGCTAGACATACAAGCGGTTGCGCACTCGGTACGCAGCCGCTTTTTTTTATGTGCGCATTCATTGATGCATCCGGTGCATCGTGTGCTGGCAGGGAGAACAGCGCGATGCGCTACTGGTTGATGAAATCCGAGCCCGACGAAGTCAGTTTCGACGACGTCCTGGCCGCCCCCGGCGCCACTGTGGCTTGGTTTGGCGTGCGCAACTACCAGGCGCGCAACTTCATGCGCGATGCCATGGCCGTCGGCGACGGCGTGCTGTTCTACCACTCGGGCGGCAAGCTGCCGGGCGTGGCCGGCATCGCCGCCATCGTCAGCGGCGCGTACCCCGACGCGTCGCAGTTCGACACAGCCAGCCACTACCACGATCCGAAGGCCACGCCGGAGACCCCGCGCTGGGTGTCGGTCGACGTCAAGGCAGTCGAAGCGGGCCGCTTCGTGCCGCTGGCCGAACTGCGCACGGTTCCCGCGCTGGAAGACATGGTGCTGCTGCAGAAGGGCAGCCGGCTATCGATCTCGCCGGTCACGAAAGCCCAGTACACGGCCATCGTTGCGCTCGTGCGCGGCAAGGGAGCGCGATAATGGCGCCCGCATTCGATCCGCTGCTGATCCTGGCCCTGCTGGCGATGGGCGCATTCGGCGGCTTCGTGGCCGGCCTGCTTGGCGTCGGCGGCGGCATGATCCTCGTGCCCTTCATCACGATGATTTTCACGGCGCGCGGCTTTCCCGAGGAACTCGTGGTGCACATGGCGATCGCCACCTCACTGGGCACCATCTTCTTTACCTCGTTGTCGTCGGTGCGTGCGCATCACAAGCACGGCGCCGTGCTGTGGCCGATCGTACGCCTGTTCACGCCCGGCATCCTGCTCGGTGCGTGGATCGGGCCCTGGATCGGCAAGCAGATGAACACCTCGGTGCTGGCCTTCTTTTTCGGCTGCTTCGTGGCTTACTCGGCGATCCAGATGCTGATCGGGAAAAAACCGGCAGCGGCGCGCGAACTGCCCGGCAAACCGGGCATGTTTGCCGCGGGCAGCGTGATCGGCATCCTGGCGGGGCTCGTGGGGGCCGGCGGCGCGTTCGTCTCGGTGCCGTTCATGACGCGCTGTAATGTGCGCATCCATAATGCGGTGGCCACCAGTGCCGCGATCGGCTTTCCGGTAGCGCTGATGGGCACCCTGTCGAACATCTACTTCGGCTGGGGCGAACCCGGCTTGCCGCCCTGGTCGCTGGGCTTCATCTACCTGCCGGCGCTCGCGATCATCGTGCTGGCCAGCGTGTCGATGGCGCCGCTGGGCGCGCGCACCGCGCACAAGATGCCGGTACGGCAGCTGCAGCGCATCTTCAGCGTTATCCTGTGTGCGCTGGCCGCCTACATGTTCTGGAAGGCCTTTAACTAAGCCTTGCGCATTCGTGCCCGGTCCAGCGGCAGGTCGCGCATGCGCAGGCCACAGGCGTCGAACACGGCGTTCGCAATCGCCGCCGCCGCCGGGCCCTGCGCCGCTTCACCGGTGCCCAGGAACGGCTGCCCAGGCCGGTCGATCAGGTGCACGTCGATCTGTTCCGGCGCCTGGGCAAAGCGCAGGATCGGATACGACGCCCAGTCCACCGTCAGCACGCGCGACGCGTCGAAGCGCACCTGTTCCAGCAAGGTCCAGCTGGCCGACTGGATGATGCCGCCCTCGATCTGGTTGCGCACACCGTCCGGGCTGACGATCTCGCCGCAATCGACGGCGCTCACTGCGCGCGTGATGCGCACCAGGCCTGTCTCGCGCGCCACCTCGACTTCCACCGCGATGGCGCAGTACGACGCCAGGTTTTTATAGCGTGCAAACGCGAAGCCACGGCCGCGCCGGGCCGGGCGCCGGTAGCCATCCCAGCCAAACTTTGCTGCCGCCAGCTTGACCACGTCGAGCGCACGCGGATCGTCCAGGTGCCGCAGCCGGAACGCGACCGGGTCGCTGTTTGCGGCGCGCGCCAGTTCGTCCATGAAGCTTTCGATGGCAAACACATTGCAGTAAGCGCCCAGGCCGCGCAGCGCCGACGAGCGCAGGACCGGCTTTGGCTGGAAGTGGTGCACCACACGTGCATTGGGCAGCACGTAATACGGAATCGCATTGCGGTCACCGCTGCCTTCGGGTTGCGGCGCGGGCTTGGCGACCGGCGGGGCAAACGGGCGCGCCAGGTGCGTGGCGGCCAGCAGGTTGCCGGCCTTGCCGGGGCGCGTGTTGTGCGGCGGCGTGAAGACATCATGCTGCCAGTCGGCGATGCGGCCGGTGCTGTCGAGCGTGGCGGCCACCTGCACCACCATCGCCGCGCCGAACGGCTCCCACGCGTGTTCTTCTTCGCGCATCCACTGCACGCGCACGGGCCGGCCGGGCAGGGCGCGCGCAAGCAGGATGGCGTCGGCCGCGACATCATCGGCGCCGTTGTGGCCATAGCAGCCCGACCCCTCGACGTGGATGCAGCGGATCGTGTCTTCGTTCACGGCGATCAGTTCGGCCAGGGCCGTGCGCAGCGGGAACACACCCTGTGCGTGGGTCCAGACCGTGTAACGGCCGTCGACCAGTTGCGCCACGGCGCACGAGGGGCCGATGGACGCGTGCAGCTGGAACGGGCGTGTGTAGCGCGCAGCTAACTTGCGGCCCGCCGACCCTGCGGCGCCGCGCGCCAGGATCGGCAGCGCCTCGACGGGCTGGGCGCGGATGAACGTATTCACGTCGGGATGCACCGGCAGCGATGCCGGCGTCTCCCAGCGCGCGGCCCGCGCCAGCGCCGTCGCTGCCTTCACGGCGCGGTACTCGCCCTCGGCGATCACGGCGAGAAACCGCCCGTCCTGCACCACCTTGAGCACGCCCGGCAGGCGTTCGATCGCGGCGACATCGACGGCGATCAGCTGCGCGGCCTGCGACGGTGGCCGCACGATCCGCGCATGCACCATCTGCGGCAGGCGCAGGTCTTGCACATAGGCGGCGCCGCCCGTGACCTTGGCCGGAATGTCGACGCGCGGCACCGACTTGCCGATTGCCGTGCGCGGGCCTGGCGGGGGCGGCGCCGGGGTCGGCGTGGCGCGCAGGTGCAGTTCCTGGCCCGTCACCAGCTGGCCGAACGTGACGCGCCGGCCGCCTGCACTGAAGGCGCCATCCTTCAGCGCCAGGCTGCCCACGGGTGTGCCCAGCCGCGTGGCAGCCAGTTCGCCCAGGCGCATTCGTACCTGGCCGGCCGCATGGCGCAGCGCCGTGCCGCTGTCCTTCATCGAGTTGCTGCCGGCGGTGATGCCTTCGTCCGGCGTGCGCGCCGTGTCGGCCGTGACGAGCTGCAGGCGGCCAGGCGCCAAACGCAGTTCGTCGGCTACCACCTGCAGCAGCGCGGTCTTGATGCCTTGTCCGAGTTCGGCCTTGCCGGTAAATACCGTGATGCGTTCATTGGCCTCGATGCGGATCCAGGCGTCGAGCCAGGGCGACTTGTCCAGGCTCTTGGGCAGCTCGCCGGCGGCGGCGGCAAAGGCGGCCCCCGGCATGGCGAACGACAGCGTCAGGGCGCCGCCGCCAGCGAGAAAGGCGCGGCGGCCGGTATCGATCGTCATGGCTTGCCCTTTGCTGCCAGCGTATTGGCGGCGCGCTGCACCGCGCGCAGGATGCGCATGTGCGTGCCGCAGCGGCACAGGTTCGGCGACATGTGAGCGCGGATCTGGGCGTCGGTTGGCGACGGTGTGCGTTCGAGCAGCGCCGTGGCCTGCATCAGCATGCCGGCGATGCAGTAGCCGCACTGGGCGGCCTGCTCGTCGATGAACGCTTGCTGCAGCACGCCCGGGGTGGTGGCATTGCCCAGGCCTTCGACCGTGCGCACCGGCCGCTGGCCAACGACGGACACCGGCACCATGCACGACATCGCCGGTTTCCCGTCCAGCAGCACCGTGCACGAACCGCACTGGCCCAGGCCGCAGCCAAACTTGGCGCCATTGAGTTCAAGGTCGTTGCGCAGTACGTACAGCAGCGGGGTGTCGGCATCCTGGTCGACGGCGTGTACCTTGCCGTTCACTTGCAGGCGGTAGGTCGTCATTCTTTGCTCGCTTTGCGCACGGCCTTGTCCAGATCGGGCCACACAGGTTGGTTCGCGCCATACTTGCGCAGGTAGGCAGCCAGGGCGCCGGTCTGTTCGTCAGTCAGGATCGTCCTGAACGCCGGCATGAAGCGCGACGGCTCGCCGTCGGGCGGCGTGATGCCGTCCAGCGTGATGTGAATCAGGTCGCGCGGATCGGGGTCGTACAGTGCAATCGCCTTTTGCAGCGGCAGGGCGGTGCCGGAACTGGCGTCGCGCCCGGCGTCGTGGCAGCGCGCGCACGAATTGGCATACACGGCGTAGCCGAGCGTCATGCGCTGCAGATCGGGATCATCCTTCGCGGGCTGAGGCAGCGGGCCGGCTTGCTGCGCCGGTGTTGCGCGTGGCGGCGCCTTGGCCAATTGGCTGTGGGTCCAGGCAGCCAGCGCGGCCACGTCACGCTCGTCGGCTTGCGCCAGGTGCGTGACCACATCCTGCATCGGCCCGGCCGCCATCGCGTGGCCGTGCGCGACGCCGGTGCGCAGATACGCCTGCAGCTGGTCGCGCGTCCATGGCAGGGGCGACGGCGAATGTTCATTCAGCGCCGGCGCGTACCAGTCATCGGCTTCGCCGCCGCCAAGCTGCTTCTTCAGATCGGGGCCGCCCAGCAGCGTGCGCGGCGTGTGGCAGGCCGCGCAGTGCGCGACGGCGTCTGCCAGGTACGCACCGCGGTTCCATTCGGCCGATTGGCCGGCGACCGGCTTCCATGGCGCGTCGTCCAGGTACAGCACATTCCAGAACGCAACCAGTGGCCGGAACCCGAACGGGAAGGTCATCCGGTTCTCGCGCGCCGGCGCCACGATCGCGGGGCGCGTCATGAAATAGGCGTACAGGTCCTGGATGTCGCCGTCGGTCATGCGCACATAGTGGTTGTACGGGAAGGCCGGATACAGCAGGTGGCCATCGCGCGCCACGCCTTCGCGCATCGCGCGTGTAAAAGCCGCTTCGCTCCAGGCGCCGATGCCGGTCGTGGTGTCGGGGGTGATGTTGGTGCTGTGGACCGTGCCGAACGGGGTGTTCATCGGCTTGCCGCCGGCGAAGGGCCGCGCCAGATCCGGTGTGTGGCACGACGCGCACATGCCAAGGCGCGCCAGATTGGCGCCGCGTTCGATGCGGGTGGTGTCGAAGGATGGTGGTGCAGTGTGCGGCGCCAGCGCAGGACGCCACATGATGGCAAACGCGATGCCGCTGGCGACGATGACGGCTGCAAGAAGCAGCCACCAGCCGATATGTCGTATGCGCCGGACTTGAACCATCGGGACTCCATATAGAGAAGTCCCATTGTGGATGCAGCGAGAGTGGGCGCTCTGTGCGTTTGCCCACCCAGGGGGGACTTATGCCGTCACGGGTCGCGCCGGCGCTTTGCGATACGCCCACACCAGCATGGCCAGCGCACCAACGATCATCGGCAGCGACAATACCTGGCCCGACGTGATCGGCAAGCCGAACACGGTGGTTTCCCAATCCGGCACGCGGAACCATTCGGTGAAGAAGCGCGCGCAGCCATACAGCAGCGTGAACATGGCGCCCACGGCCAGGCGCGGACGCGCTTTGCGCGCGAACACCCACAGGATGATGAAGACCAGCACACCGTCGATCAGTGCCTGGTACAGCGGCGACGGATGGCGCGGACCGGCCACGCCCGGCCAGATCATCGCCCATGGCAGGCTCGGGTCGGCCAGGCGGCCCGGCAGTTCGGCATTGATGAAGTTACCCATGCGCCCCGCGGCATACCCGAGCGGCACGAGCGGCGCGATGAAGTCGTACACGTCGAGGATGTTGCGGCGGCGCTTGCGGGCCCACAGCGCCATCGCGATCAGTACGCCCAAAAAGCCACCATGGAACGACATGCCGCCGCGCCAGATCATGAAGATCTCGAGCGGGTGCGCCAGGTAGTACAGCGGCTGGTAGAACAGCACTTCGCCCAGGCGGCCGCCGAGGATTACGCCGAGCATCCCGTAGAACAGCATGTCGTCCAGGTCATCCTTGGTCCAGCCCTGCACCGCCACGTGCGGCATGCGGATGCGCACGCGGCCCAGCATGATGAACAGGGCAAAGGCGACCACGTACATCAGGCCATACCAGTGGATTTGCACCGGCCCGAGCGCGAGCGCGATCGGGTCCGGCTGCGGATGAATCAGCATAATCAGTCTTTCTTCAATAAGTCCAGGAAGCCCTTGAGGACGGGCGAATCGTTATCGCGCCGCCATGCCAGGCCCGTTTCGGCCAGCGGCGCGGCGTCGCGCAGGGCACGGTATTCTACGCCGGGGCGCATCAGGTTCGACACGGATTGTGGCACAAGTGCCAAGCCCATGCCGCCGGAGACCAGGCTGACGATGGTCTGCATCTGGATCGCCTCCTGCCCGATCGTGGGCACCACGCCGGCGGCGCGGTAGCACGCCAGGATCGCATCGTGCAGGCTGGGCGCCACCGTGCGCGGGAAGATCACCAGCGGCAGCGGGGGCAGGTCGCGCAGCCACACCGGTCCCGGTGCGGCCAGCGCTGCCAGTCCGCTGGGCGCGCACAGCACGAGAGGTTCGTCGAGCAGCTTGCGGTAGTCGAGCGCCGGATCGGCTGTACCTGCGGGTGCACCCGGCTGCAGCGGGATCACGAAGCCGGCATCGATGCGGCCGGACAGCAGGTCGTCGAACTGCACGTCGGACGTCGCCTCGTGCAGCACCAGGCGCACGCCCGGGAATGCGGCGCGGTAGCGGCGCAGCACGTCGGGCAGCATGCCCAGGCCGGCCGTGGACACAAACGACAGCGCCAGGCGGCCCGCCTCGCCGCTGGCCGCGCGCCGCACCAGTTCGGGCAGAGCGCCGGCTTCGTCGAGGATGCGGCGTGCTTCGGGCAGCAGCGCGTTGCCGGCCGCCGTCAGGCCGACCATGCGGCGGTTGCGCAAGAAGAGGGGCGCACCGAGCAGGTCTTCGAGATTGGCGATGCTTTGCGAGAGCGGCGGCTGCGTCATGTGCAGGCGCTGTGCGGCGCGGCCGAAATGCAGCTCTTCGGCCACGGCGACGAAATGGCGCAGCTGGCGCAGTTCGGGATGCATTGATGGAGGTAATGAATGGACAGGACTCGGTGAGTTGTCCAATGTATCACAGCAAGGTGGTCACAAGCCCTGCGGCTGGCGGCAATGCGGTCGTGCTAGCGGCGTTTTTCCATCGACTTTTTTACGCGGTCGGCGCGGCGCTGTTCATCGACGTCGTGCGCCTTGCGCTTGTCCAGGCCAAGCGCCTTTTCGATGTACTCGAACCAGATGAACGCGACGACCATCAGGCCGATGATGTACCACCACGACAGGTCGGCGAAACGCCAGACTTCGAAGCCGCGCAGGGCGGCGAGCAGGGCGATCAAGAGGATGAGGGGCATGGTGAAAACTCCTTGTAGCCACACATCTTACGGTGTAAATGATGCTTGTGGGAAAATATGGCGGTTTTCTGTTACACCGTATGAGCAAATGTGGTGATCGCGTTACAGAGTGTATCGCTTGCAGAAGGTCTGGAGGATTGCCGGTAAAATTCACTCAGTTATTAATCCGGAGAATGCCATGAAGCGGTCCCTGTTGTTGTGTGTCGTGCTGTCGGCGTTTGCGTCAGGCAGCGCCCTGGCCCAGGCCGACCTGGCCAAGGCCAAGAATTGCATGGCCTGCCACACGTCGGCTACCAAGCTGGTCGGGCCGGCCTACAAGGACGTCGCCGAGAAATACGCGGGCCAGAAGGGCGCCGAAGACAAGCTGGTGCAGAAGGTGCTCAAGGGCGGCTCGGGCACTTGGGGCCCGGTCCCGATGCCGGCCAATCCGCAGGTCAGCGAAGCCGAAGCGCGCTCGCTGGTCAAGTGGGTGCTCGCGACCAAATAAGCCGTCCGGCTGCTGCACGACATGAAGCGCGCCTGCGTGAGCAAGGCGCGCTTTTTTATGGGCGGTCCGCAGGCCACGTGGTGTAAGATCGCCGGCTAGTCTCCCGCCTTTCCCACCTGACCGAAGCATGACCACCATCGATTCCCCCGCACCCGATACGCCCCGCCAGGTCGTCAAGCCCACCATCGGTGTCTACCGCCGCCACCTGCTTGTGTGCACCGGCCCTCGCTGCAATGCCGATGGCGCTGCGCAGGCGCTGTTCGACAGCCTGGGCGAGAAGTTCAAGGCCAGCGGCCTGGATGGCGGCCCGCTGCGCGTCAAGCGCAGCCGGGTGAGCTGCTTCGCCGCGTGCAAGGGCGGACCGATCGTCTGCGTGCAGCCGGACGGCACCTGGTACTACGACGTCACGCCGGACAACATGGATCGCATCATCGACCAGCACCTGTGCAAGGGCGAGCGGGTCGAGGACCTGGTGTTTCACCAGGCAGGCACAGAGGCATGACGACAATGGCGCACCGCTTTGACGACGCCCAGGTCGACGGCGTCTACCGCGCCATCGCGGAGCGGCGCGACGTGCGCCATTTCATCCCGGGGCCGATCGACGAGGCAGTGCTGCTGCGCCTGCTGACGGCGGCGCACCAGGCGCCCAGCGTCGGCATGATGCAGCCGTGGCGCTTCATCCGCATCGCGTCAACGCTACTGCGCGAGCAGATCTGCACGCTCGTTGAAACCGAGCGCGTGGCCACCGCCGACGCCCTGGGCGAGCGTGGCGCCGAATTCATGCGCCTGAAGGTCGAGGGCTTGCGCGAGTGCGGCGAGGTGCTGGTCGTGGCGCTGAAGGACGGGCGCGAACGGCACGTGTTCGGACGCCGCACGCTGCCCGAGATGGACCTGGCATCGGTGTCCTGCGCGATCCAAAACATGTGGCTGGCGGCGCGCGCCGAAGGGTTGGGAATGGGGTGGGTGTCCCTGTTCGATCCCGACCGGCTCGCGGCCTTGCTCGGGATACCGGAAGGCGGCAAGCCGGTGGCGATCCTGTGCCTCGGGCACGTGGCCGCGTTTTATCCCAAGCCGATGCTGGAGCTGGAAGGCTGGGCCCAGCGGGGCACGCTGGGCGACTTTGTCACGCTCGACCGCTGGTAGCGGGCGCCGCTGCGGCTTCAGCTCGGGATCAGCTCGCAAACATCTTCAGTAACGCCACTGCCGGGGCTGCTGCGCCGATCCGGCGATTGGCTTGCGCCGCTTCCAGCACCTCCACCAGTTCATCGTATTTGTCGGCTTGACGATCGTTCAGGTTGATCATGTTCATGCTCCAGCGTGGGAACGTACGGAACTTGGCTGGTTCGTTGTACAGAACGCGCGAATTCTTGTGGCGCGGATCGAGTTCGATCTTGTGGTACAGCTTGTCGAGCGTCGTCACCGGGCCTTCCAGAACCTGCAGGAACCACCCACCGTTGTAAAACAAGCTTCCAGTCACGTCGAGTGGAGCATTGTTGTTTTTCGCCGTATCCTGAATGGCGGCCAGGTCGGCTGGGGACATCTTGCGGGTGGCCTGGCTGACGTAGACGAGTTGATTGATCGACATCGTGAATTTCTTTCTTATTGGAAAGAAATAACGATAACGTGCCAAAACATGGTTGTCGATGTAATGTTGTTGTGTGGAAATCAAGGGCGGTTCAAAGGTGCGCACGCGGAAATCTGCGGTCAATCTACCGTGCGACAAACCGCTATCGCATCCATCAACATTGCCAATCCATGAACGCCCGAACTTTCCCTATAATTTTGTCAAATCTTACCGACCAGACAGGAGAAATACATGAGTGTGGACAATATCCCGGCCAAGTGCCCGTTCAGCGGCGCAGCCGGCACCGGCACGACCAACCGCGACTGGTGGCCAAAGGCACTGCGTCTCGATCTGCTCGCGCAGCATTCGGCCAAGTCCGACCCGATGGGCGGCGACTTCGATTACCGCGCCGCTTTCAACAGCCTGGACCTCGAGGCAGTCAAGGCCGATCTGGCCAAGGTGATGACGGATTCCCAGGACTGGTGGCCGGCCGACTTCGGTCACTACGGCGGCCTGTTCGTGCGCATGGCATGGCACAGCGCCGGCACCTACCGCATCGGCGATGGCCGTGGCGGCGCCGGCCGCGGCCAGCAGCGCTTTGCACCCCTGAACAGCTGGCCCGACAACGTCAGCCTCGACAAGGCACGCCGGCTGATCTGGCCGGTCAAGCAGAAATACGGCGAGAAAATCTCGTGGGCCGACCTGATCATCCTGACCGGTAACGTCGCTCTCGAAACGATGGGCTTCAAGACCTTCGGCTTCGGCGGCGGTCGCCAGGACGTGTGGGAACCCGACCTCGACGTCTACTGGGGCCGTGAGAGCAAATGGCTGGGCAGCGATGAGCGCTACACGGTGGGCTCGCCCGGCGTCGAAGGCCGTGGCGTCATCGACAAGGACGACGACAGCGAGATCACGCATTCGCGCGACCTCGAGAACCCGCTGGCGGCAGTGCAGATGGGCCTGATCTACGTGAACCCGGAAGGCCCGGACGGCAAGCCCGACCCGGTCGCATCGGCGCGCGACATCCGCGACACGTTCGGCCGCATGGCCATGAACGACGAAGAAACCGTGGCGCTGATCGCTGGCGGCCACACCTTCGGCAAGACGCACGGTGCCGGTCCGTCCGAGCACGTCAAGGAAGAGCCGGAAGCGGCCGGCCTGCATGCCCAGGGCTTCGGCTGGCAGAACAGCTTCGGCAGCGGCAAGGGCCCGGACACGATCACCAGCGGCCTCGAAGTCACCTGGACCAGCACGCCAACCCAATGGGGGCACGACTACTTCACGTACCTGTTCGGCCACGAATGGGAACTGACGAAAAGCCCGGCCGGCGGCCACCAGTGGATCGCCAAGGACGCCGATGCCACCGTCCCGGATGCGTATGACGCCGCCAAGCGTCACCGCCCGACGATGCTGACGTCCGACCTGGCCCTGCGCATGGACCCGGCCTACGAGGCGATTTCGCGCCGCTTCCTGGAAAACCCGGACCAGTTCGCCGACGCCTTTGCCCGCGCCTGGTTCAAGCTGACCCACCGCGACATGGGTCCGCGTGCCCGCTACCTCGGCCCGGACGTCCCGGCCGAAGTGTTGATCTGGCAGGATCCGGTGCCGGCTGCTGAAGGCGCGGCGATTGACGACGCCGATGCCAAAGCCCTGAAAGACAAGGTGCTGGCCTCCGGCCTGGGCATTGGCGAGCTGGTGTCGACGGCGTGGGCTTCGGCCGCAAGCTTCCGCGGCTCCGACAAGCGCGGTGGCGCCAACGGTGCACGCATCCGTTTGGCCCCGCAAAAGGACTGGGCCGCCAACGAGCCGGAGCAACTGGGCCGCGTGCTGGCGCAGCTCGAGGCCATCCAGGGCGAGTTCAACGGGGCGCAATCAGGTGGCAAGCAGGTGTCGCTGGCTGACCTGATCGTCCTGGCCGGCAATGCCGGTGTCGAGGCGGCAGCCAAAGCGGCGGGCCACGACATCAGCGTGCCGTTCACGCCGGGTCGCACCGATGCATCGCAGGAGCAGACCGACGTGGAATCGTTCCATGCGATGGAACCGGTGGCCGATGCCTTCCGCAACTTCGAGAAAGCCCTGTACAGCATCCCGGCTGAATCGTTGATGATCGACCGCGCGCAGTTGCTGACGCTGACGGCGCCGGAAATGGCGGTGCTGGTGGGTGGCTTGCGTGTGCTGGGCGCCAATACGGGCGGCAGCGCCGACGGCGTGCTCACGCAGCAGAAGGGCGCGTTGACGAACGACTTCTTCGTCAACCTGCTCGAAATGGCCACCGAGTGGCGGCCTGCCACGCGGCCTGGTCAAGGCGTCGAACGCTTCGAAGGCCGCGATCGCAAGACCGGCGAGAAGAAGTGGACCGCGTCGCGCGTCGACCTGGTATTCGGCTCGAATGCGCAGTTGCGTTCGATCTCGGAGGTGTATGCCAGCGCCGACGCCGGCCAGAAGTTCGCGAAGGACTTCGTGGCGGCCTGGACCAAGGTGATGGAGCTGGATCGCTTCGACGTCAAGTAAGGTCGGATTGACAGCCAACTCGGCGCCTGCGGGCGCCGAGTTTTTTTATTAGCGAATCACATCCATCCGCGTACGCTTGCCGCCCTGGTAGGTGTACAGCGTCAGCGCGCCATTCAGGATGTCCCCCGACGGATCGAACTGGATCGTGCCGGTCACGCCCTCGTACCTGATCTTCTTCAGTTCCGGCAGGTACTTTGCCGGCTCCGCCGATTTCGCATTCTGCATGGCAGTCGCCATCACCATCACCGAGTCGTACACATACGGCGCATACAGCTGCACTTCCTGGCCCGTCTTCTGCTTGAAGCGTGCGCGGAACTCGGCCATCTTCTGCTCCTGCGCGCCTTTCACGCCACCGGCTTCGGCGCACACCACCTTGCCATCGCCCACCGCATCGCCTGCCAGGCGGCCCAGCGCTTCGGTGCACATGCCATCGCCACCCATGAAGGGGGCCGTGATACCCAGCGCCTTCATTTGCTTGAGCATCGGGCCGGCCACCGCATCCATGCCGCCAAAGAAAATCAGGTCGGGCTTCTTGGCGCGAATCGCCGTGAGGATGGCGGTGAAATCGGTCGCGGTGGCGCTGGTGAACTGCTTGTCGACGATGCGCACGCCGGGACCCCGGGCCGCTTTCGCAAATTCGGCGGCCACGCCCTGGCCGTAGGTGGTGCGGTCGTCGATGATGGCGATATTCTTGACCTTGAGCGTCTCGACCGCATACTTGCCGAGCGTGCCGCCAAGCTTGGCGTCGTTGGCCACCACGCGAAACACGCCGGGGAATTTCTGCTTCGTGAACTGGGTCGCGGTGGTGGCCGGCGAGACCTGCACCAGGCCGGCGTTGTGATAGATGCGCGAGGCCGGCACACTGGTGCCCGAGTTCAGGTGACCGACAATGCCATTGACCTTGGCGTCGACCAGTTTCTGGGCCACGGCGGTACCCTGTTTCGGGTCGCTCGCGTCGTCTTCGGCCAGCAGTTGCAGCGTGACCTTCTGGCCGTTGATGGTGAAGCCCTTGGCGTTGAGTTCATCGATCGCCATGCGCGCCGCGTTCTCGTTGTCCTTGCCGAGGTGTGAATTGGGGCCGGACACCGGTCCCACGTGCCCGATTTTAACGACCTGCTGGGCGCTGGCGCCGCCGGCGAAGGCAATGGCGATGGCGAACGGGATAAGCCTGGTGCAAAACTGCATGGAAAGTCTCCGCAAGATGTGGATGGTCACGACACCGCAAACGTGGCGCAAGGCCCGTTACAGGACGACGTTACAGCAAATCCCGGGCGGCGCAAAGTGATCGAGAAGTGATTTACAACGGCGCGGCGCGGCCTGCACCGGGGCAGTGCGGCGCTGCGAAATGGCGATACGCGCATGGTGCAAACGTGACGATGCCCCGCGCTGTGGCGGGGCATCGGTTGGCCATGCTGTCAGCGTGACCTGGGTGGATCAGCGCGTGATGCGGCGCTTGGCGACATCGGCCAGCACCTTCGACAACCCTTGCACATCGGCTTCGCCCGTCGCCGCGATATAGCCGCGCACATAGGCCGCCTGCTTGGCGACCTGGCTGCTGCCGCCCTTGAGTTCTTCGAGCAGCTGGTCGGCCACGGCCAGGTCGTTCAGCACGCCCAGGCGGTCCTGCAGCTTTTCAAGGTGCCCCAGATAGCGCTTGACGCGCTGCGCCGGCAGCAGGTCGCGGAAGAATTCTGCTGCGTAACGCGCCTTCTTGGCTGCGATGCGCACGCGGTGACGGCCCGGTGCGTCGGTTTCGTCCAGCCCGTCGATGCGCTTGGCCAGGCGCTTCTCGGCCGCGCGCAGCAGGGGCAGGGCGCTTTTCGCGGCGCGCTCTTGCAGCGGCGAATCCTTCGGCAAGCCGCCTTCGGGCTGCCAGCGGCGTTCGCCCAGCCAGTCGGTCAGTTGCGCCATCAATTCGGTGTAGCGCGCATCGCGCAGCACGTGCAGGATCTGCGCGTGGTGGCCCGTGGCGCGGTCATGCGCGGCCTGGCGCAGCGCGTGCGCATCGATGCCCGGCACGCGCTTGATGGTGGAATCGGCCAGCACGTCCCAGTCGCGCGCGGGACCGAGTTCGCCGGACAGCCACTCGATGCTCGCATGCAGCGGCACCGGCGGCGGCGCCAGTTCCTCGAACATTGCGAGCAGCGCGCGCAGCCGGCGCAGACCGACGCGCATCTGGTGCAGGCTTTCGACATGCTGTTTCAGCACGCCCGGCACGTTTGCTTCGATCTGCGCGACGCAGTTCAAGCCGATGGCCTGGAACGCGTCTTCGAGCGTCATGCGCCCGCGCAGGTGGACCGGCTCGGCCTTGACGGCGCCGATCGGCGCTTGTTTGACTTCTGGCGCCGGCTCTTGCGGCAGCGGCTGGTCCGTCTGCGGTTCGTCGGCTGCCTCGGCCACATCGGCCACGTCGGTTGCCTCGGTAATGGTCACTGCGTCCGTCAGATCGGGCGTGGCGATCGCCGCGATCTCGGGCGTCAGGTGCTTCGTTTTATGGTGCTTGCTCATGCTGGTGCCTCTCGTGGACAGTGGATGAGTCCATCATACGCCTGAGCGCTCATCCGTTCACATCTCCATGACAGGCACGTGACATGGCGCACGGCAAGGCGGGGCAGCTTACTTTGCGATCCGGTAAATCACGTCCACACCCTGCATGAATTTCTGCACGCCCACCAGCCATGCGCGGCTCGCTGCCAGGCGCTCTACTCGATCACGAACGCCAGATCGCGGCCGTTCTGCGCCACCTGGCCAGCATAGTCAGCGGCGTGGATGCGCAGCAGGTACTCCCCCGGCGCCAGGTCGGCGATGCGCCAGCTGCCCGTCTCGATCCT
Organism: Oxalobacteraceae sp. CFBP 13730; assembly: GCA_014841835.1. Taxonomy (GTDB): domain Bacteria; phylum Pseudomonadota; class Gammaproteobacteria; order Burkholderiales; family Burkholderiaceae_D; genus Telluria. Next base: position 753,456 of record JACYUQ010000003.1, on the reverse strand, counting down.
GCCATCGCGCAGGCGGTTGTTGAGCGCATAGTCGAACTGGGTCGAGGCGCTGCCGTAGACCGTGATGCCGCTGGTCGGTGCATAGGCCGCTTTCACGGCGTCAGGGTTGCGCGGCAGGCGGTCGTAGACCTGCGTGATGACGGGTTGTTCGAAGCCGGGCAGTGGCGTACCGTCGGCACGCAGCACCTGGTAGCCCAGCTTGTACAGGCCCAGCTTGCGGCGCGCCAGGTTGCCATCCACCTGGTCATAGGCATTCACGACGATCTGGAGCTCGCCCAGTGTGCGGTCGAGGCGCAGGGGCTGGCCCTTCTTTGCCGTGATGCGCTTGCCGGCAGTGTCGTACAGCGCGATGCGCGAAATCGTCGGCGTCACCGTGTCGACGAAGCCGATGAACGGCAGCGTGAGCGCATTGACGAGCGAGCCACCCTGGTAGTAATCGAGGTGCACATGCGACAGCGCATTGAGCGTGCCGAGCTTGTCGCCGACGGCAAAGCGGGTGCCGCGCGGCACCCGCACGCGCACGGCCTTGCCATTGGTTTTGCCATTGGCAGTTTCTTCGCGCCCGATCTGGAAGCGCGGATCGAGCGCGCGGCCTTGCGGGTCGCGGCCCACGCGCATGTGGATATAGGACAGTGGCCCCACGCTCATGCCTTCGCCGAGGTTGTTGAAACCCCAGTTCGCATACGGATCGGTCACCTTGGCCGGCAGGATCGCCAGCACGGTTGCGCCGACGTCGCCGCGTACGTCCAGGCCCGCGTGGAAATGGTCACGGCTGTCGCCGCCATACGTGCCGCGCACTTCGCCCATCACGCCCACGACTTCATGGACGGTGTCTTGCGGGCCAAGCGGCCAGGGCATCGGTGCCGTGCGCCGTTGCAGCGCCGGGCGCGCCAGCACCGGTGCGGCTTCACCCGTGCGCGGCGGCGCCAGGCGGTGCAGGCGATGGGCGTTGGCGTCGGCCACCACCAGGCTGCCGTCGCGCGCCACGGCAATGCCACGCGGGCCGTTGAGCTGCACGGTGCCGTCGCTGCCGAAACCGTTCGGCTCGAGCGGGTGGTCGGTATCCTCCAGCGGGCGGAATTCGCCCGTTGGCGTCATCTGCAGGATGCGCCCGCCGGCACTGGCGACGATGTACAGGTAGCCGTCGCGCGTGACGGCCAAACCGACCGGGCGACGCAGCGCGGGGCGGCGCTCGGCCTCGGGTGGCAGTGCGAGCGTGTCGACCGTGCCGTCGGGGCGCAAGCGGCGCACCGCATTGTTGCCGGTGTCGGCGATGTACAGGTTGCCGTCGTGGTCGACGGCCAGCGCGCTAGGGGTGTCGAACGCCGCGGCCGGGCCGGGGCCGTCAAACAGGTTCGGCTTGCCGGTGCCGGCCAGTGTGGTCACCGTGCCATCCGGGGCAATGCGGCGGATGCGGTCGTTGTAGGTGTCGGCCACGTAGACGATGCCGGCGTCGTCCACCGCGATGCCGACGGGGCCGTTGAACTGGGCGGCACGGCCGATGCCATCGACATAACCGGGACTGCCGTTGCCGGCCAGCGTCGTCACGGCGCCACCCGGCGCGATGCGGCGGATCGCGTGGTTGCCCGTGTCGGCCACGTACAGGTTGCCCAGGTGGTCGAGCGCGATGGCGGACGGCGTGTTGAACGCGGCGGCCGCACCCAGGCCATCGACAAAGCCTTCCTTGCCACCGGCCAGCGTCGAGACAGCGCCATCGGGCTGGACGACGCGGATGCGGTTGGCCTCGCCCCCGTCTGCGACATAGATCGCGCCGCGCGGGCCAATGGCCACGCCGTAGGGATCGCTGAAGCGGCTGGCGGGTGCTGCACCATCGAGCACGCCGTCCTGGCCGTCGCCCGCCAGCAGGTGCACGCGGGCAGGCCAGAATGGCTGCGTTTTGGCGACGGGAGCGGTCAGTACCGGGGTGGCGCCGCCGTGGGGTTCGACCCGGTCAGTGAACCAGAAGACGGTGCCGATGGCCAGGATGGCGGCGCCGGCGAGTGCTGCGATGAGGGGAGTGCGTTTCACGACGACGACCGGCTGATTGCTGAAGTTGCAATCTTAGCCGAAACACGTGAATGGATGGGGCGGGTGGAAATGCGAACGCCGCCGGACGAAGGTCGCGGCGGCGTGTAGATCGTGCGTATTACTGCGAGGCTTAGATGCGCAGATCGTCCAGCGACTTGCCCTTGCCCAGTGCGTCGACAACCCATTTCGGTTGACGGCCGCGGCCGGTCCAGGTCTGGGTATTGTCAGCCGGGTTGTGATATTGCGGATTGACTTTGGCGCCGCCGGTCTTCTTCGCTTTGGTACCGCCCTTGGCCAGCAGTTCCTCGACCGAGATGCCCATATTCTGGGCGATCTCGAGAATTTGCTCACGCGCTTTCTTGACGTCTTGCTGTTGGCGGTTTTTGATCTCCTTTTCGATATCGAATTGAAGACCTTTCAGTTCGGCGAGGTTATAACCCGACAGATTGATGTTTGCCATTTTGTTTCTTCCTTGATGAGGTGATTCGATTCGTTTCGAAGGGCCGCGCAGGGATTTTACTATTGAATCGTTAAATTGGAATGACAATCGTGCGCGGGGTTAATTTCGAATCAAATGCAAGGCAGAACGGCATGTGGAGCGGGTTTATTTTTCCAGCATTCTGATGTGTGCAATTTCTTGGGAAACTGCGCGCGTCACGACATCGTTCAGCGTATCGCCGAGACTTTTGCGAATATCGGCTGAGAAACTGGTCATTGCTTTGTCGACGGCATCGGCAATACCGTCGCGCAGGCGCTGTTCGAGCACAAAATCGATCCGGCCCTGCAATTGCTGCAGGATGCGCTCGGTGACGCGCCGCTCCATCACGCTCCATTGCTCGCCGCTCCAATGATCGACGGCGCGCCGTTCCAGCGCCTCTGGCGCATCCTGCGGCGCGGCCACCACGGGCGCAGGCGGCGGCGGGGTCTCTGCTTCGACTTCGGGTGCCGGCTGTGCCAGCGGCGTGCCCGACGCGGTTGGTTCCGCGAATACTTCGGTCAACACGGGAATACTGGCATCGAAAGCGGGATCGTGGCTCATGATTGTCCTGCGACGAAGTGGGTCAGCGGATAGGATTCTTTTTTATACGCGATATAGCGTTTGCGGCCTTCGGCGGCATCTTCTTCATCGATCGAAATAATTTCAAACACACGTGCAAATTGCGTGAAGTTGCGCGGCCTGCGGCGTGTCAGGTTCACGAGCATATCGTGGTGCGGCAGTTCGCTGTCTTCATTATCGGTAATCACGATCGGCGTTTGCGCCGCGAGCCCGTCGCCGGCCATCACGTGCGGAATGAAATCAGTATCCGACACGGTCCACATGGCCGCATTCAAGGCGTCGGCCTGTTCGGGGCTATCGGCCAGCACCACGATTTTGGCGCGCGCGCCATATGCCTTGCGCGCAAGGCGGCAGGCATAGGCCAGCTTATCCGGGATATTGGTATGAAAGTCGATGCGGGTCATGGGCGCTTATGGAAAATCGGGAGTGCGCTGGCACTCCCGACAGGGTCAATCCAATTGGTCAGGCATTCATGCCGCTATGGCGCAGCAAGGCGTCGATCGAGGGTTCGCGGCCGCGGAAGGCCTTGAATGAATCGAGCGCCGGGCGCGAACCGCCCACCGCCAGAATCTCGCGCTGGAAGCGCCGGCCCGTTTCGAACAGGTCGGCGCCGCCATCGACGATCGCTTCTTCGAATGCGGCATAGGCGTCGGCCGACAGCACCTCGGCCCACTTGTAGCTGTAGTAACCGGCCGCATAGCCGCCCGCGAAGATGTGGCTGAACGAATGCAGGAAGCGGTTGAACGACGGCGGCGTGATCACCGCGAAGTTACGGCGCACGTCGTCGATCAGCGCCTGGACCTCACCGTTGTGCGCGTCGAAATCGTAGTGCAGGTGCATGTCGATCAGCGAGAACTCGACCTGACGCAGCGTCTGCATCCCGGACTGGAAGTTCTTCGCGGCCGTCATCTTGTCGAACAGCGCGCGCGGCAGCGGCTCGCCGGTTTTCACGTGCGCCGTCATCTGCTGCAGCTTGTCCCACTCCCAGCAGAAGTTTTCCATGAACTGCGATGGCAGCTCCACCGCATCCCATTCGACGCCCGAGATGCCCGAGACCGACAGCTCTTCGACTTCGGTCAGCATGTGGTGCAGGCCGTGGCCGAATTCGTGGAACAGCGTGGTTACTTCGTCGTGCGTGAACAGCGATGGCTGCAGCACGCCATCTTTCATCGCCGGTGGCGTGAAATTGCAGACCAGGTACGCCACCGGCGTCTGCACGGTGCCGCCATGGAGCAGGCGGCGCCCGCGCGCATCGTTCATCCACGCGCCTTGCGCCTTGCCGGCGCGCGCATACAGGTCGAGGTAGAACTGGCCGACCAGTTGGCCGTCACGCTCGATGCGGAAGAAGCGCACATCCGGGTGCCAGGTCGGTGCGTCGTCCGGACGCACGGTCACGCCGAACAGCTCCTGGATCACGCCGAACAGGCCCGCGACCACTTTCGGCTCGGGGAAGTATTCCTTCACTTCCTGGGCCGAGAACGCGTAACGCTGCTCGCGCAGCTTTTCGGACGCAAAGGCCACGTCCCACGATTGCAGGTCGTCGATTGCCAGCTCGTCGCGCGCAAACGCGCGCAGTTCGGCCAGGTCCTTCTCGGCATAGGGGCGGGCGCGGCGCGCCAGGTCTTCGAGGAATTCGATCACGTGCTGCGGGCTTTGCGCCATCTTGGCCACCAGCGAGATATCGGCGAAGCTGCCGTAGTCGAGCATCTTCGCTTCTTCATTGCGCAGTTGCAGCAACTTGACGATATTCGACGAGTTGTCCCACTTCGCGACGTCGGTAAACATGATGCCGGCGTCGGACGCCTTGGTCGCGGTGGCGCGGTAGATCGTTTCGCGCAGCGCGCGGTTGGTACTGAACTGCAGGATCGGGAAGTACGACGGGAAGTGCAGCGTGAACAGCCAGCCGGTCTTGCCATCGCGCTCAGCGGCGGCTTTCGCAGCGGCCTTTACGTCGTCCGGCAGGCCGGCCAGTTCGGCTTCGTTGTCGACCACGAGCTTGTAGTCGTTGGTGGCATCGAGCACGTTTTCAGAAAAGCGCGTCGACAGTTGCGACTGCTGTTCCTGGATTTCGGCAAAGCGTTCTTTCTTGTCGGTGGCCAGTTCAGCGCCGCCCAGGCGGAAGTCGCGCAGCGCGTTCTCGACGATACGCTTGCGGGTGTCGCTCAGCGCCTCGAAACCGGCGCTTTCGCGCAGCTGCTTGTACTTGGTGAACAGCGCCTCGTTCTGGCTCAGCGCGGTCGAGAACTCGACGACCTTCGGCTGGTTCTCGTTGTAGGTGGCGCGCAGTTCGGGCGTGTCGACCACGTGGTTCAGGTGGCCGACCACGCCCCAGGCGCGGCTCAGGCGCTCGCCGACGTCGTCGAGCGGGGCCAGCGTGGCCCAGGTAACCTCATCCAGCGGCGCCTCGAGCTGCGCCACGACGGCGTTCGCCTCGGCGATCAGACTGTCGATGGCGGACGTGACGTGTTCGGGCTTGATCGCGTCAAAGCGCGGCAAGTCGGAAAAGTCGAGGAGGGGATTGCTCGTTTCGTTCGTCATCAATAGTCCTTCCAGATTCGTTAGCGTTGGTTCTTCAGTTCGCGTTCCGCCGATTCCACCGTGTTTTGCAGCAGCATCGTGATCGTCATCGGGCCCACACCGCCCGGTACCGGGGTGATGTGGCCAGCCACTTCACGCACGCCGGCAAAATCGACGTCGCCGCACAGCTTGCCCGCGTCGTCGCGGTTCATGCCCACGTCGATCACGATGGCGCCCGGCTTGACCATATCGGCGGTCAGGGTATTGCGGCGGCCAACGGCGGCCACCACGACATCGGCCTGGCGGGTGTGGTAGCCCAGATCCGCGGTCGCGCTATGACATATGGTCACGGTGGCATTGGCTTGCAAGAGCAGCATGGCCATTGGTTTGCCGACGGTGTTGCTGCGGCCGATCACGACGGCGTGTTTGCCGCGCAGGTCGACACCCGTGGTTTCGATCAGTTTCATGCAGCCGTACGGCGTGCAGGGACGGAAGCCTTCCAGACCCGTCATCAGTTCGCCGGCCGACAGCACCGAGTAGCCATCGACATCCTTGGCCGTCGAAATCGCTTCGATGACTTTGTTGGGGTCGATGTGCTTCGGCAGCGGCATTTGCACGAGGATGCCGTGGATCGCCGGGTCGGTGTTCAATGCTGCAATGCGATCAAGGAGGGCATTTTCGCTCAGGTCGGCGTCGTATTTTTCGAGCACCGAGTGGAAACCCACGTCGCCGCAGGCCTTGACCTTGTTGCGCACATAGACCTGGCTGGCGGGATCTTCACCCACCAGGATCACGGCCAGGCCGGGCTGCTTGCCGGCTGCGGTGAGCCTGGCGGTGCGCGTGGCGATATCGGCGCGCAGTTGTTGGGAGAGAAGGATTCCGTCGATGTGTTGGGCTGGCATGGTGGGAGGCTCGTCCTGGGCAAAAACAGAATTATACGGCCCGCGCCCGTCTTGCCGGTCACTGTCGGCCGCTGCGCAAGGCTGAAATCGGCCATTTTTGCCGCGTTTCAGGCGCTTCGGTATACGATGTTTGGTGGCAGGAAGTTCAACATTTCCCTATACAAATTGTGCAGTTGCAGCATACGTTTTCACATTATGAAATCGGATATCATAGTTTGAAAATGGGGAAGTCCACTGTTAGAATCTGATGGTTTAGCTAAAAGATAGTTCGAATTTCATCAACCGCCGCCAGCCTGCGCAGGGATCGGATGGGGCGTACCACACTAGGAGACGCATGACATGGCAGCTCAACTCGACCAGTTGACCTCGCAAACCGCCAACGATCCGGATGCAATCGAGACCAAGGAATGGCTCGATGCGCTGGAGGCGGTGATCGAACATGAAGGAACGGAACGCGCCCATTACCTGATGGAGCGCCTGGTAGACCTGGCGCGCCGTCGCGGCGCGCACGTCCCGTTCTCGAGCAACACCGCGTACGTCAACACGATTCCCGCGCACCTGAACCAGAACTCGCCCGGCAACCTCGAATACGAAGAGCGCCTGCGCTCGTGGATGCGCTGGAACGCGATGGCGATGGTGGTCAAGGCCAACCGCGCCGACGGCGACCTCGGTGGCCACATCTCGTCGTTCGCTTCGCTGGCCAATATGCTGGGCACGGGCTTCAACCACTTCTGGCACGCCCCGACCGAAGACCACGGCGGCGACCTGCTGTACATCCAGGGCCACTCGTCCCCAGGCATCTACGCCCGCGCCTTCCTCGAAGGCCGCTTGAGCGAAGAACAGCTGCTCAACTTCCGCCGCGAAGTCGACGGCAAGGGCCTGTCGTCGTACCCGCACCCGAAACTGATGCCGGACTTCTGGCAGTTCCCGACCGTCTCGATGGGTCTGGGCCCGCTGATGGCGATCTACCAGGCGCGCTTCCTGAAATACCTGCACGCACGCGGCATCGCCAAGACCGACAACCGCAAGGTCTGGGTCTTCTGCGGCGACGGCGAAATGGACGAGCCGGAATCGATGGGCGCGATCGGCATGGCCGCGCGCGAGCAGCTGGACAACCTGGTCATGGTCGTCAACTGCAACCTGCAGCGCCTGGACGGTCCGGTGCGCGGCAACGGCAAGATCATCCAGGAACTCGAAGCCGACTTCCGCGGCGCCGGCTGGAACGTCGTCAAGGTCATCTGGGGCTCGCAGTGGGATCCGCTGCTGGCCCAGGACAAGGACGGCATCCTGCAGCGCGTGATGATGGAATCGGTCGACGGCGAATACCAGAACTACAAGGCCAAGGACGGCGCCTACGTGCGCAAGCACTTCTTCGGCAAGGATCCGGCGCTGCTCGAGATGGTGTCGAAGATGAGCGACGACGATATCTGGCGCCTGACCCGCGGCGGCCACGATCCGCACAAGATCTACGCCGCGTTCAAGAACGCGCAAGAAAACAAGGGCACGCCAACGGTCCTCTTGGTGAAAACCGTCAAGGGCTTCGGCATGGGCAAGTCGGGCGAGGCGCGCAACACTGCGCACCAGACCAAGAAGCTCGATGACCAGGCGATCCGCGACATGCGCGACCGCTTCAATATCGCGATCCCTGACGACCAGTTGGCCGACATCCCGTTCTTCAAGCCGGCCGACGATGCGCCTGAAATGGTGTACCTGCACGAGCGCCGCAAGGCACTGGGCGGCTACCTGCCACAGCGCCGTGAAAAGTCGGACGAAAAGCTGACGGTGCCGGCACTGGCGTCGTTCAAGGGCGTGCTCGAGCCAACCCCGGAAGGCCGTGAAATCTCGTCGACCCAGGCGTATGTGCGCGTGATCACGAGCCTGCTGAAGGACGAAAGCATCGGCCAGCGCATCGTGCCGATCCTGGTCGACGAATCGCGTACCTTCGGCATGGAAGGCCTGTTCCGCCAGATCGGCATCTTCAACCAGCAGGGCCAGTTGTACGAGCCGGTCGACCGCGACCAGGTGATGTACTACCGCGAAGACAAGGCAGGCCAGATCCTGCAAGAGGGTATCAACGAAGCGGGCGGCATGAGCTCGTGGATCGCTGCAGCGACGTCGTACTCGTCGAACAACCGCACGATGATCCCGTTCTACACGTTCTACTCGATGTTCGGCATGCAGCGCGTGGGTGACCTGGTCTGGCTGGCGGGCGACATCCGTGCGCGCGGCTTCCTGATGGGCGGCACTGCCGGCCGCACGACGCTCAACGGCGAAGGCCTGCAGCACGAAGACGGCCATAGCCACATCATCGCTGCGACCGTGCCGAACTGCCTGCCGTACGATCCGACCTTCGGTCACGAAGTCGCGGTCATCATCCAGGACGGTCTGCGCCGCATGGTGGAAGAACAGGAAGACGTGTTCTACTACATCACCATCATGAACGAGAACTACCCGCAGCCGGGCCTCAAGCCTGGCCAGGAAGCCGGCATTCTCAAGGGCCTGTACCTGCTGCAAGAGGGCGGCAAGGACAACGCCCAGCGCGTGCAACTGATCGGTTGCGGCACCATCCTGCGCGAGTCAATGTTTGCGGCCGAACTGCTCAAGAACGACTGGAACGTCGATGCGGACGTGTGGTCGGCGCCGTCGCTGACGCTGCTGGCACGTGACGGCAACGATTGCGAACGCTGGAACATGGTCAACCCGGAACTGCCACAGCGCGTACCGTTCGTCACCGAGCAGCTCGCCGCCACCAGCGGCCCGATCGTCGCGACGACCGACTACATGCGCATGTTCGCCGAGCAGATCCGCGGCTTCATGCCGAAGGACCGCACCTACAAAGTGCTGGGCACGGACGGCTTTGGCCGCTCGGATTCGCGCGTCAAGCTGCGCGAGTTCTTCGAAGTGAACCGCTACTACATCACGGTGGCTTCGCTGCGCGCACTGGCCGACGAAGGCAAGATCGACCGCGCCATCGTGTCGCAGGCGATCGCCAAGTACGGCATCGACCAGAACAAGCCGAATCCGGTGACCCAGTAATGCTCATGAACCGTCGTTCCCGCGCAGGCGGGAACCCAAGTCCTTCGCGCAGCCGATTCGTTCGTGCGCGTCAGGGTGCAGGCAAACTTGGGTTCCAGCCTTCGCTGGAACGACGGCTCGGACGCTAACTCAAAAAATAACGGAGCTAACACTATGAGCATTGTGGAAGTCAAAGTCCCTGATATCGGCGACTTCAAGGAAGTGGAAGTGATCGAGCTGATGGTCAAGCCGGGCGACACCATCAAGGTGGACCAGTCCCTGGTGACCGTCGAGTCGGACAAGGCCAGCATGGAGATCCCGTCGAGCCACGCCGGCGTGGTCAAGGAAATCAAGATCAACGTCGGCGACAAGGTTGCCGAAGGCTCGCTCGTGCTGCTGCTTGAAGAAGCGGGCGGCGCGGCTGATGCACCTGCCGCTGCTGCACCGGCTGCCGAAGCTGCACTTGCTGCTGCTGCACCGGCTGCCCCTGCGCCAGCTGCCGCCGAAGCGCCAGCCGCTGCACCCGCTGCATCCGGCGGCCTGGTCGACGTGACCGTGCCGGACATCGGAGATTTCAAAGAAGTCGAAGTCATCGAACTGATGGTCAAGGTGGGCGACACGATCAAGGTCGACCAGTCGCTGCTGACCGTCGAATCGGACAAGGCCAGCATGGAGATCCCGTCGAGCCATGCCGGCATGGTCAAGGAAATCAAGGTCAAGGTTGGCGACAAGGTCGCCAAGGATTCGCTCGTGCTGGTCGTGGAAGCGACCGGTGGCGCACCGGCTGCACCTGCAGCCGCGCCAGCCGCCGCTGCACAGGCACCTGCTGCTGCCGCACCGGCACCGGCCGCTGCGCCTGCACCAGCCGTCGCACCAGCACCTGCACCTGCACCTGCACCAGCACCAGCCGCACCAGGCGTGACCGGCTCGAAAGCCCACGCTTCGCCATCGATCCGCAAGTTCGCGCGCGAACTGGGCGTGGACCTGGGCCGTGTGCCGGGCAGCGGTCCGAAAGGCCGCATCACCCAGCAGGACGTGCAGAACTTCGTCAAGGGCGTGATGGCAGCGCCACCTGCTGCAGCGCCAAGCAAAGCCGGCGGCAGTGGCGTTGGCCTCGATCTGCTGGCCTGGCCATCGCTGGACTTCTCGAAATTCGGTCCGACCGAAACGGTGCCGCTCTCGCGCATCAAGAAGATCTCGGGTCCGAATCTGCATCGCAACTGGGTCATGATCCCGCACGTGACGCACTTCGACGAAGCCGACGTGACCGACCTGGAGCAGTTCCGCGTCGACACCAACGCGTCGCTGGCCAAGCAGAAGTCGGCGGTCAAGCTGACCATGCTGGCCTTCGTCATCAAGGCGAGCGTCGCCGCGCTGAAGAAGTTCCCGCAATTTAATGCGTCGCTGTCGGGCGATGGCGCAGCCCTGATCACGAAGCAGTACTACAACATCGGCTTCGCGGCCGACACGCCGAACGGCCTGGTGGTCCCGGTCGTGAAAGATGCGGACAAGAAGACCATCTCGCAGATCGCCACCGAAATGGGCGAACTGTCGGCGCAGGCGCGCGACGGCAAGCTGCCGCCAACCGCGATGCAGGGCGCAACGTTCACCATCTCGTCGCTGGGCGGCATTGGTGGTACCGCGTTCACCCCGATCATCAACGCACCTGAACTGGCGATTTTGGGCCTGTCCAAGTCGGCGATGAAGCCGGTGTGGGACGGTTCGACCTTCCAGCCGCGCCTGATGCTGCCGATGTCGCTGTCGTACGATCACCGCGTGATCGACGGCGCCGGCGCCGCGCGCTTCTCCGCCTACCTGGGCGAAGTGCTGGCGGACCTGCGAAAGACCCTTCTGTGATTGGAGCGCACTGATGAGCACTGTTGAAGTGAAAGTCCCGAATATCGGTGACTTCAAGGACGTCGAAGTCATCGAGTTGATGGTCAAGGCCGGCGACACGATCAAGGTCGACCAGTCCCTGGTCACCGTTGAATCGGACAAGGCCAGCATGGAAATCCCGTCGACGCACGCGGGCGTGGTGCAGTCGATCACGGTCAAGGTCGGCGACAAGATCAACGAAGGCACCCTGCTGCTGACGGTGGAAGAGGGCGCTGCTGCTGCACCTGCCGCCGCTGCGCCTGCCCCTGCGGCCGAGGCCAAGCCGGCCGACAAGCCGGCGGACAAGCCAGCCGCGCCGACCGAATCGCAGGCGCCCGCCAAGCCGGCCCCTGCGCCGGCGCCAGCCGGTCCTGCGCCGACCCCGTCGAGCTACACCGGCCAGGTCGACATCGAATGCGACATGATGGTGCTGGGCGCCGGTCCCGGCGGCTACTCCGCTGCGTTCCGCGCGGCCGACCTGGGCATGAACACCGTGCTGGTCGAGAAGTACGCAACGCTCGGTGGCGTGTGCCTGAACGTGGGCTGCATCCCGTCGAAGGCGCTGCTGCACGTGGCCTCCGTCATGGATGAAACGGCGCACATGGCTGACCTGGGCGTGGCGTTTGCCAAGCCAGAGGTCGACATCGACAAGCTGCGCGGCTACAAGGATGGCGTGATCAAGAAGATGACTGGCGGCCTGGCCTTCATGGCCAAGGCGCGCAAGGTCAACACGGTGCAGGGCGTGGGCGCATTCCTGAGCCCGAACCACATCGAAGTCACGGCAGCCGATGGCGGCAAGAAGGTCATCGCCTTCAAGAAGGCCGTGATTGCAGCGGGTTCGTCGGTGGTCAAGCTGCCGTTCGTGCCGGAAGATCCGCGCATCGTCGATTCGACGGGCGCGCTGGAACTGCGCCAGGTGCCGAAGAAGATGCTCGTCATCGGCGGCGGCATCATCGGCCTGGAAATGGCGACCGTGTATTCGACGTTGGGCGCGCGCATCGACGTGGTCGAGATGATGGATGGCCTGATGCAGGGCGCGGACCGCGAGGCCGTCAAGGTCTGGCAGAAGTACAACGCGCACCGCTTCGACAACATCATGCTCAAGACGAAAACCGTCGGCGTGGAAGCGCTGCCGGAAGGGATCAAGGTCACGTTCGAAGCCGCCGAAGCCGGCGCCACCGCGCCGGAACCGCAGCTGTACGACCTGGTCCTGGTGGCCGTAGGCCGCAGCCCGAACGGCAAGAAGGTTGCAGCCGACAAGGCCGGCGTGACAGTGAGCGATCGCGGCTTCATCGCCGTGGACAGCCAGATGCGCACCAACGTGCCGCACATCTTCGCCATCGGCGACCTGGTGGGCCAGCCAATGCTGGCGCACAAGGCGGTGCACGAGGCGCACGTGGCGGCCGAGGCGGCCTTCGAGAAGAAGACGCACTTCGACGCCAAGGTCATTCCATCGGTGGCTTACACCGATCCTGAAGTAGCGTGGGTCGGCCTGACCGAAGACGAAGCCAAGCAGCAGGGCATCAAGGTCGAGAAGGGCCACTTCCCGTGGAACGCCAGCGGGCGCGCCGTGGCCAATGGCCGCGACGAGGGCTTCACCAAGCTGCTGTTCGACGCTGAAACGCACCGTATCATCGGCGGCACCATCGTCGGCACGCATGCCGGCGACATGATCGGCGAAATCGCGCTGGCGATCGAGATGGGCGCCGACGGCGTGGACATCGGCAAGACGATTCACCCGCACCCGACGCTGGGCGAGTCGATCGGCATGGCAGCCGAAGCGTACGAAGGTGTCTGCACCGATCTGCCGCCACCGCGCAAGCGCTGATCGGCAACGTGGCAAGCGAAACCGGGACCTCAATGGTCCCGGTTTTTTTTGGAGCGTGCGCGCCGCTTGCAGCACGCCGCCAAAGGTCTAAGATGCAGTGATATGGCGGCAGCAGCGTTGCCGCCTTTCTCGCAACATGCCGGAGGGCATATGGACGAGTACAGCAATGAATACGTCGGCACCGTGTACGTGCTGCCGCAAGCGCACGCTTTTGAGCTTCATACCGCAATCCATGGCGTCGCCACGGTCATCTCTGGCACCGTGGCCCAGCCGCTGGCGCAGCAACTGGCCGATGCCATACCGGGCGGGGGTGGCGTCGCCGATCCTTGCCAGCTTGCCCTGCGACCGCGCCGCGTCGAGGTGGTCACGCGTGAACTTCACGAACGGCACCGGGCACCGCGCAAGATGCATTTTCTGACCCGCGTGCACGAGGTCGAAGAACAGGCGCGGCCGGTCCCGCTGTCCGCTATCTGAAGGTGTCCCAAAAAAAATGCCGCCCGGTTTGCACGGGGCGGCATGGATGGATCGACATCGCGGGCTTCAGGCGAAGCTGACGAAGCGCTCCGGAATATCAATTGCGCCATTCTTGGCGGCTGCTGCGTAGGTACGCATGTCGGCGATGACTGCTTCCAGCTGGTCATCGCCCGGATTTTCGATAAAGCTCTTCATACGCTCTTGCAGGGCAGCTGCCTGATCACGCCATTCATATCTGGACGACTTGCTCATACTTTCTCCTCGCGGTCACACCGCTGTTATTTGCATTCACGACACCCGTTGTGAACATTTACATAATGACACAGTTTGATGAGGCTGTCGGTACGATGGCACACCGAATTTTTCCACCAGGCTACATGCATAAACTCAGCCGGGTTTGAGCACGCTGCTATAGAACAGTTCCATGCGCGCCGCCAGCTGGCGCCGTGCTTCCTCGCCCGATGGCTCGGCATCCGGAAACAGAAAGCGCCCGACCGGATCGCCGTTGATGCAGCCGATCAGGTGCGTCAGGATGATTGACGGCGGCACGTCGTCGCGTAGTTGCAGGCGGATATCGGGCCGCGCGAAAAAGCGCGCCAGCATGTCGCGCGTCATGCGCGGGCCACCTTCGTAAAATGCTTCGGCCAGTTCCGGATTCGTGCTCGCCTCGGCAATCACCACCCGCTGCAGTGCGAGGGCATCGGGCTCGACCAGCAGCGCGTAAAAATCACGTGCAAATTCATCCAAGATCGTGCGCAGCGGACGCGGGTCGCAATCCATGTCGCGCTCTGCAAACAGGCGCTCGCGGCGCGATGCCAGCACCGCCTTGAGCAGGCCGGCCTTGCCGCCGAACTTGACGTAGATGGTGCGCACGGCCACCCGCGCCTCACGCGCGATCGATTCCAGACTGGTACGCGTGTAGCCGTTTTTCAGGAACAGCCGGCCAGCGGCCTCGATCAGTTCCTGGTTGCGCGTCTCGACGTCGGCTGCCTTGGGCCGCCCGGCAGATTTTATACATGTCAATGCTGTGTTCATACATTGGACTCTAGAGCAAAATAAAATGAAATGCAACCGTTTCATTTCTTGACTTCGCCCTATTGATGGCGAATAATGCGACGAATCCATTTCATTTCATTTCGGAGCAGCACCATGGCAGAGAACGACATCAAGGCAGGGCAGGCGAGCGCAGCGCAACCTCGGGCGGACGCTCCCGCCGCCAAGAAGCCGCCCAACAAGCGCGTTCTGGTCGTGGTTGGCGTGATTGCCCTGCTGGCCATCGGCGCCGGTGGGCGCATGTGGTACCGCAGCAGCCATTTCGTGGAAACCGAAAACGCCTACGTCACCGGCCGCATGCACCAGGTCTCGTCGCGCGTGGCGGGTGTGGTCACGAAAGTGCTGGTCGAAGACAACCAGATGGTGAAGGCGGGCGACGTGCTGGCGCTGCTCGATCCGGCCGACCAGTCCGTGCGCGTCGAGCAGATCCAGGCGCAGATCGCCAGCATGGAGCAGCAGGTCAAGCAGTCCGACGCCCAGCTGCTGCAGGTGCGCGCCCAGGCCGGCGCTGCCGGCGCCCAGGTGCGCCAGGCCGAAGCCCAGTTGCTGCGCGCCCGCCAGGATGCCGAGCGTTTCGGCCAGCTGTACAACGACACGATGAAAGCCGTGTCGAAATCCGAAGTCGATGCATCGAGCGCAGCGCGTGCCGGCGCCGTGGCCGACGTGGCCGCGCGCCGCGACAATGCCGCTGCTGCGCAGGCACAGATCGGCGCTGCTGAAGCGGGTCGCGATGTGCTGAAGGCCGAAATCAAGGTGCTGCAGGCGCAGCTGAAAGACGCGCGCCAGCAGCTGGCCTACAACAGCATCGTGGCGCCGGTGGCGGGCCGCATCGGCCGGCGCAGCGTCGAAGTCGGTGCGCGCGTGCAGCCGGGGCAGGCCATGCTGGCCGTGGTCGAAGACAACGTCTGGGTCGTCGCCAACTTCAAGGAAACGCAGCTGGGCGGCCTCACGCCGGGCCAGGCCGTGAGCCTGGAAGTCGATGCGCTGCCCGACCATCACCTGGTCGGCCGCGTGGACAGCTTCTCGCCAGCGTCGGGCAACCAGTTCGCACTGCTGCCGGCCGATAACGCGACCGGCAACTTCACCAAGATCGTCCAGCGCGTGCCGGTCAAGATCACGCTCGATCCGCAAGATGTGAAGAAGTACGCGGGCCGCCTGGTGCCGGGCATGTCGGTGGTGGCCGAGGTCAGGCTGAACCAGGACGTGAAACCGACGCAGACCGCAGCCGCGCGCTAAGCACACCATGACCAGCTTGAGCAAATCAGCCCCGTCGGGCGCGATGGGCAGCGGGATGCCGGGCGCGCCCGCCAATGGGGCCGCAGTCGACCTGCGCACCTGGGTCGCGATCGCCGCCGGCATGCTGGGCGCCTTCATGGCGGTGCTTGACATCCAGATCACCAATTCGTCGCTGCGCGACATCCTCGGCACGCTCTCGGCCACGCAGGAAGAAGGCTCGTGGATCTCCACGGCCTATCTGTGCGCCGAGATCGTCGTGATCCCGATGACGGCGCTGTTCACACGCGCCTTCGGCATGCGCAATTACATGGTGGGCACCACCGCACTGTTCCTCGTGTTCTCGACGCTGTGCGGCGCGGCCTGGAGCCTGCAGAGCATGATCGTGTTTCGCATGCTGCAGGGCTTTACCGGCGGCGCGCTGATCCCGATGGCGATGATGCTCGTGATGACGCGCCTGCCACCTTCCAAGCGCGCCACCGGCATGGCCATCTTCGGCCTGACGGCAACGCTCGCGCCAGCGATGGGCCCGACGCTGGGCGGCTACCTGACCGAGCTGTATGGCTGGCCATCGGTCTTCTACATCAACTGGGTGCCGGGCGTGCTGCTCATTGCCGGCATGCTGTGGGGGATGGATCCGGAAAAATCCAACGTCAGAACGCTGATCAAGGCCGACTGGCTCGGCATCGCGCTGATGGCCATGGGCCTGGCCTGCCTGACGATCTTCCTCGAAGAAGGCAATTCGAAGGACTGGTTCGATTCGAGCTTCATCGTGACCTTCGCCGCGCTGTCGCTGACGGGCATCCTGGGCTGGATCGCGCTGAGTTTTACGCGCCCCGATCCGTTCGTGAACCTGGCGCTCTACGGCCAGCGTAACTTCCTGGTCGCGACCACGCTGTCGGCGGTGATCGGCATGGGCCTGTATGGCTCGGCCTACCTGCTGCCGCTGTACCTGGGCCAGATCGCCGGCTACACGCCGATGCAGATCGGCGAAGTGATCGCCTGGGTCGGCCTGCCGCAACTGCTGGTGATGCCGTTCGCGGCCAAGCTGTCCTCGAAAGTGGACAACCGCATCCTGTGCAGCTTTGGCCTCTTCATGTTCGGCATCTCGTGCATCATGAATTCGTATATGGATGCGACCACCGGCTACGACCAGCTGATGTGGACGCAGGTCGTGCGCGCCATCGGCCAGCCGTTCGTGATGCTGACGCTGTCGAACTTCGCCATGTCCGGCCTGCCGCCGCGCGAAATGGGCTCGGCCTCGAGCCTGTTCAACATGACGCGCAATCTCGGTGGCTCGGTCGGCATCGCGCTGCTGGCCACGACGCTGACCAACCGCGAACACTTTCACTCGGCGCGCCTGGGCGAGGCCGTATCCACCTATGCGCCGGCCACGCAGGAGCGGCTCGACATGCTGACCCAGGCTTTCATCGCCAGGGGCATTGACCCGGCGGCTGCGGCCAACCAGGCGCTGGCCGTGGTCGACCGCATCGTGCGGCGCGAATCGTATGTGATGGCCTACAACGACGGCTTCTGGATCATCGGCATCATCCTGATCGGCTGCATCGCGGCGATCTGGATGGCCGACAAGGTCAAGTCGCCCGGCGGTGGCGGCGGTGGCCACTGAACCCGCATTCAATTGAAAAGACAAACCATGTTCAAGCCTGTACTTAACGGCGTCCTTGCGATCGCCATCAGCACCCTGTTCGCCGGCTGCACCACGCTGGGCCCGGATTTCAAGGCGCCGCCGGCGCCTGCCGATACGGCATTCCGCCACGTCGACGTCAGCACGAACGGCGCGCGCCTGCCGGCCACCTGGTGGCAGGTGTTTGGCGACGCGACGCTCGATACGCTGGAGACGCGCGCCTTGCGCGACAACCCGGGCGTCGAAGCCGCAGCACAGCGCCTGCTGCAGGCGCAGGCGCAACTGGGCGTCGTGCGCGCCGGGCAGCTGCCGTCGGTGTCGGTGGGCGCGGGCGTGTCCAATGCGCGTACGTCGAGCGAGACGTCGCAGGGACTGGCCCTCGGTGGTCGCTCGATCGAAGGCAACAACTACAGCGTGGCCGCGTCGTTCTCGTATGAGCTCGACCTGTGGGGCCGCGTGCGCCGCATCGTCGAAGCCAGCGACGCGCAGGCACTGGCCGCGCAGATCGACCGCGATGGCGTGCTCTTGATGCTCTCCGGCCAGGTGGCGTCGAACTACTGGCAGTTGCGCGGGCTGGACGCCGAGATGGCAATCCTGCGCGACGCGCTGGCCACGCGGCGCGAATCGCAGGACCTGATCGAAGCGCGCTTCAATGCCGGGCTGTCGAACGAGCTCGATGTGTCGCGCACCCGCATCGAGCGCGCCAACGCCGAAGCCGACCTGCACGAAGTCCAGCGTCAGCGCAATCTGGTCGAACACGCGCTGGCCACGCTGGTAGGCGCTTCGCCTACTAGGCCGCTGCTGCCCGAGACGGCGGCGGGCGCGCTGCCGCAGCCGCCATCGATCCCGGTGGGCCTGCCGGCCAGTCTCGTGGGCCAGCGCCCCGACCTGGCCGCCAGCGTGGCCCAGCTGAAAGCGGCCAATGCGCAGATCGGCGTGGCTGAAGGCGCGTTCTACCCGGCGCTGTCGCTGACGGGTAATTTTGGCTATGCCTCGCAAAGCCTGAACGATCTGACGAGCGGCGGTGCGCGCCAGTTTTCGGCGGGGCCGCTGGCCCTGTCGCTGCCCATCTTCGACGGTGGCCGCAACCGCGCGAACCTGGCGCTGGCGCAGGCGCGCTATG
Source organism: Oxalobacteraceae sp. CFBP 13730 (assembly GCA_014841835.1). Lineage (GTDB taxonomy): Bacteria > Pseudomonadota > Gammaproteobacteria > Burkholderiales > Burkholderiaceae_D > Telluria. Next base: position 734,706 of record JACYUQ010000003.1, on the reverse strand, counting down.
ACGAGGCGCGGGCCAATCACGACACGCGCCTGCTGACGGCGCTGCGCGAAGTGGAAGATGCGCTGTCGGACGTCGAGCAGCGCTCGAAGCAGGGCGATGTGCAGTCCCAGTCGCAACAGGCGGCGGCGCGCGCGCTGCTGGTGGCGCAGGCACGCTATGACCGTGGCGTGTCGACCTATCTGGACGTGACCGATGCCCAGCGCAGCACGCTGGCCGCCGATCGCGCTGCGGCGCAGATCCGCACCCAGCGCCTGCTGGCAACAGTGGCGGTGGCGCGTGCCCTGGGCGGTGGTTGGGAGCAGGGCGCGGCACTGGCCACCGTGCGCTGAAACGTGCCGACCCGTGGTTGTCACGACCGACCACGGGCAAGTGTTGCGTAATGGTGCACACCATTCAGATTTGATTCCAATGGGCAATATCGGGTGATATATTTGCGAACGCTGAAAGAAAACAGACAGTTTTCTTTGCGATCCCTGATCTCGACCCCTCCCATGAAAAACAAGAACCTCACAATCGGCGCCCGGCTGGCTTTCGGCTATGGCGTCGTCTTTTTGCTGATGATCGTCCTCGTGGCGCTGGGTGCAAGCCGCGTGGGACGCATCGAACATGTCCTGAATTACATGAATGACGTGAACAGCGTCAAACAGCGCTACGCGATCAATTTCCGCGGCAGCGTGCACGACCGCGCGATCGCCTTGCGCGACGTGGTGCTGGCGGCCGACCCCGCCGGCGCCGCGACCCCCATCGCCCTGATCAAGACGCTGGATGACAACTACGCCCGCTCGGCCGGCCCGCTGGACGCCCTGTTCGCCGAGCGCACCGACATGCTTCCCGAAGAGAAGGACGCGCTGGCCGCCATCAAGGCGCAGGAAAACCTCACCAAGCCGCTGATCGAGCGCGTGATCGCGCTGCACGCCGCCGGCCAGGGCGCCGAGGCCACCGCGCTGTTGTCGCAATCGGCTGCACCGGCGTTCACCGGTTGGCTTGCCAGCATCAATCGCCTGATCGACCTGGAAGAAAAACTGAATAACGAAGCGGCTGCCGATGCACGCGCAATGGCCAAGGGCTTCGTCGGCTGGATGGCGCTGCTGTGCCTGGGCGCGATTGCCGCCGGTTCGCTGGCGGCCTGGTACACGGCCCGTGGCCTGCTGCGCCAACTGGGTGGCCAGCCGGATTACGCGGCGTCGATCGCCTCGGCCATCGCCGGTGGTGACCTGGGCGTGGCGATCGTCACCCGTCCGGGCGACAACACGAGCCTGCTGTTCGCGATGCAGGGCATGCGCGACAGCCTGGTGCGCATCGTCTCGCAAGTACGCAACGGCACGCTGGCAATCAGTGCCGTGTCCACTGAAATCGCCGACGGCAACCGCGATCTGTCCAGCCGCACCGAACGCCAGACCGGCACGCTGCACGCCACCGCCACGTCGGTCACCCAACTGACCGGCATCGTGCGCCAGAATGCCGAGAATGCACGCCAGGCCAACAGCCTGGCCGAGTCGGCATCGGCCGTGGCGCTGCGCGGCGGCGAGGTCGTCGCGCAAGTGGTCGACACGATGGCATCGATCAACGAATCGTCGAAAAAGATCGTGGACATCATCGGCGTCATCGACGGCATCGCGTTCCAGACGAATATCCTGGCGCTCAATGCCGCCGTCGAAGCGGCGCGTGCGGGCGAGCAGGGCCGTGGCTTTGCCGTCGTCGCCACCGAGGTGCGCAACCTGGCGCAGCGCTCGGCCGCAGCGGCGAAGGAAATCAAGGTCCTGATCGGCAGCTCGGTCGAGCGTGTGGACGCGGGCGCCGTGCTGGTCGACCGCGCCGGCGAGACCATGGGCGAAATCGTCACGGGCGTCAAACGCGTGACCGACATCATGGCCGAGATCAGCCATGCAACGGTCGAGCAGAACGCCGGCATCGAGCAGGTCAATGGCGCCATCGCGCAGATTGATGAAGCCACGCGCCAGAACGCGGCGCTGGTGCAGCAGGCCAGCGGCTCGGCCGCCACGCTCGAAGACGAATCGCAGCGCCTGGCGCAGCTGGTCAGTATCTTCCGCCTCGACGGCGATGTGCCCGCCGGTGCACACGCTGCGACGAAGGCATCAAGCTATCAACCGCATTTGCTTAATTGATTTTTTCACAAGTGTACGGTGTCGCACAGAGCGGTTGTTGGGGATGGCGTTTAATGGCTACACCAACAACCTAATAAGGGACATCACCATGAAATCGTTCATCGCCACCTTGATCACCGCCGCTGCCTTCGCCGCCGTTGGTATCGCACCTGCAGCTGCCCAGACCGTCAACAAGGCTGCGCACAAAACGGCCATGGACAAGGCCAAGGCCGACTACAAAGTCGCCAAAGACAAGTGCGACGCCATGAGCGGCAACGCAGAAGACATCTGCGAAGATGAAGCCAAGCTGATGCGCGCCAAGGCCGAGCACGATGCAGTGATGAAGTTCGACAACACCGGCAACAACGTGATGAAAGCCCGCGGTAACGTCATCGAAGCCGAGTACGACCTGGCTGACGAAAAATGCGACGCCCTGAAAGGCGATGCAGAAGACAAGTGCGAAATGCAAGCCAAGTCGACCCGCGACGCAGCACGCGACGCCAACAAGGCCAAGTAATTCCTGACCCGTGCCCGGCCGCACCTCACTGCGGCTGGCGCCAGTCATGAAGACGTCGTCCCCGGGTCTGTTCCGCGGACGACGTTTTTGCATTCAACGCACGTGTGGTCTTGACGCCACAGTTAGTACTCGCTAGCCATGGGAGGCGTCAACGCCACCAGCTGGTCATACGCCGGACGCTATAATCCCGGGGTGAATAAACTCGAAGCATTCGGATACATCGCCGCGCAAGCTGTCCGCGGCGAAATTACATTCCCCACCAGCGTGAATGCCGTGCTGCGCCTGCAGCAGGCGCTCGACAATCCCGATTGCCATATCGATGAGGCCATCAGGCTGGTGCTGGCCGAACCACAACTGGCTGCGCGCACGGTTGCCATGGCCAACACGGCGGCATGTGGCGGCAGCAGCTCGCTGCCCGTGACCAATGTCCGCACTGCCGTGTCGCGCATCGGCTATCGCCGCCTGCAGGCGCTCGTCGCCAGTCTGGTGGTACGCCAGTTCGGCAACCGCATCAAGGATCCGCAGCTGCGCGCCAAGGCCGAACAATTGTGGGAGCACACCACCCACATGGCCGCGCTTGCCTATTCGCTGGCGCGGCGCGTGACGGGTGTGAACGCCGACACCGCGCTGTTCGCCGGTATCGTGCACGAGGTGGGCGCTTTCTATCTGCTGGCGCGGGCCGACGAGTTTCCTGGCCTGCTGGATGACGATGCCGACAACTGGGGCGCGCTGTGCGAGGACGTGGTCAGCGCCGAGGTGATGAAGAAACTGTCGATTCCACCGGCCGTTTCCGAGGCCATCGCCGACATGCGTGGTGGCTGGCTCAATATGCCGCCCGCTACACTGCTCGACACACTGCTGATGGCCAACCAGTACGCTCCGGTACCATCGCCGCTCGATACCCCGCGTGAGCCGTTGCCGCCGCATGGTGAAAACGCGATCGACTTCGTCTTTGATGAAGTCACGCTGGGCGAGATCCTGGAAGAGGCAGCCGAGACCGCACGTGCAATGGGCGGTATCACGCTGGTGTAATTCGTTTGCTGTGCGGAACCACTTCTGGTAATGATACTATTAATCATTATCAATTTCTGCATGGAATTAACGTGATCAAGCTTGGCGTATTGCTGGCCGCAGCACTGGCAACGACCGGCGCGCACGCCGGTGTGCTCGATATCGGTTCGGTCATGGGTGGTGCCAACGTCTTCACCGCTGGCAATTTCACCGCCAACTCGAGCGACGTTGAAGGCGCCATCGTTTCCGGGGGCAGTGTCTCGATCGCCAGTTACGCAGTCAACCAGAACGGCAAGGCCGCGTATGGCGGCTACGCCGTGGCTGCAGGCGGCAATCTGTTCCTGGAAAATGGCGCGATCAGCAACGGCAAGACCTATGCTGGCGGCACGACCACGCTCAAGGGTGCCGCGCAGACGCCCAGCACCACCGTTAGCCCGGTCGATTTTGCCGCTGCAACAAAGCAATTCAAGGACATCGCCGCCGGCCTGAGCCTGGTAGCCTCTACCGGCACGGTCACGCGCCAGTACAGCGCCAACCAGGTCACCGGCAGCGGCAAGGGCGGGGTGGACGTGTTCAATGTCAACGCCGACTTCTTCAACGGCGGCGACAACTGGATGCTGAGCGGACTGAGCGCAGGCCAGACGCTGATCTTCAATATCGGCGGCAAGCAGGGCGGGTTCAGCGGCGGTAATCTCGGCTTTGAACCACTGAGTGGCTACAACGTGCTGTTCAACTTCTATGAAGCCGAATCGGTCAACCTCAGGGGCATCATCGGCAGCGTGCTGGCGCCGTATGCAACCGTCGAAAACGGCTGGGGTGTGATCAATGGCCAGGTGGTTGCCGATACCTGGAACTCGAGCGTCCAGGTGAACTCGAACCACTACTTCAAGCCGGTCGACGTGGCGGGCTTCGAGCTCGTCAAGAAGATGCCCCCGACCGAGGTGTCCGAGCCGGGCACGCTGGCCTTGATGCTGGCCGGCGCGGCCGGTGTCGCCGGCGTGGTCGCTTCGCGCCGGCGCCGCCTGCGCCCGGACTGAGCCTGCGGCTGAACGGGATTCGCCGTTACGCCGGTGGCGCCGTCGCCGGTTGTGCCTCGGCCAGCATGCGCTCGACTGTCCGGGCCAGCTCGCGCGCCTTCCAGCGGCGACGCGTCAGCATCAATGCCGTCAGGATCACACCGCACAGCGCCATGGCCGCCGCGACCCACTGCGGCGCGGTATAGGCAAAGCCCAGCGTCAGCGGAATCCCGCCCAGCAAGGCGCCCAGCGCATTGCCGACATTAAAACCCGCCTGGCCCAGCGACGAACCGAGCATCTCGGCTTCGCGCGAATGCTCGATCAGGAGCACCTGGACCGGCGGGCCAATGGCCAACGCGTTGGCGCCAGTCAGGAAGGCCAGCACCACCATCGCGATCTTCGACTCGGCCATCAGGCCATTGCACAGCAGCAGTACCACCATTGAGACCATCAGGATCAGCAGGGCCGGCAGCGGATGGAACTTGTCGGCCAGATAGCCGCCAAACTGCACACCGACCGTCATGCCCACGCCGACCGCCGTCATGATCAACGGCAGCGCACCCGTGCTGAAGCCTGTGACATCGGTCAGCAGCGGCGCGATATAGCTGAACCACGCGAAAAAGCCCCCGGTGCCGATCGAGACGATGCCCAGGGCCAGCCACAGATCGAGGTGCCGGAAGATGCGCAAGTCTTGCATCAGGCCCGTACGTTTGCTTGGCGCAATCGGCGGCACCCACTGATACAGGCTCCACATGGTCAGCAAGCCAATCACAGCAACGATCAGGAACACCATGCGCCAGTCGAACGCATGGCCGATCCAGGTCCCGAGCGGCACGCCAAGCACATTGGCCAGCGTCAGGCCGGTAAACATCATGGCCATCGCCGCCGCCGTCTTGCCTGGCTCGGCCAGGCGGCTGGCGACGACCGCGCCGACGCCAAAGAAGGCGCCATGCGGCAAGCCGGCCAGGAAGCGCGACGCCATCATCGTCTCGAAGTTCGGCGCGAACGCCGACATCGCATTGAATACGGCAAACATCAGCATGAACCAGATCAGCACGGTGCGCGGCGGACGGCCGGCAACGATCGTGACGAGGGTCGGGGCGCCGACCACGACACCGAGCGCGTAGGCGGTGATGAGGTAGCCAGCTTGTGGAATCGTGATCTGCAGACCACGGGCAATATCGGGCAGGATGCCCATCATGACGAATTCGGTCATGCCAATGCCGAAGCCGCCAAGGGCGAGGGGAAGTAGGCTTTTCTTGATCACAGGGGAGGTGGTTGTACTGCGGTGGAAAATGATCCCTGCCGACGGAGGAATTTGCGGCTGGGTCTGCCACTATACCGGCTGCATGGCCAAACGTCCGCTCACGAGTCGTGATGACAGGTATAGGGCGCCCGAATGGGCCGTCTCAAGCGGGCAGCGATTCGTCGTCGTCCGGCGGCCACACGATGCGGCCATGGCCCACGTCACCCAGCCGCGCGCGGATGGCGGCGGCGTCGCTGGCGGGCAGGCTGAACGTGAACTGCACGTCGTCGCCATGCGCTACCTCGTCGAGCGTGGCGCCAGCCGCATCGAGCTCGCGCCGCAACATCCCTTCCATCGCGTACGGCGCACTGCAGCGCAGCTGGCGCAGCTTGATGATCGGAATCTTCGGCGCACCGAGCAGCGCCTGCGCCACACTGTCGGTGTAGGCCCGCACGAGCCCACCCGCACCCAGCTTGACGCCGCCAAAGTAACGCACCACCGTGGCCAGCACGCCATCGAGATCCTGGTGCCGCAGCACATCGAACATCGGCCGCCCGGCCGTGCCACTCGGCTCGCCATCATCGACCGCCGCCGACTGGCCACCAGCCAGCAAGGCCCAACACACATGCGCCGCACCAGGATGCTGCGCGCGCAGCGCCGCCACGACCTGTTGCGCGCCAGCACGGTCAGCCATCGGCTGCACGCACGCGATGAAGCGGCTTTTCTTGATGATCAGTTCGTGGTGGACGGCGCTGGCAATGGTCTGGGGCATGGGGCGCGCAGTAAAAGAACAACGAAAACGACAACGCCAACCCGAAGGTTGGCGTTGTCGATGAATCTTTGGTAGGCCGTGCGGGATTCGAACCTGCGACCAACGGATTAAAAGTCCGCTGCTCTACCAGCTGAGCTAACGACCCGAAGAAGACAAGATTATAGCGGCACTTGGCAGATTTACCAAGTGCTTCCGCTCATTCTTTCTTTTTGTCTATGTCAGCGTGGTACTCGTCGCCCTGTTCTTGCGCGTGTTGTTCGCCTTCTTCCGAAACATCTTCGCCTTCGATGACCTTGTCCTCAGCCTGCACATCGTGCATGGCATGCGGCTCAAGTTCTTCGGCGCTGACGTTCATCCGGACGAACAGACCCCAGGTAGCAAGCAGGGCGGCAGCAGCAACACCGATCGACGCAGCGTGCGGCAAGTATTCCGGGCTGCCATGGACAAACTGGAACACCCCGATCAGGCACTCGACCGACAGGGAGACGACGACCACGATCAGGAAGCGCGATAGGAAGCGGCGCACGCGGGTAGGCGAGCTGATGTTGGCCTCTCGCTGGATTTCTTCTTCCAGCACGGTCTGGCCAAGGCCGAGCGCTGCAACGGCGATGGTCAGCATGCCGATGCATTCGAGAATGAGGTCGAAGCGTTCGCGGGCAACGGTATCGGCGGAAGGGCTGAGGGCAGACCAGATTTCGACGCCAGCCAGCACGACAAGGCCGATGCCGCAGGCGAAGAACAGGATGACGATGAACACGTAACCGAGTTCGAAGAGTTTTGTTATGGCTTTCACGGGGGAGCGGTGGTTGTAAAGATGCGAGACTGTAGCAGTAAAGGATGAGTTGGAGATGTTCAGGAGGTGGTGGGTGTGGACGTTGTGCGACAGCGGGTGGGGGACGTGCGCGACGAGCTGGGTGACACGTGAGAGCGATGTTCGCTGCAACAATTCGCTTGGTTTATTTGCTTCGGTGCTTAATTCGAGACGATCTCGGAAAGTAGGCCAGGGCGATTTACTAGAAGTGATTAGCCTGACAGGTTAGCCAGCTGCAGATAAGGACATAGTTGCAGATGCCGGGACATTTAGTTGCCGCTACAACGCCGAGCACTCGATATGACATGTTAATGCGGAAGAAAAGCTGCGCCGGTCATCAAGGTGCCCAAAATACGTGGGTGCGATCCCAGCGTCAACCTGATGTAACGACTTTCGATGGCCGTAGCGGCATGACGGCTGTGCTAAAGCGATCCTGTGGCGCAATCCAGTGCATATCGACATGCCCAGCCTCAACGGACAGGTAATGATCCGGGTCGTGCGCACGGCGCTAAACGACGCTTGAGATTACGGAACGACATTACTTATCGCAGTGAGGCGAAACACCGTGACGATCAGGCACCGATTTTCTTGCGGCACTCCTTGATGGCGGCCTGAACGCGGATCTGCACATTCTTGTCCATGTTTGGGGGCGCCGGCGTACCCAGGAACATGCTGTCAAGTTCTGGCTTGGTGAAGTTGTTGAAGTGGGTCTCATAGACACAGGTGCAATAAGGCTTCGCAAGCTTGGGATCCTTGGGCGCATCTTTGTCTATCTGGATAACACTCATGCATCCATCGGTGTTCGCTTTCTTCAGCATGTCCAACTTCTCATCGGCATGCGCTGGAAGATACAGGGCGATGGCAGCGATCATGCCGGCGAGTTTCAATCCGTGTTTCATGTCGTTCCTTTGATAAACGGTTTCTGGAATAGACAAGGCAGTTGGTCTGCCCACGCATCAGGTACGCTTGACCAGTTCGACGCGTCGGTTTTTGGCGCGACCCGTATCGTCCTGGTTATCAGCCACCGGCTTGGCGTCGCCCAGACCCACGGCATTCAGGCGCTCCTTAACGATACCGCCGGCAAGGAGTAAACCCATCACGGCGTCTGCTCGCTGCTGCGACAAGGCCTTGTTGTGCGCCGAATCGCCAACATTATCCGTATGGCCTTCGATGGTCAGCTTGAGGGAAGGGTCCTTCTCCAGAAGTTTGGTGATCTCGTCCACTGCCGGCCGACCATCCGGCCGAATGGCGGCCTTGTCCGTATCGAAGTTGATATACAGTGCGACGTGGCCGGCCGAAGCCAGTTGGCTTTGCATTACATCGGCCGTGACAAAGGAGATGGTTTGCTTGAATGGCTGTTCTGCGATTACGCGTGTAACGACCCTGCTGTTGTTTGCCATGAGCACGATCCACACCAGTTGGTCGGGCTTTCGAGCCAGATAAACGTCGTATGTCAACGAGCCGTCCGGAATTCGGGTTTTTCTCGCGTTTGCGACGATGTCGTCGACCGAGTCCGGTGACAGGCCCTCTGGTGTTACATCGTTGACTTTCACCCCACCCATCTGCGCGATCAGGTTTTCATAATTGCGCCGCGCTTCCGTTTCGCTCATTTGTGTTGCGTTCAGGTAGAACTGATGCGACTCGACACGGCCTTCCACTTTGCGAAGTTGTTTGCCTGTTATCACGTGAAGCGAATCGAAATTTGCCTTGTCCGTAAAGCGCTCCCCTTCGCCGAGACCAGAAGGGTATTCCAGATAAGGGAAGGGTGGTAACGCGCCATCGCTGACCGGGACTTTTTCAATATCGAATTGGGCCTGCGATGCTGGCGCGCCCTTGGTAACCGGTGCGGCAGCCGTGCCATCCGCGCTTTGCGAGGAGGCTACTGTGGTAGCTGGAGCATCTGGGGGTAGCGAGGACGCTTTGGGTTTGCAAGCGACTAACGGAAGGCTCAAGACGATTAGAGCGATGGCTACGGAATATTTAGGCATGCCTGTCTTTACAAAATGGAATCCGCCGAATTCTAACTGATTTTATTCAATATCAACATGGAGAGTAATGGAATTTTCTCGATAAACCGCATCGATTAACTTTCGGCAACTTTCACCTATTTTTGTATTCCAAATTGCTTGCGAACTTCTGATAAATGAATTCTATGAGCAGTGCGACTGGTTCAATCCACAATCTGACTCAGTGACATTTTGTGATATTTTTATTTGGAAATATAAATGTCCTCAAGGATGTATTAAAACCTATGCCTAGAAATCCTTCGTATTAATTAATTTTTTTTTGGCTGAGTGGCTCGGCAAGGTGTTCTTATCCCATTGACGTCAGGTTTTTATATAGGTGACGGTCACCGGAAGTTTGACCATGGAGTTAGATGCAGAGATGCGATGGCGCGTCGATGGCTTATCCAATTTGGGTCGCGCACAGGCAACCCCAATGGCCTACGGGTAGCGAGTTTTTGAGCAGTTGTTGCTTGCCTATAGCAAGAAGACGCGGCAGGATCTGCGATTTGCTACGAACAGAGGCTTATGCAATGCCACATACGCGAAGGGCATGAAGGATACTTCGAACTTGGCGAGGCCAGACGTTTTCCAAAGCGACCAAAGCGTCGCCAGAATGCAAAAAGCCCACGAACCGAAATTCGTGGGCTTCTCGATAATTCTTGGTAGGCCGTGCGGGATTCGAACCTGCGACCAACGGATTAAAAGTCCGCTGCTCTACCAGCTGAGCTAACGACCCAAGGAGGCAGCATTATAGCGGGCGATCCGGCATCGCGCTAGGCCTGCCGCATAAATTTCTGCGAAGAACTACTCAAGACAACGCCGATGTCACCTTCAGCACCTCGTCCGCCGTGGTCACGCCTTCAACCACTTTCATGGCGCCGGCAATGCGCAGCGGCTTCATGCCATCGAGAACACTCTGCTGGCGCAGCGCCATCAGGTCGCCCGCACCCCGCATCAGCTTGCCAAATCCCTCACTCACGCTCAACAGCTCATAAATCCCGGTCCGCCCCCGATACCCGGTCTGCCGGCACTCAGGACACCCGATGGGCCGATACACGACCGCAGGCTTGGGAATTTTCCACGCACCGCCGACGCTGTCCCACACATCGTCGCTCAACTCGCCACCGGCCGCCTTGCAGGCAGGGCAGAGCGTGCGCACAAGGCGCTGGGCCATCACGCCGATCAGGGTGGCTTCGAGCAGGTAATCCGGCACGCCCAGTTCTATCAGGCGCATCACCGCCGATGGCGCGTCGTTCGTGTGCAGTGTCGAGAACACCAGGTGTCCGGTCAGCGCGGCCTGGATCGCCATCTCGGCCGTGGGCAGGTCGCGGATCTCGCCGACCATGATGATGTCCGGGTCCTGGCGCATCAATGAGCGCACGCCATCGGCAAACGACAAATCGATCCCCGGCTGCACCTGCATCTGGTTGAAGGCGGGTTCGACCATCTCGATCGGGTCTTCCACCGTGCAGACATTGACTTCGCTTGTCGCCAGCGCCTTGAGCGTCGTGTACAGCGTCGTCGTCTTGCCCGAGCCGGTCGGGCCGGTCACGAGGATGATGCCGTGCGGGCGCTTGGTCAGGCGATCCCAGCGCAGGGCGTCGTCAGCCGGAAAGCCCAGCTCGGGCAATGTCTTGACGACGACTTCAGGGTCGAAAATACGCATCACGAGCTTTTCCCCGAACGCGGTGGGCATCGTCGACAGGCGCAATTCGACCTCCTGGCCGCCGGCGGTGCGGGTTTTGATGCGGCCATCTTGCGGGCGGCGCTTTTCAATCACGTCCATGCGCCCCAGCAATTTGATCCGCGCCGTCATCGCAATCATGACCACGGCCGGCACCTGGTACACCTGGTGCAGCACGCCGTCGATGCGAAAACGTACGACAGCAAGTTCACGCTTCGGTTCCAAATGAATATCCGAAGCGCGCTGTTCGAAGGCGTAACCCCACAGCCAATCGACGATATTGACGATGTGCTGGTCGTTGGCATCGAACTGCTTGTTCGCCTTGCCCATTTCGACCAACTGCTCGAAGTTGTTGCGCATCGCGACGTCTTGCCCGCTGCTGCGGTTGGCGTCGCGGATCGATTTGGCCAGTGCGAAAAATTGCGAGATGTACTGCGCAATGTCGAGCGGGTTGGCCAGCACCAGTTCGATGCGCCGCCGCGCCACTTTGGCGATCTCGGCTTCCCATTCGGTCAGCGATGGATCGGCCGTGGCCACCACCAGCGTCGTCGCCGTCATTTCCACTGGCAGGATATTGAAGCGCGCCGCGTAGCCGGCCGACATCACGTCGGCCACTTTGGTAAAATCGATCTTGAGCGGATCGATGCGGATGAAGGGCAGGCCGACCTTGGCGGCGCACCATTCGGTCAGCACGTCCAGCGTGAGCAGGCGCTTGGGGGGTAATTCCGAAACCAGCTTGCATTGCGCCACCGCAGTGAGCGGGTGCATCGCACCGGGTGCATTCTTGAGGACGCCCTGGGCCTGGGCGAACTGGGCCTTGACGTTGTCCTTCGTGACGATCCCGTCGGCCAGCAGCCACGAAAAAATCGATTGCAGATCGAGCTTGCGCAGGCTGGCGGGTTTTTGCGGGATGGCGTTCACGGTGGCCCTTGGCAAATCAATCGGTGGCGAACAATCCGTTGACCCAGGATGCGGCGGGCAGCTTGGTCTGGAGTTTGATCTGCGCCGCCCGTTTGGTCAGCGCGTCCTCGTCGAGCGTGGGGCGCGTCTTGAAGCAGAGCGCGACCACATTACCATCGTGCACTTCAGGCAGGCACAGTACGTGGCCGAAGGCGAACTTCATGGCCTTGAGGTTCTTGGCAAAACTCGGGTGGTCGCCAAACAGGTTGACGGTCATGATGCCGTCGTCGGTCAGGCAATTGGCGCAGGCCACGTAGAACTCAGGCGTGTCGAGCACCGGGCCGCGCGCGGTGGCGTCATACAGGTCGCATTGCAGCACGTCGAACGCGCCGTGGTGCTGCGGGTCTTCGACGAAGTCCAGCGCGTCCATCTCGAGCACGGTCAGGCGTTCGTCCAGGCCTGGCAGCTTGAACATCGAGTTGCAGATGGCGATCACCGACGGGTTCAGTTCGATGGCGGTGACGGTGGCCTCGGGAAACTGGTGGTAGCAGAACTTGGTCATCGTGGCCGCGCCCAGGCCGAGCTGGACGATGGCACGTGGCGACTCGATGAACAGCATCCAGGCCATCATCTGCTGCGCGTACTCGAGTTCCGGCCAGTCGGGCTTGCGGATGCGCATGGCGCCCTGGACCCATTCGGTGCCGAAATGCAGATAGCGCACGCCTTCCTGTTCGGACAGCGTGACGGGCGCGTACTTGGGTTTGCGGGAAGGGCGGCGCGACGATTCGGCCTGTTCGATGGATTTACGTTTGATGAGCATAAGACTGCCTGATGGAATCGCCCTATTATCGGCGGTTGCGTTCCCGCAGCGCAAGCTCGGAGCGCGATCGGCGCCCTGCATACGACAACGCGGCCATCAGGGCCGCGTTGTCGTTATTAAATGATATTGAAGCTTAACGCCCATACTGGCTGTAAGCCTGGCCGTCGTCGTAGCTGTCGAGCGGCTGGACCGACACACGCAGGCGCACGCGGTTGCCCGGGTCATTGCGCATCAGCGACGTGTAATTCTGGCCGCGGTATTCATAGGTCACGTTGTACCCGGCGGTGCGCGATTCGACCGCTTCCACGGTGCGGCATTGCTGCACTGCTTGTTCTTGCACGCTGCTGCCCTGGCGGCCATTGTTCTGGACACGGTCGCCCACCATGGCACCGGCGATGGCGCCGGCGGCTGACGCTGCAACTTTACCGTTGCCGCCGCCGATCTGGCTGCCGAGCAGGGCGCCGGCGATACCGCCGACAATCGTGCCGCCGGCATTGCGTTCTTGCTGCACTGGCACTTGCACATATTCGGTACGGCACTCCCGGCGCGGGGTGCGGACTTGTTCGAGGCGTGGCTCGACGCGCACCACCCGGCCGAAATCTTCAAAGTCGGCAGCCTGCGCCAGCGGCAGGGTGGCCACACCCAGGGCTGCGATGATCAGTTTGGCTTGGAATTTCATGATGGTCCTCGTTCAGTGGTGCGACGTTGATTGAGACAATAAATACAGAATGCGTTCAAGTCTTGATAGTACGCCGATCGCGAAAAAGCATCGAGTCTCCGTGGCAACAAAATGTAACAGCCGATTGCGAGGCCGTTGAAGCACGCCAGAATGAATCAGCCTGATCTGCTTTGTTTTTGAGGGAGTCGGGCCGGTACCGATTCTTACAAATGACCATTCGCAATGCACATTTGGGTTGCTTCCAATACCACAAAACGTTACCCTTACACAAATCATGGACTTATTGGCGTATAGCAACGACAGCGAGGTAAGCGGCAGCAACGCCCCATGGCGTCGCGACGGGTTGCGCGATGGCGCGTTATTGACAGGTCAACTTGAGGAAAAAATGAGTTTGTTGATGAGAGTGGCGCCGAATATTGTGCAAGCGATCCGCGCGTTTAATGTTGGCGATCTGCAACAGGAGGCCGGGCAACTCGGACATCATTTCCTGTACGCACACTGCGCCAACACGCTCACCAAACAACAAGTCTGCGCCCGTATCGGCGAACAATTCTACTTTCCAAAGCCGTGCAGCAAGAACTTCGATGCGCTGCGTAAATGCCTGACCGAAACCGTCCACGAAGCAGGCCCGCAACCGGGCTTCATCGTGGTGCTGGAGCAGCTGCCAAGCGCCCAGAAATTCGACAAGGAAGCCCGCGAAAACCTGCTTGACGTGTTTCGCGATGCGGCCGAATTTTGGGCCGAAAAGAAGGTGCCGTTCCGCGTGTTTTACTCGTTCGCGACGGTGCCGCCGGCCGCCTGAGCCAGGACCAAAGGCAGCATTTGGTGCGCGTCGTTACGGTACAATGCCGCCTATGAAAAATATCGTGATCCTGATTTCGGGCCGCGGAAGCAATATGGAAGCGGTCGTGCGAGCGCTTGATGCCGAAGGTTGGCCAGCCCGTATCGCCGCCGTCATCAGCAACAAACCTGACGCCGGCGGCCTGGCATTTGCGCAGTCGCGCGGCATTCCCACTGCAGTGGTGCCGAGCAAGACGTTCGCCACCCGCGCCGAATTCGATGCCAAGCTGCAGGAAACCATTGATGTGTTCGCGCCGGATCTGGTCGTGCTGGCCGGTTTCATGCGCATCCTGACGGCGCCGTTCGTCGAGCATTATGCAGGTCGGATGCTCAATATTCACCCGTCGCTGCTGCCGCTGTTCCCGGGATTGCACACGCACCAGCAGGCGCTCGACGCCGGGTGTGTCGAACATGGCGCGACGGTTCACTTTGTCACGGCCGAACTCGATCACGGTCCGGCTGTGTTGCAGGCACGCATTCCTGTGCTGCCGGGCGACACCGAAGCCACGCTTGCTACCCGCCTGCTGGTCGAAGAACACAAGATCTATCCGCGCGCGGTGCGCCTGTTCGTCGAAGACAGTCTGGTCGTCGAGGACGGTGCGGTGCGCATTGTCGAGCCCAGCTTTGACACCCTCAGTATTTAGAACGCATTGTTTTAAGTAAGCAGTTTACAACCCAAGGATTTACATGAGATTGCCTCCAGCGATCGTCGCCAAGACTGAAGAAGTCCTGCGCGAGATTCTCCGTTTTACCTCCCCAGCCGACGTCACCCTGTCGCGTTTCTTCAAGGACAACCCGCGTTTTGGCGGCCGTGAGCGTGGCGTGATTGCCGAAGCCGTGTATTCGGTGCTGCGTAACAAGTCGTTCTTCACCGATTTCGCCGGCCATGGCAGCACGCCATCGATGCGTTGCCTGGCCCTGCTGGGTCTGGCCGAAACGGCTGGCATCGATTCGATCGGTGGCCTGACCGAAGACGAAACCCACTTCCTGACCCGCATCAAGGAAGTCGACCGCACGCTGCTGCCAGGTCCGGTGCAAGCCAATCTGCCGCAATGGCTTTACGACAAGCTGGTCGCCCAGTTCGGCGAAGCCGAAGCCCTGGAACTGGCCGCCGTGCTCAACACGCCGGCGCCGCTGGATCTGCGCGTCAATTCGATCAAGGCCGAGCGCGACGCCGTCATCGCCACGCTGCTCGAAGCGCCGATCATTGCCGAGCCAATGCCGTACGCTCCGCTGGGTCTGCGCGTCAAGCAAAAGCCTGCGCTGCAGAATCTGCCGCTGTTCAAGGAAGGCGCGATCGAAGTGCAGGACGAGGGCAGCCAGGTGCTGTCGCAGATCGTTGGCGCGCGTCGCGGCGAAATGGTGGTCGACTTTTGCGCCGGCGCCGGCGGCAAGACGCTGGCACTGGGCGCGCTGATGCGCAATACCGGTCGCCTGTACGCGTTCGACGTGTCCGAAAAGCGCCTGGCCAAACTCAAGCCACGCATGGCGCGCAGCGGTTTGTCGAACGTGCATCCGGTGCTCATCGCGCACGAGCGCGATGCCAAGGTCAAACGCCTGGCTGGCAAGATCGACCGGGTGCTGGTCGATGCGCCATGCTCGGGTCTGGGCACCTTGCGCCGTAATCCGGATGTCAAATGGCGTCAGCAACTGGGTGCGATTGCCGAGATGCAGGAAAAGCAAGCCGCGATCCTGGACGGGGCTGCGCGCCTGGTCAAGAACGGTGGCCGCCTCGTGTACGCCACCTGCAGCCTGCTGGATGAAGAAAACGACGTCATCGTCGAAGGCTTCCTGGCAACGCACCCGGATTTCGATCTGGTGCCGATGAGCCAAGTGCTGGCCGAGCAAAAGATTCCGCTCGAGATGGACAAGTACCTCAAGCTCTTGCCGCACAAGCACCAGACCGACGGCTTCTTCGCCGCCGTGCTGCAACGCAAGGCGCTGGTCAAGGCGGCCCCAGTCAAGCCAGATGCCGACGCTGATGCTGATATGACCGCAACCGACGAAGAATAAGGAACCCTGCGATGCCCTTGTCCGACCTCTGGAATGTCATGATTGTCGACATCCGCAACCCGGCCCTGTTGTGGCAGGCGATTGCCCTTGTCGTCTGCGTGGCGGCGGGCTGGGGGTTGGCAGGGTTGATCGATCGGTCGCTGCTCAAGAACCGCGACGAACGTGGCCGCCTGATGCGTGTCGGCCTGGGCGGTGTTGCCCGTGTGCTTGGGCCGCTGTTGACGGTCGCGCTGCTGTCGCTCAGCAAGGTCATCCTGGAACACTTCCAGACCGTGAACCTGCTGCGCGTGGCGCTGCCGCTGTTCGTGTCGCTGGCGGTCATCCGCACCTTCTTCTACCTGCTGCGCCGCGCCTTTGCGCGCCGTGGCCAGGTGGGCGAGGCGCTGCAGACGTTCGAGCGCGTGTTTGCCTTCACCGCCTGGATCATCGTGGCGCTGCACCTGACCGGCATCCTGCCGGACGTGTTGCACGCGCTCGAGACCACCATGCTGCCGGTCGGGGCCAAAAAAACCTCGCTGCTCGACCTGTTGCAGGGCGTCGTCTCGATCGTCGTGCTGCTGATCGTGGCGCTGTGGGCCGGTGCGGCGCTCGAAGAACGGCTGATGCATGTCGAGCGCATGCACTCGTCGCTGCGCGTCGCGTTGGCGCGCGTGGGCCGTGCTGCGCTGATCCTCGTTGCCGTGTTGTTGAGCCTGTCGCTGGCGGGGCTGGACCTGACCGTACTGTCGGTGTTCGGTGGCGCGCTCGGTGTGGGTCTGGGTCTGGGCATGCAGCGGATTGCCAGTAATTATGTGTCCGGTTTCATCATCCTGTTCGAGCGCAGTCTGGCGATTGGCGATCCGATCACGCTCGACAAGTATTCCGGCAAGGTCTCGCGCATCAATACGCGCTACACAGTGTTGCGTAGCGCAGACGGTACACAGACGCTGTTGCCGAACGAAATGCTGATCACGGGCGTGGTGCTGAACCAGTCGGTGACGAACAAGAACGTGCGCGCCGTCGCCAAGCTGGTGGTGTCGTATGACAGCGATCTAGCGGTCGTGATGCCGTTGTTGGAAGAGCAACCGAAGGGCGTTGACCGCGTGCTGGAGACGCCGTCGCCGAATGTGCTGCTGACGGCGTTTGTCGCCGATGGCTACGAGCTGGAAGTCGGGTTCTTCCTGGGCGACCCGGAAAACGGGCAGGGCGGGCCGATCTCGGAAGTCAACCGCAAGATTTACACGCTGGTGCATACTGGCGCCATCAAGCTCGGCCACCCGTCCATGGACACGCGCCTGCTCGACGCGCACATCACGTCGATGATGGCGCGCACCGCTGAAGGTGCGCCAGACGCTACCGAAGGTGGCGTAAAACAGACTGGCGCGGATTTAGGCAAAAATTGAAGACGTGCTGCTGCCGTGCGGCAGTAGAAACACGTAAAATGCAAGGGTTATGCATGTGCGATCTTCCTGATCGACGTCATACAAGCCCTGCATTGGAGACTGAATGAATTTCTTTAACGACACTTTGCACGCTGTGCTGTCGTTCTTGTCGACCGGCCTGCTGGATTTTTCGGCATGGGAAGTCGTTCTGTACACGGTGGTGGTGACGCACATCACCATCATCAGCGTCACGGTGTACCTGCACCGCCATCAGGCGCACCGCGCGCTTGACCTGCATCCGATTCCAAGTCACTTCTTCCGCTTCTGGCTGTGGCTGACCACTGGTCAGGTCACGAAAGAGTGGGCGTCGATTCACCGCAAGCACCACGCCAAGTGCGACACCGAAGAGGATCCGCACAGCCCGCAAACGCGCGGCATCCGCAAGGTGCTGTTCGAAGGCGCCGAGCTGTACCGCGCTGAGAGCAAGGTCCAGGAAACCATGGACAAGTATGGCCATGGCACGCCGGACGACTGGATCGAGCGTCACGTCTATACCGGCCGCAGCATGATGGGCATCGTCGCGATGCTTGTGATCAACGTTGCGCTGTTCGGTATCATCGGCTTGTCGGTGTGGGCCGTGCAGATGATGTGGATTCCGATTACTGCTGCCGGCATCATCAATGGTCTTGGCCACTGGTGGGGCTACCGCAATTTCGATTGCAGCGATGCTGCGACCAACATCTTCCCGTGGGGCATTCTGATTGGTGGCGAAGAGCTGCATAACAATCACCACACGTATGCCACGTCGGCCAAGCTGTCGAGCAAGTGGTACGAGTTCGACCTGGGCTGGGGCTATATCCGCATGCTCGAAATGGTCGGACTGGCCAAGGTCAAGAAAGTGGCGCCGAAGCCGAAACTGGCCAAGAACAAGGACCAGGCCGACTTCGATACGCTGCAATCGGTGATCGCCAACCGTTACGACGTGATGGCAAAGTATGCGAAATCGGTGCGTCACGCGTTCCATGAAGAATTCGAGCAGCGCAAGCACGCCAGTGGCCTGGAAACGCGCTTCCTGAAAAGCTCGCGCAAGCTGATGCAGCGTGAGCCGGCCAAGCTGGAGCTGTCGCAGAAAGAGCAGCTGGTCGAGCTGTTCCAGCACAGCAAGGCGCTCGAGACCATGCACACTATGCGCGTGGAACTGGGCGCGATCTGGGAACGTTCGCACCACACCCGCGATCAGTTGCTGCATCAATTGCAGGACTGGTGCAACCGCGCTGAAGCGTCCGGCATCAAGGCGCTGCAAGAGTTTTCGCTGCGCCTGCGTACCTATGCCTGATTCTGTATCAGCGGATTAAAAAACGGCTCCTTCGGGAGCCGTTTTTCATTTGGTCGCTCCCGCTTGTGCTTCAGTGGCCGTGGTAACACAGCAGGGGTCACACAGCCGGGGTCAGGTCTGACATTCGGACACGACCTCAGCCTTAATCACTTTCAATGGGGTTTTGTACACTATTAGAATGGCGCGGCGTCAGCTATTCCCGCCTAGCCCACTGTGGAGATCGTGTCCGAATGTCAGACCTGACCCCGGCTTTTCATAGCCGAATGTCGAGATCGTGTCCGAATGTCAGACCTGACCCCGGCTTTTCAGACCCCGGCTTTTCATGCGCATTGGTGGCCAGGTCAGGTAGGTCAGTGCGCGCCAGACCCATTCGACTGGGCCGTACTGGAAGCGCGTCAGCCACCAGTGGCTCAGGCCGATCTGCAGCGTGCACAAACCCAGTGCGATGCCCACTTGTGCTGTGCGTCCCATTCCCCACAGCCCCATTCCGTGGGCATAAAACAACAGTGAGAACACCAGCGACTGCATCAGGTAATTGCTTAAGGCCATGCGCCCGAACGGCCCCAGCAGGCGGATGCGTGCCAGCGCGCCACGGCTATGCAGCATCAACATGACTGCGGCAATATATCCAAGTGCGGCGGGCAAGCTGCCCAGTGACAGCAGCGCGTAGGCAAGATCGTGGCCACCATCGTCGACCCCGAGCGGCCGGCCCGTCGCGATCAGGCTGCCAAGCAGGCCAAGTCCGATGCCCAGCGGGATGCCGACGATGGCCAGCCGTCGGTAGAGCGGCTTGTGGTCGGCCGCGCGTGCGATCACGCCCGATCGCACGAACCAGACGCCGATCAGGAATACGCCTACCAGCAACACTGCGAACCCGACCTCGTCACGCAGGCGTTCGGCCAATTGCCTGAACCGCATCGTCACGGCATCTCGATAACTGCCCTGTGTGAGTACGGCGCGCTCTTCGGTGCTGCGTGCGACCTGATCGCGGTAGCGCAGCACGCGGCCATCGTTGGCGCGCGCGTCGGCGTCATCGGTGCTGGCGCTGCTGCTGGCGCTGCTGCTGCCCGTCACCTGGGAAACATCGGGTGCAAAGTGCCGCACGCCGGCTTCGACCGCGATCAACGAATAGGTCAGCAGCACGATCTGGAGACCGATGCGTAGTGGCTTCTGTTCTGACGGCCTGCGCCGGCAGGCAAGCAGGCCGAGTCCCGTGAAGATGGCGCCCATTGCGGTTAGCATTGTCGTGTCGTCGCCCTTGCTGCCCCAGGCTGCGCCAAGCGCCGCCAGCAGCATCAAGACACCGGCGCCGATCGTCAATAGCGGAAACAGCCACGCTTGCCGCGCGCGAAGGTACAGCGCGACCAGCGCCGCCAGGAGGATCGGCGCCAGCAACCAGCCCAGCCAGCCCAGGCCCGGCATCTGCGGCAGTACCGCGCAGGCAATGAATGCGGTCACGAGCACCCGCGCCGGTGCCAGCAGCGCGAGCATCAGCGCAAGCGCCCCGACCGCATAGCTGATCAGGATATCGCCGCTCCAGAGCAAGGTGTGGTGCAGCAGCCCGATCGCCAGCAGTACCGCGACCCGGCGACCGTAAATTGGCGCAAATTGCCGCCCGGCCACGCGGGCACGCTCGAGCATCAGCGCGAAGCCCATGCCGAACAGCAGCGAAAAGATCGTCCAGAACTTGCCGCTGACCAGATATGCGACGAGAAACGCCACGAGCAAGTCCAGGCCGTGCAGGCCAGCAGGGATGCCTTGCCCGGATTCGACCACGGGCCGGTTGAAAAATTCGACGTTGGCGATGCAGATGCCGATCAGCGCAAAGCCGCGCAGCACATCAAGGGCGTCGAGACGGTCGGTGGCGGGAGAGAGGGAGGGCAGGGGCGGGCTGGTCATTCCGCCATGGTAACGCGGACGGTGTCCGGCCATAAAAAAAGCCGCCAGGCTTGCGCCGGCGGCTTTTTGGAAGACAACAGGATCAATTACTTGATCTTGGTTTCTTTGTAGATCACGTGCTTACGTGCCTTAGGGTCGAATTTGGTAATTTCCATTTTCGCCGGCATCGTGCGCTTGTTCTTGGTAGTGGTGTAGAAGTGACCCGTACCTGCAGTCGATTCCAGCTTGATTTTGTCGCGGCCAGTTTTTGCCATGATAGCTCCCTAATTAAACTTTTTCGCCACGAGCACGCATGTCGACCAGCACGGCATCGATGCCGAGCTTGTCAATCAGGCGCAGGCCGGCGTTCGACAAACGCAGCGAAACCCAGCGGTTTTCGGATTCGACGTAGATACGACGATTCTGCAGGTTAGGCAGGAAACGACGCTTCGTTTTGTTGTTAGCGTGGGAGACGTTGTTACCAACCATCACACCCTTGCCGGTTACTTGGCAAACACGTGCCATAGTGCACTCCTTAAATATGTTCCAGGACTGGAAAAACGAGAGTATAGCGCGAAAAATGAAGCGGAATCAATCACTTGCGAAAAACAATGGTCAAATCAATGGATTGAAAAATTTAACAGTTCCCGGTTCGGGTGGATCGGCACGGGTAAGCCCCTGTTTACGCGCTGTAATTTATGCCAATGACCGAACGGCAAGCGGGTGGCAAATCCGTCACAACTGCCCATGTTCCGCAAACGAATACACCTGGTTGCCAGCCACCACGAAATGGTCCAGCACCCGTATCTCGACCAGTGACAGCGCCTGCGTGAGCGCGCCCGTGAGCCGCAGATCCGCGTCGCTGGGCTCGGCCACGCCCGACGGATGGTTGTGCGCCAGGATCACCGCCGCCGCATTGCGCCGCAGCGCCGCCTTGACGACTTCGCGCGGATAAACACTGGTATGGGTCAGCGTGCCCCTGAACATGTCGTCACAATTGATCAGGCGGTTTTTGATATCCAGAAACAGCACGGTGAACGATTCGTGCGTGCGCAGCGCGAAGTGGCTGCGCAGATAGTGCCGCACCGCTTCAGGCGAGCACAGCGCCTCGCGCCGGAATTGCTCGGCCACCGCGCGCCGCGCCAGTTCGAGCGCCGCCTGGAGCTGCGCATACTTGGCCGGGCCAAGCCCGTGCAGCTGTCCAAACTCGCCCGCATCGGCATGCAGCAGCCGTTGCAGTGAGCCGAAGTGAGCGAGGGTGTCGCCCGCCAGCGTCACGGCGCTTTTCCCGGCCACGCCGACGCGCAGGAAGATCGCCAGTAATTCGGTGTCCGACAATGCCGCCGGGCCATCGCGCAGCAAGCGCTCGCGGGGACGGTCCTGCTCAGGCCAGTCACAAATACCCATCGTGATTCCTCGCCAAAAAAAGAGGCAGCCCGGGCGCAAGCTGCGCGCGTGGCTTACAATAGCGGTTTGCCCCACCGGGGCTACCCGCACTCATACGAAACGTCGCAAAGAACATGGCCAACGCTGCTCCTGTCGTCAATGAATCCTCGTACCTGACACTGCATTACCGCCTGGCTGTTGCCGGTGGTTCTGATGTGATCACCACCTTCAATGGCACGCCGGCAACGCTGTTGCTGGGTCAGGGCCAACTGGCACCGTTCCTCGAAGAACGCCTGCTCGGCCTGCCCGAAGGCACGCACCAGACCTTCGAACTCAGTGCGCAGGAAGCGTTCGGTGAACGTAACCCGGAACTGATCCAGTCGGTGTCGAAGGCGACGCTGGAAGAAAATTCGGTGCCTGGCGCCGACTACCTGGTCGGCGAAGTGGTCGAATTCAATGCGCCCAAGGGCGGCCGGTTTGCTGGTGTACTGCTTGAGATGCGCGACGACTCGGCCCTGTTCGACTTCAACCATCCGATGGCTGGCCGGGCGCTCCAGTTCGAAGTGAAACTGATTTCGGTGCTGTAAAGGAAGACTATGGAAAACGAAATTCTGCTTGCCCAGCCGCGCGGCTTTTGCGCCGGCGTGGACCGCGCCATCGAAATCGTCGAGCGCGCCCTGACGCAATTTGGCGCCCCGATCTATGTGCGCCATGAGATCGTGCACAACGCGTATGTCGTGGCCGACCTGCGCACCAAGGGCGCGATCTTCATCGAACAGCTTGAAGACGTCCCGCCCGGTAACACGCTGGTGTTCTCGGCCCATGGCGTCTCGAAAGCCGTGCGCGCCGACGCCGAAGCGCGCGGCCTGACGATCTTCGATGCCACCTGCCCACTGGTGACCAAGGTGCACGTCGAAGTGGCCAAGATGCGCAAACTGGGCGCCGAGATCATCATGATCGGCCACGACGGCCACCCGGAAGTCGAAGGCACGATGGGTCAGGCCGAAGAAGGCATGCACCTGGTCGAGACCGTCGCCGATGTCGATAACCTGCAGGTGCGCAATCCCGACCTGCTCGCTTATGTGTCGCAAACCACGCTGTCGGTCGACGACACGGCCGACATCATCGACGCGCTCAAGGTGCGTTTCCCGAACATCATCGAGCCGAAGAAGGGCGACATCTGCTATGCCACCACCAACCGCCAGGAAGCCGTCAAGTTCCTCGCGCCACAGGTTGAAGTGGTGATCGTGGTCGGCAGCCCCAACAGCTCGAACTCGAACCGCCTGCGCGAAGTGGCCGACAAGATGGGCACGCCTGCCTATATGGTCGACAACGCTGCCGCCATCGATCCAGCCTGGATCGCGGGCAAAAAGCGCATCGGCGTCACCGCCGGCGCGTCGGCGCCCGAGGTACTGGTGCAAGCCGTGATCGATCGCCTCAAGCAACTGGGCGCCGCCAGTGTGCGCGCCCTCGAAGGCGTTGAAGAGAACGTGACGTTCCCGCTGCCAAAGGGCCTGGATGGCGTTCGGCAAGTGGCCTTCAAGGTCGAAAGCTGAACATTATTTTTCGTTCCGGCAGAAAACAAAAATTAGCTACTGCCGCCATTTACCGTTGTTAGTTTTCCAGCAGCCAAGCTATGATGGCGGCGCTCGGATTTGTCGTAGCGATGCGCCCACCAGCGCGTTGTTCGGCCGCAAACAGCGGTAAAGCAGCGGCTTCAGACCATGAGCGGCACGTCGGGATACCCCGGCGTGCCGTTTTTTGTTATTGCACAACAGGCGGAACGATGGAAACCTTTATCCAACAACTACTGAACGGGCTCGTGCTCGGCAGTATGTACGCGCTGGTCGCGCTCGGCTATACGATGGTGTACGGCGTTCTCAACCTGATCAATTTCGCCCATGGCGACGTCTTGATGATCGGCGCGATGATTGGCCTGACCATCCTGCAATTGCTTGAAGCTTATGTGCCTGGCCTGCCTGGCTACATACAACTCGCGCTGGCGATCCTCGGCGCCATTCCCGTCACCATGCTGGTCAATATCCTGATCGAACGCATTGCCTACCGCCGCCTGCGCAATGCGCCGCGCCTGGCGCCGTTGATCACGGCCATCGGCATCTCGATCCTGCTGCAGACGTTCGCGATGATGATCTGGGGCCGCAGCCCGTTGCCGTTCCCGCAACTGCTGTCGTCCGAGCCGATCATGATTGGCGGCGCCATGATTTCGCAGACCCAGGTGCTGCTGCTGGTGCTGGCCGCGCTGGCGATGGGCGGCCTCGTGCTGCTGGTCGAGCGCACGAAGATGGGCCGCGCGATGCGCGCCGTGGCCGAGAACCCGCGCGTGGCCGGCCTGATGGGCGTGGATTCGAACCGCGTGATTGTTGCCACCTTTGCCATCGGCGCGGCGCTGGCCGCCGTGGCCGGCGTGATGTGGGGCGCGAACTATGCGTCGATCACGTTCACGATGGGCGTGCTGCCGGGCCTCAAGGCATTCTGCGCCGCGGTGCTGGGCGGGATCGGCAATATCTATGGCGCCATGATCGGTGGCCTCGTGCTGGGTATCATCGAAGCGCTGGGCGCCGGCTATATCGGCGACCTGACCGGCGGCTTCCTCGGCAGCCACTACCAGGACATCTTCGCCTTCGTGGTGCTGATCCTCGTGTTGACCCTGCGCCCGTCCGGCATCATGGGCGAACGCGTGGCCGACCGCGCTTAACCGGAGCACACCATGGCACTCCTGACGTTCGACACCCAGCACAAGCCGCGCCAGGCTTACACCAGCATGGCGCTCCTGCTGGTGCTTCTGCTGATCTTCCCGTTCTTTGCCGCGCAATTCGGCAACTCGTGGGTACGCATCATCGACATCGCGCTGCTGTACATCATGCTCGCGCTTGGCCTGAACATCGTGGTGGGTTTCGCCGGCCTGCTCGACCTGGGCTATATCGCGTTCTTTGCCGTCGGCGCCTACCTGGTCGGCCTGTTCTCGTCGCCGCAGTTCGCCGCGCTGCTGGAATCGGTACTCTATTACTCGCCGGCGATTGGCGAAGCGCTGGTCGCGTTCTTCGGCCCCGAGATCCAGCAGAACGGCATCCACCTGTCGCTGTGGGCGATCGTGCCGCTGGCAGCCTTGTGCGCCGCGCTGTGCGGCGCGCTGCTGGGCGCCCCGACCCTGAAACTGCGCGGCGACTACCTCGCCATCGTGACGCTGGGTTTTGGCGAGATCATCCGCATCTTCATGAACAACCTGAACGACCCGATTAACTTCACCAACGGGCCGCAGGGGATCAACATGATCGACCCGATCCGCGTCTTCGGGGTGTCGCTGGCGGGCGAGGCTGGCTCGAACGCCACCGTGCACATCGGCAGCTACGCGATGCCATCGGTGAACGCGTATTACTTCCTGTTCCTGGCGCTGGTGATCGCGTCGATCTTCATCACGGGCCGTCTGCAGCACTCGCGCCTGGGCCGCGCCTGGGTGGCCATCCGCGAAGACGAAATCGCCGCCAAGGCGATGGGCATCAATACCCGCAACGTCAAGCTGCTGGCCTTTGCCATGGGCGCGTCGTTCGGCGGCGTGGCCGGCGCGATGTTCGGCGCCTTCCAGGGCTTTGTCTCGCCGGAATCGTTCTCGCTGACCGAGTCGATCGCCGTGCTGGCCATGGTGGTGCTGGGCGGTATCGGCCACATCCCGGGTGTGGTACTGGGCGGCGTGCTGCTCGCGGCCCTGCCGGAAGTGCTGCGCCACGTGGTGGACCCGGCCCAGCAGGCCCTGTTCGGCAAGGTGATCATCGAGGCCGAAGTGCTGCGCCAGTTGCTGTACGGCCTGGCGCTGGTGTTGATCATGCTGGTGCGTCCGGCCGGCCTGTGGCCGTCGCCCAACAAGGAAGAGCGCCCGAACGCTGCGCTGGCGCGTGACGACGAAGAAGCGAGTACCACATGAGCGATCACGTCATTCTGAATATCGCCGGCGTGAACAAGCGCTTCGGCGGCCTGCAGGCGCTGACCGATGTCGGCATCCGGATCATGCAGGGCCAGATCTACGGCCTGATCGGCCCCAACGGCGCCGGCAAGACCACGTTCTTCAATGTGATCACGGGTCTCTACCAGCCCGACAGCGGTACGTTCGAGCTGGCCGGCAAGGCGTACTCGCCGTCGGCCCCGCACGACGTGGCCAGGGCCGGCATCGCGCGCACGTTCCAGAACATCCGCCTGTTCGGCGAGATGAGCGCGCTGGAAAACGTCATGGTGGGGCGCCATGTGCGCACCAAACAGGGTGTGCTTGGCGCGATCCTGCGCCACAAGGCGGCGCGTGAAGAAGAGCGGGCGATCCGCGTGCGCGCCCAGGAACTGCTCGATTTCGTGGGCATCGGCCAGTTCGCCAACCGCACGGCGAAGTTCCTCTCGTATGGCGACCAGCGGCGCCTGGAAATCGCGCGCGCGCTGGCAACCGATCCGCAATTGCTGGCGCTGGACGAGCCGGCCGCCGGCATGAACGCCACCGAAAAACTGGGGTTGCGCGAGCTGCTCGTCAAGATCAAGGCACAGGGCAAGACCGTGCTGTTGATCGAGCACGACGTCAAACTGATGATGGGCTTGTGCGACCGCATCACGGTGCTCGAATACGGCAAGCAGATCGCCGAAGGTGTGCCGGCCGAGATCCAAAAGAGCCAGGCCGTGATCGACGCCTATCTGGGAGGTGCCCATTGATGGACGCAATGACGGACGCAACGATGGACGTAATGAAGAGCGAAACGATCCTGCAGATCACGGGCCTGAAAGTCGCGTACGGCGGCATCAAGGCGGTCAAGGGGATCGACCTGCAGGTGGCGCGGGGCGAACTGGTCACGCTGATTGGTGCGAATGGCGCCGGCAAAACGACGACGCTCAAAGCCATCACCGGCACGCTGCCGCCATGCAAGGTCGACGGCGACATCAGCTATCTTGGCCAACCGCTGCGCGGCACGCAGTCGTTCCGCATGGTCCAGCAAAAGCTGGCCATGGTGCCGGAAGGGCGGGGCGTGTTCACCCGCATGTCGATTCACGAAAACCTGTTGATGGGCGCTTACACGCGCAATGACCAGGCCGGGATCGATGCTGATATCGAGAAATGGTATGCGGTGTTCCCGCGCCTGAAGGAGCGCGCGGGCCAGCTGGCCGGAACGCTCTCGGGCGGCGAGCAGCAGATGCTGGCGATGGCGCGCGCGCTGATGTGCCATCCGACGTTGCTGTTGCTGGACGAGCCGTCGATGGGCTTGTCGCCGATCATGGTCGAGAAGATTTTCGAGGTGATCCGCGATGTGTCGCAGCAGGGCATCACGATCCTGCTGGTCGAGCAGAACGCCAAGCTGGCGCTGCAGGCCGCGCACCGTGGCTATGTGATGGAGTCGGGCGAGATCATCATGACGGGCAATGCACGTGACATGCTGACCGATCCGCGCGTGCAGGCCGCGTATCTGGGCGAATGACCCGTACGGAAGTAAAAATGGCCGGGACGCTTGCGCGCCCCGGCCATTTTTTTACCGATCAGTGATGCTGCAATATTACGCAGCAGCAGCCGTTGCGGAGTTGGTGGCCTTGGCAGCGTTGGCCGAGAATTGCGACACGGCAGCGTTCACATTGGTTTCGATGGCTTCGACAGCCTGCTTCGAGGTCTTGCTGAACTGCTCGTAACCGGCATTGGCGTTGCTGATGGCGGTCTTGACGGCGGCGACGAAGTTCTCCGAACCGGCCGGTGCATTCTTGCTCACTTCGTCGACCAGCGAAATCACCTTGCGGTTGGCTTCGACGATCTGGCTTTCGGCTGCTTTCGAGAACTCGGCGCCGGTGCCGCTGGCGATCGACGCCAGCTGACGGCTGTAAGCCATGGCTTTTTCAGCGTTTGGCTGTGCCTGGGTGGCGGCCAGCGAGAAGAACTCTTGCGGATCCTTGGCGCTCAGCAGCTTGCTGGTGAGGGCCGACGATTCTTCGAGGCTGGCGCGTGCGGTGCTGATGTTCAGGGCGACCAGTTTTTCCATGCTCTCGAACGTCTTCGACGTCAGCGACGAAAACAGGGCGAACTGCGACTCCAGGCTGGTCTTGGTGGCGGTCGAAAACTGCTCAGGGATTGCAAACATGTGTCTCTCCAAAATGTTACGTTTCGTGAATGGACTATTGCTCGGGGTGGGGCAGGTTCTTCGGCAAACGCGATGAAACTCTTCTTTTGTGCACCGCAACAGGGCAGATTTTGTGCCACTTCGTTTGAGGCGTCAAGCGATTTTGATGCGATGCACAATCCGTGGTACGGAAGTGACAAGAATGCATTTATCGTGAGAAAGCTCAATTGATCTACCGCAAACGAACATTCTTTTTCGCTGTCTAATCGCACCAAAACGGTGTGCTAGACTCGGTTCTTGTCTTTACCATCATCTTGTCGATTCTTTCGGGACATTGCTGCGTTCATGTCACAGCCCGCCATTTCGCCGCCGGTTACCGCTGCCGTCCCGACTGCCCCTTGGCTGTCGCCGGTACCGCTGTTCTTTGTCCTGTTGTGGAGCACCGGGTTCATCGTCGCCAAGTTCGGTCTGCCCTATGCGCCGCCGCTGACCTTCCTGATCGTGCGCTGCCTGGGCGTGCTGGCCGTGCTGTTGCCGATCGTGCTGATCTGGCGTGCACCCTGGCCGCGCGGGCAGATCCTGCACGTCGCACTGGCTGGCTTGCTGTTGCAGGCTGGGTATCTGGGCGGGGTCTGGGCTGCCATCAATCTGGGGATGCCGGCCGGGCTGACGGCGCTGATCGTCGGCATGCAGCCCATCCTGACTGCTGCAGCCGCGCCGCTGATCGGCGAGCGCGTGCGGCGCCTGCAGTGGCTGGGCTTGCTGTTGGGCCTGTCCGGTGTGGCTCTCGTCGTGTATGCCAAGCTCGGTCTGGCCGGCATGTCGCCTGCTGCGCTGGCGCTGTGCCTGTTTGCGCTGCTGTGCATCACGACCGGCACGCTGTACCAGCGCCGTTTCTGTCCACAGTTCGATTTGCGTACCGGCACGGTGATCCAGTTCGGCGCCACGGTGCTGGTGCTGATTCCACTGGCCATCTGGCTAGAAAACCTTGATCCGGCGTTCAGCCGCATCACCTGGAGTGCTGACTTTATCCTGGCGCTGGTGTGGTCGGTGCTGGCGCTGTCGATCGGCGCCATCTTTCTGTTGTTTACCCTGATCCGGCGCAGCCAGGCCACCGAAGTGACGAGCCTGATGTACCTGACCCCGCCCACCACCGCCATCATGGCCTGGCTGCTGTTCGGCGAATCATTCAGCCTGCTTGGCCTGATCGGGATGATGGTCGCCGTCAGTGGCGTCGCCTTTGTCGTCAAGAAACCAAGGAATCTCCGATGATCAGCAGTCCCAGCCAGGAAGCGGTCGATGCCGCCATCACGTCGCGCCGCTCGATCCGCGCTTTTCTCGACAAGCCGGTGGAACGCGACGAGATCGCGCGCATCCTCGACGTTGCCGCACGGGCGCCGTCCGGCACCAATACGCAGCCGTGGAAGGTGTATGTGCTCACTGGCGCGGCGCGCACGCGGCTGTCGAGCGCGATCCAGGCGGTCAATGCCGATCCCGAACAGGCGCGCGGGCATACCGAGGAATACGCCTATTACCCGCGCGAGTGGACCTCGCCCTATATCGACCGCCGGCGCAAGGTGGGCTGGGATTTGTACAGCCTGCTGGGCTTGGGCCGCGACAACAAGGCCGGCATGGCCGCCCAGCATGCCCGCAACTACGCTTTCTTCGACGCGCCGGTGGGGCTGATCTTCACGATCGACCGCATCATGGCGCAGGGTTCGTGGCTCGACTACGGCATGTTTTTACAGAACATCATGGTGGCAGCACGTGCACGGGGCCTCGATACCTGTCCGCAAGCGGCGTTCACGCAGTATCATCGGATCATTCATGCCGAACTTGGCCTGGCGGACAGCGAGATGGTGGTCTGTGGCATGGCGCTGGGCTGGGCCGATCCGGAGCGGATCGAGAACACCCTGGTGAC
Source organism: Oxalobacteraceae sp. CFBP 13730 (assembly GCA_014841835.1). Lineage (GTDB taxonomy): Bacteria > Pseudomonadota > Gammaproteobacteria > Burkholderiales > Burkholderiaceae_D > Telluria. The sequence goes on along the minus strand of JACYUQ010000003.1, from coordinate 704,312 downwards.
TGAGCGTGAACCCAGTGAAGGCTTCGCCCGCTTCATGGAGTAGCGTAAATACCGTCAATATCCTGTTGATATCAAAAGAAAAATTGTTTCCAAGTTCGTGTTGTTTTAATCGGCTATTGCCGCGCGGAATGTGAATTTTGCTTGCGAACGGACGTCGTTCCGCTACACTTCACTACGTATCTCATCTGTTCGGATCAGGGGCTTCATCATGTTCAAACTTGCTGTGGCTGCTGTCGTTGCCGCTTTATTTGCCTTTTCCCCAGTCCAGGCCTCCGGTGCTGGCGCAGGCGCGGGTGCGGGCGCCACCGAGCAGGCGAAGAAATCGTCTGCTGCCAAGAAAAAAGTCAAACGCAAGGTCGTGCGCAAAACCACGGCCGCACGCACTAAAAAAGCCAAACGCCAGGAACTCGCCGCCGCAGGTGACCGTCCGCGCATGATTCGCCGTGTCAAGACAGTGCGCGGCAAGCGCGTCGTCACCTATCAGCCGGTGCGCACTGCCGCTGCTGCCGTCGCGGTCGGCGTTGCTGCCAAGACCGTCGGCGACATGGCGGGTCTCGACAACACGGCCGATCCGCTGGCGCTGCGCTCGAACGTGGCCTACGTGGTTGACCAGAACAGCGCCGAAGTGCTGTTCGAGAAAAACGCCAATGTCGCATTGCCGATCGCGTCGCTGACCAAGCTGATGACGGGCATGGTCGTGATGGACGCCAGGCAAGACCTGGACGAGGTGTTGCGCGTGACCGACGACGACGTCGATCGTCACAAGTTCAGCAGCTCACGCCTGCCGGTTGGCGCCAGCATGACGCGCCGCGAACTCCTCCATATTGCCCTGATGAGTTCCGAGAATCGCGCTGCGGCGGCGTTGGGCCGCAACTATCCGGGCGGCATCAACGCCTTCGTCGGTGCAATGAATGCCAAGGCGCGCGAACTGGGCATGCGCGACACGCATTATGTGGACTCCAGCGGCCTGTCGAGCCGCAACGTGTCAAGCGGCCGCGACCTGGCCAAGCTCGTCATGGCGGCGCACGGCAATCCGGTGCTGCGCGAGTTCTCGACCACGCCCAATTCCACCGTGCAAGCCAGCGGCCGCACGATGCACTATCGCAATACCAACTACCTGGTGTCGCTGCCCGACTGGAATATCGGCCTGCAAAAGACCGGCTTCATCAACGAAGCAGGGCGCTGCCTGGTGATGCAAGCCATGATCCATGGCCGCAATGTCGTGATGGTGTTCCTGGATTCGAAGGGCAAGATGTCGCGCACGGCCGACGCCGGCCGGATCCGCCGCCTGATCGAGTCGTTGCCGGACCGGATGGATGTCGAGGCCATCCGGCCATCGACCATTACCGCCAGCGCGCCGGGTCTGGCGCGCTAAACGACAAGGGCAGGCCTCGCGCCTGCCCTTTTTATTTATACCGTCGGCATCGGCCGATACCCGAGCGTCGCCGAAATGCGCGCCGCGGTCTGCACCAGGTCATCGAGCCAGTCTTCCTGCAGGCGGTCGGCCGGCGCCGAAATCGACAAGCCCGCCACCAGCTTGCCGCTGTCATCGTGGATGCCGGCGGCCATGCAGCGCACACCCAGTTCCAGCTCTTCATTGTCGCGCGCATAGCCGCGCGAGCGCACCAGGCTCAGCTCTCGTTCCAGCCGCGCCAGCTCGGTGATCGAGTTGCGGGTGTGGCCCGAGAGCCCCGTGCGGGTCGCGTAGGCGCGCGTGGCTTTCACGTCGTCTACCGACAAAAACAGCTTGCCGGTGGACGTCAGGTGCAGCGGACCGCGTCCGCCGATGGCGCGTACGACCTGCATCCCCGAGCGCTCCGAAAAGGCCCGGTCGATGTAGACGATCTCGTCGCCCTGGCGCACCGACAGGTTCACCGTCTGCTGCGTCTTGCGGTGCAGGGCGCGCATGGCCTCGAGCGCCGCTTCGCGCACCGACAGCCGGCTCTTGACCACATTGCCTAGCTCCAGCAGGCGCATGCCCAGCCGGTACGTGCCCGGCTCGACCCGGTCGACGAAGCGCGTGACCACCATATCGTTGAGGATCCGGTGCGCCGTGGACGGGTGCAGACCCGACACGCGTGCCAGCTCCTTGAGGCTGACCGGGTCGGAATAGCTGGCTAGGGCGTCCAGAAGTAAGGTCATGCGTTCGATCACCTGGATCGAGGTCTTGGCGGGTTGGGGCGTTTCCATTTTCATATGATGGTTGGTGCGGTGCAGTAGGCCCATTCTTTATACCATGATGTGAAACGCTCACGCAAACCTGGCCTTGCATTGTGGGCACACTTGCCACATGCTGATCCGGAGGCTGCATAATGACGTTCCTGCATCCTCACTGGACAACGATGGACAACCCGATCAGCGAATTCAAGACCTTGCGCGGCCTCGAGCGCATTGGCGCGGCGTGCCGCAACACCTGGGACGGCTTGCGCTGGGCGTGGCGCAGCGAAGCGGCGTTCCGGCAAGAGGTGGTGCTGATCGTTGTGGCCAGCGTGATCGCGCTGCTGTTGCCGGTCTCGGGCTTCCAGCGCCTGGCCATGATCGGCGTGCTGGTCGTGGTGCTGATCATTGAGCTGATCAATTCGGCGATCGAGGCGATCGTCGACCGTGTGTCGCTTGAGCGCCATCCATTGTCGAAAGCGGCCAAGGACATCGGCAGCGCCGCCGTCGCGCTGACGCTGCTGCTGGCATTCGCGGTCTGGGCCGTCGTCCTCTACAATCGCTTCATGTAGACCATGCAACGCGCCGTCCGTGCCGGACGGTGCCCCGAACAAGTTTGATCAATCACAGGAGATGACCATGACGTTACGCCTCGGCGATACCGCCCCCGATTTCGAACAAGCATCCAGCATTGGCCCCATCCGTTTCCACGAATGGGCAGGCGACTCGTGGGTCGTGCTGTTTTCGCACCCGGCCGACTTCACGCCGGTCTGCACCACCGAACTGGGCCTGACTGCCAAGCTCAAGCCTGAATTCGACAAGCGCAATGTCAAGGCGATCGCGCTGTCGGTCGATGCGGCCGAAAAGCACCTCGACTGGATCCGCGACATCGAAGAAACCCAGCAAACCGTCGTGGGCTTCCCGATCATCGCCGATGCCGACCGCTCGGTCTCGACGCTGTACGACATGATCCACCCTGAACAATCGGCCACTGCCACTGTGCGTTCGTTGTTCATCATCGATCCGAACAAGAAAGTGCGCCTGACCATCACCTACCCGATGAGCACCGGCCGCAACTTCGACGAAGTGCTGCGCGTGATCGATGCCCTGCAACTGACCGATGGCTACACCGTTGCCACGCCGGGCAACTGGAAAGATGGCGACGACGTCATCATTCCGTTGACCGTCACCGATCCTGACGTCATCAAGCAAAAATACCCGAAAGGCTTTGAAGCGCCGCGTCCGTACCTGCGCATGACGCCGCAGCCGAACAAGTAAGCATCTCCTTGCGGTGCCAGAACGGTGGACCGGGCAATTGCCTGGCCACCGTTTTTTTATTGCACCTACGAATTTTTACGCATATCGCCATGCAGGCGCCGCATGTCTACATAGCGTTTCGTGTCTATACAAATAAGGATTCTTTCGTTTGCGTTATGACGATCACGTGAGAATATTCGATTCCAATAGAAGAATTTGTAATAAGGAATCGCATGACATCGCTTGCTATGCCAGGCAGTACGGCAGCGTCGAAGTCGTCGAAAGCACCGGGCCGGGTCATACCCGGCTTTGGCATTTCGCTCGGCTTCACGCTGTTTTACCTGGCGCTGATCGTTCTCATCCCGCTGTCGGCGGTGTTCCTCAATACCTTCAGCATGACCTGGCCCGAGTTCTGGGCCACCGTCACGTCCGAGCGCGTCATGGCGTCGTATCGCCTCAGCTTTGGTGCGTCGCTGATCGCAGCAAGCCTGAACGTCGTGTTCGGCGGTATCGTCGCCTGGGTCCTGGTACGGTATAAATTTCCCGGCAAGCGCTTCATCGATGCGCTGGTCGACCTGCCGTTCGCGCTGCCCACCGCCGTGGCCGGCATCACGCTGACTGCCCTGTATGCGCAGAATGGCTGGATCGGCCAATACCTGGCTGCATGGGGCATCAAGGTCGCGTTCACGCCGCTGGGCGTCGTGGTCGCGCTGACGTTCATCGGCCTGCCGTTCGTCGTGCGCACGGTGCAGCCGGTGCTCGAAGAAGCCGAACGCGAGCTCGAAGAAGCCGCCGCCAGCCTGGGCGCGCCGCCGCTGCAGACCTTCACCCGCGTGGTGCTGCCGACGATCACGCCGGCGCTGCTGACCGGCTTTGCGCTGGCCTTCGCGCGTGCGACCGGCGAATACGGTTCCGTGATCTTCATCGCCGGCAACCTGCCGATGGTGTCCGAGATCACGCCGCTGCTGATCATCTCCAAACTCGAACAATACGACTACGCCGGCGCCACCGCGATTGCCGTCGTGATGCTGGTGTTCTCGTTCATCCTGCTGCTGACGATCAATCTGCTGCAGGCCTGGGCACGCAAACGGGCGGGCAAATCATGAGCGCCGTCCTCGACAAAGCCACGCCGCCACGTCCACCGGCAGCCCGCGGCAAGCGCCTCGACACCAGCGTGCTCGAGCCGCGCTGGGTCAGCGTTCTGCTGATCGCCATTGCACTCGTGTTTCTGACGCTGTTCCTGTTCATCCCGCTCGCGGCGGTGTTTACCGAAGCGCTCAAGAAGGGCTGGGAAGTGTATGTCGAATCGGTCATCGATCCCGATGCGATCTCGGCCATCAAGCTCACGCTGATTGCCGCCGTGATCTCGGTGCCGCTGAACCTCGTGTTCGGCGTGGCGGCCGCCTGGGCGATTACCAAGTTCGAATTCCGCGGCAAGAGCATCCTGCTCACGCTGATCGACCTGCCATTCTCGATCTCGCCCGTGATTGCGGGCCTGATGTACGTGCTGCTGTTTGGCGCATCGGGCTGGTTCGGCCCGTGGCTGGCCGAGCACGACATCAAGATCCTGTTCGCCGTGCCGGGCATCGTGCTGGCCACCGTGTTCATCACGTTCCCGTTCGTGGCGCGCGAGCTGATTCCGCTGATGCAGCAGCAGGGCACCGAAGAAGAAGAAGCGGCGCTGGTGCTGGGTGCATCGGGCTGGTCGACCTTCTGGCGCGTGACGATGCCGAACATCAAATGGGGCCTGCTGTATGGCGTGATCCTGTGTAATGCCCGCGCGATGGGCGAGTTCGGCGCCGTCTCGGTGGTCTCGGGCCACATCCGCGGCGAGACCAACACGATGCCGCTGCACGTCGAGATCCTCTACAACGAATACAACTTCACGGCCGCATTTGCTGTGGCGTCGCTGCTGGCGCTGCTCGCGCTGGTGACGCTGGCCATCAAGTCCTTTATCGAATGGCGTCTGCACCAGGCCAAGTCGGCCTCGCTGGACGCCCCTCACTGAATTTCCGCCGGAGTCACGCATGACGATTGAAGTCCAACATATCCGTAAAAATTTCGGCCAGTTCAAGGCGCTCGACGACGTGTCGCTGCAGTTCCCGGACGGCGAACTGACCGCCTTGCTCGGCCCGTCGGGCTGCGGCAAGACCACGCTGCTGCGCATCATCGCGGGCCTGGAATACCCGGACTCGGGCACCGTGCTGCTCGACGGCCAGGATTCGTCGCACCGCCATGTGCGCGAGCGCCAGGTCGGCTTCGTGTTCCAGCACTACGCGCTGTTCAAGCACATGACCGTGTTCGAGAACGTCGCGTTCGGCCTGCGTGTGAAACCACGCAGCGAGCGCCCGAGCGAAGACCAGATCCGCGACAAGGTCAAAAAACTGCTCGAGCTGGTGCAGCTCGACTGGATCGCCGACCGCTACCCGCCGCAACTGTCGGGCGGTCAGCGTCAGCGCATCGCGCTGGCGCGTGCGCTGGCCGTCGAGCCGCGCGTGCTGCTGCTCGACGAGCCATTCGGCGCGCTCGACGCCAAGGTGCGCAAGGAACTGCGGCGCTGGCTGCGCCGCCTGCACGACGACCTGCACGTGACGTCGATCTTCGTCACGCACGACCAGGAAGAAGCGCTCGAAGTGGCCGACCAGGTGGTCCTGATGAACAAGGGCCGCGTCGAGCAACTGGGCAGCCCGGACCAGGTCTACAACCATCCGGCGTCGCCGTTCGTGTACGGCTTTTTGGGCAACGTCAACCTGTTCCACGGCCGCATCCACGAAGGCGTGCTGGCCAGCGGCGACGTCAACTTCCAGGCCCCGCAGCACATCGACGTGCGCGATGGCGCCGGCATCGGCTATGTGCGCCCGCACGATCTGGATGTCGAGCGCTACACGCCGGGCGCCGAGGGCGTCGTGGCCAAGCTGCGCCGCGCGCATGCGATCGGGCCGCTGGCCCAGCTCGACCTGGAGCGCGCCGACAATGGCCAGATGATCGAAGCGGTGCTGCCGAACGAGCGCTTTGCCAGCCTGGGCCTGAAAGAAGGCGACACGCTGGTGGTGCGCCCGCGCCGCATCGAAGTCTTTGTCGACCACGGAAGCGCCGCATGAACTTCCAGCAGCTGCGCTCGGTGCGCGAAGCGGCCCGCCGTGATTTCAACCTGACCGACGTCGCCAACGCGCTGTTCACGTCGCAGCCCGGCGTATCGCGCCAGATCCGCGAACTCGAAGATGAACTGGGCGTCGTGATTTTCGAGCGCAACGGCAAACGCCTGACGGGGCTCACGCCGCCCGGCAAGGGCATCCTGCGCATCGTTGAAAAGCTGCTGGTCGAAGCCGAGAACCTGCAGCAGGCCAGCCGCGAATTTGCCGGCCAGGACAGCGGCACGCTGACGGTGGCCGTGACCCACACGCAGGCCCGTTACGCACTGCCGCAGGTGGTGCAATCGTTTCGCGCCGCGTTCCCCAATGTGCGCATCGCCTTGCAGCAAAGCGCGCCGGAACACATCGCGGCGTGGGTCGCTTCGGGCAAGGCCGATATCGGCATCGCAACCGAAGGCCTGTCGGCGTTTCCCGATCTGGTGTCGTTCCCGTGCTATCGCTGGAGCCACCTGATCGTGGCGCCGGAAGGCCATCCGATTTTTGCCAGCGGTTCGCCGCTGCGCCTGGAAGATCTGGCCGAACATCCGCTGATCACGTATGACCAGGGCTTTACGGGCCGCAGCCACATCGACGCGGCCTTTCTCGAAGCCGGGCTGGCGCCGGACATCGTGCTCACGGCGATGGATTCGGACGTGATCAAGCAGTACGTGTCGCTGGGTATGGGTGTGGGAATCGTGGCGTCGATGGCGTTCGACCATGGCCGCGACAAGGGTCTGCGCGCGATCGAGGCATCGCACCTGTTCGCACAGAACGTGACGCGCCTGGCAGTGCGGCGCGGCGCGTACCTGCGCTCGTACGCGTTCCACTTCATCGAGCGCTTCGCGCAAGGCTACACGCGGGCCGACATCGAAAAGGCGATTGCGACCGCGGAATAGGATGGTGCTGCCGGCACGCCACGCTGGCGCGCAGGCAGCGTTGCCGGTTACTTCTTCTTTTCCTCGCGCAGCACGTCCGCGCAATCGCGCACCAGGCCTGGCCCGGCGTAGATCAAGCCACTGTACAACTGCACCAGCTTGGCGCCGGCCGCGATCTTCGCGCGCGCATCGGCGCCGCGCATGATGCCGCCCACGCCGATGATCGGGATGTCGTCGCGCAGCTCGGTCTTGAGCGCGCGGATCACGATGTTCGATTGCTCGAACACGGGCGCGCCCGACAGGCCACCCGCTTGCTGCGCATGCTTCATGCCTTCGACATCGCGCCGGTTGAGCGTGGTGTTGGTGGCGATGACGCCGTCGATCTTGTGCCGCAGCAGGGCGCTGGCGATATCGCGGATCTGGTCGCCATCGACATCCGGTGCGATCTTGAGCGTGAGCGGCACGTAGTGGCCATGCTGGTCGGCCAGGCGCATCTGCTCGTGCTTGAGCTGCGACAGCAGGCTGTCGAGTTCGGACGCACCCTGCAACTGGCGCAGGTTCTGCGTGTTCGGCGACGAAATATTGACCGTCACGTAGCTGGCGTACGGGTACACCTTGCGCAGGCATTCGAGGTAGTCGTCGGCAGCGCGCTCAATCGGCGTATCGGCGTTCTTGCCGATGTTCAGCCCCAGCACGCCCTGCTTTTCCTGGAAGAAGCGCGAGGCCTGCACATTGGCCACGAACGCGTCGACGCCGCCGTTGTTAAAGCCCATGCGGTTGATAATGCCGCGTGCACGTGGCAGGCGGAACATGCGCGGCTTCGGGTTGCCGGCCTGGCCACGCGGCGTGACCGTGCCGATTTCAATGGAACCGAAGCCTAGCGCGGCCAGGCCGTCGATGTACGCGCCATCCTTGTCCAGCCCGGCGGCCAGGCCGACGGGGTTGGGAAACGTGATACCCATGACGGTGCGCGGATCGGGACGAGGCTTCCGGATGGCGCCGGTCAGGCCGAGCGCTGCTGCGCGACGCAGCATGGGCAGGGTCAGGTTGTGCGCCGCTTCGGGATCGAGCGAGAACAGTGCGGGTCGAACGAGGGTATACAGGATTTTATCTGGCATGGGGTACTCGGTTGACGTATCCCCGTCATTCTAACGTGCGGCGGGCACCAGTACGTAACGAAGTGCTAATGCAATTGTTAGCGGTTGTGTCCGTTGACCCGGCAAGCAACAGGTTAGGGAAGCACTGATTTATTCTGGGGGATGGAATTGGCTGCGGAAAAAGCCACCATGCAAGGCGCAAATCGCAGCAATAGCGGGCTATTGCGAGAATTTGCAACGCTGCAGGGTGGCTATTTTCCGCGCCAGGTCCGCCTCCATGAATTAATCAGGGCTTCCTTAGGCCTCGAGAACGCCCCATTGCCCGTCGATGCGCGCTTCGAGTGGCCGGAAGTTGATCTTGTAGGCCATCTTGGGACTCTGCGCGATCCAGTAGCCCAGATACACGTGCGATAACCCGAGTTCGTGCGCCTGGTTCACCTGCCACAGGATGTTGTAGGTGCCGTACGACGCGTTCTCGATATCCGGGTCAAAGAAGGTGTACACCGACGACAGGCCATCGGACAGCACGTCGATGATCGACACCATGCGCAACGTGCCGTCGGGCTCGCGGAACTCCACCAGGCGCGTGTTGACGCGGCTTTGCAGCAGGAACTGTGCGTACTGGTCGCGGCTGTCCTGGTCCATGCCGCCGCCGACATGGCGCGTGGTCTGGTAGCGCAGATACAGCGCGTAATGCTCGTCCGAGAAGGCCAGGTTGGCCACCATCGCGACCAGGTTGCCATGGCGCTTCCAGACGCGGCGCTGGGTGCGGTTGGGCGTGAAGTCGGCGCACCTGACGCGCACCGGAATGCAGGCCTGGCAACCGTCGCAGTACGGGCGATAGGTGAAGATGCCGCTGCGCCGGAAGCCATTCTTGACCAGCTCGGAGTACACGTCGGCATTGATCAGGTGCGAAGGCGTGGCGACCTGCGAGCGCGCCTGGCGTGCGTCGAGGTAGCTGCAGGGGTAGGGCGCCGTGGTGTAGAACTGCAGCGTGGCGAAGGGCAGGTCGTGTAGGTGCGTCATGCAAGAGCTCTCGGAACGACGTGGGGTTGCTGCCTATTCTAGCGAAAACCGCGCCGCGATTCCGTTAGTCAGGCAACGGTGACGCCACCGTCCATGACCCGATGCCCGGCCTGGCGGTCGCGCGGTGAACGTGTTCAAGAAAGCGGCTGCGCGGGATCGGCATTGCACCGAGCGACGCCAGATGGCCGGTCTCCTGCTGGCAGTCGACCATCTCGACGCCATGGCGGCGCAGAAACGCCACCAGGTAGGCAAGCGCGACCTTGGACGCATCGGACACGCGCGCGAACATCGACTCGCCATAGAACATGCGGCCGATGCAGACGCCATACGCGCCGCCCACCAGCTCGCCATCGAGCCAGACTTCGGCCGAGTGCGCGTAACCGAGCGCGTGCAGGCCCGTGTAGCCAGCGATGATCTCATCCGAAATCCAGGTGCCCGGCCCGTCGCGGCGCGGCGCGGCGCAGGCGTGCATCACGTCGTCGAACGTGCTGTCGAAGCGCACGTCCCAGCGCCCGCCATCCAGACGGCTGCGCTCGATCTTGCGCAGCGTTTTCGCCAGGCTGTTACTGACCTTGAACTGGTCGGTATACAGCACCATGCGCGGATCGGTGCTCCACCACAGGATCGGCTGGCCTTCGGAAAACCACGGGAAGATGCCCTTGCGGTAGGCCTGCAGCAGGCGCGCCGGCGACAGGTCGGCGCCGGCCGCCAGCAGGCCCGGCGCTTCAACCGTCAATGCCTTCGACACATCGGGGAACGGCGTGTCGGTCTCGAGCCAGGGGATCATGTCAGTCCGGTTCGCGTGGGGCCATCATGGGGCGGTTGACGGCCACGCTGTGAACGCCGAAGTCGCCACCCTCGCGCACTTTGATCCCGTCGGCAAAGAACAGTTCCAGTGTCGTGCGGATGGTCGGGAAGGCCAGGTCGTCCCACGGGATGGTCGCTTCGGTGAACAGTTGCACATCGAGGCTTTCGATGCCCGCCGCATAGTCGAGGTCACGCAGGCGTGCCAGGTAGAACAGATGGACCTGGTGCACATGGGCGACGTTGAGCAGCGAAAACAGCGGGCCGAGTTCGATGTTGGCACCGGCTTCTTCTTCGGTTTCACGCTGCGCCGCCTGTTCGGTGGTTTCTTCGTTTTCCATGAACCCGGCCGGCAGCGTCCAGTAACCGTAGCGTGGCTCGATCGCGCGCTTGCACAGCAGGATCTGGAGTTCGCCATCGTGTTCCCATACGGGAATCGAACCGATGACCAGCTTCGGGTTCTGGTAATGGATCGTGGCGCAGTGCGTGCACACGTAGCGCGGCCGGTTGTCGCCTTCGGGAATGGCCAGCACGACAGGGTGGGCGCACTCGGAGCAGAATTTCATGGTGGATAGGGCAGGTTGGTCGTGGCAATACTGTACACCGAATGCGGCGTCGGCAGGGGCAGGGGGCGCGTTCGCAGCTGGCACTCGTACGCTCCACCGAGATATAAGTTTCTTCAATAAGCCATGCAATGAGGATTGGATTTGCTAAATGACGCACGGGGGCGTATAATTCATTTCACAGACGCGGGGTGGAGCAGTCTGGCAGCTCGTCGGGCTCATAACCCGAAGGTCACAGGTTCAAATCCTGTCCCCGCAACCAAGATTAGAGGCCGTTGATTCGAAAGAATCAGCGGCTTTTCGTTTTTTTGGTCCTGCTTTCTTGCTTCGATGTAACGGCCTCGATGCAGGTCAATGTCACGCGCCGCCGTCGCAATGCACGGCTGCTTGCCCGGTCCAATCCGTAACGGACGACAAGTCGGGGGAGTAAAGCCATGATCGATGTAGACGACATCAACCAATCCTGGGGCTGGGTCGGCATGAGCGCGGTGGAAGTGCTCGGTGCCAATGCCTTCGGCAATCTCATCATCCGCGACGAGGACGACCGGTTCTGGTGCCTGCGCCCGCACGAGCTTTGTTGCGAGCCGCTGGCCAGCAACCGCGCTGCGCTCGATGCGCTGTCCTACAACCAGGATTTTCTCAACGACTGGTACATGCCCGAGGCCGTGTGCCTGGCTGAAGCCGCGCTGGGGCCGCTCACCGACGGGCGTACCTACTGCCTTAAAATTCCCAGTGCACTCGGCGGAAAATATGGGTGCGATAACTTGGCGATCGCGCCGCTGGCGGCGCTGATCCGGTTTTCGGGAGAGGGCGCGCAGCAGTTCGATGGTCTGCCGCGCTGGAACTAGGAATGAAAAACTAGGCAGGCTTGTCTGTCGGCGGTGTGTCTGCCAGGCTGGCCCACAGGTAGGCCGCTGCCATCGTGCGATGGGGCGCGTAGCGTGCCAGCATGCGCTCGGCTTCCGTTACGGTTGGCCGGGCTGCGCTGCCCGAAAGCTTGTGCAGCGCGGCGCGCACGGCGACGTCGCCTTCCAGCGAGCAATCGGGATAGCCATAGCCGCGCAGCAGCACGTAATTGACGGTCCAGGGGCCGATGCCCTTGATGGCCAGCAGTGTTTCGCTGACCGCCGCGCTCGCCGAGCCAGAAATATCCTCCACGCCAGCGTGCCGCTCGAGCACCAGGCTGCCATCAACCACCATGCGCGCCACGCGCAGGATCGTCTCGGCTTTTGCGTTCGAGAATTTGCGGCCCGTGAGTTCACCGATGTCGAGCCCGGCCACATCGGGCGCCTCCGGATAGCACCACAAGCCGGACGCATGCGCGCGGCCCGCCAGTTGAATCAGCGTACGGCGCAGTGCGATGGCAAACGTCAGGTTGATCTGCTGGCCGATGATGGCCCAGGTCAGCGCTTCGAAGATCGTGGCCGACTGCACGATGCGCAGGCCCGGCTGGCGCGCCACGACGGGCCCCAGCCACGGGTCGCCCTGCACGGCCGCGCCGAATGCGCTCGGATCGATGCGCAGGCCCAGCACGTTCAGCAGCGCCTCGTGCGCCTGCGCCTCCAGGGCCGGCGTGCTTGGGCCGTCAAAGGTCACGCGGCAGTGCGCTGCGCAGGCCTCGAACCGGATGTCCAGCAGCGTCGGCACGCCACCGAGCAGCACGCCCTTGCGCAAGCCATCGGCATCGACCTGCTCGGCCACGCGCTCGGGATCGCGGCCGTGGAAGGCCAGCACGTCGGCGACGCGGTAGCCGGGCGGCAGGGCGATCGCGTGGGATGCAGTCATTAAATTCCCGTTGGCGCTGGCACGCGCCGCCAGGCCGGCTTGAATCCGGTGACCAGCGCCGTGCCGAGCAGGACGATCGCCGAACCGGCGATCGTGTGCCAGCCGATCACCTCATGCAGGAACAGCGCGCCCCACAGGATGCCGAACACGGGGCTGAGGAACGTGACTGTCAGCGCAGACGTGGCGCCCACATCCTCGATCAGCTTGAAATAGACGATGTAGGCGATACCGCTGCAGACCACGCCCAGCGTCACCACGGCGGCCATGATGCCAACCGTCGGCTCGCCCGGCGCCGGGAAGAACGCGACGAGCGGCAGCACCAGCAGGGCCGAGGCCCACATCGAGCCATGCGCATTGGCGAACGGCGCCACGCCACCCTTGCTGGCGGCGGCCGATTTCGTGTACTGGCTGGCGACGCTGTAGCTGAAGGCGGCGATCAGCGCCGCAGCCACGGCCAGGCCTGCGCCGGGCCGTTCGGCCACGTGATCAAAGCCGACCAGCAGCGCGACGCCGGCGGTGCCCAGCAGCAGGCCGAGGGCGCTGCGCCGCGTGACCTGCTGGCGCGCCCACACGGCGCCGACCAGCGCGCCCCACATCGGCGCGGTGGCGTTGAGCACCGCCAGCACCGACGCCGACAGCGTGCGCGCCGCAAACGCGAACAACAAAAAAGGCAGGGCAGAGTTGAACAGGCCCAGGATCAGGTAATGCTGCCAGTGGCGCCGCACGTTCAGCGGCGCGCCGCGCCCGCGCAGATGCAGCACCCAGCTCACCAGCGCAAGAAACACGGCCGCCAGCGCGAGCCGGTATTCGATCAACACGGCCGGACCGAGCACCGGCGCGGCGATGCGCATGAAGAGGAAGGAGCCGCCCCAGATGGCGGCCAGCGCAACGAGGCGCAGCATGTTCGCGGTGTTCATGAGGTCGAAAGAAATGGCCAGTTGTCAGGCTGACCATTGTGGCAGGGCCGGCAGCAATGTGCCAGCCGCTTCTTGCGATCGATACCCGTTCGTCAGGCGGCGCTGGCGAGCGTCAGCGCGGCCGCATGCGGCATGAGTAGCGTCTGTGGTACCGCGTTCTTCACGGCCGTCATTTCGGCCATGATCGACACCGCGATTTCGGCCGGCGTCTTGCTGCCGATGTACAGGCCGATCGGCCCATGCAGGCGCGCCAGTTCAACATCGGTCAGATCGAACAGCTTGAGACGTTCGCGCCGCTTGGCGTTGTTGGCGCGCGAGCCGATCGCGCCCACGTAGAAGGCTTCGGACTTGAGCGCTTCCATCAGCGCCAGGTCGTCCAGCTTCGGGTCGTGCGTGAGCGCCACGACGGCGCTGCGCGCATCGAGCCTGGCGTCGATCACCAGATCGTCGGGCATCGCGTGCACCAGCGTCACGCCGGGAATGTGAAAACCGCTGCGGTATTCCTCGCGCGGGTCGCACACGGTGACGCGGTAATCCATGCCGGCGGCGATCTGCGCCAGGAAGCGCGACAGCGGGCCGGCGCCGATGATGTACAGGCGCCAGCGCGGGCCGTGCAGCGTGTGCAGCACGCCGTCTTCGACGCGCTGGATGGCCGTGGCCTGCGCCGTGGACAGCGTGACGGCGCCGGTAGCCAGCTGCACGCTGCGCTCGACGAGTTCGCCCTCGCCAAGACGCGCGAGCAGCTCGTTAATGCCACTGTCGACCGACAGCGGCTCGATGGCCAGCTCGATGGTGCCGCCGCAGGGCAGGCCGAAGCGGTGCGCTTCGTCGGCGCTGATGCCGTAGCTGATGATTTCGGGGAGGGTGATTTCGATGCCGTTGTCGCGCACGCGGGCGATCAGGTCGTCCTCGATGCAGCCACCGGAGACCGAGCCGACCACCTGGCCGTCTTCGCAGATGGCCAGCGTGGCGCCCACCGGGCGTGGGCTGGAACCCCAGGTCTTGATGACCGTGACCAGCTGGCAGCGCTGGCCGCCGTCAAGCCAGGCGGCGCAGGTTTTCAGTACGTCGAGGTCGATGCTGTCCATGGTGTTCGTGTCGCCGGGGCGGGTGAATAAGATGGACAATCATACAAAAAAAGCGCCGCACGTGTCGGCGCGCAGGCCAGCGCTCAAGGCACCAGCGGTTTCTTCCCGCTTTGCTTGGCCTTGACTTCCACCACGGTCTTGTCGATTGCCGCGATGCGCATCGGCGTGGCCGGGTGATTCGCCGTGTAGCCATTCAGGAGCTTGGCCGGGTAGGTCGCCGCCAGGCGCTTCCAGAATGCGGACGCACCCTCGTAGCGATAGCCGGCACGCGCCAGCAGGTAGATCGCCAGACGGTCGGCGGCGACGTCATCGGCGGCTGGCATCGCCTTGATGCCGCCGCTGCCGATCAGCATCGATGTATCGGGCGTGATGGCGGTGAGGTTGTCGATGATGCTGCCGATGGTGGCCGCATTGCGCTGCGTGGCCGCGTGGCCCAGCATATTGTGCGCCATCGTGCGCGCCACCACGTACGCCACTTCGTCGTCGTTCTGGGCGAAGCCCAGCATGCCGCGCGTGACCATCACGCGGCTGCCGTCGGCATACGCGTTGATGTTGTCGGCGTTGCCCAGTTCAATGGCGAAGGCGCAGGCGCGCGTGACGGGAATGGTCAGGTCGCGCGGCTTGCCGCCACGCTCGATCGACAGCGGCAGGCTGGCCTGCTTGGCCATGATCGGGCCGAACACGGCGCCGGCCTTGCTGAGGGCATTCGGACCCACCGGCAGTGGCGTGCCGGCGGCGGCCAGCAGGCGGTCGCCCTGGCGCAGACCGGCCTTGGCCGCGCCGCTGCCATTCAACACATTCGTGACCTGCAGGTGCTCGTCCATGCCGAGCACCACCCACGCCGCTTCGTTGTACTGGCCCGGGTAGGTGTAGCGGTTCTTTGCCGTGAAGCCCAGCAGGTTGCGCGCGTGCTTGGTGCACAGTGCGGCGTTGTCGATCAGGAGGGGCGCGGCGACGCGGTACAGGCGGTCGTGCTGCGTTGCCATGCGCTGGAGCACCTCGGCGGCGGCCGCCATCTGCGGCGTGACCTCGGGCTTGCCCGGCGCCTGTTCGACCGGCACGGCGCCCGGCCCGGTCGACGATTGCATTGGTCCCGGCGTGCTGCAGGCAGCGAGCAGCGCTGCCGTGGCGACGATCAACGCCGGGGAAGTGAATCGGTGCAGGCGCTGGATGCGCATCGGGGTGCTCCTCATGGTTTGTTATTGTTTGCCGGTGCTGCCGAAGCCACCGACGCCGCGGTCGCTCGACGCGAAGTCCGTCACCACGTTGAAAGCCACTTGCAGTACCGGCACGATGATCAGCTGCGCGAGCCGTTCCATTGGTTGCAGCACGAAGGCGGTGCTGCTGCGATTCCAGGTGGAGACCATCAGCTGGCCCTGGTAATCGGAGTCGATCAAGCCTACCAGATTGCCCAGCACGATGCCGCTCTTGTGGCCCAGGCCACTGCGCGGCAGGATCATCGCGGCGTAACCCGGATCGCCGATATGGATCGCCAGACCGGTCGGCACCAGCACGGTTTCACCCGGCGCGATGGTCAACGGCGCATCGAGGCAGGCGCGCAGGTCCAGGCCAGCGCTGCCCGGCGTGCCGTAGGCCGGCAGCAGGTCCTGCATGCGCGGGTCGAGGATTTTGAGGTCGATATGTTTCATTGCAATTTCTGGGTAATCAGGTGAGCAGGGAGCGCTGTTCGAGGCGCTTGCCGATTTCGGACACCAGCTGGCGCGCCAGCGTGAGCTTGTCGGCGCGCTCGAGCAGCACGTGGCCGTGTTCATCGAACAGGATGATCGTGTTGTCGTCCTGGCCGAACGTCTGCGGCCCGATGTTGCCGACCAATAGGGGGATGCCCTTCTTTTCGCGCTTGGCCGCGCCGTAGGCTTCGAGCTGCTCGGATTCGGCGGCAAAGCCCACGCAGTATGGCCAGCCGGACAGCGACACGGTCGCCGCAACCGACGCCAGGATGTCCGCGTTCTGCGCGAACTCCAGCGCCGGCGGGGCGCCATCAGGCGTCTTCTTGAGTTTCTGGTCGCTGGCATTGACAACGCGCCAGTCGGCCACCGCGGCCACGCCGATGAACACGTGCTGGCCCGTGACGCCCGCCATCACAGCGTCGTGCATCTGCTGCGCGGTGAGCACGTCGATGCGGCGTACGCCATGCGGCGTGGGCAGCGACACCGGCCCGGAGACCAGCGTCACATCGGCGCCGGCTTCGCGCGCGGCGCGCGCGATGGCGTAGCCCATCTTGCCGGACGACAGATTGGTGATGCCGCGCACCGGATCGATCGGCTCGAACGTCGGCCCGGCCGTGATCATCACGCGCCGGCCCGCCAGCACCTTCTGCTGGAACGAGGCAATCAGCTCGTCGACCAGTTCGTCCGCTTCGAGCATGCGTCCCATGCCCGTCTCGCCACAGGCTTGCGCGCCGCGGCCCGGGCCGAACAGGCAGATGCCGTCAGCGCGCAGCTGCGTCACATTGCGCTGCGTGGCCGGGTTGTCCCACATCTCGACGTTCATCGCGGGTGCCACGTGCAGCGGCACGTGACGCGGGCGCGCCACGCACAGCAGCGAGAGCAGATCGTCGGCCGCGCCGTGCACCAGCTTGCGGATGAAATCGGCGGAACAGGGCGCGATCAGGATCGCATCGGCACCCCGGGTCAGGTCGATGTGGGCCATGTTGTTGGCCATGCGGGCATCCCACTGGTCCAGGTAGACCGGGTTGCCCGACACGGCCTGCATGGTGACCGCGCCGATGAAATGCGTCGCCGCCTCGGTCATCACGACCTGCACGCTGGCGCCGTGCTTGACCAGGGCGCGACACAGCTCGGCCGCCTTGTAGCAGGCGACACCACCAGTCAGGCCCAGGACGATGCGTTTGCCTTTCAGGTCCATGCTCATTTCCCCTGGCCCGTCACGACTTGCTGACGCGCCGGAATTCATCCAGCACGAACAGCACGGCGCCGACCGAGATGCCGATGTCGGCGATATTGAAGGCCGGGAAGTGGCCGATGCCGGTCCAGTAGAAATCGAGGAAGTCGATCACGTGGCCGTGCACGACGCGGTCGATGCCGTTGCCCACTGCGCCCGCCATGATCAGTGCGAGCGCGAAGCAGAACAGGCGCTGCGTCGCATTCTTGCTCATCATGTACAGGCAGAACACCACGGCGCCAATGGCGATACCCAGGAACAGCCAGCGCTGCCAGCCGCTCGCGTCGCCCAGGAAGCTGAACGCTGCCCCCGGGTTGTACACCTTGATCAGGTTGAAGAAGCCCGTGATCGGCACCGTCTCGGCATACGCAAAGGTGCGCTCGACGGTGAGCTTGGTGACCTGGTCGAGCAGGACGATGATCAGGGACAGCCCGATCCAGGGGAACATGCTGGCGCCGACGCTCTTGTTCGTGCTGCGCTTGATCAGGGTGGCGCCGGACGGCGCTGGTTTCTTTTTGGTTGCCATGGTGTCAGGACCCGGTACTTATGCGAAGCGGCGCGCTTCGCCGGCGCCGAACAGGTTGCTTGTGCAGCGGCCGCACAGCGTTGGATGCGCAGGGTCGTGGCCGACGTCGCGGCGATAGTGCCAGCAGCGCTCGCACTTCTCGGCGTCTGACGGCACGACGGCCACGGCTTCTTCAGCCTCGCTTGCCACTTCCGTGACGCTTGCCTGCGACGTGATGAAGACGAACTTCAGGTCGTCGTCCAGGCTGGCCAGCGCGCGGTACTTCTCGCCCGAGGCCTTGATCGCCAGTTCGGCCTGCAGCGACGAACCGATCGCGCCCGAGGTGCGCACTTCTTCCAGTTGCTTGGTTACGTCGAGGCGCACCTGGCGCAGCAAGGCGTATTTGGCCAGCAGCGCATCGCCATCCGGCAGCTCCGGGAAGGTCCACAGTGTCTGCGTAAAGATGGTTTCATCGCTCGCGTTGAACGTTTCCTGGTCCGCAAACACGGCCCACGCTTCTTCGGCCGTGAACGACAGCACCGGCGACATCACGCGCAGCAGCGCATGCGCGATGTGCCACAGCGCGGTCTGGGCCGAGCGGCGTGCTGGCGAATCGATGCCGGTCGTGTACAGGCGGTCCTTCAGGATATCCAGGTAGAAGCCGCCCAGGTCTTCCGAGCAGTAGTTCTGCAGGCGCGAGACGACCGGGTGGAATTCGTAGCGCTCGAAGTGCGCCGCCACGTCCTTCTGCAACTGGGCCATCGAGGCGATCGCATAGCGGTCGATCTCGAGCAGCTCGCCCATCGGCACCGCGTGCTGCGCCGGGTTGAAGTCCGACGTGTTGGCCAGCAGGAAGCGCAGCGTGTTGCGGATGCGGCGGTACGATTCGGTCACGCGCTTCAGGATCTCTTCGCCGATCGACAGCTCGCCCGTGTAATCGGTCGAAGCCACCCACAGGCGCAGGATGTCGGCGCCGAGCGTGTCGGAGATTTTCTGCGGCGCCATCGTGTTGCCGAGCGACTTCGACATCTTCTTGCCATGCTCGTCGACCGTGAAGCCGTGCGTGAGCAGCGCCTTGTATGGCGGCTCGCCATTGAGCATCGACGACGTCAGCAGCGACGAGTGGAACCAGCCGCGGTGCTGGTCGGAGCCTTCCAGGTACAGGTCGGCCGGGAAGCCCAGCTGCTCCTTGTGCGAGCCGCGCAGCACCGTCTGGTGGGTCGCGCCCGAATCGAACCAGACGTCCAGCGTGTCCCGGTTCTTTTCATAGATCGCGGCGTCGTCGCCCAGCAGCGTGACCGGGTCGAGCGTATGCCAGGCGTCGATGCCGCCAGTTTCGAACAGCTTGGCCACTTGCTCCAGCAGCTCCGGCGTGCGCGGGTGCAGCGTGCCGGTCTCTTTATGGATGAAGAAGGCCATCGGCACGCCCCACTGGCGCTGGCGCGACAGGGTCCAGTCCGGGCGGTTTTCGATCATGCCGTGCAGGCGCGCCTGGCCCCAGTCCGGGAAGAACTGGGTCTTGGCGATGCCGGCCAGCGCGGTCTGGCGCAGGGTCGGGCCGCCATCCTTTGGCGTGAGGTCCATGCCGGCGAACCACTGGCTGGTGGCGCGGTAGATGATCGGCGTCTTGTGACGCCAGCAGTGCATGTAGCTGTGATCGAACATCTTGAGTTCGAACAGCGCACCGGCTTCGGTCAGCGCGGCGCAGATCGGTTTGCTCGCTTCCCAGATCGTCAGGCCGCCAAACAATGGCAGCGTCGGGACGAAGCGGCCATCGCCCATGACCGGCTTGAGGATGTCGTCATCCTGCATGCCGTGCGCCTTGCACGACACGAAGTCTTCCAGGCCGTAGGCGGGCGCCGAGTGCACGACACCCGTACCGCTGTCGACCGTGACGTAGTCGGCCAGGTACAAGGGCGACAAGCGGTCGTAGAACGCGTCCTGCGCATGCAGCGGGTGCTTGAAATTGATGCCGGCCAGCTTTTCGCCGACGGTGGTGGCGATGACCGTGCCTTCGAGTTTGTAGCGCGTCAGGCACGACTCGACCAGCTCGGAACCCAGGATCAGCAGGAGCGGCTTGCCATCACGCTCGGCCTGCACCAGCGAATACTGGACTTCCGGACCGGCGTTGAGCGCCTGGTTCGACGGGATGGTCCAGGGGGTCGTGGTCCAGATGACGATGAAACCGTCGCCAGCCGGAAGTTTATCCAGGCCGAAGGCAGCGGCGATTTTTTCAGGTTCGGCAAACGGGAAGCCGACGTCGATCGCCGGGTCGCGCTTGTCCTGGTATTCGACTTCGGCTTCGGCCAGCGCCGAACCGCAATCGAAGCACCAGTTCACGGGTTTCAGGCCACGGTAGACATACCCTTTTTCGAGCAGCGTGCCGAGCGCGCGCAGCTCGTCGGCCTCATTGCTGTAGGCCATGGTCATGTACGGGTTGTCCCATTCGCCGAGCACACCAAGGCGGATGAAG
The DNA here is from genome assembly GCA_014841835.1 of Oxalobacteraceae sp. CFBP 13730. Lineage (GTDB taxonomy): Bacteria > Pseudomonadota > Gammaproteobacteria > Burkholderiales > Burkholderiaceae_D > Telluria. Next base: position 683,712 of record JACYUQ010000003.1, on the reverse strand, counting down.
CCGGCGCGCTGGCGATCGATCTGCTCGAGCGCGTAGGCGCGGGCCTTTTGCAGCACCTCGGCTGTCGGCAGGTTCTTGCCATACAGTTTTTCGATCTGGATCTCGATCGGCATGCCGTGGCAATCCCAGCCCGGCACGTACGGCGCGTCGAAGCCGGCGATGGTGCGCGACTTCAACACCATGTCTTTCAGGATCTTGTTGACGGCGTGGCCCAGGTGGATATCGCCATTTGCATACGGTGGCCCGTCGTGCAGGATGAAGGTTGGACGGCCCTTGGCTGCCTTGCGCACGCGCTCGTAGATTTTCTTGTCCTGCCACTGCTTGACCCAGCCCGGCTCGCGCTTGGCGAGGTCGCCGCGCATCGGGAACGGGGTGTCGGTCATATTGACCGGGTATTTGCTCTCGGGCTTTTTCCCGCCCTTGGCAGGGTTGTGCTGTTTGGTATCGGACATAAGGTTCTTTTGTTGGGTGTTCGTGTGCACGGCGCCGTGCGCCGCGTCGAATGGGGTCTGGCAAACAGGGGGAGGCGCTTCCTGCCAATCGTCGACTGGCCGGGAAGCGCACTCAAATTCGGTCGGTCGCGTTCAGCGCGCCATTACGCCGGTCGAAGAACGCGCGCGCCTGCAGCGCGTCGTTGTCGATCGCGGCGGTGAGCAGGGCCAGGTCGGCGTATTTTTCCTCGTCGCGCAACTTGGCCAGAAACTCCACGCGCACCAGCTTGCCGTAACACTGGCCGGCATAGTCGAATACATGGACTTCAAGCAAGGTGCGGCCGGCGTCTTCGACGGTGGGGCGCACGCCCAGGCTGGCCACGGCCGGCAGCGGATGGTCGGCCAGACCGTGCACCTGCACGACAAAAATGCCGGACAGGGCAGGGCGGTGCGTGACGCGCAGATTCAAGGTCGGGAAGCCCAGCGTGCGGCCGAGCTTGGCGCCATGGATGACATGGCCCGACATCGCGTAGGGATGGCCGAGCAGCCGGCTGGTGGCGCAAAAGTCGCCATCGGCCAGCGCCGCGCGCACGGCCGACGACGAAATGCGTACGGCGCCATGCATCACGGTGCCCAGCGTGTGGACTTCGAAACCGTGTTCGCGGCCGGCTTCAGTCAGCATCGCGATGTTGCCGGCGCGGCGCGCGCCGAAGCAGAAGTCGTCGCCCACCATCAGCCACTTGACGTGCAGGCCGTCGACCAGCACGCGCTGGACGAAATCCTGCGGCGACATGGCGGCAAACTGTTCATTGAAATGTTCGACAATGACGCGGTCGATGCCGGCCTGGTCCAGGTCTTCGAGCTTGTCGCGCAGATTGGCCACGCGCGCCGGTGCCTTGGACGGGTCGCCCAGTTTGTGGGCAAAGTATTCGCGGGGATGCGGCTCGAACGTCATCACGGCCGCGTCCAGCCCGAGCCGGTCGGCGGCGCCGCGCACTTGCGCCAGCAGGGCCTGATGGCCCCGATGGACGCCGTCGAAATTGCCGATCGTGAGCGCGCATGGTGCGCGCGCCCTGTCGTTGGGAAGTCCGCGAAATACCTTCATCAAGTCTGGTTCCGGTTGCGCGCCATGCTGTCGGTATGCGGCGCCAAAAGCCTGATTATACGGGAACTGCGCGGCAAACCGACGTTGCATAAGAGGAATGGTTCCCCGCTGAAGGTGCATGCCACGGTCTGCGGACGCTGACCAAATAAAAACGCCGCCCAAGGGCGGCGTTCTGGCCAATTGCAACGTAGGGTGAACGGCTATGCCGTCCATCCGTTCAAACCAACCTCGCTCATGCTATGCGACGTTACGTTGAACGCGTGGACGGGGAACCCGTCCACCCTAGCGCTTTCTAACCAATTACGACAGTGGGTGGTTGACTGCCAGGATCCAGTAGCGTGCCAGTTCGGCCGTGCCGTCCTTGCCGCCAACTTCCTTGAATGCGGCAAGAGCTTGCGACTTCTTGCCGGCCACAGCGTAGGCTTCGCCCAGGCGAAGCTTGGCTTCCTCGGCATTGCGCAGGCCGCCGGCCTTGATCGCCGCTTCCATCATTTTCAGGCCCTTGTCGGCCTGACCAGCCTGCACCATCGCGTAACCGAGACCAACCATCTGGTCGCCGTCTTTGGCGGCGGTGTACTCGGCTTCGAGCGCAGCAAAGTTCTTGTTTTGCTCGGCCAGGTTTTTCTCGGCCAGTTCCTTCAGGCGCTGGTGGCGCGCGGCATCGGTGCCCGTACCCAGTGCGCCAGCCTTGTAGCCGCGGTCGATGATCTTGAGCGCTTCAGCAGGGGCTTTCGCCTGCAGGACCAGCTGGGCCATTTCCATGAACTCGCTCGGCTTCTTGAGCAGGTTGTTGGCCAGTTTCAGGCGGTAGACGTCGATGTTCAGACGCTGCGAATAGCCTGGCTGACGCTGCACACGGTTCAGCAGGTCGGTCCAGTACTGGGCTTTTGGATAGCTTGCTGCCAGCTTCTCGATGGTGCGGACATAGCCGGCCGTATCGTTTTTCTTGAGCTGGATATTGGCCAGCATGCCGAGCTGATCTTCGCTCAGGCGGCCACTTTTTTCGATGGTGCGCAGTTCTTGCTCGAGCGCGGCAGTGTTGCCTTGCTTGTAGTAGTTCTGCAGCAGGTAGGCGCGCAGCTTCGGATCGTCTTTCTGCTTGAGCAGGGACTGGATCGTGCTGTTGGCTTTGTTCAGATCGCCGGCGCGCATATAGATGCCGACCAGGCCTTCCGAGAACTGCGAACGCTCGGAGGCGCTCAGCTTGCCCGAATCAAGTAATGCTTCGAACGATTTGGCGGCGGTGTCAAAGTCACCGGCCGACGAGGCTGCCGCAGCGCGAACGCGCTCGATCGTGTAAGTCTCGTTGGCGGTCTTGTTGCCTACTTTGTCCAGTCCACGCAGGGTCGCCAGTGCATCCTTGTGCTTGCCCTGTTTCATTTGTGCCTGGGCTTGCTGCAGTGGTTTGCCGATCTCCGCACGCAGTGCTTCTGCAGCGACAGCGGAGGACAGGCCGATCACCGGAGTGGCGGCAACGAAGCCGAGTGCGGCCATCGCGATACTGAGGTGAGCGAGACGGAACTTGATCATCTGAAAAATCCTTATTTCAAAATGGACACGGCAGGGGGTAGCCCTGCCGTGTTGGTCAAAACATGGAACGATTACTGGAATTGCTCGTTACCGACCATGCCGATTTTGGTGACGCCGATGCGCTGGGCAGATGCCATCACGCCGGCTACAACTTTATACTCTACCAGCTTATTCGGACGCAGGTGCACTTCAGGCTGGTCAGCCATCGCTGCGACTGCATTCATTTTGGCTTCGAGGGCTGCACGATCCGGAATCACTTCGCCATCCCAGAGGATGGTGCCGTCAAAGTCCACGTCGATGGTGACCACGACCGGCTTGACATCCGTCAGCGGTGGCGGGGTACCCGTCGGCATGTTCAGATTGACCGAGTGGTTCTGCTTCGGAATCGTGATGATCAGCATAATGATCAGAACGAGCAGGACGTCGATCAACGGCGTCATGTTCATTTCCATCATCGGTTCCGGATCAGCATCCTTAGCGGAGCTCGAACCTACGCTCATACTCATGGTGTTTCCTTTTCAAATGTCGGGAGAAGGGCGCGGCGCCCGGCTCGATGAGCCTGACGCCGCGTGCAGGGCTATCAGCCCGGTGGCTCGATCACGAAGCCAACCTTCTGCACCCCAGCACGTTGTGCCGTGTAGATGACCCGACCGATTGCTTCGTAGCGTGCTTCCTGGTCGCCACGAACTTTTACTGCCGGTTGCGGCACCTTCACCGACTGCTCCGCGAGAAACTTGAACAGTTCGTCCGTGTTCGCGAGGTGCAGCTGGTTATAGTACATTTCGCCGTCTTTATTGACGGTGATATTAATGTCTTCCGGCTTGGTCAGGGTGACCTGGTTCTCTTCTGCAGGCAGTGCAACTTTTTGCAGCTTCAGAACCACCGGACTCGTGATCAGGAAGATGATCAGAAGAACCAACATGATGTCAACGAGTGGCGTCGTGTTGATCTCTGAATTCAGCTCATCTTCTCCGTTATCGGATCCGACACTCATCGACATAATTTATCCAATCTTCTTGGCGCTGATTGCTGCGTTCGAGGTCGACATTGCGCCCGAGATCAGTACCGAGTGCACGTCAGCCGAGAACGAGCGGATGTCTTCCAGCGCGGTCTTGTTACGACGAACCAGCCAGTTGTAACCCAGCACGGCAGGAACTGCAACGAACAGACCGAAGGCGGTCATGATCAGTGCTTCACCGACTGGACCTGCAACCTTGTCGATCGATGCGTTACCCGACATGCCGATGGCGGTCAGTGCGTTGTAAATACCCCAGACGGTACCGAACAGACCGATGAACGGCGAGGTCGAACCAACGGTTGCCAGGAACGACAGGCCATCTTGCAGACGCGACTGAACACGGTCAACAGCGCGCTGGATCTGCATGGTAACCCACGTCGACAGGTCGATCTGCTCGAGCAGGGCGCCGTCGTGGTGCTGGGTAGCCTTGGTACCGGTTTCAGCGATGAAGCGGAATGGCGAACCTTCTTTCAGCGTAGCCGAACCAGCGACGATCGACGGTGCTTTCCAGAACTTGGCTTTCATGTCTTTAGCCTGGTTCATCACTTTTTGCTGATCGATCAGCTTGGTGATGATGATGTACCACGAACCCATCGACATCAGCGACAGAATGATCAGGGTGCCCTTGTTGACGAAGTCGCCGTGTTCCCACATGGCTTGCAGGCCGTACGGGTTGTAGACTTCTTCGCTTTTTTCGGTGCCTGGCGCAGCAGCTGGCGCGCCGGCATCGGCCGGTGCAGCAGCAGCAGCGTCAGCAGCAGGAGCAGCAGCTGGATCGACAGCTGGTGCAGCTGCGTCGGTCGTCGCTGGTGCAGCTGCGTCGGTTGCTGGGGTTGCTTGAGCGAAGGCTGGTGCCGACACCAGCGCCGATGCTGCGGTTACCGACAACAGGACAGCCGCCAGGAAAGCGGACAAACGGGTATTCTTAAACATGCTTCCTCCAAAATATTTAAATAGACAGTTCGCTGAACTTACGACAACGACAATCAAAGTTTGAGACGGTGTTTTGTCCCGGTTTTATTCCAGCGTCCAGACGTACTGCACCGCTGTCCACGCCTGTTCCGGCTTGCCATCGATCATGGCTGGCTTGAATCGGCATTTGCTCAGAGCCGATTGCGCGGCCCGGTCCAAGTCTCGGAAGCCACTTGACTTCGCCAGCTTGGCTTCCAACACGCGACCATCGACACCAATCAGGAACTGCAGGGTCGTGGTACCCGTTTCTTCATTGCGTTGCGACGAACGCGGATATTCCGGACGTGCGCAAGTATTAAAGTCTGCTACTGCCTCGCTGCGGCTGACGCCACGCGGTGCCGGTGGTGCTGGCGGCGCGGACGGTGCCGGTGGTGCAGGCGGTGCCAGCGACGTGGTCGGTGGCGGTGTCTGCGTCGCTGCGGCGATCACGTTCTGCGGCGGTGGCGGCTGCTGCACCTGCACTTCAACCGGCGGGATGAATGGAGGCGGTGGAGCCTTCATTTCCGGCGGTGGCGGCGGTGGCGGGGTTTCCGGTGGTGGCGGTGGCGCCACTTCTTCAATCAGCTTGGTTTCCACAGCTTCGGTCACCGTGCTGACGATCCGGGTACCCAGGCCGGCCACGAGAGCCCAACCCACAAGGATGTGGAAGATGATCACGACGATCAATCCTGTGAAATTTTTCCCGGGTTGCTTTTCGTTCGAAAAATTCATGCCATATTTCTCCAATGCCAACTCTTTTTTGTTGCTACCAAACCCACTAAATACGACGGAAACCTAGAGCCGCATCCGGGACATTCGAGGAATTATACCTACGAATTCTTTTTTGCACATACATTTTTACAGCAGCGAAAGGACCGCTAACTGCTTGTAAAAGCAGGCAAAGCAGCTCATCTATACAAGAACGGATGGGCCGCACGTCGGGGTTTGGCAGTCCGAAAATTGTCTAATTTGTTAATGGATTCTCCTCGTCACGTGGAAGATCAATGCTCAGGCTGCTTTTGCCAAATTATTGTCGTTTATTACGTTGTATGGCAAATTTCCTATGACTAGGCATGGGCTTTTCGTCGAACTATCGCCATTCCCCTGTCTGGCATCGGCAAGCAAAGCGCCTGGAACAGGCGCCTGCCATGACAAGCTATAGATAGAAGTTATACGACTTGTCACCATTGAGATAACTCAACCGTGCGCCCAACAATCACGTCAACTTGACAGGAATGAAAGCTGCGAGGCCCCACACCTGCTTCGCCAAACTATATTACTTAGTTTTGCTAGGTACTTCACCACCATATTGCCATGACGTGGATGTGACAGCGCCAACATGTGATGACGGCAACATACCATGAAATCGGTTTATTGGCGATACCAAGAGAACGCGACCACGTACGTAGTGGTACGCACGCGTGGTGTTTGCAGGTGAAAGGGGTTGAAAATGGGGGGGCCGCGGGAGGATCGATCGTCAACACAGACGCGCGGGCAGGCTCAATGAACCCGAGCAGTAGGGTGGACGGGTTTCCCATCCACGCGTTCAACGATCCATGGCAGACTAATACAGCCGGTGCAGTTGAACGCGAGGACGGCGCAGCCGTCCACCCTACAGTCGGCGCGCGGGCATTTGGACGGCGTGGCTGCCCAGGTTACCGTCAGCGCGTGCGCTTTTCGCGTCGGCACTCGATGAAGCTGACAACATGGCCGTTGGGATCGGCCGTCTCAAGGCGCACGTCAAAGCCCCACAGGCGCGCGACGTGCTTGAGGACCTCTTGTGCTTGCTGGTTCAGTGGGCGGCGGTTGAACTGCGTATGACGCAGGGTCAGCGCGCGGTCGTCGCGTGTATTGACTTGCCACACCTGGATATTGGGCTCGCGGCTACCCAGGTTGTATTGTTCGGCCAGCTTGTGCCGCACGTAACGGTACCCCGCTTCATCGTGAATGGCCGAGATCGACAACTTGTCGCTGCGATCGTCGTCGAGCACGGCAAAGAAGTGAAATTCGCGGATCAGCTTTGGCGACAGGTACTGGGCAATGAAACTCTCGTCCTTGAAATTACGCATCGCAAAGTCCAGCGTCTTGCGCCAGTCGCTGCCGGCGATATCGGGGAACCAGGTACGGTCTTCGTCGGTCGGGTGTTCGCAGATGCGGCGGATGTCGCTCATCATCGCGAAGCCGAGCGCATACGGGTTGATCCCGCTGTAATACGGACTGTTGGCCGGTGGCTGGTAGACGACGTTGGTGTGGCTTTGCAAAAATTCGAGCATGAAGCCATCACCGACGATGCCTTCCTGATACAGATCCTGCAAAATCGTGTAATGCCAGAAGGTGGCCCAGCCTTCGTTCATCACCTGGGTCTGGCGCTGCGGATAAAAGTATTGCGAGATCTTGCGCGTGATGCGCACCAGTTCGCGCTGCCATGGCTCGAGCAGTGGGGCATACTTTTCGATGAAGTAGAGCAGGTTTTCTTCGGGCTCGGGCGGAAAGCGCACTGGCGCGGCGCTGAGTACCTGCTCTTCACGCAGCGGCAGCGTGCGCCAGATGGCGTTCACCTGCGACTGCGCATAGTCTTCGCGCTCCTTGGTGCGCGCTGCTTCTTGCGCCACCGACAGCTTGGCCGGGCGTTTGTAGCGGTCCACGCCATGGTTCTGCAGAGCGTGGCAAGAGTCGAGCACGTCTTCTACTGCATCGATGCCATGTCGCTGCTCGCATTCGGCGATGTAGTTCTTGGCGAACACCATATAGTCAACGATGGCGTCGGCATCGGTCCAGCTTCGGAACAGGTAATTACCCTTGAAGAAGGAGTTGTGGCCATAGGCCGCGTGGGCGATCACCAGCGCCTGCATCGTCAGGCTGTTTTCTTCCATCAGGTACGCGATGCAGGGATTGGAATTGATGACGATTTCATACGCCAGGCCCATTTGCCCGCGGCGGTAGCTTTTCTCGGTGCTCAGGAAATGCTTGCCGAAGGACCAGTGGTTGTAAGACACCGGCATGCCGACTGAGGTGTAGGCATCCATCATTTGCTCGGCGGTGATGATCTCGAGCTGGTTCGGATAGGTGTCGAGGCCGTAGCGTTGTGCCACGCGCCTGATTTCTTCGTGCGCTTGCTCGATCAGGTCGAAGGTCCATTCCGACTGCTCGGGCAGGGCGCGCGGGTTGTCCGGATCTCTTGGCATGGTGCACCTCGCTGCGGTTGGCTGGTTCGGCTGTTGGCGCGGCTACTTGGCCTGCTTCTTGAATAGTTCCCGGAACACGGGATAGATATCGGCCGGGGTCACGATCTTTTGCATCGCGAAATTGCGGTGCTGGCTGGCGACGTCGCAGTATTGTTCCCACAAATTCTGTGGTGGGCCATCCGTGATTTCGACATACGTGTAGTACTGAACGCGCGGCATGATCCCATTGGACAGAATCTGTTTGCACAGCACCGAATCGTTGTCCCAGTTGTCGCCATCGGAGGCTTGTGCCACGTAGGCATTCCAGTCAGCACTGCCATAGCGTTCGCTGAGGACTTTTTGCAGCAGATGCAGGGCGGACGAGACAACGGTGCCGCCCGACTCGCGCGAATGGAAGAATTCATTCTCGTCGACCTCGGCCGCGGCGGTGTGGTGGCGGATGAAGACCACATCGATCTTCTCGTACACGCGTTTCAGGAACAGATACAGCAGGATGAAAAAACGCTTGGCCGTGTCCTTGCGCGTTTCGTCCATTGAGCCCGACACGTCCATGATGCAGAACATCACTGCCTGCGTGCTTGGTTTGGGCACCTTGATCCGGTTGGCATAGCGCAGGTCGAACGGGTCGATGAACGGAATCGCATTGAGCCGGATGCGCAGGTGGTGGATGTGGTCTTTCAGGTCGATGACGCCCTGGTCGTCGCCCGGTGCGCCTTCGTCGAACAACGCCTGCAATTGTTCCTGGGCTTGCGCCAACTGACGCCGCGCCGGGCCGCCCACGGCGATGCGCCGGCCCAGTGCGCCGCGCAGCGAGCGCAGCACATGGATGTTCGACGGCGTGCCCGAAACGTTGTAGCCAGCGCGCTGGTTCTTGTATTCAATGGTCTGGGTCAATTGCGTCTTGACCATGTTTGGCAGCTCGAGGTCTTCGAAGAAATAATTCATGAATTCTTCGCGCGACAGTTCGAAGATGAAATCGTCTTCGACGGTCTGGTCGCTGTTGCCGGCGCGGCCGCGGCCAGCGCCGGCGCCACCGCCGCGGGGGCGGCTGAACTGGTCGCCCTTTTGGTATTCGGTGTTACCGGGGTTGACGGTTTCCCAGACGCCGCCATGGGCGTGGCCGAAGTGCGGCTCGTTCACGTCCTTGACGGGGATGGTGACCTTTTCGCCGTTTTCGATGTCGGTGATCGAGCGGCCCTTGATGGCGCGGCCAACGGCATCCTTGATCTGCGCCTTGTAGCGGCGCAGAAAGCGTTCGCGGTTGACCGCAGACTTGTTCTTGCCCTGCAAGCGACGGTCGATGAGGTAAGTCAAAACAGGCCTCCTGCTCAATGTAAGCGCGGATCCGGCGTCGATGACACGCTGGTGTGGCGCTGTGGCGCCGCCATTACAACGGCAGCACCCTTATCTTAATACGCCACGCGAACGCGCGTACGCCGCACGCACAGCGTGGAACGGCGCCGACTGACGGCCTGCGGCCAGCCGGCAACGCGATTGCTTAGGCGCTGTTGTTTAGGCGCCGTTGCTTACGATGATTTGCGCACCCGTAGATACCATTCACACAGCAGCCGCACCTGCTTCGGCGTGTAGCCTTTCTCGACCATGCGCGCCACGAAGTCGGCGTGCTTGTTCGCATCCTCGGTATTCGCCTTCGCATTGAACGAAATCACCGGCAGGAGTTCCTCGGTATTCGAGAACATTTTTTTCTCGATCACGCTGCGGAACTTTTCATAACTGGTCCAGGCCGGATTCTTGCCGGCATTGGTGGCGCGCGCACGCAGACTGAAGTTGACGATCTCGTTGCGGAAATCCTTCGGATTCGAAATCCCGGCCGGCTTTTCGATCTTCTCCAGTTCGGCGTTGAGCGACTCGCGATCGAAACTCTCGCCGGTATCGGGATCGCGAAATTCCTGGTCCTGGATCCAGAAGTCGGCGAACGTGACGTAGCGGTCGAAGATGTTCTGCCCATACTCGGAATAGCTTTCCAGATAGGCCGTCTGGATCTCTTTGCCGATGAAGTCGACGTAGCGCTGCGCCAGGTGTTCCTTGATATACGACAGGTAGCGCTGCTCGGTCTCGGGCGGGAATTGCTCGCGCTCGATCTGCTGCTCGAGCACGTACAGCAGGTGCACCGGATTGGCCGCCACTTCGGTATTGTCGAAGTTGAACACCTTCGACAGAATCTTGAAAGCAAAGCGGGTCGACAAGCCGTTCATGCCTTCGTCCACGCCGGCGTAATCGGCATATTCGTGCAGCGACTTGGCTTTGGGATCGGTGTCTTTCAGGTTGTCGCCGTCGTACACCAGCATCTTGGAATAGATGCTGGAATTGTCCGGATCCTTCAGGCGCGACAGCACGGCAAATTGCGACATCATGCGCAGCGTGCCCGGGGCGCAGGGCGCCTTGTCGAGCGACGAATTGCGCAGCAGCTTGTCGTAGATTTTGACTTCGTCCGACACGCGCAGGCAGTACGGCACCTTGACGATGTAGATGCGGTCGAGGAAGGCCTCGTTATTGCGGTTGTTGCGGAAGGTCTTCCATTCGGATTCATTCGAGTGGGCCAGCACGATGCCGTCGAACGGGATCGCGCCGAACCCCTCAGTGCCCTTGTAATTGCCTTCCTGCGTGGCCGTGAGCAGCGGGTGCAGCACCTTGATCGGCGCCTTGAACATTTCGACGAATTCCATCAGACCCTGGTTGGCCAGGCACAGGCCACCCGAATAGCTGTAGGCGTCCGGATCGTCCTGCGAGAAATCCTCGAGCTTGCGGATGTCCACCTTGCCGACGAGGGACGAGATATCCTGGTTGTTTTCATCGCCCGGCTCGGTCTTGGAAATGGCGATCTGCTTGAGGATCGACGGGTAGCGCCGCACGACGCGGAACCTGTTGATGTCGCCGCCGAATTCATGCAGGCGCTTGACGGCCCAGGGACTGGGCACCGCGCGCAGATAACGGCGGGAGATGCCGTAATCTTCTTCGAGGATCTGGCCGTCTTCGTCTTCGCTGAACAAGCCCAGCGGCGACTCGTTGACGGGCGAGCCCTTGATCGCATAAAAGGGCACCAGCTCCATCAGGCTCTTGAGTTTTTCGGCAATCGACGACTTGCCGCCGCCCACTGGGCCCAATAGATACAGGATCTGCTTGCGCTCCTCCAGGCCTTGCGCCGCGTGGCGGAAATACGAGACGACCTGCTCGATCACTTCTTCCATGCCATAAAACTCGCGAAACGCCGGATAGATCTTGATGACCTTGTTGGCGAAAATGCGCGACAGGCGCGAATCGAGGCGGGTGTCGACCAAGGTGGGTTCGCCAATGGCAGCGAGCATGCGCTCCGGTGCGCTGGCATAGGTCAGCGGGTCGCGCTTGCACATCTGCAGGAACTCGGTCATCGAGTATTCCTCTTCCCGAGTACGCTCATAGCGGGCCGTGTAGTTTTCAAAGATGCTCATTGAAGTTCCTTTAATGTGCCAACAACGAATCACTGTCACAACAGCGCATGGCGCTGCCCGGGGCCCCGGTTATTTCGGCGTACTCCTTGTTCGTTCGTCACGTGCGGCGCCAGTGTGGTCGGCGTCGTGGAAGATGCGCGTGCGATTGCTTGTTGTCGATCCGAACATATCGAACAGACTGCAGTGCGGAGAGCGTCCTTTTGCGTTACTGAAATTTATTATGTGCCTAATAGTTTCCGAAGTCAAAGTCCTGTTGCACGACATAATGAACCTGTAACAAGTGCTTGATTCAACAACAGAAAGTCGGATTTTGACCTGCGTGGCGCATGCGTGCGGAAGGTGCATGAACACGGTTTGAACCACATCCAGGTTCATGCAAAGCGTATCGAGTTTTCACCGACTGTACAACAGGCTACGCACGCGAATCGTGCGTCGCCCAAACGATGAACCCACGCTTTTTCGCTATGGCATGAGCCGATCGCATGCATGCGTTACACTTGCCGGTCGCCTCAACGCGACCTTATTCACTGAACACCTGTTGGAGAACACCATGCTAGACGATCGCTTGCGCACCCTGCTGCAGAACATGCCCAAGGCTGAACTGCACATCCATATCGAGGGCTCGCTCGAGCCAGAACTGATTTTTGCTCTGGCACAAAGAAATAACGTCCAGCTGGCCTACGCCTCGGTCGAAGCGTTGCGCGACGCCTACGCTTTCAGCGATCTGCAATCGTTCCTCGACATTTATTACGCAGGCGCCAGCGTGTTGCTGACCGAGCAGGACTTTTATGACATGACCGCCGCCTACCTGGCGCGTGCGCATGCCGACAATGTCCGCCATACCGAAATCTTCTTCGACCCGCAGACGCACACCGCGCGCGGTGTGCCGTTCGAGACCGTCATCAACGGCATCTGGCGCGCCTGCCAGGATGCGCCGCTGAGCGCCGAATTGATCATGTGCTTCCTGCGCCACCTGTCGGAAGACGATGCGATCGCCACGCTGGACGAGTCGCTGCCGTACCGCGACAAGTTCATCGGCGTGGGTCTGGATTCATCCGAAGTCGGTCACCCGCCCGAGAAGTTCGCGCGCGTGTTCGAGCGCGCCCGCAACCTGGGCCTGCGCCTGGTCGCACATGCGGGCGAAGAAGGCCCGCCGGCCTATATCGAAAGCGCGCTCGACGTGCTCAAGGTCGAGCGCATCGACCACGGCGTGCGCAGCCTGGAAAGCCCGGCGCTGGTCGAGCGCCTGGTGCGCGAGCAGATGGCGCTGACCGTGTGCCCGCTGTCGAACATCAAGCTGCGCGTGTTCGACGTCATGGGCTCGCACAATCTGCGCACCTTGCTCGACGCCGGCCTGGCCGTCACGGTCAACTCGGACGATCCGGCCTACTTCGGCGGCTACGTCAACGAGAACTACTTCGCTGCCTTCGACGCTTTGCCGCTGGATGCGACGCATGCGCGGCAACTGGCGCGCAACAGCTTCCAGGCCGCCTTCATCGACCCGGAGCGCAAGCGCGCCTTCTTGGCCGAAGTCGACGACTTCTTCGCCAACGCCTGACCTTAACCACGGAGCGACGCCATGTTCGTCCAGGCACTTCGCATGACGGCGCGCGACTGGCGCGCCGGTGAACTGCGCTTCCTGCTGGTGGCGCTCATCGTCGCCGTGGCGGCGCTCACGTCGGTCGGCTTCTTCACTGACCGCATGCGCGCCGGCATGGACCGCGACGCGCACCAGCTGCTGGGCGCCGACCTGCTGGTCAAGACCGATGACCCGGTGCCCCAGGCCTGGCGCGATGAAGCCGCGCGGCGCGGCCTGATGCTGGCCGACACCGTGACCTTCCCGAGCATGGCGCAGGCAGGCGAGGGCGATGACTCGCTGGCACAGCTCTCGTCGATCAAGGCGGTATCAACAGGCTATCCGCTGCGTGGCCAGATGAAGATCACGACCGACCCGGTCGCGGCCAGTGGCGCGCAGGGCGAACCGACGCGCGCCGTGCCGGCGCCGGGCACCGTGTGGGTCGACCCGGGCCTGCTCGCGCCGTTGTCAACGCAGGTGGGCGGCATGCTCACGCTGGGCAACAGCCAGTTGCGCATCACGCAGCTGATCGCCACCGAGCCCGATAAAGGCGCGTCGTTCGCGAACTTCGCGCCGCGCGTGATGCTGTCGATGGCCGATCTGAAGGCCACGGGCCTGGTGGACGATTTCGCGCGCGTGGACTTCCGGCTGCAGATTGCCTCGACCGACCGCAACGACCTGACGGCCATCAAGGCTTATGAAACCTGGCTGCGTGCGCAGATCAACGACGGCAACCTGAAAGGCGTGCGCATCGAGACGCTCGAGAACGGGCGCCCTGAAATGCGCGCGACGCTTGATCGCGCGGGCTTGTTCCTGTCGCTCGTGGGCCTGCTGTCGGCAATGCTGGCAGCGGTGGCCGTGGCGATGGCGGCGCGGCGCTTCATGAGCCGCCACCTGGATGCCTGCGCGATGCTGCGCTGTCTGGGCCTGACCCAGAACCAGGTTACCGTCATGTATGTGACCGAATTCGCCCTCGTCGGCTTGCTGGGCAGCGTGCTCGGCGTGCTGGTGGGTTTTGGCGCGCATTTCGTGCTGCTCGAACTGATCGCATCGCTGATCCGCACCGAACTGCCGCCGGTCTCGATCCTGCCGGCGCTGCAGGGCGTGGCCACCGGCATGCTGCTGCTGGTGGGCTTTGCGCTGCCGCCGATTCTGCAATTGCGCAATGTGCCGCACAACCGCGTGATCCGGCGCGAAGCCGGCGCGCCGCAACCGGCCGCTTTGGCGACCTATGGCCTGGGCGTGGGTGCGTTCGTCCTGCTGCTCTACTGGCAGGCGGGCGACCTGACGCTGGCGCTGATCACGGCCGGCGGCTTCCTTGGCGGCTTCGCGGTGTTTGCGCTCGTGGCCTGGCTGGGCCTCAAACTGCTGCGCCGCATGCGTAACCTGTTCCCGCAGCAGGCCTGGCGCTTTGCCGTCACGTCGCTGCAGCGCCGGCCCGGTGCCACGGTCGTGCAGGTGGTCTCGCTGTCGCTGGGCCTGATGGCGCTGCTGCTCTTGACCGTCGTGCGGGGCGACCTGATGGCCGCCTGGCAGTCGGCCACGCCGGCCGATGCGCCAAACCGCTTCGTGATCAACATCCTGCCTGAGCAGACCAAGGGCGTCGAAGGCCAACTGGTGGCGGCCAACGTGAAGGAGCCGGTGCTGTTCCCGATGATTCGCGGTCGTCTCACGGCGATCAACGGCGCTGCCATCAAGAGCGACACCTTCGCCGATGGCGAAGCACGCCGCCTGGTCAACCGCGAATTCAACCTGTCGACGACGAATGCGCTGCCGGAGGGGAACGAGGTCGTCGAAGGCGCGTGGTTCAGGGATGCAACCGGCCTGGCCGAAGCGTCGGTCGAGAAAAGCATCATGGACCGCCTTGGCCTGAAGCTGGGCGACAGCCTGCGCTTCGATATGGCGGGCCTGATGGTGGACGCGAAGATCACCAGCGTGCGCAAGCTCGAATGGGGCTCGATGCGCGCCAACTTCTTCGTCATCATCAATCCGGCCGCGATGGCCAATGCACCGACCACCTACATGACGGCATTCCACGTGCCGGCCGAGGGCGCGAACCTGGGCAATGCACTCACGCGCGCGTATCCGAACCTGACCGTGGTCGATGTCTCGGGCATCATCCGCCAGTTGCAGGATGTGCTGGACCAGGTGGTGGTCGCGGTCGAGTTCCTGTTCCTGTTCACGCTGGCCTCCGGCGTGCTGGTGCTATATGCAGCGTTGATGGGTTCGACCTCCGAGCGCACGCGTGAAGGCGGCCTGCTGCGGGCGCTGGGCGCGACGCGCCAGCAACTGGCGCGGGCGCAGCGGATCGAGTTCGTGCTGGTGGGCGGGTTGTCGGGCCTGCTCGCTGCGACGGGCGCCGCGGCGCTGGGCTGGGCGCTGGCGACGTACCAATTCAAGTTCCCATGGACGTTCGCGCCGGGCGTGTGGCTCGCTGGCCTGGTGGTGGGCATCCTGTGCGCGATCGTCGGCGGCTGGTTCGGCCTGCGCGGTGTGCTGCGTCAGCCACCGCTGCAGACGTTGCGGGAGGCGTAAGCATGCACGATACGCAAGCCGACACGCCAACGCTGTACGAGATCATGGGCGGCGCCGAGCGCCTGCGCGCGCTGGTCGATCGTTTCTATGACCTGATGCAGCTGGAGTCGGAGTTCGCCAACATCCACCTGATGCACCCGGTGCCCAATGACAGCTCGCGCGACAAGCTGTTCATGTTCTTGTCCGGGTGGATGGGCGGTCCGGACCTGTATATCGAACGCTACGGCCATCCGCGCCTGCGCGCGCGCCACCTGCCGTATGCGATCGGTACCAAGGAGCGCGACGCGTGGCTGCGCGCGATGGCATGGGCGATGGAAGATCTGGGCTATGACGAGGCGCTGCGGGTGCGCCTGCTGACGTCTTTCTTCGAGACCGCCGACTGGATGCGTAACAAGGCCGATTGAGACGATGACGACAGCAGAAATCCTGATCCTGGTGGGCCTCGTGCTCATCATCGCGTTGCTGGTGCTGGTCTTGCTGCGTCTGCGCGGCAGCGGCGATGGCAACGGCGCGCAC
This sequence comes from Oxalobacteraceae sp. CFBP 13730, assembly GCA_014841835.1. GTDB lineage: Bacteria > Pseudomonadota > Gammaproteobacteria > Burkholderiales > Burkholderiaceae_D > Telluria. The sequence continues at coordinate 667,416 of JACYUQ010000003.1, read as the reverse complement.
ATCGAACGGCTCGAGCGCGAGCTGCGCCAGGAATTGCAGGCCAGCGCGCAATCGACGCGCCAGGAAACCGCCGGCCACCTGGCCCAGTACCACAACGCCTCGGTCCAGCAATTTGACAGCATGCGTCAGCAGATGCAGCTGCAATCGAGCAGCGGACGCGAAGAGCAGGCGCGCGCGCTCAAGCGTTTTGCCGACACGCTGCAGCAAACGCTGGGCAACCTGACCGAATCGAACGCCCAGCGCATGCTCGAAGTGCGTAACACGCTGGAATCCAAGATCCGCGACCTGCAGGCGGACAATGGCAAGCGCCTCGAAGAGATGCGTCAGACGGTCGACGAAAAGCTGCACGCGACGCTGGAAACGCGGCTGACGGAATCGTTCCGTCAGGTGTCGGAGCGGCTGGAAAAAGTCCACCACGGGCTGGGCGAGATGCAGCAGCTGGCCATCGGCGTGGGTGACCTCAAACGCGTGCTCACGAACGTGAAGACGCGCGGCACGTGGGGCGAGGTGCAGCTGGAGATGCTGCTGGAGCAGGTGTTGACGGTCGAGCAGTATGCGAAGAACGTCGAGACGGTGGCGGGCTCGAACGCGCGGGTGGAGTTCGCGATCAAGCTGCCGGGCACCGTCGACGGCGGCGCGCCGTTGTGGCTGCCGATCGACGCCAAGTTCCCGAAGGAGCAGTACGAGCGCCTGCAGGCCGCGGCCGACATTGCGGACGCCGAAGGCGTCATCCGCGCCGGCGCCGAACTGGAACGGGCAGTGCGGCGCGAGGCGCAAACGATCTGCGACAAATACGTCTCGCCGCCACAGACGACGGATTTCGCGATCCTGTTCCTGCCAACGGAAGGCCTGTACGCCGAAGTAATGCGCCGCCCGGGCCTGGCCGACGACCTGCAGCGCACGCTGCGCGTGACGATCGCCGGCCCGTCGACTCTGAGCGCCTTGCTCAACAGCCTGCAAATGGGTTTCCGCACCTTGGCGCTGGAAAAGCGCTCATCCGAAGTGTGGCAGGTGCTGGGCGCAGTCAAAACCGAATTCACCAAATTCGGCGACGTGCTGGCCGCCACCAAAACGACACTGGAACGCGCTGCCAAAAACATCGAAAACGCCGAAGTACGCAGCCGCCAGATGGCGCGCAAGCTCAAATCCGTCGAAGCCCTCCCAAGCGAAGCTGCCCAATTACTCCTGGGCTCTGACGCCCTGGAACGCGAAGACTGAAGGTACCCCTACAGTTTCCCAGAGACCACAAAAACAATCAGGGTCAGAGTAGAATTAATGGGCAATTCCCCAATGTTGTCAAACAATTCGACTCTGACCCTAATTGTTTTGGCGGGTTTTTAGCCGCCAAACGCCAAATTTGATTCCGGTCGGAACTCAATTTCCAGAATGACTCAATTTGGTCGTCAAAACGGCCAAAATTAATTAGGGTCAGAGTCGAATTAATGAGCAATTGTCTAAAGTTGTCAAACAATTCGACTCTGACCCTAATTGTTTTGTAAGGGTCTGGGGGCAAGAATTTGATGGTTGCGGTAGGTGTGGCGCTGCGTTTGGGGCTTAGAACAGGCCTTCGAAGGGCAGGATGTCGACCATCTCACCGGCAGCCACGCTGCCTTGCTCGTCGTGCAGTACCACCATGCAGTTGGCTTCGGACATTGAGCGCAGGATGCCGGAGCCTTGGGCGCCGGTGAGGCGCACTTCGGGGGCGCCGTCGGTGCCGCGCGTGACGATGCCGCGCTGGTATTCGGTGCGGCCTGGCTTTTTGCGGATTGCCTCGGACGAGCGCGCCTGCAGCAGCGGGAGTGGGGCGTTGGCGCCCATCATCTGCAGCAGTGCGTCGCGTGCGAAAAAGTAGAACGACACCATCACCGCGACCGGATTGCCCGGCAGGCCGAACAGGAAGGCGCTGCGGCCGTTCGATGCCACGCGCCCGAATGCCAATGGGCGGCCCGGGCGCATGCCCACTTTCCAGAACGTCACGTCGCCCAGCTGCGCCATCACATGTTTGGTGTAGTCGGCTGCGCCGACCGAAACGCCGCCCGACGTGATGATCGCGTCGGCATTTTCGCAGGCGGTGCGCAGCGCGTCTTCCAGCGCTTCTCGGCTGTCGCGCACGACGCCCATGTCGATGATCTCGCAGCCCAGGCGCTGGAGCATGCCGTAGATCGTGTAGCGGTTGCTGTCATACACGCAGCCTTCGCCCAGCGGCTCGCCGATCGAGCGCAGCTCGTCGCCGGTGGAGAAGAACGCCACGCGCAGGCGCCGTTGCACGGGGATTTCGGCAAAGCCCAGCGACGCGCACAGGCCCAGGTCGGATGGCCGGATGATGCGGCCGGCTTTCAGGGCGGCGCTACCGATGTTCAAGTCTTCGCCCGCCAGCCGACGGTTGTCGCCAGCGCGGATGGCACCGGCGCGCACGGTCATGGCGACGTCGTCACCACTGTCGGCAAATTCCTGCGGCAGCACGCTGTCGCAGCCGGTCGGCATCACGCCACCCGTCATGATGCGTACGCATTCGCCGGGACCGGGCACGACAGCGGACGGCTTGCCCGCATACACGATATCGACCACCTTGAACGTCGCCACGCCAGCCTGCGGCAGGTCGGCGCCGCGCAGTGCGTAGCCGTCCATCGCCGAATTGTCGTGCGCCGGCACGTTGATCGGCGAGACCAGGTCGCGCGCCAGCACGCGGCCCAGGCTTGCGCGCAGTGCCACCATCTCGACGGCGCGCACAGGCTGGACGAATTCGCGGATGATGCGCTGGGCGTCGCGTACCGGCAGTGCTTCCGGATCATAGCCGTTGATGCAGCTGGCTACCTGGGCCAGGCTGGCAGGGAAGGCGGGTTGTTCGAGTCCGCGTAGCTCGTCGAGGGTGTTGATGTTGCGGAAGGCGTCGGCATCGTCGAACACGACGTCGACGGCGTTCAGCTCGCGCAACCAGCCCTCGACGCTGCGACCGCCAGCGGCGAGATAGGCGGACAGGGAAGGCAGCCGGTCAGCGCGCACCAGGCAAAACACCGGATGCGACTGGACCCGCTCGCCTGCATCATGCGTCGCGGCGTAGGCCACGTCTGCATCGTGCTCCTGCAGCGCAGCGAACAGGCGTGCAGCCAAGTCAAGCGGCAGGAACGGCGAATCGCACGGCACCGTTAGCAGATATGGTGTGGCGCAGTGCCGCAGGCCCGTCTCGAGCCCGGCCAGCGGGCCCGGAAAATCCGCCATCTCGTCGGTCAGCACCGGCGCGCCAAACGCGCGATAGGTGTCGAGATTGCGGTTGGCGCTGATCAGCAAGGGCCCGACCTGCACCCGCAAACGTGCCAGCACGTGCTCGACCATGGTGCCGGAACGAAACGGCTGCAAGCCCTTGTCCACGTTGCCCATGCGCGAGCCACGCCCGCCCGCCAGAACCAATCCGCTGATCAAGTGTGCTTGCATCGTTAATTAGCCACCGATATACGACATTTCAACCCGGCGCGGCCCGTCCAGCTGGCCCGTGCCGGTCTCTGCCGAGCGGGTCTCGGAATAACGGTCGGCCCGGCCGCGCCACAGTTGCGCAATGGCGCCGCTGAGTGCCAGGTCGTCGTGCCCTTCGCGCAGCAGGGCGCGCATATCGTGGCCGCGCGTGGCGAACAGGCAAGTGTAGAGTTTGCCTTCGGTCGACAGGCGCAGACGGCTGCAATCGCCGCAGAACGCCTGCGTGACGCTGGAAATCACGCCGATTTCGCCGTCGCCATCGAGGTAGCGCCAGCGCGATGCGGTCTCGCCGCTGTAATTGGCGGCCACTGGCACCAGCGGCAGCTCGGCCGAAATACGGCGTACCACGTCGCCCGACGGCACGACGTCGCGCATGTCCCAGCCATTCGATGCGCCCACGTCCATGAATTCGATGAAGCGCAGGATCGTCGGCGAGCCCTTGAAGTGGCGCGCCATCGGCAGGATCTGGTCGACGTTGGTGCCACCCTTGACCACCATATTGACCTTGACCGGCCCCAGGCCCACCGCATGCGCGGTATCGATCCCATGCAGCACATCGGCCACCGAAAAATCGACATCGTTCATGCTGCGGAATACGCCGTCGTCGAGCGCGTCGAGCGAGACCGTGACCCGGTCCAGGCCCGCATCTTTCAAGGCTTGCGCCTTGCGCGCCAGGATCGAGCCATTGGTCGTCAGGGTCAGGTCGAGCGGGCGGCCGCTGGGTGTAGGAATCGCGCGCAGCATGCCTACCAGGCGTTCGAGATTCTTGCGCAGCAGCGGCTCGCCGCCCGTCAGACGCAGCTTTTCGACGCCGTGCGCAACGAACAGACGCGCCACGCGCGTGATCTCTTCGAACGACAGCAGGTCGCCGTGCGGCAGGTATTGGTAATCCTTGTCGAACACTTCCTTCGGCATGCAATACACGCAGCGGAAATTGCAGCGGTCGGTGACGGAAATGCGCAAGTCGTGCAGCGGCCGGCCAAGCGCGTCGCTCAGCAGGCCCGTAGGTGCTTCCGGCACGGCCGGGACCCGCAGCTTCGATGAGCGCAGGTCATTGATAAGGATGATTTTTTCAGCCATTCCAATACGATAGCATGCGCCCGGGAATACTGCCGGGCGAGGGTGTGTCGTTGAAGGGAATAACGCGGCCCAAATGCGTCGTTCCCGCGAAGGCGGGAACCCAAGGTGCCAGCGTTATTGCAACGCTGATGAACTTGGATTCCCGCCTGCGCGGGAACGACGTACGGTACTGCTGAGTGCTTACTGACGGCTGGTATCGACCTGCACCAGCGGCTCGTCGACCGGCACGACGACCGGCTTGCGGGCACGGCCAACGCGCACCGGCGTGGCTGCCTGCGCTGCTGCAGCCTGGGCGGCGCGCAGCTTTTCAGGATCGGTCGCGGCCAGTTGCAGACCGGCTTCGGCCAGCATGTCGTCCAGCTTTGGCGCAGGGGTGGCAGCCACTGGCGCAGGCGCCGTGGTCACTTCCGGGGCTGCCACCGGCGCTGGCTCGACCGCCACGGCGGTCACAGGCTCAACTACTGGCGCAGGGGCGACTTCCACCACCGGCACCTCGACAGGCGCTGGTGCAGGCGCAGGCGCAGCTTCTGCCACGACCGGCTCGGCAGCAACCTGTTCAGCCTCCACCGACGCCGCCGTCGGGAACACGACCGGTTCGGTCGATGCTGGTGCCGAGACTTCCGCCGGCGCCCCCATCGATGCTGCCGTCGGGAAGTTGACTGGCTCGACATTGGCAGGCGCAGCCTCGGTCGTCGTTGCCGCCATCGATGCCGACGTCGGGAACATATTGCCTTCGACCGGCGCCGTATCGGCCACCACCGCTGCCGCTGGTGCCGGGGCTGCTGCTGGCACTTGCGCCGCAACATCCTTGGCAGCGATCGATGCCGAGGTCGGGAACGGCCACGGTGCCTGGGCCGGCTTGGCCTTGGCGGCGCGGGCGGCTGCTGCCACCTTGGCCACTTCTTCGTCCGCTACCGGCGCGAACGCTGGTGCGTCTTCGTTGCCTTCGCCGCCTTCGCCTTCGATCTGGTCACGATCGCGACGGTTGCGGTTACGGCCACCACGACGGCGACGACGGCGTGGCTCGTCGCCATCCATCTCGACTTCTTCGCCATCCGGGCCGATCGTGGTCACCGATTTGATGACTTGCTGGACCACTTCCTGGCTGCCTTCCGGACCGGTGGTGGTCACGGCAACGGTGGTGTTCGACACCACCTGGCTGACATTGATTTCGTCGAGCTTGGCTTCGATGACCTGGGTGGTGCGTTCCGTACGCTCGGTGCGCTCGCGCGGCTGACGTGGCTGGCGCTCCTTGCGCTCGCCGCGTTCAGGACGCTCGGCACGCTCCGGACGCTCGGCGCCTTCGGCACGTGGCGTGGCATCGGCCGGGTCGCGTGGCTCACGTGGCTCGCGGCCTTCGCGCGGTGGACGTGGCGGGCGAGGTGGGCGAGGTGGGCGCGCTTCGGCGTCCGGGCCCTTGGCCAGCTCTTCGCCCGGTGCGGCGGTCTTGGCAACCGGCTCGCGCTCTTCGCGCTCACGGCCTGGCTTGCCAGCTGGACGGCCACCGGTACGGCCATTCTTGGTGCGGTTGTTGCGGTCGCGCTCTGCCTGCGCAGGGGCGGCGACAGGCACTTCCACCAGAACGGCCGGTGCGGCGCCTTTTGGTTCTGGCTTGCCGAAGAAGAAGTTGCGCAGCTTGGCGAAGAAACCTTCTTCTTCCACCGGCGCAGGCACAGGCACCGCAACAGCCGGGGCGGCGGCGGGTTTGGCTGGCTTGGTCGCTTCGCTGCGGTCGACCAGCGGCGCAGGCTGGGCCGGGGTGATCGTCTTGACGACGGCTTCCTGGCGCGGCTTGGCTTCTTCTTTCTGGCGTTTCGCGTAGGCCATGTCGGTATCGGCCGACTCGGCCATCGCGTAGCTGGCGTGGGCGTCTTCGAGGCGCGGATCGTCATGCTTGATGCGCTCGAGCTTGTAGTGCGGGGTGTCCAGATGCTTGTTCGGGATCAGGATCACGGTGATGCGGTGGCGGTTCTCGATCTTGAGCACTTCGCCACGCTTTTCGTTCAGCAGGAACGCGGCGACATCGACGGGCACCTGCACGTGGATGGCGGCCGAATTTTCCTTCATCGCCTCTTCCTGGATGATGCGCAGGACTTGCAGGGCCGACGATTCGGTATCGCGGATGTGGCCGGTGCCCGAGCAGCGTGGGCAGGTCACGTGGGAGCCTTCGGACAGCGACGGACGCAGGCGCTGGCGCGACAGTTCCATCAGGCCGAAGCGCGAAATCTTGCCCATCTGAACGCGGGCGCGGTCATGGTGCAGGGCGTCTTTCAGGCGCTGTTCGACTTCGCGCTGGTTCTTGGCCACTTCCATGTCGATGAAGTCGATCACGATCAGGCCGCCCAGATCGCGCAGGCGCAACTGGCGCGCCACTTCGTCGGCCGCTTCGCAGTTGGTGTTGAAAGCGGTCGTTTCGATGTCCGAACCGCGCGTGGCGCGGGCCGAGTTGACGTCGATCGAGACCAGTGCTTCAGTGTGGTCGATCACGATGGCGCCGCCCGATGGCAGCGGCACGGTGCGCGCGTAGGCGGTTTCGATCTGGTGTTCGATCTGGAAACGCGAAAACAGCGGCACGTCGTCGCTGTAACGCTTCACGCGGTGCGCCATGTCGGGCATCACGTGGCTCATGAACTGCTGCGCCTGCTCATAGATTTCGTCGGTGTCGATCAGCACTTCGCCGATGTCCGGCTGGAAGTAATCGCGGATTGCGCGGATGACGAGCGACGATTCCTGATAGATCAGGAACGCGCCGTTGGACGACTTGCCGGCGCCTTCGATCGCGCGCCACAGTTGCATCAGGTAGTTCAGGTCCCACTGCAGTTCTTCGACATTGCGGCCGATGCCGGCAGTGCGGGCGATGACCGACATGCCTTGTGGCAGGTCGAGTTTGTCCATCGTTTCGCGCAGTTCCTGGCGTTCTTCGCCTTCGACGCGGCGCGATACACCGCCGCCGCGCGGGTTGTTCGGCATCAGGACGAGGTAGCGGCCGGCCAGCGAAATGAACGAGGTCAGGGCAGCGCCCTTGTTGCCGCGTTCTTCTTTTTCGACCTGGACCATGATTTCCTGGCCTTCGCGCAGTGCTTCCTTGATGGAGCAGTTGCGCACGTCGACACCTTCACGGAAATACGTGCGGGCGACTTCTTTGAAGGGAAGGAAGCCGTGGCGGTCTTCGCCGTAGCTGACGAAGCAGGCTTCGAGGGAGGGTTCGATGCGGGTGATGACACCCTTGTAGATATTCGACTTGCGCTGTTCGCGACCGGCAGTCTCGATATCGATGTCGATCAGCTTCTGGCCATCGACAATAGCGACGCGCAGCTCTTCTTGCTGCGTCGCGTTAAACAACATGCGTTTCATTTTTAATACTCCGTGACCCAGGGGCCGTGTGAAGGCCGCCCTCGCGGGCGGCGCAGCTACAGGGATGTATGCGGGGACGGGTGACAGGAGGGGGTATGCCCGGGCGTGCGGTACAGCAAAGTAATTTCGCTGCCGCAACGGGGCGCTGTGGGGCCGAACGTCATTGTCTAAACACGCCGCAACTTTTGTTCGTCACCTGCCACCACATTGGGGTTGGCACAGCAGCGAACAAGGGAGGGTGTGCCACAGCCAGCCGAACCTGGGCGCAGCAACCATCGACCGGCCTGGAGGCGAAGAGACAGCCTTGCTCAAGCGGTGTGGATGCTGCAGCAGCGGGGTCGGCGAAAACGACAAGCGTTATCGACACCATCAACCGGCAAGCACTTTGTTAAGGATGCTTGCTGGTACTTATCCTTAAGAATCCTGACAATCCAATCCGGCATCATTGCGCGCAATCCGATTACAAATCGGTTGCAACCTTGATTGGCGCAAGGATGTGCGTACACGTTCTTTCCATCGAATTTGCATTTGGCGGGGCCGATGGGGCGTGCCCCAGTGTAAAATTTCGTTTTAATTCTTACACCAGCAGAGGTTTGACCGCCGCCTGTCGATTATATATTCAAAATGAAGGACTTAGAGAGAATTTCTGGGAAGACAGACCGAATGGCAATGCAGAACGATAGTGTCCCCCCTTCATCCCCCACAGCACTGCAAGCGCAGTTCGTGACAATCGACGAAGAAGAAGCCGGCCAGCGCATCGACAACTACCTGTTGCGTGTCTGTAAAGGCGTACCAAAGAGCCACATCTACCGCATCCTTCGCTCCGGCGAAGTCCGTGTCAACAAGGGCCGCATCGACCAGTTGTACCGCCTGGTTGCCGGCGACACCGTCCGCATTCCACCCATCCGCATCGCTGAAAAGTCGAGCGAACACGCCGCACCGGGCGCTGAATTTGCGGTCGTCTATGAAGACGCGCATCTGCTGGTGATCGACAAGCCGTGCGGCGTGGCCGTGCATGGCGGCTCCGGCGTGTCGTACGGCGTGATCGAACAATTGCGCGCCGCGCGCCCGCAGGCGAAGTTTCTGGAGCTGGTGCACCGGCTCGACCGCGAAACCTCGGGCTTGCTGTTGATCGGCAAGAAGCGCAGCGCACTGACGCACCTGCATGACCAGATGCGCGAAGGCACGACCGACAAGCGTTACTATGCCGCCGTGAAAGGCGACTGGGTCAACAAGCGCCAGCACATCCGCTTGCCGCTGCATAAATACACCAGCGCAGAGGGCGAGAAGCGCGTGCTGGTCCAGGCCGGCGGCCAGGAAGCGCACACCATTTTCAGTTTGTTAAAAAAATGGCACAATTTCGCCTTGCTCGAAGCCGAGCTCAAGACAGGGCGCACGCACCAGATCCGGGTGCACCTGGCTTCATCGGGCTTCCCGATCCTGGGCGACGAAAAGTACGGTGACTTTGCATTCAACAAGCAATTGCACAAGGCGACCGACAGCCGTGGCGCGCTCAAACGCATGTTTTTGCATGCGCACCAGATCACGTTCACGCATCCGGACTCGGGCGAGCGCATGACCTTGCGCGCGCCGATGCCGGCCGAGTGCGAGCGCTTCCTGACCAGTCTGGGCGCCCCGGTGTAACACCACCCGGCGCAGAGCAACCAACCGCGCAAGTTCGACAGCGCACCAATAAAAAACAACAGGGGACCGGCGGCCTTGCCGCCACTAATTATGGCTAGAAAACAATTCGACCTGATCGTCTTCGATTGGGACGGCACCTTGATGGACAGTACCGCCGCCATCGTCAAGTGCATCCAGGCGGCGGCGCGCGACCTGGGTTTACCCGTGCCCACCGACTCGTCGGCCGCGCACGTCATCGGCCTGGGCCTGGCCGAGGCGATGCAGGCGGTGATGCCCGATATCCAGCCGGCGCTGTATCCGCGCATGGTCGAGCGTTACCGTCACCATTTCCTGACCAAGGACCACCAGCTGGTGCTGTTCAAGGGCGTGCCCGAGATGCTCAGTGCATTGTCGAACGAAGGTTACTTTTTGGCCGTGGCCACCGGCAAGAGTCGCGTCGGTCTGAACCGCGCGCTCAATGCGACCGGGCTGCTGTCGATCTTTGACGCGACCCGTTGCGCCGATGAGACATTCTCCAAGCCACATCCGGCGATGCTGCAAGAACTCACACGCGAACTCGGCCAGGATTTGCGCCGCACGGTGATGATCGGCGACACCACGCACGACCTCTTGATGGCCACCAATGCCGGCGCCGCCGGTATCGCGGTCGAGTTCGGCGCCCATCCGGTCAGCCAGCTCCACGCGTGCCAGCCATTGTTCTCTGCCAGGAACATCCCCGAGCTGCATGACTGGCTGCTCGAGCACGCCTGAAGTCCGGTTTGCCGGGAGCCAGGCGCGGGCCAGCTGCCGGCCCGCGGCGTACGGGTGGTCTTGCCGACCGTACGCGAGGGCGCTGGCACGATATACTGATTGCCGCACGAACAGCCCCGCGCGTGACGCGCGGGGACAGCGTTTCGTCGTCCACCTTCCGACTTTATGAGTGACCATACGAGCATTGACCAACCTGGCGACAGCCGGCTCGCGTCGAATCCGACGATGAGCAACTGGGAGCGCGACACGCTCGAGAAACTGGTGTTTGCCACCGTCCAGGAACGGCGCTCTGCGCGCCGCTGGAGCATCTTCTTCAAGCTCGGCTTCCTGATCGTGGCATTGCTGGCCCTGTGGGCCTACTACGACTTCAACTTCGCCAGCGGCGACACCGAAAACCTCGGCCGCCACACGGCGCTGATCGAAATCAACGGCGAAATCGAATCCGAAGGCAGCGGCGCGGCCGACACCGTGATCCCGTCGCTGAACAAGGCGTTTTCCGATCCCGGCTCGGCCGCCGTCGTGCTGCGCATCGACAGCCCGGGCGGCAGCCCGGTGCAGGCCGGCATCATCGTCGACGAAATCCAGCGCCTCAAGCGTGGCTATCCCGACAAACCGCTGTATGTCGTGGTTGACGAGATCTGCGCCTCGGGCGGCTACTACATCGCCTCGGCCGCTGACCGCATCTACGTCAACAAGGCCTCGATCGTCGGCTCGGTCGGCGTGCTGATGGACAGCTTCGGCTTTACCGGCACGATGGAAAAGCTGGGGGTCGAACGCCGCCTGCTGACGGCCGGCGAAAACAAGGGGTTTCTCGATCCGTTCAGCCCGCAATCGGAAAAGCACCGCGAACATGCCCAGGCGATGCTCAACGAAATCCACCAGCAATTCATCTCGGTGGTGCGCGCCGGGCGTGGCAAGCGTCTGAAAGAAACGCCCGAGACGTTCTCGGGCCTGTACTGGACCGGTGCACGCGCCGTCGACATGGGCCTGGCCGACGCCTTTGGCACGGTCGACACGGTGGCGCGCGACATCGTCAAGGCCGAAGACATCGTCGACTACACGGCGCACGAAGGCTTGCCGGAGCGTGTGCTGAAGAAATTTGGCGCGTCGGTCGGCGAAAGCGCCGTCAGGGCGGCGTACCACAGCGCTGTCCCCAAATTGCGCTGAGCATTTTGTTCTTGAAACCTCGCGCTGTGCGGCTATAGTAAAACGGTGGCCGATGCTGCAGTGGATGGGTTGACATGCTTGTCGATCGATCCCGGACGGCGGACGCTGGCGACCGCACTGCGGTGCGGTTTTCGAGAGAATTGTCATTCCTCGCGGTAGGACTGTCCCGGGCGGGCGCATGCGCGCGGCGGGATTGGAAACGACGGCCCAGGCCGTCGTTTTCTTTTGGTCGAGCGGTGATGCGTGGACATAGCGTGAGCGGTTCTTCCCGCCCACCCTACGTCTGCCGACTGGGCGACCGTTGTTTTCTTTTTGATGAAACAGGGGAGTGCGGCTGGCGCGGGCTTTTCAGCCTCTGTCGTGCCAGCCGTCGTTGACGGGCGTTGTCTGTGGCGATGCCGTGAGGGAGGCTGTCGATATCAGGTCATGCTGCCGCACTGGCGGCATCGTCATCGCAACCGGTGTGGCGTGACGGGTGGTGCAGGTTGCTGTCGTTGCATTGATCAGTCAGGGCGTCATTGACCTGAGGCGTCAGGGGCGGTACCAGGCGCGGCGGGTGCCACATGGTTGGTTGGCGCAGTGGCGGCAAATCGTCATGCTGGGCGAAGCCGCCGCGCTCGAGCCAGTCCTGATGAAAGCTGCCGACCCGCGCGAACCACGCCGTGCGCAGCCGGAACCGGTCATCTTGCGGCAGGGGGCGGGCGCCGCTGCTCCAGCGTGCCAGCGCCATCAGCGTGGGAAACAGCGCCGCGTGTGCACGCGCAACCCGCTGGCGCGTGCAGTGCACTTCATGCGGGGAGAGCTTGTCGTAGCAGATGTCGAGATCATCGTTCACGTTCGTTCCTGTTCTCTGGCGGAATTGCACCTTGATGTATGGCAAAGGACCATCAAAGCCGTTAGGCGGATTCCTAACATGTTGAAGTCTATCAATAAGAATTTCTTCAGACTTGACGCTGCTCAAATGAATCGCGGCATGCAAGTTGACTAAAAAACATTGCTCTAATTGTCAGTCTGTCCGGGGCGGACCGCTTCTGGTAAAGTCTCGCCCCATGAGTAAACTGTCCCTAGACCGCATCCTGCAATCGCAGGGATTCGGCACCCGCAAATACTGCCGCGCCCTGATCGAGGATGGCGATGTTGCCGTCAACGGCGAGGTGGCCGATAACTTCAAGGCCACGTTCGAAACCGACGGCCTGGTCCTGACCGTGTTCGACGAAGAATGGGCGTACCGCGAGCGTGTCTATATTGCGCTGTACAAGCCGGCCAACTTCGAGTGCTCGCGCAAACCGAGCCACCATCCGGGCGTGCTGACCCTGTTGCCAGAACAATTTACCTGGCGCGATGTGCAACCGGTTGGCCGCCTCGATCACGATACGACCGGTCTGCTGCTGATGTCAGACGACGGCCCGTTCATCCACGCGCAATCGTCGCCCAAGCGCCATGTGCCGAAGGTGTATCACGCCACCACGGCCGAACCGGTGACGGATGAACTGGTCGAAAAACTGCTCGCTGGTGTGCAATTGCACGACGAGCCGGCGCCATTGAAGGCGGTTTCCTGCGTCAAGCTGGACGAGCGGGCCATCGAGATCGTGCTGGAGCAGGGCAAGTACCACCAGGTCAAGCGCATGCTGGCTGCTGCCGAGAATCACTGCAGCGCGCTGCACCGGGCCCAGATCGGCGGCTTGACGCTGGCCGCGCTGGGACTGGCCGAAGGTGAGTGGTGCTTCCTCGATCAGGCGCAGCTCGACCTGCTCGTACCGGCCTGACATACCACATCCGCATGCTGTTGTGGAAATTTCACAACGGAACATGCTTAACCACAATATTCGTGCGACATTGTCAGCCGATTTCCGCGACACTCCGTTTCGACGGCGTCCGGGCACCGGTTGTCGCACGAATGAATTTTCCAGAAAAATAACCATGTACGCATACCGACCGAGCCTCTCCCATTCTCTCGCCCTGATCCCGTTGCTGCTGGCGCTGCCAGTCATGGCACAGAGCCAGCCGGCCACCCTGGCCGAATGCACCCCGATCCTCGACAGCGCCCAGCGCCTCGCCTGTTTCGACCGCGTTGCCGGCACTGGCGGCGCAGCTGGCACAACTGCCGCATCGACCCCGGTCGTGGCGCCGGCCGTGGCCGCTCAGAGCGCGTTCGACGCCCCCCTGAACAGCGCCGTTGACCAAACCGCAACCGTCGATCCAACCGTCCAGGCCGCTGCTGAATACACGCTCAGCAGCCACTGGGAACTCGATCCGCGCGACAAGCGCGGCGCGTTCAAGTTCCGTCCGCACCACCCGAACTATCTGATCGCCACCCGCACCCATCGCCCGAACGAAGCGCCGTACGCGGACTTCCTGGCGACCGATCCGGATGCCGAAGGTCTGTCGAAGGCCGAACTGGAATTCCAGCTCAGCGTGAAGATGAAACTGGTCGAAACCCTGTTCGAGCAACCGATCGACGTCTGGTTCGGCTACACCCAGAATTCGTTCTGGCAAGCGGCCAATCACAAGGCATCGAGCCCGTTCCGCGAAACCAATTACCAGCCGGAGATCATGGCAGTCATGCCACTGGACTTCGCCCTGGCCGGCATCAACGTGCGCTTCCTGAACCTGGGCTTCGTGCACCAGTCGAACGGTCAGTCGTCGAGCCTGTCGCGCAGCTGGAACCGCTATTACGCCCAGGTTGGCCTGGAACGTGGTCCGCTGACCATGACCGCCAAGCTCTGGAAGCGTGTCAATGAATCGCTGGAAGACGACAACAACCCGGACATCACCGATTACATGGGTCGCTTCGAACTGGCCGGCAATTACCGCATGGGTAGCGGCCATGAAATTTCGGCCCTCGTGCGCCGCAACTTCAGCACCGACAAGGGTGCAGTGCAGGTCGGCTGGGCATTCCCGCTCGTCGGCCCGATCAAGGGCTATGTCAATGCGTTCGCCGGCTATGGCCAGAGCATGATCGACTACAACTACTTCCAGCGCAGCCTGGGCGTCGGTGTCATCGTCAAGTATTGATCGCTGCACACCTGCCGTACCGTAGAATGGCGGGCTTGTTCCCACGAGCCCGCCTATGAAACTTGCCTCGCTGGACGACGGCACCCGCGACGGCCAACTGGCCGTGGTGTCGCGCGACCTGTCCACTGCTCACATTGCCGACGGCATCGCGCCAAGTTTGCGCGCCGCGCTCGATGACTGGGCCTTTATTGCGCCGCAACTCGATGCACTCTACCGTCAACTCAACGACGGCAAAGGCGACGCCAAAGCGCGCCGCGCATTCGACTTCGACCCTGCCCAATGCATGGCGCCATTGCCGCGCGCCAGCAGCCGCGTGTGCGGGGCTACTTATCTGCACCATCACGACCTGGAACAGCGCGCGCTTGGACGCAGCGTACCGGCCGCATGGCGCGACGCACCGCAGCTGCAGCAGGTCGCGGGCGACGGTTTGCTTGGCCCCACACAGCACCTGGTGCTGGCGCGCGAAGAGTGGGGCATCGACTTTGGCGCTGAACTGGCCATCGTCAGTGGCGACCTGCGCCAGGGCGCGACGCCCGATGCGGCGCTGGGTCAGATTCGCTTGTTATTGCTGGCCAATGCCATCACGCTGCGCAACCTGGTGCCGGATGCGCTGGCGGCGGGCTTCGGCCTGCTGCAGGCAAAGCCGGTCACCGCATTTGCCCCGGTGGCAGTCACGCCGGACGAACTGGGCGACGCCTGGACCGCCGCGAAAGCCGCGCTGCCGCTGCGCGTACGGGTCAATGGCAATCCGGTCGGCACACTCGAGGCGGGTGAGGACATGACGTTCAATTTTGCGCAGCTGCTGTCGGCGCTGGCGATGACGCGACCGGTGACGGCCGGGACGATCGTCAGCGCGGGCGTGGTGTCGAACCGGGCAACCCGCCGCCACACCCCGGGCTATGCCAGCATTGCCGAGGCACGCTGGCTCGAAATGGCCAATGGCAGCGAAGCGCTCACGCCATTCATGCGCTTTGGCGATACCGTCCATATCGACATGCTCGACGGGCATGGCAAATCGCTGTTTGGCGCCATCGAGCAGACCCTCAAGGCTGCTACGGCCTGAGGCAGGCGTTACAGCAGATTGAATCGAACGCCCGTACTTTTAAATAGTGTCACGCTATATCTACCCAGATTTCATCAGCAAATAAATCTATCTAAATATCACAACACAAAAATGTAACAATTTGTGGGGAAATGGTAGGGGAAGTATCTGGACTATTGATTGTTGCGTTGCAATGTACTTAAAATCATTCAATAAGTCTTTCACAATCAATGGCTTGCGTCGCGTTGCTAATAACGTACAAGATTGCGTGGAAAAGCGAGGGTTGGCGCGATAGTGAAGGAAATGACGTGAAATGCGATAGAATTGACGAGTTAACCAAGTGGTTCTATGAGTATTTATAACCTGCCATTAGCCGGCCTCGAAATCGGCTTTGCCACATCGCTGATCGTATCGCTCCTGCTCGTGCTCACCACACGCTGGCATGGCCGCTACTCGCTTGATGCAACGCGTGGCGTGCAGAAATTTCATATCACCCCAACCCCACGTATCGGTGGCGCTGCCATCATGACCGGCCTGTGGCTGGCACTGGGTGTCTTGCCACCGGCGCAGCGCGATTTGTTGCTGCCAGTTCTTATCGCTTCGTTGCCAGCCTTTGTCTTTGGCCTGGCCGAAGACCTGACCCGCACTGTCTCGGTACGCACCCGCCTGCTGGCCACCATCGGTAGTGGCGTCGTGTGCTGGTGCCTGACGGGCGTGAGCTTGCAGCATACGGGCCTGCCACTGCTTGATGGCATGCTCGCCTGGTTGCCGTTCTCCGTACTGTTTACCGCATTCGCAGTGGGTGGCGTGGCCAATGCGGTCAACATCATCGATGGTTTCAACGGTCTGGCCAGCGGCACCGTCGTCATCGGCCTGGGCACGCTCGGCCTGATTGCCAACGGTGCTGGCGACATTCATCTGGCGCAGTTGTGCTTCGTGATCTGCGCGGTGACCGCCGGCTTTTTCGTCGTCAATTTCCCGTTGGGTAAGCTGTTCCTTGGGGATGGCGGCGCCTACCTGCTCGGCTTCCTGCTGGCCTGGTTGTCGGTGATGCTGGTGTACCGCAATCCGTCGGTGTCTGCCTGGGCGCCGCTGCTGGCCTGTGCCTACCCGGTATTCGAAACCGTCTTCACGATCATGCGTCGCCTGTGGTGCCGGCGTCATCCTGGCCATCCGGACAGCTGGCACCTGCACAGCCTGGTCAAGACGGCAATCACCGCGCGCTACCTACGCATGCTGCCACCGCCGCTGCGCAATGCCTTCGTTTCGCCGGTCTCATGGGGCATTGCGCTGGTGCCGGCTGTGCTGGCCGTCAACTATGCAGGCGAGCCAGAGGTACTGGTGCAGGGCGCGCTGGCCAGTTTTGCGCTGTACATCGGTGTGTACGCGCTGGTCGTTTTGGCCTGGCGCGCCCGTCGCCGCCACGCACCGATCGCCATGCCGGTTATGGCCGCACCGCTGGCGCCGAAGGCGGGCGCCGCCGCATCCAAGCCGCTCATTCCCAGCAGCCATGGCCAGGGCCCTACTGGCGGGCTGGTTGCTGCCCGTATCGCCAATCCATCTGTCAATCAGCCAGGCAGCCTGTCGGATCACGGCCACCAGCAAACGGTGCCAGTCCTCGCGCGCCGCCGCGTGTAGGCTGCACGCAGTCCGCAGTCCGCAGTCCGCAGTCCGCAGTCTCCACGCCGCCGCCACTGAACTGGGGCCGGTTTCCCTCCCTGTTCTCGACCTGTCCGCACGGCAATCTCGGCGATAATCTCGCTTGCGCTGCACAAAGGCGCGGATAAGATATTGCATGCCAATCGAGCGGGGGCCCCATGTCGGAAGATAGCGACGCAGAAAAGACCGAAGATGCCTCGCCCAGAAAGATCGAGAAAGCGCGCGAAGAAGGCGACGTTCCCCGCTCGCGCGAGCTGGCAACCTTCACCGTGCTGATGACGGCCGGCGCCTGCTTGTGGGCATTTGGCGGCATGCTCGTCGGCAGGCTGGCGACCTCGCTGAAGTCCGGTCTCACGCTCGACCGCGAGCAAATCTTCAATCCCAATATCCTGCTCGAACGTATTCTCAACGACATCGTCAGCGTCCTGCTGGCCTGTCTGCCGATCGCCGGCGCCGTCATGCTCATCGCCCTGATCTCGCCGATGCTGATCGGTGGCTGGCTGTTCTCGTCCAAGGCATTCATGCCGAACTTCGGCAAGCTCAACCCGATGAAGGGGATCGGCAATATGTTCTCCAAGAACGCGCTGGTTGAGCTGCTCAAAGCCATCATCAAGACGATCGTCATTGGCGTGGTGGCCTGGATCGTCGTCAGCGGGCAGAAAGAGGCGATGCTGGGCCTGGCGGTCGAGCCGCTCAATGAAAGCAGCGCCCACGTTGGCGACATGATTGGCCGCTCGTTCCTGTTCATCACCGGCGCGCTGGGGGTGATTGCCCTCATCGATGGCCCCTATCAGTTGTGGCATTGGAAAGACAAACTGAAAATGACGCGCCAGGAAATGATCCAGGAATCGAAGGAATCGGACGGCAATCCTCAGATTAAGGGGAAGATTCGGCAGATGCAGCGCGAAATGGCACGGGGCCGGATGATGCAAAATGTCCCTACTGCTGATGTGATCGTTACCAATCCGACCCATTATGCAGTCGCACTGAAGTACGCGGATGGCAAGGGAGCACCGCGGGTGGTGGCCAAGGGCGTCGATGACGTCGCGGCCAAGATCCGCGAAATGGGCGCCGAGAACAAGGTGCCCATGCTCGAAGCCCCGGCCCTGGCCCGCGCCCTGTTCAAGCACACCGAGATCGATGAAGAGATTCCGGAAAAGCTGTACTCGGCGGTGGCAGAAGTGCTGGCCTACGTGTACCAGTTGCGGGCTTACAAGAAAGGCGAGGGCGACTACCCGGATCGCCCGACCAGGTTGAAAGTACCTGCCGAGATGGACCCGCTGAACCCGGCTTCGCAACAGCGACCGGCACCCGATAATGGAGCAACTGAATGACCAACAGCATGAAACTGCCAGCCTGGATGAGCGGCCTTGGAGCACAAGGCGGCAAGGCGGCAGCCCCGATCCTGATCATCATGCTGTTGGCGATGATGATCTTGCCGTTGCCGGCGTTCGTGCTGGACGTGTTTTTCAGTTTCAATATCGCGCTGTCGATCATCGTGCTGCTGACCGCGCTGTACACGGTCAAGCCGCTCGACTTTCTGGCGTTCCCGGCCATCCTGCTGGTCTCGACGATGCTGCGCCTGGCGCTGAACGTTGCTTCGACCCGAATCGTGCTGACCGAAGGCCACACGGGCGGCGCCGCTGCCGGCAAGGTCATCGAGGCATTCGGCCACTTCCTGATCGGCGGTAACTACACCGTCGGTATCGTCGTCTTCGTCATTCTGACCATCATCAACTTCTCGGTCGTGACCAAGGGTGCGGGCCGTATCGCCGAAGTCGGCGCTCGCTTTGCGCTGGACGCGATGCCGGGCAAGCAGATGGCGATCGACGCCGACCTGAACGCCGGCCTGATCGGCGAAGACGAAGCGCGCAAGCGCCGCCAGGAAGTCTCGCAAGAAGCCGAATTCTATGGCGCGATGGACGGTGCGTCGAAGTACGTGAAGGGTGACGCTGTCGCCGGCATAATGATTACCGTCATCAACATCATCGGCGGCCTGATCGTCGGCGTCGTGATGCACGACCTGGCCATTGGCGAAGCGACCAAGATCTACACGCTGCTGGCCATCGGTGACGGCCTGGTCGCCCAGATTCCTTCGCTGATCATCTCGATCGCGGCCGGTATGGTGGTCTCGCGCGTGGCCAACGATGAAGACGTCAGCTCGCAGCTGACCACGCAACTGTTCGCCCGCCCTGAATCGCTGTACATCACCGCCGCCATCATCGGCGGCCTGGGCATGATCCCGGGCATGCCGAACTTCGTGTTCCTGCTGCTGGCCGGCTCGCTCGCTGCCGGTGGCTACTTCATCTCGAAGCGCAAGAAAGAAGCGCCCGCCGCCGCAGAAGCCGCCGCCGTGGCCGACGCTGCAGCTGCTGCCCGTACGGCGCCGGCCGAGAGCGAAGAAGCGACCTGGCAGGACGTGATGCCGGTCGATACGCTGGGCCTGGAAGTGGGCTACCGCCTGATTCCGCTGGTCGACAAGAACCAGGGCGGCGAGCTGCTCAAGCGCATCAAGGGCATCCGCAAGAAGTTCGCGCAAGAAGTGGGTTTTCTGGCGCCGCCAGTGCACATCCGCGACAACCTGGAACTCAAGCCATCGGCTTACCGCATCACGCTCAAGGGCGTCGAAGTGGGCAGTGGCGAAGCACTCAACGGCCAGTTTTTGGCAATCAACCCGGGCATGGCCAGCGGCACGCTGCCAGGCGTGGTCACCACCGACCCGGCCTTCGGCCTGCCGGCGACCTGGATTGAGGCAAGCCTGCGCGACGAAGCGCAAAGCATGGGCTACACGGTGGTCGATGCCGGCACCGTCGTTGCCACACACCTGAACCACCTGATCACGCTGCACGCGTCGGAACTGCTGGGCCGCATGGAAGTGCAGGCGCTGCTGGACCACCTGGGCAAGGAAACCCCGAAACTGGTCGAAGACCTGGTGCCGAAAGTCGTCTCGCTGTCGACGCTGCAAAAAGTGCTGCAGAACCTGCTGGTCGAAGGCGTGCACATCCGCGACATGCGCTCGATCATCGAAGCGCTGTCGGAGCACGCCGGCATGACCCAGGATCCGGCCGAACTGACCGCCGTGGTGCGCGTGTCGCTGGGCCGTGCGATCGTCCAGCAATTGTTCCCGGGCGAGAACGAGCTGTCGGTGATGACGCTGGACAACCGCCTCGAGCGCCTGTTGATGCAGGCGATGGGCGCTGGCGGCGACGGTACCGGCATCGAGCCGGGCCTGGCCGACACCATCGCGCAGCAGGCGGCGCACGCTGCCAACCAGCAAGAGCAGATGGGCTTGTCGCCCGTGCTCCTGGTGCCGGCGCCGCTGCGCGTGCTGCTGTCGCGCTTTTTGCGCCGCGCCGTGCCTGCGCTCAAGGTGCTGTCGCATGCCGAAGTGCCAGAGACCAAGACGATCCGGGTGACGAGCCTGGTGGGCGTGCCGATGTAACAGGGATGGGGCAGCGCAGGCGCTGCCCCGTGTTCATCATGCCGGAGCAGGGCGATGGACTTGACGCCAGACCAGCCAGCCAAGCGTAGTGACCGTCAGAATTGCGCTGAAGGCCAGCCCCAGGGCGACGAGTATTTCAAGATCGGCCAGCTCTTCGCCATCCCTTGAGCCGTACAGGTTGATCAGCCAAATTGCCCACGTTTCCGGGAACGGTGGGAAAAGGTCGTGATGGAGAATCAGAAAACGAGCGAGCATAACAGTGCCAGCAAGGATCCAGATGATCAGAGACAGTCGTATCAGTGCTCTCTTCATTGGACAGTGACTCGGCCATAAGCGTGTAATGAGGTGCCTGGAATGAGAACCTGACCGCCTGCGATGAGTTGATGTCGAAGTATGTCGAAGTCAGTCCGGGTTGTCAGCGTAATGCACCCTTGACTGATGCCGCGCGTACCTGCCGGATGCAGCCTGAAATTTCCTCGTTTCACGGTATCGCAAAAGACTTCATCGTCAATGTGCTTGTCGGCTGCGTACAGGGCAAACCAGTCGGACCTGTCCTTGATGAAATCAAGTAGCGGACCGAGCCTGCCGCCTGACTGACGATTCACGATGTAGTAGGCCCCTGGCGGAATTGGGCCTACGCCTGCGGCACAAGCGAACTCCCGTCGATTTTTATGTTCACCAAGCCCGGAAAAGGCTGGAAATGTTAACGAGCGCATTTCAAACGTACTCAGCGGCTTACCGTTGAGTTTGAATGTACATTCGACCATGGAGAACTCCTTGAAGCCTGATTGAGAAGCTTCTGATCATAGGTAGCTGATGCAAGCGGTCGCTGACGTGCCACAACGATGCCGCTGCCAAGTTCCAGGGGCCAGGTTCCAGGGGCCAGGGGCCAGGTGGCCTATTCCATCACGATCTGCTTCTCGATGAAGCCCAGGTCGGTAATCGTGACAAGAATGTGCAACGGACTGTCCCAGTCGACATGCAGATGAAACTCGACACCGCCGGGACCACCTTCGGGATCGTGCGGCCCGATATTGGTGACATACACATTGGCCTCGCCCACGTGAGGGCGGCCGGGCGGTGAATCGAATGGGTCGAGAACCGGTTTCCACTCTGCGGCCGTGATCAGCACGGCCGAGCTTTCGGTAAGGCCGGGCCAGTTGAAATTGACGCGTACACGGCCCTGTACATTGCGGTAGATCAGCCGGATCGAGCGTGCCATGGGGTTCTCCTGATGAGCGTTTGCGGCACGCCAGCCGTGCCAGTCATGATTCGACCCGGCCGGCATTCGCAAGATCGGTGCCGGAACGCCACCTGTTTGCGCCAGCACAAACCCGGGCGGCCTCCTCACCAATCCTGTCTGATTTCAATAAACCGGTATCACTTTTTCTGATTGTGGGGAAATAGGCCCTTTTCCCCATCCTTCTCGGTTGATCGTTTCCACACGGCATCGACAATAATGATTCCTATCGATGGGCATGTGCCCGTCATGCAGAACATAGATTGAAGTGCGGAGAACCACGATGAAAGTGAAGAAATTTACAGCGGCAACTTCCCGGGACGCTTTGCGCAAGGTGCGCGAAGCCCTGGGCCCGGATGCCGTCATCCTGTCCAACCGTCCGGTCGATGGCGCGGTCGAAATCCTGGCGCTCGATAACGACGACGTCGCCTCGCTGTCCGCGCCTGTCGCGGATTCCGAGATGGCCCAGCCGAAGCCGCAGCTGCAGCACTTCGACGAACTCGCGCCAGCCGCGCCGCGCGCCACCCCGGCCCGTCGCTACCAGGACGCCGGTCCGGTGATGAACGCACCGGTCGCGCCTGCCTATGTCGCACCCGTGGCGCCGTTGGCCCCGGTCGAGCCGGCTGCAACCTACGCCGAGCGCCGCGCCCCTGCGCCTGAACCAACGATCGACATGGCTGCCATGACCGCCATGATGAGCGCCGCCATCACCCAGGCCAAGGAATCGGCGACCTCGGAAGTGAGCAACATGATGAGCGAAATCCGCGCCATGCGCGGCCTGATGGAAACCCAGCTGGCCGAACTGTCGTGGGGCTCGACCGCCCAGCGCGAGCCGCACAAGGCCACCGTCCTGCGCGAGATGCTGGCCGCCGGTTTCTCGGCCACGCTGGCACGCTACATCATTGAAAAAATGCCGGCCATGAACGACGCAGCGCAGGCGATGCGCTGGGTGAAGACCGTGCTGGCACGTAACCTCGCGACCATCGGCAACGAAGACGCGATGCTGTCCGAAGGCGGTGTGTTCGCGCTGGTCGGCCCGACCGGCGTGGGCAAGACCACCACCACGGCCAAGCTTGCCGCACGCTGCGTGATGCGCCACGGCCCGGACAAGCTGGCCCTGATCACCACCGATGCCTACCGTATCGGCGGTCACGAGCAGCTGCGCATCTACGGCAAGATCCTCGGCGTCATGGTGCACTCGGTGAAGGATGAAGCCGACCTGCGCATCGCCTTGAAAGAACTGCGCAACAAGCACACGGTGCTGATCGACACCATCGGCATGTCGCAGCGCGACCACATGGTGGCCGAGCAGGTCGCGATGCTGTCGGGCTCGGGCGCCGAAGTCAAACGCCTGCTGTGCCTGAACTCGACGTCGACCAACGAGACGCTCAACGAAGTCGTCCGCGCCTACCAGGGCAGCGGTTTGCACGGCGCGATCATGACCAAGATGGACGAGGCCGCCTCGACCGGCAGCGTGCTCGACATCGTGATCCGCCAGAAACTCAAACTGCATTACGTCTCGAATGGCCAGCGCGTGCCGGAAGACCTGCACGTGGCCGACAGCGCGATGCTGATCGACCGGGCATTCCGCAACCGCGGCACGGCCCCGGCGGACGCCGACCTGCCGATGCTGATGGCAGCTACTGCGCAGGCCAGCCGCCGCGAGGTGTCGCATGGCTAGTTTTGACTTCGACCAGGCAGAAGGCCTGCGCCGCATGCTGCAAGGCCCGCGTCCGCGCGTGGTCACGTTCCTGTCGGCCACGCCGGAAGACGACAAGGGGGCGATGCTGGTGAACCTGGGCGCCTCGCTGGCCCAGGCGGGCAACGAAGTGCTGATCGTCGATGCCTGCAATGTCGAGTACGGCGTCGCCCGCCGCCTGGGCCTGAACCGAGGCGCCTCGCTGCTGCAGGTCGCGCGCCAGGAAAGCGCGCTGAACCAGGTGATCCACTCGGCCCCGCAAGGCTTTTCGGTGGTGCCCATGGGCACGCCCGAATCGACCGACGATGTGCGGCGCCTGGGCAAGACGTTCGACGTGTTGGCCACGCAGGCCGGCATCGTGATCGTCGATGGCGAACTGGGGCCAGGCGGCGAATTCCCGGTGCCCCTGATGTCGAGTTCCGAGATCGTGATCCAGGTATCGACCAGTGCAGCGTCGATCACGAATGCTTACTCGCTCATCAAGCGCCTGACGCAGGAACTGGGCCGCCGGCCATTCGGCATCCTGGTCACCGGCGCGACTGAGGGGGAGGCCAAGGTGGTATACGATAATATGTCACTGGCAGCAACACGTTACCTGGCCGTCAAGCTCAGTTTCATGGGCGCCGTGCCGGCCGACGAATACCTGCACCGCGCCGCGCGCCTGGGCCGGGCTGTGGTCGATGCCTTCCCGCTGGCCGGTGCATCGGTCGCGTTTCGCCAGCTGGCCGGCAAGTTCTCACTGCCTGCACTGCCGCAGTTCGGCCGCCAGGGCAGCGCGTCCATCGGTTCCTGATACCGTCGCCAACGATATATAAAGAAAAAGACATACGCCAGCATGTATACGGTCAAAGGGAAAGCGGACAAGAATTCTTTGCTGACGGAGCATATGCCGTTGGTAAAGCGTCTTGCCCACCACATGAAGGCGAAGCTGCCGCCTTCGGTGGAGGTCGATGACCTGATCCAGGCCGGCATGATTGGTTTGCTCGACGCGATCAACCGCTACGAAGACGACCACGGCGCGCAGTTCGAGACCTATGCCGTGCTGCGCATCCGCGGCGCAATGCTCGACGAACTGCGCGCCAGCGACTGGATGCCGCGCAGCACGCGCCAGAACATGCGCAAGGTCGAGGGTGCGATGCAATCGCTGCAGCAGCGCCTGGGCCGCCCGCCCAGCGAATCCGAAGTGGCCGCGTCGCTCAAGATCTCGCTCGACGAGTACCAGGACATGCTGGCCGACTCGGGCGGCCACCAGCTGCTCTACTACGAAGATTTCCATGCCGACGAAGGCAGCGACAATTTCCTCGACCGTTATGCGGTGGACGATGCCGACCCGCTGCGCAGCCTGATGGAAACCGATTTCCGCCAGGCCGTGATCGACGCGATCGACAAGCTGCCGCCGCGCGAAAAACTCCTGATGGGCCTGTACTACGAAGAAGAACTGAACCTGAAGGAAATCGGCGCCGTGATGGGCGTGAGTGAATCGCGGGTGTCGCAGCTGCACACCCAGGCCGTCGCACGTTTGCGCACCACCTTACGGGAGCAATTATGGACTGGGCCAGCGTAATCGGCCTGGTGCTGGCAATCGCCGGCATCTTTCTCGGTTACACCCTCGACGGCGGCAAGTTCTCGTCGTTGATCCAGCCTGCCGCATTTGCCATCGTGGTGGTCGGCACCTTCGGCGCCGTGCTGCTGCAAAGCGAGACGCGCACCTTCTTGCGCGGCATCACCATGTTGCGCTGGGTGTTCCTGCCACCAAAAAACGGCCGCCAGAAACTGTCGCGCGAAATCGCGCTGTGGAGCCTGACGGCGCGCCGCGACGGCTTGCTGTCGCTCGAACAATTCATGAGCAAGGCCGACCCGTTCGTCGCCAAGGGCTTGCGCCTGGTGGTCGACGGCATCGCGCCCGACAAGGTGCGCAGCCTGCTCGAACACGAAATCAACGGTTACGAATTTGCCCAGCGCCAGGCGGCGCGCATCTGGGAATCGGCGGCCGGCTATTCGCCAACGATCGGCATCCTGGGCGCCGTGCTGGGCCTGATCCACGTGATGGAAAACCTGTCCGATCCCGCCCGCCTGGGTTCCGGCATTGCGGTCGCGTTCGTCTCGACCGTGTATGGCGTGGGCATGGCCAACCTGTTCTTTTACCCGGTCGGCAACAAGCTCAAGGCCATCGTCAGCGACAAGGTGTCGCAGTACGAAATTTTGGCCGAAGTGTTCTCTGACCTGGCCAGCGGCGACCACGGCCGCGTCATCGACGAACGCGTCGCCAGCCTGCTCACGCACCACTAGCCACCGCCATGGCCCGCAAGCGCTACGACAACGATATCCCCACCGAAAACCACGAGCGCTGGCTGATTTCGTACGCCGACCTGATCACGCTGCTGTTCGCGTTTTTCGTCGTCATGTACGCCATCTCGATCGTCAACGAGGGCAAGTACCAAGTGCTGTCCGATGCGCTGGGCGATGCGTTTGGCGGGCGCGGCGCCGCCAGCAAGGTCAACACCAACGTCGAGCCGGTATTGCCGCTGTCGCACATCATCAACCGCCGCCGCAACGAAGCGGCGCGGCGTGAGCAGGAAAAGATGGGCGTGATGGCGCGCGAACTGTCGGCGACTTTGCTGCCGCTGGTGAAGTCGGGGCAGGTGCGGGTGATCCAGAACGCGCGCGGCATCAGCGTCGAGATCAATGCCAGCGTGCTGTTCCCGCAGGGCGAGGCCGTGCTGGATGGCGAGGGCCAGGTCATCCTGGCGCAGGTGGCTGGCCTGCTCAAAAACGACTCGCATCGCATCGAGGTCGAAGGCCACACCGACGATCTGCCGATTGCCAATCCGCTGTATCCGTCGAACTGGGAACTGTCGACCGCGCGCGCGAGCAGCGTGGTACGGTTGTTCGCCGCCAACGGCGTGCCCGAAGTGCGCCTGTCGGCGATCGGCTTTGCCGCGACGCGCCCGGTGGCGCCCAATACCGACGAGGCCGGCAAGGCACGCAACCGGCGCGTGGCGGTGATGATCCTGGCAGCGCTGCCGGAAACCGGCGGAAACATACTTCCGTGAATGTATTGATCGAATCATGGCATAATCGACAGGCAGCGTCGCGCGGGTGACGCCTGCCGTGATCCTCTAGGAGTCGCAATGCATGTCAAACGAAGCTCGCCGGCGGCCAAGCTGGCAATGGTGCTGTCGCTGGTCGGCGTGGTTGGCGTGGTCAAGGCCGTGGAGGCCAAGGTGAACGTCCATCACCGGCTCGAAGTGGAAACGGGGGCCGGCAAGGTCAAGGTGCGCGTACTGATCGAGAACCGGGGCGATGCGCCGGTATGGATTCCGCGCGAGATTGCGCTGGGCGACGACCTGAGCGCCCCACGGTTTGCGCTCAGCTCACTGACGGACACGGTCGCCTATACGGGCCGCATGGTCAAGCGCGGTCCGCTGAACGCTGCCGATTACCTCGAAATCAAGCCGCAGACGACCTACCTGAACACGCTCGACATCACGCAGGCCTATGCGTTCAAGCCGGGTCAGCACAGTTACGAGATCCGCTATGCCGGCCCGTGGGTCACCGATCTGCGCAAACTCGACGCGGACGGCATCAAGAGCAGCCCGGCGCTGCCGGTGAAGTTTTCGCACACGGTCAGGATGGCTGCGCGCTGATTCAGGGCGCCTTGCAGTTGGTGGCGCTGGCGATCAGCGTCGCGCCACAACTCGTCTTGTCGCCATCGAAGGCAATCAGCTTGCCATCGATTTTATGCTGCGCCGAGCCGCTGACGATCTTGCAGCCGTTGTGACCTTTGATCGGGCAACTGCAGGTGTCGCCCACGCACGCCACTGGAATACCGCCCACCTTCACATGCCGCGCGCTGACGCTGAGGACCTTGCCGCCATGCGACGTGGCGTCGCCGAGCCTGATGATATTGCGCATGATTGAGCCTTTCTTCGGACGGTGATTCAGTCGGATGCCGTGTCGTGTTGGGGGACTGCGTCTGCTTCGGCGCCGAGTACCGATGCCACCGTCGGTGGTTTGTAGTTGTCCGGGTCGATCGACGGCTGGACGATGTGCTTGAAGATGTTCGCGCCTTGTGCATCGCGCCGTTCCTTGCTCGGCGGGCTGATGAACACGATGCTGGCACCGGCCGGATCGCGTAGATTGATCGCGGCCGAAGCGCCGCCGTCGATATAGCTGCCCATCACACCAACCGCCATCTGGACGAAGAAGGTCGCCGCGCCGGTATTGCCCATGCGCTGGTCTGTATCGATGAACTGTGACGTCTTGCCGGTGTCGATGTCCGGGCCGCCCTGCGCGGCATACGCGTGCAGCGTGCCTGCCAGCGCGATCTTCTGTTCGGTGTCGTGATTGAACGCGGCGATGATGCGCGCCGGGCCTGCGGCGCGCTGCGCTTCGGGCAGCGTCTGCAGCGCCTGCTGCCAGCCGGCTTCCAGAAGCCTTTGACGCGCGTCGCGGCGCTTGACCGGCTTGCCTTCCTCATCCTCGAATTTGACGAACACGGGGCGGTGGATGAAGCCCATCGAGGGCAGGGCGTCGAAGGCAGCAAGCTGGTTGCGGTTCCAGGGAACCGGGAACCAGGGAGTAGGCTTCCAGTCTTTCGGGGGCGGATTGGCCCAGCGCTTGTAGTCGTCGAGCAGCGTGCTTTCGGGGCGGTCGAAGATGGGGTGTTTGGCGAATTTGGCGGCGGCGGGGAGCCATTCGGCGACGGTGGGTTGTCTCGTCATGTGGGGCCACTCGGCTTTCAACTCTGGGCGCATGGGTACTGTACTCATGAGTTGGTAGTACATCTGGCGCAGGGTTTCTTGCAAGTAGTTATTGTCCGGGTCGGTCCATGCGTAGGGGCGCAGTGGCTCGACCCGCTCGCGACGGGCCAGGACGAAGACAGTGCTGGCATCAGAGTACCTGGGAATGTAGTAGCCATCACGGACAAGGGGAGCGCTGCCGGGTAGCTGCATATAACCGCGGTCTGCTGCATCGTCGGCACTTAACAGGACGAGATAAGGAAGATCAGGATGTGCATCGAAAAAGGCAAAGGCCTGTTCCAATAATTGATCGGGTCGCTCTCCAAGCTGCCACGGTCCAGTGATGAACAGGTGCCATGCCATGCCAGTACCTTCCGCACTGGACGCCAGGCCGGGCATTGGCCTGACTGCGCTCGGCTGCTCTGCAGGGTTGTTGATCGGCCCGCCGGCATACATGGATGGCACACCCCAAAACATGGGAGATGGGTCGGCGCCATTTTCCAGCGCGTCGCAAGCACGGCTGCCTGTCTGTCCTATTTTGTCGATTCTGGACCATGGATATTTTTTGGGATCGGGTTCACGAATGCTGTTGTAGGGCCCGCCTCCCTGCAACGCTTGCCAAAGCTTGCCTTGGCGGTATTGTTCGACTGTAACGCCCAATCCAATTACTTCGAGTACGTATTCGCGCAGGGATTGTTCCGATTTTTTAACAAGATTTTCCTGCTCCTTGAGTTGATGATTTTTTTGTTGCCATGCCCGTTGGCGTTGATGAATAGCACTCGAGTCAAACAGCCACTTTCCGCCAAATAAAACCATGACTACCATGAGGGGAATGCCGAACCAACGCACTTTGTCCATCGTTGTCTCCACATTGAAGTTGCCAAGATCTGGGCGTAATACGCTGAGATCAAATGCGATGCCTATCACGAATAATGCCGGGAAAGCGATTGCTGCTCCCATTACATATTTCCACTTCCTGGGTGACGCGATCTGAAAGTCATCCGACAGGCTATTTTTCATGATTTCCCCTTCGAGGCGGACAGTACGCGCTTGCCTGAGATTGTTTCTGAGATAACGATGTCCCAAAGTCCACCCGAAAGCAGAGGCAGTCCGTGTGGGAGCACACCGCTGCTGTAATAGTCGGCATTGCCTACTATTAGCTGCCTTCTCCAATCGGGTTCCCTTGCGTAGAAAGCACTGAATGAATAGAGGAATTCGCTCCAAGTCAAAATACCTTTACGTGCTTTTTCGATATTTATTGCCTTCTTCAGCCGCCAATCCGCCACCGCGCACAAATAGGTATAGAAGGCTGGATCACTCACCGCTTTGCCACTTCCGATCGATAAGTCGTACGCAGTGACTCGCCGATGATTTTTGCTGCTTCCAAAAATCGCGCTGTGAAACGATTTTGGACTGACTTCCTTCTGCCAGCGCAGCCTTGCAGCGTTCGGACTTTCCTGTACCTGCGCGGAAATGACATGTTTGTAGCGCGTGGCCCACAAGATGCGCGACATGTCATCCGGGTTGGTACTGCCAGGGGCCTGGGTTTTGTTGTATGCAACTTCCAGCCGTTGACGGTCTTGTTCCGAGACGTCGTCAGCCCCTCCGGGCTCGATCGATGCGACAACGGACGGCGATAGCCCTACCGTCTTGACAAGTAGGCCTTTATCGCTCGTGACGGCGATGGCGGCATCAATCGGATCGACTTCCTCACAGGGCCCGCGTTTTTCACGCTTGAGGTGCGCGAGCATGGAATGCGTTGGGATTTTTTCCGGACTGACTTGGTTGCCCCAAATATCGGCTTCGCAGGGTGTTTTGAGCGCTTCTCCATTGATAGTCCGGATGCCAAAACGATACACGGGATAGTCGAGGCTGAACTGTCCTGCCTGCGGTAACGATTGACGCAGCATACGTCCGCTGGATGCCACATGGGCATGGTCATCCTCTCCCGGCAGTCGCAACACAAAGTCATGTGGTGGTCGGCCGATCAGCACTGGCGCAGGTTTCGCCGACCCGGCCGCAGCTCTCAGCTTTCCGGTAAAAACGCGTTGATGGAACGAGGGCCCCATTTCCTTGAGCGCCATGCGTTCAACCTTCAGCATGGATGGCGGCGGCCCGAACTTCGCTTCATCGCTGAGCACGTCTATCTTGTTCGAAGGGGGCGGGGCGACTAAGTACGCAACGGCATCGGGTACCCCTTGCCAGCCAATCCCGCGCATATTGTCGAGAGCGACCGTCATGTCTTCCGGGCTGAAGTATAAGTAGACTTTGCCCCGGTTGTCGCGATCAGCATCCGCCTTCCAGCGCCCATGCACCATCCCGCAGGAGTCGGTCTCGCTGATCTTTCCGAACACGGGTAAGGTTGCCTTTGACTTCGCAACACCGGCGACAATATTGACCAGCGTCTGCAGGCGCGCATGGACGTTCTGTCTGCTGGCGATCAGGTTATAAAACCCCTCCATAGCCTTGTCACCATCACCTGTAACAAACGTGGCGGTCCGCATTGCCACGCCCATCCCTTCATCCAGGCTATATGGCGGATGCGTCAGAATCAATGTATCTGCCGTACGCTCACCCATCTCCATCAGGAAAGCCTGTGCCAGCAAACTGATCAAACAACCCTGGCTGTGCGCGACGATGTTGACAGTGTCATTGGGCTCATACTGGCGAATCATTGCCACCAGCGCCGCCAGGCGTCGCGCCGCAAGCACCATGTACATTCGGCCCGGTCCGTTCTTGACAGGTCGGAGTGGGTCGCCGGCCGGGTCGAACGGCGCAAATACCCCCTTGTTCCACATATCGGGCAGGGTGCTGGTGGCATTGCCAAAAGGGCCGCCTCCCTTGGACAGGTCCTTGTCAAGGCGATTGCCGTTGCGGTCCGTCTTCTGGCCGTTCACTGTCTTCGTCAGATTGCCGACCTCACGAAAACCCCAATAAAATGGAATCACCGGACTATCTGCATCCTCCTTCTGGTCACGTTTGAAAAAAACCGCATCAGGATCGTCCAGCACCTTTTCCTTGTCCTTCGCGCCCGGCATCCGGTAGGTCCCAGGCTTGAACTTGCGCAGCAGGCGATCCTGCAGTCCCGCGCACAGCCCTTCCTCGACTGCGCCATAGCTGGTGCCAACATCGTTTACGCCATGCACGACGATGATGTTGCAGGGTTGCTCGCGCGGTACATCGACAACCTTGTCGCTGATGCGACAGGGTTGCAGCAGCGCGTTGTCGCGTTTGATGACGTATTCACTTTTCGGATATTTGTTGGCCATCTCGCTCTCCTATTGGTCTTTGCCACCACGCGACAGCACGATCTCGGCCATATGCATCGCATCACGCGCCAGCAATTCCGATTTGCCCTGCGCATCGCTGACACCCTCCAGGCTCGTGCCATCGCTGAGCGCCACGTGCATCTTCATGTCTTTCACCAAGGCGCCCAGCGGCTCGGCGCCATCGTCGTCCGCCACGCCGCGTGGATAGCGCAGTTCCAGTTTCTGGTCCGCACCGCCGGCGCCAAACGTCGGGAACTGCGCCGTCATCGATTCAGGCCCGTCGAGCGTGTAATCCGGCGCATGAAAGCGCAAAGGTGCCTTGCTGCCCAGTACAGGCGGGCCGTCGCCCAGCTTGAGGAACGAACCGTCAGCAGCCACCAGCAGGATGACCTTGCCCGTGACCGTCACCGTGCCCTCCGTCGCCGTGAGCTGCATGTTCTGCGCCGATTCGATGGCCGTGTCGTCGTGCTGGCTTTGCATCAGGAGCTTGCCGTTATGGGCGATCGCATGCAGCCCGCCGCCACGCGCAAACAGCGACAGCCCTTTGCCGGCATTGACCGAGAACCGCTGGCCCGCGGTCAGTTGCATGTGCTGCTGCGCGGCCGTGTCGACGTTGGTGCCCGCGTAGCTGACCACGGCTTTCGAGCTGGCAAAGCCGATCCCTGCCGGCGACGTCACGGCGATCACCGGTTCGCCTGGCTGCGCCGCATCCGGCTTGGTATTGCTGCCGTCTTCCCACGCCGTGAAGCGCGCCAGCAGCGCCTCCTGCTCGGCTGTGTCGATGGCCAACCCGTTGTGCTCTGCAGCGTAGTTGCCCAACGACGCGCACAGGTCGCCGCAGTCACGCAGCAGGCCCAGATAATCGTCGCGGGCCAGCTGCGCACCCTTGTCGCCGGCGCCGCCCAGCAGCTTCCAGGCGCTGAGCAGGATGCCGCGTGCTGCGTGCAGTGCAATGGCGTCTTCGGTGCGTAGTTCGGCCCCTTCGCCGCGCGGCCTGGCGCTGCCTTCCTGGCGCGGTTCGGTCAGGTAGCCCAGATTGAGTTCGCTGGCTGCATGGTCGCTCGCCAGCTGAGCGCTGATCTGCCCGGACGTATCGTCGAGCCGCAGCTGGTTGCCGCGCTGGCCGCGGATTTCACGGCTGCGCAGGCCTGACTGATAGCGGTTGGCGGGCAGGCCGTCTTCGCGCCGGAAGCGGGGCGGCGGGGCGGCGCCGTTATAGACCTGGGCGATGATGACCGGCTTGTCGGGATCGCCACCGGCGAACGCCACCAGCACCTCGGCGCCCACGGGCGGCAGCAGGCGCGCGCCGCACTGGTTACCGGCGCCGTTACCCGCCCAGCCGGATGCCACGCGCACCCAGGCCGAGTCGCGATCCGAACCCGACGCGCCGGCGCCATCGGCATGTGCGTGATCCTGCGCGCGGGTTGCCGGAAAACGAATCCTGACGCGGCCCAGGTGGTCGCACCACACGGCCTCGTCCTTTGGCCCGACGACGATCGCGCTTTGCAACTGCGGCTGCGGGATCACTGGTGGCGGCGGCACGATCCGTATGCCGCGCCGCACGCAGGTAAAGCGGCACCGGTAGCGCAGCGCCTGGGCAGTGTCGTCAAGCCGGGCGGTGTCCCAGCCGCTGCGCGCAAACAGCCGTTCGACCTGGGCGTTGATGTCCGCCGGCAGGTTGTTGGTAGCATCGATGCGCTGCGCAGTCACGACGAATTCGCGCTGTTCGGGCTGGTGCTTGTCGATCTCGGGATGGCCCGTCAGACCGAACCACTCGCCAACGGCCAGGTCGCGCACCGCACCTTCGCCGTGGAAGCACTTGGCGACGAATTCGTGGTACGCCACCAGCGCATCGCTGATCGCCAGCAGGTCAGGGCGGTTGTCGCCAAGATGCGGCGCCGTCACCTGATAATGTTCCAGGCTGGCGGCCAGCGCGTTCCCTGTCTTGCCCTGGTTGACGCGCAGCGGCGAACTTGTCGTGGCGCCCCCGTTGGCAGGGTTCAGGTAATCCCAGCTGTGCAACGAAGTATGGCCGGGCACCAGCGTGCGCTCGGCGCTCCAGAGCGTGATCGCGTCGCGTTCCTCGGTCGCGCCGTCGCGGTGAAAGCGGATGGTGCCGGCCGCATTGCACGCCAGTGCCTGGTCATCATCGAACAGCACCAGCGTGTGGCCCACGCCCGCGGCATCGCCGCCGGCCTGATTCTGCCGGTCGATTCTGCCCGGGCGAACAAACCAGGCGATGCCGCGGCGCTGCATCAGGCGGCGCACGAAGCCGGCATCCGATTCGTTCAACTGCATCGTGAGCGCGCGCTTCGGAAGCTTGCGGTTGAGCAGGCCGCTGGCGATCTCGAAGTCGAAGGTCGATGCGATCACGGGATTGTTTCTTTGCCATTCCTTGAGGACCAGTTCGATGATCTCGAGCTCATTCTTATCGCGGAAAACGCGCGTCGTGCGCGCCGCGTCCAATACCGACAGCGCATCGCGCACGGTCAGCTTGTAGCTCGCGATCCCGCCGTCGCTGTGGCCCGATGCAGCTGCCGTGACGATCCCACACAGCCTGCGCAGGTGGCCGCGGTCGGTCACGATCTGCAGCTCGCAGGGCAGGCCGATGAAACGCTTGAGTTCAAGCGTCGCGCTTTCGGACAGGCACAGAATCTGCAGCTCGAGGCCGCCGCACACGGATTCGCTGGCGCTGGCGTAGTGCGGCAGCAGCGCATTGATGTCGGCCGCGCCGGGCTGGCCCAGTACCATGCGCAGTGGCCGGTGACGGGTATCGAGCCGGTAGCTGGCCAGGGCGGCGGCAAGGGAGGTGACAGGCAGTGTCATGGTTGATCACTCCCCCGCAGCCTGCGACAGGCTCGCCTGCGCCGGCGTGTTCTCGCCAAAATACTCATGCGAGTCGGCGTTGTCGATCGCCCGCTGCGGCGCGCTGCGCGCCAGTTCTGCTGCGCCGGTCTGGCCGTACACATGGTCGTCGGTGCCCGCCACCACATCGAAGTGACTCAGCTCGTGCATCAGCGTGCCGCCGCGCGAATCCGTCCCGGTCGGCGCTGCGGTCCAGAACGCCTTGCACACCCAGACCGTGTACGGCCGCGCCGGATACACGTAGGCAAAATATGGCTCGTCGCAATCGCAGTCGATGTTGACCGGTTTGTTCTCGAACGCGTCCTTGATCGCCGTGACATTGGCCGTGACCTTTGCGCCGCGCGCGGCGTCCTGTGCCCCGAACCACATCGCATAGCGCGCGCCGTACGAGGCGCCCGAGGTCAGGTAGGCCTGACTGTCGGCTGCCATCGCGCGTCCGGCCGCCATCGCGGTCACCAGCTGCGTCTGCTGCGCCCCGGTGCAATTGGCAAAGCCAGGGCCCGCGGCGGCGGCATCCTGCGGGAGCGGCGTGCTGCTGCCCTCGACCCGGATTGTGACGGGGTTGGAGGCCAGTTCGCCCACGACTGCGCCGGCGGTGGTGCCCGGCGCCGGCAGGGCGGGACTGCGATAGCGGATCGTGTAGTTGCCGGCAACGCGCATCTCGTAGAAACGCGACAGCTCGACCGTGTGCGTGAGCGCCGCACCCGGGGCCAGTTGCAGGTAATCGACTGGCCCGGGCGCCGCGCGCTTGATGCGGCGGCCCAGGTAGCGTACGGGCTGGCCGTCGCGCTGTACCTCGAACAGCGGCGCCTCGAGGTCGTGTTGCAGTGTGCGCCAGCGCAACAGATGCTGGACTGTGTCCGAAGTATTGGTCAGCGTAACGGTCATCAGGACGTTGTCGCCGCGACCAGCCGCCGGCTGCGCCGGGTTCAGGGTGACGTTGATCTGGGCATGCGCCGTGCCGGCACTGCTCAACACAGCGAGGGCGCCCGCGGCGCGCGACAGCAAAGAACCTGAATGCATGGTGGACTCCGGTTGGGTTCGACCGGATGACTCTCACCTTATTTTCTCTGCCCACATTGCGCTGCTGCAGCGGCAGCTGTTGGCCAGCTTGCTACAGGTCAGCTGTTGGGCAGAACTCTCACACAAAATAACAACAGGGGATCGACAACGGTCGCCTGTACGGCATCGGTTTGCTATCATGCAACAATCGTATCCAACAAAAAAATAACATTCGATCACGTTGGATAGCACAGGTGCTTCCCATGATGATCCAGACGAACGAGACTTCCGCGCCGCCCCTTGTGTCGGCGGCCGATTTGCACGCCACCGCCGCCGAACTTGCCCGGCACACCAGCGAAGCGCACGCGCTGCGTGATGCCCACGCGCTGCTCGGCCAGAACCGCAACTACCTCGAGCAAGTGATCGACGGCATGCCGGCAGGCTTGCTGGTCATCGACGCCGAGCGCTGCGTGCGCTCGATGAACCGCATGATGGCCGAGCTGATCGACGCGCCGGAAGAAGCGGCCAGTGCTGGCCATCCCCTCGCGCGCTGGCTCCCCGACGTCGGCCTGGCCGCGCGGGTCAGCGATGCACTGGCTACCGGCATGCCGCAGGACCACATCCTCGTCTCGCTCGACGGCCGCCCGGACGGCGTGCGCCATCTCGAATTCAATATCCGCCGCACCGAGCAGGCCGGTGGCTGCATGCTGCTGCTGATCGGCCAGGACATCACCTTTCGCCGCAAGGCGCGCCTGCGCCTGCAGGAGAGCGAAGAATTCTTCCGCCTGACCTTCAGTCAGGCAGCCGTGGGCATCGTGCTGCTGGGCCCGGACGGGCGCCTGCTGCGCGTGAACGGCAAGATGGCGCAGATCCTGGGCTACAGCGAAATCGAACTGCTGCAGCGCTTCTTCCAGCAACTGACCCACGTCGACGATTTGCCCGACGAACTGACACTGGTCAAGCGCCTGCGCGACGGCGAGATCAGTGACTACCAGCGCGAGCGGCGTCTGCTGCGGCGCGACGGCACGCCGATCTGGGTCAATGTCAGCGTCTCGACGATGCGCGATGCCTACGGCAACCAGCGTTTCATCGCGGTCGTCGAAGACATCTCGCGCCGCAAGGGCGCCGAAGAAGCGCTGCTGCGCGTGATCAACCACGACGCCCTGACCGGCCTGCCGAACCGCGTGCTGCTGCAAGACCGGCTCGAGCGCGCCATCGCCCACGCGCACCGCGCCGGCACGCAGGTGGCCGTCATGTTCATCGACCTCGACCGGTTCAAGCACGTCAACGACACGCTCGGGCATGATGCTGGCGACCAGCTGATCGTGGAGATCGCGCGCCGCCTGGCTGGCACGCTGCGCGAGAGCGACACCGTGGCGCGCCAGGGTGGCGATGAATTCGTCGTCGTGCTGCCCGAGATGAACGGCGAGACCGACGCCGCGCGCGTGGCCCGCAAGCTGCTCGACAATCTGTTCCAGCCGCTGCTGCTGTGCGGACAGGAAGTGTTCCCGACCGGCTCGATCGGCATTGCCATGTTCCCGCGCGACGGCACCGACAGCGCCACGCTGCTCAAGTGCGCCGACAGCGCCATGTACGGCTCGAAAGGTGAGGGCGGCAACGGTTTCAGCTTCTACATGGCCGACATGGGCGCGCAGACCGCGCTGCACCTGCGCATGGAAAGCGAGCTGCAACGCGCGCTGCAGCGCCGCGAATTCGTGCTGCACTACCAGCCCGTGGTCGATATCGCCACCGGCCACCTGGGCGGCGTCGAAGCGCTGCTGCGCTGGCAACCGCAGGGCAAGCCGATGGTGTCGCCGGCCGATTTCATCCCGCTGGCCGAAGAAACCGGCCTGATCGTGCCGATCGGCGAGTGGGTGCTGGAAACCGCGATGGCCCAGCAAGTGGCCTGGCAGCAGGGCGGCTTGCCTCCGGTGCGCGTCAGCGTGAACCTGTCGGCGCGCCAGTTCCTGGGCCAGGACGTGGCCCAGCGGGTCGCGGTGCTGCTCGAAAAAACCGGCTGCGACCCGCGCGCGCTGACGCTGGAAATCACCGAAAGCGTGCTGATGCAGAATCCGGTGGCGGCCACGGAAACGATGGCGCGCCTGACCGCCATGGGCGTGCAACTGGCGATCGACGACTTCGGCACCGGCTACTCCAGCCTGGCCAGCCTGAAGCGCTTTCCGATCCACAGCCTCAAGATCGACCGCTCGTTCGTCAGCGACCTGACCGACGATGCCGACGACGCCGCCATTGTCGACGCCGTGATCGGCCTGGCCCATTCGATGAAGCTCAATGTGATTGCCGAAGGCGTCGAAACGGCCGACCAGCTTGCCTTTTTGCTCGCCCACGGGTGCGACCAGATGCAGGGCTTCTGCTACAGCCGGCCGGTGGCGCCGGACGCCATCGAAGCACTGCTGCGCGCGGCGCATGCTGGTTCGAGCCAATAGAAGGTCATTGCGCAAGCTGGCACGCGCTTATAGAAACAGCTCGAAAGTCAAAGGTAACTAAAAAGCAAAAAAAACAACGAGATATAAAAGTATTTCGTAAGGCGTTGCGCGCCCCGTGGCAACGTTATAAGCTTCAACACGCGATGAGACGTTGTTTTGACGTGGATTTTTGCTTCTTCGACCGTTGCTGACGTAAGGTCCTGGCCCGGCGCGGCCGATATGAAACGAAAGTCAATCGCAACCTGTGTCAAACAGGCCCGTTGGCGAATTATGTGCCTGCCGCCAGTCAGCGCACGCAGCGTGCGCTGATGGACCGGGACAAGTGTCAGTCACACCGTTTGTTGATGCTCGCCGTCAATTCGCGCTTTATCTTCACGCGATGCGCCAACCGGCGCTCATCCATCGATGTTCAGCGAATCATACAAAGGAGACAGTATGAAAAAATATGCACTTCTTAGC
Organism: Oxalobacteraceae sp. CFBP 13730; assembly: GCA_014841835.1. Taxonomy (GTDB): domain Bacteria; phylum Pseudomonadota; class Gammaproteobacteria; order Burkholderiales; family Burkholderiaceae_D; genus Telluria. Next base: position 629,069 of record JACYUQ010000003.1, on the reverse strand, counting down.
GCCATGTTGGCTTGCGTTGCAAGCGGCATGTCGACCCCGGTTCAGGCGCAGGCAGTCGCGACCAAGATTGGCGTCATCAGCTACTGGGGCACGAATGCCAGCCTGTACAACCAGTTACCTGCCGGATCGCTGGCCCTGATCAACCCTGACAGTGGCATCTTTCAGGGCCAGACAACGACGTTGGTCCCGGATCTTGCCAGCTATAAAAGCATCGTCGATCAACAGACGAGCCGCAACGTACGGCTGATCGGGTATGTCCCGACGGGGTATTTCAACCATTCCTGCAATCAAATGGGAGTCTGCCAAACCTGGGACAGGATCGAAGCCCAGGTCCGCAACTATTTCCAACAGATGCCCAATATCAAAGGCATCTTTTTCGACGAAGCTGCCCCGGCGAACTGGAACTGTGCAGCGTTCGTGAACGAATACCAGCAGCTGCGAACCATCGTGAAGAAGTACCGTGCGGATGCAACGATTGCGTTCAATGCGGGCGTGCCTGACAACTGCGTGGTCTCTGCAACACAGGCAGGCGAAATAGCCGTGTTGTTCGAGAGCGATACGTCCTCGTACACCAGCCAGGTCCAGCCGATCACCAACGCAACAGCGACAGCACGCGCCAAAGGCGTGTTGACATGGCATCTCGTGCACTCCGTACCTGCACAGGCGGATATGGAACGTGTGGTTCAGGAAATCAAGAACCGTGGGGCGGACTATGGCTATGTCACCAACATCGGCGGCAACTGGCAGGCTGGCGAAAACACCTGGGGAAGCTTGCCGCCATACTGGACGCGAGAAACCGAGCTTCTCAATGGCAGCAGCACGGCAGCACCAGCAGTCAATTGGGGGAACCTGAACCACAAGATCGTTAACAAAGCCAGCTATCTCTGCCTGTCGGCCACGAGTGGTCACGCGGAGCAGCAGGTTTGTACATCCGCCGCCAGTTGGAATCTGGTCTACCAGAACGTCTCGGGCCAGAATTTCTACAAGCTGACGTATGGCGGTCTGTGTCTGACAGCCGGATCGAGCAACGCGAATGCGGTGACATGGGAAAGCTGCACGCTGGGAGATCGCCAGTTGTTTGCCATGAGAGAGGCTGGCGGACTGGTGCACTTTACTGCCAAAACGACGGGGAACGCCCTCACCATGGACACCAGCAGTGCAGGTTCGTGGGCAAGCGCCAGACCATATAGCGCAGCGTCGAGCCAACAATTCTACTTCCAGGACTAGTCGTTTTTCGGGCTGATTGTAGAACACCAACAAGGCCGGCCTTGCCAAGGCTGGCCGATTTTCCGTCATGCGTCTTGCCAGCATTCCAGCTGGAAGATATCAGCGCAAGTGCGGCGGGGACGCCAGTCGCCACGCGAAAATACATCGGGCCGCCGACGCAGCTACACTGATCATTCCCATTCACGGCAAGCCTGCCCACGCGATTGCAGGCGGCGACTTCTTATGGAAACCGATCATGTACCGCACCCGCTCGAGTAATTGCCGCACCCACCGTACACTCCCTGTCCTGCTGGCCTGCCTGTCGGCGCTGACGCTGCTGTCATCGGCCAGCATCGATGCCGTGGCACAGCCAGCGACTGCCGACACGCGCTATGAACGTGTTGCACCCAGCCCGGATGGCATCGGCAAGCGCTACATGGGCCGCGAGATCTCCGGTGTGATGGGATGGGAGGGCGCGCAATGGCTCGAGCGCGAAACCCGCGCACACGAGGAGCGGCCGGCATTGCTGCTGAAGGAACTGGCGCTGGCGCCCGGCATGACGGTGGCCGACATTGGCGCCGGCACCGGCTACTACACCTGGCAGCTGGCGAAAAAAGTCGGGCCCGGCGGCCGTGTGTACGCCGTCGACGTGCAGCCCCAAATGATCGCTATGCTCGAGAGCCAGATGGCAAAGCGCGGCGTGCGCAACGTGGTCTCGGTGCTGGGCAGCGAAACCACCGTCAAACTGCCGGCGGCCAGCGCCGACCTGGCAATCATGGTGGATGTCTATCACGAGCTCGCTTATCCCGCGGAAGTCCTCGACAGCATCGTTGGCGCCCTCAAGCCGGGCGGGCGCGTTGTCTTCGTCGAATATCGCGCCGAGGATCCGGCAGTCGCGATCAAGCCGCTGCACAAGATGAGCGAGACGCAGATACGGCGTGAAGCCACGGCGCATGGCCTGACATGGGAACGCAGCATCAAGTCGCTGCCGATCCAGCATGCGATCGTGTTTCGCAAGCCCTGAACGCAGACTTGCTTGTCGTTGCTGTCCCTACGGCACGGCTCATCCGGAGCGCTGGCAGATCGGGTGGTGTTGAGGCGAATTTCAGTTGAGCGGCATACTTGCCAGCCAAATGTTACTATTACCTCAACGAAATGTACAAGGCTATCCGGCATTGACAAAATACTTACAGTGCCGGGAAAATGTGCCAATATGTCACTTTTTTGCTATCTAGTCATCATAAAATAGTAGCAATAGTGCATGAATGGCTCACGCCGTTTGTCCACGACCATTCTCAGGTTCGCGCAGTGCCCAGGGCGCCGCGCAGCCACCGATACCTTTTTCAGGAACTGCAGGCATGACTATCCTCGTGACTGGCGGAGCGGGCTTTATTGGCTCGAACTTCGTCATCGACTGGCTCGCTCACAATGACGAACCCGTCGTCAACCTCGACAAGCTGACATACGCCGGCAATCTTCAGAATCTGACGAGCCTGGAAGGCGACAGCCGCCACCACTTCGTACGCGGCGACATCGGCGACGGCGCACTGGTGGCACGTCTGCTGGCCGAGCACAAGGTGCGGGCCGTGCTGAACTTCGCGGCCGAAAGCCACGTCGACCGTTCGATCGAAGGCCCGGGCGCCTTCATCCAGACCAATATCGTCGGCACCTTCAACCTGCTGGAAGCCGTACGCGCCTACTGGAACGGCCTGGACGAGCAAGCCAAAACCGACTTCCGCTTCCTGCACGTATCGACCGATGAAGTGTATGGCACGCTGGGCAGCGATGCACCGGCCTTCACCGAGCAGCACCGCTACGAACCCAACAGCCCGTACTCGGCCACCAAGGCAGCGTCCGACCACCTGGTGCGCGCTTACCACCACACCTACGGCCTGCCGGTCCTGACGACCAACTGCTCGAACAACTACGGCCCGTACCACTTCCCGGAAAAGCTGATCCCGCTCGTGATCCACAACGCGCTGGCCGGTAAACCGTTGCCGATCTACGGCGATGGCCAGCAGATCCGCGACTGGCTCTACGTCACCGACCATTGCAGCGCGATTCGTCGCGTGCTCGAAGACGGTCGCCTGGCCGAAACGTACAACGTCGGCGGCTGGAACGAGAAAGCCAATATCGACGTCGTGCGCACACTGTGCGCGATCCTCGACGAACTGCAGCCGCGCGCCGATGGCGCGTCGTACGCAACGCAAATGACGTTCGTGAAAGACCGCCCGGGTCACGATCGCCGTTACGCGATCGACGCCGGCAAGCTCGAGCGCGAACTGGGCTGGCGCCCGGCCGAAACCTTCGACACGGGCATCCGCAAGACCGTCGAGTGGTACCTGGCCAACGGCGCCTGGGTCGAGAACGTCACCAGCGGCGCGTACATGGAATGGGTCGATCGCCAGTACACGCCAGAAAACGGCGCCGCATGAAGATCCTGCTACTGGGTAAAGATGGCCAGGTCGGCTGGGAACTGCAACGTGCGCTGGCGCCGCTGGGCGAGCTGCGTGCGCTTGGCCGCAGCGAGGCCGATTTCTCCGATCCCGAATCGCTGCGCGCCGTCGTGCGCGCATTTGCGCCCGACGTCATCGTCAACGCCGCTGCCTACACGGCAGTCGACAAGGCCGAGAGCGACGCCGCCACGGCGCACAACGTCAACGCCGTCTCGCCGGGCGTGCTGGCCGAGGAAGCCGCCGCCGGCAACGCCTGGCTCGTGCACTACTCGACCGATTATGTGTTTGACGGCACCAAAGAGGGCGCCTGGGTCGAAACCGACGCCGTCAATCCACTGTCGGTGTATGGCCGCACCAAGTACGACGGCGAGCAGCGCATTGCCGCCAGCGGCGCGCGCCACCTGATCCTGCGCACCAGCTGGGTGTTCGCACCGCGCGGCGGCAACTTCGCCAAGACGATGCTGCGCCTGGCCAAAGAGCGCGAGACGCTCAACGTGGTCGCCGACCAGCATGGCGCGCCGACCGGTGCCGAGCTGCTGGCTGATGTCACCGCGCTGGCGCTGTACCGTATCGCCGCGCCTGGCCTGGATGCGCAGCACCTGTCGGGCGTGTACCACCTGGCCGCCGCTGGCGCCACTACCTGGCATGCCTACGCCCAGCACGTGCTGGCGCAGGCGCAAAGCCATGGCGCCGTGCTCAAGGCCGGGCCGGATGCGGTGCAGCCGATTGCGGCCAGCGCGTTCCCGACCCCGGCCGCGCGGCCCGCCAATTCGCGGCTCGACTGCAGCAAGTTCAGCGCCAATTTCGGCCTGAGCCTGCCCGACTGGCGCCACCACGTCAACCGATTGATCGCCGAACTGTCGGCGCAAGGAAACCTATGAGCAACGTTACGCAACGCAAAGGCATCATCCTCGCCGGTGGCAGCGGTACCCGCCTGCACCCGGCCACGCTGGCAATCTCAAAGCAGCTGCTGCCTGTCTTCGACAAGCCGATGATCTACTACCCGCTGAGCACCCTGATGCTCGGCGGCATCCGCGACATCCTGATCATCTCGACGCCGCAAGACACGCCGCGCTTCCAGCAACTGCTGGGTGACGGCGCGCGCTGGGGTCTGAACCTGTCGTATGCGGTGCAGGCCTCGCCCGACGGCCTGGCGCAAGCCTTCATCATCGGTGAAGATTTCATCGGCAATTCGCCATCGGCACTGGTGCTGGGTGACAACCTGTTCTACGGCCACGATTTCAACCAGCTGCTCGAGCGCGCCGATGCCCGCACCGACTGCGCCAGCGTGTTTGCCTACCACGTGCAGGATCCCGAGCGCTATGGCGTCGTGGAATTCAATGACGACGGCAAGGCGATCAGCCTGGAAGAAAAGCCGGCCAAGCCGCGTTCAAGCTACGCGGTCACAGGCTTGTATTTCTACGACGAGAACGTCGCCAAAATGGCGCGCACGCTCGAGCCATCGCCACGCGGCGAGCTCGAGATCACCGACCTGAACCGCATGTACATGGACATCGGCAAGCTCAACGTCGAGATCATGGGCCGCGGCTACGCCTGGCTCGACACCGGCACCCACGAGTCGCTGCTCGACGCCGGCCAGTTCATCGCGACGATCGAACAGCGCCAGGGTCTGAAAGTGGCATGCCCTGAAGAAATCGCCTATCGCAAGGGCTGGATCAACGCCGCCCAGCTCGAAGAACTGGCAGCACCCCTGCGCAAGAACGGCTACGGCCAGTATCTGGTGCGTGTTTTGAATGAAAAGGTATTCTGATGCAAATTACTCGCTTGGCAATTCCAGACGTCCTGAAGATCGAACCGCGCGTGTTCGGCGACGACCGCGGCTTTTTCTACGAAAGCTTCCACCAGGCCCGCTTTGAAGAAGCAGTAGGCCGCAAGGTGTCGTTCGTGCAGGACAACCACTCGAAATCCACCAGCAACGTGCTGCGCGGCCTGCACTACCAGATCAAGCAGCCGCAGGGCAAGCTGGTGCGCGTGGTCGCCGGCAGCGTCTACGACGTCGCGGTCGATCTGCGCCGCGCGTCGCCGACGTTCGGCCAGTGGGTCGGTGAAATCCTGTCGGCCGAGAACAAGGCGCAGCTGTGGGTACCGGAAGGCTTCGCGCACGGCTTCGTCGTGCTGTCCGAAACTGCCGAGTTCGTCTACAAGACCACCGACTACTACGCGCCCGAGCACGAGCGCTGCATCGTCTGGAACGATCCGAGTCTGGCCATTAACTGGCCGATCAGCGCGACGCCGTCGGTGTCGGCCAAGGACGAGAAGGGCACGATGTTCGCCACCGCCGAAGTGTTCGAGTAATCGGTCGACCAGCCCCGGGGCCCTGGCACGGCCCTAGCGCTTCCTGCCTTTCTTCTCGCCACCGGCGAACAGCTCGATCTTCTTGGTCGGGCCCGACACGATCAACAGGTCGCCCGGCAGGATGCGGGTTTCTCCCAGCGCATGCTGGAAATCCTCGTTGAGCCGTTTCACCCCCACCACCGTGACGCCAAAGCGCGCGCGCACGTGCGATTCGGCCAGCGTAAGGTTGTGCGTCTCGGCCGGCGCATTGATCTTCGCGATCGCAAACCCGTCCTCGAACTCGATGAAATCCATCAGCCGCCCGGTGATCAGGTGGGCCACGCGCGCGCCCATGTCGGCCTCGGGGTAGACCACGTGATGGGCGCCGATACGCTGCGCGATCTGGCCGTGTTCGGGCGTCATGGCCTTGACCCAGATATCCTTGATGCCCAGTTCGGACAGCACCATCAGCGTCATCAGGCTGGCGGCGAGATCCGAGCCGATGGCGACGATGGCGTGTGAAAAGTCGGCCACACCCAGCTGCAGCATCACGTTTTCATTGGTGGAGTCGGCCTGTACCGCGTGCGTGAGGCGCTCGCTCCAGAGCTGCACCAGGTCTTCCTTGCGGTCGATGCCCATGACGTCGTGCCCCAGGCGCATCAGCGATTGCGCCACTGCGCCGCCGAATCGGCCCAGGCCAATGACGACGACGCTGTCGCCCGACGAAAAGGCAAACTGTTCTGTGAAAATTCTACCCAACAATTGGATGGTCCTCCGGATAACGATAGGGCATGCGCCGCTTGCCCAGAACGAGCGAGGTCGCGAGGGTGATCGTACCGACCCTGCCGATGAACATGAGTAATGCCAGCACCACCTGGCCGGATGCCGGCAGCTGGGCCGTGATGCCGGTGGACAGGCCGGCGCTGCCAAAGGCGGCGATGACTTCAAAGATAATCTGATCGGTCGGAAAATGCGAGATCCGCAGCAGCGCCAGCGTGCCCAGCGCCACGATCACGCTGCCCAGTACGAGCACGGTAACGGCCTGGCGCTGCGCTGCCATCCCGACCCGGCGGCCGAAGGCCTCGGTATCGGACTGGCCGCGCGCTTCGGCCACGACAAGCAGGACCAGGATCATGACGGTGGCCACCTTGACGCCGCCCGCCGTGCCCGCGCTGCCGCCGCCGATGAACATCAGCAGATAGTGCAGCGCCCAGGTCTCGGGCGTCAGCGCGCTGTAGTCGACAGTATTAAAACCCGCCGTGCGCGACGCCACCGAGATGAACATGCTGTTGAGCAGCTTGTCGGGTGTTGACAGCGCGCCCAGCGTGGCGGCGTTGTTCCACTCGAACAGCAGCACCGTGGCGAAGCCGCCCACGAGCAACATCAGCGTGCCGGTGAGGGTGAGCTTGGTGTGCAGCGACCAGTGGCGCGGGTCGCGCAAGCGGTGGCGCAGGTCGTGCAGCACCGGAAAACCAATGCCGCCGACCACGATCGCCACCATGATCGGCAGCAGCACCAGCGCGTCGCTCGCATAGCGGGTGAGGCTGTCGGCATGCAGTGAAAAGCCGGCGTTGTTGAACGCCGAGACGGCGTGGAAGAGGGCGCTCCACGCCGCGTCGCCCCACGCCAGATCGTGCCCGGCGCGCAGGCGCACGAACAGGATGACGGCGATCACGAGTTGCAGCAGCACCGACACGGTCAGCACGACCCGGGCCACGCTCGCGATGTCGCCCATGCCCAGCGAGCGCGTCTCGGTCTGCGCGATCAGGCGCGTGCGCAGGCGCGACGAGCGATTGACCATCAGCCCGAGCAGCGTGGCAGCCGTCATCATGCCGAAGCCGCCCAGCTGGAACAACACCATGATCGACGCCTGGCCGAAGCCCGACCAGTACGTGCCCGTATCGACCACGGCCATGCCGCTGACGCACACGGCCGATACCGCCGTGAAGAACGCCACCATGAACGGCGCGCCATGGCCGCTGGCGCTGGCCAGCGGCAGCATCAACAGCAGCGTGCCGGCCAGGATCGCGCCTGCAAACAGCAGGACAACGACCCTGGCCGGATGCAGGATGGTGGTCATGCCGCCCGGGCTGGCCCGGTGTCCGTGGTGCCGTCGTCGAAATCCATGGTGTCCGGGTCAAGATCGCCTTCGGCCGGCGCGCCGAACAGCTTGAGCCAGACGAAGCCCAGGATGCCCGCGGTCAGGGACGCCGCCAGGATCGCCATCTTCGACGCGTTGATGATCTCGGCCTCGCCGACAAACGCCAGGTTGGTGATGAAGATCGACATCGTGAAGCCGATCCCGCCCAGAAGGCCGGCGCCGATCACGTGGCGCCATGCCAGGTCGAGCGGCAAGCGGCACACGCCGAGCATCACGGCGGCAAAGGTGAACAGGAAGATGCCGACCGGTTTGCCAGCGACCAGGCCGGCGATGATGCCCATGCTGTTCGACGACATCAGCTCACCGGCCCAACCAGCGCCGATCACGATGCCGGTATTGGCCAGCGCAAAGATCGGCAGGATCAGGAAAGCGACCGGCGTGTGCAGCACGTGCTCCATCCGGTGGGCCGGCGACGCGGGATCGTCCTGCGTGTGCGAATACGGGATGGTGAAGGCCAGCAGCACGCCAGCAATCGTTGCGTGCACGCCCGACATCAGCATCAGGAACCACATCACCGCGCCGCCCAGCAGGTAAGGCCACAGCGCCAGCACCTTCAGGCGGCGGTTCATCAGGAACAACGCGACGAACATGCCCAGCGCCCCGACCAGATAGCCGACCTTGAGCTCTGCCGTATAGAACACGGCGATGACGATGATGGCGGCCAGATCGTCCATGACGGCCAGCGCGGTCAGGAAAATCTTGAGCGACGCCGGCACGCGGCTACCCAAGAGGGCCAGCACGCCCAGCGCGAACGCGATGTCGGTGGCCATCGGAATCCCCATGCCCGGCTGGGTGTGGGTGCCGCCATTGAGCGTGAAGTGAATCAGCGCCGGCACCGCCACACCCCCCGCTGCGGCAATGATCGGCAGCAGCGCATTGCGCAGGTCGGACAGTTCGCCATTGTTGAGTTCGCGCTGCAGTTCGAGGCCAATCAGCAGGAAGAAGATGGCCATCAGCGCATCGTTGATCCACAGCTCGACGCTCAGGCCAGCCAGATTGATCTGCCAGAACGCCAGGTAGGGCGCACCCCACGGTGAGTTGGCGACCAGCAGCGACAGGATGGTGCACAGGATCAGGATCGTGCCGCCCGCCTTGCCGGACGCGGCGAAGGCCTTGAACGTGTTCGATAGACGCTTTTCAATGCGCATGGTGGTTCTCCAAAAGTGCTTGGGCGTCATCTGGCAACCCCCGTGTGGAATGAGGCGGCGCAGCTGCTGGCGTGCGAGTGGAGTGCGGCGTAAGGTATGACGCGCTGCGGCCATGGCGGTCGATCGGACCGGAAACAGCGGATATTTGCTGTACAGCAGGGTAAGAATACAGGTGCATGGTGGTCGCGTAGTAGCCCGCGTGGCGGCCCGACCAGCGCAAATCCTGTCATGCCTGGCGGCATGAACACCCTGGTCGGATTATAAAGTAATTAATTGACATGCCGCCCACGCCACGGCGCGGGCTGCGCGTCATGGCGCACGCTCGGGCGGTTCGCCCGGACTCGCCGGATGAACGGGGCGCGGCGGCAACTGGATTGTCGCCAGTGCACTGTACAGCGGCGGCGTGAGCACGCGCGAGACGGTGCTGGCGACGACCGCGCAAGCCATCAGGCTGAGCACCATGCTGTGGCCATCGACCATTTCCATGACGATGATGAAGGCCGTCAGCGGCGCCTGCGTGGCGGCCGCCAGGAAGCCGACCATGCCCAGCGCAATCAGTGCGGCGCTGTATGGGTAGCCGGTAATCGAGGCGATGTTCTGACCCATGGCCGCACCGATCGACAGCGATGGCGCAAAGATACCGGCCGGCACACCCGACCAGGCAGTCAGCCAGGTTGCGACGAACTTGAAGAGCGCAAACGCCGCCGGCACGTTGGCTTCGTTCTCCAGCAAGCTGCGCGTGGCTTCGTTACCGCTGCCGTAGGTCGCTCCACCGCTGAGCACGCCGATGACCGCGATCAGGAAACCGCAGCCCAGTGCGAAGCGCACCGGATAGCGCGCGCGCCAGCGCGTGGGCAGGTCGGGCGAAACGCCGCGCAGGCTGGCGATCAGCACGCGCGCAAACAGGCCGCCGGCAAAGCCGCACACGACGGCGGCCAGCAAGCCCGGCCACAGCAACGACAACCCAATCGGTCCCGGATGGATGACGCCGAAGTGCGGGCCGTTGCCGTGAACAGACACGGCAATCAGACCGGCCAGCACGATCGCTGCGACGATCAGGCCGCTGTTGCGCTGCTCAGGTGCACGGGACAATTCTTCGATCGCGAACATGATCCCTGCCAGCGGCGTGTTGAACGCGGCCGCGATACCGGCCGCGCCGCCCGCCACCAGCAGCGAATGGGCACTGATACCGCTGCCGCGCGGCAGCCAGCGGCGCGCGGCGAGCATCACGCCGGCAGCGATCTGGACCGATGGGCCTTCACGCCCCAGCGACAGGCCGCCCAGGAGGCCAGCCGAGGTCAGGCCGATCTTGGCGAAGCTGATTTTTAACGACACGAGCAGGGGCCGCCGACCGCCGGAAATCGCCGGGTCGAGCGCCGCCATCACTTGCGGAATGCCGGAGCCGCCCGCGCCGCGCACGAAGCGCCGCGTGACCCAGACGATGGCGGCGCACAGCAGCGGCGTCCAGATCAGGGGCACCCACCAAGCGAAGTCGGCGATCTTGTTGAACTGAGCGAATGCCGATTCGGCCAGCCAGGTAAACGCCACGACCACAAGGCCGGCGATGGAGGCCGTGCCGACGACGACGATGCGGGTGCGCCAGAGATTGGCAGAAATGAGTTCGCGTTTGAAGGCGGAGCGTACGTCGTGCGGAGAGGGGTCGTGGGACATGGTGGGCTCGAGGGGACGAGGCCGTATTATATAGATTTGTGCGAATGTATTTGCGCCCACACTGTTGTAATGACACAAATATGAAAGGAAATCTGCACGCACTACTGGTCAGGCGGTTACGGACAGTTACATACCAACCAGGCCGGTATGGCCTGCCAGGGCAGTTCCGGTTCTATACTCGGGGCCATGATCAACGATTCCATTGCGCGCAACCGCCTGGGCCTCGGTGCGCGACCGGACGACAAGCCCGTTGCCGATCCACGGCGCTGGTTGCTGGCGCAGCTCGATGATTATGAGCCGTTGCCGCCGCCATGGCGTGCCATCGAGCGCACCCCGATGCGCGTGGCGCAGTGGACCGAGCAGCAAGCCGCCATCCGCAGCGCACCCGAGGCGCAGCGTGCGAGCGTTCGTGAAACCTACCAGCGCGCGGGCCGGGCAGCCTATCTGGCCGGCGTGGAGGCGCGTACCAACAGCGCCTTGCAGAGCAGCACGCCGTTCGTCGAGCGCTTGACCCACTTCTGGGCCAACCATTTCGCGATCTCCGTTGAAAAAGTCCCGGTCCTCGGCTTTTCTGCCAGCTACGAGGCCGATGCCATCCGGCCCCATGTCCTGGGCCGGTTCGAGGATCTGCTGCTCGCCACGGTGCGCCATCCCGCGATGCTGCTGTATCTGGACCAGTCCGTTTCGACGGGGCCGGATAGCGTCGCAGCACGCCGGGCCAGCGCGAAGGCGCCGGATCGCCCGACCCGTGGCCTGAACGAAAATCTGGCGCGCGAAATTCTCGAACTGCACACGCTGGGCGTGCGCAGCGGCTATACCCAGGCGGACGTGCTGGAATTTGCCCGCGCGCTGACCGGCTGGACGCTGCCCGGCCCGCAGTCGCCTGAGGACGCCGCGCAAACTTTCCGGTTCCAGGCGAACCAGCACGAGCCTGGCATGCGCACTGTGCTTGGCCGCAGCTATGCCGACGATGGCGAGCAGCAGGCAATCGCCATCCTGCGCGATCTGGCCAGGGCACCAGCGACCGCCACCCACATCGCTACCAAGCTGGCGCGGCACTTCATCACCGACGATCCACCGCCGGCGTTGGTCAAGCGGCTCGCCGACAAGTTTTTGCAGAGCGGCGGCGACCTGCCGGCCCTGTACCGCGAACTGATAAGTGCAGCAGACAGCCTGCCGCCAATGGCCGCCAAGTTCAAGTCGCCCTGGGACTGGACGCTGTCCGGCCTGCGCGCGATGGGCGTGCAGACGGTGCCGGCGGCGCGCATCCAGTTTCTGCTGGGCCGGCTCGGCCAGCCTGTCTGGCGACCCGGTTCGCCGGCCGGCTACGGCGATGTGACGGCTACCTGGGCGGCCCCGGATGCGCTGCTGCGCCGGGTAGAAATTGCACAGCGACTCGCCACGGAGTTTGGCAGCAAGATCGATGCGCGCGCGTTGGCGCCGCGCGTGCTGCCAGATACCTTGAGCCGCGCAAGCGCCACCGCGATTGCACAGGCAGAAAGCCCCGCCAATGCCCTGGCGTTGCTGCTGGCGTCGCCCGAATTCCTGAGAAGGTAAAACATGCTCAATCGACGTGGTTTTATTTCCAGCGCAGCAGCATTGCTCGCCGCGCCCCGAATCGCATTCGCTGGCGCCGAGACCGAGCGCCGGTTCGTGTTCATCATCCAGCGCGGCGCCGCCGACGGCCTGCACACACTGATTCCCTACGCCGACCCGGCCTATGCGCGGCTGCGCGGGGCGCTCGCCATCGATCCCGCCGAAGCGTTGAAGCTCGACGGCACCTTTGCGCTGCACCCGTCGCTGACCGGCATTGCCGGTCTGTACAAGGCGGGGCAGGCCAGCCTGTTTCATGCGGTGGCCTCGCCCTACCGCGATCGCTCGCACTTCGACGCGCAAAATGTTCTGGAGACGGGCGGCAAGGTGCCATTCGACGTCAAGGACGGCTGGATGAACCGGCTGGCCGGCATGCTGCCACGACGCAGCAATCAGGCGATTGCGTTTGCCCCCACACTGCCGCTGGCCCTGCGTGGCGCGGTCGATGTCGCGTCGTATGCGCCATCCGGCCTGCCGCACGCTAACGACGATCTGCTGTTACGCGTGCAAAAACTCTATGAAGAGGATGCACAACTGGGCGCGCTCTGGTCGACGGCGCTCAAGGCGCAGGGCATGGCCGGCATGGCTGCCACGGGCAAGGGCCAGCAGTCCTCAGCTGAACTGGGCAAGGTGGCCGCAGGCTTCCTGGCGCGCGCCGATGGTCCCCGGATCGCCATGATCGAAACCAATGGCTGGGATACGCACAGTGCGCAAAAAGGGCGCATGGCAACGCAGCTGAACAATCTGGATGACTTGATCGGCGGACTGCAGAAGGGGCTGGGCGATACGTGGAGCCAGACGACGATTCTCGTCGCCACCGAGTTCGGCCGTACTGTCGCGGCCAACGGCACGGGAGGGACAGATCACGGGACGGCGTCAGCTGCGATGCTGATTGGTGGTGCGGTCAAGGGTGGGCAGGTGATTGCCGACTGGCCCGGACTCGCGCCCGGCGACCTGCTCGATAACCGTGATCTCAGGCCGACACTCGGCCTGGACATGCTGGTGGCGCATGCCTGCGCCGAAGCGTTTCAGCTGGACCCGGAGCGCACGGCGCGCGTGTTGTTTCCCGGTTCGCAGCCGGGAAAGTCAACGACGCGCCTGCTGCGCGGCTGATGGCTGCAAAAGTGTCCAATCAGCCCTGTTGTTTTGGTGTATCTGTGCCGCCGTCGGATGCTTCGCCGTCCGGCTCGCCTGGCGCCTTGGGGCGCGAGCCACCGGGAACGTCACCGGTAGCCTGCCCGTGGCTCGCCTGCGGCGCGCCTGCCGGACCGACGTTGCTCTCTGGCGACGCTTTGGCGAAATTGCTGTTGATGCCCGACTGGCTGGTGCCCTTAACCGGATGACCGATGCTCGAGTCGCCGTCGGCATCGTTCGCCACAAAGCCGGCATAGGCATCGGGACCGCCGTCGCGCAGGCCGGTGTCTTTCAGATCGTTGGTATTGTCGTTGTTCATGCGGTTCTCCTGAATGCGTTGGTATGAACAACAGGTGGGTGCGCATGCCACGCTTCCCAATAGGAGCGGGGAGCGTCACGACGTAGGACTGATCGCTCAGCGACTGGCAGCGAATTTTGGCGACGGCCGCACGACATGCAGCGGCGGAGCCAGCGCGATCACCTGGTCGCGGCCGGCCGACTTGGCGGCGTACAGCGCCGAATCGGCGCGCGCCAGCGTGGTCTTGAACGGTTCACCGTCCAGCGTGACAGTCGCGCCGATACTCAGCGTGAGCTGGCGTTGCGCAGCCGGCATCGTGCTGGTAGCCTCGCGCAGTGCTGCAGCCAGCGCCTTGCCCACGGCGCTCGCGCGCGCCAGGTCGGCGCCCGGCAGCAGCACCGCGAATTCATCACCGCCCAGGCGCGCGATGCAATCGATGGCGCGCAGCGTGTCGCGCGCGCGGGTGGCCACCAGCTGCAAGGCGATGTCGCCCGCTTCGTGGCCGGCACTGTCGTTGATGGCCTTGAAATGGTCGAGGTCGATCAGCATCAGGGCCAGTGGCTGGCGCCGGTGGGTGGCGCGCGCCGTCTCGCGTTCGGCGATCTCGAAAAACGCCTTGCGCGACCAGGCGCCTGTCAGGTGGTCGTGGTTGGCGATGTATTCGGCCTGATGCACGATGTGGCAGTGCAGGGTCAACAGGCCCCCGAGGGTCAGCGCCGGTAATGCCAGTGCGGCGACGGTCAGGATCGCCAGGCTGGCGGTGCTGGGCTGCAGCAGCGAAGTCGGTGGATTGGGCGCGACCAGCAGCCAGAGCATGCGTACCCCATGCCCGCCGGCGACCAGCGCGCACATGAGCAGCACGAAGCGCTGTACATGCTGCTGTCCCGGTCCTTGCAGGTGCAACTGGCCATGCAGGCGGCGCTGGTGCTCGCCTCGCCCGGCCAGCACGCTGTGCGCGATGTCGATGCAGACGCCGGCCTGGAACAGCGAGACGACGGCGCTGCGCAGCGTGAACGAGTCGAACCAGTCATGAAACACCACCGTCATGACGCCGACCGCAGCGACCAGCAATGCCAGCGTCCTGACATGCGCCTGGCGTCCGGACAGCTGGCGATAGCCGGCGGCAAGTGCCGCGCCGGCGCCGGAATAGGCCATGTTTGCCACTTCGTAGCCTAGCAGCGTCGGCAATTCACGGCCGAACGCATACAGCAGGTTACCAAGCAATCCCAACAGCGCGGCCCAGCACATTGCGCGCATGCCGTGCAGGGATTGCGAGCCCGCCGACCCCAGCGCAAGATAAACAAGAAAGCAAAGCAGGGACGCGATCAGGAAAATCTGCTGGGTGGCGAGCATGGCGAACGGACCTGGCGCAATGGGATGCGCAGTGATGGACAAAGAGGGGGCAAACCGAACCGAGCCGGTATTATGCCGTCGATGTATCCAGGCCGGGCGCTTATTTGGCGCCGTTGTTCAATTACTTTATTTTAACGAGACAAGCCGCAGAGGTGGTCTTGCCTGCGCCGGCGCTTACCCGACGACGTAGCGTTTGGAGACGCCCACGCCCATGGTCTGGCCGCTGGCGCCATAGATGGTGCCGGTCGGTGCATTGGTCGGGGTGCGCAGGGCGTTGAGCACGCCCTGGTTGTGCGCCAGCTGCTTGTTGATCAGCATGCCATTGACGCGGTTGAGTTCTTTTGCTTGGCGCGCAGCGTCGAGCATGCGCTCCCATTGTTGCCGTACGTCGCCGTCGTCATTGACGGCCAGCCATGGTTCCATGCCCGCTTCCGATGCATCGCAGCCTGCCGCAGCCAGCGCTGCGTGGCGCTGTTGCGACAGCGAGGCCAGGTCGGCCAGCATCGCGTTCTTGCGTGGGGTCAGCGTCGCCAGCGTGTCGGCATCGAGCGATACCAGGGATTGCTGTTCCTGCTTCATCAGCGCCAGAAGGGCGGTGAGGTGATGGTGTTCGGCGGCGAGGGTCTGGAACGGGCTGTTGGTCATGGTTTAGCGTTGTCTCGAATGGAGCAAGTCGCGTACGGTGTCGAGCAAGCCGTCAGCCACTTTCTCGGAGTTGACTTGGAACTGGCCATCGGCGATGGCCATCTTGATACGTTCTACTTTCTTGGCGTCGAATACGGCCGCGCCGCCACCGATGCTGCTGGCCATGGCCTGGCCCTGCGGGGACAGGCGCACGCTGTCGGTTTGCGCCCCGGTCAGGGGCGCGGTCGTTGCTGCCTTGTCGGCACCACGCGCATTGTTGGTCTGCGTGGTGGCGGGTTGAAGGCCTGGGTTGCTCTTGAGTGTATCGTTGATTTTCACGGCTTCATCCTTCTCGGTGCGCGGAGCACAAGCTCCGGGATCTGCTTGTTGTAACGGCTGTGCCTTTACAAACTTTAGCAATCATCACCGATTCGGCGAAGGACAAATTACAATTATTTATAAAACGATCTCCACGGTGCCACCATCACGCGCCGTGCCACTGATGATCCGGCCGGCCGTCGTGCGTACCTGGACGATCTGGCCATCGCTGGCATTGTTGATGGCCTTGCCTTCGCTGCTCACCGAAAAGTTCGAACCGCGCGATACCAGCCGCACCGCCTGGCCCTGCTTGATGACGGCCTGGCTGCGCAGGGCATCCACGCGCAGTGCGGTGCCGGCAGGCAGCGACACGGTGGGCGAACGGCCCAGCGCCTGCGCCATGTCGGTGATGATCCCGTTCGGCATCGCGGCGATATCGCCTTTTACCATCACCAGCTGACCGGGCAACAGCGGCTGGCCCTGGGCCAGCGGCACGCCGGCGGCAACATACTCTGCCACCACGCTGACCTGGGCCTGCACATACATTGTCCACGCCGGCGCCGTGCAGCGCACGCCCACCGTTGTCTTGCCCCATGGACGGGCGCCCGGTTGCTGGAATGCTTCCGGCGCCGGGCAGGCTGGCAGGCTCAGGCGCTGGTCGATACCGCCGACCTGCACGCTCACCTTGCCTGGCAAGCCGGCGCTCTGGGTGACCAGGAACTGTTGCACCACGGCGCGCACGGCCTCGGGTTGCTGGCGGCTGTTCGCCCCCTGCTGGGCCTGCGCAACACTGTATACAAGTGCCAGCAGCGAAAAAGCGACAAGTTTTGCTGTCATGGTTGGGCGGTCGACCAGAGATTGGGGAATGCTGCTATCTTAGGTCCAATGATTCCGTAGTGAAACTTTGAATAGCGGGGGGAATGTTGGCTCTTCTCCGTCGATTGGTGTGGCGAGCCGAACCGTATGATCGCTTCTGTCCCAACAAAGCACAGCCCGGAGGCGGCATGATCGGCAAACTCGACGACTACATGCGTTTTAATGAAACGGCATTGTCCCTGCGCTCGCAGCGCCAGGAACTGCTGGCGTCCAATATCGCCAATGCCGATACCCCGAACTACAAGGCGCGCGACATCGATTTCGCGGCAGCCTTGCAGGGGGCAATGGCAGGCAGCAAGCCGGGCGGTGCGATGAACACCACCAACACCCAGCACATGGCGCGCGGTCTTGCCACCGGCGACACGCTGGCCAATGGCACGCCGGTACTGTACCGCGGCGTGGTGCAGGGCAGCGTCGACGGCAACACGGTCGACATGGACGTCGAGCGCAATCAGTTCGCCGACAACGCGCTGCGCTACGAGGCCGGGATCAACATGATCAACAGCCAGATCAAGGGCCTCCTGAGCGCGATCCAGGGCCAATAAGGAAACTCGCCATGTCGCTATTTAATATCTTTAACGTGTCCGGTTCGGCCATGAGTGCGCAGGCGCAGCGCCTGAACACGGTGGCCAGCAACCTGGCCAATGCCGACAGCGCCACGTCGCCGTCGGGCGAAGCCTACCGTGCCAAGTCGGTCGTGTTCGAGGCGGTACCCACCGCCTCGGGCGCGACCGGCGTGCGCGTGCGCGAAGTGGTCGAAGACCCGTCGCCGCTCAAGCAGATGTACGACCCCAAGCATCCGATGGCCGACGACAAGGGCTATGTATCGATGCCGAACGTGAACGTGGTCGACGAGATGGTCAATATGTTGTCGGCCTCGCGCTCGTACCAGACCAACGTCGAAACCATGAATGCAGCCAAGACCATGCTGCTCAAGACCCTGACCATCGGCCAGTAAGCGCTACCAGATCGATACCATGACCAGCCCAATTACCAGCAAGACCGCAACGTCCGATATTTCCAGCCTGCAGGCAACCATGAACGCCAAGGCGAAGACCGCCGAAGATGGCGTCCAGGCCGACACCGACAAGTTCATGACGCTGCTCGTGACCCAGTTGAAGAACCAGGATCCGCTGAACCCGATGGACAACGCGCAGATGACGAGCCAGCTGGCCCAACTGCAGACCGTCACCGGCGTGAACAAGCTCAACACCACGCTGGAGTCGCTGAAGGCCAGCTACCAGTCGAGCGAATCGCTGTCGGCAACCAATCTGATCGGCCACGGCGTGCTGGTCGAAGGCAATGGCATTCTGCTGTCGAAGAGCCAGGCCATCCTGGGTGTCGAGCTGGACAGCCCGGCCGACAAGCTGCAGGTCGTGGTCGTCGACAAGGCCACGGGCAAGGATGTGGCGGCGATCGAGCTGGGCGAGCAGAAAGCCGGGATCGTGCCAGTCGCCTGGGATGGTGTTCCCGACCCGAACAACCTGGACGCCAACGGCAAGCCGGTCGTGCTGCCAGATGGGAACTACACCTTCCGCGTGATCGCAACGCGCGCGGGCGAACAGCTCACCGACGCCAAGACGCTGTCATTCGACAGCGTGGCCAGCGTCACGACGAATGGCAAGGACGGCGTCAAGCTGAACCTGCCGGGCAAGGGCGCTGTTTCCCTCGCCGATATCAAACAAGTTCTGTAAGCCAGGCCGCTTACTCTCTCACCTTATACTGGAGCATTACCATGTCTTTCCAACAAGGCCTGAGCGGCTTGAACGCTGCTGCCAAATCGCTGGACGTTATCGGTAACAACATCGCCAACGCCAGCACGGTCGGCTTCAAGGGCTCGACCACCCAATTTGCCGACGTCTACGCCAATGCGCTCAACGGCGCGGGCGGCATGACTGCCGGTATCGGCGTGAAAACTGCCGCCATCGCCCAGCAGTTCACGCAGGGTAACGTCGAAGCCTCGAGCAATCCGCTCGACATCGCCATCAACGGCGCCGGTTTCTTCCGTATCGAGCAGGCTGGTGTGACGCAATATTCGCGCAATGGCCAGTTCTCGCTCGACAAAGAGGGCTTCATCGTCAACGCCCAGGGCGCCAAGCTGACCGGCTATGGCCTGGGCGCCAATGGCCTGCTGGCCGCCGGCACCGCCGTGCCGCTCAGGATCGATACGGCCGACCAGCCGCCCAAGGTCACGTCGGAAGTGCAGATCCAGCTTCAGCTCGATTCGCGCGCCAGCCCGCCGAAAAAAGCGGACTTCGATCCGGCCGATCCGGACACCTACAACAAGCAGGTGCCGATGAGCGTGTACGACACGCTGGGCAATTCGCACACGCTGTCGACCTTCTACGTCAAGTCGCCGACCGGCGACGGTACCTGGAATGTGTTTGCTGCCAAGGACGGCACCGAGATTGGTGCGCTGGACGCGGTGGGCAAGGCCCAGACCGACCCGGCGGCAGTCGCCTCGCGCGGCGCCTGGGATGCGGCAAGCAAGGTCGTGCCGCCCGTGGCCGCCACGCTGGCCACCACGATTGCCACCTACGCCACCGACGCCGCCAATGCGGTTGTGGCCGGCGCCGGCAATCTGGCGACGCCCGACAACCTGGCTGAAGTGCGTACCGCCGCCGCTGCCGCCGCGGCGATTCCCGGTGCGACCCCGGTGCAGATCGACGCCGCGATTGCCAAGGCGCTCAAGATGGAGCCGAAATCCATCGGTACGCTCAAGTTCGACACCAATGGCGCACTGAATCTGGCCAGCACGGGCACTGCCGGCAAGTTCAACATCGACATCCCGATCGTGCCATCGACCGGCGCCGAACTGAATCTGCCAGTGCAGATCGATTTCGCCGGCACCACCCAGTACGGCACCACCACCAGCGAAAAGTTCCTGGCGCAGGACGGCTACAAGCCGGGGTCGCTGCAGCGCTTCTCCACCGGCCCCGATGGCAGCATCCAGGGCCAGTACAGCAATGGCCAGACCAAGGTCCTGGGCCAGGTCGTGCTTGCCAACTTCACCAACCCGAATGGCCTGCAGCCACTGGGCAACAATGCCTGGGCTGAATCGTCCAATTCCGGCATCCCGCTGATGGGCACCGCCGGTACCGGCGGCCTGGGCGTGCTGCAGGCGTCGGCGACCGAAGCATCGAGCGTCGATCTGACGGCAGAGCTGGTCAACATGATCACCGCGCAGCGCGTCTACCAGGCGAATGCGCAAACGATCAAGACGCAGGATTCGGTGTTGCAGACGCTGGTGAACCTGCGTTAATGATTGATGATGCATGGTTGGATTGTCATGATTGGTGATGCACCGTTGCATTGATCACGTAGGGTGGACGGCTCCGCCGTCCACGCGTTCAACCACAATTCGCACCGCCGCACCCCACAAGGAATAACACCATGGACCGCCTGATCTATACCGCCGCCTCCGGCGCCAAGCACATCCTCGAGCAGCAAGCCACGACGTCCAACAACCTGGCCAACGTGAGCACGACGGGCTTTCGCGCCCAGA
Source organism: Oxalobacteraceae sp. CFBP 13730 (assembly GCA_014841835.1). Lineage (GTDB taxonomy): Bacteria > Pseudomonadota > Gammaproteobacteria > Burkholderiales > Burkholderiaceae_D > Telluria. The sequence continues at coordinate 608,431 of JACYUQ010000003.1, read as the reverse complement.
TCGACATGTTCCGTGCGGCGCCGGTGCAGGGCCCGGGCATGCCGACCCGCGCGTTTGTCGTCGACTCGACCGCCGGCAACGATTTCGCTTCCGGCCCGCTGCAGGCCACGGGGCGCGACCTGGACGTGGCGGTGAAAGGGCAGGGCTGGCTGGCCCTGCAGATGCCGGATGGTACCGAGGCCTACACCCGCAACGGTGCGCTCCAGATGAGTCCGAACGGTGTGCTGCAAACGCCGGGCGGTCAGACGATTGCGGGCGAAGGTGGTCCGATCACGATCCCGCCGGACGCGACCGTAACGATCGGCAGTGACGGCACCATCTCGACGATTTCCAATGTCGACACGCCGGCCGCGCCGGCAGTGATCGGCCGCCTGAAGCTGGTCAATCCGCCACAAGGCGACATGGTGCGCGGCGACGACGGGCTGTTTCGCGTCAAGAACGGCGCGCCGGTCCAGGCCGACCCGACCGTGCAGGTGGCAGGTGGCGCGCTCGAGGGCAGCAACGTCAATCCGGTCGATTGCATGGTCGACATGATTGCTTTGGCACGTTCTTTTGACACGCAAATGAGCTTGTTGAAGAACGCCGAGAACAACGCGGCGAAAGCCACCCAACTCCTCGCTTTGAATTAAGTGTTGCCGCTGCATAATTCTATTGTCCGTGGAGGCATTCGCCTGCCACCAATAGGAGAATGCAATGATCCGTTCGCTCTACATCGCCAAGACCGGTCTGGAAGCCCAGCAGACCAATCTCGACGTCATCTCGAACAACCTCGCCAACGTCAGCACCAACGGCTTCAAGAAGTCGCGCGCCGTGTTCGAGGACTTGCTGTACCAGAACGTGCGCCAGCCAGGTGCGCAATCGTCCCAGCAGACGAATCTGCCGTCGGGCCTGCAGATCGGTACCGGTGTGCGCACCGTCGCTACCGAGCGCATCCACACCCAGGGTAATCCCCAGCTGACCGGCAACGACAAGGACGTGATGGTCAACGGTCCGGGCTATTTCCCCGTGCTGATGCCGGACGGCACCCAGGCCTACACCCGCGACGGTTCGTTCCAGAAAGACCAGAACGGTCAGCTCGTGACGTCGAGTGGCTTCGTCATCCAGCCGCCGATCACCGTGCCGATCAATGCCCAGTCGATCACGGTGGGCCGTGACGGCACCGTATCGGTCAATGTCGCCGGCGAAACGGCCACCACCCAGATCGGCGCCTTGCAACTGGCCACCTTCATCAACCCGGCCGGCCTCGAGTCGCGCGGCGAGAACCTGTACACCGAAACCACCGCGTCGGGTAACCCGAACCTGAACGTGCCTGGCACAAACGGCGCTGGCAACATCATGCAGGGTTATGTGGAATCGTCGAACGTCAATGTGGTCGAGGAAATGGTCGCGATGATCCAGACCCAGCGCGCCTACGAAATCAACAGCAAGGCGATCACGACATCCGACCAGATGCTGCAAAAACTGTCGCAGCTTTAATTTTCTTCAGCCATCATGAAAATCCTGACTTCGTTCGCTGCGCTGGTATTGCTCGCCGGTTGCGCCGCCACTCCCACCACCATCGTGCAGGGTCCGACCAGCGCGCGTCCGATGCTGGTCGACGGGGCCCCGGCCACCGATGGCGCGATCTTCAATGTCAACAGCTACCGGCCGATGTTCGAAGACCGCCGCGCCCGTCATATCGGCGACCTCTTGACCGTCAATATCAGCGAGCGCACGTCGGCGACCAAGGCCGGCGCGAGTTCGGGCAACAAGAGCGGCAGCGCGAGCTTTACCAGCCCGGGCCTGCTGGCGGGTGTGATCGGCGCCGGCGTGGCGCTGGAATCGGGCACCAAGTTTGCCGATGGCGACAACCAGAGCGCGTCGAACAATTTCACCGGCACCATCGGCGTGACCGTCACCGAAGTGCTGCCGAACGGGAACCTGATCGTGGCCGGCGAAAAGCAGGTCGCGATGAACAAGGGCACCGAGTTCATCCGCTTCTCGGGCATGGTCAGCCCCGACACGATCCAGGCCGGCAATATGGTCTCGTCGAACGTGATCGCCGATGCGCGCGTCGAATACCGCACCAACAGCCGCCTGGATCGCGCCGAAGTGACGTCGATGCTGTCGCGTTTCTTCCTGTCGATGCTGCCGTTTTGAAAGACCCTACCCATGCGTAAATTTGCTTCCGCTCTGTTGTTGGCTGTCACTTTCGGCGGCATCGCCCCCCTGGCCCAGGCCGAACGTCTGAAGGACCTGGCCACCATCGCCGGCGTACGTCAGAACCAGTTGTCCGGCTATGGCATCGTCGTGGGCCTGGATGGCACCGGCGACCAGACCAGCCAGACGCCGTTCACCGTGCAGTCGATCCGCGCGATGCTGCAACAGAAAGGCGTCAACCTGCCGGCCGGCACCCAGCTGCAACTGAAGAACGTGGCGGCCGTGATGGTCACGACCTCGCTGCCGGCGTTTGCCCAGCCGGGCCAGACGCTCGACATCACCGTGTCGTCGATCGGTAACGCCAAGAGCCTGCGCGGCGGCACGCTGTTGATGGCGCCGCTGCATGGCGCCGACGGCCAGGTCTACGCCATGGCCCAGGGCAATCTGGTGGTCGGCGGTGTGGGTGTCCAGGCGCAGGGCGGCGGCGCGCAGGTGCAGGTCAATCACCTGGCGGTGGGCCGCATCTCGGCCGGCGCCACGGTCGAGCGCGCTGTCGCATCGAACCTGGGCGAGAACAACCAGATTCGCCTGGAACTGAAAGAGACCGATTTCGCCACTGCCGCGCGCGTCGTCGAAGCCGTCAACGACCAGTTCGGGCCCGGCATCGCCACGGCCATGGACGGGCGCGTGGTGCGCGTGCGCACGCCGTCGTCGAGCGACCAGCGCGTGGCCTTCCTGGGCATGCTGGAACAGATCGACGTCAATCAGCCGCTGGCCTCGGCCAAGGTGATCATGAACGCCCGCACCGGGTCGGTCGTGATGAACCGCGCCGTGATGCTCGACAACTGCGCGATCTCGCACGGCAACCTGTCGATCACGATCGGCTCGGACACCCAGGTCAGCCAGCCGAACGCACTGGCCGGCGGCCAGACCGTCGTCACGCAGAACCAGTCGGTCGAGATCAAGAAAGAGCCGGGCCAGATGATCAACGTGAAGGGCGGGGCGTCGCTGGCCGAAGTGGTCAAGGCGATGAACTCGATCGGCACCACCCCGCAAGACTTGCTGGCCATCCTGCAAGCGCTCAAGGCCGCCGGTTCGCTGCGCGCCGAGCTCGAAATCATCTAAATCGAGAGACACGTCATGATCGCATCGCCCAACCTTGACCAGACCAGCAAGCTCGCGCTCGACACCAACAGCCTCAACGGGCTGAAGAACAGCGCGAAAGCCGGCACGCCGGCCGCCATGAAAGAAGCGGCGACCCAGTTCGAGGCGATGTTCATCAACATGATGATGAAGAGCATGCGTGACGCCACGCCGCAGGAAGGCATGCTGGACAACCAGCAGACCAAGACCTTCACGACGATGCTCGACCAGCAGACCAGCCAGAACCTGGCCAAGCGCGGTGTCGGCCTGGCCGATGTGCTGGTGCGCCAGCTGAGCGCGAACCAGATGGGGCAGCAGGCGCTGGCCATTGGCGCCGATGGCATGGGTGGTGACGCTGCTGCCGGCGCTGGCCGCCTGACGCCGTCGCTGAACAACGCTGCCGCCATGTACGGCAATGGCGCCGCGCTCGGTGCTGGCGCGGCCGCCAGCAAGGCGCCGCCGCTGCCGGCAACCACCGAGACGGGCCGCATCCAGGCGCCGCACGTGCGCGCATTCCAGGAAAAACTGCATGAGCACGCCCATGCGGCCGAGCAGACCACCGGCGTGCCGGCCAAGTTCATGCTGGGCCAGGCCGCGCTCGAGACCGGCTGGGGCAAACGCATGATCAAGAACGCCGATGGCAGCAACAGCAACAACCTGTTCGGCATCAAGGCCGGTCCGGGCTGGCAAGGCAAGGTCGCCACCGCCGTCACCACCGAATACGTGAATGGCAAGCCGCAGACGCGGGTCGAGAAATTCCGCGCCTACGACAGCCCGGCCGATTCGTTCCGCGATTATGCAAACATGATCGCGAAGAATCCGCGTTACGAAAAAGTCATCGGCAGCAGCGACGCGGCCACCTTTGCCCAGGGCCTGCAGCGCGCCGGCTATGCGACCGATCCGAACTACGCGGCCAAACTGACCCGCCTGATCAAGAACTCGCTGGCGTAATGTACACACGCGCACATGCGCCCGTTGACGCCATTCTTATGTCAGCCAACCGTCAAGTTTTCTGAAAACATGCCGTTGACTGTACTGTCACAGAGAGAAAAAAATTATGTCAGGTAGCCTCCTCGCCATCGGTAAGACCGGGTTGTATGCAGCACAGGCAGCCCTCGCCACGACCGGCCACAACATCGCCAATGCGAACGTGGCGGGTTTCTCGCGCCAGACCGTGGTGCAGGCCACCTCGGCCGCGCTCGATACCGGTGTCGGCTTCCTCGGCACCGGGACCGAGATCGCGCAGATCAAGCGCTACAGTGACAATTTCCTGAACACGCAGGTGCGCACGGCCCAGGCCAGCACCAGCGGCCTGGAATCGTACTATTCGCAGATCAAGCAGATCGACAACCTGCTGGCCGACACCACGTCGGGCCTGTCGCCGGCGATGCAGGGCTTTTTCAAGGGCGTGCAGGACATGGCCGCCAACCGCGCGTCGGTGCCGTCGCGCCAGGCGATGCTGTCGAGTGCCGAAACGCTGGCCACGCGCCTGCAAGACCTTGATTCGCGCCTGGGTGAAATCCGCACCGGCGTGAATGGTGAAATCGAGGCGAGCGTCACCGCCATCAATACCTACGGCTCGCAGATCGCCAAGCTCAACGAGCAGATTTCCAATTTCGCGTCGTCCGCGACGCGCCCGCCGAACGACCTGCTTGACCAGCGCGACCAGGTGGTGCTCGAACTGAACAAGTTCGTCAAGGCCACCGTCACGCAGGGCGACAACAGCAGCCTGACGATTGCCATCGGCAACGGCCAGCCGCTGGTGGTGGGCAACGACTCGTTCCAGCTGGCGGCGATGGTCTCGCCAACCGACCTGACGCGCATGGAAGTGGGTTATCAGGTCGGCACGAAGGTGGCGGTGCTGCCCGATGGCGCGCTCTCCGGCGGCAAGCTGGGCGGCCTGCTCGAGTTTCGTACCGAAACGCTCGATACGGCTCAGAGCGCGCTCGGCAAGATCGCCATTGGCATGGCCTTTGAGTTCAACGCACAGCACCAGCTGGGCCTGGACCAGAACGGCAACAAGGGGCAGGCGTTCTTCAACGTGGCGCCGGCTTTTGTTGGCGCGAGCATCAACAACGCCAAAGGCACCGATGCCAATCCGGCCGCCGAGCTGAGCGCCAAGGTGACCGATCCGAGCAAACTCAAGGACAGCGACTACGAAGTCACGTTCAACGGCACCAACTACAAGGTCGTGCGCCAGTCCGACAACAAGGAAGTCGGGACCGTCACGCCGGGCGCGAATGGCGTGGCCACGTTTGAAGTCGACGGCGTCGAGCTCAGCTTCAAGAACAATGCACGCAACAAGGATACCTTCCTGGTGCGCCCGACCATCGACGGTGCGGCCAACTTCAAGGTGCTGGCCAACGATGTCTCGCAGATCGCCGCCGCAGCACCGGTTCTGACCAGCATGCCGCTGACCAATACCGGCACCGGCAAGATCAGCGAAGGCAAGGTATCCAAGGACTTCCTGACCGCGCCGCCGACGCTGCCGGTCACGCTCGCCTTTGATGAAACCAGCGGCAACCTGACCGGCTTCCCGGCTGGCATGGTCACCGTGGTCAACAGCAAGGGCGAGTCAAGCCAGGTGGACGCCGCCAACGTCAAGTTCGACAACGGCTCGACCTACAGCTTCGGCGGCGTCAGTGTCACGATGACCGGCAAACCGGGCAACGGCGACAAGTTCACGATCGCGGCCAACAGCAGCGGCGTGGGCGACACCCGCAACATCGCTGCGCTGGGCGAGCTGCAGACCAAGAACATCTTCAACAATGGCACCGCCACGCTGACGTCGTCGTATGCGCAGATGGTCAGCCAGGTGGGCAACAAGACGCGCGAAGTGCAGATCAATGCGCAGGCCGGCAATGCCTTGCTGGCACAGGCCGAGGGCGCCCAGGCCGATGTGTCGGGCGTGAATCTCGACGAAGAAGCCGCCAATCTCATCAAGTATCAGCAGGCCTATCAGGCGTCGAGCAAGGTCATGCAGATCGCCGGCACCATCTTCGACACGCTGCTGTCGATCAGCCGCTAACGTAGGGAAAGAACATCATGCGTATCAGTACCGCAAACCTGTATGCCAACTCGACCAGCCAGATCAACACACTGCAAGGCGCGCTTGCGCGCACGCAGATGCAGCTGTCGACCGACCGCCGCCTGCTGACCGCCGCCGACGATCCGGTCGCCTCGTCGCGCGCGCTTGAAGTGAGCCAGTCGCAGGACATCAATGCCCAGTTCGCCACCAACCGCAACAGCGCGAAATCGTCGCTGGCGCAGGTGGAATCGACGCTGCAGAACACGGGCGACTTGCTGCAGGACATCCAGACCCTGGCCGTCACGGGCGGTAATGCCTCGATGGTGCAGAGCGACCGCGAAAAGTTGGCCACCGAGCTCGAAGGCCGCCTGGCCGACCTGCTGGGGATCGCGAATACCGCCGACGGATCGGGCGGCTTTCTGTTCTCGGGTTACATGACCACGACCCAGCCGTTCACCAGCACGCCGACCGGCGCGACCTACCAGGGCGACCAGGGCGTGCGCCAGTTGCAGGTGAGCGATTCGCGTAAATTGCCGCTGTCGGCATCGGGCAGCGCCATTTTTGAGGCGATCCCGACCGGTAACGGCACGTTCCAGACCCAGGCCGGGAGCAGCAACACGGGCGCGGCGCTGATCTCGTCCGGCTCGGTCGTGGACCGCCAGGCGTTCAACAGCACCAAGTACGGGATCGAGTTTGCCGTCAGCACCGACACGCCGCCCGTGACCACGTATTCGGTCTACAACACGAGCAGCAATCCGAAAGCCGTGGTCAGCAGCGGCAATGCCTATGAAGCCGGCAAGCAGATCACGTTTGGCGGGATGGCCTTCGACATCAAGGGCGCGCCGGCCAATGGCGACACGTTCAGCGTCGAACCGAGCCAGAAGCAGTCGGTGTTTACGACCGTGACCGACCTGATCGCCACGCTGCGCCTGCCGGGCGAAGGCTCGGCCGGCAAGGCCGCGCTGACCAATGGCCTGAACACGGCCATCGACAATCTGAAGAATGCGCACGACAACGTGCTGACGGTGCAGTCGTCGGTCGGCGCGCACATGAAAGAGCTCGACTACCTCGACAGCACCGGCGACGACCTGGACATCCAGTATGCCGCGACGCTCGACGATCTGGTGGGACTGGACGAGGTCAAGGCGATCTCCGATTTCTCGCAGCAGCAACTGACGCTGCAGGCAGCGCAGATGTCGTTCAAGACGATGTCCGGGTTGTCGCTGTTTAACTACCTTTGATCTTCGGCGCGACTTTCCCGTTCACTTTCGGTGGTTGTTTCGCGGCGCTGATCTCGGCGCCGCAGTTCGTATCGGGCGCCTTGTCGACGTTGATCAACGGCAGCAAGGCAGCCAGCGGATTGATCGCTGCCAACGCCACGGCCGCGCCAGCCTTGAGCGCCAGCGGTCCGACATGCGGGCCCACTTTCGGATCGGTAAAGGTGCCGCGTGCATACAGCGGGGTACGCAGCGACAGGATGCGCGCGCCCTTGGTCTTCGGCCGCACATCCACGTCGAGCTTCTCGGTGGCCAGGTCCACGTAGCCGGTTGCGTTCACGACCGCATCTTCACTGTCGAGCACGAAGCGGTCGATGTTCGCACGGCCATTGCGCACCGTGGTCGTCGCCGCCACACAGTTGAGCATGGTCTGCTTGTCACCGAAAATCTTGACGTAGACCGCATTGGCCACGTTCAGTCCAGCCAGCTCGAGGACGAACTGGCTGACCGTGCCTTCGGTGACCACGGCATTGATTTCACCTTGCGACGTGCCCAGCATGGCCGCCACGGTGTTGCCCTTGCCGACCAGCGCGCCATCGCCATTGATTTCACCGAAGGTTGCCTGCATCGATTGCAGCTTGGGGAACAGCTCGCGGATCTTCACGCCGCGCGCCGCCAGCCGTGCCGAGGCGTCCAGCGTCTTTTCGCGACCGTCCAGCCGGATATTCGACGTGATGCGTCCGCCCGCCAGCGCAAAGCTCAGCGGGGTCAGCGTCAGGACCTTGTCTTTCATGCGGATCGTGGTGTCGATGTCGCGCAGCGGAATGTTGGCGGTACGCAGGATCTGCTTGCCGGTGAACTTGACCTCGGCATCGAGCGCGCCCCATTTGGCCGTGTTGAACTGGTCGACCGGCAGGGCCTTGCCCGGCGCCGGGGCCTTGACCTTGCCGGCGGCCTTGGTGCCTTCGCCGGTGTCGGCGCCGACGGTCGGGCCCAGGTCGGCCAGCCGTAATTGCTGCGATGTCAGCGCGCCGGTCAGCAGTGGCCGCGGCTTGCGCTGGGCATAAGCCAGCGTGCCGGCGATATCGCTGGCGCCGACCTTGCCGGTGAAGTCTTTATAGGTGTAAGTCCAGAAGTCGCCGTCCTTCTTGCCCAGCAACGTGCCTTTGGTGGCATACGGCGGCGTTTCCGGCAGCAGCACGCCGGTCAACTCGTACAGGTCGGCCATGCTGGCGCCGGCCAGTTGCATTTTCAGGGCGAAGCCCGACAGCGAGCGCGGATCGCGGATGATGCCGCGCAGGCCAAGCTTGTTGTCGCCGGCGGTGGCTTGCGCTTCGATCGGGAAGCTGGTGTCGTCGCCGGTGAGCGACAGCACCGCACCGGCCTTGCCGCCACCCGTGATCTTTGCCTTGTTGTAGGTGCCGGCAAGGGTGAATGCCAGCCCGTACGGTGGCACGCCCACCGCCGTTGAGGCGGTTTCGCCGCCCTTGATCGAATCGGCGGTGGCCCGCAGGTCCAGGCCCACCGGCTCGTCGACGTAACGCACCTTGGCGCGGTCGAAGGCCAGGCGCTGCAAATCGACCTTCCATTCGGAGGGGCCATTGTCCTTGAAGGTCCAGGAATTGCTGCCGTCGGCGCGGCGCTGGACGGCGATGTCCGGATTGGCCAGGCGCAGGTCGGTGATCACGACATCCTTGGTCAGCAGTGGCAGGATGCGCACGCCGGCTTCGATGCGCTGAGCGGCGGCCATCTGCGTGCCGACCGTGCTCCAGGCAGGGTTGCTCATGTAGACATTGTCGGCCGTGATATGCGGCTGCGGCACGAAGCGCCGCCAGCCCGTTTCGCCGTTGCGATCGCGCTGGAACTTGACATCCAGGTCGCCGCGGATAGCGAATTCACGCCCGGTTGTCTCCGACACCTTGCGGTTGATGTAAGGACGCAGCATGTTCCAGTCGAACAGCATGAGGAACAGGATCACTGCCACGGTTATGGCCAGCAAGATCCAGCCGGTAATTTTGAGAGGTCTGGAAAGGGTCATTGTCGTTCGTGCCCATGAGTGGGTCAGCGGCTGGCGCAGCGAGGCACCGGGATCGTCAGGCTAGCAGGGTCTTGGCAATATTGTTGGTTGGCTAAGTCGCACTACTGCACATTTAATTGGTATTTTTTTATGCTTGGCGCAGTCAACGTTAAATAGAGACCAGCTTTGAACTGACGAGCACTCCAACGGTCCAACCCCTGTCCCCAGCGTCAGGAGTCGATCATGAAAGCGCCGCGTTTCAAAGGCTGGTTCGCAAAACTGCCGTCGCTGAACGGGCCGCAGCGTCGGCAAGTGCTCGATGCCCTGCATCCTGCAGCTGGGCTCGGTCAGGTGGTCGCGCTCATTACTGAGGTCAGGGCGCCACGCCGCTGCTGTCCCAGATGCAATAACGAACGCTGCTACCGGCACGGGTTCGCCAACGACTTGCAGCGCTACCGCTGCTGTGCCTGCGGCCGCACCTTCAACGACCTGACTGGCACGCCACTAGCACGACTCAGGCTCAAGGCCAAATGGCTCACGTATTCGCAGGTGCTGCTCGATTCACTTCCCGTGCGCAAGGCAGCAGATCGGGTCGGCGTCCACCGCAACACGGCTTTTCGCTGGCGCCACCGCTTCCTGCATTGGGTCAAGCTCGACCGGCCCGCACCACTCAACGGTATCGTCGAGGCCGACGAAACATTTCTGCTCGAGTCACAAAAAGGCTCGCGCACGCTCGATCGGCCACCGCGCCGCCGCGGCGGCCATGCTGCCAAACCGGGCATTTCCAACGAGCTGGACTGCATTCTGGTCGCGCGCGACCGCGAGGGGCGCACGATCGATGCTGTCACTGGCCGCGGGGCGCTCACCGCTGCCCAACTCGCCCGTGACTTGCTGCCCAGGCTTGATCGGCAGGCATTGCTGGTCAGTGACAGCCATGCTGCTTACCGCGCCTTCGCACGCAAGCACAGGATCGCGCATGAGACGGTCAATTTGCGCGCCGGTGTGCGTGTGAGGCGCCTGGGCAATCTTGCCATCCACGTCCAGAACGTGAATGCCTACCACCAGCGTTTCAAGATCTGGCTACAGGGCTTTCGTGGTGTGGCGTCGCGCTACCTGTCCAATTATCTGGGCTGGCGCTGAGCGCTGGATGGTGAGCGGATTATTTCGCCAGAACAATTGCTTAGTATTGCTATCAGCGTCATCAACAGATAATGCTGACTGCGCCTTATGCTTTACGTCAGGTGAGGAAAAATTCAAGGCCGCGCGCCATGGTCGGGAAAGTTGCGGACCCGTGGTCCTCGTGCGCCAGCAGGTTGAATTGCACACGCGCCAGGGTAGTGCTCTTTTGCAGCCGCTCACCCAGTTCGCGCGCGTTGTCCACCATGCGGCGTGCGGCGGCAATGGCGTCACGGCCCTGCAGCGGGCCGTTCGCGGTGGACGGTTGTTCCAGCTCGCCCACGGCCAGCATCAGCGACGGCTTCGACGGCAGGGCGGCAACGCGCCGCTTGAAGCCGTCCATGCCATCCAGTACCACACGTTCGCGGTACCAGATCGATGGGCTGGCCGCCAGGTAAGTCTGGAACATTGCCGGGCGCGTGAACAGCGCGTGCAATGTACACAGGCCGCCGTACGAATGGCCGTACAGCGCCTGGCGCGCCGGATCGAGCGGCGCCAGCGTGGCGATCAGCGGTTTCAGTTCACGTTCGATAAAGTCGAGGAACAGGTCGGCGCCACCCTCCTTTGCAGGACCATCCGCGCCCGAAGGCGGGGTGTAGTCGCGACCGCGCCCCATCCCGTAATCGAACTCGCCCGGATAGCCGATGCCGACGACGACGGGCAGCGCAGTGCCCCGCGGCAGGATCGTGCGCGCCATCACCGCCAGCGTTGGGAAGGTCGCGTTGCCATCCAGTGCGTAGATGACCGGGTAGCCGGCAGGTGGCGGCGGGGTGGTCGGGATGCTGACGAAGATGCGGTAGGTCTGGCCCGTCATGGGCGAGGTGATGTCAAGTTGCCGGGCCTGGTGCTGCGTGGCGGGTTGCCACGCAGCCGCAGCGCGCGCCAACGGGCTGCCCAGGGCGGTCAGTGCTGCAGCGGTGCCGAGGATGCGGCGGCGTGGGAAGGAGGTGGGAACGGCAGCAGGCGTGGTCATGCGCATGGTCAATGATGAGAATGATTCTCATTGTAGCGCAGCGCGGCAGCCGCCGTTATCCCGGCGCCGGCACCACCGGCCTGGCCGCCGGCTGCGTCCCCGTCGTCCCTGGCTGCGGATTGCTGGCGCGTGGCAATGATCTGCTCACTTCGATACCCTGGTTGAACAGGTTGACGATCGGCGCGCCGAGGTACGGCAGCACCAGGCTCAGCGTCAAAAAACCCACGCCCAGCGTGATGGGAAAACCGATGCCGAAGATGTTCAGCTGCGGTGCGGCGCGCGTCAGGATGCCAAGGGCAACCTGCGTGATGAGCAGCGCGGCGATGATCGGCATGGCGATCTGCAGCCCGGCCGAGAAGATACGCCCACCCCAGCGCACCAGTTCGAGTGCGGTATTCGATGAAAACGGCGTGTCGGTAATGGGCATCGTGATGAAGCTTTCGGCCAGTGCCTCGAGCAGGATCAGGTGGCCGTTCACGGCCAGAAACGCCATCGTCGCGACCAGCGCCATGAACTGGCTGATGGCCGACGAGCGTCCGCGTGTGCTGGGGTCGAAGAACATCGCAAAACCCAGGCCCATCGTCTGGCTCGAGACTTCGCCGGCGTACTCGATGGCGGCGAACACGATGCGCATGGCAAAGCCCATCGCCAGCCCGATGATCATTTCCTTGGTCAGGATCAGCAGGCCCGCCCACGAGGTCGGGTCAGCCGCCGGTACAGCTGGAACGAGAGGCGCAATGACGATTGCCAGCAGTATGCCGAGCGAAACCTTGGCGCGCACCGGCACGCCGGCATTGCCGAACAGTGGTGCCGCGGCGATCAGGCCAAGAATGCGCAACAGCGGCCACAGCAGGCCGGCAATCCAGGCATTCATTTCCGCCGAGGTCAGCGTCAGCATCGGGCGCGTCCGGGCGTGCGCACGCGGGCCTTAGCCGATCAGGCCGGGAATACCCGTAAACACCTGGCGCATGTAGTCCAGCATCACCGACAGCATCCACGGCCCGGCCACCACCAGCGTGACGAACACGCCGACCAGTTTCGGGATGAACGACAACGTGGCCTCGTTGATCTGGGTCGCAGCCTGGAAAATACTGATCACCAGGCCGACGATCAGCGCCACCAGCAACAATGGGGCGGACACCATCAGGGTCACTTCCATGGCCGTGCGGCCCATCGTCATCACGCTCTCGGGAGTCATCGCGCGGGCCCTCTAGTAGAAACTCTGGGACAGCGAGCCCAGCAGAAGTTGCCAGCCGTCGACCAGCACGAACAGCATCAGCTTGAACGGCAGCGCGATGACAGCCGGCGACATCATCATCATGCCCATCGCCATCAGGACCGACGCGACCACCATGTCGATGATCAAGAACGGGATGAAGATCGCAAAGCCGATCTGGAACGCCGTCTTGAGTTCACTCGTGACAAACGCCGGAATCAAGACACGCAGCGGAATGTCTTCAGGGCCCTGCAATGCCGGGGAGCGCGAAATCTTGACGAACAGCGCCAGGTCGGATTCGCGCGTCTGCTTGATCATGAATTCCTTGAGCGGCACGGCGCCCCGGTTCATCGCCTCGGTCATCTGGATCTGGTTGTTCTGCAGCGGCAGATAGGCTTCGCTATAGATGCGGTCGAAGGTCGGTCCCATCACGAAAAACGTCAGGAACAACGCCAGCCCGACCATCACCTGATTCGGCGGAGCGGTCTGGGTGCCCAGTGCCTGGCGCAGCAGCGAGAGCACGATGATGATGCGCGTGAAACTCGTCATCATCAGCAGGGCAGCGGGCAAGAAGGTGAGCGAGGTGAGCAGTAGCAGCGTCTGCACCGGCAGCGAATACGCGGTGCCGCCGTTGGCCGCCGGGCTGCTCTGGAACGCCGGAATACCGGGCTGGGCCGCCGCAAGCAGCGGCAGCAGGGCCAGGCCAGCGGCCAGCCACAGGTGTTTATGACGCATTGCGTTTGTCCATCGTGTTCTTGAGCCAGTCGGCAAAGCGTGTGGCCGGGATGCTGCCTTGTGCGGCGCCCGTGCCCGTGCCCAGGTCGACGTCCTGGCGCGGCATTGTGTGCAGCGCATTCACGCGGCCCGGTGCGGCGCCGACAACGATCCACTGGTCGCCCACTTCCACCACCATGATGCGTTCGCGCCCGCCCAGGTTCAGTGCGCCGACGACGCGCAGGTTGGCCAGGCCGCCGCCCGGCCTGGGGCCATAGCGCTTGAGCAGCCAGGCCAGGCCGATCAACAGGCCCAGCACGAGCAGCAGCGCAAAAATGGTTTGCAGCAGGCCGGCCGCGCCGGGGCCGTTCGACGCCGGCAGCGCGACTTGCGGCGGCGCGCGCATCGGCGTGATGGCAGGGGCGGTGGTCGTGGTGGACGGCGCCGTCGTCACGGTCGTGCTGGCAGGGACTGCAGGCTCGACAGGCACGGCAGGCTCTGCAGGCAAGGCAACATCGCCCGGCAGCGCCGCAACCGGCGGCGCGGCCGCGGCAGGTACGGTGGCTGGCGCCGACACGGCGGGGGCGGCTGGCCGGCCGGTGGTGGTATCGGTGGCTGGCACCGCTTGCTGCGCCAGCGCGAGCGGCGCCGCCAACAGCAGAGCCGCAATGGTGGAAAAATAGCTGGCGGCGGCGCGGCGTGGGGTCATTTATTGAGTTTGCGAATGCGCTCTGATGGCGTGATGATGTCGGTAAGCCGGATACCGAACTTGTCGTTCACGACCACCACCTCGCCCTGGGCGATCAGGCAGCCGTTCACCAGCACGTCCATCGGTTCACCGGCCAGGCCGTCGAGCTCGACCACCGAACCCTGCGCCAGTTGCAGCAGGTTCTTGATGGCGATCTTGGTGCGGCCCAGTTCGACCGTCAGTTGCACCGGGATGTCGAGGATGAAGTCGATATCGTTCGGCGTTTCGTTGCGCGCGCCCTTGTTCGAAAAATCCTTGAACACGGCTGCCGTGGCCGCTGGTGGGGCGGCTAAGGGCGACGCCTGGCGTTCGAGTGCTGCCGCTTCGGCCGCGGCCTGCTCGGCAATGGCGGCGCCCCAATCGTCGTCGATGTGTTCCTGGTCTTCCTGGTTGTCGGACATGGTGTTCTCCTGTGCGGCGTGCGCTGCGCGCCTCGCCAATATACCGATTACTTGTTGAATGTGTCGCTATTGGCGAGCAGCTTCTCGACCTTCAGCGCATATTGCCCGCTGAAGACGCCGTAGCTGCAGTCCATCACGGGCACGCCGTCGACCGTGGCCTGCACCATCTCGGGCACCACGATCGGGATCACGTCGCCGATTTTCATGTTGAGGATTTCGTCGAAATTGGCCTTGCCGTGGCCCAGCACCGCGACCAGCTCGACTTCGGCAACCTGGATCTGCTGCGTCATCAGGCGCACCCAGCGCTTGTCGACTTCGAGCGCTTCGCCCTGCAGGCTGGAGGTCAGTGCATCGCGGATCGGCTCGATCATCGAATACGGCATGCAGAAGTGAATCTGGCCCGACACCGAGCCCAGCTCGACCGTGAAGGTGCACGACACCACCACTTCGTTCGGCGTGGCGATGTTGGCGAACTGCGTGTTCATCTCGGAACGGATGAACTCGAACTCGACCGGGAACACCGGCTCCCACGACTTGGCGTAGGCCTCGAACACGATATCGAGGATCCGCATGATGATGCGTTGCTCGGTCTGGGTAAAGTCGCGGCCCTCGACGCGGGTATGAAAGCGCCCGTCGCCACCGAACAGATTGTCCACCAGCAGGAACACGAGGCCCGGATCGAGCACCATCAGCGCCGTGCCGCGCAGCGGCTTCATGTGTACCAGATTGAGGTTGGTCGGGACCACCAGATTGCGGATGAATTCGCTGTACTTCGATACCCGCACCGAACCGACCGACACTTCGGCGCTGCGGCGCAGGAAGTTGAACAACCCGATCCGCAAGTACCTGGCGAAGCGCTCGTTGATGATCTCGAGCGTCGGCATGCGGCCGCGCACGATGCGCTCCTGCGTTGCCAGGTTGTAGGTGCGGACCCCCGAGGTGTCTTCAGGCGCCGAGATGTCGTCCTGATCGCCGTTGACCCCTTTTAAGAGGGCATCGACTTCTTCCTGGGAGAGGAAATTATCGGCCATGTTTGTCTGGATCTACTGGATGATGAACGAGGTGAATAATACGTCGGACACTTCTTGTTCGTCGCCATCTTTCTCGAAGGGTTCGGTAATGGCTTTCTGGATTTCGGTGGCGAGCTGCTGCTTGCCCTCGACGGTGCTGATCTCGGATGCCTTTTTACTCGACAGCAGCAGCAGCATGCGATTGCGCACGATCGCCATATTGTCCTTGACCAGCGTGGCCTGCTCAGGGCCCGCCACTTGCAGCGTGAACTGTACTTGCAAATACTGTTCGCCGTTTTCCGGTTGCAGGTTCACGGTGAACGATTCGATCGGCACGTACTCGGCCTTGGCGTCCGGGTTTTTCTTTTTCTTTTTCTTGTGTTCCTTGGCCGGTGCATCTTCGTCTTCAGCATGGGCCGCTGACCCTTGGGTGAAGTACCAGCCCGCACCCGCGCCTGCGCCCAGTACCAGCACGGCGGCGAGGATCATGATGATCAGCTTTTTCTTCGAGCCGGAAGGTGCCGCTGCGGTGTCCGCTTTCGGATCAGCTTTCATTTTCGGATTCGCTTTCAAGATGTGTCGTTGCCGCTGGTTGGTGAGGGTTCGTCATTATGGCATTGTCGCGGAAAGATGCGTCCCGGCAAGCCTCGAAAAGAGGGGGGAAGGCGTGGTAATCCGTGTGATTGTTGCTGAGGTGCGCTGACAAAATGGAAAAGGGCGGCCATGCGGCCGCCCCGTTGACGCCAGTGCGGCATCAGGCAAACAGATCGACCATCCCGCGGTCGCCAATCGACACGGTGCGCGTGCGCGGCGCGACCTCGTTCAAGGCCGGCGCGCCATCCTGGCCATCGCCCGTCAAGCCACCCGTGCTGCCCTGGCCAGCCTGCGCCCGGCGGCCGCTGTCCTGCTGCTGCTGGCGCCCGTCGGGCACGTTGGCGTCGACCGTGGCATTGCCCAGCGCGATGCCACTTTCGCTCATCATCTCGCGCAGGCGCGGCAGGGCGTTTTCAAGCGCCTGGCGCACGTCGAGCTGGTCGGACGAGAAGGCCACGGTGGCCTGGTCATTGGTCACGTTCAGCACGATCTGCACCGGGCCCAGGTCGGGTGGATTCAGAGTAAGCGTGGCCGCTTGTTCCTTGCCGACCATGTACACGATGCGCTGGCTGACCTGGTTGTCCCAGGCCTGGGTGCCCAGGCGCGCCGGGATGCGATCGCCCGGCAGCGCCGGATTGCCCGTGGCATCGACCTTGGTCGCCTGCGCCTGCAGTGCGGCCAGCGGGGCAGGCGCTTCTTCGGCCACCGGCAGTTGCTGTTGCTGGGTTTCGCGCAGCTGGGCCTGGAACTGGCCGACATCCTGCTCGCCCTGTGGCAGCGCGGTGCCGGGTGCCTGCGTGGTGCGCAGGTCGGCGCTCGCCTGCTGCACGCCACTCGCGAGCGTCTGGCCCTTGCCACCGGCGCTGGCGTCCTTGTCGTCGGTGGCCACGGCCTTCATGTTGTCGAGCGCAGTTTCGAGCGCCTTCAGTTGTGCGTCGCCGTCCGTGGCGGCGCCGGCTGCGGCGGCGTCCGTGGTTGCGGTGGCGGCGGTGCTGGCCGGCTGGGTCAGGCTGGCCATGAAGGCGAGCATGTCGGTCACCGGCGTGGTGGCAGCCGCTGCGGCCGCTTCTGCTGCGGCCGCATCCTCGGCGTCGCTGGCCGCGTCCGCAGTGTTGCTGCTGGCCGCCTGCGTGGACTTGGCGTCGCCATCATGCATCGGTGGGCGGATGCTCGACCGGGTCGGACCATCGCGCACCGGCTCGCGGTTGGCTGGTTTGTCGGCGGTGGCCGGCTTGGGTCCCTGCGCCGGTTTCGGTTGCGACGCCGGTTGCGGCGGCGCCGCAGCCGGCTGGCGCGTGGCCATTTCACGGTTCAGCGTGGCACTGAATCCGCCAGTGCCGCTGCTGCGTGCTGCGTCGGCCAGGCGATCCGGCGTGGCAGGGCGCTGCGCCGTGGCGTTGGCGCCGGTGACCTGGAACGGAAGGGTATTGGTCTGCATCGTCATGGTGGGCTCGAAGTTCGGCGTGGGTTCAGCGTTGTTTGTAACGGGCGCCACGGGCTGCGTGGTCATCCATCTGTTTCTGGTCGCGCTTGTTCTCGACCTTGAGTGCTTCGCTTGCTGCGCGTTCGTTCAGCGTGCGATAGGACAGGCGCTTGCGCTCGCTTTCCTGCCAAGTCGTGCGCTCGAACGTTGCCTTGTTCTGCGCGTGTTTGAGTACGTCGCGCTGGCCGCTCAGTGCGTGGTCCAGCTTGCCGATGAAGGCAACGAAGTTGTGGTACGCGAACGGGGTGATGCCGTCCATCTGGGCGGTATCGAGCTTGCGCGCGTATTCGTCGCGGTAACCGACCAGCATGTCCAGCTTCTGCTCGGCGTCCTCGACCAGTTTCAGGGCCGCACCGAGCCGCTTGGCGGCCGCGTCGGAATCGCGTTGCGCCAGGTCGATCAGTGTTTCGAGAGCGGAAGCTTGTGCCATGGTGAATCACATTCTACCGTCATGACGTTGCCTGCAATCACTAGAATAACGTGGTCAATCGCCCCAAGCTCTCGGGAAGCGAGGCATTGTCATGGATTTCCTGGCACAGGAATTCCTCGATCTCGGTGTTCTTGGCAATGGCCATGTCGAGCACCGGATCGCTGCCGGCCGCATACGCACCCACACTGATCAGATCGCGCGAGCGCTGGTAGCGCGAATACAACTGCTTGAGCTTGCGCGCCGCCAGCTGGTGCTCGTGCGTGGTGATCGAGTGCATGGCGCGCGAGATCGATTGTTCGATGTCGATCGCCGGATAGTGGCCCGCTTCGGCCAGGTGGCGGTTGAGCACGATGTGGCCGTCGAGAATACCGCGCGCGGCATCGGCGATCGGATCCTGCTGATCGTCGCCCTCGGACAGCACGGTATAAAACGCCGTGATCGAGCCGCCGCCTTCCAGGCCGTTGCCGGCCCGTTCGACCAGCACCGGCAGCTTGGCGAACACGGATGGCGGATAGCCCTTGGTCGCGGGCGGCTCGCCGATGGCCAGCGCGATTTCACGCTGCGCCATCGCGTAGCGGGTCAGCGAATCCATGATCAGCATGACATTCTTGCCCTGGTCGCGGAAGTACTCGGCAATGGCGGTGGCGTAGGCCGCGCCCTGCAGGCGCAGCAGGGGCGGGGAGTCGGCCGGGGCGGCCACCACGGCCGAGCGCGCGCGGCCTTCCGGGCCCAGGATCTGGTCGATGAATTCCTTGACCTCGCGGCCCCGTTCGCCGATCAGGCCGACGACGATGATCTCGGCTTCGGTGTAGCGCGCGATCATCCCGAGCAGGACCGATTTACCGACACCGGTACCGGCAAACAGGCCCAGGCGCTGGCCGCGGCCGACCGTCAGCATCGAATTGATCGCGCGTACGCCCACGTCGAGCGTGTCCTTGATCGGCGCGCGGTCGAGCGGATTCACGGGGCGGGCATTCAGCGGCGCCATGTCGGACGTGCCCAGTGGCCCGAGGCCATCGAGCGGGCGGCCGGCGCCATCGACGACGCGACCCAGCAGCTGGATGCCCACCGGCAGGTGGCGTGCGCGGTCTTGCGGCCGGCGCCGCCCGTGCGGCACGCTGCCCGGTGGTGGCAGCACGCTTTCGACAGGAAACACGCGCGAGCCGGGCACGACGCCTTCGGTGTCGCTTTGCGGCATCAGGAACAGGCGCTCGCCTTCAAAACCGACGACTTCGGCCTCGATCTGGCCGCTGGCGGTGGGGATCGTGCAGGCTGCACCCACGGCCAGGCGCAGGCCAACACATTCCATGACCAGGCCCGCCACGCGCGTGACGCGCCCCGAAATCTGCAGCGGCTCGGCGAAGCTGACAAGCGTGTCGCAGTCGCGGATATAGGCTTTCCAGCGCGCCGTGTGACGGTCGTGCGAGGTCACCTGGGGCGGGTGCGGGGCGGTGTGGTCGTCCATATTATGGGCTCAGCCAGTCGACGTTGGCGGCCAGCGCATGGGTCAGGCGTTGCCAGCGGGCCTCGACCTGGGCATCGATCTGGTTGCTGGCCGTCTCGACGCGGCAGCCGCCGCGCGCGATTGTGGCATTCTCGACGATGCGCCAGCCGCCGGTGGCCAGTTCTTCGGCCATGCCGTGGCGTACGAGTTCGGCGTCCTGCGGATTGAGCATGAGCAGGGCCGGCTGCTGCAGGATCGGCAGCTGGTTGATGGCGTCGCGCACTACGGACATGATCAGCTCGGGCCGCACGTCCAGGCCGGTGCGCACCATGCCGCGCGCCAGGCGCAGCGCGAGGTCGAGCACGTCTTTTGCGATCGTTTCGTCCGCCTGCGCCACAGCCTCGCCGAAGCTGGCAGCGACCGTGCGCAATTGCTCGAGCTCTTCCCTGGCAGCCTGTTCGCCCTCGGCGCTGCCGGCGGCAAAGCCTTCGGCATGCCCTGCGGCGTGGCCTTCGGTATGCCCCTGCGTGCGGCCTTCGTCCAGGCCCTGCTGGAAGCCTTCCTGGCGCGCCGCCTCGCGCATCGCTTCGAGTTCTTCGACGCTGGGCAGCATGACGTTCGGCGGCAGGTCGAGGCCGTTGATGGACACGCCCGCCGGCGGTGATGCTTCAGCCGCGCGCCGGGCAAGCGTGCTGGGGCGCTCGTCGCCAAACGAAGCCATCTCCCAGCGCTGGTAGGCGCTCTGCTGTTCTTTTGGAATTGCCATCAGACGAACGAATCCTCTCCTTTACCACCCAGGACGATCTGGCCTTCATCGGACAGCCGTCGCACGATCTGCAGAATCTGCTTCTGCTGGGATTCCACTTCAGACAAGCGCACCGGACCTTTCGACTCAAGGTCTTCGCGCATCATTTCGCTGGCACGCTGCGACATGTTCTTGAACACTTTTTCGCGCAGATCCTGCGACGCGCCCTTGAGCGCGATGATCAGCATGTCGGACTGTACTTCACGCAGCAGTAACTGGATACCACGATCGTCGATATCGATAATATTGTCGAACACGAACATCTCGTCCATGATCTTTTGCGCCATGTCGTTGTCGTAGTTCTTGATGTTGTCCATCACGGCCGATTCCTGCTCGCCGCTCATGAAGTTCAAGATCTCAGCCGCCGTACGCACACCGCCCAGCGATGACTTCTTGATGTGCTCGTTGCCCGACAACAGCTTGGTCAGCACGTCGTTCAGCTCGCGCAGCGCGGCCGGCTGCACGCCGTCGAGCGTTGCGATGCGCAGCACCACGTCGTTGCGCAACCGTTCCGTAAAGTTTGCCAGAATTTCACAGGCCTGGTCGCGCTCGAGGTGGACCAGGATCGTGGCGATGATCTGCGGGTGCTCGTTGCGGATGAGTTCGGCGACCGACACCGAGTCCATCCACTTCAGACTCTCGATGCCCGACGCGTCCTTGCCGCCGAGAATACGGTTGAGCAGCACGGCCGCCTTGTCGTCGCCCAGCGCCTTGGTCAGCACCTGGCGGATGTATTCGTCCGAATCCAGGCCCACGGTGGAATGCAGATTGGTCTCGGTGACGAAGTCTTCGAGCACCGTGACCACCTGGTCGTGCTGCACGGCTTTCATCTGCGCCATCGCGGCGCCCAGCTTGAGCACTTCGCGCGGGCCGAGGTACTTCATCACTTCGGCCGCTTCGGCTTCGCCCAGGGCCAGCATCAGGATGGCGGCCTTGTTGGTATTGTCTTTGTCTTTATCACTCATTTGAACCCAACCATCCCTTGATCACGTTGGCGACGATGCGCGGATCTTTGCTTGCCAGCTCTTGTGCCATTTTCAGGTTGGCGCGGTAGCCCATGTCCTGGCGTATCTTTTCTTCTTCCTTGATGGCCTCTTCGGCCGGCGTGTCGGCGACTTCTTCTTCGGCGTTCTCGTCCTTTTCTTCTTCCTTCGGCTCTTCCGGCACGGCGGTGGCTTCGTCGAACTTCTTGATGGCCGGGCGCAGCAGCGGACGCAGGAAGCGGAAGTACAGGAACGCAATCACGGCAGCCACGAAGGCATAGCGGGCCAGGTCCTTGAACAGCGGGAAGTTCGCCGGATCGCTCCACCAGGTCGGTTCTACCACTGCCTCGGCCGGTTTGTCCACGCCGTCGAACGGCGCGTTGGTCACGTTCAGCGTGTCGCCGCGTGCCTGGTTGTAGCCCATCGCCTGCTTGACCAGCTCATTGATCTGGGCCACTTCGGCCGCGGCCAGCGGACGCACGGTGACCTTGCCGGTGGCCGGATCGACGGTGCGGCGGTGATTCACGACCACGCCGACCGTCAGGCGCTTGATGCCGCCCATCGGGCGCTGCTCGTAGCGGATGGTCTTGTCGACTTCGTAATTCGTGGTCGAGTTCTTGCTGGTCGGGGCGGTCGGTGCGGCCGCTTCGGCCGGCGGCGCGCCCTGGATCGGCGCCGTGTTCACACCCGGTGGCTGGTTCGACAGCGCGCCCGGCACGCCGGATGCAGCACTGCCCGCGCCGACCACTTCCGAACTCTGCGTGCTGCGGATCGCCTGCGGCTCCGGTGGCGAATTCGGCTTGTAAATTTCAGCTGCGGTATCGACCTGGGCGAAGTCCACTTCGGCGGTGGCTTCGGCGCGCACATTGCCTTCGCCGACGAGCGGCTTGATGATCGATTCGACCTGCTTGATGATGTTCTGCTGGACCTGGTCGACGTACTTGAGCTGGGTTGGATCGAGCGACTTGCCGCCCGCGCCCTTGTTGCTGGTATCGGACAGCAGTGCGCCGTTCTGGTCGACGACGGTGACGTTACCTGTGGTCAGTTCCGGCACGCTCGACGCGACCAGATGGACGATGGCGCTGACCTGGCCCGGATCGAGCGCGCGGCCCGGCTGCAGGTTCAGCAGCACGGACGCGGTCGGCTTTTGCTGGTCGCGCACGAAGACGGACGGTTTTGGCAACGCCAGGTGGACGCGCGCCGCGGCAACCGAGCCCAGCGACTGGATCGAGCGCGCCAGCTCGCCTTCGAGCGAACGCTGGTAATTGACCTGCTCCAGAAACTGCGAGACGCCCAGCTTCTGGTTCTCCATCAGCTCGAAGCCTACGTTGCCGCCTTTCGGCAAGCCCTGGGCCGCGAGCTTCAGGCGCAGGTCGTGGATATGCTCGGCCGGCACGAGGATCGCATTGCCGCCTTCCGAAAACTTGTACTGCACACCCATCTGGTCGAGCGACGCAGTAATGGCGCCGCCATCGCGGTCGCTGTAATTGGCGAACAGAATGCGGTACTCCGGCGCCTGGCTCCACATCCAGACCGCAACCATCAACGCCAGAATGAGCGCGACACCACCACCCACGGCAACGCGCTTGCCCATGGTCGTCTGGAAAAACGACGGGGTAGCGGGTGCCGGCGTGCCTGGTGGCGTGTCGATAAGGTTTTCAGCAGTTGCTGCCATGGTGGAGGGGCCTGGTCAAAATGGGTGGGATAGCCAGCATTATGGAGCCACCGGGCAACATTCAAACCCCGAAATAGCGGGCGTTTACGGGCCTGATTCGCCCGTCGGATTCGCTTTGGCGCTGCTATTCTGCTTTCCTGAGTGCATTTGTAGACCAATCTGCAAGGCGAACACAAGCGGAGGGCAAGATGAGTATTGGCGGCATCGGCGGCATTGATACAAGCCGGATTCAGGCCATGATGGAGCAGCTCAAGGCGGCAGCGACCAAGGCGTCGGCGGCGCCCGAGGCAGCCAGTGGCGTGGGCGGCGCGAGCGCGATCGGGGGCAAGCCCACGGTCAAGCTGGATTTTGCGGAAGCATTGCACAGTACGCTGCAGGGCGTGAGCGACCGTTCGGCCGAGGCGCAAGCCCTGAGCAAGCGGTTTACGATGGGCGACGACACGGTCAGCCTGTCGGACACGATGGTGGCGATGCAGAAGTCGAGCATCGCGTTCCAGGCGACTGTGCAGGTACGCAACAAGATGATGTCCGCGTATCAGGACATCATGAATATGCAGGTGTGACGCACCCGCCGATTAACGGTCGAGCGTATCGAGCTTGCGGTCGAGCACGTCGCCGCGCGTGCGCATGGTCTGCTCGGCCTGCTGAAGCGTCCGTTCGGTGACGCCGTCGATAGCCGGGCCGCTCGCAGGCACGATACGCGGCGTGATGACGACAATCGTCTCGGTGGCCGCGCCACCGTCGTCGGTGCTGCCGAACGCGCCGCCAATCACCGGAATATCCGACAGCAGCGGGATGCCCAGGCGCCGGTAGGTGCGGCTGCGCTTGATCAGGCCGCCAATCAGCACCGGTTGCCCGTCGCTGGCCACCAGCTGCGTGTTCACTTCGGTGGTTTTTTTCGAGGGGATGCCGGCCGACACCGAGCCGGAGCTGACTTCAGGCCGGATCTTCATCATGATGCGCCCGTCGGCGTCGACCGACGGCGTCACGCGCAGGATCACGCCGGTGTCGAGGAACTCGATCGATTCGGACGTGACGTTGTTGATCGTCGTCGTCAGCCGATAACCCAGCTGGTCACCGACGTTCGTGCTCGCTTCCTGATCCTCGAGGGCGAGCAGGCGCGGCGTGGCCAGCGTGTGCACGCGGCCCTTGTTGCTCAGCGCGCTCAGGTACGCCTCGATATTCCCATTGACCAGATTCAGGAAAAAGCGCGGGCCGGCACGCGTGGCAAAGCCCGTCGCGCCCACCGTGTCGGGGCCGTCGCCGCTGAACACGCGTGACCAGTCGACCCCGAAATTCTCGTTCTGGTCGAGCGTGATTTCCAGGATCTTCGCTTCGATCAGGATCTGCTGCGGCGCGCGGTCGATTTCACGCAGCACCAGCGCGGCGCGCTCCAGGCCCGCCGCGGTCGCTTCGACCACGAGCGTCTTGGTCTGGTCGAGCACGGTCACCGTGCCGGGCACGCCGATCTGGCGCGCCAGGATGGCGCCCACCTTGGTCACATCGGCGTAGCGCACCTTCATCGCCTTGACCTGCAGGATGGCGCTGCGCTCCGGGAGCGCCGTTTTGGGGTCCGAAATCAGAAAGCCGCCTGCGCGTTCCGTCACCGCATAACCGCCGGCTTCGGCAATCGCCTCGATCGCCTCGCGCACCGTCATGTCGTACAGGTTGATCGAGACGTTGCCGCCCACCCCCTTGCCCAGTACGATATTGATGCGCGCGCTGCGCGCAATCATGTTGAACAATTCTTCGATGGGCGTGTCACGGAACGTGTACGACATCGTCACCGGGGCCAGGGGCACCGGTGCGGTGGCCGTGCTCTTCGTCACCACGGCCGGCGCGGCAGTGTTCGCGGCCGCGGGCAGAGCCAGCGCCAGCGCCGCCCAGGCTGCGCACAGGGCGACGAGCAGGTAGCGTGGCGTCATTGGGTGTCCTTGTCCTGCATGGTCAGCAGGTGCTCGCTGCCGGCATGCGTCAGCAGCACGCCGCGCGCATCGATGCGTACGACCTTGTAGCCGGCGACGCGCTCGCCGGTGGCCACGACATTGCCATCCAGATTGGCCAGCGACTGCGCGCCGTTGAGTACCAGCGCGCGCAGGCGTGGCGGCGTGGCAGGCACGGCGGCGGCGGCGCTGGCTGCCAGTGGCGCGCTGGCCGGCAGCCGGCTGACGAACGGATCGCGCAGGCTGCGGGGCGGGTTGGCCAGCACGTTGAGTGCCATGCCGGTCAGGCCGAGCGCCAGCGCCAGTGTCAGGGTGTGTTTCATGGTGGTGTTCCAGTGTCGTAGATGACAAGCTGCAGGGTGATTGCGCGGTCGTCGGTATCGGGGGCGGCTTCCACGGTCAGTCGTTGGATGCCGACGGTCGGCTGTTGTCGTTCGATCGTGGCGAGCCAGTCCAGCACGGCGCCATACCCGCCACTGGCCACGATCTCGACCGTGAGCAGGCGCACGCCGGCCACCGTGCGCTGCGCCCCTTGCGCTGCCGACAGCACGGCCACGCCGGACTGGGTGGCGCTGCGGCTGACCGCGGCAATGAGGGCCACCGGTTCCGGGGGCGTTGCCGCCGGCGTGATGGCGGGGGCGGGCGCCGACGGCGATGGTGACGGGGCGGCCGGCGCGGCTGCGCCAGACCCTTCCATCTTGGCCAGCGTTGTCTTGTGCTGTCGGTAGGCGGCCAGCGGCGCGCGCAAGGCCAGCGTCCATGCCAGCAGCAGCACGATGACGACCGCGCCGCCAACGATCAGATTGAGCTGGCGTGCCGGCAGGGCGACGAGCAGGTCGCGCAGTTTCGGGCTCATGGCGCCTCCGGCGGCGGGATCAGCGTGACCACGGCGCGAAAATCGATCGCCGGCGTGGTGGGACTGGCGCTGCTCGAGAGCAGCTCGACGCCGTGCATGCCCGGCATGCGCCCCAGGTTCGACAGGAAATCGGTGATGCCGTTGTAGTCCGCCGCCTGGCCGGCCAGCTCGACGCTGCTGACCATGACGAGCGTGCTGCCGTCGGCATTGCCGGTGGCGATCGTCGTCGCCCGGCCATCTGGTACCGGAGCCGGCGTCGCCGCCGAGGCTGGGGCCGCTGCCGCGGCCTGTTGCAGGTCGCGCTGCAGATGGATGGCGGTCAGCCAGGCCGTCGCAGGCAGCGCGCTGTCGATGGCGGCGGCCAGCGCTGCCAGTTCGCCTTCGCGCCGCAGCGCGCGCAGCAGGCCCTGTTGTTGCAAGATGCGCTCGCGCGCCGCGTGTTCGGTGGCCGCGTGTGCCTGGCTGGCAGTGGCCGCGCTGGCGGCCTGCTGCAGCGTGGTCGTGCGGCGTTCCAGCGCCGCACTGTGCCAGCGCAGCGCCGCACTGCCGGCCGCTGCAACCAGGACGATCGCCGCCAGCGCCAGGCCGGTGCGGCGCAGCGTGCGGCGCACGCGCACGCCGTCGCGGTAGCTGCGCGGAATCATGTCGATATCAGCCATCGGCGCCTCCGCGCAGCGCCAGGCCGGTGGCCAGCGCGAGCGATGTCGTCGCCAGTTCGCCTGCCGGGTCGCGTGCCGACTCGGGGAACGCGCCAAACGGATCGAGCAGGTGCACCGGCACGTCGATCAGCTCGGCGATCCGTGACTGGATATCGGGGTAGCGCGCCAGGCTGCCATTGAGGTACAGGCGGCTGATCGAGCTGCCGCGTGTGCGCGAGGCCACGTACACCTGGGTATGGGCGAGTTCGTCGGCCAGTGCCTGGCAGGCCGGGTGCAGGATGGCGCGGATCGCGCGTCGCAGCTCGATGTGCGGGTCGTCGATCGCCATGCCCGGGCGCGCGCCGATGCCATGCTGGCGCAGCAGGCTGGCGGCGGTATCGGCTTGCAGATCGAGCGCGCCCGCGACGGCCCCCGCCAGCATGTCTTCGCCAAACGCGATCTCGCGATCGAGCATCAGGCGCCGGCCCCAGATCACGGTCAGGTAGCTTTTGGCGGCGCCGAAATTGAGCAGTGCGACCGACTGGCCGACATCGCTGCCGTGCAGCGTGGCGAGCAGGCGGCCGATGGCGGCCGGGCCGATGTCCAGCGCGACCGGCTCCAGGCGTGCGTGTTCGAGCATCGCCAGGTAGTCGAGCACCCGGTGCTTGAGCGCGGCAGCGACCAGCACCTGCCGCTCACCGCCGTCCATGTCGGCGCCGCGTACCTGGTAATAATCGATCACGTGCTGCCCGGTGCGCTCGCCCAGTTGCTCGCTCACCGCGCGGCCCACGGCCTGCGCCTCGGTCTGGCCGGCGGCGACATGCACCGTGAGCGGCAGGATGCGCACGTCGGCCGGGGGCAGGGCGGAAATCACGCGGCGGCCCTGGAACGGCGCCAGCGCCAGCGCGGCATCGACGAATTGCACCAGTGCTTTCGGGGAGGCCAGCAGCACGTCGCGCGGCATGGGATAGGGCAGGGAACTGGCGGCGCGCAGGCGCCAGCCGCCGTCGCGCCAGTCGGCCTGCACCAGGTTGAGCCGGTTGGCGGCAAAATCGGCGCCGATCGGCCGCGCTGCCGATGGCCGCAGCCGGTGCCGGATGGTCGTCACGAGTTGGCGCAGTGTCATGATGGGCTCACGTCAATCATCCGCACGCCTTGGCGCGCACGATCTGCAGCAGTGGACGCATGGACGCGAAGAACGCTTCGCGACTATGGAAAGTAACGCTCTGGCCATCCTTGACCAGGCGCAGCAGCACGCCATTGGCGGGCAAGCGCTTGCTGGCCCAGCCATCGAACAGGCCGGTCAGGTCCCAGTTGACAGCGAGACTGCCGACGTCTGCCGAGGCCAGCACGGCGTCCGCGTAGTCGCCGCCGTTCCAGTTCGATGCCGGGCGCGCCTTGATCCAGGTGGCGCCCTTGTCCCAGCCAGTCGTGACGCGGTACGCGGCCACCTGGCGCACGACGCCGCTGATGGTGGTCGGCATCAGATTCAGCGTGGCCGACAACACCAGCACATTGCCGTTGATCGGCTTCAGGTCCCAGTTCATCAGAATGTGCGACTGACCGGAAACCAGGCGCAGCGTCTGCTCCTTTTCCAGCGGTCCCGCGCTGGGGGTCACGATCGTGGTATCGGTCGTGTTGTCCGACATATCGACGCGCTCGGTCTGCCGCAAATCGTACAGCTGCAATCCGGGGCGCTTCACCGTGCGCGTCGCCCCGTTGACGGTGGCGGTGGCAGTGACGTCGATGATGTCTTCCTTCTTGATCTCCACGGTCACCGTGCCGGCGCCCAGGGCAATGGGGCCGACCGGCCGGGTGACACAGGCGCCAACCTGCCCCGACCACCTGGCGGCGGCAACGCCGGCCTCGGCCAGATACGCGGCGGCGCGGCCCTCATAGTCGTCGTTGATCGAACGCAGTTCCACGCTGCCCGCGCGGTTGATGCCGAACGCCAGCGCCGCCAGCGTGGCCAGCAGCAGCGCGACCATCAGCAGCAACGCGCCTTCCTGGCGCCGCGGCATCATGGCGCTGCCCCGAGTCGGACAGTGCGCGCATACGCGACGCTGCAGTCCTGACCGCGGCTGATGTCGCAATCCGGACGGTCGAACACGAGGTCGATGCGCAGGACGGGGCGCCCGGCGCCCACATCCGGTACGTTCAGATTGAACGCCCGCACGCCGGTGGCGAGCACCGAATTGCGCACTGTTTTGCCGTCCGGACCGGTTTCGACCAGCGCGCCATTGGTGAGTGTGTACTGGAGTGGCGCGAGCCAGTAGGCTGCAGGGTTGCCGAGATTCGTGTCATCTGGTTGCGGTGCTTTCGCGGCTTGCGCGACGATGCGGCCGATGGCGAAGCGGGCATCCGCGTTCTGATCCAGGCCGGCGCGCACGAAGCGCGCGCTGTCGGCGCCGGCGCGCAGCATCTCGCTCAGCGGCAGCATCACGAGCGCCGCGATGGTCAGGCCGATCATCAGTTCGAGCAGCGTGTAGCCGCGTGCAGGACGGGGTGTCGTCATCGCGCCACCAGAGTGGTGAGCGGCCAGCGGCCGTCAGGCGCGGCCAGCGCCGTGGTCACGCGCAGCAGATGCTCGCCCGTGCCACCGAGGCCGATCCTGCGCGTGCTGTCGACGCCGTAGCGCGTGATGGTGACGGTCAGCGCCGGGCAATGGGCCGGCATCGCCGGCGCGCGGGCGCCGCCCGGTGTCGAATACGCTGACGGCGCGTCGGACGTTCCGGCGGCGCTGAGAAGATCGACGTAGGGTTCGGCCAGCACGGTGTCCATCAGCGTGCTGACGCAGTCGAGCTGGCGAGCCGCCAGGGCGCTGTCGGCGGGTACGTTGATGGCGCCGCGCAGCGCATTGGCCGCCGGGATCAGGCAGACCGACAGCAGCAGCAGGGCGAACACTGCTTCGAGCAGCGTCATGCCGGCGGCCCTGGTGCGCGATGGGAGAGCGTGCATGGTCGGCAAGAGGGTCAGGACACCGTGATGCGACCGATGGCGTCGACTGTGATCGTGCGCTCGACATCGCCGGCGCCAAGCACCACCTGGCCCGTGCGCAGCGGGCTCTTGCGTGCGGGGTCACTGCCGACACCACGCAGCAGCTTGCCGTCCGCATCGAATGCGACGGCCGCAGCGGTCGAGTTGTCATCGAAGGTAAAGGTGCAGCGCACAAGGGCCATGGTGTTTCCGGCGGGGGCAGCGTTCAGGTTGAGCAGATAAGGGGCGTGGTTGAACGGGTGCTCAACCGGGTCGCGCGACACCCGCGTGGTGGCCTTGTCGGTTTCGAGTGCGAAGACCGCGATGGTGTTGGCCGCGGCATCGCAGTCGAACAGCCGCTGCGCACCGCTGTACTGCGCGTTCTCGCGGGCGAAGCGCAGAGCGTTGGCCACTTCGCCGGCGGCGGTATCGGCGCGAAATTCCGCCACCGGTTGCGCCGTCGGGATGGCGACGACGGCAGCGATGGCGAGGATGGCGACCACGATCAGGAGTTCGGTCAGCGTGTACGCTGCGCAGCGATGTGCGTACACGTTTCGGGGTCCGGCAGCTTAGTGAGTCGAGTAAGCCTTGCCGTTTGGATCGAGCGCGGCGCTGTTCATGATGAAGCGACCGGTCTTCGTATCGTAGGCCCATCCCTTGGTTTCTGCAGTTGGCGCTGCCATCTTGCCGTCAGTCGTGACCAAGATGGTCGCAACGTTGTTGATCGGTTCGAGCGGGATGCCCTGGCGTAGATATGGACCGAAGCGGTAAGCGCCACCGGCGATCGAGCAGGTCTGCCCAGCTGCATTCGATGAATATTGCATCTGATCCCTCATCGCTTGCTCCGTTCCTGCCAGGCCGGTGCCGGCAACGCCACCAGCAGGGCAATCTGTACCAACCGCTGTGTTTGTGCCAGGATAAACGGACCCTGTATGTTGGGCACGGTACTGTTCGATCGAATTGCGCATCGTTGCCAGATTGGCGTCGAGCGCCGAGCTTTGCGCATCCGACGTCGCCGCCGAAAACTGCGGAATCGCAATCGCAGAAATAATTGCAAGAATAATCACGACGATCAGCAATTCGATCAGGGTAAAACCGGCTGCGGCAGTGCGCTTGAATGAGCTCGACATAGGAAATTTAGGTTGGTGAACAAGCGTCTTTACAGGACGTTGCATGGTTAAAAAAGGTAATGCCGAAGGGTAACATGAGCATGTTTCCGTTCGGCACTAACTTCTCAATCGTGTGACAAAGTGTGGTTTTTGTGAAACGCTTCAGTGCACAGCGCGTGATAATTTAAATATCGGCAAGATGAGCGAACTGACAATCGTTCCGACCAGCACCCCCATCACCAGCAGCATCACCGGCTCGGCCATCTTTGTCAGGCGCGCCAGGAGGCGCGTCAATTCGCGGTCGTACGAATCGGCCACGCGGGTCATGACGCGGCCCAGCGTGCCGGTCGCCTCACCGGTGGCGATCATCTGGCGCACCGACAACGGCACGAAATTGCTGTGCTCGAAGCCGGCGGCAATGCCCTTGCCCTCGGTGACATCACGTTCGAGATCGAGGATGAAGCGCTGGAAGTCGGCATTGGTCACCACCGCGCGGCAAGCCTCGAGCGTGGCCAGGATCGTCACACCGTGTTCGAGCGAAATGCCCATCACGCGTAGCAGGCGCGTCAGATAGATCTTGGCGAACACGTCGCGCAAGACCGGCAGGCGCAGCTTGGCGCGGTCGATTGCGACGCGCACCCCGGGCTGGCGCATCAGCATCCACCCCAGCCCGACAGCGCCGGCCGTGAGCGCCGCGACAATCGCGGCGTGCCCGGTCAGCACCTGGCTCACCACCAGCAGCGCGCGCGTGGTGATCGGCAACTGGTCGTGGATCGACGCGAACATCACGGCAAACTTGGGAAACACGAACGTCAGGATGAACACCACCACCCCGAACGAGAACGTCAGCAGGATCGCCGGATACGACAGGGCCGACACCAGCATGGCGCGCAGGCGCTCCTCTTTTTCATCCAGTTCGACCAGTTGCACCAGCACCTCGGCCATGAAGCCGCCGGCCTCGCTGGCCGCAATCAGGTTGACGTAGCTCCCCGGGAACAGCGCATGGCGCCCGAGCGCCGATGAAAAACGTTCACCGGCCAGGATGTCGTCGCCGATGGTCCCGATCATCGTGCGCAACTGGCCCGGTTCGGTCTGGTCGTGCAGCGACTGCAGCGCCGTGTGCAGCGGCACGCCGGTCTCAAGCAGCAACGCCAGGCGCTCGGTAAACAGCGCTCGTTCACGCATCCCCGGGGGGCGCGCGCCCAGCGTCCACCACGAGGCGGCTGACGGCGCGGTCTTGCCGGCCGGGCCCGGTCCTGCAACGGGGGCGTCGAGTTCGATCGGCATGGCGGTTACAGCGAATGCACGACGCGCGCGATTTCTTCGGGCGTCGTGTGGCCGTCAAAAGCGCGCGCCATGCCGTCTGCGTACAGGTCGTGGTGGCCGGTCGAGGCCACGTGCGCGGCCAGCTGGTCCTTGCTGGCGTTGGCCACGATCATGCGCTGCAGGTCGGGGCCGACTTCGAGCAGCTCGTAGATGCCCATGCGGCCCTTGTAGCCGGAGTCATAGCAGGCCGGGCAACCGCGTCCGCGCATCAGGCGCAGGTCGCCCTGACCACGCCAGCGGTAGGCAGCGGTCGCTTCGGGCGTGGCCAGGTAACTGGTACGGCAACCCTGGCACACGCGCCGCACGAGACGCTGGGCCATCACGCCGATCAGCGCCGACGACAGCAGGTACGGCTCCACGCCCATCTCGACCAGGCGCGAGACCGCGCCCAGCGTGTCGTTGGTGTGCAGCGTGGTCAAGACCAGGTGACCGGTCAGCGCCGCCTGCACCGCGATCTCGGCGGTCTGGCGGTCGCGCACTTCGCCGATCATGATGATGTCCGGGTCCTGGCGCAGCACGTGTTTCAGGATCTTCGGGAAGGTCAAGCCGATCGCATCGTTGACCTGGTTCTGGTTGATGATGTCGAGCTGGTATTCGACCGGGTCCTCGATCGTGACGATGTTCTTTTCGATGCTTTTCAGGTGGCTGATCGCCGCGTACAGGCTGGTGGTCTTGCCGCTGCCGGTCGGGCCGGTGACCAGGATCAGACCGTGGCTGCGGCCCAGCAGGCGCTTGAACGCGCCGACCGCATGTGCATTCATGCCGAGCTTGTCGACATCGAGGATCGACTGGTTCTTGTCGAGCACGCGCAGCACGACCTTTTCGCCGTAGATGCCGGGCAGCGACGAGAAGCGCAGGTCGACCGTGCGGCCCTGGGTCGCCACCTGGATACGGCCGTCCTGCGGCAGGCGGCGCTCGGCGATGTCGAGGTTGGCCATGACCTTCAGGCGCGAGACGATGGCCGGGTGCTGGTCGACGCGCGGCGACATGACTTCGTACAGCACGCCGTCGATGCGCAGCCGGATGCGGGCGCGGTTGCGCGAAATTTCGATGTGGATGTCGCTGGCGCCATCGCGGATCGCGCGCTGGATCACGGCATTGACCATATTGATGACCGGGCTGGCGCCGGCCATTTCGTCGATCTGCGTGTAGTCGTCGGGGATCGTCGACTCGATCAGTTCCAGGTCGCTCGCTTCGGTCTGCACGAAATCGGGCAGGGCGCCGCCATACGCTTCGTCGGCCAGACGCCGGATATCGGCCGGCGGCGCGACCACGATGCGGATGCGCACACCGGTGCGGGCGCGCAGTTCATCGATGCTGTGGATGGCCTGCGGTTCGGCGCTGGCCACGGTCAGCGTGCCTTGCACCTGGAACAGTGGCAGCACGTTCAGGCGCCGCGTGATATCGCGTTCGAGCAGCGCCAGCGCGCCCGGGTCGTACAGCCCGGTGCGCAGCTGCACGTACGGCAGGCCCAGCTGGTCGGCCAGCGCCTGGTACAGCGCCGCTTCGGTGATCCACTTGCGCTCGACCATGATGAGGCCCATGCGCTTGCCGGTCTGGTCCTGCAGGCGCGCCGCCTCGGCGACCTGCTCGGCGCTGGCTGCGCCACGTTCGACCAGGATGTCGCCCAGCTTGCTGCCCGGTTCGCGCACGCGGCGCGGCGCGGTCGGTCGCGCATCGAACAGCGGCAATTGCTCCAGCAGGCCCGTGGCGGCCAGGATGTCCTGCAGCAGGGGATTCGGATAGGCCAGCTTGAGCCAGCCGCCCAGACCGCTCAGGCGCTCGCCCATGTCGGCCATCATGCTCAGCGCACGCCCGGACAGCAGCGTGACCTTGCCCAGGTCGACCACGATCGACACCTGGTGCTGGGCCACGCACTCGTTCAGCGCCGCCTGCAGCGTCTGGACGGCCTCGTCGGCCACCAGCGCCGTCAGCGGCGCCAGGTACGTCATGGCGCCGATGCGGCTGCGGGTGATCCGCTCGGGGGCGGCGCTCTCGCTCATGCGGTGGCGACGGCTTGGGAAGGTGCTGCGGCCGGGACCGGATCGCGGGCGATGCGGAACTCGGCGATCCAGCCCGGTTCGGCGCGGCACACGGTGTCGAACATCGCCACCACGCCCGGGTCGAGCTGGGTGCCGGCGCAGCGCGCGATCTCGGCCATTGCCACTTCGTGGCTGCGTCCGGCGCGGTAGGCGCGCGAGCTGGTGATCGAGTCGTAGGTGTCGGCCACCGCGATGATGCGCGCGTTGTACGGAATGTCGTTGCCGGCCAGGCCATGCGGATAGCCGGTGCCGTCGTACTTTTCCTGGTGATGGCGCGCGCCCGGCACCGCGCCCTTGAGGCGGTCGATGTGGCGCAGGATTTCGTAGCTGCGCTCGGGATGGACCATGATGAAGGTGAATTCATCGCGCGTCAGGCGCCCCGGCTTGCACAGCACGGCATCGGGAATGCCGATCTTGCCCACGTCGTGCAGGAGCGAACCCCAGAACAGGTTGTCCAGTTCGCGCGGCGGCAGGCGCAGTGCGCGGCCGATTTCCATGGCGATGTGGTGCACGCGCTCGCTGTGGCCGCGCGTGTATGGGTCTTTCGCTTCGACCGCCTCGATCAGCGCGGCCGCCATTTGCTGGTTGAACTTGCTCGTTTCAGCCAGCATGCTGTGCATGCGCGACAGGCTCGACAAATGATTGGCCAGCACTTCGCCCAGCTTGCGGTCGCTGTTGCTGAAGTCTTCCTTGTCCGCATGGTTGAGCAGCACCAGGATCGCCACGACCGACTTGTCCTGGAAGACCGGGCAGCACAGGATCTTGAACGGCATGTCGGTGAAGATGTAGGCGCGGCGCGGATCGTCGGCCTCGTTCATGACGATCGGCTGGCGCGACGAATGCGAGAAGCGGTACAGGTCGCCGCGCATCTCGACCAGCACCAGATCCAGGTTGTGGATCGGCGCCGACAGGTTGGTGGCCGACACGCACAGGTTCTCGCCCGGCTTGATGAAGGCGGCAACGTCGGCATCCATATGGGCGGCCCAGCTCTCGAGCAGCTCGCCGAACAGGTCTTCGCCGCTGGTCATGTCCTGCACCTGGCGGTCGATGGCGTACACGAGGTGCAGCTCTTCGTAGCGGTCCGACAGCTCGTCGGCCATCGCATCGAGCTCGCCCTGCGTGCGGCAGTCGTCGGCAATCGTGCTGGCGATGTCTTCCAGCGCTTCGGCCAGTGCGTCCCACGCGAACGGCACGTCGGTGGCCGCAGTGTTCGCCGTCGCAGCCGTGTCCGCACGGACCGCGAGGTAGCCGATCAGGCCGCTCTTGGCGATGATCGGCGTGTAGAGCAGGGTGGCGTCACCGGCATCGTGGCGCTGCATGCCGTCGCCCGTGGACGGCCAGGCAAAGCCGCTGGCATTGAGCGCCGTGATCCATGATGCGAGCGTGCTGTCGCCCGGTGCGCTCCAGCAGGGCGCGCCAGCGGCGTCGCAGACGGCCAGTGAGTAATCGCTCCCGGTGCTGCGGCGCAGCCAGCGCTCGTGGCGGGTGTAGTCGAGGGTCGGCAGAAGATCAAGGGACATGGGCAGGCTTTGGTGGCTGGCGCGGCGTCACGCCAGGGCCGCAAAATGGCGGGACAACCGCGCCACCAGCTGGCGCGGACTCAGGGGTTTTTCAAGGAATTCGGTATTGGCCAGTTCACGCGCCCAGGTTCGTTCGTCGAGCGCGGTCATCGAGGTCATGACCAGAATCAGGAACGGGTGGTCCGGATAGGTGGCGCGGGCCAGCGGACACAGCGTGCGCCCGTCCATGCCGTCCATCTGGATATCGCTGATCAGGACGTCGGGCAGCTGCTGCGTCATGCAGGCCAGCGCCGCGTTGCCATCGCTGGCGGTGACGACGAGATAGCCTTCGCGTTCGAGCGACAGGCGCAGCACGCGCAGGACATGGGGCTCGTCGTCGACGAGCAGGATGTGGCGCGGCTTCATAACACGGCGGCGCCGGCCGGCGCGGAAACGATCTTCAGGTGGACCGAGAAGGTGCTGCCCACGCCCGGCTCGCTTTCGACGACCAGGCGGCCGTGGTGCAGTTCGACGATCTGGGCGGCCAGGTACAGCCCCAGGCCGTGGCCACCGCGCTGGGTGGCGGCGCCCGCTTCGCTGACGCGGTAGAACTTCTCGAAGATGCGGTCCTGGGCTTCCGGCGCGATGCCGATGCCGGTGTCGCGTACGCTGATCACGATTTCATTGTCCTCATTGCGGGCCGCCAGCGTCACGCTGCCGCCCGGACGGTTGTATTTGATGGCATTGGTCAGGAGGTTGTTCAGCGCAATGCGGAACAGGTCCTTGTCGATCGCCACGGCCTCGAGTTCGCGCGGCAGGTCGAGCAGCACGCGCAGCTGCTTGCCTTCGGCGCGTGGCAGCGCCTGCTCGTACGCGTCGCGCAGCATGTCGTCGAGGCGCACGCGGTTGCGTTCGGGGCTCATGCTGCCGGTTTCCAGCTTGCTCACATTGAGCAGGTTGCCGACCAGCGCATTCATGCGCTCGATCTCGTCCTGGATCACGTTCAGCGATTCGACCCGCATGCTCTCGTCGTCGCTGTCGGCCAGCATCTCGGCGTACATGCCGATGACGTTCAGCGGCGACTTGAGTTCGTGCGAGACGTGGGCCACGAAGTCATTGCCCGCCTGGCGCGCCAGGTATTCGCGGGTCACGTCGCGCAGCACGACCAGCGTGCCGAACGACATCGTGCCGTGGCCGCCGCTGAGCGGTTGCGCGGTGGCGCTCAGCTGCCGGCCTTCGACATTCTGCGGCGCGAAGTCGACCTTGTGCGAGCGGGCGTTGTCGCGCAGGTCGCCGCTGTAGCGGCCGAACAGCGTGCGCAGCGCCGGATCGCAGCACCACGCATCGAGCGGCTGTCCCAGAATCTGGTCCATCGGGATGCCCAGCAGGGGCTCGACCTTGCCGGAGGCGAACGTGACGTCGCCGGCCGGATCGAGCATCAACAGGCCGTCCGGCAGCGACTGCAGCGCCGCGTTGAGCTTCTTGCTGCCGTATTGCAGCAGGCGGTTGTCGGCGGTGGTGTTGAGCGAGCCTTCCTCGAGCTGGACGATGCGGGCGCCGGCCTGGTCGAGATAGTGCTGCATATTCGTGATCAGTTCGCGCATATCGTCGGCGCCGGGCTGATCCGGCCTGCCGGGCGCGGCGAGCTGGCGCAGCTGGCCGCGCAGTTGCTGGCTGAGCGCCGCCAGCGGCGCCATTTCGCGCTTGATGACGACGTACATGACCGGCACGACCAGAAACATCATCAGCGCCAGCAGCGCAAGGAACGACACATCCTGCGCCAGCACGGTAAAGCCGGGCTGGTGGAAGCCCACCCGGACAAATGCCGGGCCGCCGCTGGCATCGGCCAGCGGACCATAGAATTCGCGCAGCGGGGCGCCGCCGTTCGCTGCCGGCAGCGTCCGTTCGCCGAAGCCGGTGCGCGCATCGGCAGGCAGTGGCGTGGCGGGCGTGATGCTGCCGCTGCCCGCGATTTCGGCCAGCGTGCGGCCGTTCGCATCCCCAATCGTGACATACGCGAAGTCGCTGTCAGCGTTCGACGCAAGCACGGCGGCAAGCACACCGCCGCGGCCGCTGCTGTCGGCGAGGAGGGACATCGGAACCGTGCTGAGCGCCTTGACCAGTCCGACACCCTTGTTGCGCACCTGCGCCGCCTGGCTGGCCTGCTGCCGGACCACGAGCAATGCGACGACGAGGGTGATGGCAGCCAGCGCACAGGCGATGAGGATGATGCCGATGCGGTTGAGTTTCATGCGGTTGGACTTGAGAAAATGGAATCTAACGAAGTGTAACGATCGAAACTATAGGTGTCGGGTTGCAAACAGGCAAATAAAATTCCAATCGTGCGCAACATTTCTTTGAAAACATAATTGCGTGACAACGTCGAATGTTGTTTTCAGGTTGCTGCGAGGTTTCCCGGCAGTTCAGGAATGTGTCATGGCGTCGTCACGATCGGAGCGTACGCTGGCGCCGTCTTGCATCATGTCGGCAAGATAACACTTTGCAACATAAGTTTCCTGGATAAAACACTTACGTCTTTGGATAGATCCTATGACCTCACGACGCAGTTTCCTGCGCAACAGTGCGCGCGCGGGTATCGCCGCCGGCACCTTTGCCGCCTTTCCGCCTGCCATCCAGCGCGCCCTTGCCATCCCGGCCAATAACGTGACCGGCACCATCCGCGATGTCGAGCACGTCGTGATCCTGATGCAGGAAAACCGCGCCTTCGACCATTATTTCGGCACGCTCAAGGGCGTGCGTGGCTTTGGTGACCGCTTCACGATCCCGCTGCCCGAAGGGCGCAGTGTCTGGCAGCAGCGCCTGGCCAACGGCAACGTCGTGATGCCGTTCCACCTGGACGCCAGCCGTGGCAACGCCCAGCGCGTGAATGGCACGCCGCACGATTGGCTCGACAGTCAACTGGCCTGGGACAACGGCCGCATGGACCAGTGGCCGCGCTACAAGAATCCCATCTCGATGGGCTACTTCGAGGAAAGCGAAATCCCGTTCGCGTTTGCGCTGGCCAATGCGTTCACCGTTTGCGACGCCTACCACTGCGCGATGCACACCGGAACCGACGCGAACCGATCGTTCTTCCTGACCGGCACCAATGGCGCCGGGCCCACCGGCACGGCCTTCGTCTCCAACGAGTGGGACGCGATCGACGGCCTCCCGGGTGGCGTCAACACCGGCTACACCTGGACCACGTATGCCGAGCGTCTTGAGGCGGCCGGCGTGAGCTGGATCAGCTACCAGAACATGCCCGACGAATGGGGCGACAACATGCTGGGCGCGTTCCGCCAGTTCCGGCGCGCCAATATCGCGTCGGGCTATCCGGTATCGAGCGGCGGCGCCCCAGGCCAGCCGTACACCAACACGGGCCAGGCGCTGCCGTACCACGCCTACGATGCGGCGACCGACAACGCGAAGAACCCGCTCTACAAGGGCATCGCCAACACCTTGCCGGGGACCCAGCCCGAGCAGTACCTGGACGCCTTCAAGCGCGATATCCGCGCCGGCAAGCTGCCGCAGGTGTCGTGGATCAACGCGCCATCGATCTATTGCGAACACCCGGGCCCATCCAGCCCGGTGCAGGGCGCCTGGTTCCTGCAAGAGGTGCTCGATGCGCTGACAGCCAACCCCGAGGTCTGGAGCAAGACGGTCCTGATCGTCAACTTCGACGAGAACGATGGCTACTTCGACCACGTGCCGTCGCCCTCGGCGCCATCGCCGGACGGCAAGGGCGGCTACGCCGGCAAGACCACGCTGTCGCCTGGCGCGCTGGGCCCGGAATACTACACGCACCCCCGGCCTGCCGGCAGCACCCGCCAACCGGCGGCGGACGGGCGCGTCTACGGACCCGGACCGCGCGTGCCAATGTATGTGATTTCACCGTGGAGCCGCGGCGGCTGGGTCAATTCGCAGGTCTTCGACCACACGTCGGTGCTGCGCTTCCTGGAAACGCGCTTCGGTGTCATCGAGCCGAACATCAGCGCGTACCGCCGCGCCGTCTGCGGCGATCTGACCAGCGCCTTCAATTTTGCGACACCGAACGACGAGGCGCTGCCAGCACTGCAGGGCCGCACCAATCGCAGCCAGGCCGACGCCCTGCGCGCCGCGCAGCAACGCCTGGCGCAGATCGCGCCGCCGGCGTCGCCGCAGATGCCGGTCCAGGCCCCGGGCACGCGGCCATCGCGCGCGCTGCCGTATGAACTGGCCACGACCTGCCAGGTGCAGCCCGGTGCCACGATGGCTGCCGTGCAGGTCACGCTGAACTTCATCAACACCGGACGCCAGGGCGCGGTCTTCCACGTCTACGACCGCAAGAACCTGGCGGCCGTACCGCGCCGCTACACCGTCGAGGCAGGCAAATCGCTGGCCGACAACTGGACGCCCGCAGTGGGCGGTGCGTACGACTTGTGGGTGCTGGGCCCGAACGGCTATCACCGCCACTTTACCGGCAGCGCGCTGCGCGCCGTTGCCGCGGGCCAGGCGCGCCCGGACGTCCACGTGCGCTGCGATGCCGCCACGGGCGAGCTGGTACTGCGCCTGATGAATGCCGGCGCGGCGCCGTGCACGTTCAACCTGAATGCGAACGCCTATGCGCAACTGCGCCAGCTGCACACGCTGGCGCCGCGCACCGAACTGCTCGTGCGCATTCCACTGGCGGCCAATGGTTATTGGTACGACCTGAGTGCCACGGTCTCGGGCCAGCCCGATTACCTGCGGCGCTTTGCGGGCCGCGTCGAAACCGGCCGCCACACGGTCAGCGATCCGGCACTGGGCCTGGTCTGACCATGTTCGCTTCCATCACCATCAACAGGAATTCCATGCATCCCATGCTTCGTAACGCGGCCGCAGCCGTCGCCTTTGCGCTGTGCGCACCCTTCGCTTCGGCGACCGTACTCGACTTCGACGACATCGTCGGCCCTGACGGCTATGCCGCCGTCGCCCCCAACTACGGTGGCCTCGACTGGTCGGGCGCCGGCCTGAATGTCTTCACGAGCGAGCAGGATCCATTTGCCGCCCATTCCGGCACGGGCCGGGTATCCACCGACTGGATCGACGGCGGGCCGGTGGCCAGCACGATCCGCTTCCTCGCGCCCACCGTGTTCGAGGGTGCCTGGTTCTCGGGCTATGAGGACAGCAGCGTGCGCTTTGACCTGTACTTCCAGGGTTTGCTGGTCGCCAGTACGGCGGCGCTGCAACTGTCCGGCGTGGCTGCGTATCTGGACGCCGGCTGGGATCGCGCGATTGACACGGTCGTCGTCTCCAGTGGCGCACAGGGCTCGTATGCGATGGACGACTTCAGCTTTGCCGATGCGACCGAGGTGCCGGAGCCGGGTTCGCTGGCGCTGCTGCTGGCGGGCCTGGGCATGGCCGGCGTGTTGCGCCTCCGCCGCACGCAGTCTTAAATCAGCCCCAGCGTCAGCGCGCGAAAGGTCGCGGCGGCGCGGGTCGCGCATCCGAGCTTGCCCAGGATGCTTTCGACATGCGTGCGCACGGCACCGGTACTGATGCGCATCGCGCGCGCGGCGTCCTTGCCAGCCTCACCCAGGCTGAGACGCTGCAGCACGTCGATCTCGCGCGCTGACAAAACCTGGCCCGCTGGCGGTATGACGGACGCCGTGGCAGCGGCGGCCAGTACGGCGTCCACCGCAGTGCGATCGAGCCGTCCGCCCGTCACCTGTGCTTCCAGTAACGCCAGCGTCGACGCCGGTTCGTGCGCGGCGCGCCATGGCCGCGGCGAGCGCAGGGCGACGTAGACCGTCGCTGCCGCCAGCAGGCGTTGCGGCATGCCGAGCGTGGTGGTGTCCAGACTGCGAAAGTAGCCGCTGCCATCGAGCCGTTCATAAACCTGCGAGGCCAGCTGTGCGTCGGCCTCGATGCCGTCGATCCGGTTGCCGATGCGGGCCGTCCAGTAGGGCGCGCGGCGGATGGCCTCCCAGTCGGCGCTACCCGGTTTGCTTCTGCGTTCCCAGACGGTGTTCGACACGGCGGCGCGTCCGATCCCGTGCAGCAGCGCCGCGCGCGCCAGACTGCGCTGGTCGGCGTCCGCCAGACCGATCCCTTGCGCAGCAATCTGCACCAGCCGCGCCACGCGGCGCGCATGGCCCGCCAGCCAGGGCAGCTTCAGTTCGACGGTGTCGGCCACCAGTGTGAGTGGCACCGACAGCGGCAGGAAGTCGTTCGGCAGCGCCGGTTCCTCCAGCGCGCCCGGTGCCTCGAGCCACGCCTGGGCGTGCGGCGTCACCTGCGCGACCAGCGCCGCCGGATACCTGACGCCACCCAGGCGCGTGACCATCGACAGCGCCGCGCTGAATCCATGCACGCGCGTGAGGATCTCGATGTCGCCGGCCAGCGCCACGTACTGCACGACGGCCGGCACCCCATTGTCTTCCAGGCCATGGGGCCGGCCGCGGCCATCGACACGTTCGAACAGATGGCGCAGGCCGTGTTCGACCGGGGCCGGCAGGCCCAGCATGGCGGCGATGTCGCCGGCAACCTCGCAGTGGATGGCAGCCAGTGGTGTGAGGTGATGCCTGACCTGGTCGAGGCGCGCGGCCTGCTGCGCACTGAGCGTGCGGCTCAGCATCGCGTGGCGGCCACCGATGTCGTCTCCCAGCAGCGTGGCAAAGCCGGTGGCCGTGGCGGTACTGCCGGACCAGCGCAGGCGGGCCACCATGCGCGCATGCGCAGCAGCAGTGGCATCGCCACCGGCAGCCAGTGCGATGCGTGCGGCCAGACGTGCGGCGCGCGCGGACGCGTCGATGGGCTGGCCCATGGCCAGGTCGCCCACGGTCGCGAGCAGCCCCATGGCCTGCGCCAGCGTTACCGTGTCGTGGCCGTGCAGGCTGGCGCTGGCGGGCGAGAGTGAAGGCCGGGGTGCCGGGGTGGTCGTGTGCATGAAGCCGATCGTATACCCAAGGTCATCCCCGCATCTGTGGGGACGGGCCGCAGTCAGGCCAGCCCGGCCAGCTTCGCGTTGCGCTCGCGTTCGAGCTTGGTGATGTAGCGCTGCACCCCCGCCAGCGCGCCGCGCGAGATGTCGACGAATTGACAGCCGATGCGGCGCGTGGTCTTGTGGTTCAGCAGGGTGAGCTCGAGCGAGTTGCGGATCTCGAGCGAGGTGGCGATCGGGCCGATCTCGGGCAGTTCGATGCGGCAGTTGGCGATCACGCGCCCGACCGTGGTATCGAGCAGCAGCTTGCTGTC
The DNA here is from genome assembly GCA_014841835.1 of Oxalobacteraceae sp. CFBP 13730. Classification (GTDB taxonomy): domain Bacteria; phylum Pseudomonadota; class Gammaproteobacteria; order Burkholderiales; family Burkholderiaceae_D; genus Telluria. Next base: position 565,631 of record JACYUQ010000003.1, on the reverse strand, counting down.
GAGAAGGGCAATGCCACCCACGCTGATGTCATGCAGCGCGAACACGCTCATGCCGCCGGTGCCACCATCCATCGGCACCGGAATCAGCGCGCGCACCGGATTGCTGACCGGCGTGGCCATGCGGTAGTACTCGCGCCGCTGCAGGCGGATCAGGGTGGGGGGAATGTCGGCCCGCAGTGCCGGCTCGCCGCGCCAGACAGTCGGGGCCAGGTTGGCAGCGCCGAACAGAATGCGGATCTTGTCGAGCGTGGTTTCGCATTTCGCGCGCGCTGCGCCCGTCATGCGCTGGTTCTGGGCCGGATCGATCGAGCGATCGAGCACGAGCGTGTTGCTGTCTTCGTCCACGGCCAGGATCGAGGTCACGCAGACATCGGCCTCACCCCTGATCAGCAGGCGGATCAGCTGGTTGTGTTCGCCGATCTGGCGCAGCAGCGAGACGATCTCGCGGCGCGATGCGACTTCGTAGTCGTGCCAGTCTTCCAGTTCTGCTTCATCCATTGCTAGGCTTTATGTCCTTGACGCTTGTTCCGGGGGGAGGTGGGGCGTCGGATCAGGTGCGGTGGGCAGTGACTCACCGTTCTTTTTAGCCGACTCAATATGATATAGCCATGCCAACAGTTCCGCAATTGCTCGATACAGCGTTGGTGGAATTTCGCGGTCCAGATCGACCTGCATGAGCAGCGACACGAGTTCTTTCGATTCGTGCACGAACACGCCCGCATCCTGGGCGCGCTGGATGATCTGTTCGGCGACCATGCCGGAGCCCTTGGCCACGACCGTCGGCGCTTTTTCGCCGGCGCTGTAGGCCATCGCCACCGCGCTCTTCATGCGCCCGTTGGCCAGCTTATTCATGGTCACCATCATCATCGTTCTTCGGCGCCGCCACGGTCCGCGCGCGCGCGTCGAACCCCGCCAGCGGCGTGCCCACCGACTCTAGCGCCCCGGCCAGGTTCGGCGCGTGCTGGCGCAGCAGGACGGCAGTGGCATCGTCGCCGGTTGCGAGTCCGATCTGCAAGGCGCCGCCCACCATCCGCAACTGCACATCGAGTTCGCCCAGCTCGGGAAAGCGCAGGCGCAGGCGGCTGTTCCAGATCGCCCCGTCATCGTCGCCGCCACCGCCGTGGGCTTCGCGCTTGACGTCCCATTCCATCGGCTGGCCGGGCCAGAGCTGGCCTTTCCACGCCAGTTGCGATTGTTCCTGCGCCGCCAGTTGCAGGCTGATGAACTGCGCGGTAGCGGGATCCTGCAGGTTCGGGCGCGCGCCGGCCTGCGCCGCCTGCTGCTGCGGTTCGCCCGCCAGTTCGGCCAGCGCGCGCGATCCCTGCGCCCATTCGGCCACATGCGATTCGTAGAACAGGCCGCTCTTGCCGAACGCCTGTTTCAGGCCGGCGGCCAGCGCCGCCGGATCGGCGTCCGGCGTGGCCACCACCGGTGCGTTGCCGGTGACGGCGGTGAGCACTGTTTCGGCTTTCTGGGCGGCCGCGAGCACGCCAGCCAGGGCCTGGCCAGTGGGACTCAGCGTGGTGTTTTTTGCTTCGGTGCCGCCGGCGAACGCCTGCGTACCCAGCCCCCCGCCCGATGCCAGCAGGGCGCCGGCGCGGCCGAGGGCGGCGCCTTCGCGATAGCCCAGCGGCGCGCCCGGAGCGTCCGTGTCGGATGGCGGTGCGGGGCCGGCTTCGGCAAAGCCCGTGGCGGTGGTCTGGGTGCCGACCTGGAAGGTGGGGCGGGGATGCAGGCCGATCAGTGTAAGCGGCACGTCGGCGCCGACCAGTGCACCGGGGGGCAGTTGCATGCGCGCCTGGGTATCGGCGAACTTGACGATGAAGGTGCCGTCAGTCAGTTTGGCCTGGATTTCGCCGTGGATTGCCTTGCCCAGCAGCGGGGCGACGGCCCGCGCAAAGGCTTGCTGGCGCGGGTCGACCGCCTGCTCGGCGGCCTGGGCCGGCGTGACGCGCGTGACGCCGCCAACAAGGTCGCGGGGCAGCATCAGTCAACCCCCGCCGGGCGCATCAGATGCCGTAGGCGCGCGCGACGCGGCGTTCGGTCGACTTGCTGTTGATCAGCGACGACAGGTGCGCCATCCATGGGCTGGTCAGGTCGCGGATGCGGCGGTCGGCGTCCAGCATGCGGCGGATCGCATCGACCTTGCGTACACGCTCCTGGCCGGCCAGCGGCCCGACGCCTTCGTTGGCCTTGAGGCGGCGCGCGTGGGCAGCGCATTCCTGCTCGAGTTCGGCCAGGCGATCCCATTCGCTGGCAGTGGCCGCGGCGAGCATGCGCTCGGTGATGCCGACCATCGTTTCGTAGACCGACACCACTTCTTGCCCGTTCATCGTCATCGTCATCGTTAACCTTATGCGCTCATCAGGGTAGGGGCACGCTGGATGGCCGGCACGGCCTGCTCGGGTGCATCGCTCTTTTCGCCGATCTGGACCCAGGCTTCGCGCAGGTCGGACATCAGGCCGTGGATTTCTTCGATGATCGCAATATCGTTCTTGATATTGGCCTGCAGCAGGCGGCGGCTCATGTAATCGTACAACGCATCGAGATTCTGTGCGATCTCGCCGCCCGCTTTCTTGTCGAGCGAGGCGCGCAGGCCGTTGTCGATGATCGTGATGGCTTTCGAGATCGAGGCGCCCTTGGCGGCCACGTTCGACGACTTGATGTGGTTGATCGCGCTGAGCAGCGCGACGATCACGCCGTCGTACAGCATCACGACCAGCTTTTGTGGCGACGCTGCAGCAACGCCGGTCTCCAGACCAACGGTTGCATAGGCGCCGACGCCGCGTTTCGGGGTTCCAAACATATGAGATTCTCCGGTGATGCTGAAATTTATCGGTTGGCCGCCAGGGCCGCCAACTGCTGGGTAAGGTAATCCGACGTCGACTGCATCGACGACAGCGTCGCATCCAGTGCGACGAACTGGGCGCGGTAACGTTTTTCGATGCTGTCCAGGCGCGTTTCAAAACGCGCGGCCTGATCGGCAATGGTCTTGATCGACACGTTCAGGCCGTCGGTCTTGCTCTTGAGCAGACTGTCCTTGCCGACGAAACCGGTCGCCAGGTTGTTGAGCTGGAACGCGAAACCCTGCGAGAAGGTGACCGCGCCGCGATCGCCCAGGATGCCACCCGTGATCGAGACCTGGATGCCTTCGGCGTTCGACCCTGGCGCTGCAGTGAGCGACTGGCCGTTCCCGGTGGCGGCCACGCCGCCGATCGTACCGATGACGTCGGCGCCCTTGACTGGTGCGGCGCCGCCAAAGATCGATTCGACCGCGCTGCCGCTGATGCCGGCAATCGCGATGTTCGACGTCGAACCGTATTTGCTCGAGGACAGCGTCAGGATGCCGTCCTCGCCGACCTTTGCTTCGGTCGCATCGCCAGCGCCGGCAAACGTCGCGTTGCCATTGATCGACGAGCGCAGAAGCGCGGCCAGGTCGTCCTTGCTGTACGTGCCGGCGGGCAGCTTGATTTCCTGGGACTTGCTTTCGGTAACCGGATCGGTCTGGTTCAGTGTGACGCGCCACACCGTGTTCGGTGCGATCGTGGTCGTCGTGCCCAGTGCGGCACTGCTCGCCAGCGTTCCTTGCGAGGCCAGGCTGGTGATGTTGACGCCATATGTGCCGGCCTTGGTTGCAGCGGTCGACTTGTCGAACTTGACCAGGCCGTCGGTGGTGGAGCCCATGGCCGCGAACAACCCGCCGAAGTCGGCAGCATTGTCGGTAATTGCCTTGTTCAGCTTGCCCGAATCCAGTTTCAGGCTGCCGTCCTGCTGAAACGAGATGCCGACCTGGCTCAGCGAGTTCAATTTGCCACCGGTGCCTTCCATGACTGCGCTGATCTGCCGGCGCATCTGGCTCTGGATTGCGCGCACGCTCGCGTCGCCCTGCAAGACACCGCCTTTTTTCGTCTCGGCGTTGTATTTGGTCATGCCGCTCATCGTGGAGTTGAGCGTGTTGAAGGCCTTGACGAAGTCGTTCACCGCCGTGCTGATCGCTGCCGTGTCTTTCGTCACGGTCAATGTACTGCTGCCGACCGCACTGACGTCAAGCGTCACGCCCTGGATTGCATCCTTGACGCTGGTACTGTCGCTCTTGATCTCGATGCCGTTCATGTTCAGCAGGGTGCTCTGGGCGCCGGCGGTCTGGGTCATGCCTTGCGCACCGGCCGGGTCGTAGCCGAGCAGGGCGGCCAGAGCCGGGTCGGCTGCCGAGCCGTCTTCACCCGAAACGCCGATCTTCATCGACGTTGCTTCACCGGTCTTGGTGGACGTCACCACCAGGTGGAACGGATTGCTGCTGCCATCGGACACGATGGTGGCGGTCACGCCCATGTCCGCCTTGTTGATGGCGTCGCGAATGCCTTGCAGTGTCTGGTCGCCCGCCTCCAGCGTAATGGTCTTGCTGTTGAGCGCGCCGTTGAGGGAAAACCCCGACCCCTGGTGCGAGCCGACACTGCCTGCGGCGAAGCCGGCCGAGGCCGGGTTGTTGCCACCGACCAGGATCTGGTTGCCGTCGTTCGAGCGCAAGGTGACGGCCGCGGTGGCGGTCGTCGTGGCGCCGGTATTGACGGTGGTGTCATCGTGCTTGAGGCCGCCACGCACGGTACCGGTAACGGTTTCGGTCACGTCGATGGTATTGCCGTCTGCGGACTTGAATTGCAGCGTGCCGTCGGCGGCGCTGCCGCTGACGCTGATGTTGGCCGCGGCCAGCGCATTGCGTGTGCCGGCGCTGGCCAGGGACGTGTCGAGCGCGGCACCGGTCAATGGCGCGCTGCCGGTGTTCAGGCTGGCCAGTTGCACGCCACCAACGGACAGCGCGTAGCTCGAACCGCTGTCGACGCTCACCTGGCCAAAGCCGGCGAACAGGTCAGCCGCAGTTTCGGTACTGCCCGCGGTGGCAACGACACCCGTTTTCTCGCTCTGGGCATTGATCGCTTCGGCCAGTGCACGGGCGCTGCGGGTCGTCGGCGTGGTGCTGATCGCCACGCCATTCAGACTCAGCGAACCGTTGGGAATGCCGCCAGCTGCTGCTGCCAGGCCCAATGCGTTGCCGGTCGCGCCAAAAGTGCCACCGGTAATGGTGCCGAACTGGAACGTCAAATTGGTTGGCGAACCGGAGCCGATCGTGGCGGTGCTGCTGGCCATGCCGTACGTTTTCAGGCTCTGCGACTGGGCCAGTTGGGTGACATTGACCTTGTACTTGCCCGGGACGGCGCCAGCGCCGGCAGTGCCGGTGAAGACATCCTTGTTGGAAGGCGTCGCACTGAGACCCTGGAAGGTATTCGACTGGTTCAGCGACGTCAGGGCGCCCTGGAACGCGCCCACAGCGGCGCTGACCTGGCTCAGGGCGTTGTTCTTCTGCTGCAGCGCCGCCGTCTTCTTGGCGTAGTTGTCGAGCGGCCTGGATTCAGCCTGCATCAGCTTCGCTACTATGCCATCGATGTCGAGGTTGGCCACATGTTTCTCCGGTGAAAGCAATAATGTAAGTCATTATCGGCAGAAACAAACGGTACTTAAGAGCGGTAAAGGCGGCTCTCTTTTTATTTTGGCCGGGATTGTCACGAACGATGTCGAAGCGCCATGTAAAAAGCGCCGCACCCGGTGGGGGGCGGCGCTTCGGGTGAGCGGCGGATCGTGTCAGGCGCTTTGATCCAGCAGGCGCCCCACCATCTTGTCGATCGATTTGGCCATTTCCAGTGCCTCCTTGGTCGGCATCTGGCGGACGACTTCCTTCGTATCCCGGTCGATGATCTTGACCACGAGGTCCTTGCTCTCTTCGTCGATTTCAAACTCGAGGCTCTGCGCCGATTGCGGCAGCGCTTCGTTGAGTTTCTTCACGGCGGACGACACCTCGTCCCGGTCTGGCCTGGCTTCGGCTTTCTCCGGCGCTGCCCGTGGTGCCGGGGCAGCCGGCCCGCTCGCGAGCGCTGGACGTTCGTCCAGTTTGGCGGGGGGCGACGACGCAATGGATGGAATTTGCATGGCGTATCCTAACGAAAATTCCCCAGCCAAATTTCTTCAGCCGGGGAACCGCTTACCGAGTGGTACTGTTACTTCGCGTTAGCGATTAGCCACGCAGGAGCGACAGGACACCGTTCGGCAGCGAGTTGGCCTGGGCCAGCATCGACGTACCAGCCTGTTGCAGGATCTGACCACGGGTCAGCTTTGCGGTCTCAGAAGCAAAGTCGGTGTCGACGATGCGGCTGCGCGATGCAGACAGGTTCTCGGTGGTCGACGAGAGGTTGGAAATCGCCGATTCGAAGCGCGACTGCAGTGCGCCGTATTCAGCGCGCTGGCCGTTGACTGCTGCCAGGGCAGCGTCAGCCACCTTGATGGCAGCCTGGGCGCCATCGAAGGAACCGATATCGATGTTGGCAACCGATTTCAGGCTCGACGAGGCAGCCAGGGCGAAGCCGGTATCGGTGTCTTCGGCCACCGAGAAGCTCTTTTCCGAGTCCAAGGTCACGCGGCCATTGGCGACAGCGGTGCCAGCGGCAGCCAGAGCGACTGGCGTTGCGACTGGATCGCCATCTGCCTTGTAGGTCGCCATGCTCAGGGCGGCGCCACCAGCGGCATTCTTGTTATCGATCTGGATGTCTGCGCCAGACGAGTTGGTCAGCTTGATACCGCCGTTTTCAGCATCGTACTGAGCGGTGACACCAGTCTTTGCCGTCTGGGCATTGATCGCGCTCACACCCGCAGCGTAGTCATCGGCCTTGCTACCGGTACCCGAGACCGAGAACGACACACGCACTGCCGTGGCGTTGTCCGATTTCACATCGATGGCGAACGCGCCGTCGGTTGAGGTGCTTTTCAGCAGCGCGTCGGTGCGGGCAGTTGCCGTTACACCGGTTTCGCCCGACTTGTTGTTGATCTTCGATGCGATGGTTTTTGCGGTATCGCTGGTCGTGGTGGCGATGGCGCCACTGCCACCGAGGTAACCCGACACGGTGACCGAACCAGCTGCAGCGCCGCTGGTAGCTGCGGCCTGGGATGCATCGCCAGCGACCTGGTTGTTGCCGTAGGTCGAGGTGTTGAAGTTTGCGCCGGTCATCGAAATCAGCTGGCCAGCATTGGCGCCAACCTGGAAGTTCGAGGTGCCGGACGAACCGTCGAGCAGCTTCTGGCCGTTGAATTCGGTGGTGTTGGCGATGCGGTTCAGTTCCGAGGTCAGCTGGGTGACTTCAGTCTGCAGTGCTTTGCGGTCGCTGGCCGAGTTCGACGAGTTCGACGACTGGACAGCCAGTTCGCGGACACGTTGCAGGATGTCGCCCGAGCTCGACAGAGCGCCTTCAGCGGTTTGCGCCATCGACACGCCATCGTTGGCGTTACGGGTAGCTTGCGTCATACCCTTGATTTGCGAATTCATGCGGTCCGAAATCGCCAGACCAGCGGCGTCATCCTTGGCGCTGTTGATGCGCATACCCGACGACAGGCGTTGGATCGAGGTATTCAGCTGCGACTGCGAGGTCGCCAGGTTACGCTGCGAGTTCAGGGATGCGACGTTGGTGTTGATTACTGATGCCATGGTGTTTCTCCAGACTAGGTCTTACTAGGGGTGCAGCGACCGTGCTGCTGTTCACTTTGGTCCGTCGCGTTATTCAGTGACGTTCAAACCGCTGTTGTTGCTGGTAACGGTGCCCTGTGGAAAAAGTTTAGGGCCGGATCGCAAAATAAATCGTTTTTTTTACCTGTCTGGAAAAACACGCCTTCAGAACTTGTCAATCCGCCACGACTACCCGGTTCTTGCCGCTGCTCTTGGCCTGGTACATCGCTTTATCTGCCCGCGCCATCAGCGATGCCTGTTCCTCGTTCTGCACCCGCAGCGCCACGCCGCACGAGAAGGTGATCAGCATTTTCTCGTTATCGTGCAAGAAGAAGTGCCGGGTCAGCTCGCGCTGCACCCGCACCATGGCCGCCGCTGCCGCATCGACGTTCGTCTCGGGCAGCAGGATCAAGAATTCCTCGCCGCCGAAGCGCGCGATCACGTCCATCGAGCGCAGCGTCTCGCGCACCACCTTGACCAGGTGCTTGAGCGCGGCGTCGCCCGCCATGTGGCCGTAGGTGTCGTTCAGACGCTTGAAGTTGTCGAGGTCCAGCAGCGCCACACACAGCGGCGTGTTGCGGCGGTCGGCGCGCGCGCTTTCGCGCTCGAACACGTCGTCCAGGCCGCGGCGGTTCAGGCTGCCGGTCAGCTGGTCTTCGCGTACCAGCTCGCTCATATGCTGCAGCTCGGCTTCGAGTTCGCGGATGCGCTGCTCGGCTTCCTGCACTTCGCGGTGCGCGCCCACCATGCGGTCGCGCGAGGCCAGTGCTTCGTCCTGCGCATGGCGCGTCTCGCGCAGCACGTCGTTCAGGACGGTATTGAGTTCGCTGATGTCGGTGGCGCCGCCGATGCGCTCGGAAAAGTCGCCCAGCTTGGCGTGGTAGTCGCCGGTCGCGGCGGCCACCGAGCCCAGGCGGTCGACAAACGTCATCATCATGTTCTTCATCGTCGCGCGCACGTCGGCGATGCCATGCTTCAGATGACTTTGCTTGATGATCACGTCCTTCAGGCTGCGCGTGGCGTCTTCCAGCGCGCGCGTATCCAGCGGACCGGAGATCAGTTCCTGCACCGCGACCACCTGGCCGCGCATATAGTTGTCGTCCTCGAGCAAGCCTTCGATATTGTCGAGCAGCAGACGGAACAGCCGCAGCAGCAGTTCCTGCTGACCCGCGCTGTCGTCCTTGCGCAGCTCGATCTGGAAGCACAGCTGCTTCAGGCGCGCCTCGATATCGTGCAATTCGCTTTCGCCAACCGCCGTCTTGACCAGGGCGCCCAGCGCTTCGGCCTCCTTGACCTGTTCCGGGTTGTCGCTCAGCAGCGAAGCGCAGGCAAACGACAGCGTGCGCGCCAGCATGTCGCGCAGCAGGCGCGTCTCGGGCTCTTCGTCGCCCATCGCCATCACCGGGGTGTTGCGCCGCAGATGCCGCTCGGTCAACTGGCCCAGTGCCTGGGTGTAGCTGCTCCAGTCCCCCGTCTTGACGGCGCGGGTCATGCGCCGGCCGTACTCGGCCAGCTCGCCGGGCGTGTCCAGCATGCGGCGTGCGAACCCGTTCAGTACGTCGATAGCGCCGGCGTCCGGGGCCGGCGCGGGTGGCGCTGGCGGGGTGCCTGCAATCTCGTCATAGATGGCGCGGTAGGCATCCGGCGTCGGCGCGATACGGCGCGTGGCCAGGCGACGAAACGCCTCGCGTGCGATGTCGGCAGGGTTTGCCGCTGCGCCTGCAGCAGTAGTGGCAGCGGCGCCGGCGCCAGGTGCAGCGGGGACGGGTGTGGACGGAGTGGACATGGATTGCAGCGCGGTGCCGGGTTTGCGGGATTGACGACATGATAGGCAGTTTATTTGCCTCGCATCAACAATTATTCAGCGCCGAGGCATGCGATGGGGTATCAGTCGACCAGGCCGTTGCGGATCGCATACGTGGTCAGCTCGGCACTGCTCCGAAGTTTCATCTTTACTAACAAGCGGGCGCGGTATTCGCTGATCGTCTTGACCGACAGCGACAGTTCGCCCGCGATCTGCGTCACGGTCATGCCTGACGCGATCATCGTCAGAGTCTGGTATTCGCGGTCGGACAGCCCCTCGTGGGCGGCGCTTTCATGATCGTCGCCGATAGCGCTGGCCAGGGCTTGCGCAAGTGCAGCGCTGACATACTTTTGTCCGCCCGCCACCAGCCGGATGGCCGTGACCAGCTCGCGCGGCGCGCTTTGCTTGGTGATGTAGCCGGCCGCGCCGGCCTTGAGCGCCCGGATCGCGTACTGGTCTTCGCGGTGCATCGACAGCATCAGCACCGACAGCTCGGGTTTGTCTTTCTTGATCTGCTTGAGCACGTCGATGCCATTGCGGTCGGGCAGCGAAATATCGAGCAACATCACGTGGCAGCGCGTCTTGCCTGCCAGGCGGACGGCATCGTGCCCGTCCTCGGCCTCGCCGGCAACAACGATGTCGCGCTCGTCGGCGAGGATCTGCTTGAGTCCTTCGCGCACGATGGCGTGGTCATCGGCGATGCATACCCGGATGGTTACTTTTTCACTCATTCTGCTTCTTGTTCTGTGCCGGGGCCATGGGCGGCGCCAGCCTGGTCTTGACGGTCAACATCGTGCCACCTCCGGGCGCCGGCGACAAGGACAGCGCGCCGCCAAGCGCGCCGGCGCGTTCGTGCATGCCGCGCAGGCCGAATGCATCCGGCCTGGTGCGCACGGCCGGGTCGATGCCGCGGCCGTTGTCGCAGATGGACAGGGTCAGGTGGCGATCGGCGAGGTGCAGCGTCAGCGTGACCTGCGTTGCGCCTGCATGCCTGGCAATATTGGTCAGCGCTTCCTGGGCGATGTGGAAGAGGGCGCTGGCGTGGTCCGGCGCCGGCTCGTACGCCAGCGCATCGGGGCAGTGCGTGATCACGGCGATGCCGGTCTGGCGGGTGAATTCGCGCGTCTGCCATGCGAGCGCGGCCGCCAGCCCTAGGTCGAGCGCGGCGGCGCGCAGGCCGAGCGAGATGCGGTCCACGGAATCGATGGTGCGATCGATCAGGTCGTCGATGTACTGCACCTGGCCGCCCAGGTCGGGCTGATCGGCCGGCATACGCGCCGCCAGCCGCGCCAGCGCCATCTTGATGGCGATGAGGTTGCCGCCCAGGTCATCGTGCAGTTCGCGCGCGATCCGGCTGCGCTCATTCTGTCGGGCGGCGTCGTCAAGGGCATGCTGGAGCAGGGTGGGTTGGTGCATGGTCGAATGATACGACAAGGGCGCGCAAGTCTCGCTACAATGGATCCATGAACAAGGCATTTGTAAAAGAGTCCGACAACGACGACGATGATGAAGCCCTGGCGCTGGCGCAGGCGATTCCTGACGGCGCCAAGAACTACATCACCCCGGCCGGCTACCAGCGCATCAAGGATGAGCTGCTGCAGCTGATCGATGTCGACCGGCCTGAAGTCGTGCGCATTGTGCACTGGGCCGCGTCCAATGGCGACCGCTCCGAGAATGGCGACTATATCTACGGCAAACGCCGCTTGCGCGAGATCGACCGTCGCATCCGCTTTCTCACCAAGCGCATGGATTCGGCGTTTGTCGTCGATCCGAGCATCCAGCATGGCAATGATCAGGTGTTCTTCGGCGCCACGGTCCGCTATGTCAATGGTGCCGGCGAAGAGCACACCATCACCATCGTCGGCATCGACGAGCTCGATCCTCTGCACGGCAAGATCAGCTGGGTCTCGCCCGTCGCGCGTGCATTGACCAAATGCCGCGAGGGCGATGTGGCGCAGCTGCAGACGCCGCTGGGCATGGATGAGCTCGAGATCATCTCGGTCGACTACCCCGAGCCCGTCACCGACTGACCTTGCAGCCCGGTGCTACTATGTGCGCATGAACCGACCTCACGAAGCGGGGCACGAATCGGCCCACATGACGACGCACCAACAGGCAGATCCCCTGGCGGCATTGCGCGCCGCAACCAACGACCAACACGAACGGCTCGACAGCGGCCTGCCGCTGTCCGGTCCCGCCCCCGATCTCCACGATTACGCGGCGCACCTGACGATGGTGCGCGACTGGCTTGCGTCGCTGGTGCCGTGGCTGGAATCATTCCCGGACGGGCCGCAGCAGGTCTTGTCGCCGGTCGAACGCCTGGCGCTGATCGAGGCCGACCTGTGCGAACCCGGCATGCCGCCGCTGCGCACCCCCGCGCCCGCGGACACGTGGCCGCGCGATGCCAGCGCGGCGTACCGCTGGGGCGTGTGCTATGTGATCGAAGGCTCGCAGCTGGGTGGCAAGGTGCTGTACGGGAAGCTGGCCGGCACGCTGGCGCCGCATCCGTTGCGCTATCTGAAGGGGAGTGAGGCCGGGCCCGGCCCGCGCTGGCGTGCATTCATGCTGGCGTTGAAAGAGCACGTCAAGTCGCCGGACGAGATTGCCGATGCCTGCGCAGGCGCCTGCGCCGCGTTCGAGAGTATTTTGAAGCTGAGTCTGGATAAAAAGTAGGGTGGACGGGTTTTCCCGTCCACGCGTTCAAACAGTCTCCGCCTACCACGGAGCAACGTCGGTTTGAACGCGTGGACGGCGTAGCCCTCCACCCTACATCGGCAACGTCCCGAAAAACGGAAATTACGTCCGTTCCCGCTCCACCCGATTCACACCCGCCACGCGGCGCAGATTGCGAATCAATTGTGCCAGGTGCACCCGGTCGGCGATCTGGATCGTGAAGCGCAGCTGCGTCATCATGTTTTCGTCGTCTTCGTCCATGCCCACATACGTGATGTTGGCGTCGGACTCGCCGATCTCGGCAGCCACACGTGCCAGGATGCCTTTTTCGTTGTTGATCAGCAGGCGAATCCGGCAGTCGAAGCGGCGGTTGAGATCGTCGCCCCACTGCACGGCGATCCAGCGATCGGGTTCCTTTGCCAGGAGGCGCTTGGCCGTCTGGCAATCGCAGGTGTGCACCACCAGCGCCTGGTCGCGGCGCAACTGGCCCGTGATCTGGTCGCCCGGGATCGGCAGGCAGCATGGCGCCAGCTGGACTGCCACGCCTTCGCTGCCATAGATCGTCACCGGTGCGATGTCGCTGGCCGGCAGTGGCTTGTGCGACGGCAGCAGATCGGGGTCGCCTTCCATCAGGCCGAAGATCTGGCGCGCCACCAGCGTCGGCATGCGCTTGCCGATGCCGATGTCGGCAAACACCTCATCCATCGAATTGGCCGACGACTCGGCCAGCAACCGCTCGACGACGCTGGCCGGCAGATCCGGCTTGATGTTGCGCACGGCCAGTGCCTGAGTCAGCAGTTCGAGGCCCAGCTCGGCCGACTCGTTGACGTCGACCAGGCGCAGATGATGGCGGATCGCCGAACGTGCCTTGCCGGTGCGGACGAACGTCAGCCAGGTCGGGCTCGGGCGCGAATCGGGCTGCGTGATGATCTCGACGATGTCGCCGTTGTGCAGCTCGGTGCGCAGCGGTTGTTCTTCGTTGTTGATCTTCACGCCCACCGTATGGTCGCCGATTCCGGTGTGGATCGAGTACGCAAAGTCGAGCGCCGTCGCGCCGCGAGGCAGAGCGATGATCTTCGACTTGGGCGTAAACACATAGACCGAATCGGGGAACAGGTCGACCTTGACGTGTTCGAGGAATTCGGCCGAGTCGCCCGTTTGCTGCTGGATATCGAGCAGCGACTGCAGCCACGCATGGGTGCGCTGCTGCAGCTCGGACATATTCGATTCGCCCGTCTTGTACAGCCAGTGCGCCGCGACGCCGCTTTCGGCGGTTCGGTGCATGTCCTGCGTGCGGATCTGGAATTCGACCGGCGTGCCGTACGGACCGATCAGCGTCGTGTGCAGCGACTGGTAGCCGTTGATCTTGCCAATCGCGATGTAATCCTTGAACTTGCCCGGCATCGGCTTGTACAGCGCGTGCAGGGTGCCCAGGGCCACGTAACATTCGGCCACGCTGTCGACGACGACGCGGAAACCATACACGTCGAGCACCTGCGAAAACGACAGGTGCTTGTTGCGCATCTTTTTGTAGATGCCATACAGGGTCTTTTCGCGGCCGTGCACTTCGGCTTTCAGGCCACCGGCCTCGAGCTGGTTCTTGACCGCTTCGAGGATTTTTTTGACCACTTCGCGCCGGTTGCCGCGCGCCGACTTGATCGCCTTGGACAGGGTCTGGTAGCGCACCGGATACAGGTGCGAGAACGACAGGTCCTGCAGCTCGCGGTAGATATTGTTCAGGCCGAGGCGGTGCGCGATCGGCACATACACTTCCATCGTCTCGCCGGCGATGCGGCGTTTTTTTGCCGGAATCATGAAGCCGAGCGTGCGCATATTGTGCAGGCGGTCGGCCAGTTTGATCAGGATGACGCGCACGTCCGACGCCATGGCCAGCAGCATCTTGCGGAAGTTTTCCGCCTGCGCTTCGAGCTGGCTCTGGAATTCGATTTTCTCGAGCTTGGACAGGCCGTCGACAAGGTTGGCGACCTGCGCGCCGAAGCGCTCGATCAGCTCATCCTTCTTGACGTCCTGGTCTTCGATCACGTCATGCAGCAGCGCGGCCATGATGGCTTGCGCATCGAGTTTCCACTCGGCGCAGATTTCGGCGACGGCAATCGGATGGGAGATATACGGCTCGCCCGATTTGCGGACCTGGCCCAGGTGCATCTCGTCGGAGAAGCGGTAGGCTTCCTTGACCTTCTTGAGTTCGGCGGGGGTAAGGTATTCGGACAGCTTGGTGATCAGCTGCGTCACCGAGGCCACGCCCGGCACGATGGGGCCGGCGGGCTCGATGAAATCGGGCGGACGATTGTCCGCCCGCCGCTCGCGCGGAGCGGGGTTGCGTGAAGCGGGTGAATCTGGAGGTAACAGGTTCATTGCGTTAATCGTCTGGCTGCGGTGAGATCAGAATAACAGAAGACGGGATAACGCAAATTCAGGCAACCCCGAATGGGATTACATCGGGACTTTTTTCAGCATTTCGATGCCGACTTTACCAGCGGCGATCTCGCGCAGGGCGACGACGGTTGGCTTGTCCTTGGCTTCGACCTTCGGGGTGTGGCCTTGCAGCAGCTGGCGCGCACGATACGTTGCTGCCAGGGTCAGCTGGAAACGGTTCGGGATGTTCTTGAGGCAGTCTTCGATGGTAATGCGGGCCATGTGTGCTCCTGGGTTGCTGAATGTAAGGTGACGATGAGAGAAAACAACGCGTGCGGCGCGCCTGTAACGGCGCGCTCGTCAAGATTGTGGTTGATTCGCGTGGATTCCCAGCTGGGCAAACAGCGTAGCGTTGCGGGCAGCTTGTTGGGCAAATCGGCAACGTGTCGCTTTGACAATCGCCTGCAGCTCAGCCAGGGCGACGTTAAACTCTTCGTTGATGATAGCATATTCGAAGTCGGGTGCGTGAGCGATCTCGCCGCCCGCCGCCAGCAGGCGCCGGGTGATGATGTGCGGCTCGTCGGTGCCACGCTTGTGCAGGCGTTCTTCCAGCGCTTCGATCGATGGCGGCAGGATGAAAATGCCGGCCGCGTCCGGGAACAGCTTGCGCACCTGGCGCGCGCCTTGCCAGTCGATTTCCAGCAGAATATCCGTGCCGTTTTTCATCTCCTGCTCGACCGACAGGCGGCTCGTGCCATAGTAATTGCCGTGCACTTCAGCCCACTCGAGAAACTCGCCGCGGTCGGCGCGCGTGACGAAATCGTCGGCGCTCGTGAAGTGGTATTCGCGGCCATCCTGCTCGCCCGGGCGCGGTGCGCGGGTGGTGGTGGAGATGGACAGCTTGATGCCCGGTTCATTCGCCAGCAGGGCGTTGACCAGGGTCGATTTGCCGGCGCCGGATGGGGCGGCGACGACGAACAGGCTGCCGGAAAAGGCTTGTGGGAGCATGGCGGGGTCCTTTGTCAGTACGGGTATATGCGCGAGCATGGTGTCGCGGGTGGTCATGTTAACGTCGAACGCGTGGACGGGAAACCCGTCCACCCTACGTATCGTATCCATCGTAGGATGGACGGCTTTGCCGTCCACGCGTTTAACTTACTCCAGGTTCTGCACCTGTTCACGCATCTGCTCGATGAGCAGCTTGAGCTCCATCGACGCGTCAGCCAGTTCCTTCACCGACGCCTTGGCGCCGAGCGTGTTGGCTTCGCGATTGAGCTCTTGCATCATGAAGTCGAGGCGCTTGCCGACCTGGCCACCCTTTTTGAGGATGTGGCGCGTCTCGTTCAGGTGCGCCGACAGGCGCGACAATTCTTCGGAGACGTCGATCCGGATGCCGTACAGGGTCACTTCCTGGCGAATCCGCTCCAGCACTTCCTGGCGCGTGAGCGTCGACGGATTGCCGTGACCGGCCAGGCCCAGCGCATCCTGCATGCGGTCGATGGCCTTGTTCTGGAATTGCGAAATGACTTGCGGGATCAGCGGCGTGATGCGCTTGACGATCGCTTCCATCGATTCGATGCGCGATTGCAGCATCGTTTCGAGCGCCGCGCCTTCGCGCCGGCGGCTGTCGACAAAGGCAGCAATGGTGGTCACTGTGAGCGCGGCGACGTCGGCCTGGAGCGATTCCTGACCAATGGTCGATTCTTCGATGACGCCGGGCCAGCGCAGCAGTTCGGCCACGGTCATGGGCGCGGCCTGCGCGAAGTGACGCGTCACTTCGCCTTGCAGCCGGGCCAGGTCGGCCAGCAGTTCCTGATTGAGTGCTGCGGCGCCGCCGCTGACCTTGCGGCCGAACGAGACACGCACTTCGACCTTGCCGCGCTGGATGGCGGCCATGATGGCCGTTCGCAGATCGGGTTCCAGCGCGCGCAAATCGTCATTGATGCGGAACTGCAAATCGAGGAAGCGCGAGTTGACGCTCTTGATTTCGATCGTGAGGGTTCCGGCAGCGCCTTCGCTGGTGGCGACCGCATAACCTGTCATGCTTGAAATGCTCAATGAAATCCCCGGTTTTATTCTTTACAAAGCCGACATTTATCCACACAATCGCGCTGTCTAGCAAGGAAACCCAATTGGATGGCTGCACAGAATAACGCTCCTCTGCCCGCAGGACTCGAAATTGCCGGATACCGCATTGTAAAGAAAATTGCGTCCGGCGGGTTCAGTATTGTTTATCTTGCCTATGACAGCGAGGGCAATGCAGTGGCCATCAAGGAGTACCTGCCAAGCGCGCTGGCGCTGCGCCAGCCTGGTCAACTGATCCCCGTGGTGGCCAAGCCGCACCTGGCGGTGTTTCGCATCGGCCTGAAGTGTTTTTTCGAAGAAGGCCGCGCCCTGGCGCGCATCGTGCACCCGAACGTGGTGCGCGTGCTCAATTTCTTTCGCGCGCATGAGACCGTGTATATGGTCATGGCGTACGAATCCGGTCACTCGCTGCAGGAACACATCGCGCGTGCCGCCGCCAAAGGCAATGGCTTGAGCGAAAACTTCGTGCGCCAAGTGTTCCATGGCGTCTGCAGCGGCCTGCGCGAAGTCCACGCCAACAAGCTGCTGCATCTCGATCTCAAACCCGCCAACATCTATCTGCGTACCGACGGTTCGCCGTTGCTGCTCGACTTCGGTGCCGCGCGCCAGACGCTGCATACCGACGCTCCGATGCTCGCGCCGATGTACACGCCCGGCTTCGCTGCGCCCGACCTGTACACACGCGGCGCGGCGCTCGGCCCCTGGACCGATATCTACAGCCTGGGCGCGGCCATGCTTGCCTGCATGAGCCGCTCGACGCCGCCGCCGGTCGATGCGCGCCGCATGGACGATCACGTGCCGCGCCACCTCGCGCGCCTGGCAGGCTATTATTCACCGGAGCTGGTCAAACTGGTGGCCGCGTGCCTGGCGCTCGATCCATTGATGCGGCCGCAAAGCGTGTTCGAAATCCAGAAGGTACTGCAGGCGGCGCCGGCCGCACCGCTGCCCGCGCGAGCCACGGTCCCGTCGGCAGCCAACGTCGCGGCCGACGCGGTGGACGCACACGAAGCACGCGGTGGCTGGCGCGGCCTGGTCGACCGTCTCGGCGCATTCCGGCGCGATTAAAGGAAGTCATGCAATTCTCGGTGTATCAACAAAGCCATATTGGCGGACGCAAGGTCAATCAGGACCGGATGGGCTACTGTTACACCCGCGACGCCTTGCTGCTGTTGCTGGCCGACGGCATGGGCGGGCACCTGGGTGGCGAGATCGCCGCGACCATCGCGCTGCAGACGGTGTCGGCGATGTTCCGCCTGCAGGCGCGCCCGTACGTGAAAAAGCCCGAGCGCTTCCTCGAAGAAGCGCTGCTGCAGGCGCACCACGATATCCAGGCCTACGCTGCCAGCCACGGCCTGCCCGAGATCCCGCGCACCACCGTCGTCGCCTGCCTGATCCAGCATAACTGCGCCGTGTGGGCGCACGTCGGCGACTCGCGTCTGTACTGGGTGCGGCGCAAGCAGGTGCTGGCCTGCACGCGCGACCACTCGCATTTCGAGTACCTGCTCGAGCGCGGCCGCGCCGATCCGTCCGAACGCAACACGCACCCCGACCGCAACAAGCTCTATAACTGCCTGGGCGCGTCGAGCCCGCCGAAGATCGAGCTGTCGCAGCAGCACAGCCTGCAGCATGGCGACATGCTGCTGTTGTGCTCCGATGGCTTGTGGTCCGTGCTGCCCGAGACCGAAATCGTGCACCGTCTGGCCACGAGCGGCGTCGTGCAGGCGGTGCCGGAACTGGTGCAGATGGCCGCCGCCATTGGCGGGCCGCAGGCCGACAACACGACCGCGCTGGCGATCGCCTGGCAGGGCGCGGCCGGCACCATTGATGCGGATTCGCTCAATGTGATCTCGACCCAGATGCTGGCCGAAGATGCCGTGAGTTCCACCATCGTTGCGGGCGATCCGCTGCCCGAAGGCAGCGACGCGTTCGACGAAGACGATATCGAAAAAGCCATCGCCGAGATCCGCGAAGCGATCGAAAAATCCTCCCAGCTGCTCAAGTAAGGACCGACCCCATGACCTACCCACCGCGCCCGAGCGGCCGCGCGCCAGACCAGCTGCGCCCGATTGTCATTACCCGCAACTACACGCGGCACGCCGAAGGCTCGGTGCTGATCGAGTTCGGCGACACCAAGGTGATCTGCACGGCCAGCATCGAGGACAAGGTGCCGGCCTTCCTGAAAGGGAAGGGCCAGGGCTGGCTGACCGCCGAATACGGGATGCTGCCGCGCTCGACCCACAAGCGCATGGACCGTGAAGCGGCGCGCGGCAAGCAGAGCGGGCGCACGCAGGAAATCCAGCGCCTGATCGGCCGCTCGCTGCGCGCCGCGTTCAACCTGCATGCGTTTGGTGAGCGCACGCTGCATCTGGATTGCGACGTGATCCAGGCCGACGGCGGCACCCGCACCGCCGCCATCACCGGCGCGATGGTGGCCGCGCACGACGCCTTCAGCACGCTTCTGTCGTCGTGCGCGATCACGGCGCTGCCGGTCCGGCACTTCGTCGCGGCCGTGTCGGTCGGCATGGTGGGTGGCGTGCCAGTGCTCGATCTGGACTATCCGGAAGATTCGGCCTGCGACACCGACATGAACGTGGTGATGAACGACCAGGGCCATTTCATTGAAGTGCAGGGCACGGCCGAAGGCGCCGCGTTCGACCGCGCCGCCATGGACCGCCTGCTCGACCTGGCGCAGGCGGGCATCGCTGACCTGATCCATTTGCAGAAGCAGGCGCTGCGCGTGGGCTGACTGCGGTTGTCCGGTTCCTGCGCGGCAGGCGCGCGAAGCCGGTAAAATGACCGGTTTCCTCACCAGCACCGTGACCACCATGACCCAGCGCCTGATCCTCGCCTCCAACAACGCCGGCAAACTCAAGGAATTCGCCCAGCTGCTCGGCCCCATCGGCCTCGACCTGCATCCGCAGGGCGAATTCGATGTCCCGGAAGCAGAAGAGCCGTTTGGCACCTTCGTTGAAAACGCGCTGGCCAAGGCACGCCATGCGTCGCGCCTGACTGGCTTGCCGGCGCTGGCCGACGATTCCGGCGTCTGCGTCAATGCCCTCGGCGGCGCGCCCGGTGTGTATTCGGCCCGCTACGCTGGAGAACCGAAGTCCGACGCCAACAACAGCCGCAAGCTCGTCGCCGATCTGTCCACCCTTAGCGACAAGTCGGCCTATTACTACTGCGTGCTGGTCTACGTGCGCCACCCGGAAGACCCGCAGCCGATCATCGCCGACGGCCGCTGGAATGGCGAAATCATCGCCACGCCGCGCGGCGAGAATGGCTTCGGCTACGACCCGTATTTCCTGATTCCGTCGCTGGGCAAGACCACGGCCGAACTGGCGCCGGACGAAAAGAATGCGCTGTCGCACCGTGGCCAGGCGCTGCGCGCGCTGGTCGAGAAACTGAAAAACACCTGACATGATCCCCATTAAATTCGTCGGCGAGAACGTACCGCAACCGTTGGCCGGCGAGCCCCGTTCGCCCGCCACGGCCGCGCTGCAATACCTGCAGCCGGGCGCGCTGAACCTGACGGCGCTGCCGCCGCTGTCGCTGTACGTGCACTGGCCATGGTGCGTGCGCAAATGTCCGTACTGCGACTTCAATTCGCACGAAGGCAAGGGCGAGCTGCCCGAGAAGGATTACCTGGACGCGCTGCGCCTCGACCTGGAACAGTCGCTGCCGCTGATCTGGGGCCGCAAGATCCACACCGTGTTCATTGGCGGCGGCACGCCGAGCCTGATGTCGGCGGCGGGGCTGGATCGCCTGATGTCCGACCTGCGCACCCTGCTGCCGCTGGAGCTGGACGCCGAGATCACGATGGAAGCCAATCCCGGCACTTTCGAGGCCGAGCGCTTCAAGAGTTATCGCGAGAGCGGCATCAACCGCCTGTCCATTGGCATCCAGAGTTTCAACCCGGCGCACCTGAAGGCGCTGGGGCGCATCCACGACGGCGACGAAGCACTGCGCGCGGTCGAGATCGCGAAGAACACGTTCGACAATTTCAACCTCGACCTGATGTATGCGCTGCCGTCGCAGACGCTGGCCGAGGCGCGCCACGACCTGGAAACAGCGCTCGCGTTTGCGCCGCCGCATCTGTCGCTGTACCACCTGACGATGGAGCCGAACACGGTCTTCGCCAAGTACCCGCCATCACTGCCGGACGACGACCTGAGCGCCGACATGCAGGACATGATCGCCGAGGTGACTGGCGCCGTCGGCTACGATCACTACGAAGTCTCGGCCTACGCCCGCGCTGGCCGTCGCGCGCGCCACAACCTGAATTACTGGCAGTTCGGCGACTACCTGGGCATCGGCGCCGGCGCGCATTCGAAGATCTCGTTCCCGCACCGCATCCTGCGCCAGGCCCGCTACAAGCAGCCGGCATCGTTCATCGATGCCGCCAAGCGCGGCAACCCGGTGCAGGAAGAGCACGAGATCGGTCGCAACGACATGGGCTTCGAGTTCATGCTCAACACGCTGCGGCTGACTGGCGGCTTCGATCCGAACCTGTTCGGCGAGCGCACCGGGATGAGCATCAATACGATCACCAAGTCGCTCAACGAGGCTGAGGCCAAGGGACTAATTTACCGCGATCACAAGCTGATCAAGCCGACGGAATTGGGGCAGCGTTTTCTGAATGATTTGCAGGAAATGTTCCTGGCCGAGTAAGCGTCTCGGTTTTTCAAGCCTGCACGACGCCTGCCATCGCGGTGAGCGTGCGTGTGAGGCCGGCCACGACGCGCGCCAGGCCGTCGAATTCGCCCGGCTGCTGCGCCTCGTCGGTGTCATCGGCGTTCAATGGCGCGGTGTAGAAATAGGGGTAGCCGAGAAAGTCGCTGCCGGTGATCAAGAGGGTCGTCGTGGCGGGGCTGCCAACGCCATCGCCATGGCGTGAGAGCGTCAAGCCCATCACGTGCGCCGAGGTCGCCAGTCCGTGGTGCATCAGCTGTGGGTCGCTGCGCAGGGCTGCAAACGCCTGGCGCACGCGCTGCGCGCCATCAGGTGTACCGATGAACGCGATGAAGTTGCCGGCGCCAGTCTCCTCCGCGCCTGACTCCGCAGACCCCATGAAGAACACGAAGCGGATCTCGGTCCCCGGCGTGGGCCGCAGATCCTTGACGGCGCGCGCCAGTTCGAGCACAGCCGCTGCGCCGACATCACCGCCTGGTCCGACGCGGGCGCCGATCACGAATGTGCGCTCTGGCATGGCGCCTGGCGTCACGCTTGCAAGCGTTGCTTCGATGCTGTGGGTGGCATGGTTGATGCTGTCGCTGTCGATTCGCTGCTTGTGCAGCACGTAGCCATACCGGCGCAGCGATGTGTCGACGTATTGCATGGGGCTGCTTGGCGCGCCCGGCGCCAGAGCCCGGGCATGGGCTTGCAGGCGCGCCGCCAAAGGCGCGGCGTCGGACCGGGTCTCGACGGTCAGCGTTGCTTGCACGATCGCAAGCAACATCGCGAGGATGACTTTCCAGTGCGATCTGAAGAAATCTCTCATGGCGTCACACGGCGCCTTGCGGCGCGTCGTCGGCAAATCGATGCAGCCAGTGTAGCCAATCCGGCCAATATCTGCGGCGTCAGGGGAGGGTAATGCCGCGCTACAACGTACTGCGGCGTGGATGCCACACCGGGAACGATGACCGTCGGCACACGAAAAAAAACCGGGCCACGCAGGCCCGGTTCTCATTTGCGTCAGCAGCGTCGCAACTTACCTCGCCGCCACCGGTGTTCCGTCAGCTTGCGCCGCCGGTTCCACCCAACCACCACCCAGCACGCGATACAACGCGACCTGGTTCTGCAGACGCAGCAGATTGGCCTGCACCGACAATTGCTGCGACTGGAACAGCGAACGCTGTGCGTCGAGCAGGTCGAGCTGGCTGGCGGCGCCGCTGCGGAAGCGCAGGTCGGACAGGTTGAAGCGGTCGGCTTCGGCCTGGGTCACGGCTGCCTGCGCGCGCAGCTGCTCGCTGTATGTCGCCTGGCCGGCCAGGGCGTCCGCCACTTCGCGGAACGCGGTCTGGATCGATTGCTCGTAGCGCGCCACGGCGATGTCGCGTTGGGCACGGGCGGCGCCCAGCGTGGCCGTGTTGCGGCCGTAGTCGAAAATCGGCAGGATGGCCTGCGGTGCGAACGACCAGCCCCAGGTGCCGCTCTCGAACAGGCCCGACAGCTCGGTGCTGGCGCTGCCGGCGCTGGCCGTCAGCGAGATGCGCGGGAAGAAGTTCGCGCGCGCTGCACCGATATTGGCATTAGCCGCGATCAGATCCTGCTCGGCCGCGCGGATGTCCGGACGGTTGGCCAGCAGATCCGATGGCAGGCCGGCAGGCAGGTCGGGCAGCTCGGTCTTGGCCAGTGTGGCGCCGGTCGAGACGTCGGCCGGCAGTGGCTGGCCGACCAGCAGCGTCAGCAGGTTGATGTCCTGGGCGCGGAAGCGCTGTTGCTGCGCCAGCGTAGCCAGGGCCGTTTCAACGAGCGAACGCGATTGCTGGATATCCAGGCGCGATGCAACGCCGTTATCGAAACGCAATTGCGTCAGGCGATCCGAATCCTGGCGCGTCTTGAGCGTGTCCTGCGTGATGCGCAGCAGCTCTTCGTCGGCCAGCAGTTGCAGGTAGGCGTTGGCAACCGACGCGATCAGGCTGATCTGCGTGGTCTTGCGCGCTTCTTCGGTCGCCAGGTATTGCGCCAGCGCGGCTTCGCTCAGGTTGCGCACCCGACCGAACAGGTCGAGCTCGAACGACGTGACTTGCAGGCCGGCCTGGTACTGGCTGTTGATCGGCTGGTCTTCACCGACGGTCTGGCGGTTGCCGCTGACACCCAGGCCCACCGATGGCAGGCGATCGGCGCGCGTGATGCGGTACTGGGCACGTGCCTGCTCGATGTTGGCGATGGCGATGCGCAGGTCACGGTTGTTGACCAGTGCCTGGTCGATCAGCTGACGCAGCCGCGGATCGGCAAAGAACTGCTGCCACGCGACCGCTGCCGGCGCCTGATTGATCACCGGGCTGGTCGATGCCGTGGCCGCTTGCGGCACGGCCGGGAAGGCGCTTGCCACCGGGGCAGCAGGGCGCTCATAGTCCGGCGCCAGCGACATGCAGCCGGCGAGTGCCATCGACAGCGCCAATGGCGTGACGACCAGTTTGATGTGCTTGATCATACTTTTTTCCCTTCTTCTGCGGCCTGGCGTTCCTGTTTCTCGAGCTCATGCTGCTTTTCCTGCGCATGGGCGTACATCTTGTTCTGGCGCTCGCTGCCCTTGAAGAGCGTACGGATCACGACGAAGAACACGGGCACGAAAATCACGCCGAGCACGGTGGCCGTAATCATACCGCCCATTACGCCGGTACCGATGGCGCGTTGCGATGCCGAACCGGCGCCGCCCGCGAGGACCAGTGGCAGCACGCCGAGGATGAAGGCGAGCGACGTCATGATGATCGGGCGGAAGCGCAGGTGGGCCGCTTCAAGCGCCGCGTCGAACGGTGACTTGCCTTCGGCTTGCAGGTCCTTGGCGAATTCGACGATCAGAATCGCGTTCTTCGCCGCCAGACCAATAATGGTAATCAAGCCGACCTTGAAGTAGACGTCGTTGGACAAGCCCCGCATATTGGCCGCCAGCAGCGAGCCGAGAATACCCAGCGGTACCACCAGCAGCACGGCCACCGGGATGGTCCAGCTTTCATACAGCGCGGCCAGGGCCAGGAACACGGCCAGCAGCGCGAAGCCGATCAGGATGAACACGGTCGAACCCGACAGCAGTTCCTCGCGTGACTGGCCGGTCCACTCGTACGAGAAACCAGCCGGCAGGCGTTCTGCCAGACGCTGCATCTCGTCCAGCGCTTCGCCGCTCGAGTAACCCGGCGCTGCTTCACCGGTCAGCTTCATTGCCGGATAGCCGTTGTAGCGGTTGGTCTGCATCGGGCCGGTGGTCCATTCGGTCGTCGCGAACGACGACAGCGGTACCGGCTGGCCCTGGGTATTCATCGCATTGATGCGCAGCAGGTCGTCCGGCTGCATACGCTGCGGCGCATCGGCCTGCACGATCACGCGCTGCAGACGGCCGGCGTTCGGGAAGTCGTTGACGTACGACGAACCCATCGACGTCGACAGCGCCGTATTGATCGCGGCGAAGGTCACGCCCAGCGCTTGCGCCTTGTCGCGGTTGATGTTCAGCTTGAGCTGCGGCGCATCTTCCAGGCCTTCCGGACGCATGCCCGTCAGGATCTTGCTCTGCGACGCCATACCCAGCATCTGGTTACGCGCGGCCAGCAGGGCGGCGTGGCCGTTGCCGGCACGATCCTGCAGGCGGAACGAGAAGCCGGTGCCGGTACCCAGTTCAGGGATCGGCGGCGGGCTCACCACGAAGATGAACGAATCGCGCAGCGCGCCCATGTGGCCCATGATGCGTCCGGCGAACGATTGCGCGTCCTGGCCATCACCCTTGCGCTCGTCCCATGCCTTCATCGGGATGAACGCCAGACCCATGTTCTGGCCTTGGCCCGAGAACGAGAAGCCGGTCAGGGCCACGATGTTCGCCGTTTCCGGCTGCTTCATCACGAACTCTTCCATTGCACGCATCACGGCGCCGGTACGTTCGGCAGTCGCGCCTGGCGGCAGCTGGACGTTGGCGATCACATAGCCCTGGTCTTCGTTCGGCAGGAACGAATTCGGCAGGCGCGTGAACATCACGCCGACCACGACGACCAGCACGGCAAACACGACCATCCAGCGGCCGGCACGCTTCATCAGGGCGCCGACGAAGCCTTCATATTTCTTGGCGCCGGTGGTGAACTTGCGGTTGAACCAGCCGAAGAAGCCCTTCTTGGTGTGATTGTGGCCGGCTTCGATAGGTTTGAGCAGGTGTGCGCACAGCGCCGGAGTCAGCGACAGCGCCAGGAACGCCGAGAAGGCGATCGACGTCACCATGACCACCGAGAACTGGCGGTAGATGTTACCGACCGCGCCGGCAAAGAACGCCAGCGGGACGAACACGGCGATCAGGACCACGGTCACGCCGATGATGGCGCCCGAGATCTGGCCCATTGCCTTGCGCGTGGCTTCCAGCGGCGGCAGACCTTCTTCGCTCATGATGCGCTCGACGTTCTCGACCACCACAATGGCATCATCGACGACGATACCAATCACCAGCACCATGCCGAACATGGTCAGCACGTTGATCGAGAAGCCCATCGCGAGCAGGCAGGCGAACGAGCCCAGCAGTGCGATTGGCACCACGATGGTCGGGATCAGCGTATAGCGGAAGTTCTGCAGGAACAGGTACATCACCAGGAACACCAGCACGATCGCTTCGATCAGCGTGTGCACCACTTGCTCGATCGAAATCGAGATGAAGGTGGTGGAGTCGTAAGGGATCGAGTACTTCACACCGGCCGGGAACAGCTTCTGCAGTTCGGCCATGCGGGCCTTGATCAGATCGGCGGTTTCAAGGGCGTTACCGGCTGGTGCCAGCTGCACGCCGATACCGGCCGATGGCTTGCCGTTCAGACGCGCCGAGGTGGCATAGGACTGGCCGCCGACTTCGATGCGTGCGACGTCCTTCAGGCGCACGGTCGAGCCGTCCTGATTGGCGCGCAGCACGATGTTGCCGAACTGTTCGACGTTCGACAGCTGGCCCGTGACGATGACGGTGGCGCTGATCTGCTGGCCCTGCGTGATCGGCAAGTCGCCGATCGTGCCCGATGCGACCTGGGCATTCTGCTGCGAGATCGCGCTCGTGACGTCAGCGGGCGACAGGTTGTAGCCGACCAGCTTGGTCGGGTCGATCCAGATCCGCATTGCTTTTTCGGTACCGAACAGCTGGGCCTGGCCAACGCCGGTAATACGCTGGATTTCAGGCAGCACATTGCGCGAGGCGTAGTCGCCCAGCGCAATATTGTCCATCTTCGGGTCATCCGACGACAGGATCGTAAACAGCAGGAAGTTCGAGCGCGACTTGTCGACGCGCACACCTTGCTGCGTTACTGCCGGCGGCAGACGCGGGGTCGCGCGCGACAGACGGTTCTGAACGTCAACCTGGGCCAGTTCCGGATCAGTACCGGTTTCGAAGGAAATGGTAATCGAGCCAGTGCCGTTGGCCTGGCTGGTCGATTCCATGTAGATCATGCCCTGGGCACCGTTCATCTCGCGTTCGATAATCGAGATGACGGAATCCTCCAGAGTCTGCGCCGACGCACCCGGGTAGGTGACGTTGACGACGATCGCGGGTGGCGCCACGGATGGGTATTGGGCGATCGGCAACTGCTTGATCGCAACAGTACCCAGCACCATGATGAACAGCGCGATCACCCATGCAAAAATTGGGCGGTCAATAAAAAAACGTGCCATTGAAAAGTCCTGTTCGTTTTATTCTTAGCGGCTGCTGTTGGCCGGGGTCGTTGCACCCGCTGCCGGCGAACCGGAATTCGGGGTGCGCGCACCGGGAGCATTCGCGCCAGCGGCGGCCTGGGCGCCGGCAGCGTTCGGATGAGCCGCCGGGGCGCCTGCCTGGGCCGGCGCCTGGGTGCCGGCCGGGGTCCAAGGCACCGGCTTGACCGGGGTACCTGGCGGCAGCATCTGCAGTTTCTGGAAGCCGTCGACCATGACGTTTTCGCCTTCTTTCAGGCCGTCGATAACGATCCAGCTCTCGCCTTGCTGCGACGCGATCTTGACCGTGCGGGACACTGGCTTGTTGTCAGCGCCGATGACCATCACGGTGTCGCCGTTCTGGCCGCCACGGGTGACCGCTTGCTGTGGCACGAGGATGCCGCGCGTTTCCGACTGCGACAGGCGCACGCGTGCGTACTGGCCTGGCAGCAGGGCGTTGTCCGGATTGTCGATCACTGCGCGCAGCGTGACCTGGCCACTGGTTTCATCAACGGTGACGTCCGAGAACAGCAGCTTGCCCTTGCGTGGCAGCACGGTACCGTCGTCGAGCACGACCGTAACGGGCAGTTCGCCATTGACCTTGCCACCGGCCTGCTTGCGCAGGCGCTGCAGGTCATTCGCCGATTGCGTGATGTTCAGGTACATGCGGTCGGTCTGCTGAATCAGGGCCAGTTCGGTCGACTGGGCAGCTGAAACCAGCGCGCCTTCGGTCACCAGCGAACGACCGATGCGGCCGGAGATCGGCGCATTGACGTTGGTATAGCCCAGATTGATCTGCGCCACGCGGACCTGCGCGCGGGCTGCGGCCACTTCTGCCTCACCCTGGCGTTGTGCCGCCACGGCGTTGTCGAATTCCTGCTTACTGACCGCAGCGGCTTCAACCAGCGGCTTGTAGCGATCGGCAATCGACTTGGCCGCGACCAGATTGGCCTGGGCGCGTGCCAGGTCAGCCTGGGCGGAAGCGACCTGGGCCTGGTACGGTGCAGCGTCGATCTGATACAGCGCCTGGCCCTGCTTGACCATGCTGCCCTCGGTGAACAGGCGTTTCTGGACATTGCCATCGACGCGCGCACGAACCTGGGCGGTGCGGATTGCCTCGACGCGGGCTGGCAGCTCGGTCTGCAATGCGACGGTTTCGATCTTGGTGGTGATGACACCGGCCTGGACGGCTGGAGCTTGCTGGCCGCCAGGGGCGGCGCCGGCTGGGGCTGCATCTTTCTTGCCGCAGGCGGACAACAGAACCAGGGCTGCCAGGGTGGCGGCAGCGACCCGGGTCAGGGACGGGGACGAGGATTGGGCAGGGCGCATTACGTGTGCTTCCTTCTAGTTAGTAACGCGTCGACGTCACCCGGCGCTCAGGAAAACATGGCGAAGGGTGAGATCAACACTGGCTTTTGCAAATAGTTTTATATACTATCACGACTGTATGTAAAATGTTTGCCCCCTTGTAATTTTGGAGTAGCCCCCGAATATGGTCCGCAGGACGAAAGAAGAAGCCGCCGCAACACGCGATAGCATCCTTGACGCAGCAGAAATTTTGTTCGCAAAACATGGCGTTTCACGAACAACTTTACAGCATATTGCTACCGCAGCGGGCGTGACGCGCGGCGCAATTTATTGGCATTTTGTCGACAAGGGCGCCGTGTTCAGCGCGATGATGGAACGCGCCACGATGCCAATGGATGCCGCCGTGAAGCTGGCAGGCGAACGCGCGGACACCGATCCGTTGCAAAGCCTGCGCAATGAAATGCTGGCGGTGCTGCAAATCGTCGAAGGCGACGAGAAGGCGCGCCGCGTGTTCGAGATCGCCACGCTCAAAACCGAATTCACCGACGAGGTCGACTCTGCCCGTGCGCACAAGCGCGAATCCGTAGCGCGCTGGCGCGGCCGGCTGCAGGATCAGTTCACGCAAGCGATGGCCGACGGCACGCTGCCGGCCACGGTCGATCCGCGCAAGGCGTCGATGTCGGTCTGGGTGATGCTCGACGGCCTGATCCGCAACTGGATCTTCGAACCAGGAGCATTCGAGCTGGTCGACCTGGGCGCGGAACTGATCGATACCTATATGGCAGGCCTGCGCGCACGCTGAACCCCGGCTTTACACATGTAAAGCCAAGAAAAAGCCGGGGTCAGGTCTGACATTCGGACACGATCTCGACAGTCGATCAAAAAAAGCGGGGGTCAGGTCTGACATTTGGACACGATCTCGACAGTCGGGTAGCCGGGATTAGCTAACACCGGGCCATGTTAGTACTGGGCACGACACCGTTGATAGTGGCCAAGGCTGAGGTCGTGTCCGAATGTCAGACCTGACCCCGGCTGTGTGCCCCCGGCTCTGAGACGTTTGTTTGTACAGATGTAAAACAACAAAAAACCCGGCCGCAGCCGGGTTTTTGTTTGGGCAACTAATGTGCTTAACGCATGCCTTCGATCATTACTTTCAGCTTGATCGAATCGGCCACGAACGCGCGGATGCCTTCGGCCAGCTTTTCGGTCGCCATCGCATCTTCATTGAGCATGAAGCGGAACGTCTTTTCGTCGATCGCGATCTTCTCGATATCGGCGCTGTCGTCCTTGACCAGCTTGCGCTCGAACGGCGCGTCGCTGTCGGCCAGCTTTTGCAGCAGGTCCGGCGAGATCGTCAGCAAGTCGCAACCGGCCAGCTCCAGAATCTGCGACGTGTTGCGGAAGCTCGCGCCCATCACTTCGGTGGCGTAGCCGAACTTGCGGTAGTACTGGTAGATGCCCTTGACCGACTGCACACCCGGATCGTCGGCGCCCTGATAATCGGTGCCGGTCGACTTCTTGTACCAGTCGTAGATGCGGCCGACGAACGGCGAAATCAGCTTGACGCCCGCTTCGGCGCAGGCCACGGCCTGGCACAGCGAGAACAGCAGCGTCAAATTGCAGTGGATGCCGTCTTTTTCCAGGATCTCGGCGGCGCGGATGCCTTCCCAGGTCGAGGCAATCTTGATCAGCACGCGCTCGCGCGACACGCCGGCGGCTTCGTACAGCGCGATCAGTTCGCGGCCCTTGGCGACCGTGGCCTCGGTATCGAACGACAGCGCGGCATCGATCTCGGTCGACACGCGGCCTGGAACGAACTTGAGGATTTCCACGCCGAAGGCGATCAACAGGCTGTCGATGATCTCGTCGATCGACGCGTCGGGCGCGTTGGCGATGGCTTTTTCGAGCAGCGGGCGGTATTCCGGCTTTTGCACGGCCTTCAGGATCAGCGACGGGTTGGTGGTCGCGTCCTGCGGCGTGTACGCCTTGATCGACTGGAAGTCGCCGGTGTCGGCAACGACGGTGGTGAATTGCTTGAGCTGTTCGAGTTGGTTCATGGTGGTCTCTTGAATATGCTTAGAAATCGGTGCCCGCGACAAACGCGGCCAGCATGGCTTCCAGGCCGGCGCGGTCTTCGTCGCTGAAGCGCTCGAGCTTCGGGCTGTCGATATCGAACACGCCGATCAGCCGGTCGTCCTTGAGCACCGGGATCACGATCTCGGACGCCGACGCCGAATCGCAGGCGATATGGCCCGGGAACGCGTGCACGTCGGCGACCACGATGGTCTCGCGTTTGACGGCGGTGGCGCCGCACACGCCGCGCCCGAACGGGATGCGCGCGCAGGCGGGCTTGCCCTGGAACGGGCCGACCAGCAGATCCTGGCCTTCGCCTTTTTTGGACGGCACGGTGAAGTAGAAGCCAGCCCAGTTCAGGTCGGCGATGGTGTCGTAGACGAGGGCCGAAAACTGCGACGCATTGGCCGTCAGGTCGCGTTCACCTTCGAGGATGCTCGTGACCTGGCGGACCAGCAGGTCGTAATCGGGGCGGTCGCTGCGTTCTGGATTGATGTGCATGGCGTTGCCATTTGGCGGTCAATAAAAAAACTATTTTAGCCGATGAACGAATCGAACTGCATGTCGAACTCCTGCAGCGCCTTCTGCGCATTCTGCATTTTCTTGCGAAACTCCGGCCCGCGCCGCAGCGCCAGGCCCACCGCCAGCACATCGATCACGACCAGGTAGGCCAGGCGCGCCGAGATCGGCGTGTACGGGTCGGTTGCAAACACCAGATCGATCGGGATCAGGAGCGTGGCCATCTCGGCCAGCGGCGTGCCCGATGGCGCCAGCACGATCACCTGCGCGCCGCCCGCCTTGGCCAGCTTGGCCGAACGGGTCAGTGCCGGGTTGTTACCGCGCTGCGAAATGGCGACCACCGCATCGCCTTCGCGCAGCAGGGCCGCCGCGATCGAGTGGATCGCCGGGTCGGTATAGGCCACCGTCGGCACGCCCGAGCGGAAGAACTTGTGCTGCGCATCGGCAGCCACGAAGCCGGATGTGCCC
This sequence comes from Oxalobacteraceae sp. CFBP 13730, assembly GCA_014841835.1. Taxonomy (GTDB): domain Bacteria; phylum Pseudomonadota; class Gammaproteobacteria; order Burkholderiales; family Burkholderiaceae_D; genus Telluria. The sequence goes on along the minus strand of JACYUQ010000003.1, from coordinate 534,420 downwards.
TGGCCGTAGAACTCGATCTTGTTGGCGCGCGCGAGGATCTCGAGGGCCTGCTGCACCAGCTCCGGCTTGAGGTTGTTGCGCAGGTCGAGCAGCGTGTTGATCGAGCGGCTGCAGATCTTGTTGATCAGGTCCGACGCCAGGTCGTCCTGGTGCGGCGCCTCATTGGCGCCGGGCAGGGCCAGCGCCAGGCCTTGCGCCAGCTTCAGCTTGAACTCGTGCCAGCCGTCGTAGCCGAGCGTGCGGCAAAAGCGCACGACGGTCGGTTCCGACACGCCCGCGTTGCGCGCGAGCGCCGTGATGTTCTGGCTCACGGTGCCTGACGGCGCGGCCAGCACCGCGAGCGCCACCTTGCGCTCCGATTTGGAGAGCGTGTCGAGCTGGGTGCGGATCGAGTCGAGCAGCATGGGTGAGCCTTAGTCTTCGGGCAGCGATTCTTCGCGCCACTGCAAGCCGTCGCGCCCGATCAGGGCACTGGCCGCGGCCGGCCCCCAGGTGCCGGACGTGTACGGGGCGGGCGAGGTGTCGTCCTGTTCCCAGTGTTCCAGGATCGGTTCGACCCATTCCCACGCCGCTTCCAGCTCGTCGCCGCGCATGAACAGCGTCAGCTGGCCGCGCAGCACGTCGAGCAGCAGGCGCTCGTACGCTTCCATGCGCGGCGACGTGAACTGCTCGCGGAAATCCAGTTCGAGTTCGGCCTGTTTCAGGCGCATCGAGTCGCCCGGCGTCTTGGCCATCAGGTTCATCGACAGCCCTTCGTCGGGCTGCAGGCGGATCACGAGGCTGTTGGGCTGGAAGCTCGACGTCGGCTGATTGAAGATCGAATGCGGGATCGGCTTGAAGCGCACGACGATTTCGGCCAGACGGTCGGACATGCGCTTGCCGGTGCGCAGATAGAACGGCACGCCGGCCCAGCGCCAGGTGTCGATTTCGGCCTTCATCGCCACGAAGGTCTCGGTGCGCGAACTCTTTGGCGCATCCGGTTCGTCGCGGTAGCCGGGCACCGGCTGGCCATCGATGTAGCCCGAGCGGTACTGGCCGCGCACGATATTGTGCGTCAGCGTGGTCGGCGTGAAACGCTTCAGTGAGCGCAGCACCTGCAGCTTGGCGTCGCGCACGGCGTCCGGCGCGATCGAGGCCGGCGGCTCCATCGCCACGATACACAGCAGTTGCAGCAGGTGGTTCTGCAGCATGTCGCGCAGCGCGCCCGAATTGTCGTAGTAGCCCATGCGGTTGCCCACGCCGATCTTCTCGGCGATGGTGATCTGCACGTCCGAAATCCATTCGCGGCGCCACAGCGGCTCGAACAGGATGTTCCCGAAGCGCAGGGCCAGCAGGTTCTGCACGGTCTCCTTGCCCAGGTAGTGGTCGATCCGGTAGATCTGCGATTCGGCGAACACCTTGCCCACGTCCAGATTGATCTGCTTGGCCGAGGCCAGGTCGCGGCCCAGCGGTTTTTCGAGCACCACGCGCGAATTGGGCGTGGCCAGGCCCGTGGCGGCCAGGTTGTCGCAGATCTTGGCGAAGATCTGCGGCGGCGTGGCCAGGTAGTACACGCGTGTGAGCGACTCGTCGGCGCGCAGGGCGGCGACCAGGTCGCCGAAGGTGCTCGCATCGGTGGCGTTCAGCGCCACATAGGTGATGCGGCCGAGGAACTTGTCCCAGTTGGCGCTAGACGGCGCTTCCTTGATGTGCGGCTTCGAGTTGGTCTCGACCATGTGCAGGAATTCTTCCTGCGTGGCGTCGTCGCGCCCGACGCAGATGATGCGGGCGCTGGCCGGCAGGTCGCCGGCCACGTCGCGCGCGAACATGGCAGGCAACAGCTTGCGCATCGCAAGGTCGCCACTGCCGCCAAAGAATACGAGGTCGAAATCGGGAATCGCCATAATGGGTCGGATCTGCGTCAGTAAAAGGGTTTTGTAAATTTACTACATAATTTATTCGGTATCAAGAAAATCTACTACGTTCGCGCCCTTTGACGACCTATGGTGCCATATTCGCCGCGCGCGCAGCGCAGGCAGGCGTGTCACCCGCGGGGCAGGAATACCTGCCAGGTACTTTGCTGCGCATGCACCTGCTGGCCCAGCCAGTCGGCGAACGCGCGCACGGTCGACGCCAGATGCCGGTCCTGCGGATAGATCAGCGACAGCGGAACGGGCGGCCCCTGGACAGCCGGCAGGATGCGCACCAGGCGGCCGGCTTTCAGGTGCGGCAACGCCACATAGCTGGCGACCCGGATCAGCCCCAGCCCTTCGAGACCGCAGCCCAGATAAGCGTCGGTGTCATTGACGATGAGCCGGGTGCCGCTCGCAATCGTGCGTTCGGCGCCATCGACCGTGAAGCGCCAGTCGGTCGCGCGACCAGTGGCGGCGGACTGGTAGCCGACGATGTCATACGCGTCGAGCGCATCGAGCGAGTGCGGCGTGCCGCGGCGCGCCAGGTAATCGGGCGAGGCGCAGGTGATCCAGTCGAAGCTGCCCAGATGGCGCGCCACCAGCAGTGCCGATGACGCCGGCGTGCCGGCCCGCACCACGCAATCGACGCCTTCCTGCACCAGTTCGACCGGGCGGTCGCCCAGCGTCAGCGTCAGGTCGATGGCCGGATACCGGTCCTGGAATTCGCGCAGCACCGGCAGCACGACGGCCCGTGCGAACGACGATGTCATGTCGACGCGCAGCAGTCCGCGCGGTGCAACCGTGCTGTCGGACAGGGTTGACTCGACCCCTTCGATGGCGCTCAGGATGCGCTGGCAATGGTCGTAATACAGGCTGCCGTTGGGCGTGACGTGCAGGGTGCGCGTCGTACGCTGCAGCAGGCGCACGCCCAGGGATGCCTCGAGTTCCTGGATCGCGCGGCTGATTGTCGAACGCGGCACGGCCAGGATGTTGGCGGCGCCGGCAAAACTGCGTGCTTCGACAACGCGCGAAAAAATCTGCATTGCCCGTAACTTGTCCATCGATCCTGCCTCGCTGATCTGCCTGATCCGTCGATTATCCCACCCATCGCAATTCTGAAATGCCGACGGGCAGGCTTACGCGCAGAAGGGCGGGTGACCATACTTCACGCCATTGACCAAGACAGGAACTCACATGACAAACCACGACAATCCAGACAATGCCCGTCACACGCTGGTGCTGGGCGCCGGTGAACTCGGCATGGCCATCCTGCGCCATCTGGCGCCGCGCCAGAAGGCTGCGGGGCGCGCGCTGGCCGTTCTGGTGACGCCCCGCTCGATCACCGCGCCGACCCCGCAGCAGCAGCAGGATCACGCTGCATTGCGCGCGCTGGATGTCTCCCTGGTGCCGTTCCACCTGGCAGAGCGCAGCGAAGAGGATCTCATCGCCTTGCTGCGCCCGTTCGACACCGTCATCAACTGTACCGGCTTCGTCGCCGGCCCGGGCACCCAGCTGAGGCTGACCCGGGCGGTGCTGGCTGCCGGCGTGCGCCGGCATATCCCATGGCAGTTCGGGGTCGATTACGACATCGTCGGCAAGGGCAGTGGCCAGCCGGTCTTCGACGAGCAGTTCGACGTGCGCGGCATGCTGCGCGGGCAGGACCGGACCGAGTGGATCATCATCTCGACCGGCATGTTCACCAGTTTCCTGTTCGAGAAGACGGCTGGCATCGTCGACCTGGATGCCAGCATCGTGCGCGGCCTGGGTAGCTGGGCCACGCAGGTGACGGTCACCACGCCCGATGACATCGGCCGGTGTACCGCCGCGATTCTGTTCGAGATGCCCCGCATCGCGAACCAGGTCGTGTATCTGGCCAGCGACACCGTCTCGTACGGGCAGCTGGCGGACATCGTCGGGCAGGTGACGGGGCGCAGCGTCGAACGTACCTTGCTGACGCAGGAAGCGCTGCGGGCCGGTCTCGCCGCACAGCCGGACGACACGAAGGCACGCTACCGCCTGGCCTTCGCGCGCGGGGACGGGCTGGCCTGGAGCAAACAGAATACCTACAACGTGCAGCGCGGTATCCCGACCTCGGACATCCGCACCTGGCTCGCGCAGTTGTCGCGCCGCGCAGACAATCAGCCCACCGGCATCCATGATGAATGACAGTTCCACCGAATGGGACTATAGTTTCCACACGTAAATACCGCAGCCGTTCGAGCTGTGGACGAGGGAGACATGATGGGTTGGATGCAAAGTGTGGGACAGGCACTGTCGCCGTTCGGTGGCCGGGCCGTGGGCGGCAGCATGCGCGCGCTGGTGGTCAAGGCGCGCGATGGCAGTATCCGCACGGCGATCAACGCCGCGCGCCTGCGCAAGGAAGTCGATCAGGCACAGGCCCAGGCCGCGAGCCAGCACCAGGCGGCCGGCGCGCTGGCCGCTGCCGCGCGCGAAGTCACCGAGCTGTCGGCCGACGTCAATGCCGGTACGCTGCGCATCGCCGACACGGCCGCGCGCAACCTGCATACGGCGCGCGAATCGATGGATGAACTGACGCGCCTCGAAGCGCGCATGCGCACCATCGAGGCGCAGGTGCACGGTTTTTCGGACACCGTCTCGCAACTGGTCGGGCACCTGCACGAGATCGGCGAATTCGGCACCGTCATCGAAAACGTCGCCAACCAGACCAATCTGCTGGCGATCAATGCCGCGATCGAAGCGGCGCGCGCCGGCCCGGCCGGGCGCGGGTTTGCCGTGGTGGCGTCCGAAGTGCGGCGCCTGTCGCAGGTGGTCAACGCCGAAGCCGTCAAGATCGCGACTGCCAGCAGCGCAATGCGCGGACTGGTGGCATCGACCTCCAGCGCGACCGCCGATATCCTCGAAGGTGTGAACGTCTCGGCGCGCGAAGCCGGCAGCGCGGCGAGCCACCTGACGACGTTCGTGGCGGATTTTGAGCGCATGACCGCGACCGTGGACCAGATGGCGCTGGCGATGCAATCGCTCGACGGCGTCAATCAGCAGATCGGGGCGCGCGTCGGCGAGGTGGCGAGCAATGCGTCCGGGGCGGCGGCAACGATGCAGGATGCGTCGCGCCGGGTCGATGAGGTGCGGCTGGCAACCGAGGATCTGCAGGGCGTGCTGGCGGGTTTCCGCACCGGCGGTACGCCGTTCGATGCGCTGGTCGATGCGACCACTGTGCTGCGCGAAGAGGTGCTGGCCTGCCTGAAGCGGCATGCCGCGGGCGGCGCCAACGTATTCGATCAGAGCTACCAGCCGATCGCGCAGTCCGATCCGCCGCGCTTTACCACGTCCTACGACCGCATCGTCGAGCGCGACCTGCAAATCCTGTTCGACCGCGTGCTGACCGATTTGCCGGGCGCCGCCTATGCGCTGGCCGTGGACAACCGCGGTTTTGCGCCGACCCACAACACCAAGTTTTCGCGCCCGCCCAACGGGCAGCGCGCGCACGACCTGGTGTATTGCCGCAACAAGCGGATCTTCGACGATCCGGTGGGCATCCGGCTGGCAAAGAACCGCGAGCCGTTCCTGCTGCAGACCTATCTGCGCGATACCGGTGAGGTGATCAACGATCTGTCGATGCCGATCGTACTCGACGGGAAGCACTGGGGTGCGGTGCGCATCGGCTACGATTCGGCCCGGATGATGGGCTGAGCGAGGGGGTTGTTTCCATCTGCCGTTTCCGGATATAAGCATAGGCAAAATCGGTATTGGCAAGGCAATTGGAGGCCTGTTAAGCTTCGCGTCCCTTCGGCGGTCGAGGTACCGCCGTCACCGACCAGAAGAAGAGAAGCCCCCATGAGCTGCAAGCACCATCACGCCAATCCGCATCGCGCGGTCCTGATCCTGAGCCTGATCGCGACCCTGGCCCCGACCGCCGCGCTGGCCCAAGAGACGCCGCCACCGGCGCCCGCCGCCCAGGACGTGCAGACGATCGTCGTCACCGGCACCCGTTCACTGAACCGCCGCACGCTGGATTCGGAGTCGCCCGTCGACGTCATCGGCAACAAGGAACTGCTCAGCACCGGCTCGGGCGAGCTGGCCACCGTGCTGTCGCGCCTGCTGCCATCGATGAATTTCCCGCGCCCGAGCGGTGCTGACGCCAGCGACGCGGTGCGTCCGGCGCAGCTGCGCGGCCTGTCGCCCGACCAGACGCTGGTGCTGGTCAACGGCAAGCGCCGCCACACGTCGGCCGTCGTCAACGTCAACGGCACCCTGGGCCGCGGCTCGGCCCCGGTCGACCTGAATGCGATTCCGCTGGCGGCGATCGAGCGCATCGAAGTGCTGCGTGACGGCGCTGCGGCCCAATACGGCTCGGACGCCATTGCCGGCGTGGTCAACATCATCTTGAAGCGCGGCGCCAAGGGCGGCGAAGCGGAGGTGGTGTACGGCCAGTATGACGCCGGCGACGGCGAGCAGGGCACCGTGCGCGGCTCGGCGGGCTTCAACCTGGGCCAGGATGGCTGGGTGCGCATCGCCGTCGAAGCGGCCGAGCGCAACGCCACCAACCGCTCGTTCGCCGACCCGCGCCCGTCCGCTGGCCCACGCCAGGGCTTGACCACCCAGCGTTACGGTGACCCGGACAGCCGTCCGCGCACGCTGTTCGTCAACAGCGAAGTGCGCATCAACGACGACGTCGACTGGTACGCCTTTGCGAGCTACGGCGAGCGTGACACCTCGTCGGCGGCGACTTTCCGCACCGCGTTCACCGACAACAGCCGCACCACGCTGCGCTCCCCGCTGTATCCGGAAGGCTTCCAGCCACTGCTGGGCAGCACCTCGACCGATGCCTCGATCGTGACGGGCCTGCGCGGCGTGGCCGCCGGCTGGCGCTGGGATGCGAGCCTGAACCATGGCCGCAACCGCTTCACGCTCGACGTGAACGACACGGTCAACTACAGCCTGGGCGCGGCCAGCCCGACCAGCTTCTATGCGGGCGAACTGACCTCGAAGCAAAGCCTGGCCAACCTGGACGTGGCGCGCGAGATTCCCGTGTCGTTCATGAGCGGTCCGCTGACGGTGGCCCTGGGCCTGGAAGCGCGCCATGAATCCTACGAAATCGGCGCGGGCGAAGCCGGTTCATACTTCGGTTCCGGCGCCCAGGGCTATTCGGGCTTCCGGCCCGAAAATGCAGGCGAAAACAGCCGCAACAACAAATCGGTGTACCTGAATCTGGAAGGCGACATCACGAGCGCATTGTCGGGCGCCTTGGCGCTGCGCCATGAACGCTACAGCGATTTCGGCAGCACGAACTCGGCCAAGGCATCGGCGCGCTATGCGTTCACGCCAGCCTTCGCGCTGCGCGGTACGGCATCGAACGGTTTCCGCGCGCCGTCGCTGGCGCAGTCGTTCTACACGATCACCACCACCAACACGCTGCTCGTAAACGGCACCAGCGCGCTGGTGGAAACGGGCACGTTCCCGGTCGGCAGCACCGCCGCCCGTGCGCTGGGCGCGCAGCCGCTCAAGGCCGAAAAGGCGCGCAACCTGAGCATCGGCGCGCAGTGGCAGCCAACGCGCAACTGGACCACGACGGTCGACCTGTACCGCATCGATATCGACGATCGCATCGTGTTCTCGTCGAACCTGCAGCTGGCCAATGCGCCCGCGCTGTCACGCGCGCTCGCGGCCCAGGGCGTGTTCGTCGGCGCGGCGCGCTACTTCACCAATGCGGTCGACACGCGTACCAAGGGTGTGGACGTGGTCAGCACCTACCGCCTGAACTTCGCGCAGGGCGCGCGCGCCGACCTGACGCTGGCCTACAACCATAACGACAACGAGGTGCAGGGTGTGGCGGCGTCGCCGGCCGTGCTGTCGGGGCAGGGACTGTCGCTGGTGGATCGCCAGAGCATCAACCGCCTGACGGTGGGTTCGCCGAAGGACAAGCTCGGCCTGACGGGTGACTTTACGCAGGGTGCGTGGAATGGCCGCGCGGTGGTGACGCGTTACGGTGAATTCACGGTGCCGCAGAACGATCCGGCGCTGGACCAGAACTACGATCCGCAGTGGGTGCTCGATCTGGCAGCAAGCGTGCGCCTGAACCAGTGGCGCCTGACGGCCGGCATCGACAACGTGACCAACCGCTATCCTGCGCAGGTCACGTCGCGGGCCAACCTGAACGTCAACGGTACCCAGCCATACAGCGTGTGGGCGCCGAACGGCTTCAATGGCCGCTACTTCTATGTGAAGGCCGGGTACACCTGGTAAGCAGGTGCGGGCCCGGGTCAGCGCGACCCGGGCTTCAGATCGCGCCCGGGTTCAGATCGCGTACTCGGGCTCTTCGCGGCCCGCCACATCGAGCCGCACCGACAGCACCTTGCCGGTGTGCGGATGCTGCGCTTTCTCTTCGCTCGACCGGCCCTGGCTGGCGCTGGTAATGTACAGCGTGCGCAGGTCGGGTCCGCCGAAGCAGACCGATGTCGGGCAGCGCACCGGCAGCTTAATCTCGCGCAGGATCTCGCCCGTTGGCGAGATGCGCAGCACGCGCCCGCCTTCGAACATCGCAACCCAGTACATACCCTCGGCGTCCATCGTTGCGCCATCGGGCCGGCCGCCGTAATCCGGCGCCGTTTTATCACTCGGGAAGGTGAGGATCGTACGGCGGTTGCTGTGCTCACCGGTGGCCACGTCGAAATCGTAGCAGTCGATGCGGTGCGAGGTGGTGTCGGCATGGAACATCGTGCGGCCATCCAGGCTCCAGGCCAGGCCGTTCGAATTGGTCATGCCGCCGCGCCAGGCGCAGCGCAGATTGTCGCGTGCGAGCACGTACATTTCGGCAGCCGGCTGGTCGCGCGGCTCGTACATGGTGCCGATCCAGAAGCGGCCCGCCGGGTCGACGCGGCCGTCGTTGAAGCGCACCTTGGACGTATCGTAGGGTGCATCGGCGATCGGGGTTTCCGTACCGTCGGTCGTATTCAGGCGTAGCAGCTTGTCGCGCGTGGCCACGACCAGAAAATTGTTTTCGTCGATTGCCAGCGCTGACGGGTTCGAGCCCATCTTCCACGAGCTGAATTTGCCGCTGGCCGCGTGCAGGCGGTTGACGGTCAATCCTTCGATATCGACCCAGTACAGGGCCGATTCGACTTCGTGCCAGATCGCCGATTCTCCCACCAGCATCGGCGCATCGTGGACCACTTCAAATTTTTCGGTTGTCATAGTTTCGGAATCAAAGGTTCGGGATCAGACGGCGGCTTTCGCGCGCGCGATCAAGCCGTTGGTGGAGCTGTCATGCCCGCTTGGTGCCGGCTCGCCCGCCAGTTCGGCCTCGATCTTCTTGGCCAATACTTTACCCAGCTCGACGCCCCACTGGTCAAAGCTGTTCACGTCCCACAGCACGCCCTGGACGAACGTCTTGTGCTCGTACAGCGCGATCAGGGCGCCCAGCGTGGTGGGCGTCAGGCGCTCCATCAGGATCGTGTTGCTCGGGCGGTTGCCGGGGAAGGTCTTGTGCGGCGTAAGGCGCTCGACCTCGTCCGCCGGCAAGCCTTGCGCCATCAGGTCGGCGCGCACTTCGTCCGCCGTCTTGCCCTTCATGAAGGCTTCCGACTGCGCGAAGCAGTTTGCCAGCAGGGCAGTGTGGTGGTGGTCCATCTCGTGCGCCGGACGCAGGGCCGCGATGAAGTCCATCGGCGTCACGTCGGTGCCCTGGTGCAGCAGCTGGAAGTAGGCGTGCTGGCCGTTGGTGCCGCACTCGCCCCAGATCGCCGGGCAGGTTGGCGTGTCGACGGGCTGGCCGTCGCGCGTGACGCGCTTGCCGTTGCTTTCCATGTCGAGCTGCTGCAGATAGGCCGGGAAGCGGTTCAGATCCTGGTGGTACGGCGCGATCGAGACCGAGCTGCACTCGAGGAACTGGCGGTTCCAGAAGCCGATCAGGCCCAGTAGCGCCGGCAGGTTCTGTTCGAGCGGCGCGCTGCGGAAGTGTTCATCCAGTTCGTGGGCGCCGGCCAGGAAGTCCTTGAAGTAGCCAAAGCCCACGGCCAGCGCGACCGGCAGGCCGATCGCCGACCATACTGAATAGCGCCCGCCAACCCAGTCCCAGAACGGGAACATATTGGCCGGGTCGATGCCGAAGGCTTTGATCGCATCAAGATTGGTCGATGCGGCGACGAAGTGCTTCGCCAGTGCCTCTTCCGGCGCGTGCGCCAGGAACCAGCGGCGCGCGGTCTGCGCGTTCATCATCGTCTCGGTGGTGGTGAAGGTCTTGGACGCGACGATGAAGAGCGTCGTTTCGGGATCGACCTGGCCCAGGGCGGCGTCCATGTCATGGCCGTCGACGTTCGAGACGAAGTGCATGCGCAGGCGCGGATGCGCGTAGTGGCGCAGGGCCAGCACGACCATCTTCGGGCCCAGGTCCGAGCCGCCGATGCCGATGTTGACGATGTCCGTGATCGGTTTGCCGGTGTGGCCCAGCCATTCGCCGCTGCGCACTGCGTCGGTGAAGGTCTTGATGCGATCGAGCACCGCATGGGTGTCGGCGTTGATGTCCACGCCGTCGACGACGTGCGACGCGCCGCGCGGGGCGCGCAGGGCGGTGTGCAGCACGGCGCGGCCTTCGGTGTTGTTGATGCGCGCGCCGAGGAACATCGCATCGCGCCGCGCTTCGACACCGCGTTCGCGCGCCAGCTGCATCAGCAGTTCAAGCGTGCGCCCGTCGAGGCGATTTTTTGAATAGTCTAGGAACAGGCCTGCCGCCTCATCGCTGAATCGCTCGAAGCGCTGCGGGTCGGCGGCAAACAGATCACGCATCTGCCACGTGGTGGCGATGTCGGCGTGCTGGGCAAGGGCCTGGAAGCTGGCGGTACTGGTCAAGGATGGCTGGCGCATGGGGTCCGGGGTGCGTGGCACAATGTTGTCGTTAACAGATTATCGAATAATACAATTATCTGCGCGTAAATTCACTACATAAAAGCGCGTGTGCGCCGCCACGATGCCAACGACCGGCGCTTTTTGGCACGCGCCGTCACGCTCATCCCTACAGCATCGGGAGTTGTGGAAGAGCGCAGCGACCCAAATTGTAGTAAAATTTCAGATACTAAATTCAGGAAGGAACGAACATGGCGCTCCACCCCGTAGTCGAACAGGTTACCAACCGCATCATCCAGCGCAGCGGCCCCTCGCGCGCCGCCTATCTAGCGCACCTCGAGGCCGCCCGTATCCAGGGCGTGCAGCGCGGCGCGCTGTCGTGCACGAACCTCGCCCACGGGTTCGCCGCGTTCCCGGCCAACGACAAACTGAAGCTACGTGAAGTCAAGCAGCCGTCGGTGGCCATCGTTTCTTCCTACAACGACATGCTGTCGGCGCACCAGCCGTTCGAGAGCTATCCAAAGATCATCAAGGACGCCGTGCGCGAGATCGGCGCCGTGGCCCAGTTTGCCGGCGGCGTACCCGCCATGTGCGATGGCGTCACGCAGGGCCAGCCGGGCATGGAACTGTCGCTGTTCTCGCGCGACACCATCGCCATGGCCACCGCTGTCGGCCTGTCGCACAATATGTTCGACGCCAGCCTGTACCTGGGCATCTGCGACAAGATCGTGCCGGGCCTCCTGATCGGCGCGCTGCACTTCGGCCACATTCCGGGCATCTTCGTGCCGGGCGGCCCGATGACGTCGGGTCTGTCGAACAAAGAGAAAGCGCGCGTACGCCAGCTCTACGCGCAGGGCAAGGCCACGCGCGAAGAACTGATGGAATGCGAAGCCGCGTCGTACCACGACGCCGGCACCTGTACCTTCTACGGCACCGCCAACAGCAACCAGATGCTGATGGAAGTCATGGGCCTGCACCTGCCGGGCGCCGCGTTCATCACGCCGGGCACCGAACTGCGCGACGCGCTGACCAAAAGCGCAGCGCGCCAGGCAGTGGCGATCTCGCAGCAGGGCGGCACCTATATGCCGATCGGCCGCATCGTCGACGAGAAATGCATCGTCAACGCCATCGCCGCACTGCACGCGACGGGCGGTTCCACCAACCATACGCTGCACCTGGTGGCAATCGCGCGCGCGGCCGGCATCGTGATCGACTGGGACGACTTCGACCAGCTGTCGAAAGTCGTGCCGCTGCTCACACGCATCTACCCGAACGGCGAAGCCGACGTGAACCACTTCCAGGCTGCCGGCGGCCCGGGCTTCATCATCCGCGAACTGCTGGACGCTGGCCTGGCGCACGAAGACGTCAACACGGTGCTGGGCCACGGCCTGCGCGCCCACTGCAAGGAGCCGTTCTTGGGCGAAGATGGCAAGACCATCTGGCGCGACACGCCACTGCAGAGCGGCGACGAAACCGTGCTGCGCCCTGCATCGAACCCGTTCAGCCCCAACGGCGGCATGGTGCTGGTGCAGGGTAACCTGGGCCGCGCCGTGATGAAGATCTCGGCCGTCAAGCACGACTACCACGTGATCGAAGCACCGGCGATCACGTTCGATTCGCAGGAAGACTTCATGGGCGCCTACAAGGCCGGCCAGCTCAATCGCGATTTCGTGGCGGTGGTACGCTTCCAGGGGCCGCGCGCCAACGGCATGCCGGAACTGCACGCGCTGACGCCAGCCCTGTCGAACTTGCAGGATGCCGGCTTCAAGGTGGCGATGGTCACTGACGGCCGCATGTCGGGCGCGTCGGGCAAGGTGCCGGCGGCGATCCACGTGTCGCCAGAAATCCTGGCCGGCGGCCCGCTGGGCCTCGTGCGCGACGGCGACATTATCCGCGTCGACGCCACCACCGGTACGCTGCAGGCGCTGGTGCCGGCCGAAGAATGGGCCGCGCGCAAGCAGGCCACGACCGACCTGAGCAAAAGCCACATCGGCATGGGCCGCGAACTGTTTACGATGTTCCGCGCCTCGATCAGCGCCGCGGAGCAGGGCGCGGCGACGTTCCCGCTGCCGTCGCCGATCCCCACCATCGTGCCGCTGCACGAAGGCCTGGACGCCAATGAGGTCGTGCCGGGTTCAGACGAAGACTTTCTCTTTAGGACGCAGAAATGACCTTACTTGAAATTATGCGCTCGGCGAGCGTGATCCCTGTCATCGCCATCGACGATCCGGCGCACGCCGTGCCATTGGCCAGGGCGCTCGTCGCCGGCGGCATCCGCGTGCTCGAAGTCACACTGCGCACGGAGCACGGCCTGGGCGCGATCCGCGCCATGAGCGAAGTCGAAGGCGCCATCGTCGGCGTCGGCACCCTGACGTCCCCCGAAGAATTCGTCGCCTCGCGCGACGCCGGCGCCGTGTTCGGCGTCTCGCCGGGCCTGACGCCAGCGCTGATCGCCGCCGCCAAATCGAGCGGCCTGCCGCTGCTGCCGGGCGTGATGACGCCCTCCGAAGTGATGGCCGCGCGCGAAGCGGGCTTCCGCCAGGTCAAGCTGTTCCCGGCCATGCAGGCAGGCGGCGTGGGCATGCTCAATGCGATCCGCGGCCCGCTGTCGGACATGACGTTCTGCCCGACCGGCGGCATCACGATCGAGACTGCACCGGCCTTCCTGGCCTGCAAGAACGTCGCCTGCGTGGGCGGTTCGTGGCTCACGCCGAAGGACGCGATCGAGGCCGGCGACTGGGCCCACATCACCGCGCTGGCCAAAGCCGCCGCGGCGCTGCGCGCCAGCTGACCGGCGGCGGGCGACACATCGTGCGCTCGTCCTTTCGCCCCCTGAGCGAAGGTGAAATCAGATTGGCGTCGCTGCTGTTCGGCGACGCCATCGATGTCACCCGCGTGCGGATCCATAACCGCCGCTACATGCCGTTCCAGCCACGGGACTGCTGCATGACGCCCAACGGCAGCATGTATTTTCACCATTCCTGTTTTCTCCCCGACTACGCACGCGGCGATCCGCCCGCGATCCACTGGTTTATGCACGAGATGGTGCATTAGTAACGGTCTGCACACCAGCAATCCACAGGCAAGGGGCTCAAACGGGCTGCCTCTGCGTTTAACCAGGCGCCTTGTTTAGCTTCTGTTGTCCAACGCGAATTCATGTTAATCTGGCATTTTACCGCTATAAAAAATTTGGGGTCATGTGAAGCGTTTCTGGGCTACTCGTACCGTCGTTTTTCTCTTTAGCGCGCTCTTTACTTTCCTGTCTATCGTTAGTGCGACCGCTGCGCTCTGCGGATACGCGTTGAAGCTAAACGAGAACCAAGTCTTGTATTTATTCTCGACGAGTGCGCAGGTTGTCGCAGGCATCTATGGTCTTACACTTACCGGCTTTATTTTCTTTCGAAATGAACTTAGCAGAGAAGCCTCAGAGGACGAAACGCTGGCGCAAGCCGTTGAATCGCTTAAACAGCGCTACTTCATACTTCTTTTGTTCATTACTGCATTGGCTGGCGTTACTCTTTTCGTGTCGAACTTGGCAATCTCCTATGAGGCGATTCTTGGTGCTGATGGGCGGAATGCACTTTTCATCAACGTGGGGCAATCTGCATTCGTTACAACGCTGCTTGCAATTGCTTATTTTGTGTTCGACGTTATCTATCCGAATCGAATAGAGATTGAGAGCCGTTGGCTTCAGGATCAGGTTGATCGGACTAGTTCGGCGCAGCGGCGAGGGAGCCTTGAAGAGTTCCTGAGAAATTACAATCGCATTGAGGCGCTCTTGTTAGCCGCAGGGCAGCCTTACCAAGAAACGACATCGATTTCGTATCAGTCAAGAGCGCCTCGACGCATGTCCAATGCCCGCCTCGCTGAATTCCTTTTTAGAGCAGAGCGTATTAGGAAGGATCTCTTCCATCGTCTGCGGGAGCTGATCACTTTGCGGAACTCAATCATTCATGGGGCTGAGCCTGCAGTGAGCCAAGACATCGTCGATGCATCGGCGCGTGTTCTAGAAGATTTGCAAGTTTCACTCGAGCTTGGTACCCCGGATAGACACTAACAGGTCATTAAACGCTGGCACACCTCAGTACTGTTCGCAAGAAGTAGGTTACAACGCATGGGTCGCCACGCATTTCGACAGAGTGAAGTTGAGTAAGAGCGCCAGTACAATTAACAACTATGCGTTTCACCCTTGCGTAGAGTGGACCTCCAATTATCTATCGATACAATGAAAAAAATCTGCTTGTTTATCAATAGATTGACATCTTTGACACATTCGAGTCTTCGAATTGCCATCGTTTTCGTTGCTCTAATATTGCTGAATATATATATTATTCAATCAGAATCGCTTGACCGGATTTTTAATGCGGCATTCCGTGCATTTCAAGGATCATTCTTAATATTTTCTATTTGTGTCTCGCTGGCCACTCTATTGGCAGTGAATTACGTGCGAGGATTGGGTGAAGCTTATTGGAAACGTGTTGAAAGAATCCGGGCGCTACTTGATAAACTGTATACCGATCATAAGTCAAGCGAATTAGCTCCCGTTCAGCAACTCGTTAACGAGTTCGTTCTTCCTATGCTGTATTTAACGAACGACGATTGGTGCCTTCCTGATCAGGGTCAGATCCGCGAACTCATGGAGTCGAAGACACAGATCGGAATAGAATTTTTGGAGACGGGAGAATTGAAATTTGGTGAGCTACCATGGGGAATCATTCGCATCGAAGAGGAATTCGATGGCTTAATTGTCCAGTATTTGAAGCGAGTCGTTTCTGAGTATCATGCACGAGAAATTGCAGGAAGTTTTCTTTTGATGGCATCTGCAATTGGTAGTCTTACATTGATCTATCTTCTTCCGTCGACACCCGTTGGTAAGCTACTTGGTGCAAATCTTTCTATTGCGATGATTGCTTTTGCAATTGTCGAAATGCTTTTGTTTTCTCGTCTTTTAGGGCAACAGCTCTTAGAAGAGTACCCAGAGAATCTAGAAGGTGTTTTAAGTAAAGGAAGAGTACTTAATGGATAACGGCATGACGGCAGAAGGCGATGCAGAGTAAGGCTCGCCCGCTGACCAAGGATGAAATCGCGCTGGCATGGCTGCTTTTCCGCGACGCGATCGACTACAAGCGCGTGCGCATTCATGCCCGCCGCTACATTCCCTTTCAACCCCGTAACTGCTGCATGACTCCTAACGGCAGCATGTACTTCCATCGCTCCTGTTTCCTTGAGGATTATTCGCATGCCAGTCCTGCGGGCCAGCATTGGTTCATTCACGAATTAGCGCATGTATGGCAATTTCAGCTTGGATACGCAGTGCGCCTTCGGGGTGCGGTGCGGGTAGGGCTGTCATACGGCTATGATCTGGCACCGGGCAAAAAGCTTTCTGATTACAACATGGAGGCCCAAGGCGATCTGCTGGCCGACTATTTTGCAATCAAGCACTTAAATTCGTCTGCACCCATGCGCCAGCATCGCTATGCGGGAAGTTTGCTGTTATATGAAAAGGTGTTAGCGGGCTTTCTTACCGATCCTGCCAGCGTGGCGAATCTGCCACGTGACAGTGGTCGCTACCTGCTGCACTTGAAGCACTTAGCAAAACGATTCGGAGCGTAGGAGATATTCTCTGGCCTATAATATTAAAAAATAAACACGGAAACAAGGTTTGCGGTGGAGTCAGTATGCAATGCGCCGTTTACTCTTCAGTTTCTTTGCGCAGTCTCTTGATGGCAGTACGTGCCGACGCGTACATAGCGTTACTACTAGCTCGCAATTCGGACATTGACGTGATTAGACCAAGTTCTTCCCGGATCGCGACGACGAGTTCATCTACCTTTGCACTGATTGCAATTGTCTCTTCAAGTAATGCGTCGGAGTATACGCCGTACGCCTTGTTAAATACTAGTTTAGCTTCTTCAATTTCTTGTTCGTGCTGCGCTACTAAAGCCTCACGTGCATCATATTCGCGGTTCATGTCATGTGCTTCGACACTGTAATGACCTCTTTTGATCCTCAACTCTGTAGCAAGACGAAATAATTCCTCTCTATGCATATCAATCTTTTTCTGAATTCCGCGTTGAATTGCTCTTTGCTCCTCCATAGGCAGTAAAAATACGAGCATTCGCATCATAGACTCGTTAATGGCTGACAACAGTTCTCGACTTTTGGCAACCGTTATCATTTCACCAAGAATGCTAATTTTCGATGTTGCGGTAGCCAGTCCACCGAAACCGGCTTGAATTTCAAGTTTCTGAATGTCTTGAGTTGGGAACTGGCTAATGGCAAACTGGGCCTTTGTCATTTCGCTAATGAGCTCCAGATACACTTCGCGCCGAGCTTTTGTTATTCGCTCTTGATGAGCTTGATCAGTTGCATGTTGGCGGTCAAGGTTCGCTTGATCACGCGACTGATTGCGCTCCATAGTTGATTGTGCTGCTGAAAAGGCGAGCTCTTTCTTCATCTTGCTCCAACCGAAAGCGATGGTGGCAACTACGCCAATCAGGGTTGCGACACCTACCCAAACTGCCGGAGTCTCTGAAAGTGGCGTGTGGACGGACGACTGCGGTGCCAGGGTAATGCTCAATGTACCTACAGGCATCGATACCAGTTTCGGTAGCTGCGCTCCTGCTCCCGTTGGTGCGGGGAGTGGCGGTTGTGTAAGTAGCTGTGGTGTTGGGATTGTCGTTTGCATGGCCGAACGGAAAGTTACAATTTTCCAAGTGTACTCGACCGTATCGGTCCAGTTTGCTTTCTGCCGAATTTTAAAAGAAGTCGAATCTCTAGTCTTGCTGGGCTTCGGCACGGCGGGCAGGGATGAAAGCTTAGACTGGGTGCGGTTGGTAGAGGCGGCTTGAGTGCGCATTATCGGAAGTGCTGCCTAAGTAGCTGAAGCACCTTGCATAGCTTGGCTGCACGGGGCTCTACAACTTGGCAACTCATCCTCGTGCGCCGGGTAAGGGATACCGGTAGGGTGTTGTACAAAATAGCTACGCCATACCTATGAACTGAAAGGGGTACCCTAAGGGTGTCGGGGTGATTCCCTATAAATAGAGTGCGGCCAAAAGTAGAACTTTCTACTTAAGATAGAAAGCTCTGCATGAAGACCTCGCGCTTTATCGACAACCAAATCATCGCAATTCTAAGCAAGCCTAGGCCGACAGCCCAGTGCCGGCGGTGTGCCGCGAGCACGGCATAGGCAACGCTATCTTCTAGAAAAGGCGCTCCAAGTTCGTAGAGATGGATGCCTTGCTGACGGCACGGTAATTCCCGCATTTTTAGAGCACGCTAAAAGTAGAGGTTAAGCGGCGAGCGCCAGTTTTTGTTTTAGTGTAATACCACCAAGCGCCATGTCGGGCTGGTCGTGCTCGTAGGTCCACAGTCAGCTGGTGGCAAATTCCTGGATTTCGTCGAGCGTCTCGAACAAGTGATGGGCGAGCCAGTCGTAACGAACTGTCCTGTTGTAGCGTTCAACGTAGGCATTCTGTTGGGGCTGGCCGGGCTGGATGAAATCGATGCGGACACCGCGTTTGGCGGCCCATGCCAAGGTCACTGCGCTGATGTATTCAGGACCGTTGTCGCATCGAATGGATTCCGGCTTGCCGCGCTATTCGATGATTGTGTCGAGTGACCGGATTACCCGCTCGAACGGCAACGAGAAATCGACCTCGATCCCCAAGCCCTCGCGGCTGAAGTCATCGATTACATTGCACACACGGATGCTGCGCCCATCGGCAAGCTGTTCATGCATGAAGCCCATCGACCAACTTTGATTAATCGCACTCGGCATTGACAACGGCAGCGGTTTCTCCCGCACCAGACAATGACGCGGTTTGAACACCAGGTTCAGCTCGAGTTCGCGGTAGATTCTGTAGACGCGCTTGTGGTTCCATTTGAAGCCTCTCACGTTGCGCAGGTACAGGAAGCACGGGCCGAAGCCCCATGTGCGCTGGTTGTTCGTCAGCCGTATCAGCCAGTCGGCAATGTAGTTGTTTTCCGCGTCCAGCTTCGCTTTGTATCGGTAGCAGGTCTGGCTAATGCCAAATGCCTGGCACGCCAGCTTGACCGTGGCTGACCGCTCCAACACGGCCCATTGCGCCATCTCCCGCCGCTGAGATGGCGCTACCATTTTTTTGTGAGTGCCTCCGCGACGATCTCGGCCTTGAGGCGCTCCTCGACATACATCTTCTTGAGGCGACGGTTTTCCTCTTCTAGCTCCTTCATGCGTGCCATCAGCGAGGCATCCATGCCGCCGAACTTGGAGCGCCACTTGTAGAACGTAGCGTTGCTGATGCCATGCTCGCGGCACAGCTCTGGTACAGGGCTGCCAGCTTTGGCTTGCTTGAGAATGGCGATGATCTGGCTGTAGGTAAAGCGGTAGGTCTTCATGCAGAGCTTTCTGTGTCTTAAGTAGAAAATTTCTGCTTCTGATCGCGCTCTTTTTGTGGAAGAATTACTTTCTATACACTGACCGAAGACTCGACGCTGGAGGACTTCAATATGGAAGCGCAGGGGGATCTGCTGGCGGATTACTTCGTGCTCAAGCATTTGCGTCGACCGGAAGCGATGCGGCAGCAGCGCTACCGCGACAGCCTGGCGTTGTACGAGAAGGTGCTGGCGCTGTTTCTGGCCGATCCTGCCAGCCGCGCCAGTCTGCCCCGTGGGCCAGCGCGCTGGCTGGCCGCATGATGCGCAAACTTTCCGTGGGTGCGGCACTGGCCGCTACAGTCCTGTGCGGTCCCGCGCTGGCCAGCACCTGCTTTGGCAGCAGCGGGAGCGGGCGCATCGAGGGCGCGGTGGCCCTGCCGCTTGCGGGCGCCAACTTCGCGGCCTACTCGGAACTCGGTCTCAAGCTTGGCCGCACCTACGTTCATGCGCAGGTACGCGACGTCGTGCTGGGCGCGTATTCGACACTGTCCCGCAGCACGCCGGACGTGCAGTACGTCTATGGCGAGACGGGCCTGCGCACCGGCGGGCCGATGCCGCCCCATCGCACGCACGAGAACGGGACATCGGTAGACTTCATGGTGCCGGTGCGCGGCCGGGATGGCCGGCCGGCGCAGTTGCCGCGGACCGCGCACAACCACTACGGATACGATCTGGAATTCGACGACGCAGGCAAGCTTGCGGACTTGCGCATCGACTTCGCCGCCATTGCCGCGCACGTGGCGCAGCTGGATGTGGAAGCACGGCGCCATGGGTTCGGTATTGCGCGCGTCATTCTGGCACCAGAGTACATTCCGAAGGTGCTTGCCATACCTGCAGGCCAACGTCTCAAGTCACTGCCGTTCATGAAGACAAAGCCCTGGGTTCGTCACGACGAGCATTACCACGTCGATTTTGCGGTCAAGTGCGCCAGGTAGATCGGCGGCGGAAGCGAGCATTGCCAGTTGCGCCATCGAACCGCTCGCCAGCCTGCCTCGCTCAGAATGTATGCCGCAAACCGATATTGAACGCTCGGTCGCCTGAGCCGGTCTCGGCATTGTTACCCACCGTATAACCAGCCCCGTTCCGGTTGTCGATCATGCCGTACGAGGTATAGGCACTGGTTCGCTTGGACAGCGCATGCACGTAGCCCACCGCATACTGGGCGGCATCCTGGTTCAGCGCGGTCTTGTCATTCTTGCGGATATACGACGTCATGATCGTGCCGGCCGGGCCGACCGGGATGGTGACACCGACCAGCGTGTCGTCGCCGCGCAGGCTCGGTCTGAACACCTTGCCGTAGGGGAGTGGCGTGGCATTGTTCAGGGGCGCGCTGTTGAGCCCCTTGTCGTTGCTGTAGGCGAAGAAGACCTTGACCACCTTGAAGTCGACGTTGGCCACGAACAGCGTGTTGCGACCGCTGTCGGTGCCGGTGAGGGTGGCGCTGTCGTTGTTGCGATGGTTGTGCGCCAGCCGGGCGTTGACCGGCCCCTTGGCATAGTTGATGCTGACGTTGTACTGGCTGCCGGCCTGGCTGTCGCCGGCGGTCTCGCCCAGCGAGTACAGCAGCCCTGCGCTGAAGCCATTCTTCACCGGCGTCGTGTAGATGATCGAATTGTTCGCGCGCAGATTGGCGCCCGCGACCGGGAACAAATTCTTGGCGCTGCCCGACAGGCCGCTGCCGAACGGATCGCCGACCTGACCGAGCGCGTTGTAGGTCAGCGTGTACTGGCGCCCGACCGTCAGACTGCCGGCGTCCTTGCTGGCAAGTCCCACGAAGGACTGGCGGTTGAAGGCCTGGCCGGACGAGGCCAGCGCACCGGTGTCGATCGAGATCCCGGCCTCGAGCACGAACAGCGCCGAGACGCCCGCGCCCAGTTCTTCCGATCCCTTGAATCCCAGACGCGAGGCTGACGCGACGCCACTGCTGACTTTGGTGACGTTGCCGGCTACACCCCCGCGCTCGTTGACGATACCGGCGTCGGCGATGCCATAGATCGTGATATTGGATTGCGCCGTGGCTGTGCCGCTGGCAGCAAGAAGCATGACGATTGGCATCGCCGAGAATGGTTTCATGTTTGTCTCCGTGTATTTTTATGGGGTACAGCGTGGCGACTCAGTCGAGTTCCATGTCGAGCAGCATTGAGCTGAGCGATTTGCCATGGGCATCCAGGGCCAGCGAGCGCGTCACGCCGCCGCCCAGCGCCTGCTGCATGACGAAGTTCATGGCGCCCAGTTGCGGCAGCAGATAGCGGGTCACCTCGCCGTGCACGATGCCGGCGAAATGCAGGCGTACCCGTTCGGCGGTGACGTGCTGCTCCAGCAGCGCGTAATCGGCCGCGTGAAACGCGATTAACGACAGGTTGGAAATGTCGCCCTTGTCGCCGGCGCGCGAATGCGCGATGTCGCGAAGTTTCATGTCAGGTTTCCTCGAAATGGATCACTGGACTGACCTGCGCGGCAGGCAGCAGCGTGGAGCGGATCGCGATCACCTCGCGCGCCGATCGGGTGGCGCCGCCGCCGCCCGCCGGCCCGCAGGTGTACAGGGTTTCCACTTCGTTGCCGATGCGGATCGCCTCCTGCAGACTGTCGGTGCGGCCGATGACGCGCAGCCGCACCTCGCGCGGTTCGGCCTCAAGCGGCCTGTCACGGTCGCCATGCAGCGCATTCACGCCGATCAGGTCATAGCGCACCTCGGTCAGCGCGACGCCCGTCAGCGCGAATCGCTCGGCGACGATTGCCTGCGCCAGGCGCGCGCGCGCCAGTGCGCCGGGTCCCGCATACGAGATCTGGCCTTCGCCGATATAGCTGTCGATGTAGCCGATCGATACTTTCAGCATGCCGCTGCACGGATGGCCGCTGGCGCCGTGCAGGCTGACACGGTCCGGTGCGCATTCGGTCATCGTCACCGCCGAGAAATCGGCCACGACGTCCGGCGTCTGGTACGCAGCCGGATCGTGGATTTCGTACAGCAGCTGTTCGGTGCAGGTGGCCCGGGTCACATAGCCGCCTGAACCGGCCACCTTGGTGATCTCGACGCTGCCGTCCTCGCCGATCACGGCGAGCGGGAAACCCAGTCGCGCCAGGCTTGGTACGTCCTTGACGCCGGGGTCGGCGAAGTAGCCGCCGCATACCTGGCCGGCGCATTCGAGCAGGTGCCCGGCCAGCGTGCCCTGGCCCAGGCGCTGCCAGTCGTCCATCGCCCAGCCGAAGGCGTGGATGGCCGGCGCGAGCACCAGCGCCGGGTCGGCGATACGGCCGGTGATGACGATGTCGGCGCCTTGCGCCAGCGCGTCGACCAGCGGCTGTGCGCCCAGATAGGCATTGGCCGACAGCAGCCGGCTGCCCAATGCCGCCACCGGTTCGCCGGTGTCGTCGAGGTAGTCGCCCTGGCGCATCTGCTCGAGGACGTCGTCGCCCATGATGGCAGCAATCTTCAGGTGGCCAAGACCAAGCGAGACGGCGATCTGTCTGGTTTTGGCGGCCGCCGCCAGCGGGTTGGCCGCGCCCATGTTCGTAATGATTTTGATGCCCCTGTCGGCGCAGGGCTTCAGCACGGCCAGCATGCGCGCTTCGAGCAGTGGGTCGTAACCGAGCGCCGGATCTTTCATCCGGGCTTGCTGGGCGAGGGCGATGGTGCGTTCGGCCAGGCATTCGAACACGAGGTAATCGAGGTCGCCATGCTCGGCCAGTTCGAGCGCCGGTTCGATGCGGTCGCCCGAATAGCCGGCGCCGCAGCCGATGCGTAGGGTTTTCATGGTGCAGTCTTTCGAAAGGGTCAATGGGTTCGTCAGAACGGGAACAGCCCGATCAGCGCGGCGACGCAGGTCATGAATACCGTGGTGGCGAACAGGTAGGGAATCGTGAAGCGCTGGTGTTCCCCGAGGTCGATACCGACCAGTCCGACCAGCAGGAACGTGGCCGGCGTCAGGGGGCTGACCGGGAAGCCGGTGGTCATCTGGCCCATCAGCGCGGCCTGGGCCAGCTGCACCGGCGGCACGCCGAGCGCCGTGCCGGCTTCGGCCAGTACGGGCAGCACGCCGAAGTAGAACGAATCCGGATCGAAGATCAGGCTTAGTGGCATCGACACCAGGCCGGTGACGAACGGCAGGTGGCTGGCCAGGCTGGCCGGGATGCTGGCAGCGAGCAGCTGGGCCATGGCGGTGAGCATGCCGGTGCCCTTCATGATGCCGGTGAAGACGCCGGCCGCGAACAGGATACTCGCCATCATCAGGGCCGCCTTGGCGTGCGCATCGACGCGGTTACGCTGTTCGGCGACGTCCGGGTAGTTGATCAACAGGGCCAGCACGGTGCCGAACATGAAGCAGGCCACCGGATCGAGCACGTTGGAGATCATCGTGCCCAGGACGACAATCACCAGCAGCACATTGGGGATGAAGCGGCCCGGCCGGCGCAGCTTCAGCTGGGCTTCGTCGATTTCCTGCACATGATAGTCGGGGGTGCCGGAGCCAGAGCTTGCACTGGCCAGCATGGCGCCGGTCAGGCCCAGGCGTCGCTGCTCGCGCACGCCCATCATCCAGGCGCAGCCGAATACGAACAGCATGCCGGCGATCTGCACCGGCACCATCGGCAGGTAGAGTTCGGACATCGGCAGATGCAGCGCGGCCGATGCGCGCAGGGTCGGGCCGCCCCAGGGCAGCGCATTGGCCACGCCGGCCGACATGGCGACGACGCAGGCCAGGATGCGCTTGTCCATCTTCAGCTTGATATACAGCGGCAGCATCGCGGGCACCACGACCAGGAAGGTCACCGCGCCGGAACCATCGAGGTGGACGATTGCCGCCAGCACGGCAGTGCCGAGGGTGATGCGGGCCGGGTGGTTGCCGACGACCTTCAGGATGCGGTTGACGATCGGATCGAGCATGCCGGCGTCGGTCAGCACGCCGAAGAACAGGATGGCAAACACCAGCATGCCGGCGATCGGCGCGATGGCCTTGATGCCATTGGTGATGTAGGTGCCGATCTCGGCGCCGAAGCCGCCAATGAGCGCGGTGATCACCGGAATCGCGATCAGCGCGACAAGGGCAGACATCTTCCTGCCAAGGATGACGAACAGCAGGGCGAAAATAGTAAGAAAGCCGAGGAAGGCCAGCATGAAAGTCTCCAATTTATTGTATGTGCTGATCGATGCAGCACTTGATCCCATTCTGGGGGGCCTTGGTTTTTGTTGTAAAATGGATTTTTCCGATTGATTGTGCGGCTTTTTCGATGAGTGGCAGGTGCGATGCTTCCGAATATCTCCACCAAGCAGTTGCAGGCATTCCTGGCGCTGGAGCAGCACCGCCATTTCACCCAGGCCGCCGAGCGCTGCCATCTGTCGCAATCGGCGTTCAGCGCCGTGATCCAGAAGCTCGAGGCGACCGTTGGCGCCAAGCTGGTCCAGCGCGACACGCGCAACGTCACCCTGACCACCGAAGGCGAACTGTTCGTGGAAGTGGCGCGCGCCCTGCTGGCCGACCTCGATGCGGCTTTCACCGACATGGGCGACTTCATCGCGCGGCGCAAGGGCAGGGTGGCGCTGGCCGTGCTGCCATCGCTGGCGGCCAACGGCATACCCGAGGTCATCGCGCACTACAAGGCCAGTTATCCCGGCATCACGGTGCAGCTGTTCGACGCGCTGTCGGACCAATGCCTGCATCTGCTACGCCAGGGCAGGGTCGATCTGGCGCTGACGGCGCCCGGTGCGAACCTGGCTGAATTTTCAACCCGCACCCTGTGCAGCGATCCGTTTTTCTTTGTCTGCCGGCGCGACCATCCGCTCGCGCGCAAGCGCAAAATCAGGATGCCGGATCTGGTGGGCTGCGAGCTGATTCACCTTGCGCCATCGACCAGCGTGCGCCAGCACGTCGATCAGCTGACGCGGGGGCTGGACGTACGCCATTCCGGTCTTGAGGTGGAGCACCTGGCCACCGTGGCCGGCCTGATCGGGCAGGGACTCGGGGTGAGCCTGGTGCCGGAGCTGACGCTGTTCCAGTTCCGCAGCCTCGACCTGATCGCCATCCCGCTCGATGCGGCGGCCGTGGTGCGCCCGATCCTGATCGTCCAGCGCAAGGACCGGGCGTTATCGCATGCCGCGCAGGGCATGCTCGAATTGATCGAGGCGCGGCTGTCGACCAATGGCAGGCAGCGTGGTGCGAAGCCGGTCGATGCCGGGTTGCGCATCTAGCCAACGCACCGCGGCAAGCCAGGGCGGCTGGCCGCGGCAGACACCATCAGGCGACGGCGCCTTCGTGTTCGTTGACCAGCTTGGCACTGGCGCGTGCCGGCGCCGACGCACGCAGCACCAGCGAGCTGCTGGCGCCAGCGCGCGGTGCGTCGCCATGTCCCACATTGAACACGCTGACCAGCTGCGCCAGGGTTGACGCCTGCTCCTGCAGCGCCGACGCTGCCGCTGCCGCTTCTTCGACCAGCGCGGCATTCTGCTGCGTCACGCCGTCCATCTGCGTGATCGCCTCGTTGACCTGTTCGATGCCCGTCGTTTGCTCGGCGCTGGCCGACGCGATCTCGCTCATGATGTCGGTCACGCGCCCGATGCCCTGCACGATCTCCTGCATCGTCTTGCCCGCTTCGTCGACCAGGCGGCCGCCTGCATCGACCTTCGTGACCGAGTCGATGATCAGGCCCCGAATCTCTTTCGCCGCAGCGGCCGAGCGCTGCGCAAGATTGCGCACCTCGCTGGCCACGACCGCAAAGCCGCGGCCCTGTTCACCCGCGCGCGCTGCTTCCACGGCTGCATTCAGCGCAAGGATATTCGTCTGGAACGCGATGCCGTCGATGACGGCGATGATGTCGCCGATCTTCTTCGATGACGCGTTGATCGAGGCCATCGTGGACACCACCTGCGACACCACGTCGCCGCCATGCGACGCAATCTGCGAGGCGTTTTTGGCCAGCACATTCGCCTCGCGCGCGTTGTCGGCATTCTGGCGCACGGTGCTGGTCAGCTCTTCCATCGAGGAGGCGGTTTCTTCCAGCGAGCCGGCCTGTTGCTCGGTACGCGCGGACAAATCCATATTGCCGGACGCGATCTGGCGCGATGCGGTGACGATGTTTTCAGTCCCGGCCCGCACTTCGGTCACGGTCTTGCGCAAGCTCTTGCTCATGGTGTCGAGAGCCTCCAGCAGATCGCCGACTTCATCGCGCGACCCGGCGCGGATGTCAGTGCTCAGGTCGCCGGCTGCGACCTGACGCGCCAGCGCCACAGCGCGCCTGAGTGGCACGGTGATGCTGCGGGCCAGCAGCATCCCCAGCACGATGCTGAGAACCAGCGCAATCAGCGACAGTACGATCAGCGAGCGTCGTGCAGACTGGTCAAGCGCCTCGATATGATCATTGGCATTCTTGAACAGCATCTGCTGGAAGGCCGCGACTTTATTCACGCTCTCGGTATAGGCGAGCATCTCCGGCATCACTTTTTGTTCAAAATATGCCGGGACCTGCAGATTGTCCGGCCCTAGTTCGCGCTTGAGCTTGTAAGCGGCGTTGCGCGCGTCGATGTAGGCGGTGCGGCGCGTCGCCACGGCGGCGATCAATGCCTTGCCTTCGTCACTTTTTATCAGCGATTCCAGTTGGTCCTGTACCTTGCTCACGTTGGCGGTAACCGCCTTCATTTCCTTCTCGTGGTAGGTCTCGTCAACGGGCGAGGTGCTCTTGAAGCGGGCGATGGTGCTGACCCGGTTGACTGCCACACCCTGGCGCCATTCCGTGGCCAGCATGAATTTTTCTGAAGCATCCGACATCTCTGTCTTCGCATTGGAAATCTGGAAGAGTTGCCACAGTGCGCTGCCTGCCATGAGGGCCATGAGGGCCACGATAATGGCGAGGGTCGCGCCCAGACGGGTGCCAATCTTGAGGTCCTTGATGTTCATTTCGATTCCATTCCTGACAATAAGGGAGACGATCGCGAGTGCCCTCAGACTTGTACTTACAGGCAACCCTGGGTGCAGCATAGCCCTTGGCCTCAATGTATTTACGTTGAAATGAAAAATATGGTTGATTTGTTGCTTGGTGTAAACGAAATAATATGTGAACATTACCGCGAGGGGATAACGCGCACTATAACGTTGTCAAGATAGTTATTTTATGCGCCGCAACGGGCCAGGGTGGCCCGTTGCGGCAGACACCATCAGGCGATGGCGTCCTCTTCATCGTCGATTCGCTCCACATCGGCGCGGGTTGGCGCAGCGCGGCCTACCGCCAGTGCACGTCCGGGCACTGCTGGCGGCGCGGCCTGGCGTGCGCCACCCGGCCTGCCATGGCCGACATTGAACACACTGACCAATTGTGCCAGCGTCGTCGCCTGTTCCTGCAGCGATGCCGCCGCCGCAGCAGCTTCTTCCACCAGCGCCGCATTCTGCTGCGTGACGCCATCCATCTGCGTGATGGCTTCGTTGACCTGCTCGATGCCCGTCGACTGTTCGGCGCTGGCCGACGTGATGTCCGCCATGATGTCGGTCACGCGCCCGATGCCCTGCACGATTTCCTGCATCGTCACGCCGGCTTCATCCACCAGACGGCCACCGGCCTCGACCTTCGTGACCGAGTCGCTGATCAGGCCGCGGATTTCCTTGGCCGCAGCGGCCGAGCGCTGCGCGAGATTGCGCACTTCGCTCGCCACCACCGCAAAGCCGCGGCCCTGTTCACCGGCGCGCGCCGCTTCGACCGCCGCATTCAGGGCCAGGATATTGGTCTGGAACGCGATACCGTCGATGACGGCGATGATGTCGCCGATCTTCTTCGACGACGCGTTGATCGACGCCATCGTGGCCACCACCTGCGACACCACTTCACCGCCATGCGCCGCGATCTGCGAGGCGTTCTTGGCAAGCACATTGGCCTGGCGTGCATTGTCGGCGTTCTGGCGCACAGTGCTGGTCAGTTCTTCCATCGACGACGCCGTCTCTTCGAGCGAGCTGGCCTGCTGCTCGGTGCGCGACGACAGATCGAGATTGCCCGAGGCGATCTGCTGCGATGCGGTGACGATGGTCTCGGTGCCGGCGCGCACTTCGGTCACGGTCTTGAGCAGGTTGTCGTTCATGGTCTTGAGCGCCAGCACCAGGTCGCCCACTTCATCGCGCGATGCGGCGCGGATATCCGCCGTCAGGTCGCCCGAGGCCACCTGGCGTGCCAGACCGACCGCGTGCGCCAGAGGGCGCGTGATGCTGCGGGTAAGCAGCCAGCCGCAGGCCGCACCGATTGCCAGCGCGGCGATGCCCAGGCCGATCAGGATGCGCGTTGCCGACACGACGATGGCGTCGATGCTGGTGTCCGCGTTGGTGAACAATTGCTCCTGGTAGGCTGCGAGTTTTTCAATGGTCGCGACGTAGATGCGCATTTCAGGGATGACCTTGGTCTCGAAGAACGCCTTGACCTCGGCGCTGTCGGCGCCAAGCGCGCTCTTCATCTTGAAGCCCTCGTTGCGCATCACCGAATACTTGGCGCGTTCGGTCGCGATTTCCGCCAGCAGCGCCTTGCCTTGTTCGCTCTGGACGAGGGATTCGAGTTCTTTCTGCAGCTTGCCGGCTCTGTCGCTGATGACTTTCATCTGCGCGTCGTGGTACTTCTCGTCGACCGCATCGACACTCTTGTACTTGGCGACGGTGCTGACACTGTTGGTGACGGTACCCTGGCTCCACTCCTTGGCCAGCTTGGCGCGGTAGGAGGTTTGCGCCATGGTCTGCTTGGCGTCGGCGATCCGTTCGAGCTGCCAGAAGGCGACGCCCAGCATCAGGACCATCAGGGCGAGCACGGCGGCAAAAGCGCCGCCAAGGCGAACGCCTATTTTGAGATCGTTGATTTTCATAGTATCCGTTCAGGTAGCAATTGGTACCCCGACAACGTGGTGAAGCCGGGGCGTGCATCGTGCCGAGAACGCAAGTGCACAAGGGCAAGCGTAAACGCAGGCACGCTGATTGGACATCAAAAAATCCAGCAATAACGGTAATTGTTGCTTTTGCGAAACAATATGATACTTGGTTGTTATTATTCGATAATGATTGCATATCGGAGTTATCGACGAACCAATGCAGGCGAATGGATCGACCATAACCCGGGGCTATGGCAGGCCGATCTGTTCACTGCATGCACAACCAATATGAGCGGACCAGACTGGACATTGATTGATGGTGTCCTTATTCGTAGCGCAGGCAGTCCACCGGTAGCAATCGCGAAGCGCGCCGGGCCGGATAAAAGCCGAAGAACACACCCACCGCCGTGGCGAACCCGCACGCCACCATCACCGCGCTGATGGTGAGATAGACCTCAAAGTCGGCAAACTTCGTGATCAGCGCCGCGCCACCGGCCGCGATCGCGATGCCGACCAGGCCACCGGCCAGGCAGATCACCACCGCCTCGGCCAGGAACTGCATCAGCACGTCGTTGGGCCGCGCGCCGATGGCCATGCGGATGCCGATCTCGCGCGTGCGCTCGGTCACTGACACCAGCATGATGTTCATGATGCCGATGCCGCCGACCAGCAGCGAGATCGCGCCGATCAGGCCAAGCAGCAGCGCCACGCCGGCCGTGATCTTGTTGGCCGTCTCGGCGATCGTGTTCAGGTTCTGCACCCGGAAGTCGTCGGGATCGTCGACGCGGATCCGGTGCCGGCTGCGGATGACTTCCTTGATGTCCTCAATGGCGTCCGTCATTGCCACCCCGGGCCGCCCCTGGGCATTGATGTAATGGACGTTCTGCGGAAACGGCGACTTGACCAGGTTGGCGCTGGCCGCCGTGATCGGCACCAGGATCTGCTCGGCCAGGTCGGTGCCGTCGGTCTGGCGGCCTTCGCCGGCCAGCACGCCCACCACCTGGAACGCGACGTTCTCGATGCGCAGGAGCTTTCCGAGCGGGTCGGCGCGGTAAAAGAACTGGTCCGCCACCTTCTGGCCGATCACCACCAGGCGCGCGCTGGCGCGCACATCGCTTTCGCTGAACAGTGTGCCCTGGTCGACCTTCCAGTTACGGATGGTGAACATCGCCGGCGTCACGCCCATGACCATGCTGCTGGCGTTCTCGTTGCCGGCCGTGACCTTGAAGCTGCCCTGCAGCGCCGGCGCGGCGCCGGTCACGCTGGGCAGCGCATTGAGTGCTTCGGCATCGTCCAGCGTGAGCACCGCGACCTTGCCTTCGCGGGCGCGCTGGGCGGCCGTGCGGTCGCCCCCCGGCATCACGTAGACCATGTTCGTGCCCAGCATCTGCAACTGCTTGCTGATGAAGCGCTGCATGCTGTCGCCCAGTGCCAGCAGCAGCACGACCGACGCGATGCCGATCACGATGCCCAGCATCGTCAGGGCGGTGCGCAGCCGGTTGGCCGCCATCGACCGGAACGACTCGATCAGGACCTGGACCAGGTTCATCGCGCAGCTCCCGCCTGGCTGCTTGCCATTTGCAGGCCTTCGGCGGCCGGGCCGTCGTACAGCACGCGGCCATCCTTCAGGCGCACCAGGCGCCGGCTGTAGGCGGCGACATCGGGTTCGTGCGTCACCAGCACGATCGTGATGCCGCGCTCGCGGTTCAGGGTGCCGAAGCTGGTCATGATGTCGTCGCTTGTGTGGGTGTCGAGGTTGCCGGTGGGTTCATCGGCCAGCAGCAGCGGCGGATCGGTCACGAGGGCGCGTGCGATCGCCACGCGCTGCTGCTGGCCGCCCGACAGCTGGCTCGGGGTGCGTCTGGCAAATTCGCCCAGGCCCACGCGCTCGAGCTCCTGCACCGCGCGCGCCTGCGCCTTGGCGCGGCCCATGCCGCCGTAGATCAGGGGCAGGGCGACGTTCTCCGCCACGCTCATGCGCTTGATGAGATTGAAGCTCTGGAACACGAAGCCGATCGTGCGGTTGCGGATGTCGGCCAGTTCGGCGCGGCCCAGCGTGCGCGTGTCGACGCCATTGAGCAGGTAGGTGCCGCCGGTCGCCTGATCCAGGCATCCGAGGATGTTCATCAGCGTCGATTTACCGGAACCCGACTGGCCCATGACCGAGACGAAGTCGCCGCGCTCCACGCACAGGTCGACGCCGTGCAGCACCGGGGTTTCGACCGCGCCGCTCAGGTAAGTCTTGACCACGCCGCGGATGTCGATCAGCGGCCCGGTCATGGATTGTCCGGCGTGGCCAGCGAGCGGGTGACGACGCGGTCGCCCGGCTTCAGGTCGCCCGAGACCACTTCGGTATAGCGGAAGTTCGACAGGCCGGCGCGGATGTCGACCGGTTGCGGGTGGTTCATCGCGTCGAGCTTGTAAATTTTGAACATGCGCGTGGTGTCGCTCGCATTGCGAAACGCGATATCGTCGTCCTTGACCGGCGCTGGGGTGGCCGCAACGGCGGCCGGCTTGGCGTCCTTGTTGCGCTTGCGCTCGGCCTCCTGCTCTTCTTCGGACAGCCGGAAGCGCAGCGCGGTAGTCGGGATGCGCAGCACGTCCGGGCGGTTCGCCACCACCAGCCGCACCTGCGCCGTCATGCCGGGCTTGAGCAGCTCGTCGACGTTGTCCACGTCGAGCACCACGTTGTACGTCACCACGTTCTGCACGACATTCGGCGCGAGGCGGAACTGGCGCATGGTGGCGGCAAATTCACGGTCGGGATAGGCATCGACGACGAAGCGCGCCGGCAGGCCGTCCTTGAGCTGGCCGACGTCGGCTTCCGATACGCTGGTATCGATCTGCATCTTGGTCAGGTCTTGCGCGATCTGGAACAGGTTCGGGGTGTTGAACGACGCCGCCACGGTCTGGCCCAGGTCGATCGTGCGTTTGATGACGACGCCATCGATCGGCGAACGGATCACGCTGTTGTTCAGGTCAGCCCTGGCGCGGTCGTGCTGCGCCTGCGCCAGCGTCAGGTTCGCCTGCGCGACCTGCATCTCGCGCTTGGACTGGTCGAGCGCGAGGCCGGACAGGAAGTTCTGCGCCACCAGCTGCTCGTTACGCTCGAACGTGGCCTGGGCCAGGCGCAGGCTGGCACGCGCCGACGCGATGTTCGCTTCGGCCTGGCGCACCTGGGCATTGAAGATGGTTGGCTCGAGCTTGAGCAGCACATGGCCCTTTTTCACGCGGTCGTTGAAGTCGGCATTCAGTTCGGCCACGGTGCCTGACACCTGCGAGCCGACGTTGATCAGCGCGACCGGATTGATGGTGCCGGTGGCGGTCACGGTCTGGTTGATGGCGCCGCGATCGACGACGGTGCTGCGGTATTGGGATGGCGGTACGGTGTCGTCCTTGCGCTTGACGACAGCAACGGCAACGGCGACAGCGGCGAGGACGGCAACGGCGATGACAACGCGCTTCCTGGTGAAGATGTTCATTGTATGTATGCCAGATAAATACCAAGTAAAGGCCGAGTTTGATGCACCGGTGCGCGAATGGCAATGCATGGCGCATTGGCAGGCCTGAATTTGGCGCCGAAGGCCCGCCAATTTTGGAAAAAGGGCGGCGCCGATCCGCTAGAATGGCGTATTCCTTTTTTACCGAAGCATCATGACTCAAGACGAACTGAAACAAGCCGTAGCGCGCGCCGCCATCGATTACGTGGTCGAGGGTGA
Organism: Oxalobacteraceae sp. CFBP 13730; assembly: GCA_014841835.1. Lineage (GTDB taxonomy): Bacteria > Pseudomonadota > Gammaproteobacteria > Burkholderiales > Burkholderiaceae_D > Telluria. Next base: position 501,745 of record JACYUQ010000003.1, on the reverse strand, counting down.
AATCATCGGCGTGGGCACCGGCTCGACCGCCAACTTCTTCATCGACGAACTGGCAAAGATCAAGGACCGCATCAAGGGCACCGTTGCGTCGTCCGAAGCCACGGCCAGCCGCCTGCGCGGCCACGGCATCCCCGTGTTCGACCTGAACGACGTCGAATCGATGGCGGTCTACATCGACGGCGCCGACGAAATCAACGCGCAGGGCGCGATGATCAAGGGCGGCGGCGCCGCGCTCACGCGCGAAAAGATCGTCGCGTCGGTGGCAAAAAAATTCGTCTGCATCGCCGACGGCTCCAAGCTGGTCGAAACGCTGGGCGCATTCGCGTTGCCGGTCGAAGTGATCCCGATGGCGCGCGCCTCCGTGATGCGCCAGCTGGCGGCGCTGGGCGGCCAGCCGAAGCTGCGCCTCAAGGCGGGTACCGATCAGGCCTTCATCACCGACAACGGCGGTGAACTAATCGACGTGGCGGGCCTGAAGATCACCGATCCGGTGGCGCTGGAAGAAAACATCAACCAGATCGTCGGCGTGATCGCCGTTGGCCTGTTCGCCAAAGCCGGCGCCGATGTCTGCCTGCTTGGCACGGCCGACGGCGTGAAGACCCTGTCGCTGTAACCGGAAACCCGACCATGAATCGTGCGCTGCTGCTGTCCGCTCTTTCGCTTGCTGCCTTGCTGGCAGGTTGTTCTGTCTTTGGCAGTTCGATCGATTTGTCCGAGCCTGCCGTTGTGGCGCCAGTCGCGTCGACCGACGTGACGGCGATCCAGCGCACGCCGTTCAAGGTCGGGGAGTCGTCGCACACGGTCGAGAAGCTGGCCAAGGCGCAGGCGTGCACCAGCGCGCAGGGCGCGGGGCTGGTGACCGAGCCGGGGCCGATCGAGGTCTACCGGATGCAGTGCCAGAATGGCCAGGTATTCATGGCGCGCTGCGAGCTGCGCCAGTGCAAAAAGATGTAAGACAGCAGGCGTAAAAAATCCCGCTCGCGGCCAGTGCCCCGAGCGGGATTTTTTTACGTACAGCGCGCTGGGTGCTTAGACCGGTGGCGGCACGTAACCCATTGCCTGGTCGGCGCCTTCGCCGAAGAAGTGCTTCTCCAGCTGGGTCGCCAGGTATTTGCGCGCGCGGTCGTCGGCCAGGTTCAGGCGGTTTTCGTTGATCAGCATGGTCTGGTGTTTGAGCCATGCCTGCCAGGCTTCTTTCGACACCTGCAGGTACAGCTTCTTGCCCATTTCGCCAGGGACCGGTGGGTAATCCAGGCCTTCGGCTTCCTTGTTCAGTTTGATGCAGTGGACGGTGCGGGCCATCGAGTACTCCTGTTATTCGTTCGGTGATTCGGTCGTTAAGACGCGTATTATAAAGTCTTGATCAAGACCTGTGAGCGGCGCTGCCAGTTGTACATGTGCTGCCGGTCTTTTGGCAGGTCGTCCACGGTGGCCGGCACGAAGCCGCGCTTCTTGAACCAGTGCGACGTGCGCGTGGTCAGCACGAACAGCTTGGTCAGGCCGGCCGCGCGGGCGCGGTTTTCCATGTGCTTGAGGATGCGTTCACCGTCACCCTGCGTCTGCGCGTCCTGGCTCACGGTCAGGCAGGCCATCTCGCCCATCTTCGATTCGGGGAACGGATACAGCGCGGCGCAGCCGAAGATCACGCCATCGTGGTCGATGACCGAGAACTGGTCGATCTCGCGTTCGATTAGTTCGCGGCCGCGATAGACCAGCGTGCCGTCGGCTTCAAGTGGCTCGATAAGCTTGATAATTCCGCCAACGTCCTCAATTGTGGCCTGACGCAGGCTTTCGAGGTTCTCGTGGCTGATCATGGTCCCCACGCCATCGTGGGTGAACACCTCGAGCAGCGCCGAGCCGTCCATCTCGAACGGAATGATGTGGGCGCGATCGACGCCGGCATTGCAGGCCTTGATCGCATGCTCCATGTAGAACGCGGCCGAGTCGGACAAAAAGCCCGCCTGCAGCACGGCTTCGGCCATGTGCGACGACAGCTCGCGGATCTCGGTGCCGGCCGCGTCGACGATCATCGGTGTTTCGGTAATGAAGATCAGCTTGTCGGCATGCAGCGCGATCGCTGCCGACGCGGCGACGTCTTCCAGCGTCAGGTTGAAGATTTCGCCGGTGGGCGAGAAACCCAGCGGCGAGAGCAGCACCAGGTTGTCTTCGGTCTGCAGGATCGGGTGGATTTTTTCGGCGGCGATCTTGCGTGTGACGCCCGTGAGTTCGAAGTCGACGCCGTCGATCACGCCAAGCGGGCGGGCGACGACGAAGTTGCCCGAGACGATGCTGATCTGGGCGTTGGACATCGGCGTGTTGGGCAGGCCCTGGCTGAAGGCGGCTTCGATATCGAGACGCAGTTCGCCGGCGGCTTCTTTCGCGCATTCGAGGGCGGCGGTGTCGGTGACGCGCACGCCGTTATGAAAGCGCCCCTCGACGTTACGCAGATCGAGCTGTTCGGCCACCTGCGGACGCGAGCCGTGCACCAGCACGATCCGGATGCCCAGGCCAACCAGGAGTGACAAGTCCTGCGCCAGTACCGGTAGCGCGCCGGCAGCAACGAGCTCGCCGGGGAAGGCGACCACGAAGGTCTTGCCGCCGAATGCGTGAATGTACGGCGCGACCGAGCGCAGCCACTGGACGAATTGGGTAGGAGTTTCCATTTGCCGCATTATAATTCGCTGCGCGATGTGCGCACCAAAACCTTGTAAAAATCAATGTCTGAACAGAGTAACAAGCCTTCGCAACGACCGGCGCGCGCCGTAGACGCCACCCCCAACGCCACTGCGGCCCCTGCACCTGCCCAACCACGTCCACGCCGCGCGCGTGGCGAGGGGCAGCCACGCCAGGAGCGCCCGCCCCGCGAGGACGTCCCGCGCGAGCGCAATCCGCTGCCGCCCATTACCTTTCCCGAAGACTTGCCGGTCTCGGGCCGGCGCGCCGAAATCGCCAAAGCGATCCAGGAAAACCAGGTCGTCATCGTCTCGGGCGAAACCGGTTCGGGCAAGACGACCCAGCTGCCGAAGATCTGTCTGGAACTGGGCCGCGGCAGCCGCGGCCTGATCGGCCACACGCAGCCACGCCGGATCGCCGCGTCGTCCACCGCCAAGCGCATCGCGCAGGAACTGGGCACGCCGCTGGGCGAGCACGTGGGCTTCAAGGTGCGCTTCAACGACACGCTGCAAAAGGGCGCGTCGGTCAAGCTGATGACCGACGGTATCCTCTTGGCCGAAACGCAGACCGATCCGCTGCTGCGCAACTACGACACGATCATCATCGACGAGGCGCACGAACGCAGCCTGAACATCGACTTCTTGCTCGGCTACCTGAAGCAGCTGATGCCGCGCCGGCCCGACCTGAAGATCATCATCACGTCGGCGACGATCGACGCCGAGCGCTTTGCGCGTCACTTCGGCAAGGGCGATGGGGCGGACCTGAAACCGGCGCCGGTGATCGAAGTATCGGGCCGTCTGTACGCGGTTGAAGTGCGCTATCGCGCGGTCGATCGCGATCCGGTCGTGGGTGTCAATACCCCCAAGCCTGGCGAGACCCCGAACCTCGCACCGAAGGCACAAGCCGCGCGCGACAAGCGCGACCTGATGGACGCCGTGGTCGATGGCGTCGATGAAGTGTGCCGCCTGGGGCAGGGCGACGTGCTCGTGTTCCTGCCGGGCGAGCGCGAGATCCGCGATTGCGCCGAGGCGCTGCGCAAGCACCATCCGCCGCATGTCGAGATCCTGCCGCTGTTCGCGCGGCTGTCGGTCGAAGAACAGGATCGCGTGTTCCGTACGACGAATGCGCGCCGCATCGTGTTGTCGACCAACGTGGCCGAAACGTCTTTGACCGTGCCGGGCATTCGCTACGTGGTCGACACGGGCCTGGCGCGCGTGAAGCGCTACAGCTTCAGGAACAAGGTCGAGCAGTTGCAGGTCGAGCCGATCGCGCAGTCCGCCGCCAACCAGCGCGCGGGCCGTTGCGGCCGCGTGGCCGATGGCGTCTGCATCCGCCTGTTCGAAGAAGACGATTTCCTCAAGCGCCCGAAATTTACCGAACCGGAAATCCTGCGCTCGTCGCTGGCTGCCGTCATCCTGCGCATGAAGGCGCTGCGTCTGACGGATGTGGAGACGTTCCCGTTCATCGAGGCGCCGCAAGGCCGCGCGATCGCCGACGGCTACCAGCTGCTGCAAGAGGTTGGCGCGGTCGACGACACCAATGAACTCACGCCCTTGGGCCGCAAGCTGGCCAAGCTGCCGCTCGACCCGCGCGTGGGCCGCATGATCCTCGCGGCGCTCGACAACGGCTGCCTGACCGAGATGCTGATCGTGGCCTCGGCCCTGTCGACGCAGGACCCGCGCGACCGTCCTATCGAATACCAGCAGCAGGCCGACGAGAAGCACAAGAAGTTCGCCGACGAGCGCTCGGAGTTTTTGAGCTACCTGAAGATCTGGGCCTGGTTCGAAGACGCGATCGAGCACAAGAAAACCAATCGCCAGTTGCAGGAAAACTGCCGCGCCAACTTCCTGTCGCAGGTGCGCCTGCGCGAGTGGCGCGATGTGCACTCGCAGTTGCTCACCATCGTGCGCGAGCAGGGCTGGCGCCTGAACGAGTCGCCGGCGACGTACGAACAGCTGCATATCTCGCTGCTCACCGGCTTGCTGGGCAATATCGGCTTCAAGGCCGAGGACGAGCAGGCCGGCATCTACCTGGGCGCGCGCGGGATCAAGTTCCACATCTGGCCCGGTTCGACGCTGGGCAAGAAGGCGGGCCGCTGGATCATGGCGGCCGAACTGGTCGAGACGACGCGCCTGTATGCGCGCACGATCGCGCAGATCCAGCCGGAGTGGGTCGAGAAGGTCGGCGCGCACCTGCTGAAAAAATCCTGGGGCGAGCCACGCTGGGAGAAAAAGCAGGCGCAGGTCACGGCGCTCGAACGCGCGACGCTGCACGGCATCGTCATCTACGGCGCGCGTCGCATCAACTACGGCCAGCGCAATCCGACCGAAGCGCGCGAGATCTTCATCCGCGATGCGCTGGTTGCGGGCGACTATGAAACGCGCCTGCCGTTCTATATCCACAACCACAAGCTGGTGAAGGACATCGAGAACCTCGAGCACAAGTCGCGCCGCCAGGACGTGCTGGTGGACGACCAGCTGATCGCGGCTTTCTACGACAGCGAGATCCCGCGCGACATCGTCAATGGCGCCGGCTTCGAGAAGTGGTACAAGGACCTCGCGCGCGAAAACCCGAAGCTGCTGTACCTGAACCGCGAAGAACTGATGCGGCACGAGGCGGCCGGCATCACCACCGAGCTGTTCCCGAAGACGATGACCGTCACCGGCATCGAGATGGGGCTGTCGTACCACTTCGAGCCGGGCAGCGTGCGCGATGGCGTGACGCTCGCCGTGCCGCTGTTCGCGCTGAACCAGATTCCGCAAGAGCGTGCGGCCTGGCTGGTGCCGGGCATGATCAAGGAAAAGGTGCACCTGCTGCTCAAGTCACTGCCGCAAAAGCTGCGCCGCCACTGCGTGCCGCTGCCGGATTACGCGGCGAAGTTCGTCGAGCGCATCCACGCGGCAGGCACGTTCGGACGGGGCGACCTGATCGACGTGCTGATCGCCGACGTGCGCGCGCAGACCGGCACGCTGGTGCTGACGGCCGACTTCAAGATCGAGACGCTGCCGGCGCACATGTTCATGAACTTCAAGGTGATCGACGAGCACAGTCGCCAGCTGGACATGGGCCGCAACCTGGCCACGCTGCAGGCCGAACTGGGTGGGCAGGCGCGCGAGAGTTTCCAGAAGATGGCCGAGTCGGCGCCGGCATCGAGCGGTTCGCTCGCGCGGCTGGCCCGGCCTGGCGCAGTTGGTTCCGGCGCAGCTGTTACCGTTGCACCCGCCTCGGCGCCGGCGGCCAAGGGCAAGGGCGCCCAGCCGGCTGCGCCGGCGGTGGCCTCGGCCAAAGGTGCGTCGACCAGCAGCCAGCACACGGGCCTGACCGCGTGGACGTTCGGCGACTTGCCCGAACTCCTGGAGATCAACCAGGGCAAGCTGACGCTGATCGGCTTCCCGGCGCTGGTCGACAAGATTACGCACTGCGATCTGGAAGTGTTCGACGACCCCAACGTGGCGGCGCGTACGCACCGTGTGGGCCTGCGCCGCCTGTTTGCGCTGCAGTTCAAGGAGCAGCTCAAGTTCGCCGAGAAGAACATCCCCGGGCTGCAGGGCATGGGCATGCAATTCATGAGCCTGGGTTCGCAGGAAGATTTGCGCGATCAGATCGTGGCCAAGGCGATCGACATCGCCTGCCTGCAGGATCCGCTGCCGCTCAACGCGGCGCAGTTCAACGCGCGCCGTGACCAGGGCAAGGGCCGCATTGGCCTCTTGATCAACGAGGTGGCGCGCCTGGCGGGCCAGGTGCTGGCCGAATTCCACGGCATGCCCAAGCGTGTGCAAACGCTGCCGCAGGCGGTGTCGGCGGACATCATGGGGCAGTTGCAGGCGCTCGTGCACAAGCGCTTCATCGCGGACAACGACTACAGCCAGCTGGCGCACTTCCCGCGCTATCTGAAGGGGATCAATGTGCGGCTGGAGAAGCTGCGCGGTAATCCGACGCGCGATGCGCAGTTGATGGCGGAGTGGCAGTCGGCGGCGGCGCAGTTTCAGCGCACGCTCAAGAACATGGGGTCGAAGAACAACGATCCGCGCATGATCGAGTTCCGCTGGATGCTGGAAGAGTTGCGGGTGTCGCTGTTCGCACAGGAGTTGAGAACGCCGATGCCGGTGTCGGCCAAGCGCTTGCAGAAGGTGTGGGAGTCGATGCAGCGGTGAGGACGGTGATGGCTGGCGGCCTGATTGATAGCCTGGCGCCAGCCATTGTAAAGTCGCCGTTCGATCAGCCGATATTGCTGCCCCGGATCCGGCTCAGATCATCATCGTCGCCCAGGTTGCCGGCACGCGGGTCGAGACTCGCGCCCGAGCCCTGATTGAGCGACGAGTCACTCATGCTGCTGCCCGATCCGGCCACGCTGGACGAACCGGCCGCGCCTGCGCCCATGCTCGAGCCCATTGCGCCGCCCGCATAGGTGCTGCTGCCGGTGGCCGCGCCGCCCATGCCAGCCGTTGGCACGCCTGGCCCCATGGTTGGTGCGCCTGAACGCTGCGGGTCGGTGCCATAGAAATCGTGAACGTCGCCGGCCCAGATTGCGTCAGCCATGTCGGGCCACGCGTCCTTGTCGAACCCGGGCGCGGATTTGAGGCGGTCTTTTTCGACGCCCAGAACAAAACGCTTGTTGATCGTGTCGAGGTGCAGCGCTTGCCATGGCACGGCAAACAGTTTTTCGCCCATGCCCAAAAAGCCCCCGAAGGCCAGGACGGCGTAAGCGACCTGACCGGTCTGCATGTCGAGCATGATCTCCTTGATATCGCCCAGGTCTTCTTCGTTGGCATTGACGACACTTTCGCCAATCAACGTATCAGCCCCCATCAGCGACGGTCCCGGTCCTGCGATGGCGCCGTCCTTGTACATCCCATATTTGTCGCGATCTGCGTAGCCCATATGTTCCTCCATGTAACGTTGTGACAGTGCCTGCGGTCACCCCGATTGGGACTGACCGCGGCCCTGTCATCCCATGGTAGGACGCTATTGAATTGGGGCGCGCGCGCCAGCGCGTCGGGTCGGTCTCACTTTGTGGCGACGGGAAAATGCAACAAACGATACTAATGCATTAGGGAAATACTATTTTTACCGGTTTGCTTTGGACTGATCGGCTACATTGATGGATCGACAGGAATACGTTAATGGCAACTCTTATCCCATCACTCAGTGCCTGTACGGCGCGCATGACCTCCGGTGAACGACGCTTTGGCTTGCGTCTGGAAGACAAACTCGAAGATGACTACCTGTGCTGGTATGACGTCAGCATCGGTGCACGCAACCAGCATCCCGATTTCATCGTGTTTCATCCTGCGCGCGGCTTGCTGGTGCTGGAAGTGAAGGACTGGCGCCTTGGCACCCTGGTCAGTATCGACAAGCAGCACGCCGTGATCGTCACCGATGCCGGCACCAAGCAGGTGATGAATCCGCTGGAACAGGCGCGCCAGTATCTGTACGCAGTCACCAACAAACTCGAGGGCGATCCAATGCTGATCTGGCCATCGGGTAGCTTGAAAGGGAAGTTTTTCTTTCCCTATGGCTGTGGCGTCGTCCTGAGCAATATCACGCGCAAGCAATTTGACGATGGCGCGTTGGGCGAGGTTCTTCCGGCGCACCTCGTTATTTGCCAGGACGAGATGACGGAGAGTGTGGACGACGAAGCGTTTCAGGCGCGCTTATGGGGCATGTTCCCCATCAAGTTCAAGATGAAGCTGTCGTTGCCGCAAATTGACCGCGTGCGCTGGCATATGTTTCCTGAAGTGCGCATAGGCGTTCAGGCAACTCCTTGCGAAGAACACGGCCAGATCAGTACCGAAATTCCGGACCTCATCCGTGTCATGGACTTGCAGCAAGAGCAGCTGGCGCGCAGCCTGGGTGAAGGGCATCGCGTGATTCACGGCGTGGCGGGTTCCGGCAAAACGCTGATCCTGGGTTATCGCGCCGAGCATCTTGCAAAGCTTAGCCAGCGGCCGATTGCGATCCTTTGCTACAACAAGACCCTGGCCGCCAAGCTGGCCGCCATGATCGAGCAAAAGGGGCTGGGCGATAAAATCGTGGCCATCAATTTCCACGCGTGGTGCATGCGCCAGCTTGACACCTATCACGTCGACAAGCCCGCCAGGACAGCCGATCTGGATGCTTATTTCGAAGCGTGCATCGATAGCGTGATCCGGGGCGTGGACAGCGATCTGATTCCCCGGGGGCAGTACGATGCGGTATTGATCGACGAGGGACACGACTTCAAACCGGCCTGGTTCAAGCTGATCGTTCAAATGGTCAATCCCGAAACCAAGTCGCTGCTGGTCTTGTACGACGATGCGCAGTCGATTTATCACACGGCAAAGAAGCTGAAATTCTCGTTTTCGAGTGTTGGCGTGCAGGCAGCAGGGCGCACCACCATCCTGAAACTCAATTATCGCAACACGGCCGAAATCCTGGCGGTGGCGCGCGCCTTTGCAGCCGAGCTGCTCACCGCGCACAATACCGAGGACGACGAAGCGCCGACGGTCCAGCCGATGAGCACGGGCCGGCATGGTCCGAAGCCGATTCTGGTGCAGTTGCCAAGTTTGCAGAAAGAAGCCGAATTTCTGGCCGATAAACTCGCTGCGGCCAGCAAGACCGGCACACCATGGGGCGAGATGGCGCTGATCTATCGGCGTTATGGCGTCGGTAAAGTGCTGGCCGAGGTACTGCAGCGCCGCGACATTCCGTTTCAGTGGCAGCAGGCAAAGGGTGCGGCCTATTCGCCGGTGCATGACAGCGTCAAGCTGATCACCATGCATAGCAGCAAGGGGCTGGAGTTTTCACTGGTGGGCATTCCGGGCCTTGGCGCCGAGTTCAAGGAAGAGGACATCGTTGAAGACGAGGCGCGCCTGCTGTATGTGGCAATGACCCGCGCCACGCATGAGCTGGTGATGACCTGCGATGGCGTCACGCCCCATACGGACAAGCTCAAACGCGCGATGACGGTGTTGGAAACGATGTGAGTGTTGCGTGAAGCACACTGCAACACCCTGTCTGATGCCAGCAGGTAAGACTATGCGAACCAGCGTACAGAAGAGCTGGGCGGCAATGGTTAATCTGCGAAGCAATACTTTGGAGAACAATCATGACTGTCACGTCACGCTGCAACAACGCTGGGCCGCTGGGCCGCCGGATCCCGACCCGCCCGTTCGCGGCGTTGCTGGTGCGTCTGCTGCGTCGCCGTTGAGCACGCAGGTTGACTAGTCCACCCGGCAGGGCCGGGCGGACCTGCTAGTGGGCGCTTACGGCTGCCCCCCACCACCTGCCACGCCATATACATGGCCGGTGGTATAGCTCGATTCATCGGATGCCAGCGTGACGTAGGTTGCCGCCAGTTCTGCTGGCTGACCCGGGCGCTTCATCGGCGTGTCTTCCCCAAACTTTGCGCGGCCCTCCGGTGAATTGCCGCCCGCCAGTTGCAGCGGCGTCCACACCGGCCCCGGCGCCACCGCGTTGACCCGAATCCCTTTCGATGCCATCTGCTTGGCCAGCGACTTGGTGAACGCCACCTCGAACGCCTTGGTCGACGCATAGTCGAGCAGTTTTTCCGGCGGATCGTAGGCCGTCTGCGACGACGTGTTGATGATCACGCTGCCTGGCTTCATGTGCGGAATCGCCGCCTTGGTGATCCAGAACACCGCATACACATTGGTCTTGATCGTCCAGTCGAACTGTTCGCTGGTGATGTCGAGGATCGAATCGTGGTTCTGCTGGCGCGCGGCATTGTTGACCAGGATATCCAGGCCACCCAGTTCGCGCACGGCCGTTTCCACCATCTTCTTGCAGAACGCTTCATCGCGGATATCGCCCGGCACAGCCACGGCCTTGCGGCCGGCGTCGCGGATCAATTGCATTACTTCACGTGCATCCGGCTCTTCGGCCGGCAGGTAGCCGATCGCCACGTCCGCGCCTTCGCGCGCGTACGCGATCGCAGCGGCGCGGCCGATGCCCGAGTCGCCGCCCGTGATCAGTGCCTTGCGGCCGGCCAGGCGGCCACTGCCGCGATAGGTGGTTTCGCCATGGTCAGGGCGCGGCGTCATCTTGCTGGCCAGGGCAGGCCATGGCTGATCCTGATTCGGGAACGGTGGACGCGGATAGCGCTTGGCCGCTTCGCGCGCGGCGCCGGCGGCCGGCTGGTTGCTGCCCGCGGCTTGCTGGGCCAGGGCTGGCACGGCGGCGGCCGAAGCGGCAACGCCGGCGGCCACGGTACCGACAAACCGGCGGCGCGATGGCGCCATGTCTTGCGTGGTCTGGTTCTCGACCTTCTTGTCTTCCGAATGCATGCTTGCTCCTTGGATGTGGTGGCAGGGTGCCGATAGCGGTCACGACGTTGATAAAGATGTTAGTCGTTATCGAAAAGCCATGGTGTTCGGTAGCGGTGGGGCAATGTCTTGGAAGGGGCGTGGATGGCGCCTGAAGCAGGGCAGGCTGGGGTCTTCATCGCGATGATGAAAACCGAAGTAAGGGGCAAGCAGGTGTCTAACCCTGACTATGACAAGGGAAGCCACGGTGACATCCTTTAGGTTCGTGAAATCAATTCTGCATCGCGCATTGCTCGAGTGTCCGCGGCCGGTAAGGGCAATGGCGATCATGCAGCCGCAGGACAGCCTTGATCGGCTCGCGGCCGTAAAGGATGATTAAACCCGAAATAAAGTCATCGGTCATTTTCGAAAAATTGCAGTGCGAGTTTCAGACTCAGAGGCGCCTTGCTGCGTATTTTTTGAGCCGTCAGATACGCTGAGCATTATTTATATATCGGGTAAGTTTTTATCACATTCGAAAAAATATTCTATAAGCCCGGCTGGCACTCTGGTAAAGAGAGCGGAGTGCCAGCTCTTGCCGACTCCCGACAACTGGCAATGTTCTCTATCTTGTAAGACTGTGTCATCGTGATAGCTGCCGATTTATCCTTTTTGATCCGCTGTTGAATTTTGCGTAATTCGGACAGGTTTGCTTTGGTTGGTTCGGGATATGCTCTACGCCAGTCTCGAACGAACTCGCTCACCACCTCATTGTTAGCTGCCTGTAATCCACCCAGGATTGCATCCTGATTTTTAATACGCTGAGTAACCTCAGTATGTTGGGCGTGGCTTTCTGGAATGCCGAACAATGCCGTTATTGAAAGGCCAGTGATCAGAGTGCCAGTTATAAAAGTTTTTTTCATCTGTGTCTTTCAAAATGTCAATTAAGCCAAGGATTGGTTGGGTTGTTAATTCGTTATTTCAACCGGGATAACTGTGGAGGAAATCCCCGGCATAGTTTAAGTGCGATGTGATATTATATACAACATTGAGAAATAAAAAAAATACAGAACTCGAGTTTTCTTTTTTTATATTGTTGTCCATACAAAGAAACGCCGCACGCTTTTCCTCCTGTTTGCCCGAGTATTGTAGGCATCTTTCCATCTACCAGGCAGCCCATGCCGGCTGCTCGATCCATTGACTTGACTACGCTTGAGAGGAGGCTGCCAGTACTTCGTGTGGTAGCCCCTCTCATCCTGCGCAATGCGCTTGCGACGGCGTCCTGATCGATTTTGCGAATGACTGCGAAGCGGGTAGATGACACAAGGATGACTTGGTAAAGACATATATGGTCTGCTCATTGTCCATGACGAACAGGCGGTATCGCCAACATTGAGGCCGTGCCCGGCTTCACGACAGCGGGTTTCGACGTAACCACGACCACAGGCAGCGGAAACCGCTGGAGTGGCCGGGCGTCGCCCAATTCATGGAGTCCGGCAAAAATGCCATGGAAGGTTGACGCAGGCTAGCCACCAACTAAGCAAGATGATAGCTGCGCCTGGACTGTACATCCTGATCTTCTCCACATGGATAGGCCCCGTGACTTGAGCGGGGCCTGGTTAGCAAGGCCACAAGGTCCCTGATGGAAGCTCGAAGTCGGAGAAAAACTGAGTTCGTTGCTCGTCGATATTTTCACTAAGAGTCAATTATAAAATATCACAAAGTAGTGATTTGATCAGCGAAGTATTTCACGGTTCTGTTACAAAGTAACAATCATCACGTAACACAAGGATAACTTGTCTTTTTCGTCACCAAATTGCTATAATTTGGCTACAGGATAGTTCCGCCTGGTTGATAGGTCTGTCACCGAGGAATTTTCACGCGTGAGCGCTTTACAAGCGTGAACTAGTGCTTCCAAAAATGTTAGTTAGAGTTTTATACCGAATCACTCGCTAACGACTACCAAGGTATGTAACTTTGGTTGTAAATCAGGGTGATATTTAGATATGGCCGCATTAACGACAGGACACACATGAACCGAGTCCCATGTAGTCCCGCCAATAGTATTTTGGAGGGTGATTTAGAACTGGCAGTGCAGCAGCAAACGTTAAAAAAACTTAGCATTGCTGAAACGCCAGACGGGTTCTATGTCATTGCACAATTGAAATGGGCGGGTAACAAGGAGTGGTATCTGACCACACGGCGAGAACGGACACAGCCTAGGCTTTTCAAGGACTTAAAGAGACTGAATGATCACCTGAAATCCGATTACCCTACTGATAATGTTGAGATCATACGTAACCAAAAAATGCCAGCAGCTGGTGACACCCATCCGGGAATGCCAGACTCAAGTCATCGGAATACGTAAGTAGTTATAACCAAAAAAGGTTATCAGTGATTACCAAGATATGGTATTATGGTTCTCGTCGAGATGCGACGACTTGGAGACGGAACCGTGATCGAATTTCTTGCGCTGGCAGAAAAGTGCGCCCCAACAGTGGCCCCGCAGACGATGGCTGCGGTGGTCAATGTTGAGTCCACTTATAATCCTTTCGCCATTGGTGTAGTCGGCGGTCGCCTTGTGCGTCAACCAAAAAATTCAGGCGAAGCCATCGCTACTGCTCGCCAACTCGAAACTGATGGCTGGAATTTTTCTTTGGGCGTAGCACAGGTCAATCGCTACAATCTTCCCAAGTTTCAAATCAATTATGAGCAGGCGTTTGATGCCTGCACCAACCTTCGAGTCGGGTCGAAGATACTCGAAGAATGCTATTTGCGCGCTCTTAAGATCATGCCCGAGCCGCAATCTGCGTTACAGGCCGCGCTGTCCTGTTACTATTCCGGCAATTTCAAACGTGGCTTCAAGCCAGACGCACTCGGCAAGCCAAGTTACGTTCAGAAAATTCTTGTCAGCGCCGGCGTGACACCGAGAGCCATCGCTGTTGTTCCATCACTACCGCTCAAATCAGGTAAAAAACCGCAATTCGACAAAGCGGCTTCGACGCCTGACCCCGCTACTCTGAAATCTATCTCGCCTGAATCCGCCGACTTGTCGTCTGGCAATGCGGCTGTTCTGCTGCGCCCATCGGCAGATGGCTCCGCGAAAGCACGCCCGATGGTTACGGATACAGAGGCTGGCCTGACTGAATCTGAGACCAAGAACGTGGCGCCGGATCGGCCGGCCGCAGTCAACAACGCCATTGTCTTTTGATGACCTTCTCAGCGGTGCCGCGCCCTTGGTACGGTACCTCCCGCCAGTTCCGCTGTAATGCTGACCTTGCGAATGGTTAGGTTGCAGAGGGTTCGGGGGTGACGTGAGCACCAGGACGACGCCAGCCAGCGTTCCGACAAGCGTCTAAAAATAGCTGCCAAAAAGGGTTGATTCGATTGCCAAGACACTATGCTTTGGCTTCTTGTGCAGTATAATTAAATCAACATTTAACGGGAGCAACTAATTATGCAATGAATGCCTCTACGTTCAAAACCCGGTGGCGCACTGGAAAAATCGCCAATCTGACTATCAAAGACTGAGTTCTAAGGATGAAAAAATGATCAAAAGTAACAACTATTCGACCAAATCTATCGGCATGACAGCGCTCGTCCTGGGCCTCGCCCTGGTTGCCGCTGAGCCTGCTTTCGCACAGGGTGGACTGGAAAAAGTCAACACCTTCGTTGAGAACGTGCTGGTTGTGCTTCGTGGAATTTCGATTGGTGTGGTTACGGTTGCCATCATGTGGGCAGGCTACAAGTTCCTGTTTAAAAACGCTGACATGGCCGAATGCGGCAAAATCCTGGCCGGTGGTCTGTTGATTGGTGGCGCGGCCGAGCTGGCTGGCTATCTGCTGGCGTAAGGAGCGGCTGTGTCGGCACCAATGGATGAATTTGACCCGCGTGACCCACTGTTCAAGGGCTGCACGCGACCCGCAATGATGTTTGGCGTACCGTTGGTGCCGCTGGCTGCTGTAACGGTCGTGGTGATCCTTTTGGCAGTTTGGACAACAATTTTACTTGTCTTTCTACTGCTCCCAATAATTTTGACGATGCGTCAAATTACCAAAGCCGATGATCAGCAATTTAGGCTCCTGGGCTTGAAATTGTTGTTCCGGGGAGTGAATTACAACCATAACGGGAAGTTCTGGAAAGCCTCAGCCTACAGCCCTTTCGCGTTTAAGAAACGTAAGTGAGGCAATGATGTCCGCGCAACCAAAATATCAGAACGAAACCAACCACGAAAGGGCGGTTGCGCCCTTTGTTCCGTATAGTAGCCATGTATCGCCAAACACGATTGTCACGAAAGAAGGCGATTTCATGCGTATATGGAAGCTGAGCGGTATCAGCTTCGAGACAGCTGACCCCGAAGATATGCTGTTGCGTAAGGAGCAACTCAATACGCTATTCCGCTCGATCGGATCGAGTCATGTTGCTCTGTGGTCGCACACAGTGCGCCGCCAGACCTCCGATCGGCTCAAATCGACTTTTGAGAACAATTTCTGTCGTGAGTTTGATAAAAAATATTACGACAGCTTCGCCGGTTATCGAATGATGGCGAATGAGTTATACCTGACGGTGATTTACCGCCCGATGCCTACGCGCATGGATAAGGCGCTCGCCCGGACCTCACGCCGCTCACATGCGGAGATCATGAATGACCAGAAGCTTGCCATTCGCAAACTGGACGAAATCGCTTACCAGATTGAATCCAGCTTGAAGCGTTACGGCATGCAAGAATTGACGACATATGACGATGACAATGGCGTGCTTTGTTCGCACGCTTTGACATTCTTGAATTTTCTCATTTCGGGTGAATGGCAGAAAGTCCGCGTGCCTTCTGCGCCATTGAACGAATACTTGGGCACAGCCTGGGTGTATGTGGGAACGGAAACTATCGAGATTCGTTCACCAACCAAAACCCGTTTTGCGCAATGTGTGGATTTCAAGGACTACACCGCTCATACTGAGCCCGGAATCTTGAACGGTTTAATGTACGAGGATTACGAATATGTCGTAACGCAATCGTATAGCTTCATGGCGAAAAATCAGGGCAAAGATTTCTTGGAGAAACAAAAAAAACAACTCCAAAATGCCGAAGATGGAAGCGCAACACAAATCGAACAAATCAGGGTCGCAATCGATCAACTGATTCAAGGCGAATTCACCATGGGTGAATATCATTATTCGCTCATGATTTTTGGCGAGTCGGTAGAAAAAGTTCGCCGCAATACCACCTCGGCAATGACGATCATTCAAGACCGGGGCTTTTTGGCTGCGCTGGTAGCTACGGCAACCGATGCAGCGTTCTATGCGCAATTACCGGCGAACTGGAGCTATAGGCCTCGAGTGGCCGGCTTGACCAGCAAAAATTTTGCTGGTCTGTCGAGCCTGCATAACTTCACCGCTGGCAAACGTGATGGCAACCCTTGGGGGGATGCCGTCACACTATTCAAGACGCCATCGGGACAACCGCTTTACTTCAATTTTCATTACTCAAAGGGTGATGAGGATAGTTTCGATAAAAAGGTTCTTGGCAATACGCGCATGATCGGCCAGTCTGGTGCAGGTAAGACGGTCATGCTTAATGCGCTCCTGGTTCAGTCGCAAAAGTTCAAGGCACATGCGCCATTGGGCTTCACTACTGTTTTCTTCGACAAAGACGAAGGCGCGAAAGCCTGTATCAAGGCCATTGGCGGCAAATACCTGTCTGTTAAAAATGGCAGCCCGACCGGGTTCAACCCGATGCAGATCGAGCCTACCGACTCGAACATTTTGTTTATTGAGCGACTGGTTAAAACGCTGGTGTCGACCGAGCACAGTCGGGTAACGACTACCGATGAGTATCGCATCAGTCAGGCGGTGCGTACTGTCATGAATATGTCGATGCCGCTGCGCCGGCTTTCAACAGTTTTGCAAAACATTACCGAAGGTACCGATAAAGAGGACCGCGAGAACAGCGTAGCGAAGCGTCTTGCACGCTGGTGTTATGACGACGGACGAGGCAAGATCGGCCCATTCGCTTGGGTATTTGACTGCCCACGCGATGAGGTGGACTTCACAACGCACACCAATTACGGTTTTGACGGTACTGATTTCCTTGATAATCCCGATGTGCGCACACCGATTTCCATGTACTTGTTACATCGCATGGAAAGTGTCATTGACGGCCGGCGCTTCATTTATTTCATGGATGAGGCGTGGAAATGGGTTGACGACGAAGCGTTCGCAGAATTCGCCGGAAACAAGCAATTGACGATCCGAAAACAAAATGGTCTAGGTGTTTTCGCAACACAAATGCCGAGCAGCTTGTTGAAGTCGAAAATTGCCGCCTCCCTGGTTCAGCAGGTAGCGACAGAAATATATTTGCCGAACCCGAAGGCTGACTTCATCGAATACACCGAGGGGTTCAAAGTGTCAGTTGCGGAATTTGAGATTATCCGCAGCTTAGGCGAAGAAAGTCGCATGTTCTTGATCAAACAGGGTCATACGTCCATGATTGGGCAGTTGGACCTTGGCGGGTTCAATGATGAACTGGCGATCTTGTCGGGCAGCATCGATAACAACGATCTGCTCGATGAAGTCATTGCGGAGGTTGGCGACAACCCCAACGATTGGCTTCCAGTGTTCCACGAACGTCGTAAGGCGCGCGTGGCATCTTCCAAACTTCATATGGTGAGGTAATAGCTATGAAAAAAGTTCTTGTAGGTATCGCGCTGTCGAGTCTTGCATCAGTAAGCTTTGCACAAATTCCTGTGACCGACGGGGCTGCTATCGCGCGTCATACGGCATCCCAAATCGAAACGATAGCGAAATGGAAAATGCAGTATGACCAAATGGTGAGTCAGATCGAGCAACAGAAGCAGCAGTATCAATCCGTGACCGGAACCCGCAACCTAGGTAATATCATGAATAATCCTGCGCTTCGGGATTACCTGCCGAATGACTGGCAAGGCGTCTACGATTCAGTGAAAAAGGGCGGATATTCCGGATTGAGCGGGCGCGGAGCTTCCGTGTATGGAGCAAACCGTGTATTCGATAGCTGCGCCTCGTCAGTGAACGTGGATTATCGAAAAGCGTGCGAAGCAATGGCCGTCAAAGCGTCTCAGGACCAAGGCTTTGCTTTGGACGCATATGACAAGGCAAAAAGCAGGATCGGGCAAATCGATCAGCTTATGGGAAAAATTAACGAAACCAATGATCCGAAGGCTATTGCTGAATTGCAAGGGCGCATCGCTGCTGAACAAGCCAATATTCAAAATGAGCAAACCAAGTTGCAGCTTTACAAAATGGTTGCCGATGCTGAAGAAAAAGTCCAGCAGCAACGCATAAAAGAAATGAATGCTCAGCAATTCTCGTCACAACGTGCCCTCAGACCACAACCGCTGACTTTTAAATAATCGATCTTCGGGTATTCGAAAGCTACTAAGGATTAGGAATTTACGGACGGTTGTACACCGTATAATCGTCCTTTAGGAAAAATATGATGAAAAAAAACGTATTAATTTTTACAATAATCGGAACGCTTTCCTTTTTGGTGGGCTGTGGGGATAAAAAACTTTCGGAGCCTACACAAACCGTCGATTGGTACAAATCGCATCACGCTGAGCTAAAAGAAGTTCTAGAGAAATGCAAAAACAACCCAGGTGAACTAGCTGCGACACCTAACTGTGTTAATGCTAAATTAGCGGATAAACAATTGTCTATGGGAGACTCAAACAAAGCAATCAAGCCTAAGCCTTTGACCTTCTAGAACAAATAGCACGCTCAAACAATAGGGTTGATATGTTTGAAAATCCAGAAGTTTTTAGATTTATTGGCGCGTCGATTCAGAACGCTACCGATAGTTTTGTAACTCCAACAGCTAATAATTTGATGTTGGCCCTGCAATTAGTGGTTCTGACTGGTGTTACGCTTTATATTACCTTAACTGGTTATGGAATTGCGACAGGTGCTGTTGAGTCACCCTTCTGGACATTTGTTAAGCAATGCATCAAAATTATTATTATTGCTTTCTTTGCACTTACCGCAGATGGCTATACAGAAAACGTGGTAGGTGCTTTAAAGGGGCTTGAAGAAGGGTTGGTACAATCAGTCTCGATGAAAGGCGCTGGTAAAGAAGCTGCAAGCACCTATCAAATGCTGGATGAATCATTAGGTAAGGGATTGGAACTTGCAGGAACATGTTTTAAGCGTGCTAGTGATGCGGACTGGGATATCGGGGCTGCAATTAGTTGGTTTGGCGCAGGAATGACCATTGGAGTTTGCGTAATCTTGGTGATGGCTCTCGGTGGTGCGATGATTATCGTTGCCAAATTTTCACTAGCTATTGTTTTCAGTATTGGCCCTCTCTTTATTGTTTCGCTTATGTTTCCGGTAACGGCACGGTTTTTCGATAGTTGGTTCTCCCAGGTGATGAATTACACCATTACTATCGTTATCATGGCTATTATTATGGCGTTCGCGGTTGCATCATTTGATTCCTTCATTGATCTTGCCGATGTCTCTAATCCAGCGGGTCACAGTCCAATGCGTGCCTCACTCGAAATTGCAGCTGTTACAGGCGTGTTAATCTGGATCATCTTGCAAGCAGGTGGCATAGCATCCGGTCTTGCCGGTGGCGTTTCAATGGCCGCAATGGGCATCCGCCATTTGATATCACCCGTTACCGCTGGTATGAGCATTGCAAAAGGTGCTGGCAACATGGTTAATCCCATCAAGACACGGCATGATCTGGCCTCAGGACAAAGGGTAACCGCTCGGGCAAGCAGTCACATGATGGCAGGTAACACGATGTGGAATCCGGCCTATCGCCAACACGTCATGCAAAACATGGGTAAAAACTGGGGTAAAGCAAAAGGGAACAGCTAAAAAGTAACATACACCGCTCTGATTTCGATAAGCAGGGCGGTTTTTTTTCGTCTAAGCAATACCAAGATGGGTAATTTTGGATGCGAAGATAGTATAATTTGGCCTGTGCGCCTATACCGTTTAAGGACAAGTAGCTGTGAGAAAATTCGTCGTCCTGTTGCTAGCTGTCAGCATCGCTGGCTGTGCTGCTAACAATGCGGTATTGCCTTCTCTTGAAGGTAAGCCACGCATCAAGATCAATCAGCAAGAGCCCCATCCGCAGGCTCCTAATCAGAATACAAACGGTCTTAAAGGGGAGTAATAGCATGTTCGGAAAGAAACCACATATTGAAACGCCGACAGAAGAAAAGAATGACCTCTTTCAAGCGGCCGTGAATTGGGAATCGTCGCGCCTCTTAGCCGTCGAGAAATCGGAGCGCAGGGCATGGCGCATCGCTGGCTGTTCGGTAGGCGTGACAATCTTGGCAGTCGCGGCAATTGCGATGATGATGCCACTGAAAGAATCAATCCCTTACGTTGTTCGGGTTGATAACTCCACAGGTGTGCCGGATATCGTCACCTCGATGGTAGACAAAAAAGTGACAGGCGACGAAGTCATGGATAAATACTGGCTCGCCCAGTATACCCGTGCCCGCGAGACGTACGACTGGTACACGCTCCAGCGTGACTACAATACTGTAGGCTTGCTGTCGTCCCCACATGTGGGCCAGGGATACGCGCAGCAGTTTGAGGGCAAGGATGCGCTCGACAAAACATTCGGAAAAGCCGTGCGCTCGACAGTTGAAATCGTCAGTGTGGTTCCCTCCGGCAAAAATACCGGAACGGTTCGCTTTATCAAAACAACGAAGCGAGTCGACCAAGAGGCATCGCCGGGCACAGTAACCAAGTGGGTCGCAACGGTCGCTTATGAGTATCGCAGTACTGCACTCATCAAGGAAAGTGCGCGCCTGGTGAATCCTTTCGGATTTCAAGTGCTGAGTTATCGTGTTGACCCTGAAATGATCGGAAGCGTCCAATGAAACGCCTGGCCCTTGTTATAGCGCTGTCGATATCTTTCGGCGCCACTCATGCGGCTGACGTGCCGCAAAGCTCCAAGTTTGACAACCGCATCCAGTACGTGAACTACAACGCTGGCGATGTCGTTGTAGTGCGCGCCTTGGCCGGCCTGGGAACCCGAATTGTGTTCGCCCCTGGCGAAACCATTCTCGATGTCGCATCGGGCTTCACTCAAGGGTGGGAATTCTCCGACCGACGCAATATCCTCTACATCAAACCAAAGTCCGTCAAAGGTGATCAGGGCATGCCATCGATGGCGCCGGAAGCCGGCAAATGGGACACAAATTTGATGGTGACAACCAATTTGCGCATGTATGACATCGACCTCCAGTTGATGCCGGGTACCAACAGCGGCAAAGCGCCCGCTAGTCGGGTGGCTTACCGTGTCGAATACAGGTATCCGGTTGAAGAATTGGCGGCAGCAAAGGCACTCGGTGAGAAGCAGCGCGCGCAAGCAAAGCTTGATGTCAAACCTGAACCACGCAACTGGAATTACTCAATGCAAATTGGTGACAATTCCGAAAATATTGCTCCGACCATGGCGTATGACGATGGCCGTTTCACTTACCTTAAATTCCCGAACAACCGGGATTTTCCATCTGCGTTTCTGGTAGCGGCCGACAAAACCGAAAGCCTGGTCAATAGCCATATTGACCCGACAGTGCCCGATACGCTGGTTCTGCAACGTGTGTCTAAAGAATTTGTTCTGCGGCTCGGTAGTGCAGTCGTCGGTATCTACAACGATAGCTTCGATCCCGACGGCGTTCCCGCAAGTGACGGTACAACGGTGCCTGGTGTCAAACGTGTCCTTAAATCCGGGGAGAATAACCAATGAGCAATCAACCTAACGTCGACCAAACTGTGGATGTACTGCCTGGCGAAGAACGCGGCATGCCAAGTGTGAACGATACCCGCCCGTCGACTGCAAAGCGTGGTCTTATCGTGATTGTGCTGTTGCTGATCGTCGCGGCCGCAGTTGGTATCGGTTATTGGAAATACCAGAGAAACGCTGCCAAGGCCAGCGCAGCGACAGTGCAGAAAGATTTGCAGCTTACTAACTCAGTGCCAGAACGGACATTCCAAGAGTCGCCGGTGGTAGGTGTCGCGCCAGCATTACCAGGTGGAACACCTGTTGTTCCTGCGCTCGAAGTTGACGGCATCGCGGCTGTACCTGTCGCCGGGGCACCGGCACTACCTGGGTCTGCTTCTGCTCCGGGGGCAGCTAATGCGCGGCCAGCCCCTGCACTGGATAAATCAGGTTCATCACTTATGGCCGTTTCGGCAAAGACAACTGCGGACGACGATAGTAGCGAGGGTACGCCTCCTGCCGCTGCGGGCGGCGACGGGGGAACGGGTGGTGGCATGGGCGAAATGTTGACGTCAACCCGTACCGGCGCACGCAAGGCCGGCATGCTTGGTAACCGCAATTTCCTGTTAGCCAAAGGTAGCTTTATTGATTGCTCGCTACAAACTCGCCTCGACTCAACAGTACCGGGTATGACGGCCTGCGTGATCACCCGCAGCATATATAGCGACAACGGCAAAGTGCTTTTAATTGAACGCGGCTCGACAGTTACTGGTGAATACAAGGCCAACATGCGCCAAGGGATGGCCCGTATCTTTGTGCTGTGGAGTCGTATCAAAACGCCTAATGGCATCGTGATTCCGCTTGATTCGCCGGGCACAGATCAACTCGGCGGGGCAGGTGTTCCCGGCTATGTCGACAACCACTTCTGGCAACGGTTTGGTGGTGCGTTGATGCTGAGTCTGGTAGACGACGTGGCTAATGGATTGACACAAAACAGTGGGAGTGGGAGTGGCGGGCAGTTTAATTTCAACAGTACTGGCAATGCGACATCGGACATGGCTGCGGAAGCACTGAAGAACACAATCAACATTCCACCTACTCTTTATAAGAATCAAGGCGAGCAAGTAGGCATCTACGTCGCACGCGATCTGGACTTTTCGAGCGTGTACGATGTCGCAGCCAAGTAACGATTATCTGCCAACGTTTGACCGGGCCGCTTCTGTCAACTACCTGTTGGGTTTTGCCAAAAAATGGATGGATGATCCGGCTATCACAGAAGTATGCGTGAATCGTCCTGGGGAAGTTTTTTGTGAGCGTCAAAACGTTTGGGAACGGCATGAAGTCCCTGAGCTGACTCAAGCTCATCTGATTTCCCTAGCAACTGCGGTCGCCAAGTATTCCAGCAACGATGTCTCGGAAAACCGGCCGATACTGTCAGCTATCATGCCGGGTGGCGAACGTGTCCAAATCGTCCTGCCACCCGCTTGCGAACATGGGACGGTGTCCGTCACGATCCGCAAGCCATCGTTCAGCGTGCGAACACTGGCCGATTATGAACAACAGGGATTCTTTGAACATATCAAGCCACTCAAGGGTGACTTGACCGACCAGGAAAAGGAGCTGAATCGGCTTAAGGAAGACGGCAATTATGTCGAGTTCCTGCGACGCGCGGTGCAGCTCGAGAAAGTGATCGTGGTCGCGGGCGAGACAGGCTCCGGTAAAACCACCTTCATGAAAGCCCTGATGCAGGAGATTCCGAACGATCAACGGATCATCACGATTGAAGACGTGCCTGAGCTGTTTTTGCCTAGCCATCCGAATCACGTTCATTTGTTTTATCCGAGCGAGGCCAAAGAAGAAGAAAACTTTTCGGTCACCGCAGCGTCGTTGCTCAAAAGCTGCCTTCGCATGAAGCCGACGCGCATTCTGCTTGCCGAGTTGCGCGGCGGCGAAACTTTCGACTTCATCAACGTCGCAGCATCGGGCCATGGCGGAAGCATTACCAGTTGCCACGCTGGCTCATGTGCTCTGACTTTCGAGCGGCTGGCTTTAATGGTTCTGCAAAACCGTCAGGGCCGCACTCTTCCCGACGCGGTGATTCGACGTTTGCTGTATCTGGTGGTTGACGTGGTTGTACATGTCCACAACGACATAACAAATGGCGCAGGCCGGCACATCACCGAACTTTGGTATGAGCCGATGACGAAGCGCTCACCTGTGCCCAAGGAGTGACGAACGTGGAAACGGCGATCCAATTGGTGACAGCGATCGGCGCTCGCACCCGAGCAGTTGGCACCAATGGAAACGCTCCGTGCTCCACTTGTACAGCAGGCTTGATTACATCCCGCATCGCCTCATGCCCAACTGACTGCGCAGGTAGGTGCTGCGGGCAGTGCCCTTGTCCTACTGCCTCGGACTTATCGTTTTCATCACCATTAAGGATACAGGCCTTGGCTGCCATTTTCATCCAGTCAGTGTTCGCCCTGTGGGCTGTGCTTCGCGTGCAGCGTTCAGTGCACCCCTCGAACGTCAATTCCAGCTAAGAAACGGTTATGGCTATAACGTTAACAAGGATGAACCCCAAGACGCGACTGGCTATTGCCAGTGGCAAGCCAGACCTGGGCAGGTCGGCAATGTGTCATTAACCGCTTCAACATCAGTTGTCTCTTATGACGACAATTAATGCAATTTGGTACAGCGCACCGTGTCCAAATTGCAATAAGGATTCATATCATGAAATTACCACTCTGGCTTAAATGGGTATTAGGTGTATTGGCAACGATCATCGCTACTGTTGGCGTGTTTTGGCTTGCCGGATTCTTCTTTTTCGCATTTAGCAAAACCAATCCGTTCGGAAAAACCGATCTGTCAACTTGGTGGACGTACTGGCAGTTCTATCAAGGTGATCCCGTTGTAGCGAAACGCCTCAAGGTCTCTGCCATCGTTGCCGCAGTCGTCGCCTACGGTGTTCCTTTGGCTGTGGTAATCGCGGCAATGCGCGAAGTCCGCTCGCTTCATGGCGAAGCACGTTTTGCGAATGCCGGCGAGATTGAGAAAGCGGGCCTTTTTGGTGATAAGGGCATTATCATCGGTAAGTGGAAAAATCGATTCTTGATTTTTCCGGGTATGCAGTTTGTCCTGCTGGCTGCGCCCACGCGATCCGGTAAGGGCGTCGGCGTTGTTGTACCGAATCTTCTGAATTATAGCGAATCAGCAGTTGTTCTCGACATCAAGCTCGAGAACTGGCTTATAACATCGAAATTCCGGGCGGAAAATGGTCAAGACGTTTTCCTTTTTAACCCTTTTTCTAAGCAAGCGCAGACACATCGCTACAATCCGCTTGGGTACATCAGCGATGATCCGCGACAGCGTGTGACGGAAATCCTTTCCATCGGCTACGCGTTATATCCGGGTGGCGGCAAGGATGCGTTTTTTGATGATGCTGCTCGTAATCTGTTTCTGGGTTTGTCCTTGTACCTGTGTGAAACGCCGTCATTACCCAGGACGATTGGTGAACTGCTGCGGCAATCCTCGGGTAAGGGCGAGCCTATCAAGAAATATTTGCAAGACTTGATTACTGCGCGCAACTTCCGAGAAGAAATTAGCATCGACGATGAAGGCGATGAAGTAACCACACTGGTTCCCATTGATAAATGGAACGGTGACGGCCTACCGCCTCTGTCGATGGAATGCGTTGACGCGCTCAACCGATTTACGTCGACATCGGACAATACCCTGTCGAGTATTCTGGCATCCTTTAATGTGCCTTTGACGATTTGGGTAAGTCCCATTGTTGACGCAGCCACGTCTGAGAATGACTTCGATTTACGCGAAATTCGCAAAAAACGCATGACTGTATATGTCGGAATTCCTGCTAACAAGCTCTCTGAAGCGGAACTGTTAATCAATCTGTTCTTTTCGCAGTTGATTAATCTTAATACAGACGATCTGCTGTATTCCAAGCCTGAGCTGAAATATTCGTGTCTGCTGCTTATGGACGAATTTGCGGCGCCGGGTCGTATCGGTATCATTGATAAGTCGAACGCATACATGGCAGGTTACGGACTGCGCCTGCTGACAATCATCCAGTCGCCGGGCCAGCTGGAAGCTGAGCCACGTAAGGGTTACGGCCGTGAAAGCGCCCGTACGCTGATTACAAATCATGCTTGCCAGATCATTTATACGCCACGCGAGCAAAAAGATGCGAACGAGTATTCGGAAATGTTGGGCACATACACATTCAAATCTAAGGGAAAAAGCCGTCAGCTAGGGGGGAAAGGTGGCGGCGGTCGCAGTGAATCCGAATCTGAGCAAAAGCGTGCGCTGATGTTGCCGCAAGAACTCAAGGAAATGAGTCAGCGGGAACAAATCATTAACCTGGAAAATACAAAGGCGATCAGGTGCGAAAAAATCGCTTATTTCCAAGATGCTGTTTTTATTGATCGTCTTAAATCAGTATCTCCTTCCCTCGCAAAGCTTGGGAAAAAAATGCCTACTAAAAAAGAACTTGAAGATGCATGGGGTTCCGGAGAATGCGCGGCATTCGTTCCTCATATGAATCTTGATCTGCACGAAGCGGTTGTACATGATCGTGCGTGAGAATTACAGACCGCTGACGTAGCAAATTATGGTTGAACATTATAGATAAGGATCGAAGAGTGCCAAGTCAAAAAACTATTAATAAAGATCGCGATGAACTGAATATCGTCAAATTCGGTGAAGCCAAAGTTTCCGGGGCCCTTGCCGCTGCTTACATCGACTTGGAAAGTGAAGTCACGACACAAAGTGATGCAGTGAAAACAGCGATCAGTAATCTCATGAAAAAACGTAACAAAACGAACGTAGTCACAGGCATCATCGTGTATGAAAAAACTGCCTCAGGCAAGAATAAAATGCCAGAACGTACTGCTCCTGTCGTCTACAACAATGTGGAGCGCGCACTATGAATACCACTACCAATCAAGCCCCAGCACACATGCGGCGCGATCTGAAACCTGAAGGGCACCAGCTCTTGTTAATTGCAAATGAGTCGAGGCTGCTCGATAAAGTTGTCAATGGTGCATGGGAGTCAACTTATGTTGGTTCACGTGGGGGCCTGCCAAAAGGCGTCTACGACATCACTGGTGCCGAGAAGCCAGCCAAAAACGGCGCAACCAAATCCTATGAAGGCAACGTGCTGCACGTCGACAAAAAGCATGTGTATCAGTTGCAGTCCGATGCGAATGGAAAACCAGGCTTGGTCCGGCATGATCTGTCGTTGTACAAGGAAACTCCCGCTATTGGGACAATGACAAAAGTTGACTACGTTCGCGGAATCGGTCAATCCATAGGTCGAGAAAAAACCCTGGAACGTTGATGCTGAATCGGTCCGACACAAGTAAGGCTCGCACTGAAATGCTTTTCTTTGCCGTTGTCTGGTTCGTTGATGACATCCCGTCACCCTGATATTGATCGAAGCCTCGCCATAGCACCAGGTTACGTTTTTGGCAGAGCCAGCCGCAACACCGCAACAGGTTCACCAAAGCTATCGACGGTGCTGGAGACGCTAGTTTGTAACTGCTGCAATGGATAATCCAGGATCAAATCAAGACAATTATCTAGCCAAGATATATAATCTTGGTATTGTAACCAGAACCTATCGGAGTCGTGTAATGCGTAAATTGGTAATACTTGCCAGCATCTTTTCACTTGGTGCTTGTAGTTCACCGCCGAAGCCGCCAGTCGTTGATGGAACAAGCCGTTCGCCTGTTAATTCGGTCCAGGCGTCAGAAAAAATAGCAACACAGGTCAATGTCGCACACCTTGAAGAACAGAAACGCCTTGAGTCAAGAGTAGTTGTTTCTGACACCAAGCCGGCGATGATGGTCGTGGCACACTCTAACGTTTACAGTGTCTATTTCCCATACAACAGCTCAAGGTTCAAACTAACATCAGGAGAGGCTCGGCGAATAATTCCTGCTCTGGCGAATGCACGCCGAATCGAAATTCGCGGTCGCACAGACGGGAAACGGCCATCGGTAGCGGACGAACGAATAGCCCTGAGTCGCGCATTGGCTGCGCAACGATTCTTGATTGGGCAGGGGGTTTCGCCAGCTATCATTTCAGTCAATTACGTCTCGGCTGGCGATTATGTTGCAGACAATTTTGCAGCGACTGGCCGGGCGCTGAACCGCCGTGTGGATATTGAAGTTTTTAATCGATAAGGGGATATCATGAAACGTTTTGTAATCACTTCCGCTCTTGCGACCTTGGCCTTCGCTGCCGCCCCAGCCCACGCCGATGATATGTTTACTGGCGACGTTAAAACCGCGTGTGAGGTCATTTTGTGCCTGTCCTCAAGTACGCGGCCAGCCCAATGTACGCCACCGGTTAGAAAGTATCTTAGTATTACTGCTCGCAAGATGAGCGATACTATTAAGAAACGAAAGAACTTCTTGAAACTTTGTCCGGCTGCCACGCAAGATCCCGAAATGGCTGCCCTCGTCAATGCTATTTCAGCTAATAAATATGATGCTATCTTGGCGGAGTATAGCCAAGAGATCACCAATGAAGACGCGGCAACTAGTACGGATAAGCCTTGACAGAAATTTCTTTCTGCATCCTTGAAGTTGCAACAAACTGAGTATCGCAAAGCGAACCGTTCTCTGCATGTTTAACGTGCAATTGCCACATCAGCTTACTTAAGCGCTTTGGTATTTACTTTAGGTTTGCTGCGAGAATTTTTTTCTGCTAATGTTTTGCCTCAGTACATGCTGTTTGATGGATTTACCCTGCCGCGACGGGGCTGGCGTTAAAATCTTGGTGAGAGCTATCATTTGAATGGAACGAAGTGACGCAGTGGGTTGCCCGAGTTTGTCATTTCAAAGGCCGTTGCTATGTCAGCTCTGCAATTGCTGGGTGTATTGTAGTCAGCAATATTTCTAATTTACTCGACTCTTTCATTGTTGGAGTTTTGAAAAAATTATTTTTGTAATTTTATATTTTCTTTGAACATAAAAAACAAAAGAAGCAATATTTTATTCCAAGAAAAATTTTTCGTCGTTTTTTTTTACCGCTACTATTCCTGCTTCAATTGTGGATGCATGAACAATAAATAACTGACAACCATTTTCCTAAAATTGTAAGCGATTCATCTGCATTAAACTTATTGCTGACACGATGATCGATCACGTCTTGGATCTGGAAAGAAATTTTGGCAGACAATCCGGCAATGGTACAACTTGGAAGAGGGAATAATTATCAGTCTTCGATATTTAGCGCGGATGTTGCCAGCGTTTTTTCTGGCAATTATTTCACTTACAAACATACAGTGCAGTGCAATGGGTATGAATAAAGTTTTGAAGTTCAGCACGCATGATTTTGGCATATTGTGTTATGGGGGTATTACCCATCTAAAGTTAGTGTATGCAGGTTCTCCGCATAAATTATGTACTAAGTCTCCGGGGCGCGCGAAACTGCCATCCGATGAGAAGAGAGGACCGGGTTTTTTATCGGGCTCTTATCACGCGTTTGCAGGGCCGGTGGAGATGGAATGGAATGCGCGTGACGGAACACATTTGACTCATACCATAGACTTGGATGAGGTTTTCAAGGACAGAATAGTGCTCCACACTGCTGACCCGGCGCTTATTTATAAAGACAATCCCATTTCAAGTGGCCAGCCCACGATCGTTGTTGAGGTCAATGACCGTACGGTTAGTGTCAATATGGAAGTCGGTTTGATATTGGTGCGCGCTGATCCGGCCGATACGGGGCGCGATCACAGCATTTATTTTACCCGTGCCTGCTCAAAAACTCTTTGAGGATCGGTCATGAAGAAGGGGTCAATCGATGGCATGGATGTAGCGATTGGTTTAGCAAAAAAATTTACGAGCTACGAAAAAGCGGGCAATGAAATAATTAGTTTGGCTTTTGCCGTGGTCCCCAGCCCGCTCCGATGAAATATCTTGGAATCAGCGCTCGCAAGATGAGAAATATTATTAAAAGACGAAAGAAGTTTTTGAAAAATTACCTGACTGCTACGCGAGATCCGGAAATGGCTGCCCTTGTCAATGCTATTTCGGCTAGTGAATATGATGCTATTTGGCGGAGTACAGCCAAAATGTCACCAACGAAGATGCGGCAAACAGCACGGACCAGTGTTGGCAGAAATTCCTTTCTGTATCCATGAAATTGCAAAAAAATCAGTATCACAAAGCGAACCGTTTTATGATCAATCTTCGATATGCAATACGGATTTTGTCAGCGCTTTTTTTGGTAATTTTTTCATTTATAAACTTAGAGGTTAGGGCAATGGACATGAATAAAGCTTTGAAATTCAGCACGCATGATTTTGGCATATTGTGTTATGGGGGGATCACCAATCTGGAGCTGGTATATGCAGGCTCTGCGCATAAATTATGTGTCAAGTCCCCGGGGCGCGAGAAACTGCCGTCCGATGAGAAAAGAGTACCGGGTTTTTTATCGGGCTCTTATCCTGCTTTTGCAGGACCGGTCGAGATGGAATGGAATGCGCGTGACGGAACACATTTGACTCATACTATCGACCTGGATGAGGTCTTCAAGGATAGGGTAGTGCTTCACACCGCCGACTCCGCCCGCATTTATAAAGCCAAACCCATTTCGGGTGGTGAGCCTACGATCATTGTCGAAGTCAATGACCGCACAGTTAGCGTCTATATGAAAGTCAGTTTGCAATTGGTGCGCGCTGATCCGACTGACACGGGGCGCGATCGCAGCACCCACTTTACCCGCGCCTATTCAAAAACTCTTTAAGGGTCAGTCATGAAAAAGGGTTCAATCGATGGCGTGGATGTAGCCGTAGCTTCGGCAGAAAAATTGGCAAGCTATGACAAAGCTGCTAAAGAAGTAAGTCAATTTGAATCGCCGCAGCTTCACGACACACGTGCAGACCCGCATTCGCGGCTGTTTGTCGCGCTGTTTGATGGCACGGGAAATGATGTTGTCAAAGACCCGCTACATGCCTCCAATGTCGGCTTGTTGAAAGAACAAATCGAGGAGAATGAACGAGACGACCCCACTATCAGTGGTTTTTACAAAGAGGGACCAGGTACTCAGGGTGGGGTAAAGGGGGTGCTCGATGGTGCCATCGGTGGCACATACCAAGAGCGTATTGAATGGATGTATGAGAAGCTTACAGAACGTACAGCTAGTTGGTTGGAGGAAGATCCTGATGTTAATATTAAGGTGGTATCAGTAGGGTTCAGCCGGGGAGCGGAACAGGCCGCCGGGTTCTCAAGGCTTCTCCACGAGCGCGGTATCCGGTCTGTAGAGAATGAAAAACAGATATTGCGTGCTCCGGGAACGACCCCGCAGGCCCTTGGTTTATATGACCCTGTTGCGACCGGTACTCCCTCACGTAATGACAGGCGCCCTCCACCGTCAGTCGTTTCGGGCATTCAGATCACCGCAGGTGACGAGTACCGTACCAAGTTTCCTTCGACTACCATCATTGCACAAGGAAAATCGGAAGATGGTCGCTTCCTTGGCGTAACCACCGCAGGGGCACATAGTGATATTGGTGGCGGGTATCTGCTGAACGGATTGCCTGCGCGCAATTTCAACTTGATGGCCGATTATCTTAATAAGACGATCGGTCATGGTGTTATTGAAAAAATGCAAGTTCCGCCGGAGCCAGAGAAAAGCGTCATACATGATTCCACGCAGCACAAGTGGTTTTACAGGTCGGTGGAGGAACGCGCTATCATTGAGCGAGCCGAGCCGACAGGACGTTTACCACTAGAGCCGGGCGACGCTACGATCATGCTGAAATTTTCAGGCAAAAGCATTCCCGAAATTGTGCTCGTGGACAGACCTCTGAAGCCCGAAGGGCACGAAGTATTAGTAGTTGCTAACGGAAAGAGAGTGCTGGACAAGGTTGTGGATGGTGCTTGGACATCACGATCTGCTGGTCCAAGTAAAAATTTACCAGAAGGTTCATACGACCTTACAGCAGCGGAACGGCCTGCGAAGTCAGCGAGTTCCAAGTCGTTTGAAGGGACTATATTGCACACCGATAAAAAGCATGTGTATCAGTTACAGGATAATCAAAGAGAAAAAGCGAGCATCGTACGGCATGACCTGGCACTTTTTAAAAGTGCGCCCGAGATTGGTGCGACGACAAAGGTTGACTACATACGAGGTGCTGGGCATGTCGTAGGCCACGAGCGAACGTTAGAAAAATAACGCCGATGTCGTCGTCAAGCGCTATATCTGACACAAAAAAACGGGTGACCCGGCAAAGCCGCGTCACCCGTTTCAGGGCACTACCCAATCGCTGACAATCAGTCCACGGTCGCGCCGCTGTCTTTCACGACTTTCGACCATTTGGTGGTTTCAGCCTGGACGAACTTGGCGAAGTTCTCAGGCGTATCGCCCACGTACTCGGTGCCGGTATCGGCCAGCACGCGCTGGAAGTCAGGCGACTTCATGACCTTCTGCGTTTCGGCGTTGATCTTGTCGACCACGGCCTTCGGCGTCTTGGCTGGCACGAACATGCCGTACCACGCATACGATTCGATCGGCAGGCCGGCTTCGGCGAAGGTTGGTACGTCCGGCAGCAGCGGCGAACGCTTGTTTCCCGAAATGGCGATTGGCTTGACCTTGCCGCTCTTGATGTGCGGCATGATCGCGATGGTGCTGTCGAACATGATCGGGATGTGGCCGCCCAGCAGGTCGGAAATCGCCGGCGCCGAACCCTTGTACGGGACGTGGACCATGTCGAGCTTGGTCACGCCGCGGAAGATTTCACCGGTCAGGTGTTGCGGGGTACCGTTGCCGGCCGATGCGTACGAGAACTGGCCGTTCTTCGACTTGATCAGTGCCAGCAGTTCCTTGACGTTCTTGGCCGGGACCGATGGGTGGGCAACCAGCACCAGCGGCGCGCGCAGCAGGTTGGTGACCGGGATCAGGTCGGTTGCCGGGTTGAACGCCATTTTCTTGTACAGGCTTGGGTTGATCACGATTGGTGCGCTCGAGGTGATCAGCATGGTCTGGCCATCCGGCTTGGCGCGGGTGACCGCTGCCGAACCGATATTGCCACCGCCGCCGCCGCGGTTATCGATGACGAACGACTTGCCCAGCGCAGTCGTCAAGCCTTTGGCCAGCGGGCGCGCCGCGATGTCCGACGGGCCGCCTGCCGGCCATGGGACGACGACGGTCACGGTGTCGCTTGGCCAGGTTTGGGCGAAGACGCTGGTGGAAAGAACGGTTGCCGCGAGAGCAAAAACAAGGGTTTTTCCGCTGGATGGGAAGACGCGCATGGTGTTGTCACCTCTATATAGTTGATTTATTTCGATAACCTGCTGAGGAGATTCTACACGAAGGGTCAGGCCGGTTGCGTCATCACAGGTGTAATCTTTTGTTTCTATGTGGGAATTTTTTACAACAGATTACGGTGTGGTGACAGCCTTGGATTGGCCAGCGCTGGCCTCCCACACCACGGTCGGCGTCCAGCCGGTGGCCAGCAGCGTTGCCTGCATCACGGTGGCAGCGTTGTCCCTCGCGGTATTCAGTATCGTTGGCTGGCTGCACGCGGCCTGCACCGCTTTCTGCGCCGTGGCCAGTACGTTGTTCATGGCCGTAGTGCGCGTTTGCGCCGATGGAATGAACGCCTGCAAGCCCTGGTCGGTGATCGCATAGAAGTACGAGCCGCCCTTGTCGCGCGGTTCGTGGTTGATGCGCGCCTGCAGCGGCGAGGGCGCCGGCAGCACGACCGTCAGCGTGCGCGCCGTGTTGTCGATGTCTTCGTAGCGTGCCTGGCGCAGGTCGGTGGCCAGCGTGCAGTCGCCGCGCGCGACCAGCAGCACGCGGGTGCTGCCAAGCCGTACTTCCCACTGCGACCACGGGATGTCCACCGCATTCGGCTGCGTGAATTCGATCACGTCCGAATAGTTCATCTTGAGCGACACCAAGTGGCCCATCTTCTCGAGCGACACCAGCGGCGGCGGTGCGGGCGCTTCGTCGACCGGGCGCTTGATGAGGGCGAAGGTGATGACGGCGGCAAGGACGGCGACGAGCAGGAGCGGCAGGTGTTGCGATGGTTTCATGGGCGGGCAGGGCGGGTGCGTTGGCGGAGTCGGCGCCAGTCTATCCGATCCTGTGGATGGTTGTCGTTCGCGGGTGTGCCGTTACTGCCTGCGGCATAATGCCGTCATTACAGGAGAAGCCCATGCCCGGTCTTACCGATGCCGCCGTTCTCGACGCCTGGTCGCGCAACGTCGACCCCTGGACCACCGCCGTGCGCGGCGGTGAAATTGAAACCCGCACGCTGGTCACCAATGCCGCCATCGTCGATGCAGTGCGCAGCCTTGATCCGGCCACCGGCATCGATCTCGGTTGCGGCGAAGGCTGGCTGGTGCGCGCGCTGCCTGGCGTGGCGATGGTCGGTGTCGATGCGATTGCCGCGCTGGTCGAGAAAGCCAATGCCGCTGGCGGCGGCGACTTTTGCGTGCTGTCGTTCGAGCAGATCGCGCAGGGCCGGCTGGCGCTGGCGGTCGATGTTGCGGTCTGCAATTTCTCGTTGATCGGCAACGAGGCGGTCGATGGCCTGCTGCGCGCGGCGCCGACCTATCTGCGCGAGGGCGGCTCGCTGGTCGTGCAGACCGTGCATCCGCTCATGGCGTGCGGCGATGCGCCGTATGTCGACGGCTGGCGCGCCGGCAGCTGGGCGGGCTTTTCCAGCGACTTCGCCGATGCGCCGCCGTGGTACTTCCGCACAGTCGCGAGCTGGGTCGCGCTGTTCGCGGCAAACGGGCTGCGGGTCACCGCCATGCGCGAGCCGCTGCATCCGCGCACCGGCAAGCCGGTCTCGCTGATCCTGATCGGCCAGCTGGAAGCGTGATGCGTGGCTTGATGCCGTTCTAACGCAGCAGCTTGAGCCCCGGCGGCAGCGCATCGCCCAGCATGCGCGCTTCGCTGGCCTGATCCAGTTCCACGACCTCGCGCACCATCGCCGTCCACGCCGCTGGCGCGCCGCTGGCCGCCAGGCGGCGCAGCACGTCGCCGCGCACCGCGTCATCGATGTCGCGCGAGCGGTCGCCCGTCATACGCGCGATATGGGCGGCGGCAAAGCCGGCCGGCTCCACCTTGCGCCAGTCGAGCAGCAGGAGCTGGCGCAGCCAGCCTTCGGCCACGTCGGGCGGCGCCACTTCGTGTGCGCTCGACTGGAACGACTGGCGCGCGCCCACGCGGCCCAGCGCCCACAGATAGCGGCCGTAGCGCGCGCTGGCGCGGGCATCGAGCTTGCCGCCGGCGGGGATGTCGGCGATCTGCTTGAACAGCCATTCCCCGATCTCGGCCTTGTAGGCCGACGGGATGCGTTCGAGCGACGCGCCCACGCGCAGCAGGTCTTCTTCGCTGCCGTCGACGAGGGTGACGGGGCGCCGGCCACGCTCGGCGGCATCGGCCTGCAGGTTGAAGGCGAAATCGTCCAGCACACGCAGTTGCGCATCGAGCGACAGACCGCCAGCCACGCGGCGCCACAGTGTCCACCATTCGGCGCGCACCTGGCTGTCCTTGTGGTGCTGCACGCCCGCCTCGAACAGGGCCCACAGCCCCTCCATGCGCCATTCGTCGAGCGGGTGGCCAAAGCCGGGGCGCAGGCTGTAGCCGGCCAGGTTCAGCCACGCGCGCTCGTGTTCGACCGAGCGGCGCCGGCCCTTTGCGCGCGCCATCAGGGCGTCGAACAGGCGGCGCAGCAGCGGCGTGGTCCAGCTTTCGCGTGGGCCGAGCAGGTGTTCGAGGCCAGCGCGCAGTTGCTTGACTTCTTTCGGCTCGACCTGTTTCGAACGGGCGCCGAACACGCGCTCGATCTTGTCGATCGCCGCGTCCAGGTTTGCGGGCAGCGCCTCAGCTGGTGCGTCGATATCGCCGTCATCATCGCTATTGCCACGCAACTGGAACGCCAGCTGCCAGCGCCCGCCGCCGTCTTCGGCGACGCAATGCACTTCGAGCGAACCGGTTTCGCTCAGCGTCGTCACCAGGTGCACGGGAATCTCGGTCGTGGTGGTGGACTTTGAGGCGCGCAGTACTGTCGCAATCGGCGGCAGGCGCACCACGTCGGCCAGGTCGAGATCGACCAGGTCACCGGCCTGCGGCGCGGCGCCGGCATCGGCAATTGTCGAGACCAGGTGAAAGCGCACCGGCCGGCCGACGCGCAGCGCGAAGCTGCGGTTTGCGAGCGTGACGTCCGTGGCGGCCGGCGTGCCGCGTGGCAGCAGGCAGACGGCGCGCAGCAGGCCGGCGCGCGCTTCGCCGTCCAGGAGCAGGTAGTAGTTGCGGGCCGCGCCACTGTCGATCGCTGGCGCCAGGCCCTGGCGCGCCAGCGCGTAGGCGACGCCGCCACGGGCGACGGCGATATCGGGATTCTCGTTGTGCAGCACGCGTATTGGGGCGCCACGCCAGCCGCTCAGCGTGTCGACCAGGCGCCGGGCCAGTGCGGCGCCCCTGAACACGCCGCCGTTGAGCAGCACGGTATCCGGAATCGGGATCGCGCCACCTTCCAGGCCGAGCGCCTCGCGCGATGCCGCCGCATGCTGGCGTAAAAAGCTCGCCAGATGCCGCGTGATGGCCGGGTCGCTTGCATACGGCAGGCCGAATTCGACGATGCCGGCGCGCGCACGCACCGGTTCGTCCTGCGCGGCGTTCAGCGGCAGGAAGCCATCGAGCACGATGCGCTCGATGTCGCTGCGCAGCAGGTCGGCCTTGCGGGCCGAGCCAATCAGGCGGCTGCCGGCGCCGAGCAGCGTCACCGCGACGGATTCAGGTGCATCGTTGGCCAGCAGTTGTTCCTTGGCGGCGCGGCAGCGTTCCGTGAGTTGTGCCAGGCGCGCGGCCGACAGGCGCGTGCGTGCATTGTCATTGTCTGCGCCGGCCATGCGCGCTTCGATCAGTTGCGCCAGCGCCAGGTCCATATTGTCGCCACCCAGGATCAGGTGGTTGCCCACGCCGATGCGCGTCAGGTGCGGCTCGCCATCCTTGGTGTCCACCTTGACCAGGCTGAAGTCGGTGGTGCCGCCGCCGACGTCGGCCACCAGCACCAGCCGCGCATCGCCCAGATCGTCGGCCAGGCTGGCGCGATGGCGGTACAGCCAGTCGTATAGCGCGGCTTGCGGTTCTTCCAGCAGCGCCACCTGCGGCAGGCCGGCCACCCTGGCCGCTTCGAGCGTCAGCGCGCGGGCGCCTTCGTCGAACGACGCTGGCACCGTGAGCACGATCTGCTGGCGTTCGAGGGGTTGTTTTGGAAAGCGCGCATTCCATGCGGCGCGCAGGTGCGCGAGATAGCTGGCGCTGGCGGCCACCGGCGAGACCTTGGGCACGTCGCTGTCGACACCCCACGGCAGGATCGGCGCCATGCGGTCGACGCCGTCGTGCGACAGCCAGCTCTTGGCGCTCGTGACGAGCCGGCCCGGCGTGGCCGCACCGAGCACGCGCGCCAGGCGCCCCAGCGCGACGCGCTCGACGCCGGCGACATCCGGCTGCTGCCAAGGTAACTGCAGGGCGCCGGGCGCCAGTTCGTCCGGCCCCGGGTGGTAACGCATCGACGGCAGCAGCGGTGCGCCGGCCACTTCGCCGGGCGCTACCAACTGATCGATCTGGAATAGCTCGATGCCGCCCGGGCCATTGCGGCCGTAGGCCAGCACCGTATTCGTGGTGCCAAGATCGATGCCGACGAGCCAGGTCACTGGACCCCGGCCGCCGTACGCACGTCGAACTCGATCTTCCAGCGCTGGCCGTCACGCGCCACTGCCAGCAGTTCGAGCGTGCCGGTATCAAGCGCCAGCGCATGCAGTTTTACCTGCACAACATCACCTGCTGCGCGGCCATCGGCCGGCAGCGTGGCCTGGATCTCGTTCATTTCGTGCAGCTCGTCCGGGCCCCAGAATTCGAGCACGTCGCCGATGCGGTCCTGGCGGCGTGTGGTGGAGCCGAAGAAGCGGAACGTGACCGGCTCGCCGATCACCAGGCCGAATTCCTGGCCCGGCAGTTCGAGTTCGCTGCCTTCTTCCATGCCGAACGGCGCCACGCACAGGGCTTCGAGTGGTGGTTCCATGCCCGGGATGGCCGGCATCGACGACTCCACGCCAACGTAGTACGAGCGCGCCGTGCCGCCGCGAATGCGCACGCCGCCGCCACGTCGCGCGTAGCTGAAGTAGGCCGCGCCGCGCGCGACCGCCAGATCGAGGTCGGCGCCTTCGAGCATGCGGGCCGGTTCGGCGCCTTCCATGTACAGCCAGTCGTTGATGGTGTCCATCACGCGCTGGGCCAGGATGCCCGACTTGAACACGCCGCCGTTGAACAGCACCGCGCTCGGATGCAGGAAGGTGTGGTCGGCCGTCACGCGGCCAGTGAAACCTTCGAGTTCGGCAGTGGCGCCGGCCTGGCGCGCGAGGAATGCGGCCAGGTGGCGCGTGATCGCGGCGTCCTGCGCATACGGCAGGCCAAGCTGGGTCAGGCCGGCGCGGGCGCGCACGGTTGGCCGCGCCGAGGCTTCCACGCGCGGGAAGAAGCCGTCGGTGATGAAGGCGGTGACTTCGTCGCGTGTGAGTTCGGTGCGGATCGAGCCGCCGATGAGTTTCGAGCCGCGGCTTGGGACCACGATCGGGTGCGTCGTCGCGTTGGCGTCGGCCAGCAGCGCTTCCTTGGCGCTGCGGCAGCCGTAGGTCAGCGCGCGCATCTGCCAGGCGTCGAGCTGCGTGCCGTTGGCCGAAAGTTTGCGGGCCACGAAGTGGGCCAGCGCCAGGTCCATATTGTCGCCGCCCAGCAGGATATGGTCGCCCACGGCGACGCGGTGCGGTTCGAGCTTGCCATCGCGTTCGAGGATCGCGATCAGCGAAAAGTCGCTGGTGCCGCCGCCGACGTCGACCACCAGGATGATGTCGCCCGGTGCGACCTGCTTGCGCCAGCGGCCGCCGCTGCCCTGGATCCAGCTGTACAGCGCCGCTTGCGGCTCTTCGAGCAGGGTCGGCGTGAAGCCGGCCAGGCGCGCGGCGTCCAGCGTCAGTTCGCGCGCGCCCGGATCGAACGAGGCGGGGATGGTGACGGTGACCGACTGCTGGTCGAACGGTGCCTCGGGGTGCGCAGCGTTCCAGGCCTGGCGCAGGTGGCGCAGGTAGTGGGTCGATGCATCCAGTGGCGACACACGGGTGACTTCGTCCGGCGCGTCCGTTGGCAGGATCGCGGCGCGGCGGTCCACGCCCGGGTGGCACAGCCAGCTCTTGGCCGACGAGACCAGGCGGATCGGCGTGGTCGCGCCGCGGTTGCGCGCCATCTCGCCGGCGATCGCCGACATGGTCGTCGCTTCGGTGTCGCTCCACGGCAGCGCGCGTTCGCCGGCCGGCAGTTCGTCCGGATGCGGCAGGTACAGGAACGACGGCAGCAGCGGCAGCGCCTCGATCGTGCCGGGCGCAGTCAGTTGCGGGATCGGCAGCACGGCGTCGACGGCCTGTTCGCCATCGCTGGCCTGCAGGTCGACATACGACAGCGCGCTGTGGGTGGTGCCCAGGTCGATGCCGATGGCGTAGCGCGGCTCGGCCGCACCGTTCAACGATTCGTTCGATGGGTCGTTCACGATGTCGTTCACAGTTCCACCTCCGCCGGGGCCAGCACGCGCGCATCGTGGCGCTCGGCCAGTTGCGGCAGCGTGACGCTGGCAGCGCGCCAGCCGCGATGGCTCAGGGTGCCATTGAACGGCGCCGTGCCGACCACGTTGCCGGTCAGGCGCACGCTGGCGGCGTCAAAACCTTCGTTCAGCGTAATGCGGGCGCCTTCGGCCTCGCTGCGCACCGGTTCGATCGTGAAGTGCTCGCGCAGCACGCGCGCGCAGCCTTCGTGCACGACGCGTGCGGCGGCGCCGATGTCGGCATCCGAATAGCTGGTGAGGTTTTCGTGGGCGAAGTCGATCAGGCGCGCTTCGCGCTGGAAGAGGCTTAGCAGCTGCAGGGCCGAATCCGGCGTCGGCGCGCGCAGGGGCGTCGGTGCTGGCGCTGGTTTCACGACAGGTGCAGGTGTCGGTGCCGGGGCTGGCACTGGTGCCGGAGCGGCAGTCGGGCCGACGCCGTCATCGCGCACGCGCGCGGCGAATTCGGCGTCGCCGAGCGATTTGAACAAGGCGCCGAAGGCGATCGACAAGCGGCTGAAGAAGCCGGGCAAATTGGTCTGTTGGGTCATGGTTGTTTTGATTGGTCAGTGCGAAAGCGGCGACCCGGCGCATCCGGCGCCAGAGAATGCCGCTCCCAAAAGAGGCGCATGATACCAGCAGGCGCACCGTTGGCGCACTGACAAGACATGGTCAGGGTTGGCCGACAGCGCGCGCGCCGCTCGTCAGCGCTGCTGCGTAATCGGTGAAATCGCCAAGGCCGCGCTTGATGATGGTGACGAGGGCGGGCAGGGGCGCGGCCTGGTAATCCCATTCGGCGCGGCAGAATTCGCCGGTGCGTTTGAGGTTTTCGGCCACGACCGGCGCGATCCAGCCATGCTCGGCCAGCAGCGTGATGACCTCGCGCTCATCCTGGGCTGGCCCCAGACGCGCGCAGCCGATTACGTAGTCGCCCATCTCGACCGCCGCTTCCCAGGCCCGGATCACATTGAGCGTGGCCGCATCCTGGCGTGTGATGTCGTCGGTGAACGTGGTGAGGT
The DNA here is from genome assembly GCA_014841835.1 of Oxalobacteraceae sp. CFBP 13730. Lineage (GTDB taxonomy): Bacteria > Pseudomonadota > Gammaproteobacteria > Burkholderiales > Burkholderiaceae_D > Telluria. The sequence continues at coordinate 461,449 of JACYUQ010000003.1, read as the reverse complement.
CGCGTTCGTATTCTTCGCGGGCGCGGTTGCAGCAGCGTTCGATGATGCCGGCTTTCTTCAGAAGAAGATCGGTACTCACTGCGTTGCTCATTAACAACTCCATGATCACTGGACACCAAAAAGATATATGGCGCCAAAGCGCCGATCTACAAGGTGCCGATACGGTAGACAAAATGAAAAGCGCTTGCCAAGCCCCGTTTCAACGAGTACTGTACGTTTATACAGTACTTGCATTGTTATCACTATCATGACTCCTTCTTCCATCTTTGCTGCGCCAGAGGCATTGCACCCATCGCTGTGGCGTGCTTCTCAGCTGGCGCATGCCGATACGCGCTGCATCGACACGGGGCACGCCACCTTGTCGGGCCAGTTGCCGGGCGGTGGCTGGCCCGGCGGCACCCTGGTCGACCTGTTGCTGCAACAACCCGGCATCGGCGAAATGCGGCTGCTGCGCCCGGCGCTGGCCGCCTGCGCAGCGCGCCGCATCGTGCTGCTACAGCCACCCCATCCACCCCAGGCGCTGGCGCTGGCTGCGTTGGGCCTCGATCCATCCCAATTGCTGTGGCTGCGCTCGACGCGCAGCGCCGATGCGCTGTGGGCTGCTGAGCAGGTCTTGCGCAGCGGGAGTTGCGGTGCGCTGCTGTTCTGGGCCAACCACGTGCGCAGCGACAGCCTGCGCCGCCTGCACCTGGCAGCGCAGGGTGGCGAGACCCTGTTCTTCATGTTTCGTCCCCTGTCTGCCGCGCAAGATGCGTCGCCCGCGCCGCTGCGCCTTGCGCTGCGTCCGGCTGCCGGCGGCATGACGGTCGACTTCCTCAAACGCCGGGGACCGCAGCGCGACGCGCCGCTGTTCCTGCCCCTTGGTTCTTCACTACTGCAACGCCATGCGCCTCTGGATCGGCCTGTATTTGCCCCAGCTACCGCTCGAAGTCTTCAGCCCACGCTGGTGCAATAGCAGCAGCGACGGCGACGGTGCCGATGGCGCCGATGCTGCCGACGCTGCTGCTGTGGCTAGTGCTGCGGGTGATCCCGGCATCGTGGTTCTGGAGCAGGAGCGGGTCATGGCCTTGTCCAGGGCGGCGCACATCGAAGGCGTGCTGCCCGGCATGCGGCGTGGCGGCGTGCTGATGCTGATGCCCGACGCACGCATCGTCCAGCGCAGCCACGAGCGCGAGGCCGAGGCCTTGCAGGCGGTGGCGATGGCGATGCTGCAGTACACGCCACAAGTGGCGCTGGCCGAAGAAGCCACACTGCTGCTCGACATCGGCGCCAGCCTGCGCCTGTTCGGCGGCATCCGGCAGTTGTGCGCGCAGGTGCGCGCCAACCTGCGCACGCTCGGCTTTACGGGTTGCATTGCCTGCGCGCCCACCGCGCGCGGCGCCTGGCTGCTGGCGCGCCGCAATGCGGGGCGCGCGATCAAGATGGATTCGCTCGTGCGGCGGCTCAATCGCCTGCCAGTGAGCCTGCTGCCACCGGCGCGGCCGTTCGCGGCCTGGTTCGATGGCCTCGGCTGTCGCCGGCTGGACGAATTGCAGCGCCTGCCCCGGCCCGGTCTGCAGCGGCGCTGCGGGCGCGCGCTGCTCGACATGCTCGACGCTGCGTATGGCCACAGTCCCGAACTGCTGCGCTGGATCGAGCCGCCCGAACGCTTCCAGGCCCGGCTCGAACTATTCGACCGGCTCGAGCATGCCGACCTGCTGCTGGCCGGCGCTCACCACCTGGTGCTGCAGATGACCGGCTGGCTGTGTGCGCGCCAGCTGGCGGTCGAACGCATCCTGCTGCTGCTCGAGCACGAACGGGGCAGGGTGGCCTGTCCGCCCACGGCGGTCGAGATCGCGCTGGCCGAACCCACGTGGCGCGACGAACACCTGATGCGGCTGCTGCGCGAGCGTCTGGCCAAGCTCGAACTTGTCGCGCCCGTGATCGGCATCCGGCTCGAAGCCCAGCAGTTGCAGGCGATGGCGCCGCCGACCGACTCGCTGTTCCCCGATCCCGGTGGCAGTGAAGAAGACCGCATGCGCATGATCGAACTCTTGGTCGCGCGCCTGGGCACCGATAATGTGCTGCAGGCGCTGCCGCATGCCGATTACCGGCCCGAGATCGCCAACGCCTGGGTGCCGGTGCACGAAAAAGTGAGCGCGTCGGCGCGCGCCGCGCAGATGCCGCCCGACGTACAAAGCCTGCCCCGGCCAAGCTGGCTGCTGGCCAAGCCGCTTGCGCTATTGATGCGCGACCACCGGCCCTTCTATGGCTCACCGTTGCGGGTGGCGTCCAATCCCGAGCGCATCGAGGCAGGTTGGTGGAGCCAGACACAAACGCGCGATTACTTCATCGCCGAAGGCAAGGACCACGCGCTGTACTGGATCTACCGCGAGCGCATCAACGGCTCGGGCGAGGATGCCGCGCCGCGCTGGTTCCTGCATGGCTTGTTCGGTTGAGGCGATGCCTGTCAACACGTCGCCAGCGCGCGCCAGCGAACAGTACGTTTGCCCCGGTCAGGCATACTTCAGCGATCGACAGTCGACAGGAGAACCCATGAAACCATCCCTTCATCTCGCCGCCCTGGCCGCCTTTGCATTCGCCGCTTCGGCCCACGCCGCCACGCAGCAGACGCTGGAAACGGCCGGCTTTACCGTCAAAATCGTGCAGCAGTGCGAAGAGGGCAACGTCACCTGCGACGACGTGCGCTACACCGGCACCAGCAAGAAGACCGGCAAGGCAATCAAGCTGCGTGGCAAGACCATGCACTCGATGGCAGCCGATGGCGTCACGCCCGGCGCCTTCCAGGGCTACGTGTTTCGCTCGGGCCGCGTGAACTACACCGTGTTCGCTGATGGCCGGCTGGTGGTCACCGAGGGCAAGAAAACGCTGGTGAACCAGCGTGGTGAATGGAAGTAGTCCTGGTCCACGCCTGACAGATCGAAGATGGTCACAGCCGTTACCGGATGGTTGATGAATGAGGCTGATGGAATTACGCGCCGCATGGATTTGCATTCGTGCACAATCAATCTCGCCGACATATGTCGGTCAACACTTTGGGGTAAATGATGAGCAGAACGCCAAACGACGACCGCAGCGATAGCTTGAATCCAAACAGTGACACGTACGATTCGAGCCAAGATAACCGTTCAGACCAACTAAATCCTAATAATGAACGATATCAAGGTAGCGACGAGTCGGAGGACGAAGACGACTAAGCACGTAAAGCGCGCGGCCAATTCCGCGCGCCTTTCCATTGTTACACTGACTGTGCCACTTTGCGCGGGTTCAGCTCGCTCAACGCCTCGATATCATACGGCAGGAATGTTGAACGGGAAGTCATCGAAACCGACCTCGTTGCCAAAGTCGGGCCACACGCGTTGCAAGTAAGGCTTGGCGCTGAAGCGATCCATGGTAAGGGCGCAAGAATCGGCAGTGCCGCCAGTGTGCCACAGCCTGCGCCCGCCGGCCTCGCAGCGTTACTCTCCGCGCTCTGCGAGCACGATGCGCACATGCTGCTTGCGGCCGGCCGAGAGTAGCCATTCACTACCTGCTGGAAGCGCCATATCGGCATCGTTCACCGCCACGCCATCGAGCCGCAAGCCGCCGCCCGCTGCCAGGCGCCGCGCCGCACTGCGCGATGCCGCCAGGCCGGCATCGACGGCAAGTTCGGCCAGCGCGATCCCGGCCGCCAAGCGCGCGGCATCGAGCGCGAACGTCGGCATGTCGTCGCGCCGGGCGTCGCCAAAGGCCGCTGCCGCAGCGCGCAGCGCCGCGTCGAGCGCGTCCTGTCCGTGCGCCAGCCGCGTCGCTTCGTTGGCCAGCACGATCTTCGCGTCGTTCAGCGCCGCGCCCTGCAACGCGCCCAGGCGCCGCACCTCGGTCATCGGCAGTTCGGTAAACAGTGCGAGAAAGCGCGCCACGTCGCGGTCGTCGACATTGCGCCAGAACTGCCAGAAGCCGTAGGGCGACAGGCGGTCGGCGTTGAGCCACACGGCGCCGCCCGCCGACTTGCCCATCTTCTTGCCGTCGCTCGTGGCCAGCAGCGGCATGGTCAGGCCATACAGGTCCAGGCCCGACTGGCGCCGGCCCAGATCGATGCCGTTGATGATGTTGGCCCACTGGTCGGCGCCGCCGATCTGCAATGTGCAGCCATGACGGCGTGCCAGTTCGGTGAAGTCGTACGCCTGCAACAGCGTGTAGCCGAATTCCAGGAACGACAGCGAGTGTTCGAGGCGCGAGCGGATCGCGTCGAATGTCAGCATCCGGTTGACGCTGAAGTGGCGCCCCACCTGGCCCAAAAAGTCGAGGTAGCCCAGGCCATCGAGCCATGCAGCGTTGTCGACCACCGGCACGTCCGGGCCGAGGTAGCGCGTGAAGGCGCGGCCGATGCCGGCGATGTTCGCGTCGATGGCCGGGCCGTCCAGTACCGGCCGCGTGGTGTCACGAAAACTCGGGTCGCCAATGCGTGTGGTGGCCCCGCCAATGAGCAGCAGGGGGTGGTGGCCCGCGCGCTGCAGCCAGCGCATCAGCATGAGCCCTTGCAGGTGGCCGACATGGAGGCTGTCGGCGGTCGCGTCAAAGCCCAAGTAGGCGGTGATGGGCGTGGCCATGGCGTGGCGCAGGCCAGCGACGTCGGTGCACTGGTGGATGAAGCCGCGTTCTTGCAGAACGTCGAGCAGGTCGATCGGGATGGACATACAGTCTCCTGGAGATGGAACGCCCAGGAAGACCGGTTACCCGTACATGTCCGCCTGAAGCGGACCGGGTTGCGTGAAAGCCCCTACCGCTGCGAGGTGCGGTAGGCGTAATAGCTGGCTGGGGAAGTCACGATGAAAATCATGGATCGATCTTAGCCGCATGCCGGCGCATGCGTCAAGCATCGCGGCAGTGCCGCGACGCTTGCTTCAGTGTGTGCTTTAGCGCTTACTTCAGCGCCTTGAACAACACCTCGAGCCGGTCCTTCGTACCCGGAATGCGCTCCAGGCGCGGATAGCGCAGGCCGTCGCGGTAATCGAGCGCGATCGTGCGCAGGTTGTTCCCCTTGCGCACCAGCAGTTCGAGCGGCGCCTTGCCATCCTTGGCCGCGCGCACTGCTGCCTTGAGCACGTCGCCTTTGTAGACGCGGTTGTTGACCGCAACGATCGTCGTGTTGGCCGCCAGGCCCGCGCGGAAGCCCACGCCGTCCCAGATCACGCCCGTGATGCCGCCGTCGGCGCGCACCTGGAAGCCCAGCGAATACGTGAAGTCGGTAGTCTTGTTGCGTTCTTCCGCGCCGCGCGCCCCGTCGCTTGGCGTGTCGCCGTAGACCAGCTTCCAGCCGGCGCGCTTGAGACCATCGAGCGGGGCGCCCGGGCCGTGGCCGTCCAGGCGCGCACGCAGGAACGGCGCCCAGTCGTATTTCTGCACCTTGTTCAAGGCGGTCACGACGTCGTCGAACGTGTAGTAGGTGGTCTGGGTGCTGCCGTTGTCGATGCCGAAAAAGGCACGCGCGAAGTCCTGCAGGCCGCGCTGCTCGCCCGACATCTCGCGGATCATCGTGTCGACGTCGAGCCAGATCAGCATGCCCTCGGTGTAGTAGTCCTCGCTGCGCTGCCAGTTGCCCCAGCCGATCGGACGGCGCCCGTTGATGATCGGATCGTTGACGGTGTCCTGTACTGCGCGCCAGTCGCGGCCCTGGGTAGCGTCGTAGCGCGCCGCGTCGGCCGCCAGCGCATCGCGCGCGTGGGTTTGCGACACCAGGCCCGAACGCGCGGCGAGCACCTTGCCCCAGAACTGGGTCTGGCCTTCGTACAGCCATAACAGCTCATTCTGCAGCGGCGTGTTGAAGTTGGCGACATCCTGGCCCGCGGGGCGGCGGAACTTGCCGTTCCACGAGTGGACGAATTCGTGCGGCAGCAGTTCGCGCCCGGCCTCGTTGCGGTTCCACTCGGTGAAGTACCCGAGCTTGACGCCGTTCTCGCTCGACTGCTGGTGCTCGCGGCCGATGCCGCCGAATTCGTCCGAGATCGCAAACAGAAAATCATACTGGCGATAGTGGTGCGAACCGAACAGCTTGAGTGCCTGGTCGACCATCGCGCGGTGCAGCTTGATCTGGTCCGGTTTGGCCTCGAGGTTTTCGGGATTGTCGGCTACCACATTGAGCATCACCGGCTGCTTCGCGCCCGGCGCCAGGTCGATGCGCTTGAAGTAGCGGCCCGCGAACAGGGGCGAATCGACCAGCGTATCGAGATCATGCGGCTTGAAGCGCACTTCGTCGCCAGTGCGTGCTTCGACCTCGAGCGAGCTGGCGAACTGCCAGCCGGCGGGCAGGCGCAGCGTCGGTTGTACGGTGATGCGGCGCGCCTGGTAGCCGGCCGGGTACAGCGCCACCGATTGCCACTGCACGCCGAGGATATCGTCGGTCATCGTGATGCGGCCCTGCGTCGTATCGAGCGGCGACAGGAACTGGTATTCGGCGTCCAGCGTGGTCGCGCCTTCCGGCACCACGACGTGGAACGCATACACATTGACCGGATCGCGCTTCCATTCGACCGGCTTGCCGCCGGCGCGGAATTTCAGGCCGGCGAGCTGGGTCAGCGGGATGTTCGGGCCGTGGTTCCCCGGCGCCCACTGCGGATACAGCAGCGTCATCGGGCCAGCCTGCACGGGCATCGACAGGCGCATCCTGAAGACCTGTTGCGACAGATTGCTCGCGTCGACATGCAGCGCGATCGTGCCGGGATACGGCGCGTCGCCGACGGCGGGAAGCTGGGCCGAGGCAGGCAGGGCCAGTGCCAGGGCCAGAGTCAGGGCCAAAGCGCTCGCCGGACGGGCAGCGCGTGCGAAGAAGGTGCGGGATGCGGTCATGGGAAAAGGCAGGGAAGGGAAGCCGGGCAGTGTAGCACCGCGCGTTGGACTGAATTTTCGCAGATACATGATGCAAACAAAATTTGGAGAAATATTTTAAATTCCGTACTTTGCTTGCCTTGATTTCGCGATGGATGGCATTAGATTGGTACCAGCGGATGCTCAACTGAGGTCCGCACCCTTATCGCTTAACTTTACAAGGATAACTATCATGCGTACTTACGACCTGACCCCCCTCTACCGTTCCGCCATCGGTTTCGATCGCCTGGCCAGCCTGCTCGAGCAACGCGCCGAGTCGCAGCCAAGCTACCCACCGTACAACATCGAACTGGTGAGCGAAGACCAATACCGCATCGTGATGGCGCTGGCCGGCTTCACCCGCGACGAAGTCGAGATCATCACCGAGCGTGACAGCCTGCACGTCACCGGCCGCAAGCAGAAGGATGACGCCCAGCGCACCTTCCTGCACCGTGGCATTGCAGCGCGCGATTTCGAGCAGCGCTTCCAGCTGGCCAACCACGTGAAGGTCACCACCGCGTCGTTCGACAACGGCATGCTCACCATCGAACTGGTGCGTGAAGTGCCCGAGGCGCTCAAGCCACGCAAGATCGCCATCGGCGATGCTGCCGGCACCACGATCAGCGGCGACAACGTCCAGGCACTGGAACAGCGCGCTGCCTGAGCTGTGGCACATGATGTGATAACGGTTTGAACGGAGGGCGCCTGCAGCATCGGGGCGCCCTTGTCCTATCTGGCGGGCCTTGTGTCTGCGCCGTCGCAAACCGTGTGCATTAAGCCGTGTCTAAGGGGTGTTGTCTGTCAACTTAAGTATGGTCTAAGACGGCTGCGCGACACTAGCTTCATCGAATCTCAAACACCGATTCACCGAATTTTCATCAGGAGCACATCCATGTCGAACCCAAGTGCCGTTACTGCCATCACTGCCAAACGCCTGACGCTGGCCCTGTGTGCCGCGGGCGTCATCGGCGGCGCGGTCGGTGCCATCGCTGTCAATCATAACAACGCTACTGCCAATGCCGCCGCGCCGAGCGTGCCGGCTGTCGTCGCGGCCGCCCCCGGCGCTGCGCCAGCTGCCGCCGTGGGCGCACCGTCGTCGACCGTGGCGCTGCCCGACTTCACGCGCATTGCCGCGCAACAGGGCAAGGCCGTGGTCAATATCCGCGTCGTTGGCGGCACCAAGACAGCCGCCCGTGGTAGTGGCGGTGCCGGCGGCATGCCGAGCCTCGACCCTGGCCATCCGTTGTATGAGTTTTTCAAGCAGTTTCAGGACCCGCGCTACGGTGGTGAGCGCGGTGGTCGTGAAGCGCCCGTTTTCGGCGCTGGATCGGGCTTCATCGTAAGCCCGGACGGCGTCATCCTTACCAACGCACACGTCGTGCAGGGCGCTGACGAAGTCACGGTCAAGCTGCAGGATCGCCGCGAGTTTCGCGCCAAGGTCCTGGGCTCCGACCCGCGCACCGACGTGGCTGTGTTGAAAATCGACGCCAAGGGCTTGCCCGTGGCGCCGATCGGCAAATCGAAATCGGTCCTGGTGGGTGAGTGGGTGCTGGCCATCGGTTCGCCGTATGGTCTCGAGAGCACCGTCACCGCCGGCGTGGTCAGCGCCACCGGCCGTTCGATCTCGGACAGCAATGTGCCGTTCATCCAGACCGACGTTGCGGTCAACCCTGGCAACTCGGGTGGGCCGCTGTTCAACACCCGCGGTGAAGTGGTCGGCATCAATTCGCAGATCTACAGCCAGACCGGCGGCTACCAAGGCCTGTCGTTCTCAATCCCGATCGATCTTGCGGTGCGCATCAAGGACCAGATCGTCGCCACCGGCAAGGTGCAGCATGCCAAGCTCGGTGTGGGCGTGCAGGAAGTCGGCCAGAGCTTTGCCGATTCGTTCAAGCTCGAATCGGTCGAAGGCGCGCTGGTGAGCAACGTCGAACGTGGCAGTCCCGCCGAACGTGCGGGCCTGAAATCCGGCGACGTGATTCGCGCTGCCAACGGCACGCCGATTGTCGCGTCGGGCGACCTGCCAGCCATGATGACGCTCGCCAAACCGGGCGACAAGGTGGCGATGGACGTCTGGCGCGATGGCAAGCTGGTGCGTATCGATGCGACGCTGGCCGACGCTGCCGAGAAACCGCGCCGCGGCCAGGTGGAAGACGTGGCCAGCGCGGTCGACAACAGCGCCAAACTGGGCCTGTCGTTGCGGCCTCTCGAGCCGATCGAGCGTCGCCAGAGCGGCATCGCGGCTGGCCTGCTGATCGAAGATGCTTCTGGCGCCGCCGAAATGGCCGGCATCGAACCGGGCGACGTGCTCATCTCGGTCAACGGCCGGCCGGTGACATCGGTGGTCCAGGTGCGCGAGATGGTGGCCAAGGCCAGCAAGTCGGTGGCCCTGCTGATCCAGCGTGGCGGTGAAAAAATCTTCATCCCGGTGCGGATCGGTTAATTGGTTAAGATAGCGTAGCGCCCTCGGGTCGCACTTTTACAACGGGGGATGTATGCGGCTGCTGCTGGTGGAAGACGATACGATGATCGGCGAAGTGGTGCTCGACCTGCTCAGGGCCGAGCACTACGCGGTCGATTGGGTCAAGGATGGCGAAATGGCCGACACGGCCCTGATCCAGAACCAGAACTACGATCTGGTGCTGCTCGACCTGGGGCTGCCGCGCAAGGACGGCCTCGAAGTACTGCGCTCGATGCGCGCGCGCAAGGACCGTACCCCGGTGCTGGTCGCCACCGCGCGCGACTCGGTCGCCCAGCGCATCGCGGGCCTGGATGCCGGCGCCGACGACTACGTTCTCAAACCCTACGATCTCGACGAGCTGCTGGCGCGCCTGCGCGCGCTGCTGCGGCGCGCTGCCGGCCGCGCCGAGCCGATTTTTGAATACCGCAACATCACGATCAATCCGGTCACGCGCGAAATCATGGTCGATGGCACCCAGGTGTCGTTGTCGGCGCGCGAGTGGGCCGTGCTCGAAGCGCTGGTGGCGCGGCCCGGCGCCGTGCTCTCGCGCGCGCAGCTCGAAGAAAAGCTGTACAGCTGGCGCGATGAAGTCTCGAGCAATGCGGTGGAAGTGTATATCCACGGCCTACGCAAGAAACTGGGCAGTGACCTGATCCAGAACGTGCGCGGCGTCGGCTACATGGTGCCGAAAGCATGAAGATGACGCACTCGCTGCGCGGGCGCCTGCTCTGGTTCCTGCTCGCGGCGATCACGATCGCGGCGGTGGCGCAGGCGACGATCGCCTACCGCACCGCGCTGCACGACGCCGACCAGATCTTCGACTACCACATGCAGCAGATGGCCCTGTCGCTGCGCTCGAGCACACCGCTGTCGAACGACGAGGCGCGCGCGCGGCAGGAAGCCGAAAGCGCCGGCGGCAACGACGACATGGTGGTGCAGATGTGGTCTCCCGATGGCGCCCAGATGTTCCATAGCGTCTCGCGCGCGCGCCTGCCGCAGCGTGCGGTGCTGGGCTTTTCGAACGTGCGTGCCAACAGCACGACCTACCGCGTGTTCTCGATCCAGACCTCGAATCAAACGGTGCAGGTCGCGCAGGACCTGGCCGTGCGCCGCAATATGGCGGGTAATCTGGCCCTGCGTACGCTGGGGCCGATCGCGGTCATGATGCCGATCCTGATGCTGGTCGTGTGGTGGGTCGTCAGTGGCTCGCTGCAACCCGTGGCGCGCGTGCGCTCGCAGGTGGCGTCGCGCCAGGCCGACGATCTGTCGCCCGTCTCCGATACCGGCTTGCCCGATGAAGTGCGCCCGCTGGTGCAAGAGCTGAACCTGCTGTTTGGCCGCGTGCGCACTGCGTTCGAGGCACAGCAGAACTTCGTGGCCGACGCCGCGCACGAACTGCGCACGCCGCTCGCGGCGCTGCGCCTGCAGGCGCAAAGCCTGGACCGCGCCGATACGCCCGAAGCGCGCCAGGTCGCGGTGGGCCGCCTGACGGCCGGCATCGACCGCGCCACGCGTCTGGTCGAGCAGCTCCTGATCCTGGCGCGGCAGGAAGCCACCGCCGCCGAAGGCTCGGCGGCCAAGACCCGGCCGGTGGACCTGGCCGACCTGGCACGTCGCACCGCCGCCGACCTGGCCAGCGTGGCCGCCGCCAAGGGCGTCGACCTGGGCCTGCAGCAGGCCGACCCGGCCAGCGTCGACGGCCAGCCCGACGCGCTGCAGATCCTGCTGCGCAACCTGGTCGACAACGCTGTCAAGTACACCCCTGGCGGCGGCACCGTCGACATCTCGGTGCTCAGTGGCGCAGGCACGGTGGCGGTGCAAGTGGAAGACAGCGGCCCCGGCATCCCGCCGGACGAACGCGAACGCGTGTTCGACCGCTTCTATCGCGTGGCCGGCAGCGAGGCCGCCGGCAGTGGCCTGGGCCTGGCCATCATCAAGGCGATCGCCGAGCGCCATGGCGCGGTGCTGACGCTGGATGCGTCCGAGCGGCTGGGTGGGTTGATGGCGACCGTCACGTTCAAGACCCCTGTTCAGACAGCTTCCTGAGCGCACGGTAAAATAACCGGTTTGGCGGCTTTTTGCCCGCCTGTCTGCATACCGGGGAACCCATGAACAAGAACATATTGGCTGCCAGCGTACTGGCAGCAACGGCCGGCCTGGCGTCAAGCCAGGACATCGTGAAAATCGGCCATGTGGCCGGTATCACCGGGCCGGTGGCCTACTTTGGCAAGGACACCGAGAACGCCACGCGCATGGCGATCGAACACCTCAACGCGCGCGGCACCACGATCGCTGGCCGCAAGGTGACGTTCCAGCTGGTGGCTGAAGACGACGCGGGCGACCCCAAACAGGCCACCAGCGTGGCGCAGAAGCTGGTCGACGCCAAGGTCAATGGCGTGATCGGGCACCAGACGTCGGGCACCACGATTCCCGCGTCGAAGATCTATCACACCGGCGGCATCCCGCAGATTTCGCCATCGAGCACCAGCCCGAAATACACGCAGCAGGGCTTCAATACGGCGTTTCGCACGATTGCCAACGACGTGCAGCTGGGTCAGGCCCTGGGCCGCTACGCGACCGGTGCCATGAAGGTGCGCCGCGTGGCCGTCGTCGATGACCGCACCGCGTACGGCCAGGGCCTGGTGATGGAATTTTCCAGAAGCCTGCAACAGCAGGGCGGCACGATCGTCGCGCGCGAATTCACCAACGACAAGGCGACCGACTTCAGCGCCATCGTCACCCGCATCCGCGCCACCAAGCCGGACATGGTCTTCTTCGGTGGCCTGAGCGCCACGGCCGGCCCGATGCTGCGCCAGATGAAGCAGCTGGGCATGAACGTGCGCATGATGGGCGGCGACGGCATCTGCTCGGACGAGATCTTCAAGCTCTCCGGCGGCACCATGGTCGACGGCCAGGTCGTGTGCGCGGAAGCGGGCGGCGTGCGCGGTGAAGGCAAGGCGGGCATGGACAATTTCCGCGCCGATTACAAGAAGCGCTTCGGTATCGACGTGCAGATCAACGCGCCGTATGCGTACGACGCGACGATGGTCATGGCCGACGCGATGGTCAAGGCCGGATCGGCCGTCCCGGCGAAATACCTGCCATTCCTGGCCAAAGCCAATTACAAGGGCGTGACCGGCCCGGTGGCGTTCGATGCGCGCGGCGATGTGCGTGACGGGACGATCACCTTGTACGGGTTCAAGGGTGGCAAGCGCTCCTTGATCACGGTAACCAAGTAGGGTGGACGGCTCGCCGTCCACGCGTTCAAACCAAGCCTGCGTAGCCACATCGCGATGACTGGTTGAACGCGTGGACGGGAAACCCGTCCACCCTACGCGATCAGGTGCCGGAAAGTCGGCTCGATATTCTTCGCGTGCAGATGACGCACGATGTCTTCCAGCGTCGCGTCTTTCAGCAGCAGGCCTGCCGGCGGCGCAGGTGCGGACGCAGATGCAGTCACCGGCGCGGGCGCCACCACCGGCACACTCACCGCGGCCGGTTCGAGCAAGCGCCACGCATGCTCGAACTGCTCCGCATCGATACTTTCCAACCCTTCCAGGAATCCAACCTGCCCGTTCGGCGGCGGCTGCATGTCCAGCCCCGGTTCATCGGCAAACGACGCGCCCATGCCCGGGTGGATGAAGGCGGCCCACTTGCCGGTGCGCGGGTGCAGGCAGGGCGGCAGGGCGACTGGCGCGCGCACCGCGTCCGGCGCCAGCTCGACCTCGGGGAAATACGCATCGCGCAGACGTTCCAGAAAAGCCTGCGCGCGCTCGGCCGGCACCGGCGTCGCGAGCGACAGCCACAAATAATACGCATCGCCGCCCGAGATGCTCACTGCAGGCGCGGGCAGCTTGAGCGTCGTCTGCAGCGCATTGGCGACTTCGCACAGGCGCGTCCAGTGCGCCTCGCTGTCGGCGCCCCTGGTCTTGCGAAACGGGATCATCATGGCGCGCGTCTGACCGTCGCAGCCCGTCAGACTGACCGGCAGCGCAAGGATGTCGGACGGCAGCACGTCGGCGGGAAGATACAGCCGCATCAATTCGGCAATCAGTTTGTGCATGGTGCTTTCAGGTGGAGTACGTACTTGGACGACAGGCGCCATTCTGACACAGCGTGCCCGCCCGGCCAGCGCCAATAAAAAACGGCCTGCAATCGCTTGCAGGCCGTTGTTTCAAGACGCGCTAAGGTCAGATCAGAACCGGTGCGCCAGGCGCGCGAACAGCGCCGCGCCATTCAGGCCGAACTGCACGCTCTCGTACTTGAAGCCGTTGTCGGTCTCGTTGGCATCCTGCACGGTTGGTTTGACGTCGAAGATGTTGGTGCCGCCTACCGTCAGGCGGGTCTTCTCGGTGAAGGCCCACGTGAAGGCCAGGTCGGCCGACGTTTTCGCTTCGTACTTCTGGTTCGGCAACGGTGGACCCGAGAACGTGCCCAGGGTTTGCGGACCGAAGTGGATCACGCGCAGCGCGGTTTCCAGCTTGCCCAGTGCGTAGTCGAAGCCCAGCGTGGCCTTGCGGCGCGGCGCGCCTTCTTCGATGAACAGGCGCTCGCGCTCGGACAGCAGCACGTCTTCGAAGCCGGCCAGTGCGGCCGGCGCTTTCACGCGCTGCACTTCGGTCTTGCTGAAGTTCGCGGCCAGGAACGTCGTCAGGCGGCCCGCGCCCAGCGTGGACCGGTTCGAAATCGTCAGGTCCAGGCCCTGCGTCTTGGTGTCGACCGAGTTGACGAAGAACTGCGCCTGGCCCACGCCCAGCTGCTGCAGCGTCGCGCCCAGCGCCGGGTAGTTGTCGGCATCAAAGCGGCCCGACAGCACGATGCGGTCATCGATGTCGATGCGGTACAGGTCGGCCGTGACCGACGTTGCCTGCGTTGGCGACCAGGTCAGGCCCAGCGTGTAGCTCTTCGATTCTTCGTCCTTCAGTTGCGGGATGCCGGCGGCAGCGGCCACACGGCCACCGTTTGGCGCCAGCACGACGTCCAGCGGCTGGCCGCTGACGAAATCGGTGAAGGTCGACGAGAAGTAGGCCTGCTGCAGCGACGGGGCGCGGAAGCCCGTGCTGGCCGAGCCGCGCAGCAGCAGGTCCGGCGCCAGGCGGTAGGCAGCGGCGAGCTTGCCGGTGGTGGTCGAGCCGAAGTCCGAGTAGCGCTCGTAACGCAGCGCGGTCTGGATCTTGAGGCGGTCGGTGAGATCCGTTTCGATGTCGACATAGGCAGCGTTACTGTGACGGTCGGTGTCGGTTTCGTCGCCCGGCTGGAAGCCCGGGAAGCCCTGGCTGCCGGCGTTGCCGCCAATGCCCACGCCATCGGCGTCGATGTACGAACCGGCCTCACCGGCGAAGATCTGGTAGTTCTCGCGGCGGTGCTCGAGGCCGAACGCGACGTTCATGCCCTTGAACACATCGCTGTAGAAGCGGCTGATGTCGGCATTGGTGGTCGCCTGGCGGAACGAGAACGCGCCCGCATAGAAGCGGTCGGCGCTGCGGCCCTGGCCACCACCGAGCAGATCGAGGTTGGCGATCGAGGCGTTGAGCGTGTTGGCGATGTTGTACTTCAGGCGGTTGTAGCCGTAGGTCTGCGACAGGTCGGCATTCCATTCGCCGGCCGTCCAGCGGTAGCCGACGGTGCCCCAGCGGTCATCGACCTTGCCGTTGATGAACGGGACGAACCCGTCCGGGTACATCGCGGCCGAATTGCGCGACGGGATGTCTTCCGAGCCCAGGCCTTCGCGGCCGAAGGCGGCCGACGAGGCGTCGCGCTGCTGCACGCCGGCGGTGAAGTAGAACTTGCCGCCCGCGCCGGCCGGGAATTCGCCGTTCAGGTAAATGGTCTGGTTGTCGGCTTTGGTGTCGCCGATGATGCGCGGGTTGCCGGGCTCGGAACGGTTGGAGCGGCCGCGGTCGGAGTATTCGCCGGTGATGCCCAGCACGCCGCCACCAAGGGCCACGCCGCAGTAGGCCGACGCCTGCCAGTTCTCGCCATCGCCTTCGGTGTACTGGCTGTAGCCGGCCACCGATTCGCAGCCCAGGCTTTTCTTCAGGTCGATGTTGATCACGCCGGCAATCGCGTCCGAGCCGTATTGGGCGGCGGCGCCATCGCGCAGCACCTGCACTTCGCGGATCGCCATCACGGGAATGCCGTTCATGTCGGTGCCCGTGTTGCCGCGGTTGCGCGCGCCGAACAGGTTCACCAGCGCGACCGTGTGGCGGCGCTTGCCGTTGACGAGCACCAGGGTCTGGTCCGAACCCAGGCCGCGCAGGGCGGCCGAGTCGATCAGGTCGGCGCCGTCGGCGCCCGTCTGGCGCGTCGAGTTGAACGACGGCGACAGGTTGCTCAGTACCTGCGCGAGGTCGAACTGGCCACTTTGTTCGGCCGCTTTCGTCATCGGGATGAAGTCGATGGCGACCGGGGTGTCGGTGCTGGAGGCGGCGCCGACGCGGCGCGAGCCGACCACGCTTACGCTTGGCACGACGGCGTCGGTGGTGATGGCGGGTGCAGTTTGCGCCTGGACGGCGACCGGGGCGAGGGCAAGCGAAGCGAGAATGGTGCTGCCATACAAACTGGACAACACGGAACGGGGCATGATTTTGAGTTTGAGCACAGGTTTCTCCGAAGGATGTTCGGATACTATCAATGGATCCTTCGATTACTGTTGCAATGTGGCATTAACACAACGTTCTTATTGTATAACTTTGTATTATCAATTTTGGTGCATAACTAATTTCCTGGGGTAAATAATGCGCGTGCGGTAAAAAAGGTCGGCTATACTGTGTTTTTATACAGTATTTGTCATTTGACATGAGCCCGGCGTGACACAGCCTCCGACCAACCAGCCCACCGCAGCCCCAGCTCTGCCGCCCTATGCCGAGTTGTTCTGCCTGTCGAACTTTTCGTTCCTGCAAGGGGCGTCGCATGCCGAGGAGCTGGTCCTGCGCGCCGTGCAGCTCGGGTACTTCGCGCTGGGGATCACCGACGAATGCTCGCTGGCCGGCGTCGTGCGTGCACATGCCGAGGCCAAGGAGGCCGGCCTGCCGCTCATCATCGGCGCCCACTTCCATTTGCAGAACCCCGATGGCAGCCCGGCGCCGTCGCTGATCCTGCTGGCGCAGAACCGTGAGGGTTACGGCAACCTGTCCGAATTCATCACGCTCGGGCGCACGCGTGCCGAGAAGGGCACGTACCTGTTGACCCCCGATGACCTGGCCGACCCCGCGCCGGAGAACGCGCATCTGCGCCACATGCCCGATTGTCTGGCGATCCTGCTGCCGCCTTACCCGGGGCACGAGGCGCAGGACGTCGATCGCCTGCACGCGCAGGCGGCGTGGATGGCCACCACCTTCCCGGGCCGGGCCTGGCTCGGCCTGACGTCGCTGCACCGCGCGTTCGACGATGCGCACCGCGCCACGGTCGAAGAAGTCGGCTGGCAGCACGGCTTGCCGATCGTGGCGCTGGGCCACGTGTGCATGCACGTGCGCTCGCGCAAACCGCTGCAGGACACGCTCACCGCCACGCGCCTGAACAAGGCGGTGGGCGACTGCGGCTACGGGCTGGCGCAGAACGCCGAGCAGCACCTGCGCTCGCGCCTGCGCCTGGCCAATCTGTACACCCCACAGGTGCTGGCTGAAACGGTGCGCGTGGCGCGCCTGTGCACGTTCTCGCTCGACGAACTGCGCTACGAATACCCGGACGAAGTGGTCCCGCCCGGCCACACGGCCGCGAGTTTTTTGCGCGCCGAAACCTGGATCGGCGCGCACCGGCGTTTTCGCGAGGGCATCCCGGCCAAGGTGCAGGCGCAGATCGAGCACGAGCTGGCGCTGATTTCCGAAATGCGCTACGAGCACTACTTTTTGACGGTGTACGACATCGTGCGCTTCGCCCGCTCGCAGCACATCCTGTGCCAGGGCCGCGGTTCGGCGGCCAATTCAGCCGTCTGCTACTGCCTGGGCATCACCGAGGTCGATCCGGCCCGCGCCAGCCTGCTGTTCGAGCGCTTCATTTCGCGCGAGCGCAACGAGCCGCCCGACATCGACGTCGACTTCGAACACCAGCGGCGCGAAGAAGTCATCCAGTACATCTACAACAAGTACGGGCGCGATCGCGCGGCGCTGGCGGCGGTGGTGATCAGCTACCGCCCCAAGAGCGCGCTGAGGGACAGCGGCCGCGCGCTGGGCATCGACCTGGGTATCGTCGAGAAGGTCGCCAAGACCCACCACTGGTTCGACAGCCGCGCCGACCTGCTGGGCCGCCTGGCCGAGAGCGGCCTGGATCCCGAGGCGCCGCTGTCGCGCCAGTGGGCCACGCTCGCGCAGTCGCTGCTGAACTTCCCGCGTCACCTGTCGCAGCATCCGGGCGGCTTCGTCATCGCGCGCGGCAAGCTCTCGCGCCTGGTGCCGATCGAGAACGCGGCGATGGCCGACCGCAGCGTCATCCAGTGGGACAAGAACGACCTCGAAGAACTGGGCCTGATGAAGGTCGACGTGCTGGCGCTGGGCATGCTGTCGATGATGCGGCGCGGGCTGGAGCTGGTCGGCCAGCGCTACGGCAACGTGTTCGAGATGCAGGACATCCCGGCCGACGATACGGCCACCTACGACATGATCTGCCAGGCCGATACGGTGGGCGTGTTCCAGATCGAGTCGCGCGCGCAAATGAGCATGCTGCCGCGGATGCGTCCGCGCGTGTTCTACGACCTGGTCATCGAAGTGGCCGTGGTGCGCCCCGGCCCGATCCAGGGCGGCATGGTCCATCCCTATCTGCGGCGCCGTCAGGGCTTCGAGCCGGTCGTGTATCCGAGCGCCGAAATGAAAGTCGCGCTCGAGCGCACGCTGGGCGTGCCGATCTTCCAGGAGCAGGTGATGCAGGTAGCGATCCTGGGCGCGGGCTTCACGCCGGGCGAGGCCGACCAGCTGCGCCGCGCGATGGCGGCCTGGAAGCGCAAGGGCGGGCTGGAACACTATTACGAGCGCATTACGACGGGCATGCTCGAACGGGGCTACACGCTGGAATTCGCCGAAGCGATCTTCAGCCAGATCCAGGGCTTCGGCGAATACGGCTTTCCCGAGTCGCATGCGGCCAGCTTCGCGCTGCTGGCGTATGCCAGTTCGTGGCTCAAGTGCCACGAGCCGGCTGCCTTTTTATGCGCGCTGCTCAACAGCCAGCCGATGGGCTTTTACAGTCCGTCGCAACTGGTGCAGGATGCGCGCCGCCATGGCATCGAGGTGCGGCCAGTCGATGTCGCCGTCAGCGGCTGGGATTCGGCGCTCGAAGAATACGATCCGCACGAGCGCACGCGCCAGCCGGCGGTGCGTCTCGGCCTGTCGCTGCAGCGGGGGATGAAGGTCGATGCGGCCGAGCGCATCGAGCAGGCGCGCGCCGTGCGGCCGTTTGCCGATGTGGCCGACCTGGCGCGCCGCGCGGGCCTGGACCGCAGCGACCTGCAGGTGCTGGCGGCGGCCGGCGCGCTGCAATCGCTGGCGGGGCATCGGCGCGAAGCATTGTGGGAAGCCTCCGGCGCCGCGCCCGACAAGGATCTGCTGCGTCCGACCGTACCGCGTGAAGAGGCGCCGGTGCTGGCGGCGCCCAGCGAAGGCGAAGAGATCGTTGGCGACTACCGCGCGCAGGGCCTCACGCTGGGCCGCCATCCGCTGGCGCTGCTGCGCGAACGCCTGCTGGCGCAGCGCTTCCTGTCCGCGGCGACGCTGATGGATTTCCAGAACGGCCAGCTGGCGCGGGGCTGCGGCCTGGTGACGGTGCGCCAGCGCCCGGGCACGGCCAAGGGCGTGCTGTTCCTGACGCTGGAAGACGAAACCGGCAACGTCAACGTGATCGTGTGGCCATCGCTGGTAGAGCAGCAGCGCCGTGAGGTCCTGAACGCGCCGCTGCTCGGCGTCTACGGCGTCTGGCAGCGCGAGGGCGAGGTACGCCACCTGGTCGCCAAGCGGCTGGTGGATCTGTCGCACCTGCTCGGTGGTCTCGATACGCGCAGCAGGGATTTCTGCTGATCCACAGCCGGGGTCAGGTCTGACATTCGGACACGACCTCAGCCTTCGCCACTTCCAAACAGCCGGGGTCAGGTCTGACATTCGGACACGACCTCAGCCTTAGTCACTTGTCAAAGTGTCTTGCCCAGTATGCGCATGGCTTTGTGCCAGCTGGTTCCGACTACTCGACTGTCGAGATCGTGTCCGAATGTCAGACCTGACCCCGGCTTTTCTTCTGGTCGCCAACTTTCCTGTGGCGGCAGGCCGCCGCGTTGATAGAATGGTCAATGCGTCAATATCACGGGAACAGCATGGACAAGACAAGCCGGGGCAGGGGAACGGGGCGCGTGACGCTCGAGCAGGTTGCGGGCATGGCAGGGGTGTCGATCATGACGGCATCGCGCGCGCTGAGCCAGCCGAAGCTGGTGTCCGATGCCACGCGCAGCAAGGTCGAGCATGCCGTGGCCGAACTGGGTTACGTCCCCAATCGCGCCGCGCGGGCGCTGGCGTCGTCGCAGTCGCACGTGATCGTGGTGCTGGTGCCGTCGCTGTCCAATGCCGTGTTCACGGCCGTCCTCGAAGGCATCCACGACGCTGTCGCGCCCGGCCAGTACCAGCTCCTGATCGGCAATACCTATTATTCACAGCTCGAAGAAGAAAAGCTGTTGCGCACCTATCTGCAGTCGAACCCCGACGGCATCCTGTTCTCGAGCCAGGTGAGGAGCCCCGCCGTGGCCAAGATGCTGGCGGCATCGAAGGTGCCGGCGGTGGCCATGATGGACCTGTCCGATGACCCGGCCGTGCTGTCGGTCGGCTTTTCGCAGTACGAAGCCGGCATGGCCATGACGCGCCACCTGATCGCCAAGGGATACACACGCATCGGCTTCATCGGCGCCCAGCTCGACGAGCGCACGCTGCGCCGCGCCGATGGCTACAGCGCCGCGATGGCGGCGGCGGGCCTGGCCGATCCTGGCCTCGAGCTGATGGTGCCCGAACGCTCGACGATCGCGCTGGGCGCCGGCCTGATGGCGCAACTGATGGCGCTGCGGCCCGATTGCGACGCCGTCTTTTGCTGCAACGACGACCTGGCCCACGGCGCCGTGTTCCACTGCCAGCGGCAAGGCATCCGCATCCCGCAGGACATCGCGGTATGCGGCTTCAACGACTTGCCCGCGTCGGCCTGGATGATGCCGTCACTGACGACGGTCGACACGCCGCGCTACCAGATCGGCTTTGAAGCCGCCGGCCTGCTGCTGCAGGTGATCAAGGGCGAAGAACCGGCCGAGCGGCGCATCGACCTTGGCTTCACGCTGCGCGATCGTGAAAGCGCCTAAGCGGGATCAGTAGGTTTTGTAGGGCAGGAATTTGCCCGACAAAACCACGTTCACGCGGTCGCCTTTCGGATCTTCGGTACGCTGGATATCCATCGAAAAATCGATGGCGCTCATGATCCCGTCGCCGAATTCTTCGTGGATCAGCTCCTTGATCGTGGTGCCGTACACGCTGACCAGTTCATACCAGCGATAGATCAGCGGATCGGTCGGCACGGCCGTCGGCAACGAGCCTTTGTACGGCACGATCTGCAGCCAGGCGATCGCTTCGTCGGACAACTCGAACAGCTTGCCGACCGCTTCGGCCTGCGGTTTGGTCAGCGTCATCTGGCCCAGGCAGGCGGCGGTGGTCCATTCCTTCGACAAGCCCGTGGCCTCGGTCACGTCGCGCCATTTGATGCCCTTGCGGACTTTCGCGGATACGATCAGTTTGGTGACATCTTCACGGCATGAAATCATGTGGCTGCTCCAGAAAGGGGTGGGGATCTGCGTGTTCACGCATTACCTCAGCAAGGCGCGTGCCATGCACGAAGTCGACGGCGAAGCAGATGCACCAGGCCGTCAAGCCAGGCAAAAGGTCTCCACGACGCCCGCGAACTACGCACCGCGCAGGCGCAGCCGCCCGAAATGGGTGCACGGCCAGCGGGTTTACATTTCCAGGCCGCGAGCGCACAATCGCGGTATGTTTGTTAGCGGTAACATAAGGCAATGACGACAGAACCAACGAGCGATAACAAGGGAACGGCCTGGGTCATCATGGGCGTGAGCGGCTGCGGCAAGAGCCAGATCGGCGCGCGTCTGGCCAACCAGCTCGACGTGGAATTCATCGAGGGCGACGCCTACCACTCCGACGTGAACATCGCGCGGATGTCGGCTGGTACGCCGCTGACCGACGACGACCGCCACGACTGGCTGGTGACGCTGCGCGACCTGCTGGCGCGGCGCGAGGGCGGGGCGGTGCTGTCATGCTCGTCGCTCAAGCGCAGCTACCGCGACCTGCTGCGGGGCGCCGGCGGCGACGTGCGCTTCGTGCACCTGGCCGGCGAGCGCAGCCTGCTGGCCGAACGCGTCAGCCATCGCCCCGGCCACTACATGCCGCCGTCGCTGCTCGACAGCCAGCTGGCAACGCTCGAACCGCTGCAGCCGGACGAAGCGGGCATCACGCTCGACATCCGCGCTACGCCAGCGCAGCTAGTGGCGCAGATTCTCGCCTGCGCCTAGGCGCTGCCTGCCGGCGCGCCTGGCGCCGGTGTCCTGAAGCGCGCCACGTCGCGCATCGGCGGCAGGCCGAACATGCGCGCGTATTCGCGGCTGAACTGCGACGCGCTTTCGTAGCCGACCGTGAATGCCACCGACGCCGCATCGAACGGCTCGAACAGCAGCAGCCGGCGCGCCTTCAGCAGGCGCAGGCTTTTCTGGTACTGGATCGGCGTCATCGCGGTGACCGCCCTGAAGTGGCGATAGAACGCCGCGACGCTCATCCCGGCCAGCGCCGCCAGAGGGCCGACCCGCAGCGGCTGCGCCATGTGTTCGCGAATCCAGTCGATCGCGCGGCGCACCTGCGACAGGCGGCTGTCGGCGTGCGCGATCTGGCGCAGCAAGTCGCCATGCGGCCCCTGCAGCACGCGAAACAGGATCTCGCGCTCGATCAGCGGCGCCATCATCGCCACGTCGTCAGGTCGCGCGACCAGCTGCATCATGCGCAGCCAGGCATCGATCAGGTCAGGGCCTGCCTGCGCAACGCCGACGTCGGAACCTTGCGCGACCTTGCCGGCAGCGGGCAGATCGGCCAGCATGGCGGCAATGATGGCCGGGTCCAGCGCCAGGCTCACGGCGAGATACGGCGCGGTGCCCGATTGCGCGGTGACCTGGCCGAGCGCCGGCAAGGCCACCGGCACGATGAAGTAGCCGGGCGCCTCGATGTGCACGACCTGGCCGCCGATGGACAGGCTTTTTGACCCTTGCAGTACCAGGTGCAGCATCGGTCCGTAGACCTGGTTCGAGCACACTTCGGCGCGCACCATCGCCACCCGCGGCAGGCCGGTCGCGGTCCAGGTGTCGCCTGCGGTCATTGCAATGGCGCGCAGCGCATCCATCGATACGTTGCCTGCTTCGCCTGTCGCATCGGTGATCGCTTTATCCATGACCGAATATAGCACCGGCCACGCCGGCGCAACGGGCTTTGAGAAGAATAGGCAAGCATGCGCGAAGAACCGGCATGTGGCGCACGCCGCGCCTGCGTAGCATCGTCCTGGTCGCCGGAGCCACTGGGCTTCGGGACACATCGACCAAGGACACACCATGAAACTGACCAATAAAATCGCCGTCGTCACCGGCGCATCGAGCGGCATCGGCGCCGGCATTGCCCGCGCATTTGGCGCCCAGGGCGCCACCGTCATCGTGAACTACGCCAGCAGCAAGGCGGGCGCCGATGCGGTGGTCGCCTCGATCGAGGCGGCCGGCGGCAAGGCAGTCGCGCTGCAGGCCGACATGAGTAAGGCAGCCGAGGTGGCAGGCCTGTTCGAGCGCGTGAAGGCCGATTACGGCACGCTCGACATCCTCGTCAACAATGCCGGCGTGGCTGTCTTCGAGATGGTGGCCGAGATGACCGAGGATGCGTTCCACAAGCAGTTCAATGTCAACGTGCTTGGCTACTTCCTGGCCATTCGCGAAGCACTCAAGGTGTTCAAGGATGGCGGCAGCATCATCAACATCAGCTCGATCCTGAGCACCGATCCCTACCTGGCGTCGAGCGTGTACGCCGCCACCAAAGGCGCCGTCGATACGCTGACGTTCGCGCTGGCGCGTGAACTGGGACCGCGCGGCATCCGCGTCAATGCGATCCTGCCGGGCCACACGAACACACCCGCCACCGCCGGCAACTTTGACGGTGATTTCGGCAAGATGCTGATTGCCGGAACGCCGCTCGGCCGCTTCGGCGAGCCGGAAGACATCGCGCCGGTGGCCGTGTTCCTGGCCTCAGGCGACGCGCACTGGGTCACCGGCGAATCACTGCGCGCCGCCGGCGGCGTGCGCGGTGTGGGCTACTAGGCACTGCTTCGCCAGCGCAAGGTAAAGCGATATATGCGCATCGGATAAACCGATGCGCGACATGCAGATGTGTTTGACGCTCCCCCAAAATCAGACTATATTTTTCATACCGATTTGGAAACGTTTCCAAGTTAGTATTCGGCACCAAAACCATTCGAGACCAACGCAAAGTTGGCGGCGTGTGGCACGGCAATCCGGCACGGCCACATTTTCTTGTCGTGAGAAAAGAGGAGTCAACGTGAGTCACCTACACCAGCAACACCGCTCCAAATGGAAGCCTTTCCAACTGCTTGTCGCCGGCCTTGCGCTGGCATGCAGTACGCAGGCAATCGCCAGCGTTACCAATCCTGTCATCGGCCAGTTGCTGTGGTCCGAAGAATTCAACGGCAGCAGCGTCGACACCGGTGTCTGGAACCTGCAGGACGGGAACGGTTGCCAGATCGGCCTGTGCGGCTACGGCAACGCCGAGCTGCAATACTACAGTCCCAACAACGCCACCATCGCCAATGTGCCGTTCGAATCGGGCACACGCGCGCTGGCGATCCAGGCGCGCAGCCAGACCGTGGGCAGCAATCTGTTCACGTCGGCACGGCTCGACTCGCGCAACAAGGTGCAGGTGCAGTACGGGATGATCGAGGTGCGCATGGCCACGCCGAACCTGGGCACCGGCCTGTGGCCCGCTGCCTGGCTGCTGGGCGTGAGCCCGCAGACCTGGCCGCGCAACGGCGAGATCGACATGATGGAGATGGGGCACAAGGCCGCGGCGCGGGCCGAAGGCGGGGCGCCGTCGTCCAATCACTTCGTCGGTGCCAACGTGATCACCTGGCAGCAGGCTGCCTGCGTGTCCGGCAACGAGAGCTGCGCCGCATCGACTGCGTGGCAGACCGATAACTGGCACGTGCCGACCACGTCGCTGGCAAATCGTTTCGTCACCTACCGCTTCTACTGGACCGAGAGCGAAATGCGCTTCTCGATCGTCGACAACGGCGTCGAGCACAATCTGTACAACGCGCCGCTGCCGGTCAATTCGAGCGCGCTGCAGGCGCCGTTCTACCTGCTGCTGAACATGGCCGTGGGCGGCAACTTCACCGATGCGGTCAATGCCAGCCAGGTCACGGCGCCGCTGCCGGGCACGATGTACGTCGACTATGTGCGCGTGTACCAGCTCGATGGCAAGGGGCAGGTCAAGCTGGGCAACCAGAGCGCGCCCGAAGTGGCGGGCAAGTTCGGCATCTTCACCGATAACACGGCGGTCAATGCCAAGCTGGTGGCGGGCACCAGTTCCGACATCTTCCTGTGGAATGCCGCGTCCAGCGGCGCCGGCAACACGGCGCCGTACGAAGGCAGCAACGTCATCGCCTGGAACTATACGGCGCCCGGCCAGTGGTTCGGCGGCGGCATCCAGGCGCGCCAGGTGCGCGATCTGTCGAACTACCGCACCAATGGCACGGTCAAGTTCCGCATCAAGATCCCGGCCAACGTGGGCTTCCGGATCGGCGTGGGCGACACCTATACCAACCAGAACTGGGTAAACTTCCCGGCCAACACCACCGCATATGGGCTCACGCGCAACGGACAGTGGGCGCAGGCATCGATCCCCGTCTCGACGCTGCTCGGGCCACTGGTGGCGGCGCAGTCGCTGTACGACATCTTCATGATCTCGAGCATCGACGGCAGCCTGCCAACATCCAGCTTCCAGTTCGCGCTCGACGATATCGTCTGGGAGTCGGGCGGTGGCGGCACTACGGCGCCGCCACCGCAGACCGGACCGACGTCGGTGAGCCAGACGTCGTCGACGATGCTGCAGTTCCGCACCACTACTGGCAGCTGGGCCGACGTGCACTACACGGTCAACAACGGACCGCAGCAGAACGTGCGTATGCAACTGGCCAATGGCGTGAACACGTTCACGGCCGGCGGCCTGGCGATCGGCAACGTGGTGCGCTACACCTTCACGTACTGGGACACGGCGCGCAACGCTGCTGTCGATACGACGCAGCAGACCTACACGATGCAGTGATCTAGGGCACCAGCACCTGCAAGCGATACGTGCGGCCCGCGTCGATGTTGTCGATGCGGGCCGCAGCCAGTTCGACGCCGTCGCACGTCACCGTCACGCGCCCGACTGCGCCGCGCCGGATGGCCACCTCGAACGTCGCGCCACGGAAGCGCCGCGTGACCGTCATGCCGGGCCAGCCGGATGGCAGTTGCGGATTGACCGTCAAGCCGTCCGCATCACCCTTCAGGCCACACAGGCCTTCGATCAGGCAGCGATAGACCCAGGCCACGGTGCCCGTGTTGAACAACTGGCTCGAGCGCCCGGCCGTGCGCGGGTACTCGTGGTACGCGCCCCGGTAGTAGTTGGGGATGAACACCGGCAGCTGGCCACGCTGCAGGTAGTCGGCCAGGTCCGGACCGGGAATCATCTTGCGCAGCGCGTCGAAGGCGCGGTCGGTCTCGCCGATCGTGTACAGGCTGAAGATGTAGAACACGGCGGCGTGGTTGTAGACCGCGCCATTCTCGGCGGAGCCGGGATGTTTTTGCGTGACGCGGCCGATGTCTTCGCGCATGGCGCTATAGGGCGGGGCGAACATCTGCACGCCGTAGGGTGTCTTCAGTTGCGCGTCGATCTCGGGCAGCATCTGCGCGCGCTGCGCGTCGTTGGCGGCGCCCGACAAAAATGCCCAGCTTTGCGGGT
This sequence comes from Oxalobacteraceae sp. CFBP 13730, assembly GCA_014841835.1. Classification (GTDB taxonomy): domain Bacteria; phylum Pseudomonadota; class Gammaproteobacteria; order Burkholderiales; family Burkholderiaceae_D; genus Telluria. Next base: position 435,082 of record JACYUQ010000003.1, on the reverse strand, counting down.
TCAGGTAGATGCGGCCTTCGGTATCGGCTGCCACGCCGAACTTGACGTCGTCGTCGGTGATACCGCGCGCGAACCAGCTGCCATCCCACAGGTGCGCGTTGGCAGAGGCGTTCATGGCTGCTGCGCCGTCGCGGTAGCGCGCCTGCATCGCGTCGTCGCCGCGCGCGGCGCAGACATCGGCCCACAGGTTCAGCGCGTACGCGGCGGCCACCGTGAGCCAGCCCGAGACGCCGCGGCCCTTGTAGCCGACCATGTTCATCGGATCGCACCAATCGCCCTGTTCGATGTAGGAGAGGCCCCGCGCATCGCGCCGCAGCAAGAGCCAGTCCATCGCCAGGCAGATGCGCTCGAACGCGGATTTGACGTCGCCACCGTGCGCCGTGACCGGCACGTCGAGGATGGCCGCGTCGCCTGTTTCGTCGAGATAGGCTTGCAGGCACACGGGCAGCCAGACGCAGTGGTCGGTGTGCGGAATCTGGTTGATATATTTGAGTTCGGCGCCTTCGAACAGCAGGATCCCGTCCGGCATGGCGCCATTGGCTTCTTGCTGGCTCAGCGCGTGTAAAAAGGCAGCGCGGGCAGCGGCCGGCTTGACGAACACCATGCCCATATTGTCTTGCAGGTAGTTGCGGGTCTGCGGGTCGGTGCTGAGGCGATTGACGTCGCCGTGGTAATAGACCTGGCGCGCCAGCCAAGTGTTGACGAAATTATTCAGCTCAGAATCGGGCGTGGCGATCTGCAGCACGCCGTCGCCCTCGGCGATGTAGGCAGCGTAGTCGCGCGCGGCAGCGGCAAAGCCTTCCTCGCTCAGGTAGCGCTGGCGCAGCAGGGTGATCTCGGCATCGTCGAACGCAGGGCCGAACAGCAGGCGGCGGGTGGCGGCTTCGCCCGGCGCCAGGGCCAGGCGGTACTGGACGACGGCGGCGGGCGTTTCGTAGCGCGCGTCGCCGCAGGGCAGCAGCGCGGGCGCCAGCGTCGATGGCGCATGCAGGCCGCCTTCACCTTCGAACACCTTTTGCCCGGTTTCCCAGGCGTCGGGCGCGTGCTCGCACAGCAGCACGGTACGGTCTTTCAGCAGGCGGTTCTTGAAGAAGTCATCCAGCTTCTGGTACGGCGTGATGCATGTTGCGACGATGCCGCCCAGGTCATGCCGGTATTCGGACGACTGGTTCATCCACGACATGTAGCCGACCGTGAAGTACGGGTAGATGCTGATGCGGCGCGCGCGTTCGGTCAGATTGGTGACGGCCACGGTCCACAGTTCGGCCACGTCGTCGACCGGCAGCGCGAGCGTCAGGTCGATGCGGATGCCGAGCTTTTCAATTGTCCATTGCAGGTCGGTGCGCCCGACCGAGAACGCAAAATGGTCAAGCCCACCACGCACCGGTTCGTACGGCGCCGAGAACAGCTCGCCCGTGTCTTCGTCCTTCACGTACACGAAGCGGCCCGGATGGTGGGCGTAGTAATTCTGCTCCGGCTGCATGAACGATTTTGCTTCCATGTTCGGGCCGTGCGAGTACTTGCCGGGTTCGGGCTGCATGAACTGCGCGGTGGCGTAGCCGCGGCAGGTCGTCTGGATCATCATCCTGCGGTTCCACAGGAAGCCGCCCGCCTGCGGCATGGCGGTCGGGCTGGTGAGCACATAGCGGTCGTCTTGCGGGTACAGCATCGGGGCAATCTCCGTTGGAATCATGGCGCCGCCTTGCGCGCGGCCAGTTCGGCGCCCATGCGCGCCAGGGCCTTGGCGTCGAGGTTATACAAGCACATCACCAGCACGGCCACCAGCGCAAAGGCGGCCGGCACGAACGACATCAGCCAGACGATGCCGGCCTGCGAGCCGATGCTCTGCGCCGCGTTGGGCACGTAGCCGAGCCAGGTGAAGACGGCGCCGATGACGCTGACCGCCACCGCGGTGCCGAGCTTTTGCGAGAAGGTCGCGGCGGCGAACGTCATCGCGGTGGCGCGCCGGCCGGTGCGCCACTCGTTGTAGTCGGCGGTGTCGGCATACATCGAGAACGCCAGCGGCGACTTGGGCCCGAGCACCAGGCCCAGGCCCGCCTGCAGCACGAACATCAGGTCGATCCGGTCGGCCGGGATCAGGAAGAACAGCGATGACAATACGGCGGTGCAGCTCATCAACAGGATCATCAACAGCTTCTTGTCGATGAAGCGCGTGAGCAGCGGCGTGCAGGCTGCGCCGACGGCGGCAAACACCATATAGGTCGGCACGAAGGTGGCCATCAGCTCGGGGCGGCCAACGACGTACTTGAAGTAGTAGGCCGAGGTCGTGGTGCGCAGCGTGATCGTCACCATGATCACCAGGGCCAGCACGAACAGCACGACCCAGGGCCGGTTGGACGCCAGGTCGCGGATGTCGCGCCAGACGTCGCTCTTCTGGCCGGGCGGGGGCAGCACGCGCTCGCGGGTATTGAGAAAGGTAATCAGGAACATGACCGATGCCGCCACGCTCCACGCGAGCATCGTCAGCTGCCAGCCGCGCACGTCGTCGCCGGCGCCGAGCCACGCCACCATCGCCGGTGTGGCGGCTGTGACGAGCGTGCTGCCGGCGAAGGCGAAGATGAAGCGCAGGCCGTTGATCGTCGAGCGTTCCTGCGGGTCGTTCGAGATCACGCCGGAGAGCGCGTTGTAGGGAATGTTCACGCAGGTGTAGCAGACCATCATCGCCAGATAACTGCCGTAGGCCCACAGCAGCTTGCCGTTGGCGTCCAGGTCGGGCGTGGTGTAGGTGAGCACGGCCGCCGCGCCAAGGGGGATCGACATCCAGATCAGGTAGGGACGGAACTTGCCGAAGCGGGTATTGGTGCGGTCGGCAAAGGCGCCGATCACGGGGTCGGTGAAGGCGTTGATCAGCTTGATCGAGGCGAGCAGGGTGGCCGCTTGCGCCGCCGAGATACCGAAGGTGTCGGTATAAAAGATGAGCAGGAAGGTGGCGATATTGGCCCAATAAAAATTGAAGCCCATGTCGGCCACGCCATAGCTGATCTTTTCTCGCCAGCCGAGGTTGCCGCCCGTCGCTGCAGGTGTCTCTGGCCCGCGCTTGAACATTGCTGTCTCCGGATTTTAGTTGTTGTTCCCGATGGTTAGCGTGCACATGATAACGCTAACATCGAGGGAAGTATTGCATCTCCCACTTGGCATGTCAATGTGCATGGGCATGACGCTTTTCTGTGGTGGTCCACTGGGAGGTGCGGTGGCGCGGTGCGCTCATGTCCGCTTTTTTCAGCGCATCAAGTGCCAGCAGAGCTTGCGCCGGGCATGTAAATAGTCGCCCCAATCCAATATGTACAGGGTAGTAACGCCGATTTTCTTTGCGGCATTGTCGGCGTCACCTTAGTGTTATTTATAGAAATCCTATCCGTATTGAATAGTGGCGCCAGTCATGATGGGTAATATTTAATTTGCCCCATATTATTATTGAACTTAGGAAAATTTCCCGATATTCTCGAACTATATTAATTGCTTGTCAGGGGTACTGGCTAAATCCTGTTGCGGCTTCGATAAAAATCTATTGCCGAAATTATCTGGCGTAGCTTTCGCAGTAAGTCAATTGAGGTTTCTGGTCTTGACCGTTTTTTTCTGATGGTGGCTTCGAATGGCAGCTTTATCGCCATGCTTGTTCTGGCTGTTCTTGCTGTATCAACCATTTTCGAATGATTACCCAGGATTTGATTGTGAAGTCATCTTTTCGCGCGCACCTGCGTGCCGTTTATTTGTTCCTGAACTTGTGCACGTTCTTGTTTGCCAGCGCAGTAGCGCAGGCCGCACCTGCCTCACCGGCACGGGTTGAGGCCATTCAAATAAGTACCTACGCATATGTCTCGTGGACAGCTGTCAGCGGTGCCACCTCATACAGGATCCAGAAACTCTACAGCAGGGATCAACCACTCACGACGAGCGGGACCGAAATCGCCGATATCGCGGTGATGTTCGGTTCCACCTATACCTACCAGGTGAGCGCTTGCGACGCCAGCGGATGCTCGGCGCCTGCCAATGCTGCACCGCTGACGATCGGCGTCGGCGCGCCCAACATGCCGATGGGGGTAACCGCTGCGGCAAGCGCAAGCCAGATCGCGATTGCATGGAATGCCGTCAGCGGCGCCACGTCGTACACTCTGCGCAAAACCGTCGGCGGCGCCGTGTCGGAAATTTCCGGAATCGCCGGCACCAGTTATACCGACACGGCGGTAGCACCCGGCACGACCTACACATATAACGTGAAAGCGTGTAACGGCGGGGGCTGCTCGGCAATATCGGCCGGTGCAACGGCGTCGACCCCGGTGCCCCCGGTGCCGATTCCCGCTGCCCCCGCAAGCGTTCAGGCGACTTCGCTCAGCGGCTACGCGATCATTTCCTGGACAGCGGTCAGTGGCGCGACGTCCTATCAGATACAACGCGTCTACGGCCAGAACGGCCCGATGACGTCGACCGGCACCGAGATCGCGGATCTCACTGTTCAGATAGGAAATACCTATACCTTTCAGGTCAGTGCTTGCAACGGCAGCGGTTGTTCTGCCGCGACGACCAGCAACGCCGTGACGATCGCCGCGCCGCCGCCGGCGATGCCCACTGGCTTGACGGCAACGGCAAGTGGGGCGGTGATCGTGGTCGGCTGGAACGCCGTGAGCGGCGCGACGTCGTACACGATTCAGAGAACGGTTAGTGGCGTGGTCACCAACATCAGCGGGATCGCCGGCACCGGTTATGTCGATCCGAACGTGACGCCTGGCGCCAGATACACCTACAACGTCAAGGCCTGCAACAGCGGCGGATGTTCGGCCATCTCGAGCGGCGCCTCGGCGACGGCGGCGGCCGCCATTCCGGGCGCCCCCGCAATCGTTCAGGCGACTTCGCTCAGCGGCTACGCGATCATTTCCTGGACAGCGGTCAGTGGCGCGACGTCCTATCGGATACAGCGCGTCTACGGCCAGAACGGCCAGACGTCGACCGGCACCGAGATCGCCGATCTGACTGTCCAGGTGGGAAATACCTATACGTATCAGGTCAGTGCCTGCAACGGCAGCGGTTGTTCTGCAGCGACGACCAGTAATGCCGTCACGATCTCCCCACCTGTCCCGGCAGTACCCACGGGCGTGAGGGCAACGGCCAGCGGGGCATCGATCGTGGTCGACTGGGTGGCCGTGAGCGGCGCCACGTCGTACACGATCCAGAGGACGGCGGGTGGCGCGGTGACGACCGTTACCGGTCGCACCGGCACCAGGTACGTCGATCCTGCCGTCACGCCGGGGACGACCTACATCTACCAGGTCCGTGCCTGTAACAGCGCCGGGTGCTCCGCCAGCTCGAGCGGCGCATCGGCAACGGTGACGCTGGCGCTGCCGGGAGCGCCAGCGTTCATCACCGTCACGCAAAGTGGCTTGACGGTGAAAGTGGCGTGGGCGGCGAGTGCCAACGCCACCCTGTACCGCATGCGGCGTGCCGGCGGCGCGAGCGCCGTGGCATTCCCTGATACGGCCGGCACCGGCGTAGACGATACCAATGTGCCGGTCGATACCGAGCTCATGTATCAGGTACAGGCCTGCAATAGCACAGGCTGTTCGGCGGGATGGACGTCGTCGGCAACCATCCGCATACCGCATATTCCCGCTGCGCCGGCGCCAGCCACGGCAACCGCGCGCGCCGATGCCATTTACGTCAGTTGGCCGAGCACCGACAACGCCAGCAGCTTCAAACTCAACCGGAACGGCAGCCAGATCGCCGCTGCGGCGACCGCGCCCTATGCCGACGCCGGGGTCACCAAGGGCACATCGTACGTCTACGGCGTAAGCGGATGCAACAGCACCGGATGTTCCGCGTATGCCTTGTCGGCGCCGGTTATCGCGGGAGAAATCCAGGCTGGCGTCAAGGTCTCCGAGGAGTTCGATTATGACGTGCTGGGACGACTGCGGCGGGTCGGCACAGACGGTTCGACCAGAGCCCGGTACGACTACGACAAGGCGGGTAACCGCAGACAGGTGACCGAATGATCAAGCAATCTGGACGGCGTGACGCCGAACTTGGGCGGACGAGCCGCATGGGATCTCGAACCGTACGCCATTACCGCCAGACGTTATCGATCGCGGCAGTTGCGGCAGTCTGCACGGCAGGGCTGTCGGCGGCTCCGCTGGAGCCGCCGCCCTTCGACGTGATGAACCGGCACCAGGTGAACATGATGTCAGGGACGGCCGCGCCGAGGTTCATTGACCTGAGCATTGGCGGAGAAACTGGCCTGTCGCACTGGGTCACGACCGCGAACAGCGACTTCGTGAACTACGAAGCGGGCTACGGCCCCCTGGGCCCACGCGACAAATTCTTTGGCCGGATCGTCACGGCGGTTCATCACAAACCCAGTACGAACAGCTCGACCTGGGTCGTTGTCATGCGCGCGATCAGCTTCGACGGCGCCCACGATTTCACGATCAGTCCGGGATGCGGCTCGGGCAAGTTGTCAAGTCTGAATGGCTTCAATACGTTCGCCTCTTACGACGGCGATCCTCGCCATCTACTGGAGTACACGAGCGACCGGAAAGGGCTGGTCTGGACGCGTCCGGACGGTACCCGCGTCGTCTTCGATGCGCCTTTCAGCGCGAAGCAGGGAACCTGCTTCCAGCCGAAGTTCACCTCGGAACTCGCCGGCTATGGCATCTCGCGCATCGAGTATCCCAATGGTTTCACCATTACCGGCGGCAGCGCAGCAAATACCCCGGCCGAGGTCAAGACCAACACCGGCTTCCAGCTGACGTACGTCTATGCCGCCAAGCCGCACTCGGCGCCCGACAATGACTTGCCGCAGGAAAGTCAGCCGTGGGCACCGGCTGCCGCCGATCCCAACTGGTCACGTGCAGTCCCGGCATACATCATCGCGGTCAACAATGCGTTCGACTATTGCGCTTTCAGTCCCTATGGCCAGGTCGCATCGGCAGCCGACGCCTGCCCCGACCTGCGGTACAGATGGCCGGTCGCGAGCTACAGCTGGCCGGCGGGCATGCCGCGCGCAGCTTACCTGACTGACCGCACCATGACGTTCTCGATCACGGATGCGATGGGGCGAGTCACGAATTATGTACACAAACCGTTCCGGTCGACGTCGCCCAGCGCCCCGGAATGGCACGTGCCTCGGCTGTACCAGGTGCAGACAGCCACCAGCAGCGACGTGAGCGTCACCTACGACTACGCCACGTCGAGCGAGTCGCAGGGCATGGATGACACGATGTATCCCATCTACGTGTCCGGCCCGGCTGCGCGGCTGCGCGGCTCGACCAGAAATGGCGCCGACGCGATCGGCTACGAGGTGGGCGCGCGGGCAGGTCAAGGAAGCGTTTCGGTCAACGGCAGCAGCGACGGCAATGGCATCCTGGGCGTGCGGACGAATTTCACGTTTGGCACTTACCAGATCGATACCTGGGACAAGACCTTCAGCTTCGAGCAACAGCTGCCCAACAAGCTCACAGCGGTCCGGCGCAATACCGACGGGGTGCTGGTTGAATACAAATATGACGAGCGCTACAACATTCGGGAAATCACCGAGAACGGCGCCGTCGTCAGTAGCGCCGCTTATCCTGCGGCCTGCACGGTGTCCACCCGCAAGACCTGCAATAAACCGCTCTGGACGAGGGATGCAAACGGTAACCAGACTGACTATGGCTACGCAGCGGACTCCGGCCACACAGTATTGGTGCGGCTGCCCCCCGACAAGAACGGCGTGCGGCCCGAAACGCGTTACGACTACCAGCCGAAGTATGCGTTTTACCTGCGCAGCGCCGGCGCCCAGCCCCAGCGCGCCGACACACCGCTGCATGTACTGGTCCGAGAACGCAAATGCCTGACCGGCAACATGAACGATGGTGGGGACTGCAGCAAGGGCAGCGCCGATGCCGTCGTGACCGAGTACGACTACGGCCCGGAAGAACAGCCGAACAACCTCCTGTTGCGTGGCATGACCGTCACCGCCTTCGCCGACGGCGTTCGGCAGACCCGGCGCACCTGCTACACCAATGACATTTACGGCAACCGGATCGGCGAAACCAGGCCGCAGGCGGGCCTGAACAGCTGCTACTAGACCAGAACGGGAAACGCTCATGTTCAACAAGTTCGCCACGACGTTCGAACGCCTGTTGCTTGCGTGCGTAGCGCTGTGTTGCTCGTTGATGGCACTGCCAGCCCATGCCGCGCAAGGGCCCGCTGCCTACACGACGGCAGTGCGCTTTAACCTCAACCAGCAGGTCACTGCCGTGATCCGTCCGTCCCCGGACGGCAGCGCCTCGTATCCTGCCACCCGCAATCTGTATGACAGCAAAGGTCTGCTGGTGCAAGTCGACGAAGGCGTGCTCAACGCCTGGCAGGACGAAACGATCGAACCGGCCAACTGGTCTGCCGAGAGCTTCATCGTTGCACGCAGGATGGTGTACACCTACGACGAAGTAGGGCGCAGGCGGACTGAATCGGTTGGCGGTCCGGATGGCGCCGCCCTCGACGCCGTATCGCTGACGCAGTTCGGCTACGACGAACTGGACCGTCTGAAGTGCAGGACCGTACGCATGAATCCGGCCGCCTACACCAGCCTGCCGGACGCATGCGATCTGGGGCTGGAGGGCGCCGCCGGACCCGACCGGATCACGCAGTACCAGTACAAGATCGCGCACCTGGTCTTGACGGAAAAACGTGGCCTGACCACCGAGTTTGAACAGACCTACCTGGAAAACCGGTATGGCGTCAGCGGCAGCTACCTCGTCTCGGATCAGCTCGACGCCAATGGCAACCTTACCCACTACGATTACGACGGGCGCGGCCGGCTCAAGCGGATGTATTTTCCCCAGGCGCTGGTCGCGCCCAATTCAGGCTATAACAGCAACGACTACGAGGAATACGGTCTCGACGCAAACGGGAATCGCACCTTGCTCAAAAAGCGCGACGGCAGGGTGATCAGCTACGCCTACGACGGTCTCAATCGTGTACTAAGCCGGCAACTGACATCGGGCAGCGGCGTGCTCCCGCCTGTTTTCTATGGCTATGACTCGTTGGGCAACCAGCAATATGCCCGCTTTGGTAGCGATGCCGGCGCCGGCGTCACCAAAATCCACAACGGTTTTGGGGAACTGGCGGCGGAAACCACCAATGTAAGTGGCGTGGCCCGGACGCTGACGTACCGCTACGACCTGAACGGGAATCGCACCCGTGTTACTCACCCGGACAATGCCTCGTTCACCTACCGCTACGACCAACTGGACAGGCTGGCTGACGTTCTCGAAGACGGCGTGAATGGCGCAGTACTGGTAAGTCAGCGCTATGACGAGCTGGCGCGGCTCGGCAGCAGGACGACCGTCGGCAGCGTGGTCGATGCTTTCGGCTACGACGCCGCGTCGCGTCCGCGCACCATCGGCTTCGACGCGGCGACGTCCGCCTACGATCTGACGCACACGCTGACCTACAACCCGGCTGCGCAGATTGCTACACGCGAACTGAGCAACAGCAATTTTCAGTATGTAGAAAAAGGTAGCGCGGTCGGTGCCTACCTGGTGAACGGACTGAACCAGTACACGCAGGTCGGCAACCATGTATTTGACCATGACGACAACGGCAACCTGAGCTCGGACGGCACGACCGTCTATGAATACGATGCAGAAAACCGGCTGATCAAGGCTGCCGGGGCCGCGACCACGACGCTGGGCTACGACCCCCTGGGGCGCCTGGTCTCGGTGGCTCCCGCTAGCAGTGCCGCCACCGCCTTTCTCTACAGCGGCGACGCCCTGGTGGCCGAGTATCAGAACGGCGTCATGGTCAGGCGTTACGTGTTTGGCACCGGTCGCGATCGGCCACTCGTCGGATACGACGGCGCGCAGGTTGGCGGCGCCAACCGCCATTTCATTCACGCCAACCATCAAGGCTCGGCGATCGCCATCACTGACAATGCCGGCAAGGTCCTGTCGGTGAATACCTACGATGCGTACGGTGTGCCCGGTGTATCCAACAAAGGGCGGTTTGGCTATACAGGGCAACTGATGCTGCCCGAATTGGGGATGTATTACTACAAGGCGCGGGTATACTATCCGCGGATCGGACGCTTCCTGCAGACGGACCCGGTCGGCTACCAGGATGACATGGGCTTGTACACCTATGTCGGGAACGATCCGGTCAATATGCGCGACCCGGACGGACGGCAGGCGCAGACACTGCTTTGTTTCAACCCAGTTATCTGCGGCGGTGTGTTCGTCGTCACTGGTGCGGCCATGTACTACGCACACCTGATGGACAAGCAGCGCGGACGGGAGCGCGCCGATCCGTTCAGAAATGAATCCGTGCAATCGTCGGATGTGGGTACAAACAATGACCCAGCCAATATCCTGACACCGGATGGTAAACCCGTTGGTGAAGTCGTGGGCGGCACAACAGGTGATGTTAGGACAGTTTCACCTGAAAAACTGGGCGAAATTGCTGATCGGTTAAAAGAGACTGGTGCGAAACTAAACCCTGACAAGAAATATCCGGGTGAGTGGTATGACTTGCCTGGTGGGAAAGGTGGTTTTGGCATTCGAGATAGCCGAGAAAACGGCAAATCCATCGACATAAATATTCCAGGCGTCCCAGACGTCAGTAAGATTCACCAGAGGTAAGTATGCGGCGACACTTGAGGTTTGGTACGAGCGAATGCGACTGGTTCCAGCGTTCACTGGATGAGGCGAGACGTGATCCAGTAGGCTTTTGGGCCATGGTAAGGGCAGGACGCGCAGGCTTCGGCTTGAGCGATGGGGAGTTGGATCAGTTCGTTCTCGACTTTGTTCTCGCTTTGTTGCAAGGGGGGGCGATTCCAATTGTAGGGGATCGCACTCGAGCGTCTGGCTGGAGACCTGTGTATGAGTATGGGAAGGATCATCAACTCGCGGCAGGTACAATCGTACGGGAGTGGCGGGATAGTCAAAGTGATCCGGATGAAGAGGGTCTTTGGTTTGCTTTTCCTGAAGTCTGCCAATAACAGGCAGCAGTTGGGGCAAATAGCACTGCGGATACGGTAAAGGTATTCCGGGTTGAGGGTGGTGGAAATCAGCGACTTCTAATCGATGAAGCCGGTAACGTGAATATTCCAGAACTCCTGACCAATAAGGGCCGTGGCCCAGAGCGAAATCTCTATTTGAATTTTGGTGACGAGGCCCGTGCTCAGCAATTCTTAGAACAGCGTTTGCAGCAATTCCCTGACAATACGATCAAGAGTTTTGACAATCCGAAATCGTTCCTGGATGAGTTGCGTGCAACAGCAGTTCCCGAAGCGCAGCGATCGCTGTATCCGACACGGCCGGTAATCGCTGATCCAACGAAGGCGCCTAATCAATTCGGCCTTACCGCTGAGCAGCTACAGAAGCTTCGGCAAGTGATTGTTAAAGGCTCCGGTGGGTAGCATCGATTGGCCGTCTTTTAAAGGATTAGTAATGAACAATCTGTATGAATTCACGATGAAAGTTCTCCCTGGTGAGAGCATGGAAATGCCGGATGGCCTGAAAGGAGCGTATGTTGCATGCTACGTCGCTGCTTTGGACTATCAAGCAGCGTTAAAAAAGGGCGTGCAAGCTATTATGCAAAATGGGGTACAAATTCGATGACATTAAGAATGGCGTGCGCGAGGTCCCTCTGGATTCGTGGGCAGCCTACATTGAGAGTGTTTGGCCTGAATACGCAGATCAAATGCCAAGTACCGAGCAGTTGCCAGCGGTGGTAGAAGATGGTCAAGTCTTCTTTGGCCCCTTTATTGGATTCTCCGGTTAGCGAGCCGGATAATTGCCTATCAGCGTCACAAGAGGTTTGGAGTGGTCGACACAGGTTGCAATGTGTCGGCGCTTAATGTTGAGGTAACCTGACTTTTTCGGACACTTCCATTTGATAAAATTGTCAGAGGGAGTGAGAGCATGAAATTAACGACATACACACCGGAATTCCGAGCAGAAGCTGTCAAGTTGGTCCTTGCCCAGGGCCTTACTCTGGAAAAGGCAGCGAAGCGAATTAGCATCCCCAAAGGGACTTTGGCGAACTGGGTTAGCGCAGCCAAGAAAGGCAGCGACCCGACGGCGCCACCAGGCAGTCGCAGCGTGTCGGAGTTGGAAGCCGAGGTAGCTAAGCTGCGCAAAGAACTGGCCGTCGAGCGCATATAAAAGGAAGTGCTAAAAAAGGCCACCGCGTACTTTGCAAGGGAGTCGTTGCCCGGTACGCGTTCATGAAATCGGTGCGACTCGATTACCCGCTTGGCTTGTTATGCCGTGTCTTCGACGTTTCGCCTAGTGGATTCTATGCAGCGCTGGACCGTCCACCATCGCAACGCGCGCAAGACGACGAGCGATTGAAGATCGCGATCAAGGCAGCACACGTCCAGACCCGGGAGACCTACGGGCCACTGCGCCTGCATCCCGAGCTGATCTCCCAAGGCTTTGATACGGGGCGGGACAGGATTGTCAGGCTACGGCAAGAGCTCGGTCTGCGCTGTAAACAAAAGCGCAAGTTCAAGGCGACGACGAATTCGCGCCATGGTTTTCCAGTCGCCGACAATCTGTTGAACCAGACCTTCGTGCCGACGCGGCCGAACGAAGTCTGAGTCACCGACATCACCTACGTGATGACGGACGAAGGATGGCTTTATCTCGCTGGTGTGAAGGACGTTTTTACCTGCGAGCTGGTGGGATATGCAACGGGATCGCGCATGACGCAGGATATGACGGCGCAGGCCTTGTGGCGCGCTGTGCGCAGTAAGCGTCCGGCTCCTGGCTTGATCCGCCACTCTGACCGCGGGACGCAATACTGCGCTGACGATTACCGGAAACTGGCCGAGCAGTTCGGCATGCAAGCTTCCATGTCGCGCAAAGGGAACTGCTACGACAACGCCCCCATGGAGAGCTTCTGGGGTAGCTTGAAGAATGAGATGATTCATCATCAACGCTACACCACAAGGGCTAACGCGGAAGCAGCGATCAAGGAGTACATCGAGATTTTCTATAACCGCCAGCGGCGACATTCGCGCCTTGGCTACGTATCGCCAGCAATATTCGCCGAAAATTTCAGCAAGGCGAAGATGGCTGCTTGAAACGGACGTGTCCACTATTGACAGTACACCTCAGGGACTTTAGCAAGGACGAGCGCGGCCAGATTAACGAGATCGGGCAAGATACTGGTTGCCATACATCCGGCACAAGGATCCCGGCACGAAGAGCGGCAATCACATTCCCGATCACCAGCCGCCGAATGCGTTGAACCCTTCGGGTGGGCCGCAAGAGCTGTATCCGCACTGCTTGACATGCAGTCGGGTACAAGGTGGCCAAGTAAGAGGTACACAGAGTCGCTAGTGTGGAGGTGAAAATTGAGTATCGAAATATCCGTGTTCAGCGAGGGCTTGACGTGCCAAACGGCAGGGCTGTTGAATCAGGTTGGCTACGAAATAAGTGCGACAGTTGATAGTCCTTTGTTGCTGGATGACTGTTGTAAGTTCGTTCAGTTTATAGGGAGCTATGTGGCGGCTGGGAAGGCAATCCGGTCCGGCGAAACCGTCAAGTATGGATATTGGCTTACCAAAGCGGAATTAGATGACCGTAACCGGCTTGTGTTCTGGGAGTACAACCCCGAAGCAACGGATTTTGTCTTTGGCGTCAGTACCTCTGTTTCATACTGGCGTGACCAGCATCAGACTTGTCAAAAGGTCGGGGCAGCGTTTGCTCCGCCTTGGCTGGATCAGATGGTTGTCATTTCTGACGGAGTCTATGAAGGTGACGAAGTAGAAGGTGTGCGATATCCATCACCTGATCACATGTCGGGATGGTGGCTTACCACAGATCGTTTTAATGGCGACACCAGCACGCTGAAAACTGTGCACGCTCACCACGTCAGTGCAAGAAGACCTGATCTTGCCAAATTCCTGGCTTTGCCTTTTGGCTATCGTTTTTTTTCGCCGCAAAGCGATGTTTGGTTTGATCAAAAGGTGGCGAACGCGGAAAGTTAAGGGCCAATACGACGGGGCCACATACGACGGGGCCATACGACGGGGCCATACGACGGGGCCAGGTCGGACATTCGGACATAGCCTCGGCTGCAACAGCGAACAACGTGCCCAGTCGCTGCGCGGCCCCGCCATGATTCGTATCCTGTTCCTATCCTGCCGCATCGCCGGACCCGGCTTTTTGGCGGGGGTGGCAGCGACGATTCAGACCAGAAAGCCTTAGGCGAACAATGGATCGCCAAAGCCGTGCAGGCTGTAGCCCGCCAGCATCTTCGGATAAATCATCTCCCTGCCGGGAGCGCATTCGGCAAGTACATTCGCGCCTGAAGCGCGAAGTCGCCTGCAGATGCAGCCACGAAAAAAAACCGCCGCGCCCGGGAACGGGGACGGCGGTTCGTGATCAAACGGTTGGAAAGGTCAGAACTCCTCCCACTCCGACTCGTTCACCTTGGCGGCGGCTACGGGTTTGCCAGAGGCTTTGGCCGATTTTGTGGCTGGCTTGGCCGTTGGCGCTGTCGGCGCTGCTGCCGTCCTGGCTGCTGGCTTGGCCACTGGTTTGGTCACTGCGCTGATAATCGGCCGCGGTTCGGGCTTGCCCAGCGCCGGTCGTGCCGGCGCCGGCCGTTTCACTGGCGTAGACACGACGCTCGGCGCCGCCGCCGCGACATGACTTGCATCGAGCTTGAACACATCGACCACCTGCGCCAGGCGCTTGGCCTGATCCTGCAGCGACGCGGTGGCGGCAGTAGCTTCTTCGACCAGTGCGGCGTTCTGCTGGGTCGCGTTGTCCATCTGGCCCATGGCCTGGTTGACCTGGTCGATGCCGGTGATCTGCTCCTGGCTGGCCGACGAGATCTCGCCCATGATGTCGGTCACGCGGCGGATCGAGTCCACCACTTCGCGCATCGTCGCACCGGTCTGGTCGACCAGCTTGGTGCCGGTGTCGACTTTCTCGACCGAGTCGCCGATCAGACCCTTGATTTCCTTGGCGGCCGCTGCCGAGCGTTGCGCCAGTGTGCGCACTTCGGACGCCACGACCGCAAAGCCGCGGCCCTGCTCGCCGGCGCGCGCTGCTTCCACGGCAGCGTTCAGGGCCAGGATGTTGGTCTGGAAGGCGATGCCGTCGATGACGCTGATGATGTCGACGATCTTGCGTGACGATTCGTTGATCGAGCCCATCGTGGCGACGACCTGGTCGACCGAAGCGCCGGCCTGCGTCGCGACGCTCGAGGCGGCAATCGCCAGTTGGTTGGCCTGGCGCGCATTGTCGGCGTTCTGGCGCACGGTGCCCGTCAGTTCTTCCATCGAGGCAGCGGTCTCTTCCAGCGCGGCGGCCTGCTGTTCGGTGCGGCTCGACAGGTCGAAGCTGCCGGCGGCGATCTCGCCCGAGGCGCCGCTGATGGTCTGGGTGCCGGTGCGCACTTCATCGACGATCTTGGCCAGGCTGTTATTCATATTGCCCAGCGCGCGCAGCAGGGCGCCGGTTTCATCATTGGCGCTGCTGTCGATGCGCACAGTCAGGTCGCCAGCGGCGACTTGTTCGGCAGCCTGGACGGCGCGGCGCAGCGGCCCGGTGATCGAGCGGGTCAGCAGCCAGGCGAAGACGCCGCCCAGCAGCAGGGCGCCGGCCGCAAGCGAGCCGATGACGACCTTGCCACGTGCGGCAGTGCCGGCAATCATTGCGGCGCTGTCGCTGATGTGCTGTTGCTGCAGGTTGACCAGGTCATGGACGCGCTCTTCATAGGCCTTGGCGGCCGGCGTGAATTGCTGGGTCAGGATCTGTTCAGCCAGTTCGGTGTTGCCGTCGGCCTTGGCCTTGATGGCGCCGTCGCGCGCCTTGCTGTAGGCGGCGCGGTGTTCCATCACCGATTTGAACAGGGCAGTTTCCTCGTCACCGCTGATCAACGGCTCGATCTTCTTGACGAGGTCGGCCGACAGCTTGCCGGTGGCGGCCGCGTCTTCCTTGAAGTAGGCGGTCAGCGAGCCGTCGCTGCTCTTGACGATGGCGGCGGTGCGGCGTACAGCGGCAAAAATCTGCGTGTACCACTCGGCGATCATGCGTTCTTTCGCCAGTGGTTCGGCCAGAATGACCTGCGTTTCCTGCGCGACCTGATTCAGGCGCCAGACGCCGACGGTCGCGATAATGACCGTCATCATGAGGGTCAGCGCGAACCCGGCTGCCAGTCGCGTGCCGATATTGAGTTTGATGAAGTTGCCCATGTGTGATCTGCGTGAAATGTGTGAATGCGGCGCGGTCCAGCACCGGGAATAGGTGGCCAGCCGACGATCTCGACCGGTGTTGTCATTGACGTGAAGTTCGAGGTTACTGGTCCCGATTATTGCCCAACTGAAATTAAAAAGCACCCAGAATGGGTGGTAATTTGTGATTTTGTGATCGGCCAGCGACACCAGGGCAACAGAGTTAACGTCTTGATATGAGGCGATATTTGTCGCTTTAAGGTATAATTTCTATTTCCCGCGTGTGCCGTTCGGCACCATCAGCACAATGACCAAATTCGTATTCGTCACTGGCGGCGTCGTCTCTTCCCTGGGCAAAGGGATTGCAGCCGCCTCCCTCGCCGCAATCCTCGAGAGCCGCGGTCTCAAAGTCACCATGCTCAAGCTCGATCCGTACATCAACGTCGATCCGGGCACCATGAGTCCAACCCAGCACGGCGAAGTGTTCGTCACCGACGACGGCGCCGAGACTGACCTCGACCTTGGCCACTACGAGCGTTTCATCAGCACCCGCATGAAAAAGGTGAACAATTTCACCACGGGCCAGATCTATGAATCGGTGATCCGCAAGGAACGTCGTGGCGAATACCTCGGCAAGACCGTGCAGGTGATCCCGCACATCACCAACGAGATCCAGGATTACATCCGTCGCGGCGCCGAAGGCGTCGACGTGGCGCTGGTCGAAATCGGCGGCACCGTCGGCGACATCGAGTCGCTGCCGTTCCTCGAAGCGGCGCGCCAGCTGTCGCTGCGTTCGGGCCGCAAGGGCGCCGCCTTCGTGCACCTGACGCTCGTGCCGTTCATCGCCTCGGCCGGCGAACTCAAGACCAAGCCGACCCAGCACAGCGTGCAGAAGCTGCGCGAAATCGGCATCTCGCCCAACGCGCTGCTGTGCCGCGCCGACCGCCCGATCCCGGACGACGAGCGCGCCAAGATTTCGCTGTTCGCCAACGTCGAAGAGCAGGCCGTCATTTCGGTGTGGGACGTCGACACCATCTACAAGGTGCCGCAAGTGCTGTGCGACCAGGGCCTGGATGACATCATCCTCGAAGCGCTCGGTCTGGACGCACCAAAAGCCGACCTGTCGATGTGGACCAAGCTGATCCACACGCTCGAGAATCCAAAGCACGAAGTCACGATCGGCATGGTCGGCAAGTACGTCGACCTGATCGAGTCGTACAAGTCCCTGACCGAAGCGCTGCGCCACGCCGGTATCCATACCGAGAGCCGCGTCAACATCGAGTACCTCGATTCCGAAGAAATCGAAACGCGCGGCTGCGACCATCTGGCCAAGTACGATGCGATCCTGGTGCCGGGCGGCTTCGGCAAGCGCGGTGTCGAAGGCAAGATCGCCGCTGCCCGCTACGCCCGCGAAAACAAGATCCCTTACCTGGGCATTTGCCTCGGCATGCAGGTCGCGCTGATCGAGTACGCACGCAATATGGCGGGCCTGGCCAACGCCAACTCGACCGAGTTCGATCCTGAAACCGACCAGCCGGTCGTGGCCCTGATCACCGAGTGGCAGAACCACGACGGCAAGGTCGAAAAGCGCGACACCAACTCGAACCTGGGCGGCACGATGCGCCTGGGCGCGCAGACCTGCGCCGTCAACCCGGGCACGCTGGCCGCTGAAATCTACGGCAACGTCGTCACCGAGCGTCACCGTCACCGTTACGAAGGCAACAACCACTACCTGCCAAAGGTCGAGGCTGCCGGCCTGACCGTGTCGGCGCGTACGCCGAACGAAGACCTGTGCGAAATCATGGAGCTGCCACGCACCGGCGCGAACTCGCACCCTTGGTATATGGGCGTGCAGTTCCACCCCGAGTTCAAGTCGACGCCGCGCAACGGCCATCCGCTGTTCACGTCGTTCATCCGGGCCGCCCTGGCGCACCAGGCATCGAACACCAATCCTGCCGCCAACGCTGTTCAGGCCGCACCAGCACTCCAAGGAGACGCAGCATGAAACTCGCCGGATTCGACGTCGGCCTCGAGCACCCGATCTTTTTGATCGCCGGCACCTGCGTGATCGAATCGCGCCAGATGGCGATGGACACGGCGGGTACGCTCAAGGAAATCACCGCAGCGCTGGGTATTCCGTTCATCTACAAATCGTCGTTCGACAAGGCCAATCGCTCGTCGGGCAAATCGTTCCGCGGCCCTGGTATTGAAAAGGGCCTCGAGATCCTGGCCGATGTGCGCCGCGAAATCGGCGTGCCGGTCCTGACCGACGTGCATGACGCCGAAATGATCCCGCATGTCGCGAGCATCGTCGACGTGCTGCAAACGCCGGCGTTCCTGTGCCGCCAGACCGATTTCATCAACGCGTGCGCGCGTTCGGGCAAGCCAGTGAACATCAAGAAGGGCCAGTTCCTGGCCCCGGGCGACATGAAGAACGTCATCGACAAGGCGCGCGCCGCTGCGCGCGACGCCGGCCTCGAAGAAGATAACTTCATGGCGTGCGAGCGCGGCGCCTCGTTCGGCTACAACAACCTGGTGTCGGACATGCGTGGCTTGGCCATCATGCGCGAGTCGAACTGCCCGGTGGTGTTCGATGCGACCCACTCGGTGCAGCTGCCGGGCGGGCAGGGCACGTCGTCGGGCGGCCAGCGCGAGCACATCCCCGTGCTGTCGCGCGCCGCCGTGGCGTCGGGCATTGCCGGCCTGTTCATGGAAACGCACCCGGATCCGGCCAATGCGATGTCGGATGGTCCGAATGCAGTGCCGCTGGCGCGCATGAAAGAGCTCCTGACGACCCTGGTCGAGATCGACCGCGTCGTCAAGAAGTCGCCGTTCCTGGAATTCGACTTCAAGTAACCGTTCAGGTTTGGATGCACCGTGTTGCGGGTATCCCTGAGGGACCCGAAGCACGGTGGTCCCCCCAAGATTACCTACCTTCTGGAGACTGAGAAACATGAGTGCTATCGTTGATATCATCGGCCGCGAAATCCTGGATTCGCGCGGCAACCCTACCGTCGAATGCGACGTCCTGCTCGAATCGGGCGTGATGGGCCGCGCGGCAGTGCCGTCGGGCGCCTCAACCGGCTCGCGCGAAGCGATCGAACTGCGTGACGGCGATCCGAAGCGCTACTTCGGCAAAGGCGTGCTGCAAGCCTGCGAAAATATCAACACCGAGATCTCCGAAGCGATCATGGGCCTGGACGCGAACGAGCAAGCGTTCCTGGACCGCACCCTGATCGATCTCGACGGCACCGAAAACAAGAGCCGCCTGGGCGCCAACGCCATGCTGGCCGTGTCGATGGCTGTCGCCAAGGCCGCCGCTGAAGAAGCGGGCCTGCCGCTGTACCGCTACTTCGGCGGTTCGGGCGCGATGCAGATGCCGGTGCCGATGATGAACGTCATCAACGGCGGCGCGCACGCCGACAACAACCTGGACATCCAGGAATTCATGATCATCCCGGTGGGCGCCCCGTCGTTCAAGGAAGCCATCCGCTACGGCGCCGAGGTGTTCCACACGCTGAAAAAAATCCTGCATGCACGCGGCCTGAACACGGCAGTCGGCGACGAAGGTGGTTTCGCCCCGTCGGTGGCCAACCATGAAGAAGCCATCAAGCTGATCATGGAAGCGATCGAGCAGGCCGGCTACGTCGCCGGCAAGGACATCGCGCTGGGCCTGGATTGCGCCGCCAGCGAGTTCTATAAAGATGGCCGCTACGTGCTCGAAGGCGAAGGCGGTCTGAGCCTGTCGGCAGAGGACTTCACCAACATGCTCGCGACCTGGTGCGACAAGTACCCGATCATCTCGATCGAAGACGCGATGCACGAAGGCGACTGGGAAGGCTGGGCCACCCTGACTGCCGCACTGGGCAAGAAGGTTCAGCTGGTGGGCGACGACCTGTTCGTCACCAACACCAAGATCCTGAAAGAGGGCATCCAGAAGGGCATCGCCAACTCGATCCTCATCAAGATCAACCAGATCGGCACCCTGACCGAAACGTTCGCTGCCATCGAGATGGCCAAGCGCGCCGGCTACACCGCCGTGATCTCGCACCGCTCGGGTGAAACCGAAGATTCGACCATCGCCGATATCGCCGTGGGTCTGAATGCGCTGCAGATCAAGACCGGTTCGCTGTCGCGTTCGGACCGCATGGCCAAGTACAACCAGTTGCTGCGCATCGAGGAAGACCTGGGCGACATCGCCAGCTACCCGGGCCGTGACGCGTTCTACAACCTGAAGTAATCCCTTGGAGCCGGCGCGCGGGATGGGAGCATCCCACCCGCGCGTCGGCTTTTTCATCTTCTTCGTTTTTCACCATGCGCCTGATCACGATTGTCCTGGCTGCGCTGCTCGTGCTGATCCAGTATCCCCTCTGGCTTGGCAAGGGCGGCTGGCTGTCTGTGGCCGACATGCAGAACCAGGTCGAAACCACGCGCATCAAGACCGAGCAGCTCGCCGCGCGCAACAGCAAGCTCGATTCCGAAGTCGATGACCTGACCGAAGGCACGGGCGCGGTCGAAGAGCGTGCGCGCTATGATCTGGGCATGATCAAGCAGAACGAGATTTTCGTGCAGGTGCTGCGCAAGAATGAAATCCCGGTCGAATCGATGACCGTGCCGCCGCCACCGCCACCGCCGAAACCGGGCGCCAAGCCCACCGGCGCTGCCGCACACTGAACCTATCATCATGACCGACGACACTACCCCGATCGATCCCGCCAGCCTCGATTCGCTCGATGCGATCGCAGACTGCCTGGCCGAAGCGTTCGAAGATGGCGATGGCGCCGTGATTACCGCAGCCCTGCAGGCAGTGGCGCAAGCGCCCGCCCTGGGCGAACTGGCCGCCAGCGTGGGCATGCCGCGCGACGGGCTGCAGGCGGCGATGACGGCAGGGGAGTTCGATATGGACCTGACCCTCGAGATCATGAAGGTGGTCGACCTGCACATGAGTGGCGGGAAGTAAGACGCTTCGCCACGCTCGCAAAAAAACGTCGTTCCTGCGAAGGCGGGAACCCAAGTTTGCTTGCAGACCGATTACTTTTAAAGTTACCGACTGCGCGACATGCTTGGGTTCCAGCCTTCGCTGGAACGACGTTTCTACGCTAAATCATTGAGCGCTACTACAGCGGCCTGCAAAGGCCGCGTTAAAGCTTACTCTTTCGACTGCGACGATGCGTCGCCCTGCTCGTGGCCTGCGCCTTGCTCCAGGAATGCGCGCAGCATCCATGCATTTTTCTCGTGCACTTCCATGCGGGTCGACAGCATGTCGGCGGTCGGGAAATCGTCGATTTCGTCAGCAATACGCACGGCAGCGCGCGCGGTGCGGATCACGGCTTCCTGGCCTTCGACCAGTTGACGGATCATCTCTTTGGCCGACGGCACGTCGGTTTCTTCGGTGATGGTCGACAGTTCCACATAACGCTTGTAGGTGCCTGGTGCGAAGTGGCCCAGTGCGCGGATACGCTCGGCGATATCGTCCAGTGCATTCCACAGTTCGGTGTACTGCTCCTGGAACATCACGTGCAGGGTCTGGAACATCGGACCGGTCACGTTCCAGTGGAAGTTGTGGGTCTTCAGGTACAGCATGTAGCTGTCGGCCAGGACGGTCGAGAGCGATTCGACGATTTTTGCGCGGTCTTCGGTGTTGATGCCAATATCGATGTTCATGTGTATTTCTCCATTAGTCAGTGAGATGTAGTTGGTGCCACTGTCTGAAAATGCAACAGTATCAAACAAACATCAGCTTACCACCACAGCCGAATCGCCGCAGGACGGTACAAGACGTGTGACGAAGGGTGAGAATTGGCGCGCGCCAGTCGCGTAGACTGATTTATTTCTGATAATAAAGGTCATCACATGACGTCGCAACGCGCGGTAATGGCACTGGTCCTGGTACTTTCCGGCCCGGCATGGGCGCAGGTAACGGCACCCGACGCCAGCATGGAAACGAAGGTCGAAGTCAGCGGCGTGAAGGACCCTGAGCTACGCCCCTACCGCATCATGTCGCGTGGGCTGGACGCGTTCGACAAGCACCATGGCCTCGCACCAAGCGCCAGTCTGCGCTTTGAATTGAAGAACCAGGATGGCACGACCCAGCCGCCGGACGGCCTGGCCCTGCGCCTGTCCGGTGACACGGTGGATCTTCCGCTCGCGCTCGACAGCGATGCGACGTTCATTCTGCCGCGTAGCCAGCAAGCATTCGACGACAATGCCGACCTGGTTTTGAACCGTAAAAAATCGCGGATGCGCTGGCGTCCGCGTGTGCGCAGTCCCGGTGTGCCCGAGAACGTGCGCCGGCTGGGCGACCTGCGGCTCGAATGCGAAGTGGCATGGGCGGTGATGAAGGACGAGATCGGTATTGTGATGCGCAGCGCCATGGCAGTGGTTGGCGGGATGTGTCATGCGCCGATGACGGCGCTGTCCTATCGCGCGCCAAAGCGGCTTGAGGCAGCGCGCCTGACATCCGGCGAGCGCAGCAGGCTACTGACGTTGAGCGAAGATCATCACAGCTTTATCGTTCCGGTGCGCAGCAAGGAGTGGGACAACGACAGCCTGATCACCTACGAATTCGCAGCCGATGTGCAGCAGGCCGCGCCGCTGCAGGCCGCTCAATAAGAACAGGGCGCCGAAGCGCCCTGAATAGTCCGACAGTGCCGGCGCAAGGCCGGCCTGTCGACAATCTGGTGAGTTGTCTTAGTGCGTGCTATTAGTGCGTGCTGCCGCTCGGCGGGATCAAGGTCTGGGCTGCGGTATCGACGGCAAACAGCTGCGCGCAATCGACCTTGTCGAACGAGTAGTGCTTGCCGCAGAAATCGCAGTTGATGCCCAGCTCGCCCAGCTCGTCCAGCGCCGTTTCGACTTCCTGCTGGCCCAGCATCTTGAGCATGTTGCCGACCTTTTCGCGATTGCAGCTGCAATGGAACTGCGGGTGCATCGGATCGAACACGCGGATCGTCTCTTCCCAGAACAGGCGGTGCAGCAGCGTCGAGATGTCGGTCGACAGCAGCTCTTCGTGCTTGAGCGTGCCGCCCAGCGCTGCGGCGCGGTTCCAGGTTTCCAGGTCTTCCGCTTCGGATGCCTGCTTGGTCTGGTCTTCGCCACCGCTGTGACGCGGCAGCTTTTGCAGCAGCATGCCGCGCGCGACCTTGTCGTCGGCCGCGACCCACAGGCGCGTGTCGAGCTGCTCTGAGCGCAGCATGTAGTTTTCGATGACCGTGGCGACGTCGTCGCCGTCCAGCGGCACGATGCCCTGGTATGGCTGCTGGCCCGGCATTTTTTCGAGCGGGTCGAGCGTGATCACGAAGCGGCCTGTGCCTTGCACATTGACCAGCTGGCCGAGCGTCGCGTCGTCGGTGACGTCAACGTCCGGCGCCAGCTTGGCCGTGGCGCGCATGCGCAGGTCGGCGTCGCATTCGACGACGAGCAGGCGCACCGGGCCGTCGCCATGGATCTGCATCACGATCGAGCCGTTGAACTTGAGGTTGGCCGACAGCAGCGCGCAGGCGGCCACCATCTCGCCCAGCACCGAGCGCACTGCTTTCGGGTAGCCGTGGCGCGCCTGGATCTCGCGCCAGGTGTCGGAAATTTCGACCAGCTCGCCGCGCACGGCGGCGTTGTCGAAGATGAATTTTTGCAGCGTGTCGCCGGTGGTGCTCGTGATGTCAATCGTGGTATCTGGTGTCGTCATTCTTTATCCGATTCTCTTTAGCTGTGTATTGAATAGCTGGCCTCGTGCGACATAGCTCGCGGCACTGCGCTGCAGGCGCAGCAAGTCTTCTTGTGTCAGGGTCCGCACCACTTTCGCGGGCGAACCCAGGATCAGTGAGTGATCGGGAAATGTCTTGTTCTCCGTGACCAGCGCGCCGGCGCCGACCAGGCAACCCTTGCCGATGCGGGCGCCGTTCAGGATCACGGCGCCGATGCCGATCAGCGAACCGTCGCCGACCGTGCAACCATGCAGCATGGCCTGGTGGCCGATCGTCACGCCGCGGCCGATGTCGAGCGGATAGCCCATGTCGGTGTGCATCACCGTGCCTTCCTGCACATTGCTGTTTTCGCCAATGGTGATACGTTCGTTGTCGCCCCGCAGCGTGGCCCCGAACCACACCGACGTGTTGGCCGCCAGCGTGACCTTGCCGATCAGCGTGGCCGAATCGGCGACAAACGCCGACGGATCGATCTCGGGTGCATGTTCGCCCAGCTGGTAAATGGCCATGGATGCGCTCGCAGAAGGTTGGAATGGGGCTATTTTACCGCTCCAGGCCTGGGTTAGCGCCGCCTTTGCCATCGCCCGAAGACCGGCAGATGGGGCCACGCTGCGCGAATTCAACGGCCCGGCGATATAATTGCCTGAACGATCGTACTTTTTTCGAGGCCACATGAAACTTTCACGTTCAGAATTTGTCACCGTGCGCGGCCTGCGCCTTCACGTGCGCCATTGGGGGAACGAGGGCGCGCCCAAGCTGTTCATGCTGCACGGCTGGATGGACGTGGCGGCCTCGTTCCAGTTCGTCGTCGATGCGCTCGAAGGCGAGTGGCACGTGATCGCACCGGACTGGCGCGGCTTCGGGCACAGCGACCGTTCGGGCGTGGATACGTACTGGTTCCCGGATTATGTGGCCGACCTCGATGCGCTGCTTGACCGATTTGCACCGGACGAGGCGGTGAACCTGCTGGGCCACAGCATGGGCGGCAATATCGCCGGCCTGTACGCCGGCGTGCGACCGCATCGCGTCGGCAAGCTGATCAATCTGGAAGGCTTCGGCCTGCCGGCCACGAAAGCGGCGCAGTATCCGAAACGGCTGGCCAACTGGCTTGACGAACTGCGCGCGCCACCCGAGATGCGCGGTTATGCCAGCCTGGACGAGGTAGCGGCGCGCCTGCGCAAGACCAATCCGCGCCTGGCCTACGAGCGCTCGAGCTTTCTGGCTGCGCACTGGTCCGAGCAGGACCGCGACGGCCAGTGGCGCATCCTGGGCGACCCGGCGCACAAGATGACGGGGCCGCTGCTGTACCACGTCGACGAAATGATGGCGGTGTGGTCGGCCATCACGGCGCCGGTGCTGTGGGTCGAGGCAGAGGACACCGATATGTGGCGCTGGATGGGGGCGAAAGAGCAGGCACGCGCCGAAGTCGACCGCCGCATGGGCTATCTGAAGCACGTCACGGCGCGCATGGTGCCGCAGGCCGGCCACATGTTGCACCACGATCAGCCCGAATTGCTCGCGCGCATGATCGAAGACTTCCTCGCTGCAGCGGCAGATTGATGCGCGTACAATGGAGCGTCCATCCCGCCTGCTGAATATTCCATGCTGAAAGTCGACCTGCACTGCCATTCCAATGTCTCCGATGGCGTCCTTGCGCCAGCGGACGTGGCCGCTTACGCCGGCAAGAGCGGCGTGAATGTATGGGCGCTGACCGACCACGATGAAATCAGCGGTGTGAAGGCTGCACGGCAGGCGGCCACGGCGCTGGGCATGCGTTTCGTGGCGGGCGTCGAGATCTCGGTCACCTGGGCCAACGAGACGGTCCACGTCGTTGGCCTGCAGGTCGACGAAGACAATCCGGCGCTGACCGCCGGCCTGGCGGCAACGCGCAATGGCCGCGAAAAACGGGCCCGCGAGATGGCAGCCCAGCTAGAGCAGGCCGGCATTCCCACACCGTATGAAGGCGCGCTGCGCTACGTCGCCAATCCCGACCTGATGTCGCGCACCCACTTTGCGCGCTACTTGTGCGAGATTGGCGTCTGCCGGACGACGTCCGAAGTCTTTCGCCGCTTCCTGACCGAAGGCAAGCCGGGCTACGTGCCGCATCGCTGGGCGACGCTTGGCGAAGCGATGGGCTGGATCCAGGGCGCGGGCGGTATCGCCGTCATCGCGCATCCGGGGCGCTACAAGTTCAGCGACACGGCCCAGGGTGCGCTGTTCGATGAATTTCGCCAACTGGGCGGCACCGCCATCGAAGTCGTCACCGGCAGCCATACGCCGGACCAGTACGGCACCTACGCCGAAGTCGCGCGGCGTTATGGTTTTCTCGCCTCGCGCGGCACCGACTTCCACGCCCCCGGCGAATCGCGCGTGGAGTTCGCCGAACTGCCACCGCTGCCATCCGGCGTGACGCCGATCTGGCACGACTGGTTCTAACTCTCCCTTGCATCTGACTGTACGGCCCGCCGCTTATGCGGCTGGCCGCGTTGCGTCTGTTACTTTCCTATTCAGACAAAGAATTTATGCATCAGCTCTTGTATAAGCTAATTTATACTCCAATTGGAGTATATGCAGCGTATGGAGAGCACCATGAAAGCAGTTTTACCCCAACAGAAACTCCCTGACAGCGACAAGGTCACCGTCAACGTCGGCCTGGTCGACCTGGCCCAGGTCGACCTGCTGGTCGAGGAAGGGTTCTATTCCAACCGTACCGATCTTGTGCGCACGGCCATTCGCAATCTGCTCACGCAGCATGCCGATGTGATCCGCCAGACCATCGTGCGCAAGCGCTATGTGATGGGCCTGTACCGCTACTCGGTGCAGGAACTCGAACAACTGGTGGCAGAGGGGCAGCAACTGGATATCCATGTGCTGGGCCTGGCGGTCATCGAAGACAACGTATCACCTGAACTTGCCCGGAATGCGATCGCTTCGATCCAGGTCCTGGGCGCATTTGTTGCATCACCTGCCGTGCGCGCCGCGCTGGCAGATCGCACCGTTACCTAGACTGGATCGCTATGAAATCGCTCGACCAATTCATGAACAAGATGATGGCCTCTGCCCGCCTCGTGCAGAACAAGGATGTGGCCTCGGCCACCGCCACCATTCAGCAAGCGCTGGCGCAGGCCGGCCTGATGCCGGGGCAGGGGCAGGGGCAGGGGCAGGGGCAGAGTTCCGCGCCGGCCAGCAAGGATGCCACGGCGTTTGTGGACATCAATCCGGCGCCCGATTGGCAAGCCCAGTTGCGCAAGGGCCAGGCAGCCATGCGCGCCGCTGGCGTCGGTGTCGGCGTAGGCCTTGGCGTGCCTGCGGATGACGATGTGGCGGTCATGGACGACATCGCCGGTGGCACCTTCACGGCAGGCGTCTTTTCAAACGCCGCTGGCCGCCGCCGCTACAAGCTGTATATCCCGTCGCAGCCGTCAAGCACGCCGCGTCCGCTGATCGTCATGCTGCATGGCTGTACGCAGAATCCCGACGATTTCGCGCTCGGTACCGGCATGAACCGCCTGGCCGAAGAAGCCAACTGCCTCGTGCTGTATCCGGAGCAGGACAGCGCGTCGAACCGTAACCAGTGCTGGAACTGGTTCGAGGCAGGCCACCAGGCGCGCGATGCGGGTGAGCCGGGCATCATCGCCGGGCTGACGCGGCAGATCGTCAAGGAGCACGGCGCCGATCCGGCCCAGGTGTTCGTGGCCGGCATGTCGGCGGGCGGGGCAATGGCGGCCGTGCTGGGCGCCGAGTATCCCGACCTGTTCGCAGCAGTGGGCGTGCACTCCGGTTTGCCTGCCGGTAGCGGGCGCGACATGATCACCGGCTTGCAGGCCATGAAGAAGCCGGCCAAGGGGCGCGCCTTGCGCGAGGCGGTGCCTGTCATCGTGTTCCACGGCAGCACCGATCACGTGGTGGCGCCGGCCAATGGCGACGCGGTGCTGCAACAGTATGTGGGTGCTCACGTCGGCCTGCACGCTGCGCCTTTGAACGTGCGTCATGACGATGCAGCACACGGCGGGCGCCGTTGCCGCCGCAGTGTCTGGCGCGACGACGCGGGCCGGGCGATGGCGGAGCAGTGGGTCGTGCAGGGCGCAGGGCATGCGTGGGCCGGCGGCAATGCGGCGGGATCGCATACCGATGCGGCGGGGCCGTCGGCGTCGAAGGAGATGCTGCGGTTTTTCCTGACGGAATGCCGCTAATGTGAAAGCCCGCGCCGCCCGAACGACGTGCTGGAGATCGTGGGGCAGGCGAGTCTGCCCTTGATTTTTCCGACAGGAAGCCCAATATTGGCATCCTGTCATTAATTCAGGAGTTGTCCGCCATGAAGCGTATTGTTCTTTTCCTCGCCACCAATCTCGCCGTCGTTCTGGTGCTGTCGCTGGTCATGAACGTGCTCGGTCTTGGCCGCGCCGTCTCGGCGCAGGGCATCGACTTCGCTTCGCTGGCGGTGATGTCGCTCGTCATCGGCTTTACCGGTTCGTTCATCTCGCTGTTGATCAGCAAACCGATGGCCAAATGGTCGACCGGTGCGCGCGTGATCGAGCAACCGGCCAATTCCACCGAGCAGTGGCTGATGGACACCGTGCGCAGCCTGGCCGAGCGCGCCGGCATCGGCATGCCCGAGGTTGCCGTCTATGATGGCGAGCCGAATGCGTTCGCCACCGGCGCCTTCAAGAATTCGGCGCTGGTCGCCGTGTCCACAGGTCTGCTGCAAAGCATGAACCAGGATGAAGTCGAAGCCGTCCTGGGTCACGAAGTCGCCCACATCGCCAATGGCGACATGGTCACGCTCACGCTGATCCAGGGCGTGGTCAATACCTTCGTTGTGTTCTTTGCGCGTGTGGTCGGCTTCTTTGTCGACAAGGTGCTGTTCCGTAAAGAGGGCGACGCGCCGGGCATCGGCTACTACGCCACCGTGATGGTCTGCGAAATCCTGTTCGGCCTGCTGGCTTCGATTATCGTGGCCTGGTTCTCGCGCCAGCGCGAATTCCGCGCCGACGCCGGCGCCGCCAAACTGATGGGCAGCCCGGTGCCAATGCAGCACGCGCTGGCCCGCCTGGGCGGATTCGCGCCGGGCGCCCTGCCGAAAGCGATGTCGGCGTCGGGCATCTCCGGCAGCGGCGGTAGCTGGGGCGCGCTGTTCTCGACCCACCCGCCGATGGAGCAGCGCATTGCCGCGCTCCAGTCGCTGCCTAACTAATAACAAGGACACCATCCATGGGCCAGTTTTTCCAGATTCACCCTGAAAACCCGCAAGCGCGCCTGATCAAGCAGGCCGCGCAGATCGTCAGCGCCGGCGGCATCGTCGCGCTGCCGACCGATTCTGCCTACGCACTTGTCTGCCGGCTGGACGACAAGAACGCGGTCGAGAAGCTGCGCCGTATCCGTGGCGTCGATGACAAGCACCACCTGACGCTGCTGGTGCGCGACCTGTCCGAAGTGGCGCAGTACGCGCGCGTGGACAACACGCAATATCGCCTCCTCAAGGCAACGATGCCAGGCCCGTACACGGTGATCCTGGAAGCCACGCGCGAGCTGCCGCGGCGCCTGTCGCACCCGTCGCGCAAGACGATTGGCCTGCGCGTGCCTGAAAACCGGATCACGCTGGCGCTGCTCGAAGAACTGGGCGAGCCACTGATCGGCACCACCCTGCAACTGCCAGGCGACGAGCACATGCTGTCGGATCCCGATGAAGTGCGCGAGCGCCTCGAAAAGCAGATCGAACTGATCATCGACGGCGGTGCTGGCATGCTGGAAGCCACCACCGTGATCGATCTGACCGGCCCCGAGCCGGTGCTGATTCGCGAGGGCAGGGGCGACCCGGCGGCGTTCGGCCTGTAATCAGTCGGGCTGCAGCCTGCAAGGTTGCCTTAAGTATTCCACCGGTCAAGTACGCGCTGCGCTCTGATAGAATCAGCCCCCATGGAAGAAACGATTCGCACCATCGCGGTGTATGCGCTGCCGGTCCTGTTTGCGATTACGCTGCATGAAGCCGCCCACGCTTACGCCGCCAAGTATTTTGGCGACAATACCGCCTATTCGCAGGGGCGCATGAGCCTCAATCCGCTGGTGCACGTCGATATCTGGGGCACGATCGTGATCCCGATCGTGATGTTCCTGTTCAGCGGTTTTGTGTTCGGTTACGCCAAGCCAGTGCCGGTCGAATTCGGGCGCCTGCGTAATCCGAAACGCGATATGGCGTGGGTGGCGCTGGCCGGCCCGCTGGCCAACTTCATCATGGCCGTGCTGTGGCTGATCCTGGGTGTGCTGCTCGTGTTCTTCCAGGTTGGCGAAGAATTCCCGCACAAGGTGGCGCAGGCCGGCATCATCACGAACCTCTTGATCATGGCCTTCAACCTGCTGCCGATCCCGCCGCTCGATGGTGGCCGGGTGGTCACGGCGATGCTGCCGCACCGCGCCGCCTATGCGTTTGCCCGCATTGAGCCTTACGGTTTCTTCATTGTGCTGGCGCTGGTGATGCTCAAGGTTGTTGGCTACTGGCTCACGCCGGTGATGGCGCTGGGTGGTTATCTGGTGCAGCTGGCAGCCACGCCATTCACGTTCTTCCTGCTCTGAGCCGATGACCACGAGCGTCCACATCGCGGCCTTGCCCGCTTCGCCCTGGGTGGCACGCTTCGCGCCGCTGGCCCGGTCAGGCGAGGCGCTCGACCTGGCCTGCGGTAGCGGGCGCCACACGCGCCTGCTGGCTGCGCAGGGTTTGCAGGTGCTGGCCGTCGATCGCAATCCGGTAGCGCTGGCAGCCAGCGCGGCCGAGGGCGTGACGACGCGGGCCTGCGATCTCGAGGCCGATGGCGCAAGCTGGCCCTTCGAAGCCGGGCGCTTTGCCGTCATTGTCGTCACCAATTACCTGCACCGGCCGCTGTTTGCGCAAATCGCCACCAGCCTGCGGCCCGACGGGATCCTGATCTACGAAACCTTCGCGCAAGGCAACGAGGTCTATGGCAAGCCGTCGAATCCGGCGTTCCTGCTCGCGCCCGGCGAACTGCTGACGCTGGCCCAGGATGGTGGCCTGCAGGTGCTGGCGTACGAGGATGGCCACGTGGAGCGGCCCCATCCGGCGCAGGTGCAGCGCCTGTGCGCTGCCGGCCCTGCGTATGGTAAAACCGAGGCATGGCTCGACCATATTGTGGTCAGGAATGAACCATAGGGGCGGGCTATCCGCTACAATCAGATTTTTAAATGAATGGCACGGTCCAAAGATTATGATTAAGGGCAGTATCGTAGCAATCGTCACCCCGATGTTCGAAGACGGCACCGTCGATCGCGATGCCCTGCGCGCGCTGATCGACTGGCATATCGCCGAAGGTACCGACGCGATCGTCATCGTGGGCACGACCGGCGAATCGGCGACCCTGTCGCCGGAAGAGCATTGCGAACTCGTCAAGCTGGCCGTCGACCATGTCGCCGGCCGCATCCCTGTCATCGCCGGTACTGGCGGCAATTCGACCGTGGAAGCCATCGCGCTGACCCGTCATGCGAAATCGGTCGGCGCGGACGCGTCCCTGCAGGTCGTGCCGTACTACAACCGACCGACGCAAGAGGGCATGTATCGCCACTTCCGCACGATCGCCGAAGCCGTCGACCTGCCGATCATCCTGTACAACGTGCCGGGCCGTACCGTGGCCGACATGGCCAACGAGACGGTCGCACGCCTGGCGCCGATCGACAACATCGTCGGCCTCAAGGACGCCACCGGCAATATCGGGCGCGGCATCGAACTGCTCAAGATGGTCGATACATCCTTCGCCGTGTATTCGGGCGACGATCCGACCGCGATGGCGCTGATGTTCTGCGGCGGCGCCGGCAATATCTCGGTCACCGCCAACGTCGCCCCGCGCGCCATGCACGAGCTGTGCGTGGCCGCCATGAATGGCGACATTGCCCGCGCGCTCGAGATCAACAACCGCGTGCTTGGCCTGCACGCCAGGCTGTTCGTCGAACCGAATCCGGTGCCCGTCAAATGGGCGCTGGCCGAGATGGGCAAGATGCCGGCCGGCCTGCGCCTGCCGCTCGCGCCGCTGTCCTCCCAATACCACGAGATCGTACGTGCCGCCCTGGTGGAAGCCGGCGTTCATTCCCCATCCTGAACCCGCAAGGGTTCGGGTTACTGACCTGATATCGAACGACATGACTATTCGCAAGACTAAGAATTCAAACGGCGCATCCCTGATCAACGCTCCTGCCGCCGCCCGTGTGCTCTCGCTCACGGTCATCGCGTTCAGCCTGGCAGCCTGCACCACGATTTTCAGTGGCGACAAAGTCGACTACAAGGGCACCAAGAAGGCCGCACCGCTGGACGTGCCGCCCGACCTGACCAAGCTGCAGCGCGATAACCGCTATGCGATCCCGGATGGCCGTGGCGTCGCTACTGCATCCGAATTCCAGCAAGGCCAGGCTGCGGCAGCTGCCAGCGGCGTGCCTGCGGTGGCCGGTGTCTCGGCATCCGGCCAGCCGATCGGCCCGATTTCGACCGACGCCGTCAGCGTGCAGCGCAATGGCGACCAGCGCTGGCTGGTGGTCAAGCAAACGCCTGAACAGCTGTGGCCGCAACTGCGCCAGTTCTGGGAAGAGCAGGGCTTCGCGCTCGAGACCGAGTCGGCCACCACCGGCACCATGGAAACCGCCTGGGTCGAGAACCGTTCGAAGATCCCGCAGGACTTCGTGCGCCGCGCCATCGGCCGCGTGTTCGACAGCGCCTACTCGACCGGCGAGCGCGACAAGTACCGGACGCGCCTCGAGCGCCTGCCGGATGGTTCGACCGAGATCTGGGTCAGCCACCGCGGCGCCGAAGAAGTCCTGACTGGCCCGCAAAGCGAAACCACCACCTGGACCATGCGTCCCAACGATCCGGGCCTGGAGTCGCAATACCTGAGCCGCATCGTTGCGCTGCTGACGGGCGCGAAAGAAGTGGCGCCGGCCGAAGCCATGGTCGCCAACGCGCCGCTGGCGCCACAGCATGCCAAGCTGGTGGGTGACAAGGTCGAGGTCGATGAGGGCTTCGACCGGGCATGGCGCCGTGTCGGCCTGGCGCTCGATCGCGTCGGCTTCACCGTCGAAGACCGTGACCGCGTGCAGGGCATCTACTTCGTGCGTTACGTCGATCCGGATGCGGTCGATACCAAGGACGGCTTCTTCAAGCGTCTGTTCACGTTCGGCAAGTCGGAAGACGCTGCCAAGGAAGCCCAGCGCTACCGCGTGCTGGTCAAGGCCGCACAGGGCGCAAACGTGAGCGAAGTGTCGGTGCAGACCAACGACGGCAAGGCAGAAACCTCGCCAACGACGACCAAGATCCTGACGCTGCTGAACAACGAGCTGAAGTAATCCTCGTTGTGGCAACAAGAAACCGGCCGATTGGCCGGTTTTTTTACGCGCATCGGGATTATGGGAGCGGGCCTCGCAAAGTAACAGGCGTAAAAAAACCGGCCCGCAGGCCGGTTTCTTCATTACCGAGTAACGAATTACTTGGTGGTAGCAGCAGCGTCAGCAGCTTGCGTAGCCGAGGTCTGAGCAGCAGCAGCAGCGTCGGTTGCGGTGGTTGCAGCAGCAGCAGCGTCGGTTGCAGCAGCGTCAGCAGCAGCAGCAGCTGGAGCGGTTGCATCAGCAGCTGGCATGGTTGCGTCAGCAGGAGCGACGACAGCAGCTGGGGTTTCGGTCACTGGTGCGACTGGAGCTTCTTCTTTCTTAGCGCAAGCAGCCAGGGTAACAGCGAACAGGGAAGCGATCAGCAGGGATTTTTTCATGGTTTTTTCCTTAGTATTTACAAAAGTAGAACTACTTGATACGAATAATAATTACCGGTAATTATTTCTCGATGGAATTCTCGTGCCTTCACAAATAGCAAGACTGCCACGGGCGCAACGGAACCTTCCTGATTGATATTATAGACAATTTTACAGTTTCGCAATAGCGAACACATGCTGTGGTGTAAGAATTTTCCGCTTTGATAAGCTTTATATTGTTACAAGATGCTACGCACACGACCGAATGCCCGGAAAGTAACTAGGGGGCAACGACACATGCCCGCCGGGTGCGTTACAGTCCGGTGGTGGTCGGTTGGAGTGTGGGACGCGATGCTTCCCAGATCGCTTCAAACCGATGATGCGGCACATCGACGGCGCGTGGATCGTCGAAGCTGGCCTCGCCACGCATGTGGTCGCTGTGAAAGCGCCGGATCACGTGTTGGTCATCGGCGATGCAGAACGAGTCGGTCAGCTGCCGCAGATTTTTCGGTGTCTGGCGGCATTCGCAGGCATGCCCGTAGTCGCGCAGCAGGCGCAGGAAGCGCGGGAAGTGGCGCTCGATGTGGCCCGGCTCGTGCAACGCAAGGCGCAAGGTGCCGCCCTGTTGCAGAAAAGCGCGCAGCGCCGCATCCACCTGGATCGTGCCCAGCGCAAACACCGCCCCATCCGGATCGAACAGGCGCAGGCTGTGCTGCGCCGCCGTGACGATGGCGAGAAACTGCGCCTCGCAATCGCGCCGGGTGTCGAACGGGATCGCGCGGGCATCCATGGTCAGCCCAGCTCGACCCAGCCGTCCTGATACCACGCGTACAGCGACTCGGTGACGTCGTCGGTGGCTTTGCCGAGAGTGGCGCCATCGATGCGGCGCTCGTTGGCGAGCACGTCGAGTACCACCTTGTCGGCGCGGCCGGCGGCCAGCGATTCGCCATTGATGAACACGTTCTTGCCGCGGTACAGCATCAGCGTCTTGCTCGACAATTTGACGCCGCGCTTGGCCGCCGTTTCCATGAAGCGACCGAAGGTCAGCGGTTTGGCGGGCGGCGTAAAGAACACATTGTGCTTCGGCTCGGACATGTGCTCGCCGAGGAAGATGGTGACGTCTTCTTCATCCCAGCGCACCTTGTTGAGTTCTTCGGTGACGGTGGCGAGCATGTGCTTCGGAATCTCGGCCGGGTTCTTTGTTTCTTGCAATTCGGGATCGGCGTAGCGGCCCGGCAGGTCGATCGAATCGGCCATGAATTGCAGGAAGGATTCGCCCAGTTCCTGGAACGACGGCGAACGGAAGCCAATCGAATACGTCATGCATTCGCCTTCGGCGATCCCGTCGTGCGCGTATTGTGGCGGCAGGTACAGCATGTCGCCCGGCTCGAGCACGAACTCTTCTTCGGCCTCGAAATTGGCCAGGATCTTGAGCGGCAAGCCTTCGATGATCGTCAGGTCCTGCTGCGCGCCGATGCGCCAGCGGCGCTTGCCGTGCGCCTGCAGCAGGAACACGTCGTACGAATCGTAATGGGGGCCGACGCCGGCGCCATCGGTGGCGAAGCTCACCATCAGGTCGTCCAGGCGGGCGTCCGGCACGAAGCGGAACTGGCGCAGCAACTCGTCGGCGCGCTCGTCATGCAGGTTCACGCCCTGGACCAGCATCGTCCAGTTCGGCTCGCTGCGCGCGGGCAGTTCGGTGAGAGGGCCGTGCTGCATGTCCCACTCGCCGTCGCGCAGCGACACCAGGCGGGATTCGACATGGTTCAGCGCGGCCAGCTCGGCCAGCTTCTCGAACTTGAGCAGCGGCTTGAAGCCTGGGATGGCACCGCGGATCAGCAGCGGTTTCTTGTGCCAGTAATCGCGCAGGAATTCAGCGGGGGAAAGATTCCCCAAAAGCGGTAATTTTTTCATGCGACATTATAACCAGCCGAAGCGGGGCCTAGACCCATCGAGAGTATAATCCGCAGCTCACAATGAAAGGATGGACGATGAAGATTGCTAAAGACACAGTCGTGACGGTTAATTACAAACTGTCGGATGCCCAGAACAATCTGATCGAGGAGGGCTCCCAGCCGATGGTGTACCTGCACGGCGGCTACGAGAACACCCTGCCGAAGATCGAAGAAGAGCTGGACGGCAAAGAAACCGGCTACGCCTCGACGATCCAGGTGGAACCAGACGACGCGTTCGGCGACTACGAGCCAGAGCTGGTCAAGGTTGAAGAGCGTTCGCGCCTGCCGGAACCGATTGAAGTCGGCATGCAGTTCGAAGGCGTGGCCGAAAACGGCGACGACGAGCCGGTGATTTTCACCGTCACCGAAATCGCTGACGACAAGGTCGTCCTGGATGGCAACCATCCACTGGCCGGCATGGCACTGCGTTTCGACCTGTCCGTGGTCGACGTGCGCGCTGCAACCGCCGAAGAAATCCAGCACGGTCACGTGCACGGCGCTGGCGGTCATCATCACGAGATCGATGACAGCGACGATGGCGACCACTTCCGTACCCAGCCGCTGCAGTAATCGGGTTGGTGCGCGGCCACCGCATCACGCGGTGGCCGCGTTTGTAATCTCTGTTCTACTGCTTCGCGTCCACCACCGTGAACGCCGCGTCTTTCCCCAGCATCACATTCACCTCGACTGCCTTGGTTCCGACTGACAGCTGTCCCAGATTGCCTTTCCATGCGATCTGCGGCTTGTGGCCACCCGGCGCGTCACTGTCGACCAGCAGCACCTTCCCATCGAACTTGACGGCCTGCGCCTGGATCTGACGCCGCGCTGCCTCGAACCCGTCGCGCTCGACCGGCGCACGCCGCAGCAAGCCACGCAGGCCCGCCGGCTGATCGAGATGGAACGGGCGCACCGCGCCTTCCGAGAACAGCACCAGTGCCTGCGCCTTGTCGCTGCGCGCCATCGCGAACAGGCGATTCAGCCAGAAGCGGTTGGCCACCGCCCGGTCTTCGTATTCGCTGTTGCGGCCCGCCGCCGGCAGGAAATGGTTGTTCGCGGCCGGCAGATTGATGGTGGCGTACAGCACCTTGTCCACCTTCCAGTGCGCGTTCTCGGCGTAGCTGCGAAAGCGCGGGCTGGCCGACAGCTGCGTCAGGTGAATCTTGGTTGCGCCAAGCGATTCGGGTTCGCCGTACAGCAGTTCGCGCAGGCGGTTCAGGCGCTCGATCGCATTGGTGCGCTTGGCCGAGTTGCGGCAGCCGGTCCAGTCGCTGCCGGACAGCGACACGATCACGGGCCGCTTAGCATGCTCGAACAGGTCGCGCCGCTGCAGGTACAGCTTGTCGCCACAGCTTTCGTTCTCGCCCTTGATGCCGGTGAGGACCACGAACGACACCGATTTTTCGGACGAATCGGCCAGCGCCTGCTTCAGACGGTCGTCACTGTCGGCACGCGCGTCGTTGCCGACCACGGCGAAGCGGTGCGTGGGACGCGCTTCCTTGTCCTTGTCCTTATCCTTGGCTTGGGCCACCAGCGGCGCGCAGGCAAGCAGCGCCGCCAGCAGCGCGGCGCGGACAACGACCGGACGCGGGATCGACATCAGGCAGCCAGCCGTTTCAGCTCGTACAGCCGCTCGAGCGCTTCGCGCGGCGTCAGCGCGTCCGGATCGATGGCGTCGAGCGCGTCGCGCAAACCGTCATCCTGGACCTCCGCCACGACTGGTGCCGGGGTGTCGTCGAAGTCGTGCTCGGGTAGCGGTGCGGCGAACAGGTCGCGCTGCGGCGTACCACCTGCGGCCTGCGCTTCCAGGCGCGCCAGGTGCTTGCGCGCGGCTTTGATCACCGGCTGCGGCACGCCGGCCAGCTGCGCTACCTGCAAGCCGTAGCTTTGCGACGCCGGGCCATCCTGCACCGCATGCAGGAACACGATGCTGTCCTTGTGTTCGACCGCTGACAGGTGCACGTTGTAGGCGCTCGGGTACGACTCCGGCAACTGGGTCAGCTCGAAATAGTGCGTCGCGAACAGCGTGAAGCTGCGGCTCGTGTCAATCAGGTGGCGCGCGATGGCCCACGCCAGCGCCAGGCCGTCGAAGGTCGACGTGCCGCGCCCGACTTCATCCATCAGCACCAGCGAATGCTCGGTGGCGCCGTTGAGGATGGCGGCCGATTCGGTCATCTCGACCATGAAGGTCGAGCGGCCGTTGGCCAGG
Organism: Oxalobacteraceae sp. CFBP 13730; assembly: GCA_014841835.1. Lineage (GTDB taxonomy): Bacteria > Pseudomonadota > Gammaproteobacteria > Burkholderiales > Burkholderiaceae_D > Telluria. The sequence goes on along the minus strand of JACYUQ010000003.1, from coordinate 397,301 downwards.
TCGTCGCTGGCGCCGATGCGCGTGAAGATACGGTCGATCGGGCCCAGCGTGGCTTCCGCCGCAGGCACATAGCTGCCGACATAGGCCAGCAGCGTGATCAACGCCACCTGGCGCATGAAGGTCGATTTACCGCCCATGTTCGGACCGGTGATCAACAGCAGACGGCGCTCGTTCGAGAAGCGGCAATCGTTGGCGATGAAGCGTTCGATCTGATTCTCCACCACGGGATGGCGGCCCTCGACGATGTTCAGGCAGGGCGCATCGACCAGCTGCGGCGCGCACCAGCCGTGGCGCAGCGCGTGGCTGGCCAGCGCCACCAGCACGTCGGCTTGCGCGATCGCGCGCGCGATGGTCTGCAGCACGCCGATGTGCGGCGCGAGCTGCGCCAGCAGGTCGTCGTACAGGATTTTTTCGCGTGCCAGCGCGCGGTCCTGCGCTGACAGCGCCTTGTCTTCGTAGGCCTTGAGTTCGGGCGTGATGTAGCGTTCGCAGTTCTTCAGCGTCTGGCGGCGGCGGTAATCGTCCGGCACCTTGGTCGCCTGGCCGTTGGTGACTTCGATGTAGAAGCCATGCACGCGGTTGTACTCGACGCGCAGGTTGGCGATGCCGGTGCGGGCGCGTTCGCGTGTTTCAAGATCGACCAGGAACTGGCCGGCATTCTCGGACAGCGCCTGCAGTTCATCGAGTTCGGCGTCGTAGCCGCGCGCGAACACGCCGCCATCGCGGATCATCGCGCTCGGCTCTTCGAGCACGGCGCGCACCAGCAGGTCGAGGCAATCGGCCGGCGTGGCCAGGTCGTCATGCAGCTCGCGCAGCAACGACGTATCACCGGGCACGAAGCAACGCGCCACCAGCTCGCGCAGCATCGGCAAGGCCTTGAGGCCATCGCGCAGGCTCGCCAGGTCGCGCGGGCGCGCACTGAGCAGCGCCACGCGCGTGGTGATGCGTTCGATGTCCGGCACCTGCGCCAGCGTCGGCGACAGGTTGTCGATGGCATCCGCCTGCAGCAGCGCGGCGATCGACTGGTGACGGCTGCGCGCGATCGACTGGTCGCGCCGCGCATGGTGCAGCCAGTGGCGCAGCATGCGCGAACCCATCGCCGTGCGGCAGCCGTCGAGCAGCGAAAACAGCGTTGGCGACTCTTGCCCGCGAATGGTCTCGGTCAGTTCCAGGTTGCGGCGGGTGGCGGCGTCGAGGCCGATGTATTCGTTCTCGTTTTCGCACGCCAGCCCGCGCACGTGCTGCAGCCCGCGACCCTGCGTGGACTGGGCATAGCGCAGCAGCGCGCCGGCCGCACCGAATGCGGCGCCCAGGCCATCGGCGCCAAAGCCCGTGAGGGTGGCGACCTTCAACTGTTCGAGCAGCGCGCCGTGGCCCTTGACGACGTCGAAGTGCCATTCCGGCACGCGCTGGGTGTGCACGGTGGATGCGCCATCGTCGAACATGTCGCCGCAATCGGCGCGCAGGATTTCGGCCGGCGCGATGCGCTCGAGTTCATGCGCCAGACGCGCCTCGATGGCGCGCGCGTCGCCTGAAAACTCCATCAGGCGCAGATTGCCGCTGGCCAGCGACAGCCAGGCCAGACCCGCGGTGACGGTCTTGCGCTGGGTTTGCAGGCACATGGCGAGAAGAGGGCGCTCGGCTTTTTCGGGCAGCAGGTCGGAATCGGTCAACGTACCGGGCGTGACCACGCGCATGACCTTGCGTTCGACCGGGCCTTTGGACAGAGCCGGATCGCCGATCTGCTCGCAGATCGCGCACGACTCGCCCAGTTTCACCAGCTTGGCCAGATAGCCATCGAGCGAGTGGAACGGCACACCGGCCATCTTGATCGGATTGCCCTCGGACTTGCCGCGCGCAGTCAGCGTGATGCCCAGCACGCGCGAGGCTTTTTCGGCGTCGTCGAAGAACAGCTCGTAGAAGTCGCCCATGCGGTAGAACACCAGCATGTCGGGGTAGTCGGCCTTGATGCGCAGGTATTGCTGCATCATCGGGGTGTGCTTGTCGGTCGCGCTGTTCTTGACGGCTGCGGCGTTGATTTCAGTGGGAACGGTGGTCATTTCTTCGGATTGGGTACGGCGAGACAGAGGCTGGCCAGAGCTGCGTATTTTACCGCGATTGATGTTGCGCGCGCGGCACAGCCGGGGTCAGGTCTGACATTCGGACACGACCTCAGCCTTAGCACAGTCGGGGTCAAGCGCAGCCGGGGTCAGGTCTGACATTTGGACACGGACTCAGCCTCGGCTAGTTCCATGGGTCCCTTGTCCAGATTGGTATGGCACCATGTGAGCTAGTTCCAACTACTCTACTGCCGAGATCGTGTCCGAATGTCAGACCTGCCCCCGGCTTTTCCTGCCGAGATCGTGTCCGAATGTCAGACCTGACCCCGGCTTTTCGCGGGGCGCGCGACATCACGTGTAGCCAAGCGCGCCTTCGACGGCCACGCGATCGCTGCACAGAACGACAAAACTACCGGGGACTTCGCAGGCAATGAGCGTCGCCGATGTGCCCAGCGGCACGGCGCGTTTGAAGTGGCATGCCAGACTGGTGATGCGACGATTGGTCGATTGCTCGAACGCCGCGCAGACGCGTGCCATGGTTTCCATGCCGTGGATGATTGGAGCGTGCATCCCCATCAGCCGCGCACTCCATGGCCACAGATGAATGGGATTCCAGTCGCCGGACAGGGCCGCATAGCGTCGCCCCGCATCGGCGGTCACGGCCCATTCTCCAATCACGTCACCCATGGGCGCGACCGAAGGCGACGCAAGCGCATGCTTGCCACGTTGCCCTCGTTTGATCAGGTACCGGCTGGTGCAGGTGAAGACCGTCTGCCCATCCGCGCTTGCCACCGTCTCCAGCAGGCATTCGACGGCCCCATTGGCTCCAGGTTCCGGCATCGATAATGTCGTCACGAGCATCAGTGGTGCATCGGTGCGTACTTCGCACTGCATCGCAAGCTCGTTCGACACATGAATCAGTCCGACAATCCGAAACGGTATCGCACGATCGAGCATCGTTGCCAGTTGCGCGCGCTGCGCCAGCAGATAGAGGTAGGTCAGCGGCACGGGGCCGGGTGGGAAGCCAAATGCGTTGCCGTAGCGCCGCACGTGATCGATATCGATCCGGTCCAGCCGGTATCTGGCCTGGATCAATCCCGCTGACACCCGCGCGGGCCGCTTGAACAATGCCCGCAGCAGCGGCCAGGCACTGGCCCTGGGCAGTGCAGGGAGGGATGAAGAGGACGGGCTATTCATCGACGCAGCATACCGCGTCGTCGCCCGTCCCCGGAAACACAGCACCGATACTCAGCTCGCTGCCTTGACCCGCGCCGTAATATGCGCCAGCGCCTCGTCAACCTGGTCGATCAGGATCAGGCACAAGTCCCCATCACCCAGGCGCGAGAGCGCCCGATCAATCGCCACGAACTCGCCGTTGATTTCCTCAACATGGCCGGTACGCGTCGCATTGCTCAACCCCGCGCGCAGCAGCGCAATGACTTCGCCATCCGCGCGGCCACGCTGGCACTGGTCCTGATACAACAACACGTCGTCGAACGCCGCGCCCAGGATTTCGGTCTGCTGCGTGATGTCCTGATCGCGCCGGTCGCCGGCGCCGCTGATCACCACCGAGCGGCGCTTGGCCGGCATGCTCTCGACCGCATTGACCAGGGCGGCGATCGCATCCGGGTTGTGGCCGTAGTCGGCGATCACGGTCGCGCCCTTGTAATCGAATACATTGAAGCGTCCCGGCGCATTGTCGCTCTCGCCGACGAAGGTCTTCAGGCCGAGGCGGATCGCATCCCACGACGTGCCCACACCCCATGCTGCAGCCACCGACGCCATCACGTTCTCGACCTGGAAGCCGACGACGCCACCGCGCGTAATCGGCACTTCCTTCAGGTCGATGCGTTCGATGAACGACTCTTGCGCCGCCACCAGATAGCCTTCTTCGACGAAGACGACGCGGCGGCCCTGGGCGCGGTGCATCGCCATGACCGGATTACCCACGTCCTGCGCAAAGAAGGTGACGTCGCCGCGCGTCCGTTCGGCCATCGCCGCCACGGTCGGATCGGCGGCGTTGAGCACCGCCATGCCGCCCACGGCCACGTTTTGCACGATCACGCGCTTGAGTACCGCCAGGTCTTCGAGCGTGGTGATGTAGTTCAGGCCCAGGTGGTCCCCCGAGCCGATATTGGTCACGACCGCGACCTGGCACTTGTCGTAGGCCAGGCCTTCGCGCAGCAGGCCGCCGCGCGCCGTTTCGAACACGGCGGCGTCGACGTCAGGGTGCAGCAGCACGTTGCGCGCGCTGCGCGGGCCGCTGCAGTCGCCGCTTTCGATGCGGCGGCCTTCGATGTAGACGCCGTCGGTGTTGGTCATGCCGGTGCGCAGGCCGGAAGCGGTGAGCAGGTGTGCGATCAGGCGCACGGTGGTCGTCTTGCCGTTCGTGCCGGTGACGGCCACGATCGGGATGCGGCCATCGTCGCCATCCTTGAACAGCGTGTCGACGATCGCTTCGCCGATCGGGCGCGGTTTGCCGAACGATGGTGCCAGGTGCATGCGCAGGCCCGGCGCGGCGTTGACTTCGACGATGCCGCCGTTCTGGTCCTCAATCGGTTTGAGGACGCTGTCGCAGACCAGGTCGACGCCGCAGATATCCAGGCCGATCATGTGGGCGGCAGCGACGGCGCGCGCCGCGACTTCGGGGTGCACGTCGTCGGTGACGTCGGTGGCCGAGCCGCCGGTGGACAGGTTCGCGTTATTGCGCAGGACGACGCGCTGGCCGATGGCGGGCACCGACTCCGGCGTCAAGCCGTTCTGGGCCAGCGTGCCGATGGCGATGTCGTCGAAGCGGATCTTGGTCAGCGACGTGCCGTGGCCATCGCCGCGGCGCGGATCCAGGTTGACCTGTTCGACCAGCTCGCGCACGCTGCGCTCGCCGTCGCCCACCACCTGCGGCGGTTCGCGACGTGCGGCGGCCACCAGCTTGTCGCCCACCACCAGCAGGCGGTAGTCGTGGCCCGGCAGGTAGCGTTCGACCAGGATGTCGTCGCGGAATTCGCTGGCGGCCTTGAAGCCGGCGTCCAGTTGTTCGCGCGTGGTGACGTTGACGGTCACGCCCTTGCCCTGGTTGCCGTCCTTCGGCTTGATCACCACCGGCAGACCGATTTCCATGGCGGCGGCCCAGGCGTCATCCGGGTCGGAGACGCCGCGGCCCTGCGGCACCGGCACGCCGGCCGCGTCGAGCAGCTTCTTGGTCAGTTCCTTGTCCTGCGCGATCGATTCGGCAATCGCGCCGGTGGCGTCGATCTCGGCGGCCTGGATGCGGCGCGCGCGGCTGCCCCAGCCGAACATGACCATGCTGCCTTCGGTCAGGCGGCGGAACGGGATGTTGCGTGCCACGGCGGCCTGCACGATCGAGCCGGTCGACGGTCCCAGGCGCACGTCTTCGTCTGTCGCGCGCAGTTGTGCCAGCGCGGCGGGCACGTCGAACGGGGTGTCGTTGCGGGCGGCTTCGATCAGCTGCTGCGCGAGTTCGAGGGCCTGGCGACCGACGTCTTCTTCGCTGTATTCGACGACCACCTGGTAGGTGCCGGTTTCCAGCGTGGCGGTGGTGCGGCTGAACGTCACCGGGCAGCCGGCTTCGGCCTGCAGGTGCAGCGCGACCAGTTCGAGCACGTGGGCCAGCGGGATCGTTTCGTAGTGGCCGAACGGCTGCAGGCCGCCGATCTGCGGGAAGCGCACGCGCAGGCGCGATTCGAAACCGGGCAGTTCGCCGATCGATTCCTCGTCAGGCGTGCATGTCACGATCGCCTCGACCGAGGTGTGGTGGCTCCAGAGATTGGGGCCACGCAGGGCCCGTACGCGAGATACTTCCATAAACCGTCATTCCTTTCGCGGGCCGCGCACCGCGCGCACATGCGCGGGGGCGGGCGCCAGGCCCGGCAGATTGCCGGGCAGTGTCATTCAATGTGTCGTTTGTTTTGGTGTCGCGTCGAAGGCGCGCAGGCCGCCGCACAGCAGGTCGCTCGGTACGCCAAGCGCCCACGCCGCTGCCACTGCCGCCAGCACGTTTTCGGGGTACTTCACGGTGGACGGCTTCATGGTGTCCAGCGTGTTCAGGCGCGTCTCCGTATCGCCTTCGGCCAGCATGATGCGCCCGTCACGGACGAACACGATGCGCTCGCCAGCCGCGCGGTGCGCTGCCAGCACTGCATGGTGTTCGTCGAAGGCGTAGAAGATCACGCCGCCGTCGCACAGTTCGGCCAGCGCCGCGACCTGCTCGTTGGCGGCGTTGAGCACGGCCACGCCGTCCGGCAGGATCACGTCGACCTGGGTGCGGATCACGTTACGCAGCGCGTCGTCGTCATGGATATGGAACTCTGCCAGGTCGGCCAGGCCCGCCATGTCGGTCACGACGCCCACGGTGCAGCGGTCGTACGGCAGGCCGTCCTGCAGGATCGAGCGGGCGTTCGATTCGAACACCGCCGTCTGCACGTTACGGTTGATCAGGATGCGCTGGCTGGCTTCGACGCCCGTACTGTCGCGGTTCGAGATCACGCGCGCATTCAGGTACAGGCCTTCGCCGTTGGCCACGCCGACCTCTTTGCCGGTGATGTTGACCAGGCAGCCGATCAGGCGCGTGATCAGGCTGCAGCCGAGCGAACCGGTCACGCCGACCACCGGGATGCGCGCCGTGTCGTCCGGCGCGAACAGGTGTTCGATGATGTCCTTGCCGACGTTGCGGGCGGTGCCGCTGGCCGGCTTGGTGTGGGCCAGCAGGCCCGGGCTGGCGTTCACCTCGATGATCGCGCCGCGCTGTTCGAGCAGTGGGCGGCCGATGTCTTCGCACACCAGGTCGATGCCGGCGATGTCCAGGCCGACGATGCGCGCAGCCAGTGCCGCAGAATGCGCGACGTCCGGGTGCAGCTGGTCGGTGACGTCATCGGCGACGTTGCCGTTCATCTGGATCAGCACCTTCTGGCCCGCCGGCGGCACCGTGTCGGGCGTGAGGCCCTGGCGCTTGAGCTGCAACTGGTTTTCTTCGCTCTTGCGCGGCTCGACGGGGCTGAGCGGGAATTCTTCGCTTTCGCCACGGCGCGGGTCGATATTGATCTGGCTGTCGCACAGCTCGGCCACGTTCTGGCGGCCGTCGCCCGTCACCCACAGCGATTCGCCGCGCGCGACGGCGACGACCTTGCGGCCGACCACCAGCAGGCGGTGCTCGCTGCCCGTGATGAAGCGCTCGACCAGAACCGACCGGCTTTCGCCTTCTTCGGATGCGATCACGTAAGCGGCGCGCACTTCGGCTTCGGTATTCAGGTTCAGCGACACGCCGCGGCCGTGATTGGCGTCGACCGGCTTGACGACCACGGGCAGGCCGATGTCGGCGGCTTCTTCCCACGCCGCGTCGGCGCTGCGCGCGATGGCGCCTTCCGGCACCGGCACGCCGCACGAGGCGAGCAGGTTCTTGGTCATGTCCTTGTCGCTGGCGATGCCTTCGGCAATCGCGCTGGTGCGGTCGGTCTCGGCGGTCCAGATGCGGCGCTGCGCGGCCCCGTAACCCAGTTGCACCAGATTGCCGTCGGTCAGGCGGATCGACGGGATGCGGCGATCGGTGGCGGCGTCCACGATGTGCGCCGTTGACGGGCCCAGGCACAGGCGATCGACCATGTCGGTGAGCGTCGCGATGGCGCCCGGCAGGTCGAACGGCTCGTCGTTGATCGCGGCCATCAGCAGGCGATGGCTGACCTCGAGCGCGGCGCGGCCGACGACGTTGTCCCGCGTGCGGAAGGCCATCTTGTAGACGCCATGTTCGCCGGTGGAGCGGGTTTTGCCGAAGCCGGTTTTCATGCCGGCCAGGCTCTGCACTTCAAGCACGACGTGCTCGAGGATGTGGCCGGCCCAGGTGCCTTCGTTCAGGCGCTCGATGAAGCCGCCGTGGTAGCCGACGCCGCAGTGGTGCTCGATCAGGCCGGGCAACCACGTCGTCAGGCGCGTCGTGAACCCGGGGAGCAGATTCGAGGGATAGTCTTCCAGTTCGCCGATGTCGAGCCAGGCCTCGATCACGGGCCGATAGGTCCAGATGTTTGGTCCCGCCAGATAATTGATGCGCAGGAATTTGATGTCGTTCTTTTTCGTCATGTAAATACGTTGGTCACCTGGCGCTACTCCCACACCGGCGACTTTTCCTTGTATGCCTGAGGTGTCACTACGTTAGCGAAAGGCCGCCAATCGCAGCGCACATCACGCGCTGATCTGATCCAGTTGCGGCTTTTACTTAGCCGCAATATTTTCACCAAAACACATTTCGTGTCATCCAAACCCTGCCCAAAAACGTTCTAGCGCTCTGTAGAGCGTTTGATGCTTGGCATAAAAACAATAGCCACACGCTTTACCCATACCGAATCTTTGCCGAATTAAAGCCCGTTTCGGGCGCACACCATGACAACACAACAACTTGCCAATCCGTCGTCGCTGGCACTAGCCGCCAATTTCTTGCCTGATCACTGGCAAAATGACGTCGCGAAACAGCTTGCACCAGGGGAAAACGTTTTAAGCAGCGTGGAGGTTGACCTCGATGCGAAATTACATTTCTCAAAAGGATTAATTCTCGTGACGGACCGGCGCTTGCTGGCCCGTGCACCGGGCGAAACGGCGTGGCGCGACTGGCCATACCGCGAAGGATTAGCGCTGCGCCACCACGACCACGCCGGTGTCGGACATCTCGAACTGACCGATGCACATGGCCTCTTGGCCAGCTGGCGCTTCACGCTGGGCCAGAACCTGCACGCCGTGCGCGTGGCCGACCAGTTCCAGGATCAGATGGAAAGCGCGCTGACGGGTGTGGCCATCCAGCCGCCCGAGCAGCACACTTGTCCAAGTTGCAAGGCGCCCCTCGACGCCGACCAGGACGATTGCCCGATCTGCGAAAAAGTGCTGCACACGCCGCCGTCGACGTGGACGCTGTTCCGCCTGTGGCGCTTCGCCAGGCCCTATCAAGGACAATTGTTCCTGGGCTTCTTGCTGATGCTCGGCTCGACTGCGGCGCACATGATTCCGCCGTACCTGACCATGCCGCTGATGGACAATGTGCTGATTCCGTACCAGAACGGGCAGCAGATCGACAAGAGCCTCGTGTATTTGTATATGGGCGGCTTGCTCGCCTCGGCCGTGCTGGCCTGGGCGCTGGGCTGGGCCAAGACCTATGTGCTGGCGCTGGCCTCCGAACGCATCGGCGCCGACCTGCGCTCGACCACCTATGAACACCTGATGCGCCTGTCGCTCGAATTTTTCGGCGGCAAACGCACGGGCGACCTGATGGCGCGTATCGGCAGCGGCTCCGACCGCATCTGCGTGTTCCTGTCGCTCCACCTGCTGGACTTCCTGTCCGATGTCCTGATGATCATCATGACGGGCGTGATCCTGTTCTCGATCAATCCGTGGCTGGCCCTCGTAACACTGGCGCCGCTGCCGTTCATCGCATGGATGATCCATCTCGTGCGCGACAAACTGCGCACCGGCTTTGAAAAGATCGACCGCGTCTGGGGCGAGGTGACCAATGTGCTGGCCGATACGATCCCCGGCATCCGCGTCGTGAAGGCATTTGCACAAGAGAAGCGCGAAGCGGCCCGTTTCCGCGAAGCCAACCGGCACAACCTGAACGTCAACGATAAGCTCAACCGCGTGTGGTCGCTGTTCTCGCCGAGCGTGTCGTTCCTGACCGAGCTGGGCCTGCTGGTGATCTGGTGCTTCGGTATCTGGCAAGTCTCGCGCGGCGACATCACGGTTGGTACGCTCACCGCCTTCATTGCCTACAGCGGCCGCTTCTATGTGCGTCTCGATTCGATGAGCCGCATCGTGTCGGTCACACAAAAGTCGGCTTCGGCCGCCAAGCGCATCTTCGACATCCTCGACCACGTCTCGAGCGTGCCCGATCCGGTCAACCCGGTGCAGGTCACCAAGGTCGAAGGCAATATCGAGCTGCGCGAAGTCGGTTTCCGCTACGGCAACCGTGCGGTCAATCGCGGCATCTCCCTGAACATCAAGGCCGGCGAGATGGTCGGCCTGGTCGGCCACAGCGGGTCCGGCAAGAGCACGCTGGTCAATCTGATCTGCCGCTTCTACGATGTGTCCGAAGGTGCGATCCTGCTCGACGGCAAGGATATCCGTTCGTTTGCCGTTGCCGACTACCGCCGCAATATCGGTCTGGTGCTGCAGGAACCGTTCCTGTTCTTCGGCACCATTGCCGAGAACATCGCCTACGGCAAACCGGATGCATCTCGTGAAGACATCATCGCCTCGGCCAGGGCCGCGCATGCGCACGAATTCATCCTGCGCCTGCCGCAGGGCTACGATTCGATGGTCGGCGAACGCGGCCAGGGCCTGTCGGGCGGCGAGCGCCAGCGCATTTCGATTGCTCGCGCACTGTTGATCGATCCGCCGATCCTGATCATGGATGAGGCCACCTCGTCGGTGGACTCGGAAACCGAGAAAGAAATCCAGAAGGCGCTCGACAATCTGGTGCAGGGCCGCACGACCATTGCCATTGCCCACCGCCTGTCGACGCTGCACCGCGCCGACCGGCTGATCGTGCTGGACCGCGGCGTGGTGGTGGAAGAGGGCAGCCACGATGACCTGATGGCGCGCGAAGGCGCCTACCACCGCCTGTACGAAGCGCAAGCGCGCAACGTGGACCAGGATCTCGACGACAAGGACGCATGATGAGTACCGTTTCGACCACCCCGTTCCAGCTGCGCCGCGATGCATTCGGCAAGCTGGTGATCACCCTCGAGACCGGCGAAGAATACGTGGGCATCACCCCCGTGCGCGCCTTCCCGATCCAGGCGCCGACCAAGGGCATTTCGCTCGTGCGCGACGGCGGCAAGGAAGTCGCCTGGATCGACGACCTGGCCACCATGCCCGAGGATATCCGCACGCTCGTCAGCGACGAAATCGGCGGACGCGAGTTCATCCCCGAGATCATCAATATCAAGGATGTATCGAGCTTTGCCACGCCGTGCACGTGGTACGTGACGACCGACCGGGGCGATACCGAGTTCGTGCTCAAGCTCGATGAGGATATTCGCCGCATCGGCGAAGTGTCGCTGCTGGTTGCTGACAGCCACGGCATCAATTTTTTGGTGCGCGACATGTTCAAGATTGACAAGCACAGCCGCAAGATTCTCGACCGTTTCCTGTGATCCAAGTGGCGTCCCCGCTTTGACCCGTCAGCGGGGGCATGTGCTCCCATCCGTTCGTCGGCCAACATACCGCCGCTCTAGATGACGTTACAGTTGTCTCATCGGCCACACGGCCTTCGCTAACAGGAGACGACCATGGATTCCATCAACCGCAACCAGCCCGAAGAAAACCGCCGCGATCTGGCAGGTGCCGAGGCGATTGAACGCATCAAGGACATCATCGACGATGCCGAGACCGGCTTCTTCATCACCGGTGGCGGCACCGGCGACAGCCGTGGCGTGCGCCCGATGAGCGTGCGCGAAACCGACGACAACGGCGCCATCTGGTACCTGGGCGCGATCGACAGCCACACGAATCAGGAACTGCAGGCCAACCCGACCGTCAAACTGTTCTTCCAGGCAGGCGAAAACGCCGGCTTCCTCGAACTCGACGGCCACGCTGAAGTCTCGCAGGACAAAGCCCGCATCAAGCAACTGTGGGAGCCACTGCTCAAGACCTGGTTCACCGAAGGCGAGGACGACCCGCGCATCATCGTGATCAAGGTGACCCCAAAGTCCGGTTATTATTGGGACAACAAGCACGGCGGCATCGTGGCTGGCGCGAAGATGGCGATCGGCGCCGTGATCGGCAAGACGCTGGATGATTCCATTGAAGGTACGCTGACCTTCTAAACCCGGGAAGGGCGGGCCCATGCATGTAATCCTGGTGACGATGGGCTCCGCCGGGGACCTGTTCCCGTTCCTGTGGATCGGGCGGGCCTTGCGCGAGCGGGGGCACCGCGTCGATTTTGTCGGACCCGATTTGCATGCGCTGTATGTCGATGCGGCCGGCCTGACCTTTCACGGTTTGCCGGCCGATCCGGCCGTGCTCGACCATCCCGATCTGTGGCATCCCACCCGTGGCCTGGCCGTGGTGTGGGATGCGACACGTCCGGCGATGGCGCAATTGCCTGTCATGGTTGCAGCGCTCGACAGTGGCAAGGACACCTTGCTGCTCGTGCACCCGCTGGCCCTGCCCGAAGCAGATATGTGCCGTCACAACCGGCCTGGCCTGCGCATTGCAGCGACCTGGCTGGCGCCGTCGAACCTTCCTACCGTACACGATCCGCTGTTGCTGGGCCCCTGGCCCGTGCCGACCTGGGTGCCGCATGGCGTGCGCCGCTGGTTGTGGCGCACGCTCGCCGCACGCTTCATCGATCCGGTCGCCTTGCCCGGCTTGAACCTAGCGCGCCAAGAGCGGGGATTGCCCCGCGTGCGCAGCCTGATCGACTACATCCAGACCATTCCCGACCTGTCGCTGGCGCTGTTTCCCGACTGGTTTGCTGCGCCCGTACCGGACTGGCCGCAGCCGCTGGTTCAGGTCGGTTTTCCTTTGTACGATCCCGATCCGGATGCGGCGCCGAGCGCCACGCTGCGGGCGTTTCTCGCCGCCGGCGCGCCACCGGTCGTGTTCACGCCAGGCACCGGCAACCGGCAGGCAGGGCGCTATTTCGAAGCGGCGGCGCACGCCGTCACGCAGCTGGGCCTGCGGGCGATCTTCCTGACGCCGCACCGCGAGCAGCTGCCCGGCTCGCTGCCGCCGTCCATCTGCTGGCAAGACTACGTGCCGCTCAAGGCCTTGCTGCCCCATGTTGCGGCGCTGGTGCATCACGGCGGCATCGGCACGACGGCCGAAGCGCTGCGCGCCGGTACCCCGCAACTGGTGGTGCCGCTCGCGCACGATCAGTTCGATAATGCGGCGCGGGTGGTGGCGCTGGGGGCGGGTGTGAGCCTGCATGCGACGAAGGTGACAGCGCGCCGCATGGGGGATGCACTCTCGACACTGATTGACGATGACAGATACACCCGCCGGTGCGCCGAGATCGCAATGTCGCAGGCGCAAGGGCCTGGAATCGATGGCTTGTGTGCAGCGCTGGAAACGCTGGTGTCGCATCCATCCCACGTGCATGGATAGTTACTATAAAAACTTTTCTAAAAGTAAATATAATTATTGAAACAATCCTGAACGGGTGAGAAAATTCCTGATTGCCGTTGCATCAGCCGTCCTGCGCTGGTGCCGAATACGTGATCATGAAAATCCTGACCTTCAGCACATTGTTTCCTAACGCAGCCAAGCCACACCACGGGATTTTTACCGAAACGACGTTACGGCATCAGCTCGAGACAGGCCAGATCACCGCGAAGGTCGTGGCGCCGGTTCCCTGGTTTCCGTTCAGCGGCGACATGTTTGGCGGCTACAGCGTGCTGGCCAGGGCGCCGAAGACCGAAACGCGCATTGGCGTGGACGTGCACCACCCGCGCTTTGCCGTGCTGCCCAAGATCGGCATGCATCTTGCGCCGATGAGCCTTGCCTGCGCGGCCAAAGGCGTCATCGGCCGTCTGCTCGACGAAGGGTATGACTTCGATGTCATCGATGCCCATTATTTCTATCCCGACGGTGTCGCCGCTGCGCTGCTTGGCAAGTACTTCAACAAGCCGCTCGTCATCTCGGCGCTGGGCACCGACATCAATCTGATTCTCCGTTATCCCATCCCCAGGCGCATGATCCTGTGGGCTGCCGGGCAGGCGGCAGAGGTCATCACCGTCTGTGAAGCACTCAGAACCGAGATGATCAGGTACGGTGCCGATGGCCGGCGCATCACGACCTTGCGCAATGGCGTCGACCTGCAGTTGTTCAAGCCTGTCAGCCGCGACGAAACACGCCGCGCATTGGGCCTGGACGGGTTCACCCTGTTGTCTGTGGGTTACCTCGATCCCCGCAAGGGACACCACCTCGTCATCCAGGCGCTGCCGCAACTGGCTGATGTACGCCTGATGATCGCCGGCAGCGGGCCGGAGCGGGGCAGGCTCGAAGCGCTGGCCAGAGCCCTTGGCGTTGCCGGGCGGGTCACGTTCCTCGGGCCACTGACGCAGGACGTCCTGCGTCAGTACTACGGTGCGGCCGACTCACTCGTCCTGGCGTCGAGCCGCGAAGGATGGGCCAATGTCCTGCTCGAAGCCATGGCCTGTGGCACCCCTGTGGTCGCCAGCAATGTCTGGGGCACGCCCGAGGTCGTACGCGCGCCGGCGGCCGGGGTGCTGATGGACACGCTGACAGCGCAGGGCGTGGCCGATGGCGTACGACGCTTGCGCGCCAATTACCCCGACCATGCGGCCACGCGCGCCTATGCGCAGGACTTCGGCTGGGACGAGACGACGCGCGGCCAGATCCGGTTGTTCCACAATGCGGCCATGCGCCCATTGCCGCTGGCGCGTCCGGCGGCCTGCAAAGCGGATGCCATTCGTGACCTGCATTGAGGCCGATGCGGCGGTCCCGCTCGTTGTTCATGTGCTGTACCGCTTCGAGGTCGGCGGGCTGCAGACGCTGCTGGCGCAATGCATCAACCGCATGCCGGCGCAGCACTACCGGCACGCGGTGATTTGCCTGGCAGGCCATACCGCGTATGCCAATCTCGTGCACAGGCCCGACGTCCAGTTCCATACGCTCGACAAGCAGCCGGGGCAGAGCTTCTCGTCGCACCGGGCGCTGTGGACGCTGCTGCGCCGGCTGCGTCCCGCCGTGCTGCACACCTACAACATCAGCACGATCGAGTATGGCCTGACCGCCTGGCTGGCCGGCGTGCCGCTTCGCATCCACGCCGAGCACGGCCGCGACAGCGTTGAAATGAGCGGCAGGCATCGCAAGTACAACATGCTCCGGCGCCTGCTCGCGCCATTCGTCGACACGTTCGTCCCGGTATCGGCCGACCTGGGTGCCTGGCTGCGTCATACCGTCGGTGTACCGCAGCACAAGATCCGCCTGATCGCCAATGGCGTCGATACCGCGCACTTCACGCCTGGCCCCGTGTCAGCAGTTGAGCCAGGCGCGCCCCCGACGCTCTGGATCGGTACCGTCGGCCGGATCGACCGCATCAAGCACCATGACGGTTTGCTCGACGCGTTTGCCCTGCTGCTGGCCGCATTCCCGCTGCAACAGGCCAACCTGCGCCTGGCGATTGTCGGCGACGGTCCACTGCTGCCGGCCCTGCGTGAACGCGTCGCCCGCGAGGCGTGGGGACACCAGGTCTGGCTGCCCGGCGCACGCGCCGATGTGGCGCAGATCATGCGCGGCTTTTCCGTGTTCGTGCTGCCTTCGCTGTCCGAAGGCACGCCAGTGACCATCATGGAGGCGATGGCGACCGGGTTGCCGGTGGTCGCAAGCAGGGTCGGCGGGGTGCCGCAGCTGGTGCTGGACGGGCAGACCGGCCTGCTGACGGACCCCGCCGATCCGCACTCGCTCGCCGTCGCCATCGGCGCCTATATCGCCGATCCGGCGCTGGCCGGGCGCCATGGCGCGGCGGGCCGGGCGCGTGTCCAGGCACATTTTTGCGTCGATACGATGGTGACGCAATACGACACCCTGTATGGCCGGCACCGACGGCCGCTTCCTTCTTCACACCAGACCCATGTATAGCGCTGACCATCTTCTTGACCTGAAACTGCAATTCGACACGCAGGGCTTCGTTCATCTGCCCGGTCTTCTCGGACCATCCATGACCGAACGCGTGCGGGGTGCATTCGCTGGTGCGCGCGAGCGCAGCAGCGCATTCATCGAGCAACAGCGCGCTGACGGCGCCCGTTTTATCGACCTGCCGGGTATTCTCGATGCCGATCCGGTCTTTGTCGATCTGGTGGATCTGCCGGCCTTGCTGCCGCTGCTGCGCATGACCGTGGGAGAAGACCTGGCGCTCAACGAAACCAGTGCGCGGCTGTTCTATCCGGGACCGACCTTCACCAGCCCGTTTCATTCCGATCTGGCCAATGTGCTCGGCGTGAATCATGCCCACACACCGAATCTGCTGGTCAAGCTGCATGTGTTTTTCGAGGACCTGACGCCCGACCAGGGCTGCCTGGCATTCATCCCCGGCAGCCAGCACTTTCCCCCGCACCACGTCAATCCGCACCGGCCAACACTGTCCGGATCCGCCGCCGTTGGGCGGATCGTGCCGCGCGCTGGCGATGCCGTGCTGTTCAACACGCACGTGCTCCACATGGCCGAGGACAACCGGTCTCCGCATGTACGTACGTCTTTGATCTATACCTACGGACATTTCTGGATGAAGTCGCATGGTAATGCGGCGCCGGCCGATCTGGCGCAGTTCGCCGCGTCCCCGCAGCGCCAGCAACTGTTCGGTGTGGAACTGCCCGGGATCAGTCATTTTGCCCGGCGACTGGACCGGCTGACGCCGCCGACGCGCCTGCAGCGGCTGAAAGACAACGGCGCGCGTGCGGCGCACCGGTTGTTTCCGACCGTGCGCACGCCGCCACGGGCCTGATCGCGCGCCATTCGCCTGTCAATTGTTGAGGCGCAGTCAACGTTAAATACAGGCTAACTTTGAACTGATGAGCAGCCCGGTGGTCGAACCCCTGTCCCCAACACCAGGAATCGATCATGAAAGCGCCACGTTTCAAGAGCTGGTTCGCCAGGCTGCCATCGCTAAATCAGCCGCAGCGCCGGCAAGTGCTCGATGCCTTGCATCCTGCGGTCGGTCTCGATCAGGTGGTGGCGATGATCGCCCAAGCCAGAGCGCCTGGCCGCTGCTGTCCCCGCTGTGGCAACGGGCGCTGCCACCGGCACGGCTTCGCCAACGACCTGCAGCGCTTTCGCTGCTGCGCCTGCGGGCCCACATTCAACGACCTGAGCGGCACACCGCTGGCACGGCTCAGGCTCAAGGCCAAGTGGCTCGCATATTCCCAGGTGCTGCTTGACTCACTGTCAGTGCGCAAGGGCGCAGATCGGGTTGGCGTGCATCGCAATACCGCCTTCCGATGGCGTCACCGCTTCCTCGATTGGGTGAAGTTCGACCGGCCTGCATCCCTGAATGGCATCGTCGAGGCTGACGAAACGTTCCTGCTGGAATCACAAAAAGGATCACGCACGCTGGATCGCCCGCCACGCCGGCGCGGCGGGCACGCCACCAGGCGTGGCATTTCAACGCAACTCGACTGCATCCTGGTGGCGCGCGACCGCAACGGGCGCACGGTCGATGCCGTTACCGGCCGCGGTGCACTCACCGCCGCCCAACTCGAGCGCGATCTGCTGCCCCGGCTCGATCCGCAGGTGCTGCTGGTGAGCGACGGCCATCGCGCCTATCGCGCCTTTGCACGCAAGCACCGGATCGCGCAAGAGGCGGTCAACCTGCGCGCCGGCGTCAGGGTCCGCCATTCGGGCAGCCGCGCCATCCACGTGCAGAACGTGAATGCCTATCACCAGCGCCTCAAGGACTGGCTATCGGGCTTTCGTGGTGTTGCTTCACGCTATTTGCCTAATTATCTGGGTTGGCGCTGGGCACTGGACGGCAGCCGGATTAGTTCCGCAGAACAATTGCTGATCATCGCAATCGGCGTCATCAACAGATAACGTTGAATGCGCCATTGTTGACAAGCGCACCGACACCGTCTGCCTGCCGTCGTTCAATGCTGGATCGCTATTCACGCCGGAGGGCAGATGCCCAGCAAGAAAACCACCCCCCAGAACGCTGCCGAAGACGGCTTCGTCCATGTCCGCGGCGCCCGCGAACACAATCTGAAAAACGTCAGCCTCGACATCCCACGCGGACAGCTCGTGGTATTTACCGGGGTCTCGGGCTCGGGCAAATCGTCGCTCGCCTTCGGCACGCTGTACGCCGAAGCGCAACGGCGCTACCTCGAATCTGTTTCGCCCTATGCGCGCCGCCTGTTCCACCAGATGCCGGTGCCCGAGGTCGATACGATCGAAGGCTTGCCGCCGGCTGTCGCCTTGCAGCAGCAGCGCGGCACGCCGACCGCCCGCTCGTCGGTCGGCAGCGTCAGCACGTTGTCCAATTCGCTGCGCATGCTGTATTCGCGCGCCGGCGACTATCCGGCCGGGCAGGAGTTGCTGTACGCCGAATCGTTCTCTCCCAATACGCCGCAGGGTGCCTGCCCGCGCTGCTCGGGGATGGGGCGCGTGTTCGAGGTGACCGAGCAATCGATGGTCCCGGACGACAGCCTGACGATCCGCGAACGGGCGATTGCCGCCTGGCCGCCGGCCTGGCACGGCCAGAACCTGCGCGACATTCTGGTGACGCTGGGTTACGACGTCGACACCCCGTGGCGCGACCTGCCGAAGAAAGACCGCGAGTGGATCCTGTACACCGATGAAAGCCCGAGCGTACCGGTGTACGGCGGCCTGACGCCTGCAGAAACCCGCGCCGCGCTCAAGCGCAAGGACACGCCCAGCTACCAGGGCACGTTCACCGGCGTGCGCCGTTACGTGATGCAGACCTTCGCCAATACCGAAAGCGCGTCGATGAAAAAGCGCGTGGCGCGCTATATGGTCAGCACCGCGTGTCCGGAATGCGAAGGCAAGCGTCTGCGGCGCGAGTCGTTGTCGGTGACGTTCGCCGGCATGGACATCGCCGAACTTTCGCGCCTGCCACTGGCACGCCTGGCCGAACTGCTGGCGCCGTACACCCGCGCGACGAGCAAGGTCGAGAAAGGCCTGCACGCCGAGCAGCTGATCGTGCGCCGGCGCATCGCCGACGACCTGTCGGCGCGCATCGAGGTGCTGCTGGCGCTGGGTCTCGGTTACCTGGCGCTCGATCGCAGCACGCCGAGCCTGTCGCCAGGCGAACTGCAGCGTCTTCGCCTGGCCACGCAAGTGCGTTCCAGCCTGTTTGGTGTCGTCTACGTGCTCGATGAGCCGTCGGCCGGCCTGCATCCGGCCGATGCCGAAGCGCTGCTCGACGCACTGGCGCAACTGAAAGCGGCCGGCAACTCGCTGTTCGTCGTCGAACACGCGCTGGACGTGATCCGCCAGGCAGACTGGATCGTCGACGTCGGCCCGCTGGCCGGCGAACGTGGTGGCCAGGTGTTGTACAGCGGCGTGCCTGAAGGCTTGCGCGATGTGGAGGCGTCGCAAACGCGGCGTTACCTGTTCGGCGAGGCGGCCCTGGACCCGCGCACGCCGCGCGAACCGACCGGCTGGCTCAAGCTCGAGGGCGTGCGCCGCAACAATCTGCAGGATCTCGCCGTCGCGTTCCCGCTCGGTGTGCTCACGAGCGTGACGGGCGTGTCGGGCTCCGGTAAATCGAGCCTGGTCAGCCAGGTGCTGGTCGAGCTGGTCGGCGCGGCCCTGGGGCAGGGCAGTGCGGTGGCCGAAGAGCAGTCCGATGAACCGGACCTCGAACGCGACGAAGCCTTGCCGCTGGAAGGGCGCATCGTGGCCGGCATGGAGGGCGTGCGGCGCCTGGTGCGGGTCGACCAGAAGCCGATCGGGCGCACCCCGCGCTCGAACCTGGCCACCTATACGGGGCTGTTCGACCAGGTGCGCAAGCTGTTTGCGGCCACGCCGGATGCGAAGAAACGCCGTTTCGACGCTGGCCGCTTCTCGTTCAATGTCGCCAAGGGCCGCTGCGAGCATTGCGCCGGCGAAGGCTTCGTGATGGTCGAGCTGTTGTTCCTGCCGAGCGTGTACGCACCATGCCCGACCTGCGACGGCGCACGCTACAACGCGCAGACACTCGAAGTGACATACCGCGGCAAGAACATCGCCGAGGTCCTGGGCATGACGGTGGGCGAGGCGATTACCTTCTTCAAGGATGAAGCACTGGTCGAGCGCTCGCTGGAAGTGCTGAACGAGGTGGGGCTGGATTACCTGCGCCTGGGCCAGCCGGCCACGGAGCTGTCGGGCGGCGAGGCGCAGCGCATCAAGCTGGCGTCCGAGCTGCAGCGCGCCACGCGTGGCAATGCGCTGTACGTGCTGGACGAGCCGACCACCGGCCTGCATCCGGTCGATGCCGACCGCCTGATGGTGCAGCTGAACCGGCTGGTCGACGCCGGCAACACGGTGATCGTGGTCGAGCACACCATGCGCGTGGTCGCCGGCAGCGATTGGGTGATCGATGTCGGTCCCGGTGCGGGCGATCTTGGCGGTAATATCGTGGTCGCCGGGCCGCCGCAGGATATCGCGCGCAACAAGAAAAGCCGCACGGCGCAGTACCTGAAGCCGCATCTGGGTCAGGCAAGGTAGCATGCGAAGCGGTGCGCCCGGCGCGTATCCATTTTGCTAAGATTGCGGATGTTGCGCACGGTCGCGCTTTGGCACGACCGTGCGCATTTCGTGTGGGCGCGATGTCACGTTTGCGTTACACTTGGGATATTTTTTTTCTAACAGAACAACAGGCATGCCCGGTCCAAACATCGACAACAGCGCGTTTCGCCGCATCCTTTCCCGCAATGTCGCGCTGCCATTAGGCATGAGCATTGTCAGTGCGGTTGTGTTCGTTGGCATCATCGCCTACCTGATCAATAACCTGACCTGGGTCGAGCATTCCCAGAAGGTGATCGGCAATGCGCACGAGATCCGCAAGCTGTCGGCGGAAATGGAAGCCGGCATGCGCGGCTACTTGCTGGCGGGCGACGAAGAGTTCCTGACGCCGTACCTGCTGTCGGCACAACGGATGGGCAGCAGCCTCGATACGCTGGGTGAGCTGGTCAAGGACAATGGCGCGCAGGCCGAGCGCATCACGCGCATTTCGCAGGTCCAGAAGCAATGGGAAGCCTTTGCCGACGAAATGATCGCGCGGCGCCGGGCCAATGACCTGACCTACATCGATGCGGTCAGAAGCGGCCGCGGTCGCTTGCTCACTGACGAGATGCGCCGCAATTTCGACCTGGTGCTGGCGGCCGAAGCCCGGCTGCTGCAAGAGCGCAGCGACAACGCGCGCAGCACCACGTTCTGGTCGGTGGCGTTGTTTTTGCTGCTCTCGGCGCTGGTGGGTGGCGGTCTGGCCATCTTCGGCCGGCGCCAGTTGATGACCCTGTCCAATACCTACAACGAAGTGCTGGGCCACGAAGCCGAGCACAATGAAAAACTGCGCCACCAGGAGTGGTTGCGCACCGGTCAGAATGAACTGACCGTGCGCAGCGCCGGCATCCACCACCTCGAGCCGCTGGCCGATGCGGTGCTGCCGTATGTCGTCAAGTATCTCGACGGCGTCGTGGGCGCCATGTATGTGCGCAGCGAAGACGGCGTGCTGCGCCGCATTGGCGCGTATGGCTTCAACCACACCCCGTCCGAACGCGCCGAATTCATCCAGCCTGGCGCCTCGCTGGCCAGCCAGGCCGCGCAGGAAAACCGCCTGATGGTGCTGGACGAGCTGCCGCCCGGCTACATGAAGGTCAGCTCAAGCCTGGGCGAAACCGCCCCGCGCGCGCTGATCATCGCGCCGTTCTACAACCATGGCAAGGTCAAGGGCGTGTTCGAGATCGCCTTCCTGCGTCCGGTGGAGCTGCGCGACCGCGAATTCCTCGGCTTTATCGCGCAGGCGGTGGGCGCGGCCATGGCCGCCGTGCTGTACCGCCAGCGCCTGCAGGATTCGCTCGAAGAAAGCCAGACCCTGAACGAAGAACTGCAGGTCCAGCAGGAAGAGCTGCGCACCGCCAACGAAGAGCTGGAAGAGCAGTCGCGCGCGCTGGAAGAATCGCAGTCGGCGCTGGAAAATCAGCAGGCCGAGCTGCGTACCACCAACGACCAGCTGGCCGAGCAGGCCCTGAACCTGGACATGAAGAACTCGGCGCTGCAGTCGGCGCAGGAGCAGTTGCAGCAGCGCGCCGTGGAACTGGAAAGCGCCAGCCGCTACAAGTCCGAGTTCCTGGCCAATATGTCGCACGAGCTGCGCACGCCACTGAACAGCTCGCTGATCCTGGCCAAACTGCTGTCCGACAACACGCCGGGCAACCTGAGCGACGAGCAGGTGCGCTTCGCACAAACCATCTATTCGGCCGGCAATGACCTGCTGCACCTGATCAACGACATTCTCGACATCTCGAAGGTCGAAGCGGGCAAGCTGGAGCTGGTGCCCGAAGACGTGCCGGTACGGCGCGTGGTCGAAGGCCTGGCGCGCACGTTCGAGCCGCTCGCGCGCCAGAAGTCGCTCGAGTTCCGCATCGACGTGGCGCCCGACGTGCCGGCAGCGATCAATACCGACCGCCAGCGCATGGAGCAGATCCTCAAGAACCTGCTGTCGAACGCCGTCAAGTTCACCGACGCGGGCGCCGTCACGCTGTCGGTACTCACCACGACCGATGGCGCCGTGGCGTTCCGCGTGCAGGATAGCGGCATCGGCATCGCGCCCGACCAGCAGGACAAGATTTTCGATGCCTTCCACCAGGCCGACGGCACCACCAGCCGCCGCTTTGGCGGCACGGGTCTGGGCCTGTCGATTTCGCGCGACCTCACGCGCCTGCTGGGGGGCGGCATTTCCGTCTCGAGCGCGCCGGATCAGGGTAGTGTGTTTACGCTGACGCTGCCGCAGCGCCTGCCGGATTCCCAGCTCTCGTCTTCCTCGTCCATGTCGGCCCCTGTGGTGACCAGTGCGCAGCCGTACCATGCGCCGGCCCCGGTGGTCCGCGCCGCTGCACCAGCACCGGCACCGGCGCCAGCGCCAGCGCCCGCACCGGTCGTGACCGACCATTACGAAAGCTTCCCGGATGACCGCGAGCGCCCGGCCGATGGCCGCCGCAGCGTGCTGGTGGTCGAGGACGAAATGGCGTTCGCGCGCATCCTGTACGACCTGGCGCGTGAGCTCGATTACCGCTGCCTGGTGGCGATGAGCGCCGAAGAAGGCCTGGCGCTGGCCATCAGCCAGCGGCCCGACGCCGTGCTGCTCGACGTGCGCCTGCCCGACCGTTCGGGCCTGACCGTGCTGCAGCAGCTCAAGGACAACCCGGCCACGCGTCACATCCCGGTGCACATCATCTCCAGCATCGAGAACGGCGGCGAGGCGCTGCACCTGGGCGCGATCGGTTATGCGCTCAAGCCTGCCAGCCGCGAAGAACTCGAAGAAGTGTTCCGCAAGCTGCAAGAGAAGTCGGCGCAGAAGATCAAGCGCGTGCTGCTGGTCGAGGACGACGAACGCCAGCGCGAAAGCGTCGTGGCGCTGATCGCCGACGACGACGTGCAGATCTCGGCAGTGGGCACGGCCAACGAAGCGCTCAATCTGCTGCGCGCCGAGATCTTCGATTGCATGGTCATCGACCTGAAGCTGCCCGACATGCAGGGTGGCGAGCTGCTCGAGCGCATGTCGCATGAAGAGCTGTGCTCGTTCCCGCCCGTGATCGTCTACACGGGCCGCAACCTGACCCGCGACGAAGAAGCGCAGCTGCTGCGCTACTCGCGCTCGATCATCATCAAGGGCGCCCGTTCGCCCGAGCGCCTGCTCGACGAAGTCACGCTGTTCCTGCACAAGGTCGAATCAGAACTGTCGACCGAGCGCCAGAGCATGCTCAAGGCCGTGCGCGGGCGCGATCGCGTGTTCGAAGGCCGCACGATCCTGCTGGTGGACGACGACGTGCGCAATGTGTTCGCACTGACTGCGGCGCTCGAGCAGCGCGGCGCGAAGGTCGAAGTGGGCCGCAATGGCTTCGAAGCGATTGCAAAACTCGATGAAGTGCCGGGTATCGACCTGGTGCTGATGGACATCATGATGCCGGGGATGGACGGCATGGAAGCGACGCGCCGCATCCGCGCCGACGGCCGCTTCGACCGCCTCCCGATCATCGCCATCACGGCCAAGGCGATGAAGGACGACCAGGAACAATGCCTGGCCGCCGGCGCCAACGATTATCTGGCCAAGCCGATTGACCTGTCCCGCCTGTACTCCCTGTTGCGGGTCTGGATGCCGACCCTGGAGCGCATTTGAGCCATACGCCGAGCGACTTCGACATCGAGCTGCGGATGCTCGTCGAAGCCGTCTACCTGAAATACAACTATGACTTCCGCAACTACACCGGCGCGTCGCAAAAGCGCCGCGTGCTGGTGGCCATGCGCGAGATGGGGTGCAATACCGTCTCGGAGCTGCAGTCGCGCGTGCTGCACGATCCGAACGGCTTTGCCCAGCTGCTGCAATACCTGACGATCCCCGTCACCGAGATGTTCCGCGATCCGGACTACTTCAGGGCGGTGCGCGAGCAGGTGGCGCCGTTCCTCAAGACCTATCCGTCGCTCAAGATCTGGGTGGCCGGCTGCAGCACGGGCGAAGAAGTTTATTCGCTGGCGATCCTGCTGAAAGAAGAGGGGCTGCTCGAACGTAGCATCATCTACGCGACCGACATCAATCCGAAGTCGCTCGAGACGGCGCGGCGCGGCGTGTACCCGATCGACCGCATGCGCCTGTACACCGAGAATTACCAGAAATCGGGCGGCAAGGCCGCGTTCTCGGACTATTACACCGCGGCCTACGGCGGCGCACTGTTCGAGCGCAGCCTGATCGAGAACGTGACCTTTGCCGACCACAGCCTGTCGACCGACACCGTGTTCTCGGAAACGCACTTTGTCAGCTGCCGCAACGTACTGATCTACTTCAACCGCACGCTGCAGGACCGCGTATTCGGGCTGTTCCATGAATCGCTGTGTCACCGGGGCTTTCTGGGCCTGGGCAGCAAGGAAAGCATCGACTTTTCCAGCTATTCCGGTCGCTTCGAGCCGCTGGCGCGGCGGGAACGGGTGTATCGCAAGGCCGCGCCATGAGCCTGAACGAGCAAGTGGCGGCGGCACTGGGCAAGCGGCATATCGAGCTGGTCCTGATCGGCGGTTCGGCCGGCGGCGTCGATGCGCTGCTGAGCTTACTGCCGTCGCTGCAGCCGGGCTATACGCCGGCCGTGGTCTGCATCCTGCATGTGCCGGGCGACCGTGAAAGCCGGCTGGCCGAGCTGTTCGATGCGCGCGTGATGCTCCCGGTGCGCGAAGCGCGCGACAAGGCGCCGATCGAGCCGGGCGTCGTGTATTTTGCCGGCTCGGGGTACCATCTGTCGATCGAGCAGGATCGCAGCTTTTCGCTCAGTTGCGAAGCGCCTGTCCAGTACGCCCGGCCGTCGATTGATGTCCTGATGGAATCGACCGCCAGCGTGTATGGCCCGGCAATGACAGGTATACTATTGACCGGCGCCAACTTTGATGGCGCCGAAGGGATGTGCAGTATCCGCGAACACGGCGGCCTGACCATTGTCCAGGATCCTGAAGAAGCGCACGCCAGTACGATGCCGAGAGAAGCCATCCGGCGTTGCGCACCACACCTGGTGCTGCCGCTGGCTGCGATCCGCGCCGCGCTGCCCCTGTTGGAGACCCCATGAGCGCCCATGAATTAAGCAAAATCCTGATTGTCGATGACTTGCCCGAGAACCTGCAGGCGCTCGAGGCGCTGCTGCGCCACGACCAGCGCGTGATTCACCAGGCCAATTCCGGTGATGCCGCGCTGGCTTTGTTGCTTGAGCACGAATTCGCGCTGGCCATCCTCGATGTGCAGATGCCGGGTATGAACGGCTTCGAACTGGCCGAGGTGATGCGCTCGACGTCGCGCACACGCCATATCCCGATCGTCTTTGTCTCGGCGGCCGGGCGCGAGCTGGACTACGCCTTCAAGGGGTATGAAAACGGCGCGGTCGACTTTCTCTACAAACCGATCGATCCGGGCGCGGTGCGCAGCAAGGTCGCCGTGTTCGTCGCGCTCGACCAGCAGCGCCGTGAAACCCGGCGCCAGATGCTGGCGCTCGAGCGCAGTCGGCAAGAACAAGAGACGCTGCTGCGCGAGCTGAACCAAACCCAGCAGGAGCTGCAGCGTTCGCTGAAGATGCGTGACGAATTCATGTCGCTCGTCGCGCACGAGCTGCGCACGCCGCTCAATACGCTGTTCCTCGAGACCCAGATGCGCAGCCTGCAGATCAAGCGCGGCAATGCGGCCGCGTTCGCGCCGCAGCAGATGGAAGCGATGGTCCAGCGCGACGAGCGCCAGATCAAGTCGATGATCCGCCTGATCGACGACATGCTGGACGTCTCGCGCATGCGCAGCGGCAAACTGTCGATCCGGCCGACGCAGGTGCAGTTGATGACGCTGCTGGAGCGCGTCGTCAGCGACCTGTCGCTGCAGGCGGCCACGACCGGTAGCTCGCTGACATTGCTGCCGCATGAGCCGGTGAGCGGCTGCTGGGACGAGTTTCGCGTCGAGCAGGTAATTGTCAACCTGCTTACCAATGCGCTGCGCTATGGCGGCGGCCAGCCGGTGGAAGTCAGTGTCGAGCAGGTGGGTGAGTGTGTGCGCATCGACGTGCGCGACAGCGGCAAGGGCATCGCACCAGCCGACCTGGAACGCATCTTCGAGCCCTTCGAGCGCGGCGTCCGCAATGGCGAACCGAAGGGGCTGGGGCTGGGCCTGTACATTTCGCGCCAGCTGGCGATCTCGCACAGCGGCGAGTTGCGCGTAATGAGCAATCCAGGTGAAGGCTCGACCTTCAGCCTGATGCTGCCGTGCGCGGCCGTGCCGATCTGTGCTTGACGGCATAGTCGCTGTCAAGCCGGCATGCTGTCGCCTGCGTGATAGCCAAAATCAATCAACAGTATCCAATCAATCAATTTCCCAAAAGATGAGCTGAGCGGTACACTGCTTGTCATACGTTTCATCCACCACAAATCAGGAGAATACATGTCCCTTATCAATACCCAGATCAAACCGTTCAAAGCCACCGCCTACGCGAATGGCAAATTCATCGACCTGACCGAAGAAAACTTCAAGGGCACCTGGTCGGTGGTGATGTTCTACCCGGCCGACTTCACCTTCGTCTGCCCAACCGAACTGGAAGATCTGGCCTCGTTCCAGCCTGAATTCGAAAAGCTGGGCGTGAACGTGTACGGCGTCTCGACCGACAGCCACTTCGCTCACAAGGCATGGCACGACACCTCGGACGCGATCAAGAAAGTGAACTACCCGCTGATCGGCGACCCGACCGGCACCCTGTCGCGCAACTTTGAAGTCATGATCGAAGAAGAAGGCATGGCACTGCGCGGTACCTTCGTCATCAATCCAGAAGGCCAGATCAAGGTCATGGAAGTGCATGACAACGGCATCGGCCGCGATGCATCGGAACTGATGCGCAAAGTCAAAGCTGCCCAGTACGTCGCCGCTCACCCAGGCGAAGTCTGCCCGGCCAAGTGGACCGAAGGCGCCGAGACCCTGACCCCATCGCTGGACCTGGTCGGCAAGATCTAAGTAACGCGGTAGTCTGGTAGCCCACTGACCGGGCCGCTGCGGCGGCCCGGTGCTTTTATCGCCCTCCATTTATTGATTCAAAGAGTTTAAGGAAACCATCATGCTTGACGCGACCCTCAAGAAACAGTTGCAAGCCTATCTGGAAAAAGTGGTGCAGCCGATCGAGCTGGTTGCATCCTTGGATGATTCGCCGAAAGCGCGCGAAATGGACGAGCTGCTGCGTGAAATCGCAGAGCTGAGCAACAAGATCACCGTGCGCCAGGAAGCCAATGAGCGCACCCCGTCGTTCGCGATCAACCGCGTCGGCACCGATGTCGGCGTGCGTTTCGCCGGTATCCCGCTGGGCCATGAATTTACCTCCCTCGTGCTGGCACTGCTGCACGTGGGCGGCCACACCATCAAGCTGGAGCAGGCGGTCATCGACCAGATCGCTGCCCTGGATGGTGACTATGTCTTTGAAACCTACATCTCGCTGTCGTGCCACAACTGCCCGGAAGTCGTGCAGGCACTGAACACGATGTCGGTGATTAACCCGCGCATCAAGGTCGTGACGATCGATGGCGGTGTCTTCAAGCAGGAAGTTGAAAGCAAGCAGATCCTTGCTGTGCCGATGATGTTCCTGAATGGCCAGCATTTCGGCCAGGGCCGTACCAGCGTCGAAGAGATCCTGTCGAAGATCGACGTGAACGGCGGCGCGAAAAAAGCGGCCGCACTGAGCGAGAAAGAAGCCTTTGACGTGCTGATCGTCGGCGGTGGCCCTGCCGGCGCAGCTGCAGCAATCTATGCTGCCCGCAAGGGTATCCGTACCGGGGTGCTGGCCGATCGTTTCGGTGGTCAGGTGCTCGATACGCTGGCGATCGAGAACTATGTGTCGCTCAAGGCAACCGATGGCCCGAAATTCGCCGTCGCGCTGGAAGAGCACGTCAAGGATTACGACGTCGATATCATGAACACGCAGCGCGCCAGCAAGGTGGTGGGCGGCAGCCTGATCGAAGTCCACACCGAGAGTGGTGCGGTCCTGAAATCGAAGTCGGTGATCATTGCGACGGGCGCCCGCTGGCGCGAAATCAATGTGCCGGGCGAAAAAGAGTACAAAAACCACGGCGTGGCGTACTGCCCGCACTGCGATGGCCCGCTGTTCAAGGGCAAGCGCGTGTCGGTGATCGGTGGCGGTAACTCGGGCGTGGAAGCGGCGATCGACCTGGCCGGCCTGGTCAAGGAAGTCACGCTGATCGAATTCGGTAATGAACTGCGCGCCGATGCGGTCCTGCAGCGCAAGCTGATGTCGCTGCCAAACGTGAAGGTGCTCAAATCGGCACAGACCACCGAAATCCACGGTGACGGCAAGATCGTCAACGGCCTGAGCTACAAGGATCGCAATACCGGCGCAATCCACCGGATCGACCTGGAAGGCGTGTTCGTGCAGATCGGCCTGATCCCGAATTCCGAATTCCTGAAGGGTTCGATCGATCTGTCGGCGCACGGCGAAATCGAAATCGATGCCCGTGGCCACACCTCGATGCCGGGCGTGTTTGCCGCAGGCGACGTGACGACAGTGCCGTTCAAGCAGATCGTGATTGCAGTGGGTGAGGGTGCGAAAGCATCTCTGGCAGCTTTTGACTACCTGATCCGCCAGCCGGTGGAACTGGAAGAAGAAGAGCAGAAAGCTGCATGATGTGAGGGCAGGCCGAAAGGCCTGCCCTGGAAACAATTGGAGCGAGCCGACAGGCTTGCTCGCAATGACAATGAACGCCGTCTTCCCAGTGGAAGATGGCGTTTTTTATTTAGTGCAGCGAGAACAGCACGGTCGAGGCGAGGGCGCCCGATTCCAGCAAGAACCAGGTGGCAGCGCTGACGAGGGCCAGATGGACGGCAGTCCATGTCATTGGGTGGCGGCGCATGATGAATCTCCTGGGTGGTGGCAATGCTGTGAATGTGGATCACATCTTATGTCGCCATTTCGGCCCTGGGCATCGGTAAATACTCCGTCGTGCTGTAGGACTAAACCTTCCTGCGAATTTGTGTCGCACAATTGAGATCTAATCGACAATATTTTTGGGAGGTGACGCTCCTACGCCCGAAGTAGGTGGCGTCCTATAGTCGAGTGGGGACGGTCAACCTACAGTCGATATCACCATGACACGACACGACCCCACCCTGATGCACCGCGGCCTGATGGCCGTACGTCGCCACTCCATCCAGCGCCTTCTTGACGGTGTCTTCGGCATCGCCAAGCTGCGCGATGGCCAGCAACGCGTGATCGACAGCGTCCTTGACGGCAAGGACACGCTGGCCATCATGCCCACGGGTGGCGGTAAATCGCTGTGCTACCAGATTCCGGCCAAGATGCTCGAAGGGATCACGGTTGTTGTCTCGCCGCTGATTTCGCTGATGAAGGACCAGCTCGAGAAACTCGAGGAACTGGGCGTGCGCGCGGTGCAGGTCAACAGCTGTCTGAACGCCGAAGAAGAACATGCGGCGATCGCGGCCATCGAACAGGAAACCTGCGAAATCGTGTTCTGCACGCCCGAACGCATGGTCTCGCCCGAGTTCATCGCGACGCTGCAAAAGGTCAAGCTCGATATCGTTGTCATCGACGAGGCGCACTGCATTTCGCAGTGGGGGCATGATTTCCGCCCGGCCTATATTGGTCTGGGCGGGGCCATCGAAGCGATCGGCCGTCCGCCGGTGCTGGCACTCACAGCCACAGCGACCGATGAAGTCATTGCCGACATCAACAAGCAGTTGGGTCGCAAGCTCAATGTCATCAATACCGGCGTGTACCGCCCGAACCTGCATTACGCGGTGCAGCAGGTGACCAGTGCCGCAGAAAAATACCAGGCCGCGCTGCGCCTGGTGCAGGCGTCCGAAGGCGTCGGCATCGTCTACGCGGCCACCGTCAAGGCAGCCGAAGAGATGCTGGGCGTGCTGGAAGCGGCCGGGGAATCGGTCACCATCTACCACGGTAAACTGCCCGCCGCAGAACGCAAGCAGAACCAGGACCTGTTCATGGACGGCGAGCGCCGCGTGATGGTCGCCACCAACGCATTCGGCATGGGCATCGACAAGTGCGATACGCGCTTCGTCATTCACCTGCAAATTCCGCCGAATCTCGAATCGTATTACCAGGAGTCCGGCCGCGCCGGGCGCGACGGACTGGACGCTACCTGCACGTTACTGTACCTGCGCGACGACAAGCGCCTGCAGCAGTTCTTCCTGATGAAGCATTACCCGTGCGCGCAGGAGCTGCAACTGGTGCACTGTACCGTGCGCGGGCTGGGCGATACGGGTCCGGTCACCCCGGCGCGCCTGGAAGAAGCGCTGGAAGATCTGGCCGAATCGAGCATCAAGGTCTGCATCAAGCTGCTCAAGGATGCCAAGCTGATTCGCCAGAACCGCAAGCTCGAATACACTGCCGCCAGCGCCGAGCCGAAGCCCGGCATTTTCGACAAGCTGGCCGCAATCTACATCCAGAAGCAGGAACACGACAAGCACGCGCTTGAACAGATGGTGGGCTACGCCGTCAGCGGTTATTGCCGCTGGAAACTGATCCTCGACTATTTCGACGACAAAGTGGCAGGCTTTCAACACTGCTGCAAGTGCGACAACTGCCTCAATCCACCCGAGCTGTCACTGACCGAAGGCATCGAGATCCGTGACGACGAGTTCGACCATGAGCCGGTCGCCGTAGCACCGGCGCCCAAGTTCATCGTCGGCGCGCGCGCCTGTTCGGCCAAGTATGGCGAAGGTGCCGTCACTGCCATTGCCGGCGACCAGATCACGCTCGATTTTGCCGACGGAGAAAGCCGGACCTTCATGGTCGACTTCCTCACCCCGGCGTAAGGATGGCCATGGGAGACATGGTCGTTGTCCGCAAGGAGGGCCTGTACTGCGTACCGGGTGATTTCTATATCGATCCATGGCGTCCGGTGCCGCGCGCCGTGATCACGCACGCGCATGGCGACCATGCCCGCGTCGGTCACGGCCACTACCTGGCTGCGGCGCCCGGTATCGGCGTACTCAAGTCGCGCTTGGGCGACATCACGGTCGATGCGATGGAATACGGCCAGTCGGTCACCCACAACGGCGTCAAGATTTCGCTGCATCCGGCCGGCCACGTGCTGGGCTCGGCGCAGGTGCGCATGGAGGTTGGCGGTGAAGTCTGGGTCGCATCGGGCGACTACAAGGTCGAGCCGGACAAGACTTGCGCGCCGTTCGAACCGGTGCGCTGTGATACGTTCATCACCGAATCCACTTTCGGCTTGCCAATCTACCGCTGGCAGCCCGAGGCCGAGCTGATGGCAGAGATCAATGCCTGGTGGCGCAAGAACGCCGATGAGGGCCGTTGCAGCGTCGTGTTTGCGTATTCGTTCGGCAAGG
Source organism: Oxalobacteraceae sp. CFBP 13730 (assembly GCA_014841835.1). Lineage (GTDB taxonomy): Bacteria > Pseudomonadota > Gammaproteobacteria > Burkholderiales > Burkholderiaceae_D > Telluria. Next base: position 365,672 of record JACYUQ010000003.1, on the reverse strand, counting down.
CGCAGCGCATCCTGGCCGGGCTTGATGCGAGCATCGGCACGATTGTCTGCCACGGGTCGGTCGAGCCGCTCAACCGGGCGTACCGCGCCGAAGGTGTCGACATTCCACCAACCGTGCTGGTGACCGAGGTCGAGAAGGCACTGCTGCGCCGCGCGATGGTGATCGCGCCGCCGTCTGCCAGTGGCTCCACCTGGATGAAGCGCTTCGGCGACTACAGCGATGCCTTCGCCAGCGGCTGGATGCTGCTGCGCGGCGCGCGCCGCCGGCGCGGCGTCGATCGCGGCTTCGTGCTGTCCGACCATGCCGACTGGCCTGGCTTGATGAGCGCCATCAAGGCCACCGAGGCCGAGCGTGTGATTGTCACGCACGGCTCGATTCCCACGCTGGTGCGCTGGTTGAACCAGAACGGACTGGAGGCGTCCGGCTTCGAGACTGAGTATGGCGACGAGGAGGCAGGCGAGGCCGCATCGGATGGCGTACCAAAGGAATCGGCTGCGCCCGAGGAACCGGCTGCGTCCGAAAAGCCGGCGGGAGCGGCCGATGCGTGAATTCGCCCGCCTGTACGCCGACCTCGACGAAACCACGTCGACCACCCGCAAGCTCGACGCACTGCAGGCGTATTTTTCCAATGCCGCGCCCGAGAACGCCGCGTGGGCCGTGTACTTCCTGGCCGGTGGCAAGCCGCGTCAGGCGGTGCCGACCAAACTGCTGCGCCAGTACGCGATCGAGTACGCCGTGCTGGACGAGTGGCTGTTCGACGAGTCGTATGCCGCCGTGGGCGACTTCGCCGAAACCATCGCGCACATCCTGCCGCCACCGACCGAACGCTCTGACATTGGCCTGGCCGAGTGGATGGAACAGCGCATCGGCCCGTTGCGCGGCGCCGATCCGGGCCGCATCCGCGAGGCGCTGTTCGGCTACTGGAACGAACTTGATTGGCGCGAGCGCTTCCTGCTCGTCAAGCTGATTGGCGGCGGGTTCCGTGTCGGCGTGTCGCGCCTGCTCGTTACGCGTGCGCTGGCGGCGATTGCGGCGGTGGACAGCAAACTCATCGCCCAGCGCCTGATGGGCTGGACCGATGGCCGCGTGAAACCGACGGCGGCGGGCTTTCTGCAACTGATCGCCGAGCAGTCGGCCGAAGAACACAAGCTGCGCGGTGGCCAGCCGTATCCGTTCTTCCTGTCGCACCAGCTGGCGGCCGAACCGGCCACGCTGGGCGAGCCGTCTGACTGGATCGTCGAATGGAAGTACGACGGCATCCGCGCGCAACTCGTGCGGCGTGACGGCCAGAGTTTCCTGTGGTCACGCGGCGAAGACCTGATTACCGAGCGGTTCCCTGAACTGGCCGCGGCGCGTCTGCCGGACGGCATGGTGCTCGATGGTGAAGTGCTGATCTGGCAGTCCGATGCGGCGATGCCGTCGCCGTTCGCCGATCTGCAAAAGCGCATCGGCCGCAAGACCTTGTCCGCCAAACTGCTGGCCGAACTGCCGGCGGTGCTGTGCTGCTACGACCTGCTCGAACTCGACGGCGTCGACCTGCGCGGCCTGTCGCAGCACGAGCGGCGCGCATTGCTCGAAGTCGAAGTGGCCAAGCTCGACCAGCGCCAGTTGCGGCTGTCGCCGGTGGTCGAAGCCGACAGCTGGGAAGCGCTGGCCGAGCTGCGCGCCGGCTCGCGTGCGCGCAGCGTCGAGGGCATGATGCTCAAGGCGCGCACGGCGCAGTATGGCGTTGGACGCACGAAGGATGTCGGCATCTGGTGGAAGTGGAAAATCGATCCGTACGCCATCGATGCAGTGCTGCTGTATGCGCAGCCGGGCAGCGGGCGGCGCGCGTCGCTGTACACCGACTACACGTTCGCCGTATGGGACGGGGAGGGCGACGAGCGCAAGCTAGTGCCGTTTGCGAAAGCGTATTCGGGCCTGACCGATGCCGAGATCGGGCAGGTCGATAACGTCATCCGGCGCACGACCATCGAGAAGTTCGGGCCGGTGCGGTCGGTGAAGCCGACGATGGTGTTCGAGATCGGCTTCGAGGGCATCGCGCTCTCGCCGCGCCACAAGGCCGGCATTGCCGTGCGCTTTCCCCGCATCCTGCGTCGGCGCACCGACAAACCGGTCGAGGAAGCCGATACGCTCGACACGTTGAAGGGTTTGCTGGAGGCGGCCACCGCATGAGTCGCAATGAAGTCAAGGATCGCGTCGACGCATGGTTCGCCGGGCGTGGCTGGACAGTGTTCCCGTTCCAGCGCAATGTCTGGAAAGCGGCGCTGAAAGGCGAATCGGGCCTGCTGCATGCGAACACCGGCGCCGGCAAGACCTTTGCCGTCTGGTTCGCGGCGTTGCAGCGCGCGGGCCTCGCGTCCGGCCGCAACAAGGCCGGCTTGCGCGTCCTGTGGATCACGCCGATGCGGGCGCTGGCGGCCGATACCCAGCGCGCGCTCGAAGATTCCGCCGCCGAGTTGATGCCCGAGTGGCGCATCGGCGCGCGCACCGGCGACACGAAAGCCAGCGAGCGGGCGCGCCAGACGCGCAGCATGCCGGCCACCCTGGTGACGACGCCCGAAAGCCTGACGCTCATGATCAGCAATGCGGCAGCGCTCGAGCAATTCCGCAACCTTGATATGATCATCGTCGACGAGTGGCATGAGCTGATGGGCAGCAAGCGCGGTGTGCAGGTGCAGCTGGCGCTGGCGCGGCTGCGGCGCTGGCGGCCCGAACTCCTGGTCTGGGGCGTGTCGGCGACGATGGGCAACCTCGACCTGGCACGCCAGGTGCTGCTTGGCTCCGACGCCGGTGTACTTGTCGAAGGCGATACCCGCAAGAAGATCGTCGTCGACTCCCTGATCCCCGAGAATGTCTCGCGCTTTCCCTGGGGCGGCCACCTGGGCCTGCAGATGCTGCAGCCCGTGATCGACGAGATCGAAAAACACGAGGCGACGCTCGTGTTTACCAACACCCGCTCGCAGTCCGAGATCTGGTACCAGAACATCCTCGAGGCGCGGCCCGACTGGGCCGGCGTCATCGCGCTGCACCATGGCTCGCTCGATCGCGAGGTGCGCGAGTGGGTTGAATTGGGCCTGAAGAGCGGCATCCTCAAGGCCGTCATCTGCACCGCGAGCCTGGATCTGGGCGTGGACTTTTTGCCGGTCGAGCGCGTGCTGCAGATCGGTAGTGCCAAGGGCGTGGCGCGCCTGCTGCAACGGGCGGGGCGCAGCGGCCATGCGCCGGGGCGCGTCTCGCGCGTGACGCTGGTGCCGACCAACAGCCTCGAATTGCTCGAGGCTGCGGGCGCGCGCAAGGCGGTGGCGGCGCGCCGCATCGAGGGGCGTTATGTGCCCAACAAGCCGTTCGACGTGCTGGTCCAGCACATCGTGACGGTGGCGCTGGGTGGCGGCTTTCGCGCCGACGAACTGTATGACGAGGTGCGTCAGGCCTGGTCGTACCGGCACCTGACGCTGGAAGAATGGCAGTGGGCGCTCGACTTTGTCGCGCGCGGTGGCCAGAGCCTGACCGTGTATCCCGAATACCGGCGTGTGCTGCCGGACGAGGAGGGCGTCTACCGCGTGCCCGATGCCGCCATCGGCCGCCGGCACCGCATGAGCATCGGCACCATCATGTCCGATGCGACGATCCAGGTGAAGTACATGTCGGGCGGGCGCATCGGCAGCGTCGAGGAATCGTTCATCTCGCGCCTGAAACCCGGCGATCGTTTCCTGTTCGGCGGGCGCATCCTCGAATTCGTGCGCGTCCATGAGCTGACGGCGTTCGTGCGGCGCGCCACCGGCACGCGCGGTGCCATCGCACGCTGGCAGGGCGCCAAGATGCCGATGTCGAACGAGCTGGCGCACGCGGCGCTGGAAGAACTCCGGCTGGCCGATGCGGGCGTGTTCGACGGTCCCGAGATGCGGGCGCTGGCGCCGCTGATCGAGATCCAGCAGCGCTGGTCGGCGCTGCCCACCAGCGAAACGCTGGTGCTCGAATCGATGAAAAGCCGCGAAGGGTATCACCTGTTCGTGTACCCGTTCGCCGGGCGTTCGGTGCACATGGGGCTGGCCTCGCTGATGGCGTTTCGCGTCGGGCGTGTGCAGCCGATCACGTTCTCGATCGCGATCAACGACTATGGCTTCGAGCTGATGTCGCCCGAGCCGGTGGACTGGGCAGGCATGTTCGACGCGTCCACCGGGGCGGGGGTGTCCCTGTTCGACACCGAGCGCCTGCTCGAAGACGTCATCGACAGCCTGAATGCCACGCAGCTGTCGCAGCAGCGCTTTCGCGAAGTCGCGCGCATCGCGGGGCTCGTGTTCCAGGGCTATCCGGGCCAGCCAAAATCGAACCGGCAGTTGCAGGCGTCGTCGTCGCTGTTCTTCGAGGTGTTTCGCAAGCACGACGCCGGCAATCTGCTGCTCACGCAAGCCGAGCGCGAAGTGATGGAGCAGGAGCTGGAGCTGACGCGTCTGCGCGACACGCTGCTTGAGTTGCACGCGCGTCGCGTGGCCTACCGCGATGTCAAGCGCGCCACGCCGTTCGGGTTTGCGCTGATGGTCGAGCGCTTCCGCGAAAAGGTGAGTACCGAAAAACTGAGCGACCGCGTCGCGCGCATGGTGCGCGAACTCGAGAAAGCGGCGGCATGACCCATGCAACCATCCAGGTGGCGGGCGAGACGCTGCTTCTGCTGCCCGAAAAGGCCGTGTTCTGGCCAGCCCGGCGCATGCTGATTGTCGCCGACATCCACTTTGGCAAGGCAGCGGCGTTTCGTTCCCTGGGCGTGCCGGTGCCACGCGGGACGACCTCGGAAAACCTGGCCGGCCTGGACGCGCTGGTCGCACAGCACGATGCGCGCCACGTTGCGTTTCTTGGCGACTTTCTGCATGCGCGCGCGGCTCATGCCAGCTCAACCCAGCTGGCGATGCTGGCCTGGCGCGGGCGCCATCCCGACCTGGCCTTGACGCTCGTGCGCGGCAATCACGACCTGCACGCGGGTGATCCGTCCGATGCGTTGGGCATCGAGCTGGTCGACGAGCCGCATGCGATCGGCCCGTTTGCGTTCTGCCACCATCCGGGCGTCGATGCGGCGGGCTATGGCCTGGCCGGCCACGTGCATCCGGTGTACGTACTGGCCACGCGCTTCGATGCGCTGCGCCTGCCGTGCTTTGTCGTGGGTACGCAGGGCCTGCTGCTGCCATCGTTCGGCGCGTTCACGGGCGGTCATGCGGTCAAGCCGGGGCCGGGCGACCGCATTTACGTGACCTCGGGCGACATGGTGCACGGCGTCGGCTAGCGGCTTCGTACGTCAGCGTACCGACCCGGCGCTGCGGTCGCGATAAGGTCGGACATGACTCAGCCGATGCCAGGAGAACGCCAATGAAACTACGCCTCATGATGTGCACCATCGCCGCCGCCATGGCGCCCGCCACGGTACTGTTGACTGCCAGCGGCACCGCCCTGGCCCAGCCTGCGCCGCAAAGCCGCACGGCCACGCCGGCAATCAATGGTTTCAACGTCGAAGAAGTCGCGCGTCTCGACCAGGGCGTCCGCCTGCAGTTCGACTTGTACGGCACCCCGGGCGGGAGCGCCACCATCAACCTCGATGGCGCGAACCGGTCGTTGCACCTGACCGAAGTCGAACCCGGCCAGTACACGGGCTCGTACGTGATTGGCACGCGTGACCGCCTGAAGGCCGACAGCCGCGTGACTGCCGAGCTGCGCATGGGGAACGAGGTCGCCACCAGCGTGCTGCGCGAGTCGCTCGTGCGCAGCGACGTGGCGCAGCCCGCGGACGACACGCGCCAGCTGGCGACCAAGGATGCGCGCATCGTCGCGGCAGCGCCCGGCGCGGCGCCACCACCGGCACCGCGCACGACCGAACGCCCGCGCGTGGCCCGCTACTGCACCAGTTGCGGCATCATCGAGAAAGTGGAAACCGTGCAGGGCGCCCTGCCCAATCCACGGCCATTGGCCAGCGACGCCACCGCGCGCCAGTACTTCCGCGTGACGGTGCGCATGAATACAACCGACACCACGCAGGTGCTGGAGTTTGCCAACAATCCGGGCTACCGCAACGGTGACCGCGTGCGCGTCAGCGACGGCGTGCTGACGCTCGACAAGCAAGAGTAAGCAGGACAGTACGTATCAAATGACAACGCCCGCCATCTCTGGCGGGCGCTGGTCGCACTGCGAACGCGGTTCAAGCGGTGGCCAGCACCTGATCGTCGCCCGATTGGTCGAGCTCGGCCTTTTGCTTGGCGCTGGCCTTGATGCGTGCACGCGATGGTGGCAGGCGGCGCAGCGTCTTGAGCGATTCGGCGTCCTTGATGCCGATCGTGCGCTGGTCGACGGTGATCATGCCGATCTCGTTGAAGGCCGACAGCGTACGGCTGACGGTTTCCAGCGTGAGACCCAGGTAGCTGCCGATCTCGTGGCGGGTCATGCGCAGGTTGAACAGCTTGCTCGAGTAGCCCATCGCAGCGAAGCGGTCGGCCAGCGAGACGAGAAAGCGTGCCACCCGCGCCTCGGCCGACAGGGCGCCGAGCATGCCGATCATCGTTTGTTCACGCACCAGCTCGCGGCTCATCACGCCGTACATCATGTTCTCGAGCTCGTTGTGCACGCGGCCCAGCGCGGTCAGTTTCTTGAACGGCAGCAGGATCAGATCGCAGTCGGACAGGGCCACCGCCTCGGACGCATAGTGGCGCGTGTGGATGCCATCGACGCCGAGCATGTCGCCCTTCATTGGAAAGCTCAGCACCTGCTCGTTGCCGAACTCGTCGATCAGCACGGTCTTGAGAAAGCCCGAGTTGACGATGTACAGGGTGTCGAAGGCCTGCCCGATCGTGTGGACGCGCTGGCCGGTCTTGAACTGGACGTGCTGGAACAACAATTCTTCGGAGCTTACCGAGACACTGGCCTGGATGCGCAGCAGGTCGCAGACTTCCTTGAGATTGGACCAGAGTCGTCCCTGGCGCTGGCGACCGGCCTCCATCGGGGAATGCAGGGTCGGCTGGGTGGCGTTGCGTTGTTCTGACGGTGGCTGAGACTGCATGCTCTTCTCCGGTAAGAAACTCAGGGTTTGAGGCGACCCCGGCGGCAGAGCCGATGGTGACGCACATCTGCCATGCCATTGATTGCTAGCGGCTGACGCCGTGACTTGGATCGCGAGCAAGTCGAAACGGTGAATTCAGTATGCCAACACGAGCCCGGCACGACTATCAGCGTTGCCTGAATATGTAGGTAGGACAGATGGTAGGGTTGTAGGAATACTCCTACTATCCAGGGGTGTTGCCCGACTGGTGGAGAGGGTAAACAGGAAGTTCAGAACCTTGTTCCTGGACAAACGTATCCAACTAGGCAGTTGTTGTGCAACATCGCACGGCGATGATCGCAGGGGACCGGCATATGCCGTGTTCATGCTTTCATTGGCGAAAGCAGGCGGTGCGCGACAGCGTACTGGACCATTTCTGAGAGCGAACTCATCCCCATTTTCTGCATGATGCGGGTTTTGTGGGTGCTGACCGTCTTGACCGAGAGATGCAGACCATTGGCGATTTCTGTAATCGATTTCCCACCGACGAGATGGGAAAATACTTCAAATTCACGGTCAGATAACTGCTTGTGGAGCAATTGCTCGCTGGGGGCCATGATGTTGAGGGCCAATTGCTCTGCCACTTCCGTACTGATATAGGGACGTCCGGAAGCGACCTTGCGAATGGCGCCCACCAGCTGCGTGCCTGCGCTCTCCTTCGTAAGGTAGCCTTGGGCGCCAGCCCGGATCGCGCGCACCGCGTACTGCTCTTCTTCGTGCATCGTCAGAATCAGGATGGCCAGCTTGGGCGCCTCGCTGCGCACCTGCCGGATCAGGTCGACACCGCTGCGCCCGGGCATCGACAAGTCGAGCAGCAGCAAATCGAAGCCGCCCTGGCGTACCAGGGCCAGCACTTCGAACCCATTGGTTGCTTCGCCGACAATGTCAACTTCTTCGGCGCCCTCCAGGATACGTTTGAGACCTTCGCGCATGATCGTGTGATCATCGGCGATGACAATTCTGACCATTTCGATTCCTCACACATTAAGAGTTTTCCTACCCCGAAAACCGTTGTTCAATTAAACACGGTTTATCGGGGCAAGTCCTGCTATCAACACTGCGGGTTGCCCTGGTGCTCTTTTGTGCGGAGTGATGACCGGTCGCGTCCGGTTCAGACGGCGGGTTCGGCAATCAGGCGGTGCACGAGCACCGGCTTGGCGGTATGCGACAACACCTTGTTCGTGACACTGCCCAGCAACAGCTGGTTCCAGCCGCTGCGACCGTGCGAGCCCATGAAAATCAGGTCGCAACCATGCTCTTCGGCGACCTCGACGATCTTGAGCGCCGCCGTATCGGAAAATGCCGTCAGACATTGGTGCGCGAGATTGGCGCTGGCGCATGAGCGCGTGATCCTGCCCATGTATTCCTCGCCCATCCGGCGCATCTGGGCCACGTATTCTTCTTCGCTCGGGTAGGAGGGCGGGATGATTTCGACGTACACCGGGTACTGGTATTCGGGGGCGACGAACAGGGCCAGCACTTCAGCGCCCAACTGCTGGGCAAACTTGACGCCGGCGCAGGCGGTGTGCTGCGAGACGGCCGACCCGTCAGTTGTGATCAGAATTTTTCGGTACATGATGATTCTCCTCAGGGCCTCTCCATTCTTACAACTGTATGCCGAATGGCGGGTGTTGAAAATGCAAAGTGTTGAGCTTGCTCAAACGTCAGGTAACCGTCCCGATGCGACACTTTCTCACGGAAAACAACAGCGCGATCACAAAATACAACACCAAGCATATAAAAACGATCAGGAATTGCACGTTTTAATTGTCGTGGAACTAAGTTTTCATGCCCATTTTGTTGCATTGCCTTCTCTTAGATTTACCTACGGCAACCACGCTGATACACTCGCAGGCAACACTAGTCCCATCGATGGACCCGGAGATGACCGGCACGATGGACGCAACACCCCCAGTATTGCAGAGCTGATTGCGAATTTATATTATGGAGAAGCAGGGATTATGACCAACGCCGCTGACGATTTCGACGCACTATTCGAGGAAGTGGCGGCGCAGCGCACCAGCGCCTCGCCAAGTCCTGCTACTTCCCCTGCTGCAGCGCCTGCCCCCGCGGCCGCTGCCAGCAACGATGAGGACGATCTCGATTCGCTGTTCGACCAGGTATCGGCCACCGCCGTATCCGCAGCACCGGCAGCCGTACCAGCCGCCGCACCCGCTGCAGCGGCAACCACCGCCACGGCCCCGGCTGCCGGCGAAGAGGGTACTGAAAACGGCGGCATGTTCGAGCGCCTCGGCGGCATCGTGCGCCTGCTGCACGATTCGCTGCGCGAACTGGGCTACGACAAAGCGCTCAATGAAGCGTCGTCACAGATCGTCGATGCCCAGGACCGTCTCGAGTACGTCGCCACGCTGACCGAACAGGCTGCCAACAAGGTCCTGAACACGCTCGACGAAGGCATGCCGGCCCAGGACGTGCTGTCGAAGCAGTCGAAGGATATGGAACTGCGCTGGGGCGATCTGTTCGATGGCAAGCTGAGCCTGGACGAATTCAAGGCACTGGCCGGCGATTCGCGCCAGTTCGCTACCAACGTGACGGCGGCCACCGAAGCCGAAAAAGCGCGCCTGCTCGAAATCATGATGGCCCAGGACTTCCAGGACATCACCGGCCAGCTGATCAAGAAAGTGGTCAAGATCACGCAAGCCGTCGAGGGCGAGCTGGCTCAGCTGCTGCGCGACAACGCACCGCCTGACCTCAAGGAAAAGCTGGCGCAGAAGCAGGCAGTACCGGAACCACTGATGCAAGGCCCGTCAGTGCCGCAAGCGGCGCTGAACCAGGACAACGTTGACGATCTTCTTGCCGATCTGGGATTCTAATGGACGATATGCTGAAGGATTTCGTCGTCGAGGCGATGGATCTGGCGGTCAATGTTGAAGAGCACCTGCTGCGCCTCGAACGCGATCCCGACAACAAGGAAACCCTGAACGCGGTGTTCCGGTCGTTCCACACGATCAAGGGCGGCGCCGGTTTCATGGGCCTGCCTGCACTCGTCGCGGCCTGTCACCTGACCGAAAACCTGTTCGATGCGCTGCGCACCGGTGCCGCGCCGGTCACGCCGATCGCGATCGAAGCAGCGCTGCAGGCCTCGGGCTTCGTGGCCGACCAGCTGGGTGACCTGAACAACGGCACGCCGCCGGAAGGCCTGGCGCAGATGCCGGCCGACCTCGAACGCATCCTGATGGACGCGATCGAAGGCAAAGGCAACAGCGCGCCGGCGCCAGTCGCCGCATCGGTGGTGCCAGCGCCGGTCGCAGCTGCGCCGGTTGCAGTTACGGCAGCTGTCGCACCGGTCGTCGGCGACGATGGCCTGGACTGGGTCGGCATGTACAACACCGTGGTCCCGGCCGCCAATGCCATCGCCGGCGCACCAGCCGTTGTTACCGCAGTTGCTGCGCCCGTAACCACCGCAGCACCTGCGGTTGCACAAGCCGCCCCCGCAGCCGCCACCCCGTCAACGGCAGTCGCCACCACGACCGCTCCCGCGCCCGGTGGCAAAGGCTGGGACGGCACCGAACGCCGCAACGACGCCAAGCCGGTCGCCAACGCGCCGGCCAAGGACGAAAGCATCCGCATCGATGCGGTCAAGCTCGATGCGCTGCTCGAAGTGGCCGGTGAATCGGTCCAGGCCGCAAACCAGGCCGCCGTGTTACTCGAACGCTTGCAGCAGTTCAAGTTCGAAGGCCAGGCTGCGACGCTGATCGCCACGCTGGCCGAAACGCTCGAACGCGCGTCGCGCTATTCGGCCGAACTGCAGCGCGCCACACTGGCAACCCGCATGCAGCCGGTGGGCCGCCTGTTCCAGAAATTCCCGCGCCTGGTGCGCGAGCTGGCGAAAGACTTGGGCAAGGACGTCGAACTGACCATCGAAGGCGCCGAGACCGAAGTCGACCGCGTCGTCGTGGACAGCCTGTACGATCCGCTGGTGCACATGCTGCGCAACGCCCTGGACCACGGTGTCGAGTCGCCTGCCGACCGCGTCGCCAACGGCAAGCCGGCCAAGGCCTTCATCCTGCTGAAAGCCTGGCAGGAAGCCAACAGCGTCATGATCGTGCTGCAGGATGACGGCAAGGGCATGGACCCGACCCGCCTGCGCAAGATCGCCATGGACAAGGGCCTGATCGGCGAAAACGGCGCGCAGAGCGACGAAGACGCTTACCAGCTGGTGTTCCTGCCGGGCTTCTCGACCAAGGAAGTCGCTTCCTCGGTTTCCGGCCGCGGCGTGGGCATGGACGTGGTCAAGACGGCGGTGGAGAAGAACCGCGGCGCCATCCGCATCGAATCGCAGATGGGCAAGGGCACGCGCTTTGCAATCCGCCTGCCGATCGAGCTGTCGATCGTGCCGACGATGCTGGTGTCGACGTCGGGCGCGCAACTGGCGCTGCCGATGGCGGTCGTCGAGCGCGTCGTCGAGCTGCCGGACGAATTCGCCTGTGTCGGCGGCGCCCCGGTGCTGAAAGACCAGGGCCGTCCGCTGCCGGTGCGCTCGCTGGCGCTGGCGCTGGGCTACGAGGCCGGTTCCGAAAAGGTCGGCATCGTCATCAACGCACCACAACCGTACATCCTGGCGATGGAAGCGGTCGATGGCACGGCCGACCTGGTGATCAAGCCGATGACCGCACTCTCGGTCGAAGGCATCACCGGCACGGCGCGTTCGGCCGAAGGTGAACTGGTGCTGGTTGTGGGCCTGTCGTTCCTGATGGACGGCTGCCGCAGCAGCGTGCGCCTGGCAGCGTAAAGCAGCATAAAGCAACGCCAATGCCGCGCGCCGGCAAAAGCGCAGGGAAAAGCCCGGGTCACTGATCCGGGCTTTTTTTATTTGTGCATGGCAAACCCCTTGCAAACTTAATTTGCCACATGTTAAGGTCCTTGGCATAAACATGCGCTGCCCCGGCATGGTGCACCACAGCACAACTATGGCATAATCGAAAACCCGGCTGCCGGGCACCCTGTCCCGGCGACCGCGCGCGCCCCCTGTGCGCCCTCACACCGCATCAATGGACTGACCATGCAAAAAACGCTCTACGACAAACTCTGGGATTCCCATGTCGTGCGTGCCGACGCCGATGGCACCACCGTCCTGTATATCGACCGGCACCTGGTACACGAAGTGACCAGCCCGCAAGCCTTCGATGGCCTGCGCGACGCTGGCCGCGGACTATGGCGGACATCGAGCACGCTGGCCGTGGCCGACCACAACGTGCCCACCACCGACCGCGCCCAGGGCATCGCCGACCCCACGTCGCGCCTGCAGGTCGAAACGCTCGATGCCAATGCCAAAGCCTTCGGTCTCACGTACTTCAACATGAACGACCTGCGCCAGGGCATCGTGCACGTGATCGGGCCGGAGCAGGGCGCCACGCTGCCCGGCATGACGGTCGTCTGCGGCGATTCGCACACGTCGACCCACGGCGCCTTTGGCTGCCTGGCCCACGGCATCGGCACGTCGGAAGTCGAGCACGTGCTGGCCACGCAAACGCTGCTGGCCAAAAAATCCAAAGCGATGCTGGTCAGGGTCGAGGGCGATTTGCGCCCGGGCGTGACGGCCAAGGACATCGTGCTGGCCGTGATCGGCCGCATCGGCACGGCCGGCGGCACTGGTTATGCGATCGAATTCGGCGGTTCCACGATCCGCGCGCTGTCGATGGAAGGCCGCATGACGGTCTGTAATATGGCGATCGAAGCGGGCGCGCGCGCCGGCATGGTGGCGGTCGACGACACCACGATCGCCTACGTCAAGGACCGGCCGCTGTCGCCCACAGCCGATCAATGGGAGCAGGCCGTGGCCTACTGGCGCACGCTGCATAGCGACGACGGCGCTGCGTTCGACACGGTTGTCGAACTCGACGCGCACGACATCCAGCCGCAGGTCACCTGGGGCACCTCGCCCGAGATGGTGATCGCGATCGACGGCCGCGTGCCCGATCCGCTCGACGAACACGATCCGGTGCGCCGCGGCGCCATCGAAAAAGCGCTGGTCTACATGGACCTGGCGGCGGGCACGCCGATCGACGAAGTGGCGATCGACAAGGTGTTCATCGGTTCGTGCACCAACTCGCGCATCGAAGACCTGCGCGCCGCGGCCGATGTCGTGCGCGGCCGCCAGCGCGCGCCCAACGTCAAGCTGGCGATGGTCGTGCCGGGGTCCGGTTTGGTCAAGGAACAGGCCGAGCGCGAAGGCCTCGACCAGATCTTCCTGGCCGCCGGCTTCGAATGGCGCGAGCCGGGTTGCTCGATGTGTCTGGCGATGAACGCCGACCGTCTGGAACCGGGCGAACGCTGCGCGTCGACGTCGAACCGCAACTTCGAAGGCCGCCAGGGCCAGGGTGGCCGCACGCACCTGGTATCGCCCGCAATGGCCGCCGCCGCAGGGATTGCGGGGCACTTTGTCGACGTACGCGCGCTCTGATGCGTTAAGGCGTATTGCGATCGATTCCACGACCAATTCCACGACCATTTTCTCGTTCAGGACATCATGAAAAAAGCTCTCGCACTCTCCCTCGTCGCCATCCTGCTGGCCGGCTGCAACACCGTGTCGGGCATCGGCCGCGATGTCTCGAAAGTCGGCCAGGTCGTCACCGGCGCCGGCGGCAAATAAGGCCACCAAGATGGATAAGTTCACCGTACACGAAGGCCTGGTGGCGCCGCTCGACCGCGCCAACGTCGACACCGACGCCATCATCCCGAAGCAGTTCCTCAAATCGATCCGGCGCACCGGCTTCGGCCCGAACCTGTTCGACGAATGGCGTTACCTGGACCACGGCGAGCCGGGGCAGGACAACAGCGCGCGGCCGCTCAATCCCGACTTCGTGCTGAACCAGCCGCAGTTTGCGGGCGCCTCGATTCTGCTGACGCGCAAGAACTTCGGCTGCGGCTCGTCGCGCGAGCACGCGCCGTGGGCGCTGCAGCAGTTCGGTTTTCGCGCCGTCGTCGCGCCGAGTTTTGCCGACATCTTCTTCAACAACTGCTTCAAGATTGGCCTGTTGCCGATCGCATTGACCGAAGACGAAGTCGAGGCGCTGTTCCAGGCAGTCGAGCACCAGCCGGGCTTCCAGCTGACGATCGACCTCGAACAGCAGCGCATCGGCACGCATGACGGCAGCCTGTCGTTCGGCTTTGCCATCGACGACTTTCGCAAGTACTGCCTGTTGAATGGCCTGGACGACATCGGCCTGACGCTGCGCCATGCGGGCGACATCCGCGCGTTCGAACAACGCCATCTCGCGGCCCAGCCGTGGCTGGCCAACGCGATCTGATCGCGGCGCCAGGACAAGAAACCAAGACAAGAAAGACGAGCATGAAGATTGCGATCCTGCCGGGTGACGGCATCGGCCCCGAGATCACCGCCCAGGCGGTCAAGGTATTGAACGCGCTCGGTGAGCGCTTCGAGATGAACACCGCAGAAGTAGGCGGTGCCGGCTACGCCGCGCACGGCCACCCGCTGCCCGATAGCACGCTCAAGCTGGCCAAGGATGCCGACGCGGTGCTGTTCGGCGCCGTGGGCGATTACAAATACGACACGCTCGAGCGCGCGCTGCGCCCCGAACAGGCGATTCTCGGCCTGCGCCGCGAACTGGGCCTGTTCGCCAACCTGCGCCCGGCGATCCTGTATCCGGAACTGGCTGGCGCCTCGACCCTCAAGCCCGAAGTGGTGTCGGGCCTGGATATCCTGATCATCCGCGAACTGACGGGCGACATCTACTTTGGCAAGCCGCGCGGTGTGCGCGAATGCCCGGACGGGCCGTTCAAAGGCCAGCGCGAAGGCTTCGACACGATGCGCTACGCCGAAGGCGAAATCCGCCGCATCGCCCACGTGGCGTTCCAGGCCGCGCTGAAACGCGACAAGCGCGTGACCAGCGTCGACAAGGCCAACGTGCTCGAAACAGGTCAGTTCTGGCGCGATATCGTCACCGACGTCCACAAGGAATACGCCGGCGTCGAACTCGATCACATGTACGTCGATAACGCCGCCATGCAACTGGTGCGGGCGCCGAAAAAATTCGATGTGCTCGTCACCGGCAATATGTTCGGCGATATCCTGTCGGACGCGGCCGCGATGCTGACCGGCTCGATCGGCATGCTGCCATCGGCCTCGCTCGACGCGAACAACAAGGGCCTGTACGAGCCGTCGCACGGCTCGGCGCCGGACATCGCTGGGCAGGGCGTGGCCAATCCGCTGGCGACGATCCTGTCGGCCGCGATGATGCTGCGCTTTACCTTTGGCCTGACGGAGCAGGCAGACCGCATCGACAACGCCGTCAAGCGCGTGCTGGCCCAGGGCCTGCGCACACCGGACATTCATGAATCAGGGTCCACCCGCGTGGGCACCGAAGAGATGGGCAACGCGGTCGTCGCGGCGCTCGGATAACACTGTAATCACACTGAAAGAAGACGATGAAATTAGTTGGTCTGGTAGGTTGGCGCGGCATGGTTGGCTCGGTCCTGATGCAGCGCATGCAGGAAGAGGGCGATTTCGACCACATCGAGCCGGTGTTCTTCACGACGTCGAATCCGGGCGGCGCCGCGCCGGCGATGGCGAAGAATGAAACCACCCTGAAGAGCGCGAGCGACATCGCCGAGCTCTCCAAATGCGAGATCATCATTTCCTGCCAGGGCGGCGACTACACGAGCGAAGTGTTCCCGCAACTGCGCGCGGCCGGCTGGAACGGCTACTGGATCGACGCTGCGTCCACGCTGCGCATGAACGACGATGCGGTCATCGTGCTCGACCCTGTCAACCGCGCCGTGATCGACGCAGCGCTGTCGCGCGGCGTCAAGAACTACATTGGTGGCAACTGCACCGTGTCGTGCATGCTGATCGGCCTGGGCGGCCTGTTCGAGGCAGGCCTGGTCGAGTGGATGACGTCGATGACCTACCAGGCGGCATCGGGCGGCGGTGCGCAGCACATGCGCGAACTGCTCACGCAGTTCGGCACCATCAACAGCGCGATCAAGCCGCTGCTGGACAACCCTGCATCGGCCATCCTGGAAATCGACCGCACCGTGCTGGCCACCCAGCATGGTCTGTCAAGCGACGAAACCAAGCAGTTCGGCGTGCCGCTGGCCGGCAACCTGATCCCGTGGATCGACAAGGACCTGGGCAACGGCCAGTCGAAAGAAGAGTGGAAGGCCGGCGCCGAGACCAACAAGATCCTCGGTCGCGGTGCGGGCTTCGATGCGAAACCTATTCCCGTCGATGGCCTGTGCGTGCGCATTGGCGCGATGCGCTGCCACTCGCAGGCACTGACGATCAAGCTGACGAGGGACGTGCCGCTGGACGAGATCAGCGACATCATCGCTTCGCACAACGCGTGGACGAAGGTCGTGCCGAACAACCGCGAAGCATCGATGCGCGACCTGTCGCCGGCCGCCGTTACGGGCGGGCTGACCATCCCGGTGGGCCGGCTGCGCAAGATGTCGATGGGTGACGATTACCTGTCGGCGTTCACGGTCGGCGACCAGCTGCTGTGGGGCGCGGCCGAGCCGCTACGCCGCATGCTGCGCATCGTGCTGGAGCGTTAAAAGCGCTGTAGAACGGGCCGCCTGCCTCGCGGCCGGCCCGTTATTTCCAGTTCGTCATCGCCGGTTGCATTCCTTGCAACTACCATGTCTGGTGGTTATCGAACCCCGTAAAGGCATGTCTCACAGGCCACAAAACACCCCGTTCCTCCTGCTGTAAACGTGCGCATCGCTTGCGTGCCCTAGAGCATGATGTTATGTTGAGACTCCGGGAAACCGTCTTTCCCTCGGCCAACTAACTCGCTGCTCACTATGCATTTTTCGGAACAATCTCAGCTCATGGCACCTGCGTTGAAAACCCTCACTGCAGCGATCGCCAGCGCAGTGTTCGTCACTTCCGCCGCCAGTGCGGCCGGGCTTGGAAAATTGACCGTGTTGTCGGCACTTGGCCAGCCACTGCGCGCCGAAATCGTACTGACGACCAGCGCCGGGGAAGACCCGGCCAGCATGGCCGTCAAGCTGGCCACGCCCGAAGCCTTCCGCAGCGCGAACATCGACTTCAATCCGGCGCTGCTGTCGCTGCGTTTCGCCGTCGAGCAGCGCGGTGGCCGCCAGGTGATCCGCGTCGAGTCCAGCCAGCCGCTGAACGAACCGTTCGTCGACATGCTGCTCGAGCTGACCTGGAATAACGGGCGCCTGGTGCGCGAGTACACGTTCCTGCTCGATCCGCCCGAACTGCGCACGACGCAGCCGGCGCAGGTGGCCGGCAGCCCGGCGCCGCGCGCCGCGTCGCAACCAGCGGCCGCGGCGCCTGCTGCTGCTGCTGCACCAACTGATACAGCCGAACGCTCGCGGATTGCCGCCGCACGCGAAGGCGCCCAGCGCCAGGCGGCGCAGCGCGATACCGCCGCAGAAAGCACCTACCGCGTAAGGCGCGGCGATACGCTCAGTGGCATCGCCACCCGCGTGAAGCCGGCCCAGATTTCGCTCGACATGATGCTGGTGGCGCTGTACCGCGCCAATCCCGACGCCTTCATCGGCAACAATATGAACCGCCTGAAGTCGGGCCAGATCCTGAGCGTGCCCGATAGCGACGCGCTGCGTGGCGGCGCGAGCCAGAGCGAAGCACGCGGCGTGGTCGTCGCACATGCAGCGGACTTTGACGCCTACCGCAACAAGCTCGCCGGCCAGGTCGCTGCCAGTACCCCGGCCAGCGCGCCGCAGGGCGGCCAGAGCGCCACCGGGCGCGTGACCGCGCGGGTGGAAGAACAGCCGACCGCCGCCAACGAAGCGCAGGACAAGCTGCGCCTGTCGAAGGCCACGCCGGGCACGGGCGCCGCGCCCCAGGACGGCACCGCCAGCGTCGAAGACACGCTGGCCAAGCAGCGCGAACTCGAACAGGCCGAGGCCCGCGTCAAGCAGCTCGAAAAGAACGTCGGCGAACTGGAAAACCTGATGACGGTGCCAAGCCGCGCCGGCGCGGAAGCCGAGCAGGCTGCAGCGGCGCCCGTCGTGGCGACGCCGGCCAAACCGGTCACGCATCCACGTCTGAAAAAACCGGTTCCCGAACCGGAACCGGAAAAAGGCCTGGTCGACACACTATTGGACAATATGCTCTACATCGCCGCAGCGCTGCTGGTGCTGCTCTTGATCCTGTTCGGCATCGCGCAGCGCCACAAGCGCAATGCGAAGCCGGTGGCGCCGGCGCCGACCGAACCGTCGGTGCTGGGCGGGCAGGGCGCAAGCGCGCAGTCGCTGTTTGCCGAAAGCGGCGGCCAGAGCGTCGACACCAACAACAGCGTCTTCAACTCCAGCTTCGCGCCATCGGCCAGCCAGCTCGATACCAATGAAGTCGACCCGGTTGCCGAAGCCGACGTGTACATCGCCTACGGCCGCGACGCGCAGGCCGAGGAAATCCTGAAGGAAGCGCTGCGCACACACCCGGACCGTCATCCGGTGCGCTTGAAGCTGCTCGAGATCTACGCCACGCGCAAGGACGCCCGCGCTTTCGAGGTGCAGGCGCGCGAGCTGCATGCGCTCACGAACGGCCAGGGCGACGACTGGGCACACGCCGCGGCGCTGGGCCTGGGCCTCGACCCGCAGAATCCGCTGTACGCGAACGCCGCGCCGGCTCCTGCGCCAACGCCGTCGGCGCAGGAGCGCAGCCAGCAGGCGATCCTGTCGCAGCAATACCAGGATGCGCTGCGTGCTGACGAGCCTTCCGCGATGTCGGGTACCAATGCGGGCACCAGCGCGGGCGTCGTCGCTGGCGCAACCGCTGCCGGTGCTGTCGCCGCTGCGTCGGCGTTCTCGCTGTCGAAGGACGATGCTGATCACACCGCAGCGCCGCATGCCGAACCGGTGCCAGCGCCACGCCTTGATGACAACACGCTCGACTTCGACCTGGGTGGACTGGCTTTCGAGCCGGTCACGCACGATGAGACCCCGACGCCGGCGACCACGACCCGGCCCGACCCGGACGCGACTGCCGTGCCTGACCTCGACTTCGACATGCTGCCGCCGGCAGCGGCGGCCACGCCCGCGTCGACACTGTCGACCGACGTCAACGACCTCGAATTCGACATGGACTTCGATGCGCCGCCTGCCGGGCAGGCCGCTGCAGCCACCCCGGCCACCCCGGCCACCCCGGCCACCCCGGCTGATCTGCGCGACGACTTCTCGCTTGACCTGACGCCGCAGCCGCAAGTGCAGGCCACGCCGGTGGACATGGCCGGCCTGGCCAGGGACTTCGACGGCTTGCCGTCGCTGCCGGCCAGCCCGGCGCAGCCGGCGCCCGCCGCCGCAGCGCCGAGCGATCCGCTGTTCGATCTGGATTCGATGGACTTCGGTGCACCGGTCACGCCGGCCACGCCAGCGCCCGTGAATGATCCGCTGCCTGCCGTGCGCGGGACTTCGAACGCGAATGTGTCCGAAGATCCGCTGTTCGACCTGGACGCGATGGACTTCGGCCTGCCGGCCGAGCCGCGTGCTTCCGGCGGCGCCGAGCCGAAAGACTTCGCGGCGCGCCAGGACGATCCGTTCGACATGTTCGACCTGCCGGACACCCCGGCGCCGGTGCCGGCGCCCGAAGAATTGTCGGCGCGGCCGGTCAGCGATGAACCAACGCTGCAGCGCAACTCGCTCGACACGCTCGACTTCGACCTGGATCTTCCGGCGTCGGCCACGGCCGATGCGCCGCCGCCAGCGGCGTTCGATGCTGATCCGGTCGATGACACGGCGCCAGCCCCGGCGCCGCTCTCGCCCGAGCACATGGAAATGGAAACCAAGCTCGATCTGGCCGTGGCCTACCAGGAAATCGGCGACAAGGAAGGCGCACGCGAACTGCTCGATGAAGTCATCAAGGGCGGCAGCACCGAGCAGGTTGGCCGTGCCAGCGCGATGCGAGAGCTGCTGGCGTGACGCGGATTGTTCTGGGTGTCCAGTATATCGGCACCGGTTGGAACGGCTACCAAAAACAGCCGGAACGCAATACGGTCCAGGACCGTCTTGAGATGGCGCTCGAGAAGTTCGCCTGCACGCCGCTGGCCACCACGTGTGCCGGCCGTACCGATACCGGCGTGCACGCGATCGAGCAGGTGGTCCATTTCGACACCGATCTGGTGCGCCCGACGCAAGCCTGGGTGCGCGGCGTGAACACCTTCCTGCCCGATTCGATTGTCGTACGCTGGGCGAAAGAGGTGCCTCTGGGCGAGGACGGGCTGGAATTCCACGCCCGCTTCTCGGCCCGCTCGCGCACCTATCACTATGTGCTGTACAACCATCCCACGCCATCGGCGCTGCTGTCGAACCGCGCCGGCTGGATGTTCCGGCCGCTCGATGTCGAGCGCATGGTCGACGCCGCGCGCCACCTGATCGGCACGCACGACTTCTCGGCGTTTCGCGCCTCGAGCTGCCAGGCCAAGACCCCGGTCAAGGACATGCACGAAGTGCGCATCGAGCGTCATGGCGATATCATCGTCTTCACGCTGCGCGCCAGCGCCTTCCTGCATCACATGGTGCGCAATATCGTCGGCTCGCTCGTGTATGTCGGGCTGGGACGGCAAGAGCCGGACTGGATGCACGAGGTGCTCGAAAGCCGCTCGCGCGACGTGGCCGCGCCGACCTTCATGCCTGACGGCCTGTATTTTGCCAAGATCGAGTACGATCCATGCTGGAAGCTGCCGCAGGAAGCGGTCGCGCCGCTGCCCTGGTTGTAAGGACTCTCATGCAACGCACCCGTATCAAAATCTGCGGCATCACCCGCGAAGAAGACCTGAGCGCCGCTGTCGCCGTGGGCGCCGATGCGCTGGGCTTCGTGTTCTATCCGAAGAGCCCACGCTACGTGACGCCGGCGCGCGCGGGCGCCCTGTGTGCCGGCTTGCCGCCGTTTGTCAGCGGCGTCGCGCTGTTCGTCAATCCGACGCTCGCCGAGGTGCAGGAAGTCGCGGCGGCGATGCCGCTCGCACTGATTCAGTTCCATGGCGATGAGACGGTCGAGCAGTGCGCGGCGATTGCGGCGGCCGTCCAGCGCCCGTTCATGCGCGCGTTTCGGGTCAAGCCTGACACGATCCCTGGCACGCTGCTAGAATGTGAGCTTGCATACCGCACCGCCAGTCCATGGTTCTCAAGCCTTCTGCTTGACACTTACGTGGACGCTTATGGCGGCGCAGGAAAGGTCTTCGATTGGTCTCTCATCCCAAAAGAGCTCGCGCCTCGGGTCGTTTTGAGTGGTGGCTTGAACGTACACAACACCACTGACGGTGTCGTACGCGTTCGGCCTTTTGCCGTCGACATCAGCAGTGGTGTCGAAGCCGCAAAAGGTATCAAGGACGCCCGCAAGATGGCCGCGTTTGTCGCGGCCGTGCGGGCAGCCGATGCCACTATTCATAGCGAGACATACCATGCAGAACATCCCATTCAAGGCAGCGCCTAACGCCGCGCCGCTGTTCAAGACCCCTGATTACGCCCTGCCAAACGCGCAAGGGCACTTTGGCCCTTACGGCGGCTCGTTCGTCGCCGAGACGCTGACGCACGCACTGGCCGAGCTGAGCGAAGCCTACGCAAAGTACGCGCAAGACCAGGAATTCCTCGAAGAGTACCGCTACGAGCTGGCCCACTTCGTCGGCCGGCCGTCGCCCGTGTACCACGCGCGGCGCTGGTCCGAGATGGCGGGCGGCGCGCAGATCTACCTCAAGCGCGAAGACCTGAACCACACCGGCGCGCACAAGATCAACAACGTGATCGGCCAGGCGCTGCTGGCGCGGCGCATGGGCAAGCCGCGCATCATCGCCGAAACCGGCGCCGGGCAGCACGGCGTGGCCACGGCCACCATCTGCGCGCGCTTCGGCCTGGAATGCGTGATCTACATGGGCAGCGAAGACGTCAAGCGCCAGGCGCAGAACGTGTACCGCATGAAGCTCCTGGGCGCGACCGTGGTGCCGGTGGAATCGGGCTCCAAAACGCTCAAGGATGCGCTCAACGAAGCGATGCGCGACTGGGTCACGAACATCGAAAACACGTTCTATATCATCGGCACCGTGGCCGGCCCGCACCCGTATCCGATGATGGTGCGCGACTTCCAGGCGGTGATCGGCGAAGAGTGCCGCGTGCAGATGCCTGCGATGACGGGACGCCAGCCCGACTACGTCCTCGCCTGCATCGGTGGCGGCTCGAACGCGATGGGCATCTTCTATCCGTATATCGGCGAGCCGGGCGTCAAGCTGGTGGGTGTCGAGGCGGCAGGGGAGGGCCTGGATTCGGGCAAGCACTCGGCCTCGCTGACCTCCGGCCTGCCGGGTGTGTTGCATGGTAACCGAACCTATCTGCTGCAGGACGAGAACGGGCAGATCATCGAGACGCATTCGGTGTCGGCGGGCCTGGATTATCCGGGCGTCGGGCCGGAACACGCGTGGCTGAAGGACACGCTGCGCGCCGAGTACGTGTCGATCACGGACGACGAGGCGCTGCAGGCCTTCCACGACTGCTGCCGCATCGAAGGCATCATCCCGGCGCTGGAATCGTCGCACGCCATCGCGTACGCGGTGAAGCTGGCGGCAACGCTGCCGAAGGACCAGATCATCCTGGTCAATCTGTCGGGCCGCGGCGACAAGGACATGCACACGGTGGCGCAGCGGATGGGGCTTGATTTCGGCTGATGCCGGCGTCAACCATGCCATCCTGCCCCGGCCAGCCGGGGCAGTCGCCTTTTCCGATTACCAGAGGAACCCAGCATGTCCCGCATCGAACAGACTTTTACCGCACTTAAAGCGGACAACAAGACCGCGCTCGTTACCTTCATCACCGCGGGTGACCCGGGCCCTGAACTGACCGTCCCGCTGATGCACGCACTGGTGGAGGGCGGCGCCAACGTCCTCGAACTGGGCGTGCCATTTTCGGACCCGATGGCCGAAGGCCCGGTCATCCAGCGTGCCTGCGAGCGCGCATTGAAATTCAATGTCGGCCTGAAAGACGTGTTCGGCTTCGTGCGCGAATTCCGCAAGAACGACCCCGACACGCCGGTTGTCCTGATGGGCTACGCGAATCCGATCGAACGCATCGGCCAGACCGAATTCATCCGCTGCGCAAAAGAAGCCGGTGCCGACGGCGCCATCGTCGTCGACTACCCGCCCGAGGAATGCGCCGCGTTCGCAACCGAAATGCGTGACAACGGCCTGGACCTGATCTTCCTGCTTGCGCCGACGTCGACCACGGAGCGCGTCAAGCAAGTGGCCCAGTACGGTGGCGGCTTCAGCTACTACGTTTCGCTGAAAGGCGTGACGGGCGCCGGCACCATCGACACCGCCGACGTCGCCCGCCGCGTGGCCGCGATCCGCGAGCACGTCAAGCTGCCGATCGGCGTGGGCTTCGGCATCCGCGACGGCGCCACGGCGAGAGCCGTCGCCGAAGTGGCCGACGCCGTCGTGATCGGCAGCCGCATCATCCAGGAAATCGAAAACAGCCCGCCAGACCAGGCCGTCTACGCCGTCCGCGCCTTCACCGCCACCATCCGCACCGCCCTCGACGCCCGCTAATTCGCCAGCGCAAGCCTGATTAGGGTCAGAGTTGAATTATTGAGCAATTTCTTCGGAAAATGTTGTCACTTAATTCGACTCCGACCCTCATTACGATTGCCTGTGGATTATTGCAATCCAATTAGGGTCAGAGTCGAATTGTTTGACAACTTTTGGCGATTGCCGGATGAATCCTTGGATAGCCGGTCAGCGATGCTTATCGCCGATGGGTTTTTTACCGTCGCATCGGCACATCCATCCTGCCAGTTGAGAAAGCATGAAGCTTTTTCATTTTCCTTCAGTAAATTGATCTCTTCGTAGGTCAACCTGAAGGAGTGTTCGATGAAAAAGCGTGTCAAGCATATTGCAGTGGCTCAATGTGGAAAAATGCTGGCGGCAATTTATTTCGTGATCTCGCTGCCTATCCTGGCGATCGTCCTCCTCGCCTTCCTGACGGGCTTGGATATGCCGTCCATAGGTGTTGGCATGGTCGTTATGGTGACCGTTGCGTATATCGTCATCATGTACCTGTCCGGGATGCTCAGCGCATGGATATACAACGTAGTCGCCGCCCGCCTCGGCGGTATCGAATACACCGTCAACGAAATCGCGTCACCAGCAAAATAATTGCCCAAGATTGCCGTGTAAATAAATTAGGGTCAGAGTCGAATTGTTTGACAACTTTGAGGAATTGCCCAATAAATCTACTCTGACCCTAATTGTTGAGAAATTGATTATCTAGCTGATCCATGTGACTCTGTCCCCAATATTGCAAAGAGGATCTGTTGCGGCATGAATTCAGCCGAGGATCGGTGCTATTTATTGGGAAATTATCGAAAGTTGTCAAACAATTCGACTCTGACCCTCATTGTTGATGGTGGTCGCCACCGGTCCAGCTGCGGGGTGATGGGAGATGTCTTGTTGGCAATATTGGTGGCTTGCTACGATTCGACAAGCTGCC
Organism: Oxalobacteraceae sp. CFBP 13730; assembly: GCA_014841835.1. Taxonomy (GTDB): domain Bacteria; phylum Pseudomonadota; class Gammaproteobacteria; order Burkholderiales; family Burkholderiaceae_D; genus Telluria. The sequence goes on along the minus strand of JACYUQ010000003.1, from coordinate 341,149 downwards.
TCCGAGCGGCTACACTACGCCCCACTGTAAGATTTGCCGCAAAGGAGAGAATATGAGTTGGTTGGAAAAACTGCTGCCCCCTCGGATCCAGCGCTCCGATGCCGCTAACCGCAAGACCATGCCCGAGGGCCTCTGGGTCAAGTGTCCTTCGTGCGAGTCGGTGCTGTACCGGGCGGATATCGAGTCCAACCTGCACGTGTGTCCGAAGTGCTCGCATCACATGCGCATTCGCGCCCGCGCGCGTCTGGATGCGCTGCTCGATGAAGGCGGTCGCTACGACATTGGCCAGGAGACCTTGCCAGTCGATACCTTGAAGTTCAAGGACAGCAAGAAGTATCCGGACCGCCTCAAGGCCGCGATGGAAGCCACCGGCGAGACCGATGCGCTGATCGTCCAGGGTGGTTCGATCATGAGCTTGCCGGTCGTTGTGGCATGTTTCGAATTCGAATTCATGGGCGGCTCGATGGGCTCGGTGGTCGGTGAGCGTTTCGTGCGCGGCGCGCAGATTGCGCTCGAGCAGAAGGTGCCATTCATTTGCATTACCGCCACTGGCGGCGCGCGCATGCAAGAGGGTTTGCTGTCGCTGATGCAGATGGCCAAGACCACCGCGATGCTGACCAAGCTATCCGAGAAGAAGCTGCCGTTCATCAGCGTGCTGACCGACCCGACGATGGGCGGTGTCTCGGCCTCGTTCGCGTTCATGGGCGACGTCGTCATCGCCGAGCCGAAGGCCCTGATCGGCTTTGCCGGCCCGCGCGTTATCGAGAACACGGTGCGTGAGAAACTGCCGGAAGGCTTCCAGCGCGCCGAGTTCCTGGTCCAGAAGGGCGCCGTCGACATGATCGTCGACCGTCGCAAGATGCGCGAAGAAATTGCACGTCTGCTGGCCCTGCTGCAAAACCAGGCGACCGAAGTCCTGGCCTGATCGATTCACAGGCCGCCGCGAGGGCAACCCGCGAACATGATCGCCAGGGGCGACCGGCGCGGGCATGCCAGACGGCGGCCCCCGCGGCCGCCCTTAACTTTTCCCGCACTGCCCGCCGATTTTCTCTTTTCTGAGCACCATGTCCCCACTTCCGACTACCTTGCCCGACTGGCTGGCGCTGCTCGAATCGCGTCATGCCGAAACCCATATCGACATGGGCCTGGACCGCGTTCGCGCCGTCAAGGAACGCCTGCAGCTGGCGTTTTCATGCCCCGTGATCATGGTGGCCGGCACCAACGGCAAGGGCTCGACCTGCGCGATGCTCGAGTCGGTCCTGCTGCAGTCGGGCTACCGTGTCGGTCTCTACATCAAGCCGCACTTTCTTGACTTCAACGAGCGTGCCCGCATCAATGGTGAGATGGCATCCGATGATGTCTTGATCGCCGCCTTCAACGCCGTCGAAGCCGCGCGCGGGGATACCGACCTCACGTACTTCGAATTCACGACGCTGGCCATTGCGCACCTGCTGTCGACGAGCGAGATCGACGTCGCCATCCTCGAAGTCGGCCTGGGCGGGCGACTCGATGCCGTCAACGTGATCGATGCCGACGTGTCGATCGTCACGAGCATCGACATCGACCACACAGCCTATCTGGGCGACACACGGGAAAAAATCGGCTTCGAAAAAGCCGGCATTTTCCGCGCGGGCAAAACCGCCATCTGCAGTGACCCGGTGCCGCCCCAGTCGCTGATCGACCATGCGACCAGCATCGGCGCCGACCTGTGGCTGCTCGGCCGCGACTTCAACTACCAGGGCGACCAGCAGCAGTGGAGCTTTGCCGGCCGCACTGGCCGCCGCAACTCGCTGGCCTATCCTGCCCTGCGCGGCGCCAACCAGTTGCTCAATGCGTCCGCTGCACTGGCTGCCCTCGAGGCGCTGCGCATGACCTTGCCGTGCGGCGCCCAGGAAACCCGCGCCGGCCTCGCAATGGTCGAGCTGCCGGGTCGCTTCCAGGTGCTGGCTGGCCGGCCGACCCAGGTCCTGGACGTGGCCCACAATCCGCACGCCGCCGCGACGCTCGCGCAAAACCTCGGCAATATGGGTTTCCACCGTTTCACGTACGCGGTGTTCGGCATCATGGACGACAAGGACATCGACGCCGTCATCGCACCGATGGCATCAATCATCGATCACTGGTGCGTCACGCGCCTCGATTCGCCGCGCTCGGCCGACCCTGCGGCACTGGCCGACAAGATCGCCCAATTGAAGCCAGCGGGCGCGAAAGCGGGCGATTTTTCGGTGACTGTCTTCGATTCGCCCGCCGACGCTTACGCGAATGCGCTGAGCCGGGTTGAGGAGAATGATAGAATTGTGGTCTTTGGTTCGTTCTACACGGTTGCCGGCGTGATGGCGGCCCGTAAATCCTCACTACACTGATACCTCAATCGCATGGGCTTGTTCTCGTTCGGCACTAAAAACAAGCAAGAAACTGTTCGCGACAGCGGTCACTTCGTCAAGGACGACGAGGCCGCCTACACCGAGCGCGCACGCTCCAAGCGCGCCAGCTCGGCCGGTGAGGGCGGTCGCCGCTCGAGCCGTGGCGATCCGATCCTGCCCGAGAAAAAACGCGCGCGCCGCCGCCTGGTCGGCGCCATTGCGCTGGTTCTGGCGGCCGTCGTGGCCTTGCCGATGCTGCTCGATTCCGAGCCCAAGCCGCTGGCCACCGACATCGCGATCCACATCCCTGACAAAGACAAGGCAGCGCCGCTGCCGGTCCCGTCCGAGCAGGTCGCGCCAACGGCCAGCGTCGACAGCGACGAAGAAATCATCGAGGCCGTTCCGGCGCCGCCGGCTGGCACGCGCACGCCGCCGGTCGCCGTGGCCGCAGCGCCAACCGCCAGCGAGGTGCCACCGATGCGCATGCTCGAGCCAGCCAAGCCGGTCGAAACCGTCAAGCCGAAGCCTGAAGCCAAGCCAAAGGCCGAACCCGAAGCCAAGCCGGTGACGAAGCCCGAACCCGTCAAGGCCGAGCGCAAGCCAGAACCCGAAAAAAAGCCCGAGCCCGAGAAAAAGCCGGTCAAGGTCGCCGAGAAAGCCGCCGAGTCGCATCCGAAAGCCGAGCACGTCGCCAAGCCGGCCCGTCCTGACGACGCCGCGCGCGCCATCGCGATCCTCGAAGACAAGCCAGCCGCCAAGCCCGAGCCGAAAACGGTCAAGGCCGAAGGTCCGGCGCCACGCTTCGTGGTGCAGGTTGCCGCGCTGGCCAGCCAGGAAAAAGTCACCGAGCTGCAAAGCCGCCTGCGCGCTGCCGGCGTTGCCTCGTTCACCCAGAAGTCTGGCGAACTGATCCGCGTGCGGGTCGGCCCGTTCAGCAAGGAAGAAGCAGAGAAAGTGCGCGCCAAACTGAGCGGCATCGGTCTGTCCGGCTCGATGGTGCCACTCTGATCCTCGCTGCCGCGTGACGATGTTCGATTACCTGGTGCTGTTCGTGCTGATCGCCTCCGTCGTGATCAGCACGCTGCGCGGCCTGGTGAAGGAAATCCTGTCGCTGGTGGGCTGGGTTGTCGCCTTCGTGGTGGCCAACGTCTATGGCGCCCAGCTCGCGCCCTTGCTGCCTGAGGTCATCCCGGGCGGGAGCGCGCGCCTGATGGCGGCCTTCATCGTGCTGTTCCTGGGCGTACGAATCCTGATGGGCCTGCTGTCGATGGCGATCGGTGCGGTGGTTGCCGCCACCGGCCTGTCGCTGGCGGACCGGGGCCTGGGCGGCCTGTTCGGTTTGGCGCGGGGCATTGTGATCGTGCTGGCTGGCGTCATATTGTGCGGGATGACGGCGATTCCGCAGCAGGCGTTCTGGCGCGACGCGCTGTTGTCGCCCATCGCCGAGACCGGCGCGCGCACTGTCAAACCATTCTTGCCCGCTGCCTTCGCGGAGCATATTAATTACTGAATCAGTAGTCGCTGTATTTGCAGTTTTCTGTCATTTTGCACCCAAGCTTTTAGGAGCACCTCATGTGTGGCATCGTCGGCGTCGTTTCGCAGTCTCCCGTCAACCAGCTTCTGTACGATGCATTGCTGCTGCTGCAGCACCGCGGCCAGGACGCTGCGGGCATTGCGACCAATCACAGCAGCATGTTCTCGATGTTCAAGGCCAACGGCCTGGTACGTGACGTTTTCCGTACCCGGAACATGCGTTCGCTGCAAGGCAACACCGGAATCGGCCACTGCCGTTACCCGACCGCAGGTTCGTCGAGCGAAGAAGAGGCGCAACCGTTCTACGTCAACGCGCCGTTCGGCATCACGCTCGCGCACAACGGCAACCTGACCAACCAGGCGCAGCTCAGGGATGAGCTGTTCCGCAACGACCGCCGTCACATCAACACCGATTCCGATTCCGAGGTGCTGCTCAACGTGCTGGCCCACGAAATCCAGGAAGCAGCCGATGGCTTCTCGCTCGACGCCGACGCGATCTTCAAAGCGGTCGCTGTCGTGCACCGCCGCGTGCGTGGCGCCTACGCTGTCGTTGCACAGATCGCCGGCCACGGCATGCTGGCCTTCCGCGATCCGTTCGGCATCCGTCCACTGTGCCTGGGCGTGAACGAAACCGAAAACGGCAACGAATACCTGGTGGCCAGCGAGTCGGTCGCCCTCGAAGGCCTGGGCTTCCGCTTCGTGCGCGATATCGCACCGGGCGAAGCGGTCTTCATCACCAATGACGGCAAGCTGTCCGAGCGCCAGTGCGCCGAGAACCCGTCGCTCAACCCTTGCGCGTTCGAATTCGTCTACCTGGCCCGCCCGGACTCGGTGATCGACGGCGCTTCCGTCTACGCCACGCGCCTGCGCATGGGTGAATACCTGGCCGACAAGGTGCTCAGTGAAATCCCGGTCGAAGACATCGACGTCGTCATGCCGATTCCCGATTCGTCGCGTCCGGCCGCCATCCAGCTGGCACTGAAACTGGGCGTCGAATACCGTGAAGGCTTCATCAAGAACCGCTATATCGGCCGCACCTTCATCATGCCGGGCCAGGGGATGCGCAAGAAATCGGTGCGCCAGAAGCTCAACGCGATCATTTCCGAATTCAAGGACAAGAACGTGCTGCTGGTCGACGACTCGATCGTGCGCGGCACCACCAGCCGCGAGATCGTGCAGATGGCCCGTGAAGCGGGCGCGCGCAAGGTGTACTTTGCGTCGGCCGCGCCACCGGTGCTGTACCCGAACGTGTACGGCATCGACATGCCGACCCGCGACGAGCTGATCGCCTACGGCCGCACGACCGAAGAAGTCTGCCGCGAAATCACGGCCGACCGCGTGATCTACCAGGACATCGACGCCCTCAAGCGTTCGATTTCGGACGTCAATCCGGCTCTGAAGAACTTCGAGGCGTCGTGCTTTGACGGTATCTATGTGACGGGCGACGTGACCCCGGAATACCTCGATCGCCAGGAAACCGCGCGTCACAATCCTGCCGCCAAGGATGAAGACCAGGTCCGTACCCAACTGAATCTGAACCCTGCTGTCGCCGCCGAGTAAGCATGAGCGAGAAAAAATCCTACGGCTTTACCACGACGATCCTGCACAACGACCGGCACAAGCCGATCGAGCACGGTTCGCTGCACAAGCCGATCCATACGTCGGTCGCGTTCGGCTACACGGATGCGCGTCAGCTGGCGTCGGTGTTCCAGGGCAAGGAGCCAGGCTTCCGTTACGGTCGCCAGGGCAATCCAACCATCAGTGCGCTCGAGGACAAGGTCAGCAAGATGGAAGATGGCGTCGCCACGCTGTGCTTCGGCACCGGCATGGCGGCCATCGGCGCGCTGTTCCAGGCGCTGCTCAAGGCAGGCGACGCCATCGTCTCGTCGAGCTTCCTGTTTGGTAATACCAACAGCCTGTGGCAGACGGTGGCGGGGCAGGGCGTCGATGTCGCCTTTGTCGATGCGACCGATGTGGCACAGGTCGAAGCAGCATTGACGCCGAACACGCGCATGGTGTTCGTCGAGACGATCGCCAATCCGCGCACGCAAGTGGCGGACCTGGCCCGCATCGGTGAGCTGTGCCGTGAGCGGGGCATCCTGTACGTGGTCGACAACACCATGACCTCGCCATGGCTGTTCCGACCGAAAAGCGTGGGCGCCGGGCTGGTCGTCAATTCGTTGACCAAGTCGATTGGCGGCCATGGCATTGCGCTGGGCGGCGCGCTGACCGATACCGGTCTGTTCGACTGGAGCGCTTACCCGAACATCGCACCGAACTTTCGCAAGCAGCCGGCGCAGGCCCAGGGCATGGCGCAGTTGCGCGCGAAAGCGCTGCGCGACTTCGGCGCCTCGCTCGGACCGGAAGCGGCGCATCACATTGCCGTCGGTGCTGAAACACTGGCACTGCGCATGACCCGCACCTGCGCCAATGCGCTGGCGCTGGCCACGATGCTCGAGGCTGACGAGCGCGTGGCGAAGGTCCACTATCCGGGCCTGGCGTCGCACCCGCAGCATGACATCGTTGCGTCGCTGTTTCGCGCTGGTGGTTCGCTACTCAGTTTCGAGCTGCACGAGGCCATCGATCCGTTCGATTATCTCAACCGCCTGCAGCTGGCGATTCCGGCCTCGAACCTGGGCGACAACCGCACGCTGGTCATCCCGGTGGCGCACACGATCTTCTTCGAAATGGGCCCCGAGCGCCGCGCCAGCATGGGCATTGCCGAGTCACTGATCCGCGTGTCGGTGGGTATCGAGGACACCGACGACCTGGTCGAAGACTTCCGCCAGGCGCTGGACGCGTAAGCACGGCGTACCGCGCGGCGTTACCGCGTGGCGTAAAGCCATGCAAAGAAGGCCGGCGACATGCCGGCCTTGTCATTTTTACGGTTGAGTCCCGCTGTAAAAGGGGGCTATGATGCGCCATCGTCAGCTTGTCATTTTCTTCGGATGCCCATGAAACGTTTCTTCTTCTATTTGTCCCTGACCCTGTCGCTGAGCATTGCCAGCACCGCCTATGCGGGCGAGCTGGACGACGCCAATGCGCTGTTCGAAAAGAAGGATTACGCGGGCGCGCTTAAGCTCTACACCAAGCTGGCCAATGCCGGTAATCCGCAAGCACAGCAGCAACTGGGCCAGATGTACTGGTATGGCGAGGCGGGCGTGGTCGATGAGGCGGCGGCCAAGGCGTTGTTCGAAAAGTCGGCGGCCAAGGGCAACAAGGTCGCAGCCCAATCGCTGGTCGTCATGGAGCAGCGCGTCACCAAGCGCGCCGAGATCGACTACTGGATCAAGGGTTACGATGGCGCCGAGCTGCAGTCGGGCGAATACCGCTGCCCGTCGCCGCGCATTCCGGCGGTGTCGAAAGTGAACGACGAAATTGACCGCGTCAACAAGCTGGTGACGGGCTGGCAGGATTGCTACAACAAGATGGTGACCAATTTGAATGCGCAATCGCCGCTGACGAAGAAGATTCCGGCCGATATCGCCAAGCTGATGAACAAGCAGGAAGCGGACGCGTCAGCAGCCTACCTGGAGCAGGTGCGGCAGAACATCGCGGAAGGCGCGAAGGTCAGTTCAAAGATGATCCTGGCGGATTTTGCGGCATGGCGCAGTGCGACCGAGGCGTTCATCAACCAGCACAATGCGGTAGTGAAGAAGGCGTCGAAATAAGCGAAGAGGGTAGGGAAAGCGCCGGCCGGAGGGGCCGGCGCCATGACATCAGTTCCAGCTACGCATCAAGCCGACAGCCAGGCCTTCGAGCGCGAACTCTTCGTCCGGCGAGACGGCAATGATGTTGAAGTCAGGGTTTTCTGGCAGCAGCTCCACCAAATCGCCCGTCTTGCGATAGCGCTTGACCGTGACTTCATCACCCAGGCGCGCAACCACAATCTGCCCGTTCTTGGCGCTGTCGATTTTCTTGACCGCCAAAAAGTCACCATCCATGATGCCGGCGTCGCGCATCGACCAGCCCTTGACCTTCAGCAGAAAATCCGGGCGCGCCGCGAACATGGCCGCATCGACGTTATAAGTGGCTTCAACGTGCTCTTGGGCCAGGATCGGATTGCCTGCGGCGACGCGCCCGACCAGTGGCAGCGACATGAACGACGGTGGCGGCATCGGGATCGCCTCGACGCTCGCGCCGATCAGGCGAATGCCGCGCGACGTGCCAGGCGAAATTTCGATGGCGCCCTTGCGCGCCAGTGCTTGCAGATGTTCTTCAGCCGCATTGGCCGAGCGGAAACCCAGTTCGGACGCGATTTCAGCCCGGGTTGGGGGAAAACCGGTGTTCTCGATCGCTTCCTTGATCAGGTTCAGGATCTGTTCTTGCCGTGCAGTGAGCTTTAGCATAAATGTGTTACAGCAACCGGTTATGTAAGTAACCTGTATTTTTGTACAGTATTCTGCTGCGCGCAAGGTGTATTCCAAAAAAAATCGCAAAAAAAGCCGCGACATCACGGCAAGCACCTGAAAAAGGCGCAAATCGGTGTCGCGGCTGCGTGTACTGGCGTGAATTACGTGCTGCTCAACCGCCGGTGATTAGCAGAAGTCTTCTGCGGTGGTCACGACATACTGCGTCTGGATGCCGGATTTGATCGTGCGACCCTGGCAGGTAAACTGCCTCCAGCCAACTTCTTGAGTGTATGTGTCATCGGAATAATACGTCCAGGTCGTGGTGACTCCAGGACCAGCGATCACAGGCGTGGTAATTGCGCTCGACATGGCCAGTGCGGCAACGACGGCGAGAGAGGCGAGATGACGTTTCATGGAACTCCTCAATAAATTTGGATTGAACAACGCTCTGGTGCGGCGGACACTGACGGCGAAGGTCGCTGCATGGACCATCATAGGGTGACAGGCGGCGGTCCTGAAGACCTGTCCTGATAGTTGCGATCAACGCCAGGACGGGTTATAATTGCCGGCTTTCCCTTCCCACACTCGTCTTGACGCCGAGGTGGGCATTTGTTAAACGTCCTCAAGGAGTAATGCATGCGTCATTATGAAATCGTGTTTATCGTCCATCCGGACCAGAGCGAACAAGTCCCGGCGATGATCGAGCGTTACAAGACCACGGTGACCAGCCGCGGCGGTAACATCCATCGCGTTGAAGACTGGGGCCGCCGCCAGATGGCATACCAGATCCAGAAGCTGCCAAAAGCACACTACATCTGCCTGAACATCGAATGCGACAACGAGACCCTGGTCGAGCTGGAAACTGCATTCAAGTTCAATGATGCGGTTCTGCGTCACCTGACCGTCAAGCTGAAAAAAGCTGAAACCGCACCGTCGCCGATGATGAAATCGGTACAGCGCGAAGACGCAGCCAAGAGCCACCGTGCCGAAGCCGCTGCGCCAGCAGCCGCTCCAGCCGCTGCGCCAGCGCCTGCTGCTGCTTAAGTTTTTCCCAGTTATTCGTAGTAACCAGTAATACCGGGTGCACAGCGCAAACCACCTCCAGCTCATGGCGACCATCGCCGAGCGCGACGTACTGCGTTACACCCCGGCCGGTGTGCCAATCGTTTCAGCCGTCCTGATGCACGAATCGCAACAGGAAGAGGCGGGAGTCGAAAGGTCGGTCGCGTTCGAAGTCCCTGCGTTCGCCGCGGGCGAGATCTCGGGCAGGTTTGCCAGCGCCGAATTGGGCGCCAGCTACAGGTTCAACGGATTTCTTGCACGGAAAAATCGCAACAGCAAAGCCCTGGTGTTTCACATCATTGATTTCAGTGCCGCTTAACCCGGCAATTTAGATACAGGAGCCTCAAATGGCATTCGGTAAAAAGTTCGACAAAAACAAAGCGAAACTCAAAGAGAAGCGCAAACAGCAAAACCCGCTGTTCAAGCGCAAGAAATTCTGCCGCTTCACCGCCGCTGGCGTTGAGCAGGTGGACTACAAGGACGTCGACACCCTGAAGGACTTCGTCCAGGAAAACGGCAAGATCATGCCAGCACGTCTGACCGGCACCAAGGCGCACTACCAGCGTCAGGTCGACACCGCGATCAAGCGCGCACGCTACCTTGCGCTGCTGCCGTACACCGACCTGCACCACGGTTAATCGTCGGTCACGACAGTCAGACATCTGGAGATCACTATGCAAATCATTCTGTTGGAAAAAGTAGTCAACGTCGGCAACCTGGGCGACGTCGTCAAGGTCAAGGACGGTTACGCACGTAACTTCCTGATCCCACAAAAGATGGCTCGCCGCGCTACCGCCGGCGCCGTCGCCGAGTTCGAAGCCAAGCGCGCTGAACTGGAAAAAGCAGCAGCTGAAAAGCTGTCGGCTGCCCAGGCCGAAGGCGACAAGCTGAGCGGCATGACCGTCACCATCGGCCAGAAAGCCGGCGTTGATGGCCGTCTGTTCGGTTCGGTCACCAACTTCGACATCGCCGAAGCGCTGACCAAGCAAGGTTTCGCTGTCGAGAAGTCGCAAGTGCGCCTGCCGACCGGCCCGCTGAAAACCACCGGCGAATTCCCGGTTGCAGTCGCTCTGCACACCGACGTCGTGTCGGAAATCACCGTCGCTGTTGTGGGCGAAGCTGCCTAAGCACACGCTGTACATGTGCTGAGCACGCAGTTCTGAAAAAGCCGGGTTCGCCCGGCTTTTTTGCTTTTTGGCTTTCCATTATTGCCAGTCGCAGGACCGGAAAAGGTATAATCCCGCCCATGAATGCAGCATCTCCAGATCCGCAACTCGACGCCCTGCGCATCCCCCCGCACTCCATCGAAGCCGAGCAATCCGTCATTGGCGGCCTGCTGCGCGATAACGCCGCATGGGACCGTATCGCCGACTTCATGAACGCGGAAGACTTCTACCGCTACGACCACCGCATCATCTTCGAACAGATGGTGCGCCTGATCAACGGCGGCAAACCGGCCGACGTGATCACCGTCTACGAGGCCTGCAACCAGCTCGGCAAGGCCGATGACGTGGGCGGCCTGCAATACCTGAACGCGATGGCGCAGAACACGCCGTCCGCCGCGAATATCCGGCGCTATGCCGAGATCGTGCGTGACCGTGGCATCCTGCGCAAGCTGATCACGGTGGCCGATGAAATCTCGGGCAATGCGTTCAACCCGCAGGGCAAAGAGGTCAAGCAGATGCTCGACGAAGCCGAGTCCAAGATCTTTGCCATTGCCGAATCCGGCTCGCGCGGCCAGCAGGGCTGGAATCCGATCCAGCCGTTGCTGACGCAAGTCGTCGAGCGCATCGACGAGCTCTACAGCCGCGAAAACCAGGGCGAAATCACCGGCGTGCCGACCGGCTTCATCGACCTCGACCGCATGACCTCGGGCCTGCAGCCGGGCGACCTCGTCATCGTCGCCGGTCGTCCGTCGATGGGCAAGACGGCGTTCTCGGTCAATATCGGCGAGAACGTCGCGATCGAGGCCGGTTTGCCGGTCGCGATCTTCTCGATGGAGATGGGCGGCACCCAGCTGGCGATGCGTATGCTGGGTTCGGTCGGCCAGCTTGACCAGCACCGCCTGCGTACGGGCCGCCTGAACGACGAGGATTGGCCGCGCCTGACGCACGCCATCCAGAAGATGAACGACGCCCAGCTGTACATCGACGAAACCCCGGCGCTGAACCCGATCGAGATGCGCGCACGTGCGCGGCGCCTGGCGCGCCAGTGCGGCAAGCTGGGCCTGATCATCGTCGACTACCTGCAACTGATGCAGGGTAGCCAGCCGGGCGATAACCGCACCGCTGAAATCTCGGAAATTTCACGCTCGCTCAAGGGCCTCGCCAAAGAGCTGCAGTGCCCGGTCGTGGCGCTGTCGCAGCTGAACCGATCGCTGGAGCAACGGCCGAACAAGCGCCCCGTGATGTCCGACTTGCGCGAATCCGGCGCAATCGAGCAGGATGCCGACGTCATCATCTTCCTGTACCGCGACGAGGTCTACAACCCCGATTCGCCCGACAAGGGCACGGCCGAAATCATCATCGGCAAACAGCGTAACGGTCCGATTGGCGCCATTCGCCTGACCTGGATCGGCCAGTACACCAAGTTCGGCAATTACAGCGGCAACCTGTCTGTGTACCAAGGTGACTAAATAACCATTTGTAGTAACACCGAGGCGGCCATTGATGTTTTAATGGCCGCCTTTACGCGTGGCCGCATTCCCGGCGCGACCGCGTAATCCCAGAGAGTCAATACGGAGAATCTATGTTTGGACGTTTCATGCCCACCGAGGGCAAGTTTTTCGATCTTTTCAACCAGCACGCCGCCTTGTGCGTGAAGGGCGCGCAGGAAATGGTCAGCCTGATGACCAATTTCGACGACCTCGAAACCCGCACCCATGCAATCGAGACGATCGAAAAGCAGGCTGACAAGATCACCTATGCCACGGTGGACCTGCTGCACAAGAGCTTTATCACGCCGATCGACCGTGACGACATCCACAAGCTGATCACGCGCATGGATGACATCCTGGACATGATGGAAGACGCGGCCCAGACGATTTCGCTGTACGACCTGCAAGCCGTGACGCCGGAAGCCAAACGCCTGGCCGAGCTGTGCCTGGCCTGCTGCCTGAAGGTGCAGGAAGCCGTCTCGCTGCTGCACAATATGGACAATGCCGCCAAGATGGTCGCGCTGTGCGAAGAGATCGACCGACTGGAATCGGACGCCGACCACGTAATGCGCGCCGCGATGTCCAAGCTGTTCCGCGACGAGCCGGACGTGCGCAACCTGATCAAGATGAAGGCCATCTACGAGATCCTCGAGACGGTCACCGATCGCTGCGAAGACGTGGCCAACATCATCGAAGGCATCATCGTCGAAAACGCGTAAGCGTCGCAGACCTGCATAACCATGGATAATCTCAACATCAGCATCTACGTGCTGGGAATGCTCGTGCTCCTGGCACTGGTATTCGACTTCATGAACGGTTTTCACGATTCGGCAAACTCGATTGCCACCGTGGTCTCGACCGGGGTTTTGAAACCCCAGCACGCCGTCGCAATGGCGGCATTCTTCAACTTCATCGCGATCTTCGTGGTCAACATGAAGGTCGCCCAAACCATCGGCAAGGGCACGATCGACCCGCACGTGGTCGACCATTACGTGATCTTCGGCGCGCTGGTCGGGGCGATCTCCTGGAACGTGATCACCTGGTACTACGGCATTCCCTCGTCATCGTCGCACGCGCTGATCGGCGGCCTGGTGGGCGCGGCCGTGGCCAAGGCGGGCACCGGCTCGCTGATCTCGGGTGGCCTGATCAAGACCGTGGCCTTCATCGTCGTCGCACCGCTGCTGGGCTTTGTGCTGGGCTCGATCATCATGCTGATGGTGGCCTGGATCTTCGTGAAGTCCACGCCCAGAAAAGTCGACAACCTGTTCCGCAAGCTGCAGCTGGTGTCGGCCGCGGCCTATTCGCTGGGCCACGGCGGCAACGACGCGCAAAAGACGATGGGTATCATCTGGATGCTCCTGATCGCTGCGGGCTACACGAGCGCGACGGCCGAGTATCCACCGGCCTGGGTCATCATCTCGTGTTACGCGGCGATCGCGTTCGGCACGCTGTTCGGCGGCTGGCGCATCGTCAAGACCATGGGCCAGAAAATCACCAAGCTCAAGCCGGTCGGCGGTTTCTGCGCCGAAACCGGCGGCGCGGTCACGCTGCTGCTCTCGAGCGCATTCGGCATTCCGGTCTCGACGACGCACACGATCACCGGCGCCATCGTCGGCGTGGGCGCCGCGCGCAAGACCTCGGCCGTGCGCTGGGGCGTGGCGGGCAATATCGTGTGGGCATGGATCTTCACGATTCCGGCGTCGGCCTTCATGGCGGCGGTGGCGTGGTGGATCGGCACCAAGATCATGTAAGTGCGGTGTGAACGCAACGGAAAACGGCGCCATTGGCGCCGTTTTTTTTTTCGACGCGGTTTGCTGCCTGACGCCGGGGGCAGGCGTTGAACCAGGGTAATGCTCGTCATTGCACAACTTTTCACTATTTAGCGCTGACTGCGCCAAAAAAAACGCCCGCCGGTGAGGGCGGGCGTTTCGGGACGGCGTCTGCGCGCAGCAGACGGCACAACAATTACAGCACGTCGCTGGCGTGATCGGCCAGGCGCGAGCGTTCGCCGCGTGCCAGCGTGACGTGGCCACCGTGGTTCCAGCCCTTGAAGCGGTCGACCACATAGGTCAGGCCGCTCGAGCCTTCGGTGAGATACGGCGTGTCGATCTGCGCGATATTACCCAGGCACAGGATCTTGGTGCCAGGACCGGCGCGCGTGACCAGCGTCTTCATCTGCTTGGGCGTCAGGTTCTGCGCTTCGTCGATGATGAGGAACTTGTTGACGAACGTACGGCCGCGCATGAAGTTGAGCGACTTGATCTTGATGCGCGAGCGGATCAGGTCCTGCGTTGCCGCACGGCCCCAGTCACCGGCATCGCCGTCGGACTTCATCAGCACTTCGAGGTTGTCGTCGAATGCGCCCATCCACGGCGACATCTTTTCTTCCTCGGTGCCTGGCAGGAAGCCGATGTCTTCACCGACCGGCACCGTCACGCGGGTGACGATGATCTCGTTGTAGAGCTTGGTTTCGAGCACTTGCGCCAGGCCGGCGGCCAGGGCCAGCAGGGTCTTGCCGGTACCGGCTTGGCCCAGCAGCGTGACGAAGTCGCACTCCGGATTCATCAACAGGTTCAGTGCGAAGTTCTGCTCGCGGTTGCGCGCCGTGATGCCCCATACATTGTTCTTGTTGTGGCTATAGTCGCGCAGGGTTTGCAGCACGGCGGTCTTGCCGTCGATCTGCTTGACCTGAGCGTACAGCGGCGACTGGCCATCTTTCGGCTCCATGTAGACGAACTGGTTCGCCAGCAGCGTTGGAATCAACGGACCGGTCACGCGGTAATAGGTCGCCGAGTTGCCGTTCTTGTTTTCCTGCCACGATTCGACGTCCTTGCCGTGCGTGTCCCAGAAATTGTCCGGCAGCTGGACGATGCCCGAGTACAGCAGGTCGCTGTCTTCCAGCACGTGGTCGTTGAAGTAGTCTTCAGCCGGCAAGCCGATGGCGCGCGCCTTGATGCGCATATTGATGTCTTTCGACACCAGCACGATCGCGCGGCCCGCCTGCTGCTGCTCGAGTGCGCGCACGACGCCCAGGATCTGGTTGTCGGCTTTGCCTTCAGGCAGACCTTCCGGCAGCGGCGCACTGGTCAGGCGGGTCTGGAACAGCAGGCGACCCTTGGCATCCTTGTTGCCCAGCTTGGACAGCGGAATGCCGGACTCGATCGCGTCGTCGTCGACGTTGGCGATCAAGGCGTCGAGCGTGCGCGACACCTGGCGTGCATTGCGCGCCACTTCGGACATGCCCTTTTTGTGGTTGTCGAGTTCCTCGAGCGTCATCATCGGCAGATAGACGTCGTGTTCCTCGAAACGGAACAGCGAGCTTGGGTCATGCATCAGCACATTGGTGTCGAGCACGAACACCTTGGTCAGGCCCGAACGGTCGGCCTTGCGGCTGGTGGACGACTTGACTGCCGCTTCCACAGGCTTCTGTTTGGTGGAATGGAGTTGCTCGGCATCCTGCTCGCGCAGCTTGGCCGAAATCGGGGCAACGTTCGCTGCCTGAGGTGCAGCTTGGGGTGCAGATTTTGGTGCAGCTTCGGGCGCAGCCTGTGGCTTCGCTTCGGCAACCGGGGCAGCACGCACGGGCGCTTGCGCGGCGGCGAGGGTGTCTTCGGCTTTGCGGCGTGCGCGCGACTTCGGCGTTGGCACGGCTTGACCGCTGATCAGGTCATCGACTTCAGGATCGGGCTTGGCCGAGATCGAACGCACCGGCGAACGACCGGGTTCGGCCTTAGGGTAATCTTTGACCAGCAGCATGGTTGCTGGTTCATTCGGTATTTTTGGCAGTGGCATCAGGTTCTCAATCTAAAAAAAGTCTGGAAGACCGTGCGCGCGCGGGCCACATGGCGCTGGCGCACGAGATGACGCGACTAAACAGGGAAAAGGGGAGTTGCGGTTGAACTGTTGCAACACGGCCGAGCCGGACAATGCGCCGGCCCGGCGGGCAACCGGGTGGGGGTAGTGCAGATGCAGGACAGGTTGAATTACAGGTCGACTCAAAATAAGTGGCAGCGATCCAGCAGGTTGAACAAACTGGAGCCATCCATTGTCAGGGCTGGCTCTTCAGAAATTCCAGCACTTCAGTCACATGGTCACTGACCTTCACGCCACGCCATTCTTTCACCAATCGGCCTTGAGCGTCAATGACAAACGTACTGCGCTCGACCCCCCGCACTTTCTTGCCATACATGTTCTTCATCTTCATGACGTCGAACTGGGTGCACACGGCCTCGTCGGCGTCCGAGATCAGCTCGAACGGCAGGCCGAGCTTAGATTTGAAGTTCTCGTGCGAACGCAGCGAATCGCGGGACAAGCCGTAGATCTCGGCGCCCAGTGCCTGGAACTCGGGATACGCTTCGCGAAAGGCGATGCTCTCGGTCGTGCAGCCAGGGGTATTGTCCTTGGGGTAAAAATACAGCACCGTGTACTTGGCGGGACGGCCGAGCAGTTCAAACGGTTTCTCGCCCGTCATCGGGGCGGTGAAGGGGGCAAAGGTTGCAAGTCGGCTCTCGGCCACGGGATTCTCCTGACGGTCGCAGCGCAGCTGCAGGTGACCCTCCCGGCGCGCCATGGCGGGGAGCGGCACCTCATGATAATCCGTCGGTGCTATCCGCCGCTAGTACTCTTGTGGGCAGAATCGCAATATTTACCCGGATTGAAACGTTTGCGGGCCTGTTGAACCGCTGTTGTATCGATTCAAGCGGTGCGTTCGAGGATCAGGGCCAGCGTGACCTTGCGGCCTTCGCCCATCAGCACGTTGTAGGTGCGGCAGGCGGCGCCATTGTCCATGCTCTCCACGCCAATGTGCCGGCTCGACAGGCTGGTCACCAGGCGCGGGTGCACGAAGCGCTGGCGCGCGCCGGTACCAAGGATGACGACGTCCGGCGCATCCTGCGCCAGTTCATCGAAATGGGCGGCGGTGAGCTGGTCGAAATCGGTCACGTTCCACGGGCGTGGCGGGATCTCCGGCAGCAGCGTCAGGCTGTAATCGTAACGCTGGGCGTTGATCTCGACGCCGCTGGCATCGACGCCGGTAACGGTCTGGTATTGCTGGGTATTGTCGGAATGGAGCTTCATGGCGATAGGCGAAGTGGGCGCTGGTAAGCGGTGACTGTGCGGATGCCCATTGTAACCGGATCGGCAAGGTTGCCTAAACCGTGCGCTTTGGGCAGAATGGTATTTTTGCGCACTGCAACAGTGCAGGCGTTTTCCAGGGGATACTGTGCGACCGATTGCCAAATCGAACAAGCTCGACGACGTCTGCTACGAGATCCGCGGACCGGCCCTGGAGCAGGCGCGCCAGATGGAAGAAGACGGCCAGAAGATCATCAAGCTCAATATCGGCAACCTCGCCGTGTTCGGCTTCGATGCGCCGGACGAGATCGTCAGCGACATGATCCGCAATATGCACGGCGCAGCTGGCTACACGGACAGCAAAGGCATGTTTGCACCGCGCAAGGCGGTCATGCACTACACGCAAGAGAAAAACATCACCGGGGTGACGATCGACGACATCTACCTGGGCAACGGGGCGTCCGAACTGATCGTCATGTCGATGCAGGGTTTGCTGAATAATGGCGACGAGGTACTGGTGCCGGCGCCCGACTATCCGCTGTGGACTGCCGCCGTCAGCCTGGCCGGCGGCGCGCCGCGCCACTACATCTGCGACGAAGGCGCCGGCTGGATGCCCGACATCGCCGACATGCGCAGCAAGATCACCCCGAACACGCGCGCCATCGTCGTCATCAACCCGAACAACCCGACCGGCGCTCTGTATCCGCGCGAAGTGCTGCTCGAGATCATCGAGCTGGCGCGCCAGCACCAGCTGATCATCTACGCCGACGAAATCTACGACAAGACGCTGTACGACATGGCCGAGCACGTCTCGATGGCGTCGCTGGCCGACGACGTGCTGTTCGTGACGCTCAATGGTCTGTCGAAGAACTACCGCTCGTGCGGCTACCGCGCCGGCTGGATGGTGGTCTCGGGCGAAAAGCGCCATGCCAAGGGCTATATCGACGGCCTGAACATGCTGGCGTCGATGCGCCTGTGCGCCAACGCGCCGGGCCAGTTCGCGATCCAGACCGCGCTGGGCGGGCACCAGAGCATCAACGACCTGGTGGGCCCTGGCGGGCGTCTGCTCCGGCAGCGCGATCTTGCCTACAAACTGCTTACCGATATTCCGGGCGTGTCCTGCGTGAAGCCAAAAGCTGCGCTCTACATGTTCCCGCGCCTCGATCCGAAGATGTACCCGATCACGGACGACCAGCAGTTCATTTGCGAACTGCTGACCGAGGAAAAAGTGCTGCTGGTGCAAGGCACCGGCTTCAACTGGATCGCCCCGGACCATTTCCGGCTGGTGTTCCTGCCTAATTCCGACGACCTGACCGACGCTTGCGGACGCATTGCGCGCTTCCTCGACGGTTACCGACGGCGCCACGCCTGATCCAGCGCGTCGCGCCCAGACCTCACGAGAAACAGATTTTATGAAACCGATTCAAGTTGGCCTGCTGGGCATCGGCACCGTTGGTGCCGGTACCTTCCATGTACTCAAGCGCAATCAGGAAGACATCCGCCGCCGCGCCGGCCGCGGCATCGAGGTGACGATGGTCGCCGCGCGCAATACCGAGCGCGCACGCACGGTCACCGGCGAGGGCGTGGAAATCGTGAGCGATCCGTTCGCGGTGGTGAACCATCCCGACATCGACATCGTCGTCGAACTGATCGGCGGCTACGAGCTGTCGCGCGAACTGGTGCTGCAAGCCATTGCCAACGGCAAGCATGTGGTCACCGCCAACAAGGCGCTGGTGGCGCTGCACGGCAACGAGATTTTCGCTGCCGCGCAAGAGAAGGGCGTGATCGTCGCGTTCGAAGCGGCCGTGGCCGGTGGCATCCCGATCATCAAGGCGCTGCGCGAAGGCCTGACCGCCAACCGCATCGAATCGGTGGCCGGTATCATCAACGGCACCACCAACTTCATCCTGTCCGAGATGCGCGACAAGGGACTGGACTTCGCCACCGTGCTGGCCCAGGCGCAGGCGCTGGGCTATGCCGAGGCCGATCCCACCTTCGACATCGAAGGCGTGGACGCCGCGCACAAGCTTACCATCATGTCGGCGATTGCCTTCGGTATCCCTGTCCAGTTCGACAAGGCCTACGTGGAAGGCATCAGCCAGTTGCAGGCAGTGGACATCCGCTACGCCGAACAGCTCGGCTACCGCATCAAGCTGCTGGGCATCACCCGTCGCACGACGACTGCGGCCGGCGAAGGCATCGAGCTGCGCGTGCACCCGACCCTGATCCCGGCCGCGCGCCTGATCGCCAATGTTGAAGGCGCGATGAACGCCGTGCTGGTGCATGCCGATGCCCTGGGCGTCACGCTGTACTACGGCAAGGGCGCGGGCGCAGAGCCGACCGCATCGGCCGTGATCGCCGACCTGGTCGACGTGACGCGCCTGGCCACCGTCGACCCATCGGGCCGCGTGCCGCACCTGGCGTTCCAGCCGAACCAGATGAGCGACGTGGCGATCATGCCGATGGCCGAGATCACCACCAGCTACTACCTGCGCGTGCACGTGCAGGATCAGCTGGGCGTGATGGCCGACCTGACGCGCATCCTGGCCGACGGCAACATCTCGATCGACGCCGTGCTGCAGAAAGAGCCGGGCAACCAGACCGATATCGACATCATCATGCTCACGCACCAGACGCAGGAGAAGAGCATCGATGCGGCGATCGTCAGGATCGAGGCGATGCCGGCCGTGATTGGCAAGGTCACGCGGATTCGCCTGGAGTCGCTGGGCTAACGCAGGGTGGCAGGGTGGCAGAGCGGCTGTGGGGTCGCCCGCATCATGCGGGCCGGGTAGCGCCGCGCGATTCTTCAAGGCTGTCTCGTATCGCCGGTCACGACCTTCGGTATCAGATGCGAATACGCAAGCATGAATATGAGAAACATGCTTTGTTCGGCCGTGCTTGCCGTTGTACATTACGGCATCCTAGTCACCCGAGCCCTCCAGCATGCGCCAACCGAGCCAATTCTCCCTGCTGACCCAGCGTCGTTTCGCCCCCTTTTTCTGGACCCAGTTCCTGGGCGCGTTCAACGACAACCTGTTCAAGACGGCACTCCTGGTCGTGATGACCTACGACGCGCTGAACTGGACCACGCTCGACCCGTCGCTCATCAACAACCTGATCCCCGGCCTGTTCATCCTGCCGTACGTGGTGTTCTCCGCCACGGCCGGCCAGCTCGCCGACAAGTTCGACAAGGCCAGGCTCGCCCGCATCGTCAAGATCGCCGAGATCGCGATCATGCTGGTGGCCGGTCTCGGCTGGATGACGCACAATCTGTGGCTCTTGATCGCAGCCGTGATCGGCATGGGCATGCACTCGACGCTGTTCGGTCCCGTCAAATACGCCTACCTGCCGCAGAACCTGAAGCCCGATGAGCTGGTTGGCGGCAATGGTGTCGTCGAGATGGGGACATTCGTCGGCATCCTGCTCGGCGAAGTGGCCGGCGCGGTGCTGGTTGGCCGGCCGAACGGCATCATGTTGGTGGCTGGCGCCACGGTCTTCTTTGCCGTGCTGGGTCTGCTGGCCAGCTGGCGCATCCCGCCATCGCCGGCGCCGGTGCCCGAGCTGCGCATCAGCCGCAACATCATTGCGGAATCGTGGCGCAATCTGGCGTTCTCGCGCAAGAACCGCACCGTGTTCCTGTCGATGCTCGGCAACTCGTGGTTCTGGTTCTATGGCGCGCTTCTGCTGGCTCAGTTCCCCGTGTTTTCCAAGGATTACCTGCGCGGCGACCACAGCGTGTTCGTGCTGCTGTTGACCGTGTTCTCGCTCGGCATCGGCGCCGGCTCGCTGCTGTGCGAACGCCTGTCGGGCCACAAGGTCGAGATCGGCCTGGTGCCATTCGGCTCCATTGGCCTGTCGGTCTTCGGCATCGACCTGTATTTTGCCAGTTCGGGCTTCACGGCAGGCACGGCAATCGTCGACTGGCTGGCTCTGCTGGGTCAGCCGGGCGCCTTGCGCATCCTGTTCGACCTGGTGATGATCGGCGTGTTCGGAGGCCTCTTCATCGTGCCGCTGTTCGCGCTGATCCAGACGCGCTGTGACCAGAAGCACGTCTCGCGCACGATCGCCGGCATGAACATTCTCAACGCGGTCTTCATGGTGGCCTCGGCCGGCGTGGCGATCCTGCTGCTGGGGCAGGGCTTCTCGATTCCGGAGCTGTTCCTGACCACGGCGCTGCTCAATGCGGTGGTGGCGATCTATATCTTCTCGCTGGTACCGGAATTCCTGATGCGCTTCCTGGCCTGGATTCTGATCCACACCGTGTACCGCGTGCGCATGATCGACACCTCGCACATCCCGGCCGACGGCCCGGCGGTACTGGTCTGCAATCACGTGAGCTATGTCGATGCGATCGTCATCAACGCCGCCAGCCCGCGCCCGA
Organism: Oxalobacteraceae sp. CFBP 13730; assembly: GCA_014841835.1. Lineage (GTDB taxonomy): Bacteria > Pseudomonadota > Gammaproteobacteria > Burkholderiales > Burkholderiaceae_D > Telluria. The sequence continues at coordinate 319,729 of JACYUQ010000003.1, read as the reverse complement.
TCCGCTTCGTGATGGACCACCGCATCTTCAAGACGCCGTTCCTGCGCTGGATTTTCCGCGCGGTCAACGCGATCCCGATCGCGCCGGCCAAGGAAGACCCGTGGACGATGGAAAAGGCCTTCGTCGACATCGCCCACGCGCTGCACGACGGCGAGCTGGTCTGCATCTTCCCGGAAGGGCGCCTGACCAAGACGGGTGAGATGAGCGAGTTCAGGAACGGCATCACCAAGATCGTCGAACGCAACAAGGTGCCGGTGATCCCGATGGCGCTGCGCGGACTGTGGGGCAGCTGGTTTACGCGCGACCAGGGCAATCTGTTCGGCCGGCGGATCGCGCGCGGCATGCGCTCGCAGCTGTCGCTGGCGGTGGGAACACCGGTGGCTCCGGAGCTGGCGACGCCCGAATATCTGCAGCAGCAGGTGATGACGTTGCGCGGAGAGTGGAAGTAAGCACACGCCTGTACCGCCTCGACGGGTATGGCAAAAGCGCAAGATTTTTTTTGTGGCTCTGATATAATTATTGACTAGTCGGGGCGTAGCGCAGCCTGGTAGCGTACGTGCATGGGGTGCACGGGGTCGGAGGTTCGAATCCTCTCGCCCCGACCAATCGAATCAAGAAAAGGCCAATCTTCGGATTGGCCTTTTTTCTGCCGGAATGCCGCATCCACGCTGCGGCCAGCTTACCTTCAAGGCGTCTTCGCGACGCTGTCCCCAAGCCAGTACCGGTCAATGTCGTGCAAGCCCCACTCGGCAGCGTTCTCGCATCCAAGAATCGCATCGCGCGCCCCCGGCGCCCCCAGGTCGATCAACTCCGGTCGGATATAAGCCCGTGCCCGCGTCGAGAAAAACACCTTGATCTTGGGCAGCAGCAGCGATTTGCCGCAGGGTTGTTCCGCGACGACGCCGAGGCGGCCCGACTGCAGGCGCACCAGCGTGCCCACGGGATAGATGCCGAGGCACTTGACGAAGGCGGCGAATACCGCTTCGTCGAACTGCCCGGCGCGGGCCCATTCCGCCATGCGGCGCAGCGACTCGGCCGGGCACCAGCCGGCCTTGTAGGGCCGGTCCGAGGTGATGGCATCGTACACATCGCACACTGCGCCCATGCGCGCATACAGTCCCAGAGCGTCACCGGACAGCCGGTGCGGATAGCCCCGGCCGTCGGGTCGTTCGTGGTGGTGCAGGCACACTTCCAGCGCCACCGGGCCGACGTCGGGTGAGGCCAGCAGCATCGCGTGGCCCTTTTCCGGGTGGCCGCGGACGACGAAAAACTCGTCCTCGGTCAGGCTGCCCGGTTTGTTGAGCACTTCGGCCGGGACCGCCATCTTGCCGACGTCATGCAACAGACCGGCCAGACCCAGTTCGCGCGTGAGATGGTCGTCCAGGCCCATCTGACGCGCCAGTGCAATCATCAGCGCGCAGACGGCCACCGAATGCATATAGGTGTAGTTGTCGGCCGTCTTCAGGCGCGCCAGACCGATCAGCGCGCCGGGATTGCGCAGTACCGAGTTGGCGATGGATTCGACCAGCGGCATGGCGTGGCGCATCTCGACCGCGCAGCCCATGCGCGCCTCGTTGAACATGTCGCACAGTGCACGCTTGGATGCATTGAGCAGCACGGCGGCGCGGCCGAGTTCGTCTTCCATGGTGGAATGGGCAGGGGTGCGGAAGCGAAACGCTGGTCCAGCTGCCGGGGGCGGGGCGGCCGGCCCCGTGGCGCTATCTTCCGGGGCAGGCGCCACATCGAGGCCGCGCTCGGTGTCGATCCAGGCATCGGCGGCGCGACTGGCCGCGATGCGCTCGAGCTGCGCCGCCGATTCGATCAGAAACGACGATTGCCAGAACGGCGTATCGATCCACGAGCAGCACAGTTGTTCCACATACATCCCTAACCGCAACTGCTTGATGGCGACTTTCTTCAAGCCGCGACGCGCGACGGGCGCGGCCTGGCGACCGCTCCCGATCATGGCATGGCCAGTTGCAGCGCAGGGGGGCGCTTGGCGCCCACATGATGGCGGGGCGCTGGCGTTGCGGTGAGTGCTGCGGTGGTGGCCAGCTTGAACACGGCCAGCGCCTGCACCACCTTGCGCGTCTGTTCCTGCAGCGCGGCGGCGGCGGCCGCCGATTGCTCCACCAGTGCGGCATTCTGCTGGGTCACGCCGTCCATTTGCGTGACGGCGTCGTTGACCTGGCCGATGCCGGCAACCTGCTCGCGCGAGGCGGAGGCGATGTCGGTCATCAGGCCGCTGACCTTGCGCACGGCTGCCTGCACCTGCTGGGTAGTCTCGCCGGCGCGCGCCGCCAGCGTGGCGCCGGCCTCGACCTGCGCGATGGAGGCCGCGATCAGCCGCTTGATTTCCTGTGCCGACGTGTTGCTGCGCTGGGCCAGGTTGCGCACTTCGCTGGCGACGACAGCAAATCCGCGCCCCTGCTCGCCGGCGCGGGCGGCCTCGACGGCCGCGTTCAGGGCCAGGATATTGGTCTGGAACGCGATGCCTTCGATGATGCCGATGATGTCGCCGATCTTGCGCGATGCCTCCGATATCTGGTTCATGGTGGCGATTACTTCGCTGACGATCTGACCACCGCTCACGGCGGTGCCGTCGGCTGCCTCGGCCATGGTGCTGGCCTGGCCGACGCTGGCGCTGTTTTGCTGGACGGTCGAGGCCAGCTCTTCCATGCTGGAGGCGGTCTGTTCAAGCGCCGAGGCCTGGGATTCGGTACGCCCCGACAGATCCATATTGCCGGTGGCGATCTCCGCGGTCGCCACGCTGATCTGCTGGAAATTGCTGCGCACGTCGCCCACGATGGACTGCAAGTTGACGCGCACCTGGCGCATGGCGCGCACCAGCTGGCCCATTTCGTCCTGTCGCTCGCTGCTGAAATCCGAGGTCAGGTCGCCACCTGCCATGACCTGGCAAGCCTGGCGCGCAGCTTCCATCGGACGCAGCAAGGTCGCGTGCAGCGCGTACCAGAAGTACAGCAGCGAGGTGATGGCAGCGCCGGTCAGCACTGTCAACGTGGTTTCGAGATTGGCAAACCGGGTTGCGCCGTCGAACAGGTGGAAACCCAGCAGAAGCAGTAGTACCGCGCACTGGCCCGTCAGATTCAGCCCGATGCGGCGCCGCATCGACATCCTGGTCAGGGCGGCCAGCTGGCCGCGCAGTCCTGTGGCGCGCACCACCCCCTGTTCCAAACGTACATTGCCGGCGGTGCCGGCCTTCATGTTGCGATAGAGTTCTGCCGCTGCCGTGATCTGGGCGCGCGTGGGCTTGGTGCGCACCGACATGTAGCCGACCGCCTTGCCGTTTTCCATGACCGGTGTCGCGTTTGCCATGACCCAGTAAGCGTCACCGTTCTTGCAGCGGTTCTTCACCATTCCCGTCCACGACCGTCCCGAGCGGATGGTGGCCCAGAAGTCGGCGAATGCCTCCACCGGCATGTCGGGATGGCGCAGTATGTTTTGCGGGGCGCCGATCAGCTCCTCCTCGGTATACCCGCTGATGGCGATGAAGTACGGGTTGGCGTACGTGATATTGCCCTGCAAATCGGTGGTCGACACGATGGTGTCCGTGTCGCTCAGTTCGATTTCAACGTTGGTAACTGGAAGATTATTGCGCATGAAAGGCTCCTGCTTGATGTGAGGCGGGCGTGGTGCGCCACCGATTTGATTCACTGCAGCAACAATTTTAAGTCATAAAAATTGAATATCGTAAATAAAAAGAATAAATTGAATTATTTTTTCGGTTGTGTTGCGATTTTTCACGTTCGGTGTCGCGGCGAGCCGCAGGTGGTGCACCATGGAAGGACGCATGACGACAGCAACGCGTTCGTTGCAATCCAGACATTGTTTTGTTGTGTTCTCGCCAGTCAGGTGCAGCATGAGAAAAATGGTCATTCCACCCCTCGGGCTCGTCAAGCGGCGTCGGTATGTCGAATTCGCCATGCTGGCAGCAGCGCTGATCTTCATCGGCACCAGCCTTGCTTACCTGCATCTGACCGAGGTCGCGCGCATCGAAAGCAACGAGCGGGCCCGGCTGCTGTCGCTCACGACGCTGTTGGCCAGCAATATCCAGACCGATCTCGAGGCCACCAATGTGGCGCTGGAAGGTGTCGTCCGCGATTACCTGAGCGAGCCGGATGGGATCGTTGCCGATGCTGCGCTGTCCGGTCGCCTTGCCGCGCTGGTCGGTGCGATGCCCGGACTGCGCGCGATGATGGTCTTCGACCGCGACGGGCAGGTGCGCGCTGCCAGCCACCAGGATCTGTATGGGCGCGATTTTTCCCGGCGCGACTACTTGGCCGCAGTGCGGCGCGCGCCCAGCAGCCGCACGCTGTACGTGGCCGAGCCATTTCGGTCGATCCGCGGCGACCAGGTGGTGACGGTTGCGCGCATGGTGCCGGACGCCACCGGCCGGTTTGCGGGCCTGGTGCTCGCCACCCTCGACCCCGAATACTTCACCGGCCAGTTTCGCACTGCGATGTATGCGCCCGATGTCCGGGCGCTGGTGGTCCATGGCGGCGGGCGGCAATTGCTGAACTATCCGCCCAAGGGACACACCGACGGCACCAACCTGGCGCGCCCGGGCACGTTCTTCGAGCGCCACCGTGCCAGCGGCCGGGTGGCCGGCGTACTCGACGACAAGGACTATCCGACCGGTGAGCAGCGCGTCATGGCGATGGCGACGATCGCGCCGGCAGCGCTGGCGATGGACTATCCGCTCGTGATCGGCTTGAGCCGCGACGTGACCGCGGTCGCTGCGCCGCTGCGGCGCCAGGCACTGACGCTGGCCGTGCTGTTCGCCCTGCTGGCATCGGGCGCTTGCGCGGGGCTGGCCGTCCTGCAGCGCAAGGGCGCGCAGTGGGCACGCCAGGATACCGAGCAGGCGCGGGCGCGTGTCGCCATGCAGGGCGTGTATGACAGCGAAGCGCGTTTTCGCACGCTGATCGAAGACGCGCCGCTGGCCATTGCCATCCTGCGCCACGGCCGCTTCATCTATTCCAACCCGCGCTACCGGGCCTTGCATGGCTATGCCGCAACGGACGATCTGACCGGACTGCGCTGGCGCGCGATGATTGCTGCGCAGTCGCTGGACGACCTGGCGCTGCAAGAGGCCCTGATCGAGGCCGACACCCCGACCGAACAGCACTTCGAGGCGATCGGGCTGGGCAAGTGGGGCTGCAACGTGCCGGTCTACAAGACCACCGCCCAGGTGAAACTGGCGGACGGTCCGGCAACGCTGGTCTTCGCGCAGGATATTTCGGCGCAAAAGAGCGCCGAAGCCGAGATGCTGCTGGCCCGCGACGCAGCCGAGGCGGCCAGCCGCAGCAAGGCTGAATTCCTGGCCAATATGAGCCACGAGATCCGCTCGCCGCTCAACGCCGTGCTGGGTTTTGCCTACCTGCTCGAGCAGCGCGCGATCGACGCCGATGCACGCAGCATGGTGCGTAATATCCGCGTGTCCGGCCAGTCCCTGCTGGCCATCGTCAATGACATCCTCGACGTGTCGAAAATCGAGGCCGGGCACATGCTGATCGAGACCGCGCCATTCTGCCTGGCCGAGCTGCTGGACAAGGTCGCCACCAGCATGCGCATCGGCGCCGCCGGCAAGGACCTGCAACTGATCGTCGACACGCCGCCTGACGGGGTCGGCGTTCTGCTGGGGGACGCGTTGCGGCTGGAGCAGGTGCTGCTCAATTTGACCGGCAACGCCGTCAAGTTCACACCAAACGGTCAGGTCGCGCTGCGCTGCACCTTGCTGCGGCGCGACGGCGATGCGTTGGTGCTCGAGTTCAGCGTGCACGACACCGGCATCGGCATCGACCCTGCCGCCCAGGAGGCGATCTTCTCGCCGTTCACCCAGGCCGACAGCTCCACCACGCGGCGCTTCGGCGGCACCGGCCTGGGGCTGACCATCTGCCGCCAGCTGGTCGCGCTGATGGGCGGCGCGCTGGTCGTCGACAGCGCGCCCGGGCGCGGCAGCGTGTTCAGCTTCAGCCTGCCGCTGCAGGCATCCACCGAGCTCGACGCCACGCCGGTCTGCGCGACCAACGCGCCCCCGGAGCAGACCCTGCGCGACGTGTGCGTGCTGGTCGTCGACGACAGCGACATCAACCGCGAGGTGGTCCAGCGCATCCTGCGCGACCAGGGCGCCGAGACCGTCGGCGTTGGCGATGGCCGGCAGGCGCTGGACTGGCTGCTGGCGCATCCACAGCAGGCCGACGTCGTGCTGATGGACGTGCAGATGCCGGTCATGGACGGCATCGAGGCCACCCGGCAGCTGCGCAGCATGCCGCAGTTCGACGACCTGCCGGTGATTGCGCTCACTGCCGGGGCGTTCAAGGAGCAGCAGGAGGCCGCGCTGGCGGCCGGCATGTGCCATGTGCTGAGCAAGCCATTCGACGTGCCGGCCATGCTTGCGTTGATTGCGCGCTTGTGCGGTGACAACGGCGCCACGGTCGGACAAACGCCCCCGCAGGTCGACAACGACGCGCTCGACGTGGCTGCCGGACTTGCCCTGTGGCTGGACGGCGCGGCCTACCGCCAGTATCTGGCCCAGTTCCTTGACCTGCATGGCGACAGTGCGGCGGTCATGCGCATCAGCCTGGCTGCCGGCCGGCCGGCAGAAGCGGCGGCGCTGGCCCATAAACTGGCTGGCGTGGCCGCCAGCCTGGCCCTGCCCGCCACGCACGCTGCAGCCCATCAGGCCGAAAGCATGCTGTACGCTGCGATGCGCGATCCGGGCGCTGACGCCGCCGCAGTCGACCTGGCGCCACTGACCGAGGTGCTGGCGCAGGCGCGGCGCGCCATCGACCAATACCTCGGTCCGGCACCGGCCGTGGCGGTTCCGACCGTGGCAGCGCCACCGGAAGTGCTGCACGCGTATCTGGCCGGTTTGCTGGATGCACTCGAGGCCGACGCGCTGGAGGAGGCCGAGGCCTGCCTGGCGGCGCTGGCGCCCATGCTGCCTGCGGCGGTGCTCGATCGTGTCTGGCATCCGCTGCGACGTTTCGATTTCCGCGCCGCCGAGGCCGCTGCGCGTTCGTTGATGGCAACCGTGCCGGTGGCAGCAGCGCACTGAGCCACCGTGCTGCGGCTGCGGCTGCGGGCGGTCCTTCAGCGGCCTGGCTGCGTCCAGCGGCGCACGAGGTCCCCAAGCTGCTGCGCCGTGAACGGCTTGCTCAGATAATCGTCCATGCCGGCCGCCAGGCAGCGTTCGCGGTCGCCGTCGATGGCGCTGGCGGTCAACGCCACCACCGCCAGGCGCGGCGCGCCGGTCGCGTCTTCGCGCTGGCGCAGCTGGCGGCAGGCCTCGTAGCCGTCCAGCACCGGCATCATGCAATCCATCAGCACCAGGTCGTAGGTGCTGGTCGCCAGCGCCGCTAGCGCGACCTCGCCATTAACGGCCTCGTCGACCCGGCAGCCGAGTTTTTCGAGCAGGATCCGCAGCAGTTCGCGGTTGATCTCGGTGTCTTCGACGACGAGCACGCGCGGCGAGCCCACGGCGGCGCGCAGGCCGGATGCGGTGACGGTGTCGGGCACTGGCGTCGTCGCCAGGCTGCACGGCACGAGCAGGCGGAAACAGGCGCCGGGGCCGGTGCGCGGGACCAGGTCGATACTGCCGCCCATCAAGTCCGCCAGCCGCCGGCAGATGGCCAGCCCCAGGCCGGTGCCGCCATACACGCGGCTGATGGTGTTGTCGGCCTGGCTGAATGGCTGGAACAGGCGCGCCTGCGCAGCCGGTTCGATGCCGATGCCATGATCGGTGACCTGGTACAGCAGCACCCAGCCGCCGGGCGCTTGCGGATCGCGCCGCGCCAGTACGGTCAGTTCGATCGGGCCGCCGCCGGCTGGCGTGAACTTGATGGCGTTGCTGAGAAGATTGCCCAGCACCTGGCCGATGCGGTCGGCGTCGGCCATGACGGCCGGCGGCAGCACGCCCGGTCGCAGCACGATCGCCAGGCGTTTGCGCTCTGCGCTCATGCGGTATGAATCGAGCCGCTGCGCTGCATGCCGCAGCGGGTCGAACGCCTGCGGCACCATCTCCAGGTTGCCGGACTCGACCTTTGAAAAGTCGAGAATGTCGTTGATGGTACGCAGCAGCTCGAGCACGCTCTGGTGAACGGTGCGCGCATACCGGTCCAGCGGCGCCGCCAGGCCGGCACCAAGCAGCAATTCGGACATGCCGACAATCCCGTTCATCGGCGTGCGGATCTCGTGGCTCATCATCGCCAGGAACCGCGACTTGGCCTGATTGGCGGCCTCGGCCTGGGCCTTCAGCGCCAGCGCCTCGATGGCATCGCGCTCGCGCTGGCGCACGATGCGCAACACCGTGGCAAAGGCCAGGGCCACGCCAATCATGCCGGTCAACGCAATGGCGCCCAGCGGACGCAGATTGCGCCACCAATGGCTCGTCAACAGCGCTTCGGGCACGGACGCTTCGATGATCAACGGGTAGTTGCGAACCGGCCGCTGCGCCACCATGCGCGGCGCAGCAGCGCTCGCGCCGGAATCGTGCAACTGGCCGAGCATGGCGTCACGCTGCGGCCACGAGGCCAGCACGACCCGATCGCTCGACAGCAGCGAGATCGCTGCCTCCTGGCCTGGGCTGACGGAATGGAAGAAGTTGTTGAACGATGCGCACGAAATGCCGACCACCGCCACGCCGGCAAAGCGGCCATCCGGCGTCTCGCGGCGGCGGCTCAGGTAAAACGTCCAGGCACCGTTGACCTTGTTGCGCACCGGCCGGCTGACGTGATGGGCGGTCCTGCGGTGCGCACGGTGGTAAACGAAGTAATCGCGTTCGGACAGGTTGATGACGGGGGCTGGCCAGGCGCGGGTGGAATTGAGCATCGCACCATCCGCGCCGATGATGCTGGCAACTGCGGCCTGGGGAAGGCCACTGATCTTGTCGGTCATGGTGCGAAAGAGGGCTTCGCCGCCCATGGCCGGATCGTCGTTCTCGGCCGGCAACGCGGCGATGATGCTGTCGAGCGCGAGGCTGGACGAGGCCATCGACTGCGCCGTGCTTTCGGCCAGCACCAGCGTCAGGTTGTCGAGATCGCTGGCCCAGTCGTCGAACTCGCGGGCGCGCAACACCCAGGCCGAGCTGACCAGCCCGAGCGTGAGCAGCAGCACGAGGGCCGCGCAGATCATGGCGCTGGTGCTGCGCGTGTCCAGTTGCTGCAAGCGATGCCACCATGGCACGCTGTTCATCGATGTGTCCGCGATCACCCATGCCCCCGTCGGTTTTGGTCGGCACGAGAAGTATAGGGTAAAACCTTTAAATCCGTTAATTTAATTTAATAAATTGTATTTAACGAATTTGTTGATTGGGCGCGGCGTGTCCGCTACGCTGGCCTCAGGTGGCGGGAGCGTTGCGCGAGATTGGCGCGCAAATAGCCGCGCAGTTCGTCGTAGTTGATCGGTTTGGGGAAAAACACCACGCCCGCCGGTACGCCGCCACGCGCTGCCAGCTCGTCGGCGGGCAGCCCGGACAGGATGGCGATGCTGACGTCGGCCAGCTCCGGGTCGGTCATGACGGTGCGGACCACTTCGAAGCCATCGATGCCATCCATGACGATGTCCGCGAGCAGGATGTCGGGCGGACGGCGGGCAATCTCCAGCAGCGCCTGATAGCCGTTTTCACAGAAGATGAACTCTGCCGGCAGATCCCAGCCGCCGAACTGGCGCTGGTACAAGGCGCGCTGGATGGCGTTGTCCTCGATCACGAGAATGGTCGCACGGCCGCTGCCTTCGCGCGATGCGCTGCCTGCCAGCTTGTGCTTGTAGTCAAGGATGGACTTGAGCGGAATCCGGCGGTGCCCGCCCTGGGTTTTCCAGGCCTCCAGCACACCGGTTTCGGCCAGTTGCTGCACCAGTGATACCGATACGCCGAGCATGTGGGCGGCAACCTGCGTGGTACACACCTCGTCGGACATCACTGCATTTTTCTTCGTTGCCACCAGAACCACTCCCCGCCAAGCGCGCCATCAATGGGAATTCATTGAATTCGTTTTAATTGCTCGTATTGTATCGTACGCCTGCATCACAGATCAGCACGCTATTGCATCCGCTGGCTGGCAGCGCTTGTAGAAGAATGTCGTTGCGCATAGCGGGCCATCGGGAAGGCGTGCGAAATCCGGTATCACCCCGGCACGTTGCCATCCCGACCGTTCGTACAGCCGCTCGGCGACCGCGTCGGCGGTATCCAGAACGAGCACACTGCGCCCCTGGGCACGTGCTGCACCTTCGACCGCTTCCATCAGGCGCCGGCCGACGCCTGCACCGCGCGCCCGGCGCCGCACCAGCAGCTTGGCCACGTCAGCGCGATGTTGCTGGTTGTCCGGCATCGCCGTGATCAACTGGACGGTGCCGAGAATGCCAGCGCTGTCTTCGGCCACGATGAGCGTTCGCTCTGCGCGCCCCACACCGGCGGCGACGTCGTGCCAGAACTGCAGCGCCGTGGTGCGCGCGAGCGGCAGCATGAAGCTGACCGATGCGCCGCCCTCGACACAATCGATCAGCACGTCGGCCAGTTGCTCGCTGCAGGCGCGGGCGTCGGCATGCGAAAGGGTGCGCAGCGTGATGGCATGGGTCATGCGGGTTCTCCTGGAGATGGTTTTGACGTGCCGGCCAGGTCCGGCAGTGGTTCAGTCGATTGTCGTCGCTCCCGGCGCCTGCCCGGCAACCAGTGTACGTGACCCGGCATGGAGGCGCCCATCAATCGGTATATTGATGAAGAACGTCGTCCCGCGGTCCTGGCTGCTGTCCAGGCCGATACTGCCGCCATGGCTTTCGGCCACGGCGCGCACATAGGGCAGGCCGATGCCCCAGCCTTGCGGATCGCCGCGCTGGGCCAGCTCGGCGCGGCGGTACATCTGGAAGATGCATTCCTGCTCGTGCGGCGGGATCGGCGGGCCCTCGTTGTGCACCGACACGAGCAGGCGTTCGTGGAGCTGGTCCACCTTGACGCTGATCGGCGTGGCAGGCGCCCCGTATTTCACGGCGTTGGACACCAGATTCTCAATTGCCCGCCTGAACACCTGACGATCCCACCAGCCATCGACAGGATGCGCGTGCAGCTCGAAACGGGACCCGTGCGCGGTGCGTGCGTCGGCCAGTACTTCGGCTACGAGTTCGTCCATCGGAAAGGTCGTGATGGTCAGCGGAATGCTCTCGCCACTGTGAAACGCCATCGTATCGAGCAATTCGTCGACCATGCTGCTCATGCGCCGGGTATTGGCCAGCGCCTTGCCGGCCACCTTGTTGATCTGGTTCAGGTCGTTGCTGCGCAGGATGAGTTCGAGCGCAGTGACCGTGGCGCCCAGCGGGCCGCGCATATCGTGCGTCAGCGCTGCAGCGAAGCGTTCCCGGAAACCGCTGTGCACCAGCGAAAACGCTTCGACGGCTTCCTGGATGCCGGAATCGATCGATGAATGGATCGTGTGGATTTCGCGGTGATCGAGCACGACCTGTTCGCGGTGCAGCACATCGAAGATGGCCCAGCGGAAGATCTGGTACTCCTCGATCAGCGCAGTGTGATCGTACGACGTGATGCGCGCGCGCTCGCCGCCGTGCTCGGCCGCGACCGTGGTGCCGTCGACGGCGGAGGTGCGCGGGTAGTCGGGGCTGATGCTCTGGACGATATTGTCGTAGAACACCGGCAGCGTATCGATCAGGATCGGATGCTGCACATTGCGCGCCTGTGCAACGCGTTCACGCACGCGTGCTTCCCATGTCGCGAAAACAGCCCCGCGCAGGCCCAGCATCCGCTGTGCATTGGCCGAGAGGTGCTCGGAACCGGCTTGCTGGTCGGTGGCGAAACTCACTGGGGACTGTCCTTTTGGCAATGAAGGTCGTATTAACGAGCGGCCATATTACGCATGGCCACGCGCACGTGCCGTACGATTGTGGTCAAGCGGGCATGGTCCCCGGGGCCGGCCCCAGTGTGTCGAGCAGCGCCAGCAAATAGGGAATGTCCACCGGCTTGACCAGGTGGCGCGAAAATCCGGCGGCCTGCGACGCGGCAATGTCCTGCGGTTGTCCATAACCGCTGAGCGCCACCATGACTGAGCCCGCCAGGCGCGGCGCGGCGCGCAGCCGGCGCGCAAGCTGGTAGCCGTCCATGTCGGGCAGGCCGATATCGAGCAGGCAGACATCGAACGCTTCGGCTTCGGCCCGCACCAGCGCGCCATGGGGCGATTCCTCGACTTGCACCGTGTGGCCCACGGCCGCAAGCACCATGCCCAGCGACTCGGCGGCGTCGCGGTTGTCGTCGACGATCATGATGCGCAGCGCCGTGTGCGAAGCCAGCGCGCTGTCATCGTGCATGGCGGCGGCGGGACCGGCCCCGCCCGGGCCCAGCGGCAAGGTCACGGCAAAGCAGCTGCCGCGGCCGGGGCCGTCGCTGTGCGCCTCGACCCTGCCGCCGTGCAGCGTCACCATGCTGCGCACCAGTGCCAGCCCCAGGCCCAGGCCGCCCTGTGCCCGGTCCGGCGTGCGCCGGGCTTGCGTGAACAGATCGAAGATGTCGGGCAGCAGGCTGGACTCGATGCCGATCCCGTTGTCCCTGACCGAAAGGGTCACGCAGTCGGCAGCAGCGTCGGCTTGGGCAAACACGGTGATCTCGCCGCCATCCGGCGTGTACTTGGCCGCGTTGCCCAGCAGGTTGGTCATCACCTGCACCAGCCGCTTGCGGTCGCCCGTGACGGTGACGTTGGCCGCGCCCAGGCGGGTGGCGAGCGTGTGGCCCTTTTTTTCGATGAGCGGGCGCGCCTGCTCGATGGCGCTGTGGATGACAGTCTTGAGATCGACCGGCAGGCGCTCGAGTTCGACCAGGCCGCGCGTGACGCGCGAGACGTCGAGCAGATCGTCCACCAGCTCGACCATGTGCCGCACCTGGCGGCCGATCACGTCGGCGGCATGCGCCGTACGCTTCGGATCGAGGTTCGAGAGCTTGAGCATCTGGGCAGCGGTGCTGATCGGGGCCAGCGGATTGCGCAGCTCATGCGCGAGCATCGCCAGGAACTCATCCTTGCGGGTATTGGCGGCCTTGAGCTCTTCGGCGGCCAGCCGGTGGTCATGCATGTCGGTGACCGTGCCCATCCAGCGGATGATGGCGCCGGCCTCGTCGCGCACCGGCAACGCGCGGTTGAGCACCCAGCGGTAGTCGCCGCTGTGGTGGCGCAGCCGGTGCTCGATCTCGAACAGCGCGCCGCTGGCCAGACTGGCCGTCCACTGTGTCCGCAGCGCCGACAAGTCGTCGGGATGGATGGCGCGGGTCCAGCCACTGCCGGCCAGCGCCTGGCTCGACATTCCTGTGAATTCGCACCAGCGCCCGTTCGCGTAATCGTTGGTGCCATCGGGCAGGCCCGACCACACCATCTGCGGCATCGCTTCGGTCATCGTGCGGAACTTGTTTTCGCTCTCGCGCAGCGCACGCTGGACCTGCACCTGCGCCGTCATGTCCATCGACGCAGCCACGGCGCCGGTGATATTGCCGGCGTCGTCACGGATCGGTGTGGCCCGGGTGAGCAGGGTACGCCGCTCATGTGGCCGGCCAAATGGTTCGATCTCGACAAAGTCGGCGTCGACCTGCTCGCCGCGCAGCGCGCGCACCAGCGACCAGTCGCGGGCCTGCACCTGCTGTCCATGGCGCTGCGAACTGTCGGCCCACCAGCCGCGCCAGTCGCCATAGCCTTCCGGACTGGTGGTCATCGGGTGCTCGCCCCACAGCACGTGCATCATCGGGTTGGCCGACGAGAGCGCGCCCTGGGCGTCGGCATAGACGATGCCCACGGGTGCCGAACTGAGCAGCGCATCAAGACGCCGCCGGTCGGCCTCGGCCTGGGCGAGGGCGGCGCGTGCAGCCGCTTCGCTCGCCTGCAGCGCACGCTCGGCGTTCTTCTGGTTGCTGATGTCGGTAAACAGCAGCGCCACGCGGCGCCGGGTCGGGTGCGCGATGCGGCTGGCGTAGACGGTGAACCAGCGCCCCATTGCTTCGGAGCCTTGCTCGAAGCGGCGTGGCACGCCGCTGCGCGCGATATCGTCATAGATGTCGATCCAGCTCTGTTCGATGCCGGGCACCAGCGCGCGCGCCGTCTGGCCGACACTGTCGACCAGACCCGTGTGGCGGGCAAAGGCGGGGTTGGCTTCGACGAACAGATAATCGACTGCCTTGCCGTGGTCATCGTCGATCATCTCGATCATGCCGAAGCCTTCGTCCATCGTGTCGAACAGCGCATGGTGGGTTTGCTCGAGGCGCTGGCGCAGCAGATGGCTGTGCGTGACGTCGTTGACGATGGCGAGCACGCCGCGCACGCCGCCTTCGTCCTCGATCGGGCTGTAGCCGTAGGTCCACCAGATGTCTTCGCGCCGGCCGTGGCGCGTGAGCGGGATCAGCCGGTCATCGTGCCAGGCAGCGGGACCGCCGGCCATGATGCACTCGATCTCGGGGCCGATCAGGTCCCAGGCTTCCGCCCAGCAGATCCGTCCGGGCTGGCCCAGCGCGGACGGATGGCGTTCCGGACCAAGGGTCTGGCGGTAGCTGTCGTTGTAGAACTGGATCAGTTCGTCGCCCCACCAGATGAACATCGGGTGATTGCTCGACAAGACGACCCGGACCATGGTTTTGAGCGCCATGGGCCAGGCATCCGGCAGCCCCAGCGGGGTGGCTTGCCAGTCGTGGGCGCGCATGAGGGCGCCCATCTCGCCGCCGCCGGCCAAAAAACTGAAAGGTGAATTCAAGGGGTTTGATGGTGGGATGGTCGAACGTTCAAGATACGGGCTGGCTGCGCAATCCGCAATGCTAATGGCGTGCGGCAATCATGTGTTGCGTTGAAGGCGCAGCAGCAACCAGGCCGCGACCGTGGTGAAGGTCGCGATCAGGCCACAGACGATCCAGAATCCATGGCCGTTTTCCGCCAGCGGCACGCCCCCCACGTTCATGCCGAGCAGGCCCGCGATCAGGTTGATCGGCAGCGCCATCACCGTGACGATCGTGAGCAGGTACAGGCTGCGCGCATTATCTTCGTTGACGCGCGCGGCGATTTCTTCCTGCAGCAGCTTGATGCGTTCCTGCAGCGCGGCCAGGTCGCTCAGCACCACGGTGAATTCTTCGGTGGCCTGGCGCAGGTCCTGGCGGTCGTCACCATCCACCCAGACCGGCGGGCGCTGCAACAGCCGGAACAGCGCGGCCGGTTCGGGCGCCAGCAGGCGCTGCAGCCGCACCAGCACACGCCGCAATGCCCCCAGTTCTTCGCGCTGGCGCGTCAGGCGTCCGGCCAGCAGCCGGTCTTCGATGGTGTCGACGCGCGTTACCGCATCGCGCACGATGTTGACCAGCACATCGGCCTGGTCGCGCAGCAGGTGCACCAGCAACTCGCTCGACGAGCGCAGCGGCGCACCTTCCAGCACGTCCTGGCGCAGGCGCTCGATCGAGGCCAGCGGCTTGCGGCGCGCGCTGATGACGGCGTGCGGCGTGACGTGCGCCCACAAGGTCGAGATCTCGGCGCTGTCGAGCGAAAAGCCGTGCAACACGTCGTTGATGACGGCGATCAGGGCGTCATCGGCGATTTCAATCCGGGTCGAGCGCGAGCCCTGGTGCAGTGTGGCGTAGAACTCGTCGGCCAGGCCGGCGTGCTGGCGCAGCCAGCGCTCGCTGGCGGTATTCGACAGGTTGAAGTGCAGCCAGATGAACTGGTTCGGCTGCGGCGCCGCCATCCAGTGCACGGCGTCGGCCACGCCGATGGGCACCGCAGTGGGTGCGGCGGCAGCCTCGGGATCGATCAGGAAACCCCACACCAGGCCCGAATTGTCTGAGCCGTAATTGAAGCTGGATGCCGCCATTTCCCGTCCAGGTTGAATCAACGATGGGCAATTGTAGAGCCATCCACGCGCACCATGTGCAGGATCAGGTGCGATGTCGGCACGCTAGCGCAATGTCATCAAGCTGAAATGTAGCGCCGCTAAGATCGGTGCTGTGTCTCTCTCTCGCGTGATCCCCGACGGATTTCGCGTTATTCCGTCGGCGGCAATGCCGACGGATTTTTTGTGCTCGCGCCCCACGAAAGAAATCAGATGCAAGTATCACAGATTGATCGCCGCTATGTCGGCCTGCCGTACATGCAATCCAATCCGTACGCGGATGCCACCCACATCGTGCGCCAGGGTATGCAGATCCAGGCCAGCCTGGGCACGCTCAGCGCTGTCGAATTTCTCAAGCAGCATGGCGTGCAAGGCGCCGTCATCCACCGCGTGCTGATGGGTTATCACGTGCGCATGGACGACCAGGTCGCGATCGACGATCCTCGCATGTAATTGGCAGGGAGCGGCGCACCGCGGCCGGCGCAGCCTCAGGCGGGTTCGGTCAACTCGCGCAGGATCGCGCACTGACCGGCCGTCTGCACCGAATCGCAGCGCGCGCGCACGGTCGACAGGGCAGTGCGCAGCTGCTGCAGTTCAGCGATCTGGCGATCGATTTCAGACAGCTGGTGGTCGACCAGCGCATTGACGCCGCTGCATGAGCGCTCGGGCTGGTCCTGGTAGCCCAGCAGCGTGGCAATTTCTGCCAGCGACATCCCCAATGCCCGGCAGCGCCGGATGAAATGCAGCCGCTCGGCGTGGCTCGCATCGTAGACCCGGTAGTTCGCCTGCGAACGCACGGGCGGCGGCAACAGCCCCTTCAGTTCATAGAACCGCACCGTTTCGGCCTGACACCCGGTCAGCTTCGCCAGTTCACCAATTCGCATTCTCGTTCACCTTGACGTTGACATTGACGTTGACCTTGTAGTTACTACAGGGATTCTAATGCATCCATTGTCTTTGGAGGTGCATATGTCGTCATGCTGTTCCGGATCGTGCAGTTCTGCCACGCCGCCGCCCGACGGGCGCTACCGCAAAGTGCTGTGGGCCGCCCTTGTAATCAACTTCGTGATGTTCGGCGTCGAGATCGTCAGCAGCCTGGCCGCCGGCTCGGTGGCGCTGCTGGCCGACTCGGTCGATTTTCTGGGCGACGCCGCCAACTACGGCGTTTCGCTGTTCGTGCTGGGCCTGGCGGTCGTGTGGCGTTCGCGCGCAGCCTACGCCAAGGGCCTCGTGATGGGCGCCTTCGGGCTGCTGGTACTGGGACGGGCAGTGTGGCTCGGCACGGGGGGCCACGTGCCACAGGCGCAGACCATGGGCCTGGTCAGCGTGCTGGCGTTTGCCGCCAACGGCGCGGTGGCGGCGTTGCTGTACGCATTCAGGAACGGCGACGCAAACATGCGCTCGGTATGGCTGTGCACGCGCAACGACATGATCGGCAACGTGGCGGTGATGCTCGCTGCGCTGGGCGTGTTCGGCACCGGCGCCGGTTGGCCCGATATCGTGGTGGCGTCGATCATGGCGCTGCTTGGCCTGTATGCGGCGCGCGACATCATCCGGCAGGCGCGCGGCGAATTGCAGCAAGGGGCGCTCGCTCGCATGCCGGCCCGTTAGCGCTGGTCGCCATGCCCGGCGATCAGCATGGCCGCGTGGTACAGGTCGGGCGCGATGCGGGTGGGCAGCCGGCGCGGGCCCAGGCGCCACTCGGTCTCGTTGCCGTTGTCGATCAGCAGCGTGCGGCAGCCGGCGCGGTTGCCGGCTTCGACGTCGTGCAGGATGTCGCCGATCATCCACGATGCGCGCAGGTCGATGTCGTGCTCGTGTGCAGCGCGCAGCAGCATGCCGGGTGACGGCTTGCGGCAGGTGCAGGCATGGGCGTAGTTGCTGACAGTGCCCAGCGGATGGTGTGGGCAATAGTAAAAGCCGTCGAGCGTGAGCTGCTCGCGAAACAGCAGGTCGCGCAAGCGGTCGGACATCGGGGTCATCGCGTCTTCGCCAAAGCAGCCGTGGGCGATGCCGGACTGGTTGGCGACGACAAATAATCGGTAGTCGAGGCCAGAGAGCAGCCGCAGCGCGGGCCCGGCGCCGCTGACAAGGCGGATGCGGCGCGGTTCGGCAGCGAAGGGCATGTCGTCGACCAGCGTGCCGTCGTTGTCCAGGAAAATGGCTTTCATGCGGGCGCCTTTCACGGTGCGGTCAGGGTCACGCGATTGGCGTCGCCCGTTACCTGCGCCGGGGCGCGCCGCCGCTGCAGCCTGGCCAGATGGACCGCCAGCATCTCGGCATCGCGCGGCGGCAGGACGACGGCGGTAGCCCGCCCGCGCGCCGCATCGCGCCCGCAGTCCATCGCGATGCCGGTGTCTGCCATGCGCCACGGCGTACTGACCAGCACGTCGGCCGCCGCATGCCAGTCGCGCCAACTGTTCAGCGACGCGGCGACCACGAAGCGGACATGCGCTGTCATGGCCAGCGCGCGCACCAGTTCGCGCAGTCGCGCCAGTTCTGCGGCGGCATCTGTATTTGCCATGGCATCAGCATCAGCATCCGCATCCGCATCGGCATCAGCATCAGCATCAGCATCCGCACCGGCGCCCACGGCAACCAGCAGCATCGCATCGATACCATGCCGCTGGCGCAGCCTGGCAACCCCCACGATCACGGTGTCGAGGCCGGCGCGTGCCGCGAGGCGACCGGCATGCAGGTGGCTGGCAAGAACGACGAAGCATGCAGGATCGATACCCAGTCGGCGCCGCGCCAGGACGGGCCGCGGCGGGTGCAGGCCGAAAGGCGGTGCGGCGGCAGGGCGGGGTGGGGCGTGCAGCGCTGGCATGGCAAGTCTCCGCTGGTTGCGCGCCACCGCGCATGGGTGGCGATGGCGAGCGGTTCGACTGCCATGGGCGTGCACTGGTTCCAGCGGTGGCGGGCGGCTTGGCGCTGGATCAAGCGCGCCCGCATGCAAACCGGGGCGCCAATGGCGCCCCGGAATATGTTACTGCAAACAGCCTGCGCGATTACTGGCGTGAAAAGCCCGTGTCGTCGTCCATCTTGCTGTCGCCAGCGAGTTTGTTGGCGCCGCCCGGGCTGCGCGGATAGCCGCCTGCCGCATCGTTCGATTCATGCACCGGGTTCGGTTCGGCGTTCATGCTGCCGCCTGTCTGGTAACCCTCGCCCTCGGTGCGCGGGCCGCTGTTGCCGCCGCTGCGTGGCAGGCCACCGGCCAGATCGTTGGATTGGTGGAAGCGGTCGGCCGGCACTTCGCGGGGCGTTTCGCCCGTCTGCGTTCCGTTGCGATCAGTGCTTTCCTGAATCTTGCTGGAGGTGGCGTCCTGGGTATCGGCGCGATTGTCGCCGTTGGCATTGTCCACGCTCTGGCGGTTGCCATAGATGTCGCCATGTTGCACGCCGGGCACGCCGGCTTCGGTGCCGCGTGCATTACGATCTTCGGTGCCGGTGCCGGGGACGATGCCGGTATCCACGCCCGTGCCAATCGTCGTGCCGCCGGCATGTGCTGGCTGGACCGACGACGGTGCGTTCGGGTTGTCGGCAGTGCGCGTCTCGCCCTGGCGATTGCCCACGGGTTCATTCAGCTGACCCCACTCGCCGGAATGCGCTTCCATTGCACGCTGGTGGCTGTCGGTCGTGCCTTGCGGCGCGCCGGTCGTGGCCAGTTGGCCCTCTGCTGCGCCCGGGCGATCGGTTTGCGCCATGCCGGTGCCGGACGGTGCACGTTGCTCGGTGGCGCCGTCACGCGTTGCGCCCTTGGCGTCCGCATTCCATTTTTCGTTGGCGCCGTTGTTGGTCTGGTTATTCACTTCGCCACGCTGGTTCGCATCCATGTCGGTCTCCTGTGTATTGGTGAACTGGCAGGTCGATGCCTGCCGCATGGGTCCATCATGCGCGCACGCGGGAGCGCACAGAATAGGAGGACGTAGTGGGTGTATGTAGGACTGTTCCTGAACCGAAGAATGAATGGCGGAACTTTAATTTCGTAACTGCACTAATTCTCGCGCGTTGTCCTACAAAGTCATCTGGACTACTCCTATAGCAGCTTCCAACAGGCGTGCCTACTATGGATTTGGGCTCATCGTCGCCGCCATTCTGGCGTCGGCAGGCCTCAAGCCTGCCGCAGGACGCGGCGGTTTCCAATCGTGTATATGGGAGAAACCTCATCATGGCCTCAAGCAATCAGGGTAACAAGCAATCGGGCACGGCGGGTAACAGTCAAAGTGCCAGCGGCACGCGTAATCGCGGCTTCGCATCGATGGATCCTGCACGCCAGCGTGAAATCGCCAGCCAGGGCGGCAAAGCCGCACACGCGAAGGGAACGGCGCACGAATTCACGTCCGAAGAAGCCCGCCGCGCAGGCAGCCTGAGCCACGGGAATCGCCAGTCCGCGAGCGCCGCCGACATGGTGAGCAGCGCGGTCAAGAGCGGTAACCGCCAGAGCGCAGGCAGCGGCAGCCGCAGTGGTGGCGCCAAGGAATAAGCGCGCTGTCGCCAACAGCGCGCCGGCACAGCCATTCACGGGGAGCGTCATGCTCCCCGTTTTGCTGTCCGGCGGTGCAAACTGCCCAAAAGGCCGGGGGGATGCGGTAGAATCGCAGCGCCTTTTTCAACCTTCCCCCGAGGATCAACGTCGTGAAACCAGCGGTCATTCGTCAAGTCAAGAGCCTGTCCATGTCCTGCGACCGGGTTGGTAACCTGTTGCTGACCAAGTTCTCCACCATCGGTGCGAGCGATGTCGCCGTGCATATCCCGGCCAATGTCGTGTTCTGGCTGCTCAAGCATCTGCCGGCCAACAAGGATCCGCAGCTCAAGGCGCCCCCCGCCGGCCCCGTGATCGGTGAGGCCGACTGGCAGAATCCGAACACGCCGCGCGTCCAGTACGTCAATTGCAAAGAGCTGCCGGGCATGATCCGCATGACCTTTGCCCTCGAGACCAAGCCGGACCTGACGGTCGTGCTCGATCGCGGTAATGTCGAGTTGATGCGCCAGATCATGGCGATGTACACGAAGGATCTGATCGACCTCGACGCGCAGTAAATACTGTTCGTCCGCGCCTCTCGCCGGGCTCGCGTCCGGCGCTTTGTCACCCTGCGCCGCCTTCCACGGCGGGCCATGAAAGGATCACCATGTCCATCAAGATCAGCACGATGTTCGACGCCGGATCGATCGATGTCGTCAACGCCGAGCATCCGTCCCGGATCGACCTGAACCTGCGCGCCGACTCGCACGCCGACATCCACCAGTGGTTCCATTTTCGCCTGCAGGGTGCGCGCGACCAGACCGTGACAATGCGCTTCTTGAACGCCGGCCAGGCCACGTATCCGAAGGGGTTCGAGGATTACCAGGCGGTGGCCAGCTATGACCTCGACAACTGGTTCCGCGTGCCGACCACGTTCGATGGCCAGGTGATGACGATCGAGCACACGCCGGAAACCGACAGCGTGTATTACGCCTACTTCGAGCCGTACAGCTGGGAACGCCACCTGCGCCTGCTGGGCGAAGTGGCCGACAACCCGATCGCATGCGTGGTCGACCTCGGCAGCACGGTCGAAGGGCGCGACATGAACCTGGTCGTGATCGGCAATCCGCAGGCCGAGAAAAAGATCTGGGTCATCGCGCGTCAGCACCCGGGCGAATCGATGGCCGAGTGGTTCGTCGAAGGCATGATGGATGCGCTGCTCGACAGCGCCAACCCGGTGGCGCGCACGCTGCTGCAGCGCGCCGTGTTCTACATCGTGCCGAACATGAACCCGGACGGCTCGGTGCACGGCAACCTGCGCACGAACGCCGCCGGTGCCAACCTGAACCGCGAATGGATGAACCCGTCGCTCGAGCGCAGCCCCGAGGTACTGTGCGTGAAGCGCAAAATCGAAGAAGTCGGCATCGACATGTTCTTCGATATTCACGGCGACGAAGCGCTGCCGTACAACTTCGTGGCCGGCTGCGAAATGCTGGCCGATTTCACGGCCGAGCGCGCAATGGAGCAAACCGCCTTCATCGACCGCTACATCGCCTGCAGCCCGGACTTCCAGAAAGAATTCGGCTATGCGGCCAGCAAGTACAACGACGAACTGCTCACTCTCGCGTCGAAGTATGTCGGTCACCACTACAAATGCCTGTCCCTGACGCTGGAAATGCCGTTCAAGGACAACGCCAACCTGCCCGACGCGCACACCGGCTGGAACGGCGCGCGCAGCGCAGGCCTGGGCGCCGCCATGCTGCAACCGATCCTGCAAGGGCTGGGCTGACCCGATGGGTATCGAGATCGAACGCAAGTTTCTGCTGTCGGGCGACACCTGGCGCACGCTGGGCACGGCCACGCTGCTGCGCCAGGGCTATCTGTGCGCCGACCCGACGCGCACGGTGCGCGTGCGTATCGAGGGCGAGCAGGGCGTCCTGACCATCAAGAGCAAGAGCGAAGGCGCCTCGCGCGGCGAGTGGGAGTATCCGATCCCGCTGGCTGAGGCCGCCGAACTGCTCGAGCGCCTGTGCGAGCGGCCCCTGGTCGAAAAGACCCGGCGCCGCATCGAGCATGCCGGTTTTACCTGGGAAGTCGATGAATTCCTGGGCGAGAACGCGGGCCTGGTCGTGGCCGAGATCGAGCTGCCGGCCGAAGACGCCGTGTTCGACAAGCCAGACTGGATCGGCCAGGAAGTCACTGGCGACAAGCGTTATTACAATTCGAGCCTGATCAGGGCGCCGTATTCCACCTGGACCGATACCCCTACATGACCCATCGCACGCGCCGCAGCCTCATCCAAGTTGTCATCGTTACCGCGCTGAGTCTGGCGTTTTGCGGCGCCTCGGCCGCGCCGGCCGCGACAGTCGGTGCGGCTTACTTCCCGCCCGCCGGGGAGTGGACACGCAAGGACCCGGCAGCGCTCGGCATGGATCCGGTGGCGCTCGCCGCTGCCATCGCGTTCGCACAATCGCGCGAGACCGAGCGGCCGCTCGACCTGTCCGACCAGGAAGCCATTTTCGGCACGCGTCTGGGCTCAATGCCGACCCGGCGCGCCCCGACCAACGGTGTGGTGATCTACAAGGGCTATGTCGTGGCCGAATTCGGCGACACGCGCTTTGTCGATCCGACCTACTCGGTGGCCAAGAGCATGCTGGCCACCGTGGCGGGCGTGGCCGTGCGCGACGGGCGTCTGCAGGTCGAGGAGCCGGTGGCGCAGCGCGTCACCGATGGCGGCTACGCGACGCCGCACAACGCGGCCGTGACCTGGAAGCAGCATCTGCAGCAAGAGTCCGAATGGGACGGCGAGCTGTGGGGCAAGCACAGCAACTTCATCGGCAAGGCTGCGTTTGGCAAGGGGGAAAAGAAGCCGCGCGCCATCAAGATGCCGGGCACCTTCTACGAATACAACGATACGCGTGTAAACCGTCTGGCGCTGTCGCTGCTGCGCGTGTTCGGCCAGTCGGTGCCGGACGTGTTCCAGCAGCAGGTCATGGACCCGATCGGCGCCTCGTCGACGTGGAAATGGGTCCCGTACCACAACAGCTACGTCGAGCTGAACGGCAAGCAGGTGGCCTCGGTCAGCGGCGGCACGCGTTGGGGTGGCGGCATGTGGATCGACAGCTGGGACATGGCGCGCTTCGGCTATCTGTGGCTGCGCCAGGGCAACTGGGCCGGCAAGCAGATCCTGCCGCCGTCCTACGTCATGGCGGCGCTCACACCAAGCGCGAATGGCCCGGATTACGGCTACCTGTGGTGGCTCAATACCAAGGGCAAGAACCTGCCGGGCATGCCGGCAACGGCGTTCGCCGCGCTGGGCGCGGGCAGCAACGACATCGTCGTTTCGCCCGAGCACGACCTGGTGATCGTCTGGCGCTGGCATGCGGGCAATGCCGCTGAATTTGCCACGCGCGTGGTGGGGGCGATCCGCAAATAGATCGTCATTCGGTAGCACATCGTACGCCTTTTCAACCTCACTCAGACCGCATCCGGACGGCATTTTGCCCCATGGCTGCATCCCTCGTTTCGTACAAACCACGTTGTCCAATTGTGCGGGGCAAAAGGGGGTTTGGGTGATATTCTTTTGCCACTAAATACACTCGCGATGCGGCGACGCGTGCCACGGCCTTGACAGGGGTCCGGCGCAAGCCTCCCCCGGCATTGCCAATATCACCAGGACACAAGAATGAAAAAGAACATCGCCATTGTTGGTGCAGGATTCTCCGGGGCAGTGATCGCCAACCAACTGGCGCAAGCGGGCTACACGGTCGACGTGTTCGAGTCGCGTCCGCACGTGGCCGGCAATTGTTATTCCGAGCGCGATGCCGAGACCGGCGTCATGGTTCACGTGTACGGCCCGCACATTTTCCACACCGACAACGAGCGTGCGTGGGAATTCGTCAACCGCTTCGCCGAGTTCAAGCCGTACGTCAACCGCGTCAAGGCCATCACCGACGGCAAAGTCTTCACCCTGCCGATCAACTTGTTGACCATCAACCAGTTCTTCAACAAGACGATGGGTCCGGCCGAAGCGCAGGAATTCCTGGCGAACCTGGGCGACAAGACCATCGAAAACCCGACCACCTTCGAAGAGCAGGCACTGCGCTTCGTGGGCCGCGATCTGTACGAAGCGTTCTTCAAGACGTACACGATCAAGCAGTGGGGCCTGGAGCCAAGCGAACTGCCGGCGAGCATCTTGAAGCGCCTGCCAGTGCGTTTCAATTACGACGACAACTACTTCAACCACAAATACCAGGGCATGCCAGCCGAAGGCTACACGCAGCTGGTGCAGAACATCATCGACACGCCGGGCGTGACGGTACACCTGAACACCACGTTCGATCCGGCCACCAAGGGCGAGTACGAGCACGTGTTCTACAGCGGCCCGATTGATGCCTGGTTCAAGCACACCGAAGGCCGCCTGCCTTACCGCACGCTGGACTTCGAAGTCTTCCGCGCTGACGGCGACTTCCAGGGTAACGCGGTCATCAATTACTGCGACAACGAAAAGAAATACACCCGCATCACCGAGCACAAGCACTTCTCGCCGTGGGAAAAGCACGAAAAGACGATCTGCTACGCCGAGTACAGCCGTCAGTGCGAAGAAAAAGATATCCCGTACTATCCAATCCGCCAGAACCGCGAAAAGGCCATGCTCGAGCTGTACGTGAACAAGGCGCAGAATGAGCCGAACGTCACGTTCGTCGGCCGCCTGGGCACTTACCGCTACCTGGACATGGACGTCACGATCGCCGAAGCACTGGCCACATCCGACAAGTTCCTGGAAAGCGCCCGCACCAACGCCCGCATGCCGGCATTCACCATCGACCCGATGGCGTAATGCGCTAACGCAGTCATAAAAAAAGGCCGGCCACGATCAAGTGCCCGGCCTTTTTTTCATGTGTAAAAAGCCGGGGTCAGGTCTGACAATCGGACACGATCTCGACAGTCGAATAATCGCAACTAGCTGGCACCGGGCTATCCTGCTTCTGAGCACGACATCGTTGAATCTGGCTAGCGAAAAGCGAGGGTCAGGTCTGACATTTGGACACGATCTCGACAGTCGAGTAATCGCAACTAGCTGGCGCCGGGCTATCCTTCTTCTGAGCACGACATCGTTGAGAGTGTCTAGGGCTGAGGTCGTGTCCGAAAGTCAGACCTGACCCCGGCTGTGAAATCGGCTAGAGACGAGGTCGTGTCCGAATGTCAGACCTGACCCCGGCTGTGAAATCGGCTAGAGCCGAGGTCGTGTCCGAATGTCAGACCTGACCCCGGCTGTGGGATATCAGTGGAAGTGCTCGCTGCCTGTCGGCGTGTCGTCCGGCATTTCGGCATGCACCAGTTCGCCGGTTGGGTCGGCGAAGAGGGGGGAGCCGCAGTCGTCGCAGTATTCGGCGGCGTAGCGCTCGTTGATGCGCTTGATGTGGGCGATGCCGGCTTCGTTCAGGTGCGCGACGATCTCGTTGAGCGGACTGAGCGCATCGTGCGTGATGGCCAGCGGGCCTTCCACTGGCGTGCCGGATTCGTCTTCCTGTCCGTACAGTGGCCAGACGATACCGTACACGACATCGGCGCTCTGGCGCATCGTGAAGGCCACGCGGTATTCGTCGATCTGGATGTCCGGGGCTTCCTCGCCAAAGCCGGCGACGACAGCGCGCAGGTCGGACGGTTCCACGCCCAGCGTGTTCGTCAGGTAGTGGACGGCGGCGCGGATCGAGATCGGACGGATCAGCTTATCGGCTTCGCGGCAGGCGACGTAATACGCTTCCGGCAGCAGCAGCTCGATGCCGCAACCCGGCATCAGGCGCGCGACGTTGGCGGTGGCTTGCGTGCGCCACTGTTCCAGGCTGCGTTCGCGCTCTTGCACGACGTGCAGCTGATGCTGTGGCTCTTGCCAACGGAACAGCGGGTCGCCTGCCGGCGCGACAATGGCGATCAGCATGTAGCGCGTGTCGGCCAGGAACGGCGCGGTTTCCTCTAACTGCGGCGCAGGCTTGATCGTGCCGCCCTTGTGCGCGGCGGCGGCCAGCTTGTGCGTCAGCGCGTAGGTTTCGGCGTGGGTGCGCGGCAGCTGGTCGATCGAGTACAGGGTAGGGGCGATGGCCATCTTCGTGCCGCCTGCGAGCAGGTGGGCCGAGAAGTGCGCGCTGAGCGTGGCCAGCAGGTCGGCCGGGATCGCACCGGTGGCGATCGAGAACCGGGTCCATGCCAGGATCGGCGCAGCGATCAGAAGCGCCTGCCAGGTGACGTCGACGCCGTCTTTCTGCTCGACCATCATGGCCGATTCGCTGACCGCTTCGACGGTGTCCATCAGCACGTCATACGAGGCCAGATCGTCCCTGAACAGGGCGTTCAGCGCGCTGTCGATGCTGTCCTGGTGATTGGTCTTGAGCAGTTTTTGCAGTTGCGTGTCGAGCTGGCGTTCCCACGCCCGTTCTTCGGCACGGCTGGCAGCTTGCATGAGGGCTTGCGAGAGGCTGACGAGGCGCTGGCTTTCTGCGGAAAGTTTGGGTGTTGAATCTTTGGAAGGACGACGCATGGGGCGAGTGAGTCTCTTGTCAGTTAGTGAATCGAATGTCAGTGGAGCAGACCGGAGCCGGATAATGATGATAATCCCTTATCCCCGGTATTGTAGTTGATTCGGCCATGTGCCATGAACAATGGGAGGCGGGCGCGCCCGGTACGTACCGATTGCCGGAAGACGCTTGCCAAGTCCGCACTCAGCGGCCATAATGAGAACAATTCTCATTCAGCCATCAATGAGAAGACGGAAGGAATGTTGGACCCTGCCGGCGACCGGGAAAGCGCTGGCAGATGCTCTTCACGGAGTACCACCCCCGCCGGGAGACCGGATTCGCCCCTCCTGGCTCTGCCAGGGGGGATTTTTTTGTTCGTTGCACCAACCACGATCTCATCATGATGCTGCATATCCCCGGCGTGCTGACGCCAGAACAGGTCTCGGCAATCCGCGCCCGTCTCGACCAGGCGCCCGAGTGGATCGACGGGCGCGAGAGCGTCGGCGCGCAGGGCGCCCAGGTCAAGCGCAACCGCCAGCTGGGCGAGGGCACGCCCCTGGCGCTCGAGCTCGGGCAGATCGTCAGCGGCGCGCTGATGGCCAACCCGCTGTTCTTCGCGGCCGTGTTGCCACTGCGGGTGCTGGCGCCGTACTTCAATGCATATGCAGGCGGAGAGCATTACGGACTGCACGTGGACGGCGCTATCCGGGCCCAGCGCGGTGGCTTGCCGGCGGTGCGGGCCGATGTGTCAACGACCGTGTTCCTGAGCGAGCCGGACGAATACGACGGCGGCGAACTGGAGGTGGTGGACCTGTATGGCACGCACGAGGTCAAGCTGGCGGCTGGCGATGCGATCGTGTACCCGTCCGGCAGCGTGCATCAGGTGCGGCCGGTGACGCGCGGTGAGCGGGTGGCGTCGTTCCTGTGGACGCAGAGCATGGTCAGGGATGATGGCAAGCGGGCGATGCTGTTTGACCTGGACACGCATATCCAGGCGCTGCGGGGTGAGCATGGCGATTCAGCCACCACGGTTGGGCTGACGGCGCATTATCACAATCTGCTCAGAATGTGGGCGGAGGTGTAATCGCGCCGCAGAAACCGCAACGAACAACAAAAAGGGCTGGAACCCGCGAGGATTCCAGCCCTTTGTCGTTGGACGCAGCCCGCTTTCGCGGGCCCGGCCAAACAGCTTACGCCAGCAGCTGACGCAGCACGAACGGCAGAATACCGCCATGCTTGTAGTAGTCGACTTCGATCGGCGTATCGATACGCAGCAGCACGCGCACTTCCTGCGACTCGCCGTTTTCACGGTGGATCACGAGCGTGGCCAGCTGTTGCGGCTTGATCTCGCCTTCCAGGCCCTTCAGGTCGTACGTCTCTTTGCCGGTGATGCCCAGGCTGTCAACGCTGTCGTTGCCGATGAATTGCAGTGGCAGCACGCCCATGCCCACCAGGTTCGAGCGGTGGATGCGTTCGAACGAGCGCACGATCACGGCCTTCACGCCCAGCAGCTGGGTGCCCTTGGCGGCCCAGTCACGCGACGAGCCGGTGCCGTACTCTTCGCCGCCGAAGATCATGGTCGGGGTGCCGTCGGCCACGTACTTCATGGCGGCGTCATAGATCGACATCTGTTCGCCGGTTGGCTGGAACTGCGTGATGCCGCCTTCGATCGCCGAACCGTCCGCACCGACCGGGATCATGCGGTTCTTGATACGCACGTTCGCGAAGGTGCCGCGCATCATGATTTCGTGGTTACCGCGGCGCGAGCCGTACGAGTTGAAGTCGGCTTTCAGGACATTGTGTTCCTTGAGCCACTTGCCCGCTGGGCCGTCTTCCTTGATCGAGCCGGCCGGGGAGATGTGGTCGGTGGTGATCGAGTCGCCGAACACGCCCAGTGCGCGTGCGCCGGTGATGCCGGTAGCGACCGCTTTCGGGGTCATCTCGAAATCGGCGAAGAACGGTGGCTCGGCGATGTAGGTCGACTCAGGCCAGTTGTAGACCTGGCCTTCGGTCGTCGTGACGCGTTCCCACAGTTCGCCCGGGTTGCCCTTGACGTCGGCGTAGTTCGACTTGAACACTTCCGAATTCATCGCAAAGCGCATCAGCTCACCGATCTCTTGCGAGGTCGGCCAGATGTCGCCCAGGTACACGTCCACACCATTGCTGTCCTGGCCGACTGGCTCGGTCATCAGGTCGCGCGTCATGTTGCCGGCGATCGCGTAAGCGACGACCAGCGGTGGCGAAGCCAGGAAGTTCGAACGGATGTTCGGGTGGATCCGCGCTTCGAAGTTACGGTTGCCCGACAGGATGGCTGAGGCGACGATGTCGTTCTGGGTGATCGCGGCGTTCAGTTCCGGGGTCAGGTCACCGGCATTGCCGATGCAGGTCGTGCAGCCGTAGGCGGTCACGCCGAAGCCCAGCTTTTCCAGGTACGGCAGCAGGCCGGCAGCGGTCAGGTAATTGGTGACCACGCGCGAGCCAGGGGCCAGCGACGACTTGATGTGCGGCGCCACGGTCAGGCCGCGCTCGACGGCTTTCTTGGCCAGCAGGCCAGCGGCCAGCAGCACGCTCGGGTTCGACGTGTTGGTGCACGACGTGATGGCGGCAATCAGGATGTCGCCGTTCTTCACGTTCACGCCATTGGTCGTGGTGTATTGCTTGTTGAGGTCGTCCGGATTCTTGTTGAAGCCGTTCTGGGTCGTTGGCTTGCTGAACAGTTCCGTGAAGTTGTTCTTCACGTTGCCCAGTTCGATACGGTCTTGCGGACGCTTCGGGCCTGCCAGCGATGGCGTGACAGTCGACAGATCCAGCTCGACGACGCGCGTGAAGTCGATTTCGCCTTCTTGCGGGATGCCGAACATGCCCTGGGCGCGGTAGTAGCCTTCGAACGCAGCCAGTTCTTCTTCGGTACGGCCGGTGCCGCGGAAGTAGTCGACCGTGGCTTCGTCGACTGGGAAGAAGCCCATCGTTGCGCCGTATTCAGGCGCCATGTTGCCGATGGTTGCGCGGTCGGTGGTCGACAGCGAGCGGGTGCCGGCGCCGAAGAACTCGACGAACTTGCCGACGACTTTCTCTTTGCGCAGCAGTTCGGTGACGGTCAGCACCAGGTCGGTCGCGGTGCAGCCTTCGCGCAGCTTGCCTTTCAGGTTGACACCGATGACGTCCGGGGTCAGGAAGTACACCGGCTGGCCCAGCATGCCGGCTTCGGCTTCGATGCCGCCCACGCCCCAGCCGACCACGCCAACGCCGTTGATCATGGTGGTGTGCGAGTCGGTGCCGACCAGCGTGTCAGGGTAGTACACGTCGCCTTGCTTCATGACGCCGCGCGCCAGGTATTCCAGGTTGACCTGGTGGACGATGCCGAAGCCCGGTGGCACGACGCCGAAGGTGTCGAAGGCTTGCATGCCCCATTTCATGAACTGATAGCGCTCGTTGTTGCGCGAGAATTCCAGCTTCATGTTCAGGTCGAGTGCGTTTGGCTCGCGGAAGTGGTCGATCGTGACCGAGTGGTCGACGACCAGGTCGACCGGCACCAGTGGCTCGATCTTCTTCGGATCGGCGCCCATCTTGGCGGCGACGTTGCGCATGGCGGCCAGGTCGGCCAGCAGTGGCACGCCGGTGAAGTCTTGCAGCACGACTCGGGCCACGACGAACGGGATCTCGTCGGTGCGCTCGGCGGTGGCTTTCCAGCCGGCGACCTGCTTGACGTGCTCTTCGGTGACCTTCTTGCCGTCGCAGTTACGCAGCACGGATTCCAGGACGATACGAATCGACACCGGCAGGCGCGACAGGTTCACACCAAGGGATTCCGCCAGCGCTGGCAGCGAGTGAAACTGGCCGCTCTGGCCTGCGCCGATCGGGAATTCCTTCAGTGTGTTCAGGGTGTTGCGAGACATAATCTCTCCTTCAGTGGAATATTGTTATCAACAACGTTGTGATTTCAACAGTATCAAATAACATCAGGCGACAGGACGGTCTGGATCCGGGAAACCCAGGCCGCGGCTCAAGTCTTGCTCGCCTCCGGCGCCGCGGTCGCCACGATCGCGGACTGGGTGGCGTTCTTGCATTCATTGGCCAGCTGGCGGTTGAGCTTCGAATCGAGCAGGATGCCCTTGGACGGAATGCCGATCCAGATCAGGCCATAGTGCGGATTTTCGAAGCGCAAGGCGCCGGTGGTGGTGCCGATGCGGGCCAGGCGGTGCAGCCGAGTCTTCCAGCGCAGCGCGATGTGGGCCGCATCGTTGTCGTTCGTGTAGATCGTGATCTTGTTGCCCAGTTCGCAATCGTACTCGGTGGTCTTGGTGTCGGTGATATCCGGCTCGTTGACCTCGAGCGGGTCGGCGGCCACCGCGACGGCCGTGACGGCAGCGGCCGTGCCAGCGGCAGCGGCTTTCGCTTTCTTGCTCGATTTTTTGGACGCAGGCTTTGCCGGCTTTTTCGCGGCTTCGGCAGCGAGCACGGCGGAGGCTTTCGGGTGCGCTACCGGTGTGGCGGCATTGGCCGGCGCACAGGCGACGGCAGTGGCAAGGGCAAGTGCGCAGGCAGCATTGACTAGAGAGAGGAGGGTGGCCATGGTCGGGATTATCGGGAGTCGGAGAGGTTGACGATGGCTGCAGCTGCCTCGGGCAGTGCGAGGCCGGCCAGCTTGGCCCGCTGCAACACCGACCAATAGTATCGGTAGCTCGCACGGTCATGCAAGCGCCCGTGTTGCGCAATCGGTCCCCAGCCCGCGGCCATGGCCTCGGTCAGGATATTCGTTGCTTCATTGACTTCGGACAAGCGCGGCGTGAACGCCTTCAGGATCGGCTTGATCTGGTCCGGGTGGATGCTCCACATGCGGGTAAAGCCGAACTCGGCACCGGCGCGCTGGGCATCGTTCGCCACCGTCGCGCTGTCCTTGATGTCGGTCGTTACATTGTGCGACGCCACCTTGCCATGGGCATGGCAGGCCGCCACCATCTCGAGCTTCGCGCGCACCACCAGCGGATGCGTGAACTGGCCCGGCGTGCGCATCGCGCTGGCAGGGATCGCACCGTAGTGGGCCGACACAAAATCCATGATGCCGAACGACAGGCACTCGACCTGCGGCAGCGCCGCGATCGCGTAGGCGTCGCGCAGTGCGCCATGGGTTTCGATCAGCACGTGGACGGGCAGGTCGGTGCGGCCGGCAGCGAGTGCGTACTTGTTGATCAGCTCGATGGCGCCGCGCACCTCGTCGACACCGTCGACCTTTGGCAGCACGACATACGCCAGGCGCGCCGCGGCGCCGCCGACAATGAGGGCGACGTCGTTGGCAAAGTGGATGCTGGCCGGCTCGTGCAGGCGCGCGCCAACACGGTTGAAGCGGTTCTCTTCGCTGTTGACCAGGCTCGCCACCAGGACGGCGTGCTCGTGCTCGACGCCGGCCTGGGCGCCGTCTTCGCAGTCGAAGGTGATGTCAAACAAGGGGCCAAGCTCTTGTTGCAGGGTCAGCGATTTGCGCATCAGTTTCTCTGAGCCGGCGTAGTGATCGCAGGCAGGGAGAAGCAGCGGCTGGCGTTTGCCCTGGAATAAAACCTCGGAAGGATGCATAGATTTCTTGACAACGCTTGGTTGCATAAAACACCGCCGTGCCGGTTGACGGGCACGGCGTGGTTGGCGTATGGCAACTGCCATGCGCCTTGTACTAATTAGCCCAGCAGGTGTGCGACGCCGGCTTTTTCTTCTTCCAGCTCTTTCAGGGTCAGGTTGATGCGCTCTTGCGAGAACGAATCGATGTCCAGACCTTGCACGATCGTGTATTCGCCATTCTCGGTCGTGACCGGGAAGCCGAACATGGTGCCTTCAGGGATGCCATACGAACCGTCCGACGGGATACCCATCGTGGTCCACTTGCCGTTCGTGCCCAGGACCCAGTCACGGACGTGGTCGATCGCTGCGTTGGCGGCCGAGGCTGCCGACGACAGGCCGCGCGCTTCGATGATCGCAGCGCCGCGCTTGCCGACGGTTGGCAGGAAGGTGTTGGCGTTCCATTCCTGGTCGTTGATCAGGTCCTTGACCTGCTCGCTGCCAGCGGTGGCGAAGCGGTAGTCGGCGTACATCGTTGGCGAGTGGTTGCCCCAGACGACCATTTTTTCGATGTCCTTGACCGCTTTGCCGGTCTTGGCTGCCACTTGCGACAGCGCGCGGTTGTGGTCCAGACGCAGCATCGCGGTGAAGTTTTTCGCTGGCAGGTTCGGTGCCGATTTCATCGCGATGTAGGCGTTGGTGTTGGCTGGATTGCCGACCACCAGGACCTTGACGTTGCGCGACGCGACGGCGTCAAGTGCCTTGCCCTGCACGGTGAAGATCTGGGCATTGGCTTCCAGCAGGTCCTTGCGTTCCATGCCTGGGCCACGTGGACGGGCGCCGACCAGCAGGGCGACGTCGACATCCTTGAATGCGGTCATCGGGTCCGAATGCGCGGTCATGCCTTCGAGCAGCGGGAATGCGCAGTCGTCGATTTCCATCATGACGCCCTTGAGCGCCTTCTGTGCTTTTTCGTTGTCGATTTCGAGCAGCTGAAGGATGACCGGCTGGTCCTTGCCGAGCATGTCGCCGTTGGCGATGCGGAACAGCAGGGAATAGCCGATCTGGCCGGCAGCGCCGGTCACAGCGACGCGCATTGGGGTTTTAGCCATGATGAATCTCCAAAAGTGGGAATGAAAACGGTTTGCACCGAGGTCGACGCCGAGCATACGCTTGTAGGGCTCAGCTGCAATCAAACTTTAATCAGACTGCAATGATAACAAAAAGCGTCGGCCGGGCTATTCAAAAGTCAATCGCGGGTGTCGCGCGCGTACTCTGGCAAGAGTGCCACCGACTCCCGGTCGGGCATGAGTGTATGCCTGCCTCATGAAGGCTGTCAATTCATATCTTATGTCTTATATAAGACAGATATCTGAATGCCTCAAAAGCTGGACGGTATGTCACTTTTGTGGTGAAATCCCGGTCTATGAATTCCACCTCGTCCAATCCGGCTGCCGACCCTGCCGCCAGCGGCTCGCCGTCCTTCCGGCCGCTGTACCAGCAGATCAAGGCCCTGATCACCAAAAGCCTGCAGGCTGGCGAGTGGAAACCGGGCGAAATGATGCCAAGCGAAGTCGAGCTGGCCGGGCGTTTCAAGGTCAGCCAGGGCACCGTGCGCAAGGCCATCGACGAGCTCGCGGCCGAGAATCTGGTCCTGCGCCGCCAGGGCAAGGGCACGTTTGTGGCCAGCCACGCCGAGGAACGCGCGCATTTTCGCTTTCTGCGCCTGCGGCCCGACGAAGGCCTGCCGCACCATCCCGAAAACCGCTTCCTCGAAGTCAAGCGCATCCGGGCCCCGGCCGAGGTGGCGCGCCTGCTCGACCTGAAAGCGGGCGACGCGGTCGTCTACATCAAGCGCGTGCAGTCGTTCGAGGGCAAGCCGACCATCCTGGAAGAGCTGTGGCTGCCGGGCCAGTTGTTCAAGGGCCTGAGCGCCGAGCGCCTGGTGGAATACAAGGGCCCGATGTACGGCCTGTTCGAAACGGAATTTGGCACCCGCATGATCCGCGCGACGGAAAAGATCCGCGCGGTGACGGCCGATGCCGCCACGGCCGAGTACCTGAAGGTGCCCGAAGGCACACCGTTGCTGTGTGGCGAGCGGGTCTCGTTCACGTATGGCGACAAGGCAGTCGAGCTGCGCCGTGGAATGTACTTGACGGAACAACATCACTATCAGAACGAGCTGTCCTGACAAGTAGCTCAGCAGTATGGAAAAACTTTGCGGCGGTAAATTTTGCCTGCAGCGAAAGTCGGCAAGAGAGACTAAAATAGTTTGGTTTTGGGTGTGCGGCGGACATGACCCGGTCCTACGCCCGCTGTCCCGCCCACCTGGCGTCGCGTGAACGGACCAGGACAGGGAAATCAGCGAAAATCCGTAGGGTTCACATAAAAATTGTTGTCATAAGGGAGGTGTACCATCATGTCCGAAGCCGTGAGAGAAGCAAAGCAGAAGGGGCGGCCGGAGTTCCGCAATATCGGCATCACCGATATCACCAGCAAATATCGCATGCCGCCATCGGCGATCGTGTCGATCCTGCACCGTGTCAGTGGCGCCGGCATGTTCCTGGCATTGCCTTTCCTGTTGTATCTGTTCCAGCAAAGCCTGCTGTCGGAATCGTCGTTCGTCTACTTCGCCGGCATCGTTTCCCACCCGCTCGCCAAGCTCGTTCTGTTGGGCCTGTCGTGGGCTTACCTGCACCACTTCACCGCCGGCATTCGTCACCTGATCATGGACAATCACATCGGCCTGGACAAGGACACGTCGCAAAAGACCGCACGCGTCGTACTGGTGATCAGCCTGCTGCTGACCGCGTTGGTCGGCCTGAAACTGTTCGGAGTGTTTTAATTATGGCAACCAAGAATAATATCGGCACCCGCCGCGTCGTCGTTGGCGCGCACTATGGCGTCAAGGACTGGCTGGCGCAGCGCGTCACCGCCATCGTCATGGCGGTCTACACGGTCATCCTGCTGGTCGCTTTCCTGACCGGGCAGAATTTCACGTACGAAGGCTGGGCAGGCCTGTTCTCCCGCCAATGGTTCAAGCTGTTCTCGCTGGTGACCTTCCTCGCGTTGTACTACCACGCCTGGGTCGGCATCCGCGACATCTGGATGGACTATGTTAAATCGGCAGGCCTGCGTCTGTTCCTGATGCTGGCAACGATCTTCTGGCTGCTCGCTTGCGCCGCCTGGACCGTGCAAATTCTCTGGAGTGTGTAATCGTGGCAGCTATCAAAACTGCAATTCCTACCCGTCGGTTTGACGCGGTCATCGTGGGCGCCGGCGGTTCCGGCATGCGCGCATCCCTGCAACTGGCCGAAGCCGGCCTGAACGTTGCTGTACTGTCGAAAGTATTCCCGACCCGCTCGCACACCGTAGCGGCGCAGGGCGGCATCGGCGCTTCGCTCGGCAATATGAGCGAGGATGACTGGTACTGGCACATGTTCGACACCGTCAAGGGTGGCGACTACCTGGGCGACCAGGATGCGATCGAATTCATGTGCCGCGAAGCACCGAAGGTCGTCTACGAGCTGGAACACTTCGGCATGCCGTTCGACCGTAACCCGGATGGCACGATTTACCAGCGTCCGTTCGGCGGCCATACGGCCAACTTCGGCGAAAAGCCGGTCCAGCGCGCCTGCGCGGCGGCTGACCGTACCGGTCACGCGCTGCTGCACACGCTGTATCAGCGTAACGTTCGTGCCCGCACCCACTTCTTCGTGGAATGGATGGCACTGGACGTGATCCGCGACGCCGAAGGCGACGTGGTCGGCGTGATGGCCCTGGAAATGGAAACCGGCGACGTGATGATCCTGGAAGCGAAGACCACCATCTTCGCTACCGGCGGCGCAGGCCGTATCTTCGCCGCATCGACCAATGCCTTTATCAACACCGGTGACGGCATGGGCATGGCGGCGCGTGCCGGCCTGCCGCTGCAGGACATGGAGTTCTGGCAGTTCCACCCGACTGGTGTGGCGGGTGCGGGCGTCCTGATCACCGAAGGCGTGCGCGGCGAGGGCGGCATCCTGATCAACAGCAACGGCGAACGCTTCATGGAGCGCTATGCGCCGACGCTGAAGGATCTGGCGCCACGCGACTTCGTGTCGCGCTCGATGGACCAGGAGATCAAAGAAGGCCGCGGCTGCGGACCGAACAAGGACCACGTGCTGCTGGACCTGCGTCACATTGGCGCCGACACCATCAAGAAGCGTCTGCCTTCGATTCTGGAAATCGGCCACAAGTTCGCCAACGTCGATGCGACCAAGGAACCGATTCCTGTCGTGCCGACGATTCACTACCAGATGGGCGGCATCCCGACCAATATCCATGGTCAGGTCGTGGCACCTGACGGTACGGGTGGCCAGAAGATCGTCAATGGTCTGTACGCGATCGGCGAATGCGCTTGCGTGTCGGTCCACGGCGCGAACCGTCTGGGCACGAACTCGCTGCTCGACCTGATCGTGTTCGGCCGCGCGGCCGGCAACCACGTCGTCGCGTCCGACCTGAAGAAGAAAGTCGCCAAGCCGATGCCGGCTGACGCTGCCGACTTCGCGCTGGATCGCCTGAATCGCCTCGAAACGTCGACCGGCACCGAAAAAGTGCAGCACGTCGCCAACGATATCCGCGCCACGATGCAGAAGTACTGCGGCGTGTTCCGCACCGACCAGCTGCTCACGCAGGGCGTCAAAGAAATCATGGTGCTCGACGAGCGTCGCAAGAACGTGTCGTTCAAGGACAAGTCGAAGGTGTTCAACACGGCCCGCGTCGAAGCGCTCGAGCTGGATAACCTGATCGAGACCGCGAAAGCGACCATCGTGTCGGCCCAGGCCCGCAAGGAGTCGCGCGGCGCCCACGCCCACAGCGATTACGAAACACGTGACGACGCGAACTGGATGAAGCACACGCTGTTCTTCTCGGAAGGCAACCGCCTCGAGTACAAGGGCGTTGTGCAAAAGCCGCTGACGGTCGAGACCTTCAAGCCGAAAGCACGCACTTTCTAAATATTTTGTGGCTACCGGGCGATTGTCGCCCGGCGGCCGTGATGAGATAGGTAAAAACATGGCACGCACTGTCCAACTGAAGATTTACCGCTACGATCCGGACAAGGATTCGAAGCCTTACATGCAAGACGTTTCGGTCGAGCTGCAAGACACCGACAAGATGCTGCTGGACGTCCTGCAGCGCATCAAGGCCGATGTCGATGACTCGCTGGCGCTGCGCCGCTCGTGCCGTGAAGGCGTGTGCGGTTCGGACGCAATGAACATCAACGGCAAGAACGGCCTGGCCTGCACGACCAACCTGAACGAGCTGACCCAGCCGATCGTGCTGCGTCCTTTGCCAGGCCTGCCGGTGGTGCGCGACCTGATCGTCGACATGACCAACTTCTTCAAGCAGTATCACTCGGTCAAGCCATACCTGATCAACGAGTCGATCCGCCCTGAAAAAGAGCGTCTGCAATCGCCTGAAGAGCGCGAAGAGCTCGACGGTCTGTACGAGTGCATCCTGTGCGCTTGCTGCTCGACCTCGTGCCCATCGTTCTGGTGGAACCCGGACAAGTTCGTCGGTCCAGCTGGCCTGCTGCAGGCGTACCGCTTCATCGCCGACTCGCGCGACGAAGCGACCAACGATCGTCTGGACAACCTGGAAGATCCGTACCGCCTGTTCCGCTGCCACTCGATCATGAACTGTACGGACGTGTGCCCGAAGGGCCTCAATCCGAACAAGGCGATTGGCAAGATCAAGGAACTGCTGGTGCGTCGCGCGATTTAAGCGATGCAATGCGTGCGGCGCCGCAAAAGGCGTCGCACGCGTTCCGGTGTCCAGACGTGCGTCGAGCGTTGCGCTCGACGAATGTGTGCATTACCGTAAAAGTACCGTACTGCCGAATCATGGCAGCCGGAGTATGATGTCGAACCAACAACGGATTTTAATGTGATTACACATCAAGCCGATCCGGCCAACCGTTCCCGCCTGCGCTGGCGTGCACGTCGTGGCCTGCTCGAGAACGATCTGATCCTGACGCGCTTTCTCGACGCGCACGAACAGGATCTGACCGACGACGAGGTCGATGCGCTGACGCGCCTGCTTGATCTGGCTGACAACCCGTTGCTGGACCTGCTGCTGGGGCGCAATGAGCCCTCCGGCGAGCTCGACCTGCCGCACGTGCACGCCTTGCTGGCGAAGCTGCGGCTAGCGTAAGCGAACTATGGGCATCCGATTCGCCAACGCGGCACGTTGCGGCGCCCCCCGGTTTCGTTTTATTTTGTAGACCCACTCCCACAAGAAGGAAGTGCCATGAACATCTCTGATACCAAAGCCACCCTGTCGTTCTCGGACGGCAGCCCGTCGATCGACATGCCGATCTACAAAGGCACCATCGGCCCGGACGTCGTCGACATCCGCAAGCTGTACGGCGCGACCGGCAAGTTCACGTACGATCCTGGCTTCATGTCGACCGCCGCCTGTAACTCGAGCATCACCTACATCGACGGTGACAAGGGCGAGCTGCTGTACCGCGGTTACCCGATCGAGCAACTGGCCGTCAATTGCGACTTCCTGGAAACCTGCTACCTGCTGCTGAACGGCGAACTGCCAAACGCAGAGCAAAAAGAAGTGTTCACCGACACCGTGACCAAGCACACGATGATCCATGAGCAGATGAACTTCTTCTTCCGTGGCTTCCGTCGCGACGCGCACCCGATGTCGGTGCTGGTCGGTACGGTCGGCGCGCTGGCGTCGTTCTACCATGACTCGCTGGACATCAACGATGCCAAGCAGCGCGAAATCTCGGCAATCCGCCTGATCGCCAAGCTGCCGACCCTGGTCGCAATGGCCTACAAGTACAACGTCGGCCAGCCGTTCGTGTACCCACGTAACGACCTGTCGTACAGCGCCAACTTCATGTACATGATGTTCGCGAACCCGTGCGAAGAGTACAAGGTCAACGACGTGCTGGTGCGCGCCCTGGACCGCATCCTGATCCTGCACGCAGACCACGAGCAGAACGCATCGACCTCGACCGTCCGTCTGGCCGGCTCGTCGGGCGCCAACCCGTTCGCCTGTATCGCAGCCGGTATCGCCTGCCTGTGGGGCCCTGCCCACGGCGGCGCGAACGAAGCAGCCCTGAACATGCTGAAGGAAATCGGCAGCGTCGAGAACATCCCGGCCTTCATCGAGAAGGTCAAGGACAAGAACTCCGGCGTCAAGTTGATGGGCTTCGGTCACCGCGTGTACAAGAACTTCGACCCGCGTGCCAAGCTGATGCGCGAAACCTGCCACGAAGTGCTGGAAGAACTGGGCCTGCAGGACGACCCGCTGTTCAAGCTGGCAATGGAACTGGAGCGCATCGCTCTCGAAGACGAATACTTCGTGTCGCGTAAGCTGTACCCGAACGTCGACTTCTACTCGGGCATCGTGCAATCGGCGCTGGGTATCCCGGTCACCATGTTCACCGGCATCTTCGCGATGGCGCGTACCATCGGCTGGATCGCGCAGTGGAACGAAATGATCGCCGATCCAGAGCAGAAGATCGGCCGTCCACGTCAGC
The DNA here is from genome assembly GCA_014841835.1 of Oxalobacteraceae sp. CFBP 13730. Classification (GTDB taxonomy): domain Bacteria; phylum Pseudomonadota; class Gammaproteobacteria; order Burkholderiales; family Burkholderiaceae_D; genus Telluria. The sequence goes on along the minus strand of JACYUQ010000003.1, from coordinate 279,795 downwards.
TGTTCGTCGGCTCGCCGGCGCGTGACGTGCCGGACATGGACAAGCGTTAATCCGCTGGTTCACTAGCTAAAAAAGCGGGCTGCGGCCCGCTTTTTTCATGGGCGCATGCAGCGAAAATATTTCGTTGGCCAACCCCTGGCATTGCCGCTGAAGCGGTCTATACTGAGCTCATCAGTATCAATTGCCAATGTGAAATATTCCATGTCTTCCCGATCAGGCGACCCCCTTGGTGCACGCACACTGGCGCGGCTGGGCTTACTCCGTGCAGCCCATGGCCGAGCGGCGCACGGCGTCAGTGTGTAGCGCCGCAGCCAGGCGCCGCCATCGCAGCGGCACGCCGGCAACTTTCCAAGCTGATCGTGGAGACTGATATGAGTGATTCAATGGTTGTATCGTGGCTGGACCTCGAGCGCCTCGAGCGCGCACTCGACCGGCTTTCGCCGGCGCAGGCCAGGGCGCGTGACGCGCTGCTGACTGAACTCGAACATGCGCAACTGGTCGAACCGTGGGAGATGCCGCTAGATGTCGTGACCATGAATTCGCGCGTGCGCTTTCGCGTGGCTGGCGCCAGCGAAGAAGAAACGATGACGCTGAGTTACCCGAACGATATGCAGGACACTGCAGAGCGGCTCTCGGTACTCACGCCGGCCGGTATGGCGCTGCTGGGCGTGCGTGTCGGCGGGCGGATGTCGTGGCAGCAGCCGGATGGGCCGCACGAGGCCACGGTGCTCGGCATCGAGCATCAACCCGAACCGGCGAAGCGGTAGCGCCCCGGCCCGTCGCGTGCATGTGTAGAATGTTTCCCTCATGACCGTCATCGAGGGAACCACCATGCAACGCTTTTTCGCCGCCTGCTGTCTGTGCTTTTCCTTGTCGCTGGGCTTGAGCGGCGCTGCGCACGCTGCGACCGATGCTGCGCTTACGCGCCAGGTCAATGCCTTCGTCGACGGCTGGCACGATGACGCCGCCAACACGCGCATGGCGTACTTCGACAAGATCGCCAAGGATGGCGTGTATATCGGCACCGACCGCACCGAACTGTGGACGCGCGACGAATTCAAGGCCTGGTCGAAGAAGTACTTCGACGCCAAATCGGCCTGGACCTTCAAGGCGACGCGCCGCAATGTCTACGCGTCCGCCGACAAGTCGCTGATCTGGTTCGACGAGCTGCTCGATACGAAGAACATGGGGCCGGCAATGGCCAGCGGCGTGCTGCGCAAGACGAAAACGGGCTTCGAGATCGTCCACTACCAGCTCTCGCTGGCGGTACCCAATGCCGTCAACGACCAGGTCGTCGGCATCATCGCCGATCATGAAAAGCAACCAAAGAAATAAGCCGCCTTTAGTGAACGCGCATTACATCGGCCGCTTTGCGCCATCCCCCTCCGGGCCGCTGCACGCCGGCTCGCTGGTCGCGGCCATGGCCAGCTACCTCGACGCCCGCTGGCACGACGGCACCTGGCTGATCCGCATCGAAGACATCGACGAAGGCCGCAGCGTGCCCGGCGCGGCTGAAGGCATCCTGCAATTGCTGGCCACGCTGGGAATGGCGCACGATGGCGAGATTGTCTGGCAAAGCCAGCGCAAGCAGTTATATGCGGCTGCTGCTGCGCGCATCGAGCGCGACACCTATCCATGCGGCTGCAACCGACGCGAGATCGCCGATTCACGGATCGGCGTGGCGCCCGACGGCAGCGCCATCTATCCCGGCACCTGCCGCCATGGCCTGGGGCCGGGCCGCGCCATGCGCAGCCTGCGCGTGCGCGTGCCGGCCGCAGGCGAGGATGCCATCACCTTCGTCGACCGCTTTGCCGGCCCCGTCACGCAGCACCTGGAGCGCGATGCCGGCGACTTCGTGCTCAAACGCGCCGACGGATTCTGGGCCTATCAACTGGCGGTCGTGGTGGACGATATCGAGCAGGGCGTGACCGACATCGTGCGCGGCGCAGATCTGCTCGACTCGACGCCGCGCCAGATCCATCTGCAACGGCTCCTGAAAGCACCGACGCCGCGCTATCTGCATGTGCCGGTGGTACGCAACAGCAATGGGGAAAAGTTGTCGAAGCAGACGGGGGCGCTCGCGGTCACGGCAGGCGACGAGCCCGCTGCCGTTGCGGTGTTACTGCAGACCGCAGCGTTTCTGGGACTGGCCATGGAGCCTGCGGCGCCAGATTCGATCGACGCATTCTGGCACGCGGCGATTCCGGCCTGGGGTCGCCTGCTGGCGCAGCACGGCGCATGACGGTAGTTACTGCGGATTCTGCATGATGCTGATAGAGCCGTTCACTTCGAGGAACGCGCACTTCATCTTCGGGCGCGGGCAGTCGGCGCCGCGCAGCGCTTCTTCGACATCGTCCTGCGACAGACGGCAACTTTTCATCACATCCTTGAAGAACACGCCATCGCGGCCGATCAATACGGGGCTGCCCTCGATGATCGACTCGAACTTGCGGCTGCGCGATGTCAGGAAGGCGACCAGCACCGTCAGTGCCACCAGTGTCGCAGCGATGACCAGCCCGCCAAGCAACGATTCATCACCACCCGTCATGGAATTGGACACGGATTCGGACAACAGCATCACCACCAGCAGGTCGAACGGCTTGAATTGCCCGACTGTGCGGCGCCCCGACACGCGCATCATCGCGAGCAGGGCGCAGTAGACGATCGCGCCGCGCGCGATCAGCTCCCACAAGGGTAGATCGAAGTCGAACATGGCGCCTCCAGGGCATGAAATAGTGGGCGATTGTAATCAATCTGCCAACCTCATGACGCCCGGCTGCGCCTTTGTCGGATCAGTGCCCGGCCAGCATGTCTTCGGCGCCGTCCTTGTCGTGGATGGCAAACCGGGTCATCAAGGTGGCGCTGGCTTCGTTCAGGCCATGCACGACCACCTGCGCACCGGCCCGGCGCAGCTTCAGCACCACCTTGTCGAGCGCGCCGATGGCGGTGATGTCCCAGAAATGCGCGTCGCTCAGGTCGATGTGCACGGTGGCGCGCGTCGGGCTGTAGTCGAACGCATGGACGAGCTGATCGGACGACACGAAGAACACGTGACCGCTGACCAGATAGTGACGAAGTTCGCCGCCATCCGTGCCAGTCTCCTCGCGCGACGTCACGCCGAGCATCCGGCTGACTTTCTGCGCAAAGAACACGCCCGACAGCAGCACGCCCGCCAGCACGCCCTTGGCCAGGTCGTGCGTGGCCACCGTGACCACGACGGTGGCGAGCATGACGATGCTGGAGCTGGTCGGATGCGCGCGCAGGTTGCTGATCGAACTCCAGCTGAACGTGCCGATGGCCACCATGATCATCACGGCCACCAGCGCCGCCATCGGAATCTGGCGCACCCAGTCACCCAGGAACACGACCATGAGCAGCAGCACGACGCCAGCCATCAGTGTCGACAGGCGGGTGCGTCCGCCAGACTTGATGTTGATCACCGATTGGCCGATCATCGCGCAGCCAGCCATGCCGCCGATGAAGCCGGTGGCGACGTTGGCGATGCCCTGGCCGACGCATTCACGGTTCTTGTCGCTGCGGGTATCGGTCAGGTCGTCGACGATCGTGGCGGTCATCAGCGATTCGAGCAGGCCCACGAGCATCAGTGTGGCCGAGTACGGCAAGATGATCTGCAGGGTCTCGAGACTGAACGGCACGTTCGGGATCAGGAACGACGGCAGGCTGTCCGGCAGCTCGCCCATGTCGCCGACGGTGCGGATGTCCAGGCCCAGTGCGATGGACGCGCCGGTCATCACGACAATCGCGACCAGTGGCGACGGCACGGCGCGCGTCAGGTACGGCAAGCCGTAGATGATGGCCAGCGCGGCCGCGGTGACGGCGTACACGTGCCACGTGACGTTCGTCAGTTCAGGTAACTGGGCGAGGAAAATCAGGATCGCCAGTGCGTTGACGAAGCCGGTGATCACCGAGCGCGAGACGAACCGCATCAGCCGGCCAAGCTTGATCCAGCCGGCGACGATCTGCAGCACGCCGGTCAGGATGGTGGCGGCCAGCAGGTAATCGAGGCCGTGCTCCTTGACGAGCGAGACCATGATCAGGGCCATGGCGCCAGTAGCAGCGGAAATCATGCCCGGGCGACCGCCAAAAAAGGCGATCAGTGTCGCGATCGAGAACGACGCGTACAGGCCGACCTTCGGGTCGACGCCGGCAATGATGGAAAACGCAATGGCCTCGGGGATGAGGGCGAGAGCGACGACGATACCTGCAAGCAGGTCGCCACGGACGTTGGAGAACCAGTCCTGGCGGATGTGTTGAAATACCATGAGGATACCTTCCCGGGCTGTAACAGCCGAGTGCAAGAAATGGGAGCGCCATGCACGAAGCAGGGCGCAGCAAGACGAACGACGACGCACCGGCATTGTGATGACGGCGGTGCATGGACGTGCAATGGGGAAGGGGTATTACGGGGGTGTTACAGAGCAGAAATAACCGCGTGGCAGTCCGCATCCCGGGAAGGATGCCGCAGCCAGCCGCATGACGGCGCGACGCGTGCTGTGAGCACGGTGGGCACGGCGGAGCTGGGTGGCGGGGAGGGACGATACGGTCATAGCCAGCTATTTTGCACCGCAACATAACATCGGTCAAGTCGCATGCTGCGGTGCGTCCGGTTACCTTGCTACCGGTTTGACGGCAGGTCCATCAGCCGGTGGGGGCGGCGGAACATCGGGCATCCCGGCTGCTGGTGGCGGCGGCGGCGGTGCAATCCGCTTGCCGTGCGCCGGTGGTGCCGGTGGTGCCGGTGGTACTGGCATGTCCTTCAGGGCGCGAGCACCCCGTGCTGGTGGTGGCGGTGGCGGCGGGGCACCAACCGGCGGTGCCGGCGGCGCCACTGGTGCCATTGCACCCGCTGGCGGTGCCGGTGGCGCAGGCGGCGGTGGTGGCGGTGCGCATTTGCTGCTGGCGCCACGGCAGTCGGGTTGTTCGGCGGCGTGCGCCAGGCTGGCTGACAGTGGCAGGGTGATGGCAAGGCCGAGGGCCAGGCTGGATCGGATGATGCGGTTCATGGTGTTCTCCTTGGTGGGCATGAAATACATCGTGCGCCCACAATGTGGAGAAATCATGGAGATGCTAGAGGCCGTGTACACGCCATGAAAAATTCCTGAAGGCAAATTGTGCAGTCGTCGTTTACTAAACGGCACTAAACTTCACGAAAACCGCCAAAGTTTGTTGAGGCTTCACACACTACTTGTATAAATTTGCGGTACCGGTTTGCACGCCCCCTGCAACATGCAGAAGAGATGCCCGCCGTTTAGTAAATCTGCGACAGGCCGGCAGGCGACACCCTGAGAACGTGTCGCGCTGGCGATGACATCGGGACGCTTCACGTTGCGGTGCGCAAAGGCTGCCGGTAGACGGCCGCCCGGACCAGCTGCCGCCATAAAAGATAGCCCATACAGGGCACGACCAGGAGACACACATGCATTCACACACCCACCGCGCTTCACGGCAGCGCTGCAGCGTCACGCCCATCGCCATGGCCGTCAGCCTCGCGCTGCTGTCGCTGTCGACCGTGCACGCCCAGACCATGCCGGCTGACCAGCCGGCCCAGCCGCCAGCCGCCCAGCCAGGCGCCGTGCAAACGGCCCCGGCCGCAACCGCAGTTGCAACTGCAGCCACCGAAGCGCCGTCCGCCGACCAGTCTGCCGCTGCCAGCCCGTCGACGGTGGTGGTGACGGGCTTCCGCTACTCCATCGAGAAAAGCCTCGACCAGAAGCGCGAGGCCAATTCGATCGTCGAGGTGGTGACTGCTGAAGACGTGGGCAAATTCCCGGACAAGAACGTGGCCGATGCGCTCCAGCGCGTGCCGGGCGTGGTCGTCACCCGCAGTGGTGGCGAAGGCAAGAACGTCAGCGTGCGTGGCCTGTCGTCCGACCTGACCCTGACCCAGCTGAACGGCAACTACGTCGCTACCGCCGAATCGAATGGCGATCCATCGCGCTCGTTCAACTACATGCTGATGCCGTCGAACATGCTGGCCAGCGCCGAGCTGTACAAGACGTCCGAAGCGCGCTTCGACGAAGGCGGCATCGGCGGCACGGTGATCCTGCGCACGCGCCGGCCGCTCGACGTCAAGTCGGGTACGGGATTCGTTAATGCCGAAGGCACCTGGGCCGACACCACCAAGAAGACCGACCCGCAGTTCTCCGGCCAGTACGCCTGGCACGACGAGAGCAACCGCTTCGGCGTCCTGGTTGGCTACACCCAGCAAAAGCGCACCACGCGCACGATGGGCGCGAGCACCGAAAACTGGCAATGGTATGCCGACGACTACAAGGCGCAGCCGCCGGTGGGCGCCGACGGCCAGCCATCCAAGCTGAATTCGTTCTGGTGGGGCCAGTCGGGCTTCTACGACCAGTCGGGCAAGTACTACACCAAGTTCGCGATGCCGACCGCCGTTGCGCTGGACGTGCGCACCACGGAGCGAGAGCGCAAGGGCGGGCAGCTCACGCTGCAGTTCAAGCCGCTGCGTAACCTGAACATGACCGCCAACTACTTCCGCTTCGACCTGCAGCAGAATTCGCAGCTGAACCAGCTGAAGGTCCCGGAATGGAATATCGCGCGCTACGATGGCGACGGCAACTGGCCGGGCGGGCGCCTGCTCGACGGCCTCACGTTCGACCCGAGCGGCACCGTTGTCACGGGCGCGCAGTACAGCGCGCGCCCGGGCAAGGCGTACTACTGCAACAGCGCGCAGGCTGGCGCTGCCGGCTTGGCAAACACCGGTGGTTTCGGTCCGGACGATTGCACGATCCCGACCCCGCAGATCGCCGGCGGCTACAGCCGCGAGAAGGCACTGTCGCAGACGGCTGACTTCGAAGTCGAATGGAAGGGCGAATCTGTCGACGCTACCTTCAAGGTCGGCCGCACCTGGGCCGAGGGCGGCCCGGAACTGCAATTTGGCATGCCGATCAAGCCGCGTCGGCAAAATGCCGATGGCAGCTGGTCGCTCGGTAACACGGCCACGTCGTGGGACGTGAGCGGCAAGCCGACGATGACGTTCGCGCCGGAGCTGATGCAGAACCTGCGCAACGGCATCGGCGAGATCGACCTGGGTTCGACCTCGTCGTCCTGGACCCGCAACAGCACCGACCAGAACTACGCGCAGGCTGACCTGACCTGGCACGCCGACAGCAACTGGCTCGACTCGGTCCAGTTCGGCGCCAAGTACCGCGATGGCGGCACCAGCCGCAGCACCGGCAACAACTACTGGGTCTGCAAGGGCGCCAATCCGGCCGACTACGACAGCCGTTACCAAAGCGGCTGCGATGCCTCGGCCAACCAGTTCCGTCCGGAATTCTTGTACGACGAATCGCTGGGCAACCTGACGGGCGGCCTGAAAGCCAGCGCTTTCCCGGGCATCAACTATCCGGCGTATATCTCGTACCTGAACCAGACGTATGGCGAGATGCAGACCCGCAACGAAGAAAACTTTATCTACAACGTGGAGGAAAAGATCACGTCGATGTACTTGCAGGGCAATTTCAAGACCGACCGCCTGCGCGGCAATCTGGGTGTGCGTGTCGTGCGTACCCGCCAGCACGCCGATTCGACCGACAAGGTCGACTACTACAACGACTACTTCTTCGATAATCCCGACGGCACGCCGGCACCGTGTCAGGCCGGTAACTTGCCAGCCGCCGGTGCGCCAAGCGGCTCAGGTTGCACGACCAACTTCACGGTTTTGCCGGACAGCGAAACCAATCCGGCCACCGGCCACGTGTCGACGTATGTCGTCAGCGCGCTCGACCGCACGTACACCGACGTGCTGCCAAGCCTGAACGTTGCGTACGACCTGACCGACACGCTGCTGCTGCGCGGCGCCGCCTCGAAAGTGGTGGCGCGACCGAGCTACAACGATATCGGCGCGCCGGGCGCCCTGGATTACTTCAGCCAGGAATACGTCAACGACCGTCGCCTGATCGGTGGCGGCGACCGCCAGGGCTGGTACGGCTCGGGCAGCAACAAGGATCTGGAGCCGTACCAGGCCACGCAGTACGATCTGGGCCTGGAGTGGTACTTCCACCGCGGCTCGGTGCTCGGCGCCGGCATCTTCCGCAAGAACGTCAAGAACTTCGCGGTGCCGGTCGTGCGTGACGTCAATCTGAACCTCGGTGGCGAGGCGATTGCGGTGCAGAACTACTCGACCAGTGCCGGCGGGCGCAACGCGGTGTCGAAAGGCATCGAGTTGTACGGCCAGCACACGTTCGACAACGGCATCGGCTTCCAGGTCAACTACACGTACAACAAGACCAACCAGGCCGCGATCACGCTGGCCGACGGCACCGAGATCGGTACCTCGCCGCTCGTGGGCAGCGCCAAGAACCAGGCCAACGTGACGGTGTTCTACTCGACCGACCGGCTCATGCTGCGCGCGTCGTACAACCGCCGCGGCCTGGTGGTCAACGGCCTGGTGAACGGCTTGAACGTGTATGAGGCGCCGTACAGCCAGGTCGACCTGAACGCGTCGTACAACTTCACGCCGCAGCTGAGCCTGACCGCATCGGTCCTGAACGCCACCGAGGAAGAGTCGCACTCGTACCTGGGCAACGACACCAAGTCGCGCTTCTACAGCAACAACTACGCCGGCCGTGTGGCGTATATGGGCCTGAACTACAAGTTCTGAGTCCGTATCGACCCTCCCCGCCACTCTGGCGGGGAGGGTGTCTTCTTTCCAGGATCACGCCATGAACGACCGGATCAACACGATCTCGACGGCCGGCGGCGGCTGGCGCGCGCTGTGCGCCGGCCTGCTTCTTTTCTTTTGCGCAGGCCTTGCCCTGGCCAACCCATCCGACAAACTCGTCATCGACGGGGGCTGGCGCTTCCACCTGTTGCCTGGCGACGCACGCGAAGCGGCGCATCCCGATCTCATGCCATGGCGCGCCGCCACCGTGCCGGGCACCGTGCACACAGACCTGCTGGCCCATGGCCTGATTCCCGATCCGTATGTCGGCGCGCCCGAAGCGGGCCTGCAGTGGATCGGCCTGGCCGACTGGGAATACCGCACCGCCTTCGACGTGCCGCGCGCGGTGCTGCAACGCGCGCGCAGCGAGCTGGTGTTCGCCGGGCTCGACACCTTTGCCGAAGTCTGGCTCAACGGCGTCAAGCTGCTCGATGCGAACAATGCGTTTCGCACCTGGCGCGTGCCGGTGACAGGCCGCCTGCGCGAACACGGCAACATCCTGCGCATCGTGTTCCGCTCACCGATCAACACGATGCTGCCGCAGGTCGCCGCGATGCCGCACAAGATCGCCGGCAACTACGCATCGCCGTATGGCGATGAACCGAAAGACGTATTGAGCGCCAACTTCGTGCGCAAACCCGGCTATCACTATGGCTGGGACTGGGGCCCGCGCTACGTCACGGCCGGCATCGGCAAACCCGCCGTGCTGCACAGCTGGGATGCCGTGCGCATCGACGACCTGCAGCTACGCCAGGACCGCGTCGACGCCGCGCGCGCCGACGTCGCCGCCATCGCCTCGCTGGACGCGGTGCGCGCCGGGCGCTTCACGCTGCGCCTGTGGCAGACGGCGCCCGGCGGTCAGCGCACGCTCGCCGCAACGAAGCGGATCGACCTGCGCGCCGGTGCCAACCGCATTGAATTGCCGGTGCGGATCGACGATCCGCAGCGCTGGTTCCCGAACGGTTATGGCAAGCAGCCGCTGTACCGCTACCAGCTTGACGTCAGCGATAACAACAACACGCTTGCGACACACGCTGCGCGCACGGGCCTGCGCAGCGTCGAACTGCGGCGTGACCACGACGCCGCGGGCCAGGGCTTCTACTTAGTCATCAATGGCATTCCCGTATTTGCCAAGGGTGCCAACACGATCCCGTTCGACATGTTCCAGCCGCGCGTGCGGCGTGAGCAACTGCGGCGCGTGCTGCAATCGGCGGCCGACGCCAATATGAACATGCTGAGGAGCTGGGGCGGCGGCTATTACGAGGACGAGGATTTCTATGACCTCGCCGATGAACTGGGCCTGATGGTCTGGCAGGATTTCATGTTCGGCGGCGGGATGCAGCCGGCATACGATCCGGCGTTTCGCGCGAGTGTCGTCCACGAGGCGCGAGACCAGGTGCGGCGCCTGCGCAACCGCCCGAGCGTTGTGCTCTGGTGCGGCAACAACGAGCAGGAGATCGCCTGGAAAAACTGGGGCCACCGCAAGACGCTCGAGCGCGCCGATCCGGTGTTTGCCAGTCAGGTCTGGGACGGTTATGTCGCGCTGTTCGGCGTCGACCTGCGCCGCGTGGTGGCTGAAGAAGCCGGCGGCATCGGCTACTGGTCGAGCTCCCCCGGCAACGATTTGCAGGAAGCGGCCAACACGCCCGGCAGCGGCGACATGCACTACTGGGAAGTGTGGGGCAATCCGGCGCATCCGGTGTCGAATTACCTCGACATCACGCCGCGCTTCATGTCCGAATACGGGCTGCAAGCGTGGCCCGTGCAGCGCACGATCGATGCGTTTGCCACGCGCGCCGAGCAGGGCGTGGCCACGCCGGTCATCGAAGCGCACCAGAAGTTCATGGCCGGCAAGGGCAACGAGCGCCTGATGAAGTACGTGCAGGCGCAGTTCGGCGAGCCAGTTGATTTTCCTGCGTTTGCCTACCTGAGCCAGGTGATGCAGGCCGAGGGAATCGAGCTGGCCGCGCTGCACCATCGCCGCAGCCGGCCGCATACAATGGGCTCGCTGTACTGGCAGCTCAACGATGTGTGGCCGGGCGCGTCGTGGTCGAGCATCGACTGGTTCGGCCGGCCAAAAGCGCTGCAGTTTCATGCGCGCCGCTTCTTTGCGCCGGTCGCCGTCGCGGCATTGCGCGATGCCCGCGGTGCCACGCGTGTCAGCCTGCTCAACGACCGCACGCACACCGTACGGGGGTCCTTGCGCACGCGTGTGATGTCGCTCGATGGCGCCGTGCTGCGCGATGCGCGCGAGGCTATTACGATCGCGCCGCTGTCGGCGGTCGACGCGGGCGCGTATGCTGACGCCGACTTGCTCCTTGGCGCCGATCCTGCATCGACCGTCGCCGTGTTCACGCTGCAGGTGGATGGCGAGCCGGCATCGACCGGCGTCGTCTACTTCGTGCCGGCGAAAGACGTCGCCTGGCGCGATCCCGGCCTGCACACGACCGTGCACCGCGATGGCGATGGCTACCGCATCGAGCTCACGGCAGCGACACTGGCGCGCGGCGTCTGGCTCGATGCCGGCGACGTCGATGCGCAGTTCCACGACAATGCGTTGACCGTGCTGCCGGGCGAACCCGTCACCGTGCGCGTGACGTCCACCGCCAGCGACAGCGTGCTGCGCGCCGCCCTTCATGTCCGTTCGCTGCGTGATGCCATGCGCGCGACCAACCCAACTTCCTGGAAGATCACCCCATGAACAAGACCCACACCATCGGCGCCGCCGTGGCCATGCTGCTGGCCAGCATGGCCAGTGCCGCCGAACCCCGCACTGCAAACAGCTTTGCCACCTCGTTCGAAGCGAACGAGCCGCTTCCTGCCACCGGCACGGGCGAAGGCATCCGTGTCACGCCGGGCAGTGGCCCCGACAAGCCGTATGCTGCCAAGGCGAAGACCGGCTATACCGGTTTGCGCGCGCTGCAATATCGCGCGGACGGCAAGGGCGGGCGCCTGCCGCTGTTCGCGGTCGATCTGGCGATCACCGCCGACACGGTCCTGTCGTGGAAGGTGCTGCCCGAGATCGTCGATGGCGACATCGCCACCTCGACCGGCGTGGCGCTGGACCTGGTGCTGGACGACGGCCGCCGCATCTCGAGCCTGGACCTGCGCGACAACCATGGCGTGCGCATTGACGCGGCGGCGCAGGCCAGGTCGAACACGCTGTATCCGCAGCAGTGGGCGCACAAGTCGGTGCGCCTGGGCAGCCTGGCGGGGCGCCGCATCAAGTCAATCGAGCTGGCGCTGCAGCCCACCGCGGCCGCCGGCGCCAGCGGCTGGCTCGATGACATCGTCATCGGCGAGCAGGTCCAGGGCGGCGTCAAGCGATTGAGCGACCACGTGCTGACCACGCGCGGCACGCAAGCCAACGGCACCTTCTCGCGCGGGAACAATATCCCGGCCACGGCGATGCCGCACGGCTTCAACTTCTGGACGCCCGCCACCGATGCCAGCACCCTGAGCTGGCTGTATCGCTGGAACGAGCAGAATGACGAGAACAACCGCCCGCGCCTGCAGGCGCTGTCGCTGAGCCACCAGCCGAGCCCCTGGATGGGCGACCGCCAGACCTTCCAGATCATGCCGTCGAACGCGAGCGGCCAGCCCGACGCCGACCGCAAGCGCCGCGCGCTGTCGTTCTCGCACGATAACGAAGTGGCGCGCGCGCACACGTACCGCGTGGACTTCGACAACGGCATCCGCGCCGAGATCGCGCCAAGCGAGCGGGCGGCGATCTTCCGCTTCCGCTTCCCGCAAGGGGGCGACGCCAACCTGCTGTTCGATAACGTCGATGCGCGCGGCGGCCTGCGCCTGGACGCGGCCACGCAGACGCTGCGCGGCTACACCGACACGCGCAGCGGCCTGTCGAACGGCGCGACGCGCATGTTCGTGTTCGCCCGCTTCGACCAGCGCTGGCAGGCCAGCGGTCCCTTGGAGACGGGCCGTCCGACCGGCTACATCAAGTTCAAGGCCGACGGCGGCGAAGTGCGCATGCGCATCGCCACGTCGCTGATTTCGGTCGAGCAGGCGGAGAAAAACCTCGCGCTGGAAATTGGCGACGCCGGCTTCGACACCGTGCGCGAGCGCGCGCAGGCGGCCTGGGACAAGGAACTGGGCCGAGTAAAGGTGGACGGCGCCAGCGACGACCAGCTGACGACGGTCTATTCGAATCTGTACCGCCTGTTCCTGTACCCGAACGTCGGCCACGAAAACGTCGGCAGTGCGCAGCAGCCCGACTGGCGCCACGCCGACCAGAGCGGCTGGTCGCAGGCGAAGACCGGTGGCGACGACGACAAGACGTCCGCGCCCGTCGTCGCTGGCAAGGTGTATGTCAATAACGGCTTCTGGGACACCTTCCGCACCACCTGGCCGGCCTACGCGCTGCTGGCGCCAACCCGCGCCGGCGAGATGGTCGATGGCTTCCTGCAGCAGTATCGCGACGGCGGCTGGGTGGCGCGCTGGTCGTCGCCGGGCTATGCTGACCTGATGGTCGGCACCAGTTCCGACGTCGCGTTTGCTGACGCCTGGCTCAAGGGCGTGCGTGGCTTCGATGCGCACCAGGCCTATGAGGCGGCGTTGAAGAATGCGACCGTCGTGCCGCCCGTGTCGAACGTCGGGCGCAAGGGTCTGGGCAAATCGATGTACCGCGGCTATGCCGATGCGTCGGTCCATGAAGGCATGTCGTGGACGCTCGAAGGCGCACTGAACGACTTTGGCCTGGCGCAGATGGCCACCGCGCTGGCCGGCGGCGAGGGCGACACCGCGCGTGGCCGCCGCTACCGCGAGGAAGCAGCGTACTTCGGTGCGCGCGCCACTGATTACGTCCACCTGTACGACCCGGCCACGGGCTTCTTCCGCGGCCGCGACGCCAAGGGCGCGTGGCGCGAACTGGCCAAGGCCTTCGATCCGCGCCGCTGGGGCGGTGACTACACCGAAGCCAATGCCTGGAATTTTGCGTTCACCGTGCCGCACGACGCCGAAGGGCTGGCCAGCTTGATGGGCGGACGAGCCGCGCTGGGCAAGCGCCTCGACACCTTCTTCGCCACACCGGAGACGGCGCAGGCGGCATTCTCGGGCAGCTATCGCCAGGTGATCCATGAAATGACGGAAGCGCGCGACGTGCGCATGGGGATGTACGCCCACAGCAACCAGCCGTCGCACCACATCCCATGGATGTACGCGGCCGCCGGCCAGCCGGCCAAGACGCAGAAGATCACGCGCGACATCCTGGCGCGCCTGTACCTGGGCAGCGAGATCGGGCAGGGCTACGCGGGTGACGAAGACAATGGCGAGATGTCGGCCTGGTACACGTTCGCGATGATGGGCCTGTATCCGCTGCGGATGGGGTCCCCGGAATACGTGATCGGCTCGCCGGCATTCGCGCGCACCGACGTGCGCCTGGAAAACGGCCGCACGCTGTCCGTGGTCGCGCATAACAACAGCCTGGAGAACGTCTACGTGCAGTCGCTCACCGTCAATGGCAAGCCGTGGACCAAACCATGGATCCGCCACGACGATATCGCTGGCGGCGCGACGCTGGAATTCACGATGGGCAGCACGCCGTCGACCTGGGGCACCGGGGCAGGTGACTTGCCGGCGTCGCTGACGCCTGTTGGCAAACGCCCTGCAGGCCTGGCCGACCGCAGCAAAGGCGCCACACTCACGTTGGACGGCAAACGCGCGCCCGCGCCGCTGACCGACGACGATGCGGCGACGGCAGTGGAAGTGCCGGCGGCAGCGAACATCGGTGTCAACCTGACCAAGAGCGCCCGCATCAGCCACTACACGCTCACCGGCGGCAAGGCGCCGCTGGGCAAGGTGTCGTGGACGCTGGAGGGCCGGGACGCCAAGGGTGGCTGGGTGGCGCTCGACACGCGCGAGAACGAAGTCTTTGCCTGGGAGCGTCAGCTGCGGCCATTCGGCATCGCCAAGCCAGGCGTGTACAAAGCGTACCGCTTGCGCTTTGCGCAGGGTGCCGCATTCGAGCTGGCCGAAGTGGAGCTGCTCGAGGCGCGGTAAACACACCGCACTCTGGGGCGCTGCTTGTTTACTAAAACGCGCTAAAACATGGGCAGTTTAGTCTGCCCGCGTTGACGCTCCAAAGGCGCGGCTGTTATAAAACGCACTGGAACAACGCGCGCCGGATGCCATCCGGACGACGCAAAAAACGCCCACAGAGGCGTTTATTAAACCAACGATTGGAGACCGATCATGTCCATGATCACGATGCCCGGCATGCCGGAGGCGCGGCCGTGAGCCAGGTCACGCTGCGCCATATCGCCAGCGCCACCGGGCTGTCCATTGGCACCGTCTCGCGCGCGCTGAAGAACCAGGGCGGCATGACGGAAGCCACGCGCACGGCCGTGCGCGATGCAGCGCTGCGGCTGGGCTACGACTTTTCGCTGCTCAAGAAAGGCCGCATCCGCCGCATCGCCTTCCTGCTCCACAGCCAGCACAACACCCTCACGTCCAGCCCCTTCTTCACGCCCGTGCTGCACGGGGCCGAAGAAGCGTGCCGGCGCGAGGGGATCGCGCTGTCGCTGATCGTCGTCGGGCCGGCCGAGCCGGTGCTGGAGCAGATCCGCCTGCACCAGCCCGACGCGATCCTGTGCGCTGGCTTTTTTGAGCCGGAAATCCTCACCGCCCTGCAGCAGACCGGCAAGCCGATGGTGCTGGTCGACATGCACCGGCGCGGTTTCACGTCGATCAACCCGGACAATATCAGCGGCGGCTACCTCGCCACGCAGCACCTGCTGCGCGTCGGGCGCAAGCGCATCGCGATGCTGTCGGGGTCCCTGGCCCACTACAGCATCGGGCAGCGCAACCGCGGTTTCCGCCAAGCGCTGTTCGACGCGAAGATGCATGCCGATCCGAACCTCGAAGTGAGCGTGCCCACCATGGGTGAGGGCGACGACGGCGTGATTGAGGCGATGCGCAGCCTGCTGGCGCTGCCGAAGCGGCCCGACGCGCTGTTTTGCTACAACGACAGCACGGCGCTGGTCGCGATGAAGTACTGCCTGGGCGAGGGGCTCAAGATTCCCTACGACCTCGCCATCGTCGGCTTCGACGACATCGCGGCGGCGGCTGCCGCCATCCCGCCACTGAGCACCGTGCGCGTGGACAAGGAAGCGCTGGGTCGCGCCGGCGTGGATGCGCTGCTCGCCAAGCCCGAGCTTCAACAGACCAACTCTCAACAGCCCGGCCTCCAGCAGAGCGACGTGGACGCCACCCAGATAACCCTGCCAGTCGAGATGATCGTGCGCGAGAGCAGCTACGACGACTAGCGTACAACCACCAGCCCCCACCATGACCACGTTCCCGAACTTTCGCAGCCCGGACCAGCTGCTCGACCACGCACGCCACACGATGCGCTTCTACCACCCGCGCGCGATCGATCCCGCCGGCGGCATGTTCCACTATTTCAAGGATGACGGCGCCGTCTACGACCCGCGCCACCGCCACCTGGTGAGCAGCACGCGCTTCGTGTTCACCTATGCGATGGCGTACCGTCAGTTCGGCGATCCGGCCTATCTGGATGGCCTGAAGCACGCGGTGCGCTTCCTGCGCGACGCGCACCGCACACCGGACGGCAGCGGCTACGCGTGGATGCTGGACGGACGCGAGGTCGAAGACGGCACCCAACATGCCTATGGCCAGGCCTTCGTGCTGCTGGCGTATTCGCATGCGACGATGGCCGGGCTGGAAGAGACGCGCGCCTGGATCGGCGAGACGTTCGAGCTGATGGAAGCGCGCTTCTGGAACGCGGCCGATGGCCTGTACGCCGACGAGGCGAGCCACGACTGGCGCACGCTGTCGACGTACCGCGGCCAGAACGCGAACATGCACGCGGTCGAAGCGCTGCTGGCAGCGCATCAGGCGACTGGCGAAGCACGTTACCTCGAGCGCGCCTATCTGGTGGCCAGCAACATCACGCAGCGCCAGGCCGCGCGCTGCGGTGGCCTGATCTGGGAACACTACGACGAACAGTGGCAGCCGGACTGGAAGTTCAACATCGACGACCCGGAAAACCTGTTCCGCCCGTGGGGCTACCAGCCGGGCCACTTCACCGAATGGGCCAAGCTGCTGGTGCAGCTCGAAGCACGCGCGCCGGGCGTTCTGACGGATGACCTGAGCTGGCTGCTGCCGACCGCCGAGCGCCTGTTCAAGGTGGCGGTGGAGAAGGGCTGGGACAACGAGTTTGGCGGCGTGGCCTATTCGCTCGCGCCCGACCTGACCGTCTGCGACAGCCACAAGTACTTCTGGGTGCAGGCCGAAAGCGCCGCCGCAGCGGCGCTCCTGGGCACGCGCACCGGCAACGACGCCTACTGGACCTGGTACGAACGGCTCTGGCAGTACAGCTGGAGCCACTTCGTCGACCACGAGCACGGCGCCTGGTACCGCATCCTGGACCGCGAGAACCGCAAGCTCAGTGACGAGAAAAGCCCGGCCGGCAAGGTCGATTACCACACGATGGGCGCCGTCTACGACATCGTCGCTGCAATGAAAGGACCCCGCCATGGTTGATGCGCCGTTCATGCTGTGCGCCGGCGAGGCGCTGACCGACATGATCCATCAGGGCGACGAACGCTGGGTCAGCCGCGTGGGTGGCTCCACCTGGAACGTGGCGCGCGCGCTGGCCGTGCTGGGCGAGCCGACGGCGTTTGCCGGCGCGATCAGCCGCGACCGTTTCGGCGACGCGCTGTGGACCGCCAGTGAAGCAGCCGGCCTGGATATGCGCCTGCTGCAGCGCGTGGACCGCGCGCCGCTGCTGGCCGTGGTCGAGGGGGGCGAGCCGCCACGCTACTTCTTCATCGGCGACGACAGCGCCGACCTGCATTTCGATCCATCGGCGCTGCCGGCCGGCGCCTTCGACGGGCTGCGCTGGGCGCACTTTGGCGGCATCAGTCTGGCGCGCGAGCCGCTGGCCGCCACGCTGGTGGCGCTGGCGCGCACTCTGAAGGAACGGGGCGTGTCGATCAGCTTCGATCCGAATTACCGCAACCTGATGGATGCGCGCTACACACCGACGCTCGAAGCGATGGCCACGCTGGCCGACCTGATCAAGGTGTCGGACGACGACCTGCGCGGCCTGTTCCCCGGCCTGAGCCTGGACGATGCACTGGCGCGCCTGCGCGCGTTCAACCCGGGGGCCTATTGCCTCCTCACGCGCGGCGGCCAGGGCGCGAGCCTGTTCCATGGCGACGAGCGCTGCCACGCGCTGGCGCCGAACGTGGCGGTCGTGGACACGGTGGGTGCGGGCGACGCCAGCGCCGCTGGTCTCTTGCACAGCCTTGCACGCCATCCGCAGCGCCCCTTGCAGGCGCACCTGCACGCCGCACTGGCGGCCGGCTCCGCTGCCTGCCTGCAGGCCGGTGCCACCCCACCGCCACCGGCGGCCATGCACCAACTGTTCGAACTGCTCGAAGGAGAAGCATCGTGATGCCGCATTTCCGTACCCGTTTCAGTGTTCCCACGCTGGTGCTGGCCTGCCTGCTGCCCCTGGGCGCACAGGTCGCGCTGGCGGCCGACAGCATGCCGGTCAACACGTTCATCGGCACCCAGGATGAAGGCAATACCTTCCCTGGCGCCTCCGCGCCATTCGGCATGATCCAGGTCAGCCCGATCGCCGACCACTACGCCGGCTACCGCTACAGCGACAAGCGGATCCGTGGCTTCGGCCACTCGTTCCTGTCCGGCGCCGGCTGCTGGGAGCAGGGCGGGCAGCTGTCGGTGCTGCCGGTCACCGGCACCATCGGCCCGGGCGGAGATTTCGACACCGCCAAGAAAGGCACGTTCGACCACAAGCGCTACGCCGCCGACTACACGCATGACGGCGAAGTGGGCCAGGCCGGTTACTACAAGGTCAAGCTGACCAGCTACGGCGGCATCACGGCTGAAGCAACCGCGCTGACCCGCGCCGCCGCCGAACGTTACACCTACGCGCCCGGCACCAAGACCGGCCACGTGCTGCTCAACGTGGCCCAGGCCAACGAGCGCCATGGCGTCATCGGCAGCGAAGTGCAGATCGTCGGCGAGCGCGCCGTCGAAGGCAAGATCGTCACCCGCAGTTTCTGCGGCGGCGCCAAGTACACGACCTGGTTCCGCATGGAGTTCGACCAGCCGATCGCCGCCAAGGGCGTCTGGGACGATCGTGGCGGCTGGCCTGGCGCCGCCGGCCCGAGCCAGCAGGGCGAAGCCAAGCCGCATGGCGTGTGGCTGACATTCGACCTGAAAAACGGCCAGGCAGTGACCGCCGTCAGCGCGATCTCGCACGTCGACGCCGAAGGTGCGCGCATCAACCTCGCGGCCGACGGCAAGACCGGCGACAAGGCCTTGAGCTTCGACGCCATGAAGACAAAAGCGCAGGCCACCTGGCAGCGTGAACTCAAGAGCATACGCATCAAGGGCGGCAGCCAGGACGACCGCACCGTGTTCTACACGGCGCTCTACCACGCGCTGCTGCAGCCGCTGACGGGCAACGACGCCGATGGCCGCTATCGCGGCTACGACGATGCGATCCATACCGCCAAGGACTGGACCTACTACGAATTCTTCTCGCTGTGGGACACCTACCGCGCGCAGAACCAGTTGCTGGCGCTGATCCGCCCCGAGCGCGCGCGTGATATCGCGACCTCGGTGCTGGCGATCCGCGACCAGGGCGGCTGGCTGCCACGCTGGGGCTATGCCAACTTCGAGACCAATATCATGACGGGCGACCCGGTCACGCCGTTCCTCGTCGATCTGTGGCGCTTCGGTGCGCTGAAGGGCCGCGAAGCCCAGGCTTACACGGCGCTGCGCGAAAACGCATTCGGCGTGCCGGCCCACGGCATCCGTCCGCAAGGCCGTTCGGGCAATCCGAACTACATGAAGCAGGGGTTCGTCCAGTACGACCGCAGTTTTGTGTCGAAAGGGATGGACACCGACCCGCACCACGGCGCCTCGGCGACGCTCGAATACGCGCTGGCCGATGGCGCGCTGGCCGAGATGGCCAAGGCCCTTGGCCACGAGGACGATGCCCGTGTGCTGGCCCAGCGCGCGCTGAACTGGAAAACGATCTGGGACGCGAACGCGGTCGACGAACCGACCGGCCAGCGCGGCTTCCCGCGCCCACGCCTGATCGACGGCAGCTGGTTCGCCGATGTCGGCAGCGGGTTCGACCCGCGCGGCGACCATGGCTTCCATGAAGGCACGGCGTGGCAGTACCAGTGGCTGGCGCCGCAGGACGTCCCGGGCCTGGCCGCAGCGATGGGCGGCCAGGCGCCGGCCCTCGGCCGCCTCGACCAGTTCTTCGACTACGACGCCGTGCTGGCCGATCCGAACGCGGTGCGCAAGTCGTGGGTGGTGGGGCCGTACAGCTACTACGCCCAGTTCCGCTACAACCCGAACAACGAGCCGGACTTGCACGCACCGTGGATGTACACGCTGATGGGCCAGCCGTGGAAGACGACGACCGTGCTGCGCGCCGCTGAAACGCTGTTCACGAATGGGCCGGGCGGCGTGACGGGCAACGATGATCTGGGCACGATGTCGGCCTGGTACCTGTTCAGCGCACTGGGCATCTATCCGGACATGCCGGGCAGCGGCCGCTTCCTGCTGCACGCGCCGCGCTTTGCCGGCGCCGAGATCGACCTAGCGCAGGGCCGCACGCTGCGCATCGACGCTGCGGGCGCCAAGCCGGGCCAGCGCGGCTTCGTCAAGTCGGTCAATTACGGCGGCCGCGCAGTGGAGCGCGTCTGGCTCGACTGGGAGCAACTGCAGTCGGGCGGCGCGCTGAAGTACCAGCTGGCGCCGCAGCCGGATGCGCAGGGCTGGGGCACGCGTGCCCGCGACCTGCCACGCCCGCCCGCCGGCATGGCCCGCTAAGCACCCCGACCACAACAACAATCATCAGGAGACAGCATGGCCAATATGGCAACGGGCGCGGCACCGGTCGCGCGGCAGGACGGCCCCCCCGGGACGCAACAAGGCAGTAACACGGGGGCGCTCGTCATCGTCACCATCCTGTTCTTCATGTGGGGCCTGATCACGTCGCTCAACGACGTGCTCATTCCGCACCTGAAGGCGGTGTACACGCTGACGTATGTGCAGGCGATGCTGGTGCAGTTCTGCTTCTTCGGCGCGTATGCGATCGTGTCGCTGCCGGCCGGCGCGCTGATTCGCCGCATCGGTTACCAGAAGGGCGCCGTGACGGGCCTGCTGGTGGCTGCCGGCGGCTGCACGCTGTTCTATCCGGCCGCTTCCGGTGGCTACGGGATGTTCCTGCTGGCGCTGTTCGTACTGGCTTCGGGCATCACGGTGCTGCAGGTCGCGGCCAATCCGTATGTGGCCGTGCTGGGGCCGGCGCGCACCGCATCGAGCCGCCTGACGCTGACGCAGGCGTTCAATTCGCTGGGTACGACGATCGGTCCGGCCGTCGGTGGTGTGCTGATCCTGTCGGCGGCCGGTGCTGCCGCCGTGGCGGGCACCGATGCGGCTTCGGAAGCAGCCAGCGTGCGCGGGCCGTACCTGATGCTGGCCGGCTTGCTGGTCGTACTGGCCGTACTGTTCCTGATGGCGAAGCTGCCGAAGATTGTCGCCGCCGATGACGATGGGACGCCGGTGGCGGGTGCCGCTGGCTCGGTGCTGGCGCATCGCCACCTGGTGCTGGGCGCCATCGGTATCTTCCTGTACGTGGGCGCCGAAGTGAGCATCGGCAGCTTCCTGATCAACTTCATCGGCGAGCCGCAGATCGCTGGCCTGGCGCACGCCGACGCCGCGCATTACGTCAGCATCTACTGGGGCGGCGCGATGGTGGGGCGCTTCATCGGCTTTGCCGTGATGCGCGTGGTCAGCCCCGGCAAGACGCTGGCGTTCAACTCGGTGGCGGCAATCGTGCTGGTACTGGTTGGCACGTTCGCGCAGGGCGACATCGCGATGTGGGCGATCCTGGCGGTTGGCCTGTGCAACTCGATCATGTTCCCGACGATCTTCAGCATGGCGCTGCATGGCCTGGGCAAGCACACGGGCCAGGGTTCCGGCATCCTGTGCATGGCCATCGTCGGCGGCGCGCTGGTGCCGTTCGCGCAGGGCGCGCTGGCCGATTCGCTGGGCGTGCAGATCTCGTTCCTGCTGCCGGCCGCGTGCTATGGGTTCATCCTGTACTTCGGCGCCCGTTACGCGTCGATGTACGCGCCGAAGTAGGTTTCACATGTCGTAACGGTAACCGAGCCCGTAGATCGAGCGGATCGGCTCCAGTCCCGGCGCCGCGCCGTCGATCTTGCGCCGCAGGTTCTTGACGTGGCTGTCGATCGCGCGGTCGGTGGCGTCGAGATTGTCAGCGCGGGCCGCGTCGAGCAGCTGGGCGCGTGACAGCACCTGGCCCGGCCGGCGCGCCAGCGCTGCCAGGATCGCGTATTCGCTTGGCGTCAGGTCGAGCGCGCGGCCGTGGACCTTGACGCTGCGCGCGGCCTCGTCGAGCAGCAGGGCCGCCGGCGCGACGTCTGCACTTCCTGCGCGGCGCAGGATCGCCTTGATGCGCGCCATCAGTTCGCGCGGGCTGAATGGCTTGCACAGATAATCGTCGGCGCCCAGTTCCAGTCCCAGCAAGCGGTCGATTTCTTCGACGCGCGCCGTCACCATCACGATCGGCACCTCCGAAAACGCGCGCACCGCGCGGCACAGCGCCAGACCATCCAGGCCAGGCAGCATCAGGTCGAGCACGATCAGATCCGGTGGCGCCGTGCGGATCGCGGCCAGGGCTTGCGCGCCGTCGCCATGCACGGTCGGGACATAACCGGCTGCGCGTGCGTAGTCGGCAACTACGGCGGCCAGTTCCGGCTCGTCCTCGACGATCATGATGTTGCTGTTCATGGCGTGTCCTTTTCAAGCAGCGGCAGCGACACGGTCACGCGCAAGCCGCCCATTGGCGAATGGGCGAAGGCCAGCGCGCCGCCCTGAGCGGCAAGCAGGCGCCGGCTCAAGGCCAGACCCAGGCCGGCGCCGCCATGCGCGCGGCTGCGCGATGCGTCGACGCGGTAGAAGCGCTCGGCCAGCCGTGCCAGTGCCGCATCGGGCACGCCGGGCGCGCTGTCGTCGAGTGTCAGGTGCAACTGGCCGTCGTGCACCTGCGCGCTTAGCCGCACCGCACCGCCGGGCGCCGTGTAGCGCAGGCTGTTCTCGAACAGGTTGGCCAGCACCTGGCGCAGGCGGTCCGGGTCGCCCAGCACCTGTGAGTGTGCCGGCGCCGCGCCAGTCTCGAACGCCAGCCTGGCTGCCTGGAAGCGCGCGCCGAATGCCTGCGCTTCAGCGGTCGCCAGTTCCCACAGGTCGAGCGGCACGCGCTGGCATGCCAGTTCGCCGACGTCGGCCCGCGCCAGCGCATACAGTTCGTCGATCAGCTTCGTCAGCGCGTGTACCTGTAACACCATCGCATCGACCGTGGCTGGTGTGGCCTGGCGCACGCCATCCTGGATCGCCTCGAGCTGCGCGCGCAGCACGGCCAGCGGCGTGCGCAGTTCGTGCGAGGTGTCGGCCACCCACTGGCGGCGCGCCGCTTCGGCCTGATCGAGCCGCTCGGCCAGCGCATTGAAGTGGCGCGCGAGGTCGCCAAGTTCATCGCTGCGCTGGACCGGCAGACGCACGGCGTAGTCACCGGCTGCCAAAGCGCCAGCGCCGCGTGCGAGGCGGTCGATCGGGCGCCGGAAGTGGCGCGCCAGGCCGATCGCGGCCAGCGCACTGAGGACGAGGGCGAGCCCGCCGATCAGCCACAGGCTGCGCTGCAACTGGTCGAGAAACGCGAACGCCATCGCGTCGCTGGGCCGCGCGCTGCGCGCGACGCCGAGATAGCCGATCGTGCGGTCATCAACGGTGATGGCGCGCCGGGCCAGTGGCAGGTTGCCCGGCAGGCGGCCGGCGAGATAGCCGCCATTCGCATCGAGCAGGGTGATACGCGTGTGCAGGTCCGCGATCACGCCGGGTGGGGCGGGTGGGGGCGGCGGTAGCGGTGGCATGGGTGGGCCGACTCGCGTGTGCAGGGGAGCGGCGGGTGCAGCAGGCGCTGCGGGCGCGACAGGGTCCACCGGCGCTACTGGCCCGGCCGGCCCGACCGGTGGCACCGGCTTCCCGCGCAGGGACTGCAAGCGCGTCAGCTCGCCGCCGATCCAGTCGCGCCGATCGTCATCAGACGGCAGGAACGTCCAGTCGCCATGCTGGCTGTACTGGCGCGCGACGGCGCCGGAGAGTTCATCGAGGCGATCCAGTTCGATCGCCACCGCATAGTCGCCGAAGCTGCCCAGCACATTCTGGCGCAGCAGCAGCACGGCGGCGGCGGCCACCGTCAGCATGGCAAGGAGCACGGAGGCAAAGAGGCGGTGGCCGATGGCGATTTTCACGGGCGGGCAAGGAAGTGGTGACAGTGCATGGTAAGCCATGAGCGTCGCGACGCGGAAGGTTGCGTGCGCACGAGGTTTGGCGGCTACCGTCAGCCTTGGTGGACTAGCCCCTGATCGAATGACCGGCGGGCATCGCCGCGCCCGTGTGATGCGTCGTTGATGTGCCAGTCGGATACCAGCGCGCCCGCAGTTGCATGAACGGCGTCTCGATCACGCGGTACAGTACCCAGCCGCCCAGGATGCCGGCCGCCATGACCGCTGCAATGGTCAAGGGTGCGCCGGGATCGATGCCCCTGCCGACCAATTCCGGCCGCAAGGCCATGAACACCGGCTTGTGCACCAGGTAGATGGCGTAGGACCACAGGGCCAGGCTGGCCGCGCCGGGAATGCGCGCCCGGTTCAGGATCGAGCCGGGGCTGAGCGCCGAACAGGTCAGCAGCGCGAAGCTGGCGGCGACCAGTGAAAATCCGAACGTGGATGCCGCGAACGCGGTCGGCGCCTCGTTCATCACTCCGTACAGCACAGCTGCCGACATCGCCAGGCCCGCTACCAGCAGCGCATTCCCGTGGCGCAGGATGCGTGCAAAGGCCGCCGGATGGAAATTCTTCAGCATCGCGATGGCGACACCGGGCAGCAATTCGTCGAAGCGGGAAAAGCTCGCGTAGTACACCGGTGCCGCAAAGGCATCCATCCCATCCAGGAACGCCATGCCGCGCACCGTCATGCCGGTGCCGACGGCGGCAAAGAGGGCGCACCAGAGCAGGCGCGGCGAGCGCCCGCTGCCGACCAGCACCAGCACTGCCAGCGGGAACACCAGGTAGAACTGCTCTTCGATGCACAGTGACCACGAGTGCGTGAAGGTTTCCCCGTAGTTCAAACCGAAGTTCTGGGTGAAGGTGAGGAACTGCCAGACCGGCGCCATGCTCTTGCCGGCGATGGGACTATCCGGCAGCAGCAGGTACACGGCCAGCACCGCGTAGTAATTCGGCAGCGTGCGCAGCAAGCGGCGTGCGAAGAAGGTTTTCAGGTCCAGGTTGTCGCCACGCGCGGCGGGCGCCAGCAGCTGATTGCCGATCAGGTAACCACTCAGCACGAAAAACAGGTCGACGCCGGCCCAGCCGATTTGCCCCATGAAGCCGAAGGTCGGCGCGTGGCTGACGAAGCCTTGGTAGTGCGACATCAGGACCAGCGCGATGGCAAGCGCGCGCAGGGTGTCCAGCCCGGCGAGCCGGGCGGAAGGGGATTGAAGCTGCATCATGCGGATGTCTTGTCGAGGTGTTGTAGTGCTTCCGCCAAGGCGGGCATATAGGTGCGGCTGGCGCGCAGCACGCTGCCGTCATGCAGGCGCAGCAGGGCGTCACGATTGGTCAGAGAACGCAGCTCGGCGATCATGTCCAGCCGCACGATGGTCGAGCGGTGCACACGGTGGAACTGGCGCGCATCGAGCTGCATGGCCAGGTTGTGCAGGCGCTCGCGAACCAGCCAGGTCTTGCCGTTCGCATGCAGGGTGGCGTAGTCGCCGTCGGCTTCGATGCGCTCGACCTGCGCAACCGGCACCAGCACCGTGCGCGCGCCGACACGCACGCTGAAGCTGCGCAGCGCCGGCGCGGCTGGTGGCAACGTACGGCCGTGGGCGCGATAAGGAAAGGCCTGCTGCGCGCGGTCCAGGGCTTCGTCCAGGCGCTCGTCATCGACCGGCTTGAGCAGGTAATCGAGGGCGGCCAGATCGAACGCCTGCAGGGCGAAGCTGTCGTAGGCGGTCAGCAGGATCGCCATCGGCCGCTGCGCCGGCGGCAGCGCGGCCAGCACCTCGAGACCGGTCTTGCCCGGCATCTCGACATCGATGAATACCAGATCGGGCCGCAGCGCCAGGATGCCGGCATGCGCGCTGTCGCCGTCACCGAACTCGCCAACGAGAGCGAAGCCGCTGCGCTGCGCCAGCCTGAGCTTGACCGCCAGCCTGGCCAGCGGTTCGTCGTCGACAATGACGACCCGTATGTTCATGCCGCCGCCTCCATGCTGCGTAGCGGCAGGGCGATACGCACGCCGAAGCGGCCGTCCTGTCCCCATCCAGCCTCGACTTCCTGATCGTCGCCGTACAGGTGGCGCAAGCGTTCCCTCACGTTGGCCAGGCCAATACCGCAGCCCGGCTGCGCCGGCTGCTGACCGTCGTTGCGCACCTCGACCAGCAGGCGCCCGCCGACCTGCTCAAGACGGATGTCGAGCCGTCCGGGAACGCACAGCGGTGCGATGCCGTGACGGATCGCGTTCTCGACGAGGGGCTGCAGCATCAGGTAGGGCATGACGTTGTCGAGCAGGTCCGGACCGGCTTTCATATTCAAGCACAGGCGTTCGCCGAGGCGTGCCTGTTCGATCTTGACGTAGGCGTCGAGCAGGGCCAGCTCTTCCGCGAGCGAATGCTCGTGGCGGCCGTCGTGCGCAAGCGTGGCGCGCAGGAAGTCGGCCACGTAGCTGAGCATGCGGTTGGCTTCGCGGTTGGACTGGGCCGACACGAGCGCGGAAATCGCGTTCAGGGAGTTGAAAAGAAAGTGCGGGTTGACCTGCAGGCGCAGCGCGCGCAGCTGGGCGTCGCGCGCTGCGGCCTGCGCCTGGGCCAGATGCAGGCGCACTTGCTGCAGCGACAGGTAGTAGGCCGCCACTGCATGCACGGCGCAGAACGCGATCAGGGCCAGCCAGCAGCCGTCCAGACCCTCGGCCAGCTCATTCCAGCGGTAATGCTTTTGCAGCCCAAGCCAGATGCCCAGGCCCTGTCCCAGCACGGCGTTCAGGATGGACATGGCGTAGCTGGCGGCCAGCAGCACCAGCGCCATGCGCAGCCAGGGCCAGTCACCGCGCCACATGGCGCGCTGCAGCAGCGCCAGCGGAATCAACCACACCAGGCAGGCAACGAAGTACAAGCTGCGAAAGGCCGCAGCATACTCGTAGCCAAAGACAGGCAGCCCGAGGATGGCCATGCAGGCAGCGACCGGCAGGGCGGCCAGCACGGGGACGAACAGGGGCGTTTCGACTTTCATGCCGTCTTTACGAGTTGTAATGTTGCCATTCTAGCGTCTCAATCGCCCATGGAAAACAGCATCGAGCTGATCTTCCAACCATCTTCCGCGCGCACCATTTGCCAGCTCTCGCTGCCGCGGTTGGTCACCTTGCCGTCGTCGAGAAAGTCGAAATCGAACCACACCGAGGCGACGGCGCCATTGGTGTCGACCCGCACGCTGTAGAAACGTTCTTCGATCGGCTTGTCTGCGTTCTGGACGAACTCGGCGAACTTTTTCCAGCTCGAAGGAACCACTTTGCGTGCCTTCGGATTGCGCGCTTTGACTTTGGCCCAAGCCGCCTCGTCGGCCACCGACAGCCAGCTGTCGTGGTCTTGCAGGAACAGGCTGCCGAGAGTCTTGCCGTCACGGGCGATGATCGCCGTCTTGAATTGATCGACAACCGCGTGGATCGCCGCCACGTCGGCCGCTCGGGCCCCTGGGGCGGCGCCTTCGGCGGCATGTGCCGGACTCGCCAGGCAAAGTGCGAGAAGAAGGGAAGACAGTAGAACGCGCATGGAAACTCCCGGGGGTTGGAAAGTTTCCACCTTAGGCAGCAGCCACACAGCGGTCCAGTGGAATGCGCCGACCCGTGCATACTCTGCGACGAAAGGGTGGAGCCTGAATCGAGGGAATTTCGAAGAGACGACTGGCCTTTCAAGATGCGCTCGAACAATGAACGAGCCGGATCATCGCAGACCCCGGATTTGAATGTCAGACGCGACCCCGTTATGCGCGCACTCGTCGCACAAACATCCGCATCAACTTTCTCGCGCAACCGGTGTAGACTGGTCCGCGCTTCAGATCCGAAGCGCTACCGGAGTGCATATGAAAGCAATATGGAATGGTGAAGTGCTGGCGCAATCGAACGATACGGTCGTCGTCGAAGGGAACCATTATTTTCCCCCCGCCTCGTTAAACCGCCAGTTTTTCAGCAACTCGACGACAACAACCAACTGTCCCTGGAAGGGGACGGCGAGCTACTACAATATCGAGGTGAACGGCAAGGTCAACAAGGATGCGGCGTGGGTGTATGCGGCACCAAAATCCGCCGCAGCAAATATTACTGGCCACATCTCGTTCTGGAAGGGTGTGGATGTAAAGCCCTGACGCGGGGCATTCATTGCCTTGTTCTGCAAGGTATTTCAGGTACGGGGCGTCGGGTATCCGGTCGATCTGCTTTTGGCCGAACCCGACCGTTCCCGTCAGATTATCGGGTTGTCGGCCTGAAAAGGTCACAGGCTGTTTCGACAAGCAACTGTCGACCCGAAGCGACCGCTTAACTGCTCGGTTTTGCGAGGCTGTCCAAAGCCCGAATTTCTTCTATCCGTGGTTCCGTGAGCCAGAGCGAATCGACCAGCGAAAATACTTCGTTCGCTAACGGCGTACCAACGACGTTCTCTCTGTCGAGCGCGCGGCTGCAGAGGCTGCGGTCATCCGCACGCCTTCCTTTGGCGTTAGTCACCATAAATGCCCCACCACCTGGTCGAGGCTGGTAAAGCAGGGAGACCAGCATGCGGTCAGTTGGCGATGTGCCATCTCCCCACGGCCCAATGACCATATCGACAATGGGCATGTGCTCTGGCCCGTCAATTGTCCAATGCACAAAGTAGACGGCCTTCGATCCAGACGAGTCCGCTAAATCCCCCCAGATGGTCTTGGATTGCTTACCGCAGCAATCGCAGTGTCCTGTTGACTCGTTCCAGAAGTTCGCCCGTACGATGTCATCGTTACCCATGCTTACTCCTTGTCACCACGGCTTACACGAAAAGCCGAGCCTGCATTCAGGCCAGCATAGATAGTTGCTCGTTGAATGTCGCCCAGTCGGCACCACGGTCCGGAATTGATCCGAACCGGTCGTTCGTTCTTCAAATAACGATGAACTCAGGGTTGGATTGGAAGGCTCTCTGGCTCGGCGGCATCTGTTCAAATTCGACCGAATTGGTGATGGCAAGAATCCGCTCGCGCTCTTGCGCCGTCGACGCGTGAACCGGCTGCTGAATGCGTGTGACACGCCCATCCGGCGCACCTCGCTCTGCCCCATATGCTGACATCGCGGGAAACCGTCAGACGCACATACGTCCATTGCATTATGCGAGCCTGTTGCCTGGCTTGATTATTCGGGCCAGGAACCCAGTTGGCTGAACTGCCCGGCCTGATCGACAAGCACCGATACCAACATCGTCTCGTTGGCGTGCCTGAAGCGGTAGCGCAAGCTGTGGCCCCCTTCCTTGGGTTCGCTGGACAACAGTTCGACCGTTTGAAGCGGCCCTTTTTCATCGGAGCGTTCCTTCAGGTAGGCCAGGTGGGCAGGCGTGAACCTGGCGCCTAATTCAGGGGTCAGACCGGTCGGCGGCTTGCCCGCTCCAATGCTGGCCATCAAGGCGCGCACTTGCGCCGTCAGACCAGGATTTGCGTCCGCAATCGCTTTAGGTGGGGCGTCGAACAACGCGGGCACGTGGTGCGCCGCGATCATGTCGGCAAACCTGGCCGGGAGCGCAGTCGTCGAATTGGCCAGCACGACCACCGTCAGCTTGTCATCGACATAGCGACACAGCTGCGTGCGAAACCCTTGCCAGGCACCGCCATGGGAGATGTGCCGGCGACCTTTGACCGTATCGACGAACCAGCCCAAGCCATAGGGGGCGTCCGAGCCATCGTTCAGCCTGGCTGGCGTGAAGCTGGCAGTGCGCAAGCGCGCATCCAGGATCTTGTCGCCGTACAGGGCCTGGTCCCAGGCCGCCAGGTCGCGCGCGGTCAGGTAGAGACTGCCGTCCGCCGTCGTATTCAGCCTTGGCGCCACCCAGGACTGGTTCTTGTAAGCGTCTTTTTTCCATTCGTAGCCGGCAGCGCGGTGCGGAACGATGTCGGCTTCGCTGATCACGCGCGTGCCCATGCCGAGAGGCGCAAAAATACGTTCGCGCAGCTGGTCGCCGTAGAATTTACCGCCGGCCCGGTTGGCGATGAAGCCCAGCAGATGAAAGCCCATATTGCTGTAAGCCCATTTCTCGCCCGGCGCGGAGCGCACCGGGACTGTCGCTTCGAGCGCGATCAGTTCTTCGTCGGTATAGTCCTTGCGGAAGTCAATGACATCGTAGGGGTCGCCCAGCCCGGAAGTGTGACTGAGCAGGTGACGAATCGTTATCGATGACCAAGACGCCGGCGTGTCGGGCAGGTGGCGCGAGATCGGATCGTCGAGCCTCAGCTTGCCATCCTGTTCGAGCAACAGGATCAGCGCCGCAGTGAACGTCTTGCCGATCGAGCCAGACTGGAACACCGTCTGCGGTGTGACCGGAACGCCATGCTCGAGGTTGGCCGTGCCATAGCCTTTTTCCTTGATGACTTTGCCATCCTTGAGCACCAACACACTCAAGCCGGGCACGTGCTGCCGTTTCATTTCGGCCATTACAGCGTCGTCAAGGCTATCGGCGTGGACGGGACTGGCCAGTATCAATGCAAAGAGGGCGAGGTGAATGAGACGCATAAAACTCCGGTCTGGTGAGGGTGAGTATCGGTGGCGACGCGATGCAATTCTGGTCTCAACATGATGGCTGGTGAACGCGTGCAATTCGCCGTCCGCTACAACAATCAGCATTACGACGCCGTCGTGCGTTTTGCTTCGGAGCTCCCCAGTAATGAGATGAAGCCTCCAGTCGCATGCCTGGATAGCCTCGTAGCTCGCATGAATAGCGACGCGCCGAGGGCAGAAGGCTAACCTTCCTGTGAACGGTATAGTGTGTCGAGTCCCAGCAGATACCATCCTGCAGTACTACCATGGACAATTGTTTTACGAACGATGGCAACTCGACAGCAATCGTCAAGGCCTTTAAACGACCGTTCACGATCCTCAGCGGTCACTCACGAAAAATGCCTCACCGATCTTCAGCGTTTGGACGCTCGATTTTTATAAGCAACTACACCCCAAATTGAAGCGGCGCCGAGCACTGCTAGCGCCGCCACATGTTGCTTGTTGGAGAGCATGAGACCGGCACAGCACAGGAAGCATAAACATGCAAGGAACGCAGCGCGTGCGTTGATATTGGTGTTTTTCATAGCTGACTCATCGAATTTAGCGGTTAGCGGAATTGACAATGTCTGCTTCTGGCCGAAGCTGGATGTCGAAATTAGCATAGCAGGTAGTCATGGTTGAATAATCGCAGAATGTCACGAAGGACGGGAACCGACCCACAGCGCACGCCGCTAATTCAGACCCAAAAGCAGTAGATCTCTGCTCCAAAGGACAATACCTAAGTCTCCACAGGGCACCTGAAGGATGCCCCGCTCGTGTCTTCATGGCGCCTTGTACTCTTCACACACGAACAGTTGTTCCTGCTTCACGCAGATGACTACGCGAACCACTGACCCCTGTTCACACAGGGACCCACCTGATGAATGATCTCAGGCATAACGTGGATTGTATGACTGCTTTTCGCCCAACTCAACAGTTCGGGTTAGCTTCGCAGGTTGCCCGGCTCGAAAAGTCACTGACTGTTTCGACAGGCAGCTATCGACCGTTAGCCGACGGTGGCAAACAGTTCGGCGGTCCAATCGGCAAACGCGCGCATCGCCGGAGAGAGAAAGCGGCGGTGGGGGTAAAGTAGTGAAACAGGAACGGGTGCTGGCCGCCAGTCGGCCAGCACTTCGACTAACTCTCCACTCCGCAATTGGTCCGCCACTAGTATCTCCGCCAATTGAATCAGGCCACGTCCGTCGATGCCAAGCTTGATGTAAAGCCCGGTCTCGTTGACTGCTACCTTGCCGGACACCGGAACGGCGACGCAATGCCCGTCTTCGACAAAATGCAGCTCACTTCCCCGCCGCGTCGTGCTGGAAAAGTAGTGGACAGCCTGGTGTGCTTGCAGATCCAGCAGCGTTTTGGGAGTCCCCTTTTCTTCCACGTAGGACGGCGCCGCGCAAGTGACCCAGCGCAACGCCCCCAACCGACGCGAGACCAGCGTCGAGTCATTGAGGTTGCCGGTACGGATCACACAATCGACGCCATCCTGGATCAGGTCCACCTGACGATCATTTATACCGATCATGAGGTAGATATCCGGGTAGCGTTGCTCAAATTGCGCCAAATGCGGCAGGATCAAGGCATGCGCAATGCCTCCCGGCATATCCACCCGTAACCTCCCTTGCGGGCGCTCGGCAGAGCCGTTCAGGCTCGCTTCCGTGTCGTCAATCAGGTCGAGTATCTCGCGGCAACGGTAGAAGTATTGCTCGCCTTCCGGTGTCAAGCTGAGGTTTCTCGTTGAACGGTTGAGCAGCCGAATTTGCAAATGTTTTTCAAGCCTTTTGATGATGCCGGTGACAGATGATGGCGGTAAGCCGAGCGTCTGCGCTGCGCGTACAAAGCTCTTGCCTTCGACGACTCGGACAAACACCTGCATTGCTTGTACGCGATCCATATGTTGGCCTGATAGCTATAACGAAAATGGCACTATAACCCACCATTGTTCGCATTTTCTGCACGATGAAAACCTCCAGGACTACTTTTTCCGCATCGTTGCGCCCCCTATAGTGCAGGTATTAACGCTAGAGGAGAAATCAACATGTCCAACCAAGTCCGCCAATTATCGGTACCGCTAACGAAGAACCTGGCAGATCCTGATGCGATGTCTAAAAAAATTCTTGTACTCGGTGCCGGGGAACTCGGGATGCCGGTACTGCGCAGTCTTGCGCAACGCGCGAAGGAC
The DNA here is from genome assembly GCA_014841835.1 of Oxalobacteraceae sp. CFBP 13730. GTDB lineage: Bacteria > Pseudomonadota > Gammaproteobacteria > Burkholderiales > Burkholderiaceae_D > Telluria. The sequence goes on along the minus strand of JACYUQ010000003.1, from coordinate 246,974 downwards.
GTCGACGGTGTGAACATCAGTGTGTTGCTGCGCGCAAGCGCCGCCGCGTCCAATGTGCCAGACAAGCAGCGTGATGTGGCCGAAATCCGAGACCTTGGGATCGACATCATCATCGGCGATCTCGTGAAAAGCTCGATCGACGAGCTGGCTGCGGTGTTCGGCCAATATGACACAGTCATAGGGTGTGCTGGCTATGCAGCAGGAATCGACACGCCAATGAAACTGGCGCGTGCTGCCCTGCAAGCGCAAATTCCCAGGTACTTCCCATGGCAGTTCGGCGTCGATTTTGACGTCATCGGTCGCGGCAGTCCGCAGGACATCTTCGATGCACAGTTGGACGTGCGCGAATTGCTGCGGGGTCAGCACCAGACTGAGTGGGTCATCATCTCGACCGGTATGTTCATGAGCTATCTGTTTGAGCCAGAATTCGGCGTCGTCGATCTTGAAGGACATGCGGTGCACGCTCTTGGCAGCCTCGACACTGCTGTCACGCTGACTACGCCAGATGACATTGGCGTTCTGACTGCCGAGGTCGTTTTCACGCAACCCCGTATCCGCGACGACATCGTTTATTTGGCCGGCGACACCGTGACGTATGGGGAGGTGGCCGACAAGCTGCAAGCGGCGCTAGGCCAACCCTTCAGCCGTTCAGCGTGGAGCGAGGAATATTTGCTGGCCGAGTTGGCCCGCGACCCACATAACATGATGCGCAAGTATCGCGCCGCCTTTGCGCAGGGGAGGGGTGTAGCTTGGGATAAAAGTGACAGTTTCAATACTCAACGCGCTATTCCGGTTACCGACGTGGCATCGTGGATCAATGCAAACTTGATGTCTGGCCGTAGCAAAGACGCCAAGGGTGCGTAGCGCACCTTGGGCAATTTAATAAAGTTGGACACAGCCTGCCGGTTTGCCTGGTCCTATCCGACCGGCAGCTGTCGCTCCATCGCGAAACTTGGAGTTCAGTTTGCCAGGCAGAACCCAAGAGCAAGGGCAATCTCAACGATCACTGCCAGCAGAATGCCCGGACCAGCATGGCCAATAAAGAGTTCAAAGATGCCCAATAGGGCAAGCATGAGACAGGTGAGCATGAGGCCGGACGCTACGGCTGTGCGAGCGGGGCATGGTCCGACGTGCCTCAATTTGAATAACATCAGGCCCATGCCAGCAAACAGTGGCGAAGCGCGTTTGCTGACGAGCCCAACTGGCTCAGAAAACTCCACGGCCCATAGAGACAGTAACAGATTCGGCATGAGCAGCCAGATGAGCGCAAGTGCAATGCAGATTGATGCCGACAATAGAGCGATATGTTTGAAATCGATTTTCACGCAGTCCTAACGTCCTGTGCATCAAAGCCCACGTTGACCAAATCCGGCAGCAGTAATCGTACCGGACAACCGCACTTATCCGCATTCATGAACCAGAGCTCTTGGCCGAATCCGGCCTTTCGGAGCACGATAGCAGCTTCCTGGGCGGAAAATCCCTCTGATTGTCACCAGTGACTGGTTAAGTTCAAGGCCGAACCCGGTCGTTCACGTCAGATGGGTCATTGCAGAGCTTGTGTCTGAATGTCAGACCTGACACCGGCACGGACAGACACCGGCACGGACACTGGCAAGTGCTGAGGATATCCGTCAATGCCTCGTAAACATCGCCACCACACTGTCAGGCGCTTCGTTACCAAAAAAGCGTAGGTGATTCTGCGCACTCTCCATGGCGACAGCGGCGCTGCGTGAGAAGAGCGCTAGTTCGTAAGTTGCCAATGTGGCCTCAATGTCATCGGGATGATTGCAAAGCGCATGCGCGAGTTCAGCACCGTCGAGAAGTGCGAGGTTTGCGCCTTCGCCTGCAAATGGCGACATTAGATGTGCAGCATCACCAACCAGCGTGACGCCAGGGATTCGTTTCCATTGATGGTTTACCGGCAATGCATGGATGGGCCATACGACTGGCGCGGTATCGCTCGCAGTTACCAGCGCGAGAAGCTGCGCATCCCAGCCAGCAAACTCCATGGCGATCCGGTGGAGAGCCTCTGTTCTCCGACTAAAATCGATGGCATGGATCCATGGTCCAGGCTTATTCAAAGCAATATAGGTGTGCAGCATGCCGTTCGCGTGGTGATGCGCCAGGATTGCCCTGCCTGGTGCCACTGCCATCAACGTACCCGAGCCAATGGCGGCCGTGTTTTCGGGATGCCGGACTGGGCCATCAAACAGGCGGTTCTCGACGAAGAACGTGCCGGTATATTGTGGCGTGGCGGATGAGACCAGCGGCCGCACCCTCGACCATGCGCCATCCGCCCCAACGAGCAGGTCCGTCTGAACCGTAGTGCCGTCTGCAAACACGAGTTGATGCCGCCCATTGGAAAGTGGAAGAGCCTGGGTCAGCTTTCTTCCCCATTTTATGGCACAGGCGGGCAAGGAAGCGACTAAAAGGTCCCGCAAGGCACCTCGCTCCACCTCGGGCCTTGCACCAGAGCCCGAGCTCGGCCTGTCAAATAATAGGGTGCCGTGTTTGTCAACGATACGTTTCGCATCTTCGCCAGGGAGTGCAAGGGCGAGAAATGCCTCGTAAAGGCCTGCCGCTTTCAGCCCTAACTGGCCGTTGTGCTGGTGAATATCGAGTAAGCCACCTTGGGCCCGCGCTGTGGGTGACGCTTCGCCCTCGTAAATGGTGGCCCGTATGCCGTTGACGTGCAAAACACGCGCAAGCGTTAAACCGGCCAAGCCGGCCCCGACAATAGCGATACGCGGGGAGGCTGGATCAAGGGGGCGTGCAGAGTAGGCCATTTGGATGCGTTCCGATCTGAGACCGCGCGACGAAAGCGCGCAAGCTCGAAAATTCCCGACAAAGTCGGAGGAAACGCTGGCCTGCCTTACAGAAGTGCAAAGCGGCGTGTAGGCGATTGGCTAGCTGCGCGACCATGCAGTCACGCAAAGTTAAGCCATCGTTTTTCGCATTGTTCGAGACTGGATTTTGTCGCAGGCAAGGAATTTCTGTCAAGAACTGCTTCTGGCCGGAAGCAGCGCGTCTTATCTGCGATCGCTTTTATTTCAGCAACCTGCACCATGTCAGCAAAGTTCGTAGACGCCGAGTTCGCTCCTTCGTTTGCTCCGTTCTACGTTCATTTACGTATATGAGCGCTTCGCTCAGCTCAGCTGCGTATTGAACTCCGGGCATGCAAACTGTGCTTCCCAATCGTCCCCGCCAAACTTCCACCAGGATTGTCAAGCACGCGCACGCCTTTCCAAGAGCATCGCGTTTCTTCCAAAACGGCCAATATATAGGCGCGGTGAGCTAGCTTAGCACTGGTTCAGAGCATCCTTGAGGTAATCAATTAGGGCTCGTACCTTGGGCGTGAGCGACGTATGGTCGGTTACACAGGCAAATATCTGCATCGGCTCGGGCATGGCTTGTCCGGCGGTTTGGTGGAGCTGGTCAAATAATGTCACAAGCAGGCCACGGTTTACCAATGGTTGCGCGACAAAGTCTGCCAAGCGCGTGATGCCTCCCCCATTGACCGCCATCTGCGCCAGCATATCGATATCGTCACTGATCATGGATGGATTAACTGGCGCATCAAAGTGGACTCCATCGCGTACGAACTCCCAAGGAAGGAAACGGCCGTTGGTAGCGTAGCGCAGTACAAGGCAGGAGTGAGATCGCAGCTCTTCAGGCGAAGTCGGGGTTCCGGCATCTTTCAAATAGTCAGGCGACGCACAGATCAGAAACGGGCGCGACGCAATAACCCGTGCCACAAGTCGGTCGTCGAGTTGCGCAGCAATACGTATACTGACGTCGATTTTTTCCCGTAGATGGTCGGCACGGTGATTGGCGCTTACCAGCTCGATTGCCAGGCGTGGATAGCGGCGGCCGAATGCCGGTAGCAAGGGCGCGAGGAGATGGCGGCCAACTGACGATAAGGTTGCGATAGTCAGATGCTCCTGCAAGTCCAGCCCTTTGTCTACAGCCTGTTTTGCCAGATCGAGTTCGCGCGGAATATGACGAACCTTGTCGTAATAAACGCGACCGGCCTCGGTCAGCGCCATCTGCCGAGTGGTACGCGCCAGTAAACGGACGCCGAGATGCTCTTCAAGGCGTGCGATGTTTTGGCTAACGGATGCCGCGCTGACGCCTAGAGAGCGGGCGGCTGAGGCAAGAGTTCCGGATTCGACGACACAAGTGAAGTTGGTGATTGCGCCTACAATGTTCACGGCATTCCCTAAAAGCATTCATAAATTTTTCTTGGTGAAGACTTAAGCTGCCGGCCTCTTCTGTTGGCCAGTGCTGAATGATAACCTGAATTATCTCTTGCATCTTAGATAGGTCAATACCAATGAATCATTCAAATCCGTGGATTGCAGAACGCAGGTTACCAAAATTTCTTGCACCCTATTTATTTGCATTATATATGGCAATAGTGATGTCATTTCTGATGTCCATGGTAATTACATTCACGGAATTCGGATACGACAGCAACTACTTGTGGAACGTGATGTCCGCCTACCGCGTTGCAATGCCGGCAGCCTTCATTTGCATCTTGATAGTGCGTCCGCTCGTTGCGCGACTTGTAGCGCTGAGCGTAAGTTCCGATGTTTGAATCTCAGCTGATACTAAAGCTGCTTCAAGTAATCCGTGGCTGGGTGGCGTGAGCTATTTCCATTATGAGAGCGATCACGTCGATAAAAGCCAAAAAACTCTGACGAGCTTTCGACGTGAATCGTCGCCGTTGTAGACAGCGATGCGAACTATAACAATGTTGGTAGGAGCATTCCCATCCCAAAAGTGCCTGTGCGACTCCAGCAAGAGCAGCAAGAGCAGGGTCAGGTCTGACATTCAGACACGAGCTCAACAAAAAGAGTGTTTATAGACGCATCGGTGAATGTGCTAAGGAAGAGTTCGTGTCCAAATGTCAGACCTGACCCTGGCTACGTGACCCGTCTCGGTCTCTTGTGTCAAATATGATTGTTTTGGATCGAACTTTATTGTTTTATGTGTGACTTTATTGTCCGTCCATACTTATGTTCAGTCACCGTATGCTCGGCATGTGATAACTGAAAAGAAGTTACTGACAAGAAAATAGAACTTGATCTGGGCATCAGTACACGTCGCGCCGGTAGCGCCCATCGCCCATCATGGCCTCGACCGTGTCCACGCCCAGCACCTCGACCAGTGCATCATGCACGCCACCAGCCATGCCCTGAAGGCTGCCGCAGACATAGATCGCCGCGCCATCTCGCACCCACTGGCGCAGCAGGTCGCTTTGCGCGGCAACCAGATGCTGGACATAACGCGCCGTGCTGCCGTCGCGCGAAAACGCCAGGTCGAGCCGCGCAAGGGCGCCGCTGTCGCGCCATTCTTCCAGTTCGCCCCGGCACAAAAAATCGTGGGCCGCGTTGCGCTCACCGAACAGCAGCCAGTTGTCGTGGTTGCCAGCGTCGATGCGCGCCTTGAGCAGCGCGCGCAGGCCGGCCAGTCCGCTGCCGTTGCCGATGGCGATCAGTGGCCGCAGCGCATTCTCGCCCAGCCGGAAGCGTGCATGCGCACGCACCCGCAGCCGGATCGTGTCCGTCGCGAGCGCGTCCGTGCAGAGCCAGCCCGACGCCGCACCCGGCGTTCCGTCGGCACGCTGCTGCAATCGCACCAGCAACGTGAGCTGGCCTTCTGCTGGTACCGAGGCAATCGAATACTCGCGCGGATGCGTCGGGTCGGCCGGCGCACTGACCTGCGCCAGGTCGCCCGCTTCCCACGCCGGCAGCGCGCCATCCTGCGGCATCAACGCAAGGCGGTACAGCGGAGCGCCGGCGCTGCCGGGATTGAGCAGCGTGCGTTCGGCGATGCGCCACGCGCCGTAGGCGGGCGCTTCCCAGTCCGGCGCGTCGCTCGTGCCGACCAGGTGGCTCAGGTGGTGCTGCCAGGCGGCCAGCGCGTCTGGCGCGCCGCGGTCCACGTCGATCCGCTCGAACAGGCTCGTTGCGCCGCGTTCGCGCAGCCAGGCATCGAGCGCGCGACCGAAGCCGCAGTAGTTGGTATACGTGATGTCGCCCAGGGCCAGCATGCCGAAGTGCAGCTGCGACAGGTCCGGCGCCGTGCCCATCGTCTGCGTGGCAAAGCGCGCGGCGGGATCGGGCGCGTCGCCTTCGCCGTAGGTACTGCAGACGAACAGGATGCGGCTGGCGCTGGACAACGTCGGCAGGTCGAGCGTCGAGATGCAGACTGCGCGTGCGTCCAGCCCCCCGAGCGCCAGCGTGGCGGCCGTCCGCTCGGCCAGAAATTCTGCGCTGCCGGTCTGGCTCGCGTAGACCACGAGCCAGTCGGCGGCCACGCTACTGGGGAGCGCCTTGGCCAGATGCATGCGCCACATTCCCAGGCACATCGCAAGATAGGCGCCGGACAGCGCCAATGCGCTCCCCCAGCGCAGCGGTTCGATCGTCAACATCATTGCATCATCATTGGAGCATCAGGCGCCAGGCGCCCGTCGTGGTTTCTTTCAAGCCGGCTCCGGCGCGCACGAGAAAGCGCGCCGCAATCCCGCGTTGTTCCGCAAACGCCAGCCCGTCGTCGGGCCCCAGCACCGTCAGCGCAGTGGACAGCGCATCAGCCGCCATGCAGGTCGGCGCCAGCACGGTAACCGAGGCGAGGTCGTGATCGACCGGGTAGCCGCTGCGCGGATCGAGCGTATGCGCCATGCGCCGCTTGCCATATTGAAAGCTGCGCCGGTAGTCGCCCGAGGTGGCGATCGCCAGCCCGTGCAGGGCAACGATCGTCTGCCGGACAGCCTCGCAATCGGGCACGCCCTCGACCTCGACCCACCACGGCTGGCCATCCGGCTTGACCCCGGCGCCGCGCAATTCGCCGCCCGCTTCAACGACGAAATGGCGCACGCTGCGCTCCTCGAGGCAGGCGGCCATGCGATCGACCGCATATCCTTTAGCGACCGACGAAAAATCCAGAATCGCGCCGCCTGGTTGCAGCAGGCGCCGCCCGGCATGGTCGAGCACCGGCTGGCGCTCCCCCCGGCGCGCGAGGAACGCATCGACCAGCCCCGCCTGCGGTCCCTGGAACCCCGGCTGGTCGTAGCGCCCGCGGGCGCCGAAGCCCCACAGATCGACGAGGGCACCGGCGGCCGGATCGTAAGCCCCGCTGCTGTCGGCCGCCATCTGCAGCGCATACTCGGCGACCGCAAAAAACTGCGGCGGCAGCGCATGCCAGCTGCCGGCCGGCGCGCAGTTGTAGCGCGACAGCAGGGAGCCTTCGTCCCAATGGCTCATTTGCGCAACGATCTCGTCCAGCTCGCCTTGCAGCGCTTGGGCGAGCACGGCGCCATCGGCGCCCGGCGGCAGCATCAGCCGCGCCGACCAGGTCGTGCCCATCGACGTGCTGGATGTGGTGAACAGCGTGCTGCCGCCGGGCGGCATGGCCGCGTCGACGTTCAGGGGAACAAGAATGGTGCGCATCGAGCCCGTGTGCCCTTACTGCGGCAGAACGTCGAGCGTGGCCGTGTAGCTATAGCGCTTGGCGCCCGGCGCTGGCGGGCCTTTCTGCGTCTCGAGAGGGAACTTGGCCGAGAGCCAGTACATATTCGCTTCCGGCACCGTGAACTTGACCTCGCCCTTGGCGTCAGTGGTAAAGCGCAGCTCGCCCAGCGTGCCGCGGTACTTGACGGCGCCCGGCACCATGCTGAACGGGAAGTTCGGCAGCGGCTTGCCATCGAGCTGGAAGCGGAACGTGATCGGCTCGCCCGCGCGCAGGTCGGACGGATTGGTGACCGGGACCATTTCGAGGCCGACGCCGCTTGGCTTGAGCGCCGTGTCGTTCATGTCATTGGCCGAGACGAAGGTTTCCAGGCGCGTGTGCGTGGTGCTGGTGGTCACGTCGGTCGCGCCAGCCGGCACTTGCGCGCCCGGTGTGCCTTCGACGCCGCGGAAGCGCTTGACCTCGCCGCCCAGCTTGTAGCTGCCCATCACGTTGTTGCTGACAATGGCCAGGCGGTAGGTGCCGTCCTTCGGCAGGCGGATGTCGATCGTGCTGCGGAATTTTCCAAGCACGGCGCCTTCGGTCTTGGTCGTCACGCCATCGGGCCCCGTGATCGTCAGATTGTCCAGGCGCAGCGGCACGTGGTGGAATTCGAACAGGCCTTCCGAGATCGCGCCGTCGAGCGTGACCCACGGTTCCTTTGCTTCGACCATGGCCGTGCTGGGCAGCAGCCAGCCGCGGTGCGCCTGCGCGCTCATCGACATGCCGGCCAGGGCCAGACCGAGCAGGGCGCCCTTGAGGATACGGTTGTGCATGGGATTCTCTCTGGATTGTTGTTATTGGAGCTCGAGGGCGACGGCGCCCAGTTCTTCCTTGCCTGCCGCATTCGCTGAGACCTTGCCCTTGCCGGCCCACGTGAACGGCACCTTGACCAGTTCACGCCCGCCCGCTTCACGCGCTGCTTCCACGACCAGCTTGTAGTCGCCGGCCGGCAGTTTGTCGAGGCCGTGCTTGGCGCCGTCGAACTTCATCGTCTGGCTGCCCGCCGGACGCGTGGCGCCGCTGACGCCATCGAGCGGGAATTTCGCATCACGCCCGGCCTTGCGCCACCACGTGCGCAGGTCCTTGACCCATTTGTCGCCGGCGGCGTCCTTTTTCAGGTCGTACAGCACGGCGAGATTGGCCGCGACGCTCTGGTCGGCGCGTTCGAGCCAGATCGCCACGTACGGCTTGTGGTATTCGGCCACGTTCAGTTGCGGCAGGTCGAATTTGACGGACAGGTCGGCGGCCATGGCCCAGCCAGAGACGAGCGGCAGGGTCAGGACGAGCGAGTGGGACAGTTTCATTCTTGGTCTTCTCTCAGGTTGGAAATAGTTAGAACGCTCAGTTGGCAAACTTCAGTGGACAAACAACAACGCCAGCACGGCCGGCAGCACGATGCCGAAGCCGATCACCGGCCAGGTCGACGGCCGGTTGGCCGCGTGGTATTTCATGATCAAAAAGCCCGTGATGCAGAACACGATGCAGGCAATCGAGAAAATGTCGATGAACCAGCTCCAGACGGCGCCCGTGTTACGGCCCTTGTGCATGTCGTTGAGCCACGAAATCCAGCCGCGGTCGGTGCGCTCGAATTCGGCGCTGCCGTCGACGGCGATACGCAGCCAGGCGTCGCCGCCGGGGCGGGGCAGGGCGATGTAGGCGTCTTCCTCGGTCCACTCGGCGCGCTGGCCACGCACATCGACGGGGAATGCGCTGTTGGTCCAGTCGGCGATGCTGCTTGGCAGCGGCACCTTGGCGTCAGCGTGTTCTTCGGCCCACTGCTTGAATTGCGGAAGCAGTGGCGCCGGCAGCGTGGCTTTCAGGCGCGTGACCTCGGGCGTGGCCTTGATCAGCGCCGCGTTGTTCAGCGTCAGCCCCGTAAAGCTGAACAGCAGCATCGCCATCAGGCAGATCGCCGAGCTGATCCAGTGCCATTGGTGCAACTGCTTGAGGAACATGGCGCGGCCCGCACCCGGGAGGCGCTGGGGCATGCCGCCCGCAACAGGGGCGGGCGTGCTGGTTGCTTTGGCCGATGCCGGTAACACCGGCTGGACGACATCAGGGGACGGGGCGGAGGTGGACATGCGTTAAATGATAACGATTATCATTTACAAGGTCAACGTGGTATTGACGACAACCGCACATTTGCCGGTGTGGTGTGAGCGTTCAAAAACACATTTGGTAATAAATTATTCTAGGAATGTAATCTGCCCCGCATGGGATCATGCGTTACAATCATGAGCGCAAACAGGCAGGATTTTGCACATGTATCGGTACTGAAACAGTCCTTCCCCCACAACTTGATGTCTTGAAGTGCAATCCGCTAAACGGTCAGGCCGTGTCGCGGAAGGTTAAATAACCCGCCCAACCCTCGCGAAGCGCGAAAAGAAAGGTGAGCAAGAATGATGCAACAACAAAACGCCAACTCATACCTGTTCGGCGGCAATGCCCCGTACGTGGAAGAGTTGTACGAGGCCTATCTGGACAATCCGACGTCGGTGCCAGAAAACTGGCGCGCCTACTTCGACCAGATGCAGCACGTGCCGGCCGTCGATGGCTCGAACCGTCCTGACGTCGTCCATTCATCGGTCATTGCGTCGTTCGCCGAACGCGCCAAGCAAGGCCCGATCCGCACCGTGGTCGCCTCGGCTGACTCCGAACTGGGCCGCAAACGCGTCGCCGTGACCCAGATCACCGCCGCCTACCGTTACCTCGGTTCGCGCTGGGCCAACCTGGATCCGCTGCAGCGCCAGGAACGTCCACTGCTGCCAGAACTCGATCCTGCGTTCTACGGCTTCACCGAGTCCGACATGGACACGGTCTTCAACATCACCAATACGTATTTCGGTCAAGAAACCGCGCCACTGCGCGATATCCTGAACATGCTGCGTGACACGTACACCCGCTCGATCGGTGCCGAGTTCATGTACATCAGCGACCCGACCGAAAAGCGCTGGCTGCAAGAGCGTCTGGAATCGATCCGTTCGACCCCGACCTTCTCGGCTGAAAAGAAAAAACACATCCTCGAGCGCCTGACCGCGGCCGAAGGCCTCGAGCGCTACCTGCACACCAAGTACGTCGGCGCCAAGCGCTTCTCGCTCGAAGGTGGCGAATCGTTCATCGCGTCGATGGACGAAGTCATCCAGCGCGCCGGTGAAAAGGGCGTCCAGGAAATCGTGATCGGCATGGCCCACCGCGGCCGCCTGAACGTCCTGGTCAACACCCTGGGCAAGAGCCCGGCCGACCTGTTCGAAGAATTCGAAGGCAAGCACGCCGACGACCTGCCAGCCGGTGACGTCAAGTACCACCAGGGCTTCTCGAGCGACATCACCACGCCGGGCGGCCCGGTCCACCTGTCGCTGGCGTTCAATCCTTCCCACCTCGAGATCGTCAACCCGGTCGTCGAAGGTTCGGTCAAGGCGCGTATGGAACGCCGTGGCGACCGCAAGGGCAAAGAAGTCTTGCCGATCCTGGTGCACGGCGATGCTGCATTCGCCGGCCAGGGCGTGGTCATGGAAACCCTGAACCTGGCGCAGACCCGCGGCTACGGTACGGGCGGTACGGTCCACATCGTCATCAACAACCAGATCGGTTTCACGACGTCGGATCCGCGCGATGCGCGCTCGACGCTGTACTGCTCGGACGTCGTCAAGATGATCGAAGCGCCAGTGCTGCACGTGAACGCCGACGATCCTGAAGCCGTCGTGCTGGCCAGCCAGATCGCCCTCGACTACCGCGCCGAATTCGGCAAGGACGTCGTGGTCGACATCATCTGCTACCGCAAGCTGGGCCACAACGAGCAGGATACGCCAGCGCTGACCCAGCCGCTGATGTACAAGAAGATCGCCAAGCACCCGGGCACCCGCAAGCTGTACGCCGAAAAGCTGGCAGCGCAGGGCACCATCGAAGCCGACGGCGGCGACAAGCTCGTCGCCGCGTTCCGCGATGCGATGGACGCCGGCAAGCACACGGTCGATCCGGTGCTGACCAACTTCAAGAACAAGTACGCCGTCGACTGGGCGCCGTTCCTGAACAAGAAGTGGACCGATGCGGCTGATACCGCCGTGCCGCTGACCGAACTGAAGCGCCTGGCGCAACGCATCACCACGACGCCAGAGGGCTTCAAGCCGCACTCGCTGGTCGACAAGGTGCTGGCCGACCGTGCCAATATGGGCCGCGGCGACGTCAACCTCGACTGGGGCATGGGTGAACACCTGGCCTACGCGTCGCTGTTGTCGTCGGGTTACGCCATCCGCCTGTCGGGCCAGGATGCGGGCCGCGGCACGTTCGTGCACCGCCACGCCGTGCTGCACGACCAGAACCGTGAGCGTTGGGACCAGGGCATCTACCTGCCACTGGCCAATGTGTCCGAGAACCAGGCCAACTTCACCGTGATCGACTCGGTGCTGTCCGAAGAAGCCGTGCTCGCCTTTGAGTATGGTTTCTCGACCGCCGAACCGAACACGCTGACGATCTGGGAAGCCCAGTTCGGCGACTTCGTCAACGGCGCGCAAGTCGTGATCGACCAATTCATCGCCTCGGGCGAAGTGAAGTGGGGCCGCGCGTCGGGCCTGGTCATGATGCTGCCACACGGCTACGAAGGCCAGGGTCCGGAACACTCGTCGGCACGTATCGAGCGTTTCCTGCAACTGTGCGCAGACAACAATATGCAAGTGGTCCAGCCAACGACCGCAGCCCAGATCTTCCACCTGCTGCGTCGCCAGATGGTGCGCCAGTTCCGCAAGCCTCTGGTGATCTTCACGCCGAAGTCGCTGCTGCGTAACAAGGACGCCGGTTCGCCGCTGACCGACCTGGCCAAGGGCGGTTTCCAGACCGTGATCGGCGAATGCGACGAGAAGATCGACGCATCGAAGGTCAAGCGCGTGCTGGTCTGCTCGGGCAAGGTCTATTTCGACCTGGTCAATGCACGCAAGGCGCGCAACGTGACCGACACCGCGATCATCCGCATGGAACAGATGTACCCGTTCCCGCACAAGTCGTTCGGCGCTGAACTGAAAAAGTTCCCGAACGCCGGCGAAGTGGTGTGGGTACAGGACGAGCCGCAGAACCAGGGCCCGTGGTTCCAGATCCAGCACAACATCTTCGAAGGCATGGAAGATGGCCAGCGCCTGGCATACGCCGGCCGCGCCGCCTCGGCGTCGCCTGCGGTCGGTTATGCCGACAAGCACATCGCGCAGCAGAAAGAACTGCTGGAGACGGCGTTCTCGAAGCTCAAGGGCTTCATTCTGACGAAGTGATCCCCAATAAGTAAGACCACGACCCCGGCGCCGCGCGTCGGGGTTTCTTGCAAAGAATAATTACTGGAGTTTTAAATGGCACAAATCGAAGTCAAGGTCCCTGTATTGTCGGAATCGGTTGCTGAAGCAACCCTGCTGTCCTGGCACAAGAAAGTCGGCGAGTCCGTCGAGCGCGACGAGAACATGATCGACATCGAGACCGACAAGGTGGTCCTGGAACTGCCAGCGCCAAGCGCCGGCGTGATCGTGCAACTGCTCAAGGCCGACGGCGCAACCGTCGTCGCCGGTGAAGTCATTGCCGTCATCGACACCGAAGCATCGGCGCAGACCAGCCCGCTGCCAGTGAAAGCCATTCCATCGGCCGCGCCAAACGCACCGATCGCTGCTGCGCCATCGCAAGCGGCTCCGGAAGCTGCTTCGAACCAGTCGAAAGCCGGCGTGGCAATGCCTGCCGCTGCCAAGATTCTGGCTGACAACAACATGAACGCCGCCGGCGTTGATGGTTCGGGCCGCGACGGTCGCGTGACCAAGGGCGACGCCCTGGCCGCTGTCGCCAACAAGCCAGCCGCTCCAGCAGCACCTGCACCAGCCGCCGCACCTGCCAAAGCGCCACTGCAGCAAGTCGCTGCCGCCGCGCCTGCCAGCCAGGGCGACCGTCCGGAAGAGCGCGTGCCGATGAGCCGCCTGCGCGCCCGTATCGCCGAGCGCCTGCTGCAATCGCAGTCGACCAACGCCATCCTGACCACGTTCAACGAAGTGAACATGGCGCCAGTCATGGAGCTGCGTAACAAGTACAAGGACAAGTTCGAAAAAGAACACGGCGTCAAGCTGGGCTTCATGTCGTTCTTCGTCAAGGCTGCTGTTGCCGCACTGAAGAAGTACCCGGTGCTGAACGCGTCGGTCGACGGCAACGACATCGTCTACCACGGCTACTTCGACATCGGTATCGCTGTCGGTTCGCCACGTGGCCTGGTGGTGCCGATCCTGCGCAACGCCGACCAGATGTCGATCGCCGACATCGAAAAGAAAATCGGTGAATTCGGTCAGAAAGCCAAAGAAGGCAAGCTGACCCTGGACGATCTGAACGGCGGCACGTTCTCGATCTCGAACGGCGGCGTGTTCGGCTCGATGATGTCGACCCCGATCATCAACCCGCCACAGTCGGCCATCCTGGGCGTGCACGCGACCAAGGACCGCGCAGTCGTCGAAAACGGTCAGATCGTGATCCGTCCGATGAACTACCTGGCCATGTCGTACGACCACCGCATCATCGACGGCCGCGAAGCCGTCCTGGGCCTGGTCGCGATGAAGGATGCGCTGGAAGATCCGGCCCGCCTGCTGCTGGACCTGTAAGTCTCAACCTGGCCGGCGCCCCGTGGCGCCGGTCATAGTTTGCCGGAGAACGACATGCTGTCAGACGAAATCAAGCGGCTGCACGAGCTGCACCAGGCCGGCGCGCTGTCCGACGCCGAATTCGAGCAGGCCAAGGCGCGCATCCTCTCTGGCGCATCCACCGTCAGCCTGACGAAGGAGAGCGCGTTCAAGAGCGGCTCGTCGTTCGACACGCACCGCGACGACTTGCTCAGCGGCCTGCGCCGCACGCGGCGCGATCGCTGGCTCGGCGGCGTGTGTGGCGGCCTGGCGCGCACCTATGGCCTCGAGTCGTGGGTCTGGCGCCTGATCTTCGTGCTGTTCGTCCTCACGTTCGGCTTCGGCATCCTGATTTACCTGCTGCTGTGGGTATTTGTTCCGGAAGAATAAAAAAGGAATCATGTAATGAGCGATAAACAATTTGACGTCGTCGTCATCGGCGGCGGTCCTGGCGGTTACATTGCCGCCATCCGCGCAGCCCAGCTGGGCTTCAAGGTTGCCTGTATCGACGAATGGAGCAATGCCGCCGGCAAGCCTGCACCGGGCGGCACCTGCACCAACGTCGGCTGCATCCCGTCGAAAGCACTGCTGCAGTCGTCCGAGCACTTCGAGCACGCCGGTCACGCGTTTGCCGACCACGGCATCAACGTCTCGGGCCTCGAACTCGACCTGGGCAAGATGCTGGGTCGCAAGGACACGATCGTCAAGCAGAACAACGACGGCATCCTGTTCCTGTTCAAGAAGAACAAGGTCAGCTTCTTCCACGGCCGCGGCGCGTTCGCCGGCACTGCCGAAGGCGGTTACACCATCAATGTCAGCGGCCCGACCACCGACACGCTGACCGCCAAGAACGTGGTCATCGCGACCGGTTCGAACGCACGCCAGCTGCCAGGCGCAGAATTCGACGAGAAACTGATCCTGTCGAACGCCGGTGCACTGGCCATCGATGCAGTCCCGGGCAAGCTGGGCGTGATCGGCGCCGGTGTCATCGGCCTGGAAATGGGCAGCGTCTGGCGCCGTGTCGGTGCTGACGTCACCGTGCTCGAAGGTCTGCCGACCTTCCTGGGCGCAGTCGACGAGCAGATCGCCAAAGAAGCGCACAAGCTGTTCGTCAAGCAGGGTCTCAAAATCAACCTCGGTTGCAAGATCGGCGCGATCACCAAGGGCGAGAACAACGTCACCGTTGCCTACGCCGACAGCACCGGTGCCGAGCAGAGCGTCACGTTCGACCGCCTGATCATCTCGATCGGCCGCGTGCCGAACACGATCGGCCTGAACGCCGAAGCCGTGGGCGTGCAACTCGACGAGCGCGGCTTTGTCGTCGTGGACGACGAGTGCCGCACCAACCTGCCGGGCGTGTGGGCAGTGGGCGACGTCGTACGCGGCCCGATGCTGGCGCACAAGGCCGAAGAAGAAGGCGTTGCCGTCGCCGAGCGTATCGCCGGCCAGCACGGTCACGTCAACTTCAACACGATTCCTTGGGTCATCTACACGTCGCCAGAGATCTCGTGGGTCGGCAAGACCGAGCAGCAGCTCAAGGCCGAAGGCATCGCCTATAAGGCCGGTACCTTCCCGTTCATGGCCAACGGCCGTGCGCGCGCGCTGGGCGACACGTCGGGCATGGTCAAGTTCCTGGCCGATGCCACGACCGACGAAATCCTGGGCGTGCACATCGTGGGCCCGATGGCGTCCGAGCTGATTTCGGAAGCCGTCGTCGCGATGGAATTCAAGGCCTCGGCCGAAGACATCGCCCGCATCTGCCACGCGCACCCGTCGCTGTCGGAAGCCACCAAAGAAGCCGCTCTGGCGGTGGACAAGCGTTCGCTGAACTTCTAAGCAGCAGAAACTTCGCCGGCATGCGTGCCGGCGCGTGAATTCCATGGGGTGGACGGCGTCGCCGTCCACCCCATGTTTTTATCGGTATCCCATGAACGTTCAAGAATATTATGTACACGAGCTTAACGCGCGTGGTTTCACGTCCGACCCCGCGCAGCAAATGGCGGTGGACCGCCTGCAGCAGGCGTACGACGACTGGGTCGCCTACAAGGCCCAGCGGTCGTCCGCTTTCAAGCGTCTGATCAACCGTCCCACGGTGCCGAAGGGCGTCTACATGTGGGGCGGGGTAGGGCGCGGCAAATCGTTCCTGATGGACTCGTTCTATTCGGTCGTGCCGGTGGTGCGCAAGACGCGCCTGCACTTCCACGAATTCATGCGCGCCGTCCACGGGCAACTGGATGAACTGAAAGGCGTGGCCGATCCGCTCGACGAAGTCGCCAAGCGCATCGCCAAGAAATACCGGCTGATCTGCTTCGATGAATTCCACGTCTCGGACATCGCCGATGCGATGATCCTGTACAACCTGCTCAAAGCGCTGTTCGACAATGGCGTGAGCTTCGTGATGACGTCGAATTACGAGCCGTCGACGCTGTACCCGGACGGCCTGCACCGCGACCGCATGCTGCCGACCATTGCGCTGCTGCAGTCGAAACTGGACGTGCTGAACGTCGATGCCGGCAACGATTACCGCAAGCGCGCGCTCGAGCAGGTCGAGGCGTATTACACGCCACTGAATGCCGCGTCCGACCGCGCGTTGCGCGACGCCTATGCCAAGGTGGCCGACATCGCCGACGAAGCGCCGGTCGTGCACATCGAGAACCGCGAGATCCGCGCGCTGCGCCGTGCCGGCGGCGTGATCTGGTTCGATTTCGCCACGCTGTGCGGCGGCCCGCGCTCGCAGAACGATTACCTGGAACTGGCCAGCCAGTTCCACACGGTGGTGCTGTCCGGCATTCCGGCAATGTCGGCGGCGCAATCGTCCGAAGCACGCCGCTTCACCTGGCTGATCGACGTGTTCTACGACCACAAGGTCAAGCTGATCATGTCCGCGGCCGTCGAGCCCGAAGAGCTCTACACGCAGGGCCAACTGGCCAATGAATTTCACCGGACCGTATCGCGTATCATCGAGATGCAGTCGCGCGAATACATGCTCTCCGAGCGGCGCGGCGCGGCCGACAAGATCGCCTGATACGGCCAGGCACGACAACAAGGATCCACATGACACCACATTCCATGCTGCGCGCCGGCGCGCTCCTGGCCTTCGCCAGCGTGCTGGCGGCCTGCTCGACGACCGGACCGGCCGCGCCGGACGTGCCGCCGCCGGCATCGACCTCGACCGCGCAGGCCCAGGAGCGTCTCACAGCCGTGGCCGCCGAGCGCCGCGCCATCGACACCCGCTACGCTGAACGCGAAGTGGTCTGCTACGAGAAATTCTTCGTCAACAATTGTCTGGAGGAGGCTAGTGAGCAGCAGCGCATCGCCTTGCTCGAGCAGCGCGCCATCGAGATCGAAGCGTCGCGCTATCTGCGTCAGGCCAAGGTCGATGAGCGCGATCGCGCTCTGGCCGTGGCCGAAGCCGCCTTCCAGAAAGAAGAAGCCGAACTGGCGGCCAATCCACCGGCCGTCAAGGCGCCACCAACCGCGGCCTTGCCAACGCCGCGCACGACGCCTGAATCACGCGCAGCCCGTACCAAGCGCCTGCAGGAAAACGAAGCACGTGCCCAGAGCGCCCAGGCGCGCGCAGCCCAGAATGTGGCGGCAGCCGAAGCACGTCGGGTGGAGTCGATCGAGCGCCAGAAGCAGGTGGCGCGCCGCGTCGCCGAACGCGAGGCAAAAGCAGCCAAGCGCGCGGCCGATGAGGCGGCGAAGAAGGCGGCTCAGCCGCCTGCAGCGAGCAACTAGGCGCTGGCCGGTTTGGCCAGCTTGACGATCGCCATGGTGCAGTTGCCGCCTTTGCCCTGCGAGCGTTCACCGGCTTTGCTGATGAGCTTTTCGGCGGCCTGGCGCGGCGTGGACTTGGCGGTCACGGCGGCCAGTTCGGCATCGGTGAAGAAATGCCACAGGCCATCGGAACCCAGCAGGAAGCTGTCGCCGGCGACCAGGCCGGTGTGGCTGCCGGTCGTGACGAACGGCTCCTTGCGGCTATTGCCCAGTACATTGAGCAACAGCTTGGAGCGGCGGTGATTGCGCGCCGCATCGGCCGGCAGGCGGTCGCTCGAAATCAGGTGCTCGACATAGGCGACGTCGCTCGTGCGCATTGCACACTTGTCGTGCTCGAAGCGATACAGGCGCGAGTCGCCCACATGGGCCCAAACTGCTTCGCCATGCGGACTGATCACCAAACCGACGAAGCTGGCGTGCAGTTCGGTCTTGCCAGCGATGGCGTTCATCTTGATCACCGTGTGGGTTTCGCTGATGATCTCGTGCAGCAGTTGCGCCAGTCGCTCGATGTCCGGATGCTCGCCGGGCTTGAATTCGTCGAACACCTGACGCGCCGTGTGCAGCACCTGTTCCGCGCCGGCGGGACTGGCGATGCCGTCAGACAGCACCGCGAGCACGTAGCCGGGCGCGCGCGCGCCCGTGAGCAGGGCAGCGCGATCGTTCTGTTGGGGGCGGTTGCCGATGTGTTGCGCAGTGCCCGCTTCAATCCTGTAGGAAGTCATAAATGCTTGTTTTCTTTAGCCTAACGCCAATCTTTGTTGGCGGCAATGACCGCGTGGATTAAACTATGCACCGAGAACCAAGCAACAAGCAAGAAGATTTGCTTACAGCAATACTGGAAGGCCCGCTGCGCCAGCGCCGACCGGCTCCCAATTCCGCAATCCCATCTGCAACCACTGTTTGGAACAGACCATCATGATCGATGTCCAGGACATCCAGCGCCGTATTATTGAACTCGATGTGGAACACCGCGACCTCGATGCCGTCATTGCCCTGCTGACCGCGGACGGCCACGCGGACGGGTTACAACTGCGCCGCCTCAAAAAGCGTAAACTGCAGCTCAAAGATCATATTACGCTGCTGAAGATGCAGCTGGTCCCCGATATCCCGGCCTGAGCCAATTGCCCCAGGCCCTACTACGACACATACATTGACCGACCATCTCCCTGTTCCCGGCCCTGCCGCAGAGCCGGTCGGGACGGCTGGGCCGGCCACTGGCGCCGTGGAAGCAACTTCCGCCGCGTCGACCGACTCCGTTATCCCTGCCGGCAAGTACGACGCTGACCTCGACCGCCTGTTCGGTGCGGGCGGCCCGCTCGCGCCCGCCGTCGGCACCTTCAAGCCACGCCAGGCCCAGACCGAGATGGCCAAGGCCGTCGCCCACGCCATCGACAACCAGCAAGTGCTCATGGCCGAGGCCGGTACGGGCACGGGCAAGACCTTCGCCTACCTGGTCCCGGCGCTGCTGTGGGGCGGCAAGACGATCGTCTCGACCGGCACCAAAAACCTGCAAGACCAGTTGTTCATGCGTGACATCCCGACCATCCGCGCCGCGCTGCGCGCGCCGGTCTCGGTGGCGCTGCTCAAGGGCCGCTCGAACTACGTCTGCCATTTTCACCTCGAGCGCACGCTGCAGAACGGCCGCCTGACGTCGCGCGACGACGTCGGCCACCTGCGCGAAATCTCGCGCTTCATGAAAATGACGAACTCGGGCGACAAGGCCGAGCTGGCCAAGGTACCGGAAACCGCCACGGTCTGGAACCTCGTCACGTCCACGCGCGACACCTGCATGGGCGCCGAGTGCCAGTACTACCAGGATTGCTTCGTCATGAAGGCGCGGCGCGAAGCGCAGCAGGCCGACATTGTCGTCGTCAATCACCACCTGTTCTTTGCCGACGTGGCGCTGAAGGACACCGGCGTGGCCGAGCTGCTGCCGTCGGCCAACACCATCATCTTCGACGAAGCGCACCAGCTGCCCGACACGGCGACGCTGTTCTTCGGCCAGTCGGTGTCGACCTCGCAAGTGCTCGAACTGTGCCGCGACGTGCTGGCCGAAGGCCTGGCACATGCACGCGGCGGGCCGGACTGGGCCAAGGTCGTCACCGTCGTCGAGAAAGCGGCGCGCGATCTGCGCCTGGCATTCGGTGAAGGCAATCTGCGTCTGTCGCTGCCGCAGATCATGCCGACGTCCCAATTCTTCCCGGCGCTGGACAAGCTCAAGGCTGAGCTGGCAGGCATGATCACCGTGCTCGAAGAAAACGCGGCGCGCGCCGAAACGATCGAAGCCTGCCGCGTGCGGGCGCACGATCTGGCCGCCGCCATCGACGGCTGGAAACCGGACGCCAAGGCGCCCGCTGCCGAGCAGGCGGTGCTGTGGGCCGAAGCGTTCGCGTCGTCGCTGCAGTTGCACAAGACGCCACTGTCGATCGCGCCGATCTTTTCCAACCAGCGCGAAGGCACGCCGCGCAGCTGGATCTTCACGTCGGCAACGCTGGCGGTCAAAAACGACTTCAAGCACTTCTCCGACCAGCTGGGCCTGACGGGCGAGCCGGCCAAGACCTGGCCGAGCCCGTTCGACTATGTGAACCAGGGCTTGCTGTACGTGCCGACCGGCTTGCCGGAGCCGCAGGCAGCGGTCTACACCGATGCCGTCGTTGACGCGGCGCTGCCGGTGATCAAGGCCGCCGGCGGACGTACGTTCTTCCTGTGCACGACGATTCGCGCCGTGAACAAGGTGGCGGAACGCCTGCGGGTCGAATTTGCCGAGCGCGGCTGGGATTTCCCGCTGTTCGTGCAGGGCGAGCGGGGCCGCACCGAATTGCTCGATTCGTTCCGCACTGCCGGCAATGCCGTGCTGGTGGGCAGCCAGAGTTTCTGGGAAGGCGTCGACGTGCGCGGCGATGCGCTGTCGCTCGTGATCATCGACAAGTTGCCATTCGCGCCGCCGGACGATCCGGTGCTGGCCGCGCG
The DNA here is from genome assembly GCA_014841835.1 of Oxalobacteraceae sp. CFBP 13730. Taxonomy (GTDB): domain Bacteria; phylum Pseudomonadota; class Gammaproteobacteria; order Burkholderiales; family Burkholderiaceae_D; genus Telluria. The sequence goes on along the minus strand of JACYUQ010000003.1, from coordinate 226,086 downwards.
CATCGAGGTCATGGAAAAGCAGGGCCTCAACGGCTTCATGCACCACCAGTTGCCCGAGGCGATCATCACGCTCAAGCAGGGTGCCGGCCGCCTGATCCGCGACGTGGACGACCGGGGCGTGTTGATGATCTGCGATCCGCGCATCATTACCAAGCCGTACGGACGCCGCATCTGGCAGAGCTTGCCATCGTTCAAGCGCACGCGGGTGCAGGAAGAGGTGCTGCGCTTCTTCGATCCTGTGCCGGCCGAGGACGTTGATGCCGACGCCGGCGCGGTCTGAGCACGCTTATGGCGTGATCACGACCTTGCCGGTCACCTTGCGCGCCGCCATGTCGTCCAGCGCCTGCGCGGTGTCGGCCAGCGCGTAGCGCTTCGACACCAGCGGGCGCAGCTTGCCTTCGGCCTGCCAGGCGGCCAGTTGCGCCATCGCCGCATGGTGCGCATCAATTTCCTTGCGCGTGAAATCGCCCCAGAACACGCCCACCACCGACGCGCCTTTCAGCAGCATCAGGTTCCACGGCAGTTGCGGAATGCTCCCCGCCGCAAAGCCGATCACCAGGTGCCGGCCGCGCCAGGCAATCGAGCGCAGCGCCGGTTCGCTGTACTTGTCGCCGACCGGATCGACGATCACGTGCGGCCCGCGCCCGTCGGTGGCGGCGCGGATCGCGTCGCGCAAATCGTCCCGTTCATAGTTGATCAGCGCGTCGGCGCCATGGGCCGCGCACAGCGCCAGTTTGTCATCGGTCGAGGCTGCTGCGATCACGCGCGCGCCCAGCGCCTTGCCGACCTCGATCGCCGCCAGCCCGACGCCACCCGACGCGCCCAGCACCAGGATCGTCTCGCCCGGCTGCACGGCGCCCCGGTCGGCCAGCGCGTGATACGCGGTGCCGTAGGTGAGCGTCAGCGCTGCAGCGACGTCGAAATCCATCGTGGCCGGCATCGGCAGCAGCGCGCTCACGGGCGCCAGCGCCTGCTCGGCAAAGGCGCCGGTGCGCGTGAAGCCGATCACGTGCTGACCCGGGGCAAAGGCAGTCACGCCAGGGCCGGCCGCGCGCACGACGCCGGCAAACTCGTTGCCGGGCGTGAAAGGCAGGGGCGGCCGGAACTGGTACTTGCCCTGGATCGTCAACACGTCCGGAAAATTCACGCCGGCAGCGCGGACATCGACCACGACCTCGCCGGGGCCCGGCACCAGGTCGGGCAGGTCGGCAAGAATCAAGCTGCCGGGCGGCCCCCAGGCGGTACAACGGATGGCTTTCATGGCTTCTTTCAACGATAGCGGCGCAGCGCATTATGCCTGTTCGACCGCAACCGCAGGTCCACAAAGGCACGCTAGGATCGGCAGGACCGCGTCGTGCTTCGTCCTCTGACGCGACGTTCCGGATGGCCTTTCTCCCCACGCATGAGGCATCGCATGGACCAATCCAGCCTGTCATTCGCGTCGCCTGCAGCGCTCGATGCCCACGAAGCGTTCGCGCAGACGCTGGCGCGGCAACAAGCGTTTGCCCATGCGCGCACGGTGCTGGAAAGCGTCGTTGCGGCACGCCGGTGCCAGCAGGGCAGCGAGCATTGCGACACGCTGCGCTGCAGCTACCGGCTGGCGCTGCTGTTGGTCCAGGCCGGCGAACTCGGAAACGCACGCCGCTTGCTCGAAGCCGTACTGCGTGCCTGCGCACGGCAAGCCACCTGTGATGTCGCTGCCCACCTTGCGGCGCGCAGGGCGCTGGCCGACATTTTCGCCATGCAAGGCGACATGGCGGGGTTGAGTCAGTTGAACGACAGTCAGTGAGCGTGGTTTTTTGGCCGTTGCCGCTCTTGCCATGCTGCTTGTCGATTCAGCAAGTCGTTCCCATCGGGCGCTTGTAAAAGCACCATTCAACGTTCCGGATGATGAAATCCGGGTGCATTTTTCCGCCACCAAGTGTCGATACAAGCGTTGCTTCAGGTAAAATCGTCTCCATGCGGATACTGATTAGCAACGACGATGGCTATCTCGCGCCCGGCATCCAGGCGCTGGCGGACGCGCTCGCGCCGATCGCCGAGATCGTCGTGGTCGCGCCGGACAGCAACCGCTCTGGCGCGTCCAACTCGCTGACGCTCGACCGTCCGCTGTCGGTGCACAAGGCGGCCAACGGCTTTTACTTTGCCAATGGCACCCCGACCGACTGCGTGCACATCGCGCTGACCGGGATGTCCGACGCGCTCCCCGACCTGGTGGTTTCCGGCATCAACAATGGCCAGAACATGGGTGACGACACGCTGTATTCCGGCACCGTGGCCGCCGCCACCGAAGCGTATCTGTTTGGCGTGCCGGCCATCGCGTTTTCGCAGGTCAACAGCGGTTGGGCCCACATCGACGATGCGGCGCGCGTGGCACGTGACATCGTCGAGCGCTTCGCGGCGGGCGGTTTTGCCGCCTTGCCATCGCCGTTCCTGCTCAACGTGAACATTCCGAACCTGCCTTACGACCAGATCGGGCCGTTGACGCCGGCCCGCCTCGGCCGTCGCCACCAGGCCGAGCCCGTCATCCGCGCGCAGGATCCGCGCGGGCGCGAAATCTTCTGGATCGGCGCGCCCGGCGCCTGCCTCGATGCGGGCGAGGGCACCGATTTTCACGCCACGTCGCAGGGGCGCGTGTCGATCACGCCGCTGCAGATCGATCTCACCCACAAGACCCAGCTCGACCTGCTGGCTGGAGCCTTGCCATGAAGGACGCGCGTCCGAACTTCCCGTTGCCCCTGTCGTCGACGACGGGCGCCGCGCGTAAACCCGGGACCCCGTCGCCCGTGTTCACGCCGCAGACCGCCACCCGCAACGCCGCCAGCGGCAGCATGGCGCCGCCGGCACCCGGGCCGGGCGCGCGCGCGCCCGGCTATGTGCCGGCCGCTACCGGCGCGCCGACGGCCCAGCGTTCGGACCTGGCCGCCACCGAGGCAGTGCGCCGCGCGATGGTGACCCGCATCGCACGCCAGGGCGTGAACGACCCGCAAGTGCTGCGGGCCATGGAAATCGTCCCGCGCCATCTGTTCCTCGAGCCCGCCATGTCGGGCCAGGCGTATGTCGATGCGTCGCTGCCGATCGGCCATCAGCAGACGATCTCGCAGCCGTACATCGTCGCGCGCATGATCGACATTCTTTGCGCCGGCCGCAAGCTCGATCGCGTGCTTGAGATCGGCACGGGCTGCGGCTACCAGGCCGCGGTGCTGTCGTTTGTCGCGAAAGACGTGTATTCGATCGAGCGCATCAAGCCCCTGCACGAGCTCGCCAAAACCAATCTGCGCCCGATGCGCATATCGAACCTGCGTTTGCAGTATGGCGATGGTATGTTAGGCTTGCCGCAGGTGGCGCCGTTCGACGGTATCATTCTCGCGGCCGCCGGCCTCGAAGTGCCGCGCGCGCTGCTCGAGCAGCTGGCCATCGGTGCGCATCTCGTGGCGCCCATTGGCGCCGAGGTGCAGCACCTGCACCGCATAACCCGCACCGGCAAGGCCGAGTGGACCAGCGAAACGCTGGAAGCGTGCCACTTCGTGCCACTGCGTCCGGGCACCATCTAATTTCAATCCGGGCCGCCAGGCCCGCAGTACGACGACAAGACTAAAGAATGCCAATGACACAAGCACCGCGTTTCGCTCTCCTGACGATTTTCATCGGCCTCGTGGCCGGCTGTTCCACCACTTCCCGCCAGGCGCCCGTCGTCGAACGCGGTACCCCGCCTGTCCAGACCCGTCCGGCCCCGGTGCGTGTCGACGAGACGCCCAAGCATGACGATCGTGGCATGTACACCGTGCGCAAGGGCGACACGCTGCTGCGCATCGCCTTCGACTTCGGCCAGAACTACCGCGACCTGGTCGACTGGAACAAGCTGGCCAATCCGGACGACATCAAGGTCGGTCAGGTGTTGCGCGTGAGCGCGCCGGGCGGCGAACGCACCGCCAATGTCCAGACCCAGCCGATTCCGATGCCACCGGCCGCCACCACGCCGCGCAAGACCGAGCCGCGCGTCGACAAGAAGCCGTTGACCGAGAGCGCCGCAGCCGACACGCGCCCGAGCGTCCCGGCCGTCACGCCGGTCGTGCCGGCAGCGCCCGCCGCCCCGGCTGTCGCTGCCAGCGACGAAGCACGCCTGAGCTGGATGTGGCCATCGGACGGGCGCGTGATCGCCACCTTCGATGACGGCCGCAACAAGGGTCTGGATATCGCCGGCAAGGCCGGTCAGCCCGTGGTCGCCGCCGGTTCCGGCAAGGTCATGTACGCGGGCAGCGGAATTCGCGGTTATGGTAACCTCGTCATCGTCAAACATAGCAACAGCCTGTTGTCGGCCTACGCGCACAATCGCAAGATTGTCGTGAAGGAAGGCGACAACGTGGCCAAGGGCCAGCTGATCGCCGAAATGGGCGATTCCGACGCCGATCTGGTCAAGCTTCACTTCGAGATCCGCCAGCAGGGCAAGCCGGTCGACCCGACGAGGTTCCTGCCCGTTCGATAGGATGGTATGACGCAGCCGCCGCACTCGCTCGATTTGCAGGACACCGACGAGTTTCCGGATGATCCGGAAAGCGAGTCGGCGCCTGCTGCGGACGACGGCGAACCGGCGGCGGTTGCCGTGGTCGTCGACACGGTCGACGAGCTGCGCAAGGTCCTGCAGGCCGAGCTCGCGACCGACACTACCCAGCACTACCTGAACCAGATCGGCACCCGCGCGCTGCTCACGCACGCCGAGGAAGTCCATTTCTCCACGCTGGCCAAGGCGGGGGATTTTGACGCGCGCCAGACGATGATCGAGCACAATCTGCGTCTGGTCGTCTCGATCGCCAAGCACTACATCAACCGCGGCGTGGTGCTGCTCGACCTGATCGAGGAAGGCAATATCGGCCTGATGCGCGCGATCGACAAGTTCGAGCCCGAGCGCGGGTTTCGCTTCTCGACCTATGCGACCTGGTGGATTCGGCAGAGCATCGAGCGCGCGATCATGAACCAGGCGCGCACGGTGCGCCTGCCGGTGCACATGGTGCGCGAACTCAATGGCGTGCTGCGCGCCAAATACCACCTCGAAGCGCAAACCCGCAACGGCAAGGACGCGTCGAGCGAGGACATCGCCAGCCTGATCGGCCGCCCGGTCGAAGAAGTGCAGGATATTTTGATGCTGTCCGAACACCCCACCTCGCTCGACGCGCCGCTCGACAACGATCCGCAATCGAGCCTGATGGACGTGCTGCCCGACGATGGCGAGAGCAGTCCCGACGCCCACGCCGAGCAGCAGGAAGCCGCGCTCTTGGTGCGCGACTGGCTGGCGCGGCTGCCGGACAAGCAGCGCCTGGTCGTCACGCGGCGCTTTGGCCTGGACAACGACGAGCCGGCCACGCTCGAGACGCTGGCCGACGAGCTGGGCGTCACGCGCGAGCGGGTGCGCCAGATCCAGCAAGAGGCGCTCATCAAGCTCAAGCGTGCAATGGCTGCCCGCGGCGTCCACCGCGATTCTTTGCTGTAACGGAGCCTGGGCCGCTGGTAGCGCCTCATCCGTTTCCTTGCTATCATGCGCCGCCTGTACGGCCGCGCCGCCAGCCCATCCTCCTCCCGACGTTCACTCCTTTCTGATCGCCCATGCACGACATTTTCATCGACATCAAATCCCTCGACATGGACGGGCGCGGCGTTGGCCACCTCGAGAACGCCGACGGCTCCCCGGGTAAAGTCGTCTTCGTCGAAGGCGCGCTGCCGGGCGAGCGCGTCAGTTACGAGACGCTGAAGAAAAAGAAGAACTGGGAAGCGGGCCGTATGGTCACGCTGCAGCGCGCGTCATCGATGCGGGTAGAGCCGAAATGCATCCACTTCGGTGACTGCGGCGGCTGCTCGATGCAGCACCTGGAGCCGGGCGCGCAGGTGGCAATGAAGCAGCGCGTGCTCGAAGATAACTTGAAGCACATCGCCAAGGTGAAGGCCGAGACCATCCTGCGGCCGATGTACGGCCCGACCTGGGATTACCGCTACCGCGCGCGCCTGTCGGTGCGTAACGTGCCGAAGAAAAACACGGTGATGGTGGGCTTTCACGAGAAATCCTCGGCGCTGGTGGCCGACATCGTCACCTGCGAAATCCTGCCCGACCACGTCGCGCGCCTGATCGTGCCGCTGCGCGAATTGATTGCCGCGCTGTCGGTGATTGACCACGTGCCGCAGATCGAGCTGGCGATCGGCGAGGCATCGACGGTGCTGGTGCTGCGCATCATGGCACCGCTCAGTCGCCAGGATGAAACCCTGCTCAAGGCATTCGCCGATGAATGGAAGATCCATTGGTGGCTGCAGCCGAAGGGCCCCGATTCGGCGCATCCTTACTATCCGCTGGGTACCGACTTGTATTACACGCTGCCCGAGTTCGGCATCCGCATGCCGTTCAAGCCGACCGACTTTACCCAGGTCAACCACCAGATCAACCGCGTGCTGGTCTCGAAGGTGCTGCGCCTGCTGGACGTGCAGCCGACCGACCGCGTTGCCGACCTGTTCTGCGGCCTGGGCAACTTCACGCTGCCACTGGCCACCCAGGCGCGCGAGGTCGTCGGCATCGAGGGCAGCACGGCGCTGACCGAGCGCGCGCTGGACAATGCCCGCGCCAACGGCCTGGCCGGCAAGACGTCATTCTCGACCCGCAACCTGTTCGACATCACCAAAGAAGACCTGGTGGCGCTGGGCCGCTTCGACCGCATGCTGATCGACCCGCCGCGCGATGGCGCAATGGCGCTGGCGCAAGCGCTGGCCGAGCTGCGCGCGACCCACGAGCACCTGATGCCGCAGCGAATCGTCTACGTTTCGTGCAGCCCATCCACGCTGGCGCGCGACGCCGGCATCCTCGTGCACGAAGCCGGCTACGTGATGACAAAGGCAGGCGTCGTCAACATGTTCCCGCACACCTCGCACGTCGAATCCATCGGCGTATTCGAACTGGGCGAAAAGCCAGCCCCGGCAGAAGAGTGGACCTGAAAAGCCGGGGTCAGGTCTGACATTCGGACACGAGCTCGACTGCAAAGCCGGGGTCAGGTCTGACATTCGGACACGTGCTCGACAGTAGGGCAGTGGAAGCTAGCCGGCATCGGGCCATGCTAATTTTGAGCGAGACACCGTTGAAGATGGCTAAGGCTGAGGTCGTGTCTGAATGTCAGACCTGACCCCGGCTGTGGAGGTGGTCACGGCTGAGGCCGTGTCCGAATGTCAGACCTGACCCCGGCTGTGGGTAGAGAAATGGGTGAAAAAAAACCGGCCAGTGGCCGGTTTTTTTATCGGGGCTAGGACGATCAGTCGTCGCCGCCCACGATGCCCAACAGGCGCAGCAGGCTGGAGAAGATGTTGAAGACGTTCAGGTAGATCGACAGCGTGGCGGTGACGTAGTTGGTTTCGCCGCCGTTGACGATGCGCTGCACGTCATACAGGATGAAGGCCGAGAAGATACCGATCGCCAGGACCGAGATCACGATCGACAGCACCGACATCTGCAGGAAGATGTTGGCGACGACCGCCAGCAGCAGGACGACGACGCCGGCCATCAGCCAGCTGCCCATGCCCGAGAAATCGCGCTTGGTGGTGGTGGCGATGCTGGCCATGACGGCGAACACGATCGCGGTGCCGCCAAAGGCGGTCATGATCAGGCTGCCACCGTTCGAATACTTCAGTGTGTGCGTCAGCAGCGGGGCCAGCATCAGGCCCATGAAGAACGTGAAGCCCAGCAGCAGGGCAACGCCCAGGCCCGAGTCCTTGTTCTTTTCAATCGCCCACATAAAGCCGAATGCGACGGCCATGAAGATCACAAAGCCGAGGATGCCACTGAACAGCGCCACACCCATCGACACGCCAAGGAAGGCGCCTGCCACGGTCGGGATCATCGACAGCGCCAGCAACCAGTAAGTATTGCGTAGCACTTTGTTACGCGAGGCCTGGCCACCTTTGGTCAGGTCGATGGTACTTTGGGTACTAGGATACATAGTGCCTCCGGAGAAATGAATAACTGCAGGTACTGTACAGCAACTACCTGTCATCCTATAACACGTGACTTAAACGAGCATGAAGTTTGATCAAGAAGCTGGACGTAGATTTGCCGCCACTGTACCACCTTGCCGACCGCCACCGCAATATGAGCTTTTCGGGTCGGATATGGTAAAATTGAAGGTTAATTGAGTCCCAAAGTTTGTTTACATCGCTCAGTTCTAAACCTTTCATTTTATTGGAGTTTTCTCATGGCAATCGAACGCACCCTGTCCATCATCAAGCCTGACGCAGTCGCAAAAAACGTGATCGGCAAAATCTACAGCCGTTTCGAAGAAGCTGGCCTGAAGATCGTCGCTGCACGCATGGTGCAACTGTCGCGCGCTGAAGCCGAAGGCTTCTACGCTGTGCACGCTGCACGTCCATTCTTCAAGGACCTGGTCGAGTTCATGATCTCGGGCCCAGTCATGGTCACCGCCCTCGAAGGCGAAGGCGCGATCCTGAAAAACCGCGACCTGATGGGTGCAACCGATCCAAAGAAAGCTGACGCCGGCACCATCCGCGCTGACTTCGCTGATTCGATCGATGCCAACGCTGTTCACGGTTCGGACGCTGCCGAAACCGCTGCTGTGGAAATCGCTTACTACTTCCCGGCACTGAACGTCTACTCGCGTTAATTAGTAAGGGGGAGCGCAGTCCGGGCGCGCCCCGGAGCATTCTCCCCGGACTAATGCAATGAGTAACCCGCTCGCCTGCGGCCAAGGGCCGATGCGAGCGGGTGCTGAAACTGAGGAATTTTTGCCATGACGACGCTCACCAACCTGCTGGACCTCGATCCCGCGCAACTCGTCGCGTATTGCGCCGACTTGGGTGAGAAGCCGTTCCGCGCCAAGCAACTCCAACGCTGGATCCACCAGTTTGGCGCCGCGGACTTCGACAGCATGACCGACCTGGCCAAGTCGCTGCGTGAAAAGCTGCGTACGCGCGCCGAAGTGCGCGCACCAGCCATCGTCAGCGACAACACGTCCACCGACGGCACGCGCAAGTGGCTGGTCGACGTCGGCAATGGCAATGCGGTCGAAACCGTGTTCATTCCGGAAGAAAACCGCGGCACGCTGTGCATCTCCACGCAAGCCGGCTGCGCCGTCAACTGCCGCTTCTGCTCGACGGGCAAGCAGGGCTTCAACCGTAACCTGACCGTGGCTGAAATCATCGGCCAGCTGTGGATGGCCGAGTTCGAGCTGCGCCGCACCAAAGGCATCGAGCCGGGCCCGAAGGGCGAACGCCAGATCACCAATGTGGTGATGATGGGCATGGGCGAGCCGCTGCTGAACTACGAACCCACCGTTACCGCGCTCAAGCTGATGCTCGACGATAACGCCTACGGCCTGTCGCGCCGCCGCGTGACCTTGTCGACCTCGGGCGTGGTGCCCAATATCGACAAGCTGTCGCAGGACGTGCCGGTGGCCATGGCCGTGTCGCTGCACGCGTCGAACGATGCGCTGCGCGATATCTTGGTGCCGCTGAACAAGAAATACCCGCTGCGCGAACTGATGGCCGCCTGCAAGCGCTATCTTGAATTCGCGCCGCGCGACTTCATCACGTTTGAATACTGCATGCTCGACGGCTTCAACGATAGCGACGAGCACGCACGCGAACTGATCGCGCTGGTCAACGACCCCGTGGTCGGCGTGAACTGCAAATTCAACCTGATTCCGTTTAATCCGTTCCCCGAGTCCGGCCTGTTCCGCTCCAAGAATCCCCGCATCAAGGCATTTGCCCAGGTGCTGATGGATGCCGGCATCGTCACCACCGTGCGCAAGACGCGCGGCGACGATATCGACGCCGCCTGCGGCCAGCTGGCCGGTGAGGTCAAGGACCGCACCCGGGTGGTCGAGCGCATGGAAAAAATGGCCGAGTACCAGAAAAAGTTTGGCGCCGACTTCGGGCGCATCGTGGAGATCCCGACCTGATGAAGCTTGCCGCCGCCGCGCTTGCACTCGCCTCGACCCTGACCCTGCTGGCCGGATGCGCCAGCAACGCGGGCAGCGGGTCCGGTACCACCGGCGAGCTCAAGACGGCGTCGGACCAGACGGCGGGCGAGAAGCGTGCGTCGATCCGCATTCAACTGGCGGTCGGCTATTACCAGCAGGGCAAGTACGAGATCGCGCTCGACGAGATCAAAAAGGCGCTGGCCGCCGATGCCGCCTATGCCGATGCGTACGGCTTGCGCGCGCTGGTCTACACGTCGATGGGCCAGTATCCGCTGGCCGAAGAGAATTACCAGCAGGCGCTGCGCCTGCGCCCGAACGACCCCGAGTTTTCCAACAACTTCGGTTCGTTTTTGTGCCAGTCGGTCAACCGCCCGGCCGAGGCAATGCGTTATTTCGATGCCGCACTGAAGAACCCCACGTACCAGACGCCGCTCAGCGCGCTGGTGAATGCGGGTGTGTGCAGCATCAAGAACCGGAACAACGATGCGGCCGAGCGCTATCTGCTCGAAGCCTTGCGTCTGAACCCCGGTCTGCCGACGGTCAATACCGGATTGGCGCGGGTGTACTACGAGCGGCGCGACCTTGAGCGCGCCGGTTTTTTCATCAACCGTCTGCTCGAGACAGCCAAGCTCGAGACGCTGCCGGCTGATGCGCTGTGGCTTGCCATGCGTATCGGCCGCAAGGCGGGCGACCGGACCCATGAAGCGTCGCTGGCGGCCCAGTTGCGGCGCCGCTTCCCCGGTTCGCCCGAGTACGCAGCGTACGAGCGCGGGGCGTTTGGTGAGTAAAGAAGAACAAGGACAAGGACAAGGACAATGAACGAGCAAGCAGACCAGCCAGCCGCACCGGGCACCGCGTCCGGCATCCCTGGCAAGACCCTGCAATCCCAGCGCGAGACCATGGGCTGGAGCGTCGAGCAGGTTGCTGACCAGCTCAAGCTGGCGCCGCGCCAGGTGCTGGCGCTGGAAGCGGGCGATTACGCTGCGCTGCCCAGCCCCGCCGTCACGCGCGGCTTCGTGCGCGCCTACGCCAAGCTGCTGCGCATCGACGCGGCGCCGCTGGTGTCGATGATCGAACTGAACATGCCGCCGGAAGCCCGCGCTGGCGCGCAGTCGGCGATGGCTGCTGCGCGCCGTGAACAGAAACCGGCGGCATTCTCGGAAACCCGGTTCCCGATCAATGGCAAGCGCCGCAGCCTGCCACTGGGCTGGATCGCCGCCGTGGTCATCGTGGCTGGCGCTGCTGTCGCGGCCTGGCAGTTCAATCTAATACCAAGTCTGAACCGCGATGTCGAATCGGGCGATACGATGGTGCTCGAGAATCCGGCCGCCGGCGTCGTGGCGCCAGGTGTTGCGGCGCCGGGCGCTGCTGCCCCGGTCCAGCAGGGCCTGATCAATCCGTCGGTGCCGCTCATTTCGGTGCCGTCGCCATCGAGCCAGGGCACGGCCCCGGCTGGCGCGCCAACGACGAAGACACCAACCACGCCGAGCGCGCCTGCTGCTGCGCCAGCCGCGGCGCCGGTCACTGCACCGGCTACCGCGACGCCAACACCGGTTGCCGTGGCACCGGCTGCGGCCGGCGTCAACACTCTGGTGCTGAACGTGCGCGCCGATTCCTGGATCGAAGTACGCCCGAGCGGCGGCGGTCGTCCGCTGATCTCGCGCCTGGTCAAGGCCGGCAGCACTGAGTCGGTCGAAGTCGCCGGCCCCGTGAATCTGACCGTCGGCGTGCCGGGCGCCGTGACCGCGACACTGCGCGGCGCCAACGTCCCGCTGCCACAGCAGCCGGGCAAGACCATCGCACGCGTGGCCCTGAAATAAGCTGATCACTCGCTGGAACCAACATGAATTCCTTGAACGAAGCCCCAATCCCCGAGTACGCATCGGCCGCCGCCATTCCGTCGGGCCCGATGGCCCGCCGCGCCAGCCGCAAGGTCCTGGTCGCGCACGGCGCGCGCCAGGTGTGGGTCGGTGGCGATGCACCCGTTGTCATCCAGTCGATGACCAATACCGATACCGCCGATGCGATCGGCACCGCGATCCAGATCAAGGAGCTGGCACGTGCCGGCTCCGAGATCGTGCGCATCACCGTGAACACGCCTGAAGCTGCGGCTGCCGTGCCGGCGATCCGCGCCCAGCTCGACCGCATGGAAGTCGATGTGCCGCTGGTCGGCGACTTCCACTACAACGGCCACCTGCTGCTGCGCGACTATCCCGAGTGCGCGCAGGCGCTGTCGAAATACCGTATCAATCCGGGCAATGTGGGGCAGGGCGCCAAGCGCGACACCCAGTTCGCCCAGATGATCGAGATCGCCGCCAAGTACGACAAGCCGGTGCGTATCGGCGTGAACTGGGGCAGCCTGGACCAGTCGCTGCTGGCGCGCATCATGGACGAGAACGCCTTGCGCGCCAATCCATGGTCGGCGCAGGCTGTCATGTATGAAGCGTTGATCACGTCGGCGATCGAAAACGCCATCCGCGCCGAAGAAGTGGGCCTGGCGCGCGACAAGATCATCCTGTCGTGCAAGGTCTCGGGCGTGCAGGACCTGATCGCCGTGTACCGCGAACTGGCCCGTCGCTGCGATTACCCGCTGCACCTGGGCCTGACTGAAGCGGGCATGGGCAGCAAGGGTATCGTCGCTTCGACCGCCGCGCTGTCGGTGCTGCTGCAAGAGGGCATCGGCGACACGATCCGTATTTCGCTCACGCCCGAACCGGGCGGCGACCGTACGCGCGAAGTCATCGTCGGTCAGGAAATCCTGCAGACGATGGGCCTGCGCAAGTTCACGCCGATGGTCATTGCGTGCCCGGGTTGCGGCCGCACGACGTCGACCGTGTTCCAGGAGCTGGCAGACAATATCCAGACCTTCCTGCGCGATCAGATGCCGGAATGGAAAAAGACCTATCCGGGCGTGGAAGGCATGAACGTGGCCGTGATGGGTTGCATCGTCAACGGCCCGGGCGAATCGAAGCACGCGAACATCGGCATCAGCTTGCCGGGCACGGGCGAATCGACGGCAGCGCCGGTGTTCGTCGATGGCCAGAAGTTTGCCACGCTGCGCGGCGAGCGGATCGTCGAAGAATTCCAGACGATCGTGCTCGATTACGTGAAGAAGAATTACAGCCGCGAGACCGCGGCGTCGTAAAATTCGGCCATTGGCCCCAGCACGTCGTTCCCGCGAAGGCGGGAACCCAAGGTTGTTTGCGCCATGGCGTCACATGAGACGGCCGATGACGCCACGAAATGAGGTTCCCGCCTGCGCGGGAACGACGTCGAATCAACAGATAACACTTATGTCCAAACCAGAAAAAATCGTCGCCATCAAAGGCATGAACGACATCCTGCCCAGCGATGCACCGCTGTGGGAATTGTTCGAGAACACCACCGAAACGATCCTGAAAAGCTACGGCTACCAGAAAATCGTCACGCCGATCGTCGAGCAGACGAGCCTGTTCTCGCGGGCCATCGGCGCCGTGACCGACATCGTCGAAAAAGAGATGTACTCGTTCGAGGATTCGATGAACGGCGACCAACTGACGCTGCGCCCGGAAGGCACCGCCAGCGTCGTGCGCGCCGTGCTCGAACACAATCTGGTCTACGACGGCCCGCGCCGCCTGTGGTACAAGGGCCCGATGTTCCGCCACGAGCGTCCGCAGCGCGGCCGTTATCGCCAGTTCTTCCAGTTCGGCGCTGAAGCCATCGGTTTTTCGGGCCCGGACATCGATGCCGAGCTGATCATGATGTGCCGTCGTCTGTGGGATGACCTGGGCATCGAGAACGTGCGCCTCGAACTGAACTCGATCGGCAATGCCGAAGAGCGCCAGCGTCACCGCGCCGACCTGATCGCCTACCTCGAGCAGCACGACAGCATTCTGGACGCCGAAGCCAAGCGCCGCCTGCACAGCAATCCGCTGCGCATCCTCGACACCAAGAACCCGGCGATGCAGGAGATGGTCAACGCGGCCCCGCGCCTGCTTGATTACCTGGGCGAAGAATCCCTGGCGCACTTCAACGGCGTCAAGTTCCTGCTGGACCAGAACGCGGTACAGTACACGGTCAACCCGCGCCTCGTGCGTGGCCTGGACTATTACAACCGCACCGTGTTCGAGTGGGTCACCGATGCACTCGGCTCGCAAGGCACGATCTGCGCCGGCGGCCGCTACGATCCGCTGGTGGAAACCTTTGGCGGCAAGGCCACGCCGGCCGTCGGTTTCGCGATGGGCATGGAGCGCATCATCGAGCTGATGAAGGCAATGGGCGAGCCGGCCGAACCGAACCAATGCGACGTCTACATGGTCCATCAGGGCGAGAAGGCGCAGCTGCAAGCCTTCATCCTGGCCGAGCGCATTCGGGATGCCGGGCTGGATGTTGTGTTACATTGCGCAACGCCAGCCGGTGCCGGCAGCTTCAAGAGCCAGATGAAGAAGGCCGACGGGTCCGGCGCAGCGTTTGCCGTGATCATCGGCGAGGACGAAGTCGCCAACGAAACCGCGGCCGTAAAGACGATGCGCGGCGAGATCGGCGAGCAGCAGCAGAGCACCGTGCCGTTCTTGGAAGTGGTTGATTACCTGGTCGACCAGATCACCGGCGCGCACGTGCATGACGAACACTGCGGGCACGACCACGATCACGTGCACAAGCACTAACACCCGTCGTACCTCGCAAACCATTCAACCACTACAAGAACACGCACATGGCATACGATCACCAAGAGCAGGAACAGCTTGATTCCTTCAAGGCGTTCTGGTCGAAATACGGCAACATCATCGTCTGGGTCCTGATCCTGGCACTCGGCTCGTTCGCCGGCTGGAATTTCTGGAAGACCCACCAGGCCAACAAGTCGATCGAAGCGTCCGCGCTCTACGACGAACTGCAGACGTCGCTGCTGGCGAATGACAATGCCAAGGTGCAGCGTATCGCCGGCGACATCCGCGCCAAGTACGAGAACTCGCCGTACACGCAGATGGCAGCCCTGGCTGCGGCCAAGACGGCGTTCGATGCCAACGACCTCAAAACTGCCAAAGCCCAGCTGCAATGGGCGGCCGACAACGGCAACGACGAATACAAGTCGATCGCCAAGCTGCGCCTGGCTGGCGTGCTGCTGGACGAAAACGCCTTCGACGAAGCGCTGAAAGTCTTGAATGGCACGTTCCTGCCGCAGTTCACCGCGTCAGTCAACGACCGCAAGGGCGATGTGCTGGTCGGTCAGAACAAGCTGAACGAAGCGCGCGCTGCGTATGTCGCCGCACTGGCCGCGATGGATGCCGCCAGCCCGGCCCGTCAACTGGTGCAGGTCAAGCTCGAAGCCATTGGCGGCACCGTGCCGGCAGACAAGAAGACCGGCCAAGCGCCAGCCGCAGACCAGAAAGCGGCTGCGTAAATTTTTCGCATGAGATGGCCCGCGTCCGCCTCCCAGCGGCCGCGGGCTTTGCGTCCTTTATAGTCCAGGAACAAGGTAGAACATAATGCGTATTAGCAGCAAGCTTGTTGGCGTCGGCGTACTGGCCCTGATGACGGGTTGCTCGACCCTCAATTCGCTCAATCCATTTGCATCCGACAAGAAGGGCGATCAACCCGCCAAGCTCGTCGAACTCAAGGGCAGCATGGCCGTGCGCACCGCATGGAAACTCGACATCGGCAAGGCCAAGGGCTACCAGTTCTCGCCTGCGCTGACCGGCAACACGCTCGTCGTGGCCGCAGCCGATGGCGCCATTGCGCGCGTCGATGCCGCCACCGGCAAGCAGCTGTGGCGCGTCAAGGCCGACAGCGACCTGTCGGCGGGCGTGGGCACGGATGGCAACCTGATCGTCGTCGGCGGCGAGAAGGGCATCCTGATGGGCTACAACATGGACGGCAAGCTGCTCTGGAAAACGCAGCTGTCGAGCGAAATCCTGTCGGCGCCGGTCGTGTCGCAAGGCATCGTCGTTGCCCGTTCGATCGACAACCGCATCGTCGGTGTCGATGCGACCGATGGCAGCAAGAAATGGACCGTGCAGAAGGTCGCGCCGCCGCTGACGCTGCGCAACGCGCCGGGCATGATCGTGGCCGGCACCGACGTCATCGTCGCGCAGCCGGGCGGCAAGCTGTCCGCACTGATCATCGCCACCGGCGCACCGCGCTGGGACGTCGAGGTCGGCATCTCGCGCGGCGCGACCGAACTGGAGCGCGTCACCGATATTGGCGGCGCTCCGGTGCTGTTCGAGAACGAGGTGTGCGCCGCGTCCTACCAAGGGCGCGTAGGCTGCTTTGACCTGGTGACCGGTTCGGCGCGCTGGACGCGTGACCTGTCCTCCAGCGTCGGCGTGGCCGTCGACCAATTGTTCGTGTTCGCACCGGACGACAAGGGAGCACTCAATGCATTCACCCGCGACACGGGCGCCAGCAGCTGGAAGAACGACAAACTGTCGTTCCGCCGCCTGTCGACCCCGCTGTCGTACGGCCGCGCCGTCGCGGTCGGCGACTACGAAGGCTATGTGCACTTCCTGTCGCGCGAAGATGGCTCTTTCCTGGCGCGCGCCGCAACCGACGGGAGCCCGATCGTGGGCACGCCGCTGGTGGCCGGCACAAACCTGATTTTTCAAACACAAAACGGAACTGTGACCGCCATCGCGGTCGAATAAGAAAACATGAAGCCGGTAATAGCACTCGTAGGTCGACCCAACGTCGGGAAATCGACCTTATTTAACCGCATGACCCGTTCGCGCGACGCGTTGGTGGCCGACATGCCAGGCCTGACGCGCGACCGCCACTACGGCGAAGGCCGCATTGGCGAACGACCATTCCTGGTCATTGACACGGGCGGTTTCGAGCCGGTCGCCAAAGAAGGCATCATGCACGAAATGGCGCTGCAAACGCGCCAGGCCGTCGCCGAAGCCGACGTGGTCGTGTTCATTGTCGACGGTCGTCAGGGCCTGACCCCGCACGACAAGACCATCACCGATTTCCTGCGCAAGAGCGGCCGCAAGGTCATGCTGGTCGTGAACAAGTCCGAAGGCATGAAGTACACGGCCGTCACGGCCGACTTCTATGAGCTCGGCATGGGTGACCCGTATGTCATCTCCGCCGCCCACGGCGACGGCGTGACCGACCTCGTGGTCGAAGCGCTCGACGCTGCGTTCGCCGCGCGGCCGGATGAGCCGGCCGAACTCGAGCACGTCGACCATGGCATCAAGATCGCCATCGTCGGCCGCCCGAACGTGGGCAAGTCGACCCTGATCAATACGCTGGTCGGCGAGCAGCGTGTGATTGCCTTCGACATGCCGGGCACCACACGTGACTCGATCGAAGTACCGTTCGAACGCGACGGCAAGAAGTTCACGCTGATCGATACTGCGGGTATCCGCCGTCGCGGCAAGATCTTTGAAGCCATCGAGAAATTCTCGGTCGTCAAGACGATGCAGTCGATCGCCGACGCCAACGTCGTCGTGCTGCTGCTCGATGCCCAGCAGGACATCTCGGAGCAGGACGCGCACATCGCCGGCTTCATCCTGGAGTCGGGCAGGGCGCTGGTCGTGGCCGTCAACAAATGGGATGGCCTGAAGACCGACGAGCGCGATGAAGTCAAGATCGATCTCGACCGCAAACTGGACTTCCTGAGCTTTGCCAACACGCACTTCGTCTCGGCATTGCGCGGCACCGGCATCACGCAGCTGATGAAATCGGTCGAGGCGGCCTATGCTGCCGCCACCGCCAACCTGTCGACGCCGCGCCTGACGCGCGCGCTGCAAGAGGCCGTGGAGAAGCAAGAGCCGAAACGCAAGGGCTCTGGCCGTCCAAAGATGCGCTACGCCCACCAGGGTGGCCAGAACCCGCCGATCATCGTCATCCACGGCAATGCCCTGGACGGGATCAGCGAGCCGTACAAGCGCTATCTCGAGAAGCATTTCCGCGAGACGTTCAGCCTGGTCGGCACCCCGCTGCGGATCGAGCTGCGCAGTGGCAAGAACCCGTTCGCGAAGCCGTAGCAGTACGACAAAAAGTGGCGAAACAGGTTACAGTAGTTCGGGGCCGCATTCGCTTTGGCAGAATATGGCCTCACCCATGTGGCATGACTACTTGAAAATCGGCAAATCGCCTCAAACTTTTAACTACAACAACATCACGGAGCTGTTATGAGCAACAAAGGGCAACTGTTACAAGACCCATTCCTCAACGCCTTGCGCAAGGAACACGTCCCTGTCTCGATCTACCTGGTCAACGGTATCAAGCTGCAGGGTCATATCGAATCCTTCGACCAATACGTCGTTTTGCTTCGCAACACCGTGACCCAGATGGTCTATAAACACGCCATCTCAACCGTCGTGCCGGCCCGCGCCGTCAACCTCAATCTTGACTCCAGCGAAGCCGAGTAAGGCCGATGGCTGACGCCCCCGGCACGCCGCTCATGCGCGCAGCCCTGGTCGGCATCGACTTCGGGACTGGCGACTTCAATGCCAGTCTCGAAGAGTTGTCCCTGCTTGCACGCTCCGCTGGCGCCGACCCGATCACCACGATCACGGCCAAGCGATCGAGCCCCGATCCCGCACTCTTCATCGGCAGCGGCAAAGCCGATGAAATCGCCCTCGACGCCAAGGCACTCGGCGTCGACATCGTCATCTTCAATCACGCACTGTCGCCTGCCCAGCAGCGTAACCTCGAGCGTCGTCTCGAGATGCGCGTTGTCGACCGTACCAGCCTGATCCTCGATATCTTTGCGCAGCGCGCCAAGAGTCACGAGGGCAAGCTGCAGGTTGAGCTGGCGCAGTTGCAGCACCTGGCCACGCGCCTGATTCGCGGCTGGACTCACCTTGAACGGCAAAAGGGCGGTATCGGCCTGCGCGGTCCGGGTGAAACCCAGCTCGAGACCGACCGCCGGCTCATCGGCGAGCGGGTCAAGGCACTGCGCGCGCGCCTGACCAAGCTGCGCAAGCAGCACGAGACCCAGCGCCGCCAGCGCGGCCGCAACAACACGTTCTCCGTCTCGCTGGTCGGCTACACCAATGCCGGCAAGTCGACGCTGTTCAATTCGCTGACCAAGGCCGGCGTGTATGTGGCGAACCAGTTGTTCGCCACGCTCGACACGACCAGCCGCCGCATGTACCTGGGCGACGACGTCGGCAGTATCGTGATCTCTGACACGGTCGGCTTCGTGCGCGACTTGCCGCACCAGCTGGTGGCGGCGTTTCGCGCCACGCTCGAAGAAACGATCCACGCCGACCTGCTGCTGCACGTGGTCGACAGCGCGTCACCCACGCGCATGGAGCAAGTGGAGCAGGTCAACGAGGTATTGCGCGAGATCGGCGCCGATCATGTTCCCCAAATTTTGGTCTGGAACAAGATCGATGCGGCGGGCCTGGAGCCCGAAGTCGAGCGTGATGAGTATGATAAGATCAACCGGGTGTTTATCAGTGCCCATAGCGGCGCCGGCCTGGATCTGCTGCGTTCGGCGATCGCCGAAACGGCCCGATCCGCGCCTGGCCAAAGCTACCGGACCACCCCGGAAAACGAAGAACAGGACGAAGCTTTCGAGCTCGCCGAGGACGATGCGTCGGTGGACGCACTGCCTGGCGCGCTACCCGAAAGTCCTGCCGACCATCTGCCAACTTCCACCCTTGTCGGGCCACGCTAAGCCTATGTTTGTTTCCATACTAAAAAGATTCGGCGTCAAACTGTCGCTGAACGACCCACGCTGGGGCCGTAACCCAGAAGATGACCGCAAGGCCCAGGACGGTCGCCGTCCGGGTGACGGTCCGCCCGACCTCGACCAGATGTGGCGCGATTTCAATGCGCGCCTCAACAAGATGTTCGGCAACCGCGGCAACAACAACGGTGGCGGCGATAGCGGTGGTCCGAATCGCGAGATGCGCGGCGCCGGCATCGGTGCGGGCGTGATTGCCATCATCGTGGGCTTCATCTGGCTGGCCTCCGGCGCATTCATCGTGCAAGAGGGTAAAACTGCCGTCGTCACGACGTTTGGTCAATTGAGCCACACGACCACGCCAGGCTTCAACTGGCGTTGGCCATACCCGATTCAGGCCCACGAGATCGTGGATGTGTCGACGATCCGTACGGCCGAGATCGGCTACCGTGGCACGGCGAGCAACAAGCAGTCGCAAGAGTCGCTGATGCTGACCGATGACGAAAACATCGTCGACATCCAGTTCGCGGTTCAGTACACGCTGAAAGACCCGGTTGCCTGGGTCTTCAACAACCGCGATCAGGACGACACCGTGCGTCAGGCCGCCGAAACAGCGATCCGCGAAGTGGTTGGTCGCAGCAAGATGGACTTCGTCCTGTACGAAGGCCGCGAGAAAGTCGCAGCCGATGTGCAGACGCTGATCCAGACGATCACTGATCGCTACAAGCTGGGCGCCCTGATCAGCAACGTGACGATGCAGGGTGTGCAACCGCCGGAGCAGGTGCAGAACGCGTTCGACGACGCCGTGCGCGCCAGCCAGGACCGTGCCCGCGCCCGCAACGAAGGTGAAGCGTATGCCAACCAGGTGATCCCGGCCGCGCGCGGCCAGGCGTTCCGCCTGCAGCAGGACGCCGAAGCGTATCGCTCGATGGTGGTTGAAAACGCGACCGGTAACGCATCGCGCTTCGATCAGGTCGTCGCTGCCTACGCCAAGGCCCCGGGCGTGACCCGTGACCGCATGTATGTCGACACGATGCAGCAGATCTTCTCCAGCACCACCAAGGTGATGATCGACTCGCGTGCCAACAACAATATGCTGTACCTGCCGCTCGACAAGCTGATGCAGCAGGTTGCGGCCAACGATGCCCAGGTCGGCAGCAAGTCGGGTCCGGTGCAGGTGCCAAGCACTGCCCAGCCGGCCGAAGTGACCCAGGCCCTGGACGCGGTGCGCCAGCGTGATGAGCGCAGCCGTGATTCCTCACGTGATCGGGAGACCCGTTAATGAACCGCCTCGTTACCATCTTCGTGGCCGGCTTCATCGCACTGATGCTGCTGTCGTCCACTATTTTCGTCGTCGACCAGCGCCGCTTCGCGATCGTGTTCGCGCTCGGCCAGGTCAAGGAAGTGATCGACACGCCGGGCCTGCACTTCAAGCTGCCGCCACCGTTCCAGAACGTCGTCTACATGGACAAGCGCATCCTGACGCTCGACACGCCTGACGTGAACCGCTTCATCACGTCCGAGAAGAGCAACGTGCTGGTCGATTCGTTCATCAAGTGGCGCATCAGCGATCCGCGACTGTATTACGTCAGCTTTGCGGGCGACGAAACGCGCGCGCAGAACCGGCTGTCGCAGGTCATCAAGGCAGCGCTCAGCGATGAGATCACCAAACGCACCGTGCGTGAAGTGATTTCGGGCCAGCGCGCAGCCGTGATGGCAGCGGTGCAGGCCAAGCTCGTGTCTGAAGCGAAGGAAGTCGGCATCGGCATCGTCGACGTGCGCCTCAAGCGTGTCGAATATACCGAGCAGAACATCAACTCGGTGTACGAACGGATGCGCGCCGAGCGTGTTCGCGTCGCCAACGAATCGCGTTCGACCGGTGCTGCCGAATCCGAGCAGATCCGCGCCGACGCCGACCGTCAGCGCACCGTGATCATTGCCGAAGCGTTCCGCGACGCTGAAAAAGTCAAGGGTGACGGCGATGCCAAAGCATCGGCGATCTACGCCGAGGCCTTCGGCAAGAACCCGGAATTCGCGCGCTATTACCGTTCGCTCGAAGCGTATCGTGCGAGCTTCAAGGATCGCAGCGACGTTCTCGTCGTCGATCCGAACTCGGAGTTCTTCAAGTACTTCAAGGCGCCGGCAGGCGGCGGCAAATAACGCCGTTCCCGCCTCGCTGCGGGGGTAGTTGAACACACTGGGGGAGCAGGGCCATTGGTCTTGCTCCCCCAGTGTCGTCTGCGGCAGGCATTGCCCGTACTGTCCGGCATCGTGGCAGATTATCAACCTTGACCCCCGCCGGTCCCGCTTTCGCTGCCTCAATCTGGTGGTTTTCGGTTAAAATCACCGATTCGGCGTTCGCGTCGTGCGCTGGCACGCCTGTCGTACGAAGCTTGCCATTGACTATCCCACACCCATAACGTCGTTGCCCATGCCGAATTGGCTATTGCCTGAAAATATCGCCGATGTCTTGCCGTCCGAAGCGCGCAAGATCGAAGAGTTGCGCCG
The DNA here is from genome assembly GCA_014841835.1 of Oxalobacteraceae sp. CFBP 13730. Taxonomy (GTDB): domain Bacteria; phylum Pseudomonadota; class Gammaproteobacteria; order Burkholderiales; family Burkholderiaceae_D; genus Telluria. The sequence goes on along the minus strand of JACYUQ010000003.1, from coordinate 204,000 downwards.
ACTGATGCTCGACAACTTCCGGCTCTACGGTTACGAGCTGGTCATGCCGCCGCTGCTCGAGTACCTCGACTCGCTGCTGGCTGGCGCCGGTGCTGACACTGACCTGAAAACCTTCAAGGTCGTCGATCCGCTGTCGGGCCGTCTGCTCGGCCTGCGCGCCGACATGACCACGCAGGTGGCGCGCATCGATGCGCACCTGCTCAACCGCGACTCGATCACCCGCCTGTGCTACGCCGGCAGCGTGCTGCATACCCGCCCGTCGGGCCTGCACGCTACGCGCGAGCCGATGCAGATCGGCGCCGAGATCTATGGCCACGCGGGCCTCGAAGCCGATGCCGAGATTCAGGAACTGGCGCTGGGTTCGCTGGCCCTGGCCGGTTTCACGAACGTGCGCCTGGACCTGGCCCACGTCGGCGTGCTGCGCGCACTGCTCGACGACGACCCGGCCGCCAAGCGCGACGAGAACCAGCTCTACAGCCTGCTGCGCGCCAAGGATGCGCCGGGCCTGGACGCCATCTCGCAGAATTACTACCCGCAGACGCGCAAGGCGCTGCTGGCCTTGCCGCGCCTGTACGGCAATATCGACGTGCTGGCCGAAGCCCGCGACGCACTGCCGGCCCTCCCGGGCGTGCAGCGCGCACTGGCCGAACTGGCGGCGCTGGCCGCCGGCGCGCTGGGCCGCGCCGAGATCGCGATCGACCTGGCCGACCTGCGCGGCTACCAGTACGAAAGCGGCGCCATGTTCGCGCTGTACGTGACGGGCTTGCCGAATGCAGTGGCGCGCGGTGGTCGCTACGACCATGTGGGCGAAGCATTCGGCCGTGCGCGGCCCGCAACGGGCTTCTCGCTCGACCTGCGCGAACTGGCCCGGCTGCTGCCGATGGCCGAGCGCAAGCATTCCATTCGCGCGCCGTGGGGCAATGCCCCCGAGCTGAAGGAAAAAATCGCTGACCTGCGCAAGGCAGGCGAAGTCGTGATCCAGAGCATGCCGGGTCACGACAATGTTCAGGACGAGTTCGAGTGCGACCGCGTACTCGTCCTCGAAAGTGGAAATTGGATTCTCAAAAACTTAGGTTAAGTGATGTCAAATACTAACGTGGCAAAGAACGTCGTTGTCATCGGCACCCAGTGGGGCGATGAAGGCAAGGGCAAGATCGTCGACTGGCTCACCGACCACGCCGCTGGCGTGGTGCGTTTCCAGGGCGGCCATAACGCTGGTCACACCCTGGTGATCAAGGGCCAGAAAACCGCGCTGCAACTGATCCCGTCGGGCATCATGCGCGAAGGCGTCGCCTGCTACATCGGCAACGGTGTCGTGGTCTCGGTGCCGGACGTCATGCGCGAAATCGACAAGCTGGCCGCGGCCGGCGTCGAAGTCGTCTCGCGCCTGATGATCTCGGAAGCCTGCCCGATCATCCTGCCGTACCACGTCGCTATCGACAAGGCACGCGAACTCAAGCGTGGCGAGAACAAGATCGGCACCACGGGCAAGGGCATCGGCCCGGCCTACGAAGACAAGGTCGCCCGCCGCGCCATCCGCATCGCCGACCTGCTCAACGCAGAGCGCTTTGCCGAGAAGCTCAAAGAGAACCTCGACTACCACAACCACGTTCTGGTGAACTACCTGGGCGCCGAAGCGATCGACTTCCAGACCACGTTCGACGATGCGATGGCCCTCGTGCCACGCCTGCGTCCGATGGTCGGCGACGTGTCGTCCGCGCTGTACGCCGCGCACAAAGCCGGCGGCAAGCTGCTGTTCGAAGGCGCACAGGGCTCGCTGCTGGACGTGGACCACGGCACCTATCCGTTCGTCACCTCGTCGAACTGCGTGGCTGGCAATGCCGCTGCTGGCGCTGGTGTCGGTCCGAACATGCTGCACTACATCTTGGGCATCACCAAGGCCTACACCACCCGTGTCGGTTCGGGCCCGTTCCCAGCCGAACTGCCAACCGACACTGGCGTCGGCGAGCACCTGTCGCGCGTGGGCCACGAGTTCGGTACCGTCACGGGCCGCGCCCGTCGCTGCGGCTGGTTCGACGCTGCGCTGCTGCGCCGCTCGGTCCAGATCAACGGCGTGTCGGGCATGTGCCTGACCAAGCTCGACGTGCTGGACGGCATCGAGTCGCTGAAGCTGTGCACCGGCTACAAGATCGACGGCCGCGCGGTCGACATCTTCCCGGTCGGCGCTGAAGACGCAGCCCGCTGCGAGCCAGTGTACGAAGAGATGCCAGGCTGGACCGAAAGCACCGTCGGCGCCAAGTCGATGGAAGAGCTGCCGGCCAACGCCCGCGCCTACATCCAGCGCATCGAAGAACTGGTCGGCGTGCCGATCGACATGGTCTCGACCGGTCCTGACCGCGAAGAAACGATCGTGCTGCGCCACCCGTTCGCGGCCTAACGACAAAATCTGGAGTCAAAAAAGATGAATTCCCCTGTATCGACGGAAAAAGACCTGTGGGTCTCGTGGGACGAATACCACCGCCTGATCGAGCGCCTGGCGCTGCAAGTGTATGAATCGGGATGGAAGTTCGACCAGGTGCTGTGCCTGGCGCGCGGCGGTGTGCGTCCGGGCGACGTGTTCTCGCGCATTTTCGATGTGCCGCTGGCGATCTTGTCGACCAGCTCGTACCGCGAAGAAGCGGGCACCAAGCAAGGCGACCTGGACATCTCGAAGTACATGACGATGACCAAGGGCCCGCTGGCCGGCCGCGTGCTGCTGGTCGACGATCTGGCCGACTCGGGCGTGACGCTGCGTAAAGTCAGCCAGCACCTGACCGAGAACTACCCGCAGGTCACCGAAGTCAAATCGGCGGTCATCTGGGTCAAGGGTACGTCGTCGATTCGTCCAGACTATTTCCTGGACGACCTGCCGCACAACCCATGGATTCACCAGCCGTTCGAAGAATACGACGGCCTGCGCCCGCATCAACTGTCGGCTTGGCTGAAGAAGTTCGAGAAGTAATTCACCCGGTCAAACGGGCGACGAGCGGGGAAGGGCAGATGCCTTTCCCCGCTTTTTTATTGGCACTTCACTGTGGCAACCGAGCTCACCAACCGAGCTCACCAATAGATAACGGTTACGGCGCCTTCTTTTTCTTCTTGGGCAGCGGCAGCTCCTGCGCGGTGATGCGCACCAGCTGGCTCAGCCAGTCCCGGTCTTCGCACAGGTCGCCGTCAATCTGAAAACAGGGTTTCGCACCCGGGTAGGGTGGCGCTTCGACAGGGGTGCCGATATGGGATCGGCCGCCCTCCGTCGGCTTGACGAACAGGACATCGTCGCACACCAGCGCGACCATCTTCTCGTCGAGATAGACGCCGTATTCGCCGAACATCTTTTTGGCGCTGACCGCCCCGGCAGCGCTCATCTGGTCGAGGACGAAGTCGACCGTGCTTTGTTGTGATCCCATGTCTGCTTTCGATGGTGAGGTGATCGGCATTAATGCCAGATCGCCCGGCACCTTGATGCACTCTGGTAAGATTACGCCTTTACTGTCGTCGCGTCTTCCAAGAATAATAAGCCATGACCCAAAGCTTTTTCTCCACCTTCATTCTGCTCATCCTCGTGACCGACCCGTTCGGTAACGTCCCGCTGTTCGCCGCCGCCCTGAAAGACACGCCAATCGAGCGCCGCAACCGCATCGTGATCCGTGAGTGCGCGATTGCCTTCGTGCTGCTGTTGGTGTTCATGTTCTTCGGCAAGCACTTCCTGGAAGCGTTGCACCTGAGCCCGATCGCGCTGCGCATCGGGGGCGCCGTAATCCTGTTGATGATCGCGATCCGCATGATCTTCCCCCATCCCGATGGCGTGCTGGGCAAGAGCGAGGGCGGCGAGCCGTTCATCGTCCCGCTGGCGATTCCTGCGCTGGCCGGCCCGTCGGCGCTGGCCACCGTGCTGCTGCTGTCGGCGACCAGCTTTACTGAAACGATGGTGCACGTGGCCGCGCTGGCTGCGGTCGGCATCGTCTGGCTGGCCGTGTTCCTCAGCGCCGAAAAGCTGCAGCAAAAGCTGGGTCCGCAAGTCATGACGGCCTTCGAGCGCCTGATGGGTCTGATCCTGACGGCGATGGCAGTCGAAATGCTGCTGGGCGGAATCCGTGAGTTTGTCCGGACGCTGTAACGCTCAACCACTCAGCCGTGCGTGAGCCGTGACATAAATCTGGCACACTGGGATTGCGCGATGTGCGCGGATTATCACGAAGCATCATGGGTATGAATCAGGGATTGGAGACACCGACGGGCGCGCGGCAAGAACCGTTGTTATTCCTCGGCGGTGGCAAGGTGGGCGTTCTGATGCGCGATCACGACTGGACGGCCTCGCCACTCGGGCATCCGCGCGACTGGCCGCAGCCCCTGCGCACGACGGTTGCCCTGATGCTCGATTCGAAGTTCCCGATGTTCGTCGCCTGGGGCGACGAGCTTGGCTTCCTGTACAACGATGCCTACAGCGTGATCCTGGGCGCCAAGCACCCGGTCTCGCTCGGCCTGCGTTTTCGCGATGTGTGGCCCGATATCTGGGACGAGATCGCACCGATGGTTGCGCGCACGATGGACGGCGAGTCCATTTACCTCGAGCGCTTTCCGCTGACCATGCGCCGCCACGGATACGACGAAGAGACCTGGTTCCGCTTTTCGTATTCGCCCGTGCGTGGTGAGGATGGTCTGGTCGCCGGCATGTTCTGCGCGTGCGTCGAAATCACCAATGAAGTGCTGGCGCAGCGTTATCGCGAAGAGGAAAACACGCGCCTGGTGAACCTGTTCGAGGAAGCACCCGGCATCATCGCCGTGTTGCGCGGCCCGGACCATGTGTTCGAACTCACCAACCGTTCGTACCTGGCACTGGTCGGCCATCGCGATCTGATCGGCAAACCGGTGCGTGACGCGTTGCCCGAGGTCCAAGGGCAGGGCTACTTCGAGCTGCTCGATCAGGTCTACACCAGCGCCCAGTCGTTCGTCGGCCATGCAGTGCCGCTGCGCTTGCAGCGCGAGCCGGACGGACAGCTCGAGGAATGCTTTCTCGATTTTGTCTACCAGCCGATCCGCGACCAGCGCGGTAACGTGACGGGTATTTTCGTGGAAGGCAGCGACGTCACGGTGCGCAAGCGCATCGAAGATGAACTGCGCGAGGCCAACCGCCAGAAGGATGACTTCCTGGCGATGCTCGCGCATGAACTGCGTAATCCGCTCGCGCCCATCACCACTGCCGCGCAACTGCTGCAGCGCGGCCAGATGGACGCGCCCGGCATCGCGCGGGCCAGTGCGATCATCGCGCGCCAGGCCGAGCACATGACGGCGCTCGTGAACGATTTGCTGGACGTCTCGCGCGTCACGCGCGGGCAGGTCACGATGGCGCAGGAAACCGTGGCGGTCGAGCCGCTCGTGCAGGAAGCGGTCGAGCAGGTGCGGCCGATGCTCGACAGCTGCAACCATGAGCTGTTCCTCGACATCGAGCCGGGCCTGTACGTGCTGGGCGACCGCACGCGCCTCATCCAGGTGCTGTCCAACATCCTGAACAATGCCGCCAAGTACACGCCGGCCAGAGGCCGCATCGTGCTGAGCGTGCGCACGGACGGCGGCGACGTGCGCCTCGCCGTGCGCGACAATGGCCAGGGCATCGACCTGCCCGTGCTGCCGTATATCTTCGACCTGTTCACGCAGGCCGAACGCACGCCGGACCGCTCGCAGGGCGGGCTGGGTCTCGGACTGGCGCTCGTCAAGAGCCTGGTGGTGTTGCATGGCGGCCGCGTCGATGCGCTCAGCGACGGGCTGGGCGAGGGCAGCGAATTTGTCGTCTACCTGCCGTTGCTGGAACCGGTCGTGGAGGCGCCAGCCCCGGCGTCAGCCGCCTCTGTGCCTGACGCATCAGGCATGCGCGTGCTGGTGGTGGACGACAACGTCGATGCCGCCGAGATGCTGGCTACGCTGCTGGAGATGAATGGGTACGAAGTCCGCGTCGAATTCGATGGCGCGAGCGCGCTGGCGACGGCATTGCGCGAACCGCCCACCGTGGCGCTGCTCGATATCGGCTTGCCCGATATGGACGGCCACGAACTGGCCCGTCGCCTGCGTGCACAGCCGGCGACAGCGGGGGCCGTGCTGGTCGCGCTGACAGGCTACGGCCAGGCCGAAGACCAGCAGCGTGCACAGCAAGCTGGCTTCGACCATCACATGGTCAAGCCGGCCGACCTGGACCGGTTGCTGACGTTGCTGGCCAGCGTAGAACGCTAAGCCGGCAACGCACTGCTGGCCTTACTTGCCCAGCATCGAGACGACGTTGTCGGCGCCCGGCGCGCCGAACGCCTGCTGCTTGAGCACATGCAACTGGTCGCGCACCTGCGCGGCTTTCTCGAACTCCAGGTTCTTGGCGTGATCGACCATGAGTTTCTCGAGGCGCTTGATCTCCTTGCTGATCTGCTTCTCGCTCATCGACTCGATCTTCGCCGTTTCCTTGGCGTCTTGCAGCACCTCGCGCTCTGTGTTCGGGTTGTACACGCCGTCGATCATTTCCTTGATCTTCTTGTGCACGCCTTTCGGGATGATGCCGTGTTCGAGGTTGAACGCAACCTGCTTGGCACGCCGGCGTTCGGTCTCGTCAATGGCGCGCCGCATCGAATCGGTAACGCGGTCCGCATACAGGATCGCCACGCCGTTCAGGTTACGCGCCGCGCGGCCGATCGTCTGGATCAGCGAACGTTCAGAGCGCAGGAAGCCTTCCTTGTCGGCGTCGAGCACCGCCACCAGTGACACCTCCGGCAAATCGAGGCCCTCGCGCAGCAGGTTGATGCCGACCAGCACGTCGAACGTGCCCAGGCGCAGGTCGCGCAGGATTTCCACGCGCTCGACCGTATCGATATCGCTGTGCAGGTAGCGCACCTTGATGCCGTGGTCGCCCAGGTATTCGGTGAGCTGCTCGGACATGCGCTTGGTCAGCGTCGTCACCAGCACGCGCTCGTCCTTGGCGATGCGGTCATTGATCTCGCCCATCAGGTCGTCGACCTGCGACAGCGCAGGGCGCACGATGATCATCGGGTCGACCAGGCCGGTCGGGCGCACCACCTGTTCAACGACGTTGTCGGCGCGGCCCTGTTCGTACTCGGCCGGCGTGGCCGAGACGAAAATCGTCTGGCGCATCTTGCCTTCGAACTCGACGAATTTCAGCGGCCGGTTATCCAGCGCCGATGGCAGGCGGAAGCCGTACTCGACCAGGTTTTCCTTGCGCGAACGGTCGCCGTTGTACATCGCGTTGAGCTGGCCGATCATTACGTGCGACTCGTCCATGAACATCAGCGCGTCTTTTGGCAGGTAGTCGATCAGCGTCGGCGGCGGCTCGCCCGGCATCGCGCCGGACAGGTGGCGCGAGTAGTTCTCGATGCCCTTGGTAAAGCCGATCTCGGCCATCATCTCGAGGTCGAAGCGGGTGCGCTGCTCGAGGCGCTGCTCTTCGATCAGCTTGTTCTGCTGACGGAATTCCTCGAGGCGGTCGCGCAGCTCGGCCTTGATCGACTCGACCGCGCGCAGGACCGTCGAGCGGGGCGTGACGTAGTGCGAACCCGGATACACGGTAAAGCGCGGGATCTTCTGGCGCACACGGCCCGTCAGTGGATCGAACAACTGCAGCGATTCGATCTCGTCGTCGAACATCTCGACGCGAATCGCCAGCTCGGCGTGCTCGGCCGGGAAGATGTCGATCGTGTCGCCACGCACGCGGAATGAGCCGCGCGAGAAATCCATCTCGTTACGCGTGTACTGCATCTGGATCAGGCGCGCGATGATGTCGCGCTGGGCCACTTTGTCCTTGTGGCGCAGCGTCAGAATCATCTTGTGGTATTCGTTGGGATTACCGATACCGTAGATCGCCGAGACGGTGGCCACGATGACGACGTCGCGCCGCTCCATCAGCGACTTGGTGCACGACAGGCGCATCTGCTCGATGTGCTCGTTGATCGACGAGTCCTTTTCGATGAACAGGTCGCGCTGCGGCACGTAGGCTTCGGGCTGGTAATAATCGTAGTACGAGACGAAATACTCGACCGCGTTTTGCGGGAAGAATTCGCGGAACTCCGAATACAACTGGGCCGCCAGCGTTTTATTGGGCGCAAAAATGATCGCGGGCCGGCCGGCCTGCGCGATCACATTGGCCATCGTGTAGGTCTTGCCGGAGCCCGTGACGCCCAGCAGCGTCTGGTACATCAGGCCGTCGTCGATGCCTTCCATCAGGCCCTTGATCGCGGTGGGCTGGTCGCCCGCCGGCTCGAACGGCTGGTGCAGTTTGAACGGCGAATCCGGGAACGTGATGACGGTCGGTTCGGGAGAAGTTGCGATGGATAATTCAGCCATGCTTACAGACCTTTGTTAGAATGAGAATCCGCTCGCGGCCCTGCAGGTTCAAGGGCCGCTGTCTATACAATTGCAAACCCCGCCGCTGTCAATCCAGCCAACAAAACCGAGTTTATCAGATGACTTCCACTGCCTCCGCCAGCTTGTTCAGTGCCATTGAAATGGCCCCACGCGACCCGATCCTGGGCATCACCGAAGCCTTCAACGCCGACACGAACACCGCGAAAATCAACCTCGGCGTGGGTGTCTATTATGACGACAAGGGCAAAGTGCCGCTGCTCGAGTGCGTGCAGAAAGCGGAAGCGAAACTGATGGAGCAGCCAACGCCGCGAACCTACCTGCCGATCGAAGGTCTGGCTGCGTATGACAAAGCGGTGCAAGAGCTGGTATTTGGTGCCGACAGCCCGGTAATTCAAGAGAAACGCGCACTGACCGTGCAAGCCATTGGCGGCACCGGCGCGCTCAAGATCGGCGCCGACTTCTTGAAGCGCTTCCTGCCCGCGTCCGACGTGTATATCAGCGATCCGAGCTGGGAAAACCACCGCGCGCTGTTCGAAAGCGCCGGTTTCACGGTCCACAACTACGCGTATTACGACGCGGCCACCCGCGGCGTGAACTTCGACGGCATGCTGGCCGCTTTGACGTCGATGCCGGCAGGTTCCATCGTCGTCCTGCACGCCTGCTGCCACAACCCGACCGGCGCCGACCTGACGCAAGACCAGTGGGACCAGGTGATTGCTGCCGTCCAGGCCGGCAACCTCGTGCCATTCCTCGACATGGCGTACCAGGGCTTTGCCAACGGCATCGATGAAGACGGCGCCGTCGTGCGTCGCTTCGCCGCAACCGGCATGGCGATGCTGGTGTCGAACTCGTTCTCCAAATCGTTCTCGCTGTACGGCGAGCGCGTGGGCGCGCTGTCGATCGTGGCCACCACGAGCGAAGAAGCCACGCGCGTGCTGTCGCAACTCAAGCGCGTCGTGCGCACCAACTACTCGAACCCGCCAACGCATGGCGGCAAGGTCGTCGCCACCGTACTGGCAACGCCTGAGCTGCGCAAGTTGTGGGAAGAAGAGCTGGCCGGCATGCGCGTGCGCATCCGTGAAATGCGCGGCGCGATGGTCGAAAAGCTCAAGGCCAAGGCGCCGGGGCACGACTTCGAATTCGTGCGCGAGCAGGTCGGCATGTTCTCATACTCGGGCTTGACCAAGGAGCAGGTGGGCAAGCTGCGCGACGAATCGATCTACGCTGTGGACACGGGCCGCATCTGCGTGGCGGCGCTCAATTCGACGAACATCGATCGCGTCGTTGACGCCATCGCCAAAGTTCTCTAAAATCGCGGCTCTCTTGATCGCCGTGTGCGCGCAAGAGGGCAGCAGTAGATGGAGAACGAAACGCCTGTGCTGATTTGACAGAAACGTTTCATGAGCCATATAATGCCAGCTTCAATTCCCTGATAGCTCAGTTGGTAGAGCGACGGACTGTTAATCCGCAGGTCCCTGGTTCGAGTCCAGGTCGGGGAGCCAGAATACAAGAAGGCCGCATCGAAGGATGCGGCCTTTTTCGTTGTGCGGCGCCATGTCAGCTCACAGGAGATATCGCTTGAAGCAACCACTCAAGAGCCACGCCACCCTGATCGAAGGGCAGATGTTCCGCTTTGCGCGAGCCGGGCAGGGCAGTCCCTCGATCGTGCTGATCGGCGGCGCCGGCGGCCCCCTCGACGGCTGGTTCAAGCTGTATCCCGAGATCGAGGCGCTGGGCACCGTGTTCAGCTACGACCGGCCGGGTACGGGCGGCAGTCCGAAGCCGACCGAAGCGCAATATGGCGAGACCGTCGTCGCGCAGTTGCGTCTGTTGCTGCAGTTCGCCAAGGTGCCGCCGCCATTCGTGCTGGTGGCGCATTCGTTTGGCGGCCTGCACGCCAACCTGTTCGCGCGCGAGTTCGCCGACGAGGTGGCGGGCGTGCTGTTCATCGAAGCGACAGCGCCGCAGGACGTCGACAATCTGAAGCAACACCAGTCGGCGTTGCAGCGTGGGTTCGTCAAGCTGCTCGACCGCGTGTCGCCGCGCGATGCTTTCGACGAGCTGCGCAACGAGCGCGAGACCGTCAGGGATATTCTCGAGGCGCCGGCGTTCCCGCCCGTGCCGGTGACGGTGCTGTCCGGCACGAAGCGCTTGCCGCGCTGGCTGGTGCCGGCGGCGCTGGTGCGTGAGCGCGAACGTTCGCAACTGGCGCTGGCGGCCTTGTCGCCGTTGGGTGAGCGGGTCGTGGCCGAACGCAGCGCGCATTTTCCGCAGTTGTCCGAGCCGGAACTGGTGATCGATACGCTCAAACGCTTGCTGGCGCGGATCGGTCGCTAGATTTTTCTTTTCGAAAAATTTGCGAAATCGACACCAGCAGGTATAATGCGGCCTCAATTCCCTGATAGCTCAGTTGGTAGAGCGACGGACTGTTAATCCGCAGGTCCCTGGTTCGAGTCCAGGTCGGGGAGCCAGAATACGAAGGGCCGCATGCAAATGCGGCCCTTTTTGTATTGGGGCCTGTAGATGCTTACTTGCCCGACACCGGCTTGACCTTCGCCGCTGCCTCCAACGCACGTTCACGCGCCGTCGCGATATCGTCCGCCGTGGCCAGCGCCACGCCCATGCGCCGCCGTGCAAACGACTCCGGTTTTCCAAACAAGCGCACATCGGCGCCCGGCACGCGCAGCGCCTCGGCCACGCCCTCGAATGCAATCCCCGCTTCATCGAGCTGACCATAGATCACGGCCGATGCACCCGGTGCGCGCAGGGCCACGTTCACTGGCAAGCCGAGAATTGCCTTCGCATGCAGTTCGAACTCGCTCTGCACCTGGCTGGCCATCGTCACCATGCCCGTGTCGTGCGGGCGTGGGCTGACTTCCGAGAACCACACCATGTCGCCCTTGACGAAGAGTTCAACGCCGAACACGCCCAGCCCGCCCAGATTGCCGGTGACCTTGGCGGCGATCTCGCGCGAGCGCTCCAGTGCCAGCGGCTGCATCGGATGCGGCTGCCACGATTCAACGTAGTCGCCCTGGACTTGCTTGTGGCCGATCGGATCGCAGAAGCTCGTTACGACCTCACCATCCGCGCCCAGCGAGCGCACTGTCAGCAACGTAATTTCATAATCGAAGTCGATGAAGCCTTCGGCAATCACGCGCCCGGCATCCACACGTCCGCCACTGGCGGCGTAGGCCCAGGCTGCGGCCACGTCGCTCGCACTATCGAGCTTCGACTGGCCCTTGCCCGACGACGACATCACCGGCTTGACCACGCACGGAAAGCCCACGGCAGCGCAGGCAGCCTGCAATTCGTCCAGGCTGCTGGCAAACTGGTAGGGCGATGTGGCCAGGCCCAGTTCTTCGGCGGCCAGGCGGCGGATGCCTTCGCGGTTCATCGTCAGTTGCGCTGCGCGTGCGGTCGGGATGCAGGTGATGACGCCAGCCGCTTCCAGTTCGGCCAGCTTGTCGGTGGCGATCGCTTCGATTTCCGGGACCACGAGGTGAGGTCGTTCCTGCGCGATCAGCGCTTCGAGCGCTGCGCCGTCGGTCATGTCGATCACGTGCGCGCGGTGCGCGACCTGGTGGCCCGGCGCGTTTGGATAACGGTCGACGGCGATTACTTCGACGCCCAGACGTTGCAGCGAGATGATCACTTCCTTGCCCAGTTCACCAGAGCCGAGCAGCATGACGCGGGTTGCGGAAGGGGAGAGCGGAGTGCCTAGGGTGCGTGAAATGGTCATGGTCGTTCGGGGATCAAGGAGGGTGGTGGGAAGCTGCGACTATAGCAAAAGCGCTCTTTGGCAGCGGCCGGCCAGCCGATTCACACACTGCTCTGGTCAAACCGCAAATGCCCGGCTATAATATTGCCTCAATTCCCTGATAGCTCAGTTGGTAGAGCGACGGACTGTTAATCCGCAGGTCCCTGGTTCGAGTCCAGGTCGGGGAGCCAGAACAAGAGAAGGGCCGCATGCGAATGCGGCCCTTTTTGCATTTCCGGCGCCGGTTACTTCGTCAGCGTCCCTTCTTCTTGTTCGCGGTGTACGTGCGCGTATAAAACCCCGCCGGCTTCTTTGCCACCCACACGATGAACGCCGCGATATCGGCGTGCCCGCGCAGCGCCTCCCACGTGTGATATGTCTGCAGCAATTCGCGCTCGGTGAACGCCGAGTGGATCTTGCGGTGGCAGATCTTGTGGATCGGGTACTGGTCGCGCCCCTTGAACGTCTTCGGGATCAGGTGATGGCGGTCGACGTGCTCCGTTCCCAGCGGCCGTCCGCACAGCGGGCAGCGGTCATCGGGTGTGGTCGTGGCTTGGTGATGTGGCATGCGCGCCATATGCAGGGCGATTTTTTACCGCACAAGTCTTGACCCGTGTTTGCCGGAATGATACCAAGCGGGACGAACCCTTGTTAAATGGTATTAGTGTAGAATTAACCCTGAATTCTCGCGCAGCACGCAACCCCTTCAGCCTAGAAAGCGACGCAGTTTGCAATGATCGAAGACAACTCCACCGTTTGTTCCGTGCTGTTGATCGACGACGAGTCGTTTGCCCAGGACATCATCGCCCATGGCCTCAAGAGCTGTGTTGGCCATCAGCTTCGTTATGAGTCGAGCCCCTCGCGCGCCGTCGAGGTTGCGCGCGATGTCGCTGCGACGGTGGTGATCGTCGATTTGCGCATGCCTGGCGGTCTGGATGGCTTTGATGTGATTGCCATGCTGCGCGCGCATCCGGACACGCATGACGTGCCGGTTATCCTGCTTTCTTCCGAAGACGACCCCGACACCAAGGCCAAGGCCTTCGCCATCGGCGCCAACGACTATATGGTCAAGTGGCCCGATCCGCGTGAGCTCGTGGCACGTGTCCGGTATCACAGCGGCGCCTGCGTTGCGCGGCGTGAACGTGATGAAGCGTTTGCATCGCTGCGCCTGAGCCAGGAACAACTGGCGGCGAGCCAGATGGCGCTGCACCAGGCGCAAAAAATGGAAGCGATCGGCCAGCTCACCGGTGGCGTGGCCCACGATTTTAATAACGTCCTGCAAATCATCGGCGGCAATCTGCAATTGCTGAAGATGGTTGGCAACCTGAACGACGCTGCCCGCACGCGCGTCGAGATGGCGCTGTCGGGCGTCGAGCGCGGCGCCAAGCTGGCCGCGCACTTGCTGGCCTTTGCGCGGCGCCAGCCGCTGCAGTCGGTCGTCATCGATCCGACCCATCTTGTGCGTGAGCTCGACGACATGGCGCGCCGCGTCCTTGGCGCCGGTACCCGCGTCGAGACCGAGGTCGCGCCTGAACTGGGCAGCACCATGGTCGATCCCAACCAGCTCAACAATGTGCTGCTGAACCTGGTCATCAATGCGCGCGACGCGATGCCCGATGGCGGCACGCTGACCATCCGCGCCATCAATGCGGCCGCCGACGACGATTTGCCGCCAGACGTGCCGCACAACGATTACGTGATGCTCGAGATCGCCGATACGGGCAAGGGCATGCCGCCCGACGTACTGCGCCGGGCGTTCGAGCCGTTCTTCACCACCAAGCCGACGGGCCAGGGCACAGGACTGGGGCTGTCGATGGCGTATGGTTTCGTCAAGCAGTCGGGTGGCGAAATCGTGCTGCGCAGCGAGCCGGGCAAGGGCAGCAGCGTGCGCATCTATCTGCCACGCAGCACCGCGATCCCGGCCGAGCAAGCGGAAGCAGCCGTGCATCCGTCGCTGACCGGTGGCCTGGAAACCATTCTCGTGGTCGAAGACGAAGACGACGTGCGTTCATCGACCTGCGGCATTCTGTCGGCGCTGGGCTACAATGTGCTGGAAGCGCGCGATGCGGCCAGCGCGGCGGCGCTGGTGGAAGAAGGCCGGCATATCGACCTGGTGTTTACCGATGTGATCATGCCGGGGCCGCTGTCGAGTCTGCAATTGGGCGAGATCGTGCGCCGTCACCTGCCGGAGTGCGAAGTGCTGTATACGTCGGGCTATGCCGAAGGCGTGCTGACGCATGAAGGCAAGCTGGACGCATCGGTCCACTTGCTGCAGAAACCTTACCATCCGGACGCGCTCAGTGCGCGCATCCGTCATTTGCTGCGTCGTTCGCGGCGCGCCTCAGGCAAGCCGCAAACGGCCAGTCACTTCGGTTTGATGTAACGGTGCGAGCCTGGCGGCGGCTCGTTGAGCACCGCCCAGAAGATCCCCAGGTCGGCAATCGCGCGCACGAATTCATTGAAATCGACCGGCTTGACCACATACGCATTCACACCCAGCTCATAGCTGCGGATCACGTCCTGTTCTTCCTTGGACGACGTCAGCATCACCACCGGCACCGACCGCAGTTCGGCGGTGGTGCGGATCTCCTTGAGCACTTCGAGTCCATCGACCTTGGGCAATTTCAGATCGAGCAGGATCACGGCCGGATTGCCGAGCTGGCGGCCGTCGAATTCGCCGCGCCGATGCAGGTAGTCGAGCGCTTCGGCGCCGTCGCGCGCGACCACGACTTCGTTGGCCAGCTGGCTCTTCGACAGGGCGATGAGGGTGAGCTCCAGGTCGTGGGGATTGTCTTCTACCAGGAGGATGGGCTTAAGCATGGGTGCCTTGTTCTGTGATGGCTTGTTTGGGGAGGGTGAAGGAGAACGTTGCACCTTCGCCCAGGATCGAGTCGGCCCAGACGCGGCCGTTGTGGCGTTCGATGATGCGGCGCACATTGGCCAGGCCGATGCCGGTGCCCTGGAAATCTTCCATGCGGTGCAGGCGCTGGAACACGCCGAACAGCTTGTGTACGTAGTCGCGGTTGAAGCCGGCGCCGTTGTCGGCCACGTGGAACGCGTAGTCGTCGCCGGCGTCCTCGGCCCAGATCCGGATCACGGCCGGGTCGCGCCCGCCCGTGAACTTGACGGCGTTGGACAACAGGTTGAACATCGCCAGGTGCAGGAAGCTCGGATCGCCCTGCACGACAGGCAGGCGGTCGATGTGCCAGTCGACACGGCGCTGGCCGATCTCGATGCCGAGCTTGTCGATGCAGCCCGACACCAGGTCGGTCATGTCGATGCTGGTGGGGCGTAGCGCGGCGCGGCCCATCTGCGAGAACGACAGCAGATCGTCGACCAGCTTGCCGGCCAGGCGCGCTGACTCCTTGATGTTTTTCAAAAAGCGCTGGCGCAGCGCCACGTCTTCGCTTCCGGCCGATTCGAGCAGCAGGTCGGAAAAGCCGGCGATGTGGCGCAGCGGCGCGCGCAGGTCGTGCGAGACCGAATACGAAAACGCTTCAAGTTCCTTGTTGGCGCGGCCCAGTTCTTCGGCCAGCTCGGCCATCTGCTCGGCGCGCTCGAGCGCGATGCCCAGCAGCGCCGTGCGGAACTCGGTGGTCAGTTCAATTTCGGCCGCGTGCCACGGCAGGCTGTGGCCGTGGATGGTTTCACGCCAGGTGGCGAAGCTCTGGCGCGGCGACAACCGGCTCGGCGCACCAGGGACGGCTTCTTTCTCGTACGGATTGCCGGCCCATTCTATCGTCTGGATCATTTCGGGGCGGAACCACAGCAGATAGTGCTGGTGGATGCGCGAGATCGGCAGCGCCAGCAAGCCGCTGGCATTGTGGAGAAAGGCGCTGGCCGGCGGGTACACGGCGGCCAGCTCGTCGGTGTGGAATACCTCGGTGTGGCCATGCACGGCAAGCCAGGTCGACAGGTCGCGAATGGCGGCGTCATCCGGCGTATCGCCATAAGTGAAGATACGTTCGTCGGCCACGATGGCCACGCCGCCGGCACGGGCAAAGCGCAGCAGCTCGCCGGACACGCCGCGCAGATTGTCGATGAAGTCGGCGCTTTTGGTCAGGCGGCCGAGGATTTCGACCATGATGCGGCGCACGTCCAGACGGAACTGCAGCTCGGCGCTGTCTTCGCGGCTCTCGACGCACAACGCGAGGATCTGGCCGAGTTGTTCGCAGGCCGTGCGTTTCTCGACCGATACCGCGCGCGGGACGGCGTTGTGGCAGCCGATCAGGCCCCATAGCTTGCCCTTGACGATCAGCGAGACCGACATCGAGGCCTGCGTGCCCATATTGCGCATGTATTGCAGATGCACTGGCGAGACGCTGCGCAGCGCCGCGTACGTCAGATCGTTACGGGTGCCCGTGGCTGGATTGACCTCAGGTACCAGCGGTGACGCATCGTAGTCGGCATTCTGAATGACGCGGATCGGCGAGCTCAGGTACAGCTCGCGCGCCTGGGATGGAATGTCGCTGGCCGGAAAAGACTGATTCAGATACGAGTCGTAGTCGGGCGCTTTGGCTTCGGCCACCACGCGGCCGTGGCCATCGGGGTCGAACCGGTACACCATCACGCGGCCGTAGCCGGTGACGGAACGTATGTGGTGGGCAGCCAGCTCGGTCAGTGCAGGGATGGATGCCTGTTCGCCGACCTTGGCGAGAAAATCGGTAATGAGCGGATACAGATGCCGAAAATCGGCGGGCTCGGCGCGATCGACAGCTTCAAACTCGGCGATCACCAGGCCGTCCCAGACGTGGCCCAGCACGTCGAAATGGCGGCCATTGCCGAGCGTGACCGTGCCCAGATACATCGGGCGCTGGCCAAGCTTGTCGGTGGCCAGTTCGCGCGCCATGCGCTCGCCACATGCCTTGCCGATGACGGCTGCCAATGGCAGGCCGATCGCTGCTTCTGCCGCCAGGCCCGCCAGCGGGAGCAGGTTGGCGCTGGCCTGCACCACGTCGAGTGCAGGCGATAGCGTCAGCATGAAGCCGTGCGGCTGGATACCGCCAGGCGTGCGAATCGGTTCGCTGGCGCAGCTGGAAATGTCGAGTTGGTCGAGGGATGCCTGGGTCATGGGACGTCGGGGTAACGCACAGGTGAGCAGGGCCATATTGTATCTTGAAAGTTTGTTCTCACGTCACGATGTGTCGATTTGTCCCCGCTTCGACACGGCCTTGAAATGAGAATCGTTCTCAACTAAGATGGGTGTTGGTTCAGGAACAGGAGGTGCAAATGGCCGCATACCGGGAAGCCAATGGCCTGGCTGGCGAGCACGTGACGTTGCTAAGGGCGCATGCGCAGGCGCAGGAACGCTGCAGCGCATTGCTGCAGGCGCAGGCCACGCGCATTGCCGCCATGGAAGCGCAGCTGATCCGCGCGCGCGCCGCGACGATGCGCGCGACGACGGCGCTGGCATGGGAACGCGAAGACCGCGCCGCCCTCGACGCCGCGCTGCCGGGCCTGGGCCGGCGCGTTGCGCTGGGCCGCCAGGTGGCCACGCTGCAGGCGCGCGTGCATGACTTGATGCGCACGCTGCAGCGTCGTGCGCTGGCCGGGCAGACGGGCAGCGCGGGCGATCCGGGGCACACGCCAGTTGGCGTCGCGGCGGACCTGGAAGCGAGCCTGCAAGCAGCCGATCTGGTGATTTGCCAGACCGGGTGCATGAGCCATGGCGACTACTGGCGTGTGCAGGACCATTGCAAGCGCACCGGCAAGCTGTGCATGCTGGTGGACCAGCCCGATGGCTTGCAGATCGTGCGCATCCACCGGCCCGACGAGGTGTTTTCACCGTGACTCGCGCAGCAGTATGCGATGGCCGGTTGAACGCGTGGACGGGAGACCCGTCTACCCTACACAGGACAACTGGCCGCAGAGGTATTTCATACCAAGTTACAGCGCGAAGAGGATGTCACTGATCCGGTCGTACAGCGGATCAGCCGACGGCCCCTGATTGGGCCAGTTCAGGATATCGAAGTGGTCATACCCCGGGTAATTGCCCAGAAAATTCCATGTTCCGCGCAGCGCCTTGCCGTCGTAGTTGCGCGCAGAGTGCCCGCCGGGCGCACGCATGCTGGCCGTGTTGACGACGCCATCGTTCGGGAACCAGTCGCTGTCGATGCGCACCCGTTTTGGCACATTGACGGTGTAGCTGCCCATGCCACGCTGTCCGGCCGAGGGCACGATCCACTCGCCGGCGAATGATTTGAAGTAGGGAATCATGTCGGCGCGCGCGTACTGGAACGCCGTCGTCTGGATCGGCGCGATGGCGCGGTCGGTGCCATTGCAGCACCAGCTGCCGCTGGCGGTGGCGAGCGTACCCACTGAAAAATAGTAGACATTGGATGAGGTCAGCGCCCACCGGTTGAATTCGCGGGCGCCGTCCGGCGCGAGTTCCCAGCTGGCAGCCCGGTTGCGCAGGATGTCGCGCAGCACGATGGGCACATTGGGCAGGATAGTCAAGACCGCGTCGCTGAGCGTCGTGCCATTGTGCGGTGCCGAGATCGTCGTCGCGCTGCGGATCCAGCCGGGCTTGCCGCCCTTGAACAGCGCGCCATCGCCTTCGTCCGCGGCCGAGCCGTGTTCCAGCAGCTGGATCAGGGCGCGGATGGTCGTGCCGCCCTGGCTGTGGCCGATCATGTGGATCGGACGGTCACGGCCCCATTGCGGGTACAGCGCCGGCGGATACGCGTGCGGATTGTCGCGTGGGTCGGCGGCCCAGCATTTGCCGGGCGGCTTTTGCACCTGGCCGGGCACGCCCTGCGCGGCAACGTGCGCCTTGCCGTAATCGACACAGCCGCCCTTGATTTGCGCATACAGCTCGGCGGCGCGGTCCCAGTTCGACGCGATCGGGCTGACGGCGGCGGCAATCACCGTGTGCGGGCCGCGGTAGCCCTGCATGTGCGCGGCGATGTCGCCATAGCCGCCCCAGTAATTGAAGCCGCTCTTCTGGAACTCGTCGGGGCCGAAGCCCAGAAAGCCGTGTACCAGCACGACAGGATCGTTGTTTGCGGCCGGCGCGACAGGGGCGACCAGCAGGCCGATGACAAGAAGCGCGGCAGCGCAGGCGTGGACGAGACGAACCATCGGTATGCTCCGGACAATGCGACAGCCGCATTGTCTGATGCATCACCCAACGGCGGTTTGCGCTGGATCGACCCGACGCACCGTAAAGCGAACTCATGCAGGAAGAACTGCGCAGGCCGCTTGACAAGCCTGCGCGATCAGCGCGCGGTCGTACTGCCCATCGATGTCGTCGGATCGGCGTCGGCCATCGGGTTCGGCGCCGGCATCAGCGCCGCCGTGGCTGCTGCCTTTTCGGCCCCGTCGATGCGCTCGTCATGCCAGACCACATAGTCGTCGACCGAGTACAGCCGGCACCGCTCGTTGCTTTTTGCCGAGCAGGTCGCCAGTGCGCGTCCGTCCGGATCTTCGCCTTCCTCGGCCCAGGTCCAGCCGCCGCTGGCCGACACCGCAAACGCGCGCGGCGTCATTTTGGTCAGATAATCGCGGTAGGCGCGGCGGCCGTTCTCGGACAGGAACGGTACGGCGGCGATATCGTCGACCTGCGCGTAATCGGTGCGCGCCGGGCTGGGCGGGGCAGGGACGTCGACCACGACGGCGGTCGGCATGCCGATCTCGCGCAGGAACTGTTCGGTATCTTGCAGCCAGACTTTTTCGCCGTCGCGGCTGGCCAGCATGCCGTGCGCGTCGCGCTTGAAGGCGGGGAATTCGACCAGACGGCCACGGCCGCCGGCCGCGGCATAGGCAGCATGCATGCGGCTGGCCAGCTCCGGGCCGAACAGTGAATCGTTCTGACCGTACATCCACAGGCTCGGAACCTTGGCTTTGGCGCCGTAGTCGGCAAATGCCGCCACCAGTTGCGAGCGCCACGCGCAGCGGTTGCTGTCGTCGCGCAAGCCGCCCGCAAAATTGATCAAACCGCGCACACCGGGCAGCGCTTCGGTGCCCAGCGCGATGGCGGCCAGCCCGCCGTACGACTGCCCGGCCACGATCATGCGCGTGCCGTCGATCCACGGTTGCTGGCGTGCATAGGCGAGGGTGGCGCGGATGTCTTCGGCCTGCGTGTAGCCATTGGCCGTCATGTCGCAGCCACGATCGCGGTAGCGTCCGCCCGACTTGGAAAAGCCCTGGCGCATCGGCACCATCACCGCGTAGCCACGCTTCACGAACACGGACGCCATATGATAGAAGCGATCGCGCGACTGCAGGCTCGGGCGGCCCGGATCCTTGCCGTGGTTGATGACGATGAGCGGAAACGGGCCGGCGCCATCGGGCTGGAAGACGGTGGTCTCGAGCAGCACATCGTCCGGCCCGGCCGGCACCTGGATGACATGCTCGTTCATCCGGTAGTCGAGCGTGCTGGCGACGGGCGGTGATGCCGGTAGTTCCTTTGAATGGGCAAATGCGGGCAGCATGGCCAGCGCGGCAAGCGAAGCGTAGATCAGGGTGCGGATGGCGTGGATATTCGACATGGCTGACTCTGGGAACGCTTCCTTACGAAACAATTTCCGTATGGAACAATTTGAGTCTAGAGCCAATAAATCCGTACGGCAATATCTGGTTGGCCAACTTTTAGAATAAATGTTTTGGGTGTGGCGAAAGCGCCATCCGACGCGATGTCGAGCAAAGGCGTAAGATAGCGAGCCTGACAATTACGGTGAAACAGCAGGATGAGCAAGTACGCGCCACGCGAATGGGCACCCGACGAAAAGCCGATGCTGCCCGGCTCTCCGTCCACGCCAGCGCACACGACAAAGCTGCGATTGGCCTATCTGGCGGTCGGCATCCTGGTCACGATCACGGGTGGCCTGGGCAACGCGCTGGTTGCCGTTAACCTGATCAATCTGCAGGGCGTGCTGGGCGCGTACCAGACCGAAACCGCCTGGTTGCCGGCCGCCTATGTAATGGCCAACGCGTCGATGAACCTGCTCCTGGTGAAATTCCGGCAACAGTTCGGCCTGCGTCTGTTCACCGAGTGTTTCCTGGTGCTGTACGCACTGGTCACGCTGGCCCACCTGTTCGTCAACGATCTCGGCTCGGCCATCGCCGTGCGCGCCGCCCATGGCATGCTGGCCGCCGCCGTCAGTCCGCTGGGCCTGTATTACACGCTGCAGGGTTTCAAGAAGGAGTGGCGCCTGAAAGGCATCGCGATCTCGCTCGGCACGGCCCAGCTGGCGCTGCCGCTGGCCTATATCTTCTCGGGCGACCTGCTGCGCATTGCCGAGTGGCGCGGCCTGTACATGTTTGAGCTGGGCTTGGCGCTGGTGTCGCTGGGCGCCGTGCTGCTGCTCAAGTTGCCACCGGGCGACCGGATCAAGGCGTTCCGCCCCACCGACTTCGTCACGTTCGCGCTGTTTGCGCCGGGCATGGCGCTGCTATGCATGGTGCTCACGTTCGGGCGCATCTTCTGGTGGACCGAGCAGGCGTGGATCGGCGTGGCGCTGGCGGTGTCGATCTTCCTGCTCGCGGCCGCGATGTGCGTCGAGCACAACCGGGCCAACCCACTGCTCAACCTGCGCTGGCTGACCAACCGCAGCATCCTGCGTGTTGCGCTGTCGCTGCTGCTGGTGCGCATCGTGCTGTCCGAGCAGAGCGTCGGCGCGGTGGGTTTCCTGCGCGCAGTGGGGCTGGACAATAACCAGATGCAATCGCTGTTCCTGTGCGTGCTGGCGGCCACGGTCGCCGGGATCGTGGTGTCGGCCCTCACGGTCAACGTGAAGCACCTGATGGCGCCGCAGGTGATTGCGCTGCTGCTGATGGCGCTGGGCGCCTGGATGGATGCGCATGCCAATAATCAGACCCGCGCCGAGCAGATGTACCTGAGCCAGAGTCTGCTCGCGTTCGGCGGCACGCTGTTCATCGGGCCGTCGCTGATTTCGATGATCGTCACCGTGATCGGCAATCCGGGCGCCCTGATCAGTTTCTCGGTGCTGTTCGGCCTGACCCAGAACCTGGGTGGCCTGATCGGCTCGGCGCTGGTCGGCACGTTCCAGATCATGCGCGAGAAATTCCACTCGTCGACGATCGTCGAGGGCCTGAGTTTGCTCGATCCGCTGGTGGCCGGGCGCATCCAGTCCGGTGCGGCGGCAGCCGGGCAGTTGCTGGCCGATCCGGCCGCGCGTACGCGCCAGAGCCTCGCGTCGCTGGCGGCCAGCGCCACGCGCGAAGCGAACATCCTCGCTTACAACGACGTGTTTTTGATGATCGCTCTGATTGCTGCCGTGAGCGCGACCTGGATCTTCTTGCACGCCGTCTGGATGCATTACAACCCTCCGGAAGCGGCGCCGGCGCCAGCACCCGCAGTCCCTGTCAATAACATTCCTGCACCCATTACCGTCACCGATTGATATGTCAGAACCCGTTCCTACTCCCGCGCGCCCAAAGCGCAAGATCATCCTCAGTGCACTGGCCTTTGCCGCCATCGCGCTTGTCGGCATCCTGATCGTGCTGTACGCCTGGAACCTGCCGCCGTTTCGCAGCACGCTGCAGGCGACCGAGAACGCGCTGGTGCGCGGCCAGGTGACGATCATCAGTCCGCAACTGAGCGGCTACGTGACCGAGGTCCGCGTGCAGGATTTCCAGACCGTCAAGAAAGGCGAGCTGCTGCTGCGCATCGATGACCGGATCCCGATCCAGCGCCTGGCGCAGGCACGGGCCGAACTGGCCAACCGCAAGGCGGCGCTGGCCAATTTCGCGCAGACGAACGCCAGCGCCCGCGCCACCATCGCCCAGAACCAGGCGCTGCTGGCCTCGAACGAAGCCCAGGCCCGGCGCAGCAGCGCCGACCTGCGCCGCGTGGAAGAACTGGCGGCCGACGGTTCGCTGTCGGCGCGCGAACTCGACGCCGCGCGCGCCACCCGCGCCCAGTCCGCGGCCAGCCGCGACCAGGCGCGCGCCTCCGTCGAGATCGCCCGCCAGAACCTGGCGTCGGTCGGCGTCAACCGCGCCGCCCTCGACGCAGCGGTTGCCAGCGCCGAAGCGGCTGTCAAGCTGGCCGAGATCGACCTGGCCAACACCAGCATCATCGCGCCGCGCGATGGTCAGCTGGGGCAGGTGACCGTACGCCAGGGCGCCTTCGTCAATGCGGGTGCGCAGCTGACTGCACTGGTGCCGAACCAGATGTGGATCATCGCCAACCTGAAGGAAACGCAGATGGCGGGCGTGGCCGTTGGTCAACCGGTCAGTTTCAGTGTTGACGCGCTGGGCGGCGCCAAGCTGCGCGGCCACGTCGAGCGCATCGCGCCGGCCACCGGTTCGGAGTTTTCGGTGATCGCACCGGACAACGCCACCGGCAACTACGTCAAGATCGCCCAGCGGATTCCCGTGCGCATCAGCATCGACCCGAACCAGCCGCTGGCTAACCGCCTGCGCCCCGGGATGTCGGTGGTCACCACAATCGATACGGCTGCTGCCACCACGGCGAACGCGGGGCAGCGGTGAAGCGGCGGTTCGTGGTTCTGGCGGTGCCACTCCTGTTGGCCGCCTGCGCGATGGCGCCGCAGCCGGCGCCGCCGTCCTCGGTGACGGTGCCGGTGGCATGGCGGACGACCTTGCCCGGCGCGAATGCCAGCGTCGAGCGTGACTGGTGGCGCGCATTCGGCGATCCGGCGCTGGACGCCCTCGTGCAACAGGCGCAGGCGAACAACGGCGACCTCAAGGTCGCCCGCGCGCGGCTGCAGGAATACCAGGCGCGCATTCGCGTCGCCGACAGCGCGCGTCTGCCGTCGCTGAACCTGTCGCTGGCGCCGACCCGGGCGCGCGCCATCGGCCCGCAAGGCACGCCGATTGAATCGACGTCGCTCGTGGGCGCCGTGCAGGCCAGCTACGAGCTGGATCTGTTTGGCCGCGTGGCGAACACCGTCGAGGCGGCGCGGTTCGAGGCGCTGTCGCAGGAGGCGGCGCTGGAAGCAGCGGCGCTGGCGGTGGCGGCCAATACGGCGTCGGGCTACCTGAATTTGCTGGGGCTGGATGCCCAGCTGGCGCTGGCCAAGGCCACGCTGGCCTCGCGCGAGCGCTCGTACAATCTGGCGCGGCATCAGTTCGAAGTGGGCTACAGCTCGCGCCTGGAAATGTCGCAGGCCGAGGCCGAATTGCACGCGACGGCCGGCACCGTGCCGCAGCTCGAGCGGCAGGTGGCGCAGCAGGAGCAGGCGCTCAATCTGCTGCTGGGCGCTAGTCCAGGGGCGATTGCACGCGGTACCGATCTGCTGTCGCTGCGTGAGCCGACCCCCGGCGCCGGCTTGCCGTCCGAACTGCTGCGGCGCCGGCCCGACATCGCCCAGGCCGAGCAGGCCATCGCGGCGGCCGACGCCAGCCTGGCCGTGGCGCGCGACGCGCTGTTGCCGTCGATCCGGCTGACGGCGTCGCTCGGGGCAGGGGCGGGCGGCATCACGCAATTGCTGCGCTCGCCGACGGAATTGTGGAGCATCGGCGGGAGCGTGCTTGCGCCCTTGTTCGACGCGGGCCGCCTGCGTGCGCAGGCCGAGATCGCCGGCACGGTGCGCGATCGCGCCATCTACGGCTATGAGACCGTGGTGCGCACGGCGTTTGCCGAGACCGAGAATGCCCTGGCGTCGATCGACGGCTTGCAGCGGCAACTGGTGGAAGCCGAGGCGCGCCGCGCGGCGGCTGGCGAAGTGCTGCGCGTCGCCCATAACCGCTACACGAACGGCTATGCGTCGTATCTGGAAGAGCTCGACGCGCAGCGTACCGCGTTCAGTGCCGATCTCGCAGCGCTGCAACTGCGCACGAGTTTGCTGGCCGCGCATGTCGACCTGTACCGGGCACTGGGTGGCGGCTGGACGCCGGCGCCGTGACGGATGCGGCTGGCTTTAAACGCGCTGTCTGCAGCACCTGCTTGCGGGCGCAGTCGGCCTGCATCTGTCGCTGGATCACGCCAGTCACGGCGCAGGCCCACTTGCTGATCCTGCAGCATCCGTTCGAAGTAGGCAATGCCAAGAACAGCGCGCGCCTGCTGCATCTGTGCGTGACTGGCAGCGTGATGGCGACCGGCGAAGCCTTCGATGCGGAGGTGCTCGATAGCCTGCTGCATGCGGATGGGCGCACGCCCTTGCTGCTGTATCCGGCCACACCAGATGATGCCGGCCTGCCCGCACCACCGCCGATGCCTGCGCTGCCCGCCGAGGCCCTGCGGCTGGTGCTGCTAGACGCCACCTGGCGCAAGAGCCGCAAGATGCTGTACCTGAACCCGGCGCTGCAACGCCTGCCGCGGCTGGCACTGACCGACGTAGCGCCGTCGAATTACCGCATCCGCAAGGCGCACGCGCCCCATCAGTTGGCGAGCCTGGAAGCGGCGGCGCAGGCGCTGGGGCAGCTGGAAGGTGTGTCCGGGCAGTTCACCCGGCTGCTCGACGCCTTCGACGGGTTTGTCGCACAACAAGCGGCTTACGTGCGTGCGTGAGCTGCCGGATCACTCGCATGCGGCTCGCGCAGGCCTGATGAACTGGGCGTGAACCGTTTAGTGATGCATTGAACCGAAGCGCTCGTGATAGTGAACCGTATTTTTACCGCATTCCTGTATGATCAAATCATGCAAGAACAATCCTCACTTCCCCCCACGGTGTACTACGACGGCGGCTGCCCGGTATGCACCCGCGAGATCGCCCTTTATCAGCGTCAGGACGGCGCAGACCAGGTGTGCTGGGTCGACGTCGCCCACTGCGCGCCTGAAGCGCTTGGCCCGGGACTGAACCGCGAGGCCGCCATGGCGCGCCTGCACATGCGTCGTCCCGATGGCACCCTGGCCAGCGGTGCGGAGGCATTTACCCTGTTGTGGCGGTCCTTGCCGCGCTGGGCCTGGCTTGGACGTCTGCTGGGCTCCAGGCTTGCATTGGCGTTGCTGGAGCCGGCCTACCGCCTGTTCCTGGTCATGAGGCCGCTGTGGCGCAGCCGCGGCAGCAAGCGATGAGTGGCACGACCCTACGGGTGGCGGTGGTGGGAGCCGGCATCGCCGGCGCCGCCTGTGCGCGCGCGCTGGCCGATGCCGGGCATGCGGTGCGGGTGTTCGACAAGTCGCGCGGCGTGGGCGGGCGCATGTCCACCAGGCGGGTGACGCTCGATTGCGCCGATGCCGTTCTGGGCCTGGATCACGGGACGCCGTGCTTTGCTGTCACGGGCGCCGACTTCCTGGATTTCGTCGAGCAGGGGCAGCGCGCCGGGCTGCTGGCGCGCTGGACGCCGCGGCTGGCCCCGCACAGCGCAGCCCTGCCGGGCGGCGCGATGTGGGTTGCCACACCCGACATGCCGGCCCTGTGCCGCGCGCTGTTGAAGGACCTGCCGTTGCGTACGCTTTGCACGGTTGATGGCGTGCGTCGCAGCGGCGCAACGTGGTCTGTCGAGAGTGCCGGTGCGACCGTGGCCGATGGCTTCGACGCCGTGGCGCTGGCGATCCCGCCGCAACAGGCGGCCGCGCTGCTGGGCGTGCATCGTCCGGATTGGGCCGCGCGCGCGCAGGCCGCGCCGATGTTGCCCGTCTGGGTCTTGATGGGCATGACCGACGCGCCTGCAACGGGCTGCGACTGGGACCTGGCGCGGCCCGCATCCGGCCCGCTGGCGCTGGTGGTGCGCAACGATGCCAAGCCGACGCGCGCAGTGCTGGCAGGGCAGGCCCAGTGGGTGGTGCACGCAACGCCCGACTGGACCGGCGCGCATCTGGACACGCCAGCCGACCAGGTGCAGGCGATGCTGCAGGCGGCGCTTGCCGATTGTGTCGGCGGCGCTCTGACCTGGCGCTTCGCGGGCGTGCATCGCTGGCTGTATGCAACGCTGGCAGCGGCGCCCGGTGACGAGCCGACTGCTGGTGCCTGGTGGAACGCGGGCATGGGGCTTGGCGTGTGCGGCGATGCCCTTGCCGGCGGCGGTGTGGAAGGCGCCTGGCGCTCCGGCCGCACATTGGCAGCGCTGGTGACCGTTGCTGCGAATGGGGGCCGAACATGAGCGCGCTTGCAGACGAAATCGCCCGCTTCGACCGACTCGGCGCCACCTGGTGGGACCCGAACGGCCCGATGCGGCCGCTGCATGTCACGAACGCGCTGCGCCAGGCCTATCTGCTTGAGTGCATGGCGTCGCATTTCGGCCGCGCCGAGATGTCGCTGGCGGGTCTGCGTATTCTCGACGTCGGCTGCGGCGGCGGACTGCTGTCCGAACCGCTGGCGCTGCGTGGCGCGCAGGTGGTCGGCATCGACGCCTCGCCCGGCAACCTGGCGGCAGCGCAACGCCACGCCGACGCCAGCGGCGCGGTAGTCGATTATCGCCTTGGCGAACTGGAGACTGTCCTGCAGCCCGATGAATGCTTCGACGTCGTATTGGCGCTCGAGGTGGCCGAGCATGTGGCCGACCCCGACGCCTTCATCGAAGAGGTGGCCCGGCGCGTTGCGCCCGGTGGTTTGCTGCTGGCGTCGACGATCGACCGCAGCTGGAAGAGCTATCTGTTGGCCATCGTGGCAGCGGAGTACGTGATGCGCGTGCTGCCACGGGGCACGCACCAGTGGCACCGCTTCGTCAAACCCGCCGAGATGCTGGCTGCAGCCACCGGGGCCGGGCTGCAGCGAATCGATCTGCGCGGTATGCGTTACCTGCCGGTGTTGCATCGGGCCTCATGGTGCAGCGATACGAGCGTGAACTATCTGGCGACCTTTGCCCGTCCGCACAACTAGCAGCTTGAATTTGGTGGGGTAGCGGCGTAATATACTGTATAAAAATACAGTATGGAGCAGCGGCCATGATCGACACCGACGAGCCCATCCGCCGCGAGCGGGTAGAAGAACACATCATGCTGGCGCCGCCGCGCGTTGCACGCAAGGGGCGTGGCGCGGTGTCGAACCTGCAGGG
Organism: Oxalobacteraceae sp. CFBP 13730; assembly: GCA_014841835.1. Taxonomy (GTDB): domain Bacteria; phylum Pseudomonadota; class Gammaproteobacteria; order Burkholderiales; family Burkholderiaceae_D; genus Telluria. The sequence continues at coordinate 176,021 of JACYUQ010000003.1, read as the reverse complement.
GCGCTATGAGGTGAACGGCCGCGAGCGCTTTGACGACGGCTGGTCTGATGCCGATTCTGAATCGGCTGCCGGGTCGACCGGTGAATCGGCTGCGTTCAAGACGGTGGTCACCGACGAGTTCGCCAAGACCATCCTGTCGCGCAACACGTCGCCCGATATTCCGTTCAGCGTATCGCTCAATCCCTACCGCGGCTGTGAGCACGGCTGCATTTATTGCTTCGCGCGGCCCACGCACAGCTATCTCGGCCTGTCGCCGGGTCTCGATTTTGAATCCCGGCTCTTCGCCAAGGTGAATGCTCCCGAACTGCTGCGACGCGAACTTGCCAAGTCCGGCTACGTCCCCGAACACATCGCCATCGGCGTCAACACCGACGCCTACCAGCCTTGCGAGCGTGAGCATCAAATCACGCGCCAGGTATTGGAGGTATTGACCGAATGCCGCCACCCGCTTGGCCTGATCACCAAGTCGTCGCTGATCGAGCGCGACATCGACCTGCTCGCGCCGATGGCGGCCAACAATCTGGCGTGCGCGGCAGTAACGCTCACGACGCTCGATGCACAGATTTCGCGCACGCTGGAGCCGCGCGCGGCCGCGCCAATGCGTCGTCTGCGCACGATCCGTACGCTGACCGACGCCGGCATTCCCGTCAGCGTGAGCGTGGCGCCGATCATCCCGTTCGTGACCGAGCCCGAGATCGAACGCATCCTTGAAGCGGCGCGCGATGCCGGCGCGGTCGGTGCTCACTACACGGTGCTGCGCCTGCCGCACGAAGTCAATCCGCTGTTTCAAGAGTGGTTGCAGGCGCATTTTCCGGACCGCGCGCAGCGGGTGATGAACCGCATCCGCGAAATGCGCGGCGGCAAGGATTACGATGCCGACTTTGCACAGCGCATGCATGGTGACGGCGTGTGGGCCGACCTGATCCGGCAACGCTTCGAAAAAGCGGTCGAGCGCCTTGGCTTCAAATCATTGCGCGGGCGCTTCGGGCGGCTCGATCGCTCGCAATTCCGGCGACCAGTGGTCGTGCCCGCGACGACACGCCGCGGCAGTGCACAGGGGGCAGGGCAACTGGACCTGTTCTGAGAATGCCGCTGATGCGCCAGCGCTGAACGCAGATCTGCACAGCTCTTACTTACACCTGCTTACAAGCGCTTAACCGCACACAACATGCGATCAGCAGAGAATCGGTCGATCATCAAGGACACCGACGCATGAAACGACGCCACGCCACCATTCTTTGCCTTCTCTTTCCCCTTGTCGCCGCAAACACCTCCCGTGCAGGCGAGCCGGTCGTGGTTCCCGCTGCCGAATTCCAGGCCTTGCTCTCGGCCTATGCGCTGGTAAAAACCCGGTACGTCGACGCGCCGGACGACAAGAAGCTGCTCGAAGGGGCGATCGCCGGCATGCTCGCCTCGCTCGACCCGCACTCGGGCTTTCTGGACAAGGACGAACTCGATGCCGTTCGCAAGGACGAGGCTGGCGAGTACACCGGCATCGGCATCAGTGTCGACTTCGCTGCTGCAGACATGGTGGTAACGGCGGTCACCGCAGACTCACCGGCGTACCTGGCCGGCATCGAGCCGGGCGATACGGTCGCGTCGATCGATGGTGTGACGCTCTCCGGCTTGCGCTTGCCCGAGAATGCGCGACGCATGCGCGGCGTGCCCGGCAGCGCGCTGGATATCGGGTACCGGCGGGGTGGCAGCGGCGCCGTTCGTACCGCCAGGCTGCACCGGGCCGCGTTGCTGGCGCAGACTGTCACGACACGTGCAATGCCAAACGGCGTCGCGTGGATCCAGGTATCGGCGTTCGAAGGGCGCACCGCGCACGACCTGGTTGCCGCCTTGAAAACGCTTGATGCAAGCGGGGCGCCGCGCGGCATCGTGCTCGATGTGCGCAATGATCCGGGCGGCATGGTGTCGGCCGCAGTCGGCGTGGCCGGGGCATTCCTGCCGCCAGGCACGTCATTATTTTCGGCGCGCGGGCGTGCCACCGCTGCCGACCCCGCTGCTGCTGCCGATCCCGCTGCCACCGTCACGGTCGATCCGCGGTTCTACCAGCGGCCAGACGAGCCGGATGTGCTGGCCCACCTGCCCGCATGGGCGCGAACGGTCCCGCTGGTCGTGCTGGTCAACGGCGCGTCGGCGTCGTCCGCCGAATTGCTGGCCGGCGCATTGCAGGACCACCGCCGCGCCACCGTGCTTGGCACGCGCACGTTCGGCAAGGGCTCGATCCAGAGCATCTTTCCGCTGACCGGCGACAGTGCCGTCAAGCTCACGGTGGCGCGCTACTTCACGCCCAACGGCCACGAAATCCAGGCGCGCGGGATCACGCCGGACGTGATCGTGGCGCCGGATCCCGCTCGTAACGATGCGTTGGGGCTGGCATTGCGCGAAGAAGACCTGGCGCAGCATCTTGCCGCGATCCTGCCTGCACCGGATGACACGTCGCCCGCAACACGTGCCGGGGTGGAAAGCACGCGCATGTTCGGCACGCGCGACGACAAGGCACTGTCGGCTGCCGTCAGCTTGCTTGGGCCGGTGCAGACTTCCCGTATCGGCAACGTGCTGGGTGCACTGTCCCCAAGCCTGAAGCAACTTGGCGCGGCGCTGAAACGGTGGTGACGCGCCGGTTAAGTTTCGGTAAAGCAGCACGACAGCCATCTGCCTTGCGCTTATATTCGTGATCGTCCTTTCTGACCATGGGTATCGTATGCCATTTCCAAACACGTTCTCACTCTTGCCTTGCTGGCTGCGCATCTGCCTGCTGTCACTGGCCATGGCCGGCGCCGGCACGGCGCATGCGATACCACTGACCGATCTGCGAGGCGAAGACCTGCTGCCGATGGCGGGCGACATGAAACAGTCGCTTAATTTGAGTCCCAACCAGCAAACCCTGTGGAGCAAGGCCGAAGCCGCATCGCGCACGATCCTGCGCGATCGCACCCGGCGCCGCGCCGCGCTGCAGGAATGGGCCAGGACCTTGCTGGCCAGCCCCGACGCCGACCTGCGCAAGCTGGACGCAGCCACCGACGCCGAAAGCGCGACAGCAAACGCCGAGGATCGGCAACTACGCGCGCTGTGGCTCGACGTGAACGATGGCCTCGACGACAACCAGCGCCGCCGGGTCGCGGGCCGGCTGGGCGAGCAGTTACTGCGCGTGGTGCCCGACGGCGGTGGGCGCGGCGCCGCGCCGGCTGGGCCGCGTGACGAACAGAACCGGCGCGGCGGGCCTGGCAACGGGCGCGGCCCGGGCGTCGGTTCGGGGCCGGGCGGGCCGGGCGGCGCTTCGCTGAACTTCGGCGGCTGATCAGGCGCCGACAATGGGTAAAACGTCACTGACGAGCGCGTTTTATTCTAAGATGCGGCATTGACAGGCGCGCCGATGCGCGCGCCGTCCAGTCGCCTCGATAAGAATCCATGACCACACCAGTGACACCAGGGCAGCCCGGCTTTCCCGGCAGTAGCCCAAACGAGGCCGGCGCCGCCGTGACGATGGAGCAGGGCTTGCAGACCGCGGGCGTCGGCAAGTTTCAATACCGTATTTTCCTGATCTTCGGCCTGGTCTGGCTGGCCGACGCGATGCAGGTGCTGTCGATTGGTTTTTCGGCGCCATCGATCGCGAAAACCTTCGGGCTGTCGATGCCGCAGGCCTTGCAGACGGGGACCGTATTCTTCGTTGGCATGCTGATCGGTGCGTTTGTCTTCGGGCGTCTGGCGGATCGCATCGGCCGCCGGCCCGTGCTGCTGATGGCGGTCGTGATCGACGCCTGCTTCGGCGTGGCGTCGGCGTTCGCGCCCGATTTTGCGTGGCTGCTCGCGCTGCGCCTGATGACGGGCATCGGTGTGGGCGCGACGCTGCCAGTCGATTACACGATGATGGCCGAATTTTTGCCCAGCGACCGGCGCGGCCGCTGGCTGGTGCTGCTCGAATCGTTCTGGGCGCTGGGCACGATTGCCCTGGCCGTGCTGGCCCTGTGGGCGGTCGGTTGGGGCGACGATGCCTGGCGCGTGATTTTCTTTGTCACTGGGATCCCGGCGCTGATCGGCATCGTGCTGCGCTGGTATATCCCCGAGTCGCCCATGTACCTGCATCGCAGCGGCAAGCCGGACGAGGCGCGCGCGGTGCTGGAACGCGTGGCCAGGACCAATGGCCGCACGCTGACGATGCCGCCGTTGCTGCCCGAAGCGCCGGTCAAGACGACGCTGCTGTCGCTGTTTTCGGGCGGACTGCGGCGGCGCAGCGTGGCGCTGTTCGTCGCTTGGGGCCTGATCTCGATTGCCTATTACGGCGTGTTTGTCTACCTGCCGATCCGGCTGAGCGCGGAAGGCTTCGGCTTCATGCGCGGCCAGGAATTTTTGATCGTGCTGGCGCTGGTCCAGTTGCCCGGCTTCGCGCTGGCCGCGTATGGCGTCGAACGCTGGGGCCGCAAGCCGACGCTGGTCGGGTTCCTTCTGCTCAGTAGTGTCGGCTGCCTCGGCTACAGCCTGGGCAGCTCGACCGTTCTGGTCGTGGGCTCGACGCTGTTGATGAGCTTTGCGCTGCTGGGCACATGGGGCGCGCTGTATGCGTTCACGCCCGAGGTCTACCCGACCCGCCTGCGCGCCAGCGGCATGGGCATGGCCGGCGCAGTTGCCCGCTTCGGCGGCCTGTTCGCGCCGGCGATCGTCGCGCCGGTGATGGCGACACACTTCACGCTGGCGCTGATCATGCTCTCCGGCTTCCTGCTCATGGGCGCGATCGCCATCCTGTGCGTGGACACCGAGTCGCGCCAGCGCGCGCTCGACTGAACCGTTGAGTTGTCGCGGCGGCTCGGCTAGGATGTCGCATTGATCGTTACAGGATGCAGGCATGGGTGAGCAAGGGACGGGCAGTCGGTTGGTGGCGTTCGTCGGCGCCGAGTCGACGGGGAAATCGACATTGGCCAGCATGCTGGCGCGCGAGCAGGGCGCGCAGTTCGTGCCCGAGATCGGCCGCTTCGTCTGGGAAGAAAAGCAGGGCCAGCTGGTGGCCGCCGATTATGTCGAGATCGCCGAACGGCACCGCGCTGCCGAAGACGCTGCTGTCGCGAATGCCGCTGGCGAGTACGTCTTCGTCGACACCAATGCACTGACCACGCTGCTGCTCGGCCTGCGCTTCGGCCAGGTCACCGAGCCGGTGCCCCCGGCACTGCTGCGTTACGCGCTGGAATGCCGCACGCGCTACCTGCACCATTTCGTGTGCGCTGACGACATCCCGTATGAAGAAGAGCCCGGCGTGCGCGAAAACGCGGCGTGGCGCACGCAGATCCAGCAACTGGTCCTGGACGATCTGGACCGGCGCGATATCGGCTACACGATCCTGACGGGTTCGCTCGAACAGCGTGCTGCGCGCGTGCTGGCCACGCTTGCAGCCATCGCGAAGCAGACCGACTCAAACGCTGATCCCGTCAAGCGTACTGCTGCGTAACCCCCAGCGCCGCCAGGTGCCGCTCGATCTCGAACACGTGCGGATCGGGCTTGCCCAGCGCGCGCAGTGACTGGGCCAGGCCCAGCAGGTAGTCGCTGTTCGGGCCGCTCGGGCCGCGCGCCGTGGCGATCTGGCGCGCAATCGCGTGCTCGTCGGCCGGCCCCAGGTACGCTGCATTGTCGTGCGTGGCGATATACACGATGCCTTCGTCGCTGCTGCCGTCGTCAAAACGCATTTGCGTGGCCAGGCGCAGGTAGCCGTTCTTTTCGCGATGGTCGAGATGCGCGAATTCTTCGGGCGTGACGAGAAACGCCATGCCATGGCAGACGGCATCCGGGTCTGGCACGAGCGTCACCACGCGTCCCGGCGCTGCCTCGGTGCCGCGGTGGTCGTGCGAACCTTGCCAGAAGCGGCGCGTCCAGCCGCTGATCGAGGCGGCGCGCTGTTCAAGAAAGGGAAAGTCGGGTTTGAAGATCAGGGAGCCGTAGCCAAACAGCCAGACGCTGGCATGGCCATCGAACTTGTTCATCTGGCGGTTGATCGCAATCGTATCGAGGGACATCGTGGGTCCGATAAAAAAAGACACGACCCATTGTAGCGTGCCTTTTTGTGAGAATCAGCCCTCTCCTTGCGCCCGTTTTACATATGCAAACAGGAATTCCAGATAACTCTCGACGGCCGGCGACAGCGACCGCCCTGGCCGCGTGTAGACAAAAAAGCGGCGCTGCACGGTCGGCGCATCGAGCGGGCGCATCGTCAGCCCGTACAGCGTGGCCAGCGGTTCGGCGTAGGGCAGGCACACCGTCACGCCCAGGCCCGCACTGACCATCGCCAGCGCCGTCGTCATGAAGGTCACCTCATGCGCCGGCGTGAGCGCGGTGCCCGTGCGCGCGTCCTGCACCGCGTCCAGCAGCAAGTCGGTGAACTGACCCTGCAGCGAAATGAACGGGTAAGCCGCCGCGTCCTGCCATGTCACGCGCTCGAGCGCGGCCAGCGGATGCTGTTGCGGAAACACCAGCGCGAACGGCATGGTAAATAGTTCGCGCGCCAGCAGGGGCGGCGCAGGCGTGCGTTCCGGGCCGATGCCCACATCGGCTTCGCCCGACAGCACGCGCGTGATGACGCCCTCGACTTCGGTATCGGCCAGGCGCACGACGATCTCCGGGTGCTGCGCGCGGTAGGCGGCGATGCTGGGGGGCAGCAGTGTGCACGCCATCAGCTGTGGCGCCGCGATGCGCACGACGCCTTTCTTCAGGCGCGTGTGGTCGGCCACGTTAGCCAGCGCACCGTCCAGGTCATCGATGATCTGGCTAAATAAGGGCAGCAATTCGCGCCCGATCTCGGTGAGGCCAATCCGGCGCGTGCTGCGGTCGACGACCCGGGCGTCCAGCGTCTGCTCGAGTTCCTTGATCAGGCCAGACAATGCCGACTGCGTCACGTGCAGGGTCTGCGCGGCCAGCGTGAACGTGCCGGTCCTGGCCAGCGCAACGAAGGCGCGCATTTGTCGCAAGGTTGGATTCATCCGATGGATTGATTAGATAAGCTGATATATCTAGCTGAAAAATATCATTTGTATGATAGTGCGTTTTACCTTGTAATGGCGGCTACTCAGCAATAACAAAAGGAAAGTCCATGAAACTCGCCACTCTCAAAGCCGGCGGCCGCGACGGCACCCTGGTCGTCGTCAGCCGCGACCTGGTCACGTGCCAGCAAGTCCCGACCATCGCGCGCACGCTGCAGGCCGCGCTCGACAACTGGGATGCGTGCAAGCCGCAGCTCGAAGACGTCTACGCCCAGCTCAACGACGGCAATGCCGACAGCGCCGAATCGTTCATCGAGGCCGCCTGCCACTCGCCGCTGCCGCGCGCCTACCAGTGGGCCGACGGCTCGGCCTATATCAACCATGTCGAGCTGGTGCGCAAGGCGCGTGGCGCCGAAGTGCCGGCGTCGTTCTACACCGATCCGCTGATGTACCAGGGCGGTGGCGACTCCTTCGTCGGTCCCACGGATCCGATCGCGGCCCTGTCCGAAGACTGGGGCATCGATCTCGAAGCCGAGGTGGCGGTCGTCACGGGCGACGTGCCGATGGGCGCCGACGCAGCCGAGGCCGCCAGCGCCATCCGTCTCGTCATGCTGGTCAACGACGTGTCGCTGCGCAACCTGATCCCGAACGAGCTGGCCAAGGGCTTCGGTTTCTACCAGTCCAAGCCGGCCAGCGCGTTCTCGCCGGTGGCGGTCACGCCCGACGAACTGGGCGACGCCTGGCAGGGCAACAAGCTGCATCTGCCGATCCTGGTCACGCTCAATGGCGCCGCATTCGGCAAGCCGAATGCCGGCGAAGACATGACCTTCAGCTTCGCCCAGCTGATCGCGCACGCGGCGACCACGCGCGAGCTGTGTGCGGGCAGCATCATCGGCTCGGGCACCGTGTCGAACAAGCAGGGCGGGCTGTATGGCTCGAGCGTCGAGCATGGCGGCGTGGGCTATTGCTGCCTGGCCGAAGTGCGGATGTACGAAACCATCGAAGGCGGCGCCCCCAAAACGCCCTACCTGTCATTCGGCGACACGGTGCGCATCGAGATGCAAGACGCGAGCGGGGCCAGCATCTTCGGCGCCATCGATCAGGAAGTCGTCCGTTACCACGAGAGACAACCATGAAACTGTATACTTACTTTCGCAGCTCGGCCGCCTACCGGGTGCGCATCGCGCTGAACCTGAAAGGGCTGGCGTACGACGCGGTGACGGTGCACCTGCTCAAGGATGGCGGCCAGCACCTTCAGGACGCTTATCGCCAGATCAACCCGAGCGGCCTGGTGCCGTCGTTCCAGGATGACCGCATCACGCTGTCGCAGTCGCTGGCCATCATCGAGTATCTCGAAGAGGTGTTTCCGGACGTGCCGCTGCTGCCCAAGGATGCGCCGGGCCGGGCGCGCGTGCGCGAGCTGGCCCAGATCATCGGTTGCGACATCCACCCAATCACCAATCTGCGCGTGCTCAATTACCTGGCGCGCGAGATCGGTGTGCCCGACCAGGCCAAGAGCGAGTGGTACCGTCACTGGGTGATCGAGGGGCTGCAATCGCTCGAAGCCCATCTGGCACGCGATCCGGGCGCCGGCCCATTCTGTCATGGCGCCCAGCCGACCATTGCCGATTGCTACCTGGTGCCGCAGGTATTCAATGCGCAGCGCTTCAATATCGATGTGTCGGCCTATCCGAATATCGAGCGCATCAATGCGCTATGCGTGGCGCTGCCCGCGTTCCAGGCCGCGCACCCGTCGCGCCAGCCCGACTCCGAATAGCGCGCGGGTGGCTGAGAAGGGCGGCGGCGCGCTACAATCGCCGCCTCTTTCCATTGCCATTTCGCCATGACCGACGCCACGCTTCCTATCGCAATCCCTGCACCGATCCTGCAGGCCCTTGAACTGGCCGACGCCTCGTGGCGCCCGATCCTCGAAGCGGGGCTGCAGGGGGTGGCCCGCGCCAATCCTGATTATTTGCCCGCGCTGGCGCAGGACGATTACGTCCCCACGGAACACCGCATGTTCGCCGCCTTTGCCCAGCCGCTGGACAAGGTGCGCTACGTGCTGGTGGGGGAGGGACCGTACCCGCGCGCCGCGAGCGCCACGGGGGTGAGCTTCATGGACGGCGCCGTGGGCGACCTGTGGAGCGATGGCGGATTGTCCAAGCCAGTCAACCGGGCCACGTCGCTGCGCAACTTCATGAAAATGCTGCTGGTGGCCAGCGGCCAGTTGCAGGCCGATGCGACGAGCGGGGAGGCGCTGGCGCCAATTGCCCGGGCCGCGCGCGTTGACGGCTCGATCCAGACGCTGGCGCAGTTGCAGGACAATCTTGTGCAAGAGGGTTTTTTGCTGCTGAATGCCGCGCTGGTGTTTCGCAAGCATGTCAAGCCGGTCATCGATGCGCGCGCGTGGTTGCCATTTTTGCAGACGGTGCTGGCGGCGCTGGCCGCCCAGCCGCAGGTGCCGACGCTGGTCCTGTGGGGCAAGATCGCCGAGCAATTGCAGAAGTTGCCAGAAACGGCCGCCTTCCCGCAGGCGGTGGCCGAACATCCCTACAACCTGAGCTTCATCGGGCATCCGGGCATGCAGGCGCTGTTCGGGCCGATGGCGTTGCTGCGGGCCCGTTGACAGGGCACGGGGACCGCGTATTCGTCATGAACATGACCCGCCGTTTTTGGGGTGGTCCAAGACAAGATCATTGCGATTTGCTATACTTGACTAAATCGTTCAACTAATCAGGTCTTTCCCTGCTCTCAGAGTGAAACGTGCTGCAGATTGCGGCGCCGACTTGGTACTTGGACAAGAGAAATATTTTATCATTCACCGGGGTTGAAATGCGTCTGACCACCAAAGGCCGTTTTGCTGTCACTGCGATGATCGACCTTGCCATGCGTCAAGGCAATGGCCCGGTCACGCTGTCGGGCATCAGCCAGCGCCAGGCCATTTCGCTGTCGTACCTCGAGCAGCTGTTTGGCAAGCTGCGCCGCCACGAGATCGTCGAATCGATCCGTGGTCCGGGCGGCGGGTACAGCCTGGCACGCGCGGCGGGCAAGGTGACGGTGGCGGACATCATCATCGCCGTCGACGAGCCGCTCGATGCAACCCAGTGCGGCGGTAAAGAGAACTGCCATGGCGCCCATACCGACGGCGCCCGGTGCATGACCCACGAACTGTGGACCACGCTGAACGAAAAAATGGTCGACTACCTCGATTCGGTATCGTTGCAAGACCTGGTCGACCAGCAGCGCCAGAAAGAACAGAACGTCGTGCACGTGCACCGCGGCGCCCCCGCCGCAGTCGGACAAAACTAAAGTTACCGGAGTAAATCAGATGAACGCGCCAATGGACAAGACCACCGAGCAAAGCTTCGCGCCAGCTCCACATTTCCCGATCTACATGGATTACTCGGCCACGACGCCGGTCGATCCACGCGTCGCCGACAAGATGATCCCGTTCCTGCGCGAGCAGTTCGGTAATCCAGCGTCGCGCAGCCACGCCTACGGCTGGAACGCCGAAGCGGCCGTCGAAGAAGCACGCGGCCACGTTGCCGCGATCATCGGCGCCGACCCGCGCGAAATCGTCTGGACCTCCGGCGCGACCGAAAGCAACAACCTGGCGATCAAGGGCGCGGCCCAGTTCTACAAGACCAAGGGCAAGCACATCATCACGGTGAAAACCGAGCACAAGGCCGTGCTGGATACCGTGCGTGAACTCGAACGCGTCGGCTTCGAAGCGACCTACCTCGAGCCGCAAGCCAACGGCCTGATCACCGTCGAGCAGCTGGCAGCGGCGATCCGCCCTGACACGATCCTGGTGTCGGTCATGTTCGTGAACAACGAAATCGGCGTCGTGCAGCCGATCGCCGAAATCGGCGAACTGCTGCGCTCGAAGGGCATCATCTTCCACTGCGACGCGGCCCAGGCCATCGGCAAGGTCGAGATCAACCTCGACGTGCTGAAGGTCGACCTGATGACCTTCACCGCGCACAAGGCCTATGGCCCGAAAGGTATCGGCGCGCTGTACGTGCGTCGCAAGCCGCGTGTGCGCCTCGAAGCGCAGATGCACGGTGGTGGTCATGAGCGCGGCATGCGTTCGGGTACGCTGCCGACGCACCAGATCGTCGGCATGGGCGAAGCATTCCGCCTGGCCAAGGTCGAGATGGACAGCGAGCTGGCGCGTGTGCGTGCACTGCGCGATCGCCTGGCCCGTGGCCTCATGGAGATCGAAGAAGTCTATATCAACGGTGACATGGACCACCGCGTCCCGCATAACCTGAACGTCTCGTTCAACTATGTCGAAGGCGAGTCCCTGATCATGGCGATCAAGGACCTGGCCGTGTCGTCGGGTTCGGCCTGCACCTCGGCCAGCCTGGAACCATCGTACGTGTTGCGCGCCCTGGGTCGCAGCGACGAGCTGGCACACAGCTCGATCCGCTTCTCGATTGGCCGCTTCACGACCGAAGAAGAAATCGATTTTGCCGTCAACCTGCTCAAGAGCAAAGTTGGCAAGCTGCGTGAACTGTCGCCGCTGTGGGACATGTTCAAGGACGGGATCGACATCAGCTCGATCCAGTGGGCTGCACACTGATCTGCTCATACCGAGCGCGCATTTTCTAAACATACTGGAGCATCACCATGGCATATTCGGACAAAGTACTGGACCACTACGAAAACCCACGCAACGTCGGCGCCTTCGACAAGGGCGACGATGACATCGGCACCGGCATGGTCGGCGCGCCGGCCTGCGGCGACGTCATGAAGCTGCAGATCAAGGTCAACGACCAGGGCCTGATCGAAGACGCAAAGTTCAAGACGTATGGCTGCGGTTCGGCCATCGCATCGAGCTCGCTGATCACCGAGTGGGTCAAGGGCAAGAGCCTGGACGAAGCACTGGCGATCAAGAACACGCAGATCGCCGAAGAGCTGGCACTGCCGCCAGTCAAGATCCACTGCTCGATCCTGGCAGAAGACGCGATCAAGGCCGCTGTGGCCGACTACAAGGCAAAGCACGCCGATAAAGCAGTTGCGGCAGTCGCAGCGGCGTAATTCCTGGTAATAGAACAGAGCTGGAGAAGCACAACATGGCAATCACCCTGACCGAAAAAGCTGCAAAGCACGTCAACCGTTACCTCGAACGCCGGGGCAAGGGCATTGGCTTGCGTTTCGGTGTGCGCACCACCGGCTGCTCCGGCCTGGCCTACAAGCTCGAGTACGTCGATGAAAGCGCAAACGAAGACAGCGTCTTCGAATCGCATGGCGTGCAGGTGTTCGTTGACCCGAAAAGCCTGCCGTACATCGACGGCACCGAGCTCGATTTCGCCCGCGAAGGCCTCAACGAGGGCTTCCGCTTCAATAATCCGAACGTCAAGGACAATTGCGGCTGCGGCGAGAGCTTCCGCATCTGATCGCGCATGCAGAATCACTTCGAACTGTTTCAACTGCCGGCCCGTTTCGAGGTCGACCAGAGCGCCCTGGATGCCGCCTACCGCGAAATCCAGGGCCGCGTCCATCCTGACCGGTTTGTCGGCAGCAGCGACGGCGAAAAACGCGTCGCGATGCAATGGGCAACCCGCGCCAACGACGCCTACCAGACGCTGCGCAATCCGCAAAAGCGCGCGCAGTATCTGTGCGAACTCAATGGCGTCGACCTGCAGACCGAATCGAATACCGCGATGCCCACCGCGTTCCTGATGCAGCAGATGGAATGGCGCGAAGAACTCGGCGATGCGCGCGCCGGCAAGGATGCCAGCGCGCTCGACGCCCTCGATGCGCAGGTGCGCGCTGAACGCAAGCAGATGCTGGTTACCGTTGGCCAGCAGCTCGATGCGGGCGACTACGCCGCTGCCGCGCAGGGCGTGCGCTCGCTGATGTTCCTCGACAAGTTCGGCGACGAAGTGCAGTACGCCTTCGAAGCGATCGAGGCATAACCTTCCCGCACTTCATCGTGGACGGCGTGTCGTCCACGCCCCGCTATGCCGGTCGGACGCGTAAAATAGCGTCCGCACCGTCCCCGGCACGCAAAAATAACACTGGTATCACGACTATGGCACTCCTCCAAATCGCCGAACCCGGCATGTCCACCGCCCCGCACCAGCACCGTCTGGCCGTCGGCATCGATCTGGGTACCACCAATTCGCTCGTTGCCACCGTTCGCAGCGGCAGCCCCGAAGTGCTCAGCGACGAGGAGGGCCGCTCGCTGCTGCCGTCGATCGTGCGCTACCTGGACAACGGCCACGCCCACATCGGCCACAAGGCGCGCGCGCACCAGACTACCGACCCGAAGAACACGATCGTCTCGGTCAAGCGCTTCATGGGCCGTGGCCTGAAAGACATCGCGCACGCGGAAAACCTGCCGTATGACTTCGTCGAGGGCGAGGGCATGGTCCAGCTGAACACCGTCGCCGGCGTGAAAAGCCCGGTCGAAATCTCGGCCCAGATCCTGGCCACGCTGCGCCAGCGCGCCGAAGATTCCCTGGGCGACGACCTGGTGGGCGCCGTCATCACGGTGCCGGCGTATTTCGACGATGCACAGCGCCAGGCAACCAAGGATGCGGCCCAGTTGGCCGGCCTGAATGTCCTGCGCCTGCTGTCCGAGCCGACCGCCGCTGCGATCGCGTATGGCCTCGACCAGGGCAAGGAAGGCGTGTACGCCGTCTACGATCTGGGCGGCGGCACGTTCGACATCTCGATCCTTAAGTTGTCGAAAGGTGTGTTCGAAGTGCTGTCGACCGGTGGCGACTCGGCCCTTGGCGGCGACGACTTCGACCATCGCCTGTTCTGCTGGATCATGGAAAAAGCGCGCCTGGCGCCGCTGTCGGACCAGGACACCGCGACGCTGATGGTCAAGGCTCGCCAGGCCAAGGAACTCTTGTCGACGAACGAAGAAACGACGATCGAGGCGATCCTGAAATCGGGCGAGCTGGTGCAGGTGACGATCACGGCGCGCGAATTCGTCGAGATCACGAAGCACCTGGTCGGCAAGACGATGAATGCGATCCGCAAGGCGATGCGCGACGCCGACACGAGCGTCGAAGACGTCGACGGCGTGGTCATGGTCGGCGGCGCGACGCGCATGCCGCACGTGCGCCGGGCGGTGTCGGAATTCTTCCAGACCATCCCGCACGCCAATATCGACCCGGACCGCGTCGTGGCGCTGGGCGCGGCGATCCAGGCCAATCTGCTGGCCGGCAACCGCGCCGATGGCGAAGACTGGCTGCTGCTGGACGTGACCCCGCTGTCGCTGGGCATCGAGACGATGGGCGGTCTGGTCGAGAAGATCATTCCGCGCAATTCGACGATTCCGGTCGCGCGCGCGCAGGAATTCACGACCTTCAAGGATGGCCAGACGGCGCTGGCGGTGCACGTGGTGCAGGGCGAGCGCGAGCTGGTGTCGGACTGCCGCTCGCTGGCGCGCTTCGAGCTGCGCGGCATCCCGCCGATGGCGGCCGGCGCCGCGCGCATCCGCGTGACCTACCAGGTCGACGCCGATGGCTTGCTGGCGGTGGCCGCACGCGAAATGCGCTCGGGCGTCGAGGCATCGATCACGGTCAAGCCGTCGTATGGCCTGGCGGACGACCAGGTGGCGCGCATGCTGCAGGATTCGTACACGTCGGCCTCGAGCGACATGCAGATGCGCGCACTGCGCGAAGAGCAGGTCGAGGCCGAGCGCATCCTGCTGGCGACGCAGTCGGCGCTGGACAGCGACATCGATCTGCTGTCGCCCGACGAGCAGACCACAATTGCCGCGCAATTGCAACTGGTGCGCGACGCGGTGGCGATGTCGAACGACACGACGCTTGAACCGGGCCTGCGCCAGAACGCGGTGCACGATGCAGTCCAGGCGCTGGCGCATGGCACCGAAGAATTCGCAGCGCGGCGCATGGACAAGAGCGTGCGCAAGGCATTGTCGGGCAAGTCGCTGGACGAAATTTAAGACGCAACCCGGACCGTCGTTCCCGCGCAGGCGGGAACCCAAGTCAGTTTGCAACACGCCTACGCTTGATGCTCATGGCAACGCTGGCAAACTTGGGTTCCCGCCTTCGCGGGAACGACGGTCTTTAAAGCGCACCATTACAATAATCAACCGAGGTAACCCAAGTGCCACAAATCGTCATCCTTCCCCACCCAGTGCTGTGCCCAGAAGGCGCCGTGCTCGACGCGCCAAGCGGCAAATCGGTCTGCGACGTCCTGCTCGAGAACGACATCGACATCGAACACGCCTGCGACCGCGTCTGCGCCTGCACCACCTGCCACGTGATCGTGCGCGAAGGTTTCAATTCGCTCAACGAACAGCAAGAGCAGGAAGAAGACATGCTCGACAAGGCCTGGGGCCTGGAGCCCAATTCGCGCCTGTCGTGCCAGGCGATCGTTGCCGACGAAGACCTCGTCGTCGAGATCCCGAAGTATACGATCAACCACGCCGCCGAAAAGAACCACTGATCTTCATGAAGCGTGTCGAGAACGTCAAGAAAGTCCCGGCTGCACCGGAGCTGCCACCCGAGGTTCGCCCGGGCCAGTCGATCGAGCTGCTCAAAGAGCTGCACATCCTGACCCGCGACGGCAAGTTGAATCAGGACAGCCGCCGCAAGCTCAAGCAGGTCTACCACCTGTACAACTTCATCGAGCCGCTGCTGCGCGATGTGCAGGCGGACAAGGGCAGCGTGTCGCTGGTCGACCATGGCGCCGGCAAATCCTACCTTGGCTTCATCCTGTACGACCTGTTCGTCAAAGCCCAAACCGAAGGTTCCCACATCTACGGCATCGAGACGCGCGAAGAGCTGGTCACCAAATCGACCGAGCTGGCCGCGCGCCTGGGTTTCAAGGGCATGTCGTTCCTGCCGCTGTCGGTGGCCGAATCGACCACGTCGAGCGCGCTCCCTGAATCGATCGACATCGTCACCGCACTGCACGCCTGCAATACCGCCACCGATGACGCCATCGATTTCGCGCTCAAGAAGAACGCGAAGCATATGGTGCTGGTGCCGTGCTGCCAGGCCGAAGTCGCCACCGTTCTGCGCAAGAACAAGGGCAAGGACGTCAAACGCAGCGCGCTGACCGAAATCTGGCGCCACCCGATCCACACGCGCGAATTCGGCAGCCAGATCACCAACGTGCTGCGCTGCCTGCAGCTCGAAGCGCATGGCTACCAGGTCACCGTGACCGAGCTGGTAGGCTGGGAACACTCGATGAAGAACGAGCTGATCATCGCCACCTACAAGAACCTGCCGCGCCGCCGCCCGACCGAACGCCTGCACGAGGTGCTGGGCGAACTGGGCCTGGCAGAGATGACCGAACGTTTCTACGCCCCACAAGCCGCCACCACGGAGTGACAACAAGCATGAGCGACAACACGCAAGGCTGGATCGATCTGCGCAGCGATACCGTGACGCAGCCGGGCGCCGCGATGCGCGCCACGATGGTGGCCGCCCACGTCGGCGACGATGTGTATGGCGACGACCCCACGGTCAACCGCCTGCAGGATTATGCGGCAGAGCTGTTCGGCCATGAGGCCGGCATGTTCGCCCCGAGCGGCACGCAAACGAACCTGATCGCCCTGATGACGCACTGCGGTCGCGGCGACGAATACCTGGTGGGCCAGGAAGCGCACACCTACAAGTACGAAGTTGGCGGCGCTGCGGTGCTTGGCAGCATCCAGCCGCAGCCGATCATCAATCAGCCGGATGGCTCGATCCTGCTGGCCGACATCGAGGGCTACATCAAGCCCGACGATCTGCACTTCGCGCGCACCCGCCTGCTGGCGCTGGAAAACACGATCGGCGGGCGTGTGCTGAGCCAGGAGTACGTGGCTGCAGCCACGACGCTGGCGCACGAGAAGGGCCTGGCCACGCACCTGGACGGCGCGCGCATCTGCAATGCCGCCGTCAAGCAGGGCATCAGCCTGGCGGACGCCGTCAAGGGCTTCGACACCGTGTCGGTGTGCCTGTCCAAAGGCCTGGGCGCACCGGTCGGTTCGGTGCTGCTTGGTCCGAAGGCCTTTATCGAGCAGGGCAAGCGCTGGCGCAAGATGCTGGGCGGCGGCATGCGCCAGGCCGGCGTGATCGCCGCAGCCGCGCACTACGCGCTCGAACACAATGTCGCGCTGCTGGCGCAGGACCACGACCACGCCGCCGAACTGGCGCGCGGCCTGGCCCTGATCCCGGCGCTCACCGTCAGCACCCCGCAAACGAATATCTTCTGGATCGACGTGCCGGCTGCCGCCTGTGCGCCGCTGCGCGCGGCGCTCGAACGGGCGCAGATCCGCGCCACGGTCGGCCACAGAATGCGTCTCGTGACGCACCTCGATGTCTCCGCGCACGATGTCCAGCGCACGGTCGACGTCTTCACCACATTTTTTACTGATTGGCGTGCATGACAACTGAAGAAGCAATCCGCCTGGCCAAGCGCGTGGCCGACGTGGCAGGGTGCTCGCGCGCCGATGCCGAGCGTTATATCGCCGGCGGCTGGGTCAGCGTCGACGGCGCCGTGGCCGAAGATCCCGCCACCCGCGTCACGCCAGAGCAAAAGGTCGAGATGCTGCCGGGCGCCACGCCGGTCGAACCGGATCCGGTGACCATCCTGATGCACAAGCCGGCCGGTATCGAGATCGAAGCGGCGCTCGCGACGATCAATGCCGACACCCAGGTGCTGGAACACGGGCGCGGCAAGCCTTTCCTGCGCCGGCACCTGTTCAAGACCACGGCTGCCACGCCGCTCGAGACCATGGCCTCGGGCCTGATCGTGTTCAGCCAGGATTTCCGCGTGATCCGCAAGCTGGTCGACGATGCATCGCGCAACGAGTCCGAGTACGTCGTCGAAGTCGACGGCCAGATCGCCGACAATGGCATGGCCAAGCTTGGCCGCATGTTCAAGGCCAGCTGGCAAAGCGAACAGCGCCTGCGCATCGCCGGCAAGAACATCCAGCGCGGCCAGATCGAGCGCCTGTGCGGCGACGTGGGCCTGCGCGTGACCGCATTGCGCCGCCTGCGCATCGGCCGCATCTCGATGGGCCCGATGCCGGCCGGCGGCTGGCGCTTCCTGCGCGACACCGACCAGTTCTGATCCGGTGACAGGGAACGTGTTGATGACATGTCATGCTGGTGTCATCGGCGCGTCCTATGCTGGCGGTTTTTCTTCCCTGGAAAACCGACCATCATGCTGCAACGCACCTCTGCTACTTCCCGTTACCTTCCGATGATTGCCTCGATCGCGCTGGCCTGCACGCTCGCTGCCTGCGGCGGCGACCATGACGACGAACCGACGCCCGCCACGCTGACGCTGGAAAAAATCGGCAGCTACAACGGCGGCGCGGTCGGCGCGGCCGAGATCACCGCTTACGATGCGGCCAGCAAGCGCCTGTTCGTCGTCAATGGCGCGAATGGCACCGTCGACGTGCTGGACCTGAGCGCGCCGACTGCACCCAAGCTGCTGGGCACGATCAGCGTGGCGGGCCTCGGCAAGGCCGTCAACAGCGTCGCGGTGCACGAGGGCCTGGTCGCCCTTGCCATCGAAGCGGCGGTCAAGACCGATCCGGGCACCGTGGCGTTCTACAATGCGGCCGACCTCAAGCTGATCAACAGTGTCAAAGTCGGCGCACTGCCCGACATGCTGGTGTTCACGCCGGACGGCAGCAAGGTGCTGGTCGCGAATGAAGGCGAGCCAAGTGGCTACGGCGTGGCCGGCACGAGCGATCCGGAAGGCGCGGTCAGCATCATCACCGTGAATCGTGGCGGTGCACCAAGTGTCGCCACCGCCGACTTCCGTAGCTTCAATGGCCAGGAAACGGCGCTGCGCGCGCAGGGCATCCGTATCTTTGGCCCCATGGCCACGGCGGCGCAGGACTTCGAGCCGGAATACATCACCGTCAGCGAGGACGGCAAGACGGCCTGGGTCACGCTGCAGGAGAACAATGCCATTGCCATCGTCGACGTCGCCAGTGCGAAGGTCACATCGATCAAGCCGCTTGGCTTCAAGGACCACAATGTAGCCGGTTTCGGTCTGGACGCATCGGATGAAGATGGCGGCACCAATACCAACAGCGGCACGCCGGCCACGAAGATCGGCCCGCAGCCAGTCAAGGGCATGTACCTGCCGGATGCGATTGCCGGCTACACGGTCGACGGCAAGCATTATCTGCTGACTGCAAACGAAGGCGATGCCCGCGCCGACTGGCCGGGCTTCAATGAAGAGACGCGCGTCCGCGCTTATTGCACGGCAGGACTGGATCCGAGCGTGTTCCCGAATGCCGGCAACGCGACGTTCGACTCGAATCTGGGCCGGCTGCGCGTGACGACGACGCCCAACGGCGGCGGCATGACCGGCAAGAACGCGGCCGGCCAGTGCAACGAGCTGTACACGTTTGGCGGGCGTTCGTTCTCGATCTGGGACACGGACATCAAGCGCGTCTACGACTCGGGCGACGAATTCGAGCGCCGTACGAGCGCGCTGCCGAATGCGCGCTTCAACGCCAGTAACGACAACAACAATCTGGAAGACCGCAGCGCCTCGAAAGGGCCGGAGCCGGAAGGCGTCGTGGTCGGCAAGTTCGGCGACAAGCAGTATGCGTTCGTCGGCCTGGAGCGCATCGGCGGCGTGATGGTCTACGACATCACGAAACCGGCGTCGGCGTCGTTCGTGACCTACCTGAATACGCGTGACGGCGACAAGGGTGACCTGGGACCGGAAGGCTTGACGTTCATCCCGGCGAGCAAGTCGCCCAACGGCAAGCCGTTGCTGATCGTCGGTAACGAGGTCAGCGGAACGACTGCCGTCATGCAGGTCAATCTGACGTATTAATTGTCGGAGCGTTTGCCCAGCAAGGAGAGACCGACGGCGGCCGCGATCAGCACGGCGCCCACGGCAAGCGTGTTGTCATTCGATGGCACGCGAGGCTGCACGTCGCGCCGCGGTCGGGCAGGGGCAGGGGCAGGGCGCTTCACCATGCCGCTGTGTACGCCGCTCGCGCCATGCTGCGGCTCGTACAGCGCGCCGACCGTGTTGTCGGTAGGGTCAGCACGTTTGGCCCAGGTTTCCATGAAGCGGTTCATGCCGGACGCCAGCAGGTCCGGCGCCAGTTGCGTGAGCTTCTTGGTCACGTCGGGCGCGCCCAGCAGCGTGACGGCGCGCGGCTTGCGCACCAGGGCGACAACGGCGTTGGCCACTTTCTCGGGGGCCAGCACGCCTGGCGGATACGACAGCTTGGCGCCCGTATAGTTGGCAGCGTGCTTGAAGCGCGGCGTATCGACGAAGGACGGGTAGATGTCGCACACGTGGATGTCGCGCTTCTTGCCCAGTTCGGCGCGCAGCGCTTCGCTGAAGCCGCGTAGGCCAAATTTGCTGGCGCCGTAGGCCGCTGCGTACGGCGTCGCGACGAAGCCGCCCGACGAAATCATGTTGACCCAGATGCCGTAATCCTGTTCGAGGAAAATCGGGATCACGGCGTGTGCATCGTTCATGTGGCTGATCAGGTTGGTCTCGATCACCTGGCGGTGATGAGCGACCGGCACGTCGGCGAACTTGCCGACGACGCCACTGCCCACATTGCTGAACCACAGGTCGATCTGGCCGAGAAGGTCGCGCGCATCCTGCGCAAACGCAGCAACAGCGTCGGCATCGGTGGCGTCGACAACGAGCACGTCGGCATGGCCGCCAGCCTGGCGGCAGCGCCGGGCGACGTCGTCGAGGCCTTCCTTGCCGCGCGCGCCGAGCACGAGGTGGGCGCCCTGGCGGGCGAAGGCAATGGCAGTGGCGGCGCCGATGCCGCTGGAGCCGCCCATGATGACGACGCGAAGATGTGGTTGGTGCATGGCGTACCCTTATTCAATGATTGACGAGTTCGTAGACCGTCCAATTATTGGGGTATTCCCGCGACGACGTATTTCGAATTCCGCGTGACAAGTTAACGCTGTTGCAAGCGCAGCGCATCCGTCGCATCGACGGCGCCGGTGACCGTGTCGGCAATGGCAAGACGGACCGTGAACGTGCTGCCGCGGCCGATACCGTCGCTGGCGGCGATGACGTCGCCGCCATGCAGGTCGATGATGCTCCTGACCAGCGCCAGCCCGATCCCCAGGCCCCCCTGGGCCCGGTCCGGCGAGCGTTCGGCCTGGGTGAACAGGTCGAACATGCGCGGCAACAGCGACGCATCGATGCCGACGCCATTGTCGTCGACGGTAATCGCCACCGTCTCCGGTTCGCGCGCCACCGCCAACGCGATCTGTCCACCGTGGGACGTGTACTTCGCTGCGTTGTTGAGCAGGTTGGCCAGCACCTGGACCAGGCGGTGCGCGTCGCCGGCGATGTGGGCGCCGCCGGCATCGCCCATCATGGTCAAGGTATGGCCGCGCGCCGTGATCAATGGCTGCGACTGCTCGACGGCATTGGCCACGAGCTGCATCGGGTCGAGCAGCGCGCGGTCCAGCTTGATCAGGCCGCGGGTCACGCGCGATACGTCGAGCAGGTCGTCGACCAGCGACGTCATGTGGCGCACCTGGCGGCTGATCACTTCGCTGGAGCGCCGTACCCGTTCTTCGTTGGCGGTGCCGAACTTGAGCATTTCTGCTGCGGCGGAGATCGGCGCCAGCGGGTTGCGCAGTTCATGCGCCAGCATGGCCAGGAACTCGTCCTTGCGGCGGTCCTGATCCTGCAGCGAACCATACAGCCGTGCATTCTCGAAACCGGTGGCGGCGATCGACGCCAGTTGCACGAGAATGGCTTCGTCCTCGTCCGTGAAGTCGCCCTCGAACCGGTCCGACGCCTGAATCAGGCCGATGTTTCGGCCCATGCGGTCGATCAGCGGCACGGCCAGCCAGCCACGCAGCACCGGATGCGCATCGGCATGCTCGCCAAATCCGCGCCACGCGGGATGTGCCTCGAGCTGCGCCTGGCTCAGGCGCATGACGCGGTTGTCGCGGCATACCTGTGCGTAGATTCCCGAACCGTCGGTTCTGGCGTCGTAGCCGCGGTAGGCGGCGTACTTGTCCGACAGCGAGACGGCATTGATCGCCTGGGTCCAGCCGCCCGCTTCGGTGAGCGAAACGACCGCCTGGTGCGTCTGCAGGATGTCGCGCACGGCCGTTACCAGCGCCTGCGCGATGTCTTCCGCCGCCAGCACCGTGTGCAGCGTGCGCGCCGCCTGCGCGACCTTGGCCAGCAGCGCGCTGTTGCGTTTTTCGCGTTCGAGCCGCTGGGCCAGTTCGAGCTCGGCCGCGATCATGTCGTGGATGTCGGTGTTGGCGCCGATCCACTCGCGGATCGTGCCATCGTCGGCCAGGATCGGGATGCCCTTGACCTCGGTCCAGCGGTAGTTGCCGTCCGTACTGCGCAGCCGGTACTTCGTCTCGAACACCGAGCGCGCAGCCACGCAGGCCAGCCACAGAGACTGGGCCGGTGCGCGGTCATCGGGGTGCAGGGCATCGACCCAGCCGAAATCCTTCCATTCGTCGTAGGTCTGGCCGGTATAGGCGCGCCAGGACGGCGAGTCTTCCAGCACCCGGCCATCCGGGGTATTGGACCAGACGATCTGCGACGTGGCCATCACGAGAGAGCGGAAGCGCTGCTCGCGCAGGCGCAGTGCACTGTCCGCCGCCATGCGCTCGGTGATGTCCTCGTGCATGAGCATCACTTCGAGCGTGTTGCCGGCCTTGTCCTTGATCGGTCGCGCCTTTGCGGTAACCCAGCGCTTCGGACCGTGGCCATCGAGCGCGCTGACGTCGTACAGCATCGCCGGCAATTCAACCCGCTCGCCCTGCAGCGCCCGCGCCAGCAGCGCGGCGATGCCGTTGTCGATCAGTTGCGGGTCGTGCAAGACGTTATAGTCGCCCAGCACGTACGCCATCAGCGGCGTGCCTTCGTGGATCTGCCACAGGTTTTCCCATGTCTTGTTGACACGCGTGGTGTGGCCCGATGGCGCGAGGATCTGGATGCTGATTGGTGCCTGTTCGAACAGGGCCTGGAAACGGGTGTCGTGCATGCTGGCTGATTCTGATTCTGCTTCTAATGCTGATTCGGGGAACGTACCGTGCGCAGTGGAAGACAAAGCGCACGTGGACTGATGTTCGTTGTTGGACGCGCATGATGTCACAGCCTGGCCGTCTTGATGCGACGATCATCGGGTCGCGCCGGCTCGTGCGTGTCAGGCGAGCTTGCCCTTGCCGTTTGCCTTGCCGTTACCCTCATCGGACACGGGCTTCGGCAGGCCGATCTGGCGCGTGCCGGCCAGGCGGTCATGCAGGAACTGCCGGCCGGGGTCGAGCCAGGCCGTTGCTGCCCAGGCAGCAACACCAAGCGCGAGCGCGATCGCGATGTCGGCCTTCGCATGCAGCTCCAAGGCCGCGCAGACGATCAGCGCGGGCGCAAACCAGCCCCAGGCTGCCAGGTAGCGCACGATCGCGACGCGCCAGGGCAGGCGGGCATGACCAGGCGTGACGAGCTTGATGCGCCAGGTCTTCATCGCCAGCGTGTGCCCGCTGTCGCGCCAGCACCAGGTGAAATACAGGCCCGTGATCACGAACAGGTACACCTTCAGGCCGTGCTGGAAGAGGGGATCCTGGCGGTTGCCGGTAACGAGCAGATAGAGCAGGACGGCCAGCATCTCGACCGCGAACAGCAGGAAAAATTCGTACACCATCACTGCCAGGCGCCGCTTGATCGTGGGCGTGCCTGGCAGCGCCAGCGCAGCCTCGGGCAGCACGACCGGCGGCTCAGTTGCTGGCATTGGCGGCCTGGTTGGCGGCCTGAGACGCGCCGGGCTGGGCGCCCGACGTGGCGACAGCGCCGCCATTCACGGGTGCCGCCGGGACCGGCGCGAGCGGCGGCGTGGTAGTGGGCGTCGGCGTGGACGCAGCGGGCGCCGGTACGACGGCAATCGCCGACGGCGGCGGCGTGTCGGGCGTGCCGATCAGCACGCACTCGGCGCCGCGGCGCGTCGTGTTCGCCGCGCACGGCATCGGCACGACCAGCAGGGGCGCATCGGGCAGCGCGATCGGCGCGCTCTTTTGCAGCGTCGCCGGCTTGCTGGCCAGCTTGCGCTTTTCCTCGGCCGACAGCTGCTTGTAGTTTTCCCAGTTGGCGGCCTTGTCGCCCTGCGCCAGCTTGTTGGTCTTGCTGAAGTTTTCGCGCGCCAGCTCACGCTGCTGGGGCGTGAGTTTCAACCACTGGCGCATGCGTTCCTGCACGCGTTGCTGTTCGGCCGGGCCCATCGAGGCAAAGCGGGCCGAGACCTCGATCCAGCGGCGCTTGCGCGCGCCTTCCATGCGGTCCCATTCGGGGGCGAGCGGTGCGAGCGCCACCTGTTGCGCACTGCTCAGGTCGCGCCACAGCGGCTTGTCGGGGGCCTTGCGCAGCGGGCGCACGCTCGCGATCGTCTCGGTGGCTGCCGGGAGGATGGACGGCGTCTCGAGACGATCGACGATCACCCAGGCCAGCGCAGCAGCGGCTACGACGCCGATGACGGTCTTCAGCACGGGAAAGCGCGATCTCGAGACGTTCTTCTTGGTCATTGCTGGCGCTGCTGCGACTCCAGATAGGCGTTGAAACCCGGGTCGAGATAGGCCGTCAGCGGCAATTCGTCGGCCAGTACGGCGGCGTCGATGTCAGCCAGTGCGGCCAGTTGCTGCTGTTGTTCGTGCTGGTAGAAGCCACCCATGCCAATCACGAGCGCCATGAGCGGCACGGCGATGGCCAGGCGCGACACGGTCGGCCCGGCCAGGAATGCGCCAATCCCGCGCCAGCCGGCGCCAGAAGCAAAGCCGAAGCGGGCGGCGTCGGGTTTCTTGCGCGCCATGGCGGCAGCGCGTGCAGCGGCTAGCCGGTCGACGGTGGAAGCCGGCAGGTGGTCGAGCTGTTCGTCCAGCGCGTGGCGTATCTTGTACGCCAGATTGATGTCGTCGGTGTTCATAGTGTGATTCCCTTGGCCTGGAGTGCTGCTGCGAGGGCGTGGGTGGCGCGCGAGCAATGCGTTTTGACGCTGCCCTCGGAACAACCCATTGCTGCCGCCGTCTCGGCGACGTCCATATCTTGCCAGTAACGCATGAGGAAGGCTTCCCGTTGACGCGTGGGGAGTTTTTGTACTTCGTCATCGATCAGGCGCAAGGTCTGGGTACGCTCGACCTGGTCCGCGCTCGACTCTGCGGCCGCCGAACCCTGCTCGGCCTCGAGTGAGGCAAGTATGTCGAAGTCATCATCGTCGTTTCCCTCGCCCCGCCCGAAGCCCGAGAACAGGCTGACCCAGGTGTTGCGCACTTTTTCGCGGCGGAAGTAATCGAGGATCGTCGTCTGCAGGATGCGCTGGAACAGCATCGGTAGCTCGGCGGCCGGCTTGTCACCGTATTTTTCGGCGAGCTTGATCATCGCGTCCTGCACGATGTCCAGCGCCGATTCGTCCTTGCGAACCGCATAGACCGCCTGCTTGAACGCGCGCCGTTCGACATTCTGCAGAAAGTCGTTAAGTTCTTTGTCTGTGGCCATGCAGGTTCAGGGGGAGGCGCGCAAGTGGGTCGTGCTTTAGGGAAAACTGTCGCATCCTAGCAAAAAACCATCCGGCCTGCATCGGAATCGCTCAGGGTGGACTCCCGCCATGCCAGTTGCATGGGGTGCAAAAAGTGCATGACGATAGCTGAAATCATTCGTTGTTGGGGCTGACAGGCGTGGCTATCGTAACAACACGATCATTCAGCCACGCCATCGCCATGCCACTCGATTCTGCCCGCCAGTCCTTTGCCATCCATCCCTTCACCGGTGCGCCGCTGGGCGCCGAAGTCATCGGGCTCGACCTGTCGCTGCCGCTGGCCACGTCCGATCTTGCGCGCCTGCACCGCGCGCACCTCGATTATCACGTGCTGGTGTTTCGCGACCAGCACATCACGCCAGCACAGCAGGTGGACTTCAGCCGCCACTTCGGCGCCCTGCAGATCCACGTGCTGCGCAATTTCCAGTTGCCCGAGCAGCCCGAGGTGCTCGTCATCTCTAATATCCAGCAGGACGGCAAGCCGGTCGGGCTGGGCGACGCCGGCCACTTCTGGCATTCCGACCTGTCCTATAAAGAGACGCCGAGCCTGGGCTCGATGCTCCATGCGCAAGAGTTGCCGGCCGAGGGCGGCGACACGCTGTTCGCCAACCAGCACGCGGCGTGGGATGCGTTGCCCGATGACCTCAAGCGCGAGGTCGAAGGATTGCAGGCCGAGCACTGGTACCTGGCGCGCTATGACGAACTGCGCCAGCGTAACCCGTACCGGCCGCAGCTGACCCAGGCGCAGATCGACGAAGTCAAGCCGGTCAGCCACCCGGTCGTGCGCACGCACCCCGAGACGGGCCGCCGCGCGCTGTTCGTCAGCGAGCATTTCACGACCCGCATCCTGGGCGTGTCCGAACAGCGCAGCCGCGAGCTGCTCGACCTGTTGTTCGATTACGGCACCCGCGCCGAGCATGTCTACCGCCATCAATGGCAGCCGCACGACATGGTGTTCTGGGACAACCGCTCGCTGATGCACCTGGCCGCCGGTTGCCCGGACCACCTGCGCCGCAAGCTGTACCGCACGACGATCGAAGGCGACGTGCCTTTCTGACCTTATTCCAGGACACCCATGAATCTCACTACAAAATTGTTGGCACTGGCCGCCGCGCTGACGTTGGCGCTGCCCTCAAAGGCGCAGGCCGAAGGCAAGATTCGCGTGGCCGAGCAGTTCGGTGTTGTGTATCTGCTGCTGAATGTGGCGCAGGACCAGAAGCTCATCGAAAAGCATGGCAGGAAGCAGGGGATCGATGTCGACGTGGACTGGGTCAAGCTGTCGGGCGGCGCGGTCGTCAACGAAGCGCTGCTGTCCGGTTCCATCGACGTGGCCGGCGCCGGCGTCGGCCCGTTGATGACGATCTGGGATCGCACCAAGGGGCGCCAGAACGTGCGCGGCATCGCGTCGCTGGGGAGCTTTCCGTATTACCTCGTCAGCACCAATCCTGCCGTGAAGACGATTGCCGATTTCAGCGCGAAAGACCGGATTGCGTTGCCGGCCGTGACGGTGTCGGTGCAGGCGCGCATCCTGCAGATGGCGGCAGCAAAACAGTGGGGCATGGCCGGGTTCAAGAAGCTCGATCCGCTCACGCAGACGGTGCCGCATCCGGATGCGGCCGCTGCCCTGATCGCCGGCAAGACCGAGCTGAACGGGCATTTCGCCGCGCCGCCGTTTCAGCAACTTGAGCTGGCCGGTAATCCCAATGCGCACGTCGTGCTCGACTCGTACCAGGTGCTGGGCGGGCCGTCGTCGGCCACGGTGCTGTATGCCACCGAGAAGTACGTGAAGAACAATCCGAAGACCTATCGCGCCTTCATCGATGCGCTGGCCGAGGCGGCCCAGTATATTGCGGCCAATCCGGAAGGCGCGGCCGATGCCTATCTGCGCGTGAACAAAGGCAGCGTCGACCGGGCGCTGCTGCTCAAGGTCATCAAGGACCCGAAGACGCAGTTCAGCGTGGCGCCGCAAAACACGCTGGGACTGGCGCAGTTTCTGCACCAGGTCGGCGCCATCAGGAACAAGCCGGCATCGTGGCGCGATTACTTCTTCGCGCATCCGGCCATCGCTAACGGAAGCTGATATGCGCGCCATTGCCCCCTTCAACCTGGTGCCGCCGGAACCGTTGCTGCGCGCCCAACATGTCACGCTGGAATACGCCAGCGAGCGCGGCGTCGTGCGCGCGACCGACGATGTGAGCTTCGACGTCTACCGGGGCGACCGCTTCGTGCTGCTGGGGCCGTCGGGCTGCGGCAAGTCGACGCTGCTCAAAGCCATCGGCGGCTTTATCGCGCCGCGCGCGGGCAGCCTGCACCTGGGCGGCAAGCCCGTCACGGGGCCGGGCCCGGACCGCATCGTCGTGTTCCAGGAATTCGACCAGCTGCCGCCGTGGAAGACGGTGAAGCAGAACGTCCTGTTTCCGATGCTGGCCGGTGGTGTGGCGCGGGACGAGGCCGAGGTGCGCGCCCGCCACTGGCTCGGCAAGGTCGGGCTGGCGCGGTTTGCCGATGCCTATCCGCACACGCTGTCGGGCGGCATGAAGGCGCGCGTGGCGATTGCCCGCGCGCTGGCGATGCAGCCAGCCGTGCTGCTGATGGACGAGCCGTTTGCCGCGCTCGATGCGCTGACCCGGCGCAGCATGCAGGAAGAGCTGCAGGCGCTGTGGGACGAGATCGGCTTCACGATGCTGTTCGTGACCCACTCGATCGAAGAGGCGCTGGTGGTGGGCAACCGCATCCTGCTACTGTCGCCGCACCCGGGCCGCGTGCGCGCTGAACTCAATAGTCATCAGTTCAGCCTGGCCAGTGCGGGCAGCCACGAGTTTCAGGCTGCCACGCAGCGCATCCACGCGCTGTTGTTCGGTGCTGACGCGGAGGCGCCCGTCGTGCAAGCGCAACCGGCGCAGGTGCAACCATGAACGCCGTACACGAACCGCCGATCCGGCCGGAATACGTTGCGCCGCAGCGCACGGTGGCGCCAGCTGCGGCCAGCGCCGCGCCGCAAGCGCGGCCGGTCCGCCGCCTGGACTGGCTGAACAAGCCTGCGATCCTGCTGGCGCTGGTCATCCTGTGGGAGTTGCTGGCACGCTGGGTCGACAACGATTTGCTGTTGCCAGGCGCGCTGCAGACGGCTCGCGCATTCATCGATGGCATCGCGTCGGGCGAGCTGATCGGTTATGTGACGGTGTCGCTGGCCATCCTCGTGCAGGGATTCCTGTTGGGCGTGGCGATCGCGTTCCTGTTGACCTGGCTGGCCGTGTCGAACCGCTTCGGGCGCGAGTTGATTGACACGCTGACGTCGATGTTCAATCCGCTGCCGGCCATTGCGCTGCTGCCGCTGGCGCTGCTGTGGTTCGGTCTGGGCAAGGGCAGCCTGCTGATGGTGCTGGTCCATTCGGTCGTGTGGCCGCTGACGCTCAATGCCAGTGCCGGCTTTCGCGCCGTGCCCGAGACGCTGCGCATGGCCGGGCGTAACTATGGCCTCGGTGGCTTGCGCATGGTGCTGCAGATCCTGGTGCCGGCGGCGCTGCCATCGATCCTGTCGGGCCTGAAGATCGGCTGGGCCTTTGCCTGGCGCACGCTGATCGCGGCGGAGCTGGTCTTTGGCAGCACGTCGGGGCAGGGCGGCCTGGGCTGGTACATCTTCCAGAACCGCAACGAGCTGTTCACCGATAAAGTGTTTGCGGGTCTGGCCACGGTGATCCTGATTGGCCTGGCGATCGAGCGTTGCGTGTTTCAGACGCTGGAGCGCGTGACGGTGCGGCGCTGGGGCATGCAGCGCTGAAGCACAAGGCGGCCGGGGTCAGCGTGCCGCTTGCAGCGCGGTCAGTGTCACAATGCGGTACGTCGCTTGCTGTCCGCCATCGTCGGTCGTGATGAACTCGGTGCCGTTGGCGCCCATGTTGAACATGCGGCCAGCCCCGGCCGGAATCAGCGACTGCACGCGGCGCACGACGTGGCCGGCCAGCCCGTGCGCGCCCTGCGTCACCAGCACCGTGCCATCCGCGCCATCCGTGTCTGGCGCCTCCCCACGCAGGTCGATCAGCGGGATCGCCGCGCCCTGCCAGGCCATGGTGGCGCTGAGCGGTACATCCAGCGGCACGATCTGTTCGATCGCGGCGAGCGGCAGCGCCTGCAGGCCGGCGGCATCGAACACGATATAGGCTTCGGTATTGCTGGGGCTGACGCTGGTACTGGTGCTGGCGGTGGCCGTGACGCTGTCGCCACGCGCCAGGGCCGCCTCGGGATGCCGCGCCAGCAGACGCGTGACGTCGACCAGCAGCACGGTGACGCCGCTGGCGTCGATGACGTTCTCGCCAACCCCGTCCGTGCTGGGCACGCCGGGACCGAATTCCTCGAGCCGCAGCACGGCCTGCACCGGCACACCCAGCGCCAGGTCGGCCTGCTGCAGCACGGCGAGCAGGGGCGCAGCAGCGACGCGCGTGTCGACGCCAGGCACCTCGAACAGCGCGGTGCTGGCAATCAGTGCGAGCTGGCTGTCGTGCCAGCGGCACCAGGCGCTGCTGCCGATATGCGTCAGCGCCGGCAAGGCAAGCACTTCGGCCAGCGCGGCCGGCGGCACGCCGATCAGGCCGTGGCCGGTGTCGAGCAGCGCGTAGCAGGTGCGTTGCAGGGTGTCGGTTGCAGGTGGCGCGGTGGGCGCAGCGGCCGTGGCGGCCGTCGGCGCCGTGCTCCAGCACAGCGCCAGATCGGCCAGCCGCGTCACTTCCAGCAGGCTCAGAAGCACGCCGTCCCCCGCCTGCACGGCGCTGTGAAACACGTCGTCGGGATCGTCGCCGTGGTGCAGGCGCTGCAGCGCCGCTGCCTCGACCTCGACCAGCTCCTCCAGCGCATCGACGCGCAGGCCGACCGTGCGGTCGCCATCGCGCAGCAACAGCAGTTGCGGGACGGCGCCCGCCGGCGCTGCGCCGACGTCGAGCCAGCGCGCCAGGTCGACCACCGGCACGGCCATGCCGTCGTGCTCGACCATGCCGAGCAGGGCGTGGGTGCGCAGGGGCAGGCGACCGAGGGTCGCGGGCAACGGCAGGGCCTGGAGCACGGCCTCGATCCGTATGCCGATCCCGACTTCGCCGATCCGGATGCGCGCCAGCGTCAGCCGCGCGCTGGAAGTGGCCGGCATGGCCTAGCGCTCGCGCGCCACTGCCTCGAGCTCGGCCAGCAGGCGCGAAGCGTCGCGGGTGGAGTCGGCCTGGTGGTGGGTGGCGCTGCCGATGCCGGCGATCGAGCTGCTGGTGGCGGCGACCGATTCGAGGATGCGCTCGAATGCATCTTTCACATCGCCGGCCAGGCGGGTGCCTTCGTCGACGCGGCTGACCGTCTCGTTGATCAGCTTGGAAATTTCGCGCGCCGCCAGGGCCGACTTTTCCGCCAGCTTGCGCACCTCGTTGGCCACCACCGAAAAGCCACGCCCATGCTCGCCGGCGCGCGCCGCCTCGATCGCAGCATTGAAGGCCAGTAAATGGGTCTGGCCGGCGATGCTGGTGATGGTGTCGATGATTTCGCGCACGTCGCCCGACGACGTCTGGATGGCTTGCATGGCGCCCTTGGAGCGCTCCAGCAGGCGGCTGCCGCTGGCCGCACCGTCCTGAGTACGCGCCGCCATCGCAGCCGACTCGCGCGCGCCGTCGGCGATCGTGGTGATCGAGCGGCCCAGGCCGTCCAGGGCCGTCCCGATCGCGTCGATCTTGGCGCTCACCAGTTCTTCGCGCCGCACCTGGGCCGTGACGTCCATCGCGAACTTGACGACCTTGTATGGTTTGCCATTGGCATCGAGGATCGGATTGTAGGTGGCCTGGATCCAGATGTCGGCGTCGTGCTTGCCACGGCGCTGGAAGCGCCCGGCCTGGAACCGGCCCTGGCCCAGGTCGGCCCAGAAGTGCCGATATTCGGCGCTTTTGGCCAGTTCCGGGTCGCAGAACAGCGTGTGGTGGCAGCCGACGATCTCGTCTGCGGTATAGCCCATGGTCCGCAAGAAGTTTTCGTTAGCGGACAAGACATTGCCGCGCATATCGAATTCGATGACTGCCTGCGAGCGTCCGATCGCGTCGAGCTTGCCGCGCGATTCGGCGGCCAGCAGCTTCTGCTCGGTGATGTCGGTGGCGAACTTGACCACCTTGACCGGCTTGCCATCGGCGTCGAAGATCGGGCTGTAGGTGGCCTGGATCCAGACCGGTACGCCGTCGCTGCGGATGCGCTTGAATTCGCCGGTATGAAACTCGCCCTTGGCCAGGCTATGCCAGAACATCTTGTATTCGGGCGAGCGCTGGTAGGCGGGTTCGCAGAACATCGCATGCTGGCGCCCGATGACCTGATCCTGCTCGTAACCGAGGGTGAGCAGGAAATTACGGTTGGCGTGCAGGATGCGGCCTTCGAGATCGAACTCGATCACCGCCTGTGCGCGGTCGATGGCCGTCATGGCGGCCATGGCCATTTCCTGGAGAGTTTCGTTGGGCGCTTGCATAGCTGAGTCCGGAACAGAAGGTGAGCAAAAAAACCGTATCTTCAAAGGAATTATCTTAAGAGGTTTTTTCTTTGAAGGTTGATTTCCATGTGGCAATAGGCTGGATTTTACTGCGGTGCGCCGGATTTACAACACACGTACCGTACGCGCACCAAAAACGAGCGGGTCAGAGCGTGCGCGCTACGCCGCAGTGCGGTGCGTTGCTCCCAGCGCCTACCCGACAGGCACACCCCGCCAGCTATATGCGCCAACCGGGGTCGCATCTTGTCGAAGAACAAAGCTTGACCAGAATGGTGCGGCGCGGTATGGTGTTCCTCACGCTTTGCACCCTCAAAGCATCAACGTCATGCGGGAGTCGCCCACAACGCCCCGTCCGCCATGGCACGCTTTCATTTGTAGGCAGTTTGCTCCGACCCGTGCCACAAGCGCGAGAGATGCGTCCAACCGCTACAAACACTCAAGCCTAACGAGTTGCGCCCAGCGTCAATGCGTACGGTCCCTACGGCGACCCGAACCATCGACGTGCACGCAGAAAGAAGTGGAGCCTGAGGGTTGTAAGCGCAGCACGCATATCGCCAGGAACGAGCATCCGATCAATCAACCCTATGGGTTTTGAAAGGAATGGTTATGAGTTTCGATCCAACAGTCCCTATCACGGGCGCTGAAATCGTTGTCCGTTGTCTGGCAGAAGAAGGCGTCAAGCACGTTTTCGGCTATCCGGGCGGCGCGGTTCTGTATATCTACGACGCGATCTTCCAGCAAGATAAATTCCAGCACGTTCTCGTTCGCCACGAACAAGCCGCGGTGCATGCCGCTGACGCCTATTCGCGCAGCTCGAACACCGTGGGCGTCGCTCTCGTCACGTCCGGTCCGGGCGTCACCAATGCCGTCACCGGCTTGTCGACCGCCTATATGGACTCGGTGCCGATGGTCGTGATTTCCGGCCAGGTGCCGAGCCACGCGATTGGCCAGGATGCGTTCCAGGAATGCGACACGGTCGGCATTACCCGCCCGGTCGTCAAGCACAACTTCCTGGTCAAGGACGTGCGCGACCTGGCGTCGACGATCAAGAAAGCCTTCTTCATTGCCCGCACCGGCCGGCCCGGTCCCGTGCTGGTCGATATCCCGAAGGACATCACGGTCAACAAATGCCTGTTCGAGTACCCGCGCGAAGTCGACATGCGCTCGTACCGTCCGGTCGACAAGGGCCATGCCGGCCAGATCCGCAAAGCTGTGGCGCTGCTGCAGAACGCCGAGCGGCCGATGATCTATGCGGGCGGCGGCGTCATTCTGGCCAATGCCTCGAATGAGCTCAACCGCATGGTCGAGACGACCGGTTTCCCGATCACGAACACGCTGATGGGCCTGGGCGGATCGCGTTCGTCCGATCCGCACTTCGTCGGCATGCCGGGCATGCACGGCACCTATGAAGCGAACATGGCGATGCAGCACTGCGACGTGTTGATCGCCATCGGCGCCCGCTTCGACGATCGCGTGATCGGCAACCCCAAACACTTTGCCTCGCATCCACGCAAGATCATCCATATCGACATCGACCCGTCGTCGATTTCCAAGCGCGTGAAAGTGGATATCCCGATCGTCGGCAACGTCAAGGACGTGCTGATCGAACTGCTCTCGCAGCTCGAGGCCGGCAATGGTCATGCGAATGCGCCTGCGCTGCAAAGCTGGTGGAAGCAGATCGCCGAATGGCGTGGCCGCGATTGCCTCGCATATGCGAGCTCCGACACGCTGATCAAGCCGCAGTCCGTGATCCAGCAGCTGCACAAGGTCACCGGTGGCGACGCGTTCATCACGTCCGACGTCGGCCAGCACCAGATGTGGGCCGCGCAGTACTACCCGTTCGACAAGCCGCGCCGCTGGATCAATTCCGGTGGCCTGGGCACGATGGGTGTGGGCCTGCCGTTCGCGATGGGCGTGCAGATGGCCAATCCGGATGCCACCGTGGCCTGCGTTACCGGCGAAGGCTCGATCCAGATGTGCATCCAGGAGCTTGCCACCTGCAAGCAATACCACCTGACGCCGAAGATCATCCTGCTCAATAACCGCTTTTTGGGCATGGTCCGCCAGTGGCAGCAGATCGATTACGGTTCGCGCTACTCCGAGTCGTACATGGATTCGCTGCCCGACTTCGAAAAGCTGGCCGAGGCCTATGGCCACGTCGGCATGAAAATCGAAAAGCCGGGCGATGTCGACGGCGCGCTGCGCGATGCGTTCGCGATGAAAGACCGGCTGGTGTTCATGAACTTCATTACCGACCAGAGTGAAAACGTGTGGCCGATGGTCAAGGCGGGCCGCGGCCTGAACGAAATGCTGCTTGGCTCGGAGGACCTGTAAATGCGCCATATTATTTCTGTCCTGCTGGAGAACGAAGCCGGCGCGCTCTCGCGCGTGGTCGGCCTGTTTTCGGCGCGCGGCTACAACATCGAAACGCTGACCGTGGCGCCGACCGAAGACGCGACGCTGTCGCGCATGACGATCGTGACGTCCGGCTCGGACGACATCATCGAGCAGATCACGAAGCACCTGAACCGCCTGATCGAGGTGGTGAAGGTGGTCGACCTGACCGAAGGCCAGCATATCGAGCGCGAGCTCATGCTGATCAAGGTGCGGGCGGTTGGCAAGGAGCGCGAAGAAATGAAGCGCACCGCCGATATCTTCCGTGGCCGCGTCATTGACGTCACCGAAAAGACCTACACGATCGAGCTGACCGGCGCCAAATCGAAGCTGGATGCCTTCATCGACGCCATCGACCGCGCCTCGATCCTCGAGACGGTGCGCACCGGAGGCTCGGGCATCGGCCGCGGCGAACGCATTCTGAAAGTTTGAGCAACGCTCAACATCACACAATTCAAATTAAATAACAGGATAAAAAAATGAACGTTTTCTACGACAAGGACTGCGACCTCTCCCTCATCAAGGGCAAGAACGTTGCCATCATCGGTTACGGCTCGCAAGGCCACGCGCACGCACAAAACCTGAGCGAATCGGGCGTCAATGTTACCGTCGGCCTGCGCCGCGGCGGCGCCTCGTGGGGCAAGGTCGAGCAAGCCGGTCTGAAAGTGGCGGAAGTCGATGAAGCAGTGAAGAACGCCGACGTCATCATGATCCTGCTGCCGGACGAAAACATCGCCGAAGTCTACAAGCAGAATATCGAGCCGAACGCCAAGCAGGGCGCCGTGCTGGCTTTTGCTCACGGCTTTAACGTGCACTACGGCCAGGTCGTTCCACGCGCCGACCTCGACGTGATCATGGTCGCGCCGAAAGCGCCGGGCCACACGGTGCGCGGCACCTACACGCAAGGTGGCGGCGTGCCGCACCTGATCGCCGTGTACCAGGACAAATCGGGCGCTGCCCGTGATATCGCCATGTCGTACGCGATGGCCAACGGTGGCGGCCGCGCCGGCATTATCGAGACCAACTTCCGCGAAGAAACCGAGACCGACCTGTTCGGCGAGCAGGCCGTGCTGTGCGGTGGCGCGGTCGAACTGATCAAGGCGGGCTTCGAGACGCTGACCGAAGCCGGTTACGCGCCGGAGATGGCGTACTTCGAGTGCCTGCACGAACTCAAGCTGATCGTCGACCTGATCTATGAAGGCGGCATCGCCAACATGAACTACTCGATCTCGAACAACGCGGAATACGGCGAATACGTCACCGGCCCGCGCGTCGTGACCGAAGACACCAAGAACGCGATGCGCCAGTGCCTGAAGGACATCCAGACCGGCGAATACGCCAAGAGCTTTATCCTGGAAAACAAGGCCGGCGCACCGACCCTGATCTCGCGTCGCCGCCTGACGGCCGAGCATCCGATCGAAGAAGTCGGCGCGAAGCTGCGCGCGATGATGCCGTGGATTGCGAAGAACAAGCTGGTGGATCAGTCGAAGAATTAATCTCGCTGCAGGAGACAAAAACGGCGCCTTCGGGCGCCGTTTTTCATGGAGCGCCGGTTGTTACAAACCACGTCGAAAGCTACTCATTTGCAACTGTCCATTACAAAATAACGATGTTTTCCCTGTGCAAGGTATCGTATAACTACGCCGGACATACGTCGCAACTCACAGGAGAACAACAATGGCATTCACCAAATCCCTCGTCGCCGCCGCCCTCGTGCTGGCCTTCAGTGCTGCCCAGGCGCAGACCACGCAGACCGCGCCGTCGACCGCGACCACCGGCACCATGGTCATCGTCCCGGCCTTCGGCGAAGTCAAGCATGCCAATGACGAAGCGACGATCACGTTCGCTGTCGAAGAACATGACAAGGACAAGAACGCCGCCGCCGACCGCGTCAACCGCAAGATGAAAGAGGGCACCGAGATCGTGCGCCGCGCCGATCCGAAAGCCGAACTGAAAACCCAGGGTTACTACACGTATCCGGTGTATCCGGAAGTGCAGCCACAGCCTGTTGGTCGCGTGGTCGCGCCGGTCAAGCCGGTGCCGATCGCCTGGCGCGTCGGCCAGTACCTGGAAGTCAAGACGACGAACCTGGCTGCGCTGCCGAAAACGGCCGCCGCCGCGCAGAAGGTCCTGCAGATCAATAACATCAACTTCGGCCTGACCCCGGCGACCGAGAAGCGCCTCGACGACCAGCGCATCGCCGCCACCTACCAAAACCTGAACGAGCGCATTGTTTCGATCGCCAAGGCCATGGGCCGTCAGCCGGGGGACGCAGTGCTTGATACGGTCGATTTCGAAGGTTCGGGCAATTACGCGGGCGATGCTCCGGCGCCTGCACCGATGATGATGCGTTCGAGCGCCAAGCGCGAGATGGATGATGGTGTGGCCGAACCGAGCTTCGAACCAGGCGAAACCACGTTGCAGATGCGCCTGGTGGGCAAGGTCAAGTTCAAGTAATCGCGCCATCCGGCACGGTCGTGTTCAAGTAGGCGCAGTCAGCGTTGTCTGTTGATGACGCCGATTGCGATGCAAAACAATTGTTCTGCTGAACTGACCCGCTCGCCATCCAGTGCCCAGCGCCACCCCAGGTAGTTGGGCAGGTAGCGCGATGCCACCCCGCGAAAGCCCAGTAGCCAGGCCTTGAAGCGCCCGTGGTACGCGTTCACGTTCTGTACGTGGATGGCGCGGCTACCCGAATGCCTGACGCGCACGCCGGCGCGAAGATTGACCGTCTCGTGCGCAATCCTGTGCTTGCGTGCAAAGGCCCGGTACGCGGCGTGGCTGTCGCTGACCAGGAGCGCCTGCGGATCAAGTCTGGGCAGCAAATCGCGTTCGAGTTGCGCGGCCGTCAGTGCGCCGCGGCCAGTGACGGCATCGATGGTGTTGCCGTTGCGGTCGCGCGCGACCAGAACGCAATCGAGATGGCGGGAAATCCCACGCATGGGTGCATGGCCGCCCCGTCGGCGTGGCGGGCGGTCGAGCGTGCGTGATCCTTTTTGCGATTCGAGCAGGAATGTCTCATCGGCCTCCACGATGCCATTGAGCGATGCAGGCCGGTCGAGCTTGATCCAGTCGAGAAAGCGGTGACGCCACCGGAACGCGGTATTGCGGTGCACGCCGACCCGGTCCGCTCCCTTGCGCACGGACAGTGAATCGAGCAGCACCTGCGAATAGGCGAGCCATTTGGCCTTGTGCCTGAGCCGTGCCAGTGGCGTGCCGCTCAGGTCGTTGAACGTGCGACCGCAGGCGCAGCAGCGAAAGCGCTGCAGGTCGTTGGCGAATCCGTGTCGATTGCAGCGTTCGTTGCCACAACTGGGGCAGCAGCGCGCTGGCGCTCTGGCCTGGGCGATCAGCGCCACTACCTGGTCGAGGCCAGATGCGGGATGCAGGGCGTCGAGCACTTGCCGGCGCTGTGGCGGATTCAGCGCTGACAACCTGGCAAACCAGTTCTTGAAACGGGGCGCTTTCATGGGCGATTCCTGACGCTGGGGACAGGCGTTGGACCACGAAACCGCTCATCAGTTCATGGCTCGGCTCTATTTAACGTTGACTGCGCCTTCAAGTAGGCGCCATGCAATTGCCAGCTGGGTTAGCGTAGTGTTTCGCTAACACGGGCCCCGCCTCTATAATGGCTGGGAACAGTCGCTCGGCGGCTCACTTGAATACGATTGCTTATGCCAACTTTTCCACGAAGAAGAAAGCCAGGGACCCCGCCCAAAGGTCCACGATTCTCCCGCCTGAAAAAGCGTTTCGCGCCCCGTACGCAAGCACGCGCGGCCGGTGAGCGCAGCCGCGGCATCTACCTGCTGCCCAATGCCTTTACCACGGCCGCGCTGTTCTGCGGCTTCTACGCCATCGTCATGGCGATGAACCAGCGTTTCGACCAAGCGTGCTGGGCCGTGTTCATCGCGATGATCCTCGACGGCCTGGACGGGCGCATCGCCCGTCTGACCAATACCCAATCCGAATTCGGCGCGCAGTACGACAGCCTGGCCGACATGGTCTCGTTCGGCGCCGCGCCGGCGCTCGTGATGTACGAATGGTCGCTCAACGGCCTTGGCAAGGTCGGCTGGGTCGCCGCCTTCATCTACTGCGCCTGCGCTGCCTTGCGCCTGGCGCGCTTCAATACCAATATCGAAGTGGTCGACAAGCGCTTCTTCCAGGGCTTGCCCAGCCCGGCTGCAGCGGCGCTCGTGATCGGCTTCATCATGATGATGATCGATCCCGATATCAGCGTCATCCCGCGCAAGGTCGAGTGGGTGTCGTGGTGCATCACGGTGTTCGCCGGCCTGACGATGGTGTCGAACGTGCCGTTCTACAGCTTCAAGGACATCAACTTCCGCAAGTCGGTGCCGTTCATCGCGGTGTTCCTGATTGCATTGGTACTGGCGCTGCTGGCGATCGATCCGCCCAAGGTCCTGTGGCCGATCTTCGTGATCTACGGCCTGTCGGGTTATGCCGTGTATGTGTGGCAGCGGGCGAAGGGCAAGCGGGTCAGCATCATTCCGCTCGATGATGCCGACGACGACCTCCATCGCTGACCAACGGGCGCCCGCAACCATGAGAACTCCTTATTTCGCGGCCTGCGCCGCTGCTGTTCTGGTCCTGTCAGGCCTTCTTGCCGCCTGCTCGCCGCTGTCGCTGGTCAATGCGGTCTCGCCGAGCGGCGCCACGCGCACGGTGGCCTCCGCTGCCTACGGTACCAATCCACGTCACGTGCTCGACATCTACCGGCCCGAAAACTGGACCGGCCCGGCACCCGTCATCGTGTTCTACTACGGTGGCAACTGGGTCGACGGCGAGCGGGGCGACTATGCGTTCGTCGGCCGTGCGCTGGCGGCGCGTGGTTTCGTGGTGGTCATTCCCGACTACCGCCTGTACCCGCAGGTGCGCTATCCGGACTTCCTGACCGACAGCGCCGAAGCGCTGGCCTGGACGTCGCGCCGGATCAAGGCGTATGGCGGCGATCCGAAGCGCATCTATGCGATGGGCCACAGCGCCGGCGCCTACAACGCGGCGATGCTGGCGCTCGATCCGCGCTGGTTGCGTGCGCAGGGCACGGCGCCGAGCATCCTGCGGGGCTGGATTGGCATGGCCGGCCCGTACAACTTCCTGCCCGTGGAAAATGAAACGACGCGCCCGGTGTTCCTGTACCCGAATACGCCGCGTGATTCGCAGCCGATCAACCACGTGACGGTCAATGCGCCACCCGCGCTGTTGATCGCGGCGCGCAACGATTCGACGGTTGATCCGGAGCGCAATACGGGCGCGCTGGCGGACCGGCTGCGCGCGACAGGCGTGCCGGTGCGCGAGGTGAGTTTCACAGGGGTGAACCATGTCACGCTGCTCGCCACGCTTTCGAGCTCGCTGCGCCGCCTGGCGCCGTCGCTCGACGCGATCGAAGACTTCGTGCTCAGCGACGGCGGGCGCAAGCTGCCGCCGGCGCGCTAACCCGCCCCATACCGCAGCCCCTACCAGGAGCTGCGGTCCCTCGGCTCGTACATCGGATCCGGCCCGTTCATCATCTGCCGCACGACGCCTTGCTCGTCGAAGTGCACGTGCATCAGCGAGTTCCAGACGCCAGCCTCCTTGTAGCGGTACGACCAGACCTCGTAGTTCTGCATCGCCACGCGCGAGCGTTCGGCAGGGCGCCCGATCGTGCGCAACACCTGCTCCTTGGTGGCTTGGTCGACCTTGAGCGTGGCGAACTTTTCACCAGTGAGCACCTGCTCGTAGGCCGTCAAGCGGCCATCGGGGCCGAGGCGTGCCATCCACGTATATTGGCCCATCGGCCCCGTCGCGTATTCGAGCGAGCGCGCCGCCCCATCGCCATCGACATAGACGGACGTTGGCTTGCCGAGCTTGGCCTGGACTACATCGGCTGTTTCGCCCGGCAACGGGGCAGGTCGGGTGGCGCACGCCGCCAGCAGCAGGGTGGCGGCCAGCGTTGTTATTTTCATCATCCGGTGCATTATTTTGTCCTTTACTTGGCGGCAGGGCGGGCAAACGCTGGTCGGTACCCGCGTTTTGCACTATACTTGCCGGTCTGTCCGAATCCGGGCAGGCATTTTAATCAATCACGGTGCGCTGGGTTGCGACTCTTGCACCGCATGTGAAAGGTAACATCATGACCGTAGAAACTCTGAACAAAGCCGCGATTATCGCGGACAACGCACGCGGCGAAAAAGACACCGGTTCGCCAGAAGTGCAAGTTGCACTGCTGACCGCACGCATCAACGACCTGAACGGCCACTTCAAGGCCCACCAGAAAGATCACCACTCGCGTCGTGGTCTGATCATGATGGTCAACCGTCGTAAGAGCCTGCTGTCGTACCTGAAGAACAAGGATCTGAACCGTTACCGCGACCTGATCGCCAAACTGGGCCTGCGTAAGTAATTCGTTTGCGCCAGACGGTTTAAGTCTGAAGATGCCTGCGCCAGTTCTCTGTCGCGGGCATTTTTCGTTTTTGAGCAGTTTGTTTGTTGTTGCAAGGCTGTTCTGCTCGTGAACGGCCCGTGGTGAGAGGTGAACGACAGCACCTGAAAATCTGTCGGCAAAATGAAAGGGATACACCATGTTTAACAAAGTTACGAAAACCTTCCAGTACGGTCAACACACTGTCACCCTGGAGACGGGCGAAATCGCGCGCCAGGCAAGCGGCGCCGTCGTGGTGTCGGTCGAAGATACCGTCGTGCTGGCAACCGTGGTCGCACGCAAGGATGCCAAGCCGGGCCAGGACTTCTTCCCGCTGACCGTCGACTACCTCGAGAAAACGTATGCTGCGGGTAAAATCCCGGGCGGTTTCTTCAAGCGCGAAGGCCGTCCTTCCGAAAAAGAAACGCTCACCTCGCGCCTGATCGACCGTCCAATCCGTCCGCTGTTCCCGGAAGGCTACCTGAACGAAGTCCAGGTCATCATCCACGTGCTGTCGGTCAACCCTGAAATCGATCCGGACATCCCTGCGATGATCGGCGCGTCGGCTGCCCTGTGCATCGCGGGTATCCCGTTCAGCGGCCCGATCGGCGCCGCGCGTGTCGGCTACGCGAATGGCCAGTACATCCTGAACCCGACCACCACCGAGCTGAAGACCTCGCAGATGGACCTGGTCGTGGCCGGTACCGAAACCGCCGTCCTGATGGTCGAGTCGGAAGCCAAGCAACTGTCCGAAGAAATCATGCTGGGCGCCGTCGTGTTCGGCCATGACCAGATGAAAGTCGTGATCGATGCGATCCACGACCTGGTCGCCGAAGGCGGCAAGCCGGAAGTCGAATGGGCGCCGGCGCCAAAGAACGAAGAGCTGATCGCCCGTATCGGCGAACTGGCTGGCGCGAAAGTGCGCGATGCGTATCAGACCCGCGAAAAATCGGCGCGCCAGCAAAAGCTGAAGTCGCTGTCGTCGGAAGTCATGGCTGAGCTGAGCGCCGCTGGCGTGACCGCTGATTCGGGCGACGTCGGCAACATCCTGTTCGACATGGAAGCCAAGGTCGTGCGTTCGCAGATCCTCGAAGGCGAGCCACGCATAGACGGTCGCGACACCCGCACCGTGCGTCCGATCTCGATCCGTTCGAGCGTCCTGCCACGCACCCACGGTTCGGCCCTGTTCACCCGCGGTGAAACCCAGGCGCTGGTCGTTGCCACGCTGGGCACCGCCCGCGACAGCCAGAAGATCGACGCACTGATGGGCGAGTACACCGACTCGTTCATGATGCACTACAACATGCCGCCGTTCGCCACCGGCGAAACCGGCCGCGTCGGTACGCCGAAGCGCCGCGAAGTCGGTCACGGCCGTCTGGCCAAGCGCGCGCTGATCGCTGCGCTGCCGGATCCGGAAGACTTCAGCTACTCGGTGCGCCTGGTCTCCGAAATCACCGAGTCGAACGGTTCGTCGTCGATGGCTTCGGTCTGCGGCGGCTGCCTGGCGCTGATGGACGCCGGCGTGCCGATGAAATCGCACGTGGCCGGTATCGCCATGGGCCTGATCAAGGAAGGCGGCAAGTTCGCCGTGCTGTCGGACATCCTGGGCGATGAAGATCACCTGGGCGACATGGACTTCAAGGTGGCCGGTACCGCAGCAGGCATCACCGCGCTGCAGATGGACATCAAGATCCAGGGCATCACCAAGGAAATCATGCAGGTGGCACTGGCGCAAGCCAAAGAAGGCCGTCACCACATCCTGGGCGAAATGCAGAAAGCCATGCCAACCGTGAAGACCGAACTGTCGGACTTCGCGCCACGCCTGATCACCATCCGCATCAATCCAGAGAAGATCCGTGACGTCATCGGCAAGGGCGGCGCCGTCATCCGCGCGCTGACCGAAGAGACCGGCACCCAGATCGACATCAGCGACGAAGGCGTGGTCACGATCGCGTCGGTCGACGCTGCCGCCGGCCAGGAAGCCAAGCGCCGCATCGAAGAACTGACCGCATCGGTCGAAGTGGGCAAGACCTACGACGGCACCGTGCTGAAACTGCTGGACTTCGGCGCGATCGTGCAAGTCATGCCAGGCAAGGATGGCCTGCTGCACATCTCGCAGATCGCCAACGAGCGTGTCAACGCCGTGGCCGACTACCTGAAAGAAGGCCAGCAAGTGCGCGTCAAGGTCCTCGAGACCGACGAGCGCGGTCGTCTGAAGCTGTCGATGAAGGCGGCTGATCCGGTCGAAGGCGCAGCGGTGTAAGCACCCTGCAATGTGAAAAACCGCCAGTGCGTGAGCCTGGCGGTTTTTTTACGCCGGTCGGTAGCAGAAGAAATCGACGATCGCGCGCAGCGGGCACGACCTGCAGGCATTCGGCTGGCGACCTGCCTGTTGTTGCGGCTTGTATTTGCGCGACTATGTCTGTTTCCGCACGGATTACTTGCCGACACAACCGTATGCTGCGTACGTGAACTGGGTAAATACAGTTTTCAGGTTTGCAGACATCGGCCATTACCGCTGCCGATGCCAGCACGAATCAACGTACCACCGGACGCGTTTTCGTGGTCGGGCGCGCCGGGAACAGGCATTGCAGAATCATGACGGACCATACACAGACGCTTGACGAGGGAACACCGCGCGGCATTCCTGGCAACACGAAGAAAAAGCGCAGAGGCCCGCCCTTGTCGGTGGCGGCATGGAAACAGTTCGTCAGCGT
Source organism: Oxalobacteraceae sp. CFBP 13730 (assembly GCA_014841835.1). Lineage (GTDB taxonomy): Bacteria > Pseudomonadota > Gammaproteobacteria > Burkholderiales > Burkholderiaceae_D > Telluria. The sequence continues at coordinate 132,526 of JACYUQ010000003.1, read as the reverse complement.
CGCCAAGCCTTACTGGCTGGGCGACGAGCGCAAGCGGGCATGGCTGCTGCTGGCGTTGCTGATCGTGCTGATGCTGGTGGAAACCAAGCTCGCCGTGATGCTCAACGATCAGGCCGGCGAGCTGACCTCGGCACTGGCCGGCAAGGACCGCAACCGCTTCTGGGGCGCGGTCCAGGCCTGTCTGATCGTGCTGGCGTTCGCCGTGCCGATCTACGCGTTCTACTACTACATGCGCGATCTGTTCGCGAACAAATGGCGCCGCTGGCTGACCCGGCGCTTCCTTGATGGTTACGTGGGCGGCCGCAAATACTACGAGCTGGGCTCGAACCAGGAGATCGACAACCCCGACCAGCGCATCTGCGAGGATGTGAACACGTTCACCGGGCGCTCCGTGCACTTCATGCTGATCTTCCTGGGGTCGCTGATGCAACTGGTGGCGTTCAGCGCGGTGCTGTGGTCGATCTCGCATGTGCTCGTTGGCGTCCTGGTGACTTACGCTGTGCTGGGCACCATGATCGCGCTACTCGTCTTCGGCAATCCGCTCATTCACCTGAATTTCTGGCAGTTGCGGCGCGAAGCCGATTTCCGTTTCAGCCTGATCCGTCTGCGCGAAAATGCCGAGTCGATCGCTTTCTACGGCGGCGAAGCGCAGGAGCGCGCGCACATCGACAGCAAGTTCAACAAGGTCATCCATAATTTCTCGCGCCTGATCAAGAAGCAGCGCGCATTGAACCTGTTCCAGCGCACCTTCAGCCAGCTCACGCTGGTGCTGCCGTTCGTGATCCTGGCCGATGCCGTCCTGTCGGGCGAGCTCGAAGTGGGGCGTGCGGTGCAGGCGGCTGGCGCCTTCACGGCGGTGCTGACGGCGGTGGGCGTCATCGTTGACAACTTCGAAAGCCTGAGCCGCTTCGTCGCCGGCATTGGCCGCCTGCAGACCTTGTCGATGCATGTAATGCCCGAGCCGCCGGCTGGCAATCCGTGCGACACGCAGGCGCGCATCACGCGCACGCCTGGCGACCGCCTCGCACTCGAGTCGCTGACCCTGTGTCCGCCGCAGTCCGACCGCGTACTGATCAAGGACTTGACGCTGTCGCTGAACCCCGGCGACGCGTTGCTGATCAATGGCGACAGCGGCTGCGGCAAGAGTTCGCTGCTGCGCGCCATTGCCGGGCTCTGGCACAAGGGTAGTGGGGTGATTCACCATCCGCCGCGCGAGGATTTCTTCTTCCTGCCGCAACAGCCGTATCTGCAGCCAGGCACGCTGCGCAGCCAGCTCATTTATCCAAGCACCCGCACGTCGCTGAGCGACGAGCAGTTGACCGCAATTCTCGAGCAAGTGCACCTGCCATATCTGGCCGAACGCGTCGGGGGCCTCGACGCCACGCTCGACTGGGAAAAGCTGCTGTCGATCGGGGAGCAGCAGCGCCTGGCATTCGGCCGCGTGCTGGTGCACGAGCCGGCCATCGTGATCCTGGACGAAGCCACCAGCGCGTTAGACTCTGCCAATGAATCGTCGCTGTACAAGCGCCTGCGCGACAAGGGCACGACGCTGGTCAGCGTCGCGCACCGCGCCGGCGTGCTGCGCCACCATACCCACGTGCTGTGGCTGACGGGCGACGGCGGCTGGGAAGTGCATGCCGCGGCCGATTATCAGTTCGATGTGCCGGTGCCTGCGCGCAGCGGTGCGCAGGAAGCGCAGACGGCTCCCCAACCCCGCGCCGGCCTGCTGGTGGATTAGCCCGGCGAAGCATTCGTCACGTTTTCAGGTCCGCGTTCAGCGCGATGGCCTGTTGGGCTTCGAGCCTGCCCAACCGGTCCGTCAGCGCGGCGTGGATCGACCGGTAGGCGGTCGACCCCAGCGCGATGCGGCGTGGCGCCGGCGACTGGTCGGCCGAATCGATCATGGAGTGCACCATCTGCACCGGATCGCCGCTCAATTTGAAGCTGCCGTCGGCCAGCGCGCGCCGCACCGCGCCCGATGGCGTTGCGTCGTAGTCCGCCATGGCCGGCGCGGTATCCATTCCAGCCGCAAAATTGGTGGGCGTCGGCCCCGGCTCGGCCAGTGTGAATTCGATGCCGAACGGCGCGACCTCTTGCGCGACCGCTTCGACAAAGCCTTCGATGCCCCACTTGGTCGCGTGATACACGCTGAAGTTCGGGTAGGCGATCTGCCCGCCCTCGGACGACACCTGGATCACGCGGCCACCGCCCTGCTTGCGCAGCAAGGGCAGGGCGCTGCGGATGAGCTGGATCGACCCCAGCAGATTGGTATCGAGCTGGCGCCGCACCTGTGCGCTGGTGAGTTCTTCGGCTGCGCCGAACAGCCCGTAAGCGGCATTGCTGACGATGACGTCGATCCGTCCCAATTCGGTGAAGGCGCGCGCCAGCACGGCATCGATCGCCGCATCGTCAGTGACATCCAATTGGGCGACCCATAGCTGCGATGGATAGCGCGCCTGCAGGTCGGCCAGCGCTGACGGCGTACGCAGGGTGGCCGCGACGCGGTCGCCGCGCGCCAGCAGTTGTTCGGTCATGATGCGGCCAAAGCCGCTGGACGTGCCGGTGATGAACCAGGTGCGTTGCATGCTGTTCTCCTGTCGGGGTAAATGAAGACACCACGATAGCGAACTAATCTGCTGCTATCATCGGATGAATCTCGCATGTATTAATGAAGGATCGCCAGCAATGCCACAGCCCGACCTCGATGATCTGCGCGCCTTTGTCGCCATCGCCAACCGCCGCAGCTTTCGCAAGGCAGCCGATGAACTGGGTGTATCTCCGTCGACGCTGAGCCACATGATGCGGGTGATGGAAGAAAAGCTTGGCGTGCGCCTGCTCCACCGCACCACGCGCAGCGTCGCGCCGACCGAGGCAGGCGAGGGGTTCCTGCGCCGCATCGAGCCAATCCTGCGCGAACTGGGCGCGGCCTGCGAAGACGTGAACAGTGTCGGCCAGCAGCCGGGCGGCCTGCTGCGCATCAACACGGCCGAGCCGACCGCGCACTGGCTGCTGCAGCATGCGGTGCCCGTGTTCCAGGCGCGCTACCCGGCCGTTGCACTCGACCTGTTCGTCGACAATGGCTTGGTGGACATCGTCGCCGACGGCTTCGACGCCGGCGTGCGCCTGGCCGAGGCGGTGCCGCAGGACATGCACCTGGCGCGCTTCGGTGCGCCGGTGCGTTTCATGCCGATGGCCTCGCCCGCCTACCTGAAGGTGCATGGCGTGCCTGCCGTCCCGGACGACCTGCTGGGCCACCGTTGCATCCGCATGCGCATGCAAAGCGGGAAGATCTACCGCTGGGAGTTCACGCGCCACGGCCAGGCGATGGCGCTCGACGTGCCGGGCACGCTCATCCTGAACCAGGTCGGCCTGATGGTCGACGCGGCGCTGGCCGGGCAGGGCATCGCCTACGTGCCCGACACCAGCGCGCGCGACCATCTGGCCGCTGGCCGCCTGGTGCCCCTGCTGCAAGACTGGTGCGCACCGTCGAGCGAGCTGGCCTTGTACTATCCCGGCCACCGCCATGTGCCTGCCGCATTGCGCGTCTTCATCGATGTGCTGCAGGAAGTCTTCCAGCCGGAAGCGGGCCAAAAACGGGACGCCGGACGTCGGGCCGTCGATAGTGCTTGACCCTCCAGCGGCTACAGGGTATTTAATACACCAATGCGCCGTCTTTTCCTCATCCTGCTGCTGTTCGCCATGCCTTTCCAGGCTGCCTGGGCGGCGGGTGCTGCGTATTGCACGCACAATGAAAAGACCATGCACCCGGGCCACCACACCCACAAGCATGCTTCCTCGACCGCGTCGTCGTCGTCGTCTTCGGTGTCAAGCCAGGATGACGCCAGCCCGTCCGACCCCTGCAACGACTGCGACGCCTGCCACCACCTGTCGGCCAGTGCGGTGCTGTCGTCACAACCCAATCTGCCCCTGCCCAAGGGGGCGCCGCACCTGCGCGGCGAAACACGGCGCTACGTCTCGCACGTGCCCGACCTGATTCCGCCACCCGACCGCCTGCTGCGCATCTAGCGCGGCGAACCTCCATCGCCGGCCCGCCACGTGCGGCCGCCCGATTGCCTTCGCCGAACATTCACTCGTTCGGAGCACCATCATGAAACATCGTTTGACACCGTATCTGGCGGCGTTCGCGTTCGCCGTTGCGTCCGCCTGTCTGCCGCCCGCGGCCCTGGCCGCGCAGCCCTTGACGCTCGACGCCGCCATCGGGCTGGCCCTGCGTTACAACCCGGCGCTGCGCGCGGCCGGCCAGGAAGTCGCCGCGCAACAGGGCGCACTGGCCCAAGCCGGAGCGCGGCCCAATCCCGAACTCGAGCTGCTGCGCGAGGGCGAGCGCAGCGACAACCGCACGCTCACGGCGCTCCTGACCATTCCGGTGGAACTGGGTGGCAAGCGCGCTGCGCGCATCGATGCGGCGCGCCAGGAAGGCCAGCTGGCGGCGCTGGCGCTGAACGCCGAACAGGCGCGCGTGCGCGCCGATGTGATTGCTGCATTCCACGACGTCGTGGCCGCGCTGGCGCGCGAGCGCATGGCGCAGGAACTGGTACATCTCGCGGGCCGTGCGCTGGACGCTGCCGGCAAGCGGGTTGACGCCGGCACCTTGTCGCCCGTCGAGCAGACCCGCGCCCGCGTGGCGCAGGGGGGAGCGCGCATCGAGGCGCTGCAGGCGGCGCGCGCGCTGGAAGCCGCGCGGTTCCAGCTCGCGGCGCTGTGGGCGGGTGAGGCGCGCGGGCTCGTGGTCGTCGAACCGCACGCCGTGACGCTGCCCGCGCTGCCGTCGCTGGACCGCTTGCTGGCGCAATTGGACACCGCACCCGGCATGCGCCAGGCCGGCGCGAACCTGATGCACAGGCAGGCGCTGGTGCGCCTCGAACAGGCGCGCCGCACGCCGGACGTCAACGTGATCGTCGGCGCGCAGCGTGAAGGGCCGGATGCCCGCAACAGAACGGTGCTGGGCCTGTCGGTGCCGCTGCCGCTGTTCAATCGCAACGACGGCGCCGTTCTCGATGCGCTGCGCCGCGTCGACAAGGCGCAGGACGAACAGGCTGCGCAAGGTGCACGCCTGCGCGCGGAACTGGGTCAGGCCCATGCGCGCCTTGCTACAGCGCTGGCCGAATGCGCGCTGATCGCCACCGAGATTTTGCCCGGTGCGCAGGATGCGCAGCGCGCTGCCAGCCGCGGTTTCGAGCTCGGCAAGTTCGGCCTCATCGACGTGCTCGACGCCCAGCGCGTGCTGGCGCAATCCACCTACCAATACCTCAATGCCGTCGCCGAGAGCCATCGCGCGCAGGCCGATATCGCACGCCTGCTGGGACAAGCAGCCGTGCAGGAGAATCCATGAACAAGCAGCAAACCCGCATCATCGTTATCATGCTGGCCATCGCGCTGGCGCTGGCCGCCTTCGTTTTGCTGCGCGACCGCGCGCAGCCGGCCACTGAAGAACCGGCCGAACACGCCGAAGAAAAAGAAGCCGCGCACGCCGACGATGGCGTCATTCACTTCACGCCCAACCAGATCACGGTGGCCGGCATCACGGTTGCCACGGCCGGCCCGAAGCACCTGGACACCTTCATCCGCATGCCGGGCCAGATCGCACTGAACGAAGACCGTACCGCCCACGTCACGCCACGCGCGGCCGGGTCGGTGCGCGACGTCAGCGCCGACCTGGGCCAGCAGGTGCGCAAGGACCAGGTACTGGCCAGCATCGCCAGTGCCGACATTGCCGGCCAGCGTGGCGCGCTGACGGCGGCGCAGAAGCGCGTCGACTATGCGCGCAGGATTGTTGCGACCGAGCGCACGCTGTGGGAAGAAAAGATCACGGCGCGTCAGGATCTGCTGAAAGCCGAGCAGGAACTGACCGAGGCCGAAGTCGCGCGCGACACCGTGCGCCAGCAGTTGCAGGCGCTCGGCGCGGGCGGTGGTAGTGGTGATGGCGGCGCGAACCTGCTCGCCATCCGCGCGCCGTTCGACGGCATCATCGTCGAAAAGCACATCACGCTGGGCGAAGTGGTCGGCGCCGATACGCGCGTGTTCACGCTGACGGATTTGTCGACCGTGTGGGCCGATGTGGTGGTGCCGGCGCGCGACCTCGACATCGTGCGCGTCGGCACGACCGCCGTGATCCGCTCGATTGCATCAAGCACGACCGCGCCCGGCAAGGTGAGCTTCGTCAGTTCGCTGGTGGGCGAGGCGTCGCGCTCGGCCAAGGCGCGCGTGGTGCTGGCCAATCCGGGCGCCGCCTGGCGGCCAGGCCTGGCCGTGAACGTCGACATCGTGACCGGTTCGAGCGACGTGCCGGTGGCCGTCGCGCGCGAAGCGATCCAGACTGTCGATACACTCCAAGTGGTCTACAAGCGCGTCAAGGAAGGTTTCATCGCGCAGCCCGTCAGCACCGGGCGCGCGGATGCACGCTTCATCGAGATCACAGCCGGCCTGAGTCCGGGCGACACCTACGCCGCCGGCGGCAGCTTCACGATCAAGGCCGAACAGGGCAAGGGTGAGGCCAGCCATGAACACTGACCTGCAAGCTTCCACCTGGTTCGACCGTCTCATCGCGCTCAGTATCGAGCGGCGCTGGCTGGTGCTGCTGGCCGTGCTGGCGATGGCCGCCATCGGCATCTACAACTACGGCCGCCTGCCGATCGACGCCGTGCCCGACGTGACCAACGTCCAGGTGCAGATCAACACGGCGGTGCCGGGCTACTCGCCGCTCGAGGTCGAGCAGCGCATCACCTATCCGGTCGAGGCGGTGCTGGCCGGGCTGCCGCACCTGGAAACCTACCGCTCGCTGTCGCGCTACGGCCTGTCGCAGGTGACGGTGGTGTTCGACGAGGGCACCAACATCCACTTTGCGCGCCAGCTCGTGAGCCAGCGCCTGCAGGATGCGCGCGAAAACCTGCCGGCCGGCGTGGTGCCGGCGCTGGGCCCGATCGCGACGGGCCTGAGCGAAATCTACCAGTGGACTGTCGAGAGCGAGCCGGGGGCGAAGAAGCCTGATGGCACGCCCTACACACCGACCGACCTGCGCGAGATCCAGGACTGGATCATCAAGCCGCAACTGCGCACGGTGCCGGGTGTTACCGACATCAACTCCATTGGCGGCTTCGACAAGGAATACCTGGTGGCACCGAACACGGCGACACTGTCGTCGTACGGGCTGGAACTGGTCGACGTCGTGCACGCGCTCGATCGCAACAACAGCAATGTCGGCGCCGGCTACATCGAACGCGAGGGCGAGCAGTACCTGGTGCGCGCGCCGGGCCAGGCTGCGTCGATCGACGACATCGGCAATATCGTCGTCACCAGTGTCAACGGCATCCCGGTGCGCGTGCGCGACGTCGCCGAAGTGGGCATCGGGCGCGAGCTGCGCACGGGCGCGGCCACCGAGAACGGCGTCGAGGTGGTGCTGGGCACCGTGGTCATGCTGATCGGCGAGAACAGCCGCAAGGTGGCGCAGGCGGTCGATGCGCGCATGCTCGAGATCAACCGCAGCCTGCCCAAGGGCGTCAAGGCGGTCACCGTCTACGACCGCACGGTGCTGGTCGAAAAGGCGATTGCCACCGTGCGCAAGAACCTCGTCGAGGGCGCGATCCTCGTCATTGCCGTGCTGTTTTTCTTCCTCGGGAATCTGCGCGCGGCGCTGCTGACCGCGCTGGTGATTCCACTGGCGATGCTGTTTACCTTCTCCGGCATGGTGGCCGGCGGCGTCAGTGCCAACCTGCTCAGCCTGGGTGCACTGGACTTCGGCATCATCGTCGACGGCGCCGTCGTCATCGTCGAGAACTGCGTGCGCCGGCTGGCCGGCGCCCAGCACCGGATGGGGCGCCTGCTCACGCGCGAAGAGCGCTTTGCCGAAGTCTTCGCGGCCGCGCGTGAAGCCAGGCGGCCCCTGATCTACGGGCAGCTGATCATCATGATCGTTTACCTGCCGATCTTTGCGCTCACCGGCATCGAGGGCAAGATGTTCCACCCAATGGCGTTTACGGTGGTGTTCGCGCTGCTGGGCGCGATGATCCTGTCGGTGACGTTCGTGCCGGCCGCTGTGGCGCTGTTCATCGGCCGCAAGGTCGACGAAAAGGACAGCCGCGTCATGCTGGCCGCGCGCCGCTGGTATGCGCCGGCGCTCGACTATGCGCTGGCCAACCGCGCCGTGGTGATGGTGTTCGCCGGCCTGGTGATCGCTCTGGCGGTGCTGATGGCCACACGCCTGGGCCTGGAGTTTGCGCCGAATCTCGACGAAGGCGACATGGCCGTGCTGACGGTGCGCGTGCCGGGCACGAGCCTGACCCAGTCGGTCAAGATGCAGCAGCAGATCGAGACGACGCTGATGCGCGAGGTGCCCGAGATCGCGCGTGTGTTCGCCCGCATCGGCACGGCCGAAATCGCGTCCGACCCGATGCCGCCCAGCGTGGCCGACAGCTACATCATTTTCAAGCCCGAATCCGCGTGGCCCAAACCGAAGCGCTCGCGCGCCGCCGTGCAAAGTGCGATCCGCACGGCGCTCGAACGCCTGCCTGGCAACAGCTACGAATTCAGTCAGCCGATCCAGCTGCGCGTGAACGAACTGATCTCGGGCGTGCGCAGCGACGTCGCCGTCAAGCTGTTTGGCGACGACCTGGCGGTGCTGGAAGCGACTGCGGGCCAGATCGCGGCCAGCCTGCGCACGGTGCCTGGCGCGGCCGAGGTCCAGGTCGAGGCGACGTCCGGCCTGCCGATCCTGCAGATCCGGGTCGACCGCGAGCGCGCCGCGCGCATGGGCCTGAACATCGGCGACGTGCAGGAAATGATCGCGACCGCCACCGCCGGGCGCGTGGCCGGCACGCTGTTCGAGGGCGACCGCCGCTTCGACATCGTCGTGCGCCTGCCGGAAGACATGCGCGCCGACATCGACGCGCTACGCCGGTTGCCGGTGGCGTTACCTGGCACGAAGGAGGGCGGGCACAGCTTCATCACGCTGGGCGAAATCGCCACCTTCGACGTCGCGCCTGGCCCGAACCAGCTCAGTCGCGAAGAGGGCAAGCGCCGCGTGGTCATCACCGCCAACGTGCGCGGACGCGACATCGGCTCGTTCGTCGCGGCGGCGCAGGCGCGCATCGCGCAGAATGTTCGCATTGCGCCCGGCTACTGGACAGCCTGGGGCGGCCAGTTCGAGCACCTGACGACGGCCGCCGAGCGCCTGCGCCTGATCGTGCCGGCCTCGCTGCTGCTGGTGTTCGTGCTGCTCTACCTGGTCTTCAACAACCTGCGCGATGGCTTGCTGGTGTTCACCGGGATTCCGTTCGCGTTGGCCGGCGGCGTGGCCGCGCTGTGGGTGCGCGGCATCCCGCTGTCGATGTCGGCGGCGGTGGGCTTCATCGCGCTCTCGGGTGTGGCGGTGCTCAATGGCCTGGTGCTGATCGCGTTCATCCGCAGCCTGCGCGAGGAGGGGATGCTGCTGCCCGAGGCGGTGCGCGATGGCGCCCTGGCGCGCCTGCGGCCGGTGCTGATGACGGCGCTGGTCGCGTCGCTCGGTTTCGTGCCGATGGCGCTGGCGACCGGCACCGGCGCCGAGGTCCAGCGCCCGCTCGCCACGGTGGTCATCGGCGGGGTGCTGTCGTCGACCGTGCTGACCTTGTTATTGCTGCCGGTGCTGTATGAATGGGCGCACCGCGCAGGTGCACGCGGGGTGCACAAAAATATCCTCTAGCCAACAGAACAACGCCGATTGTCTACATCGGAAATGGTATAGTTGGATACTTACGAGCACCCTGCAAAATCAGTCCAGGATTGATGGAACATTGTGCTGCGCCACTTAATATTTGAGGATACGACAGATGAGCATGAACGATTATGCGGACCGGATCAGCCAGGCGATTCTTGCAGAAGAATCGGGGATTGGCGCAGAATGGCTGGCCCAGCTGGAGTCGATCACGGTGCGCAGCAGCGGCGCGGCGCGCGAGCAGTTGCGCGCGCATTGCCAGCAGTTGCTCAAAGCGTTCGCTGTCGCGACCCGCAGCGGTGAACTCGAGAACATCGAGCACCGCTCGTGGGACGAAGTGCGCGATCTGCTCAGCGAAATCTCGGCCACCCGTGCCAAGGCCGGCTCCACCCCGGCCGAGACGGCAACGCTCGTGTTCTCGCTCAAGCAGCCGCTGTTCGCGCGCCTGCGCGACGCGTTCGAAACCGATGCCGATGGCCTGGCGACGGCATCCTGGACCGTCAACACGCTGATCGACAAGCTGGGCCTGTTTACGATCGAAGTGTTCCAAAAAACGAAGGACCAGATCATCGTGCGCCAGCAGCAGGAGCTGCTCGAGCTGTCCACGCCGGTGGTCAAGCTGTGGAACGGCATCCTGGCGCTGCCGCTGATCGGCACCCTCGATTCGGCCCGCACCCAGGTGGTGATGGAAAACATCCTGCAAAAGATCGTCGACACGGGCGCCATGATCGCCATCATCGACATCACCGGCGTGCCAACGGTCGATACGCTGGTCGCCCAGCACCTGATGAAAACGATCGCCGCCGCGCGTCTGATGGGCGCCGACTGCATCATCAGCGGCATCCGTCCGCAGATCGCGCAAACCATCGTGCACCTGGGCGTGAACCTGGAAGACGTGATCACCAAGGCCACGCTGGCCGATGCCTTCCTGGTCGCGCTCGAGCGCACCGGCGCGTCGATCATGATCAAGAACGCAGCCTGAGGCGATCGCTATGGAACGTATCCCGATCCTGCGCATGGGTGACCTGCTGCTCGTGACGATCCAGGTCGACATGCACGATCGCCTGGCGATGCAGCTGCAGGATGACCTGACCCAGCGCATTGTCAGCGACAGTGCCAAAGGCGTCCTGATCGACATCTCGGCGCTCGACCTGGTCGATTCGTTCATTGGCCGCATGATCAGCAACACCGCCGCCATGGCGCGCGTGCTCGACGCGCGCACCGTGGTGGTAGGCATGCAGCCGGCGGTGGCGATCACGCTCGTCGAACTCGGCTTGACACTGCATGGCGTGCAAACGGCGCTCAATGTCGAGAAGGGCATGGCGCTGCTCGGAAAGAGCTATCGATAATGGTCGACGCGCAAACCCGGACGGTCCTGTTCGAGACGCCGTTGCTGGAGCACCGCTGCGCGCAGCGCACCGCCCGCGTGACCTTGCGCTTGCGTACGGATGAAGACGTGGTGGGCGTGCGCAAGCAGGTGCGCGAACGCGCGGTGGCGATCGGCCTGTCGCTGATCGACCAGACCAAGCTGGTGACGGCGGCAAGCGAACTGGCACGCAATACCATCAAATACGGCGGCGGCGGCGAAGTGCATCTCGATGCCTTCGACGATGGCGCACGCCTTGGCGTCGGTCTGTTGTTCATCGACGACGGCCAGGGCATCCCGAACATCGAGAGCGCACTGCGTGACGGTTTCACCACCGGCGGCGGCCTGGGCCTCGGCCTGGGCGGCTCCAAGCGGCTGGTCGACGAATTCGACATCGACAGCCGTCCGAAGGAGGGCACCGCGGTGCTGATTATCAAATGGAAACGCTGATCAGTTCTCAGTCGTCGCACTTCGTCTTCAACCTCACCCATGCCAGCGATGTCGCGGCCGTGCGCCGCGCCGGCCAGAAGGTGGCCGACTCGCTGGGCTTTAATGAAGTCAAGGCCGGCCAACTGGCCCTGATCATCACCGAAGCGGCCACCAATATCCTCAAGCACGCCGGCGAAGGCGCCATGCACGTTGGCCCGGCGCAGTCGCCGGCCGGCATCGGCGTCGATGTGCTGGCGCTCGACAAGGGCCCCGGCATCGCCGACATCGACAACTGCCTGCTCGACGGCGTCTCGAGCGCCGGTACCGCCGGCACCGGCCTGGGCGCGCTGCTGCGCCTGTCCGACGAATTCGACGTGTACACAAAGCGCGGCGAGGGCGCCGCGTTCTTCATGCGCCTGTGGCGCGACGAACCGGCCCCGCACCCCAGCGGCGTGGAAGTCGGCGCGCTGTGGACACCGATTGCCGGCGAAGACGAATGTGGCGACGGCTGGGCCGTTTCGTGCGGCGACGACGGCGCCACCATCCTGGCATGCGATGGCCTGGGCCACGGCCCGAACGCGGCGGCCGCCACGAACGCGGCGATCGATGCACTGGCCGGGCGCGGTCCGGTCGGGGCCGGCGAAATGGTGCACGCAGCGCACGAGGCGCTGCGCGGCACGCGCGGCGCGGCGCTGGCGGCGGCGCGCATCGATTTCTTCAACGATGAACTGACGTTTGCCGGTGTGGGCAATATCGCCGGCGTCGTGATCGACGACGACCGGCGCGCGCTGGTCTCGCACAACGGCATCGTCGGCGCCAACATCCGCAAGGTGCAGGAGTTTGCCGTGCCGTTTCCGGCCGGCGCGCTGTGCATCCTGTGCTCGGACGGCATCCAGACCCAATGGGATCTGCAAAAGTATCCGGGCCTGCACGGGCGCGCACCGGCGCTGATTGCGGCTGTGCTGATGCGCGACTTCATGCGCGGGCGCGACGACGCGATGGTCGTCGTCGTGCGCCGGGTAGCAGGCCTAGCATGACCGCCATGCGCATCCTCAGCGTCGGCCTGGACCGCGAGCAGGATGTGGTGCTGGTGCGCCAGCGCGCACGCCAGATTTCGGCCATGCTGGGACTCTCGCAGCAGGACCAGGTACGGGTTGGCACGGCGGTGTCCGAAGTCGCGCGCGGCGCCAGCTACCAGGGGCCCGGCGGGCGCGCCGTGTTCCAGCTATGCGAACGCGACGGGCGCCAGCATCTCGAAATCCTGATCAGCGCCGGGCAGCCCCGCAGCGCCGATGCCGGCGACCCGGCGGGCCGCGAGATCGGGACCGAATCGCTGCGCGACCTGGCGATCGTCACCGCCCATCGTCTGATGGACGCGTGCGAAGTCGATCCGGGCGAAACCGGCGCGACCAGGGTCACGGTTCGCAAGGTGCTGCCGGCGCACGAGCGCATCACGCCGGCGCGCCTGGCTGAAATCGGCGCGCGCCTGGCCGACAGCCCCGACGCCAATGCGGTGCACGAACTGCAGTTGCAGAACCAGGAGCTGCTCTCGACACTGGCCGAGCTGCGCGAGCGCCAGGAAGACCTGATCTCGCTCACGCGCGAGCTGGAGGACACCAACCGCGGCATCGTCGCGCTGTACGCCGAGATCGAAGACAAGGCCGAGCGCCTGCGCCGCGCCGACGAGATGAAGTCGCGCTTCCTGTCCAACACGAGCCACGAACTGCGCACGCCGCTGTCGTCGATCCGGGCGCTGGCCCAGTTGCTGCTCAACCGGATGGATGGCGATCTGACCGAAGAACAGGAGCGCCAGGTAAGCTTCATCGCCACCGCGGCCAATGACTTGTCCGAGCTGGTGAATGACTTGCTCGACCTGGCCAAGATCGAGGCAGGGCGGGTGCAGGTACAGGTCGAGCCGGTGGTGGTCGAGAACCTGTTCCGTGCGCTCAAGGGCATGCTGCGCCCGCTGGTGGACGAGGGCCGCGTCGAGCTGGTGTTCGAGCCCTCCGGCGTGCACGCGCCCTTGCTCTCGGACGAAGGCAAGATTTCGCAGATCCTGCGCAACTTCATTTCGAACGCCCTGAAATTTACCGAGCAGGGGTCGGTGCTGGTGTACGCCGCGCACGATCCCGAAGCCGACACGATCGCATTTGCCGTGGCCGACACGGGCATCGGCATCAGCCACGAGAACCTGCAACTCATTTTCGAAGAATTCAGCCAGATCGAGCATCCGCTGCAACGGCGCAGCAAGGGCACCGGTCTCGGTCTGCCCCTGTGCCGCAAGCTGGCCGAACTGCTCGGCGGGCGGGTCGATGTGGCCAGCACCGTCGGTGTCGGTTCGACCTTCACCCTGACCCTGCCGCGCAGCCTGGCGCCGACGTCACCAGCATTTGACCCCACAGGATCATGAACTCCCATCCGACCCAGATTCTCAACGTTGACGACAACGACGGCGCGCGCTACGCCAAGACCCGCATCCTGCAAAGCGCAGGCTTCGAGGTGCTGGAGGCGGCCAACGGCACCGACGCGCTGGAGATCGTTCGCAAGACCTTGCCGGCGCTGGTGCTGCTCGATGTGAAGCTGCCCGACATCAACGGCATCGAAGTGTGCCGCCGTATCAAGGCCGAATCGGACATCAGCACGGTGCTGGTGCTGCAGACATCGGCCGCACTGACGGGCCGGGCCGACAAGATCCGCGGCCTGGAAGGCGGCGCCGACAACTATCTGGCCGCGCCGATCGAGGCCGATGAGCTGATTGCCAACGTCAACGCGCTGCTGCGCATGCGCCAGATCCAGGTCGATCTTCGCGACAGCGAAGAGCGCTTCCGCCAGCTGACCGACAATATCGACGACGTGTTCTGGATGTTCTCGGTGCCGGCGCGCGAGGTGGTCTATGTCAGCCCGGCCTACGCCACCGTGTGGGGCCGCAGCGCCGAGGCGCTGGGCCAGCAGCCCGACGACTGGCTGGCCGCCGTGCACCAGGACGACCGCGCACGCATGGCTGCGCGCTGGGAACGCGTGGCGTTCGAAGCCCATTACGACGACGAGTTCCGCATCGCCGGCGCCGACGGCCAGGTGCGCTGGGTGCGCGACCGCGTGTTCCCGGTGCGCGATGCGCGCGGCCAGGTGGTGCGGGTAGCGCGCGTGACCAGCGACATCACGGGCCGGCGCGAAATGGAAGCGCTGCTGCGCGCCGCCGACAGTAACAAGAACCAGTTTTTGGCGACGCTGGCGCACGAGCTGCGCAACCCCCTGAGCCCGATCCGCAACGCGGCCGCGCTGCTGGGCGCCATCGGCGAAGGGTCGGCCGAGCGCCAGGCGCATGCACGCGACGTGATCACGCGCCAGGTCGATCATCTGGCGCATCTGGTCGACGACCTGCTGGACGTGGCCCGCATCTCCGAAGGAAAAATCGTGCTGCGCAATGAAGAAGTCGACATCAACGGCGTGATCGCCCAGGCCATCGAGACGGCAGCGCCTTTGATCAACGCGCGCGGCCACCACCTGAGCGTCGAGCAGCCGGACCACCAGATCTGGGTCTCGGGCGACCCGGTGCGCCTGGCCCAGTCGGTCGGCAACCTGCTGCACAACGCGGCCAAGTTCACGCCCACCGGTGGCGAAATCCATCTGGCCGTGCGCATCACCGACAGTGCGCGCGTGTGCATTTCGGTGCGCGACAACGGCATCGGCATCGCCAGGGACAACCTGCCGCGCATCTTCGGCATGTTTACCCAGGTCGAGGTGCCGCCCGACCGCGCGCCGGAAGGCCTGGGCATCGGCCTGTCGCTGGTGTCGCACCTGCTGGAACTGCATGGCGGTCACCTGTCGGCCACCAGCGACGGCATCGGCCTTGGCAGCACGTTCACTGTCGACCTGCCGCTGCTGCATGTCGGCGCCGGCGCGGACGATGCGACGACGCTTTCGTCCGCGCCTGAAGCGCAGAGCGGCGGCATGCGCGTGCTGCTGGTGGACGACAACGTCGATGCGATGGAGATGATGGGCTTTTTGCTGGCCGAGATGGGCTACGAGGCGCACACCACGGCCGACGCCAACGAGATCGAAGAACTGGCCGCGCGCCACGAGCCGCACGTGATCGTGCTCGATATCGGCTTGCCGGGCGTGGATGGTTATCAGGTGGCGCGCCGCATCAAGAGCAATCCGCAACTGACGCATATCCGGCTGGTGGCGCATACCGGCTACGGCTCGCCGGAAGACCGCCGCCGCGCGCACGAGGCCGGGTTCGATGCGCACCTGGTCAAGCCGGCCGAATTGTCGGATCTGGAAGCGGCGCTGCGGGGCTAACCTGGTTCAGGCTCAGGCCAGCAAGGCCACGGCCTTGACCTGCGCCCACACGGCGCTGCCCGGCGCGATCGCCAGTTCGCGCCGCGAACGCTCGGTGATCCGCGCCAGCAGCGCCGTGTCACCGACCAGCAAGCGCACCAGCACCTGGCCGGGCGCGCCGCTCGGGCCGACCGCATCGACCCGCGCGGGCAGGATGTTGGTGATACTGCTGGCGCGTGGCCGTTCCAGCGCCAGGCTCACATCGCGCGCATGGATGCGGCAGCGCACGCGGGTGCCGATGGCGACGTCGCGCTGGCCCACCAGCAGCACGCCGCCGGCAAAGGCCAGGTGCGACAGGCCATCGGCGTCGTGCGCTTGCAGCGTCGTTTCCAGCATCACGCCGGCATCGTCCTGAAAATTCGCCGCCAGGTCCAGCCGCGCGAGCGTCGCGGCCAACGGACCGCTGGCCAGTACCCGGCCTTCTTCCAGCACCACCAGGTGATCGGCCAGGCGCGCCACTTCGTCGGCCGCGTGGCTGACATACACGACCGGCAGTGCCAGTTCGTCGTGCAGGCGCTCCAAGTAGGGCAGGATCTCGAGTTTGCGCCGCATGTCGAGCGCGGCGAGCGGCTCGTCCATCAACAGCAGGCGGGGCGAGGCAAGCAGCGTGCGCGCAATCGCCGCGCGCTGGCGTTCGCCGCCTGACAGCGTGGCGGGGCTGGCATCGAGCAGGCGTTCGATGCCGAGCAGTTCGGCCACCGCCATCAGGTCGAAGCGGCGCTCGGCGGGTTTGAGGCGCTTGCGTCCGAACTCGAGATTGGCGCGCACGGAGAGGTGCGGGAACAGGCTGGCTTCCTGGAACACGTAGCCGATACCGCGTTCGTGGGTCGGTACGAACACCTTGCGCGCATCGTCCTGCCACACCTCGTCGCCCAGCGCGACGCGGGCGCCGGCCACGCGTTCCAGGCCCGCCAGCACGCGCAGCAGCGTGGTCTTGCCGGAGCCGGAATGGCCGAACAGCGCGGTCACGCCGCGCCCGGGCAGGGCCAGGTCGACCTCGAGCTCGAACGCGCCGCGGTCGATCCGGCATGCGAGCGAGATGGGCGTCATCGCTGCGCCCCCCGCATCGACTGCGGATACAGGGTGTACAAGGTGAGCAGCACGATAAAGCTGAACACCAGCATGCCGCCGGCCAGCCAATGGGCCTGCGCGTATTCCATCGCTTCGACGTGGTCGTAGATTTGCGTGGAGACGACGCGCGTCTTGTCGGGGATGTTGCCGCCGATCATGAGCACGACGCCGAATTCGCCGATCGTGTGGGCAAAGCCCAGGATCGCACCGGTGACGAAGCCGGGGCGCGCCAGCGGCACGACGACCGACCAGAACGTGTCCCACGGCCCGGCGCGCAGCGTGGCGGCCACTTCGAGCGGGCGTTCGCCGATGGCCTCGAACGCATTCTGCAGGGGCTGCACGACAAAGGGCAGCGAATAGAACACCGAGGCGATCACGAGGCCCGTGAAGGTGAAGGCGAGTGTACCGAGGCCCAGCGCGCCGGTCAGCTGCCCGAGCGGGCCGTTCGGGCCCATCGCCAGCAGCAGGTAAAAGCCGATCACGGTGGGCGGCAGCACGAGGGGCAGGGCGACGAGCGCGCCGACGACGCGCCTGGCGCGCGAGCGGGTGCGCGCGAGCCACCATGCCAGCGGCGTGCCGAATACCAGCAGCAGCAGCGTGACGAGGGTCGCGAGCTTGAGCGTCAGCCAGATCGCGGCGAAGTCGGACGCGTCCAGCATGTGCCTAGACTTCGTAGCCGTAAGCGCGGATCAGCACCTTGGCCTTGTCGGTGCGCAGATAGTCCAGCAGCGCCTGCGCGGCCGGGTTCTTCGCGCCGCGGGTCAGCAGCGCGGCGTCCTGGCGAATTGGCGCGTGCATGGTCGCGGGAACGATCCAGCCCGAGCCGGCCGTGAATTTGCCATCGCGCCAGACCTGCGCCTGTGCCACGAAGCCCAGTTCGGCGTTGCCCGTGCTGGCAAACTGGAAGGCCTGCGCGATGTTTTCGCCCTGGACCAGGCGTGGTTGCAGGCGCGCGGTCAGGCCCAGCTTGTCGATGACGGCGACTGCCGCCGCGCCGTACGGGGCCGTCTTCGGATTGGCGATGGCCAGGTGCGTGAAGGTGCCGGTCTTGAGCACGGCGCCGGCTGCATCGACGTAGTCGGCCTTGGCCGACCACAGCACGAGGCGCCCGACCGCATAGGTGAAGCGGCTTTTGGCGACGACCTGGCCTTCCGCTTCCAGCCGCGCCGGCGTTTCATCATCGGCCGACAGCAGCACCTCGAACGGCGCCCCGTTGCGGATCTGCGCGTAGAATTTGCCGGTGGCGCCGCTGGCGACGATGGCCTTGTGGCCCGTGTCCTTCTGGAATTGCGCGGCCAGCTTTTCCATCGGGCCGGCGAAATTGGCGGCCACCGCCACCTGGACTTCGCCAGCATGGGCCGTTCCCAGGCAGGTCATCACGGCAAACACACTGGCAAGTTGTTTCATGTCGTCTCCACATCATAAAAAGCGCTATAGTCGAAAGTATATAACGGATTCTGGAGCGCACATGGATGACAGGCACATCGCTCTTGAGGGCACCGTCTGGATGACGGTGGGTGGCGAGCAGCTTGGCGGCACGAACCGGGTAGGCTTGCTGGCAGCGCTCGCGCAATGCGGTTCGATCACGGCGGCCGCGAAACAGGTCGGCCTGAGCTACAAGGCGGCGTGGGAAGCGATCGACACGATGAACAACCTGGCCGGCGAGCCGCTCGTGCAGCGCTCGACCGGCGGCAAGGGCGGTGGCGGCACGCGGCTGACGGCGCGCGGCGCGCAACTGGTCGAGAACTTCACCATGATCGAGCAACTGCACCAGGATTTTCTGGAACGACTCAATCGGCAGTCAGAGGGCGTGGCCGACGATGCCGCACTATTTTCGAGGTTCAGGATGCGAACGAGCGCACGCAATCAGTTCTTCGGCACCGTGACGCGCGTCGCGCCAGGTGCCGTCAATGACGAGGTCGAACTCGCCATCGCGGGCGGACAGAAGATTGTCGCCATCGTCACGCGCGAGAGCGCCGACAACCTGGCGCTGGCGCCGGGCCGGCAAGTGTTTGCGCTGATCAAGTCGTCGTCCGTGATCGTCATGACGGCCGGCGAGGGCATGCGGCTGTCGGCGCGCAATCAGCTGACCGGTACCGTTGCACGCCTGACGCGCGGCGCCGTCAATGCCGAGGTCGTGATTGCGCTTGGCGGCGGCGGCACGGTTGCCGCGACCGTGACAAACGAGAGTGTCGATACGCTGGGACTGGCGGAAGGGCTCGCTGCAACCGCCGTGTTCAAGGCGTCGAGCGTGATTCTTGGGGTGCCCGAATAAACGGTGGTAATGTATCTTTTTTCCCAACACTGAAAGGCGATCATGTTCAAGCGTATGGCGGCAGAAGCACTCGGCATCAGCGATATCGGCGTCATTGTCGGCCCGGCCGACTACGGCAATGTCGATGCGGATGACTACCTGTTCAACGAAGACGGCGAGCAGATCTTCTTTCTCATCAAAAGCAAGAAGGACGAGTACTGCTTCACCAATCTTGGCCTGATCCATGTGGACGGCGACTCGGCCATCTCGTCGAAACGCGCGATCAAGCGCTACGATTACGCGTCGCACCAGATCAGTGGCGTGACCATCGAAACAGCCGGCACGCTCGATATGGATATCGAGCTGAAATTCAGTCTGGATGACACGCCGTTCTCCATCGACGTCAAGAAAGCGTTTATCGAACAGCTCAAGGACATTTACAAAGCCTTGATCTCGATCGGCAAGCGCCAGCAACGCGATGCGGTGTGCCGCAATAATGCATTGCGCACGCTGGACGCCACTGCATCGGTGCACAAGCTCAATATTGCCCCGGGTGCCGGTGGCCTCGTCAGCCAGTTCGATGAATTGCTGACGGCATTGAATACCGCGATGCTCGATACCTATACCAAGCGCGATTTCAGCGACGTCTTTACCAAGTACATTCACAACTGACCGTGAGCTGATGCCCCTTCGATCCAACTGAAAGGGTGCACGGATGCCGGCAAAGAAACGCCTGACGAATATCGCCAATGGTCTGTGCGGGTCATTCATTAGCCGCAACAATGACCTGGACGGCTATTGGGCGATTGGCAAACTGCGTTCACTGGCTGACCAGCATGGTCAGAGCATGGTCGTACTGGACTTGCTGACGTCATCCGCGCAGCCTTTTTCTGCGCAATGTTCAGATGTGTTCGAGCGCTATTGCCGGCGCCTTGCAACGCTGGCGGAGCGCTCGCATTCCCGTTCACGGACATTACCGTCGCACGCATCGTCCTTGATTTTGCACCGCCACCCTGGCCCAGGGCCAGCTATTACAAGCTGCAATGGGGTGATCAGTTCACGGTGACCGTGACCATCGAGGCGGACGGGCGCGCAGTGGGGATGGCGCGGGACGCGGGCTATTGCCGGCCGCACGGCGCAGCCAGAAAGGAAAACTTGCTTGTATTCTGAGATCGGCCGTTTTTTTGCGCGCCATGAGAGTAAGCTCGACTACTACTCATCAAGAAAGCCGATCCATGCGATGCTATATCTTGATCGTCGAACGAGACCTTCTCATTCGTGAGACCATTCTCGATCTGGTGACGGCTCTGGGCCACTCGGGGCTGGGCGCATCGTCACCCGTACGAGGCCTCAAAATGCTCGAGGTAATGGTGTTTGACGCGATGATGATCAGCCCGGGCGCCACATTGCTCGGTGAGCCGAGCTATGCGATCGATGCGAAAAAGATCCAGCCTTCCTTGAAAGTGATCATGACCGCGGCAGTCGAGCTGCCCGAGTATTCGGCGCCACCGATCGACGCGTTCATTCAAAAACCATTTTCATTGGTTTCACTGCAAGCGACATTGCAAAAGATACTCATCGTGGGCGCACCACCCGACGACTGATGTCGGTGTG
The DNA here is from genome assembly GCA_014841835.1 of Oxalobacteraceae sp. CFBP 13730. Classification (GTDB taxonomy): domain Bacteria; phylum Pseudomonadota; class Gammaproteobacteria; order Burkholderiales; family Burkholderiaceae_D; genus Telluria. Next base: position 111,742 of record JACYUQ010000003.1, on the reverse strand, counting down.
CGCTGACAACGCTCATCCAGCCGCGATCCGTTTTCTTCCCGTCAAGCGAGCGCTGCTGTTCCGAATCGCATGCGAGGATCCATTCCCTCTACGCGAAAGGAATCCTCATGAAGCACGATCAGCCGCCGCGCCGCGATTTTCTGCGCTATGTCGGTACCATGGCCGCTCTGTCCACGCCGGCGTTGCAGGCTGCGGCCAGCGAACAGAACCGGGTCAGCTTTCCGCCCATCTTCGACAAGTCCGAAAAGCCCGAGAAGACCGAGCCGCCAGGTGACTCGTGGGATGAGCGCATAGGCGTCGCCGTGGTAGGCCTGGGTCGCATCGCCATCGACGAGATGCTGCCCGCCTTCCAGCGAAGCAAGCATGCAAAAGTCGTGGCGCTGGTCACGGGGGACCGCGACAAGGGCCTGAAGGTTGCGCGCCAGTACAACATCCCCGAAAGCGCAGTGCTCGACTACAAGGATTACGACAAGCTGGCCCAGATGGCCGACGTGAAGGGCGTCTACATCGCCCTGCCCAATAATATGCACCCGGAGTACACCGTGCGCGCGGCGCGTGCCGGCAAGCACGTACTGTGCGAAAAGCCGATGGCCAACAGCGCCGCCGAGTGCCGCCAGATGATCGATGCTTGCCGCAAGGCCGGGCGCCAGCTGATGATCGCCTACCGCAGCCAGTACGAAGCGCTGGATCGCACGCTGATCAAAATGGTCGGCGACAACAAGCTGGGCGCGCTGAAGGAATTCAACTCGGTCAACTCGCAGAATATGGGCGACCCGCAGCACTGGCGCCTCAAGAAGGCGCTGGCGGGCGGCGGCGCACTGCCGGACATCGGTATCTATTGCATCAATGCCGCGCGCTTTCTCAGTGGCGAAGAACCGACCGAGGTAGTCGGCAGCATCTGGTCGACGCCGGGCGATGCGCGCTTTCGTGAAGTCGAGGAATCGTGCCAGTTCGTCCTGCGCTTTCCCAGCGGTTTCTCGGCCACCTGCAGCACCAGCTATTCGGCGCACAAGTCGCAGATGTTCCGCCTGAATGGGTTTGAAGCATGGGCCGACATGGATCCTGCCTACGCCTACCACGGCAACAAGCTGCGGATCACGCGCGTGGTCGACGGCAAGGATCAGACTACCGAGATCCCGGCCGGCAAGACCAACCAGTTCACGCTGATGATCGACCACTTCGCCAGCTGCATCCAGCAAAACAAGGACGTGCACACGCCGGGCGAGGAGGGGTTGCAGGACCAGCGCATCATGGATGCGATCTACGAATCGGCGCGTAGCGGCCGGGTGGTCAAGCTCAAGCCGCCGGCGGGCAGGACGCGCGGGCCTGAGCCGGACAGCGCAGATTGAGCACCGCTGCCGCCTGCTGCACCGCATTCAGGGGAAAATCGCGGCTGCGGCGTTCATGTTATGTTGAAAACTCATTCCCTTCGAGATAAAAACACCATGAAATTCAACCTGCAATTTCTTGAACACGATGTATCGATCGACCAGGATACCTGGACTGCATTGGCCACGACGGGCAGTGATGTGTCGCTTGAAAACGTTCGGGCCGCCATTCTGGGCGTACTGGAACGCGGCGGGGTATTCACGGTTGACGACAGCAATGACCAGGTCGTGCGACGCATCGAGACGTCTGCCGAGTTCGAAGGCTATATGCAGGAAATCGGGACCCAGCGCACCCAGTTCCAGCAGGAACAAGCCTGAGTTCGGTGGCGCGCCGCCAGCCTCGTGCGCGCCAGCGCGCAGTCAGATTGAATTTGGAACTGCCTCTTCCCAACTCTTGAAGCGAGTCACGATGTCATTTTCACGAACCTTCCGCAGTACCTTCCGTCACACCGTCCTCGCCGCCAGCCTGCTGGCTGGACTGTCCCAGGTCTGCGCGCACGCCGCGTCGCTTCCGGCGCCATTCGATACGCAACTGGCCGCCGACTTTCCCAAGCTCGAAGCCTTCTACCGCGACCTGCACGCCAATCCCGAACTCGGCTTCGCAGAGCACAAGACCGCAGCCAAGCTGGCCGAACGGGCCAAGGCGCTCGGCTTCGAGGTGACCACCGGCGTTGGTGGCACTGGTGTGGTGGCGATTCTCAAGAATGGTCCGGGGCCGACGGTGATGCTGCGCACCGAGATGGATGCACTGCCGGTGCTGGAAAAGACCGGCCTGCCGTTTGCCAGCAAGGTTACGACGAAAAATGCCGCCGGCGACACCGTGCCGGTGGCGCACGCCTGCGGCCACGACCTGCACATGGCTGCCTGGTATGGCACCGCAAAGCTGATGGCGGAGAACCGCAAGGCGTGGAGCGGCACCCTGATGCTGATCGGGCAGCCTTCCGAAGAAGCGTTGACGGGCGCCGCCGCCATGCTCAAGGACGGCCTCTTCACGCGCTTCCCGAAACCGGACTACGCGCTGTCGATGCACGACGACGCGTCGATGGCGTCGGGCACGGTCATGTGGCATGCCGGGCCATTCCGCGCGTCGGCCGATACCGTCACCATCACCATGTTCGGGCAGGGCGGTCATGGCGCCGTCCCGCACGAGACGCGTGACCCGGTGGTGATGGCGGCGCGGCTGGTGATGGCGCTGCAGACCCTGATCTCGCGCGAAAACAATCCGCTCGACCCGGTCGTGATCACGGTCGGCAGCATCCAGGGCGGCACGCAGGCCAATATCGTGCCGGATCAGGTCAAGCTGGCGCTGACGGTGCGTACGTTCCGCCCCGAAGTGCGCCAGCGCGTGCTGGCCAGCATCGCTCGTGAAGCCAAGGGCGAAGCGCTCGCCGCTGGCGCGCCGAAGGAGCCGCTGGTGGAAGTCAAGACCGGCACCGACTCGGTCGTCAACGATCCGCAGCTGGTGGCGCGCGCCGTCAAGGCGGTCGAACAGGCCGTCGGCCCTGATTTTGTGAAAGAAATGCCGGCCAAGATGACGTCCGAAGACTTCGCCATGTATGGCCAGCAGCCCGGCGTCAAGGCGCTGCTGCTGCATGTGGGCGCGGTCGATGCCGGCCGCCTCGAGGCAGCGAAGAAGGCGGGCAAGCCCTTGCCAGGAACCCATTCGCCGCAATGGGCGCCGGATCTGAAGCCGACGCTCACCAATACCATCAAGGCCGAGACGGCGATCCTGCTCGATCTGATGGCGCCGCAGCGCTAGGCGCACCACGATAAGGCCCGTCATGCATTTTCTTGTCTTCGCCGCTGCGTCCTCGCTCGTCCTTGCGGCCGTACCGCTTGCCCATGCCCAGCCTGCAGGCAAGGTTGTGCAAGTCAAAATCGGTACGGTCTCCCCGCTGTCCGGTCCCAGCGCCCATGCGGGCAAGGACATCGAAAACGGCGCCCGCATGGCGATCGATGACCTCAACGTAAAGGGGATCGTGCTTGGCGGCAGCAAGGTCCAATGGGTCTTGCAACCCGAGGACGACGGCGCCGATCCCCGCACCGGCACGGCTGTCGCGCAAAAGCTGGTCGATGCGAAGGTGGCCGTGGTCGTGGGGCACCTCAATTCAGGCACGACCGTGCCGGCCTCGAAAATCTACGCGAACGCCGGCATTCCGCAGATTTCGCCGGCGGCCACGACGCCGGTCTACACCAGCCAGGGTTTCAAGACGGCGTTTCGCGTCGTTGCCAACGACAACCTGATCGGCCGCACGCTGGCCACCTATACGCTCGGCACGCTGAAAGCCAGGAAGATTGCCGTGATCGACGACCGCACCGCCTTCGGCCAGGGGCTGGCGGACGAATTCGTCAAGGGCGTCAAGAAGGCGGGGGCTGGCACAAGCGTGGTCAGCCGCCAGTTCACGACCGACAAGGCCACCGACTTCAGCGCCATCCTGACCCAGATCCGCGCGCGCGATCCGGACGTGATTTTTTACGGCGGCATGGACGCGGTGGCCGGTCCGATGCTCAAACAGATGAAGGCGCTCGGGCTGCGCGCCAAGCTCATTTCGGGCGACGGCGTCTGCTCGGAAAAAATGCCGCTGCTGGCCGGCGACGCGCTGGTCGACGAGAAGGTGTATTGCGTCGTGGCGGGCGGCGTTGGCGCTGCGCAGGAAGCGGGCTTGAATGCATTCACACAGCGTTACCAGCAGCGCTACAAGCTCCCGGTGCAGTCCTACGCGCCCTATGCCTACGATGCGGTGATGGTGTTCGCGAAAGCGATGCAGAGCGCAAATTCCAGCGATCCAGCCAAGTTTTTGCCGGCGTTGGCCGCCATCAGGCACGAGGGCGTTACTGGCAGCATTGCCTTCGATCCGAAGGGCGATTTGCGTGACGCCGCGATGACGATCTATACCTTCCGCAAAGGCAAAAAGGTCAGGCTGGCCGTGCTGCGCTGACGTGTAGAACCCAACGTCAATATGCGTACTGATTTGTTTTGGAATTCAGCGGGATAACCGTTCTCTGACGGTTTTCTTTACACCAGATTGGCCATTTAATAACTATAAGTTACAACCAACTGATTACAAAAGATTATTGTTTTTGGCATGGATATTGCTCTTAGTTGGAAAACTATACTAGGAGACCAATATGTTCAACATAATCACGAAAATCGGTGCAGCGCTCACACTTCGGGGCTTGGTAGCATCTGTGCTGTTTTTGGCAGCTCCGGTCGCAATGGCCGACGTCATCTTGCATTACTCGTTAAGCGGCGTAACGATGGCAGGCGGCGGTATGATGTCGGGGTCGTTTGACTGGAATGCCTCGACATCACGGCCAATCAACTACAACATTACCGTTCCGACCAATAACTATGGGCCTGCCACGAATTTTAATACCGACAATTCGTTCTATCTTGGCCCCGCATTTTTGGGCACCGGAAACGCGTCCATGGATTCAGGCTTCAACATTATTCTGAATAGCTTTCAGGGATACCTGAATTTAATCTTTGATCGCGCTCTCGTCGAGGGGGGAACCGTGGGAATCACCACATCGACTGAACGTTTCGAATCCTTTTTCTCTCATAATGATTTTACTGGCGACATGGTCGTCGCAGGTGTCGTTACGGCCGAGAGCGGTGTTGCCGTACCCGAGCCAGCAACGCTCGCATTATTTGCACTCGGCCTGCTGCCTTTGGTTGCTCGCCGACGCCGGGTGGCTTCGGTAGCGCTGTAACACGCATTTGCCCGGTGATGGCGCGAGTCATCCCGGGTGGTAGGATGCTGCTTTCGTTCAGAAGTCCAGAGGAAGCAATGACCATATTCGCCATGTCCGTCTTCGATGCAACCGTGATTTACGACGGCAAAGAACTGTTCAAGGGGCAGGGCGCCGCCACTGGCTGGGCCGAGAAGCTTGCCAAGGAAATCGAGAGCCGCGTCACCGTCGAAAAGATCGGCACCGGCTGGGCGCTGGTCGGCCGGGTCGATGGCGTGGATTGCCGTTGGGGCATCATGGGACAGCGTCTCAAGCGGCTGGACTGATCACGATGCGCAGTTCGAACGGCGGCCTCGTCTATTCCACCGAAACGGGTCGCATGTGCCCGACCTGTCGCCAGCCTGTGTCGCAGTGCACCTGCAAGACAGCTGCGAGCGCTGCGCCGGCCGGCGATGGCAATGTGCGCGTGTCGCTACAGAGCAAGGGGCGGGGCGGCAAGAGCGTCACGCTCGTCAAGGGCGTGGCGCTCGACCCGATGGCCCTGGCCGTGCTCGGCAAACAGTTACGCACGGCCTGCGGCGCCGGCGGCACCGTCAAGGACGGCGTGATCGAAGTGCAGGGTGACCACTGCGACACCGTTCTGCATGCGCTGATAAAGCTGGGGCACAGGGCCAAGCGGGCCGGCGGCTGACGCCGGCCCGGGTATATCAGTAGTCGCGTGCAGCGCGCGTTGCCAGCGCCACGACGGCAACACCGGCCGCGACGATCAGCGCATCTTCGATCAGGCCGCTGCGGGTCTGACCGATCTTTGCCATCGCCTGCTTGCGGGCGGCCAGCGTCGCATACGCCAGCGGTACGGCGGTTGCGACCGCGACTGCGGCGCCTGCCTTTTCACGACCCTCTGGCGCCAGCGCTGCACCGGCAATGCCGGCGCTGGCAATGCGCGCCAGCAAGCCCAGGAACACGGTGCGGTCCGGCGCCGACTTCATCTTGTCGCCGTACAGTTCACCGGCACCCATGGCCAGTGCGCCGTACTTGAACAGCGGGCGGTCCAGCAGGACGAGGTTGCCCGACGTTTGACGGCCGGCCAGGCGTGCAGCGGCGAGCGTGGCCATCGGGGTCATCGAGCGGGCGCTGGCGACGGCGCCAATCAGGGCGGAGGAGAGCAGGCTGGTAGATTTCATGTTTAGTCCTAAGTAAATTGTGTTGTTCGATACGTTGTTCAACCGAATGCAAGATTGATTCAGTTGCCTTATTTTTAACACAAAATAGAAAATCAGCCTGTTCTGTAAGGACGCTAGATCACCCGGCGCGGGGCCGCCGTGGCGAGGTCGCCACTGTTGGGCGTGCCGGTGCGCTCGATCAGCATGATCTGCGCTTCGTGGGGCGCGCGGGGCCGGTGCCGCACGCCTTGCGGTACGACGTACAACTGGCCCGGCCCCAGCGTCACGGTGGTGCCGTCGTCGAGATCGATTTCGAGACTGCCAGCGAGCACCAGGAAAAAATCGTCCGAATCGTCGTGCACATGCCAGTGGTAGTCGCCACGCAACTTGGCAACCATGACGTCGTGGCCGTTGAACAGGCTGACCGTGCGCGGTTGCCAGGCTTCGGTGAAGGTGGCCAGCTTGCCGGCCAGGTCGATTGCAGCGCTCATGTGTTCTCCTACAGTGAAAAAGTGAAAACGCCATGGTGCGCCTGCGGGCGGGCAGGGGTCTTGTACAATTGTTGCATGCATACTGCACCCGCCCGGCCAGTCAACGATGCCACCTTTTCGGCGCTGGCCAATGGCGTCACGCTGATGCAGGCAAGCTTCACGGATCACGCGTTCGAGCGCCACAGCCACGCTGGTTTCGCGATCGGCGTCACCACCGCCGGGGTGCAGCGTTTTCGCTGCAAGGGCGCGCAGTACGACAGCCAGGTGGGCGACCTGGTCCTGTTCAATCCGGATGAAGACCATGATGGCAGCGCCGGCACCGCCGACGGGTTCCGTTATGCGATCTGGTATGTGCCGGATGCGTTCGTGGCAAGCTGCATCGCGCCCGAGGGCGAGCGTGCCGATGGCCGGTATTTCACCCGGCCATGCGTGACCGACCACCGGATGGCGGCGACCTTTGCGCGGCTGTCCAGCAATTTGCTGGCAACGCCAGCCGAGTCGCTGCGGGCGGAAACGCTGCTGCGTGCGTTTCTCGGAACGATGCTGGCGCGCCATGGCGAGCGTCCCGGGGCGCCGGTTATCCGGGCCGGCGTATTCGCCGCCGATGCGCGCATGGCGCAGGTCAGGGACTATATCCGCATGTACTTCCAGCGCGATCTCACGGTGGCCGACCTGGCCGCTGTCGCTGGCATGTCGCGCACACATCTCACGCGCGCGTTCAGCGCGATGTATCACACGCCGCCGCACGTGTACCTCAATTCGGTGCGCGTCGCCCATGCCTGCACGCTGATCCGGCGCGGCATGCCGCTCGCGGCGGTGGCGATCGAATGCGGCTTTGCCGACCAGAGTCACCTGACCCGGCGCTTCAAGGGCTGTATTGGCGTGACCCCGTCAGGCTGGCGCGACAGGCTGCGGCGCTAGAGCATCCGCTGTATCAGCTGCCGCAGGCCGGATCGTCAGCGTCTGCGCAAAGTGCGCGATCAGCGCCGTCACTTTGGGCGCGTGCTGACGGCTGCGCTGCCATACCAGATACAGCGGCAGGCCGGACGTGGCCAGCTCGGGCAAAATTTTTACCAGGCTGCCATCGCGCAGCTGCTGCTCGACGAGCCAGGTTGCCAATTGCGCGATTCCCAACCCCATCTCCACGGCCGTGACCTCGGCCTCGGCCTGCCCCAATACGATGCGTCCGTTCACGTGCTGGCGCGCCAGCGGCAGCGCGCCATCCTTGATCAGCCACGGACTCGTGCTGCCGTCCGCGCGGCCGTACAGAATGGCGTCATGACCCAGTAACGCTTCCAGCGTCGTCGGGGCGCCGTGCCGCGCCACATAGGCGGGCGACGCGCAGAAGACCAGTTCTTCGTCACCCAGGTGCTGGTAGCACAGCGCCGCCGGCCACGTGTCCGAGCCACCGATGCGCACGACCACGTCCAGGCCATCCTCGACGGGATCGACAAAGCGGTCGGTGAACGACACGTGCGGTTGGACCTGTGGATACTGCTCGGCGAACGCCAGCAGGGACCGCACGGCGTGCATGCGGCCGAATGTGGCCGGCATGTCCACGCGCAGCCGGCCCGACGGGGCGATATGGTCGTGCGCCAGCAGCCGCTCGGCCGCTTCGAGTTCGTCCAGCACGCGCACGCAGACCTTGTAGAAGACATTGCCGGCGTCCGTCATCTCGAGCTTGCGCGTGGTGCGGTCGAACAGCGGCCGTTTCAATCGTCCTTCGAGCCGCGCGATGGACTTGCCGACGGCGGAGTTGGTCAGATTCAGCCGGTCGGCAGCTGCTGTGAAACTGCCGGCATCGGCCACGGCGACGAAAGTTTCAAGGCCTTTGAGGCGTTCGGCGGGTGTCATTGACTAGATCCTGGAAATTTATTCCACATGATGCAGGAATTCTTATCCAACATGGGAATTTTTATCTCTTATATGATGACAGTCAGATAATTACAGGAGTTTTCCGCAATGCCCAATTCATCTACAACCACCGTCGATACGATGGCGGACAAGCCTCAGGCGACTGGCGGCACACTCTCCATCACGATTCTGGCCATCGCCGCGTTTGTCATCGTCACCACCGAGTTCCTGATCGTCGGCCTGCTGCCGGCACTGGCGCGTGACCTGTCCATCACGGTGGCCACGGCCGGCCAGCTCGTGACGCTGTTCGCCGTGGTCGTCATGGTGTGCGGCCCGTTCCTGACGGCGTGGCTGGCCAATGTCGACCGCAAAAAGTTGTTCGTCGCCGTGCTGGTGCTGTTTGCAGCAACCAATGCACTGGCCGCTGTTGCACAAAACATCTGGGTGCTGGCGCTGGCGCGTCTGCTGCCGGCGCTGGCGCTGCCCGTATTCTGGGGCACCGCAAGCGACACCGCGGCCCAGATCGCCGGACCTGAAAAAGCCGGTCGCGCTGTCTCGACCGTGTATCTAGGGATTTCGGCCGCGATGCTGTTTGGTATTCCGCTCGGTACGCTGGCGGCAGACGCCATCGGCTGGCGCGGCGCGTTCGGCTTGCTGGCTGCGCTGTCGCTGCTGGTGGCCGTGCTGATGTTCTTCAGCATGCCAACGGTGCGTGCGTCGCAACCGGTTGCCATGCGCGAACAGGCAAAGATTCTGAAAAGCCCGTTCTTCATGGCCAATGTGGCGCTGTCGATCCTGGTGTTTACCGCGATGTTCACAGGCTACACCTACCTGGCCGAGATGCTGGAGAAATCGGCTGGCGTAGCACCGGCGCAGGTGGGCTGGTGGCTGATGGGCTTTGGCGCGGTTGGTCTGATCGGTAACTGGCTGGGTGGTCTCTGGGTCGACCAGAAACCGCTGGCCACCACCGCCATCTTCAGCCTCGTGCTGGCAGCCGGCATGGCCGCGTCGATGCTGTTCGCGGGCTTGAGCATCGGCTTTGCCATCGCGCTGGGCGTCTGGGGTATTGCCAATACGGCGCTGTATCCGATTTGCCAGATCCGCGTGATGAAGGCGGCAACCGGCGCCCAGGCGCTGGCCGGTACGATCAATGTGTCGGCAGCCAACGGCGGTATCGCGCTGGGCGCCGTGATCGGTGGCCTTGCAGTGGCCAACTGGGGCGCGGGCAATGTCGGTTATGTGGCTGCGGGCATCGCCGTGCTGGCTGCACTGGCGACCAGCCTGGTCGGGCGTATGACCCCTGCAGCCAAGGCGTAACGATCATGACGATTGCACCCATTGGGCCGTTGCCGGCCGAACTGGCAAGCCATGCCGGCTATGGCCGGATTTTCAAGCCGGGCAAGCTGACCTTCGGCTTCATCATGCCGCTCGAAGGCTATCCGGATTCACCGTTTCCGACGCTGGCCAATCACCAGACGATGGCGCGCATGGCCGACGAGGCCGGTTTCTCGACCCTGTGGCTGCGCGACGTGCCGTTCTACGATCCCAACTTCGGCGACACCGGCCAGGTGCTCGATCCGATGGTGTACCTGGGCTTTCTGGCGGCGCACACGAGCCGTATTGCGCTGGGCACCGCCGGCATCGTGGCGACGCTGCGCGAGCCGTTGATCGTGGCCAAGCAGGCGGTGTCGGTCGACCAGTTGCTGGGCGGGCGCCTGGTGCTGGGCTTGTCGACCGGTGACCGGCCGGTCGAGTATCCGGCGTTTGGCCTGGATTTCGATAACCGCGGCGAGCGTTTTCGCGAAGCGTTCGGTTTGATCAAGACCGTCACCGAACAGGACTTTCCGCACGCGCGCACGGCGCACTACGGCAACCTCGATGGCGGCATCGACCTGGTTCCCAAGCCGGCGGCGCCGCGCCTGCCGATGATTGTCGTCGGCCGGGCACGCCAGGATATGGCGTGGATCGCCCGGCACAGCGACGGCTGGATCTGGCACCTGAGCGACTTTACCCGCCTGCCGCAACTGATCGAAGCATGGCGCGCCAGCCACGAGCCGGGGCAGTGGGTGCGCCCGTACGGCTACGGCACGATGTTCGACCTGGCCGAAGACCCGGATGAGCCGATGCGCTTCGTGCGCAACGGCATTCGTAGCGGCCGCCATGCATTGGTCGAGCTGTTTTACCATCAGCAGGAACAAGGCGTGAGCCACGTGGCGCTGAACCTGAAGCCGCTGCGCCGGCCGGCGCAGGATGCGCTGGCCGAACTGGCAGAGCACGTGCTGCCGCTGTTTAACGCTGACTGATTTTTTACCATTGTCTTTTAACGCACGATCAAGAAAAGGAATGTCATGACCATTGATTTCGACCGTAGCGACAACCTGCAGCGCCCACCGATGGGCCAGACCCGCGATCCGATTACGCATCCACTGATCGTCACGGCGACCTTCGTCAGCCGCGTCGACAGCACGCCGCGCAGCGAACGGCCGCAAGATGCTGGCTCGGCCAAAAGCAAGCACGGCAATGAGGTGCATTTGCCGAACTGGCGTCCCGGCGCGCTGGCGCTGGAAGGCAATGAAAACCTGGCGTTCGAGCACTGGGACGAATACTGGCGCAAGGTCCACGGCCCGAAATTCGCGTGGGATGAGCCGGGCAGTTCGTCCGAGCGCGTGCTGCGCTACGACCAGGTGCACCGTATCGCATCGGGCCCGTCGTCGTTCTTCCCGCCACCGTACCGCGCGATGATTGGTGAGGACGGCAAGCTGCCGGGCGAGCCAGAAAAATGCGTGCCGCCGTACGGGCGCCCGCGCTGGGACGGTCTGGCCTACATCACGTATGCCGAGCAGGATGATATCGAACGCGTACTGGGCCAGGAGAAATTTGCCGAGCGGATCATCGCCGACGAGCAGGTGGCGTTTCGCATGGTCACGCGTGAAATCACGCGCGAATACATCCTGATCCCGAGCGCGCGTCACCGCGATCCGGTCAGCCTGGTCAAGATTCACATGCGCAACCCTGACCTGTCGCGCGAAGAATTCCAGCGCCGCCTGCTGGACGAGCACGCGCCGCTGGTCATGGGCCAGTCGGCGACGACCGAGTTCGTGAAGCGCTACGCGGTGCTGCTCAATATCGGCTCGACCCAGAAAGACCCGGAAGGCAGCAAGATCGATGCCGTCTCGATCCTGTCGTTCGCGTCACTGAACGATGTCGAGGATTACCTGGTCAGCAACGACCACGAGGCGATCGCGCAATCCGAAGCGGCGCTGACCGGCGAAGGCTCGGAGTGGTGGACGGCGATCAACTACAGCGTCATGAATCGCCTGATGCCGGAAGTGGCCACCGAGCGCTGACCGGCTACGGTAGAATCACGCCAACGCCGGTCGCGCCGACCGGCGGTAACGTGATACGGGGATTTGCCATGGCCAAGAAGGAAGAAGAACTCGACGAAGAAACGCTGGCGTTCGTCAACTGGTGTATCGAGGTCGAGGGGTTTTTAGTCGCGGGCGGTGCGACCGTACGGCAGGCGCAAGACCATATCGAGGAAGAAATCGAATGGTTCACCGACCAGTTCTACGATTCGCTCACGCCTGAAGAGGCGGCCAAGGAAGCATTGGCGTAACGACAGCACTGTCAATGAAAACAGGCCTGCACCGCGTAACCGCGCTGCAGGCCTGTTTGCTTGTGCCCGTTGCTAATCAGGCGCGGGTGCCTGTGCGGCGACGACGCAGTGCGGCAGCGCCCGCCAGGCCGGCACCGAACAGCAGGACGCTGGCCGGTTCCGGCACATCAACCGGTCCACCCGGGTCCGCGAGCACGACGCCCTGACCCGACAGCGCAGTCAAGCCGGCAATGTCATCGCCAACCGAATCGAGGAAGATTGCGTCAGCGAACGACAGCGCGGACGTGCCCGCACCGATCGCTTCAAAGGTGATGCTGGCCAAGAGGCCGCTGCCCGAGGCGCCGGGGATCGGGCCGAGCAGGCTGCCGTACACGAAGTCGATGAGCCCTGTGTCCATGCCGAGAACACCGCTGACCGTGCTGCCCGCCGTGCCCAGGAAGGCGCCTTCGGTCACGTTCAGTGCGCGCAGGTAGCGCGCATCGTAGTTGATCGAGAACTGGTACGAATACAGGTCGGCGATGTCGTCGATCGCGATGTTATACGTCACGGTCGAGCCGACTTGCGCGGCCGGGCCGGTGGAGAACGACAGGATGGGGGCGGCCCAGGCCTGGGTGCTGGCGCCCAGCAGGACGGCGGCGATGAAGTGCTTCCATTTGCTCATGGTGTGATCCTAAAGTTGAGTATGCAATCAATGGTTCTGGCGGGCCGGATACCTTGATCCGGCCCGCCGCGTGGATCAGTTGCAGACCGTGCCGGCTGGCACGCGCTGCGTGACGACGTTCAGGTCGCGGATATTGACGATGCCGTCGCTGTTGACGTCGGCGCGCGGATCGAACCCGGCCTGGCCGGTGCGCTTGTTCAGCGATGCACGCACCACTGCCACGTCGGCGCAATCGACCACGCCGTCACCGGTCACGTCCCCCACGACCGGCGCGTTGGCCAGCGTGAAGTTGGCGTCCGAGACGTCGAAGAACACATTGCCCACCGCCTCGATCTTGATGCGGCCCTGCGTGGTTGCCACTGCCGGGAACGTGACGTTGGCGCTGCCCGTGTTCGGCACGCTCGCCGCCAGCAGGTACGGCCAGGTCGCGCCGCCGTCGGTCGACAACGTGATCTTCACGTTGGCGGTGCTCACTGGCGCCGCGTCGGTGTTGGCCACGCTCCAGGTCACGGTCTGCGGGCCGGCGTTGATGGTGGCCGCCGTATTCGGCGACGTGACCAGGAAAGGGCCGGCTGCAGGCGCCAGCACCAGCGTCGTGGTGGCGCTGTTGATGCCGCCACGGCCGTCACGCGCCGTCAGCTTGAAGTTCAGCGACGCCGGTGCGGCGTTGGTCCCGAAGCCCACGTAGGCGGCCGTTGGCAGGAACTCCGAGAAGCAGTCGATCTCGGTTGCCGTTGGCGTGGCGCTGGCAGTCGGGCAGGCGCCGGTGACGGCATTGGTGTTGTTCGACAGGATCTGCGCCATGTCCGGGAACACGCGGGTCGGATCGGTGGTCACCTGGTTCTGGCCTGGCGACGAGTACTCGAGCGTGCCGGAACTGGTCACGATCGCGCGCGTGCCGAACTGGCGGAACAGCGGGCCGTTGAGCTTGACGTTATTGATCAGCGAGGTACCGGTGCTGCCGCCGCGGTCGTTCTGCTCCCACATGTACGTCACGGTGTCGTCATCGCCATCGACGGCGCTGCCGGTCAGAGCAAATGGCGTGCGCACCGGAATCGTGAAGCTTGGTGGCACGGTGACACTCGGGGCCGAATTGGTCGTGCCCGTCACGCTGCCACCGCGGGTGGTCGGGCCGCCGCTGGTGACTTCACCGATGAAGCCGGCACCACCGCCGGTGACATTGCTCACCACCAGTGAAGGTACATTGGTGCCGGCGAGCGTGCCGCCGAACGTGACGGTGAAGGCCGTGTCGCCTATCGTGCTGACGGTAACCACGCCGCCGCTTGGCCAGCCGGCGATGCCTTCGATGGCCGCCTTGATGCCTGCAGCGTTGAAGTTGGCGCCGCGCACGATCGGGGCTGACAGGTTGCCGTTATAGCTCAGCTGGAACTGATTGCCGTTGGTGACAAAGCCGGTCAGGGCGGCGACCTGCACTTCGCTGAGGTTGGTTTCGGCGCCCGAGGTATAGGCCACGATCTCGTCGAAGCTGCGCTGCGACCAGTACGGATCGCTGTGCGGCTGCAGGTTGTCGGTGCCGCAGATGCCGGCATACGCCATGATCGACGAGCCGCTGCCTGGTTCGACCGACGTGGCGGCGCTGCGGTTGCCGCCGCTGCAACTGCCGATCGTGCCATTGAAGGTATGGTTGCCCGAGAACTGGTGACCGAGTTCGTGCGCGACGTAATCGACGGCGAAGAAGTCGCCGACGGGGGTCGGGATGCCGGTGCAGCCCTGGGCCTTGGCGTTGCCACCCACGACCCCCAGGCTGGCGATGCCGCCGCCATTCAGGCCGAGGGCGATGTGGCCCACGTCGAAGCTGCTGGCGCCCACCAGCAAACCGGTGACGATGCGGTTGCGGGACAGGGTGCCGCTGCCGCAGGTGGAGGCCTGCGTGGCGGTATAGCAGGCCGCGCCGCCGCAGGGGCCATTGGCGCCGGTCATTTGCTCGGCGGTATTCAGGTTGAGCGCGTCGGTACCGTCGATCAGCACCAGGCTGATAGAGGTTTCGTCTTCATAGACCTGGGTCACGCGGTTGATCAGCGTGACCTTGGCGGCGGTGACATTGGCAGGGCCGAAGTAGGTCGCGTAGCTGGGGTCGGTCACCAGGGCCAGGCGGTAAGTGCGCAGTGCACTGCCGACCACGGCATTGGCCGCCATGCTGGCATCGACCACGCGGTAGGGCGCGCTGGCGCTGTTGCGGCCGTCGGTGGCGGTGATATCGAATGCGCCCTGACGTGCTGCGGCGGCCGGCAGCGTCACGCTGATCGCGCCGTTCTTGTCGGCCGTGGCCGTGGCGTTGTGCAGCGCCACCCCATCGCCATCGGCTGCGATGTTCAGGCTGACGCTGGCGCCCGGGGCAAAGCCTGCGCCGTTCACTACGACGCTGTCGCCTTCCTGATAGAACGAACGCGACAGGCTCAGTTGCGGCTCGATCGCGCCTTCGACCAGCGGGGCGCGTGGGTTGATCAGGTCGGCACGTGTGTAGCTGGCGTAGACGCTGGTGTCATTGCGGTAGTACGGATCGACGTACCAGCCGCCGTCCGGCGAACGCACCGATGCGTGCAGGCCGAGCTGCGTGATGTCCATGCGCAGCGTGGCGCGCGGATCGTCGACACCCTTGCCGCGATAGGTCTTGATGTCGGGGTGTTTGGCCGCCAGGCCCGGCTCCATCACCGGCGATTCTTCGAGCGTGAAGCGCTGGTAACCGCCGTCAGGATGCGGCAGCGAGATCGTCAGGCTGCTCGCCGACAGGTCGCCGCTGCGCGCCAGCGGTGCTTCGCGGGTGACGCCACGGATGCCTGCCAGGTCGAGACTGGCAGCGCGCACCCGACGCAGTTGCAGGGCCGGGGTTTTGGCGCTGCTGGTGCGCGCGGTTGTCGATGCAGCCGGTACCGTCACGTCTTGCCAGAATGCGGCCGCGCGCTGGTTCTGCACCTGGATCGGGCCGACCTGCGCCGCCAGCACGGATGGGGTGCCGACAACCAGGGCCAGCGCGACGCACAGCGCGAGCGAACCTTTTTTCAGGGGGGCGGTGTGCAGCTGGCTTTGCTTGCCGTGGTACGGCGAGCTCGAAGGCTTCGTTCTCATGCGTAGTCCTTTCGCGACTGGTTGGCGGGGGTCGTTGTGGTAAGCAGTGATGCGTCTTCCGGGAGCTTCCTTGTGGTGCCAGCGATGCGTTGCACATCGAAATTCACGATGCAAATAATGCAATGCGAGCGCATTGATATTATTGCTGCATTGATATCCGACGCAAGTAAATACTTTCTTGTTGTAATCTTGTTGAAATAATTGGTTTGACAAATCTTGACGCTGGCTTATGGCGTTTTATCATGCTAAATATGCACGGCTATTCGCTTTGCATACTTGTCGATAAATAAAGATCGAGACGAAAAAAAGGCGCAGTCAGAGTTATCTGTTGATGACGCTGATAGCAATACTAAGCAATTGTTCTGACGAAATGATCCGCTCGCCATCCAGCGCCCAGCACCAGCCCAGGTAATTCGGCAGGTAGCGCGATGCCACGCCACGAAAGCCCTGTAGCCATGCCTTGAAGCGCTGGTGGTAGGCATTCACGTTCTGCACATGGATGGCAAGGTTGCCCAGCCGCCTTGCACGCACCCCGGCACGCAAATTGACCGCCTCGTGCGCGATCCTGTGCTTGCGTGCAAAGGCGCGGTACGCCGGATGGCCGTCACTGACCAGCAACGCCTGCGGATCGAGCTTGGGTAGCAAATCACGCTCGAGTTGCGCAGCTGTGAGCGCACCGCGGCCAGTGACGGCATCGACCGTGCGCCCCTCGCGGTCGCGTGCGACCAGGATGCAGTCCAATTCGCTGGAAATGCCTCGTTTGGCAGCATGGCCGCCGCGGTGGCGTGGTGGCCGATCTAGCGTGCGTGAACCTTTTTGTGATTCAAGCAGAAATGTTTCGTCAGCTTCGACGATGCCATTGAGAGCTGCCGGCCGGTCGAACTTGACCCAATGCAGGAAACGGTGCCGCCAGCGAAAGGCCGTGTTGCGGTGTACCCCAACCCGATCTGCTGCCTTGCGTACAGGGAGTGAATCGAGCAGCACGTGGGAATACGCGAGCCATTTGGCCTTCAGTCTGAGCCGCGCCAGTGGCGTGCCGGTCAGGTCGTTAAAGGTGCGGCCGCAGGCACAGCAACGGTAGCGCTGCAAATCGTTGGCGAACCCGTGCCGGTAGCAGCGTTCATTGCTGCATCTGGGGCAGCAGCGGCCTGGCGCTCTGGTCTCGGTAATAAGCGCGACTACCTGATCGAGCCCGACGGCCGGATGCAGGGCATCGAGTACTTGCCGGCGCTGTGGCTGGTTCAGTGAAGGCAGTTTTGCGAACCAGCCCTTGAAACGTGGCGCTTTCATGATTGACTCCTGACGCTCGGGACAGGGGTTGGACCATTGGAGTGCTCGTCAGTTCAAAGCTGGTCTCTATTTAACGTTGACTGCGCCAAAAAAATGCCCCGTGAGTGACACGGGGCATGCATGGGTACTGCGCTGGTCGGGTTACTTGTCCTGCACCGTAAATTCGCCATACGGCGCCAGCTGCGCATCGAGCTTGGATGGGTCGCCGACGATCACGATCGACTGCTTCTCGGGCGCGAAATATTTCTGTGCCACTGTGCGCACCTGCTGCGGCGTAACCTTGCGCATCAGCGGCACGTAGTCGCCCAGGAACTCGGGCGGCAAGCCGACCAGCCAGTTCGCGGCCAGCGTGTTGGCCACCGAACGCTGCAACTGGTTATTCAGCAAGTAGCCGCCCGCGACATAACGCTTGTTCATCTCCATCTCGGCCGCCGGGACCAGCTCGCTGCCCAGGCGCTTGTACTCCTTGAAGTATTCGGCCAGCGCCGCGCCGGTCACTTCATTGCGCACGTCGGCCCCGCCGACCATCATGCCGCCCGCGCGGCTCATGCGCGCGCCGGCCGAGGCACCATAGGTGTAGCCCTTTTCTTCGCGCAGATTGGTGTTGATCCGGCTCGAGAAGCCGCCGCCGATGATGGTGCTGGTCAGGCGCAGCGGGATCTGGTCGGCAGCGCTGGCCGCGATGCCGGGGCTGCCCAGGCGCAGCGTCGACTGCACGCTGCCGTCGCGCTTGAGCACGATGCGCGCCGGCGTCACGCTGGCGGCGACGGCAGGCGTGTCCGGCAATGCGGCGCCGCTGGCTTTCCAGTTGCCAAACGCGGCTTGCGCCAGCTTCATCGCGTCCGCTTCGGTGATGCGGCCGGTGATGACCAGCAGCGCGCGATCCGGACGGAAGCGCTTTGCGTGTTCGGTGCGCAGCATTGCGGCGTTCACGGCATTGATCGACTCGGCGGTCGGATCGGTGCGGCTGTACGGATGGTCGAGGTAGACCGCTTTCTTGATCGCGCGCTCGGCGCGGAAACCCGGCTGGGTCTCGGCCACGCGCAGCGCCTGCAGTGCATTGGCCTTGGCCAGCGCCACTTCGTTCTCGGGGAACGACGGCTGGCGCGCGATTTCGGCCATCAGCTCCAGCATCCCGCCCGCCTGCGAGGCGACGGCGTTGGCCGACAGGATGATGCCGTCGGCGGCCGGGCTGGCGGCGACTTCGCCGCCCATGCCTTGCGCCGCTTCGGCGATGGCGCGCGAATCACGCTTGGTCGTGCCTTCGTTGAGCATCCCGGCAAGCATCGCGGCGAAGCCGCCCTGGGCCGGCGCGTCGGCGGCAAAGCCGGCGCCGCGCAGTGCCAGCACGAAGTCCACGCGCGGCAAGCCCTGGCGCGGCACGACCCACACGGTCAAGCCGTTGGCCAGCGTCTGCTTGGCGATCTTCGGTGCGGGAATCGATTTTTCCTGGCCATACGCAGGCATGCCGTTTGGCGCCCTGGTTTGTGCATGCAGCGTCGGCGCGAACGCCAGCGAGACGGCAAGCGCGAGCATCAATTTGTTCATGATGCGCTCCTTATTTGTTCACGCCGGCAGGCGCAGTGGTGGTGGGGGCAGGCGCGGCGGCGGTCTTGGCAGCCTCGATCATGGCGGCCGGTTTGCGGTCGATGACAGTGCGGTTGGTCGGCACGAGATAGGTCTTGACGACGCGCTGGATATCGCTCGAGGTCACGCCGTCGATCCAGCCCGGAATCTTGTTGACGACATTGGCGTCGCCCCACAGTACCTGCAGCTTGGCCATCGTGTCGGCGCGGTTGACGAAGCTTTCCAGCTTGTTGTTCCAGTCGGCCAGCATGCGCGTCTTGATCCGCTTGAGGGTGGCATCGTCGACGCCGTCCTTGGCCACCTTGGCGATTTCTTCGTCCATCGCCTTGAGGATGGCGTCCGCGCTGCTGTCGGGCTTGTACAGCGCATGGACGGTCATCAGGGTAGGGCCGTTGTATTCCCACGGGCTGGTCAGGCCAAACAGGATGTCGACATTCAGCGCGATTTCGCGACCCTTGACCAGGCCCTGGTAGAACAGCGACGCATCACCGCCGCCCAGCAGTTCGGCCAGCACGGCGACCGGCGCCTGGTCGCGACTGCCGCGCTCGGGCACCTTCCAGGCCGCGGCAATTGCCGGCACCTGCGCCAGCGCATCGCTTTGCTGTAGGCGTTTTTCGGCCGTGTTCAGGGGCTCGCTGAAATCCGTGCCCTTCGGTACCGGCCGCGCGGGAATGGCGCCGAAGTATTTCTGGGCCAGCGCAAAGCCCTGCTGCGGCGTGATGTCGCCGGCGATGGCCAGCACCGCGTTGTTCGGGCCGTAGTAATCGCGATGGAACGCGCGCACGTCATCCAGGCTGGCGTTTTCCAGGTCTTCGAAGCTGCCGTAGCCGTCGTGGTTGTTTTCCCATTTCTGGAATGCATGCTGGCTGATGTCGATCCACATGAAGCCGCCATACGGCTGGTTCTTCACGTTGACGCGGATTTCTTCCTTGACGACGTCCTGCTGGTTCTTCAGCGTGGTGGCGCTGAAGTCGAGCGTCTTCATGCGGTCCGCTTCCAGCCACAGGATCGGTTCGAGCGCCGAGCTTGGCACGGTCTCGATGTAGTTGGTGAAGTCGGGCCGGGTCGAGCCGTTGTTCCAGCCGCCGCCGCCCGTGATCGTCGTATCGAAGATGCCTTTCGTCGCGTTCGGCGTGCCCTGGAACATCAGGTGTTCGAACAAGTGCGCAAAGCCCGTGCGGTTCTTCGGCTCGAGGCGCATGCCGACGTGGTAGACGACCGAGACGCCGACGGTGGGCGAGGTGCGGTCTTCCGACACGATCACGGTCAGGCCGTTGTCGAGTTTTTTCATGGTGACCGGCAAGGTCCACCCGTCGGCCGGTGCGGCAAATGCCGACATCGACAGGGTGAACCCGGCCAGCAGGGCGGGGTAGTGGCGCAGGCGCATGGGGACCTCGAAATGGATCGCAATGAAATGGGTGTCACCGGGGCGGGGTACGCCACCGGCGAAACATCTTAGCGCAATGGCATGCTTAAAAAGAATGTTTTTGTTGTG
This sequence comes from Oxalobacteraceae sp. CFBP 13730, assembly GCA_014841835.1. Lineage (GTDB taxonomy): Bacteria > Pseudomonadota > Gammaproteobacteria > Burkholderiales > Burkholderiaceae_D > Telluria. The sequence goes on along the minus strand of JACYUQ010000003.1, from coordinate 91,417 downwards.
CCAGCGAAGTGCGACGCAGGGTCATGCGTGCTGCATCGGCTCCCGGTCGTTCTGCTCCAAACCGCCACCGCTGCGCAGTTCGGACGCCGTTTTTTGCAGTTCATCGCACGCATGACGGGAGGGCCGGCGTTTCCGGCTATAGTTTCATCATGACAAGTCCCGGCGCCCGTCCGGGCCGCAACAGACTGGAGAACCTCGATGAATCACCTTTTCAAGCTGGGCGCCGTGGCCGCCTTGTTGGGCGCCACGGCGGGCCTCGTGCGCGCCGCGCCGGACACGGCCAGTGAAACGCGGCCGGTCGATGCGCAAGTCGTGCGCGTGACGCTCGAAGGGGTCGGGGATCTGGTGATCCGCCAGGGCGCGACGGCCACGCTGGTGCTGACGGGCGACGCGCGCCTGCTGGCGCGCACCACCACCACGCAGCGCGGCGACACGCTCAACATCGAAACCGAAGGCCGCCGCGCCGGCTTCAACTTCGGCCGCTCGTCCGGCATCCAGGCCGAGCTCGTGCTGCCGAACCTGCGCGCGGTCTCGTCCGAAAGTATCGGCGCCACCACGGTCAGCGGCTTTGCCGGCCAGTCACTGGACATCAATCTCGATGGCGCCGGGTCAATGTCGGTATCATCATCGAATTACCGCTTCATCACCGCGAACCTGGGCGGCGTGGGCAACCTCAAGATCCACGGGATCGACAGCGAGGGCATCGACCTGAACCTGGGCGGCGCCGGCTTCGTGACCCTGACCGGCCGCAGCAAGCGCCTGAAGGCCGAACTGGGCGGCCTGGGCGGACTCGATGCGCAGGGTTGCAGCGTCGACTCGGTGGCGCTCGATCTGTCGGGGCTGGGCAATGCCACCGTCAATGTGCGCCAGAGCATTAACGTGTCGCTGTCGGGGATGGGATCGGTGACGGTACTGGGCAAGCCGGTCAACCGCAAGGTGGCGCTCGACGGGCTGGGCAAGGTCAACTGGAAATGACAGTCGCGCGACCACCACGCCGGCCGGGGGCATCCCGGCGCCATCGGCAACGACCTGGATTCTGTGTGCGAACCATGACGACACCATTCTTTGCAATCCTCCTGGCGCTGTGCCTGCAGTTCGGTCTGCAGGGCAGCGCCCAGGCCGGTTTCCCCGAAGGCGCCAGTGCCTACAACGCCCGCAACTACGCGCTTGCCCTGAAGGAAGTCACGCCGCTGGCCAAGGCCGGCAATGCCGAGGCGCAGCATCTGCTGGGGCTCATGTATTACATGGGGCGGGGCGTGCCGCGCGATTACAAGCAGGCGTTCGCCTGGCACCAGAAGGCGGCGCTGCAGGGCAAGGCCGATGCGCAGTACGTAGTCGGCGCGATGTTTTACACGGGCAATTCGGTGCCGCAAGACCAGAAACACGCGGTGACCTGGTTCCGCAAGGCTGCCGAACAGGGCCATGCCGAGGCGCAGAACGCCCTTGGGCTGATGTACCGCTACCACGTGGCCGGGGTGCCGCAGGATGTCGTGCTGGCCTACATGCTCTACAACCTGGCCGCGGCCGGCGGCAACCGCAACGCCGTCGACCAGCGCGCTGCCATCGCCAAACGCATGACGCAGGAGCAGATCGAAGAAGCGCAGGCACTGTCGCGCACATGGAAGCCGGGCACGCCGCTGCCGGCGACATCGAAGACCGGCGGCGACGCCTAGCAGGTCAGCCCCATCCCGGTCCCGATCCCGGTAACAGTCAGCCAATCGTCCTGTTATGCGGGTTGGCGAACCGAGCCGGGATGCCGGGCACGCCATGATGGTGTGAACACACTGTCAAGGAGTCCCGGATGGCCAAGGTTACACTGACGATGACGACCATAGTGCCGGTCTCGACCGGCGAGGCCTGGGCCTGGTCGACATCGCTCGAAGGCGTGCGCACCGAAATGCGCCCGCTGCTCAAGGTGGTCTTTCCCAAGGCAATGACGCATATCGGCCCGGATACTGCACTCAACACCGTGCTGGGGCGCTGCCAGTTCCTGCTGTTCGGTCTGTTTCCGATCGATATGTCCAAACTGCGCTTTACCGAGATGGAGCCGGGCCACCGCTTCGTCGAGGAATCCGACCTGCTGTCGATGCGCTCGTGGCGCCACGAGCGCGTGATCACGGCGTCGCCCGATGGCCGGGGCGCGCAAGTCACCGACCATCTGGCATTCACGCCGCGCCTGGCCACGCCCGTCGTGCGCTATCTGGTCAAGCTGTTCTTCGCGCACCGCCACAATAAGCTGACACAGGCACTGGGTGCCCGTGCGGCGACCGTCACGCACCGCGGCGAAGCCGGCCGGGCGCGCTGAGATCGTCTGAAATGCGTGCTCGCATGGTAGGCTTCGGCTTTGACTCACTCGCGCGCCCGAAACCATCGCGGCGTAGCGGCAATTTGGAGCTTGTATGTTGATTGCCACTCACGGCGGCAAATTCCACGCAGATGATGCGTGGGCAGTCGCCGTCCTGAAGGTGCTGTTCCCCGACGCCGACGTCATCCGCACGCGCGAGCAGGCCAAAATCGATGCCGCCGACTTCGCGATCGACGTCGGCGGGGTCTGGGACCCGGCCACGGGCCGGTTCGACCACCACCAGAAGGAATTCAATGCCACCCGGCCGTCCGGCGTGCCGTATGCCAGCGCCGGTCTCGTCTGGCGCGACCATGGTGCGCAGTGCGTCGCGGCGCTGGCGCTGCGCCACACGGGCGAGACGTTATCCGACGATACGGCCCAGCAGATCGCGTATGCGATCGACGTCGATATCGTCCAGTACCTGGATCTGTCGGACGTCGGCGTGGCCAAGAACGCGCCGGGCAGCTATGGCTTGTCGGCCGTGGTGTCGGGTTTCAATCCGGGCTGGCTCGACGAGCAGCGCCTCGGCTACGGGGAGGCGGTCGACGAGTACCGGATGGGCCAGTTCATGCGCGCCGTGGAATTTCTTACTGACATCATGGGCAATGCGGTGCGTTACCGCGTGGGTGCCATGCTGGCCGTCACGCAGGTGCGCCAGGCCGAGGTGCTCGAGGGCGGCAAGCTGCTGTTCCTGAAGAATGCCGCGCTGCCGTGGAGCAGCATCGTGCGCAAGGAAATGCCGAAGATCCTGTTCGTCATCAGCCACAGCCTGACCGAAAACCGCTACATCCTGCACACGGTGTCGGTCGACACGGAAAGTTTCGATGCGCGCGCCGATCTGCCCGAAACCTGGGCCGGCCTGCGCGAAGCGGACCTGGCGGCCGTGACGGGCGTGCCGGACGCCGTGTTCTGCCATACGGGCCGCTTCATTGCTGCCGCGCGCAGCTACGACGGTATCCGCACCATGGCGCGCCAGGCGCTCGATGCGGTCGAGCAGGGCGTGACGGTCACGACCTATTCATAGGCATCATTCACGGCGCGCACGATCGCCGGGGTCGTCGGCAAGCCGCCGCCGAGTCCCGTACAATTGCGGTTTTGCTAATGCGGGAGCTTTCCATGCGCGCCATCGAGATTACCAAGCCGGGGGAACCCGACGTCTTGCAACTGTGTGAACGGCCATTGCCGGTCCTGAAAAGCGGCGAGGTCCTGATCAAGGTCCATGCTGCCGGTATCAACCGCCCGGACGTGTTCCAGCGCCTGGGCAAGTACCCGGTGCCACCGGGCGCCTCCGACCTGCCGGGCCTCGAAGTGGCCGGCGAAATCGTCGACGGCGACCTGGGTGACAGCGGTTTTGCCAAGGGCGACCTCGTCTGCGCACTGGTGCAGGGTGGCGGTTACGCCGAATACTGCGCCGCGCCGCTCGAGCAATGCTTGCCCGTGCCAGAAGGGCTGACCCCGCTGGAAGCGGCGACCTTGCCGGAAACCTATTTCACTGTCTGGAGCAATGTCTTCGAGCGCGCCCGACTGAGTGAAGGCGAAAGCCTGCTGGTGCAGGGCGGCAGCTCGGGTATCGGCGTGACCGCCACCCAGATTGCCAGCGCGCTGGGTCACCGCGTGTTCATCACGGCCGGCAGCGACGACAAATGCCGCGCCGTCGAAGCACTCGGCGCCGAGCGGGGGATCAATTACCGCGATGAAGACTTCGTTGCCGTGGTCAAGGAACTCACGGACGGCCGTGGTGTCGACGTGATTCTGGATATGGTCGCGGGCGACTACGTGGCACGCGAGATCGAGTGCCTGGCCGACGATGGCCGCCTGGTCGTCATCGCGCTGCTGGGTGGCGCACAGGCCAACCTGGACATGAACCACGTGCTGCGCCGCCGCCTGACCATCACCGGTTCGACGCTGCGTCCGCGTTCGGTCGAATTCAAGGCAGCCATTGCGCGCCAGTTGCGTGAGCAGGTCTGGCCGCTGTTTGCCCAGAAGAAGATCAAGCCGGTGATTCATCACGTGTTCCCGCTGGCAGAAGCTGCGGCGGCGCACACGATGATGGAATCGAGCGCCCACGTGGGCAAGATCGTGCTGCAGGTACTGGCCGACTGACCACAAAAACAACAGGCGCGCCGGCGGGGCCGACAGGCTCTGCGCGGCGCATCCACAGGCGGTTTCGGGTCGGTTGACGCTGTCAGCCATTGTTTGACCGCCACAATATCGACCGCTAGAATAGCGGGTTATTTGACATGGGGTAGTATGCGTCCCACACTCGTAGTAGGTAACTGGAAGATGAATGGCAGCCGGGCAGTCAATGCCGAGCTGCTGCAAGGCATTCTCGCGGGTCTGAGCCCTGACATTCAGGCAGCGTGCGCGGTGTGCGTCCCCGCGCCGTACCTGTTCCAGTGCGAGCAGTTGTTGGCCGGTAGCAGCGTGGCCTGGGGCGCGCAGGATGTCGCGACCGAGCCATGCGGCGCCTTTACCGGCGAAGTATGCGTTTCGATGCTGCACGATTTTGGCTGCCGATACGTGATCGTCGGCCACTCCGAGCGCCGCGGCTACCACGGCGAGTCGAACGAATTGGTCGCGCGCAAGGCGAAAGCGGCGCTGGACGCCGGCCTGACCCCGATCGTGTGCATCGGTGAAACACTCGAGCAGCGCGAAGCGGGCGAGACCAACGACGTTGTCGGTGGCCAGCTGCACGCCGTGCTGGAACTGGTGGGTTTCGAGGATGTGTCGCGCCTGGTGCTGGCCTACGAGCCGGTATGGGCAATCGGTACCGGCAAGACGGCCACGCCCGAGATGGCGCAGCAAGTCCACGCCGATATGCGGGCGTTAGTGCGCAAGTGCAACGTTGATGCCGCAGAAACCGTACAAATCCTTTACGGCGGCAGCATGAAGCCGGAGAATGCACGCGAGCTGCTGGCGCAACCGGATATCGATGGCGGCCTGATCGGCGGGGCGGCACTGAAAGCCGATGATTTCCTCGCCATTCTGCGTGCTGCTTAAAGACTTAATCTCGCGCATTTAGTTTTGCGAAGATTTTGGAATTACAAAAAATTTGAAACGCTGTTAAACCTTGGAATGGAATTGCAATGATCTGGTCTAATCTTATTATCGTCGTGCAGGTTATCTCGGCCCTGTCCATTATTGGCCTGGTCCTGATGCAGCACGGCAAGGGCGCTGATATGGGTGCGGCCTTCGGTTCCGGCGCCTCCGGCAGCCTGTTCGGCGCATCCGGATCGTCGAATTTCCTGTCCAAGGCAACGGCGGTGGCCGCCGCCGTGTTCTTCGGCACCACGCTGACCCTGGCCTACATCGGCAACACCCGCACGGGCAGCGACAACGCCGGTGTGATGGGCCGCGCCCAGGCGCCTGCAGCCGGCATTCCGGTCACGACCCCTGTGCAGACGGCCCCGGCCGATGTGCCGACGCTGCCAGCCGGCAGTGCGGTGCCGGCAGCCCCGGCACCAGCGCCGGCCGTGCCTGCGCCAGCGACCAAATAAGCGATCAGATAGTCGACCGGGCAAGCGCTGCAGCAAGCGCGAAACCAGGTCACGCTGACCCGGCGCCATGCGCGCCGTTGTGGTTCAAAAACAATGCGCCTTTTATCGGGCGCATTGTTGTTTTTAGGCGTAGAATACTGCGGCGCGTGACAGGGTTAGGCAGCCTGCATGTGCAGCCTCGCAATATTGACGATCGCGTCGCAACGAACTTTGTCATGCTCATGTCAGTAAAAGAGCGTCCAATAGATTGTTCGGCGATATGATTCAAATAAATGGCAAATATCTTTGTGATTGCGCAATTTGAGCATTGAAAGATAGTGCTAAAGCAGGTTAAAATACTGTTCTCCAGCCGACGTGGTGAAATTGGTAGACACGCTATCTTGAGGGGGTAGTGGCGCAAGCTGTGCGAGTTCGAGTCTCGCCGTCGGCACCAAAATTTAGAAAGAAAGCCAGCAAGGGCGCACGAGTCTTTACCTCATGCCTGAGCTGGCTTTTTTACGAGGATCTGTCGTACGATCCTGGCGGCAGGCTCGAAGCCAGGTTCGCACGATTCGGTGCTGCATCTCTGCAGCGTTCCATTAACCGATCGTTCAGAAGGCTTCATCGTGAACCTCGAAAGTTATCTCCCCGTTCTTCTCTTTATCCTGGTTGGCATCGGTGTCGGTGTCGCCCCGCAGGTGCTTGGTCGCCTGCTCGGGCCGCACAAACCCGACGATGCCAAACTGTCCCCGTATGAATGCGGCTTCGAAGCCTTCGAAGACGCGCGCATGAAGTTCGACGTCCGGTACTACCTGGTCGCGATCCTGTTTATTTTGTTTGATCTTGAAACGGCATTCTTCTTCCCATGGGGCGTCTCGATGCGCGAACTGGGGTTCACCGGTTTCATCACGATGATGGTGTTCATCGCCGAATTCGTCGTGGGCTTCTGGTACATCTGGAAGAAAGGTGCCCTTGATTGGGAATAAGCCATGGCTATTGAAGGCGTACTAAACGAAGGTTTCATCACCACCACAGCCGACAAGCTGGTCAACTGGGCACGTACCGGGTCGATGTTCCCGATGACGTTCGGTCTGGCCTGCTGCGCGGTCGAGATGATGCACGTGGGCGCGGCCCGCTACGACATGGACCGTTTCGGTATCGTGTTCCGCCCGTCGCCACGCCAGTCCGACGTCATGATCGTTGCCGGCACGCTGTGCAACAAGATGGCGCCGGCGCTGCGCAAGGTCTACGACCAGATGGCCGAGCCGCGCTGGGTCATCTCGATGGGCTCCTGCGCCAACGGTGGCGGCTACTACCACTACTCGTATTCGGTCGTGCGTGGCTGCGATCGCATCGTCCCGGTCGATGTCTACGTGCCAGGCTGTCCACCGACCGCCGAAGCTCTGCTGTACGGCATCATGCAGCTCCAGAACAAGATCAAGCGCACCAATACCATCGCGCGCTAAAAACGGACGGCGTACTCCATGACGACAAAACTCGAAACCCTTCAACTCGCCCTGCAGACTGCATTGGGTGAGGGCGCCGCTATTTCCAGCGCGCTGGGTGAAGTCACGGTGGTGGTCAAGGCCGCCGACTACATCCGCTCGATGACGGCCCTGCGCGATACCCCTGCGCTGGCCTTCGAGCAGATGATCGACCTGTGCGGCGTCGACTATTCGGAATATGGCGAAGGCACCTACGAAGGACCGCGCTTTGCGGTCGTCGTGCACCTGCTGTCGCTGACCCACAACTGGCGCGTGCGCGTGCGGGTGTTCTGCCCGGACGACGACATGCCGCTGGTCGAATCGATCACGCCGATCTGGCGCGCCGCCAACTGGTTCGAGCGCGAAGCGTTCGACCTGTTCGGCATCCTGTTCGACGGCCACGGCGACCTGCGCCGCATCCTGACCGACTACGGTTTCATCGGCCACCCGTTCCGCAAGGACTTCCCGATCTCGGGTTACGTCGAAATGCGCTACGACCCCGAGCAGAAACGCGTGATTTATCAACCCGTCACGATCGAACCGCGCGAGAACATTCCCCGCGTGATTCGCGAAGAGACTTACGGGACGAAATAATGGCTGAGCTTAAGAACTACACCCTGAACTTTGGTCCGCAGCACCCGGCAGCGCACGGCGTGCTGCGCCTCGTGCTCGAGCTCGACGGCGAGGTGATCCAGCGTGCCGACCCGCACATCGGCCTGCTGCACCGCGGCACCGAGAAGCTGGCCGAAACCCGCACCTACCTGCAATCGGTGCCGTACATGGACCGTCTCGACTACGTGTCGATGATGTGCAACGAACACGGCTACGTGCTGGCCATCGAAAAGCTGCTCGGCATCCAGGCGCCGATCCGCGCCCAGTACATCCGCACGATGTTCGACGAAGTCACCCGCATCCTGAACCACCTGATGTGGCTCGGCGCGCACGCGCTGGACATCGGCGCCATGGGCCCGTTCCTGTACTGCTTCCGCGACCGCGAAGACCTGTTCGACGTCTACGAAGCGGTCTCTGGCGCGCGCATGCACGCGGCCTACTACCGCCCGGGCGGCGTGTACCGCGACCTGCCGGACACGATGCCACAGCACAAGGCTTCGCCGATCCGCAGCGCCAAGGCCATCGACGCCCTGAACGAACACCGCCAGGGCTCCGTGCTCGACTTCCTCGACGCGTTCACGAAGCGCTTCGACGGCTATGTCGACGAATACGAAACCCTGCTGACCGACAACCGTATCTGGAAACAGCGTACCGTCGGCATCGGTGTCGTGACGCCGGAAGACGCGAAAGCGATGGGCTTCACGGGCGCCATGCTGCGCGGCTCGGGCATCGCCTGGGACCTGCGCAAGACGCAGCCGTATGCAGCCTACGACAAGGTCGAGTTCGACATTCCGGTCGGCACCAACGGCGACTCGTATGACCGCTACCTGGTGCGCGTGGAAGAGATGCGCCAGTCGAATCGCATCATCAAGCAATGCATCACCTGGCTGCGCGCGAATCCGGGCCCGGTCATGATCGACAATAACAAGATTGCGCCGCCGAACCGGATGGACATGAAGTCCAATATGGAATCGCTGATTCACCACTTCAAGCTGTTCACCGAAGGCTTCCACGTCCCCGAAGGCGAGGCCTACGCCGCGGTCGAGCATCCGAAGGGCGAGTTCGGCATCTATATCGTCTCCGACGGCGCCAACAAGCCATACCGCCTGAAAATCCGCACGCCGGACTATGTCCACCTGCAGAGCCTCGACGAAATGGCACGCGGACACATGATCGCTGATGCCGTCGCCATCATCGGTACGCAAGACATCGTGTTCGGCAGTATTGATCGCTAGTCCGAAAGGCAGAGAAGAATATGTTATCCCCGCAGTGCTATCAAAAAATCGATCGGGAGCTGGCCAAGTACCCAGCCGATCAACGCCAGTCGGCCGTGATGGCCTCGCTCGCCCACGCCCAGGTCGAACTGGGCTGGCTGTCGCCAGAGACGATGCAGGAACTCGCCGACTACATCCAGATGCCGGCGATTGCCGTGCAAGAGGTGGCGACTTTCTACAATATGTTCAACGTCAAGCCGGTTGGCCAGCACAAGATCACCGTGTGCACCAACCTGCCATGCGCATTGTCGGGCGGCGAACGCGCAGCCCAGCGCATCAAGGATGCCCTGAACATCGACTTCCGTGACACCACGGCGGACGGCAAGTTCACGCTGATGGAAGGCGAGTGCATGGGCGCCTGCGGCGACGCACCCGTCATGCTGGTGAACAACCACCGCATGTGTTCGTTCATGAGCGACGCCAAGATCGACGCCCTGCTTGAGGAACTGAACAAATGACCAGCCTGCACGATCGTCACATCAAGCCGCTGATCCTGAAGGATCTGAACGGTTCCAACTGGCACCTGACCGACTACGTGAATCGTGGTGGTTACTCGGCGCTGCGCCGCATCATCGAAGAAAAGATCACGCCTGAGCAGATCATCGCCGACATGAAGGCGTCGGGCCTGCGCGGCCGCGGCGGCGCCGGTTTCCCGACCGGCCTGAAGTGGAGCTTCATGCCGCGCCAGTTCCCGGGCCAAAAATACCTCGTCTGCAATACCGACGAAGGCGAGCCGGGCACGTTCAAGGACCGCGACATCATTCGTTACAACCCGCATGCGCTGATCGAAGGCATGGCCATCGGCGCCTACGCGATGGGCATCACCGTGGGTTACAACTATATCCACGGCGAGATCTTCGAAGACTACCTGCGCTTTGAAGAAGCGCTGGAAGAAGCGCGCGCTGCGGGCTTTTTGGGTGACAACATCCTGGGCAGCACGTTCTCGTTCCAGCTGCACGCGCACCACGGTTACGGCGCCTACATCTGCGGCGAAGAAACCGCGCTGCTCGAGTCGCTCGAAGGCAAGAAGGGCCAGCCGCGCTTCAAGCCGCCGTTCCCGGCCTCGTTCGGCCTGTACGGCAAGCCGACCACGATCAACAACACCGAGACCTTCGCTGCGGTCCCGTTCATCCTGAACATCGGCGCCGAGAACTACATGGCGCTGGGCAAGCCGAACAACGGCGGCACCAAGATCTTCTCGATCTCGGGCGACGTCGAGCGGCCAGGCAACTACGAAGTTCCGCTGGGTACGCCATTTGCGACCCTGATGGAACTGGCGGGCGGCATGCGCGGTGGCAAGAAGATCAAGGCCGTGATTCCAGGCGGGTCGTCAGCGCCAGTGGTGCCGGGCGAGCAGATGATGCAAACCGATCTCGACTACGATTCGATCGCCAAGGCCGGCTCGATGCTGGGTTCGGGCGCCGTGATCGTGATGGACGAGACGCGCTGCATGGTCAAGTCGCTGCTGCGCCTGTCGTACTTCTATTACGAAGAATCGTGCGGCCAGTGCACGCCATGCCGCGAAGGCACGGGCTGGATGTACCGCATGGTTCACCGCATCGAGCATGGCCAGGGCCGACCGGACGACATGGATCTACTGAACAACATCGCTGACAACATCAAGGGCCGCACGATTTGCGCGCTCGGCGATGCAGCCGCGATGCCAGTGCAGGCCATGATCAAGCACTTCCGCGAAGAATTTGAATATCACATTGAGCACAAGCACTGCCTCGTGCCCTCATACCTTTAAACCAGGTCAGGTAACGATCCCATGGTTGAAATTGAATTAGACGGCAAGAAAGTTGAAGTCCCACCGGGTTCGATGGTGATGGACGCCGCAAACAAGCTCGGAACGTACATTCCGCACTTCTGCTATCACAAGAAATTGTCGATCGCTGCGAACTGCCGCATGTGCCTCGTCGAAGTGGAAAAGGCGCCGAAGCCTTTGCCAGCGTGCGCGACCCCGGTCTCGCCGGGCATGATCGTGCGCAGCCACAGCGACAAGGCCGTACAGGCCCAGAAGTCGGTGATGGAATTTTTGCTCATTAACCACCCGCTCGACTGCCCGATCTGCGATCAGGGCGGCGAATGCCAGTTGCAGGATCTGGCCGTGGGCTATGGCAAGAGCGGTTCGCGCTACGAAGAAGAAAAGCGCGTGGTGGCCCCGAAAGAAGCGGGCCCTTTGATCTCGATGGAAGAGATGTCGCGTTGCATCCAGTGCACCCGTTGCGTGCGTTTCGGCCAGGAAGTTGCCGGCGTCATGGAATTCGGCATGCTGGGCCGCGGCGAGCATTCCGAAATCACGACGTTCGTCGGCAAGACCGTCGACTCGGAAGTCTCGGGCAACATGATCGACCTGTGCCCGGTCGGCGCGCTGACCAGCAAGCCATTCCGTTATTCGGCACGTCCATGGGAACTGCAGCGCCGCAAGTCGGTCTCACCGCACGATTCGCTGGGTGCGAACCTGATCGTCCAGGTCAAGGGTGGCCGCGTCATGCGCGTGCTGCCGCTCGAGAACGAAGCGGTCAATGAATGCTGGCTGTCGGATAAAGAGCGTTTCTCGTACGAAGCGCTGAACAACACCGACCGCCTAACCAAGCCGATGATCAAGCAGGGCGGCATGTGGCAGGAAGCCGAGTGGCAGACCGCCCTCGAATACGTCGCCCACGGCCTGCGCAATATCCGTCACGAACACGGCGCCGATGCGATCGCTGCCGTCGCCACTGCGCACTCGACCGTCGAAGAACTGCACCTGCTGAACAAGGCCATGCGTGGCATGGGCTCCGACAACGTCGAGTTCCGCCTGCGCCAGAGCGACTTTTCGCTCGACGGTCAGGTCACGCCATGGCTCGGCATGCCGATCGCTGAGCTCAGCACGCTCAAGCGCGCGCTGGTCATCGGTTCGTTCCTGCGCAAGGATCACCCGCTGGTCACGACCCGTCTGCGCGCCGCCACCAAGTCGGGTCTGCGCCTGTCGCTGGTTGCCGGCGCAGATGACGAGCTCTTGATGAAGGTCGCGCACAAGCTGATCGCCGCACCGAGCGACTGGCTCGTCGCGCTGTCGGAAATCGTCGTTGCCATCGCTGCCGACAAGGGCATCGCGGCGCCAGCCGGTTTCGAACAGATCGAAGCGTCGGACATCGCGAAAGCCATCGCCGCGTCGCTGGTCGTCGTCGGCGACGTCGAACTGCCAGGCGCAATCCTGCTGGGTAACGCTGCTGCGCAACATCCGCAAGCATCGAAAATCCACGCCGCCGCGCAGTGGATCGCCGAGCAGACCGGTTGCTCGTTCGGCTACCTGGTCGAGTCGGCCAACACGATCGGTGGCCACCTGGTGGGCGCCACGTCGGGCAAGAACGAAGCACCGTTCGCCACGCCGAAAAAAGCCTACGTGCTGCTCAACGCCGAACCGCAACTGGATGCCGCGAACCCGCAGCAAGCCACGGCTGCGCTGGCGGCTGCCGAGATGGTCGTCGTCATGTCGGCCTTCAAGCATGGCCTGGACTACGCCGATGTGCTGCTGCCAATCGCGCCGTTCTCGGAAACCTCGGGCACGTTCGTCAATTGCGAAGGCCGTGCACAGAGCTTCAACGGCACCGTGCGTCCCCTGGGCGACACTCGTCCAGCCTGGAAGGTGCTGCGCGTGCTGGGTAACCTGCTGGGCCTGCAAGGCTTCGACTACGACACGTCCGAATCGATCCGCGATGAGCTGTTCGGCAAGGGTGTCACCGATCTCTCCGGCAAACTGAACAACGTGGCGACCTTGGCACCAACCGTCGGCGCGTATGCGCCAGCGGGCCAGCTCGAGCGCGTGACCGACGTGCCGGTGTACTTCACCGATGCGCTGGCGCGCCGCGCCGAGCCGCTGCAGCGCACCGCCGACGCGAACGCGCCGCTGGTCACGCTGTCGAAAGCGGTGGCTGAATCGATCGGCGTCAAGGCCGGCGACAGCGTCACCGTCACGCAAGGCAGCGGTTCGGCCGTGCTGGTGGCCGATGTCGACGCCACGCTGCCATCGAACGCAGTGCGGGTTGCCGCCGGCCATCCGGCCGTGGCTAGCCTGGGCGCCATGTTCGGTTCCATCCAAGTTGCAAAAGCAGGGGAGAGCAAGTAATGGCCGCGCCCGGTTACATTGATTCATTCAACGCCGGCGGTGCAGACCTGCTCGGCCCGGTCTGGCCGATTGCCTGGACCCTGATCAAGATCATCGCGGTGCTGGCACCGTTGATGATCGCGATTGCCTACGCCACGCTGTGGGAACGCAAGTTCATCGGCTGGATCCAGATCCGCGTCGGCCCGAACCGGGTCGGTCCTGGCGGCCTGCTGCAGCCGATGGCCGACGGCCTGAAGCTCCTGATCAAAGAGATCGTGATCCCGGCCAAGGCGAGCAAGAGCCTGTTCGTGATCGGTCCGGTCATGACCATCATGCCGGCACTGGCTGCCTGGTCGGTCATTCCGTTCGGCCCGCAGTTTGCGCTGGCCAACGTGAACGCCGGCGTGCTGCTCTTGATGGCAATCACCTCGGTCGAAGTGTACGGCATCATCATCGCCGGCTGGGCGTCGAACTCGAAGTACTCGTTCATGGGCGCCATGCGCGCATCGGCCCAGATGATCTCGTACGAAATCCCGATGGGCTTCGTGCTGGTGGTCGTGCTGATGGTCACGGGCAGCCTGAACCTGTCGGACATCGTCGCCGGTCAGCAGATGGGCACGTTCGCCGGCTGGGGTGTGAACTTCCTGTCGTGGAACTGGCTGCCGCTGTTCCCGCTGTTCATCATCTACCTGATTTCGGGCCTGGCCGAGTGCGGCCGTCACCCGTTCGACGTGATCGAAGGTGAATCCGAGATCGTTGCCGGTCACATGGTCGAGTACTCGGGCATGTCGTACGCGATGTTCATGCTGGCCGAGTACGGCAACATGATCCTGATCGCCTGCCTGGCTTCGCTGTTCTTCCTCGGCGGCTGGTCGGCACCATTCAGCTTCCTCGAAGTGGGCGGCACCCTGGGCGGCTTCATCGGCTTCTTCTGGCTGTTCCTGAAAACGTTCTGCCTGGTTACGTTCTTCATCTGGGTGCGCGGTACGTTCCCACGTTACCGTTACGACCAGATCATGCGTCTGGGCTGGAAAGTGTTCATTCCGATCACGCTGGTCTGGCTGGTGTTCATCGCCGCCTGGATGCAGACGTCGTGGAATATTTGGAAGTAAGGGGACGCACATGTCACGTATGAAAGAAATCCTCGGCAGCCTGATGCTGACCGAGTTGATCAAGGGCCTGGCCCTGACCGGCCGCTACGCTCTGTCGCGCTCGATCACGGTCCAGTACCCGGAAGAAAAGACCCCGATGTCGAACCGCTTCCGCGGTCTACACGCGCTGCGTCGCTACCCCAACGGGGAAGAGCGCTGCATCGCCTGCAAACTGTGCGAAGCAGTCTGCCCGGCCATGGCGATCACGATCGAGTCGACCCAGCGCGAAGACGGCACCCGCCGCACCTCGCGCTACGACATCGACCTGACCAAGTGCATCTTCTGCGGCTTCTGCGAAGAATCGTGCCCGGTCGATTCGATCGTCGAAACGCACGTGCTGGAATACCACGGCGAAAAACGCGGCGACCTCTATTACACCAAAGAGATGCTGCTGGCGGTGGGTGACCGCTACGAAACCGAGATTGCCGCTGCCCGCGAGGCGGACGCCAAGTTCCGCTAAGTGTTAATTACAAGAGGCTCCTGGGTTAGTCATGACATTTACTGATATTTTGTTCTACGTGTTCGCGGCCGTGATGGTGCTGGCCGGCCTGCGCGTCATCACCGCCAAGAACCCGGTTCACGCCGCGCTGTTCCTGGTGCTGGCCTTCTTCAACGCCGCCGGTATCTGGCTGCTGCTGAAGGCCGAATTCCTCGCCATCGTGCTGGTGCTGGTCTATGTCGGCGCCGTCATGGTGCTGTTCCTGTTCGTCGTCATGATGCTCGATATTAATATCGACCGTATGCGCGAAGGTTTCTGGGGCTTCCTGCCGCTGGCAGCCGGCGTTGGCGCCCTGATCGTTCTCGAGATGGGCGCGGTGCTGTGGCACGGCTACAGCAACTTCCAGCAAACGCCGGAAGCGGCTGCCCTGAACATCGGCGGCACCAAGGAACTGGGCATGCAGATCTATACCCGCTATATCTACGGCTTTGAAATTGCCGCCGTGGTGCTGCTGGTAGCGATCATCGCTGCTGTCGCCCTGACGCTGCGCCGCCGCAAGGACAGCAAGGCCATCGATCCGGCCGACGCCGTGCGTGTAAAACGCAACGACCGCCTGAAGATCATCAAGGTCGCGACCGTGAACCAGCCGGCCATCGATGCCGCGAACGTGGCCAAGGCCGCTGCAGCCGCTGCTGCTGCCGCGCCAGCTGCTGCCGAACCGAAGGAAAGCAAATGACCGTCTCCCTCGCACACTATCTGATCCTGGGCGCGATCCTGTTCGCAATCTCGGTGGTCGGTATCTTCCTGAACCGGAAGAACATCATCATCTTGCTGATGGCCATCGAATTGATGCTGCTGGCGGTGAACCTGAACTTCATCGCGTTTTCCCACTACCTGGGCGACGCGGCGGGGCAGATCTTCGTGTTCTTCATTTTGACCGTCGCGGCCGCCGAAAGTGCAATCGGCCTGGCGATCCTGGTGGTCCTGTTCCGCAATCTGGACACGATCAACGTGGAAGACCTCGACAGCCTCAAAGGCTGATCGGTCTCGCTCGATAACTTATAACGAATAAGGTTCAACATGGCGGGGCAAATTTCAACCTCACTCTTACTGGCAGTGCCACTGGCACCGCTCGCAGGCTCGGCAATTGCCGGTCTGCTGGGTACCAAGTTCCTGGGCAATGTCGTCGGCCGCAAGGTGTCGCATACCGCGACCATCCTCGGCGTGGCGATTGCACTGGTCATCTCGGTCATGACCCTGATGGCCGCGCTCGACGGCTTCACGCTCAACCAGGACCTGTACACCTGGATGACCGTCGGCACGCTCAAGCTGGCCGTCGGCTTCCAGATCGACACCCTGACCGCGATGATGATGTGCGTCGTCACGTCGGTGTCGCTGATGGTGCACATCTACACGATCGGCTACATGGCCGAGGATGACGGCTACAACCGCTTCTTCTCGTACATCTCGCTGTTCACGTTCGCCATGCTGATGCTGGTCATGTCCAACAACTTCCTGCAGCTGTTCTTCGGCTGGGAAGCAGTGGGCCTGGTCTCGTATCTCCTGATCGGCTTCTGGTACACGCGTCCAACGGCGATCTTCGCCAACATGAAGGCGTTCCTGGTCAACCGCGTCGGCGACTTTGGCTTCATCCTCGGTATCGGCCTGATCCTGGCCGCTGCCGGCACGATGAACTACGCCGAAGTCTTCGCCCAGGCCGACCAGCTGGCCCTGATGACGGTGCCGGGCACCGACTGGCCACTGCTGACCGCCGCCTGCATCTGCCTGTTCATCGGCGCGATGGGCAAGTCGGCGCAGTTCCCGCTGCACGTCTGGCTGCCGGACTCGATGGAAGGCCCGACCCCGATCTCGGCACTGATTCACGCTGCAACGATGGTTACCGCCGGCATCTTCATGGTGTCGCGCATGTCGCCACTGTTCGAGCTCTCCGACGGCGCGCTGTCGTTCATCATCGTCATCGGTTCGATCACTGCGCTGTTCATGGGTTTCCTGGGCATCATCCAGAACGACATCAAGCGCGTGGTTGCTTATTCGACGCTGTCGCAGCTGGGTTACATGACCGTCGCACTGGGCGTGTCGGCCTACTCGGTCGCCGCATTCCACCTGATGACGCACGCGTTCTTCAAGGCGCTGCTGTTCCTTGGTGCCGGCTCGGTCATCATGGGCATGCACCACGACCAGGACATGCGCAACATGGGCGGCCTGCGCAAGTACATGCCGATCACCTGGATCACTTCGCTGATCGGTTCGCTGGCCCTGATCGGTACGCCGTTCTTCTCGGGCTTCTACTCGAAGGATTCGATCATCGAGGCAGTGCACGCGAGTAATCTGCCAGGTACCGGCTTTGCGAACTTCGCAGTGCTGGCCGGCGTGTTCGTCACGGCGTTCTACTCGTTCCGCATGTACTTCCTCGTGTTCCACGGCGAAGAGCGTTTCGGCAAGGCCCATGCGCATGATCATCACGACGATCACGCACATCACAAGGCAGCTGCCAACGATCATTCGGATCCGCACGCACTGCACGATTCCGGTTCGCACCACGAAGAAGACGCGCACGACGACCACGGCCACCACGGCCTGGCCCCGGGCCAGAAGCCACACGAGTCCCCATGGGTCGTGACGGTGCCGCTGGTCCTGCTGGCCATCCCGTCGATGCTGATCGGTTTCTTCACGATCCAGCCGATGCTGCATGGCACGTTCTTCGATGGCGTCATCACCGTGAACCCGAACCACCCGGCCATGGCCGAACTGGGCGAGATGTTCCACGGCGCCGCCGCGATGGCCCTGCACGGTCTGCAGACCGCACCGTTCTGGCTGGCACTGGCTGGCGTCGTTGCTGCCTACTACTGCTACATGATCAACCCACGCGTGCCGGCCTGGTTCTATGCCAAGTTCAAGCCGCTGCACACCCTGCTGGACAACAAGTACTACATGGATGCGTTCAACCAGAAAGTCTTCGCCGGCGGCTCGCTGCTGCTGGGCGGCGGCCTGTGGAAAGTGGGCGACCGCGGCCTGATCGACGGCCTGGTCGTCAACGGCAGCGCCAAGGCAGTCGGCTGGTTCTCGACCATCACCCGTAAAGCACAGACCGGTTACATCTACCACTATGCGTTCGTGATGATCGTTGGCGTGCTGGCGGCCATGCTGTACTTCTTCCCGTTCTGGCGCGGTTAATCACAGGCAGAGATAACGAAAAATGATGCAGTCTACAATTTCAACATTTCCACCGTACCTGAGCCTGGCCATCTGGCTCCCGATCCTGTTCGGCGTGCTGGTCCTGGCCGTCGGCCGCGACAAGAATGCCGGCATGGTACGCATGCTCTCGCTCGTGGGCGCCATCGTCAGCCTGTTGCCGACGATTCCCCTGATCACGAACTTCGACAACGCCGCCCACGGCATGCAGTTCTTTGAAGAAGCGGCCTGGATCGATCGCTTCAACATCTTCTACCGCCTGGGTGTCGATGGCCTGTCGCTGTGGTTCGTGCCGCTGACCGCCTTCATCACGATCATCGTCGTGCTGGCGGCCTGGGAAGTGATCCAGGAACGTGTCGCCCAGTACATGGGTTCGTTCCTGATCCTGTCGGGTCTGATGATCGGCGTGTTCTGCGCGCTGGACGGCCTGCTGTTCTACTTCTTCTTCGAAGCGACGCTGATCCCGATGTTCATCATCATCGGCGTGTTCGGCGGCCCGAACCGCGTGTATGCAGCGTTCAAATTCTTCCTGTACACGTTCTTCGGTTCGCTGCTGACGCTGGTCGCGATCATCTACCTGTATAACGCGTCGGGCTCGTTCAACATCCTCGACTGGCACCTGCTGCCACTGACGATGAAAGAGCAGATCCTGATCTTCTGCGCGTTCTTCATGGCGTTTGCCGTCAAGGTGCCGATGTGGCCGGTGCACACGTGGCTGCCGGATGCCCACGTCGAAGCGCCAACCGGCGGTTCGGTCGTGCTGGCTGCGATCATGCTCAAGCTCGGTGCCTATGGTTTCCTGCGCTTCTCGCTGCCGATCACCCCGGACGCCAGCCAGTACCTGGCGCCAGTCGTCATCGTGCTGTCGCTGATCGCCGTGATCTACATCGGTCTGGTCGCACTGGTCCAGAAAGACATGAAGAAACTGGTGGCGTACTCGTCGATTGCTCACATGGGCTTCGTCACGCTGGGCTTTTTCATGTTCAACGACCTGGGCGTGCAGGGCGGCCTGATGCAGGCAATCTCGCACGGCTTCGTGTCGGGCGCGATGTTCCTGTGTATCGGCGTGCTGTACGACCGTGTCCACTCGCGTGAAATCGCTGCCTACGGCGGTGTCGTCAACACGATGCCGAAGTTCGCTGCCTTCGCCGTGCTGTTCTCGATGGCCAATGCCGGCCTGCCGGCGACGTCGGGCTTCATCGGCGAGTTCATGGTCATCCTGGGCGCGGTCGAGTTCAACTTCTGGACGGGCCTTGCTTCGGGTACCGCGCTGATCCTGGGCGCTGCCTATTCGCTGTGGATGGTCAAGCGCGTCATCTTCGGCCCGGTCGCCAACAAGCATGTGGCCGAACTGGTCGACCTGAACGGGCGCGAGTTCGCCATCCTGTCGGTGCTGGCCATTGCCACCCTGGCCATGGGCCTGTACCCGGCGCCGATCGCCGAGACCTTGCAGGTGTCGGTCACCGATCTCCTGCAACATGTCGCAGTCAGCAAAGTGCCTTAATAAAACGCCATGAATGAGATGACCCCAACCCTGTTATCGGCAGCCGACACCAATCTGGTGCCGGTGTATGCCGAGATCTTCCTCCTGATCGCGACATCGGCGATCCTGCTGATCGATATGTACCTGAAGGCCGGCAAGCGCAATCTGACGTATGCGCTGTCGCTGCTGGCAATCGCCGGTTGCGCCGTGTTCTCGTTCGTCGATTTCAATGCCGGCACGACCGTCTTCACGTTCAGTAATATGTACGTGTCCGATCCGATGTCGAACCTGCTCAAGCTGTTCACCTACCTGGCCACGGCCATGACCCTGGTCTATTCGCGCCAGTATGTCGGTGCGCGCGACATGATGTCGGGCAACCTGGGCGGCGAGTTCTACGTGCTCGCGCTGTTCTCGATGCTGGGCCAGATGATCATGATCTCCGGTAACAGCATGCTGTCGATCTACCTCGGTCTGGAACTGATGTCGCTGTCGCTGTACGCGCTGGTGGCGCTGCGCCGCGATCACGCAATCTCGACCGAAGCGGCGATGAAGTACTTCGTCCTTGGCGCACTGGCATCGGGCTTCCTGCTGTACGGCATGTCGATGATCTATGGCGCAACCGGTTCGATCGACATCGACACCATCGGCCGTGTCACGAGCGCCGGCGAAGCCAATCGCATGATCCTGGTCTTCGGCCTGGTGTTCCTGGTGGCTGGCCTGGCGTTCAAGCTTGGCGTCGTGCCATTCCACATGTGGGTGCCGGACGTGGTGCAGGGCGCCCCGACGGCGGTTACGCTGCTGCTGGGTGGCGCGCCGAAGCTGGCGACCTTCGCCATCGTTATCCGCCTGCTGGTCGAAGCACTGCCATCGATGGCGTTCGACTGGCAGCAGATGCTGATGGTCGTGGCCGTGCTGTCGCTGGCGTTCGGTAACATCACCGCGATCGCGCAGACCAATATCAAGCGCATGCTGGCTTACTCGACCATTGCCCAGATGGGCTTTGTCGTGCTGGCCCTGGTGGTGGGCAATACGGGTAGCAGCCTGACAGATCCCGCCGCCGCCTACAGCGCCGGTATGTACTACACGATCATCTACGTGTTGACGACGGTCGGTACCTTCGGCCTGATCATGATGCTGGCACGCGCCGGCCATGAAGCCGAACTGATCAGCGACTTCAAGGGTCTCGGCAAGCGCAGCCCGTGGTTTGCGATTGTCATGACCATCCTGATGTTCTCGCTGGCCGGTGTGCCGCCGATGGTGGGCTTCATCGCCAAGTACGCCGTGCTGCAGGCCGTGGCCAACACCGGCATGGTGTGGCTGGCCGTCGTGGCGGTGATGTTCTCGCTGATCGGTGCGTTCTACTACCTGCGCATTGTCAAGACCATCTGGTTCGATGAAGCCGCCGACACCTCGGCCATTTCGACCCCGCTGGACATGCGCATCGTCATGTCGCTCAACGGCGTGGCAATCGTGGTGATGGGTGTGATCCCAGGCAGCCTGCTGGCTGTCTGCTACACCGCCATGCAGGCCACGCTGGCCAAGTAAGGCGTGGATCTGAACCTGGCCACCTGGCTGGTGGTGCTGCTTGCACTGGCTGCCGCCAACCTGCCGTTCATCAACGAGCGCCTGTTCGGGCTCGTGGTGCTCCCCAGCCGCAAACCGGCCGGGGAGCGGCGCACCAAGCCGTTCCCGGTACGGCTGCTCGAGCTGATCGTCCTGTACTTCGTGGTGGGCTTCATTGCCCGCCTGCTTGAATCGCGCATCGGGTCGGTGGCCGTGCAGACCTGGGAGTTTCACGCCGTGACCGGGTGCCTGTTCCTGGTGCTGGCATTTCCCGGCTTCGTCATGCGGTATCTGCACAAACCACGCAGGTAGAGATCGAGCGGTTCGCTTATGATGCTCCGTATCGCAGCCTCAACGATAAGGAGCACATAGTGTCGGAACTGAAAGAAACCCGCCTCGACGGCGGCGTCGTCTACGATGGCCACTTCCTGAAGGTCGAACGTGACCGCATCCGTCTGCCGGACGGCAAGGAAAGCCACCGCGAATTCATCCGCCACCCTGGCGCCGTCGTCATCCTGCCACTGCTGCCCGATGGCCGCATCCTGCTGGAACGCCAGTTCCGCTACCCGAATGGCAAGGTCTTCATCGAATTCCCGGCCGGTAAAATCGATCCGGGCGAAGACCACCTCGACTGCGCCAAGCGCGAACTGGTCGAGGAGACCGGCTACACGGCGGCCAAGTGGCGCTTCGTCTGCACGATCCACAATGCCATTGCGTACTCGGACGAGCACCTCGAAATCTTCCTGGCCGAAGACCTGACGCACGGCGAGCAACAGCTCGATGCCGGCGAATTCCTCGAACTGTTTTCCGTCACGCTGCCCGAACTCTTGGCACTCGTGCGCCGTGGCGAGATCACCGACGTCAAGACGATCATCGGCACGTTCTGGCTCGAGAAAATCCTGGCTGGCGACTGGACGCCTGCCTGATCACGATGCAGCACCTGTTGTTGGCAGCACTGCTGTCGTTACTGGTTTCAGCGGCGTCGGCCCAGACCCGCACGCCGCTGCAGGCGCGCTGCGAAGACACGATCGGCGAAAGCATCTCGGTGCTGTCGACGCGCGAGCAGGGCTATCGCATCGACAACACCCGCTCGTATTACGACCTCACGCGCCTGATGCCCAGCGTGCGGCGCGGCTCGTGGGTGCTGGGCCTGACCCACACCGAGGCCCGCGTGCGCATCAATGTCGGCGGGCGCATGCTGGCCGATCCAGCCACCGGCTACGAATGCGTGGCGCCGCGGATTGATGTCAGTCTCGATTACGCGCCCATCGTCGTATATGTCAGCCGCGAATTCCCGCCCACATCGTGCGCCTACCGCGAAGTGCTGGCCCACGAAATGCGCCACCTGACCACGTACCAGAGCTTCATGCCGAAGGCCGAAGCGACCGTGCGCGCAAGGCTGGCGGGGCGCTTTGCCGGCAAGCCGCTGTACGCGCCCATCGGCCAGGCGCAGGCGCTGCTGCAGCGCGAGATCGACCGTAGCTGGATGCCTTATATCAAGGGCGAGATGGCCAGGGTCGAAGTGCTGCAGGCGGCCATCGACACGCCGCAGGAGTACGCCCGCCTGGGCAAGGTTTGTGCAGGTGAGGTACAGTCGTTGCTGAGAACCGCACGCCGCAATGGATGAGAACCAGCTGTTGATGACAATGAACGAACAACCCGACGCAAGCCGTCGCCACGTGGCCCTGATTCCGGCTGCCGGGGTCGGTGCACGCATGGCTGCCGGCAGCCCCAAGCAATACCTCGCGATCGGCGCCAAGCCGATGCTGCGCCACACGGTCGACGCTTTTCTGTCCAGCTTGCTAATTGCCCACACCTACGTCGTTGTCAGTCCTGACGACCCGTTCATCGACGCGGTGCTGCCCGACGCCAACGATGGCGCGAGCCGCGTCACCGTGTTGCGCTGTGGCGGCGCGACGCGCATGGAATCGATCCGCAACGGCTTGCACGCCGTACGCGCCACGCTGGCCGATACCGACCACGTGCTGGTGCATGACGCGGCGCGCCCCGGGCTGAACGCGGCGCTGATCGAACGCCTGATCACCGGGACGGGCGACCATCCGGCCGGCGGCCTGCTGGCCCTGCCGGTGGTCGATACCGTCAAGCGGCGTAGCGATGGCGCCATCGCCACCGTGGACCGCGCCAATCTGTGGCTGGCCCAGACGCCGCAGATGTTCACCTACGCGCTGCTGTGCCGCGCGCTCGACGCGGCGACCGATCCTGCCGCCATCACCGACGACGCCAGCGCGGTCGAAGCCCTCGGCCTGGCTCCCAGGCTGGTGGAAGGGCACCCGCGCAACCTCAAAGTCACGCTGCCATCGGACATCCGTATCGCCGAGATGTACCTGGCCGCCGACGCCTCCATCTGACCAAGACAAGAACCCATCATCATGGCACTCGCATCCTACAATCCCACTCCACCGTTTCGTATCGGCACCGGCTACGACAACCACGCGCTCGTCGAAGGGCGCAAGCTCATCGTCGGCGGCGTGACGATCCCGCACCGCCTTGGCCTGCAAGGCCATTCGGATGCCGACGTGCTGCTGCACGCGATCATCGATTCGCTGCTGGGCGCGGCCGCGCTGGGCGACATCGGCAAGCACTTCCCGGACACCGACCCGATGTTCGCTGGCGCCGATTCGCGCACGCTGCTGCGCGAAGTGGCGAACCGCGTGCTGCATGCCGGCTACACGATCGGCAATATCGACGCGACCATCATCGCGCAGCAGCCGAAGATGGCGCCGCACATCCCGCTGATGGTCACCCGTATTGCCGAAGACCTGGGCGTCTCGCCGCAGCAGGTCAACATCAAGGCCAAGACCAACGAGAAGCTCGGCTACCTCGGGCGCGAAGAAGGCATGGCCGCGCAATCGACCGCGTTGCTGATTCGCATGCCAGCTGACTAATCTGTCGACTGACCGTCGCTTGGGGCGGGGCGGTGGCTCTATAATTGCCAAATGACAAACGCCCCCGCCCACCTGTCGCCGCGCGCGGCCTGGACCCTGATCCTGGTGGCCAGCGCCGTCATGATGATCACGACGGGGACGCGCCTGACCAGCGGCCTGTTCCTGTCACCGCTCAACACGGCTACCGGCCTGGGCGTTGCCACCATCAGCTTCGTGATGGCGGTGGCGCAGCTGATGTGGGGCGTGGCGCAGCCGGTCTTTGGCGCCGTGGCCGACAAGTACGGGCCGGGCCGCGTCATCGCCCTGGGTGGCGTGATGCTGGCGGTCGGCACGGCCGCCACGCCGTTCGTCGGTTCCGAGTGGGCGCTGTTGCTGACGATGGGTTTCCTGTCGGCGGCCGGGGCAGGGGCGGGCAGCTTCTCGATCCTGATCGGCGCCACGGCGCAGCGCCTGCCGCCCGAACGCCGCGCATTCGCATCCGGTTTCATCAATGCCGGCGGCTCGTTCGGCCAGTTCGCGCTCGCGCCGCTGATGGGCGCGATCATCGCCGGCGCCGGCTGGATCGTGGCGATGCTGACGCTGGCCGCCACCGCCTTGCTCACCATCCCTCTGGCCTGGCCGCTGCGCCGCAAGCGCGCTGCCGTTGCGCCGGCATTGCCGACGGCCGCACCGGCCGCACCGGCAGCACCCACCATCGCCCTCGGCCAGCAACTGCGCCAGGCACTGCGCGACCGCAGCTACCTGTGCCTGCATGCGGGCTTTTTCACCTGCGGCTTTCACATCGCCTTTCTCGTCACCCACTTGCCGGGCGAAGTCGCCATGTGCGGCTTGCCGACGACGGTGTCGGCCACGGCGCTTGCGCTGATTGGCCTCTTCAACATCGCCGGCAGCCTTTCAGCCGGGATGCTGGCCTCGCGCTATCGCATGAAGTCGCTGCTGTTCTGGATCTACGCGAGCCGCGTCGTCATCGTCGGCCTGTATCTGCTGGCGCCCAAGACCGCCTGGACCTTTTATATTTTTGCCGGCGCGCTGGGCTTTACCTGGCTGGCGACGGTGCCGCCAACGGCAGGCCTGGTGGGCAAGCTGTTCGGCGTGCGCTACCTGGCCACGCTGTTCGGCATGACCCTGCTGTCGCACCAGATCGGCGGCTTCTTCGGTGCCTGGCTGGGCGGGCTGGCCGTCGTCCACACGGGTGATTACAGCTGGATGTGGTACGCCGACATGGCCCTGGCTGCAGCCGCCGCGCTGATCAATCTGCCGATCCGCGAGGCGCACGTGGCCCGTGCGCCGGCGCTGGCGAAGGCGTAACGATGGCGCGCGATGCATGGGCCTACCGCGAGGTGGCGGTGGAATCCAGCCTGGACTGGCGTGGCCGGCCATGCATTTCGCCCGTCTCGGGGCAGGCATTTTCGACGGGCATGCGCGTACAGTGTTCGCGTCGCCTGCTCGATCTGGCGCAGTACCCGCTGGGCACGTGCTTTTTGCTGTCGGTGCGCATCAGCGACCGCCAGGGCGGCGCGCCGTTCCTGTATGCGTGGCATGGCGATCCGGTCGTGGTTTTGAGCAAGGCGGCGCGCAAGCGCTTCCTGCAGATGTACCGGCGCCTGCGCCTGTAATGGCCCAGCGTCGGGGTGAAACTGGTTATCATGAGCGATCGACAATACACATCCTGCATAACCAAGGAATCGCCATGACCACCAAGAAAATCGCCGTCCTCGTCGGCAGCCTGCGCAAGGAATCGTTCACCCGCCGCGTTGCCAACAGCCTCATCGACGTAGCCCCGGAAGGCTTTGAGCTGACGATCGTCGAACTGCGCGACCTGCCGCTGTACAACGAGGACGACGAAACCGCCACGCCGCCGCCCGCGTTCACGGTGTTTCGCGAGGCGATTGGCGCTGCCGACGCCATCCTGTTCTGCACGCCCGAATACAACCGCTCGGTACCGGGTTCGCTCAAGAACGCCATCGACGTCGGCTCGCGCCCCTATGGCAAGGCGGCATTCGCCGACAAGCCATGCGCCGTGGTCAGCGTCTCGCCCGGCGTCCTGGGCGGCTTCGGCGCCAACCACCACCTGCGCCAGATGCTGCCGTTCCTGAACATGCCAACGATGCCGGCGCCGGAAGCGTATATCGGCGGCGTCGCTGCCAAGTACGAAGGCGACAGGCTGATCGACGACAGCACGCGCGCCTTCTTCGAAAAATTCATGGCTGCCTTTGGCGCCTGGGTCACGCAGCACGCCCGATGAGCCGGGCGACCGACAACCACACCGTCCCGACCGCGCCGCGCGATATGCCAACCCTGCTGGGTCGCCCGGCGGACGGCTGGCGTGCGCGCATGTTCGATGTCATCTTCGGCACCGACACGCCGGCCGGGCGCCGTTTCGACCTCGCGCTGGTGGCGATCATCCTGCTCAGCATCCTCACCGTGGTGCTCGACAGTGTGCCGGCCATCGGCCGGCGTTATGCGGCGCAGATGTCGGTGCTCGAATGGACGTTCACGATCTTCTTCACGCTCGAGTACATCGCGCGCCTGGTCTGCGTCCAGCGCCCGATGCGCTATGCGCGCAGCTTCTATGGGGTGATCGATCTGGTGTCGGTGCTGCCGACCTGGATTTCGCTGCTGGTGCCGGGCAGCCAGGTGTTTCTCGACGTACGCATCCTGCGCCTGCTGCGCATCTTCCGCATCCTCAAGCTCACGCGTTATGTCGACGAGTACACGCGTCTCGGTGAGGCGCTGGTGGCCAGCAAGCGCAAGATCATGGTGTTCCTGTCGGTCGTGCTGATGCTGATCCTGATTCTGGGTACTGTCATGTACGTGGTCGAGGGCCCCGAAAGCGGCTTTACCAGCATCCCGATGGCGATGTACTGGGCCACAGTGACGATCACCACAGTCGGCTACGGCGACATCACGCCGCACACCCACCTGGGCAAGGCAATTGCGTCGTTCATGATGCTGCTTGGCTGGGGCATCCTGGCGGTGCCGACGGGGATCGTCAGCGCCGAAATGACGTCGCAAAAGCTGTCGCGCCACGCACCGCGCGGCGAACTACGTACCTGCAAGAGTTGCGGCAGCACGGGCCACGTTCCGCGCGCGCAGTTCTGCAAGGATTGCGGCGCCGGCCTGGCGGCAGACCAGGCCTGACGACAGCGCATCAGTCGAGCGTGATGTTCGCCTTCTTGATGACCTTGTTCCAGTAATCAAGCTCGCCCGTCACGAGGCTGGCGACGGCAGGCGGATTCAGGTAGTGGATTTCGACGCCCTGCGCATCGGCCTGTTTTTTCGCTTCCGGCGTCTCCAGCGCACTCTTCACGCCATTGGTCAGTTGCGTGACGAGAGCCGGCGGCGTGCCCGCGGGTGCGAACAGCCCCACCCAGGCTTCGAGCGTGAAGTCGGGGAAGCCCGCTTCGGCCGTCGTCGGTACCTGCGGCAGCATCGGATGACGCGCCTTGCCGGCGATGGCCAGCGCCTTCAGTTTGCCGGACTGGACATGCTGCATCACCGACGGCGGCGTCGTGATGAACACGTGCACGCGGCCCGACAGCACGTCCGCGACCGCCTGGCCGGAACCCTTGTACGGAACGTGCAGCATATTCGTGCCCGTCTGCTGCTTGAACAGCTCGGTCCCGATATGCGACAGCGAACCGTTGCCCTGTGATGCGTAGCTGAATTTGCCGGGATTCTTTTTCAGGTACGCCACCAGTTCACCGAGCGTATTGACTGGCAGGGACGGGTGCACGGCCACGACATTGGTCGCGGTGACCAGCAGCGCGACGGGCGTGAAATCCTTCGGCGCCCACGGCAGCTTCGTCATCAAGGATGGATTGGCGGTGTGGTACGCCGAATACGACACCAGCAGCGTGGCGCCGTCCGGCGCCGAACGCGCCACCGTCTGGTACGCGATATTGCCGCTGCCACCGGGCCGGTTGTCGACGACGACCGTGTGCTTGAGCAGCTGCCCGAGCGGTTGCGCGACCACGCGCGCGGCCGTGTCGACCACGCCACCGGGCGGGTTGGGAACGATCAGCGTGATCGGTTTGGATGGCAGCGATTGGGCAAGGGTTGCGGCTGAGGCAAGCAGCAGCAGGCTGCCGGCAAGGGTGCGAAGCATCGTACGTCTCCTGTGAATGTGTCTGTCATGACCCGCTCTCCGGGGCGGGCTTTGGGTGCAGCAAGGTACAAGCCAATGTACTGACTTCTCGCGCGTCCGGCATTCGTATTATCGGTCGTGCAGGTTTCGCATTCCGCGAAGCCTTCGCCATCCGCGAAACGGGAATTGCCGATTCAGGGATTCCCCGGTCACGCCTTTTCGGGCCACACTCGGTCCACCGGCAACGCCGCCGCAGAGCGGGCAGTGCCGGCAATCGAACGATCGCGATGGAGACGACAGATCATGGCAGATACGCTATACGATAAATTGTGGTCACGGCACGAAGTGCACGTCGAGGACGACGGCACGACACTGCTGTATGTCGACCGCCATTTACTCAATGAAGTCATGAGCCCGCAGGCCTTCGAAGGCCTGCGCACACACCGGCGCAAGGTCTGGCGCATTGCGTCGAACCTGGCCGTGGCCGACCACAATATTCCCACCACCGACCGCGCGGCCTGCATTGACGATCCCGTCTCACGCCTGCAGGTGGAAACGCTGACGAAAAATTGCGACGAATTCGGGATCGACGAAATTGGCATGACGGACCGGCGCCAGGGCATCGTGCACGTGATCGGTCCGGAGCAGGGCGTGACGTTGCCGGGCCTCTCCGTCGTCTGCGGCGACAGCCACACGAGCACGCACGGCGCATTTGCCTGCCTGGCATTTGGCATCGGCACGTCCGAGGTCGAGCATGTGCTGGCGACCCAGTGCCTGCTTGGCAAGAAGTCGAAGAACCTGCTGGTGCGCTACGACGGCGTGCTGCCGCCCGGCGTGACGGCCAAGGACATGGCGCTGGCGATGATCGGCAAGATCGGCACCGCAGGCGCGACCGGTTATGCGATCGAGTATGCCGGCGCGGCGGTCACGGCCTTGTCGATGGAAGGCCGCATGACCCTGTGCAATATGACCGTGGAGGCCGGCGCGCGCTGCGGCATGATCGCGGTGGACGACAAAACCATTGCTTATCTGGATGGCCGCCCGGAAGCGCCGCGCGGCGCGCAATGGCAGCGCGCCGTCGCGTACTGGCGCACCCTCGAGAGCGACCCGGGCGCCGTGTTCGATGCGACTATCACGATCGACGTGGCCACGATCAAGCCGCAGGTCACGTGGGGCACGTCGCCCGAGATGGTCACGACCGTCGACGGCATGGTGCCCGATCCCGCGCACGAGCCGGACCCGACCCGGCGCGCCGGCATCGTGCACGCGCTGTCGTACATGGGCCTGGCGCCCGGCACGCGCATCACCGACATCCATGTCGACGTCGTCTTCATCGGCTCGTGCACCAATTCGCGCATCGAGGATTTGCGCGCCGCCGCCGCCATCGTGCGCGGCAAGCAGGTTGCGCATAACGTGCAACTGGCGATGGTGGTGCCGGGCTCCGGGCTGGTCAAGCAGCAGGCTGAGAAAGAAGGTCTGGACGACGTGTTCCGCCAGGCCGGCTTCGAATGGCGCGAGCCGGGCTGCTCGATGTGCCTGGGCATGAACGCCGACCAGTTGCAGCCCGGCCAGCGATCGGCCTCGACCTCGAACCGCAATTTCGAAGGGCGCCAGGGCGCGGGCGGCCGCACGCATCTGGTCAGTCCGGAAATGGCAGCGGCTGCGGCCGTCATGGGGCATTTTGTCGATATCCGGGAGTGGTGCTGATGGAACAATTTACCGTACACGAAGGACTGGTCGTGCCGCTCGATCGCGGCAATGTCGATACCGATGCCATCGTCCCCAAGCAGTTTCTCAAATCGATCCGCCGCGCCGGCTTTGGCGTGAACCTGTTCGATGCGTGGCGCTATCTCGATATCGGCGAACCCGACCAGGACTGCAGCGGCCGGCCGCTGAACCCGGATTTCGTGCTGAACCAGCCGCGCTACCAGGGCGCCAGCATCCTGCTCGCGCGCGACAACTTCGGCTGCGGCAGTTCGCGCGAGCATGCGCCGTGGGCGCTGGCCGACTTCGGCATCCGCGTCCTCATCGCGCCGTCGTTTGCCGAGATTTTTTATAACAACTGCTTCAAGAACGGCTTGCTGCCGATCGTGCTGGCGGACCACGAGGTCGATGCACTGTTCACGGCGTGCGATGCCACACCCGGGTTTTCGTTGAAGGTCGATCTGCCGGCGCAGACCGTCGCCTGGCCCGGCGCTGAACGCGTCAGCCGGTTCGAGGTGGACCCGGCCCGCAAGGATCGGCTGCTGCACGGCCTGGACGATATCGCGCTGACGATCGGCCACGCGGACAAGATCCGGGCCTATGAAGCATGGCGCAGGAAGGAAGAAGACTGGGTGTTCTGAACCCGCGCGCAACCCTGCCACGCGCTTGTGGCAAGATGCACGCTGTCCACCCCGTTGTCATCCAAGGAGAGTGCTGTTGAACTACGCGCGTTTTGATCTGGTCACGCTCAACTTGTTCATCGAGATTGCGCGCACCGGCAGCATCACGCGCGGCGCCCAGCAATCCAATCTCGCCGTCGCGGCGGCAAGCAAGCGTGTATCGGACCTGGAGGCGCACCTGGGCACGCGGCTGCTGTACCGCCATGCCAATGGCGTCACGCTGACCGAGGCGGGCCGCTCGTGTTTTCAGCATGCGCTCGGTATCCTGCAGGATGTCGACCGGATGTCCGGCGACCTGTCCGACTTTGCCGCCGGCGGCCGGGGCCAGGTGCGCATCTGGGCCAACACCTCGGCAGTGACGCAATTCCTGCCGGACGACCTGACGCGCTTTCGGCGCGAGCATCCGGGCATCCGCGTCAGCCTGGAAGAGCGCAACAGCGGCGACGTCGTGGCGGCAGTGCGCGAGAACCGCGCCGACATCGGCCTGTTCGCCGACCGCACCGCCGTCGGCGACATCGATGTCTTCGATTACCGGCAGGACCGGCTGGTCCTGATCGTGTCGCTCGATCATCCGCTGGCCACGCACGACAGCGTGCGGCTGGCCGATGCGCTGGATTATGAATTCGTCAGCCTGTCCGAAGCGACGTCGCTGGCCGAGCGGCTGCGCACCGAATGCAGCCGCCTTGAAAAGCCACTGAAGCTCAGTATCCAGGTGCGCAGCTTCGACGCCGTCTGCCGCATGGTGATGGTCGGCCTGGGCATCGGCGTGCTGCCACGCCTGGCCGCCGAACCGCACGTGCGCTCGATGGGCCTGAAGCTGATCACGCTGACCGACGACTGGGCCGAGCGCACGCTGCTGCTTGCGCTGCGCAGTACGCTGGCGCTGCCGGCCCCGGTCAGGTTGCTGGCCAGTTGCCTGAGCGCCGATGCGGCCCGCGCGATCAACGGGCCCTGAACGCACCCCATTCCAACCCATTCACGAAAAAACCAACCCATGTCGATCCATTTCTACGAACCCCGTCAAGGCCACGGGCTGCCCCATGATCCCTTCAATGCCATCGTCGGCCCACGGCCCATCGGCTGGATCTCGTCGCTGAGCGCGTCCGGCGTGCGCAACCTGGCCCCGTACAGCTTCTTCAACGCCTTCAATTACGTGCCGCCGATCGTCGGGTTTGCCAGCATCGGCGCCAAGGACACGCTGCGCAATGTGCAGGAGACGGGCGAATTCGTGTGGAATCTTGCGACCCGCCCGCTGGCCGAGGCGATGAACGCGTCATGCGCCGCCGTCGGCCCCGAGGTCGACGAGTTCGCGCTGGCCGGGCTGACGCCGGCATCGTCGCGCCTGGTGGCGGCCCCGCGCGTGGCCGAAAGCCCGGTGGCGTTCGAATGCAAGGTCACGCAAATCATCCAGCTGCAGCAGGTCAGCGGCGAGACGGTGCCGACCTGGCTCGTATTGGGCGAAGTGGTGGGTGTGCACATCGCCGCAGCGTCGCTGAAGGACGGGGTCTACGACACGGCCAATGCCGGCCATATCCTGCGCGCGGGCGGGCCGGCGGATTACTTTTCGGTCGGGCCGGAACAGCTGTTCCAGATGCACCGGCCGCGTTAGAAAACAATCCGGTGCGCACCACGGTGGCGTGCGGCGCACCGGATTGGAGGCTTACGGCATCGCCGCGTGGTGGGCAAAGCGTGGTGCAGCGCGGCCCGGCAATGGTGCAGACGGGCGCGCCAGCGTGACCGCTGGCGGGGCAGCGGCGTCGCGTTCGAGCCAGTAGTTGAACTGGCCGAAGCTCGGCAAACCACCCGCATCCTGGCCCTGGAAGAAGTCGCCCAGCATCTGGCGGTACGCCGCGCGGCGCGAAAAATCGTCGTGGCTGGCAGCGTAGCGCGCTGCAGCGGCGCGGAAGATTGCGCGCATCCGTTCGTCGGCATTGGTGCCGGTGGCCTCGCCCTTGCGTGGCCGGCCACGCTTGATGCCGGCAGTGACGGCGCGCGTGCGCCCCGGGGCACCCGAGTTGCCGTAGTCCGGTAGCAGCGCGTCCGGCGTCTGGCCCCGTTCCCAGTAGCGGCGCAGGTAGCGCAGGATGCTGGACTTCGAGATGCCATGGGCCGCAGCGTAGCCAGCGATCAGGATGGCGCGCTCGCGCGGCTGGTACAGCGCCTGGCGGTCGGTGTGCAGGGTGCGCACGGCCGACCAGGCCTTGGCTTGCAGGGCCAGGTAGCCTTGCGGTACCGGCTCTTGTGGCGGCGCGGCCGCGAACGGATCGACCAGCAGCCGGCGCGCTCCACCGCCGCGCAGCAGGTCCTCAAGGTCGTGCAAGGGTGTCGGCTCGGGCAGGGCCGAAGGGCTTGCCAGCCGGTAGGTCCAGGCCAGCGCCTGGGAGCGGTCGATCCACAGCACGCGGATCATATGGCCATGCATGCCCGTGTATTCGAGCACATCGTTTTGGGTCAACATCGACTTCTCCCGCAGTTCAGTGTGCTTATGTATATGCAAGGATCGGGCCAGCGCGGTTGACCGGCTGGCGCTCACCAACGCGTACCCATATGGTGCACACGGAACGTGCGGGTTGCTGCTTACTGCCGCAAGGCCGCACCTGCCATCGACTCGGTCGTCCGGTGCATGCGCGCTTGCCATGCCAGACCGAACAACGGCCGCATGAGCGGCACGCGCCGCACCATCTCGTACATCGCGAAGCTGCCGCAGGCGGTCAGGATCATCAACAGCACCGCTTCGAGACCGGGCGCCAGTTGCAACGGCTTGAAGGCGTGCGCCATCACGACGATCAGCGTCTGGTGCGCGATGTAGACGGGGAACACGGCGTCGGTCAGGTAGCGCCGGGCCAGCCCGTCGCGGTTCAGGTGACAGCGGGCGAAACCGCAGGCAGCGATGATGGCGCTCCAGGCGCACAGCGCGTACACGAACCGCATGCCGGTGCGCCAGCGCTCGATGTCGTGCGGCGCCATGGTCTCGTGCGGCCCCAGCAGCCACAGCACGATCCCGGCCCAGGCCGCCAGGGCCAGGCACAGCGCAGGCCAGCGCTGCGCCGTCATCGTGGCCCAGATCCGTGGTGTGCGCGCCAGCAGCGCCCCGAGCACGAAAACGGGCAGGTAGGTGGCATGGTTGTACCAGTCGTCTGTCAGCGAATGGTCTTGCGGAAAACGGTCGAGCAACAGGATGCGTACCAGGCCCAGGAACACGACCGGCAATACGATCAGGCGCCACCCGTCCAGCAGGGTACCGACCCGGCGCGCAAGCGCAGCAATGCGCAGTTCGCCCAGCAACGCCACGCCGGCGGCAAGCACCATCGTGTAGCACCACAGGTACAGCACGAACCACAGGTGGTTCCAGGTGGGCAGCGACAGGCAATCTTCGCGGCAGAAGCCGTCGTAGCCCACCAGGTACAGCCGCATGAACGCCAGGTAGTCGCCCGTATAACCGAGTTTTTCAACCACTTCGAGATAGGGCTGCGGCGGCACGATCACGAGCATCCCGAACAACAGCGGCACCAGAAGGCGCAGGCTGCGCCGGCGCACGACCATCTGCGGGCCCAGGCGCGCCAGAAGGAAATGCGAGGCCACCCCGGCCACGAAGAACAGCAGCGTCAGGCGCCAGGGCGACGACAGCAGCATGAAGGGTTCGGCCGCTTCGCTGGCGTGCGTACTCTTCACGTGCCAGTCCCAGCTCACGTAATACATGCCCACGTGATAGGCGATCAGCACGAAAAACGCCAGGATGCGTACCCAGTCGAGAAAGTACAGGCGCTCGCTGGTGGCAGGAACAGATGGCTGCATGGGGTGTCCTCGGAATGTGAAGGCCCCAGCATCGCGCAGTCCTGCGTGGCGGCGCCAGCGCGATGGGGCGAACCGGACTTCAGGCGGGGCGAAGCGGATCGAGCAGGGCCGCCCGGTATTGCCGGCTGCATGGAACGACGGCGCCGCTGTGCAGCACCAGCGTGCAATCGCCCCTGCTGTGCGGGACGATGCGCGCGACGGCAGTCAGGCGCACCGCTGCGCAACGGTGGCAGCGCACGAACGCGGGACCGAGTTGCCCGAGCAGCGTGCCGAGGGACTGGCGCAGCAGCGGCGCGCCGTCGCGCGTGTGCAGCGCGACGTAGTTGTCAGCCGTTTCGAGCCACTCGATATCGGCCACCTGCACGACCCGGGTGGCGCCGCGCTCGGTCACCAGTAACTGGCGCGGTGGTGCTCCGGTGCTTGCCGGCGCGTGTGCCGCTGCGATCGGTCGACTGTGCAGCCGGCTCTGCAGCCGATCAAGCGTACGCCGTAGCCGCGCGCCATCGAACGGCTTGAGCAGATAATCGACCGCCTCGGCATCGAACGCGCGCAGTGCGTAGTCGTCATACGCCGTCACGAACACGACCAGTGGGGCCGGTGCCGGCAGCGAAGCGGCCACGTCAATGCCCGACAGTTCGGGCATCTCGATATCGAGCAGCAGTGCGTCGGGTGCGTCGCGCGCGACCAGCGCCAGCGCTTCGATGCCATCGGCTGCTTCCGTCACCGACGTGACGCCCGGCTCGTGCGCAAGCATGCGGCGCAGGCGCTCGCGTGCCGGCCGTTCGTCGTCGACGATCAGGAGGCGCATGGCACCCTCAGTTCGGCGCGCACGCCGGCGGGAAGCAGCGCATGCAGGGCCAGGTCCGCGCGCGCGCCATGCAACGCGGCCAGGCGGGTGCGCAGGTTGATCACCGTGATGCCCGGCGTGCCAGACGGTGCCAGCACGCCGCCATCGTCTTCGATGCACAAGCGCAGCGCGCCGTCGATGATCCGGGCCGTGACCCGGATCGCCGTCGGTGCGCGCCGGTGCGCCACCGTGTGCTTGAACACGTTCTCGAGCAATGGCTGCAGGCTGATCGCGGGCAGCAGCACTGGCAGGGCGGCCGGCTCGATGTCCCAGGCCAGCGTCACGCGCCCATCGAAACGTTCCTGCATCACGGCGGCGTAACCCTGGGCCAGACGCAATTCGTCACCCAGACTCGCCTGCGGTTTTTCACCCAGCGCCAGCGTCGCACGCAGCACGTCGGCCAGCCGCACGAGGGTCGCATCGGCGCGCGCCACATCGGTGTGCATCAGCGAGGAAATCGTGTTGAGCGCATTGAACAGGAAGTGCGGCTGCATCTGGCGCGTCAGGCGCTCGAGCTGGGCTTCGCGCAGCAGGGCGCCGGCCTGCTCGGCGCGCACGCGCTCCTTCATCATTTCGCGGTACGACAGCAGGCCGAAGCCGATCGTCGTAAACAGCCCGAAGAACAGCGAAATCTTGAGCGCCTCGTAGACGAACACCTCGGCCCAGGCCTCGTGTTCGTAACGCGTGCCGGCCAAGGCATAGACGGCGTGGCGCAGCGCGAACACGACCGGGGTGAAGCCGAACCAGTACAGCGGCAGCCAGCGCGCCTGCTGGCCGAACCAGCGCCACGGCGTGGCAACCAGCACGTCATGCTGCGCGCTGAAGCGGCGCTGAATCACGAACAGACAGGTGGCCACCAGTGCCGATGACGTTTGCCACAAAACTGGATGCCAGAGCGCGGCGCCCCCGTCGCGCCGGTAGTCTTCAACGGCGACGAGCACCATCAGCGTCCAGAACAGGAGCCAGGCGATACCGGCGACGAGCAGGGTGCGGCGTGAGGGCATGAGGCAGGCTGGAGGGGGGACGATGGATCATCCAGCATTAACCGGCGCGTGTCAAAGTGCCATGCATGGTGACTACCGTCGCTGCTAACTTGCATCATCAAGGGATCAATTGCCGACCGTCAAATGGAGTTCATGCGACAATTCGGCCCATGAGCGATCCAGTCCCACCTTCTTCCATTTCCTCCGACGATGGGGGCATGCGCGCCCTGGTGCGCCGCCACGATTGGGCAGCCACCGCCTTGGGCAATGCGGCTGGCTGGCCGCCCGAATTACGGGTTGCGGTCGATCTGATGCTCGATGCGCGGCACCCGGCGCTGGTCGGTTGGGGCACGCCGGCGTCGCCCGCCATGCCGGTGCTGTTCAACGATGCCTACGCCAGGCTGCTGGGGGCAGAGTACCGACAGGCGCTGGGCCAGCCGCTGTCCGGCATCCTTCCCGCCGCCTGGCCGCGCCTGGCACCGCTGGTCGACAGTGCGCTTGCCGGCGCGCCGGCCTGGCTCGACGACGTGCTGCTGCTGCCCGCATCGACGCACACCCCTGGCACGCGTCACTTCAGCACCGCCTTCTCGCCGCTGCGCGACGCCACCGGCAGCGTGCACGGTTTCTTCCATACGGCCTTCGAGATCGACGCCGGCGAGCACCACCGTGTCGAGGCGGCGCTGCAACGTCAGGCACACGAGTCGGCCGAGGCTACCCGCCACCGCAGCGAATTCCTGGCCGTGCTGGCGCATGAGCTGCGCAACCCGATGGCGCCAATCCGCACCGGCCTGGAAATTATGCGCCTGCGCGCCGACAGTCCCGAAACGATCGAGCGCGTGCGCGAAATGCTGGAGCGCCAGACGCGCCAGATGACGCACCTGATCGACGACCTGCTCGATGTCGCCCGCGTCACCAGCGGCAAGATCGATATCCGCAAGCAGCTGGTCGACCTGAACCGCGTGGTGGCAAGCGCGGTCGAGACCAGCACGCCGATGATCCAGGGGGCGCGCCACGTGCTCGATGTCGCCATGTGGGGTGAGCCGCTGCTGCTCGACATCGACCCGACCCGCGTCGCGCAGGTGATCAACAACCTGCTGACCAATGCGGCCAAGTACACGCCGCCCGGCGGCAGCATTCGCCTCACGGTGCACAAGGAACGCAGCGGCGGCAGTGGCGGCGGGCAGGCCGTGGTATCGGTGACCGACAGCGGCGTGGGCATTCCGCCCGAACACCAGGACACGATCTTCGAGATGTTCAACCAGGTCGGCCGCAACATGGGCCTGGCACAGGGTGGGCTGGGCATCGGCCTGTCGCTGGTGCGCCAGCTGGTGGCGCTGCATGGCGGCAGCGTCAGCGCCGAAAGTCCCGGCGCCGGTCTTGGCAGCACGTTCACCGTGCGCCTGCCATTGGGCGCGCGCATGGCGGTGCCGGACCAGGACACCGCGCGCCAGGACCGCCGCACGGCGCAGCGCCGCACGTACCGCATCCTGGTGGTGGACGACAATGTCGACGCCGCCGAAAGCTTGTCGCTGCTGCTGCAACTGAACTCGCACGAGATCCGCACTGCGACCAACGGGCGCGATGCGCTGACCCTGGCCCGGGAGTTCGTGCCGGACGTCGCGTTCCTCGATATCGGCATGCCCGGCATGACGGGCTTCGAGCTGGCCACGCGCCTGCGGGCCCTGCCAGAGCTGGCACGCATGACCATCGTCGCCGTCACCGGCTGGGGTTCGGAAGAAGACCAGGCGCGCTCGCGCGAAGCCGGGTTCGACCAGCACTTCACCAAGCCGATCGCGGCCGAGACGGTGAGCCGCCTGCTGGCGGCGCTGGACTGAGCGTCCTGAGCGCCCGCCTTATTCGGCGGCGTTGCCGCGGCGCTCGGCGTCGATCTCGCGCTTCATCGCGCCCACGCTGCCCATGTACTCGGCCACCGGCACATCGGGACTGGCGCGCAGCTCGGGCGGCAGCAGCACCGGCATGTACAGCTCGTCGGCGGTGCGGCCATTGCGCTGCATGTTCCCGGCCAGGATCAGCAGCGACACCAGGACCGCGATCCCTGCACATGAGATGCGCAGACGCCGCCGGAACTGCGGCGTGACGGTGGCCAGGTGGAAGTAGATCATCAATGCCACCGTCACCACGACCGCATGCGAGCCATAGCCGGTCAGCCATTCGAGCGACCACGCATACGCCACCACGCTGGCCAGCAGGCGCACGCCAACCAGCGCGGCCAGCCCGAAGCCCACAATGAACAGGTGGCGCCCGAGGCGCGCGCGGCGGCCGAACAGGCGGTTGGAAAACGCCCACATGCCGCTCCAGGCCAGACCCGCACCCACGGCCAGCGCCGGATACAGCGCGTAGCGTTCGGGATCGGCGCCGGCGTCGAGCAGCCAGGCGACCAGCAGCGCGGTCAGCACGCACAGCACGATGCCGGCGGCGCCCGGCAGCATGCCTTCCCAGCCGTGCATCGTGCGGTCGACCAGTTCGGGCGGCACCGGGTGCGCGGCCGGGCGGATGCGCAGCGACGTGTGCCCCATGCGCACGACGGTGTCGCCGCCCAGCGTCAGTTCCTTGACGCGCCGGCCCTTGTGGTTGATGCCGTTCCTCGTATCGAGGTCGCGCATCAGCAATCCGTCGTCGGGGCCCAGTTCCACCAGCGCGTGGTGCGCCGCGGCGTAGTCGTCATCGACGATGAAGTCGTTGTCGTAGGCGCGGCCAAGGCGGATCGGCAGCGTGGTCACGCGGTGCCGGTGCAGCACCTCGCCGTTGCGCGCCAGCATCTCGATGGTCCACGGGCCGCTCATTTGCGCACCGTACGTCCGAATGCGCCGAGATAGGCGCGCGTGACGCGCATGCCGTTTTCGTACGACACGCCCGAGACATCGAGCCGGCTTTGCAGGCTGGCCTGCGAGGCGTCGGTGCTGGCCGTGAGCAGCGTGAAGTTGTACAGGCCTTCGAACTTGCGGTAAGCACGCACGCAGGTCACGGCGCGCAGCGGCAGGGTGCGGGTGTGCACGAAGCGCTCGGTGCAGAACGGCTTGGTCAGGCGCGGATCGCCCGTGCTGCCCAGGTTATCGACCTGGAAGATATCGCTGGCCAGCGCGGCAAAGCGCATCGGGTCCATCGTCCCCGATCGGATGTAGCGGTGCGTCATCGACACGTTGCCGGTCTGCTGGACGTCCGAGACGAATACCGCCGATTGCATCACGCAGCTCATGGCGTCGACCGCGTACGCGGCGCCGCGCGAATTGGAGCGGCCCCAGCAACGTACCTGACCGGACTCGCGCACCGGCACCAGATACGGCCCCATGCCCTTGAGCGTCAGTGGTTCTTCGAGCAGGCGGTCGACCATGCCGCCCTGGTGCGCCAGCAACTGCTTGCCGATCAGCGGATTGAAGTCGGGCGGGGGCGCGGCCTGCTCGGCCACCTTGCGCAGCAGCTCCTGCGCGTACATCACGGGCACCAGGAAGCTGACCGATTCGCCGTCGCGCCGGCGCGAGACGTTGATGCCGGCCACGGTGCCGCTGGCGGTCACGCTCGGCCCGCCGCTCATGCCCGAGTTGATCGGACCGCTGAAGATCAGGCGGTCATAGAAGCTGCGCTTGAGCACGCCGTTGTAGGCGCCCTCGGAAATCGCGAACCCCAGGTCGAGCGGATTGCCCAGCGAGTACAGCGGCTGGCCCTGGCGCAGCTTCACTTTTTGCTCGGGCACCTTGAAGAAGCCGCTGCCATTGCGGTTGATGCGCACCACCGCCAGGTCGTGCAGCACGTCCACCGCCAGCAGTTCGACCGGGCCGGTATTGCCATCGGTGTCGATGTATTCGGCCGTGTAGATGGCCGGGTCGAGCGCCATCTGCGAGACGACGTGGTAATTGGTCAGCGCCAGATTGCTGGTGCCGACCAAGAAGCCCGAGCCGACCGTGGACTGGGTGCGCCCGTTCTTGAGCAGCATGCGGATCTGCAGCAGGTCGCTGCGCGCCGATTCGTACAGATCCTGCGCGGCCGACGACGGCTGGGGCAGGGCGTCCTGCGTATCGACTTCGCCGGGAATCAGCTCGGTGGGCGTGGCGGCTGGCGGCGTGTCGACCGCGATCTGCGGGACTGGGGCGGCGACATGCGCCGCTGCCGGTGCAGCCAGTGCGGCGCGCGCGACGGCGCCGGCACCCGTCTGTGCAACCGCCGGCGGCGTGAAGATGGCGGGCGCTGCGACCAGCGCCAGGCCGGTCAGCAGGAGTGCGAACGAGCGTGCAAGGGTGACCCGGTTCATGCGGTTGCCAGGGAACAGGTAGAAACCGCTATCTTGCCATCGCAGCGGCCGGACTTGCGCGCGTTAGCGCGCCATGGGCTAGGCAAACGGCGTGACCGCTGCCGGGGCTACCGGCTCGCCCTGCTCGACGGACGTCAGGGGCGCCATCATGTGGCCCAGCTTGGCCTCTTTGGTATTGAGGTAGCTGTTGTTGTGGGCGTTGCGATTGACCAGCAGCGGCACGCGCTCGGTGACCGTGATCCCCAGCCGGGTGAGGGCGTCGATCTTGCGCGGGTTGTTGGTCATCAGGCGCACTGCCTTGATGCCGAACTGCGCCAGCATCGGCCGGCACAGTTCATAGTTGCGGGCGTCGGCGTGAAAGCCCAGTTGCAGATTGGCTTCGACGGTGTCGGCGCCGGCTTCCTGCAGGCGGTAGGCGCGGATCTTGTTGAGCAGGCCAATGCCGCGGCCTTCCTGGCGCAGGTACAGCACGACGCCGCGGCCTTCTTCGGCGATGCGGCGCAGCGCGCCTTCGAGCTGGGCACCGCAGTCGCAGCGCTGCGAGAACATCACGTCGCCGGTGAGGCATTCGGAATGCACGCGTGCCAGCACTGGTTCGCCGTTGCCCAGGTCGCCAAGCGCCATCGCCAGGTGTTCCTTGCCGGTGGCTGCCTCGACCCAGGCATGCAGCGTGAACTCGGCCCACGGCGTCGGCAGCGCGCACGAGGTCGCGTAGTCGAGCAGGGCTGGCGGGAGGTTGGCGGGAATGGCGGCGGCTTGCATGACGGTATTTCCAATCGATGACGATAGACTTGTAGGGCGCAAGTTTATCGGAAATCCGGCGTGGCCGTGCGGAATCACCCCGATGGCTGCTGCAATGCCACGACCTGCGGGGTTGTTCTGACAAGGCGCTCTCGCAACACATTTAAGCAACTTGGGTAAATCTCTGGGCTTTTCCTGTAACTATCGGTCAATTACCAAGTGTAGTATTGCCCTGGGCCATCATCTGCATGCTACGCTTGGACAATCGATACTCCCATGTTTTTCATGCAGAATTCACCATCCTTCTGGCACCGCCTGATCCCGCGCGGACTGGGTGCACGGCTTGCTCTCGCGTTCACGCTGATGAGCGGCGTTCTCACGCTGTTGCTGGTCGAAGTGGTCGAACGCTCGGCGACGGCGCAGGTCAAGAGCAGCATCGGCGGGGGGCTGGGCGAGATGGCGATGCAGACCGCCGACAAGCTCGATCGCGGCATGTATGAACGGTTCCGCGAAGTGCGCCTGATGGCGCGCCGCAACGATCTGATTTCGCCGGCGACCAGCCAGGCCGAGCGGCGCCGCATCCTGGCCGACATGCAATCGACCTATGGCTATTACGAATGGATCGGCCTGGCCGACCTCGACGGCACCGTGCTGGTGGAGGCGCGCGGCCTGCTCGAAGGCAAGAACGTGGCCAAGCGGCCCTGGTTCAGCAACGCACTGGCAGGCAAGTATGTCGGCGATGTGCACGAGGCGGTGTTGCTGGCCAAGCTGCTGCCGGTGCAGCAGGGCGAGCCGCGCCGCTTCGTCGACGTTGCTTTTCCCTACCTGGGCGCCGACGGCCAGCCGGCCGGCGTGATGGGCACGCACCTGTCGTGGGAGTGGGCGCGTGAGGTCGAACGCTCGATCATCGCGCCGGTCCAGACCCGCAACAAGGTGCAGGCGCTGATCGTCAGTGCCGAAGGGGTCGTGCTGCTCGGGCCGCAGGACCTGCTCGACACCACCATCAAACCCGGCAGCCTGAGCGAGGCGCGCGAAGGCCATACCGGGTACGCGGTCGAGCACTGGCCGGATGGGCGCGACTACCTGGTCGGCTATGCGTCGACCAAGGCCGTGGGCGACTACACTGGCCTTGGCTGGCACGTACTGGTACGTCAGGATCTCGACGATGCCTATGCGCCGGTGCGGCAGTTGCGCGCACGCGCCCTGTGGAGCGGTGGCGTGCTGGCGCTGCTGTTCTCGCTGGGTGGCTGGCTGCTGGCACGCCGCATCACGCGCCCGCTCGCGGCGCTGGCCAGTTCGGCCGACGGCCTGCGCCGCGGCGACACACATGAACTGGTGCCGGCCGGGAGCAGCTATACCGAAGTGCATCAGTTATCGGGCGCGCTCAACGCGCTGGTGACGGCGCTGGTACAGCGCC
The DNA here is from genome assembly GCA_014841835.1 of Oxalobacteraceae sp. CFBP 13730. Taxonomy (GTDB): domain Bacteria; phylum Pseudomonadota; class Gammaproteobacteria; order Burkholderiales; family Burkholderiaceae_D; genus Telluria. The sequence goes on along the minus strand of JACYUQ010000003.1, from coordinate 48,858 downwards.
GCGCCGACCTGCAGACCCTGAACGACACGCTGGAACAGCGGGTCGATCGCCGCACCCAGGAGCTGGAACGTGCGCTGGTTGCAGTGCGCGCCAGCGAGGGCCGCATCATCGCCATCGTCGAAGCGGCGCAGGATGCGTTTATCGCGGTCGACCTGCGCGGCATGATCGTGGACTGGAACCCGGCCGCCGAACGCATGTTCGGCTGGACCCGCCATGAGGCCGTCGGTTGGCCGCTGGCGGAAATGATCCTGCCCGAACGCTACCGTGACAGCATCGGCAAGGCCTTGCAGTCGTTCCGCCACAACGGCCAGTTCATGCTCGCCCGCCGCATGGAGCGCACCGTGATCAACCGCCAGGGCTTCGAGTTCACTGTGGAGAGCACGGTGACGCTGGCCGGCGGGGGCGAAGACGCGTTCTTCTCGATCTTCCTGCACGATATTTCCGAGCGCAAGAAGGTCGAGCGCATGAAGAACGAATTCGTCTCAACCGTCTCGCACGAGCTGCGCACGCCGCTCACGTCGATCCACGCGTCGTTGTCGATGCTCGACGGCGGCATGGCCGGCAACCTGCCGCCCGATGCCGCCAGGCTGGTCGCGATCGCCAGCCAGAGCTGCGATCGCCTGATGCGGATGGTGAATGACCTGCTCGACATCCAGAAGATCGAAGCGGGCCATATGGAATACCAGCGCACCGCCCAGTTGCTGGCGCCGCTGATGCATCACGTGGCCGATGCCATGGAAGGCCAGGCGCGCCAGGCGGGCGTGACGCTGCGCCTCGACATGCCGCCGGGCGCCGAACGGGTGCAGTCCGAGATCGACCATGACCGCATGGTGCAGGTGCTGACCAACCTGGTGTCGAACGCAATCAAGTTTACGCCAGCCGGCAAGGCGATCACGCTGGGCCTGGCGCAGCGCCCGGGCTGGGCGCGCCTGAGCGTGACCGATGAAGGGCCCGGTATCCCCCCGCAATTCCAGAGCCGCGTGTTCGAACGGTTCGCGCAGGCCGACGCGGCCGACTCGCGTCAGCGCAGCGGCTCGGGCCTGGGCCTCTCCATCAGCAAGGCGATCGTCGAAGAGCACGGCGGCTCGATCGGATTCGAAACCCGGGCCGGTGCAGGGACGCGGTTTACGGTGGAGTTGCCGTTGGCGTGACCCTGGTCGCGCAAGTCGTCAGCGCAAGTCGTCAGCGCAAGTCGTGCAGCGCCATCCCGCCGAAGCTTTCCCAGGCCCCGAACGTGCTTTCGAGCTGTGGCAGCACGCGCATGAGTGCGCCCTTGTCGGCATGGAAGCTGGCGTCGGCGGCGTCGATCTCTTGACTGGCGGCCAGCGCGTAGGCCTGCGCCTTGTCGTGCGCTGCCGGCACCTGCTGCAGCAGCAGGATCTTCTGGCCACCTAGCGTGAACACGAGCAGGTCGCCGCGCGCACCGGGTGGACGGCGCTCGTAGCGGCGCTGCACGCCGGCGCCGATCGGGCCAGCATCGAGCGCCACGCGCACGGTTTTGCCATGCTCGACGCCCCAGTCGAGGAACGGCACGGCCAGGCGGTAGATCTGCGCCGGATCGGTGCGCGGACTCTTGACCGTCAGGATGTCGGCGTGTTTCGCCATGCCGGTCAGCAGCGCGTTCTTGTCGGCCCACCAGTGCGGCACCACGAAGTCCAGCGTCAGCGGGCCGGCCGCCTGGCGCAGCCTGGCCGCCAGTTCGAGATAACGCCGGTCGCGCTGTGCCTGCGGCAGCACATGGGCCGGCAGCAGATACGGTTCGATGTGGTACTGGACACCCTTCAGGCGCGCCCCGTCGTCGGCGGCCGCATTGTAGGCGGCGTAGGCGCGCAGGCGTGCGATGGCCGCGTTTTGCGCAGCCGGCAGGACCATCTCGGGCGTGCCCTCCATGGCGCTGACTGCGATGCCCCGGCTGCCGGCCTGGCGCACGAACGCACCCAGTTGCGCCGCGTCGTCGACACTGCCATCCTTGATCGGGACCGTGATGAAGACCGCACCGATCTTTTGTTGAAACGCCCAGTCCAGCAGCGCTGCGCCGCGTTCGCGCCATTCGTTGGGGCTCCAGGTCCAGGTCGCGCGGGAGGCAGCGGCCGGATCGGTGTCAGCGGCGCCCTGAAGCGTCAATGCATCGAGCCGCAAGGTTGCCGCGCCTTGCGGGCAGGCCACCGACAGCTCGCGCCAATGCGCACGGTCGAGCTTTTCAGGCAGGTCGAAGCGCGCCGTCTGCACGCGCTGCTCGCCGGTCAATGTGCCGAGAGCGAACGACTGCTCGGGCTTGCCCGATGCGCCGCTGGCGACTTGCAGCGCAAAGCGGCCTTCGCCGGCGAACGCCGCCTGCATGACGGCGCGTGCGCGCGGCAGGAACCACGGGCCAAGCAGCGTGACGCCGGCCGGCTTCGTGCCTGGGCGGCAGGTCAGGTACAAACGCCCGTCCTTGATCTCGGCACCTACGCGCGCCGTATCGCCATGGGTGCGCGCCTGCATCGCGCCCAGCAGGCTGGCACCGAACGGCATCGGGGCTTGCGGCCGCGGCGCGGGCTGGTCGCTGACCAGCGTGTGTTCGCTGACGCTGAACGATTTACCTTTGTCGGCCTCGATCCCGCGCAGCAGGATGGTCTTGCCGGGACTGGCGTCCGGCGGCAGGAAATGCAGCGCCTGCACGCCCATGACGGCCGTCGGCAACGGCAGCACGCTGCAATTGGCCTGCTGTTTGCCGGGCTCTTCGGTGACGATGGCATGCAGGATCGTGCCATCGCGCGCGGTGGTTTGCGCGGTGATGGCGCCGGGGGATACGACCAGCGGACCCGGACACAGCTGCAGGCTGGCAGCAAGCGCGGGGGTGGTCGACAGCGAAAGAACAAACAGGAGTGGGAGCGAACGGGACATGACTTGATTTTAAGTCAAGAGCCCGAATCGGCGCGTACGGTTCGGCCCCCTCAGGCGCCCTGGGTCTGGATCAGGCGCCGCACACGCGCCAGCAATGCGTTGGGCTCGAACGGCTTGCTGACGAAATCGTTGGCGCCGGCATCGAGTGCACGCACGGTATCGCGTTCGGTATTTTTTGCCGTGAGCATCAGGATTGGCACCGCGTGCCAGTCGGGCCGTGCACGCACCAGCGCAACCAGTTCAAAGCCGTCGAGGTAGGGCAGCATCACGTCCATCAGGATCAGCGCCGGCATGTCGGCGGCCGCGGCGATATGCGCGCTCGCGGCGCGGCCGTCGGCCAGATGCGTGACACGGTAGCTCTGGCGTTCGAGCATGAAGCGCAGTACCTGTGCGATATGATCGTCGTCTTCGACAACCAGGACCAGTGGCGATGATGCTTGTTCGTTCGGCATGATGAACTCGTCAATGAATGTCCGATTATACCGATGCGCATCGCCGGTATGTCGCTTTAATTGCCAGAAAGTATCAATTACCCGCGCCGACCTGGCGGGCTGCGCAGTGGATCGAGCAAGCTGCGCAGATCGTTGTGGTCGAGCTCGTACATCAGGGCCAGCAACTGGCCCAGCTCGCCGCGTGGAAAGCCCTCGTGCGCGAGCCAGCCGAGATAGTGGCCGGGCATATCGGCAATCTTGCGGCCCTTATATTTGCCGTAGGGCATTTCTCGAACCAGCAGGAGGGCTAAATGGTCAGCATTCATTGTGCGGCACTTTAGCAAACAACGTCGACGTTGTAGGATTCCGGAGACAAGGGAGGCCACCATGGACAATCAATTCGATCTCGACCGCTTTGTGCAGGCACAGGACCCGGTGTACGCCGCCGTGTTGACCGAGCTGCGCGCCGGCCACAAGCGCACGCACTGGATGTGGTTCGTGTTTCCGCAGATCGCCGGCCTGGGCACGAGCGCCATGGCGCAGCGCTACGCGATGGCGTCCGGCGACGAGGCGGCCGCGTATCTGGCGCATCCGGTGCTGGGAACACGTCTGCGCGAGTGCGCCGGTATCGTCGCCGCGCTCGACACTGATTCGGCCGGGGCCATCTTCAGCCATCCGGACGAGCTGAAATTTCACTCGTCGATGACGTTGTTTGCCGACGTCGCGCCCGATGAAGCCGTGTTCCAGGCCTGCATCGACAAATACTTCGACGGTCAGGCCGACCCGGAAACGCTGGCCCGGCTGTAACGGTGGCAGGGCGGGGAGGCTCAGGCCTCGGCCAGCTGCGCCAGCAGTTCGTCCGGCCGCCCGCGCAGGGCCACGTGCAGGATGACCGCCGTACTCAGGCGCAGTGCCGGATGGCTGGCGCGGTGACGCGCGAACCAGAACACCTCGTCGAGGTCTTCGTCGGCATGCTGCCACACCGTCACGATCTGCTCGGGCGGGATGTCGTCGTAGTCGAACGCTTCGAGCGCAGCGTCTTCGACGGCGTCGTGCCAGCTTTCGCACTCCTTGCCCCAGGCCAGCATGCTGCGGCAGCCGGACGCAACGAGCCAGCGCGCCACGTCCCAGCGCCACATCTCGTCGCTGTCGTCGTCGATGACGACGATGGCCATGAACGGCGCCAAGTGGGTCAGGTCGGGCAGGGCGTCGTGTGGACGTAGTTGCAGGTAGTGGGCTTTGGCTTGCATGGTGTCGGTGCCGGATCGGTGGTTCAAAGGCGTCATTATCGCAGGCTCCAGGCCGCAGCATGCGACAGACTGCAGCTGATGCGGATGAGCTATGAAGTTTGAGAAAAAGGCAATAATGTTTCACCCGAGAGAGGCCGAGATGGGCATACTCACAAGAACTTCCGCTTTCAACTAACGCGGTTTTTGGGTTATAGGCTGGCAAACTGCTCAGTTAAAAAAAATCGGGATGAATGGACGCTGCCGCATAGCAGCAAGTTGCATACTGCCCAAACAGCTTTGACCGCGAGCATAAGTCTTATCAACTCTAGCAAACCGTTGTCACACACCTAGGAAATGATCGAGTAGGTAAGCGGGAAAAATTTTAATAAATATCTGCTCACCAATTATGTCGATTTTGCAATCACCAAGCCCAATTTCACCAGTCCCAGAAGCAGTGCTTAACCGTCATAGAGCATTGTATTTAGTGATTTACTACAGCCGCCGACGTGCATGGAATATTTTTGCGAAAAAGTGTGTAAAAAGGCGCCAAGAAATTCTGGGAGACTGTTCATTCACCGGTCACTTTGTATGCTAACCTGATAATTTTTATGGAAGCCGCTAATGAATAAATCCTATCGCATTCCTAGTATCACAGTTACGCAAGAGGAGCCTTTTGCACATGACGCGTTGAACCGCAAGCCGATCGTAGATTTTGTTGCTAATATTCTGAGTGAAACCGACGGTCAGCCGCTAGTTTTAGCGATAGATTCACCGTACGGCACTGGCAAGTCCACTTTCATAGAAATGCTTCAGAGTATCATGAGGCAGAAAAGCTTTCAAGTCGTGAATTTCAATGCATGGAAGGCGGATCATGTATCTGATCCCTTGATCGCCATGGTCGCCGCCTTAGATCAAGCATTTCCAAACAATTCGATGATTGTCCCTGACAAGATGGCGCGAGTGAAGAAGGTTGCAGGAATCATGTTGAAGCATAGCGCTGCTGTGGGCTTGAAAATCGCTACTGCGGGGATCTTAGAGATGCCGGATAACATCGAGGAAGCGCTGGCCGACACAGCATCTAGTGCAACTTCGGACATCATCGGTTCTTTCGAGAATGAAGAGAAAGCTGCGAAATGTTTCAAAGAAGAGCTGGAAAAGCTAATCGCGAAGCTGCCGCAGATGGGGAAAAAAGATACGTTGGTGTTTTTCATCGATGAACTTGATCGCTGCCGCCCGGACTTTGCGATGTCGCTGTTGGAACGGATAAAGCACCTTTTCGATGTGCCGAACATCGCATTTGTGCTGGCTGTAGACAAGAAGCAATTAGAGGCAGTGACTAGCTCGGTGTATGGTGAAAAGATTGATGCCCGAGAATATTTGCGGAAGTTTATTGATCTTGAATTTGGGCTTCCCAACCCGCCAAAAACCGAGTTCCTTAAAAATGCCATGCAACGTGCAGGGATAAGCACGGCATTTGAAGGGCAGCGTCATAATCTTCAAGATCAGTTCATTCGATTTGTTTCACTGTTGGCTGATGTTTACGGAATGAGTCTGCGGTCCATAGAAAGGTGTATTGTTCGACTAAAGGTCGTGATAGCCGTAACGCCTGATGATCACACCATTCATATTTTTCATGTTGCTCTGCTCACTGTTTTGCGATCTATCGATAAGGAGGTTTTTGATAAAATCATAACCGGCCGAATTGGAGGAGTCGAAGCTATGGAATATTTCCGTAACTTGCCCGGTGCTCGCGGTAAATTCGATGATTTAGATGGGAATATCCTTGAGGCTATATTGGTGGCGGATCTCGAAAGCTCCGAAGGAATAAGAGATTATAAAGAGCGCCAGAAGCAAATTCTGAATATTGGAGATGTATCTGAAGAAAGCCGAAGCAACGCACAACACAAGCTTCAGATATTGGAATCATTCACCGGAGGATGGAGCATCCGTAGTCGCATGAGACGTGTTGCAGCTACGATTGATATCGCAGCAAATATTCGCGAGTGAGCATGAAAGTAGCTAAAAAAATCACATTAATTGCGACTCTTTTCGTCCATTGACTGAAATAGGAGATTGCTCCTGCTAAGGCCAGCTAAGCGGGCATTTCATCGATACCCTCGAAGGGTAGTCATTCTATTTTATAATTGTGCTCTAGTAGGTGAAATATTTTTCAACTTTTCAGAATTATCGAATTAGAATGCAAAAAATAAAAGTTTTCATTTCTTACAGTTGGGATGGCGATGAGCATCGGGCTTGGGTAAAGAAGTTCGTGGACTCCCTAGAGGAAATCGAGGAGATCACAGCGATCTGGGATGGTTACGATTTGGACAGCTTAATTGATAAGAATTATTTTATGGAGGAAGCCACGCATGATGCAGACTTCGTCGTGGCGATCACCACATCTGCTTACAAGGCTAAAGCCGACGAGAGAAAAGGTGGCGTAGGCATTGAGACGTTCCTGATGAGTGCAGTGCATTGGAAAGGTTTGCTTAAGGACAAGCGCAGTAAAATCATCGCGGTGCAACGCGATCCGAACTCCACACCTCGATATCTTGAGGGGCATTTCCATCTTGACTTCACTCAGGATGCTCAGTTCTCGACTAAGCTCTTGGAACTTGAGCGGCTTCTACAAGGGAAGGCAACGTTTGAGAGGCCGAGAAAGCGGCGAAGCCTCACTGGAGTCTCAGACGGCTCATATGACTTCACACGGGTCGAGGAGCTCATTCAGGTCACGCACCCCAACCGAAGGCCGATTGTTAACTCCGAGCAGGGAACCGATTTCTCTGGGTCACACCGTGTGAAATATGAGGTGTGGGAAACAAAGTCGCCTGCAGTGAGTTACTTCCTTGCACTCCTTCCAAACGGCACCATTAGCCACATCGTTCCAAGGGCGGCTGAAGCATTTCTTGCGGCCGGTATTCGCCCACCCCACATTACCGTCCTGCGACCGCGTGCACCTGCATCAGGGCAAGAACTTGTGGCTAAGCTTTTTGTGGACGCAGGACTTGCCATCAGTATCGACGAGCTGACCTACAAGGAGTACATCTGGACTTACTGTATCGATCAGTCGCTGAAAGCCATTGATCCTCCCAGCGCAATTGAGAACTACACCAATCAAGCGCTCTCTTACATCGATCCTGAGACGGGGAACCTTTATCGGGAGGAATCTGCCGTCGACTACCTATGCCGCACACTCCTGAATCCGTCTAGGGCATCGGCATATTTGGTGGTTGCCCCTGGCGGTATGGGCAAAACTTCGCTGTGCTTGTCTGTAGCGGAGAAACTGCATTTCCGGGATGAGCTGAGATCATCGGTGATTTTGATCCAGGCCGAGTCGATCAAGAAGTACGTCGCTGAACGCGGCGTCACCCAATCTCGGATCGACACCGTTTATGACATTTATGAGATCTATGCGAAGTTGCATGGGCACGGGCGGTTGTTTGATCGGTCGACCTTTGACTTAGCAGTAGTGTGTGGAAATCTTACAGTAATCATTGATGGCTTGGACGAATTGGCATCACTTTTCCAAGAGCAGTTCCACCTCCAAACCTTCCTGGAATCCTTAAAGCAATTACATGATCAGCTGGGCAGTTCGAACGTCCTATTGACCACACGCAATAATCTGATCGCCGAGGACGCCGATTTAGAAGCCGTCGGTGTAGAGAGATGCGAGTTGCTGGGTTTTGATACAGAAAGTTGCAGTAGGTACGTCAGTCGGCGGTTTGCTCCGTATCGAAATGTTCCGAAGCTTGTCGAGCAGGTAATGGCCCAGATCGTCAAGCAAGAGATGCGTGACAACGAGGGTCGCATCATCCCATTCTTAGCGGACATCTGTGCAACGGTTGTAATAGATGGATTGAAGAATGGAAAGGTTGACGCGTTCGATGTCTCTGAGGATCCAACTCCCTATCCTTCTAATAACACTCTGACCGATCATATCGTGCATTCCATGCTGCGTCGAGAAAGAACCCGGCATGGCCTGGAGATGTCCGAGATAGAGGTCGTCGACTTCATCGCAGAGCTTGTCGCCGATTTCGGAAAGCGCTGGCCTATACGGCGGATGCTTGACCGTCTTCGGCTGCTTTATGACGCCAAGGCTGAGTCGATTGCATCCAAGCTGGAACTGAATCCGTTGTTGGTGAGGAAAGGTGATGACATTGAGCTACGGTATTCGTTCCTGAGTTCACACTTTGAAGTGCTCATGATGTTGCGCGCGCTGATGGGAGCAAGCGCCGAAGAAGGCCCGATTCGAGCGTTCGCCCGATTGGGGCCGGACAGTGAAGAAGCGCAGGACCTCAAGCGATACTTTTCTAACAATCGTGAAGAGTCTGAGCGAGCTTTACACGCAATGATCCCGAAGCTGCGCCAGAGGGCCACGGGGACTCCTTCAGCAAGGCTTGACATTGAAAGTGCGAAGCGAGCAATCGCTGGGCTACTGCAGGTATTTTTTTCGGTCCAGAAGCTACCGATCGAACAAACGACCGAAAAGCTGCTTTCATTCTTCGGTCTCGAAGGGTCGTCGAATACGGTTAGAACTCTGACCGGCTTGCAGATCAAGGGGGCTTTCCCTCCACTCGATTTCACTAACTTGATCGTCACACAGTCTAGGTTCCAGGATTATAAAAATTTGATGCACGGGCGCTTCAGGAATACGAAGTTCATGTATTCCATCTTCGAAGGCTGCGCAGACCTTGGGTGTACTAGCACAGAACTTCAGTCCTCCATGATCGACAGTGCAACCTGCGGTATAGATGATCTTCACGAAGCGCTCGCCGTTTCCCATGCTACCAAGGTGGGTACTACGGCCATGATCACCGCTGAGGTCGTGAGATTCTTTGGCTCGTTCTATACTGGCGATCGCTTCGGTGATAAAAGGGTCGATTACATCAAGTATTCGAGCAAGGTTCAAGGTCTTGCCCCAGATAGGTTTTCACGGCTGGTAGCCAAGGGATACTTTGTCCTTGCGAAATCGAAGACCATTGGTGATTTCTACGAAGTCGTCCCTACTTTCAAGCCAAGCGTGCGCAAACTTCTAAGCGATGGGTATCCCGACGCTGAAATCAGGCAGTTCATTGAGTTTGTAAGATGAAATTTTATCAGCTGAGGAAGTAATTTCGCGTATCGAAGGATCAATACTCAGCTTTGCGTGCTCAGCGTAAAGTGCAGGTGTGAATTTTGGAGTCAACCGGCGATGCAACATGTTTTCTGAATTGCTCAACGGGTGTTTGGCATTCTAAAATATTTCTTGAAAGATCGTTCAATCACGGGCTACCTTGTCAAATTGGTCTGCGTTTGTTCGGAGATATCGACGCCTCCAGGAAGATATTGAATTAATTGTATTTTGATATCTTCATTGTTGTCACGTCAACACGTCCAGCAACGTGTACAGCTGCGCGATATCGATCGGCTTGACCAGATGATGGTCGAACCCGGCCTGCAGGATCTGCTGGCGGTCGCTGTCCTGGCCGTAGCCGGTGATGGCGATCAGCAGCGCGTTCGCGGTGCCGGGCCGTGCGCGCAGGCGGCGTGCCAGTTCCAGGCCGTCGATGCCGGGCAGGCCGATATCGAGCAGGCATACCTGCGGCGGCGTGTCCAGCGTGGCGGCCAGTGCAACGAGCGGATCGTGTTCAACCTGCACCTGGTGGCCGTTCGCTTCCAGCAACATCGCCAGCGTGACGGCCGCATCCACATTGTCGTCGACGACCAGCACGTGCAGTGACGCCGCACCGGCCTGCGCCTGCGCCTGCGCGTCCGGCATCGGCGCAGCCGCCGCTGCAGGCAGCAGCGGCAGGCAGACCGAGAAGCGGCTGCCCTGGCCTGGCCCCGCGCTGTCGCAGGCGACGTCGCCGCCGTGCAGCTCGATCAGGCTTTTCACCAGCGCCAGCCCCAGCCCGAGGCCGCCCGACGAGCGGTCCGAACTGCGCTCGGCCTGCGTGAACAGCTCAAAGGCGCGCGCCACCAGCTCGGGCGCCATGCCGATCCCGTTGTCGAGGACATCGATGCACAGCCGGCCGTCGCGCCCGAAGGCGCTCACGGCGAGGCGACCGCCTTCGGGGGTGTACTTGGCGGCGTTGCCCAGCAGGTTGGCCACCACCTGCACCAGGCGCTTGCGGTCGCCCAGCACCTGGGTGCCGGGCGGGGGCAGCGTCAGCGCCAGCACATGGCCGCGCGACGCGATCAGCGGCGTGACCTGTTCGACGGCTTCGTGCAGCACGGTGCCCACGTCCAGCACGGTCTGGTCCAGCTCCACCAGCCCGCGCGTGACGCGCGAGACGTCGAGCAGATCGTCGATCAGCGCCGTCATGTGTTTGACCTGGCGCCCGATGATCTGGCTGGTCCGCTTGAGCATGCCATCGTCGAGCTGCGCGCGCTGCAGCAGTTCGGCCGCCGCGCCGATCGGTGCCAGCGGGTTGCGCAGCTCGTGCGACAGCATCGCGAGAAATTCATCCTTGCGGCGGTCGGCCTCGCGCAGCTTGTCTTCCCACGCCTTGCGCTCGCTGATATCGCTGGCCGCGCCGATCCATTCATACAGCTTGCCTGCCGCATCGAACATCGGCACGGCGCGCGACAGCGTCCAGCCGCAACTGCCGTCGCTGCGCCAGACCCGGTGCTCGAGTTCAAGCACCGCGCCGTCCTGCATTGCGCGCGCGATCCCGGCCTGGACCAGCGCATGATCGCCAGGCGGAATGTAGTCGTCGAGCCAGTTGCCCGTGGGCGCATCCGTGTCCTTCATGAAGCCGCGTCCTTCGAGGCGGCGCATCTCGGACCAGTCGGCGCTCATGCGGTAGATGACGTCGGCCGTTGCATTGGTCAGCGCCCGGAAGCGTTTTTCGCTTTCGCGCACGGCGGCTTCGGAGTTGACCTGGTCGGTGACGTCGATATTGCTGTGCGAGATGCACAAGAGTTGACCATCGGTGCCGAAGATCGGCGTGCTGGTCGCGGTCCAGAAGCGTTCTTCGAAGCCCGTCTCGCCATTGGGGAGCACGACCGGAATCGGATAGCGGATGGCGGGCAGGGTGTCGGGGCGGCTGCTGGCGCGCACCCGCGCCAGCGAGTCGCGCAGAAGCACCTCGCCGGAATCGGTGGGGTCGGCCGGATTGCCGGGAAATGCCGTGAACAGGCTAAGACCCACCAATTCTGTTCGCGTACGTGCCGACGCTTTCAGGAATGCATCGTTGACAGCGAGGATGGTTGCTTCCGGCGTCGGCGAGAGCAGGTAATGCCCAAAGGGCGATCGGTTGAAGACAGACTCGAACAGGTTGTTGGGCAGCATCGATGTTCGACTAACGGTTGCAAAGGTTAAATAATTATAGGCCACATTTGACGGATGACCGGTAAATGCCGGACGGCGCAGTCCTGTTGGACGCCGACTGCGCCGTACCAAAAGTCACTTGTGGCGTGTAATTATTCTGCGACGCGCACCACCAGCTTGCCGAAATTCTTGCCGTCGAGCAGGCCGATGAAGGCTTCCGGCGCTTTATCCAGGCCCTCGACGATGTCTTCGCGGTAGCGCAGCGACCCATCCTTGATCCAGCCAGCAGCTTCTTTCAGGAAGGTTGGCTCGAGCCGCTCGACAAATTCGTTCTGCAGGAAGCCGCGCACGGTCAGGCTCTTGAACAGCGTGAGGCTCAGGTCGATCGACGCGCCCGCGCCGGCATCGTTGTAATGCGACACCAGGCCGCACACGGGAATGCGCGCGAAGTTGTTCAGCAGCGGCTTGACCGCTTCGAGCACCTGGCCGCCGACGTTCTCGAAATAGACGTCGATGCCATCCGGGCAGGCCTTTGCCAGTTGCTCGGCAAAATCCGGTGCGCGGTGGTCGACCACGGCGTCGAATTTCAGCTCATCCTTGATGAACGCGCATTTCTCCGGCCCGCCGGCGATGCCAACGGCGCGCGCGCCCTTGATACGGGCGATCTGGCCGACGACCGAGCCGACGGCGCCGCTGGCTGCGGCCACGACGACCGTTTCGCCTTGCTTCGGCTGACCGATTTCGAGCAGGCCGGCATACGCCGTGAAGCCCGGCATGCCGAGCACGCCGACAGCGGTGGACACGGGCGCGCTGTCCGGATCGACGCGGCGCAGATTGCTGCCGTCCGAGATGGCAAACGATTGCCAGCCGGAGTAGGCCACGACGATGTCGCCTTCTTTCCAGTCAGGGTGGTTCGACTGCTTGACGCGGGCGACGGTGCCGCCGACCATCACATCGCCCAGCTCCAGCGCGGCGGCATAGGTGGCGGTGCCATTCATGCGCGTGCGCATGTACGGGTCGAGCGACAAAAACAGCGTTTCGAGCAGCAGTTCGCCGTCGCCCGGCGTCGGGATCGGTGCATCCTCGATGCGGAAGTTTGCCTCGGTGGGCTTGCCTTTTGGGTGCGATGCCAGGAGGATGCGGCGGTTGGTTGTTGCGGTCATGTTGCTATCTCCATGCAGAAGATCGGTAATCGATCGGATCTCGTAGCATAGAGACTGTTTGCGAATTATGCCCACGCGGTAGTGGTTGCGCGGGCGTGTTTATTGGACGGCATTACTGTGCAGTCTTGCTCACAGCCGGCACCGCGATCGACGCTCGCAACGCGTGGAGATTTTTAAAAGTGCCGTCTGGACATTCATTGTCCGACACTTTCGGCATGTCCATATCGATAGTCGATACGCGCAATCCCCCTGCGGCATTATCTTCCCAGCATATCCTGGCAAGCTTGTATGCAAACACGGTTCCGTCGCTCAGTTTGAGCGTCGACATCTGCGCATTGCTGCCTTTAATTGTGATTTCTGGCGCGCTCGTGAACTTTGAAATCTTCAAACCGAGACTGCCTTCTGTCGTGGCATTGATTTGTGAAGTGTGGCTGAATGCGACGGCAACGCCAATGACGATACGTGGTTCGTCGTAACGCATCATGGTCTCGAGACTGGTGGCATTTTCGCTGCGATTGAGCGCAGCGACCAGCTGATGGACATCACGGATCGTGAAAAGTTTGTAGGTCGATTGGATCGAGCGATCCGTCGTCACACCGGCCCCAGCCTCGATGCGGGCCAGTTCGTTGCCGGCCTTTCCACCAAGCCCGATCGCAGCTTTTCGTGTTTGCTCACTGAATATTTCAGTGGAAAGATACACGGGTACCGCATCACCAACAACAGGCATGAACTGGGGTACGAAGAGGTCGTTTTTCTTGATGCCGATGCGTAAGATATCAACATTCGGCGCACCCGCTTTGCGGTATTTTTCGCCAGCAATATCCAGGTAGTGCGGCGTGTCTTCAAGCGTATTGCCACGGTGTAGCCAACTACAGGCGGTGCATGTAAAACATAGAAGCAGTACCATTGATTTAATTAGTGTTTGCATGGTGTCCTCCGTTGTGGAGGAATAAACATAAAACGGCGTTGAGACCTGCGCATGTGAATGATCAATCATGCGCGCGAGAGCATGAACGCTGTGGGCCTGTCGAAACATCAGGCCGGACCGGGGCATTTCGTACAGCAGGTGCCTGACGCTGCGACAGCGCCCCAATACGCCGTTCTTCACGTCGGCAGGCATCAGGTCTGATACGCCTTTGCCGCTCGTGCCCCCCGTGCGCCCCGCGTTCATTGCCAGCCAAGGCGTGAGCGTGGCAGCGGGCAGGTTGCGTATAATCCATTCACGCAATTCCGATCACTACAGAAAAAACCAACTCATGGCCTCTTCTTCCGACAACATCAGCATGGCGGTGTTCTGCGACTTTGAAAACGTCGCACTGGGCGTTCGCGACGCCAATTACGAAAAATTCGACATCAAGCCAGTGCTGGAACGCCTGCTGCTCAAGGGCAGCATCGTGGTCAAGAAGTCGTACTGCGACTGGGACCGCTACAAGGGTTTCAAGGCAGCGATGCATGAAGCGAACTTCGAGCTGATCGAGATCCCGCACGTGCGCCAGTCGGGCAAGAATTCGGCCGACATCCGCCTCGTCGTCGATGCACTCGATCTGTGCTACACGAAGTCGCACGTCAACACCTTCGTCATCATCAGCGGCGACTCCGACTTCTCGCCGCTGGTGTCGAAGCTGCGTGAAAATAACAAGCAGGTGATCGGCGTCGGCGTCAAGCAGTCGACCTCCGACCTGCTGGTGGCGAACTGCGACGAATTCATCTTCTATGATGACCTGGTGCGCGAACAGCGCCGCACCGCTGCCAAGCGCGACGAACGCAAGGCTGCGCCGCAACCGCGCCGCTCGAACGCCAGCAACAACACCAACACGAATGTCGGCGACGACAAGCGCAAGGAAGAACTCGAAGCGCGCAAGGTGCAGGCGCTCGACATGGTGGTCGAGACGTTCGATGCGCTCACGTCCGAGCGCGGCGACACCGGCAAAATCTGGGCCTCGCTGCTGAAAGACACGCTCAAGCGCCGCCGTCCCGATTTCTCGGAAACCTATTACGGCTTCCGCACCTTCGGCAACCTGCTCGAAGAAGCGCAGACGCGCGGCCTGTTCGAATTCGGCCGTGACGAAAAATCCGGTACCTATGTGTTCCGCAGCGCGCATGCGGGCAATGCAGCAGCGGGCCAGGAAGCCCAGCAGGATGGCACGCAGGCGCCGGACGCCGTCGTGCAGGACATGCTCGATGCGGCAGCGCCGGTCGAAGGCAATGACGAGGCGGTCAAGAACGATGGCCGTCGTGGCCGTGGTCGCGGTGGTCGCAAGGGTGGTAACCGCAACGACGCGCCGAACGTACAAGCAATGCCGGAACCGGTTGCGGTCGAGGCGGAACCGCAGGAAGAACTGTTCGAAGAGCCGGCAGCGCAACCCGCAGCGCAACCGGCCCGGACCGATGGCCGTCGCGGCCGTGGCCAAGGCGGGCGCAAGGGCGGTAACCGCAACGACGCGTCCAACGTGCCGGCGCTGCTGGAGCCGGTTGCCTACGAGCCGGAAGCACAGGAAGAAACCTTCGACGAACCGGCATCGCAACCGACGCTGGTCGTGAGCGACGCCGAGCCGATGGAGGTCGAGGAAGCGCCGGCGCCGGTCGAGAAAGAACGTCGCCGCGCGCCACGCAAGCCGTCGGCCAAGAAGCTGGCGGAGCAGGCTGCAGCCGAAGCTGCTGCGGCCGCTGAAGCCGCTGAAGCCGAAGCACAGGCTGCTGCGGCGCAGGAAGAGGTCGCGCCTGAGCCAGAGGTGGAAGCAGAAGCAGAAGCTGAAGCAGATGACGCCAAGCCGGCACGCACCAAGGGTGCCCGTCCGGCGCGCAAGGCAGCGCCGCGCAGCCGTCGTCCGGCCAAGCCAAAGGCCGGTTCCGACAACGGCTGATCACAGACTGCCGCGCGCCGCGCGCCACTGCGCGATGCCATAATCACGACGCCTGCCCGGTTTTCGGGCAGGCGTTGTCGTTTGATGGAGCCTCGCATGCGCGCACGTGCCGTCCTCTTGCTGCTGTCCTGTCTGGGCGCGCCCGCGCTGGCCGCCGCGCCGGCGGGTGTCGCCACCGGTCATCCGATCCTGGGTATCTGGCGGCTCGTCGTGCCGGGCACCGAATGCGCCGAGACCTACCGCTTTCGCGCCGACGGCACCACGTTCGTCACCAGCGCTGCCGAAGTCTCTGAAAGCGTCTATACCGTTTCTGCCCAGCCCGACAAGCAGGGCTTTTACCGCCTGCAAGACCGCATCGTCAAAGACAACGGCAAGCCCGATTGTTCCGGCAACATCATGAAGCCCGGCGCCCAGGTCATCAATTTCATCCAGTTCCACCCGTCACGCACAATTTTTCTGATGTGCGCCGACCAGACCATGCAAACCTGTATCGGGCCATTCCGGCGGGTACGCAGCGAAGAGGTTTGAGCGCCGGTTGCCCGGCAGTGTATATTGCTGGGCAAAACGATCATCCCCGGCTTTTCATGTCTCCGTTACTCCTGTTTTGCATTCTCATCGGCTACTTCGCCTTGCTGCTGGCCGTGGCCTGGGCCACCTCGCGCGGCGCCAACAACGACAGCTTCTTCATCGGTAACAAGAGCAGCAACTGGGTGCTGGTCGCCTTCGGCATGGTCGGCACCACGCTCTCGGGCGTGACCTTCGTCAGCGTGCCGGGCGCGGTCGGCGTCGACGGTTTCGGTTATGCGCAGATCCTGATCGGCTACGTGATCGGCTACCTCGTCGTCACCTGGCTGCTGCTGCCGCTGTACTACCGGCTGCAACTGACGTCCATCTACCACTACCTCGACGTGCGTCTTGGCCGGCGCGCCTACCAGAGCGGGGCCGGCTTCTTCATCATTTCGCGCCTGCTGGGCGCCACCGCGCGCCTGTACCTGGTGGTCAATATCCTGCAGGCGGTCATCCTCGACAGCCTGGGCGTGCCGTTCTGGCTCAGCACCCTCGTCGTGCTGGGGATGATCCTGCTCTACACCTACCAGGGCGGCGTCAAGACCATCGTCTGGACCGACACGCTGCAAACGACCGGCATGCTGTTCGGCCTGTTCGCGTGCGCGTGGTTCCTGCTGGGCGAACTGAACCTGTCGGTGCCGGACAGCCTGGAGCAGATGCGTTCGAGCGGCCTGGCGAGCGTCTTCACCCTTGATGTGAACAGCCCGAATTTCTGGCTCAAGCAGATCATCGCCGGCGCGCTGATCACGATCACCATGACCGGCATGGACCAGGAAATGATGCAAAAGACCATCTCGGTCAAGACGCTGGCCGACTCGCAAAAGAACCTGCTGGCGCTGACGGCCGTGCTGGTGGTCGTGCTGCTGTCGTTCCTGTTCCTGGGCGGCCTGCTATACCTGTACGCGCCGACGGTGGGCGTGACGGCCACCGGCGACAAGATCTTCCCGGCCGTCGTCATGGGCCACCTGCCGCCGGCGCTGCAGATCATCTTTTTGATCGCGCTGATCTCGGCGCTGTTCCCGAGCGCCGACGGCGCAATCACGGCGCTGACCTCGTCGACCTGCATCGACCTGCTGGGCATCAAGCGCAGGACGGATTTGACCCAGGCGCAGGCTGAGGGCCTGCGCCGCCGCGTACACCTGGGCTACGCGTTCCTGTTCCTGCTGCTCGTGATGGGCTTCAAGGCCGCCGACAATCCCAGCATGATCGGCGTGATCCTCAAGCTCGCGGCGTACACCTACGGCCCGCTGCTTGGCCTGTTCGCGTTCGGCATGTTCACGGCGCGCATGCCGCGCAATCGTCTTGTCCCGCTGGTCACGATCGGCGCGCCGGTCCTGTGCGCGATCCTTGAGTACAATCAGGCATATCTGCTCGGCTCGTACCGGCTCGGGCTGGAACTCTTGATGATCAACGGCATGCTGGTGTTCGCGGGGCTGTACGCGATCTCGCTGCGCACCGGCAGCCGTCCTTCCATGCAGTCCGCTTAACCTTTGCAGTAATCTTTTATGGAGTTTCGATGGCCTTCAAGCCCCTGAGCGCCCTGCGGCGCGGGTTCGTCATGCTGTGGACCGCGCTCGACGTGACCCGCCGCACCTTCGTCAACCTGCTGTTCCTGCTGATCGTGATCCTCGTGGTCTCGCTGTTCTTCAGCGGCGGCGTCAAGCCGCTCTCGAACAAGACGGCGCTGGTGCTCGAGATCCGGGGCGACCTGGTCGAGCAGTATGAAACCACGTTGCGCGACACGGTGCTCGACAATGTCGGCGGCGATTCCAAGCGCACCGTGCGCCTGCGCGACGTGATCGTCGTGCTGGACGCGGCGGCGCGCGATCCGAACATCTCGAGCGTCGTGCTGCTGCTCGACGAGATGCAGGGCGGCGGCATGGCCATGCTGCGCGAGATCGGCGCCGCGGTCGACCGCGTCAAGAAGAGCGGCAAGACGGTCGTGGCCTGGAGCGGCAGCTACGACCAGAAGCGCTACCTGGTCGCTTCGCATGCCAGCGAAGTCTATGTCCATCCGATGGGCATGGTCATGATCGAAGGCTTCGGCGGGCGCCGCAACTATTACCGCGATGCGCTCGACAAGGTCGGCGTCACGGTCAACCTGATCAAGGTCGGCACCTACAAGAGCGCTGCCGAGCCATACATCGCCAACGGTCCGTCCGACGCCGCGCGCGAAGCCGACGCCTATCTGTACAACGCGCTGTGGTCCGGCTACACGGGCCTGGTCGAGAAAAACCGCAAGCTGCCCGATGGCGCGATCGCGGGCATGATCGAATCGCTCCCCGAGCGCATGGACAATGCCGGCGGCAGCGCTGCGAAAGTGGCGCTGCAGGCAAAACTGGTCGATGGCCTGAAAACCCGCGACGAACTGCGCGACCTGATGATCAAGCGCGGAGCGCCGGATGACGACAACAAATCGTTCCGTCAGATCGGCTTTTATGACTACCTGTCGCGCCATCCGCAAAAACAGTTCGGCGATGCGGTCGGCGTGGTGGTGGCATCCGGCTCGATCACCGATGGCGATGGCGGCCCCGGCGTGATCGGCGGGCGCAGCATGGCCAACCTGATTCGTCAGGCGCGCGAGGATGACAACATCAAGGCGCTGGTGCTGCGTGTCGATTCGCCCGGCGGCAGCGCTTACGGGTCTGAACTGATCCGCCGTGAGCTCGAACTGACGCGCGCCGCCGGCAAGCCGGTGGTCGTGTCGATGGGCAGCGTGGCAGCGTCCGGCGGCTACTGGATCTCGATGGCGTCCGATGAAGTGATTGCCGACCCGGCCACCATCACCGGTTCGATCGGCGTGTTCGCACTGCTGCCAACGGCCGACAAGGTTGCCGCCAAGCTGGGCATCCACACCGATGGCGTGACCACGACCTGGCTGGCCGATGCCTACAATCCGCTGCGTCCGCTCGATCCGCGCTTCCAGCAGCTGGTCCAGTCGAGCATCAACAACGTCTACAGCGACTTCACCACCAAAGCGGCGGCGGCGCGCAAGACCACGCCGGCCAAGATCGATGAAGTGGGGCAGGGTCGCGTCTGGACCGGTGTCCAGGCCAAGGAACGCGGCCTGGTCGATCGCCTGGGCGGCTACAACGATGCGCTGGCGTCGGCGGCCGGCCGCGCCAAGCTGGGCAAGGATTACCGCGTCGTTTATGTGGAGCGGCCGGTGACGCGCGTCGAGCGTTTCTTGCAGATGGCGGGCGCCTCGGCGGTCCAGGCGATGACCATTCAGGTCAAGCTGGGCCTGATCGAGAACGCGATTCCTGCCGGGCCGGTGAACCAGGTCGCCGCTGACATGGCGTTCCTGTCGGAACTGACCACCGAGCGCAAGCCGTTTGCCGCGGTCACGCACTGCTTCTGCGGCAACTGGTGAAGCGGGGCGGCGCACGTGTGTGCGCTGCAGATGTAAGGACTTTGTAACTGATTTATACAAAGACGGGACGGGCGCAACACCCTGGTGTTGGGCCCGTTTGCCGTTTACTGCCGTCATTCAGGGGCTAACCGTGTAAATCTGCGTTAAATGGGGTAGCAGAGCGGCGTTTCAAGGCCGGTTCGCCCGGTATTCTATGTACGTTACGAAACATTCCATGTGAAACTCGCATGCTACAGTCGTCGTGAGTAGTAGTGCGTAGCGCGCATTGACAAAAAAAATCGACAAGGACAAGCATGGACCAGCATTCTCCGATCCCTCCCGCCACCAGTCGCCCGCCGCGTAAAAAGCGCACCCGTGTCATTGGCGGCACGATTGCCGTGCTGTCGATGGCCGCCCTGGGCTATCTGGCCTGGACGCTGATCAACCCCGCCCCCGGCGGTGGAGGCGGGCCGGGTGGCCCGGGCATGTCGGCAGGCGGGCCCGGCGGCGGTGGTGGCGGGGGTGGTCGTGGCCCTGGTGGCCCCGGCGGAGGCCGGGGCGGCCCGGCGACGACGGTCGGTGTCGCCACCGCAACGGTAGCCAACATCCCGGTCACGCTCGAAGCGCTGGGCACCGTGGTGCCGGCCGCGATCGTGACGGTGCGCCCGCAGGTCTCGGGCGTGGTCCAGAAGATCCACTTTACCGAGGGTGAGCTGGTCAAGCCGGGTCAGGTGCTCGCGACGATCGACCCGCGCCCGTTCCAGATGGCGCTGCTGCAGGCGCGCGGTCAGCGCCAGCGCGATGAAGCGCAGCTCGACAGTGCGCGCGTCACGCTCAAGCGCTTCCAGACGCTGCTCGAACAGGATTCGATCGCGCGCCAGGAAGTCGACACGCAAGCCGCGCTGGTCAAGCAACTCGAAGGCACGGCGACAATCGACCGTGCCAATGAAGGCACGGCCCAGCTCAATCTCGATTACGCCACGGTGCGCGCACCGATCGGCGGACGCGTCGGCCTGCGCACGGTCGACGTGGGCAACCTCGTGGGCAGTGGCGACACCGCCGGCATCGCCGTGATCACGCAGCTGGCCCCGATCGACGTCGAATTCGCGGTGCCACAGGATGGCTTGCCGGTGCTGCAGCAGCGCATCACGCAGGGCGCGAAGCTCCCGGCCACCGCGCTGGATCGCACCCGTACCGACGCGCTGGCCACGGGCAGCTTCATCGCGCTGGACAACCAGGTCGATACGTCGACCGGCACCGTGCGCGCCAAGGCCCGCTTTACCAACACGGATGGCAAACTGTTCCCGAGCCAGTTCGTCAACCTGCGCCTGACGGTCAACACGATCCAGAATGCCGTGCAGGTGCCGGTCACGGCGCTGCGCCACGGTACCGACGGCGACTTCGTCTACGTGCTCGACGCTGCCAAGCGCACCGTGTCGCTGCGCACCGTCAAGCGCGGCCAGGCGACCGTGGACAAGGTGCAGATCGCCAGTGGCCTGAAAGCGGGCGAGCAGGTGATTACCGAAGGCGCCGACCGTCTGCGCGATGGCGCCAGCGTCGTGCTGCCGGGCGATAAACCGGGCGGCGCGCGTGGCGCGGGGCAGGGCGGGCGTCAGGGCGCAGGCCGGCCAGCGCAGGGAGCGCAGCGATGATGGTTGGAAATCTCGTGCACGGCGCCAGCATGCGCCTGGCCCGCAGCCAAGGCACGTCGTTCCCGCGCAGGCGGGAACCCAAGTTCGTGGCGCCGTCGACTCGGCATGCGCTTCTGGCGACGCTGGCACCCTTGGGTTCCCGCCTGCGCGGGAACGACGGTGGTATGCCAGCAGCCAGCTCGCGCCTGGCCCTCGCCCACGACGGTAGCGGGAGCAACGCGTGAGCCCCTCCACCCCCTTTATCCAGCGCCCGGTCGCCACCGCATTGCTGATGCTGGCGATCGTGCTCTCGGGCCTGGTGGGCTACCGCTTCCTGCCGCTGGCCGCACTGCCGCAGGTTGACTTCCCGACCATCCAGGTGCAGACGCTGTACCCGGGCGCCAGTCCCGAAGTCATGGCGCGCACCGTCACCGCGCCGCTCGAACGCCAGTTCGGCCAGATGGCCGGCCTGACCCGCATGAGTTCCACCAGCGCTGCCGGCGTGTCGATGGTCACGCTGCAGTTCGCACTGGGCGAGACGCTCGACGTGGCCGAGCAGGAAGTGCAGGCCGCGATCAATGCCGGCGGCTCGCTGCTGCCGACCGATCTGCCGGCGCCACCGGTCTACGCCAAGGTCAATCCGGCCGACGCGCCGGTGCTCACGCTCGCGATTACGTCCGACACGCTGCCACTGACCGAAGTCCAGAACCTCGTCAACACGCGCCTGGCCCTGAAGATCAGCCAGGTGTCCGGCGTGGGCCAGGTATCGCTGTCGGGCGGGCAGCGCCCTGCCGTACGCATCCAGGCCGATACTGCCGCCCTTGCATCGTATGGCCTGGGCCTCGACACGCTGCGCACGGCGATCACCGCGGCCAATGCCAACAGCGCCAAAGGCAGCTTCGACGGTCCGACGCGTTCGTACGCGATCAATGCCAACGACCAGCTGGTCACGGTGCCCGACTACCAGAACCTGATCGTCGCCTACCGCAACGGCGCGCCGGTCAAGCTGCTCGAAGTGGCCAAGGTTGTCGACAGCGCCGAGAACGTGCGCCTGGGCGCCTGGGCCAATATGAAGCCGGCGATCATCCTGAACGTGCAGCGCCAGCCGGGCGCGAACGTGATCGCCACCGTTGACGCGATCAAGGCGCGCCTGCCCGAACTGCAGGCGGGTCTGCCCAGCGCGCTTCGCATGGATGTGCTGAGCGACCGCACCACGGGCATTCGCGCCTCGGTCAAGCACGTGCAGATCGAACTGGTGCTGGCCGTGATCATGGTCGTGCTGGTGATCTTCGCGTTCCTGCACGACCTGCGCGCGACCGTGATTGCCAGCCTGGCCGTGCCGATCTCGCTGATCGGCAGTTTCGGCGTCATGTACCTGCTTGGCTACAGCCTCAACAACCTGTCGCTGATGGCGCTGACGATTGCGACCGGCTTTGTTGTCGACGATGCGATCGTCATGATCGAGAACATCGCGCGCTACATCGAAAAAGGCGAAGCCCCGATGGCCGCTGCGATCAAGGGCGCCACGCAGATTGGCTTTACGATCATTTCGTTGACCGTCTCGCTGATCGCCGTGCTGATCCCGCTGCTGTTCATGGGCGACGTGGTCGGGCGCCTGTTCCGCGAATTTGCCGTCACGCTGGCCATCACGATCCTGATTTCGGGCGTGGTGTCGCTCACGCTCGTGCCGATGATGGCCGGGCGCTGGCTGCGCAGCCACGAAAATGAAAAACCAAGCCGCTTCGCCGTCAAGTTCCAGGCGTTCTTCGACCGCGTGATCGCGCGCTACGACGTGATGCTGGGCTGGGTATTGAAGCGCCAGGGCCTGACCTTGCTGGTGGCCCTGGCGACCGTGGTGCTGACCGCGGTCATGTGGACAATCATTCCGAAAGGGCTGTTCCCGACCCAGGACACCGGCCAGTTGCAGGCGCGCGTGCAGGCACGCCAGTCGATCTCGTACACCGACATGGCCAAGCTGCAGCAGGAAGCCGCGCGTCGCATCATGCAGGACGAGGCGGTCGAGTCGGTCGCGTCGTACGTCGGCGTCGACGCGGCCAACAACACGATGCTCCATACCGGCACCATGCTGATCAACCTGAAGGCCGATCGTGGCGATCAGGCCGAGACGATGATGCGGCTGCGCGAGCGTGTCGCTAATGTGGCGGGTCTGCAGCTGTTCCTGCAGCCGACGCAGGATCTGACGATCGACGCCGAAAGCGGCCCGACCCAGTACCGCTTCTCGGTCGAAGGCGCCGACACTGACCTGGTCAACGAGTGGGCACGCAAGCTGACGACCAAGATCGGCACCTTGCCCGAGTTGCGCACGGCCGTCACCGATGCCGGCGCAACCGGCGCTGCCGCCTTCATCGACATCGACCGCGACACGGCCTCGCGCCTGTCGATCACGGCCGCGTCGATTGACGATGCGCTCTACAGCGCCTACGGCCAGCGCATCGTCTCGACGATCTTCACCGAGACCAACCAGTACCGCGTGATTCTCGAGGCGCAGCAGGACAAGGCGATGTCGATTGCCGCGCTGGGCCGGCTGCAACTGCGCACCGGCTCCGGCCAGTCCACGCCCCTGTCGGCGGTGGCCACCATCAGCGAACGCCAGGCGCCGCTGCAGGTGATCCACGTGGCGCAGTACCCGGCGGCCACGGTCGGTTTTGATACCGCGGCCGGCGCGTCGCTGGGCGATGCGGTGGCCGCGATCCGCGCCGCTGCTGTCGACCTTGGCATGCCGGCGTCGGTCAGCATGACGTTCCTGGGCGCATCCGGCGCCTACGAGTCGTCACTGTCGAACCAGCTGTGGCTGATCATGGCGGCCGTCGTCTGCGTCTACATCGTGCTGGGCGTGCTGTACGAAAGTTATATCCACCCGCTGACCATCCTGTCGACGCTGCCGTCGGCCGGCGTGGGCGCGTTGCTGGCGCTGTGGGTCAGTGGCCAGGGGCTGGGCGTGATCGGTATCATCGGCATGATCCTGTTGATCGGCATCGTCAAAAAGAACGCGATCATGATGATCGACTTTGCGATCGAGGCCGAGCGCGAGGAAGGCAAGTCGCCGCTGGATGCGATCCGCCAGGCGGCCTTGCTGCGCTTCCGCCCGATCCTGATGACGACACTGGCGGCGCTGTTCGCCGCCGTGCCGCTGATGCTGGGTACGGGCGAGGGCGCCGAGCTGCGCCGCCCACTGGGCCTGGCGATGTTCGGTGGCCTGGTCCTGAGCCAGCTGCTGACGTTGTTTACGACGCCTGTCATCTACCTGGCGTTCGACCGCACCGCGCGCCGCCTGACCGGCAAAGCGCCGCACAAGACCGAGGGGGCGGGCGCATGAACCTGTCGCGCCCCTTCGTCGAACGGCCGATCGCCACGGTGCTGCTGACGATCGGCATCGCGCTGGCCGGCATCGCCGCCTACTTCGTGCTGCCGGTGGCGCCGCTGCCGCAGGTCGACTACCCGACCATTTCGGTGTCGGCGTCGCTGCCGGGCGCCAGTCCGGAAACGATGGCGTCGAGCGTGGCCACGCCGCTCGAACGGCGCCTTGGCGCGATTGCCGGCGTCAATGAAATGACGTCCAGCAGCGGCACCGGCTCGAGCCGGATCAACCTGCAGTTCGAACTGAATCGCCAGATCGATTCCGCCGCGCGCGAAGTGCAGGCGGCGATCAGCGCCTCGCGCGCCGACCTGCCGGCCACGCTGCGCAGCAATCCAACTTACCGTAAAGCCAATCCTTCAGATGCGCCGGTGCTGATCCTGGCGCTGACGTCAAAGACCAAGGAGCCGGCCGAGATTTTCGAGTCGGTCTCGAACCTCGTGCAGCAGCGCCTGGCGCAGGTCAAGGGCGTCGGCGAAGTCGAAATCGGCGGCGGCTCGCTGCCGGCCGTGCGCGTCGAGCTGGTGCCGTATTCGCTGAACCGCTATGGCGTCTCGGCCGAGGATGTGCGCGCCGCGATCCAGGCCACCAACCCGAACCGCCCCAAGGGCGAGATCGATGGCAACGGCAACCGCCTGCAGATCTATTCGCAGCCGGCCGGCGGCGATGGCCGCAGCGCTGCCGACTACAAGGACCTCGTGGTCGCGTGGCGCAATGGCGCCGCCGTGCGCCTGTCCGACGTGGCCACCGTGTTCGACGGCCCCGAGAACGTCTACACGCTGGGCCTGTTCAACGGGCGGCCCGCCGTCATCGTGCTGGTCACACGCCAGCCCGACGCCAACGTCATCGAGACCGTCGACGGCATCCGCGACCTGCTGCCATCGCTGCAGGCGCAGCTGCCCGGGGACATCCAGCTGGCGATCGCGTCGGACCGCACCAATTCGATCCGCGCCTCGCTGCACGAGATCGAATTCACGCTCGTGCTGTCGATCGTGCTGGTGGTGGCCGTGGTCAGCGTGTTCCTGCGCAGCCTGCGCGCGACCGTGATTCCTGCAGTGGCCACGGTGGTCTCGCTGCTGGGCACCTTCGGCGTCATGTATGCGCTGGGCTTTTCGCTCAACAACCTGTCGCTGATGGCGCTGACGGTGGCCGCCGGCTTTGTCGTCGACGATGCCATCGTGGTGCTGGAAAATACGGCGCGCCATATCGAGAACGGCATGGACCGCATGGCCGCAGCATTACTCGGCGCGCGCGAAGTGGGCTTCACGGTGCTGTCGATTTCGCTGTCGCTGGTGGCCGTCTTCATCCCGCTGCTGTTCATGGGCGGGCAGGTGGGCCGCCTGTTCCGCGAATTTGCCGTCACGCTGTCGGCGGCGGTCATGATTTCGCTCGTGATCTCGCTGACGACCACGCCGATGATGTGCGCCTGGCTGCTGCGCGCCGAAGACAAGGACAAGAAGCCGGGACGCCTCGCGCGCTGGTCCGAAGGTGGCTTCGCGCGCGTGCTGCGCGTCTACGAGCATGCGCTGGACTGGGCGCTGGCCAGCAAGGTGCTGGTCATGATCATCCTGCTGTTTACGGTCGGCCTGAATATCTACCTCTTCACCAATGCGCCCAAGGGCTTCTTCCCGCAGCAGGATTCGGGCCAGATGAACGGCGGCATCCGCGCCGACCAGAGCATCTCGTCGCAGGCCATGCAGAAGAAGATTTATCAGCTGGTCGAGATCATCCGCAAGGATCCGGCCGTCGATACGGTGGTTGCCTTTACCGGCGGCGGGCGGGCCGGTGGCGGCTTCATGTTCGTCAACCTCAAACCCGTGAGCGAGCGCGATGTCGCGGCGCAGGCCGTGATCGCGCGCCTGCGGCCGCAAATGGCGAAGGTCACGGGTATCTCGATCTTCCTCAATCCGGTGCAGGACTTGCGTATGGGCGGGCGTTCGAGCAATTCGACCTACCAGTACACGCTCAAGAGCGACAACGCCGAAGACCTCAAGCTGTGGGCAGCCAAACTGGCCGAGGCCATGAAAGGGCAGCCGGCGCTGGTCGACGTCGACACCGACCAGGCCGAAAACGGCGTGGAAACCTATGTCACCATCGACAAGGAGAGTGCGGCGCGCATGGGTATCACGACGCGCGACGTCACCAATGCGCTGTACAACGCGTTCGGCCAGCGCCAGGTGGCGAACATCTACGATGAGCTGAACCAGTACCACGTCGTGATGGGCGTGGCGCAGAAGTATGCGCAGTCGCCCGAAGCGCTGAAGGATGTGTACGTGCCGGCGCGGGCCGCCGGCGGGAGCCAGAATGTGGTCTCGTCCAGCACCGGCACGGCCGCCGCCGCCGGCGCTGCGGGTGCGGCGACATCGGCGACAGCGAGCCTGACGGCGGCGCGCGATCCGTCCGGCGGCCAGGCGCTGGCCGACAGCGCCGCGACGATGGTGCCGCTGTCGGCGATCGCCAGCTTCGCCGAAAGCGCGACCGCAACTTCAGTCAGCCACCAGGATGGCGAACTGGCCACCACGGTGTCGTACAACCTGAATGAAGGCTTCACGCTGACCGACGGCGAAGCCGCCGTGCGCCAGGCCGAAGCCGACATCGGCATGCCGACCAATGTGCGTGGCAGTTCCCAGGGCACCGCCGCAGCGGCGCAGGCCTCGAGCCAGGAGCAGCCGCTGCTGATTTTGGCTGCCATTATCGTCATCTACATCGTGCTCGGCATCCTGTACGAAAGCCTGATTCACCCGATCACCGTGCTCTCGACGCTGCCGTCGGCCGGTGTGGGCGCGGTGCTGGCGCTGCTGCTGTTCAAGATGGAATTCTCGATCATCGCGCTGATCGGCGTGTTCCTGTTGATCGGCATCGTGAAAAAGAATGCGATCCTGATCATCGACTTCGCGCTGGAGGCCGAGCGTGCGCGCGGTCTCACCGCAATGGAAGCGGTGCGCGAGGCCTGCATGCTGCGCTTCCGCCCGATCCTGATGACGACGCTGGCCGCCGCGCTGGGCGCGCTGCCGCTGGCGATCGGCTTCGGCGAAGGCTCCGAACTGCGCCGGCCGCTGGGCATCGCCATCATCGGCGGCCTGGTCGCGAGCCAGCTCCTGACACTGCTTACCACGCCGGTCGTGTATGTCCTGCTCGACAAGCTGCGCACCCGCAAACCCGATGAACACGCGTTGACCCGCCACCCGCACGACGTCGATCAGACGCCGGGGACCGGTCCCTCGCTCGCCAAACCATGATGCCCATGCAAATCTCTGCTTCCTTGCGCCTGACTGTCCTCGCACTGGCCCTCGGCCTTGGCGGCTGCGCCGTCGGCCCGGCCTACGAACGGCCTGCCGCGCTGCCCGCCGGTCCGCTGCCCGCTGCCTACAAGGGTGTCAACGCGCCCTTGCCGGGCTGGGCGCCTGCCGCGCCCGCCGACGCGCTCGAGCGCGGTCCCTGGTGGCAGCTGTTCAACGACCCGGAACTCGATCGCCTGAGCCGCCAGGTCGAGGTGGCCAACCAGAACATCGCTGTCGCCGTGGCCAACTACGCCCAGGCGCGCTCGATCGTCGCGCAGCAGCGCGCGTCGCTGTTCCCGGTGGTGTCGCTTGGCGCCGGGGGCGACCGCGCCGGCGGTGGCAGCGGCGACAATAACCGCGGCGCCGCCAGCGCCTACCGCCTGCAGATCGGCGCGAGCTGGGAGCCGGACGTGTTCGGCCGCCTGCGCACGGCGGTCGATGCGGCCGAAGCCAGTGCCCAGGCCAGCGCCGCCGACCTGGCCAGCGTGCGTCTCGCGGCGCTTGGCGAGCTGGCGATCAACTACTTCTCGCTGCGCCAGACGGACGCCCAGATCGGCATGCTCACGGCCACCATCGAAGGCTATGAACGCGTGCTGCAGATCACGTCGAACCGCTTTGCGGCCGGCGTCTCGGCACGTTCGGACGTGCTGCAGGCACAGACGCAGCTGGCCACGGCGCGCAGCGATGCGCTTGGCCTTGCGCGCTCGCGCGCCGAACTCGAACATGCGATTGCGGTGCTGGTCGGCCAGAGCCCGTCGAGCTTCGCGCTGGCCAGCACGCCATGGCAGGTGGTGGTGCCGGCCGTCCCGGTGGGCGTGCCATCCACACTGCTGCAGCGCCGGCCCGACATCGCCGCCGCCGAGCGCAATGTAGCCGTGGCCAATGCCGACATCGGCATCGCGCGCTCGGCGTACTTCCCGACCTTCGGGCTGTCGGCGTCGTACGGCAATAACACGAGCCGCGTGGGCGACCTGTTCTCGCTGTCGAACGCGGCCTGGTCGTTCGGACTGTCGGCGGCGCAGACGCTGTTCAATGCCGGCGCCACGCGTGCCAGCGTCGAAGGCGCCGAGGCGCGACACCAGGCCACCGTGGCCAGCTACCGCCAGGTGGTGCTGACAGCGTTCGCCGATGTCGAGAATGGCCTGGCCGCCACCCGCGTGCTCGAGCAACAGCAGCAGTTGCGCGTTGAGGCGGCCGAAGCGGCGGGCCTGGTCGAAGAGCAGATCCTGAACCGCTACAAGTCGGGGCAGGTGAGCTATACCGAGGTGGTGCAGGCGCAGGTTACGGCGCTCAATGCGCGGCGCCAGCTGGTGCAGGTGCAGGCCGACCGCCAGACGGCCGCCGTGTCGCTGATCCAGGCGCTGGGCGGCGGCTGGGTCGGGGGCAGCATCGACAACGCACCGGCAATTGTCAATTGAGCCGCGTCTGGGCTTACAATGACGCATCCGAGGCCCGAGCGACTTTATGAAAAAATGGATTGACCGTATGCTGGGCGCCGACAAGACGCCAGCCGTGGACGCGAGCGAACCGCCGGCCGGCGAACCTGCGGCCGACCTGGCCGTGCAGGTCGATGGTGCGTATTACCGCTGGCTGACCGCATCGGCCGGTTACGAAGCCACGCCCGACGTCGAAGAACACCTGCTGGACCTGGTGCGCACGCTGGCGCTCGATCCGAACGCGGCCAGCGGCCTGGTGCCGCGTATCCCCGAACTGATCCCGGAACTGCTGCGCGACCTGGCCGACGATGCCGTATCGCAGGGCGCGCTCGCGCGCTCGGTCGAGCGCGACACGGTGCTGGTGGCCGAGGTGATCCGCGAAGCCAACAGCGCGTATTACCGCCCGCTGCAGCCCATCAAGTCGCTCGATGCCGCGTTGTTGATGCTCGGTCAGAACGGCCTGCGCATGCTGCTGGCGCGGATCGCGTTTCGCCCGCTGTTGCGCATGGCCGACACCGGCTTCGCGCGCCATGCGGCGCCGCTGGTCTGGCATCAGGCCGAGAAGTGCGCGCTGGCGTCGAGCCTGATGGCGCCGGGCATGGCTGCCGGTGTGTTCGAAGCTTACCTGGCGGGGCTGATGCAGAACCTGGGCTTGCTGGTGGCGTTCCGCCTGGCCGAACGCGCAGCCGAAGCGGGCAAGATTCCCGGCTCGAGCGAATTCGGCGCCCGTTTGTTTGCCGTCAGCCGGGGTCTATCGGCGTCGATCGCAGCGCATTGGGAGTTCCCGCCGGATGTCGTGCATGCGATCGCCAGTACCGGCACGCCGGCCGCATCGGCGCTGGGCCGGGCGCTGGAGCGGGGCGACCAGATCGCCAAGCTGCACGTGCTGATCGATGCCCACGTCGTGGCGGAGGACGACAATCTCGTCACCGATGGCTTGAACAGCTTCGAACGGCGCTGTCTGGGCAAGCTGGCCGACGTCAGAAGCTAGCTTAAAGCGCCGGGCAAATCCGGTTGCGCCCACCCTGTTTGGCCGTGTAGAGCATCGCATCGGCCTGCACGAACAGGTCGTTTTCGCTGCGCTGCGCGGGAAACGCGGCCAGCCCGCCGCTGAACGAGAAGTGCCGTTCGTCGCCCGGCGCCACCTGGAACGCGATGGCACCGAAGGCCGCCCGCAGTGCGTCCAGGCGGGCCCAAGCCTGCGCCAGCGTGCAATCCCAGAACACCACCACGAACTCCTCGCCGCCAAAGCGACTGAGCAGGTCGCGCTCGGCCATCTGCGGCGCCAGGCACAGGCATAGCCGCTTGATGACGATGTCGCCGAAATGGTGACCCCAGGTGTCGTTGATGGTCTTGAACTTGTCGATGTCGATGACGCCGAATGCCAATGGCTTGTCTTCCAGCGTGGCCTGGCGGATCAGGTCCTGTGTTTTACGCCGCAGCCCGACCTTGTTGAGCAGGCCCGTGGCGCGGTCCTTGCCGATCAAATCCTTGTTGACCCGGATCTTGGCTGCGCGGTTGGCCAGTTGTGCTTCGAGCATGCCCGAGGCGGTGTCGGGCAGGACCGCGTCGAAGCCATCGCCCAGTGCGCGCCGGGCCAGGGCGTCGTCCGGGCGGCGCTGCAGCAGCACGATTTCGCGCACCGGATCGGCCTCGATATTCTTTTGGATCACGCGCGCCAGGGCGTCCACGCGCAGGTAGTCGCTGTCGGGGATCAGGACCAGGTCCGGTTGCAATTCCTTGACGCGCAGGTGCAATGTCGATGGCTCGGCGTGGTAACTGACGTCGATGCGCTGGTCGCGCAGCGCCGCATCATCGAGGCTGCCGGGCAGGCCGAGCGTGACCAGTGTGACGGCGTCGCCCCGTTTGCTTTGCACGAACAGGTTGAACAGCTTGTCGATCAGCACATCGTTGGCGATCGGCTTTTCGGCATACGCCAGGCAATGGCTGTCGACCAGCCGCTGCTGCAGCAGGAAGCGGCTGCCCTGGCGGCTCGATTGCAGGTACACATAGCTGTGACCGGGCGGCAGACGTGCCAGCAATTCACCCAGCATCAGCGTCTTGCGCGCATCCTGCAGGTCGGCCTGCATATTGTGCAGGGTGTCGAGGTCGATCACGAACAGACTGGGGCCGCGATCGGCGTCGACGGCCGCGACATACTGCCCCAGCTCACTGAAGAAGCGGATGTCGAAATCGTATTTGTGGGCATGCAGCAGCAACTCTGCCCGGTTGTCCTTGATGAAGAAACTCTGGCACAGGTACAGGACAGTATGTCGGTACAGTGGCGCCTCGCTTGTCATGTTTGCATGCCTTCCCTGGATGCCTGTCTTGCAAAACGACAATATTACATCCTGCCAGACCAATATGACCGGGTGTTGACGCGGCCGGTGCGGCGGTCGCATCGCCATAAATCGACACGGCCGGGATACAACGGCGATATACTCCCGCATTGCTTTTTTCATCCAGGGTGTTGTCTTGTTCAAATCGATTTTCCTGCCTGTCGCCCTCCTGGGCGCCGCGACCGCCGCCTTTGCCGACGAAGGCCAGTGGCAACCGCACCAGCTGCCGCAGCTCTCGTCCGAACTCAAGCGCATCGGCATCACGATGCCGGCCGCGAAGCTGGCCGACCTGAGCAAGCATCCGATGAGCGCGATGGTGTCGCTCGGTGGCTGCTCGGCGTCGTTCGTCTCGCCCGATGGCCTGGTGGTCACGAACCACCACTGCGCCTACGGCGCGATCCAGCGCAATTCGACCCCGGAACAGAACTACATCGTCAATGGCTTTTTGGCCAAGACCCGTGCCGAAGAGCTGCCGGGCGGCCCGAGCACGCTGATCTACGTGACCGAAAAGGTCGAGAACGTTACCAAGCGCGTGCTGGATGGTTTGAGCCCCACGCTGTCGGGCAGCGAGCGCCATGCGCTGGTGGCCGCGCGCGTGAAAGCCTTGATCGCCGAATGCGAGACCGACAAATCGACGCGCTGCTCGGTGCCGGCGTTTCACCGCGGCCTGGAGTATTACCGCATCAAGCAGCTGATGATCCGCGACGTGCGCCTGGTGCACGCGCCGTCCGACCGCATCGGCAACTTCGGCGGCGACATCGACAACTACGAGTGGCCGCGCCAGACAGGCGATTATTCGTTCCTGCGCGCCTACGTCGGCAAGGACGGCCGCCCGGCCGACCCGTCGCCGGACAACGTGCCATACCGCTCGAAGGATTTCCTGGTGGTGTCGGCCGAGGGCCTGAAGAACGGCGATCCGATCCTGCTGGCCGGCTATCCGGGCCGCACCAGCCGCTACAAGCTGCCAAGCGAGATCCGCTTCGCGCGTGACGTCGATTTCCCGGCCAAGGCAGCCACGATCACGGCCGACCTGGCCACCATCGCCGCCGCAACCCAGGGCAATCCGGCCTGGGACGTGCGCTACGCGAGCGTGGCCAAGAGCCTGAACAATGTGCTGAAAAAGACGCAGGGCCTGATGGACGGCTTCGCGCGCAAGGACATCGCCGCCATCAAGGACGTGCAGGACGCCGAGTTCCGCACCTGGCAGCAAGCCCACGCCGGCGCCAACAAGAATCTGTTGACCGAACTGGACGCCGTGATTGCGAAGGACATGGCGCTGCAACGCCAGGAAGCCGCCTGGAACGAGGCGACCCACAGCGACCTGCTCAAGAGCGCGCGCACGCTGTATCGGCTGGCCTTGGAGCGCCAGAAGCCGGACGCAGAACGCGAAGGCGGCTACCAGGAACGCGACCTGTCGTTCATCAAGGCGCGCCTGACGCGGCTCGAGCAATCGTTCGTGCCAAGCGTGGACGAAGCGCGCTACAAGGCCGCGCTGGGCCGCTACGCGCGCATCGACGGCGCCGTGCGCCCGCAAGGCATCGACGCGCTGCTGCCAACCGAAGCGGCGCTGCCGGCGCTGTACCGCAGCAGCGAGCTGGCCGACACCGCCAGGCGCCTGGCCTGGATCGGCAAGGACCCGCAGGCCTTCCGCGCCTCGAACGACCCCTTCATCGCGCTGGCCGTGCGCCTGCACGACGCCGGCATGGCGCTGGAAAATCAGCGCAATGAGATCGACGGCAACCTGGAACGCGTGATCCCGCAATACATGGCGGCCGTGATCGCATTCAAGACGTCGCAGGGCAAGCCGGTCTACCCGGATGCCAACTCGACGCTGCGCGTGACCTATGGCACGGTGTCGCCATACGCGCCGCGCGATGGCCTGCTGAAAGGGCCGTTTACGACCGTCGAAGGCATTCTTGAAAAAGAAACCGACAAGGACCCGTTCATCGTCCCGGCCGCGCTCAAGCAAGCCATCCAGGGCAAGCGCTACGGCGTGTTCAAGGACAAGGCGCTGGGCACCGTGCCGGTCAACTTCCTGTCGAGCGCCGATACCACGGGCGGCAATTCGGGGTCGGCCGTGATGAACGGGCGGGGCGAGCTGGTGGGCCTGAACTTCGATTCGACCTATGAATCGATCACCAAGGACTGGTATTTCGATACCGCCATCACGCGCGCGATCCACGTGGATATCCGCTACATGCTGTGGGTGATGAAGGAGGTCGATCATGCCGATAACCTGCTCAAGGAAATGACGATCAAGTATCCGAAGAAGTAATCCGGGTACGTCCGCATGAACGAACCCCTTGTCCTTGCCGGCCTGGTGACGTCGCCACTCGAACTGATCTCGTTCGTGCTGGCCGTCATCACCGTCGTGCTCAACATCCGCCAGAAACACTGGGCCTGGCTGTTCTCGATCGCATCGTCCGCCACCTACGCGGTGGTGTTCTTCGACGCGCGGCTGTATGGCGACATGGGGCTGCAGTTCGTGTTCATCATCGCATCGATCTGGGGCTGGAGCATGTGGCTGCGCGGCGCCGACAACGGGCCGCTGGTCGTCAAGCGCCTCAATCCCGGCACCCGCGCCTGGGTGCTAGTCGCCTGGTTTGCCGGCTTCGTGCTGCTCTCGACCTTCCTCGATCATTTCAC
Organism: Oxalobacteraceae sp. CFBP 13730; assembly: GCA_014841835.1. GTDB lineage: Bacteria > Pseudomonadota > Gammaproteobacteria > Burkholderiales > Burkholderiaceae_D > Telluria. The sequence continues at coordinate 14,405 of JACYUQ010000003.1, read as the reverse complement.
CGACACCGACGTCCCGCACGCCGATGGCTTCCTCACTGCCGGCAGCCTGATGGGGCAACTGCTCCTGGCACGCAAGAAGCTCGAGAACTGGCACATCTGGATCGCGGTCGACATCCTGTATGTCGGCCTGTACGTCTACAAGGGCCTGATGCTCACGGCCGTGCTGTATGCCGTATTCGTGCTGCTGGCCATCGCTGGCCTGCGTGCCTGGTCTGCGCATGTGGAGCAGCGGGCGTGAAAATGCCCGTTGCCGGTGTGGCCCGGATTGCGATCCTGGGCGCCGAATCGTCGGGCAAGTCCACGCTGTCCGAAGCGCTGGCACGCCGCTATGACACGGTCTGGGTGCCGGAATACCTGCGCGAATTCGTCGAGGTTCAAGCCCGCGTGCCGCGCGAGGACGACCAGTTCGGCATCGCGCGCACGCAACTGGCACGCGAAGATGCAGCAGCCCGTGTCGCGCGGCGCTACCTGTTCTGTGACACGACGGCCCTGATGACGGCGTTGTACAGCCAGGTGTACTGGGGCAGGGTGGATGCGCAACTGGCGCAGCTCGCCGCGCGCCATGCCTACACCGTCACATTGGTGACGGCGCCCGACGGCCCGTGGGAGCCGGACGGCCTGCAGCGCGAATCGGAGGAGGTGCGCCAGATGGTGCACCGGATGCTGCTCGAGACGCTCACCGCGCGCGGCATCGCCTACACCATCCTGGCAGGCGACCTGCCGCAGCGCATGGCGCAAGTGGAACAGCTGCTCGCGGCGCCCTGAATGATGCTTGCGGCATGCATGCCGTCTCATTGATTCCCGTCATGCGTACGTTTAGCGCTGCGCCGTTATGCAAAGACACGGCCGATCGGCGGCAAATAGTTCGCTCGACCTGACTATTTGTTTCTTTGTGGCATTACAATATGCCACTTTCTGAACACGGGGCGGAACGCGATGAAAAATTGGATTGGTCGCTTGCTGGGCGGCGCGGAGAAAGAAACCGTCGTGCCCGCAGCCGTCGGCGCACCACTGACAGGCGAAGACAGTCAAGCCATGGCGACCGAGGTTCATGCCACTTATTACCGCTGGCTGACGGCCAGTAGCCGCTGCGCGGCGTCGCCCGAACAGGAGGCGCAGATCCTGGACGAAGTGCGCTCGCTCGCTGCCGATCCTGTCTGTGCTTCCGGCCTCGTGCCACGCATCCCCGAACTGATCTCGCAGCTCTTGACCGCGCTGTCGGACGAGAACATCTCGACGGGCGCATTGTCGGCCCAGGTCGGGCGCGATCTGGTGCTGGTCGCCGAGGTCATCCGCGAAGCGAACAGCGCCTATTACCGCCCGGTGACGCCCATCGAAACGCTGGAAGGCGCCGTCACGATGCTCGGTCTGAACGGCCTGCGCATGCTGCTCGCGCGCATTGCGTTTCGCCCGCTGCTGCGCGTGACGACGCAGGGCGTGGCGCGCAAGGTGGCCCCAGTCGTCTGGAAGCATGCCGAACGCTGCGCATTCGCTGCCAGCGTCATGGCGCCGGGGCTCTCGGCCGGCGTGTTCGAGTCCTATCTCGCGGGCCTGATGCACAACCTGGGATTGCAGGTGGCGTTCCAGGTGGCCGACCGCGTCTGCGAAGGCAAGGTACCGGGTTCCGGCGAATTCGGCATCGCGTTCTTTGCCGCCAGCCGCGAGCTGTCGGCGGTGATTGCCAGTCACTGGGATTTTCCGCCGGATGTCGTCAAGGCGATCGCGCATGCACATGCGCCGGAGGGTTCGCATCCGGCGCAGGCGCTGGCACTGGGTGACCGGATTGCGACGTTGCGCCTGCTGCTGGACGCCGGTGTGATCGGTGATGATGATCCGCTGGTGATGCAGGGGTTGAATGGGTTTGAGCGGCGTTGTTTGGGCAAGTTGCTGGAGTTGTCGGATTAAAAGCGCCTGACAAAACCGTCTGGTTGCTCGGCGGACAACAGCCGATTACACTGAGCTTTGCCGACTTTCTGCAACCTCCCGGCAGCGAACGAGTGAAGGCCCTCAATTTTCCAACATAGTCTGGCAACCAAACGGAGGAGTAACCTTTGAAGACGGTTATTTTGTACCCCGGCTCAGGTCGTTTCACAGGAAAAACAAGTTTTGACTGGGCTAGTCCAATAGTAGGTAGCACCCATCGTTTCATTCTGTTCCTCGCGCAGAGCGACAGTGTCCCAGATCTCAATGCCGCCAAATGCGAAGTCGAGTTATTCGGGTTTTTGGAAGTTGAGTTGGGCGAAGGGCGGAAAATTGATGTTGAGAGCATGAATGATCCAAACATGGCAGCTTTCCGACGACACTACGAAGGTGCATTCGCCGAAGGAAGCTCGCTCGTCTGGTACCCGTAGCGGCCAAGGTCCGTATATGATTTGGGTCGAAGCGACCGTCGCAAACATGCATACCCTGCGGGCTGTGGCCAACTCTATTGTTGAAAGCGACAGGTGCACGACCGGCGCGGCGTGGCAAACACTGTTTGCAAGGACAGCGTGCTGTGATTATTCTGTCAGATAGAAGGACTTGTGGCCGACTTTATTGTTAGTCGGCAGCAAGCCCTGGAATACGCGAGTTTTCCAGGGCTTCTTTTTCTCAACGCAAGTTATTTCCCAACGCGGAAGCGCCAAAAAGCAACCGCGCTGGCCGTCAAATAAGCGGTGATCGATTCCTGACCATCAAAAATCAATCTGCGCCGACACCCTGAACGTCCTCGGCGCCCCTGGCAGCAAGTACCCACCCAGCGACTGCGTCACGTCACGCCAGTAAAACTTGTCAAACGCATTGTCCATCCGTGCCCGGATGATCGTGTTCAGACCGCCCGCGCGCAGCAGGTACGACGCGCCAAACCCGGCCACGTGGTACCCCGGCACCTTGACCCGGTTGGCCGGATCGAACACCTTGTTGCCCGAATACTGCCACTGCGCATCGAGCTTGAGCCCCGCGACCTGCGGCACCACGTATTCGACCCAGGCGGCCGTGCGCAGTTCTGGCACATTGGTCACGCGCCTGCCTTCGGTGCTGGCGTCGCCCGTGTCCTTCTGGTCCGTATCAAGCGCCATCAGCGACAGGTTGTAGTTCAGGCCGGGCATGGCGCGGCCCTGCGCCGACAGTTCGACGCCGCGGTGCGTCTGCTCGCCCGCGCGCACGAAGACGTTGGCGGCGTTCGTGTATTCGAGGCCCTGGGTGATTTCAAACACGGCGCCCGACAATGCCAACTGTTCGTTCACATTGCGCTTGACGCCAAACTCGAACTGCTTCGAGCGGCTTGGCGAGAGCACCGTGTTCCGATTGACCGTCTCCATCGGCGCGATACCGCCGTATTGCAGGCCGTGGCTGATCGAGCCGTACACGCGCCAGTCCGGCGCCGGCGCGTACACCAGCGCCACGTTCGGCAGCGCGAACGAGTCTTTTGACTTCACGCGCGCCTGGTCGATTTCTTCCAGCGCATCGAGCTTGAGCTGGACGTAGCGCACGCCAGCGTGCAGCGTCCAGGCCGGTGACAAGGTCAGGATGTCCTGCACGAACAGCGAACGTTCTTCGGTCGCGCGGCGTTCCATCACCGGGCCGGTGACGCGGCTGCTGTCCACCGGCGGCACGATCTGGTTCTGCCAGATATTGCTCGAGCCGACGTAGTCGTAGACGTATTCGCCGAAGCTGTCGTGGCGTTCGGCGTAGGCGCTGCCGAGCGTCAGTGCGTGGCGCACGGCGCCCGTGTCGAAACGGCCCTGCAGCATCGCTTGCGCGCCCCATGGCGTCTTGCGCTCGCCGGTGCTCTGGAAGTCATACACGTCATAGTCGCCGTTCGAGCAGTAGCCCGGATAGTAGCCATCCCCCTCGTTGCTGCAGCCGTACGGGAAGGCGGTGAAGTCGTCGCGCTTGAACCAGTGCTTGTTGGCGTTGACGGTCGCAGTCCAGGTGTCGCTGATGCGGTACTCGAAGCGCAGCCCAAGGTTGCTGCTGTCGGTGTCGACGGGGCGCGTCCATGGCTGGTCGTTGAGCAGCGTTTTCGCCGAGATCCCGGTGGGCAGGACTTCGTTGCGCAGCAGCTGGTAGCCGGGGGCGGTAACTTGCTCCTTGTGCTGGTGGTCGACGTCGATCTGGAGCAGCGCGTCAGGCGACATCTGCCAGTCGAAGGCTGCCGAGATGAACTGGCGCTTGCCGTCGGCGCCGCGCACATACGATTTGAGGTCTTCGGCAGCGGCGTTGATGCGGTAGCCGAAACGGTGGTCGGCAAAGCGCCCGCCAAGATCGACCGCGCCGTACACGGTACCGCGTTCGCGCACTTCGACGGTGGCCGAGCGCAGCGGTGCATTGGTCGGGCGTTTGGTGACGAAGTTAAGCATGCCGCCCGGTGCCGCGACGCCGGCCTGCAGGCCGGCCAGGCCGCGCAGGACTTCGATGCGCTCCTTGTTCTCGAGCGGGATCTGCGTGTCGCCCGAGATCGCGATCATGTCCTTGCGGTAGCTGGTCGCGTTGTCGAGCGTGAAGCCGCGCACCGAGAACTGTTCGGCGTAGCCGATGGCGTTGTAGGCGTCGCCGATCGAGGCGTCGTAGCGGCTCGCATCGCTGACGCTGCGGATCGACAGATCCTGCATCTGGCCCTGGCCGATCGAGGTAATCGACGCCGGCGCGTCGAGCAGCTGGGTGTCGGCGAAACCGCCGACGCTGGCGCGGTCGAGCGCGATCCATTTGCTGCTGGTGACGACGACCGAGGGGATGGCGTCCTGCGCAAATGCAGCAGGCGTGACAACGAAGGCCTGCACGATGGCGCAGGCAAGAACAGGGTGCTTCAGAGTGAAGGTCATGGTGTGCTCGTGTTTGCGCGCTACGGAGGCGCGCCGCTTTGAAATCAAGCCGGAGCCAACGTGGGGGAAGGGCAAACGAACGGGAGGGCTGCTTTGCGCTTTCCTTCGCTGGCATTATCCAGATCAGGTACGAAGGGTATGTCTCACCCGGAACAACGTTCCAGGACCCCTAGCGAAGGCGCGAGTGTAGCACGACGCTTGATGGCCGTGGTGAATCTGGCAAGCGTTGAGGTGGGATCAGGCTTGTGCGATGGTGGGTGTTCTGGCCGCGGCCGCGGTCGTGGCGACGGGCGCCATATGGTGCAGCAGCGTGGTGCGCGCAGCCTCGCCGATTGTGCGCCACTGATCGCGGCGCTGGGCGGCGCGCTTGCGGTGCTTCGATGGCATGTCGGCCAGCGGCTTGAGGTAGAACGGCAGCGTGATCTGGTAGTGGCGCGCATCGTATTCGGCGCCGCCGAGAATGCGCCAGAAGCCGTCGTAGCCGCTCTCGAAGGTCGCGTGCTGGTCAGCCTGATAGGCCGGGTGCGCGGTAGCGCGCAGTGCCAGCACACGGTCGATGCCCAGCGCCTGCGCCGCGCCCTGCAGGGCAGCAAACGCGAAGAAGCTGGGCGAATTATTCGGGAACGCGCGCTCGAAGGCATCGAAAGCCGGCCCGGCATCGCGCCACAGGCCGGCGTTATGGGTCACCAGCGGCACGCTTGCCACGTCAAGGGCGAGCGGCGCACCCTCGACCCAGGTCCAAGACAGGCGATGCAACACGGCGTCATTGGCGAGCAGCGTCAGGGTCAACCCGTTCTGCAGCTCGTCGTGCTGCGCCGCGCGCAACTGCAACGCGAACTGGCCATGTTCGCCATCGTGCTGCCACAAGACCAGACCGGCGTTGCCATGCACCGCATCCCGGTATGCCCGGTTGAAGGTCGTGTCCTCGAAGCGGACGTGGGCATTCAGGGACTGGCGCTCGCGCCAGTGGCGCAGGGCGTGCCAGCCTTGGGTCAATCGCGCGAAAATCATCGAGCGCTCCATGGGGCAAAAGTGACGGGCGAACTTTATTAAATTAGTTCCTCAGTGCAATTATGTTCCCTATCGCCAACGTGTGCTTGGAGAAAGTGTAAGGATTCGTCAGGAACCAACACGATTGGGGGCAGTCGCCCTGTTGACAGGGTTTACCGCCATGATGGGTGTTGCTCAATAACGACAATCGGGCGATGCCTGTGGCGCGCCACGCGGGTCGCGTCATGTAGAACGCCTCGAATACCGGGTCGCGATCCGGAGCAGGTCATAATGGCGGCACTCATTTATCAGCACGAAAGAACATCCATGACGCACAACCAGCCGCCGGAAGCCGCCCTCGCGCAGGGCCCTGGGAACGAAAACGACTCTGTCGACGACAGCGTGTCAGCAGCAAACACCGCTGCGGACATGGCGCAGTCCCGCAGCATGCACCGCACGGCGTCAAGTCGCGTCGTCGGTCAGGCATCGCGCGCTGCGACAGCCAAGACGGCCAAGGGCAAGGACAAGGACAGCACGGGCATTCCTCAACGGCCGAACGCCAGCCAGGTCTCGGCATGGAAGAAAGCAAACAAGGCCTCGATTGCCGAAACGGCAAAGCATTTCAACCTGCCGCCGACGATTGCCAAACGGTGGTGCGCGGTCGCCTGATATCGAGGGCAAGTCCGCATCGCCGGCGTACCGTGCTTCCCGGCCTTCCGGTTCGGTCTACCATGACTTTTCTCCATCAACAGGAAAAACAATCATGGCGCATCCCTACCAACTGTATTACTGGCCGTCGATCCAGGGCCGCGGCGAATTCGTGCGCCTGGCGCTGGAGGAAGCGGGCGTCGACTATGTCGATGTGGCGCGTGGCGATGGTGGCGTCGACCAATTGATGGCTGCGCTCGAAGTCGGCGACCATCCTGCGTTCGCCCCGCCATTTCTGAAAGCGGGCGAACAGACCATCGGCCAGGTGGCCAACATCCTGCTGTATCTGGGTGAACAGCATGGCCTGGCCCCACGCACCGAACCTGGCCGGCTCTGGGTCCACCAGCTGCAACTGACGATCGCCGACCTGGTCACCGAGGCGCACGACACGCATCACCCGATCGCTTCGATGCTGTACTACGAAGACCAGAAGCCCGAGGCCAAGCGCCGCGCCGCCGATTTTGTCGAGACGCGCATCCCCAAATTCATGGGCTATTTTGCGCGGCTGCTGGCCAATCCCGAGCCACGCGACTACCTGCTGGGCGAGCGCGTGAGCTACGCCGACCTGTCGCTGTTTCAGGTGATCGAGGGCTTGCGCTACGCATTCCCCAACGCGATGAAGAAGGTCGAGCAGGAGCATCCCGAGCTCACCGGCCTGCGCGACCGGGTGGCGGCGCGGCCGAAGATCGCGGCCTATCTGGCATCGCCGCGCCGCATTCCGTTCAACCAGGACGGCATCTTCCGTCGCTATCCCGAGCTGGACGCGTAAGCAGGTCAGTGCAGTGCGACCGGCGCGCTGGTCATGCCTCTTGCAGGCACGCCGTCGCGGCGATCGAGCCAGCCGGCAAGCGTCGTGAGCAGCAGGGCGCCCACGACCACCAGCGCGCCGATCCACGGCGTGGCCATCAGGCCGAGGTGCGCGACAATCAGGCCACCGCCCCAGGCGCCCAGCGCGATGCCGACATTGAAGGCGGCGATGTTCAGGCCAGAGGCCACATCGACGGCCTGCGGTGCATCGCGTTCAGCGCGCCGGACCACATACACTTGCAGGCCCGGCACGTTGCCGAAGGCGACCGCGCCCCAGGCCAGGACCGTGATCAGCACCAGCGGTTTGCTCGGCGCCGTGAACGCCAGCACCAACAGCACCAGCGCCAGCAGCGCAAACACGATCTGCAGCGCGCGCACTGGCCCGAGGCGATCGGCCAGCTTGCCGCCCCAGATATTCCCGGCCGCGACTGACACGCCGTACACCAGCATGACCAGGCTGACGGTCGACGCCGCAAAGCCGGACACTTGCTGCAGGATTGGCGCCAGGTAGGTGAAGGCGATGAAGCTGCCGCCGTAGCCGAGCGTCGTGATTGCGTACACCAGCAGCAGGCGCGGCTTCTTCAGCACCGCCAGTTGCATCAACAGCGGCGCCGGCTTGCTGCCGGCGATATCGGACGGCACCAGGATGGCGCTGCCGATGACGGCAATCACACCCAGCAGCGACACTGCCAGGAACGTCGCCTGCCAGCCGAAGTGCTGGCCGATGAAGGTCCCGAGCGGCACGCCGGTGACCAGCGCCACGGTCAGGCCGGTGAACATCAGCGCGATCGCTCTGGCGGCTTTTTCCTTCGGCACCAGGCTGGTGGCGATGGTCGAACCGATCGAAAAGAACACGCCGTGCGCCAGGCCCGTCAGCACGCGCGCGGCCATCAGCGCCGTGTAGTCCGGCGCCATCCAGGCGACCAGGTTCCCGATCGTAAACAGCACCATCAGGCCAAGCAGGAGCTGCTTGCGTGGCACGCGGCCCGTCATGGCCGTGAGCAGCGGCGCGCCGATGGCCACGCCCAGCGCGTACAGGCTGACCAGGAGGCCCGCCGAGGGCACCGACACCTGCAGGCTGGCGGCGATGGTAGGGATCAGGCCGACGATGACGAATTCGGTCGTCCCGATGGCAAAAGCGCTCAATGCGAGCGCCCAGAGTGCGAGTGGCATGGTGTTCTTTCTTCAGAGATGGCAGGCATGCAGTGTGCCGCCTTTGCCAGCCCGGAAAAACCGGTCCGGCTACAATGGACTTTTGATTCGGAGTCATCAATGATCGACGTGGATGCGCTGATTGTGTTTTCAGCAGTCATGGATACGGGCTCGTTTTCGCGCGCGGCCGAGCGCCTGGGGCAAACGCCGTCGGGCGTCTCGCGCACGATCTCGCGTCTCGAGGGCAGCCTGGGCATGACACTGATCCAGCGCACGACGCGGCGCCTGCAACTGACCGAGGAGGGCGCCTGGCTGCTGGGCCGGGCGCGGACGATTCTGGCCGACCTGGCCAACACCGAGGCCGAAGCGGCTGCGCGCCGCTCGCAGCCGGCGGGCCTGGTGCGTGTAAATGCTGCTACGCCGGCGCTGGGCCACTTGCTCGCGCCACTGGTCGCCGAGTTCCTGGATGCGTATCCGCTCATCGGGCTGGAACTGGTCAGCGGCGAAACCTATGTCGACCTGATCGAAGAACGGGCCGACCTGGCGATCCGCATCGGCGCGCTGCCCGATTCGACGCTCAGTGCGCGCCGCCTGGGCGCGGCGCGGTTGCGCGTGCTGGCGTCACCTGCGTATCTCGAACGCCATGGCACGCCGCCCGACACGGCGGCGCTGGCTGCGCATCGCACGCTGGGCTTCACGGCGCCGGCGTTATTGAATACCTGGCCGCTGCGTCATGGCGGCGGCGAAGGCTGGACGATCACGCCGCAGGTGGTGGCGTCGAGCGGCGAGACGCTGCGGCAGCTGGCGCTGCATGGCGCGGGGATTGCATCGTTGTCGGATTTTCTGACGCGCGCGGATGTCGCGGCGGGGCGGCTGGTGCCGGTGCTGGAAGAACACACCCTGCCGTGGACACAGCCCGTGTGGGCCGTGTTCTACAAGCAGGGTGCACTCGCGCCGCGGGTGGCGGCGCTGGTGGACTTCCTCGCCCACAGGCTGGGCGAGGTGCTGGAACGCTAACTCAGAACGCGTAGGTGGCGCGGCCGTAGATATAGCGGCCAGAACGACCGAACGGCGCATACGTCGAGAACGGCGTGTTGCCGGTGGTGTTGATGGATGGCGGCTGCGTTTCCGGATACTGATCGAACACGTTGTCCGCACCCAGCGCCAAGGTCAGCTTCGGCGTGACGGCCAGGCGGCCTTCCAGGTCGACCGTGGTCTTGGCGCCCATCTCGAAGTCGAACGCCGCGGTGGTGCCCGGCGACAGTACTTCGCCGTAGCGCGTGGCGCGCAGCGTCGCGCCCCACTGGCCCAGCTTCCAGTTCACGTTGGCGCTGACCTTGTTTTTTGGCTGGCCTTTTTCAAGCGACAGCACGTTCAGGCGATCGAACAGCACCGGCGCCGGGCTCAGGCTCGAGAGCTGCGTCGTGGTCGGCGTCTTGGTCACTTCGGTGTCGGTGAAGTTGGCCGCCAGCGTGAAGTCAAACTTGCCTGCATCGCCAGCGTTGTACGGCATGCTCAGCACGATGTCGACGCCCTTGGTGGTGGTGTCCACGCCGTTGATGAAGAAGCGCCCGCCGCCCACGCCGATGAAGCCCTGACTGGCGATGTAGTTGCGCACGTTCGTCTGCGTCAGGTTCTCGGACAGGATGATGCGGTCGTCGATGTCGATGCGGTAGGCGTCGACTGTGAGGCTGACAGCGCCCAGGCGCATCACGGCGCCAAGTGACGCGTTGATCGATTTTTCGGCGTCGAGTGGCTTGGCGCCCAGCGCGACGGCGACCGGATCGTCGGGGCGGAAGGTCGTGATCTCGAACGGCACGCCGTTGATGAAATTGGTCGAGGTGGCGGTGAAGTTCTGCTGCTGCGGCGAGGGCGCGCGGAAGCCATTCTGGATCGCACCGCGCACGGCGAAGTTCGGGTTGAAGTCGTAGCGCAGTGCGAGCTTGCCGGCCAGGCTGTTGCCGAAGTCCGAATAACGTTCGCCGCGCACGGCCACCGATGCCAGCAGCTCGGGCGTGACATTCGCTTCGAGGTCGATGAAGGCGCCAATGGCGTTGCGGTGCGCATCGACTTCGTTCGATGGCCGGAAGCCCGGGAACACCTGGGCGCCCGGCGCCGTCGGCGTACCGTTCGGCAGCCGCGCGCCGCCAAAGCTGTACGACTGCTCTTCGCCGGCGAACAGCTCATAGCCTTCGCGGCGCGCTTCGATACCGACCGCCACGTTCAGCGGCGACGAGAACGACGCCATCTCGACGCTGCGCACGCCGGTCAGGTTCAGCACCGCCTGGTCGTACGAATAGCCACCCGCATAGAACGCCGTCTTGCTGGACGGTCCGAGCGAGCGGTTCAGCGTGTTCTCGATCGTGTACTCCATCTTGTTCTTGCCGTAGCCGAGAGAGGCGTCCATGTCCCACGCACCGGCAAGCCAGGTCACGCCGCCGGTGGCTGAAAAGTCTTTCACGGTCGGCGAGATCAAAGGCAGGAAGCCGTCCGGATAGATCGACTGGATGTTGCGCGCGTCCTGCGGGATGCGGGCGTAGCCGGCCGATGTGGCTTCGCGGTCCTGGTGGCTGGCCCAGCCATACACCTTGACGCCACCGCCCAGGTCGTTGCCGGCGTTGGCAAACAGCGTGGACTGCTTCATGTCGGGTTCACCGGTCCACGCATTGAAGCGGTTGATCGTGTTCTCGCGCGGATCGAACGCACCATTGACCAGTGCGTACTGCTGGCGCATGTCGTAGCCGGCACGCTCGGTGCGATTCTGTTCGCGGAATTCGCCGGCAATCGTCAGGTAGCCGGTCTCGCCAAGTGCCAGGCCTTTCCAGATGCTGACCGTGGCAGTCTGGCCGTCGGTGCGCTTGCGCGACGCCGGGGCGGTCCAGGTGCCGCCGGCCGGTGGCGCCGCGTTGAACAGATCGTATTCGGTCTTGTTCGCGCCGTAATTGACGGTCGCTTCGCCGCCCGTGCGGTCGGTTCGCAGGCGCATGTTGACGACGCCCGAGATCGCGTCCGAGCCGTACTGCGCTGCGGCGCCGTCACGCAGCACCTCGACCGTTTTGACGATCGCGGTGGGGATGGTATTCAGGTCGACCGCTGCCGAACCGCGGCCAATCGAGCCGTTGACGTTCACCAGCGACGACGCATGGCGGCGCTTGGAATTGACCAGCACCAGGGTCTGGTCGGGCGACATGCCGCGCAGCGTGGCAGGGCGGATGGTGTCGGTGCCGTCGGTCAGTGCCGGCCGCGGAAAATTCAGCGAAGGCAGAGCCATCGACAGCGCCTGCGTCATTTCGGTGCTGCCCGAGTTCTTCAGGGTCTCGGCCGAAATCACATCGACGGGTGCGCTGGTGTCGAGCACGGTGCGGTTGGCCACGCGGGTACCGGTGACGACGACCGTCGCGGACGCTGCGGTGGTTTCGGCTTGCGGCGCCTCCTGGGCGTGGGCAAAGCCTGCGCACAGCGCGGCAATGGCAAGGGCAACTGCTGTCTTTTCGGTCTTGGCTCTCTGCATGGTGCAATCCTTTGATATTCAAACGCGGGTGTTCCACTGGGAAGGGCGAGGCCGGGACCTCCATTCCATACTGCTTAGCGCTTGCCATGGTGTCAATTCGGGCTGATCGCAAATGACGTAATTACAACAATGGCGGGATGTCAGGTTCATGTAAGTGCGGTACGCAACGCGCGAGCGAGTGCATGCCGATGCCTGCTGCATAAGGTGATGCAGCGTGATTGCCAGCGCGCCGGATTCACGGCACGATGGGGGCACGATTCAGCCCATCCAAGCAATGAGCCAGCCAACGTCACCGCCCCGGGCCGAGCCCACATTTCCACCGGACCCCCAGCTTCATTCACTCCTCGGATGGGGGTTTGTGCTCGCCGGCATGGTGATCAGCGTGTTCATGTGCGTGACCCTGTTCGACAAGTACGCGGCCTGGGACTGGCCAAAAGCGCAGGCGCAGATCACCAGCAGCACGCTCTACAAGTCCACAGCCCGCTCGACCCAATGGTGCATACAGCTGCGCTATCGCTACACTGTGGGCGGCCGGGAATTTGCCGGCAGGCGTCAGGCCACGTCGTGGCTGAGCGGTGTGCAGTGCGACCGAGCGTACGCCGTCATGCAGGCGCGTTTCGCCCACCAGCAGCCGGGTGATCCGATCACGGTCCGCTATCAGCCCGGCAAGCCGGGGCGCGCCGTCGTCTACGCGGATGGGATCAATCCCACGGAGTGGTTTTTTGTGGCGCTGGCGATCGTGCTGGTTGCAGGCGGCATCGGGACGCTGCGCACCGCGGGCCGGCTGCGATGCGAGGCACTGGCGCATGCAGCAGAGCGCACGGCAAGGATGCAGCGTGCCGCCGCACTGCAGCGGCATCCGCTTGTATAGTGGTGGCACGACGAGACCCATCAAGCTTGCATGGCAACACGCCAGTAACGAGACGAATAACGAGACCAATCACGAGACCCCATGACAGACCTGTTCCCCCATTTTCGCGCCCTGCAAGTCGAGATCGACCCGACCGTCACCATCAACGCCATCGTCGGTGGCTCCGGCCCGCCGCTCCTGCTGCTGCACGGCCACCCGCAAACGCACGCCATCTGGCACCGCGTCGCACCGCGCCTGGCCGAGCACTTCACGGTCGTGGCTTGCGACCTGCGTGGCTACGGCGACTCATCCAAACCGCAGGGCGCGCCGGACCACGCCAACTACAGCAAGCGTGCGATGGCGGCCGACATGGTGGCGGTGATGCAGTCACTGGGATTTGCCAGCTTCCGCGTGCTGGCCCACGACCGCGGCGCGCGTGTTGCGCACCGGCTGGCGCAGGACCATCCGCAGGCCGTCGAGCGGATGGCGCTGCTGGACATCGCGCCCACGCTCGCGATGTACGAGCAGACGTCGGACACCTTTGCGCGCGCCTACTGGCACTGGTTCTTCCTGATCCAGCCGGCGCCGCTGCCCGAGCGCCTGATCGAGGCCGACCCGGCTGCTTACGTGCGGGACGTGATGGGCAAGCGCAGCGCGGGCCTGGCGCCGTTTGACCCGCGCGCGCTGGCGGAGTACCAGCGCTGCCTGGCGTTGCCGGGCACAGCGCACGGCATCTGTGAAGACTACCGCGCTGCTGCGACGATCGACCTCGAGCACGATCGGTTTGACCGCGATGACGGGAAGCGTCTGGCGCTGCCACTGATGGTGCTGTGGGGTGAGCAGGGCGTGGTGGGGCGCTGCTTCGATCCGCTCAAGGAGTGGCAGCGGGTGGCGGCTGATGTGCAGGGTGGGGCGCTGCCGTGCGGGCATTACATTGCCGAGGAAGCGCCGGATATGCTGCTTGAACGGGTGTTGCCGTTTTTGGTGCAAGGCTGAATCAGAAACAGTGTTGAAATCATTGTTCTTTATAGCCACGCGGCACTCATGCGGACGAGCAATAAAGTTCGACAAAAAACACTAAAGTTCCACATAAGAGGCCAGGGCTCTGGCGAACTTCCGCTTTCGGTCAGAAGCGGACATTGGAGACAACTTTCTTTATCGTTGAAAACTATATGACTTTCAACTCGCTACCACTTCATGACGCTTCACTCGCAGCTATCTACATCAGCTGGGAGACGGCACGATGTGATTTGCGTTTAAGGCCTGTCGGCTTGTCATCTCACCTGCTTGTGTTTGAGGGGTTCACGAACAATGAGCTTCCGCGAAGTGAGAATTGGGGACCGTCTTCTTCGGTCAATTCTTTAGCACAGCCGCACGAAGGCCGATTCGAAATAGAACTGCAATCGGGCGACACAATTCGGATCGAGGCTTCTCATTGGGCATTCCGTCCAGAGAGCATATAGGCCGGTTTCCGACAGCTACTGTCTTGGTCCGCTATGGGTCGGAACCGGTCCCTCGTGACAATCTGCGACTTTTCCACCTTGGCAACTTGGTACGATAAGCGCATGGCCGGAGTCAATCAACG
>JACYUQ010000002.1 GCA_014841835.1 Oxalobacteraceae sp. CFBP 13730 | reverse complement strand
CATTCGTGTATAACCTCCGGTTTCCAGGTCAGGTGTATGAGAAGGAGTCTGGGCTTTACTACAATTACTTTAGGGATTATGATCCGCAGACGGGGCGGTATGTGCAGAGCGATCCGATCGGACTTGAAGGCGGCATCAATACCTACTCATATGTAGAAGGTAATCCACTCAGTAAGACTGATGAATTAGGCTTGGTATCTAGTTATGGCATTCCGGATGTCTACAATACAAACCGATACGCGCCTACGAGCCCGGATCCATGCAATTGTGCCGCAAAGGCAATGGGACTTGAGACCGCAGCGGGCGTTGGTTTAGGGGTCGGCGGACAGCCATCGATTCCAAAGAATTTTTCGCCGAAAGGAGCATCGGCAGGTACTTCACCAATTTCGAAGGGCTTGTCGAAAGCGCTTCCGCAGAAGTTGCCCATGGCTGTGCCTGCGCCGACAACGGCAAAACCATTCGCGACGTCAAATGTACTGGGACGTGTTCTTGGGCGTTGGGCACCATTTATTGGTTGGGGCATCATTGCCAACGACGTATCCCAATACGCAGCATGCATTAAGGAATGTATTAAGAATGAAAACTGTTCCGTCAAGTAGTGCGATGATCGCGAACGCTGTAAGAGAATATGTTGCTGCTGCGCGCTCTACATCTGTCGAAAAAATCACGTTAAGTAAAAGTCTTTTTCATGACTTGGGCGTAGATGGGGACGACGCATCCGACTTGATCAATGGATTTGCAACACAGTTTAATGTCAGCCTAGAAGGCTTTGATTTTCAGAAATACTTTGGTGCGGAAGCGGCAAGCGGCCCAATAGCGTTTTTTGTTGAGCTGTTCACCAAAGAGAAATCTGCAAAATTGTGTCCACTTAGGATCTCTGATTTGGTCAACGCGGCTTCCAATGGGAGATTTTCTGACGATGTTGGAAATGGCTGATTACATGTGCAGTGGCAGGGGTGAACAAGCGGCATAGGGTGCGGCGATTCGCGTCAGTTGATGTCGGGCCGTATCTTGTTCGTACCCTATTCGCACCCTTTCTGCATCAGGTCCGTATCCTGTCACCGTTCTTGCTTGTGCCTTAGCCGGTGTCTGCACTATGCAGGGCTCGGAGCCTGAGTGCCCTCCAGGTACAAAGAGCGCAGACGACAAGACGACGACAGATACTGCTGTAGACCAATTGACTGATGGCGTGCCTAGTGAAACTGATAAGCGGGGCCGTCCGGTGAAAGGCCATCACGTCAATGGTACAGGTGATGCGCAAAAGGATCTTGAATCGTTGCCAGGTGAAATGGGTTCGAATGGACAGAAGACTCTGCATGACGGCAGTACAGCTGGTGTGCATACTTCGACTACGACTGGCGCACAAGCATTGCACATTCATCGCCCTCCAGGTAGTCAGGACATCAAAATTCGCTACCCAGGAGGCAAGCAATGATATTCGTACGTGAGCTGGAAGTATGGGGTTACCCCGGTAGCAAGCTATCTATAGAGGAAATTGATCGTCTGGTAGCGGAGATTGGGAATGAGCTTAATTTTCCCGAAACTGTATTGATCCCGTATCACTCGATTCCAGATGAGACCGATGTAGAGAATTTATCGATTTGTCTTTCAGAAGGGGAATTGACGCCGAATGCTTTTGTGCACTTTTGTAGTCGGCAAAACCTCGCCGTAGACATAAAAGATATAAGAGCGGCAAGCGAGTTTTTGACATTTTCGTATGGGCAGAAATTGGCGTGGCTGCACTTGCCCACAGAGCGCGACACTGATCAGTACTTAGCGACAATTTCACAAAAGTTGCAACAAAATTCTTGTTCGTTAATAGACCCGGAATCATTGGCGTGCTTGGTCCCTTAATGGTACAAACAGCGGAGATGGAAAGACCTCGCCGCACATCGATCCGAAGGATGTTGGAGGGAAAACTCCAGAGGAGATCGAGAAATTGGCAGGCGACAAAGGGCTTCAGCTGAAAGGTCCAGACCCTAAAGGTGGACGCGGTGTGTTTGTTGATCCGGTCACTGGCGAGCAGCGACTGTTGGTGCATCCAGGCAGACCTTGCCCACACTGCCACGTAAACAACCCACAAGGTCAGCGATTGGACATTAATGGCAATGTGGTGCCTGCCGAATCGCCGGCGGCGCATCTTCCTTTGGGTAGGAAATAAAAGGATCATTTATGCACGATTGGACTCTTGTTTCGCTGGCATTTGATTGGAAAGGTGCTTGCGTAATACTGGCTTTACTCAATCCAAAATCGGAGGCCGTCTCTCTGACAGCTGAGAATGTTGTAAGGCTATTAGTGCCGAAACAAGATGAGTGGGGGCGAAGTGTTAGCGTGAATGAGGTGACCGGGCCTACCCGACAAGCCGATGGGACCGAAACCCTGCAGATTGAAATGCAATCTGGAGACGTTATTGAGATTGCTGCGGGTTCATTCGTTCTACCCTACTGACGAGCGAGGCTGGATTTGTATGCGGTGCAAGGAGTAAATCCACCTTGTCCCGCCCCTGCGCGGTCCCGCCATGATTCGTATCCTGTCGTATCCCATCGGCGGTTGGCCGTATCCCATGTGTATCCCGTTCGTATCCTGCCTAAAAGGCCTCCCAGTGGCGTTACCGTCTCTGGGGACGGCCAGCGGCTCTGTCGCATTAGCGAACGCCGGCTGGCCGGTCGGTTAAACTGCGGCGCCGAATTTAGGATAAATCGACATGCTCAACTTGAAAAGTATGCGCTTCCCGATCGAAGTGATTTTGATCTGCGTCCGCTGGTATGCGGTCTATCCGCTGAGCTACCGGCACATCGAAGAGATCATGGAAGAGCGCGGCGTGTCAGTCGACCATTCTTCTATCAACCGGTGGGCGATTCGGTTCCTGCCACTCATCGAGAAAATGGCCCGGAAACACAAGCGCCCGGTCGGCGGCAGCTGGCGAATGGACGAAACGTACATCAAGGTCAAGCGCGTTTGGAAATACCTCTACCGCGCCGTCGACAAGCAGGGCAAGACCGTCGATTTCCTGCTAACGGCTAAGCGAGACATGGCTGCGGCTAAGCGCTTCTTCGACAAGGCCATGGGAACGAACGGCGATCCGGACAAGGTGGCTATGGATAAAAGTGGCGCCAATAAGGCAGCGATCGACGCGATCAACGCCGGCCGCGCCGTGCCGATCCTTGTGCGCCAGGCTAAATATCTCAACAACATTGTCGAGCAGGACCATCGTGCCATCAAGCGGGTGACCAAGCCGATGCTCAACTTCAAATCATTCCGCGCCGCCGGCTCCGTGCTCGCTGGCATCGAGCCGATTCACATGATCCGCAAAGGCCAGTTCACTATCGACGGCGCTGATCCGATGTCGTTCGCAGAACAATTTTCTAAACTGGCAGGAATGGTCCGTCCAGCCTCAGCGAGTAAATGCTCTTACAGGGAAATTTCGCCGCTGGATCAACAACGCGACAGAACCTGTTTAACAGGCCAGCGAGCTGAGTAAAACCTCAACTTATTCGGGGTTTCACACACACGATCTTGCCTGATAACTCGTATTATCTTAATGCTCCTCCAAATTTATTTTTTGGTTAGGCTTGGCAGAGCTGCTTTTGTTACATCATGTATCTGTACAGGGATGTCTGCAGAATATTGGGCTCGAATCGAGTATGATCGTCGCAAACTATTTTTAACCTTTTCAGGAACATCATGCAAGAACTATCAAAGTACTCCCTGTCGCAGTTGCGTACGCTCGAAGCAAAAATTGTTGAAGAACTTAAAAAACGTCATTTTCTTGGGGTTAGCCAAGCGCGGGAACAAATTCTTCATATTGCCCGGGCTGCAGGTCTTTCAGTCAACGAACTTCTTGCAGGAAAAGGATCCAAAAAAGGCCAATCTGAGCCACAGGAAGCGAAATTTCGTCATCCGGATGACTCCACCAAACAGTGGAGCGGTCGCGGACGTCAACCTGGTTGGGTCAAGGGTTGGCTTGCGGCTGGAAAAAGCTTAGACGACACGAAGGTCTAAGCAGTAAGAAGCGCGGTAGTCGGTTGTGTTTCCACATGACCGACTTGGCTACAGGGTGCCCGTGATGCTGTAACGACCGTCCGGTTTCGGCCAAAAGCGGTCGTTTACCATTTCAGCTTGAGTATATCTATGTGGGGAAGTGTTGAAGAGATTTGTCGGGTCTTCGAGCAACTGGAACGTCATATGCTCGACGTTGTGAACGGTGTCCAGGATGGTAAGGAAATCAGAAGATCCACTTTCGAACGGACCGAGCAGCTCAGCAGGCAACTAACTATGCTGCTTAACGGCCAAGAGCTGCTACCTCGATACATCTTGCTGCAGCTAAGTCAAGCCGCGACCATTCTTCAGAATGAGGCATCGTACATGCTAACCACTGCGGACAAATAAGAGACGCTTCGAATGGCAAGTGCAATAAAGCTCACCTTGGACTCCATCCTGAGAGGCGAGTGTCACGATGATCGCCGCCCCGGAATTCCTCGGATTATCTAAGGCATATCGCTGCGTTGCATACGTCCGCTTCGGGTCGAAGTCGGCCGGCTGAGTAGGGCGGAGGAGCGATCAGGTTGTATCGAACTTTATTGTTCGCCCACAACTCACTCCACAGCATGCTCGAATAAACCTGTGGTCGGTCTGAACCCAGGTGGGCCGTATGCAGATGTCAACTTCGCATGGTACTGACCCGAAAGGTGGAATTTTTGAAGATGACATCGGCCAGCGGCATGGAGATGTTGGTGCCTTCTCCAAGTTGGCGATCAAGACGGACACTGGCTGGCAGAACGCCTAGCAGCGTAAAACAATGATTTAAGGAATACCGATGAACACAGACACATCACTCCAAGCTCTCATCGAACGCGCAATTGCGATCTCGGAGAGACAGCACGCCGGTCAGGTGGATAAGGCAGGCCGTCCATACATTGAACACCCGCTGCGTGTCATGAAGGCGATGTCCAACGACGCTGAGCGTATTGTCGCAATCTTGCATGATGTGATCGAGGATACCGATTTCACCCTTGACCAGCTTGCGGCTGAAGGCTTTCCCGGCTACATTCTTGAGGCATTGGATTCTGTGACGCGGCGAGACGGCGAAACATACGAGGCCTTTGTTGCGCGAGCGGCCACCAACCCGATTAGCAGGCGCGTGAAATACGCCGACCTCCAGGACAATGCGGACTTGTCTCGCATCGCGGCGCCAACAGCTGCCGATATAGCGAGGACGGAGAAATATCATCGCGCAATGGCCCAGCTGGGCGCTGCATGACTGTCGAGGGAAATTGAGGGTTACAGCGCCAGCGTCCTGCGCAGCCGCAGTGCATCCATGCCGTCGTGGTAATACGCGGCATGGCGCCCAAACGCAACGTAGCCGCGCTTGCGAAACAGCGCGAGCGAGGCGGCGTTGTCTGTCCGGACTTCGAGGCGCACTTCCACGCAGCCATGGGCCGTAGCCCAGCGCTCGGCCGCAGTCAGCAGGCGTGCGGCCACGCCGCAGCCCAGGTGGGCCGGATGCGTGGCTATGGAATAGACGCGCGCACCGCGCCAACCTGTGCGTAGCAGCAGCATGATGTAGCCCCGCACGACGGCCCCATCTACGTCGACGAAGGTCACGCTGTTGGCCTGTGTGAGCAGGTAGCGAAAGCGGCGCCGGTCGAGCCGGTCGCCGGGAAAGCTGGTGTTTTCAATGGCCACCAAGGCCACGATGTCGCTCGTTGTTGCTAGCCTGATGGCTCTGTCCGTGTAGACGTTCGTAGGCACGTCTGCTGCGCCTTGCGCGGTCGGACCATCAGGTGTTGTGTGCCGCATGGTCACTCCCTTCGCGTTGCAGTCTTACGGATAAATGAATTGCAAATAGTGACGCGCCGCGCGTAAAAACGGCGTCATCACCTTCAGCGCCAGAGCGCATGCCCCGCGCCCATCTGCGCTTCCATCGAATGCGCCAGCGTCGGCAACGCGGCGTAGACCTCGTCGTGCAGCGCCTGCATCTCGGCGGCGGCGTCCGGGTCGCACGCCGCTGCATCCGACACGCAGCGCCCCAGGCCGTAGTCGAATTCGGCCGGCGCGTGCAGGACGGTCGAGGCCAGCGTGGCGTTTTGCACCCGACTCACGTGCGCGAGCACGGCGGCGCGCTCGTTGGCGTCCGGCCCGGCCGGTCCGCTGACCGCGACGAACAGCACCCGGATGCCTGGATTTAATACGCGCGCGCCGTTCAGCCGGGCCAGCAGGCGGTATTGCAGGTCGAGGTCGAGCGCGCCGCCTCGCACTGGCACCACCACCAGGCGGCTGGCTGCCAGCACGCAACGGCAACCGTCGGTATCGCGCGCACCGGCGTCGATCAGGATGTCATTGAACAGCGGGCGCAGCGCGGCCAGGCGCGTTTCGACGGCGCGACTGCCCACGTAGCGCGTGTCGATCCAGGGCCGCACGCCGGCGCTGCTGCGGTCATTGCACCAGTCGCTCTCCGCGCCCGCTGCGGTGGTCATCAGGCATACACGTCTGCCGCTGCGCGCGCGCAGAACCGCCAGGTTGCGCGCCACGACGGTGCGTTCAGGGCTGCCGTGCTGGTTGACGATGGCGATGATCATTGAAACCTTCCGAAGTTGATGCGATGTCCGCCAGCGTAGCGGGGCGCCCGTAAAAACAGGACAAAAGGGGCGGGCGACTCCATCAATGCCGTGTAAACGCGGCCTGTCGCGCCCTGCGGTGCGGGGCTAAGCTGCGCGTTTTCCACCTCGGAGCGAGCTACGCCATGATCCCGATCCACCCCGCCAGCCTGGTGACCCCGCGCCTCTGCCTGCGCGTGCCGACGGACGCCGACACACACGGCTTGCTGGCGCTGTATGGCGACCACGAGGTGATGCGCCACTGGAGTCACACGGTGTGGACGTGTCCTGGGCAGGCGCACGCGGCGATTGCCGAAGCGCAGACTGACCTTGAACGGGGAAGCGGGCTGCATCTGGTCATTGTCAGCCGCAGCGACGGCGGCCTGGCAGGCAGTTGCGCGCTGTTCGACATCCATCCGCAGCACCGGCGCGCGACGCTCGGCTATCTGCTGGCGCGGCCGTACTGGGGGCAGGGCCTGGCCGGCGAAGCCGTGCGCGCGCTGCTCGCTCACGGCTTCGATGTGCTCGACCTGGCCCGCATCGAAGCCGAAGTCATTCCCGGCAACGACGCATCGACGGCGCTCCTGGCTCGTCTCGGTTTTCGCTGTGAAGGGTTGCTGCGCGCGCGCTGGCGTGTCGATGAAAAAGCGATTGACGTTCAGTTGTGGGCGTTGCTGCGTACTGAACGGGCTGCATGAAACCTGTGTGAGGCGATGACCGCGTTATTTACACGGGCTTGTCGCGATGCGCCGTTTTCTTTACGCGGTTTTTACGGGCCAGTCGCTAGAGTCTGGACAGCGCTGGCCATCGTGCCAAGCGCCCGTTTCGCTCCAAGCCCGATCAACTCCGATACCTCCAATGACTACGCTTCGCATGATTTCCCCTGCCGTGACAACGACCCAGGCAGCGCCTGCCGAACCCGACCCCGAACCTGATGCGGCCGGCTTCCTGATCATCGTCGACCGTGCCGGCGACTGGCGCGCCGCGCGCCCCGGCTGCGCCGTCATCGAAGCCGATGACTTCCTTGCCAACCCTGTGCTGGACACAGACATCCTGGTCATCAACCTGTGCCGCAGCTACAAGTACCTGTCGGTCGGCTACTACTGCTCGCTGATGGCGCAGGCGCGCGGCCAGCAGGTGCTGCCGTCGGTGAAGACGATCAACGACCTGTCGCGCAAGGCGATCTATTCACTCGACACGGGCGAACTCGATCGCGCTCTGAATGATGTACTGGGCGCCGATGGCAGCGCCCCGATGCCGGTCGAGTTTTCGATGGACATCCGGTTCGGCCGCACCGACTACACGCCGTTGGCTGCGGTGGCGCGCAGCATTTTCGAGACCTTTCCGGCGCCGCTGATGCGGGTCGAATTTGCGCGCGGCGATGAGCGCGGCGAAGCGTGGCATATCGCGGCGATCCGCACCCAGGGGCTCAAGGCGCTGGGCGAACATGGCCGCGCGGGCTGCGAGGCAGCTCTTGGTGCATTCGCGGGCTTGCCGCAGCCGGCGCCCGGGGCGCGGCGCTACCGTTACCGCATCGCGGTGCTGCACGATCCCGATGAAGAGCTGGCGCCGAGTAACACCGGGGCGCTGGCGCGACTTGGCGCAGTGGGGCGCGAATTGGGCCTCACCGTCGAACTGATCGACCGCCATGACTTTGCGCGCCTGGCCGAATTCGATGCGCTGTTCATCCGCGAGACCACGGCCGTCAACCATCACACCTACCTGTTCGCCAAGAAAGCCGAGAGCGAAGGGCTGGTGGTCATCGACGACGCCGGCTCGATCCTGCGCTGCACAAACAAGGTGTATCTGGCCGATCTGCTGCGTCTGCACGGGGTGCCCACACCGCGCACCTTCACGCTGCAGCACGCCGACGCCCAAGCGCTGGCCGCGATCGAGGTGCAGATCGATTATCCGATGGTGGTGAAAATCCCCGATGGCGCCTTTTCGCGCGGTGTGATGAAGGTGAAGGATGCGGCCGAATTCACCCGCGTGGCCGAAGAACTGCTGCAGCAATCGGCGCTGATCCTGGTGCAGGAATACATGTTCACCGAATTCGACTGGCGCATTGGCGTACTCAATCGCCAGGTGATCTTCGCCAGCAAATACTGGATGTCCAAGGGCCACTGGCAGGTCGCCAAGCGTGACGCCAATGGCAAGGCCGAATTCGGCATGGCAAGCGCCGTGCCGCTGGACGAGGCGCCGGCCGACTTGCTGGCCCACGCGCTGCACGCGGCGAACCTGATTGGCGACGGCCTCTACGGCGTTGACATGAAGATGACGTCGCGCGGCCCGGTGGTGATCGAAGTAAACGACAACCCGAACATCGATGCCGGCGCCGAAGACAGCGTGCTCGGGGACGAGTTGTACCGGATCGTGCTGCGCGAATTCGTGCGCCGGCTGGACGTGCTGCACCGCCCCGCGCCGGGAGCGCCGTCCTGACAGTTTTGCCGCATTTTTGACAAAATTTTTACGCGGCGCTGCGTAGAATCGCGGCCACGATCAATTTTGCACGAGAGACCGCATGACTATCCGCCGAGACATCGCCAGGGGCCGCAACTCTGGCCAGCGCGCATTGAAGGAGCCGATCCGTGAATGAAGTGGCGGCGCGCATCAACTGCACCGTGTACCGCAAGGGCGTCAAGCTGGAAGAGATCCGGATCGAGGACATCAGCGTCGCGCTGGAAGACGACGACACGTTTGTCTGGCTTGGCTTGTTCGAGCCGGACAAGGAACTGATGGACATGGTGCAGGACGAATTCGACCTGCACGACCTGGCGGTGGAAGACGCGCGCAAGGCGCACCAGCGGCCCAAGATCGAAGAGTATGGCGAGAACCTGTTCGTCGTGCTGCATACGGTGTCGCTGGTCGAGCAGGTGCTCCACTTTGGCGAGACGCACGTGTTTGTCGGGCCGCGCTTCGTGATGACGATCCGGCATGGCAAGTCCAACGGCTATCGCGCGGTACGCGAACGCGCCGAGAGCGTGCCGGCCAAACTCGCGACCGGCCCCGGGTACGTGCTCTACACGATCATCGATTTCATCGTCGACCATTACCAGCCATGCATGGACATGCTGCAGGACCGGTTCCGCGAAGTGGAGAAGGCGTTGTTTCTGCCGAATCCATCGTCGGATAACCTGGAAGAGTTCTACAACCTGAAAAACGAGCTGCTGTCGGTGCATGGGGCGGCGGCGCCGTTGATCGATATCTGCAACGAACTGCTGCGTTTTCACGGCGACATCATCCCGGCCGGAAACCGCATCTATTACCGGGACATTCTCGACCATGTCGCGCGTGTGACGCAGACGGCAGACCGGATCGGCGAGATGATCAATGCAGCCATGCAGGTTTCGCTGGCGCAGGTGACAATTCGCCAGAATGACGTCGTCAAGCGCCTCGCCGGCTGGGGCGCGATCCTGGCGGTGCCGACGATGGTGTTCAGCCTGTATGGCATGAACTTCCAGCACATGCCGGAGCTGGCCTGGCGCTGGAGTTATCCCGCGGTGATGTTCGGGATCGTCACCGGTTGCGCGCTGCTGCACCGGCGCCTGAAACGCGTTGGCTGGCTGTAGGCGCCTTTCGGAAAGCTACCCCACCGCGCCACTGAACGTGATGGTCGCGCACACGCCGCGTCCATGCTCGGCATCCTCCAGCGAGATCGTGCCGCCGTTCCTTGCGGCGCCTCGTTCGGCAATCGCCAGCCCCAGCCCGGAACCCAGTTGCTCCTGCCCCGGCACCCGGTAAAACCGCTCGAACACCTTGTCGCGCAAATCCGGCGCAATCCCTGGGCCCCCGTCGCAGATCGCCAGCCGGTAGCCGTGAGCAGCACGCGTCAGGTGCACGGTGATGCGGCCATCCGTCGGTGAATACTTGATCGCATTGCTGATCAGATTATCGACCGCGGACGCCATGCTTTCCAGATGCAGCGGCAGCGCACCGCCAGCGTCCGGGGCAGCGTCGAATTCGATCTCGATATTGCGCTGCACCGCCAGGTGCGCAGCCGTCGCCACACGCTCGCACACGAAGTCGGCCACGTCGGTCAGCGGACACGCCTGCGCCACCTGCGGTTCGGCCCGGGCACGTTCGAGCGCCAGCAACTGGTGCACCGTGTGCGTGGCGCGTGCGACGCCGCTGCGCAGACCGGCCGCCGGCTCGGCGCAGCGCTCGGCCATCTCGGCGCCGGCGCGGCTCATCAAGACGTGGGCATTGATCTGGATCGCCGCCAGTGGCGTCTTGAGTTCGTGCGCGGCGTCGGTCAGGAACTCGTGTTCGTGCTCGATGCGCTGAGAGAGGCGATGCATCAGGCCGTTGATCGCCGCCACCAGCGGCGAGAGTTCCTTGTACTTCGAGTCGGGCAGCGGCGTCAGGTCGGCATCCGTGCGCTGGGCGATGCTCGACGCAATCGAGCGCAGCGGCCGCAGGCCGATGCCGACGATCAGCCACGCCGGAATCAACAGCAGCGGCAGGCTGAAGAAGGTCGACGACAGCAGGAAGCTGACGCCCCAGATGGTCAGCATCCACTCGTCGTCGACTTCGTGGCGGCGCTCGACGACGATGCGGTTACTGGCGTCATGCGCCGTCCAGCGCACCCACGCGTAGTCGCCGCGCGCGGCCACCTCGGGCAGTACGTCCGGCAGCTCCGGCATCGAGTTGTAGAGCAGGCGGCCATCGAGCCAGACCCGCACGCGCACGCGCGAGTGGTAGTCGAGCTCCTTGAACATGCGTTCGCGGTTCACCTCGATCGCGGCGAGCGCCGGCAGCATGCGTTCGGGCCGGGCGCCGGTGTCGATCAGGTGCGACAGGATGTTGAGCGTATGCGCCTTGTTTTCGCTGAAGGTGCGCGTGCGCTGCGTGACCTTGGCTTCGTAGAACATCCACAGCACGCCGATGATCGCGACGCTGACGATCACGCCGGCAAAGCTGAACATCAGGCGCCGGAACAGCGACGACTGTCTAAACGTCACGCTGCACCATGTAGCCGACGCCGCGCACGGTGCGGATCACGCCTTCGCCCACTTTCTTGCGCAGGTTGAAGATGTGCACGTCGAGCGTCTGGCTCTGACCTTCGCCGGAGGGCAGGGCGCGCCGTTCGAGTTCGACGCGCGTGAGCACGCGGTTGGCCTGTTTCATGAGCGTGAGCAGCAGCGCGAATTCGGTCTTCGAGAGCGTGACACTCTGGCCGGCGCGCGTGACCAGCATGCGGTTTTCGTCCAGTTCGATGTCGCCCGCCACCCACAGGTTTTCTTCGAGCGCGCCGTGGCTGCGGCGCACGATCGCGCGCAGGCGCACCAGCAGCTCGGGAATCTCGAAGGGCTTGATCAGGTAATCGTCGGCGCCCAGGTCGAACCCCTTGAGGCGGTCCTGCAGGCTGTCGCGTGCGCTGATGATCAAGACCGGCAGGCGCACGCCCTCATCGCGCAGCGCGCGCAGCACGTCGGTGCCGTCGCCGTCGGGTAGCCCCAGGTCGAGCACCACCGCGTCGAACGATTCGCTGCGCATGCGCGCGGCCGCGCCCTGGGCCAGGCGCAGCCAGACTGCCGTGTGGCCTTCGTCCTGGAACACCGACAACAGTGCCTGGCCGATCGCCAGATCGTCTTCGATCATCAGAATTTTCATGCCGGAAGTGTATCAGTGCGCCGCGCTTCGGGCGCCGCGACGAATCTTCAGATTTGCTTCAGCCGCACATTGACCGCGCATCCCCGATGCCGGACTATCCGGGGCGACCGCTTTCAGGTTGAAAATGCAACAGAAAACAAGACGAGACAGGAGACGTAGGATGCATACCAGTTTATTGAAGATGAGCCTCGTGGCGCTGGGCATGGTGATCAGTACCGGCGCGTTCGCCGCCGAAGACCTGATGGCCACCGTCGAGTCGCCCGGCAAGGTGCTCAAGGTGTCGTTGCAGGTGGCACCGGACGGGCGCCTGTCGTACCAGGTCGAGCGCAATGGCCAGCCGGTGATCGCGCCGTCGCGCCTGGGCTTCGTGCTGGCCAGCGACAAGCCGCTCGATGCCGGCTTTGCGATGGAGCGCCATCTCGTCACGGCCCATGACAGCACCTGGGAGCAGCCGTGGGGCGAGCGCCGCACGGTGCGCAATCACTACAGCCAGCTGCGCGTGGACGTGCACCAGAAGAAGGATGGCCGGCGCCTGGCGATCGTGTTTCGCGTGTTCGACGATGGCGTGGGCTTCCGCTACGAATTCCCGAAGCAGGCCAATAACCGCGCCGTGCACATCGCCGACGAGCTGACCGAATTCGTGGTGGCGCAGCCGGCCACCGCCTGGTGGCAGCAGGCCGGCGAAGTCTGGGCGCTCGAATACCCGATCCAGAAAACGCCGCTGCGCGAAGTGGGCATGGCCAACACGCCGATGACCGTCAAGATGGAAAACGGCACGCACATCGCCTTCCACGAAGCGGCGCTGGTCGACTACGCGTCGATGTGGCTGCGCCGTGTCGAAGGCCAGCGCCTGCGCGCGCACCTGACGCCGTCCGCCAATGGCGCGCCGGTCGTGCGCACCGGCAGCTTCACGACGCCGTGGCGCACGATGCAGATCGCGGGCGACGCGGCGGGCCTGTACATGTCCGACCTCGTGCTGAACCTGAATGAGCCCAACAAACTGGGCGACGTCTCGTGGGTCAAGCCATCGAAGTATGTCGGCGTCTGGTGGGACATGCACCTTGAGACCAAAACCTGGGCTGCGGGCGACCGGCTTGGTGCCACGACCGACTACACGAAGCGCTACATCGACTTCGCGGCCAAGAACGGCTTCCGTGGCGTGCTGGTCGAAGGCTGGAATCCGGGCTGGGACAGCGACTGGGCCGGCAACGGCGCGGACATGGACTTCACCCGCGCCAACCCGCGCTTCGACCTGCCGGCACTGGCGGCGTACGGCAAGGCGCGCGGCGTGCACATCATCGGCCACCACGAGACCGGCGGCAATATCGCGCACTACGAGAAGCAGCTCGATGCGGCGCTGCGCCTGTATGCAAAGAACGGCGTAGACAGCATCAAGACCGGCTACGTGACCGATGGCGGCGCTGCGCAGTTCATGGGCAAGAACGGCAAAGTCCATTTCGGCTATACGGATTCGCAAGAGGGCGTGCGCCACTACCAGAAGGTGGTCGAGGATGCGTCGCGCTACAAGATCGCGATCAACACGCACGAGCCGGTGAAGGACACGGGCCTGCGCCGCACCTATCCGAACTGGATCTCGCGTGAAGGTGCGCGCGGCGTGGAGTACAACGCCTGGGGCAATCCGGTCAACAGCGTCGAGCACGAGGCCAATCTGGTGTTCACCCGCATGCTCAGCGGCCCGCTCGATTACACGCCGGGCATCCTGAGCCTGGAGGGCAAGGACAAGAAGCCGTTCAACTCGACCCAGGCCAAGCAGCTGGCCAACTTCGTGGTGATCTATTCGCCGGTGGTGATGGCGGCCGATCTGATCGAACATTACGACCGCTATCCGGGTGCGTTCAAGTTCATTCGCGACGTGCCGACCGACTGGGACGATACGCGCGTGCTGCATGGCGCTGTCGGTGAATACGCGACCATCGCACGCAAGGACCGCAACTCGAGCGCCTGGTATGTCGGCTCGGTCACCGATGGCAATGCGCGCACGCTCGATCTGCCGTTGTCGTTCCTCGATGCGAGCAAGTCGTATGTGGCCGAAATTTACCGCGATGGCGACAAGGCGGATTACCGCAGCGAGCGGCGCTTCGACCTGGTGATCGAGAAGCGCACCGTGAAGAGCACCGATACCATCAAGATGGTACTGGCGCCAGGCGGCGGGCAGGCGATCCGGCTGGTGCCGGCCGGCTGATCCCCCGTAGTTAAAGAACCGGTAGTCAAAGAACCGGCGCCCGTGGGCGCCGGTTTTCGCATATCCTGTCGGACTGTTCTGTCTACCCGCGTCGTCCATGTCCACATCTTCCTCGCCGTCCAGCACCACCTCCGCTACCACCCCGGCCGTCCCGGGTGCGGTCATGCAAATCCTTCTCTCGGTTGCCTTTGTCCACCTGCTCAACGATTGCGTGCAGGCGGTGCTGCCGTCGATCTACCCGCTCCTGAAGCACGAATTCAACCTGACCTTTACCCAGGTCGGCCTGATCACGCTGACGTTCCAGTGCACCGCCTCGCTGCTGCAGCCGTGGATCGGCCTGTACACCGACAAGCGGCCGATTCCATTCCTGCTGCCGGCAGGGATGTGCGTGACGCTGCTTGGCGTCGGCCTGCTGGCGTGGGCGGGCAGCTATCCGATGCTGCTGGTTGCGGCCGGCATGATCGGCGTGGGCTCGTCGACCTTCCATCCGGAAGCCTCGCGCGTGGCGCGCCTGGCGTCGGGCGGGCGCTTCGGGTTTGCGCAGTCGGTGTTCCAGGTCGGCGGCAATGCCGGTTCGGCCCTGGGGCCGCTGCTGGCGGCGGCGATTGTCGTCGGGCGCGGGCAGGCCGAGATTGCATGGTTCATGCTGCTGGTGCTCGTTGCGGTGGCGGTGCTGGTTGGCGTGAGCCGCTGGTACAGCCATCACCTGATGAACATGGTCAAGAAGGCCGCGCTGCATGCCGGTCCGGCGCTGCCGCGCAAGAAGGTGATCCAGGCGCTGGTCGTGCTGGCGCTGCTGGTGTTTTCCAAGTACATCTACATGGCGAGCCTGCAGACCTATTACACCTTCTTCCTGATCGAGAAGTTCAAGCTGCCGGTGGGCACCGCGCAGATGTACCTGTTCCTGTTCCTGGCATCGGTGGCGCTGGGCACGTTCGCAGGCGGGCCGATCGGCGACAAGATCGGGCGCAAGCGCGTGATCTGGTTCTCGATCCTGGGTGCGGCGCCATTCACCATCGCGCTGCCATACGCCGACCTGTTCTGGACCGGTGTGCTGTCGGTCATCATCGGCCTGGTGATGTCGTCGGCGTTTTCGGCCATCGTCGTGTTCGCGCAGGAGCTGGTGCCGGGCAAGGTCGGCCTGATCTCGGGCATCTTCTTCGGCCTGATGTTCGGTATCAGCGGCGTGGGCGCCGCCGCGATGGGCGGCATCGCCGACGTGCACGGCATCGCGCAGGTGTACCAGATCGCCTCGTTCCTGCCGCTGCTGGGCATCCTGGCCGTGCTGCTGCCGCGCATCGACGCCCGGCGCTAGTACCGTGGCGCTATGATGGATGTTTCCAACGACTGAGGAAGCAGCCATGCGCCAGGACATTGAACGACTCGCCGCCTTCGACGACCACGGCGAGGGCGGCAATCCGGCCGGTGTCTGGATCGGCGCGGCCTTGCCGCCAGCGGCCGAGATGGCCGCCATCGCACGCGAGGTCGGGTTCTCGGAAACCGTCTTCGCAGCACCCGAAGGCGAGGGCTGGCGCGTGCGGTATTTTTCGCCCGCCTCGGAAGTGCCGTTCTGCGGCCATGCGACGATTGCCCTTGGCGCCGCGCTGGCGCGCAGGCAGGGCGACGGCCGTTTTGCGCTGACCCTGAACGCCGCCGCGATCACCGTCGAGGGGCGGCACGATGGCGCGCGGCTGCAGGCAGCGCTGCAATCCCCACCCACCCGCAGCAGCCCGGCACCGGCCGCGCTGGTCGATGCGGCGCTGTCACTGTTTGGCTACAGCCAAGCTGACCTCGATCCGCGCATGCCTGCTGCCTGCATCCACGCCGGCGCCGACCATCTGCTGCTGGCGCTGACCAGCCGCGCCACGCTGGCACGGATGGATTATGTGCTTGATGCAGGCCGGGCACTGATGCAGGCACACGGGCTGGTAACGATCGTGCTGGCCTGGGCCGAACACGATCAGCTGTTTCACACACGCAACGCTTTTGCGTCCGGTGGCGTGCTGGAAGATCCGGCCACGGGCGCTGCCACGGCGGCGCTGGCCGGCTACCTGCGCGATATCGGCTGGCCGCATGGTGGCCGGATCGCCGTCGTGCAGGGCGAAGACATGGGCATGCGCTCGCTCATTACGGCCGAATTCGGGACCGACACAGGCGGCACGGTACGGGTGTCGGGCAGCGCGCGGATGCTGTAATCGTGGCCGCGATCATGCAGGGCGCATCGCGTGCGGAACCTGATCAGTTGGCGCGGTTTCCCGCTCATTGAAACTGAAGGTGAAAAGTAGGCCTGCTCAGCAATTAGAATGTCCATACGCCGATTGATAATTGAAACCAGTCAATTTCTGTTTCAACTAATCAACCCAAGGAGTTTCGTCATGGAGCAGTTCAACGCCGCCGTCATCAACCCAGCCACACTGTCGCGACCACGTCCCGTGCGTCCCCAGGTCGCCGGCAGCGCGACTGAACGATTGCCGTTCACGATTCGCCGGGTAGAGACCCAGGCCGACCTGCTCAAGGCCGTGCGAATCCGCCATGCCGCCTATGCGCGCCACGTGCCGGATTTTGCACGGAGCCTGTCGCAGCCTGAAGCGGCTGACTACGACGCCGACACCATCGTGCTGCTGGCCGAGTCCAAACTTGATGGCACGGCAATCGGCAGTACCCGTATCCGCACCAACCTGCACCGGCCCCTGGGCGTCGAAGAATCGGTGGTGCTGCCGGACTGGCTGCAGAGCAAGCGGCTGGTCGAAGCCACCCGGCTCGCAGTCGATGAAGGGCGCACTGGGCGCATGGTAAAAATTGCATTGGTCAAGGCCTGTTTCATGTATTGCCAGGACAACGCCATCGACTATTCGGTGGCAACGGGTCGCCCGCCGGTCGACCGCCAGTACGAGCAGATGCTGTTCGTCGATGTGTTCCCGGAAGACGGCCTGGTGCCGCTGCGGCATGTCGGGAATATCCCGCACCGCGTGATGGCGTTCGAGATCGCGACCTTCCAGCAGCGCTGGACCGAAGCGCGTCATCCGATGCTCGACTTCTTCTTCAACACGGTACACCCGGACATCGACATCGGCCCGGTCGTGCGCCCGGCCATGCCGGACTGGTCGGCGCGGGAAGAACTGGCCGTCGCCTGAGACCGATTTCACCGCGCGCGATCGACGTTTGTTCAACTACGAAGGGCATGACGGCGCTACGCTAAAGCTGTATCCTTACGCTTTAGGAGCCGTCGTTGTCCGCACGGTGGTCACGCGCATTACCAAGGCCGCTCATGCCCAAGCTTTCTCATCAGTTCCGTGCGTCGTTACCAGCCGCGTTGCAGGCGGCTGTCGAACTGGTTCTGAAGATGTTTTCGTATTACCTCATCCCGATCGGGATTGCGGTCGTCTCGCTCATCGCGCTCGTTTTCTGGCACGACGAATACCGCACCAGCGGCGACGTGCCACTGACGATGCATGTCATGGCCGATGCGGCCGGCACGCTCGATGCGGCCAGCGCACTCGGGCCAACGCGCGAGCGTCCGCTGACCAATACCCATGACACCCATCTGTCCGAAGCGCCGGTCTGGTTCGTCGTCGAGCCGATGCCCCGTCCGGGCGAGCAGGTGCTCGAATTCCCGTCCCGTCATGCACTCGATATCGCCTGCTGGAACGCCGCCTCGCTGGCGCCCATGGGCGGCGCCAGCCGCAGCGACAGCAGCGGCCTGATGCGCGCCGACAAAGCCGGCTTCGCGCTCAGCGTCGCGCCGCTCCCACGCCAGTTGCTGTGCCGCGGCACGTTCGCGGGCCCGGCGCGCCTGACGGTCGTGCAATGGCCGCTCGAGCAGTACGCGCTGTCGGTCAAGCAATACCATCGCAAATCGGGCCTGCTCGACGGCGGCATGATCGTGCTGGCGCTGTTCATCCTGATCACGGCGCTGATCAACCGCGAGCCGGTATACGTGATGTTTGCCGGCTGGCTGATCCTGAACCTGCGCGTGGGCGCGCTGTCGGCCGGCTGGGACATCCAGTGGCTCGGCCAGGCGGTGCCGTCCGACTGGCTGCTGCGTAGTCGCGCCGTCACCTTCACGATGTACGGCATCGCCACACTCACGCTGTACCACGCGCTGCTGAAGGACCACCTGGCCGAGATGCGCTACGTGGTGCCGATGCGCGTCATGCAGTGGCTGTGCATGCCGATGCTGGCCGCCGCGATCCTGGTCCCCTACGGCATGTACCTGCCGCTGATGTGGGGCATCCTTGCGTGCTGCTTCTCATTGATGACGATCGGCCTGTTCAAGATCATCGTCGAATCGCGCACGCGCGTCGCAGGCTGGTTCGCGGCGTCGTTCGCTGTCACCTTCATGGCCTCGCTGGCCGAAGTGGCGTCGGCCGCGTTCGGCATGCGCGAGCTCCTGGGCGTGATCAACAGCGTCACCGCCGCGCTCGCCTCAAGCCTGCTGGCAGCGCTGGCCGTGGCCGAACAGATGCGCATGGAAACCGAGAAGCGCCAGGAAGCCCAGGAAGAACTCGAGCATGCGTACAAGGCGATGCCCGTCGGCCTGTTCACGCTCGATATCTATGGTCACTTCCTGAGCGTCAATCCGGCGCTGCAAAAGATGCTGGGCATCACGGACTTCACGGCAGGCCGTACGGCATGGCGCCAGTTCTTCACAGAAGCGAGCTGGGCCGCCTTGCACGAGCAGGTGCATGCGAAAGTCGAGGCCGAGATGGAGCTGACGAGCCGCGATGGCACGCAGCGTTTCCAGGTCAGCGCCACGCTGGCCAGATCCCGCATCGAGGGCGTGCTGCAGGACACCACCGAAAAACACAAGGCCACCGAGCAGCTGCGCTTCATGGCCAACAATGACCCGTTGACCAAGGTCTTCAACCGGCGCGGCATCGAGCGCGAGTTCAGCAATGCCATTGCGAGCCTGGCTGCCGGTCGACCGATGGCCATGGCGTATGTCGACCTTGACCGCTTCAAGCTGATCAACGACCTGTTCGGGCATGCGGCCGGCGACGAAGTGCTCAAGCAGGTTTGCGAACGGATGGGGGCAATGCTGGCCGGCGGCCAGCAACTGGGGCGTGTGGGGGGCGACGAGTTCGTGATCGTGATGCCGGAAACGGCCATTCCGCTGGCCTCGATCATCATCCGCGGCATTGTCGACCGGCTGGGCAGTACGCCTTATCGTGTGGGTGACAAGGCCTTCCACGTGCGCGCGTCGGTCGGCCTGATCGAGGTGGTGCCGGGCATGCCGATGAAGGATGCCGTTTCCACCGCCGACCGCGCCTGCCGCGAAGCCAAGACCGGCACGGGCGATGGTCTGGTCGTGTACGAACGCGGCGCCGATGCATTCCGCCAGCGCGCCGCCGAACTCGACCTGGTCGAGCGCCTGTCGGGACCGGCCGCCACCGACGGCCTGCTGCTGGAGATGCAGCCGATCATGTCGCTGCGCACGCCGTTTGAATCGCTCAATTTCGAGGTGCTGCTGCGCATGCGCGAGCCCGATGGCCGTGTCGTGCCGGCCGGCGCCGTGATTGCCGCCGCCGAAAAAAGCGGGCGCGCGAGCGTGATCGACCGCTGGGTGCTCACCAGCACGCTGGCCTGGATCGCCGAGCACAACGACGCATTGGTCAACACCCGCTTCGTCTGCATGAACCTGTCGGGCGCATCGCTGAACGACGAGCGCTTCGTCCAGGACACGTTCGAGATACTGGGCCGCTACGTGCATGTGGCCAGCCGCCTGTGCCTGGAAATCACCGAGAGCGTGGCCTTGCACGACCTGGACAACACGCGCCGCTTCATCGATCAGGTGCGTGGCTTCGGCGTGAAGGTGGCGCTGGACGATTTCGGCGCCGGCTACACATCGTTCTCGTATCTGAAAGAATTGCCCGCAGATGTGCTCAAGATCGATGGCAACTTCATCGTCAATATCAATGCGCATCCGGCCAACGTGGCGATCGTCGAGGCGATCGTCAGCCTGGCGGTCAACCTGGGCATGAAGACCATTGCAGAATGGGCCGAGGATGCCGCCACGGTCCAGACGCTGCAGGAGATCGGCGTCGATTATGTGCAGGGATTCGTCGTGGCGCGCTCGATGCCGCCCGACCGCCTGCTGGAAGGGCGCTCGAGCGCCAGCTTCACCCAGGATGCAGCCTTGCTGGCACTGCTCGGCGAGTGGGACAAGCCACCGACGTCGCATCTGGCCAGCGTAACGCGCTTGCATTAGCCGCCAACCACCCTGATGAACAGGCAGTGCCACTTGTTGCCAACCCGTTGACCCAATAAAAATGCCGTTCAGCTTGCACTGAACGGCATTTTTACTGAAAGGTGTGTCGCTGTGTGGACGCAGGATCGCTCAGGCTGCGGTCTTTACCGCGTTGCGACGGCGGCGGGTCGTATAGCCCATCAGCGCCAGGCCAGCACCGATCAGCATGCCGGTTGCCGGCTCCGGCACTTCGCCGCCAGGCGGGACGTCCACGGCATCGGTATTGAACGTGATGGTGCCGAAATTCCAGACGCCGTCAGGCGAAATCGATTCGTCATCCAGGTCTTCGTAAAACTCGAGGCGCAGGATGCCGTCGGCATCCACACTGAAGCTCAACCCCTCGGCAATCAGATCCACCACGTCCGTGAAGTTGCGCGTACCTGGCTGGTCAATGCCGAGACCCGGGTTCAGCACAACGCCGTCCGTAAAAGCGCCATTGGTGAAGGCGAAACCCATTTCAGACAACCAGCTCGGGGTGAATGCAGTCACGTTGAAGTTGTAGCTGACGCTGGTGATGGTCGCGTTGGCGCCAACATTGATTTCATACACGTCGTTACCGTCGGTACCGAGCTCACCGATACTTTGTGCGCCTGCAACGTCAAAGGTGAATGGCGTCGCGAAGGCAGAGGTGCAGGCGAGAAGTGACAGGCCGACCAACATTTGTTTGAGTGAGCGCAGTGACAAGATAACCTCCCATAAGTGTGTGCTCATCAATAACGCAAGTTACATGCCAATCTTCCAGAAATTAATAGGTTGTTGATTTAACTACCTATTTTGATCGTACTCAAACTGACAACTTATTCAGTGTAAATTGTATCGACAGTTTTTGATGGCATCTGCACGTCGTGCTCAATCGAGCCCAGCCAATGCCGGCGTCGAACGGACGTCGCTCAATACGAACTGGGCGCGTGCTGCCTTGAGCGTGGCGATGTCACTGGCCAGGGGGCGGGCAGCGATCCGGGCAACCGGCACGTGGATTCGTTGTGCCGCGCGCGGTGGCGGCAGCACACTGGCTTCTGCAACCAATGGATGCGCGTGCACACGCGTCACGCCATCGTTGGCGGGTTCGCTGGCCATGCGCACGGTGGTGGCGCCCGCCTCGCAAGGGCGATCGGTCAGGGTCACTCGGCCTGCGTCGTCAACGCACTTGACGATACTGGTCTCGGAAAAGGCAACTGGTGCAGCCATCGTGGTGGCAGCCAGCAGGCACAGTTGGCAGATATGACGCTTCATGATCGACTCCTCGGTTCAGGTATAAATTCAACAACTTTATTGTCTTATTTGCATCTTTCGCCTTCTGTGCGCCATTTCACATTCATTTGTAGGCCTGCGCGCCGTTCGTTTGCCAGCCTGTGACGGTAAGCCTGTGCTTATGGCGGGCAAGAGCGTATAACGGCTGGACCGTGACCTTGCCAGGAGAACCTTTTGAAAACAGCCGTATTCAGTGCACGTCGCTATGACAAGACCATGCTGGCGCAGGCCAACGATGGGGTTGGCCACGCGCTGCTGTTCATCGAAGAGCGCCTCAGTGTCGAGACGGCACGCCAGGCGGCGGGGTGTGTTGCCGTGTGCGTGTTCGTCAACGACACCGTCGATGCGGGCGTGCTGGATATCCTGGCGCGCCAGGGCACACGCCTGGTGGCCACGCGCTCGACCGGTTACAACCACATCGATGCTGCGGCCGCACGTCGGCTCGGTATCGAGATCGTGCGCGTCACCGACTATTCGCCGAACTCGGTCGCCGAATTTGCGGTCGGCCTGTTGCTGGCCGTGAACCGCAAGATTGCGCGCGCCAGCGTGCGCACGCGGGAAGGCAACTTCGATCTCGACGGCCTGATGGGGTTTGACCTGCACGGCAAGACGGTCGGCGTGATCGGCACCGGCAAGATCGGGCTGATCTTCGCCCGTATCATGGCCGGGTTCGGCTGTACGCTCGTGGGCCATGACCTGTATCCGACGCCGGCATTCGAGGCGCTCGGCGGCCGCTATGCCAGCGTGGACGAGCTGCTCGCCTGCAGCGATGTCGTCTCGCTCCATTGCCCGCTGCTCGATACGACGCACCACATCGTCGATGCGGCCGCTCTGGCGCGCGTCAAGCGTGGCTGCGTCCTGATCAACACCAGCCGCGGTGGGCTGGTCGATACCGACGCCGTGGTGACGGCGCTCAAGACCGGCCAGCTGGGCGGGCTGGCGATCGACGTCTACGAACAGGAAGCGAGCCTGTTCTTCCAGGACCTGTCGTCAACGGTCATTCTGGACGACGTGATCCAGCGCCTGGTGTCGTTCCCGAACGTGATCGTCACCGGCCACCAGGCGTTCTTCACGGTCGAAGCGATCGGCCAGATCATGCGCACGACCATCGACAGCATCAGCGCATTCGAGCGCGGCGAGCCGCTCGTCAACCGGATTCCTGGCTGATGCAGCGCGCATGAATCGTCCCACTTGCTGGACACGCCACCCGGTCTGCGCTACGGTGCACGGGTCAAGGCAGCCATGGGGGAGAGCACATGCACATCGAGACGGTCCGCTTCGAGCGGGTATTTGACGTCTACGGGGGACTGTTCAGTTTTCAAGCGGACGGCAAACGCGAGTTCGCCGTCGTGTTCGACCACAAGAGCGTGCCTACAGCAGGATCCACCTTCGCTGTTGCGCTGAGCGAGCCGGGTAACTGGCAGAACGTGATCGGCTGGCGCGACCTCTCCGCTTCCAGAATCGGACTCAAGAGCAGCCCCTGGTTCATCGCCACCGATCTGCTGCTGGAGATGTGCTTCAGCGGCATCGCGCTCCTTGCCGCGGCCTTTGTGTTCGGCGGGCCCTGGGCAGCCCTGGTGGCGTTCATTGCGCTGGTGGTGGGTTCGTGCACCCTCGTCATCGTTTGCGCCCTGCGCAACCGCCGGATCAGGCGGGCACTGCTTGCCATCTCGCCGGATCAGGCGCGCACTGTCACAACGCCTGACACGCAGGCGCGGCGTCCGGATCCCACGGCTCCTGCGCGCTGAGAAGGGCGCCCTTCGACGCGCCGCCCGGTGGATCGAGTACGAACCGCGGTATCCACAGCGTCAGGCCCGACTGAGGCAGCGGCACGCCGTACACACCGCCCGACTGGCTGCGCCGGACGGCGCCACCGGTCCCGATCAGGGTAGCAAAGCCGAAGTCCTGCATCACGTTCGCAAACAGCACGCCCGACGAGTAGGTCAGAGGCCCGATCGCTACCTGCACCTTGCCGTTGAAGCGGGCGGGATGGTCGGGTTGCGGTTCGCGCCAGGTGGCGATCTGCGTATGGCTGATCTGGCCGACCTGTTCGCCGCGCTCGGGGTTGGCGCGCAACACGCGCTTGACGGCACTGGAGCCGGTGCGGTAACGCGTCGTCGCCAGGTACGGCATCAAGCCATCGAGCCACATCACGTCGTCGCCGCCACCGTTGGCGCGGATGTCGATGACGAGGTCCCGGATGTTTTCCTGCCGCAGGCGCGTGAACGCGGCGTGTGTAAAGGCGACGAAATGCGCCAGGTGGGCACTATTGAACGAACTGACTGTCAGGACCGCCGAGCAGCCAGGCACGGTGTCGAGCCGGTACAGGCGCGCGGTGTCGACCTCGTCCTGCAGCATGCGCGGCTGGTCCGTGCTGCCGGGGACAGCAAGTTCGCTGCGCTGGCCATCGCGTTCGATCACGAGCCGGTACTGCTGCGCAGCCCCGAGCGTCTTCCAGTGATACAGCCACCAGCGCTGCGCCAGCAGTGCCATGCGCATCGCGGGGGTATCGCCGTGGACGCGTGAGCCCAGGCTGGCCACGAGCGTATCGACCGGCATACCGTCGATGGCGACAATGCGCGCGCCGGCCAGGGGTGATGCAGCGCCTCCCAGTGCGGCATGGATGACGAGCCGGCCCTGCGGATCGAATGCCACGTCGAACGGGAACAGGGCGCCGCCGGCGGCGCGGTGCGCTGCGGTATCGGCGCGCCAGTCTGTCAGCGCAATCGCGACATGCCCGTCGGCCAGCAGCGGATTGATGCGGGCCAGCTGACGCCACGCTTCATCGCGCGTCATCGACGGCGGCAGATCGCGCCCGATCGCTTCCAGTGCAGCGGTCATGGCCGCATCGCTCGTCGAAAAACCCAGGTCCGGATGCTGGTCGCGCACGGTCCTGAGCACGAGATCGATATCCTGTTGCAGCGCTTGTTTCGTGATGACGGGGGCGGCTTGGGCAGCTTGGCCGAATAGCAGCAACGCGAACAAACTGGTGACGGCAAAATGCAACGGATACATATGCTCCCTCGGTGTATGCAACGTGGCGTCTTCTGGGACGATCGGTCACTGTACCAACAATCACGTCGTAAAACGATCTTATTGGCAACGTCTGCATACGATTTTCCGGTAGTAGACCCGTCGGGTTTGACGATCCTCCGGGTGGCCGATAGACTGCGCCATCGTCTCTATCACCCGTTGCTCCTGAAAGGACTACCCGCATGACCATGCTCCAGCTTCCCACGTATGACGACGTCGTCCAGGCCGCCGAACGCATTGCCGGCGCTGCGCACCGCACGCCGGTGCTGACCTCGCGCACCGTCAACGAGGAGTTCGGCGCCGAGGTGTTCTTCAAGTGCGAAAACATGCAGCGCATGGGCGCTTTCAAGTTCCGCGGCGGCTACAACGCACTGGCCAGGTTCAGCCCGGAACAGCGCCGTGCCGGTGTCGTGGCTTTCTCGTCGGGCAACCACGCGCAGGCGATCGCGCTGTCGGCGCGGCTGCTGGACATCCCCGCCACGATCATCATGCCCGAGGACGCGCCGACGGCAAAGGTGGCTGCCACGCGCGGCTATGGCGCTACCGTCGTCACCTATGATCGTTATACCGAGGACCGCGAGCAGATCGGCCGCGCGCTGGCCGAGCGCGATGGCCTGACCTTGATCCCGCCATACGACCACGCGGACGTCATCGCAGGGCAGGGCACGGCGGCAAAAGAATTGTTTGACGAGGTCGGCCCGCTCGACGCGTTCTTCGTCTGCCTGGGCGGGGGTGGTCTGCTGTCGGGCTCGGCGCTGGCCACGCGTGCGCTGTCGCCGGGATGCCTGCTGTACGGCGTCGAGCCGGAAGCGGGTAACGATGGCCAGCAATCGTTTCGCAGCGGGCAG
Organism: Oxalobacteraceae sp. CFBP 13730; assembly: GCA_014841835.1. Lineage (GTDB taxonomy): Bacteria > Pseudomonadota > Gammaproteobacteria > Burkholderiales > Burkholderiaceae_D > Telluria. Next base: position 1,238,424 of record JACYUQ010000002.1, on the reverse strand, counting down.
ATCGTGCACATCGACACGCCGCGCACGATCGCCGACGGCGCGCAGACGCAGCACCTGGGGCAGCTGACGTTTCCGATCATCCAGCGCGATGTGGATGACATCCTGACCGTCAGCGACGACGAGCTGGTGGCATGCATGCGGTTCTTTGCCGAGCGCATGAAGATCGTGGTGGAGCCGACCGGTTGCCTGGGCTTTGCGGCGGCGCGCAAGATGAAGGATCGCTTGCGGGGCAAGCGCATCGGCGTGCTGGTCAGCGGCGGGAATATCGATCTGGCCCGGTTTGCGAGCCTGATCGGGGCCTGAATCTTCTAAACGCTCAGGCCGCCAGCGGCAACGCCACCTGCAGCAGGAACCCGCCACCTTCGCGGTTGCTCACTTCGAGCCCCGCATTGTGGCGCGTGAGCACCCGCTCGACGATCGCCAGGCCCAGCCCGGCGCCATTGGCCTGGCCGCGCGCGCTGTCCAGGCGCGTGAAGGGCTTCATCAGCTGCGCGATCTGGTCCGGCGGCACGCCGACGCCATGGTCGCCGATCTCGATCACGGCGCGCCGGCCGTGGCCCGTTGCTTTCACGCGCAGCACGATGTCGATCTCGGTATAGTCCTGCCCCGGCGTGACGCCGTAACGGCGGGCGTTCTCGATGATGTTGTTGATCACGCGCCGCAGGTCGGTGGCGTTGCCCTGCACATGCACGTCCGGCATCAGGTCGGTCCTGATACGCAGGCTCGGAATGCGGCCCGCGTGGTGGCCGATGTCCGCCAGGAGTTCTGACAGATCCACCGGCACGAAGGTGGCCGCTTCGGTCGGCTTGGCGTAGTCGAGGAACTGGCCGATGATGGCGTCCATCTGCGCGATGTCCGACTGCATGCCGTCGCGCGCTTCCTGCGACAGGTTGGCCATTTCCACTTCGAGGCCCATGCGCGCCAGCGGCGTGCGCAGATCGTGCGAGATGCCGGCCAGGATCACGGCGCGGTCTTTCTCGACCTGGGCCAGGTCTTCGACCATCTGGTTGAAGCTGCGGTTGGCTTCGATGATCTCCTGCGAGCCTTTTTCGGGCAGCCGCGCCGGGCGCTCGCCCTTGGCGATGGCGCGCGCCGCCGACGTCAGACGCGCCAGCGGCCGATTGACGAGGCTCGAGATGAGCGCTGCGCCCAGCACCGACAGCAGGCCGACGACCACGGCCCAGCCCAGCCACTGCACGCGCGTCAGGCCTGCCAGGCGCTCGCGCTCGAGCATCAGCCAGTATTTGTCGTCCTCGATATTGAAGCTGATGTAAAAGCCGGGTACGCCGTTCACGCCGCTGGAAAAGCGCGTGTCGGCGCCAAGTCGCTCGCGCACGATGGCGGCGATTTCGGGCATCAGGGGATTGTGCGGCGGCGGGTCGATGACGTCGGTGTCTTCGAGCGTGAAGATGCGGATACCTTCGTTCGAGGCCAGTTCGAGCAGCAGTTCAAGCCGCAGGTCGGGCGCCGAGTGCGTCAGTGCGGCCTTGGTGATGGTGACCACGGACACCACGGTTTCGGCCGTCTGCTGCACTTGCGGGCCGCGCTGATAGACGTTGATCATGCCGATCCAGGCGCCCATCGAGACGGCGGTGAGCACCGACATCAGGAAGAACGTGCGCCAGAACAGGCCGCTCTTGAACCAGGCAAAGCGCACGGCGCGATGCGCCGCCGCGAGCGACGTAAATGCAGGAGGCTTCACTAGCGCGGCTGACCCTCAGGGATGAACACATAGCCCAGGCCCCAGACGGTCTGGATGTACAGCGGGCTCGACGGATCGGGTTCAATCAGCTTGCGCAGGCGCGAGATCTGGACGTCGAGGGAGCGATCGAACACTTCGTACTCACGGCCGCGGGCAAGTTCCATCAGTTTTTCGCGCGACAGCGGCTGGCGTGCGTGGCGCGCGAACACCTTGAGTACCGAGAATTCGCCGGTGGTCAACGGCACCGTGTCGCCGTTTTTCTTCAGCGTTCGCGTGCCCAGGTCGAGGATGAAGTCGCCGAACTCGAAGGTTTGCGGGGTTTCCGATGGGGCACCCGGGATTTCGTCCGGGCCTTTGCGGCGCAGCACGGCGCCAATGCGCGCCACCAGTTCACGCGGATTGAACGGCTTGGGCAGGTAGTCGTCGGCGCCCATCTCGAGGCCGACAATACGGTCGACGTCTTCGCCCTTGGCGGTGAGCATGATGATCGGGGTCTGGTCGCCCGCGCCGCGCAGGCGGCGGCAGATCGACAGGCCGTCTTCACCGGGCAGCATCAGGTCGAGCACGAGCAGGTCGTAGCGCTCGCGCAGCCACAGCTTGTTCATGGCCGGTGCGCTTTCTGCGGTCACGACCTGGAAACCCTGTTCGGTCAGATAACGGCGCAGCAGATCGCGCAGGCGCACGTCGTCGTCCACGACCATGATCTTGGCGGAGTGGCCGCCCTGCGTGCCGGTACCCACGTTAATGTTCGGAGTCGTTGAAGTCATGGAACTGTCCAGAATTGTCAGATGAATGTCGCTATGGTAACTTCTTATGGCTACGCCGCAGGTACGACTCAGCTCAGCCATTACAATGTGTTACAAACTTTACCCAATTAGTCTTACCCCGTATTCGGTATCAACCTACACTGGCGTCAAGTGATCAACACAGCTTATCCGTTTATCAGGCATCACGGAAGAGGAACACCATGAACCACGCGCTCAACGACAATCCAGCAGCACCCGGTACCGCTTGCGGCCGGTTCGCCCGGCTTGTGCGCCTCGGTGTTCTCGCCTGCGCCCTGGCGGCGACTGGCGCCGGTGCATTGGCCCAGGACCAGGATCGCAACCGTCGCACCGATGACGCTCAGGCACGCGAGCGTTACGAGATGCAGGCGCAGCGCGATGCGAGAGCATTCGAAGTACGCGAGCAGGGGCGCCGCAATGCCGACGTCCCGCAGGAGTCGGCACGTGACGAGCGTCCGCGCGGGCGCCTGTCGCCGGACGAGCGGCGCGATCTGCGTCGCCAGATCAAGGAAGGCGCGGATCTGTACCCCAGTTCGCGCCGCCGCTGACCAGCGGCGACTTTCAGCAAACGACGGCGCCGATGGCGCCGTTGTCACGTCCGGGGGATGAATCGTGATCCATCCGGGCATACGGAACACCTTTCGAACACCTTCAATACGTGCTGTGAATTTTCTTTTTTGCAAATCTCATTGCTATATATTTATTTAATTTGCGCAACATGCTATGTTCTCGGGCGCCTTACTCTGGGTAGGGCATGTGCCGACAATATCAGCAACCTGGAGCGTGAACGTGCCCGACCTTGCCATCCCTGCCGCAGCGCGTTTTGTCTCTGATGGCCCGGACCACTGCATCACCCGGCGCGCTGACGGCGTGTATGCCGATTCCGCGCTGCCGGGCCCGACGCTGGTGGCGGCGCTCGACAGCATTCTGCGCTCCGGGCACTACCTGGCGGGCCTCGATTACGCTGTCCTGATCAAGGTGCTCTACGGCCACGGCCCGGCACTGCCGCGCGATACGGCCGGCCAGCTGCAGGCGCGCATCGCCGATCACATCCTGCCGTTCACTCCGGCGCGGCAGGCGCTGTACCGCCCGGTAAAGATCGCGGATGGCCAGGCAGAGTACTATTTCGAGCCGGTCGTCGAATCCGATCCCGAGGGCAATGAGCGGCCAACCAGGCTCAATGCCGACGAGTTCGTCGCTGACATGTGGGTGAAGGGGATCCGCTTTGGCGCCGATGTCGATGCCATCCGCGACGCCATCGGCAAGGGCGCGACCGGACGCTGCGTCGTGGCGCGCCACCTGGCGGCGATCGACGGCGACGCTGCGCGTGTCGAAGAAGTCACGAGCGAACTGCACCGCAGCGATGCACCGCTCCAGCTGGCCAACGGCAAACTCGACCTGATGAGCTTCCAGAACCGCTTTCCGCAGGTGCAGATGGGCACGCGCCTCTTGCGCAAGGTGCCACGTACGGCGGGCAGTCCGGGATTCGAACTGACCGGCATCCCGATCCTGGCCGAGATTGGCAAGGACCTCGACCTGGCCTTGTACGCGGCCGAAGGCACCGGCATCGATATCGTGCCAGCCGGCGAGTTCCTGATCGCGCGTCGCGACGGCTTCCTGAATGTCGACCCCAAGAGCAGCCGCATCGCCATCTCCGACAAGATCGTCAGCCACGACGGCGTCAGCGCCCGCACCACGGGCAACCTGCACCTGAGCGGCGACTACGAAGAATTCGGCGACGTGCAGGAGCAGCGCACCATCGAAGGCGACAGCATCACCGTGCATGCGGACGTGTATGGTCACGTGCTCTCGCGCGGCGGGGCGATCCGGCTCGAGCGCAACCTGGTCGGCGGCAGCGCGCGCAACCTGAACGGCGGCGTGCGCGTACTGGGGGTGGCGTCCAGCGCGACGATCCAGGCTGCAAGGGGCGACGTGATCCTGGGGCGGGCCGAAAACTGCGTGATTTCCGGTGCGCGCATTCGCATCGACACGGCGATCAACTGCGAGATCATGGGCGACGACGTCGAGGTCACGCGCGCCGAGGGCAGCGCCATCGCGGGCCGGCGCGTGAAGATCGGCAGCGCCGCTCCGTGGAAGCAGGGCGAGATGCTGGTGTACCTGCTGCGGCCCGATTGCGCCCGCATCGACGATGCGATGGCCCAGGTGCGTGAGCGGATCGGGCAATTCGATCAGCTCGCGGCGCGTCACCGCGCGTCGATCGACACGCTCGCAGCGCAGCCGCACCTGAGCAAATACCTGAAAATCGCGCCGCGCATCCGCAGCGGCGATCTGGTGCTCAAGCCCGAGCAGGTGCCCCAGTTCCAGCGCATGACCGACACCGCGGGGCCGGCGCTCAAGGAGCTCGGTCGCCTGTCCGACGAAACGAAGAAGCTCGACGCCGAACGGCAGTCGGGAATGGAGGTGCTGGGTCGCCTGGAAGCGCAGCGCTACGACCGCGTCGGCGCGGCGCAGATCGCGCTGGAGGCCATTGCGGGCGAGGTGCAGGTACGTGCCTTGCCGTACGAGCCCGATCTTGGCTGCATCTGGGACCAGGGGCCGCGCGACATCCGGCTACGCTTGCGCGATGCCGTGGGCACCGAGTTGCTGCACGCCGGGCGCGACGGGGCCTGGGCCTGGAATTCGGCGTCACCCACACCGCTGGGTTGAGCCAGCGCATCCGCAGGGGCGGGTGGTGCGAATTGATTGCAGTCAACATCACCGTGACCGGCAGGCTTACGATGGTGGTCGGACTGATCGAGGATCCACCATGCACAACACAGCGCGCGCGCCACGGTATGGCGCACCAACGGATTACCTCAGCTTCATGCTCGATGGGCAGGAGTACGGACTCGATTGCGCGCGGGTGCAGGAACTCAAATTGCTCAAATCCCTCGAGCGCTTCGCGGAAGACGGCGACATCATCGGCGGCGTGGCGTTGTCGCATGGCGTGATCCTGCCGGTGATCGACATGCGCACCACCGCCACTCAAGGTGCAGGCGCGGGTGCGGGTGCAGGCGCGGGCATCGTGCACCCGGATACCGACGTGATCATCCTGCGCCTGTCGAGTGGCCTGGTGGGAATGGTGGTGGAAGGGGTGACCGGCATCGTGCACGTGCGCCCGGAAGCCGTGCAGGCCGTCCCGGGCGAGGCCGGCGCCAGTTACCTGATCGGCATTGCCCGCATCGACGGCCGGTGCGTGGTGTTGATCGACATCGATGGCCTCGTGTCGTTGTCGCCGCGGCGGCCGCTCAGGGCCGCCTGACGGCGTCGTACTGCTTATCCTACTGGCTTACGCCAGCGCTTCCAGCTGTTCCTGCAGCGTCAACCACTCCACCTCGAGCGTTTCCAGATCCCGCGCCACGAACGCCTGGTCGGCCACCAGCGTCTTGAGGCGATCCTTGTTCTGCGCATCGTAGATCGTCGGGTCGAGCAGGGCGGCATCGATCGTGGCTTTCTTTGCCTGCAGCTTGGCCATCTGCTCATCCAGACGCTTGACCTTGCTTTCGATCGGTTTGCGCTGCGCGGCGTTGCGCTGGCGTTCTTCGGCGCCCAGGCGCTTCTGTTCCTTGCGCTCGGCCGGCGTGGCGCTTGGCACCGGCGCGACGGGCGCGGCGGTCTTGGCCAGCGGCAGGATGTCGGTGCCTTTGCCCAGCTTGGTCTTGAACAGCCAGTCCTTGTAGTCGTCCAGGTCGCCGTCGAACGGTTGCAGGCGGCCGTCGGCGACGATGATGAATTCATCGGTCGTCGCGCGCAGCAGGTGGCGATCGTGGGATACGACGATCAGCGTGCCTTCGAACTGCGCCAGCGCCATCGTCAGCGCTTCGCGCGTTTCCAGGTCCAGGTGGTTGGTCGGTTCATCGAGCAGCAACAGGTTCGGGCGCTGCCAGACGATCAGGGCCAGCGCCAGACGCGCCTTTTCGCCGCCAGAAAACGGCTTGATCGAGCTGGTTACCATGTCGCCCGGGAAGTTGAAGCTGCCCAGGAAGTTGCGCAGTTCCTGCTCGCGCACGGTCGGCGCGATCTTGGCCAGGTGCCACAGGGGCGACTCGTCATGGCGCAGCATCTCGACCTGGTGCTGGGCGAAGTAGCCGATCGACAGGCCCTTGCCGATCGTCGCTTCGCCCGTCAGCGGCATCAGCTCGCCGGCGATGGTCTTGATCAGCGTCGATTTACCGGCGCCGTTCACACCCAACAGGCCAATGCGCTGGCCGATGGTCAGCGAAAAGTCGATGTGGTTGACGATGGTTTTCTTGCCGACCTTGTCGCCATGCTCGTCGAGCAGGAAGTAGCCGGCATCGACCTTGTCCAGCACCAGCAGCGGATTCGGGGCCGACAGCGGCTCGCGGAAGTCGAACGAGAATTCGGCCGCAGCGCGCAGCGGCGCCAGCTCTTCCATTTTGGCCAGGGCCTTCATGCGGCTCTGGGCCTGGCGCGCCTTGGAGGCTTGCGCCTTGAAGCGGTTGACGAACGACTCGAGGTGGGCGCGCTGGCGCTGCTGCTTCTCAAGTGCGCCGGCGGCGAGGATCATCTGGGCGGCGCGCTGGCGCTCGAAGCCCGAGTAGTTGGCCGTGTAGCGCTTCAGCTTGCGCTCGTCGATGTGCACGATCACGTTGACGACTTCATCGAGGAAGTCGCGATCGTGGGAAATGATGATCAGGGTGCCCGTGTAGCGCTTGAGCCAGTCTTCGAGCCAGATGATCGCATCCAGATCCAGGTGGTTGGTCGGTTCATCGAGCAGCAAGAGGTCAGAAGGGCACATCAGCGCCTGCGCCAGGTTCAGGCGCATGCGCCAGCCACCCGAGAAGCTCGCGACCGGCTGGTTCATCTGCGCCAGGGAAAAGCCCAGGCCCAGCAGCAGCTGTTCGCCGCGCGACTGCACCGTGTAGCCATCGGCATCGGCCAGCATGCCGTGCAGTTCGCCCAGACGCATGCCGTGGGCGTCGACGTCCGGGTGCGATTCCAGTTCTTCCAGCTCGGCCTGGAGCTTGCGGAGGCCAACGTCGCCGTCGATCGCGTAATCGAGCGCCGCGCGGTCCAGCGCTGGCGTCTCTTGCGCCACGTACGCCATACGCCATTTGGCCGGGAAGTCGATCTGGCCCTGGTCCGGGTGCAGCTCGTTGCGCAGCATGCCGAACAGGCTCGATTTGCCGGCGCCGTTGGCGCCGATCAGGCCGATCTTGTCGCCCGGGTTGAGGGTCAGGTCGGCATCGACGAGCAGCGGCTTGGTGCCGCGCATCAGGCTGACGTTCTGGATACGGATCATGGTGTGGCTATCTTTTTTGGGTGGACGGCTGTGCCGTCCACGCGGTGATTGTGATGGGTTCCGGTTTTGTGCCGGATGATCTTGCTGGTATCGATCACCGCGTGGTCGGCATAGCCGTCTCGGCGACCCCGACCACCCTACGATCAATGTTGCCAGGGGTATTGTTAGGCGTTTTGCAGCTGCTCGGCCGTCAGCAGGAACACGGCGTCGTCGCCGATGCTGGTGGTCAGCCAGGTCAGCCCCAGGTGGCCGAATGCGGCTTCGGCGTACTCGCGCTCGTTGCCGATTTCAACCACCAGGATGCCTTCCGGCGTCAGGCGCTCGGCGGCGCCGGCGATGATCTTGCGCACCAGGTCCATGCCGTCTTCACCACCGGCGAGCGCGATCTGCGGCTCGACCATGTATTCCTGCGGCAGCGTGCGCATCGATTCGGCATTCACGTACGGCGGGTTGGTGATGATCAGGTCGTACTTCTTGAACGGCACGTTCTCGTACAGGTCGGACTCGATCGGGTTCACGCGCCCTTCGAGTTTGTATTCGCGGATATTCGTCTCGGCCACGGCCAGCGCATCCTTCGAGATGTCGATCGCATCGACCACCGCGTTGGCAAACGTATCGGCCATCATGATCGCCAGGCAACCGCTGCCGGTGCACAGCTCGAGCACGTTTTCCACGCCATCCGGATCCACCAGCCATGGGCTGAACTGCTGCGGAATCAGCTCGGCGATGAACGAGCGCGGCACCAGCACGCGTTCGTCGACATAGAAGCGGTATTCGCCCAGCCAGGCTTCTTTGGTGATGTAGGCGGCCGGCACGCGCTCGGTCACGCGGCGCTCGATCACGGCCAGCACCTGCAGCACTTCGTCGGCCAGCAGCTTGGCATCGAGGAACGGCTCCAGGCGGTCGAGCGGCAGCTTCAGGGTGTGCAGGATCAGGTAGGCGGCTTCGTCGAACGCTTCGACGCTGCCGTGGCCGAAGAACAGCTTGGCACCGTTGAAACGGGTGATCGCATAGCGCAGCAGGTCGCGCGGCGTGGAGAATGAGGTGGTGGTCATGGCCTGGATGATGGGTTGTAATGCTTCAAGCGGCCAGCAGGCGCTGGAGCGTACGGCGATAGATATTCTTCAGGGGATCGATGTAGCGCAGTTCGATGTGCTCGTCGATTTTGTGAATGCTGGCGTTCGGTGGGCCGAATTCTATCACCTGAGGACAGATGCGGGCGATGAAGCGGCCATCCGAGGTCCCGCCCGAGGTCGATAATTCGGTGTGGACGCCCAGTTCGTCGCTGATTGCGGTGCAGACGGCGTCCGACAGCGTGCCTTTCTCGGTCAGGAACGGCAGCCCCGACAAGGTCCAGTCGAGATCGTAGTCCAGGCCATGGCGGTCGAGGATCGCATGCACGCGCGCCTGCAGGCCTTCGGCCGTGCTGGCGGTCGAGAAGCGGAAATTGAAGTCCAGACTCACGCTGCCCGGGATAACGTTGTTGGCGCCGGTGCCGGCGGCGATGTTCGACACCTGCCAGCTGGTGGGCGCGTAGTACTCGTTGCCTTCGTCCCACACTTCCAGCGTCAGTTCGGCCAGTGCCGGCGCCATCTGGTGAATCGGGTTGCGCGCCAGTTGTGGGTAGGCGATGTGGCCCTGAATGCCCTTGACCGTCAGGTGGCCCGACAGCGAACCGCGCCGGCCATTCTTGATCGTGTCGCCCAGCACGTGGTTCGAGGTCGGCTCGCCCACCAGGCAATAGTCGGGCGCGACGCCCCGTTCTTCGAGCAGGTCGCAGACGATGGCGGTGCCGTCGACCGCCGGGCCTTCTTCGTCGCTCGTGATCAACAACGCGATCGAGCCGCGGTGCTCAGGATAGGCAGCAACGAACTCTTCGCAGGCGACGACCATTGCCGCGATCGACGTCTTCATGTCGGATGCGCCGCGGCCGTACAGCTTGCCGTCGCGCTGCGTCGGCATGAACGGCTCGGAGGTCCACTGGTGCAGCGGACCCGCCGGGACCACGTCGGTATGGCCGGCAAACACGAACAGCGGCGCGTTCTCGCCCTTGCGGGCCCACAGATTGGTCACGCCGTTCGAGACGATCGTCTCGCACACGAAGCCCAGCGGCGCCAGCAGCTCGATCAGACGCTGCTGGCAACCCTTGTCCTGGGGCGTGATCGAGTCGAGCGCGATCAGCTCTTCGGTGAGCAGCAGGGTGCGTGATGGCCTCATGGCGCCGCCCCAAACTTCTCTTCAAATGCAGCCGGCGAAAAACCGACCGTCACCAAGCCGGCGCCTTGCACGACCGGGCGCTTGATGACCGACGGGTTCTCGAGCATCAGCGCCATGGCGCTGTCGGCATCGACAATGGCCGCCTTGCGTTCGTCCGGTAAGTTGCGCCAGGTGGTGCCCTTGCGGTTGACCAGCGTGGTCCAGTCGAGGTCTTGCAGCCAGCCCTTCACCAGTTCAGGCGTGAGCCCTTGCTTCTTGAAGTCGTGGAAGGTGAAGTCGATGCCGTGGTCTTGCAGCCAGGTGCGGGCTTTCTTGACGGTGTCGCAATTGGGGATGCCGTAGAGGGTAGTCGTCATGAGATATGCGGGAAAGAGGGCGGCAGCGCCGCCCTGGAAGATCAGGAATTGAGCGTGAACTCGGTGAACGACGCGCCGCCCTTGGGCTCGCTGGGCTTGTCGTCCAGTTGCTGCTGGATCTGGCTATCGGGCCCGTTGTTGAGCAGCCAGAGCAGGTTGGTGGCCGAGTCGGCGTTGGCCAGGCCTTCGTCCTGCGTCACGTGGCCTTCCTTGATCAGGTGGAACAGCGCGCCTTCGAACGATTGCGAACCGGCCGACAGGCTCTTGTCCATCGCTTCCTTGATCTGGCTGATTTCGCCCTGTTCGATCAGGTCGGCGATGTAGCGGGTGTTCAGCATGACTTCAACTGCCGCGCGGCGCGCGCCACCGGCAGCGGCTTTCACGAGCCGCTGCGACACGATGGCCTTGATGCTCGAGGCCAGGTCCTGCAGCAGTGCGTTGCGGTTTTCGAGCGGGTAGAAGCTGATGATGCGGTTGAGTGCGTTGTAGCTGTTGTTGGCGTGCAGCGTGGCCAGCACCAGGTGGCCGGACTGCGCGTACGCCAGCGCCGCCTGCATCGTTTCGCGGTCGCGGATTTCGCCGATCAGGATGCAGTCGGGCGCCTGGCGCATCGAGTTCTTCAGTGCGATGCCGAAGTCGTGCGTGTCGCTGCCGATCTCGCGCTGGTTGACGATCGATTTCTTGTTCTTGAAGAGATATTCGATCGGGTCTTCCAGCGTCAGGATATGCCCGGTGCGCAGGTCGTTGCGATGATCGAGCATCGATGCGATGGTGGTCGACTTGCCGGAGCCCGTAGCGCCCACGACCAGCATCAGGCCGCGCTTTTCCATGATCAGTTCTGCCAGTACGGCCGGCAGACCCAGCTCGGCCAGCGGTGGAATGGTCGCGGGGATGTAGCGGAACACGGCCGAGATCGAGCCGCGCTGGCGAAACGCCGACAGGCGAAACCGGCCCACGTTCGCGACTGACACGCCCATGTTCAATTCGTTGTCACGCTGGAGTTCGTCGATCTGTTCTGGCGTCGCGATCTCGGACAGCAGCGACAGGATGTTCTCGGGTTCGAGGCGATGCTGGTTGATGGGGATGAGCGCGCCGTTGATCTTGATATGCACCGGGGAGTTCACGGCGAAGAACATGTCGGACGCGTTCTTCTCTTTCATCAGCTGGAACAGGCGGTCCATGGCCATCGCATCGTCTCCGTCAATCGGGGGAGTTACAAGAGCCGGTTGAAGAGGGCAGGCATGCCGCCCCGTTCAACCGGCCGTACTGACTACGTGCGCAATCAGTCGCCGCGCAGCAGATCGTTGATGGCCGTCTTCGAGCGCGTCTGTGCATCGACGCGCTTGACGATGACGGCGCAATACAGGCTGTACTTGCCGTCGGCGGACGGCAGGCTGCCCGACACGACGACCGAACCCGATGGCACGCGGCCGTAGGACACTTCGCCCGTGGCGCGGTCATAGATCTTGGTCGACTGGCCGATGTACACGCCCATCGAGATCACCGAATTCTCTTCGACAATGACGCCTTCGACGATCTCGGAACGCGCGCCGATGAAGCAGTTGTCTTCGATGATGGTCGGGTTGGCCTGCATCGGCTCGAGCACGCCGCCGATGCCCACGCCGCCCGACAGGTGGACGTTCTTGCCGATCTGCGCGCACGAACCGACCGTGGCCCAGGTATCGACCATCGTGCCTTCATCGACGTAGGCGCCGATGTTGACGTATGACGGCATCAGGACCACGTTCTTGCCGATGAAGCTACCGCGACGTGCGACGGCCGGCGGCACCACGCGGAAACCGCCGCGTGCGAAGTCTTCTGGCGTGTAGTCGGCGAACTTGGTCGGGACCTTGTCGTAGAACTGGATGTCGCCCGAGGCGACCGGCACGTTGTTCTCGAGGCGGAACGACAGCAGCACGGCTTTCTTGATCCACTGGTTCACGACCCAGGTGCCGGTGTCCTTCTGCGCGACGCGCAGGCTGCCGTCGTCGAGGCCCGCGAGCACGTGGGCGACTGCATCGCGCAGTTCGGCGCTGGCGCTGTTCGGGCTGATGTCGGCGCGCTGTTCCCAGGCGGTGTCGATGATGTTCTGGAGTTGTTGGGTCATGGTGCTGGTCTTGGTTGGAATGAGTTCAAGGGTGCAGAGGCGTCAGGCGAGGCCCTGGCAGAACTGGACGATGCGGTTGGCCGCTTCCAGTCCTTCGTCGACGCTGGCCACGAGGGCCATGCGGATGCGGTCCTGGCCCGGGTTCTGCCCGTGCGCATCGCGCGCCAGGTAGCTGCCCGGAAGGACCGTGACATTATAGTCGGCGTACAGGCGCCGTGCGAACTCGACGTCCGACAGGCCGGTGCGGCGCACGTCGGCCCACAGATAGAAGCCGGCGTCGGGCAGTTCGACGTCCATCACCTGCTTGAGCAGCGGCGTGATGAGATTGAATTTCTCTTTGTACAGCGTGCGGTTGTCCTGCACGTGCTGCTCGTCGTTCCAGGCCGCGATCGACGCCGCCTGCACCGGTGGCGACATCGCGCCGCCGCAATAGGTGCGGTACAGCAGGAAGCGTTTCATCGCCACCGGATCGCCCGCCACGAAGCCCGAGCGCATGCCCGGCACGTTCGAGCGCTTCGACAGGCTCGAGAACACGATCAGGTTGCGGTAAGGCTGCTCGCCGCTGCTGCGGCCCAGCAGGTGCGCCGCTTCGAGCGCGCCCAGTGGCGGCGTGCTGCCCGTGTAGATCTCGGAATAGCATTCGTCCGCCGCGATCAAAAAGCCCCAGCGGTCCGACAGCGCGAACAGCTCGCGCCAGTCGTCCAGCGTGAGCGTGGCGCCGGTCGGGTTGCCGGGCGAGCAGACATACATCAGCTGCACGCGCGGCCAGACATCATCTGGCACGCTGGCGTAATCGGGCGCGAAATTGCGGCCCGGTTCCGAATTGACGAACCACGGCGCGGCGCCGGCCAGGTAGGCCGCGCCTTCGTAGATCTGGTAGAACGGGTTCGGGCACACCACCAGCGCATCGGGCTTGGACGCGTCGATCGTGCACTGCGCGATGGCAAACAGCGCCTCGCGCGAGCCGTTCACCGGCAGCACCATCGCGGTTGCGTCGAGCGCCGGCAAGCCGTAGCGCCGTTCGAGCCAGCCGGTGATCGCGGTGCGCAAGGGCTCGCTGCCGATCGTGCTCGGATAGCTGGCCAGGCCCGATACCGCATGCATCAGCGCTTTCTCGATGAACGCGGGCGTCGGATGCTTCGGCTCGCCAATGCCAAGACTGATGGGCGAGTAATCCGGGTTCGGGGTCACGCCGGTAAACAACTGGCGCAATTTTTCGAACGGATAGGGATGGAGTTTGTCGAGGTGGGGGTTCACGGCGATACCAGTGTGCGCATTTGGCGAATTTTTCATTATAGCGCCAGGAATCGCCGCCACGGCGCATACGCTTAAAGTGATTTGCGGTAACATCTGACGTGAATACCCACCCGCAATGTTCTCGTCGAAAGCCGATTTTCCGTGCCGATCAATTACGCGCGCAGCCTGACTGGACACGCCCGCACCCCCGGGGCCAACCGCCACCTGGGCGTGGCGCTGGCCTTTGTCGCCGGGGCCATCAATGCCGGTGGCTATCTGGCGGTGCGCGAGTACACGTCGCACATGACCGGCATCATCTCGAGCGCGGCCGACCATCTGGTGCTCGGCCAGACCGACCTGGTGCTCGCGGCGTTGGGCGCCTTGCTCAGTTTCATGCTGGGCGCGGCCAGCACCGCCATCCTCGTCAATCTCGTGCGCCGCCAGGGTCTCTACAGCGGTTATGCGCTGCCGCTGGTGCTCGAAGCCATCCTGCTGCTGGTGTTCGGCATCCTGGGTGCACGCCTGAACGACATCGATGCGCTGTTCATTCCGCTGACCGTGATGCTGCTGTGTTTCATGATGGGTTTGCAGAACGCCGTCATCACCAAGGTCTCGCACGCCGAAATCCGCACCACCCACATGACCGGCATCGTGACCGACATCGGCATCGAGCTGGGCAAGCTGGCGTACTGGAATGTGGATGGCGGCCAGGACCAGCCGAAGGTCACGGCCAACCTGAGCCGCCTGGGCCTGATGGCGGCGCTGCTGGTTGCCTTCTGCATCGGCGGCGTGGTCGGCGCGCTGGGCTTCAAGCACCTGGGCTATCTGTCGACGATTCCGCTGGCGGGCTTTCTGTGCGTGCTCGGCATCGTGCCGGTGGTCGACGATGCGCTGCACGTGCTGGGGCGCGGCCGGCGGGCCGGGCACGACGCTTGACAGCTCAGGCAGCCTGTTCGCGCCAGGCCCCTGGATTAATGCCGCTCCACTCGCGAAACGCATGGGTGAACGCGCTCTGGTCCTGAAAACCCAGCAGGAAGGCGATATCGGCCAGACCCAGCTCGCGTCGCTGCAGATAGTCCTGCGCCAGCGCGAAGCGCACTGCATCGAGCACCTGCTGGAAGCTCGATCCGGCGTCCGCCAGCTTGCGCTGCAGGGTACGCGCCGACAATCCAAGTTCGGCCGCGACCGGCACCAGGCGGGCCTGGCCTTCGGGCAGGCGCGGCGTAAGCGCCGTCGTCACCTGCGCCACGATGCCGTCGACGGTGATGGTGCGCTGCGCCAGCAGCCGCTCGGCATGCTGGTGCAGCACGGAAAACAGGCTGGTGTCGGCGTTCGGTACCGGCATGGCCAGCAGCGCCACATCGAAGGCGGCGCCATGACACGGCGCATCAAACGTCGGCACGACGCCCAGCACGCGCAGGTATTCATCGTGGCCGTGGCCGGGGTCGGCGTGCCGGAAGTGCATCGCCTGCGGCGTCAAGGCCTGCCCGGCCATCCAGCTGCCGAACAGGCGAATGCCGGCGTACACGCTCTCGGCCAGGTGGCGCGTAGCGTCCGGATAGCGGCTGATCCATTCATGCAGTGCGTGCGGGCCTTCGATGGTGAGCCGGCTGCGCCCCAGGTCGTGTGCCAGCGATTCATAGCGCTGGGCCAGCGCCAGCGCGTGACCGAAACTGCTGCTGGCCAGCAGCATCAGGCCATACGCGCTGTACGTGGCGGGCCGTACATTTTCGCCGACATGCAAGCCGAAAAACGGATCGTTCGTCAGCCGCGCGCCAGCATCGAGCAGGGCGATGTAGCGTGTTGTTGACAACGTGTCGGGAAGCGGCGAGAGTGCATCGGCGGCCAGGCCGGCAGCGCATGCGAGCGCGGCCGTCGTCACGCCGCGTTCAAGGGCGGTGTCGAGCAGGGTCTTGAGATACGGGCCGGTCACGCGGGCGGTATCGGGCGGGCGTGGCGTGATCGAGCAAGGCAGTGTCATGAATGCGCAATACAGTTGGCAAGGCCCTGACTAATCTGGCAAAAAGGGCAACTTGTGTCCAAGTATAACGAAGAAGGCGGTTTGATGCGGCGTTGTAATGGATGGGGTGACGAAGCAATCGGCATGCGACTGTGCCAGCAGGGCACTTGCCGGGGCCGGCACGGCGGCGCCATGGCTCCCGTCAGCCGGGTGACATCATGACGACCTTCCCGCCACCGCGCGACTGGGACGTGCTCGTCATCGGCGGCGGCATCACTGGCGCCGGCATCCTGCTCGAAGCAGCGCGGCGCGGCCTGAAGGCACTGCTGGTCGAGCAGGCCGACTTTGGCTGCGGCACCTCGAGCCGTTCATCCAAACTGATGCACGACGGCCTGCGCAATGTGGCCGCCGGCAGCCTGCGCCGCACGCGCGACGCGGTGGCCGAACGCGAAGCGCTGCTGCGCGCCGTGCCTGGCCTGGTCGATGCGCAGCCGTTTGCGTTCGCCAACCATGGCGCCGACCTCACGCGCCGCCTGGGCTTGCTGTCGATGCTGCGCGTGGTCGACCTGCTCACGGGCCGGCGCGAACCGCAATGGCAGCGCCAGGACGCCTTGCGCACCCCGGCCCCGGATGCACCCGATCCGCGCAGCGCCGGCAGCATCCGCTATACCGACGCCAAGACCGACGATGCGCGCCTGGTGCTGCGCGTGCTGGGAGAAGCGCGTGCCCATGGCGCGGTGGCCTGCAATTACATCACCGTGCAGTCGCTCGTGCGCGATGGTGGCAAGGTGCATGGCGCCTTGCTGAGCGACGAACGCACGCGCGCCGAGACGGCAGTGCGCGCGCGCGTGGTGATCGACGCCACCGGCGCACCGCCAGCGCCCGCCTGCGCCGGCGTCAACGACGCAATGGCGCGCCTGCGCTGGCTGCGTGGCAGCCACCTGCTGCTGCCGGCTGACCGCCTGCCACTGACCGACGCCGTCAGTCTGCTGCATCCGGTCGACGGTCGCCCCGTGTTTGCGTTTCCGTGGGAGGGCGTGACGCTGGTCGGTACGGCCGACGTCGACCAGACCGACGACGTCAATGCCCAGCCGAGCATCACGCGGCGCGAATTCGATTACCTGATGGCGGCCGTACAGGCCCAGTTCGCACCGCTGGCGCTGACCGACGCCGACGTGCTGGCCACCTTTGCCGGTGCGCGCCTAGTGTTCGACAGCGGCAGCGACGGTGTATCCGCCAGTGAGAAGCGCGAGCACCTGGTGTGGTCCGAACCCGGCCTGGTCTCGGTCGCGGGTGGCACGCTGACCACCTTCCGCCTGGCCGCGCGCGACGTGCTGCGCGAGGCGGCGCGCCAGTTGCCGGGTGCGCCGCTGCGCACCGAGCGCGGGACCGTGTTTGCACGGGCCAGCGTGCCGGCGCGGCGCGACCTGCCGCCCAACGTGTTGCGCCGGCTGACGGGCCGTTACGGCGTGCACGTCAAGGCGCTCCTGTCCACCGCGCAGGCGGGCGAGCTCGAATGCATTCCGGGCACGCACACGCTGTGGGCCGAGCTGCGCTGGGCGGCGCGCGCCGAACAGGTCTACCGGCTCGACGACCTGCTGCTGCGCCGCACGCGCCTGGGCATCCAGCTGACCGACGGCGGCGCGGCCCTGATGGGCCGGGTGCGCACGATCTGCCAGAAAGAACTGGGATGGGACGATGCGCAATGGGATACGCAGGAAAAGCGCTATATGGCTGCATGGCGCTTGCAGCACGCGGTGCCGGCAGCCGTTTGACGGTCAGGTTCAGGGCGTGCGTGGGGCGCGCACGGGCTCCAGCGTCGCGCCCGTCTGCAGCATGACAACCTGATTGCGCCCGCGCGCCTTGGCTTCGTACATGGCACGGTCTGCCGAAACAAACAGCGAGCGGATATCGTCGAACAGCGTCGGCACGATGCAGGCCACGCCCACGCTGGCCGTGACCACGCCGGCGCCGTCGGCGCGCGGATTCGGCATGGCGAGCTGCTCGATATGGGCACGGATCGATTCACCCAGGCGGGCGGCGCTTGCGCAACTGGTATCGGCCAGCAGCACGACGAATTCCTCGCCGCCATAGCGCGCCGCCAGATCGGTCGGGCGCATCGCATGCGATTGCAGCGCTTCGGCGATCGCCTGCAGGCAGGTGTCCCCGGCAGCGTGGCCCAGGCTGTCGTTGTAGCCCTTGAAGTGGTCGACGTCGATCACGATCAGCGACAGCGGCTGGCTGCTCCTGATCGCGCGGTGCCATTCTTTTTCCAGGAAAGCGTCGAAGTGACGGCGGTTGGCGATGCGCGTGAGCGGATCGACCAGCGCGGCATGCTGCAGGGCTGTCTCGGATTGCTTGTGGTGCGTGATGTCGTGCAGCAGGATGACGAACAGGCCTTCGTCGCCGGCCATCGGCGACAGCCCCAGGTCGATCGCGCGCAGCGTGCCATCGGGCTGGCGCAGCCGCACTTCGCGCGTGCCGCGGCAGCATGCTGCGGCCTGCTCATCCGACGGGTTGGCGAAGAACGCGGCGTAGTCCCGGTCTGCCGGCGGCTCGATCAGGTCGCACAGTGGGCGACCGGTGAGCAGGCTGCGCGGCTGGGCCAGGAAGCCTTCGCTGGCCGGGTTGGCAAAGGCGATGCAGCCGTCGGCGTCGACGAGCATCAGGCCTTCATCCATGCCATCAACGATCAGCTGCAGGCGCTCGGCCTGCTGCTTCTGGCTGTCGCTGCTGCTGCGCAGGCGCAACTGGGCCCGCACGCGCACACAGACTTCGGCCATGCGCACCGGTT
Organism: Oxalobacteraceae sp. CFBP 13730; assembly: GCA_014841835.1. Taxonomy (GTDB): domain Bacteria; phylum Pseudomonadota; class Gammaproteobacteria; order Burkholderiales; family Burkholderiaceae_D; genus Telluria. The sequence goes on along the minus strand of JACYUQ010000002.1, from coordinate 1,220,004 downwards.
TGGCGATGTAATCCGCCGCGCCCGTGTCGAAGCCGGCGACGACGTCTTCGGTTTCACCGCACTCGCTGATGAATATGACGGGAATATGGGCAGTGTCGGGCGCGCGCTTGAGGCGGCGGCAGATTTCCAGGCCATCGAGGTCGGGCATGCGCACGTCGAGCAGGATCAGGTCGGGCTGCACGCGCAGCGCGATATCGAGCGCGCGTTTGCCGTTGCTGGCAACAAAGGTCTGGTAACCCTGCTGTCGCATCATGTCCTGCAACAGGCCGACGCTGTCGGGCGCATCGTCAACGATCAGAATGGCGGATTGGCGCGCCGGAGCTGCAAGCGCTAGAGCAGGGTGCATCATCAGTTGCAATAAGACCTCATCAATGTGACGAAATCATACCTGCAATCCGGGACAATCAGACAACTGATCTTGCCAGAATGCCGACACGTGATGATGTTGTTGCAATAATGCAACCTCACTGTGATCGGCCCGCGCCGTGGGTGCGGGCCGATCGGGTATTACAGCATGCCGGCGATGAGCTTGCCGAGGATGGCGATGCCTTCACGGATGCGTTCCGGCGGCACCGTCACGAACGACAGGCGCAGCGTGTTCGACGCCGGATCGTTGGCGTAGAACGGCGCGCCCGGCACGAAGGCCACCTTGGCGGCGAGCGACTGTTCGAGCAGTTTCATCGCGTCGATCTGCTGTGGCAGCGTGACCCAGATGAACATGCCGCCTTCCGGCTCGGTCCAGCTGACGCTCGTCGGGAAGTGTTCCTTCATCGCGTCGAGCATGCACTGGCACTGGTCGCTGTACAACTGGCGGATGGTCGGGATGTGCTGGTCGAGGAAACCGTCCTTGACGACTTCGTGCACGACCATCTGCGTGAGCTGCGCGGTGTGCAGGTCGGCGGCCTGCTTGGCCAGCTCGAGGCGGCGCACCAGCGGCAGCGGAGCGCACACGTAACCCAGGCGAATACCGGGCGTGAGCACCTTCGAGAACGAGCCCATGTAGATGACGCCGTCCGGGTTCATCGCGACCATCTTCGGCATCGGCTCGCCGCGGTAGGACAGCGAACCGTACGGATCGTCCTCGATCAGCGGGATGGCCAGGCGCGCGCAGGTTTCCACCAGTTCGCGACGGCGCTCGAGCGACAGGCTGCGGCCGGTCGGGTTCTGGAAGTTCGGCAGCGAGTACAGCATGCGCGCGCCCTTGGCGACGGCATCGATCGACGACGGCACCAGGCCGTGCTCGTCGGTGTCGACCGATTTGAACTCCGGGCGGTACACCGAGAACGCCTGCAGCGCACCCAGGTAGCTCGGGGTTTCGACCAGCACGCGGCTGCCTTCGTCGACCAGCACCTTGCCGAGCAGGTCAAGCGCCTGCTGCGAGCCGGACGTCATCAGGATCTGTTCCGGCAGGATGGTCGAGCCTTCCGTCGACAACGAATTGGCAATCCATTCGCGCAGTGGCGCGTAACCGTCGGTCGGGCCGTATTGCAGCGCCACCTTGCCGGCTTCGCTGAGCACCTTGTCATAGGCCGCTTTCATGCGCTCGACCGGGAAGGTCGCAGGCGACGGCAGGCCGCCGGCGAACGAGATGATGTCCGGACGCTGGGTGATCTTCAGGATTTCGCGGATGAAAGAGCTTTGCAGCTGCGCGGCGCGTTCCGAGAACTGCCACTGGATAGGATTGGGGTTGTCGATTTTCATACTTGTCTCGCAGAAAGGGGCACGGTCGTGCCGGGCCATTATATAGAACACGCCGGGTAGGCGAACTCTTGTCGGCGGACGGCGCCGGGTCAGCGCCACCCGCAATGACAGTAAAGGAAACACCGGCGAATGTGCGCCGGTTATTGCCACGCAAACGCTGTTTTTATGCCACTTCGACGATCATCTCGATCTCGACGCAGGTGCCGCGCGGCAGCGAGGCGACGCCAAAGGCCGAACGCGCGTGCTTGCCGGCGTCGCCGAACACGTCGCCAATCAGTTCCGACGCGCCGTTCGTGACCAGGTGCTGCTCGTTGTAGTCCGGGGTCGATGCGACCAGGCTCATCAGCTTGACGATGCGCTTGACGCGGGTCAGGTCGCCGCCGACCGCTTCCTGCAGCGTGCCGATCAGGTCGATGGCGACCGAGCGTGCAGCCGCCTGGCCGTCGGCGGTGGTCTTGTCGCGGCCCAGGATGCCGGCGTTCGGCGAACCGTCGGCGTTCTTGGCGATGTGACCCGAGATGAACACGAGGTTGCCGGTCTGGACGTACATGACGTAGGCCGCAGCCGGGGTGGCCGGGGCTTCCAGCGTGATGTTCAGTTCTTTGAGTTTGTCGTAGACGGTCATGGAATTTCCAGGGTGCGTGAATGAATCCGGTATTGTACGTCGAGCCGGGGGCGCTGCCCAATGCCCGGATTGATAGCGTCCATATCCCGAAGCATGGGCGCCGCGCGATATTGCTTATCAAAAATATCTCTTGAAATCCCCCGGCAGGGCCACATATGCGTCCGGGTCTGACCAACCCTATTTGTCTTTAACGAGGAACAAGATGGCACACGCCGAAAAAGAAACCCTTGGATTTCAGGCTGAAGTAAAACAGCTGCTGCAACTGATGATTCACTCCTTGTACTCCAACAGGGAAATCTTCCTGCGCGAACTGATCTCGAACGCGTCGGATGCCTCCGACAAGCTGCGCTTCGAGGCGATCAACAATGACGCCCTGTACGGCAACGACCACGAACTGAAAATCAAGGTGGCGTTCGACGCCACCGCCAAGACGATCACGATCTCGGACAACGGTATCGGCATGAACCGTGACGAAGTGATCTCGCACCTGGGTACCATCGCCAAGTCGGGCACCAAGGAATTCTTCAGCAAGCTCTCGGGCGACCAGCAGCAGGACGCAGCGCTGATCGGCCAGTTCGGCGTGGGCTTCTATTCGGGCTTCATCGTCGCCTCGAGCATCGTCGTCGAGACCCGCCGCGCGGGCGCCGACGCCTCGGAAGGCGTGCGCTGGACGTCCGCTGGTGAGGGCGACTACACGATCGAGCAGATCGAGAAGGCCGGTCGCGGCACCGACGTGATCCTGCACCTGCGCGACGGCGAAGAAGAACTGCTGTCGGCCTGGAAGCTCAAGTCGATCATCCGCAAATACTCCGACCACATCTCGCTGCCGATCGTGATGCAGAAAGAAGAGTGGGACGAAGAAAAGAAGGAAACCGTCCTGAAGGACGACGTCGAGACCGTGAACCAGGCCAGCGCGCTGTGGGCACGCTCGAAGAACGAGATCACCGAAGAGCAGTACAACGAGTTCTACAAGCACGTCTCGCACGACTTCCAGGAACCGTTGACCTACACCCACAACCGGGTCGAGGGCCGCAGCGAATACACGCAGCTGCTGTACGTGCCGGCGCACGCGCCGTTCGACCTGTGGGACCGCAACAAGCGCGGCGGTATCAAGCTGTACGTCAAGCGCGTCTTCATCATGGACGACGCCGAGCAGCTGATGCCAACCTACCTGCGCTTCATCAAGGGCGTGATCGACTCGAGCGATTTGCCGCTGAACGTCTCGCGTGAAATCCTGCAAGAGTCGCGCGACGTGCGCGTGATCCGCGAAGGCTCGACCAAGCGCGTGCTGGGCATGCTCGAAGAAATGGCGAACTCAGACGAGCAGGCCGGCAAGGACAAGTACGCGACCTTCTGGAAGGAATTCGGCCAGGTGCTCAAGGAAGGCGTGGGCGAAGATGCGACCAACAAGGACCGCATCGCCAAGCTGCTGCGCTTTGCGTCGACCGCCAATGACTCGGACGCCCAGACCGTCTCGTTCGCCGACTACATCGGCCGCATGAAAGAAGGCCAGGACAAGATCTATTACGTCACGGCTGACAACTACAACGCCGGCAAGAACAGCCCGCACCTGGAAATCTTCCGCAAGAAGGGCGTTGAAGTCATCCTGATGACCGACCGCGTCGACGAGTGGATGCTGTCGTTCTTCACCGAGTTCGAAGGCAAGGAACTGGTATCGGTTGCCAAGGGCGGCCTGGACCTGGGCGCGCTGGAAGACGAGACCGAGAAGAAAGAACATGCCGAGACCGAAGCGGGCTACAAGGAACTGGTCGAGAGCATGAAGGGCGCACTGGGCGAGAAGGCCAAGGAAGTACGCGTGACGTTCCGCCTGACCGATTCGCCGGCCTGCCTGGTGGCGGATGACAACGAGCTGTCGGGCAACCTGCTGCGCATGCTCAAAGCAGCAGGCCAGGACGCGCCGGAATCCAAGCCCATCCTCGAGATCAACCCGGACCACCCGCTGGTGCAGCGCCTGAAGTACGAAGACACGACGAGCCCGCGCTTTGCCGACTGGTCGCATATCCTGTTCGATCAGGCGATGCTGGCAGAAGGTGGCAGCCTGAGCGATCCGGCGTCGTTCGTGAAGCGCTTGAACGAGATGCTGCTGGCTGGCGCGAAGTAAGCGCCTGATCCGTTAGCGTCAAAGCCGCCGTTCCCGTCACCGGGAGCGGCGGCTTTTTTATGCGCGCTGATGGCGCGCTGCTGGTTCGCCTACAGGTGCCGTACTTCGGCTGGCGCCGTATGCCAGTTGTCGTTACGCCCGTCGATATAGCGCACCGGGGCCGCCATCAGCGTACCGACCGGCAGATCATCCAGGCTGGCCACCGTCACCGCAACGAACGGGCCCGCAGCGACGGTCGTGAAGACATGCACGCCGCATACGCTGCAGAACGCGTGGCCGTCACGCTGCGCGCCGAAGCGGTAGTCGCGCAGCGTCTCATGGCCCTGCGACAGGTGAAACGCCGTCGGCGCGATGACGCAGGCCCAGAACCGCAGCTTGGTGCAGATCGAGCAATTGCACTTGACCGTGCCGGCGGCCAGGTCGATGTCGGCTTCGTAGCGCACCGCGCCGCAGTGGCAACTGCCGTAACAGGTCGTCACGCCGTTTCTTTTTGCGCCGTGATGTCAGCGCAAAACGCGTCCAGCAAACGCAAGCCTTCGGGCCAGTCGCCATACCCCGCGTCGGTGGTGACGTGGCCGGCGTTGCCGATCTCGACCAGTTTGCTGCCCCAGGCATCGGCAAACGACTGGGTGCGCTCCATGCTGGCATAGGGATCGTTCGTGCTCGCCACGATCATGCTGGGAAACGGCAGCGGCGTGCGGGGGACCGGTGCCCAGTTACCGGCAGGGATGGGGAACGATGGCCGTTCGACGTCGCTGGGCGCCACCAGAAAGGCGCCTGCCACTTTCAGGGGTGAGCCGGACAGTGCCCAATGCGCGACCAGCATGCAGCCGAGGCTGTGCGCCACCAGCACCGGCGCGCCGCTGCAGCCGGCAATGGCTTCTTCCATTTCAGCCACCCACTCGTCACGGTCGGGGTTGGTCCAGTCGCGATGGGCCGCGCGGCGCCATTGTGGATGACGCTCGTGCCACAGCGATTGCCAGTGTTGGGGACCGGAGTTGAACAGGCCGGGCAAAATCAATACATCACATGTCATCGTGTTTCTCCTTGATGGGGTTAAGCGGCGCCGGCGCCAGTGCTGCCCGTTGCGCAGGGCGCCGCAGCGGGCCCAGCACGCGCTCGAACAGGCGCTTGAACGCGTCCTTGCGCTGCTCGGTCAGCATGCCCAGCAATGCGGTCGCGACGGCGACGGCGACCGACAGGGCCAGCACGTCGGTGATGCTGGCGGGATCATGCGGATACAGCTCGGGCCAGCCAATCAGCACCAGCGCATGCGACAGGTACAGCGTCAGCGTGTAGGCGGCGAACAGCCGGATGGGCCGCGCCACGCGCAGCAGGCCGGTAAAGCCGGCGAAGCGGGCGCAGGCGAAATTGAGGACGACGATCATGCCGAACGCATAGTCGGCCAGGAAGCGGTCGGCATTGCCGAGTGCGACATGCTGGCCGAGCCAGCTGGCGCGGCCTGCGGCGCGCAGCAGTTCTTCGACCCCGTATGCCTCATACGCGACCAGCAGGACCATGCTCAGCACCCAGCCGGCGCGCGCCGCGGTGCGGCTCAGCGTGTGGCGGGCCTGCCAGTGGTACAGCGCAACGCCGGCCAGCCAGACTGGCAGCAGCAGCCACAGCTTGTAGCCCATGACGGCCAGCAGCAGGCCGATCGCAGGCAGGCGCCATGGCCGGCGTACATAACAGGCGACGCCAAACAGCACGTAGAACCAGACTTCGTAATTGAGCGACCACCAGGGGCCGAGCCAGGGCGGGTGCTCCGACAGGCGCCACAGGTCGCCCATGAACAGCAGGTGGAACGGAATATAGAACCAGGGCTTGGCCACCTGGTAGCTCGCATCCATGCCGGGCACATGTGGGCCCTGGCTGACCCAGGCACACAGGAAGCCCAGCAGCAGGACGGGCAGGGCGACCGAATAGATCCGGGCGGCGCGCGCCACGGTGAAGTCGAGTGCGTCAGGGCGGCGCATCTGCGTGGTGTAGGCAATGACGAAGCCGGACAGGACGAAGAAGGCCATCACCGATTCACGCCCCAACAGCGTCCAGTGCTGGGAGCCGGGAATATCGACCAGCCTGAACATGCGCATGTGCATCAGCACCACGGCCAGCGCAGCCAGGAAGCGGACCAGGTCGAGGTATACCGAGAACGGCTGGTTGAGGGGAGTAGGGGTAGTGCGCATTGTGTTAATAGTAAAGCAAAACATCGTTTGCACGAATTTTGGCCAGGGCCGAGCACTTCGAAAAAAGTTCAAATTATTTTGCAGCGAACCCTAAAGTTCCTCCAGGGCCGTCCGATAACATTCCCAGATAGGCAGGAACCCGCCAAAAATAAATGAAAATTTTTGTTGGATCACCCTAAAGTCGGTAGCAAGGCTGCCGTTAATGGATGGACAGGCGGGGGCAGGCAGGTAGTGAAGTCAGAAAAAATGTCGAAAATTTCTTCGAACTGACCCTAAAGTTGCTCCGCCAGCTGCCGTTAAAGAGATAAGCGGCTGTTGCCAAGTGGCAAAATTGCGACAAACGCGTTTTGTTGCTGCGTATCATCAAGGCGCTTTCCTCCGCCGAACAGCCCTGGTTTTAGCCAGGGTTTCATAGGGAACCAGATGGGTTTGTCAGACAAACTCCTATGGGTCCGTATCGTCGTTCACTGACCGAAAATACAGACTTTCTCCAATTTGAGAATAGTTTCCCCACGGTCAGAATCTATCTCATCGGCAACACAACGGCAGCCGACACAACGACCGGAGAGAGAAAATGACGATGAACGACATGATGGCTGAAATTCGCGACGCTAACCTGAGCTACCTGATGCTGGCCCAGCAAATGATCCGTGCCGACAAGGTCACTGCCATTTTCCGCCTGGGCGTCTCGGCCGACATCGCCGACCTGATCGAAGGCATGAGCAATGCGCAGATCCTGAAGCTCGCCGGCGGCAACATGATGCTGGCCCGCTTCCGCTTCGACGACAGCGCGATCCTGTCGATGCTGACGAGCCACACGAAGGAGCGCAGCCTGGCCCAGTCGCACGCCGCCATCCTGATGGCCGGCCAGCCAGTCGAAGAGATCGTATAATCGCTGCCAGCGGTCTTGCTGTAAGGCCGACAGAGCCGGGAGCCGTATCGCCATGAGTAAAAAGAGCGTTGTCACCGAGGCGCAGGAAATCCAGCTCGCCATTGAACTGATCAACCTGGGCGCACGCCTGCAACTGCTCGAGACCGAAGTCTCGCTGTCGCGCGAACGCCTGCTCAAGCTTTACAAGGAGCTCAAGGGTGTCTCTCCACCCAAGGGCATGCTGCCGTTCTCGACCGACTGGTTCCTGACCTGGCAGCCGAATATCCATTCGTCGTTGTTCATCAATATCCACCAGTTCCTGGTGGAGCATGCCGGCGCTACCGGCATCCAGGCCGTCATGAAGGCCTACAAACTCTACCTGGAACAAATGCCACCGGCGCCGAACGAGGAGCCGTTGCTCTCGCTTACCCGCGCCTGGACGCTGGTGCGCTTCTTCAATGGCGGCATGCTGCAACTGGCGCCATGCAGCAAGTGCCAGGGCAAGTTCATCGTCAATTCCCTCGACCTCAACAGCGACTACCTGTGCGGGCTGTGCCACATGCCTTCGCGCGCCGGCAAGACGCGCAAGGCCAAGGAAGCACTCGACCAGGCGCGCGCCGATGAGCAAGCCGAGCAGGCCGAAGGCAAGGCCGCCGGTCTCGATCCGGCCTGATCCAGCGCGCCGGCAGCCGCCCTTGCCAGCCTCACCTTCCTCTCCATCGCCCCGCCGCTTGCTGCGCGCGCCCGCGATCCGGGCGCTGCTGCTCCAGCTCGCCGCCTTTCCCCTCACGCTCGCCGTCATCTACCTGCTCGCCACGGGCGGCCTCGTCGTCTCGTACTGGCACGTGGCCCTGGTCCAGGGCCTGCTTGCGGCCGGCCTGACCTGGTGGCGCGGTCTGGCGATCTGGTGGCGCGCGATCCAGTTCGGTTTCCCGCTGGCCCTGCTGGCCACCAGCGCGCTGGCGATTCCGCCGCTGGCGTTCCTGGTTGTCTTTCTGTTCCTGTTGCTGCTGTACTGGTCGACCTACCGCACGCAGGTGCCGTATTACCCGTCCGGACGCAAGGTGTGGGAAGCGGTGGATGCCGCGCTGCCGCAGGGCAGGGCGCTGCGCGTGATTGACATCGGCAGCGGCATCGGCGGGCTGGTGCTGGCGCTGCAGCGCCGCCGGCCAGATGCGCGTATCGAAGGCATTGAGCTTGCGCCGCTCCCGTGGCTGGCCAGTTTCGTGCGCGCCCGGCTTGCGCGCAGTCCGGCCGCCTTCATCCGTGGCGACTACGAACGACTCGATCTGGGCGACTACGACGCCGTGTTCGCTTACCTGTCTCCGGCTGCGATGAGTGCGCTGTGGCGCAAGGCCGCGCGCGAGATGCGACCCGGCTCAATGCTTTTTAGTTACGAATTCATCGTTGTCGGACAAACACCGACGCGTGTTGTGCATCCGTACACAGATGGTCCCGCTTTGTATATATGGGACTTTTAAGCGACAAATGGTGAGTTTCCGGGGTGGTTTTGCTTGCCGGACAGCACTTCTCCAGCTAAAGTAATTCCCTGAATAAACATTTTCTGACATTACCGGTTTCGAGTCGTCATGTCGCGACACGATGCGGGTTTTCTGGAGCGAAATCCTTTGCTAGTTATTGTTGGTTACATCATCGTCTGTGCCTGCGTGTTTGGCGGCTTTGCCCTGGCGGGTGGTCACCTTGCGTCGTTGTGGCAGCCGATCGAGCTGTTGATGATTGGCGGCGCCGCGTTTGGCGCCTTGTTCGTCGGTAACAGCGGCAAGGCGATCAAGGCGACGCTCAAGGCGTTTCCCAGCATTTTCAAGGGCTCCAAGTACACGAAAGACATGTACATGGAACTCATGGCGCTGCAATTCGACGTGCTGTCCAAGGTGCGCAAGGAAGGCCTGATGTCGATCGAGGGCGATATCGAAGCCCCGGACGCGTCGCCGCTGTTTTCCAAGTATCCGGCCGTCGTGTCCGACCACCACATCATCGAATTCATGACCGATTATCTGCGCCTGATGGTGTCCGGGAACATGGACGCGATGCAGATCGAAAACCTGATGGACAACGAGATCGAGACGCACCACCACGAAGGCGCCATTCCGGCCCACGTGATCGCCAAGATCGGTGACGGCCTGCCAGCCTTCGGTATCGTGGCGGCGGTGATGGGCGTGGTCCACACGATGGAATCGGTCGGCTTGCCGCCGGCCGAGCTGGGCATCCTGATTGCCAAGGCGCTGGTCGGTACCTTCCTGGGCATTCTGCTGGCCTACGCGTTCGTCAGTCCGCTGTCGACCGTGCTGGAGCAAAAGCTCGAAGAGTCGACCAAGATGTTCCAGTGCGTGAAGGTGACGCTGCTTGCGAGCCTGAACGGCTATGCGCCGGCGCTGGCCGTCGAATTTGGCCGCAAGGTACTGTACTCGACCGAGCGTCCGACCTTCGCCGAGCTCGAAGAACACATCAAGAAGAAGAAGTAAGCCGCGATGACCGCATCCGATCTTTCGCCGCAGTACACCATGGAGAATGAGCGTGGCTGACGACAACGCACGTCCCATTGTCATCAAGCGCATCAAGAAGGTGGCCGGCGGCCACCATGGCGGCGCCTGGAAAATCGCGTATGCCGACTTCGTGACCGCGATGATGGCGTTCTTCCTGCTCATGTGGTTGCTGGGCTCGACCGCCAAGGGCGACCTGGTGGGCATCTCCGAATACTTCAAGACCCCGCTGAAGGTGGCGATGCAGGGCGGCTCGGGTTCGGGCGACTCGTCGTCGGTGATCCAGGGCGGCGGCGAAGACCTGACGCGCACGGCCGGCCAGGTCAAGCGCGGCGACTCGGCGCCGGTCAACAAGAGCTATGACCTGCAGGCGGCCAAGGCGGCGCTGGCGCGCGAAGAAGGCGAGCGCCTGAAGTCCTTGAAGGCGCGCATCGAGTCGGCCATCGAAGTCAATCCGATGCTCAAGAAGTACCAGAACCAGCTGCTGCTCGACATCACCAGCGAAGGCTTGCGCATCCAGATCGTCGACGAAAAGAACCGGCCGATGTTCGCGATGGCCAAGGCCGAGCTGCAGCCGTACACGAAGGAAATCCTGCACATCATCGGCATGGTGCTCAACGAGGTGCCGAACAAGCTGGGGATTTCGGGTCACACCGATTCGACGCCGTACCACAGCGACGCCGGCTACAGCAACTGGGAACTGTCGGCCGACCGCGCCAATGCCTCGCGGCGCGAAATGGTGCTGGGCGGCCTGCAGGACGACAAGGTACTGCGCGTGGTGGGGCTGGCCTCGGCCGCGAACCTGGACGCCAAGGACCCGTTCAGCCCGATCAACCGGCGCATCAGCATCATCGTCATGAACAAGCGCACCGAAGACGCGGTGCGGCGCGATGCATCCACGCTGGATGTGCCGGCCGAGGACGCCGAGGCGGCAGCGACGGCGACGTTAAATGCGGTGAAACCGCGATGACCGACGCCGTGCGGGCAGGTTTGGAGAGAACACGATGACAAGAAAAAAGATACTCGGATCGCACGTCAAACGCCTGTTGTCGGGCGTGTCGGTGCATGGCCGGCGCCACCTGACCGAGGTGGAAGCCGATCTGCTCCAGACCGAATTGCTGCTCGAAGAAGCCATCGACAAGCTCACCGGCAGCTTCGTCGCGGTGCACGCGGTCGTTGGCGCGCGCCAGGAAGCGATTGACCGCATGCTGGCCGGGGGCGTGTTGTCGCTTGAAGATCGCGCTCTGCTGGGCGCGATGTCGGACGACGTCAGCGCGCACGTGAACACGGCGATCACCAGCATGCAGTTCCAGGACCTGACAGCGCAGCTGATCGAACGGACGCTGCGCCGCGTGTCGGGCCTGCGTGACTTCCTGGGCACGCTGAACGATCATGGCGCGGAGATCGCGCCGGATACCGGCAGCGACGAAATTGTCGACCGCCTGGGCCAGGTCAGTGTGGCGCTGGCGATCCAGTCGCTGCAACTGCGCAGCACGCTGCGCAGGTCGGTCGAACAGAAACATCTGGAAAGCGGCGACGTCGAGCTGTTCTGACCGCGCCGCCGCAGTCCCGTAGTCACCCAACAACCAATTCAACCCGGGTCCGCCCGGTGTAAAACAGCAGGAGCACAAGATGGCAAAAACGATTCTCGCAGTCGACGATTCCAGTTCACTACGCCAGATGGTGGCTTTCAGTCTGAAGGCCGCCGGCTACCATGTGGTGGAAGCCGTGGACGGCCAGGATGGCCTCGACAAGGCGAAGCTGCAGGCTGTTGACCTGGTGCTGACCGACCAGAACATGCCGAAGATGGACGGTCTGGCGCTGATCAAGTCGCTGCGCACGCTGCCCGGCTACGCCAAGACGCCGATCCTGATGCTGACCACCGAGTCGTCGGACGAGATGAAATCGAAGGGTCGCGCTGCCGGCGCCAATGGCTGGCTGGTCAAGCCGTTCGATCCGCAGCGCCTGATCGAGGTGGTCAAAAAAGTGATCGGTTAAGCCATGAATTTTGGCTTAGGCAACCACGAGCGGACATCCCCATGAGCATCGACATCAGCCAGTTTTACCAGGTCTTTTTCGACGAAGCAGAAGAACTGCTCGCCGAAATGGAGCGCCTGCTGCTGGGCGTCGATCTGGCAGCGCCCGACGCCGAGGACCTGAACGCGATCTTCCGCACCGCGCACTCGGTCAAGGGCGGCGCATCCACGTTTGGCCTGACCGACATGTGCGACGTGACGCACGTGCTCGAGTCGCTGCTCGACCGTATCCGCAAGGGCGAGATGGCGCTGACCTCGAACCACGTCGACGCGTTTCTGGCGGCCAAGGATGCGCTGAAGATGCAGCTCGACGGCCATCGCCATGGCAAGCAGGTCGACCAGGAAGTGGTCGCCAACGTGCGCATGGCGCTGCATGACCTGGCCGAAGGCGTCGTGCCGGTAGCGCCGGTCGTCGCACCATCATATCTGTCGGCGCCAGCGCGCATTGAAGTGCCCACCGAAGGCGCGCACCGCTACAAGATCGAGCTGCCGCAAGTGGCGCAGCGCGACATCGATGCGCTGGTCGACGAGCTGGGCCTGATGGGTCGGATCTCGGTTGCGCCGCTCGATGGCGGGCGCACCGCCGTCATCATCACGACGCTGGAAAGCCTGGAAGACATCATCGCCATCTGCTCGTTCGTGCTCAATCCGGATGACCTGAAGATTTTCGAAGCACCGGCGCTCACGCCCGAGCAGCGCCTGATCGAAGCGGCCGAGCGCAAGCGTATCGAAGACGACCAGGGCTACGGCTTCTTCGGTCCGGACGACGACGTGGCGCCTGCCGCGGGCGAGCCGTCCGAAGACGAACTCGGCTATGGCTTCTTCCAGCCGATCGAGCAGATCCGCGCTGCTGCCGGCATCGTCGACAGCGCGCCGGAGCCGGTCGTCGCGCTCGCTGCGCAGGCCCAGAACGTGGTGGAGCATCTGGCCGAACTGGCACTGGAAAAGAAAGCCGCGCGCAAGGACGACAAGAACGAATCGTCGTCCATCCGCGTGTCGGTCGAAAAAGTCGACCAGCTGATCAACCTGATCGGCGAACTCGTCATCACCAATGCGATGCTCGAGCAGCGCAGCGCCGTGCTCGATCCGATCCTGCACGAGCGCCTGCTGTCGTCGGTCAGCCAGCTCGACCGCAACACGCGCGAGCTGCAAGAGGCAGTGATGTCGATCCGCATGATGCCGATGGACTTCGTGTTCTCGCGCTTCCCGCGCATGGTGCGCGACCTGGCCGGCAAGCTCGGCAAGAAGGTCGACTTCATCACCAACGGCGCCGCCACTGAACTGGATAAAGGCCTGATCGAGCGCATCGTCGATCCGCTGACGCACCTGGTGCGCAACTCCATTGACCATGGCGTCGAAATGCCGGCGGCGCGTATCGCCGCGGGCAAGAGCGAAGCCGGGCGCCTGTTCCTGTCGGCCGGCCACCAGGGCGGCCATATCGTCATCGAAGTGGCCGACGACGGCGCCGGCCTGAATCGCGAGAAAATCCTGGCCAAGGCGGCGCAGAACGGGCTGGCAGTATCGGACACGATGACGGATGCCGAAGTCTGGCAACTGATCTTCGCACCGGGCTTCTCGACCGCCGATACCGTCACCGACGTGTCGGGCCGCGGCGTGGGCATGGATGTCGTCAAGCGCAATATCACCGCAATGGGCGGCACGGTCGACATCCGCTCGGCAGCCGGTTTCGGCACGACGATCTCGATTTCGCTGCCGCTGACGCTGGCGATCCTGGATGGCATGTCGATCCGCAGCGGTGAAGAAATCTATATTTTGCCGCTGTCGTTCGTGGTCGAATCGCTGCAGCCGACGCCGCAGGACGTGCGCGAGATCGCCGGCCGCGGGCGCGTGCTGAAAGTGCGCGGCGAATACCTGCCGATGATCCCGCTGTACCAGATGTTCGATATCGAACCGGTGCACCGCGACCCGTCCGACGGCATCGTGGTCATCCTCGAAACCGAGGGCAAGAAGGCAGCGCTGTTCGTCGACGAACTGGTCGGGCAGCAGCAGGTCGTGGTCAAGAACCTGGAAGCGAATTACCGCAAAGTCGCCGGCATATCCGGCGCAACCATCATGGGCGACGGTGGTGTCGCCCTGATTCTCGACGTGGCAGCGCTGGTGCGCTCGTCGCGCCAGCTGGCCGACGATCCCGTCGTTCAATAAATTTCATTTTCACTGCAAACAAAGGAATACCATGTCCAACCTGGCAAACACTCTCTCGACCGACGGCACCGCGCACGACGGCGCCGGCAGCGAATTCCTTGCCTTCACCCTGGGCTCGGAAGAATACGGCATCGACATCCTGAAGGTGCAGGAAATCCGCGGCTACGAAGCCGTGACCCGCATTGCCAACGCCCCTGAATTCATCAAGGGCGTGATCAACCTGCGCGGCATCATCATTCCGGTGGTCGACATGCGCATCAAGTTCAAGCTGGGCACCCCGGTGTACGACCAGTTCACGGTCGTGATCATCCTGAACATCGGTGGCCGCATCATGGGCATGGTGGTCGACAGCGTCTCGGACGTCACCACGCTCACGCCTGACCAGATCAAGCCGGCCCCGGAAATGGGCAGCGCCTTCAATTCGGACTACATGATTGGCCTGGGCACCGTCGACGAGCGCATGCTGATCCTGGTCGACATCGACAAGCTGATGTCGTCGAGCGAAATGGGCCTGATCGACAAGCTGGCGGCGTAAGCCACCGTCTGCGCCGGCACCAAGCACAACAATCCGGCCGGCTCGTCCAGCCCGCCATCGTATCCAAGAAAGTCACGCACAGTGCCGCAGCAGAAAACAGAAACCAATAAAGAGTTCGATTTCACACGCCGCGATTTCGAACGCGTGCGCGCGCTGATTCACCAGCGCGCCGGCATTTCCCTGGCTGACAGCAAGCAGGAGATGGTCTACAGCCGCCTGGCCCGGCGCCTGCGTGCGACCGGCATCCAGTCGTTCACGCGCTACCTGGACGACCTGGAAGCAGGGCGCATGGACCGCGAGTGGGAGTCGTTTACCAACGCGCTGACCACCAACCTGACGTCGTTCTTCCGCGAGGCGCATCACTTCCCGCTGCTGCTCGAGCACCTGGTCGCCCTGCACAAGAAGGATCCACGCCCGCTGCGCATCTGGTGCTCGGCCGCGTCCACCGGCGAAGAGCCGTATTCGATCGCGATGACAGCCTGCGAAGCGTTCAACACGTTGACGCCCAAAGTCGAGATCATCGCCACCGACATCGACACCAACGTGCTGGCCACGGCGTCCAATGGCGTGTACCCGATGGAGCGCATCGAGAAACTGTCGCCGGAACGGCTGCGCCGCTTCTTTTTGCGCGGCAAGGGCGCGCACGAAGGCATGGTGCGCATCCGCCCCGAGCTGCGCTCGCTCGTCACGTTCAAGCCGCTCAATCTGCTGGCCGATGGCTGGCCGCTGGATGGACAGTTCGACGCGATCTTTTGCCGTAACGTGATGATTTATTTTGACAAGCCGACCCAGCGCACGATCCTGAGCCGCTTCGTGCCGCTGATGAAGGGCCACGGGCTGCTGTTTGCCGGCCATTCCGAGAACTTTTTGTACGTGTCCGATTCCCTGCGCCTGCGCGGCAAGACCGTGTACGAACTCGACGCGCGCATGGCGTAAGAACGAAGGGCGACCATGAACAGCCAATTCGCAACCAATCTCTACCACGATCGCACGTTCGCGATCGATGCCGCCAAGATCCTCCCCGGTGAGTACTTCTACACCAAGGAGAACATGCTGATCTCGACCGTCCTCGGCTCGTGCGTATCGGCCTGTATCCGTGACCGCGTCACGGGCCTGGGCGGCATGAACCATTTCATGCTGCCCGACGGCGCGGCTGAACCCAACAATCCGGTATCGGCCTCGATGCGCTATGGCACCTTCGCCATGGAGATCCTGATCAACGATCTGCTCAAGGCCGGGGCGCGCCGCGAACACCTCGAGGCCAAGGTATTCGGCGGCGGCGCCGTGCTGCGCGGCTTTACCGCGATGAATGTCGGCGAGCGCAATGCCGCGTTCGTGATGCAGTTCCTGAAGACTGAACGGATTCCGGTGCTGGCCGAAGACCTGAATGACATCTACCCGCGCAAGGTGTTTTTCTTCCCGCGCACGGGCAAGGTGCTGGTCAAGAAGCTGATGCAGACCCACAACGACACGCTGGCCAAGCGCGAACTCGATTACGCCAAGCGACTCAAGGTCGAACCCGTCGGCGGCGCGATCGACCTGTTCTGAGCAATTACGGAGACACCATGAAAATCAAGGTCCTGATCGTCGACGACTCGGCACTGATCCGTAGCGTGATGAGCGAGATCGTCAATTCGCAACCCGATATGGAAGTGGTGGCCACGGCGCCCGATCCTCTTGTCGCGCGCGAGCTGATCAAGAAACACAATCCGGATGTGCTGACGCTCGACGTCGAGATGCCCAAGATGGATGGCCTCGACTTCCTCGAAAAACTGATGCGCCTGCGCCCGATGCCGGTGCTGATGGTGTCGTCGCTGACCGAGCGCGGCTCGGAAATCACGATGCGCGCACTGGAGCTTGGCGCGGTCGACTTCGTCACCAAGCCCAAGATATCGATCCAGAGCGGCATGCGCGAGTACGCCGACATGATCGCTGACAAGATCCGCGGCGCCGCGCGCGCGCGCATTGCCCCGCGCAGCCGCACGCCCCAGGTGGCCAGCACGCAGCTGTCGGCGCTGAGGAGCCCACTCATTTCGTCCGAAAAACTGATCATCATCGGCGCCTCGACCGGTGGCACCGAAGCGATCCGCGAATTCTTGATGCAGATGCCGTCCGACTGCCCGGGCATCCTGATTGCCCAGCACATGCCGGAGGGCTTTACCACGTCGTTCGCCAAGCGCCTCGATTCGCTGTGCAAGATCAGCGTGGTCGAGTCGGCCGGCAACGAGCGGGTGCTGCCCGGCCACGCGTATATCGCGCCCGGCCACTCGCACCTGTTGCTGGTGCGCTCTGGTGCGAACTACATGACGCGTATCGAACAGAGTCCGCCCGTGAACCGTCACCGGCCATCGGTCGATGTGTTGTTCCGTTCCGCTGCGCAGGCGGCCGGTAAAAACGCCGTTGGTGTTATTCTGACCGGGATGGGCAAGGACGGCGCGGCGGGCATGCTCGAGATGCGCGAAGCGGGCGCTCACAACTTCGCTCAGGACGAAGCGAGCTGTGTGGTGTTCGGCATGCCGCGTGAAGCCATTGCCATCGGCGCTGCCCACGAAGTCGGTCCATTGCAGGCTTTACCGCGCCTCGTACTCGATCATCTGGCCGCCCAAGGCAGCCGGGCGTTGCGCGTTTGAACTGAATTCATCATCCTTCCATGCTTTGTGGGCTATTTTATCGCCGCAGAGCAACAAAAATGCTATTCTTGCGTCTGTAAAAGTAGCTTACCCAACAAACCAAATTAGTAGATTCAAACGGAGTAATTCATGGCTGATCCAAAGATGCGTTTTCTGGTTGTTGACGATTTCTCGACGATGCGTCGCATCGTCCGAAATCTGTTGAAAGAACTGGGTTATGCCAACGTCGACGAAGCAGAAGATGGCGTCATGGCGCTGGCAAAACTGCGCAGTGAATCGTTCGACTTCGTCGTGTCGGACTGGAATATGCCGAACATGGACGGCCTGACGATGCTGCAGCACATTCGCGCTGATCCTGCACTGGCCAAGCTGCCGGTACTGATGGTGACTGCCGAAGCGAAGAAGGAAAACATCATCGCGGCAGCACAGGCAGGCGCCAGCGGCTACGTTGTCAAGCCATTCACGGCGGCGACGCTGGACGAAAAGCTGAACAAGATTTTCGAGAAACTGGACAAAGCCGGAGCCTGAAATGGTTGACCAGAATACCGCGCCTGTTACCGGCGCGTCGTCGCACGACGAGGTGCTGAGCCGGGTCGGTCACATGACCCGCGCGCTGCACGAGAATCTGCGCGGCCTGGGCCTCGACAAGCTGATCGAGAAAGCCGCAAGCGACATTCCCGATGCGCGCGACCGGCTCGACTACGTGGCCCATCTGTCCGAACAGGCTGCCAAGAAGGTGCTGGACGCCACCGACGCGGCCGGCCCGCTGCAGGATGCCATCGAAACGCGTTCGACCGACCTCAAGGCAGGTTGGCAGGCGCTGCTCGACGCCCCTGCAACCGAGGCCACGGATGCGCAATGGCGCGCGCTGGCGCAGCGCACGATTGCCGGCCTGGACGAGTCGCGTGCGGGGGCAGTTGCCACCCGCAGCGAACTGATGAGCATCATGATGGCGCAGGATTTCCAGGACCTCACCGGTCAGGTCATCGGCCGCATCACCGGCATTGCCCAGAACCTCGAAAAGCAGCTGGTCCAGGTCCTGATCGATTTCGCACCAAGCGAGATCAAGCGCGAACTGGACAATGGCCTGATGAACGGTCCGCAAATCAAGCCGACGGGTACCGAAGTCGTGGCAAACCAGGGGCAGGTCGACGACCTGCTCGACAGTCTCGGGTTCTGAGCTTGCGCCGAGCAATTTGAAACGGCGCCTCCATGCATCGCACCAACTTCATTGTCCGTGAACCGCTGCTCGATCCCAGGCAGCGCGTTCTCGGTTACGAGCTGTCGTGGCAACAGCACGACGGCCGTGTCCCGACCGGCCTCGATCTCGAGGGCCTGGTCGGCTTTGTCGCCGAGCACGTCAACCATGTCGACCAGGGTTGGCTGCTGCGCGACAAGATCCTGTTCCTGGACGCGGTGCCGGCCATGCTGTCGACCGATGCGCTCCATGCGCTACCGCCGGAACACACCGTCCTCGCGTTCGATATCCGCCAGTTGACCGACGTCGACGTGCGCTCGGCCGTGCAGGCGGTGCGCGCCGGTGGCGTGGGCGTGGCCATCCGTGGCTGCGACCTCACGCTGCTGGGGCGCAACCTGGCGCCCTATGCCTCGTATGTCGAGGTGCGCTTTACCGGTAGCGACGTGGCCGACCAGGCCCGGACCTACGCCAGCGCCAAGCATTCAGCGCTGCGCATGGTCGGGCGGCCGGTGGGCACATGGGCCGACTTCGATGCCTGCGCCGCACTTGGCCTGGATGCCTTTGTCGGCAAGCTGCACCTGACGCCCCGGCCGGGTAATCCCGTCAAGGGCATGAACCCGAGCCAGCAAATCATCCTGCAACTGATGCAGATGGTGCAGGCCAATGACGACGTGGGGCGCCTCGAAAGCGTGCTCAAACGCGATCCGGCACTGACCTACAAGCTGCTGCGCTACATCAACACGGCCGGCTTTGGCGCCGGACGCGAAGTGCAGTCGCTGCGTCAGGCCATCTCGCTGCTCGGTTACGCACCGTTGTACCGCTGGCTGGTGCTGCTGCTGGCCACGGCCAGCGCCAGTGGCTATTCGCCGGTGCTGATGGAAACGGCCGTCGTGCGCGGCCGCCTGGCCGAATTGCTGGGGCAAAAAGCACTGGGCCGGGGCGCAGCCGAACACCTGTTCGTGGCCGGCATGTTCTCGCTGCTCGACCGCTTGCTGGGCTTGTCGATGCAGGAAGTGCTCGATGCGATTCAATTGCCCGACGAAGTCGTCAAGGCATTGACGACACGCGAAGGCAGTTACGGGCCGTATCTCGCGCTGGCCGAAGCCTGCGAGCTCAATTCGAATCTGGTGGCGTCGCTGGCGGCGGCGGTCGCGCTGAGCCCGGCCGACGTCAACGAAGCGCATCTGTCGGCGCTGGCCTGGGCGCAAAGCGTGGGGCTGGACGGGTAGGGGCGCTGGCCTTCTACCGCCTGTGCATACGTGGCGGCGTCCATCTGACGGCTCTGCTAGCATGCCGGATGAAAAACATTCTACTGGTCGACGATCTGGGCATCGACGTCATGCTGACGCGATTGGCCCTGCAGGAGTTCGCGTTCGACCATCAGCTGGTCGTGGCAAATGATGGCGCTGAGGCGTTCGAGATGATCCGCCAGCAGCACTTCGATCTGCTGCTGCTCGATATCAAGATGCCGCAGGTCGATGGGTTCGAGCTGCTGACGCGTCTGCGCGCCGAGGCCCTGGCCGCGATGCCCGTCATCATCGTATCGGGCTCAGGCCTGGCCGCAGACCGTGAGCGCGCCGACGCGCTGGGCGTCGACGACTATGTGCAGAAAGCCGTCGATTACACCGGGTTCAAGCGGGAGTTGAAGGCAGCGCTGGTGCGCCAGGGCTGCCCGGCGGGCTGAGGCCCGCGGGACGGCCCGAACGATCAGATTTCCAGATTGTCGATCAGGCGCGTGTTGCCCAGCTTGGCTGCTGCGAGCACGACCAGCGGCTCGCCATTCGTCAGGTCGGCCGCGTCCGGCGCCTGCAGGTCGCCGCGCTTGCGTACCGAGATGTAGTCGGGCTTCCAGCCACGCTCGGCCAGCGCCGCCATTGCGCGCGCTTCGACTTGCGCGATATCGCGCTCGCCGCCACGCACGCTGTCGGCCACTGCATTCAGGTTCCGGTACAGGGTCGGCGCTTCGGCCCGCTCGCTCTCCGTCAGATAACCATTGCGCGACGACAGCGCCAGACCGTCTTCGGCGCGGTAGGTTTCGGCGCCGATGATCTGGGTCGGCATGGCGAACTGGCGCGCCATGTTCCGCACGATCATGAGCTGCTGATAATCCTTCTTGCCGAACACGGCCACGCGCGGCTGCACGCACGAGAACAGCTTGGTGACCACCGTGCACACGCCCTCGAAGAAGCCGGGACGGAATTCGCCTTCCAGCGTGCTGCCCAGGCCATCGGGCGGGCGCACACGGTACTCTTGCGGCTCCGGGTACAGGTCTTTCTCGGTCGGCGCGAACAGCACGTAGACGCCTTCTTTTTCCAGCTTGGCCACGTCTTCGTGGAACGTGCGCGGGTACTTGTCAAAGTCTTCGTTGGGGCCGAACTGCAGGCGGTTGACGAAGATCGAGGCAACCACCGGGTCGCCATGCCGGCGCGCCAGGCGCATCAGCGACAGGTGGCCTTCGTGCAGATTGCCCATCGTCGGCACGAACGCCGTGCGCAGTTGGCCGCTGAGCTGGTCGCGCAGCTCGTCAATGGAAGAGATGATTTTCATGTTGGATCGGTTCAGGAAAGGCCGGCTTCAAGCCGGTGAATAGGCCAGGCGCACGTAAATCGGTGCGAACGGTTCGGCCTGGGTAATTTCAATCAAGGTTTCTTTGGCAAGTTCGAGCATGGCCACGAAGTGAACGACGACGATCGGCACCGTGTGCTGGCCCGCGAACAGGTCGCCGAATTCGACGAAGCGCTGCGACTGCAGCGTGCGCAGGATGGCCGACATGTGCTCGCGCACCGACAGCTCCTGGCGCCCGATCCGGTGATGCTGGGTCAGCTTGGCGCGGCGCAGTACATCGAGCCAGGCGCGCTGCAAGTCCCAGGGATCGACATCGGGCAACGGCTGGACCAGGCCCTGTTCCACGAACAGCTCGGGCCGGACAAAATCACGGCCTTCCTGCGGCACATTGCCCAGCGCGACAGCGGCGGTTTTGATCTGCTCATAGTCCAGCAGACGGCGCACCAGCTCGGCGCGCGGGTCGCCCGCGTCTTCGATCAAGTCGTCCTGACGCTTGGGCAGCAGCATGCGCGACTTGATCTCGATCAGCATTGCCGCCATCAACAGGTATTCCGCGGCCAGTTCGAGATTGCTCTTGCGGATCTGCTCGACATACACGAGGTATTGCAGGGTGACCTGCGCCATCGGGATGTCGAGGATATTGAAGTTTTGCCGGCGGATCAGGTACAGCAGCAGATCGAGCGGTCCTTCAAAGGCGTCAAGAAAGATCTCGAGCGCATCGGGCGGGATATACAGGTCAGTCGGCAAGCGCGTGAGCGGTTCGCCGTACAGGCGCGCCAGGGTGGCGTCGACCGGCGCAGGATGCGGTGTGTCGTTGGCGGGCTGGACAGGCACCTGGTGTCCGTCAGCCGCCCCGTCGGGCATCATGCGCGCGTCCGTCCTCAGACCTTGTTCTGGTACGGATAGGCTCGCTGGCGCAGGCGCGACTCTTCAGTGCGTGCCTGTTCGTCGAGCGAGACGGGGGCCTTGTCCCACAGCAGCGCGCGACCGGCCACCTGGCCAGCGTCCATCTCTGGATGCTGTTTCTTCAGTTCCGAGATGAACTTGGTGTGCTCGGATTCGTAGTTCACGTGTTTTTTCGAGAAGATCATGATTGGCTTCGTGGGTGCAATGGAACAGCGGCTTGGCGACAATGGCGGCGGGGCAGATTCTTGCGCCCCGCGCCAGTGTCGTCAAGTATGACGATGTTGGGCTTACTTGTGCAGCGCGTTCAGCTGGCGCGCGATGATGTCGTGGTTCAGCCACAGCACCGGGGCGATCTTTTCCGACGCGCCATGGAACATCAACGGGCCGGCGCCTTCCAGCACCAGGCTCGACAGGTGATCGGTGATCAGCGCTTTCTTGTCCTTGTGCAGGGCGGTGATCGCTTCCGAGGTGCCGATCATCACATCGGCCAGGGCCGGCGTGTTGTCCATCGGCCAGGCCTCGAAATTGCGGAATTCGGCGCTGGTGGCGTCGTTGTTGTAGCCCTCGATGGTGTCGAGCAGTTGCTGCAGCGACGTGCCTTCGCCCAGCAGTTCTTCGCAGATACGCCATTGCTCGTCGGCCCAGGCGCCGCCGCCTTCGCGCTTGAGCGCGACCAGCAGCGGGAACAGCGACAGTTCCACGCCGACAAAGATGTCCGACGAGTTCGTGCGGATTTCCGGGCAGTTGAACACGGTGGCAGTGATGCCGTTCTTCCACGCCGCTTCGGCCACCGACTCCAGGCGCATCTTGGCGTAGCCCTGCGTGTAGTTGGTGTAGGTCTGCCAGTGGTAGTCGCCGCCGATCAGGATCTCGGTGCCATGGTAGCCATACGCCGTGTAGCGCACTTCGCCGCCGCCTTGCGTGACGCGGTCGCGGATGCTGGCCGACGCGTCGATCAGGTACTTGAGCGTGTTGGCCGAGACTTCGTCGAAGTTCATCAGAATCAATTTGCCCAGATCGCTCTCGAGCAGGGCGCGCGAGGACATGAAGCGCTCGCCACGGCCTTTGTAGATGCGATTGGCAATGGCCAGGAAAGCCTTGATCTTCGGGATACCGCCCGCCATTGTGTGGGCGAAGAACACGTTCGCGCCCTGTGGCACCAGCTTGTCGATCTCCTGCATGACCTGGGCCGCCGAGGTCGTGAAGCGGCGCACGCCGGCTTCGCGGCAACGCTCGATGTGTTCCCAGTCCAGCGTTTCTTCTTGCCAGGTTTTCAGCGTGATCCCGGACAGCATTTCGGTCGGGTTCTTTTCGCCTTCCGGTGCATCCATATCGAAGCCGGCCATCAGCGGCACATTGATGATGCGCCCGCCCAGTTTTTCTTCGGCTTCGGCCAGTTCGGCGGCGTCCAGCGGGCGCAGGGCGCCGGTCTCGTCGCGGCGGCCGACGGTGATGCCGACGATCGTCATGCCGGCGGCGCGCGCTTCGTCGATCAGGCCATTCACATAGCCGCGGCCGAACAGTTCACCGAACAGGACGAACACGTCGCCTTTGCGGAACACGTTGGCGGTCGGGATATGGCGCAGGGGAGTCAAATCGGTCATGGTTCTTGGCTACCTATCAAAAGAGTTTGTAGGGCGTCTTGTCATAGTTTAAACATGGCATTGTACACCCGGTACTGACCCCGGAAATCGCGTCCGGGGCCGTCCAGCGGCTGGCTGGCGGCCACATCATCGTGGCACGCCAGGCCAGGCGCCGGCGTGGAGCATCAGCGGATGCGCATGCCTGGCGTCGCGCCCGGCATCGGGTCGAGCAGGTACAGGCCCGGATTGGTTTTCTCGTCAGCGCTTGATGCGCACAGCACCATGCCTTCGGACACGCCGAACTTCATCTTGCGCGGGGCCAGGTTGGCCACCAGCACCGTCAGCTTGCCGATCAGGTCTTCCGGCTGGTACGCCGACTTGATGCCCGAGAAGACATTGCGGTGACGGCCTTCGCCGACGTCGAGCGTCAGGCGCAGCAATTTGGTCGAGCCTTCGACGTGTTCGCAGTTGACGATTTTCGCGACGCGCAGGTCGATCTTGGCGAAGTCGTCGATCGTGATGGTCGGGGCCAGGGCTTCGATGTCGCCTTCGCCTTCGCTGTCACCGGCATCGGTCGCTGGCGCAGCGGCGGCTGGGGCGGCGATCGCAGGAGCAGGTGCGGCCGGGGCAGGCTTGTCGAACAGGTTCTCGACCATCTTGGCATCGACGCGCTGCATCAGGTGCGTGTAGGTGCCGATGGTGCGGCCGAGCATCGATTCGTAGACGGCGGCGCCATGCGTGTCGGCCCAGCTCAGTTCAGCGTCGCCCAGGAATTCGGCGACGCGCGCGGCCACTTGCGGCAGCACCGGCTGCAGCATGATCGTCAATTGACGGAACAGGATCAGCGCGGTCGTGCAGACGTCGTGCAGTTCAGCAGTTTTTGTCTCGTCCTTGGCCAGGATCCATGGCTTGTGTTCGTCGACGTACTGGTTGATCACGTCAGCGATCTCCATGATTTCGCGCAGTGCGCGGCCATACTCGCGCGCCTCGAAGCTGGCGGCCACCGATGCCTGGCGCTCGGCGCCGTCGTGCATCAGCGCCTTGCAGATCCAGTCGCGACCCAGCGGCGAGACGCTGTCGGCCAGCTTGCCGTCAAAGCGCTTGGCGATGAAGCCGGCGCAGCGGCTGGCGATATTCACGTACTTGCCGATCAGGTCGCTGTTGACGCGGGCCACGAAGTCGTCGCCGTTGAAGTCCAGGTCTTCCACCCTGGCGTTGAGCTTGAAGGCCAGGTAGTAGCGCAGCCACTCCGGATTCATGCCCAGCTCCAGGTAGCGCAGCGGCGAGATGCCGGTGCCGCGCGACTTGGACATTTTTTCATTGTTGACCGTCAGATGGCCGTGGACGGCGACCTTCAGGTTGTCGATGATCGGGTGGCCCGAGAAATTGAGCATTGCAGGCCAGAACAGCAGGTGGAACGAGACGATGTCTTTGCCGATGAAGTGCAGCTGCTCGGCGGCCGGGTCGTTCAGGAACGCTTCGACATCCAGGCCCTGCTTGTCGAAGTAGTTCTTCAGGCTGGCCAGATAGCCGACCGGCGCGTCCAGCCACACATAGAAGAACTTGCCCGGTGCATCGGGAATCGGGATACCGAAGTAGGGCGCATCGCGCGAGATGTCCCAGTCGGCCAGCTTTTCACCGGCCTCGCCCAGCCACTCCGACACCTTGTTGACCATTTCCGGCTGCAGGCGGCCAGGGGTGTTGAGCCACTCCTTGAGGAACGCGAAGCAGCGCGGGTCGGACAGCTTGAAGAAGTACTGCTCCGACGGCTTGAGCACGGGCGTGGAACCGGTGAAGACCGAGAACGGGTTGATCAGTTCGGTTGGCTGGTAGGCGGCGCCGCACACTTCGCAGTTATCGCCGTACTGGTCCTTGGCGTGGCACACCGGGCACTCGCCCTTGATGTTGCGGTCGGCCAGAAACATGCCCTTGACCGGATCGTAGAAGCGGTCGACCGTTTTGGTGACGATCAGGCCGGCATCGCGCAGCTTGCGGTAGATGCCTTGCGAGAGTTCGACGTTCTCGGGCGAATCGGTGGAATACCAGTTATCGAAGGCGATATGGAAGCCATCGAGATATTGCGCGCGGCCGGCGGCGATCTTGGCCACGAATTCCTGTGGCGTGATGTTGTCTTTTTCGGCTGCGATCATGATCGGCGTGCCGTGGGTGTCGTCGGCGCAGACGAAATGCACTTCGCGTTTCTGGCCGCCCTGCGCATTGCCTTCGCGCTGCATTCGCTGGAAGCGGACCCAGATGTCGGCCTGGATGTACTCCATCATGTGGCCGATATGGAAGGCAGCATTGGCGTAGGGCAGTGCGGTGGTGACGAACAGCTTGCGGGTCATGGTTGAAACGCTTCGGTTATATGAAAAGAAGCATTTTAACAGCGGATGGCCCTGTGCGCGCAGGGGGTATTGGCCGTGGTTTACCACCAACAGGCTGGCTGCCCAGCCGTTTTGCGCTACACTTCGCCCCAATATCAATCGGAGAACACCCGGAGAGCACCATGAGCATCACTGAAAGCGATATCAAGACGGCATTGGCGAGCGTTATCGACCCCAATACCACCAAGGATTTCATCACCACCAAGTCGATCAAGAACATCAATATCGACAATGGCCAGGTCACGTTCGAGCTGGAACTGGGTTACCCGGCCGCCAGCCAGGTCGAGATGCTGCGCCAGATGGCAGCCAGCGCCGTGCTGGCCCTGCCAGGCGTTGAAGGCGTGGCCATCCGTGCCTACAGCAAGATCGTCTCGCACACGGTCCAGCGCGGCATGAAGGTCATGCCGAACGTGAAGAACATCATCGCCGTTGCCTCGGGCAAGGGCGGGGTCGGCAAATCGACGACGGCCGTCAACCTGGCCCTGGCGCTGCACGCCGAAGGCGCCAGCGTCGGCATCCTGGACGCGGACATCTATGGCCCGTCGCAGCCGATGATGCTGGGCGTGAGCGGTCGCCCGCTGACCAACGACGGCAAGAGCATGGAGCCGCTGGAAAACCACGGCATCCAGGTGTCGTCGGTCGGCTTCATGATCGACCCGGATGAGCCGATGGTGTGGCGCGGCCCGATGGCCAGCGGCGCGCTGCAGCAGCTGCTCGAGCAGACCAACTGGCGCGACCTGGATTACCTGATCGTCGACATGCCACCAGGCACGGGCGACATCCAGCTGACGCTGTCGCAGAAAGTGCCGGTCACGGGCGCCGTGATCGTCACCACGCCGCAGGACATCGCCTTGCTCGACGCACGCAAGGGCCTGAAGATGTTCGAGAAAGTCGGGATCCCGATCCTGGGCGTGGTCGAGAACATGAGCACCCACACCTGCACCAACTGCGGTCACACCGAAGCAATCTTCGGTCACGGCGGTGGTGAAAAGATGTGCGCCGATTTCGGCATCGAATTCCTCGGTGCGCTGCCGCTGACGATGTCGATCCGCGAGCAGGCCGATGCCGGTCGTCCGACCGTCGTGGCCGATCCGGATGGCGCCGTTGCCGCGGTCTACAAGCAGATCGCACGCAAGGTCGCCATCAAGATCGCCGACAAGGCCAAGGACATGAGCAGCAGGTTCCCGAGCATCGTCGTCAAGAACGACTGACGTCCTGCCGGCCAGGCGACAAGCCTGGCTGGTCTCCGCAAAGCCCATGCGCAACGCTGTTGTGCATGGGCTTTGTGCATTTCGTCGCCTCATCCCTCGCGCACAGGTCAGTTTTTTCTTGAGGACAATTTGTTTGAAGATAAAGCCTTCAGAAAACTACCTCCCTACACTGTCAGGTTGCGCGGTCTGGCACGCTCGTGACCGCATGCGCGAAGCATGATGTTCGATGCGCGGCAATGCGCTGGCTGGCCGGGTGTTGCCAGGACGCCGAGTGCTGCCGTGCCCTGGCCCCGTCACCAGGCCGGCATGACGCGGTCGGCAACGAACATGCCTGCTTTTTTCGATTGTCGACCCGTCCCGGAGGCGCCGTGCACAACGAATCCATTCCCTTCAGCCCAGCGCTTGACGCGGTGGCCGCAGTCGCCGGTCATGGCGGCCAGGAAGCGTACGGCATCGATTTCACGTCGCCGGATTATCTGGCGCTGGCCACCCATCCCGGTGTGCATGAGGCAGTGCGGCGTGCGCGCTGCAAGGCCGGTCCGCACGGCGCCCGTTCGATCGTCCCGGCAGGGCATGCCCGTTCCGCGCAAGCGCTCGAAGAAGCGTTGGGCGCGCTCGTGGGTCTGGAGCACGTGGCGCTCTTCCCGACGAGCTGGACCGCTACTCTCGCGGCCATCACGGCGCTCGTGCGCGAGGCGGACCATATCGTGATCGATGCCCAGGCCCACGACTGGCTGCGCCATGGCGCAGCCGGCGCCACCCGTCGGGTCCTGCTGCACCGGCATCTCGATTGCGACCACGTGCGGGAATTGCTTGACCGCATCCGCGCGGTGGACGCAGTCAACGGCATCCTGGTGGTGACCGAAGGGCTGTTTGCCATGGAGGCGCGCAGTCCCGACCTGCCGTTGTTGCAGCATCTGTGCCGCGAATACAACGCGAGCCTGCTGGTCGATGTGACACACGATCTGGGTGCACTGGGTGCGGGCGGCGGGGGCGTGCTGGCCAGTCAGCGCATGACGGGGCAGATCGATATCGTGACAGGGGGTCTGTCCGTGACCTTTGCCACCGAGGGCGGCTTTGTCGCCTGCGCCGATCGTTCGACATGGGACCGCATGCAGCGGCTCGCCGGTCAGCGCATGCGGTTCGATGCCCTGTCCCCGCTGCAGGTGGCGGTGGCCACGGCGAGCCTGGAGATTGCCGTCTCGGCCGAGGGCGAGGCGCTGCGCGCCGACCTGCTGCGCAATGTCATCGGGCTGCGCGCGGCGCTGCAGAGTACGGGCCAGCATTGCCTGGGGGCGCCTGCGCCGATCGTGCCGGTCTGGACTGGCTCGGAAGCCGCGGCGCGTGTGGCCGCTGCGTGGCTTGCGCATGAAGCGGTGCTCGTCCAACCGGTGGAATTTCCCGGCGTGCCAGCGGGCGCCGCGCGCTTGTGCCTGCATGTGATGGCGCGGCACGCACCGGCGCCATTGCAACGCGCCGCGCACCTCGTGGCCAGCGCCTGCGCGCGCGCCGGTGCGGGGGGCGCACCCCGCGCCTTCGGCCAGCAGCGTTATCGTGGCTGAGGGTGTGTTGCGGCCAGGCTGACTGCCGGTGCTGGCCGGGCGGGCAACGGGGTAGAATACGCCTTTTACCTGATTGCTTTCTGCCATGACCGTCCGCACCCGTTTTGCTCCCAGCCCGACCGGCTACCTCCACGTTGGCGGCGCGCGCACCGCGCTGTATTCGTGGGCCTATGCCCGCCACTTTGGCGGCACGTTCATCCTGCGCATCGAAGACACCGATCTCGAACGCTCGACGCCCGAAGCCGTGCAGGCCATCCTCGACGGCATGCAGTGGCTGGGGCTGGAGCACGACGAAGGCCCGTTCTATCAGATGCAGCGCATGGACCGCTACCGCGAAGTGGTCGCCGGCATGCTCCACGCCGGCACCGCCTACCTGTGCTATTCGTCGCCCGACGAGGTCGAAGCAATGCGCGAACGCATGCGCGCAGCAGGCGAGAAGCCGCGCTACGACGGCACCTGGCGCCCGGAAGCCGGCAAGACCCTGCCGGCCGTGCCGGACGGCGTCAAGCCGGTCGTGCGTTTCAAGAATCCGCTCGATGGCGACGTGACATGGACGGATGTGGTCAAGGGCACGATCACGATCGGCAACAAGGAGCTCGACGACCTGGTCATCGCGCGCCCGGACGGCACGCCGACCTATAACTTCTGCGTCGCGGTCGATGACTGGGACATGAAGATCACGCACGTGCTGCGCGGCGACGATCACGTCAACAACACGCCACGCCAGATCAATATCCTGCGCGCGCTTGGCGCCGAGCTGCCGCTGTACGGCCACCTGCCGATGATCCTCGGCACCGATGGCGCAAAGCTGTCCAAGCGCCATGGCGCCGTGAGCGTCATGGATTATCCGGAGCAAGGTTATCTGCCCGAAGCGATGCTCAATTACCTGGCGCGCCTGGGCTGGAGCCACGGCGACGACGAAGTGTTCTCGATGGCGCAGTTCACCGAGTGGTTCAACCTGGAGCACCTGACGGCATCGGCGGCCCAGTTCAATCCGGAAAAACTGAACTGGCTGAACAACCACTATATCAAGGCAGCCGACAACGAACGCCTGGCCGCACTGGCGCTGCCGAAACTCGAGCGGGACGGTGCACGCTTCGATGGCGCGCCAGCGCTGCCAACCGTGCTGGGCCTGATGAAGGAACGCGCGAACACGATCAACGAGCTGGCCGATGCCGCCATGCTGTTCTACCGCGATCCGCAACCGGACGCCGAGCAACTGGCATTGCACCTGACCGAAGCCGTGCGCGGGGCGCTGGCGCTGTTTGCCGAGCGCTGCGCTACTGTAGCGTGGGACAAGGCGTCGCTGGCGGCGATGATCAAGGAAGTACTGGCGGCCCACAGCCTGAAGATGCCGCAACTGGCCATGCCGCTGCGTCTGTTGTTGACGGGGCAGTTGCAGACCCCGGCGATCGATGTGGTGCTCGAGTTGTTTGGCCGCGACGTCGTGCTGGCGCGCGTGCAGAAGGGGCTGTAAAAGCCTGCGGTGGGCACCGGGCTTCGACGTCTTAAAACGTAGTTTGCGAAATGCAAGGGTGTCCTATATAATGCTCGCACTTCAGCGCTGCGGGGGTATAGCTCAGCTGGGAGAGCGCTTGCATGGCATGCAAGAGGTCAGCGGTTCGATCCCGCTTACCTCCACCAACTCTGAAGTGTGACAGTGGTTTTGTCGCGGTAGTGATGTGACGCTGTGTAGCCAGCAGCAAAGCAGTAATGCAGTAATCGGTTGTTCATGGTCCCCATCGTCTAGAGGCCTAGGACATCACCCTTTCACGGTGAGTACCGGGGTTCGAATCCCCGTGGGGACGCCAGCTTGCTGGTTAGAATGGCCCGGCACAGTATGCGAGCAGCATCAGCTACTGGTCGAAGCAGGTGCAGTGTAGTAAAATGTTGTTTTCCCGTGGGGGGTATAGCTCAGCTGGGAGAGCGCTTGCATGGCATGCAAGAGGTCAGCGGTTCGATCCCGCTTACCTCCACCACGTAAAAGAAAACGACATTCGGCAGTAAAAAATGTAGCATTGCAGGTCCAGGGTCCCCATCGTCTAGAGGCCTAGGACATCACCCTTTCACGGTGAGTACCGGGGTTCGAATCCCCGTGGGGACGCCAAGAATTTGACAGATGTGCCGCGCCAGCGGTGGTGCATCGAGGTCATCAGCATCATGTAGTGGCAGTATGCTCGTCAGAGCAAAACAGTTTTAGGTCCCCATCGTCTAGAGGCCTAGGACATCACCCTTTCACGGTGAGTACCGGGGTTCGAATCCCCGTGGGGACGCCAGTTTAAACCGGGGTAGACCAACGCGCTTGCGCGGAGAGGTGCTCCGGTTTTTCTATTGTGGTCATACACCTGTGTGCGCAATGGTTTGGTAGTAAAGTAGGTCGCACGATCATCGTTGTGATGGTTGCGAAGGTTTGTAGTGGTGTGGTTGCAGCCAGCCGTAGCGGGTACGACACATTCAGTAGTACGCAGCACCAGTTTTAGGTCCCCATCGTCTAGAGGCCTAGGACATCACCCTTTCACGGTGAGTACCGGGGTTCGAATCCCCGTGGGGACGCCAGACAGAAAGCCGGAGCCGGCCACGATAGTGGGGCTCCGGTTTTTTTTCGTCTGCGACAGCCTCGCGCGACGCCCTCCATTTCACCAGCCAGAGACCCGCATTGTGCCAAATGGATAGGGCAAACCCGGCCCTTGAGGCTGCATGCCCTGGTGCTGCAGATTCTGGTGCTGTGTGCCTTGGTATTGCACGCCCTGGTGCTGCATCGCGGTTCCGGCCGCGCTGGGCCATCCACCATCATGTGGCGACATCGCATGCATGCCGCCTGATGCACCGTACCCCACTGCCGTGCCTTGCCATGGCATGGCCTGCTGCGCCGTCGGCAAGCCCAGCGCCACCAGCGCATCGGGCAAGCCGTAGCCGATGTGGTTGGGATCGTTCAGCGTGACAGGGCGCGCGCTCATTCGCAGGACCTGGAACAGCCGTTCGACCCGTTCCGCGGAGCGGGCTTGCACCATCGATCCGAATTCTGGCCTGTGTGCCAGCACGAGTGCGGCCAGCCCCGTCACGTGCGGCGCCGCCATCGAGGTCCCGTCCCACGCGGCGAAATTATTTGGCGGTACTGACGACACCACCGCGACCCCCGGTGCACACACATCGACCTGCGGCCCGAAGCAGCTGAAGCGCGCCGTGAAGTAGCCGTACATGTCGATATCGGCGCCGATGGTTTCGGCGTGGTAGCTGTCAGCCGGGAAC
Organism: Oxalobacteraceae sp. CFBP 13730; assembly: GCA_014841835.1. Classification (GTDB taxonomy): domain Bacteria; phylum Pseudomonadota; class Gammaproteobacteria; order Burkholderiales; family Burkholderiaceae_D; genus Telluria. The sequence continues at coordinate 1,187,976 of JACYUQ010000002.1, read as the reverse complement.
TCGCCGATCTTGCCAATGGCGGCGACGGCCAGCACATGCGGTGATGATGCCGGGTATTGCACGGCAGCGGCCGAATTGCCGGCAGCGGCGATGCAGGCGACGCCGGCCTGTTTGGCGCGCACGATCTGTCGATCGAGCGCTTCGGACGGTGCCGAGCCGCCCAGGCTCATGTTGACGACGTCGATGCCTTGCTCGATGCAATATTCGAGCGCGTCGATCAATTGGCTGACCTGGCCGCCGGGAAACAGCTTGCAGACGTGGATTTCGGCTTCGGGCGCGAAGCCGCGGATGCCCCAGGCCGGATCGGTGGCGGCAATCACGCCGGTGCAGTGCGAACCATGCCCGAGCGTGTCGACGTTCCAGGTGCTGCGGTCGGTGCGCTTGTTGATGACGTCGAAGCCGTCGTGGATGGCGTTCAGGTTGCCATGCGTGGTGGCGGCCCCGGAATCGATGACGGCCACCTTGGTGCCGCGCCCCCGATAATGCTGCGGCACGCCGTCAAGGCGCATGGCCCGTGCGCCCCAGCCCATCGCGTTTTGTTGCGGCAGGCCGCGCAGTGCGGGCCACTCGGCGATAGGGCGTAGCATGACGACGTTGGCCTCTTGCAGACTCAGGTCGGGATCGCGCTGATAGAAGCTCCAGTAATCGGCGCGTGGCTTGACATACAGGCCGCTGATCGTGTGCGCATCGTCGCCATACAAACGCAGACGCGCGACACCGTCGGCGCCCGTGATGGCAGTGCTGGGCAGCACGCCGCCGAACAGCGAGACCTCCACCTCGGGCAGCGGTGCACCGTCGGTGCCCACCACGGCCAGCAGCAGTTCGCACTGCGGTCCCTGGTAGGGTGTAAGCGAGCTGACCAGGTCGGGACGGCGCAGCATGGGGTCCAACAGTTCGAGGTGCTGGTCGCGTTCGACGATCAACTGACCTTGGCCGCGCTGCAGCAGTTCGCCGGCTTTCTGGTCGGTCATGCGCGCGACCACCACACCTTCTGCGCCGTCACCCATCGAGGATGGGCCGAAGCCGGCCGTGGCCAGTCCGGCGCGGGGGGTGATGGTATCGATCACCTCGATATCGGTCATCGTGGTGAGCGTCTGCTGCACTGTTGAGAGGCCCAGCGGCGCCCCCCAGCTGCTGATGCCGAAGCCGCTGAGTACAGCACGTGGTGCCACCAGGTATTTTTTCTTGCGTTCGGTGACCAGGCGCCCCTGTATCGGGGTGGGACCGCCAGTCGAGTCGGTGCGAGCGTCTGCTGCGCCATCCTGCGACGCCATAGGCGTCTGCGGCGGATCGGCAGCGCCACTTTTTGCGTGTTTGGCCATAGTGTTTCCTTTGCCCGACGCTGCTCAGTCGGACAGCGAGAGCGGTTGGTCGGGTTCGATCGTTAGCTGGTCAAGAGTCTGTTGCCGCAGCCGCTCGGCCGTGGGCGCGTCGGTTTCGACGACCGCCGTGTGCGGCGGGCCGGACGATGGCCCGATCAGGTCGACAACCTGCACGCCGGGTTCGGTGCCCAGGGTCGCCAGGAACCGGACAAGTTCGTTATCGTCGTGCGCGGCGCGCACGATGTAGCGAGTGATCGGGGCGGGGGACAGGGGCGCCGGCATGGCAATAACTCCTCGATGCCAGGTCATGGCCGGCAGCTACCGGCAATGGCCTGGCGGGTGGGGCATGGTGTTGTGTGCGTCAGGCTTCAGTGGACGGTTTGCTGACCGAACTGGCTCGCCTGGCCGTACTGCGCTTGCTGACCGGGGAATTGACCGCCAAATTGACTGCCGGGTTGACCGCCGAGTTGACCACCGAATTGAGCGCCGAACTGCTGCCCGTACGGATCAGCCGTCGCCGGCACATACCGACCAAGCTGCGCGGCCACGCCGCCAATCGCAGCGCCCAGTCCCTGGTTGCCCAACTGTTCGCCGATGAAGCTGCCGACTGGCCGCGCATACTGGGTGATAGCATTGCTCAGCCAGCCTTGTGGCGCCAGCTGGCCGCCTTGCTGCACGATCTGCTGTTGCAGCATGGCGGCCTGTTGCTGCACCTGTTGCAATAGCTGCTGTAATTGCTGTTGCTGGGCCTGCAGTTGCTGCAGCTGGACCAGCGGATGTTGCAGTGGCGTTTGCTGCTGTGCCTGCTGCTGTGCTTGCGGATCGGCGCCCAGTGGCAGCATTCGTGCATACCCGGAATAGTCGCTGATCATGTTGCCGAGGTGGCGATTGCCGCTGATGTGCCCGACCAGCGCACCGGCGGGCTTGCCGATCGTGCTGATCAGATTGCCGAAGAAGCCGCCCTGCGGTGTCAGCTGACCCTGTTGTTGCAACTGCTGGATCTGTTGCAGCTGCTGTTGCTGCTGAAGTTGTTGCAGTTGCTGCAGTTGCTGGAGTTGCTGCAGCTGTTGCAACTGCTGCAGCTGTTGTGGATCGACCTGCTGCTGTGCGCCCATGCCGCCGGAAGGATCGGCCGCAAATGGCGACAGGTGTCCGAGGAAGTTGCCAGCCATTTCACCAATGCGCCCGCCCGCGCCGCTGTGGCCGACCCAGCCACCGATGCCGCGCCCGACGATACCGCCAAGCGCGCCGCCGAACATGCTGCCCAGCCCCTGGGGTGCAAACTGTGGTTGAGCAAATGGTTGTTGAAATTCATTCATGGTACGAGCCTCCGGTTATTCGGTCGCGCTGAGGCCGGCTTGAAACAGCAAGACCCCGCCACACACGACCGTGTTCATATGATTCGCGCGCCGGTTTGACCGGTAGCGCGAGGGAAGGGCAGGATGGCGGCCTTTCGAGGCTGCTTTTCCTGCAGGTAGGCGTTCGACCGGTGCCTGGCAGTGAAGTTTTGCCGTAATGGCGATGTAGCCAAGGTTAAAATCGCACCTTGCGGTATCGCAGACGCGCGTCAGAAAAGCCCGATTTTCTTTGTAATGCGCACTGGGGCTTGAGAAAAATCACCATGTCAATTCGGGGTAGAATGACGGCCCTCGCATTCGCGCATCACGGCGCCGCCCGCATCCATGTTCCTGTCTTCCCTCACACCGTCGCTGGCAATTTTCTGCAAGGTCATCGATAACTATGGCGACATCGGCATCTGCTGGCGCCTGGCGCGCCAGCTGTGCCACGAGCACGCCGCAGGGGTTACGCTGTGGGTCGACGACCTGATCAGTTTCAAGCGCATCTGTCCCGAGATCGATCCGGCGGCTGCGCAGCAACGCATACAAGGCGTCACGGTGCGCCACTGGCAGGATCAGGAGGGCCAATTCCACGCGCATGACATTCCCGACGTCGTCATTGAGTTCTTCGGTTGCGAGCTGCCGCCGGATTATCAGCGGGCGATGGCTGCGCGCACGCCGCGTCCGGTATGGCTGAACTACGAAGGCTTGACGGCCGAGGACTGGGTCGAGGGCTGTCATCGCCTGCCGTCGATGCATCCGCGCCTGCGCTTGACCAAGCATTTCTATTTCCCCGGATTCAATGCGCGCACTGGCGGGCTGCTGCACGAAGCCGGGCTCGAGGCGCGCCGTCATGCATTCCAGCACGAGCCCGCTGCGGTCATGGCGTTCCTGGCCCGCTTCGGCGTGACCGCAGCCGAGGCGGTGGGGCGCAAGGTGTCGCTGTTCTGCTACCCGGGCGCACCGGTCACCGCGCTGTTCGGGACATGGTGCAGCGGCGCCACGCCCACGCTCTGCCTGGTGCCGGAAGGCGTGGCGCCGGAACAAGTCGCCGCCTTTCTGGGCGCCGCGCCAGTGGCAGGCGCGAGCGCGACCCATGGCCGGCTGACCGTGCGGGTGCTGCCATTCCTGCCCCAGGACGATTACGACCTGCTGCTGTGGGCCTGCGACGTCAATGTCGTGCGTGGTGAAGACTCATGGGTGCGGGCGCAATGGGCCGGTCGCCCGTTCGTCTGGCACATCTATCCGCAGGACGACAACCTGCACCACAAGAAGCTGCGCGCATTCCTGGCGGTCTACGCACAACAGGCGCCGGCACTGGCGGCGTACATGCTTGGCTGGAACGGCGCGCAGCCACTGCACGACCACGCAGCCGCCTGGAACGCACTGGAGAGCGTGTTGCCCGACATCGCGGCGCAGGCTGATGCCTGGCGCCAGTCAGTACTCGCGAAGGGCGATCTGGTCACGCAACTGCTCGATTTCGTGCGCGATCTGCGGTTGGCCCAGGAAAACAGCGTATAATGCCCGGTTAGTTTCTAACGGATTCCGACGATCAAACGCAGGTCCGGGGCCTTCGGCCCACCAGCCGGCGATGATTTAATGCAACTATCTTTTTACGTAAAATATCTATGAAACCCGCAAAAGAAATTCGTGTTGGCAACATCATCATGGTTGATGAAAAGCCGTTCATCGTGCTGCGTTCCGACGTCAACGGCTCGAGCCGCACGGGCTTCACCTACAAGTGGAAGATGAAGAATCTTCTGACCAATGCTCCGCTGGAAAACGTGTTCCGTGGCGATGACAAGTTCGACGTCGTCGTGCTGGACAAGAAGCCAGTGACCTACTCGTACTTCGCCGATCCGCTGTATGTCTTCATGGACGCCGACTACGAACAGTTCGAAATCGAAGAAGAGAACCTGGGCGACGCGCTGCACTACCTGAAAGACGGTATGGAATGCGAAGCCGTGTTCTATGACGGCAAGGCCATCTCGGTCGAACTGCCAACCACGATCGCACGCCAGATCGTGTACTCGGAGCCAGCAGTCAAGGGCAACACCTCGGGCAACGTCCTGAAAGAAGCCAAGATCGAAAACGCCATCGAAGGCAAGCAGCACACCGTGATGGTGCCGTTGTTCGTCAGCGGCGACGACATGATCGAAATCGACACCCGCACCAACGAGTACAAGAAAGTCGTGCGTAACTAAGCACGGTTTTCCCCATAAAAAAACGCTGCCTCGGCAGCGTTTTTTTATATCCCGCGAGGCTGTTATTTGCGGCGCAACTGCGCCAGATCCCGCACCGCACCGCGATCGGCCGACGTGGTCAGCGCTGCATAGGCCTGCAGCGCCTGCGACACATAGCGCTCACGCCCCAGCGGCAGCCATGCATCGGCGCCCAGCGCGTCCATCGCCGCGCGGCGGTGCGCCAGCTCCTCGGTCGTCACGCGCAGGTTGATGGTGCGCTCGGGGATGTCGATGTCGACCATGTCGCCTTCCTGCACCAGCCCGATGGCGCCGCCTTCGGCCGCTTCGGGCGACGCATGGCCGATCACCAGGCCTGACGAGCCACCCGAGAACCGGCCATCGGTAAACAATGCGCACGCCTTGCCCAGGCCTTTGGACTTGATGTACGAGGTCGGGTACAGCATCTCCTGCATGCCGGGTCCGCCTTTCGGGCCTTCGTAGCGAATGATGACGACGTCGCCCGCCACGACGTTGTCACCCAGGATCGCTTCGACTGCCGCATCCTGGCTCTCGAACACACGCGCCTTGCCCGAGAACTTGAGGATGCTTTCGTCCACGCCAGCCGTTTTGACGATGCAGCCTTTTTCGGCGATGTTGCCGTACAAGACCGCCAGGCCGCCATCCTTCGAATACGCGTGCGCGCGGTCGCGGATGCAGCCCATGGCGCGGTCAAGGTCGTTCTTCTCGTAGCGCTCGGATTGCGAGAACGCCACCTGGGTCGGCACGCCGCCCGGGGCCGCGCGGAACCACTGGTGCACGGCTTCGTCGGTACTGACCGCGATATCGTATTTTTCGATGGCCGCCGCCATCGTCGGGCTGTGAATCGTCGGCAGCGATGTGTCGAACAGGCCGGCGCGCGCCAGTTCGCCCAGGATCGAGAAGATGCCACCGGCGCGGTGCACGTCCTCGATATGGTATTTGTCGGTCATCGGCGCCACCTTGCACAGGCAGGGCACCAGGCGCGAAATGCGGTCGATGTCGGCCATCGTGAAGTCGACTTCGGCTTCGTGCGCGGCGGCCAGCAGGTGCAGCACGGTGTTGGTCGAGCCGCCCATCGACACGTCGAGCGCCATGGCATTTTCGAACGCGGTCTTGGTCGCGATCGAGCGCGGCAGCACCGAGTAATCATCCTCCTCGTAGTGGCGCTTGGCGGTTTCGACGATCAGGCGGCCCGCGCGCAGGAACAGTTCCTTGCGATCAGCGTGCGTGGCGACGATCGTGCCATTGCCCGGCAGCGCCAGGCCCAGCGCCTCGGTCAGGCAATTCATCGAGTTGGCCGTGAACATGCCCGAGCACGACCCGCAGGTCGGACAGGCCGAGCGCTCGATCTCGGCCACGTCGGCGTCCGACACAGAGGCGTCACCGGCCTTGATCATCGCGTCGATCAGGTCGAGCTTGATGACCTTGCGCTCGTTATTGACCACCTTGATGACCTTGCCGGCTTCCATCGGACCACCGGAGACGAACACGGTCGGAATGTTCAGCCGCATCGCGGCCATCAGCATGCCGGGCGTGATCTTGTCACAGTTCGAGATGCAGACCATCGCGTCGGCGCAGTGCGCGTTGACCATGTATTCGACCGAGTCGGCGATCAGGTCGCGCGAGGGCAGCGAATACAGCATGCCGCCATGGCCCATTGCGATGCCATCGTCGACCGCGATCGTGTTGAATTCCTTGGCCACGCCGCCGGCTGCTTCGATTTCGCGCGCGACCATCTGGCCCAGGTCTTTCAGGTGCACGTGGCCCGGCACGAATTGCGTGAACGAGTTGACCACCGCAATGATCGGCTTGTCGAAGTCGCCGTCCTTCATGCCGGTGGCGCGCCACAGGGCGCGGGCGCCTGCCATATTGCGCCCCTGGGTCGTGGTGTGTGAACGGTAAGTCGGCATGGCAATCTCCCAGAATAATGCAAAAACAATGATTGGATCAGGGTGACGGCTGGCACTGGATTTGTCCAATATATGATCGGCTTGTCTGTGAGTCGTTTCACCTATCACAGCCGGGCAGTCCGCCTGTCACGTTGCTGCTATGCTATTGCTTGGCCATTTGACGGAGTACACAGGCATGGAGCGCAGGGATTTTGTACGAATGGGCGTGGCCGGGACGGTATCCGGCACCGTTGCCGGCACCAGCGTGCTGGCACACGCCGCCCCATCGAGGACGGCGCCGGCCGCCATCCTCGAGGCCGGCGTACACGCGCAGGCGCAAGCAATGCGCGCTGGCAAGCTGACGGCGCACGAGCTGGCGTCGCGCTATCTGGCCCGCATCGCGGCCGTCGACCGCGCCGGCCCACGCCTGCGCTCGGTCATCGAAATCAATCCCGATGCACTCGAGATCGCCCGCGAGCGTGACCGCGAACGCAAGGCCGGCAAGCTGCGCGGCCCGCTGCACGGCATTCCGGTCCTGCTCAAGGACAATATCGCCACCGCCGACAAGATGAGCACGACGGCAGGCTCGCTGGCGCTGGACGGCGTCAAGGCCCGGCGCGATGCCCACATCGTGGCCCGCCTGCGCACTGCCGGCGCCGTCATCCTCGGCAAGACCAATTTGTCCGAATGGGCGAACATGCGCTCGACCCGTTCGACCAGCGGCTGGAGCGGGCGCGGCGGGTTGACGCGCAATCCGTATGCGCTCGATCGCAACACCAGCGGCTCGAGTTCCGGCTCGGCCTCGGCAATCGCCGCCAGCCTGGCCACGCTGGCCGTTGGCACCGAAACCGATGGTTCGATCGTCTCGCCGGCGTCGACCTGCGGCATTGTCGGCATCAAGCCCACCCTGGGCCTGGTCAGTCGCAGCGGCATCATTCCCATCGCGCATTCGCAGGACACGGCCGGCCCGATGACCCGCAGCGTCGCCGACGCGGCGCTGCTGCTGGCGGCGCTGGCGGGCGCGGATCCGCAGGACGGCGCCACGGCGCGCGCACCGGCCGTCAACTATGCGAACGCGCTCAACAAGGATGGCCTGCGTGGCAAGCGCATCGGCGTCGCGCGTGATTTCTTTGGCGGGCACGATGGCGTCAATGCGCTGATCGAGAAAGAGCTGGCCGTGCTCAAGGCGCAGGGCGCGGTGCTGGTCGATGTCACGGTGCCCAACACCGACAAGTACGGCGCGTCCGAGCTGACCGTGCTGCTGCATGAGTTCCGCCCCGATCTCGAAGCGTGGCTGGCGGCGTACGCCCCGCATGCGCCGGTCAAGACCATGGCCGACATCATTGCGTTCAACCTGCGCAACGCGGCGCGCGAGATGCCGTTCTTCGGTCAGGAGCATTTGATTGCGGCGCAGGCGGCGGGTGGCCTGCAGGCGCGCGAGTACGTGAAGGCGCTGGCCAACAACCAGCGCTATTCACGCGACAAGGGGATCGATCAGGTGCTGCGCGCTTACAAGCTCGACGCACTGGTGGCGCCGACCGGCGGACCGGCCTGGCTGACCGACACCGTCAACGGCGACCATTACGGTGCGAGTTTTTCGTCACCGGCAGCGGTGGCCGGCTATCCCCACATCACGGTGCCCGCGGGGTTCATCCACGGTTTGCCGGTCGGGCTGTCGTTCGTCGGTACGGCGTGGAGCGAGCCGGCGCTGATCGGGATGGCGTATGCGTACGAGCAGGCCAGCCGGCGCCGCCGCGCGCCGACCTACCGGGCGCACGTGGGCGTCTGAACCACTAGCGGCGCGCCGCCTGCTTGGCCTGGCTGAACACCGGCCCCCACAGCGGGTGGCCGTGTTCGCCGGGGCTCAGGTCGAAGGCCGGATCGAGCCGGAAGGCGGCGTCGAAGGTCTCGCGGCACAGCGCCTGGCGTCCGCTCACGCAATAGCTGAACGCCGTGTACTTGGCGGCCGACAGGCGTTCGCGTGGATTGCCGCTTTTCATGTCGGCGCTGCTCAGGCGCCGGATTGCACCGTTGTAATCGCCGTCGTTGTACAGAGCAATGCCTTCGCGCAGTGCGACGTCGCTGCGGTCGACCGTGCCCGCAGCGGGGCGGTTCGTGCGGTCGGCGCGCTGGGCGCGTTCGGCGCGCGGGCGCGCATCGTCGGCGCGGGGATGGGCGCGCGCGGCTTCCTTGCCGCCCAGTGCCGGACCGAATTCGGCGCAGCCCGTTGCCATCACGGCGATCAGCGCCGCGGCAGGCAGGTGTTTCATGAAACGGATACTCAAGGCGTTTTCTCCTCGGTGAAATCAAGTTCGATCGTGCCGCTCTGGCCTTCCACGGATTGCACGGTCACGGTGTGCTCCGGAAAGCCCGGGTTGACGATGCGGATCGTGTGCTCGCCCGGCGGCAGCGTAATGTGCTTCAGCGGTGGCGTGGCGCCACGCTCGACGCCATCGACGACGATCGTGCCCCACGGCTGGATCAGGAGTTTATAGGTGGTACCGGCGATGGCCGCTTCGGGCGGCGTGCCTTGCGGCGCCAGACGCACTGCGGTTGGTGGCACGGCGACGTCCGGTTTGGCCGGCGGCGGGGTGGTCGTGGCTGCGCGCGGTTCGGTCTCGTCGATGACCGGCGCAGCGAGTTGCGCCGGCTCTTCGACGAGCGTGACCAGCGGCGCCGGGGCGGCCGTCGGCACGGGCGCTTCAAGCGTTGCCGGCAACGCGGACCTGTCTTTCATGCCGCTCAGGTCGGCCTGGCCCATCAGTGCGAACAAGGCGGCCAGCGCGGCCAGGATCAGGATGATGGCGCCGATGATCAGCGGCCAGCGTGTCCTGGTGCGGCGGGCAGCGACCGGCGTTGGCGCGGGCGCCATCGGCGTCGATGCATTGGCGGCGGCGCGCATCGGGAGCGGGCCGGGGCCGGGGGCTGGCGCTGCCGGCGCTGGCTTTGGCATCGCTACTGGTTCAGGCGCGCGGACAGGTTCGGGCGTCGGAGCAGGTGCTGGCGTCGGGGCTGGCGTCAGTGCCGGCGCTGGCGTTGGCAGCGGCACCACTGGCGCTACGGGCTCGTCGTCGATCGGCGGCAGCGACATGGCGGGCTTCGGTGCGATGACGGCAATGCCCAGCAGGCCGCGCATCTGCTCGATGGTTTGCGGCCGTACGGCGGGATCGGGCGACAGGCAACGGTCGAGCGCCGCCAGAAAACCCTCGCTGTAGTCAGTCAGGCCCAGCGTGCGCAGCTGCGCGACCGGTGCCAGTTCCTGCGAAATCGCGTAATGCATCACGGCGGCCAGGTCGTACAGGTCGCGCGCTTCGTACTCGGCCGGCACGGCGGTGTCGGGCAACTCGCTGTAGCCCGGCACCAGCATCGGGTCGCCAGCCTCGAGGATGTGCAGGCTGTCGGGCGTGATGCGGCGGTGCGGCACGTTCATGCCGTACTGGACTTCGAGCGATTGCAGCACCTGGCGGATGATGCGGCGGCACCAGGGTTCGCTGACCATCTCATGGTTGTACTCGACGATCTCGCGGACCGTACGGCCGTCGAGGTGCTGCGGGGGCGTGCTGGGGTTCATGGCATCTTGCCGGTCGCCGCTTGCGCGGGCCGAACGAATGTTTATTTATTGCAAATAATGCCAGATTTGTGGGGAAGGCGGTACCCCCATCTTAAGCGTGCGCGGCAGATGGGGTGGCAAATGCGCAGCAAATGCGTTGCCGCGCAACCGTTCAGGCGTCGAGAAAACGCATCTTGAACCAGCGGCCTTTGATGACGCCAAAGCCCGGTCCCGGCGCATCGCCTTCGCCCAGGCGCTTGACGGCGGCCTGCGCCACGCTGCGCTCGAGCGCGACGTAGCTGTTGAATTCGCCGATATTGATCTTGCCGACCTGGTCTTTCGTCAGGCCGGCGTCGCCCGTCAGCGCGCCCAGCAGGTCGCCCGGACGCAGCTTGGCCTTCTTGCCGCCGGCAATCACCAGCGTGACCATCGGCGCCGGCGCGGCCGGTTCGGCGTCGTCGCCCAGCGCAGTCAGGCTTTCCCAGACGGCCGGCTGGTCCTGGTACTGCTCGATCAGGCCAACCCATTTCTTTTCGTTCGGCGCGCACAGGGTGTGCGCCATACCGCTGCCGCCCGCGCGGCCGGTGCGGCCGATGCGGTGCACGTGGACTTCGGGGTCTTTCGACACGTCCACGTTGATCACGGTACCGAGGTCGGCGATATCCAGGCCACGGGCGGCGACGTCGGTGGCCACCAGCACCGAGCAGCTGCGATTGGCAAACAGCACCAGGATTTCATCGCGCTCGCTCTGTTCGAGTTCGCCGTACAGCGCGCGCGCCGAAAATCCCTGCGCCTGCAGTGCGTCAGCCAGTTCGCGGCAGCGCGCCTTGGTGTTGCAGAAGGCCAGCGCCGACACCGGACGGTGATGGCGCAGCAGGCGGCCGACCGCATCTTCGCGGCCTTCGAAGCCGATCTCGTAAAAACGCTGGTCGATCTGCTCGAAGCTGTGCTTGCCCTCGACTTTCACTTCCAGCGGATCGCGCAGGAAGCCTTGCGTGGCAAAGCGGATATCGTCCGGGTAGGTGGCCGAGAACAGCAGGGTCTGGCGATGTTTCGGCGTGGCCGACACGATGCCCGCGATTTCGTCGTAGAAGCCCATGTCGGTCATGCGGTCGGCTTCGTCCAGCACCAGTGTCTGCACGTTGGCCAGGTCGAGCGTCGCGCGGCCCAGGTGGTCGCGAATGCGGCCCGGCGTGCCCACGACAATGTGCGCGCCATGTTCGAGCGATGCGATTTGCGGGCGCATCGATACGCCACCAGTGAGCGTCAGGATCTTGACGTTGCCCACGCCGCGCGCCAGCCGGCGCAGTTCGCCGGCGACCTGGTCGGCCAGTTCACGCGTCGGGCACAGCACCAGGCCCTGAATGGCGAACCAGGCCGGATTGAGCTTGTGCAGGATGCCGATGCCAAACGCGGCGGTCTTGCCGCTGCCGGTCTTGGCCTGGGCGATCAGGTCGCTGCCAGCCAGGACGGACGGCAGCGTTTCCGCCTGCACCTGCGTCATGTGGTCGTAACCGAGGGTGGTCAGGTTGGCGAGAAATTGCGGCGTGAGGGCCAGCGAGGTAAACGAATCGGATTGCATGGAAGCCTCCAGCCGGCAGGGCCGACGCTATTGGGGATCGGGCGCCCAGACCGGCAGGCCGGTCAGGTCGAGCTTGTCGTCGCGGCGCCAGACAGGCAGGCCGGAGTTGTCGGTTTCGTCGATCAGGCAGAGTTGTTCTTGCTTGAGCGAACCGCGGCGGGGACGAGGGCCGGTGCGTTTGGGTTCGGTGACCGTATCGAGCGGCGCTGCCGGCTCGAAACCAGGCAGGTCGAACGTTGCGTGGTCTTTCTTGTCTCTCATCCTCTGCCTTCGAGGTTGCATTTTGTTGCCATAGAAAACAAAAGCCCGGCTCTGTGAGTCGGGCTTTTGTATTGAATTGGTTGCGGGGACAGGATTTGAACCTGTGACCTTCGGGTTATGAGCCCGACGAGCTGCCAGACTGCTCCACCCCGCAGCGCAATTATAGCGCCCTGCGCAGCAATATGCAATGCATGCATTGCGCAGGTTGCAAATCCCTCAGCCAGCGCTGCTGCGCAGGCGCCACAGCGACGTGACTTCCTGCGAGCGCGCCACGTGCAGCGGATCGTCGGCATCGGTCGCGCGCGGGTGCACGGGCCGCGTGTCGTGGCGTTCGATCACGTCCAGGCCGCCCGCCGCAATCCATCCCAGTAACTGATCGCGGCTGCGCAGGCCCAGGTGCTCGGCAAAGTCCGACATGATCAGCCAGCCTTCGCCACCGGCCTCCAGATGGGCACCGAGGCCCGCCAGGAACGCGCGCAGCATGCGGCTGTCCGGATCGTAGATCGCATACTCGATCGCCGAACTCGGTTTGCCCGGGAGCCACGGTGGATTGCAGACCACCAGCGGCGCGCGGCCTTCCGGAAACAAGTCGGTCTGCACGACCTCGACCTGCGCCGTCAGGCCCAGGCGCGCGATATTTTCGCGCGCGCAGCCCAGCGCCCGTGGATCGACCTCGGTCGCCAGCACCGCCAGGCCGCGCCGTGCCAGCACGGCCGACAGCACGCCGGTGCCGGCGCCGATGTCGAATGCGCGCTGCGCACCGGCAGGCAGCGGCGCCTGCGCGACCAGCTCGACGTATTCGCCGCGCACGGGCGAGAACACGCCATACCATGGGTGGATGCGGTCGTTCAGCGCCGGAATCATGACGCCTTTGCTGCGCCACTCATGGGCGCCGATCACGCCCAGCAGCTCGCGCAGCGAAGCGACATACGGCGCATCGACCGGGCCGTACGCTTCCAGGCAAGCCTGCTGCGCATCGGGTGCGCGGCGCAGGGGGATGCTGTGGTCAGACTCGAACGGCAGCACCAGCATCGCCAGCGTGCGGGCGCGCTGCAACTGGGACAGGCGATGGCGGTGAAACGCTTCAAGTGGCGTCGGCGCTGCCTTGCCGGCTTTGGCGCGGCGTGGGCGCTCGCCCTTGTGATCGATCCGGCGCGCGAGCGCCTGCACCAGCTGGCGGGCATTCTGGAAGTCGCCGCGCCATAACAGCGCCGTGCCGTCCAGCGCCAGCCGGTAAGCGGCGTCGGCGCTCATCGTGTCGTCGGCCAGCACGACTTTCTTTGGCGCGGGCCAGCCGCTTTCCGAGCGCCACACGGCCGAGCGTTCGACGCCGTCCTCGACCCATTCGATGCGTGCCATCGCCTGATCCCTGTTCGTATTAGTGATGGTGGTTCCAGTTGCCGTCGCTCGAGGCAAGATAGGATGCAACGGCGTCGGCATTGCCGGTGGCGTGGCGCTTGACTTCACCGCAGCTGCAGATGCCCTGGTAAGGCTGGATGTGCGAGCAGGCGGAGACTTTTTGCAGGTAGACGGTGACTGGTTTGGCGCATTTTGCGCACTTGAACGTCAGGGTACGGGCTGGTTTCATGATCGCGGAGCTTGGAAAGGGAAGGAGGGCGGCATTTTACACCGCCCGGCCCGCACTCATTCCACCACCACCGCGCTGCTGCCGCCACCCGCCGGGCGCACCAGCACCTTGGTGGCGATGCGCTCGGTCATCTCCTGCACGTGCGAAATCACGCCCACCTTGCGGCCCAGCGATTGCAGCGCGTCCAGCGCGTCCATTGCCACGCCCAGCGTGTCGCTGTCGAGGCTACCGAAGCCCTCGTCGATGAACAGCGACTCGACCCGCACCCGGTTCGATGACAGCGAGGCCAGGCCCAGCGCCAGCGCGAGCGACACCAGGAACGATTCGCCGCCGGACAGCGAATTGACGGAGCGAACTTCGCCGCCCATGTCCTGGTCGCGCACCATCAGCGCCAGCGACGGCATGCCCGCGTAACTGACGCGCTCGAGGCGATAGCGTTTGGCCAGTTGGGCCAGGTGCGCGTTCGCATAACCGAGCAGTACGTCGAGCGTGAACTGCTGCGCGTAGTTGCGGAATTTCTTGCCGTCGCTTGAACCGATCAGCTCCGACAGCTTGCCCCAGCGCTGTTCCTGTATCTGCTGCTCTTCGATCTCGCGCAGGCTGGACGCGGCGGCCACGCGCCGCTCGTCGTCCTGCAGTACCCGCAGGCGCGCCGAGGTCGACGCTTCAATGGCCGCATGGCGCTCGGGCTGGATGGCCTCGAACGCCGCAGTGACGGCCTCGACCGGCTGGCCGTCCTGTGGGGCCGACGCCAGGTGCGTCAGACGCTGGGCGCGCCGCTCGTTCAAGATCGCGTTGGCCTGGCCGACGGCGGTGTCGATCGCATTCAGCGCCGTGCGTTCCTGCGCCAGCCAGGCCGCGCCCACTTGCAGCAGGCGGGCCAGTGCATCCAGATTGGCGATGTCGTCCACGCCGTCGGGATCCTTGCGGTAGTCCTCCAGCCAGTCGGCCAGGGCAGTGGCCGCTGCGGCGCCGGCGCTGTCGAGTTGCGCCACGCGCTCGACCAGGCCCGCCAGTGCGGTGCGCGCCGTCGTTTCGCCCTGTGCCGCGTGCTGCGCCACCAGCTGGCGCGCCGCGAGCGCTTCGCGCGCGCCGGTGACGGCGGCGTTCAGTTCGCGCTCGACGTCGCGTGCCGGTCGGCCGGCCCACAGGGCGGCGCGTGCCGTGCGTTTCTGCGTGAGCTCGGCGTCGATGCGTTCGAAGTCGAGTGCACTGCGCGCGCCGGCGGTATCGATCTCGGCGATGCGCGTGGCCAGCGCCGTCGTTTCCACGTCCAGTGTCGCAATTGCGGCGGTGGCGCGGGCCAGGGCGTCGGTCTGTTCACGCCATGCGGCGGCTTCCTGCGCACGCACCCCGCGCCAAGTGGCCGGATCGCGCCGCCATGCCGCTTGCCAGCCATCGCCATGCGCGTCGGCCAGCGGGGCGTCGAGTTCGGCCAGTAGCGCATCCAGCTTCGCGCTTGCTGCCTCGTGGCGCAGCGTGTGGGTCTTGAGCGCAGCCTGCAGCCCGGCTGCGGCCTCGCGCTCGCTTTCTGCTGCAGAGCGCAGGCGGGCCAGGTCGGACTGGGCAGCATCGACCTCGTGCTGGGCCGCGTCGCGCGCGGCAGCGGCGGCGCGCCACTGTTGCTCTTGCCGGGCCAACGCGTCGACCGCGTCGCGTAGCGCGCTGCGCTGGGCGCCGAACCAGTCGGCGCGTTCGTCGGCCGGCGGGGCAACTGCAGCCAGCGGGTCGGCGTGCCAGGCCTGTTCGAGGCTGGCGACGCGCTCGCTCAGCGTGCTGCGCTCGTGCGCCAGCGCCGCCAGCCGCTCGTGCGCCGCGCCCGCTGCCGCCGCATGCTGCGCCTGCAGCGCGTTGTTGTCGCGCACGCGCAGGCGGCAGCCGTCGACTTCGGCGCGCAGGCTGGCCAGCATGTTCTTCAGCGGCGCGGCCTGATGGGCATACGGGTGCTCATGCGCGCCGCAGACCGGGCAGGGCGCGTCGTCCTCCAGATTCGCGCGCAACTGTTCGACATCCGCCGCGCACGCGAGTTCCGCTGCCGCCAGCGAGCGCTCGGCCTGGGTCATGGCCGCCTCCAGCGCCGGGGCGCCAGCGCGTGCCTCGGTCAGCCCCTGTTCGGCGCCTGAGCGCACCGTCTCGAGGCGGTCGACCTCGCGCACGAGGCCGGCCAGCGTGGCGTGCGCGGCCGCCAGGTCGGTCCAGCTGCGCTCGGCCTGCGTCAGGCGCTCGCGGCGCACATCGAGACCCTGGCGCTCGGCGACGATGGCATCCGCATCCAAGCCGGCCAGCGCCGCCATCGCCGCGCGGCGCGTCGTCTCCAGCGCATCGAGGCGTGCAGTACTGGCCACCAGCGCGCTTGTGGCCTGCGCTTCGCGCTCGGCAGCGCCCAGTGCCTGGGCCTGGATTGTCTCTGCCGCCGTCTTGTTGGCAGCCAGCGTGGCAAGCGTGTCTTCGCCCTGGCGCAGCAGGCGTTCCCATTGCGCCCAGCCACCGGCCACTGCGTCGAGGCGCGACTGGGCTGCCAGCCAGGTTGCAGCGTTATCGCGGGCTTGCTGCGCGCCTGCCAGTGCAATCGATTTGGCCTGGTGCTGCTCGCGCGCCTGGCGCGCCTGCGTGCGCGCGGCGTCGAGCGCCGACTGTGCCTGCGCGTGGTTCGGCGCCAGTGTCGTCAGCGCCGCATCGAGCGCCTTGGCGTCATCCAGTTGCGGCGTTGCTGTACGCAGTGCTGCTTCGGCGGTGTCCAGCTGCGCCGTGGCGGCGTCGGTCTCGGCCACGCTGGTGCGCCGCACCTCAAGCGCGGCCGCCAGCTGGGCCTGCGTCGTGTCGATGGCCGAATGGGCTTGCCGGCGCTCGGCTTCGAGGCGCTGCACTTCCAGGCTCAGGGGCCGCGCCGCCTGCACTGCGTCGAGCGTGGCCAGACGCTGGCGCCGCTCGCCGGCGTCCACGCTTTGGGCGTTGGCCGCCGCCAGGACTTGTTCGGCCTGCGCTTCGCCGCGCGTGAGCTTGTCCAGTTCCTGGTGCCAGCGCAGTTGCCCTTCGAGCAGGGCGTGGCGATCGTCCAGCGCCTGCCGTGTCAGGTCGGCGTTCGTGCGCTCGCTCTCCAGCAGCGCGCGGTCCTCTGGCGATAGCGGCGCGGCATTGGCCAGTCTGGATTGCAGGACCTGCGTGCGGACCTGCTCGGCCTTGTAGCGCTCGAACGCCCGGCGCGAGATGTCGCTGTAGATCGTCGTGCCGGTGAGGGTTTCGAGCAGTTCGCCGCGCTCGTTTTCGTCGGTTTTGAGGAACGCCGAGAATTCGTTCTGGGCCAGCAGCACGGCGCGCGTGAACTGTTCGAACGACAGGCCGATGCGTTGCACGATCTCTGCCGCGGCCTCCGTATTGGTGCCGCCCACGGGAATCAGTTCGGGCAGCCGGTTCAGCGAAATCTTGACCGGCTGCAGGGCGCCGTTCGGCTTGTTGCGCGAGCGCCGCACGGCCCAGCGGGCGCGGTAGCGGCGGTCGTCGCTGCCCAAGAAGTCGACCTCGGCCCAGCCTTCGGCGGCGCCCCGGCGCAGCAGCGTGCGGGCATCCTGCGCGGTCACCGTTTCTTCGCCCACATCGGGCAGGCGCGTGCTCGATCGTATCAGCAGGCGTGGCGTGTCGCCATACAGCGCCAGGCACAGCGCGTCGAGCAGGGTGCTCTTGCCGGCGCCGGTCGGCCCGCTGATGGCAAACAGGCCGGCGGAGGCAAGCGGCTCGGATTCGAAATCGATGGCGAATTCGCCCGCCAGCGAAGCGAGGTTCTTGCCGCTGATGCGCAGGATCTTCATCGCGGCTCGCCCTCCACCGCATGGAACAGTTCGGCAAACGACGCGATCTGCTCGGGCGGCGCCTCGGCGCCGTATTTCTGCAGCCACAGGCGGCGGAACACATCGTCCGGCTGCAGCTGCGCCAGTTGGTCCAGGCTCAGCGCGAGTTCGGTATCGTCGACGGCCACGTGCTTGCGGGTCGGTTCGATCTTTGCCAGGCGCACGGGCTTGCCGGCCAGTACCGCCTCGATGCGTGCGCGCAAGCCCGGTTCCGGGCCATCGAGCAGCACCCTGACTTCGAGAAAGGGCCAGGCATGCTGCGGCAGGTCGGGATCCAGTTCGAGCGCCTCGAGCGCCGCCAGCGCCTCGTCGAGCGGCGCAGGCTTGGCCGGCACCCGCAGCAAGGCCACCGCGCGGGGCACGAACAGCGGCGTGATGTCCACGGCACGATCCCCTTCCAGGTCGATCCGCAGCACCTGGTGCTGGTAATTGACTTCGGAAAACGACAGCGGCAGCGGGCTGCCGCTGTAGCGCACGTTCTCGCGCCCGCCAACCTTCTGGGCCAGATGCAGGTGACCCAGCGCCGCGTAGGCGATGCCCGGATCGAACATGCTGCTGGGCAGCGCCTCGGTGCCGCCGATGACGATGCGGCGCTCGGAGTCGAGCGACGCCTGGCCGTCGACCATATGGCAGTGGCCCATGGCGATGATGGCCTGGCCGTCCGTGGCGCGCTCACGCGCCAGCGCATACGCCTGGCGGTACAGCAGGGTGGTGCCCTGCAGATAGGGATCGAGGCCAGGCGCATCGCTGGCCCCATCGCCCGCGGCGGCACGCAGGCGCGGCACGTCGCCGGGGCGCAGGAACGGCACGGCCAGGCACCAGGCAGCCACCTTGCCGTCACGGTCATGCAGCGGCACCAGCAGCCGGTCGAGGTCGACCTCGCCATCGCTGCTGCGCAGGACGTTGCCGACGACAATCGTGCCGTAGGCTTCGAGCAGTGGCGTGGGCGCTTCCAGGCGGCCGGCGGAATCGTGGTTGCCCGCGATGACCACCACCTGCAGATGGGGCACGCGGCTGCGGGCCTGCTGCAGGAAGCGGTACAGCTGGCGGTGGGCGGCCGAGGACGGATTGGCATTATCGAAAATATCGCCGGCGATCAGCAGCACGTCGATGCGCTCGTCATCCAGCGTCCCGACCAGCCAGTCGAGGAAGCGCTGGTGTTCGTGGATACGGTCGAAATTGTGCAGGGTCTGGCCAAGATGCCAGTCGGAGGTGTGCAGCAGCCGCATGGGGAGTTCTACCGTTGGGAAAGCCGAAATCGGGGCCTACTATAACGCAGCCGGCGACCGGTCGTGGCGCGCCGTGCAATACCATCTAGCGAGCATGTTGTGTGGGGAAATTCGTCGTGCCTGACCCCGCTCTTGTTGTCAAATCGCATTTGACGAACATCAAACCTGACCAGGACCGTGTCTTTACACTAGCTAGTTCTTGTCGCCGGCTACTACTACAAAATCCATCGCCGGCTACCCCGATATCCGCATCCCCAGCCGATCCGGCATGGCCTCGCCATGCGCGCTGGCGGCGCACCGAGAGGAGACATCATGCTGACTTCCACCTACACGCTGGTAGCACTGTCCGTTGAACAGGCCCGGGCACGCGTCGATCTGCAGGCGCTGCTCGACCGCTGGCGACCTGCCGCCTGGTGGGGCGAACCCCCGGCGGCGCATCAGTACGAGGCAGCCTGCGCGGCGCTGCGCCAGGTCAGTGACGCCTGCCAGTGGCGTAAACTCGACAAGTTCGTGCTGCCGGCGCTGCGCCGGCGTGGGGCCGATGCCGGCGCGTTGCTGGCCGAACTCGATGCGCTGAGCCGGCGTGCGCACGCCGCGCGCATGGCGGCCCAGGCCGCTGCTGCCGATGGCGATCCCGGGTGTCTGGGCGCGCTCGAAGAATGCTGCGAACTACTCCTCGAGCGCCTCGAACGCGAGGAGCGCGAGTTGCTGCCACTGGCGCGCACATTGATCTGCGGCGACCACTGGTTCACGATTGCCAACCAGATGCTGGCCCATGACACGGTGCAGAACGAACACCGCGACGCCGGGCGCGGCGTAGTGCGGGGCATCGCAGGCCCAGAAGTTTCAGTCAGGAAATCGGCCGTCTCGCCGCCCGTCGCGCCCATCGTGAATTAGCCGCCGCAGCAGGCCGTGCGCACCGGTTGACGCCATGTTCTTTGCTATGATGGCAGTTTTAGCGGTGCGAATTTTCTATGTTCGATTTTCTCTTCAAGCGGCAAGGCAGTAAGCCGGCCGCGTCCGGCGAGCAGCAGAGCGCCGCCAAGCCGGCCCCGGCGAAATCGGGCGCAGCCCAGCCAGTCGTTGGCAAGACCGGTAGCAAGGCCAACAACAAGGCCAAGGCGGCAGCGCTTGCTGCTGCAGAGCAGGCAGCCAACCAGGCTGCAGCTCAGGCCGTCGAGGCACGCGCCGCCGTGGCCAGTGCCCGCGAGCGCCAGGCCGAGCAGCTCAAGGCGCTTGGCAGCGACGAAGCCGCTGCTGCCGAGTTCATCCTGCAATCCCCGTTTTCCGAATTGCGCCTGGCCGCCGCCGAGCTGCTCCATGGCCGAGAGCACCTCGAGCGCGTCTATGGCGCGATGCGCAATGTCGATCGCCGCGTTGCCAAGCTCGTGCATGGCCGACTCGACGCGATCCGCCATCACGAAGCCGAACTGCGCCGTGGTGAAGACACCCTGGCGCAGGCGCGCACCATGCTGGCCGACGTGTTGCTCACGCCCAACCACGTTGGCGAACTCGACCGCAAATGGTCGGTCATCCGCGCGCCAGAGCTTGCTGCTGACTTCGCGGCCGTGCGCGCCCAGCTTGGGGCCCGCCTCGAAGCGCAGGTGCAGTTGCAGCGCGCCATGATCGATCGCCTGACCGCGCTGCGCCAGCTCGACGGGCAGGGGCTGAACGCCGCTGCGCTGGGCGAAACGCTGGCCCGCCTGCAGCAGGAACAGGCAGCGGCACTGGCCGACCCCGGCCACGCATCGCTGCCACGCGCGCTGGTCGGCGAGGTGAGCAATGAACTGGCACGCCTGACGGCCAGTCTGGCCACCGCCGAGAAGGATGCCGCAGCGCTGGCCGCCCGTGACGCGGCACTGACCGCATGGGAAGCCCAGCCGCAAGAAGAATTGACACCGGATGCACTGCGCCGCGACTGGCAGCGCCTGCCGGCCATGCCTGCCAACGCCGCCGCTACTGAAGCGCTGCAAGCGCGTTTCGACGCCTTGCTCGCGTCGTTCCCGCAAGCGATCCGCAAGCCGAAAGCCGTCCCGACGACAGTCCCGGGTGCAGCGCCAGCTGACAACGGCAGCGCGCCTGCCAAAGACAAGGGCGCCGACCAGGCCTTCCTCGACCAGCTGGAGGCGCTCGAAGCTGCCCTGCAGCAGGGCTCGCTCGGCACCGCCGCCGAAATCGACAAGTCACTGAAGGAAGCCAAGGACAAGGGCGTGCGCCTGACGAGCGCCCAGCTCGAGCAGCTGAACCATCTGCGCGCCGACCTGAAGCGCTTGTCGGACTGGGCGCGCTGGGGCGGCAACGTGTCGCGCGAAGAACTGATCAAGACGGTCGAGACGCTGACCACGCAGAACCTGGCAATGGGCGAACTGGCCAAGAAAGTCGGCAGCATGCGCGAGCGCTGGAAGGCGCTCGACACCTTGTCCGGCCCGGCGCCGCGCAGTCTGTGGGAGCGCTTCGACGCCGCCTGCAGCGCTGCCTACGCGCCGGCCGCCGCGCATTTCCGCCAGCTGGCCGACGAGCGCCACGCGAATGCCGCGCGTGGTCAGGCGCTGGTCGACGAAGCCCAGGCCGAGATCGCCAACCTGCAGCAGGACAACGCCGACTGGAAGCATGTGTCGGCCACCGTCCAGCGCCTCCGTACGGCCTGGAGCCACCTGGGTGCGGTCGACCGCAAGGAAAAGAAACGTCTGGACGGCCTGTTCGCCGAGGCGCTGACCACGCTGCAGCGCCCGTTGGAAAACCAGCGCAAGGTCGAAGTGGCCGTGCGCGAGCAACTGATCGAAGAAGTCCACAAGCTCGATCCGAACGAACGGCACGCGGTCGACATGCTGCGCGAGTTGCAGAGCCGCTGGCAAGAACATGCGCGCGCGCTGCCGCTCGAACGCAAGGCTGAGCAGGCGCTGTGGCAGCGTTTCCGCACTGCCTGCGACGCGCTGTTCGCGGCCCGCAAGGAGCATGCGCATGCGGCCGACAGCGAACGCCGTACCCACGAAGCGGCCAAGGAAGCGCTGTGCGCGCGCCTTGAAGCGGCCGCAGGTGATGCCACGCCGTCCAACGTCGCCAGGATGCTGCGCGAAGCGGCCGCCGAATGGCAGGCAATCGGCCCGGTGCCGCGCGCCCACGAAGCGCGCATCGAAGGGCGTTACCAGGCCGCCGTGGCCCAGGTGCAGGCCCAGGTGGCGCAGGTACGGCGCGCCGCCGACACGGTCCTGGCCGGCGTCGTGCGTGACAAGCTGCGCCTGATCCAGGCGCTCGAAACAGCGCTCGCCAATCCGGACAGCAATGCCGGCACCCACACGCAGGGTGACGACTGGCGTGCCCGCTGGGCGGCACTGGCGCCGGTTGACGGGGGCTACGAGCCAATCCTGCAGAAGCGTTTTGACGCGGCGCTGGCGGCGCTCGAAGGCGATCGCGCCGCGTATGCGCGCCAGCTCCACGAAAACCAGCCGCGCCTGCTGAACGATCTGCTGCGCCTGGAGATTGCGGCCGGCATCGACAGCGGCGCCGAGTTTGCACGCGACCGCCTGCGCCTGCAGGTCGAGGTGCTGCAAAGTTCTCTCAAGTCGGGCCAGAAGCCGGGCGGCAACGCGGCCGAACTGCGCGCCCTGCTGGCGCTGCCCGCACTGGCCGACGTCCGCACTGAAACGCGCATCGAGTGCCTGATGCTACGTCAGCCGAAGGACGCATCATGAACCACGTGCGTGTGCAAACCGGCGACTTCGACCTCGGCCTCGAGGTCGCGCGCCTGCGCGAAAACGATGCCCGGGTCGGCGCCGTCGTGACGTTCGTCGGTACCGTGCGCGACCTGAACGATGGCGCGCAGGTCGCCGCGATGGAACTCGAGCACTATCCCGGCATGACCGAGAAAGCGCTCGACGACATTGCCGCCCAGGCTGCCGCGCGCTGGCCGCTGTTCGCTACCTTGGTGATCCACCGCGTGGGGCCGCTGCTGCCGCTCGATCAGATCGTGCTGGTGGCCGTCACCGCCGCGCACCGGGGCGATGCATTCGCGGCCTGCGAATTCATCATGGATTACCTGAAGACGGAAGCGCCATTCTGGAAGAAGGAAGACACGCCGGACGGCGCGCGCTGGGTCGACGCGCGCGTGACGGACGATACTGCGCGGGCGCGATGGCAAGCCCGCTGAGTTTTCTCGCGGTCGGGCTCGGCGCCGCCATTGGCGCCTGGCTGCGCTGGGGCCTGGGCCTGTGGCTCGGCAGCCTGCACGGCTTTGTCCAGATCGGCACCCTGGCGGCCAACCTGCTCGGTGGCTTCCTGATCGGGTGCGCGCTCGCGTTCTTTGCCGACCAGCCCGGGCTGGCGCCGCACTGGCGCCTGTTCATCATTACCGGTTTCCTCGGTGGCCTGACGACCTTCTCCAGTTTTAGTGGCGAATCGATGACGCTGCTGCAGCGCGGCGACATCGGCTGGGCGCTCGCCCACACGGCGTTGCACCTGATCGGCTCGCTGCTGTGCTGCATGGCCGGTTTCGCACTGCTGCGTACCCTGCGCGGGTAAAGTCGGCGGGGCGGGGCGGGTTTGCCTGACAACGCACAAATGGCCCGATTGAAGCATGCTAAAGTTTCCGTCCAGTAAATGCACAGGAGCTCGATCATGAATACCAATTACCGGCCGACCGCGGCCTTCGTCGGCGCCTCCTGGGGCGCGCTCATCATCGGCATGGCCGCTTATCTGATCGGCCTCTGGAACGCCCAGATGCAGCTGAATGAAAAAGGCTATTACCTCGTGCTGCTGCTGTACGGCCTGTTCGCTGCCATTTCCCTGCAAAAAACGGTGCGCGACCGTGCGGAAGGCTTGCCGGTCACGGGGCTGTATTCGTCGTTGTGCTGGTTCTCGCTGGCAGCATCCATCGGGCTGCTGGGCATTGGTCTTGTCAACGCCACGCTGGCGCTGAGCGAAAAGGGCTTCTATGCGATGTCGTTTGCACTGTCGCTGTTTGCTGTGGTTGCCGTTCAAAAGAACGTGCGCGATCTGCAGGCGGCCGGGCCAGCACCCGAGTCGAGGTTGTCCGACAGTTAAGCCCCATTCTATTTGTAGGTGTTTTTCTTACGTCAGACCCGACGGGGTGCTTGAAATGCATCCCGTCATCCCAATCTTGTATCGCAACCAAGAACAAACTCAGGAGTCAGACCATGCGACAAGATAAATTGACGACCAAGCTCCAGGAAGCGCTGGCGGATGCCCAGAGCCTGGCGGTCGGCAACGACAACCAATACATTGAAACGGTCCACCTGCTGGTGGCGCTGTTGAACCAGGACGACGGCAGTGCGCGCTCGCTGCTGCAGCGCGCCGGCGTGAACGTCGGTGCGCTGTCCAATGCGCTGAAGGCGTCGCTCGAGCGTCAGCCGAAAGTCACGGGTACCGGCGGCAACGTCCAGGTCGGGCGCGACCTGATGGGCCTGTTGAACCTGGCCGATCGCGAAGCGCAAAAGCGCGGCGACGGCTTCGTCTCGTCTGAAATGATCCTGCTGGCGCTGCTGGAAGACAAGTCCGACGCCGGCCGCCTGGCGCGTGAAAACGGCCTGGCGAAGAAGTCGCTCGAGTCGGCGATCCAGGCCGTGCGCGGTGGTGAAAGCGTCAATTCGCCCGAAGCCGAGGGCCAGCGCGAGTCGCTCAAGAAATACACACTCGACCTGACCGAGCGCGCCCGCGCCGGCAAGCTCGATCCGGTGATCGGCCGCGACGATGAAATCCGCCGCGCGATTCAGGTACTGCAGCGTCGCAGCAAGAACAACCCCGTGCTGATCGGCGAACCGGGCGTGGGCAAGACGGCCATCGTCGAAGGCCTGGCGCAGCGCATCGTCAACGGCGAAGTGCCCGATTCGCTCAAGGGCAAGCGCGTGCTGTCGCTCGACATGGCGTCGCTCCTGGCCGGCGCAAAGTTCCGCGGCGAATTCGAAGAACGCCTGAAAAGCGTGCTGAAGGAGCTGGCGCAAGACGAAGGCCAGACGATCGTCTTCATCGACGAGCTGCACACGATGGTCGGCGCCGGCAAGGCCGAAGGCGCGATGGATGCCGGCAATATGCTCAAGCCGGCGCTGGCGCGCGGTGAGCTGCACTGCGTCGGCGCGACCACGCTCGACGAGTACCGCAAGTATGTCGAAAAGGATGCCGCGCTCGAGCGCCGCTTCCAGAAAATCATCGTCGACGAGCCAAGTGTCGAGGCGACGATTGCCATCCTGCGCGGGCTGCAGGAGAAATACGAACTGCACCACCAGGTCGACATCACCGACGCGGCAATCATCGCGGCGGCCGAGCTGTCGCACCGCTACATCACCGACCGCTTCCTGCCCGACAAGGCGATCGATCTGATCGACGAGGCGGCGGCCAAGATCAAGATCGAAATCGATTCGAAGCCCGAAGTCATGGACCGCCTCGAGCGGCGCATGATCCAGCTGAAGATCGAGCGCGAAGCCGTGCGCCGCGAAACCGACGAAGCGTCGCAGCGCCGCCTCGAGCTGCTGGGCGATGAAATCACGCGCCTGGAACGCGAGTACAACGACTTCGAAGAAATCCTGAAAGCCGAGAAAGCAGCGGTGCAGGGCACCACGCACATCAAGGAAGAGATCGAGCGCATCCGCTACCAGATGGAAGAAGCGCGCCGCCAGAGCAACTGGCAGCAGGCATCCGAGCTGCAGTATGGCCGCCTGCCGGAACTCGAAGCGCAGTTGCGCGAGGCTGAAGCGAGCACCGCGCGCGCCGAGCTCGATGGCCAGAAGCCCAAGCTCCTGCGTACGCAGGTCGGGGCCGAGGAAATTGCCGAAGTGGTCTCGCGCGCGACCGGCATCCCCGTCACGCGCATGCTGCAGGGCGAGCGTGACAAGCTGCTGCACATCGAGGACGAGCTGCACAAACGCGTCGTGGGCCAGGACGAAGCCATCGAAGCGGTGTCGGACGCGATCCGCCGTTCGCGCGCCGGCCTGTCCGACCCGGATCGCCCGTATGGTTCGTTCATGTTCCTGGGCCCAACCGGTGTCGGTAAAACCGAGTTGTGCAAGGCGCTGGCCGGTTTCCTGTTCGATACGCAGGACGCGATGATCCGCATCGACATGAGCGAATTCATGGAGAAGCATTCGGTTGCCCGCCTGATCGGCGCGCCGCCGGGGTATGTGGGCTATGAAGAGGGCGGTTACCTGACCGAAGCCGTGCGGCGCAAACCGTACAGCGTGATCCTGCTCGACGAGATCGAAAAGGCGCACCCGGACGTGTTCAATGTGCTGCTGCAGGTGCTGGACGATGGCCGCATGACCGATGGCCAGGGTCGCACGGTCGACTTCAAGAACACGGTGATCGTGATGACCTCGAACCTGGGTTCGCACCGGATCCAGGCGATGGAGAGTGATGAGCCGGCCGTCGTGAAGATGGCGGTGATGGCCGAGGTGCGCGGGCACTTCCGTCCCGAGTTCATCAACCGTATCGACGAGATCGTCGTGTTCCATGCGCTGGACGAGAAGAACATCGGCGCCATTGCCCGCATCCAGCTGCAGATCCTGGAAGCGCGCCTGGCCAAGATGGACATGACGCTCGACATCGACGAAGAGGCGCTGCAGAAGATTGCCGAAGCAGGATATGACCCGGTGTACGGCGCAAGGCCGCTCAAGCGCGCGATCCAGCAGCAGATCGAAAATCCGTTGTCGAAAGCGATCCTGTCGGGCCGCTTCGGACCGAAGGATGTGATTCCGGTCCGGGTACGGGGTGGCGAGCTGACCTTTGGTGAGCAGACGGTCGAGCTGGCGAAGTAAGCCGGTTCGGTCGAAATGAAAAGGGCGCGGCAATTGCCGCGCCCTTTGTCGTTTCTTGACGGGAAATAAGACGCCATATTTCAGGATGCGAAATGATCGTCGTGCAATGCGGAATGCGCAGCATGTTGGCGATGCGATTCCTTACCATCGTGAGAAATTTCATTCCGCATCATGATATGCGAAATGCAAGCCATTGATATTGATAGAAATTATTTTGGTCGTATGTCTTATAGAAGACTGATGGTGCCACGCACAAACGGCTTTATGATTGTCTCAACGGATTCGCAAAGTTGATCAAACGTCTTACCACCCTTCAGGAGAACACACCATGACTACCCGTGAACAGCAAATCGCCGAACTGCAGCAAGACTGGGACACCAATCCACGCTGGAAAGGCGTCGTGCGCAATTACACCGCCGCCGACGTGGTCCGTCTGCGTGGTTCGGTGCGCATCGAGCACACGCTGGCCAAGCGCGGCGCCGAGAAGCTGTGGAGCCTGGTCAATGATGAGCCGTATGTGAACGCCCTGGGCGCGCTGACCGGCAACCAGGCCATGCAGCAGGTGAAAGCGGGCCTGAAGGCGATCTACCTGTCGGGCTGGCAAGTGGCGGGCGACGCCAACGCCGCCGGCGAAATGTATCCGGACCAGTCGCTGTATCCGGCCAACTCGGTGCCGCTGGTCGTGCGCCGCATTAACAACACGTTCCAGCGCGCCGACCAGATCCAATGGTCGGAAGGCAAGGACGACATCGATTACTTCGCCCCGATCGTGGCCGATGCCGAAGCCGGTTTCGGCGGCGTGCTCAATGCCTACGAGCTGATGAAGTCGATGATCGAAGCCGGCGCATCGGGCGTGCACTTCGAGGATCAGCTGGCGTCGGTCAAGAAATGTGGCCACATGGGCGGCAAGGTGCTGGTGCCCACCCGCGAAGCCATCGAGAAACTCAACGCGGCCCGCCTGGCAGCCGACGTGATGGGCACCACGACGCTCGTCATCGCCCGCACCGACGCCGAAGCGGCCGACCTGCTCACGTCCGACGTCGACGCCAATGACAAGGAATTCTGCACCGGCGAGCGCACGGTCGAGGGCTTCTTCCGGGTCCAGCCAGGCGTCGAGCAAGCGATTTCGCGCGGCCTGGCCTACGCACCGTTCGCTGACCTGGTCTGGTGCGAAACCGGCAAGCCCGACCTCGAGTTCGCACGCCGCTTTGCCGACGCGATCCACGCCAAGTTCCCGGGCAAGATGCTGGCCTATAACTGTTCGCCGTCGTTCAACTGGAAAAAGAACCTGGACGACGCCACCATCGCCAAGTTCCAGCGTGAGCTGGGCGCGATGGGCTACAAGTTCCAGTTCATCACGCTGGCCGGCTTCCACTCGCTCAATTACGGCATGTTCAACCTGGCCCATGGCTACGCCCGCACCGGCATGTCGGCCTTCGTCGAGCTGCAAGAAGCCGAGTTCGCTGCTGCCGAAAAAGGGTTCACCGCCGTCAAGCACCAGCGCGAAGTGGGCACCGGCTACTTCGACGCCGTGACCCAGGCCATCCAGCAGGGCCAGAGCTCGACCACGGCGCTGCACGGCTCGACCGAAGATGAGCAGTTCTTCGAAGAAAAGAAAGTCGCCTGACAAGCACATTGATGGCGCGCTGGCCGCAACCTCACGAGGGTTGCGGCCTTTTTTATGTGGCGCAGTCAGCGTTAAATAGAGACTAGCTTTGAACTGACGAGCAGTCCAGTGGTCCAACCCCTGTCGCCAGCGACAGGAGTCGATTATGAAAGCGCCACGTTTCAAAGGTTGGTTCGCAAAACTGCCTTCGCTGAACCAACCGCAGCGGCGGCAAGTGCTCGATGCCCTGCATCCTGCCGCCGGGCTCGATCAGGTGGTAACGCTAATTACCGAGGCTAGAGCGCCAGGCCGCTGCTGCCCCAGATGCGGTAACGAGCGCTGCTATCGGCACGGGTTCGCCAACGACTTGCAGCGCTACCGATGCTGCGCTTGTGGGCGCACCTTTAACGACCTCACCGGCACGCCACTGGCGCGGCTCAGGCTCAAGTCCAAATGGCTCGCGTATTCGAAGGCACTGCTCGATTCACTGCCCGTGCGCAAGGCGGCAGACCGCATCGAGGTACACCGCAACACGGCCTTTCGATGGCGCCACCGCTTTCTGCACTGGGTCAAACTCGATCGACCCGCAGCGCTCAACGGCATCGTCGAAGCTGACGAAACATTTATGCTCGAGTCTCAAAAAGGTTCGCGCACGATCGATCGGCCACCGCGCTGCCGGGGCGGCCGCGCTGCCAAGCGGGGCATTTCCAATGAATTGGACTGCATCCTGGTTGCGCGCGACCGCGAGGGGCGCACCATTGATGCCGTGACCGGCCGCGGAGCGCTCACGGCTGCGCAACTCGACCGTGATTTGCTGCCCAGGCTCAACCGGCAGGCGTTGCTGGTCAGTGACGGCCATCCCGCTTACCGCGCCTTTGCACGCAAGCACAGGATCGCGCACGAGGCGGTCAACCTGCACGCTGGGGTGCGTGCGAGACGGCTGGGCAACCTTGCCATCCATGTGCAGAACGTCAACGCTTACCATCAGCGCTTCAAGGCTTGGCTGCAGGGCTTTCATGGCGTGGCGTCGCGCTACCTGCTTAACTACCTGGGCTGGCGCTGGGCGCTGGATGGTGAGCGGGTTACTTCGCCAGAACAATTGCTTAGTGTCGCTATCGCAGTCATCAACAGATAACGCTGACTGCGCCTTTTATGTCGATCGCAGATCGCACCGATTCCCAGCCGGGCCCGGTTGTAGTGGATAATGGCGCCTAATATCGCCGCCAGTTTCGCGCGGCAACGTCACTTTTAGGAATTCCAGCTTATGTTGAGCTACCGCCACGCCTTCCACGCGGGTAACCACGCCGATGTCCTCAAGCACTTCATCCAGGTGCAACTGCACCAGTACATGAACCAGAAGGATGCCGCTTATACCTATATCGATACCCACTCGGGCGCCGGCGTGTACGCACTCGACAGTTTCCAGTCGACCAAGACCGCCGAATTCGATACCGGCATCGGCCCGCTGTGGGCGCTCACTGACGTTCCGGCACCCCTCAAGGAATACCTCGATCTGATCAAGAGCATGAACCCGAGCGGCAAGATGCGCTATTACCCGGGTTCGCCGTATGTCGCCGAGCAAATGGCGCGCGAGCAGGACCGCCTGCGCCTGTTCGAGCTGCACCCGGCCGATTGCAAGATCCTGGCCGATAACTTCCGCAAGCTCGACGCGCACAAGGCGGAGCAGGGCGAGCGCTCGCGCGGCCGCCGCGTGATGATCGACCGGGGCGACGGCTTCGACAGCATGAAGGCCTTGCTGCCGCCACCGTCGCGCCGCGCGCTGGTGCTGATCGACCCGCCATACGAAGTCAAGGATGACTACAAGCGTGTGAAAGAAGCACTCGACGACGCGCTGCTGCGCTTCCCGAGCGGCATCTACGCTGTCTGGTATCCGGTACTCCAGCGCATGGAATCGCGCCAGTTCGCCGATCGCCTGAAGCGCGTGCCGGCCAAGGAATGGCTGAACGTTACGCTCACGATCCAGACCCCGACCCCCGACGGTACCGGCCTGCACAGCTCCGGCATGTTCATCCTGAACCCGCCGTACACGCTGGAGCCAATCCTGGGCGAAGTGTTGCCGTATCTGGTGCGCGTGCTGGGCAAGGACGCCGGCGCACGCTTCACGATCGAAAAAGGCACCCAGGTCACGGGCACGGCTCTCGGTCGCAGCGCCAGCCGCACCGATGGCGCCGCCGGCCTGCCGCGCCAGCCGATCGGCAATGCGCGCCGCGCCAGCCCGTTGTCGGGCAAGGGCAGTCTGCGCCTGCCGGGCCAGGTGATGCCGCGCGAAGGCGACGAGCCGGCAGCACCGGTCAAGCCATCGCGCACAGGTACCGGCACCGGCGCGGGCCGTCCGACGCAGGGCACGGGCCGTCCGACGCAGGATGCTGGCCGGCCGGGTGCGCCGCCGCGCTCGAGTGCGCCAAAGACTGCTGCACCTCGCGCGCCCCGTGCTCCCGGCGCCCCATCGCGCGCGGCGTCGGATGCTGCCGCGCCGCGTGCACCCCGCACCGGTGGCGATCGCCCGGCGACGCCGGGTGCACCACGCACGGGCCGCACCCGCCAGGGTGGCGGTCGCAGCTAGCGTTCGATTTGATGTCGAAATGCTAAGATTGATGTTTTTGTAGTATAGTCGGTGCAGGTGGCGCGCGGGTGCGTGCCGCCAGCGCGCCGCGATCCGCCGCGACAGTTTCCAGGAGTAATATTTCAATGCATGCTGATGCAACGGCAGCGGTCTTGGTGCCGTCTGACGATTTTTTCCTCGCACGGCAACCCATTCTCGGGCGCGACCAGCAATTGCTGGCGTTCGAGCTGCTGTTTCGTGCTGCCGGCGAGGACGAAGACGCCAAGCTGACTGACGGCGCCGCCGCGACGGCGGCCGTCATTTCGCATGCGTCCCAGCTTGGCATGGAGCAGGTGGTGGGCGATCAGCTGGCTTTTGTGAATGTCGACGCCGTCGTCCTGATGAGCGACTTCGTGCGCTTCCTGCAGCCGCATAAAGTCATTCTCGAAATCCTGGAAACCGTCAAGCCGACGCCGGAGTTGCTGGCGCGGGTGGACGAACTCAAAAACCTCGGCTTCAAGTTCGCCGTCGACGACGTCATCGAACATTCGCCCGAACTCGATCAGCTGATCTCGCTGATCGACATCATCAAGGTCGATATCAAGGGCGTGGCGCCGGACGCCCTGGGCGGTCTGGTCGCGTCGCTGAAAAAGACCGGTAAACGCCTGCTGGCTGAAAAAGTCGAGACGATCGAAGAGTTCAAGCTGTGCATGGAACTCGGTTTCGAATACTTCCAGGGCTATTACTTTGCGCGGCCCGTGATCCTTAGTGGCCGCAAGATCGCCCCAACCGAAGTGGTGCTGCTGCGCTTGCTGGAGCTGGTCAATTCCAACGCCGACAACCAGACTATCGAGACGGCCGTCAAGCGCGACGCGCTGGTCAGCCTGAACCTGCTGCGCCTGGTCAACAGCCGCGCTGTGCCGGGTCCGCGTATCGAATCGCTGTCGCAGGCTTTGGCGGTGCTGGGCCGTCGCCAGCTGGGTCGCTGGCTGCAGATTCTGCTCTATACTGCCGCGGGCGCGCAAGTCTCGCTGCACTCGCCGTTGCTGCAACTGGCCACCACGCGCGGCAAATTGCTCGAACTGATGACGCTGCGCGTGCGCCCTGGCGACACGGCCAGCGCCGACCGCGCCTTTACTGTTGGCATCATGTCGCTGGCCGAAGCGCTGTTCTCGGTGCGGATGGCCGAGATACTCGTGCACGTCGAGGTAGCGCATGACGTACGCGACGCGCTGATCGACCGCGATGGCGACTTCGGCACGATGCTGCGCATCGCCGAGCTGCTCGAAACGGCCGTCGGCGGCCGCAAGCTCAATGCCGAACTCAAGAAGATCGGGTTGACGGTGCCCGAGGTACGCGAGATCGAACTGGCCGCGTTCGACTGGGTCCGCGAGCTGACCCACGACGTGCGCTAAAGTCCGACCGATCCTTTATTGCCCCAGCAGCAGGAACACGGTCGGCTTCTTGTGGAAGTCCGGCCCCTTGTTCGCCCCCAACGCCGCCTTCCATTTCGCCGCCGTCATGGTGCGCACCGACTCGCTCGGCAGCGACAGGTCGGTGGCCACGCACACCAGCGTGCCCGGCTGGCAGCCCGCCACCAGCGCCTCGAGCATCGCGCCATTGCGATACGGCGTTTCGATGAACAGCTGCGTCTGGCGCTCGCCGCGTGAGCGGGTTTCCAGCTCGCGGATGCGCTTCGTGCGCAGCGCCGCATCGGTGGGCAGATAGCCGTTGAACGCAAAACTCTGGCCGTTCAAACCGCTGGCCATGACGGCGAGCAGCAGCGACGACGGGCCGACCAGCGGCCGCACGGCAATCCCGTGCTGATGCGCCAGGCGCACGAGGTCGGCGCCCGGGTCGGCCACGGCTGGCACGCCGGCCTCTGACACCAGGCCCGCATCGCGGCCCGCCAGCAGCGGCGCCAGCAATTGCGTCAGCGCGGCGGCTGGCGTGTTCACGTTCAGTTCGGCGATCTCGATTTCCTGCAGCGGCTTGGCCAGCGGATGGTCGATGGCGATCAGTTTCAGGAACGCGCGCGCCGTCTTGGCGTTTTCGGCTACGAAATAATCGAGCGTGCTGGTCAATGCCTGCACCTGCGTCGGCAGCAGGCCGTTCAGGCAGCCGGGCGCGGCGTCGAGTGGGCCGAGGGTATTGGGAATCAGGTACAGGGTGCCGGACATGGGTCGTTTCAGGTAAGTGGTCAGGTGCCGAAGAAGCGCACGCCGACGCGCCGCAGCATGCCGGTCAGGGCGATGAGCGGCAAGCCGGTGAGGGCGGTCGGATCAAGCGAGTGGATGTGGTCGATCAGGGCAATGCCCAGGCCTTCGTTCTTGGCGCTGCCGGCGCAGTCGTACGGCTGTTCGATGCGCAGATAGGCGTCGAGTTCAGCGTCCGGCAGGTCGCGAAAGCGCACGCGGACCTGCACATTGTCGACCTGGGCGGCGGCGGCGGCGGGGTCGGCAGCGCGCCCGTCCCACAGGCACAAGGCCGTATGGAACACGACTTCACGGCCACGCATCAATTGCAATTGCGCCAGCGCGCGCGCATGGTCGCCCGGCTTGCCG
This sequence comes from Oxalobacteraceae sp. CFBP 13730, assembly GCA_014841835.1. Taxonomy (GTDB): domain Bacteria; phylum Pseudomonadota; class Gammaproteobacteria; order Burkholderiales; family Burkholderiaceae_D; genus Telluria. The sequence continues at coordinate 1,154,655 of JACYUQ010000002.1, read as the reverse complement.
ATCTGCAGATCGTCGAGCGTGGCAACCTGGTCGGAGCCGATTACGAGTGCGCCCGGGTGCAGGCGTGCCACAGCCTCCGCCTTGGCGCGCGCCAGGCGCAGTGCGGTTGCCGGCGGCGTTTCACCTGGCAGCGGGGTTTCATCGAGATCGGGCGCGATGGTCTCGAACGGCAGGCCGAGCCGGCCCAGCAATTCGCGCCGATAGGCCGAGCTTGAGGCGAGGATCAGACGGGGCGGGGTGGAACTTGGTAGCATGCGGCCCTCGGGATAAATCGGCAGCGAAGCCACAGTTTCATGGCGCTGCGGTGAAAAGCCTGCTATTATCGCAGGTTTTCCGGGACGACTTTCTAAATGAGCGCTTTCATTATTGATGCCTTCGAGTTTTGCAAGAGCGATGGTTTTCGTGAAGGCAGCACGCCCCTGGTCGAGATGACCCGGCTGGCCGAAGAGAGTTCCGAAAAAGGCGGCGACATCCGCTGGACGATGCAAGGTGGTCAAACCCGTCACGGTTATCCGTCGCTGACCCTCGAGGTCGCCGGTCACGTGAAGCTGGAATGCCAGCGTTGCCTGCAGCCCATGGATTACGAGATCGATTCGTCGACCATGCTGGTGCTGGGCAAGGATGATGAAGAAGCCGATGCCATCGAGATCGTTCTCGACGACGACAGCATCGATGTGATCGTTGGCAGCCATACCTGCGATATTCGTCAGTTGCTCGAAGACGAAGCGCTGCTGGCGTTGCCGCAGTCGCCAAAGCACGATGTCTGCCCAGAAAACAAGCTGCTGGACAGCCTGAAGAACGAGAAACCGTCGCCATTTGCCGGCCTCAAGAATCTCAAGACAGAATGATGTAGTACCAAATACAGCAGGATCGGTTTCGCAGTACGGTGGCGGCAGCGTAGAAAGCATGTCGCCCAAAATTTGCAAAAAGAATGTGTCAGACGCGTGCAGCGCTCGAGTATGGCATTGGTAGTAGAAGTAGACGGAAACGTGTCGGCAATCCCGGGGGACATCCTTGAAGATTGCTGCTGGGATACTCGATGCGCAAATCGTTGCACGTCGAATGTGTTAAAATTTTAGAACTTAGTATTAGGAGTTATCATGGCTGTTCAGCAGAATAAAAAATCCCCATCGAAGCGCGGTATGCACCGTTCGCACGACTTCCTGGTTGCACCAAACCTGGCAGTCGAGCCGACCACCGGCGAAACGCACCTGCGTCACCACATCAGCCCTAACGGTTTCTACCGTGGTCGCAAAGTTCTGAAGACCAAAAACGACGAGTAATCGACGTCCTGGCTTTTAGAACCATGAAAGCGGCGCAACGTATGTTATCTGCGTGGCGCCGCTTTTTCTTTGGCATCTGCTCAGGCATTGTTGGCATCACGGGCATGCATTTCGCCCCGTCATGTTGAGCAGCGCGGATCCTGTGCGCCTCCTGGCGACGAATCGATCCCATCTGGCCGCCAGTCCTGTGTGAGCCGCGGCATTCCCAATACATGACCATAAAAATTTCCATTGACTGCATGGGTGGCGATCACGGCCCGTCAGTGACCATTCCGGCAGCAATCTCGTTCCTCAAGAAGCAGAATGACGCCGAGCTCGTGCTCGTGGGCGTCGAAGAGGTGCTGCGCGCAGAACTCAAGAAACACCACGGCGACAAATTGCCGCGTCTCACGATCAAGAACGCGTCCGAAGTCGTCGCGATGGACGATCCGATCGAGGTGGCCCTGCGCCGCAAGAAGGATTCGTCGATGCGCGTGGCGATCGAGCTGGTGAAAGACGGCAGCGCCAATGCCTGCGTCTCGGCCGGCAATACCGGCGCCCTGATGGCCGTCTCGCGCTACGTGCTCAAGACGATGCCCGGCGTCGACCGTCCGGCGATCTGCTCGATCATGCCGAACCAGAAGAACGGCCCGACCTACATCCTGGACCTGGGCGCGAACGTCGATTGCGAACCGCATCACCTGCACCAGTTCGCCATCATGGGCTCGGTGCTGTGCTCGGCGATCGAAGGCATTCCCCGTCCGACCATTGGCCTGCTCAATGTGGGCACCGAAGACATCAAGGGCAATGAAGTGGTCAAGGCCACCGGCGTGCTGCTGCGTGACGATGCTGCGCGCGGCAAGCTCAATTTCTACGGCAACGTCGAAGGCAATGACATCTTCAAGGGCACCGTGGACGTCGTCGTCTGCGATGGTTTCGTCGGCAATGTGATGCTCAAGGCGATCGAAGGCCTGTCGCGCTTCATGAAAACGACGTTCAAGTCCGACATCATGTCGATGGTCGGCGCCGTGCTCGCACGCAAGGCCATGAAGAAACTCAATCCCGAGCGCTACAATGGCGCCGGTCTGCTGGGCCTGAAGGGCCTGGTGTTCAAGAGCCATGGCGGCGCCAACGCCTATTCGTTCGAATGGGCGCTCAAGCGTGCTTACGAGGCCGCGCACAATAATGTGCAAGAACAGTTGTCGGCACTAATTACCGAGCTGATGCCGAATTCAACGGGCGCTGCCGAAGCGCCCATGCCGGTGCTCGAGCCCGTGTCCACGATCGAGCGCCAGGCGCAATAACCGAGCGGATGGTGAAGCAATGACCCTGTACAGCAAAATCACCGGCACCGGCAGCTACCTGCCGGCCAACCGTGTCACCAATGAAGCGCTGGCCACGCGGCTGGCTGCGCAAGGTGTCGAAACGTCGCACGAATGGATTGTTACCCGCAGCGGCATCGAGGCGCGCCACTTCGCCGCCGCCGACGAACTCTCGTCCGATCTGGCCGTGCACGCCGCGCGCCGCGCGCTCGAGATGGCCGGCCGCGAGGCGGGCGACATCGATCTTGTCATCGTCGCCAGTTCCACCCCCGATTTCCACGGCAGCTTCCCGAGCACGGCCTGCATCGTCCAGCAAAAGCTGGGGATGGCCAACGGCAGCGCCGCCTTCGACGTGCAGGCGGTCTGCAGCGGTTTCGTCTATGCGCTGTCGACGGCCGACGCGTTCATCCGCGCCGGCAATCACAAGCGCGTGCTCGTGATCGGCTCCGAAATTTTCTCGCGCATCGTCGACTTCAATGACCGCGGCACCTGCGTGCTGTTTGGCGATGGTGCCGGCGCCGTGCTGCTGGAAGTGTCGAACGAGCCGGGCATCCTGGCCACCAAGCTGCACGCCGATGGCAGCCATGCCGACATCCTGTCGATCCCGGGCAACCTGGCGGGCGGCGCGGTTGCCGGCAGCGGTTTCCTGCACATGGACGGCCCGGCCGTGTTCAAGCTGGCCGTGTCGGTGCTCGAGAAAGTTGCGCACGAAGTGCTCGATACCGCCGGCGTCACGCCGGACCAGATCGACTGGCTGGTGCCGCACCAGGCCAATATTCGCATCATGAACGGCACTGCCAAGAAGCTTGGCCTGCCGCTGGAAAAAATGGTCGTCACCGTCAATGAGCACGGCAATACCTCGGCCGCTTCGATCCCGCTGGCGCTCGACCAGGCGGTGCGCGATGGCCGCATCCAGCCGGGCCAGAACGTGCTGATGGAAGGCGTGGGCGGTGGCTTTACCTGGGGCGCCGTGCTGGCGCGTATGTAACGAGTCGCACACCGCGTCGCACTCACCGGCGGCACTCCCAAGAACCAATTACTACGGAACTATCACGATGAGCAACTTCGCATTCCTGTTTACCGGACAAGGCGCCCAGGCAGTGGGCATGCTGAACGGTTTTGCCGGCAACCCGGTTGTCGATCAGACCGTGCAGGAAGCTTCCGACGCCCTTGGCTTTGATCTGCAGCGCCTGATCGCCGACGGCCCGAAAGAAGACCTCGACCTCACCACCAACACCCAGCCGGTCATGCTGACCGCTGCCGTGGCCGTGTACCGCGCCTGGATCGCGGCCGGTGGTTCGATCCCGTCCGTTGTCGCCGGCCACAGCCTGGGCGAATACTCGGCGCTGGTCGCCGCTGGCGTGATCCCGTTTGCCGACGCTGTGCCGCTGGTGCGCTTTCGCGCGCAGTCGATGCAGGACGCGGTGCCGGTCGGGCAGGGCGGCATGGCCGTCATTCTCGGCCTGCAAGCCGACGACGTGCGCGCCGTCTGCGCCGAAGCCGCGCAGGGCGAGGTCGTCGAAGCGGTCAACTTCAATGAACCGACCCAGATCGTGATCGCCGGCCACACGGCGGCGGTCGAGCGCGCCTGCGAGATCGCCAAGGCGAAGGGCGCCAAGCGCGCGATGAAGCTGTCGGTCTCGGCGCCGTTCCACTCGTCGCTGCTCAAACCTGCATCGGACCGCCTGCGCGAGTACATGCGCACGCTGACCTTTGCCGTGCCGCAGATCCCCGTCATCAACAACGTCGATGTCGTGGTGTTGAACGATCCGGAACAGATCAAGGATGCACTGGTGCGCCAGGCCGCCGGTCCGGTGCGCTGGGTCGAGACGATGCAGAAGATGGCGCAGGACGGCGTCACCCAGGTCATCGAATGCGCACCGAGCAAGACGCTGGTGGGCATGGCCAAGCGGATCGATCCGGCGCTGGTCGGCGACGCGCTGGTCGACCAGGCCGCGCTCGAGCGCGTGCTGGCCACGTTCAACGCGTAACGCCGGCGCAGCACCAACAACCCCAACAAGAGGACCACCATGAATCTGGAAAACCAAGTCGCCCTGATCAGCGGCGCATCGCGCGGCATCGGCAAGGCCATCGCTCTCGAACTGGCCCGTCAGGGCGCGAAAGTCGTCGGCACTGCCACCAGCGATGCCGGCGCGCAGGCGATCTCGGACTACCTGGCGCCGTTCGGCGGCAAGGGCGTCGTCCTGAACGTGCTCGACAGCGAACGCTGCGCAGCCGTCGTGGCGGATGTGCAGAAGGAATTCGGCAGCCTGTCGATCCTCGTGAACAATGCCGGCATTACCCAAGACAACCTGGCCATGCGCATGAAGGACGACGAGTGGGACGGCGTGATCGCCACCAACCTGACCGCCGTCGGCCGCCTGTCGCGCCTGGTGCTGCGCGGGATGATGAAGGCCAAGGCTGGCCGCATCATCAACATCACGTCGGTGGTGGGCGCGTCGGGCAACCCGGGCCAGATGAATTACGCGGCGGCCAAAGCCGGCGTGGCCGGCATGACCCGCGCGCTGGCGCGCGAGATCGGCAGCCGCAACATCACCGTCAACTGCGTCGCGCCGGGCTTTATCGATACCGACATGACCAAGTCGCTGGGCGACGACCAGCACGCTGCGCTGCTGACCCAGATTCCGCTGGGCCGCCTGGGCCAGCCGGAGGACATCGCGCATGCGGTGGCGTTCCTGGCCGGCCCGCAAGCGGCCTACATCACGGGCACCGAGCTGCACGTGAACGGCGGCATGTACATGAATTAAGTATATTAGGCATCAAGTAAGAAATCAGTAGCAATAAGGGGAAGGATTGCACGGTGATTGGCCCTGTTTGAACAGGACGATATCGGTGCAATCCCGACTTTTAGCAGGACTTTCCGGCGAGTTAGGCGCAGTCGCCGAAAATAGTTTTTCAGGTCGCAAACCTGATAAAATGCGCGCACTTTCCGCAACACATACCTTAATGGAGCTACAACATGTCGGATATCGAACAACGCGTTAAAAAAATCGTCGCTGAGCAACTGGGTGTTGCTGAAGCAGACATCAAAATCGAATCCTCGTTCGTTGACGACCTCGGTGCTGACTCGCTGGACACCGTCGAGCTGGTGATGGCTCTGGAAGATGAGTTCGAAATGGAAATCCCTGACGAACAGGCTGAGAAGATCACCACCGTCAAGCAAGCCATCGACTACGCTACCGCGCACGTCAAAGCCTGAGTCGGGTCTGAGTAGTCGCTTTACAGTTTTTGGGAGAATCGCTTGAGTCGTTCACGCAACCGCCGTGTCGTCGTCACTGGCCTGGGTTGCATTTCACCAATCGGTAACACCGTTACCGAAGCGTGGGATGCAGCACTGGCTGGCAAGTCGGGTATTGCCGCCATCACCAAGTTTGATGCGTCGCAATTCACGACCCACTTCGCTGGTGAAGTAAAGAACTTCGTCGTCGAGGATTACCTGCCGGGCAAAGAAGGCCGCCATATGGATAGCTTTATCCATTACGGTATGGCAGCCGGGATCCAGGCCCTGCAGGATTCGGGTCTGGTTGTTACCGAAGAAAATGCAGACCGCATTGGCGTGGTGATCGGTTCTGGCATCGGCGGCTTGCCGCTGATCGAAGCCACCAAAGAGGAATACACGAACCGCGGCGCACGCCGTATTTCGCCATTCTTCGTGCCAGCCTCGATCATCAACATGATCTCGGGCGATCTCTCGATCAAGTTCGGCCTGCGTGGTCCGAACCTGGCCATCGTTACCGCTTGTACCACTGGCCTGCACAGTATCGGCGCGGCAGCGCGCCTGATCGAGTACGGCGACGCCGACGTGATGATCGCGGGCGGCGCCGAGTCGACCGTATCGCCACTGGGCCTGGGCGGTTTCGCCTCGGCACGCGCGCTGTCGACCCGCAACGATGATCCGGCCACGGCCTCGCGTCCCTGGGACCGCGACCGCGACGGCTTCGTGCTGGGCGAGGGCGCCGGTGTCATGGTCGTCGAAGAGTATGAACACGCTGTCGCGCGCGGCGCCCGCATTTATGCTGAAGTCATTGGCTTTGGCATGAGCGCGGACGCCAACCACATCACCTCGCCGGTCGAGGATGGCAGTGGCGCGGCACGTTGCATGGTCAATGCCCTCAACAACGCCGGCATCAATGCCGACCAGGTGCAGTACGTGAATGCGCACGGCACCTCGACGCCATTGGGCGATGCGGCAGAAGTGCGTGGCATCAAGCGCGTGTTTGGTGACCATGCCAAGAAGATTGTCGTGAATTCGACCAAGTCGATGACCGGTCACCTGCTCGGTGGCGCCGGCGGCCTGGAATCGGTGTTCACGGTGCTGGCGATCCATAACCAGATCTCGCCGCCAACGATCAACATCTTCAACCAGGATCCCGAGTGCGACCTGGACTTCTGCGCCAACACGGCGCGTGAGATGAAGATCGATTATGCGGTAAAGAACTCGTTCGGTTTCGGCGGTACCAACGGTACGCTCGTTTTCGCGAAAATCTGAACCTGACCAGCCCCATCCCGGTCAAACGGGATGGGCGCTTCTGCAGCCCGGTACATTGCCCGCTTGTTGTTCTACAGCGGTGATGTTCCGGTGCTGGCGGCAACGTCCGCAGCTTGCCCGCCGGGCCAGCCACTCTTGTATCCCCTCGTCGTATGCACTGTGCGGTGTCTGTCATCGTCCGTCCGTCGCGTTGCCTGCTTTGGCTGTGCGCCGGGTTTGGCGGTGCCCTCGTTGCGACCGCTTTGGTCGTCGGTCTCGGCACGCCTGAACGCTTCGCATTTGGCAGGCTGACCGCTGTCGCGCCACTGCTGGGCGCCGTGGCACTGGCCTGGTCACTGGGCCGTGCACACCGCTTTTTTCGGGCTTGCCCGCAGGCCCATTCCCAGGCGCTTTTGCACGGATTTGGAACGGCGCACCGCCTTGATATTTCTGGACTTGGGCAGCTACGCCTGACGGTACAACAAGAGATGGGTGTAGTGGATGCAGCAGGCGCGTCGCTACCAGCAGGTTCATCCGGTCCGCCATCCGAGGGGGTTGCGGTGACGTTGCTGCCTGGCGCCACGGTCTGGCCTGTCTGCATGCTGCTGCGTCTGCGCACGGCGGCTGGCGACACCATCGCGCTCGCCGTATTGCCCGACAGCGTGTCGCCAGGCGACTTTCGTGCGCTGTCCGTGGCAGTGCGGTCATTGGCGCACGGTGTGCGCGACGCAGCGACAAAAATACTTTGAACTTATTGCAGGGGATCAACTCTTAGGAGAGGGTCGCCAATGGGGCATGGTCCGTGACGACAGAACGCGAGAGTGATCAGTTGCTGGTGGAGCGCGTGCAGGCAGGGGACCAGAAGGCGTTCGATCTGCTGGTCTCCAAGTACCAGCGCCGCCTGATGCGTCTGGTGTCGCGTCTTGTTCACGATCCGGCCGAGGCCGAAGACGTGGTGCAGGAAACGTTCATCAAGGCGTACCGGGCACTGCGCCATTTTCGCGGTGATTCCGCATTTTATACATGGCTTTATCGGATAGGCATCAACACGGCCAAGAATTACCTGGTGACGCAGGGCAGGCGTGCGCCGACCTCGACGGAAACGGATGCCGAAGGCGCCGAAGGCTTTGATGAGGCAGACAGTCTGCGTGACATTAATACGCCGGAGTCGATGCTTGCCAGTAAGCAGATCGCCCACACGGTGAATGCGGCCATGGAAGCACTGCCCCAGGAACTACGCACGGCCATTGTCTTGCGTGAAATAGAAGGACTCAGCTACGAAGAAATATCCGAAGTCATGGCCTGTCCCATCGGTACGGTGCGCAGCCGTATTTTTCGGGCGCGCGAAGTCATCGCCGATAAATTGCGGCCCTTGCTTGAATTTCCGGTTGACAAACGACGGTAGGTAGCGGGATCGTACGAACACAGCATTAACATTGAACTTACCGTGAACACACCGACGTCGACGGACACCCCGATGGACACCAACGAAACACTCCGCGCGCATATCTCGGCGCTGGTCGACGGCGAATTGCCGCAGGCCGATGCCGAGCTGGCACTGGCCGCACTTCAAGAGAGGGATGGCAAACAAGCGTGGGACCGGTATCACCTGATCCGGGATACCTTGCGTGCCACGCCGGCGCCAGACCTGTCGCCCGGCTTCGCGGAACGGCTGGCCACAGCGCTGGCGCACGAACAGGGGCGGTTGCCGTCCGATCGTGGCGATCTTGCCGATGGCAATGGTAGTGGCAGCGGCGGTGCGAATGCCGTGACCGGGTCAACGGGCCAGGCGGCCATCCTGGCCAACCCCGGCGCTTCCTGAACTGCACTGCCTTCATGGCCTGCCGTCAGGCAGTGCAGCCAGGGACACTCTGCACGCGACGCCCGACGACGCGACAAAGTGCCGGTTTTGGCTTACCATTTGGTCAATCTTAGCCATTCAACAGCGAATCCATGACCAGTAAAACTGCCAGCCTGCTCTTGTCGGCACTGCTCGTGTCCGGCACCTCCGCATTCTCCCTGTCGCCAGCGCATGCCGCTGGCGCGGCCCCAGTGTCCGCACCCACCGTGACCGGCTTGCCCGACTTCACCGATGTGATCGACAAGGTCGGTCCGGCCGTCGTGAATATCCGCACCACAGAGCGCGTCAGCACGCGCGGCGGGGCGCCCGGCGAAGAAGAAATGCAGGAATTCCTGCGCCGCTTCTTTGGCGGCCAGATGCCGCCGCGTGGCGGCCGGCGCGGCCCACCGCAAGCCGAAGAAGAGCGCGAAGTCCAGCGCGGCGTCGGCTCCGGCTTCATCATTTCGGGCGATGGTTACGTGCTGACCAATGCCCACGTCGTCGAAGGCGCCGACGAAGTCACGGTCACGCTGACCGACCGCCGCGAATTCAAGGCCAAGGTGCTGGGTGCCGACCGCCGCTCCGATGTGGCCCTGCTCAAGCTGACCGCCACCAATCTGCCATACCTGCGCACGGGCGACTCGAGCAAGATCCGCGTCGGCGAATGGGTGCTGGCAATTGGCTCGCCGTTCGGCCTCGAAAACACGGTCACGGCCGGCATCATTTCGGCCAAGTCGCGCGACACAGGTGAGTACCTGCCGCTGATCCAGAGCGACGTGGCCGTCAACCCGGGCAATTCGGGTGGCCCGTTGATCAATATGCGGGGTGAAGTCATCGGCATCAATTCGCAGATCGCCACCTTGTCCGGCGCCTACAACGGCATCTCGTTTGCGGTGCCGATCGACGAAGTCACGCGGGTGTCCGAGCAACTCAAGGCCAGCGGCAAGGTCACACGTGGCCGTATCGGCGTGCAGATCAGCGAAGTCACGCGCGACGTGGCGGAATCGCTGGGGCTGGGCAAGGCGCGCGGCGCCGAAGTGTCGATGGTCGAGGCCGGCGGGCCGGCCGAGAAGGGCGGCATCAAGGTCGGCGACATCATCCTGGCATTCGACAAGCAGCCGGTCGAGACCACGCGCGACCTGCCGCGCCTGGTCGGTGCCGCCAAGGTCGGCAGCCGCGCCAGCGTCACCGTCTGGCGCCGCGGCGCGCAGCTCGAGGTGCCGGTCACGATCGTCGAGCTGCAGGACGACAAATCCACGCCGGGCAAGCCGGCAGCAAAGAAACCGGCGCCGGGCGCGACGGCCAATACACTCGGCCTGACCTTGTCGGCCATCGCGCAAGCCGACCGCCGTCAGCTGGGCGTGGAGGGCGGGGTGCTGGTCGAGAATGCAACGGGCGCCGCTGCCAGCGCGGGCATCCAGCCGGGCGACGTGCTGCTGCAGTGGAACAACACGCCGCTGACGAGCATTGAACAGTTCGCCGGCTTGCTCGCCAAGCATGACAAAGCGAAACCGGTGGCTCTGCTGGTGCTGCGCGATGGCACTACGCAATACCTGACCGTCAAGCCGCGTCCCTGATGCGCGCCATGCCCGCCGCACCTTGCGTGCCGTTCACGCTGTATGCGCGCGGGTATTGCCACCTGTGCGACGACATGCTGGCAGCGCTGCGGGCCCTGGAAACCCCGGCGCAGCCGTTCGCCATCAGCGTGCTGGACGTCGACGCCGATCCGGCACTGGTGGCGCGCTTCGACGAACTGGTGCCGGTGCTGTATGGCGCCCTCGACCAGCCCGAGCTGTGCCATTACTTCCTCGACCGCGCTGCGGTGCTCGCCTACCTCGAGGGGCAGGCCGGAAATCCCGTTGGGCGTCCCGAAATCCGGTAAAATGCCGGGTTGGCGTGTTTCAAGACGGCCCTCCCCAGAATTGTTTGCTTTGCCATGGCGCTCGCCTGGGGACCGGCACGGCCCCGGCGCGGCGCTTTTTCTGTTTGCCGCGCGCGGCACGTGCACCCTGATTCAGTCGTATCCGCCGCATTCGCGGTCTATTTGGTTTTGAGCTCTGTTAATGAACAACATACGTAACTTCTCCATCATCGCCCACATCGACCACGGTAAATCGACCCTGGCTGACCGCATCATTCAGCTGTGCGGCGGCTTGTCGGACCGTGAAATGGATGCCCAGGTGCTCGATTCGATGGACCTGGAACGCGAGCGCGGCATCACCATCAAGGCCCAGACCGCGGCCCTGCATTACAAGGCGCGCGATGGCCAGGTCTATAACCTGAACCTGATCGACACCCCGGGTCACGTCGACTTCTCGTACGAAGTGAGCCGCTCGCTGTCCGCCTGCGAAGGCGCGCTGCTGGTGGTCGACGCGTCGCAGGGCGTGGAAGCCCAGACGGTCGCCAACTGCTACACCGCGCTCGACCTGGGCGTCGAAGTGGTGCCGATCCTGAACAAGATCGATTTGCCGCACGCCGATCCGGACAACGCGCGCAAGGAAATCGAAGACGTCATCGGCATCGACGCCAGCGACGCGACCATGTGCTCGGCCAAGACCGGCCTGGGCATCGAAGACGTGCTGGAAACGCTGATCGCCCGCGTGCCGCCGCCAAAAGGCGACGCCGATGCGCCGCTGCAGGCGCTGATCGTCGACTCGTGGTACGACCCGTACGTCGGTGTCGTGATGCTGGTGCGCGTAATCAATGGCACGCTGCGCCCGAAAGACAAGATCCTCCTGATGGCGACCGGTTCGGTGAACCTGGTCGAAAGCATCGGTGTGTTCACGCCGCGCTCGGTCTCGCTGCCGACGCTGTCGGCCGGCCAGGTGGGCTTCATCATCGCCGGCATCAAGGAACTGACTGCAGCGAAGGTCGGCGATACCGTCACCCTGGTCAACAAGCCGGCGGCCGAACCGCTGCCGGGCTTCAAGGAAGTGCAGCCGCAAGTGTTTGCCGGCCTGTTCCCGGTCGAAGCCAACCAGTACGACGCGCTGCGCGATTCCCTTGAAAAGCTCAAGCTCAACGATGCCGCGCTGATGTACGAACCGGAAGTCTCGCAAGCGCTGGGCTTTGGCTTTCGCTGCGGCTTCCTGGGCCTCTTGCACATGGAAATCGTGCAGGAGCGCCTGGAGCGCGAATTCGACATGGACCTGATCACGACGGCACCGACCGTCGTGTACGAAGTCGAAATGCGCGACGGCACCATGATCCGCGTCGACAATCCGTCGAAGATGCCGGAACCGTCAAAGATCAACGAAGTGCGCGAGCCGATCGTCGACGTCAATCTGTACATGCCGCAAGAATACGTGGGCGCCGTGATGACGCTGTGTAACGGCAAGCGCGGCATCCAGATGGACATGGCGTACCACGGTCGCCAGGTCAAGTTGCACTACGAAATCCCGATGGCCGAGATCGTGCTGGACTTCTTCGATCGCCTGAAGTCGACCTCGCGCGGTTACGCGTCGATGGATTACGAGTTCAAGGAAAATCGCGCCGCCGACGTCGTCAAGGTCGATATGCTCATCAACAGCGAGAAGGTCGATGCGCTGGCGATCATCGTCCACCGCGCCAACGCGCCGTACCGTGGCCGCCAGGTCGCCGCAAAAATGCGCGAACTGATCCCACGCCAGATGTTCGACGTGGCGATTCAGGCCGCCATTGGCGCGACGATCATTTCGCGTGAAAACGTGAAGGCGCTGCGCAAGAACGTGCTGGCCAAGTGCTACGGCGGCGACATTTCCCGTAAAAAGAAACTGCTCGAGAAACAAAAAGCAGGTAAAAAACGCATGAAGCAGGTCGGTTCGGTGGAGATTCCACAAGAGGCGTTCCTGGCGATTCTCCAGGTGGAAGACAAATAATGAACCTGCAACCCGTGTTGAGCAATTTCGCCCTGATCCTGTTCGTGCTGATGGTCATCACGGGCATCATCTGGTGCCTGGACCGGTTTGTGTTGGCAAAGCAGCGCCGGCGCGCCGCCGATGCCGCATTGCGCGAGTACGATGCGCGCAACGCCAAGCTGGTGGCCGATGGCATCAAGGTCGACCACAACGGCAACCGCGCCGCGATCGAAGCGGCGCACATACGCCAGCCCACCTGGGTCGAGTATTCGGGCAGTTTCTTCCCGGTGATCGCCATGGTGTTCATCCTGCGCTCGTTCCTGTGGGAGCCGTTCAAGATTCCGTCGTCGTCGATGGTGCCGACGCTGCTGGTGGGCGACTTCATCCTGGTGAACAAGTACACCTACGGTATCCGCCTGCCAATCATCAACAAGAAAGTTATCCAGATCAATGACCCGCAGCGGGGCGACGTGATGGTGTTTAAATATCCAAAGGACATGAGCCAGGATTACATCAAGCGCGTCGTTGGCGTGCCTGGTGATACCATCACCTACGAAGACAAGCGCCTGACCGTCAATGGCAAGGCTGTCGAGTACACGCCGCTGGACGATTACCTGGACGACCAGCATCCGGTCTACCACAAGCAGCTGGAAGAAAAACTGCCAAGCCCGGGCGGCTTCACGCAGCACCGCATTCTGAACACGGCCGATCGCCGCAACTCTGACTTCCCGAGCGTCGAGCAGTTCCCGCTGCGCGAAGCCTGCGACTATACGGAAGACAAATTCACCTGCGTCGTGCCGGCCGGCCAGTATTTCATGATGGGCGATAACCGCGATAACAGCGCCGACAGCCGCTACTGGGGCTTCGTGCCGGACCGGAATATCGTGGGCAAGGCATTCGTCGTCTGGATGAACTTTGGCAACTTCAAGCGCGTTGGCGGCATTCATTAAAGAGGTGCATATGGTCCGGAGCAAACAGCAGGGCGTCACCTTGACGGGTCTGATCGTGGCCCTCGCCGTGATCGGCCTCGTGCTGGTCTTTGCGATGCGCATGATTCCGGCCTATATCGAGTACAACGCGATCAAGACCGCCATCGTCAAGACCAAGGCCGAAGGCGGCACCGTGCGGGCGATGCAGGCGGCGTTCGACCGCAATACCAGCGTCAACGACGTTGAAGCGATTCGCGGCGCCGACCTGGTCTTCACACGCGACGATGGCGACCTCGAGATCAGCTTCGCGTACGAAAAACGCCTGCCGCTGGCCGGCAACGTCAGCATCCTCATCGACTTTTCCGGCACCACGGACCCGAGCGGCATCGTCGCCGAGGCCAGCACCGCCGCACCGTAACCGTACTTTCACGCCATATGGACTTCGTGGCAGGGCGCCTGGCGCCGGCCACGCACACGACACCGACAATGAATCATCAGTTATTGCAGACGCGCTTGGGCTATACATTCCGGGATGCCGGGCTGCTTCAGCAAGCCCTGACCCACCGTAGCCATAGCGCGCTGCATAACGAGCGCCTCGAATTTCTGGGCGACTCGATCCTGAACTGCGTCGTGGCGTCGATCCTGTACGAGCGTTATCGCGGCCTGGACGAAGGCGACCTGTCGCGCCTGCGCGCCAATCTCGTCAAGCAGCAGGCGCTGTTCGAGATCGCCCAGAAGCTCGACCTGTCGCAGTTCCTGCGCCTGGGCGAGGGCGAACTGAAATCGGGTGGCTTTCGCCGCCCGTCGATCCTGGCCGACACGCTCGAAGCCCTGCTGGGCGCGATCTTCCTCGATGCCGGTTTTGATAGCGCGCGCGACGTGATCCGCGCCTTCTATATTCCGCTGCTGGACACGGTCGACCCCGGCACGCTGGGCAAGGACGCCAAGACGCTGCTGCAGGAATTTTTGCAGGCCAAGCGGATCGCGCTGCCGACGTATAATGTGGTGGCCACGCACGGCGCCGCGCACAGCCAGGAATTCGAAGTCGAATGCCTGGTGCCCAAACTGAGTGTCCAAGTGTTCGGCCGCGGTGGCAGCCGCCGCGCCGCCGAGCAGGCCGCAGCCAGCCTGGCCCTGGGCGCCGCCCAGAAGGCGCTGGCCAAGTCGCCCGTGAGCCGCAAGGCCAAGCCGCGCACGGCCCAGCTCAAGCTGGCCGGCATCGCCACCAGCCAGAGTGGCGCCCCAGACCAATCCTTGGCGCCGGCTGCGGCAAAGCCAGAACAACCAGGAAGCAAAAAAGCATGAACGCCATCCCCGACAATTTCCGTTGCGGTTATATCGCCATCGTAGGCCGTCCGAACGTCGGCAAGTCGACGCTGATGAACGTCCTGATCGGCGCCAAGGTGTCGATCACGTCGCGCAAGGCGCAGACTACCCGCCACCGCATCACCGGCATCCAGACCCGCGACGACGCCCAGTTCATCTACGTCGACACGCCGGGCTTCCAGACCCGGCACGCCAACGCGCTGAACAAGACGCTCAACAAGACGGTCGCGAACACGCTGATCTCGGCCGACGTCGTCCTGTACCTGCTCGAAGCCGGCACCTTCGGTCCGGCGGATGAACAGGTTCTCAATCTGTTGCCAAAGAACGTGCCGGTGATCCTGGTGCTGAACAAGTCCGACCACGTCAAGGACAAGGCCGTGTTGATGCCGTTCGCGCAAAAGATCGCCGCGATGCGTGAATTTGCCGCTGTCGTGCCGGTCTCGGCGAAGCTGCGCTTCCAGATCGATGCGCTGGAAAACGAGATCAAGAACCACCTGCCACAGAACGCACCGGTATTCGGTCCCGACGACATCACCGACCGCAGCGAGAAATTCCTCGCGGCCGAGATCGTTCGCGAAAAAGTGTTCCGCCTGTCGGGTGACGAATTGCCGTACACCAGCACCGTGCTGATCGAGCAGTTCCTGCAAGAGGGCAATCTGCGTCGCGTGTTCGCTGCCATCCTGGTCGAGCGCGACACCCATAAATCGATGATCATCGGTAACAAGGGTGCGCGCCTGAAAGAAATCTCGACGCAGTCGCGCCTCGATATGGAAAAACTGTTCGGCGGCCCCGTGTACCTGGAAATCTGGGTCAAGGTCAAATCGGGCTGGGCCGACAATGAAATGGGCCTGCGCGCCTACGGTTACGAGTAAGTTCCCGGAGCGCGCCCACACAGCATGCCGAGCCACGATGACCTGATCGACAACGCGCCCGAGCAGGCGGCGCCACCGCCCGCCAAGCGAACCCGCGCGTCGGCCAGCGCACCTGCCAGAAGCTCGGCGCGTGACGGCCGTGTACTCGGCCAGCCCGGCTTCGTGCTGCACAGCTATCCCTACAAAGAAACCAGCCTGATCATCGACATGTTCACGCGCGACCATGGTCGCGTGGGTGTCGTGGCCAAAGGCGCCAAGCGCCCGTTCTCCAAGCTGCGGGGCGTGCTGCAAACCTTCCAGCCGCTGTCCGTATCGTGGAGCGGCAAATCCGAGCTGCGCACGCTGATCGACGCCGAGTGGGTCGGCGGCATGCTTCCGCTGGAGCGCACGGCGCTGTTGTGCGGCTTCTACCTCAACGAACTCCTGGTCAAACTGCTGGCGCGCGACGATCGCCATCCGGCCCTGTTCGACCACTATGTCTCGACCTTGAACCAGTTGGCGCACGGCGAACCTGCGCAAATCGTCTTGCGAAAATTCGAACGGGCCTTACTTAAGGAGACAGGGGTCGCTGCCGACCTGAGTCGCTGTACGACGACGCGCAGCCGGGTGGAGGCGGGCGGTGACTATGTGGTGGACCCCGAACGCGGCGCCCGTGAAGCCGGTGCCGGCGAAGTCTGGCCCGTGGTACTGGGCAAGACGCTGCTGGACATGGAGCGCGAAGACTATACTGACCCGGCCACGCAGGCGCAGAGCAAGCAATTGATGCGCTTCCTGCTGGCGCACCACCTGGGCGGCCAGCCGCTCAACACGCGCCAGATCCTGATCGACTTGATGCAACTGTAAAGCAGACCAAACACCATGAGCTTCCTGAATCCCGTTGGCCAGGTGATCGACCTGGGCGTGAACATCGACCACATCGCCACCGTGCGCAATGCGCGCGGCACCACCTACCCGGACCCGCTGCGCGGCGCGCTGCTGGCCGAGCAGGCCGGCGCCGACCTGATCACGCTGCATCTGCGTGAAGATCGCCGCCACATCCGCGACGCCGACGTGATCGCGCTGCGTCCGTTGCTGGCCACCCGCATGAACCTGGAAGCGGCCGTCACGCGCGAGATGATCGATTTCGCCTGCCGCGTCAAGCCGCAGGACGTGTGCCTGGTGCCCGAGCGGCGCGAGGAAGTCACGACCGAGGGCGGCCTGGATGTCGTGCGCTACTACAACGAGGTCGAGGCGGCGGTGAAGCAACTGAAGGACGAGGGCATCCGCGTCTCGCTGTTCATCGATGCCGACGCGCGCCAGATCGAGGCGGCCGCCGCCGTCGGCGCCACCGTCATCGAGCTGCACACGGGCCGCTATGCCGAGGCCACGCCGGACGAAGTCGCGCATGAGCTCGAACGCATCCGTGTTGGTGCGCGCGAAGGCGTCCAGCGCGGCCTGCGCGTGAATGCCGGCCATGGCCTGCACTACACCAACGTCCAGCCGATCGCCGCCATCAAGGACCTGCACGAGCTGAACATCGGCCACGCCATCGTTGGTCACGCCTTGTTTGTCGGCTTTGAAAACGCCGTGCGCGAGATGAAGGCGATCATGGTCGCGGCGCGCCTGGGCACGGCTTATACGAGCGGGACTGAGCCGGCATGATCTACGGCATCGGCACCGACATCGTCCAGATTTCGCGCGTGGAAGCGGCGCTCGCACGCAGCGGCCCGCGCTTTGCCGAAAAAGTCCTCGGCCCGCAAGAGCTGGCCAAGTACCACGCCCGCAGCGCCAAGAACGCGGTGCGCGGGCTGCGCTTTTTGGCCACCCGTTTTTCGGCCAAGGAAGCGTTCTCGAAAGCCATCGGCACCGGGATCCGCATGCCGATGACCTGGCGCTCGATGCAGATGCTCAATGCCCCGAGCGGCAAGCCGATGATCGTCTGCAGCGGCGCGCTCGAAGCATTCATGCAAGAAAACCGGCTCAGCGCCCAGGTGTCGATCAGCGACGAGGCCGATTACGGCGTCGCGTTCGTCATCGTCACCCAGGCCCCTGCGCCAGCAGCCTGACCCCTTTTCAAGAGATTCATGTCCGAAGCAAAGCCCGTCGTACCCACCACGCCCACCGACAGCGGTGTCGAACTCACGCCCGAACTGACGGCGCGCCTGGGGCGCGAACGCCTGGCGGAGGCGCGTGATCAGTCGCGCGCCGAGGCCAACCGCGAACTGAGCCCGAAGGTCGAACCCGATGTGCGTGCGCAGGTGCTCGCGACTGTCAATCGCCTGCCGGGCTTGCCTGGCGTCTACCGCTACTTTGACGCGGCCGAGAACGTGCTGTACGTCGGCAAGGCGCGCAACCTGAAGAACCGTGTCTCGAGCTATTTCCAGAAGAACCTGTCGAGCCCACGTATCGCGATGATGGTGTCGCAGATCGCGCGCCTGGAAACGACGATCGTCAGCAGCGAAGCCGAAGCGCTGATCCTCGAAAACAACCTGATCAAGTCGCTCAAGCCGCGCTACAACATCCTGTTTCGCGACGACAAATCGTACCCGTACATCAAGATCACGGGCGGCGAAGCGCCGCGCATGGCGTATTACCGCGGCGCGCTCGACAAGCGCAACCAGTACTTCGGCCCGTTCCCGAGCGCGTGGGCGGCCAAAGAATCGATCCAGCTGCTGCAGCGCGTGTTCATGCTGCGCACCTGCGAAGACAGCGTGTACGCAAACCGCACGCGGCCGTGCCTGCTGCACCAGATTGGCCGCTGCAGCGCGCCGTGCGTCAAGCTGATCGAGCCGGAGCAGTATCAGCTCGACGTCGAGAACGCCGCGCGCTTCCTGCGCGGGCGCCAGAGCGAAGTCATGGCCGATCTGCAGAACAAGATGCAGACCTACGCGATGGACCTGAAGTTCGAGCAGGCGGCCGGCGTGCGCAACCAGATCCAGGCGCTGTCGAAAGTGCTGCACGCGCAAAGCATGGAAACCGTGGGCGATGCTGATGTCGACGTCATTGCGGTGGTGCTGCAGGGCGGGCGCGCCTGCGTCAACCTGGCGATGGTGCGCGGTGGACGCCACCTGGGCGACCGCGCCTACTTCCCGAGCCATGTCGGGGAATCGCTGGGCGAATGCCCGCTCGACGTCGAGGTGCTGTGCGCGTTCCTGGCGCAGCACTACGCGGGCCAGTTCATCCCCGGCACGCTGATCCTGAACGTCGAGTTCGACCAGCCCGAGCTGATCCTGGCGCTCAGCGAGCAATGCGGCCACCGCA
This sequence comes from Oxalobacteraceae sp. CFBP 13730, assembly GCA_014841835.1. Lineage (GTDB taxonomy): Bacteria > Pseudomonadota > Gammaproteobacteria > Burkholderiales > Burkholderiaceae_D > Telluria. Next base: position 1,135,539 of record JACYUQ010000002.1, on the reverse strand, counting down.
TCAACCTCGTGCTGCAGCCGGGCGGCCAGCGCCGCCAGTGGCTCGAGATGGCGCAGAAGGGCGGCGAGATCGCACTGGCGCGCCTGCTGTCCGAGCAAGGCTCGCAGCAACTGCGCACGCGCGCGCTGGCCGACACCCTGGGGCTGGAGAACGACGACCTCGACGCACTGCGGATCGAGTGCTTCGACATCAGCCACACGGCGGGCGAGGCGACGCAGGCGTCGTGCGTGGTGTTCCACCACCATGCGATGCAGAACGGCGAATACCGCCGCTTTAACATCAACGGCATCACGCCGGGCGACGATTACGCCGCGATGCGGCAAGTGCTGATGCGCCGCTACGAGAAGGTCGCAGCGGAAGTGCTGGCCGGCGCCGGCGTGATGCCCGACATCGTGCTGGTCGACGGCGGCAAGGGCCAGGTCGAGATGGCGCGCCAGGTCTTCACCGAGCTGGGGCTGGACCTGTCGATGATCGTCGGCGTGGCCAAGGGGGAAGGGCGTCGCGTGGGCCTGGAGACCCTGATCTTCGCCGATGGCCGTCCGGCGCAGGAACTGGGCAAGGAATCGGCCGCGCTGATGCTGGTCGCGCTGATCCGCGACGAGGCGCACCGCTTCGCCATCACCGGCATGCGCGCCAAGCGCGCCAAGACGCGCCAGGCGTCGCGCCTGGAAGAGATCGAGGGCATCGGCGCCAAACGCCGCCAGCGCCTTCTGGCGCGCTTTGGCGGCCTGCGTGGGGTCATCGACGCAAGCGTCGAAGACCTGATGACGGTCGAGGGTATTTCGAGCGCGCTGGCCGAAGAAATCTACCGGCAATTGCACTGAGGGTTGGCAGCGCGTCCGAGGTATTCTGCCGCGCTGCCAATCTCTGCATCTGGTGTCAACCGGCACTGCGCTCAAGCCGTTGAGCTTGCACGCACTGCAGCCCCCGCTGATCGTCCGCCGTACAGACGAGTCAACTGGCCCAAACTCCCTTAGCCATGTAGACTTACGGCCAAGCATTTTTCCACGGTAATCAGCTCCCCCATGCCCTTAAATATTCCGATTCTCCTGACCTGGTTACGCGTCGCCCTGATTCCGCTGGTGGTCGGATTGTTCTATCTTCCTTCTGACTGGATGAGCATGCCGGACCGTAATCTGGCCGCCACATCCGTCTTCATCGTGGCCGCCATCACCGACTGGTTCGACGGTTTCCTGGCCCGCCGCTGGAACGAAACCTCGGCCTTCGGCGCCTTTCTCGACCCGGTCGCCGACAAGCTGATGGTGGCCGTGGCGCTGCTGATGCTGGTTCAGCTCGACCGCGTCGACGTGATCATCGCCGGCATCATCATCGGCCGTGAAATCACGATCTCGGCGCTGCGCGAATGGATGGCCCAGATTGGCGCCACGCGTTCGGTCGCGGTCAGCTCGATCGGCAAGATCAAGACCGCCGCACAGATGACGGCGATCCCGATGCTGCTGCTTCATGACACGCTGTTTGGCATCGATTTCCAGTTCTGGGGCGAGTACCTGCTGTGGGTCGCGGGCGTGCTGACCGTGTGGTCGATGTTCTATTACCTGCGCCGCGCGTGGCCCCTGATCAAGGAAAAGGCGGGTCCGATTTAATTAGTTTCCGGGCATCCTTGACGTACGGAATAGAATCTCTATAATGCCTGCCTGTTGCGACAACAACGCGACAGATTGAAAGACGAAGCGGGAGTAGCTCAGTTGGTAGAGCGCAACCTTGCCAAGGTTGAGGTCGAGAGTTCGAGCCTCTTCTCCCGCTCCAAAGATTGCAAAGTTGGCACGCGATCTTGGAAAAACGTCTGAAACCTGTCATAATCGTTGTTCTGTACGCGGGAGTAGCTCAGTTGGTAGAGCGCAACCTTGCCAAGGTTGAGGTCGAGAGTTCGAGCCTCTTCTCCCGCTCCAGTTTCGGCTGGTTGTTGCAGAACGTAGCATTGGCGTAGTAAAGCAGTAGATGTGATCAGTAATTGCATGGCTCCAAGCGGGAGTAGCTCAGTTGGTAGAGCGCAACCTTGCCAAGGTTGAGGTCGAGAGTTCGAGCCTCTTCTCCCGCTCCAGTGTCTTGCAAATGGCGTAGTAATGTAGTAATCCCCAGCGGGAGTAGCTCAGTTGGTAGAGCGCAACCTTGCCAAGGTTGAGGTCGAGAGTTCGAGCCTCTTCTCCCGCTCCAGAATTCCAGGAAGATCCATTCTTCCCTTGTTGATGCGGTGCATAACCGCCCGCATCACGAGTGCATCAAATCCTCTGGCGAGGTAGCAAAGCGGTTATGCAGCGGCCTGCAAAGCCGTCTAGGTCGGTTCGACTCCGATCCTCGCCTCCAGAATTTATCGCACGGGCCCTTTCGGGGCCCGTTTGCTTTTGTGTTTTCCATCCCGGTGTTACCGGTGCATGCGCAGTCACATCCCATCTTGCTTTGCAATCGTGCCATCTGAGATCAGTGGCTCGTCAGCACCGGCACGACCGTACCGGCCAGCACGGTTTCGGTGACGCCGCCCAGCACCAGCTCGCGAAAGCGCGAATGGCCGAAGTTGCCCATGACAATCAGGTCGTGCGCTCCTGTGGCAGCGAGCCCGAGCAGCGCCTCGCCGACGTTGCCGGTCGGTGCCGGTGCTGGTGCCAGTATGTCGACGTCGATGCCGTGACTGGCCAGGTAGGTGGTCAGCTGGGTGCCTGCCTGGACCTGCGTGCCACTGTATTTCTGCGGGTGAAAGCATGCCGCCGTCACGCTGCCCGCGCGGCGCAGCAGGGGCAGGGCGGCGCGCACGGCCCGGCTTGCTTCCATGCTGCCGTCCCAGGCGATCAGGGGCCGGACGGGCACCCTGGTGACAGCGGTCGTGGACGGCACCACCATGACCGGGCAGGGCGCATGGATGAGGATAGTGCGTGCCAGCGAGTAGTCGTCGGCCAGGATCGCATCGGGGTGGGTGACCTGGCCGATCAGCAGCAGGTCGCAGTAGCGCGCTTCCAGCGGCAAGGCGCGGATGGCCGATTCATCGCTGAGCTTGCTTTCCAGCGGCACGACGCCGGCAGCGCGCACGGCGGTTTCGAAGTCCGTCAACGTGTGCTTCGCATTGTCGGTCAGGAAGTTGTAGTCGTCCGGGCCGATGGGCGCCACGCCAGCCGCGGCGCTGCAACGGACAATGAATTCGATCGCGCCCGAAAGCGCGATGCCGGTCAGGCGTGTGTCTTCGGCCAGCGCGATGGCCGCTGCCAGCCGATAGCGTGCCTGCGCCAGTTCCGGCTGGCAGGCGTGGACGAGAATGGATTGGTAGGACATGGTTTTCCCCTCAGTGGGTCACGTGGCGAACCTGGTTGAGCGAGCCGGCCGTCAGGGCGTGATCGCGACTTTCAGCACGCCGTCGCGCCCATTGGCGAACAGCTCGTACGCTTGTTCGATCTGCTCGAGGCGGAAGCGGTGCGTGATCAGCGGTTGCAGGTCGAGGCGGCCGGAGGCGACGATGGCCATCAGGCGGCGCATGCGCTCCTTGCCGCCGGGGCACAGCGTGGTGACCAGCGACTGGTCGCCCAACCCGGCCGCAAAGGCGTCGACCGGCAGCGACAGCTTGCCGGAATACACGCCCAGACTCGACAGGGTGCCGCCCGGCTTGAGCGCGCGCAGGCAGTGTTCGAACGTCTGCTGGGTGCCGAGCGCCTCGATGGCAACGTCGACGCCCTGGCCCCCGGTCAGCCGCATGATCTCTTCGACCGGGTTGGTGGCGCGGTAATGGATCGCGTGATCCGCGCCCAGTTGGCGGGCCATCTTCAGGCGCTCCGGGACACTGTCGACGGCAATGATGCAACTGGCGCCGCGCAGCCGTGCGCCGGCGGTGGCGCACAGGCCGATGGGGCCCTGGGCGAAGATGGCGACCGTATCGCCCAGCCGGATGCCGCCACGTTCGGCGCCGCCAAAGCCGGTGCTCATGATGTCGGGGCACATCAGTACCTGCTCATCGGTCAGGCCGTCGGGAATCGGCGCCAGGTTGGCCATCGCAAACGGCACCTTCAGATAGTCGGCCTGGCAGCCGTCGATCGTGTTGCCGAAGCGCCAGCCGCCGATAGCGCGGCCACCGCACTGCGACTGGTGGCCATCCAGGCAGGTATGGCACTGTCCACACGGCGTGATGGCGCCCACGACTACCCGCTGGCCAATCCGGTAGCCGGTCACGCCGGGGCCCAGTTGGTGGATCGTGCCTACCGGCTCGTGCCCGATCGTCAGGCCCGGCTTGACGGGGTATTCGCCTTTCAGGATATGCACGTCAGTGCCGCAGATTGTCGTCAGCGTGATCCGGATGACGGCCTCGCCGGGACCGGCAACCGGAACGGGTTTGCGGTCCAGGATGATGCGGCCGGGCCCGGTGAAGACTGCTGCGTTCATCATGTTCATGAAAACCTCCGAGGTCGTCGTGCTTGCTGTCGCGCCGGCCGCCGCTGTTTGGCGTTGTTTGGCGGTCCTGGCAACGATGACCGGGAGGGGGCGCAAAATCCATGATATGCATCAAACCGGCCAGCTTGCCCTGGCGGCCATACGGCCGGTCAGACCATCGGACTGCAGGGCGAGAAGCCGTTTGCCATCGCGGCGATCCGTTGCGGATCGGTCAGCACGATGGTGCGCTTGTCGACCGTGATCAGCCCCAGCTTGGTGAAGCGGCCCAGCAGGCGGCTGATGCTTTCGATGGTCAGGCCGAGATAGCTGCCGATGTCTTCACGCGACATGCGCAGCTGGAATTGTGCGGGCGAATAGCCGCGCGCTGCGTATGCTGCCCCCATGTCGGCCAGAAACGTCGCCATCCGCTGCTCCGCCCGCATATGGCCAAGCAGGAGCATCAGGTGCTGCTGACGGTTGATTTCACAGCTCATCAGACGGTAGAAGCGGCGATGCAGGCTGGGAATGTCCTCGAACAAGCGCTCGAGCGCCGGGAACGGCAGTTCGCACACGATGCTGTCCTCGAGCGCGATCGCGTCGGACTGATGGATGCCCGTGCCCACCGCTTCCAGCCCCATCAGTTCACCGGCCATCGGGAAACCGGTGATCTGGTCCCCCGCAGGACCAGGTCGGCGGGTCTTGAAGAAGCCGCAGCGCAGCGCGTACAGGCTGCGCAGGGGCTGGCCGGTGCGGTACAGCGTGTCACCGGCCGCGATGCGGCGATGCTGGCCAACCAGGCGATCGAAGCGCACCTTGCTGCCCGAATCCAGCCCGGTGGACAGACACAGGCCACCGGTGTTGCAGTCGCCGCACTGGCCTTTCATGACCGGCAGGGAACCGCGTGGGGCCGGAACAGGGGCCGCGCGTAGCGGTGCATTCATGGTGGTAGTACCTTATGGTGGTGACGCTTTCCGCCTGCCGGACTGGCTGCGGAAACATGGATGGGGCACGCGCCGCCGCGCATTGCACGTTTGGCCGCATACATCGCGGCGTCGGCATGGGTAATCAGTTGCGCCGCCGTGGTGCCATCCCGTGGAAACAGCGCCACCCCGATGCTGGCTGACAGGCAGATCGCCTTGCCATCGACGAGGATCGGCGCGCGGGCGGCAGCGGCCACGCGTGCGAGCAATGCAGCCAGTACCGCGTCGTCATGCATGCCGGGCAGGGCGGCGACGAACTCGTCGCCGCCGAAACGTGCCAGCGTGTCCGACCCACGCAGTGCAGCGCGCAGGTTCTGCGCGATGCTGGCCAGCAGGCGGTCGCCGGCCGGATGGCCCAGGGTGTCGTTGACCTGTTTGAACCCGTCGAGGTCGATAAAGGCAAGCGCCACCCCGGACGCCGTGTCGCGCGCGCATGTCAGCAACTGTTCGAGCCGCTCGCCAAGCAGGACGCGGTTGGGCAGACCTGTCAGCGCATCATGGTTCGCGCGTTCTTCGAGACGCTGACGCTGGATGCTGGCGCTGGTGACATCGGCGAACATGGCAAGGTAGTGATGCGGTGTGCCATCGGCGCCCGGGACCGCAATGATCGTCAAACGCTCGGCAAACAGCGTGCCATCCTTGCGCCGGTTCCAGGCTTCGCCCTGCCAGTAGCCCTGGCTGGTGATGGCCTGCCACATGCGGGCATAGAAGGCGCGGTCTTGCAGCCCCGACTTGAGGATGCGCGGATTCTTGCCGCGTACGTCGTCTTCGGTGTACCCGGTGATGGTGCAAAATGCGCGGTTGACCGCCAGAATCGCGCCGTCCAGGGCCGTGATCATGATGGCGTCGCGGCTATGGTAAAACACGGACGCCGCCAATTCCCCGGCAGTGCTGGCGCAAGCTGGCTGAATGGCTGGCGTGGATGTCATGACCTTCCGGCGTGGTGTGCTGAATGTATTGACAATAGGCCTATCACTGGGCCACGTCGAGATTAAGTTGCTGAAGAGGTCATATATCTTCTTAATTCTTGATTTGCATCAAAAAAAAACTGATTGGTTATTGATGTAAATCCTTATGTGCAGCGAACTGGTCAATGTCGATGCCGCCGCAACAGCAGTGCCGGCAGCAGCGCGCCTGCCAGGCCAATGACGCCTGCGCCAGCGATGGTTGCCGGCGCCAGCACCGCAAACTGGAACAGCGCCGCCAGCCACGGCACGTACAGCGCCAGGGCCAGCAGGCCCAGGGCCGCCGCCACGACCAGCCAGAGGATCCGGTTCGGCTGGCGCAGCGAACCGAACAGGCTGGTGTCCGCTGCGCGGTTGACCAGGATCAGCGACAGGTTGGCAAACACCAGCGTGATAAATCCGAACGCGCGTGCCTCGGCAGGCGCCAGCGCGCCCAGCGCCCAGCCATACGCGCCGGCCACTGCCACCAAAGGACCCAGGCCCATGGCCAGCGTGCGGGCCAGGGCGCCAGGTGTCAACAGCGGCGCGTGCGGATCGCGCGGCGGGCGCAGCATCGCACCGGGGCCAGCCGGCTCGTTTTCGAACACCAGCGTGCAGGCGGGATCGATGATCAGCTCCATGAACACGATGTGCATCGGATACAGCAGCGGCGGCCAGCCGGCGAGGATCGGCAGGATGGCCATGCCGGCGATCGGCGCATGCATCGAAATGACGTAGCGGATCGACTTGCGCAGGTTGTCGTGGATCCGGCGGCCGGCGCCGATGGCATCGACGATCGACGCAAAGCGGTCGTCCAGCAGCACCAGCGCCGCCGCCTCGCGCGCCACATCGGTGCCGCGACCGCCCATCGCGATGCCCACGTGGGCGGCCTTGAATGCCGGCGCATCGTTGACGCCATCGCCCGTCATGGCGACGGTGGCGCCGCCCCGTGCGAACGCCTGGACCAGGCGCAGTTTCTGTGTCGGCGCAATGCGCGCGCAGATGGTGAGCGCACCGATGCGCTCGTCCAGTGCCGCATCATCGAGCGCATCGAGCGCCGCGCCGGTGAGCACCGGCGTGTCGGCAAGACCCGCCTGTCGTGCGATGGCGCGCGCCGTGTCCGGATGGTCGCCCGTGATCATCACGACCCGGATGCCGGCCCCGGCACAGCGCGTGACGCACGCGGGGATCTCGGGGCGCAGCGGGTCGGCCAGGGCCAGCAGCCCCGCTGGCGTGAACGCGATATCGGCTGGCGCGACCGGCCAGCTGGCGTCGGGCAGGACGGCCTGCGCCACCGCCAGCATGCGCAGGCCGTCCTGCGCCATGGATGATGCTGCAGCCAGCAGCGCGGCATCGTCATGACACCACCCCAGCACGGTTTCCGGCGCGCCCTTGGCGGCAGCGATCAGGATGCCGTCGGGGCGCCGCCACACCTGCACCAGTGCACGCTGCTGTGCGCTGACACCGTATTCGTGCGCCAGTGACCAGTCGGTGTGGCGCTGCGCCGACGGCAGGCATGATGCACCAAGACGCTGCACCGCCCGGTCGATCGGGTCCGGCCCCGTCGCGGTGCTGGCCAGTACCGCCGTTTCAAGCAGCGGCAACAGCGCGGCCGGCAGGGCCTGCGACGTGACCGGATGGCGCGCGCCGTGTGCGTACAGCATCGCAACGGCCATCCGGTTGGCCGTCAGCGTGCCGGTCTTGTCGACGCACAGGACCGAGATCGCGCCCAGCGTTTCGATCGCCGGCAGGCGCCGCACCAGAACCTGCTGCCGCGCCAGGCGCCAGGCCCCGATCGCGGGAAACACCGTCATTACGATCGCGAGTTCCTCGGGCAGCATCGACATGGCCAGCGCGATGCCGGCCAGCACGGCTTGCAGCCAGTCGCCGCGCATGAGGCCATAGACCAGCACCAGGACCACGCTGAACGCCATGCCCAGCACGGCAAACGCGCGCGCCAGCGCGGCGCTCTGGCGTTGCAGCGGGGACGGCTCTGGCCGCAGCGACTGCAGTGACGCGGCAATCCGGCCCAGCTCGCTGCGTGCGCCGGTGGCGGCCACGCGGGCGATCGCGTGGCCTTGCAGCACCAGTGACCCGGCATATAGCATTGTCGTCGCGTCCTTATCGACCGGCATCGATTCGCCCGTCAGCAGCGACTCGTCGGCCTGCAGTCCGGTGCTGCTGAGCACGTGAGCATCGGCCGGCACGCGGTCGCCTTCGTTGACCGCGACGAGATCACCGGCCACGATGCCGGCGCTGTCGATGATGTGCCAGCAGCCGTCGCGCAGGACATGCGCGCGCGGACTGGCCAGGTCGCGCAGCGCGGCCAGCGCGCGCTCGGTCTTGCCTTCCTGGTACAGGCCCAGGCCGAGGCTGACGGCAACCATCACGCACAGCAGCAGGCCTTCGTCGAGCTGCCCCAGCACCAGATACAGCACGGCGGCGCCCACGAGCAGCAAAAACATCGGCTCGCGCGCCGCATCGGCTGCGATGCGGCGCCAGGTGCGGCGCTCGGCCGTGGCCAGCGTGTTCGGCCCGTCGGTGGCGATGCGGTGCGCGGCCTCGGCAGCGCTCAAGCCATCGGCGGTCGGGTCGGGGGCCATCAGTGCGCCATCAGCACCGGCACCGTCATCCGGTCGAGGAGGGTTTCCGTGACGCCTCCCAGGACCATTTCGCGCAGGCGTGGGCGCCCGTACGCGCCCATCACGATCAGGTCGGCGTCCAGGCAATCCGTGCATGCCAGCAAGGCAGCGCCGTCGTCGATCGGCGACGGTTCGACATGCACCTCGCAGCGCACCCCCTGGCGTGCCAGGTACAGCGCAAGATCGGTTCCCGGTTCGCGCCCGGTGGCCTCGAACGGCTGGAACAGGACGATCGCCACCAGGCCGGCATCGCGCAGCAGCGGCAGGGCGCCAGCGACGGCGCGCGTGGCCTGCAGACTGCCGTCCCATGCCAGCATGATGCGTCCGCCGATCGTCGCGTGCCGGCGTGCATGGGGAAGCACCAGCACCGGACGCGCGCTGCCCTGGACGACCTGCGCCGGTACTGGCCCGGCCAGATGCGCCGCCGCCGGATCGTCGAGGTCGGTCTGGCTGACGACGACGAGATCGGCGTAGCGGCCTTGCAGCGCCAGTCCGCCAGCCGGCTCGTCGTCGGCATAGCGCCGCTCATGACTGGCCACGCCCTCGGCAATGGCAATCGCGTCGAAGCGTGCCAGCGCGCTGTCGTGGTCGCCCCGACGTTCGTGCTGCTGCGCCAGCAGCATCGTGCTGCCCGCCTCGGCATAGCGCGAAATGCCCGAGAAGGCGCTGCCGACGAGGTGCGCGCCGCAGCGCGCGGCCAGTTGCGCCGCGTAGCGCATGCGCGCCTCGGCATGCAGCGAATGGTCGACATGGACGACGATGGTCTTGTAGCACATGGTGCACCTCCGGATGGCTGTGACTGACCAGCGTACGGCGCGTCGATGCGGTCAGTCCAGCGCAACGTTCACGCCTTGCGCATCCCGTTTGAACGAATTTGACTTGCATCAAACTTGCCGGGCGTGGCATGGCGCGCACGCCCGCGACGCTGTGCATTCCCGTGATTTTTGATGCATGTCATATCGGTGTTTGCAGCGGCACGACTAGGATCAACCCGATGCCCGCCGCTTGGTCTGCGGGAGAAGCTGACAATCTTTTTTTGGAGAATGACCGATGTTCCAGCGCATCCTGCTGCCGGTCGACGGGTCATTGTCGATGACGCCGCTGATGGCCACCTGCCTGGCGTTTGCCGCCGGTATTGGCGCGGCGGTGGTCGCCGTGCATGTCGTCCCGCCTTCCGACAACGCTGATGCCGGGTTGGCATCGGCCACGCTGGCGCATGCGGAGCGCATTCTGGAACAGGTCGCCGACACCGCGCACACGCTGGGCGTGCCGTGCGAGTGCCAGGTCCTGACCGGCGCCGAACCGTGGCAGGACATCGTGCGCGCCGCGCTCGACCATCATGCTGACCTGATTTGCATGAGCTCGCACGGCCGTCACGGCGCCAGTGAGCACATTCTTGCGAGCCAGACCGCCCGGGTGATCGAGCACGCGCATCTGCCAGTCTTGCTGTTTCGCTGAGAGGAGGGTAAGCGCATCGCAGATCTGCCATCCCTTCCTGCGACCGGATCTGCCATCCATGGCGAGGCGCCGGTGCGCGAACTCGACCGTGCACTGCACGCCCAGATCGCCTGGTGGACGCAGGGCCTTTCCCCCGCCTCGGTGGCGGCGGCCGCCACCGACTGGCTGGTGCACCTGGCCGGTTCCCCCGACAAGCAGCGCGAACTGGTCAGCAAGGCGCAGCGCAAGATGCTGCGCCTGGCTGCAAGCGCCGCAGCCGATGCCGGCCAGAAGTCCGCCCCCTGCATCGTCCCCTTGCCGCAAGACCGCCGCTTCGCTGCGCCCGAATGGCAGGCGTGGCCGTTCAACCTGATCTACCAGGCATTCCTGCTCGAACAACAATGGTGGGACAACGCCACCACCGGCGTGCCCGGAGTGACACGGCATCACGAGCAACTCTGGACCTTTGCCGTGCGCCAGGTGCTGGACATGTTTTCACCATCCAATTTCCTGATGACGAATCCGGTCGTGCTCAAGGAAACCTGGCGTTCCGGCGGCATGAATCTGGCGCTGGGTTGGCGCAATGCGATCGACGATGCGAGCGGCGGCGCGGCGACGGCGCCAACGGGGTTCGGGCCGGGACGGGGTGTCGCCGTGACACCCGGCAAGGTGGTGTACCGTAACCGCCTTATCGAGCTGATCCAGTACGAGCCGGCGACGTCCACCGTCTGCGCCGAGCCGGTCCTGATGGTGCCGCCATGGATCATGAAGTACTACATCCTCGACCTGTCCCCCGCCAATTCCCTCGTGCGCTACCTGGTCGACCGGGGTCACACCGTCTTCATGATCTCCTGGAAAAATCCCGACGCGACCGACCGTGATCTCGGGATGGATGATTACCTGCAGCTGGGTGTGATGGCGGCCATCGGGCAGGTCGCCGCACTGCGGCCCGGGTACGCGATCCAGGCGCTCGGCTACTGCCTGGGCGGCACGCTGCTGGCCATTGCTGCCGCCGCCATGGCGCGCGACGGCGACAAGCGCCTGGCCAGCCTGACGCTGCTCGCGGCGCAGGTCGACTTCAGCGAGCCCGGCGAACTGGGCCTGTTCATCGACGAGAGCCAGCTGAATTTTCTCGACAACGTGATGGCCGGCAAAGGCTATCTCGACGGCACGCAGATGGAAGGCGCGTTTGCGCTGCTCAATTCAAAGGACATGGTCTGGTCGCGCATGGTGCAGAATTATTTGCTGGGCAAGGGCCGTCGCATCACCAGCGACCTGGCGGCCTGGAACGCCGATGCCACCCGGATGCCGTACCGCCAGCAAAGCGAGTACCTGCGCAGCCTGTACCTCGACAACGATCTGGCGCAGGGCCGCTACCGCGTGGGCGGCAGTCCGGTCGCGCTGTCCGATCTGCGGGCGCCCATGTTCGTGCTCGGCACCCGGCGCGATACGGTCGCGCCCTGGCTGTCCGTGTACAAGCTGCACCTGCTGGCCGACGCCGACATCACGTTCTGCCTGACGGGCGGTGGTCACAATGCCGGTGTCGTCAATCCGCCGCTGGCAAGCGGCGGGCACGGCTACCAGATCGCCACGCGCGCCCACGACGGCCGCTATCTCGATCCCGACGCCTGGTGCGCTGCGGCGCCGCAGCACGCCGGCTCATGGTGGCCGGCCTGGGAGCACTGGCTGCGCAGCCACGCCACCGCGCAGATCGCCGCCACCGCTGTGACGCCGGTAGATCCGCACGTGGTGCCGGACGTTGCGCCGGGGCGCTACGTGCTGGTGCAGTAAGCGCGGTGTCAACAGCAGGGATATTTCACCGATGGACCACGGTGATGGCAGTCTTTGACTTGCATCATTGAAATTGCAGGCTCGTCTCTGCACACTGCATGCCGTGACTGCCAACTGCATGGCGCTCATCCATCAACCAGGGAACCCCCATGAACACCAAGCAAATGCGCCGCATGAACTCGATCTTTTACGCGCTGCTGGCGCAGGCCGCCGCCGTTCACGGTGCTGCGGCGCAGGCGCCGGCGGACACCACCTCGTCGTCCGTCAAGCAGGAGACCATCGACAGCGAACACGTCATCGACGCAGTCGCCGTGGCGTGGCGCAGAACGCCGCCGGCGCCGCGTTCATTCCAGCTGCAGCGCGGCAATCAGCGCAGCGTCACGCCCGTAGATATCGGGGGCGAACAAGGCCCGGCCTTCACGATCGACCAGGGCCGTTGCATAGAACAGCACGACAGGCACCGGTTCGGCCAGCCTGACAAAACGGTTCTTGCCTGCGCTCATGGCGGCAGCCACCTGCGCACCGCTCCACTGCTGCGGATCGGCCAGCACGAATTGCGCGAGTTCGGCCGGTTGTTCGACGCGGATGCAGCCATGGCTCAGGTCGCGGTGCGTGCGCTTGAACAGTTCCCTGGCCGACGTCGAATGCAAATAGATATTCATCGGGTTGGGCAGCGCGAACTTGACGTCGCCCAGCACATTGCGTGAGCCGGGGCGCTGCCTGACCCTGGCGCCACCGGCTCGCAGGTGGCTTGCCGCATCGCCGGCGCCAATCTGCAGCACGCGTCCGTCCGACCCAACCAGTTCCATGTCATTCTGCTGCAGATAGGCAGGATTGCGCGCCAGCTTCGGGACGATTTCATTCTTCTGGATGCTGGCTGGAACATTCCAGTAAGGCGCAAATTCCAGGTAGCGCATTTCTCCGATGAATAGCGGCGTGGGCGTGCGACCGCGCGCGCCGACGATCACGCGCATTTCCAGCGCCGGCGCGGCAAAGTTGTCTTTGGCATCGAAGGCCCACAAGCGGTAGGTGGGTACGTTCACGACGACGACGCGTCCGTGCGCCGGCGGCGGGGGCAACCAGCGCAGCCGTTCGAGCGTCAGCGCCAGCTGGGCGATGCGATGCGCGGGCGGCACCGACAGGGCCGTGACCGTCGCGGCGCCCAGTACGCCGTCTTCATCCAGCCCATGTCGCGCCTGAAAACGCCGCACGGCGCCAGCCAGCGCCGGCGTATAGATGCCGTCGCTGCCCATGGGCGCCTGCGCGTCCAGATCACCCAGCAACTGCAGCCGCGCCTGCAGCAGGGCCGCCCCCGCGTACGGCTCACCGGCGTGGACGGCGGCCCGTGCGACCGGCGGCAGCGCGGGCCAGTCCGCTGTTGCGCGGGACAATTCGCGGTACTGTGCCAGCGTCGCCTTGACCCTGCCATACAAGGGAATGGCGGGCACGGCGGCATCGATGGCCTGTGCCAGCCCTTGCGCGTCGCGCACGGTGGCAAGGCGCTGGCGCGGGTCGAAACCGGTGTCGGGCGCTGCGGACACCCGGCTGGCCCAGGCCGCGCGGCCCCCGTGCAGATCGCACAGGTACTGGACCATCGCGCGGTCGAGGTCGTGCACGAATGCTGCCGATCCGCCGTCCGGGCCGGCCAGTCGCCGGGTCAGCTCGTCCACCTGATAGCGGCGAACGTCGAGGCCGTGCGCGGGCGCAGCGCGCAGCAGTTGCAGTGCCAGCGGCGCCAGTTCCTGCGTGCCGGACAGCCAGGATGCCGCAGGTGCGACGACCGGCGCACACGGACCGATCGTGCTCGCCTGGACGTCGGCGCGAGCGCCGACATCACGGGCAAATGCGGCGGAACCCGTGGCAGCCTGGAGCAGCAACAGCAGAAAGAACTGCGCGGCGCCGCCATGTGCTTTGGCGGGCCAGGTAAGGCGGGGAATTACCATGGGGTGTGGTGCATGCGCTGTGGTGGAGAGGTAACGTGACAGGCATCAAAATTACACCCTCCGGCGTCTGGCAGTCGTTGATATGCATCAATCCAATGGATCGCCGTAGCGCCGAAGTCGTCACGCAACGACGCTCCCCGCCGTGGCCTGCAGCACGGTCGTCACGCGCCCTGGTTCAGCAGTGCGCGCAGCAAACTACCCAGTGCCGACAGCGTCGCCAACCGGTCGGCATCGCGCTGATCGGCCAGCGCGGCGCGCAGCAGGCGGGCCACCTCGGCGTAGCCCGCCTCGTCGAGCTCTGCCGCCTGTGTCAGCGCACGCCGTTGCAACGACGGCGGCAGATGCCGCAACCCCTGGCGCAGAACCTGCTCCAGCAACGTGAACGTCATGCGCAGCAAGGCCTGGCCGGGATCGGCCTCGACCGGCATCTCGTGCACCGGCATCGGGTGTGGCGCGCTGGGTTCGAGCGCCAGGACGATCGCGCGCTGTTCGGTCAGCACGCCCGTCGGCTGGATGGCCACGCCGCCGCCCTCGCACGACACGGGCCCGGCGATGGCGTGCACGGCGCCCCATTCGCCACCCAGTGCCCGTGCCAGCGCATCGACCGCGCCCGGGGTCACGCTCTGATAACCCAGCCGGGCGCGCAGCACGGGGCCATCGGCTTCTTCCCACTGCGCAAACAGCGTCTGTTGCACGCCATCCCAGGCCCACCCCGCGAGCAGCATGTCGCGTACGTCGATCACATGCCAGTTGCTGCCTGCCTGGCCCGACCGGATGCCAGCCGGCGCACGGCTGCGCAGGTGCTGCTGCAGCGCGCGCAGGCTGTCGAAGCGCAGCGGCGCGCGCAGGTCGTCCCACGCCTTCGGCGACAGCGCCAGCACGCTCGTTTGCCTGGCCTGCGAACCCAGTTCGACGCTGGCGTTGGCGCGCCGTTTCGCGGCCCGGGTCACGACCTGACCGGCCCCCAGCAGCCTGAGCGGATGGCCCGCGATGCGCCGGTTCTGCAACTGCCCGGCGTCGTCCTGGGCATCGTCGCCACGTGGCCAGATACGTTCCAGCGTGCAGACTGCCTGGGTATCGGGATCGGCGAACACGATGCTCGCACCGACGCCCGCGTCATCGCGCCAGCACGTCACGCCCAGTGACACCAAACGCAGCAGATCGAGCGCCACTTCGCCCTGCTGGCCGATGCCCAGGATCTGGCTGGCCGGCATGCGCGAGCCGGGTGTCGCGTCCGCATGGGCCGCGCCCTGCAGGCGTGCGTGCAGGCCGGTGCTGGCGTCGACCAGGTCGGCCATGCCGAAGCGATTCGAGCGCTGCGCCAGCGCTTGCACGATGCGCCAGACGGTATCGAGATCCTCGCGCACCCAGGTCCAGCCCAGCTGCGTCAGCGCGGCCAGTGCGGCTTCGTAACGCGCTTCCAGGCCCGGCAGGGGCTGCCCCGCGCCTTCGCGCCATAGCGACCACAGCCAGTCAAGCACCAGCGCGCGGGCGTGGCGCGCCGCCGCCGTGTCCATCAGGCCGGCGGCGGCCTCGGGCGCCGCTACGCCAGACGGCGCGACCACCAGCGTCACCTCGTTCATGCCGGGATGCGTTTGCCGCGCTTGCCGGAAGGCCCAGCAGGCCAGGACGACGTGGGAACAGGCCGTGCCCTGCTGGCAGTCGCAGCGCGCCAGCGCCAGGCTGGTACTGGAAAAGAAGCGCACCTGGCTCATGGGCAGGTGGGCCGCAGGCACGCTGCCGGCAGCGCCTGCCAGCACGATGGTGGCAGCAGGCCGCTCCAGGGCCAGCTTGCGCGCCTGCTCGAGCACCTTGGGCGTGCAGGCGGCGGCGAGCGCGGCGTCGTCGAAGTCGGCCGGATTCCAGCGGTCGGGCTGCGCCCCGGCCGCATCGTCTGCAGCACCCGGGGCGTCGGCATGCTGCGCCTGGTAGGCCAGCACCAGCATCACGCGATGCCGGCACATGCCGCTGGCGCTGCAGTTGCAGGTGGCGTCGCGCAGCGCGACCCCGGGCGGCATGCTGGTCTGCACCGCATCGGCAAACAGCGCGTGCACGGTGTCGTCGGGGTCCTGGCGCAGTGCCGGCAGCGCGCCGGCGGCGACATCCTTCTGCGCGCGCTTGACAAACCCCGGGTTGGCCAGCGCCGTCAGGGCGTCCGGGCCCAGCTCCATCAGATCGGTGCGCAACATCGTCATGCTTTCAGTTTCTCCGCCAGCCAGGTCGCCAGCTCGCCGGGCGTCATGGCGCCGACCTGGGCGCCGGCATCGACCAGCCGCCCGGCCATCGCCCGGTCGAAGGCCGGATCGGCCCCGCTGTCGAGCGCCGCCAGACCCAGCACCCTGGTGCCGCCCGCAACCAGCGCCTTGACCCGCCGCACCAGATCGAACTCGCTGCCGCCTTCGTAGAAGTCGCTGACCAGCACGACCACGCTGCGGGTCGGATTGCTGATCAGGCCCTGAGCGTAGGCCACGGCATGGGCGATGTCGGTGCCGCCGCCCAGCTGGACCTTCATCAACAGCTCGACCGGGTCGGTGACGCTGGACGTCAGGTCGACCACGGCCGTGTCGAACGCGACCAGGCGTGTGCGCATGCCGGGCAGGTTCCACAGGCAGGCCGCCATCACGGCGCTGTGGATCACCGAGCTCACCATCGAGCCGCTCTGGTCGATCAGCAGGATGATGTCCCACGGCTGCGCGTGACGCCGGCTGCGGCTCATGAACACGGGCCGCTCGACATACAGGCGCCGGCGTGCCGGATCCCAGCGCTGCAGGTTGTCGGCGACGGTGCGCTTGAAGTCGAAGTTGCTGGCGATCTTCAATTGGCTGCGCTGGCGCCGGTCGCGCGTACCGCTGAATGCCCGGCGCACCTCCGTGTCGAGCTGTTCCATGATGCGGCGCACGACTTCGGCCACGAGCTTGCGCGCCGCGCCGAGCACCTCGGGATTCATCAGGTGCTTGGTGTGCAGGACCGCGCGCAGCAGCGATTCGGATGGCGTGATGCGGGCCAGCACCTCCAGGTTGGTCACGACCTCGTCGATGCCGAAGCGCTCGACGGCGTCCGTCTCCAGCCGCTCGATCACGTCTTTCGGAAACAGCGTCTGGATGCTGTTGATCCAGTCGGGCGTGCTCAGGCTCGACGGGCCGAGACCGGCGCCGCGTTCATCGCGCTTACCGCGATCGGGATCGCGCCCGTACAGCCATTCGAGCGCGGCGTCGGCCTCGGCGGCTTGCGCGCCCAGCGTGCCGCAGGCGGATTCGGCCGCTTCGCCCAGTATCAGGCGCCAGCGTTCGAGGGGCAGGGGAATCTGGAGGGTCATGCTGGTGCTCCGGGCGCAAACGCGATGCCCCATGCGGCCAGGGCAGCAAGCGCCTCTTGCTCGGCCAGGCGGTGAGCGGCGACATCTTCGGCGGCCCAGGCGCCATGGCGCGCGGTCAGGTCATGGCGCGACAGGTGCGACGCGTCGTGCAGGCCCAGCACCTGCGACGCCAGGTCGCCCCGTTCGCGCGTGGGCAGCCAGCCGAACGCGGCGCGCAGGGCGGGCAGGGCGCTGACGAATTCGTCGTCGGCCAGGCGCTGGATGCGGGCGTCCAGGCCGGCGACGAAGTGCGTCTCGTGCAGCAGCGCGTCGCGCGCCAGCGCCAGCAAGCCGCTGACGGCGTCGCCCAGTTGCGCCGGTGTCAGGCTGTCGAGCACGTGAAGCGCCAGTGCCGCGAGCGGCGCGGCGGCTTCACCGTCGTGGGCGCGAAGGCCGATCACCGCGCCCAGTGCGCCGCCACGGCTGAGCGGGGCGGACGCCACGCTGGCGGCCTTGCGTTCGAACACCGCCAGCATGCGCGGCACATCGATCGCCAGCACGCTGCCTGCCTCCTCGCGCCGGCTGCTGATCACGTCGAGTGCGATCTGGCGTAGCGCCACCAGCGCCGCGATGTGCTCGTCCACCTGGCCCGCGGGCACGGCGGCAGGCGGCTCGAGCAGCCACAGGGCGCGGTCGACCCCGGCCTCGATCACCACCCGCAGCACCGGCGCGTCGGCCATACCAAGCATGTGCCCGTGACGCAGCAGCATGAACAGCGTGCCGACGGCCGTGCCCAGCGGCTCGAAGCGCGCTTCCTCGGCCACGGCTGCCTGCAGTTCGGCCAGCACCGCCGTACTTAGCCCGGGGAGGCCGGCAAAGGCGGCGCGGTCGAGCAGGCGCGCCAGTGCATCGATCTGCCGGCCGGCGCTGCGCAGGCGGTCTTCCAGCCTGGCGCGGGCGGCGTCCAGCAGCGTGGCGCCCCAGGCGCCGGCCTCGATCAGCGCGGCCGTCTGCGCAAACGGCTGACTGATGGTCCAGCACTCGGTTGACTGGCCCGCCAGCGCCCAGCCCGGCCCGCTCTTGCGCACGAAGCCCGGCAGGTCGAGCAGGGCGATCCGGTGCAGCACCTGGCTGCGCCGCCGGCCCTCCGGCGTGTGCAGGTCCAGCTCGACGTCGACCGGCTGACGTTGCAGCGGCAAGCCGGCAGCGGCCAGCTCGGCCAGGAACGAGGCGACCAGCGGCGGCTGTGGCGTGCCCGGCGCCAGCACACCGGCACCGTCGCCAGCCAGCACGTCCATCGTCTGCACGAGCACCGGATCGGTGCCGGCGCGGATGGGCCCGCGGTAGGTCCACGGCAGCGGCACGTCCAGCGCATCGGCCACCAGCGTGCCGGCCAGCGCATCGAGCCAGTCGCTCCGCAGCGGGGTACGGTGGCCGCGCAACATGGTCAGGCCATGCGCGCGCAGATGCACGGCTATCAGGTCGGCAGTCGACGCCGGCAACTTTTTCGCGCGCAGGCGTTCCAGCACCCGTTGCAGCAACTGGCGTCCGGCGCCTTCCAGGCCGTGCTGCCACACCCAGTCGTAATACGCCGGCGACGGCATGCCCGAGGCGTAGCCCGAAAACGCGTCCAGCCGCTTGAAGGTGTATGGCACGAGAAACGACCCGTGTCGGACATCAATCGGCGTCGCGCCGCCGGGCGCCGGGGTGGCCGGTTCAGGGTCGCCCGGCCGATAGCCCGCACGGGCTGCCGGCCACAGGCGCGCCAGCGCCGGCGCATGGTAGCCGCCACACACGACCAGCACCGGGCCGTGGCCCTGCGCCATGGCCCAGCCGATCCACTGGGCCATCATCGCTTCGCGCGCGGCGTTGCCGATCGAGCCGGGATCGTCGTTGCGCAGATGCGCGAAATACTGCACCAGGCTGGCCTCGAGCAGGTCCAGGTCGGCGTGGTCCTCGAACAGCTGGTCCCACAGCGCATCGCGGCCCTCGGTGCCCAGCGCTTCGGCCAGGCCATCGAGGTAGGCGTGCGCGCGCGCTTCCTGGTCGGTGCCGTCGATGTCGGCGTAGCGGTTGAGCGTCTCGGAAAACGCATCGTGCCAGGCCGGCAGGTCGATGAAGCGCACCTGCGCATCCAGTTCGCGCCCGACCGACAGTGCCTGCCATTCGGGCGAGTGCGCGGCGAACGGCGACCACGAGCCATGCTGGTTCTCGCCGTCCGACAGATAGCTGTAGATGGCGATGGGCAGCCGGTGCGGCAGCGCCAGTTCATCGAGCCGCAAGTTGAAGTCGGCCGGGCCCTCGATCAGCACATACGCGGGCCGGATGGCGCGGATGCGCGCCGCCACCAGCCTGGCGCAGGCCGGGCTGTGATGGCGCACGCCGATGATCGACAGTGCGTCGGCTGTGGCGTCGGCTTGCCGGATCACGGCAGGCGGTGCCGGGCGTCGTAGTAGGCGCGCCAGTGCTCGCCCGAGCGTTTGGCGACCTTCTGCTCGAAGTAGCGGCGCAGCTTGGCATGGTCGTCGGCATTGTCCTTGACGACCGTGCCGGCGATGCAGTCGACCACGTCGGCCGGGTTGCCCTCGCGCCCCTCGAGATACCAGGCGCGGATGCCCACCGCATGCGCCACATTGACCGCTTCGGCGGTCGACATGACGGCGCTGAGCCTGTCCATCGCCGACCCGCTGCCCGGCGCCGCGTGGCCATCCTGCGCGCCGCGCAGGTCGCGGAAGGTGCTCACCAGCAGTTCGAGCACCTGCGGCGGCAGCGTCGTGGGGATGCCGCTGCGGGCCAGCAGCAGGGCCGCCGAATCAGCCACCAGGGTCAGCTCGCGCTCGAAGTCGAGGATCGGGAACACGGTCTCGAAATCGAAGCGGCGCTTGAGCGCTGCGCTCATTTCGTTCACGCCCCGGTCACGCGTATTGGCCGTGGCGATGATGTTGAAGCCCTCGCGGGCGTACAGCATGCCGTCGGCGCCCCCCAGTTCGGGCACGGCCATGACGCGGTCGGACAGCATGCCCAGCAGGCAGTCCTGGACCTCGAGCGGCGCGCGCGTGATCTCTTCGAAGCGCACGATCCGGCCCTGCTGCATGCCGAGGTACAGCGGCGCCGGCACCAGCGCCCGTGGCGACGGCCCTTCGTTGATCAAGAGCGCGTAGTTCCAGCCATACTTGATCTGGTCTTCGGTGATCGACGCGCCGCCCTGGATCGTCAGCGTCGACACGCCGGAGACGGCGCAGGCGAGCAGCTCGGACAGCAGCGACTTGGCCGTGCCCGGCTCGCCCACGAGCATCAGGCCGCGCCCGGTGGCCAGCGTGACGAGCATGCGCTCGATGCTCGAGACGGGCGCGACGATCTTGGCCGGGATGCCGAGCGACGCGTCGCCCAGGATGAAACTGCGCGCCGCCCGCATGCTCAAGCCCCAGCCGGGCGGCTTGACGTCGCCATCGCGCGCGGCCAGTTGCGCGAGCTGGTCCGCGTACAGCAGTTCGGCCGGCGGGCGTTGGAGGGGCGCGCTGGCGCTGGTCTTCGGTTGTTTGGTGTTTTTGATGGTCATCGTGTGTCTCAGGAACGCAGGCGCTCCATATCGCGGATCAATTCGCTGGCGGCGATCGGATCGAGTGTGCCCATGGCAGAGAGGGTGTCGTTCTGGCCCCAGCCCCCGCGCTCGGCGCGGCCCAGCGTGATGTCGACCAGCGTCTGCTCGGGATACTCGTCGATCATCCCGACAATGATACCGGGGTCGAGCGTCAGTTCGAGCGTGCGCCCGCCGTCGACCGCCTTGTCGAATGTCCAGATGCACCCGCCATCCTGCGCCGGGCCGCGGCGCCAGCCGATATTGGCCAGCCCCAGGATCTTCCCGGTCGGGACCACGAGGTCCTTCCAGCGCAGCAGCTTGTCGGCGCTGCGCTCCGCGTCATCCAGCGCATACGTGTCGCGGCCCAGTTGCGCGAACGGCTGCAGCAACTCGTAGTCGGCCAGCAGCTGGCCGAACCCGGCCGCCTGGTCGGCCGGCAGCTCCAGCGCATGCGGCAGGCCGATC
Organism: Oxalobacteraceae sp. CFBP 13730; assembly: GCA_014841835.1. GTDB lineage: Bacteria > Pseudomonadota > Gammaproteobacteria > Burkholderiales > Burkholderiaceae_D > Telluria. The sequence continues at coordinate 1,114,094 of JACYUQ010000002.1, read as the reverse complement.
CGGATCTGCGCACCCTCGGGCAGCGTGAACGGATCGTCGTCAGCGGTGGTGTAGTCGCCATCCTCGGCCACCCGGAAGCAGCCCAGCAGCTCGCCGCCGTAACTTGCCACCTGCTCATGTGCATCCTCGCCGTCGCCGACGGTCTCGAGCGGCATCGCATACACGCCCCACACCAGGCGCCGCACCAGGTGGCGCACCAGCGGATGGCCGGCGATGAACTGCGCGAACACGTCCGCGCTCCAGCGGCGCCGCGCGCACATCGCCAGCTCGAGCCGCAGCACCTGCTGGCTGGCGATCGTGCGTGCATCCTTTTTCAGCAGCTTGAAACGCTCGACGGCGTCGGCGGCCATGGCGGCGTCGTCGGTCTTTTTCGGCTTGGGCAAATCAGGCAGGCGCGCACCCGGTGTGCCATCCTGCCATTCGCGCACATAGGGCTTGAGCGATTCGTCGAATCCGACCTTGTAGGCGCGCGGGCCGAAGTCCAGCAGCATGCTGCCCTGCGCGTCCAGTCCCAGATCGGGCGCGAGGCGGTCTGCCAGTTCTTCCGGGCTCAGGCCCCGCGCTTCGGCAACCTGGTCGATCTTTTCACGGGCCTTGTCCTGCAAACCCTTGAACTTGACCTTTTGCGCGATCCCGTTCAACAGCATCAGGGCCACGTCGCTGCCGATCGCGGCCAGCACGTCCAGGCCCATCACGGCGCGGGCATGGGCCGCTTCGCCGGGCCAGGCGCGGATGAACGGAGTGAGCTTGCGCGCCGTGTCGTCCTGGCCGAACAGGCCCAGGTTCGACAGCGCCCAACTGTCCTTCGATGGCGCCGATGCGTTGAGCCAGCCCGAAAAACAATCCCACGCGAAATCGGCCAGGCTCTGCGGCGTGCAGGCAGCCTTAACCTGATGCAAGCCCGCATACACTTCTTCATTGGTCGGGAACATCATCATCGTGCCCAGAGCATCGAGCGCCGCGTCGGGCAAGGCCTTGCCGTCGTGCAGAAGCGGACGGTGCCAGCCGCCGGGCTTCCAGAACCCGGGCAGCGCGGCGCGTTTGGCCGGATAGCGATCGAGCGGGCTTTCGTCGAGCATGGCGTGCAGGGCGGTGAGCACCTCGGGCAGGTCATAGCGGCTTGCCACTTCTTCGATCAAGGCCAGTTTGCCGATACTGGCGAGGTAGCGCAGGCTGGCCGCGGCGCAATCACGCGCCTCGTTCCGCTTGCCCAGTGCCGGCGCGATCAGCGCGCAGGCCGCATGCTCGGGGAAACGCCGCAGCCATTCGCGACCGGTACCGCGCAGCGACTTGAGCTTGGCGTAGGCGCGCGCCGCGATGGGCGCCAGTTCGACCGCGCCCAAGTGCAGGGCGATGCCGAGGTTCTCGGTCGGCGCGCTGCTGATCCGCGCCAGTAGCCCTGGCAACGCCGGCAAGCCCCAGGTCGCGGCAACCACATCGACGTCCGTGCATGAGGCTTCCGATGCAGCGGCGTTCCAGAACGGGATGCCCAGCGCGGGCGCCATCTGTGCCACCGCACGGCCGTTCAAAAAATAGTAGAACCAGCGCTCTTTTTTCTTTTCGACGAGCAGGGCGCGCCAGGCGGCGAGCAGCGCGGATGCGTCGCCGGCGGCGACTGCCTGGAGTCCTGCAGCGAGCGCGGCTGCTAGAGCTGGTGTCTGCTTGTGGTTCTTAAACCCCAACAACTCGACCATCACCTCGGGCGAGCGGGCGGCGTCTTTATAAAGGTTTGATTGCCAGGTCATGCGTGTCAGGATCGCGTCCTTCTCGCCGTCATCCCAGTGCTCGATCGGGGCGCAGGGCAGGGCGGCCAGTTGCAGCACGCCGATGGTCTTTTTCTTCGCCTGCAGCCACGGCACGCTGGCCAGTACGTCTGGCAGATCGGCGGCGTCGGCGACATCGACCGGGCCGGCCAGGCGCGCCGTGACGCGCTCGAGCAACGTATTGGCAGCCGGCTCGAGCCATGGTTGCAACAGCGCCGGCAAGGCAGGCTGATTGCGCACCAGATCGATCAACGTCGGCATCAACAGGCCGCCATCCTTGCTGTTGCCGCCAAGGTGGCGCGCCAGTGCAACCGTCGCGGCGACCGGCCAGCGCCCGGCGGCCAGGACGAAACGGGCCAGCGCCGGCTTGCTGCTGCTGGCGACCCGGGCCAGTGCATCGAGCGCTTCGGGGGTGCCGATGCGCGTGAGCACGTCGCCCGTTTCGTCAAACGCCGCGCCCGGCGCGAGCCAGCGCACAGCGTCGGTGCGATGCTCGAGCAGGAGCGTGTGCACCATGCTGGCATTGCCCCAGAACGTGACATAGCTGTCGACCTTGATCTTGCGCGCCTGCGCCAGCGCGGCGTCGTCGGTCGCGGTCAGTTGCAGCCAGTGCATGGCCGGCGCCGGCTCGACGCCCTTGATGCTCAACTGGTCGAGGACGCCGTGCGTCATGTCCGGCAAGTCGGGAAACAGCAGCGCCAGCACGGCCTGGCATTCGAGGTCCAGCGTCCCCATCACGTCGCGGACCCTGGCGGCGCAGGCGTCGTAGAGTGCTTGCGGCGCGGCCGCCAGATGGGCGCGCAGGCGCCACTGGCCGTCGTGCAGCGGCTCGGAGACCATACTGTGCATGGGTGACGACGCACGGTAGACAATGCTCACGGTGCGCTTTTTGTCATCGCTGTGGGAATATGTCTGGTGCACACGATACTGCATGGCCTCGAGCTGAACGTCGATCACATACGGTAAGCCATGGCGCGCCACCAGATAGTCGACCAGCAGTTCAGGGATGATCTCGTGGCCGTATCGGTGCTGGCTGCCGGCCAGTGCCAGCAGGATGGCGTCGGACTGGGGTGAGCCGCCCGGCACTGGATCGGCCATGCCGTTCCACGCTGCTTCGAAGTGCGCGCGAAAGCCAGGATCGGCGCCATCGAAGTCTGGCCTCAGCCGCGCGCCGATCAGCTTGCGCACCTTGTCCCAGGTGGCCTGCTGGTCCGCCATGACGACCGGCTGCGGGTTGCGGCGGGTTGCCTTCGCCCGTGAACGGGTAGTGTCGTCGGCATCGTCGAGCAGAATCGGTTCGCCATTCGCCAGCCAGGGCGCGACCTGATCCGCCCCTGGGGCAGTCGGGGTAGTCGGGGCGGCCGGGGCGGCCGGCGCCGGCGCGCTCGACGCGGTGTCATCTTGCGGCGTCGCCGCGTCAACCGCCGCCTCGGCGGGCGCCGCCTTGACCGGGGCGGCGCCAATCACTGCGCCTGGCGTGGCAGCCTGTTCGGCATAGCCCTTGCCCGTTTTTTCCTTGATCAGCTTGAGCATGGCCGCACCGGCGCTGGCGCCATCGGCAAAGGACTTGGTCTGGCTCTGCCCGGCGGTGCCGATGCGACCCCAACGGATATTCAGGTCGAGCCCGGACTGCTCGACTTCCCAGAACTTGGCCGACTTGTCGTCGGTGAATTCAAAACGGCGCATCGGTGATTCCTTCCATGGCACAGAGGGCTGCATTGTGAATGTGAAGTTTCATGCGCACAAGTGTTCCATGTCGCGAACCAGACTACTGGCAGTGATCGGATCGAGCGATATGCAGATCGGGTTCGGCCTGTTCTACTTTCCGGCACTATGGCGTGCTTATCGTCGGGTACCACAGATCGCATGCAGCCACGTGATGCTGGTATCACCTATTTCTATTTCTGGCGATGGTTTATTACTGTCTATGATGGCCGGAGCACGCAGGCGACGTCGCTTCGTCGCGGCCCCATAAAACGAGATACAAGGAGACCCATGGTCGATCACGCACATCCGAGCCAGCTACTGGCCACCTTCGCAGCGTCCCTGCGTTATGAGCAGATTCCCGACGCCGTGCGCATGCGCACCGAGGATCTGTTTCTCGACTGGATCGGTTCGGCGCTGGCCGGCCGCATGTCGCGCGCCGTGCAAACCATCGATCGCTATGCGCAGACGATGGGGCCGGGGGGGGGGCCCTGCGAGGTGCTGATCTCGCGCCGCACCACCACACCGCTGTTCGCGGCCATGGTCAACGCGGCTGCCTCGCACGTCGCCGAACAGGACGACGTGCACAACGGCTCGGTATTCCATCCCGGCGCGGTCGTGTTTCCGGCAGCATTGGCCGTTGCCCAGTCGATCGGCGCCAGCGGGCGCGACCTTCTGACGGCGGCCGTGGCCGGCTATGAGGTCGGCATCCGCGTCGGCGAATTTCTCGGCCGCTCGCATTACCGCATCTTCCACACGACCGGTACGGCCGGCACGCTGGCCGCGGCGGCGGCGGCGGGCCACTTGCTCAAGCTCACGCCGGACCAGATGCTGCATGCCTTCGGTTCGGCCGGCACGCAGGCCGCGGGCCTGTGGGAATTCCTGCGCGACGCCGCCGACTCGAAGCAATTGCACACGGCCGCCGCGGCCGCGAACGGCTTGACCTCGGCCTACCTGGCGCAGGACGGCTTTACCGGTGCGCGCCGCATCCTCGAAGGCGCGCAGGGCATGGCGGCGGGCATGTCGAGCGACGCCGATCCGGCCAGATTGACCGACCGCCTGGGCGAGCGCTGGGCGCTGGCGGAGACGTCCTTCAAATTCCACGCGTCGTGCCGGCACACGCATCCGGCCGCCGACGCCTTGCAGCAGGTAATGCGGACCCACGGCCTGCAACCCGAGCAGATCGCGCGCGTCGTCGCGCACGTGCACCAGGGCGCAATCGACGTGCTGGGCGCAGTGGTCGATCCGCACACGGTGCACCAGGCCAAATTCTCGATGGGGACGGTGCTGGGGCTGATCGCGCATTACGATGTGGCCGGCCTGAGCCAGTTCGAGGACCATTTCAATGCCGCGCCAATCGCGGCGTTTCGTGGCAAGGTGGGCATGGAGTTCGACGACGAAGTCGACACCGCCTATCCGGCGCGCTGGATTGGCAAGGTCACGGTCGAGACCACCGATGGCCGGCGCCTGGCTGGCCGGGTCGATGAACCGAAGGGCGATCCTGGCAACACCTTGTCGCGCGCTGAACTCGAACAGAAAGCGCTGCGGCTGGCGCTGTTCGGCGAGGCTGCGAGCGAAGCCGAGATGCATGCGCTGGCCGCGCGCATCTGGACCCTGGCGGACGCCGCAAAGGTTGGAAACTTCTTTGCCTGAGCAGACCTGATACAGTCGTGACACTCTTGTCTCCCGCTGTAGCAGCTTTTTCGATGGCACTGAACAATATCCTCAGAAGGCTGGACCTCACCAGCCTGCAGCTTTTCCTGGCAATCCACGAAGAAGGTTCACTCACCCGCGCCGCCGAGCGCGAAGCCATTGCCGTCTCGGCCGCCAGCAAGCGGCTGGCCGACATGGAGGGGGCGCTGGGCGTGGCGCTGATGGTGCGCACCGCGCGCGGCATGACCCTGACCCCGGCCGGCGAATCGCTGCTGACGCATGCGCGCCGCATTCTGCTCAGCGTCGACAAGATCGGCCAGGAGCTGGCCGAGCACGCCCAGGGCTTGCGCGGCTACGTGCGCATGGTGGCGAACCTGTCGGCCATCGTGGAATTTCTGCCCGAAGACTTGCGCGCCTTCCTGAACCTGCACGAACAGATCCGGCTCGACCTGGAAGAGCGTCCCAGCGGCGATGTCGTCAAGGGCGTCGAAGACGGCTTCGCCGAGATCGGCATCTGCTCGGACGATACCGATACCCGCGACCTGCACAGCCACTTGTACCGGCGCGACCGCGTCGTGCTCGTCATGCGCCACGACCATGCGCTGGCCGGGCGCGGCCGCGTGCCGTTCGCCGACACGCTCGACTTCGATCACGTCGGCCTGCACGCGGACAGTTCGATCAACAAGCGCACGCACCTGGCCTCGCGTGCCTCGGGCCGGCCACTGAAAACCCGCATCCACGTGCCTGGCTTCGACGCCGTCTGCCGCATGGCGCAGGTGGGCATGGGCCTGGGCGTGATTCCCTACGACGTGTTCACCGCCATCGGCCAGCCGCTGGGTCTGGTGGCCGTCGAGATCGACGAGCCGTGGGCCGAGCGCGAGCTGCGCATCGTCGTCCGGGAAGAAAAGGGCTTGTCGCCGGTGACGCGGGCACTGCTGGCGCATCTCGGGGCGGCCGAAGAGCGTTCGCGGTTGACGAAGGCTCGTTGAAAAGAAACGGTTGGACGGGCAGGGCCCGTTGTCTCTATGCTGGTTCGACAAGCTACCACCATCGACGAGACCAGCATGAACCTCAACAACAGCATTCCCGACGGCGCCCTGCGCGGCGTGCGCGTCATCGAAATGGGCCAACTGATTGCCGGCCCGTTCGCCGGCAAGACCCTGGGCGAATTCGGCGCCGATGTCATCAAGATCGAGGCGCCCGGCAGTGGCGATCCGCTGCGCAACTGGCGCATGATCAAGGAAGGCACGTCGGTCTGGTGGCAGGTACAGTCGCGTAACAAACGCTCGATCGCGCTCGACCTGCGCAGCGCCGAAGGCCAGGACATCGCCCGCAAGCTGATCGCCGAAGCCGATGTGCTGATCGAGAACTTCCGCCCCGGCACCCTCGAAGGCTGGGGCATGGGCTGGGACGCGCTGTCGGCCATCAATCCCGGCCTTGTCATGCTGCGCATCTCGGGCTATGGCCAGACCGGGCCGTACCGCGACCTGCCAGGCTTCGGCGCCATCGGCGAAGCGATGGGCGGCCTGCGCCACCTGACGGGCGAACCGGACCGCGTGCCGGTGCGCTGCGGCGTGTCGATCGGCGACACGCTGGCCGCGCTGCACGGCACCATCGGCGTGCTGACGGCGCTGTACCACCGCAAGGTCAATGGCGGCAAGGGCCAGGTGATCGACGTCGCCCTGCACGAGGCCGTGTTCAACGTCATGGAAAGCCTGCTGCCCGAATACAGCGCGTTTGGTGCCGTGCGCGAAGCCGCCGGCAGCGCGCTGCCCGGCATCGCGCCATCGAACGCCTACCGCTGCAACGACGGCTACGTGCTCATCGCCGGTAACGGCGACAGCATCTTCAAGCGTCTGATGACCGTGATCGGGCGCGACGACCTGGCCCACGACCCGGCGCTGGCCGACAATGCCGGCCGTGTCGTGCGCGTGGCCGAGATCGACGCCGCCATCAGCGTCTGGACGGCAACGCGCCCGATCACCGAGGTCCTCGACCTGCTGGGCGGCGCCCGTGTCCCGGCCGGCAAGGTCTACACGGCAAAAGACATCGCGGAGGATCCCCATTACCGGGCGCGCGACATGATCCTGGCCCAGTCCACGCGCGACGGCTACGACCTCGAGGTGCCGGGCGTCGTTCCCAAATTGCTGGGCACGCCAGGCACCGTACGCACCTCCGCGCCTGGCCTGGGTGACGATACCGATGGCGTGCTGCGCGAACTGGGCTTGAGTGAACCGGACATCGCCGCCTTGCGCACCAAGGGAGTGGTCGCATGAACCGGTGGAACGGCGCCGGTCGCCGCATCCACATGCAGGAAGTCGGCACGCGCGATGGCTTGCAGGCCGAGTCGGTGTTCGTACCGACCGCCGACAAGATCGCCCTGGTCAACAGCCTGTCGCGGGCCGGCATGGCCAAGATCGAAGTGACCGCCTTTGTTTCGCCCAAGGCGATTCCGGCGCTGGCCGATGCCCAGCAGGTGATGCTCGGCATCGAGCGCGTGCCGGGCGTGATCTACAGCGCGCTGGTGCCGAACGTACGTGGCGCCGAGCGCGCGATCGAGAGCCGCACCGATGAGCTGAACCTGGTGATGTCGGCCAGCGAAACGCATAACCTGGCCAATCTGCGCATGACGCAGGCGCAATCGTTCCAGGGCTTGTGCGAAGTGGCGGCACTGGCGCGCCAAGCGGCGCTGGCCGTCAATATTTCGTTGTCGTGTTCGTTCGGCTGCCCGATGGAAGGCGATGTGCCGGAAGACACGGTGCTGGCCTGGTGCGCGCGTTTCATCGACGAGGCGGGCGCCGGCGGGATCACCCTGTGCGACACGACCGGCATGGCGTACCCGAGCCAGGTCGCGTCGCTGACGGCGCGTTTTCGCGCAGCCTGGCCGGATACCGAACTGAGCCTGCACTTTCACAATACCCGCGGCATGGGGCTGGCCAACGTGCTGGCCGGGATCGATGCGGGCGCCGACCGCTTCGATGCGTCGCTTGGTGGCATCGGCGGCTGTCCGTACGCACCCGGCGCCTCGGGCAATGTCTGCACCGAAGAGGTGGTGCACGCGTTGCAATTGATGGGTTACGACACGGGTGTCGATCTGGGCCGCTTGCTGGACGCATCGACACGGCTGCCGGCACTGATCGGGCACGAGACGCCGAGCCAGATCGTCAAGGCGGGCCGGCGGCTCGATCTGCATCGGCCCCCCGGGGATTTTGAAGCGATCAGGGAGCGCGCCGAAGCGCGCCCGGTGTAAACCCAGGCCATCGCCGGTATGCAAAAAACTATTTTAATAATTCAGGAGACACCATGAAATCGATTCATTCGCTGCGCATGCGCGCCAGTATGCTCGTCGTCGGCGCAGCACTTGTCTGCATCGGCGCGCACGCACAGGATAACTATCCCGCGCGCGCCATCACGCTGATGGTGTCGGCAGCGCCAGGCGGCACGACCGACCTGGCCGCGCGCATGATTTCCGATCCGCTGTCCAAGGCATTGGGCAAACCGGTCGTCGTCGAAAACCGGCCGGGCGGGGCGGGCGCGATCGCTGCGTCGGCCGTCAAACGGGCCAGGCCGGATGGCTATACCTTGCTGGTGCAGTACTCGGGCTTTCACGTCATCACGCCGCACGTGGTCAAGGCCGGATTCGATCCGATCAAGGACTTCACCCCGGTTGCGAACCTGATCGTGGCGCCGCAAGTGTTCGTCGTGCGGCCCGATCTGCCGATCAAGACCTTGCCCGAACTGGTCAGCTATGCCAAGGCACACCCCGGCAAACTCAATTACGCATCCTCCGGCAATGGCTCGCTGCAGCACGTGACAGGTGAAATGCTCAATCAGATGAGCGGCACGAATATCGCTCACGTACCGTACAAAGGTACGGGTCCGGCGATTACCGATTTGCTGGGTGGTAACGTCGAGATGACCTTCACGACAGCGCCGCCGCTACTGGCCCACATCCGGTCCGGCAAGCTGCGCGCCATAGCTGTGACCGGCAACGTTGCGCTGCCGAGTCTGCCCAACGTGCCGACGACGGCGACGATCAAAGGGTACGAGAAGCTGGACGTGAGCTCGTGGTTTGCCGTGTATGCGCCCGCCAATACGCCCAAGCCGATCGTGGACAAGCTGACTGGCGAAATCAAGAAAATCATGGCGACCGATGCATTCAAGCGCAAGGCGCAGGAGCAGGGTGCGTACGCGGTCTACATGACGCCGCAGGAACTGGCAGCGCATACGAGCAAGGAATATCAGACGTGGGGCAAATTTGTGAAGGATGCGAAGATCACGGGGGAGTGAGTGCCCGTGTCGTCCAAGGATTGCGTGGTACGGGCTTTGTTGCGTGAATCAGCTTACTGGGTGGATCAACGTCAAGGGAATGATCGCGGCGAAAAGCCGGCAGTCCATTCATCGAGCATCGGTTTTGCACGAAACAAAGCCGTACTGCGACGAGGAAACGATTGCAGGAACTGAAAATTTACAACATGCCTTGCGACAATCGGTGAGTAATTTCCAGAAATTTTCCGTTAGGATATATCTGCGTCTTTACTTATCCGCTTCGTCGGCCTTTTCATGAGCAGGCCAGGTTGTTGATGTTCTCGATGATGCCGTTCTTCTTAGTCGTCAAACCATAAAAATGGGGTTGTCTTTGCAGCGTCAAGATTCATTACCAGGAATTGGCGCACTTTTTATGCGTGTCAATTAAGAATGCCGAAGGTCTCGTGACGATCAAGAAAAAAATATGTTGGTGCTAATTGGAATTGCTGTTGCATTGATTCTATCGAGCATAACGTCACATGTTTATGCAGAACCCAAAGATATGGCAGTGGCGCGAACGCTGTTCCAGCAGCGTTGCAATATGGCTGGAGAGACAATCAAAAGGACCGTCGAGGATGTGGATGGTCTGCTGCTACTGAAGATTCGTTCTCGCGACATCAACTACAGCCAACAGTTCGTCCTTGATGATCCGTATGGGAGAGACCTTACCGGAGATGGCTATATTGAGAGTTTTCTTAGGGCGCACCATGATTTGCCTGGCCATATTGAGCGCGCAGAAGGGCGGATCGCTCCTCTTCAGAGGCAAGTTGGATATATGTACGTGGACGCCAGTGACCCTAAGGATGGGAAACGATATCGCTACACAGGGTTCATCGAACAACCAGGTTTGAAGGACCCACGCTATTTGAAGGCTTATTTCAGAGTGGTACTGGTGTCCAGCCCTACAAGTGAGCCAGCACCACGCTATGGCGTTACTTATGAGGATATTTCGACAGCCGATGATCGTCGTTACTGGATTGCGGGTAGCTCGCTCAAAGTTATTGACCTGCTCCGCAACGAAGTCATTGCCGAGAGGATCGGATACATGATGGATCCCGGCCAAGGTGCCGACGGAGGCGGCAGGTCGCCCTGGCTGATGGCCGCCGCCCATGCTTGCCCTGCCTTCAAGGGCCGGCGCGCCTTTTCTAGTCAGGCAGGTCAAACGGCCCGCTTCGTTGAGAAAGTATTGCGGCCACGGCCAAAAAACCAGTAACAAGCCCGCGAGCCGGCCGTACGCCATCGCTGGAACATTGGCGGGAGTCGACATGCAATCGGCATAGACGGTGCTGTCGGATCAGCGCTTCGGTGCCCAGGTCCAAGGCTGCAGGACACGATGTGGCTGGAGGGACTGCACCCCATGGTAAGATTGCGGGCCGTGGTGCCAAAATGCTACGAATTGAGCACGTTGACAAAGCCCCCCAACGGCATCGGCCGATGAAACAAAAAGCCCTGCATCGTCGAACACCCATGCGCGCGCAGATAGCGTGCCTGCGCCTCGGTTTCCACGCCCTCGGCGACCAGGTCCAGATTCAGGCCGCGTGAAATCGAAATAATCGCCAGCACCACCGGGTAATGCCCATCCTCGTCGCTGATCTGCTGCACGAATGACTGGTCGATCTTGATGGTCTGGATCGGAAACCGGTGCAGATACGCGAGCGACGAATAGCCGGTACCGAAATCGTCGATGGCCACCGAGACACCCAGCTGCCCGAGCTTTTTGAGCTGCTCGATCGCGTACTGCGGATTGCGGATGCAGATGTTTTCGGTGATCTCGACCGCGATCCGCCCGGGGCCGATGTCGTAGCGCTCCAGGGCATTGCGCATCGTTTCGAAAAATTTGCTGTGGTCGAGATAATGTGGCGACAGATTCAGCGACAGCGTCAACGGGTTCGCACCGTCCGTGCCCCATTGCGCCATGTCGCGGCACAGGGTGTCGATCATCCACTCCGAGATCGGCACGATCAGGCCGCTTTCTTCGGCGAACGGCAGGAACTCGGCGGGCATGATCAGGCCGCGCACCGGATGGTTCCAGCGCATCAGCGCCTCGGCGCCGATGATGCGGCCACTGGCAGCGTCGATCTGCGGCTGGTAATACATTTCGAGCTCGTTGCGCTCGAGTGCGCGGCGCAGATGCTGTTCGAGCGCGACGTTCTGGTGCAGCGCGTCGTGCATCGACGGATCGTAGAACGCATGGCCGTTCTTCCCGAGGTCCTTCACGCGGTACATCGCGATGTCGGCATTGCGCAGCAGCTCGTCGATCGACTCGCCGTGCTCGGGGTAGATGGCCACGCCGATCGATGCGGAAATATGCACTTCGGTGCCGGCCAGGTCGAATGGCTGATGCAGCTGCTCGATGAACTTGTCGGCAACCACGCGCGCATCGTCGCGCGAGCGCAGATCGGGCAGCACGATCGTGAATTCGTCGCCACCCTGGCGCGCCAGCGTGTCACCCTTGCGCAGGCAATCCTTCAGGCGCTGCGCCACTTGCTGCAGCAACTTGTCGCCGTGGCCGTGGCCGAGTGTGTCGTTGACGAGCTTGAAGCGGTCCAGGTCGATGAACATGACCGCCAGTTCGGCGCGCTTGCGGCGGGCCTGCAGCATCGCCAGGCCGAGCCGGTCCTTGAACAGCACGCGGTTGGGCAGGTCTGTCAGGATGTCGTGGTACGCCTGGTGATGGATAACGGCCTCGGCACGCTTGCGCGCGCTGACGTCGCGCGCGATGCCGTAGGTGCCGACATAGGTCGGCGTGTGCGGATCGCGTTTTTCGCGGTGCATGCCGATCGCGTTGAGCGAGATCGTCATCACGGATGTGTCGGCGACGGTGGCGTGTCCGTGCATCGGGCTGGCCCGGCACGTTACGCGCAGCTCGACGTCACGCGAGGCCCGCTCGCCGACACGCCGCTCGTTGAACACATACAGTGCGCGCTCGTGGTCTTCGGCATGCAGCAGCGCCGTGTAGTGCTGGCCCAGCAGCTCTTCGCGTTCATAGCCCAGCATCTGGCACGCACGGTCATTCACGTAGGTAAAGCGGCCTTCATGACCGAGCATGTAGATCATGTCGGGCGAGGCGTCGACCAGATAACGGTATTTTTTCTCGGACAGCGCGAGCGCTGCCACCATGCGACGGTTGATCTGCTGCAGGTCACGCTGCTTGAGCGCGTTTTCGACCGTGCGCAGCAATTCTTCGCGGCTGAACGGCTTGCGCAGGTAATCGTGGGCGCCGCGCTTCAGGGCGCCGATGGCCGAATCGATCCCGACGGTACCACTGACAACGATGACGTCGGCCTTGTTGTCGCGCTGGTTGATGAAGTCCATGACCTGGTGGCCATCGACATCCATCATCAAGAGGTCGAGCAGCACCAGATCGAAGCGCATCTCTGCCAGGCACGCCAGCGCGGCGGTCCCGCTGTCGGCCGTCGTGATGGCGTAGCCGCTACCTTTGAGCATTTCCTGCAGCGAGGCCAGTACGCGCGGCTCGTCGTCGACCAGCAGCAAGCGGGGGCGGTGGGGAGGGGTGGTGGGGGAAGCGTCAAGATGAGCGGGCAACGTGCCCCGGATGCTGGCCGGGAGTCCGGTAGTTCGAAATCGATTCATCGTCATTCTGTCAAAGCCGTGCGATTTTCTGTGCCTGACGCCCGTGAGCGCTGCAGACGTTCATGTCTAATCTTTCACATAATGCCAGCTTATCCGTTGCATTTGAGGCATGACAATGCAATCGTGTGCAGAAATGTCGGGTGTCAGAGGATTTTCGTTCCTGTATGGCGACAGAACAGCTGATGCACGTTCCATTTTTCGTGATGACGACCTGTCAAGGTGACCTGGCCGCCCGTGTTCAGGACGCCATTGCTCTTCTGATAGACTTGGGCATTGGTTGCGAGGCAAGCGCGGCGGTCGATTCATCGGCTGCCAGCCGGCTTGGTCGCGGCGCGCTATTTCTGAGGGAATCGATCGGGGAGGTCAATGTGGGTGGTTTGGACAAGCTAAGCTTCGCGCTGCTGATGCTGATGGCAGCAGGCCATGGCCAGGCGGCGCAGTTGAATCCGCAGTCGGATGCGCCCGCGACCACGTCGGCGTCCGTTTGTCCGGCCCAGGACATTTCATTTTTCATCCAGCGATTTTCCAGCGACGAGACAGTGCAGCGCAGTTTCACCACAATCGGGTCGGCTGAATTTCCCGTCATGCCACTGGTGCAGGAGCGCAAGGACAACGCGCTCGTCATGCAGCTGGAAGAGGTAACTGCATCGACGGCGCGGGTCGATCTGGCGAGGTCCGACACCGATTACCTGGTGTCGTACTTCTTCAAGATGGATGATTGCTGGAGGCTGGTGCGTATCGAGAACGGGTCCCCCCGACGCAGCTGACGCGCGACTGCGCCAGGTTGCTGCTTATGCCGCCCGCGCGCCAGTGCGACGGCGACGCGCGGTCAAGCCCATCAGCGCCAGGCCGGCGCCCAGCAGCATGCCAGTTGCCGGCTCGGGGATGGCGGTGCCCGGATCGACAGGCACGTTATCTCCGGTCACATCGAAGGTGATCGTGCCGAAGTTCCAGATACCGTCCGGCGATATTGCCGCATCATTGAAATCTTCGAAGAACTCCAGACGAAGGATGCCATCGGCGCCAACCTCGAAATCAAAGCCCAGGGCAATCAGGTCGGCTGAATCGGCATAGCTGCCCGTGCCCGGATTCGCGTCTTCGAAACCCGGCGTGAAAAACACGCCCGTTGACTGTGCCGAATCGCCGAAATACAGGCCGATCTCGGACAGCCAGCTCGGTGTGAATGCCGTCACGTTGACATCGTAGGCAATTCCGGTAATACGCGAGCCTGCGCCCACATTTACGTTGAGTACCGTGTTTCCGGCGGCTCCTGCAGCGCCGAAACTCTGGACCCCGGCCACATCGACCACAATTGGTACGGCAAATGCAGATGTGCAAACCAGCAGTGACAAACCGACAAGCAGATTTTTCAGGGAACGCAGCGACATGGTATTCTCCGGTTAGTGTGAGCCTTGTAACTAGCAGTAACCGTGCCACATCTTAATTAATTTGCAAGTGCTTGATTTGGATTGAGATTATGATTAGCGCCTGCTGAGTGTATTTACGCTTGTAAGTTTTCCCGACATGGCGAGGTAGTGCTCGATGAACGGGGGGTGCGTTGGCAGACATCCGGGATTTCACGGCTCGGTGAAATCCCGGAACAAGCCATCAGACGCTATCTGAACGAGTAATTGGCGCTGGCATAGAAACGGCGCCCGCGCGGATCCGTATAGCTGGGGTCATATCCCGACAAGAAGTAATAAGCCTGGTTGGAATAGGGCGGGCTCTTGTCGAACAGATTCTGGATGCCCACGCGCAGCTTCAGGTGTGCATCGACGGCATACGCGCCCGACAAATCCCACAGCGAATACCGCTTGACCCGGTTGGCCGCCACCACGCTGCCGTTGTCGATATTGATCGCCGTATTCTGGTCTTCGTAGCCGCTCGAGAATGTATTTTGCAGGCTGGCCGACAGCGGGCCGCGATCCCAGTCGAAGCTCACCGTGTGCCGCCAGCGCTGGACCACGCCGTCGGTCACGAAGCGGTTCAGGTTGCTCACGAATTCGTCCCCGGGTGCATTCTGGATGTCCGACGTCAGCACATAGGTACCGTTCAGGCGTCCGCCGAAGCGACCGATGGCCGTATCGACCCCGCGCACCGTGAGCGCCAGGTCGATGCCGCGTGCCAGTTGCGCGCCGCGGTTGTCCTTGCGCAGCTCGATGTAGTCGATCAGGCCGTCCTCATCGCGATACACGAGATCGCCATATTTGGCGAGGTTGCCAAGGATGATGTCGTCGCCGATTTCGCTGATGAGGTTCGTTCGCTTGATGTTCCAGTAGTCGAGCGATGCGCTGACATGCTTGCCGGCTGCAAACACGGCGCCCAGCGAGAACTGGCGGCTGCGCTCGGGCTTCAGGTTTTCGTTACTGTAGCGACGCGTGTCCCAGTTGTCGGCGCAGTCCGAATAATTGTTCTCGACCGTGGCGCAGTAGACCGGATCGGGCAGGGTGGCCGTGCTGCTGTAGACGGTCGGGCGATACAGCTCCGTCATCGACGGCGCGCGGAAGCCCCGGCCGGCCGAGCCGCGCAGCAGCAGCGCCTCGCTTGGCCGGTAGGTCAGACCGATCTTCGGACTGACCGCGCCGCCCACGTTTTCGTAATGGTCGTAACGTGCCGACAGCTGCGCTTCCCACTGTTTCGCGAACGGCATCAGCACTTCGCCGTACACCGCAGCCACATCGCGGCTGTCGCTGGTCGCGCGGCCGCCTTCGGGCGCGGCATCATTGTTGATGTTATCGCTCAGTAGCAGGGCCGATGGCGTGAAGCGGTTCTTTTCGCGCCGCGCTTCGCCGCCGATGGCCACCGCCAGCTCGCCGCCCGCCATCGGCATCAGGGCGCGTGAAAATTTCACGTCGACGGCGTCGAGTGTGCCGCGCGCGCGGCGCACGACATCGTCGACCTGGATGCTGTCGATCAGCGCCTGGCCTTCCGGGCTCGATGCACCGAACGGGTTGATGCGGCCGTCGGCGATCCCTTCGAGCAGCTCGTTGTACAGCACGTAGCCATGGGTATCGCGGTCCTTGACCGTGTTGACGCTGTGGTTGTACGCAGTGTCGTAATCCCAGCCGCCCACGGTGCCGGTCATGCCGACGACGAAACGCACGCCTTCGCTGGTGAGCGTGCTGGTGCGCTGGCCCGCTTCGTTCAGGCGCATGCGCAATTCCAGTTCGCCCGGAATGTCGTCGTCCAGTTGGTCGAGGCCGGTGCCAGCCAGTTGCGGCACGCGCGAATAATCGATGTAGCCGGTCACACGTGCCGACGAGCCGGTGTAGTCGGTCTTGGCACGGCTGAGCGCGACTTCGGCATATGCCTGGTGCGAGCCGCCCAGCTTGATGACGGCGCGACTGAGCAGGCTGGCTTTTTCGGATTTCGGATACAGCTCGGTATCACCCATGTAGTTATAGGTACAGGCATCGACGCCGCCGGTGCCCTCGGGCAGGTAGACATTGGCCGGCGGCGCGCAATTCGGGACCGACAGGTTGATCAGGCGGTTCGTGATCGGCTGGCCGTTCAGTGTGAAACCGATCTCCTGCAGGCGATCGCGCTGGGCCGAGGTCAGGCGGATATTGGCCGGGCTGGTGTAGCTGGAGAGCAGGTGGCCGAGGCGCTGCTCGACCTGCAGGCCAGGAATGAAGCTGCGCTGCGACGTGCTGAGGGGATTGGTACGCTGGAAGTCGGCCACGGCAAACACGTTGTAGCCATCGCGCTCGAGCACGCCCTTGCCGGCGCTGAGGCTGGCGGTGCGCTTGCCTGCGCCGCCTTCGTCCGTCGTGCCGACGTACACGTTCGCTTCGAGTCCCTGGAAATCCTTGCGGGTGATGAAGTTGATGACGCCGCCGATGGCATCAGTGCCATACAGCGCCGATGCGCCGTCGAGCAGCACTTCGACGCGCTCGAGGGCGGCGGCCGGAATATTGTTCAGGTCGACGCCGCTGTCATCGCCGGGCGACGCAAAGTTGGCCATGCGCCGGCCATTGAGCAGCACGAGCGTCGACGAGGTGCCGATGCCGCGCAGGTTGGCGCTGTTGAAGCCGCGCTGGTCGCCGCCGACATTGATGCTGGCGCCGTCAGTCAAACCATTGCTGTTGGCCGACACGCGCCCCATCAGTTCGGCGGCGGTGGTCACACCCGTTTTCTCGATCTCGGCACGTGAAATCGTTTGCACTGGGAGCGCAGTTTCAGACTGCACACGGCGGATCGCCGAGCCCGTGACTTCGACGCGCGGCAATTCAGTTGCCGACGTCGCTGGCAGCGTTTGCGCGGCGAGAGGCAGGCTGGCCAGGGCAATGGTCGTCCCGGCGCAGGCCAGGAGGACGCCGCGCACGGCGCGTGCGCCTGGTTTCAAATTCGTATTCATCCATTCTCCGTGATTACATCAAACTTATTGACTGATATTAAACGCGCGCTGGGTTGAATGGATGCAACAATTGGAGAGGGATGAATGGATGTTGTAAATATGGTACGCACACGCGTAAAAAAACCGCCGCGTCGTTAGACGGGCGGTTTATAGAAGGATCAATTCGCGTTTAATTCGCGAACAGTACCTGGGCAATAATGCCGCTGGCGATCGCTGCCAGTACATAATCGTTGCCGGTCTGGACCCAGTGATAGCCACGCGGTGGCGCGCTCAGGTGACGGCCACGCCAATCATTCACCACATAACGATTATTCCGGTATTCCTTGTGCAGCTTGCCGCCACGGCGCAGGTCGTGGCGCGGACCGCCACCGCGGTTATCGTCACGGCGATAATACTGGGCGCTGTCGTTGCGATGCTGGTTGTCATGGGCACGCGGGCCGCCGTTGTTGCGGCGATCGTCGTCACGGCGGTCATCGTCACGGCGGTCGTCGCGTTGCTGCGAATAGCCGTTGCGGTCGTGATCCCGATCGTTTCCGTGATCACCGCGTTGTGCAAAAGCGCTGCCACTCACGGTAAAGGTCAATGCAATCAATGCTGCGATGAACTTGGTTTTCATTTTTATTTCTCCTGGTGGCCGATCCGTTGAATCGATGAGTTCATTAGACTACGACCACCGCCTAACATGTTAAGAATTCCAGTAAGCAATGCTACAAAGTGTATCTGCGCCAGCGCTCGTCATAATGTGTGAGAAATAGCGTGCTGGCGCCCGATATACCCGATGCCATGTGTGGCATGCAGAAGCTGGGCGGCGCGGACCTGACGGACCGGCACCCCCGTGCAGGGGAATGGCTGCCTGCTCGCGGTTAGCCTGATCGATGCGGAGCTTGCGCAGCCTGGCGACCCGTCGCCGGAGATGTTCACCGAGGGCAGTGGGTTGCTGACGGCGCTGGGCGGCCAGCTGACCCTTGCGCAACGCGCGGTCGCTTTGACCGAAGCGCGTTGCATTGCTGCGGCGGCGAAGGCCCGGCGCGCGCGACGACAACAAGTCGCGCGCGATGCCGGCACCGATGCCGACCGGTGCGTTGTCGGCTACGCCGGTGGGTCGGCGGGTCTGACAGGCGGACTCACCGTTGCGCTCAGGGCGGGACTCAGGGTCGGGCTTAACAACGACGACACATACAGCAGCAGTTTGTCTTCGCTCGATCCGAGGTCCAGGCCAGTGAGTTCACCGATGCGGCGCAGCCGGTAGTCGAGCGTGTTGCGGTGGATGCCCAGCGCCTTCGCGGTGGCGGCCGAATTCTCGTTCTGCGCAAACCACGCGGACAGCGTCGCGCGCAGCATGGCGCGGCTCTTGTCGTGCGCAAGCCGCGCGATCGGCATGCGCAGCTGGTGCGCCTGCCAGCCGCTGTCCAGGCCGGACAGCAGCACCGGCAAGGCCATCTCGTAATAATTGAAGACCTGTTGCTGCGGATCGCGCGCACGCCCAAGCCGGCTGGCGGTGCGCGCACTGCCATACGAGATGGCCGCGCCGTCGATGCCGGGCAGGGCGATTCCCATCGACAGCGTGAACGGCAGCGTACATTCTTCGCGCAGCAGCTGGGCCAGGGCGTCGAGGCGGCGCTGCGGCGGTGTCTCGAGTCCCTTGCGTGACGGCTCCCACGCCTCGAGCAGCACCAGTTCGGCCGGCCCGACCGTGGCGGTGAGGGCGTCGTCGCGTCGCGCGAGGATCCGCATCTGCAGCACTTGCACGGCGCTCGGCGCATGGTCCACCGCCGGCGGCACGCCCTGCAGTTCGACCAGAAACACGAGTTGCATGCGCTCGACGTCGATCCCGAGACGCTGCGCCCAGCCTTCGAGTTCGGCGCGCGCGCCCGGCTCGTAGCGGATCAGGTTGAGCACGAACGCTTCGCGGTAGCGTGAATGGCTCTGCAGCGCCTGGCTCAGGGCAGCCTGCTCGAGGATCATCTCGGCACTGAGTCGTACCAGCTCGCCGAACTGGCGCACGTCGTCGGGCGCGCCGGACAAGCCCACCGCGCCGCAGATCTCGCCGCCGATGCACAGCGGCAGATTGATGCCCGGCTGGGCGCCATGCAGCTTGTGCGCGGCCGCTGTGTCGATTTCGGTGGTGAGCTTCTTGGCCAGTGCCAGCAAGGCGCCGGCATGCAGCTCGCCGACCCGCCCCGGATTGCCGCTGGCGAGGATGACGCCGTGGGCGTCCATCACGTTGACATTGAACGGGATGATGCGCATGGTGCGCGAGACGATTTCCTGCGCGAGGCCGGCGTCGAGGATGTGCATGGCGATATCTGAAGGGGGAATCGTTTGTGATTATGCACAATTTGTCGGGGCTGCGCCTGCGTCGGGCGGGTGTTGCCAGGCCCCGGTAGCAGACGCTGGCCCGTTCGGCAGAACCATATTCGGTGGCCAACTTGTGCATATGTCTGAAAAAAGGCGTGAACGTGGCACTGAATCTTGTGCGTGTCGCCGACGCTGTGTGCCCCTTGTTTGGTTGATAATCTCGATGATTACATGACCATATATTCGGAGACAGCATGAGTACCATTGCCAGCACCCCCGGCGCGAGCCTGCTCGAAGGCGCCTACCGCAAGGCCACATGGCGCCTGATCCCCTTCATCTTTGTCTGCTACTTCTTCAATTACCTGGATCGCGTCAACGTCGGCTTCGCCAAGCTCGAGATGCTCGACGCGCTGCAGCTGAGCGAAACCGTGTATGGCCTGGGAGCCGGCATCTTCTTCATCGGCTACGTGACCTTCGGCGTGCCGAGCAATCTCATCCTGCACAAGCTCGGCGCGCGGCGCTGGATCGCGGTGATGATGATGACCTGGGGCGCGCTGTCGGCCTGCATGCTGTTCGTGAGCACGCCCGTCGAATTCTATGTGCTGCGCTTCTTTACCGGTGTGGCCGAAGCGGGCTTCTTCCCGGGCATGGTCCTGTACTTCACCAAGTGGTTCCCGGCGCACAAGCGCGGCCAGGTGATGGCGCTGTTCATGTCGGCCATTCCCGTTTCGGGCCTGATCGGCGGTCCGCTGTCGGGCTGGATGCTGAGCCACTTCTCGGCCGGCCAGGGTGGCATGGCAGGCTGGCAGTGGCTGTTTCTGCTGCAGGGGATTCCGACCGTGCTGCTGGGCGTGGCGGTGCTGTTCTACCTGAACGACAGCCTGGCGCAGGCGCCGTGGCTCACAAACGAGGAAAAAACCGCGATGCAGACGGCGCTCGACGAGGACGAAGCGCAGCGCTCGAGCGGCACGCACGCGGTGCATTCGTTCGGCGCCGTGCTGCGCGACTGGCATGTGTGGATGCTCGGCTTCATCTACTTCAGTATCCAGATGGGCGTGTATGCGATTAACTTCTGGCTGCCATCGATCATCAAGTCGCTCGGCTTCGAGAGCGCCACCACGGTCGGCTGGCTCAGTGCGATTCCGTACCTGTTCGCCGGTGTCTTCATGGTGCTGGTGGGCCGCTCTGCCGACCGTCGCCGCGAACGCCGTTGGCACCTCTCGGCGCCTCTGCTGATGGCGCTGGCCGGCCTGCTGCTAGCCGCGAATTTCTCGGATAACGTGGTGCTGGTGATGATCGGCCTGAGCCTGGCCACGATGGGCGCACTGACCGGCTTGCCGATGTTCTGGCCATTGCCGGCGGCGTTCCTGGGCAGCGCGGCGGCCGCTGCGGGCCTGGCGCTGATCAATTCGATGGGCCAGATCGCCGGTTTCCTCAGCCCGTTCCTGGTGGGCTGGATCAAGGACGCTACCGGCAGCACGGACATGGCGCTGTACATTCTGTCGACCGTGCTGTTCATCGGCGCGATGCTGGTGCTCGTGGTGCCTGCGCGCCTCGTCAATCGTTGATCGGAGCGCAGCATGCACATCGTGATCGCACCCGATTCATTCAAGGAAAGCCTGTCGGCGCTGGAAGCAGCCAGCGCCATCGAGGCGGGTTTCCGCGATATCTTCCCTGACGCCAGCTACGTCAAGATCCCCGTCGCCGATGGCGGCGAAGGCACGGTCGACGCGATGATCGCCGCGACAGCCGGCCGCCGCGTCGACCTGCGCGCCACCGGTCCGCTGGGCACGCCCGTCGACGCCTTCTACGGCCTGACGGGCGGCGACGTCATCGCCGTGATCGAGATGGCTGCTGCCAGCGGCCTGGAACTGGTCCCGCCGGCCGCGCGCGATCCGCTGCGCGCGACCAGCCGTGGCACGGGCGAATTGATCCTCGCTGCGCTCGATGCCGGCGCGCGCCGCTTCATCCTCGGAGTAGGCGGCAGCGCCACCAACGACGGCGGCGCCGGCATGCTGCAAGCGCTGGGCGTACGGCTGCTCGATGCGCAGGATGCACCACTGGCGCCGGGCGGCGCGGCGCTGGCAGACCTCGCGCGCATCGACATCACGCAGCTCGACGCGCGCGTGCTGGACTCGGTATTCGAGGTGGCGTGCGATGTCAGCAATCCGCTGGTTGGCGTGAATGGCGCCTCAGCCATCTTCGGCCCGCAAAAGGGCGCCACGCCGGCGATGGTCGCCCAGCTCGACGCTAACCTGCGTCACTACGCCGCCGTCATCGCGCGTGACCTGGGCCACGACGTGGCCGGCGTCCCGGGCGCTGGCGCCGGTGGCGGCATCGCCGCTGCAATGCTGGTCTTCCTGAAAGGCCGCCTGCGGCCGGGCAGCGAAATCGTCGCCGACGCGGTCGGACTGGACGCCGCCGTCGCGCTGGCCGACCTGGTCATTACGGGAGAGGGCCGCATCGACAGCCAGACCGTCAACGGAAAAACCCCGATCGGCGTGGCCCGCGTGGCCGCGCGCCACGGCAAACCAGTGATCGCCATCGGCGGCTGCCTGGGCCACGACGCCAGCGCCGTCCACGACCACGGCATCGACGCCACCTTCAGCACCATCATGAAAGCCGGCACGGTCGCCGAAGCCCTCGCCAACGCCGAGTTCAACCTGCGCACCACGGCCCGCAACGTCGCCGCCACGCTCAAACTCGGCCAATCACTCACCACCCGAACCCGCAATTAGGGTCAGAGTCGAATTGTTGAGCAATTGCTCCGATTTTCCCGCAATGAGGGTCAGAGTCGAATTATTGGGCAATTGCTCGGCACCACCAACAAATAGGGTCAGAGTCGATTTATTGGGCAATTCCCAAAAGTTGTCAAACAATTCTACTCTGACCCTAATTGTTACATGGCTGCTGAGTCTGCATGACAATTAGGGTCAGAGTCGAATTATTGAGCAATTTCTTTGGCTGCTAGCCAGTAGCTGCGGCAGGTGCGTTCAGCGGCCGATCCAGGCGGCGCCGGGCCAGGCGCCGCTCAGGACCATTTCTTTCATCAGGCCAACCAGTTCGGGGGCGGCAGCGACGCTGACCGGAGACGCGCGTCGGGTGGCGGCGCGTGCCAGGACGATGCGGCGTGACAGGTCGGGGGTGCCCACCGGGGCGCCAGACAGCGTGCCGTCGCGCAGTTCGTCGAGGATCGCGGAGCTGGGCAGGATGCTGTAGCCGAAGCCTTTGTTGACCAGCGATTTCTGCAGGTCGAGGGCATTCGTTTCCGCCACCACGTCGACACTGATGCCGGCCACTGCCAGCGCGTGCTCGATGATGCTGCGCAGCCCATGCGGTGCGTTCGGCAGGATCATCGGCCGGTCGCGCAGCTGCTTGAGCGGAAACGGCGTCGACGCATCGATCTCGCCCGGCGGGCCGATCACGTACAGGCGTTCATCGAGCAGCGCTTCGACCTGCAAGCCATTCGAAGCGCGCGTGTCGTACAGCAGCGCCAGTTCGACCTCGCCGGCTTCCAGCCACTGCACGACATTGCCTGCATAACCGACATTGATGCCGACCGTGACCGCGGGGTGCTTCGCGCGCACACGCGCCACCAGCTCGGTCGCCAGCAGATTGCTGGTGCTGGCCAGCAGGCCGATCATGAGCCGGCCCGAGATCGCATTGGCGGCCGGGCCGATTTCGGCACGCGCCTTGTCCAGTTCACGCAGCGCGCGCCGGCCGTATTCGGCCAGTGTGCGGCCGGCGTCGGTCAGTACCATGCCATGGCGCTCGCGCTCGAACAGCAGGGCACCGCATTCTTCTTCAAGCATCCGGATATGGCGTGACACGGCTGGTTGCACCAGGTGCAGCAGTTCCGCGGCCTTCGTGGCGCTGCCTGTTTCGGCAATGGCGATGAGCGTGCGGATCTGCTTGATATCCATGGTCGTCCTTCAAGTGGTCGTGCCATCAACATAATCTATTCCTCCTCAGCCTGCAATACCGGATCGTGATCCCTGGCAGCCATGCGCTCACGTGATCGTGGAATCATGTTTTTCTATTTCTGAGTCGCCTGCATTCAAATTTATGATGGGCCTCAATCCCACCACGCGACTGGTTCGTCATGGCAGCCATCCACCGTTCCTACCTGTTCGTCCCCGGTAACCGCCCCGAGCGGTTCGCCCGCGCGGCAGCCAGCGGCGCCGGCGCCGTCATCGTCGACCTGGAAGACGCCGTCCCGCCCGCAGACAAGGACGCCGCGCGGATGCAGGTGGCCGAGGCGCTCGACCCATCCATGCCCGTCGTCGTGCGCATCAATGCCGAAGACACCCCCTGGTTCGAGGATGACCTGGCCCTGTGCCGTCACGCGGGCGTGGCCGCCATCATGCTGCCGAAGGCGGAATCGGTCGACAACCTGCGCCGCGTTGCGCAGCTTGGCCTGCCCGTGCTGCCGCTGATCGAAACCGCCTGCGGCATGGCGGCAGTGGATGCGCTGGCGCGGGTGAAGGGCGTCGCGCGGCTGGCATTCGGCTCGATCGATTTCCAGTTCGACCTGGGCATCGAGGGCGATGACCAGGAATTGCTGTACTTCCGCTCGATGCTGGTGCTGGCCTCGCGCGTGGCCGGTTTGACCGCCCCCATCGATGGCGTGACCGTGGCGCTGGACGACGACGCCAGGCTGCACGCGGACACCCTGCGCGCCCGCCGCTTCGGCTTCGGCGCCAAGTTGTGCATCCATCCGCGCCAGGTGGCGGCTGTCAACGCAGGCTTCCGGCCCACGGAGGCCGAGCTGGCCTGGGCTACGCGCGTGCTGGCCGCAGCGCGCGAGGCCAACGGCGCCGCCGTTGCCGTGGACGGCAAGATGGTTGACCGCCCCGTGATCCTCCGGGCCCAACGCATCGCCCATGACGCAGCCCACTAGAACAAGACAACGACAGGAGACACCCCATGGACAAGTTGACCGCCTGGCAGGGCCGCACCGAAGAACGGCTGGACGCCATCACTGCGGCGCCGATCGCGGCGATGGCCGCGCTGCTCGATCGCGACGACCCGGCGCCACATTCCGGCAGCGCCGTGCCGCCGCTATGGCACTGGCTGTACTTTTTGCCGGTGCACCGGCAGTCGCAACTCGGCCCGGACGGCCACGCGCTGCGCGGGGGCTTCCTGCCGCCGGTCGATCTGCCGCGCCGCATGTGGGCCGGCGGGCGCCTGCGCTTCGTCGCGCCGCTGCAGGTCGGCGATCAGGCGCGGCGCGTGTCGACCATCGCCGACATCACGAGCAAGGAAGGCCGCAGCGGCAGGCTGGTGTTCGTGCTGGTGCGCCACGTGATCGAAGGTGCGGCCGGTGTGGCGATCGAGGAAGAACACGACATCGTCTACCGCGCCAATCCCCAGCCGGGCGATCCGGCGCCATCGCCGGTGGCGGCGGACCTTGACCACGACTGGATCCGCGAAATCACGCCCGACCCGGTGCTGCTGTTTCGCTACTCGGCGCTGACCTTCAACGGCCACCGCATCCACTATGACCAGCCCTACGTGACGCAGGTCGAAGGCTATCCGGGCCTGATCGTGCACGGCCCGCTGATCGCGAGCCTGCTGCTCGACCTCGTGCGGCGCGAACGGCCGGCTGCCGTCGTCACCGCGTTTTCGTTCCGCGCCGTGCAGCCGCTGTTCGACATCCACCGCTTCAGCGTTTGCGGTCGCGTCGAGCCGGACGGCCACACGATCACGCTGTGGGCCAAGACCCACGACGGCCAGCTGGCCATGCGCGCCGAAGCGCAGCTGGCGTAAGCCACCCCAATAAAAACCAGGAGATCGCCATGCACACCGACCACGATTTTGAAGACATCCGCGACGCGCTGCGCGCCCTGCGCGCCGAATTCCCGGCCGAGTACTTCCGCAAGGTCGACGACGAGCGGGGCTACCCCGAAGCTTTTGTTACCGCACTGACGCAAGCGGGCTGGCTGGCAGCGCTGATCCCGCAGGAATACGGCGGTTCGGGCCTGGGCCTGACGGAAGCGTCGGTCATCATGGAAGAGATCAACCGCTCGGGCGGTAACGCCGGCGCCTGCCATGGCCAGATGTACAATATGGGCACGCTGCTGCGCCACGGCTCCGAAGCGCAGAAGCGCCACTACCTGCCGCGCATCGCCAGCGGCGAACTGCGTCTGCAATCGATGGCCGTGACCGAGCCCACCACTGGCACCGACACCACCAAGATCAAGACGACGGCCGTGCGCAAGGGCGACCGCTACGTGATCAACGGGCAGAAGGTGTGGATCTCGCGCGTGCAGCACTCCGACCTGATGATCCTGCTGGCGCGCACGACGCCCCTTGCCGAGGTCACGAAGAAGTCCGAAGGCATGTCGATCTTCCTGGTCGACATCAAGGACGCCATCAAGCAGGGCATGGTCGTGCAGCCGATCCAGAACATGGTCAACCACGAGACCAATGAGCTGTTCTTCGAGAACCTGGAAATCCCGGCCGAGAATCTGATCGGCGAAGAAGGCAAGGGCTTCAAGTACATCCTCGATGGCCTGAACGCCGAGCGCACGCTGATCGCCGCCGAATGCATCGGCGACGGCTACTGGTTCATCGACAAGATCAGCAAGTACGTCAACGAGCGCGTCGTGTTCGGGCGCCCCATCGGCCAGAACCAGGGCGTGCAGTTTCCGATTGCGCGCGCGTACATCAACGTCGAAGCGGCGAACCTGATGCGCTTTAAAGCGTGCGCGCTGTTCGATGCGCACAAGCCGTGCGGCGCCGAAGCCAATATGGCGAAAATGCTGGCCGCCGAAGCGTCATGGGAAGCGGCCAACGCCTGCCTGCAATTCCACGGCGGCTTCGGTTTCGCGTCCGAATACGACGTCGAGCGCAAGTTCCGCGAAACGCGCCTGTACCAGGTGGCGCCGATCTCGACGAACCTGATCCTGTCGTACGTCGCCGAGCACGTGCTTGGCCTGCCACGCTCGTTCTGAGGAGGCACGCTCATGACACCAATGCGACCTCTCGACGGCATCACCGTCGTCACGCTCGAACATGCCATCGCGGCGCCGTTCTGCACGCGCCAGCTGGCCGACCTGGGCGCGCGCGTCATCAAGGTTGAGCGACCTGGCAGCGGCGACTTCGCGCGCGGCTACGATGAACGCGTCAATGGCCTGGCCTCGCACTTCGTCTGGACCAACCGCTCGAAGGAAAGCCTTACGCTCGACGTCAAACACGAACAGGCCGACGCCGTGCTGGCCGGCCTGCTGGAACGCGCCGACGTGCTGGTGCAGAATCTCGCGCCCGGTGCGGCCGAGCGCCTTGGTCTGTCGTACGACGCGCTGAAGGCACGCCATCCGCGCCTGATCGTCTGCGACATTTCGGGCTATGGCAGCGACGGTCCGTACCGTGACCGCAAGGCCTACGATCTGCTGATCCAGAGCGAATCGGGCTTCCTGTCGATCACCGGCACGCCGGACGAACCATCGAAGGCCGGCTGCTCCATTGCCGATATTGCAGCCGGCATGTACGCGTACACGAACATCCTGGCCGCGCTGCTGCAGCGTGGCCGCACGGGAGAAGGCTGTCGCATCGACGTGTCAATGTTGGAGAGCATGGCCGAGTGGATGAGTTATCCGCTGTATTACGCCTACGACGGCGCATCGCCGCCACCGCGCACGGGCGCCTCGCACGCGACCATCTTCCCGTACGGGCCGTTCCTGGCCGGCGACGGCAAGTCGGTCATGCTGGGCATCCAGAACGAGCGTGAGTGGGCGGCCTTTTGCGCCATCGTGCTGCAGGCGCCCGAACTGGCGACCGATCCGCGCTTTAACGCCAACGCACGCCGGGTGACAGCGCGTGACGAACTTGCGGCGCTGATCGTGGCGGCGTTTTCGACGTTGACGGCGCAGCAGGTGCGCGAGCGGCTCGAGCTGGCGCACATCGCCAATGCCCAGGTCAACGACATGCACGAAGTCTGGGACCATCCACAACTGAAGGCGCGCGGCCGCTGGACCGAAGTCGATACCGCCAACGGCCGCGTGCCCGCCATGCGGCCACCGGGGTTGCCGCACAACGTCACGCCGCGCATGGACGCCGTGCCGGCGCTGGGCCAGCATACGGATGCGATCCTGGCGGAGCTGGGCTACGACGCGGCGGCCATCGCGGTCATGCACGCGCAGGGCGCCGTTTAGCAACCGGCGATAAAAAAAGCCCGCGCCGCCGTGATGGCAACGCGGGCTTTTTGCGTTGCGCGACTCAGTCGGCGAACGCGCCGTTCTTCTTGTAGATCGGGCCCCACTTGTCGATCTCGGCCTTCAGGTGCGTGCGCAAGCCTTCCGGCGTTGCCTTCGCATCCGACACCGGCTCGGCGCCCAGTTCGGCAAAGCGCGCCTTCACGTTCGGATCGTTGAGCGCCTCGCGCAGCGCGGTGCCAATGCGTGCGACCACCGCTGGCGGCGTGCCTTTTGGTGCGTACATCCCGTGCCACACATACATCTCGAAACCGGCCATGCCCTGTTCGGCCAGCGTCGGCAGGGCCGGCAGCGACGGGATGCGCGTCTTTGTCGTCGCCCCGTACACCTTGACGCGGCTGGTGCGGATGTACGACGTCGTCTGCGTCGTCTGGTCGCACAGCAGGTCGATCTGGCCACCCAGCATATCGCTCAGTGCCGGCGCCGTGCCCTTGTACGGAACGGTCGTCAGCGGCACGCCGATCGCGCTCAGGAACAGCATGCCGCACTGGTGCGACACGGCTCCCAGGCCCGCGTGGCCCATCGTCATCGCGTCCTTTTTCGACTTGATCAGCGCGATCAGCTCGGGCAGCGTATTGGCCGCCAGATCTTTGCGCGCCATGAGCACCATCGGCACGTCGGCCACCTGGCCGATGTACTCGAAGTCGGTCATGGGGTTGAAGGCGAGCTTGCGGTACAGCGTGGTGCTGGTGGCCATGCCGTTATGGTGCAGCAGCAGCGTGTAGCCATCCGGCGTGGCGCGCGCGATGCGGCCGGCGGCCAGCGTACCGCCCGCGCCAAGGGCGTTTTCCACGATGATCGATTGCTTGAGCGACTTCGCCATGGTCTGTCCGAGGATCCGGGCCACGACGTCGGTAGGCCCGCCGGCCGAGAACGGGACGACAAGGGTGATGGTTTTCTCCGGATAGTCGGCGGCAAGCGCGGCGCTTGAAGCGAGCAGGGCGATTGCGGCGGT
The DNA here is from genome assembly GCA_014841835.1 of Oxalobacteraceae sp. CFBP 13730. GTDB lineage: Bacteria > Pseudomonadota > Gammaproteobacteria > Burkholderiales > Burkholderiaceae_D > Telluria. Next base: position 1,085,246 of record JACYUQ010000002.1, on the reverse strand, counting down.
CAGTACCCTGCGTGTGATTGCGTGTGTCGGCATGCGTGTCTCCTGTTATGGAATTTTGTGCTCGAGGCTGCCCCGCGCGTGGCGTTTGATGCAGTCAAGTCATCATAGAATTGAATGACATGCGCACGTAAATAACGTTTTCTGATGGCGTCATCAAAAAAGGCGATAGGTATGACCCACATTCGGTGTGCATCTGCAGCAAGTCCAGGGCTACCTGCAGCCGTCATTGAAAATGATTCTCATTCACGATAGAATCACGGTTTGCTCCTGATCGCTGCTCCTTCTCATGTCCCTGTCCCTTTCCCTGCGTCCGTCGCGTCTCGTTTTTGCGTTCTCCCTGGTGTTTCCTCATGCGTTTCCGGCGGCAGCGATGGCGCAGGAAGCCAATGGTGGCGCGATGCCGGCAGTGCGCGTGACGGCCGTGAAGGCGCAGGGCTTCATGCCCAATACGGTGGAAGCCGGGAGCTTTCGCGGCAGCGACGTCATGGACGTGCCGTCGACCGTCAACGTCATCACGCGCGACGTACTCGACCTGCAGGGCGCTGCCGGCCTGTATGACGCAGTGCGCAATACGGCCGGCGTGACGCGTCAGCAGAATGGCGGCGACACGTGGGACCAGTTGGTCATCCGTGGCATTGCTGTCGAAAACCGCACGAACTACCGCCTCAACGGCTCGCTGCCGATCATGAACTTCGGCCAGGTGTCGATGGAGAACAAGGAGCGCGTCGAGGTGCTCAAGGGCGCGACCGCACTGTATTACGGGTTCACGTCGCCAGCCGGCGTCGTGAACTTCGTCACCAAGCGCGCCGGCAGCATGCCGCTGACCACCGTCGGCGCCAACGTCGACAGCAATGGGACCGTCGTCGCCACGCTCGATGCTGCGCGCCGCTTCGGTGTTGATGACGCGTTCGGCGTGCGGATCAACGCGGCTGGCGGCACGCTCGGCTCGCACCTCGATGGCGTCGGCAACGGCAACCGAGGCTTCGCCTCCGGCGCATTCGACTGGCGCGTGAGCGCACGCGTGCGCCTGCGCGCCGACCTCGAATACGACAAGCGCCGCGTGACCGAGCAGGCCGGCATCAACCTGCCGCCGGCCGTGGGCGGCGTGATCACGCTGCCGCGCGCGGTCGATCCGCGCCGTCTCGTCGGCCCCGACTGGGCCAGGTTCGAAACGCATGCACGCAATGCGCAGCTGCGCGGAGACATCGCACTGAATGACGCCTGGGCACTGACGCTCGAAGCGGGCCACGCCGAAACGAAGCGTGACCGCTCGCTGCCGATTTTCCGCTTCAATAATGCGGCGAGCGTCGCGACCGGGGCCGGGCGCATCACCGGCAATCTGCAGCATGCCGACGTCGATTCGCGCATGCTGCGCGCCGAACTGGCCGGCCAGTTGCGCACGGGTTCCCTGACGCACGAGGTGACGCTCGGCGCGAGCGATACCGACAAGGGCCAGGCTCCGATCTACCAGGCCAACTACACGATCCCCGCGCAGAACCTGTATGCGCCGCTGCCGGTGACGAATTTCTCGATCGGTGCGCGGCCGACGATGCCCACGACCGCGGCTCTCGATTCGCGGGACCAGGGCCTGTACCTGGTCGATCGCATCAGCGTGGGCAGCTGGCAATTCATCGGCGGCGTGCGCCGCGTCGACTACCGCAGCACGCAGGGCGTGAACGACTACGACGCGAGCGAGACGACGCCGATGGCGGCCGTCGTCTACCGCCTGCGTGACGATCTCTCCGTGTATGCATCGGCGGCCGAAGGCCTGGAAGAGGGCGAGGCTGCACCGGCCGGCAGTGCGAACGAAGGCACGCGCCTGGCGCCCGGCGTGAGCAAGCAACGCGAAGTCGGGGCGCGCTGGCGCACGGCCGGCGGCCTGCTGACGCAGGCAGCACTCTTCGAGATCGAGCGCCCCGGTTACTACACCAACACCGCGAATGTCTTCACCGCCGATGGCGAGCAGCGCTATCGCGGTCTGGAGCTGTCGTCGCAGGGCCGCATTCTGCGCAGCGTAGCCTGGCAGGCGTCGGCCCAGTGGCTCGATCCGGCTTTCCGCAATATTAACGCGACGTATGACGGCAAGCTGCCAGAGAATGCAGCGCGCCGCACCGCCAGCACGTTCGTGGCCTGGGACCTCGATGCGGTACCCGGCCTGGCACTGACGGCCGGCGCGTACTACACGGGCCGGCGGCCCGTGAATGACCTGAACCAGGCCTGGCTGGGCGGCACCACGCTGTTGGGCGTGGGCGCACGCTACATCGGCCAGTTCGCCGGCAAGCGCACCACGTGGCAACTCAATGTCGACAATGCGGCCGACAAACAGTACTGGGCCGGCGCCGGCACGCGCCTGAGCGCCGGCTTGCCGCGCCTGATCAAGCTGTCGGTGAAGGTCGCGCTGTGAGCCGCTGGCGCCTGCCGTCGCTGCGCGCGGTCTGGTTCCAGCTGCACTGGTTTGTCGGCATCACGGCCGGCACGCTGCTGGCCGTCATTGGCCTGACCGGCGCGATCATGGCGTTCGAGGACGAACTGCTGGACGTGCTCAATCCCGGCGTCATGACGGTCGATGCCGAAGCGCGTGCGCGCCTGCAGCCGGCGCAACTGCTGCAGGCTGCACAGCGCACACGACCCGGTGAGCGCGTGGTGAGCATCGTGCTGGAAGCGGATCCGGGCAGCACGGCGCTGGTGCGCTTTGCTGCGCCGCCGGGCGAGCGGCGCGGTCCGGACGTGCGCGTGCACCCGTACAGCGGCGCCGTCTTGCCGGCGCTGCGCTTCGAGGCCGCATTCAACTGGGTCGAGGAGCTGCATCGCTGGCTGCTGCTGCCACGCGCGCCGGGCCGCCTCGTGCTGGGCATCCTGGCACTGTCCCTCGTGGGTCTCGCGCTCAGCGGCCTGTATCTGCGCTGGCCGCGCAAACCCGCCAGCTGGCGCACGTGGCTCACCTTCAATACCAGCCTGCGTGGCCGCTCGTTCCTGTGGGCGCTGCATGCGATTGCCGGCACCTGGGCGCTGGTGGCTTACCTGATCGTCGGGGGTACCGGCATCTACTGGAGTTTCGACGTCGTGCGCGACACGGTGCAGGGCTGGGCCGGCAACGAGCGTCGCGCCGCAGCCGAGACGATGTCGAAGCCACGCGAACGCAAGCGCGCAGCAACGCCGGATGGCCCGGCCGCACTCGATCCGGCCTGGAGCACCTTCCTTGCGCATGCCCCGAACTGGGCCAGCGCGACGATCCGCCTGCCGGAACGGGGCAGCGGCGCCTACCAACTGACGTGGATTGCGCAGGACGGCCCGCACGAACGCGCCCGCAACCGCATGTCGCTGCGTTCCAGCGACGGCACATTGCTCAAGAACGAATCCTACGGCGCGCAAACCCTTGGTCAGCGCGCCCTGACCACGATCCGGCCGCTGCACACGGGCAGCTACTTCGGCCTGCCGGGTCGGGTCATCATGATGCTGGCCAGCCTGGCCTTGCCCGGCTTTGCGATTACCGGCTGGCTGCTGTACCTGGGCCGGCGGCGCCAACAGCGCGCACTGGCGCGCGAACGGGCGCTCGCCATGACGAGCGAAACCACCACGCCAGGCGCCGGCGCACCGATCCTGCTGGCCTTTGCGACGCAGGGCGGCCAGGCCGAACGGATCGCACTGCACAGCGCCGCAGCGCTGCGCGCCGGTGGCCGCGCAGTCGATCTGCGCGCGGTGTCGGCGCTCAGCCCGGGCGAACTGGCCGGCTACGACCACGCGCTGTTCGTGGCGGCGACCTTCGGCGACGGCGAGGCGCCGGATGCCGCGCGCCGCTTCACGCGCGAGCTGCATGCAGGACCGCTGGCGCTGGCCGGCTGCAGCTACGCGGTGCTGGCGCTGGGCGACCGCAATTACGCGCGCTACTGCGGCTATGGCATCGCGCTTGACGAGCGCCTCGGGGCGCTGGGCGCCACGGCGCTGTTCCCGCGGATCGACGTCGACCAGGGCGACGCTGCGGCGCTGGGCCGCTGGATGCATGCGCTGGGCACACTGGGTGCGGCCGCCGGCACGCAGCATGCTACTGCCAATGATGCGGCACCGATGACCGACTGGCGGCTTGTCGCACGCACCCACTTGAATCCCGGTAGCCTGGGCGCGCCGCTGTATGAAATCGTGCTGCAGACGACGGCAGATCAGCAGTGGCAAGCCGGCGACCTGCTGGACGTCGCCGCGTGCCACACGGCGGCGACTGTCGATGCCTGGCTGGCGGCCAGTGGCCTGGATGGCGCGGCGCGCGTCACCTGGCAGGGCAAACCCCAGACACTGCGCGACGCGCTGACCTGGAGCGAGCTGCCCGGCGTCGGGCATCCGTTCGCATCGACCCAGGAATGCGCCGACGCACTCAAACCGCTGGCGCCGCGCCGTTATTCCATTGCCGGCATTCCGCAGGACGGCGCATTAACGCTGCTCGTGCGCCAGCAGCGCCACGAGCAGGGCCTGGGCCTGGCGTCCGGCTGGCTGACGGCGCATCTCGATGTCGGCGGCATCGTCCGTGCACGGCTGGCGACAAACCCGGGCTTCCATGGGCCGCAGGATGCGCGGCCCTGCATCTATATCGGCAACGGCTCGGGCATGGCCGGTCTGCGCGCGCACCTGCGCAGCCGCGTGCTGGCCGGCCAGCACCGCAACTGGCTGATGTTCGGCGAACGCCAGCGCGCATTCGACAGCCTGTGCGCGGGCGAGATCGCCACGTGGCGCGATGCCGGCGCACTGCCGGAATGCGATCTGGTGTTTTCGCGCGACGACGCGCCCGAGTACGTGCAGGACCGCCTGCGCGCGCGCGCCGATACGCTGCGCGACTGGGTCGAGCGCGATGCGGTCATCCACGTATGCGGCAGCCTGCAGGGCATGGCGGGGGAGGTCGATGCGGCGCTCGCGGCGATTCTCGGCGAAGCCGGGCGCGATCGTCTGATCGATGCGGGGCGTTACCGGCGTGACGTCTATTGAGCACGTACCGTACGTGCTTGGCGTCGTTCGTCGCATCCCGGCGGATCGGCGGCGCTGTCGCTATACTGGCGCCATGCAAACCGAGTATCCGGCTGGCGCCGACGATTTCCTGACCATCCTGGCCGCACGGCGCAACTACACGCTGCGCCGTCTCGTCGTGCCCGGCCCGGACGACGCAGCCCTGCGGCGCATCGTCGAAGCCGGCGCGCAGGCGCCTGACCACGGCCTGCTGCGGCCGTGGCGCTTCATCCTGATCCCCCAGAACAAGCGGCATCTGCTGGGTGACGTGTTTGCTGCCGCCGTGCTGGCGCGGGATCCGGCCTGCGGCGACGAGGCGCTCGCCACGGCGCACGACAAGGCCCTGCGCGCGCCATGCCTGCTGGTGGCGGTGCTGTGCGACGAACCGGGCACCATCATTCCGGCGCACGAAAAACTCGTGTCGCTCGGCTGCGCGATCCAGAACATGCTGGTGGCAGCTCAGTTGCTGGGCTTTGCAAGTGGCCTGGCCAGCGGCGCGGCGATGGATTTTGGTGGCATGCGCACGTTGCTTGGGCTGGATGCGCACGAGCAGGCTATCTGCTTCATCGGTCTGGGTACGGCGTCGACCGTGAAAGCACCACGTGTGCGGCCAGATGTGAGCCAGTTTCTGAGTAGTTTGTAAGGTCGCGTTGAACGTCCGGACAGCAAAAAGCCCGCCGATTGGCGGGCTTTCAATGTGCGCTGCGGCTGCGCCCACGCTATCTGCGTGGTGCGCGCTGCAGCGTCACGAGGGCAGCATCAGATTGCGCAGATGTTGCCGGCTTTTTCGCCTTTAGGGCCGGTCGAGCGCTCGAACGACACGCGCTGATTTTCGGCCAGGCTCTTGAAGCCTTCCGATTGAATGTCCTGGAAGTGCGCGAACAGGTCGTCGCCGCCGCCGTCAGGCGTGATGAAGCCGAAGCCTTTTGCGTCGTTGAACCATTTTACGGTGCCGGTTTGGGTAGTCATGTTGAATTCCTTTGCAGTGACATGGGCAAAATCGCCCAATACGCACGTTCAACCAAGAGAAGATAAAAGCGGGGGAATCAAACTGGACTGCCGGAAGAGGCGAGGCGGGAGAGAAAAGCCAACAATAACAACGACTTGATGTGGTGCATCGTTGAAGATACACGGCTTTTCCAGAATGTCCTAACGATTTGTCGATTCATTTCCCGCAATGACCTCAGTGTGCAGAAACCAGCTTGAGTCCGACGATGCCCGCCGCGATCATGCCGATGCACGCCAGCCGCGCCGGTGACGCCGATTCACCAAGCACGATGATGCCCACGAGGGCCGTACCGACGGCGCCGATCCCCGTCCAGATCGCGTAGGCGGTGCCGATCGGCAGCGTCTTGAGCACCTGGGCCAGCAGGCCGAAGCTGACGATCATGGCAGCCACTGTGCCCACCGTTGGCCACAGGCGCGTGAAGCCTTCCGTGTATTTCAGGCCAACGGCCCAGACAATTTCAAACAGTCCTGCAAGGACCAGCAGTATCCAGACCATATCGCCTCCGATTGTGTGAGGCCCGATATTATGTCGAATCTGGTGATGAAAAAAGTCAGTACCTATCAATGGAGTTGACAGATGGCGTTTGACCTCGACAATGTAAAAGCCTTCCTGGCAGCGATCGACCACGGCTCGTTTTCCGCAGCCGCGCGCGCGCTCGGTCGCGTGCCGTCCGCCATCAGCATGGCGATCGCAAATCTCGAAGCGCAGCTCGACGTGCAGCTGTTCGACCGCACCGGCCGCAATCCGGTACCGACAGCGCAGGCACTGGCGCTGCTGCCGCAGGCGCGCCTGCTGGCCGAGGGATTGCAGCGTCTGAACGTGCATGCGCTGTCACTGAGCCAGGGCCTGGAAGCGTCGCTGACGCTGGCGCTCGTGCCCGAACTGCTGGGCACCGTGCCATGGAGCGCTGCGCTGCACGCGCTGGCACTCGAGCATCCGCTGCTGCAGGTCGAGGTGCTGACCGCGCCGCAGGCCGATGCGCTGGCGATGGTGCGCAGCGGGCGCGCCGACCTGGCGCTGGTCTTCGAACGCTACGGCGCGGCGCCGTATCAGGCATTCCAGGAAGTGGCCGAGGAGCGCCTGGTGGCGGTGGCGGCGCGCGCCCATCCGATGTTCAAGGGAGCCGAGCAGGCAAAGGTGCGCGATACCGATCTGCTGCTGCAGCGCCAGATCGTCGTGGCGGGACGCGACACCGACCAGGTGGACCAGCGCATCGCGATGTCGTCGCTCCAGTGGAAGACCGATAGCCCGATTGCCGCACTGGCGCTGGTCAAGGCGGGCCTGGGCTGGGCGTGGCTGCCGGCGAGCCAGGTGCGCGAGGCGGTGCAGGGCGGTGAGCTGGTCGAGATCCCGACCGCCAATCTGACCAACGTGCTGCGCTTCTTCGTCGACATCGTGTGGACCGAAGAACGGCCGCTGGGTATGGCGGCAACGCGCTTCGTCGAACTGCTGAACGTGCAGAAAATGTGAACGATCGTGCGGGAACCGGTCGCGCACGCGATGGTGTCGGTTCGGCTAGAATGTTTGCCCAACAATGGGAGGATCGTAGCGCGCACGCCTTGTGGCGGCCCCGCCTCCCACGCCGCATCACCCAATAAGCATAGGAAGAGCATGAGCACCGACAGTACGCTGAACGAAGCACAGAACACCCAGTTGCGGATCGACGCGCTGGAATACCACCGCAGCCCGACCCGCGGCAAGATCGAAGTGATCGCCACCAAACCGCTGTCGAACCAGCGTGACCTGTCGCTGGCCTATTCGCCGGGCGTGGCGTACGCCTGCGAAGAAATCGCTGCCGATCCGGCCACCGCGTTCGATTACACGTCGCGCGGCAACCTGGTGGCGGTGATCACCAACGGCACCGCAGTGCTCGGCCTGGGCAATATCGGTCCGCTGGCCGCCAAGCCGGTCATGGAAGGCAAGGGGTGCCTGTTCAAGAAATTTGCCGGTGTCGACGTGTTCGACCTGGAACTGGACGAACTCGATCCGGACAAGCTGATCGACGCGATCGCGATGCTCGAGCCGACCGTCGGCGGCATCAACCTCGAAGACATCAAGGCGCCGGAATGCTTCTACATCGAGAAGAAGCTGCGTGAGCGCATGAACATCCCGGTCTTCCACGACGACCAGCACGGCACCGCGATCATCTCGACCGCCGCGCTGCTCAATGCCATGAAAGTCGTCGGCAAGGACATCGGCCAGATCAAGCTGGTCGCCTCCGGCGCCGGCGCCGCAGCGATTGCCTGCCTGGACATGATGGTGCTGCTGGGCGTGAAGCAGGAGAACATCTACGTCGTCGACTCGCGCGGCGTGATCTGGCAGGGCCGCGACGCCAATATGGAAGAGAACAAGGCGCGCTATGCGCAGGCGACCGATGCGCGCGTGCTGGCCGATGTGGTCAAGGACGCCGACGTGTTCCTGGGCTGCTCGACCGCCGGCGTGTTGACGGGCGACATGGTCAAGACGATGGCCGACAAGCCGGTCATCCTGGCGCTGGCCAATCCCGAACCGGAGATCCGTCCTGAAGTGGCCAAGGCCGCGCGCCCGGACGTCATCATCGCCACCGGCCGTTCGGACTATCCGAACCAGGTCAACAACGTGCTGTGCTTCCCGTACATCTTCCGCGGCGCGCTCGATTGCGGCGCCACGCGCATCACCGACGAAATGAAGCTCGCCTGCGTGACCGCGATCGCCGAACTGGCCGAAGCCGAAGCGAGCGACGTGGTGGCGCTGGCCTACGAAGGCCAGGACCTGGCCTTTGGCCCCGAGTACATCATTCCGAAGCCGTTCGATCCACGCCTGCTCGGCGCGATCGCGCCGCGCGTGGCCGAAGCTGCCGCCGCATCGGGCGTGGCAACGCGCCCGATCACCGACATGGACGCTTACCGCGACAAGCTGGGCCAGATGATCTATCACACCGGTTTCTTCATGAAGCCGGTGTTCGACAAGGCACGCGCCGATGTGCGCAAAGTGGCGTACGCCGAAGCGACCGAGCCACGCGTGCTGCGCGCGGTGCAGGCCGTGGTCGACGAGGGCATCGCCCATCCGGTGCTGATCGGCGACACGTCGGTCCTGCAGCGCGCCATCAAGGATGCGGGCCTGCGTCTGCGTGAAGGCGCGGACTACACCGTCATTGCGGCCGAAGCCGATACGACGCTGCAGGGCACGCGTCTGCTGGCGGCGGGTACGGTCGATGCGCTGATCTGCGGCATGACCGGCTGCTACGACGACCATCTGGAGCACGTGCGCAGCGAAATCGGCGTGGCGCCGGGCGCTGAAGTGCTGGCCGCGATGAATGCGCTGGTGCTCGACAAGTTCACGCTGTTCATCACCGACACCTACGTGAACGAGCAGCCAAGCGCCCAGGAACTGGCCGCCATCACGCGCCTGGCAGCCGAGACGCTGCAGCACTTTGGCCTCGAGCCGAAGGCCGCGCTCTTGTCGCACTCGTCGCAAGGTTCGTCCGAGCGCCCGTCCGCCAAGCGCATGCGCGAAGCACGCGCGCTGCTGGCCGAGCAGTCGCCCGAGCTGGCGGTGGTCGGCGAGATCCACGGCGACGCTGCGCTGTCGGAAGAAATCCGTGACCTGTACAAGATCGACGCGGGTTACTCGGGCAGCGCGAACCTGCTGGTGATGCCGTCGCTGGACGCCGCCAACATCCTGTTCAACGTGCTCAAGGTTGCCGCGGGCAAGGGCGTGACCGTGGGCCCGATCCTGCTGGGCGCGGCCAAGTCGGTGCACATCCTGAGCCCGAGCGCCACCGTGCGCCGCATCGTCAACATGACGGCGCTGGCAGCGGCGGGTGTGAAGTAAGGGCGATCACCGGGGCCGGGCCCTGGCCCTGGTGTATTGGCAAAAAAACGGCCCCGATCGGGGCCGTTTTTGCGTCCGCTCAGCGCGCCGTCAGGCCCCGAAGTGCGCCACCAGAAAATCGATGAAGGCACGTGCCCGCGCCGATTGCCGGCGCTTGTTCGGATAGACGACGAACAGGTCGGCCTCGGGCTGCGCGTACCCGGGCAGCACGATGCGCAGGCGGCCGCTGTCGACGTACTTTGCCAAGTCCCACTCCGAGCGCACCAGGATGCCGTGGCCATCGAGCGCCCAGCCCAGCACGATGTCGCCGTCGTTGCTCGACAGCGCACCCTGAACCTTGACCGACACGGCGCGGCCTTCATGTTCCAGACGCCAGACGCCGTGCGCCTCGTCGTTCTGCCGGTGCACGATGCAGCGGTGGTTGGCCAGCTCCGCCAGGCTGGCAGGCATGCCATGCCGTTCCAGGTAGTGCGGCGACGCGCACAGGAGGCGCCGGTTCGACATGATGCGGCGCGCGACCAGGCGCTGGTCGGGCAACTCGCCAAAGCGGATCGCCAGGTCGATACCGTCCGCGACGAGGTCCACCGGCCGGTCGGTGACGTCGAGCTGCACCTCCACCTGCGGGTAGCGCTGTGCAAACGTGGACACCAGCGGCGCGATCGTCGTGCGCCCGAAGCCAAGCGATGCATTCACCCGCAGCAGGCCGCGCGGCACGGCGCGCGTGCTCGATACGGCTTCTTCCATTTCGTGCAGGTCGGCCAGGATGCGCGTCGCGTAATGCAGATAGGTTTCGCCCTCGGGTGTGAGGCTGCTGGTGCGCGTGGTGCGGTTCACGAGCCGCACGCCCAGGCGCTCTTCGAGCTGCGCCAGGCGCTTGGTGGCAGCCGGCGGCGTCAGGTCGAGCGCGCGCGCAGCGGCGCTCAGGCTGCCGTGGCGGGCCAGCAGCACAAAGAATTCGAGATGCGAGGCGAGATCATTGTTCACTTTGGGTGAAGAATCCTGTGAAAGAGATTCAATCATAACCGCCCCTGCAGCGAATAATCTGGTGTCTCGTTCAATCAGCACATGAGAGGCACCGCCATGAGAATCGTCGACATCCGCGAGCAGACCGTTCCAATCAGCTCCCCGATCCGTAACGCCTACATTGACTTCAGCAAGATGACGCTGAGCGTGGTCGCCGTGGTGACCGATGTGATCCGCGATGGCAAACCCGTGATCGGCTACGGCTTCAACTCCAACGGCCGCTATGGCCAGGGCACGCTGATGCGCGAGCGTTTCATCCCGCGCATTCTCGAGGCAGATCCTGTCTCGCTGCAGGACGATAAGGGCGCGAACCTCGATCCGCACAAGATCTGGCAAACGATGTTCACCAACGAAAAGCCGGGTGGTCACGGCGAGCGTTCGGTGGCCATCGGCACCATCGACATGGCGGTGTGGGATGCGACGGCCAAGATCGCGGGCGTGCCGCTGTTCCAGTTGCTGGCCGACCGCTATGGCAATGGCCGGCCGGAGCGCCGCGTGTTCGTGTATGCGGCCGGTGGCTACTATTATCCGGGGCAGGACCACGGCAAGCTGAAAGACGAGATGCGCAGCTATCTCGATCGCGGCTACACCGTGGTCAAGAAGAAGATTGGCGGGGACTCGCTCGACGAAGACCTGCGCCGCATCGACTCGATCCTGAGTGTGCTGGGCGACGGGCAGAAGCTGGCGGTCGACGCCAACGGCCGCTTCGATCTGGACACGGCGATCCGCTACGCCAAGGCGCTCTCGCAATACGATCTGTTCTGGTACGAAGAAGCCGGCGACCCGCTCGATTACGAGCTGCAGGCGACGCTGCGCAACTACTACGCCAATCCGATGGCCACCGGCGAGAACCTGTTTTCGATGCAGGATGCGCGCAACCTGATTCGCCATGGCGGCATGCGCGCTGATCGCGACTGGCTGCAATTCGATTGCGCGCTCAGTTATGGCCTGGTGGAGTATCTGCGCACGCTCGATATGCTCAAGGAACACGGGTGGTCGGCCAAGCGCTGCATCCCGCACGGCGGGCACCAGATGTCACTGAATATCGCCGCCGGCCTGGGGCTGGGCGGGAACGAATCGTATCCCGACCTGTTCCAACCGTACGGCGGCTTCCCGGATGGCGTCAAGGTCGAGAATGGGCACATCACGATGCCGGATCTGCCGGGGATCGGTTTCGAAGGCAAGGCCGATCTGATTGCGCAGATGCGCAGGCTGACCGATTGATCAGGCGCGGTCGGTGGCGTCGAATTTGACGGGTTGCGTCGCGCCGCCCTTGCGCCGCACGACGACGGTGCCTGCCATCTTGTCGTGCCAGCCCTGCTTGCGCGCGTCGAAGCCGACCCAGAGAATGCCCAGGAACAGCGGGATCATCGAGACGTAGTAGCCAAGATAGCGGATGATGAACTGGCGCGTGCTTGGCTTGCCGCCCGTACGCGCGTCGACAATGATCGCGCGGATGGCCAGCTTGCCCGGGGTGGCCGAGAGCTTGATCCACAGGACCAGCACGAAGGCGGCCGGCAGGACCCAGTTGATGATGAAGTCCGCCGGGCCCATGACCATCGCAGTGCTGTCCCAATACGCGGCGCCGTAGATTGCGTAGAGCAGTGGCAGCACGACGATCATCACCAGGATGCTGTCGATGAGCGCCGCGCCGGTGCGTGCCCAGAAGCCAACGTATTCCAGTTCGGTCGATTCGTGCGGTTGCATGGTGGCTCCGGTTGATTGTGCTGTAAGGACCCCAACAATAGCACTGGCCAACCGGGGCGTGGCTTAAGCCTCTAGGTAGCGCGTGACGGCCTGACCCACGTCAGTGGTGTTGGCCGTGCCACCCATGTCGGGCGTGCGCGGACCCTCGACCAGGCAGCGCTCGATCGCGCCCAGCATGGCGTCATGCGCGGCCGTGTAGTTGGCGTCGCCCTGGCCCAGGAACTCGAGCATCATCGCGCCCGACCAGATCATCGCAATGGGGTTGGCGATGTTCTTGCCGTAGATGTCGGGGGCCGAGCCGTGCACCGGCTCGAACAGCGACGGGAAGGTGCGGTCCGGGTTCAGGTTGGCCGACGGTGCAATGCCGATCGTGCCGGTACAGGCCGGGCCGAGGTCCGACAGGATGTCGCCGAACAGGTTCGATGCCACGACGACGTCGAAGCGCTCGGGCGAAATCACGAAGCGCGCGCACAGGATGTCGATGTGGTACTTGTCCCATTTGACGTCGGCGTACTGTTCGCCCATGGCGGCCACGCGCTCGTCCCAGTACGGCATCGAGATCGAGATGCCGTTCGATTTGGTGGCGGCGGTCAGGTGCTTTTTAGGACGGCTCTGGGCCAGGTCGAATGCATACTTGAGGATGCGGTCGGTGCCGTGGCGCGTGAAGACCGATTCCTGCAGCACGAATTCGCGGTCGGTCCCTTCGAACATCTTGCCGCCGACCGACGAGTATTCGCCCTCGGTGTTTTCGCGCACGACGTAGAAGTCGATGTCGCCCGGCTTCTTGTTGGCGAGCGGGCAGGGCACACCGGGCATCAGGCGCACCGGGCGCAGATTGACGTACTGGTCGAACTCGCGCCGGAACTTGAGCAGGGAGCCCCACAGCGAAATATGGTCGGGGACGATGTCGGGCATGCCGACCGCGCCGAAGAAAATGGCCTCGAAGCCCGAGAGCTGCGCGCGCCAGTCGTCCGGCATCATCTTGCCGTGCTTGACGTAGTAGTCGCAGTCGGCCCATTCAAACGTGGTGAATTCGAGGTGGATGCCGAAGCGCTTGGCGGTGGCGTCCAGGGCGCGCAGGCCTTCTGGCATGACTTCCTTGCCGATGCCGTCGCCGGCGATCACGGCGATCTTGTGGGTTTTCATGGGTGTCTCCTCTGAGCTGATCTGAATGGTTCAAGAATAGTGCAAAACGCCTTGTTTATAATGCTGGTTCTTGTGGTGTTAAGGAACACGGAGCGTGAATAATCTGTTGGAGAATGCTGATCTGCGGGTGTTCGTGACCGTGGCGCGTCAGCGGTCGTTTGCGGGCGCCGCGCAGGCGCTGGGCATGTCGGCCGCGTATGTCAGCAAGCGGATCGGGGTGCTCGAGGCTGCGCTGGGCGTGCGGCTGTTCCAGCGCACGACGCGGCGCGTCGTCATCACCGAGGATGGGGCGCAGGCGTTTGAACGGGCGCAGGCAATCCTCGCCAGCCTGGATGAGCTGATCGAGGAATCGGCCGAGCGGCGCCGGGCGCCCAGCGGCCAGCTGCGCGTGTGCAGCAGCTTCGGCTTCGGCCGCCAGGTCGTCGCACCGGCGATTGCCCGGCTGGCGCGCGCGTATCCGGCGCTGCAGATCCGTTTCGAGGTGTTCGACCGGCTGGTCGATCCGGTGGCTGAAGGGTTCGATCTGGATGTGCGGATCGGTGACGAGATCGCGCCGCAGCTGATCGCGCGGCGGCTGATGGTCAATCACCGCATCCTGTGCGCGGCGCCTGCGTACCTGGCGCAGCATGGCACGCCGCGCACGCTGCAGGATCTGGCGGGCCACCAGTGCCTGGTGATCAAGGAGCGCGACCATCCGTTTGGCGTGTGGCGGCTGCGCGCGAAAGGCGTTGAGGAGACGGTGAAGGTATCGGGCGCGCTGTCGACAAATCATGGTGAGATCGCGCTGCGCTGGGCGCTGGATGGCGCCGGGATCGTGCTGCGTTCGCGCTGGCACGCGCAGCCGCTGCTGGCGGCCGGGCAGCTGGTGCAGATCCTGCCGGAGTTTGCGCAGGAAGCCAATGTGTGGGCCGTGTATCCGCAGCGGCTGGGGAATTCGGCCAAGGTGCGGGTGTGCGTTGAATTTCTCGAGCGCGAACTGGCGGCAGGTGAGGCACCGGATCCTGGCGTGTAGCGCACCGCAGCGGCGCAATGGGCGCTGTTCGTGCACCGCCAAGGTGCAGCGCACCATCCATTCGCTCATTCGCGACATGGCCAGTTCGTGCGGCTCGACACTGCGCCGCAACATGGGCGATAATGGCGGGCTGTAGCGCGCCGTAGCTTGCGTGTTTGCGTCTTTCGACCAGACCTGCGCCGCTCGCAGCTTCTCTTACCCATCCGATCATCCGAGGACCATGAACTCTAGCCCGACGCTTGCCGATTCCGTGTGCGCAGCCCCGCGCCGCCACTTTCCCGCTCGCGTGGTGATAGCGCTCGCGCCGACGTGCGCATCGCGGCCTGGTCCTGCTTGCGCGATGGTGCGGGCGTGAGTCAGTCTGTCATGTATCCAGGCTCCCCAAGCAAGCCATCGCGCCCGATCATCGAGGTCAAGCCGCATTCGACGCTCGATGACGTCTACGGCATCATCGTCGGCGTGCTGTTCGTCGTGATCGGCATCGTGCTGTTGCATGCAGCGGGGCTGCTGACCGGTGGTGTCGCCGGCATCGCCCTGTTGACGTCGTACTCGACCGGCGTGTCGGTCGGTACGTTGTTCATGATGATCAACGTGCCGTTCTTTCTGTTTGGTTACTTCTTCATGGGCGCGCGCTTCACGATCAAGTCGCTGGCCGGCAGCGCGATGATCATGGGCCTGCTCAAGATCATGCCGTTCGTGCTGGTCATTGACCGCGTGCATCCGGCCGTGGCAGCCTTGGGCGGCGGCACCTTCTGCGGCATGGGCATCCTGGCACTCGCGCGCCACGGCGCCGGCGTCGGCGGCACGGGCATCGTCACGCTGTGGCTGCAAAAGCAGTACAACATCAACGCCGGCCGCACCCAGATCATGATCGACAGCGTCATCCTGGCACTGGCACTGCTGCTGGTCGCCCCGCACCTGGTCGCCTGGTCCGCCCTGAGCGCCGTCGCCATGAGCGGCATGGTCATGGCCTGGCACCGCGCCGGCCGCTACTTCGGCAGCTAACCCCCAACAATTAGGGTCAGAGTCGAATTATTGGGTAATAGCCTTTAGCAAACGGCCATATTCGGGCTCTTGCAGATGAGCCTGTCGAACATTGCATAAAAATTAGGGTCAGAGTCGAATTGTTTTTCAATTGATTTAAAAAAATTGACAAACAATTCGACTCTGACCCTCATTGTTTTTTGCTGTTGTTAGCGCTATCCAATACTAGGAAAATCCTCTCGTGCAATTAATTTCCAGAATGCATTCATAGACGCCTGCAAATCATTTTGAACAATTAGGGTCAGAGTAGAATTAATGGGCAATTACCCAAAGTTGTCAAACAATTCGACTCCGACCCTAAGCTCAGCAGTTAATCTTGCAAATTAATTGGGGTCAGAGTCGAATTAATAAACAATTGATTTATTTAAGTTGGCAAACAATTCGACTCTGACCCTGATTTTGATTGGGCTTATTGGGGTGGGGTAGGGGTTTGCGGGGTGGGGAGCATGTTGCTGCCGACCATGTCGAAAATACTCAGTTGGCCGCCCAGGCGGATGAAGAGCTCCTGGTAGAGGGCGCCCGTGTTCATATTGCCCCATTCGACGGCGCGTTTGACCAGGTACGGCGTGGGGCTGTGCGGCTCGAGGTGGGCGAGGTAGGCGGCGGCGGCTGCCAGGCAGGCGTAGGCATCGGCGCGGTCGCGGAATTGGTGCGGTTCGGTGCTGTTTGCTGGCGATGGCGCGGGCGGTGGTTCGATTGGCTTATCAGCGGGCGGCGGGGTGCGTGCTTGTTGTTCGGCGTACAGGCGGGTGAGGATCGCGTCGACCTGGTCTGCCAGTGCGCTCAGGCGTGGCGTGCTCGCGCCCGGATGCGCGTCGAAACTGCGGTGCACGAGGATGATCGCCTCGTGTGCGTCTTCCAGTGCCGTGATGCGCTCGCTCAGCATCGCTGTGGGCAGGGACTGCAGTGCGGTGTCGGCGGTGTCGTGGCCGCCATGGTCCGGCGTGGCGTGCTCCAGATCGGCCCAGGTGTGGGCGCGTCCATCTTCCATTGTCAGCAGCGGCGCCTGGCGTAGCGTCGGGGTCAGTTTCTGGTCAAGCCAACCGAGGATGTTCGCGCGGGCGTCAGCGTTGTCGTTGTCCAGCTGCGGATGCAGCGTGGTCCAGTAACGATCGCACAGCGTGTGCACCAGCAGCAGGCAAGGGGCCAGTGCGGGGAAGCCGTGTTCGTGGACCTGGGACTCGCACAACCACGCCGCCAGTTGCAGGTCTTTGCCCTGGGAGCGCAAGGCGCTGGCGGCCAGGTTGCTCACGTGGGGCCAGTCCGAGCGCTTCGGTTGCCGCTGCCAGACCCCGCGCGGCTGGACGTCTTCGTCGCCCTGGCGCGCTTCGATGATGGCGCGGTAGACGCTGGTCGCGCGGGCCGGCAAGCCGGTCGGGTTGATGGGATCCACCGGCGCTGCCAGCGCCTCGAACGCGACGCCGAGGTGGCGTAGGAAGTAGTCGTCGGCGCGCCTGGTCAGGTCGCCGTTTGGTGGAACTGGGTCAGGCATGGGGCTCTCCCGTGAATGTGGCCCGACAGAATGGGGCGCCAATAAAGGCCACACTGTAGCGCAAATGTGGCCGGCAGGTCAGGCGCCAGAGGTCGACGTTGAACCCGAACCCGAACCCAAACCCAAACCCGAACCCGAAGCTCGTGCCGAGGTCGATGCCGAAGTCGCCGGCGTCATGGCGCCGATATGCAGCGTGGCCCGCAGCCCGGGATGGTTGTCCGCCAGCGTCAGGGTGCCGCCATGCAGCCGCGCCACCGCCGAGACCACGCTCAGGCCCAGCCCCACACCCGGCGTGCCGCGGCTCGCATCGACCCGGTAGAAGCGCTCGATGACGCGCGTGCGTTCGTGCACGGGAATACCGGGGCCGTTGTCGGCCACGACGATCTGCACGGTGTCGGCATCGATGCGCTGCGCAGAGATCGCGATCGCGCCGCGCACCGGCGCATACTTGAGCGCATTGTCGACCATATTGCCCAGTGCCTGCGCCAGCAGCACGGGGTCGCCCACCACATGCAGGTCGTGCGGGCCGTCAAAGCCCAGCGCGATGTCCTTCAGTTCGGCGACCGGTGCATAAAACTCGGTCACTTCGGCGCCCAGCGCCGCCAGGTCGACGTCGACGAAACCGCCACGCCGACTGCCGCTGTCGATTTCGGCCAGCCGCAGCAAGGCATTGAAGATGCCCATCACGCGGTCGACATCATCGATCGCAGCATCGATCTCGACGAAGGTCTCGTCCGGCGCCGGCCGTGCCACTGACAGTTCCTCGAGCCGTGCACGTAGTTCGGACAGCGGTGTGCGCAGGTCGTGCGCGATCGCGTTCGAGACATCCTGCACGCCGGTTACCAGATGCTCGATCTGGTCGAGCATGCGGTTTACGGTGCGCGTCAGTTGCTGCAGCTCGTCGCCATCGCCCGGTTCGACCAGGCGGTGCGACAGCTTGCCTTCGATGATCGAGGCAGTGGTGTCGCTGATGCCCTGCATGCGGCCCAGCAGTGCGCGGCGGATCATGAGCCCACCCAGCGCGGCGCTGAGCAGCACCGTGATCGCGCACCCAAGCAGGCCATATCCGAACAGGCGTTCGAGCTTCTGGAAGCGATTCAGATTACTGGCCACGAGCAGCCGGTAGCCGTCTTCAAGCGTCACGCGCACCAGCTCCACGTTGCGCGGCACGTCGTCGACCACGATCGTCACCCGGCACAGGCCATCGCGGTTCGGTACGCCCTCGGGCCAGGCCTGCAGATTACCGGCCAGTTTGGCGCCATCGGGCGCAACGAACAGCATGATCTTGCGCACGCCGTCGTTCACGCCGTGGACCTGGCTGTCGATCGCGGCGGCCAGCGCCGGCGGGCCCTGGCGGATGAACAGGTTGCTCAGGTGCTGGGCATCGGACTTGAGCAGCTGGCTGCGCACCTCGCCGATATTGGTATGCCACGCGTACCACAGCGGCCCGGCGAACATCGCCAGTACCAGCAGCGTCACGAGGCCGTAACCGATGGCGATCGTACGGGCGGAAAAACTGGGGAGCCTGAGCATCGTGTGCGCTTCGCTCAAGGCTGGTCGGTCAGCATGTAGCCGGCATTGCGCACCGTGCGCAGAAGGGCCGTGGGAAAGCCGGCGTCGATCTTTTGCCGCAGCTTGCTGATGTGGACATCGATGACATTGGTCTGCGGGTCGAAGTGGTAATCCCACACGTTCTCGAGCAGCATCGTGCGCGTGACGACCTGGTTCGCATGACGCAGCAGATAGGCCAGCAGCTTGAACTCGCGCGGCTGCAGCGCCAGCGTCTTGCCGGCGCGCGTGACGCGGTGCGCCAGCATGTCGACACTCAGGTCGCCCAGCGTCATGACGGTTTCCACGGCCTGGCTTTGCGAGCGGCGCAGCAGCGCGTCCAGACGCGCGAGCAGTTCGCCGAACGCGAACGGCTTGGTCAGATAGTCGTCGCCGCCGGCGCGCAAGCCGCGGATGCGGTCGTCCACGCCATCGAGGGCGCTCAGGATCAGGATCGGCACCCGGTTGCCCTGCTGGCGCAGTGTTTCGATCAGTGCCAGGCCGTCGATCCCGCCGGGCAGCATGCGGTCCATGACGATGGCGTCGTACGGCTCGGTGACGGCGTAGACCATGCCGTCGCGGCCATTGTCGGCATGGTCGACCGTGTGCCCGGCTTCGCTCAGGCCTTTGGTGACGAAGCGCGCGACGCGTTCGTTGTCTTCGATGACAAGCAGTTTCACGGCGACCTCAATGCGCTTGCGGCTGCGAAGGCGCGACTGGCGCCTCGCCACCGGCCGGCGTGTCATCGATATGCGTCGGCGTCTTGGCGCGCGACGCGACGATCACGTAGAACAGCGGAATCAGGAACGTGGCCAGGAACGTCGCCGTCAGCATGCCGCCGATGACGCCGATGCCCAGGGCATTCTGGCTGCCCGAACCGGCGCCGCTCGACAAGGCCAGCGGCAGCACGCCCAGGATGAACGCCATCGACGTCATGATGATCGGGCGCAGTCGCACCTTGGCCGATTCGAGCGCCGCTTCGACAATGCCCATCCCCTGCATCTGCAGTTCGCGCGCAAATTCGACGATCAGGATCGCGTTCTTGGCCGACAGGCCGATGGTGGTCAACAGGCCCACCTGGAAGAACACGTCGTTTTCCATGCCGAAGGCCGTCGCTGCGCTCAGGGCCCCCAGAATACCGACCGGCACCACCATGATGACCGAGATCGGGATCGCCCAGCTTTCATACAGCGCGGCCAGGCACAGGAACACGACCAGGATCGACAGCGCGTACAAGAGCGGCGCCTGCGAGCCGGCTTGCGACTCCTGCAGCGAGATGCCGCTCCATTCGAAGCCGATGCCGTCCGGGAGTTCGCCCACCAGGCGCTCCATGATCGCCATCGCTTCGCCGCTGCTGAAGCCCGGCGCCGGCTGGCCCAGGATTTCGGCCGACTCGATGCCGTTGTAGCGCGCCATCGCTGGCGAGCCCCAGGCCCAGCGCGCGCTGGCAAAGCTCGAAAACGGCACCATCTCGCCGGCGCTATTGCGCGCATAGAGCAGCTTGATGTCGTCCGGGTTCATGCGGAACTGGGCATCGGCCTGCACGTACACGCGCTTGATGCGGTTGTCCGTGTCGAGGAAGTTGTTGATGTAGCGCGAGCCCCAGGCCGTCGAGAAGGTCTGGTCGACTTCGGTCAGGTTCACGCCCAGCGCGGCGGCCTTTTCGCGGTCGATGTCGATCTTGTAGGTGGCATTGTCGGCCTGGCCCGTGAAGCGCACGCGCTGCAGGTTCGGTTCCTTGCGTGCCAGCTCGAGCAATTGGTCGCGTGCCTTTGCCAGCGCTTCGTGACCCAGGCCACCGCGATCCTGCAGCTGCAGCGAGAAGCCGTTGGCCGAGCCCAGGCCGCGGATCGATGGCGGCTCGACCGTGTTGATGGTCGCGCCCTGGTAGTTGGCGTAGCGCGCCGCGATCCGGTTGGCCAGCGCCGACACGCCCAGCGCTTCGTCCTTGCGCTCGTCCCAGGTTTTCAGGCGCACGAACAAACGGCCCTGGTTCTGGCCACGCTGCGGCTGGCTCGCGCCATTGGTCATGAAGGTGGCTTCCACCACTGCCGATTCTTCTTTCAGCAGATACTGGCTGATTTCTTCCAGCACGCGGCCCGTCGTCTCTTGCGTGCTCCCGGCCGGCGTCTGCACCTGGACAAACATGTAGCCCTGGTCTTCCTTCGGCAGGAAGCCGCCCGGCAGGCGCAGGAACAGGGCGATGACCGCGCCGACCAGCACCAGGTACACGACCATCCACAAGGCGCGCCGGCCAAGGATGCGCGTCACGCCGCCCAGGTAGCGGTCGCGGGTCGCATCGAACGAGCGGTTGAACCAGCCGAAGAAACCCTTCTTTTCATGGTGCTCGGGGTCGACCGGCTTGAGCATCGTCGCGCACAGCGCGGGCGTGAGCGTCAGCGCGATGAACGCCGACAGCAGCATCGAGGCCACGACCGTCAGCGAGAATTCGCGGTAGATCGCGCCGACCGTGCCGCTGGAGAAGGCCACCGGCACGAACACGGCCGACAGCACCAGGGCCACGCCGATCAGCGCACTGGTGATCTGGCTCATGGCCTTGATCGTCGCTTCTTTCGGTGGCAGGCCGTCTTCGTGCATCACGCGTTCGACGTTTTCCACCACCACGATCGCATCGTCGACCAACAGACCGATGGACAGCACCAGGCCGAACATCGACAGCGTATTGATGGTAAAGCCCAGCCCCGACATGATGCCGAACGTGCCAAGCAACACCACCGGCACCGTGATCGAGGGGATCAGGGTGGCGCGGAAGTTTTGCAGGAACAGGTACATCACCAGGAACACCAGCACGATGCCCTCGATCAGCGTGTGGGTCACGCCCTTGATCGACGTCTCGATGAACGGCGTCACGTCATTCGGATACACGGTGCGCAGGCCCGGCGGGAAGAATTCGCCCAGCTCCTTCAGGCGTGCGCGCACGGCTTCCGCGGTGTCGAGTGCATTCGCGTTCGGCGCAAGCTGGATGCCCAGGCCCGACGCCGACTTGCCGTTGTACCGCACGTCGACATTGTAGTTTTCGGGTCCCAGCGCCACGCGCGCGACGTCGCCAATGCGGACCGACGAGCCGTCGGGCTGGACCTTGACCAGGATGCGCTTGAATTCCTCGGGGGTGCGCAGCATGGTCGCCTGGTTGATGGTGGCGCTCAGGGTCTGGCCCTGGACCGCCGGCGTGCCGCCCAATTGGCCGCCCGAGATCTGCACGTTCTGCGCGCGGATCGCATCGGTCACGTCGAGCGGCGTCAGTGCGAAACTCGTCAGCTTGACCGGGTCGAGCCAGATGCGCATCGCGTACTGGGTGCCGAACAGGTTCATGCTGCCCACGCCCGGCATGCGCGAGAGCGGATCCTGGATGTTCGAGGCCACGTAGTTGGCGATGTCGAACTTGGTCATGCTGTCGTCGTCCGAGACGAACGCCGCCACCATCAGGAAGTCGGACGTCGACTTGGTCACGCGCAGGCCCGATTGCTGGACCTCGCTCGGCAGGCGCGGGACGGCCGCCTGCAGCTTGTTCTGTACCTGGACCTGGGCGATGTCGGGGTCGGTGCCGGCGGCAAACGTCAGTGACGTCGTCGACTGACCCGTGTCATCGCTGGTCGACTGCATGTACAGCAGGTTGTCGATCGCCGTCATCTGCTGCTCGATCACCTGGATCACGGTGTTCTGCATCGTCTCGGCCGACGCGCCGGGGAAGCTCGCCTGGATCTGCACCGATGGCGGCGAGACGGGCGGATACTGCTCGATCGGCATCTTGAGCAGTGCAATGCCGCCGATCAGCATGATCAGCAGCGAGATGACGATCGCGAAGATCGGCCGGTTGATGAAATACTTTGGCATCTTGGTTTATTCCTGGCGCGCGGCGGTGGCTGCGGCAGGCGCCGCTGCTGGTGCTGCCGCTGCCGGTGCAGCGGCGACCTTGACCACGGTACCAGGCCGCAGCTTCTGCACGCCGCTGACGATCACGCGTTCGCCGGCTTTGAGGCCGTCATCGACGAGCCAGAAACCATCGACCAGCGCGCCGGTGCGCACGGTGCGCAGTGCCGCCTTGTTGTCCTGGCCGACGACCATCACGGTGGCCGTGCCCTGCGGCGTGCGCGTCACGGCGGTCGCGGGCACGCGCATGACCCCCTGACGCACACCCTGGCTGACGCTCGCGCGCACGAACATGCCGGGCAATAGCAGTTTGTCGGGGTTCGGGAAGCGCGCGCGCAGCGTGACCGACCCAGTGGCCTGGTCGACCGTCACGCCCGAAAATGCGAGCGTGCCGCTGCGGGTGTAAGTGCTGCCGTCTTCCAGTTGCAGGCTGACCTTGGCGGCGTCGGTACCTTCCATGCGCACGCGGCCGGCGGCGATCTCGCGCCGCAGCGCCAGGCCTTCGCTGCTCGACTGCTGCAGATCGACGTACATCGGATCGATCTGCTGGATCGTCGTCATCAGGGTAGCCGCGCCGCCCTGCACATACGCACCCTGGGTCACGGCCGACACACTGCTGCGCCCCGCGATCGGCGCGGTCACGGTGGTGTAGCCGAGGTTGATGCGGGCCACGTCCAGTGCGGCCTTTGCCGCGGCGACGTCGGCAGCTGCTTCCAGTTGCGCCGCCTCGGCGGTCTCGAATTCCTGCTTGCTCACCGCGTTTTCTTTCACCAGCACGCGGTTGCGGTTCAGTTGCGACACATTGCTGGCCAGCGTCGCCTGCGCCCGTTGCAACTCGGCTTCGGCGCTCTTGACGGCGGCGCGGTACGGCGCCGGATCGATCAGGTACAGCGGCTCGCCCTTGCGCACGTCGGCGCCTTCGGTAAAGCGGCGTTCCTGCACGATACCGTCGACCCGGGCCCGGACCTCGGCCAGCAGGAACGGCGCCGTCCGTCCGGGCAGGGCGATGTTCAGCGCCACGTTCGTGGTGGCCATGGTCAATACGGCGACTTCGGGCACCGCTGGCGGGGCAGGCTTGGGGTCTTTGCCGCAGGCTGAGAGCAGCGCGGCGGCCGTTATGGCGGTCGCCAGCGCCGGGCGGCGCGGAAGGGTCATCGAGGGCATGGGTGTCGGATCCGTTTGCAAGGTGGAGAGCGTATTGTTCCCTACCTTCGACTATGCCCGGCGCAGGCTTAAACGTGGGTGGCTAATTCGTTAAATATCGTTAATGTTAGCGCTGCCAGCCTCAGCGCCAGTGACCGCGTCGGTATGCGATCGCGAGCAGCACGATGGCAGCCATGGACCAGGTGATGCCGGTGATGATGGAGCCTTCAATGCCGTAATCCCCTCCGGACAGCCATGCTGGACCGCTTGTGGATACCTGAAGCCAGCCGCGAGCGGGATGGCCGGAGACAGAGACTGCGAACACGGCATCACACAAGAAATTCCATGCGAAATGCAGGCCGATCGGCAGCCACAGACGGCCAGAGAGCAGATAGGCGCCGGAGAGGGCAAGCGATGCCGCCGCCGTCATCGCCGCGCCCAGCACGCTGAAACCCTCGTTCGGCATGTGGGCGACAACAAAAATCACGGTCGACACGACCAACGCAATTTTCGTGCCCCAGAATTTCTGCAGCATGCCAAAGACAATGGCGCGGAACACGATCTCCTCGAAGATGGCCACCATGACTTGTTCAGGAAAAGGCTTCAGCAGCACACCCGGCGCCACTGCGCCAGTGATGATGAAGGCGCCACTGGCCAGCAACACCGAATACGTCGCAACGACGAGCAGTACGCCGATGCCGAGTCCGCGCCATAGTTCACGTCCCGCGCCAGCCAGAGCCAGCTCAGTGACCGGGCGGCGTTCCAGACGCATGACAAACCAGCGATAGCCAGCTACCGCGACAGCAGCCGACAGCAGCATGGGCCAGCCGAGGCGCAGCGGTTTCGGCACGATTTCAGTAAGACCCAGCGTGACAAACATCGGCACGATTGTCGCCAGGATGCCCACGATCGCCAGGATCAGAGGATAGCGCAGGATGCGGGTGCGCAGCGGCATTGCGGACGGTACGGCATAGTGCTGGGTAGTCATGACGGCTCCTCGTGGTTGGTTCGCTCGCGCGCGGCATGGATCCGTGCGCCGAACGGTCGTGCTTCCAGCGCAGCAATTGCTTGCGCCAATACTTCCGACAGCGGGTAGGCCAGATCTGCATCCAGCGTCGCAGCGGCCGCATTCGTCGCCGCCCAGCAGCGCTGCAGTTGCGGCAGCAGCGCGCGCCCTTGTTCCGACAACCCGATCAGCTTTTGCCGTCCATCTTCGGATGACATGCGGATAACAAGCTCTTCCTTCAGCATCAATGCAAGGGTCTGCGTTGCCGCCGGCTGCGTGATGCCGGCACTTGCAGCAATGTCGCCGATAGTGCGCGGCTCACGTACCGCCAGTGCGCGCATGACGGGGGTATAGCGCGGGCGGTAATTCAGGCCGGCCTCCGTATAGGAAGCCGCCACTGCGCCGTCGAGCAGCTCGATAAGATGGCGCAACTTGGTGCCGAGTCCTTGTTTCATATTTTGATCATACACTTATTTACATAAGCGCTTATATAAATTTCAAAAGCTGCCGTTTGATGAGGCAAAATTGAAGCTGTTCATGACATTGACTGAAGCTTGTCAGAAGCCTGATGTATGCATCCAGTTAACGATTGCCACTGGCGCAGGCTGCGTCAACACGCAGGGAACCAGAAATGTTCATGGGGAGGGTCAGGCCTTCCCAATCCCCAAGAAAACCGCGTCGCCACGTATGTCACGCTTCACGCGCTGCTGGAAGCGGGCATTTTCTGTAGACCACTCGCCGTTGCAAGCGCTGGTCGAGCCGGTTTCACGGCTGGGGCATCTGGTCTCTGTGCATGGAGATGCGTGAGGCGCCGCACAGGCGTGGCGACCGCCGGCCGTGCACTGCGCGCAGACTGGGGCCAATCGGCAATCGCTGGCCGGCCTGGTCATCGTCCACCAGAATCGCGTGTATCAGACAGCTGCTGCATCCCCGACACCGGCGCGCGCAGGCAACCACAAGGCAACTTCAGTACCATCCCCCGGCGCCGACACGATCTCGATCACGCCGCCATGCGCGCTGACGATCTCGCGCACGATGGTCATGCCCAGGCCGTTGCCCGGCACGTCGGGCAGTGCGTTGGCGCGCCAGAACGCGTCGCAAACCTGCTTGCGCTGCTCCGGCGTCATGCCCACGCCCTGGTCGCGGATCCGCACTGCGGCGCCCGCCTGGCCGGCACGTTCCTGCTGCGAAATGCGCACGTCGACGACGCTGTCCGGTGCCGAGTAGGCCAGTGCATTGCTCACGATATGGCCCAGCGCCTGCTGCACGCGCGCGGCGTCGGCCGTCACGGGCGGCAGGTCGGGCGCCATGCTCAGCGCGATCCGTTCTGCTTGCGCATCATCGGCAAGCCCACCCTTGATCCTGGCCATCAGATCGGGCAGATCCAGCAGCGTCGGCTGCAGCTGGGCCGCGCCGCCCGCATCGATGCGGGCCAGGTCGAGCATCTGGTTCACCAGGGCGATCAGGCGCGTGGCCTGGCGGTGGATGATGTCGATCAGCTCGCGGCCGGTGGCGGCATCGAACTCGCGCTTGAGGAGCAACTCGGAAAACCCGAGGATGCTGGCCATCGGCGTGCGCAGTTCGTGGCTGGCGGTGCGAAAGTAATCGTGGCGCCGCTGGTTCGCAGCGCGCACCCGCTCGCGTTCCGCGCGCAGGCTGTCCATGTCGCGTACGGTCGCCACCAGATGCACATGGTCGTCGAGCGTCATCGCCGCGATCGAGATCTCGGCGGCAAAACTGCTGCCGTTCACACGCCGGGCATTGCCCTCATGGCGCTTGACCACCTGCGGCGCCATGCCGATCAGGACAGCCGACGACTGGCCAGTCAGGACGGCGCAGGGCGAGCCGAACAACGCTTCGGCTGCCGGATTGCACGACTGGATCCGGCCACCGGCGTCGAGCAGCAGCACGGCGTCGGGCAGGTGTTCGAGCAGCGTGCGCAGTGCGCGTGCGCTGCTGCGTTCCCGGTCGCAGGCAGCGCGCAGTTCGATCGTGGCGATTTCGCCGGCCACCATGCCTGCCAGGTCGCGCAACAGCGCGCGGTCGGCGTCCGAGAATACGCGTGGCACGGTGTCGATGATGCACAGCGTGCCGATGCGCACGCCGTCGCCCACGTCGATCGGCGCACCGGAATAGAAGCGCGCCGCCGTCTCGCCGCGCACCAGCGGATTGTCCGCGAAACGCGGGTCGGCACTGGCATCCTGCACGACCATCACGTCGTCCTGCAGGATGGCATGGGCGCAGAACGATACCGAGCGGGGCGTCTCGGTCAGCGCCAGGCCGACGCGCGACTTGAACCACTGGCGATCGGTGTCGATCAGGCTCACGAGCGCGATAGGCACCTTGAACAGGTGCGTCGCCATGCGCGTGATGCGATCGAACGAGGCTTGCGGCGGCGTGTCGAGCAGATTCAGGTCGAGCAGCACTCCGTGGCGCCGGGCTTCGTCCGGTGGCAAGGGGGCGGCAGTAGGGCAGTCGTGTTGCGGCGTCTCGTTCATCATGGGGTGTGCGGGATCGTCTCGGGAGCCGGGGGACGCCGATGCCACTGCGTCAGGCAGAGCGGCGCTGGCTTGGTCAGGGGCACGCCGTGGTGCCCGGCCGCGTGTCGCGTGAGGACAACAGACCGGGAGGTCGTCGGCAGGTGCGCTGATGCCTTAATAAGTGGCAATTTTCATGCGTGCTGATTTTACCGGTTCACATTGGACTGTCAAGACAAACCGCTGTGTCTGGTAACGCGCGATGAGCACGTGCAACAGCTGCGTGACCGGCGCGCCTAGGTTGCGCCATCCTGCCCGCCCACCACGGGCAGGTAGAGCGTGACATCGGTGCCCACGCCGAGTTCGGATTCGAGCGCGATACGCCCGCCGTGCAGATCGACGATCTCCTTCAGGATCGTCAGCCCCAGGCCACTGCCTGGCGCCGCCGAATCGCCGTCCACCCGATAGAACGCCTCGAAGACCTGGGCCTGCTGCTGGGGTGTCATGCCGATGCCGCGGTCACGCACGCGGATCGCCACCATCGGCCGCTCGCCCCATTGTTCGGGCGCGGCGCTCAGTGAAATCGGTGTGCCGGGCGCAGAGTATTTGATGCTGTTGCTGACGATGTTGGTCAGCGCCTGCTGCATCTTCTGGGCGTCGGCCGCCAGCGGTGGCAGGCCGGGCACGATGTCGGTGCTGACACGGTGCGCCTGGCCGAGGCCTTCCAGGCATGCCAGCGTCCGGGTCACCAGATCGGCCACCGGGACGGCGTCGATCCGCAGTTCGTCGATGCCGCCCGCTTCGATGCGCGCCAGATCGAGCAGCTGGTTCACCAGGCTGACCAGGCGGGCCGATTCGCGGTGGATGATCTCGACCAGTTCGCGGCTGACAACGGGATCGAACTCGCGCTTGAGCAGCAATTCCGAAAAGCCCAGCACGCTCGACATCGGTGTGCGCAGCTCATGGGTGGCCGTCGCGAAATGGCGCCGACGCCGCTCATCGGTCGCGCGGTTGCGCTCTTCGGCGGCGCGCCGCTGCGAAATGTCGCGCACCGTCACGGCAAACTTCGGCCGCGCCGCCCACGTCATGCGGCAGTAGGAAAACTCGATCGGGAAGCGGCTGCCATCCAGGCGCCGCGCCAGCGCCTCGTAGCGCGTGCCTTCGCGCAGCTGGCCCGTGCGGCGCCGGCGCAACAGGTCTTCGTCCATCAATTCGCGCAGCGGCCGGCCGGTGAGCATCGGGCCGCTGGCGCCGAACAGCGATTCGGCTGCCGGGTTGGCGGCCACGATATTGCCTTGCGCATTGAGCATCAGGATGCCGTCGGGCAGGTGGGCCACCAGCGCTTTTTCCCAGCCTTCGGGGGCGGGGCGACCTGCCGGCCGCGCACGCAGCTCGTCGCCGGCGATGGCGGCCAGGTCGCGCAGCGTGGCCATCTGTTCGTCATCGAAATGGCGTACCTGGGTATCGATCACGCACAGTGCCCCGACCGGGCTGCCGTCCGGCGCGGCCAGTGGAATGCCGGCATAGAAGCGCACGTCGGGCGCACCGGTGACGAACGGGTTGTTGGCAAAACGAGGATCGAGGCGCGCGTCATCGACGACCAGGCCGTCTTCATGATGGATCGTGTGGGTGCAGAACGAGGTCACGCGCGTGGTTTCGTGCAGGTCGATACCGACGCGCGATTTGAACCACTGGCGGTCGGCGTCGACCAGGGCGATCAGCGAGATGGGCACGCCGAGCAGGCGGCAGGCCAGACGCGTGATGCGGTCGAACCGTTCTTCGGGCGGGGTGTCGAGCAGGGCCAGCTCGTGCAGCGCGAGGACGCGTGCCTGGTCGGACTGGGGAACGGCATGCAGCGCAGCCGAAGTCGGGGCAACCAGTGGGCGTCGGTCCGGCTTGGTGTGCATGATGTGGGTCCTGTCAGTCCGGCGTCGCCGCCGCGTCCATGTCACTGAAGATGTGTTCGATCCGGTCGCGCAATTCAGGAAAGCGCACCGGCTTGGAAAATACCGGGATGTCATCGGGCAGACCCATCGACGTGATCGTCGCACGATCGAGTCCGCTGATGACGATGATGGCCATGCTGCGGTAGCGCGGGTCGGCGCGCAGCGTGCGCACCATCCGGAAACCATCCATGCCCGGCATGTTCAGGTCGCTGATCAGGAGGTCGGGCCGCGCTTCGCCGATCCGGATCAGCGCGTCGAAACCGTCGCGCGCCTTGATCAGCTGCGCAGCCAGTCCCCAGCCAGAGATTTCCAGCTCGTACAGGCGCAGCAGGGTGGCATCGTCGTCGGCCATCACGATGCGCCGGCCGGCGGGTGCCGACCTGACATTGGGCGATGGCGCAGGTTGACCGCCAGTTACCGCATGATTGCGCTGCGCGACCAGGCGGTGCACCGATGTGAGCAGAATACGGCGGTGACCGCCGGCGGTTTTCCAGGCTTGCAGCACGCCGCTTTCGACCCAGAGTTGCACGGTCCGGTGCGACACGCCGAGCAGGCTCGCGGCCTCCTTGGTCGAGCAGACTTCTGCGGAAGCGGGGTCGGCCGACGCCGGCGCTGGGCTGCTGTGCGATATCATGTAATAGAATTGTGCAGGTAGTTAAAAGCCTCCCGACCAGAGGCTGATCAACCTTCCCGACCGCGTCCTCATGGTGAGAGCGCATCGGGAAAAGCCGAATCAAGCCGCCTGGATGCGCAACTAATACGCATAGGCAAGTCAGCAATCTATCAAATTATCACAAGTTACGATAGTGAAACGCGATAAGTCGTTTCTTCATTGTAACTTGTGGTGATGGGAAATGGTGCATTATTGCACTTTTACCGTCACTGTGACCGTGCCACTGGCCCCTGGCGCCAGTGTGCCCGTGATCCCCCATTCGACCTTGCCGTTTGCGCCCACGTCGGGCTTGACGGACACCGTGCAGGCCAGACTGGCGGGCAGCGTACCGCAGCTGCTGTCAGCGTAAGTCGTAAAGGCCGGTGTGCTGTCTTCGATCTTCAGTTGTGTCAGCGTCGTGGTGCCGCTGTTCTGGAACGTGATCGTATACAGGATCGTGCTGCCCGGCGTGGCGTTGGCCTTGTCGACCGCCTTGGTCAGCTTGAAGTCGTCACAAGTCTGGCAGATGCCTTCGACCGTCACCACGATTTCGCCCAGGCCGATGCCGAGCAGCTTGAGCAGCGGATCGGCCACGCCACTCAGCACCGGCGCGATCAGCGGGCTGACCACATTCTTGACCAGTGTCTTGACCAGCGGTTCGACTGCGCCCTGCACCACGCCCAGGGCAGGCATGCTGCGCACCTGCAGGTTTGTCACCAGGCTGTTGGCCGCGTTCGTGATGAACGTCGTGCTCGAGGCCACGGTGCGCGTTTGCGGGAACGTGCCCGACATCGTGACGCTCGTCGCGAACGGCGCCTGGCCGCGCACGATGCTCTTGATGTCGAGCGGGATGTTCACCGACACCAGCCCCAGCGCTGCGGCCTGGAGCGAACCGATGGTGCCGAAGTCGACGTCCGCGTCGAGGATTGCGCGGCTGCGGTTGAAGAACACGCTGTCGTCGATCTTGCCGATGAAGATGTCGGACACGCCAGGCGCCACCTGCAGCGTGACGGCCCTGGTGGCAGCGTCCACGGCGGTCAAGCTGCCCTGGCCGCGCGCGACTTCCACGTACACGTCGAGCTTGCCGATGGCGACCGACGCGCTTTGCAGCAGGCCCAGTCCGACCAGCGAATTGGTGGCCGGCGCCAGCGATACCAGGTCCATCTTGAGCTTGAGGCGGATCGCGGCCGAATGGAAGGTCGAGCCGGTCGGGCCGCACACGTACACCGGCGGCTCGATCACCTGCGCGTACAGTTGCAGGTGGTTGACCACACCGGTCGCGCCCAAGAGGCCACCCGAGATGCCGACCGGCTGCGGTGTGGTCAGCACGTTGCGGCGGTTGTACAGCTGGACCAGGCCGGTGAACATGTCGAGCGCATTGACCGTGCTGGTGCCGAGCGACCCGGTGTCGGCCGTGACCTGGAGCAGGTCGCCCAGGCGTACGGTGCCGCCCACGCCATTGAGTTGCGAGGCCAGGCCGGACAACGCCCCCGCCAGCTGCGGCCTGGCCTCGGCCTGCGCCTGGACCGCCAGTGCATTGGCGACCTGCGCCAGCGTGACGTTGGCGCCCAGCGCCTGCGCCGGGGTCGATACGCCCAGGTTGGTCTGCAGCATGTTCAGGAAACTGAGCAGGTTCAGGTTGCCGCCGGCCAGCGCATTCCAGTCGACTGCATTGAGCGAGGTACCGGTGCCGAGCATGCCACCCAGCAGCGGGCCGAGCAGGGCGCTCTTGCCGGTGTCGACGCTGGCCAGGCGCGGGCCGGCGGTGATGCAGGCGCCGGCCACCGTGCAGTCGGCGTTGGCCGGCAGGGCGCCCAGCAGGCACACGATGGCGAGGAAGGCGCGCAGCCAGGCGTGGCGAAGGCGAGACGGGAGCAGTGCGAAAGTCATGTCGGTATCCTTGATTACTTGAGCAGGTCGCCCGAGAGCAGGCCTTGCAGCGTGTTCTCGTCGAACTTCATGCGTACCCGGAAGTACACGCCCTTGGCGGTAGCGTCGGCGCCGGCCAGGTCGCGTTCCTTGAAGCCGAGCAGGTTGTAGCCGGCAGACACCCACATATTGCGTTGCAGCTGGTAGCCCGCCTCGATGCCGGCGGCGTACTGGCGGCCGCGCGTGTCGCGGTCCATCAGCATCTGCGCGGTGACGCCGATGTCCCAGTCGGCATTGATCTCGTGGGTCACGCGGCCGGCCACCAGGTGGCTGACCGTGCGGTTCGACAGGCCGCTCGACTGGTCCATCGCCATCTTGGCGGCGTAGCGGGCGCTGACGGTGGTATCAAGGCGCAGCTGCCAGTTGGCGCCGACCGAGACGGCGTGCACAGCGCGCTTGAGGTCAGCCAGGCCGTCGTCGCGTTCGAGCTTGTACTCGTACTTGGCCAGGCCGTTCACGCCGATCGACTGCAGCGCGCGGTAGGCCACGCCGCTTTGCAGCAGCTCGGTCACGCGCATGGTCTTGCTGGCATTCGAGCGGGTGGCGGCCAGCGTGTTCTTGCCCAGGAAGGTCCAGCTGTCGTCGATCTTGTAGGCCAGGCCCAGCGTCGAGAGCAGGCCGTCGCTGTCGGCGCCGTGGCGCAGTTCGAGGCGGGCGTTGCCGGTCCAGGTCGGATGGCGGCTCACTTCGATGGCGCCGGTCAGCGCGATCGCTTCGTTGTTGTTCGCGCCCGAGAGCACCTTGACGCGCTCGAAGCTGGTGTTGGCGCGCACGCCGTCGCCCAGCGTCCACAGATTGCGAAGGCCCAGGGCCGCTTCGGCCTGGCGCTCGCCGCTCACGGTGCCCGCCGGCGAGGTGCCGCCGGCGCGGTATTCCGAGAACACGCGGCCGTCGTGCATGTAGTCGGTGTCGACGCCGAACACGGTGGCGTGGCGCTGCTGGCCCTGGTTCAGCGCATAGGTTGAACCCAGGCTGCTGATCAGTTCATGGCGGCCGTACACGCGGCTGCCGCCGGCGAAGCGGTAATCGCCGCCCAGCGCCACGATGCGGCGGCCATTGTCGTGGATATCCTGCTCGCCTTCGACGAACACGCCGGCCTGCGGCAGGCCAGGGATCTGCATGCCCAGCTTGGCGCGCACACTGGTCAGGTCGGGCTGCGCCACGATGACACCGGCGCCGCCTTCTTCACGTGAATGGCGCATGCCCACTTCGGTTTGCAGGCCATTTTCGAACGTGTAGCCGGCGAAGAGTTGCACGCCGTTGCGGGTGGCATCGGTGGTCAGGTCGGCCGTGTGCAGGCCTTCCAGGCCGACGCTGGTGCGCTCGGTGAAGCGGTAGCGCACATTGGCGCCGCCTTCGGTGCGGCCTTTCGGCAGGTTGGCCGATGGATTGTCGAAGTTGGCGTCGGCGCGGCCCAGGAACAGGCGGCTTTCCAGCTTGCCGTCGGTGCGGTTGGCGTCAAAGCGTGCCGCGCGGCCCGACAGGCCGGCTTTTTCCATCTGCGCCGCTTCGACGACGACGACGGTTTTTTCATCCGGCTTGACGCTGGCGTTGACGCTGACCAGGCGGGTCGGGGCGGCTGGGTTGCGGTCTTCGACGGCGCTGGCGCCGACCTCGACGTGGCTGCCGATCTGATACTGGGCAGCGACGCCGCCGACCAGGAAGCGCGCGCCGTTCTGGTCGACTTCGTACGCCAGGCGCAGGCTGACCGGGTTCAGGTTTTCGTCCAGGCTCGGCACCGGGGCGCGCAGCAGGATGCGGCCGGTGAGCGGATCGATGTCGTAGTCGACGTAGCGCACCAGGGCGCGGCGCGACAGGATCACGCCGGTCTGGTCGCGGTCACGTATGATGATTTCGATACGCTCGCTGTTGATGACCATCAGGCCGCCGCCGGTCAGGAACGGGCCCGAGGTGCCGTTGGCAGCGAATTCCTCGACCATCTGGCGCGTGCGGTCGTAGCTCAGGAACGAGTCGACTGTCAGACCATCGAGTTCGGCGTGCTGGCGCAGGCCCGTCAGGTTGCGGTTGTAAGCACCCAGGTTGCGCGCCGGGGTGACGCCCGGCGGCACGAAGTCGCCGAACATCACGTACGAGCGGTTGCGTTCGGCCTTGACGTACAGGCGGCCGGCCGATTGCGCCTCGAAGCCACGGCGCGCGTCGTCGCCGTAGGTCGGGTAGAAGGCAAACGGGTTGATGTCGCGGAACATCTTCGGCTCGGTGTCCTTGTCCGAGTCGTACGACATCGTCAGCAGCGTATCGGCGCCGATCTGGCCCTTGGCGAACATCGCGGCGCGGGCGCCGGCATTGACGCTCTCACTGCCCGCCACGTGGCGCAGGCGGTCTTCGAAGCCGTCGAAATCGCGCAGCGGGGTGGCGGTATTGCCGCGGCTGCGGTTCAGGCTGAAGGCGCCCTCGACCACACCTGCTGCCACCATCGGGCGCAGGGCCGGCAGGAAGCGCAGGGTGTTTTTGGCACGCAGCAGGCCGCTGGTGGCTTGCAGGCGGGCTTCGCCGGCGTCCGGCGCGCTGCGCAGGGCGAATTCGGCGCTGCCGCCTTCGACGAAGACCTGGTAGCCCGGCTCGCGTGGATCGAGGTCGGGCTGGTCCCACTGGCCGGCGCTGGCGTCCAGCGTGACCGGGGTGCGTTCGGCGATCAGCACGCCGTTCGTGTCTTCCAGGCGCAGCGCGACCATCGTCAGCGAGCGGCCATCGGCCGGGGCCGATTCGGCGAGCGGGGCCACCGACACGCGTGCCAGGGCGCCCGGCACCACCACGTCCACGACGCTGCTGCCGCGCGGGTTGCCGAAGCTGTCGGTTTCGCGCACTTCGATCAGGTTGTGGCCGGGTTTCAGGGTCACGCCGACATAGTCGCGCAGCTGGAGTGCCTGCGCTGCCACCGTGTCCTGCTTGCCGATATGGCTGTCGTCCACTGCCACGCCATTCACCAGCAGCGTGAAGCCCGAGCCGGCGCCACCTTTGACACGGATGGTGGGCTGGGCGTGCGGCAGGATGGCGCCGTCGGTCAGGCCAATGAAGCCCAGGCGGTTGGTGACCGTGGCCAGATCCAGCTCGGCTACGGCCTTGGCAGCGGCCGGAGTTGGGGCCGTCAGCACGGCGGCCGAAGCCAGCACGGCGCGCAGGCGGGCGACCCGTGCCTTGATCGCTTCGAGCACATCGGGATTGCAGCCGCTCAGCGCAAAATCGGCGCGCGCCAGTTCGCCGTCCTTGAGGTCGACGAAGCGGCTGCCGGCGTCGCCTGCATTGCGGTTCGACAGTACCGCCAGCCGACCGGCCAGCATCGTGCTCAGGTCAACCTTGGCCACGTGGGTGCGCGGGGCCACATCGGCAAAGCTGTAGCGGCCATCGGCGTCGGTTTGCGAAAAGCTGCCGTCTTCCAGGTAGATGCGCACGTCGGGAATGCCCGGCTCGCCCAGGTCGCGCTGGCCGTTGACATTGCAGTCGGCGAACACGTCACCCAGGATGAAGCCCTTACTGCTGAAGATGCCGGCTTCGACCTTCACCTTGGCCGC
Organism: Oxalobacteraceae sp. CFBP 13730; assembly: GCA_014841835.1. Lineage (GTDB taxonomy): Bacteria > Pseudomonadota > Gammaproteobacteria > Burkholderiales > Burkholderiaceae_D > Telluria. Next base: position 1,049,889 of record JACYUQ010000002.1, on the reverse strand, counting down.
AGCCACCGACGACACCAGCGCCAGCGGGGCGCCGCTGGTGGCCTGCGCGCGGTTGATGCCATCGCCCTGCAGCGCGCCGGCGCCGATGCGCACGCGGTAGCGCAGCACCCGGTTCGACCTGGCCGCCAGCGTATCGAGCGGAATGCGCAGCGTCGGGCCGCGGTTTTCGAATTTGTCGGTTACGGGGGCGCCGTCGATGCGCAGCGTGCCCGGCACGAACGAGAAGCCGGCCGGCAGGCGGTCTTCGACCACCACGTCCACCAGCGCCTGTTCGGCGGTGTTGTGGACGCGCACCGTGTAGTCGAGTACGTCGCCGATTTCGACAACGGCGCGCGACGCATTCTTTTCCAGGTACAGCACGCCCGGGATCGGGTCGAGTGGCACGTCGATGGTGACGACGCCGCTGGTTTCGCTGACGATGAACTCGCCGCCGAACGAACCGTACAGGTTGGTGGTGCGTCCGGCCGGCAGCTCACCGATGGCGCGCTTCGACGGGAAACCGTAGTTCGACGGCGGGGTCACCTGCAGGCGATACAGGCTCGGTGCGACCAGCGGAAACTGGTACATGCCGCCGCCGTCGGTGATGACGGTGCTCGGTGCCGGCGTGACGCCATCCACGCCGAAGACGCGGGCCGGGGCGCCAGGCGCACCGCCGTTGCCGGCGCCGGTGATGTCGATCAGGGTCACGGTCGCGCCGGGCAGCGGCAGGTTGCTGCGGCTGTCGTAGACGATACCGATCGGGTCGACCAGGATTGCGGTCTGGATCACGCCGCTGCCGCAGCCTGCGACGGTGGCCAGCAGGGTATCGTTTTTCAACACTTCGATGATGCCGTCGGCAGCGTCGTCGTCATGGTCCTGGTCGTCGCGGTGGCTTGCAGCGACGGCGCTGAAGCGGTATTGGCCGGTGTCGGGCCCCGTCTCGCTCGCCGGAAAGTCTTGCTGGTCGCCCGTCAGCGTGGAGGTCAGCGTGACGCTGACCTGTTCGGCCACACCGCTGTCCTTGTTGCATTCGGCGGCATCGACCTGCAGGAACAGGGTGCCATTCAGTTCGGCTGCGCGCGCCACGCGGCTGTAGGCGGCCGAGGTGAAATACGTGATCGAATCCGGGCGCACGGCGCGCACGGTATTCGATTCGATGGTGATGCTGTTGCCGGCCGCGCCGACGAAGGTCGCGCTGGCACGGTTGTCGATGGATGCGCGCGCGTCGCCGGACAACCACAGGACCAGGCTCATGCAAATCAATACGAGGTGTCGGAGGAGGGTCGTCATGGCGCGCGCGAAGGTCTGGGAATGTGAAGGCAGCGCCGCCGGTGCGGCGCTGCGGTTGGGGGGCGATGGATTACAAGGTCAGGAGACTTAGTCGATCTTCACGCCGAACGACATCGTGTTGGACTGACCCGGGGCCAGGTTGCCAACGGTGGCCGACACGCTGCCGGTCGCACCGGCCAGTGGCGCGAGGATCGCGCCCAGACCGGTGGTGGCAGTGGCCGTGGCGTGGTACGTCGTGTTGGCCGGAATCACGTCGGTCATGACCATCGCGGTGATGGTGGTTGCGCCCTTGTTGGTGCCGACGATGGTGTAGCGGATGCAGGCACCCGGCACGGCGCCGGACGCGATCGGTGCATTGCTGAACGCGGTATCGGCGGTGCCGTCGCAGTTGGCATCCAGGGCCTGGGTCTTGACCAGTTCGACGAGCGAATCGGCAGCGGCCACGGTGACGGCCTCGTGGATGCTGTCGGCCACGCCGGTGGTGCCCGAAATGGCGCGGAAATACAGGTCGGTCGTGCCTGGTGCGGTGCCGCCCGGCGGCGTCACTTCGGCCGTCACGCGCACATTGGCGCCGGCGGCAACAGTGGCGTTGGTGATGACCGCGCCGTTGGCGTCCTTGAAGACGACAGTCCAGCCGGGTGGCAGGATTTGCGTGCCGAACGTGCCGTCGGTGCTCGCCTGCAGATTGAAGGTGTCGGGGCTGCCGCCGGTGTTGTTCAGGAACAGGACGAACGAGGTCATCGTGCCTGCCGTCGTGGTCTTGGTTTCCACGGCCGCGGCTTCGACGCCAGGCCCTGCGCCCGGTGCGCCGGCGCCCGCCGAGTTGGCGGTGATGTCGATCACGGCGCCGGCGGCGACCGTGGTGGTGTCGATGCTGGTGGCGGCGATCGCACCGTTGAAGCCGCTGGTGGCGCGTACGGTCAGCACGTTGGTGTTGCCGTTGACGGCGCCGGCCGGCAGGGTGGCCACGGCCACGAAGCGGAAGGTGGCGCCGGCCGCCAGCGCGCCGGTGGTGGTGATCGGGGTTGCATTGTCGGCCACGCCGTCGCCGTTGGCATCCAGGTAGAACACGACGCCCGTCAGGTTCAGCGCGCCGGTACTGGTTTGCGACAGGGCGAAGGTGTCGCTGCCGTTACCGGTGTTGGTCACGCTGTGGGCATAGCTGACCGAGGTGCCGGCGCCGGCGTTTTTGGCGGTACCGGCCGGCATGGTCAGGCTGGCGACCTGCTGCACGGTCGTGATGACCGTATTCGACTGAACCGTCCTGGTACCGGTGGAATCGTTATAGGTGGCGGTGGCTTGGTTGGTGATCTGGGTGCCGGCCGCAGTGGCGGCATAGGCGCCGTTGGTGGATGCCAGCAGCGCTGCTGCGGCGACGAGCTTGAGACGGGTTTTCATGGCTGCTTCCTTGTCAGGGGACGTGGGTAAGTACGTATTAAGTTAATAAAAAGACAACTATTTTTGCGGTGTGACGGAGCGACGTCGAAACGTCAGGTCGTTCAGGGTGTTATGAGCCGGCGAGTCGGTTCAGGGGCGGGATGCCGACACGCATGCGTGACGTCACGGTCGCTGCCTTGCCGGGTGCGAGATCGCCGAGCTCCCAGCGCAAAAAGCGATATTGCTCGGGCGGCACCGGTTCGACCGTCCGTCGTCCGTTGCGCATGACTTCGCGGGTCAGGGGCAGGGGACTGAACTGTTTGCCATCGAGACTGGCCTGGACCGCTTTCGGCGCTGCGCTGCCGTCGAGGTAGACCATCGCGCCTTCGGGCACCGGCAGCGTCGCTGCGACCCCCTTCGCGGCCGACTTGCCGTTGTTCTGGTAGGTGACCTGGTATTCGATGGTGTCGCCAGGATTGGCTTCGGTCGCAGGCACCAGCTTGTCGCCGCCCTTGTTCTGCGCCACGACCTGGAAGGCTTGCAGGCGCACGTCAACGGCCTGGGAATCGGCAGCAAACGCTTTGGTGCCGGTGAGCAGCACGGTCCAGAACAGCAGGACCGTCAGCCAGCGCATGAGCAGCGGGTCGGTGGAGATCGCACGGTTGTTTGTCGAGTTCGTCATGGTTTCGTTTTTACTGGATTGTCGATGAAGCGAATTTTATCGAATTTGCTGACTTTCTCAAGAAAAATATTTCGTTTTGTTCGATTTAGTTGTTTCAGAAAAACACTTCACTCGCAGGTGTGCGACGAATACGGTGCGATAAGAGAGGGGCAGCACCTCTGCGTTGGGGTGACGTTGTTTAAGGGCAACAAAACACCATGCAGAATCACTACATTGTATTTGCTGGATTTACTGTGTTTGCCAAATGGTGCATCATTCACGCATGCCTCTGCTGCGTCGTGTGGCCCGGCGCTCCTCCCCACCTCATTCATTGAATATATGGAAACGATCTATCTGGAATCGCCTGATGCGCTGCAAGACCTGCGTGCGATCTATTCGGCGCTCGACGGCGCCCAAGCCATTGTCGAGTTCGATTTGAACGGCAACATCCTGCGTGCCAATGACAACTTCCTGAGCGTGACGGGTTACACGGACGCCGAGCTGGCAGGACGTCATCACTCGATGTTCTGTGAGCGCGAGCTGATCGATTCGCCCGCGTATGCGCGTTTCTGGCAAGACCTTGGCCTCGGCAAGTCCGACCGCGCCGAATACAAGCGCATCGCCAAGGGCGGGCGCGAATTCTGGATCAACGCGTCCTACAATCCGGTCAAGGACAGCTCGGGGCGCGTGTCCAAAATCATCAAGTTCGCCACCGACATCACGGCCGAGAAAATCCGCGCCGCCGAGACGACCGGCCTGGTGTCGGCGATCGGCCGCGCGCAGGCCGTGGTCGAATTCGACATGAGCGGCGTGCTGCTCGACGCCAACGCCAATTTCCTCGACCTGCTCGACTACGCGCTGGAAGACGTGCGCGGCGAACATCACCGCGTGTTCTGCGACGACGAATACGCGTCGAGCGCGGCCTATCGCCGCTTCTGGGGCAAGCTCAACCGTGGAGAATTCGACGCCGGCCGCTACAAGCGCCACGGCAACAACGGCAAGACGGTGTGGATCCAGGCGACCTACAACCCGATCTTCGACGCCAACGGCAAGCCGGTCAAAGTCGTCAAGTTCGCCACCGACATCACCGCCCAGGTGATGCTCGAAGAAGCTGCCGTCCAACGCGCCGAAGACGAGCGCCGCAAGGTCGGTCTGCTGCTCGAGCAGGTCGCGCGCGCCTCGGCCGGCGACCTGACCGGCACGATCGACACGAACGGCACCGAGCCGCTCGACGAACTGGGGCGCGGCGTGATGAAGATGATCGGCGACCTGCGCGGCGTGATCGGCGACGCCGTCTCGGCCGCCGGCAAGCTCAATGTCTCGTCGCGCAGCATCGCCGACCGCTCCAACACGGTGGCCGCCAGTGCCCAGGCGCTGGGCGCGACGGTGGAACAGATGAACGCCTCGGTCGACGGCCTGACCGCGTCGATCAACACGATCGCGCGCAGCACGCAGGAAGCCAACAGCCTGGCCCAGTCGACCCGAGACGAAGCGGAAATCGGCGCCAAGGCGATTGCCCGCTCGATCGAAGCGATGGCGATGATCAACCAGTCGTCCGAAGACATCGGCGAAATCGTCAAGGTCATCGGCGAGATCGCCGGGCAGACCAATATGCTGGCCTTCAATGCGGCCATCGAAGCGGCGCGCGCCGGTGAGCATGGCCTGGGTTTCTCGGTCGTGGCCGACGAGGTGCGCAAACTGGCCGAGCGTTCGTCGCAGGCGACCAAGGAAATCTCAAAGCTGATCAATGAATCGGTGCGGCGCGTGGCGCAGGGCAGCGAAATCTCGCGCCAGGCCAGCGAAGCGTTCGACCGCATCACCAGTGGCGTCGGCAAGACTTCGCTGGCGATCGCCGAGATTTCCGACAGCGCCAGCGAGCAGTCGCTCACGGCCAAGGAAGTTTCCGCCGCGATCCTCTACATCGCCCAGGAAACCGAGCGCTCGGCCGGTTCGTGCGACAGCATCGCCCGTTCTACCGAAGGCCTGAACGAGCACGCCAGCCACCTGAACAACACTGTCGCCCGCTTCGTGGTCTGAAGCACGAGGAAACGGCCATGGAACTGCGCGACGACCATCTCTCTGCCCTGATCGCCCTGGTGCGCCAGCACACGGGCATCGCGATGAACGAGCACAAACGCGTGCTGTTGCAGGGGCGCCTGCTCCCGCGCCTGCGCGCGCTCGGCATCGCCTCGTGGGCCGGCTATATCGAGCGCCTGGCCAGCGACCGCACCGAGGTCACGTCGTTCATCGATTCGGTGACGACCAACGACACGGTGTTTTTCCGCACGCCGGCTGTCTGGTCCTGGCTGTCGGAGACGTTCCTGCCGGCCTTCGCGGCGCAGGGCCGCGCGGCGCCGCTGCGCATCTGGTCGGCTGCTGCCGCCACCGGCGAAGAAGCCTATTCGCTGGCCATGAGCTGCCTCGAATACCAAACGCAGGCTCCTGGCCTGCGCTTCGAGATCCTCGGCACCGACATCTCGCATTCGGCGCTGGCCACGGCGCGCGCCGGCGCCTACCGCGGCCGCAGCGTGGCGCGCTTCGAGGCCGATCGCCCGGCGCTGTTCCACAAGTACCTGGCGCCGCACGGCGACAGCGTGCAGGTGATCCCGGACGTCGCGCAGCACGTGCGCTTCGACCAGCACAACCTGCTGGGCCGTCCGCCACGGAGCGCCGCCTTCGACCTGGTCATGCTGCGCAATGTGCTGATCTATTTCGACGGCGAGCACCAGCAGCAGGTGCTCGCCGGCGCCCAGGCCGCAATGCGGCCGGACGCCCGCCTGGTCCTGGGTGAACAGGAATCCATCACCCGCCTGCAGACCGCGTTCACGTTTGAGCAGGCCCATGTTTATCGTATCGGCGGAGAACCATCATGAATATGCAAAGCCTGAGCAATATGTCGTACGTGTTGTCCGGCCAGATGCAGATCGGCCACGGCCACCAGGTCCTGACTGCGCTGCTCGGCTCGTGCGTCGGGATCGGGATGATCTGGCGTAACCAGGGCCGCTGCGGCCTGGCGCACTGCTTCCTGCCGGACGGCGTCGAGGCGTGCGAGGACTCGGCGCGCTACGTGAGCGCGGCCGTACCGCGCCTGCTGGCGCTGATGGGCGTGCGGCGCGAGCAGTACGCCGAAGTCGAGGTCGTCATTGCCGGCGGTGCCCGCATGCTGAACCTGCGCGCACTGGGCGGCGCGGTCGGCACGCGCAACGTCGAAGCGGCCCGCTCGCAACTGTCGCTGCGCGGCCTGCAGGTGCGGTTCCAGGACGTCGGTGGCTCGCAGGGCCGGCGCCTGTCGATCGATTGCGACCAACAGACGTTCAGCGTGGTGCGCATCGCGCGCGAACAGGAGGCGCTGGCGGCATGAACCTGGAGACTGCAACGATGACGGATGTTCACGCGGCCGTGACGGCCATCGAACAACAGATGGCGGGGGCCGCGCGCGTGCTGCGCGAAGCGGCCGGCATGGAAGTGGTGGGCACGTTCTTCCTGGCGGGCCAGGAGTTTGCGCTGCCGGCATTGAATGTGCGCGAGGTGGTGGGCATGCCGGCGCGGATCACGCCGATCCCGCTGTCGCCACGCTGCCTGGAGGGCATCTTCACGCTGCGCGGCGCAGCGATTCCGCTGCTGAACCTGGCTCGCATTTTCGATCCGGCCGCTCCCGGCGTGACGGGCGAACAGCGCGTGGCGATCATCGATGTCGATGACATCCAGGTCGGTCTGGTGTTCGACGCCACCGGCGAAGTGCTGCGCGTGCGGCCCGAGCAACGCGCCGGCCTGCACTGGCAAGACAACGCGTCGCGCGGTGTCATCGCCGGCACGATCACGCTGGCCGATGGCGCGCGCGTGCTGCAGCTGCTCGACGCCGATGCACTGGTGCGGATCGACAACGTGCCCCAGGTGCGCGCCCATGCCAGCGTGGCGCGCGACGCCTGGCGCATGCGCTTTCTGCGCCAGGCGCAGGGCCGCAAGTGCATCTCGTTTACCGTCGGCGGACTGCGCTTTGCGCTGGCGATGGAAGCGATCCAGGAAATCATGCGCGTGCCTGAACTGTTGCCATCGGTGATGGTGGGGCGCCTGTGCAAGGGCTGGCTGAACCTGCGCGGCGTGCCGGTCGGCGTGGTCGACTTCGGCGCGCTGCTCGGTTGCGGTCCGTCGCAGTCCGAGCCTTTCGATGCGCGCGTCCTGATCGTGCGCACCGGCGACGAGCAACTGGGCCTGCTGGTCGATGCGGTCGACGACATCCGGCCGTACTTCGACACCGACATCCTGCCTATCCCGCTGCTGGGCACCGCGCGCGGCGCGATGTACCGCGGCTGCCTGCCCAACGCCGAACTGGGCGACAGCCTGTTCCTGGCCCACGATCATCTATTTTCGGAGTCCGAAGTGAGCGACATCTGCGCCGGCCATCGCCGCCTGTACGCACAAGAAGCCAGCGCTGCCTGCGCTGCCCGCAAGATGACCGGCGCGCGCCACGTGTACCTGGCGTTTTCGCTCGATACCGGCTGGGCCGCCGACATCAGCCAGGTGCGCGAGATCGTCGATTTCGACGGCACTGTCACCCGCCCGCCCGGGATGCCGGCCTGCGTGCACGGCATGATGCAGGTGCGTCAGCAGATGGTGTGCGTGATCGACCTGCGCCTGTTGTACGGCATGACGCCACTGGAAACCGCGCCAGCGACCGATGCGGCGCGCCGCATTCTGGTGCTCGAGCACGACGGCGAGCGGTTCGGCCTGATCGTCGACCGCGTCGACACCATCCTGTCGCTGCCGGACACCCAGCGCCGCCCGTCACCGCAACTGCTGCGCGTGAACGGCCCGCAAGACATGCGCCAGGACAGCGCCGAAGTGCTCGAAGTACCCGGCATCGACGGGCGCGACGACGTGCTGACGCTGTTCGACAAGGAAAAATTCATCGTGACCTTGCGCCAGCAGCTGGGGGCGGTGCATTAAGTTACGCGCTCTCCAACTGATTCAATGGCCCTGCTGGGCCATTTTTATTTGTGCATCAAGCCAGCCGCGCCAGCAACGCCTCGAGCTGCTGCGCATCGTACGGCTTGGCCAGAATCGCATCGGCGACGTTCGATGCGTGACTGGCGCCGCTGGCAAAGGCGATGCGCGTCTGCGGCAGGCGCGCCTTGACCTTCAGGGCCAGTTCGTCCCCTTGCATGTTCGGCAGGTGCAGGTCGGTCAGCACGATGTCGGGCGCGCGGTCCAGCAAGTCCAGCGCGGCTTCGGCATCGGCCGCTTCCAGCACCTCGTACCCCAGAAAGCGCATCAGTTCGGCCGTGTTCTCGCGGATGGCGTCGTCGTCTTCCACCAGCAACACGCGCGCTTTCACCGTTGCCGCAGCCGGCACTGGCGCTGGCAGGCTGGCCGCCAGCAGCGCATTCTTCTGCTGCTGGTTCGACAGCACATGCCGCACCTTGCGCGCCAGGTTGTCGCGCGTGTACGGCTTGCCGAGCAGTTCGACGCCGGCGTCGAGCCGGCCGCCGTGCACGATCGCGTTCTCGGTGTAGCCCGACGTGAACAGCACCGCCACGTTGGGCAAGCGTTCGCGCGCCTTTTTGGCCAGCTCGGGGCTGCGCAGCGGCCCGGGCATCACGACGTCGGTAAACAGCAGGTCGATGTGGATGCCGCTGTCGACCACCGTCAGCGCCGCGCTGGCGTCGTTGGCGCGCAGCACGCGGTAACCGAGATCGGTCAGCATGTCGACCACCGTCAGGCGCACCTGCTCGTCGTCCTCGACCACCAGCACGGTCTCGTGGCCCCCGGTGACGGGTTGCAGCAGGGGCTCGCCCGCATGATCCTCGACCTGCAGGGAGCGGGGCAGGTAGATCTTGATCGTGGTGCCTTCATCGACCTCGCTGTAGATCTTGACGTGGCCGCCCGATTGCTTGACCAGACCATACACCATCGACAGGCCCAGGCCCGTGCCTTTGCCTTCGGGTTTGGTGGAGAAGAACGGCTCGAAGGCCTGGTCGATCACGTCCTGCGGCATGCCGCTGCCGGTGTCGCTTACGGCCAGCATCACGTACTGGCCGGGCGCCACTTCCGGGTGTCCCACGCAGTAAGTGTCGTCGAGCGCCGCATTGGTCACTTCGAGCGTCAGGCGTCCGGCGCCTTCCATTGCGTCGCGCGCGTTGATCGCCAGGTTCAGGATCGCGTTCTCGAGTTGCGCCGGGTCGACTTCGGTGGTCCAGAGGCCGCCCGAGATCACCATCTCGATGTCGATCTCTTCGCCCAGCGCGCGCCGCATCATGTCGTCCATATTGCCCAGCAGGCGGCCGATCTTGACCGCTTTCGGTTCGAGCGGCTGGCGCCGCGCGAACGACAGCAGCGAGCTGGCCAGCTTGGCGCCCCGTTCGACGCCGCTCATGGCGTTCTGGACGCGCTTCTGGATCTCGGGCAGGCCGTCGGCGCGGCGTGCGATGAGCTGCAGGTTACCGCCGATGACCTGCAGCAGGTTGTTGAAGTCGTGCGCCACGCCGCCGGTGAGCTTGCCGATCGTTTCCATCTTCTGCGACTGCTGCAGCGCCGCCTCGGTGCGGCGCATGACTTCCAGTTGCGCCAGGTCGGCGCTGATGTCGCGGCCCACGGCGTGCACGTACTGCAGGTCGGGCGACGCGGTCCACGACAGGTTGCACCACGAGCCATTCTTGCGTTGCCAGCGGTTCTCGAAGCGGTACACCTGGCCACCGGCCCGCAGCGCCTCCATCTGCTGCGCCGTCAGGGCGCGGTCGTCGGGGTGCACGAGCGCCAGCATCGGCGTACCCAGCACCTCGGCCTCGGTCCAGCCGAGGATGGCCGTAAAGGCCGGATTGACGGCGAACAGCGTGGCATGCAGGTCGGCCACCAGCATGATGTCCTTCGACAGGCGCCACATGCGGTCGCGTTCGGCCGTGCGGCGTTCGACCCGCTCTTCCAGGCTGGCATTGGACAAGGCCAGTGCGTCGGATGCGCGCTTCTGGTCTTCGATGTCGATGCTGCTGCCGATCCAGAGCGATGCTTCGCCCATCTCGCCAGGGGAGCGGTGGGCGCGCACCAGATGCCAGCGGTACTGGCCGTCGTGGCGGCGCAGGCGGATTTCGGTATCGATCGGCGCGCCCGTTGCCACGCTCGACTCCCAGACGGCGCGGTAGCGCGCCAGGTCGTCGGGATGCACGATCGCCTGCCAGCTCAGGCCCAGCGCCGCGTCGGGCGAGGCGCTGCAGCCGGCGTAGTCACGCACGCGGTCGTTGATCCACTCGACGCTGACGTCGTCGCGCGCTGCCCACACATGGTTCGGCATGGCCTGCGCAAAGGTGCGAAAGCGGGCTTCGCTCGCGCGCAGCGCGCGCTCGGCGTGCACCCGCTCGGTGACGTCGTTGCCAAGCACGAAGGTCGCGAACACGGCGCCATCGGCGTCGCGCAGCGGTTGCAGCACGACGTCGATGAAGGTGCGGGTCGGTGCGTCCTGGCCGGGATTGTTCAGCACCAGTTCGGCGCCTTCGGCACGAAATGCCGTGCCATCGGCGAAACTGCGATCGAGCTGCCCGACGAGGCCGTGCGCGGCCAGCTCGGGCAAGGCCTCGATGACCGTCAGGCCAAGCAGGGGACGGTCGCCCATCAGGATGCGGTAGGCATCGTTGGCCAGCGCGTAGCGGTGCTCGGGGCCATCGAGCAGGCAGATGAAGCCCGGCGCCTGCTCGAACATCGTATGCAGGCGCGCGCGTTCGGCCTGGATGTGGCGTTCGGCCTTGACCTTGCTGGAGGTCTCGACCACGACCGCCATGACGCCGGCGACGACGCCATCCCCGTCGCGGATCGGGGAATAGTCGAGATTCATCCAGACCTGCTCGGGCGGTCCGCCGCGGTGCAGTGTGAGTTCCTGGTCGCGGTAGCTCAGCGTGCCGCCCGCCAGCCCGACCCGCATCACGTTGTCGTTGAACGCGGCCACCTCCGGCCAGCCTTCGCGCACTTTCGAGCCCAGCAGCATTGGGTGGCGCCCGCCTGCGATCAACCCGTAAGCCTCGTTGTAGATCATGTAGCCGTCCGCGCCCCACAGTGTGGCGATCGGCGTCGGCGTGGCCATGATCAGTGCGACGGTTGTCTTGAGCACGCTTGGCCAGGCGTCGATCGGGCCGAGATCGGTGGCGTGCCACGGATAGGTCAGGATCAGGCGCGAAGTTTCGTCGTTTTCGGGCAGGAAGGGCAAGCTGACAGGCATCGTGGGTAGAATGCTAAAAAAAGACGCTGGTATTTTACACTTGTACTGCCGAGCAGTGCCGCGTCTTTACCTTCAGGAAATAATTCAGGAGTTGCGTCATGTGCGTGAATTACCATCCCCCGACGCCCGAGATGTTCAACGGCCGCATTGGCGCGTTCAGCCAGTTGCCGCGCGACTGGCAGTGGCCCGAAGAAACGTGGAAGGATTACGATGCGCCGATCCTGTGCGCCGCGCCCGGGCTGGCGCCGCAGGCGCGCGTGGCGAGCTATGGCATGGTCCCGCGCCGCCACATCCCGCGCGACGTGAAACCGTTCAACACGATGAACGCGCGCGCCGAATCGCTCGTCGCGCGCCGCTCATTCGCGTCGGCCTGGCGCCGTCTGCAGCTGTGCGCAGTGCCGATGCTGTGGTTTTACGAACCGTGCTACGAGAGCGGCCGGGCCGAGCGCACGGCCATTGGCATGCGCGACAAATCGCTGTTCTGGGTGGCGGGGCTGTGGCGCGAATGGCAGGAAGCCGACGGCAGCATGACCAGTGCCTTCACGCAGATCACGATCAACGCCGACACGCATCCCTTGATGCGCCGCATGCACCGGCCGGGCGACGAAAAGCGCTCGCTGGTGCTGCTGGGCGACGACGAGGTACGCGACTGGCTGGGCAGCCGCGATCTCGACGTGGCGCACAGCTTCCTGCGCCATTTTCCGGCCGAGGCGATGACGGCGTGGCCGGCACCGCTGGCGTCCAGACGCGCAGCGGCGCCAGCCGCAGTGCCGGTGCCTGTCAATGGTGAGCTGTTCTGATCAGCGCAGCAGGCAGGGGCGCTTATTGTCGAACTTCCAGTCGCGGATCAGGTACTGCATCGCCACCGCATCGTCGCGTGCACCCAAGCCGAGATTCTTGTAGGCCTGGTGCGCTGCTTCGAGCTTGTCGGCATCGAGCTCGATACCCAGGCCCGGGCGCGCCGGCACCTGCACCATGCCACCTTCGATGCGCAGCGGCTCCTTGGTCAGGTGCTGGCCATCCTGCCAGATCCAGTGGGTGTCGATGGCCGTAACGCGCCCCGGCGCGGCGGCGCCCACGTGCGTAAACATCGCCAGCGAGATGTCGAAGTGGTTGTTCGAGTGCGAGCCCCAGGTCAGGCCGAACATCTCGCACAACTGGGCCACGCGCACCGAGCCCTGCATGGTCCAGAAGTGCGGGTCGGCCAGCGGGATGTCGACCGACTGCAGCTGGATCGCATGGGCCATCTGGCGCCAGTCGGTCGCGATCATGTTGGTGGCCGTGCGCAGGCCCGTGGCGCGGCGGAATTCGGCCATCACTTCGCGGCCGGAGTACCCGTTCTCGGCGCCGCACGGGTCCTCCGCATAGGCCAGGATGTCGTGCTTGTCGCGGCACACGCGGATGGCGTCGGCCAGCAGCCAGCCGCCGTTCGGGTCGAGCGTCACGCGCGCCTGCGGGAAGCGCTCGTGCAGGGCGACGATGGCTTCCATCTCTTCATCGGCGCCCAGCACGCCGCCCTTGAGCTTGAAGTCATTGAAGCCGTAGCGTTCACGCGCCGCTTCGGCCAGGCGCACGATGGCTTCCGGCGTGAGCGCCTGCTCGTTGCGCAGGCGCAGCCAGGGGTCAAGCGCATCGGTCTCGCTGCGATAACCCAGCGGTGTCTTGCCGCTGTCGCCTACGTAGAACAGGTAGCCCAGCATCTCGACCGCCGTGCGCTGCTGACCTTCACCCAAGAGCGCCGCCACCGGCACACCCATGAACTGGCCGAGTAGGTCGAGCATCGCCGATTCGACGGCCGTGACGGCGTGAATGGTCGTGCGCAGGTCGAACGTCTGCAGGCCGCGGCCACCAAGGTCGCGGTCGGCAAACGCGCCGCGCATCGCGTTCAGCACCTTGTTGTAGTCGCCCAGCGTGGCGCCGATGACGAACGGGCCGGCATCCTCAATGGTCTGGCGGATCTTTTCGCCGCCGGGCACTTCGCCCAGGCCGGTATTGCCGGCGCTGTCGGTCAGGATCACGATATTGCGGGTGAACCAGGGGCCGTGCGCGCCGCTCAGGTTCAGGAGCATGCTGTCCTGGCCGGCAACGGGGACGACGCGCAGGCTGGTGATGACGGGGGCATTCGCCGAAGTAGGGGACATGATGGGCTGCTTGAAAAAAAGTGTTGAACGGGTCTGGCGTCAGTCCAGCGTGATCTTGCCGTTGGTGATTACCTCGCGCCAGCGGGCCAGCTCCTGCGCCTGGAACTTCGCGAATTGCTCGGGCGTCGAGGCCACGACCTCGAAACCCTGCTCGGTCAGTTTGGCGGCAATCTGCGGATCGTGCAGCGCGCCCGTGATCGTCGCGTGCAGCGTGGCCTTCACATCCTTCGGCAAGCCTTTTGGCGCCGCGATGGCCTGCCACGAATAGACGTCGATTTCCTTGACGCCGGCTTCGCCCAGCGTCGGCACGTTCGGCAGCACCGCCGAGCGCTTACTGCCCGTGACGGCCAGGGCCTTGAGTTTACCGGCCTTGATGTGGCTGAGGACGACGTTGATATTCTGGAAGGACGCGTTGGCGTGGCCGCCCAGCAGGTCGGTGATCGCCGGTGCGCCGCCTTTATAGGGCACATGCAGGCCCGAGGTGCCGGTCTTTTGCCAGAACAGCGCCGTCGTCAGGTGGTCCGAGCTGCCGGCGCCGGACGTGGCGAACGTGATCTTGTCCGGATTTTTCTTGAGGTAAGCGACGAAGTCCGCGACCGTGGTGGCCGGCACCGTGGCATTCGTCACCAGCACATTCGGGGCCTGCACGGCCACGGTCAGCAAGTCGAAGTCCTTCGACGGATCGTAGGGCAGCGTCTTTTGCAGCAGCGGGTTGACCGAATACACGCCGATGGAGGCGACCATCAGCGTGTAGCCATCGGGCGCCGCGCGCTTGACGTAGCCGCCGCCCAGCGCGCCCGTGGCGCCCGGCCGGTTATCGACCACCCATGGCTGGCCCAGTTTGGCGCTGACCTTCGGACCGATTGCGCGCGCGATGGCGTCGGTGGAGCCGCCCGCCGGGAACGGTACGACGACATTGATCGCTTTGTCGGGAAAACCTGCTGCCTGCACGCTGCTGGCGATTGCCAGTGCCATGAACAGGGATGAAACCTTGGTACGGATCGTCATTGTGTCTCCTCGTTGTTATGGTGTCAGAACTCAGAAGCTGTGGCGCACGCCCAGGTTGTACGCGGTGTCACCGCTGCCCGATTCGGTATTGTTCGCCACCGTGTAGCCGGCGCCGTTGCGGTTGTCGACATGGCCGTAGGCGGCGTACAGGCCGGTGCGCTTGGACAGCGCGTACAGGTAGCCGATGCCCCAGGCATTGGCATCCTGATTGAAACGGGTGCGGTCATCCTTGTGCAGGACCGACGCGAGCAGCGTGCCGCCCATGACCGGCGCCGAGATGCCCAGAAGGTAGCTGCGTCCATCCGTTGACGGCGTTGGCCGCACGCCGCCATACGGGTTGCTGGCGTTGATCAGGGGCGCGGCGTTGTCGCCCTTGTCGCTGCTGATGCCGGAGTGCAGCTTGATCCAGCCGGCGTTGTACGAGGCCGCGAGCAGGATGTTGCGGCCAATCGACCGGTCAACAGCGGGCGTGGCGCCGTTGGCGGCGACATCGGTATTCTTGTTGTTGTAGACGAGGCGTACGGCCAGCGGGCCGGCCGCGTAGCCAATCGCACCGCCGAACTGGCGCCCTGCGGCGGAGCGGCTTTGCTCGCCCACGCTGTAGGCCAGTTCACCGTCGAAGCCGTTCTTCTTTGGCGTGGCGTAGGTGATCGTGTTGCTGGTGCGGATATTGGTGCCGTTGTGGGGAAACAGGCTCTTGGCGCTGCCCGCATAGCCGGTGTTGAACGGGTCGACGATCGAGACCATCGCCGTGTGATACGGCGTGTACTGGCGCCCGAGGGCCACCGAGCCCAACTTGGTGCGCAAGCCGACGTAGGCCTGGCGATTGAAGATGGTGCCGGCAGCGTCGATTTCGCCGGTGTCGATCTTGGTGCCGCCTTCGAGCGTGAAGAAGGCGGCCATGCCGTCGCCCAGTTCTTCCACGCCGCGCAGGCCGAAGCGCGATGCGGCGGCGGCGCCACTGGTGACCTTGGTGACGCGGCCGGCGGTATCACCATCCTCGACGACGATGGCGGCATCCACCAGGCCGTAGAACGCGACCGACGTTTGGGCATGGGCCGTGCCGGCGCCCAGTAACAGGACAAGCGCTGCTGCTGTTTTCAAGACTGTCTCCTTTTTTATGTGGTCGGACCTTATGTGATCCGTACGCAGCCTTCAGCAGTCGCTTGCTTGGGGCTGGGTCCATCATAGAGCGGAGATCAATGCAGAATCAATCCAAAGTCTGTCGCCACCAATACAGGAATTGAATCAATGCGCGCCATCACGCAGGATGGAACGGCGCGAGCACCTGCTGCTTGAGCAGTGCCAGCACGGGGTTGTCGTTGTCGCGCCGGTAGGTGGCCACCAGGTGCACCGGGTCGGTGGCGACCTTGCGCAGGACGATACCTTCGAACTTCAGCCGCGCCGCGCCTTCCGCGATCAGGGCCGCGCCCATGCCGGCGCCGACGAGGGCCAGCATCGTGTGCACCTGGCCAATGTGCTCGACGATGTCGGGCACCACGCCGGCCTTTGCGAATCGTTCGCTCAGCATCTGGTAGAACGGCCGTGCCTCGTACGGCGAGTACATGACGAACGGCTTGCCGTGAAAGCAGGCCAGCGTCGGGGCCTCGGGCCACAGGTGGGCGTCGCTTTCCTGGATCGCCAGCATCAGCGATTCGGTCACCATCAGGATGCTTTCCAGTTCGCTGTTGATGGTATGGGGGCGCATCAGGCCAAGGTCGATTTCACCGGCGTTCAGCGCTTCGACCTGCGCCGTGCTGACCAGCTCCTTGAGATTGAGGGCAACCTGGGGACAGGCCTGGCGAATGCCGCGCACGACCGCCGGCAGCAGGCTGTAACCCGATGCAGCGCTAAAGCCAATGGTCAGCGAACCCTGTTCGCCGCTGGCGGTGCGGCGCGCCTTGACTGCGGCCTCCTGCGCCAGGCGCAGAATGCGTGTCGCTTCGGGCAGGAAGGCCGCACCGGCGGCGGTCAGCGTGACGGAGCGGCTGGTGCGCTCTAGCAGCGCCACGCCCACGCTGTGTTCGAGCAGGCGGATCTGGCGGCTCAGGGGCGGCTGTGTCATGTTCAGGCGCTCGGCGGCGCGGCTGAAGTGCAGCTCTTCGGCGACCGCGACGAAGCAGCGCAGCTGGCTGATTTCAAACAAGGGTTACCTCTTCACCAGAATACGGCGAGTCGCCGGGCGAATAGTGTAACCCGTGAAGGATGGACCAAGCCCCCGGGTTACAAGCCGATGTATTGGCGGTGGAAACGGCTGCCCAGGCGCGTAAGCACTTCGTAGCCGATCGTGCCGGCCTGCGCCGCCACATCGTCCACCGTCTGCTGTGCGCACAGCAGGTCGACGCTCTGGCCCGGCGCAATGCGCTCGTCCGGCACGCCGGTCACGTCCAGCGTGATGCTGTCCATCGACACGGTGCCGACGAAGGGCACGGCCACGCCGTCGACGTACGCGTACGAGCGGCCGCTCAATGCGCGCAGCCAGCCGTCGGCATAGCCGATGGCGATCGTGGCGATGCGGCGCGGGCCCGGTGCCACGTAGCGCGCGCCGTAGCCGACGATGTCGCCCGCGTCGATGCTGCGCACCTGCACCACTCGCGCAGCGAGCGACACCGCCTGCGCCAGCGGATTGACGCCACCTGGCTGCGGGTGGATGCCGTACAGCGCCGCGCCCGGGCGCAGCAGGTCGTGATGAAAGGCCGGCCCGAGGAACACGCCCGACGAATTGGCCAGGCTGCCCGGCACGCCGGGAAACAGCGCGCGCACAGCGTCAAAACGCTGGCGCTGGTGCGCATTGATTGGATGCTGCGCTTCGTCGGCGCAGGCCAGGTGACTCATGACCAGTTGCGGGCGCAGGCCGTCCAGCCAGGCCGGGTCCTGGCGCAGGCGCTCGAGATCCGCGCTCGCCATGCCCATGCGCGCCATGCCCGTGTCGAACTGCAGCGCGGCCGGCAGCACGCGGCCGGTTTCCCGCGCCAGTGCGCGCCACTCGTCGAGCTGGCCCGGATCGTTCAGCACCGGCACCAGGTCGTGCGCCAGGCAGTCGCGCGCCGCCCCGGGCATCGCGCCGTGCATCACATAGATGGTGGTCCCGGCCGGCAGGAGCGTCCGCAGGCGGATGCCTTCGTCCAGGTGCGCCGTGAAGAACGTGCGGCAGCCTTCGGCCACCAGCGCAGCAGCCACCGGCGCCATGCCCAGGCCATAGGCATCGGCCTTGAGCACGGCGCCGCATTCGACGCCACCGAGCGTGCGCAGATGGCGGTAGTTGGCCCGTACCGCGTGCAGGTCGACGGTGAGATACGCGCCAGCGCGCGTTGCGGACGGCATTGCCTCAGTTCCGCGCCAGTTCGGCGTCAGTCGACACGTCGCGCGCGCCGGCATAGCGGAACACGGCCAGATCGTCGGCACGGATCGCCGGCGTCTTGCCGCCAACCAGGTCGGCGATGACGGTCGCCGAACCGGCCGCCATGGTCCAGCCCAGCGTGCCGTGGCCCGTGTTGAGGAACAAGTTGCGCAGCGGCGTGGGGCCGACGATCGGCGTGCTGTCCGGCGTCATCGGCCGCAGGCCGGTCCAGAAACTGGCCTGGGCCGTGTCGCCGGCGCCGGGGAACAAGTCGTTGACAACCAGTTCGAGCGTTTCGCGGCGGCGTGGATTGAGGTCCAGGTTAAAGCCCGACAGCTCGGCCATGCCGCCCACGCGGATGCGATCGTCAAAGCGCGTCACCGCGATCTTGTAGGTTTCGTCGAGGATGGTCGAGACGGGCGCGCGCGCGGCGTCGACGATCGGCACGGTCAGCGAGTATCCCTTCATCGGGTACACCGGCACCGGGAACCAGCGCTGGAGCAGGGCGCGCGTGTGGCTGCCCGTGGCCAGCACGTACCGATCGGCGGTGAACACGCCCTTGTCGGTGACGATGCCGGCGATCTCGCCGCCGGCTTGTTCCAGGCGGCGCACCGTGGTGTCGAATTCGAAGCGCACACCCAGGTCACGCGCCATGGCGGTCAGGCGCGTGGTAAACAGCTGGCAGTCGCCTGTTTCATCGTTCGGCAGGCGCAGGCCACCCACCAGCTTGTGCGAGACATTGGCCAGCGCCGGTTCGGCTGCCGCCAGTTGCGCACCTTGCAGCACTTCGTACGCCACGCCGGCCTCGCGCAGCACCTCGATGTCCTTGGCGGCGCTGTCGAACTGCTGCTGCGTGCGAAACAGCTGCACGGTGCCTTGCTGGCGGCCTTCGTAGGCGATGCCGGTGTCGCGCCGCAGCTGGCGCATGCAATCGCGGCTGTATTCGGCCAGGCGCACCATGCGCTCCTTGTTGACGGCGTAGCGAGCCGGGTCGCAGTTGCGGTACATCTCCCACATCCACTGCAGCTGGAACAGCGTGCCATCGGGCTTGATCGACAGCGGCGCGTGGCGCTGGAACAGCCATTTCGCGGCTTTCAGCGGAATGCCGGGCGCGGCCCATGGCGAGGCGTAACCGGGCGAAATCTGGCCGGCATTGGCGAAACTGGTTTCGAGGGCGGGACCGGGCTGGCGGTCGATCACGGTGACTTCATGCCCGGCCAGGGCCAGGTAATACGCGGTGGTGACGCCGACCACGCCACTGCCCAATACGATGACACGCATAATTTCCTCGAAAAGAATCAGGATTTGGTAAAGCTTGCCATCGTACCGCCAGAAGGCTGATAATTGTTTCTGTTAATACGGCAGTTTTCAGAAAAAATTACGGAGTTTCTCCATGCGCGTACAAAAGGCCTCGAACCGCATCCTCGACCGCATCGACCTGCACATCCTTTCCGTGCTGCAGGAGGATGCGCGGATCGTCATGAAAGACCTGGCCGAGCAGGTCGGGCTGTCGCTGACGCCCTGCATCGAGCGCGTCAAGCGCATGGAGCGCGACGGCGTGATCATGGGCTACTACGCGCGCGTCAATCCGCAGGCGCTGGGCATGCAGATCCTGGTGTTCGTCGAGATCAACCTGCACCAGAAATCGGACAAGGCCTTCGAGCGCTTCCGGCGCGCGATGCTGGCCATTCCCGAGGTGCTCGAATGTCACCTGGTGTCGGGCGACTTCGATTACCTGATCAAGGCGCGCATTCCCGAGATGTCCGAGTACCGGCGCCTGCTGGGCGAGATCCTGCACGTGGCCGATGCGGGCCAGTCCAAGAGCTATGTGGTGATGGAAGAACTGAAGGAGACGCTGGCGCTGTCGATTCCGCGCTAGGGGAAGGTGGGACAGGGGCTCTATACTGGTCGGACAATTCAACCACCCACGGAGTGCTTGTGAACACCTTGACGACGCTGCTCGGCATCCGCCATCCGATCATCCAGGCGCCGATGGCGGTCTTCGGCACGCCGCAACTCGCGGCGGCCGTGACCGACGCCGGCGGCCTTGGGTCGCTCGCACTGGGTCACGTCACACCAGCGCAGGCGGAAAGCGCGATCACGGCGCTGCAGGGGTTGACGGGCGGCCCGTTCAATGTCAACTTCTTCACGCACGCGCCGGCGCAGCCCGATGCGGCGCGCGAGGCGCGCTGGCTCGAGCACCTGGCGCCGCACTTCGCGCGCACGGGCCAGGCGCCACCGACGGCGCTGCGCGAAATCTACCGCAGTTTCCTGGACGACCCCGACATGCTCGAGGTGCTGGTGCGCACGCGCCCGGCCGTGGTCAGCTTTCATTTCGGCCTGCCGACCGCGCAGCAGATCGATACGCTGCACGGCGCTGGCTGCGTGCTGATGGCCACCGCCACCAACCCGTTTGAAGCGCGTGCCATCGAGGCGGCCGGCATCGACATCGTCGTCGCACAAGGCTACGAGGCGGGCGGGCATCGGGGCATCTTCGATCCGGCCGTGCCCGACCCGGCGCTCGGCACGTTCGCGCTGGTGCGCCTGCTGGCCAAGGCCGTGCGGATCCCGGTAGTGGCGGCCGGCGGCATCATGGACGGGCAGGGCATTGCCGCCAGCCTGCGCCTGGGCGCGAGTGGCGTGCAGATGGGGACGGCCTTCCTGGCGTGCCCGGAAGCGCAGACGTCAACGCATTACCGCGCGCTGTTGACGCAACCGGAGCTTGGTACGGCCGTCACCGCGACGATTTCAGGCCGGCCGGCGCGCGGCATCATCAACCACTTTGTCAACGAGATCGACAGGCCCGGGCATCCGCCGGTGCCCGATTATCCGATTGCCTACGACGCCGCCAAGGCGCTGCATGCCGCCGCCAGCAGCAAGGGGCTCGACGACTATTCGGTCAACTGGGCCGGGCAGGCGTATGCGCTGGCGCGCCCGATGCCAGCGGCGCAGCTCGTGGCGCTGCTGGTCGAAGAAATGCGCACTGCGCACGAAGCCTGAGATGGCGCGCAAGCCCGACCTGCCGCTGCACGAGGTACGCCGCTTCCTGGAGCCGGGCCCGGTGGTGCTGGTCACGTCCGCCCACGCCGGCGAGCGCGACGTGATGGTGATGGGCTGGCACACTGTGATGGAATTTAGCCCGTCCCTGATCGGCTGCGTGATCTCGTCTGCCAACCACAGTCATGGCCTGATCCGCGCCAGCGGCGAATGCGTGATCAACCTGCCAACCAGCAGCCAGCTCGAGGCAGTGCTGGGCGTGGGCTCGACGTCCGGTGCCGACATCGACAAGTTCGCCGCGTTCGGCCTGACGCCGGAGGCCAGCGAACTGGTGGCGGCGCCGTCCATTCGCGAATGCCATGCCCAGTTCGAGTGCCGGCTGCATGACGACAGCTTGGTTGAACGCTACGACTTTTTCATCTGGGAAGTGGTCGCGGCGCGCGCGGCGGCGCGGCCGCGGCATCCGGAAACGCTGCACTACAAGGGCGATGGCACCTTCATGGTGGCAGGCAAGGTGATCCGGCGTCAGCGCGACGGCTTGAAGTAGTCGCGCCGCTTCAGTGCGACCGCCAGGTGGCTGCCCTGGCGGCCCGGGGGCGCGCCGGGCATCGTCACCAGTGCAAGGTCGGTGGAAATGCGATGCAGCGACAGCAGGTCGAGCAGCGCCGCAACGAGCCGCCGGCCGAGCGCGATGTCGCCTTCTTCGATCAGCGGCAAGGCGCGGTGCAGCGCCGCCAGGACGACGGCGTTGTCAGCCAGGTGATCGTGCAGGCGGTGATAGTCGAGTAATTCCATCACCGTTTCTTCGTGCCGGAATCCCGCTTCGACCCGGGCCACCAGCACGGGAAACTCGCGCACGAAATGAGCGTCCGGCGTGCGGACAGGATCGAGCGCACACGCCAGGCGCTCGCACAGGCGGCGCCGGGCATGGCGCATGGCGGCGCCGATGGCGCCCGCCCCGCCGCCCGGATAATGGCGAAAGCCCATGATGTGATCAGTGCGTGCTCAGTGCGTGCTCAGTGCGTGCGCAGTGCGCGATCAGTGCGCAATCAGCAGCGGCACCGGCGCGCTGCCGAGCAGGTCGCGCGTGACGCCGCCCAGGAACCATTCGCGGTAGCGGCTGTGGCCAAAGGCGCCCGCCACCATCAGGTCTGCGTGGACCTCGCGCGCCATGTCGATCAGCGCGTCGCTCTCTCGTGCACGGGTGTGGGCGACGACGACATTGACCTTCACGCCGTGACGCGCCAGGTACAGCGCCATATCCGCACCCGGTTCGTCGCCGTGCAGCCCGGACTGGCGTTCGGGGTTGACCAGCCCGAGCGTGACGCTGCCGGCGCGTGCGAGCAGGGGCAGGGCGGCGCAGATGGCGCGCTGGGCCGGCATCGAGCCATCCCAGCCAACCAGCACGTTGCCGGCGATTGGCGCGCCGTCGTAGGCGGTGGGCACCACCAGCACGGGACGTGTACCGCCCAGTGCCAGGGTCTGCGGCAGGCCGTGTTCGACGCCGAAACGATCATTGGGATCTGGCTGGCTGACGACGATCAGGTCGGCGTAGCGCGACTGCAGCAGCAGGCCGTCGTGCGTGCTGCCCTCGAACAGGCGCGCTTCGGCGCCGACGATGCCGAGGCGCTGCGCCTGCTCGATAAACGCGTCAAGCCGGATGTGGACGTCGTCGCGCAGCGCCTCGAACGCGCGGTCGGACAGTGGCACGGCCATGCCGCCATTGAGCACCGCATAGTTGGCCAGCGAAATGCCGGTGGCGCCGGCGCCGACGAGATGGGCGCCGTGCATCTCGGCCAGCACTGCCGCCGCGCGCAACCGGCTGGCCTGGCCAGCACCGCCGTCGATCTGCAGCAGGATAGTCTTGAACATGGTTGACTCCGTTCGTATGGGGCGTGCAACGGTGCACGACACGAAAAGCATACGCCCGGCGCGCGCCCATGTCAGGCGCGCGTTTGATGCAGGTCAAGCAGTCAGCACAGCGGCCAGCACCATGATCATGCCGGCCAGTGACACGACCCACACGAGCGAACGCACGTACGGAATACCGGCAGCATACAACGGGATGTAGACGATGCGCGCGATCAGATACATCCAGCAGCCCCACAGCGTGAGGTCGCCTTCGCTGCCCGACACGTGCGCAATCAGGACCGCGCCAATGAACAGCGGCAGCGTCTCGAACAGATTGGCCTGGGCCCGTTGCAGGCGCGCCGTGACGGGCCGCGGTGGCGGGGCTTCGCCGTCGCGGGCGCTGGCGTTGTACTGGATGCCGGTCTCGGCGGTGCGCAGGTTGGCCGTCAGCATGATCTGGACCAGCGCCAGCACGAGGGTCCAGGCCAGCAGGGTCAGTTCGGTCGTCATTGTTGTTTCCTTGTTATGTGGGTAGACGGGAGCAGTGTCGCGCCTTTCCCATGTTCAGGCGCGCACTGCTGACCGGTCCGGCTGGAAGGTCAGGGGCGAGCCTGCCCTTCGCCGAGCAGGTCGCCCCGTGGCCGTCCCCACTGGGGCACGGGCGCCGGACATGGCTGGCTGGCCATTGCCTTGTACGGCAGCGTCGAGAAGTTGTCTTCGCCGGGCGCGGAAAATCGGATGTCGGTGGACTTGCCGCCAATGAGCGATGGCACGCGCGCAAAGCGCAGCCAGGCGTCGAACTGGCAATTGTCGCGCTGCAGGCCGCGCAAGCCGGCCAGGCTGCCGCCTTCACGATATTTCCAGGCGAAATTGGCAGGCGCGCTGCCCGGCATGCCGCCAAAGCGCACCGGGCAGGCCTCCACCCCGGTCACGCCCGGCGCCAGGCTCAGCACCCCAAGGCGGATCGCGTAACTGCCAGCGCCGCCATTCTCGGTCACGGTCACGAACGACCAGCACAGCGGATTGGACGGGAACGCCGACAAGGGCATGTCGAGCACGCGGCTGCCCGGTTCCACCTGGGCCAGTGCGCTGCGGATCTGTTCGCGCGCCAGATGCCCGGCCACGCCCTGTATGGCAATGAAACCAAGGCAGGCGACGACGGCCGTGACCAGACCGGTGACGCCGGCACGGCGCGAGGCCAGCGCGACCACGCCGGCCAGCAGCATCAGCCCAAGAAGCGAGCCCCACTGGAGGAAGCCCATCGCGAAAAACAGCACCGGCGCGGCGAGCATCAGGCCAGTGAGCAGCGGGCGCAGTACGCGCCCCGGCACCCGCAGCGCCAGCGCCACGCCCAGGGCGGTCCAGAACACGGGTTCGACGATGAATACGATGTCGCCATACAGCCAGCGCGCATCGAGCGGATAGAACGGGTGCACCCCGTACACGTTCAAAAAATCGAATGACAGGTGCAGCACCATGCCGAGTGCGGCCATGGCAAGGATCGCGTTGCGCGCCGTCCGGTCGCCTTGCATGAGCCGCCGTGCGCCCGGCCACAGCAGCCACATCAGGCCCAGCAGCAGGGCGATCTGCGGCAGCGCGAACAGCAGCGTGTGCGTGTGCCCGCGGTGGTGCAGCAGATAGCCCAGCGGCGGGGCCAGCAGCGGCGTGAGCACCAGATCCAGGTCGGGGAAGTTGCTGGCGAGCGCGCCGGTGGCCAGCAGGACGCGGCGACGGGTGCGCCCGCGCTGCGGGTCGGGGTGGGCGGGCAGGGCGCGGTCGACGAGTTCGCCGAGGGCCAGACCGACCAGGGAGTGGGTCAGATTATCCATGCCCGAAGTTTATCCTGAAAAGCAACATGTTGACCCTGGCCAAGGGTCGCGCATGCACTACAGCGGAGTGACCTGACCATTTTTGATCCACATCAAATTTTTTTGGGAAAGCTGTCCGTACAATTTAAAGATTGCATCAAGGAAACTTCAAGGAGAACGCAGTGCGACACAACCAGCCCGTCACCACGACCGAATACCGGTTGCAACCGGGGCAGTCGATTGTCTCGAAGACCGATACCAAGGGCCGCATCACCTATGTGAATCCGAGCTTTGTCGAGGTCAGCGGCTTTTCCGAAGCGGAGCTTCTGGGCAAAGCGCACAATCTTGTGCGCCATCCGGCCATGCCGGCCGAGGCCTTCTCTGATATGTGGCGCACGTTGCAGGGCGGTGAACCATGGACCGGCCTGGTCAAGAACCGCTGCAAGAACGGCGACTTTTACTGGGTGGTGGCCAATGTCGCGCCGATCCGCGAGCACGGCCAGATCACGGGTTATATGTCAGTGCGCACCGCGCCCACGCGCGAACAGGTCGAAACGGCCAGCGCGCTGTACCGCAAGTTCACGGACCACGACGCACGCGGCCTGGCCATCCTGCGCGGGCAGGTCGTGCGTTCCGGCGTTGGGCCCGATCGGCTGCTTCGTCTGCTGCGCGACGCGCCGCTCGGCCAGCGGCTCGGCTGGCTGATGGGCGGCCAGACGCTGCTGCTGGCGGCGCTGGGCCTGGCGGCAGGGAACGGCGTGTGGCGCGCGGCCGCCGGCGCCGGTGTGCTGGCCACGCTTGCGGCCTGGTACGGGCTGCAATGCAGCATCGTGCGGCCACTGCGCGACGCGATCGCGACCGTCAATGCACTGGCCGGCGGCGATCTGTCGCACCCTGCGCCGGCATCGGCGGCCGGCAGCGGCGAGATGGGGCGCCTGCAACTGGCGCTGCGCCAGTTGACCGTCAATCTGACAGCAATCATCGGCGACGTGCGCGACAACGTCAGCTCGATCGAACACGCCACCCGCGCGATCGCCGCCGGCAATGCCGACCTGGCCAGCCGCACCGAAGCGCAGGCCGCGAGCCTGGAGCAGACGGCGGGCAGCCTGGGCACGATTGCCGAGGCAGCGAGCCGCAACACGGATAGCGCGGTGCGCGCCGATGGCATGGTGCTGGCCGCGGCCACCGTCGCCGGACACGGTGGTCAGGCGGTCGAACGGGTGGGTGCGACGATGCAGGAAATCAGCGCATCGTCGAGCCGGATCGGCGACATCATCGGCCTGATCGACGGCATCGCGTTCCAGACCAATCTGCTGGCACTGAACGCCGCCGTGGAAGCGGCCCGCGCCGGCGAACAGGGGCGGGGCTTTGCGGTTGTGGCCGGTGAAGTACGCAGCCTGGCCCAGCGCACGGCCGGCGCCGCGCGCGAAATCACGGGGCTGATCGAGGCATCACGGGCGCATGTGGGCCAGGGCGGGCAACTGGTGGGCGCCGCCGGCCAGACGATGCGCGACGTGGTCGGCAAGGTGGCCGATGCGACCGCGATCATGAGTGCGATCACGGCCGCCAGCCGCGAGCAGGCGCTGGAAATCGACGGCGTGAATGCCGCCATGGTGGAACTGGACGCGATCACGCGGCGCAACGCGGCCCAGGTCCAGGAATCGGCGGCGGCATCGGGCAATGTGGCCGATGAGGCGGCGCGCTTGTCGCTGGCGCTGTCGGTCTTCAAATTTCGCAGTACGGCGCGGGCGAGGACTGCCGACTTGGCCGCGTTTGATGCACCGCATGGATTCATCCCGCATGGATCAATAAGCTGATCGCTGTTGGCGCCGCGTTGCTTCCTGCAAGGCGGTCATTGCCGCAGTTTGCTGAAATCTTTTGCTGGAGTTGTTCATCATGCCGGGTCACGCCGAAATCCCCCCTGCGGTACGTTCCACCATTGTTTTTCCCGCCGCCCAGTTCGATGGCGCCCTGCTGACCCGCCTGGGAAAGTCCGGGCCGCGCTACACCTCGTATCCCACTGCCGACCGCTTCGGCGCCGACTTTGGCGCCGGCGACTATCTGGAAGCCGTGGCAGCGCGGCGCCAGCGTGGCGGGCGTCCGCTATCGCTGTACGTGCACATTCCGTTTTGCGACACGGTCTGCTACTACTGCGCGTGCAACAAGATCGTCACGCGCAAACACGAGCGGGCCGCCACCTATCTTGATTACCTGAAGCGCGAAATCACGATGCAAAGCCAGCTGTTTGCGGGCATGAACGAGGTCGAACAACTGCACTTTGGCGGCGGCACGCCGACTTTTCTGCTCGACGAAGAAATGGACGACCTGATGGCACATCTGCAGGCCAGCTTCCGGTTCGCGCCCGATGCGCTCGGCGAGTACGGGATCGAGGTGGATCCGCGCACCGTGTCACCCGAACGGGTGCACAGCCTGCGCCAGCAGGGGTTCAATCGCATCAGCCTGGCCGTGCAGGACTTCGATCCGGACGTGCAGCGCGCCGTGAACCGCGTCCAGCCTGAAGCCGAGACCGTGGCGATCATCGACGCCGCGCGCGCTGCGGGCTTCCGCTCGGTGAGCATCGACCTGATCTACGGCCTGCCCAAGCAGACGCCGGTCAGCATGGCGCAGACGCTCGAGAAGGTCATCCAAGCCAGTCCGGACCGCATCTCGGTCTACCACTATGCCCATATGCCGCACCTGTTCAAGCCGCAGCGGCGCATCCTGGAAGCCGACATGCCGGACGCAGACACCAAGCTCGCCATGCTCCAGCTGTGCATCGAGCGTCTGGGCGCGGCGGGTTACGTGTATATCGGCATGGACCATTTCGCCAAGCCGGGCGACGACCTTGCCGTGGCCCAGCGCCAGGGCCGGCTGCACCGCAACTTCCAGGGCTATTCCACGCATGCCGACGCCGATCTGGTCGCGTGCGGCGTGTCGAGCATCGGCACCGTAGGCGCGACCTACAGCCAGAACGCCAAGACGCTCGACGACTACTATGCGCTGATCGACGCCGGCGCGCTACCGCTCCAGCGCGGCATCCGCCTGGGCATGGACGACTTGCTGCGCCGTGCAATCATCCAGAAGCTGATGTGCCAGTTCGAGTTGTCGGTCGCCGCCATCGAGCAGGCGTTTCCGATCGTGTTCGGCGACTACTTCGCGGCCGAACTGGCGGCGCTGCGCGCGCTGCAGGCCGATGGTCTGGTGCTGGTGGACGATGCTTGGATCAGCGTCACGCCCAAGGGGCGCCTGTTGATCCGCAACCTGTGCATGGTGTTCGATCGCTACCTTGGCCAGCAAGCCGGTGGGCCGCGCTTTTCGCGCACGATCTAGGCGCGGCGTCAGCCCCGCACGACGCGCACCACAACCGCCACCATCACAACCAGCACCGCCAGCACGCCCAGCGCGGCCAGGATGACGCCGTACCACGGGCGGCGTGTGTAGGCGCCGCCCGTGATGACCGCGACATACCGTTCCTGGGCCCGGCCGCCCCAGACATGCCAGCCCGCCAGCAGGCCGATCGTCGCCGAGACGGGCGGCGCCAGATTGCGCCCGACGATGTCGCTCATGCCGACCAGCACGCCGAAAGCGACGAAGTAACCGAGCAGCATGCAGCACCAGGCCCGCGCTTCCAGAGACTGATCGTCTTCGCCCAGCGTCGTCCAGTTGCACATGTGGATGTAGGCGCTGAAGGCAGGCGAGAGCAGTACGCCCAGATACGTCGCCGCGCGCGGATTCCACAGCGGCAGGCTGGCGTCGAGCGTGCACGCTTTGCTGGGCGTCGACGGGCGCGCGTCAGGTGCGGCTTCAAGAAGGGTTTCCACGGCAGTCTCCATTGGTTTCCATATGGAAACATGATGGCGGTGCGCCGATGGACCATCCTTGATGTCGGGCAGGTCACGCCAAGACGCCGCACCAGGGTCTGCGCTGGCCCAAGCGTCAGTCGCCGCTACCCGCGCCCAGGCGCGCGATGGCGCGCACGTAGACCAGTTCGGCGACCAGTTCGACCAGCGTCTGCGTCACGATGATCGCCGGCAGCAGCGGCAGCGCGCCCGGCACGGCGAGCGCCAGCGGCAGGATCACGAGCGAGTTGCGGGTGGCGCCGCTGAACGCGACGGCGCGCGCGGCGGGCGCAGTCAGCCGGCACAGCCGCGCGACAAACCAGCCGGCCAGTGGCGCCAGTACCGCAAAAGCAATGTAGACCGGGATGACCGCCAGCGCCGCAGCGCGCGCCTGGCCCAGCTGCGGCAGCACGGACGCCACCACGACAAACAGCACGAGCGCCGTGGCCGGCACCGGCAACAGGCCAAGCACCGTAACGGCCCGTGCGCCGGTGCGCGTGCGCGCAGCCCACCACTGCACCGCGCCCGCCAGCACCAGCGGCGCCGCGATCAGCCAGACGAAGGCATCGACGAACGGCGCCGGCTGGATC
Source organism: Oxalobacteraceae sp. CFBP 13730 (assembly GCA_014841835.1). Lineage (GTDB taxonomy): Bacteria > Pseudomonadota > Gammaproteobacteria > Burkholderiales > Burkholderiaceae_D > Telluria. Next base: position 1,020,805 of record JACYUQ010000002.1, on the reverse strand, counting down.
AGGGCGGCGGCATCCTCGCCCAGCAGGATGCGCAGGTAGAGCGGGAGCAGCACCATCTGCGCCACCAGCAGCACGGGCGTTGCGGCCAGCAGGGCGCGTGCATCGGCGCGGCCAAGGTGCGAGAACGTCACCACGTAGTCGATGCAGGGTGCGAGCAGCACGAGCAGGACGCCCAGCCGGATCAACGGGTCGACCGGCGCCAGCGGCAGCAGGCATGCCACCAGCAAGGGGATCACGAGAAAGTTGGTGATCAGGAGCGCGGCCAGAAAGCGCAGGTGCGTGAAGGCTTGGCCCAGTTGCGCCAGCGGCACCTGCAGAAAGGTCACGAACAGCATGAAGGCCAGGGCCGGGTTGACGACGCCGGCCAGCCCGGTCGTTGCCGGCGTCAAGCCTGCCACAACGAGCGCCAGCGCCACAGCGCCGAAGTAGATGGCGATCTGCCGGTGTTCCAGCTTGTCGCGCAATGCCTGCATGGGTGTGTCGCCTGGTCGGATGAATGTGCGCGTATTGTAAGATGCCGCTGTCGATCGATCGGGAGAGCATGTGCAGTACCGGAACCTCATGTTGTACTGGCTGGCCCTTGGCCTTGGCGGACTGCTGGCCTTTCGTGTGCCCGGTATCGGCTTCGCGCTCGGTATCGGCGCGCTGCTGTATTTTGTCTATGCCATTGGCTACTGGCTGATGTTCGTCGTGTTCCTGCACGCGCGCCCGCGCAGCCGTCTCGTGTTCGGCATGACCCGGCGCACGTTCGCGATCCGGCTGGCCATCGGCGCCGCCGTCGTGGCCATCGGCAGCCTGCTGCTGGGCTGGAAGGTACTGGCCTGCATCGCGGCCGCGCTGCTGTGTTACTGCGGCGAAAGCGTCTTCAAGGACCGGATGCTGACGGCGGGGCGCGGCTACACCGATTGACGGATGCCTGTTGCCGGTTGCGCAGTACTTACGCCGCACCACAACACCCATGTTGTCGATTTGTTTACTTCCATGTTAGATTCTTGACGGCAAAAAGCAGCAACCGCCGACAACAGACAATCACAAGGAAGCCCACGCCATGCCAATGACCCGCCAGCGCAGCACGCGCGCCATCATCGCCGCCCTGTTTGTTCCCGCCATGCTTGCCGGGGTGGCCTTGCCGGCAGCAGCCGCGCCGGCGCCTGTCGTTCAGGCCAGTGCCAGCAAGCCGGACGCCGCATTCAACGTCTGGGCCGATCGCTTCGCCGAAGACTGGGTGCGCCTGTCGCCGCAGTCGGCAACCTCGACCCAGTACTTCAGCGGCGCCGAGCAGGCGCGCCTGGATCGCGAACTGACGCCGCTGACCGCCGCGCATCGCCAGAAAGCCGTGACGCTGGCCCGCGAAGGCCTCAAGCGCCTCGACGGCTTCAAGAATGCCCCGCTGGATGCGACCCAGAAGATCTCGGCATCCGTGATGCGCTGGTCGCTGGACAACGTGATCGCCAACGAGCCGTTCGAAGACTACAACTTCGTGTTTTCGCAGTTCAGTGGCGTGCAGGTTGGCCTGGTCAACTTCATGACCAACACGCACCCGATGCGCAACAAGCAGGACGTCGACAGCTACCTGGCGCGCCTGGACCAGGTGGGCATCCGCATGGACGAAGCGCTGGTGCGCGCACGGGGCGCTGCTGCCAAGAAGCTGATTCCGCCGCGCTTCATCCTCGAGCGCGCGCAGTTCCAGGTCGACCATTTCCTGAAGCCGTCGGCGGCAGAAAACGTGTTCGTGACGTCGCTGACCGAGCGCAGCGCCGAGCTGAAAGACCTGACGCCGGAGGCGCGCAGCGCCGCCATCGCGCGCGCCACCAGCATCGTCGAAACGAAGGTGCGCCCGGCCTATGCGCGTGTGCAGGCCTTCATGGCCGAGATCCATCCGGCGACCACCGACGTGGCCGGCATCTCGCGCCTGCCGAACGGCGCTGCTGCGTATGCGCGCGCGCTGGAAAACTACACCAGCACCAAGCTCACTGCCGAACAGATCCACACGATCGGCTTGCGCGAAGTGGCGCGCATCGAAGCCGAAATGGACAAGCATTTGAAGTCGCTGGGCCTGAGTGAAGGCGGCATCGAAGCGCGCATGAAGCAGCTCGACGCGCGCTTCCAGCCAAAAGGCGAGGGCGATCCGCGCCCGGGCATCATCGCCAGCTACAACGAGATGGTGCGCGACGCCGAGCGTCGTAGCGCGCCGCTGTTCAACCTCAAGCCACGCGCGCCGGTGGACGTGCGCCGCGTGCCGCCGATGACGGAGCCGTCAGCCGCCGCCCACTACACCATGCCAGCGCCGGATGGCACGCGCCCGGGCATCTTCTGGGTGCCGCTGGTCGGCCCGACCTTCCAGATGATCCGCATGCGCAGCCTGTCGTACCATGAGGCCGTGCCGGGCCACCACTTCCAGCTCGCGATCCAGCAAGAGATGAAGGACCTGCCGAAATTCCGCAGCCAGCGCATCTTCAGCGGTGGCAGCGCGCACTCGGAAGGCTGGGCGCTCTACACCGAGCGCCTGGCGGTGGAGCAGGGCTGGTATGAAGGCGACGTGCCCGGCCTGCTCGGCGCGCTGGGGTCGGAACTGTTCCGCGCCCGCCGCCTGGTGGCCGACACCGGCCTGCACACCAAGAACTGGACGCGCCAGCAGGCGATCGATTACGGCATGGGCGTGCAGGAAACCGAGCGCTACATCGTCTGGCCGGGCCAGGCCAATGCCTACATGATCGGCATGCTGCGCATCCTGGAACTGCGCCAGAAGGCACAGACCGAACTGGGCGACAAGTTCTCGCTGCCGGCGTTCCATGACCTGGTGCTGGGCGCCGGGTCGGTGCCGCTGGATGTGCTGGGCAATCTGGTGGACAACTGGATTGCGGGGCAGAAGAAGGCGTGATGGCGGGCGCAGTGCGTTAGCGCGTTGTTTGTAGCGTTGGTGTGATGACGACATCCCCGCGCGGGCCTGGCCTGCGCGGGGATTTTTTTTATAAAGCGCGCAGGTCCGCTGGCATGTGGTCCGACCTGCAATTCTGGATTGAGACATGGTACGCATCCACTGGGCCGAACCAGTCATACACGCTGGCGAAACCGCCGGTGCGAAGGACCCACGCTTTCTTGGTTTTGGTGTTCATGACGATCGTATGGCGAAAGCCATCTGCCACCTTGCTGTTGTCGCGGACCGCAACCCGGATGAATGATCCAGAATCCGTCATGTCCGGCGCTGTCGCTGCCGGAATCGGCGTTTTAAAACCTGAGAACGAGATGCCGTAACGGGTTGATATGGCATCGGACAAGGGGCATGCAACGGCTTGAGCTGAACACAGGATGAGCACAGTGGAGGCAGCAAGATGTTTCATGGATTGGATCGTGGTGGTTTTGGGATGACTGCGTTGGCTGACCTGAAGCTTAGCGCAATCCAAGCGAGCAATGCGCCAATCCAGACGCATAAAATTGGCTCTGCAATAATTTGCAGCTGGCATTCGGACGCAAGCGCAACATAAACACGTATTCCAGTCATACGGATACGGCTGGCTATGTCAGACCTGTCAGCAATGCTTTTCGGGCTCCGTCACTGATCGTTGTGCCAGGCGAACTACACGATGAACGCGCCGCCGGGATACTGGCTGCACATGAATTCGACAAATGCCCGAACCTTCGGGCTTTGCAAGCGTCGCGAGGCATGCAGGACCCAGAGTTCCGTTTCCTCGATCGCATTCCCCCATGACACCAGAGCGCCACTTTCCAGCAGCTTGCCAATGATGGACAGTGGCAGCATGGCCGCTCCCGCGCCGGCGACGACCGCATCGCGCACTGTCAGCAGCGACGATAGCCTGAGCACTGGTTGCGGCTCGACAGTGAGCGCACCGTCACGAACGGTCCAGAGATCGCCGTCGCGGTAGGACGGCATCACGACTGCCGGAATGCGGACTGGTTCAGCGCTGCTCCCATGGGGCATCAGCGTGGCAGGGGACGCGGCCAGCACCAACTGGTCCCGTGCAAAGCAGCGGCCGACCAGAACACTGTCAGTGGCCGGGTTGATGCGTATCGCGACATCGAAATGCTCGTCAACGAGGTTGGTCAGACGGTCGGCCGAGACGACTTCGATCTGAACGTCGGGATAGGTCGCGTGAAACGCAGCCGCGAGACGTCCCAGGGCCACTTGTGAAAACAGCAGGGGCGCGGCAATGCGCAGACGCCCTCGTGGCGCCTCGAGTCCGTCCCGCGCGGCCGCAACCGCTTCCGCAACCTCGCGCATCGGGCCCTCGAGTCGCGCCAGCAGCAGCTGGCCCGCTTCGGTCACGTTCAGGCTGCGTTCACCACGCTCGATCAGCCGGGTGCCCAGCGCTTCTTCGAGATCCGCAACCCGTCGCGACAACGTCGCTTTCGAACGACCGGTTGCGCGACTGGCGCGACCGAAGCCGCCATGTGTCGCGACCAGCTGGAAATCCACCAACGTGTTCAAGTCCATCATGTCTCATATTTGATCCGATATGTCTCGATTTTACAGTCTTTGTTTTGCCTCCGGAACGGCATATTCTTCACGTATTCCACATCAACCCAAAAGGAACACATCATGACCATTCTTGTTACTGGTGCAACGGGCACCGTTGGCCGCCAGATTGTCGAACAACTTGCCAAGCGGAGCGCCGCTGTGCGCGCCTTCGTCCGCGACCCATCAAAGGCCAGCTTCCCGGCCGGCGTTGAGGTCGTCGCCGGTGATCTGCTCGACATCGATTCGTTGCGCAGCGCTTTCTCTGGCGTATCGACGCTGTTTCTGCTTAACGGTGTGGTGGCCGACGAATTCACCCAGGCGATCATCGCGCTCAACCTTGCGCGTGAGGCCGGCATCGAGCGGATCGTCTACCTGTCGGTCATCCACAGTGACGTGTATGTCAACGTGCCGCACTTTGCCGGCAAATACGGGGTGGAACGCATGATCGAGCAAATGGGTCTGAACGCCACGATCTTGCGTCCGGCTTACTTCATGGACAATGATCACACCGTCAAGCATGTGATAACCGGACACGGCGTTTATCCAATGCCGATTGGCAGCATCGGTCTGGCGATGGTCGACACTCGCGACATCGCCGAAGTCGCCGCGATCGAACTCCTGCGCCGCGAACAGTCGGCTGTGCCATTGCCTCTCGATCGTATCGACCTGGTTGGCCCCGATACGCTCACCGGCACCGCTGTCGCCGCCATCTGGTCTGACGTGCTCGGTCGTAAAATTATTTATCCAGGCGAGGATCTCGCCGCATTCGAGAAGAATATGCGGCAATTCATGCCGGGCTGGACGGCTTTCGACATGCGCCTGATGGGAGAACGTTTCGTCAGCGACGGAATGGTGCCGGAAGCCGGCGACGTCGAACGGCTGACCAGCATGCTGGGTCGTCCGCTCCATACCTACAGTGACTTTGCTGCCCGCGCCGCAGCCGCTGCCTGATCCGGGCCAATCGTCTTCTTGCCCGGCCCGCATGCGCAGCATCTGCTGCGCGATTGCCACCATTGCCGTGAGCTGCCGGGCGAAGTCCCGTTATCCGCGTGACGCCAATCTTCGCCTGGTCATTCAACGGCACGATCCGACAAGCGAACGCCCGTCTTCAAGTCATCTTGTTGAATGCTTGCAACGCGGTTGGCATCCCGCATGAAATCGACAAAGGCGCGCAGCTTCCCGGGCATGTGGGAGCGGTGCGGATAATAGATATGGAAGGCATCGTCGATGGCGCTATCGTCCGTCAAGATGCGCACCAGTGAGCCGGCAGCGATTTCCTGCCGCGCAAACGCTGCGTAGGCGAACGCAATGCCGGCGCCGCGCACCGCCGCATCAACGACCGAGTGCATGTCGTCGACAATCAAGCGCCCCTGCACGTCGATGTGCACCATCTGGCCCGCCACCTGGAATTTCCAGTCGAATAGCCTTCCGCCAAACGAATAGCGCTGGCGGATGCAATCATGTCCCAGCAGATCCTCGATACGTTCGGGACGCGCACGCTCGCGAAAGTAGTCAGGCGCCGCCAGCACGACACGTTGTTGCAACCCGCCCAGCTGGACGGCAACCATGTCGTTCTGCACCTTGCGACCGAGGCGAATGCCGGCATCGAAGCCGGCACTGACGATATCGCTGAGTTGATTGTCCAGTGATATTTCAAGATTGATCGACGGGAACGCGTTGAAGAACGCATCGACATGCGGTTCGATGAGGATCCGGTACGCCACGTACGACAAATTGATCCGCAACAGACCCGAAGGCCGGTCTGCGCCGTGGCCGACCTGGGCCAGGGCGGCGCGGATGCTGGCAAGCGCGGGAGCGACTGACACGTTCAATGCCGTCCCGGCCTCAGTCAGGCTCACGCTGCGTGTGGTGCGGTTGAACAACCGCACATTGAGTTGTTCTTCAAGAATTTTGATCGTACGCGACATCGCCGTCGGTGTGACACCCAACTCTGCAGCAGCCCTGGCGAAGTTCAGCACCCTGGCAGCCGCCTCGAACGCCATCAAGGCGGGCAGGTGAATCGCGCTTAGCGGCAGCGTATCGCCACTCAACGTGGCAGCCGATGTTGACTTGATCATTATGCTTTTTTTGGTCATTCGGTATCTCGGTTTATGACGATTTACTTCATTATCAACCATCCTTACAGTAGATGCATCGCGATCTGCACGATCGCGCTTCATGACCAACAAGGAACCACGATGCCTGACAACAGCCTGCTCACCGATCTCTTTACCCCCAGCCATTTCGGAGCAATATCTACCGCGAACCGCATCGTCATGGCCCCAGTTACCCGCAGTCGCTACGCTGAAGACGGGATACCGGGCGCCTTGCACGCGACGTATTACGCACAGCGTGCCAGTGCTGGCTTGATCGTTTCGGAAGCCACCAATATTTCACCGCAAGGGCGTGGCTACGCGGCCACGCCCGGCATCTGGAGCGATGCGCAGGTCGCCGGCTGGAAGCAAGTGACCGACGCCGTTCATGCAGCCGGGGGCAAGATCGTTTGCCAGTTATGGCATGTCGGCCGCTTTTCATCCGTGGAACTGCAGCCCGATGGCGATGCGCCGGTCGCGCCGTCAGCGATCAAGGCCGAGGGCAACACGTATACGACGGATGGGTTTGTGCCGGTGTCGATGCCGCGCGCGCTGGAAACGCGCGAAATCGCCGACATCATCGCGCAGTATGTACACGCTGCAAAGAATGCCTTGCGTGCAGGATTTGACGGCGTCGAGGTGCACTCGGCCAATTGCTACTTGCTTGACCAGTTCCTGCGCGACGCCACAAACCACCGCACCGACCAGTACGGCGGCACCCTCGAAAACCGCGTGCGCCTGACGCTCGAGGTGACGGAGGCAGTTGTTGCCATCTGGGGCGCAGAGCGCGTTGGCATCCGCTTGTCACCCGTGACACCGGATGTCGGCAACACGCCACTCGACAGCAACGTCATGGCCACGTATGGCCACCTGATCCGGGAGCTGAACCGGTTCCAGCTTGCGTACCTTCATGTCGTCGAAGGTGTAACGGGAGGATCCCGCGCAGTGCCGGAGGACGTTGACCTCGACCAGTTGCGGGCGATGTTTACCGGGCCCTACATTGGCAACAACAATTACGACCTGGATCTCGCCATGGACCGACGCGCGCAAGGAAAAATCGATGCGGTCGCATTTGGTCGGCTGTTCATCGCCAATCCCGACCTGGTTGCGCGGCTGCGTCACGGACAGGATCTCGTCATTGCACCGCGTGAGTCCTACTACAACGGCGGTGCAACAGGGTTCACGGACTGGCCCGTCGCCAGTTAGCAAGCACCGACGCCAGGGCGGGCGCGCCGCCCATCATCTTCCAGCCAAGTACCTACCCGATTACCTACAGGAGAAACACATGAGCAAAAACAGCAAAGTCGTACCAACAGCCGATTACAACGCCGTCATCGCCGTCGCCCAACAATACGTGGACGGTCTGCGTAGCGGCAGCGTCGAGCAGGTTGCACAGGCATTTCACGAGGACGCCGTGATGTACGGTTTCACCAATGGAAAGTTGCTGGGCGGGCCTATCGAGAATTTGTACGCATTCGTCACGCAGAACGGCAAAGCGACGCAGATCACCACACGCCTGGATGTACTCGCGATCACCCCGACCACTGCGGTCGTGCGCGTGGACATGGAGCAGGACGCCATCGGTGCAGACTACAACGACTACCTCACGTTGATCAATATTGCCGGCAACTGGAAAGTCATCGCAAAGGTGTATCACCAGTTCGAGGCTTGAGGTCCATTGGGGCGGGTTCGCATGACTGCCCGACATGTTAATGCCTGACGCGTGCACGCACCCGTCAGCAATCAACCGGAAAGCAGCACAGGCGCTGAACACCATCGCGATCTCGCCGGAAGACGTCGCCCGCGCCGTGACCTATGCACTCAACCAGCCAGCCAACGTGACCGTGAATGACTTGATCATTTCATCAACGCGCCAGGACTGGTGGCGGGTACGCCTGTCAGACAGAAGGATTGCTATCGCTTCAATCTGCTACAACGCCGGCGTCGAGGCCGGTATCTCTGGGGGCGTTGTTTGCCAACGGGGTGTGGTCTGGCACAAACCAGAGTGGTACGAATGCAAATGATAATGATTATCGTTTACATGTGCTTACATTCCCGTTAGAATCATTGTTTTTCAAGCAGTGTTTTCACTCACTCACAGCAAAGAGACCGCCTCGCCATGAAAGCAATAACAAGCCGCAAGCATTCGTCCACCCGCAACCAGGTCATGCGCACCGCGCTGGCCGCTGTCCTGCTGCCGCTCGGCGCGCAGGCTGCCGGCATCGATGCAGCGGCCCCCGTCGACGTCGTTCCTGAAACCAAGGTCGAAGTTGTCGGCAAATACGAAAACGCGTTCCGCGCCGAACAGGCGTCGTCGCCCAAGTACACCGAGCGCCTGGTCGATACCGCGCAGACGCTCCAGGTCATCAAGAAAGAACTGTTCGAGCAGCAGGGCGCCCTGACGCTCACCGAAGCGCTGCGCAACACGCCAGGCGTGGGCGCGTTCTTCCTGGGCGAGAACGGCAATACCACCACCGGCGACGCGATCTTCATGCGCGGCTTCGACACGTCGAGCTCCATTTTCGTCGACGGCGTGCGCGACATCGGCTCGATCTCGCGCGACGTCTTCAACCTCGAACAGATCGAAGTGCTCAAGGGCCCGGCGGGTACCGACAACGGGCGCGGCTCGCCGACCGGTTCGGTCAACCTGGTGTCGAAGAAGGCCAGCATGACCAACGCGATGTCGACCGCGATCACCGGCGGCAGCGGCTCGCAAAAGCGCGTCACGGCCGACGTCAACCAGGTGCTCGACGAAGAGCGCGGCATTGCGGTGCGTCTGAATGTGCTGGCCCAGGATGCGGGCAGCGCCTCGCGCGACGTGGTCGAAAACAAGCGCTGGGCGATCGCGCCGAGCATCGGCTTTGGCCTGAACGGCGCCACGCGCGTGCATCTGGACTACCTGCACGTCGACCAGAACAACATCCCCGACGGTGGCGTCTATGTCATCGGCCTGCCTGGCTACACGAGCCCGGACCGCACCCGGCCGTTCGTCACGGACGGCAAGAAGGTCGATCCGAAGAATTTCTATGGCTCGGCAAGCGACTACGACGACGTGAAAGCCGACATGGCCACGGTGCGCATCGAGCATGACTTCTCGCCGACGATGAAGCTGCAGAACACGAGCCGCTACGGCAAGACATCGCAGGATTACTTGCTCAGTGCATTCCTGACCAGCGCCGCCAATCTGCGCACACCGAACCCGGCCGACCCGAACACCTGGACGCTGGCGCGTAGCCTGCGCACCGGCAAGGACCAGGAAAATAAAATCCTGACCAACGTGACGACGCTGACGTCGCAGTTCGACAGCGGCGCGGTCAAGCACACGCTGGTGGCTGGCCTGGAACTGACCAGCGAACGCCAGACCACTTGGGGCCTGACGGGGCTGGGCACGCTGCCGGCCGCAAACATCTACAACCCGAACCCGAACGATCAGCCCACCGTGCCCGTGAATGTGCGCCGCACCGGCGCCTACAACGAAGGCGAAGTCGATACCCAGAGCCTGTACGTGTTCGATACCGCCAAGATCGGCGAGCGCTGGATCATCAACGGCGGCGTGCGGCTCGATCATTTCCGCGCTGACTATTCGACCGTGGCGCTGACCAATAACGTGCTCGTGGCGAACCGCTTCAAGGTCGGCGACAACCTGGTCAACGGCAAGCTGTCGGCACTGTACAAGCCGACCGCGAACAGCAGCGTGTATGCGATGGTGGCCAGTTCGAAGCAGCCGCCGGGCGGCAACTTCACGGTCTCGGGCAATGTCAACAGCGCGCAGAATCCGATCTACGATCCGCAAGAGTCGACCACCACCGAATTTGGCGGCAAGCTCGATCTGCTCAAGTCCAAGCTGTCGCTGTCGGGCGCGCTGTTCCGCACCGATGTCAAGAACGAGGTCGAGCAGGATCCGGTCAACCTGCAGTACTACCAGACGGGCGAGAAGCGCGTGCAGGGCATCGAGCTGGGCGCAACGGGCGAACTGGCGCCGCACTGGCTCGTCAGCGCCGGTTACGTCTACATGGACACCAGCGTCGAACGTGGCCGCAACGTGACTGCCTCGGGCGAGAACAGCCTGACCTACACGCCGAAGCAATCGTTCACCGCCTGGACCTCGTACGACCTGCCATGGGGCCTGCGCGTCGGCGGCGGCGCGCGCTTCTCGGACAAGCTCAAACGCGGCAATGACGGCGCCATCGGTACCCCGGCCTACACCGATTCTTACTGGGTGGTCGATGCGATGCTGGGTTACCGCTTGACGAAGAACATCGACCTGCGCCTGAACGTCTACAACCTGACCGACGAAAAATACGTCGTCGCGATCAACAAGAGCGGCTACCGCTACACGCCCGGCGTGGCGCGTTCGGCCAGCCTGACGGCCAATATCGGGTTCTAAAACCCATGCGTTGCGGGCCGGCGAAGGGCGCTTGCGCTATACTCGCCGGCCATGCGCATACAGCTTTTTTCCGACCTCCACCTCGAACGGTACCCCGACTTCCAGCCGCAGATCCTGCCCGGCACGGACGTCGTGGTGCTGGCCGGCGACATCGGCTCGTACCAACCCGGCTCGCGCCTGCTCACGCAGGACTTCGGGCTGGAACGTTTTTCACCATTGCTGGTGCCTGCCCTGGCGCAGGCGCAGGTGCTGTTCATCCCCGGTAACCACGAATTCGACGCGCTCGACTACGACGCCACCTACGCGCGCCTGCAAGACACCTGCGCGCGCCTGGACATCACCTGGCTCGATCGTGAAATCGTCACACTCGATGGCGTGCGCTTCATCGGCACCACGCTGTGGAGCGACTTCGACGCACTGGTGGAAGAGGGCGCGCCGCTGACGAAGCAGCTGCAGCAGCGCACCAAGGCCTTCCGCGCCGCAAACTACTACCTGAGCAAGAACACGACCTTCAAGGATGGCGAGCCGGTGCTGGCCGAAGGCATCCGCGCGCTGGCGCTCGATTGCCAGGCCTGGCTGCGCGCTGCGTTGGCCACGCCGTTCGAGGGTAAAACGGTCGTCGTCACCCATTTTGCCCCGAGCCTCGACAGCGCCGACCCGCGCTACGGCAAGACACCCGGCACGGCCGGCTTCTGCAATTCGCTGGATGAACTGTTCAAGCGCGCGCAGGTGTGGATGCATGGCCACTTGCACTGCGCGAACGATTACGTGGTCGAGGGCCGCGACGGCCCGCTGTCATGGGGCTGCCGCGTCGTGGCCAATCCGCTCGGGTATCTGAGCAAGGGCGAGCAGGAGGGGTATCGCCCGGCGCTCGTGATCGAGCTGTAGCTACTGGCGCGGCGGGGGTTCCTGCGACAGGTTCTCCATCAGCGTGTCGATGCTGTCCACTGGCGGCGGTGGCGTTTCCAACTGCTGCTGATCCGCATACTCCGCATACACCCAGTCGCCAGCGACGTTCATGACGCCGTCGGGCACCAGCGGCGCGCGTTCTGGGGCGTTGGCCAGCGCGACGCGCATGTAGTCGACCCAGATCGGCAGCGCGAGCGTTGCGCCGAATTCTCGTCCGCCCAGCGAGCGCGGTTCGTCATAGCCCATCCACGCCACCGCCACCACCGGACCGCTGTAGCCGGCGAACCAGCCGTCGATCGCGTTGCTCGTCGTACCGGTTTTGCCGGCCAGGTCGCTGCGCCCCAGCTGGCGTGACGTAGCCGCCGCCGTACCCACGCGCGCCACGTCGCGCAGCATGCTGTCGGTGATGAAGGCGTTGCGCGCATCGAGCACACGCACCGGTTCCTTGCGGGCGTGTTCGTAGACGACCTTGCCGTCGCCATCCTGGATGCGGGCGATCAGCCACGGTTCGACCCGGTAACCACCGTTCGCCAGCACCGTGTAGGCGCCTGCCATCTGCAGGGGCGTGACGGCGCCGGTGCCAAGGGCCATGGTCAGGTTGCGCGGATGGCGCGCAGCGTCGAAGCCAAATTGCGCGAGGTGTGCGCGCGTGTCGTCGACGCCGACTGCCTGCAGCATGCGCACGGTGGGCACGTTTCTCGAGCGCGTCAGCGCATGGCGCACTGTCACCAGGCCCTCGAACGAATTGTCGTCATTGCGCGGCGACCAGCCGGGAGCGCCGTTTTCGCCGCCAAGGTCGAGCGGTGCGTCGAGGATCGGTGTGCCCGGGAAGAAGCCCCGTTCCAGGCCCGCCGAATACACGAACGGCTTGATGCTCGATCCCGGCTGGCGCCAGGCTTGCGTCACGTGATTGAACTTGTTCAGTCCAAAGTCGAAGCCGCCGACCAGCGCGCGGTAGGCGCCCGTCCCGGCATCGACCGCGACGAAGGCGGCCGCCACTTCGGGCAGCTGCGTGATCGCCCAGTCGCCTTGCGATTTGTTCAGGCGGATGACGGCGCCGGGAGAGAGTTTTACACCGGCTTTCGCTGCAGATGCCAGCGCACCCGCAGCAAAACGCAGGCCAGTGCCGGTGATCTCGATCGTCTCGCCGTTCGTCGTGGCAGCCCGTACGCGTTTGGCCGATGCGCTCACGACGACGGCGGGCACGAAGCCGTCCACGGCCGGGCGTTTCTGCAGCGCGGCGGCCACTGCATCGTCACGCGCGTCGCCTGCAGCCGGTAGCAGGATGCGCGCTTCCGGGCCACGGTAGCCGTGGCGCCGGTCGTAGGCGACGACGTTGCGGCGCACCGCATCCCAGGCGGCTTCCTGTTCGGCGGCGATGACGGTCGTCATCACGGTGATCCCCCGTTCGTAGGCCGCTGCGCCAAAGCGCGTATGGACGGCCTGGCGCGCGATCTCGGCGACCCAGGCGGCGCGCCCGCCGTAGCCGGCGCCGTCACGCCTGAGTGTCAACGGTTCGGCCAGCGCGCGCCGGTACTGCGGTTCGGTGATCGTCTTTAACTCGAACATGCGACGCAGGACCGTCTGCTGGCGCTTCTTTGCCGCCGCCGGATTCGTGACCGGATTGCTGCTGGACGGATTCTGCGGCAGGCCGGCGAGCATCGCCGTTTCTGCCAGCGTCAGGTCGTTCAGCGATTTGCCGAAGTAGGTGCGCGCGGCGCTGGAAAAGCCGTACGAGCGCTGACCCAGATAGATCTGGTTCAGGTAGACCTCGAGGATCTGGTCCTTGGTCAGCGCCTTTTCGATCTTGTAGGCCAGCGCGATTTCGGTGAGCTTGCGTGGCAGCGTCTTGTCGCGCGACAGAAAGAAGTTGCGCGCCACCTGCATCGTGATCGTCGAGGCGCCCTGGCTGCCGAAGTCGGTGATATTGGCCTTGGCCGCGCCCAGTGCGCGGATCCAGTCGATGCCGCCATGCTCGTAGAAGCGCGTGTCTTCGATCGCCAGCACGGCGGTCTTCATCAGGGCGGGCACCTTCGCGATCTGCACGAAGTCGCGCCGCTCGGCGCCGAATTCGCCGATCAGCACCTTGTCGGCGCTGTAGACACGCAGCGGAATCTTGGGGCGGTAGTCGGTGACGGCGCTGATGTCCGGCACGTCCGGCAGGATCGACGCGGCCACCGGGGGCGGGGCAGCGAGGATCAGCGCAGACAACAGCAAGGGCAGGAACGGGCGGGCAGGCATCATGGCAAATGGTCAGGTAGTTAGTCAGGGCATCGTCGCTGCATCGTTACGACGATTCGATGCCGATCTTACGTCCGCCTTGCTGCGCCTGCTGGCTTTGAAACCGGGTATTACAACTTGCGCTACGAGGGTGCGCCGGGCGCTACCTGCTTCGATCCCCGCATCATTCCATCGGGCTGCACACGTCCGTGCCCGCCGCCAGCGCCTTGAGCTTGGCCGGATCGAGCAGCGTGACCTCGCGCTTGTCGATGGCAAGCCAGCCCTGTTTCTTGAAGCGCGACAGCAGGCGGCTGATGCTCTCGATAGTCAGTCCTAGGTAATTGCCGATGTCTTCGCGCGACATGCGCAGCTGGAACTGCGTGCTTGAATAGCCGCGCGCCGCGTAGCGCGCCGACAGGTTGACCAGAAAGACGGCAAAGCGCTGCTCGGCGCGCATATTCCCCAGCAAAAGCATGACGTTCTGCTCGCGCGTGATTTCCTGGCTCATGATGCGGTGGAAATGGCGCAGCAGCGCCGGCACGACGCCGAACAGTTCTTCGAGGCGCACGAACGGGATCTCGCACACTTCGCTGTCTTCGAGCGCGACGGCGTCGCAATGGTGGGTGCCGCTGATCGCATCCATGCCGAGCAATTCACCGGCCATCTGGAAGCCCGTGATCTGGGCTTCGCCGGCGGCGTTGATCTGGAAGGTCTTGAAGTGGCCGAAGCGCACCGCGTACAGATTGCGAAACGGCTCGCCCACCTGATACAGGCGCTCGTCGCGCGCCAGCCGCCGGCGTCGGCCGATGATCTGGTCGAGGCGCACGATGTCGGCGTCTTCCAGGCCCATCGGAAGACATAGCTGGTGCATGCTGCAGGCGGCGCAGGACTTGAGCGCCTGGATGTTCACGAGCGGTTCGGATAGAGCGGGTGAGGCGGGGATCATCGGATAGGCCGGCAGAGGTTCAGCCCCGATTATAGTCCCGCCGTCAGCTTTCCCCGTCAGTATCGCTCTGGCCCTTCGGTTCGGCCAGCTTTACGCCGCGCCGGGCCAGGCCTTCGCGCAGCAGGAATTCGATTTCCGCGTTCACGCTGCGCAGGTCGCGCGCCGCCAGGCGCTGCAGTTCATCCCACAGCGCCGGGTCGATCCGTAGCGCGAATGCTTTTTTTCCTGGACTTGCCATACTGGTCGGCCGCTAGTTGTAAAGCGTGCCCGTGTTGATGATCGGTTGCGTTTCCTTGTCCGAGCACAGTACCACGAGCAGATTGCTGACCATCGCCGCCTTGCGCTCATCGTCCAGTTCGACGATACCGCGCTCCGACAACCCTTTCAGTGCCGCTTCGACCATGCTCACGGCGCCGTGCACGATCTTGCTGCGGGCGCTGATGATGGCTTCGGCCTGCTGGCGCCGCAGCATGACCTGGGCAATTTCGGCGGCGTAGGCAAGGTGGGTGAGCTTGGCGTCGAGCACCTCGACACCGGCCGCTTCGAAGCGCGCCTGCAGTTCGGTCTTGAGGGCGTCGGCCACGACGTCCATGCCGGCGCGCAGCGTGGTCTCGCCCTGTGGCAGGTCTTCGCCTTCATCGTACGCATATTGCGAGGCCAGATGGCGCAGCGCCGCTTCGGCCTGGATCGAGACGTAGCGCTCGAAATCGTCGACTTCAAACACGGCTTGCGCCGTGTCGCGCACGCGCCAGACGACAGCCGCGCTGATTTCCACCGGATTGCCGCGCTTGTCGTTGACTTTGAGCGTGGGCGCATTGAAGTTGCGGGCGCGCAGCGACAGGCGCCGCTTGACGTACAGCGGGAAGGCCCAGCGCAGGCCTTCGCTGCGGTCGGTGCCGATGTACTTGCCGAACAGGGTGAGGATGGCGCTTTCGTTCGGCTGCAGCATGAACAGGCCTGTCAGGCACAGCAGACCGACGAGCCCCAGCGCGACGGCACCCAGGAGCGGCAAGCCGGCGGGCGTTTCGACGCCAGTCTTGAACAGGTAGGCTGCACCCAGCAGGAAAACGATGCCGGCGCAAGCGGCCAGGTAGCCGTTCGCCGATGAAAATGCCTTTTCGCGGCGGGTGTGCGATGCGTTCATGCTTGAACCTCTTCTGGGTGGGTGTGACATCAAAGTGATATCACTTTAGGATTGCCAGAAAATATTGTCAAGCGATTTGGTGAACGCCCTGAAACTGCCAATCAGCGTTAGTCGGCCAGGCCTTTTTGCAGCAGCTCGGCCACCAGCGCATTGAGTTCGACGCCGCGCTCCTTGCTCAGGGTTTGCAGCTGCGCCACCAGATCGCCATTGAGCTTGACGGCGAACGGCACCAGTCCCAGCGCGCGGTCGCGTTCGCGCTGTTCGCGGCGATCCGGCGCCGCATCTTTTGCTGGCGCGCCGACGACGGCGCCCCGGGCAGCCATCTGGCCTTGAATCTTCTTGGCGTCGCCTTTTGCCATGTCAGTCTTTTTCATCACGTGCCTTTAGTTTGTTGGAGCCGAATTCTACTCTCGAAACGGGCCGCCAACGGGAATTGGCAAGCCGCGCGCATTTGGTGGCATGATGGCGTGGCAGCACGACAGCAGGCGCGCTCTGGCGCAGCCTGCCCCCTGCAACCCCATCAGGAGACCACCATGACGCCCACCCAGCGCTTCGTGCAGGCGCGCGACTTCCTTCAGCAGCACCGGCTCGACTACGACACCGCGGTCCGCGACTACCAGCCCCCGCAGCTGTCCACGTTCAACTGGGCACTCGACTTTTTCGACCACCAGGCCCGGGACAACCACGGCATCGCGCTGTGGGTCGTCGACGAAGACGGCACCGAGCACAAGATCACGTTTGCCGACATGGCCGCCCGCTCCAGCCAGGTGGCCGAGTACCTGCGCAACTGCGGCGTGCGCCGTGGCGACCGCGTGCTGCTGATGCTGCCGAACCGGGTCGAACTGTGGGAAGTCATGCTGGCCGGGATCAAGCTGGGCGCCGTGCTGGTGCCCACGACGATGCTGCTGTCCGGCGACGACCTGGCCGACCGGATCGCGCGCGGCGCAATCAAGCACGTGATCGCGCAGGCATCCGAGACGCACAAGTTTGCCGCGCTGCCGGGCAGCTATACCCGGATCGCGGTGGGTGGCCCCAGTGAAGGCTGGCATGACTACGCCGCCAGTCACGCGGTGGTGAGCGTCTTCGTGCCCGAGGGCGAGACGCTGGCCACCGATCCGTTGCTGCTGTACTTCACGTCCGGCACCACGGCGCGGCCGAAACTCGTGTTGCACACGCACCAGAGTTATCCCGTCGGCCACCTGTCGACGATGTACTGGATCGGTCTGCAGGCGGGCGACATCCACTGGAATATCAGTTCGCCTGGCTGGGCCAAGCATGCCTGGAGCTGCTTCTTCGCGCCCTGGAATGCAGGCGCCACCGTGTTCGTCTACAACTATGAGCGCTTTGCCGGCGCGGGCGTGCTGAACGTGATCGAGCGCTGCGGCGTGACCTCGCTGTGCGCGCCGCCGACGGTCTGGCGCATGCTGATCAAGGAAGACCTGGCGGCCTGCAAGCCGGCCCTGCGCGAACTGGTGGGGGCGGGCGAGCCGCTCAATCCCGAAGTCATCGAGCAGGTCGAGCGCGCCTGGGGCATCCGCATCCGCGACGGTTTCGGCCAGTCCGAGACCACCTGCCAGATCGGCAACTCTCCAGGCCAGCGCCTCAAGCCAGGCTCGATGGGGCGCGCGCTGCCGGGCTACCGCATCGCGCTGCTCGACATCGACGACGCACCGGCCACCGAAGGCGAGATCGCGGTGGTACTTGCAGCCAATCCGGTCGGCCTGATGGCGGGCTACGAAGGGGACGCTGACAAGACGCGCGACGTGATGCGCGCCGGCCACTACCACACGGGCGACACGGCGGCGATCGACAGCGACGGCTACTATTTTTATGTGGGCCGCAACGACGACGTGTTCAAGTCGGCCGATTACCGCATCAGCCCCTTCGAGCTCGAAAGTGTGCTGATCGAACACGAGAGCGTGCTCGAAGCGGCGATCGTGCCCAGTCCCGACCCGCTCCGCTTGTCGGTGCCGAAGGCCTTCGTCACGCTGCGCGCCGGGGTTGCCCCGAGCCGCGAGATGGCCGCCGCGCTGTTCGCGTTCAGCCGCGCGCGCCTCGCGCCGTACCAGCGGATCCGGCGCATCACGTTCCGCGAGCTGCCCAAGACCATCTCGGGCAAGATCCGGCGCGTCGAGTTGCGGCGCGAAGAAGCAGGGCGGACCGGCGACGCGGGCGACGCGCCCGAATACCGCGAGGAAGATTTCCCCGTGTAGCGGCGAGTGCGTGGCGTTTCGGGCGAATGCGGCCATAATGGACGCTCTCTTTTTTCTCGCCCATGCGCCACCTCGATGACCACCAAGCGAACCCCAGCCACGCTGGCTGACACCAGCACCGCCACGCTAGATAGCGGCCCGTCGTACGAAGTGCGTCAGTCGCCGGTCCACGGCAACGGCGTCTTCGCCAGGAAGCCCATCGCGGCGGGCGAGCGCATCATCGAGTACCGTGGTGAGCGCATCAGCTGGGACCTCGCGACCGAGCGCGCCGAAAAAGCCGGCGGCCCGGTCAACCACACCTTTTACTTCAGCCTGGCCGATGGCCGCGTGATCGACGGCGGCCGGCGCGGCAACGAGGCGCGCTGGATCAACCACGCGTGCTCGCCCAACTGCGAAGCCTACGAAGACGAAGGCAAGGTGTATATCCACGCGCTGCACGACATCGACGCCGGTGAAGAGCTGAACTACAATTACGCCCTGATCTACGAAGAGCGCCATACGCCCAAGCTCAAGAAAGTGTTTGCCTGCCGCTGCGGTACGCCCGGCTGCACCGGCACGATGCTTGCGCCAAAGCGCCGCACCCGCACGCCAGCCGCTGGCAAGTGAATCAAGTCCCCCGGCTGGCCTGGTCAGGCCGGCCCGACCCATCATCGACCTGGAGCAACGATGAAACCAGTAGTTCGCAGCCTGCTTGAAACCGATCTGTACAAATTCACGATGTGGCAGGCCTTGCTGCACAGCCATCCGGGCGCCACGGGCGAGTACGAATTCCGCTGCCGTAACGAGCCAGCCTATCCCCTGGCAGAGCTCAAGGACGACATCGAGCGCGAGCTCGATCACCTGTGCTCGATGATGTTTACCGAGCACGAAGTCGCCTACCTGCGCGCACTGCGCTTCATCAAGGGCGACTTCGCCGACTTCCTCACGCTGTTCCGCTTTCAGCGCAAGTTCATCGAGGTGACGACCGACGGCCCGCACCTGCGCATCCGCGCCAGCGGCCCGCTGGTACACGTGATGGGCTATGAAATCTTCGTCCTCTACATCGTCAACGAGCTGTACTTCCGCCGCTTCGACCAGGCCGTGGCAATGGCCGAAGCACGCCGGCGCCTGCGCCAGAAGATCGACGAACTGCGCGCGTTCGGCGAAGAAGCTCCGCGCGCCAACCCGTTCGAGTTCTTCGACTTCGGTGTGCGCCGCCGCTTCTCCGGTGAATGGCATGACGAGGTGGTGCAGACGCTGGCGCGCGAGCTGCCGGTGTACTTCAAGGGCACGTCGAACGTCTACCTGGCCTACCGCTTCAACCTGGTCCCGATCGGCACGATGGCGCACGAGTATCTGCAGGCGCACCAGGCCTTCGGCACCCGCCTGGTCGACTTCCAGAGTGCCGCGCTCGAAAACTGGGTCCAGGAATACCGGGGCGACCTGGGCACGGCCCTGACCGATGTCGTCGGCATGGACGCGTTCCTGGCCGACTTCGACCTGTACTTCGCCAAGCTGTTCGACGGCCTGCGCCATGACTCGGGCGATCCGGTCGTGTGGGGCGAAAAGGCGCTGGCCCATTACGCGCGC
Source organism: Oxalobacteraceae sp. CFBP 13730 (assembly GCA_014841835.1). Taxonomy (GTDB): domain Bacteria; phylum Pseudomonadota; class Gammaproteobacteria; order Burkholderiales; family Burkholderiaceae_D; genus Telluria. The sequence goes on along the minus strand of JACYUQ010000002.1, from coordinate 1,000,847 downwards.
CTGCGCATCAATGCGCGCACCAAGCGCCTCGTGTTCTCGGACGCGCTGACCATCCCGAAGGCCCTGAGCCTGTACCGCCATTTCGCCGACCGCGTGATGACGGGCTTCGGCATCGGCACCAAGCTGACCAACGATACGCCTTTCCCGTCGATCAATATCGTCATGAAGCTCGTGCGCTGCAACGGCCAGCCGGTGGCCAAGCTGTCGGACGAGCCGGGCAAGTCGCAGTGCACCGACGTCACCTATATCGCCTACTTGCGCCAGGTGTTCAACCACCCGCTGTAGGCGGGGGCGGGTCGGGTCGCGCTACGCTGCGACCGGCGCGCCACGCTTGGCTGCCGGTTTCTTGGCCGTCGGTTTCTTTGCCACGGGTTTCGCTGATGGCTTGGCTTGCGTCTTGGCAGATGCTTTCTTGCGCGGCGCTGCACGTGGCTTTTCCTCTTCGTGCCTGAGCCGCTGCTGCAGCATCGCCAGCACGGCTGCCTCTTCCGGCTGGAGCGCGTGCAGATCTTCGGCCAGTTTCTTTTCCGTCTGTTCGCGCATCACGTCCTGCGGCGCGCCTTCCAGGTAGGCGTCCAGCACGGCCGGGTGCACGTAGCACTTGCGGCAGATCGTTGGCGTGTTGCCGAGCTTTTCGGCCACCGACTCGATCGCGCGCACGATGTTTTTCTTCGCCTGCGTCTCGGAGTCGAACTTCTCGAACTCCTGCAGGGCCAGCGCTGCCAGCACGGTGCCTGACCAGGTGCGGAAATCCTTGGCCGTGTACTCTTCGCCGGTGATGTTGCGCAGGTAGTCGTTGACGTCGCTGGAATCGACGCTGTGGGTTTCGCCATCCTCGTCGACGTACTGGAACAGCTCCTGTCCCGGCAGATCGCGCGTGCGCTTGACGATGCCTGCCAGGCGCCGGTCGTGCACCTTCACCTTGTGGTACACGCCGCTCTTGCCACGGAAGCTGAATTGCACGTCGCTGCCGTCGACCTTGACGTGGCGGTTGCGCAGCGTCGTCAGGCCAAACGACTTGTTGGTGCGCGCGTATTCCTCGTTCCCGACCCGCATCATCGTCGCTTCGAGCAGGTAGACGATCGTGGCCAGCACCTTCTCGCGCGGCAGGCCGGGGAGTTTGAGGGCGCGGTCGACCTCGTGCCGGATTGCCGGCAGCGCGTCGCCGAACTTGAGCATGCGCTCGTACTTCACTTCATCGCGCGCCGTGCGCCATTTCGGGTGATAGCGGTATTGCTTGCGCCCGCGCGCGTCGCGCCCGGTGGCCTGCAGGTGGCCGTTGGCCTGCGCGCAGATCCAGACGTCCTGCCAGGCGGGCGGAATCACCAGGCTCTTGATGCGCGCCAGCGTGGTCTCGTCCTCCACCGGCGCGCCATGCGCGTCCAGATAGCGAAAGCCGTCCTTGACGGCTTCGCGTTTGACGCCGGCGCGGCCATCGTGCACGTAGCGCAGGCCGGCCGCGCGCGCGGCGCTGGTGGAGTCTTTGGTGTCGAGTGCGTCGACGGCGTCGATGGTCTGGCTGGGCATGGCTGTTTCGCGAGTGGTGGATATCGCGTCGATCCTACGCCCGGGCCAGTGCCCGCACTGTTCGCAAGATAACGGAGTGCGGGACAGGCGCGCCCGCACTCCGGTTCAGCGATAGCGCGCCTCGACCAGATCGATCTCGCGCAGCAGCTTGCGCGCGACTTCGTCGGACAAGGTGTTGTTGCGCGCCATACGCAGCAGGACGGCCCGTTCGTGCTCCAGCGCGGCCAGTCGGTAGTGCCGCTCCGCGCTTTCGGCGGCGCGTGCGTGCGCCGGATCGACATCGTTGCCGTTGCCGCCATCCAGGCGATATTGATACAGGCTGCGCACCTGGTCGACTGCGCTTGCGTGCATCTCCACCGCGCCCTGCGCATCGCAGCCCGAGGTGGGTGGCGGTGGCGGTGCGTTGGCGATGGCTTCGAGCGCAGCCAGCGCGGCGGCATGGCGCGCACGCGCCTCTTCGCTTTCATGCGCTGAATCGTGCGGCAGTTCGAGGCCGCGCAGCACGCGCGGCAGGCCGACGCTGGCCAGCACGAGCGAGACGACGATCACGGCGCTGGCCAGGAAAATCACCAGGTCGCGTCCCGGGAAGGGCGCGCCGCCCGGCATCGCCAGCGGCAGCGTGAGCACGCCGGCCAGCGTGATGGCGCCGCGCACGCCCGCCAGCGACGTGGCCAGGATCAGGCGCGGATTGGGGCGGTATTCCGGCAGCTTCTGGCGCCGGGCGTTCAGCAGCGTCAGGCGCAGCGAGACCCAGACCCAGACGAAGCGCAGCAGAATCAGGCCGAAGCTGATGGCCAGCGCGTTGGTGGCCAGCCACCACACATCGTTCGCGCGTGGCAGCTCGGGCGAGAGCAGGGCTGCTTCGACAATATCGGGAAGCTGCTCGCCCAGTAGCACGAACATGATGCCGTTCAGCGCGAACTGCACCGTGTCCCATACCACCGCGCGCCGCACACGCGTCGTGGCTGCCGCGCGCCCGCTCAATTCAACGTAGCTCATCGTGACGCCGGCCGCGACTGCCGCCAGGATGCCCGAGGCACCCAGATGTTCGGCTGCCAGATAGGCGCCGAACGGCAGCAGCAGGTTGATCAGGATCGGCGAGCCGCTTTCTTCGCCGATGCGCGCAGCCAGCTGGCGCTGGGCCCAGCTCACGCCCACGGTGATGCCCACACCGATGGCCACGCCCGCCAGCGCCACCCATAGGAAGGTGAGCGTGGCCTCGCCCAGCGAGAAAGTGCCGGTGAGGGCGGCCGCCACGGCGAAGCGGAAGCACACCAGGCCACTGGCGTCGTTCAGCAGCGACTCGCCCTCGAGGATGTGCATCAGGCGCGGCGGGATCGGCACGCGCGCGGCGATCGACGACACTGCGACCGGATCGGTGGGGGCCAGAATGGCGGCCAGCGCAAAGCACACTGCCAGCGGCAGCGACGGAATCAGCCAGTGAATCAAAAAGCCCGCGCCCAGTACCGTAAACAGCACCAGGCCCAGGGCCAGTTCGAGGATCGTGGAGCGGTCGCGAAACAGCCCGACCTTGGGAATGCGCCAGCCATCGAGAAACAGCAGCGGCGGCAGGAACACGAGGAAGAAGATGTGCGGTTCGAGCCGCACGCCGTGGCCGGTGCTGCCGGCAATCGCCGCGCCAAGCGCGATCTGCATCAGCGGCAGCGGCACCGCGAACGGCAGCATGCGCACCAGGTAGCCGCTGGCCACCACCGCCAGCAGCATGGCCAGCACGATTCCTACTTCATCCATCAACATCTCCCTGTTCGAGACAGGATGATAAGGGATTGGCGCCGCCCGTGGCGACGCTGTTGATCAGGCGGCGGACAAACTGGCCTGGGGCGCGGCCTGCAGTTCGGCCAGCAGCGCGTCGAGCGGCATCGGCCGGTGGAACAGGTAGCCCTGCATGCAGGCATTGCCGTGCGCGGCCAGGTACTCGGCCTGGGCCGACGTCTCGACGCCTTCGGCCACCACGCGCAGGCCCAGGTGGCCGGCCATCGCCAGGATCGATTGCACGATGGCGGTGCCGTTCTTGTCGTGCGGCGTGTCGCGGATGAAGCTCTTGTCGATCTTCAGTTCGTACAGCGGCATCCGGGTCAGGTACGACAGGCTCGAATAGCCGGTGCCGAAGTCGTCGATCGAGATGCGGATCCCGAGTGCGGCCAGCGCGTGCATCCGCTCGATGGTCTGGTCGAGCCGGTCGACCAGCAAGCCTTCGGTGATCTCGAAGATCAGCTGGCCGGGCGGCACACCTGTCTCGTGCAGGATCGCTTCGACCCGTGTGACGAAGTCGTGCTGGCGGAACTGCATCGGGCTGACATTGACGGACAGCGGGAAGCGGTGGCCGGCGCGGTCCAGCACGTGCCAGGCCAGGCACGCTTCGCGCAGCACCCAGTCGCCCAGCGCCACGATCAGGCCGCTCGATTCAGCCACCGGGATGAAGACGTCGGGCGGCACGCTGCTGCCGTCCTTGCGACGCCAGCGCATCAGCAGTTCGGCGCCGCTCGGCATGCGCGCGCCATCGACCTGCAGTTGCAGGTGCAGCGACAATTCGCCGTTGTCGAGCGCGTGGCCCAGGTCGCGCTCGAGCGTCAGGCGGCCTTCTGCGTCGGACAGCATGCCCGGTTCGAACAGCGCCACCCCATTGCGGCCGCGCGACTTCGCGTGGTACATCGCGGTGTCGGCTTCGCGCAGCAGGTCGTGCACTGTGTGCTGCGCGTTGCCGGGTGCGGTAAGCGCGACGCCGATGCTGCTGGTGGCGTAGTAACGCTGGGCGTCGATGACGATCTTGTCGGCCAGCGCTGCCCGGATCCGTTCGGCCACGGCCAGCGCGCGGTCGGTGGCCCGGTCCGCATGCCGGCCCAGCGCGTCGAGCAGGACCACGAATTCATCCCCGCCCAGGCGTGCCACGCAGCCGTCGTCGCCCGTCATCGCCACCAGGCGATCGGCCACGTTCTTGAGCAGCTGGTCGCCGATGGCATGGCCGCGTGCGTCGTTGACGGTCTTGAAGTTGTCGATGTCGACGTACAGCACGGCAGCCATCGACCCGCCCGTGCGGGCGCCGGCCACCGCCACATCGAGCCGCTCCATCAGCAGGCGCCGGTTCGGCAGGCCGGTAAGCACGTCGTAGAACGCCAGACGATGGATCGCGTCGGCGGCGTTGCGCCGCTCGGTCACGTCGCGGCTGACAATCAGCCAGTGCGTGATCGCGCCACTGTCGCCGGAGAACGGCACCATCTCGGCCTCGACCCAGTACGGCGTGCCGTGTTTCGTGTACAGCACCATTTCGGCACTGGCGGCTTCCTTGTGCATCACGGCCGTGATCACGCGCCGGACGGTCTCCTGATCGGTATCGGGCCCTTCGAGCATGCGCACGCTGCGCCCGATGATTTCTTCGCGCGCGTAACCGGTGTGGCGCAGCAGCGCATCGTTGACAAAAATGATCGGCTGCTCGGCGCCGGGCACGTCGACCATGCGCGCGATCATGACCATGTCGTTCAGGCGCGCGACCGCGGCCGACGTCAGGCGCAGCTCGTCGTTGACAGCGTGCAGGCGCAACTGGCCCGCTTCGAGTCCTGCGGCGGCCGTGCGCGCTTCGAGAAGCGACCGGTCCAGCCCCTTGAGCAGCGTGCCGCTGGTGATCGTGATCAATGCGCCGACGCAGCAAAAGTTGATGACGACGACGATCGCCGATGCCAGGCCATTCTGTTCCAGGCCAGGGACATACAGGTGCACCTGGCCGTTCAGGCCGAGCAGCAGCACGCAGGCCGCGCCCAGGGCCAGGCCGATGAGCGCCTGGCGCATGCCAAGCAGGATGACGGCCAGTGCGGGCAGGGCCGTCATGTAGACCAGACCAACCGGCCCCACGGCGAACAGCAGGCCGACGGACACCAGGAACAGCATGGCAATGAAATTGAGAACGCGGACTGTGTGCGCGACGCGGTCGAGTCGCCAGATGGCCAGCAGCCATGCCAGCGCCACCACGTCCATGACGATGACCGGCCATTTGCCCTTGCTGATCAGCAGCGGGATGCTGGGCACGGCCGCAACGAATCCCAGCGCGAAGACGATCGGCAGGATGGTGGTAAAGACCTTGATGCGCCACTGCGCGATGTTATCTGGAGCAATTGGCATGAAGCATCCTGTTCGGCACGCCGCACGGAATTTCTCCGGAGCATATTAAATTCTATTGCAGCAAATTCTATGCAGGTGTAATGATACCTGTCACGCACTATTTGCGGCCTTGTTGTGCCAATGAAACGACCCCGCCCGAAAGGGCGGTTCAGTCACGGTGCCCGCTTCAGTGAGGGCTCGCCTGCGCCAGAAGATCGCCCAGTTGCAGCGTATTGAGTGGCTTGACCAGATAGTGGTCGAACCCTGCCTGGCGTGCCTGTTCGCGGTCTTGCTGGCGGCCATAGCCGGTCGCCGCGATGAGCGTCGCGTTCTCCATGTCGGGCAAGGCGCGCAGGCGCCGCGCCAGTTCGTTGCCGTCGATGTCGGGCAGCCCGATGTCAAGCAGGCAGACCTGCGGCTTGAACACGGCAGCGACATCGATCGCGTCCAGCGCGCAATACACCACTTCGACCGTGTGGCCGCTCGCGCGCAAGAACAGGCTCAGCGTGTGGGCGGCATCGAGATTGTCATCTACCACGAGGATACGCAGGGGGCCGACGGCGCTGGCGCTGCCGGCCAGCGGCGACGCCACGGGTGCGGCCGGCGCCTCCTGCATGTAGCACGGCAGGCGTACGGTGAACGTGCTGCCCAGGCCCGGGCCGGCACTCACCGCGCCAACGCTGCCGCCGTGCAGTTCGACCAGGCTGCGTGCCAGCGCCAGCCCCAGGCCCAGGCCGCCTTGCGACCGGTCCGGCGTGCGCTCGGCCTGGGTAAACAGATCGAACACGCGCTCGACCAGGCGCGCATCCATGCCGATGCCGTCGTCGGTCACGTCGATGACCCAGGTATCGCCTTGCAGCGTCAGTTGCAGGGTGATGCGGCCGCCCTCCGGCGTGTACTTGGTCGCGTTGCCCAGCAGGTTGGCCACGACCTGCACCAGACGCTTGTGGTCGCCCTTCACGCTGACCGGTTCCGGCGGCATGTCGAGCACCACCTTGTGGCGCCGCGCCAGCATCAGCGGCCGGATCTGCTCGGCCGCGTCGTCGACCACCTTGCGCAGGTCGAGGATCTGGGTCGACAGCGTGACCAGCCCGCGCGTCACGCGCGAGACGTCCAGCAGGTCGTCGACCAGGCTCGTCATGTGTTCGACCTGGCGCGCAATGATGGCGCAGGTCTGCGTGATCTGCGCATTGTCCGAATGGAGCAGTTTGAGCAGATGGGCGCCGGTGCTGATCGGCGCGAGCGGGTTGCGCAGTTCGTGGGCCAGCATTGCCAGGAATTCGTCCTTGCGCTGGTCGGCCGCGCGCAGCTCGCGCTCGGCCTGGCTGCGCTGGGCTTCTTTCTCTTGCAGATGCTCGGCCATCTCGTCCAGGGCCGACGCCAGCCGCCCGATTTCTTCGCTGTTCGATCCGATGCCGGTGCGGGCGTCGAGTTCACCGGCGGCGATCCGGCGTGCCACCGTCATCAGCGTGCGCACGCGCCGGACAATCAGCTTGTCGCCTGCCAGCCAAGCCGCCAGCAGGGCCAGGAGGGTCGTCAGGCCCAGGCCGAGCAGCGACATCAGCTGCGCTTCGCGCGCCACGCGCGTGATGGTTTCGGTGGGCACACCGATCGTGACCGTGTAGTCGGACAGCGTCGGCGGGCCGACGCGCGCGAATGCGTGCAGGCGCTCGATGCCATCCTCGCCCTGGATCACGCGGGCGTTGTCGTGCGGGCCGCGCATCGCCGCGAACAACGGGGCAGGAACACGTTTGCCGAACCAGCGCTCAGGATCGGGACGGCGCGAAATCAGCTTGCCCGAGGCGTCGGCCGTCTCGAGGATCGAACCGGCCGGCAGACTGATGTCGTTGACGAAGGTGTCGAGGCCCGCCAGGTCCATTGCTGCAAACACCACCGCGACGACCTTGCCGTCGCGGTCGGTGACCGGATAGGTCAGGTTGATCGTGTGGCGGCGGATCACGCGCCCGAAAATGTAGTCGCCGGCGATGAAGCGGCGTTCTGCGACGGCGCGCTTGAAGTGACTGCGGTCGCCCAGGTTTACCGGATGCACCATCGGCACCGCGCTGCAACTGACGTCGCCATTGAGCTGGATGAGGCCAAAATTGACATACATCTCGTTGCGATCGAGGACGTTGGCCAGCAGCGCGTTGCAGTCGGCAGTTTCGCCCATCAGGTCCGGCACGCTGGCCAGGTCGACCAGGATCTGACGCGCGCGGTCGATCGACTGCGCTTCGTTGGCAGCCGCCAGCGCCGTCAGGCGTTTCAGGTTGTCCTCCGAAGCGCGGATCGCCGCTTCACGTTCGCGCAGCCCGCCGAGCACGGTGACGATCGCGATTGGCGTAATGGCCAGCAGCACCAGCAGCATCAGCCGGCTGCGCAGGCTGTTCAGGCGAAAGCGCCCAGGTGACTTGGTCATCGCTGCGACCCCGGGTACGGCGTGCAGGTGACGACGGGGAGCGCGATTGTCTGTGCGTTGTGGAGCATGGTTGGCGAACGGTTCATCGATAAAACCCGCAACCTGTGGCGGGGGATAGGGCAGCGAAGTTTCCTGATTGTACTAAAAATTGACCTATCCACAGTGGATGAGTCTCGCGTGCGCGACGTGCCGTTGACATGGCCCGCCTGGCCGCAGGTAAGATAGGCGCCATGCCAGTATAGGAGAGAACATGAACATCGTCTGCGTCGGTGGCGGGCCGGCCGGGCTGTATGCCGGCCTGCTGATGAAACTGCGCGATCCGCGCCGCAGCGTGACGGTGGTCGAGCGCAACCGGGCCGGCGACACGTTCGGCTGGGGCGTCGTGTTTTCTGATCAGACCCTGGGCAACCTGGCGTTGGCCGATGCGCCCAGCGCGCGCGCCATCGAAGCTGCGTTCAATCGCTGGCACGCGATCGACGTGTTGATCCGCGGCGCGACCGTGACCTCGCATGGCCACGGTTTTTGCGGCATTGCGCGCAAGCGCCTGCTCGGCATCCTGCAGGCGCGCTGCGAAGAAGCGGGCGTGGCGCTCGTGTTCGATACCGACGTGACGGACGACGTGGCGCTGGCGCGCAGTTATGGCGCCGACCTGGTGGTGGCCGCCGACGGCGTCCACAGCGCGATCCGCACGCGCCACGCCGCCGTGTTCCAGCCAGACCTGCACGAGGGGCGATGCCGCTACGTGTGGCTCGGCACCCGGCGCCGCTTCGCCGCGTTCACGTTCGCCTTCGAACAGACCGAACATGGCTGGTTCCAGGCCCACGCCTATCAATACGACGACGAGAATGCGACCTTCATCGTCGAGACACTGGAATCGACCTGGCGCGCCAGCGGCCTGGCCGACCTGGACGCAGCAAGCACGCTGGCGTTTTGCGAGCGCCTGTTCGCGCGCCTGCTTGGTGGCGCACCGCTCCTGACCCAGGCTACCCGTGGCGGCGCGGCCATGTGGCAGCGCTTTGCGCGTCTGGCCTGTCGCCAGTGGGTGGGAGCGATCGACGTCGATGATCGCCACGTGCCGCTGGTGCTGCTGGGCGACGCTGCGCACACCGCGCATTTCTCCATCGGCTCGGGCACCAAGCTGGCGCTGGAAGACGCGATCGCGCTGGCCGCCGAACTGCCGGTCGAACCGGATAGCGACCTTGATGCGGCACTGGCACGCTACCAGACGGCGCGCATGACCGAGGTGAGCAAGCTGCAAAGCGCGGCGCGCAATTCGATGGACTGGTTCGAGAACGTGGCCCGCTACGGCGCCATGCCGGTCGACGGTTTCGCCTACTCGCTGCTCACGCGCAGCCAGCGTCTGTCGCATGAAAACCTGCGCCTGCGCGACCCCGCCTATATAAAGGGCTTCGAGGCCCGGTTTGCCGCGCAGGCAGCAAAGCAGGCCGGCGTGCCCGCGCCGACCGCGCCCACACCGCCGATGTTCACCCCGCTGCGGGTGCGCGACGTGCTGCTCAAGAACCGCGTGGTCGTCTCGCCGATGGCGCAGTACGCGTGCGTCGATGGCGTGGCGGGCGACTTTCACCTGGCCCATCTTGGCGCGCGCGCGCTGGGCGGCGCCGGCCTGGTATTGGCCGAGATGACCTGCGTGTCGGCCGACGCGCGCATCACGCCACGCTGCCCGGGGTTGTACCTGCCCGAACACACGCTGGCCTGGGCCCGCATCGTCGACTTCGTCCATGAGGCGAGCGACGCGAAAATTGGCGTCCAGCTGGGGCACGCGGGCGCCAAGGGCTCGACCCGGCCGATGTGGGAAGGCATCGACCAGCCGCTCGCGCACGGCAACTGGCCGCTCGTGGCGGCGTCGTCGCAGCAGTATCTGGCCGGCGTGTCGCAGGTGGCGCGCCAGGCGAGCGAGGCCGACATGGCACGCATCGAAGCCGACTTCGTGCGGGCCACGCTGGCTGCGAGCGAGGCCGGTTTCGACTGGCTCGAGCTGCACTGTGCGCACGGCTACCTGCTCTCTGGTTTCATCTCGCCGCTGACCAACCGGCGCATTGATGCCTATGGCGGCAGTCTCGAAAACCGCTGCCGCTTTCCGCTGCGCGTGTTTGCCGCCGTGCGCGCGGCGTGGCCGGCGCATCTGCCGATCAGCGTGTGCATCTCGAGCCATGACTGGGTCGATGGCGGCATCACACCGGGTGACGCCGTAGAGATCGCGCGGCTGCTGCGCGCTGCCGGCGCCGACATGATCGACTGTTCGTCCGGGCAGGTGAGCAAGGCCGAGCAGCCGGTGTATGGGCGCATGTACCAGACGCCGTTTTCTGACCGTATCCGCAACGAAGCCGGCATCGCGACGATCGCCGTCGGCGGCATCAGCGAGGCCGACCACGTCAACAGCATCATCGCCGCCGGTCGCGCCGACCTGTGCGCAGTGGGCCGACCGCATCTGGCCAATCCAGCCTGGACGCTGAACGAGGCGGCGCGCATCGGCTACACTGGCGCCGCGTGGCCGCGCCAGTACGTGCCTGGCAAGCAGCAACTCGAGCGCAGCCTGGCGCGCGGGCAGCCGGGCACGTAACGGGTTCTTCCATTTTCCAATGCGTTCTCAGGAGCACTGCATGCATGATTTAGCGGGCAATCGAACGGGCCTGACCGGCTACGCGGCGCAGCACGTCGGCTGGTCGCTCGATCCCGCCACGCGCGTGGCGACCGTGACGCTCGATCGCCCCGAACGCAAGAATCCGCTCACGTTCGCCGCTTACGCCGAGCTGCGCGACCTGTTTCGCGCGCTGGCTTATGCCGACGACGTCAAGGCGATCGTGCTCACTGGTGCGGGCGAGAATTTCTGTTCGGGTGGCGACGTGCACGAGATTATCGGGCCGCTGACGCAACTGGACATGCCGGGTTTGCTCGCCTTCACGCGCATGACGGGCGACCTCGTGAAAGCGATGCGCACCTGTCCGCAGCCGATCGTCGCGGCGGTGGATGGTGTGTGCGCCGGCGCTGGTGCGATCCTGGCGCTGGCCTCGGACATCCGCTACGCCACGGCGCGCAGCCGCACCGCCTTTTTGTTTACGCGCGTGGGTCTGGCCGGTTGCGACATGGGCGCCTGCGCGTTGCTGCCGCGCGTGATCGGCCAGGGCCGTGCGGCCGAATTGCTGTACACCGGCCGCTCGATGGATGGGGAAGAGGGCGAGCGCTGGGGTTTCTTCAATCGCCTGTGCGCACCGAGTCTGGTGCTCGCGCAGGCGCAGGAATTTGCCGCGCAGCTGGCGGCCGGCCCCACCTTCGCGCATGGCATGACCAAGAAGATGCTGCAGCAGGAATGGAATATGGGCGTGGACGAAGCCATCGAGGCCGAGGCGCAGGCGCAGGCCATCTGCATGATGACGCAGGATTTCCAGCGCGCCTATCAGGCGTTCGTCGGCAAACAGCAGCCGCGCTTCGAGGGCAACTGATGCAGAGCGATTATCTCGACTGGCCGTTTTTCGATGCGCACCACGGCATGCTGGCACGTGAACTCGACGCCTGGACGGCTGCCAACCTGGCCGATGCACACGGGACCGATGTCGACGCGGTCTGCCGCGCACTGGTCGTGCGCCTGGGCCAGGGCGGCTGGTTGCGCCACGCGGTGGCCGGCATCGAGCATGGCGGTGCGCAAGCCGCGATCGACACCCGCGCCATCTGCCTGATTCGCGAAACGCTGGCGCGCCATGCGGGCCTGGCCGATTTTGCGTTCGCGATGCAGGGCCTGGGCAGCGGCGCGATTTCGCTGTTCGGCAGCGCAGCGCAGCGCCAGAACTGGTTGCCGCGCGTGGCCGGGGGCAGCGCGATTGCCGCGTTTGCGCTGTCCGAACCCGCCGCCGGGTCCGACGTCGCCGCCTTGCAATGCGCGGCGCGGCGCGATGGCGATGCCTGGGTGCTCGATGGCGAAAAGACCTGGATCTCGAATGGCGGCATCGCCGACTTCTATGTGGTGTTCGCGCGCACGGGCGAACCGGTCGAACGCAGCGCGCGCGGCATCTCGGCCTTCATCGTCGATGCGGCCACGCCTGGACTGGACGTCGCCGAGCGCATCGATGTGATCGCGCCGCATCCGCTGGCGCGCCTGAACTTCAACGGCTGCCGGGTGCCGGCCGCCTGCCTGGTCGGGCCCGAAGGCGATGGCTTCAAAATTGCGATGGCCACCCTCGACGTGTTTCGCACGTCGGTGGCAGCAGCGGCGCTGGGTTTCGCGCGGCGCGCGCGGGCCGAAGCACTGGCACATGTGCAGGCGCGGCCCATGTTTGGCAAACTGCTGGCCGACTTCCAGCTCACGCAGGCCCGGCTTGCCCAGATGGCGCTCGAGATCGACGCCGCCGCGCTACTGACCTACCGCGCGGCGTGGCTGCGCGACAGCGGCAAGCCCGTCACCAAAGAAGCGGCGATGGCCAAACTGGCCGCAACCGAATCGGCGCAGCGCGTGATCGACGGCGCAGTGCAGCTGTTCGGCGGGCAGGGCGTGCAACGGGGCCAGGTCGTCGAAGGCCTGTACCGCGAGATCCGCGCGCTTCGCATCTACGAGGGAGCGAGCGAAGTGCAGCTCCTGATCATCGCGCGCGAACTGCTCGCGCCGCAACACTGAGATCGCATGCCGGGAGACGCCATGGAATTCTTGCAACCGCCTGGCTGGCCACGACCGAAAGGCTACGCCAACGGGGTCGTCGCGCGCGGCCGGCAGGTGCATGTCAGCGGGATGGTCGGCTGGACGCCGGCGGGGGTGTTCGAGACGGACGATTTCGTCGCGCAGTCGCGCCAGGCGCTGGCCAATATCGTGGCCGTGCTGCGCGAAGCCGGGGCCGGCCCGGAGCACATCGTGCGCATGACCTGGTATGTGCTCGACAAGCGCGAATACCTGGACGCCGGACCGGCGCTGGGCGCGGCCTATCGCGAGATCATCGGTCGTCATTATCCGGCGATGACGGCGGTGCAGGTGGCGGGTCTGATGGAAGACCGTGCGCGGGTAGAAATCGAGGTCACGGCGATCATCCCCGACTGAGCGCTGCCCGGACGAACGAATGGCCCCGCGTGGGGGCCATTCGTGGTGTCGCACCGCCGTGCCGTTTAACCTTCGGCGCGGCGGCAAAGGGGCGGATTAGCGGCGGCCTGCGCCACGCGAACCACCGCGTTCGATGAACGCTTTCATCTCTGCCAGGTCGTCATCCATCTGACGCTGTGGGTCGACGCCCAGCATGCGCGCCACACCGTGGCCCAGCACGCCCGCTGGTGGCGCGTAGCTGATGCGCACCGTCGCGCGCGTGCCGCCATTGATCGACTCGAACGTGACGCTGCCGTCCTGCTCGATTTCCGAACCCGGCTCGCTGCGCCACGACAGGCGATCCGGACGCGACTGCTCGGTCATGACCGCGTTCCATGCGTATTCCATGCCGGCCGGGCCGCGCACGACCCAGTGCGAACGGCGGTGGCCGAGGTCACGCACTTCGGTCACGTGCGACATGAAGCGCGGGAAGTTTTCCACATCGGACCAGGCATCGAACACTTCGCGTGGCGATGCGTCGATGAAGACGCTGTTTTCGACTTCGACCCGGCTTGCTTCGCCGCGGTGACGCAGCGAATCGACCAGATTGCGACCGCGGTCGCTGCGCAGCAGCACGGCCAGCGCGCCCAGACCCAGCAGGGCAACGGCCGGCGAACGACGCGCCAGGCCGACGACGCTCAGCGCGCTCGTACCCAGCAGCGCCGAATTGGTCAGCGTCGGGCCGCGCGAGCCGAAGGCTTGCGTCAGGTGATCGGTCCATTCGCGGACCTGGTTGCCGACGGCGTTGGCGCGGGCGCGGGCGCCGTTGCCGGCGCTGTGCGCGGCCTGCGCCAGGTTTTCACGGGCGATGTCGGCGCGTTCGCGTGCACGATCGGCAGCATCGTCGGCGCTGTTACGGGCCTTGTCGGCAGCGTCACCGGCGCTGCTGCGTGCCTTGTCGGCAGCGTAGCTGGCGCGGTCGCGCGCATCGCTGGCGACGTGCTGTGCGCGCGAACGGACGTCGTCCGCATAGTCACGTGCATCGTCGGCGGCGCGGCCGGCGCGCTCGCGCGCGATATCGGCAGCGTGCGATACACGGTCACGCGCCGTATCGGCGGCGTGCGATACGCGGTCACGGGCGTAGTCGGCCGCATGCGAGGCGCGGTCGCGCGCTTCGTACGAGGCTTCGGCCAGGCGGCCACGCGCATGTTCGAGGCGATCACGCGTCTGGTGCGACGCTTCGGCCAGGCGGTCGCCGGCAGCGTGGGCCGCGCCAGCCAGGCGTTCGCCGGCGCGCAGGTACACCGACTCGGCACGCTCACGCGCCGAGTCGAAGCGCTCACCGGCCACGTGCAGCGCGTGGTCGAGTTTATCGGCGCCGCGATGACGTGCATCGCGCAGTGCGCCCTTGGCGCGTGCCCGGCGTTTCGGGCCGCGGTCCGGGTCGAAGGCATACATCAGCAGGGCGCCAGCTACTGCGGCGCCAATCCATTTACCTGCGTTACTTCCCTGATCGTTCGATTCGTTCATGTCGGCTCCTCTCGGTTAGTTGTGCTGTATGTGCTGGACCTTGTTGCAAGCCGGGCTGTACCACGGCATATCTGGTCCATCACTGGTCATTTACTGTCGTTTCATCGTGCTTTCCAGCGTCGTTTCACACGCATGAAATCGCACGCATAAAAAAACGCACCGCTTCGCAGTCATGCGTTGCAGTGCGTTCCGGCGAACCAACACACGATTCGAGCTTGGCCCGTTGCGCAATGAATGGTCAGACGACGTGCCTCGTTACCCTGCTTTTTGCAGGATCAGTAGCAGTACGCCGTTCTCGAGCTTCACCAATGTCACGACGCCAGCGACGCCGTCGATTCAATGAAGCCGCGCAGGTATCTGCGTGCATTGCACCCAGCATACACCACGGTTTCGCGTTCCCGGTGTTCGTTTGCCGCATGGCAATTGACTTAGCTCCAGCCTTGGCGCCGTCGTCGTTGCCCTTCGCGGCAGGCGAGTTCAGCAACGCTAGTGGCCTGCGCCGCGCGCGGCGGGATTCTGATAGGGTAGTTATAAATGAGACAAGGGAGATACCATGAATAATCATATCGTTCGCATGCTGCCGAACTTCGAAGCGGCCGAGGCCGCCCGCATTGGCTTGCTGGCCGAGGGTTTCGACGGCGAGGGCATCAATGTCAACGTCACTACCGACG
Organism: Oxalobacteraceae sp. CFBP 13730; assembly: GCA_014841835.1. GTDB lineage: Bacteria > Pseudomonadota > Gammaproteobacteria > Burkholderiales > Burkholderiaceae_D > Telluria. Next base: position 985,570 of record JACYUQ010000002.1, on the reverse strand, counting down.
AGGCCGGTCCTGCCGAAAGCAATTTTTACGTGGGCGATTCGCCTGCCGTCAAAGGCGGTACCGATTACGAGGACGTCTTCAAACCGGCTGTGCGTGGCGACCTGTGCATGATGACGGTGTCGGTTGCAGAAGCCTCGCAGCTCGAACGCGCTGCCGCGATTCTGGAACAGCATGGCGGGATCGACGTCGACCCCGCTCACGGCGCTGCGAAGAGCAGCTTTTAAGGCCGCGTACTATCCGAAAGGCGGCCATCGCATGCACCAATGCATGCGATGGCCGTGGCTGATAATCAGCTGTCAGCGCGTGACGTCAATCCCAGGCGGGGCGCGGTAGAGGGGCGAAGCTGGCTTGCAGTCAGCTTGAACAGGCTGACGGCGCCGGTCAGATTGTGCGCCTGGGTGTGCAGCGAGGCGGATGCCGATGCTGCTTCTTCGACCAGCGCGGCGTTTTGCTGCATCGTGCTGTCCATGTCGTGAATGGTGTCGTTGATCTGCTTCAACTCCAGCTGTTGCGCTTGGCCAGCGTCTGCGATTTCCCCGATGATATCTGTCACGCGCTTGACGCTCGCGACGATGTCATCCATCGTGCTGCCGGCTTCGCCGACCAGTTTGCTGCCGGCCTCGACCTTGGCAACCGAATCGCCAATGAGCGTCTTGACGTCCTTGGCCGCTGCAGCCGAGCGATGCGCCAGATTGCGCACTTCGGCGGCCACGACGGCGAAGCCCCGGCCCTGTTCACCGGCTCGCGCGGCTTCGACGGCCGCATTCAGTGCCAGGATATTGGTCTGGAAGGCGATGCCATCGATGACGCTGATGATGTCGACAATCTTGGTGGATGACGCATTGATCGAGGCCATCGTCGTCACCACTTGAGAAACAATGGTGCCGCCATGGGTTGCCACATCGGACGCCGACAGCGCCAGCGTATTGGCCTGGCGCGCATATTCGCCGTTCTCGCGCACCGTGCTTGCCAGCGTTTCCATCGACGCGGTGGTCTTGTCGAGCGAAGCGACCTGCTGTTCGGTACGCGATGACAGGTCCAGATTGCCTTGTGCGATCTGCGATGACGCGGCTGCGATCGCATCCGTGCCCTGGCGTACTTCGCTCACCACGTTGGCAAGACCTTGCTGCATCCGCTCAAGCGATGACATCAGTTGCGCGATTTCGTCCTTGCCGTCGATCTTGAATTGATGGGTCAGGTCGCCGCCCGCTACTGCGTCGGCGGCACTGACCGCCTGGCGGATCGAACGCGTAATATTGCGCAATACCAGCAAGACAATCGTGCTCAGTACCACACCGCAGATCGCCAGGAAAGCGACTGCACGCCACATGTCGCCAACGAATGCATCATGCAGGTCATCCATGTAGAGCCCCGTCATGAAGGTCCAGTCCCATGGTTTGTAGGTGAGCACATACGCGCCTTTCGGGAATACCTGCTGCTGGTCCGGGTTGCCTGGCTTTGGCCACACGTATTCGACCCAGCCCTCACCGCTGCCCTTGGCAATGGCCGCCACGTTGCGGTAGAGGTAGGTGCCATTGATATCCTTGAAGTCGCTGAGGTCCTTGCCGATCAGTTCGGCCTTGACCGGATGCATCAGCATGGTTGGGGCTGAATCGATGACCGTGTAGTAGCCATCCTTCCCGTATCGCATCGACTTGAGGCGCGTCAGGGCTTGTTTCTGGGCGTCGGCGACGGTCAGTGCGCCGGATGACGCCAGTTGTGCGTATTCCTTGATCGTGGACATGCCGACATCGGTCGCAAACCGTAGTGCGACCTTGCGTTCTTCGAGGCGCTGCGCGCTGCTCTCATAGACATGGAGAATGGCCATCGCTGACAGGCACAACCAGCTGAGAACGAGTGGCAGATAAAGTTTGGTGCGGAAGCTGAGTTTCATCGTTTAGTGACGTTTCTACGGACGGAAAAGGGAGCCCGGGCAGTGCGCGAGCTGCAATGGTTTGACGAAAAGGGAGGTTCGCAAGCATCGGCGGGGGCGTGTTGCCGACCGACTCGGGTCATGGCGACAGCACTGAACGCGTGCGCAGCCCAAGATGCACATGGAATTTTGCAATCATTGTATCCGCAGGGAAAGTTTTCGAACAACGCGATTCACGCTTTGTGCGTGATCGCGTGATGACTCGGCATGTTTGTTGCAGTTATCAGACAGCGACAATCTGCAAGCGGTGGGACTTCTGCCCATGCAGTGATGCAGGCATGCCAGAAAGCGGCTTCAGCAGGGCTGAAGCCGTACCGGGTCAGCCGAGCTGGCGGGCGTGGAAACGCAGATGGTCTTCGACGAACGTCGAGACGAAGTAGTAGCCGTGGTCGTAGCCTTGCTGGCGGCGCAGCGTCAGTGGCTGCCCGATACGGGCGCAGGCGCCTTCGAAGGCTTCCGGCCGCAGCTGCTCCGGCAGGAACTTGTCGGCCAGACCCTGGTCAATCAGGATGCCGGCCGGGAAAGGCGCCGTCTCGTGCCTTGCCATCAGCGCGCTGGCGTCGTATTGCTGCCAGGTGCTTTCATCCGGGCCCAGGTAGCCGCCAAAGGCTTTGACGCCCCACGGGCAGCGGCTTGGCGCCGCAATGGGCGCAAACGCCGATACAGAACGGAACAGCTCAGGGTGACGCAGCGCCATGACCAGTGCGCCGTGGCCGCCCATCGAGTGGCCGAAGATGCCCACGCGCGCCGGATCAGCCGGCAGCAAGTCCAGCACCAGTGCGTGCAGTTCGAGCAGGTAGCTGTGCATGCGGTAATGCGTCGACCATGGCGCTTCGGTCGCGTCGAGGTAGAAGCCGGCGCCGACGCCAAAATCCCAGCTGTCGGTCTCGCCAGGCACATTGGCGCCACGCGGGCTGGTGTCGGGCGCCACCAGAATGATGCCCAGCTCGCTCGCCACGCGCTGCGCGCCCGCCTTGGTCATGAACGTTTCTTCGGTACAGGTCAGGCCTGCCAGGTAGAACAATACGGGCAGCTTCTTGCCGGCGGCGTCAGGTGGCAGGTAAACCGAAAACTTCATCGGCAAGCCGATCGCGCTGGAATCGTGCTGGTAGAAACGCTGCTCGCCGCCGAAGCAGGCGTGTTGGTTCAGGAGTTCGGACATCGTCATGTGGTGGACAGTGAAAGATGCGGCCAGTATGCCGCGTCCTGCGCCAGCATGCCAACTACACCAGTCCAATCGCGCCGAGTACTGCGCCAGCTGCCAGCATCCAGAGTATGTGCACGCGGGTGCGCCAGATGACGAGGCAACTTGCCACCGACAGCAGCCACAGCGGCCAACGGTCCGGATCGGTGCCCCCACCGGTGGCCAGCAGCCAGGCGGTCGACAGCAGCATCGCAACGACGAGTGGCGCCATGCCCTGCTTGAAGGCGCGCACGGCCCGCCGTTCGCGGTTGCGCTGCGCCCATTGCGCCACCTGATAAGTAAACACGGTCGACGGCAACATGATGCCGACCATCGCGATGACGACGCCGCAGAGCGCGGCCAGCGTGCTGCCGTTGTTCAGGCCGACGTTCCAGCCCAGCAGCGCCACGAACAGCACATTTGGCCCGGGCGACGACTGCGCCAGCGCAACCGAGTCGCCAAATTGCGCCGGCGTCAGCCAGCCCTGGCGCTCGACCAGATAGCGCTGCATTTCGGACGTGGTCGAGATCGCACCGCCCAGCGACATCATCGACAGCGCCAAAAAGTGGGTGAACAGGCTGAGCCAGTCGTGCCAGGTGAATGCCAGCTGCGGCGCGCTCATGGCTTGAGCCTGCGCCAGGCCAGCACGCAGCCCACGCCACCCAGGCCGAACACGACCGCCGCCAACGGCACCCGCACCCAGGCCAGCAGCACGAAGCTGACCGCGGCGATCACGACGCAGGCCACGAGCGGCAGCACGTTCTTGCCCAGCGCGGCCGACATCTTCAGGCCGGTGGCCGCCACCAGCCCGGCGGCCACGGCCGCCATGCCGCGCAGTGCGCCCTGGACCGCCGGCACCTCGGCGAAGCGGGCATACACCAGGGCCAGCGCCAGCACCACGAGCAGCGGCGCTGCCAGCAAGCCGCCCAGTGCACTCATCGCGCCGGCCAGGCCGAAGTGGCGCTGGCCGATCACCATCGCCAGGTTGCACACGTTCGGCCCGGGCAGGATTTGCGCAACCGACCATTCTTCGATGAATTCTTCATTGGTCAGCCAGCGTTTGCGCTCGACCAGTTCGCGCTGGATCACGGCCAGCACGCCGCCAAAGCCCTGCAGCGCGATCAGCGTGAACGAGACGAAGAGGTCGGTGCACGACGCGGGCACGGGGTGCGCTGCGGCGGGGGCGCCCGGCGGCGCGCTTGGGGAGGGGAGGGGCGAAGGGCTCATGGCATTATTATCGCCTCTGCGATGCGCGCACGCTTACCACGGGCAATGTATTCCCGTATTGATACAGGTTTGCCATTGACTTTACCTCTGCTTGGCCAATAATCGTGGTGCATGACACATCCACCATCACCGGAGATCAGCGATGAACCTACTGCACACGCAAGACACCCATCCATGCGTTGCCAGCGCATCCGAACTGCGATCCGATGCCGGCCAGCGCGATGTCGTCACGCGCGGCATTGCCACGTTGGGCGAGCTCGGCGTCGTGCCGGCAGTCGAATACCTGAAGTCCAACGGTGTCCGGCCAAAGGTTATCGAGCGCGTTTTGCTTGAACCCGAACGGCGCCGAACGCTGGCGTGATCGGCACAGCAGCAATGGCGCTGTCAAGGGTGCGACCGCCTTTGTTTGCAATCAATTTGCAGTTGTCACCGTCATTGCCTTCCCAATAGGCAAATTGTTGAAAGCCGCCCCGCAGGCCGTGTTCAGCCTGTCAAGCCCCCGCTTTTCCACATAGTTATTCACAGACTTTGTGGATATCCAGAAAAGGTTTTATTTATCCAAGGCTTACCGAAGGCACTTCAGGTCGGGCCTGATGTCATGCGCGCGCAAGCGTGAGCGTCGTGCGATTTAGCGCTTGCGGTGCGATACTGGACAAATGTACAGTGTCGCTTTCTCCGTCTGCCGCCCATGACCACCGCCACCGCCGCGCCTGCCACTGAAGACCCGTTCGCCAGCTTGAACCCGGCGCAGCGCGCCGCGGTCGAACACGATATCGGCGTGGACGCGCCGCGTCCGCTGCTGGTCGTCGCCGGCGCCGGCTCCGGCAAGACCAATACGCTGGCGCACCGTGTGGCGCGCCTGATCGGGTCTGGCGCCGACCCGCAGCGCATCCTGCTGCTGACCTTTTCGCGCCGTGCCGCAGACGAAATGCGCCAGCGCGCCAGTGGCGTCCTGCACCGGTTGTTTGGCCGCGGTGCGCCGGCGCAATCCCAGGCCCCGGTGGCGCTGCCCTGGGCCGGCACCTTTCACAGCATCGGCGCGCGCCTGCTGCGCGAATTCGCCGGGCGCATCGGCCTCGATCCGCAATTCACCATCCATGACCGGGGCGACGCCGAGGACCTGATGGGGATGGTGCGCCACGAGATCGGCCTGTCGCGCACGGAAAAACGCTTTCCCATGAAAGGCACCTGCCTGTCGATTTATTCGCGCGTGGTCAACAGCCGCGATCCGCTCGATCAGGTTCTGCAGGCGTATTTTCCCTGGTGCGCCGAATGGGAAGCCCAGCTCAAGACGCTGTTCGGCGCATATGTCGACGCCAAGCAAGAGCAGAACGTGCTCGACTACGACGACCTGCTGCTGTTCTGGGCCGAAATGGCGGCCGACCCGGTGCTCGGGCTTGAGCTGGGCAGCTGGTTCGACCATGTGCTGGTCGACGAGTACCAGGATACCAACCGCCTGCAGGCCGCGATCATCACTGGCATGAAACCCGACGGCAGGGGTGTGATGGTGGTCGGCGACGACGCCCAGTCCATCTACAGTTTCCGCGGCGCCACCGTGCGCAACATCCTCGATTTCGCGGGCCAGTTTACGCAGCCGGCGCAGTTGATCACGCTCGAACGCAATTACCGCTCGACGCAGCCGATCCTGGACGCGTCCAACGCCGTCATTGGCGCTGCGCTCGAGCGCCACGCCAAGACGCTCTGGACCGATAAGGCGTCGACCATCAAACCGCAGCTCGTGCTGATTCGCGACGAAGCCGAGCAGGCGCGCTGGGTCTGCAGCCGCATCCTCGAGCAGCGCGAAGAAGGCGTGCCGCTCAAGTCGCAGGCGGTGCTGTTTCGCGCGGCCAGCCACAGCGCTGCGCTCGAACTCGAACTCATGCGGCGTAACGTCCCGTTCGTCAAATTCGGCGGCCTGAAATTCCTGGAGGCTTCGCATATCAAGGATCTGCTGGCGCTGCTGCGCTTTGCCCAGAACCCGAGTGGGCGCCTGGCCGGGTTCCGCGTGCTACAACTGATTCCCGGAATCGGCCAGGCGACCGCCACGCGCGTGCTCGATGCGGTGGGCGAGAGCAGCGATGTCGCCGCCACGCTGGCGGCGTTTCCCGTGCCGGCGCGCTGCAGCGCCGAGTGGCAAACTTTCTGCGCACTGTATGCGCGCCTGCGCACCCCGGGTCTGCGCTGGCCGCAAGACCTCGAGCTGGCGCGCGACTGGTATGCACCACACCTCGAGCGACTGCACGACGATTTCCAGGTGCGTGCGCTTGACCTCGACCAGCTCGTCGCGCTGTCGGCTGGCCATGCCAACCGTGAGAGTTTTCTGGCCGACATCACGCTCGACCCGCCCGAAGCGACGAGCGACCGCGCCGGCCCGCCACTGCTCGACGACGATTACGTGATCCTGTCTACCATCCACTCGAGCAAGGGGCAGGAGTGGAAGTCGGTGCACGTGCTCAATGTGGTCGATGGCTGCATCCCGTCGGACATGTCTACCGGCAATCAGGACGATATCGAGGAAGAGCGGCGCTTGCTGTATGTGGCCATGACCCGGGCCCGCGAGAACCTGCACCTGATCGTGCCGAATCGCTTCTTCATCAAGCAGCAATCCAGCATGGGCGATCGCCACGTGTATGCGACGCGCTCGCGCTTCGTCACGCCCGTGATGCTCAAGCATTTCGAAGAATCCGCCTGGCTCAGTGCCGACAAGCGCGAGCTGCGCACGCCGATGCCCGACAGCGTCCGCATGCTGGTGCGCGACCGCGCGCGCAGTGCGTGGAAATGACGATTGATCGCAACATGTTGGCAACTTATCCCCCATGTCACGGTTTTGTAGGAGTGCGCCGCACATAAACTTGTTGCCCCCATGTGGTGCATGTGCAAGTGGTTGATTTTATTGGAACAAATTTTTGCCTGTACAACGGGCAGTTTGTTGAAACCCGCATCCCTTCTGGCCTTGTGGCTTGTCAAGTGGCGCTTGTCCACACAGTTATCCACAATTCTTGTGGATAGCGTAAAACCTTGAACAAAATCAGCAGCTTAGAGCGTTGTGATGCTCATGAGCATGTTCCTCGGCACGCTGGATGGCGATTCATTCTTGCTAACACGGTTGTTTTTTTGTTAGTGCGCTCTATTCACTAATATGTTTGCTATCGAACAGTCGCGCCGCATGCTTCCCTTTATCCTTTGCCAAGTAATTTAACGATGTAGGCAACGCTTTCGCGGCACTGTCTGCCTCTGCCGTCGTCCGGACGGTGACGAAATGGACTCACCATTTTTTTCTGCCTGTCCATTTCCAACAAAGGATCCGTATGTCTTCAGCAGTTCCACCGGCCGCCGCCCCGGCGCCACCCGATACCAAGGAAAGCCGCTTCGTCTTCAAGGTCGCCATCGTCGCCACAATGGGCGCGCTGGCGTTTGGTTACGATACCGGCGTGATCTCCGGCGCGCTGCCGTTCATGAGCGCGCCGCCCTCAAGTGGCGGCCTTGGCTTGACACCGCTGACCGAAGGCGTCGTGACGTCCGCGCTCGTGTTCGGCGCTGCAGTGGGCTCGCTGATGGCAGGCACGCTGTCGGACCGCTTCGGTCGCCGCATGACGCTGATCTGGCTGGCGCTGGTATTCATGATCGGCGCGCTCGGTACCACCCTGGCCCCATCGGTGGAAGTCATGGTCGCCATGCGCTTCGTGCTCGGTCTGGCGGTCGGCGGTGCATCGTCCACTGTGCCGGTGTTCATTGCCGAAATGGCCGGCCCCAGCAAACGGGCAAGGCTGGTCACACAGAATGAACTGATGATTGTTACCGGTCAGTTGATCGCGTATGTGCTCAATGCAGTCCTGGCGCACTATGCGAACTCGCCGGATGTGTGGCGCTACATGCTGGCCATCGCCGCCGTGCCGGCCTTGTTGCTGGGTGTGGGCATGATGTTCGTGCCCCCATCGCCGCGCTGGCTGGCGAGCAAGGGTCGGATGGACGACGCACGCGCCGTGATGCAGCAGATTCGCTCCAGCGACGAGCAGATCGAGCGCGAGATGGCCGAAATGACCAAGCTGAACCAGATCGAGCACGAACAGGCCGGCTGGTCGGCCGTCATGGGCACGCCATGGATCAGAAAATTGCTGTGGCTGGGCATCGGCCTGGGCTTCATGGCCCAGTTTACTGGCGTGAATGCATTCATGTACTTCACCCCGATCATCCTGCAATCGACCGGCCTGGGCACGAATGCTGCCCTGACCGCGACCATCGGCAATGGCGTGGTCGCGGTGATCGCCACCTTCATCGGCATCTGGCTGATCGGCAAGCACGGGCGTCGCTCGATGTTGCTGTCGGGCCTGTCGGGTGTAGTTGTCATGCAGTTTGCGCTGGGCGCCGTGCTGCTGTGGATGCCCGATGGCATTACGCGCAGCTATGCCGCACTGGCCTGCATCCTTTGCTTCCTGCTGTGCATGCAGATGCTGATCGCGCCGGTGTACTGGCTGCTGATGTCGGAACTGTTCCCGATGCACCTGCGTGGCGTACTGACCGGCACCGCCGTGGCGTGCCAGTGGATCTTCAACGCGATCGTGGCCTTGCTGTTCCCGCTGGCGCTGGCGCAGTTCGGCAGTACGACGTTCTTCCTGTTTGCCGCCATCAATGTCGGCTCACTGATCTTCGTTGCGCTGCGCCTGCCGGAAACCCGTGGCCGTTCACTCGAAAGCCTGGAAAAATATCTGGAAAAAGAACTGACCCCGCGCGCAAAGGCGTAAGGTCGAGCGAAGAGGGGGGCGGCATCAGGGCACCAGCCTGACCGCTCCCTTGAGTCGTTCGAGTTCTTGCAGAAAACGTTCGCAGGCCAGCTTCGGCGGCCACGGTTCCCATGGCGCGCAATCGTAATAGTGCGCCAGCGGGTCTTCCGGCAGGATCGCCGCGCGGATCTTGAGTGTGCGCCGGACCTCGTCGGCCGACCAGCCCGCCACATGAACTGCTTCGCTGGCTGCGGCCAGCCGGTCGGCCTTCTTGTGCGCCGCATGCGATTTCGCGTCCCACGCCGGCAAGCCGTAGCGCAGGAACACCGCGTGTTCCAGGCGCTGTGTCAGCGCGCGAAAGGCGTCGCCCAGAAACGGCTTGATGACCGAAATCGCATCGAATCCCAGCAAGCCTTCTTCGGCGTCGTGCAGCAGCTCGCGCAATTCGTCGAGCGGCGACAGCGTCGGGGTGGCCGCGCGCCGCAACAGCATCACGCTGATCGAATGCTGCGCCACCGACAGCGGCAACGGCCACGCCGAGTGGCCACCCCAGCGGTAGGTCCGGGCCAGCCCGAGCGCCAGGTCGGCGTCGTCCCAATCGAAGGGTGTCGGGTCCAGCAGGTCGAGGCGCCGGCCCGATGGCATGCGGACCCAGGCGCGCGTTGTCGTGTCCACCACAGCGCCGGGCGTGGACGGGAGAGAGCGGTTGTGCATGAAATGATTTTACACACCGCCCCTGCCACTTTGCGCATGATTGACCAGGGCAGGACGCCGACCGCAAGGCGCAGTCAGCGTTGTCTGTTCATGACGCCGATTGCGATGCAAAGCAATTGTTCTGCGGAACTGACCCGTCGAACGTCCAGAGTCCAGCGCGACCCCATGTAATTGGGCAGGTAGCGCGATGCCACGCCGCGAAAGCCCGGTAGCCAGGCTTTGAAGCGCCTGCGGCAGGCGTTCACGTTCTGTACGTGGATGGCGCGGCTGCCCGCATGCCTGCCGCGCGCACCCGCGCGCAGATTGACGGTCTCGTGCGCAATCCGACCCGATCGAGGCCGGCTGCGCGATGCAGGGCATCGAGCACTTGCCGGCGCTGCGGCTGATGCAGTGATGATAACCGGGCGAACCAGTTCTTGAGACGGAACGCTTTCATGATCGGCTCCGGACGCTGTGGCATCAGCAGCGTTTCGGTATGGCTGCCCGCTTCGATCATGCTCGGGACCACGCCGATCGATGTCCATCAGCGCGTTCAGGAACACCCTTTATCGTGCGCATTGATTCGCCCCTCGTACCGCGCGAAATGGTGGTGTGCCGCGCACCCCCGGTGGCCTGATGAGGCGCCATGGCAGTAGCGAGTTTTATTGACCAGCGTCAAGACACAAAATTAGCTTTCGCCAACAAAGCCGCAGTGGCGAACTGCAGACGTGGGATTTATCTGGAGTAACGCGGCGCGCGGTTGTGAAAATCAATTTGCCATCGAGGGTGATGTGAAAATTGTTGTTGTCATTACACGACAGCATATGAAATGGGCGAGTGTAAATATCTTGATTGTTAATTTTCGAGGATTTTGAAGGGGGGGCGACGGACTAGGATAGCGGTGTTGCATATTATTCCGACCCCATGATTGATACCGCTTTATTACTTGAGTTGATGCAGGCCAGAGACGCGAACCAGTGGAGCGCCTCCCTGTACAAACTCGCGCGGACATTGGGGTTCGATCAGGTGCTGTTCGGGCTGGTCGGTTCGCGTCACGCCCGCTTCGAGTCGGCCTTTTTGCGCAGTAACTACGCTGACAACTGGCGCGAGCGCTATGACCGCAATGGTTTTGCCTACGTGGATCCGACGGTTGCCCACTGCCTGACGAGCACGCTGCCGATGGTGTGGGAGCCCGCGCTGTTCGCCTCAGGCACCCGGCAGGCGGGCTTGTACGAAGAAGCCAGTGCGCATGGCATCCGCAGTGGCGTGACGCTGCCGGTGCACGGTCCGCAGGGCGAGTTCGGGGTACTCAGTTTTGCGTCCGATGCGCGTCCCGATATTGCCGCCGAGCGTGCCGTGCTGGAGGCGCTGCCGATGCTCGCGCTGGTGCGCGATTACGCGTTTGCGTCGTCGCAGCGCTTTCGCGATGAGGGCGTGCGGCCCGAAGAAGGCCGGGGCACCGCACCGCGCCTGACCAAACGCGAACTCGAAGTGCTGCAGTGGGTCATGGCGGGCAAGTCGTCATGGGAGATTGCCCGCATCACCAATTGCTCGGAAGCGACCGTGAACTTCCACCTGGCGAATGTGCGTCAGAAGTTCGACGTGAACACCCGCCAGCAGGCGGTGGTCAAGGCCATTGGCCTTGGATTGATTACCCCTGAAGATCACCATCGCTGAGCTTGCCATTGACATACATGCGCAGCAGGATCGACACGGGCGTCGGGATGGCCAGCCCGGTCTCGAAGCGGGAACCGCTCGACTGGGTGACGCCGAAGCGGCCCCAGAACTTTTCCTGGCTCTCGCGCTTGGTGATGCGCAGGCGGCGCAGTTCATGCGGCGCCATGCGCACGGCGCCGGCGGCCTGCATGACCTGGTTGGCGTGGTGGTCAGCTGCCAGGGCGTTGGACATCAGTTCGATTGCCATGATGATTCCTTTCAGGAAGGTAAAGCCAGTACGTCGGAAACTGCATAACCAAAAGTATTGCACCCCCGACATTGCTCGCCACCTATCAGAGCTGATAGTACCCACGCTACCCGATTTGCATGACGGTTCTATGCACAGTGCATTTCTTAACGACCATACGTCAATCCAGGGAGGGGTAAATGAGCATGCATATCAGGATCGCGCCACGCCGCGCCATTCCATCGAACGAATTGTGCGAAATGCACTTGTTGCGCGCGCGGGTCTTTCGCGGGCGGCTCGGCTGGGAAGTCCCTATTTTGTCGGGCATGGAGATCGATGGCTACGACGCCCTCGAGCCGCGCTACATGCTGATGCGGGACGACGACACGCTGCGCGGCTGCTGGCGCCTGCTGCCCACCGAGGGGCCATACATGCTCAAGGATTCGTTTCCCCAGCTGCTCGATGGGCAGGCGGCGCCGAGCGACCCGCAGATATGGGAGCTGTCGCGCTTTGCACTGGAAACCGACGGCGTGGCCGGTTACGGTTTTTCGGCGATGACGATGGAGTCGATCGCTGCCATCATCGACGACGCCCACGAGCGCGGCTTGAAGCGCTACATCACCGTCACGACCACGGCAATCGAACGCATGCTGCGTCGCGCCGGCGTGGTCATCACGCGCATCGGCGCGCCGCAGACGGTCGGGATCGAGCAGGCCGTGGCCCTGTATGTCGAGATTGCGCCGACCTGGGACGCCCTGTTTGCGACGCGACTCGTATCTTGACGGGGGGCTGCTACCCTCGCCACTGGGAGGTGCTCGCGTGAGCGGCGATGTGTTGCTTGCGTGCCTCATCGGCGCGGTGAACGGGCCTGCGCCGCGCCGGTGCACCGATATACTCACATTGACTCTTACTAACAAGCGGGGCATGCAGCGCCCGAAAGGGGAAGCATGAAGCGATCAGCCTTGCGTGGCGCGCGCGCCATCGAACTTGCCGCGGCGCGCGTGGGCCGCCCCATCGTGCTGTGGGGCGGCGGTGTGTTGCTGGCGCTGGCAATCGGCATGCTGCTGCATGCGGTGGCCAGCGCCGCCGTCGAGACCGACGCCCGGCGCCGCTTCGACAATCTGGCGCGCGGTGCCCAGGAACGGCTCGACAACGCCATCGCCTCGTATGCCCGCGCGGTGCGCGCGATGGCGGCCCTGCATGCGGCCGGCGGCGGCAGTGCGGTGCCCGACCGCGCCTCGTTCCACCGCTATGCGGCGGCGCTCGACCTGCCCAATAATTATCCGGCGATCGAAGCGCTGACCTTCGCCACGCGCGTGCCCGATGCCGGGCGCGACGTCTTCACCGCCGCCATGCGCGACGACCGCAGCGTCGACGCGCGCGGCTACCCGGATTTCCAGATCTTCCCGGCCGGGCGCCGCCCGTGGTACGAAGTCGTGACGTACCAGTACCCGGCCGACAAGCCGACCCGGCGGCTCGGCTTCGACATGGCGTCCCGCCCGCTGGTCGCGCGGGCGCTGTCCCAGGCACGCGACAGCGGCACGATGGTCGCGTCAGGCCAGCCCGTGTTCCTGCCCGACCCGGTCCCGCACAATGCCCTCGGCATGCGCCTGCCCGTGTACATCGGGGGCGTGCTGCCGTTGGGTGTTGCGGAGCGCCGGGCGGCCTATCTGGGTTCGTTCGGCATCTTCTTTTCGGTGCAGGAACTGGTGCGCAATGCGCTCGCTTCGCTCGAGGCGCAGCCGCTGCGCGTGAGCCTGTACGGTACCGGACGCCGCTACACCGGCCGTCCCGGCGCGCCGGCGGCGGGCGACATCCTGCTGCATGGCGTGGACGTGCGCCGCACCGCGCTCGATCCGGCGCTGCATTTCGTGACGGTGCTGGGCGTGGATTACGTCGGCAACGGCTGGAAGGCCCACTTCTCGGCGCCAAGGGAAGAAATGCTGGTGGGCGTCGACCGCTTCGTGCCGTTCGGCGCGCTGGTCGCCGGCTTTGTCGGTACGCTGCTGATGTACGGCTTGTTTCTGTCGCAGTACCGCTCGCGCCGCGCCGCCGACGAGCAGCGCCTGCTGCTCGACACAGTGCTGGACAATCTCGACGCCGAGGTGTACCTGAAGGACGGCGCGCGCCGCATCCGCTATCTCAATGCCAAGGGCGCGGCGCGCCTCGGGCGCCCGGCAACCGACCTGATTGGCCGGCCCGATACCGAGGCCATGGAGGCGGGCCAGGCCGCCGCCGCCTGGGAGCTCGATCGCGCCGTGCTGCGGGCCGATCGCCAGAGCAGTGCGCAAGTCGCCCAGGCCGGCCCGGATGGCGTCACGCGCCAGTTGTGGAGCGTGCGCGTGCCGCTGCAGGTCGATGAAGAGCGCGCCGTGCTGTGCGTGTCGACCGACGTCACCGAACTGCATCGCCTGAAGGCGCGCGCCGACGCGGCCAGCAAGGCCAAGAGCGACTTCCTGTCGAACATGAGCCACGAGATTCGCACGCCGATGAACAGCATCATCGGCATGACGCACCTGGCGCTGCAGGCCGCGCCCGACCCGCGCCAGCGCGATTACCTCGAAAAGATCTACCACTCGGGCCAGCACCTGCTGGGCATCATCAACGATATCCTCGACTTTTCCAAGATCGAGGCCGGGATGCTCGAACTGGCCACCGAGCGCTTCATGCCGGACGCGCTGATGCGCAACGTCGAGGCGCAACTGAGCACGGCGGCTGCCGCCAAGGGTCTGGGTTTCGACATCGAGATCGCGCCCGAACTGATGCGGCCCCTGTGCGGCGATTCGCTGCGTCTCGAACAGGTGCTGCTCAATTTCGCCGGCAACGCGGTCAAGTTTGCCGAACGCGGCCGCATCACGATGCGGGCACGCCTGGCGCATGCGTTTGGCCCTGAAATCCTGGTGCGCTTCGAAGTCGAAGACCGTGGCATCGGCATCACGCCCAACGCGCTGCAGCACCTGTTTGCGCCATTTCAGCAGGCCGACCAGTCGGCCACGCGCCGTCACGGCGGCACTGGCCTGGGCCTGGCCATCAGCCGTCAGCTGGCCGAGCTGATGGGCGGTGAGGTCGGCGTAACCAGCACCCCTGGCGTGGGCAGCATCTTCTGGTTCACGGCGCGTCTGGCGCTCGACGATGGCGCCGGCGCGCGGGTGGGCGGTGGCGCCAGTTCCGGCCTGGGCGCAGCGCCGGCGCCGGCCCAGGCGCGGCTGGACGACTGCGCGGTACTGCTGGTCGAGGACAACCCGTTCAACCAGCAGGTCGCGCGCGAACTGCTCGAACTGGCCGGCGCCGCCGTCGTCGTGGCGGGCAATGGCGAAGAGGCGCTGGCGGCGATGACCAAGGCACGCTTCGACTGCGTACTGATGGACGTGCAGATGCCGGTGATGGATGGTCTCGAGGCGACGCGCCGCATCCGGCGCGATCCGCGTCTGGCCGATACACTGGTGGTGGCGATGACCGCCAATGCCGGCCTGGACGATCGCGCGCGCTGCATGGCGGCGGGCATGAACGAATTTCTGGCCAAACCCGTGGTCCCCGAACTGCTGGCCGCCACCATCGCGCGCTGCCTGGGGCGCACCACGGCGCCCGTGTCGGACGTCGCCGTCAATCTGCCTGCGGCGATGGCGCCGGGCAGCGCGGTGCTGGATCTGGCGCTGCTGGCGGCCACGGCCGGTGGCGATACGGAACGCATGCGCAAATACGCGTTCCTGTTCCTCGACACCACGCGCGAGAATCTGGCCGGCATCGACACGGCACTGCTGTGCGGCGACCTGACCCACACCGCGAGCCTGGCCCACCAGCTCAAATCGGCCGCCCGTGCGGTCGGTGCCACCGCCTTCGCCGCCATCTGCGAAGACCTGGAAGCGCAGCCGGTGCGCGATTTGCGCGGAGGCGGCACGGCGCAGGCGCGGGCATTGACGGCGCGCCTGCGCGCGCTGCTGATCCGCATCGAGCGCGAGGTATCGGCGCAGTTCGGTGGCCGCGCCAGTGACGGCCGTTGACAGGCCCGTTTGGCCCTACCGCCGGGGGGCCAAACGCGGTATGCTTTGGTCCCGATTGCCCACGCCCAGCGCATGTCTGCCCCGATCACTCCCGGTCTCTTGATCCTCCACGGTAACCAGATGGAGCTGCTGCGCAGCGCCGTCTTCGACTGGCTGCGCAATCATCCCTTGGGGCCACTCGAAGAAGAGATTTTTCTCGTCCAGTCGAACGGCGTGGCCGAATGGCTCAAGATCGCGCTGGCCGAAGAAAACGGCGTCTGTGCGGCCACCCGCGTGGCGCTGCCGGCGCGCTTCATGTGGGAAGCGTATCGTGGCATGCTGGGACGCGAGCGCGTGCCGCAGCGCGCGCCGTTCGACAAGGCGCCGCTCACCTGGCGCCTGATGCGCCTGTTGCCCACGCTGTTGCAGGACGAAGGCTACGCGCCACTGGCGCGCTTTCTCGCCGATGGCGACGCCGAACGGCGCCTGCAACTGGCCGAACGCGTGGCCGACCTGTACGACCAGTACCAGGTGTACCGCGCCGACTGGCTGGCCGATTGGGCCGCCGGGCGCGACGTGCTGCGCCGCGCCGGCGGCGACGTGGTCCCGCTCGCGCCCGAGCAGCGCTGGCAGGCCTGCCTGTGGCGCGCCGTGCATGCGAGCCTGCCCGAGGCGCAGCGCGAGAGCGGCCGCGCCACCATCCACGACCAGTTCCTCGCCGCCATCGCGGCGGACGTTGCGCCGGCCAGCCGCCTGCCGCGCCGCGTGGTGCTGTTCGGGATGTCGACGCTGCCGTACCAGACGCTGCAGGCGATATCGGCGCTGGCACGCCACACGCAGGTGTTGTTCGCCGTGCCCAATCCGTGCCAGTTCTACTGGGGCGACATCATCGAAGGCAGCCAGTTGCTCAAGGCGGCGCGCCGCCGTCAGCCGCAGCGCGAGGGCGTCGACCTGGGCACGATCCCGATCGAGGAAATGCATGTCCACAGCCATCCGCTGCTGGCCAGCTGGGGCAGACAAGGCCGTGATTTCGTGCGCATGCTCGATGAATTCGACCAGCAGCACGAGGCCGGGGAACGTGGCGAAAGCGGCGAAAGCCAGCCTGCGCCGCTGCGCGTCGACCTGTTCACCGACGACGATGGCGGCACGCTCCTGTCGCAGGTCCAGGCCGCAGTGCGCGACCTGGTGCCGCTGTCCGAGCACCCGCACGTGCCACCGATGCCAGACGACCGTTCGATCGAGTTCCACGTCACGCACAGCGTGCAGCGCGAGATCGAAGTGCTGCACGATCAGCTGCTGTCGTGGTTTGCGCATGACCCGACGCTGCGCCCGCGCGACGTGGTGGTGATGGTGCCCGACATCGATGCGTTCTCGCCCGCGATCCACGCGGTGTTCGACCAGCACCGGCGCCACGACCCGCGCCACATCCCGTTCGAGATCGGCGACGTGCGCGACCGCAGCGTCAATCCGCTGCTGGTCTCGCTCGAGTGGCTGCTGCGCCTGCCGCACCAGCGCTGCCGTCAGAGCGAGGTGCGCGACCTGCTCGACGTGCCCGCCGTCGCGCGCCGCTTTGGCGTGACAGGCGACGACCTGCCGATCCTGGGCCGCTGGATCGATGGCGCCGGCGTGCGCTGGGGGCTCGACCAGGACCACCGCGCGGGCCTGGGGCTGGGGATGACGGGCGAGCAGAATGCCTGGATCTTCGGCGTGCGCCGCATGCTGCTCGGTTACGCCAGCGGCGCCGGCGCCAGTTTCGGCGACATCGAGCCGTATGCCGAAGTCGGTGGCCTCGATGCCGCGCTGGCCGGCTCGCTCGCCCAGCTGGTCGAATGCCTGCTGACCTGGCGCGGCCGCCTCGACGCGTCGCTCCGGCCAGCAGAGTGGGGCGCGGCGGCGCGCGAGATGCTGTCGTGCTTTTATGCGGCCGGTGACGAAGCCGACCGCCTCACGCTGTCGAACCTGGGCGAGGGCCTGCAATGCTGGCTCGAGACTTGCGCCGGCGCGGGCTTCGACGAACCGGTGCCGCTGGCGGTGCTGCGCGAAGCGTGGATGAGCGAACTCGATGCGCCCACACTGAACCACCAGTTCGTCTCGGGCGGCGTGACCTTCTGCACCCTGATGCCGATGCGCGCGGTGCCGTTTCGCGCCGTCTGCCTGCTGGGCATGAACGACGGCGATTTCCCGCGCCGCGCGCGCCCGTCCGACTTTGACCTGCTGGCGCTGCCCGGCATGGCGCGGCCTGGCGACCGCTCGCGCCGCGACGACGACCGCTACCTGATGCTCGAAGCCCTGCTGGCCGCGCGCGACAAGTTCTACGTGAGCTGGGTCGGGCGCAATGTGCGCGACAACAGCGAGCAGCCGCCCTCGGTGCTGGTGGCGCAGTTGCGCGACTACCTGCAGGCCGGGTGGGACATGGACGACTTGCATCACATTACGACCGAGCATCCGCTGCAGCCGTTCAGCCGGCGCTACTTCCAGCGCGGCGGCCTGCTCACGTACGCGGGCGAATGGCGCACCGCGCACGGCGCTGATGACCATCCCGTCGACGATGCGCTGCCAGCCTACGAGCTCGAACCCGACTTTGTCCTCAAGCTGGGCGAGCTGGCCAGTTTTCTGCGCCAGCCGGCGCGTTTTTTCTTCCGCCGCCGTCTTGGCGTCGTGTTTGCGGACGCCGCGCACGTGGGCGACGACGAAGAACCGTTCGGCCTCGATGCGCTGGAGCGCTACCAGATCGAAGACCACCTGCTGGACGACAGCGGCGAGGCCGAGGCGATTGGCGATGTGCGCGCCACGCTGACGGTGCGCGCCGAACGTCTGGCGCGCGAAGGCGTGCTGCCGATCGGGCTGATGGGCCGCATGTGGCAGGAGCAGCTGGTCGAGAGCCTGGCGCCCGTGCGCACCGAGTGGCTGCGCCTGGGCGCGCGTTTTCCGCAAGCGGCGCCGAAGTTTGCCGTCAGCCTGAGGTTGCATGACATCCAGCTGGACGACTGGATCGACCGCCTGCGCTCAAACGGCGAGGGCAGTGCGTGGCTGATGCAGATCTCGTCGAAGGTGCTGGACCGGACCGGCAATCCGCGCGGCGACAAGCTGATCGCGCCGTGGCTGCGCCAGCTGGCAGCCGCCGCTGCCGGCAATCCGGTAACGGGTTATCTGGTGGCGCGCGACGCGGTGCTCGAGATGGCACCGCTGGCCCAGGATGCCGCGCTGGAAATGCTGCACGACCTGGTGCGCCTGTGGCGGGCCAATCTGGACACCCCGCTGCCAGTGGCGTGCAAGACGGCCCTGGCGCATCTGGCGCAGGGCGATCCGCGCGCGACCTACGACGGTGGCTTCGAGCTGCGCGGCGAAGTCGATGACCTGTGCCTGGCGCGCCTGTGGCCTGACTTTGACGCGTTGAAAAACGCCGGCGGCTGGCCCGA
Source organism: Oxalobacteraceae sp. CFBP 13730 (assembly GCA_014841835.1). Classification (GTDB taxonomy): domain Bacteria; phylum Pseudomonadota; class Gammaproteobacteria; order Burkholderiales; family Burkholderiaceae_D; genus Telluria. The sequence continues at coordinate 966,511 of JACYUQ010000002.1, read as the reverse complement.
CCTGGCCGAGGAACTGTATGGACCGTTGGCACGCTGGATGCAGGGCTGCGTCAAGATCAAGCCGTTGCAGGAGTCGTCCACATGAGCACCAAACTTGAACCGGTGGATTTCCCGCTGCACGGCTCCCGCCTGATCGAAGCATCGGCCGGCACCGGCAAGACCTGGACCATCGCGGCGCTGTATGTGCGCCTGGTGCTGGGGCACGGCGGGCAGGATGCGTTCGTGCGGCCGCTGCTGCCGTCCGAGATCCTGGTGATGACCTTCACCCGCGCCGCCACGCGCGAACTGGCCAACCGCGTGCGCGAGCGGCTGGTGCAGGCTGCAAACTACTTCCGCGGAGAGCTCGACATTGTCGATCCTTATTTGCAGGAGCTGGCTGCCAGCTACACGGCAGGCAGCGAGCGCCAGATCGCCGGGCACCGCCTGTTCATGGCCGCCGAGACGATGGACGAAGCGGCGATCTTCACGATCGACGCCTGGTGCCAGCGCATGCTGCGCGAGCACGCGTTCGACAGCGGCAGCCTGTTCGACGAAGAACTGGTCAGCGACGAGCGTGAACTGTTCGAGGACGCTGCGCACGATTACTGGCGCCAGCAGGTCTATCCGCTGGGCGCCGAGTCGCTGGCGGTCGTGATGGACAGCTGGCGCGATGTCGAGGCGCTCAAGACGAGCGTGCGCGAGCTGGTGCGGCGCGACGCCTTGCTCGGCGCGCTCGCGACCGAACCACTGAAGCAGCTGGTGGCGCGGCTGGCCAAGGCGCAGCGCGAAGAGCTGATGCGCCTGAAGGATGGCTGGTTCGAGCGCGCCCACGCAATGGAGCGCTGGATCGCCGGGCATCGCGAGCGCCAGCCCAAGTGCTTCAACGGCAACAAAATGCGCGCCGATTCGCTCGTCAAATGGTTCGAGGCGCTGCGCGCGTGGGCCACCGATCCGGCGCGCCACATGCCGGACCTGACCGACACGGCGTGGCGCCGCCTGACGCCGGACGGCATCGCCGACGCGTTCAGCAAAGACTTTTCGACCGAGGTGCCGGACTGTTTCGACGCCACCGCCGCGCTGCAGGCCAGCCTGGCCGCGCTGGACCCGATCGCCCACGCGCTGCTGCGCCACGCCGCCGGCCATATCGGCGCGCGCATGCAGGAACTCAAACGGCGCAACCGCCAGTTCGGCTTTGCCGACATGCTCGAACGCCTGAAGGTCGCGCTCGAAGGCGAGAACGGCGCGGCGCTGCGCGCGCGCATCGTGGGCCAGTATCCGGTGGCGCTGGTCGATGAATTCCAGGACACGTCGCCCGACCAGTACCGCATCTTCGACCTGCTGTACCGGGTCGAGGCGAACGACGCGGAGCAGGGCCTGTTCTTGATTGGCGATCCGAAGCAGTCGATCTACGGCTTTCGCGGTGCCGACATCCACAGCTACCTGGCGGCGCGACGCGCCACCGCTGGCCGTCACTACCAGCTCGACACCAATTACCGCTCGACCGCGCCGCTAGTGAGCGCCGTCAACGGCCTGTTCCTGCATGCCGAGGGCGCGCATCCGGGCGCCGCGTTCCGCTTCCGGCGCGGCGAGGACAACCCGCTGCCGTTCGACGCGGTCAAGGCGCAGGGTCACCGCCGCCACCTGGTGGGCCTGGGTGACGCTACTGGCGCGCTGTCCGTCAATATCGTGGACCGCGACGACCTGAAGGCCGACGACTACCGCGATGTGTTTGCCCATCACTGCGCCGAACACATTGTCGGTCTGCTCAACGATGCGCGCGTGGGCTTCGACGACGACACTGGGGCGACCGATGGATTCACGCGCCTGATGCCGGCCGATATCGCGATCCTCGTGCGCGACCGGCGCGAAGCCGGCGCCATCCGGCGTGCGCTGATGCGGCGCAAGGTGGCCAGCGTCTACTTGTCCGACAAGGACTCGGTCGTCGAAAGCGATGAGGCGGCCGACGTGCTGCGCTGGCTGTACGCGGTGGCCAATCCGCTCGATGGCGCGCTCGCGCGGGCGGCGTTTGCCACCGCCACCGCCGGTCTGGGGCTCGCCGAACTGGCGCAGTTCTCGCACGACGAGATGGTCTGGGAGGCGCGCGTCGAGCAACTGAAGGCCCTGCACGGCAGCTGGCAGCGCCAGGGGGTGCTGGCGATGCTGCGCCGCTTCATCCACGAACTCGGACTGCCGGCGCGCCTCTTGCGAGAACCTGGCGGCGAGCGGCGCCTGACCAATCTGCTGCACCTGGCCGAACTGCTGCAGGAAGCCAGCAGCCAGCTCGAAGGTGAACAGGCTCTGATCCGCTGGTTCGCCGAACAGATCGACGGACTGGGATCGAGCGGCGACGAGCGCGTGCTGCGCCTGGAGAGCGACGCCGAACTGGTCAAGGTCGTCACGGTCCACAAGTCGAAAGGCCTGGAATACCCGCTGGTGTACCTGCCGTTCGCCGTCAAGGCGCGCGCGACCAACCGCCGCAACCGCGCGTTCTTCGAGTACGTGGACGATGCCGGCACGCGCCACCTCGACCTGGCCTTGAGCGATGACGCGCTGGCGGCGGTCGACCGCGCGCGTATCGAAGAAGACCTGCGCCTGTTGTACGTCGCGCTCACGCGTGCGCGCCACTTCCTGTGGCTCGGCGCAGCAGCAGTCTCCGGCACGCGCAAGGGCGAGAACAAGCTGCACGAGTCGGCCCTTGGCTATCTGCTGGCAGGCGGCGAGCGAATAACCGCCGAGGCGCTGCGCGCGCGTTTCGATGTCGTGGCGGGCAGCACCGAGGGCATCTCGCTGCACGCGTTGGCCGAGCCGGACGCGGTAACGATGCTGTCGCGCCAGGACATTCGCCCCGACCTGCTCGATGCGCCGCGCTACCGCGCCGAATTCGAGCGCGACTGGTCGGTCGGCTCGTTCACGTCGCTCACGCGCCATGCGATCGCGCCGCCCACGCCGATGCGCGCGCAGGACCAGACGCTGATGGAGGACGTGCCCCAGGCAGCCACGCCGCCCCGCATCGAGGACGCGCCATGGCACCGCTTCCCGCGCGGCTCGGTGCCGGGCAACTTCATGCATGAGCGGCTCGAATGGCTGGCGCGCGAAGGTTTTGCCTGTCTGGACGACCCGAACTGCGAGGCGCGCCTGGTGCAGCATATCGAGCGTGCGGGCTGGGGCCACCGCCTGGCCGATGCGCTGGCGTGGCTGCGCGAGATCGTCGATACGCCGTTGCCGCCACTGAATGCGCGCCTGCGCGACCTGCACGGCGTGCTGCCCGAGATGGAGTTCTGGTTCCCGAGCGAGCACCTCGACCTGCAGCGCCTGGACGCGCTGTGCCGCGCGCATCTGCTGGGCGGGCTCGAACGGCCCGTGCTGCCCGAGCGCGTCCTGCACGGCATGCTCAAGGGCTTTGCCGATCTGGTGTTCGAGCACGAAGGCCGCTACTGGGTGCTGGACTACAAGTCCAATGCGCTGGGGCCGGGCGACGCGTCGTACAGCCAGGCCGCGATGACTGCCGGGATGGCCGAGCACCGCTACGAGATCCAGGGCAGCATTTACTTGCTCGCCCTGCACCGGCTTCTGCGCGCGCGCCTGCGCGACGCCTACGAGCCCGAATACCAACTGGGCGGCGCCGTCTTCATGTTCCTGCGCGGGGTCGCCAACCCCGTCACGCGCGGCTGCTGGGTGCTGGCGCCCGACCTCGCGCTGCTGGATGGACTGGAACGCTTGCTTGACAAGGATGCACATGGCGAAGCTTGATGCCGATATCGACGGTCTGTGGCGCGAGATCGGTGCGCTGACCGAAGCGGGCGAGCTGCGTCGTCTGTCGGGCGCGTTCGCGCGCTTCATTTCCCAACTGGGCGACGCGCCACCGGCGCTGATCCTGGCGGCGGCGGTGCTGTCCGAGCTCGAAGGCCATGGCCACAGCTGCCTGCAGCTGGACGACCTGGCCGCCGGGCCGGCGCTGCTGCTGGGCTGGAGCGACGACACATGGCGCCAGCTGGCGCAGGCGGCCGCGCCGCTGCCCCGTGGCGTGGCCGGCTGGAGCAAGCTGCTGGCGCACTGCCAGCAGGTCTGGATCCGCGGCGAATTCGATCTCGACCAGCCGCTGGTGCTCGACGGCCAGCGCCTGTACCTGCGGCGTTACTGGCGCGACGAGACGCTGGTCGCGCAGGCCGTGCGCGAGCGCGCGGCGGCCACGCATCCGGTGGACACACCGCTCGTGCGCAGCTGGCTCGACAAGCTGTTCGCGGCGCAGCCTGGCGCGCAGGGGCCGGACTGGCAAAAGCTCGCCTGCGCCGTGGCGCTGCGCAGTTCGGTGGCGATCATCACGGGCGGCCCTGGCACCGGCAAGACCTACACGGTGGCGCGCCTGCTGGCGCTGTTGTTCGCGACGGCGCCGGAAGCAGGGCGCCAGCGCGTGGCGCTGGCGGCACCGACGGGCAAGGCGGCGGCGCGCCTGAAGCAGTCCATCGACAAGGCATTGAATGAACTGGCAGATCGCGTCGGCAGCGAGCTGCCGCTGCGCGAACTGACAGCGCGCATGGGCGCGGCGCGCACGCTCCACAGCCTGCTCGGGGCGCGCCCCGACACACGCGCGTTCGCGCACCACCGCGGCAATCCGCTCGACGTTGACGTGCTGATCGTCGACGAGGCATCGATGGTGCACCTGGAGATGATGGCGAGCCTGCTCGATGCACTGCCCGCTGGCGCGACGCTGATCCTGCTGGGAGACAAGGACCAGCTGGCGTCGGTGGAGGCGGGCGCGGTGCTGGGTGACCTGTGCCATGCCGCGCACGAAGGCCATTACAGCGCGGTGACGATTGCGTACATCGAGGCTGCGAGCGGCGAAATCATCCCGGACATCTACCGCGGCGATGGCGGCGCGCTGGCACAGCAAACCGTGATGCTGCGCTACAGCCGCCGCTTCGGCGGGCCGATTGGCCAACTGGCGCTGGCGGTCAATGGTGGCGACACCGCGCGCGCCGAAAGCGTGCTGCGCGCCGGGGACGACAGCGTGCGCTGGCTCGAACATGCGCAGCCGGCGCAGCTCCTGCAGCTGGCGCATGCCGGGTATGCACCGTACCTTCAGCTGCTGCGCGACGGCGCCAGTGGCGAGCATGAAGACTGGGTGCGCCAGATACTGCTCAGTTTCGAGACCTTCCGCATCCTGTGCGCAGTGCGCGATGGCGAGTGGGGCGTGACGGGCCTGAACGAGGCCATCGAAAAGCGGCTCGCGGCGAGTCACTTGCTGCGTCATGGCGCCGAGTGGTATGTCGGCCGGCCAGTCATGGTCACGCGCAACGACTATTCGACGCGCGTCTTCAACGGCGATATCGGCGTCACGCTGCCCGATCCGGCGCGTGCCGGTGCGCTGCGCGTCTACTTCCTCGAAGGCGACGCCGTGCGCAGCGTGCTGGCCACGCGCCTGCGCAATGTCGAGACAGCGTTCGCGATGACCGTGCATAAATCGCAGGGCTCGGAGTTTCGTCACACGGTGCTGGCGCTGCCGCGCGAGCGTAACGCGGTGCTCACGCGCGAGCTGGTCTACACCGGCATCACGCGCGCCAGCGAGGTGTTCACGCTGGTGACGCCGGGCGGCGACGTGCTGCAGGCAGCGATTGCCAGCCGCACGCACCGTACCAGCGGCTTGCGCGACCTCGTGGCGTAAGGCACCCACACGCCGGGCGCCGTGGAAATGCGCGCCTTTGATGGCGCCGCCGTCGGCTAGAATGTTTGCACCATACTGAAAAGGATCGATATGCGCGCCCTGCGACTTGCCCTCATTGCCGCCGCCCTGGTGGCCGGCCTTGCCAACGCCTCGCCAACCGCGCCGCGCGACGGCGCTGACTTCACGACGCTGGCTGCGCCGCAGCCAACCCAGACCGTGGGCAAGAAGATCGAGGTCATCGAATTCTTCGCGTATCACTGCGGTGCCTGCAATGCCTTCGAGCCGACGCTGAAGAACTGGGCGAAGCAGCAGGGCGACCGGATCGCGCTGCGCCGCATGCCGCTGCCGTTCCAGGGGCCGGCCGACCCGGAAGCGCATCTGTTCCTGACACTCGAGGCGATGGGCAAGCTCGATGCGTATCACGGGCGCGTCTTCGATGCCGTGCACGTCGAGCGCAAGCGCCTGATGAAGGATGCCGACATCATCGCGTGGGCCGGTGAGAACGGACTCGACAAGGCGGCGTTCGCCGACACGTGGAACTCGTTCGGCGTCCAGAACAGGCTCAAACGTCTGAGCCAGGTCGCCGAGGCCTACCAGGTCGCTGGCACGCCGACGGTCATCATCGATGGCACCTATGTGGTGTCGCCAGCGCAGGTGCAGGATGCGAACAGGATCCACGATGCCGGCGAGGTGATGATGGCCACCGGCCAGGTCATGGATGCGCTGGTAACGAAGGCAGCCGCAAGCCGGTAAGACGTGCCGGGCCGGCAGGCCTGCGCTGCGCGTCGGCTGTGCAATGAACGAGGGCGTCCCATGCTGTTCTCCACCCACTTTGTGCTGCGCCCCTACGTCCCGGCCGATGCGCCGGCGCTGGTCGCCGCCATCCTGGAATCGACGCCGACTCTGGCGCCATGGATGCCGTGGGCGACGGCGCAGTTTTCAACCGGCGACGCGCTGGCCTGGATCGCCTCCTGCGAGAACGGATGGGCCGATGCGACCTGCTTCGAATTCGCCATCGTCGACCGTCATTCCGGTGTGTTCGTCGGCGGTTGCGGCCTGAACCAGATCAACCCGGTGCATGGATTTTGCAACCTGGGTTACTGGGTGCGCCAGTCGTGGCAGCGCAAGGGCGCCGCGTCGGCAGCGATCCGCGCGCTCGCCAGTTACGCGTGGACGGAACTTGCCGTGCAGCGTCTCGAAATCGTTGTCGCCGTCGGTAACGACGCCAGTCTGAACGCCGCCCGCAAGGCCGGGGCATTCGACGAAGGCATCGCGCGCAAGCGGATCAGGCTGGGGCGGCATTGGGTGGACGCCCACATGCTGTCGCTCGTCAAACCGTGAGCGCAAGAAAAAGGGGCCTTGTTACTCAGTCGCGGCGCTTGCGCGTCGTCTTGACCTTGGCGACCTTGCGGTTCTTGGTCGCCTGGACCTTCGACTTGACGATCTTCGTGCGGGCTTTCGCTTTCACACTGCCGGCGCTGGCCTTGATGCGCGGGCCGCCGCTGGCAGCGCGCGCGGCGCTCGCAACACGGGCAACGGGCGCCGCATCGCCGGTCATGAAGCGGCGGATATTCAGTGCATCGAGCACGCGGGCCGACGAGGCGCCGGCGTTGAGCAGCACCAGCGTTGCCTTCTTGCCGGCTGCCGTGATGTTCATGATCAGGCAGCGGCCGGCTTCGTTCGTGTAGCCGGTTTTCGACAGGCCGATGTCCCAGCCCTTGGCGCCGACGAGGCGGTTGGTGTTGTGGTACTCAACGCCGCGGCCGTTGATGTCGATCATTTCCTTGGTCTCGGTGGTCATGCGCACGATATCCGGGTACCGGACCGAGGCAACGGCCATCTTGACCAGGTCGCCTGCGGTGGAGCGGTTGTGCGGCGACAGGCCGGTCGGCTCTTCGATCGTGGTCTGGGTCATGCCCAGCGCGCGGATCTTGCGGCGCACGGCCGCCTTGAAGGCTTCGTTACCGCCCGGGTAGGTGCGGGCCAGCGCGGCGGCAGCGCGGTTGTCCGAGGACATCAGCGCCAGGTGCAACACGTCGCTGCGCGAGATGCTGGCGCCGACCGGCACACGCGAGCTGCTGAACTTGACGCGGTCGACGTCGTCGCGGTCGATCTCGATCTGCTCGTTCATGTCGAGCTTGGCGTCGAGCACGACCATCGCCGTCATCAGCTTGGTCAGCGATGCGATCGGGACGACGGTGTCGGCATTTTTTTCAAGGAGGATTTTGCCGGTGTCGTTTTCAACGACGAGTACGGACTGGGAGCCGAACGGCACGGCGAATGCCGCGGCCGACAACGTCATCAGGGCCGTGGCGAACAGGTGTTTGATCATGTCTGTCTGGAATCTGGGTTGAGGTTGATGGAGCTGGGCGCCGGGCGGCGCGGATCAACATCTGTTTCTAGGGCAACTAGAAGGCAGGCAAGATAGCATTCATCGGCTACGCATGTCTATGGTGCACAAGAAAATTCCCCTGTCTAAACCCAATTTTCTATCGAAATAGGGCATTGCAGGTGCATATTATTAATAGGGCATGTCGCACAGAAATGTCGACTGACGTGCTGGCCGTGCTGGAATGCAAACAGCCCTGCGCATGGCAGGGCTGTTGTAAGGTGATACAGATTACTTCGCGGTGTAGATCTTGTCGAACTCGCCGCCATCGTCAAAGTGGCGCTTTTGCGCTGCGCGCCAGCCGCCGAAGACTTCGTCGACGGTGAACAGGCTGATCGGCTTGTAGTTGGCCGCGTACTTTTTCATGACGGCTTCCGAGCGAACGCGCATGAAGTGCTTGGCGCCGATTTCCTGGCCCACCGGGCTGTACAGGAAGTTCAGGTAGGCCGTTGCTGGCTGACGCAGTTTCTGGCGGTCGACGACCTTGTCGACCACGGCCACCGGCGACTCGGCCAGGATCGAGCTGGTCGGATAGACGACTTCGAAGTCGTTGCCGAACTCCTTGCGCACCATGCTCACTTCGTTTTCAAACGTCACGAGCACGTCGCCGATCTGGCGCTGGGTGAAGGTGGTGGTCGCGGCGCGGCCGCCGCCGTCCAGGATCGGCACGTTCTTGAAGATCTTCGAGACCAGGTCGCGCGCGGCGGCTTCGTTGCCGCCTTTCTTGATCACGGAACCCCATGCGCCCAGATAGGTGTAGCGGCCGTTGCCGGCGGTTTTCGGATTCGGGATGATCACTGCCACGCCGGGGCGCGCCAGGTCTTGCCAGTCGCGTACCTGCTTCGGGTTGCCCTTGCGGACCAGAAACACCATGGTCGAGTAGTAGGGCGCTGCATTGTTCGGGAATTTCTTGGCCCAGTCTTTTGCCACCAGGCCGCGGTCGGCCAGCATGTCGATGTCATTGGCCTGGTTCATCGTGACGACCGACGCGCCCAGACCATCGGCCACGGCGCGCGCCTGCTTGCTCGAGCCGCCGTGCGACTGCTTGACTTCGACCGTCTGGCCGCTTTGCTGCTTGTAGGATGCGATGAACGCCGGGTTGATTTCTTTGTACAATTCACGGGCGACGTCGTATGACACGTTCAGCAGCTCGGGCCCGGCAGCGCTGGCGTGCAGCGGCACGGCGCCGCCGGCAGCCAGGACCAGCGCCAGGATCGAGCGGCGCAGCGTGTTCGGAGGGGTAGTGCGCATAATGGGTCTCGCTTGCTTGAAGTTGGAGTGACAGCGTGCATGTTCCATGATGCCGCTGTCATACGGAACAATAGTTTCGTCATATGGTTATGCCGATCATGGGATTGCCCCTGCCGCCAGCAGGGTCGTTGGCTTTCGGTGTATAGTCGTGCCCGTGTCATGCCCGGGGCGCCGATTGGCGCCACCTCACGTCCTTGTACCGTATTTATGTTGATGATCGATGTCCACGCGTATTGAAATCCGCAAGGCGCTTCCCGCCGACGCCGCGCCAGCCTGCAACCTGCTGCGCCGCTCGATCGAGGAAGGCTGCCGTGCCGACCACCATGGCCAGCCGGCATTACTCGACGCCTGGCTCGGCAACAAGACGCCGGCCACCGTTGCGGCCTGGTTTGCTGCGCCCGCCAATTTTGCCGTCGTCGCCGAGAGCGAAGGGCAACTGGTCGGGTTGACGCTGTTGACCCCGGCCGGCAAGGTGGCGCTTTGCTACGTGCTGCCCGATGCGCTGCGCTGCGGCGTGGGTCGGGCGCTGCTGGCGGCGGTCGAAGAGCAGGCGCGTGCCTGGAGCATCAGCAAACTGCATCTGCACAGCCCGGCTGGCGCCAGCGCGTTCTTCGAGCGGCATGGCTACAGCAATGCGGGCAAGGAAAAATCCTGTTTCGGGCTGGACAGTGACCTGATGTGGAAGCGGCTCGACGGCGCCGGCGAAGCCAGCGCGCGCAAGCGCTTCTGCAACTGCAGCGACTGAGCGCGTGGCGCAGCGCCACCGGGCGCGCGCTGCACGCCCGTAGCACGCCATACAGCGCTCTCCATGACGAATACGCTATAGTACGGCCCATCGATATTCACGAGTTAGACCAACGCATATATGGCTTCCCGCAGAGACTTCCTCCATCAGGGCGCGCGCCTTGCCGCCATCGGTGTCATCGGTTCGCCGCTGGCCGCTGCCGCGACCGACCTCCAACCGCCACCCGACCTGTTCGATTCGCAGGCACTCGACCTCGATTTCTGGGTCAAGCCGCGTACCTTGTCGGTCACGCGCCCGCAAAGCGGCGAGACGGCCAATGTGCTGTACTGGAAAGATGGCGAAGTCATCGAGTCGGCGTACCAGGAGCTGTGCCATCTGCTGCGCGACGTGAACGGCAAGGCGTCCTCACCGATCGATCCGAAACTGTTCGAGATGCTGTGGAGCACCCAGGCCTTCATCGCCCGCTTCGGCATTATCAAGCCACTGGAAATCTTGTCGGGCTACCGCTCGCCGGAATCGAACGCACGCCTGCGCGAGCAGGGCGTTCCAGCTGCGCGCCAGTCGCTGCACCTGGTGGGCAAGGCGGCCGACATCCGCATCGCCAACCTGAATGAAGAAGTACTGGGCGGCCTGATCAAGAGCTTCCGCGGCGGCGGCGTCGGCTACTACTACCGCAGCGGTCCGCGCGGCGGCTGGATCCATGCCGATACGGGCCTGGCGCGCACCTGGAAAGGCTGAGTTCGCGGCCGCGCGCCTCGTGCACAGTGGCCGTCTGCCTGCGCTGCAACAGTGCGTGCATGTTTGCTAACCTGGGCTAGTATGGACAGCAAGTGCCGGGGCGTCGCCCCGGTTGTGCCCACGTACTTTTCCAGGAGGCTCTGATGTCAACCATCAATACACCCACCATGGACCGCCGTTCGCTGCCCGATCGTCGCGTCACGGCGCGCACGCATGGCCGTCCGGCCATGTCCGCACTGGATTACATCGCGATGGCGCTATTGATTATTGGCGGCCTGAACTGGGGCATGGTCGGCCTGTTCGACGTCGACATGGTCGGCGTCCTGTTCGAGCCGGGCTCGACGCTCACCCGCGTCGTGTACGTGCTCGTCGGCCTGGCGGCGCTGTACTCGGTCGTTACGATGGCCAAGATGGCCGGCAGCAAGCGTCCGTAGGTGGTGATTCGCATTGGCCTGATCTCCGATACGCACGGCCTGCTGCGTCCGCAGGCGCTCGACTTCCTGCAGGGCAGCGATGCCATTCTGCATGCCGGCGACATCGTCGATCCGGCCACGCTCGAGCGCCTGGCCGAGATCGCTCCGCTCACGAGTGTGCGTGGCAACAACGACAGCGGCGCCTGGGCCCTGGCATTGCCTGACACCGTCACCGTGACCTACGGCGGCGTCGACATCCACATGCTGCACGACCTGAAGGAACTTGCCATCGACCCGGTGGCAAGCGGCGTGCGCGTTGTCGTGACCGGTCACACGCACAAGCCGGCCTGCGCCCAGCGGGACGGTGTGTTGTATGTGAATCCCGGCGCGGCGGGGCGCCGTCGTTTTACGCTGCCTGTCTCGGTCGGCGAACTCATCATCGACAATGGGCACGTCAGCGTGCGGCTCGTGACGCTCGATATCCCATAATGGAAGCGTGACCCTGGCAAGCGTGGACCCGGCCCGCGGCGATGGAAATTGCCGTAAGATACGCCCCGTCCCCTTTTGCGTGCAGCACATGACCCTCCCGCCCGAACAGCCACCCCGCTTCAAACCCCGCCCTTGGACCGCGCTCGAGACGCCGCAAGACGTCGAGCTGTGGATCGACGAGCACAACGCCGCCATGCAGGAACTGATCACGCCGCGGGAAACCGGCGTCGGCATCTGTTTCGCCATTGCCGAAGGCGGCCTGGTGCACATGCAGACGACGGCCGACGCCATCCTGCTCGACGTCGACAGCGACGCCGCGTGGATCGCGCCCCTGATCATGGCCGCTACCGGCGCCGAACAGCCGCGTGGCCAGATCTGGGTGCTGCCGGATGATAAGCTCGTCCAGCTGATCCTGGGCTTGTCGACGCTGGTGCAGAGCACCACACTGGTCACTGGCCACAATTTCGGCCCGGGCTCGCGCCCGAGCTGGTAGCCGGCGTCAGTAGGGAAGTCCTGACACCTCCAGCGGCAATTGCCAGACGGCGCCCGCGCCGGTGATGTACAGCGTTCTGCCGTCAGCGCCGCCGAAGGCGACGTTGGTGACATTGGCGTCGAACCGGATCGTCGCCAGTTCGCGGCCCTGCGGCGAGAACACCCGCACGCGCTTGGGTGCATGCTCCGTCACATACAGGTTGCCGTGGCAGTCGAGCGTCATGCCGTCGCCATTCTCGATGCCCTTGATCAGGTCGCGCCCCGCCTGTGGCACGCCATGCTTGATCGGGTAAGCACGCACCGCGCCATCGCTCGCGTTCACGTACAGCATCGTGCCGTCGAGTGACAGCGCAATTCCGTTCGGATTCTTGCGCGAACCATCGACCAGCGTCACCGCGCCATCCGTCCCCACGCGATAGATGCCGGTCACCGGCTGGCCGCCGGGCGCTGCGGCTTTCTGGTAGTCCGGATCGGTGAAGTAGATCGTACCATCAGCCGCGATGGCGATATCGTTCGGTGAATTGAAGACCTGGCCCTGGAACTGGGAGGCGACAGTCGTGCGCTTGCCGTCCGCCAGATCGTAGCGCGACAGCGCCTTGTACTTGTGGGTGGCCGCGACCAGCGCGCCGTTGGCATCGACCGCCAGGCCATTGCTGCCCGCATCCTCGATGGCGGTGGTCACGTCGCCGCCCGGCGTGTACTTGCGCACGCGTGATGGAAAGCCCTCACTGAAGCTGAAGTCCGAAAAATACAGCGCCCCGTTCATCCATACCGCACCTTCGTACAAGCCCGGTTCGCCCCGCGATGGCGTGATCGCTGCAATGCGCTCGGCGTTCAGCTCGCCCGATGGGGCCTTGCCACTGCAACTGGCCATCGGCGCAGCCAATACGGCGGGCGACAGGATGGCGGCGACGCTGGCGGCCAGCATCAGGCGGACGAACGGAACGCGACAGATGGCACGAAGGGTGGCACGACGGGGTGGTACGGACATGGGCAACTCCTGGCAAAGTGAACGGTGGATGAGGGTGGTGATACCGCTATCATTTCATATGAATCAATTGTATCCTTCTCTCTACAAGACGATAACATTCCCGCAACCTTATTGGAGGAGACAAGCATGATCGATCTACAACGACGCGGCCTGGTCATGGCGGCAGGTGGCGTCCTGGCGGCAAGCGCAGTGAACCCGGGCTGGGCTGCCAGCACCGGCCGCAAGCTCGGTTACGCCATCGTGGGCCTGGGCGGCTATGGCCTGGGCCGCATCATCCCGCAGTTTCAGAATTGCCAGCACAGCCGCTTGGTGGCGCTCGTCAGCGGCGACCCCGCCAAGGCAAAAAAGGTAGCGCAGGAATACGGCGTGCCCGAGCGCGGCATTTATTCGTACAACGACTTCGACCGCATCCGTGACAATCCCGACATCGACATCGTGTATATCTGCCTGCCCGTGTTCATGCACGCCGAGTACACGATCCGCGCCGCGCAGGCCGGCAAGCATGTCATGTGCGAAAAGCCGATGGCCATCAATCCAGCCGAGTGCGAACAGATGATTGCCGCCTGCCGCAAGGCCGGAAAGAAGCTGATGATCGGCTACCGCTCGCGCTTCGAGCCGCATAATGTCGAGGCCATCCGCCTGGCACGCGCCGGCGCGATCGGCAATATCCGCTACTTCCGCTCCGAGCACGGCTTTGTCGTGGGCGACGCCAACACATGGCGCATGAAGAAGGCGCAATCGGGCGGCGGCTCGATGATGGACATCGGCATCTACGCGCTGCAGGCGGCGCGCTACATGACCGGCGAAGAGCCGGTGGCCGTGTTCGCCAAGGAGACCACCAACCGCAGCGATCCGCGTTTCCGCGAAGTGGAAGACATGATCGACTTTCAGCTCGAATTCCCGTCCGGTGCGATCGGCTCGTGCATGTCGATGTACAGCGCGAACCGCAACCAGTTCGTGCTGATGGGCGAGAAAGGGCGGATCGAACTCGAACCGGCCACTGCCTACAGCGGCCAGCGCATGTGGGTGGGCCAGGAACGCAGCGACAAGACCGAGGTCAAACCGCCACCCGGACCGTACGCGAATCAGTGGGTTGGCCAGCTCGACCACATGGCGCAGTGCGTCATGCAGAACCGCGAGCCGCTCGTGCCTGGCGAAGAAGGGCTGCGCGATATCCGTATCATCGAGGCCGTGTACCGCTCGGCGCGCGAACAGAAGCGGATCGTCGTGCAGTCCTGATCCTGTGCCATTTTCTGCTTTTCGGTTATAACGTGTCTTTGACCGTGCGGGGGCAAGGGATGGCCGAAGGGATTGCGAACGACGGGCGGCGCCGGGTGCTGGGGCAGTTGCTGGCGCTGCCGGCGTCTGCCGCACTGTGCACGCCATGGGCGGACGCGGCGGGCTTGGCAGATCCGGCAGACGCACGCGGCATACGGGGCACACTGCGCATCGCGCTCGAAGGCACCTATCCTCCCTTCAATTTCAGGGACCCGGCGAGCGGGCAACTGACCGGCCATGACGTCGACGTGGCGCGCGCGGTTGCCGCGCGCATGGGTCTCGAGCCGCAATTCGTGCTGACCGAATGGAGCAAAATCCTGCCGGCGCTGCGCGCGGGCAGGGTGGATGTGGCCATCAGCCAGGTCATCATCACGCCGCAGCGCGCGAAAGCGTTCGACTTTTCCGCACCATATTGCTATTCGCAGCCCCAGCTCATCGTGCGCAAGAACGAGCGCGCCAGCTACCGCACGCTGGCCGACCTCAAGGGCCGCACACTGGGCGTGCGCCAGAACAGTGTGTTCGAAGAGCAGGCGAAAGCGGTCCGGGGCATCAGGATCAAGCGCTATCCGGCGGTGCCCGAGAATCTGCAGGACCTGGCCTTCGGTCGCATCGACGCCTTGCTCGACGATAGCCTGCTGGTGCATTACCTGATCAGCAAGACGCAGCTGCCACTGAAGGCCGGCGCCCGCATCGGCACCCCTGAACCCGTTGGCATCGCGCTGCGCAAGGGCCGTCCGGCATTCAGGCTGGCGATCGACAAGGCACTGCGCGAGGCGCGTTCGGATGGCACGCTGCGCACGCTGTCGCTCAGGTGGTTTGGTCAGGATGCCAGCAGCGTGGTGCCGGCCTGACAGGCACAAAAAAAGCGCGACCCGTTCAAGGCGCCGCGCTCTTGCGTGGACACTGCCACGTCAGCGTTGTTTGTCCTGCTTGCCGGCCCAGTCGCTCTGCTGGTCCATCTGCCGGGACCCGCTGCCCGGCGAACCCTGGTCGCGCCTGTCGCGGTCGGCGTTCAGGTCATCCAGCGCCGGGGTGCCGCCTGATGCATGCTGGCCACCGTGTTGCTGGTTCTGCTGTTGGCCACCGGCGCCTTGCCGGCTGCCGATGTCATGCTGCTTGCCCTCCTGCGTCCGGCCACCTTGCTGCCCGGTGGCATGCTTGTCGCCAGCAATGTTCTGCTTGTCGCTTTGCAGATTGCCGCTGTGCAGATTGCTGTTTTGCCCCATGCCGGGACCCTGCCGCTTGCCCATATTGTCTGTGGAATCACCCATCGCTGTCTCCTGCCACTGGTGTGTGAGCAACCGATGCTACGCCGTTGGCGTTCACCGCCAATCAGCAGATTGGCGGTGATGTTGCAGGATGATTCTTACAAAGTCAGCAGCAAAAGCGGAAGCTGCTGACACTTACATATTTGGATAATTCGGCCCGCCGCCACCTTCCGGCGTCACCCAGACGATGTTCTGGGTCGGGTCCTTGATGTCGCAGGTCTTGCAGTGCACGCAGTTCTGGGCGTTGATCTGCAGGCGATCGCCACCGTCTTCGCGCTTGACGTATTCGTATACCCCGGCCGGACAGTACCGCTGTTCCGGACCCGCATACTTGGCCAGGTTCACGTCCACCGGCACGCTCGGGTTCTTCAGCGTCAGGTGAATTGGCTCGTCTTCGCGGTGGTTGGTGTTCGAGATAAACACCGACGACAGCTTGTCGAAGGTCAGCTTGCCGTCCGGCTTTGGATAGACGATCGGCTTGAAATGCGAGGCGGGCTTCAGGCACTCGTGGTCGGCGTGCTTGTGGTGCAGCGTCCATGGTGCCTTGCCACGGAAGACGATCTGGTCGATGCCCGTCATGATGGTACCAAGCACCAGGCCCTTGCTCATCCACGGTTTGAAATTGCGCGCCACGTGCAGCTCTTCGTGCAGCCACGATTGTTCGAATGCCGCCGGGAAGCTCGTCAGCTCGTCGCCCGTGCGGCCTTCGCCCAATGCGGCAAACGCCGCCTCGGCCGCCAGCATGCCGGTCTTGATTGCGGCGTGGCTGCCCTTGATCCTGCTGGTATTCAGGAAGCCCGCATCGCAGCCGATCAACGCGCCACCCGGGAACACGGTCTTGGGCAACGATTGCAGGCCGCCTGCGGTAATCGAACGCGCGCCGTACGAAATGCGCTTGCCGCCTTCGAAGAAGCCGCGGATGGCCGGGTGCGTTTTATAGCGCTGGAACTCTTCGTATGGCGACAGGTACGGATTCTGGTACGACAAGCCGACGACATAGCCGACCGCGACCTGGTTGTTTTCCAGGTGGTACAGGAACGAGCCACCATACGTGTCGTTCGGCAGCGGCCAGCCGGCCGTGTGGATCACCAGGCCCGGCTGATGCTTGGCCGGATCGATTTCCCACAGCTCCTTGATGCCGATGCCGTAAGTCTGCGGATCCTTGCCCTTGTTCAGTTCGTACTTGGCCATCAGCTGGCGGCCCAGGTTACCGCGTGAACCTTCGGCAAAGAACGTGTACTTGGCATGCAGTTCCATGCCGAGCTGGAATTCCGGGCCCGGCTCGCCGTCACGTTTCATCCCCATATTGCCGGTGGCGACGCCCTTGACCGAGCCGTCTTCGTTGTACAGGATTTCAGCAGCCGGGAAGCCCGGGAAAATTTCCACGCCCAGCGCTTCGGCCTGCTGGCCCAGCCAGCGCACCACGTTGGCCAGCGAAATCACGTAGTTACCGTGATTGGCCAGTGCCGGCGGAATGGCAAATGCCGGCGTGGCATACGATTTGGTTTCGCTCAGGAACAAGACGCGGTCTTCGGTCACAGCCGTATTGAGCGGCGCGCCTTTTTCTTTCCAGTCGGGGATCAGCTCGTTGATCGCGCGCGGGTCCATCACCGCGCCGGACAGGATGTGCGCGCCCAGCTCGCCGCCTTTTTCCAGCACGCAGACCGTGACTTCCTGGTTTTTTTCGGCAGCCAGCTGTTTCAGGCGGATCGCCGCCGACAGGCCGGCAGGGCCGCCGCCGACGACCACGACGTCGTATTCCATCGCTTCGCGTGGGCCGTATTGTTCGAGAAGGTTCGTTGTCTCTGTCATGGTTTTTTTGGGATAGGGATGACGGGAATCAGAAAATAGCACGAGTGTGCGGGTTTTTGCTGTTCATTGCAATATCGCGGCCATTGTAAAGGCAATATTAGAAGGGGCAATCGAATACCGGACATTTGTGGGATCATGGTGCTTTCGCAACGCGGGATCGTACTTACATCGGGGGCGGACGTGGGCATTGAAGTCAATTTTGAAGGAAAGATCGCCATGGTTACCGGCGCATCGAGTGGCCTGGGCGCGCGTTTCGCCAAGGCCCTGGCCGGCGCCGGCGCACAGGTTGTGCTGGCATCGCGCCGCGTCGAGCGGCTCAAGGAGCTGCGCGCCGAGATCGAAGCCGACGGCGGCGCCGCGCACGTGGTGCGCCTCGACGTGACCGACCTTGGCAGCATCAAGGCGGCCATCGCCCATGCCGAAACCGAGGCGGGGCCGATTGATATCCTGATCAACAACTCGTCCGTGTCGTCCACCCAGCGCCTGATCGATGTGGGCGAGGACGACTACAACTACATCATGGACACCAATTTGCGCGGCGCGTTCTTCGTGGCCCAGCAAACCGCCAAGCGCATGATCGCGCGCGCCAAGGGCGACCCGCGCAAGCAGCACCGCATCGTTAACATTGCCTCAGTGGCAGGCCTGCGCGTGCTGCCGCAGATCGGCGTGTACTGCATGAGCAAGGCCGGCGTGGTGCAGATGACCAAGGCGATGGCGGTGGAGTGGGGCAAGTACGGTATCAACGTCAATGCCATCTGCCCCGGCTACATTGCCACCGATGCGAACGAAGATTATTTCGAAACCGAGCAGGGCCGCAAACTCGTCGAGATGCTGCCGCGCAAGCGCGCCGGCCGGCCCGAAGACCTCGACGGCCTGCTGCTGCTGCTGGCCGCCGAAGAAGCCCACTTCATCAACGGCGCCATCATCACGGCCGACGACGGCATGATGGCGCACTAAACGCCAGGAACCACAGAATGAGTAGTGAGACTACCGCACCGATGCTGGTGCACACCATGCGCATGCCAATCCGCTGGGGCGATATGGACGCCATGGGGCATGTCAACAACACCAATTACTTCCGTTACATCGAGTCGGCCCGCATTGCCTGGCTCGAGCAGGTCGGCGGCCTGCCCGATTCGCGCGACCAGGGCCCCGTCATCGTCAACGCATCGATGAACTTCCTCAAGCAGCTGACCTATCCGGGCGAGATCGAGGTGCGTACCTTCATCGCGCCGCCGGGGCGCTCGAGCATCGAGGTGTCGCACGAGATCCGGTTGCTGGACGCGAATGGCGAAGCGGGCGAGCTGCACGCCAATGGCATGGCCAAGGTGGTGTGGGTCGATTTCAAGGTGGGCAAGTCGGCCCCGTTGCCGGCTGCGCTGCGCAGCGTCTTCCCGGCTGCGTGACCGCCGTGGTCTGTGTCGACCGCAACCGCCTGGCGCTGGAGGACATCGTCGCCATCGCGCGCGGCGCGGCGCAGCCCGTGCTCTCGTCCGACCCCGCCTTTCGCGCTTTTATTCAGCGCGGCGCCGACTTCCTCGACCGGCTGCTGCTCGAAGACGGCGTCATCTACGGCGTGACCACCGGTTATGGCGATTCATGCACGGTGCCCGTACCTTTGGTGCTCGTGACCGAACTGCCGCACCATCTGTACACCTATCATGGCTGTGGCCTGGGCAGTTTTCTGAGCGCGGCCGAGACACGCGCCGTGATGGCGGCGCGCCTGGCGTCGCTGGCGAAAGGGTTTTCGGGCGTCAGCATCGACCTGCTCGAGCAGATCGTGCGCCTGTTCGACGCCGACCTGCTGCCGCTGATCCCCAGCGAAGGCTCGGTCGGCGCCAGCGGCGACCTGACCCCGCTGTCCTACCTCGCGGCGGTGCTGTGCGGTGAACGTGAAGTGCTGCGCGGTGGCGTGCAGATGCCCGCTGCCGATGCGCTGCGCGAGGCCGGCATCGCGCCGCTGCGCCTGCGGCCGAAAGAGGGCCTGGCGATCATGAATGGCACCGCCGTCATGACGGGCCTGGCCTGCCTGGCCTGGGACCGCGCCGACTACCTGATGCGCCTGACCACGCGCATCACGGCGATGGCCTCGTTCGCGCTCGATGGCAACGCCCATCACTTTGACGAGACGCTATTCTCCGTCAAGCCACATGCGGGGATGCAGGACGTGGCCGCCTGGCTGCGCGCCGATCTGGCGTACACGGGCCAGCAGGAGCGCAATGGCACGCGCCTGCAGGACCGTTACTCGATCCGCTGCGCGCCGCACGTGATCGGCGTGCTGGCCGACGCGTTGCCGTTCTTTCGCACCACGATCGAGAACGAGCTCAATAGCGCGAACGACAATCCGATCATCGACGCCGAGGGCGAGCGTGTGCTGCATGGCGGGCACTTCTACGGCGGCCATATTGCGTTCGCCATGGACAGCATGAAGAATGCCGTGGCCAACCTGGCCGACCTGCTCGATCGGCAACTGGCGCTGCTGGTCGATCCGCGCTACAACGCCGGGCTGCCCGCCAACCTGTCGGGCATGGTGGGCGAGCGCGCCGCGATCAACCACGGCCTCAAGGCGCTGCAGATCAGCGCCTCGGCCTGGACCGCCGAAGCGCTCAAGCTGACCATGCCGGCATCGGTCTTTTCGCGCTCGACCGAATGCCACAACCAGGACAAGGTCAGCATGGGCACGATCGCCGCGCGCGATTGCCTGCGCGTACTGGAACTGACCGAGCAGGTGGCCGCGGCGCTCTTGATCGCGGTGCGCCAGGGCGTGTGGCTGCGCTGCCGGCTCGATCCGGAGCGCGCATTGCCGGCGCCGCTGGCGCAGATGCTGGCGCAGTTGGGGCAGGACATTGCGCCGGTGCGTGAAGACCGGCGGCTTGACGGCGATCTGCGTCTGCTGATCGAGCGCATGCGCGAACAGCACTGGCGTCTCTACCGGTAATCGCGTGGAGTTGCATCGGGCGCTGATGGCCCGTCAGCCCGCGCCCACCAGCTTGTGCACCAGCTCCACCGACGTCGATGCGGCAAACTTGCGCATCAGGCTGGCGCGGTGCATTTCGACCGTGCGCGGACTGAGGTCGGTTTCGCGCGCGATGATCTTGCTGGTCTTTCCCTCGACCAGCAGCGCGGCGATTTCGCGCTCGCGCGGCGTCAGTTGCGCCGTCACGGGCCGCTTCTCGCTGACATCCTCGAAGATCCAGACGCCGGCGCCCAGTGGCTCGAGCGGGGACAGCGCACGGCCCGTCACATGACACCAGAACAGCTCGCCGTTGGCGCGGCGCATGATGCGCTCGTCCGAGTAGCGCCCCTTCGCATTCATGATCGGGATGATGCGGTCGCCCGTGCGCAGAAATTCGTCCATCGTCGGATACAGCACCGAGAACGACGAGCCGGTCAGGTGGCCGGCCGGATGGCCGAACATCGCCGCCAGCGCGCCATTGCACGCCTCTATCACCCGGTCGCGCGAGATGCACATGCCCACTGGCGCGTGCTGGAAAATCATCTCGTAGTCAATCGTGTGCGGCAGGTTCATGTGAGGCAGGTCAGGGCGTTGTTCGTTGGCGTGCAGGTGGCGCGGCATGGCGGTAGTTCTACGGTATTGTGCACGGGCTGCCGGTATTCTATGCTGAGACGGGTTCTCAAACTTATAAAAGGGACAGGTATGAATAAAGTGTATCCAGACGCGCGCTCGGCACTTGAAGGCGTCGTGCAGGACGGCCAGACCATCGCCGTGGGCGGGTTTGGCCTGTGCGGTATTCCGGAAGCCCTGATCGCGGCACTGCGCGATTCGGGTGTCAAGCAACTCACCGCCATCTCCAACAACGCGGGCGTCGATGGCTTCGGCCTGGGCCAGTTGCTCGAGACACGCCAGATCAAGAAAATGATCGCGTCGTACGTTGGCGAAAACAAGGAATTCGCACGCCAGTTCCTGGCCGGCGAACTCGAACTCGAATTCACGCCGCAAGGCACGCTGGCTGAAAAGCTGCGCGCCGGTGGCGCCGGTATCCCGGCTTTCTTCACCAAGACCGGCTACGGCACCATCGTCGCCGAGGGCAAGGAAACGCGCGAATTCAACGGCGAGCATTACGTGATGGAGCATGCGCTGTTCCCCGATGTGTCGCTGGTCAAGGCTTACATGGCCGACCGCTCGGGCAACCTCGTGTTTCGCAAGACGGCCCGCAACTTCAATCCCAACGTGGCCACGGCCGGCAAGATCTGCATCGTCGAAGTCGAGAAGCTGGTGGAAGTCGGCGAGATCGATCCCGACCACGTGCACACCCCGGGCATCTTCGTGCACCGCATCGTCCACAACCCGTCGCCCGAGAAACGCATCGAGCAGCGCACCGTGCGCACGGTAAGCAACTAAGCTTTAACCCGACGACAGAAACGGAGACAACAACATGGCATGGACTCGTGATGAAATGGCCGCGCGTGCGGCGCTGGAGCTGCAAGACGGCTTCTACGTGAACCTGGGCATTGGCTTACCAACCCTGGTGGCAAACTATGTACCGAAGGATATTGAGGTCTCGCTGCAGTCCGAAAACGGCCTGCTCGGCATCGGCCCGTTCCCGACGGAGGATGCGGTCGACGCCGACCTGATCAACGCTGGCAAGCAGACCGTGACGGCGCTGCCGGGCTCGGCCTACTTCAGTTCGGCCGATTCGTTCGGCATGATCCGCGGCGGCAAGATCAACCTGGCGATCCTGGGCGCGATGCAGGTGTCGGAAGAAGGCGATCTGGCCAACTGGATGATCCCTGGGAAAATGGTCAAGGGAATGGGCGGTGCAATGGACCTGGTGGCCGGCGTCAAGCGCGTGGTCGTGGTGATGGAACATGTCGCCACCGCCAAGGATGGTTCCACCAGCCACAAGCTGTTGAAAAAGTGCGATCTGCCGTTGACGGGTGTCGGCGTGGTCGACCGCATCATCACCGACCTGGGCGTGCTCGATGTAACGGCCAGCGGTTTGAAGCTGGTCGAGCTGGCGCCCGGCGTCGGCGTGGCTGAGATTGTTGCAGCGACCGGTTGCGAGCTCGATACCTCGGCTGTCTGACACGCAACGGCCAGGAAATGAAGGGCGCCGCAGGTCGGCGCCCTTGTCATTCTGCGCCTATGGCAGCGTCCACACATACTGTACCGGTGCCCAGGCCGCCACCGGCTTGCCCTTGGCCATCGCCGGCTTGAAGGTGCACAGCGCCAGGGCGGCCCGCGCCGCCTCGTCAAGCGACGCGTCGCCGCTCGACTCGTACAGGCGGGTATTCTGCACCTTGCCATCGGGCCCGATCAGCAAGCCGATGGTCGAGGTGCCTTCGATCTTGTTTGCCAGCGCCTGCGGCGGGTAGACCGGCCGGCTGCACGATGTGGTGTCGGGCCCGGCTTTCGTGGCCGGCACAGCCGTCAATTCCGTGCGGGCGGGCGGCGTCTGTGCGCAGCCGCCAAGTACGCCCATCAGGCTCAGGGCAGCGATCGATGTACGGGTATGTTTCCACATGGCGTGTCCTTAGCTCGTGGTCCAGACATACTTTACTTCGGTCCACTGTTCCTTCGGGGCACCATTCACCGTGCCCGGCTGGAAGCTGCATTTGGCAATCGCAGCGCGCGCCGTCTCGTCGAGCGATCCATTGCCGCTGGTCTGGCGCACCACCGCTTCGCGCACTTTGCCATCGGCCTTCACCAGCATGCCGAGCGTCACCGTGCCCTCGACCTTGGCCGCCAGCGCATCGGCCGGGTACACGGGTTTTGCGCACGAATTGAATTTCGCGACCGGCGACGTCGTGTCGTTGTCGGGCATCGCGGCAAACGGATTGACCGGCGCCGTGCTCGTGCAGCCGGCCAAGGCCGCCAGGGCCAGACCGAGCACCGGAAGCGCGGCTTTCCAGTTCAGCGCCTGCGTGTCGGGACGAACGAGTTGTTTGATGCGTTGCATGAGATTGCCTCCATTGGCCCCCTGGGCCAGATGCTGGGTTGAGAACTGGTGTCGTTCCAGTTCGGATAGCGCAAGAGCCAGGCGCCGCGGTTCGCCCAGTTGTCTTGCTGCGATGGTGTCGGCAACCAGTTCCCGTTCGGCGCGGATGCGTCCCGAGATCCACCAGATTGCCGGGTGATAAAACAGCAGTGCCTCGACCACGTTCTGCAGCAGGTTGACGAGGTAATCGTGACGCCGGATATGGGCCAGTTCGTGCGCCAGCAGCGCCTCGAGCAAATGGGCCGGCATGCCGGACACGAGCGATGCCGGCACCAGCACCACCGGCCGCCACCAGCCGAAGGTGACCGGGCTGGCCAGTCCAGCGACGATGCGCAGCCTGACCGTGCGCGCAATGCCGGCGGCCTGCGCCATCCGTTCGAGCCGGGCTTGCCAGACCGGTTCGCTTGCCTCGAGCGCCGCTGCGCGATGCAGCCACAACAATCCTGCGATCATCCGCAATGCGAGCACGAGAGCGCAGACGCCCCACGTGCCGACGATCCAGCCCAGGCTGCGTTCGAACATGGCGCGCCAGCTCTCGTCGAGCGGACCCGCCAGCAGGCTCCTGGCAAAGGTCGCCATCGGCTGGGCCACCAGATCCTGCGGTCCGGCCAGACGCGCCGCCAGTTCGGCAGCCGGCCAGAGCAGGCACAGCAACAGTCCAGCGCAGGCGACGGCGTACCGGTGCTCGGCGCGCGCATTGCGCAGCAGGCTCATGGCCAGCGCCACGGCGCAGCCGATCAGCGCGCCTTGCCAGATGAATTCGACGAGCGTCCAGCCGATGCTGGCGACCAGATGGGCGGCGGTCATTGGCCGTCCCCGTCCTTCAGCAGTTGCTCGATCTCGGCCCGTTCCTTCTTCGAGATGCCGCTCTTGAGCGCCGCCAGCACGAGCGCCTTGGCCGAGCCGGCAAAGGCTCTTTGCATCAGGTCATTGAGCAGATTGCCCTGCAGCGCATCGCGCGCGTGAACCGGGCTGTAGACGTGCGAGCGTTCGCTCTCGTCGCGGCCCAGCAAACCCTTGGCGTGCATGACCTGCATCAGCCGCAGCACTGTCGCGTAGGTCACATCGGGCCGCTGCGGCAGCATCGCTTCGTGAACCTGCTTGGCAGTGGCGGCGCCCAGCGGCCACAGCACTTGTAACAGGTCGAGCTCGGCAGGCGTGGGCTTGGGCGCGTCAGGGGAGAGCGGCATGACATTCTCGGATAGGCAAGATGAAGCTAGATTATCTTGTCTAGATCGAGTTGTCTACGAAGATTTGCGTCTGCTGTGTGCAGAGGTGTTCAGGCTTTTCGTGAACGGCACATCGTCTCGATCGTGTCGAGCACGACCCTGGCGCGAAACGGCTTGAGGATCACGCGGCTGATCCGGCGCTCGCGCAGGTCGCTCAGGAGTTCGGGTGTGGCCGTCTCGGTCATGATCGCGATCGACAGCGCCTGTTTGTTGGCAGCCGCATCGGCGCGCAGGCGGTCGATCAGGCCCAGGTCGTAGCGGCTGTCCTTGCCGCTGCCCACGCAGTCGACGGCGATCACCGCGCCATGGAAGGTGCGCACGCTCAGCAGGCGTAGAGCGGCCGCGTTGGTTGCCGCTTCATGGACCTGGCCCAGGTTCAGGCTGCGCGCCGTCATCGCGACCGTACGGCGCAGCATCGGTTCCGGTTCGACCAGCAGGATGTGGGTGGTTGTGTCAGGCATCGGCCACCTCGCCGATATTGCGCAGTTCCAGTACGACCAGGTCGCGCAGCGTGCGCAGGATGCCCAGTTCCATCGCATCCAGCGTGCGTGGCCTGCGGTCGATCAGGCACAGGGTGCCCAGGCTCAGGCGTGAAGGCAAGGTCAATGGCGCGCCGGCATAGAAGCGGATGTGCGGCGCGCCGGTGACGAGGGGATTGTCGGCAAAGCGGGCGTCGAGCAGCGTGTCGTTCACGACCAGGATGTCCTGCTCCAGGATCGCATGGGAGCACAGCGAGATGTCGCGGCCGGTTTCGCAGAGCTCGGTGCCGGTGCGGGCCTTGAACCATTGGCGATCCGCGTCGATCAGCGTGATGGTGACAATCGGTACGTCGAACTCGGTGGCGGCAAAGGCCACGATCCGGTCGAAGCGCTCCTCGGCGGGCGTGTCGAGGAGCAGCAGGTCGTACAGGGCGGCCAGGCGCGCGGCTTCGTTGTCGGGGGTGGCGGCAATGAGCATCGTGGAAACACCGGCGCGGCCGGTCGTCAGTCGGGATGTTCAATATACCAGACGCTACCGGGCAGCATTCACACGAGCGGGCACGCCAAAAAAAAACCGCACCCCGGAGGATGCGGCTTTCGTGGACGGGCAAACGCAGACGATTACGCCGCTTCGCGCACGGCCTTCATCGTGGTCTGGTCTTCGACGATCACGCGGCCATGCAGCACATCGTCCATGCGCTTGACGTCGAGTTCGTTTTCCCATTTCGACACGACGACCGTGGCCACACCGTTGCCGATGAAGTTGGTCAGCGCGCGCGCTTCGCTCATGAAGCGGTCGATGCCCAGGATCAGCGCCATGCCGGCCACCGGAATCGTCGGCACCACCGCCAGCGTCGCGGCCAGCGTGATGAAGCCGGCGCCGGTGATGCCCGATGCGCCTTTCGAGGTCAGCATCGCCACCAGCAGGATGGTCAGTTCCTGGGTCAGCGTCAGGTCGGTGTTGGTCGCTTGCGCCACGAACAGGGCCGCCATCGTCATGTAGATGTTGGTGCCGTCCAGGTTGAACGAGTAACCGGTTGGCACGACCAGGCCGACGACCGGCTTGGCGCAGCCCAGGCTTTCCAGCTTGCGCATCAGGCTTGGCAGCGCGCTTTCCGACGACGAGGTACCCAGCACGATCAGCAGTTCTTCCTTGATGTAGCGGATGAACTTGAAGATCGAGAAGCCGGTGAAGCGGGCGATCGTGCCCAGCACGATGAAGATGAACAGGGCGCAGGTCAGGTAGAACGAGCCCATCAGCTTGGCCAGCGGCAGCAGCGACGCGATGCCATACTTGCCGATCGTGAACGCCATCGCGCCGAATGCGCCCAGCGGAGCGACCTTCATGATGATGTTGACGATGCCAAAGATCACGTGCGAGATGTCATCGATGAACTTGGTCACCGGACGGCCGCGCTCGCCCATCATCGACAGCGCGAAACCGAACAGGATTGCGACCAGCAGCACTTGCAGGATGTTACCCGTCGCAAACGCATCCACGAACGTCGTCGGGATGATGTGCATGATGAACTCGGTCGTGGTCTGGGCATGCGCATTGGTCGTGTATTGCGCAATCGCGCTCGAATCGAGCGTGGCCGGATCGACGTTGAAGCCGGCGCCCGGTTTGGCGACGTTGGCCACGACCAGGCCGATGGCCAGCGCGAAAGTAGACACGACTTCGAAGTACAGCAGTGCCTTGCCGCCGACGCGACCGATCTTCTTCATGTCCTGCATGCCGGCGATACCGGCGACGACGGTACAGAAGATCACGGGGGCGATGATCATCTTGATCAGTTTGATGAAGCCGTCTCCCAAAGGCTTCATCGCAGTGCCTACCTCTGGGTAAAATACGCCCAGCAACACGCCAAGAACAATGGCGAACAGTACCTGGACGTACAGGATTTTATAAAACGGCTTCTTCATGGCAACTCTTCAACGAGGTTGGTAGTGATGCCATGGTGGCGCAATCGAACGGTGCACGCTATTGTGGAAATCCGCATGCTGCACCGCAGCAGGGCAGAGTGAAAAATTGCGCACCGGGAATGTGCAGGGCCGGATCGACGACCCGGCCACGAGGGGAGAATTGTTACTGAGCGGCCCAGCCGCCGTCCATATTCCAGGCCACGCCGCGCACCTGGTTTGCCGCAGGGCTGCAGAAGAACACGGCCAGCGCGCCCAGTTCGTCGGGCGTGACGAATTCGCCCGATGGCTGCTTCTCGAGCAGCAGCGCCTTGCGCGCGGCGTCGTTGTCCAGCCCGTCGCGCGCGGCGCGGTCATCCACCTGTTTCTGGACCAGTGGCGTCAGCACGAAGCCGGGGCAGATCGCATTGCAGGTCACGCCCGTCTGCGCCGTTTCCAGCGCGGTCACCTTGGTCAGACCGACCAGCCCGTGCTTGGCGGCGACATAGGCCGACTTCTGGCTCGAGCCCACCAGGCCATGGACCGAGGCCAGGTTGATGATGCGGCCCCAGTTCTTTTGCTTCATGCCGGGCAAGGCCAGGCGCGTCGTGTGGAACGCCGAGCTCAGGTTGATGGCGATGATCGCGTCCCAGCGTTCGGGAGGGAAATCCTCAAGCGCGGCCACGTGCTGGATGCCGGCATTGTTGACCAGAATGTCGACGCCGCCGAACTTGTCGCTGGCATACTGCATCAGCGCGGCGATCTCGTCGGGCTTGGACATGTCGGCATTGTGGTACGCCGTTTGCACACCGAATTCGGCGCCGATATCGGTGTAGAGCTTTTCGATCTGCTGCGCGTCGCCGAAGCCGTTGAACACGATATTGGCCCCCTGTTCGGCCAGCGAACGTGCGATCCCCAGGCCGATGCCTGAAGTCGATCCGGTGACGAGAGCCGTTTTACCGTTTAGCATGGTCGATGTCATTGTGTCCTCATGGGTAAATGCCTGTTGGCGAGCGTATGGGGGGAACTCCCTCAGAATTGGTAGAATTCTAACCGTAACGCCATCCGCGCGCGAAAGCCGCCAGGCGCCTTTCATGATTTTCTTATTCCGGAGTCGCGATGTCCGAGCCCAGATTCAAGAGCGTCCAGTGCATCTCGCCTGCCGGTTTGCACCGTGTCGCCTACAAGGAATGGGGCGCGGCGGACAATTCGAAGGTGCTCGTGTGCGTGCACGGCGTGACGCGCGTCGGGGATGATTTTGACCATATGGCGCGGGCGCTGTGCGATACCTGGCGCGTCGTGTGCCCCGATATCGTCGGGCGCGGGCGCTCCGACCGGCTGCGCGATCCGGCCGGCTACCAGGTGTCGCAATACGTGGCCGACATGGTCACGCTGATTGCCCGCGTCACGGCGAGCACTGAGAGCGAAGATGTCGCCTGGTTCGGCACCTCGATGGGCGGCCTGATCGGCATGTCGCTCGCGGCTCTGGAAGGCTCGCCGATCTCGCGCCTCGTGATCAACGATATCGGCCCGGCACTGGGCGGCGAGGCGCTGCAGCGCATTGGCGAATACATCGGCCAGGACGTGCGCTTTCCGAGCTTTGCCGCTGGCGCCGACTACATCAAGTCTGTCTCGGCCACGTTCGGGCCGCACGCCGACGCCGAGTGGCACAAGCTGGCCAGCGACGTGCTGCGCCAGGACGCCGACGGCCAGTGGCACCGTCACTACGATCTGAATCTGGCGCAGCCGTTTCGCAGCATGACGGTCGAACGCGCGGCCGAAGAAGAAGCGGCGCTGTGGGCAGCCTGGGATGCGATCACGTGCCCCACGCTGCTGGTGCGCGGCGAACAGTCCGACCTGCTGTCGCGCGCCACGGCGCAGCAGATGACGACCCGCGGGCCGCGGGCGCGCCTGGTCGAACTCCCCGGCGTCGGCCATGCGCCGACGTTCGTGCACGCTGACCAGATCGCACTTGCCCGCGCATTTTTAACCGGCACGGGATCATGACGATCCGGCCTGAATCAACCTTTATCGAACAGAAAGACATCATGGAAATCAAACGACTGCACGTAGGCAAGCGACTGTCCGAAGTCGCCATTCACAACGAGACCGTGTACCTGGCCGGCCAGATCGCCGAAGACACCACCCAGGGCATCGATGGCCAGATGCGCGAAGTGCTGGGCCACGTCGACCGTTTGCTGGGCGAAGCGGGCAGCGACAAGTCGTGCATCCTGTCCTGCAATATCTTCATCTCGGACATGGACAATTTCCCCGGCATGAACGATGTCTGGGACGAGTGGGTCGCCCAGGGGCACACGCCACCGCGCGCCACCGTCGAAGCGAAGCTGGCCAACCCGGCCTGCCTGGTCGAGGTGTGCGTCACCGCCGCGCTGCGCTGAGCGCATGGTCTCCACCGCACTGTTAGGCGATGCCAAGACCGGCCTGGTACAGGGCCTGAGTCCTGAGGACTGCGTGCGCGTGCACGCTGCGCTCGAATACGCGTTCGGCGCCTACGGCACGCGCCTGGCCGGCTCGGGCCAGAGCGCGTTCGAATTCTCGCTCGGCGCTGCCGGCACGCTCGCGTACCTGAACACCGATGCCGAAACCCGCATCGCCGGCCTGGTGTTCGAGCTGGCGCTGATGGACCCGGCCGTGTTCACCGACCTCGAAGAACGCTTCGGCGCTGGCGTCGTCGCGCTCGTGCAGGGCGTGCATCAGCTGATCCGCCTGCGCGACCTGACCGCCGGCGGCGCGCCTGTGGGCAGCGGCAAGAACGCGGCCCAGCAGGCGGCGGCGCAGAACGAAACGCTGCGCAAGATGCTGCTGGCGATGGCCACCGACATGCGCGTGGTGCTGATGCGCCTGGCCTCGTGCGCGGCCACGCTGCGCCACTTCGCCGAACATAAACGGTTTGACGATGTCACGCGCGCCTATGGGCGTGAGGTGCTGGACTTCTATGCGCCGCTGGCCAACCGGCTCGGGATCTGGCAACTGAAGTGGGAACTCGAAGACCTCGCGTTTCGCTTCATCGAACCCGATACCTACAAGCGCATCGCCAAGATGCTGGAAGAAAAGCGCATGTCGCGCGAAAGCTTCGTCGCCTCGTCGATCGGGCGCCTGCAACGCGAGCTGGCGTCGGCGTCGATTCCGGCCGATGTGTCGGGCCGCCCGAAGCACATCTACAGCATCTGGAGCAAGATGCGCGGCAAGGAGCTCGATTTCACCGAGCTGTACGATGTGCGCGCGTTTCGCGTGATCGTCCCCGACATCAAGACCTGCTACACGGTGCTGGGCGTGATCCACAATATCTGGACGCCGGTGCCGAAGGAATTCGACGACTATATCTCGCGCCCGAAGCCCAATGGTTACCGCTCGCTGCACACGGTGGTCATGGCCGAAGACGGCCGGCCGCTCGAAGTGCAGATCCGCACGCAAGAGATGCACAACTTTGCCGAATACGGCATCGCCGCGCACTGGCGTTATAAAGAAGAAGGGGGTTCCAACTTCAAGAGCCAGCAATACGACGAAAAGATCGCCTGGCTGCGCCAGCTGCTGGCCTGGAAGACCGACGTGTCCGATGCGGTCTCGGGCCAGGAAGAACTGCAGCGCGAATGGGTCGAAAAGCTCAAGGCCACGACCCTCGACGACCGCATCTTCGTGTTGACGCCGCAGGCGCGCGTGCTCGAACTGCCGGTGGGCGCCACGCCGATCGACTTTGCGTACCACCTGCACAGCGACGTCGGTCACCGCTGCCGCGGCGCGCGCATCGACGGCGTGATGGTGCCGCTCAATACGCAACTCAAGAATGGTCAGACCTGCGAGATCATCACGGCCAAGGGCTCGAGCGGCAACCAGGGGCCGTCGCGCGACTGGCTCAGTCCCGGCTACGCGGTCAGCAGCCGCACGCGCTCGAAGATCCGCGCCTGGTTCCATGCGCTGGACCAGGCTGAAACGCTGGCCCATGGCCGCGCACTCGTCGAAAAATCGCTCCAGCGCGAAGGCAAGACGGCCGTCAACCTGGAACTGCTCGCGCAGAAGCTGGGCTTTGCCAAGGTCGATGAACTGTTCATCGAAGTGGGCAAGGACAAGTTCAGCCTGCGCCACGTGGAAGCCGCGCTGCACGATGGCGACGAACCGGCGCCCGTTGAGGAGCCGAAGTTCGACAACAAGAGTCGCGCTTCAAGCGTGGAGCAGGGCGCCAAGTCGGGCGTGCTGGTGCTGGGCACCGAGGGGCTGATGACGCTCTTGGCCAAGTGCTGCAAGCCGGCGCCGCCCGATCCGATCATCGGCTTCGTCACACGCGGCAAGGGCGTCTCGATCCACCGCCTGACCTGCAAGAACTTCTCCGAGATGCAGACCAAGTCACCGGAACGCGTCATCCAGACCGAATGGGGTTCAGCGGGGAACGAGACCGTCTACCCGATCGACCTGTTCATCCTGGCGCAGGACCGGCAAGGGCTGCTGCGCGATATCTCCGAAGTCTTCTCGCGCGAGAAGATCAATGTGATCGGGGTGAACACGCAAAGTGCCAAGGGCCAGGCGCGCATGATCTTCACGGCCGAAATCGGGTCGACGGCGCAGGCGCAGAAAGCGCTGGCGGCCATCATGGAAGTGGGCGGCGTGATGGAGGCGAAGCGGCAGTAGGGGCATGCCCCATGCGCGGCGAGGTGACGTAATCATTTGTCACCGGGCCGCGCAGCCTGCCGCAACCGCAGTATCATTCAGCCCATGCCGCGCTCGCTCCCTTCCACCGCCCATCCCGAACTCTGGTTCGCGCACGCCAAACGCTACCTGCGCAGCTGGTGGTACATGATCCATCTGGGCGCAATCGCCATCGTGCTGGCGTTCTCGCCGTCGACGTGGCAGCGCGAGCGCTTCCACGCCACCGCGCGCCACATCCACGCCAGCACCTGGCAGGTGCTGCCCTGGTTCACGCTGGCTGCGTGCCTGGTGAGCCTCGTCATCATCCGCATCGTGCTGGTCACGGCCAAGAGCTATGGCTTGTCGGGCTTTGCGCTCGAGATGGTGGTGCGGGTGCTGGTGCTCGAACTGATTCCGCTGTGCGCGGCGTTGTTTGTCGCGCTGCGCGCCAGCATGGCGTTCGACGCGTCGGCGCTGGGCCTGGCGCGCCGCGCGCTGCCTGCGCGTGGCGCCAGCGACGATGCGCTGCGCCGCATGCGCAGCGACCTGGTGCCCCAGTTGATCGCGAATACAGTGTCAGTGCTGACGCTGGCGCTGGTCACGTCCATCGTCGTGCTGCTGCTGGCCTACCTGAACGTGTACGGCGTCTCGCCGTGGGGCCTGGGCGACTATACCCGCACGGTGGGGCGCGTGTTCGCACCAAGCGTCACGGCCGGCTTCGTGCTCAAGACGGTGCTGTTCGGCCTGGCCGTGGCGCTGATTCCGACAGCCGCCATCCTCGAATTGCAGCGTTATCCACGGCGCCTGGTCTCGACCGTGCAGCCGGGCGCACTGCGCCTGCTGTTCGTACTGATCGTGATCGAAGCGGCCTCGCTTGCACTGAAATACATCTGATTGACAGGACCCACATTGACATGACGGACCAGATTCCCGATACCGCGCTGCCCGACGAGCCAAAGCACGTCGAAACCAAGGCCGTGATCCTCCTCGTTTTTCTGGGGTTGATGATCTGCGGCTTCGTGTTCTACGTGATGTACGCGCGCGGCGTGTTCGAGCCGACCCAGCGCCTGACGCTCGTGGCCGACGATTCGACCGGCGTCATTCCCGGGATGGACATGACGTTCGCCGGCTTTCCGATCGGGCGCGTGCGCCAGGTGGAGCTGGCCGATACCGGCAAGGTGAATATCCTGGTCGACGTCCAGAGCAAGGACGCCAAGTGGTTGCGCGCCTCGAGCGTGTTCACGCTGGAGTCGAGCATCGTCGGTGAAACGCGGCTGCGTGCCTACACGGGCGTGTTGACCGATGCACCGCTGCCGGCCGACTCGACCCGCACCGTGCTGCGTGGTGACGCCACCGCCGAAATCCCGCGCATCGTCGCCACGGCGCGCGGGCTGCTGGAAAACCTGGAAACGATGACATCGTCCGGCTCGGACGTCAACACCAGCCTGTCGAACCTGTCGGCCGTCACTGGCCGCATGTCGGGGCGCTACGGCGTGCTCGGTGGCGCGCTCGGTGGCGACGAAGAAGCGAAGAAGCTCATGGAAGCGCTCGACCGCGTGAATCTGATCCTGGCCAAGGCCGACCAGCGCGTGTTCGGCCAGGCCGGCGTGATGGACGACGCCCAGGCGGCCGTGCGCCAGCTGGATGTCGTGCTCAAGGACGCGAGCGCCACGCTCAAGAAAGTCGATGCGGTGCTGGTCGAAGCGCAGGCCGTTGGCGCCAACACGCGCGAAGCGACCGAAGACCTGAGCGCACTGCGCGGCGACGTCGACGCCAGCCTGCGCAAGGTGAATCGCCTGGTCGAGGAAATCAACCGCAAGTGGCCGTTCGCGCGCACCAATCCGGAGATCAAGCTGCCATGAAGACCATTCCATTGTTGATCGCTGCACTGCTGGCCGGCTGCGCGAGCAAGCCGTTGCCGCCCGACTGGCAGGCGAACGCAAAGGGCGCGCTCGACGCGTCGGTCGACGATTACCTGAAAGGGCACACGGCGGCGTCGAACGCCGAGTTTCGCGAGGCGCGCGCCGAGACTACTGCCACCGGGCGCGCTGACCATGTAGCCCAGGTCGAGCTGGTGCGCTGCGCAGCGCAGGTAGCCAGTCTCGTGTTCGAGGAGTGTCCGGGTTATGCGACGCTGGCGGACGACGCCACGCCAGCGCAGCGTACCTACGCCGCCTATCTGGCAGGGCAGTGGGATGGACTGGATGTGGCGCTGCTGCCGGAGCAGCATCGGGCTGTGGTTAGTGGCGGTGCGCTGGAGAGCATTGCCGATCCACTGGCGCGGCTGGTTGCGGCTGGCGCGCAATTCAAGGCGAGCCGCATTACGCCGGCAGGAATCACGCTGGCGGTCGACACGGCCTCAAACCAGGGCTGGCGCCGGCCCCTGCTGGCGTGGCTGGGCGTAGAGGCGCAGCGCGCCGAAGCGGCGGGCGACACGGCGGCGCAGGCGGCGATCAAGCGGCGCCGCAAGCTGGCCGGCGGCCAGTAACGCATAACCCGTCAGCGCAGCGCCCACGGCAGCGTGTTGTGGATCGTCGTCGCGGCAATGGCGGCCTGACCGGTCGCCACGGTGATCTGGTTCAGCCCGCGCGTGACGTCCCCAATTGCATACAGGCCGGGTACCGCCGTGCGGCAATGGTCGTCTACCGCCAGCGTGTCGCATTCGACCGTTTCAGCGCCCAGATTGGCCGCCAGGGCAGAGCGCGCATTCTCGCCCAGCATCGGGTAGAACACATCGCATTCGTAGGATTGCCCGTCGCGCGTGTGCAGCACGGGTTTGAGGTCATCGGTCAGCGTGACGCCGGCCAGCGGTGACGCGATGTGCTGCACATTCGCCGCCTGCAGCTGCGCATGCTGGTCGGCGTCGACCACCGACTCATCGGCCCGCTCGAACAGCAGCACGTCGCGGCTGAAGCTGCGCATGAAGAGGGCGTGGCCAACCGGATTGACTTCAGCCGTCGCCACGGCGATGCGCTTGTCGATCACGTCGTAGCCATCGCACACGGGGCACAGGCGCACCGCGCCGCTGGCCACCGCTTCGTCCCAGCGTTCGACCGGCATGCCCACGTCCGCCACGCCCGTGGCCAGCAGCACCGTATAGGCGCGCATTTCGGTGACGTCGCCCTCCGGGCTTGTGCAGTCGGCGATGAACAGGCCGTCGTCGATGCGCAGATTGCTGATTTCGCCGGGAATCACATGGCCGCCGTATTTGCCGAGCTGGCAGCGCAGCTGGTCGAGCAGCAGCTTGCCATTGATCCCGTCCGGAAAGCCCGGGTAATTGTGCGAGACGGGAATCCAGGCCAGGCGGCTGTTGCCCTTGTCGACCAGGGCGACATTGCGGGTAAAGCGGCGCAGGTAGATGGCAGCGGTCAGGCCACCCGGCCCGCCGCCGATGATGAGAGTGTCGAATACGTTCGGTGTAAGGTCCATACGTACATTATGTCGCCGATTGCCAAAGCGGGCTATCGGCGCACGCGCTCGCCTCGGGTGGGCCTGTGCTTATACGAACAGTGGCCAGCCAATGTTGACCGACGGTTTCACAGCGATTTGCCGCCGGCCGCTTCCGGTTGCAGCGTGACGTGGTCGATGCCGTGGCGCGCGCGCAGCATCGCGCGTACCGCTTCCAGCACGGCGGGCCACTGTTCCAGGCTGCGGATCTCGATGTGACCGATCAGCGCCGGGTGGCCCGGCGACATGTCCCATACATGCATGTCGTGCACGGCGAGTACGCCGTCGACGGCAGCCATGTCGGCGCCGACCTGCACGAAGTCGATTGCGTGCGGCACCGCTTCCATCAGAAAGTGGTACGACTCGCGCAGGATGCCGCTGGTCGAGCGCAGGATCAGCAGCGCGACGAAGATCGACAGGATGGGGTCGGCCCGCAGCCACCCGGTGAAGTAGATGATCGCGCCGGAGGCGATCGCAGCCAGCGAGCCGAGCAGGTCGCCCATCACGTTGACGAGCGCGGCGCGGGTATTGATGCTGTCATTGTTGCGCGACAGGATCCAGGCGACGAGCAGATTGATCGAGGCGCCCAGCGCGGCCACGACCAGCACGATGCCGCCCTTGACGGGCTCCGGATGGATCAGGCGCTGGATGGCTTCCCAGCCGATCCAGCCCACCAGGGCCAGCATCACCAGACAATTGACGAATGCGGCCAGGGCTTCGGCGCGTACGAAGCCGAACGAGTGGCGCGCCGATGGCGGGCGCTTGGCGATCATCTGTGCAAGCAGGGCCAGACCGAGGGCGGCGGCGTCGGTCACCATGTGGCCGGCGTCCGAGATCAGGGCCAGCGAGTTCGACACGAAGCCTGTGATCACCTCGATCAGCGCGAACAGCAGGGTCAGGCCCATGGCGAAGGCCAGCGCCTTCTGGCTGCGCGCTTCGATGGAATGGGAATGGCGTGCGTCACCGTCGAGGTGGGCATGCAGGTGGGAAGGGTCGTGCGGCTTGTACGTCATCGCCATGCAATCAATATGGGGCAGGAGCAGCAGTGTAAATCATCTGGCGCATTCGCAGCATGACAGCCTGGTCAGCAATAAATTTGGTGCGAGGGTTGCGGTTCCTGAATCAGGTCCCTATAATGGCGGCATCGGGCGGTTAGTTCAGCTGGTTAGAATACTTGGTCGACATCCAAGGGGTCGCAGATTCGAATTCTGCACCGCCCACCAGAATATCAGTAAGAGCGAGAAAGGCATCAACGGTTATGACACCGCGAACTACAACGAGGTTGTGGGGGAATCGCTAGGCGCGGTGTGGTGTTCTTTTGCTCGACACAAAGAAGAAAACGCGGCTAGCCCGCGTTTTTTTTCGTCCAGATTTTACTATCCTTGATTCTTGTTATTTAACGGCGCGCGGCGCCACGATTGGAGTACAGCATGTTGAACGTCCGACTTCCCGATGGTTCCAGCCGCCAGTTTGACGGTCCCGTGACGGTGGCGCAGGTAGCGCAGAGCATTGCCCCGAGTCTGGGCAAGGCAGCGCTGGCCGGCAAGGTCAACGGCAAGGTGGTCGACACGTCGTTCCTGATCGACGCCGACGCCGATCTCGCGATCGTCACCGACCGCGACCCGGAAGGGCTGGACGTGATCCGTCACTCGACCGCCCACCTGCTCGCGCACGCGGTCAAGGAACTGTTCCCGGAAGCGCAAGTCACGATCGGTCCCGTCATCGAAAACGGCTTCTACTATGACTTCTCGTACAAGCGCCCGTTCACCCCGGACGACCTGACCGCCATTGAAAAGAAAATGACCGAGCTGGCCAAGAAGGACGAGCCGGTCACTCGCAAGGTGCTGCCGCGTGACGAAGCCGTCGATTACTTCAAATCGATCGGCGAGCACTACAAGGCGGAAATCATTGCCTCGATCCCGGCAAACGAGGATGTCTCGCTGTACACCGAAGGCAGCTTCACCGATCTGTGCCGCGGCCCGCACGTGCCATCGTCCGGCAAGCTGAAAGTCTTCAAGCTGATGAAGCTGGCGGGCGCCTACTGGCGCGGCGACTCCAAGAACGAAATGCTGCAGCGCGTGTACGGCACTGCCTGGACCAAGAAGGAAGATCAGGAGCAGTACCTGCACATGCTCGAAGAAGCCGAAAAGCGCGATCACCGCAAACTCGGCAAGTCACTGGACCTGTTCCATTTCCAGGAGGAAGCGCCGGGCCTCGTGTTCTGGCATCCGAAGGGCTGGACCATCTGGCAGCAGGTCGAGCAGTACATGCGCCACAAGTACCAGGTCGCCGGCTACAGCGAAGTCAAGGCGCCGCAGATTCTCGACCGCACGCTGTGGGAAAAGACCGGTCACTGGGAAAATTACCGCGACAATATGTTTACGACCGAGTCGGAGAACCGTTCGTACGCGTTGAAGCCGATGAATTGCCCGGGTCACGTGCAGATCTACAATTCGGGCATGCGCTCGTACCGCGACCTGCCGCTGCGCTTCGGCGAATTCGGTCAGTGCCACCGCAACGAGCCGTCCGGCGCGCTGCACGGCCTGATGCGTGTGCGCGGCTTTACCCAGGATGACGGCCACATCTTCTGTACCGAAGAGCAGGTCGAGCGCGAAGTCACGTCGTTCCACGCCCAGGCGATGGCCGTGTATGACGACTTTGGTTTTGCCAATATCGACGTCAAGCTGGCGCTGCGTCCGGACAGCCGTATCGGTTCGGACGAGGTCTGGGACCAGGCCGAAGAATCGCTGCGCTCGGCGCTGCGTGCCTGCGGCGTGACCTGGACCGAATTGCCGGGCGAGGGCGCGTTCTATGGTCCGAAGATCGAGTACCACCTGAAGGATAGCCTTGGCCGTCCATGGCAGGTCGGCACCGTGCAGGTCGACTTCTCGATGCCGGGCCGCCTGGGTTCCGAGTATGTCGCAGAAGACAACACCCGCCGCGTGCCCGTGATGCTGCACCGTGCGATCGTCGGTTCGATGGAACGTTTCATCGGCATCCTGATCGAAAACTACGCCGGCGCGCTGCCGCTCTGGCTGGCGCCTGTGCAAGTGGCGGTGCTCAACATCTCGGATGCGCAGGGCGATTACGTGAAAGAAGTCGAGGCCAAGCTGCGCGCCGCAGGCCTGCGTGTTCACGCTGATTTGCGCAATGAGAAGATCACCTATAAAATACGTGAACATTCCGTCCAAAAACTGCCGTATATTCTCGTTGTTGGGGATAAAGAAAAAGACGCGAATACCGTGGCTGTGCGAGCCCGAGGCAATGTCGATCTGGGCGTGATGTCCGTCGATGCACTCGTGGAACGTCTGGTAGGCGAAGTCGCCGCCAAGACCAAGTAATCCCGGCCAAATTTCAATACGTTCAAAGGAAACAACATAGCTACTGACAAGAATAATCGCATCAATGGCGAGATCACCCATCCCGAAATGCGTTTGAACGGCGTAGAGAACGAGCCATTGGGCATCGTTAGTCTGGCCGACGCGTTTCGCATGGCCGAAGAACTGAACGTCGACCTGGTCGAGATCGCGCCAAACGCGGTCCCGCCGGTCTGCCGCCTGATGGACTACGGCAAGTTCAAGTATTCGGAGCAAAAAAAGGCGCATGAGGCGAAGCTCAAGCAGAAGATCATCCAGGTCAAGGAAGTCAAATTCCGCCCGGGTACCGATGACGGCGACTACAACATCAAGTTGCGTAACCTCATCAAGTTCCTGGAA
Source organism: Oxalobacteraceae sp. CFBP 13730 (assembly GCA_014841835.1). Classification (GTDB taxonomy): domain Bacteria; phylum Pseudomonadota; class Gammaproteobacteria; order Burkholderiales; family Burkholderiaceae_D; genus Telluria. The sequence goes on along the minus strand of JACYUQ010000002.1, from coordinate 927,633 downwards.
GAAGGCGACAAAGCCAAGATCACGCTGCGCTTCCGCGGTCGTGAAATGGCCCACCAGGATATCGGTATGCGGGTGCTCGAGCGTCTGCGCACGGATCTCGATGCAGTCGGTCAGGTGGAGCAGTTCCCGAAACTCGAAGGTCGCCAGATGATCATGGTGGTCGCGCCGAGGAAGAAGAAGTAATTCTTCGCCGGGAGCATCCAGAGCCGGGCCCGCGTTGCAGACATTGTCTGCAGCCCGGCCCGGCTTTATTGCGTCCGTAAGCCCGGTGTCGCTGGCGGGCAGTGTTTCTTGCTGTCGGCTATCGCAGCGCGTAGAAGCTGTGCTACAATCTTCGATTCCTGTTTGCGACAAGCAGGTTGTAGCAGGCTCCGAGTCTGCTGCAAAACAAGTGAAAGTAGGCATCTAAGAGCAGCGTCGCTGCCACCTGCAATCCTGTTACATATGAGACTGTCCGCGAGGGCAGATGACTATGCCAAAAATGAAAACCAAAAGCAGCGCGAAGAAACGTTTTCGCGTGCGTCCGGGTGGTACTGTGAAATCGGGTATGGCGTTCAAGCGTCACATCCTGACCAAGAAGACCACCAAGAACAAGCGCCAACTGCGCGGCACCCGCAACATCAATGCAGCAGACGTCACGTCCGTCTACCGCATGATGCCATCTGCTTAATCTCACACTAAGGAGCTACTATGCCTAGAGTTAAACGTGGGGTTACAGCACGTGCCCGTCATAAGAAGGTTCTTGACCTTGCCAAAGGTTACCGCGGTCGTCGCAGCAAGGTATATCGTGTTGCCAAGCAAGCAGTCATGCGCGCTGGCCAATACGCATACCGTGACCGTCGCAACAAGAAGCGCGTCTTCCGCGCACTGTGGATCACCCGTATCAACGCGGCATCGCGTTCGCACGGCATGACCTACAGCGTGTTCATGAACGGCCTGAAGAAGTCCGCAATTGAACTGGACCGTAAAGTCCTGGCCGACATGGCTGTGCATGACAAGCCGGCATTCGCCGCGATTGTCAGCGCCGTCAAGGCCAAGCTGGCTGCTTGATTCGTTAAGCTGCTAAGCAAGTTGGTGCCGCGCCCCTCACCGGGTGTGGCGCACAAAGAAGCGGGGCAAGGTTCACACCTGTGCCCCGTTTTTGATTCTGGCGTCTCCCGCCAACGAAAAACAGGAAAAGAACAAGCATGAACCTGGAAGAACTCGTCGTCGCGGCCCGTGCCGATTTCGCGGAGGCGCCAGACGCCGCCGCGCTTGAAAATGCGAAAGCCAAGTACCTGGGCAAGACCGGCCAGGTGACCGACCTGATGAAGGGTCTGGGCAAGCTCGATCCCGATGCGCGCAAGGCGCAGGGCGCCCTGATCAATGCCACCAAAGAACAAATCGAACAGGCATTGACCGCGCGCCGCGATGCGCTCGCCGAGGCGCAGCTCCAGGCGCGCCTGTCCATGGAAGCCATCGACGTGACGCTGCCTGGCCGCGGCCGCTCGAAGGGCGGCATCCACCCGGTGATGCGCACCTGGGAGCGTGTCGAGCAGATCTTCCGCTCCATCGGTTTCGACGTGGCCGACGGCCCCGAGATCGAAAACGACTGGACCAATTTCACGGCACTGAACAGCCCGGAGAACCATCCGGCCCGTTCGATGCAGGACACCTTCTATATCGACGGCAACGACAGCACCGGCAAGCCGCTGCTGCTGCGCACGCACACGAGTCCGATGCAGGTGCGCTATGCCCGCACGCACACGCCGCCGATCAAGGTCATCGCGCCGGGTCGTACCTACCGTGTCGACAGCGACGCGACCCACTCGCCGATGTTCCACCAGGTCGAAGGCCTGTGGATTGGCGAGAATATCAGCTTCGCCGATCTCAAGGGCGTGTACCTGAACTTCGTCCAGGCCTTCTTCGAGACCGACGACCTGCAAGTGCGCTTCCGCCCATCGTATTTCCCGTTCACCGAACCGTCGGCCGAGATCGACATCGCGTTCGGCTCCGGTCCGCTCAAGGGCCGCTGGCTCGAAGTCTCGGGCGCCGGCCAGGTGCACCCGACGGTGGTGCGCAACTTCGGGCTCGACCCGGAAAAATTCATCGGCTTCGCGTTCGGCTCCGGCCTCGAGCGCCTGACGATGCTGCGTTATGGAATCAGTGATTTGCGCCTGTTCTACGAAGGCGATCTGCGCTTCCTGAAGCAGTTCAATTAATTCGACGCTGAGGCACAAAGATTATGCAATTCTCCGAAAACTGGCTCCGCTCGATCGTCAATCCGCAGATCAATTCAGATGAGCTATCCCATCTTCTCACCATGTCGGGCCTCGAAGTGGAAGAGGTCGAAGCAGTTGCGCCACCGTTCTCGAACGTGGTCGTGGCCGAGGTTAAGGAAGTGGTCAAGCACCCGAACGCCGACCGTCTGAACGTGTGCCAGGTCGATGTCGGCACCGGCACCTTGCTCAACATCGTGTGCGGCGCGCCGAACGTACGCGCCGGCATGAAAGCGATCTGCGCGAAAGCCGGCGCCGTGCTGCCGCCGGGCGCCGACGGCAAGCCGTTCGAAATCAAGGTGGGCCAGCTGCGCGGCGTCGAGTCGCAGGGCATGATGTGCTCGAGCAAAGAGCTGGGCATCTCCGAAGAAAGCAATGGCTTGATGGAACTGCCGGCCGATGCGCCGGTGGGCCAGAGTATTCGCGATTTCCTGGGCCTGGACGACCTGAAGTTCACGATCAAGCTCACGCCGAACAAGGCCGATTGCCTGTCCGTGCTGGGCGTCGCGCGTGAAGTGGCGGCGCTGACCGGCGCCCCGTTGACGCTCGAGCCGACCCGCACGGTGGCGGTCAACAGCGATGAAATCCTGCCAGTGAACGTATCGGCGCCGGACCTGTGCGGCCGTTTCGCCGGCCGCGTAATTCGCGGCCTGAATGCGCGCGCGGCCACGCCGGAATGGATGAAGCGCCGCCTGGAACGCAGCGGCCAGCGCTCGGTCTCGGCCCTGGTCGACATCTCCAACTACGTGATGCTCGAAGTCGGCCGTCCGTCGCACGTGTTCGACCTTTCCAAGATCCACGGCAGCCTGGACGTGCGCTGGGGCAAAACTGGCGAATCCCTCAAGCTTTTGAATGGCAACACCGTTGCGGTCGACGAGTGGGTCGGCGTGATTGCCGATGAACAGCAGATCGAATCGCTGGCCGGCATCATGGGTGGCGATTCCACCGCCGTCTCGCTCGACACCACCGATATCTACCTGGAAGCGGCATTCTGGTGGCCAAACGCCATCCAGGGCCGTGCCCGCCGCTTCAATTTCTCGACCGATGCCGCGCACCGCTTCGAGCGTGGCGTCGACTACGCAACCGTGCCCGAGCACCTCGAGCGCATCACGGCGCTCCTGATTGATATTTGCGGCACGCCGGACAGCAAGGTTGGCCCGATCGACGACCAGATCGTCAACCTGCCGGTGCGTACGCCGGTCGTGCTGCGCACGGCGCGCGCCGCGCAAGTAATCGGCGTGCCGTTGACCGACGCCGTGATCGCCGACATCTTCACGCGCCTGCATTTGGGCTTCGTGCAAGAAGAAGGCGTGTTCCACGTGACGGCGCCGACCTACCGCTTCGACATCGAGATCGAGGAAGACCTGATCGAAGAAGTCGCGCGGGTGTATGGCTTCGAGAACATTCCGACCCGGCCGCCCACCGCGCCGAGCGCGATGCTGATCGAGCCGGAAAACACCCGCTCGCTGTTTGCGATCCGCCATCAGCTGGCCGACCTGGGTTTCCAGGAAGTGGTCAACATGAGTTTTGTCGAAAGCACGTGGGAACAGGATTTCGCCGGTAACCTCGAGCCGATCCGCCTGCAGAACCCGATTGCCAGCCAGCTCAGCGTGATGCGTTCGTCGCTGATCGGCAGCCTGGTCGCCAACGTGCGCTACAACATCAACCGCAAGGCCGGCCGCGTGCGCGCGTTCGAAGTCGGCGGCGTGTTCAAGCGCAACGCGTCGGTCATGGATGGCCCGCTGACGGTGGCCGGTTACGACCAGCCAAAGCGCGTCGCCGCGATTGCCTACGGCCCGGCACTCGACGAACAATGGGACGTCGCCACGCGCGCCGTCGACTTCTTCGACCTGAAAGCGGATCTCGAAGCGCTGTTCGCGCCGCGCCAGCTGCGTTTTGCGAAGGCGGAGCATCCGGCGCTGCACCCGGGTCGCTCGGCCACCGTCATGCTCGACGACCAGCAGATCGGCGTGATCGGCGAGCTGCACCCGCGCTGGCTGCAAAAGTATGATCTGCCGCAAGCGCCGGTCGTGTTCGAGGTCGATGCTGAAGCCTTGCGCGGTCGTATCGTGCCGGTGTATGCCGAGATTTCCAAGTTCCCGGGCGCCACGCGTGACCTGGCACTGGTGGTCAAACAGGACGTGCCGGCCCAGTCTTTAATGGATGCATTCACTGCTGAAATCGCGGTAAATCCTATGGGCAAGATCGTGCAAGCCGTTGTTTTGTTTGATGAATATCGCGGCAAGGGTCTGGAGGCGGATGAAAAAAGCCTTGCTTTCCGCTTTAGCTTGCAAGATACTCAATCGACACTGCAGGACGATGCGGTCGACGCCATCATGGCGGCGGTGCTCGCCACTGCTTCAACCAAACTGAACGCGAAGCTGCGTGCATAATATGCATCTCCAGGCTGACAGCATACTGGTCACAAGCCGTGTTGCTGTCGCTGCGGCATCGTTTGACTTACGGGCAGGGCCTCAAAATTAACAATAACGACGTTGATTCGACCGTGTTCCAGGAAGCCCTCGTGGCCGACCTGGATCGTGCAATGCTGGTGGCGCGCGTGCGTAAAGAGGCAGAGCAGTCATTGCCCACGCTCACCAAGGCCGAGCTGGCCGAACTGCTGTTCGAGCAGGTCGGGCTGAACAAGCGCGAAGCCAAAGACATGGTCGAGACCTTCTTCGACGAGATCCGCAATGCACTCGAGCGGGGCGAAGCCGTCAAGCTGTCGGGCTTTGGCAATTTCCAGCTGCGCGACAAGCCGCAGCGGCCCGGCCGCAATCCGAAAACCGGGGAAGAAATTCCCATTACGGCACGCCGCGTCGTGACGTTCCACGCCAGCCAGAAGCTCAAGGCCATGGTGGAAGAAGCCGGGCCGGGCAATGCGGGCTCGGGTTCGATGGCGCGCGCAGCTTGAATAAACGATGAACGATCGACCGATTAAGACCGAACTGACCGTGCTGCCACCGATCCCGGCCAAGCGTTATTTCACGATTGGGGAAGTCAGTGAGCTGTGCGGCGTCAAACCGCACGTGCTGCGCTACTGGGAGCAGGAATTTACCCAGCTCAAGCCCGTCAAGCGTCGTGGCAACCGCCGTTATTATCAGCACCACGAAGTGCTGCTGATCCGGCGCATCCGCGAATTGCTGTACGAGCAAGGCTTCACGATCAGCGGCGCACGTAACCGGCTCGACCATCGGGCTGTCGTAGTGGCCGAGCTCGACGAAGAGCGCTTGCGCGATACTCCACCGTCCATCGATGGCGACAAGTTGCGCGCCGGTTTGCTGGACATCCTCGATCTGCTCAAGCATGGATCGCGGCCAGCGCCGTAGCGCTGGCCACCAACTCAAGCCTTCGGCAGGTTCGCCGTACCAGACTGCGCCGGGTCGCGCGACCCCGCAGGCAGCGGGTCGTCGCCGGGTCAAGCACGCAGGTTTGATCACTCAGGCATTCGTACCCTGTTGAAGGCAGGCCGGGGAGTGTTAAAATGTCACTCGCGCGATGCTGAATGACACGCATCAACCGGGCGGAGCAGATCCGGCACTTTCCTGCGCAAGGAAAATTTAAGGGAAGACAATGATACGCGTTGCCATTTGTGACGATCACCAGATAGTACGAGCAGGATTCAAGCAGATTTTTTCGTCGTCGGGCGACTTTGAAGTCGTGGCTGAAGGCGCAACGGGCCGCGAGGCCCTTGATATCGCACGCCGCGAGATTTGCGATGTGCTGTTGCTCGATATCGCCATGCCCGATCAGAGCGGCATCGACATCCTGCGCACCATCCGCCAGGGCCAGCCCAATCTCCCTGTACTGATCCTGTCGGGTTATCCAGCGCAGCAATATGCGCTGAACCTGTTCAAGATGGGCGCAAATGGCTACCTGAACAAGGAATGCGAAGCGGACGAACTCAAGACAGCCGTGCGGACCGTGTTCCAGGGTCGGCGCTACGTGTCGTCGACAGTGGGCGAGTTGCTGGCACAAAGCTTCGATCGCGACCCGAACACGGCACTGCATACTGAGCTGTCTGACCGCGAATTCCAGGTGTTCCTGCGGCTGGCGAAAGGCGCGACCGTGTCCGATATCGGCAATGCATTGTCGCTGTCGATCAAGACGGTATCGACCTACCGCACCCGCATTATGGAAAAAATGGGCTTGCAGTCCAATTCGGACTTGACCTATTACGCAATGAAGAACAATCTGCTCGACTAAGAGCGCGGCGGTTGTTCATATCGGCTTCATCCTACAACGCGCTTCGGCGCGTTTTGTCATTGGTGTGCAGGACAGTGCGAATCCAGCTGCTGCGCGTCAGATGCAACAAATAGTTACGTCAGGTCATTTTGCGGCGCAGCAACTCGTCCTTGCAGGTAGAATGCGAGGCCGCGTTGTCAGCGTGAAAGGATGTCTGGATGTATTTTTCAACCACCCTGGCCACACGCCCGGTCCGCAGTCTGCCCCTCCACAAGTCGTTGCTGTGCCTGGTGTGTGTGGTGCTGCTCGTGGTCAATGGCGTATTTTTGCTGCGCAATCTCGATGATTTGCGTGCCGCCAATGCACTGCAGGCGCGCACGGCCCAAGTGTCCGACGAGCTGCAGCATCTGAACCTGATCGTTACCGATGCCGAAACGAGCCTGCGTGGCTATTTTCTGTCGAACGACGAGGTGTATCTCGGTCCGCTGCGGGGCGCCCCTCAGCAAATCAATGCCCAGTTCCGGTCGCTGGACGCGCTGCTCGCCGACAATCCATCCCAAGCAAAAAACCTCGCGCAACTTCAAACTTTGATTCAGCGCAAACTCGCGTTGCTGCATGAATCGCTCGACGTGTTCCGGCAGGGTGGTCTGGCAGATATCGTTGCCATTGCTGCCGTTGCCGACGACCGTGCGCAGATGGACGAAATCCGCTTGCAAGTGGTGATCATGACGCGCGAACAGAATGAGCTGCTCAAATCGCGCACGGCCGGCTTCTATCAGCAATACCGGCACGCCGCGTTATTTGGCGTTGGCATCAACGTCGCGGCCATCATCGTTCTCCTGCTTTTTTATAAGCTGATTCAGCGCTCGTTCGTTGCGCGGTTGTATGCCGAACATGCGCTGCAGCAGACCAACGATGGTCTTGAACATATTGTGGCGGAACGCACCGCGCAATTGGCAGTGCTGTCACGCCATCTGATCCGCGTGTCGGAAGAAGAGAAATCCCGGCTGGCGCGTGAACTGCATGACGAGATGGGTGCCAATCTGACGGCGATCGGCATTGACCTGGCCACAGTCATCGAGCGCTTGCGCGCGAGCGAGCCCGAGTTGACAGACAAGCTGGGCCGCGCGCGCCGCACGCTGGTCGACACGGTACAACTCAAGCGCCGCATCATCGAGAATCTACGCCCCAGTCTGCTGGACAATATGGGTCTGTCAGCGGCGCTCCAGAGTTACTGCGCCGATTATGGGCGTGTGACATCGCTCGACTGCGATGCGCTGATCGATGCAGAAGTAGATGAGGCTGGTCCTACACAAGCGATTGCATTGTTCCGCATCACGCAGGAGGCGCTGAACAATATCGCCAAATATGCCAAGGCGCGCAATGTCATCGTTAATCTGACACGTGAACCGTCAGGATGGGGGCTGGAAATTACCGATGATGGTATTGGCATCCCGCAAAGCATGCTGGCTGGTACCAAGTCGCACGGATTGCTTGGCATGCGCGAGCGTGCTTTGCTGTTGGGTGGAACGCTGGTGGTGGAGCGGGGGGTGAACGGCGTGGGCACGTGTGTTCGCGCCTGGATTCCGACAGTAGCGCCGGATGGTAATGCGGTGGGGGAAGGTTCTTACTCGACGCCGGCCCTGATGCAGACAACAGGGCCGGATAAACAAGAATCGCTGCCACAGAGGGCAGCGAATCCGGGTTGAGAACTAACTCGACAACTTAGCGTGCAACATCCGACAGCAGGCGGTCATATTCCGACTTGGCGACCTTGTAGCATTCGCCAGCGTAGTCTTCCAGGCCAGCACGATCGAGCACGGTGATGTTACCGCGGCGATACTGGATGAGGCCTTCGTCCTGCAGTTTGCCAGCGGCAGCAGTGATGCTTTCGCGGCGCACACCCAGCATGATCGAGATCAGTTCCTGGGTCACTTTCAGCTCGTTGCTTGCCGAGCGGTCCAGACGGTCCAGCAACCAGCGGCACAGCTTCTGTTCGATGGAGCTGTGACGGCCACCAACCGCGTTCTGTGCCATCTGGGCGAAGAGGGCGTTGGTGTAGCGCATCAGCAGTTGTGGCAGGGCGCCGCCGCGGTTGAAAGCGTCACGCAGATACTGGGTACGCAGGCGGTAACCGTAACCGGCGCTTTGCACCACGGCCGAGCAGGTAGCGCGCTCACCCATGAACAGCGACACGCCGACTGCGCCTTCGTGACCGACAACAGCGATCTCGGTGGTAGCGCCGTCTTCCATCACATACAGCAGCGACACGATTGCGGTTGTCGGGAAATACACGTATTCCAGTTTGCTGCCATACTCGAACAGTTCTTTACCGAATGGCATGGCGACCAGCTCGAGATGGTCGAACATTTCTTCCAGATCCTGGCGTGGCAGTGCTGCCAGCAATTCGTTCTGTTGCGTGCCGCTGTAGCTGACGATCGGTTTGACCTGGGACTTCAGTGCCTCACTCGTGGCAGGGTTCTGGCTTTTTGCTTTTTGCGTGATACCAGCAAGTTGAGTGTTGTTCATGTTATGTCCTCTTAGGTCAATCGTGCGTCAGGAGCGACTCAGGAGGCGTATGGTGCTTACCTCGTCGCGATGGGTGTACTTTACGTCTACCGTCTGTTGCCGCACATAAGACATGTAGTCGCCCCGGTGTAGGTTGCAAGCATCATCACGTGTCAGTCCAGTCCTACTGGGAGAAATGCCTGTTTTACCCCAAAAAGACGGTATATTTTGTTACGGAAACAAAAAATATCGCATAATTCGGGGTGCCGGCGGTGATGTTCACTGACCACAAAACAGGATATTCCTACAAATGGGGCTGCGAACCGGGTTGCAGAGCGGACTGCATATATTACTTGTCGAGGACGACGCGGTACTCGCCGACGGTCTCGTACGCGCTCTCCACGCGCAGGACATGACGGTTCACTTGGTGTGCGATGGCCTCGCCGCCGACGCTGCCCTGCAGCGTACCGATTCGGCTTTTAGTTCTATCTCTGACGCTAACTTCGACGTCGCCGTACTCGACATCGGCCTGCCCGGTATCGATGGCTTCGAGGTCGTGCGTCGCCTGCGTGCACGCGGCGGCGCCATCCCGGTGCTTCTGCTGACGGCGCGCGATGCCGTCGAAGACCGCGTGCGGGGTTTGGAAACCGGCGCCGACGACTATCTGGTCAAACCGTTCGCCACTGCAGAACTCGTTGCCCGCATCCGCGCGCTGGCGCGCCGCCACGCGCCGCCATCGTCCGTCCTGACCCTCGGCCGCCTGAGCCTGGACAGCGCCACCCGCCGCGCGCGCGTCGGCGAGGGCACGATCGACCTGTCGGTACGCGAATGGGGTGTGCTCGACTACCTGCTGAAGCATGCCGGGCGCGTCGTCTCCAAGCAGCAGATCATCGACGCCATCCTGCCGTGGGGCGACGATGTGACGCCCAATGCCGTGGAAGTCTACGTGTCACGCCTGCGCTTGAAGCTCGACGGCGCCGGCGTGGCGATCCGCACTATTCGCGGCTTCGGCTACCTGCTCGAAGCGGCCGCGTGACGCGTTCTTGCCGATGACCAGCATCCGCCTGCGCCTGCTGAAATGGCTGCTCGGGCCGATTCTGCTCGTCAATCTCGTGTTGGCTGCGCTGGTCGCGGGCCTGGCCTGGACGCCGGCCCAGGTTGCCTTCGACGCTGGCCTGACGGATACCGCGAGCGCCATCGCCGGACGCGTGGCGGCCGGCGGTACCGTCTCCCTGCCACCGGTCGCCGCCGCGACGACGGGCGAGCGCGCCTGGTTCGTCGTGCGCGACGCCGCAGGCCGGACCCGTGCCGGAACCCCGGGTTTTCCCGTATTGCGTTCCGGCGCGCCGCCGTACGATGCCGAGGTCGACGGCGAGCCCGTGCGCGTCGTTGCGCTGGCCGTGGCCACGCCGACGGGACTGCGTCACATCGGCGTGGCCCGCACGCTGCGTCAGCGCCTCGACGTGCGCGCCGCCATCGTGCGCTCGCTTGTGGTGCTGGTCTCGCTGGGCACGATCACGCTGGTCGGCGTCGTCTGGCTCTCGGTGGGCAATGGCTTGCAGCCGCTGGCGCGCATCCGCGCCGAGCTGGCCAGGCGTGGGCCGGACGACCTCGCGCCCATTCCCACCGACGGCGTGCCGTTTGAGATCGCGCCGGTCGTCAGTGGCTTCAACGACCTGCTCGATAAGGTCGAGACCGGCGCGCGGGCGCAGCGCGACTTTCTGGCCGATATGGCGCACCAGCTCCGTACGCCCCTGGCCGGCGTGCAACTACAGCTCGAATGGCTGCATGCGCGCCATGCGGGCGACCCCGAGACGCTGCATTCCCTCGGCATGATGGGCGTGGCCAACGAGCGCATGATCCGCCAGGTCAATCAGCTGCTGGCGCTGGCACGCGCCAGGGAAGGGCGGCCCGGTGACCATGTTGCCCCGCTCGACCTGTCGCTGCTGGTGCAGGAATCGATCCAGTTCTTCGTCGACAAGGCGGCACGCAAGGGGATCGACCTGGGTTTCGAACTGGCACCGGCGCCGGTGACCGGTGATGCCTTCCAGCTGCGCGATCTGATTGACAACCTGGTCGACAACGCGCTGCGCTACACGCCCGCAGGCGGGCAGGTGACGGTCGGCTGCGGTGTGGATGGCGGGGCGACGCAGTTTTTCGTGGTCGATTCCGGCCCGGGTATTCCCGCCGCGCGCCGGGCCGCCGTATTCGAACGTTTCGTGCGGCTCGATGACACGGTCACCGGCAGCGGGCTGGGGCTGGCGATCGTGCGCGACATCGCGCTGGCACACGGTGGTTCGGTGCAATTGGCCGATGCCCAGGACGGCGGCACGCACGTCGTCGTGCGTTTTGGTGTCAGGCGAACAAACTCATCCCGATAAAAAACGCCAATCTGCGCACTTGTCAGCGTTTTGTCAGCCTTTCCTCAGGGAAATGACAGGAAGCCGGGTTATCATTCCTTCTGGAAACATTACCGATGCATTTTCGGCCAGGAGCAACCCCATGCAGCAGCGTCCATCCGGCTTTACCCTCGTCGAACTCATGATCGTCGTCGCGATCATCGGCATTCTTGGCGCAATCGCCATGCCGTCCTATACCAGCTACATCACGCGCGCGCGGCTGGTGGAAGCCCACAGCGCGCTGGCGTCCACGCAGCCGAAGCTGGAACAGTTCTGGTCCAACAACCGCACCTACGACAAATTCAGCCAGGTGCCGGCTGCGACCGCCAACTTTACCTACAAGCTCGAGAACGCCGACGTCAGCGGCTACCTGCTGACTGCCACCGGCCGGGCTGCCGCTGCCAGCTTCGTCTATACGCTGGACCAGTCCGGCAAGCGCGCCACCACTGGCGTGCCGGCCGGCTGGACCAAGAAAGACAATTGCTGGGTCGACCGGAAGGACGGCTCGTGCACCCAATGAGCGCCAGGCTCCGCGTCGTGCGCCGTGCCGGCTTCACGCTGGTCGAAACCATGGTCGTGCTGGCCATTTTTGCCATCCTGATGGCGGTGGGCGTGCCGAACATGCGCAGCTGGCTCGGCGCCACCACCAGTACCGGCGCCGCCCAGTTCTATGCCGAGGGCTACACGCAGGCGCGCAGCCTGGCGCTCGCGAACAACGCGCGCAGCCGGTTGGTGTTTACCGAGAATGCACAAAGCGGCCAGCGCAACTGGCAGGCCGACGTCTGCTTCCCGACGGCGGCGGATGATTGCACGGCGGCCAGCTCGCGCTGGTCGGACGTCGACAAGCCGGCGGTTGCCCCCGACGGCGGCGCCGTCAAGACCAGTTCCGTGTTTCGCAGCGCAGCGTCGCTGCCGCGCGCCTCGGCGCTGACCGTCACGCCCGATGGCGACGCCGACACAGCCTATTTCACGGCGCTGGGCTGGATCGACACGTCCAAGCCATCACTGACGCGGCTGGACCTGACGCCGGCCGGGGGCGGCGACGCCTTTCCCGCCAGCGCCGTCGTCGTGACGCTGGCCGGGGCGGTCGTGACCTGCCGGCCCGCGGCGGACCCAGGCGACTCGCGGCGGTGCCCATGATGCCGCGTCGCCCCGGGTATGCCGGCCAGCGCGGCGTCGCGCTGCTCGAAGCACTGATCGCAATCTTGATCCTGGCCATCGGCCTGATCGGCACGCTCGGGCTGCAAGTCAATTCGCAGGCCGCGCTGGCCGAAGCGAGCATGCGCGCCGAAGCGACCATCGCTGCGAATGAACTGATCGGCGTGATGAATAACGACCTTGACCATCTGAGCGACTATGCGGTCGCCGCAAACGCCACCCCCGGCGCGCGCTTGCAGGACTGGCATGCAGCGCTGGCGGAGCACCTGCCCAATGCCAGCGTCATCGTCGCCGTCACCCCGGCCGCCGGGACGAAGCGCACGGCGGTGGCAGTGGAAATCCGCTGGCGCCGCAACGAGACGGCGCAGCAGAACCGGCACCGGATCGTCACCTACCTGTCGAGGTCGGCATGAGCATGCGCACACAACCCGCACTGCGACGGGCAGCCGGCTTCTCGCTGGTCGAACTGATGGTCAGCATCGTGATCGGCTTGCTGGCCGTGATGTTCGCCACCCGCATGATGACCGATTCCGAAAGCAACAAGGATGGCGCGCTGGGCGGCTCCGAATCGATGCAGAACGGGATGATGGCGATGTTCTCGATCAGCGCCGATGCCGAGCAGGCCGGTTACGGCCTGAATGACCCGATTCTGGCCGGGTGCGACACCATTTTCAACGACAGCAAGGCGTTCACGATGACGTCGGCCCTGCGCGGCGCCGCGACCGTCCACCCGCTGGCGGCCGCCGTGATCGTGCATGGCAACGCCGGGCCGGACCAGCTCACGCTGTACTCAGGCAGCGCGACCAGCGGCACGGCCACCGTGCGCCTGACCACGAACTACAACGGCGGCAACCAGATTGCCCTGGACCGCACGCCCTATGGCTTTGCCGTCGGCGACGTGATCGTGGCGGCGCCCGAGGACAGCGTGGGCCAATGCGCGCTGGCGCAGATCTCGACGCTGAATCAGGATGCGCCATCGATCGGCTTTGCCAGCACGACCGATCGCTTCAACACGGGCGAACTGGGCCGTACGTTCCCGGGCAGCGCCACCCGCGTGTTCAATCTGGGCCGCGCTGCCAATCTGCCGTTCCACACCTGGCTGGTCGATGGCGGCGTGCTGCGCCTGCGCGCGACCAATCTCGGCAGCAGCGGCGCAACGGCGCAGGCGGTGGCCGACAATATCGTCTCTCTCAAAGCCCAGTACGGCTTCGACACGCGCGCCGTGGCCGCCTTCGATCCGGAGCTGGGCATGCAGGTGCGTGAATGGTCCAACACCATGATCGATGCCGACGGCGATGGCGTGAAGGGTGGCGCGGGCGACTACCAGCGCATTGCCGCGCTGCGCATTGCCGTGGTGGCCCGCAACAAGCGCCCCGAGCGTCCGGCCAGTGGCGGCGCCTGCAGCACCACGACCGAAGCGCTGAAAGTGTTTGAAACGGACCAGCCAAGCGGCATCGACGCGGTGCCGGTCACGCTTGACCTGGGTGTCAAGGACGACCCGATCGACTGGAAATGCTATCGCTACCGCGCGTTCGAGTCCGTCGTGCCGCTGCGCAACGCAAGCTGGAGGCCAACCGCATGACGTTCCGAATCGTTTCACGCCGCCAGCGCGGCGTTGCCTTGCCGGTCATGCTGATCATGATGCTGGTCATGCTGGTGACCAGCATCTACCTGCTGCGCTCAAGCAATACCACGACGCTGGCCGCCTCCAACCTGGCCTACGACGCCACGCTCAGCCGGGCCGTCGACCTGGGTCTGCACACGGGGTTCCAGTGGTTGCGCGAAACGGCGATTGCCAAGCGGTCCGACCTCGATGCCGACAATGCCGGCAAGGGCTATGTCGCCAGCATGAAAGACACGGCCTTGACCCCGCGCGACAGCGCGTTCTGGAAAGGCAGCGTCGAGTTGCAGGATGCCGACGGCAACAAGATCAAGTACGTGATCCACCGCCTGTGCAAGGCGGCCGGGCCTTTCAATAACCCCAATCCGAAGAACAGCTGCGTCCAGACCGCCGCCAACACGGTCAAGCTCGGCACGACCGTGGCGATCGGCGAGAGCCTGGCGTCCGATGCGCCGGCGTATGCCAGTTCGCCGCAGCTGCACTATGTCATTACCGCCCGCCTCGATGGTGCGCGTGGCGGTAACGTGATCAACCAGATGGTCGTGCTGATCGGCGCCTGATGGCCCCCGCGTACCGCCGTTCGAATGGATATCGCATGAAACAGTCTCTTACCACCATCCTGGCGCTGCTGGCCCTGTCCCTTGGGCTCGGCGCCACACCGGCACTGGCGGGGCCGACCTCGCTGGCATCCATGCCCCTGATGAGCCTGACCGGCAGCGGGACGGTCAAGCCGAACCTGATGCTGCTGTACGACGATTCCGGTTCGATGGCGTACACGTACACGCCGGACTACGTCAACGACAACACAACCTGCCGCGCCAGCAGCACGCTGGCCCTTGGCCTGCGCGAATGCGCGGTCGGCGACGTGCCGTATCACACGCCGCAGTTCAACCGCCAGTACTACAACCCGGACATGCGCTACAAGCCACCGGTGAAGGCCGACCAGACCTCGTACCCGGAGCAGAACCGGGCCACGACCAGTGGCTGGACGAACGTCACCACCGACGGCTTCAGCCTCGAGTACCGGGACCTGGCCGGAGCATCCTCGCAAAAGACCAATCTGGTGACGGGCTTTCCTGATCTGGAATGGTGCGACAGTACCGGCGAATGCCGCCGCAACGTGATCGGCTACACGTATCCGAACCGCACCTACACCAGCCCGAACCCCGTCACCGGCAACACCTATTACTACCGGCTCAACGTCAACGAATACTGCAAGGACAACAAGCTCCAGAGCTGCGTATCGACTGCCGTGAACGCCGTTGCGCCCAACACCACCTACAGCAAGCCGGCGCCGGTGCGCTGGTGCGACAGCACGAGCCTGACCAACTGCCAGGCCAAGTACGTGGGCAACTACAAATACCCGCGCTTTGGTGACCCGAACCGCCCGGTCAACTGGTACAGCACGATCACCATCAACAATTCCGGGTCCGACAGCACGCTGACGCTGACCAAGGTCACGTCGGCGAGCGTGGCCGGTCTGCAGGAAATCACCAACGGCGCCATGATTGTGACGGGCGGCACCAACACGCCAGCCGAGCAGATTGCCCTGGCGGTCGCGCTGGCCAAGTCGATCAATGCAAAAATGGGACTGGCACGGCCGTTCGATGCCTGCTTGTCGTCTGCGTCAGGCACGGTGCGAGCCTGTTCCGACGTTGGCATCACGCTCCCGGCGGCAAACATGCTGGCCGTGTTTCCCATCGCCTGCCCGCGCACGTCCGACAAGAACGGCTGCCAGGTCGTCAGGGAAGGCAGCCGCACGGCCGAAGAACTGATCGTCGAATCGGGTGCCCGCGTCACGGCGCTGCTGCAGTTCAGCGGCACCGCCGGTGATGGCACGCGCAGCGTGCTGACCAATCTGAGTTTTGCCAACCAGACCTGGTTCAGTCGCGGCATCCAACTGACGCGCAGGGGCTCGGCCGCGCAGATCGTCACGCAGCTCGTCACCGAAATTGGCACTGGCGGTACCGTCAAGGCCTACGCCGGCGGCAACGGCATCACGCCGCAGTGCGCGGCGGCGCCGTCGACCGCGTTGTGCCTGGTGGGTCCGCTGTCGGCCAAAGGGACGGCTGCCACCATTGGCGCGATCAACAACCGCGCTTCGCTTGCGTTCACCGCCACAGCGGCCGTGACCGACCAGGTGCCGACGTCGGTGTCCGGCGTCGATACCGGCGTGTTTACCCGCACCGACATCGTGGCCACGCGCGATGCCTATCCACGCACCGAGGCACGCACCGATTGCCGGGCCGAGACCTCCTGCACCTACGACGAAGAAATGACCAACTTCGCCAACTGGTATGCCTATTACAAGTCGCGCAACCAGATGATGAAGACGGCCGTGGGCCATGCGTTCCAGCCGCTGGACAAGGACTACAAGGTGGGCCTGGTGGGCCTGCAGCGCGCCGCCAACCAGACCGAGTACATGGGCAACGACCAGATCCTGTATCCGAAGTCGTTCACCGGGGGCGATCGCACCGCCTGGTACAAGGCGCTGTATGAAATGAACAGTGCCGGCGGCACGCCGGTGCGGCTGGCGCTGAACGAGATGGGCAATATGTTTGCCAACAAGGGGATCTTCAAGCAGGCGCAGGGCGCCGAAGTGATCGAATTCCCCTGCCAGCAGAACTTCACGTTCGTCACGACCGACGGCTACTGGAACGGTGGCACCGTCACCGACGTCGTCAACAACGACAACAAGGACGATCCGGCGCGCTTCTGTACCCAGGACACCGGCTGCGTCGACAGCAGCGCTCAAGGCAAGCCGTCGCTGGCCGATGTCGCGCTGTACTGGTACAACGGCGGGCGCAACACGCGTGCCCCGGTCGCCAAGGACAATTCGCTGCGCCCCGAGCTCGAAGGCGACGACGGGGTCGTGGCCGGCAACCGCAACAAGCGCCTGCACATGCGCACCTATGGCCTGGGACTGGGCGTGGATGGCGTCATGACGTACGAGCCGAAGTACGATACCGCGCGCGAACCGGGCGGCGACCTCGATAACATTATCAACAAGGTAGGCGCCGGTTGTCCGTGGACGACTGACGGCGTGTATCGCTGGCCCGACCCGGTGGTCGACAAGGTGGCGCTGTCGGACACGTACCAGTCGCGCGTGGACGACCTGTGGCACGCGGCGATCAATGGCGGCGGCAAGTACTTTGCTGCGTCCGATCCGCAGCAGGTGGTCGAAGGGCTGAACGAGGCCCTGAACGACATCCGCCAGGCCACCGGCGCAGCGGCGTCCGCAGCCACCTCGACGCCGAACATCACGCAGGACGACGCCGACATCTTCTCGTCGACGTTCACCACGGTGAAGTGGACCGGCAACCTGGCCAAGCGGGTGCTCGACCCGGTGACTGGCGAAGTCGTGAAGAAGGTGATCTGGAGCTCGTCCTGGACCGTCGGCCAGCAGGTGGGCGCCGCCAGCGACACGCGCACGATCTGGTACCGCGATCCCGTCAGTGGCACCCGCAAGGATCTGGTGTACGCGGACATGGGCGCCGACCGCGCCTGGTTCGCCAACAAGTGCTCGCTGATGTCGCAATGCGCCAACCTGAACAGTGCGAACCAGGCGATCGTCAACAATGGCGAAACGATCGTCAACTGGCTGCGCGGCCACCAGCAATATGCCAACAACGTGATCCTGCGCGGCTACTCCGCCCCGAGCGAGACCGAGGTCGAACCGGACAAGCCGGCGCAACCGGTCGTGCTGGGCGACATCGCCTCGTCCAAGCCCGCCTACCTGCGCGGCGCGCGCAAGAGCTACGTGGCCGAAGGTTACGACGCCTACAAGGCAGCCCAGACCGGACGCAAGCCGGTCGTGTTCATCGCGGCCAATGACGGCATGCTGCATGCGTTCGACGCCGTCAAGGGTACCGAAATGTGGGCCTACATGCCGCGCATCACGATGAAAAAGCTGTACCGCCAGGCCAGCGTGGGTTATGCAACCGAGCACCAGTTCACGGTCGACGGCTCGCCCGAACTGGCGGACGTGCAGATCAACGGCGCCTGGCGCACGATCCTGGTCGCGGGCCTGAATGCCGGCGGCCGCGGCTACTACGCGCTCGACGTCACCGATCCCGATGCGCCGGCGCCGCTGTGGGAAATCTGCGCCGATGCCACGGTCTGCGCTGGCCCGCTGCACCAGCCCGAGATGGGCTTCACGTTCGGCAATCCGCAGTTCGGCACCATCAAGGACGGCAAGGATGCCAACGGCACTGACAAGCAGCGCTGGGTCACCTTCCTGACCTCGGGCTACAACAATATTCCCGATGCGGACGGCGTGGCCGGCGGCAGCGGCAAGGGGATCCTGTTCGTGGTCGATGTCGCCACCGGCCAGCAGGTGCTGAACCTGGGTGACCGGGACATCACCCACGCCGACACGGGCCTCTTGACGACCGGTTCGGGCGGTATCGGCTCGGGCAGCGGCGTGGCCGATCCGTCCGGCCTGGCCAAGATCACGGCGATCACCGCCAACCCGAACACCGATCCGCTGGTGACCTACCTGTACGGGGGCGACAACTTCGGCCAGATGTGGCGCTTCGATTTCACCGGCGCCAAGGTCGCGCGGCTGCGCATGGGCAGTGCCGGCGCCGGCCAGCCGATCACGTCACGGCCCGACGTGGCACTGTGCCAGGTCGATACGACCGGGCAGGGGGCCGATGCGTCGCCGACGCGGCGCGTCGTGACCTTCGGCACCGGCCGCATGCTCGACTACATCGACATCAAGGATGTCAGCCAGCAGAGTGTGTATGTGCTGGCCGATACCGGCACGCCGGTGGCCGATGCCAAATGGCGCGCCACCGACACGTTCTCGGAGCGCCAGTTCACCGAGACCGTGCCGTACAACGCGGCAACGCCATCGGTGCCGCGCTCGAACCGCTTCACCGTCGGCGGGGCGATCGTCAATCTGGGCGCGAAGGCCGGCTGGTTCATCGACTTCGACAAGAACGCCGGCGAACGGGTCAACCTCGATCCCAAGATCGTCGCAGGTACCTTGTCGGTGGTAACCAACCTGCCGCAGTCGTCGACGGCCTGCAACGTGGGCGGATCGAGCTATGCCTACCATCTGGATGTCTGCACCGGCCGCGCGGTGTCCGGCAATGCTGCCGGCATCGGCACCGGTAACGGTACTGGTACCGGCGCCGAGATCGGCGACATTGCCGGCTCGCTGCTGTCGGGCGATGCGGCGGCCGTGGGCTTCATCATCGTGCGCCTGCCGTCGGGCGCGCTGAAGATGGTCACCACCACCGCCAAGGGCGACACCATCACGTCCGAGGTGACCTCGGCCACCAGCCAGGATGCCCGCCGCACCGGCTGGCGCCGCGTGCGCGACTGACGCCGCACGTTGCGCCTGCCCGGGCGCGCGCCGTATTCTGTTCACACGGCGCGTGCCCGAGACGGTAAAATCGAGGGTTTTCCGACACGGGCCGTCACAGGTCCACAACTGGGCTCGATTATGGCCAACGACACCGATATTTCCAGCGCCGACGATCTGTCCGGCGCAGGCACCGACCTTGAAGTCGCCGCCACCCGCCAGGCCGGCACGATCGCGCGTGAAGTCGCGCGCCGCCGCACCTTCGGCATCATTTCCCACCCCGACGCCGGTAAGACGACGCTGACCGAAAAGCTGCTGCTGTTCTCGGGCGCGATCCAGCTGGCCGGTACCGTCAAGGGCCGCAAGAGTGGCCGCCATGCGACGTCCGACTGGATGGACATCGAAAAGCAGCGCGGCATTTCCGTCGCCTCGTCGGTGATGCAGTTCGATTACCGCGACCACGTCATCAACCTGCTCGACACGCCGGGTCACCAGGACTTCTCGGAAGATACCTACCGCGTGCTGACGGCGGTCGACTCGGCGCTGATGGTGATCGATGCCGCCAAGGGCGTCGAATCGCAGACGATCAAGCTGCTCGAAGTGTGCCGCATGCGCGCCACGCCGATCGTCACGTTCATGAACAAGATGGACCGCGAAACGCGCGATCCGCTCGAGCTGCTCGACGAAGTCGAATCGGTGCTCAAGATCGAATGCGCGCCGGTGACCTGGCCAATTGGCATGGGCAAGAACTTCCGCGGGGTGTACCACCTGCTGAAGGACGAGATCATGCTGTTCAAGGCGGGCGAAGAAAAAGCCGACGGCGCCTTCGAGATCGTCAAGGGCATCGACAATCCGCGTCTGGCCCAGATGTTCCCGCTCGAGATCGAGCAGCTCAAAATGGAAGTCGAGCTGGTGCACGGCGCCTCGCACGAGTTCGACCTCGAGCGCTTCCTGTCGGGCGTGCAGACGCCGGTCTTCTTCGGCTCGGCCATCAACAACTTCGGCGTCCGTGAAATCCTGTCGGCCCTGGTCGACTGGGCGCCATCGCCGCGCGAGCGCGACGCCACCGTGCGCGCGGTCAAGCCGGACGAGCAGCCGTTTTCCGGCTTCGTCTTCAAGATCCAGGCCAATATGGACCCGGCGCACCGTGACCGCATCGCGTTCCTGCGCGTGTGCTCGGGCCGTTTCGAAAAAGGCATGAAGGTCAAGCACCTGCGTCTGGGCCGCGACGTCAAGCTGTCGTCGGTGGTGACCTTCATGGCCTCCAGCCGTGAACAGGTCGAAGAGGCGTTTGCCGGCGACATCATCGGCTTGCCGAACCACGGCAATATGCAGATCGGCGACAGCTTCACCGAAGGCGAGATGCTCAGCTTTACCGGCATTCCGTACTTCGCTCCGGAGCTGTTCCGCTCGGTGCGCATCCGTAATCCGCTGAAGATGAAGCAGTTGCACAAGGGGCTGCAGCAGCTGGGCGAAGAGGGCGCGGTGCAGGTGTTCAAGCCGGTGCTGGGTGGCGAACTGATCCTGGGCGCGGTCGGCGTGCTGCAGTTCGAAGTCGTTGCCAGCCGCCTGCTCAACGAGTACGGCGTCGACGCCGTGTTCGAAAGCGCCAGCATCAGCAGTGCGCGCTGGGTGTCGAGCGAAGACAAGAAGAATCTGGCCGACTTCGAGGCCTCGCTCGGTCACAACGTCGCTTACGATGCAGCCGGCAATATGGCGTACCTGGCCACGTCTGGCGTGAACCTGCGCCTGACGCAGGAACGCTGGCCGAAGCTGACCTTCCACGCGACGCGTGAGCACGCGGTCAAGCTGGCTTGATGTCTTTGGTTGGCGCGGGTGGTTGAACGCGTGGACGGCGCAGCCGTCCACCCTACGTTCTCCGCGCTGCGGTTAATTCGTCTGTGCGCAGACGGTTTGGGTGCGCACTGTGCCGTCCGGGCCGGTCAGGCGTAGCTGCACCGGCAGCCAGGCCTTCGCTGGCGCCAGCCACACTTCCAGCTGCGGCGCGCCGTCGTCGGTCAGCCGCACCAGACGCACCGTGTCGAGCGTGCCGATGGCCGTGTCCAGACGTTCCGGGCCGGCAGTATCGAAATACACCATCCGTGCCCCATTCACGCCGCCGATCCAGAACGCCAGCTTGCTGCGCAGCTGATCCGGGTCGGCCTGGCCAATACCACTCAATTGCAGCAGCACCGATGCGTCATCCTGGCTGCCGGGCACCAGCTGCGCGCTGTGGCCCGTGACGCCATCGACGATCTGGCCGCGTGCGCGGTCGAAGACAGTGGTCGCCTGGCCCGTGCCCACTCGCTCGCTCGCTGTGCGCGGCGAGATGCCGGCATCGTCCAGACCACCTTCGCTGACGAAGTCGCCCAGTATTCCTTCGAGTTCCAGGCGGTAGCTGCTGCCATCCGTTTCCCACGCCAGATGCGCATTGCCGCCCTCGATCCCGCTGACGCAGTAATCGATGCGCACCGTGTCGTGCGATGCGGTGCGGTATTGGCTTGGCCGCTGGCGTGGGCCGATGTCTTGCCGGGGCAGCGTCGCGCTGGCGGTGGATGGCTCTGGTGCGGCGGCAGCCGGTGCGGTCGCGGCCTCTTCGCTTGCTGGTAGGGCAGGTGGCTGGGGGGCAGGCGTTGCCGGCGCTGTCTCGGGTGCCTGGACGGATGGCGCAGCGACCGGTAACGCTGCGGTGGCCACGCCGGCGCCGGCGAGTGTCACGGTCAGCGGGCCTGCGGCAGCAATGCGCGGTGTCGGCCGCGGATCGAGCCATACGATCGCCAGCAGGTGCAGAAGCAGCGATAGCACGAAGAGGATCGGCAACAGAAGGTGGCGCGGCTGGACAACGAACATTCTCATCCCCGTAGTGTAGCGCGCCCCTGCCTGCACGGTGTATCTGCGAGGCAATTGCGCGGACATTGCTCATGACAGAGGGTGTTGCTAAGCGCCCGGTGGCCCGGCGGCATTTGCGCCATCACAAACGAAGTGCGCAGGACGCGACGTACATTCGTGAATGCACTGAGGAAATGGTGCAGAGAAAACTTGAGTGAGGATGCCATGATGCGATTGCCACATCCCGCGCGTTCAGCCGCGCCGCCGTCGGGGGCGTCATGCTGAGCCGCTTGCGTATCGGGCCCAAGCTGCTGCTGGCGCCCGGCGCCGTTCTCGTGCTGCTGCTGGTGCTGTCCTGCGCGGCGTATGTCGCGCTGGCGCGCCAGAACGACTCGCTCGAATCGATCGTCGGCCAGCGCGCCGCCAGCATGCGCGCCGCCGCCAGCCTGGGGACCGAGTCGCACAAGGCGCATGCCGACATCTACCGTTATCTGAGCTGGATGGGCGGCAGCTTTCCCTTGGTGCGCACCGAACCGCTGCGGCGCGACATCCTGGCGCAGCACGGACGCATCGCCGCTGGCCTGGCGGCGCTGTCGGCAAGCGCACTGTCCGGCGCCGAGCGGCGCCACGTCGGGCAGGCCATGCAGGCGCAGCGCCGCTACGCGCTTGCGGTGCGCGACGTGATCGAGCTGGCGCCGCTGGACGGCTCGATCAGCGCCAATGCGATGCAGAAGGCCGAAGCCGCGTTCGCGCTGGTAGACCAGCGCCTGGCCAGCCTGGGCGCGCTCGAAGACGCCTTGTCGCGCCAGGCCGCCACCAGCGCCAAGGCAGACTTTCGCATGATTTCGATACTGATGCCGGCCTTGCTGATGCTGGCGATTGCGCTGTCGCTGGCGATCACGTTCGCCGTGCGCCGCATTCTGCTCGGCGAGATCCGCGGCATCGGCCTGGCCGCCAGCAGCCTGGCCAGTGGCAACTTCACGGTCCAGCAGCGCGACTACGGCAGCGACGAAATCGCCGACACCTCGCGCCTGCTCGACGCGAGCATCCGCAATCTGAACGGCATGCTGCGCACGGTCGTCGAGGCAGCGCGCACGATCGGCGCGGCCTCGCGCGACATCAAGCTCGGTAGCCTGAGCCTGGGCAGCCGCGCAGTCTATCGCGCCGGTGCGCTGGCCGAGACCGAACATGCGCTGCAGGCGCTGGCGGCCGACGTGCGCCACGGCGCCGATGATGCGCGGGCCGCCAACCGCCTGGCGGCGGGCGCCGGCGACGTCGCCCAGGACGGTGACGGTGTCGTCCTGCACCTGTTGACGATGCTCGAGTCGAACCGCTGCAGCGCGCAGCAGGTGGTGGCAATCGTCGATGATCTGGAACTGGCCGCCAGTGAGACGGGCACGCTGATCCTGAATGCGGCGCTGGACGCCTCGCGTGCGCCGATGGGCGCCGTCGAGCTGGGGGCGGTGGCGACCGAGGTGCGGGCGCTGGCGCGGCGGGTGGCCGGGGCCAGTCGGGAGATCCGCGCCGTGGTGGCGCAATCGGTGGCGCAGATCGATGGGGGCACACAGTGGGCGCTGCAGGCCGGAAGCAGCATGCAGCGCATCGCCAGTTCGGTGCGCGATGTGGAAGACATCGTCGGCCGTCTCGGGACCGCCGGTGATGGCCAGGCCCTGCAGCTGGATGGTGTCGGTCAGGCCATCGTGCAGATGGACCAGGTCACGCGCCAGAACTGCACGCTGGTCGAAGAAGCCGCCAGCGCCGCGCGCATGCTGCAGATGCAGGCCATCGCGCTGGCGCGCACCGTGGCCGGGTTCCGGCTCGAAGAGGGCGAGGGCGAGGGCGAGGGCAGCGCGGAGGCACCGGGGGCGGCGTTACCGATTGCACCCAATGAAAAAAGCGGCGTTCCCGGCCAGCCCACGCGCGAACGGCGCGGGTTGAATCGGGAACGCCGCCGTCATCCGGCATCGCACTTGCGGCTCGCATCGAGCCGCAAATGATACCGATGCCAGGGCAGGTCAGTGATTACTCGTAATCGCTGATCGGCGCGCAGCCGCAGAACAGGTTGCGGTCACCGTAGACGTTGTCGGCGCGGCCGACCGGTGGCCAGTACTTCTTCTTGCGCAGGCTGGCGACCGGGAACGCTGCCACTTCACGCGTGTAGGCGTGGGCCCAGTCGTCGCTCGTGACCACTTCGGCCGTGTGCGGTGCACCCTTGAGCGGATTGTCCATGCGGTCGTACTCGCCGCGCTCGACCTTGACGATCTCGGCGTGGATCGTGATCATCGCCTCGATGAAGCGGTCGATCTCGGCTTTCGATTCCGATTCGGTCGGCTCGATCATCAGGGTGCCCGGGACCGGGAAGCTCATGGTCGGCGCATGGAAACCGAAGTCCATCAGGCGCTTGGCCACGTCTTCGTTCGAGATGCCGGTCTTGTCCTGCAGCGGACGCAGGTCGATGATGCACTCGTGCGCCACCAGGCCGTCGTGGCCCGCGTACAGCACTGGATAGTGCGGCGCCAGGCGGCGTGCGATGTAGTTGGCGTTCAGGATCGCCACTTCGGTCGCTGCCGTCAGGCCATCCGCGCCCATCATCGCGATGTACATCCACGAAATCGGCAGGATCGAGGCCGAGCCGAAAGCGGCAGCGCTGACGGCGCCGATGCCTTGTTCGTCACGCACGTAACCGGTCGAGAGCTGGTTTGGCAGGAACTTCGCCAGATGCGCGCCGACGCCGATCGGGCCGACGCCCGGGCCGCCACCGCCGTGCGGGATGCAGAAGGTCTTGTGCAGGTTCAGGTGGCTGACATCGCCGCCGAATGCACCCGGCGAGGCCAGGCCCACCAGTGCGTTCATGTTGGCGCCGTCAACATACACCTGGCCGCCGTGCTGGTGCACGATCTCGCACAGTTCCTTGATGCCTTCTTCGAACACGCCGTGGGTCGACGGGTAGGTGACCATCACGCAGGCCAGGTTCGCGCTGTGCTGCTCGGCCTTGGCTTTCAGGTCGGCCAGGTCGACGTTGCCGTTTTCATCGCAGGCGGTGACGACGACCTTCATGCCGACCATGCTGGCCGACGCCGGGTTGGTGCCGTGGGCCGACGACGGGATCAGGCAGATGTTGCGGTGGCCTTCGCCACGCGCCTGGTGATACTTCTGGATCACCAAGAGACCCGCGTACTCGCCCTGCGAGCCGGCGTTCGGCTGCAGCGAGATCGCGGCGTAACCGGTGGCGGCGCACAGCATCGCCTCGAGCTGCGTGATCATTTCACGGTAGCCGACGGTCTGGTCGTTCGGTGCCAGCGGGTGGATGTTCGAGAATTCGGGCCAGGTGACCGGCACCATCTCGGACGTTGCATTGAGCTTCATCGTGCACGAACCGAGCGGGATCATCGTGCGGTCCAGCGCCAGGTCCTTGTCGGCCAGTGCGCGCAGGTAGCGCAGCATTTCGTGCTCGGCGTGGTAGCGGTTGAAGGTCGGGTGGGTCAGGTAGTCGCTGGTGCGGGCCAGGGCCGTCGGCAGTGCATCGCTGGCATCGGCGTCCAGTGCGTCCAGGTCGACCGGTTTGCCGTCGCCGAAGATGGCCATCAGCGTGGCCAGGTCGTCGCGGGTGACGGTTTCGTCCAGCGCAATGCCCACTTGGGTGGCGTCGATCTGGCGCAGGTTGATGCCGTGCTCAGTGGCTGCGGCGTGGATCGCGCCGGCGTCCTTGACGCGCACGGTCAGCGTGTCGAAGTAGGTCTGGTTGACCAGCTCGAAGCCCAGCTGCTGCAGGCCGGCGGCCAGGATGGCGGTCTGGCGGTGCACGCGGCGGGCAATGCGCGCCAGACCCTGCGGGCCGTGGTAGACCGTGTACATGCCGGCCATCACGGCCAGCAGCACTTGCGCGGTGCAGATGTTGGACGTCGCTTTTTCGCGGCGGATGTGCTGTTCGCGCGTCTGCAGCGCCAGGCGGTAGGCCTGGTTGCCTTGCGCGTCGATCGTCACGCCGACCAGACGGCCGGACATGCTGCGCTTGAATTCGTCGCGCGTGGCCAGGTAGCCGGCGTGCGGGCCGCCGAAACCGAGCGGCACGCCGAAGCGCTGGCTGTTACCGACAACGACGTCGGCGCCCCATTCGCCCGGCGGCGTGAGCAGGGTCAGGGCCAGCAGGTCGGCAGCCACGATCACCATGCTGCCGGCCGCGTGCAGTTTCTCGACGGCGGCGCGGTAGTCGCGCACTTCGCCATTCACGCCCGGGTATTGCAGCAGCACGCCGAAGCAGGTTTCTTCCAGCGACTCGATGTCGGCTGCTCCGATGGTGCGCACTTCAACGCCGATCGGCAGCGCGCGCGTTTCGATGATCTCGCGCGTCTGCGGCAGCACGTCGTCGGCGACGTAGAACACTTTGGATGCCGATTTGCCGACGCGCTGGATCAGCGTCATGGCTTCGGCGGCGGCGGTGCCTTCGTCGAGCATCGACGAGTTGGCGATGCCCATGCCGGTCAGGTCGGTCACGGCTTGCTGGAAGTTCAGGATCGCTTCCAGGCGGCCCTGAGAAATCTCTGGCTGGTACGGCGTGTAGGCGGTGTACCAGGCCGGGTTTTCGAAGATGTTGCGCAGGATGACCTTCGGCGTGAAGGTGCCGTGGTAACCCTGGCCGATCAGCGACTTGAGCACCTTGTTCTTCGAGGCCAGGGCCTTGAGGGTGGCCAGTGCTTCTTCTTCGGTGCGTGGCTCGGCGAACTGGCCCAGGTCGATCTTGTCCTTGCGGCGGATATTGGCTGGCACGACGGCATCGATCAGCGCGGCGCGGGTCTCGTAGCCGAGTGCCGACAGCATCGCTGCCTGGTCGGCGTCGGACGGGCCGATGTGGCGCGGGATGAATGAATCACGTGCTTCGAGTTGGGTGAGGCTTGGTCGGGTCATGTTGGGGGACACAGTCTGCGGCGACGTTGAAGGAGAATGGCGGGTGGTGCAGGGCGGTGCGCCGCGGCGGGGCCGGCGGCGCACCTGGAGGCGGATCAGTGGTCGGTGGTCTTGCCGTAGGCGTCAGCGTCGAGCAGATTGTCGTACGAGCCGGCGTCGCTTGGCACGAGCTTGAACAGCCAGCTGCCGTAGGCATCCTGGTTGATCGAGTCCGGCGCGTCGGCCACTGGCTGGTTCACGGCGGTGACGGTGCCGTCGACTGGCGCGTAGATGTCGCTGGCGGCTTTCACCGATTCCACGACAGCGGCGTCGCTGCCGGCGGTGAAGGCCTTGCCGACCTGCGGCAGCTCGACGAACACGATGTCGCCCAGCGCGTCCTGCGCGTACTCGGTGATGCCGACGGTCAGGGTGCCGTCTTCTTCGCGGCGAACCCACTCATGGGATTCGGTGTATTTCAGGTCGGTAGGGATGTTCATGAGGACTCCGGGTAGTTGGTTGGATAGCAGTATAGGTGTTCTGGGCTCTAGGCAGCGCTCAGGCGGCCAGCACTTTGCCGTTGCGCACGAACGGCAGCTTGACGACGCTGGCGGCCAGGCGCTTGTCGCGGATGATCACGTGGACGGTGTCGCCGATGGCCACGTCCATGGGAACGCGGGCCAGGGCGATCGCCTGCTGCATGCTCGGGCTGAAGGTGCCGCTGGTGATCTCGCCTTCCAGGCCGGAGGCCGCGACCACTTTCTGGTGCGCGCGCAGGATGCCGCCTTTTTCGCGCAGGATCAGGCCGACGAATTGCGCGCCCTGGCCCTTGGCCTGGAGCGCTGACTTGCCGATGAAGTCGCGCTCCGAGACCAGGTCGATCGTCCAGGCGAGGCCAGCGTCGAGCGGGTTGACGGCGTCGTCCATGTCCTGGCCATACAGGTTCATGCCGGCTTCCAGGCGCAGCGTATCGCGCGCACCGAGACCGGCCGGCTTGATGCCGACGCCGACAAAGGCATTCCACAGCGCTTCGGCTTGCGATGCCGGCACGCCGATCTCGAAGCCGTCTTCGCCGGTGTAGCCGGTGCGGGCGATCATCGCTTCGCCAAACGCGGTATCGGGAACGATGACGGCGTTGAACGGCTTGAGGTTTTCCGATGGCGCCTGGGTGGTCGGCAGCACCTGCCACACCTTGGCGCGGGCGTTCGGGCCCTGCACGGCGATCAGCGCGATCGGATCGTTGCCGTCGCGGCGCGCGGTGATCGTCACGCCGCTATTGGTGGCGGTGTTTTGCTGGTTCATCCAGGCGACGTCTTTTTCGGCGGTGCCGGCGTTGACGACGATGCGGAACCATTCTTCGGACAGGAAATAGACGATCAGGTCGTCGATGACGCCGCCTTCGGGATTGAGCATGCACGAGTACAGGGCTTTGCCCGGCACCTGCAGCTTGTCGACGTTATTGGCCAGGAGGCCACGCAGGAACGTGCGCACGTTGGCGCCCTTGACGTCAACGACGCACATATGGGACACGTCGAACATGCCGGCGTCGCTGCGCACAGCGTTGTGCTCTTCGATTTGCGAACCGTAGTTGACGGGCATGTCCCAGCCGCCGAAATCGACCATCTTGGCGTTGGCGGCGCGGTGAGCGGAATTGAGCGGGGTCGCTTTGAGCGTCATGGAATCCTCAGGCAGAAATAGGGGTACAGCACGGTCGTCGTGCGCTGTCGACCCCTCTGTCCTTGGTACCTGAGAGATAGCGGCTGCGTGCCGCTTGCCCCTTCGGTGGACCGCTACCGCGGCCGCTCTCCAGAGTTGAACCGCCGCGCGTCGCGCCGCCGTCCCTTGACCGGTCCTTTTGCCTGAGAGTTTATGGGTGAGTGCCCCTTCGGCGGCAGCATGCTGCGCTCTCCCGATCAAGACTGCGGAGGATATTCCACCCTTTGCCGACTGTCAACCGCACACCCCCACCCACAATTAGGGTCAGAGTCGAATTGTTTGACAACTTTTGACAATTGCCCATTAAATCGACTCCGACCCTCATTATTTTTGACCTTCGCGGCAATGAAAACGATGCGTTTAGAAAATTAAGTGTGGGCCGGAATTAAAGGCTGATTTTGATAGCGCTAAATTAGCAAATAATAATGAGGGTCAGAGTCGAATTGTTTGACAACATTGCGGAATTGCCTATTAAATCGACTCTGACCCTCATTGTTATTTGGCGTAGAAGTGCTTTGAAGCATTGCTTCGCACTATTGGTGGTCGGTGAAGGAGGCGGTGCGGGGGGATTTGCTACACTTGGTTCACTTATTTTGTAGGCGGAACAGACTATGAATCAAGAGAAAGTATCGCAGGAGAAAGAGGGGTGGTTTACGCTGTCAGGCGATGTCAACAGTGATATGGTTCACCGGATGTTCGAGGCGGTGGCAAACATGACGGAAGACGGCGTCGATACTGCTCACGTGCTGCTTCAATCCAACGGCGGCTATGTCAGCGATGGGCTGTGCCTGTATAACTTCATGGCCAATTCGCCCGTTAAATTTGTCATGTACAACGCCGGGGCGGTGGCCTCGATCGCCGTTGTTGTGTATCTGGCCGGGGCGCGCCGCTATGCCAGCGAGACGGCGCGTTTCATGATCCACAAGTCGCATGCGACGGCGTCGCCCGGTTCGCGACCGGACGCGCTCAACATCATCGTCGAGGGCTTGCGCGCCGACGATGCGCGCACCGAGAGGATCCTGCGCAAGGAGATTGAACTCACGCCCGAGCAATGGAGCGTGCATCAGTACGGCGACCTGCACATGACGGCGCGCGATGCCAAGCTGGCCAGGATGATTCATGAAGTAAAAGACTTTGCGCCGCCCAAGGGCGCCGTGTTGCGCAATATCTGACCGCCGTCCGACTCTTCTCGCGCGCAGCATGACGCAGCGCCTCGCGTCGTTCTAGGCGCTCTGGCGCCCGGCGCTCGCGTGCTGCCCGGGTATGCCGCCCTGGACCTCGTCAGCGGAGAGCGAGCCAGGCGCGTGCGATTCATTCACACGGGTATCCGGTTGCTGGACCGGCGTGGGCTGGCGCTCCGATTGCGCCGATGCATCGGGCGCGGCATCGGGTTGCTGATTCGACAGAGCATCGGACTGCCCGGCTGGGTTGTTCTCGCGACGCTGGCGTTCGGCGTCGATATGCTGCGCCTGCGCGCTGCCCCCATTGCCTGCAACCGTACCAGCGCTGTTTTTCTCGACCATGATGAATCCTTTCAGTAGTGTCGACAGATCGTACTCCTGCCGCCGACATGGCGTTGTTCGTTTCCGCCACGTGCCACCCTGTTAGGCCCTGCGCCGGATGTCAATCCGACGGCAGCCTCTGCCTCTGTAGACATGCGCCTGCCGGGAAGGCTACTATCGATCCAGGCAAGCGCCGCGCTGGCGCGGCCTGCGCAGTGGTGCTCTGCCTCTGGCCCACTGTGTTTGCTCATTGCTGACCGGCAAGAGTGTGGCAGAATAGAGGCTCGCCTTACTTCGCCAAATCGTCATGGCCACCCCATCCTTACCAACCCACGCCGCGCGCAATGCCGCCGCCCAGCAGGCAACGCTTGCCGAGCTGGTCGCCATTGCCTGCCGCCAGGCCGGGACGGACCTGGGTGATGTCGTCCGGCGCATCGTCTCGGTCCTACTCGACCTCACGGCCGCCGGTCCCGACCCCCGCGCCGTCATGCGCCGGGTCAAATCCGGCAACCTGCTCAGGAGCAACGATTACGCGTTCGTCCACCTGGCCACGAGCGCGCTCGAAACGGCGCTGGAAGCCGAGATCGCACTGCTGGCGCCCGGCGCCCCGACTGCGCAGGCGGCCCCCGTGGCGCTGAGCCTCGTACCACTCGAGCAGATCGACCGGCAAATGGCGCTGGACGCGGTCAGCCGCCCGTTCGACCTGCAATACTCGGAGCAGCTGGCCACCCTTGGCGTGCGCCTTGGATTGCTGCTCGGGCGCGACCTCGTGCGCGCGGCCCATAATCCGTTTCGACCGGCCGTTTTCTTGGGCGCGCTGCACGCGGCGTGGTGCGAATTCGAGCCCGACGCGGAAGCGCATGGCCTGCTCGCGCCACTGCTGCGCCCCGGCCTGATGATCGATCTCGGGCCACTCTACGACGCGCTGATCGAGGCACTCAAGGCCGCGCGCAAGGGCAGGGACGACGACACGCGCTTTGCCAAGACCGATGACCGCGCTGCGCGCCGCGCCGAACGGGCACGGCGCGAAGCGTCGCTGTCGGATCAATTGCGTCAACTCTTCGACCCGGCACTGGCCGTGCCGGAGATTCCGAATCTGCCGCAGGGCAGCGGCGGCTGGCGGCCAAGCACCGCCTCGGGCTTTGCCATCGCGGCGCCGGAACCCACACCAGATTCGGCGCCGACTGCAAGTACGCCAGCCACCCCGGGATCGGTCGCCTCGGACGCTACCGCCCAAGTCCAACCTGCCTTCCACCCCGGCACACCGGGCCACGCCGTGTCGACGTCTGCCCATGGATTCACGCACGGACCAGGCCACGGCGGCGCAGGCGCAGCACCCATGCCCGGCGCCATGCCACTGATCGACCTGCTCGGCCGCCTCGGCGCCGGCGCTGCGATTCCCGGCCTGCCGGATCTGCCGCCGTTTGCCGTCAACACCGGCGCCCCAGGGGCAACCAGCACGGGTCACGGCAGTAATAGCAGCGTCGCGCACGGCGCCTTCTACCTCCCGCGCCTGCGCGCCAGCCTGCCGCCCGGTGCACTGTCGCGCGCCGACGCCACCACGCTCGACTTACTGTCGCGCGTGTTCGAGGGCGTGCTGCAGGATGATGGCGTCGCACCCGAGACGCGCGAGCTGCTGGCGTTTCTGCAGGTGCCGGTGCTGAAAGCGGCGCTGCGCGACCGCAGCTTCTTTTTCGAGGAAGCGCATCCTGCGCGGCGCCTGCTCGACCTGCTCTCGCAAACGGGCTGGGAGCAGCCTGCCGACCAGGACGATCCGGTCTACCGCGTCATGCGCCGCAGCGTCGAGCGGGTGCGCGATGCCGAGCAGCCCGAATTCGAGGCCGCCGTGGCCGAACTCGAAGCTGGCCTGGCCGCGCGCGAGGCTGCCGAACAGGCGGCCATTGCCGGTCCGATCGCCAACGCCACGCGTCAGGAAAAGCGCATCGCCGCCGAGCGCTCGGCCCAGCGCGCCGTGGCCTTGCGCCTGGCCGGCGAGCAGCTCGTGCCTTCGGTGGCGGGCTTTCTCGAACAGCGCTGGAGCGCCGCGCTGGCGCTGGCCTACACGATCGAAGACACCCGTCCCGGCGCGATCGACAATGCCACGCGCACGATGGAAGACCTGATCTGGAGCGTCAAGCCCAAGGCGACGCAAGAGCAGCGCAAGGCCCTGATTGCGCGCCTGCCGGCGCTGCTGGCAAGCCTGAACAAATGGCTCGACGCCACGCGCTGGCAGGACGCCGAACGGCTGCAGTTCTTTGCCGAGCTGGCCGAATGCCACGCCTCGATCGTACGCGCGCCGATCGAGCTGGCGCCCGAACGCCAGCTCGAACTGGCGGTGGAAGCGGCGCAGCAGGATGCACTGCGCCGCGTAGCGCAGGAGCAGGCGCAGGCCGACGATGAAGCACACGCCAGCCAGGGGCCGGAAGCCGATACGCTGGCGGGCCTCGAGCGCGGCATGCGCCTCGAACTGGCGGAAGGGGATCGTGTCCGCAAGGTGCGCCTGGCCTGGGTCAGTCCGCTGCGCACGCTGTACATCTTCTCCGGCGCGGCGCGCCAGGAAGCGTTCTCGTTGC
Organism: Oxalobacteraceae sp. CFBP 13730; assembly: GCA_014841835.1. GTDB lineage: Bacteria > Pseudomonadota > Gammaproteobacteria > Burkholderiales > Burkholderiaceae_D > Telluria. The sequence continues at coordinate 894,692 of JACYUQ010000002.1, read as the reverse complement.
CCGCCGGGCGCCTGGCGGATCTGCTGCGCGCCGGCGCGATCCGGGTCGTGCTGGCCGAAGGGGTTGTCGGCCGCATTCTCGGCGCTGCCGTCGGCAGCGAGGCAGTCAACGATGCCGGCCCGCCAGTAGCCCATCACGCGGCCGAGTAGTCCCTGTCCGTCGCCCTCCCTGCCATGGCCTTCGCTACCCCGGCGATGGTATGATGGACGCTTCTTCGCTATCTACCTGACCCACGCAACGTGCGCCTCTCATCCATCAAATTGTCGGGATTCAAATCGTTCGTCGATCCCACCAATTTTCAGGTGCCCGGCCAGCTGGTCGGCGTGGTCGGCCCGAACGGCTGCGGCAAGTCGAACATCATCGACGCCGTGCGCTGGGTGCTGGGCGAATCCAAGGCCTCCGAGCTGCGGGGCGAGTCGATGCAGGACGTGATCTTCAACGGCTCCACGCACCGCAAGCCCGCCGGGCGCTCGTCGGTCGAGCTGGTATTCGACAATAACGCCGGCAAGGCCGCCGGCCAGTGGGGCCAGTACGCCGAAATTGCGGTCAAGCGCACGCTCACACGCGACGGCACCTCCACCTATTACATCAACGGCCAGCCGGTGCGCCGGCGCGACATCCAGGACATCTTCCTTGGCACGGGCCTGGGGCCGCGCGCCTACGCCATCATCGGCCAGGGCATGATTTCGCGGATCATCGAGTCGCGCCCCGAAGAACTGCGCGTGTTCCTCGAAGAGGCGGCCGGCGTCTCCAAATACAAGGAACGCCGGCGCGAAACCGAAAACCGCCTGTCCGACACGCGCGAGAACCTGCTGCGGGTCGAGGACATCCTGCGCGAACTGAACGCCAATCTCGAGAAGCTGGAAGCGCAGGCAGCGGTCGCACGGCGCTTCCAGCAGATGCAGTCCGACCAAGAAGAAAAGCAGAAGCTCCTCTGGCTGCTGCGCAAGAACGACGCCAACGCCGAGCAGGTCAGGTTCTTCCGCGAAGTCGAAGAGGCCCAGACCGGGCTCGAAGCCCAGACCGCGCAACTGCGCGGCGTGGAGCTCGACCTCGAACACCTGCGCCAGGCGCACTTCGCTGCGGGCGACCGCCTGCACACGGCGCAGGGTGCGCTCTACAGCGTGAATGCGGAGATCGGCAGCCTCGAAGCGCAGATCAAATTCGTCGTCGAATCGCGCACGCGCCTGCAAAACCAGATCGCCACGCTGAGCGCCCAGCGCGACGGCTGGGCGACCCAGGCCGAGGAACAGCGCGAAGGCCAGGAAGAAGCCGAGATGCAGCTCGAAGAACTGGCTGCGCGCGCGGAAGGCGCCCAGATCGCGGTCGAAGTCCATGGCGAGCGCCTGCCCGAACTCGAAGCAGCCTGGCGCGCCGGTCAGGATGCGGCCAATGCGGCGCGCGCGCGCATCATGGCGGTCCAGCAGCGCATCGAGCTGGCGTCCGCCCACGGACGCAACGCCGGCGGCATCCTGGCCAATCTGGTCGTGCGGCGCGAGCGCCTGCAGCAAGAGCGCAACACGCTGAACCTGCCAGACAGCGCCACGCTCGACAACCTGCGCCTGCAGCTCGAAGAAAAACAGCTGGCGCTCGAAGAACAGACGCAGGCGCTGGACGACGCCACGGCGCGCCAGGACACCGTCGAAGCCGAACGCCGCCAGGCCAACGGCGACGTCCAGCGCGAGAGCGCCGCCAACACGCAGCTGGAAGCGCGCCTGGCGGCGCTGCGCCAGATGCAGGATCGCGTGCAGACAAAAGGCAAGGTCCAGCCCTGGTTGCAGAAGCACGCACTGGCTGACTTGCCGCGCCTGTGGCAGCAGCTCGATGTGGAGTCGGGCTGGGAAACCGCGCTCGAAGCCGTGCTGCGCGAACGCGCCGGTGCGCTCGACGTGTCGGACCTCGACGCCACCAAGGCCTTTTTCAACGATCCGCCACCGGCGCGCCTGGCGCTGTACGCGCCGCAGCCAGGCGCTGCACGTGAAGCTGCAGCAGTCGGCCTGACGCCGTTCGCGACCCTCCTGCGCATCAACGATGCTGGCGTGCGCGGTGTGCTCGACGACTGGCTGCACGGCGTGTATATCGCGCAGGACGCGTCGGAAGCGTTCGACGCGCGCGCCCGCCTGCCGCAGGGCGCCAGTTTCGTCACGCGCCAGGGGCATGTGATCACCCGCTCGAGCGTGCGTTTCCATGCGCCCGACGCCGAGCAGGATGGCATGCTGGCGCGCCAGCACGAGATCGACAACACCGACAAGCAGGTTCGTGCACAGGCGCTGTTGGCGAATGACGCGCGCGAGCGCGCCGCCCGCGCCGACGCCGCCGTTCTCGATCTGGCGCGGCGTGTGCAGGATGCGCGTGCCCGCGTCGCGACCCTGCAGCGCGAGGTACACGCGCTGCAGATCGAGGTGCTCAAGCAAAGCGAGATCGAAGCGCGCTTCAACCAGCGTAGTGGCCAGATCGCGGCCGATCTGACCGAGATCGCGGCGCAGGAAGCCGAACAGCGCCAGGCGCAGGCGGAAGCGGAGCAAACCTTCGAAGAACTCCAGATGCAACTGGCCGAACTGCAGGACGCCAGCGAAGACGACCAGGCCGCGTTCCAGGACCAGGAGCAGGCGCTGGCGCGCGCGCGCGAACACCTGCGCGACCTGGAACGCGGCGCGCAGGAAGCGCAGTTCGCCGAGCGCGCCCAGCGCAGCCGCATCGACGAATTGCGCCGCACGATCGCCACCGCCGCGACGCAGGCCGAGCAGGTTGGCGCCAGTCTGGCGCAGGCGCGCCTGGAACTGGCAGCGCTGGAAAGCGGCAGCGCCCACGAAGGCCTGCAAGTGCTGCTGGACCAGCGCACGACGCAGGAAGCGGCGTTATCAAGCGCCCGCCATGAGCTCGACCAAGTGGCGCAGCAACTGCGCACGGCCGAAGAGTCGCGCATGCAGACCGAGCGCAGCCTGCAGCCGCAGCGCGACCGCATCACCGAGCTGCAACTGAAGGAACAGGCGGCGCGTCTGAACCAGGAGCAGTTTGCCGAAGCGCTGGCCGCTACCGGTGCCGACGAAGCCGAGTTGCAGGCCAAGCTCGCCCCCGATCTGAAGCCGCAATACCTGCAGGGCGAAGTCACGCGTCTGACCAATGCGATCACCGGCCTGGGCGCCGTCAACCTGGCGGCGGTGGACGAACTGGCGCAGGCCAGCGAGCGCAAGCACTTCCTCGATTCGCAGAATGCCGACCTGAGTGAAGCCATCGCCACGCTGGAAGACGCCATCGGGCGTATCGACCGCGAAACGCGCGACCTGCTGCAGGACACGTTCGACCGTGTGAACGGCCATTTCTCGGAACTGTTCCCGATTCTGTTCGGCGGCGGCAATGCGCGCCTGGTCATGACCGGCGACGAGATCCTCGACGCCGGCGTGCAGGTGATGGCGCAGCCGCCGGGTAAAAAGAACGCGACGATTCACCTGTTGTCGGGCGGCGAGAAAGCCCTGACCGCCACGGCGCTCGTGTTTTCGATGTTCCGCCTGAACCCGGCGCCATTCTGCCTGCTCGACGAGGTCGATGCGCCGCTGGACGACGCCAATACCGAGCGGTTCTGCCGCATGGTCAAGCGCATGTCCGAGCACACCCAGTTCCTGTTCATCTCGCACAACAAGATCGCGATGGAGATGGCCAGCCAGTTGATCGGCGTGACGATGCAGGAGCAGGGCGTCTCGCGGATTGTCGCGGTGGACATGGAGGCGGCCGCGGATCTCGTCGCCGCGTGAGCGTGCAGACTTCGCGCGCGGCCCGGCACGTGTCAAAATGCCAATAAATGACATCCACGCGGGGGAGTTGGTATCATTGCATGCCTTCGCGTGGGGACTGCCCGCACACGTGGCATTTCGATTGAATCACCCAGTTCGCGGCAAGACCAGGACCGTGCGTCCGGCGCGACTTTCGCTATTGAGGCACAAGCAGCATGACTGATCTCCAAATGAGCCTGATCGCAGCCGGCGGCGTGTTCGTCGTCGGTGTCGTCACTTACAACAAATGGCAGGAGTACAAGGCCAGGAAAAGCGTCGAGCGCGCGTTCGCATCGGACCACGATGACGTGTTGATGCGCACCGGCGAAGGCGCACCGGCGGCCGAACGCAGCGAGCCGATGTTCGACTTGGGCGTGCCGCCAGCGCCACTGCCAGCCACACCGCCAGCGGTCCCTGTCAGCGGCGCCGCCGCGCCCGTGAAGGACACCGAATTTACCTACACGCGCGTGAACGAGCCGACGCTCGACGCAGACGCGTTCACCGTCACCGACACCAAGCCCGAGCCGCAGCTCGATGCACCGGTCCTCACCGACACGCTGGCACCATCGGCCGAAGAAGCCCCTGTCCCTGTTCCTGCAATGACGCCGACGCCTGCAGCCGTGCCAGCCATGCCGGCTGCACCGGCTGCACCCATCGCGCCGCCACCTTCCCGCGCGGCCGGCTCCACCGCCGCGCAGGACGCCGTCGCCGCTTCGCTCCCGGGCACCCGTCCTGGCATGCCGCCAGCCGAACTGGCCGAATGCCTGGTCGACCCGCTGATCGACTGCATGATCCCGCTGGCGCTCGAGGCGCCGGTCCGTGGCGACAAGATTCTGCCAACGCTGCATGGCCTGCGCCGCGTGGGCAACAAGCCGATCCACTACATCGGTTTTGCCGTCAGCGGCGAGTGGGAAGCGATCGTTCATGGTGGCGTGTACACCAAGCTGCAGGCGGGCGTGCAGATGGCCACGCGCACCACGGCGCTGAATGAACTCGAATACTCCGAACTCGTCACGCGCCTGCGCGCGGTGGGTGACGACATCGGCGCCGAGCCCCACGTGCCGGACATGATCGAAGTGATGAGCGAGGCACGCACGCTGCACCGTTTTGTCGCCGGCCACGACGCGCAACTGAGCGTCAACCTGGCCGCGAATGGCGCGCCATGGGCGATGTCGACGCTGATCGGCGCGCTCGAAAACGCCGGCTTCGACGTGCGGCCCGACGGGCGCTTTGCGATGCCGGACCGCGACGGGGCCACCAACAGCGTGCTGTTTACGCTTTCGACCAATGTCACGCTGGGCGCCGACACCACGTCGCGCCTGACGCTGCTGCTGGACGTGCCATGCGTGGCGCCGGCGCGTGACGCGTTCGGCCGCATGGTCGATACCGCGCGAGCACTGACGCAGCGCCTGGACGCGACCATCGTCGACGACGGCAACCAGCCGCTCGAAGCCGAAGTGCTCGACGAGATCAAGGGCCAGGTGGTCGAGTTCTACGCCGAGATGGACGCCGCCGACATCGCCGCCGGTTCGACCCGCGCGCTGCGCCTGTTCTGCTGAGGATCATCCCGTGACCGAGCAACCCGATGCCCCGGCCCGGATGGCCTGGCTGGTCGCGGAACTGAACCGCGCCAGCTACAACTACCACGTGCTTGACGCTCCGACGATTCCGGATGCCGAGTACGACCGCCTGTACCACGAGCTGGCTGCGCTCGAGACGCTGCACCCCGAAGTGATCGCGCCGGATTCACCGACCCAGCGCGTGGGTGACGCCCCGATCTCCGAATTCAACCAGGTCACGCATGCAGTGCCGATGCTGTCGCTGAATAACGGGTTCGCCGATGACGACATCGACAACTTCGACCGCCGCGTCCGCGAGGGGCTCGAAGCACGCGACGTCGCCTACAACGCCGAACTCAAATTCGACGGCCTGGCGATCAGCCTGCGCTATGAAAACGGCCGCTTCGTGCAGGCTGCCACGCGCGGTGACGGTTACACGGGCGAAGACGTCACCGCCAATATCCGCACCGTGCGCGTGATTCCGATGCGCCTGCATGGCGACGCCGTGCCGGCCGTGCTCGAAGTGCGCGGTGAAGTCCTCATGTTCAAGCGCGACTTCGAAAGCCTGAACGAGCGCCAGCGCGCCGCCGGTCACAAGGAATTCGCCAATCCGCGCAACGCTGCCGCCGGCAGCCTGCGCCAGCTCGATGCACGCATCACCAGTGCACGCCGGCTGCGCTTTTTTGCGTATGGCGTCGGCCAGCTCGATGGTGCGCCGACGGCGCTGCCCGAGTCACATTCGGCCATGCTCGACTGGCTCGATGCGCTCGGACTGCCTGTGGCCAAAGAACGCCAGGTCGTCACCGGGCGTGATGGATTGCTGGGGTTCTATCGCGACATCGGCGAGCGCCGCGCGGCGCTGCCGTACGAGATCGACGGCGTCGTCTACAAGGTCGACCGGCTGGACGACCAGCGTACGCTGGGCTTCGTCTCGCGCGCGCCGCGCTTTGCGCTGGCGCATAAATTCCCCGCCGAAGAAGCCCTGACCACGGTCCAGGCGATTGAGGTCCAGGTCGGCCGTACCGGCGCCATCACGCCGGTGGCGCGCCTGGTGCCCGTGTCGGTCGGCGGCGTCACCGTCACCAACGCCACGCTGCACAACGAAGACGAAGTGCGGCGCAAGGACGTGCGGGTGGGCGACACGGTCATCGTGCGCCGCGCCGGCGACGTGATTCCCGAAGTGCTGGGCGTGGTGCTCGAACGCCGCTTGACGCCCGAACCGCCGGTCTACACCCTGCCGGCAAGCTGCCCGGTGTGCGGCTCGCACGTCGTGCGCGAAGAAGGCGAGATCGTCGCGCGCTGCTCCGGTGGCTTGAGCTGCGCAGCGCAGCGCAAGGAAGCGATCCGCCACTTCGCCGGCCGGCGCATGATGGATATCGAAGGGCTGGGTGACCGCTATATCGACAGCCTGGTCGAAGCGGACCTGGTTGCCGGCGTGGCCGACCTGTACAAGCTGACGCAGGACGACCTGCTCAAGATGAAGCGCCTGGCCGACGAGGCCGACGACGGGGCGACGGAAACCGTCCGGCAGGGCAAGGTGCCCACCAAGTGGGCCGACAACCTGCTCGCGGCGATTGCCGCCAGCAAGGCCCCGCCGCTGGAACGCCTGCTATTCGCGCTTGGCATCCGCCATGTGGGCGAATCCACCGCCAAGACGCTGGCCGAGTATCTGGGCAGCCTGGCGCTGGTGCGCCGCGCGCCGGCTGCGCTGCTGCGCGTGCTGCCCGATATCGGCGGCACGGTGGCGCAGTCGATCGCCGACTTCTTTGCTGAAGAAAAAAACCAGATTGCGCTGGACGCCTTGCTGGCGGCCGGCGTGGCGCCGGGGGGGGAGCATCCGCCCAAGGCGCAGTTGCGCGAGCTGCTCGACGAGATCAAGCTGCTGGCAGCACTGGCCATCCCCAAACTGACCGAGCCGCGCGCGCGCCAGATTGTTGGTGCCGGCCAGACGCTCGACGCCATCGCTGCGCGCACCGACTTCGGCATCTTCGGCTTGCCGGCCACGGTGGCGAGCGCGCTCGAAGGATGGCTGGCCGAGGCGACCAACCGCGATCTGGTGACGGCGCTGGCGGCCATGCGGCGCGAACTGCTCGACGCGGTGCCTGAAGCTGCGTCCGCGCCCGAAGGTCCGTTGACCGGCAAGACGTTCGTGCTCACCGGCACGCTGCCGACGATGAGCCGTGATGCCGCTGGCGCGCTGATCGAAGCGGCCGGTGGCAAGATCGCCGGCTCGGTATCGAAGAAGACATCGTACGTGGTGGCCGGCGCCGAGGCGGGCAGCAAGCTGGCCAAGGCCGAAGAGCTGGGCGTTGCAATCCTGGACGAAGCGGCGCTGCTGGCGCTGCTCGAACAATCATCCCAACCTGACTGACTACGATGACCCTGATCCGCAAAGCCGTATTTCCTGTCGCCGGTCTTGGCAGCCGCTTCCTGCCCGCGACCAAGGCGCAGCCGAAGGAAATGCTGCCGATCGTCGACAAGCCGCTGATCCAGTACGCGGTCGAAGAGGCGGTCGCCGCCGGCATCACGGAGCTGATCTTCATCACGGGCCGCAACAAGCGCGCGATCGAGGACCATTTCGACACCGCCTACGAGTTAGAGGCCGAACTCGAAGCGGCCGGCAAGCAGAAGCTGCTCGAGACGGTGCGCAATGTCATTCCGAAGAACGTCAACTGCATCTACATTCGCCAGTCGTCGCCTCTAGGGCTCGGTCACGCGGTGCTGTGCGCGCGCCCGGTGGTGGGCAATGATCCGTTCGCCGTCCTGCTGGCCGATGACTTCATGGACACGGCCGCCGGCCACAAGCCGGTGCTGGCGCAGATGACCGACATCTACACGTATGAACGCAGCAGCATCCTGGCGGTGCAGGACGTGCCGCGCGAACAGACGCGCCAGTACGGTATTGTCAGCGCCACGCCGTACCGCCAGGGCCTGGAGCTGGTGTCGGACATCATCGAAAAACCACAGCCGGCCGATGCACCATCGACGCTGGCCGTCGTGGGCCGTTACCTGCTGTCGCCATCGATCTTCGGCTACCTCGAGACGATCGGCAAGGGCGCCGGCGGCGAAATCCAGCTCACCGACGGCATCGCCGCACTGATGCAGGCCGAGCGCGTACTGGCCTACCGCTACGCCGGCCAGCGCTACGACTGCGGCTCCAAGCTCGGTTACCTGCAGGCGATGACGGCCATGGGCCTGAAACACCCCGAGACGGCCGAAGGCTTTCGCGCGTCGCTGACCGCACTGCTGGCCGGGGAGGGAGCGCAATGACCGTACGAACCATCCTGCGCATGGGCGATCCGCGCCTGCTGCGCGTGGCCCCGCCGGTCACGCACTTTGATACGCCCGAGTTGCACACGCTGGTGGCGGATATGTTCGAGACCATGCATGCGGCCAAAGGCGTCGGCCTGGCCGCGCCGCAGATCGGCATCGATCTGCAGCTGGTGGTCTTCGGTTTCGCCAGCAACCAGCGTTATCCGGACGCGCCGCCGGTGCCCGAGACCGTGTTGATCAACCCCGTGCTCACACCGATCGGCGAGGCGATGGAAGAGGGCTTTGAGGGCTGCCTGTCGATACCCGGCCTGCGCGGCAGCGTGCCCCGCTACGCGCGCCTGCATTACGAGGGGTTCGACCAGTTCGGCAAGCGCATCGCCGTCGACGCCGAAGGGTTCCATGCGCGCGTGGTGCAGCACGAAGTGGATCACCTGCTGGGCATCCTGTACCCGTCGCGGATTCGCGATTTCAACCGCTTCGGTTTCACCGACGTGATGTTCCCCGACCTTGACCAGAAAGCGAACACTTGATGCGCACCCTTTATCTGCTGGCGCTGCTGGGCGCGGCCCCGCTGGCGCATGGCGCCGACTTCTTCACGAAGATCGATCCCGCGCCCACGAGCGAACTGTGGATCGACACGGGCTTTTACACAGCCCACTTCGACGGCGACAAGGACCTGAACAATAACAACAAGGGCCTGGCGCTCGAGTACCGCTTCAATGGCACGCTGGCCGCCACCGGCGGGCGTTTCTACAACAGCGACCGCGCGTGGTCGAACTACGCGGGCGTGATCTGGCAGCCGTACGCGGTGGGACCGGTGCGCGTGGGCCTGGCGCTGGCGGCGTTCGACGGCTACCCGAAAACGCGCAACGGCGGCTGGTTCCCGGGCGTGATTCCCACGCTGACCTACGAGTACCAGCGCGTGGGCGTGAATGTCGGGATCATCCCGAACTATAAAGACCGCCTGTACGGCGGGATTTCGTTCCAGCTCAAGTTCAAGCTGTTCCAGCGCTAAATCCCAAAAGCCGGGGTCACAAAAGTCGGGGTCAGGTCTGACATTCGGACACGATCTCGACAGTCAGAATCCCAAAAGCCGGGGTCAGGTCTGACATTCGGACACGATCTCGACAGTCAGATAGCTGGAACTAGATGGCATGGGGCAGCGCTAATACTAGTTAAGACACCAATCGAAGTGGCTAAAGCCGAGGCCGTGTCTGAATGTCAGACCTGACCCCGGCTGTGCCGAAGTGGCGAAGGCCGAGGCCGTGTCCGAATGTCAGACCTGACCCCAGCTTTGCCTTACACGCGTTTGACACCGAAGCGGTCAGCTTTCCTTTGGATACGGACTCGGCCCACCATCGGCGATGAAGGCGTCGATGCGCTGCTGCAGTACCGGCAGCGGTACCGATCCCATGTGCAGCACGGTGTCGTGGAAGTTGCGGATATCGAATTTTGGCCCCAGTGCCTTTTCGGCCCGCGCGCGTGCTTCCTGGATCGCCATCTGGCCCAGGTAGTACGACAGCGCCTGGCCCGGCCATGAGATGTAGCGATCGACTTCGGTCTCGACTTCGTGCTTCGACAGCGCCGTGTTCTCCATCAGGTAAGCCTGCGCCTGTTCGCGCGTCCAGCCCTTCGCATGCACGCCCGTGTCGACGACGAGGCGCGATGCGCGCCAGGCCTGGTAGCTGAGCATTCCGAAGACTTCATACGGCGTCTCGTAGATCCCCATTTCGGCGCCCAGGCGCTCGGTGTACAGTGCCCAGCCTTCGCCGTAGGCCGAGATGTACGCACGCCGGAACGGCGGCACACCTTTCTGTTCCTGCGCCAGCGGAATCTGGAACGCGTGGCCGGGCGCCGATTCGTGCAGCGTCAGCGCCGGCAGGCTGTACAGCGGGCGCGCCGGCAGGTTGTAGGTGTTCACCCAATACATGCCCGGTCCGCCGCGCCCCGCCGTCCAGAACGGCGCCTGGTCGTCTGGCACCGGCACGATCGCAAAGCGTCGGCGTGGCAGGTGGCCAAAATACTGGTCGGCCTTGGCATCGAAACGCTTGGCCGTCCACGCTGCGCTCTTGAGCAGCTCGGCCGGTGTCTTGGCGTAGAACTGCGGATCGGTGCGCAAAAATTGCAGGAAGGCCTGCAGGTCACCCTTGAAGCCGACCTGCTGCATGATGGCGTGCATCTCGGCGCGGATCTTGGCCATCTCGGCCAGGCCGATCGCATGGATCTGGTCGGCCGTCAGGTTGGTCGTCGTGAATTCGACGATCTTCGACTGGTAGTAATCCTTCCCGCCCGGCATGTCCTGGGCGGCCAGCGTGGTGCGCGCCTTTGGCACGTATTCGTCGCGGAAAAAGGCGAGGGTCTTCGCGTGCGCCGGCTGCACCTTGTCGGCGATGATCGCCACGGCCTGGCGGCGCAGCGCTTCCTGCTCGGCTGCGGGCATGGTCGACGGCATCTCTTTGAACGGGCCGTAGAACACGGTGTCCTGCGGCGTTTTGGCCCCGGTCACCGACAGCAGCGTGCTTTCGCGGCCGGCCAGGGTGACCTTCGGCGGCGTGAAGCCGCGCGCCAGGCCGGCGCGCATATTGCCGATCTCCTCGTCGAAGTAGGCCGGAATGCCTTCGAGCTGGTCCAGGTAATTGCGGTAGGCCTGCGTGGTGGTGAGCGGGCGGCGCGCGCCGTAGGTGACGCCGGTCCAGAATGCGCTGTCGGCATTGACCGGTTGTTCGAACTCGCGGTACACCTGCGCGTCGTGCAGCGAGGCGATCTGCGCGCGGTACACGGCGAAGTTGATGCGCTCGGCCGGCGACAGGCTGGCAGGCTTGATCGCGTCGAGCTGTTTCAGGATGCCGGCCCAGTAGATGCGGCGCGCTTCCTGCGCCGGCGCGTCGACCCGGGCAAAGCCGCGGCTGGCGTCCGGGGCGTCGTCATCGCGCTCGAGTTTTTCGGCAACGCGCCATTGCCATTCCCTGGTGTAGATAGCCTTGAAGCGCGCATCGGCGGGCGTCGCTTTGGCTGACTTGCTTGCCGCCGGCGCCGACGTTGCCGCTGTGACGACTGGCCCCATCGCCAACCCCATTACCACGAAGGCCGTCGAGATGACGGCGCTCAGCTTCTTCTTTTCCATTGAATCCCAATCCATGAAGGTGCGTGACGGTCGTGCGCGTATGCGCCCGGCGCCAGCCATCTTAGCGGGGAATGTCGTGAATGCCTATTGCATGCGAGTCTCGTCATGACGGCGTATTGACATGCTGTGAGTCGTGCGCCACTGCATTTTTATCCCTATGATTTGCACGGGCTTTCAAAAGAAACCGCGAAAAGCCACGATATAATGTTGCCAACCTATCGCCGGACACAACACGACGCGGGTGCACGACAAATTCGCACCGCAGCGTGCATGGACCATTCATGATGACAACGGCCGCAATTGTTTTCCGATCCACACATGATCACGAGTAAGGGCGATCCCGGGCGCTCCGAAGAACACCTTTTACTCATTCAGTCATGGCGGCGCCTCGCTGACCAACTTGGCCCACTCATCGGCGACAGTGGTTTCTGCGCGCTGTATGGCCGGGCCCTTCGGCTCGTCGGTCCCGACTACACGTGGCTGGCCACGACAGCGCCGTGCAAGACCCGCGCCGCCCAGATCGACGCGCTGGACGACATGCTCGCCAGCGTTGCACCCGACCTCGCACACGTGGCCCACGCGGCCCTGCTCCAGACGTTTACCGACCTGCTGGCGTCGCTGATCGGGCACGCACTTGCGCGGCGCCTGCTCGATGCCGCGGCGGTTGACGGAGAAGAGAAGAAAGTACAGGAGCACAAGTAATGAGCGATAAAGTATCACTTGGGAAATTGAGCACTGGTGTGCAAGGGCTCGATGTCCTGCTGGGAGGCGGGCTGAGCGAGTTTTCGTTCAACCTGATCGCCGGGCCACCGGGTTCGGGCAAGACCACGCTCGCCCACCAGATCATGTTCTCGATCGCGACGACCGAGCGGCGCGCCCTGTTCTTTACCGTATTGGGTGAGCCGCCACTGAAGATGCTGCGCTACCAGCAGCAGTACAGTTTCTTCGACATGCAGAAAGTCGGCACTGCGGTGCGCTACGTGAACCTGGCCGAGGACCTGCGCGCGGGCGACTTCAGCACCGTGCTGGCGCGCATGATGAAAGAGGTCGAAGACTTCGCGCCGAGCCTCGTGTTCGTCGATTCGTTCCGCTCGGTGGCGCAGACAGCGCGCAGCGGCAACGAGGGCGTGGCCGACCTGCAGCACTTCATCCAGGATCTCGGCACGCGCATGACGAGCTGGCAAGCGACCACCTTCCTGATTGGCGAGTACGCCAACAGCGATGCCGAGGCCAGCCCGATCATGACGGTGGCGGACGGCATGATCTCGCTGACGCCCGTACATGACGACAATTCGGTGGTGCGCAAGATGCGCGTGGTGAAGATGCGCGGCCAGGCCCACATGAACGGCTCGCACACGTTTCGCATCACCGGTGACGGCATCCGCGTGTATCCGCGCATGCTGCCGCCGCTGGCGCAGGATCACCATGACAGCGCGCCGGCCGACCGCGATCCCCGTCGCATCCTTACCGGCACACCCGATCTGGACGTACTGCTGCATGGCGGCCTGCCGCAGGGGCACTCGTTGCTGGTCACGGGCCCCAGCGGCTGCGGCAAGACCATCCTGGCCACGCGTTTTCTGCAAGAGGGCGTGCGGCAGGGGAACAAGGGCGTGGCCTTGTCGTTCGAGAAAGGCACGTCGCGCCTGCGCAATGCCGAGCTGGCTGCAATGGTGGCAGCGGGCGACGTGGAGGTTCTGGAAAGCCGGATGATCGATCTGACGGTCGACGAGGTGCTCGAGGCGCTGAACGAAGCGATCGATCGCACTGGCGCGCGCCGGGTGGTGGTCGATTCGCTGTCCGAACTGTCGCTGTACCTGGCGCCGGAAGGGCGCAACCAGTTGCGCTCCACCGTATTCCAGATGCTCACGTCGCTGGCCAAGCGCAACGTCACGGTGCTGGTGACGATGGGGATGGACGACGACTTCACGCATCTGCGCTTCAGCCAGTCCGAAATCGCCTACCTGACCGATGCCGTCGTCCTGATGCGTTTTGGCGAGAGCGCCGGTCAGTTGCGCCGGTTCATCTCGGTGGTCAAGGTGCGCGGCAGCAGCCACAGTCACGACCTGCGTGAATTCCATATCGACGACGTCGGTATCCACATCGATCCGATCAGCTCTGCGCACGAGGGTGTGCTGCACGGCTTGCCCACCTCACGCGGCGCGGCCTGAAGGATGTCCATGCCGGCGCTTCCTGGTAACGAGCCAGTCACGTCCGACGGCCGCCTCGCGCAGCTCGAGCGCGAGAACGCCCGGTTGCGGCGCGAACTCGACACCAGCACCACGCTGGCCGTGAGCCTGCGCGAAGCCAACGAGCATCTGGTTCTGGCCGCGGTCGACGCGCAAACATCGCGCGACGATGCTGAAGACACCAACCGGCGCCAGAACGAATTCCTGGCCATGCTGGCGCACGAACTGCGCAACCCGCTGGTGCCGATCAGCGTGTCGGCCGGCCTGCTCGAGCGCGGGCCGGTCGCGTCATTGCCGTTGGCGCGCCTCACGGCCGTAATCCAGCGCCAGGTCGAGCACATGGCGCGCCTGCTGGACGACCTGCTCGATGCCGCGCGCCTGAGCAGCGGCAAGATCACGCTGACGATCGAGCCGCTGCGCCTGGCCGAATTGCTCGAACACGCCGCCGAGACGATCATGCCGCGCGTGCGCGAGCGCGGCCAGAGCCTGACAATCACCCACGACGAGCGCGATCCCGTCGTCGACGGCGATCGTGTGCGCCTGACCCAGGTCTTTACCAATCTGCTCAGCAACGCCTCGAAGTACACGCAGGATGGCGGCCAGGTCACCGTCAGCGTGCGTTGCGACGACGGCATCGCGGTCACGATCGCCGACAACGGCTCCGGCATGTCGGGCGAGACGATCGGGCGCGCGTTCGAGCTGTTCACGCAGGGACCGCGCACTCTGGCGCGCTCCGAGGGTGGACTGGGCGTGGGCCTGAACGTCGTGCGCAACCTGGTGAGCATGCATGGCGGCAGCGTGACTGCCAGCAGCGACGGCCCGGGGCAGGGCAGCACCTTCAGCGTGCAGCTGCCGCAATCGTCGGCCGGCGCGCTGCACGTGCCCACCGCTGCACCGGTACATACGGCCAGCGCCGCGCGCCGCATCCTGGTCGTCGAAGACAATGGCGATGCCGCCGACGTGCTGCGCATGCTGCTCGAGTTCGAGGGCCACCAGGTCGAGATTGCGACCGACGGCCATGCCGGCCTGGCGCTCGCGCTCGAAGGCTGCTTCGACACCATCGTTTGCGACATTGGCCTGCCCGGCATCGATGGCCTGGAGCTGATGACGCGCCTGCGCGCCGCCCAACCCGTCCCGCGGCCGTTGACGGTGGCCTTGTCAGGCTATGGTCAGCCGAGCGACCGCGAGCGGGCGCTGGCCGCCGGGTTCGATCGGTACCTCGTCAAACCGGTGGCGTCGGCTGCACTGGTCGAGGCGCTGGCTGGTGTTTCGGCCGCCTCAGCGTAACGAGCGTTACCACCCTGCCTGACAAGGCAATCCAGGTCGAGCCGCTGCACGCTTGACATGTACAACGATCGTTGTACACTTCGGTCATGGACAAGAAAACTGACATCGCGGCATCCGCAGCCCAGCTGTTTGCGCGCGAAGGCTTGCGTGGCATTGGCGTCGATCACATCGGCGCTACCGTCGGCGCATCCACCCGCACGCTGTACAAGCACTTCGGTTCGCGTGACGGGTTGGTCATGGCGGCGCTCCAATCGCGGCATGCCGCATTCATGGCGCTCCTGCAGCACGACGATGCAGAGATCGGTACCGTCGAATCGCTGTTCGATACCCTCGAACGATGGTCGAACGAGTTCGGTGCTTCGGGTTGTTTGCTGCTGCGGGCAGGCAATGAGTACCGGGGTGTGAACGATGACATCGTGACCCTGGTGCGCGGGCAAAAAGCCGCGTTTTTCAAGGAGATTGCAAGGCGCGTCAAGCACGTGCTGGGGCATGATGATCCGCTGCTGTCTTCGCAGATCTGGATTCTGTTCGAAGGCGCCACGGCCATCGCCAGTCTGGACAACACGGCGGCAATCGGCGCTGCCAGCGCTGCCGCCGCCTCCCTGATGGCCCATGCAGGCAAGCACAGTGAAGCATAACGTCAACCTGTTGGCGGCGGCTTTTGCGCTCACTGCCGTTTCGTACGGCCTGGCGCGCTTTGCCTTTGGGCTGCTGCTGCCGCAGATACGCACTGAACTCTCCCTCGATATCGGCACCACGGGCTGGATCGGCAGCAGCGCGTTTGTCGCGTATTGCGTTGGCGTGTGCATCACCTTCGCGTTGAACCGTGCGTGCTCGCCACGGGCGCTTGCCTTTGCCGCGGGATTGGCGTCGACCGTCGGCATGGTCATCATCACGTTGTCCACGAGCGGCGTAGCCCTGGGACTGGGCGTCGCGCTGGCCGGCCTGAGTACCGGCCTGACCTCGCCACCACTGGCAACGGCGGTGTCACTGCAGTTTGACGATACTCACCGGCCGAAGGCCAATGCCATCATCAATGCGGGCACCGCAGCGGGCATCGTATTGTCAGGCCTGGCGTGCCTGCTCGCATTCGGTGGCTGGCGCGAACTGTATATCCTGTTTTCTGTCATCAGCGGCGCCGTAGCAGTGTGGGTGTTGTATGCAGTGCCAACAGGGCACGAGCGCACCGCGAGCGAGCCGGTGTCATGCGCCTTCGTCAAGCGCCCCGGCATGCTGGCGCTCTGCACAGGCAGCTTTTTGATGGGCTTGTCGAGTACCGCGATGTGGACATTTGGCGGCAGCCTGTTGCGCGATGAATTCAACTTCACGCAAACCGATATCGCCTGGATCTGGGTGACGCTTGGTCTGGCTGGCGTCGCCGGCGCGATGACGGGCGTCTTCGTGCAGCAGTTCGGCCTTGCGCGGGTTCACTGCGTGTCTCTGGCCGGGATGGCGGCGGGAATGATTGGCCTGTCCTTCACATCGGTCTCGGTGGCATTCGCCTTTGTCAGCGTGGCGCTGTTCGGCGCGTCGTATATCACGTCGTCCGGCGCGTTTCTGATCCAGGGCATCCGGCTGCTGCCGGATCGCCCCGATCTGGGACTGGGTATGCCATTCTTGATTCTCGCAGCAGGCCAGAGCGCGGGATCGCCACTGTTTGGCGCATTGTTGGGCGGGTGGGGCGCCGGTGTTGCGCTCGCTGCATTTGCAGGCGTGGCATTGCTGGCAGGTCTTGTCTTTCCTCAGCAGTCGGCGGCGACGGTGCCAGTTGCACCTGTCAGGGTGTAGCTTCGGTGTTCGAAAGAGGCTGCGTCAGTTCGATCAGATTTCCCCATGGATCGCTGAAAAACGCAAAGCGCAGCGCGAGCCCGGTGGCATCGCGCGGTTCGCTGACGATCCTCACAGCGCGACGTCTCAGTTCACCGATCGCCGCATCGACATCCTCGACGCGCAGGCATAGATGGTGCCATCCGGCGACCGCATGGGTGTCGATCAACTGGTCGTACGCGGGGCGCGGCGCGCAGCCAGGACCGGCAATCAATTCGATGCGAAAACTGTCGTCAGAAGCAGGCGCAAGAAAAGCCAGCGTCTTTTCACCCAATACCATCGTGCGGATCAGGCGAAAATCGAGCGTGCCCCTATACCAGGCGACAGCGGTATCAAAGTCTGGCACACGCAGCCCGACATGATCGCCTCGCCATGAGGTGAACGGGCTCGCTGGGGTGGTGTCGCTGGATGCTGACATGGGTATCTTTCAAAACGTTCGCAGAAAGATCGACGGGAAACGCGTTTCGACTGATACGTTCTGTCCAGCGATCACTCAGTGCCGACGGACGCCGCCTGTCGAGCGGTCGTCACTGGCGGAACCCAGTGTAGTAGAGGCCAGCCAGTTTGATAATACGGGGGTTTCAGAATGGACTGATCGCCATGAAGAACAATCGCCAGTCAGCTCCCGACGATCTGTCCGTCGTGCCGGGCGCTCAGCGCTGTAGCTGACGCGCCAGCCGCGCCACCGCTTCCTCGATCCGCTCATACCTGGTCGCATACGAAAAGCGCACATGCCGCGCTGGCGCCGCTACGCCGAAGTCGTCCCCCGGCACGATCGCCACGTGCGCGTCATGGAGCAGCGCCATGCTCAGCGCCGCGCTGTCGCCGCGCAGCGGATGATCGAGCGCGGTGATGTCGGCGTACACGTAGAACGCGCCGTCAGGCATCACCGGCACCCCGAACCCGAGCGCGCGCAATGCCGGCACCAGATAGTCGCGGCGGCGCTGGAATTCCTGGCGGCGCGCTTCGAAAATCGCCAGCGCTTCGGGCTGAAAGCAGGCCAGCGCCGCATGCTGGGCGATCGTCGGCGCGCAGATGAACAGGTTCTGGGCGAGCTTTTCGAACACGGGCACCAGGCTGTCGGGCACCACGAGCCAGCCCAGGCGCCAGCCGGTCATGTTGAAGTATTTCGAGAAGCTGTTCACGGTGATCACATCCGGGTCCAGCGCCAGCGCGCTGACGGGCACGTGGTCGTACGACAGTCCCTGGTAGATCTCGTCGACGATGGCAAAGCCGCCACGTCCGCGCACGGCGGCCAGCATGTCGCGCAGCTGCGCCGGCGTCATCGACGTGCCGGTGGGGTTGGAGGGCGAGGCCACCAGCACGCCGCGTGTGCGCGCCGTCCAGCGCTCGTGCACATGGTGCGCGCCGAGCTGGTAGCGGTCCTCGAACGAGGCCGGCACCAGGATCGGCGTGCCGCCGAAGCTGGTCACGAAGTGGCGGTTGCACGGGTACGACGGGTCGGGCATCAGGACCTCGTCGCCCTGGCCGACCAGGGCGGCGCAGGCCAGCAGCAGGCCGGCCGAGGCGCCGGCGGTGATGACGATGCGGCGCGGATCGATGTCCAGGCCCTGCGTCGCGGCGTAGTGGCCCGAGATCGCAGCGCGCAGTTCGGGCAGGCCCAGTGACTCGGTGTATTGGGTGACGCCGCCACGGATCGCGGCCACGGCCGCATCGGCGACGATGTCGGGCGCCGTGAAATCGGGCTCGCCGACGCTCATGCTGATGATGTCGTGGCCCGCGCGCCGCAGCAGCGCAGCCGCCTTGACCATTTCCATGACGCGAAACGGTTCGATGGCGTGCACGCGCTGTGCGACCTGCAGATTGGTGTCGAGGGAATTGGAAGACATGATGGCCGGATCGGAAAAGAAGCAATCCGGCCATCTTACAAGAAGCCTTACCGGTGCGTACGGTGCTCGGCCGTCAGGCGGCGCATCAAAGGCAGTGCGGCCAGCGCGATCAGCGTGCAGGCGATGGCGGCCAGGCCCAGCTTGTTGAACAGGCTCGTATAGATCGGCAGCGTTTGTAGCGGGTCGGTCATCCCTTGCGGCACGCTGGCCATCGTGGCCACCAGGCCGCCCAGGTATTGCGAAATGCCCACCGCCACGAAGTAGGCGCCCATCATGAAGCCGCCCATCCGCGCCGGCACGTAGCGCGCGATCATCGCCAGTCCCAGGCCACTTACCAGCAGTTCGCCCAGCGAATACAGGCCGTAGCCCGCGATCATGATCCACGACGAGGTCAGGCCGTTGACTGCAAAGGCGCCGGCAAAGCCGTACGTGAAGAAGCCTGCCGCGACGACGGCAAAGCCCAGCGCAAACTTGGCGGCGATCGACAGGTCGCGGCCTGCGTTGCTGGCGCGCGTGTAGACCCAGGCCAGCACAGGGCTGAGCAGCATGATCCAGATCGCGTTGAGCGCCTGGAACTGCGCCGGCGACCAGGTGAACAGGTGGTTGCCGAACAGGCTGAAATCCAGGTCGACGTTACGCAGCGCGAACAGCGACAGCGACGTCGACATCTGCTGGTAGAAGATGAAGAAGAACACCGTCTGCAGCGTCAGCACGAGCGCGGCGACGAGGCCCGAGCGTTCGCTGGCCTGGCTGGTGCGGATCAGGTGGATGAAGATGCCCAGCACGACCAGCCCCGCCAGGTACACGAACAGGCGCGCGAGCCAGCCGTATTCGAGGATGAAGGCCGATGCGATCACGGCCAGCACGCCACCGCCCAGCACCAGCGCGAGCTTGCCCCAGTCGAGCGGCAAGTTGTCCGGCGGCGAACCGATATGCCCGATCGTCCGGCGCAACAGGCCCACGGTGATGAGGCCCACCCACAGGCCCACGCTGCAGAATGCGAACGCCACGTGCCAGCCCAGTTCACCGGCGTAGTTGGCGTTGACATGGTCCTTGATCGCCGGCGTGGCCAGCATCGACACGGTGGAGCCGACGTTCACTGCCATGTAGTAGATGGTGAAGGCGCTGTCGATCTTCGAGTCATTGCCTTCGTAGATCTTGCGCACCAGGTTGGCGGTATTGGGCTTGAACAGGCCATTGCCGACGACGATCACGCCCAGCGCCGAAAAGGTCAGCCAGGTGTTGGTCGTCGGGATGCCCATCAGCGCGTAGCCGAGCGACAGGATGATGGCGCCGATCACCATCGAGCGGCGCGTGCCGAGCACCTTGTCGCCGATCCAGCCGCCGATCGCCGGCGCGACGTAGATCAGGGCGGCGGCTGCTCCCCACACCAGCGTGGCGCGGGTATCGTCGAACCCCAGGCGCTGCACCATGAAGTAGACGATCAGCGCCTGCATGCCGTAGTAGCCGAAGCGTTCCCACAACTCGATCAGCGCGATCGTGGCGAATGAGCGGGTCTGGCTGACCGGGCGCCCGAGTGTCGTGTCCATACAAGTCCTTTGCGACTGCGCCCTGGCCAGGCCGGCGCGCAAAATCCGACGATTCTATGCCATCTGGATGAAGCTTGCAGATCGGGTGGCATGCGCGCTGCTGCCATGTGGCCGGAGCGAGGGACCAGCCAGGCAGCGACCGGTCTTCAGGTTTCATGTAGGGCGAGGCTGTTGGGCGCGGTCGAAATCTGTCATGCTTCGGCTGCAGCCGCACAACCAGACATCACGACATCGAAGACATGACAACCGCCACGATCGCCCGCCTTGCCCTTTGCCTCACCGCACTCCCACTGGCCACCAGCACGTTCGCGTTCGCGCAGAACGCCGAGCGCCAGTTCAAGGGCGTCACGCAGAACGGCAACACGCTCGAGATCGCGACGGCCGACGGGCGCTATCTGATCAAGCCGTATTCGAGCGCGATCGTCGAGACCACCTTCATCCCGAACGGCGAACAGTTCGAACCGGCGTCGCATGCGGTGATCCTGGCGCCGGTGCAGGCGCCGGCAACCTTCAAGGACGACGGCGCGCGCATCACGTACGCCACTGACGGCATCGCGGTCACGGTCGACCGTAAGCCGTTTCGCATCGCTTACACCTACAAGGGCAAGCCGCTGGTGGCCGAAAAGCGCGGCTTTGGCCGCGTTGACGGCATGGACACCATCGAATTCGGGCTTGATGACGGCGAGGCGCTGTACGGCGGCGGGGCGCGTGCGCTGGGCATGAACCGGCGCGGCAACCGCCTGCGCCTGTACAACAAGGCCGACTACGGCTACGCCGAACGCTCGGAGCTGCTGAATTTCACGATCCCGGTCGCGCTGTCGTCGAAAAAATACGCGATCCACTTCGACAATCCGCAGGTCGGCTGGCTCGATTTCGACAGCCGCAAGGACGGCACGCTGCGCTATGAAGTCATCGGCGGGCGCAAAACGTACCAGGTCGTCGCGGGCGACACCTGGGACGCCGTCATGACTGGCTACACCGACCTGACGGGCCGCCAGCCACTGCCACCGCGCTGGGCCTTCGGCAACTTCGCCAGCCGCTTCGGCTACAAGACCGAGCTTGAAACGCGTGCGATCGTCGACAAGTTCGCGCAAGAGAAGATTCCGCTCGACGCGGTCGTGCTCGACCTGTACTGGTTCGGCAAGACGGTGCAGGGAACGATGGGCAATATGGACTGGGACCGCGACACGTTCCCGCACGCCGAAAAAATGATGGCCGATTTCAAGGCCAAGGGCGTCAAGACGGTCGTCATCACCGAGCCGTTCGTCTTGACCACGTCCAAACGCTGGCAGGAGGCCGTCGAGAAGAACGTGCTGGCGCTGGACGGCGCCGGCAAGCCGGCCACGTATGACTTCTACTTCGGTAATACGGGCCTCATCGACCTGTACAAACAGGAAGGGCGCGACTGGTGGTGGAACATCTACCGCGACCTGAAAAAGGGCGGCGTCACGGGCTGGTGGGGCGACCTGGGCGAGCCGGAGCTGCATCCGTCGAACCTGGTGCACGGCACCGGCACGGCGGATCAGGTCCACAATATTTATGGTCACGACTGGGCGCGCCTGATCGCCGAAGGCTACGGGCGTGAATTCCCGGCCGAGCGGCCGTTCATCCTGATGCGCGCCGGTTATTCGGGCTCGCAGCGCTTCGGCATGATCCCGTGGTCGGGTGACGTCAGCCGCAGCTGGGGCGGCCTGCAGTCGCAGATGGAAATCTCGCTGCAGATGGGCATGCAGGGCCTGGCGTACATGCACTCGGACCTGGGCGGCTTTGCCGGCGCGGTGCTCGACGACGAACTGTACGTGCGCTGGCTGCAGTACGGCGTGTTCCAGCCGATCTTCCGCCCGCATGCGCAAGAGGCGGTGGCGTCCGAGCCCGTGCTGCGCTCCGAGCGCACCAAGGTGCTGGCGCGCGAAGCCGTGTGGCTGCGTTACGCGATGCTGCCGTATAACTACACGATCGCCTTCGACAACCAGCAGACTGGCATGCCGTTGATGCGCCCCCTGATGTTCGTCGAGGCCGATCCGGCCCAGCCGATCGAGCGCTCGTCGACCTATCTGTGGGGCCCGGATTTCCTGGTCACGCCGATCGTCAAGCCGGGCGCCACGCGCGCCGAGGTGTACTTCCCGACCACGGGAAGCGTGTGGTTCGACTTTCATACGGGCCAGGCGCACAAGGGCGGCATTCTCGAAACCGTGCGGCCGGTCGATGCCAATATCCCGGTCTTCGTGCGCGCCGGCGCGTTCGTGCCGATGGCGAAGGTGGTGCAGACCACGCGCGATTACACGGGCCGTCAGATCGACCTGCACTACTACCATGATGCCTCGGTCAAGACTTCCAGCGGCAAGCTGTATGACGACGATGGCGAGACGGCCGGCGCTTTCGCAGCGGGCAAGTACGAGATCGTGCGCTTCACCAGCAAGCTGCGTGAAGCCGACGGCAAAACGCAGCTCGAGATCGGCTTTGCCACCGAAACCGGCAAGGCCATGACCGCCGTCCCGCGGGGCTTTTCGCTGAAGGTGCACAACGTGGCAGCCAAGCCGCGGGCAGTGACGGTGGACGGACGCGCCGTGCGCTTCGTGTACAGCGCCCAGCAGCATCTGCTGGAAGTGCCGGTCGCGGCCAAAGCCGCCCAGGCGGCGCAGGTGGTCGTCAACCTGTAACGGCGCGTGGTCGGAATGGTGGTCTGGCGAACATCGCGCATTAGCGAAGTTCGCTACATTGGAGGCTTCATTTCAGGAGCCCCCAATGACGACCACCGCACCAGCCAATCCCCTTGTATTTCGCAGCGAGTTCGAACACGTCGGCCTCGACGAATCCGAGACCATCCACGCCCTGCAAACCGTGTTTGCCAATATGGCCAAGAAGGTGGCAGACGCCGAAGGCCACGCCAGCCGCGCCGTCCACGCCAAGGGTCACGCCCTGGTACGCGGCAAGCTGACCGTGCTGGACAACCTGCCGCCGCAACTGGCCCAGGGCCTGTTCGGCCAAGCCGGCACCTATGACGTGCTGCTGCGATGGTCGTCGCCACCGGCCGAGCAGCTGCCGGATGGCGTCTCGACCCACCGCGCGGTGGCGATGAAAGTGCTGAACGTGCCGGGCGAGCGCTTCGACACGGCCAAGAGCGGCAACTCGCAGGACTTCCTGATGGTGAATGGCCCGGTGTTTTCGGCGCCCGATCCGCAGGGCTTCCTGAAAAGCGTGAAGATGCTGGCAGCCACGACCAACGCGTCCGAGACCGGCAAAAAGATCATCTCGGCCGTGCTGCGCACCGCCGAAAATGCGCTGGAAGCGGTCGGCGGCGAGAGCGGCATGCTCAAGGCGCTGGGCGGCGAGCCGCAGCACCATCCGCTGGGTGAGACCTACTTCAGCCAGACGCCCTACCTGTACGGCCAGTACATGGCCAAGCTGTCGCTGGCGCCTGTCGCGCCTGAACTGCTGGCGCTCGATGGCGCATCGATCAAGACCGAGGACGACGCGCAGCGTCACGCAATTGGCTCGCACTTTGCATCGCAAGGCGGCGAGTGGGAACTGCGCGTGCAGCTGAACGTCGATGTCAAGAAGATGCCAATCGAGGATGCCTCGGTCGAATGGCCACAGGAACTGAGCCCGTTCATCGCCGTGGCGCGCGTGCGCCTGGAACCGCAAACGAGCTGGGACGCGTCGCTGGAAAAGCTGGAAGATGAAATCGCCTACGACCAGTGGAACTGCCTCGTCGAACACCGCCCGCTCGGGTCGGTGAACCGCGCGCGGCGCCAGGTGATGGCCACGTCGCGCGAGTTCCGCTCGGAATTCAACCGCTGCCCGATCCATGAGCCGTCGGCATAACAATGTAATGACTACCGGGCCACGATCAAGCGCAGCCCCAGTCCGATGAACACCGCCCCCGCGATCCGGTCGAGCCACATGCCGGCCGTGGGGGTGCGGTTCAGCCAACCCCCGATCGTGCCTGAGAAGTAGCCGAGCAGGCCAAAGATCACGGCCGCCTGCAACGTGAAGACCAGTCCCAGCATGCCGATCTGCAGATTGGCGTCGCCGCGCGCAGCGACCACGAATTGCGGCAGGAACGACAGAAAAAACAGCACCACTTTCGGATTGATCGCCGCGGCCACCAGGCCCTTGGCAAACAGGCGTCCTGCCGGTTCGTTCGACAATCCCTCACCCGAGACGCGCGCGCCGCCACGGCTGCGAATCGCGCCCCAGCCCATCCAGATCAGGTACAAGCCGCCCGCGACCTTGAGCGCCGTGAACGCCGTCGGCGATGCTGCGATCAGCGCACTTACGCCAACGACGGCCAGCAGCGTGTGACTCAGGCAGCCGAAGGCGCAGCCCAGTCCAAACGCTACGCCGCGCAGGCGCCCCTTGGCAATGCCGGTGCTGAGCACCATCAGGTTGTCAGGCCCCGGAGAGAGCGTGATCAGGATGGCTGCGGCGAGAAAGCCGAAGAGCTGTTCGGGCGAAAGCATGGTGGCGGCAAGATGAAGAAAGGGCGAACAGCATAGCGCATGTTCGCCTTTCGTCAAGCATCCCGCAGCGCGGGATCAAGCAGTCATTACGCCTTCTTGCAGCTCAGTTCCTTGGCGTTCTCGCCCCACTTGATGGTGACCTTGCCATTTTGTTCCTTGAATTGCTCGCCGCGGTTGCCGTAGGCGACGCCGTTATCGCTTGGCTCGCCGCGCAGCAGCACGTGTTCCTTGTTGCGCGCTGCGACCATCGACGCTGGCGTGGTCTCGAGGAAGAAGGCAGTGATCTTGCTCTTGTCGCTGCAGGTGTACTTCACCGGGCCCTTGGCCTTGGTGACCTTGTAGGCGGTCTGCAGCTGCATCGCGCGGGTGCCGTAGGCATTGTTGATGCAGGTGGTCATGTCCTTGGCATCGGCGCATTGCTTGACGCCGTCCCACCACTTGGTGTGCTGTTCCTGCAGCGTCTTGCCGGCGCCGGCATCGACTTTTTCCAGCGCTGCGCGGTACATCGCGTAGATCAGGCCTTCCGATTCGGCGGAGCCGGGATGGCCGCAGACCTTGGCTTCGGCCGAGCCGATGCCCTTGGCGCAAAAGCCTGGCATCGAGACAGCTTGCGCACCGATCGGCAGGGCGAGGGCAGCGGAGAGAACGAGAAGTTTTTTCATGAGAATTCCTTATGGTGGTGGTCGCAGCGCGTCCAAGGGGAGCGCCGCCGTGAATTGGGTCAGAGGAGTTTGCTCAGGTCGAGTTCGACCCAGGTCGGCGTATGGTCACTGGGCTTTTCGCGTCCGCGCATGAATTTGTCCACGCCAGCCGCCTTGAGTGCCGGCGCCAGCGCAGGGCTGAGCAGCAGGTGGTCGATGCGCAGGCCGGCGTCGCGCCCGAACGCGTTGCGGAAGTAATCCCAGAACGTGTAGATCGTCTCGTCGGGATGCAGCGCGCGCAGCGAATCGAGCCAGCCCTGTTCCATCAGGCGCCCGAATGCGGCGCGGGTCTCGTCGCGGAACAGCGCGTCGTCGACCCAGCGTTCGGGCTTGTAGACATCGCGCTCCGTTGGGATCACATTGAAGTCGCCGGCCAGCACGGCCGGCACGCCGGCGGCGAGGAGCTCGAGGCCGCGCAGGCGCAGGCGCTCCATCCAGGCAAGTTTGTAATCGTATTTGGGGCCGGGCGCCGGGTTCCCGTTTGGCAGGTACAGGCAGGCGATCAGGATGCCCTGGTAGGCCACCTCGAGGTAGCGGCTTTGCTCGTCGGCGTCGTCGCCCGGCAGGCCGCGCTGCACTTCCTGCGCCGGCTCGCGCGTGACGATCGCCACGCCATTCCAGCTTTTCTGGCCCTGCCACACTGCGTGGTAGCCGGCCGCCTCGATCGCGGCGATCGGGAATTTCTCCTGCGGCGCCTTGAGTTCTTGCAGGCACACGACGTCCGGCTGGCGCTCCTCGAGATAGTGCAAGAGGGCGTCCAGCCTGCTGTTGATACTGTTGACGTTGTAGGTGGCGAGCAGCATGGGGTGTTCCGCATTCGTAGTCGGTAATTATGACAATATTGCGTGGAATCAGTCGCACGCCTCATCGGGCGCGCAACGGTACATATACGCAAAACAGTATTATCTTATGGCGAATTGTTCGTTTTCTCATATAAGTGTTTGTTCTATACTACGATCATCGAATATTGTTGCTGGAGATTTTGCATGATCAACCGCCGTTCCCTCATCCTGTGCGCCGTTGCGCTGGGTAGTTCGCTCACCATGGGTCTTGCTCACGCCGACCAGCTGGCCGACATCAAGAAAAAAGGCCAGATCGTGTTCGGGGTGCTCGGCACCGACGAGCCGAACAGCTTCATCGACCCGAAGACGCGCCAGTTGGTGGGCTACGAGATCGACGTCGCCACCGCCGTGGCCAAGAAAATCGGCGTCAAGCCGGTGTTCAAGCAGCTGGCCGTATCGGCCCGCATCCCCGAGCTGCAGCAGGGCCACGTGGACATCCTGGCTGCCACGCTCACGCACAACAAGGAGCGCGAAGCGCAGGTCGATTTCGCGCTGACCCACTTCGTCACCGGGTCCAAGGTCATGGTGCGCAAGAACAGCGGCATCACGGCGCTGCCGCAACTGGCGGGCAAGAAGGTTGTCACCGTTCGCGGCGGCACCCAGGAAACCAATATGAAGAAGGCCGTGCCGACGGCCAGTATCGTTACCTTCGAGAATACCCAGCAAGCGTTCCAGGCCCTGCGCCAGGGCAAGGGCGCGGCCTACGTCAATGACGAGTCATCGCTGCTGGCCGACTACGGCAAACTGGGGCCGGCCGCCAAGGATTTCGTGATCCTGCCGCAGTCGATCGGCGTCGAGCCGATTGCCCTGGGCCTGCGCAAGGGTGAGGCGGGTCTCAAGACGGTCGTCGACCAGGCGCTGCGCGAGCTCGAAGCCAATGGCGCGGCTGAAGACCTGTTCGTCAAATGGTATGGTCCCGGCACGCGTGCCAATATCGCCAAGCGGACCTTCAAGATCAGCACTGACAAGATCTGACCTTGGCGCTGTTCGATCCGACCATCCTGCAATCCGGCCAGTACCACGACTGGCTGGTGCAGGGCTTTATCCTGTCGATCCAGTTGACCGTGATCAGCTTCGCCTTCGCGCTGCCGTTCGGTGCGCTGGTGGCGGTGATGCGCACGTCGACCTCCCGGCCACTGCGCGCGGTCGGGGCAACGCTCGTCGAATCGATCCGCAACGTGCCGCTGCTGGCGCACCTGCTGTTCTGGTATTTCGCGTTCCCCGAGCTGCTGCCCGAGGGGCTGCGCGAGATCCTGTACGCGAACAATCCCGAAGCGGTATGCGCCGTCATCGCGCTCACCCTCTACAGCGGCGTGCACATGG
Organism: Oxalobacteraceae sp. CFBP 13730; assembly: GCA_014841835.1. Lineage (GTDB taxonomy): Bacteria > Pseudomonadota > Gammaproteobacteria > Burkholderiales > Burkholderiaceae_D > Telluria. The sequence goes on along the minus strand of JACYUQ010000002.1, from coordinate 866,937 downwards.
CCGAGGATATCCGCAGCGGCATCCGCGCGGTACCTGCAACGCAGCTGGAGGCGGCCCGTTCGCTGGGCCTGGGGCGCGCTGCCGCGGTGCGCCTCGTGCTGCTGCCGCAGGCGCTGCGTGCCTCCGTGCCGCCGCTCCTGTCGCAGACCGTCAATCTGTGGAAGGACACCAGCGTGGCCACCGTGATCGGCGCGGCCGAGATGATGTACCAGGCCGCGCGCGTCGAGACGGCGAGCTTTCGCAGCCTGGAAGCGTTTACCTTTGCCACGCTGGCCTACCTGACCGTCTCGCTGCTCATTTCGGCGGCGGCCTACCTGTTCCAGCGCCGCTATCCGGTGCGCACGGCGGCTTGACCATGAAAGCGTCCCGATGCTGGAACTGATCGATACCTACTGGGTGTACTTCCTGGTCGGCCAATACCCGGACGGCCCGCTGGGCGGCCTGGTGCTGACCATCCTGCTGTCCGGCGCCGCGCTGCTGCTGGCCATGCCGCTCGGCCTGATGCTGGGCATTGCGCGCGTGAGCCGCCGCCGCGCCATCAGCCTGCCGGTGGGCGCGTTCGTGCAGCTCGTGCGCGCCGTGCCACTGCTGCTGGTGCTGTTCTGGGTGTACTTCTTCTTGCCCGCCGTGACCGGTGTGAAGACCTCGCAGGCGATGACGATGCTGATCGTGCTGGTGGTGTTCGACAGCGTGTACCTGGCCGAGATCGTGGCGGCGGGTATCCGCGCGCTGCCGAAAGGGCAGCTGGAAAGCGCCCGCTCGCTGGGCCTGGGCTACGGCCAGGCGCTGCGCCATGTCGTGCTGCCGCAGACACTGCGCCACGGCCTGCCGTCGATCGTCAACCAGCTGGTCTCGACGATCAAGGCGACCTCGCTCGGCTATATCATCGGCCTGTCGGAAGTCTCGTTCATCGCCACGCAGATCAACACGCTCGTGTTCACCCGCGCGGTGGAGGTGTACCTGATCCTGGCGCTGACCTATTTCGTCCTGTGCTTTGGCCTGTCGCGCCTGGCCTTCCTGCTCGAACGGCGCCTGCAACGGCGGCCCGCCGGCGCGCACTGAATTCTTGAAAGAAGCGAGCGATGATCGTTCTCGATAACGTCAACAAGTATTACGGTGACTACCACGCGCTGGTGGGGATCACCGAGCGCGTGGAAAACAATGAAGTGCTGGTCGTGTGCGGGCCATCGGGCTCGGGCAAGTCGACGCTGATCCGTACGCTCAACCGGCTCGAAGACATCGATGGCGGGCAGATTGCGATTGCCGGGCAGGACATCCACGCGAAAGGCGTCGACGTCAATGCGCTGCGTGCCGGTATCGGCTTCGTGTTCCAGCAATTCAACCTGTTCCCGCACCTGACCGCGCTCGAGAATTGCATGCTGGCGCCGGTGCAACTGAAGCGCGCCAGCAAGGCTGACGCGCGCGAGCAGGCGATGCTGCTGCTCGACCAGGTGGGCCTGGCGCACAAGGCCGACGCCTATCCGGACGCGCTGTCGGGTGGCCAGCAGCAGCGCGTGGCGATTGCCCGCGCGCTGGCCATGCGTCCTTCGATCATGCTGTTCGACGAGCCGACCAGCGCGCTCGACCCGGAGATGGTGGGCGAGGTGCTGCAGGTGATGCGCACGCTGGCAAAACAGGGCATGACGATGGTCTGCGTGACCCATGAGATGGGGTTTGCGCGCGACGTGGCCGACCGCATCTGGTTCATGGCCGAAGGCAAAATCCTCGAGAAGGGTACGCCCGGCGACTTCTTCGCCAATCCGCAGCATCCCCGCGCCATCCAGTTTCTCGCCGATCGCAACCGCAATTAGCGTATTGGCGCGGCGCGGCCAGGTAGCCCGGCAGGCATGCACAGTTTTGTGGACGCCGTGCACAAGCACGGTATCGGATTGCTATCTATAATGGCGTGCCGGCAGGCCCGGCCCTGTCATGTCTGCCTGTCCCTTGCGCCGATACCGGCCTTCCTTTACCGTGCCATTTGAAGCTTTCCCGCGATGACGTCCAACTCCGCTAATTTCGACGAAGATGCACGCCTTGCCGTCCTCGATTCGTTCGGTATCCTCGATACGCCGCCGGAGCGCTCGTTCGATGACGTGGTGCGCCTGGTCAGCCAGCTGCTCGACGCGCCGATTGCCGCCGTCAACCTGATCGCGCGCGACCGGCAGTGGTTCAAGTCGGAGATTGGCTTCGGCAGAAGCGAATTGCCGCTCGACAATTCGATCTGCCGCCATGCGATGCTGCAGCAAGAACAGATGATCGTGCCCGATACGCTGGAGGATGCCCGCTTCAACTGCAATCCGCTGTTTACGGCCGAGGATGGCCTGCGCTTCTATGCCGGCGCCGTGCTGCGCACGCGCGAGGGCGTGCCCCTTGGCACCCTGTGCGTACTTGACAAGAAGCCCCGGCCGGAAGGACTGACCGAGGAGCAGCAGTTCATGCTCACGACGATGGCGCACCAGGTCATGAGCCAGATCGAGCTGCGCCAGGCGCTGACCGAACAGGAATCCCTGAACGAGGCGCTGCGCCGCGCCGACCAGCGCAAGGACGAATTCCTGGCGATGCTGGCGCATGAGCTGCGCAATCCGCTGGCGCCGATCGTCTCGGCAGCCACGATGCTGTCCAATTTCGAACTCCAGCCAAGCATGGTGCAGCGCGCCGCCGACATCATCGCGCGTCAGGCGGGTCATATGACGTCGCTGATTGACGACCTGCTCGACGTATCGCGCGTCACCCGCGGCAAGGTGGAACTTGAATTCGTCGAACTCGACCTGAAGGATGTCCTGGCCGACGCGGTCGAACAGGTACGGCCGCTGATCGAGAAGCACGGCCACCGGCTGGTGCTGGAGGCGATGCCGGCGCCGGCGCTGGTCGTGGGCGACCGCAAGCGCCTGGTGCAGGTCATGACCAATTTGCTGAGCAATGCGGCCAAGTACACGCTTGAGGGCGGGCGCATCGAAGTGCGTCTGGCCACGCGCGGCGCGCTGATCGACGTGGCGATCCGTGACGACGGCATCGGCATGTCGCCCGAGCTCATTGCCAGCGCGTTCGATCTGTTCTCGCAGGGCACGCGCGGGCTGGATCGCAGCCAGGGTGGCCTGGGCATCGGCCTGGCGCTTGTGCGCAGCCTGCTCAAGCTGCATGGCGGCGAAGTGACTGCCGCCAGCGACGGGCCGGGTTGCGGCAGCACGTTCCGGGTAACGCTGCCGCTGTCGGCGCGCTCCGGCGCTGTGATGCCCGCCGCGGGTGGCGATAGCGCCGATGTGCAAGGCAATCCGTCCGCGCTGCGCATCGGCGTGGTCGACGACAACGAGGATGCCGCCGTGACGCTGGCGCTGCTGCTCGAGACGCTGGGTCACACGGTATCGGTCGCCCATTCGGCGCGCGACGCGCTGGCGTCGCTGCCGCTGTTCGAGCCGGACGTGTGCCTGCTCGATATCGGCCTGCCCGAGATGAATGGCTTTGAACTGGCGCGGGCACTGCGCGCCAAACCCGGGACCGACCATGCGATCCTGATCGCAGTGACCGGCTACGCGCAGGAGAAAGACCGCATCGAAGCACGCGCCGCCGGCTTTCACGACCTGTTTGCCAAACCGGTCGACCTGGAAATGCTGGGCGCGGCGCTGGTGCAGATCGAACGGCGGCCCCGCTAGCCTGCTGTGCGACGGGGTCCGCGCGCGTCAGGCAGAATTTGTCCCTGATTCACGCACAAGGGACACCCAATGACACAGCGCTACCAACCAATCACGCGCCTGGGCCTGGGCGGCACCGGCTTTGGCGACATGTACCACGCCACCAGCGACGAAGCAGCCCAGGCCACCGCCGACGCCGCATGGGATGCCGGCATCCGCTACTTCGACACCGCGCCGCACTACGGCGCCGGTTTGTCCGAACACCGCTTCGGCCACGCACTGCGCCGCCGTCCGCGCGCCGACTACACACTCTCGACCAAGGTCGGCCGCCTGCTGGCCCCATTCACGCCGGGCGAGATCGCCGCGCCGTTCGTCGGCGCGCTGCCATTCAAGCGGGTCATCGACTACACGGCCGATGGTGCGCGCCGTTCAGTGGAGGACAGCCTGCAGCGCATGGCGCTGGCATCGATCGACATCGTCTACGTGCATGACCTGTCGCCCGACATGTTCGGCGACCAGTTCGACCACTACTACCGGATCGCGTCCGGTCCGGGCGGTGCCTTCGAGGGTTTGACCAAGCTGCGTGAGGAGGGCGTCATCAAGGCCTGGGGCCTGGGCGTCAACACGGTCGAACCGTGCCTGCGCGCGCTGCGCGATGCCGACCCAGATATCTTTTTGCTGGCCGGGCGCTATACGCTGATGGAAACGACGCCGCTGGCCGAACTGTTCCCGCTGTGCGCCGAGCGCGGCGCAAAGGTCGTCATCGGTGGGCCGTTCAATTCGGGCTTCCTGGCGGGCGGGCCGAATTACGATTACGGCCCGGCCGATGCGGACAAGCTCGCACAACGTGAACGCTTGCGCAAAGTAGCGGTCGAGCACGGCGTCGACCTGGCGGCGGCCGCGCTGCAGTTTGGCCTGGCGCACCCGGTGGTCGCTGCGACGATCCCGGGCGCAAGCAGCCCCCAGCACCTGCGGCGCAATGCGGTGTTGATGGAGATGGCGATCCCGAAAGCGTTCTGGGAAGCGCTACGCACCGAGGGCCTGGTGGCCGAAAACGCGCCGCTGCCATAACCTGCCTGCAGCAAAAAAAGCCGGGGTCAGGTCTGACATTCGGACACGATCTCAGCAGTCTTGCAGCAAAAAAGCCGGGGTCAGGTCTGACATTCGGACACGGCCTCGGCAGCCGGGTAGCCGGGTTAGTCGGAAGTTGCTGTCACATTGCAATGCTAATGCTGGTCATGACACTATCGGACCTGACTACGGCTGAGTTCGTGTCCGAATGTCAGACCTGACCCCGGCTGTGATTGGGCGTGACTGAAGCTGAGTTCGTGTCCGAATGTCAGACCTGACCCCTGCTGTGCGTGACCCCGGCTGTGCGGCTGTGATCCGGCCGCGCAATATCGGTCTGGATCACATCTGAAGGCTTAGAAACCTTCTTCCGGCGTCAGATACCGCCACTGGCCCACCGGCAGGTCGCCCAGCTTGACGCGGCCGATCCGCACGCGCTTCAGGCCCAGCACCTTCAGGCCGACCATGTCGCACATGCGCCGGATCTGGCGCTTGCGGCCTTCCATCAAAGTGAAGCTCAACTGGTCTTCGTTCTGCCAGCGCACCTTGGCCGGCAGCAGCGGTTTGCCATCCATCCACAGGCCGTGTTTCAGCTTCTTGAGTTCACTGTCCGGCAGCGCGCCCGGCTTCGTGTACTCCACGCGCACCAGATATTCCTTTTCAATGGACGTCGTCTCGCCAATCAGCTGCTTGGCGATGCGGCCATCCTGCGACAGCACCAACAGGCCCACCGAGTCGATGTCCAGGCGCCCGCACGGCACGAGGCTGCGCAACTGGGTCGGGTGGAACTGCTCCGTCGACGGATCGTGGGCCCAGCGGTTCTCGGGCCGGATCAGCGCGACGGCCGGCGTGTAGCCGTCTTCGGCCTGGCCGCTGACGTAGCCGACCGGTTTGTGGATCAGTACCGTGACGCGCTTGGACTGCTCGGCGGCGGCCTGGCGCTCGACCGTGATGCGCTGCGTCGGCAGCACCTTGCTGCCCAGCTCCGACACCACCTGGCCATCGACCCGCACCCAGCCGCGCGCGATCCATTCATCGGCTTCGCGGCGCGAGCACAGGCCCAGTTCGGACATTCGTTTGGAGAGGCGGAGCGGTTCGGTCATTGTCAAAGCTTTTCGGTGAAGGAGTAAATCAGATCTTGAGCGCGTCGAGCAGGTCGGTTTCGAGCTGGAGCTGGATGCGCGGGTTGTTCAGGGCAGGGCCGTCGACGAGGAACACGTCTTCGACGCGCTCGCCCAGCGTCATGATCTTGGCGGTGTGCAGGTTGATGCGGTAGCGCGTCAGCACGCTCGACACCGCATACAGCAGGCCCATACGATCGTTGGCAGCGATCGACAGCACGTGGAACTGGCCCCGTTCGTCGGGCCGCACTTCGACCATCGGCGTGATCGGGAATGTGCGCGACATGCGCGACAGGCGCCCGCGGCACGGTGGCGGCAGCGGCTCCTGCGACACGAGAAGGGCGCTCAGTTCGTGCTCGATCAGGTTGATGATGTCGCGGTAGCTGCCGGCGAAGTGTTCGTCGGCCACCATGAAGCTGTCGAGCGCATAGCCGTGGCGCGTGGTGTGGATCTTGGCGTCGAGGATCGAGAAGTCCTTGCGGTCGAAGTAGCTGCAGATGCGCGCGAACAGGTCGGGTTGATCCTTGATGTACACGGCCACCTGCAGGCCTTCGCCGATCGGCGCCAGGCGCACGCGCACGATCGGCTTGTCGCTGTCGACCTTGTCGTGCAGGGCGCGCGTCTGCCAGGCGATGTCGGACGCGTCGTGGCGCAAGAAGTACGCCACGTCCAGCTGCTTCCACAACGCTTCGTGCGCATCCACCGGCAGGCCAAACAAGCGCAGCGTGGCCAGCGCTTCTTTCTGGCGCGCGCGCAGCTCGCGGTCGGCCGAATGCGGTTCGCCCCCCAGCACGCGCAGCGTCGTCTTGTACAGGTCTTCCAGCAGCTTGGCCTTCCACGCATTCCAGACCTTCGGGCTGGTGCCGCGGATATCGGCCACGGTGAGCAGATACAGCGCCGTCAGGTGACGTTCGTCCTTGACGACCGCGGCAAACGCCGCGATCACGTCGGGATCGGACAGGTCCTGCTTCTGCGCGACCTGCGACATCGTCAGGTGCTGCTCGACGAGGAACACCACCAGTTCGGTGTCGGCCTCGGTCATGCCATGGCTGCTGCAGAACTGGCGCGCGTCGTCCATGCCGAGTTTGGAGTGGTCGCCCCCGCGCCCCTTGGCGATATCGTGGAACAGAGCGGCCACGTACAGCACCCAGCGGTCACGGAAGTCGGCGATCAGCTGGCTGCAGAACGGGTATTCGTGCGCGTGTTCGGGCATCGTGAAGCGGCGCAGGTTACGCACCACCATCATGATGTGCTGGTCGACGGTGTAAGCGTGGAACAGGTCGTGCTGCATCTGGCCCACGATCTTGCGAAACGCTGGCAGGTAGCGGCCCAGGATCCCGAATTCGTTCATGCGGCGCAGCGCATGCACCATGCCGCGCGGCGCCTGCAGCACGCGCAGGAACAGCGCCTTGTTGACCGGATCGGCGCGGTACGCGTCGTCGATCCGGGTGCGCGCATGCCACAGTGCACGGGTGGCGCGCGCCGTCATGCCCTTGATGTCGTGGCGCTCGGTCATCACGACGAACAGTTCGAGGATCGCCGTGGGCGTCTGCTCGAACGTGTCGTCCTGCGCGATGTCGATCAGGTTCCCCATCTGTAAAAAGTGGGCGCTGATCGGGAAGGCGACGGCCGGCTGCGGAAACAGCTGGGCCTCGATATTCTGCAGCAGGATCGTGTTGAGCTGCGTGACGGTCTTGGCCGCCCAGTAGTAGCGCTGCATCAGCAGTTCGCTCGGGCGGCGCACGTTCGGGCCATCGTCGGTCGCGACCAGACCAAGCGTGTTGGCGATCGCCGTCTGCACGTCGAACACCAGGCGGTCTTCGCGCCGCTTGGTGTGCAGGTGCAGGCGAATGCGGATGTCCTTGAAGGCGCTTTCCTTTTCCATCAGCTGGCGCGCTTCCATGCGCGTGATGAGCTCGCGCGTGGCGAGCTGGCCCCAGCTGTCGGCCAGGCCCGCGGCCTTGGCCACCCACATGATCACCTGCAGGTCGCGCAGCGCGCCCGGGCTTTCCTTGACGTTCGGTTCGAGCGCGAACGCCGTGTATTCGTGCTTGGCGTGGCGCAGGCGCATCTCGGCCGTCTTGGCCCGGAAGAACGCCTGCGGGTCGAGCGCCTCGCGGTAGCGCTGCTGCAGCGTGTCGAACAATGGCTCGTTGCCGGTGACCAGGCGCGCTTCCAGCAGGCTCGTTTGCACCGTGATGTCGGCCGCCGATTCGATCAGGCACTCGTCGACCGTGCGGATGCTGTGGCCGATCTCCAGACCCAGGTCCCACAGCAGCTGGACCAGGCCTTCGAGGCGCGCCTGCGTGATCGCGTCCGGCGGGGCGGCCAGCAGGATCAGGAGGTCGACGTCGGAATACGGAAACAGCTCGCCGCGCCCGTAGCCGCCGACGCCCACCAGCGCGGTGCCGGCGGGCAGCCCGGCCGCCTGCCAGGCGTCGATCAGGACCGCATCGACGACCTGGCGCAGGTTGCGCAGCAGTTTTTCGGGCATGCCGTCTTCCTGGAACGCCTGAAACACGAGCTGGCGCTCGTTCTTGAGGCGCTGGCGCAGCGTGGTGCGGACGGTGTCCAGGTGTTCGGCGTGACCCATGGCCGGCTCCTTATGCCGCTGCGGCGGCAGGGGCAGGCGCAGACCAGACAAAGTCCGGCCCGAGCAGCGGCAGGGCGATCGCCGGTGGCGGCGGGCTACCGGCCGACAGCGTCAAGACTTCGACGCCGGTCTCGGTGACCAGCACGGTGTGTTCCCACTGCGCCGACAGGCTGCGGTCTTTTGTCTTGATGGTCCAGCCGTCCGGCATTTCCTTGATGTCGCGCTTGCCGGCATTGATCATCGGCTCGATCGTGAAGATCATGCCGGGTTGCAGGACTTCGAGCGTGCCCGGGCGGCCGTAGTGCAGCACTTGCGGCTCTTCGTGGAACGAGCGCCCCACGCCGTGGCCGCAGAATTCGCGCACGACGCTGTAGCCGTTCTTTTCGGCGTGCTGCTGGATCGCGTAGCCGATGTCGCCCAGGTGCTTGCCCGGCTTGACGGCGGCGATGCCCAGCCACATGCATTCAAAGGTGACCTCGGACAGACGGCGCGCCATGATCGACGGCTCGCCGACCAGGTACATGCGGCTGTTGTCGCCGTGGAAGCCTTCCTTGGTGATCGGCGTGATGTCGATGTTCAGCGCGTCGCCGCTCTTGAGCACGCGGTCGCCCGGGATGCCATGGCAGATCACGTCGTTGAGCGAGGCGCAGATCGAGCCCGGGAACGGCGGGTAGCCGGGCGGGGCGTAGTTGAGCGTGGCCGGAATCGTGCCTTGTACGTTGACCATGTATTCGTAGGCCAGGCGGTCGAGCTCGCCGGTGGTGACGCCGGGCTTGATGAACGGAGTGATATAGTCCAGCACTTCCGAGCCGAGGCGGCAAGCGACGCGCATGCCGTCGATTTCTTCGAGGGTCTTGATGATGGTGGCCATAGGAGAGTCGTATCCTGCGTGATATCGGGTGAGCGCCCGGCGACCGGGGTGGCAATGGTCGGGGCAGTATGGCCGCCATTATAAGGGATGTCGCGCCGCTGCTGTAAGGCAGCGGGAGGCGCCTGCCTGGCCGGGCTGCGATTGCACGCTTGAATAATGCTGACAATTCCGCTAGAATCTCGGGTTGCTCGGATTCACATCGTGCAACGTTGTAAAAATAAAGTTTTTTAATTGATAGAAATCGCGAATGTGGCCCTAAAAGGGTGCCTGCTTGGTGACTGGCCACATTCAAGACCCAACCCTGGAGAATTACATGTCCGTTACTATGCGCGAAATGCTGGAAGCCGGTATTCACTTCGGCCACCAGACCCGTTTCTGGAATCCAAAGATGGCACCGTTCATCTTCGGTCATCGCAACAAGATCCACATCATCAACCTGGAAAAAACCATGGCGATGTATCAGGATGCGATGAAAACCATCAAGCAGATCTCCGCCAACCGCGGCACGATCCTGATGGTCGGCACCAAGCGTCAGGCTCGCGACATCATCGCAGCTGAAGCGCAACGCGCCGGCGTCCCATACGTCGACCAGCGCTGGCTCGGCGGCATGCTGACCAACTTCAAGACCATCAAGACGTCGATCAAGCGCCTGAAGGAAATGGAAGTCCTGGTCGAAGACGGCTCGGTCGAGAAGATGTCGAAAAAAGAAGCGCTGATGTTCTCGCGCGAAATGATCAAGCTGCAAAAGTCGATCGGCGGTATCAAGGATCTGGGCGGCGTGCCAGACGCGATCTTCGTCGTTGACGTCGGCTACCACAAGGGTACGATCACCGAAGCCGGCAAGCTGGGCATCCCGGTCATCGGCATCGTCGATACCAACCACTCGCCAGAAGGCGTCACCCACATCATCCCGGGTAACGACGACTCGTCGAAAGCCATCAGCCTGTACGCACGCGGCGTTGCCGATGCGATCATCGAAGGCCGCGCCAGCGCGACCAACGAAGTGGCTGACATGGTCAAGGCAGCCGGCGGCGACGACTTCGTCGAAGTTTCCGAGCAGGCATAAGTGATGGCAGGCCATGTGCCTGCTGCCACATAGAAGGGGGCGCCGGACTGTCGAGCCCCCCTTTTTTTAAGCTAAATACTTGCAGGACGCACAATTTGAGCGGACTGCGCCCCTGGATACACATTTAGGAGAACACACTATGGCAGCTATTACTGCAGCAATGGTTGGCGAACTGCGCGCCAAGACCGATGCACCAATGATGGAATGCAAAAAAGCACTGACCGAAGCCGACGGCGACATGGGTCGTGCTGAAGAAATCCTGCGCGTCAAGCTGGGCGGCAAGGCATCGAAGGCATCGGCACGCGTGACCGCTGAAGGCGTTGTTGCTACCTATATCTCGGGCAATGTTGGCGCGCTGGTCGAAGTCAACAGCGAAACCGACTTCGTCGCGAAGAACGACGATTTCCTGGCACTCGTGAACCTGGCAGCACGCCTGGTCGCCGAAAACAATCCGGCTGACGTCGCTGCACTGGCAGCCCTGCCGCACGAAGGCGGTACCTTCGACGACGTGCGCACTGGCCTGATCGGCAAGATCGGCGAGAACATGACCGTGCGTCGTTTCCAGCGTTTCGAAACCACCGGCAAGCTGGCGTCGTACCTGCACGGCACCCGTATCGGCGTGATCGTCGATTTCGAAGGTGCGGACGAGCAAGTCGGCAAGGACCTGGCCATGCACATTGCTGCCATGAAGCCAGTCGCTCTGTCGTCGGAGCAAGTGCCAGCAGAAATGATCGAAAAAGAGCGTTCGGTCGCTGAACTGAAAGCCAAGGAAGATGCCGACAAGGCCGTCGCCGAAGGCAAGCAGCCACAATCGGCTGACATCGTCGCCAAGCGCGTCGACGGTTCGGTGCAGAAGTACCTGAAAGAAGTCTCGCTGCTGAACCAGGCGTTCGTCAAGAACGACAAGCAGTCGATCGAACAGATGATCAAGGCGGCAAACACCACCGTCAAGGGCTTCACCATGTACGTGGTGGGCGAGGGCATCGAGAAGAAGGTCGACGACTTCGCAGCTGAAGTCGCAGCACAGATGGCTGCCAACAAGCAGTAATCAAACAAACGGGCCGTGAGGCCCGTTTTTGTAGGATGGGCCGAGCCGCGTAGGCCGGGCCGCGTAGGCAGCTTCGCTGTCCGCGCGGTGATGGTTGGCGGCGTGGTGATGAGGCAGCGAGCGGAGCCGGTTCGGTTTGGTATCCGAACGTAAGTTTTGCAGGATGCATATTGCGCCTCCGTTATCATTCCGGATGAGTGCACGGCCAACAATCGTCGCGTCCGCCCTGCGTAGCGCGCCCCAAACCGTACCCGTTTTACAATCCCATCCGTCCCGGCACGGATGAGACCCGCCCACGAGGCGCTGGTCAGACCCGAATTCGATCCACAGCAATATCTAAAAGGAGCCGCTTCATCATGACAAAACCAGCTTACCAACGTGTCCTTCTGAAACTGTCTGGCGAAGCACTGATGGGCGACGATCAGTTCGGCATCAACCGCGCCACCATCGAACGCATGGTGGCCGACGTGGCCGAAGTAGCCAAGCTGGGTGTGCAGATCGCGGTCGTCATTGGCGGTGGCAACATCTTCCGCGGCGTCGCCCCCGGCGCCCAGGGCATGGACCGCGCGACCGCCGACTACATGGGCATGCTGGCCACCGTCATGAATGCGCTGGCACTGGCGGACGCGATGCGTCACGTCGGCATCACCGCCCGCGTCATGTCGGCCATTGCCATCGAGCAGGTCGTCGAACCCTACGTGCGCCCGAAAGCGCTGCAATACCTGGAAGAAGGCAAGGTCGTCGTGTTTGCCGCCGGTACCGGCAACCCGTTCTTCACGACCGATACGGCTGCTGCCCTGCGCGGCGCCGAAATCTCGGCCGAGATCGTTCTGAAAGCCACCAAGGTCGACGGCGTCTACAGCGCTGATCCTAACAAGGATCCAACCGCGACCCGCTACGAGAGCATCACGTTCGACGAAGCGATCTCGAAACACCTGCAAGTGATGGACGCCACCGCGTTCGCACTGTGCCGCGACCAGAAACTGCCGATCAAGGTGTTTTCCATCGTCAAGCCCGGCGCGCTCACCCGCGTGATCATGGGCGAAGACGAAGGTACACTGGTCCACGTCTAAATTAACTGAACAACAGGAGAGCAGCATGTCCTTAGCTGACGTCAAGAAAAACGCACAAGACCGCATGGTCAAGTCCATCGAAACCCTGCGCGCCGATCTGGCCAAGGTCCGTACCGGCCGCGCCCATACCGGCATTCTGGATCACGTCACGGTCGACTACTACGGTTCGCCAACGGCGCTGCCGATGGTGGCCAACCTGACCCTGGTCGATGCCCGCACGATCGGCGTCCAGCCATTCGAAAAGAAGATGCTGGCAGCCATCGAAAAGGCCATCCGCGATGCCGACCTGGGCCTGAACCCGTCGTCGCAGGGCGAAATGATCCGCGTGCCGACCCCGCCGCTGACCGAAGAGCGCCGCAAGGAAATGGTCAAGCTGACCAAGTCCGAAGGTGAAGATGCGAAAATTGCCGTGCGCAATATCCGTCGCGACGCCAACGAAGCGCTGAAGAAAATGGTCAAAGACAAGACCGCATCGGAAGACGACGAGCGCCGTTCGTCCGACGAAATCCAGAAGCTGACCGACAAGGCCGTGGCCGACATCGACAAGCTGCTGGGCGAGAAAGAAAAAGAAATCCTGACGGTGTAAGCAGGCATTTCTTCGGCAAGCCCCCGGGCTTTCCTGCGGACCGGCCCCGGCAACTTGCCGCGGCCGGTCCGCGTGCCTTATGATTGGTCAATTGCGCAATGCCAGGTGCAATTTTGTAGCGCAGTTCTCTGGCGAAGTTCTCTGGCGAAGTTTTATGGCGCAGTTTTATGGCGCAGTTTTATGGAAATATGATGTTCAAAAGCTCGACCACCGCCGTCCCCGCCACCTCCGCCGTGCCACGTCATATCGCCATCATCATGGATGGTAATGGCCGCTGGGCAACTAAACGCTTGCTGCCGCGCGTAGCGGGCCACGTCAAGGGCGTCGAAGCCGTGCGCGGTGTGGTCGAAGCCTGCGTCGAGCGGGGCGTCGAGTACCTGACGCTGTTCGCGTTCTCGTCCGAGAACTGGCGCCGTCCGGCCGATGAAGTCTCGTTGCTGATGCGCCTGTTCGTGACGGCGCTCGAGCGCGAAGTCGCCAAGATGCACGCCAATAATATCCGCCTGAAAGTGGTGGGTGACCTGAGCCGCTTCGATGCCAAGCTGCAGGACATGATCGCCAATGCCGAGCGTCGCACGGCCGGCAACACGCGCCTGACGGTCACCGTGTGCGCGAACTATGGCGGGCGCTGGGATATCATGCAGGCAACCGGCAAGATGGTGCAAGCCAACCCCGGCGTCACCGAGTTCAGTGAAGACATGCTGGCGCCGCACCTGGCGATGGCGTATGCGCCTGAGCCCGACCTGTTCATCCGCACCGGCGGCGAAGAGCGCATTTCGAATTTCCTGTTGTGGCAGCTGGCATATGCCGAGCTGCACTTTACCGACACCTTCTGGCCTGACTTCACGCCAAAGGCGCTGGACGAGGCGATTGGCTCCTACCAGGAGCGCGAACGGCGCTTTGGCCAGACCGGCGCCCAAGTAGCGAAAAAGACCAATTAAATGCTCAAGACCCGGATTCTTACCGCACTCGTCCTGCTGGCAGTCCTGCTGCCGGTTCTGTACTCCAACAATTACACGGCGTTTGCGGTGGTGGCCTGCGTCTTTTTCGGCGCCGCGATCTGGGAATGTTTTCGCCTGTTCAATCCCGGCGCCCGTAGCGCGCTCCTGATCGCCGCCGCCTGGACGCTGGCGTTTGCCTACGCGTTCTTCGTGCGCGAGCAGGGCAATCCGACCTTCTGGTTCGGCATCGGCGTGCTGCTGTGGGCGCTGCGCTTTGCCCCTACGCTCAAGTTCGGCTTGCCGCCGCTGTCGAGTACCCCCAACACTTTGCTGAGCTTGCTGTACGCGATTTCGCTGGTGGCCTGTTTCGTGGCGATCGTCTACCTGTTCAATTACTCGGCCGTGCTGCTGCTGTCGGTGCTGGCCATTGTCTGGGCCGCCGACATCTTTGCCTATGTCTGCGGCAAGACCTTCGGCAAGCGCAAGCTGGCGCCCAGCATCTCGCCGGGCAAATCGTGGGAGGGCGCCATCGGCGGCGGACTCGTCACGCTGGTGCTGGCTGCCTGCACCGTGCTGTTTGGCGGCGAAGCCTTCGCCGGCACGTTCGCCGTGCGCGTCCAGGCGGGCCTGGGCTGGCTCGGCATGTTCGCCGTGATTGCCCTCATCGTGGTTGCCAGCGTCGTCGGCGACCTGTTCGAATCCCAGCTCAAACGCCGCGCCGGCGCCAAGGACAGCAGCAACCTGCTGCCGGGCCATGGCGGCGTGCTGGACCGGATCGACGCACTCGTGCCGGTCCTGCCACTGGCGGCGCTGATCGCCACCTGGCTCTAGAAGGAAGTTCACATGCAACGCATTACCATCCTGGGCGCCACCGGCTCGATCGGCGCCTCGACCCTCGACGTGCTGGCGCGCCATCCCGAGCAATACCAGGTGTACGCGCTGAGCGCCCACACGCGCGTCGAAGAACTGGCCGCCGCCTGCCGCAGCTGCCGTCCTGCGCGCGCCGTCGTCGGTACTGCCGACGCGGCCGCGCGCCTGGCGCTCCTGATCGCCGACCTGCCTACGAGCGTCGAATACGGCGAACAGGCGCTGTGCGATATTGCGTCGAACGCCGACACCGACACCGTGATGGCCGCCATCGTCGGCGCCGCCGGCCTGGCCCCCACGCTGGCTGCGGCCCGCGCCGGCAAGAAGGTGCTGCTGGCGAACAAGGAGGCGCTGGTCATGTCCGGCCAGCTGTTCATGGACGCCGTGCGCGAGCACAATGCGACGCTGCTGCCGATCGACAGCGAACACAATGCCATCTTCCAGTCGCTGCCCGCCGCCTTCGGCCGCGTGCCGGCAGCGGCCGGCGTGGCCAAGATCCTGCTGACCGCATCGGGCGGCCCGTTCCTGAACCGCGCCGTCGAAACGCTCGGCGACGTGACCCCGGACGAAGCCTGCAAGCACCCGAACTGGGTCATGGGCCGCAAGATCTCGGTGGACTCGGCAACCATGATGAACAAGGGCCTCGAAGTGATCGAAGCCCATTGGCTGTTCGGCGCGCCGGCCGACCAGATCGAGGTCGTAATCCACCCGCAAAGCGTGATCCACTCGATGGTGTCGTACGTCGACGGCTCGGTGCTGGCGCAACTGGGCAACCCGGACATGCGCACGCCGATCGCGCACGCACTGGCGTACCCGGACCGGATCGCGTCGGGCGTGGCCCAGCTCGACCTGACACAGATGGCGGCGCTGCAGTTCTTCCCACCCGATTTCACACGCTTCCCGTGCCTGGCACTGGCCTTCGACGCGCTGCGCGCCGGCGGCACGGCCCCGGCACTGCTCAACGCGGCCAATGAAGTGGCGGTGGACGCCTTCCTCGAACGCCGCATCGGTTTCCGCGATATCGACCGCGTGATCCGCCATGCACTCGACGCCGTCGAGCACGGCCCGGCGCCGTCGATCGAGGCCGTACTGGCCCAGGACGCACGTGCCCGCGAGGCCGCAGCGCATGCGGTCGCCAGCCTGCACTGATTGACGGATACCGCCCAATGACCCTGCTTTACACCGTGCTGGCGTTCGCGCTGGCGCTCGGCCCCCTGATCGTGATCCACGAGCTGGGTCACTACCTGGTGGCGCGTGCCTGCGGCGTCAAGGTACTCCGTTTTTCGATCGGCATGGGCCGCGTGGTCTGGTCGCGCCGCTTCGGTCGCGACCAGACCGAGTGGGCGGTCTCGCTGCTGCCACTGGGCGGCTACGTCAAGTTCCTCGACAGCCGCGATCCCGACGCCGGCCCGATCGACAAGAGCGAATTGTCGCGCGAATTCACGCGCCAGAACGTCTGGAAGCGCATCGCCATCGTCGCGGCCGGGCCGCTGTCGAACTTCGCGCTGGCGATCGTCCTGATGGCGGCACTCTTCATGCATGGCGTGGACGAGCCGTCGGCGCGCCTGCGCGCCGTGGCCGAATCGACGGATGCCTACCGCGCCGGCGTGCGCGGCGGCGAGACCGTGGTTGCCGTCAATGGCAGCGCCGTGCGTTCGTGGTCCGAATTGCGCTGGCAGATCATGCACGCGGCGGTCGACAAGACCGACGCCCGCCTGGATCTGCGCAGCATGGGCGGCGGGGCCTACACTGTGGTGCTGCCCGCGTCCGTCATCGGCAAGCTCGATGTCGACAGCGACGTGATGGCCACGCTGGGCCTGGACCTGTGGCGCCCGCAGCCGCGCATCGACAAGGTGATCGCCGACGGGGCAGGGCAGCGCGCCGGCCTGCAGGCCGGCGACCTCGTGCTGCGCCTGAACGATGCGCCAGTCGTGGATGGCATCGCCTTCATTGACGCAGTGCGCGCCGCCCCTGGGCGTGCGCTGCAGGTCGAGGTGCAGCGCGCCGGTGCGCCGGTTACGCTCTCGCTCACGCCCGAGGCGGACGCCAATGGCCGCGGCGTGATCAAGGCGATGGTGGCGCAGGCGCCCGAGATGGTGACGGTCTCCTCAAGCCCGTTCGACGCCATCGCGCGTGGTGCCGAGCGCACCTGGGAAACGTCCACGATGACGCTGAAAATGATCGGCAAGATGATTACCGGCGAGGCGTCACTGAAAAATGTGACCGGTCCGATCACGATCGCCGATTATGCCGGACAGACCGCCCGCATTGGGCTCGTGAGCTATTTACAGTTTATTGCCTTTATTAGTATCAGCTTAGGCGTCATGAATTTGTTACCAATTCCCGTTCTGGATGGTGGCCATTTACTGTATTATTCGCTGGAAGTTTTGACCGGGCGTCCTGTTTCTGTGCGCGTCGTCGAGTTCGCACAGCGCGCCGGGATCGGCCTGCTGTTCATGCTGATGGCGCTCGCCGTCTTCAACGACCTGGGCCGGCTGCTCTAGCCGCCCGCGGTTCGCTCCCCGAGAGCCCAGTCAAATCACCAAGCAATCGTTGTCCAAATGAGTGACCCTTTGATCCAGCCAATGAAATCACAACCAGATCGTATCGCCTTGCCGTTCATTCGCCGCAGCCTGATCGGCTCCGCCGTCGTGGCGCTGTGCGCCACGCTGTACGCAAATAATGCCATGGCCGTCAACCCGTTCGTCGTCAAGGACATCCGGGTCGAGGGCATCCAGCGTACCGAGGCAGGCACAGTGTTCAGCTACCTGCCGGTGCGCGTGGGCGAGACCTTCGACGACGTCAAGGCCTCGAGCGCGATCAAGGCGCTGTATGCAACGGGCTTCTTCAAGGACATCCGCCTCGAAGAAGAAAACGGCGTGCTGGTCGTGCTGGTTGAAGAGCGTCCGGCGATTTCGTCGGTCGACTTCACGGGCACCAAGGAATTCGAAAAAGACATGCTGGTCAAGGCGCTGTCCGAAATCGGCGTGGCCCAGACCAAGATCTTCGACAAGGCATCGGTCGACCGCGCCGAGCAGGAGCTCAAGCGCCAGTACCTGTCGCACGGCCTGTACGGAGTCAAGATCACCACCACCGTGACGCCGATCGAACGCAACCGCGTGACGATCATGTTCAACGTGGACGAAGGCGATGTCGCCAAGATCAAGGGCATCAACATCATCGGCAACAAGGCGTTCAGCGATAAAGAGCTGCGCCAGCTGCTCGAGCTGCGCCCGTCGGGCTGGTTCACCTGGTACTCGAAGGCCGACCAGTACTCCAAGCAAAAGCTCACCGGTGACCTGGAAAAGATCAAGTCGTGGTACCTCAATCACGGTTACCTCGAAGCCAACGTCGAATCGACGCAAGTGTCGATCACGCCGGACAAGCGCGACATCTACCTGACCCTCAACGTCACCGAGGGCGAGCAGTACACCGTCTCGAGCGTCAAGCTCGAAGGCGAAATGTTCGGGCGCGAAGAAGAGCTCAAGCAGCTGATCCTGCTCCAGCCGGGCAAGACCTACGTGGGCGACCTGCAAGAGGGCACCAACAAGCTGATCTCCGATCGCCTGGGCACCTTCGGCTATGCATTTGCCAACGTCACGGCCAACCCGGAACTCAATCGCGAGAAGCGCGAAGTGGCCTTCACGTTCTTCGTCGATCCGGGCAAGCGCGCGTATGTGCGTCACATGAACATTTCCGGCAATACGGTCACCCGGGATGAAGTCATCCGCCGCGAATTCCGCCAGTTCGAGAGCTCGTGGTATGACGCCAACCGCGTCAAGCTCTCGCGTGACCGCGTCGACCGTCTGGGCTACTTCAAGGACGTGAAAGTCGAAACGCCCGAGTCGCCAGGCACGTCCGACCAGGTCGACGTGAATATCGCGGTCGAAGAAAAACCGACCGGTAACTTCATGATCGGTGGCGCCTTCTCGCAGTCCGAGAAGTTCACGTTCACCGCGTCGATCTCGCAGGCCAACTTCGCCGGCAGCGGCAACACGGTCGGCATCGAACTCAATACCAGCAAGTACAACCGGACGATCGCGTTCTCGCAGACCAATCCGTACTTCACCGACGACGGCGTCTCGCGCGCGTTCTCGCTGTACCTGCGTACGTCGCGTCCGCCGGCGCTGAACATCGGTTCATACACGGTGCGCCAGACCGGTGGCAACATGACCTTCGGCGTGCCGTTCTCCGAGTCCGATACCGTCTACTTCGGCGCGGGCCTGGAGCGCACCGAACTGGAAACCGACGAATCGTCGCCGAGCATCTACCAGACGTTCGTGCGCCAGAACGGCGGTCCGGCCAGCGGTGTCGGTTCGGCCACCACCAACGCGATTCCCTTGACGGTGGCGTGGGGCCGCGACACGCGCGACAGCGCCGTGACCCCGAGCCGCGGCCGCTTCCAGCGCGCCAACTTCGAAGTCGATGCGATCGGCGACGCCAAGTACTACCGCCTTGTGTACGAACACCAGTGGTGGAAGCCGGTCACGCGCTGGATGACGCTGGCCCTGCGCGGCGAGTTCGATTACGGCAAGGGCATCGGCGGCAGCGCCTACCCGGTCTTCAAGAACTTCTATGCCGGCGGCATCGGTTCGGTGCGCGGCTATGAAAGCTCGTCGCTGGGCGTGGTCGACCAGCGTTACTACGATGCGATCGGCGGCTCGAAGCGCATCATCGTCAACGCCGAACTGCAGTTCCCGTTCCCGGGCAGCGGCACCGACCGCAGCCTGCGCTGGTTCACCTTCGCCGACGGCGGTCAGGTGTTCCAGGAAGATGCGAAGATCCGCGTCGGCGAGTTCCGCTACTCGGCCGGTGTCGGTCTGTCCTGGATTTCCCCGGTCGGTCCGCTCAAGTTGAGTTATGCTAAGCCGCTGAATTCGCTGCCAGGTGACCGCCTGGAGCGCTTCCAGTTCCAGATGGGTACCGGCTTCTGACCGGCCCACTGCGTCCTGAAGAACGATTGCGAGAGACTTTATGTTGAAAAATCTGATTGCCTCGCTGCCTGACGGCTTCAAGCCCACCGTGGCGCCAGCCTTGCTGCTGGCCGCGGTGTGCGCGTCGCCGCTGGCACAGGCGCAGGCGCAGGTGGCGACGGGCCGCATCGGCTTTGTCTACACCGAGCGCCTGATGACCGATTCCAAAATGGCCAAGGCGGCCGACGCCAAGCTGGCGGCCGAGTTCTCCAAGCGTCAGAAGGCCGTCGAAGAGATGGTCGGCAAGTTCAAGGGCGCGTCCGAGAAGTTCGATGCCGAAGGGAGCAGCCTGGCCGAGCTGGAACGCACGCGCCGTGCGCGCGAGCTGTTCAACATGCAGAAAGACGTCGAACGCATGCAGCGCGAGTTCCAGGAAGACCTGCAGCAGCGCAAGAATGAAGAACGTGCCGCGATCGCGCAGAAGGCGTACAAGCTCGTGGAGCAGTACGCCGAAGCCGAAAAGCTCGACGCGGTGCTGGTCGAAGCGGCGTGGGTCAATCCGCGCGTGGACATCACCGACAAGATCCTCAAGCTGCTCGACAAGTAACACCTGTCGGCAGTGTTTTCCTGCTTTACCGATTTTGACTCACACTGAAAGACCGAGATGGGCATTCGACTAGGCGATTTGGTCGAGCGCTTCGGCGGACAGCTGGTGGGCGACCCGAACCTTGAGGTTACGGCGATTGCTCCCCTGGACACGGCCGGCGCTTCGCACATCAGCTTCCTTTCCAACAGCAAGCTGCGCGCACTGGCGGCGCAAAGCGGGGCCGCGGCCCTGATCCTGTCGCCGTTGGACGACCCGACGGTGGCCGCGACCTATGAAGGCGCGCGCATCGTCACCACCAACCCTTACGCATACTTTGCCCGCGCGGCGCAGTATTTCGCTTCGCTGACCGACCACGTGCCGCCTGCAGGCGTGCACCCGAGCGCCGTCGTTGCGGAGTCCGCCGTGATCGATCCGAGCGCCCATATCGGGCCGCACGTGACGATCGACGAGGGCGCCATCATCCAGGCGCAGGCCGTTATCGACGCCGGCTGCTACGTCGGGCGCAACGCCGTCATCGGCGAAGGCACGCATCTGTTTGCAAACGTGACGTTCCACGCTGGCTGCCAGATCGGCAAGCGGGGCATCCTGCATTCGGGCGCTGTGATCGGCACCGACGGCTTCGGCTTTGCCAATGAAGGCGGCGTGTACATCAAGATTCCGCAGACGGGCCGCGTGCTGATCGGCGACGACGTCGACATCGGCGCCAACACGACGATCGACCGCGGCGCGCTCGAAGACACGATCATCGAAGACGGCGTCAAGCTCGATAACCAGATCCAGATCGGCCACAACACCCGCATCGGCGCGCACACCGCGATGGCCGGCTGCGTCGGCGTAGCCGGCAGCGCCAAGATCGGCAGCCGCTGCACGTTCGGCGGCGCCGCCATGGTGCTGGGCCACCTCGAGATCGCCGATAACGTGCATATCTCATCGGGCAGCATGGTTTCGCGCTCGGTGCTCGAACCGGGCCAGTACACGGGCTTTTACCCGCTGGCCAAGAACGCCGAATGGGAACGCAGCGCAGCGATCGTGCGCAACCTGGGCTCGATGCGCGAAAAACTGCGCGCGCTCGAGAAAACCATCAAAACCCTCACAGAACAACAACAATGACCACGCCAGAACTGACTACCCTCGACATCAACCAGATCAAGGAATACCTGCCGCACCGCTATCCACTGCTGCTGGTCGACCGCGTGCTGGACGTCGAACTGGGCAAGCGCATCGTCGCGATCAAGAACGTCACCATCAACGAAGAATTCTTCAACGGCCACTTCCCGCACAAGCCGGTGATGCCGGGCGTGTTGATGATCGAAGCGATGGCGCAGACCGCCGCGATCCTGTCGTTCATGACCATGGGCGTCAAGCCTGACGAAAACTCGGTCGTGTACTTCGTCGGCATCGACAATGCGCGCTTCAAGCGGCCAGTGGAGCCGGGCGACCAGCTGCGCATGGAAGTGGAAATCGTGCGCGTCTCGCGCGGTATCTGGAAGTACAAGGCCGTCGCCACGGTCGACGGCAAGGTCGCTGTCGAAGGCGACTTGATGTGCACGATCCGGGGCGCCGCCGAAGCGCCGATGAAAGGCGCCGGGGCGGCACCGGCTGCATCCACGCCCGAGTAAGGAGACGTGATGAGCAAGATTCATCCAACCGCGATCGTCGATCCGCAGGCGCAGCTCGACAGCTCGGTCGAGGTCGGGGCCTACTCGATCGTCGGCCCGAATGTGCGCATCGATGCCGGCACCGTCATCGGGCCGCACGTCGTCATCGACGGCCATACGACGATCGGCAAGGACAACAAGTTCTTCCAGTTCTGCTCCATTGGCGCTGCGCCACAGGACAAGAAGTGGCAGGGCGAGCCGACCCGGCTGGAAGTGGGCGACCGCAACACGGTGCGCGAATTCGTCAGCTTCAACCTGGGCACGGTGCAGGATGAAGGCGTCACGCGCCTGGGCAACGACAACTGGATTTCAGCCTACGTTCACCTGGCGCATGACTGCCAGGTTGGCAGCAACACGATCTTCTCGAACAACGCGCAGCTGGCGGGCCACGTGCACGTGGGCGACTGGGCGATCCTGTCCGGCTTCGTCGGCGTGCACCAGTTCTGCAAGATCGGCGCCCACGCGTTCATCGGCATGTATACGAGCCTTACGCAGGACGTGCCGCCGTACGTGCTGGTGTCGGGCAATCCGGCCGGTGCGCGCGGCGTCAATCTCGAAGGCCTCAAGCGCCGCGGCTTCACGCGCGAGCAGCTCGATGGCATCCGCAGCGCCTACAAGCTGTTGTACCGTAACGGCCTGACGCTCGAAGAAGCCAAAGCGGGGCTGCAGGCCGAAGAAGAGCGCCTGCCGGCAGCGGCAGATGACATCCGCCTGCTGCGCGACTTCCTCGGCACCGCAAGCCGTGGCATCGTTCGCTGACGGCATGCCGTCCGCTGCGGCCCGCGATGTGTCGCTGGCCCTGGTGGCGGGCGAAGCGTCCGGCGACATGCTGGCGGCGCGCCTCCTGGCAGGGCTGCGTCCGCATCTGCCACAAGCGCGCTTCCATGGCATCGGCGGGCCGCGCATGATCGAACAGGGTATGGTCAGCGACGTCCCGATGGACCTGCTGACGGTGCGCGGCCTGTTCGAAGTCATTCCCCGCTACCGTGAACTCAAGGGCATCCAGAGCCGCCTGCGCGATCGCCTGATCGCCGAACGGCCGGCTGCCTTCATCGGCGCCGACTATCCGGGCTTCAATCTGGCCCTGGAAGAGCAGTTGCGCGCGGCGGGCATCCCGACGGTGCACTTCATTGGTCCGCAGATCTGGGCCTGGCGCGGTGGCCGCATCAAGAAGATCCAGCGCGCCGTGTCGCACATGCTCGTCATCTTCCCGTTCGAAGAAGCGATCTACCGTGCGGCGGGCGTGCCGGTGACGTATATCGGGCACCCGCTGGCCGAGACGATTCCGCTGGCACCCGATGTGGCGGCTGCGCGCCGCACACTGGGGTTACCAGATGGTGCGCGCGTCGTCACCGTCATGCCGGGCAGCCGCATGGGCGAACTCAAATACCTGGCCGAGCCGTTCGTGCGCGCCGTGCAGCTATTGGCAGCGCGCGATCCGGGCCTGCGCTTTGTCGTGCCAATGGTCGGCGAGCGCCAGCGGGCGTACTTCGACCAGATCGTCACCGCAGCCGGCCTGCAGGATGTGGAGCTGATGGTGACGGCCGAAGGCTCGCACACGGCGATCGCCGCCGCCGACGCGGTGCTGGTTGCGTCGGGCACGGCCACGCTGGAAGTGGCACTCTTCAAGAAGCCGATGGTCATCGCTTACAAGGTCATGCGCGCCTCGTGGGAGATCATGCGGCACATGGGTTACCAGCCGTGGATCGGATTGCCGAACATCCTGGCGCGCGAATTCGTCGTGCCCGAGCTGCTGCAGCATGCGGCCACGCCTGATGCGCTGGCCGACGCCGTCTGGCGCCAGCTGCAAGACAGCGCGGGGCGCGAGCGCCTGGCGCAGCGCTTCCTCGACATGCATCACAGCTTGCTGCGCAACAGCGCCGAAGAGAGCGCGCAGGCGGTGCTGCAGATTATCGGGCGCCCGGCGCCCGGAACACCTAGATGACCAAGACAAGAATCAATCTGTATCCCGGCCTGCCCACCAGGGGCCGGCCGTTCACCGCACTGGACGTCGTGTGCGGCGTCGATGAAGCGGGCCGCGGCCCGCTGGCAGGGCCCGTGTTTGCAGCCGCCGTCATCCTCGACCCGCGCCGTCCGATCGATGGCCTGCGCGATTCAAAGAAGCTGACCGCCGCGCGGCGCGACGAACTCGCGCCGCTGATCCGCGCGCAAGCGCTGGCCTGGGCGGTGGCGGAATGTTCGTGCGAAGAAATCGACAGCATCAACATCCTGCAGGCGACGATGCTGGCGATGCGGCGCGCCGTGGAGGCGCTGCAGCATGCGCCGACGATCGCGCTCATCGATGGCAACCGCTGCCCCGAGCTGACCGTGCGCGCGCACGCGATCGTCAAGGGCGACGACAAGGTCAATGCGATTTCAGCGGCGTCGATCCTGGCCAAGACCGCGCGCGACGCGGCGCTGGTGCGGCTGCACGAACAGTATCCGCAATATGGCTTCGACCAGCACAAGGGTTATGGCACCGCGCTGCACCTGGAACGCCTTGGCGTGCACGGGCCGTCGCCCGCACACCGCCGCTCGTTCGCGCCGGTGCGCGGGATGCTGCAGACCGACCTGTTTGGCGCCATGGTCATCAATGAGGTGAGCGCATGAAGACCATCACCTCGCGCGACAACGCGTTCTACAAAGAGATCAAGGCGCTCGCCACCAGCTCGCAGGCGCGGCGCAAGGCCGGCCACAGCCTGTTAGACGGCGTGCACCTGTGCCAGACCTGGCTCGATTTGCGCGGCGCACCGCGCCACTGTGTGGTGTCCGAGGGCGCACTGGGCAACCCTGAGGTGCAGGCCATCGTCGCGCGCTGCGGCGCCGTGAACGCGCCGGTGACGGCGCTGCCCGATGCACTGTTCAACGCTGTCAGCCAGGTCGAGCACGGCGTGCACCTGCTGTTCGTGATCGACACGCCGCAGCCGGCGACCGCGCCGGCGCTGGTGATGGCCAGCGTGCTGCTCGATGGCGTGCAGGACCCGGGTAACGTCGGCTCGATCCTGCGCAGCGCTGCTGCCGCCGGCATCAAGCAGGTGTACTGCAGCCCCGGCACCGCGTTCTGCTGGTCGCCGAAGGTGCTGCGCGCGGCGATGGGCGCGCACTTCGTGCTGGAGATTTTCGAGCATGTCGAACTGGCAGACCTGGTGCGCACGGCGCAGGTACCGGTGCTGGCCACCAGCGGCTATGCGGCCGAAGGTCTGTACACGCTGGACCTGCGGCTACCTGTAGCGTGGGTGCTGGGGCACGAAGGGCAGGGCGTCTCAAACGAGGTGCTGGAGCTGGCCACGCACCGCGTCGCGGTGCCGCATCTGGGGCAGGTCGAGTCGCTCAACGTCGCCGCCTGCGCCGCCGTGTGCTTCTTTGAAGGCCTGCGCCAGCAGCAGGCAGCGCAGGCATAGACGGCGCCTGCGCCATCCAGTACGCTAGCGGCTTGTAACGTGGAGTAACGATGGACATCGCGCATTTGCATTTTCTGGTGGCGCAAGCCGACCTTTCCGAGCGCCGGGCGCTGGTGGCCTTGCTGGGCCAACTCGGCGCCGGCCAGGTCACCGACGTCGCCGACGGCGCGGCGGCGCTGCAGGCGCTGGACGCCAGGGCCACACCCCGCGTCCACGTCGCGCTGATCGACCTGGACCTGCCTGGCATGGATGGCTTGACGCTGCTGCGACGCCTGGGCGAGGCCAACTGCGCCGCGCGCCTGATCGTCACCGGCGCGCAGCCGGCCGGCCTGCTGTTTTCTGTGGAAACGCTGGCCGAAGCCTTCGGCATCGAGCTGCTCGGCGCTATCGCCCGCCCAGTCACCGCCGTGACGCTCAAGCCGGTGCTCGAGAACTACACGCCGCTGCCACGCTTCGCACAGACGCCAGCCGAGCCGCGCTTCACGTTCCAGCAAGTGGG
The DNA here is from genome assembly GCA_014841835.1 of Oxalobacteraceae sp. CFBP 13730. GTDB lineage: Bacteria > Pseudomonadota > Gammaproteobacteria > Burkholderiales > Burkholderiaceae_D > Telluria. Next base: position 840,996 of record JACYUQ010000002.1, on the reverse strand, counting down.
CATCGGCCTGCAGAAGCGCCAGTTCGAGCCATACTTCCAACCGAAGATCGAGCTGGCAACGGGGCAGGTCAAAGGCCTGGAGGTGTTCGCGCGCTGGAACCATCCGGAGCACGGCGTGCTGGGGCCGGCGTCGTTCGTCGATGCGCTGGGCGAGAGCGGCCGCATCGACTTTCTCGACTGGAGCATGATCGAGCTGTCGGTCGAGCGTCAGCGCTGGCTGCAGGACCAGGACATCGCGATCCCGATTTCGCTGAACATCGCCTCCGAAACGCTCGCCCATCCTGCATTCGTGCGCCAGATGTCGGCATGTCTGGAGCGTCATGCGGTCGCTGCGACCGACGTGACCTTCGAGATCTCGGAATCGTCGGTGCTGAACACGGACCCCGACTTCATCGAACGCCTGGTCCGGCTGCGGATGATGGGCTTCGGCCTGGCCATCGACGACTACGGCACCGGCCGCTCAAACCTGCAGCTGCTGGCGCGCATTCCGTTCACCGAGCTGAAGATCGACCGCAGCTTCGTCGACGGCGCCTCCCGCCGCCTGCCGCTGAGCACGCTCCTGCGCTCGTGCCTCAGCCTGGCGCACAGCCTGGACCGCAAATCGGTCGCCGTCGGCGTCGAAACGCGCCGCGACTGGGACTTCCTGCAAGCCCTCGGCTGCACCTACGCCCAGGGCTACCACATCGCCAACCCCATGCCCGCCACCGCCTTCCCCGCCTGGCTGAGCGACTGGCGCGAATACTTCTAGCCCCCACGCAATAGCCCAACAATTAGGGTCAGAGTAGAATTATTGGGCAATTTCCTTTTTACTGAGCTCTAACAATTAGGGTCAGAGTAGAATTATTGAGCAATTTATCTCCGAATAAGCAGCCCCATCTTATTGAGGGTATTTTTTTCGAGAAAGTTGTCAAACAATTCGACTCTGACCCTAATTGTTCATTGCCAGCCCCCTTCGCTTTAATTGCGGGCCGGACTTTAGTTGCCATGCTTCGACGGCCGCTTGGACAATCACCGTCGGGCGGCACCTCCGATTTATCGCGCGAGTCCTCCCAACTTAATTCCTGGGTTCTAAGCAATTTATTCGCAATTAGGGTCAGAGTCGAATTATTGGGCAATTTCCCATTAAAAAAGCGACCTCATCTGAATGAGGTCGCTCTGTTTTCAAAAGTTGTCAAACAATTCGACTCTGACCCTAATTGGCTTGCAAGGGTCTTTGGGCAAGTTAAGCTTATCCCGTCTTGAATCCGCCGGGACGAAAAGAAATTGCTCAATAATTCTACTCTGACCCTAATTGTTCAATATTCGCGGCGGTCGGGGGCGATCTCCTGCAGGATCGTCGTCGCGATTTCTTCGATGGATTTCGTCGTTGACGACAGCCAGCGGATGCCTTCGCGGCGCATCAGCAGTTCGGCTTCGTTGACTTCGTAGCGGCAGTTTTCGATGGACGCGTATTTACTGCCGGCGCGGCGTTCGTTGCGGATTTGCGAGAGCCGTTCGGGCGTGATCGTCAGGCCGAACAGCTTGGCCTTGTACGGCGGCAGGTTGCTCGGCAGGCGGCCGCGTTCGAAGTCGTCCGGAATCAACGGGTAGTTGGCGGCTTTCAGGCCGTATTGCATCGCCAGGTACAGGCTCGTTGGCGTCTTGCCCGAGCGCGACACCCCAACCAGAATGACATCGGCATCGGCCAGGTTCTTGTGCGACTGGCCGTCGTCGTGCGCGAGCGAGAAGTTGATGGCCTCGATGCGGTTCTTGTATTCTTCACTGTCGACCGCATTGTGGATGCGGCCAATCGTGTGCGTCGACTTGACGTCCAGTTCTTGCTCGAGCGGGGCGACGAAGGTCTGGAACAGATCCATGTGCATGCCCTTGGCCGAGCGGATCACGCTCGACAGGTCGTGCTTGACCAGCGTCGAGAACACGATCGGGCGCTGCCCGTGCAGTGCGAAGCTGTCATTGATGCGGCGCGCGGCGTCGTGCGCTTTTTCGATGGAGTCGATGAAGGGCAGGCGGATCTGCCGGAAGCGCATCTCGAACTGGCTCAGGACCGCGTGACCGAACGTCTCCGCGGTGATGCCGGTGCCGTCGGAGACGAAGAACACGGTGCGGGAAGGGGCCGGCGCCAGTGCGGGCAGGGACTGGGGATCGTCGATCATGGTCTGTTTGTTAAGCTTTGCTGACAGAGTTGCATGTAAAGTGCGCTGCACATCCCCGACTTGCGGGGTAGAATGCTCGGCAACGGATTTTGCATTGTGCTGCACGCGGGCGAGAATAACAAGAATACGCGAATCGCGCTCCCGCCCTGCACCGATGCACCCACAGGTTTCCATCATCAAGTAAGGTGTTTTTTATCATGACCAATCCAGCTACTGCAGCGATCCAACCGGGGCAGGCCGACCGCGTCTACGTCGCGTCGTTCGAAGACTTGCGCATGACCGACGTCGAGTCGGTCGGCGGCAAGAACGCGTCCCTCGGCGAAATGATCAGCCAACTGGCCGGCGCCGGCGTGCGCGTGCCGACCGGCTTTGCCACCACGGCCGATGCCTTCCGCGACTTCCTCGATCACAGCATCGACGGCGGCGCGTCGCTGGGCGAGCGCATTGCGCGCCGCCTCGACAACCTCGACATCGACGACGTGCGCTCGCTGGCCGTCGCCGGCGCCGAGATCCGCGAATGGATCGTCGCCACGCCGTTCCAGCCGCGTCTCGAACAAGAGATCCGCAACTTCTACGAGCGCCTGTTTGCCGATTCGGAAACCGAAGTCTCGTTCGCCGTGCGCTCGTCGGCCACCGCCGAAGACTTGCCGGATGCGTCGTTCGCCGGCCAGCAGGAATCGTTCCTGAACGTCGTCGGCATCGACAACGTGCTCGAGGCGATGAAGCACGTCTTCGCGTCGCTGTACAACGACCGCGCGATCTCGTACCGCGTGCACAAGGGCTTCACCCATGCCGAAGTCGCGCTGTCGGCCGGCGTGCAGCGCATGGTGCGCTCGGACACCGGCGCGGCCGGCGTCATGTTCACCATCGACACCGAATCGGGCTTCAAGGACGTCGTCTTCATCACCTCGAGCTACGGCCTGGGCGAGACGGTCGTGCAGGGTGCCGTGAACCCGGACGAATTCTATGTCCACAAGCCGATGCTCGAAATGGGCAAGTCGGCCGTCATCCGCCGCAATATCGGCTCCAAGCTGATTAAAATGGAATTCACCGCCGAAGCCAAGGCTGGCCGCTCGGTCAAGACCGTCGACGTGCCGATCGAAATGCGCAACCGTTACTCGCTGGTCGAAGAAGAAATCATCGAACTGGCCAAGTACGCCGTCATCATCGAAAACCACTACGGCCGTCCGATGGACATCGAGTGGGGCAAGGATGGCCGCGACGGCAAGCTGTACATCCTGCAGGCGCGTCCCGAGACCGTCAAATCGCAGCAGAAGTCGACCGATGCACAGCAGCGTTTCCACCTCAAGGGCACCGGCACCGTGCTGACCCACGGCCGCGCGATCGGCCAGAAGATTGGCGCCGGCCGCGTGCGCGTGATCACCGACCCGTCCGAGATGGACCGCGTCCAGCCGGGCGACGTGCTGGTGGCCGACATGACCGATCCGAACTGGGAACCGGTCATGAAGCGCGCTGCAGCCATTGTCACCAACCGTGGTGGTCGTACCTGCCACGCGGCGATCATCGCGCGTGAACTGGGCGTGCCGGCCGTCGTCGGCTGCGGCGATGCGACCGACGTCCTCAAGGATGGCACCCTGGTCACCGTCTCGTGCGCCGAAGGCGACGAAGGCATGATCTACGACGGCCTGCTGGAAACCGAAGTGACCGAAGTCGCGCGTGGCGAACTGCCACCGATCAAGACCAAGATCATGCTCAACGTCGGCAACCCGCAACTGGCCTTCGACTTCCAGTCGGTGCCGAACAGCGGCGTGGGCCTGGCGCGCGTCGAGTTCATCATCAACAACAACATCGGCGTGCACCCGAAGGCGATCCTCGAGTACCCGAACATCGACGCTGACCTGAAAAAGGCCGTCGAATCGGTCGCGCGTGGCCACGCATCGCCACGCGCGTTCTACGTCGACAAGCTGGTCGAAGGCGTCTCGACGATCGCTGCCGCGTTCTGGCCAAAGCCGGTCATCGTGCGCCTGTCCGACTTCAAGTCGAACGAGTACAAGAAACTGATCGGCGGTTCGCGCTACGAGCCGGACGAAGAAAACCCGATGCTGGGCTTCCGCGGCGCGGCGCGCTATCTGGCCGACGATTTCGCCGAGTCGTTCGCGATGGAGTGCACGGCCATGAAGCGCGTGCGTAACGAGATGGGCTTGAGCAACGTCGAGCTGATGATCCCGTTCGTGCGTACGCTCGGCCAGGCCGAGGCAGTCGTGAACCTGCTGGCCAAGAATGGCCTGGTGCGTGGCGAGAACGGCCTGCGCCTGATCATGATGTGCGAAGTGCCATCCAACGCGATTCTGGCCGAGCAGTTCCTCGAGTTCTTCGACGGCTTCTCGATCGGTTCGAACGATCTGACCCAGCTCACGCTGGGCCTGGACCGCGACTCCGGCATGGAGCTGCTGGCCAAGGACTTCGACGAGCGCGATCCGGCCGTCAAGGCGCTGCTGTCGATGGCGATCAAGGCTTGCCGCGCCAAGGGCAAGTACATCGGCATCTGCGGCCAGGGTCCATCGGACAATCCTGATTTCGCGCAGTGGCTGGTGGAAGAGGGCATCGAGTCGATGTCGCTCAACCCTGACTCGGTGATCGATACCTGGCAGAAGCTGGCGAAGATGTAAGCAAGGGCGGGCACACAGTGCTCGCAAAGCCCCCGCTATCCATTTCGGGTAGCGGGGGTTTTTTTTCACCACAATAAAAAGGAGACACACCATGGCCGACTGGACCTACTGGCTGATCGGGGCCGGCATCTTGATCGTCGCGGAGCTGTTCATCGGCACGTTCTACCTGTTGATGATCGCGCTGGGCCTCGTGTTCGGCGCACTGGCTGCGTGGCTGGGCGCGAGCGGCGCGCTGCAAACGTTGACTGCGGCGGTGATCGGCATCGCCGCCACGCTGGTCCTGCGCCGCACGCACTTTGCCCGCAGCGGGCGTCGTCCGGTCGCGAATGACCCGAGCATCAACCTGGATATCGGCCAGCGCGTCAGCGTGCCGCAGTGGCATGGCGGGCGTGCCCGCGTCATGTACCGCGGCGCGTTGTGGGACGTCGAACTGCAACCGGGCCAGGACGCGCAGCCGGGTGAGCACGAGATCGTCGAAGTGCAGGGCAATCGCCTCATCGTGGCGCGCCAGTAGGCCTGCCACGTTTCAGCCAATCCGGATTCACACCAACCTCACAGGGAACCCCATGGAATCGACCCTCAGCATCGTCGCACTGATCATTTTCGTCGTCGCGCTGGTCTTCGTCTTCAAGACCATCAACGTCGTGCCGCAGCAGAACGCCTGGGTCGTCGAGCGCCTCGGTAAATACCATGCCACGCTGGCGCCGGGCCTGAACATCGTGGTGCCGTTCGTAGACCGCGTCGCCTACAAGCACAGTCTCAAGGAAATCCCGCTCGACGTCCCGCCCCAGGTCTGCATCACGCGCGACAACACGCAGTTGCAGGTCGATGGCATCCTGTACTTTCAGGTGACCGATGCCATGCGCGCGTCGTACGGCTCATCGAACTATCTGCAGGCGATCACGCAACTGGCCCAGACCACGCTGCGCTCGGTGATCGGCAAGATGGAACTCGATAAAACGTTCGAAGAGCGTGACCATATCAATACCCACATCGTCAATGCCATCGACGAATCGGCCGCCAACTGGGGTGTGAAGGTGCTGCGCTACGAAATCAAGGACCTGACCCCGCCGGCCGAGATCCTGCATGCGATGCAGGCCCAGATCACGGCCGAACGCGAAAAGCGGGCGCTGATCGCGGCGTCGGAAGGCCGGCGCCAGGAGCAGATCAATATCGCCAGTGGTGAACGCGAGGCGTCGATTGCGCGCTCGGAAGGGGAGAAGCAGGCCGCCATCAACCGCGCGATGGGCGAGGCGACGGCGATTGTCGCGCTGGCCGAAGCCAGCGCGTCGGCGCTGCGCCAGGTGGGTGATGCGATCCAGTCACCGGGCGGGATGGACGCCGTCAGCCTGCGCGTGGCCGAGCATTATGTGGACGCCTTTGCCAACCTGGCCAAGACCAACAACACGCTGATCGTGCCCGCGAATATGGGCGACATCAGCACCGCCATCGCCAGCGCCCTGCAGATCGTCAAGGCGCAGCGATGACTGAAACAGCTGCTTAGAAGCCGACCGTCGCCGACACCGCAACGGTGCGCGGCGCCGCCAGCACCAGGTAGCCCGAACCCGGATAGCCACCGGCCGAGGCCCAGTAGTTCTTGTCGGCGACGTTGTCCACGCGGGCGCGCAGCGTCAGGTCACGGTCCATGAAGGTCGTGCGGTAGGTTGCGCCCAGGTCGACGCGGGTCCACGACGGCAGCTTCTGGGTGTTGGCGCCATCGGCGTACTGGGTCGCCGTGTAAACGGTGCGGGCATTCAGTGCCAGGCCTTGCACGCCCGGCACGTCCCAGTCGGCGCCGATGTTCAGCTGCGTTTCCGGCACGCCGATCGCATCCTTGCCCTGGTTGATGCCACCCGCCGTGACGCGCTGTTCGGCGTCGATCAGCGTCAGGCCACCCAGCACGCGCAGGCCACGCACCGGATTGCCGAACACCGACAGCTCCAGGCCACGGTTGCGCTGCTCGCCGAACACGCCGAACACGCGGTTCTGCACATAGGCGCTTGGCTGGCTGGTCGAGAATACGGCAGCGCTCAAGCCATAGCGGCCGCTGTCGAACTTGACGCCCGCTTCACGCTGGCGCGAGACATACGGTGCGAAGACCTGGCCCTGGTTGACGATCTGGTCGCCGGAGGCAACCGCGCCGCGCTGCAAGCCTTCGCTGTAGTTGGCGTACACCGACAGGTCCTTGCGCAGCTTGTAGACGACAGCGGCGAACGGGGTGTTCTCGCTGGCCTCGTAGGCCGAGTTTTCCAGGCCGGTGACATAGTCGTAGCCGAAGTCCTTGATACGCTGGTGGCGCAGGCCCAGGTTGACCAGCACCGTGTCGTCCAGCAGCGACAGCGTGTCGGCAATGGCCAGGCTCGACAGGATTGCCTTTGACGTCACGAGTGGGGTGCCCATGTCGCCGCCGGTGAAGAACGATGACGATGGCGCTGCCACGTCACGCGGCATATAGACGTTCGACGAGAAGCCGGCGAAGTCACCGAGGGCATAGGCGTTGCGCGACTCGCTGTGGAAGCCCGAGGCCGAGGCGCTCAGCATGTGCTTGATGAAGCCGGTGCGCAGCGCGCCGCGCACGCCCACTTCGCCGGTGCGGACCTGGTCCTTGCGGATATTGTCGAAGCGGGTCATGGTGCCTTCGCCATTGGCGTTGTTGACCGTGATCGAGGACAGGATGTTGTATTCCTGGCCGCTGCGCGCGCCCAGTGCGGCCCAGGCGACGGCGCCGCCAGCCAGGTCGACTTCGGCGCGCACGGTGCCGAAGGTGTGGCGTTCTTCCGAGATGGTCCATGGCTGCGCGAAGTTGCGGTCGGCGCTTGGCGCGGCAATCATCGGGGTGGTGGCGCCCAGCGTCACGCTCGGACGTGCGTTGGTCAGTTCGTGGTCTTGCGCGCCGATGTCGGCCGACAGGCGGAAACCACGGCCGCGGTAATCGACGCCCAGCGAATACACGCTCAGTTCACGGCCTTCGCGATCGACCGCAGTGTCGCCCTTGCGGTGCGCGACGTTCACGCGCACGCCGGCGCGGCCTTCCGGACCAAAGCGGCGGCCCAGGTCGATGGCGCCGTAACCCTGGCCGCCCGTCTCGACGCCTAGCGTGACTTCGCTCAGGTCCTGGTTCGGCGCGCGCTTGGGCAGCAGGTTGATCGAGCCGCCGATGCTGCCGCCGGCAGGGGCTGCGCCGTTGATGAAGCTGTGGGCGCCGCGCAGCACTTCGACGCGTTCGACCAGTTCGGTCGCGACGAACTGGCGTGGCAGCAGGCCATACAGGCCGTTGTACGCGGTGTCGTCCGAGCCGACCGCGAAGCCGCGGATCATGTACAGCTCCTGGTAGTTACCGAAGCCGCGTGCCACGCGCACCGACGGATCGTTCTGGACGACGTCGGCCACGCTGCGTGCCTGCTGGTCCTGGATCAGCGCATGCGTGTAGTTGGTGCTGTTGAACGGCGTGTCCATGATGTCGACGTTGCCCAGCAGGCCCAGACGGCCGCCGCGCGCGACCTGGCCGCCGGCGTAGGCGGCCGGCAGACCCTGAGCGGATGCGTCGGCCGACGCGCTGATGACGACGGTCGGGACGGCGCCGTCGACCGTGGCCGGCGCGCCGTCCTGAGCGAATGCGGTACCTGCAACGAGGAGGGCGGCGGCGAATGCGGCCGGGGTCAGGGCGAAACGGCGAGTGTTCATGTGATGCAGTCTGGGTGAATAGGGTAGCGCGCATTCTATCCTCGCGCCTTGCAAATGTAAATGAGAACGATTATTATTCTGGACTCATTGAATCTTGCCATAGGCACGCGCAACCATCATGTCACCCGTCTCCCTGCGCCGCTGGGGCTGGATCCACAAGTGGAGCAGCCTGATCTGCACCATCTTCATGCTGCTGCTGTGCCTGACCGGTCTGCCGCTGATCTACCACCACGAAATCGGCCACCTGCTGGGCACCGAGGTGGAGCCACCCGTGTTGTCCAGCCCCATGCCACAGGGGAATGTCGACGCCGTGATCGCGTCGGCGAAGGAACTGTATCCGGCCAAGAAGCCGATGTTCATCTCGCAGGAATCTGACGTGCCCGAGATCTGGAACGTCACGCTGGCCGACCATATGCACGACCCGAACTACAAGCCGATCGCGGTCGACGCACGTACGACGAAAGTGATCACCGAGCCGGCCTTCGAGGGCGGCGTCTTCATGTCGACGATGCTGGCGCTGCACGTCGACCTGTTCATGGGCCTGCCCGGAATGCTGTTCCTGGGCTTCATGGCCTTGCTGCTGCTGGTGGCCATCGTCAGCGGCGTCGTGCTGTATGCGCCGTTCATGCGCAAGCTCGATTTCGGCACCGTGCGCAAAGAGCGCAGCGCGCGCCTGAAGTGGCTCGACATGCACAATATGCTGGGCATCGTGACGCTGGTCTGGCTGTTCGTCGTCGGCGGCACCGGGATGATCAATACCTGGGCCGACCTGATGTACAAGTACTACCAGAAGAACGAGCTGGCGCAGATCCTCAAGCAGTACGAAGGCAAGAAGCCACTGCCGCATACCGCGTCGGTGCACGATGCGATCGAGACGGCCAAGGCGGCGCTGCCGGGCATGCGCGTGGCCTTCGTCGCGTTCCCGGGCACCGATTTCAGCAGCGAGCATCACTACGGCATCTACATGAACGGCAACGAGGCGTTCAGCTCGCGCATGTACCGGCCCGTACTGATCGATGCGAATACGGGCCAGCTGACCGACGCCCCGGTACTGCCTTGGTATCTGAAAGCCCTGCTGGTCTCGCAGCCGCTGCACTTCGGCGACTACGGCGGGCAGGCGATGAAGCTGTTGTGGGCGCTGCTGGATATCGCCACCATCATCCTGCTGGGCACGGGCCTGTACCTGTGGCTCAAGCGCGGCAAGACGGGCAACGCCACCACCAAGGTGGCCGCGCATGCGCACCCGCACCCGCTACCCGCAACGCCAACACTCACCGGAGAACGACCATGATCCGCACACCATCACAAATCTGGGGCGCACCGATCGTGCTCGGCATCCTCACCACGATCGGCCTGATCTCGGCGCTGCTGGGCGACGGCATCTGGGACGCCGTCTCGGCCGTCGCCCTCGGCATCCCGTGCCTGCTGGGCTTCTGGTTCGGCATGCGCCGTACGCCGGCGCAGCGCAGCGCGCTCTAGGCGCACACCGGCCCAGGCTGTATACTCGGTCCCATGAAGATACCTGGGCGGCGCCTTGCCCGCCCAGGTATCCGGTCATCATCGAAAGGGCCTCATGTTTGCAGCAGTCGACCTCGGGTCCAACAGCTTCCGCCTTCACATCGGCGAGCCGGCCGGTGGCCGCATCCACATCGTGCGCACCGCGCGCAATCCGATCCGCCTGGCGGCCGGTCTCGATGCCGACAATATGCTCAGCGAAGCGGCAATGCGCAGCGCGATCCACTGCCTGCAAGAGTTCCGCAAGATCCTCGACGAATACCAGCTCGACGCCATGCGCGTGGTCGCCACCAACACGATGCGCGTGGCGAAGAATGCCGACCTGCTGCTGCCACTGGCCGAGAACGCGATCGGACACCCGATCGACATCATCTCGGGCGAAGAAGAAGGGCGCCTGATCTACATGGGCGTGGCGCGCGCAATCGAGCGCCACGACGAGCGGCGCCTGGTGATCGACATCGGTGGCGGCTCGACCGAAGTCATCGCCGGCACCGGGAGCGACATTGGATTGGTCGAATCCTTCGGCATCGGCACCCAGCCGCAAACGCTGGCGTATTTCCCGGATGGCCGCATCACTGCGCACAATTTCGACGCCGCTGTCACGGCCGCGCGCGCACGCTTCGAAGACGCCGCCTCGCTGTACCACGCCAAGGGTTGGGACACCGCCTATGGCTCGTCCGGCACGATGCGGGCGATTTCCGAAGTCATTTCGCGCAACGCCATCGGCGACGGCACGGTCTCGCAGCATAGCCTGCAGGCCCTGCGCGCCATCCTGCTCGACCTGGGTCACGTGGACGCGTTCGTGCTACCGGGCGTCAAGCGCGAGCGCGTGCCCGTGATGGTCGGCGGCCTGACGGTGCTGATCGGCGCGATGCAAGAGCTGAAAGTCGAGCGGCTCACCGCCATCAATGCGGGCCTGCGCCTGGGCGTGCTGTCCGATCTCGAACTGCGCGCGAACCGGCGCGACCGGCGCGACGCCGCGATCCGCGCCTGCATGGGGCGCTTCCGCGTCGACAGCGGCCGCGCGCTGCGCACCGTGGGCATTGCGACGCAGCTGTTCGAACGCCTGCAGCCGCAGGGCGAGACGCACCGGCCCTACCTGGCATGGGCCGCGATGCTGCACGAAATCGGCCTGGCAATCTCGATGAGCGGCGCGCACAAGCACGGCGCCTACATCGTCGAACACGCTGATCTTGGGGGCTTCACGACGCGCGAGCAGCGCATGCTGTCCACGCTGGTCCTGGGTCAGAAGGGCAATCTGCGCAAGATCCGCGAAACGCTGGTGGAGGCCGACCTGGCCAAGGCCGTGCTGGCGCTGCGCCTGGCGATCGTGCTGATGCATGCACGCGCGGACGACGACATCGCCGGCCTGCGCCTGCGCATGCGGTCACGCATCGACCTGGATCTGCCGGCGGAGCTGATGCGCAAGCACCCGACGCTCGCGCCCTGGTTTGAGAAAGAAGTGCAGGCCTGGGGCGAGGTCGGTGTCCCGTTCCAGGTACGCCAGGTTTAACGCAGCTTGCCGATCACGTCCGGTCCGGCGACGAGCCGGATGTAGGGCATGCCGTCGCTGGCCTTGTGCTCGATCCAGAACACGCCGCCCTTGCGGATGCGCCAGTCCTGCTTCTGCCCGCACAATAACAGCGAGGCCACGTCGCCCAGCAGCGGCTGGTGACCGACCACCAGCACCGGCTGGCGGTGCGTTGGCCAGCCGCAGGCCTCGATGATGGCTTCCGCGCTCGATGCCGTACTCAATGCCTCGGCCACCTTGTAGCGCCGCCCCAGCGCGTCGGCCGTCTGCACGCAACGTGTGGCGGGACTGACCAGGATGCGGCATTCGGCCGGCAGCTTGCGCTCCAGCCACGCACCCATGCGGGCGGCGTGGCGCTGGCCTTTGGGCGTCAGCGCGCGGTGTTCGTCGGCCAGTTCAAGCGAGCCTGGCTCGGCTTCAGCGTGGCGCCAGAGGATCAGTTCCATTGTCGATTTCCTTGTTGGGGGCGCTCTCGGCGCCGAGCGTGTCCATCAATACCTGCTGCGCGCTGTAGCCAACCTGCTTGCCGCGCGGCCGGCGGCGGCGGTAGCGCCCGTCGCTGCCCAGTTCCCACGCATTCACGTTGTCTTTCAGGTAGGGCAGCAAGCCTTCGCGCATGATGCGGCGCTTGAGCAGCGGCGCGCGGATCGGGAAGGCCACTTCGACCCGGCGGAACAGGTTGCGGTTCATCCAGTCGGCGCTGCTCAGGTACGTGTCGTGTTTCAGGTCGTTGCGGAAGTAATAGATCCGCGTGTGTTCCAGGAAGCGCCCGACGATCGAGCGCACCTTGATGTTCTCGGACAGCCCTTCGACGCCCGGGCGCAGCGCGCAGGCGCCGCGGATGATCAGGTCGATCTTCACGCCCACGCACGACGCGTCGTACAGCGCCTTGATCACCGATTCATCGGTCAGGGAATTCATCTTGGCGATGATGCGCCCTGGCTTACCCTGTTTAGCCAGTTCGGTCTCGTTGCGGATCGCGCGTACGATTTCCTTGTGCAGCGAAAACGGCGCGAGCCAGATGCTGGCGAGCTGCTTGGGCCGCGTCATGCTGGTCAGGTGGATGAACACTTCGTTCACATCCGACGTCAGGTCGTCGTCGGATGTGAGGATGCCGAAGTCGGTGTAGAACCGGGCGGTGGTGGGGTTGTAATTGCCGGTGCCGAGGTGCGCGTAACGGCGCAGGCCACTCGGTTCGCGGCGCAGCACCAGTGCCATCTTGGCGTGGGTTTTCAATCCGACGACGCCATACACGACCTGGGCGCCGGCCTTCTCGAGCTTTTCGGCCCAGTTGATATTGGCTTCTTCGTCGAAGCGCGCCATCAGTTCGACGATGACGGTGACTTCCTTGCCCCGTTCGGCGGCCGTGATCAAGGCCTCGACGAGTTCGGAATTGCTGCCCGCCCGGTAAATGGTCTGCTTGATCGCTACCACGTTGGGATCGGCCGCTGCGCACTGGATGAAGTTGATCACCGGCTGGAACGATTCGAACGGGTGGTGCAGCAGCACGTCTTGTTTGCGCAGTGCGGCGAACATGTCGGCGCCCGACAGCTTGCCCGGATAGCCCGACACATACGACGGGAATTTCAGGTCTGGCTGGTCGTGCTGGTTGACGATTTCGAGCAGGCGCCCCAGGTTCACCGGGCCATCGACGGTGAACAGGCGGCTGCGGTCGATGTGGAACTGGTTCAGCAAGAAATCAGCCAGGTGCGCCGGGCACGAACGGCCCACTTCGAGGCGCACGGCAAAGCCGTACTGGCGGCCATGCAGCTCGCTTTGCAGCGCCTGGCGCAGGTTTTTCACTTCCTCTTCGTCCACCCACAGGTCGCTGTTGCGCGTAACGCGAAACTGCGAATAAGACACCACTTCGCGGCCCGTGAAAAGGTCGGCCATGTGCGACTGGATCACCGACGACAGCAGGCAATACGAGCTGCCCGGCTTGTCCGACAGGTCGTCCGGCAGGCGGATCACGCGCGGCAGCACCCGTGGCGCCTTCATGATGGCGATGCCCGAGCCGCGCCCGAATGCATCCTTGCCACTGAGTTCAACGATGAAGTTCAGGCTCTTGTTGATCACGCGCGGGAACGGGTGCGCCGGGTCCAGGCCAATGGGCGTGAGCAGCGGGCGCACTTCGCGGTCGAAATACTGCTTGACCCATGCGCGCTGGGCCGCATTGCGCTCGCTGCGGTGCAGCAGGTGAATGCCTTGCTCGGACAGCTGCGGCAGGATCTCCTGATTGAACAGCGCGTACTGGCGCGCGATCAGGTGGCGGCACTCGGCGCTGGCGCGTTCGAGGTCGGCGGCCAGGGTCTCGGGCAGTTCGCTGTCGTTGCGGTCGATCTGGTAGGTGGCGAGCAGGCTGGCCACGCGCACTTCGAAGAATTCGTCCAGATTGCTCGCGACGATGCACAGAAAGCGCAGGCGCTCGAGCAGCGGTACGGTGGGGTCTTCCGCCTGCGCCAGCACGCGGCGGTTGAATTCGAGCAGCGACAGCTCGCGATTCAAATAGGCGCTGCCGTCGGAGAATTGTTTCAGGTCAGCCTCGGTGGCCTTTTTTTTCATATCCATGGTCTGCGGTCGTAGTCGTCCCGCAATCAGTCTAGTTGTCGAATATGACAGCGTGGTGACACTGCTGTCAGGATTGCGTGGTTAACGAAAGGCTAAGCATTGACCGTTGATCGACATTTACCATCGACGGCTCCATTACTCAATCAGGAGCAGTCCGTGATCAATCTTGTGCGCGCCAACAAGGGCTTTCTGCTGTTTCTGCTGCTGTTCGGCGTCTTTCGCACTGCGGTCGCCGACTGGAGCCCGATTTCATCCGGGTCGATGCGGCCCAATCTGCTCGAGGGCGACGTGGTGTTCATCAACCGGCTTGCATACGACCTCAAGATACCACTGACTGAACGGCAAGTGGCGCACCTCGGCGATCCCGCCCGCGGCGACGTGGTCGTGTTTTATTCGCCGCGTGACGGTACGCGCCTGATCAAGCGTGTGCTGGCGCTGCCGGGCGATGTGGTCGAGATGCGCGATGACCGCTTGAGCATCAACGGGGAAGGGGCCACCTACGCGCTGGTCGGGACCGCACGCGAGCTGGCTGGCGGACGCGAGGTCGACGCCGTGCGGCTCAGCGAATGCGTGGGCGGCGCGCACCAGCGCGTACAACTCTTGCCGCGCGTGCCCGCGCTGCGTGAAATCGCGCTGCTCCGCATACCGCCCGGCCAGTACCTGATGCTCGGCGATAACCGCAACAACAGCGCCGATTCGCGCGTGATCGGCCTGGTGCCGCGTGCCAAGCTGCTTGGCCGCGCTGAACGCATCCTGGTCTCGGCTGACTATCAGCACGACTGGATGCCCCGTTTCGAGCGCTTCGGCATGGCGCTGCGCACCCGCTGAAAACAGGGCGGCGGCAGATCGTGGCGGCCGAAATCGATTACAATCGCAGCCCTCCCATGCCCGTCACCCGTCACCCGGCTCCCATGCATCGTGCATCGTGCAGCGCCGGCAGGTTTTCCGAAAGCGTTGTCCATGCAAAAACTCCTCACCGTCATCCTCGCCTGCCTCGGCATGGTCGGGGCCCTGGCCATCGACACCTACCTGCCGTCGATGCCGGCCATCGGCGCCGAATTCGCGGTGGGCCCGGTCGCGGTGCAGCAGACGCTGAGCGTGTTCCTGTTTACGTTTGCGTTCATGATGCTGTTCTACGGGACGCTGTCCGATTCGTTCGGTCGCCGTCCGGTGATCCTGACTGCGCTGACGGTCTACACGCTGGCCTCCATCGGCGCGGCCTGGGCGCCGAGCTTCGGCTGGCTGCTCGTGTTTCGCGCGCTTCAGGGCCTGTCGGCCGGCGCAGGCTCGGTGATCGGCCAGGCCATCGTGCAGGACCGCTTTTCGGGCGCGCAGGCGCAGCGCATGATGTCGCACATCATGATGGTGTTCGGCCTCGCGCCGGCGATCGCCCCCGTCCTGGGCGGCTGGCTGCACGTGACCTTCGGCTGGCGCTCGTCGTTCGTGTTCCTGGCGGTGTTCGGCGCGCTGCTGATTCTGGTGTGCCTGAAGTTCCTGCCCGAGAGCCTGCCCCGTGAAAAGCGCCAGGTGTTCCATCCCGGGACCATCGGCCGCAACTACGTCAAGGTGCTGCGCCATCCGCAGTTCGTGCTGCTCTCGCTCGCGCTGGGCCTGGCGTTTTCGGGTCTGTCGCTGTACATCGGCTCGGCCTCGAACTTCGTGATGGTGATCCTGGGCCTGCCCGAAACGGCGTTTGCCTGGATGTTCATCCCGCTGGTTGGCGGCATGGTGGTCGGCTCGGCCTGGGGCGGCAAGCGCGCGCACAAGAGCACGCCGACCCGGATGATGTGGCTGGGCTTTGGCGTGATGGCGCTTGGCGCGGCGTTCAATGTCGGCTACAACGCGTTGTTCACCGCTGCCGTGCCGTGGGCCGTGCTGCCGCTGTTCATCTACACGTTCGGGCTGTCGGTCGCGATGCCCGCGATCCAGATCACGGCACTGGGCCTGTTCCCGGACAACCGCGGCCTGGCGTCGTCGATGATCGGCTTCATCCAGATGATGTCGTTTGCGCTGGTCTCGGGCCTGGTGGCCCCACTGCTGTTTCACAGCGCACTGCACCTGGCGCTGGGCGTGGCGGCCGGTCTGGCGCTGAGCTTTGGCGCCTGGCGTCTGTCGGTGCGCATGGCGGTCAAACCTGCCGTCGTTGTTGCCTGAGTGATGGCGGTGCGGCGCACGCTGTTGGCCGCGCCGATCCTGCAGTTCCGGCGTGATCCCGCGATCGGCGTGGCGGCGTAGCGGCTTGACGGGGGACGCGCAGGTCGTGCTGGTGGATGAGCAGAGCAGAGCAGACCAGGTGAGGGCGCGGGCGCACGAACACCTGGTGCTGTTTTCGACCCAGGACCGCGACCTGATCGCGCCGAACGGCGCCCGCTTGCTGGCGTTGCCGGCACGCGGGCGCGTAGAACGGCTTAGCGCCGGTTGGTCTTCATCGCCGCATCGACCTCACGCTTGGCGTCGCGGTCTTTCTCGGTCGAGCGCTTGTCGTGCTGCTTCTTGCCCTTGGCCAGGCCGATCTCGCACTTCACGTTGCCCTTCTTGAAGTGCAGGTTGAGCGGCACCAGCGTATAGCCGGAACGCTCCACCTTGCCGATCAGCTTATCGATTTCGGCGCGGTGCAGCAGCAGCTTGCGCGAGCGCAGCGCCTCGGGGTGGCTGAAGCTGGACGTGGTCGTCAGTGCGCTGACGTGCGCACCGAACAGATACAGCTCGTTGTCACGGACGAGCACGTAGGCTTCCTTGATCTGCACCCGGCTTTCGCGGATGGCCTTGACTTCCCAACCCTCCAGCACGAGACCTGCCTCGTAGCGGTCTTCGATGAAGTAGTCAAAAAATGCTTTTTTATTGTCAGCGATGCTCATGAAAAGGCGAAAATTCGCGTGTCGGTTAAACTACTGCTATTGCGCCAACGGTGGCGCCACTTGCAAACGACCCCCATCATAACAAACGGTTGACCAATGGCAGTAGTGCACAAATCAGTTTTCCTTGGCTATAGCGCAGAACAGATGTTCGACCTCGTTGCCAAAGTCGAAGATTATCCCAAGTTTCTTCCCTGGTGCAGTGGCGTGAACATCGTCGAACGCACCGATGACAAGCTCGTCGCGGCCCTGCAAATTAATTTTCACGGCGTCAAGCAAAGCTTCACGACATCGAACCACAACCAGCGCCCGACTCAGATGAAGATGCATCTGGTCGACGGCCCGTTCAAGCTGCTGGAAGCCACCTGGAGCTTCAAGTCGCTGCGCGCCGATGCCTGCAAGATCGAGTTCGACATGCAGTACGAATTCTCCAGCATGATCCTGGCGCAGATCGTCGGGCCCGTGTTCGGCATGATTGCCAACAGCATGGTCGATTCGTTCTGCAAGCGTGCCGAGGTTGTGTATGGCTGACGTCGTGCCTGCACTGCTCGGCATCTCGGTCTGCTATGCCAGCGACAAGGTCGAGTGGCTGCGCGATCTGCAGGTCGAACCCGGCACGACGATCGGCATCGCCATCGAGCGCAGCGGCGTGCTGGAAGCGTTCCCGGACATTAACCTGACGACGCAGCCGGTGGGCATCTACGCCAAGAAGAAGACGCTCGACACGGTGCTGCGCGAGCGCGACCGTATCGAAATCTACCGGCCACTCGTGGCCGACCCGAAAGAGTCGCGCCGCAAGCGCGCGGCCAAGCGCGAAGGCGCTAGCGGCAGTCCTGCAGCGCCTGATTGACCTGCGTGGCCCGAGCGGCCCGCTCGGCATCTGTCATATAACTTTTCTGGCCATCCTGGCCGTAGCGCGCGATGCGCGTGCCGGACGCCAACTGGGCCTGCGTCTCGCGCGCAGCGTTGCAGCGCTCTGCTAATTGGCGCGCACGCTGCGCTTCTTCCTGCGCTTTCAGATTGGCTTCGTCACGCGCCTTGGTGCGCGCACGGTAGGCGGCTTCCTGCTCCGCCAGCGTGGGCGGGCCTTTTGGTGGCAGCGGCTTCGCGGTCGGGTCGCTGACTGCCCCATCCGCTGGCATTGCGGCAGGGGTCGCCGGCGCCAGTTCAAGGGCGGCGCGGCCCGGCGCCTTGACGATCTTGCTGGCCGGCGTGCCGGGCGGTGGCGGGCGATCGGAATACTGGCGCGTGCCGCCGGGGCCAATCCAGACATACTGGGCCTGCGCGGCCGTGGCGGCAAGAAAGAGCAGGGTGGCGCCGAGGGCGCGGTACGGCATACGCGACATAGAAATTGCTCCTGAGAATTAACAGATTTCGCCATGCTTCGGCCCGGCTGTCAATCGCAAACCGTACCGCACCAACTAAATTTGGGCCAGGCCGGCGACGGAAATCACGGGTTTCTGTATAATTCGCTTTTGCGCCTATAGGAAATACTATGCGTCTCCTCCAAAAAGCACTCACCTTCGATGACGTGCTGCTCGTCCCGGCCTACTCCAACGTTCTTCCGGCCCAAACTTCCCTGCGCACCAAGCTCACCCGCAATATCACGCTGAACATTCCGCTGCTGTCCGCCGCGATGGACACCGTGACCGAAGCGAACCTGGCGATCGCCATGGCGCAAGAGGGCGGTATCGGTATCATCCACAAGAATCTCCGTCCAGCCGACCAGGCGCGCGAAGTCGCGCGGGTCAAGCGCTTCGAAGCGGGCGTGCTGCGCGATCCGATCACGATTCCACCGACCATGAAGATCCGTGAAGTGCTGGCGCTGTCGCAACAGCACGGCATCAGCGGCTTCCCGGTGGTCGAAGGCAACCAGGTCGTTGGCATCATCACCAACCGCGACCTGCGTTTCGAGGAAGACCTGGAAGCGGAAGCGCGCGCCAAGATGACGCCGCGCGACAAGCTCGTCACGGTCAAGGAAGATGCGGACACGGCCGAAGCCAAGCGCCTGATGAACAAGCACCGCCTCGAGCGCGTGGTCGTCATCAACGACAACTTCGAACTGCGCGGCCTGATCACCGTCAAGGATATCCAGAAGTCGCACGAACACCCGCTGGCCTCGAAAGATTCGCAGGGCAAGCTGCTCGTGGGCGCCGCTGTCGGCGTCGGCGAGCGCGATGAAGAGCGCATCGAACTGCTGGTCGCTGCTGGCGTCGACGTGCTGGTGGTCGACACCGCCCACGGTCACTCGCAGGGCATCCTCGACCGCGTGCGCTGGATCAAGGATCGTTACCCGCACGTGGACGTCATCGGCGGCAATATCGCCACGGCATCGGCCGCGCTGGCGCTGGTCGAAGCGGGTGCTGACGCGGTCAAGGTCGGCATCGGCCCTGGCTCGATCTGCACCACCCGCATCGTCGCCGGCGTGGGCGTGCCGCAGATCACCGCGATCTCCAATGTGTCCGAAGCACTTGAAGGCACCGGCGTGCCATGCATCGCCGACGGCGGCATCCGCTTCTCGGGCGACATCTCGAAAGCACTGGCGGCAGGCGCGCACACCGTCATGATGGGCAGCATGTTTGCCGGTACCGAAGAAGCACCGGGCGAAGTGATCCTGTACCAGGGCCGCAGCTACAAATCGTACCGCGGCATGGGCAGCCTGGGCGCGATGGCCGACGGTTCAGCCGACCGCTACTTCCAGGAAGCGTCGAGCAAGGCCGACAAGTTCGTGCCTGAAGGTATCGAAGGCCGCGTGGCCTACAAGGGCAGCGTGCTGGCGATCATCTTCCAGCTGATCGGCGGCGTGCGCCAGTCGATGGGTTACTGCGGTTGCAGCACCATCGAAGAGCTGCGCTCGAAAGCCGAATTCGTCGAGATCACGTCCGCCGGCATGCGCGAATCGCACGTGCACGATGTGCAGATCACGAAAGAAGCGCCGAACTACCGTTCGGAATAAACGATCCCCGACGCGGCCGATACTGGCCGCGTTTTCGTAGGGTGGACGGCTTCGCCGTCCACGCGGCGATGGTTGGCATCACGTTCATCCGGCGCGAAATCGGCGCCGTCAACCATCACCGCGTGGACGGGCCAGCCGTCCACCCTACCCAGACTACTCAGACTCTTCTCCCATGCATTCGAAAATCCTCATCCTCGATTTCGGTTCCCAGGTCACCCAGCTGATCGCCCGCCGCGTGCGCGATGCCGGCGTTTTCTCCGAAGTCTTCCCCTACGACGTCAGCGACGAGTTCGTCCGTAACTACGGCGCGTCGGGCATCATCCTGTCGGGTAGCCACAATTCGACGCTCGAAGGCGACTCGCCACGTGCGCCGCAGGCCGTGTTCGAAGCCGGCGTGCCCGTGCTGGGTATCTGCTACGGCATGCAGACCATGGCGGCCCAGCTGGGCGGTAAGGTCGAAAACGGCCTGAAGCGCGAATTCGGCTACGCCGAAGTGCGCGCCCGTGGCCATACGGCGCTGCTCAACGGCATCAACGACTTCGTCACCGACGAAGGCCACGGCATGCTGAAGGTCTGGATGAGCCACGGCGACAAGGTTCTGGACATGCCGGAAGGCTTCAAGCTGATGGGCTCGACCGACAGCTGCCCGATCGCCGCAATGGCCGACGAAGAGCGCCGTTTCTACGCGCTGCAATTCCACCCGGAAGTGACGCACACGACGCAGGGCGAGGCCATCATTGGCCGCTTCGTGCACGAAATCTGCGGTTGCAAGTCGGATTGGAACATGCCGGATTACATCGGCGAAGCCGTCGAAAAGATCCGCGCACAGGTTGGCACCGATGACGTGATCCTCGGTCTGTCGGGCGGCGTCGACTCGAGCGTGGCCGCTGCGCTGATCCACCGCGCGATCGGCGATCAGCTCACTTGCGTGTTCGTCGATCACGGCCTGCTGCGCAAGGACGAAGGCAAGATGGTCATGGACATGTTCGCCAAGAACCTGGGCGTGAAAGTGATCCGCGTCGATGCCGAAGACCAGTTCATGGGCCACCTGGCCGGCGTGAACGATCCCGAGCAGAAGCGCAAGATCATCGGCCGCGAGTTCGTTGAAGTGTTCCAGGTCGAAGCGGGCAAGCTGACCAATGCCAAGTGGCTGGCGCAGGGCACGATCTATCCGGACGTCATCGAGTCGGCTGGTAAAGGCAAGAAGGGCCAGACGATCAAGAGCCACCACAACGTGGGCGGCCTGCCAGAGACGCTGAACCTGCAACTGCTCGAGCCACTGCGCGAACTGTTCAAGGATGAAGTGCGCAAACTCGGCGTCGCGCTGGGCCTGCCGCATGACATGGTCTACCGTCACCCGTTCCCGGGTCCGGGCCTGGGCGTGCGCATCCTTGGTGAGGTCAAGAAAGAGTTCGCTGACCTGCTGCGCGAAGCCGATGCGATCTTTATCGAAGAGCTGCGCAACACGCCGTTCGAAGTGCCGATGGTGCCGGGTATCGATGCCGGCAAGGCGCCGCTGAACTGGTATGAAGCGACTAGCCAGGCGTTTGCCGTGTTCCTGCCAGTGAAATCGGTGGGTGTGATGGGCGATGGCCGCACGTATGAGTATGTCGTTGCACTGCGCGCGGTGCAGACGCTGGACTTCATGACGGCGCAGTGGGCGCATCTGCCGCATGCGTTGATGGGCAAGGTGTCGAACCGCATTATCAATGAGGTGCGCGGGATTAATCGCGTTGTCTATGATATTTCGGGGAAGCCGCCGGCGACGATTGAGTGGGAATGATTTGATGTCTGGCAATTGCTGGCACTAACAGGCAGTAAAGTACACCTAAGCCCGTGATTTTACGGGCTTTTTTGTTATTTCATCTAGCACTATCTAGCAACGGATAGCACGTCGAAGCAATGTTTTTCCATGGAATTATTAATGGTGTGATCTCACATCGATGCCATGATTGGGAGTCGATACCATGCGATGGTGGTGAGTCGTGTCATGGTATCGGTTTTGTGTAAAGGCTTTAAATTCAATGGTTTACGCGGAAATTCGATGCTCTTTTCGATCATGGTATTTCTGGCCTTTACTGAATGGATACCATGCTGACCGATACCAAACTTCGTAACCTCAAGCCACAAGACAAGCTCTTCAAAGTAAACGACCGTGATGGCTTATATGTGGCTGTCACCAAAGCCGGCTCGATCTCGTTCCGCTACAACTATTCGATCAACGGCCGCTAAGAGACCCTTACGTTTGGGCGCTACGGAGTCGGCGGAATCACATTGGCTGAGGCACGGGAGCAGCTGGGCGAGGCAAAGAAGATGATCGCGGCAGGGAAATCGCCGGCGAAAGAGAAGGCGCGGGACAAGGCTCGCGTTAAGGACGCGGAGACATTCGGCGCAGGGCGGAGAAATGGCTGCGCGGCTACCATATGGCCGACTCGACGCGAGACATGCGCAAGGCTGTTTACGAGCGTGAACTGAAGCCGAAGTTTGGTAATCAGAAGCTGGCCGAGATCACGCACGAGGACCCGCGGGCATTGACCGACGCCATCGTGGAACGGGGCGCGCCGGCGACGGCGGTTCATTCCCGTGAAGTTGTTCTGCAGGTCTACAGATGGGCCATTGAGCGCGGCCAGAAGGTCGAGAACCCTGCCGAAATGGTGCAACCTACTACCATCGCCAAATTTGAGCCTCGGGACCGTGCATTGACGCCAGATGAGATTGGGCTGATGTACCAGTATATGGAACGGATTGGCACGACGCCTTCAATCAGGGCTGCGGCCAAATTGCTGCTACTGACCCTGGTGCGTAAGAGCGAGCTGACCAACGCGACCTGGAGCGAGATAAATTTCAGCGAGGCTCTTTGGACGATTCCGAAAGAACGAATGAAGCGACGTAATCCGCACCTAGTGTTCCTGTCGCGGCAGGCGCTGGACATTTTCATCGCGCTAAAGACCTTCGCTGGCGGATCGGAATTCATCTTGCCGTCGCGGTACGACACAGATTTGCCGATGAGTAGCGCTACACTCAACCAGGTACTGACGCTGACCTATAAGTTGGCGCAGAAAGAGGGCAAGCAGCTCAGCAAATTCGGGCCGCATGATCTGCGCCGGACTACCAGCACGCTCTTGCACGCGGCTGGCTACAACACTGATTGGATCGAGAAGTGTCTCGCACATGAACAGCGTGGCGTACGGGCTGTTTACAGCAAGGCTGAGTACCGCGAGCAGCGAACGGCAATGTTGCAAGACTGGGCGGACATGATTGATGATTGGTCGATCAAGCGGCTAAAACGGGCGGCATAATGCCTGGGTGCATAGCTTGAGCGCCGGACTTTCGGCGAGCTTCAATCCACGCTTCAATCTCGGCTAGGTCCCAGGCCACATTTCTGCTTGTAAGTGCAATACGGCGGGGAAATTCGCCACGTTGCTCCATGTTGAAGATCGTTCGATCCGAGAGCGGAATCATCGCCAGCAGTCTCTTGCGGTTGATGAGGGTCTTGTTTCTCAGTGTGCCTTCGATTGTCATACGTCACCACCTTTTACTTACGCTTGCATTGGATGGGGCGATGCTAGAGGGGGACGCTGGGCAGTTCTAGGAGTGGGAAATAAAGAGTTTCGGGACACCGCAGATTCTTTGTCGGCGATAACAAGAAAACAGAGCGTGTACACGCTCTGGATTTTTATTACTGTGCGAGGGCGTCCTCGCATGCGCGTTCATTTTTATACGCCGCCCCTTCCATCACGATCCGAGAAAATTCCAACGGATTAGATAAATAAAATTCCCGGTTGGTCAAGTGTTCGGTGACGGGGAAATCCACTATCTGGTCGAAGTGACTGGCCTATTCTTCGTGGCGTGGATGGATAACGACTCAAGAATGATGATAGTGGATCCGATCACCCGCTTTTGCTTGGATGACTTAGAGGAACTCGGGGCTGACGAAGCGTGGACGGCGCTGCATGTGCCGGCAAATCTATCTGATGCCATTCAATTCCGAGAGATCAGTGATGTCGAACTTAGCGATATCTATCGCCGGATGGAGGCGTACCCCCAAGGGGCCGGTTGCGTCGCTACCTGCCGATTGAAGGTGGTTCTGTTCGGACTAAATGCATTGACTAAGTTGGCATTATTGCAAGGCGCTGATGTATGGGTTGCCAGGAGGAATTTATGCCAGCGCTTGCACTGCTTTTGCAACTGGTACAATGTTAGGTGATAGTGAATGTCAGTGCGAGAATTCTCATTCCTACCTGAATGGCATCTGATGAGGAATTAGGCTTCCATAGCAAAAAAGCGGTTGCATAAACAAGGGGAGCGCAATGCCTTGGGGAATTACAGAACACATCAACCACCTGCAAAAGCTGCTAGTTCCTGGTACCATCGGCAACTACAAAAGCTTCGAAGTAACGGAGATATTTGGCCTCCACGAAGATAGAACGGGGCAGATAACGAACTTCATGAGCCTCCTCGTTGCGGAGCCAAGTGACCCGCCAGTAGGCCTTCCTAAGAAGCCAGACATACTCAATGGCCAGAAGCGCATTGAGTTGCGTGAAACACCATGGAAGTTCGGCATCGCGCGCTATCGGGTTTCTACGCAACAAGTTCTACAGGCGCTTCAGAATTTCAGCACCACTGCTGAGTGGAAGCCTGGCACTTCAGCATTGAATGTCGGCGCGCTTACGCCGATTCCACCACAATTTGTGCCTGCTGACACAGCGCTTCCACACCCATGGAACGATGTTCTCAAGAATAACTTCTGGGAAGGCTCCCATGTCCTTGAGCTTTTCGATGGTCTGAAAACAGATGTGAAATTTCTCTTGGATGAGCCAAAGCTTCTCAAACAACTGGCAGCGGACCTAAGGCCCTTCGTAAAGATGGGCATTGATGGTCTGTCTGACCGGCTTGGAAATGTTCTCATCCAACTGCCCGTGACCGTCGTGACGACAAAGGTTTCAAGCTCCCAAAACGGGGATTTTCTTGTAGAGCCCATCTGGTACAACGCCACACCCGCACGACAGCTAAGAGTGTCATGCGAGAAGTATGAAGACACAACCGTGGAGGGATACGGCTCCGAAAATGTCACTGGTTCACTGGCGAATTTCCCGCTTCACTCACCCGGAGGCGGGGCCCGATACGTCCTATGGGATGACCAGAATCAATTAGTGCTTGGCGCATCCGCGCAAACTTCGTTCATTACGAGCATCAGCATGAACGTCCATGCTGTAGGGGAAAGCATCAGCACCCGGGAGTTCTATAGCCCATTGCCCAATGGAACGCTGGAGCCGGTTGCTGTTTCTCTCATTGAAGAACGGGAGCCAAATGTCATTGGCAAGCCTACTGCCAATCCGCGTGAGCCATGGCGAGAAAGTAGGGTCTTCAGAGATAGCTTAAAGAGCATACGGGAGCGGAAGGAATTCATTCAGTACGCAGGGAACTCGGGCGCTGGCCCGGACGACGCTTTCAAGGACATTCGCGCACTACTTCGAATGCATGGCAGGACTGGTGCGTGGTTGTGGGACCCATATCTTGATGCCAAAGACGTTCTTGCTACGCTCTTCCACTGCCCACACAAAGGTGCGGACTTGCGCGCACTCACGGCTGGCGCGGAACCTCCGGTGGCAAAGGATAAGGAAAAGTTATCCGCAGCCGTCGCTTTTTGCCAAAGGGTTGAGACATGGCTTCGCAGTCACCCCCTTGCAGGCTGGGTTGGACTGAAGCCACAGTCTGCACCGCCTCCCAAACAATCTTGGCAAGATAAACAACTTGAGACCTTCAAGAACTCGAAGGGCAACTGCAAAGACCTGCGGTTAGAGTTCCGCATACGCGAAGGCAATGCTGGCTGGCCGTTTCATGACCGCTTTTTGATTTTCCCCTCTGACTTCGGGCCGGCAACAGCATGGTCCCTTGGAACATCGGTCAATAGTTTTGGCCAGAAGCACCACATCCTTCAAAAGGTCGCCGATGGCGAGCTGATTCGGCAAGCGTTTCTGGACCTTTGGGACGAACTGAGCGGTAGCGACTATCTCGTATGGAGGACGCAATGAACCCGGCTGCAATGAGCCTTGCCCGGGTCCGCTTCCAAGCTGCCCTGACCCCGGGCGTCTCTGCGGCACCGGTTGCGCTGAGTCAATTGCTAACGCAACTCCGCACCGACACTCAGCCACAAGCCTTTGACGCCGAACCTATCGGTCACAGCACTGGCGACGAGTTCCCATTTCTGCCCTATATGTATGCAATGGGGACGCCTCCCGATGATGCAGCGTCTGAAGCATGGGAGGCAGCAATACGGTGGTTGCTGACTGCACTTCGCAACTGGGATGCCAGTGACGGAAATTCACTCAACTACCTTCGTGCGATGCTTGGCACAATAACGGCACTAGATGCAAACCTGGCGGGGCTCGCCGGTGTTGCCGCTCAAGTCGCGTCGCCCCAGCTGATTGCGGGTTTACGGCACTTCATAGAGAGCATCGACGTAGGCCCAGGTTTCAATGAGCGGCGGTTTCCAGAACTCCGTCAGCAAATTGAAGCCTTGGCCAGCAGTGGCAATCTAGAGCAGTTGTGGCACATGGTCCCGCACGTGAACGCTTTCCCTCCACCAGATTTTTGGACGGCCGTGGTATTCATGTTCAACGCCGAACCTGCTGAGCTTGCGGCCATTATTGAGAGGCGAAACGACGTTCTATTTTCGCTCATTATTTGCAGCGTGATCGGCACGCAAGCCGTAGTCCTTGCATCCAGGGTCAATAACCTAGTTTTTAAATTCGTTAGCGTTGCAAATTCGTGGCAAGACGGCTCGGCTGGCCCCAGCCAAAGCGCCCAGAGTACGCTGCAGGTTTTGCTACTTCAAGTTGCACAGACGTCTGCAGCGGACTGGACTGCGTGGATGCAAGCGTTATTCAAGGCTCCTGGCCACAACCCATCCCTGGATGCAGCCTTAGGGACGGTACTCCAACAACTGTCCCAAGCGCACTGGACAGCATTCTTCAAGGGGCTTTCGCTCAACTACTCACACCGAGCAGCAGCGCCAGTTGCAAATATCCTTGTCCCGTTTACAAATTCAACCAACGCTGCAGGAAAAACCTTGATGTGGGCCACCGCTCACAAAGTCTGGTCTGACTGGGGCTACGGCAAGCATGAAGGCGATGGCGCAATGTTTGCCCCTGCCGCCTGCGCTTTAGACTTCCCCGTGGCCATGTATTACGCATCACTGCAAATCCAGGACCGCTTAGCAGAGGAAAGCAAGCTACAAGAAGCCATCAAGACGGTGGAACAAGAATGGTTTAACTCCGTCACGGAATTGGTGACTGAGAGAAATAGGCTCAAATCCTGTCTACGCCTTGTGCAGCATGGGACTGCACTGGCAAATGGGAGTGACCAGGCGCTGCCGCCCCCGATTCTGCCGGATGCGGACCATTACGCCAAGACAAGGTATCACTACCATGACGTGAATATCTTTTGAACCGCTTTTGAGTAGTCGCTCTTTCCTGCAAAGAGCCTCAGGCGATGGGGCGATGATGTGATACTTAATGTGCTGCTGGCATGAATATTCTCAGGATGGTATTTTACATGGTATTTGTAGAACTAGTCTTTCTAAAGCATTGATTTATATGTTATTTCTTCAATAATTGATCATTAAGTGCGAGTGAAGTTTTCTCTGGAAAACTC
The DNA here is from genome assembly GCA_014841835.1 of Oxalobacteraceae sp. CFBP 13730. Classification (GTDB taxonomy): domain Bacteria; phylum Pseudomonadota; class Gammaproteobacteria; order Burkholderiales; family Burkholderiaceae_D; genus Telluria. The sequence continues at coordinate 813,448 of JACYUQ010000002.1, read as the reverse complement.
TGCGTTTGAAAATTGAAAAAGCTCGCTTCGGCGAGCTTTTTTCATGAATGAACTACGACAAAGAGGTCCCACTCGGCATCAGCACGCCTTCTGTCAATAGCCAGATCCGTGTCGCGATGCCAGGCTTGATGCGGACCGCGGAGTGCTGTCCATCTGCTTATTCCGCGTACGGACCGTTGAGGATACGGTCCACCCACGACGGCGCCTGGTACCCGGGGACATAGCGCTCGCCGAAGTCGCGCATGAAGTTGTCATAGGTGGTTTCCGGCTTGTCCCTGGCCATCTGGCAGGCACAGGACATGAACTGGCGCACCATGTTCAGGCGTGGCACGGCCGCGACGATCGCGTCGATCTCGGCCTGGTCAAAACTGGCGTAGTCGGGCGTGCCGAAGTCGACGCCGATGCCGCGCGCGCACAGGGCCACTTCGGTTTCCTTGAACAGGCTGATGGAAGGCGTGACGTGCAGGGCGACGCTGTCCCATACGAGCTGTACGCGGCGTGCATCGAAGCCCAGGCGCCGTACGAAGTCGGCTGCAACTTCTGCGCCGTTGACTTCGAAGCGATGGGGGCCATCGCCAAGCGGCGTGAGGCCGATGTCGTGCAGGATGGTCGAGACGGCCACGACCTCGGCATCGTAGGCGATTGCGTGCATTGCGGCGATGCGGGTGGCAAAGATCCACGAGCGTAGGACGTGGTTAAACAGATAGTCTGGCATGTGCGCGCGAGCATGATCGAAGGCGCGGACGATCAGCGGTGTTTCAGGAAGATCAGGAAATACAACGCGCAGTTGTGCGTATTCAATCTGAGACAGGGTAATCAAGGGGGACTCCTTCGCCGACATGGGGGAATCGGAAATCAGGTCGATCGGGGATGCAAGATCGTCACACCCCCTTTCGTGATCAGGATTGGAAGAAGGCCAGCATGTCGGCGTTGATCACATCGGCTTGCGTGGTCGCCATGCCGTGAGGAAAGCCCGGATAGGTTTTCAGCGTGGCATGTTTCAGCAACTTGACGGCGCGTCTGGCGGTGCCCGCGACCGGCGCGATCTGGTCGTCCTCGCCATGCAGGACCAGCACGGGGACCGTGATCTTTGGCAGGTCGGCCGTGAAATCGGTCTCCGAGAATGCGGTAATGCAGTCGTACTGCGCCTTGATGTCGCCGGCCATGCCCTGGCGCACCCAGTTGTCCGACACCCCCGTCAGCACCGTCGCACCCGGGCGGTTAAAACCGTAGAACGGACCACTCGAAAAATCCTTGTAGAACTGGGCACGGTTGCCGGCAACTGCCTTGCGTATGCCGTCGATCACTTCGGGCGGCACGCCGTCGGGATTGGCGCTGGTCTTCATCAGGATCGGCGTAATCGCGCCGATCAATACTGCCTTGGCAACGCGTCCGCCGCTGCCATACAGCGCGACATATCGGATCACTTCGCCGCCGCCGGTGGAATGGCCGACGTGGATCGCATTGCGCAGCCCCAGGTGTTCGGTAAGAGCGGCCACGTCGGCTGCATAGGTGTTCATGTCATTCCCGCTGGCGCTGGGGCTGGAACGGCCGTGCCCGCGACGGTCGTGCGCAATGACGCGGTAGCCTTTGGATGCGAAGAACATCATCTGGGCATCCCAGTCATCGCCGGACAGCGGCCAGCCATGGTGGAACACGATCGGCTGGCCCGCGCCCCAATCCTTGTAAAAAATTTGGGTGCCATCCTTGGTGGTGATGATGTTATTTGTCACGGCTGGTGTTCCTTTGGCTGGTGTGGCGACTGCGGCTTGGGCTGACCCGATCGCAGTGATTGAACCAGCAATCGCTGCAGCACTTCCCACGAGCAGATTGCGACGCAGGGGATTGCCAGGGACAGTAGATTGGGACATGTGTATCTTTCGTTGAGATATCAAAACCCCGAGGGGTGGAACGATGCCAGTTTTCAGCAGGTGCAGGATGGGGCCACGGTCTGGCTGTCCGATCCTGTCAGGCACCATCAAGCCTTGTGCACCACTTCAAAATGGTAGCCATCGGGATCGGTCACATCGGCGGCATAGTAGCCAGGATAAAACTCCAGCCTTGCGCGTGGTGAGATGCGATCCTTGGCACCGGCCGCCATCGCCGCTTCGTAGAAAGTGTCGACTTGCTGGTTGTCGTCAGCCTCGAAACCCCAGTGGATCGCCTCCGGAGACGGTGATCCCTGTTTCAGCCAGAAGAACGTGCGTTTGCCATCGCCGAACCCCCACAGATCGGGATTTCCGTTATCGCCTTTAAATGGCATGAACATCGAGATGTTCAGCGGCGCCAAGGCCGCTTCGTAAAACGTCAACGAGCGCTGGACATCGCTGACAGTCAAAATAAGGTGGTCGATCATTGCCTTCTCTCCGATTACAAAAACGTCAATGTGTTTGGCCGGCACCGAGCATCTGGTTCCGGACGGTTCTTCGTTCAATGCCCACGGCTGCATCGCTCTCTGTCGGTCCACCGGGTGAGGCGCCACGCCGCGCATATGGGTTTATTCGGCATAAATCGGATGCAAAAACTCGTGTTGCATTTAAAAATTGTTCCGCATCTCAGGTGTGCAAGAATATCGAGCTTTGTAAGTCTTCGTAAGGAGGCACTTAATAGTCAGTCACTAACCTGGAGGTAAGTCTTGAGCCCGCGAGAAAAAAGAACGATGCCGCCTGATCCCACCGAACTCTGCAATAGCAAGGACCCGGGTGCCATACGCGAAATATTGACCAAGGTGGGCGACAAATGGAGCATCTTCATTTTGCTTACTCTCGAGATGTTTCCTGATTGGCGCGCCCGCTTTTCCGTGATCGAGAAATGCATCCCTGGAATTTCGCAAAAGATGCTCACCGCAACGCTGCGCAACCTCGAGCGCGATGGCCTGATAGTGCGCGAGGTTTTTCCCGAGGTCCCGCCACGCGTTGAATATGAGCTCACTGAACTTGGCGAGAGCTTGCTCGATCCGTTGCAGAACCTTCTGCATTGGGTGAATGCGCACGCGGAACAGGTGAGGGCAGCTCAGAGCCAGTACGACGACCGATAGGCTTGCGAACGACGAGTCCAAACAACAAAGTCAGCCAGGCAATGCCGAATTGTTGAGCGCAGAACAGCAGCGTGTCCGTCATTTGGTGCAGGAAGACCGGCGACTTCGTCGTGACGCAGACAACTTCAAAAGGCATCGGCCTTGTTTGCCCGCTAGCTCAAGTGAGCTAGTGGCCGATGGCAATGCATGAAACAGGCAGGGCGGTAGGAAGTTGAGCTTCGCGAAAAAAACGAAGAGATAGCCAGATAAAATGTAACTAACCAACATGTAAAGTTAAGCGAACAGATGTTTCGACGCCAGCGATGCCAGTGACTCATCCGTTAATCAACCGGGCTAGCAAGGATGGGGGGGGGGGGCTCGTCCATCCCCATCCCGGTTTTGATCACAGGCCTCTATCGACAGTGCAGGCAGGGCGAGGCAGCCGCATTCAGGATGAGAGCAATGCTTGCATCCCGACGGCACTGCGCCATGACTGCAGCAATCTCACCGCGCCGCCGCCCGCGCCTGCGCAATCCATCCATCAAACTCCTTCTGATGGAACTTGATCCAGCCCGACACATGACGCGCAATATCGGCCTGAGCATTCTCACCGCTGCGCATGCGCGCATTCTGCGCATCGATATCGGCGATCGGCAGGCGCATCACCTGGAACAGCTTCACGGCTGCCGGGTTTTTCTCGGCCCAGGCACGGTTCACGACAAAGCGCGTCGTGTTGATGGCAAAGCCGTAGTCGCTGCCGTCGGGCAGGCTTGTATCGGGCTTGCCCGGATACGCTGTCTTCGGCGCCTGCAGCCACACGACATCCTTGCCTGGAATCAGGACGCCATTGACCCAGTAGGGCGTCCAGGCGTAATACAGGATCGGGGCGCCGCGCTTGTAGCGGCCGATGGTATCGGCGATCAGTGCTGAGTAATTGCCCTGCACATGCGTGACCGTGCTGCGCAGCTTGAAGCCGTCCATCTGCTGCTCGATCATCGCTTCGCAACCCCAGCCCGGATTGCAACCGGCCATGTCTGCCTTGCCATCGCCATCGTTGTCAAACAGCTTGGCCAGGCGTGGCTCGCGCAGTTGACCGATATTCGTGATGCCGTACTTGTCGGCGGTGGCCTTGTCGATCAGGTAGCCCTGGGCTGCCGGCCCGGCGTACTCGCCCATGCGCAGCAGTTTGGCGTCGCCGCCCGCGTTGTCATAGAAATCCTTGTGCAAGGGATCCCAGTGCACCGCCAGGAACGTGGCGTCGCCATTGGCAATGGCGATGTGGGCCGTGGGGTATTCGACTTCCTTGATGGGTTGCGGTGCGTAGCCCAGCGCTGCCAGCGCACGGTCGACCAGCATGGTCTGGAACGTCTCTTCGGCCACCGGGCTTTGCAGCGCTTGCACCTTGATCCCTTTGCCGGGAAGGGCGTCCGCCGGCGTTTGCGCCATGGCCAGGTGGGTAGTGAGCGCCAGTGCGCCAAGCGCGATGGTGGCGATCCAGCGAAACATGCGTCGTGACTGATGTTTGATCGTAAATTTTTTCATGCGATGCATTCGTTGTCCTTTTTATGATTGTGGCTTGCCGCGCGTCAGGCGCAGGATGAGGCCGGCTGGGCCGGTCTGGTACCAGTGGCGTACGCCACGACGCGGCTGTCCCATCGATTGCGTCAGGCGGTCCAGCGTGATTGCCAGCAGCACGATGCCCAGGCCGCCTACGGTGGCCAGACCCATGTCGAGGCGGCCGATGCCGCGCAGGACCATCTGGCCCAGGCCGCCCACGGCGATCATCGAGGCGATCACGACCATCGACAGCGACAGCATCAGCGACTGGTTGATGCCAGCCATGATCGACGGCATTGCCAGCGGAAACTGGACGCGGGTCAGTAACTGCCACGGCGAGGCGCCGTAGGCGCGCGCTGCCTCGATCAGGTCGGGCCGCACCTGGCGAATGCCGAGATTGGTCAGGCGCACCAGCGGTGGCAGGGCAAAGATGATCGTCACGATCACACCCGGCGCATTACCGATACCAAACAACATCACCACCGGCACCAGGTAGACAAAGGCCGGCGTGGTCTGCATGGCGTCGAGCAGCGGACGCAGGAGGTTCTGGGCGCGGTCGCTGCTGGCCAGGAAAATCCCCAGCGGCAAGCCGATCACCATGCAGAAAGCAAGCGAGGTCAGCACCAGCGACAGCGTGATCATGGCGTCGGACCAGATGCCCAGCATCGACACGATCAGCAGCGCGACCACGGTGCCGATGGCGAGCGTGCGGGTAGTGAATTGCCAGGCCAGCACGCCGATAACGGCGATCACCGCGAGGGCTGGCGCAGCCAGCAACAGCGCGCTGACGGCGTCGAGCGTGGCGTCGATGGGCGCGCGCACGATCTGGAAAAATGGACGGAAGTGCTCGACCACCCAGCCCAGCGCGTCGTTGATCCCGGACTGGAGCGGCAGCGAACCGTCCAGCAGATCGGACAGTCCGACGCTGGCCTGATCGGGCGAGACAGCCGGTGCGGCGTCGAGCCAGGAGGTATCGCGCGGCGGGGTCGGCAGCCATGGATTGATCTGCGCAGCTTGTGGGGCGACCGGTTGGGTCGCGGTCGCGATAGCGGTGCCGGGATTCATACTTGTCCTTTCGGGTTGTTTGGTGCGGCGAGGGGCGGCGTATCGCGGTCGAGGAACTTCAACAAGGTGGTCTTGCTGATGGCGCCACGGTACTTGCCATCGTTCGTCACCACAGGCACGCCATACGGCATCTGCGCCACTTGTCCGAACAGGCCGGCAACCGGTTCATCGGCATCGATGGTCGTCACATCGGGCAGGTAGGCATGCGCCAGGCCCAGTGGGCCGACGTGGCCGTCGAGCGCGCTGCGCAGCGAATCGGCCGAGACCACGCCCAGGAATTTTTGCTGCGGGTCGACGACATAGGCGTAGGCCCGATCCTGCTCTTCCAGCATCGACAGCGCGGCGCGCGAGCCGCGCGCGGGCGACTCCGACACCACGATCTGGCTTTTACGGGCGATATCGCCGGCCTTGAACACGGCTGCGGCATCGACGCCGCGCACGAAGTTGCGCACGTAGTCGTTCGCAGGCTGGCGCAGGATATCTTCGGGCGTGCCCACTTGAACGACATGGCCGTCCTTCATGATGGCGACCCGGTCGCCGATGCGCATCGCTTCGTCGAGATCGTGCGAGATGAACACGATGGTGCGGCGCTTGATCTGCTGCAGGCGCAGCAACTCCGATTGCATCTCGGTGCGCATGATCGGATCGAGCGCCGAAAACGCCTCGTCCATCAGCAGGATGGCGGGATCGCACGCCAGCGCGCGCGCCAGGCCCACGCGTTGCTGCATGCCGCCCGATAGTTCGTCTGGATAGCTGGCGCCATACCCGGCCAGGCCCACCTGGTCCAATGCCTGCAAGGCCAGCGCATGGCGCTCGGCCTTCGGCGTGCCGGCCAGCTCCATGCCGAACGCCGTGTTGTCCAGCACGGTAAGTTGCGGCAGCAACGCGAACGACTGGAACACCATGCTGATGTCCTTGCGGCGCAGCGCGCGCAACTCGGCGTCGGGCAGGGTGTTGATGTCATTGCCGTCGATCAGGATGCGCCCGGCGGTTGGCTCGATCAGACGATTGAGCATCCGCACCATGGTCGATTTGCCCGACCCGGACAAGCCCATGATGACGAAAATTTCGCCTGCTTCAATCGTGAAGCTGGCGTCGAACACGCCGATGGTGCAGGCGGTCTGGGCCAGAATGTCCTGCTTGCTGGCGCCCTGGCGAACCAGGCCCAGGGCGGCTTCCGGCTGATCGCCGAAGACTTTGAAGACCTGGTCGATGATGATTTGTTTTGCCACGGTGTGGTTCTCCCTCGATCTGTCGAATGAAATGAAATCGCCGCAGGCATCGAGGCCCGCGGCGGAGATCGCGACATGGTAGTGATGCAGACAGCGCGTGCCTGGCCTGTCGACGCGGCGACAATGCCAAAGGCGTGCCGGCGCTTGCGGTGTGCGCAATGCGTGCCGGGTGCTGTGTGCGTGTTAATGACGCTGAGTGCCGTTCAACCGCCATGCGGCGAACGTTGCTTGATGCGGGCGGTTGGCCCGAGGTTCGGCTCCCATGCACGGCATGGAAAACGATCGATAGCAGATGTGCTATCAGGGGTTTTGTTGTAAAAGGGCCGCAATTATAGCAGCAATCATGTCAAAGGACAATTGCTTTTTGCGGTGAAACATGGTTGCTAAATCAGTTGCAAGGGTTGGTGCACCGCCTTGCCCGGCCTGAGGCCGGTCGCGCCGTCGTGAAACCGGGTCAGGCGCGGCGCACGCTGGTGCGGGCGGGCAGATGGCTGGCCCCCTCGGCAGATTACGGCAGCAACGTCTGGCTGCGCTCCCGCAGCAGTCTGGCATAGGCGGTCGGCTGATGCTGCTCCAGGAAATTGAGCGATTCGACGGCCTTTCCCAGTGCGTCATTTGCGGCCGCCGCCTTGAGTTCTTCGATCTTGCGCGTCGCCTTGGCGATCCGGTGCACCGTCCTTGTCACGTGGTCGGGCAGGTCGGCGTTTTCGGTCAAGGCCAGGATGACGTCATTGAGCCATCCGATCTGCTTGCCGTAGCTTGCGATCTCGTTGACCACTCTGGCTTCGATGGCCTGGTCGCCTCCATCGTTGATGGTCAGCGAGGGCGAGAACATCGGCGCCGAAATCCGCTCCGCGACGTTGCCGGACAGCGGCAATTGAAACGCCCCGAACCAGGACGAAAATGGATTGTATGGCGCAGGCATAAGGACCTTTCGGTGAGAGAGCGCAGGCGACCACCGACGGTGGCCGCGACAAGCCAGACTACGTCGGTCGGATCGAAACATCAAGCGCCCGCGCTGCTAGCCTATCGATCGCCTGACGCACCAACCGCACGCCAACCACCAGCCGGGGTCAGGTCTGACATTTGGACACGAACCCGGCTGTGAGCACAACCACAGCCGGAATCACAACCGGGGTCAGGTCTGACATTCGGACACGAACCCGGCTGTGAGCAGCGGTCGCGCTGTTGGTCTCATTCCTTTCAACGACAGAGCGAACCAGCGCGACAACGTACCTTCAAACTACCAACCCCCGTAAATCGCCACCAGCACCGCAAAAATCACCACCGAACCAACCGCAAAACCCCGATCAACGCGGAACATCGACCGGTCGATCACCATGCGCTTGCGGCTGCCGTCGCGCTGCGCCGTCGTGCTCAAGACAACCATGCCGATGACCACCATGACAAACACGATCAGCATCCGGTCAAGAAACGGGATTTCGTAACTACCGGCGCCGTTGTTGACCGCAAAACCGATCGGCGCCAGAAACCCCAGGTCCATCAACAGCGGCAAGAACTTGAGAAACACCGAAAACACCAGGCCGCCAATTGTCGCGAACATGGCCGCCGCAGCGGTGGTCTTGCGCCAGTAAAAGCCAAGCAAAAACATCGCCAGGATGCCGGGCGACACGAAGCCGGTGTATTCCTGGATGTACTGAAAGCCGCCCTTCTTGTCGATCCCCAGCAAGGGCGCGAGCAGCACGGCGATGGCCATTGCTGCCACCACCGAGATCCGGCCGATCCAGACCATGCGCTGCTCGCTGGCCCCGCGGTTGACGTGCTTGTTGTAGACGTCGAGCGTAAAGATCGTCGCGACGCTGTTGGCCTTGCCGGCCAGCGACGCGACGACTGCCGCAACGAGCGCGGCGAATGCCAGCCCCTTGAGCCCGGCCGGCAGCAGGGCCAGCAAGGTGGGGTAGGCCCGGTCGGGATTGAGTTCGCCGTCCGGCCGCATCGCGTCGCCAAGCGTGCCGGATTTGTCGAGGGCATAGGCCGCGATGCCGGGCAAGACCACGATCACCGGCATCAGCAGCTTGAGGAAGGCGGCAAACAGCAGCCCCTTGCGCGCCGTGTGCAGGTTGGCGCCCAGCGCGCGCTGGACGATGTACTGGTTGCAGCCCCAGTAGTTGAGGTTCACGATCAGCATGCCACCGATGATGGTCGACATGCCAGGCAGATCCATGTAGTTGGGATCGTCGCGCGTGAGCACCATATTGAAATGTTCGCCCGCGCGCAGATACAGTTCGCTCAGTCCACGCACCGCACCCTGGCCACCGGCCAGCGCCGCCACCAGGTCGAGTGCGATCCAGGTCGTGACGAGCCCGCCGATCACCAGGCACAGCACCTGGATCACGTCGGTATAGCCGATCACCTTCATGCCGCCCAGCGTGATCACGGTGGCGAAGACGGCCAGGAACAGCATGCATGCCAGCACATTCAAGCCGGCGATGCTGCTGATCGCCAGTGCGCCCAGATACAGGATGGCGGTGAGGTTGACCACCACGTACAGGCCGAGCCAGAACACGGCCATCGTTGCCGCCACCGCCGGGCCGTAGCGCTGCTCGAGAAATTGCGGCATCGTATAGATGCGGTTCTTCAGGTAGATCGGCATGAAGAACACGGCGACGATGACCAGGGTGGCCGCAGACATCAGCTCATATACGGCGATCGCCATCCCGATGCGAAAGCCCGCGCCGCTCATGCCGATGAACTGCTCGGCCGAGATGTTCGATGCGATCAGCGAGGCGCCGATGGCCCACCACGTGAGCGACCCTTCGGCCAGGAAGAAGTCGTGGGTGGCCTTGCCGGATGAGCGTTTTTTGCTCCAGTAGATCCAGATACCGTAGGCCGAAATGGCCACGAAGTAGATGAGGAAGACGAGGGTGTCGAGGCTGGTGAATGAGGTCATGGTGGTGTCGTATCCCGGCACTCAGATGCGGTCGCTGCTAGAGGTTCGCGGCCCCGGCACAGCGGCACCAGCCTGCGTCAGCTGCACATCGCCCCAGGTCGCGACGACAGGCACCGCGTTGCCGGTTTTGGCATCCCGCACCACCAGTTCAATGACCTTCACGCCGCGCACATCGGCCGTCAATGTCTGAGCCTTCGATCCGAACCGCGCCGGCGCACTTTCGGCGAGCAGTTTTCCATCGCCATACACGTCAAAGCGCACCAATTCGGCCGTGTTTTCAGTCGAATCATCTACGCCAACCGACGCGCTCAAACGCGCATAACCGGCATCGTTCTTCACCTGAAGCCGCGAATTGGACAGCACGCCAAGTCCCGACGTAAACACCTGGCCGGCCACCTGCAGGCTCTGGCCAAACGGCGTTGCATCCGGCTGCGCGCCGCCCCAGCCCGCATACTGAGGCCGCGAGCCGCCGGAGCGGGTGCTCGACCACGGGTCGATCATGCGATGAACGGTGGGATCGAGTTGCGGCTGGCGCGTCCCGTCGACAGCGACATTGATCGATCCGGGGATCTCTGACAGATACACACCGTGTTCCAGCTGGCGCTTGCCGTGGGCCTCGAACACGAGCGTCTCGTGCGGCGCCAGTGTGAAGGCTTTCTCGCCGGTGAAGGTCAAGGTTTCCTTCGTCCACAGGTTGCGCAGCGTGACCGGCGCGCCATCCGCCAGTTTCAGGTGCATCGCCAGCAGCGTCACCGGTGCGGGCGACGCGCCACGGTTGAACAGCGCCACTGCCTTGCGCTGCCCGTCACCCAGCGTCTTGACGATGATCTGCGCATCGTCGGCATCATAGGCAACGATGCCCTGGTGGCCGGCCTTGTCCTGGTTCAGGCCAATCACGTCCGCATTGCCCAGGACCGCGAGCAGCGACGCCGGACCATGCTGCAAGTCATAGCTGATCAGCAGCGGCGCATTGATCATCGCCCACAGCGAAAAATGCGAGCGCACTTCGACCGGGTTGTTGGCATCGAATTCGCCATGACCGATGTGCAGGATATCGGGATCGTTCCAGTGGCCTGGGCCGGCGTAGAGCGCACGTTTGGCGGCGCTGTCGAAGTTGTGCAGCATGCTGGTCCAGCTCGGCGTAATGTCGGCGCTGGTGCGCCACAGGTTGCCGACATCCTTGCCCCAGCTGCGCACGTTGGCCATGCCCCAGGCGCAGATCGACATCACATAATCACCCAGCGGGCGTGCGGCCTTGATGGCCGCCGCAACGGTTTCGTAACGGGCACGCACGGCGCCGATGTCCGTGCGGTTGATCGACCCGCGTTCGATCAGCGGCGTCATGCCGCGATAGCTCTGCTTCTTGACCAGGTCCGAGCCCGGTATGAAATCGGCCAGTCCGCAGGCGTCGATCTTCAGGTAGTCGAAGCCCCATTCCTTGAAATACAGGTTGATGTCCTGCGTGACGTGGCCGTCCAGGCCCACTTCGCGTTCCGCCGTTGTGCCTTGTGGAAGGTTGGGCGAATGCAGGTCGTAGGCTTGCGAGCACGCATTGCGGCCGACGTCCGTGTAGATGCCCGCCTTGAAGCCCATCGCGTGCAGCTTGTCGGTGAACGGCTTGAAGCTGGTGCCGTCCGGTCCACCGGTGGCGGCGGAAGGAAAGATGCCGGTGCGGATCTGCAGGCGTCCATCGCTGGCGCGGCGCTTCATCCACCAGCCGTCATCCAGAATGACATGGTTGTAGCCGAGCTTTGCCAGACCGCTGTCGGCAAGCACCTGTGCCGCGCCCATCACTTTGCCTTCGTCGACTTCCGTGCGGAATGCATTCCAGCTGTTCCAGCCCATCGGCGGCGTGCTGGCGCTGCCACTCGTATTGCCTTCCCAGCGGCCTGCCGGGGCCAGGGGATCGTCCAAAGACTTTGCATGAACCTGCGTCACCGACAAGGCCAGGGCAGCAGCCAGGCTGCCGCACACAACGGTCCAGGGTTTGGGTTCACGTGGTTCAGTCCAGCGATGGTTCATGCAAATCTCCTGACGATGAATTTGTCTGCGGGCGAAAAAAGGTCGGGCGGACATGCATCCGTTGTCCTGATGGTAATCGAAAGTATTCGAAAATAAAAGGCGCAATGTTGCACGTCAAAACACGCGAAAGCGAAAATATTTGGAAAGACTTTGCTTTTCGTTTGGCACTTCTTTACTATCGCATGGGTGGCAACGAAAACGTTTGAGACTAACGCACCTGGCGAAGAGGATTCGGATGAAAAGCACATCGAGCAATGGGATTGAATACCGCATGACCGGGCTGACCGCACGGGTGGCTCCGTGAATCCGGCAGATGCCGTGGAAACAACGACGCTGCCTGAACAACGCACTGCCAATGCGCCCAAGCCGCGCTGGCTCGGCTACGCGCTGGCGACAGCGCTGCTGTGGGGCGTGTGGGGCGCTTTCGCCGGCCTGCCCACCCAGAACGGTTTTCCTGAAACCCTCGTGTATGTGGTGTGGGCGCTGACGATGGTGCCGCCGGCGCTGTTCGTGCTGGCGCGCTCCGGCTGGCGCGTGCGCCGCGACCGCACTGCCGTGGGCTACGGGCTGGCCATCGGCCTCCTGGGCGCGGGTGGCCAGATGGTGTTGTTCTATGCGGTGAAGGCCGGCCCGGCTTACCTGATTTTTCCGCTGATTTCGCTCTCTCCCGTCATCACGATCGTGCTCTCGCTGTTGTTCCTGCATGAGCGCACGGGCCGCATGGGCGTGCTTGGGATCGTGCTGGCCGTGTGCGCGCTGCCGCTGTTTGATTTCAACCCGGGCGGCGCGCCGCAGCAGTACGGGCTGTGGTTCGTGCTGGCGATCGGCGTGCTGGTCGCATGGGGCCTGCAGGCGTACTTCATCAAGCTGGCCAACACGCGCATGGATGCCGAAAGCATTTTCTTTTACATGACCGCCAGTGCGCTGCTGTGCATTCCAGTGGCGCTGGCAATGACCGACTTCTCGCAGCCGATCAATTACGGGCCATCCGGGCCGCTGCTCGCTGCCGCCACCCAGGTGCTCAACGCAATCGGCGCACTGACGCTGGTGTACGCGTTCCGGCATGGCAAGGCGCTGACGGTGTCGCCACTGGTCAATGCCGGCGCGCCGCTGTTGACCACCGTGATCGCGATGGCGCTGGCCGGCGCGGTGCCGGGCGGTTACCGGCTGGCCGGCATCGGCCTGGCGCTGGCGGCCGCGCTGTTTCTTGCGCTGCAGGCGGACGACGTCGCGCCTGCCGAATCAACCGAAGGAGCCTGACAAATGGACTACATGTTGAATCTGGTGCGCCGTCACAAGGCCGGCGAAGCGGTCGGGATCCACGCGGTGTGCTCGGCGCATCCGATCGTGCTCGAGGCGGCGATGGAAGTGACGCTGGCGGCGGGGCCGGCGCAGCCGGTACTGATCGAAGCCACGTCGAATCAGGTGAACCAGGATGGCGGCTACACCGGCATGACCCCAAGCGCGTTCCGTGATTTCGTCTACGCCATCGCCGACCGCGTCGGCCTGGCACGCGAGCGCGTACTGCTCGGTGGCGACCATCTGGGGCCCAATGCCTGGCAGGGCGAGCACGCGGATGCGGCCATGGCGAAGGCCGAGGTGCTGATCGAACAATACGTCACAGCGGGCTTTCGCAAGATCCACCTGGATTGCTCGATGTCGTGCGTTGGCGACCCGGTGCCGCTGCAGGATGACGTGGTAGCTGCGCGGGCTGCGCGGCTGTGCGCGGTGGCCGAGCGGGCCTGGCAGGCCGCTGGCGGCGAAGCCCCCGTGTACGTGGTGGGCACCGAAGTACCAGTGCCCGGCGGCGCGCACGAAGACCTGGCCGAACTGAGCGTCACGACGCCCGCGGCGGCGACGCAGACGATCGCGGCGCACCGCGCCGCATTCGCTGCTGCCGGACTGGATGCGGCGTGGCCGCGCGTGGTTGGCCTCGTGGTGCAGCCGGGCGTCGAATTCGACCACCACAAGGTGATCGACTTCCGGCCCGAGCGCGCCGTGGAGCTCGGCCGCATGATCGAAGACGTGCCCACGCTGGTCTACGAGGCCCATTCGACCGACTACCAGACGGCGGCCAATCTGGCGGCGCTCGTCGCCGGCCATTTTGCGATTCTCAAGGTGGGCCCTGGCGCGACGTTCGCGCTGCGCGAAACGCTGTGGGCACTGGCCGATATCGAGGCCGCGATGGCAGGTGATGGCAAGGGCTCCGGGTTCAAGGACACGGTGCTGGAGGTAATGCGCGCCGAGCCGGCGCAGTGGCAGAAGTACTACGACAACGAACCGCGCCGCGCCCGGTTCGACCAGCAATACAGCCTGAGTGACCGCATCCGCTACTACTGGCCGCATCCGGCCATCCAGGCCGCGCAGGCGCGCCTGCTTGCCAGCCTGGAGCGCACGCCGCCGCCGCTGACGCTGCTGAGTCAGTACCTGCCGTTCCAGTATGACGCCGTGCGTGAAGGGCGGTTGAACAACCAGCCGGTCGATCTGCTCAAAGAGGGCGTGGCCAGGGTGCTGCGCCAATACATGGCGGCCTGCATGGCAGGCGCCGCAACGAAGGAGTTGGAAGCATGTTAGTCGCTGACAGGAATATTCTGGGCATTGGCACGGAGCGGCTCGATGCCGCCGGCGCCGGCGCTACCGCGCGCGAAATCGCGCAGCAACCGGCCGTCTGGCCCGAGATCGAGGCACTGGTCGCCGATCAGCGCAGCGCGCTCGACGCGTTCCTCGGGCCGCTGCTCGCGCGGCCCGACCTGCGCATCGTGCTGACGGGCGCCGGCACCTCGGCCTTCATCGGCGAATGCCTGGCGCCGGCGTTGCTGGGCGGCGGCTGGCGCGCCGACGCCGTGCCCACCACCGACCTGGTGTCGGGCCCGCGCCAGTTTCTGCAACCGAAGGTGCCGACGCTGCTGGTGTCGTTCGGCCGCTCGGGCAACAGTCCCGAAAGCGTGGCGGCCGTCGATCTGGCCGACGGGGTCGTGGACGAGATCTATCACCTCGTCATCACCTGCAACGCCGACGGCGCCTTGTGCCGGATGGCGCAGGGCCGCGCCAATGCGTATGCGATCCTGCTGCCGGACGCCACGCACGACCGCGGATTCGCCATGACCACCAGTTTCACATCGATGCTGCTGGCTGCGGCGGGTGCGTTCGGCGTGCTGGTGCCGGGCGCCATCGCCGGGCCGTCGGCTGCGGCCGCGCAGGTGCTGGCGTCGATGCTGACGCTGCTGGACGGGCTGGTGGCCCAGAACTTTAGCCGCGTGGTCTACCTTGGCAGCAATGCGCTGCGTGGGCTGGCCCGTGAAGCGTCGCTCAAGCTGCTCGAACTGACCGATGGCCAGGTCGTCGCGCTGTTCGACTCGCCGCTGGGCTTTCGCCATGGGCCGAAGACGATCGTCAATGCCGACACGCTGGTCGTCGTGCTGTTGTCGAACGATCCCCGTGCCCGCCGCTATGACCTCGACCTGCTGCGCGAACTGCGCAATGATGGCCGGGCCGGCCGCGTGCTGGCGCTGAGCGGCCGCGACGAGCCGGCGCTCGGTGACGCCTGCATCACGCTGGATGGCGTCGGGCAGGCCCCGGACCTGGCACTGGCGCTGCCGTACATCGTGTTCTGCCAGGCATTCGCGCTGCTGCAGTCGCTGGCGCTGGGACTGCGCCCGGATACGCCGAGCGTGTCGGGCACCGTCAATCGCGTGGTGCAGGGCGTGACGATCTATCCACTGGCGGAGGACGGCGATGTTTCTCGGGGTTGATGGCGGCGGCACCAAGACGGCGTTCGCGCTGATCGACCGGCAGGGCCAGGTCCTGGCGCGCAATGAACAGAGCAGCGCGTACTACCTCGAAGTCGGCATGGAAGGTGCGGCTGACGTGCTGGCGCGCGGCTGCGCCGGGTTGTTCGCGGCAGCCGGCGTCAGCGCGACCGACGTCACATTCGCGTTCTTCGGCTTGCCGGCGTACGGCGAAGACCGCGCCGTGCAGGCGCAACTCGATGCGCTGCCACGCGCCGTGCTGGGCCACGGGCGCTACCTGTGCGACAACGACATGGTGTGCAGCTGGGCCGGCTCGCTCGCCTGCGCCGATGGCATCAGCGTCATCGCCGGCACCGGGTCGATGGCCTATGGGCGCATCGGCGGGCAGGGTGCGCGTGCCGGCGGCTGGGGCGAGTTGTTCAGCGACGAGGGCTCGGCCTACTGGATCGCGCGCGCCGGGCTTGCGCTGTTCTCGCGCATGAGCGATGGCCGCGCGCCGCGCGGGCCGTTGCATGCGTTGATGCGCACGCGCCTGGCGCTGCAGGATGACCTCGACCTGTGCCAGGTTGTCTATGGCGAGCTCAAAGGAGAGCGCAGCAAGGTGGCCGCGCTGTCGCGCCTCGTGTCCGAAGCGGCGGCGCTGGGCGATGCGCAGGCAGCGGCAATTCTCGCGTCGGCCGCGCTGGAGGTGGCTGCACTGGTCGATGCGGTACGGGGCCAGCTCGGGGTCGATCCCGGCACCGAGGTCACGGTCTCGTATTCGGGCGGCCTGTTTGGCGTGGAAGGCCCGCTGCGTGCGCCGTTTGCCCGCGCGCTGGCTACCAGCAGCGCCGGCGCCTACCGTTTGATGGCGCCGCGTCTGCCGCCAGTGCTCGGCGCCGCCGTGTATGCAGCGCACCAGGTCGGCATACCGCTGAGCCCTGCAGCGCTCGACAGCCTGCCAGGCCCGCAATGATGCGCCGGCAAGCAGATGGCGTGCCGGCGGTGCGCCAATCTGGTAAGCTGTTTTTTTATTAAATCTGCGTATCCAATCATGGGTCAAACCGGTCAGCGCCGCGACACCATTCTTAAAGCTCTTACCGAACAAGCCTCGGTCCAGGTCAGCGAACTCGTCAAGCAACTCAACGTCTCGGCGGTGACGATCCGCAGCGACCTGAGTGCACTCGAGGCGCAGGGCCTGGCCATCCGCAGCCACGGCGGCGCCACCCTGGCACGCATGCCGCCGACCGAACACACGGTCTCGCAAAAAGACGCGCTCAATCACGAGCAGAAAGAGCGCATCGGCGCCTTGGCGGCGCGCCTGGTCAAACCTGGCGAGAACATCATCATCGATTCCGGCACCACGACGCTGTCGCTGGCGCGCCACCTGCGCGACGTGCAGAACGTGACGGTGCTGACCAATGGCCTGAATATCGCCTGGGAGCTGGTCAACGCCGCGGGCGTCGATCTGATTCTGACGGGCGGCTTGCTGCGCAAGCAGGCGCTGTCGATCCAGGGCTTGCAGGCCGAAGCCTGCCTGCAGGCCTACAGTTTCGACAAACTGTTCCTGGGCGTCGATGGCCTGGACCTGCAGTTCGGCGTGACGACCCACCACGAAGCGGAAGCGAGCCTGAACCACAAGATGGTCGAGCGCGCCAGAAAGGTCATCGTGCTCGCCGACTCATCGAAGTTCGGCTTCATCAGCCTGCACCGCATCGTGCAGCTCGACCGCGTTCACACCGTCATCACGGACGGCGATATCAGTCCGCAATACCGGGACGGCCTGCGCGAGGCCGGTATCGAACTGCTGATCGCCGAGTAAGCGGACCACGCCCGCACGGCGTGGCAGACTTTCAGAGAATATGCAGCGTCGTCCCAATACGGAACGCGCCCAGCGATGCATCCCATCCCTGCGCTTTGGCGGCATCGTCGGCATTGGCAGGTCGCACGTTGTAGCGCGCATCGTCGGCCAGCGACGCCGCGCCATCCGGCAAGGCCAGCAGCATGTCCCAGGTGCCAGTGGGCGTGCCGCCGGGTATGTCAACCCGTGCGGTAGCGGTGCTGGTCTGCCCCGGCAGCCAGGCGCGCGGGTCAATCGACGCCATGGCCAGGCGTACAACCTTGCCGGTGGCGCGATGCCGAAGCACCATCTGCACACCCCGCGGGTTGAAGGCGCGCGCCCATCCGCTGTTGCGCACCGTCAGCACCAGTTCGCCCGACTGGCCAGCCACGATCTGCGAACTGTGCCGCAGCGTCACCAGCTCGAACCGGTAGCCCATGCTGCGCTTGACCTGCGCGAGACACCCCTGCGCCTTCCAGCGCTGGTGAAACAGGTCGCGGTAATAGCTGTCGTTCAGGTAGGTCAGGCCGAAGCGCCGGCCTTCGCGCAGGATGTCCTCGCAGCTCGTGCGTGGCGTTGGATTGACCGCATCGGCAGGGTTGCAGGTTTCGCCCCCGAACGGCGCGGTCGTCGACAGCGCGGCCACGTAGTCGCGCTCGCGCTGCCGGGTCGTCGGATTTTCACTGTAGGTGCCGACATCCGTGCTTGATGCGAGAAAGCAGTCGTTGTGCACGCCGATGCGTGAAGCAGTCGAACCGTCATGCCAGCGCGGCGCTTGCGGCGCCCACGCCATCAGATAAGGCGGATAGCGCACTTGCAGGAAGCGGTTGGCAGGCAGCACGGCCAGCAGCGCGTCGCGGATCTGCGTGCGCCGCGCCGGCAGGGTCAGGTCGTTCGACGAGGTATGCCATTCGCCCCAGGCGCCGATAAAACCAGCCTGCAGATACGCGATGACATCCGCGTTCGCCGCCAGGACCGGCTTGAGTTGCCCGATATGTTCCAGCACGCGTTCGAGCGGTGCATCCTGCGCCGCCCGGTAAGCGGTTTCGCCTGCCGGAAAGTTGTACATGAAACGCGGAATGACTTTCAGGCCCGCGCGGCGCGCAACGGCAAACCCTTCCGTCAAGTCGGCAAGCAGCGTCGCGGGCAGCGCGTGGCCGGCATGTGCGTCCAGCCGCACCGGCGCATAGACGATCCGGTAGCCGGCCGCAAACTGCGCATCGGCCTGCGCCTGCGTCCAGGCCGCCAGGTTGTCGGCCGCCCAGACGTACATGCCCCGCTCGGGGTTGGCGATCTCGTCGGCCGACGCCTGGAACGTTATCTCGACTAGGCTGTCTGCCGGGCGGTCTGTCGACTGCACGGCATGGGTGTGCGCCGACAAGATGACGAGCAGCGCGAGTGGACGCAGGCGCTGCAGCATCATGCGTCGATCAGCAGCCGGCCGAACGCGCCTGGCACGTGGAAGTCGGGCGCAGCAGTGCGGGTCGGACTCCACGCCGAATGCACGCGGTTGTCACCGGCAGCTTCGGGGCCTTCGATGCGGAACAGGTTCAGGCGCCAGCCATCCCCGGCACCGTCTGCACCCTGCAGCGGTATGGCCAGCTCGGCTGTCCAGACCTTGTTGCCCGCATCGACATGCGCCCTGGCGCGGCTGCCGCCGTCGATGCGCCGCTTGCCCGATACCTCGATCGCGATTTCCTGCAGCAGTCCATTGGGCGCGACCTGCACCTCGCGATAGCTTTTCAGTCCGGCGCGATCGGGCGCCTGCAGGAACACTTCGACGACGTCGCGCTCCCACAGGGGCCAGATGGCGCTCGCCGGGCCGGCCTGGTCGAAGGTGGTAAGCGTCTCGTACTTGCAGATGAAGCGCAGGTACAGGTGGCCCGCGCCCCGCAATAGCTGGACACGGGTCGATTGCGGCCCGGCAAGCGGCTTGCCTTGCCAGTCGTGACGGAAGAAGGTCGTGGGGGCGTCGGCCCATTGCGATGCGTGGGGGAAGCCGTCCGCGCCCACGGCCTTGACGTTGCTGGCAAACGCCACAGGCAGCAGATCGGGAACGTCGGGCCGTGCTTCGATCAGCAGGCTGTGCGTAAAGCGCAGAGGCAGCGTTGGCTTGTCGGCTGACACCTTGCCCAATACGCTGCCGCTGAGCGAGTCACTCACCGTCCAGGTGCCCGGACCGAGGCCGCGCAAGGTGACCATGCCATCCCAGCGATCGGCATAGAACGCGTAGTGCAATGCACCGGCTTGCTCCACGACGTGGGTTTCCGGCTTGTCGAAACCCAGGTCGTACAGCTCGCCACGGTAACGGCCTTCGGCCAGGCGCCCCTTGTTGTACAGGTCCACCCATTGGCGCCAGTGCGCTTCGCGCTCGGGTGTCAGCAGGAACGAGTCCTTGGGTTTCGGGTCCACCGGCCACGTGAACTTGGTGGCGACGACTGCGCCGATCCCGACGCTGGAAGCGAAGTCCTGCCCGCCCGTGCTCAGTTCGACATGGTCGCCCGCGTAGGCGGACCACGGGCCCATCAGCGCCTTGAGCGTCTTGCCCTTGTGACGCACCTGCCAGCTCGACAGGGGGTCGGACGATGGCGCCTGGTCCATGTACGGCATATTGTGGAACGCGTAGCTGGTCCCGCACGGGCACACCTCCAGCACCGCTTCCGGATTGGCCGCATGCACCACGTCATGCATGACCTTGTAGAAGTCGGCGACTGCCTCGACCGATTCTTCCGGGCGCTTGTGCTGGTGCTTGGGATTGAAGCAAGGCGCCACGCCATTCAGGTGCTGGCCGTCGACCTTCAGGCCGTCGAAGCCCCAGTCTGCAATGATCATGCGCAGCGTCGCGGCCAGGCGCGTCTGCGTCTTGTCGTAGGCGGGGCACAGGTAGAAGCAGTTCCACCAGGTGACGTCCTGGGCCGCGCCGGTCTCGTCGAGCAGCAGCAGGTCGGTATGCTCGTGCAGCTCGTCGCTGCCAGGGGCCACGGCGAGCGGTGCGATCCAGAGCCGTGCCTTCATGCCGCGCGCGTGGATATCGGCCACGAGCGCCTTCATGTCCTCGCCACCACGCGGGAATTTGGCCAGGTCGGGCGTCCAGTCACCGGTCTTGACCTGCCAGCCATCGTCCAGCACGGCCCACTTGAAGCCCAGTTCCTGCACCTTGGGCAGCGTGGCGCGCACATAGTCGAGCGAAAAATCGCGTTCGTAGCCCCAGGCGCACCACTGCGCATCGTAGGCGCTTTGCGGCGGCTCGGGCGCGGCGAGGCCCTGCGCGGCCATCAGGCGGCGGTAGCGGTCGAGCGGCACATAGAAGTCACCACGGTGCACGGCGATGAACGTGGGCGGGGTGGCCAGCGTGGCGCCTGGCGCCAGCGTCTGCGGGACGTCGCCGCGCAGCGAAATATCGACCGCATTGCCGACCGCCTTGACGGGCAGTGACACCAGCAGCGGCTGCAGCGCCAGGTGGCCAACGGCCAGGCCGACGTCGCGGCGCCAGACATCCGCGACCGGCGTGCCGCCGCCATAATCCGACGCATTCATGCCCAAAAAGTTGCCTTGCTCGAAACCGCGCTTGACAGGCTGCACCCAGTCGCGCCGGTCGGCGTGACTGGCGCCGGAATAGGTCCAGTAGCCGCCCGCATGGCGCGGCGCGGCGGCCAGGCGGTGCGCACCATTCACCCAGGCGTCGATCGTCAGTGGCCTGGCGCTTGTATTCACGTACTGCACATCCAGCAAGGCCACGCCCGGATGCTCGTCGAGCAGCGTCACGGTAACGCGCTTCTCGATGCCTTCCGCAGAGCGGCCGACGAGGTGCAGCGCCTGCCCGGCGCCAAACGGCGTCGTCGCCGGGGCCGGCTGGGCCTTCTGCAGGGTGAAGCGGCCGAGCGGCCTGCCGCCGACGACCAGGTGCTCGCTGGTGTCAAAACCGGTCAGCGCGACGGGATGCTTGCCCAGCAGGCTGACGACACGGCACCGCAACTGCTCGTCGAACTGGAGCGAGACGGCGGCGTCCTGCACCCGCACGTGGCCCTTGCCGGTGACGGAGGCGGAGGCGGGCGCCGCCTGGGTCAGCGGGATCTGCGTGGCCAGCGGCGCCGCGCCAAGCCACCCGAGAAATGCTCGGCGCGCGGTCATGGCTGGCCTTTCCAGGCGCCGGGGAAGGCGCGCTCGGCATTCGTACGGTAAATTTTGTCCACGACGTCGCGTGGCAGTGCCAGACCCTGGACGGGCTTGTCGAGATCGGCGACCTTGAACGACTCTGCCGTATTGAAGTAACGCCAGTGCATGCGCCACACGCCTTCAGCCTCGCGGCCCAGCGCGGCGCCATCCTGGCCAGGCTCTTGCGCCATGTCGCTGCCGTAGAGGATGCGGTCCTGGTACTTGATGAAGAAGTTGCGCACCTTCTCGCGGTCGCGCTGGCTCTGGTACTGCAGCTGGCCGATGCGCGCCGACGCATCCACGACCGCGTTCGGGAACCGGTCGAGGAAGGCGGCCAGTTCGTCCACGTCGCGCTCCAGCGACGCCAGGTGCACACCGACGAAGTGCAGCGTCGGATGCGCCGCCACCATGCGGTCGCGCGCGGCCATCTGCGCTTCCCAGCTTGGCATCTCGGGGTGCAGATACATATGGTATTGCGGGTGGTTCTTGAAGTAGGTGCGGTCGTTGTTGACCGTCATGCGTTTTAACGGCAGCCAGCAGTTATGCGGCTCGCCCTGGTGGCCCAGCAGCGGGATGCCCTGGCGGGCCAGGTCGTCGAACAGCGGCGCAAAGCGCGCATCGTCGATCATCACCAATTCTTTGTCGGCGCCGCGCAGGCTCATGCCGATGTTCTTCCAGACCTTCACGCCCACGGCGCCGGCTTCCATCGACGCGGCGATGCGATGGCGGGTGGCGGCGAGCCACGCAGGTTGGGCGGAACCATCGACGGAGAAGCTGGCTGCCCACGCGACGTCCTGCGGGAATTGCTTTTTCAGTGCGATGGCAACGCGCTGCTGGTCATCGAGCGGTGGAAAGTCAGGGTAGTCGACGTTGATCGACAGGATCTTGAAGTTCTGGCGCCGGGCCGCTTCCATGAACGCCGGCGCCGCGTTATGCAGGTGCAGGTGCGCGTCGATCTTGGCGACGCTGGCATAGTCCGCCATCGTGTAGCTGGACCCGTCCGCAGCATACGCGGAGAAAGGGATGGCCCCGGCGAGCAGGACGGCAAGGGAAAAGACAGAAGTGTGCATCAGGATTCCAGTTCTCGGTGTTGCGGGCCGGTGAACTGCCAGGCCGGCCCGCGCTGGCGATGGGCTGTGCGGCGCCACGTACCATGGCGCCGCGTGCTGCATTAGAACCTCAGGCTGGCGCCCAGGGTCACGGAGCGGCCGTAACGGTAATAGCCGTTGGGCAGGCTGACGGTGCCATTGGTCAGTCGTGGTGCCTGCTCGGCATCGGTCAGGTTGTTGCCTTCGATGCTGATGCGCAGCGACTTGTTCACATCATAGGCGAGCTGAGCCGTGAGCCAGGTTACCGAGTTGGTCACCTCGTTGAAGCCGGAGCCGATCACATTGGTGGCGGTGACGAACGAATCGGTGAAGTCGGCCGTCGTGCTCATGCTCCACGGACCCCGTTCGTACAGGATGCCCAGCGAGGCAGTTGCCGGCGCGATGCCTTCCAGTGGGCGTTCGACGCCACCGACCCAGCTGCTCGACAGATTGCGCGTGTACTGCGCGCGTACGCCGAAGCCGTTGTCGAACAGGTGCTGCAGGCCGATCTCCATGCCGCGTGCCTTGGCGCTGTCGCCGTTGATGGGACGCTGCACGTTGAACAGGCGTCCGCCGGGTGCACCGATGTCCTGACCGGACAAGAACAGGTTGGTGATCTGGTTCTTGATGTTTTTCTGGTAGACGGCAAACGTCAGCGCCGAACTCTTGGCGTAGTACCACTCCAGCGAGATGTCGGCCTGGTGCGCGGTGTACGGCTTGAGGTCGGCGTTGCCGCCGTAGATCTGCGTGAAGTCGCCCCACGAGATGCTGGCGGTGGTACTGGACGGCGCCAGCTTGTCGACCGACGGGCGCGCCATCGTCTTGGCGGCGCCAACCCGCAGCTGCAGCTTGTCGGTCAGCGAATACGTGAAGTTACCCGATGGCAGGGCGAAGCTGTAGGTGGCATCCTGGCGCACGACCGACGGATCGGCGTAGATCGGTGTGAAGTTGAAGGCGCCGTTCTGCACGATGTCTTCGATCTTGGCGTCCCACGCCTGCGCACCCGTCTTGGTGCGCACGAAGCGCACGCCGACGTCGGCGAACCAGCGCTCGCCGGCCAGGTCGGCCTGCACGAATGCGGTCGACGTTTTTTCTTCGACGCGGTAGCTTTCCAGCGGATTGAACGCTGGCGCCGACAGGGTCGAGCTGTACACGCCGCCGCCTGGCCGTGGCTTGCCGTCCAGGCCCGCCAGCGCCTGCGCATAGCGGTCGACGTCAAAGCCCAGGAAGCTGCGCGGGAAGTTGCCGCTCACGCCCGACAGGAATCCTTTCGGGCTCAGGGTCTGGTTGATCACGTTGCCGCCCAGGGTGCCCACGTTGATTGCGTTTTCGCCGGCGTAGTGATCCTGGCCCGAGTTGAACGCATTGTTGATCATGTCGCGTGACTTCTTGCGGTTGGTCTGGCTCAGGCCGAACTTCAGGCTGTCGATGCTGTAGCGGTCCACCTTCCAGTCGGCATTGACGGTCGCGCCGCCGATGCGGTCGTCGATATTGTCGCCCGCCCGGCTGTAGAAGTGGGTATTGAAGTCGTTGCCGCTGAACAGGCCCTGGGCCAGGCCGCTCTGCAGGTCGCGGCCATCGGCCAGCGTGGTCGTCACGTCGGGCACGGCCGCGCCGGTGAGCCGGATGCGCGTGGTATTCGGCTGGTTCATGCGCAGCACGACGTAGCTGTCCTTGCCGCCGGAGTCGCGCTTCGAGGTGGACAGATAGACGTCGCCCGCCACGTTCAGCGTCGGGGAAATGCGCCATTCGGCCCGGGCGCCGTACATTGCGGTATCGACGACCCGGTATTCGGTCTTGTTCAGCACTTCGGGATTCAGGCGCAACTCGGGATCGCTGCTGTTCAAGGTCAGGTCCGTCACGACATTGTTGGTGACCTTGACATCGGACCACCGGCCCGGCGCGTACAGCGGGTAGTACGACAGCTGGTAACCGACCTGCGGTGAGTCGAGCCGCGTCTTGAAGCCGTCGACGATGACCTTGACGTCCTTGCTTGGCCGCCACTCCACCTTGCCCGAGAGCGCAATGCGCTCCTTTTTCTCCATGATCGAGCCGAAGCGGAACTGGCCCGGCCCGATCAGGCCTTCTTCGCTGGGGTCGAGTACGCCGTTGCCGTTCGGATCGATGGCGCCGCCCCAGGTATTGCCGTATTCCCAGAACTGGCTTGGGTCGCTCGGGATGGGGTTGCGCGACCAGCCGCCGTCATTGCCGGCCGTGTCGGTGCGCACGTCGCGCTTGGCATACACGAGCCCGAGCAGCACGCCGACCTTGTTGTCGAAGGTGTTGCTGTAGGTGGCGGACAGCTTCTTGCCGTTCAGGCTGCTCATATCGTTGCGGTCCGCCTCGGCGCGCACCAGGCCACGCTGGCCTTTCTGGTCGAAGGGGCTGGCCGAGCGCAGATTCACCAGACCGCCAATGGCACCTTCGACCAACTGCGCCTGGGTGGATTTGACGACGTCGGCGCCGCTGATCACATCGGCCGGCAGCACGTCGAACGCAAAGTAGCGGCCCGCGCTGTCGGTACCCAGCAGGCGACCGTTGAAGGTGGTGAGCGTGTAGTCCGGCCCCAGACCGCGGATGCTGACACGCTGGCCTTCACCGCCGGCCGTGCGCGAAATCGAGACGCCGGTGATGTGGCTGAGCGAGTCGGCCACGTTGTTGTCGGGGAAACGCCCGAGCTCCGTCGCGCTGATGCTGTCCTGAACAACCGCGGCGTTGCGTTTGAGTTCCAGCGACTGCTGCAGACTGGCACGGGTGCCCGTCACAACAACTTGCTCCAGCTTGCCGGCATCGGCCGCAATGACCTCCTGAGCGCGGGCCGATGTCGCAAGCGTGGCAAGCGCCAGCAACGTGGCAGACGTCAGTGGATTGAGCACAAAGCGACCATGACGATCGGCGCGTGAGCGGCACTGTGAAGGAGAATTCATTAAACGCTTCCTTTTATAAGTTGTTGGAGCAGCGTGGCGAATGCTGGCAAACGGAAAGGCTGTCTCGTTGCGATCACCGTCTCCACCAGCTGCGGTATGGACCAGCCGGGGTGACTCGATGCTATCTTTCGTTTTATTTCGTATTTCTAAATTAACTGCCGTACAGGTTTCGGTTCGTCGATATCGAAAGCCTTTGACATTGCTCGAACTATCACTGTGACGCCAAGTCTATAGCGAAATTCGGTTGAATACAAAGCATCTTTCGTTTTTTCGAATTTCCGTTGTGTTCACGTATTTCGCAGAAATTCTTTCATTCGAAAGTAGGCGGTATCGAGAGTTTTTGTTTGGTGGAGGTGCTGCGGTGCTGCGAGTGTCAAGGGTCTCGATGTGTGATGGTGGCGGCCATCGAGGGGGGAGGGGCGTGAACGGGTGACCGGGGCCTGTCGATCATCGCCGGCGCTGTTGCTGGGACGAGATCGTGGTCATGGGTGAAGCGGATGGGAGTCGGTCGTGCAGAACCGACCAGCGGGCAAGGCATGCGCGCAACAGCAGCCCATGCCTTGCCCGCGCCGGTCGGGGACGGGCGGTGTGTCAGCCCGCCAGGTAGTCGTCAGTCGACAGCACCGACGCATAGGCAAAGGCGAGTGCCGACATGAGTGCGGTGTGCACCTGCACGGCCGGCACGGTCTGGCCGCCGAACTCGAGGTCGCGCGTGGCGCATGCATCGTGCACCACCGTGGTCGTATACCCGAAATCGGACGCTGCACGGGTTGTCGCATCGATGCACATATGGCTCATGGCGCCAATGACGGTGACAGCAGCAATGCCCTGCTCGTCGAGCAGCGCCTTGAGATTCGTCTTGAGGAAGGCATTCGGAAAGTTCTTGACGATGACCGGTTCGCCGTGCGCCGGCGCCACGGTGGCGTGAATCTGGACCGCGTCCGTTCCCGGTGTGAAGAAGGGCGCGTTCGGGGCTGTGGACTCGTGGCGAATATGGATGACGAGGTCGCCGTTGGTCCGGGCATCCGCGATCACGCGCGCCGCGTTATCCAGCGCTTCGTGGATGCCGGCCAGGGCCAGCTTGCCGGTAGGGAGATACTCGTTCTGGAGGTCGACGACGACAACAGCGCGTTTGTTCATGGTGATGTTCCTTTCATGGAAATGAACCGCCAGCGACATGTCGCGTGACGTGTCGGGCAAGTCGGAACATCAATTGTCTTGGGAATGCTGACCTTCGACCATTGGCCCGAAGGCTAACTTTCGATACAATCGGGCCATGCCTTCCATTCGCCCTGTCGCACGCCTTCAACACATTGCCGTGATCGCCTTCGAGGGGATCACGCCATTTCATCTGTCGGTGCCTTGCCTCGTGTTCGGCAGCCACGTGGAAGGCGCCGGGGCCATCGCGTTCGATATCACGGTGTGTGCGTCACGGGCCGGCCCTCTGTCGACCTCTGCCGGATTCGCGATCTCGACCACCGCCGATCTGTCCGCAGTCGATGCGGCTGACATCATCGTCATGCCGTCCTGGCACGCAGACGGCCGCAGTGCGCCGGACAACCTGCTCGACAGCTTGCGCCGCGGACATGCACGCGGCGCCATCATCGTCGGTTTGTGCCTCGGCGCCTTTCCACTGGCACAGGCCGGCCTGCTCGATGGACGGACCGTGGCCACCCACTGGGGCTCGGCTGCCACGCTCGCGCAGCGCTATCCCGGCATCAAGGTGGACGAGCGCGTGCTGTACGTGGATGACGGCGACATACTGACCTCGGCGGGCGTCGCTGCCGGCCTGGATTGCTGCCTGCATCTGCTGCGCCGGCTCTGCGGCGCCGAGGCCGCCAACCGGGTCGCAAAGCACATTCTGGTTGCGCCGCACCGTGATGGCGGCCAGGCGCAGTTCATCGAACGGCCGGTGCCGGCCGACGCTGCGGCCGGTCGCTTTGCCCGCTTGCTCGAGTGGGTCGGTGAACACCTGCACGAGGAGCTCAGCATTGACCTCCTGGCTGAACGTGCTGCCATGAGCCGGCGCAATTTCACGCGCCACTTCCGCCTTGCGACCGGCACGTCCGTCAAGCAATGGTTGCAGAACCAGAGACTGCTTCATGCCCGGCGCTTGCTCGAGACGGGTGACTTGTCGATCGAGCACGTCGCGCACGCCTCCGGCTTCGGCACCGCGCTGTCGCTCAGGCAGCACTTCAACGTGGCCCTGCGCACCTCGCCGTCCGACTACCGCAAGCGCTTCCGTGCCGGTGCGACGCAGCGCGCTGGCGCCTGACACGGTACACCGGTCAAAAGGTTTGTTCCCAGGTAACGCGGCCCAGCATGGTGCCGGATGCGGTCACCGCACGACTGCGCGTTTGTGTCGCGCTCAGGTAGGTGCGCTCGGTGATCTGGTCTTGCTGCAGGATATTCGACAAGCCGAAGCGTAACTGATCCCCGGGCCCCAGCCGCCAGGTCAGGTAGGCATCGAGGTCGCGCCGCACTGACTGATAGGCTGCGAGGTTGTCCGCGATCCGCACGGTACCGCCATTCTTGAAGGTGTAGGTGGCGCCGGCGCCGAGTGCCCCCGTCCGGTAGTCCACGCCAGCTACCGCCGACAGCGGCGTTTGCTGGTCGATGCGGTTGTCCGGGCCTGGCACCGTCGCTACCCGCGACCAGTTGCGGCTGACGCTGGCGCGCAGGTCCAGCGCAGGGCCGGACTTCCAGAACGTGTGCAGGGGAAACCTGGTTTCCAGTTCGATGCTGTGGGTGCGTGCATCGCCATCGTTGATGGGTTGGCCCACCCAGCGTCCGTTTGCAAAGGACAAGGCAGTGCGCGTGTAATTCTCGATCTCGCGGGTCGACACGCTGACCGACAGCATCGATTTTTCGTCCCAGTAGTGCTGGTACGACGCGTCGATCCCCAGGGCCAGTTCGGGCTGCAGTGTCGGGTTGCCGATGCGGTCGGGTTCCGTCGGACTGTTGTTGAGGGAGACCAGCCGGCGCGGGGTCAGGTTATTGACGGCCGGGGCCTTGTAGGTGCGGGTGAGCGCCAGACGCAGCTGGTTCGACTTCGTGTCAGGAATCTTGTACAGCATCTGGAGTACCGGGCTCCAGATCCGGCTGGTGCTGGTTACCGCCTCGCTGGCATGCGCCTCGCTGTGGATCCGGATTCCCTCCCAGCGCGCGCCCATGTACAGCGCGTAGTGAGGGGAGATGGTCCATTCGTCCTGCGCATACAGCGCCAGACGCGCGACCTCGGCCTGGCTGGCCTCGGCGATCACGTCGGTCCCGAGTACGCTGCTGTCGCGCTGGACGCGGTCCTCGGTGCGGCGGTTGCCATTCGCGTCCCAGCCCGCAGAAATGGCGTGCGCCGTGGTTGCGGGGTAGGTGTACTTGCCGGTCCAGGCCAGGCCGCGTTCGCGCGCATCCAGATCGACGCGGCGGCGCAGGGCTGGCGCCGCATCGGTCGCAAAGCCGCCTTGGTCGAGCTCGCTCCCGTTATTGAATACCGTCGCGCTGAGCTTGGTATCGAGCTTTGCACCGCGCTCGAGTTTGTGTATCCAGTTCAGCTCGGTGCGCGCCATGTCACCCTGGTCGCGGATGGCGTCGTCGCTGTCGGGATACGGCGGCGCCGCACCGAGCGAGGTCGTGGTACGCAGGCGGCTGTCCTGGGCAAAGCGGGTGAGATTGATCAACGACTGCAGCGACAGGGAATCGCCTCCGGCGAGCGTCCAGGTCACGCGCGGCACGATGAACAGGCCGCGAAAGATGCTGTCGTAGCGATTGCTGGTGCGGCGCTCGAGCAGTGGCGCGCCGCTTGCATCGGCGCCGTATTCAACGGCAGGATCGCTGCGCCTGATCTTGTTGTAGACGCCATTGATCGCGATCGAGTACGAGCGGCTGACGGTGCGGTCCGACAGCAGCAGATTGAAGCCTGGCATCAAATACCCGTCGCCACTGCCGATGGCCGGCTTGAACTCGCGATGCGCCTTGCTGGCGCTGCGTTTGAGGATGATATTGATGGTGCCGGCAATCGCTTCGTTCGACAATTCTGCGCTGGCCGCACGCAGGATCTCGATCCGCTCGATGACGCCCGGCGCCAGTGAATCGATGGAAAAGCCCGCTGGTGCGCGTTCGCCATTCAGCAGGATCTGGGTATAGCCGCTGCCCAGCCCGCGCATGCGGATTTCTCCGCCGCGGCCCGGTGCGCCGTTGACCGTGATCCCGGGCTGGCGCCGCAGTACGTCGCTGATCGTGGTGTCGCCATACTTGACGATTTCTTCCTGCGTGACGACGATTCTGGCTGCCGTGTCGTCGCGGCGTGGGTCATACGCTGCGCCGCGGACTTCGACGACGCTCGGGCGCGCTGCCTCCTGCCGGTTGCCCGCGACAACCGTTACCGCTTCCTGGGCCGCAACGGCATTCATGGCGCCAAGCGCCACCAGCGGCAGGCACCAGCGGTCAGTGCGCAAGTGTCGAATCATGAGAAACCTCGTTTCTTTGTTGTACTTGCAGGAGCAGATCGTCCATCAGCTTTTCGACCGCTTCGTAGCGCTGTTCGTCGGTTTGCCCCAGATAGGGCAGCGACATGCCCACCATCGACGGCGACGTGAGAAATCGCCCGCCGATCGCAACCGATGGCACATGCGTGGCCTGGTAGGCGCGCTGGAGTGCCGTGGCGCTGGTTGCCTCGTCGCGTACCGTGTCCGAATCGAATTCGCTGCGCCAGTCCACAGGGTCGATACCGTGTTCGCGCGCGAAACTGGCGATCGTGGCATCGCTGTTCAGCGCCCGTTTCCTGTCATGGATTTGGGCATAGCTGGCCTGATGCAGGTCGCCCAGCCGGTTCAGCGCTGCAAGCGTGTAATACAGTTTTTGATGAAGGACTTGTTTGTCGTGCAGCCCGGCGGGGATACGGCGCAAGGTCACCACATCTGCGTGCTTGCGCGCCCACCTGGTCAGCACCGGCTCGTATTGATAACAGTGCGGACAGCCGTACCAGAAGAACTCGATCACTTCGATCTTGCCCTGCACCGAAGGCGAAGGCTGTTCCAGGGCGATATAGACGGGCTGCTCCCTGCGCACCGAGCTGACGTAGTCGCTCACTGCAATGGCACAGCCGCCGATGAACAGGCAGGCCAGCAACAGGTTGCGGATGATTTTCTGCATGTGCATCTTCCGTGTCGGGGGGCTTGGCTTCACGCGGCAATCTTGCGCGCGTCGGTGTTTGGCTGCGCTGCCTGCGTGAGCATCAGCATGCGGATCCGGCGAATGGCGTCGGCCTGTGCCTGGTGCTGCTGCAGGCGGTTCAGTGAATAGTTCAGCATCTGGCGCGTCATCGGCGAGATGCCCAGCAGGGGCAGGGTGCGGTAGACCACGTTCAGCAACCAGCGATAGCCGCAGAACTCCAGTCCGAACGCCGTCGCCTCGCCCGCGTCGTCGTAGAAATACTTCTGGTGGAAGGACGACACGCCGTCCCTGGCAGCGAGACGATTGGGGGGGAACGGCGAGCGTGCGTGGATCAGTCCATCCTGCGCCAGGGCGCAAGCGGTCAGGAAACCGTTCAGCAGGCGCTGGCCGAGCTGCGCGGCCGGATGGCCGGGTTGCGCCAGGGCGGCTTCCAGGTCGGTCAGCCAGGCGCCGTAGGTGGCACCTTTGGCAGCATGGCCGGCCTCGACGCGGCGCGTGATTTCAAGTTGCTGTGCGGGCGCCAGCGCGTGGTGCCAGAACAGGTAGTTCGAGTGGTACGACAGGAAGCCGTTGTATTCGATGATCTCGGGATCATGCGATGGCGCAGGCGGATACACGCATGCAAGCATGATCATCAAGCCGAACGCGAAGTGCTCGCTGTTGGCGGCGCCGTCGCCGGTCCAGTGCGTCATGACCGGCTTGCGCAGCATGACGTCCAGATCGAACACGCTGCGCCACTGCGTGACCGATTCGTACCTGGCCGCCAGGGCAGTGGCGTCGGTCATGAACGAGCGCGCTGTGTTGTTCTGCTCGATGACGTCGGGATCGATGCCGGCCGCTTCGATCTGGTCAAGCCTGGCCTGGCGCACACGGTAGGCTGCCTCGTCGACTGGCGCGGACGGATGCGCGCGCAGGAAGCCTGCCGCCCGTTCCACGATTGCATGGTTCCATTCGCTGCAATAGAACGGTGATCCGGCATGGAAGGTCAGCAGGTAATGCGGACCATGTTGCCAGCCCCGTGCAATGGTCCAGCGAAAGAAATACCGCTGCGCTAGCCATTGCTGCAGGGGCCAGGCGAACAGGCGATAGAAGTTCGCATTGTTTTCACTGTAGTTGATTCTCAGTTGCAGGAAGCGCATGAATAAACCTCGTTCGTGACGGAAAGGGAATACAGGCGGATGGTTGCTTCGCGCGCCGGAGAAATGCCCGCGCGGTTGAAGGACATGTGCAGCAGCGAAGACATGATCGACGCGATGTCGTGGCAGCCATTGCCGGCAAGCCGGGCCAGCAGCGCGGTCAGGCGCAGGGACAACGGCGTGAGATAGTCGGGGAACCAGGCGCCTGCCACCAGGTGCGCATGCCGGGCCAGCAGGGCTGGAGCGGGTGCAGTGATCCTGTCACCCGAGCGCAGGGCGATCTGGCGCCGCACCACCGCCGGATTGGCGCTGCCGCAGATGAAACGCGCGTAGCCGTCGTACAGGCCTGAAGCGGCAAGTGCGCGCGCATGCACGAGACAGTAGCCGAACAGGATATGCTCGATGCGGTCAGGCGCTTCCTGGCCCAGCATGGCCAGCATGGCGCTCGAGTCGCTGACGAATTCGTCTTCGCACAAGCCGATGCCGGCCGGGCCGCCGTAGCGCGCGAGTTCCGGTTCGTAGTCGATTCGGTGGACGCTGCCGTTGGTGTGCCAGCAGCGTTCGGCGCCGGGGGGCAGCTCGCTTGCATAGCCGCGGTAGAAAGCGTCCGGTTCGAGTGTCGAGGTAAAGCCGTGCGCATCCCAGTAGCGCGCCGCCGCCTGTTCGAGCAGCGGGGCAAGTGCTGCTTCGCGCAGGCGCAAGCGCAGGTGCGGACCGCCCATCCAGTAGCGCACAAAAAAACACTGGCCACCCAGCGGTGGCGAGATGGCCGCCACGCACACCTGCAGGAAATGCGTCAGCCGTGCAAAGTCGTGCAGATAAACGTGTACTGATTCCCAGCCTGACCC
Organism: Oxalobacteraceae sp. CFBP 13730; assembly: GCA_014841835.1. GTDB lineage: Bacteria > Pseudomonadota > Gammaproteobacteria > Burkholderiales > Burkholderiaceae_D > Telluria. Next base: position 780,751 of record JACYUQ010000002.1, on the reverse strand, counting down.
GTCGTTCGATGGCATCCGGGTCACTTGCGTACCAGGACGTGCGCGAACGGGGCATCGAGGCTGACTTGTCCCGCACCGACGTCCACCCGCAGCCGTATCCCGACCCGGTCCTGTTTCAGCGCAAGGCTGGCGCCGACCAGACGGTGCCGCCGTACCTGCTCGGCGCCAACGATGTCGCCGACCGTCACGACTGCGTCCAGACTCGACAGACTGTTGATCATCGATGCCGACAGGTCGACCTGCCCGGCGCGCAACACGAGCCGCAAGGATGAGCGCCACGCCGGATTCAGGCGCAATTCGGCATATGGGTCGCCGCCACATGCGGGGTTGCCCTGGACCACGCGCCAGGCCTCCTCGCCGGTGGACTCCAGCGTCAGTTGGGGCCGGCATTCGCCTGGCGCCACCTGCGCCTGGACGTCGAAGGTGGCGACGTTCGGATCGATGCTGACCACGTAATGCCCGCTGATCAGTTGTACCGTCGTGAACGCCGGCGCACCGGCGGCCTGCCCGGCGATCATCAATGGCAGCACGCCTGCCAGAAATTTCTTGTGCATGTTCTTGCTCCTCGCAGTGCGTTTCAATACAGCTTGATGCCGCCGACCTTCAGTTTGACGAGCATTTCCGATTCGCCGCCATCGCGTTCGAGCAAGGCGGTGGCGCCCACCAGAAAGCGCCGCTCCTGGGGCAGCGCCAGACCGCGGCGGAAGTTCTTGATGCCCCCGACGCCCACTGCAAGATCGAGCCGCCGGTAGTGATCGAGGTCGCCCCTGATGGAGATGCCGCCGGCATCGAGCATCAGCAGGAAGTTCGAGCGCGACGACATCCTGAGGGTGAACACGGTGCCTTCGTGCGGGCCGCTGCCATGGCAGCTTTTGACGTGGCGCGCCTCGATCGATGCGCCTTGCCGGATGATGTCGACATCGGGCTGGCAAGTACCCTGGGGCCGGTAGGTCAGCTCCGGGAGTGCGTCGGGCGGGACGTCGATCAGCTCGATCTCCACGGCGCCGGCATCGATCCGGATTTCCTGTGTCGGGCTTGCTGCGGCGGTGTGCGCGGCAGCGCCCGCGCCCAGGGCCAGGGCGAACAGTCGCATCAACATGCACGTTTCTCCAGGGTAGGAAGGTGGTAATCAAAGACGACTTTGCCGGTTCGGTCCGGTGCCAGGTAAGAACGGTGGACGAAGCTGTCCAGCTGGCCGTTGCCGTGCACACTGTCGAGTGCGACCGGTAACCGGCCCGCGCAGTAGTCGGCGAGCGCGCGTTCCAGGTCGGCCTGCTCGCCCAGGTTATTGCCGATCATGTGGATGCTTTTGCGGATGATGAGACTGAACATCTCGTCGAGCGACAGGCCGTGGTACTGAAACGGCTCGTGCGGACGGGAAAATTGCTCGAACACGCCGCAGGTGATGTATTTGCCGCCACGGCGCAAAAACGGCACGAGCTTGCGCAGGTAAATGTCCATGAACGGGTCGATCACGGCGTCGAAGGCGCGCAGGCCTTGCGCGTCGAGATAGGTCGCCAGCGCCTGCGCCGGGTTCTGCTGCCGATCGAGAACGCAATAGCGGTGCAGACCGCGCTGCGCCAGATGCGCGCCGATATGTGGCGACGTGGTCAGCGCATGCACGTGCAGGCCCGCACCCAGCAGGGCTTCGATGGCAAACAGCGACGTGTTCGACGACGCGGCAGTGACGAGCACGTGCTCATCGCGTCGCAGACCGAGACGGCGCACCATCGCGTACGCCGTTTGCGCGGCAATGCTGAATGCGGCCGCGTCGGCGGACGGCATCATCGCGGGAATGCGGATCAGTTTGGCACGGTGGCAAATCTGCAGCTCGGCAGAGCCACGCTGCGTCGTCAGGCCCGGATGGCTCGCGCTGGCGTCGATCGCACCGTTGCCGATCACGCGATCGCCCGGCTGCAGCTCGTCCACGGCGGCCCCGGTTGCCAGCACCGTCGCCACGAATTCGGAACCGAGCACCAGGTAGCCCTTGCTGTCGGTGCGCCGCGCGATCTCGAGGAAGCGCGCCTGTTCCCGGTAGTTGCAGGAAAACGCCGCGATCTGGAGCAGCACATCGTGCGCATGGCGCGGATCGGCAGCATCCATCGTGATGTCCGCCTGCTCGACGATGGCGAAATCGACCTCGATGTCATGCAGGCGTACGCGGCACGCATCGTGCACCGGCACCCGGCCTGCGCTGTGCGGCGCCAGCACGGCAAATGCTTTCATGGGGACTCCTGGGCTGCACCAGCCAGCAATGGGATATTGGGGAGATCGGGTTGATCGGGCGCAGGCGCCGCCCTGGCGCCGAGCAGGATGGTCTCCTTGCGCAGGTAATAGCCGTAACAGCCGGCGAAGGTCAGCACTGCCGCGACTGCCTCGGCCCAGGCCGCCGCAATCATGCTGCCGCCAAGAACCGCCCGCACGAGCACGACCGGCAGCAGATTGCAGATGTACATCGACCAGATGGTCAGCAGCAGGGTGCCGCGCGTGTCGCCCAGTCCGATGACGGCGAACAGGAAGGGGAAGGACGCCATCAGGAACGCCCATGGCAGGGCGGTGATCCGGATGTACAGGACCGCCTTGGCCGCGACATGCGGGTCGGGAATGAAGACGTGGATGAAATACGGCACGAGCACCATGAACGGCACCATCGCCAGCACGCACAGGATAAAGACGCGCTTGCTCATCCAGCGGACCCCGGTGGCAATATTGTCGATCTTGCCGCAGCCGGCGTTCTGCGCCGCGAAAGGAATGATCGACGTGATTGCGCCCATCAGCACGGCCTGGACGAAGCCACTGAAGTACTGCGAGATCGTGACCGCTTCGAGCGTGCCGGCTTCGAAGTACGAGAGCAGCATGTACAGCAGATAAAAGGACAGGTTCAGCGAAAATGCATTCATGGTCTCGGCCCCGCCCAGGCGCACCATGGCCTTCCATTCGGCAAACAAGGGCAGGATCCGGAATTCAACGCCCAGGCGAAAGGGAAACACCTTGCGCCTGGCCAGGTCGTACGTCAGCACGGCCAGTCCGCACAGGCGCGATCCGATCAGGGCGGCTGCGGCCGCATGCAGGGGATCGACACCAGAGCGCAGCGCTGCGAAGATCAGGCAGGGACTGAGCACCATCGCACTGCCGAAGGTAGTCAGCTTGAAACGGCGGATGACCAGGACGGCGCCGGCCATGCGCGCCAGCAGGCCGGTGTACAGATGCAGGGTCACGGCGAAGTAGCCAAGCCAGTACACCTCGAGATAGCGCAAGACCTGCTGTTTGACGTCGACATCCACGCCGAACCACGCGATCAGTGTCGATGCGGTTGCCTCGCCGGTGACGGCAATCAGCAGTGCAATGAGGATGCTGCAGCCGAAGCCGAAGTTGATCAGGTAGCGCGCGGTGACGAAATCCTTGCGGCCGAAGGCCTGGTTTGCGTAGATGTAGATCGCGGCGAGAATGCCGCCCAGGAGTGCTTCGAGCAGGGACACGACCGCGATCGAAATACGGAACGTGGCGGGAAGCTGGCCTTCGTCGGTCAGCGCCATCAACCAGCCAAGGTTGATGAACATCGCCGCGAAATCGAGCAGGGCGAACGCCATCATCGGCAGCGAAAAGCGCAGCAGGGATTGGCGGACGTCGTCGGAGGTGAAGTCGATATTGGTCATGGCGTGTCCATTTCCGGGCCAGGGGTGGTTTCAAGAATGATTTCGCTTGCGCACTGATCGGGGTCGATCGCCGTGACATCGGGCAGCACTTCCTCGAACGACACCAGGTCGAAGGCAACACCGAACATGCGTCCGATCATGCGCGCCATGAGTGGCGAGGCGAAATCGAGCAGGACCGGTTTTTTGGTGTTCGAGATATCGCGGTCGAGCACCTTGCCCGCATGGTGGCGACGCATGAACACCCGCTGCGGCAAACCGGTCTCGTGGCGCCAGGTGTTCAGGCGCAGAAAATACGCGGGTGCGTCTTCGGCCAATGCCCGCTGGGGCAGGGCGGCTCGCGCAATCCACCACTGCTCGCGGGATAGCACCAGGTCGCGATAGCGGATGCGGGGGAAGCGGACCGGGCCGGTGGCTGCGCGTTCGGCCACCAGCTTGTGCAGGCCGAAGCGGAAGGCGAAGTAGCACGGTTCCCCGGCCATCGCGAAGCGCATCAGCGTCTCCAGCAGACGTGGATACAGTTCCTTCACGAACAGACCGGTCTGGCGCAGGCGCAGCGGCGCGTCATCTGGCCCGCCGCTGAGAACGGGATACGGTGCGTTCCCGGGCCAGCGCACGCGCAGCGCGGACAGCGGCAGGTCGCCATTGCCGGCCACGTGCGGCGTGTCCAGCCAGAGACGGTGGCTGCACAGGCGCGGCCGGTGGGCCGTGTTGAAGCCGAAGGTATCGTAGATGTCGTGGGCGTCGCTGAGCGCCGTGCCATAGGCGGCGCGGCACGCGTCGAGCACGACCGGCGAGCGGGGAAAGGTGAGAAAGCGCGAATAGCAGCGAAGGTAACCGCTGTCGATATTGTTGACGACGAATCCCGCTGGGGTCAGGTGCCCGTAGGCTGCAAACGAGCCGGCATGCGCCCCCTGGTCGGCCGGCACCGGGGCCAGCACGATCTCGGCTTCGTCCCGCCGCGCCCAGATCTGCTCGTATAGCGCGATCAGCGGCATCGTGCGTTGCTCCGGCCGCGCTGCTTCGCCTGCCTGGCTGGCCATTGTCTGCTGAACGAGTTCGTGGAAATCGAAGACCGACATGGCCGCGCCGTCGCGCATTGCCGTGCGCAGCGCGGCCAGGACCGTGTCCGGATAGCCGCTGTTGAAATTCACGCCAAGATAGTGGTCGATGAATTCGCCCAGCTGGCCCGCGCAGGCCGTCACGCGCGCTGCCGACAGCGGTGGAAGGTCGGGCAGGTAGCTGTCGTGGTACACGAGACCATCGCGCTTGACGAGCTGCCAGTCGAGCAGGCCGGACAATGCCTGAAGTGCCGCATTGAGATCGGCAACCAGACTGCGGGCCGCTTCGGGGGCGGCCTCGGGAAGTGCCCGCAGCGATGCCCCGGCGTGCTCGAGGATGACCGCGACTGGTCGCGCCGTGACGTCTGCGACCGCAACGGCGCGGGCGATCGCCAGAAAGTCGCCCAGCAGGTCGGCGCTCTCGTCATCCAGGCGCGGATGGTAATTGATCATGCCGGCGGCAAGCCATTTTTTCAGGGTGGCCCGGCCAGCCGCCCCTGGAGGCAACCGGCGTTCGATCGTTGCCCACGTGACCCAGTCGTGGGCACCGTCGGGACCGGCCAGCACGGCGGCGGCCGGAAAGCGCGTGGTCAGCAGTGAGGTGCGGTAGGGATAGAGCTCGGGCCGGTCGGCAAACAGGTAGTAGTGCCGCTCACCGTTGGTGTCGCGGTGATTCGACGTCAGGCGGAAGGACCAGTGCGCCGGATGACGCAACAGAAAACATTCGAACAGTTTCAACAAGGCCGAACGGTCGAGGCTGAAACGGTCTTCGCGCTGGCGGTCCGGCGCCAGCACCGGCGCGGCCACGGCGCCTTCGCGCAGGGCTGCGAACCCGACCGAGGTGAACGAGGAAAACGGGCTGACCTTGGTGATGGCGCGCGTCAGGTAACGAAACAGCGTCTCTTCATCGTTGAGTGCCTTCTTGCCGGCTGCGTCCGGCCGCTGGGCATAGCCGATTGCGAGCCGGTGCATGTCACCACGCGCCATGCCAAGCGCTTGCAGAAAGACCGGCTGGGCGACCAGGGCACAGGCCGCGCGGCGGGCAGCGGCGGTGGCGGGGGCAAACAGCGCCAACACCGCCGCTTCGCGGTCCAATACCAGCCTGGCCTGCCCAATCCAGTCGCGCCCGGCAGCATGGCGTCCGAGCAGCTCGCCATGGCGTGCGAGCACGCCTGCCAGCGCGTCGGCTTTCAACAGGGCGCGCCTGGCGTCGATCAGCCGCCGGTAGTCCGGCCCACCCTGCGCAGCCACGCCGTACAGCAGCGTGCAGACGTGGTCGCGCAGCCCGGCGAGGGTTGCCCGCGCGCCGTGCAGCGCCGCCAGACTGCGCGCCATGTCATCCGACGACATCAGGTCGGCGAGGCTGGCCAGCGGCAGATTGTTGGCCCGCACGACAACATAGGGAACCACGGACGCAATGGCCGTCATCGCAGCGTGCCCAGAGCGTCGTTGCACCGGTTGCGCACCAGCATCAGGCCATAATAGGTCCGCATGCCATCGCCGGCGTTGTGCAGGAGCTGGTCGATGCCGAGCTGGTCATAGCTGCGGAAGGGCCGGCCCAGCAGCTCGCCATCGAACATCGCGTGAATAAGTTGCTGGTTGACATAACCCAGCAAGACATTCAGTTCGAGAAAGTCCTTGTCATCCCCGGCATAGGCAAGCTCGTCCACGCACCAGAACAGGATGGCCGGTACAAAGCGAAAGTTGAATGCCATGTAGTTATACAAGCGCTCGCAGGTGTCGACCGGATCCTGCGCGCTGAGCTGCTCGAGGCCGCCAGGCACGACCCGGTAAATTCCTGGTGCGACGCCCGGACTTTGACGCAGGCACAGCTTGGCTGTCAGCTTCACGCGCGCGGCGCCGGGAAACAGGCTGGCGGCGCGGCTGGTGGCGTCGGCAATCGCGGCAAGGAGGCGGTCGAGATGGTCTGCGCAAAAGCGCGACGGGGCCGGGAAAAAGCCATGGAAGAAGCGTCCGCTATTGCGCTCGCGGGCAAACCTGCGGTGTGCTTCGCGGACGGCAACCCCGTGCTCGGGCGCCACGTCGCGCAGCCCCAGTTCCACGGCATCGGTCGCGATGCCCACATCCGCACCGATGCCGAGGTGGGCACCGACGCGCATGAATTCCGAAAAAAAATGGCCACATTCCAGGGCAAACAGCGACTTGCGAAACAGGTTGTACAACGGTGCGTACACGCCGAAGTCTGTCATGATGCGCAGCGCGTAGCCTGACGACGGGGTTGCGCACGCGGGGATGCTGCGCAGCCACCGCAGCCGCAGTTGGCGCATGTCGACGTGCCACAGGCATTCAGCAGCGCCATCGCGCAGCAGGAACTGCATCGGATAGTAAGCGCGCGGGGAGGGGTAGCTTGCGTGCAGTCCATACCCGGTCAGGGGCGTCACGCAGCCGGGCTGGTGCACCTGCATCAGGGTGGCCAGCAGGCGCTCGCGCATGTCGCCCTCGACCGGCTGCCCTGCCACCAGCTTGCGAAACAGGTGTTCGAGGTCGATGCTGCGCCCGCTGTCGTCGTCGCCCGGTTCGAACTGGAAGCGACGCTCGACCATGTCCAGCGGACGTGGCTGGCTGGTCGCCAGCGCGGGGGACAGATAGCGGAAGGCAAATTCTTCTTCCGCCAGGCGGCTTGTCGGCATCATCGTGGTTACCCTAGTGGATGAAGTGGAGCGTTGGCCATGTCGGCGTCGGGGCGAATCCAGTCGGCGCGCCGTGCGGCACGCTCGAGGCGCCGGCGCGGTACGACCGGCGCATGGTCGCCGAAGGCAAGCGGAATCGTTCCAGGAATAAAGACGCGGGCGCTGGCCAGGCCGAGGGGCTGTAACACCGGCGGCGTATTGTCGACGGAGACCAGCTCGTAGCCGGCGCTGGCCACACGCTCGCAGAGCTGGCGGTACGCCCGCGCGGGTTCGCGCTCGGCGCCGGGATGGCGTGCAAGGAATGCTGCGTAAGACAGCCTGAGCTGACCTTCGCATAGCCCGGTGAAGTGGTGACGCTGTTCTGCCTGACCGTAATACAGCGCCTGGTTATCGTTGCGCAGGCGTGTCATCCGCGTCGCGTCGTGCCGGGCCTGCAGCTGGTAACGGGCCAGGTTCTGCTCGGCGGAGCCGATCAGCGACTGGGCCTCGGCCAGGGCGGAACGCAGCGCGACGGCGGCGTTCGGGTGGCTGGCCGCCGTGACAAATCCAGCCAGCTTGCCCGGTCCGCTTCCCAACAGCAGCACCAGTACACTCGGTACGTCAAGGTCAACGGTGATATCAAAGCAAAGTGTCTCGTAGCCCCTGCTGGCGAGCAGCAACAGCAGGCCGGATGTCCGGTTGCAGGTGATGGTCGCTGCCTCGATGCGTGGTGGCGGCGATGCGCTGTACCACACCGCCAGCAAGGCATCACGTTCGATGATTTCGAGTGCGCCAAACAGCGCCGCTTCCTCGAAGGAGTTGCCGAGGGCGCAGCCATTGCTGTTGCGGAACCGACTCGACAACGCGCCGTCATCGATCAGGTAGTGGACCATCGACAGCGGCACCCAGGTGCGCGCACCCGTGCTTTCCAGACGTGCCGGCAGCCAGTCGATGGAAGCGTCGCGCCGAAAGCCCTGGACGGCAAGTCCGCACTGCGCATCGTCCAGGCCGAGCAGCTGCCCGGGATGGCGTGCGCCGTCGCCCAGCATGGCGTACGACGCGGTAGTGCATTCGCGCGGCCGTGCCTGACCAATCCAGCGTTCGCAGTATTCGAACACGGCGCCGCACATCATCTGGCGCTCGCTGGCGCCACGCCCGATTCCCAGCAGCCGGTTGTGGGGTGCGTAACAGTGATAGCTGTCGCGCTCCGCCGTGGGGTGCAGGCGCGTTGCCTGCAGTGATGCGGCGCCGAAGGTGGCGAGGATCTCGTCAATCCGGTGGTTCGAGCGGCGGCATGATTCGGGATGGACATCGCCCGACACCTGGGGCGGCGCGCCATCGTCGGTCTCCGTTCTTTGCGCGAAGGGAAAATGCTTGCGCACAAAATCAGTCTGGAGGTACAGATACACCCCATCGCCGCGGCCATCTGCGAGGTCGGCGCCTGCACTGTCGAGCAGGCTGTCGAGCTGCACCGCGAGCACTGCGGTCCAGGCCCAGCGCCGCTGGAACAGTGAAAAAGTCGTGAAATTGTCGGAGAAATCCAGCACCTCCTGTACCTCGGACGCACCGCCCGTCTGCAAGCCGATCACGGCAAGCGTTTCGGCGGTGGCGATCACCACGAGTTGCGGTCCATTCCGCCGCACCGCAGCGAGGTCGGCGGGATTATCCACCAGGGTCACGTGCAGCCGTGATGCGCGGCGTTCCAGAAAGTGGCCGAGATGGCGCACCGACGTCATGCTGCTGCCGTCTGCAAGTGCGGCAGGATCACGCCAGGCGCGATGATCACGTGCTGTTGCATGCTGGCGTTCACGCGCTTGTTCCAGAGTGCGGCGTACAGCGCCAGCAGTGCCGCCTGCCTTTCCGCCATCGCCAGCACGCCGCGATGCGGGATGTACAGAACAATATCCCCGGCAGACAACAGCGTGCACATGGGCAGGGCGCCATCGCCGCTGACCACGTCGCGCCAGTGCAAGCGCTGGCCAAACCCGGCATTGATGCAGAACGCGATGTACTGCTCGGGCGCCGTGAGCTCGGGAAACAGCGGCTTGTCGTGCAACACGCCCCGGTCGCGTATGCCCTGCGCAACCTGGTCGGCATCGGCTTGCCGTGCGCGCAGCTGGCGGATCAACGCCAGCTCAGCCGCATCGCTTTGCCCGAACCACACGCCGTGGTGGGTTACCAGCTGTGCCAGGAGGCTGGCTTCGCATCCCTGCGTGTCCAGACCTGCCGCAACGAGCGTGCCGACGCCATGGGCGGTGGCAAAGTCCAGTGTGTACAACTTGATGTAGCAGCTCGGGTCAGTGTGCTCCACCATGTTTTGGAGCGGAAAAAGTGGTTCTGCAAGCAGTGTGTGCAGAGGCGCACCCGACGACGGTGCGGATGCCGTATCTCCCGGCGTAATGTCCTCCACGGGAATCAGCCTGTCGAGTCCGGCAAAACGCAGCGTAGATTCGCCCTGCAGGCTGTAGTAGTGGTAGCGTCCGGGCCGCAGCCGCCGGATGTTGCACAGGTGATCGAAGAAGAACAGGGCGGTTGCCGCGCCCGCGATGAGCTTGCCCGGCTCGACGCCGCGGCCGTGGAAACGGGTCTGATCCATCTGCACGTAATCCTCGACGCGCATGAGGCAGAGATGGCGGCCGGTACTGGCCCCGACCAGTTGCTCGGCATCAGCGCAGGCCGCGATGATACGTCGATGCGCGATGCTGGGCTGGCCGTCGTCGACCATGTGCAGAACATGGTCGAAACGTGGCAAGTCGCTCGTCGACGGCGTCAGGATGGTCAGCGCGGCATCGGGCCAGCGCTTCAGTTCATCGAAACAGGCGTGCAGCATCGTGTCGCTCCAGGCGCCGGTGTCGACCGGATCGGTGTTCACGAGATGCAACTGCTTGACACCGAGTCGCGCACAGGTCTTGACGGCGCTGGCAAGGGCATAACCAGCTGCCACGATCAGAATGCGCGCTTCGACGAAACGCGTGAACGTGGCGGCGCTGTTGTCGGCATACAGTCGCAGATAACCCAGGGTATCGCTGACCGGCGCCAGTGCCAGCTCGCCTTCGGGATCGGCAACACGGAAGGCGGCGCGCTTCTCGATCAGAAAACCCAAGAATTTCAAGACTGGTGCCCGGTGGGCTTCCGGCAGCAGGCCGAGAATATCGCCAATGCTGCGGATGCCATCCATGCGGCCGAGGCACTCGTATAATGAGCCGATCAGTTCTCGCTGAAGGCGAAGAATGAAGTTTTTGCCGCCGTGCTGAATATGCAGTCGGTCTTCCGAGCCCTTTACGAAAATATCCGGGCGAATATTATAGATATCGTTTAATTGGATTTCCATTGAATCACGCTGAAGTTTTCAAGTGCGGAATATAAGGCGTTCATCAGATCGCGAGAAACGAACTCGGTAAAACCTCGGGCGATTCATCAGGGGTATCCGCCAACCGGTCGATGCCTTGCACCCTTGACTATCGAACAGGGTGCAAGGCAAAGAATTCGGCAAGGCCGCCTGTTAGCAGGCGCCGTCTGCTACCAGATTCGCTGCTTTGGTGCAGGTGGAGCCGGCGCAAATGGTCGACGATGCGCCCATTTCTTCCATTGCGGTTGCTTCATTTGTTTCCAGAATTTCGAAATCAAAATCTTGGCTCATTGCGTCGATCATTTGAATCTCCTGTTTTGGTCACGCCACAATTGGCGCAAATCAATACTAGTCACAAAGAAATTTTAAGTCACGAAAAATCTAATTTGTTTTCATTAATATGACCATTTTATTTCCCCGGCATATAACCGGCGGTATTGCCTTCATACGCGGCGCATGGTTTATCCCATATACATTGTTTATATGGTAATTGGGTGATGGTCTGATTTCAGAGATTAATTGATCAATGCGTTAATGACGCACTGGACACCAAAATGACGGCAGAGACTTCTCCGGTGGCAAATTGGTTCATCACATCGATCGGGCGCGAAAATACCGGTTTGAAATGCATGGAACTTGTACAAATTGTGTTGCCTCAAGCTTTCCATGACACGGATGCGTAGAATTTCACCAAAGCAATATTCATCGGCTGGTTGCCGATGCGAGATCAATAATGGAAAGCATTGCCAACCGATTGCCTGTGTGATCAGGCCACGCGAGCCGGCGGCACGCGGCATCGATCTGTCGATGGTGACATTGCCGCGCGCGACGACAATCGTGCCGGCCCAGACCATGGGAAACCGGCCAGGCGCGTCCGCATGTGAATGATGGGGCGCCATCAGGCCCGGTCTGTCGTGAGGTCGTCCCCGCGATAATGCCGCGCATCGCACACGTCCCGGTTTCCCCACAACACAGGGCAGAGTGAGTATACTGTCCACCCTGGCGTTGCTCTGCTCACCACGCGTCCTCTTTGTCGGCAAAACGACAATCCTAGTGTTGTGTTCGTTCCAACGGGCGCCCCCTCCCGGGGCGCTGTATATCTGAATTTTTACGTCTTAACTGGAATCTGCGATGGAAATCAAGGTCAACTTTCTCGACAAACTGCGTCTCGAGGCGAAGTTCGATGACTTCACGGTGATTGCCGATCAACCCATCCGCTACAAGGGTGACGGTTCGGCGCCGGGTCCATTCGATTATTTCCTGGCTTCGTCGGCCCTGTGCGCGGCGTACTTCGTCAAGCTGTACTGCGATACGCGCAATATCTCGACCGAACACATCCGCTTGTCGCAGAATAATATCGTCGACCCGGAAAACCGCTACCAGCAGATTTTCAAGATCCAGGTCGAGCTGCCTGCCGATATCTCGGACAAGGACCGCCAGGGCATCCTGCGCTCGATCGACCGCTGCACGGTCAAAAAAGTGGTGCAGGCCGGCCCCGAGTTCGTCATCGAAGAAGTCGAGAATCTCGACGCCGATGCGCAGGCGCTGCTGACCCTGCAGCCATCGACAGACTCGCGCACCTACATCACCGGCAAGGATTTGCCGCTCGAACAGACCATCGCCAATATGTCCGGCATGCTGGCCGACTGGGGCATCAAGATCGAGATCGCCTCGTGGCGCAATATCGTCCCCAACGTCTGGTCGCTGCATATCCGTGACGCCCATTCGCCGATGTGCTTCACCAACGGCAAGGGCGCGACCAAGGAAAGCGCGCTGGCGTCGGCCCTGGGCGAATATATCGAGCGCCTCAATTGCAACCACTTCTATGCCGGCGCGTTCTGGGGTGAAGACATCGCCAATGCGCCGTTCGTCCATTACCCGAACGAGCGCTGGTTCAAGCCGGGGCCGAACGACGCGTTGCCGGCGGAGATACTTGACGCCTACAGCCTCGACATCTACAACCCGGACGACGAATTGCGTGGCTCGCATTTGATCGACACCAATTCGGGCAATAACGCGCGCGGCATTTGCGCGCTGCCGTACGTGCGCCAGTCGGACAATGCGGTCGTGTACTTCCCGACCAATCTGATTGAGAACCTGTACGTCAGTAATGGCATGAGCGCGGGTAACACGCTGGCCGAAGCACAGGTACAGTGCCTGTCCGAGATTTTCGAGCGCGCCGTCAAGCGCGAAATCCTCGAAGGCGAGTTGTCGCTGCCGGACGTGCCGCAAGAAGTGCTGGCAAAATATCCGGGCATCGTGGCCGGTATCGCGGCGCTGGAAGAGCAGGGCTTCCCGGTGCTGGTGAAGGACGCGTCGATGGGCGGCACGTATCCCGTTATGTGCGTGACTCTGATGAACCGCAAGACCGGCGGCGTGTTCGCCTCGTTTGGCGCGCACCCGAGTTTCGAGGTGGCGCTGGAGCGCAGCCTGACCGAGCTTCTGCAAGGCCGTAGTTTCGAAGGCCTGAACGATCTGCCGCAGCCGACCTTCGCCAGCAATGCCGTCACCGAGCCAAACAACTTCGTCGAACACTTCATCGATTCGAGCGGCATTGTGTCGTGGCGCTTCTTCAGCGCCAAAGCCGATTTCGATTTCGTGGAATGGGATTTCTCGAGCCGGGGCGAACACGCCAATGCCGAAGAGGCGGCAACGTTGCTGGCGATCCTCGCCGATATGGGCAAGGAAGTCTATACGGCGGTGTACGACCAGCTTGGCGCGACTGCTTGCCGCATCCTGGTGCCGGGTTACTCCGAGATCTATCCGGTCGAAGACCTGATCTGGGATAACACGAACAAGTCGCTGCTGTTCCGCAGCGATGTCCTGAACCTGCACCGCCTGGACGACGCCAGCCTCGAAGCGCTGGTCGATCGCCTGGAAAACAGTGAGCTCGACGAGTATTCGGATATTGCCACGCTGATCGGCATCGAGTTCGACGAGAATACCGAGTGGGGCCAGCTGACCGTGCTCGAACTCAAGCTGCTGATTCACCTGGCGCTTGGCCAGCTCGAGGATGCGCATGAACTGGTCGGTGCGTTCCTGCAGTACAACGACAACACCGTCGAACGCCGCCTGTTCTATCAGGCGATGAATGTGGTGCTGGAAGTCTCGCTCGACGACGATCTGGAACTGGACGATTATGTCGCCAACTTCCGTCGCATGTATGGCGACGAGCGCATGGACGCGGTGCTCGGCTCGGTGGACGGCAGCGTGCGTTTCTACGGCTTGACCCCGACGAGCATGGCGCTGGAGGGCCTCGATCGTCATCATCGCCTGATCGACAGCTACAAGAAGCTGCATGCAGCGCGCGCGAAGGCAGCAGCCCGCTGAGCTGGTGACAGGGCGGTTCGCGTCGCTGTCTACAGGTGTAACTTGTGGAAATGAACGTGATGCAAGGTGATGCGGTGCCGGGCTGCGCCCGGCTGATGTTGCGAATAGCTGCAACTGGCCCTGGGATCGGGATCGCGACCGACAGGTTCCGATCCTGGGCAAGCCTCAGCCCAAAAGCTGATGGCCGCCTCTGATTGCGCGGTTCCGTTGCTCGATTTTCCAGTCACTGTTTAGCTGCGCCAGGCAGTCCTTGAGCGGCCAACCAGGCGCCGTCTCGATCAGATGCATGAACGAGGAAGCAAGTCCATAGCAGCCATCAGGGCCGAACAATTCGACGGGTACGCAGGCCTCGTTATCCGTTATCGGCTTTGCAATGGCTCGGCAAAGTGCTTCGATCCTGACTAGCTTGGCAACTTCTGCGTCATCCTCTGATGGCAGCGGGCCAAGTTGTTCAAGCCCGGCAATCTCAGTTCGTACGCCCGTATTCGACATCCGATTCGTAGGTTAGTAAAGGTCAAGGGGTGACAGGTGCGGTTTCGCACTCACTGCTTTGGCCGAAACTGGTCAGCTTGAGATGTCACTGACTGTCCCGACAGGCCGCTGTCGATCCAAAGCAGACCTGATTAAATGGGCTCATCACCCTCAGTATTTTCTTGAATTTGACCACGCTTCCGTAGCATCTTTGCTGCTGCTGATGAGAGGACGTCGTCCTCTAACACCTGGAGCATTAGACGGCCCATCTCATCAAAATACCCCACAAGATGACTGTCAACAGCCAGCCAGCCAGCGGTCCAAAGATATGCCGTCCTGCGTCAATGCTTGTATAACGTCTTTATCTTTGATTTTCATTCTCCAGCAATGTCCGCTCCTGGCCGAAACAGGAAGTTCATCAGGCTAATTTAACTCAGCAAGGATTAGTGGCTTCCGCAATTCGCAGCCGTGGTTGCAGCAATTCCAAAAACGTCACATTTATTCTAGAAAGTCACAGCAGGAACACCGGCCTGCCGCCACCCGGCAGCACGTCATCCTGCGTCGTCTCGTCCTTCAACGCGACGCCGCTCACCTGCCGTAGTTGCGCCTGCCCAAGCAGATAATGCAGCCTGGCGGCAGCTCGGGCATAAGCCAGGCCGGCCGGCCTGACGTTCGAGATGCAGTTACGGCGCTCGTCGGTCAGGCCAACGCATGGCGCCCACGTCATGTAGATGCCCATGCTGTCCGGTGCGCTCAGACCCGGTCGTTCGCCAATCAGCACGATGACGATCTTCGCCCCCAGCAATTCACCGACTTCGTCGCCCACGGCCACGCGACCTTGCCGGACGATTGACAACGGCGCCAGCGTCCAGGATTCAGCGGTCAGCTGTAGATGCAGCGCTGCGAGGAAGGGCGGGGCATTTTGCGCGATCGCGTGCGACGACAAACCATCCGCCACGACGATGGCCAGATCGCAGGAATGGTTGCCAACGTCACTATCGGTCAGAAGCGCGCGTGATGGCGCATCGAGCCGCCGCCCCAGATCCGGCCGCTGCAGATAGACGTTACGGTTCGCTGCCGCGCTGTGCAGCAGGAGGGGCGGGCCGGCATGAGGCCACGCTGCCTGCAATGCTGGACCAAGCGCGTCGGTATCGAGCGGGAGGTGCACGGCATCGCGCGCCCGTGCATGCGCGAGCTGAAAGTCGAGCTGCGCACCGGTCGGCTGGCTGATGCCAGCGGCGCCCAGCGCAATGCGGGCATCGGTGAACTGGCGCAGGCTCTGCCAGGGTGCGGCGGCGGCAATGGGGTCGTCGGTCGAATTGGACATGAAGGCAACTCAGGATGATTGCAGCAGCGCGCGCTGGAATGCCGGGGGCACGGTCCGCCCCAGCTCGGCTTGACCCGCCCCCTTGAAAATACCCATCGCGCGCAACCACGCGTCGAACTCGGGCGCCGGTCGCAGGCCGAGCGCGCGGCGCGCATACAGGGCGTCGTGGAACGACGTCGTCTGATAATTGAGCATGATGTCGTCCCCGCCGGGAATCCCCATCACGAAGGTGCAACCGGCCGTGCCCAGCATCGTCAGCAGCACGTCCATGTCGTCCTGGTCCGCTTCGGCGTGGTTGGTGTAGCAGACGTCGCACCCCATCGGCAGGCCGAGCAGCTTGGCGCAGAAATGGTCTTCCAGGCCGGCGCGAATGATCTGCTTGCCGTCGTACAGGTATTCCGGCCCCATGAACCCCACCACGGTGTTGACCAGCAGTGGTTCGAACGCACGCGCCACCGCATACGCGCGTGCCTCGCAGGTTTGCTGGTCCACGCCGTGGTTGGCATTGGCCGACAGCGCGCTGCCCTGGCCGGTCTCGAAATACATGACGTTGTTGCCGACCGTGCCGCGGCCCAGCGACAGCGCAGCGGCGCGGGCTTCGCCGAGCAGCGCCAGGTCGATGCCGAAACTGGCGTTGGCTGCCTGCGTGCCGGCGATCGACTGGAAGACCAGGTCGACCGGCGCGCCGCGTCCGATCGCCTCGATGGTATTGGTCACGTGCGTCAGCACGCATGACTGGGTGGGAATTTCATAGCGGCTGATGATCTCGTCCAGCATCGTGACGAGCTTGACCACCTGCGCGACATTGTCGGTGGCCGGATTGATGCCGATGACCGCATCGCCGCTGCCGTACATCAGGCCGTCGAACAGGCTGGCTGCGATGCCCGACAGGTCGTCCAGCGGGTGGTTCGGCTGCAGGCGCGTCGACAGCGTGCCGGCCAGGCCGATCGTGTTCCGAAAGCGCGTGACCACGCGGCATTTGCGCGCCACCAGCACCAGGTCCTGGATGCGCATGATCTTCGATACCGCCGCTGCCATTTCGGGCGTGATGCCCGGTGCGACGCGCGCCAGCATGGTCCCGTCGACAGCATCGCCCAGCAGCCATTCGCGCAAACTCCCGACGGTGAGGTGGCGGATCGGCGCAAACGCGGCGGCGTCGTGGCTGTCGATGATCAGGCGCGTGACTTCGTCGGCTTCGTACGGCACGACGACGTCGTTCAGGAAGGTGCTCAGGGGCAGGTCGGCCAGCGCCATCTGCGCGGCGACGCGCTCTTCGGCGCTGCCGGCGGCAATACCGGCCAGGTGGTCGCCCGAGTGCGCGGGCGTGGCCTTGCCCAGCAGGTCGCGCAGATCGGCAAACTGATAGGTCTTGGTGCCGACGAGATGGGAAATCTGTGGCATGGACGGCGGTCCTTCGCGTGGTTCAGTAAATCCCCCACCGCGCTGCACGGGGGTGGCCTTGCAAGCGATAGTGCCACAGGTCGGTCGTGTTCAGCGCGCATGGCGACGGCGCCAGCGGTGTGATAGCATCGCCGCTGATCTTGCACCATTGGCAACTTGCCACAATCACACCGACGCCGACCGATCCGACAATGTGAGAACCCCTTCCGACAGCCCGACCTTTTCCTGGCGAATGCGCCTGGCTCTGCTGCTATCCCTGGCGATTCACGCTCTGCTGCTGAGCATTCCACTCGAGGGCGATGTGTTCGGGCTTCCGGGATTGCGCATGCCGTGGGAAGAACGACGACTGGCGGCGACGGAACTGAATGTCAGGCTGGCGCCGGCGCCGGTCACAGCCACAGCACCAGCCACAGCACCAGCCACAGCACCAGCACCAGCACCGGCACCGGCACCGACGCCGCTCGCCATGAGCCAACCGACGCCGCCCGTCGCACCGGCACCGAGTGCGCCTGCACCCGCGCCCGCGGTGCAACCAGCACCGGTTGCCAGGGTTCAGCCAGCGCCGACGCTGCAGAACGACGACGCAGCCGGCGCACGCATCATCGCGCTCGATGACGAAAAACGGGACACGGCGATCGCAGAAGAGCGCGTGCGCCAGCAGGTTGTCCAGCGCGAGACTGCGCGCGCCGCGGCGGCAGCGGCAGAACAGCAGCGGCTGGCCGAGTTGACGGCACAGGCACAGGCACAGGCACAGGCACGTGAGCAAGCCGCCAGCGAGGCACTTGCCAGCGCCGAAGCGGCCCAACGCGACGCCGAACGTGCAGATGCGCAGCGTCTGGAGGAAGCGAACCGTACGGCGGCGGTCCAGCGTGAGGCTGCCCGTGCAGAAATCACCCGGCAGGAACAGGCCAAACGTGACGTGGCCCGCCAGGAGCAGGCACGGCTTGAGGCCGCGCGTGCTGAAGCGACCCGGCTGGAGCAAGCGAGACTGGCGCAACAGGAAGCCTCCCGCCAGGACGCGATCAGGCAGGAAGCAGCACGCCAGGAAGCATCCCGCCAGGACGCGATCAGGCAGGAAGCAGCACGCCAGGCGCAGTTGCCGCAGGTGGCACCCGCGCCCGTGCAAACCCCGCAGGAAGCGCAGCGTGAAGAGCGCCTGCGCGCGATCGGCCGGCAATTGAATCAGGAAGCCGCGCAGCGTGACGCCGCTGGTGGGCAGCGGCGCGGCTGGCTGCTGGGTCGCGCTGACGCCAATGCCGACCTCGTGGCGTACGCCGAAGCCATGGGCCGCAAGATCGAGCTGAACATGAGCCTGGATGCCGTGCGCGATGTCGTCAAACAGCCTCACCGGCAGCCGCTCGTGACGGTGGCCGTGCGCAGCGACGGTTCGGTGGAACGGGTGACGTTCGTGACCTCGAGTGGCGTGCCTGCGGTCGATGAGGCGATCCGCCAGATCATTGCCAGTCACGCGCCGTATGGACCGTTCCCGCCGGCGCTGGCGCGCCAGTACGATGTGGTGGAGATTCGCCGTACCTGGCTGTTCGATGTGGCGGTTCGCCTGCAGTAAAAATGGCGAAACCGTATCCGATCGGTTCGCCAACAGGGGCCTGCCATGATAGGGTGCTGGTTTCATTCACTACAAAGCACCAGGCAACCATGCAAGACCTCTCCAAATATTCGCTGGCCAAACTTCGCGCACTCGAAGCCGAAGTCAACGATGCACTCAAAACCCACCATTACCTCAGCATCAGCAAGGCGCGCGAACAGATCCTCCACATTGCCCGCAATGCCGGCCTGAGCGAGAAACAGGTGCTGGCGATCAAGGCGCCAGCACCAGCAAAACCAGGCACCGCGATCATCGGCTACACGAACCCGGACGATCCTGCCCAGCAATGGAGCGGTCGTGGCCGTCAACCGGCCTGGGTCAAGGCGTGGCTTGCCGCAGGCAAGTCGCTCGCGGACGCCAAGACATCGGCTTGACCCGCGGCGGGGTCATCGTCAATCGCGCGCGGTACGCCATTCCTGGGGATTGACCGGTTGTTCGTGTTCATGCCCGCAGTTCGTGATCCTCTGTTTGCCGAATTTTTCGATCATGTCGATGCTCGTTGCCGGGGAGCGCTCGGTGATGCAGTAAATGCCGGCAGCCGTGACGACGCGTGTGCGTCGCGCGCCGTCGCCGCCGTCATTGACGAGTTCAACGATCTTGGGCGCTTCCCACCAGCGGCCCGGTGCGACCGCCGCCGCCTCCGCAAAGCCCCTGGCCATGCGGATCTGCGGGCTGTCCGGTGGCGCGACGATATACGCCTTGCTGCTCTTGCGCAGCGTGCGATCGATGGCGCCGGCGTCGCGCAACGCCTGTTCCACGTTCAGTCGTGCGTTCCCTTCAACTGAAGGCACGTCAAGACCATCGCCTGGCGGGGCAACGTCCGCCCCGGCGGTGAGCTGCCCGCTGCCCGGCGCCACGGGATGGCCCGTCCTGCCGACTGGGGCAGGTACAGTGGCACGCCTGCGCGCCACCGGCACGCGGACTTCGCGTGTGGCAGGTCGCGGCCTGCCGTCAGGCACCTGCACCCACTGGGTGAAGACCGCCTGTCGGTCATCGTCGGGCGCTTGCTGGCGGCTCGCCTGCCATGCGGCCAGCATGGCGACGTGCAGCAGCATGGCGCCGCCGACGCCCAGCGAGCGGTTCCAGGAGGCTGACATCGATAGCGATCGTGTGTGCATATCGGACAAGTATAGGGGCCGCCGCGCGCCAATTGTTCGCACATTCTCACAGTGCTGGTGAACCCGCCGTGCTGGCCATTGCCGCACCGGCCCATGGACAGCAGCGCGCCCAGCGACGTAGACTGCCCCTTCGATCCGCTCCCGTCCCCGCCATGATCATTTCGTCCGCCCTCGATTTTCGCGCCGCCGCGCAGCGTCGCTTGCCACCGTTTCTGTTTCACTACCTCGATGGCGGCGCCGGCGCCGAGCAGACCTTGCGCAGCAACGTCGACGACCTGCAGGCGGTCAGGCTGCGCCAGCGCGTGCTCAGGGGCAGCGAGCATCTCGACCTGGGCGTGAACTGGTTCGGCGACGATTACGCGCTGCCGATTGCGCTGGCGCCCGTCGGCCTGACCGGCATGTATGCGCGGCGCGGCGAGGTGC
The DNA here is from genome assembly GCA_014841835.1 of Oxalobacteraceae sp. CFBP 13730. Lineage (GTDB taxonomy): Bacteria > Pseudomonadota > Gammaproteobacteria > Burkholderiales > Burkholderiaceae_D > Telluria. The sequence goes on along the minus strand of JACYUQ010000002.1, from coordinate 760,382 downwards.
AGGCCGTGCGCGCCGCCAGCCGCTGCAACATCGCGTTCATCGGGTCGACCGTGTCGGTGTGCCCGCTGGCCGAGGTAGCCGCGCATGCTGCCACGCCGGTCTGGTTCCAGCTGTACGTGCTGAAGGACCGCGGCTTCATGCGCGACATGATGCGCCGTGCCTGGGCGCTTGGCTCGCGCACGCTCGTGTTTACTGTCGACATGCCGGTGCCGGGGGCGCGCTACCGCGATGCGCACAGCGGCATGAGCGGCGCGCACGGCCCGCTGCGGCGCGTGCTGCAGGCACTGACGCATCCGCGCTGGGCCTGGGACGTCGGCCTGTTCGGCCGGCCGCACGATCTGGGCAACATCACCGCTTACCTGGGCAGCAGCACCGGCCTGGCCGACTACATCGGCTGGCTGGGTGCGAACTTCGACCCCGGCATCGCCTGGAACGACCTGCAATGGATCCGCGACGAGTGGCAGGGCCGGCTCGTCATCAAGGGCATTCTCGACCCCGAGGATGCGCGCGCCGCGCTGGCTTTCGGCGCCGACGGCATCGTCGTGTCGAACCACGGCGGGCGCCAGCTGGACGGGGCGCCGTCGAGCGCGCAGGCGCTGCCGGGCATCGCCGCGGCAGTGGGCGGCAGGCTGACCATCTTTGCCGATGGCGGCGTGCGCACCGGCACCGACGTGTTTCGCATGCTGGCGCTGGGCGCCGATGGCGTACTGCTGGGGCGCGCCTTCGTGTATGCGCTGGCCACGCACGGCCAGGCCGGCGTCGAGCGGCTGCTGCAAATCATCGACAAGGAGCTGCGGACCACGATGGTGCTCACAGGCGTGCGCTCGGTACGCGAGATCGGTCCGCAGGTGCTGGCTACATTGGATGCGGCGAAGGCTTCTGCCTGAACCTCGCACGTTTTCCTGCGGCCACGCAATAATTTTGTGTATTTATGTCAACTGGTTGGCGTAGCGCTGCGTTGTGAAGACACATTTGGGGCAATGCCAGTCGCGGCGCGTCCGATTCACGCAAACTCCAGGAGAACGAATGCGCCGTTTGAACCTCACGCCGGTATGCGCGGCCATCATGCTGCTGTCCTCATATGGCGCACCAGCCTTCGCACAGGCCGTCGCCGACACGCCAGTGCCGCTGGCGCCTGCGCCGGCGGCGCCAGTGGATGCCGCCCCGGCAACCCCGGCCGCGCCCACCGTCATCAAGGTCACGGGCCTGCGCCAGAGCCTGCGCTCGGCCGAGGATATCAAGCGCGATGCCGCCCAGGTGGTCGATGCGATCAACGCCGACGACATCGGCAAGTTCCCCGACCGCCATGCGGGCGATGCGCTGCAGCGCGTGGCGGGCGTGCAGGTTGGGCGTGATCGCGGCGAAACCAGCAACGTCACCATCCGCGGCTTGCCCGACGTCGCCACGACTCTGGACGGCAACGAGATTTTCACCGCTGCCGGGCGTCGTCTGGCATACCAGGATTTGCCGGTGCAGTCGATCGGCGGCATGGAAGTCTACAAATCGGCCACCGCGAACCAGTTCGAAGGCGGGATTGCCGGCGCCGTAAATATCCGCCTGCGCGCGCCGTTTGACGCCAAGGGCTTCGTGGCCACCGGCTATGTCGAAGACCGCGTCAACCAGATCAACGGCAGTGACAATACAGGCGACAAGCACAGCCCGGGTGGCGGCTTTTTGGTCAGCAACCGCTGGAACACCGATGTCGGCGAGATGGGCGCGCTGTTCGACGTCGCCGTCAACCGCGACAACTGGGCCTATCCGGTGCAGTACAACGACCGGCCATCGAACGTGTTCTCGGTGCGCCCCGACGGCAGCGCCACGCGCCTGGGCGACTCGGCGCCGTTTGCACCGCTCGCATCCGACGAGGTGCTGGGCCAGTTGCCGCATATCGGCGGCACCTACAATCAGGGCGCGCGCGAACGCCAGAGCGTGCACGGCGCCTTCCAGTGGAAGATTAATCCGCGCACGACGGCCACCGCGCAATACCTGGGCATGGGTTATCAGGGTCGCAACGCCGTCAACTACGCGTTCTCGAATGTCGGTTCGGCGCCGCGCCTGAGCGGCGTGACGCTGGGCCAGCAAGCCAATGGCTGCGTGACGTCGCTGGGCATCATCTGCCCGATTCTGTCGGCGACTGCGCCGGCCGCGCAAGTCGGCGTCGCCAAAGATTGGGAGCCGTACACGGCCACCAGCACCTGGGGCCAGAACGAACGCACCGCCACGCACTACCTGAACCTGGGCCTGAAGTACCTCGAGGGCCCGCTGTCGGTCGAGTCGCAGGTGGGATACACGCGCTCGAAATTCGTCAACGACACGCTGATCGTCGACCAGCAGGCGCCTGGCGTGAGCGCCAATGTGTACGCGTATGGCGCCGACGGTCATGGCGGCTTCAATGCCATCAGCAAGGGCGGCAACGCCAATGTGCTGCAAGACCCGAATGCCTATGTGCTGCGCGGGATGGTGCAGAACTGGAACGAGCAGGCCGGCACCCAGTTGCAGTGGCGCACCGACGCGGTCTATCGCATGCCGGGCGACGGCGCCTTCAGGGCGCTGCTGGGCGGCGTGCGGCTGTCGTCGCGCAAGGCGAGCTACCACGGCGCCGAAGGCAACGCCGATTTCAGGGGGGTGCGGCCGACCCCGATCGGCGTGTTCGGGCCGGGGTTCCAGCAGCTGGTACCGGGGCTGGACCGCCTGGGTGGCGCCTGGAGCGCCCCGTCGGCAGACTTCCTGATCGACCAGGCCGACGCCGTGCGCAATGGCTACGGCCTGGCCAGCGGGCGCATTGCCGAAGACCCGGCGCGCGCGTTCGACCAGAAAGAACAGAATGTCACGCTGTACGCGGCGGGGCGCTGGGACCATGAGATCGCCGGCGTGGGCATCAAGAGCGAAGCGGGGGTGCGCGTCGTGCGCGTGCACCGCGACCTGCGCGGCCAGAGCCGCATTGGCGATGCGATCACCGACATCGACCAATCGACGTCGGAAACCAATGTGCTGCCAAGCGCCACGGCCACGATCGGCTGGCGCGAGAACCTGCAGTCGCACCTGTCGGTCGGCAAGACGATTACGCGGCCCGAGTTCGGTGCGCTCAACCCGTCGCTGTCCTTGATTGCGCCGACGGTCAACGTGGCGGGCAGCGGCGGGGCCGGCAATCCCTTGCTGGAGCCGTCCAAATCCACCAATCTCGACGCCACACTGGAGTACTACTTCAAGAAGAATGGCTACGCGCAGATCGCGCTGTTCCACCGCGATATCGATGGCTACCAGCAAACCTTCACGCAGGATGAAACGATCGACGGCCAGCTGTATCGCGTCACGCGCCCGCAGAATTCGGGCAAGGGCCGCCTGCGTGGCGCCGAATTCGGCATCCAGAAATTCGCTGACTTTTTGCCGGGCGCCTGGAGCGGCCTGGGTGCGCAGTTCAACGCCACCTACATTGATGCCGACAACCAGTCGCGCACCGCGTTCGACAGCGACCAGTTCACGACGACGGCGCTCACCGGCGTCTCGCGTCAGAGCTACAACTTTGCGCTGCTGTATGAAGGCAGTGGCTTCACCGGCCGCCTGGCTGCCACGCGTCGGGGCGACTATGTCGAGCAGATCGCTGAAGCGCCGTTTGGCCAGGACCGCATGGTCAAGGCCGCGACCTTCGTCGACCTGAGCATCGGCTACGAAATCAACGACAACGTGTCGCTGCAATTTGATGCCATCAACCTGACGCGCACGAAGTATGAAAGTTCGCTGGGGCAGTACCAGCCACGCGATATCCGTTACAACCCGACGACGTATGGCGTGAGCCTGCGCTTCAGGATGTAAGGCAGGGCGGGCTGGCGGCAGGGCCGGCGCTTGAGGGATAATGGCCGTTTGCCGGCGAATACGCCGGAATTTTCTCAGACCGCCATGACCTTCATTCGCCGGCTTTTCGTCATTTCTGCTGCGCTGCTGCTCACTGCCTGCAGCACGCCTTCGCCCAGCTTGCGCCTGATCGGCACCGCACAACTGGCGGGTGCCATGCGCGTCGGTGAGACGCGCGTCGGTGGCTTGTCCGGCATCGATTACGACAGCGTGGCCAGGGAATGGCTCATCATCAGCGACGATCGCCGCGTGCATGGCCCGACGCGTTTCTATCGCGCCCGCATCGACTACGACGCGCAGCGCGTCGCGGGCGTGCAGATCACCGGCATGCAGCCGCTGGTGCAGGCTGGCGGCGCGCCGTATGCGCGGCGCGGCGAGCCCGGGCAGGTGGCCGATCTTGAGACGCTGCGCATCGATCCACTCGGGCGCAGTCTCTGGTTCGCCGGCGAAGGCGATCGCGCCGCGCGCTCGCCGATGCTGCTGGCGCGCGCCGGCATGGATGGCACGCCCCTGGCCGCGCCGCCGTTTCCCGCAGCGCTGCAGATCCGGCCCGATGCGCAAGCCGGTGGGCGCAGCAATGCAGGACCGGAGGGCCTGAGCTTCAGTGTCGATGGCCAGCACCTGTGGCTGGCGATGGAAGGTGCGCTGATCCAGGACGGCCAGGCGTCGGCGCCGGGCGAGGGCGCGTTCACGCGACTCAGTCTGCTGGACCGGCAGGGCCGCATCCTGGCGCAGTACGCGTACCGGCTCGAGCCGGTGTTGCCGCCGGGCCGTCCGGGCGGCTACAGCGAAAACGGCATTGCCGAGATCCTGGCCATCGGACCGCGCCGCCTGCTGGTCATCGAGCGCGCCGGCCGCCAGACGGCGCACGATTTCACATTCGACGCGCGTTTGTACGACGTCGACCTGCAGGGCGCCACTGCGCTCGATCCGGACGCGCCGATCGCCGCCGGCGTGCGGCCGGCCATCAAGCGCCAACTGCTGGACAACGCGCAGCTGCCGGCTGGGTGGTCCGATAACTATGAAGCGATGGCGTGGGGTCCCAGGCTGGCCAATGGCCACCGTTCGCTGGTGATTGTCTCCGATAATAATTTCAGGGACGGCCCCTCGCGGTTCCTTGTCTTCGATGCCGGGGCCGACAGCGCCTGGCGCTAAGCACCGGCCCCGGGCACTGTCCCGCTGACCCTCTGCACTACCAGCGTCGATTAATCTGGCCTTAATGTTGCCCCCATAAGTTTCGCCATGGGAACAACAAAAGGAGTGACCAGTGTCGACCACCATGCCATGCGCTACCCGCGCCAGCGCCACGCCACCCGCCGCAGCCGGGTCCGGGCGCATTCTTGAACTCGTGGCGCCGGACCATCCGGAACGCGCATCGCTCGAAGCCTTCATCGCTGCCGAGTTTGCCCGCGTCTACGGCGCCACCCTGCAGCATTTCTGCCATACGCTCGCCGGCTGCCGCGACAGCGCCGGGCGTTGGGTCGCTGCGCTCGGTTATTCGCTGGCGGGCGAGGGCCGGCTGTTTCTCGAACATTATCTGGACGGCCCGGTCGAGACCGAAATTGGCGCGCGCACCGGCCGGCCGGTCGCACGCGGCAGCATCGTCGAAGTGGGCAACCTGGCCAGTACCGATGCGGGCGCTGCGCGCACCCTCATCGTGGCCATGACGCACCAGCTGCATTGCCAGGGCCTGGTCTGGGTCACGTTCACCGCCACACGGGCGCTGCTCAATTCATTTGCACGGCTGCGGCTGGCGCCGTCCGTGCTGGCGGACGCCGACCCGGCGCGCCTGGGGCAGGCGCAGGGGGCATGGGGCAGCTATTACGCGACCCATCCGCAAGTCATGTTCGGCAATATTGGATTCGGTCATGATCAACTGGCGCGCTAATCTCCCCGCAAGCGGCGCCGTGCTGGAAGGCGCGCAAGGCACCTGGAGCGCCAGCGTGCTCATCGAGCGTGTCGAGGCGTTGTCGCGGATGTTGCGCGCCACGTTCCGTCCCGGCGCTGCGCTGGCGATCCTGGCCGACAACGGTCCCGAATGGATCGCCATCGACCTCGCCGTGCACGAAGCCGGCATGACGCTGGTGCCGCTGCCGTCGTTCTTCACGCCGCCCCAGTGGCAACACGCGCTGACGCTGGCAGCGGTCGAAGGCCTGTTTTGCGTCGACGCGTCGCTGGCCGGGGCGCTGGGCTACCCCACGGCGGTTGCCACGCCAGGCGCCTTGTCGCTGTATGCGGGCGCCAGTCGGCCGGCCAGCGTGCCGCCCGACGTGCAGAAAGTAACGTTCACGTCCGGCACCACAGCGCAGCCAAAGGGCGTGTGCCTGGGTTCCAGCCAGCAGTGGGAACTGGCCCAGGTCCTCGCCGACGCGCTGGCTGGCCTGAACATCCGGCGCCATCTGAATCTGCTGCCGCTGTCGGTCCTGCTTGAAAATATCGCCGGCACCTACACGGCCTTGCTGTCGGGCGCACTCAATATCAGTCTTCCACTGGCCATGACGGGCCTGCGCGGTGCGGCCTCGTTCGACCCGGGCATCTGTCTTGCCGCCATCGCCGCCACGCGCGCCGAAAGCGTGATCCTGTTGCCGCAGATGCTGCAGGCGCTGGTCGGCGCAGTTCGGCCGGACGATCCGCGCCTTGCCAGCCTCAAGTTCATCGCGGTTGGCGGGGCGAGAACCCCGAAAGCGCTGCTCGAGGCGGCGCAGGCCATGGGATTCCCCGTGTACGAAGGCTATGGTCTGTCGGAGTGCGGCTCGGTCGTCTCGCTGAACCTGCCGGGGCAGGCGCGCATCGGCAGCGCCGGCAAACCGCTGCCCAACCGCAGCGTGCGCATTGCGCCGGACGGCGAGATCGAAGTCGGCGGCGGCGTTATGGCGGGCTACCTGGGCCAGGCGCCAGCCGATCACGCGCCGGGCCAGGAAACCTGGCTGGGTACGGGCGATATCGGCCATCTCGACGCCGACGGCTACCTGCATATCGACGGGCGCAAGAACAATGTGCTGGTCACCGCGTACGGGCGCAACGTCTCGCCCGAATGGCCCGAGTCACTGTTGCTCGGTACCGGCGTACTGGCCCAGGCGATGGTGGTGGGCGATGCCCGCGCCTATCTGGCCGCAGCGATCGTGCCGCTGCAGGCCGATGCGCCGGATGCCGTGATCGACGCCGCCGTGGCCCGCGTCAATCAGGAATTGCCGGACTATGCGCGCATCGGCGCGTGGTTCCGTACCACACCGTTTTCCGAGGCCGACGGCACCGTCACTGCCAACGGTCGCTTGCGGCGCGACACGGCGCGCACGCGCTGCGCGGCGCACATCGAACAAATTTACCAGTCCTGAAGGAGCAATGTATGCAGTTCTACGACATCCTGTGCCAGCAAACCGAACCCCAGCGCCAGCAATTGATCGGCACACCGCTGATCGGGCAGGCACTGACGGGCGATATCGACCTCGACCAGTACGTGGCGTTCCTGACGCAGGCCTACCATCACGTGAAGCACACGGTGCCGCTGATGATGGCGTGCGGCAGCCGGTTGAATAACGACCAAGCCTGGTTGCGCCAGGCGATCGCCGAATACGTCCAGGAAGAAATCGGCCACGAAGCATGGATTCTTTCCGACATCGCCGCCTGTGGCGGCGATCCGGACCTGGCGCGCCGCTCGCAGCCGCTGCCGGCGACCGAACTGATGGTGGCGTACGCCTACCACGGGATCGACCGCGGCAATCCGGTGGGCTTCTTCGGCATGGTGCACGTGCTGGAAGGGACCAGCACCGCGCTGGCGACTCAGGCTGCGCAGACCATCCAGCTGCGCCTGGACCTGCCGGATGCGGCGTTCAGCTACCTGACCTCGCACGGCAGTCTCGACCTGGAACATGTGGCGTTCTTCGTGAACCTGATGAACCAGCTCCAGAACGAAGCCGACCGCGCGGCCGTGATCCATGGCGCGCGCATGATGTACCGCCTGTATGGCGACATCTTCCGCAGCCTGCCACAGCGCGCCCCCAGCCTGGCCGGGGTCTAGCATGGCGCACACGACATGGCGGCTGGTACTGACCGGCGCGAGCGGGGGCATCGGCCAGGCGCTGGCGATTGCCCTGGCACCGTACTGCGCGTCGATGGTGCTGGTCGGCCGCAATGGCGCGGTGCTCGAAGCGCTGCGTGAACGGCTTGGGCCGCACCTCGTGCGGATCGTCGTCGGCGATGCAACGCAGGACGCCACGCTCGACGCCATTGCGGCGGCAGCGGGCGAGCTTGGCGGCGTCGATCTGCTGATCAACAATGCCGGCATCAACGCTTTCCATGCGTTCCAGAGCCAGGAGCCGGCGGCGCTGCGCAGCCTGCTCGAGGTCAACCTGCTGGCACCGATGCTGCTCACGCAGCGCCTGCTGCCGCAGCTGCGCCAGGCACCGAGCGCGCAGGTCATCAATGTCGGCTCCTTGTTCGGCTACCTGGGCTATCCCGGTTTTGCCGGCTATTGCGCCAGCAAATCGGGTCTGCGCGGCTTTACCCAGGCGCTGCGGCGTGAGCTGGCCGATACCAGCGTCGCGGTACGGCACTTCATCCCGCGCGCAACCCGCACGCCGATTAACGCCGGGGCGGTCGAGACCATGAACGCCGAGATGGGCGTGGCGCTCGACGAGCCGGCGGATGTGGCGCGCCAGTTGTGCACCTTCATCGAGGGGTCGGCATGGGAGTACAAGCCGGGGCTGAAAGAAGCGCTGCTGGCGCTCGTCAATCACCTGCTGCCGGCCTTGCCCGACCGGGCCATCCGGGGCCAGTTGCCCGTCATCCGCAAACACATGCCGGCGCCTGTCCGGCAAGCACAATCGAGGTCATCATGAAAAAGTCGTACCGCACCATCACCGCCGCCGCGTTCTGCATGGCGGCCTTCAACGTCGCCCTGGCCGCACCGGTCGACGACGCCGTCAGTACACTTCAGCAACGCTGGGAACAAGTGAAATACGGCGCACCCGCCGGTGGGCAGGAGCGCGCATTCGAGTCACTGAGCGCCGAAGCAGATACCGTGCTGGCGCGCTATCCCGACAACGCCGGCGTGCTGATCTGGCACGGCATCGTCGTGGCCAGTCATGCCGGCGCCAAGGGTGGCCTGGGCGCACTGGGCCTGGCCAAGACGGCGAAGAAGGACTTCGAAGCCGCGCTGCAGAGCGACCCGAAGGCGTTGGCCGGTTCGGCTTACACGAGCCTCGGGAGCCTGTATTATCAGGTACCGGGCTGGCCGATCGGATTTGGTGACAAGGACAAGGCGCGCGAGAACCTGCAGCAGGGCCTGGCGCTGAACCCGGACGGTATCGATGCCAACTTCTTCCTTGGCGACTTTCTGTATCGTCAGGGCGACATGGTGGGGGCCGAACGCTGCCTGCGCAAGGCGCTGCAGGCGCCGGCGCGGCCTGGCCGCAAGCTGGCCGATGCGGGTCGGCGGGCCGAAGTCGAAGCGCTGCTCGCGCAAGTCGCGGCCAAGCGCAAGTGATGCAATCAGCTGGAGACGCGCAGGATGCGAATACTACTTGTCGAAGATGACGAATCGCTGGCATCGGGCCTGAAGCTGGCGCTCGGGCGGGCCTGTTATACGGTCGAGCACGTGGGCGACGGCGTGGCGGCGGTCGCCGCGCTGGAACACAACGCGTTCGACCTGGCCATCCTCGACCTCGGCCTGCCGCGCCTGGACGGCATCGACGTGCTGGCCCGGGTGCGGCGTGCTGGCAACGCCGTGCCGGTGCTGGTGCTGTCGGCGCGCGATGCGGTGCGCGACCGGATCGTCGCGCTCGACCTTGGCGCCGACGATTACCTGATCAAGCCGTTCGATGTCGACGAGTTGCTGGCGCGGGTGCGGGTGCTCGAACGGCGCCGCGCCGGCCTGTCGGTCAACCAGCTGCGCTTTGGCGACCTGGCGCTGGATCTCGCCGGGATGGCGGTCAGCTGGAAAAACCAGCCGATCGATCTGCAGCACCGCGAATTCATGCTGCTCAGACGGCTCGTCGAACAGCCTAACAAGGTATTCACCCGCAGTGAACTCGAAGCGTCGCTGTACGGTTGGGGCGAGGGCGTGGCCAGCAATGCGATCGATGTCTACGTGCACCATGTGCGGCGCAAGACCGATCCTGACCTGATCAAGACGGTGCGCGGGCTTGGCTATCGCATCGGGAATCTTGCCGCATGAGTGAGCAGATGAGCGTGCGCCGCTACTCGATTCGCCGGCGCCTGATCACGCGCACGATGGTGTGCATGCTCCTGATCCTGGGCGGCATCTCGCTGGCCGCCCACTGGTTCGCCGGCCACGAGTCCGAGGAATTCTTCAGCGCGCGCCTGGCCAGTTCGGCGCGCGTGCTCGAAACGCTGGCCGCCCACCAGCTCGAGACGGCCACCATCGGGGCCCCGATCGTGATTCCGATTCCACAGGGGCTCGGGTATTCCGGCGGTGCGACGCCGTATGGCCACCCGTACGAACACAAGATCGCGTTCCAGGTCTTCAATGCCGACGGGCGCCTGCTGGCCCGCTCGGCGTCGGCGCCGGAAGCGCCGCTCGGCCCCCTGGCGGCAGGCTACACCAGCAAGCTGCTGGGCGAGACCCTGTGGCAGGTGTTCGCGCTGCAATCGGGCCATGTGTGGGTGGTCGTGGCAGAGAAAGACGAGGTGCGCGAAGAGATGGTCGAGCAGCTCGGCGCGTCGGTGCTGGCGCCCGTCATCATCGGCGGCATCCTGCTGGTGCTGGCGGTCAACCTGGTCCTGGCGACGAACCTGGCGCCGCTGCGCACGCTGGCCGATGCGATCGCGCGGCGCGAGCCGGAGTCGCTCGCGCCCGTCGAATTGCCCGACCTGCCACGCGAACTGGCGCCGGTGGTCGATGAACTCAACAGCCTGTTGCAGCGCGTGTCCGCCGCGTTCGAGCGTGAGCAGCAATTCATCGACGCCGCCGCGCACGAGATCCGCACGCCGATCGCTGCGGTGCAGCTGCACGTGCAGAACGCGCTGCGCGCGGCCAATCAGGCCGAGTGCGACACGTCGCTTGGCGAGGCGGTCGGCGCGCTCGAACGCACGACGCAGCTGGCAGAACAGCTGCTGACCTTCAGCCGTCTCGCGTCCGGCACCGACATGCAGCTGCAGCGCCAGGTCTCGCTGGCCGAAGTCTGCAGCGACGTGATGGCGCTGCAGGAGCCCTTGCTCGACCGGCGTGGCCAGTCGCTCGGCTTGTCGGCGCCGCACGATTGCAGCGTGCAGGGCGACCCGTACCGGCTACAGCAGCTGCTGCGCAACCTGATCGAGAACGCGTCGCGGCATGGCCTGGCGCGCGGTGACATCGATGTGGCCATCGACTGCAGCGACGGGCAATGCCTGCTGCGCGTATCGAACGATGGCGACCCGGTGCCGGACGAGGAAACGGAAAACGTGTTCCGTCCCTATTACCGGCTGCGGCCCGGCGGCAAGTCGGGCGCCGGCCTGGGCCTGAGCATCGTGCGCCAGATCGCCGACCAGCACGGGGCTGCGGTCACGATTGGTCGGAAGGCTGATGCTCAGGGCTGTGTGGTAACGGTGGCGTTTCCACAGTAAGCGTCTCAAACCGGCGGTGCGACCGACGCACCTTCGATGCCATGGCGCGCCAGTGCCTCGTCCACGAAACCGCTGGCTTTCATGGTCTCGATGAAGTGCGCCAGAAATGCTGCGGCATCCTCGCCCCGGCTCTTTGGTGTGCCCATCGCCTGCTGGATCACCATGAAGCGTTCGTCCAGCAACCGCAGGCCGCCGAGGCGCCGCGCATCGGCCTCGAGTTGCTGGCGTACGCCGGCAGCCACGTCCGCGCCTTGCTCAATGAACGTGTCGACCACGGTTGGCGACGTTGGCGAACGCACGATCTGTGCGCGCTCCAGCGTGCGTGTCAGGTACAGATCATACGCGCTGCCCTTGCCGACCACGACGCGGTGGTCGGCGGCGTCGACCTCGTCGTTGGCGCCCAACGGTGAATCGTTGCGCACCAGGTAGCAGCCTTCGATCAGCACGTAAGGGGCGGTGAAGGCGATATGCTCGCCACGCAGCGGATCGATGGCGAAGAAGCCGATGTCGGCCTGTTCCGCCAGCACCACATCCACCGATTTGCCGGCAGCATCGACCACGACCAGTTCCAGCTCCGCGCCAAGCAGCGCGGCAAAGCGTGTGGCCAGATCGACCGATACGCCGCGCGCGGCGCCTTCGGCGTCGCGGCGGGCGAGAATCGGGTTGCCAAGATTGATCGCGGCACGCAGCGTGCCGGTGGGGGTGAAGGCCGAACGGATGGAAGCGGTCAGGTGCATGGTCGGGGCTCAGGGTGAGGGAAGATTGCCGGTCTGGAGGATAGTCTCGATTTTCGCCATCGAGTCGAGCGTGTGCACAAGATGCTCGCGCATGAAATTCGATGCGTCCTCGTTTTTCTCCTGCGCGAGCAGGTCGAGGATGTACAGGTGCTGGCGGCAGTGTTCCGGATAACGGTCACGCTGCTTCATCGAGCGGTACGACATCAGGCGGCGCACGCGGTTGACGCGTTTGATCGTGTCGATGAAAAACGGGTTGCCCGATGCTTCGACCAGGCTTTCGTGAAAACGCACGCCCCGGATGTGCAATTCGTCCGTCGTGGCGGTGTCGATGCCGCCGGCGAGCAGGTGACGTTCGGTGGCGCGGCACTGTTCGAGCAGCTTTCGTTCGAGTCTGAAGCCCGGTTCCAGCAGCGCGGCCGGTTCGAGCGCCAGTCGCAGGCGGTACGACTGCAGCAGGCTGTCGGGCGTGGTCAGCATCGACGAGAACGTCCAGCCATAGCCGAATTTTCGTTCGCCCCAGCCTTCGCTGACGATGCGAGCCAGCACGGCATTGGCCTGCGCCGCCGTCAGGCCATAACGCGAGCGGATCAGCTGTTCGGGGCAGGCGAGCGGTAATTCGTGCTTGAGCAGGTCGTCGGCGATCTGGAAGTAAACGCTTGTGACGATGTCGGATTCGGCCAGGCCCAGCCCGGCCACGATGTCGTCGAGCGGACCAGGGAGTTCCTGCGCCACGAAGTAACCGCGGTTGCGTTCGCGCATCAGGACACCCTTTTCGTGCAGCAGCGCCAGCGCGCTGTTGACTGGCTGGCGCGACACGCGCAGACGGTCTGCCAGCATCTGTGCCGGCAAATGGCTGCCGACGGGCCATGCTTCGGTCTTGATCAGGGCGATTATCTGCTTCGCAATTGAGGAGTCCACGTTCATATTCACCATCGGTTCGGGCCCGCGGCCCACGCCGGCATTATGGCCGATGTCAGGATTGGTCTTGCTGCGTGATCGTTTTCTGGAGAATGTAGGGAATGACGCCGCCGTGGCGCAGTAGCTCGGTCTCGAGCCGGGTTTCCACAGCCGCCATGGCGGTGAACATGTCGACAGCGCCGGTCGCACGGTGAATGCGCACGGCGATGGCAACACGCGGCTGCAGCGTATCAGCTGCAGCGTCGACCTCGATCCGGTCGCCCGGCGCGATCTGCAGCAGCGCCGGAGAACGGTCAGCCGGCAGGCGTAGCGGCAGAATGCCCATGCCGATCAGGTTCGAGCGATGGATACGTTCGAAGCTCGATGCCAGCACCGCGCGCACGCCCAGCAGACGCTGGCCTTTGGCGGCCCAGTCGCGCGATGAACCGGTGCCGTAGCGTTCACCGGCCACCAGCACGACCGGGTCGCACGCTTCGCGATAGCGATCCGCCACCTCGAAGATCGGCGCCACGTCGCCGCTCGGGATGTGCAGCGTCTGGCCCACTGGCGCCGATGGCAGCAGCAGATTGCGCAGCGACTTGCTGTAGAACGCGGCGCGCACCATCACTTCCCAGTTGCCGCGGCGCGAAGCGAACACGTTCAGGTCATCGCGGTCGTCGCCTTGCGCCACCAGAAAGTCGGCGACGAAGCTGTCTTTGGGGATCGCGCTGGCCGGTGAAATATGGTCGGTCGTGATGTCGTCGCCCACGACCATCAGCGGATACGCCGTGTAGTGCCCGAGCAGGCTGCGCTCGGTGAACGACGCGAACGGCGGACGGCGCAGGGCGGTCGAGGCCGGGTCCCATGGATACAGCGCGGTTTCCGGAACCTTCAGCGCATGCCAGACTGGGTTCAGGCTGGCGCGCGCAAAGGCGCGCGGGAAGTCGTCGGCCTGCAAACCCTCGCGCACCAACGCATCGACTTCAGCGCGGCTGGGCCACAGGTCTTTCAGAAAGACAGGCTGGCCAGCCTGCGTGATCTGTACCGGCTCGCGTCCGAGGTCGATCTCGGCATTGCCGGCCAGCGCAAACGCGATCACCAGGGGCGGTGACATCAGGAAGCCCAGGTCAAGGTCGGGATGGACGCGGCCCGGGAAATTGCGGTTGCCCGACAAGACGGCGACCGGCTGGATCTCGCCGCGGGCCTGCGCCTGTTGCACCATCGTTGGCAATGGGCCCGAGTTACCGATGCAGGTCGTGCAGCCGTAGCCGACGATGTCGAAACCCACAAACGACAGGTCGTCAAGCAGGCCGGCGCGTGCCAGATAGGTGGCAGCAGCCGGGGAGCCGGGGCCGAGTGAGGTCTTGACCCACGCTGGCACCTTCAGGCCCAGCGCCCGCGCGCGGCGCGCCACCAGGCCGGCAGCGACCAGCAGACCCGGATCGGACGTGTTGGTGCAGCTGGTGATGGCGGCGATGACCACCGGATGGCGCGGCAGGCCGGCGCCTGCGCCCGTGCCCGGGTGTGCGGGCGCAAAGTCGAGCGCCGCCAGTGCGGCTGCCGTCTCCGTATAAGCCAGCAGGTCTTGCGGCCGTTTGGGCCCGGCGACGTGGATCGCGACCTGGTCCAGGTCGATCTCGATCGTCCGGGTGTAGACCGGCTGCGCATCGGGATCGAACCACAGGCCATTGCGGCGACAGTAGGCGTCGACCAATGCACATTGCTCCGGCGAGCGATTCGTTTGCTCGAGGTAGGTCAGCGTCTGTGCATCGACCGGGAAGAAGCCCGTCGTGGCGCCGTATTCTGGCGCCATATTGGCGATGACAGCGCGCTCGCCGGCGCTCAGTGTCGAAACACCGGGCCCGAAGAATTCAACGAATTCACCCGACACGCCGATCTCGCGCAGGCGCTGCGTGACGGTCAGCGCCAGGTCGGTGGCCATGGCGCCAGCGCCAAGTCGTCCGCTCAGGCGCACGCCGATCACGTCCGGCACCCGCAACATCGTCGGCATGCCGAACATGACGGTTTGCGCTTCCAGGCCGCCGACACCCCAGCCGAGCACCCCGATCCCGTTGATCATCGGTGTGTGGCTGTCGGTGCCGATCATCACGTCCGGCACCACCCAGTGCTCGCCGCCACGTTCTTCGGTCGTGACGACGGTGGCCAGTTGCTCGAGATTGATGGTGTGCATGATGCCGGTGCCGGGCGGGTGGATGCGCACGCCCTTCATGACGTTCGAGGCCCAGCGCAGGAAGGTATAGCGCTCGCGGTTGCGGTGCATTTCCAGTTGCAGATTGCGCTCGATGGCGTCACGCTGGCCGAAGAATTCCACGGCCAGCGAGTGATCCACCGAGATATCGACGGGTAGCCCGGGATTGAGCAGCGCCGGATTCCAGCCCGCTTCGTCGAGCGCATTGCGCATGGCGGCGATGTCCACCAGCGCCGGGGTGCTGGTGGTGTCGTGCATCAAGACGCGCCCGGGCTGGAACGCGATCTCGGCCTGGCTGGTGCGGTGTTCCAGCCAGCCGAAGACGGCGTCGATACCGGCCTGGCGTTCATCCTCGGCGCTGTTGCGCAGGATATTTTCCAGCAGCAGCCGCAGGACGACGGGCAGCTGATGCAGGCGTTCACCAAACTGGCCGGGCAGATCGACCATGCGCAACCGCTCGCCGGCGTGATCGAGATACGCCGTAGAAATGGCAGCGGGTGTCGTCATGGTCTCAATCCTCGCTGGCCCGGAATTTGCGCAAGCTCTTGAACAGCAGCGGCGCCAGCAGGGCGATCACGGCGATGGCCAGCAGCGTGGCCGAACCGGGATGCTTGAAGAAGACCCAGTAGTCGCCCATGCTCACCTGCAGCGCACGACGGAACTGGTTCTCTGCCATCGGTCCCAGGATCAGGCCCACCACCATCGGTGCGACGGGATAATCCAGGCAGCGCATCAGGTAGCCGGTCAGGCCGAACACGACCAGCATTGTCAGCTCTGTCGTCGACGGATTGGCGGCCAGCGTGCCCATCGCGGCAAACACGAGGATGCCGCCGTACAGCCACGCTTGCGGAATCGTCAGCAGCTTGACCCACAGGCCCACCAGCGGCAGATTGAGCACCAGCAGCATCAGGTTACCGATCAGGAAACTGGCGATCAGGCCCCAGACCATTTCGGGGTTGGTGGTAAATAGCAGCGGGCCGGGCGTCAGGCCATATTGCTGGAAACCGGCCAGCATCATCGCGGCCGTGGCCGACGTGGGCAGGCCAAGGGCCAGCAGCGGCACCAGCGTGCCGGTGGCTGAGGCATTGTTTGCCGCTTCCGGACCAGCCACACCTTCGATCGCGCCCTTGCCGAATTGTTCCGGATTTTTCGAGAATTTGCGTTCCAGTGTGTACGACAGGAGCGTCGGCACTTCGGCGCCGCCGGCTGGCAGCGCACCGATCGGGAAGCCCAGCATCGTGCCACGCAGCCACGGCTTCCACGACGCTTTCCAGTCGGCGCGCGACATCCACAGCGAGCCGCGCAGCGCCTGGATTTTCTCCGCTGCACCCGTATAGCGTGAGGCGACGAAGAGTGCTTCGCCCATCGCGAACAGGCCGACGGCCAGCGTGGTGACCGAGACGCCGTCCATCAGTGTCGGCGTGTCGAACGTGAGGCGGGCCTGGCCCGTGAGCTTGTCAATGCCGACCAGTCCGAGGAAAAGCCCGAGCCCGAGACTCGTCAGGCCCCGTAGTACCGAGCTGCCGAAGGTGGCCGACACTGTCACGAATGCCACGACCATCAGGCCGAAATAATCCCATGGTCCGAACTGCACGGCCAGGTCGACGATGCCAGGTGCCAGCAGCGCCAGGCAGATGGTGGCTATGGTGCCGGCAACGAACGAGCCGATGGCGGCCGTGGCCAGTGCCGGACCGGCGCGGCCGGCCAGTGCCATCTTGTGGCCTTCGATGGCGGTGGCAATCGATGCTGCTTCGCCCGGCGTGTTGATCAGGATGGCGGTGGTCGAACTGCCATACATGCCGCCAAAGTAGATGCCGGCGAACATGATGATCGAGCCGGTCGGGTCGAGCTTGAACGTGACGGGCAGCAGCAGTGCTACGGTGAGCGCTGGTCCGATGCCGGGCAGGATGCCCACGAGCGTGCCGAGCAGCACGCCAACGGCGGCAAAGAGCAAATTGCCGGGTTGCATTGCCACCCAGATGCCATCGGCAAGAAGTGAAAGTGTGTCCATGAATGTTTATCCCAGCAGTTGCTCTAATGGACCCATCGGTAGCGACAGCGACAGCGCTTTCGTGAAGAACAGGTAGACGATGCTGCTCATGAGCAGGCCATAGACCGGTCCCCACGACTTGAGCGAACGGCCAAAGCCGCAGGCGGTTGCGGTAAACAGGATGGCCGACGACAGGATGAACCCGCCGCCGATCGCGAGCGTGACGATTTGCAGCACCAGGCCACCAAGTACCCAGGCCAGCGAACGCAGATTGGCCGTGCCTTCGGTTTCACGCACGGCGGCGGTGCGCTTGGCGCGCATCGCCTGGACCAGGTGCGCCACGCCCAGGGCGCCCAGCATCAGGGCGATCAATTGCATCGCGGCGGACGGTCCGACGCCCGGGCCGACGCCGGATGCTACGCGCATCGCGTCGAACAGCGTCAGGCTGGCCAGGCCCAGCAACCCGACGCCTACCAGCAGCGGCGCGCGCCAGGCGGCGACCTTGCGAGGAGCGCCCGGATTCATTTGGCCAGGCCGATCGAGACCAGGATGCCCTTGACGTGCGCCTGTTCGGTTTTCATGAATGCCGCAAACTGATCAGGTGGCAGGTACGCAGCTTCCCAGCCACGCATCTTGAGGATCTTGCTCCACTCAGGTGATTTGAGGGTTTTCTCGACCGCAGCGGAGAGTACCTGGCGCTGCTGCGGCGTGATGCCGGGGCCGGCGACAATGCCGCGCCAGTTGACGAGTTCCGCGTCAATGCCTTGTTCCTTGAGCGTCGGCACGTTCATGCCGGCGACGCGCTTGCCGGACGCGACAGCCAGTATGCGCAGCTTGCCCGCCTTGATCATGCTTTCGAACTCGTTGTAGCCCGAGACGCCGGCCGTGACGCGCCCGCCCAGCATCTCGGCCAGCGCTTCGCCGCCGCCCGAGAATGGCACGTAGTTCAGCTTGCGCACATCGCCGCCCACGGTACGCGCGACCAGACCGGCCAGGATGTGGTCGGCGCCGCCGGCAGAACCGCCGGCCCAGACGACACGCGACGTGTCTGCCTTGATGGCTGCGGCCAGGTCTTTCATGGTCTTGTGCGGCGAGTTTGCCGGTACCACGATGACGAGCGGATCGGCGGTGATGCGCGCGATCGGTGTGACGGTGTCGAGACCCACTGGCGAACGGTTGGTCAGCACGGCGCCGAGCATCGTGATGCCCATCGTCATGATCTGCTTGCCATCGCCCTTGGCGCCGTTGACGAACTGGGCCAGGCCGACAGTGCCGCCCGCGCCAGGCACATTGATCACCTGGACGTTCTTCGCTGCGCCAGACGACAGCATGACTTGCTGCAGCGAACGCGACGCGGTGTCCCAGCCGCCGCCCGGACCGGCCGGTGCGATGATCTTCAGTTCCAGCGGGGCTTGCGCCATGGCTGGCGCGGCGCAGGCGAGCAGGGCGCCGATGGCGAGCGCGCGGGCGCCCATCAGCATGGGTTGCTTGAAGGTGTACATGTCTTGTGTCTCCGGTGTTGGGCACGCCACGTTGGGCGCGCGTTTTTGTCGATTGCTTTTCTATATTGCATTTGGATACGTGTTTATGCAATCAGATTCGTGAGGATTTTCACTATTTCAATGTTTTTAAACAATCCTCTGCGTAACCGATGCATTGTCGCCACGGCAAGGAACTTCCCGCGAAAAATTGAATGTGACGTGTTGACGCGGGAAACTTCTAACTGCATTATTAAGCGACGTTATGCAAAATAGCTGACGCATACCAACAATAATGGAGACAAGAATGAACAAGACAGTGCTTGCGGCGGCCATCGCCGCAGCGGTGAGTAGCAGCGCCATGGCCCAGACCAGTGTGCAGGTCTACGGCCTGCTCGATACCGGCATCGAATACGTGACGAATGCAAAGGAATCGGGCGGCAACTCGCTGCGCGTCTCCTCGGGTGGCTCGAATAATTCGCGCTTCGGTTTTCGCGGCAGTGAAGATCTGGGCGGGGGACTGAAAGCCGTGTTCCAGTTCGAGTCACCGGTGCTCTCGGACACGGGGGAAATCGATGGCCCGCTGTTTCGCCGCCAGGCGAACGTTGGTCTTGAAGGCAAGTTCGGCCGCGTGATCATCGGGCGCTCGTTCACGACCGTGTACGACTTCATCAGTCCGTTCGACCCGATGGGCTACGCGCCGCGCTACTCGTGGGCGTCGACTGGCGGCGGCACGCTGGGCAGCAAATATGGCATGACGACCGCGTTCGACAATATGGTGAAATACCAGGGTGAGTTCGGTGGCGTGAAGATCGGTGCATCGTTCGGCGCCGGCGAATCGCGTGAAAGCGATGCCGATGGCCGCAAACTGGCGGTCGGCGCAGCGCACGCGATTGGCGGCCTGCGCTACGTGCTCACGGCAGAGCGCGTGAACGGCGTGACTGGCACGGCGATCGCCCGCTCCGTCTCCAGGGTGTATCACGCAGGCCTGGCTTACGAGCTCACAAAAGGCGCTGACCTCAAACTCGGTTTGCGCAACTACCGGCTCGAGCGGCCGGTTGGCAGCGAGGTGCGCGCCGACACGTGGTGGGCCGGCGCGAACGTCGACCTCACGCCAATGGTGGACATGACCGGTGTGGTCTACTACATCAACGTCAAGAACGGCGTCAACGCCAGCGACACCGAAGCCGATCCGCTGATGTTCGTCGTGCGCACGCGGTACACGCTGACCAAGCGCACCAACCTGTATGCCACCGTGTCCTATGCGAAGGCAGATGGCGGCGTGCCGATCGGCGTGACGCGCGACTCGACCGAAGATGGTGGCGTGACCGGGGTGTCGGACAATCAGACCGGCATCATGCTGGGGATGCAGCACCGGTTCTGATGTCCGGATCGATGCTGGTCACCGCATCACGCCCCCATTCGCGGTATTCGACCAGCAGCGGCGTGCGCGCCAGCGCCCCGAGCGGCTCGATCCCCATCGCCGCCAGGCGCGCCAGCAACTCGGCCAGGATGGTCTCACGCTGCAGCGACCAGGTGGAGGCAAAGCAGCGCCAGAAGGTCCAGCCGGCGCGTTCGAGCACGCGCTGGCGGCCCATGTCGGCCTGCCACCGGTCCGGCCCATGGAAGTCGTCGCCATCGAGCTCGATCGCCAGGCGCCGGTCGTGCGCACCTTCCACCACCATATCGATGCGGTAGCCGGCCGCCGGCACTTGCGGAATGACGCGGTAGCCGCGCTCGAACAGCTCCGTGTACACGTCGCGCTCGAAACCGGATTCGCACAGCTCGATCAGGCTCGTCGCTTCTTCATTGGACTCGAGCGGCTTGGCGAAATGCTCGACCAGCGTGCGGCGCAGATCGAGCGTGGACAGTTCTTCGAGCTTCACTGAGCGCACGAGGTACATGCGGTCGCGCGCGCGCGAGGCGGCCACGTTGAAACGCTGGTCGAACTGCACACCGGACAGCGCGTGGTGCTGCTTGCTGTCGGCGACCATCGACAGGAACATGATATCGCGCTCGCTGCCCTGGAACAGGCGCGCGTCGCCGCAGGCAAAGTTGCGTTTGACCAGTTCAGCCATGTCGCAGCGCGAGCGCACCATCTTGTCGATGAGCTGCGCCTGTTCGGGCCCCAGCAGCGATACCACGCCCAGCGTGCGCCCGGCATAGGCCGGGTCGCGCAGGATGGCGTCGATTTCGGCGACGATGAATTCGGCCTCGGGGCGGTTCAGCCCCTTGTTTTCACGGTAGCCGTTGGCCACGAACACGTCGATCAGCGGCGGGTCGAGCCGTTCGGACGCCGTCGGGATGCGCAGCGGCTGGATGAACCCCTTGTAGAACACGCGGTTGCTGTAGGCGATGATCGGCGCGACACTGCGGAAGTGCTCGCGCAGCATGACCTTCGAGGCAGCAAACACGGTCGAGGCGATGTCGTACAGCGACATGTCCGCCGTGAGCACGGCTTCGAACGGCTGGCCCGCCAAAAAGCGCCGGCGCAGGTCGGTGATCTTGGCGGCCGAAACAAAACCCGCTTCGGGCGAGACCTGGCGGTCGTCGCCAACCACGAGGAGCTGCTTGCCGCGCAGGACCGCCGGCAGCGCCCACAGGTCGGACTGGCTGGCCTCGTCGACGATGACAAGGTCGAACGCACCGAGCGTGGCGGGCAGCGTTTCGGACACGCGTGCATGGCTCATGATCCAGCACGGCACGGCGGCCTGCGCGTTGACCATCGCTTCCTGCGCATCGCGCCGGTAGCGGCCCGCATTCACGCCCGTGCCCTTGCCCAGTTTGCGCATCGACGTGCGGTAGGTTTCCAGCGCGCTCAGCACGTTCTGGCCGGCCAGGCGGCGCGTGGCCAGCCAGGACGATTTCGACACCAGTTGTTCGTACAGACGCGCCAGGCCACGTTCGAGTTCGTGGCGGCGCTCGGCCAGGCGCAGCATCTCGTCGCGCGCATCGATATTGTCGAGGTAGGTTTTCAGGCGCGCCCAGGTCCAGGCATCGCGCCAGCGCACCGGGAATACGGCGTCGTCGCCCTGTGCGTCGACCGGGACGGTCGTCAAGCGTGTTGCCAGTCGCGGGGCGCCATGCTGCGCGACCTGTTCGGCAAACTCGCGCACGGCGGCCAGGTCCGGCGTCAGCGCGGCGATGCGGCGCAGTTCCGCGAGCAGCGCCGCATAGTCGGCGCTGACCGTGTCGGCCGCCAGGCCAGGTGTGCCCAGCGTTTGCCCGGCGAACTCGCGCAGACGCACGCCGACAGGACCATCGGCGCCGGCCAGCAGGCCACGCAGCGCGGCGATGGCGGTGCGGGCCTGTTCGAGATTGGCGCGCGCCAGGTGCCGCGCCAGGTAGTCGCGCACGCGCAGCAGGTCGGCCTCGCGGCCCAGCAGGTCGTTCGTCGGCGGCTGGCTGAATACCGCCTGGGCCAGGATCGGCAACTGCAGGTCGTGGCTCGTGGCCTGCAGATGGGCGGCGCGGGCCGTGGTCAGGATTTGCTCGATGGCGCGCAGTTGCGCCACGTCGGCCACCAAGACCGGCAGCGACAGATCGGACGCAAACGCATTCCAGCGCACGGCGAATGAGTGCAGGCGGTTCTGCAGCGCGGCGTAACGCTGCACGTGGGCCCAGTCGTCGCTGGAGGCCGGCGCCAGGCCGGCCACGCGGATCGCGGCAATTTGCTGTTTGACGTCGCCGCCGCCAAATGACAGCAGGCCGAACGGCTTGCCCGTCTCGACGGCGCGGTTGATCGCTTCGATGGCTTTCGGATGCCCGAGAGCTTCGGTCGGCGCCGTGACGGGGCGCTGCATGAATTCGGCGCGTGCGCGCAGCAGCGCATCCATTTCGGGCAGCAGCGCCTCGAACGCGCGGCGCTCGGTGACGAACTGCGACTGGCGCGATTTCAGGCGCACGGCGTGCGCCCAGTCAAAGCCCGACGCCTCGACCTCGGCGGCCGTGGCAATCGCGCCGGCCAGCGCCGTTTGCAAGGTCTGTGCGGCGGCAAACACGTCGGGCGTCGTGGCGCGCAGCGACGGCAGCGCGCCACTGGCTTCGTCGCGCTCGATGTCGTGCATCGCGAGCAGCGTGTCGTGCAGACGGCCGATGGCCTGCGCCGATGGCAGGGCGTCGGCCGCTGGCAGCAACGCATTGCAGTAGACCAGATCCGCGCCGAGCCGGCGCCGCGCCTCGCGCAGTCCCATCGCCTGTTCGTCGCCGAATGGCGGCGCGTGCTGCGGGGCCAGCGACAAGTCGTCGTCAAACCAGCCGAAACGGTCCTTGCCGTCGATCACCAGTTCGGCCATCTTTTGCGCGCGCATCTCGACCCCGTCGACGCTGACGGCAGCCAGCTGCGCATGCGCGATCTCGTCGATGCGGGTGTCGATGGCGGCGGTTTCGGCGTGCGCACGGTCGAGCGCGACGCGGCACGCGGCAATGGCCTCGGTCTCCACTTGCGGGCTCAGGTGCGACAGTGTGTGGATGATCGCTTCAATCGACGCCTGGAACTGGCGCATGCCTTCCTTGTCACCCGAGAGCAGGGCGACGGTCAGGGGCCGGATCGATTCCGGAATCTTCTCCTGCAGGACCTTCAGCGCCGGCTCGCCCTTGGACGTGACCAGGATGCGTTTGCCCGAGGCCAGGTAGTGGCTGATGATATTGGCGATCGTATGCGTCTTGCCGGTGCCGGGCGGACCCTGGACCGTGACGCCCGGCGAACGTTCCAGTTGCTGGACGATGGTTTCCTGCTCGCGGTTGTACGGCAGCGGGAAGTACAGCTCGCGCGGCTCGCCGGCATTGACTGCGCCGCCGGACAGCCCGCGAAACGCAATCGGCTCGTGTTCGAGCACCGCGCTGCCGGGCGGCGTGACAAGGCTCAGCGGCCCGTCCGGCAACCCTTCGGCGTCGTCCACGCGGTCTTTCAGGCGCGCGATGTCGTCGATCAGGAAGTGGGTTGCGCGCGGCCGGGCGAAGATCACCCAGCCATGCGTGACGACGAGGCGCTCGCCCGGTGGAGGCGCCTGCGTGGCGGCCATGTCGTAGCGGGCGTCGGCGCTGATCTGGCCGGCGATCAGCTTGAGGATCGGCTCGATCATCTCGGGTGCGAACGGCGAGAGCGTGCTGTCGCCGCGCGCGGCCAGCAGGCTGCGGGCAGCGCGTTCGACGTCGCCGATCCCGGGCACGCCGCAGGCCGCGAAGGCATCGAGTTCCAGGTGCGCGTCGAGCTGGCGGGGCCGCAGGCCGATGGCGTGCGAGGCCGGGTCGATGTCGATTTCCAGCGCCTGCGTGATGAGCGGGTAATGGAAGTCGACCGGTGCCGGTGTGCGCATCTGCCACGACGACAGGCCCATGCCCCAGACCAGTTCCAGCGGGCGCGCCGCTTCTTCGGATTCGAGCCGGGCCTTCAGTGCGAACAGGTCGGCGTACAGTGTGATCACCTGGCGGCGCGGACGTTCGCGCGCAGCCCACTCCTGCCACGGCGGCAGGTAGGCAGCCAGGCCCTGTGCGACACAGGCGCGGCGCTCTGCATCGCGTTCCTCGACGCGCTGCTTCGCCTGGTCATCGGTGGCATGGGCGGCATCTTCATGGCGCGCATCGGCCAGCGTGGCGTCATTGAGCGCCGGCGGATTGCCCGACGGGTCGGCGCCGATCAGCAAATAGGGCGCCAGCGCCGGATCGGCCAGCAACGGCGGCGATGTGGACTCGAGCCGGTGCACGCGCAGCCACAGGTCATCCTGCTCGGTCTCGACGTTGAACTCGATCCACGGCAGCGTCGCCAGGTCGGTAAAGGTTTTCTTGAATTCGGTGACTTTCGCGAGCGTGAACGCGGAAGGATCTATGTCTTTGGCCTGCTCGACGAGATAGTCGAGCAGCGCGCTCATGCGCTGGGCAGATGTGTGCATCGGGTGCTTCCCGGCAGGGCCGGTGGGTAAGGTGGCGGCCATTGTACAAGAGGGCTGCCGTGCGTGCGGCGCGCACGAATGGCGTGCGCGGGCCATGCTAGAATGAGCGGGTCATCGACTTTCCCGCTGTATATGAGACGAGTATTCGTCATCTGCCTGATTCTGCTGCTCCCCCTGAACATGTTTGCCCTGGCCATGGCCGCATCCGCGATGCTGCCGCCCGAGTCATCGCAGCGCGTCATCGCGTCCGAACCGCTCGTCGAGCTGACCTCCGCGCCGGTGTTCGCCGACGCCTACCTGCCCGACAATCACGATTGCCAGGCCAGCTGCGACATCGATCCCGATGAGCCGCCGGCCGGCGCCGACGTGCACGACACCATCAACGAAGAACTCTCCCTGCGCCTCGCCGATGTGCGCGGCGGCGCGCTCGCACCCCCATTCCTGTCCCATGCCAGCAGGTCCTGGCATCCCGTCTTCAAGCCGCCGCGCGCGGTGTGACGCCTGCCTGTGCCGCTTTTGCGGCATGTTCCTGCTGCGCGCCTTTGCGGCGTGATGCAGCTGCACGTTCACACTGATTCAAACAAGAGGTAACACATGGAATGGCTATTCGACCCCACCATCTGGGCGGGTCTGCTCACGCTCGTTGTCCTGGAAATTGTTCTGGGCATCGACAATCTGATTTTCATCGCCATCCTGGCGGACAAACTGCCGCCGCATCAGCGCGACAAGGCGCGCCTCATTGGCCTGTCCCTGGCCATGCTGATGCGCCTTGGCCTGCTCACGATCGTCTCGTGGCTCGTCACGCTGACGGCGCCGCTGTTCGCCCTCGGGTCGATGGCGTTTTCCGGCCGCGACCTGATCCTGCTGCTGGGCGGCGTATTCCTGCTGTTCAAGGCCACCGTCGAACTGCATGAACGCATGGAAGGCGTCACGCACGTGCAGACCCAGTCACGGGTGTATGCGAGCTTTGGCGCCGTGGTCGCGCAGATCGTCGTGCTCGACGCCGTGTTCTCGCTCGACGCGGTCATCACGGCCGTGGGCATGGTCGACAACCTGTACGTGATGATGGCTGCGGTGATCATCTCGATCGGCGTCATGATCCTGGCGTCCAAACCGCTGACGCGTTTCGTTAATGCGCATCCGACCGTCGTCGTGCTGTGCCTGAGCTTCCTGTTGATGATCGGCCTGTCGCTGGTTGCCGAAGGCCTGGGCTTTCATATCCCGAAAGGGTATCTGTACGCTGCCATCGGTTTCTCGATCCTGATCGAGGCGCTGAACCAGTTCGCACGCCGCAATTTTTTGAAGCAGGAAGCGCGCGTGCCGCTGCGCGACCGCACCGCCGATTCGGTGCTGCGCCTGATGGGCGGCAAGAAGCGGATGCACGTCGATGCCGATGCCGAACCGCAGGATGAACCGGTCACCGAGCCGGAAGCGTTCGGCGCCGAAGAACGCAATATGGTCAGCGGCGTGCTGGCGCTGGCCGACCGCTCGATCCGCTCGATCATGACGCCGCGCTCGGAACTCACGTGGGTCAACCTCGACGACGATGCCGACACCATCCTGCGCCAGTTGCAGGCGTCGCCCCACAGCGGCATGCCGGTCGCTCGCGGCCAGCTGGACCAGCTGGTGGGCATTGCACGCACCAAGGACCTGGTCAGCGCGCTGATGCTGCACGGGCGCATCGACGCCGCGCCCGACGGCGGCATCGTGCGCGCGCCGATCCTGCTGCCCGACACGGCCGGTGTGCTGGGCGCGATGGAGACGCTCAAGCGCGCGCACGGCCAGCCGGTGCTGGTGACCGACGAATTCGGGATCGTGCAAGGTCTGCTCACCCCCGTGGACATCCTGGAGGCGATCGCCGGCGAATTCCCGGACGAAGACGAGCAACTGGCGATCCGGCCGCAGGGGCCGGATGTGTGGGAAGCCGATGGCGCGGCCGACCTGCATCAGCTGCAACAGGTACTCGAGACCGATGCGCTGGTAGGGGACGATGACTACACGTCACTGGCCGGCTTCCTGCTGGCGCGTTTCGCGTCGATGCCCGTGCCTGGCCAGAGCGTCGAACTCGATGGCTGGCGCTATGAGGTCATCGCCGTCGAGGAGCGCCGCATTGCGAAGGTTGCGATTTCCCGTGTGGCAGCCGACACTGCGCCCGAAGTCCTGTAAACGCTAGCTGCCGCCCACCGGGACTGGCACGCCGGGCGGCATCCCCAGGGTCTCGGCCCGGGCGATGGTGGTTGCGCTGGGAAGGCCGAATGAAAACGGGACGAACGACGCCAGGGACTGGTACGGCACCGGATCGCAGACATCAGCGGCGCCCCCGGGCAGGCAGATCCGCACCCTGACCAGCTGGATGCAGTTGGCCGCGCTGGGATTGGACGTGCAATTGATCCGGTTTTGCTGGGGACTTGCCGGCAATCCTGTCCCGATCGGGACGGGATTGGCCGACGCCGGGATCTGTAGATAATCGATCCTGACGTGGTCGTCGGAGATGGGATCGGCAAATGCAAGCATGCCGGGTGTCGTGCGGAACACGGCCTGCATGCGCACCCTTGCCATCGCCGTTGCGTCGGTGAAGTCGGTGTTGACGGCCAGCGCTGTCGCGCGCCGCGTCACCTCCTGCAGGATATTGCAGATATAGAGTGCCCGGAGAATGTCGACGATGCCGAAGAAAAGCATGAAAAAGATCACCGCCACCACGGCGAATTCGACTGCGGCGACACCACGTTGCCGCTCTGGCGTTTGGCGGGTCATGTCAGGTCCATCCGTCAGGGGTACAGGACGATGCGGGTGCCCAGCGACTGCTCGGTCGCCAGGCCTGCGAACTCGCCGTAAAGAGAGGTCTGCGTGGCGGGAACGGTCATGAAGAATTTGCCGATGCCACGCACCGTGGCGTCGCTCCCGGTGATCGGGCAGGCGAGCAAGGGCAGATTCAGGACGCGCCGGTTGGCGAGACTCTTGTTGCTCGCCGATGGTCCTTTGTAAAATTGGGTACCCGTCGTATAGGAGTAGGGCGTCGGTGTCTCGGCGCTGTCGGGATAGGGCGTGGTCAGTGAGGTGGTCGGCTGACCCGGTGCGTACAAGGTGCTCCATTTGGTCACGTCATAGGTTGAATAACCGGTTGCCGGTTCCGGCGCACCCGTGCTCGCATACGATGCATACGGGACCGCTTTTGCGTACGACCAGAGCGGACCGAACTGCGCGCCCAGGGTGCCGGCGGGCGCCGTATCGGGGCCTGCAATTGTCCACCGGCGCTCTGTTGTCGCCAGCAGCGCAGCTGACTGCCCCGCGGGCGTTGCGCCCATCCAGGCGGCGCCGTTGTTGAAGATGAATTCCTTGATATTGATGTCGGCGGGCGCCGTGCGCGCATCGCAGGCGTTGGCGCCTGTCCCGTAGGTGCCGAAGCGGGAATTGAGCTGCTGCGAGAGAGCATTGATCGGAAACGACGCCGACACCTTGACCGTGCCACCGGACAGCCGTGACATGGCCATCGTGCCGGTGCAGACGAATGGCGCCAGCGTTGCTGTGTCAGTGATGGGCGTGGCCTGCGCAACCGGATTGACGATGAAGGTCTGCCCGGCGGTGGCGCCGGGCAGGTTCAGGTCCAGCAGGTTGTAGCCCACGCCCCGGCGAAACCCGAATTCCTCCAGCTCCCCCCCATGGTTGCGGTGAGCTTCGTCACGCATGGCGCAGATGCCGAGCGGGGTGACCTTGATGGCAGAGCGGCCAGCGATGGCGCGGGCGCTGGTGAAGGTGTCAGGGATGTCCGTGAACGTCCTGAGGAACAGGGTGGCGACGGTCCCGTACTCGGCATCCAGCCCTGCCGTATCGACTCGCAGGTACAGCAGATCCTCAGGATTGGTCATGGCCTCGCCGACCGGCCGCCATGGGCCTGACGGGCTGCGGGCGAATTCGATGGCAGCATCCGACCAGGTCATCGTCGCCTTGCCGTAGTGGTAGGTGAATCTGTCGGCGCCTTGCAAAAAGCGTTGCGAGGCGGTTTCCAGCGCGTCGGTGATGCCGGCCGCAGTCCCGTCAAGTTCATGCGCGGCCGACAAGGCAGCGGTGTCGGCGACATTCTGGAGTTCCATCTTGCGGTGGGTAACGAGGGACAGGTCAAGGGCCAGGGCGAGAAACCCGAGGATGATGAACATGGCAGAGGCGAACATCCAGCTGATGACGCCGGTCTGTTTGCCAGGATGTGGCGGGTGTTGCCGACGCGGGCGCGCCGGCCAGGTAGTGTCACTGTGCGACATAGCGCATCGTGACTTCGCTGGTCATTGTCATATCGGTAGAGCCCAGGTAATCCATCGTCAGGCTGCCGAGTAGATGATCGTGCAACGTGACTTGCACACTTGTGTGGACCTGCGTAGGCGTCAGCGCACTGCATGGCTCGCCATCGCATTGGATCCCGATGGCAATGCCATCGGTGAGCGGCACGAGTTCGCCCAGTTCCTGTTGGGCGATCCAGCGGGCGATCGCCGGAACGCGTGCTTCGTTGAAGCCGCCGCCAGCGGTCCGTAATTCAGCCTGCGTTGCGGTCGCGACATAGCGGGTCGCATCGTGCGCCGCTTTTTGCCCCACGCTGTAAAACCACGCGGCGCGCGCCATGTAAAGCGGCCCGGCCAGCAGGATCAGAAACAGGGGCAGAATCAGCGCCATTTCGACCACGACGCTCCCGTTCGCCGACCTGCGAAATCGCTTGTAGCGTACAACCATGGCTTCCTCCTTCCAGCGTTCGACCATTGCCGATACTAGAGGAAGCCTTTGGTCCTGATTTGACTTGCGGCAACTATCGCGTGAGGTGGCGCGATCGTCCTCAGCGAATACCGGGTACGCCGACGCGGATTGCGTGCGAGAAGTCGCTGCGGTCGACATCGGCCTGGCGTGCCCGCGCGTTGATGTGGCCGCGCTGCTGCAGGACCGCGTACGGCACGCCCGGCGTCAGTGCGTCCTGGTCGTACGCATATTCGGCAAAGTGGCCGGATGCGAGCAGCCGGTAATCCAGCGGCAGGTCGGGCGCAATGCGGTGCGCCAGTTCGTACAGGATCGTCGTGCAGTTGCTGGTGAGCGTGTTGTAGAACTCGGGCTGGCGGCGCAGTGCCTCGGCGCGTTCCAGGTACGCCAGCAGCACGGCGCGCAGCTGGTCCGGCGTGGCGCGCAGGCGGTACAGATAGACCTGCTCGCCGCGCGCATTGCTGCGCGTGCGGATCAGGTCGCGCTCATCCGAGGCGATGATCACCTGCTCGAACTGGCGAAAGAAGCCGCCGATCGCTGAGAAGGTCTCGGTGCGCTCCTTGCGGATCTCGAGCGAGAACACAAGCTGCTTGCCATCCTTGAAGCCGAACGTTACCAGCGTGTGGGCAATGTGTGGCCCCATCCAGTAGGACAGGATCAGGTCGGCCGATACGATGCCAGCCAGGTCGTAGTCACGCGTTTCCCAGCGCGGCGTGTAATCCGTTTCAGTGCGCCAGTCAAAATTGCGCACGTTCTGCAGCACGAGGCGATCGCCGTCGACACGCGAGACGAGCATGCGCGACACGTCGTCGGCCCACACGCGGTCGTGCGATGGCGTGAGCGAACACCACCAGCCGAGCAGCACGGCCAGCGCCACGGCGCCGGTGACCAGCGCCCTGGCGCCAGGCCACTTGCCCGGGCCGCGCGCGATGGCGATGGTGGCGGCCAGACCGGCGAGCGACCACACTGCGACCGCCGCGTAGCCGCCGGGCCGCGATAGCTGGAACCACAGCGCCAGCGCGCCCCATGCGGTGACCAGCAACGCGCACACGGCAAGGAGGGCGCGGGGAATGGGGCGGCTCATGATCATCGGCTACTTTCGGGAACGCTGGGGTGGTGCAGTGTAGCCGTTCGGTTTGGCGGCAACAAGCGCCGTCCCGGAGCGCGCCCTGTAAAATGCCGCCTCCAAGGGGGACCAATGACAACGCCAGGCTTGACCATTTCGCGCATCCTGCATGCGGGGTACGTATTCGCGTGCGAGGGCGCAACCATCGCCTTCGACACGATCTTCGAGAACCCGTTCAGCCGCAACTGCCATGCATTCCCTGACGTGCGCTTCGATGTCGCGGCAATCCGCCGCCAGCGTTTCGATGCCGTCTTCATCTCGCATTTTCATGACGATCACTGCTCGCTTGACAGCCTCGATCTGCTGGACCGCGCGACGCCCCTGTACATCTACTGCATCTTCGACGCGTTGTTCGACATGGTGCGCCAGCTCGGCTTCACGCACGTGCACCCGCTGCGTCTGAACGCGCCGGTCACGGTCGGCCCGTTCACCGTCACCCCACGCGAGGCGATGGATGTCGATGTCGACTCGATGTTCCAGGTGCAGGCGGCCGGGCAGAACGTGCTCAATGTCGTGGATTCGTGGATCGACGACGACACGCTGGCGCAGCTGGTCGAACTGGGGCCGTGGGACATGGTGCTGTGGCCGTTCCAGACGATGCGCGAAATCGAGGTGCTCACGCCATCGCGCGCCGTGGCCGCGCCGCCCGAGCTGCCGCCCGAGTGGATCGCGCAGCTGCAGGCGCTGCAGCCGCGCTATGTGGTGCCCAGTTCGTGCCAGTTCGTGCAGGAGGCGTGGTCGTGGTACAACCGCGCGTTCTTCCCGATCACCTATGCGCAATTCACGCGCGAGGTCGGCGCGGCGCTGCCGGCGGCATCGGTCGTGCGGCTCGATCCCGGCACGTCCGTGCGGCTGGACGGCGCGGCGCTGCAGCCGGCGCCGCCATTGGCGTGGCTCGTGCCCGTGGGTCCGCAGGATGTCGATTACGTCTATGAAGGCAATGCGGCGCCGCCTTCGACCGCATCGATCGCACTGCATTTTGCGGCCCTGAGCGATGCGCAGATGGCGCGCGTGCTGGACTACTGCCGCGTGGGTCTGCCCGCCAAATACGCCGGGGTGGAAGCGGCGTCAGGCTACTTCGATGGGCCGCGCTACTGGCGGTTGTCGGTGTATGACCACCTGGGTCAGGCGAGCGTCTTCGATTACCTGCTCGAGGGTGATGTCGCCACGCCCGTGACCGAGGCCGGCCCGCTCGGCTGGACGACGGAAATTCCAGCCGCCAGACTGTATGGGGCGCTGGAGCAGGGCGAGTCGCTGACCACGATGTACATGCGCATCAACGATGCCCGGTTCGACGACGATGCCGAGCGTGACCTGCTGGACGTCGACGTCGTCGACGACCCGCTGATCCGCTGCCTGTTCAGCGATACCTTCGGCGCCTACCAGGCGGCGCAGCTGCGCCACCTGCTCGCGCGCTGACCCGTGTTATTTACCCAGCAGGCGCAGCGACTGCTCCCAGTCGTCTTCCCAGTCGAGCAGAAAATCGTGGGTCTTGAACGCGCGTCGTAGCGGGCCCAGTGGCACGCGGTGGAGGTCATGCAGGCCAAGCGCCAGCGTCACCGGATTCCACACCGCGTTGCGTTTCGACTTGCGCACGCTGGCCTTCACGCGCGCGCCATCGTCGCCGAAGATGCCGATGGCATTGTCGAGCGCCGCGCCCAGGTCGATGCGCGCATTGGCAGCAAAGGCTTCCAGCACCTGCGCCTTGTTGATGCCAAAGGCCGATTCGGTCGGCGCCTTCGGTTCCGGTGGCGGGGCGGTCGCTGCAGCGATGGCTGCCTGCGCCTCGCGTTCCAGCCTGGCGACCAGCTGTGTCAGGTCCTTCTTCTGGAACCGCAGCGCATCGAGCGGCCGCTTGAAACCCGGCGCAGGCAGGTGCGCGACGATCTTGTAAGCGTCCTTGGTCATCGTCATCAAGACGTCGTCGCTGCCGGCAATCAGGCGCGCGATGTCGTCCTGGAAGAAGATTGGCGCCGCATAACCGCCGTTCGCGTCGCCGAACAAGTCGGCATGGGCCGGGTCGTAATCGAGCCAGACATACGGCGTGACCCCGTGTTCGAGCAGGCGCGCCAGGGTCCAGGGCGATGCAGTCTGTTGCTCGAGCCAGGTGCAGGCTTGGAGCAGGGTGGCACGGTAGGGCAGGTCGGTGGCGCTCATGTCGATTCATTGGGGGCGTGGCTGGCCCCCATTGTAGTGCATGCATTTGCCGTGTCGCGTTCAGCGACCGTCGCGATTGTGGTCATTGGCGTCCGGCGGCTCGATCCCGCGCGCCGTCGGCAGGTGCCAGCCATAGCGGATCGCGGCCAGGCGCAGGCCGAAGCAGAGGGCCGCGCCGACGCAGGCAGTCGGCGTCGTGGGCCACTGCAGGGCGTCGCCGATCACCACCACCGACGCACCGGCCAGCGCCGCGACGGCGTAGATATCCGAACGGAACACGGCCGGCACGTTCGATAGCAGGACGTCGCGCGCGACGCCGCCACCGATGCCGGTCAGCATGCCCAGCAGCGCTGCCATCACGGGTTCCAGCCCGAACACCAGCGCCTTTTGCGCACCGGCCACGCAAAACAGCGCGAGCCCTGCACCGTCGAACAGCAGCACGGGATTACGCGCGCGGTGGATGAACGGATGCCAGAAGAAGATCGTCACGCCCGCCAGCAGCGACACGCCAAGGTAGCGCCAGTCCGAAAACGCCGCCGGCGGCGTGGCGCCGATCAAGAGGTCGCGCACGATGCCACCCGAAGTGGCGGCCACGAACGAGAGCACCAGCACCCCGAACAGATCGAGATGGCGCCGCACGCCAGCGGTGGCGCCGGACAGCGCAAACACAAAGGTGCCCACCAGGTCGAGCGTGAGCACCAGCGTTTTCATGGCAGTTCCCATGTCGAGGGCAAGAACGGCAAACACGTGAATCCACCTTACAAGTGCTGGTGCGCGCGGCACCGAAGGGGGCGATTCTAGCGCATGGCTGCGCCTGCCCCCGGATGAATGCCGGCAAATCGCCGTTGACGCGGTCCTTGTAAGGGCGGTTTATTTGGTGATGCGCAAGATTGCCGAGGCCAGCCGTGAGAAGCAGGGCGTCAAGTCATTGTCGGTTGCGGCGTAGCAGTACATGCCGACCGGCTGATTCGGTGTCTGGCAGCGCTGCGGCGCATCGGCAGTGTTGGCCATGCACTTCAGGATCATTTCGCCCGTGTCACTGTCATAGTCACCCCGGGTTTTCAGCGCAGCGCCCAGACCGAGTGTGAACACGACGATGCCCTGATCACGCGCGCTGCTGGCGATGGCCTCCGCGAGATTACGTGACGCGCGTTCGATATTGCGTCGATAAATGTCGTTCCTGCTGCCGGCTCCGCTGCCGATGTCCGCGGTCACTGTGCGTGGCCAGCTACCCACGATGGGAAATTCGCGTTTCGATGTTTCATTCGGGGTTCGCGCATCATTGTGCGCGTTGTACCAATCGGGCAGGCGGCGGGCAGTGTAGGCGCTATTGCGGTATATGCGGCAGCTTTCCTTGATGATGACGTTGTCGCTGTCGTCCATCTTGCTCAGACCAAAGGTCGCATCAAGCGAATCGAGCGTACCTGCAATGTCGCGCCCGAGCACGTCCTTGCAATCGTTGCTGTTGGTGAATGACATGTACGAACCGAAGGCCGTCGGCGCGCCGTCCGAGAAGAACACGATCACACGCGTGGTTGACCGGCTGGCGAGGGGAACCTGATTGAGCTGATCGCGGGCATTCCACATGCCTTCCACTGAAGCCGTTCCGCCGGTGAAAACATAGCTGTTGATCTTGCTTGTCATCGTCGTGCGGTTAAAACCGCGCGTCGTCGGGTTGATGGTCACATCGGTTTCTGCGCCCGATGCAAAATGGATGAGCGCGACGCGGTCCTGCGTGATGTTGAATTTGTTGAGGAAGCTTTTCGCCGATGTTCTCACGGTCGCTCCTGATTGCAACAGCGACCCGGACGTATCGATCACCAGCGCCATATCCAGGTCATTGCGAATCGTCTGCGCCGCTGCGATGGGCGTCAGCGTCGTGAAATTCATGATCTGCATGATCGACACCGGCATCGGCGCTTCGGCAACGACATCGATGGTGGCCTGCCCGCCGTTGAAGGTCACGCTGGTGCTGGTGATGCGTGGCGACGACAACAGGTAATTGTTCGGGATATTGGCAGCGAAGAAGTCAGCCGCAGCAGCGCGCGCGCTGGCGATCTGCTCGGTCTGATTATTGCCGTTCGTGACGGCGCGCGCACCGGCCAGCGCGGCCGAATCCACCGCTGCATTCAGACGCGCCTTGACCAGATAAGCGAGCCCGGCGTCAACACACAGACCCACCACGGCAAGCAGCACGAACATCGATACGGCCACCATGATGGCGACCGCACCGCGCTGACGGGACAGTTTCGGATTCATCTCAGAACACACTCATCGAATACAGGTCGGGCCCGAACGTGGGCAGGGTGTCGTTGCCGGTGGTGAAACCGCCGACCAGCATGTCGAAGCGATAGAACGTCTCGACCACGAACACGACTTCGCCAGGGTCGAGCTTGCCGGTCATGACCGTTGTGGCCGGGCGTGACGCGCTGTTGACACTCGAGCATTTGCCGGCGTTGCTCCAGGCGCTGCAGCCGTACACCTTGCTCTGGGGTGCATAGCCATTGCGGCGAAACCCTTGCACGCGCTCGGCATCGTCCCAGCGGTACTGGTCCAGCACGACGCTGCGTGAGACGCCATTGGTCACCTCGCCCATCACGCGGGTGATGTACATCATGCCCAGCTGGTTGACGTTCAGCGGCGGGGCGCTGGCCATCAGCGCATTGATCGTGTCCTGGCTGCTGTCGTCCAGATCGCCCCCGCTGCGCGAGAGGATGTTCGCGCCTTCACGCGCGATATTGGTGATGATGATATTGGCTTGCAACGCGCGTGCGCCGTCGATGGCGCACAGCAGCAGCACGACCAGCATCGGCATCAGCAGTGCAAGCTCGACCGCGGCGACGCCACGCTGGCGGCGCGCAGGATGAATGTGCGCAGATGGCATGGGCAGCATCAGAAAAACTCGTTTCGCATGGTGGCGCCGACGGCGAAATTGTTCTGGCCGCCCGTGAAGAAGGCCGAGAGCAGCGGCGTCGTCACCGGCCAGGCGCAGTCGAGCTGCAGCACCACCATCTCGCCCGCGCCGCCAAACATGGCGTTGCTGTAGCTGGTGCTTGCGTAGCTCTTGCCATTGACCGACACGACGCAATTCATGCGCTCGTACATGCCCAGCGAGTTGTCGCGGATCTTCGCAATCACGGTGGCGTAGCGCTGCTGGTTGCTGGTCCCGCCTTCGTTGGCGCGGCCGGTAATGGCAAAGCGCGCGCCTTCACGCACCGCGTACTGCATGGTCAGCGTGGCGAAGAACATCATGCTCATTTCGATGATCCCCACGAGGACCAGCATGAGCACGGGCGCGATGATGGCCATCTCGACGAGTGTGGCGCCAGATTGACGTTGGAGTCTCTTAAACAACATATTCGGGCAACTGTGAGCGTGTGCGTTGGTTGTATGCGATAAACTGCAGGGATTCTACAGGGCAATAATCACGCCCTGTAACCGTTTTAGCGAGGAGTCCACGCGTTTGTCGGCGCGCAACAACATGAGTTGGTACCCTGATATCCGTCGTTTGATCGCCGCCGCACGGCGCACGCCCGGCGCCACGGCGCCATCGGCCGCCGCGCCTGAAGCTGAAGCCTGGATGGTGTTCGGCATGCGCGTGCTGCTGTCGGTGTCAGCGCTGCTGACCCTGTATATCGGCCCCGGTGGCGTGGTCGCTTCCAGCGCCTGGACCTGGCCGGTGCTCGGCGCTTACGTGCTGCACAGCCTGACCTTGCTCGTGATCGCGAGCTATCGCGCGGGTTTCTGGCACGGTCCCAACATCTACTGGATCGACATCTTCTGGTACGGCCTGATCGTCCTTGCCACCGGCGGAGGCGCCAGCCCGTTCTTTTCGTTCTTTCTGTTTGCGATCCTGGCCACGTCGTTCCGCCACGGCTTCGACGCCGGCGCCAAGCTGACGCTGGGCGCGGTGGGCATCGTGAGCCTGTCCGTCGTGCTGGTGCAGGGGTTCCAGTCGTTTCACATCCTGCTGCTGCGCGCGACCTTCCTGCTTGCGCTGGGCTACATGATTGCGTTCTGGGGCGGCCTGTCCGTTGACCAGCGGCGCCGGCTGGCACTGCTGCGTGACGTCAGCCGGCTGTCCAACCCGCGCTTCGGCGTGCAGCACACGCTCGATTCGCTGATGGACAAGATCCTGCGCTACTACGGCGCCAGCACCTGTACCTTGCTGATGCAGGACAGCCACCAGCGCTGGATCCTGAATACGGCCCACCACCCGAGGGCGGGTCGTCCGATCAGTCGCAGCCGGCCCGATGCGGCGGACGTACAGCCGTTGCTGGCGCTGGCATCGGGGGCCACGCTGTACCGCGGCCCCGGCGCCGGACTGCTGCGCCTGCTGCCGGGCGGGGTGTGCGCGGTGCGCCTGGCCACCGGTGAAAAAGAGTGGTCCAAAACGGACATGGATGCCTGCGGCCACGTGGCGGATCTGCTCGATACCGACGGTTTCGTCAGCGCGTCGCTGCCGCTGCGCAAGGGCAGCGGGCGTATTTTCGTGACCGGCAGCCGCCTGCGCCGTGGTGATGCGACGTTCCTGAAGCACATCGTGCAGCAGGCGTTTCCCGTCATCGAGACCATCGATCTGCTCGACCGCCTGGCGTCCGAGGCGGCGTTCCGTGAACGCCAGACCATCGCGCGCGATCTGCACGACAGCACCATTCAGCCGTATATCGGCCTGCGCCACGCGGTGGCGGCGATCCGCAACGGCGCCGGTGAGGACAGTCCGGTCGTGCCCGAACTCGACCGCTTGCTGGCCATGTGCTCGGACGTGATCGGTGACATGCGCGACTTCGCGCAGCGTTTTCGCAGCGGACGCCAGGAAGAGCCCGAACTGCTGGTGGCGCTGCGTCGCCAGTTGCGCCAGGTGCAGAATTTCTATGGCGTGGACGTGATGCTCGAGGTGCAGGGTGAGGGCGTGGCCAATGACCGTATGGCGGCCGAGGTGTTCCAGATCGTCACTGAAGGCATCAGCAATATCTGCAAGCACACGCGGGCGCGCACGGCCGGCGTCGTGATCGAGGATGACGCCGGCCAGCTTGCGATCGACATCTTCAACCCGGTGACCGATGGTGCCGTGGCGCCGAAACCGTTCGTGCCGCGCTCGATCGCCGAGCGTGTGGCGGCGGTGGGCGGCACGCTGGGCGTCGAAGCCGACGCGCGCCAGACGCTGCTGCGCATCCGCATTCCGGTCTGACCGGCACCGATACAACGTAATGGAGAAACCATGACCATCCGCATCCTGCTCGTGGATGACCACAAGACCATGCTGTGGGGCCTCGAACGTTTGATCCAGGCCGAGGGCCCGTCGTTCACGCTGGTGGGCAGCGCCAGCGATGGCGCCGAAGCCACGGCCCTGTGCGCCGCGCTGCGCCCGGACATCGTGCTGCTCGACCTTGACCTGAAGGGCAGCAGTTCGATCGACTTCTTACCGGCGCTGGTGGCCAATGGCAGCACGCGCGTCGTGATCCTGAGCGCAAACCGCGACCAGGGCACGCTGGCGGCAGCCGTGAAAGCCGGTGCGCGCGGCGTGGTCAGCAAGGAAGCGCCGACCGACGACGTGTTGCTGGCCGTGCGCAAGGTGCATGGCGGCGAGCTGTGGCTCGACCAGTCGCTGATGCAGGCGCTGCTGGGCCAACTGGTGGCGCCCGCGCCCAAGGCCGATCCGGAGGCTGAACGCATCGGCACACTGACGGCGCGCGAGCGCGACGTGATCGGCATGATTGTGCAGGGCAAGGGCGCGCTGAACAAGGAACTGGCCGAACGCGCGTTCATCTCCGAGCGCACGCTGCGCAATCACCTCACCACCATCTACCAGAAGCTGGACGTGGCCAACCGCCTCGAGTTGTATGTCTACGCCATCAAGCACGGCCTCGCCTGAGGCCTCACCTTTGGCGCAGTCAGCGTTGTCTATTGATGACCCCGATTGCAATGCAGAACAATTGTTCTGCAGAACTGACCCACCCGCCATCCAGGGCCCAGCGCCAACCCGGATCATTGCGCAGGTAGCGTGACGCCACGCCGCGAAAGCCCAGTAGCCAGGACTTGAAACGACGGTGGTGAGCGTTGACGTTCTGAACGTGAGTCGCGCGGCCGTCCGCATGCCTGGTGCGCACGCCGGCACGCAGATTGACTGCCTCGTGAGCAATCCCGAACCTGCGTGCGAAAGCCCAATAGGCAGCATGGCTGTCGGGGACCAGCAGTGCCCGCGGATCGCGCCCGGGCAGCAAGTTCGGCTCATGGCGTCGGGGACAGGCGTTGGACCATGGGACCGCTCATCATTTCAAAGCCCGGCTCTATTTAACGTTGACTGCGCCTCACCTTTTTCTCTAGTTGGAATGCACGGCTGGGCGACCCGGGACAAATGTACCGGGTTGCCGTGGCGCAACGTACCTTTTAAAAAGGTAGTTTTGACGGATGGCAACAAAGTTCGTGCTCCGTATGATTCAACTCATGCGCTGCGTATCGTGACATGCGGTACGACGGCAGGCGAACAGGAGCGAACGGTGCACGACAGAGATGACAATCCGGAACAGCAGTATGAAAGCAGCAACAACCCGGCCATGTCGTATGTCGTTCTCTCGGTTCTGCTCGCAGTTGTCTGCTTCATCGCGGCAATGGCTGCATGGACGAGCGCATAAAAGCCAACCTGCTAATGCTTAATTACCGACCCTTGAAAGGATCCACCATGAACTTCATCAAAAACCTGATCAAAGAAGAAGACGGCGTCACCGCCATCGAATACGCACTGATCGCATCGCTGATCGCCGGCGTCATCATCACCGCCGTGGGTCTGCTGGGTGGCAACATCAGCACCATGTTCACGAACCTGGCAGGCAAGATCAACCAGACGCCGAAGTAATCGTCGTCCCGTCCGCCACAAGGTGGACCCGATCCGGCACGGGCTGTCCCGCGGCCGGATTTTTTTTACCCGGAGAATTCATTGTCAACTCTGCCACTCCTGCTGCTGTTCGCTTTGCTTGGCGCCGCCGTCATCACCGATGTGCGCGCGCGCCGCATCCCGAATGCCGTCGTGTTTCCGGGCATGCTCGCTGCGTTCGCGCTGCATGCGCTGCTGCCGGCAGGGGCAGGGTTGTTCAGCACACCGGTCGGCGGGCTTGGCCTGCTCTCGGCGCTCGGCGGCTTCGCCGTGGGCCTGGCGCTGCTGCTGCCGATGTACGCTCTGCGCCTGATGGGCGCCGGTGACGTCAAGCTGCTGGCGATGGTGGGCGCCTTTGTCGGCGCCGGGCAGATCCTCGTCGTTGGCCTCGTCACGCTGGTGGCCGGCGGCGTGCTGGCGCTGGTGTTTGCGGCCTGGCAGCGCAATTTGCGCCGCCTGGTCGCCAACGCGTATCACATGGCGCTGCACACGACCTACTCGGCACTGGCCGGCACGGTTGCCGCGCCGACGGTGCCGCCCGAAGCCGCCAGCGGCCGCCTGCCATACGCAATCGCGATCGCCACCGCCACCGTGGGCTGCGTGCTGTGGCTGCGCGTGCACGGGGAGATGCCGCTGTGAGCCTCGCCCTGCCTGCACCGGCAAACGCGCCAGCCGACGCCAGGGCGCCGCGCACGGTCGACGAGACCGGCCTGCCGTTCCTGTTCCTGGCCGAATTGCTGGGCAAGATCCTGTTACAGCGCGGCCAGCTGCGCCTGGCCGAACTGGCCGCGCACACCAAGCTCAATGTCAGCGTCATCGATCCCCTGATCGCATTCCTGCGCAGCGAAAAACTGTGTGAAGTCGCGCGCATCGGCAACAGCGGCACTGATGCCGACCTGTGCTACATCCTCACCGAGGCTGGCCGCGCGCGTGCCCAGGCCGCGCTGGGCCGCAATGCCTACGCCGGCCCGGCGCCCGTCACGCTGGCTGCCTATGTCGCCCAGGTCAACGCGCAGAGCGTGGCGAACATGCAGGTCACGCGCAGCGCAATGGCCGCCGTGTTCGATGGCGTCGTCGTCAATCCGGTCGTGCTCGACCAGATCGGCGCCGGCATGAATTCGGGCCGCGCGCTGTTCCTGCACGGCGTGGCCGGCAGCGGCAAGACCTATCTGGCCGAGCGCCTGCGCGATCTGCTGGTGGGCACGATTGCCGTGCCGCACGCGCTGATGGTCGACGGCGAAGTGATTCCGTTCTTCGACAATGTGCAGCACTGCGTGACCGAAGCGGCGGTGACCGACGCTGCGCTCACCGAAGCGCCGGGCCTGGACCGTGGCAGCGCGCCCGACCTGCGCTGGATCCGCGGCGTGCGCCGCCCGGCCGCGCTGGCGGGCGGCGAACTGACGCTCGACATGCTCGACCTGCGGTTCGACCCGCACACCCGCCTGTACCAGGCGCCGCCGCATCTCAGGTCGAACAACGGCATCTTCATCATCGACGACCTGGGGCGCCAGCGCTGCACGCCGGAAGCATTGATGAACCGCTGGATCGTGCCGATGGACCGCAATGTCGACTACCTGACGCTGCATACCGGCCACACGTTCCAGGTGCCGTTCGACGTGATCGTCGTGTTCTCGTCGAACTTCGTGCCGCAGCGCCTGTCCGATGGCGCCTTCCTGCGCCGCCTTGGCTACAAGATCGAAGTGCCGGCAGCATCGACCGATGAATACACGCGCCTGTTCCGCCAGGCGTGCGAGTCCGTCGGCGTGGCGTTCGACGCAGCGTCGTTCGAGTACCTGCTGGCCTGCCACCGCGAGCGCGGCGTGCCGCTGCTGGCCTGCTACCCGCGCGACCTGATGCGCCAGTTGCGCGACCTCGCGCGCTATGAAGACTGCGCGCCTGAACTGTCGCGCCGCACCCTGGACTGGGCCTGGGACAACTATTTTGCCGCGGGCGCCCCGGGCCGGCCCGCATCACAAGAACGCCGCGAACGCGGCACGACGGAGTATGAACATGCGTAATTCGAGAGCGATCCTGATCATCGGCGTGGCGCTGCTGCTGGCGCTGGGCGCCGTGGTACTGGCGGCCAAGTGGATGGGCGAGCAGGGCCCGGCGGGCACCCGCGTGGTGGTTGCCGCCACTGAAATCGGGCAGGGCGCGCGCATCCTGCCGGCCAGCCTGCAACTGACCGACTGGCCCGCCGGCTCGATGCCGCCTGGCGCCATCACCGACATGAAGCTGCTCGAAGGACGCATCGCTCGTGGCGACATCGCCCGTGGCGAGCCGGTGCTCGAATCGAAGCTGGCGCCGGCCGGCACGCTGGGCGGCCTGTCGGCGGTGGTGGCCAGCGGCAAGCGCGCGATGACCGTGCGTGTCAACGATGTCGTCGGTGTCGCCGGTTTTGCGCTGCCAGGCAACTACGTCGACATCCTCGTGAACCTGGCGCCGACCAACAGCGACCTGGCGCAGAACGCCGGCTCGATCTCGAAGATCGTTCTCGAGCGCATCCTGGTGCTGGCCGTGGCGCAGGAATCGGCCGTGGACGACACCAAGCCGCGCGTCGTCAATGCCGTGACGCTCGAGCTCACACCAAACGAGGTCGAAAAGCTCGACCTGGCCCGCTCGATCGGTTCACTGTCGCTGGTGCTGCGCAACCAGATCGAAGCGCAGCCGGCCAACACCACCGGTGCGACGCGTGAATCGGTGCTCGGCCTGCCGGCACTGTCGGCGCAGGCCCCGGCGCCGGTACGTGACCCGGCGCCACGCAGTGCTCCTGTTACCCCACGTCAGCCCAGCGCGCCGCGCGACGGTGTCCTGGTGATCCGCGGCCTGGACGCCGCTTCGCAAAGCTTTTGATTGAAGAATCCGTCATGACCACATTGACTCACAAGACCCTGCTGGCCTGCGCCGTCGCGTTGACGCTCGACGCTCATGCTGCCCCTGCTGCCCCCGCCGGCAAGGTGGACGCCGCCGTCCCGAGCGCCACAGCGGCCGATTGCATCGACCTGCGCGGCGGCGCCAATGGACGGCTCCAGCTGATGCGCGGCAAATCCGT
The DNA here is from genome assembly GCA_014841835.1 of Oxalobacteraceae sp. CFBP 13730. Lineage (GTDB taxonomy): Bacteria > Pseudomonadota > Gammaproteobacteria > Burkholderiales > Burkholderiaceae_D > Telluria. The sequence continues at coordinate 717,819 of JACYUQ010000002.1, read as the reverse complement.
GCTCAAGCGGTTCTGCACACCGGCCGGCGCCGTCATGGTGGGCGACCCGAAAGTGGCCAACGTCGTGGTCCCGGGCGCCAGCGAAGTCGTGATCGTCGCGCGCAGCGTCGGCAGCACGAATCTGATCGTGTCCGGACGCGACAAGCGTTCCACGGTGATCGACCTGGACGTGGCGATCGACACATCGGCGCTGCGCGCGCAGTTCGATGCGCTCTTCCCGCGCGAGCGCGGTATCCGCATCGGCGCCAGCGGCAATGCCGTGGTGCTGTCGGGGATGGTCAGCGATGTCGGCGTGGCCAGCCAGCTGGTGGATCTGGCGACGGCGTTCCAGGAAAGCGCTGCGCCGGCCGCTGGTGGCCAGGCCGACAGCGGTGCCGGCAGCCCGTCGCCGCTGTCGGTCGGCGCCCCGGCGGCGCCGGCCGCAGGCTCGGCGAGCGCCGCGAAGGTGCTCAACATGCTGTCGATCGCCGCGCCACAGCAGGTCATGCTGGAAGTGAAGATCGCCGAAATCTCGAAGTCGCTTGTCGACCAGCTGGGCGCCAAGGCGGGCTTCTCCAAGACCAACGGCAACTGGACCTATGCAGCCGTATCGAGCCTGCTCAGTGGCGGCGCCGGCGCCGTGACTGCCGTGGGCACCGGCATCAAGGAATTGACCATCGACGGCGAAAAGCGCGATGGCCTGATCAAGATCCTGGCCGAGCCGAACGTCATGGCCATCAGCGGGCAGGAGGCGAGTTTTCTTGCCGGTGGCAAGATCTTCATTCCCGTCGCGCAGAATTCCTCCAGTGGCGCGGGCCTGATCACGCTCGAAGAAAAAGAGTATGGCGTGGCGGTGAAATTCACGCCGACCGTGCTGGCGGGTGGCCGCATCAACCTGCGCGTGGCGCCGGAAGTGTCGGAACTCAATCGCGAAGGCATCGGCATCACCACGCCCGGTGCGACCAACAACAGCGCGACCGCGATCCTGCCATCGTTTACCACGCGGCGCGCCGCAACCACGGTGCAGCTGCAGGATGGCCAGAGCTTCGCGATCGGTGGCCTGATCCGCAATAACGTGACCAGCACCATCAAGCGCTTTCCGCTCCTGGGCGACGTCCCGGTACTCGGCGCGCTGTTTCGCAGCAGCGACTTCCAGAATGACCGCACCGAACTGGTGTTCATCGTGACGCCACGCCTGGCCAAGCCGATGCAGTCGCAGCCCGCATTGCCAACCGACGAGTACGTGCAGCCGACCCGCGCCGAATTCCTGCTCGGCGGCCAGCTCGAAGGCCGCGCCGCCCCTGTCGCACAAGAGAATTGATCATGAAGACGACCACCACCGCCATCCTCTCCGCATCCTGCACGCTCCTGCTGAGCGGTTGCGCGACCGACACGCCCGCCGGCACCGGCCATACCGTACGCAACATCATGGCCAGCCAGATCATCGCGCCGCAGGGCAAGCGCTCGGTGCCGGGCAGCGATGCGCGCACCGCGATCCTCGCCTACAAGAATTACCAGGGCTCGTTTGCTGCGCCCGCACCGCAGGTCGAGATCACGGTGTTCGGCGGGAAGAAGTAGGGGCCATCATGAAAATCGCAATCCTCTCGCGCGACGAGCGCCACCTGATCGAGTTGTCGCGCCAATTGCGCGCCCGCCCGGGCAGCGACGAAGTCGACATGATCGCGGGCACCCCGGCGCGCCTGTCGACGATGAGCGACGACGCCATCCCCGACCTGCTGGTGGTCGACCAGCCGCGCGCCGACGAGGGTGACCTCGACCAGCTCGAGCGGCTCGGTCACCTGTTCCCGCGCATGGCCTTCATCGTGCTGTCGGCCGACCTGTCGCAGGATTTTTTGTTGCGCGCGATGCGCGCCGGTGTGCGCGAAGTGCTGCCGGCCGCGCCCGCTGCCACCGACCTGATCAAGGCCGTCGATCACATCGCCGAAAAGTTCGGCAGCCAGGGCGCTGTGCAGGGCAAGGTGCTGGCGTTCATCTCGTGCAAGGGCGGCAGCGGCGCGACCTTCCTGGCCACCAACCTGGCTTACGCGTTGTCGGCGGGCGGCACGAAGCGCGTGGCGATGATCGACATGAATCTGCAGTTCGGCGACGCGTCGCTGTTCGTCTCGGACAGCAAGCCGCTGGCCACCTTGTCGGATGTCGCCACCCAGATCCACCGGCTCGATCCGTCGTTCCTGTCGTCGAGCATGGTCGCCGTCACGCCCAACTTCAGCGTGCTGGCCGCGCCGTCCGACCCGGCGCACGCCAGCGACGTCAAGCCCGAACACATCGACGCGATCATCAAGCTGGCGCGCCGCCAGTACGATTTCATCGTGCTTGACGTCGCGCGCAGCCTGGATCCGGTGACGATCCGCGCGCTCGACCACGCCGACACGATCTACCCGGTGCTGCAAACGACGCTGCCGTACATCCGCGACGGCAAGCGCCTGCTCGACGTGTTCCGCAATCTGGAGTACGGCACCGACAAGGTCGAAATCGTCGTGAACCGCCACGACAACAACAGCGACATCAAGCTCAAGGACCTCGAGCAGGCGTTCGACACGACGCACCTGCGCACGATGCCGAACCATTACGACGCGGCCGCCAAATCGGTCAACCAGGGCGTGCCGATCACGCGCCTGGCGCCGGAAAGCCCGCTCAGCGCAGCCTTGATGACGATGGCGCGCAGCCAGACGGGCGAGGCGGCGCCGCAAGCGGCGGCGGGCGTGATGGCGCGCCTGTTCAAACGGCGCAAGACTGACTTATGACCCGTGAACTGGTTAAGGAGTCCAACGACATGAACATGATCCCTTCCGCCTCGCTGCGCGAACGCCTCGGCAGCGCTGCATTGGCCAGCAGTACCAGCACGATCGCGGGCGCACCGACGCGCGTGACCACCGGCGCCCCGGCGCCGCGCGTTGGCGCCGTGCGCGGCGGGCCGATCGACAACCGCGCCTACCACCAGCTCAAGTCCCGCATCCACGAAGCACTGCTCGACCGCATCGACCTGGAAAGCATGCAGCGCCTGAACGGCGATCAGATCCGGCAGGAACTGCGCCTGCTGGTCGAGCGCCTGCTCGAAGAAGAGATGGTCGTCATCAACGACGCCGAGCGCAAGATGCTCACGCGCGACATCCAGAACGAGATGCTGGGCTTCGGCCCGCTCGAGCCGCTCTTGGAAGACCCGACTGTCTCGGACATCCTGGTCAATACGCACAAGCAGGTGTATGTCGAACGGCGCGGCAAGCTCGAACTGACCGACGTGACCTTCACCGATGAAGCCCACCTGATGAAGATCATCGACAAGATCGTCTCGCGCGTGGGCCGCCGCATCGACGAATCGAGCCCGATGGTCGATGCGCGCCTGCCGGACGGCTCGCGCGTGAATGCGATCATTCCGCCGCTGGCGATCGATGGCGCCGTGATGTCGATCCGGCGTTTTTCGGCCGATCCGCTGCGCCTGGCCGACCTGGTCGCGTATGGCAGCATGACGGCCGACATGGCCGAGGTACTGCAGGGCCTGGGCAAGGCCAAGGTCAATATCGTGATTTCGGGCGGCACTGGTTCGGGCAAGACGACAATGCTCAATGTGATCTCGGGCTTCATCAGCCACAACGAGCGCATCGTGACGGTCGAAGATGCGGCCGAGCTGCAACTGCAGCAGCCGCACGTGGTGCGCCTGGAAACGCGCCCTGCAAACATCGAAGGCAAGGGCGAAGTGACCCAGCGCGCGCTGGTCAAGAACGCGCTGCGCATGCGCCCCGACCGCATCATCCTGGGCGAGGTGCGCGGCGAAGAAGCGATGGACATGCTGGGCGCGATGAACACCGGCCACGAAGGCTCGATGGCGACGCTGCACGCGAACACGCCGCGCGAAGCGCTCACGCGCCTGGAAAACATGATCAGCATGGCGGCGCCGAACCTGCCGCCAAAGGCCATGCGCCAGCAGATCGCATCGGCTGTGGGCGTCGTGGTGCAAGTCTCGCGCCTGACCGACGGCAAGCGCAAGGTGCTGTCGATCACGGAAGTGACGGGCATGGAGGGCGACGTCATCACGATGCAGGAGATCTTCACGTTCCGGCAGACCGGCGTGGCGGACGATGGCACGGTGCTGGGGCAGGCCACCGCCACCGGCGTGCGGCCGCATTTCGCCGAGCGCCTGCGCACGTTCGGCGTGAATCTGGCGCCGCACATCTTCGAGCCGCGCTAGGACCCCTCGCATGGATACCACCTTCCTTCTGTTCATCCTGCTGGTGTTTGCTGCCGTCCTGCTGCTGGTATGGGGCGTGTACACGGCCTGGCAGGCGAACAACAACCCGGAAGCCGAGCGCATCGCGCGCCGGCTGCGCAGCGTGATCGGACGAGAGACACGCGAACTCGATGTCACTATCGTCAAGGAACGGCGCCTGTCCGACAACCCCGAGCTCGAACCGCTGCTGCAGCGGTTGCCCGGCGTGTACCGGCTTGATCGCATGCTGCTGCAGGCCGGCAGTGCGCAGAAGGCGGCGTCGCTGCTGGCCGTGTGCGCGGGGTGTGCGTTTGGCGGACTCGTAGCCGCCTTGCTGCTGCGCCTGCCGTTTCTTGGTTGGTTGGCCTGCATGCTTGTTGCCGGCTGGCTGCCGCTGCTGCGCCTGACGCGTGCACGCGACGCCCGCATGGTGCGTTTCGAGCGCCAGCTGCCCGAGGCGCTGGACATGATGAGCCGCGCGATGCGCGCCGGCCATGCGTTTCCGACGGCCCTGAAGCTGGTGGCCGACGAAATGGCCGCGCCGCTGGGCGAAGAATTCAAGACCGCCTTCGACGAAGTCAACTTCGGCGTCTCGATGGGCGACGCGCTGAACAACCTGGCGCAGCGCGTGCCCAGCATGGACTTGCAGTATTTCGTGGTGGCGGTGCTGATCCAGCGCGAAAGCGGCGGCAACCTGACCGAATTGCTGACGTCGATTTCCAGCATCATCCGCGATCGCCACAAGCTGGCTGGCCAGGTGCGGGTGCTGTCGGCCGAGGGCCGCATCTCGGCCTGGGTGCTGTGCCTGCTGCCGTTTGGCGCCGGCGGCATGATGGCGGTGGCCAATCCCGAGACGATGGGCGTGCTCATACACGACCCGATCGGACGCCAGCTGAGCGGCGCGGCGCTGGGCATGATGGGCTTCGGCGTGCTGGCGATCCGCAAGATCGTGCGCATCCGCATGTAACGAAAGAACGACACGATGACGATGGCAAACATGTTGATGCTGGCAGCGATGTTCGTGCTGGTGTTCGGCGTCGCGGTGGCAGCCTTGCTGCTGCTGACGCGCGATCCCGTCAAGGCGCGCCTGGTGGCGCTGGACGAACGCGATGTGCCCAAAACCCGGCGCGGGGACGGCTGGCGCGAGCGCCTGGCCGATTTCGCCGAGCCGCTGGCCAAGCTGTCGGTGCCGACCGAAGGGTGGGAATCGTCGCCATTGCGGCTGCGCTTCATCAACGCCGGCTGGCGCGCGCCGTCGGCCCCCGGGCTGTACCACGCCGCCAAGACCGCGCTGACGATCGGCTTGCCCCTGGTGGTCTGGATCGCGCTGCCGCACCACAGCACGCGGCCGCTGGCGCTGACCTTCCTGCTCCTGGTGAGCGCGGCCAGCATCGGCTACTACTTTCCGGATTTCCTCCTCAAGCGCCGCGTCGCCAACCGGCGGCGCGATATCTTCGAGGGCTTCCCCGATGCGCTCGACCTGATGACGGTCTGCGTCGAAGCGGGCCTGGCGATGGACGCGGCGCTGGCGCGCGTGGGCAGCGAGATCGGCCTGAAAAGCCCGGTGCTGGCCGACGAACTGCAACTGGTGACGCTGGAACTGCGCGCCGGCAGCGCTAAGGAAAAGGCGCTGCGTAACCTGGCGCTGCGCACCGGCGTGGAAGACGTCGATGCGCTGGTCAAGATGCTGATCCAGGCCGAGCGCTTCGGCACCAGTGTCGGCACGGCGTTGCGGGTGCAGTCGGAGCAGCTGCGGACACGGCGCCGGCAACTGGTCGAAGAAAAGGCGGCGCAGATTGCAACGAAGCTGCTGTTTCCGCTGATCTTCTGCATTTTCCCGGCCTTGCTGGTGGTACTGCTGGGGCCGGCAGTCATCCAGATCTTCCGTGCAATAACTCCTGTAGCAGGCAGCTGATACGGCCCGCGGATGCAGGGTCGTATGGGGTGATCGTATGCATGCCGAATCGACCATGTTTGAGGTTAAAAGTACATGCGCGCACTACGCGCTAATTCGTGACTATTGACCGAAGATGTTGGTCGTGTGCAACACATTTAACGAGTACATGTGCGATCATGTTTCTTTTGGGCATCCTTACCACCGGTCGTTCCAGCCACTCGCAGGGCGCCGACCTCTCCTACACCTCTCCGGATAATCGTTGATGAAAAACTTAAAAATAGGCACACGCCTGGCGTTCAGCTACGCGGCCGTATTGCTCCTCATGGCGATCGTGATCGTCATTACGCTCGGTCGGATGGGCGACATGAACGATGCGACCGATCGTGTGGTCAATACCAGCATGAAGAACCAGCGTAACGTAGCCGAGTGGTCCAAGATCATCGAAGTCAACACCACGCTGATGGAAATGGCCTACCGTACCGTCGAGCCAGATCAGGTCAAGATCATCACCGACCGCATCGCAGCAGGATCTGTCCGTTCCTCCGCATTGCAGGACGAAATCAAGGCTGGCTTGCGTAACCCCAAGTCGCAGGCCCAGTTTCAGGAGGTCGTGACCGCCCGGACGCCCTATCTGGACGCACGCAAGGCATTGCTCGATGCCAAGACCGCAGGCGACGCCGACGGTGCGCGACTTATATTCGAGACCCGGATGAAGCCGACCAGCCTTGCTTATCTCGAGTCGATCGACAAGCTTGCGGTTGCGCAGCGCAAATCGGCGGAAAAATTCGTGGCCGACGCGGCCGATGCCTATGCGACGGCGCGCATGACGCTGATTGGCCTCGGGAGCCTGGCCATTGTGCTCGGCGTCATCTTCGGCATCTTCATCACCCGTTCGATCGTGCGGCCGATCCAGGATGCAGTGGCCGTTGCCGACCGCGTGTCGTCGGGCGACCTGAGCAGCCAATTCACCGTCACAACGCGTGACGAGACCGGTCAGTTGATGGCAGCACTGCAAAAAATGAACGATAACCTTCTGGGGATCGTCAGCCAGGTACGCGCCGGCACCGAAACGATCGCGACCGCATCGGCAGAAATCGCTGCGGGCAACCTGGACCTGTCGCGCCGTACCGAGCAGCAGGCTGGATCGCTGGAAGAAACCGCCTCGTCGATGGAAGAACTGACGTCCACCGTGCGCCAGAATGCCGACAACGCGCGCCGCGCCAACACGATGGCGTCCGAAGCGGCCAGCATTGCCGGGCAGGGCGGCGCCGTGATTGCGCAGGTGGTCGGCACGATGAGCGAAATCAATGCGTCGTCGCGCAAGATCGTCGACATCATCAGCGTCATCGACAGCATCGCCTTCCAGACCAACATCCTGGCGCTTAATGCCGCCGTGGAAGCAGCGCGTGCCGGTGAGCAGGGGCGCGGCTTTGCCGTCGTTGCCAGCGAGGTGCGCAACCTGGCGCATCGCTCGGCGGCTGCGGCCAAGGAGATCAAGGGTCTCATCGACGACTCGGTACAGAAAGTCGAAGCGGGTACCGGCCTGGTCGACAATGCAGGCACGACGATGACGAATATCGTGCACAGTATTTCGCTCGTGACCGGCATCATGAGCGAGATCTCGCATGCCAGCGACGAGCAGAGCGCCGGCATCGAGCAGGTCAATGCAGCCATCACCGAGATGGACCAGGCGACCCAGCAAAATGCTGCGCTGGTCGAGCAAGCTGCTGCTGCGGCCGGCTCGATGCAGGAGCAGGCGGCGCACCTGGCCGATGTGGTCAGCGTGTTCAAGACGGACATTGGCAGCGCCAGCGGCGCAGGCCGTCCTGCCCCCGCGCGCAGTCAAGAAACGCCGGCCGGACGCCTCGCGCTTGCAGGCGTGTAAGACGGCTGATCCTTGGTGAATCGCAGTGCCTGCTTCATGCAGGCACTGCGTCGTTTTGTGTTGTTGATCAAATATGGGATTTTGCAGATAGTTGTTTTGTGAATGACGACTATCATGGATCGCAATTTGATTTCTATCTGATAGAGCGCATACTAGCTTCATACCAGATCAAACACACAGAAAGAAAATCATGACCACCTTGTCCCTCCGCCCGTCGTTCGCTGCCCAACTGTCCGCCCTGGTCAGCACCGCCTTCGATTTCGTGCGTGAAGTCAAGGCTGCTCCAACCGCCGCAGCCCGCACCACTGGCAGTGCCGATGTCTGGGCGCTGTATCGCATGACCCGCGGCGCCGATGCCGTCTCGCCAGCCGTCGCGCGCCGCCTGGCAGCGCACGCCAAGTCGAACTGATCGCGTCACACTGATTGCACGGCCGGGACGATTCCCGGTATCGACTCAACGCCCTGCCTGATGCAGGGCGTTTTTCGTGGCGCAGTTAGAGTTACCTGTTGATGACCCTGATTGCAATCCGAAGCAAGTGCTCTGGCGAACTGACCCTCGCACCATCCAGCGCCCAGCGCCAGCCCAGGTAATTCGGCAAATAGCGCGACGCCACGCCACGAAAGCCCAGCAGCCAGGCCTTGAAACGTTGGTGATAAGCGTTCACGTTCTGCACGTGAATCGCACGGTTGCCCAGATGCCTGACGCGCACGCCTGCGCGCAGATTGACCGCTGCATGCGCGATGTTGTGCTTGCGTGCAAACGCGCGGTAGGCGCGATGGCTGTCGCTCACCAGCAGCGCTCGGGGATCGAGCTTGGGTAACAAATCGCGCCCGAGTTGCACCGCGGTCAGCGCACCGCGACCGGTAACCGCATCGATCGTGCGGCCTTCGCGATCACGCGCAACCAAAATACAGTCCAGCTCGCTGGAAATGCCGCGCCTGGCCGCATGGCCTCCATGGCGGCGCGCTGGCCGATCCAGCGTGCGCGATCCTTTTTGCGATTCGAGCAGGAATGTTTCGTCAGCCTCAACGATGCCATTCAGGGCTATCGGCCGGTCGAGTTTGCACCAGCGCAGGAAGCGGTGGCGCCATCGGAAAGCGGTGGTGCGATGCACGCCGACGCGATCTGCCCCTTTGCGTACTGGCAGTGAATCCAGCAGCACTTGCGAATACGCGAGCCATTTGGCCTTCAGCCGGAGCCGCGCCAGTGGCGTGCCGGTCAGGTCGTTGAACGTGCGGCCGCACGCGCAGCAGCGATAGCGCTGCAGGTCATTGGCAACCCCGTGGCGGTAGCAGCGCTCGTGGCCGCACCTGGGGCAGCAGCGCCCTGGTGTTCTGATCTCTGCGATCAGCGCGACCACCTGCTCGAGCCCGACCAGAGGCTGCAAAGCGCCGAGCACTTGCCGGCGCTGCGGCTGGTTCAGCAACGGCAGTTTTGCGAACCAGTTTTTGAAACGCGGCGCTTTCATGATCGACTCCTGACACTGGGGACAGGGGTTGGACCACCATACTGCTCATCGGTTCAGAGCTCGTCTCTATTTAACGCTGACTGCGCCTAGTCACACGAGAAATTTTGCGATGCTCTGCTGCAGGCTGTCGGCCTGCTGTTTCAAGGCTGTGCATGCAGCAGACGTTTCTTCGACCAGCGCGGCATTTCTCTGGGTGTGGTCGTCCAGTTCATGGATCGCCGCGCTGACCTGTCTGACACCGTGTGCCTGTTCCGTCGACGCAGTAGAAATGTCCTTCAGGTAGACGCTCATTTTGTGGGCATTGTCGACGACGACCGCCATCGTGACACCGGCCTGCGTCACGACATGGGTTCCGCCAGCAATCTGGGCCACGGAAGCCGAGATCAAGGTCTTGATTTCGGCAGCCGCTTCGGCGCTGCGATGCGCCAGGGTTCGCACCTCCGTCGCGACCACCGCGAAACCACGACCCGCTTCGCCGGCGCGTGCCGCTTCGACTGCCGCGTTGAGCGCAAGAATGTTGGTCTGGAAGGCGATGCCGTCGATGACGCTGATGATGTCGCTGATCTGATCCGACGAGGCATGGATGCCCTGCATCGTGCTGACCACGGTGGAAATGACGTCGCCACCGTCGGCGGCATGGCTGGCGCTGTCGGCCGCGAAGCGCTCGGCATTCCCGGCCCGCTCGGCATTACCGCCGACGGTGGCACCGATTTGCTCCATGGCGGCTGCCTGCTGCTCGAGCGATGCCGCCGCCGCTTCGCTGCGTGCCGATAGGTCCAGACTCGCTTGCGCAATCTCGCTGCTGGTACCGTGCAATTCATCGGCCGAGTGGCTGACGGTGCGCACCAGGGTATGCAGCGCATCGTAGGCGGTGCGCAGGTCGAGGATCACCATCGCCGGTTCATCCTTTCCCAGTGGCCGCGCGGGTATGCGGCGCAAGTCTCCCCGCGCCATTTCCTTGAGATGGCGGCTGATCAGCGTCAGACCGCCGCTCGTCACCCGGTAAAAAGCATAAAAGAAATACGCTGCGCCCAGTATCGCAACCACCAGCACGGCCAGCAGCACGTCGCGTTCGAACGTGATGGCGGCAACGCGTGCCTGCAGCAGGGCATCGAGCTCCGTCATGAGGCGGCCCGCAAGCGCATACTGTTTTTCCAGCACGCCGTTGGCCAGGTTGCGGAACGCACCTGCGGTGTTCGGCTCGAGGGACACCGCGTCGATCAGGTTGCGGTCGGCATACGCGAAGAGCGCCGTCGTCGCGGCCGACGGCGCGGTCAGGGCCAGACGCGTGATCAGGGTATCGTCCCCCTTGATCTTGGCCAGGCCGGTCTCCATGCTGTTTGCCTGAAATTTTGCCAACGTGATCTGGGTCGTCATGTCACGCCGCTGCACGGGCGTCGCATTGCCTGCGCTCAGCACCCCGATCCCGAGTCCGCGCAATTGCGCGGTCCGCTCCGCGATGTCAGGAATACGCGCGAAGCTGGCATCCATCAGGTAGAAGGTCGCTATCTCCGGATCGAGGGTCAGATTCGAATTGTCGGTGACGACGTCCATCAGATGGACCAGCGCCTGCACATGCGCTGTATGTGCCTGGAACACGGCGGTGCTCCCGGTAACATTCATCACGTTGGCGTAGGCGGCCAGCGCTGCGCCATAGGCTTGACTGGTTTGCAGCGTCTTGCCCTCGGCCTGTTCGGCTGCGGCCAGCCTGGCGTAGGCTGTCGCGAGGTCCGACCTGACCGCAGCCATCGTCGCCGGCGCCACGCCGTCGGCCTGCAGCACGAGCGTGTCGCGACGCAGTTGCTGCGCCAGGTCGATCAACGGATAGATCGCGCGGTTGTAATGAACGCCGACGATTTCCTTGCGTGAAAACGCAAGGTCGTCCGCTGCCCGTGAAAAGTAGATGGTCGCCAGCATGGCCAGCGGCAGGAGGAACAGGGCGGCGATGATCGCCGCCTTGGCACGAAATCCGATTGTGCGCATGACCACAACGCCCGGCATCCAGATGCTGTGGGCCTTCCACGCGCTCGTGTGTTTCGGTGCGCTGTGGCGCTCTGGCCGGACGCCCGGTTGTGCTTGATTGATAGGTAGAGATGTCATCATGACGGTTTTAAAGCATAGAATTGGTAGGAAACCATACAAGGCACACTGGCGGGGGCAGCGGCGATTACTTCTCAGCCTGCCACAGGCAACCTTCGAATTGCCGCCCCTGCACGGTCAGCAGCCGCTCAATCGCCGGTCAGGCAATGGTGGTTGAGCACGAGGCGCCGCTTGCAGTGCAACAGAAAACGTTCAGGCGGCCGCCAGGCGCGATGTCCCGACACCCTGTTCCGATCGTGCCCGCCGTGAGCCGGCCACATTGACAGCGGCATGCGCGACATCGAGCTTGAAGGTGCCGACCACCACTTCAAGGCGAAATGCCTGCTCCTGGAGCGACTGCGAGGCGGCGGCCGCTTCTTCGACCAGCGCGGCATTCTGCTGCGTGACATTGTCCATCTCGTTGATCGCCGTATTGATCTGCACGATGCCGGTCTCCTGCTCGCTGCTGGCAGCGCTGATCTCGGTCATGATGTCGGTCACGCGGCGCACGCTCACGACGATATCGTCCATGGTCTTGCCGGCGTCGCCGACCAGGCGGCTTCCCGTTTCCACCCGCTGGACCGAGTCGTTGATAAGCGTCTTGATCTCTTTTGCCGCAGTGGCCGAGCGCTGTGCCAGGGTGCGCACTTCCGATGCCACGACCGCGAATCCGCGGCCCTGTTCGCCTGCACGGGCTGCTTCGACTGCGGCGTTGAGGGCCAGGATATTGGTCTGGAACGCGATGCCATCGATCACGCCGATGATGTCGCCGATCTTGCGGGCCGAATCGCTGATGGCGCTCATGGTCGTCACCACTTCGGCCACCACGCCGCTGCCGAGTACGGCGACGTTGGCGGCATTCGTCGCCAGGCCCGTGGCTTGGCGTGCATTGTCGGCATTCTGCTGCACCGTGGAGGTCAATTCTTCCATCGACGACGCTGTTTCTTCCAGCGAACTGGCTTGCTGTTCGGTGCGCGATGACAAGTCCAGGTTGCCGTCTGCAATTTCCCTGCTGGCCACGGCAATGGACTGGGTTCCCTTGCGCACATCGGTGATGATCACATGCAGCTTCTCAATAAAACCATTCAACGACTGTGCCACCTGGCCAAATTCGGCCGGCAGAACCGGCAGGCGGTAGGTCAGGTCACCGTCGCCGCTGCGCAGATCTTCGGTAGCGGCCAGAATGACACGCAGCGGACCCAAGACCATGCGCGTGAGCAGGATGGCCAGCACGATCGACAGAATGATGGCCGCGGCACCGCCGCCGATGAGTGTGCTGTTGGTTGCGCTGTGCAGCGCTTGTGCGACGCTGGAGCGTTCGACCAGCAGAACTTGTTCGGCCTGGGCCAGTTCGCCCAGCGTGGCACGCATCCGGTCCATCAGCGCCTTGCCTTTGGCGGTCTGCTCGAAGCGGACCACCGCATCCATGGCTGCGGGGTTGCCGTTCGCCTCGCGGCGCAGGGCGATGACCGGCTCGGCGGCGACGGAGCGCCACTGCGACTCCATCTCCTGCAGCGCACGCAGGCGCGTTTGCTGTTGGGCATTGTCGGACGTCAGCGCCATGACGCTGTTAAGGCTTTGCTGGAAAGCCGCCTTGGCCGCAATATAGGGTTCGAGCGAAGCGTCCATCCCGGTCAGCGCAAAACCACGCTCTCCGGTCTCCATGTTGACCAGACTCTGCATCATGTCCTGGCTGCCGGCGAGTACGGTGTAGGTGTGCGTGTTCCAGGTGTTTGCCTGGGTGAGTTTCGAAAAGTTGGTATACGACACCGTGAGCAGCACCAACAGGATGGCGACGATCAGCGAGAATCCGCAATAAAGGCGGCGGGCGATGCCGAAGGTGAATTCGGCTTGGGTGGGATGCATGAACGTGTTCCTGTGTTGGTGCATTCCCGCTTTTTGCAGGAAGCAATTGTGTCGGTCGAGGTGTGCAGCGTCCTGTCCCAAGCGCCACCGCAATTGACACAGCCGGGGAGGCTGCGTGTCGCGTGTCCGTGTCGCATGTCCGTGTCAAAACACGGCGGCAACTGCCAGATAGTACGTTGAAACTGAAGTAACTAAAGTTACCTTATTGAAATAAAGTGTGATTGTTCATATAAAACAACGCGCACTTGGCGCGTCATGCGGTGAGAATCGGTGACTCTTCGCACCACACGATCGCTTGCCGGCAAGCGTACCGGCACGTCAACCTCCGACAAGAATAGTAGTGCGTCTCCTACGCAGTGCAAATGTTGCAACCTCGATAATGTCGATTGAGACTTCGATAGCGGTGCTCTTTCCGCATTTGCACCATGAACAATGAAAACAAGCCCCTCGAGGGCGAATTTAGTGAGTTGGACAACGGTTGGCCCGAATCGTACGCATGGGCGATCGAGCAAATGCCGTGTCCGGCATATTGTTGCTCTCCGACGGGCGCACTGGTCCACGTCAACGCCGCGGCCAAGCGGATCTGGGGCGACGCCTGCCCATTGCTGAAAGACATGCGGTGGGATGGGTTCGAGACGCTGCGGTCCCTGGATGGCCAGTTGCTTGACAAGAAATCCAGCCCGGCCGCGCTTGCCGCTGGCGGGGCCTCACCGTGCCCTACCGAACTGCTCGCCGTATGTCGGGATGGCCAGCCGCGCCGCATCGTGATTCACGCCAAGCCGGTGTTTCATGCCGGTGGCGAAGTCGTCGGCGCCTTGTGCTGCCTGACTGACATCAGCGAACAGCGCCGCTTGCAGGAGCGGGAGCGGGATGCCGCCCATTCGCGCGAGGAATTTCTGGCCATGCTGGCGCACGAACTGCGTAATCCGTTGGCGCCAATCATGAGTATCGCCGGCCTTCTGCAGCGTGCCAACAATGACCCGGTCGTGTCGAAGATGGCCGGCGTCGTTCAGCGGCAGACAAGGCAGCTCGCGCGTTTCATCGCCGACCTGCTGGATGCATCACGTGTCGATTGCGTCCACGCGTTGCCGGTCGAGCCACGCATCTGCACGAAACGCGAGATCGTGAACCTTTCGATAGACGCGGTCGAAACGCTGGTCCGTTCGCGCAAGCAGCGGCTGATCGTGGAAGTCGACAACGCCGACGCCGAGCTGATGTGCGATCCGGAACGGGTGGCGCAAGCGCTTGGGAACGTCTTGTGCAACGCAAGCGCCTTCACGCCGGACGGCGAAGAGATTTGCTTGAGGGTATTCATTGAAGGCAATGTGCTGCGTGCCGAGGTAATTGACTGCGGAGCAGGCATCGCCGCCGAGGATTTGCAGCATATTTTTGAGCCGTTCGAGCGCAGGGCGCTGGCACCGGGGCGTGCACCCGTTGGTGCCGGGCTGGGGCTGACGATCGCCAAGGGCGTGTGCGAAGCCCATGGCGGATCGATTTACGTGCGCAGCGCCGGACCAGGGATGGGCACTACTGTCTCGCTCGCCTTGCCGGTTGCCGTCTGCGCCGACTGAGTCCTTGAGGTAAGGCCCTGCAGCAGGTCGCAGGCGCCAGCGGATCAGGCGCGGCGGCCCCGATGCCGTTGCATCAGCCATGCCAGGATGCCCGGCACCAGCGACAGCACGATGATGCCCATGATGACGGCAGTCAGATTGTTGCTGACCCACTCGATATTGCCAAAGATGTATCCGGCAATTGTCAGCGACACCACCCACAGGGTTCCGCCAACGACGTTGTACGCCAGGAAGGTGGCGTAGCGCATGCTGCCCAGCGCCGCGACGAACGGCGCCAGGGTGCGCACGATCGGCACATAACGCGCCAGCACGATGGTCTTGGGGCCATGGCGCTCGAAGAAGCGCTCGGTATGCGCGATATGCTCGGCCTTGATCAGACGGAACCGGTAACCACGTTTCACCCGTTCACGAAACGCACTGCCAATGGCAAAGTTGAGTATGTCACCAGTGACTGCTGCGACGATCAGCAGCGGGACCAGGATTTCCAGCGACAGCATGCCTTTGGCGGCCAGCGCGCCGGTGACGAACAGCAGCGAGTCGCCGGGCAGGAATGGCATCACGACCACGCCCGTTTCCACGAAAATGACAGCAAACAGCAGCACATAGACGAGCAACTGGTATTCGGCGGCCAGTACGGCGAGGTGGCGGTCCAGGTGGAGGAACCAGTCGAGCAGGGTAGTGAGCATTGAATTTCTCGTTGAATCGGGTTGCAACAACACCCCTGCCAACGTGATGCTGGCTGGGGCAAAGCGTCTATTTTACCTTTCTTGTTACCCTTGCTCTTACTCTTCCTGGAACTCGTCCGAGCGGCAGAACAGATCCCACGCTGCAATGAACAGAGCGGCAATCACCGGCCCGATCACGAAGCCGTTCAAGCCGAACAGCGCCATACCGCCCAGTGTCGAGAGCAGAATTACGTAATCGGGCAGCTTGGTATCCTTGCCGACCAGGATCGGGCGCAGGATATTGTCGACCAGGCCGATCACCAGAACGCCGTACGCGGCCAGCACCACGCCCTGCCAGATGGCGCCCGTTACCAGGAAATAGATCGCCACTGGCGCCCATACCAGCGCCGCTCCGATGGCCGGCAGCAGCGACAGGAAGGCCATCACCACGCCCCACAGCAGCGGGCCGGACACGTCCAGCATCCAGAAGATCAGGCCGCCAAGTGCACCTTGCGCGACCGCCACCAGCACATTGCCTTTGACTGTGGCGCGAATCACCGTCGTGAAGTTCTGAAACAGGCGGCTCTTGTATTCGACGCTCAGCGGCACCGCGCGCTGGATGCGCGCCGCCAGGATGCGGCCGTCGCGCAGCAGGAAGAACAACAGGTACAGCATGATCGTCATGCTGACGACGAAGTCGAGCGTGTTGCGTCCGATATTGAGCGCATACGTGGCGGCAGCCTGGCTGATCTGCGCTGCAAATTCGGTGATCTTGGTCTGCAGCGACGCCAGGTTGGTCAGCTCGAACCGTTCGAGAATCGAAATGGCCCAGTTCGGCAAGGCGCGCATCACGATCTGGAAGTAGCCGGCGAAATCGATCTGGCCGCTGCTGACCATCGTATAGATGCCGGCGACCTGGTCGACCAGCGACGCCGTGATCATGGCCAGCGGCAACAGCACCATCAGCACGATCACCAGCAGGGAGAGCAGGGCGGCGACGGTCGGTTTGCCCTTGGTGGCACGCAGCAGCCTTGACTGCAATGGTGCGAAGATGATGGCGAACACGACGCCCCAGAACACGGCGCCGGAGTACGGCAGCAGGATCCAGAGGAAGGCGATCGTGACGATCGTGAGCAGGAGCAGAAAGGAATTCTGCGGGAGGGTAAATTGCTTCATTGGCTGCGTTTGTGAAAAGGTTAATGTTTCTGGATGATAAACCATGCCGCGTAAAGCGCCGGGGCGCGTTCGTGTAATGACGCGGCGGTGTCACATGTATGCAACTTGAATGGTGTGACATTTGCTTGTGGCTTAATGACCACAAAGTCAGTTCAATTGTGCGGGTTGGCAAACTAACATCTTGCGATAATTAATTGTTGCCGCGTCGAGACACAGTCTGGCGGGCACTTTTATCAACCGATTATCCGGAGAACGTATGTCCCGTCCTGCACCACGCGCTGCTGCCCCGTCCGTCCACACCACCCTCGTCCGCGCGCTCAAGGGCGCCATTCTGCTGGGCGCCGCCGCAGCAGGCATGGCGCAGGCGCAGCAGTCGCCAGCGCTCGACCGCGTCAGCATTTCGGCCGGCGCGTTCTACGCCGATCCTGAAATCCATCTGGGTGGCGACACACGCTACGGTCGTATCGACACGCCGGACGAAGAAATCAGCGATGTCACGCTGCCACGCGTCAAAGGCGAAGTCCTGATCGGCGACAGCCACGGCATCTCGTTCGATTACTTCCGCTTCGACGAAGGCTACGGCGCCGACCTGAAGGGCGACACCGTATATGAAGGTCGTCCGGTCAGCGGCGCGCTGCGCGCCGACGCCAACCTGCGCATCGAGCTGGCGCGCCTGTCGTACAAGCTGTGGTTCGGCAAGGAAAAGAACGTCTTTGGCGTCGGCCTGGGCGCAGCCCATCTGCGCGCCAAGATTTCCGGTTCGGCCTCGGCCAATGTCAGCGCGACCGCGCCAGTGGAAAGCTATTCGTGGAGCGGCTCGGCGTCGGCCAGCGAAAGCGTCTGGGCCCCGACTGTCGAACTGGCATGGCGCCATGCGCTGAACGACCAGGTCCGCTTCTACGCGGAAGCCTCGGGCGTGAAGAAAAACGGCGGCAACGTCGAAGGCCATATCTACAACGGTGCGCTCGGCGTGGAATACTTCCCGCACAAGAATATTGGCCTGGTCCTGGACTACGGCATCCAGAAAATCGATTTGCACCGTAATGGCGAGCGCACCGCCGACATCGACCTCAAGCTGACCGGCCCATCGGCGTACGTCAAGGTTCGCTTCTGACCGGACTGCGCTCACGATTGAACTGCGCGTTCAGTTGCTCTCGGTCATAATACCTAGTGTAAAAGCACTGGTATGAGGGGAGTGGGTGAAAACGGATCAACTGGTCGCGTGTCATGACTGTGGCAGCCTGTATCACTGGCGGCCGCTGGCCGCCTGCGAGCGTGCCAGCTGCAGCCGCTGCCAGCACGAGCTGTACCGCTGGCACAAGGACAGCCCGGCGCGCCAGGCCGAAGTGCTGGCCGCACTGACGCTGGGCGCCGTCTTCGTGTTCCTGCTGGCGCAGTGGTTCCCCATCGTCACGCTCGAAATGGGCGGCATGCTCTCGGGCGCCACGCTGTACCAGGCCGTGGCCGTGCTATGGGGCGCGGGAGACCAGGTCATTGCGGCCATGGTCTTTTTTTGCGCCATCATCTTTCCTGGCATCGAACTCGTGTCACTCTTCTACGTGGCGCTCGGCCTGACCCGGGGCGTGCGCGTGCCCGGCTTCAATCTCGTGCTGCGCACCGTCCAGGGCGCGCGCCACTGGGCGATGACCGAAGTGCTCATGATCGGCATCCTGATCACCGTGATCAAGATGACCAGCCTCGCGCGGGTAGAGCCGCATCCGGCGCTGTTTGCCTTCGGCATACTCACGATCCTGTGCGCGCTCGTCATGCGCTACGAACCGAAAGCGCTGTGGGCTCTGGCCGACCGCCTGGCGCCGCTGCGCAAATCCGACCCGGCGCGCCAGACCACTACGCTTCCCGAAGCCGATTCGGTGCTGGTCTCGTGCAGCGCCTGCGGCCTGGTGAACCACACCTGCCCGTCGCGCGACGGCACCGATCGCTGCGCCCGCTGCAGCGCGGCGCTGCATCGCCGGATTCCCAATAGCGTCGGCTGGACCTGGGCCATGCTCCTGGCTGCCACGCTGCTCTACATTCCCGCCAACATGCTGCCCGTGATGTACACCCGCTCGATCGGGGGGACGGAAGGCGACACGATCATGAGCGGTGTCGTGCTGTTCTGGAACACCGGGTCGAAGGGCCTGGCGATCATCATTTTCATTGCCAGTATCGTGGTGCCGGTGTCCAAACTCGCGGCGCTGGCCTGGCTCAACGCCACCGCGCAGGCCCGCTCGCGCACGGCGCCGATGGCGCGCACGCGCGCGTATCGCGCCATTGAATTCGTCGGCCGCTGGTCGATGCTGGATATTTTCGTGGTTGCCCTGACCGTCGCGCTGGTGCGCTTCGATGCGCTGGTGGTGATCACGGCCGGATCGGGCGCGATCGCGTTTGGCTGCGTGGTGATCGTGACCATGGTCGCGTCGCACCAGTTCGACCCGCGCCTGATCTGGGACCCTATTGAATCGAACGGAGAACCACATGTCTGAGCAGGACAGCGCAACACCATCCGCCACCCCGCCGCCAACCCCGCCGGAACCACCCGTGGGGCCATCGGCGCCGCTGGCTGCCTCGCCCGCCATCGACCGCCCGAGCCGCTGGCTGCCATCGCTGATCTGGATGATTCCCGTGCTTGCCGCGCTGATCGGCGCCTGGCAGGTGGTCAGCTGGGTCACCAACAAGGGTGCGACCGTGTACGTGTATTTCTCCAGCGGTGAAGGGCTCGAGGCGGGCCAGACCAAGGTCAAGTACAAGGACGTCGACATTGGCCGCGTTGTTTCGGTGACGCTGGGCGAAGACGGCAACCGTGTCGTGGCCAAGATCGAGATGGCCAAGGAGGCTGACCGCTTCACCGCCATCGACTCGCGCTTCTGGGTCGTGAAGCCGCAAATCGGCGCCAGCGGCGTTTCGGGCCTGGGCACGCTGCTGTCCGGCCCCTACATCGGCGCGGCGCCCGGCGTGAAAGAAGACACGACCAACAGCTTCACGGGCCTGGAAACGGCGCCGCCGATCCCGATTGGCCTGAAAGGCCGCGAATACAAGCTGCACGCCGAGACGCTCGGTTCGGTGGCGCCCGGTTCGCCCGTCTACTTCAAGCGCGTGCGCGTGGGGCAGGTGGCATCGGTGGCGCTCGACAAAGCCGGGCACGGTATCGACATGTCGGTCTTCGTCGAGCAACCCTACATCGGCCTCGTGGGCCCGGATTCGCGCTGGTGGCATGCCAGCGGCGTCGATTTGCGCCTCGATGCGAGCGGCCTGAAACTCAATACCCAATCGCTGGCGGCGCTGGCCACCGGCGGCATCGCGTTCGAATCGGCCGACGACCGCAAGCCGGTAACGCCGGCGCCGGCCGGCACGCGCTTCCTGCTGTCCGAAGACCGCAGCGCCGCGCTGCGCCCGCCCGACGGACCGGCGGTCACGGCCGTGGTGTACTTCGACCAGTCGCTGCGCGGACTGTCGCCGGGCGCGGTCGTCGATTTTCGCGGTGTGGCGCTGGGCGAAGTGCGGGCGGTCGGCATCGAGTTCGATCGCGAGCGCCAGAAATTCACCATGCCGATCACGGTCGACCTGTATCCGGGGCGTCTCGGCAAAGGCTTCATGGCGGCAATGGAGCGTGAAGACGGCGGCCTGCGCGCGTTGACCGCGATGGTGGGCCGCGGCCTGCGTGCGCAGCTACGCAACGGTAACCTGCTGACGGGTCAGTTGTACATCGCGCTCGACTTCTTCCCGAACGCGCGCAAGGCAACGATCGCTGCGCAGGGCGACCTGCTGGTCTTGCCGACGGTGCCTGGCCAGCTCGATGAGCTGCAAAGCCAGATTTCGCGCATCGCGGGCAAACTCGACAAGATTCCGTTCGACGAGATTGGCGTGAACCTGAACCTGACGCTGAAGCAGGCGAATGCGACACTGGCACGGATCGATGGCAAGGTGCTGCCCGAAATGCAGCAGACACTCAACGCCGCCAAGGCCACGTTCGCCAGCGCCGAAAGCGTGCTGGCGCAGGATGCGCCGCTGCAGTCCGATCTGCGCAAGGCGCTGCAGTCGGTGACCGACACGATGGCCAAGATCGATGCGCTGGCCGATTACCTCGAACGCAATCCGCAGTCCCTCATTCGCGGCAAACCTCAGGAGAAAAAAGAATGACGCTGTTTATCCAGGCGCGCCGCGCACTGACTGGCGCGGCGCTGGTGGCCCCGCTGCTGCTGGCCGGGTGCTCGAGCACGCCGACCGACCAGTTTTATACGCTCAGCGGTGGCGCGGCCACGGTCGTGCCGCCGGCAGCGGCCAGCGCGCCGCTGTTCTTCGAAATGCGCCCGGTGACGATTCCCGCGCAGGTGCGCCGGCCCCAGCTGATGGTGGCGGGCGAGGCCGGCAAGATCGAGCTGATGGAACATCACCGCTGGGCCGGTCCGCTCGCCGATGAAATCACCACCGGTCTGTCACTGGGGATTGCAGCCAATCTGGGTGGTGTGGATGTGTACCGCAATCCGGCCCCGACCGGCAGCACGCTGTACCGCATTGGCGCGAACATCCAGCGGTTCGAGTCGAAGGAGGGCAGTTATGCCCTGATCGACGCGGTCTGGAACGTGCGCAAGGTCGATGGCGGCTCGGTGCAGACTTGCCGCAGCGTGTTCCAGGAAACCGTGGAACCTGGGTACGAGGCACTGGTTGCGGGCCACCGCGCCGCGCTGGCCAAGCTCGCTGCGGCGATCTCGGCCGGCGTGCGCAGCCAGGTGGCCGGCGGCACGCTGGCCTGCGTGAACAACCCATAGGGTAACAACGGGCAGGCCTGCGGCCCGCTGTTGCCGCTGGTTTTACTTTTTCGGTGTCAGCATCAGGAGCTTGCCGCGCGGACCGTCCTCCAGCAGCCATACTGCGCCGTCCGGCCCGGTGCGAACGGCGCGGATGCGTTCGCCCATGTCCCAGTGGTCTACCTTCTTCGCGTTCTCGCCGTCGAGCGCGATGCGGTCCAGCGATTTGCCCGAGAGGCCGGTGATGAAGAGGGAATTTTTCCACTTCGGGAACAGGTCCGCATCGTAATAGGCGAGGCCGCCTGGCGAGATGGCCGGATCCCAGAACACTTTCGGGGCTTCGAAGCCGTCGCCCGGTTTGTGGTCGGGGATGTCGCGGCCGTCATAGTGGCTGCCATTCGATGCGATCGGCCAGCCGTAGTTCAGGCCTGGCTTAATCAGGTTGATCTCGTCACCATGGCGCGGGCCCATTTCCATTTCCCACAGGCGCCCCTGCCTGTCGAAGGCCACGCCCAGCAGATTGCGGTGGCCATACGACCAGACGGCTGGGTTGAACCCCTTCGCCGCAAGCGGGTTGCCAGATGCTGGCGTGCCGTCGAGGTTCAGGCGCAGCACCTTGCCGAGCGTCGATTTAGGGTCCTGCGCCGGGTCGAACAGCTGGCGGTCGCCACTGGTAAAGAACAGGTACTTGCCATCGGGCGAGAAGCCGATCCGACCCGAATAGTGCCCGCCGGTCGACGCATCCTGGCCGCGGAAAATCACCTTGTTATCCTTGAGTGCGCCGCCTGCCTGATCCAGTGTCGCCATGGCCAGCATGACGCGGGTGTCGGCGCCGCTACCCGCTTCGGAGTAGCTGAAGTAAAGCACCTTGCTGGCCGCGAAGTCGGGCGCAGGCACGATGTCCATGAGCGCGCCCTGGCCCTTGCTGCTGACGGTCGGTGTGCCGGACACGGTCTTTCTGGTACCGGTTGCAGGATCGAACAGGATCAGCGTCCCTTCCTTCTGCGTCACCAGCACTTTGCCGTCAGGCAGGAATGCCATTGCCCATGGGTTGTTGAATGTGCCGACCGGCTTGACCTCGAACGGCAGGTTGCTCGTCGCGGTTGCGCTGGCCTGTGCGTTTGCGGCCGTCGGGGCGGCGAACGCGAGCAGGGTGAGCGAGAAAGTGGTGGCAAGGCCGAGCATGCTTGAATTCATGTTTTCCAGATCTCCATTCGCGGATTGATGCCAGGTTGTTGAGGCGGTGCGCGCCCATGGCCCAAGCGCGCGAAGCAGGCGCCGGCGCTGGTGCAGAGGGGCGGTACGAAGTGTAGAGCAAAATGCCCATTGGAGACGCTGCGCTGGTAGTGGCCGCGTGGCTTGACAGCTGACGGTCGAGACCGTCAGCGACGTTCAGCAGCTGGCGACGACCTCCAGCCCGGCGGGGGCCTGCCGGGACGCCATCATGCGCTCGAGCAGATCGGCCAGCGCCATTGGCCGGCAGAACAGGTAGCCTTGCATGCACGGGCCGCCATGCTCGGTCAGAAAGTGCGCCTGCTCAGCCGTTTCGATACCTTCGGCAACGACGCGCAACTTGAGATGGCCCGCCATGGCCAGGATCGACTGGACAATCGCGGTGCCGTTGATGTCGTGCGGCATATCGCGCATGAAACTCTTGTCGATCTTGAGCTCGTACAGCGGCATGCGCCGCAGATAGGCCAGGTTCGAGTAACCGGTGCCGAAATCGTCGATTGAAAAGCGGATGCCGAACTGCGCCAGCTCGTTCATGCGTGCAATCGTCAGGTCCAGATCGTCGACCAGCAGGCCTTCGGTCACTTCGAAGATCAACTGCTGTGGCGGTACATCGGACGCGCCGATGATCGCCTTTACTTGTGACACGAAATCCGGCTCGCGGAACTGGCGTGGGCTGATGTTGATCGACAGCGGCAGTGCGTGGCCCACCCGGTCGAGCTCGCACCAGGTCAGACAGGCCTGGCGTAACACCCAGGCGCCGAGCGCCACGATCTGGCCGGATGCTTCGGCCACCGGGATGAACACGTCCGGCGGCACCAGCGCACCGTCCGCCCGACGCCAGCGCAGCAGGGCCTCGGCCCCGATGGGCTTCCCATCGTGGTCTACCTGCAGTTGCAGATGTAATGCCAGTTCATCGTTGACGATCGCATGGGCGAGGTCGCGCTCCAGGATCAGTTTGTTCTCGGCGTCGGCCAGCATCCCAGGCTCGAACAGCGCCACCCCATCACGTCCGCTGTCCTTGGCGTGATACATCGCCGTATCCGCTTCGCGCAGCAGATCCGGCACTGTATGGCCTGGCTTCGTTGGCAGGGCGACACCGATACTGCCAGTGAGCTGATACAACTGGCCGTCGATGAGGACGCCTTCGGTCATGGCCGCGCGTACCCTGCCGGCAAGCGCCAGGGCGGCATCGGTGGCACTGCCGCTCATGCAGTCCAGATGTTCGGCCAGCACGACAAATTCGTCGCCACCGAGGCGCGCCACCGTATCCTTGGGGTGTACGGCACGTGACAGGCATGCGGCGATATGGCGCAGAACGGCGTCACCGGTTGCGTGGCCGCGCGCGTCGTTGACGTGCTTGAAATTGTCCAGGTCAATGTAGAGCACCGCGCCCATGCCGTCGCCCGCATGCGTGCGCGCTACCATCAGGTCCAGCCGTTCCATCAGCAGGCGCCGGTTCGGCAAGCCAGTCAGTACGTCGAAAAATGCCAGCTGGTGGATGGCATCGGCCGAGCGACGTCGTTCGGTAATGTCGCGTCCCACGGCGACCCAATGGGTGACCTCCCGGCTCTGATTGGCAAACGGCACCATCTCCACTTCGATCCAGCACGGTTCGCCGAACTTGGTGTAGTGGATGAGTTCACCCGCGACCGGCTCCTGCCGGGCCATCGCTTCAGCGATGTTGTTGGCGACCGCCACGTCCGTATCGCGCCCGTGCAGTACGCGCAGGCTGCGCCCGATGATCTCATCTGCACGGTAACCACTGCGGCGCTCGAACGCTGCGTTGGCAAAAATGACCGGGTGCTTCGGGCTTCCCTCGGGGGCAACTTTGGCGATCAAGACCATATCGTTCAGTCCGGCCAATGCTGCTGAGGTCAGGCGCAAATCGTCGTTCGAGGCACTCAAGGCGGCCTGCCGCTCGGCCAGGGCTTCGGCCACAAAGCGCTGGCCGTCCAGCGATGCAGACAATCCTTTTAATAGCTTGCCGCATGTGAGCGTGATGAATGCACCCACGCAGGCATAGTTCAATGTAAAGATCGCAACGGTGCCAAACGAATTGGCATCGGCGTTGTCTATCGGGAAATGGCTGTAGCCGGTTAGGCCAAGCACCATCATCGATGCCGCACCAAGGGCCACCATGACCAGCCCGGCGCGTACGCCCAATAAAATGACCGACATGACCGGCGCCGCCAGAAGGTACAACAACCCCAGGGGCCCGACGGTCATCATCGTGCATACCGCGGCGCTGAACAGCATGACCAGGTAATTCAGGGCACGCCACTTGTAGTCGAGCGTTTTGATGCGGCAGATGACGAGGATCCAGGCCAGTGCGACGGCATCCATCAGTGCAACTGCGAGCGCGCCCCGATACACAGCCAGCGCCGCGCTGGGCACCACGCCGATGATTGCCAGTACCCGCAAGGTCGACATCAGGGAGGCAAAAATACGGACGCGCCATTGGGCGATGTCGGCGAGATCGGTCATGAAGAGTAGAGATCAAAAATAATATTTTCTTGATCATATTTATTGTGCAGTGGAAATATTTTATCACTTTCGGGTAATTTGAGCTCGATGCAACCTGTTGTCGTGTGCCAGAGACACACCGGTTCGACAGGGCATCAAGTGAACACCGCACCATGAGCCATGTCGTCGCAACCGCATGGCCGGGGTGATGCTGGAGCGCGCCCGGTGATGGTCATTTTTTCGAATGCAAATCGCACCCACAAGTAGGCCTGACGTTATGTTGTTTTAAGGCAACGACAGGTTCTTTATGTACACCGGATGGCGTTTTGCCGAGAATTCTTGCTTACACTGACGCCTGTATCGACAGGGCAAGCGTGCCCATCGCAGCGTTGACATCAACTAGCAGAACCCTTTCGAGGCAATAAATGAACGCATTCAAGAACATGAAAATCGGCACGCAACTCATGCTGGGATTCGGTCTGGTCACCGCTTTGATGCTGTTACTCGGCTCATTTGCCATCTTCGGCTTGACGGCGATTCACGATGCAACGAAGGAGCTGCATCGCGTCAACCAGGAGCACCTCAAGCCACTGTACATCGCCCGCGAAGCATTGGCGCAGACAGGGCTGGCAGCGCGCAATGCTTATATCTTTACCAGCGAAGAGCAAGCCACCAACGAGCTCAAGCTGGTCGATGAGCAAAAGAAGATGTATCTCGACGCGCTCGAGGGCATGACGCCCGCATTTGCCGGCGATCCCCAGTTCGACAAGGTGCGCGCAGGATTGCTGGCAATGGCCACTGCACTGGAAAAACCACGCAAGTTCCGTGAAGCGGGCCAGATGGAGGCGTTCGGAAAATTCCTGGTCGAAGAGTGCAGCCCGCTGCGCCATCAGATCGTGAAAGACATTGCGGTGCTCGTCGCCAACGCCGAACGTGAGCTGGCTGACGCGGACGCATCAGCCGAACACGCTGAAGCTGCCGCCCGTAACTGGGTGATCGGGCTGACCATCGCAGCGTTCGTGCTGAGTGTCGTCATATCGACCGCCATCAAGCGCCTGTTGCTTAAACAGCTGGGTGGCGAGCCTGGCTATACTGCGCAAATTGCCAATCTGATCGCCGCAGGCGACCTTGCCACAAATGTGGATGTGCGCAGCGGTGACAGCACAAGCCTGCTGTTCTCGGTGAAAACCATGCGCGACAGCCTCGCATCGATCGTCGGTAAGGTGCGCCATGGAACCGATGCCATCGCCAGTGCCTCGTCAGAAATCGCCGAAGGCAGCGGCGATCTGGCCGCACGCACCGAGATACAGGCGTCGTCACTGGAACGCATTGCTTCTGCCATGGAAGAGCTGACCACGACCGTCGAGCAAAACGCCAACAATGCACGCCAGGCCAACACGTTCGCGCAGTCGGCGTCCTCGGTCTCGCAGGAAGGCGGCGCGGTCATGCTGCAGGTAACGGATACGATGGCGTCGATCAATGCGTCGTCCAAGCGCATCGTCGACATCATTTCGGTCATCGACGGCATCGCGTTCCAGACCAACATCCTGGCGCTCAACGCTGCGGTGGAAGCGGCGCGGGCAGGGGAACAAGGGCGCGGGTTTGCCGTCGTGGCCAGTGAAGTACGCAATCTGGCGCAGCGCTCGGCGAGCGCCGCCAGGGAAATCAAGGTCCTGATCGAAGACTCAGTTGGCAAGGTGGACACGGGTTCTGAACTGGTCCAGCGCGCAGGCAGCACCATGCAGAACCTGATGGAGAGCGTCCAGCGCGTGACCGAAATCATGGGCGATATCTCGACTGCCAGCGCCGAGCAGAGCGTCGGCCTGGGCGAAGTGAGCAACGCGATCGGCGAAATGGATGGCATGACGCAGCAGAACACCGCGCTCGTTGAAGAAGCATCCGCCGCGTCGCAGGAACTGCAGGCGCAGGCATCCGGTCTGGCCAGCCTGGTGGGCCAGTTCCGGCTTGCCAACGGCAGTGGCGAGACAAGCCGGCAAGGGCGCATCGCGCCTGGCGCCGCGCCGCTGCGTCTCGCCGCGGTTGCTTGAACATAACGTTACGGTGCGACCGCAATACGAGCGGCCGCGCCTAGCGTGTTGATTACGGGATCAGACGTTCTGCGCGCAGGCGTTCAAACAGGTCGAAGAACGATGCATCGGTGGCCTGATAGGCCGTGAAGCCAAGGCGGCGGCTGTTGCTCATGTCGGTCATGACTTCCAGCGGCCGGCCCAGATCGAGGTCGGTATGCCAGGCCGAAGCCAGGCGATCCAGATCGGCTTCCACCAGGCCGTGGCGCGCCGCGATGTCGCGCCACAGTGGCGCATCGTGTGCCATCGCCGCTTCGAGTGGCTGCACGGTGCCATTGAAATCCGCCGCCTCGACGCCGAAGAACGCGGCCAGCTTTGGCCACAACCAGCTCCAGCGGAACACGTCACCATTGACGATATTGAAGGCTTCGTTGCGCGACGCGTCGGTGTCAGCGGCCCAGACCAGCTGCTTGGCCAGCATGCGGGCATCGGTCACATCGGACATGCCATTCCACTGCGCGGCTGAGCCGGGGAACTGGAACGGGCGGCCCGTCTCCTTGCAGATCGTCGCATACACGGCCAGCGTGGTGCCCAGGTTCATCGCATTGCCAACTGCCAGGCCGATAACGGTGTGCGGGCGGTGAATGGTCCACGTGAAGCGGTCGCGCTCGGCAGCAGCATAGACTTCATCTTCCTGCGCGTAATAGAAATTCTCGAGCGCCAGGCGCGGCTGCGATTCGCGCAGCGGCGTGTCGGGCAGCGTCCCCGAACTGGCGTACGCTTCAAACGGCCCCAGGTAATGCTTCAGGCCCGTGACCAGGGCGACATGGCGTACGCTCTTGTGCGACGTCAGCGCATCCAGCAGATTGCGCACGAGTGCGGCGTTGACGCGGATATTCTCCGCCTCGGTGTCCTGGCGCATCCAGGTGGTGATGAAAACGTGGGTCGGGGCAACATCCTTCAGTGCAGCAGCCAGCGCGGCAGGGTCGAGCAGGTCGGCGGCGATGTGGCGCACCTGCGGCAGGTCGCGCGGTGCGCGGCGCGACAGACCAATCACATCCCAGCCTTGCGCCAGCAGTTCACGCGCGGCGTGGTTGCCGCCAATACCGGTAACACCAACGACGAGTGCGGTTCGTTTCATGTGTGACTCCTGATTTGACAATTGTCGTTCATTTTACTGCGCACGATTGATGTGCGTGCTGGCAGGCTGCGCCGTACTCGGTAGAGTTGAATTCCTTTCCTCCCAGAAATAATCCAGACATGACCACGCATCGTAGTTGCTTCACCTGCAACTTCGCCGCCGTTGGCACGCCAATTGTGCTGATTGTGGTGATCGCGCTGTCCGGTTGTGCGTCGTTGACCGCGACCCGGATCGGGACGACGGCGACCGTACCACTGACCGATCTGAACGTCGCGCAAGAAGATATTCCAGCGGTGCTGCTGGCAGCACGGGAGAACCCGTACCAGGTGCCGTTCGGCCAGAACTGCGTGGCGATCTCGCTGGAAATCCGCGAGCTCGATGAGGTGCTTGGCGCCGACCTCGACGCGCCGGTGTCGCCGGCAGACCCGTCGCTGGCGCGCCGCGCGTCGTCGCTGGTGCAGGACCAGGCCTTGGGCGCGCTGCAGCGCACGGCCGAGGGGCTGATCCCGTTTCGCGGCTGGGTGCGCAAGTTAAGCGGGGCCGAACGCCATTCGAAGCACGTTTCGGCCTGCATCGCGGCAGGCTCGGTGCGCCGTGCTTTTCTGAAAGGATTCGCCGCCTCGGAACAGTGCGCCTGGCTCAGTGCGGTCGGGGCCATGGCGACGCGCTGACTGGCCGCGTCACCCCATCAGAAGCGGTAGCGCAGCGTCAGCGATGTGTTGCGCGGTGCGCCGTACGTGAACTGGTTGTAGGCGGAGAACATCGCGAACATTTTCTTGTCGGTTGCGTTGTTGACGTTCAGCTGGGCTGACAACTGCTTGTTGAACTCGTAGCGCGCCATCAGGTTGACCAGCGCATACGATGCCTGCTCCATGCGGCCATCGATCCCCGGGGCCACGGTGCCGTCCATCGTGTAGGTGCTGCCTTCCCAGTTCACGCCGCCGCCGACGGTCAGCTTGTTCCATTCGCCCGGCAGGCGGTAGCTCGCAAACGCGCGCAGTGTCTTGCGCGGATAGATCGAATTGAAATCGACACCGCCTGCATCCTTGGCGCGGAAGATCGCGTAGCCGATGCTGGCGTTCAGGCCCGAGACGATCTCGCCCGAGACATCCAGCTCGATCCCCTTGCTGGTGGCGCCCCTGGCGGCGCGATAATAGTTCTCTTCCAGCAGCGGACCGGATGCGCCGTCGCGATCGATGCGACCGGCTACCTGGCCCAGGTTGTCCTGCTTCAGGTGGAACACGGCCAGCGACGCATTCACGCGGCGGTCGAAGAACTCGCCCTTGATACCGGCTTCGTTGGCCTTGCCCTCGATCGGGTCGAGCATATTGCCCGCGAAGTCTTTCAGGTTCTGCGGCTCGAAGATGCTGGTGTGGCTGGCGTACAGCGAGTAGGTGTCGTTCAGGTCGAACACCAGGCCGGCATACGGCGTGATCTCGTTGTCGTATTTGAGCGAGTAGGCCTGCGTGTACAGACCACCGCCTTGTTTTTCATACTTGGTCACGCGTGCACCGACGACGGCCTTCAGGCGGTCGGTCAAGGTGAAGCGCGCCATGCCGTACAGGCCTTGCTGGGTGGTTTCGCTGCCTTCATAGAACGCTTGCGGGCCGAACGTCGGCGTCGGGTACGAAGCCGGGTTCCAGTTGTTGATGTTGGCCACGGTCTGGTCTGCGGTCCCGTAGTTCGCCAGCCGGTTGTTCGAACTGAAGTCGGTCTTTGCATGCAGGTAGCCAAAGGCGGCTTCGTGCTGGCGCTCGCCCAGTGTGAACTTCCCGCTCGTGTGGACGCCGAAATCCTTCTGCTTGGTCTGGATCACGTATGAACCCGTGAAGGCATTCAGGCCCGAGCCCGTCACGCGATCCGGCACGCCCGACAGGTACAGCAGGTGCGAGTCCCCGTCGCGCGTTGCGTCAGTGTAGGTCAGGCGCAGCTTCCAGCCGTTGGCGAAGCGGTGCTCGTAGTCGGCGAAGAAGTTGTCGTACTGGTTTTCGTAGCCGGCCCACGGGGCGGCGGTGGTTTTTGAGCGGTCCCAGTCGATGACCGAGCCATCGCTGTAGCGGTATGGCAGGCCGCCCCACATCGAGCCGCGCGGACTCATTTTCTGGCGCGAGAAGCCGGTCGAGAAGGTGCCGTCGCGGCCGATGTCGGCTTCGACGGTAGCGTAGATGGTGCGGTCCTTGTTTTCCAGATACTGCACCCAGCTGTCGCCAGCGCTGTATTCCGCTACGGCGCGGCCACGGATGCTGCCCGATTCGTTCAGCGGCGTCGAGACGTCGGCCATGATGCGGCGCTTGTCCCAGCGGCCAACGGTGGCCTCGATCGTGCCATCGAGCTTTTTGCTGAACGCGCGCTTGCGCACCAGGTTCAGCGCGGCCGATGGGGTGCCGGCGCCGGTCATCAGGCCGGTGGCGCCGCGCACGACTTCGACACGGTCATACAGGGCCAGGCTGCCCAGCACTTCGCCGGCGCTCCAGGCAGCATCCCAGGTGGTCGGGATATTGTCGATCTGCAGATTGGTCACTTCGAAACCACGCGCGGTGAAACTGGCGCGGTGGGTTTCGTACTGGTTGACCGAGACGCCGGTAACGTTGTTGGCGACGTCGGTGATGGTGAGCAGGCCCTGGTCTTCAATACGTTGCTGGGTGATGACGGACACCGATTGCGGCGTGTCGCGCAGCGACATGTCCAGTGGCGTGGCGGTGCGGGTGCGACCGATGGTGTACGAGCCGACGGCGTCGCCCAGCTTCTGGGCCTGCACTTGCACTTGCGGCATCGACGTGGTGCCGGCGTCGGTGGACTGTGCCTGGGCCAGTAGCGGCAGGGCGAGGCCCACGCAGACCGTCAGTGTCGTCAAGTGAAGATGCCCGGCAGGGCGAACCAGCTTTTCCATCGTTGTTTCCTGTTGTTCGTGATTGGTACGGAAGGCGACTACCCGGGATCCGGATGATCTGCGCCAGCCATGGCCACATGGCTGATTACCCGTAATGATAACTATTCTCATCTAAGGGTGTCAACTTGTTATTGAACAATGGAAATGCAGACCAGGTGGGAGGCAGCTCGAGTGATGACCGATGGCGTCACTGGAACAGGTGCCAGTGATAGTCGTGGCGGTGGACAGGAAGCAGCAGCGGCGCAGGGCGCGCCGCTGCCCGCGGATCAAGCGCCTGAGGTTGCCGGCGCGCCGAGCCAGTCGAAGATGGTGGGCCACAGCGTGGCATGCGCGCTGCGACCGGCCAGCACGCCGACATGCTGCAGGTTCACGCCGATGTCGCCATGGTACTGCAGCACCTGCTTGCGCTCGCTCGAGGTCGCCTCGTGGAAAGGCACCACGGCGGCTGGTGGAATGACCTTGCTGCGAAAGTCGACGACACTGATCAATGGCGAGCGCAGGTCGGCAGGGCCGATGGTGCGGCCGTTGATGGCGAGCCGGCCAGCCATGAAATCGTCGTTGCGATACAGCGACTCGACGATGTCGACGAACAGCTTGCCGGGCAACGCGAATTCGTCATGGCTCCAGCGCTCGACCTGCATGTGCGTGGCCAGCGCCTTCGGATCGAACAGTGACAGCCAGCGGTCGGTGGCACGCTCCCAGCCGAACGCTTGCGGCTCGGCCATTGCGCTCATCATGTTGAGGAACGCGCCCGGCACGTGGTGGAAAGTGTCGGCGATGTGGCGCGCGTCGGGCGTGGCCTTGACCAGCGGCGCAAAGCACGAGGCGCCGTGCGCGAACCGCAGCGGCGACTCGAGCAGCACTGTGGCCGTCACGTGCTCGGGATGCATGGCGCTGTAGATTGCCGCCAGGATGCCGCCCAGCGAATGGCCGACGACCGTCAAGCTGGCCTCGCCACAGTCCGCCTGGATCGCACGCTGACAGCTCGCCAGCATGCGATCGCCGTAATCGGCCAGGCCGACGGCCGGATCGCCATCGGGCATCGGCAGCCATTCGGCCAGGTAGACGCGGTAGCCGCGCTCCTGCCAGCGCTGCACGACGCTGATGGCGGGCGCCAGATCCCAGATATAGGCCCGCTTGATTGGCGCCGGCACCAGCAGTACCGCCGGCCCGCCCGCGGCGGCGGGGTCGTAGCGGCGCAGTTGCAGGCCCGTTTCGGCCAGGATGACCGTGTACGGTGTTTCCTGCGGACCGTGACCGGCCTGCTCGAGTTGCCGGCCGCGTTCCTGGCGGCTGCGGTCCATATTCTTGAGGGCTTGTACCTGCTGCGGCCCCAGGGTAGTCCAGTTGCTGGCGTACATGGCGATCCCATCGAAGTGGCGACCATGGCACTTTACCTGCTCTGGCGATCTGCGCCAATCGGGGCGTGCAGGAATCGCCATGGGGTTTGCGCTCGCTACCACCCGGGCCGGCAATCGCCATGCCGACATTGCAGCCGGTAGCTACAGGTACTTGACCCAGGCCTTGCCGCTTTCGCGCTTGTAGCGTCCGAATCGCTGCGTTGGCCAGTACAGCAGCGCCGCCAGCAAGACCGAGCCGAGCCAGACCTGCCAGACGTGCCCGACATCGACGCGCGGAAGGTCCAGCACGAACGCGGCAACCCGCTGCGCCACCAGCAGCAGATACAGGTGCGCGATATAGAAGAACAGCGGCGCGCCGCCGAACACGGCCGCGACCCGTACCCAGCCGGCGTCGATGCGCTCGATCCAGGCCAGCACCAGCACGCCCACGCCGAGCGTGAGCAGCAGGAAGTCCAGCGAGGGTGGGTACTTCGTGAAATTCAGCCACGACATCGCGCTGCGCAGAAAGGTATCGTGCGGCGTCCATGGCAGCGGCTCGCCATACACGTTCCAGGTGCGCAGCACCGCCAGCAGCAGCAGGCACGCCACGCCGGCCAGCATCAGCCAGCGCTGGCGCAGCGCGGCGGGCATGCCACGCGCATACAGCGGGCCGCAGGCGTAACCGAGCAGGATCACGCCGATCCACGCCAGCAGCGGATAACTGATGCGCACCCGCACCGGGTCGTCCATCAGGTTGCCGCGCTGCTCGAGAATCGTCCAGGCACTGGCGGCCCACGTATCCGGCGCGAACGCCACGCCGGTCAGTGCATTGTGGCCGGCCACGATCGCCGCGCCAATGGCCGCCAGCAGCAGCAGGGGCAGGCGGTGCAGCAGGGCCAGTGCCAGCATCGACAGGCCGATCGCCCACATCACCTGCAGATACACGGTGTGCGGCGTGAACGTGCCAGTCCAGGCGAAGTTGATGACGACGATTTCGAGCAGGATCAGGAAGGCGCCGCGTTTGGCCAGAAACCCCGTCGCACTGCGCGGACCGCTCGCGGGATTGGCATACAGCCAGGCCGACAGGCCGGTCAGGAACACGAACATCGGCGCGCAGAAGTGCGCGGCAAGGCGCGAAAAGAACAGGGCCGGGTCGGTGCTCGCGACATCCATCGGGTCGCTGACCTGGTGCTGCAGGTAGAAGGTTTCGCGGACGTGGTCGAGCGTCATGATCAGCATGACGAGGCCGCGCACGATGTCAATCGAGGCGATACGCGGGCTAGGTGGGGTGACTGGGAGGCTGTGCACGGCGGCGTTCATGCAGTGGCAAAACCCGGCATTCTACCCTGCGCCGCGCCCGTCGAGCCGCGCCTCTGGCATACTCGGGCCATCTTCCACGACGAAACGGCAGGGTGTTGAACGATGAAACCGAGCATTCTCGTATTGGGCAGCGTCTGGTCGGACGACGTGCGCGAACAGGTGGCGCAAGCCTTCGACTGTCACTTCATGAAGGCAATCCCGCAGGCGGGCGACGCCGCGTTCGACGCGATCGCCGGCAGCATCCGCGGCGTGCTTACCACGGGCACGGTCGGCGTTACGCCAGCGTTGGTGGCGCAGCTGCCGCGGCTTGAAATCGTGACGGTGCACGGCGTGGGCGTCGATGCCGTGCCGCTGTCGCTGCTGGCTGAAAAGGGCATCCACGTGACCAATACGCCGGACGTGCTGACCGACGACGTGGCCGATTTCGCCGTGTTGCTGCTGCTGTCGACGGTGCGTCGTCTGCCGGTGCTCGATCGCTACGTGCGCGCCGGCGACTGGCTGGCCAAGGCGCCGCTGGGGCACGTGCAGGCGCGCGCACTGAAGGGCAAGGTCGCCGGCATCGTCGGCTTCGGGCGCATCGGCCAGGCCGTTGCCGCGCGCCTGGAGGGCTTCGGGCTGCAGATCCGCTACTACCAGCGTAGCCCCGGGCCGGCGCCCGCGCAGCGCAGTGCGACGCTTCTCGCGCTGGCGCACGAGAGCGACATGCTCGTGCTGTGCATGCCGGGCGGCGCCGATACGCAGGGCATGATCGACCGCGCCATCCTCGAGGCGCTGGGCCCTGCAGGCACCCTGATCAACATCGCGCGCGGCACCGTGGTCGACGAAGCGGCGCTGGTGGCAGCGCTGCAGGATGGCCGGCTGGGCGCCGCGGGCCTGGATGTGTTCGAACACGAACCGCAGGTGCCGGAGCCGCTGCTGGCGCTGGACAATGTCGTGCTGACGCCGCACGTGGGCAGCTTCACGGCCGAAGCGCGGCGCGCGATGGGCGCGCTGGCGGTGGCCAATCTGCGGGCGCACTTCGACGGCCAGCCGCTGCCCACGCCGGTGGACTGAGGTCGTTATTCAAGGGCAGTGAGGGGGCGCGATTGCTGTATCATCCCCGTCCTGCAAACGAAAGTCACACATGCTCATCATCACCATCAAGCAGGGCAAGGAAAAAGCCCTGCTCGCCGGCGACCCGTGGATCTACCTGTCGGCCGTCGAAAAAGTCGACGGCAAGGGCCACGAACGCAACAAGCCGGGCATCACCGCCATCGTGCAAACGTCGACACGCCAGTTCATCGGCCGCGCCGCCTACAATGCCAAGTCGCAGATCGTCGGGCGCATGTGGTCGTTGCGCGAAGACGAGCCGGTCGATCATGCGATGATCAAGCGCCGCGTGCAGGCGGCGATCGACAAGCGTGCCGCCACGCTGCGCACTGCCGATCCGCAGGCGTTGATCGCGTTGATCGATGGTGAAAAGGATGGCTTGCCAGGCCTGCAGGTGCACCAGTATGGTGGCGCCGACGGCTACCTGATCTGCCAGTTCAACGCTGCCGGTGTCGACATGTGGAAGGTGCCGGTCGTGCAGGCGCTGTTGAAAGCCACCGGTTGCCGCAACGTCTACGAACGCAGCGACCCGCTCGTGCGTCAGGGCGAAGGCTTGCTGAATACACCCGGCGCGCTGGCCGGCGACGAGCCGCCCGACCGCCTGATGGTGCGCGATGGCAAACGCCTGGTGCCGATGGATATCGCCACCGGGTTCACCTATCCGCGCTGAGCGGCTACCCTGTCAGTCCAGGCGCTCGTGATGGTCGGCCACGCCGCGCTTCCAGTAGGCCGATACTTTGGCGGCCTGCCGTGGCATGCCCGTCTCGACCAGCACCTGGCGCACACGCGCCATCAGTGCCGCTTCGCCACCACCCCAGGCCAGTCCGGCGCCGGCCTGCAACGGCAACGCCTTCAGCACCTGCAACAGCGCGTCGTCACTGTCGACCCAGTGGATGCGCGCATCGGCGCGAGTGACGAACGTGCGGCGGTCCGCTGCATCCACCAGCAGCACCGCGACGACGCGCGCGCCTGCCGGCAATTCTTCGAGCCTGCGCGTTACGGCCGGCAGGGCGCTGTCGTCGCCGATCAGCAGGTGCCAGTCCATCGCCAGCGGCAGGATCATCGAACCGCGCGGCCCACCGATGATCGCGCGCTGGCCGACGGTCGCATTGCGCGCCCACTCGGCTGCGCCGCCATGGCCGTGCAGTGCGAATTCGATGTCGACTTCGCGGGCGTCGGTGTCGACCCGGCGCGGCGTGTAATCGCGCCGTACCTGCTCGCCACTGGCGTCGTTGAACATGAACTTGACATGGTCGTCGAACGACAGCGACGTGAAGTCGGCCAGCGCCTCGCCCTGGAACGTGATGCTGGCAAAGCCGGGGCTGACGCGCTTGATGCGCGCCACGGTGACCTCACGCAGTTTCAGGTCGTGGCGCACGCGTTCGATCGTGGGGATGTCGGTTTCACTCATGCTACACTCCATCAATTAGTTGATAACGTCCACCATTATGCAAAAAGAAGTTGATAGAGTCAACCATAAAAGCGGCGAAGATGCGCTCGAGGTGATGCACGCGATCGTGCACCTGTATCGTTCGCAGCAAATGCGCGGCCTGCGCAACGGCATACAGGCCGGCTCGTACGAACTGGCGCACATGGAAATCAAGGTGCTGCGATTTTTTGGCCGTCATCCCGGGGCGACGCAGAGCGATCTGGTCGCGCATTCGGGCCGCGACAAGGCGCAGGTTGCGCGCCTGATCAAGGGCTTGCGCGATGCGGGGATGCTCGATGCAACCGCCGACGAAGCGGATCGGCGCAGTACTCGGCTGACACTGAGCAGTGCAGGGCAGGCGGTGTGTGAGGAACTGCACCGGCAAAGCGGCGCATTGGGACAGATAGCCCTGGCAGGGCTGGACACGGACGAGCAGGCCGGCTTGATGGCGTTGCTGGCGCGCGTGCGCGCCAATCTGGAAGCCGGCGCGGCTTGAAGCCGCGCCGGTGGGTGGTCGAGTCGCTTACTCGACCCAGCCAAACCCGTCACGCGCCAGCAGCGCG
This sequence comes from Oxalobacteraceae sp. CFBP 13730, assembly GCA_014841835.1. GTDB lineage: Bacteria > Pseudomonadota > Gammaproteobacteria > Burkholderiales > Burkholderiaceae_D > Telluria. The sequence continues at coordinate 680,767 of JACYUQ010000002.1, read as the reverse complement.
AACGATTCCGGCGGCCCCCACGAACCGGCCGCATACGCATGCGGCTTTTCGCCCAGCGTTTCCCAGCCGTTGATGATCGGCTCGACCCATTCCCACGCCGCCTCGAGTTCATCGCGGCGCATGAAGTGCGTCAGGCGGCCCCGCACGACGTCGATCAGCAGACGCTCGTAGGCTTCAGCGCGGCGCTGCGCGAATGCCGACTGCAGATCGAGGTTCAGCGCGACCTGCTGCATCAGCATGCCGCTGCCCGGCTGCTTGGCGAAGATCTGCAGCTTGATCGCTTCTTCGGGCTGCAGCTCGATGACGAGGCGATTGGCCACGCCGCCTGGCGTCTCAGGGAACAGCGGGAACGGCGGATTGGCGAACTCGATGACGATCTTCGACGAGCGGCGCGCCATGCGCTTGCCGGTGCGCAGATAGAACGGTACCTTCGACCAGCGCCAGGTATCGATGTGGGCGCGCAGGGCGACGAAGGTCTCGGTGTGGCTGTCGGCCGGCACGTTGCTTTCTTCGTGATAGCCCTTGGCTTCCTGGTTGCCGCTCACGCCACGCGAATACTGGCCACGCACGGTGTCGCGTGCGATATCGGCCAGACCCATGCGGCGCAGCGAGCGCAGTACCTTGAGCTTTTCATCGCGCACGGCATCGGGCGAGAGCGACGTTGGCGGTTCCATCGCCACGATGCACAGAAGCTGCATTAGGTGGTTCTGCACCATGTCGCGCATCGCGCCGGCGCTGTCGTAGAATCCCGCGCGGCTGCCCACGCCGACTTCTTCGGCCACCGTGATCTGCACGCTGGCGATGTTCGGCGCGCGCCACAGCGGTTCCAGGATCGAGTTCCCGAAGCGCAGCACCATCAGGTTCTGCACGGTCTCTTTGCCCAGGTAATGGTCGATGCGGTAGATCTGGGATTCGGCAAAGTGCTTGCCGACCGCTTCGTTGATCTCGACGGCCGAGGCCAGGTCGCGGCCCAGCGGTTTTTCGAGCACGACACGCGCGTTGGCGTCGACCAGGCCGGTGGCGGCGAGCTTGTCGCAGATCATCGTAAACAGCGATGGCGCCGTGGCGAGATAGAACACGCGCTGGGCGCCATCGCGCGAGACGTCGCGCAGCGTGTCAAAGACCGGCGCTTCCGCGACATCGACCTTCACGTAGACCAGCAGGTCCAGGAAACCGGCCCAGCTTTTCTCGTTGAAGTTGTCGCCGCTGATGAACGAGCGCGAATGCTCTTCGATGAAGGCGAGATAGGCCGCGCGGTCATAGTCCTGGCGGCCGGTCGACAGGATGCGGGTCGATGCCGGCAGGTTGCCGTGCAGGTAGGCCATGTACAGGGCGGGCAGCAGCTTGCGCATGGCAAGGTCGCCCATCCCGCCGAAGATGGTCATGTCGAGGGGGAGGCCGTTGTCAATCTCGGTCGAGGTGCTCATGGGTCTTTCGCTGGCAGGTTGGAGAAAATCGCGTGCGTCGCGGGCCGTAGATTGTAGCGTACCTGAGGCCAGGCGGATGCCCGGCGTGCCGCCAGGGCACGCGAGGCGCGGACGAAAAAAAGCCCGCGCAAGCGCGGGCCCAAGGACGCGAGGACGCGTTCGGTCAGAACTTGTAACGCAGCCCGAACAGATATTCGCGGCCCGTGACGTTGTTGACGACGACGCTGTTGCGCGCCCGGCTGATGAACTGGTCGCTTTCTTCGTTGGTCAGGTTGACGCCTTCGAGCGTGAACTCGAGCTTCTCGTTGACCTTGTACGAGAACGACAGGTCGACGTTGAGCGTTTCGTTCTTGCCTTCGACATCGTTGTTGTTCTGGCCCGGCACGCGGGTCACGAAGCCCGAGCGCTGCGCGGCCGAGACGCGGGCGCTGAACTTGCCATCGTCATAGAACAGCGTGGCGTTCCATGCTTTCGGCGACAGGTTCAGCAGGTCGTCCGTGATGCGCGCGTCGCTGGTCGGCGAGACCAGGTATTCGATCTTCGACGAGACCCGGGTGTAGTTCAGCAGCGTGCCGAAGTTCTTGCCCCAGCCGGGCAGGAACGTGAACGGCTGCTGGTAGTTGATCTCGAAGCCTTTCAGCTTGCCGCCGTCGGTATTGACCGGGGTGGTCAGCGCAAACACTTCTTCACCCGTGAAGTTCGCCGGCAGCAGCGACAGCGGCAGGCCCGAATCGCGGAACGCCACGTTGGTGCGCAGGCTCTGGATATAGGTGTCGATGTTCTTCTGGAACAGGCCCACGCCGACGAACGCCTTGTTCTTGAAGTAGTACTCGAAGCTGGTGTCGAAGGTCTTGGCACGGAACGGCTTCAGGAACGGGTTACCCGTGTTGATCGACAGATTGCCCGTGGTCGCGATGCTGCCGCCCGGCGACAGGAAGCCCAGTTGCGGGCGCGTCATGACCTTGGCGGCGCCGACGCGCACGATGAATTCGTCGGTGATGTTCGCAGCCAGGTTGAACGACGGCAGCGTGTCCTTGTAGTCGTGGTCGACCGTGACCGCGGTGCCGCCGCCGGCAGCCTGGTAGCCGGTCGTCGACAGATCCGTCTTCACGTGGCGTACGCCGACGTTGCCGCGCACCGGGATGTTCCACAGGTCGTAGCGGAACTCGCCCATCAGGTACAGGCCATCGCTTTTCTCGGTGACCGAACGGTTGTTGCCGCGTGCGTTGCCGTTCTCGATCGACGACAGCCGGAAGTCGCCCGGCCCGCCGGCAGGGCCACTCTTGATGCAGTTGCAGTAGATGTCGTAGGCGGCAGCGATCGCCTGCAGGTTCGGCACGACCCAGCCGCTTGCATTCCCGGCCGGCAGGCCCAGATTGCTGCCAAAGCCGCTCAGGTTGGTCGTCAGCCCGCTGGCGCCTGCTGGCGGCGCGAAGATCGTGTCGTTCTGGTTCACGCGGCGGAATTCGTAGGTGTCCGAGCTGTACTTCTTGCTGTTGACGCCGCCCTTGATCGTGAAGATGTCACTGGCTTCCCACGCCAGATCGAACTGGCCGACGTTGTTGACGTTGTCGGTGCCTTGCGGCCGGGTACGGATCTCGCTGGTGGTCGTGTTGGCGACCGTCGACGGCTGGGTGCCGCTGGCCACCTGCGGTACACCGACCAGGCCCAGACGGTTGCCCATCGGGTCGAATGGATAGCCGATGACCGGACGACGGTCGTCGTTGCGGAAGTCGAGCGTGTAGCCGTCGACGTTCAGCGCGTCGAGCGTGACCGTGGTCTGCACCGGATTGCGGAACTTCGAATTGGCGCGGCCATAGCGGGCGCTCATGCTCAGCGTGTCGGTGAGCTTGTGTTCGAGCGTCAGCGTCGGCTGCGTGAACGTGGTCTTCAGTTCGTCGAAGCGCTGCTCGGAGCGGATGTCGACGCCATTGTATTTGCCGTACAGCAGAGAGCCGTTCGGCGCGTACTCGGCCTGCACCACGCTCATTTGCGGCTTGCCGCCCTGGCTGGCGCTGCGGCTGAACGAGGTCGCTTCCAGGAAGTCTTCCTGACGGGTGGCGTCCAGCTTCGAGTACAGCATGTCGAACGTGAGCAGGGTACCGCGCTGCGGGCGCCACTGCACCGATGCGGTCAGGCCCAGGCGATCCTGGTCGTGGGTCAGGCGGCCATAACGTGGCAGGCGCGGATGGAAGTTGTCCGGGCTGCTGGCGGCGTTGTAAGCGGCCAGATTTTCCGGCGTGTTTGGCAGGCGTGCGACGCCCTGTGCGGCCGGGCCGCAGGTGGTCGCCGTCGAATTGGCGGGGTTGGCGGCGGCGGCGCCTCGGGGTGCGCACCAGCCGCCCGACGACGGACCGTTATCCCAGCGCACGGTGCTGAAACCGTCTTCCAGCACACGGCGCTTCGAGAATGCACCCGAGACCAGCACGCCGACCTTGCGGTCGAAGAACGTATCCGAAATCATGAAGGCCGCGCGCGGATCGGTCTTCTCCGAGCCGTCGTTGTACTTGCCCTTGAGGGCCACCGTGGCGTTGAAGCCTTTCAGGTCGAACGGACGCAGCGTCTGCAGGTCGACGGTGGCGCCGAGCGAGCCTTCGTCCACGTCGGCCGAGGAGCTCTTGCGCACCGTCAGCGCGCTGAACAGTTCAGACGCGAACACGTTGAAGTCGAACCCTCGGCCGCGGTTGGTGCCGCCCGAGCTGTCGGTGCCGCCCGTGGTGGCCAGACCTTCAATACCGTTGATGCGCACACGCGTAAAGTCCTGGCCCAGACCGCGCACCGTGATCGAACGACCTTCACCCGCATCGCGGTCGATGACGACGCCCGGCACCCGCTGCAGCGATTCGGCCAGATTCGTGTCGGGGAACTTGCCCATGTCTTCCGACTTGATGACGTCGACGATGCCGTTTTCCTGGCGCTTGGCGTTCAGGGCGCTTTCGAGCGAGGCGCGCAGGCCCGTGACGACCACCGTTTGCGCTGCGCCTGTGCCCGTCGGTGACGCGGCCACTTCCTGCGCGAACGCGGGGCCCAGCGACATGGCGGATACCGAGGCCGTGCCGAGCAGGCACAGGGTGAGTTTGCGCAGCGATGCGCGGTGCGGGTGTTGGTTCATTCTGTCTCCATGCGTTTTTATCGGGGTGGACACGGAAGGTCCACCGGCGCTGCATTTATTTATCTGGTCAGGCCAGTTTTTAGATTCTATGACACAACTTGCGATTTTGGTCAGGCCAATTAAAAAATATTTAAATTTGGCCTGACCTGTTGCGAGTCAGGTCTTTTTGTGCAGGACCTGCTTGTACCGCTTGCCGCCGATGGTGACGTTATCGAGCGTGATGTCCACGGCGTTGTGCACGAACCACGGTTGCGCGGTGTTGACGGGTGTGCCGAAGTCCGAATCGCTGATGCGCACGCGCGCGATCGGCGGGATCGCCGTGCCTGGCGCACCGTTGAAGCTCGACGCCACGGGGCCGAGCAGCACGAACGCCTGGTAGCACGAGAATTGCCCCTTGCCCGTGTCGACGTTCTTCGTGCGGACGTTGCGGATGTCGATGTCCGACACCTGCGGCGGGCGATTGCGCATCGTGTCGTCGCCCGGCACGTAATCGCAATCGATCGTGACGATGGCGCCTGCGCCAGAGGCGACCGGTTGCTTGATGTCGCGCGCGCCGGCCAGCGGCTTGTACAGGCCAGGTTCAAGCGCCACGCCATTGGGCAGCGTCACGTCGCGCACGTACAGATGGCGCAGAAAACCGCCGCGGTTCATGTTCGTCTTGAGCCGGATCGCCGTGTTCAGGGGATCGTCCTTCCAGTGCGTGTTGCGAAAATCGAGCTGCTGCGCGTAGACGTATTCGATCCCGCCGGCCATCTCGCTGCCAAGGGTGACGCCGCCATGGCCGCTGTTCATCACGCAGTTCTGGATGACGATATTGCGCGTCGGGCCATGCTGTGTGTCGCTGTTCTTGCCGGCCTTGATCGCGATGCAGTCGTCGCCATTATTGAACTGGCACGCGTCGACCAGCACGCCGTCGCAGGCTTCCGGATCGAACCCGTCGCTGTTCGGACCCAGGCTTTCCATGTTCACGCGGCGGATCAAGAGGTCCTTGCAATCGACCGGGTGGTGCAGCCAGAACGGCGCCGCATTGACCTGGTAACCCTGCAGCAGCACCTTGCTGCAACCAATCAGCTCGATCATGCACGGGCGCAGAAAGTGGCCGTGGCCGAACACGCGCCGCTCGACCGGCACGCCGGCCTCGGACAGCGCCGGCAGATAACGCGAGTCGGTCTGCCAGCGGTTTCCCTCGCCCTGGATGCTCGCCTGCAGGTCCGCGTCGATGCCGGGAACGACACGGTCTAGCGGCGCGTTGGCCGGGTTGGCGGCGACCTCGGTGCGGCTGCGTTTGGGTTGGCCGGGCTGGGCGCGGCCCTTCCAGTCCCACCAGCATTCGGCTTGCTGCGCGAAACCCGGCTCGAACGGCACGCCGCCCTGGCCATTGAGGATGCTGGTCCAGTCCTCGCCCGTCAGCGCGATGTTCTGCTGGTCGATCGCGTACACCATCGGCGAATAGTTCAGGCAATCGTTGCCCTGCCAGCGCGACAGCACCAGCTTGCCGTTGGCGCCGCAGTCATGCGCGCCGTGGCGCGCGTAGTGATCGGGGTTGGCCGAAAAATGCACGCGCGCGCCGGCCGCCAGGTGCACGTGAACGTTCGAGCGCAGCACGATCGGGCCGGCGCAATACCAGTCGCCTTTCGGGATGACGACACGGCCACCGCCCTTGGCGTGGCAGGCGGCGATGGCAGCGGCGATGGCCGGATAGGCGTCGGGCGAGCCGGGCGCCGGCGTGTCAAGCACGCCATCGACGAGCGAAGCGACCTGGCCCCGCACCTGCACCATCGATGCCGGCTTGGCGCCATAGGCCGTGACGTCGAAGTCTTCCTTGCGAAACACCAGCGGCGTCGCAAAGCGGGCAATGATGTCGTTGGCGCGCTGCCACGGGTCAGGTGGCGTTACTGCTTTGCGGGCGGCGGGGGCAGCCGCGGTGACGCCGGAGAACAGCAGCGAGGCTGCCGGCACGGTGCGCAGCAGCGCGCGGCGTTTCGGGTGAAATGGCATGGTCAGTTTCCTTTGGTCGGTGCGAGTGTCACGCGCACCGGGCTGGCGTCGCGCGCTGCGACGGTTGCCGCCTCGCGTTGCCACAGTTCGCGGCTGGTGATCTCGCCCACGCGGCGCCAGGCAGCGCCGGCGTAGTAGCGCAGCGGCGTGCCCGGCGTGGCCTTGGCCACGATCAGGTCGTTGAGCGCATCCTGGGCAAAACCTTCGGCCGCTGGCAGCACGACCGCGGTGCCGAAGGCGTCGTTGCTCGACTGCTCGACCCACTGCAACAGCACCTTGCCGTCGCGGGTGGTGGCGATTTTCGGCGACTGGCCCTTGTCGGCCGGTGTCTTGTTCAGGCCCACGGCCACGGTCAACGGGCCGTCGCCGCTGGCGGTGAACGTGCTGTCGATGCGGTCGAACCATTGGCCGGCGTCGACCGTGAAGCGTTTGACTTCGCTGACCTGGCGCCCGTTCGCGTCCCACGGTGCGTAGTGCAGTTCGAACACGGTGCGGATCGGGCCATTGGCCAGGATCCTGAAGGTTGCGTAGTTCACGCCCGGGTACAAGGTCTCGCCGCTCCAGACGCCGATACCGCCGGCGCCGCGCGACTTGCCGACGTTGTACATGTCCATGCCTTCGCCCTGGTCCTTGTGATAATGGTCGTGGCCCTTGTTGTACCAGCGGTCGACGATCGGATAGTCAACGCGCTTGAACCAGATATCCAGGCCGCTCGTCACCAGGACTTCCTTGACGACGCCGGCCGGTGCCGGCGCTGCCAGCGCCGGTCCGTAGGTGCGGTGGGCGATCTTGTCGTTTTCCCACGCGAAGTCGTCCAGCCGCTCGGGCACCTGACGCGCGAAGGTCTTGATCGGGAACGGCGGGGCGACGCCGTCGATGCGTTCGATGGTGAAGTTTGCGCTGTTCTCGCCAGCGGCAAAGCTGTGCTGGAACAGCAGTTCACCGTAGGCGACGCCTTCGTGCTTCGGGTCCTTCGCCTGTGGCGCGATATTGGTTACCTGGTGCGGCAGCACGCGGCCACGCGCATCCTTCACCGCGATTTTCTGCACCATCGCGCCGGGCAGGGCAGCATTCACGTCCTTCCACGGGATCGAGATGGTTTCGGAGGGGCGGGCAATTGCCAGGTCCTGCTGGACGGTCACGCGGATGCCGTCCGCCTGGGCGTGCGCCAGCGGCGCGGCCACTGCAGGGATGAGCAGCGCGGCGAGTACGAGTCGGTTCATGATGTCACTCCAGGGTCAGTGGTGTTCGCGGTAGTCGGTCTGCCCACCCTTGGGCATGTAGTGGTAGGTGCGCACCTTGTGCTGCACTTCGAACGCGGGGTTCGTCACCAGGCGGATGATCTCGGCGCCGGCCAGCAGCATCGGCCCGTAGCCGTGCAGCGCGTCCACGCTGGTCGGGCGGTTGTAGTAATAGACCATGTCGCCTGCCAGCGTCGTGCCGACGCACGTGCCTTCGACCTGGCCGAGCGCCGTGATGCGGGTCGACAGCGCGTTCCAGCCGGTTTGGGCAATCGAACCGTAGGTCGTCGGGCTGACCCAGCCCTCGTTGACGGCATGCGCGATCACATACGTGAAGATGGCGCTGGCCGACGTTTCCAGATACGAGTCGTTGCGGTCGATCATCTGGTGCCACAGGCCGCTGCCGCTTTGCAGCTCGGCGATACCCTTGAGCGATGCACGCAGCTGCGCCAGCACTTTCGGGTAGCCGGGATGGTCCTTCGGCAGCACGTCGAGCAGGTCGGACATCGCCAGCACCGCCCAGCCATTGGCGCGCGCCCAGTAGAAGCGCGGGGCGTCCGGGTGGTTCGCATGCCAGCCGTGTGTGTACAGGCCAAGCTGCGGATTGAACATGCGGCTCGACATGCCCATCACGTTAGCGACTGCATCGTCGAAGTACGCGCGCTCGCCCGTCAGGCGGCCCATCTCGGCCAGCGCCGGGATGCTCATGTACATGTCGTCGGCCCACAGCGAGACTTCCTGCGGACGCTTGCGGGCCATCGTGCCGTCGTCCAGCCGGAACTGGCGCTTGGCGACCCAGTCGCTGCAGGTATCGATCATGGGTTTCAGATCCGGCCCGACCTTGGCGGCGCGTGCGCGCATCAGGGCCGCGCACATCGAGCCGGCGTCGTCGAGCGAGCGCGGATCGAGAAAGCGCGAGAAGCTGTTGGCGCGTTCGAGCTTGAACTGCTGTTCCTGCGCGCGGAAATACGGTAGCGTCTCGGCAAAGAAAGCGAAGTGGCGCCTGGTCATCGCGGTAAAGCCGGGGTCCTTGGTGACCTGGGCCGCCTTGAGCAGGCCCGAATGCACGACGCCCATTTCGTACACCTGGATGCCGTAGTCGCCGGCGCTCTTTTCAAAGACGGCGTCCGCACTCGGCTTTTTCAGGTCCGTGATCGGCTGGCCGGTGCGCTTGCTGACGATGCGGGTTGGCGTCGCACGGTCCATGAAGGCGCGGATCGCCTGCAACTGGGCGGTGACCTCGGCCACGACCGGCTTTTTATACGGGATCGGGTAGGTGCCTTCGCCGGCGTCGCCCAGGTTCGTGTTGTCGGTATTGCGGTATTGACCCTGGGCCAGCGCGGGCGAGGATACCAATGCGCAGCCCAGCAGGGCGGCAACGAAGTGCAGTTTCATTTGTCTCCAATCGGCATCGTGATATTCACTGTTGTATTACCTGTGTTGGGGAAGTGCAGGTAACGCTCTTTTGGTCGGCTCATTCTAATTTGGTCTGACCAAAATCGCAAGCTGGACTAGCCACTTTTCGATGTTGTATGGCATACTTTCCTCGAACAAGGTCGCGGCAGAATTTAATAGAACACATGAGGAGACGGGCATGACCCAAGCAATACAGAAAGTCGGCAAACCATTCAAACGCATCCTGCTGACCGGCGCGGCCGGTGGCCTGGGCAAGGTGCTGCGCGATCGCATCAAGCCGTGGGCCGACGTGGTGCGGCTGTCGGATGTCGTCGACATGGGCGAGGCCCGTGAAGGCGAAGAGATCGTCCAGTGCGATCTGGCCGACAAGGAAGCGGTCATCAAGTTGCTCGAGGGCGTGGACGCCGTGCTGCACTTTGGCGGCGTGTCCACCGAAAAGCCGTTCGAGCCGATCATGCAGGCCAATATCCTCGGCGTGGCCAACCTGTACGAGGCGCTGCACAAGGCGGGCACCAAGCGCGTGATCTTCGCCAGCTCGAACCACGCGATCGGCTACCACCGCACGACCGAGATGCTCGACGCGGATTCGCCGACGCGCCCGGACAGCTACTACGGCCTGTCGAAGGTGTTTGGCGAACAGATGTCGCGCTATTACTATGACCGCTTCGGCATCGAGACCGTGTGCGTGCGGATCGGCTCGAGCTTCCCGGAGCCGGCCAACAAGCGCATGATGAGCACCTATCTGTCGTATGACGACCTGACAGAGCTGTTGCGCTGCGCGCTGTTTGCGCCGCGCGTGGGCCACACGATCGTCTACGGCATGTCGGACAACGACAGCGTCTGGTGGGACAACCGCCTGGTCGCGCACCTGGGCTTCAAGCCGAAGGACAGTTCGCGCACCTTCGCGCACCTGTTCCCGGATTCGGCCGAGTTCCCGGCCCCGGACGATGTGACGACGATCTACCAGGGCGGCAAGTTCCTGCTCGACGGCCCGCAATACTGATGCCGCCGGCGCGACCCATGCTGCAACGCCTCGTCCTGCAAAACCGCAGCCTGGCGGCCGTCATTGTGCCGCAGATCGGCGGCGGCCTCGCGCGCCTGGACTGGCTGCGTGGCGCGCAACCGGTGCCGCTGCTGCGTGGCCTGCCGCCCGATTTTACGGACGTGCCGCAACCCGGCCAACTGGCCTGCTTTCCGCTGGTGCCGTGGTCGAACCGGATCGCGCCATCGGGCTTCGAGTACAACGGCCAGCGGTATGTGCCGACGCCGAACCGCCCGGGCGAGAAGGTTGCCATTCATGGCGATGGCTGGCAGCAGCCGTGGGACGTGCAGTCGCTGACGTTCGATTCGATCCTGCTGCGCCTGACGCGCCACGCGTTTGCGCCGCTCGCGTATGACGCCACGCTGCGCTACACGCTCGATGGCGACGCGCTAATCGTCGAACTCACCGTGCGCAATGCGGGCGCGGTGGCGCTGCCATTCGGATTGGGGTTGCATCCGTGGCTGCCCGATCCGGGCGGTGCGCAGCTGCAGGCGCGTGCCGATGCGGTCTGGTTGTCGGGGCCCGACAAGCTGCCGTCGAGCCGGCGCGACGTGCCACCTGCCTGGGACTACCGCACGTTCGCGCCGCTGCCGAAAGAGGCCGTCGACAACGCATTCGCTGGCTGGGACGGCGTCGCGCGCGTGCGCTGGCCGGGGCGCGGCGTGGGTCTGTCCATCGAGGCGGCGATGGATTACTTCATCCTGTATGCGCCACCGGGCCGCGACTTCTTCTGTTTCGAGCCGGTCGATCATCCGATCAATGCCCACAATATGCCGGGCTATCCCGGTTTGACCGTGCTGGCGCCAGGCGCCAGTGTGAGCCGCTCGGTGATCTTTAGGGGCGAGTCGCTGTAACGTGCTGGCCGCTGGCGATCTGGTTGCTATTGGCGGTCGCCGGCGCCGGCAACATTGCGGTCGCCCAGTGGTACAACGCTAGGAGCACGTACCGCAACCTTGTCTCCGGCAATCCCGACATCTTCATTGCCAGAAGCACGATACCGGTCGCGGTCGCGTTCGAGGTCCGGGTGGGCGAGCGCGTCGCCTATGCGCGCCACGGCGCATTGTCGCTGGCGCTCGTGATCGCCGTAGTCGAGACCGGATCTTTTACCGCAGCAGCAGAGCGTTTGGGGATGACCAAGGCCGTGGTCAGCCAACAGGTTTCTCGGCTGGAAAGTGAGTTCAGGACTTCACTCCTGATACGCACGACACGCAAGGTACAGCCCACAGAAACCGGGCGAGCCTTCTACCTGCGTTGCGCAATGATCCTGCGCGAAGCCGAGGATGCCTTCGACGAATTGGCTGAGAGATCGTCAAAGCCAGCCGGCACCTTGCGGCTAACAGCCCCATTCGACTACGGTGTTGGCATAGTCGTGCCGGTCATCGCCGCTTTCATGCAGCGCTATCCGGCTTGCAAAGTGGATGCTATCTTCAGCGACCAGACGCTCAATATGATGTCCGGCAACATCGAATTGGCGATTCGGGTGGGCTGGCTGGCAGAAACCGGGCTACAGGCGCGCAGGATCGGCACCTTCAGACAGTTGCTCGTCGTTCCTTCAAATCAGCCTGATCTCCTATATAGAAGTCGCTAAAAGTTCCAAAAATGGAGCCGAGCCAATACGGCAGATTGGTGAGTAAATATCGCGACGTGTCCGCTTCGGGTCGGTACCGGTCTGTCGCGCCAGCAGCGAACCGGTCCAGCAGCAGGAAGCGCAGTCCAGCGACCCGGTTCAGCCATCAGCAGTCACGAGTTATCGCATAAAACGGGTGTGCATTCGTTCGCAGCTATTCGTACGCTGTAAGGTCACGACCGCCTGATCGCCCGCGCTGCCCATCAGCCGCTCAGTGCCGCATGCCGCCGCGCCTGCGCGCTCACCCCGCCTCGCTGCGATCGCGGCCGGCCGCCTTGGCGCGGTAGAGGGCGGCGTCAGCGCGCGCCATCAGGGCTTCCAGGCTCTCGTCCGGGGTCTGTTGGCTGGCGATGCCGATGCTGACCGTGTAGTCCGGCACGTCGTCGCCGCGCGCCGCAAACAGCGACGCCTGGATGCGTTGCGCCATCGCTTTCGCCCGCTCGGCCGTGGTTCCCGATAGCAGCACGATGAATTCCTCACCGCCGAAGCGCGCCACGTGGTCGATCTCGCGCAGGGCCGAGGTCGTGGTGCGCGCCGCATGCTCCAGTACCTGGTCGCCGACGGCGTGGCCGTGCTGGTCGTTGATGGCCTTGAAGAAGTCGAGGTCGATGCTCAGCAGGGAGATGGGCGCGCCGTGGCGTTTCATGCGCGCGACCTCGCGCCGGTAGGCGGCGGCGAAACCGCGTCGGTTCAGCACCCCGGTCAGCGGGTCCGTGCACGAACGGTGCTCCATCACAACCTGCAGGCGCCGCGTGGCGACGGTCATGAAACCGACTGCCATCATCAGCGTCATGAAGTTGGTGGTCAGCAGAAAAACGCCCTGTACCGCGCCGTTACTGGCGTTGCTGGTGCCAACCGCGCCATTGAGCGCCGCAACTGCGCGCAACAGCAGCACCATCGACTGCACCAGCAATAGCGAGCCGAAGAACCAGGTGGAGAAGTGGCGTTCACCATGGCGCGCCAGTAGCACCAGTTGCGCCGCGTAGAACGACAGCGTCAGCAATGAAAACACGGCGACCCGCAACGCGTAGTCCTGGGTGATCACATACCAGCCGATCAGACAGACCATGCCGGCCACCCACGTCAGCGCCAACCACCACCAGCTCGGCTTGCGGCCATAGAATAACTGGGTGCCAATCAGCATCAGCCCGGCGGCGCCCAGCATGGTGCTATTGGCCACGAACAGCAACAGCCCTTCAGGCATCAGTGGCCCCGCGCAGAACAGCACCCCGCTGGCCGTCAGCGACAACATGCCGAGCGCCTGGTGGCCTAATCCCCGCACTTCGGCAGGGAAGCTACGGTACGCGGAAAATAACACGACGGTCATCGCCGCCGCCATCATGGTCGATGTAAGAATAACGGTGGCAGGATCGAGCAGTAGCACAGTGGTAAATCGGGAGAGGTCGTGATCCGCGAGGATACCAGCAACCTTTACCATGGCGTAAGGACAGTCGCTTTTGCGGTCGTTTCTCCACAACACTGCTGGTTTCGCCCCTTTGTACAGAGCGCTCGGCGCCGCCACGCCTGCTCAATGCAACTAATTTGCAATTGCTGATAGTTGCTGTCGCAATCGGCGCGCATCACGTAGAATGCGCCGGTCACCCGTCATTCGCCGCGCATGCCACGCTCGATCCTTCATTGCCTGCTATCGCTGTTATTGCTCGTCTCGCAGCAGATGGCGCTGGCGCACGGCCTGTCGCATTGGCACCCAGCGCAGCAACGCCAGAGCATGCAGCAGGCGGGTGGTCAGCCGGATTCACCTGCACTGCAGGAGTTCTGCGCCGAATGCGCAGCCGACGCCCAGCTCGATGTCGCGCTGCCGCTGCCGCAATACATCGCGCATGTGCCGCAAACGGCCGTCGCCAGCCCACTCGCGCTGGGCGCCGATCGCGTGCGGGCGCAGCCCATTCATGCGAGCTATCCGCGCGGCCCCCCTCGGGCGAACTGATTCGATCTGCAGTCATCGATGCACTGCCGTGGCGCCGCCATGGCAGTGCCGTTCGCACCCATTTTGCCCGAGGTTGTCACCATGAATATTCAACGTACGCTGCTCGCCAGCGCCATCCTGCTCGCCTGGAACATGCCGGCACAGGCCCAGTCGGTACGCAACGCCGACACACAGCAGGTGATTGTTACTGCGTCACCGTTTCGCAACGGTGAAAACGACCAGATCCTGACCCCGGCCAAGGTCCTGGCCGGCGATGAGTTGCGCGACAAGGCCGGCAGTTCGCTCGGCGAGACCCTGTCGCAGGAACTCGGGGTGTCCGCCTCGGCCTTCGGCGCCGGCGCCTCGCGTCCCATCATTCGTGGCCTGGAAGGTTCGCGGGTGAAAATGCTGGAAAACGGCATGTCGGTGTCCGACGTGTCGGGCCTGTCGAACGATCACGCAGTATCGGCCGAGGGCGCGGTCGCGCGCCAGATCGAAATCCTGCGCGGCCCGGCGGCCTTGCTGTACGGCTCGGGCGCGATCGGTGGCCTGGTCAATATCGTCAACGAGCGCATTCCGACGCACCTCGAGGCCACGCCGACCGGTCAGGTCGAGACCCGCTACAGCACGGGCGACAACGGCAAGAATGTGTCCGGCACCGCGGACGCCGCCAGCGGCAAGATCGCGCTGCACGTCGATGGCAACTGGCGCGATACCGACGACTATCGCATTCCCGACCGCCGGGTCCTGCAGGACGCCGACTCGGCGATGCGCCGCCTGCCGCACTCGGATACGCGCGAAAAGAACCTTGGGGCCGGCGCCTCGTGGGTCGATGACTGGGGTTACGCCGGCGTGTCGGCATCGCACCTGACCAACCTGTACGGGATTCCGAGCGCCGAGGGTTCGCGCATCGACCAGAAGCAGGACCGCTATGACTTCGACAGCATGCTCAAGCAACCGTTCAAGGGGATCGAATCGCTGCGCTTCAAGGCCGGCTACACCGACTACGAACACGCCGAGCTGGGCGAGGACGGTCCCGAGGTGCTCTTCAATAACCGCTCGCTGGAAACGCGGCTCGAGCTCACGCACGACGCCATTGCCGGTCTGCGCGGCACGATCGGTGCCCAGACCGAAAACACGCACTTCTCGGCGCTCAATGCCGAAGGCGGACCGGACACGGTGCCGCTGACCCACTCCAAAACGACGGCCTTGTTCATGGTGGAAGAGGGCGATGCCGGGCCGCTGCGCATGAGCGCTGGCGCGCGCTACGAAAACGTCAAGCGCGAGCCGGTGGATGGCAGGCAGCGCACCTTCGACCTTGGCTCCGGCTCGGTCGGCGCCGCCTGGCCGTTCGTGCCGGGCTACAGTGTCGGTGCGACGCTGTCGTACGCGCAGCGCGCGCCTGCGATCGAAGAGCTGTACTCGGCCGGGCCGCACGATGCGACCGCGACCTTTGATATCGGCAATGCCGACTTCGGCAAGGAAACCTCGCGCAACGTCGAACTCACGCTGCAAAAGAACACGGGCCTGGTGCGCTGGAAAACCAACCTGTTCCGCAACAATATCGACAACTACATCTTCGGCCGGATTGGCAGCGACCTCGTCGATGAGGACGGCAACCCGGGTGACGAACTGCGCACCCGCACGTTCGAGCAGCGCCGTGCCCGCATTCATGGCGCCGAAGCCGAGCTGACCTACAATCAGACCGGCGCTGGCTGGTCGGGCCGGCTGTTTGGCGACACCTCGCGCGGCAAGCTCGCCGAAGGCGGCGGCAACCTGCCGCTGCAGCCGGCGGACCGGATCGGCGCCAGCGTCGGGTACCGTGAGGGGGCGTGGCGCGGCGGCCTGTCGCTGGTTCATGCGCGCGGGCAGGATCGCCTGGCCGCCAACGAAAGCCAGGACACGCCGGCGTACAACCAGCTCGACGCCAACCTGTCGTACACGCAGCGCGTGCAGGGGCTGGACCTGACCTGGTTCGCCCTGGCCAAGAATATCCTGAACGACGATATTCGCCTGTCGACGTCGGTGCTCAAGGACGTTGCGCCGTTGCCAGGCAGGCGTGTCGTGCTGGGTGTCAGGACGGCATTCTGACGGGCCGGTAGCGCAGGGCAGTACCAGACTGCGGCGACTGGTCGCAGTCTGGTGTCACCGACCGTGTTGGGGATCGATTGAAGTAATTGAATTGCAATATTGCGTTAGAAGTTCACAACAGAATCACACATATTGAACAGATAAAGTGACTTTTTGTGAATTTTCGTTGCAGCAACAGTTTCCTGATGGATACAATTGCTTCAGCAAATGCGATGCGGCGGGAGGCCATGTCGCCGTTTTTGCATTCAATAAACTACTTCACCGCATTCCCCAGGAAATTATGAAAACACGTAACATCGTGGTGGCACTCGCTTTGCCATTCGCCGTCGCATCTGCCTTTGCTCAAGACAATAACGCCGTTCGTATCAGCGGTTTCGGCACCGGTGCCCTTACTTTCTCCGATACCGATCAGGCTGAATTCGCCCGTTCGAACCAGTCGTCCGGTGTCAAGAAGGATCCACGCACCGGCGTCGATTCGAACCTCGGCCTGCAGGCCGACTACACCATCAACTCGTGGTTGTCGGTTACCGGCCAGGGCCTGGTGCGCAAGGACGGCGAAGACAGCTTCGGCGCCGAACTGTCGTGGGCCTTCGTCAAGGCAAAGCTGTCGGACGACCTGAGCATCCGCGTTGGCCGCATGGCGATGCCGGCCTTCATGATTTCGGAATACCGCAACGTCGGCTACGCCAATACCTTCCTGCGTCCGCCGCAGGAACTGTATTCGCAGATGCCGCTCAATAACATCGACGGCGCCGACATCACCTGGCAGCAGCAGTACGCCGACACGACCTTCACGGCGACCGCCGCCTACGGCCGCAGCGACTTCAAGACCTCGGGTGGCCCAACCGCCGAATCCCGCAACCAGTACGCACTGAACCTGACGGCCGAACATGGCCCGTTCATCGTGCGCGTGGGCCGTAGCGGCACCAAGCTGTCGTCGGAGAGCGCGCAACTGGACGCAGCCGTGATCACGTTCAACAACACCGCTGCCGCATTCAACGTCCCGCAAGTGGCGGACATGGGCGAGCTGCTCAGGACCAAGGATCGCAAGTACACGTTCACGTCGGCTGGCCTGTCCATGGACTGGAACAATATCGTCGTGCTGACCGAATACGCCAAGCGCAAGATGCCGGATTCGTTCCTGGGTTCGTCCAAGTCGTTCTACGTGATGGGTGGTTACCGCATCGGCAAGTTCCTGCCGTACTACACCCGCGCCAAGATCATTTCGAAGGGGGTGACCAACACCATTCCTGCGAACTGCCCGGCAGGTGCCTCGTTCGTATGCGCGCCAACGCTGGCGGCGCTGTCGGGCCTGATGAATACGCTGACCACGGCCATCGATGGCACCAGCCAGACCACCGACAGCATCGGTGTGCGCTGGGACTTCACGAACTCGGCCGCACTCAAGGTCCAGATCGATCGCATCAAGCCGCAAGGCAACGGCCAGTTCATCAACGTCCAGCCAGGCTTCAAGGGCCCGGTGACCGTCGGCGCAGTTGCGATCGACTTCGTGTTCTAAGGAATTACCAATGAATCAAATGTTCAAAGCAAGCATGATCCTGAGCGCCCTGTTGCTCGCACTGCCGGCCGCTGCCGAAGTCGTCGTCGTCGTCAATGCGAAAGCTGCCGAGTCGTCGCTGACCAAGGACCAGGTGTCCCAGTTCTTCCTGGGTAAATCGACCACAATGACCCCGGTCGATCAGGCCGAAAACGCGCCGGCGCGCGCCGAGTTCTACAAGAAGGTCACGGACAAGGATCCGTCGCAGATCAAGGCACTCTGGTCGAAGCTGGTCTTCACCGGCAAGGCCACGATGCCGAAGGAAGTCGGCGACAACGCCGGTGTCAAGAAGGCGGTCGCAGCTGACCCGAAAGCAATCGGCTATATCGACAAGAGCGCGGTCGACGCGTCGGTCAAAGTGGTCTACTCCGGTTCCTGATCATTTATCGGTACCCCGCCGCGCGTGCGGCGGGTTTTGACTTCAGGAGCAGGCAGCATGAGCATCAAACGCAGGATCTGGGCATTGCCGATCATCTCGGCCATCATCTTTACCCTCGGGGTTGCCGTCAGTGCCGGCATCGCCAACAAAGCACTCAATTCAATCCACACCACCGAAAGCGTGGATTACCCGGCGCTCGATATCAGCAAGGAACTGGCGGGCGACATCGAGTCGGTCACCAATGGCTTGCGCGACGCCGTCAGCGAAGGCGACAAGGCGCGCCTGACGCAGGTTGGCGAGCAGGCCGACAAGGTACGGGCCAAGCTGGCCAGCTTCGGCAAGATCGACGGCATGGGGCCAACCGGTGAACGCCTCAGCAAAGAATTCGAACAGTATTACGCACCGGCCGTTTCGGCGGCCAAGATCATGCTCGAGATGGAGCAGGGCGATCCGCAGGCGGTCGTGACGCGCATGCAGTCGACGCTCGCGACCTTGACGACCGACGTCGCCAAGGTCAATGAACAAGCGCAGCAGCAATTCAAGGCCGGCATCACGCGCAGCGAAACCAGCGTGACGAATGTCGTGACGGTCACCATCGTCACCGGCCTGATCGTGATCGCCGTGCTGATCGCCGTTTCCTGGTTCATGGTACGCACGGTCTGGCAGCAACTGGGCGGCGAACCCGAATATGCGCGCGACATCGCCCGCATGGTCGCCGACGGCAATCTGTCGATGGCGATCCGTATCGAACCGGGCGACAACAGCAGCCTGCTGGCCGCGCTGTCCGACATGCGCGATCGCCTGGCCAATATGGTCGCCGGCATCAAGACCTCGGCCGACACGATCGCGTCGGCCAGTGGCGACATCGCCAGTGGCAATGCCGACCTGGCCAGCCGCACCGAACTGCAGGCAGGTCGCCTCGAAAACACGACCCGTGCGATGGAAGCCTTGACCGACACGGTGCGTGCCAATGCCGCCAACGCCAACCAGGCCAAAGACCTGGTGGTGACGGCCAGCGACATTGCCACGCGCGGCGGTGAAGTGGTGGGCAACGTCGTGTTGACGATGAGCGCCATTAATACGTCGGCCACCAAGATCGTCGAGATCATTTCGGTGATCGATGGCATTGCGTTCCAGACTAATATCCTGGCGCTGAATGCGGCAGTCGAGGCGGCGCGTGCAGGCGAGCAGGGCCGCGGTTTCGCGGTCGTGGCCTCCGAAGTACGCAACCTCGCCCAGCGCAGCGCCACCGCCGCCAAGGAAATCAAAGAGCTGATCGGCGACTCGGTTTCCAAGGTCGACGCCGGCAGTGCGCTGGTGGACCAGGCAGGCAGCACGATGGAGCAGATCGTGGCCGCGGTGCGCCGCGTGCAGACGATCATGGGCGACATCAGCGATGCCGGCCAGCGCCAGAGCGAAGGCATCGAGCAGATCGGCCTGGCAATCAGCGACATGGACCAGATGACGCAGCAAAACTCGGCGCTGGTCGAGGAAGCATCGGCAGCGGCCACCTCGCTGACGGACCAGACCGCGCAATTGTCGGAAGCCCTGGCGGTGTTCAAGCTGGACACGTCGACGCCAATGTCGATCAGCGGTGGCCGCCCGGCACCGTTGAAGCTGGCGCATCACTGATGCTGTCGGCACCGGGGATGCTGCTGCCTGCAGCGTCCCCGGTGCCTGTTTCATCGCCGCCGGGCAATTGATGCCCCGGCCGTTGTGCAGACCATACCCCTTCAGTATGCTGGCGAGTCGCGGCCCGCACAGGCCACACCCATCGCAGTCACCCCATGATCCCCTTGATTGTTGAACCGCTCAACCGGTAGCGTGCCGCGCCCATGACGCTGTCACAGCGTTGCGCTTTTGTGTCGATTTGGTCAGGCCATTAATATTTGGTCCGGCCAAAATGAAGATGTGGACTAGCCGCATTGGAGCGTTTTATGGCATACTTAAAACGATCCTCCCAACTTCAGCCGACAGGCAGACACGACACATGAACCACGACGTTCCGCGCACGATCCGCATGCAGCCAGACGACAATGTTGCCATCGTCGTCAACGATGGCGGCCTGCCCGCCGGCACCGTGCTGCCGGGCGGGCTGGTGCTGCTCGAAGGCGTTCCCCAGGGCCACAAGGTCGCGCTGAGCGACCTGGCCGACGGCGAACCGGTGATCCGCTACGGCGTGACGATCGGCTACGCGAGCGGTCCCATCGCACGCGGCAGCTGGGTATCGGAGCGCGTGCTGC
Source organism: Oxalobacteraceae sp. CFBP 13730 (assembly GCA_014841835.1). Classification (GTDB taxonomy): domain Bacteria; phylum Pseudomonadota; class Gammaproteobacteria; order Burkholderiales; family Burkholderiaceae_D; genus Telluria. The sequence goes on along the minus strand of JACYUQ010000002.1, from coordinate 660,706 downwards.
GCATGCCGGCGGCGCGCTCGCTCGACGACCTGCCGGTAGGCACCCACGCCGTCGCTGCCGGCCCGCTGCTGGACGGGTACACATTCGAGGGTTACCGCAACAAGGATGGTTCTGTTGGCACGCGCAACCTGCTGGCCATCACCAGCACCGTGCAGTGCGTCTCGGGCGTGATCGAATACGCCGTGCGGCGCATCCGGGACGAACTGCTGCCGCGCTACCCGAACGTCGAAGACGTGGTCCCGCTCGAGCACGTGTATGGCTGCGGGGTAGCGATCGATGCGCCCGGCGCCGACATTCCGATCCGGACCATCCGCAACCTGTCGAAGAACCCGAATTTCGGCGACAACGTGATGGTGGTGAGCCTGGGCTGCGAAAAGCTGCCACCGGCGCGCCTGTTCCCGGCCGGCTCGATCCCGATCGGCAATGGCGCGCCGTCGGTGGTCACGCTGCAGGACCAGCAGCATGTGGGCTTCATGTCGATGATCGACGCGCTGATGGTCACCGCCGAACGGCATTTACAGGAATTGAACGCGCGCCGCCGCGAAACCTGCCCTGCGTCCGACCTGGTGGTGGGCGTGCAGTGCGGCGGTAGCGATGCGTTTTCGGGCGTGACGGCCAATCCGGCCGTGGGTTATGCCACCGACCTCCTGGTGCGCGCCGGCGGCACCGTGATGTTTTCCGAAGTGACCGAGGTGCGTGACGGCATCGACCAGCTCACCGCACGCGCCGCGACGCCTGAAGTAGCGGCGGCCATGGTGCGCGAGATGCAGTGGTACGACGATTACCTGGTGCGCGGCAGTGTCGATCGCAGCGCCAACACCACGCCCGGCAACAAGAAGGGTGGACTGTCGAACATCGTCGAAAAGGCAATGGGCTCGATCGTCAAGTCGGGCAGCACGGCGATTACCGGCGTGCTTTCGCCGGGTGACAAGCTGACGCAGAAGGGCCTGATCTACGCAGCAACCCCGGCCAGCGACTTCATTTGCGGCACGCTGCAGATGGCCGCCGGGATGAACGTGCACATCTTCACCACCGGGCGCGGCACGCCGTACGGCCTGGCCGCAGTCCCCGTCATCAAGGTGGCCACCCGCACCGAGCTGGCGCGCCGCTGGCATGACCTGATGGATCTGGACGCCGGCACCATCGCCAGCGGCGAAGCGAGCATCGAGGACGTCGGCTGGCAACTGTTCCGCATGATCCTGGATGTGGCGAGCGGTCGCAAGACCTGGGCCGAGCACTGGAAGCTGCATAACTCGCTGGCGCTGTTCAACCCCGCACCCGTGACCTGACCGATGGCCGGGGCTGCAAAAGGCGCAGTGGGCAAACGCATCGTGCTGGCCTGCCTTGCGCTGGGCACGCTCGCGGCCATGGCGCCGGCGACGGCGCAGGCACGCTACGACGCCGACACTACCTATCAGAAGCTGGTACGCGACTATCCGTTCATCCGGATTGCCAGCGCCGACGCACCGGCGCCGGTGCGGGTGCGCAAGGACATCGTGTACGCGAAACGGGGCGCACTGACCCTGGCACTGGATCTGTACCTGCCGGCAGCGGGCGACACTCCGGCTCCGCTGGTGGTGCTGGTGCATGGCGGTGGCTGGGCCAGCGGCGAGCGTTCGAACATGGCGCCGCTGGCCGCGCGCCTGGCTGCGCGCGGTTATGCGGCGGCCACCGTCAGCTACCGCCTGTCGGGCCAGGCGCGCTATCCGGCAGCGATCGATGACGTCAAGGACGCGCTGGACTGGCTGCGCGTGCAGGCGCCCGGCCTTGGCCTGGATCCGGCGCGCGTCGCCATCGCGGGCGGTTCGGCCGGCGGGCAGATCGCAGCGCTGGTGGGCATGACCCGGCCCGACGCGGTGCGCGCCGTGGTCAATATCGACGGCCTGTCCGATTTCACGTCCGAACTGGCGCTGCGCTTTGAAGACGACCCGGCCAAGCGCCCGTCGGCAGCGGGCGCCTGGTTCGGCGGGCGCTATGCCGAGCAGCCGGTACTCTGGCGCGATGCCTCGCCGCTGACCCATGCCGGCAAGGATAGCCCGCCGGTGCAGTTCATCGTCGGCGCCGCGCCGCGCTTTTCGAGCGGACGCGAAGCGCTGGCGGCCACGCTGGCCAGCCACGGCATCCCGACCGATACGGTGGCGCTGGACGGCGCGCCGCATTCGTTCTGGCTGTTCGATCCCTGGCTGGCGCCGACCGTTGATGCGATGGACCGCTTCCTGGGCAAGACGCTCGGGCCGGTGCCCGCACGCGCGCCGTGGTCGCCGGATCTCGGCAACGGCCGCTATCGCAATCCGATCCTGCACGCCGATTATTCGGACCCCGATGCGATCCGCGTCGGCGAGCGCTACTACATGGTGTCATCGAGCTTTGCCAACGCACCGGGCTTGCCGCTGCTCGCTTCCAGCGACATGGTGAACTGGGAGCTGGTGGGCCACGCGCTGCCACAACTCACGCCACCGGCCGCATTCGCTGCGCCGCAGCCCGGCAAGGGCGTGTGGGCGCCCAGCCTGCGTCATCACGACGGGCGCTTCTGGATTTTTTATCCCGACCCGGATCACGGCATTTACGTCACCACGGCCACCGACTTTGCCGGTCCGTGGAGTGCGCCGCACCTGCTGTTGGCGGGCAAGGGCATCATCGATCCGGCCCCGCTGTGGGACGACGATGGCCAGGCCTGGCTGATCCACGCATGGGCCAAGAGCCGCGCCGGCATCAACAACGTACTCACGCTGCGCCGCATGGCGCCTGATGGGCGCAGTCTGCTGGATGAGGGCCGGGTGATCATCGATGGCAACCGGCTGCCGGGCTACCGGACCCTGGAAGGGCCCAAGCTGTACAAGCGTAATGGCTGGTATTACGTGTTCGCGCCGGCCGGTGGCGTCGAGCATGGCTGGCAATCGGTGTTTCGCTCGCGTCGCATTGAGGGGCCCTACGAAGACCGGATCGTCATGGCGCAGGGCGCGACGGATATCAACGGTCCGCACCAGGGCGCCTGGGTCACGACGCCGCAGGGTGGGGACTGGTTCTTTCACTTTCAGGACCTGCGCGCCTACGGCCGGGTGGTGCATTTGCAGCCGCTGCGCTGGTTAGAGGACTGGCCGCTGATCGGTGAACCGTCCGCCACGCCGGGCGTGGGCCAGCCGGTCATCGAGCATGCCAAGCCGGTGCCGGGCGTGTTTCCCCGCCGCGAGCCGGCGACGGGCGACGAATTCGATGGCACTGCGCTGGGCCGCCAGTGGCAATGGGCCGCCAACCCGCAGCCTGGATGGTACGCGCTTGGCGCCCGTCCGGGCATGCTGCGCCTGGTCGCGCAACCGGCGGCGCCGCTGCGCACGCTGGCGTCGGTGCTGACGCAGAAATTCCCGGCGCCGGCCTTTGGCGTGACGGCCAGTGTCGAATTGCGCGCGGGGCGCGATGGCGATCAGGTTGGGCTGGGCATACTAGGACTGTCGAGTCAGTGGTTCGGACTGCGCCGTGTCGATGGCAAGCCACGCATGGTGGCAGTGCGGTGCGAGGCGGCGGGCGAGTGCATCGACACGCTGGGGCCGGCGCTGGCCGGCTACAAGGTGCTGCTGCGCGCGCACGTGACGCATGGCGCGCGCGTGGCGTTCTCGTACAGCCAGGATGGGACGGTGTTCATGCCGCTGGGCGAGTCATTCGATGCCGCGATGGGGCGCTGGGTTGGCGCGCAAGTTGGCTTGTTCGCGACCGGCGCGCAGGGCGCCTGGGCGGACATTGACTACGTGCGCGTTACGCCTTGACGGCTGAGGCTTCGCAACGCGATGCACGGCCGAATTCGGCAACGTCAAGCGGCTACAGCCGATCTGTGGATGTTTTCTCGCAGATCCTCGACCAGTCGCTTACGGCTGCTTGAAGCGTACTCAATGGGCGAGAAAGGCATGGCCGCTGCCGCGTAAGCGTCGATCAACTCGTTGGTCGACTGCGCCAGTTGCGCGGAAAACTTCGTTTGACGCCCGTTATCACTGATCTGTGTGAGTTTTTCTTGAAGCACTTCTTTGTACGCGATGTGCGCCTCCGACATTGCATTGGCAACGCACAAGCCGAACGTCCCGTTCAAAAAATGCTCCCACGCAGCATCGGTACGCGCGAGCAAGCCATCGTCAATCGCTGCGCCACGGTCATCGAAGCTGTCACGCAAACGCCAGGTTGACAGATTGAGTGTTGCGAGCGCGGTGGCAAAATTGGTTGTGAACTGTGACTTCAGGCGTACCTCGGTGTTTTCCGGCGCACCGCATGCGATGGCGTGGCGTGCCCGATCGATCCAGATCAGGTGCGACGGGGGAAAGTAACGACCGGGCGGGGCGCCGGGTGCGGCCATCTCGCCGAACACAAAGGAACATACGTTCCCGGCCTCGGTGACCACGTAGGATGGTGCGGGAACCAGTCGGTCATGGATCAGAGCATCCAGCTGATCGATACTTATGGCACCGGCACGCGTCAGCTGCACCTCGTTAAGGAAGTATTGTTCGAGGTAGTGACTCAGTTCTGTCATATGTTCGTTTCCATTGTTGCTGAGTTGCGTATTTTAAAGAGTGGGGCCGTCTCGCCGAATGCGGCGTTATCGATTGTAGGATGAATGCATGGGCGCGGGATACGCTATTTGCGCAATCTCGCAATCTCGCAATCTCGCAATGTCGGCTGCCGGGGCACGTCGCCGGCGACACCCTGGCATGCCGAAGCCACAGAAGCGTTCGATGAAGATTGCGCAGCTTCATTTGCAGTTGGCACGAAAGCCGTGACTGACCTTGACAACGTGCGCGTTACGCCTTGACGGGCGGAGGCTTTTAAGGTGATCCGAATGTCCCAAATTCCCGAAAATTAATAATCCCTCATTTTCATAAGACTGTAACCACAACGGAAAACGCTCCCGCAGGCAAGCGGTAATACTGCTTAACGGCGAATTGATCACTTGTGCATGGTAGCTAAAGCTCTTTGACCGCTTCGACGAGATCTGTAAGTTTGCCCACGACAGTAATATCGAACCTTTTGACATATTTCTCAGTAATCGGAGCCATGAATCCATCTGTTCGATATATGTCGACATATTGGGAATTAAATGCATGGAACATATCTACCATAATTGGATGGCGCAATACTGAAGGCCGTCACCAGAACAGGAGCTTGTGATTAGCGGGGCGACCTCCGGAGTTTAGCGGAATGTCGAGCATGGCGGATGCGTGGAAAATGACCGGCTGCCTATGCCTCGTAGCAGCCTGGAGGCCAAGTAAAGATTGCCGCTGTCAACCCTTAGACTGGACTGGTTTCGTCAGAGTTTTGGGCGTTTCAAGCTTACCCATTCCTGTACGGATGGTCGCTGCCACTGCCTACGTGCATAGTCAGCAAGCTTTTTAGGTACAGTATCGCCGTTCAGAGCAAGCCGATTCAACATGAGTGCCAAGTCGACATCGGCGATACTCCAGCTGCCAAACAAATAGTCGCCATTGTGCGCAAGCAGGGCCTCTGACGCCCGGAACAGTATGCGGCTTGCCATTTCTGCAGCGGCAGATAGGGGAACCTGGCTAGGTTGGTAGAACACGACGTCTGTTGATCGCTCCTGGCGGATGGGCAGGAGGTCACTTCTGATCCACGCCTGGACTTGCCGTGCACGAGCTTTCGTTTTTGGATCAGACGGGTAAAGAGCCATGCCTGGATAGGCTTCTTCCAGATATTCGGTGATTGCTGAAGACTCAGACAGTGAGAAATTGCCGTCCACTAAAGTGGGCACCCGTCCGGTCAATGACTCTGTTACATATTCAGAGCGAAGGTTTGCCCCATTTTCCAAGTCGATGGTCCGTAATTCGAAGGGGATATTCTTTTCTTTAAGCCCTACGAACACTGACATGGCATAGGGGCTTGTGTACCGAGAATCCACGTAAAGTAGCATTGGGTTACCCTATCATTAATTGTGTGAACGATAGTACCCGAGCTAAGAGTGGCCAGGTCAACTAATTCTGACGTTAGCAGATCATTGGGGTAAAAGTATTTTTCCCCCAGTTTTGACTATCCGGTTCTGGACGAGGCCGTGTAAAAACGTGTGATCGATCTGCGCAGGTTGCCACACTGCAGGCCTCGATGTCCGAAATGTGGATATGCTCGACCATCGGCGGTTCAATGCGGACGTTGTCCAGATGCGGCGCGCAATCGCACCCGACAGTGATGATAATCCCGACGCCGAATGCCGCAGCTTTTAGTGCAAGCGGCGAGCATGTCCATGGCGTATAGAACTGCGGGTCGAGATTCACCCATGGGGCACCATTACATCGCGCACGGAGAGCAGCGCAGAAATCCGAACGTGTTCATGTTGGCCTACAAGCACACCCTTCATCAGCGCACGTGCGCCCGCCGTGCCCGCGCAAGCGGAAACGGCGGACCTCACCGACGATCAGAACGTGTAATCAGCCCGCACCGTGAACGCCCGGCCAATCGGCTTGGCGATGTTCTGGGCAAACACCACACGCGAGGACAGGCGCTGGTTCGACAGCGGTGGATCGGTGTCGAACAGGTTGTTCACGCCGGCGCCGATCTTGAGCTGCTTCGACACTTTGTACGTCGTCGACAGGTTGTAGACGCGGTACGGTTCGATCACGTTGTAGAACGGCTGCCCCGGCTGCTGAGTCGGCAGCGCATTCGTGTCTTCATAGCTCGAGCTGTACTGCTGCGTGAGCTGGGCGAAGAACGCACCGTACTGCCAGTTCACGCGCGCCTGGTGCTTCCACTTGAAGATGTAGGTGTTGGCCGAGGTCGAACCGGTCGAGAGCGCACCGATGCGCCCGACGCTGTCGACCCACGGGCTGCCCGCATCGTTCTGGCCTTCGTAGCGGTCGGTGTAGGTGCCGTCCATCGAGAAGCCGAAGCGTCCCCAGTGCGCGGTCGGCAGCATGTAGTTCAGGCTCAGGTCGATGCCCTGGGTCTTGAGCCCGCCCATGTTCAGGCGGGTCTTCGTGATGTACTGCAGCGTGCCGTCCGGGTTGCGCACGAACAGGTCCTGATACCTGTCCAGATTATCGAAGATGGAATCCTCGTTGATCTGGGCGATCGTGCGCTTCATGTCGATCTTCCAGAAGTCGATCGTGGCAACGAAGTTCTTGACCGGTTCGATCACGAAGCCGACCGTATAGGTCTTCGATTTTTCCGGCTCCAGGTCCGGGTTGGCGCCGACGAGCGTGGTCAGGCGCGTGTTGCAGACGCGCTCGGCGTCCAGGCCCAGGCCGGTAAAGCGCGGGTCGGTGGTCAGGGTGCCGGAGCCGGCCACGTTTGGTGTCGGGCCAGGGCACAGCAGCGGATCGTCCCAGCTCGACGTTGATGGCGTCAAGGTGCGCGGTACGCCGTACAGTTCCGGCAGGGTGGGTGCGCGGAACCCCGTGCTGACCGTGCCGCGCACCATCAGTGCCTTGATCGGCTGGTAGCGGAAGCTGGCCTTCGGGTTGAAGGTCGAGCCGAAGTCACTGAAGTGGTCGCCGCGCACGGCGAAGTTCAGGTTCAGGTCCTTCGTCACGGGGGCGTCGAGCTCGGCATACAGACCGGCCACGCGGCGCTGGCCGCTCGGGTTGTTACCGGGGGCGCCGCTGACGCGCCAGACCACCTCGTTGCCGATCATCGGCACGTTCTCGGCATAGGTTTCACGGTGCCAGTCGCCGCCGATCGCAATCCCGAGATCGCCGCCGGGCAGGGCCATCAGCGTGCGGCTCAGGTTGAAGTCGGCGCCGTAGTAGCGTACGTCGGCCTGGCGGAACAGCTGGCCGTCGGCCGAGATGTCTTCGAGGTAGGCGCGGCCCGCCTCATCCTGGGCGCCGAACGGGTTGAGGATGCCGTTGGCCACGCCGGCATACACGGCCGGGGTACGCACGAAGTTTTCCTTGAAGCCGGAGTCGCGGTGGCTGTAGCCGTACGAGCCGCCGACGCGGTAGTCCCAGCCCTTGAACTCGCCTTCGTCGGCAATCACCAGGCGGTGATTGGTCTGCACGTCATGCAGCTTGGCCGCGCCTAGTTCATCCAGGCTCCAGGTCAGGGCCAGGTCTTCGCCGTTCAGGCCGGCCACGGCCGGCACGCCGCCGCGACCGCCCGGGTAATACGGGCTCGCCTTGGTAATCATCAGGGGCCGGCGCGACGCGGTGAGGCGGTCGTAGTCGGTGTTGTTGCCGAATGGCTGGGGCGGGCTGATCGCGTCGATGTACGAACGCGACAGATTCAATTCCACGGTCAGCATCTTGCCGTCGCCGTGCGCCAGGCTGCCCTTGGTAAACAAGGTCACCTGCTGGTTTTCCGGCAGCAGTTCCGGGTAGATGCCCGGGTCGGTGATGCAGGTCCGCGCGCCATTGGCTGCTGTACGGGTGGACGGCACCGTGGTCTGGGCCAGGCCCGGGGCCACGCAACCGGCGGCGAAGTACGGGTTACCGGTGATATTGGCCGGGCGCCCGTTGCGGTAGATGGTGAAGTTGGCGGGCGACGCCGAGCCGCCCGAGGTGTTGGCCGTGAACGGCGTGCCACCCAGCGACGCAAGTTTATCGGCGTCCCAGATCTGTGGCCGGTCGCGCTGCAGCAGCGAGCTGCGGCGCTGGGCGCTGAACGCGGTGTAGACGTTCCAGCCGTCGGTCGCGATATCGCCCTTGCCGGCCAGGATCGTCACGCGCTTCTGTTCGCCGCCGCCGGACTGCTCCGGCTGCACCGTGCTGGCGTGGATCGTCACCTCCTGCACCGTGCGCTTGGTGATGAAGTTGACGACGCCCGCGATCGCATCGGTGCCGTACAGGGCCGAAGCACCGTCGCGCAACACTTCGACGCGCTCGATGGCGGCCATCGGGATGACGTCGACGTTGACCGAGCTCGCGCCCAGCGCTTCATTGGCCAGGCGGCGGCCGTTGAGCAGCACCAGCGTGCGGTTCGTGTTCAGGCCGCGCATATTGATCATGGTGCCGCCGCCACCGCCGCCAACCGGTTCGTTGGTCGCAGCCACGGTCAAGGCCACGGCCACTTCCGACATCGTGGTCAGGCCCTGGTTGACCAGTTCCTCGGCCTTGTAGGTGGTCAGGGGCAGGGCGTTTTCCGTCGCCAGGCGCTTGATGGACGAGCCCGTCACTTCGACGCGCTGCGGCTGCGCTTCCTGCGCGGCCGCGCCGTTGGCGAGGGTCATGGCGGCCAATGCGACGGCCGAGAGCAGAAAGCCCGGGAATGGGGTTGTACGGTTGATCTTCACTGAGTGTCTCCTGCCTGTCATCGTGAGAGTGCGTCCGGATGTGTCTCGGGATCGCGTGCATGTCGAGCGGTTCGTGATTTCTGTGAATCGTGCGCAACCGGCGACTGGTATGTTCAATTTTACTTTGGTAAGACCACTTTAGGCAATCTGGACGTGCCGAAATATCTTCTGGTCTATACAGATATTGTCTTATTGATGTCGGATGGCGAAGAAGGGGGCAGGGCGAAGGGGCGGGGACGGGCAGGCGTCGGGCAGCGCTGGCCCGTAAAGCGGGCGCTGGCGCGGCCCGCTGTCGTGACGGGGCTGGTCAGCCGCGCGAGAAGGTGCGGGTGACGCGGTCGAGGTGGGCGCGCATCGCCTGGCGTGCGCCGGCGACATCGTGCGATGCGATGGCGGCGAAGATATTGCGGTGATCGATCAGTGTCTGCTGGCGCAGTTCCTCGGTCTGGAAGTGCTCCTTGAGCTTGTGCCAGAGCGAGCCGCGCTGGCTCCACAGGTATTCGATCACGCCGACCATGGCGCTGTTGCCGGTCGCGCGCGCGATGGCCAGGTGAAAATTGCGGTCGGCCATTTCATTGGCGCTGCGGTCTTCATGGTGCTGCTCCATCTCCTCGACCGCGAGCAGGATGGCGTCGATGGCCGAATCATTGGCGTGCTTGGCTGCCAGCGCGGCGACTTCGACCTCGATCATGCGGCGCGCGGCCAGCACTTCGAAAGGGCCCGGCCCGGCCGTGGGCACCACCGCCTGCGGCGCTGCCTGTTCGCTGACATACACACCGGACCCGCCACGCACTTCGACCTTGCCGCCCAGTTCGAGCGCGATCAGGCCTTCGCGCAGCGACGTGCGGCTGACCCCGAGCTTGGCCGCCAGCTCGCGCTCGGCCGGCAGGCGCTCGCCACCGCGGATGTTCTCGGCACGGATCAGTTCTTCGATCCTGGCTGCCACGACCCGGTACAGCCGCGGCTCGGTGGTGCCTGGTTCATTCGGCGCTGGAGTAATCTTCATCGGTCGGTTCGTCCTGGATAATTGGCAGCTCTGCCAAAACTAGCGAATCTTAGTTTGGCCGGCCTGATGTGGCAAGGGCGCGCGGCAAATAGTTATCGTTCTTGTTACCTGTTCATGGCTGCGGATCCCAGCCGCTGCCGGCAAAGACGGCGGCGCGGGTGCGGTAGCGCGCCGCCTGCGGGGCATCCAGCACCGCGCCGCCGTAGTGGCGCGGCTGGCCGTCCGACGTGCGGTTGCCGTATTCGCGCCAGCCGCCCTGCAGCGGATTGGGCGCCGGACGGCGCAGCCAGCCGTCGGCCGCGATGTGCGGGCCGATGGTGCACTCGATGAAGGCGACATGGTCCCAGGTGTTCGCCGTGCCCGGCGAGCGCGCCAGGTAGGCGCTGCCATCCGGGGGCAGGTTGCCTGCCGGCCCGGGGCCGCGGGTCAGGCGCGAGCGCAGGAAGACAAAGCCCGGCTCGTTAGCGCCGATGGTGCGCGCCTGGACGATGTAGCCGCCGCTATCGGGATTCGCGCTGTCGCCGACCGTGCGGATTTCGCTGTCTTCGAACAGCGTGGTCCGGTTGTTCCCCCAGACGAAGTCGACATTGCCCTCAACCAGCGATTTGTAGATCCACGCGTAGCCTTTCAGTTGCAGGGTGTCCTGCTCGCTCGAAAAATGCGCATTGCGCACCGAAAGGTGCCCGTCCGGGCTGTTGAAGAACAGCGTCTCGGCCTGCGGCGAATGGCCATCGCTGCGCAGTGTGCTGTTGTGCAGGGCGATGTCACGGAGTTCGAGCAGGTCGCTGTCCTGGGCCAGGAACAATGCGCGCCCGCCCAGCAGCCCTGGCTCTTGCGGCGCCTGGCCGCTGCCGGAGCCGGGATTGAGCGTGTCGCTGTTTGTGGCGCGGATGATCGTCGCTTCGCGGCTGGCGCCGCGCAGCGTCAGCCGGTCCTTGTCGCGCAGGTACAGCAGCTCGGGATAGACGCCGTCGCGCACATTGACCGTCAACGGCAGCGCGCGGGGCAGGCTCATCGCGTAGTCGAGCGCGCCTTGTACGGTGCGAAAGTGGGCGCGGCCCGTGGCGGCCACCGTGACGCTGTCGCCGACCGGGCGGTGCGGGGTCGTGCGAAACGCCCAGTGCGCGCCGGCGAAGTCCGCGCCGCGCACCAGGCGCGCTTCGGCCGTTGCGACATACTCGGTATCGTAGTCAAGCCCTTGTGGCAACTGGGCGCGCAACTGGCCGTCGACCAGCCGCAGCCTGTGCTCGCGCACCAGTCGCTGGCGCGGCGCCGGCCCGATTTTGCTCACGGCTTCGCCGGGCCGGATCACGCCGACCAGCGCGCCATCGCGCTTGCGCCAGATCCGGATGCTGCCTTCGCCGGTCAGTTGCGCGCCCGGTGCCAGCATCAGGCGGAGCAGCGTGTCTGGCGGTACGCCGCGTGCGCCGCGGGCCGGGTCGAGGCCAGCGCTGGCCGGCGCGCCGGTCGGTTCGGCGAAGCGCGGGCCGACGGCCACGGCCAGATTCGCCCCGGCCCATGGGTCGCTCGCGCTGGTCAGTGCAACCGTGGTTTGACCGGGCGTCAGCGGCGTGATCTGCAGCGCGCCATCGACCACCGCAGCCGTCGCGATGCGCGGATCGGCCACCACCGCGACCAGGTCGGCCGCGCCGCCGATGCCGACCGTCTCGGCCGGATCGCCGGCCTGCACCGCGATCCGGTTGTCGGCGACCTGCGGGGTCACGCGCGCCGGCACCGTACCTTCCGGCCCGGTGCGCACGTCGAGCACCGTGTGCGCGCCTGCTTCCCAGTCGAGCGGCAGAGTTGTCGGCAACGGCGTTTCCAGCGCACTCGTGACACGCTCGCCATCGATCAGCGCAAACAGGACGCCGCCCTCGGATGTCAGGCCCACGGTCAGCGCGGTGCGGGATGCCACGAACGCTGGCGCAAGACGGCGCCGCACCTGCTTGAGGCGTTCGACCTTGCCGCTGCGCGACGCCAGCAGTTCGACCTGCAGGGTTTTTCCTTCATCGGCCAGTTGCACGCTCACGCCCTGCCAGTCGCCATTCGCCTGACGCCGCGCGCGCAGCACGAACGGAGCACCTGGCGCCAACGACAGGCGCGCTTCGGCGATCCCGTCGCCACCCTGGGTCGGCCGCGGGCCGGCGTTGGTGCGCACGTGCTCGGGCACCAGCTGGGCTGGCAGCGCCGTATGGGCGTAGGGCAGGGGCGCCATCGCAGGCCCGCCAAACGGACAGGCGCCTAGCGGCTGGCCATTGAGCAGCGAGCCGCTATCAGCAAACACGCCGTGGCTCGACCCCGGGTCGCGCACCACGTCTGCACAGCCCCGGGCGCCGGTCACATCGAAGGCATTGGCGTCGGAGCGCACCAGTGCCTGGTGCCCCACGCCGATGCTGTAGTGGTGACGGTAGACGGCTCGCTTGCGCTCGCCCACATAATAATTATTGAAAAGGTGCACTTGGCCGTAGCGTACCCGCGGCGCGCGCTCGGCGACGTGCTCGAACAGATTGCCCTTGAGCGTGATGCGCAGCCGGTCCGTGTCGCCGGTGGCGCGGTCGCTGGCGCCGATCAGCATGTTCTTTTCGTGATCGGCAAAATGGTTGTAGGTGACGCTGACCAGGTCCGCGCCCTGCGAGATATCCAGTGCCCCGTCGTGGCATTGCTCGATCTTGCCATTCTCGACCGGCGCGCGGTCGTCCGTGTCGGGTGCATCGGTAAAGCTGTTATGGTCGATCCAGACGTGGCGCGCGGCCCGCACCGTGATGCCGTCGTAATCCGAATTCCAGTTGCCTTGCGGCCCATCGTGCGGGTCCCATTCCGGCTGGATGTCGCACGGATTGCGGATCGCCAGATGACGCACGATCACCTGTTCGACCCCGTCGATCGTGACGCTGGCGTTGGTGAAGCCGGCCCCCGGCGCCACGCCCAGCAGCGTGGTATTGGAAGGAAGGGTCACGGCGCCGCGCTGCGCCTGATCGGCGCTGTCGGCGAACGGCCGGCCTTCGGTCATGTCGATGGTTGCCGCAACCCGCACGATACGCGAGGGCGCAGATGCTGTCAGCGCCGCGATCAGTTCGGCGCGGTTGCGCACCGTGTACACATGGGCAGGCAGCGCAAGTGCGCCGCCGCGCGTGCCGCCTTCTTGCGCGGCCCAGCCGTCGGCCGGTGCGTGCTGGCGCTCGGCGCTTGCCGGTGCCAGGGGCTGCGCGTGGACGGGTTGCAGCGCCGCCAGTGCCAGTGCCAGTGCCAGTGCGGCCGCCGTCAGCGCGGCGTTCATTGCGCGCCTCCGGCGCCGTCGGCAGCCACGAGGTCGTCAGCCAGTTGCGGCACCTTGCGTACGATTTCGCGCGCGACGATGTCCGAGAAGCGCCGGGCGCCCAGCGGTCCCACGTGCGTGCGGTCGAAGTTCTCGCCGACGCGCGCCAGTTTGTCAGCCTCGTCCTGCCCCATGGCCTGCACGGCCGCCAGCGACAGCGCATTCAGTTCGATCAGCGGCGTGGCGGTCGTGGCGGCAATCTTGCGTACGGTGGCCGCCCATGGTGCCAGATCATCCTGTACATAACCCTGCTTGAAGCTGCGTCGCGTGAGCGGCGTGACGAGCACTGGTATCGCTTTCAATGCGCGCGCCTCAATCACGTAGCGCTGCATATTGGCGGGAAATTCGGTGACGTAGTCGGTCGAGCGACCGGGCTTGCCCGGCTGGTCGTTGTGGCCGAACTGGATCAGCACGAAGGTGCGCCGGTAGCCGCCGGCGCGCAGCAGGCCGGTCACCTCGTCCCAGCGGCCTTCGGCCCGAAAGCTGCCCGAACTGCGCCCGCCGCGTGCCAGATTCAGGCAGGCCGTCTCGGGCGTGAATCGTTCGCACAGCGCGTCGCCGTAACCGGTGGTGCTGGCCATGGTGGAGTCGCCCACCAGGATCACGCGGTCGTGGACCGATGGCGTGGCCGTGGCGGCGCCGCCCAGAAGCCATAACGGCAGGCATAGCAGGGTCAGGGCAGAAGGGCGGATGTTGGCCACGGTGTCTCCATATTCTTATGATCATCTGATTCTAGGTTGGTCGGACCAATTTTGCAACGTGGCTATACCGCAAATGTTGATCAGATCTTCCCAACTTATAGGACGTCGTACAACATAATCGTCGCGTATAATCTGGACCATCCCATTCATCGCGATTTCCCATCATGACGCTCCCGCAACGCAAGCACCGCAGTCTGTCCCAGGGCGTGGTCGAGCAGATCAGCGACACGATCCGGCAGGGCGCGCTCAAGCCGGGTGACAAATTGCCTACGGAGTCGTCGTTGATGGCCCAGCACGGGGTGAGTCGCACCGTGGTGCGTGAAGCGATCACACATCTTCAGGCAGCCGGGCTGGTCCAGACCCGCCACGGCATCGGCACCTTCGTGATCGAACGCGCGCAGGCAGGGCTGGGGCTGGATTCCGAGAATATCGTGACACTGCGCGACGTGTTGGCCGTGCTGGAGTTGCGCATCGGCGTCGAGACCGAGACGGCAGGCCTGGCGGCCAGTCGTCGCAGCCAGGAGCAGGCCGACGAGTTGGCCGCTGCGCTGCGCGAGATGCAGCAGGCGATGGCCGAGGGCAGGCCGGCGGTCGAGGCGGATAAACGTTTCCACCTGCTGATTGCGCAATCGACCGGCAACCGGTATTTCGTCGATATCCTGACCCGCCTGGGCAATGCCTTCATCCCACGCGCGCGGCTCAATACGCCCGTGCTCGACCAGGACAAGCCCGCCGGTTTCCTCGAGCGCGTCAGCCGCGAACACGACGATATTTACCGTGCCATCGAGCGACGCGACCCGGAAGCTGCGCGCGCGGCGATGCGTACCCATCTGTCCAACAGCCGTGAACGGCTTGTGGAAGCGCAGCGCCGCCTGGAAAGCACGATGAACTGAATTTCCGCATTTTGTGCTTGCGGATGACTGCAGTCAGTTGTACGATGACTTACAACCTGCTCGATGGCAGGTATTTCGTCCAACAACCAGATAGCGGAGACAGCACGATGCAACCAAACGAACTCAAGCAAGTCCTTTCCCACGGCTTGCTGTCGTTCCCGATCACCGATTTCGATGCGCAGGGTGATTTCGATCCGAAAGGCTATGCCGCGCGCCTGGAATGGCTCGCCCCGTTCGGCGCCACCGCGCTGTTCGCCGCCGGCGGCACCGGCGAGTACTTCTCGCTGCACGGCGAAGAGTATGGCCAGATCATCAAGACGGCAGTCGACACCTGCGCCGGCGTCGTGCCGATCCTGGCCGGTTGCGGTGGCCCGACCCGCACCGCCATCGCGCACGCCCAGGAAGCCGAGCGCCAGGGCGCGAAAGGCCTGCTGCTGCTGCCGCACTACCTGACCGAAGCCAGCCAGGACGGCCTGATCGCCCACGTCGAAGCGGTGTGCCGCTCGGTGAAGATCGGCGTCGTGGTCTACAACCGCGCGAACTGCCGCCTGACCCCGGATTCGCTGGAAAAGCTGGCCGATCGCTGCCCGAACCTGATCGGCTTCAAGGACGGCAACGGTGACATCGAACTGATGGTGTCGATCTGGCGCCGCATGGGCGACCGCTTCAGCTACCTGGGCGGCCTGCCGACCGCCGAAGTCTACGCCGGCGCCTACAAGGCGCTGGGGACCCCGGTGTATTCATCGGCGGTGTTCAACTTCGTGCCACAACTGGCGATGGACTTCTATCACGCCACGGTCGCCGACGATTTCGCCACCACCAACCGCCTGATCGACGATTTCTTCCTGCCGTACCTGGAGATCCGCAACCGCAAGGCCGGCTACGCAGTCAGCATCGTCAAGGCCGGCGCACGCCTGGTCGGCCACGGTGCGGGCCCGGTGCGTCCACCGCTGACCGACCTGACGGCCGAAGAAGACGCGATGCTGCTGGCCCTGCTCAAGAAGAACGGGGTGGTCTGATCATGGCGATTCTCGGTGAAATGATCATTGGCGCGCACAGCGTGCGCGGCGCCGGCACGGAAGTCTTCGGCTTCAACCCGGCCACGCGGGAAGACCTCCAGCCCGGTTTCGGCCAGGCCACGGGCGACGACGTCGAGCGCGCATGCGCGCTGGCCAGCGAAGCGTTCGACCCGTATCGCGCGCTGCCGCTTGAGCAGCGCGCCGCGTTCCTCGAGATGGTGGCCGAAGAAATCTTGGGGATCGGCCCCGAGCTGATCGAGCGCGCCCAGCTCGAGACCGGCCTGCCGCAGGCGCGCCTGGAAGGTGAGCGCATGCGCACCGTGACCCAGCTGCGCCTGTTTGCCAAGGTCGTGCGCGACGGGTATTTCATGGACGCGACCATCGACAGCGCCTTGCCTGAGCGCGCGCCGCCGCGGCCCGATCTGCGTCTGCGCAAGATCGGCCTCGGCCCGGTCGTCGTGTTCGGTGCGAGTAACTTTCCGCTCGCGTTCTCGGTCGCGGGCGGCGACACGGCATCGGCCCTGGCCGCCGGTTGCCCGGTCGTGGTCAAGGCGCACAGCGCCCACCCCGGCACGTCGGAACTGGTCGGACGCGCCGTCCAGCGCGCGGTCAAAGCGAGCGGCCTGCCGGAAGGCGTGTTCTCGATGCTGTTCGGCGATGGCCGCACGATCGGCCAGCAACTGGTGTCGCATCCAGCCGTCAAGGCCGTGGGCTTCACCGGTTCGCGCCAGGGTGGCCTGGCGCTGCTGCGCAACGCCGCCGCGCGTCCGGAACCAATTCCTGTGTACGCCGAAATGAGCAGCGTCAATCCCGTGTTCCTGCTGCCGGCGGCAGTGCAGACCGGTGGCGGGGCGCTGGCGCAGGGCTTCGTCGATTCGCTGACACTGGGCGTCGGTCAGTTCTGCACGAACCCGGGCCTGGTGTTTGCCCTGGCCGGCGCCGAGCTGGACGCCTTCGTCGCCGCAAGCGCCGAGGCACTGCGCGCGAAGGGCGCCGGCACGATGCTCACCGCCGGCATCCACGACGCCTACACGAAGGGCGTGACCGCATTCGACGCCGTCGATGGCCTGCAACTGGTTGCGCAAGGCACGACCGAAGGCAATGGCTGCGCTGCGCAGGCTGCGCTGTACGTGTGCGACGCCGCCACCTACATGGGCAACCCGGCACTGGAAGATGAAGTGTTCGGCCCGTGCGCGGTGCTGGTGCGCTTTACCGATGCTGCCCAGATGCTGCAGGCAGCCGAACACCTGCACGGGCAACTGACCGTCACGGTCCACGCGCGCGAAGGTGACCTCGACCTTGCCGCCAGGCTGTTGCCGATCGTCGAGCGCAAGGCGGGCCGGGTGTTGTTCAACGGCTTCCCGACCGGCGTCGAAGTGGCGCACGCGATGGTGCACGGCGGCCCGTTCCCGGCCACCAGCGACAGCCGCACGACATCGGTTGGCGCCAGCGCGATCGACCGCTTCCTGCGGCCGGTCTGCTACCAGAACGTACCGGGCAGCCTGCTGCCGGAGGCGCTGCGCGACGACAATCCGCTGGGCCTGGCGCGCCTGCAGGACGGGACGTTGCAAGTGGGCGGGAGGAAGTAACACACGACGCCTGAACGCAGTACCAGCCGGAGGAGACGCCGGCTGTCACCCAACTTGAAAAGAACTGATCACCATGAATCAGCAAGTCATCGACGTAACACCGGCGCAGTCGGTGGTGGGCAGGTATCGCTGGACGATCTGCGCGCTGCTGTTCTTCGCCACCACCATCAATTACCTGGACCGCCAGGTCCTGAGCCTGCTCGCACCGGTGCTCACCGAGCAGTTCAACTGGACCAATACCGACTACGCCAATATCACGGCGACCTTCCAGTTCGTCTATGCGATCTCGATGCTGTTTGCCGGCCGCGTGATTGACCGCATGGGCACCAAGCGCGCCTATGTACTGGCCATCATCATCTGGTCGCTGGGCGCCATCGGCCACGCGTACGCGATCGGCATCGGCGAAGCGGTCAACACCGTGTTTACCAGTATCGGCCTGGCCGTCGTGCCGGTGTCGGTGGCCGGCTTCATGATTGGCCGCGCGGTACTGGCGATCGGTGAAGCCGGTAACTTCCCGGCGGCGATCAAGGCGACCGCCGAATACTTCCCGAAACGCGAGCGCTCGTTCGCCACCGGCATCTTCAACTCGGGCGCCAACGTCGGCGCGATCCTCGCGCCACTGACCGTGCCGCTGATCGCTGCGCACTGGGGCTGGCAGGCGGCCTTCATCGTCATCGGCGGCATCGGCTTCTTGTGGATGGGTCTGTGGATCTGGCTGTACGATGCGCCGGAACAGCAGCCGCGTTTGAAGGCGGCCGAACTGGCGTATATCAACAGCGATGCCGGCGTCGTGGTGGCGCCCACCGGCACGCCGGTGAAAGGCTCGTGGTTCAAGCTGCTGGGCTACCGCCAGACCTGGGCCTTCGCCTTCGGCAAATTCATGACGGACGGCGTCTGGTGGTTCTTCCTGTTCTGGCTCCCCAAATACATGTCGGCGCAGTACGGCATGTCGGCCACTGACATGATCATTCCGCTCGCGGTCCTGTACAGCATGACGATGGTGGGCAGTATCGGTGGCGGCTGGTTGCCGACCTGGTTCCTGAACCGGGGCGCCGACATCTATCATGGCCGCATGAAAGCCATGCTCGTCATCGCCCTGTGTCCGCTGGTCGTGCTGCTGGCGCAACCGCTTGGCTACCTGGGCTTCTGGGTCCCGGTGATCCTGATCGGCATCGGCGCCTCGGCGCACCAGGCCTGGTCGGCCAACCTGTTCACGACGGTCTCGGACATGTTCCCGAAACACAGCGTGGGCTCGGTGGTCGGCATCGGCGGCATGGCCGGTGGCCTGGGCGGCGTGCTGCTCACCAAGCTCGGTGGCTGGCTGTTCGACCATTACGGCGCGCTGGGCCAGTTGCAGACCGGGTATATGATCATGTTCTCGATCTGCGCCGTGGCCTACCTGGTGGCGTGGACCGTCATGAAAATGCTGGTGCCGCAGCACCGTGAAATCAAGGGGCTGTAACCGATGTCTGCTGACGTTGAACGCATCGCGGGCGTGCACTGCGCCACGGGTGAAAGCCCGCTGTGGCACGCGGGGCAGACTGCCTGGTACTGGGTCGACATCCCTGCGCGCCGCATCTGGCGCAGGGACCATGCCAGCGGCGCGCTGCTGGACTGGACGGCGCCCGAAATGGTGGCCTGCATTGCGGCCAGCAGCGATGGCAGCCTGATTGCCGGGATGGAGACGGGTGTGTTTCGCCTGGCGCTGGGGGCCGATGGCGCACTGGATGCCTCCCGGCTGGCCGCGCCGGCGGCGGCCGAATTGGGCGAGGGCATGCGTTTCAACGACGGGCGCTGCGATCGGCAGGGCCGGTTCTGGAGCGGCACCATGTTCATGGACATGGGCGCCGCGCGCCCGGTGGGCGGACTGTATCGCTACAGCGCCGCCGCGGGCCTGCATGGGCCGGTGGTGCGCAATCTGCTGACGCAGAACGGTCTGGCCTGGTCGCCGGATGGCCGCACGATGTACCTGTCGGATTCGCATCCACACCGGCGCCTCGTGTGGGCCTACGATTACGATATCGATGCCGGCCTGCCGCACAACGAACGCGTGTTTCTCGACCTGACGGGGCAACTCGGAAGGCCGGACGGTGCGGCAGTCGATGCCGACGGTTGTTACTGGAGCTGCGCCAACGATGGCGGCGTGGTGCAGCGTTTCACGCCGCAAGGAAAACTCGATCGGGAAATCGCGCTGCCGCTGGCCAAGCCGTCGATGTGTGCGTTTGGCGGGCCTGATCTTGACCTGCTGCTCGTGACGTCGATCGATCCGGCAGGGGCGGGCAATGCTGGTGGCGACGCCGGGTCAGTCGTTATCCTGCGGCCGGGTGTAAAAGGGATCGCAGAGACGCCATTTGCCGTGTAGTCACCGTAGGGTGGACGGCTATGCCGTCCACGCGTTCACATACATTCGATGATCGTTGAACGCGTGGACGGGGAACCCGTCCACCCTACAGTGACGCAGACCAGGCGCACAGGGACGTGATGATCGCGACGGTCAGAACGCCGCAATGCCAGTCTGCGCGCGGCCCAGGATCAGCGCATGAATGTCATGCGTGCCCTCATAGGTATTGACCACTTCCAGATTGACCATGTGCCGGATGATGCCGAACTCATCCGAAATGCCATTCCCACCCAGCATATCGCGCGCCACGCGGGCGATGTCGAGTGACTTGCCGCACGAGTTGCGCTTCATGATCGACGTGATTTCCGGCGCGGCCGTGCCTTCGTCCTTCATGCGGCCCAGGCGCAGGCAGCCTTGCAGGCCGAGCGTGATCTCGGTCTGCATGTCGGCCAGTTTCTTTTGCACCAGCTGGTTTGCCGCCAGCGGCTTGCCGAACTGCTGACGGTCCATCGTGTACTGGCGCGCCGTGTGCCAGCAGTCTTCCGCCGCGCCCAGCGCGCCCCAGGCGATGCCGTAGCGGGCCGAGTTCAGGCAGGTAAACGGACCCTTCAGACCGCGCACATCGGGGAACGCGTTCTCTTCCGGGCAGAACACATTATCCATGACGATCTCGCCGGTGACCGATGCGCGCAGACCGAACTTGCCGTGGATTGCCGGGGCCGACAAACCCTTCCAGCCTTTTTCCAGCACGAAGCCGCGGATCGCGCCTTCATCATCCTTCGCCCACACGACGAACACATCGGCCACGGGCGAATTGGTGATCCACATCTTGGCGCCGGACAGGCTGTAGCCGCCCTCGACCTTGCGGGCGCGCGAAATCATCGAGCCTGGATCCGAGCCATGGTTCGGCTCGGTCAAGCCGAAGCAGCCGATCCATTCGCCGGTAGCCAGCTTCGGCAGGTATTTCTGTTTGGTCGCTTCATTGCCGAATTCGAAGATCGGCACCATCACGAGCGACGATTGCACGCTCATCATCGAGCGGTAGCCCGAATCGACGCGCTCGACTTCACGCGCGATGAGGCCGTAGGCGACGTAGTTCAACGCCGGACCACCGTATTGTTCCGGAATGGTCGGGCCGAGCAGGCCCAGTTCGCCCATCTCGCGGAAGATCGATACATCCATCGACTCGTTACGGAACGCTTCGAGTACGCGCGGACGCAGCTTGTCCTGGCAATAGGCAGCGCTGGCGTCGCGCACCATGCGCTCTTCGTCCGTCAGCTGGCCGTTGATCAGCAGCGGGTCATCCCAGTGGAAAGCGGCTTTGGTTGTCATATTGGTCTCTTTTATAAAATGGTCGTTACATATTCGGATAGTTCGGGCCGCCGCCACCTTCGGGCGTCACCCAGACGATGTTCTGGGTCGGGTCCTTGATGTCGCAGGTCTTGCAGTGCACGCAGTTCTGGGCATTGATCTGCAGACGATCGCCACCGTCTTCGCGCTTCACGTATTCATATACGCCGGCCGGACAGTAACGCTGCTCGGGCCCGGCGTACTTGGCCAGGTTGACGTCGACCGGCACGCTCGGATTTTTGAGCGTCAGGTGAATCGGCTCGTCTTCGCGGTGGTTGGTGTTCGAGATGAACACCGACGACAATTTATCAAACGTCAGTTTGCCATCCGGCTTTGGATAGACGATCGGCTTGAAGTGCGCCGCCGGCTTCAGGCATTCGTGGTCGGCGTGCTTGTGGTGCAGCGTCCAGGGCGCCTTGCCACGGAAAACGACCTGGTCGATGCCCGTCATGATCGTACCCAGCACCAGGCCCTTACTCATCCACGGCTTGAAGTTGCGCGCCACGTGCAGCTCTTCGTGCAGCCACGATTTTTCGAACGCTGCCGGGAAACTCATGAGCTCGTCGCTCGTGCGCCCTTCGCCCAGCGCGGCAAACGCCGCCGCGGCGGCCAGCATGCCCGTCTTGATCGCGGCGTGGCTGCCCTTGATGCGGCTGGTGTTCAAAAAGCCCGCATCGCAGCCGATCAGCGCGCCGCCCGGGAACACGGTCTTGGGCAGCGATTGAAGGCCCCCAGCGGTAATCGAACGCGCGCCATACGAAATGCGCTTACCGCCTTCAAAGAAGCCGCGAATGGCCGGGTGCGTTTTATAGCGCTGGAACTCTTCATATGGCGACAGGTAAGGATTCTGGTACGACAGCCCGACGACATAGCCGACTGCAACCTGGTTGTTTTCCAGGTGATACAGGAACGAGCCACCATACGTGTCGTTCGGCAGCGGCCAGCCGGCCGTGTGAATCACCAGGCCCGGCTGGTGCTTCGCCGGATCGATTTCCCACAACTCCTTGATGCCGATGCCGTAGGTTTGCGGATCCTTGCCCTTGTTCAGTTCGTACCTGGCCATCAGCTGGCGGCCCAGATTACCGCGCGAGCCTTCGGCAAAGAACGTGTACTTTGCATGCAGCTCCATGCCGAGCTGGAATTCCGGGCCCGGCTCGCCATCGCGTTTCATTCCCATATTGCCGGTCGCGACGCCCTTGACCGAGCCATCTTCGTGGTACAGGATCTCAGCGGCCGGGAAGCCTGGGAAGATCTCCACGCCCAGCGCCTCGGCTTGTTGGCCCAGCCAGCGCACCACGTTGGCCAGCGAAATCACGTAATTGCCGTGATTGGCCAGTGCCGGCGGAATGGCAAACGCCGGCGTGGCGTACGATTTGGTCTCGCTCAGGAACAGGACGCGGTCTTCGGTCACGGCCGTATTGAGCGGCGCGCCTTTTTCTTTCCAGTCGGGGATCAGCTCATTCATCGCGCGTGGGTCCATCACCGCGCCGGACAGGATATGCGCGCCCAGCTCGCCGCCTTTTTCCAGCACGCAAACCGTGACTTCCTGGCCTTTATCAAGAGCCAGCTGTTTCAGGCGGATTGCCGCCGACAGACCGGCAGGCCCGCCGCCGACGACCACGACGTCGTATTCCATCGCCTCACGCGGGCCGTATTGTTCGATCAGATTCATGCCGTGGCCCCGCTCTCGCGTGCAAAATACAACCCGTGCAGATGCTCGAGGCTGACTTCGCTCGCGGCCTGCGACAGCACCACTTTACCGCTCTGCATCAGGTAGACGTGGTCAGCCACGCCCACCGCGCGGTGCGTGTTCTGCTCGACCAGGATCATCGTGCGGCCATCGTCCTTCAGGCGCTTCAGAATCGCGAACAGTTCGTTGACCATCACCGGCGCCAGGCCCAGCGACGGCTCATCGATGATCAGGACCTTCGGGTCGCTCATCAGGCCACGCGCCATGGCCAGCATCTGCGCTTCACCGCCCGACAGCGAACCGGCCATCTGCCGGCGCCGCTCGCGCAGACGCGGGAACATCTCGAACGAGCGCTCCAGATTGCGCGCGGCATGCGCGCGGTGCTGCGGCGCAAACGCGCCCATCATCAGGTTTTCCTCGACCGTCATGTCGCGAAACACCATGCGGCCTTCGGGAATCATCGCCATCGAGACCTTGTGCATGTCCCAGGTCGGCGTGCCGTTGAGCGGCTTGCCGTCGAGCGTGATCGTCCCTTGCGACACGGGGATGAGCCCCATCATGGCGCGCAGCAGCGTGGTCTTGCCGGCGCCGTTCTGGCCGATGATCGTGGTCAGCTTGCCCGGTGCGATGCTGAGCGACAAATCCCACAGCACATTGATCGCGCCATAACCGGCGCGCACGTTCTGGATTTCAAGCATGGTCGACCTCGCCTCCGGTATAGCTCTTGATGACGGCCGGGTTGTTGAAGACCTCGGCCGGTGTGCCTTCGGCGATCATGCCGCCGAAGTTCAGCACCGCCACCCGCTGGCACAGATTGCTGATGGTGTCGATGTCGTGCTCGATGATCAGGATGCCGACCGAAAACTTGGCGTGCAGGTCCTTGAGCATGTTCATGAAGTTGCGCTTGCCGCTGGTTTCCAGGCCCGCCAGCACTTCGTCGAGCAGCAGCAGTTTTGGGTTGGTGGAGAGCGCCTTGGCCACTTCGAGCGCCTTCAGTTCGGTCAGCGCCAGGCCGCTCGATGCATCACGTCCTGCCTTGGCAGCCAGGTTGGTGAAGTCCAGGATCTCGTCGATGCGGCGTTTGTCGACCGAACCGGTACCGAAGCGCTGCGCGACTTCCAGGTTCTGGCGCACGGTCAGCTCGTGCATCGGCTGCGGGATCTGGAAGGTACGCCCGATGCCCATGCGCGCGCGCTGGTACATCGGCGCCTTGAGCACATCGGCGCCATTGAAGAGGATGCGGCCCGTGGTCGGGCGCACCAGCCCCGAAATGGCATTGAACAGTGTGGTCTTGCCGGCGCCATTGGCGCCGACCAGGCCCACCAGGTCGCCCGTGCCGACCGCCAGCGTGACATCGTTGACCGCCGTGAGGCCGCCGAAGCGGACGGTGACGTTTTCAAGTTGCAGCATGTTTTTTCCTTAACGCCCGGCGGATCATGCCCAGCAGGCCATCCGGGCTGGCAATGATCATCACGACCAGCACCACGCCGAGCACCAGCTGGTGGCCGGTGGGCATGAAGTTCTTGATGAATAACTGGTCGACCAGGTACACCACGACGGCGCCGATCAGGGGACCCGTGATGGTGCGGTAGCCGCCGAAGATCGCCGCGACAATCGGGATCGTCACCCACACCGCACTGAAGGCGTAATCCGGTTCGAGGAAGTTGATGTAGTGCGCATTGAATGCGCCCACGGCGCCGCACATGAAGGCCGACACCAGCAGCATCAGACCCTTGAGCAGCGTGTTGTTCACGCCCACCACGCGCGTTGCATCCTCGCTGTCGTGCATGGCGCGCAGGGCCAGGCCGTGCGGGCTGCGGCGGATGACGTCATAGGCCCAGGCAAACAGCAGCACCATCGTCAGAATCACGAGGTAATTGCCGGTGTGGCTGCCGAAATTGTAGTCGAACACGGTCGGCAGGGCCGGGATCCTGGCAATGCCGCCGGCGCCGTTCGTGACTGACGTCCATTCGGTAGCCACGATGCGGAAGATATGCGCGTACGCCAGGATTGCCAGCGCAAAATAGGGACCGCGCAGGCGCAGCACGGGCAGCATCAGGACCGCCGACAGCACCGCACCGACGCCGCCCAGCACCAGGCCGATGAAGACCGGCACGTTGTACTGCATGGTCAGCACGGCCGACGTATAGGCGCCCACGCCAAAGAACGCCGCATGGCCGAAGCTGACCATGCCGCCCAGGTTGCCCAGCAGCGCCCACGACAGCGCGACGCCGCCGATGATCAGCGAGGCGATCACCAGGCTCATGACATAGCTGTTGCCGCCCAGCGCGAATGGCACCACGAGATACGTCGCCACCAGCGTGGCGATGAGGAGTTTGTTGAGTTTCATCCGCGCCTCCGTGCCACACCAAACAGGCCATTGGGCATCACGAACAGCACCACCAGGAACAGGCCCATGCCGGCCAGCTCTTGCAGCGCCGAACTGGCCAGCGTGATCGTCAGCGATTCGGCCACGCCCAGCAGGATTGCGCCGATCAGTACGCCGGGGATCGAGCCTAGGCCCGCCAGCACGGTGATGATGAAGGCTTTCACGGTCAGTACGCTGCCATAGCCCGGGGTCACAACGCCGTAGCTGAACAGGGCGACACCGGCGAAGGCGGCCAGGATGCCGGCCACGATGAACGACACCAGCTCGGTGCGGCCAGGGTTGATCCCCATCAGCTTGGCCGCGTCGCGGTTGCTCGATACGGCGCGCACGGCGCGGCCATACCAGCTGCGCGACAGCCACCACCACAGCGCCACGATCAGCACGAGGCTCACGCCGAAGAACAGCACTTCGCTGCGCATGCTGTAGAGCTCGCCGACGATGAAGGCTTCCTGCATCCAGGTCGAGCTCGTGGTGCGCACGTCGGCGCTCCAGATCATCAGGACCAGGTTGGTGAGGATCACGCCGACGCCGAAGGTCAGCGTCAGCGAATTGATTTCGCGGTGCACCGTCACCCGGCTGACCAAGAAATACAGTAGGCTCGAGGTGATGGTCACGATGATCACGGCGGCGGGAATCGCGGCAAGCGGATTCCAGCCGAGCTGCGATTCGACCGTGTAGGCGATGTACGCCGCCAGCAATACCAGTTCACCGTGCGCCAGGTTGATCACGTTCATGGCGCCGAACACGAGCGCCAGTCCCAGTGCAATCAGGGCGTAGGAGCCGCCCTGCAACAACCCGGAATACACGGCTTGTAGAATCAAGTCCGTCATTTCTGCATCCAATCGATTATTCACGCGGGCAGGGGGATCCTGCCCGTCTCGCTCATGCGCTTACAGGCTTACCAGGGCAGGCCCGGATAGACCGGCTTGGCGGTGGCCGATTCTTTCGGCCACACCAGTTCGACCTTCTTGCCCTGGTGCTGGCCCATGCGCTGCGTGAAGTTCGGGTTGTCGCCCCTGGCATCGAACTGCACCCGGCCGATCAGGGTCTGGCGATCGGTCTTGCGCATTTCGTCGATCACGCCGCCTTTTTTCAGCGTGCCCTTGTCGGCGGCGCGTGCGATCGCTTCGAACAGCAGCATCGACTGGACGTAGCCGAACTGGCCCAGGTAATCCGGGTCCTTGTTGAGCAGCGCCTTGTAGCCGTCGGCAAAGCGCTTGCCTTCTTCGGTCGAGAACTGCACCGGGAATGGCAGCACGGCGGTGCCGTACACGTTCGGCATCAGGTCCGGGAAATCGGCCGCCATCTTCGGCGTTGCGAGCGACCACACGCCGGCCACGCCCTTGATGCTCGGCTTCAGCACCCGTGCGGCGCGCAGGATGCCAACGTAGTCGTTTTCGTAGCCGACCATGACGATGAATTCGGAGCGGTCGCGCAGCTTCACCTTGTTGATGATCGGCTTGAAGTCGGTGATCAACGGATCGAACGCGTGCGTGACGACTTTGACGCCCTTGGCTGCCAGCGTTTTCTCGACGTCCGCGGCCAGGCCGTGGGTCGCATCCTTGGTCGAATAGATGATCGAGACCGACTTGACGCTCAGGTCGGTGAGCAGGCCGACGAGGGCCTTCTGGTAACCCTGGGTGTTATTGATGCGGAAGAAATTCTTGCGCCCGGCATTGATCAGGCCGTCGTCAACGCCACCCGACGTCACATAGGCCAGCCCCAGTTTGCCAGCGGCGTCCGAGGCAGGCGAGATATTGTTGGAGGCGTAACCGCCCGTGATGGCGACCACGTTCTGGCTGGCCAGCTTTTCCACTGCCGCCACGGCCTTTGCCGGCGCCGACTCGTCGTCGACGGTGATCAGTTTGATCGTGTGCTTGCCGTTGGTCTTGTTGAAGACCTCGGCCGCGACGCGGATGCCTTCCTGGGTGCCCAGGCCGACGCGGGCCAGCGGCCCGGTCAGTGGAATCTGTACACCGACCAGAAATTCTTCGGCACTGGCCAGGTTGATGCTGCCGACGGTGCCGAGCGCCAAAATGGCGAGGACGATCTTGTTTGCCTTCATCATGTCTCCGTTATTTTTTAGTGAATGTAGGAATAGTCAACAACGACGGCAAGCCGGGGGCCTCACCGCATCGTGCGGCGTCGCTCCCTGATTGCCGGTACCA
Organism: Oxalobacteraceae sp. CFBP 13730; assembly: GCA_014841835.1. Classification (GTDB taxonomy): domain Bacteria; phylum Pseudomonadota; class Gammaproteobacteria; order Burkholderiales; family Burkholderiaceae_D; genus Telluria. The sequence continues at coordinate 633,030 of JACYUQ010000002.1, read as the reverse complement.
CGGCACCGCTAGCCGATATGCCGGCCCATGCTGATTTCGACGTTGCGCACCAGTTGCACCAGGCGCGGACCGAGGTCCTCGACCAGTTTTTCGTAGGGCAGCAAAAAGGCCGGGCCGCCGCAGTTGAACGCCATCGTCCGGGCGATGTCCTGGTCGAGCAGCGGCACGCCCACGGCGCTGATGTTCGCGTCCCACAGGCCGGACGACAGGACGAAGCCGCGGTCCTGGTAATCCTTGAAGCCCTGTTCGATGTCGGTTTTGATCTTGGGCCAGTTGGTGTCGGCCGTCAGGCGGATATGGTCCATCAGGAAGTCACGGTCGGTTTGCGGCAGGCCGCACAGGTAGGCCTTACCCATGGCGGTGGTGGCCAGCGGGATGCGCGAACCGGCATCGCGCCGCAGCGTCACTGCAGCGCTGCCGCGGCAGGCTTCGACATACACCATGTGCAGGCGGTCGCGGATGCCGATCGCCACGCTGCACTGGGCGTATTCGGCCAGCTCCTGCATGGCAGGCCGGGCCAGTTTGCGCACGTCGAGGTTGGCGAGCAGGGTGTAGCCGAGCGCCAGCACCGGGGCACCGAGCTGGTAACGGCCCTGGTCAGCCGAATAGGTCAGGTAGCCGAGTTTGGTCAGCGTGTAGGTCAGGCGTGAAATCGTCGGCTTGGGCATGCCGGTGCGCTTGGCCATCTCGCTATTGGTGAGATACGCCTCGCCCGGGCGGAAGCAGCGCAGGATTTCCAGGCCGCGCGCCAGGGCTGTGACGAACTGGCGGTCCTTGCCGTTGTCTTCGTCGGGTGCGTCGTCCTGCGGCGCTTGTGGTAACTCTTGCCGCAGCTCTTGCGAGGTGGCGGGTGCCGCCAGCAAAGGGTCTTCCAGTGACTGGATCGAGTCCATTCTTGTCTCCTATGCCCGGCATCTCCGGCTGGGCTTGAGTCGGATATTCACATACCGAAAACAGGAGTGTCAACAGTTTTTGTGAAATGGTAGTTCGCAGAGCGAAACACCGTATGGCGGTAATTACGCGATTCGCGCCCATTTCGCATGGCGAATCACCGGATCTTCCGGTTTTTCCCGCAAAAGCGGTACCGCGAAGTCGTTTACATTTTCGCGAAAAATCGGTTATCGTTGATCGCAACAGGAAATGCAAAACGCGGTTTCGCACAGCGAACCGATTTAGCATTCAATATAAAGTCAAGGAGACAGCTTATGCACACTGGCGCAACTGGTCCGGTCGCTCGTGCCATGCACGGCGACATTCTCGTCGTCACCATCGACAATCCTCCCGTCAATGCGCTTGGCGTCGACGTCCGACGCGGTCTGGTCGAAGCGATCGCCGCGGCTGAAGGCGACGCTGCGGTCAAGGCCGTGCTGATCACCGGCAGCGGCAAGACCTTCATCGGCGGGGCCGATATCCGCGAGTTCGGCAAGCCACCGATGACGCCGTTCCTGCCTGACGTCTGCAACGGCATTGAAGCCTGCAGCAAACCGGTGATCGCCGTCATCCACGGCGCTGCACTTGGCGGCGGACTGGAGATCGCACTGGCAGCACACTATCGCCTGGCGCTGCCCGCAGCGAAACTGGGTTTACCCGAAGTGGCGCTTGGCCTGCTACCGGGCGCTGGCGGCACCCAGCGCACGCCGCGCCTGATCGGCGCCGCCGCAGCGCTCGACATGATGCTGAGCGGTCGCCACGTGGGCGCGGCCGAAGCGGCGAAACTTGGCTTGGTCGACCGGGTGGTAGAGGGCGCCGACCCGCTCGCAGCAGGCCTGGCCTATGCGCAGGAACTGGTGCAGGGCGGGGCGCCGGTGCGGCGCACCCGTGACGCCACGCAGCTCGCCGATACACATGCGCAGCGCGCCGCGATCGACAGCGCACGCGCCGAGACGGCAAAAAAATCGCGCGGCCTGTTCTCGCCCCTGAAAATCGTGGACGCGGTGCAGGGCGCCCTCGAGCTGCCATTCGACGAAGGCCAGGCGCTGGAACGCAAGTTGTTCCTCGAATGCCTCGACAGCCCGCAGCGCGCTGGGCTGGTGCATGCCTTCTTCGCCGAGCGCGAAACCGCCAGGGCGCCGGAGACGCGCAACGCCAAGCCACGCCCGATCAATAGCATCGGTGTCGTTGGCGGCGGCACGATGGGTGCCGGCATCGCTGTTGCCGTCCTCGATGCCGGCTTGCCGGTCACGATGATCGAGCGCGACGACGAGGCGCTGGCGCGCGGTCGCAAGCATGTCGAGAAGGTATATGACGGCCTGATCGCCAAGGGCCGCATCACGCCGGACGCGAAAGACGCCACCATGGCGCGCTTCAATGGCAGCACGTGGTACGACGCGCTGGCCCAGGCCGATCTGGTGATTGAAGCCGTGTTCGAGGACATGGCGGTGAAACACGCCGTGTTTGCCGAACTCGATCGCGTCTGTAAACCCGGCGCGGTGCTGGCCACCAATACGTCGTACCTCGACATCGACCAGATCGCGGCGGCGATCTCGCGCCCGCAGGACGTCGTCGGCCTGCATTTCTTCTCGCCGGCGAACATCATGAAGCTGCTCGAGATCGTCGTGCCGGCCAAGGTGGCCGACGACGTGGTCGCCACCGCCTTCGACCTGGCAAAGAAGCTGCGCAAGGTGCCCGTGCGCGCCGGCGTGTGCGACGGTTTCATCGGCAACCGCATCCTCGCCGTGTACGGCCAGGCCGCGCACGCGATGATGGAAGACGGCGCCTCGCCCTACCAGATCGACAAGGCACTGCGTGACTTCGGCTACCCGATGGGCCCGTTCCAGGTCTCCGACCTGGCCGGTGGCGACATCGGCTGGGCCACCCGCAAGCGGCGCGCCCCCACGCGTGACCCACGCGCACGTTACGTGCAGATCGCCGACCGCCTGTGCGAACGGGGCTGGTTCGGCCAGAAGACCGGGCGTGGCTACTACCTGTATCCGGATGGCGCCCGCGTCGGCACCCCCGACCCGGAAGTCGAGGCCATCATCGAGGCCGAACGGGCCCGCGCGGGCGCGTTGTCGGGTAAAGCACCGCGCAGCTTCAGCGACGCCGAGATCGTGCGCCGCTACCTGGCCGCGATGATCAATGAAGGCGCTAATGTCGTGCACCAGAAGATCGCCCTGCGGCCACTCGATGTGGACGTGACGTTCGTGCACGGCTACGGCTTCCCGCGCTACCGCGGCGGCCCGATGCAGTATGCCGACACGGTCGGCCTGCCGACGATCCTGGCCGACATCCGCGAGTTTGCCCAGGAAGACCCGCTGTTCTGGCAGCCGTCGCCGCTGCTGGTGGAGCTGGTCGACAAGGGCGCCAATTTCGCCAGCCTGAATCAATCCGCGTAGACCCTATCGTTCTCAATCTGTCAGGAGACTCGCCATGCGCGAAGCTGTCATCGTTTCAACCGCCCGCACCCCGCTGACCAAGGCGCACCGCGGCGAATTCAATAACACGCCCGGCGCCCAGCTGGCTGCGTTTGCCGTACGCGCTGCCGTCGAGCGCGCTGGCATCGATCCGGCCATGATCGAAGACGCGATTCTCGGTTGCGGCTACCCGGAAGGCACCACCGGCCGCAATATCGCGCGCCAGAGCGTGATCCGCGCCGGCCTGCCGATCACGATCGCCGGCACGACTGTGAACCGCTTCTGCGCCTCGGGCCTGCAGGCGATCGCCATCGGCGCCGGCCGCATCATCGTCGATGGCGCACCTGCCATCATCGCCGGCGGCGTGGAAAGCATCTCGCACATCCGCAGCCGCGACAGTGGCGATTCGGGCATCGACCCGTGGATACTGGAACACAAGCCGGACCTGTATCTGCCGATGATCGACACCGCCGACATCGTCGCCGCGCGCTACAACATCAGCCGCGAAGCGCAGGACCGCTTCTCGTTCGAGTCCCAGCGCAAGACCGAGGCGGCGCAGCTGGCCGGCCGCTACAGCGAAGAAATCGTCGCGTGCACCACGACCATGGCCGTCACCGACAAGGAGACGAAGGAAGTCAGCCAGCGTGAAGTCACGATCGCCGAAGACACCTGCAACCGGCGCGGCACGACCTATGAAGGCCTGGCCAAGCTGGCGCCGGTCATGGGCGAGGGCAAATTCGTCACCGCCGGCAATGCGTCGCAGCTGTCCGATGGCGCGTCGGCCTGCGTGATGATGGAAGCAAAAGAAGCCGAGCGCCTCGGCTTGACCCCGCTGGGCGCCTTCCGTGGCATGGCGGTGGCCGGCTGCGAGCCGGATGAAATGGGCATCGGCCCCGTGTTCGCGGTACCCAAACTCTTGAAGCGCTTCGGCCTGACGGTGGACGATATCGATCTGTGGGAGCTGAACGAAGCATTCGCGTCACAGGCGATCTACTGCCAGCAGCAACTCGGCATCCCCGACGAGCGCCTGAACGTGGACGGTGGCGCGATTTCCATCGGCCATCCGTTCGGCATGACGGGCGCGCGCCTGGCTGGCCACATTCTGATTGAAGGCCGGCGCCGCGGCGCGAAGTACGCCGTGGTCACGATGTGCATCGCCGGCGGCATGGGCGCTGCGGGCCTGTTCGAGATTTTCTAAAGGATCATCATGGATTTACATTTCACCCCTGAGCAAGAGCGCTTTCGCGACGAGGTACGGGCATTCCTGGCCGAGAAGCTGCCGCAGGACCTCTCAAGCAAAGTCGCCAATGGCAAGCATCTGTCGAAGGCCGACATGGAGCGCTGGCACGCGATCCTGAATGAGCGCGGTTGGCTGGCAAATCACTGGCCGGAAGCATACGGCGGCCCCGGCTGGGACGCCATTGAAAAATTCATCTTCGAGACCGAGTGTGCGCTGGCCAATACGCCGCGCATCGTGCCGTTTGGCGTCAACATGCTGGGCCCGGTCCTGATCAAATACGGCAACCAGGCGCAGAAGGACTACTGGCTGCCGCGCATCCTGGATGGCTCGGACTGGTGGTGCCAGGGATATTCGGAGCCGGGCGCCGGCTCGGACCTCGCGGCGGTCAAGTGCAGCGCCGTGCGCGGTGTGGACGCCGAGGGTGAGCATTACATCGTCAATGGCCAGAAGACCTGGACCACGCTCGGCCAGCACGCGAACATGATCTTCTGCCTGGTGCGCACCGATGCGGGCGCCAAGAAGCAGGAGGGCATCAGCTTCCTGCTGATCGACATGGGGTCACCGGGCGTGGACGTGCGGCCCATCACGCTGCTCGATGGCGAGCGCGAAGTCAACGAGGTGTTCTTCACCGATGTGCGGGTGCCGGTGCAGAATCTAATCGGCGAAGAACATCGCGGCTGGACCTGCGCCAAATATCTGCTGACGTACGAGCGCACGAATATCGCCGGGGTCGGCTTCTCGATGGCTGCGCTGGCGCGCCTGAAGCGCATCGCGCAGGAGCAGACGCGCGGCGGCAAGCCGCTGGCGGACGATCCGGGCTTTGCGCGCCGCCTGGCGCTTGTCGAGATCGACCTGGAGAACATGAAGACCACCAATCTGCGCGTAATCGCAGCGGTGGCGGGCGGCGGCGTGCCGGGCGCGGAGAGTTCGATGCTCAAGATTCGCGGCACCGAGATCCGCCAGGAGATCAATGCGCTGACGCGGCGCGCGATGGGCGTGTATGCGCGCCCGTTCACGCAGGACATGCTCGATGCGGCCAACGATGGTCCAAACTTCGGCCCCGACTTCGCCGCTGCCGCCTCGGCGCAATACTTCAACAACCGCAAGCTGTCGATCTTCGGCGGCTCCAACGAGATCCAGAAAAACATCATCTCCAAGATGATCCTCGGACTGTAAGGGCAAGCGATATGAACTTCGAACATACAGAAGAACGGCGCATGCTGGCCGATAGCCTGAACCGCTTCATCGCCCAGCAATATCACATCGAGGCGCGGCACAAGATCGCCGCCTCGCCAGAAGGTTTTTCCAACGCCATGTGGCAGCAGTTCGCCGAACTGGGCGTGGTGGGTATGCTGCTGCGCGAAGAAGACGGCGGCTTTGGCGGGGCGGGATTCGACATCGCGGTGGTGTTCGAGGCGCTGGGCCGCGGCCTGGTGCTCGAGCCGCTGCTGGGCAGTGCCGTGCTCGCGGCCGAGGCCATCGCGGCTGCAGGCAGCGATGCGCAAAAAGAGGTGTTGGCCAGTATCGCCGATGCCTCAGTCATCGCCGCGTTTGCCCACGACGAACCGGGCGCGCATTACGAACTGGCGCGCGTTGCGACGAGCGCGCGCCGCGACGACGATGGCTGGGTGATCGACGGCGCCAAGGCCGTGGTGGCCAATGCTGAACAGGCGCAGTGGATCGTCGTGTCGGCGCGCACCTCTGGCGCGGTCGATGACGAAGCGGGTATTTCGCTGTTGCTGGTTCCTGCCGATGCGGCCGGCGTGTCGATGGTGGGCTCGCCGACGATGGACGGAGGCCGCGTGGCCGAGCTGACCTTCAGCGGCGTGCGGGTCGGTGCCGACGCACTGCTCGGTGAGCCGGGGCACGGTTTTGCGGCGCTCGAGCGCGCTGTCGGGCGCGGCGTGCTGGCCCTGTGCGCGGAAGCGCTGGGCGCGATGGAAGCGGCCAAGGAAGCAACCCTCGACTACCTGCGCACGCGCAAGCAGTTCGGCGTCGTGATCGGCAGCTTCCAGGCGCTGCAGCATCGCATGGCCGACCTGCTGCTCGAGATCGAGCAGGTCCGCTCGGCGGTGATCAATGCCGCGTCCGCGCTGGATGCCGACCGCATCACGCGTGAGCGCAGCCTGTCGGCGGCCAAGGCCAGCATCGGCCGGATCGGCACGCTGGTGGCGGAAGAATGCATCCAGCTGCACGGTGGTATTGGCATGACGTGGGAGCTGCCGCTGGCCCACTACGCCAAGCGCCTGGTGATGATCGACCATCAGCTGGGCGACGAAGACCATCACCTGGCGCGCTATATCGCGCTCGGGCGCGAGTCCACTGAAACCAGCGAGACCGCAGCCGCATGAACGCCCCCGGCCTCATGATGCGCACCGACGGCGCGGTGCGCATTCTCGTCAACAGCAATCCGGCGGCGAAGAATGCGATCACCCCGGCGCTGTACGATGCACTGCCGGCCGCGCTCGACCAGGCGGCGCAGGACCCGGCCATCGGCGCCATCGTGCTGGTCGGCGACGGCGACTTTTTCTGCGCCGGTGGCGACTTGCGCCAGCTGGCCACGCGCCGCGCGCTGGCGCCGGACGAGCGACGGGCCAAGGTCGAACGCTTGCACGATCTGGTGCGCGCGCTGCGCGCCTGCCCGAAGCCGGTCATTGCCGCGGTCGAGGGTGGGGCGGCCGGCGCCGGCTTGTCGCTTGCGCTAGCGTGCGATATGGTGGTGGCGGCTGACGATGCCTTCTTTTCGATGGCGTATGTCAAGGTCGGCCTGAGTCCGGATGGCGGCGCGACGGCGTTTCTGTCGCGCTGCATGTCGCGCCAGTTGCTGACCGAGCTCTGCCTGCTGGGCGAGCGCGTACCGGCCGCGCGCCTCTATGCGCTGGGCGCGGTCAACCGTTTGGCCGCGCCGGGGCAGGCACTGGCCGATGCGATTGCGCTGGCAGCGCGCGTGGCCGCCGGGCCAGTCAATGCCAATGGGCGCATCAAGGTGCTGTGCGAACATGCCGGGGCTGCAAGCCTGGCCGGGCAGCTCGACCTGGAGGCCGCGCTGATGGTGCAGTCGCAGGGCGACGACGAAGCGCAGGAAGGCATTGCCGCCTTTTTTGACAAACGCGCGCCCGCTTTCGCGGCGCTGCGGGGCGTTGCAGCCGCTGGTCGACCACAAGAATGATGTTTGCCGGCTCCCTGTAGAGACGCCGGGTATCTGGAGTGTTATGACTGACAAATCTGCTTTGCCTCTTTCCGGCGTGCGCGTGCTGGATTTCTCGCGCGTGCTGGCCGGCCCGTGGTGCGCGATGGTGCTAGGCGACCTGGGCGCCGAAGTAATCAAGGTGGAGCATCCCGAGCGCGGCGACGACACGCGCGACTGGGGCATGCGCATCGGCGCCACTGAAACCGCGTACTTCAATAGCGTCAACCGCAACAAGCGTTCGGTGTGCCTCGACCTGAAAACGCCCGATGGTCAGACCATCGCGCGGGATCTGATCCGCAAGAGCGACATCGTGATCCAGAACTTCAAGTTCGGCGACATCGAGCGACTCGGCCTGGGTTACGACGCCCTGAAGGAAGAGCAGCCGGGCCTGATCTACTGCTCGATCACCGGGTACGACCGCACCGGCCCGGAAGCTGCGCGGCCCGGCTACGATCTGGTGATCCAGGGCGAATCGGGCCTGATGGCGCTCAATGGTGAACCGACCCAGCCGCCGTTGAAGTTTGGCGTCGCCGCGGTCGACATGATGACGGGGATGTATGCGGCGCAGGGCGTACTGGCGGCGCTGTACGAGCGCGAAAAGACGGGCAAGGGCCGCCACATCGGCATGGCATTGTTCGACTGCGGCTTGATGATCACCGCCTACTACGGCCTGGAGGCGCTGCTGCGCGGGAACGATCCGCCGCGTTACGGCAATGCGCATCCATCGATCATGCCGTATGGCGTGTATGAGGCGAAGGATGGCCCACTGGTCGTCGCAGTAGGGAACAACAGCCAGTTCATACGCTTCTGCAACGACGTGATCGAGCGGCCGGACATCGCACTGGATGAGCGTTTCAAGACCAACCTGGCGCGCACGCAGCACCGCGACGAATTGATGCCCGAGATCAAACGCGAACTGGCGCAGCGCACGCGCAGCGATCTGCTTGCATGCATGAGCCGGGTCGGTATTCCGTGTGGCGAGGTCGCCGGGCTGCATGAGGCATTGACGTCGACCCGTGCGCAGCAGGGCGGTCTGGTCAAGGACATGCCGCATCCCGTTGTGGGCAGCGTCCCGGTGCTGGCCTCGCCCTATCGCTTCGATGGCGAACGCCTGCCGGTACGCAGCGCGCCGCCGTGCCTGGGCGAGGGGACGGACGACGTGCTGCACGAGTTGCTTGGCCTGTCAGCAGACACGCTGGCCGGCTTGCGCGAGCGCGGTGTCGTTTAATAGCGTCAACACGACTGTTGTTGCCTGCCGGTTTTGCTTGGCGAAATGAACTGGATTAGAATGGAATTTGACCACCATTTTTATCCAGGGCTTTCCCATGCCAGCGAGCGACACCCTTCCTGATGATATCCAGGCACTTGCAGCAGACCCGCCGCGCGGCGTCGAAGAGCGCTACTTCATCACGGCGCTGGCACGTGGCCTCGAGGTCCTGGCCTGCTTTCGCTCAGCCGACAAGGGACTGAGCAACCAGCAGATCGCCGAGCGCTGCGGCTTGCCCAAGTCCACCGTTACCCGCATTACCTACACACTGACCACGCTCGGCTATCTGGCGCAGGAGCCGGGCGGGCGTTACACGCTCGGCAGCGCCACGCTGGGTCTGGGCAGTGCCATGCTGGCCCGGCTCGATATCCGCCAGCTGGCGCGCCCGATGATGCAGGAGCTGGCCGAGTTCTCCGGCACCACCGTGTCGATCGCGATGCGGGACCGGCTGTCGATGATTTATGTGGAGGTGTGCCGCAGCAGCGCGGCGCTGGCGCTGGCGCTGCAGGTCGGCTCGCGCATGCCGCTGGCGACATCGGCGATCGGCCGCGCCTACCTCGCGCGGGCCGCCGAGAATGAGCGCAGGGATATCCTGAGCCGCTCGCTGGAGCTGGACGAAACCGCGTTCGAGGCCATGCGCACGGGTCTGGCCAAGGGCTTGAGCGATTACGAGACGTATGGCTGCACGACCTCGTTCGGCGACTGGCAGAAGGACGTCAACGGGATCGCGGTCGGCTTCATGCCGATCGGCGGCAGCCAGATCATGTCGATCAATTGCGGCGGCCCCTCGTCGAGCGTGTCGACCGCCTTCCTGCTCGATGAAGTGCGCCCGCGCCTGATCGAGGTCGCACGGCGCCTCGAGTCGTAATCAGGCGGCGCTCAGTACCCGGCCGCCAGCTGGTCGGGGTTCAACGCGTTCATCACCGCAAACACGCCGCTGGCGCGCAGGATGCGGCGCGCGCCGACCTGCAGGAAGCAGTTGGCGAACGCCATCCGCTTGCCCAGTTTCTGTACCTCGACATGCGCTTCGACCCAGTCGCCGGACCTGGCCGCGTCGATGAAATCGGTGCTCAGGTTAACGGTCACGAATGACTGGCGCCCTTCGCAATACAGCGTCAGGCCGAGACCAAGCGCCGAATCGGCCAGACTGGCCAGCATCCCGCCATGGGCGATGCCGCGCATATTGGTGTGCTTGTCCTCGATGCGCATCGCGAACACGATCTCGCCTTCGCGCTCGGCCTCAAACTTGCGGCAGTACAGCTCGCCCAGATTGGCCATATACGGCCCACCGCGGTTGAGGCGTTCGAAGCCGGGCGGGGCCGAAGGTGATACGGAAGGCGCGTCGTCGTGTGTCGTCATCAGAACATGTGCATGATGCCCATCGTGAACCGGTTGGCCGAGTCGCTGCCGACCGCCACGAAGTTCTGGGCCAGGTTGATCTGGTCAGTCTGGACGATGCTGTCGGTCGCGGCGTGGCCCACCGAGACATAGCCGGTCGTGCGCTTGCTCATCAGGTAGCGGCCGATCAGGATGAATTGCTGTGCATCGTCCTTCAGGTCGCCCGAGCGCTTGACCTGATAGGCCGCCGCCGTGACCAGGAAGGCCGGCGCCACCGGCACATCGGCGCCGACGCCGAGTACCGCGATCTTGCGGCCAGTGCTGCGCAGTTCGTTCCACGAATAGGTCGACTTGAGCGTCACCGCCGGGAACGCGTACTTGATGCCATACGCGTGCGAGGTGAGCAGATCGGTGTCGGTGATGTTCTTCATGCGCGCATAGGCGCCGGCGACGGCCAGCTTGCCGGTGTTGTACAGCAGCGCGCCACCCTGGTACGAGCTTTTCTGCGCATCGCCTGCCTGCTCGCCGAAGGCGCGCATCAGGGCGAAGCTCAGGCCCTGGAACACGGGCGACGTGTACTTGACCGAGTTGTTCTGGCGCAGGGCCGTGCCGCCGTTGTTGGCGCCGTAAGGGGCGTACACGGCGGCATTGTTCATCGCCGAGAACAGCACGTTCGGGCTGCTGGAAGCAAAGCCCAGGCCCAGCGGATCGGCCATGCCGACCGACATGATGCCGACGATATTCTGGCGGCCGATGTCGATCGCGCCGTAGTTGGTGACAATGCCGACCGTCGCTTCGCGGTCGAACAGGCTCGTGCTGGATGGAGTGCCAAACGGGACGCCGGCGCCACCCGTGTCATTGAGCAGCGTGCCTTCCAGCCCGAATCGCGCCTTCATGCCGCCGCCCAGGTCTTCCTGACCCTTGATGCCCCAGCGTGACACCTGCATCTGGCCGGTATCGACCTTGGTCTGGTCGCCTTGCGGGCCGTCGTTGGTCAGGCGGGTCAGGCCGGCATCGATGATGCCGTACATGGTAATGGCCGATTGCGCGGATGCGCTTGGTGCAGCTGACACGCAGGCGCATAGCGCCGCCATTGCGATGATGTGTTTCTTCACTCGGTCTGTCTCCATTATTGTGATGGTGCCGGGTCGTCGCCGGCCACAACGATGGCCGACATCCGATCCATGAAGCGGGTTTCTCTTTGCGGAACCAGATCTTCAATAATGAAACTGTAGGTTTTTCAGTTTGACGGTGTCAACAGGTATTCGACCTCGGGCCCCGACTTCGCTCAGTCAGGCGAGAAACGTGTCGAAACCGGTACACAAGGTTTTGAGGGGCGAACCAACCAGTTTGCCTGGCGAAATGCGATACGCTCGTTGCAGTGCAGGGTGCCCAATGTGAACAAGCCGCGACACCGGTTGCCCGGGTCGCGGCTTGCGCATTACAGAACTGCTGGTCAAACTAATTCATGCGAATTACTTCGAAGCGTCCTGCATTTTTTCGCCAGCGCGCTCGACGCTACGGCCAGCAGCAGCGGTTGCGTTGCTGGTCGCTTCTTTAGCGGCAGCAGCAGCTTCGCGGCTTTCCTGACGCACTTCTGCGCCAGCTGCGTCGATACGTGCACCAGCACGGTCGGTGGCGGCATCGATACGCTGACCAGCAGCGTCCATATTGGCTTCAGCCTTGTCAGCAGCAACTTCCATCTTGTCGCCAGCGCGTTCAGCAGCAGCATCGACCGAAGCAGCGGCTTCTTTCGATTCCTGGGCAACTTTGGCGCCTGCGTTGTCGACGGCAGCGCCGGCTTCTTGTGCAGGGCCCATATTGTCGTTCTTGTTGCAACCGGCCAGCATCGCGACGCTCAGCATCAGGGCGGAAATGGTAATCGTGGTTTTCATGGGGTGCTCCTTAAAATTAAATGTTGTCATTCAGCTTACACCAGCTGCCAATTTTTTGACTCACGCCCCGACCGCAATCGTGCGCGACAGAAGCATTAAAACATTTCCAAAACACATCGGCTGTGCGCTGGATAACTTAACAACAATTGAGTTTTGCATCCGGCCCGGGTGCCTGATCCCTACGCGTGTCGAACAGGCCGCCGCCATCCCAGCGCGCCAGCGGCGACGCCACGCGGGCCGCGAGCGCTCTGCCGGCGTAGGCCGGCCCAAGCGACGCCAAAAAGCGCGGGAACGCGCGGCAGTAAGTGGACTGGATCCCGGCCAGGCGCGCAAGCAGTGCGTACTCGATCACGGTGTCAGGTGGCATCGCGTCGATCACCTGCGCGACGCGTTCGTGCCAGTCGTCCGACCACGCCGGCAGCAATGGCCCCAGATCACGCACGGTGTCGCCGGTACGGATGGCGCCGCCTCGCACGACGCGCGCCAGCACGCCGCGGCGGGCGCCGATGCGGGCGGCGACGTGCGCGCCATGCAGGTCGAGCCGGCCGCACGCTTCGCACACGAACATCAGGCGCACTCGGGCTTCGTCGCCAATTTGCAGCACGGTGCCGGAGGGCAGGGCGTTGATCGATGTATTGATCAGCAGGCTTTCGCGCAGCGCGTGGGGAGCGAGATCGAAGTCCGCATAGGTCGCGCTGCTCGCCAGCAGCAGCTGGCGGGGTGATGCCGGGTCGCGGTGGCGGTCGCCATCGATCCCCGCGTCGGCCACGAGCGTGAGCCGCTCGACCGCTTGCGGCGCGGCGCTGCCGGGGGGGCGGAGCGCCAGGCTGGCCAGCATCATCGGGCTACCATTACTTCGACGATTGCAGTGCAGCCGCCGCGGCGCGGTACTTGGCGGCGTTGGGCACGTCCGTCCACGCCGGCTTGACCGGATCGTTGGCGATGTCCTGCAACGCCACGGCGATCATGCGGTTCACGCTGGCGAGGTTGTCGTAGTCGACCTTGTCCCAGGTGTCGTCCTTGCCGTGGTAATCGGGGAAACCGAACGCCACGCACAGCGTGTGGGCCGGCACGCCGGCATCGGCTAGCGCCTGGTTGTCGCTGCGCGCAAAATAACGGTCGCTATTGGTTGGATGCTTCCAGAAGCGGATGCCGGTCTGCTCGCCCGCGCGTTGCAGCGTCGTGCCCACGGTCGAATAGTCAAAGCCGGTCATCGTGGCGGAGCGCAGTTGTGGGCCTTCGCTGTCATCGGTGCGGCCAAGCTGCTCGAGGTTCAGGTTCATCACGGTGTCCTTCAGCGGGAACACCGGATGCTTTGCATAGTAGCGCGAGCCGAGCAGCCCCAGTTCTTCGCCGAACAGCGCGACGAACACGATGCTGCGGCGCGGGCGTTCCTTTTGCGCCGCCATGCTGGCGGCGATCTCGATCATCGACACGGTGCCGCTGCCATCGTCGTTGGCGCCGTTGAAGATCTCGCCGTCGCGGATGCCCAGGTGGTCGTAGTGCGCGCTGAGCATCACGTAGGTGCTTTTCAGAGCCGGGTCCGAACCGCGCAGCACGCCGATCACGTTGCGCAGCTTGGTCGGCGCGATCCCGGGTGCGACGATCTTCGCGGCGACGGTGGCGCCGCCCTGTTCGAGCGCGGTCGCGGCATCGGGTGCATGCACCAGCACGACCGGTGCGCCACCTTTCGCCACTGCCACGCTCGGGTCGATCAGCCAGCCGCCCTGCGTGCGCGCCTGGCGCCGCTCGCGGTCGATCAGCACGATCAGCGCCGGCTTGCTTTTCAGTTTGGCTTGCAGCGCGGCGCCTGCACCGGGGACTGCAGCAGCCGGCACCACGAGCACCTTGCCGTTGGCCTTGTCCGGATCGTCCAGCGCCGCCTGCCAGGTCATGAAGACGGCAGGCGTGCGCGCCAGCGTGACCGGATCGACGAAGTTGGCCGATGCGCCCGTGCCGTCGAGGGTCATGGTCTTGCCGCCGGCCGTCACGGTCAATGCGATGTCCTGCGGGCTGCGCTTGGCGTATTGCCAGTTCGCGGTCTGGAAGTAGCCGTCGTCGCCCGCCGCCTCGAGGCCCGCGCGGCGGAACTGCGCCGCGATGTATTCGGCCGCCAGGTCAACGCCGCGCGACGGCGTGCCGCGCCCTTCGAGCAGATCGGACGACAGGAACGACAGGTGGCCGCGCAGCGAGTCGGCCGAGATGCTGGAGGTCAGCGCATCGCGCCCTGAAGTCTGCGGCCCCTGGGCCGAGGTGGCGCACCCGGTCAGGGCGAGGGCGATGGAAATGGACAGCGCGGAGGCAAGGTGACGCATGCGAGGACTTCCGTGGATTGATGAGGATGGCAATATGACATGGTGGGGCGAAGCGGGTCAACCGGGATATGCATGCCGAATCAACTTGCGCGCGCCCGCGATTGGGCGCAATGCGGGCGCAATGCGGGCGCGATGGTGCATTGATCCCGGCGCGGCAAGAAGGTAGCATGGCGACGGTGCACGCAGCACGGTGCACGTAGCACCGAGCACAATGCGCCGCCTGTCATCGTGACCTACCGGAGAATGTGCTTTGGCTTTCGACTTCTTTCAGAAAATATCGCGCGCGCCGACCAATCCGCATGCCAAGCCCACCACGCGCGAGTTCGACGTGGCCGACCTGTACCGCGGCCCGGTCGATGCGGGCGAGGCCGCGCCAGGCGCGGCGCCCGGTCTGGACGAAAAGCTGCGCCAGGCGTACTTCTGGATCGTCAACAAGGCGATCATCAGCCCGCACTACGACATCGAATACAACGACGGGCCGGCGCAGACGTTCACGGTCGGCGACAGCAAGCGCGTATTGACGCTGCCGTCGGGGCAAAGCTATTCCAGTTACGTGCTGCTGCCGCTGCTGACCTTTGCCACGCGCCGCAAGTGCCTGTTCGTGGGCGGCCCGGGGCGCGGCAAGACGGCCAGCGCGATCCTGATGGGCGTGCTGGCCGGTGTGCCGGTGCGTGATGTGCGGCGCGCGATGCAGCACGGCCACCCGCAGATGACGATTGCCGACCTGCTCGGTAACCCGCTGCCAGCCGATATGGTCAATGCGCAAAGCATGGAGGCGATCCGTATTTCGTGGCGCGCCTGGCTGTCGATGCGGGTCAAGATCATCGACGAATACAACCGCATTCCGACCCGCACGCAGAGCGCGCTGCTGACCGTCATGGGCGACAACTACGCCGAGGTGCTCGACCAGGTATTCGAGTGCCCGGAGTCGAGCTGGTTCCTGACGGCCAACGACGACCAGGGTGGCGGCACCTACCAGGTGATCGACGCGCTGCGCGACCGCATCGACGTGATCGTCCAGGCCCTCGCGTTCAATCCCCGCTTCCTGGACGACCTCCTGGTGCGCATCGAAGAAGACGTGCGCCCCGAAGAACTGATGCCTCCCAAACTGATCTTTTCCGAGCTTGACGTCGACACGATGGGCCGGGAAGTGCGCGCGATCGCGGTGCCCGAGGACGTGCGGCGGCGCCTCGAATTCTTCGCCAGCCAGTTCGAGCTGCTCGATGCGGCCGGTGGCCAGTTCGAGTACATGACCAAGGACACGGCGCGCCTGTCGGGCGTCGACTGGCGCGACATCACGGCAGCCGACACGGGGCGCGACCGCATGAAGGACCTGGGCTGCCAGACCCGCAACGGCGTCTCGGTGCGCAATCTCATGACGCTGCTGGTGTATGCCAAGGCGCTGGCGTATTTCCGGGGTAATCCGGCGGTCGAGCTGGAAGACCTGCGCCAGGTCTTGCCGTTCGTCCTGCGCGACAAGCTGCATCCCGACCTGGATGCGCCATTCTTTGCGGTGCCCGAACACGCGCCGTATCGCACCGATCGTGTCAGCTGGCTGCGGCATCTGTTCGACCTCTCCAACGCCGAGTTCCTGCGCCTGAATCTGGAACACGACGATCCGGTCGGCGAGATGGCGGCGCTGTTCGCCCAGGGCCTCGATGGCGTGTCCGAGCGCGAGACCCGTGCGCGCCTGGTCAGGATCGAGAAGCTGATCGCCAGTCTGACCAAGGGCAAGAAGCTGTATGGTCACCTGTACGACGACCTGCTCAAGCTGAAGTACCTGCACCAGCGCTACACCAATTATCTGGCGTGGCTGCGCGCGCAGTAATGTTTAACCCTGCCTGATGCTCAAGCCCGCCTACGCCGGCGTCCTCGCAGCAGGGCGCGACCAGTACAACGCCCGCATGCGCGAGGCGCAGCGGCGCTATCCAACGCTGTCGCATGACGTGTTTCGCGCATTTCTCGCCAACGCTGGCGCGATCGTCGACGCCGTGGCGCCCGAACGCGTGCAGCCAGTTGTCGACAGCATCTACGATCTCGGGCTGGCATTGACGGGCCGCACACTGATCGGGCCAGCAGCGCGCTCACCCAGGCTGCAGGATGCATGGCGCACGCTGTTTCCCCGCTTTGCCACCCTGATTGCGCGCGAACCGGCGCAGGTGCTCGGGATGCTGAGCAATGCCGTCGTGCACCTGGAGGCGATTCCGGGAACGCGGCTGACGCAGTGGATGGATGAGATGGGCGCGCTTGCCACCCAGGTCGGTGCAGTCGATGCCTTGCGGGCCGTGGGACAGATCGCAGCATGGCGCGCCGGCGCCGCGCATTTTCGCGCCGGTGCGCTCGCCGCGGCAGCAGGGCTGCCCGCACCGCTGGCGCTGGCCGCTTTGCACGCGCCCGATGGCACGCAGGTCGACGCACTGTTACGGCAACTGGCCGGCAACCCGTGGTGGCAGGGGATGGACCCGCACGCGTGCCGGACCCGCACCTTCGGCGCGTTCACCGGCTTTGGCGGGCCATTTGACGCACCGCCCACGGTGAAGCCGGATGGCGACGGCTTCCTGGTGCACGCGGGCGGGCGCGTATTTTTTTTGCTGGCCGATGCCTATGGCGCATCGCTGCAAGCGGCAACGCTGGACGAGTTCGAGCGCGCCGACCCTGGCCGTGTGCCGACCACGCTCGCCCATGCGCAGGCGTGTGCGAACGCCACGACAATCGCGATCACGTCGCCCTTTACCCATGCGATCCGACTGGAGGCGCGGTCATGAGCCGGCCACGCACCCCGCCGGTCGACGACGCGCTGATCGCGCGCTGGCGCGCCGCCTGGCCCGAGGCACTGGCAGTCTGGAGCCGCTACACACGCTTGCGCGATCCGCGTCTGTGCAGCACGACGGTCAGCGCCGCCGGGGAAGGGTTGAGCGGCAGCTTCGCGATGATCCGCCTGCTCGACCAGAGCGTCGTGATCGACCTCCAGGCGGTGCGCCAGTACGCGCTGGAAGATTTCGGCGTCGAAATCCTGGCCCACGAAATCGGGCACCACGTGCTGGCCCCGGCCACGGCGCTCGACCATTTCCGCCTGATCGCCCGGATGCGGCGCGCCTTGCCGACGCTCGAACAGCATGCGGCGATGGTCGCCAACCTGTACACGGACCTGTGCATCAACGACCGCTTGCAGCGCCAGGCGGGCCTGCGCATGGTGGCGATCTACCGCGCACTGGCGCAGGCGCCGGCAGGACCGGCCAGCCGCTTGTGGACGCTGTACATGCGCATCTACGAACACCTGTGGCAACTGGCGCCCGGTCAGCTGGCCGGCAGTGGCTTTGCTGACGCTGACGCGCTCGATACCGACGCCTGGCTGGGTGCGCGCGTGATTCGTGTGTACGGCACCGACTGGATGCGTGGCGCCGGGCGCTTCGCCACGCTGGTGCTGCCCTATCTGCTGAACGACCAGGCAGCACACGACAAGCTGCAGGCCTGGCATGACACCGGCGCCGCCGCCGAGGGCTGCCTGCCGGACGGGCTGCATGCACTCGATCCCGACGAAGACGACGACATCGTGCACCCGCTCGACGATCCCGCAGTCAGTGGTGACGACGTGGGTACGTCCGAGCCGCAGCCGGCTGCTACGCGCTCGACCGGCCAGGCACGCGAGCCATTCGAGTACGGCGAGATCCTGCGCGCGGGCGGCGTGGTACTGAGCCCGCATGCCATTGCGATGCGCTACTACCGTGAACGCGCACTGCCGCATCTGGTCGACTTCCCGCGCCGCCCCAGCCCGCGCGCACCTGAACCCGAGATGGAAGGGCTCGAACCCTGGGAACTGGGGGACTCGATCGAGCGCGTCGACTGGCTGCATAGCCTGGCGCTGTCGCCGACCCCGATCCCCGGCTTTACCATCATGCAGCGCCGCATGACCGAAGAGCCGGCATTCGAGAAGCGGCCAGTACCGGTCGACCTGGACCTGTATGTCGACAGTTCCGGCTCAATGCCGAACCCGCAGGTGAGCACGTCGTTTCCGGCGCTGGCCGGCGCCATCGTTGCCCTGTCCGCCCTGCGCGCCGGCGCGTCGGTGCAGGTCACGCTGTGGAGCGGCAAGCGCGATGTGCTGGGCACGACCGGCTTCGTGCGCGACGCCGACCAGATCCTGCACGTGCTGACCGGCTTCTTCGGCGGGAGTACCTGTTTCCCCATCCACCGCCTGCGCGACACCTACCCAGCGCAGGGGCAGCGCCAGCGCATGACCCACATCCTGATGATCTCGGACAGCGGCATCACGACGATGTTCGACCGGGACGAGCGGGGCAACAGCGGCTGGGACGTGGCGGCGGCTGCGCTGCGCGCGGCCGGCGGTGGCGGCACGATGGCGCTCGATATGCCGGCCTGTTGGGAGGATTGGGCCGGGGCGTCGGGCAACAATCCTTGGGGCCAGTTGCAGCGCGCCCGCGACCGCGAAGGCTGGGCGATCCACGCCGTGACCGACATGGGCCAGCTGGTCGATTTCGCCCGCGCGTTCAGCGCCCGTCACTATGGCGGAGAGCGATGAACACCGACTATGGCGACCTGATTGCGCTGACCCGCCGGCTGGCGGACATCCCCGCGGAGTTTCTCGGTGAGCCGTCGGTGGCCGGGCACGGTGAGATGGCCGTCGCAGCCATCGTCGGCGATGTGCTGCGCATGCATGGGCTGCAAGCATCGGGCGAATGGTTGGCAGGGTTTCAGGGACGCAGCGCGCACACGGACCGCAACCGTCTGGCACTGGCGGCGATCGCCTGCTGGCTGCTGGCCGACGACGCCCTGATCGGCGCGGACCTGCCGCACCCCGCGCTCGAAGACGTCATGTCCACGCTGGTGGCGGAGATGGCCGCCATCACGCCGGCGCATGCGTTCGTGCATGACGCCGAGCGGCGCGAAGAACTGGTGCGCGCACTGCTTGGCCGGCTTGGCTTGCGGCCGCTGGGCGAGACACCGGCCCAGGCGCAGGACCGGCTGTCTGCCATCAGCGCGATCCAGCGGCGCGCCTTGCTGGCGGCAAGCCGGCAGGCCGAAAAGCGGGCGCGCGAAGTGCGCGAAGCCCTGGCGCGCAAGCTGGCCGAGGAATCGGCCGACAAGTGGACGCGTGAATGATGGACGACCTTGCCGACCGGGAGCGCTTCCCGACCTTGACCACCGAAGGACAGCGCATGCTGGACTTCCTGCGCAGGCATCCGAGCGCACCCGTGTTTCGCAACGCCAGCGGCAACCGCCTGCAGGAGCACGAGGTCGAGGCCCAGCAGGCATTCGAGCGCGAGATCGTCGATGCGCCGCTGCCCGCGACGCCGGGCATACCGCCGCCGTGGGTATATCCGCTGATCGCCAGGATGCATGCGACCGTGCCGCATTACCGACAGCGCGGCTCACCCCCGCGGACATTCGACCAGGTGGCGCCGGTCTCGCGCGCCGATTTGTCGGCCGACATCGCGCAGTTTGTACCCGACGACGTCCCGCTCGAGCGCATGATCCAGTTTCGCACGACCGGCACGACCGGCCATCCGCTGCTGATTCCATCGCACCCGGTGGTCGCCGCGCGCTATGCTGCGTTTCACAAGCGCGCGCTGCGCCGGCTCGGCATCGAAGCGCAGTATGGCGCTGGCCAGGTGGGGGTGGTGCTGCTCGGCTTTCAGGAACGGTGTTTCACCTATGTCTCGGTCACGCCGACGATGGGCGAGTCGGGCCTGGCGAAGCTGAACCTGCACCCGAACGACTGGCGCGATCCGCTGGACCGCGCGCGCTATCTGGACGCGCTGGCGCCCGAGATCGTGGCCGGCGATCCGATCTCGTTCACCGAGTATCTGACATTGCCATTGACGCATGCGCCGCGCGCGCTGATCTCGGTCTCGATGCAGCTGATGCCGGCCCTGCGCATGCAGCTCGAACAGCGTTTTGGTTGTCCGGTACTGGACATCTATTCGCTGGGCGAAGTCGGGCCGGTGGGCGTATTCGATGCCGCGCTCGATGGCCACCTGCTGCTGCAGCCGCAGCTCTACGTCGAAATTCTGGACCGCGACGGCCGGCCCGTCAGTCCCGGCACCGTGGGCGAAATCACGGTGACCGGTGGCTTCAACGACTGCCTGCCCCTGCTGCGCTACCGCACCGGTGATTACGCGTCGCTGCGTCCGAGTGCGCACGGCCCGGTGCTGGTGGGTCTGTGCGGCCGGCAGCCTGTGCGCTACCACGCGCTGGCCGGGTGGATCAACAATATCGACGTTACCCATGCGCTTGAGCCGTTTCCGTTGTCGCATTTTCATCTGCACCAGGGGGCAGACGGCAAGGTGTCGCTGCAAGTGGCGCCCAATGCAATGCACTACGCCCCGCCGACACGGGCTGCCCTCGAACGCCTGTTCGGCGCGGGGACGGTGGTGGTCGAGGTGCTGCACGCCGCGGACAAGACGCTGCAGTACACCTCCAGCCTGGAAGGATCGCAAGCATGACGATTCCCGCGACCCGCTTCCGGCAAGGCCTGGTGGTCGGCAAATTCTGTCCGCTGCATCGGGGCCACATGTTCCTGATCCAGACCGCGCTGGCCCGGTGCGACGCGCTGCTGGTCATCAGTTATACCAATCCCGAGTTTGACCGGTGCGGGCCGGCCGCGCGCCAGGCCTGGCTGGACGAGCTGTTCCCGCAGGTGCGCAGCCTGGTGCTCGACGACGCGATCCTGGCGCGGCTGTGCCGTGAACGCGGCCTGCCGCAGCGCCGGTTGCCACACAATGATGCCGATCCCGCCATCCAGCGCGAATTCACCGCCTGGGTCAGCTGGGCATTGTGCGATACCAGGGCTGACGCGGTCTTCACCAGCGAAGCGTATGGCGACGGTTTTGCGGCCGACCTGGGCGCCTGGTATGGCGCGCGGCTGGGCGCGCCGGCGCCCGTGGAGCATGTCTGCGTCGACCGGCAGCGGCTGGCGGTGCCGGTGTCGGGAACGGCCGTGCGCGCACAGCCGCATCTGGCGTATGCGTACCTGCATCCTGCGGTGCGCGCCCATTTCATCGAGCGCGTGTGCTTGCTGGGCGGGGAGTCGAGCGGCAAGACGACGCTCGCTGCCAGCCTGGCCGCGCGCCTCGGCACGTGCTGGGCGCCGGAGGTCGGGCGTGAACGCTGGGACGCGCAGGGCGGCAAGCTCGGTTACGAGGATATGCTCAGTATCGGCCAGGGCCAGGTGGCGCGCGAAGACCTGCTGGCACGCGAGGCGAAGCGCTGGCTGATCTGCGATGGCAGTGCGCTGACGTCACTGTTCTACAGTCTCGATGGGTTCGGGCGCGCCGACGCCGCGCTCGAGGTGCTGGCGCGCCGTCCGTATGCTGTGACGTTCGTGTGCGCGCCGGACATCCCGTTCATTCAGGACGGCACCCGGCGCGACGCGGCGTTTCGCGCGCACCAGCACCGCTGGTATCTTGCGGCGTTTGAGCGGCTTGGCATGCCGTATGTGCTGCTCGAAGGTGCCCTGGAACAGCGTCTCGCGAAAGCGCACGCAGTGTTGACGGTCGGGGCCCTGGACGATCAGGCCTGCGCAGCGTACGGCGGGTAATCGATATAGCCCCTGGCGTCGCCCCCGTAATAAGTGCTGCGGTCCGGCTCGGCCAGTGGCCAGCCGTTGCGCAGGCGCGCGACCAGGTCGGGGTTCGAGATGAACGGCTGGCCGAACGCGGCCAGGTCGATCACGCCATCGTCGATCATCTTGTCGGCGCGCTCGCGCGTCATGCCGCCAGCCAGGATCAGTGCAGTCTCGGGCAGCGCGAGGCGGAAGGCGCGCAGCAAGTCCTGGATCTTGTCGGACACGGTCGGCCCGGACGCCTTGTCGCCCATGCCGTAGCCGGATTGGTCCATGATGTGAACATAGGCGATGCGGCGTTCGCCGAGCGCGGCGACCAGCGCCGTGTAGGTCGCGTCGATGTCGTCGTACAGCGGCATGTCGAACAGGCGGCCGTAGGGCGACAGGCGGATGCCCACGCGCTCACGGCCGATACGGGCGACGACGGCATCGACGACGGCCAGGGCAAAGCGCAGGCGGTTGTCCATCGTGGCTGCGCCGTACTCGTCATCGCGGTCATTGACCAGCGGGTTGAGGAACTGCTCCAGCAGATAGCCATTGGCGCCGTGGATCTCGACGCCGTCGAAACCGGCCTCGATGGCATTGGCAGCGGCGTTGGCAAAATCCTGCACCACGCGTTCTACCTCGTCGGTCGCAAGCTGGCGCGGTTGGGTGGTGGCCACCATGCCCGGCGTGCCGTCATCCTTGACACCGTAGGCCATGGCGCCTTGCGCGATTTTCGAGCTGGCGCTGACGGGATCGATGCCATCGGTCTGGATGCTCGGGTGCGACACGCGGCCCACGTGCCAGAGCTGCGCGAACATCTTCGCGCCGACGGCGTGCACGGATTGGGTCGTCAGGCGCCAGCCGGCGATCTGCGCCGGCGTGTAGATGCCGGGATTGAACAGGTAACCCTGGCCTTCGCGGGAAATGGGCGTGCCTTCGCTGACGATCAGGCCAGCGGTGGCGCGCTGGGTATAGTACAGCGCGACGGTTTCAGTGGCGACGTCGTCCGGCGCACGGGCCCGGGTCAGGGGCGCCATCACGATGCGGTTGACGAGGGGAAGGGAAGCGAGCTTGAATGGCGAGAATAACTGGTGCATGGCGTCCTTGTAGCGTTGTGAATGGATGCGACCAGCATAAATGAATTCGGAGAATTGAATGATGGGCACGCTAGCGAATCGGGCCATCGCGCTCTGCGAGGCCGGGTTCACTCCCGCCTTTTGCCAATTCGTCGTACCGTCCCTTGCCGCTGGCGCGCCGGCTCGGCACAATGGATTGTCCCTGTCCTTATTACCGTGATTTTCTGAAGCGAGTCCACATGGCCAGCATCTCTCCGCCGATTCACCAGCAACGACGTGCGCGCCTGCGGCGCGTGCTGACCGATTTTCCGCTGTCGATCGGCATCAGCGCGCTGCTGGCATGTTTCATCAGTCTGGTCACGGGACGCTTTCTCGAAAACATGCTGGTCTCGGTCCTGATCGGCATCGTGGCCTTCACGATCGTGTACGGCGGGCGGCTGCTGTTCATCAAGCGGCCGGTCTGGCGCCTGCGCGAATGGGCCATGTTCGCTGCGCTGGCGGTGCTGGCGGCGCCGGTTGCCCACTTCACCGGCCTGTACACGGCCGGGCTGTTGCTCGGTATTCGTACGCCGACGTTGGCGGAATACCCGTCCGCCGACCGTATCAGCATGATCGTCTTCACGTTCCTCGGCACGACACTGATGGTCGTGCTGATCCGGAACCGCGAACGCATGCGGCGCGCCCAGGAAGAGCAGGCCGAGGCGCACCTGCGCGCGCAGATCATCGAGCGCCAGGCATTGCAGGCGCAGCTGCGCCTGCTGCAGGCGCAGATCGAGCCGCACATGCTGTTCAATACGCTGGCCAATCTGCAGGGACTGATCGCGCTCGACCCGGCGCGGGCCAGCGACATGCTCGACCAGCTGATCCAGTATCTGCGCGCCACGCTGAGCGTATCGCGCAGCGAGACCACGACGCTGGAGCAGGAATTTGCCGCCATGGGGGCGTATCTGGGCCTGATGGGCGTGCGCATGGGTGAACGGCTGCGCTACCGGCTCGACCTGCCGCCGGCGCTGCGCACCGCGCGCCTGCCCACGATGCTGTTGCAACCGCTGGTCGAGAATGCGATCGTGCACGGCGTGGAGCCGAAGATCGATGGCGGCGAGATCACCATCAGCGCGGCGATCGAGGGAGACAGCCTGGTGCTTGACGTCCACGATACGGGGCTGGGTCTGGGCCAGGTGCCTGCGCGGCGTGGTGGCGGCGTCGGCGTGGCCACGTCGCGTGAACGGCTCGAGGCCCTGTATGGTGAGCGCGCATCGATGACCTTGAATCCGGCGCCGCCACAAGGTACGCTGGCCCGATTGACCCTTCCTCTGGAGTTCGACGAATGACCCGTGCGCTGATTGCCGAAGACGAACCGATCC
The DNA here is from genome assembly GCA_014841835.1 of Oxalobacteraceae sp. CFBP 13730. Lineage (GTDB taxonomy): Bacteria > Pseudomonadota > Gammaproteobacteria > Burkholderiales > Burkholderiaceae_D > Telluria. The sequence goes on along the minus strand of JACYUQ010000002.1, from coordinate 608,425 downwards.
TGGCCGCCACGCTGGCCAAAACACTGCAAGGCCTGTGGCCCGGCATCGACATCGTCGCGACTGCGCCCAACGGCGTGGTCGCCGTGGAGCAGGCCCTGGCGCTGCGACCGGACGTGCTGTTCCTGGACATCCGCATGCCGGGCCAGAGCGGGCTGGAAGTGGCCGAAGAACTGGCCGAGCGCTGGGAGGGGCCGGCGCCGTTTCCGCACATCGTGTTCGTCACTGCGTTTGATGACTACGCGGTGCAGGCCTTCGAGCACGCGGCGTTCGACTACGTGCTCAAACCGGTCAGCAGCGCGCGGCTGGGCAAGACCGTCGAGCGGCTGCGTGGGGCGCTGGAGGCGCGCACGGCGATGGCGCCGGATGCACTGGGCCAGCTGCTCGGGCAGTTGCAGGCGCTGGCGCCACGCGCCGCGGCGAGCGAGCGCTTGAGCGTGATCCGGGCGGCGGTCGGCAACGCGGTGCGCATGATCCCGGTGCCGGACGTCGTGTACTTTCAGGCGATCGACAAGTATGTCAATGTGGTCACCGCAGACGCCGAAGCGCTGATCCGGTTGCCGCTGAAGGAACTGCTGCCGCAGCTCGACAGCGCTCAGTTTCGTCAGGTGAGCCGCAGCACCGTGGTGAATATGGGATGCGTGACCACTGCGGTGCGGGATGATCTGGGCAAGGTGATGCTGACACTGCGTGGCCGGCCGGAAAAGCCGCGTGTCAGTCCGGTGTATGCGCATCTGTTCAGGCAGATGTAGCGGAATTGGCGCTGCGACATCACTCGACGGCGGGCACGAAGAAGATGCGCTCTACCTTGCCGTTGTCTTTATCGGTTTCAAACACCATTAAATAGCCTTTTGTATACACGCTTTCGACGGTAGTTGGCCCGACGACGTACGCAGGATTGGTGTCATCGTCGTAGTAGCCGGTAGGGCGGCCAAGCAGTGCCACGATCTCACTCTCGCTCGACCGCTTCAAATCATGTTTCTTTAGCAGCGATGCCGTCATTTCTCCTCGCTGCAAGTCTGACGCCTTGGCCCAGACATCCGTTGTAAACTCACGGTTACCGAGCTTGTTTGCCTGGTCTTCGACAGAATCGCGACAGCCAGCAAGCAAGGCTGCGATCAGGACAATGTAGAGACAGAAGCGCATATGTTGTAGATGTCCCGGCAGTTTCTCGATGTCGAGTATCCCCCGCCATGGTTGCGGATGAATTGGGAACCATCAACGACGGTAGATTGAGTAAAATGCTGCTCTCGATTTGCTAGGCCACACCATGGAACTCCGCGCCGCCGCGCTGCACGCACTGCTCGACGCCGACCCCGCCGCCAAAGCCAGGGCGGTCGCCGCGCTGTCAGCCGCGTGCAAGGCTGGTCAGGTCGCCATCGACACCCAGGCCGTCATGACGGCGCCGCCCGGCATCCCTGGCCGTCCGGCGCGGCCCGAACTGGTGCCGCCGTTGCAGGTGGGCCGCCGCTCGATGGGCACGCCGGAAGGGCGCGCGATGCTGGTGCACGCGCTGGCGCACATCGAGTTCAACGCCGTCAATCTGGCGCTCGACGCCCTGTGGCGTTTCGACGGGATGCCCGAGCAGTATTATCTGGACTGGTTGCTGGTGGCCGATGAAGAGGCGCTGCACTTCACGATGCTGAGCGATCATCTGGGCACGCTCGGGTATGCGTACGGCGACTTCCCGGGCCACGACAGCCTGTGGGAGATGGTCGCCAAGACCAGTGACGACGTGCTGGCGCGCATGGCGCTGGTGCCGCGCACGCTCGAAGCGCGCGGCCTGGACGCGATCCCGCCGCTGCGCAAGAAGATCGCGCAGGCGGGCGACCTGGCTGCGGCGCTGATCCTCGACCGCCTGCTGGTCGACGAGGTGGGGCACGTTGAAATCGGTAACCGCTGGTATCTCGAGCTGTGCCTGGCGCGCGGCCTCGAGCCGATCGCCACCTACGACGAACTTACCGTGCGCTACAAGGCGCCCGTGCTCAAGGGCCCATTCAATATCGAAGGGCGCCGCGCGGCCGGCTTTTCCGAGGCCGAGCTGGAACGCTATCGCTGACATGGACGATGCGGCGTCGGACAGCACCGGCTTTCTGCTGACGCGCCACTGGCGCGACACGCCTGCCGGCTGCGAAGTCGAGTTCTGGCTCGCCACCGACGCCGGCCCGCGCTGCGTGCGCATCCCGGTGCAGACCCCGGTCGCGTTCATTCCCGAAGCGCAGCGCGGCACGGTCGAACAGCTGCTGCAGGATGAACGGGGCTGGGAATTGCGCCCGCTCGACCTGCTCGACTTTCAACACCGGCCCGTCGCAGGGCTGTACTGCCGCAAGTACCGCCAGCTGATGCAGATCGAACGGCGCCTGCGCCAGCATGGCCTGGACGTGTTCGAGGCCGACGTGCGCCCGCCCGAGCGCTACCTGATGGAGCGTTTCATCACCGCGCCCGTCGTGTTTGCGGGACAGCCGGTCGAGGGCAATCCGCACCTGCTGGTCGAGGGCGTGATGAAGCCCGCGCCCGGCTACCGGCCGACCATCCGCACCGTGTCGCTCGATATCGAGACCACGTTCCAGGGCGAACTGCGCTCGATCGCGCTCGAAGGCTGTGGGCAGCGCCAGGTGTACATGCTGGGACCGCCCAATGGCATCGATGGCCCGCGCGATTACGATCTCGCCTACTGCGCCACGCGGCGCGAGCTGCTCGACCGCATGGAAGCGTGGTTCGTGCAGCATGATCCGGACGCGATCATCGGCTGGAACGTGATCCAGTTCGACATGCGCGTGCTGCAGCGCCATGCCGAGGGCATGAAGCGCCCGCTGCGCCTGGGGCGCGACGGCAGCGCGATCGAGTGGCGCGAAGCGGGTGGCAAAGGCGGTGGCAATGGCAGCGGGAGAGGCAGCGGTCAGGAACACTACTTCATCTGCATCGCCGGGCGCCTCGTCATCGATGGCATCGACGCGCTGCATTCGGCCACCTGGACCTTCCCGTCGTTCAGTCTCGAAAACGTCTCGCGCACGCTGCTGGGCGTGGGCAAGGCGATCGACAATCCCCATGACCGCATGGCCGAAATCGACCGCATGTTCAACGAGGACAAGCCGGCGCTGGCCTATTACAACGTCATGGATTGCGAGCTGGTCACCCGCATCTTCGACAAGACCCGGCTGCTGGACTTCCTGCTCGAGCGGGCCAGCGTGACGGGGCTGGCGGCCGATCGCAGCGGCGGGTCGGTGGCCGCGTTCGAGCACCTGTACATGCCGCTGCTGCACCGCCAGGGCCGGGTGGCACCGAATATCGGCGACGTCGAGGGCGCCGACAGCCCGGGTGGCTTCGTGATGGATTCACGCTCGGGCCTGTACGACTCGGTGCTGGTGCTGGACTACAAAAGCCTGTACCCGTCGATCATCCGCACCTTTTTGATCGACCCGCTGGGCCTGATCGAGGGCCTGCGCGAGCCCGAAGAAACCACGGTGCCCGGCTACCGGGGCGGGCGCTTTTCGCGCACCCGGCACTGCCTGCCGAACATCGTCACGCAAGTCTGGGCGGGCAGGGAGGCGGCCAAGAAGGCGCAGAATGCGCCGCTGTCGCAGGCGCTCAAGATCATCATGAATGCCTTCTACGGCGTGCTCGGTACGACGGGCTGCCGCTTTTTCGATCCGCGCCTGGCCTCGTCGATCACGATGCGGGGCCACGACATCATGCACCGCACGCGCGCGCTGATCGAAGAGCAGGGCTACCAGGTCATCTACGGCGACACCGATTCGACCTTCGTCTGGCTGGGCGCCCCGCATACCGAAGACGATGCGCGCCACATCGGGAACATATTGGTCAATCATGTGAACGGCTGGTGGAAGACGCATCTGGCAGATGAACTGGGCATTGAGAGTGCGCTCGAACTGGAATACGACGTGCACTTCCGGCGCTTCCTGATGCCCACCGTGCGCGGTTCGGACGAAGGCAGCAAGAAGCGCTACGCCGGGCTGGCCACCACGCCCGACGGTGGTGACGAGATGGTCTACAAGGGCCTCGAGACGGTGCGCAGCGACTGGACGCCGCTTGCCCAGCAGTTCCAGCAAGGCCTGTACGAACGGATCTTCAAGGGCGAGCCGTACGAGGACTTCGTGCGCGAACTGGTGGCGCGGATGCTGCGCGGCGAGTGCGATGACGATCTGGTGTACCGCAAGCGCCTGCGGCGGGCGCTGGACGACTACGAACGCAACGTTCCGCCACACGTGCGCGCCGCGCGCATGGCCGATGAACATCACCTGCGCAACGGCCGCCACGCGCTGTACCGCAAGGGCGGCTGGATCCGCTACGTGATGACGCACGATGGGCCCGAGCCGCTGGAGCTGCGCCGCTCGCCGATCGATTACGAGCATTACCTGACGCGCCAGCTCGAACCGATTGCCGACGCGATCCTGCCGTTTCTGGGCGACAGTTTCGCCAGTCTCACCCGCCACATCACCAGTGGGCAGGGCGCGTTGTTCTAGGCTGCGGCCCAGGCCTGGCGCAGGCAGCGGCGCGGCGCGGCAATGCTGCGGTACATGAGGTAGCGGCTGCCCGGGACCTTCAGCGCGCCGGCAAACAGCAGGTCGCGCCACAATCCCTTGCCGTCAAACTGGAAGCATGGCGTGAGCGTCCGGCTCAGGGCCTGGTAGGCGCGCACGGTGCGCAGGCGGCTGGCCGAATAGCGCAGTGCCCCGGCGGCCGCGCCATGCACTTCGACGCATTGGGCCAGCACAAGCGCATCCTGCACCGCCAGCGTCGTGCCCAGGCCCAGTTGTGGACTCATGGCGTGGCCGGCGTCGCCGACCATGCAGATCGGGCCGGCTGCCAGCCGTGACGGCCGCGCGTGGTGGTAGCGGGCAAACGCCAGCTGGCTGTGCGAATGGAGACGGTCCACGACCGGCTTCGATTCGGGCCAGAGGGCAAGCAGTTCCCGTTTCCAGTCGTCCAGCGGTGCGGCGCGCCAGGCGTCATAGCGGTCGCTGCGCAGACTCCAGAACAGCGATACGCGCAGCGCGCCGTTCACACGCTCGGTTGGCATGATGCCGTACATGCGCTCGGTGCCGCCGTAGCGCTGCGCCAGCAGATGCGCATCGGGCCAGTCGTCCAGGTCGATCAGGGCCCACAGCGCGCCCCACGTGTGCTGGTGCGATGCCACCGCCAGCCCGGTGGCCGCAGGCAGCATCGACGAAGCGCCGTTGGCGATCACGACCAGGTCGAAGCGGTGCGACACGCCACCTGCATCGACGGTGCCAGCGCCGTTCTCGACGCCGATGGCGCCCACGGCGCAGCCGAAGTGCAGGCGCACGCCCAGCGCGTGGGATTCCCGTTCCAGCACACCGCCCAGCGCCGATCGGCTGACGGCGCGCGCCTGCAGGCCGGTATAGGGGATGTCGACCAGGGTCCAGCCACGCTCGCACCGGCCGACGAGGCGATCGATCGGCAGGCTGATGGCATTGAACGCTGCGCCCACGCCCAGTTCATCGAGCGCGGCCACGCCCTGCGGCTGAATCAGCACACCGGCGCCAAGCGTTGCCAGAGCCGGGTGTTTTTCAAACACGTCGACCGCGTGTCCGGCGCGGGCGAAGGCAATTGCCGTGGCCAGGCCAGCGGTGCCGGCGCCGATGACGCCGATGTGCAGGCGCTTGGCAGGGGATGCAGCCATAGGTATCCTTGTGGAAATAGTTGCACAAGGATACCTCGCTGCCGGCACAGCACGTTCGGCCTTGGAGCGCGCCGTCGTCGTCGGAGGCGCTGTATAACGTCAGCGGCAACGCCGATGGCTGCCGATATCGGACAGGCTGTCGACGCGGCCATCCACCGTGATGGCCTGCAGGCATTGTCGGGTACGGCCATTCCACCAGATCGTGCCTTTGCCATCGCCGCCCGACTGGAAACCATCGACGCGGACGAACCCGCGCGACTCGAGGCTGTTCTCGGCGCCCGATGCACGCGCGCCGGTCAGGTCGGACACATCCACCGACGCGGCATAACCGCCGCCCCAGCGGTGATCGTCCCGGTAGGCCGTATTCTGGCCGCGTTGCCGGACGCCGCTTTCGTAGCCGGCGCTGTAAGCATCCCTGCGTGAATAATTGTGGTAGGGCTGGTTGTACATGCCATCGTTGTAACCGCGTTCATAATCGGCCTCCTGTTCCCGGTCGGCATAGTGCTTGCCATCGTCGTGGTGCCCCGACTTGTGCGATGCCAGCGCCGCGATGAGGGCGATGGCGCCGACGGCGCCGATGGCGACGGCAGCATCGTTGTTGTCACTCTTCTGGTTGCAGTCGCCCTTGCTCACGTCGGAGATCGCCGCGAACCGGCCATCGCTGGTCCTGACCATCACGCAGCTCTTGCGCGAGGCATTCCACCAATAGGTGTACGAAGCGTTGCCGGAATGGTGGCCGGTAATCGACACCCAGCCCCTGGATTCGAGTGTGTTCTCGCCACCGGCGGCGCGGGCACCCACCAGGTCGCGCAGGTCGTCGGCGCTGGCGGCAATGGATACCGTCGGGCTGAGGGCCATGGCCAGTGCCGTGCATGCCACGACGAGCTGCCGCATCGTATTGTTCATGTGCGATCTCCTTTTAATTATTTGCAAACAAAGCCGGCGCATCAGGTCCGGTACAGCACACCCGGGCTACCAGATTTTCACCCGTTTCTCGGGGGGCAGGTACAGCTTGTCGGTTGGTTTGACATCGAATGCCTTGTACCAGGCATCGACATTGCGCACGACGCCGTTGACCCGAAACTCGCCAGGACTGTGCGGATCGGCCAGCGTGCGGCGGCGTGTTTCGCCTTCGCTGGTGATGTTGCGCCAGAGCTGGGCCCAGGCGAGGAAAAAGCGCTGGTCGCCGCTGTAGCCATCGAGCACCGGCGCATTCCCGCCCTGTTTCGCCTGCACGAAGCTGCGGTAGGCAGCGTAGGCGACCGACAGGCCACCCAGGTCACCGATGTTTTCGCCAAGATTCTGGCGGCCATTGATGTGCAGTCCAGGAAGCGGTTCGTACCCGTCAAATTGAACCACCAGCCCTTGCGTGCGCTTCTCGAATTCGCGGCGCGAGGCCTTGGACCACCAGTCACGCAGCTTGCCGTCGCCGTCGGCGCGGCTCCCCTGGTCGTCGAAACCGTGGCCGAATTCATGGCCGATAACCGCTGCGATTGCGCCAAAGTTCACCGCTGCGTCGGCGTTCGGGTCGAAAAAGGGCGGCTGGAGTATCCCGGCTGCGAACGTGATCGAATTGGCCGATGGCGAATAACCCGCATTGATTTCTTGCGGGCTGTAGGGGAACTCCCATTTTCGCGTGGGTTCCTTCAACTTTTGCAGATCGTCGGCGCGCATCCAGTCGAACAGCCGGCGATAGTTTCCGACGAGGTCGTCGGCTGCGATCCGGACCATCGACCGGTCATGCTAGCGTTCGGGGTAACCGATGTAGCGCGTGACCTTGTCGAGTTTCTTCAGCGCTTCAGCCCGGGTTGGCGCATCCATCCAGTCGAGCTTGCTGATACGGTCACGGTAGGTGGCGCGCAGATAATTCACCATCTCCTCGACCTGTGCGCGTTCCGTGGCCCCGAAATACCGGGCGACATAGATGCGGCCGATCTCTTCGCCGAGCACCGAACTTACCGCCATGATGCTTTCGAGTTCGGGCGGCCGTCGTTGCGGCGTATCCTGCAGGCGCTTGCCATGGAAATCGAAGTGCGCCTGGACCCACGGCTCGGACAGCGAATCGGCCCATGCATCGAGCGTCTTGAAGACAAGGAAGGTCTGCAGGTCGGCGGCTGGCGTGGTGGCAAACAGCCGGGCCAGGTCACGCACCGCCGTATCGGTCGTGACCTTGAACTTCGGCTGCTTGTCGTACTTCAGTTCTGCCAGAAATGCATCCCAGGGAAACCCGGGTGCATACTTCTTCAGTTCGCCCGGGGTCATGACGTGGTTCATCCGGACCACGTCGCGGCGCTGCTCGACACTCCAGTGGCGCTTGGCGATCGCGGTTTCCAGCGCCAGCACCTTGCTGGCGCGCGCATCGGCATCGGCGAACCCGGCACGGCGAAAGCTCGCTGCGATGTAATCGAGCAATGCCTTGCGGTGGCCGATGTAGGGCTCGGCGTCGGTGAGATAGTAGTCGCGCGACGGCATGGTCAGGCCACCGACGCCGAGCGCTGCAATCTGCCGGGTCGGGACGGCAGCATCGCTCATCGGACCGGTCGGGAAAAAGCCTTCGATCCAGGAATAGGCCATGATCCTGGCCAGTTCGCGTTTATCGGTGGTGCCTGCGATGATCGCGATCGTGCTGGCAATCGGCGTGATGCCCAGCGCGTTGCGGCGCTCCCGGTTCGCATGCGAGCGGTGGAAGTCGCTGATCATCTGCTCCGGACTGCCCGGCGCCCCGGCTGTTTCGCCAGCCTGCGCGACGATGCCGGCGACCCGTTTTTCGGTCGACAAATACACTTCGACGAACGAATCGATGGCGGGCAGGCCTGCCGGCGCCGCAGCAGTTTTGAGCCACCCGGCATTCACGTAGCGGTAGAAATCGTCGCCTGGCCGGATCGTTGTCGACAGGCCTGCGGTATCGACACCCCATCGACCGATGGCGGCAGTGGCAGGGGCGGCCTGCGCCCATGGCGCCAGACACGACGTCAGCGTCAGCATCAGCGCAGAAATGGTTCGACGCAGGTGGTTCATTTTTATCCCCCAGCTGTTTGCGGTTGTTCACAATCCCCACTGAAGCGCGATCCGATGGCCGGCGCGCTTACCCACCGACGACGAAGGCGTCCGGGACCCGGTAGACTTCGATGGCGCCAATCCGGATGATCTGCAGATCGCCCTGGCGTTGCACGTCCATGCTGCCCCCGGCATCGCTGCCCGTTGCCTGGCCATTGGTGAAGAAGATGCGGCGCTGACCTCCGTCGGGCGTGGCGAGCTCGATGGTCGCGGTGCCGCCCGTACGGCGGATGACACCTGCCTTGCAGGGGCCGGTTTTGCCGCCGTCCGATGTCGTGCAGACGATGTCTGCCGTCGCGTGGTAGCGGGTGCCGGGAACCAGTGCGTCGCCCGTGTGCCGTGCAGCGTTGGCTGACGCGTCGCGAAGATCGATGCGCAGCGTGTAACGGGCAACTTCGTTGCGGCGCGCGGCGTTGCGCATCAGACAGACCAGCACACGATACGACCCGTCGGCTGGCACCGGGCCGGCGAAGTGGTTGCCGGCCGAGGAACCCACGAACAGTGCTTCGCCGGTACTGTTTGGGGCGATGACGTTGACGTAGGCCGAAGCATTGGTCGGCTTGAAATCTACTGTCAGCACTTGTCCTGCGCGCGCATCGACCAGATACTCATGGTCGCCATTCCCCTTGATCTGGCCGGTGAGTGTGACGCTGTGGCGGTCATCGGGAAACACGACATTCGTCTGTTGCCTGGCAGCTGCGGGCGCTGCCAGCAGCATGATGACGGCATACAGTGTGGCGAACTGGGCGTGGGTCATGGGGCCTCCGGACACGTTTGTCATGGACGCAGCGGTACCGATATCAGCGTGATGTCGCGAGGATCGCGCCCGGCTTACCGTCAGGCTGCAGGGCGTCACCTGGCCTCATACTGATGCCGTTGTAGATCTCTTGTCAATACTGCGCGCTCCGGTGCGCAGGTCGATGCGCGCGTTCCTGCGCAGGTCATCAAGGGCGCAATACGAGACCACGCATGCGCACAATTCGGGTGTATTCTTGGTTGACGGCCGCCGATTGCAGCCCGACTTTATGGCCGTCCGGCAGGGCATCTGTGACAATTCGTGGTTTTTTTGCACCGACCGACGCTAAATATGCGACGCGCTCGGTCTGTAATGACCAAAGGACCTGCAGCCCGTCTACAATGATTTCCGGACAGCATTATTTTGACAGGATAAGCCATGAAATCGGTACAACAAGAAGTCGATGAACGCAGCAATCTGACGGGAACAAACAAGTTTGAATTGCTGCTGTTTCGCCTTGGTGGCGACGCGCAGGGCAATCATAACGAGCTGTTCGGGATCAACGTCTTCAAGATCCGCGAGATTGTCGCGATGCCTGAAATCACCGCCGTCGCGGGCGCACCGCAGCACGTGCTGGGGGTGGTCAACCTGCGCGGGCACATCATTCAGGTGCTCGATCTGCCGGGTATTACCGGTGTCACGCCCAAGACGGGCCTGAACATCATGCTGGTGACCGAATTCGCCCGCACCACGCAGGCGTTTGCCGTCGAGAGCGTTGAAGAAATCGTGCGCCTCGACTGGAGCCAGGTCATGACGGCCGAGAACACAGCCGGCACCGGCATGGTGACCAGTATCGCCCGCCTGCCGGAAGCCGAGGGCCAGCCAGCACGTCTGGCGCAGGTGCTCGACGTGGAAACCATCCTGCGTCGCCTGAATCCCGAGCAGGACCAGCAGGACCTGTCGCAGGTCGTGGGCAACAAGATCAAGATCAAGCCGGGCACCATCATTCTGGCGGCCGATGATTCGGTGGTCGCACGTGCGCTGATCGAGCAGGGCCTGGACGCAATGGGCCTGCCATACATCATGACCAAGAGCGGGAAGGAAGCCTGGGACCAGCTGGGTACGATCGCTGCTGCTGCCGAAGCCGAGGGCGGTACGATCTATGACCGCGTCGCGATGGTGCTGACCGACCTCGAGATGCCGGAGATGGATGGTTTCACGCTCACCCGCAATATCAAGTCGAGCCAGCGTTTCGGCAACCTGCCGGTGGTGATTCACTCGTCGCTGTCTGGTACCACCAACGAAGAACACGTCAAGAATGTGCGCGCTGATGCGTATGTGGCCAAGTTCTCGGCCGAAGACCTGTCGCGCACGCTGCGCAAGGTGCTGGGCAATTAAGCCAGATCCGGCAGATCACTGCCGCATATCACTGCCGCATACAATCATGCGGCAGTGATTTCCGCCATGATTTTCGGCGGGGACTGATTCCCGCCTGACCGACGGTCGCGCGCACGCTGCGCCGCGACCGCTCGGCCATTGCATCAACCGCGACGGCGTGGGCCGGTCAAACGATCGGCCAGCACCGCGGTCACCACGGCTTGCAACACGTGGATCGCCCAGCGCTCGCCGGCCTTGCGCGGGCCGGCCGCCACTTCGCCTTCGGTGATACCCAGGACTGGCGCGATGGCGCCGATATTCACGGCGTACAGCGCCGTGCCGTACAGCGTGCCGATGGCGGCCGGCGACAGGCTTGGGGCCAGTTCGCGCAGCTTCGGGACGGCGGCGGCAAACGCGGCCGAGGCGCCCAGGTGATTGACGAATTCGACGGCGCTGGTGCCAGCGTCGCCGATGACGGCGCGCGAGCCCGTCACATCGTCGATCCAGTCGACCGCATCCCGGTCGAGCGTTTTGGTCAGAACTCCGGATTTGCGGCCTGCGACCATGACGGCCGTCGTCACCACACCTGCGATCAAGCCACCCACGATGGCTGCTGTATATTTTTGCATGAACGTCTCGCTTGAAAGTGAATCCGCAGCGGGGGCGCTTGTGCGTCCGCTGCAGATGGAGTCAATACGATACGTGGACGGGTGCGCACGCTCGGTGCGGTGCTGCACCGATAACTCAGTCGCCCTTGGCCATCTGCCCGAACACTTCGTCACGCCGCACCCACGCGTGGTACAGCGCCGCGCCCAGGTGCGCCAGGATCGTGAAGAACAGCACATAGGCGAGCACGCCGTGCAGCGGCCGCAGGAAGCCGTACATGGCGGGGCTGTGCGGCAGGATCGCCGGCAGGTTCACGCCGTCGAACAGCACGACCGGATAGCCGCCCGCTGACAGCATGGCCCAGCCGATCAGCGGCATGGCCAGCATCAGCGCGTAGAGCGCCCAGTGCGACGCGGTGGCCGCCCACACCTGGATGCGTGGCAGATCCGCCGGCAACGGCGGTGGTGCGTTCAGCAGGCGATTCACGAGACGCACGATCGCCAGCAGCAGGATCGCCAGGCCGAGCGGGCGGTGCAGATCGAGCAGGAAATCGCGGTGGCGCAGCGACACCACCATGGCGGCGCCGACGAACAGCATGGCCAGGATGGCGACGGCCATCGACCAGTGCAGTACGCGGGCGAGCAGGTTGAAATGGCGTGGACGGTTCATCGTACGCTCCCGGTGTGGACGTTGCCGGTGCTGATTTCACGCTCGCGGCGGTTGAACGAGACCGAGTAGACCGATGAACGTGCATGCAGGACCGGATCGTCGGTGCCTGCAATCCCCTTCGGCAGGATCAGCGGGTCGAAGTTCAGATCGAGGCATGGGCCGGCGACTTGCGGCTCGGCACGCACCAGCGTCAGCGTGCCGGCGAGCGTCTCGGGCCGCGTGTCGGGCCAGGCTTTGGATGGGTCTTCGATCGGGTCGCCCGGTTCGGCAAACTGCATGACCATGTCCCATTTCAGCGGGCCGGCCGCCAGGCGGCGATCAAGATCGGCCGCCAGGAAATCGCGGTCGGCGGTTTTCAGTTGTTCGGGGTCGGCCGCCACGAACGGCGTGTGCGGGCGCATCGACCAGCGCACGGCGCGCGTCGCGCCGGCAGCATTCGTCAGGCGAAACGCATTGACGCCATTGAAGCGCGTGTTGGCCAGGCTGTCGGGCGTGGGCGCGCTCTTGGACCACGCCATGAACTTCTTGATTTCCGGATGGGCGGCCAGCACGGCGTCCATCTTCGCCGGATCCGGCTTGCCGGTCGCGGGGTCGGGCAGGCGGGCGGCGTTCAGCGCCTGGAAGGCTTCCGGAGTGGACGCGGCGAAGAACGGGAAGCTGTTCATCGCCATGCGCCATTCCTGGCCGTCGTCCGTTTTCAGCTGCAGCGCCATGCCGCGCACGGCCGCCTTGTTGTCGGGCGAATGCGGGTCGTTGCCAGGGCTGGAAAACCGGCCGAGGACGGGCGTGGACGGCTGCGAAAACACACGCGCCGTGGACAGTTGCGCAGCAGCGGGCGTTGGTGCAAAGGTGCCGACGATGCAGATGCCCTTGGCATGCGCACGGCGCACGCCCAGCTGCTGCGTGCCGGAGGCTTCGGCGGTGTTGACCATCGTTTGCGGTGTGACGTTCTTGTTGCCGAGCCAGCCGCCAATCCAGGCGAAGAGGACGGCCAGCGCAGTGATGATCAGCGCGATCGGGAGCAATAACAGCGGGGAGCCGTGGCGTGGCTTGGGCGGTGACATGGGCGGCACTCTCTTGAAAGGGTCTTGGTACATACAGCCGGAAAATTCGGTGGCGAATTGTCGCATGATTAATAAATTGATGCGTGCCGTCCACTGCGGCGTCGTTGCGTCGGCGGTACTGGTGAGCGTAACTGTCCAACGCGCACGGCTAAATTGTGCAAGAATTCCGGAGGTCATCGATGTCGCTTCACACTACATATTTACATGCGCCAACGTAATCACATGCTCGTCAACCGTCGCCCGGCACTCATCACCCTGTCACGTGTCACTGAGGAATGGGCGTGAGCGCGGCGCACGCCGACATCGCGGCATTCGACTGGCGCGGGACCCCACTGGGCGCACGCGCAGTCTGGCCCGCGGCACTCGAAGCCGTCTTCGGCATGATGCTGGCAACGCCGGTGGCGATGTGCGCCACCTGGGGCCCGGAGCAGACGTTGCTCTACAACGCGGCGTACGTGCCGTTTCTCGGCGAACGCCATCCGGGCGCGCTGGGGCGACCATTGCCCGACGTCTGGTCGGAAATATGGGACGACATCGGTCCGCTGGTAAATCGCGTGTTGGCCGGCGAAGCGGTGAGTTTCACCGATCTGCCGCTGGTCATGACGCGCAGTGGCTATGAAGAAGAGACATGGTGGTCGTTTGCGTACAGCCCGCTGCGTGACAACGGCCACATTGCTGGCTTGCTCAATATCGCGACCGAAACGACTGCTGGTGTCATCGCCGCCAGAGAGCGCGATGCGGCGCAGACCCAGCTCATCAAGCGCAATATCGCGCTGGAGCAGGAGATTGTCGCGCGCAGGGAGGCGGCCAGCCGGCTCGCCACCGTCATCGAGCACCTGCCGGTCGGTATCTGCCTGTTCGACATGGCTGGGCAAGCCATCCTGAATAACCCCGTGTTCCGCACATTTGTCCCCGACTTCTCGCCCGCGCATGGCCTGCAGCGCGCCTGGGAACACTGGCGCGGGTTCGACGCGCAGGGCCGCTTGCTGGCGCCCGACGACTATCCGAGTGCGCGCGCATTACGGGGCGAGCTCGTCACGCCGGGCGACGAATTTCTGCGGCGCGCGCCGGACGGCACGGAAACCTGGGTCGCCCTCAGCGCCGTTCCGCTGATCGACAGCGCCGGCGCGCAGGCCGGCATCATCCTGGTGTTCGACGACATCGACCAGCGCAAGCGGATACTGCTCGATCTCGAGCGCCAGGTGGCGGAGCGGGCACAGGATCGCAATGCGCTGTGGACGCTGTCGTCGGACATCATGCTGCGCTGTACATTTGACGGGGCGATCACGGCCACCAATCCGGCCTGGTCGGCCGTGCTGGGCTGGCGCGAGCACGAACTCGTCGGCTCGAATTTGTTCGACCTGATTCATCCGGACGATATCGCGCATACGATTGCCGGTGCGCGCGAATTGTCGGAAGGGATCGGCCATCAACGGTTCGACAACCGCTACCGCCATCGGGATGGCAGTTATCGCTGGATTTCGTGGTCGACCCGTGCGCACGATGCGATGATCAATGCGGTGGGCCGCGACATCACGCGCGACCAGGAGCAACTGGCCGAACTCGAGGCGATGCAGAACGCCCTGCGCCAGAGCCAGAAAATGGAAGCGGTGGGCCAGCTGACCGGCGGCCTGGCACACGATTTCAACAATCTGCTGGCCGGCATTTCCGGCGCCCTGCAGCTGATGCAGATGCGCATGCAGCAGGGGCGCTTCAATGAGTTCGAGCGCTATATTGCGACGGCGCTGGGCGCGTCCAAGCGGGCTGCAGCGTTGACTCATCGCCTGCTGGCGTTCTCGCGTCAGCAAACCTTGATGCCCAAACCGACGAACGTGAACCGGCTCGTCACCGACATGCATGAGCTGGTCCAGCGCACGGTGGGCCCGGCCGTGCGGATCGAGGTGGTGTGCGTCGCCGATGCCTGGCCGGCGCTGGTCGACGCGTCGCAGCTTGAAAATGCGCTGCTGAACCTGTGCATCAATGCGCGCGACGCCATGCCCGACGGTGGCGCCATCACGGTCGAAACGGCCAACAAGTGGATCGACGAGCGCGTGGCGCGCCAGCAGAACATGGCAGAGGGCCAGTACCTGGCCTTGTCTGTCAGCGATACGGGGGTGGGGATGGCGCCGGACGTCGTGGCGCGCGCATTCGAGCCGTTCTTTACGACCAAGCCGATCGGCCAGGGCACGGGCCTCGGGCTGTCGATGATCTATGGGTTCGCGCAGCAGTCGGGCGGCCAGGTCCGCATCTATTCCGAAGTGGGGCAGGGCACGACCGTGAGCATCTATCTGCCGCGGCATTACGGCGCTGGCGCCACCGAGCTGGAGCCTGACGTCGCGGCGCCCACCGCGCTGACGCAGTCGGGGCACGTGGCCACGGTGCTGGTCGTCGACGATGAGCCGACCGTGCGCATGCTCGTCATCGACATCCTGCAGGATCTCGGCTTTGGCTGGATCGAAGCGGCCGACAGCGCGACGGGTCTCAAGATGCTGCAATCGGATGCGCGCATCGACCTGCTGGTCACGGACGTGGGGCTGCCCGGCGGGATGAACGGGCGCCAGATGGCCGATGCCGGGCGCGCGGGCCGGCCCGGGCTGCAGGTCTTGTTCATCACCGGCTACGCGGAGAATGCGGTGCTCAATAACGGCTACCTCGATCCGGGGATGGCGGTGCTGACCAAGCCGTTTTCGATGGAGGCAATGGCCGCGCGCATCCGTTCGATGGCCGAGGCGGGCGCCGTCGAAGCGGTGGGGTCCTCTGCAGGGAGTCGCCATCCACGGTAAGATTGTCGTCCTTACCACAGGACCAATTACCATGACGACTTCCAGCTACCCCGATACCCGTCTCCTCATCGCCAACGAATGGCACGATGCCAGCGGCGGCAAGACCATCCCCGTGATCAATCCGGCCACCGGCCAGCCGATCGGCAAGGTTGCCCACGCCAGCACCGCCGACCTCGATCGCGCGCTGGCCGCCGCCCAGAAGGGCTTCGAGACCTGGCGCGCCGTGCCTGCCGCCGAACGCGCCGCGATCATGCGCCGCGCTGCGACGCTGCTGCGCGAGCGCGCCGGTGACATCGCGCGCCTGCTGACGCAGGAGCAGGGCAAGCCGCTGGCCGAAGCCAAGGGCGAGGCGCTGGCCGGCGCCGAGATCATCGACTGGTTCGCCGCTGAGGGCATGCGCGTGTATGGCCGCATCGTCCCGTCGCGCAACCCGGCTGCGCAGCAGCTCGTGCTGAAAGAGCCGGTCGGCCCGGTCGCCGCGTTCACGCCCTGGAACTTCCCGATCAACCAGATCGTGCGCAAGCTCGCTGCAGCGCTCACCACCGGCTGCTCGTTCCTGTGCAAGGCGCCGGAAGAAACGCCAGCCTCGCCAGCAGCGCTGCTGCAGTGCTTCGTCGATGCCGGCCTGCCGCCGGGCGTCGTCGGTCTGGTGTTTGGCGATCCGGCCGAGATTTCGGGCTACCTGATTCCGAGCCCGATCATCCGCAAGGTGACGTTCACCGGCTCGACGCCGGTGGGCAAGCAGCTGGCCGCGCTGGCCGGCGCGCACATGAAGCGCGCGACGATGGAGCTGGGTGGCCATGCGCCGGTCATCATCGCCGAGGATGCCGACGTGGCGCTGGCCGTCAAGGCGGCCGGTGCGGCCAAGTTCCGCAATGCCGGCCAGGTGTGCATTTCGCCGACCCGTTTCCTCGTGCATAACGCCGTCAAGGCCGAGTTCACGCGCGCGCTGGTCCAGCACGCGGAAAGCCTCAAGCTGGGCGACGGTATGGCCGATGGCACGACGCTTGGGCCGCTGGCCAATGCGCGCCGTCTGGATGCGATGGCCAAGGTGGTCGACGATGCGCGTGCGCGCGGCGCCACGGTGGCAACGGGCGGTGAACGCGTGGGCAACAGCGGCAACTTCTTCGCACCGACCATCCTGGCCGACGTGCCACTGGACGCCAGCATGTTCAACGACGAGCCGTTCGGCCCGATCGCCGGTATCCGCGGCTTCGACAGCCTGGAAGACATGATCGTCGAAGCGAATCGCCTGCCGTATGGCCTGGCCGGTTACGCCTTCACGCGCTCGATCAAGAACGCGCAGTTGCTGATGAACCGCGTCGAAGTGGGCATGTTGTGGATCAACCAGCCCGCCACGCCAAGCGCCGAGCTGCCATTTGGCGGCATCAAGGATTCGGGCTACGGTTCGGAAGGCGGGCCGGAGGCGCTGGAATCGTACCTGAATACGAAGGCCGTCTCGATGGTTGGCGTGTAAGCGGCGGTTTCCCGTTGCAGCTGAATCGGGTGTCACAATTTGTAGGATAAAGCGCCGTCGTGGCGGGGTATAATTCGGCCCGCCACCGGCCTCTGCACTCTCCAGATGCCACTTATTTCTGTAGAGTGACACCATGATTTTTCCTCAGCCCGCATGACGCAGGCCATCCTGACGCTCAATGTCGATACCGAATTCGATGTGATCGCGGCGCGCCAGCGTGCGCGCCACATCGCGGGCGCGTGCGGCTTCGGCTCGGTCGACCAGGCCCGTATCGGCACGGTCGTCTCTGAACTGGCGCGCAACATCTTCAACTATGCCGGTGCCGGTTCGGTGTCTTTCTCGGCCGAAGGCACGGTGGCGCCGCAGCATTTAAGCATTACATTCGAAGACCGGGGGCCAGGCATCGCCGATGTCCGGCATGTCCTGTCCGGCGCCTACCGGTCGACGTCCGGCATGGGCGTGGGCATCCTGTCGGCGCGCCGGCTGATGGACCGGTTCGAGATCGCCAGCGACGCATCGGGTACCCGCATCACGGTGGGCAAGCGCTTTCCTGCGCAGACGGGTTTCATCAGCGCTGACGGCTTCGCTCCGCTGGTGGCGCAATTCGAAACCCTTCCCAATCACGCGGCGCTGTCCGAAGCGCGGCACCAGAACCGTGAACTGGCCGACGCCCTTGGCGCGTTGCAGGCGCGGCAGGAAGAGCTGCAACTCGTCTCGACCCGTCTGGAAGAGCGCAACCGCAATATCGAAGCACTGAACGACCTGCTGGACGACAAGGCCGAGGCGCTGCAGAAAGCCGATCGCAGCAAGGACGAGTTTCTTGCCACGCTCAGCCACGAGCTGCGCGGGCCACTGTCGGCGGCCGGCATGGCCGCGAGCATGCTGCTGCCGGATGGCGTCTCGTCACAGCGCGCCAATCAGATGGGTGAATTGATCCGGCGCCAGGTCACGCACATGAGCCGGCTGGTTGAAGATCTGCTGGACGTCTCGCGCGTGAGCCGCGGCCTGGTTCAGCTGGAAAAAGCGCCGGTGGAACTGGCCGACGTGATCGCCGCGGCGCTCGAGCAGGTGCAGTCGGCAGCAAACCAGAAGCGTCATCGCATGGAACTGGCATCAGGCGCGTCCAGCCTGCTGGTGCTGGGCGACCGCACGCGCCTGATCCAGGTAGTGAGCAATCTGCTGACCAACGCGATCCGCTATACGGACAGTGGCGGCGGGATTCAGGTCGTTCTCGAAAGACGTGGTCTGATGGCAGCGCTGCGCGTCACCGACAACGGGATGGGCATCGCACCCGACCTGATGCCGCGCCTGTTCGATCTCTACGTCCAGGCCGAACGTTCAGCCGACCGCACCGGCGGCGGCCTCGGCCTTGGCCTCGCCCTGGTCAAGAACCTGGTCGAAGCCCACGACGGTACCGTCACCGCCGTCAGCACAGGTGACGGCCAGGGCAGCACCTTCACCATCCTCCTGCCCCTGCACACCGACCGCCGCGCATAACCTCCCGCTTAACCACAGCCCCGACGCCAGACCCAATTAGGGTCAGAGTCGAATTGTTGAGCAATAAATCTCCCGACATGGCCCGTTTGCAATGCCGTCAGGCAGCATTCCTCGCAGCCATTGCTTTCCAATTGGGGTCGGAGTCAGATTGTTTGACAACATTGAGGAATTGCCCAATAAGTCGACTCTGACCCTAATTGTTTAGAATCTGTAGGGTAGGGTGGGGTTTGTTCGGGCGTATACGGAAGCCGCCCGGGCCGGCCTTGGGGCCGGCGCCGGGCGGCGCGGTTGGTACGGGGCGATGCTGGATCAGTACATCAATCTTCCTGGAAGGCTTCTTCGCGCTTCTTGCGCAGCGAAGGCAACAGCACGACGATCATGGCAGCAGCGGCCAGACCGAGCATGACGCCCGAGATCGGACGCTCGATGAAGACCATTGGATCGGCGCGCGAGAGCAGCAGGGCGCGGCGCAGGTATTCTTCCATCATCGGACCGATGATGAAGCCGAGCAGCATCGGCGCGGGCTCCAGTTCGAGCTTGGCGCACAGGTAGCCGAGCAGGCCGAACAGCGCCATCAGGTAGACGTCGAAGGTGCTGTTGTTCAAGCTGAACACACCGATCGCGCAGAACATCAGGATGGCCGGGTACAGCATCTGGTACGGCACCATGATCATGCGCACCCAGATACCGATCATCGGCAGGTTCAGCACGACGAGGAACAGGTTACCGACCCACATCGAGACGATCAGGCCCCAGAACAGGCCAGGCTGCTCGGTCATGACGGCAGGACCAGGCTGGATGCCCTGGATGATCATTGCGCCGATCATCAGTGCCATCACGGGATTCGACGGAATGCCCAGCGTCAGCATCGGGATGAACGAGGTCTGTGCACCCGCATTGTTCGCCGCTTCCGGCGCCGCAACGCCTTCGATGGCGCCCTTGCCGAAGTTGGCTGCGTTTTTCGACACTTTCTTTTCGAGCGAGTACGACGCGAACGAGGCCAGCATGGCGCCGCCGCCCGGCAGGATGCCCAGCAGCGAGCCCAGGCCCGTGCCGCGGATGACCGGCCACATGATGCGCTTGAAGTCTTCCTTGTCGAGCATCAGCCCGGTGACTTTCTTCATCACCAGATTGCGGTCTTCGTTGTGCTCGAGATTGCGGATGATTTCGCCGATACCGAACATGCCCATCGCGACGATGACGAAGTTGATGCCGTCAGCCAGTTCCGGCATGTCGAAGGTGTAGCGCGCCGAACCCGAGTTGACGTCGGTGCCGACCACGCCCAGCAGCAGGCCGAGCAGCACCATGCCGATGGCCTTGAGCAGCGAGCCACTGGCCAGGACGACCGAAGCCACCAGGCCCAGCACCATCAGCGAGAAGTACTCGGCCGGGCCGAATTCGAGGGCCAGGTCGGCCAGCGGCGGCGCTGCCACGGCCAGCAGGATCGTGGCGACGGTACCGGCGAAGAACGACGAGATCGCCGCAGTGGCCAGCGCCTTGCCGGCCTGACCGTTGCGGGCCATCTGGTAGCCATCCAGCGCTGTCACCACCGACGAGGATTCGCCCGGCAGGTTGACCAGAATGGCGGTGGTCGAGCCACCGTATTGTGCGCCGTAGTAAATACCGGCCAACATGATCAGCGCCGATTCCGGCGGCAGGCCGAACGTGGCCGGCAGCAGCATGGCGATGGTGGCGATCGGGCCGAGGCCCGGCAGGACGCCCACTGCGGTGCCGACGAACACGCCGACCAGGCAGTAGAACAGGTTTTGCATGGACAGGGCCGTCTCGAGGCCCAATGCGAGGTTACTGAAAAGTTCCATAATTATTTAGTTCCCACCGAGCCAAGGGCCAATGATCGGCATCGGCAAGCCAAGCAGCTTGACGAACAGACCGACTGCAAACAACGTCATGCCCACGGCCAGCGCGAGTGACTTCTTCAGATCGAATTTATCGCTGGCGTACGCGCTGATCAGGATCAGCAGGAAGCCTGCAGGCACCAGGCCCGCATTGCGCACCAGGAAGCCGAACAGCAGCACGGCGGCCAGCACGATCGTCAGTTCGCGATAGTAGATGCGGCCGATCGCTTCGCCAGGACGGAAGAATGAGCGCACGAACGATGCAACGCCGATCAGCGAAAGCAGGGCGCCCAGTACGATCGGGAAGTAGGCCGGACCCATGCGGCCGGCACTGCCCATTTCATATTCCTGGCCGATGATCACGGCGCTCAGACCGAAGAATAGAAAGACAATGCCGCTCCAGAAGTCTTTCGGATGGCGGATAAATGCTGGCACGGTGGTGGTCCCCTTTATTGTGTTGCAGATGCGGTGATGCAGATGCAGTGGTTCGAAAAGCGTGAATGCAGCTCACTGATGCGACCCCGCGCAACGACGATGACAACCTCGCCGGCCGGGCTGCAGATGTGACGACCCGCACCGCAGCCGGACAGGCCGGCGCGGCGCAAGCTCGTCAATGCGGCATCAGTCGGCGAAGGCGCCGGCTTTCTTGATGATCGGACCCCACAGGTCGATCTGCTGTTTCAGGTGCGTGCGCAGGGCTTCCGGCGTTGCTTGATTGGCCGGAACCGGCTCGGTGCCCAGATCGGCAAAGCGCTTGACCACGTTCGGATCGCGCAGCGCGGCGCGCAGTGCGTTCGACAGGGCGTCGACGGTTGGCTTCGGCGTGCCTTTCGGCGCGTACAAGCCGTGCCAGACACCGACTTCGAAGCCTGGCAGGCCAGCCTTGTCCAGCGTCGGCAGGTTCGGCAGCGACGCGACCGGGGTCTTGGTCGTCACGCCGTAGGCCTTGATCTTGCCGCCCTTGATCTGGCTGGTGGTGTTGGTGGTCTGGTCGCACATGAAGTCCACCTGGCCGCCCAGCAGGTCGTTCATCGCCGGACCGGTGCCCTTGTACGGCACGGTGGTCAGCTCGACGCCCATCGCGGTCTGCAGCAGCATGCCGCACAGGTGCGATGCCGAACCCAGGCCCGCGTGCGCGTAGGTGACCTTGTCCTTGTTGGCTTTCACGTACGTGATCAGCTCTTTCATGTCCTTGGCCGGGAAGTTCGACTTGGCGACGACGGTCATCGGCACGTCGGTGATCAGGCCGATCGGTTCGAAGCTGGTGATCGCGTCATATGGCAGCTTGCGGTACAGGGCTGGCGCGGTCGATTGACCGATGTGGTGCAGGAACAGCGTGTAGCCGTCGGGTGCGGACTTGGCGGCGCGTGCCGCGCCGATGGTGCCGCCGGCACCGCCGACGTTTTCGACGATGATCTGTTGCTTGAGCGTGGTGCCCATCGATTGCGCAACGAGGCGTGCCACGGTGTCGGTCGGGCCGCCGGCTGCAAACGGCACGATCATGGTGATGGTCTTGGTCGGATAAGCCTGGGCATGGGCCAGGCCCGTGCCAAAAGCGGTCAGGCAGGCGGCTGCGCACAGCATCTTGAGTTTCATGGTGTCGTCCTCGTATCTCGTTCTTGGTGTGGTTTTGCAGCCGGCACTATTTCTGTGCCGTGCTGTCGTGCGGCGTTGTCTTACGCACCAGATGTTTTACCAGCAAACATATTGTTGTGCAACTACGTGGAAATACGTATGTGGTATGCATGACGCTTTTTCCGGTAAAAATGAAACCACAAAAAACGACGTTCCGGACGTAAAAACGCCATCCGAAGATGGCGTTCATGGTGACTGCAGCGCCGTAATGTCAGACCGGCGGTTGAACGGGGAGTTCCTCGTCGCCCATCAGCAGCTTTGCCGGCGTCATCGGCGTGGTGCGCAGGCGCGTGCCGGTGGCGTGGAAGATGGCGTTCGAGATCGCGGCCGCCACGCCCACGATGCCGATCTCGCCCACGCCCTTGGCGCCCAGCTGCTTGCTCACGATGCGGTCGTCTTCTTCCACGAAGATGACGTCGATGTCGTGGATGTCGGCATTGACCGCCACATGGTACTCGGCGAAGTTGTGGTTCATGAAGCGCCCGTACTTGTGATCGGTATGGGTTTCTTCATGCAGGGCCTGACTGATGCCCCAGACAACGGCGCCGCTGATCTGGCTGGCAGCGGTCTTGGCGCTGATGATGCGCCCGGCGGCGATCGCGCTGACCACGCGCGTGACGCGAACCATGCCGAGCTTTTCGTTCACGCGCACTTCGCAGAACACGGCCGAGTGAACGGCGCGCGCGTACTTGCGCTGCTTGAGCATCTGCGGCGTCATGAAGTATTTCTCTTCGACCTGGTCCACGCCAGCATTGGCCAGCACCTGCGTCAGTTCCACGCGACGCGACGGATCGGTTTTGAGGAACACGGCACCATCGCCAAACTCCACGTCGCGCATGCGCGCCTTGGCCAGTGGCGAATTGTCCATCTTCAGCGCCATTTTCAGCAGTGACTTCTTGAGCTTTTCACAGGCGCCATGCACGCCCGAGCCCACGGTCGTCACGTGCGACGAGCCGCCCTCGATCGGCGCCATCGGCAGCGTCGAGTCACCCAGCTGGAACGTCACCAGCTCCATCGGCAAGCCCATTGCCTCGGCCGCAATCATCGACATCACGGTATAGGTACCGGTACCGATATCGGTGGCCGCGCTGCTCACGACCAGGCGGCCGTTGCTGTGCATGACGGCACTGACGCGCGCCACCATCACCATCGCATCCCAGATGCCGGTCGCCATGCCCCAGCCCACCAGCTCATCGCCGTCAGGCATCGAACGTGGTTCGATCGGGCGCTTTTCCCAGCCAAAACGCTCGGCGCCCTGGCGGTAGCACTCGCGCAGTTCCTTGCTCGAGAACGGCTTGTCCTCGATCGGCGAGGTGTCCGTGTAGTTCTTCAGGCGCAGTGCCAGCGGATCCATCTTCAGTTCGTAGGCCAGCTCGTCCATCGCCACTTCCATGGCGTGCACGCCATGGGCGGCGCCGGGGGCGCGCATGTCCAGCGGCGTGAAGCGGTCATTCGCGACCACCTGGTAACCGAGCGTGATGTCGGTGCACGCATACAGCTGCCCCGACCAGTTGACGATCACTTCGACGTAATCTTCGAGACGCGAGGTTTCCTGGATCGCTTCGTGCCAGATCGCCTTGAGCGTGCCGTCCGGCGCCGCGCCCAGGCGGATGCGGTGCCAGGTTTCCGGGCGGTGGCCGAAGCTGAACATCTGCTGGCGCGTCAGCACGACGCGTACCGAGCGCTCCAGCTGCAGCGCGCCCATCACGGCCAGCGGCAGCTGGTATTGCGGCCGCAGGCCCGAGCCAAAGGCGCCGCCCACGTACGGGTTGCGCACCGTGACCTCGTCGCTCGACAAGCCAAAACCATGCGACACATACCAGCGGCTGTTCTGCGAGCTTTGCGTCTTGTCGTAGACGGTCAGGTGGCCGTTTTCGGCGCGAATCACGGTCGAGGCGAACATCTCCATCGGATTGTGGTGTTCGACGCCGTTGTAGTACTGCGAATCGACCCGCACTTCGGCCGCATCGAAGGCCTTCTCGCCGTCGCCGATCGAGCTTGGCGGCACGAAGCCGGCCTTCATCTTGCGTGGCTCGTAGGCCTGGTCGAGGCTTTTCAGCAGGTTCGTTTCGTGTGCGTCGACATCGTAATGCACGCGCACCAGCGAGGCGGCATAGCGGCCGGCTTCGAAGGTCTCGGCCAGCACCAGTGCCACCGGCTGGCCGCTGTAGAAAATCTCGTCCGAGAACAGGGGGCGGAACGGCGAGCCGGCTGGCGCCGTCATGTCTTTCCAGGCCAGGTCGAACGAGCGCATCTTGGGACGGTTCTCGTGCGTCATGACCGAAATCACGCCCGGTACGGCCAGCGCTTCGGTCGCGTCGATGCTGGTGATGCGGCCCTTGGCCACGGTGCCGCTGACGACCACGCCGTAGGCCAGGTCGGGGGCAAAGTATTCGGCGGCGTACTGCGCTTCGCCCGTGACCTTGGCGCGGCCATCGATGCGCGAGACCGGCATGCCGCTTTTCACGCGGCCGGTGCCGGCCGGCGCGCTCGGGGCGCGCAATTCTGGAATCAGGTCGGTCATGCTTGTTCTCCTTGTGCATCGAGTCCGCGGGCGTGGTCGGTGCCACGCGCGGCGGTGGTCAAGGCTTGCACGATGGCGTTGCGCGCCAGCGGCAGCTTGAAATCGTTTTGGCCGAAGCCTTGTGCGCCTTGCAGGATCGTCTCGGCGGCCTGCAGGAACGCTGCTTCGCCGACGGCCTTGCCAACCAGCGCTTGTTCGGCTGCTTCGACGCGCCATGGCTTGTGGGCCACGCCGCCAAGCGCGATGCGCGCGGCGCGGATCGTGCCGTCGGCATCGAGGTCGAGTGCAGCAGCGACGGAGACCAGTGCAAATGCGTACGACAGACGGTCGCGCACCTTGATGTAGGCGCTGTGATCGATGAAGCGGTCAGCGTCTGGCACGGTGATGTGGGTGATCATTTCGCCTGGCTGCAGCGTGTTGTCGATCTCGGGCGCGTCGCCCGGCAGGCGGTGGAAGTCGGCGAAAGGAATCTCGCGCGCGCCGCTCATCGAGCGCACGTGGACCGTCGCGTCGAGCGCGCGCAGGGCCACGCACATGTCCGACGGGTGGGTGGCGATGCAGCTCTCGCTGGTGCCCAGGATCGCCAGCTGGCGGTTGAGGCCATCGCGCGCCGGGCAGCCGGTGCCGGGTTCGCGCTTGTTGCAGGCGGTGCCGACGTCATAGAAGTAGACGCAGCGGGTGCGTTGCATCAGGTTGCCGCCGTTGGACGCCATATTGCGCAGTTGCGGCGAGGCGCCGGCCAGAATGGCCGTCGACAGCAGCGGATAGCGTTCGCGCACCAGCGGGTGGTAGGCCGTGTCCGCGTTGCGGGCCAGGGCGCCGAGCATCAGGCCACCGTCCTGCTCTTCCACCTGGTCCAGGCCCAGGTTGTTGATGTCGACGACGCGTGACGGCTTCATCACGCTTTCCTTCATCAGGTCGAGCAGATTGGTGCCGCCGGCGATCGGGCGGGTGTCAGGATCGAGCAGGGCGGCCAGCGCCGCATCGATGTCCGTGGCTTGGGTAAAGGCGAACGGGTTCATGACAGCACCGCCCCGGTCGTGAAGCCTTCGGCGGTCTTTTTGGTGTCTCGCATGTCCAGCATCTTGACGACAGCGTCAGCGATCTGCGGGTAAGCACCGCAGCGACACAGGTTGCCGCTCATGAGTTCACGCACGTCGTCACGCGTGGTGGCTTGCCCTTCGTTCAACAGGCCCACGGCCGAACACAGCTGGCCCGGCGTACAGTAGCCGCACTGGAACGCATCGCAGTCGATGAACGCCTGCTGCAGCGGATGCAGGTCGTCGCCGGTGGCCAGGCCCTCGACGGTGGTGATCTCGCGGCCGTCCTGCATGACGGCCAGCGTCAGGCACGAGTTGATCCGCTTGCCGTCCACCAGCACGGTGCAGGCGCCGCACTGGCCCTGATCGCAACCCTTCTTGGTGCCGGTCATGCCTGCGCGCTCGCGCAGCAGGTCGAGCAGCGTTACCCAAGATTCGACGTTGAATTCGCGGTCCTGGCCGTTGATGCGCAGGCGCACCGGATGCTGCTGTTGATGTTCCATGATCTTCCCCTCTGTGAGAAGCCATGAACATAACGTCCTGTTACATTTGCGACGGTTAGATGACGCACCTACATTAAGTATAAGTCAACATTGTTGGCAGTGTCATTACGGCCCGCGGAACACGACGGTCTTGTTGCCGTCCACGAACACGCGGCGCTCGATGTGAAACTTGACCGCGGTGGCCAATGCCAGGCATTCGTTGTCGCGCCCCACGCGGGTGAGCTGGTCGACCCGGTAGTTGTGGTCCACGCGCGTGAGCACCTGTTCGATGATCGGGCCTTCGTCCAGGTCGGGCGTGGCGTAGTGGGCCGTTGCGCCAATCAGCTTGACGCCCCGGTCGAACGCCTGCTGGTACGGCTTGGCACCCTTGAATCCGGGCAAAAACGAGTGGTGGATATTGATGCACTTGCCGGCCAGGCGGCGCGCCAGGCCATCGGACAGGATCTGCATGTAGCGCGCCAGGACCACGAGTTCGGAGTCGGTTTCATCGACGATTTCCAGCAGGCGCGCCTCTTGCTGCGCCTTGTTGTCCTTCGTTACCGGTAAAAAGATGAAGCGGATGCCTTCGCGCTCGACCATCGGGCGCAGGTCGAGGTGGTTCGACACCACGGCCGTGATCGACAGATTGAGTTCGCCCGTGCGGCGCCGGTACAGCAGGTCATCGAGGCAGTGATCGGTCTTCGAGACCATGATCACCGTGCGCACGGGGTCGAGCGGATCGTAGATTTTCCAGCCCATGTCCAGGCGCGTGGCGACCGTGCTGTCGAATTCGGCGCGGATGGCGTCGATGGCTGGCGATTGATCTTGCTGGCGGAACACGGCGCGCATGAAGAAGCGCGCGGTCGAATCGTCGTCGAACTGTTCCAGCGCGCAGATATAGCAATCGCGTTCGGCCAGGAAGGTCGCGACCGCCGCGACGATGCCGATGCCGGCCGGGCAACTGGCGTGGAGGATGTATTCGGGGCGGTTGGGTGGCGTGACGTCGCTGGTGCTGCGCATGCGGGATCCTGTCGGTGATGAGGCGATGTTGTCAAGACAGCTAGAATGCGCGATGCCACGGCGGGCGTCAAGCGCATGCTACGATGCGCGTTCTTTGCCCGCCGATCCCGATGTCCACATCCTTGCGCCCAATGCTGCCTGCCGATCTCGACGCCGTGCTGCGCATCCAGGCCGCCTGCTATCCGGCCGTCATGCAGGAACCGGCAACGGTCGTCGCAGCCCGGATGGCAGTGGCGTGTGGTACCTGCCTGGTAGGCAGTCATGAGGGCGTGGTGCGCGGCTACCTGTTTGCCTATCCGTCGCGCCTGGGGCTGGTGACCGAGCTGAACGCACCGTTCACGCCAGCGCGCCAGCCGGATACGCTGTACCTGCACGACCTGGCAATCGAGCCGTGTGCGCTGGGGTGCGGCCTGGCGCGGGCGCTGGTCGACGACGCATTGCGTCGCGCGCGCGCATTGGGGCTGGCACATGCGGCCCTGGTGTCGGTGCAGGACAGTGCGGGCTTCTGGCAGGCACTGGGCTGGCGCGCTGCAGCGACCCACGATGCCGGCCTGGACACCTATCCGCCCGGCGCGCTGTACATGGTGCGCACGCCCGCCTAGTTTTATTGCACCCGGCGTACCTTGGCCGAGCTGTTGCCGCCATCGACCTTCAGGAACAGCGTGCCGAACAGGTTGCGCTCGATCGTCACCGGTGCATCCTTCTGGCGCGGGAGGACGGCGTCGCTGCCGTCGATGATGCGCCAGACCTGGCCGTTGGCCAGGCGGATCTGTGAGCCGGGACCCCAGCCGTCGAAGTCACCCACGACCGTGCTGCGGATCGACGCCGGCTGCGCTTCGCGCTCCTTGGCCGCTTCCATGCCGAAATTCTGTTCCGGGGTGCGCGCTGGCACAGCAGCCGCAGCCGTCCGAGCGACGCCGACGGGAATCGCGTCGTAGCAGGCCACGCGTGTGGCGGTATCAGGCAGGGCGCGGCACTTGAGCAGCGCGGCATCGTCGGCAAGCGCGGTGCTGCTGGCAACCAGCAGGGCAAGCATGAGGACGGGCAGGGGCAGGGCGTTCATCGGGGTCCTTCGGATAAGTGGAATTGCGCCCCGGCTCCGGGGCGCCCACGATTATAGGGGATGCGCCGGGCGGCCGCGACCATGACCCTGACCGTTGCAATTGTGACATGCTTTGTCGGGGAATTTGACACCCCGATTGCGCTGGCTACGCATCCATCATAAATGTTGTTTGGAATCAATGGGATGCCGACGTGGGATGTACAGGCGCGATTCTTGCTGAGGTACCGTAGGACCTTTCCGAGGAGATCACTGATGACGCGCATTGCCCCCATCGCCGCATTTCTTGCCACATCTCTTGCCACATTTCTTGCCGCTACCCTGGCGCTACCGGCCCAGGCAGCGGTCAAGTACAGCTGGCAGCAAGTGAGCGCATCCAGCTCGATGCCAACTGGCCTGAACCTGGAGCTGGCGTTCTCCGAGCAAGCGGTCGCCGCCGGCTCGCTGTACCTGAATATCCGCAATGAATGCGACCTTGGTCCGCCATGCATCGATCCACAGTCGAGCCTGCTCTCGTTGCGTTACTGGTTCGACCATCCTACCGTCGGCGGCCAGCACAACCTGATCGACTATGGTTACCTGACCCCGCCGCGCAATTATTACGACAGGATCGTCATGGATCTGACGTTCCTGCCCGGGGGTATGCTGGGCGGCAGCATCTTCGCGTCGGATGGCAATTCGGATTTCCGGATGGCGAGCCAGGGCGGACTGTTTACCGTGGTTGACGCCAATAGTGACGAACCGTTCGGCTGCGGTCTGCAGTACCCCGACTGCAGTGGCGCCAGCGGCATGCTGGAATCTGCTGCGCAGAACGTGACTGAGGTGCCGGAGCCGGCCACGGGCGCCATCGTCGGGCTCGGTCTGGTCGCCGCCTGGTGCGCGCGCCGCCGCCGGCGTCCGGCGCGCGGCAACGCCTGACAGCCCGACGTCGCCGTCAGTTGGCCGGCGCCAGCAAGGCTGCAGTGTCAGCGGCGCCCATCTTCAGCGCTGCATCGTACGCGGTCACGCCGGACGCGTCGCGCGCGGCCGGATCGGCGCCGCGCGCCATCAACAGTTCGGCAATGGCGACCCGGTTGAACATCGCGGCGAACATCAGCGCGGTCCGGCCCGACGGGCCGGTCACGTCCGGCATTGCGCCTTTGTCGAGGAGCAGCATCGTGATGGGCAAGTCGCCCTTGAATGCAGCGCCGTGCAATGGCATTTGGCCGGCATCGTTGATCGTGTGCGGATCGGCGCCGTGCTCGAGCAGGACCCGCGTCGCGTCCAGGTGGCCGTGGTAGCTGGCCAGCATCAGCAGGCTGTCGCCTTTTTCGTTGCGCAGGTTCGGCGGCAGGCCGCGCGACAGGAAGGCGGCGAGGTGATCGGCGTCGCCGGTCCGCGCGTACTGGAA
Organism: Oxalobacteraceae sp. CFBP 13730; assembly: GCA_014841835.1. Classification (GTDB taxonomy): domain Bacteria; phylum Pseudomonadota; class Gammaproteobacteria; order Burkholderiales; family Burkholderiaceae_D; genus Telluria. The sequence continues at coordinate 578,490 of JACYUQ010000002.1, read as the reverse complement.
CATATTGCGCGCCATGTTCAGCGCGGCCTCGTCCAGCTCTGCTTTTGTGGGCGTTGCCTCGTGGTCGTTGGTGTGCATTGCGTGCTCCGGATCGAAATAAAGGTTGATTAAAACATATCTCAATCCGGCGCGTGGTCTACACGCTCTGGCGTGCGGCCGCATGCTTGGTGGCTTCATGGAGCCAGACCGGCAGCGCCAGCGACGGCAGCAGCATCCCGACCAGCAGCGCCGCGTGCCAGCCATGGGCGGCGTACACCCAGCCGCCCAGCGCGGAACCCAGCGCGCCGCCGGCAAAGAACAGCGCGAAGTACAGGCCATTGAGGCGACTGCGCATGTCGGCGCCCAGGGCAAACAGCGCGCGCTGACCCAGCACCAGATTGGCGGCCACCGCAGCGTCAAGGGCAATGGCGGCCACCGCCAGCAAGCCGAGCGCGACCGGCTTGGACGATGGCGCAAACAGGGGCAGCAGAAAACTCAGCGCACCCACCACGAGTGCGACGGCGGTGGCTTTCAGCGTGTGGCCCGCATCGGCCAGGCGGCCGGCGACCGGTGAGACTACGGCGCCGGCCATCCCGACCAGGGCAAACAGCGCGATGCCATTTTGGGTGAGGCCAAACGCGGGACTGGCCAGCGCCTGCGGCGCGACGGTCCAGAACAGGCTGAATGCGCCAAACAGACCGGCGTGATACAGCGCGCGCTGGCGCAGCACCACGGTCGTGGTCAACAGCGGCCACAACGAGCCGATCAGGCGGCGGTACGGTTGCGTCGCCGTTGGCTGGCGCAGCGGCAACTTAATATGCAGCAGCACGGCCAGCAGGGCGACCAGCGCAGCGGCGATCCCAAACACGGTTTGCCACCCACCCAGCCCGGCGAGCACGCTTGCGACCGGGCGCGCCACCATGATCCCGAGCAGCAGGCCGCTGACGACCTTGCCGACGACCTGGCCGCGTGTGGCCTCCGGCGCCAGGTGGGCGGCAAATGGCACCAGCACCTGGGCCACGACGGCGCCCAGGCCGATGGCGAGCGCCGCCAGCAGGAACACCCACGCCGTGGTGGCGGTGGCCGCGACCACCAAGGCGCCGCTGGTCACGAGCAGGCCGGTGACGATCAGGCGCCGGTTTTCCAGCAGGTCGCCCAGCGGCACGATGAACAAGAGTCCCAGCGTGTAGCCGATCTGGGTCAGGGTCACGATCAGACCGGCTGCTGCGGGCGGCAAGCCCAGTGCCGCGCCGATCGGGCCGACCAGCGGCTGCGCATAATACAGGTTGGCGACGATGATGCCGGCGGCCGCCGCCAGCAGCATGACCATGCCGGACGAGAGGGCGGGTGATTTGGGGGTGTTCATGGCGAACTCCATGGGATTGGTGAGGGAATGCCGCCATGGTAGGCAATGTGCGCGCAAAGATAATCAGGGCATAATGCCCTTATACCATTCACTTTATATGAACAATCATGGACAAGGTGAAAGCGATGCAGACGTTCGTGCGCATTGTCGAGGCGAACAGTTTCACGCGCGCGGCCGAGTCGCTCGACCTGCCGCGCGCCTCGCTGACGGCCACGCTGCAGAATCTCGAACGCTACCTGGGCGCCCAACTGCTGCAGCGCACGACGCGCCGGCTGTCGCTGACACCCGAGGGCGAGCGCTACTACGCCCACTGCAGCGCCATCCTGGCCGCCATCGACGACGCCGAAGCCGATTTTCTGGGCGAGCAAGCCGGCCGGATGCAGGGCCGGCTGCGCATCGATCTGCCGGGCTCGCTGGGCCGCGCGATCGTGCTGCCGCGCATTGGCGAATTTCGCCACGCCTATCCGGCGCTCGACCTGACCATCAGCATGGGCGACCGCCTGGTCGACCTGACCGCCGAAGGCATCGATTGCGCATTGCGGGTAGGCGACTTGCCCGACTCGAGCCTGGTGGCGCGCCGGATCGGCCTGATGCGCTTCGTGACTGCCGCCACGCCCGGCTACCTGGCGGGACACGGCACGCCTGCGACGGTCGACGACTTGCGCCAGCATGAGGCGATCGTGCATTTCTCGGGCCGCACCGGGCGCGCCTTCGAGTGGACGCTCGCAGGGGAGGATACAGCGGAGGGTGTCATCCGGGTGGCGATGGATGGCGGCCTTGCCGTCAACGACGCCGAAGCCAACCTGCTGTGCGCGCTGCAGGGACTGGGCCTGGCGCAACTGGCGCGCTACCAGGTGCGCACGCATGTGGCCCAAGGCACGCTGGCCGTGGTGCTGCCCGCCCTGTGCCCGACGCCGATGCCGGTGTCCCTGCTGTACCCGCGGGGCCGCATCGCCAATCCGCGCCTGCAGGCGTTTGCCACCTGGCTGGCGGGAGTGTTCGAGGCCGACCCCGACCTGCGCCTGGCGCAGGATGAGTGCAGGGTCACGTTGCCGCTCAGAAGTCCACGTTCATCGACAACCACAGGCGGCGCCCGTCGAGATTGTTGACATACACGCTGCCGTAGGTCGGTGCTGCTGCCGGCGTCGTGCGATACGGCCGGTAGTCGATGAAGTCCTTGTCCAGCAGATTGTAGATCGCGGCATTGAGCGTGATGGACGGCGTGACCTGGTAGCTGGTGCCAAGGTGCAGCATCGTGTAGCCCTTGAAGTCGCCCAGCGCCTCACTGGCCGCACGGGTGGCGGCCGACGTCCCCGGATCGCGGAAGCGCTCGCTGCGGTATTCGGCGCGCAGCCACGTGTTCCAGTCTGGCGACACGTCCCAGGTCAGGCGCGCATTGAACGCGTGCTTCGGCGTGTCGGACAGCGGCTTGCCCGCATTCTCGCCGCTTTCCTGTTCGCTGTCGGTGTACGTGTAGTTGGCGCTGGCGGCCCAGCCGGGGGCCAGCGGGAAGCGCGTGGCGAATTCGACGCCGCGGGTGACGGCCTCGTCGACGTTGATCGACTGGCCGAAGGCATCGACGTTCGGCCAGTTGCCGAAGCTGACGCAGCCCGGCCGGTTCGGCGCCGGGCGGTAGGTGCAGTTGATGAGGCCAGTACCGCTGGTGATCTTGTCCTTGAAATCGTTGTTGAAGACCGTGGCGTTCGCGCTCCAGCCGGCGCCGTTGTCGAAATACGCGCCCAGTTCGGACGTCACGCTGGTTTCGGGCTGCAGGTTCGGGCTGCCCACGAGCGGGATCGTGCCCTGGCCGCCGAAGCCGTTGATGCCCGGCGTGAGCTGCTCGACGCGCGGGGTCTTGTAGCCCTTGCTCACGCCGCCCTTGACGGTCCAGCGGGGCGAGGCGCTCCAGACCAGGTAGCCGCGCGGGCTCGTCTGGCCGCCGAAGATGCTGTGGTCGTCGTAGCGCGCACCGACCGTCAGCGACAGGCGCTCGTGCAGGCGCCACTCGTCTTCGACGAACAGCGCTTTCTGCGTGAACGCGAACGCTTGCGGCGCGACGCCGTCGATCATTTCGGCATCCCAATGCTGGGCGCCGATGGTGGTCAGGTGCTCACCCCACGGCACCAGGAGCTTGGTGTCGAACACCTTGCTCTCGACTTCCAGCGTGCGGGGCGTGCCGGGTACGGCGCCCGGCGTACCCGGCGGAATCGTGCGGCCGATGGTTTCCGTTTTGTTCACCATATAGCTGCTGTCCCAGGTGCCGAACGGCAGACGCGCCTTGTACGACAGCATCGTCTGATCGCGGTTGTACTTCTGCTCCGGCCCGTAGCCGCCCGTGCCCAGCGTGCCAAGCTGGCCGCGCGTGTTGTCATACGTCTGGCGCGTCCTGTCGGCGTCGAGCATGAACTCATGGTTGCGGTGCGGGGTGAACGCCAGGCGCGCGCCCAGGTTGTCGATCTGCTGCTTGACCGGGTTGGCGTTCTGCGTCAGCGGCCGGGCCGGGTTGATCTCGTCATACGCAATGTTTGCCTCGTCACGGCGCAGCGTGCTGCCGCGCAGCGACAGACCCAGCACATCGGCCGCAAGCGGGCCGCTCAGGTAGAACTTGGCGCCCTTGACGTCGCCGAATTGCGCGTCTTCCTGCAGCGTGTAGTCGGCTGCCACCGAGCCGGCCCAGCGCTTGCCGACCTTGCGCGTGATAATGTTGATCACGCCGCCCATCGCGTCCGAACCGTACAGCGTCGACATCGGACCGCGGATGATCTCGATGCGCTCGATGGCGCTCACCGGTGGCATGAAGCTGGTCGAGGTACCGCCGAAGCCATTCGGCGTGACGTTGCCGGCCGCATTCTGGCGTCGGCCATCGATCAGGATCAGCGTGTAGTCGCTCGGCATGCCGCGGATGCTGATGTTCATGCCACCGGTCTTGTCGCCGGACGCGCCGACGTCGATGCCTTCCACGCTCTCGAGCGCCTGCGCCAGGTTGCCGAAGCGCTCTTTCTGAAGTTGCTCGCGGGTCAGCACCGTGATCGATGCGGGGGCTTCGCGAATCGTCTGCTCGAAGCCGGACGCCGTCACGACCACGGTGGGCATCGTGGCGGGCACGTCATCAAGCATCGCGTCAGCCGCGAAACCGGCAAGCGGCATGGCGCCAATGGCCAGGCTCAGTAGGGTGCGGGCAAACTGCGGGGCAGGCAAGCGGTGGGTCATTGTTCAGGCATCCTTTTTAGCATTGTCAGCAACGTTCAGCGTCAATACGTTAAAAGAAGTAAAGATCGCGGAACCGCGCCATTCTAATCGCAAATGCGAATCATTCCCATTCAAATTTTTTGACGGGCGTGTCGGATGCTGGTCATGCACCCCTCCGCTGCCCATGCCAGCGGGGTTTCCCGCTATGATGTCGGGCGGTACCTGCCAAGGGTGCCGGCCCCTGCGATCAACCCAGCCACTGGAGCATCATGAAGACGTACCTGACCCTGACCCTGGCGGCGACCCTCGTCGTCGCCGCGATCCCCGCCGCCCACGCGAACCCCGACCTGGCCAAGGCCAAGGCCTGCATGGCGTGCCATGCCATCGGCGCCAAGCTGGTTGGTCCGGCCTACAAGGATGTCGCGGCCAAGTACGCCAAGGATGCCGGCGCCGAAGCGCGTCTGGTCCAGAAGATCCAGAAAGGCAGCAGCGGCACCTGGGGCCCGATCCCGATGCCGGCCAATCCGCAGGTCACGGAAGCCGACGCCAAGGTCCTGGCGAAATGGATCCTGGCGCAGAAATGAGCCGCCGGCGGCCCTGACCCGGGCCGCCATGGCCGTGCCTGGCGCGTTCTTTGCATACCAGCAAGGAACTCAACGCCAGGAGCGGCCGATGTTCTTGCACAACGACGTCATCGAATACCTCGATCCTCCCGCCCATCTGCTGCGGATTCTCTGGATCGACGATGCGCAGTCCGTCGCCTACACCTTCACCCTTCGCTGCACGAGCGCCACGCCGCGCAGCATGCCCCTTCACGTGCTGGTGGCGGACGTGTCGGCGCGGCGCGCGCGCTTGCTGCTGACGGATCCGTGCCGCGCGCCGCGCGCCGATGCCCCATCCGGCAAGCATCTTCTGTTGCAGACCAAAGCGTGGGATGCCGTGACGGCGCTGCACCGCGACGTGCCGCAGTTGTACCTCCCGCGTCCGCGCGCGGCCATGCTCGCCGCTTATAGCCGCGCCCATGCGATGTCCGTTGCCACGCTGATGCGCTACCTGCGCCGCTACTGGGAGCGGGGCCAGACGATCGACGCGCTCTTGCCCGATTACGCCAATTCCGGTGCACGCGGCAAGACGCGTGCGGCCAGCGCCGGCGTCAAGCGCGGCCGCCCGCGCCACGCCGCAACGAGCAGCGCCAGTGCAGGCACGAATACCGATGCCGCGCTGCGGGCGCTGTTCGTGGCCGCTGCCGCGCACTTTGCCGCTACCCATCCACGCTTCTCGCGCCCGGCAGCGTATCGCCAGATGCTGCGCGATCACTTTGCCGATAGCGCGCCTGGCGACATCCCCAGTTACGGTCAGTTCAACTACTGGCTCACGCGCGACAGCATCGATCACACCCATTGAAGTGCGTATTTACGCCACAACAGTGCAGTGTCGATTTGGCATGCTCCCGGCGCGTGCGCAGCCTCGAGCTGCGAGCTGACCCCGCTCCGGATTACGTCGCGACAAATAATGTCCGGGCGCGCCACGGGTCGCCCATTGCGTTTTCTGACGTGACGTTTGTCAATACGAATGGCGGTCTGTGACGGCTGACGGTTATTCGGCCAGGCAGGCTTGCAGCGAGCTTACGTTCGGCGAAGATGCCGATAGACTTTATTTTAAGAAATTTCGTATTGACGATGTTGACATCCACTTGGCACGGGTATTGCTGATAAGCCATCAGTTGCAAGGCCTTTCAGTGACACCAAGTGGAGGTAGAAATGAAACGTTTGACACCGTCGTTGACCCGACGCGAGTTTTTATACCGCGCCGCCGCCGTTGGTGGGTCGGCGCTGTTGATGGGTTCGATGAACGCCTGGGGCATGGGGATCGCTTCCAGAACCACGACCCCGCCCGTGCTCACCGGCAGCGGCAAGGGCAAGAAAGTGGTCGTGCTGGGCGCCGGTCTGGCCGGCCTGACAGCGGCCTACGAACTGGGCAAGCTCGGCTACCAAGTGCAGGTGCTCGAGGCGCGACCCGTTGCGGGCGGGCGCTGCCAGACGGCGCGCAAGGGCTTTTCGCTGCACGAACTGGGCGGCGAGGCGCAGCATTGCCGCTTCGATCCCGGCCAGTACATCAACCACGGCCCGTGGCGCATTCCGCTGGACCACCAGTCCACCCTCTACTACGCGCGCCAGTTCAACGTGCCGCTCGAAGTGATGGTCAACGAGAATGACCACGCGTACGTGTATCTCGAGGATGGCGGGCCGCTGTCGAAACAGCGCATGCGCGGCGCCCAGATCAAGGCCGACATGCGGGGCCACGTCGCCGAGCTGCTGGCCAAGTCCGTCACCGGGCACCAGCTCGACACGCAACTGACAGGCGACGACCAGCGACTGCTGCTCGACTACCTCAAGCACGAAGGGGCGTTGGACGCGGGCGACCTGGCCTACAAGGGCCGCAGCGGCCGTGGCTTTGCCACCAACCCCGGCGCCGGCCTGGTGCCGGGCGCCGGCACGGCGTCCGATCCGCTGGCGTTTCACGATCTGCTGGCCGCCCGGGTCGGCAAGGTCTACAGCGCAGTGCAGGAATTTCCAATGCACGCCACGATGTTCCAGCCGGTCGGCGGCATGGACGCGATCCCGCGCGCATTCGCCCGGCGGCTGGGCGGTGTGATCCGCTACCACGCCGAGGTCCGGCGCATCCGCCAGGCTGACGACAAGGTCACGATCGACGTGCGCGACACGGCCAGCGGCGCGCTCTCGCGCGTCACGGCCGACTATTGCCTGTGCACGGTGCCGCTGTCGGTGCTGCGCATGATCGACACCGATTTCTCCGATGGTTTCAAGGCCGCCATCAAGGCCGTCCCGTACGCGCCGGTCGGCAAGATCGGCCTGCAGATGGGGCGCCGCTTCTGGGAAGAAGACGACCACATCTACGGCGGCCACGTGCTCACCGACCTGAAAGGGATCAACACGATTTCGCTGCCGTCCGGCGGCTGGCAGCAGAAAAAGGGTGTCGTGCTGGGCTACTACCACTACGCGCTGGACGCCATTGAAGTGAGCGGGATGACGCCGCTTGAACGGACCGAGTTCGCGCTCGCGGCGGGCGAAAAGATCTTCCCCGCCTACCGCACGAACTATGAAAGCAGCTTCTCGGTTGCCTGGCACCGCGTGCAGTACAGCCTGGGCGGCTGGGCCGAATGGACCGATGCCGCGCGCAAGAGCGCCTATCCGGTCTTGCTGGAGGGCGAGCGCCGGGTGCTGCTCGCCGGCGAACACCTGAGTTACCTGACGGGCTGGCAAGCCGGCGCCATCGAATCGGCGTGGCAGCAGGTGGAGACGCTGCACCGGAGGGCCAGCGCATGAAGATCGCGACTTTTGCAATTCTGCTTGCCTGGTCATTGGCTGCCGCAGCCCAGGCCCAACCCGCCGCGCCGGCCGACGGCAAGACGCTGTTCGCCAAGAATTGCGCGGCCTGCCACCAGGCCAATGGGCGCGGCATTCCCGGCGCGTTTCCGGCGCTCGTCGCCAGCGCGGTCGTTACCGGTGCACCCGACGAGGTGGCCGACGTGCTGCTCAAGGGCCGCGGTGGCATGCCCGATTTCAGCGCCAGCCTGGACGACGCCGATATCGCCGCCGTGCTGACCTACGCGCGCAGCAGCTGGGGCAACCATGCGCCACCGATCGCGGGCGCCGACATCGCAACGCGCCGCACGGCGCTGCAGGTTGCGCTGGCGGGCGACAACCGCTTCGGCAACAAGCATTGATGCAGTTTTCTTTTTTCACGCTCACGAAAGACGATCCGATGACACTCGCTGCTTTCCGTTCTACCACCTGCCTGGCCGCCGCGCTGCTGCTGGTCCCCGCCATTGCCAGCGCCGCGCCGCAGGCCATCGTGCGCCACAAGATCCCGAACTCGGACTTTCCCATCGCCCTGGCGGTGTCGGTGCCGCCCGGCGCCACCATCCACTTCATCAGCGGCCAGGTGCCGCCGGTCGTCGACAAGGCGGCCGGCGCGGACACCATCGCGGCCTTTGGCGACACCAAAACGCAGACCGTCGGCGTGCTGCAGAAGATCAGGGAGATCCTGGCCGGCATGGGGCTTGGCATGGGCGACGTCGTCAAGATGCAGGTGTTCCTGGTCGGCGATCCGGCGCACGGGGGGCGCGCCGACGTCACCGGCTTCATGGCCGGCTACACCCAGTTCTTTGGCGGCGCGCAGCCCAATCTGCCGGCGCGCGCGGTGATGCAGGTCGCAGGCCTGAGCAATCCCGGCTGGCTCGTCGAAATCGAAGTCGTGGCAGCAAAGAAGTAAGTGGCGCGGCGATGCCGCGCCGCGTCAACCATACCAATAACGCGTTACGCCAACCAGGGATCCATCATGTACAAGACCATCATTCATACCAGTGTCGCGGCTGCTCTGCTGTCGTGGGGCGTGGCTGCCCACGCCGCCGACAAGGCACCTGAGCCGGCTGTCGACACGCCGGCCGCCGCGATTGCGCCGGATGCACCCAATGCGCCCGTCGTCGCCAGTACCGGCGTCGTGATCGTCACGGGCACGCGCGCCGCCGGCCTGACGGTCGCCGACAGCGCCTCGCCGATCCAGGTGCTCGACGCATCGTCGCTGGTCCGCACCGGCCAGCCCGACCTGATCCAGGCGCTGGCCCAGAACCTGCCGTCGCTCAACGCCCAGGCCTTCGGCAGCGACATGGCGGCCATGACGTTGTCGGCACGCCTGCGCGGACTGTCCCCGAACAACACGCTGGTACTGGTCAACGGCAAGCGCCGCCACGGCACCGCCAACCTGGCCGTGCTGGCCGGCGCGTTCCAGGGCGGCGCCGCGGCCGACCTGAACTTCATCCCGGTGGCCGCCATCGAGCGCGTCGAAGTGCTGCAGGATGGCGCGGCCGCGCAGTATGGCACCGATGCCATTGCCGGCGTCATCAACATCATCCTCAAGTCGAATTACCGTGGCGGCAGCGCGAACCTGAATGGCGGCGGCTACATGGACGGCGGCGGTCACACGGGCGACGGCATGGCTAATCTCGGCCTGACCCCGTTCACCAATGCCTACCTGTCGCTGACAGCAGAAACGAAGTACCACGGCTTTTCGCAGCGCGGCGGGATCGATCCGCGCGTCGTCGATCCCGCCACGATGGCGGCGATGCCGTCGCTCGTGAATGCGCCGGGCTACCCGTACCTGAACCGGATCCAGGGCGATGCCCAGTACCGCCAGCACATCTTTGCCGCCAATTTCGGCGTCGACCTGGGTGGCGATACCGAGTTGTACAGCTTTGCCACCTACGGCAAGAAGGAAGCGCGCGCCTTCGAGAACTACCGCATGCCCAACCGCCTGCCGACCATCTACCCGCTGGGTTTCAGCCCGCAGGAGACGTTCGACGAAGAAGACTATGCGTTCACGTTCGGTATCAAGGGCAAGGTGTTCGGCAACTGGAACTGGGACCTGTCGAGTACCTACGGCAAGGACGTGGCCAAGCTGGGCGTGGCCAATTCGGCCAATATCTCGCTGTTTGCCGATACGGGCGCGACGCCGCTGTCCTTCAAGGCCGGGCAATTCCAGGCCAGTCAGTGGACCAACAACCTCGACCTGCGCCGCGAGTTCGACGCCGGCATGGCCACGCCGCTGACGCTGGCGCTGGGCCTCGAGCACCGCCGCGATACCTACGCAATTGTCGCGGGCGACGCCGCATCGCGCTACAAGGAAGGCGCGCAATCGTTCCCGGGCTTTTCGCTGACCGACGCCGGAAAACACAGCCGCAACAACAAGGCGGTCTACGCGAATATCGCTGTGCAGCCCGTTGCCGGCTGGACGGTCGACATCGCCGGACGTTTCGAGGACTTCAGCGACTTCGGCAACGCCAAGGTCGGCAAACTGACGAGCCGGTACGACTTCACACCGGACGTGGCCGTGCGGGCGACGTACAGCAATGGCTTTCGCGCGCCGACGCTGGCCGAATCGTTCTACTCGGCCACGAACGTGTCGCCGCGCAGCGCCTTCGTGCAGCTGGCCCCGAATTCGCCGGGCGCGCGCTTGGTGGGCATTGACGGCCTGAAGCCGGAAGCGTCGACCAATATCAGCGCCGGCCTGGTGCTCAATCCTGCCAGCGGCGTGGCCGTCACGTTTGATGCCTACCAGATCACGATCCGCGACCGCATCGTCGGCAGCGGCTCGCTGTACGGTTCCGGTGGCGCCATCAACTCGCCGGCCGTCACCGCCGCGATCCTGGCCAATGGCAATGTGCTCGATCCAACCGTCGTGCAAACCGGTATCAACATCTTCACCAATGCGGTCAACACCCGCAGCCGCGGCGCTGAAATCGTCGCCACCCTGAGCAGCAACTACGGCGCTTACGGACGCGTGGACTGGTCGGCCGCGGCCAACTACAACAAGGTCGAGGTGATCAAGATCAACCAGGCCCCGACGCAACTGGGCGCGCAGACGCTGCTCGACGCCACCGCGATCTCGCATCTGGAAACGGCCTCGCCCAAGGTGCGGTTGAATCTGGGCGGCTTGTGGCGCATCGGCGACTGGAGTGTGAACCTGCGCGAGAATTACTTCGGCAAGTCGTCCGAGCAGTTCTCGACCGACGGCGCGGTGTATCGCGAAAACCGGATCAAGGCGAGCCTGTTGACCGACCTGGAAGTGAGCTACCAGATCAGCAAGGCATGGAGCGTGTCGCTGGGCGCGAACAACCTGTTCAACGAGTACCCGGACAAGGTCAACCCGTTGACCCTGGCCGAGCAGCGCGCCAACCTGGACAACGGTGCGGTGACGATCTACCCGGGCTTCTCGCCGTACGGCATCAACGGTGGTTACTACTACGCGCGCGCAGCCGTGAAGTTCTGATCGCGGCTCCCAGACGTCGAGCGGATGGCCGTGGCGGGCCAGCCGTTCGAGCACGATGTCGCGCTCGATATAGTTGCTGCTCTTGGTCAGCAAGGCCCGTTTGAGGAACGGGAAACCGGCATCAAGCAGTTCCATCGGTTTCACGAGGGCAGGGTTGTGGACACGGGTGGCGTCGCTGGACCACAGCGCACCGACCGTCATTGAACGGGCAGCCACGCGCGCCATGCGCGTTTCCTGCAGCGCGATCACGTCCTGCGGCGCACTCAGGGCGCCGAACGGAAAGAACACCGGCGCCAGGCGCGCCATGCGTGCCGGCGTGACGCCGCGCAGGCAAAACCCATACGACTGCACATGGTTGGTCAGTTCGCTCGACGCCGTGAACCCGGTCAGCTCCCAGCGGCTGTTGTCCAGCACGGGGCGCAGCGATATGAACGCGCCGAATACCGAATCGTTCTTGACGATGACGTCGGCGCCCGGCGAGCGGTGGCTGAGATGGCGCAGTACCAGCGTATCGGCCGAAAAATCGTAGCCCGGCATCGCCTTCCACAACAGCGCATCGCACAGCCCCGGCAAGTCGGCCGGCATGCGGCGCCCATCCGCGCAACTGCACACCACCAGGATCGGCAAGCCTTCCGCGCGCAGGCGGGCCAGCGGGAAGCAGCTGTGCAATCATCGAAAATATCGACGATAGACCTGCAGATAACTCGTTTTTCAACGTTGGTAGGGGCAGGCATAATGACACCATCGTATCGAGAACAAAGCGATAGTCGATAGATGCCGGCGACGGCAGACAGATTCGAGCAACTCGATCATCCCATCATGAAAGGAGCACACGATGTTGAACGTCCGTAAAAGCAATGAGCGCGGTGGTGCCAGTTTTGGCTGGCTGAATTCGCAGCATTCGTTTTCGTTCGGCCATTACCACGATCCGAAACACATGGGTTTTGGTCCGCTGCGCGTCATCAACGATGACCATGTGGAGGCGGGCCGCGGGTTCGATTCGCACGGTCACCGCAATATGGAGATCATTTCGTACGTGCTCGAAGGCGCCCTGGCGCACAAGGACAGCATGGGCAACGGCTCGGTGCTGCGCTATGGCGACGTGCAGGTCATGAGCGCCGGTACGGGTGTGGTCCACAGTGAATTCAACGGCTCCACCACCGAAGGTGTGCACTTTTTGCAGATCTGGATCGAGCCGAACGAGATCGGCGCCGAACCGCGCTACGAAGAAAAGCATTTCGACGCGGCTTCGAAAACCGGCAAGCTGCGCGTGGTGGCGTCGAACGATGGGCGCGATGGCTCGGTGTCGATCCGCCAGGATGCGTCGATCCACGCCGGGATCTTCAACGGCGCCGATGCGGCAACGCACACGCTGGCTGCCGGCCGCCAAGCATATGTCCACGTGATTCACGGCCAGATTACCGTCAACGGCGTGGCGCTGAGCGGCGGCGATGCGCTGAAGGTGACCGGCGAACCGGCGGTGACGCTGGGCCAGGGCGACGCGGCTGAAGTGCTGGTGTTCGATCTGCCGCAGTAACACTGTCACACAGCAAAGCAGCAAACCGCTCCCGCCCCGGGGGCGGCGCTCGGTTCACACGACCGGACAGGGATTGACGGCCATGCGCGCGAACGGTGAGCGCGTGCGCATCCGGTCGATCCACCATGTCAGCGCCGCGCCATCCTCGGTGCTGCGCCAGGCCAGGTAAAAGGTCTCGTCGGGCTTGGGTTCGACCACCTGTTTTTCGATCAGCTGACCGCGCGCGATGGCCGGCCGGGCCCAGGCTTCGGGCAGAAAGCCAAAGCCCAGCCCCTGCACCTGGAACTCGTACTTGGTGCGCATGTCGGGCACGGCCAGCGTGGCTTGCCCGAACAGGATGCCCACCGTGCGCGCGCCCAGCACGCGCGCTGAATCCGACACAGTGATCGCGCGGTACGGCAGCAGATCGGCCTTGTCGAGCGGATGGGTGATCGCGGCCAGCGGATGGTGCGGTGCGACGGCGAACACAAAGCTGCTCGTGCCGATCGGTTCGGCCGTGTAGCCGCCGCCCGACGGCCCGTCGCCGGCGGCGCCCACGAGCAGATCGACGCGACGGTCGAGCAGGGCGTCCCAGGTGCCGCCCAGCGACTCGCGCACGATGCGCAGGCGCGTGTGGTCGGCCACTTCGTAGAACGCTTCGATATCCGGCTGCAGGCCACCCGCGCCCAGCACCGAATCCATGCCGATGGCGAAGTCGGTTTCCCAGCCCGAGGCCACGCGCCGCACGCGCGACTCGAGGTCGCCCGCGGCGCGCAGCAGGTAGCGGCCTTCCTTGAGCAGCGCCTGGCCGGCCGGCGTGAGCGTGACCTTCGGTCCGAAGCGGTCGAACAGGCGCACGCCCAGGTCGTCTTCCAGCTTGGCGACAGTGTACGAGATGGTGGACGGCACGCGAAACAGTTCCTTGGCCGCGCCGGCAAATGAACCGCGACGGGCGATGGTGTCGATGATCTGGAGGGCGTCGAGGCTGAGTTTGAGCAAGGGGGTATCCTGGGATCGGTATCCGGACATGGTAGCGACAAGCGCCGGTATCACCAACCCCCGGACGCGAACATCGCATGCCGCCGTTGGTGCCAACCTGCGTGCGCAGCAGAACAGATGTGTTTTTTGAAAGTTGTTATCGTGGAGGCTGCCAAATCATATGGAGTGCGTCCCGTGTTCGAGTTCATCACCGAGTTCATGCAGAAAAGCGGCTATCTGGGCGTGTTCGCCCTGATGGCACTGGAAAATATCTTCCCCCCGATTCCGTCAGAATTGATCATGCCGTTTGCCGGTTTCGTTGCCGCGCGCGGTGACCTGAACGTGATTGGCGTGCTGGTGGCGGGCACGGCTGGCTCGGTGGCCGGTGCGCTGCCGTGGTATTACGCGGGCCGGGTCTATGGCAAGGAACGGCTGGAAGCCTTTGCCGACAAGCACGCGCGCTGGATGACGGTGACGCATGGCGACATCGAACATGCGATGGCTGCGTTCGAAAAGCATGGCAAGAAAGTGGTGCTGCTGGGGCGTCTGATTCCGGCGATCCGCACCCTGATCTCGGTACCGGCCGGCCTGGCCAAGATGTCGATGGGGCAGTTTTTGCTGTTCTCGACGATCGGTTCGCTGATCTGGACCGGCATCCTGACCGGTGCCGGTTACGCGCTGGAAAGCCAGTACGAGCGCGTCGCGCAGTATGTCGATCCGGTCTCCAAGGCGGTACTGTTCGGTCTGCTCGGCTGGTACCTGTATCGTGTCGTGACCTTCAAATCGGGAAACAAGACCTGAGGCGAGTGCTTCTGCGATTGCCTGACGGTCAGTTGCCGACGCGCCACCACACCTGATCGCGCCCGGCCTGCTTGGCGCGATACAGCTGGGCGTCGGCCGCTTCGAACAGCTCGAACTGCTGTTCGGCGCCGGCCGCGTCCAGCGTGGCGCCGCCGACGCTCACCGTCAGCACCGGCGCGACACTCGACGCTTCGTGCGCAATCGCCAGGCCCGCAATCGCGGCGCGCAGTGCTTCGGCCACAGCGTGCGCCGACTGGGCATCGGTGTCGGGCATCAGCAGCAACAACTCTTCGCCGCCATAACGCGCCGCCAACTCACCGGGGCGTTGCATCGCTGCGTCGGCGGCGCGCGCCACCGCGCGCAGTGCGCGATCGCCTGCCGGATGCCCGTAGCGATCGTTGAACTGCTTGAACGCATCGATATCGAGCAGCGCCAGCGACAGCGGTTGCCCGCTCTGGCGGGCGCGCTGCCATTCCTGGTCATACACCTCATCGAAACGGCGCCGGTTGGCCAGTTCGGTCAGGCCGTCGATGTTCGCGAGGCGTTCGAGCATCCGGCGCTGGCGCACGACCTGCAGGTGCAGCGCCACGCGCGCCATCACGACCGTCTGGTTGAACGGTTTGACGATGTAATCCGATGCGCCCATCTTGAGGCCATTGGCCTCGTCTTCGGGCCGGTCCAGGCCGGAGATGAAAATGATCGCAATATGCGCGGTCAGCGGTTCGCCACGCAGGCGGCGCAGCACTTCGTAGCCATCCATGTCCGGCATCATCACGTCGAGCAGGATCAGGTCGGGCAGGTGGCGCGCGGCGCGTTCCAGCGTCTGGGCGCCGTTACGGGCCAGCAGCACCGTGTAATCGGGCTTGAGCAGTTCGCCCAGCACCTCGCGGTTGATGGCGTCGTCGTCGGCCACCAGCACTTTCTGCGACTGATCGATATTCATTGACTACCTTCCAGACTGAGATCGAGTTGCGTGCTCAGGGCTGCCAGCGGCCCCAGCGCGGCAGCGTACTCGATCTCGGCGACCGCGCGCTGCACGGCGTCCAGTGATTCGGCAACCGGATCGCTGTATCTCCCTGCGCCCAGCAGCGACGCGAGCTGCGCCAGGGCATCCTCGGCGCGTGCATCGTCGCTGCGCAGGTAGCCGTCCAGGCGCGCGATGACCATCGACAGCGCTTCCGGATCGCCGGCTTTCGGCAACGCCAGCGCCGCCATCTGGGCCAGGCCGGACAGCACCGTGTCGGCCGCGCTCACGAGGGCCGGCACCTGGACGCCGACGCGCTCGAACTGGCCGGCGCGCAGATCCTGTTCCAGGCGTGCGGCGGCGCTGCTGAGCTCAAAGGCGCCCACGTAGGCGGCGCTCGACTTCAGGTTGTGCGCCAGCGACTGCAGGCGCGCGTGGTCGCCTGCCTGCAGCGCTTCGCGCAGGATCTGCGGGGCGCTCGCATATTCGCGGATGAAACTGCCGGCGCGCTTTTCCAGGCGGCTGCGCTGGCCATCGACATTCTCCAGCGCCATGCGCCAGTCGATGCCCGGTACCGCCGGCAGCGGGCCGCCAGCCGGACGCCCGCCCGCGGCCACCGCAGGCCGCACGGCCTGTGGCAACGGTCGCCCGGCCAGGCGTACCGGGTCGATCCATTTCAGCAGCGTGCAGAACAGCAGGTCGGGGTCGATCGGCTTGGTGACGTGGTCATTCATGCCCGCCAGGCGGCTAAGGGCGCGGTCGCTGGCCAGCGCGTGCGCCGTCATGGCCACGACCGGCAGCTCGCGCAGGCGCGGGTCGAGCCGGATGGCGCGCGTCGCCGCCAGGCCGTCCATCTCGGGCATCTGGATGTCCATCAAAATCAGGTCGTAGTCGCCGGCCTGCGCCATGCGCACTGCTTCAACGCCATTGAACGCGACGTCGACCTGCATGCGTGCAGCGGCCATGAAATCGAGGGCAACTTCGCGGTTGTTGTCGTTGTCTTCGGCCAGTAGGATACGCGCGCCGTCCAGGCGCGGCAGGTCGGCCAGCGCCGGCAGGTAGCTGTTGATCGTGTCGGGGGCGCCCAGCTGCGGGTGCAGCACCTGCAGCAGGCTGTGGTACAGCAGCGCCGGGCCGACCGGCTTGTGCAGGAAGGCGTCGATCGGCAGTTCGCCCCGGCCTTGCTCGTGCATGACGGTCTCGCGCGTGCAGGCCGAGATCATCAGGATTGCCGGCGTGGCCGTCGTCTCGCCCTGTTCGTCCGCATGCAGGCGGATGCGGTGGATCGTCTGCATGCCATCCAGGCCCGGCATCAGGTAATCCATCAGCACGATCTGGTATGGCGTGGCATTGCGCGCGGCGCGTTCCAGCAGCAGCAGGCATTCTTCGCCCGAGGCAGCCGTATCGGCCTGCACGCCCAAACCTTCGAGCATTTCGGCCAGCGCGCTGCGCGCGGTGGCGCTGTCGTCGACCACCAGCGCGCGCACGTCCAGCAGCAGCGCCTTGCGCACCGCACTGGCGGCGGCATAGCCATCCCCGATCCCCAGTTGCACGGTGAAGGTGAAGCTGCTGCCGACGTTCGGCGTACTGCGCGCCGTAATATCGCCGCCCATCATCTCGACCAGCTGGCGCGAGATCGACAACCCCAGTCCGGTGCCACCGTACTTGCGGGTGGTCGAGCTGTCGGCCTGGCTGAACGAGACGAACAGGCGCGCCAGCTGCTCGGGCGTCATGCCGATGCCGGTGTCGCTCACGGTAAATGCCAGTACGACCTTGCCGTCGTCGACGTGCCGCGCTTCGACGGCCACCACGATTTCGCCGCGCTCGGTGAACTTGACGGCGTTGCCGGTGAGGTTGATCAGGACCTGGCCAAGGCGCAGCGGATCGCCCACCAGACGTTGCGGCACGCCAGGGCCGACCCGGAAGATCAGTTCGATCCCCTTGGCATCGGTCTTCACGCCGGTCAGGCTCGACAGATGTTCGAGCATGTCATCGAGGTCGAACGGCACCGCTTCCAGGTGCAGCTTGCCTGCTTCGATGCGCGAAAAGTCGAGAATGTCGTTGATGATCCCCATCAGGTGCTCGCTCGCGCCGAGGATCTTGCTCAGGTAATTGCGCAGCATGGGCGCCGGCTCGCTCATCATGGCCAGCCGGCTCATGCCGATGATGGCGTTCATCGGCGTGCGAATTTCATGGCTCATATTCGCCAGAAACTCCGACTTCATGCGCGTGCTGGCCTCGGCGCGCAGCATCGCCTGTTGCATCGCCTCGGTGCGCAGGCCCAGGATACGCATGAACACCAGCATGTCGAACGTGCTGCCGAAGACCAGCGCGTGCATGGTCCAGAAGTTCGCCGGGAGCTTGCCGTTGATGAGCTGCGCGGTGACGAACGCGGCAGTGAATGCCACGGCCCAGCCGACCAGGAAGTAGATCCCGACCGCGTCGCCGGCGCGGGCGCGCCGGTAGGCACCGGGCAGTCCCAGCAGCATCGGCATGATGCCCAGCGTGCCGACGATCAGCACCAGGTAGCGGTGGCTGATGATGCCGGTGGCGAAACCGATCGCAGTGACCAGGCACAGCGCGGCCAGCGTCTTCATCATGCGGCTGAAGATGCGGTCCTGGCCAGGCCGCGCGAGCGACTGCTCGACGAACAGGTAGGCGCCGCACGAGGCCATGATCGAGGCCAGCCCGGTGCCGTGTTCGAGCAGCCAGGCGTTGCCGGGCCACAGATACTGGCCGGCCGTGCCGAACCAGGCGGCCGAGTACAGTGTGACGCCGGTGGCCTGCAGCGCGTACTTGCCGAACAGCGGCTCGCGCAGCGCATACCACTGGCCCAGCGCGTACAGGATCAGCGTGCAACGCAGCCCCAGCAGAAGGCCCTGCATCAGTTGTTCGCCCAGTTCTGCCGGCAGTACGGCATCGGGCTGCATGAAGGTGATCGGCAGGATTTTGGGCCCGACCGTCTTCACGCGCAGCAGCACGGTATAGCTGGTGCCCGGCGTCAGGCGCAGCACCACGCCGGGCACGCGGCCCTTGAGCGCGTCGCCCGATTGCGGCTGCATGCGCCCGATGCTGCCGATGTTGCGCAAGCCATCCGGGAACCTTACCCACACGTCGATCTCGTCGAGCAGCGCGAAATCGATCTGCATCACCCAGCCATTGGTGGCGTCAGGCGCGACCGCGATCGGGATTTGAACCCAGGTCGTGCCGGGCTGCATGCCCAGGCTCGCGTCGGCGCTCGCCGGTCGTGCAAAGCGCGCGCCGGCCGCCAGTGCGGCGCGCGCGTCGAGCGCGTTGGCGGGATCGGCCAGGGTCGTCACGGCTGGCCAGGCATCGACGACCTCGGCGTCGCGCGTGAGCTGCAAGGTCTGCGCCATGGCCGGCACCGCGCCCAGCATGCCCAGTACGAGCAGCGCCATCAGGCACGCAAACGTCGCCATGCGCGCGCGCAGGCCGCCTTTGGTTTTGCCCGTTGTATCGCCCGTTGTATCGGTCTTCATGCTGCGGCCCTCGCTGCCAGTTGCCAGCGATACAGCCCGCACGCGGCGCAACAGAGCGGCGTGCCCATCACGAACAGGGCAATGGCACGGGTTTCGACCGGCACGCCCTGGGTGGCTTCGAACAGCATCAGGGCGCCGTACAGGCCCAGCGGGACCAGCACGTCGCGCATGCGCGCAGGGGGCGCCGACGACGGTGCTGACCGGCGCACGATCAGGCGAAACAAGAAAACGATGCTGAAGGCCACCAGCATCCAGCCCGCAAAGCCCTGCAGGGTTTCGCCGAACCACCCGCCATTGCGCTCCACCATGATCCAGGCCTTGAGCTTGTAGACCATGTATGGGTCCACGCCCAGGTCGTACGCCGTCACGATCAGTGCCGCGAGAAACGCCATGACGATGCTGCGGCGGACCGATGTGGCGCCGTCAGCGGGGACCTGCCAGACGATCAGGTTGGCCATCACGTAGCCCGTGTAGCACAGGGCAAACCACATCAGCGGAATGACCAGCGGGACGCTGCCCAGTTGCGGACCGAGGACCGACGTGTAATCGTAACTGCCGAAGAACCAGCCGTAGCTTGCACCCATTTCTTCGGCAAACCAGCCAACCGGCAGCGCGATCACGGCCAGTTGCAGCGCGGCGCGGGGGCCAAGCACGCGCGCCGCGCTGGCCAGGCAGGCCACGAACATCAGCACCGAGCTGATCACCAGCAAGTGGGTCTCGGCGTTCCAGCCGCGCAGCAACAGCGCCAGCAGCGCGGCACCGCCCAGACCTGCAGCAAGGCGGGACAGCACGGTTGGCGAGGGTGTCATGATCGAATTCATTGGTGCAAGGCGCAAACTTTTTATGAGAACTGCGGTCTGCGCGCATGCATTCGGCAGGCAGAAGTTATGATATTGACAGTCTAGCAGGTCATTTCTACAAGCAACAGTATTGTGATTCTTCGATGTAACTATTTTGCACGGCCGATGTTCTGCGCATGACGCCGCCCAGGCAGATCATGTCCGCGCAGCACGTCCGGCCAGGCGCGCTTCCACCCGGCGCAACCAGCGCGGCGCGGTCGGATCCGTGCGCCAGGTGGTCGTGGCGTCGTTCACCTCATTGAGCAGCGCATCGGGCAGGCGCAGCGGGCGTGTCTGATCGAGCAGGAAGTGCGTCACCAGGCGCTGCCCCAGCGCGCGCGTGAGCATGCGGCTGATCGAAAATCCGGGCAGGAATACGCGCGCCAAGGCGTCGACGCAGCGCACGGCCCCGAGACCAAGCGCGAACACCGCCCGCGCCAGCAGCGGCACGCGCGCATCCAGGCCCAGGTCGCGCGTAGCATCACCTTTGCACAGCAAACGCGTGAGCAGCGTCGGGATGGGTTTCAGGAGCCGGATCGGGATCTCGTTTTCCATGGCCTTCATCAGGTCCGCCGCCAGCAGCGGACGGGGATCGGGCGTTCGCACCAGCACACGTCCGCGCGCCTGCATGGCCTCGAAGTCGTGCTGCGCCTGCGCCATGGTTTCTGCCATCAGGCTGCGCTCGATGCCCAGCACGTGGCCCAGCACGTTCCACGTGTGCAGATAGGCTTCTTCATCCTGCGGCGCGAGCGCCAGGCGCAGCGTGCGCAGGCCGCGCACGAACACGTAGCTGAACGTGAGAAGCGTATAGGCCAGTTCTTCCTGGTTGCACGGCAGGCCGTTCACGGAGGTGTCCCAGCCGTGCGCATACAGTGTGTGATACATGCCGCCGCCGGCAGGCGACAGTGGCGGCACGGGCGCGCCGCCCAGTGCATCACGCGGCGCGCCGCGCAGGATCAGGTGACGGATGGTGGCGTGAATCAGGCGCACCTTGAGCGCCTGGGCCACGCCGCCGCCGCCGGGCGTCGTCAGGCCACCTGCCAGCATGACGGGGAAGATCATCGCCGCGGTGGAGCGGACCCGGTAATCGGTATGCGCCTCGAGCTGGCCGGCCGCGTGCAGCACTGCCGACAGGTCGGGCAGCACATAGCATTCGGGCAGGCTGGCGCAGAACAGCAGCGTGCAGGAGAGCATGCTCATGTCCATGAACAGCGTTTCCGCGCGCGCAATGGCGGCCGGGTCGGCCCATACCGGCAGCTGCTGGCACGCTGCCAGGTAATCAAGCAGCGCGTCGGCTGCGCGGGGATCGAGATCGGGCCCGGGCTGCCAGCACGCCAAGCCGCCATTGGTCTGCCAGCGCGCCAGCTCACGGTTGATTGCCGCGATGCGCTCTGACAGTTCGGCCGGACCGTCGGCGCCGGCCAGCATCCGCGCGACGGTGTCGTCGGCGGGCGGGTCGGCGCGCAGTGAGGGAGAAAGCAGGTCATGCGCAATGCGGTCCATGGGTGTCCTTGTGGCGTGAGTGGATCGGGGGCCGGGCCGGAGCCCGACCCTGGCACTGATCAAAAGCGCAGATCGAGGCGCAGGTCGGCCGTGCGCGGCGCCGTCGGCGTGGCCATGCCGAAGCTGTCGATGAGCGACGGACGCACCGCGTTTTCCAGATTGCGCACGCGCGCCAGCAGGCTCCAGGCGCCACCGGGCGGGGCGTAGCGCAGCGTGGCGTCGGTGGTCGTGTGCGCCGGAATCCGGTATTCGAGCAGCTGGCTCGGGATCGTGATCACATAGTCAGCGCTGCGGCGCGTGAACACGCCCGCATGCAGCTGGCCGCCGAACATGCCGAAACGGTGTTCGTAGCCGAGCGTATAGACGTGGCTCGGCGCGCGATCGAGCTTGCGGCCGGCCCACGAGACGGCAGGTGCCGGGTTGTACGTCACATAGTGGGCATCGAGCGCGGTGGCGCTGTAGCTCAGGCGCCCGTGGCTGCCGACGCGGATCTCGCCGTCGAGTTCCAGACCCCGCGAGCGAGCAACGCCGGCATTGCCGGTCAGGATCCGCGGGGCGCCCGCGACGATGGCGGTGCCGCTCAGTTGCAGGTTCGTGTAGTCGTACACGAAGGCGGCGGCGTTGACCGTGACGCGCCCGCCCCACAGGCGCGACTTGACGCCGGCTTCGTAGGCGCGCAGTTCTTCCGGCTGGTAGTACAGCGCGCTTTCCGACACCGCGACCGCGGCCGGGCACGCAATGCCCAGTGCGGTGCTGCCGGCGATGCAGCCATCGTTGAAGCCCCCCGCCTTGTAGCCGGTGGACAGGCTGCCGTACAACAGTGTCGTGGGCAGCAGGTCGTAGTCAAGGCCCAGGCGCCAGGTCGTGCGCGCGGTGTTCAGCTCGGCTGCGTTGAGCAGGCGCCGGTCGGTGGCAGCGTTGAATACGGGGCCTTGCTGGAAATCGGTCGAGCCGACGCGGTCCTTGTCGTCGTCGGTGCGGCGCGCGCCGGCAGTCAGGCGCAGGCCGTCGGCCACGCGCCAGGTCAGCTGGCCGAACACGGCGCGGCTGCGCGCCTCGGTCACCAGCGGAAATGCATAGTAGGGCGGCAGGCCGACCGGCTGCAGGCCCTGGAATGCATACGACGTGTCGGACGTCTCGCTGAAGTAGTACAGGCCGCCCTGGGCACTGAGCGCACCGGTACCATTGGTGGCAAGGCGCAGTTCGTGCGAATCCTGCGTGTTGTGGCCGTCGTAGTCGTTGATCACGCCAAGCGCGATGCGCGGGGTCACGCGGTAATAGTAGTTCTGGCGCAGTTCCTGGTCGAGTGTGCGGTGCCCGCCAAGGTAGTACAGCGTGGCAGGGCCGAGGTTCCAGCGCAGGTCGGCCGACCAGCCCTGGGCCACGCGGTCTTGCCAGCCCTGGACCGGCGTCATGTTCGGCGGGATGAAGCTGTTGGTCAGGCGTGCGTCGGTGGTGCTGTCGCGGTAGACCGGCGTGCCACTGGCCACACCGGTGAAAAAGTTCGTGTCCGGCACGAAGCGGTCGTTATTGCCTTCGGCCTTGCCATGGTCGTAGCGCAATACCAGCGTCGCGTCGCGCCCCAGTTGCAGCTTCGCGCTCAGGCGCGCATCGGTGTCGTCCTGGTCCATGCCGGGCCGGAGTAGCGTGCCCTGGCCATTGTTCAGGTAGGGATCATGCTGCAATTTGCTCACGGCAGCGCGCAGCGACAGCATGTCGCCTACCGGCACGTTGATGACGCCGTCGACCTTGCGCCGGTGATAGGTGCCGGTTTCGAACCCCAGTGCGCCCTCGAAGCGGTCGGTCGGTGCATTCGAGATCACGTTGACCAGACCGGCGGTCGTGTTGCGCCCGTACAGCGTGCCTTGCGGGCCGCGCAAGACTTCGATGCGGTCGATGTCGAGGAAGTTGCCGCTCTGGCCGGCGGGCCGCGCAATATAGATGCCGTCGAGCATGAAGGCGGTCGACGGGTCACCCTTGTCGGTGGTGTCGCTGTTGCTAATGCCGCGGATCGACAGGCGCAGGCCGGAAAAGGCCTGTTCCATGTACACATTGGGCAGCCGTGGGCCAAGCGTGCCGGCACTGTCGGCGCCCAGATCGCGCAGCTGTTCGCCCGACAGGACGCTCACGGCAAGGGGCGTGCGAGACGCCAGGGCTTCGGTGCGCTGGGCGGTAACGATCACCTCCGGTACGGTGCCGCCGCTGTCCTGGACGGGGGCGGTTTGCGCAGCGGCGATGCTGCAGACGACGCCCGATACGGCCGCGGCCAGCAGCGTTCGCGCCAGGCGGACTGGTGTTGCTTTCATGTAGACGACTCCCGGTAGGACCGATTCGTACCCGTTGTGAGCAACGCAGGTCCAATGTTGTTCTTGGTGGCAAACTTTATTGCGCTGCGCAATTCCACGCCCGAGAGTCTAGCAGTACATTACTACGGGAAAAAGTCCCGCCAGGTTAATTGAACAAAAATGGTACTTACACGCAACGATACGCTGCGGTATGTGGCCAGCTCGTCAATGTTGCTCACGCGGTGGCGTAAACATTTCGTCATCTTCCACGCCGCCATGCAGCCGCACTGACCACGCGACGCCTGCGATGAGCAGCGCGATCGCAGCCAGTTCGAGCGGTCGGGGCGCAGCACCCCGGTAGATGCAGCCGTACAGCAGGGCGAACAGCGTTTCGAACAGGATCAGCTGACCCCCTAGTGTTACCGGCACGCGCCGGCTGGCCACGTTCCAGAAATGGTTGCCGATGACGGACGCGCCCAGCGCCAGCAGGGCGTTGCAAATCCAGAAGACGGTCCAGTCGTGCTCGCCCGTAGCCACGCTGCCCGCATCCCAGAATGCGATTGGTGCGAGCAGCAGGGACAGCACGCCCGTGGCCAGGCCATACAACGCCGACCACTCGGCGCTGCTGAAGTGCGGGTTGTTCTTCAGGTAGCGTGCATTGTCGAGCGCGTACCAGCTCCAGCACAGCAAGGCGCCCGCAGCGCACAGCACCCCACCGGCGATGGCGATGGCGGATGCGTCGACCGGGGCATGCGCGAAGGTGTCGAGATTGATGCAGGCAATACCGGCCGCCACCAGCAGCAGCGGCGCCAGCATGCGGCGCAGTGGCACGGCGCCGTGGTCGTGGCGCCCGAGCAGCGTGACCACCAGCGGCACCATGCCGACGATCAGCGAGGTGGGCGCGATCCCGGCATATTGCACGCCGTACGCCAGCAGCACGTAATACACGAGGTTGCCGGCCAGCGCATGGCGCACCAGCGCCCACAGGTCGGCCCGGTTCAGGCGGGCAAGCAGCGTGCGCAGGCGCGGGCCGACAAGCACGAGGGCGAGGGCGCCGTAGGCCAGGTAGCGCCCGACAGTCAGCTGCAAGGGCGTGAACGCGGCCAGATAGGCCGGCGCGAGGAACACGATGCCCCACATGGCCCCGGCCAGCAGGCCGCACAACACACCGATACCCATAACCGTTCTTTCCCGTGATCGCGTCAGCCGGGCATTCTATCAGCGGCTCAGGCGGCCAAGGCGATGCGGGATACCGGCGGCGCCAGGCGCGTACCAGGTGCGGCGGCCCCCTGGAGGCGGAACGTGGCAACCACGGATTCGAGCTGCCCGGCCTGTTCGCGCATCGCGTCGGCGGCCGCAGCCGCTTGTTCGACCAGTGCGGCGTTCTGCTGCGTGACACGGTCCATCTCGACGATGGCCGTGTTGACCTGCTCGATGCCGGCCGTCTGCTCTTCGCTGGCGGCGGTGATCTCGTTCATGATCAGCGTGACCTGGCCGATGCTGTGGACGATCTGCTGCATGGTCGTGCCGGCCAGATCGACCTGGCGCGTGCCTTCCTGCACCTGCACAACCGAATCATGGATCAGGCCCTTGATTTCCTTGGCTGCCGCCGCCGAGCGGTGCGCCAGCGTGCGCACCTCGCTGGCGACCACCGCAAAGCCACGACCCTGCTCGCCGGCACGCGCTGCCTCGACCGCGGCATTGAGCGCCAGGATATTGGTCTGGAAGGCGATGCCATCGATCACGCCAATGATATCGACGATGCGCTGCGACGAGGCATCGATGCGGCCCATGGTGCCCACCACGTCGGCGACCATGCGTCCACCTTCACCGGCCACGCCGGCAGCGGTGGCCGCCAGAGCGTTGGCGCGGTGCGCGTGCTCGGTGTTCTGCCGCACGGTCGAGGTCAGTTCTTCCATCGAGGCCGCCGTTTCTTCGAGCGAGCTGGCTTGCTGCTCGGTGCGGGCCGACAAGTCCTGGTTGCCGCTGGCGATCTCGCCAGAGACCTGCGCGATGGTCGCGGTGCCGTCGCGCACCTGGCCGACGATGCCCGCCAGATTCGTGTTCATGCGACCCAGCGCATCCATCAACTGGCCGACTTCGTCGCGCCGGCCGGTCTCGAAGCGGCTGGTCAGGTCACCGCCAGCGACGCGCTCGGCCACATCGACTGCGGCGCGCAGTGGCAGCGTGATCGAGCGGGTGATGAACCAGGCGCAGGCGATGCCCAGCAGCAGCGCAACGCCAGCCAGCGTAAACAGGATGACCTTGGTACTGGCATACGCATCGAGAATCGTGGTCGCGACGACACTCGTCGCGGCGATCTGCATGTCGGCGAACTTTTGCACCACGGCCAGATATGACGTCGTGTGCTGCACCATGCGGGTTCGGTAGATCGCATCGAGCTGCGCCTGGTCGCCCGCGCGCTTGGCGGCGAACAGCGCATCGCGCGCCGCGATATAGGCTTCGCGCTCCTGCTTGACGACCTCGAGCTGCGCGCGCACGCCCGGATTGGCAAGCGCCGCGTCGATTTCCTTCTGCAGCACGTTCGAGCGCGCCGTGATCGCGGCGCGGCGCGCGGCAACCACGTCGAGGATCGACGCATCCGGGGCGTAATAGACGGTCTCGTTGATGGCCGAGTTGACCTCGATATTGCGACGCCATTCGGCGATGTCGCGCTGGTTTTTCATACTGGTCTTGACGAGGCGCTCGGTCAGGCTGCTTGCCTTTTCCATGCGCGTATACGAGGTGGCGCTCATGGCGACGAGCAGCGCGAGTACGATGGCAAAGCCCAGTCCGAGGCGGGCGCCCAGCTTCATGTTGTTCATTGTGCGATCCTAAAGGTCGTTGCGTACAGCGCTTGGAGGCCAGGCTGCAGGTGGCAGAACACGCACTTCACAGGAAGTCACCCGGAAACGGGTCGTGCCGGACGGCACGGTTCACGGCAAGTATAGGCATGCATCGTGACTATTTGTTGCATTGCAGCAAAATTACAACTCGGTAGTGGTACCCATTGCCAGCCTCCGGGAATGATGCATCCGGTACGGTCCCGGTCCTACACGGCGCCGGGACGCTCGCCTATGGCGGCAGCGTGAAATCGGCCTAAGATGAGCGGACACACAATACGAGGAGATCACTATGCCAATTAGCAACGACAACAAGGATCAGGAAATTCAGGGCCGCAAGTGGGATCAACTCACGACCGGAACGACCAGTGCGGCCACGATGGGTGCCGGCTCGACCGGCGACGTTGCCGGTAGCGGCAGCAAGCAGGCAGCGCCACCGGCTGGTGCTGTGCCTGACATGGGCTCGCAAGCGGGGCGTACGGATGATCTGCTTGCCGGTGGTTCCACCGAAGAGCAGGGCGATGAAGGTTTCCAGGGCAAGACTGACGAAAAAAGCACGCAAGGCAGCCAGTCGGCAGCCGGCACCGGTACTGGCAACAAGTAAGCAGTCTTGCTAAGCAATGCGCCATCGGGCGCATTGCTGTTCCCGGTATCCTTATCGGCCCCTCATCTGATTCACTCCCTCCGCAAGAACGCGCTGACGCGCCCCGTATCCATGAGCATCGCACTACCATGTGTGCCATTTGATAACGTTCTTGTGTGACGCTGCATGGCAAATTGCCAACTTAGGCCGTCGTGACGGCCATTCGATCGTTGCACGAACGCGCATTCCGTCGCTGATCTGACGTTGGCTCTACACAACTATCACAGCCGATGCCATCGTGAAGCAGCCTCCGCCTGGAGCGCTGGCCGGTAGTGAACACGAGGCGAGTGTGAGTATGTCACCGTACTGACATGGCTGATTGTCATCATTATTAGTGATAATGTGTCAGAATGTTGCAATGACTCAAGAGCTATCCAACACCCGCTCCTATCGCGGACAGACGCCGGAGCAACGTCGCGCCGATCGACGCAGCCGACTGATTGCGGGCGCGATCAGCGTATATGGCGAGCGCGGCTATCATAATGCGACCGTCAAGGCTGTTTGCGACGCCGCTGGTCTCACCGAGCGGTACTTCTACGAATCGTTCGCGAACAGTGAAGCGCTCTTGATCGATTGCTACAGTTTCGTGACAGATTCAGTGCTGAAACAAATTCTCCACGTTGGCGATGCGACGCGCGGCGGCAAGGTTGCGCGCGCTCGAGCCATGCTCTACGCTTATTTCTCTCTGCTACAAAGCGAGCCACGTTCAGCCCGCGTCTTCCTCGTGGAAATACGTGGCGTCAGCGTTGCCGTGGACCGTACGTTCGACGATTCACTGCGCGATATCGGCAAGGCAGTAGCACGTCTGCTGGCGCCGGAAGCGCTGGACGACGAATTGCTGCAGGCGGGGGTGG
The DNA here is from genome assembly GCA_014841835.1 of Oxalobacteraceae sp. CFBP 13730. Lineage (GTDB taxonomy): Bacteria > Pseudomonadota > Gammaproteobacteria > Burkholderiales > Burkholderiaceae_D > Telluria. The sequence continues at coordinate 550,381 of JACYUQ010000002.1, read as the reverse complement.
TTGGTGGTGTGATCCATATAGCAATGCGCTGGATCGCGTGTGGCTACACGCCGCCGATCGATCAGGCGGTGGCCACAGCACTGCGCCTGGGCACCGTGCTGGTGAACCGGCGCCCTGCGGCGGCACCTGTCGCGGACTGATTCCGCAACGGGCGGCCAGCGCGCGGATGGCCGGGCCTCCCGACGCCGCCCCGGTGCGGGACGGCGCCTGCTTCAGATATGCAGTGCGTGGCCCAGCGCGCGCAGCGCTGCTTCCTGCACCGCTTCACCGAGGGTTGGATGCGCGTGAATCGTGCGTGCCACGTCTTCCAGTTGCGCGCCCAGCTCGATCGACTGCGTGAAGCCTGCCGCCAGTTCCGCCACGCCGACGCCCACTGCCTGCCAGCCCAGGATCAGGTGATTGTCCTTGCGCGCGACGACGCGCACAAAACCGTCGGTGCTCTCGATCGTCATCGCCCGCCCGTTGGCGCTGAACGGGAAGCTCGCGCTGATGGCGTCGATGCCGGCCGCTGCCGCTTCGCCAGGCGACATGCCGGCCACCACGATCTCGGGATCGGTATAGCACACGGCCGGAATCGCCGCTGGATGGAACCAGCGCCGCTTGCCGGCGATGATCTCTGCCACCATCTCGCCCTGCGCCATCGCGCGGTGCGCCAGCATCGGTTCGCCCGTCAGGTCGCCGATCGCCCAGACATTGCGCATCGACGTGCGGCATTGCTCGTCGACTTTTACCGCGCGCCCGTTCATGTCGAGCATCAGGTGCTCCAGGCCCCAGCCGGTGGTTGCCGGCTTGCGGCCCACGGCCACCAGCACGCGATCGGCCTCGAGATAGGCTTCCACGCCGGAGGCGTCGCGCACCTTGACCCGCTCGCCCTCCATGCCCAGCACCGACGTGGCCAGGCGCACGTCCACACCCAGGCGCTCGAGCGAACTGGCCACGGGTTTGACCAGGTCCGCATCATAGGCCGGCAGGATGCGCTCGGCCGCTTCGACGACCGTGACCTGGCTGCCCAGCTTGCGAAACGCCGTGCCCAGCTCCAGCCCGATATAGCCGGCGCCGACCACGACCATGCGGCGTGGCACCTCACGCAGTGACAGCGCCTCGGTCGATGAAATGACCGGCCCGCCAAACGGCATGAACGGCAGTTCGACCGCGTGCGAGCCGCTCGCCAGCAGCAGGTGTTCGCAGCGAATGCGCACCGGCTCTTGCCCGCTGCCTTCGTGCGGCTGCACTTCGACGGTCTTGCCGTCGAGGACGCGCGCCCAGCCGCGTATCACGCGCACACCCTGTTTCTTCAGCAGCGCGCCCACGCCGCCAGTCAGGCGCTTGACGATGCCATCTTTCCAGGCCACCGTTTTTTCGAGGTCGATGCTGGTCGCGTCGACCCTGATCCCCAGGGGCGACGTTTGCGCCGCGTAGTGCACGGTCTTGGCGTACTCGTCGGCCGCATGAATCAGCGCCTTGGACGGAATGCAGCCGATGTTCAGGCAGGTGCCGCCCGGCTGCGCGCCTTCGACGAGAACGGTGGGGATGCCGAGCTGGCCGGCGCGGATGCCCGCCACGTAGCCGGCCGGACCGCCGCCGATGATCAGGAGGGTCGTATTGATTGTCTCCATCGTTTACTCCACGAACAGGGTGGCAGGAAATTCGAGGTAGCCCCGGATCGACTGCACGAACTGGGCGGCCACCATGCCGTCGATGACGCGGTGGTCGAACGAGGATGACAGGTTCATCATCTTGCGCGCCACCATCGCACCGTCACGGATGACGGGACGGTCGACGATGCGGTTCACACCGACGATGGCGACCTCGGGCCGGTTGATGACAGGCGTCGTGACGATGCCGCCCAACGCGCCCAGACTCGTGATCGTGATCGTCGAGCCTGTCAGTTCGTCACGCGTGGCCTTGCCGCTGCGGGCGGCTTCGGCCAGGCGCGCGATTTCGGCGGCGCTCGACCATGGATCGCGCGATTCGGCGTGACGCACCACCGGCACCATCAGGCCCGATTCGGTTTGCGCCGCGATGCCGATGTGGGCCGCGTCATAGGTCGTCAGCGTGTTGGCCTCGTCGTCGTAGCGCGCGCTCATCATCGGATAGCTGCGCAGCGCCAGCACCACGGCGCGCATCAACAGCGGCAGCAGCGTGAGCTTGCCGCGTTCCTGGCCATAGCGCGCATTGAGTTGCAGGCGCAGCGCTTCGAGTTCGGTCACGTCGACTTCTTCGACGTAGGTGAAGTGCGGGATGTTGCGCTTGGCTTCCTGCATCTTCTCGGCGATCTTGCGGCGCAGGCCAATAATCTGCGTGGCGTGTTCGCCGTGCTGTTCGGCGTAGCGCTCGTCCATCGCGCCACCCACCGCGCCGCCGCGGCGCCCGGCCACGTGCGCATCCAGGTCGGCGTGCGTGATGCGGCCTGCGGGCCCGCTGCCGGGCACGAACTGCAGCTCGACGCCCAGGTCCCAGGCGCGCTGGCGCACGGCCGGCGGTGCCAGCGGTTTTTCGCCGTCGGCGCGTAGTGGCGCGCCGGACGTGGCCCGCACGGGTGCGGATTTCGCTGGCGCTGGCTTCGCCGGTGCGGCGGCGGGCGCTGGCGCTGACACTGGCGCGGCTGATGCATGCGCTGCCACCGCCTCGAGCTGCGGTTCCGCCACTTCTTCGGCCGGCGCAGTCGCCGCGCCGGACTGCACGGGTTCACGGCGCGCCTTGTCAGCACTGACGTTGCCGGCGCCGGCGACTTCGAGGCGGATCAGTTCCGCGCCCACGGCCAGCGACTGGCCGATGGCGCCGCCCAGGCTCGTGATCGTCCCGGCGACGGGCGACGGAATCTCCACCGTCGCCTTGTCGGTCATGACGTCGGCCAGCACCTGGTCTTCGCGCACCGTGTCACCCGGCTGGACGTGCCAGGCCACCACTTCCACTTCGGCGATGCCTTCGCCCAGGTCCGGCATCTTGATGACATGAATCCCCATGATCAACCCTCCATCACGCGTTTCAGGGCCGCGCCGACACGGTCGGGCCCCGGAAAGTAAGCCCATTCCTGCGCATGCGGATACGGGGTGTCCCAGCCGGCCACGCGCCCGATCGGCGCTTCCAGCTGGTAGAAACAGTGTTCTTGAATCAGCGCGGCCAGTTCGGCGCCGAAGCCGCTTGTCTGCGTGGCCTCGTGCACGATCACGCAGCGGCCCGTCTTTTGCACCGACTTGACAAGCGTGTCCAGGTCCAGCGGCCAGATGCTGCGCAGGTCGATCACTTCGGCATCGACGCCCGATTCACGGGCCGCCGCCTCAGCCACCCAGACCATGGTGCCGTAGGCGATGACGGTGACGTCGTTGCCGGGGCGGACGATCGCCGCCTTGTCCAGTTCCACCGTGTAGTAACCGGTAGGGACGTCGCCTTTCGGGTGACCTGACCATGGCACGACAGGGCGGTCGTGATGGCCGTCGAACGGGCCGTTGTACAGGCGCTTGGGTTCCAGGAAGATCACCGGATCGTCGTTCTCGATCGACGCGATCAGCAGGCCCTTGGCGTCGTACGGGTTCGACGGCATCACGGTGCGCAGGCCGCACACGTGGGTGAAGAATGCTTCCGGGCTCTGGCTGTGCGTCTGGCCGCCATAGATGCCGCCGCCGCAAGGCATGCGGATCACCATCGAGGCCGTGAATTCGCCGGCCGAGCGGTAGCGCAGGCGCGCTGCTTCGGACACGATCTGGTCGGTCGCAGGATAAAAATAATCGGCGAACTGGATCTCGACGACCGGGCGCAGGCCGTAAGCGGCCATGCCGACCGCGGTGCCGACGATGCCGCCTTCGGAAATCGGCGCGTCGAACGCGCGCGATTTGCCGTATTTCGCCTGCAAGCCGTCAGTCACACGGAACACGCCACCGAAGTAGCCGACGTCCTGGCCGTACACGACGACGTTGTCATCGCGTTCCATCATCACGTCCATGGCCGAGCGCAGCGCCTGGATCATGGTCATCGGCACGGTGGCCGCATCTTTTGGTAAATCGTCGCGTGCCATGCTCATACCCCCAGCTGTTGACGCTGACGGCGCAAGTGCTCCGGCATGTCTTTATAAACGTCCTCGAACATCGTCGCGGCGCTCGGTGCGCGCTCGTCGCCCAGGATGCCGAAACTCTCCGCTTCTTTTTGCGCGGCCAGGATCTCGGCTTCGAGCGCCGTATGCGTCGCGTCGTGCTCTTCGTCCGACCACCAGCCCAGGTTGGTCAGGTACTGGCGCAGGCGGGCAATCGGGTCGCCCAGCGGGAACCGGGCGTAATCGTCAGCCGGGCGGTAGCGCGCCGGATCGTCCGACGTCGAGTGCGGGCCGGCGCGGTAGGTGACCCATTCGATCAGTGTCGGGCCCAGATTGCTGCGCGCGCGTTCGGCGGCCCAGCGCGAGGCCGCCAGCACGGCCAGAAAGTCATTGCCATCGACGCGCAGCGACGCGATGCCGCTGCCGACGCCACGGGTGGCGAACGTCACGCTCTCGCCACCGGCAATCGCCTGGAAGCTCGAAATTGCCCACTGGTTGTTGACCACGTTGAGGATGACCGGCGCGCGGTACACGTGGGCAAAAGTGAGGGCGGTGGAGAAGTCGGATTCGGCCGTGGCGCCGTCGCCGATCCAGGCTGACGCGATCTTGGTGTCGCCCTTGATGGCCGAGGCCATGGCCCAGCCGACCGCTTGCGGGTATTGCGTGGCTAGGTTGCCCGAGATCGTGAAGAAGCCGGCGCTGCGCACCGAATACATCACCGGCAACTGGCGGCCCTTGAGGGGATCGCGCTCGTTCGACAGCAGCTGGCAGATCATGTCGACCAGCGGCACTTCGCGCGCCATCAACAGGCTTTGCTGGCGGTAGGTCGGGAAATTCATGTCGCCGTCCTGCAGCGCGAGCGCGTGGGCGGTGCCGATCGCTTCTTCGCCAAGACTGATCATGTAGAACGACATTTTCTTCTGGCGCTGGGCGATCACCATGCGCGCATCGAAAATACGGGTTTTCATCATCGTGCGCAGGCCAAAGCGCAGCAGGTCGCGGTCGGGCGCTTCGGCCCATGGGCCGACGGCGTTGCCATGCTCGTCGAGCACGCGGATGAGTTGCTGGGCCATGTCGCTCGTCTCGAGCGGGGCCACATCGATGGGCGGGCGCCGGACAGCGCCGGCAGGGGTCAACTGGAGGTACGTGAAATCGGTCTTGCAGCCCGGACGGCCGGTAGGCTCCGGTACGTGCAGCGACAGAGGATTGCTCTGGCTCATATATGTGCTTTCCCTTGTGAGGTGGTGTGCAGCATGAAGATCATAGCGTGCTGGTTGACGTTTACGTCAACTGCGGCAAAGTATTTTCATATTGCTATGCACCATACGGGAGAGGCATGTGCAGACGAATCGGCGAGCTTGCGCAGCGTCATGCTGTGTTTGCGGCCAGGCAGTGCGGGCAACGCGATGCAGCAATTTAATTTTCGAAGGAAAGATGCGCGGGTGAGAAAATCGAGCTTCCCCCCATGACCGGAGGCAGTATGCCGACCTGCGACGACATCCTTCTGCTGGCACGCTACAACGCGACGATGAACCGCCAGGTGTACGACGCGGCCGCGACCTTGCCGCATGAGGCGGTCACTGCCGACCGGCGCGCCTTCTTTGGATCATTGCTGGGAACGCTGAACCACCTGGTCGCAGCCGACAGCATCTGGCTGTCACGCTTTGCTGGCCATGTGACGATGTTTCGCGCGCTCGAGACGCTACGTGGCGCGGCGATCCCCAGCGACTTGCGCCAGTCGTACGGGGACAGCCTGCCGCTGCTGCGCGTGCAGCGCGAGCGGATCGACCGGATCGTCATGGCGCTGGCGGCCGAGGTATCGGCGGCCGATCTGGCCCACGTGCTGGCTTACCGCAACACGCGTGGCGCCTCGTTCTGCAAGCCGTTCGGCAGCTTGCTGCTGCACTTCTTCAATCACCAGACCCATCACCGCGGCCAGGCCAGCACCTTGCTGACGCAGGCCGGCGCCGATATCGGCGTGACCGACCTGCTGGTGCTTATCGGGGACCGGCCGCCGGCGTGACGCTGGCGCGCCGCTCGCGCAGCCAGAACCCCAGGCTCTGGAGCGCGAATCTCCTGACGCGGGAAGGTGGTGCTTGAATGCTACGCAGCAAAATCATCGAGCGAAGCAGGCCGCTGAAACGCGGTTGGACGTGCCACGGGCCGCTTAGAACAGATAGGTGACGCCGAAATTGAGCGAAGCAGGTCGATATTTCGGCTTGCCGATCAACACATTGCCAGCATCGGAGGCTTTGAATGTGCCACTGTCGACGCTCGTCCAGCGCGCATCGCCGCTCAGGCGCCAGCGGGGCGCGAGGCTGTACTCGACGCCCGCGACGGCTTGTACCGCCACGCCGCCTTTGCGCGAATACTCCTGCTCTGACCCGTTGCGGTCAACGTCAATATCCAGGGCGACCACGTAGCCCAGACCCGCGCCGATGAACGGACGTAACGCGCCCCGCGCCGGAAAGCGGTAGTACGCGTTCAACAGGACCAGTTCGGAGAAGATATTGCCATCGACTGAGACGCCACCGACGCGCCTGAGATAGTTGCCACGCTCGCCCCACGCCAGCTCGACGGCCCACCCGTTGGCGAAGCGACTGCCCACGGCAGCACCGAAGCCGAGACCGCCACCAAACTTGGCCGTGCCCCCCACACCGGGACCGGTAGGACGGAACTCCGAAAAGCTCGTGGACGGCGCGGCGGGGATGCCGCCGTAAGCGCTGGCGTAGAAGGTTGCCTCGTCCTGGGCGACTGCCACCAACGGCGCCAGCAACAGGAATGCAGTGATATAGGTGACGCAGCGCGACTTGGAAGGCTGGTTCATGGCAGTTCTCCGGCGATGGAACTACGGAACAGAGCAGCCAATCACTTTACAGTTTTTCTGCGTTCTGTAAATACCGATTTTGCCACAGACCCGTACATCCGAAATGCGTACTGCGCCTGCACAACGGGCGTTGCTGCGCCCTCAAGAGCGCAGCGCATCCAGGTTTATTCCGGCAGAGCCGCGCGCCGCTCGCGCAGCCAGAAGCCCAGGCCCAGCAATCCCAGCCAGATTGGGATCAGGATCACCGAAATGCGCAGCCCCGGCGTGATCGCCATGATCACGAGCAGGATGGCGACGAATGCCAGGCACACGTAATTCGACAGCGGGAACCACGGGCTGCGGAACAACGTCGTCTCGCCCGCCTGGTCCTTGCTGCGCCGGAAGCGCAGGTGGCTCCACGAAATCATCGCCCAGTTGATCACGAGCGCGGCGACGGCCAGGCTCATCACCATGCCGAGTGCTTCTTCCGGCAGGAAGTAATTGATCAGGATCGCCGAGCCGGTAGCGATGGCCGACACGGCCAGTGCATTGAGCGGCACGCCGCGTGCATTGGTGCGCATCAGCGCGCGCGGTGCGTTGCCTTGCGCGGCCAGGCCGAACAGCATGCGGCTGTTGGCATACACGCAGCCGTTGTAGACCGACAGCGCGGCCGTCAGCACGACCAGGTTCAGGACGTTGGCGACCCAGCCGTTGTCGAGCGCGGCGAAGATCAGCACGAACGGGCTGCCGCCGGTGACGACTTTCTGCCATGGGAACAGCATCAACAGCACGGCCAGCGCGCCGATGTAGAAGATCAGGATGCGATACAGCGCATTATTGGTCGCGCGCGGAATCGTGCGCGACGGGTCGTCTGCCTCGGCGGCGGTGATGCCGATCAGCTCCAGCCCGCCAAACGAAAACATGATGACCGCCATGGCCATGGCCAGGCCCGCGACGCCGTTGGGGAAGAAGCCGCCATGGCGCCACAGGTTGGACACGCCCGCCTCGGGGCCGGCACCGCCGCCGATCAACAGGTACAGGCCGAACACGATCATGCCGACCACGGCCGCGACCTTGATGACGGCAAACCAGAATTCCAGCTCGCCGAAGGCTTTCACGTTCAACAGGCTGAGCAGGTTGACGAGCACGAAGAAGCCCAGTGCCGAGACCCACGTCGGCAGCTCGGGAAACCAATACTGCATATAGATGCCCAGCGCTGTCAGCTCAGCCAGGCTGACAAGGATGTACATGACCCAGTAGTTCCAGCCCGAGACAAAGCCGGCCCGGCGCCCGCAATACTTGTCGGCGAAGTGGCTGAACGAGCCGGCCACCGGTTCAGCCACGATCATCTCGCCCAGCTGGCGCATGATCAGGAAGGCGACCGCGCCGGCAATCGCATACCCGAGCAGCACTGAGGGACCGGCCATCTGGATGGTCGAGGCGATGCCGAGGAACAGGCCGGTGCCGATGGCGCCGCCCAAGGCGATCAGCTGGATGTGGCGGTTCTTGAGTCCGCGCTTGAGTTGGTGATGCCCGTCGTCCATCGTCGGTTTCTTGATCTTGCTATAAAGACAGGGATTCTACTGCATTGGCGGGGCGCGGCAAACTCGCGCCACGGTTTCGCTTGTCACGCTATGCTGGAGGTGATGGCAATTCGCCGACACTCACTGGAGACAAGCATGCGCAAGATGATCATGATGGCCCTGGCGGGCCTGCTGTGGAAACAATTTCAGACCAAGGTCATGAAGCGTCCGGTTGCCCAAAAGAAGACCTGGCGTTACTGAGTACTGAACCAGTAACTGTCACTCATCGGGTGACGGTCAGAAGAGCGCGGCTTCGGTCGCGCTTTTTTTTTCGCCTGTGGCAATCACACGCCGTGCGCCAGTCCCAGATTGCGGTTGGCTGGCACGGCAACATCCATCAGGCCCGGGCGTGGCAGGTCGAGCGCCGCCATCAGCGCGATGAAATCAGCACGCTCGCGGCCGGCGAGGCGGGCATTGTGCGCGCGTTCCCAGCCGATGGTCGAGACCGACTGGCCCTTGTAGTCATGGCCGGGCCAGACCCGCGTCGCCCTGTCGAGCGTGAACAATTTGCCGGTGACGCTGTCATACAAGTCGCCCGCGCTGCCGCCCTGGAAATCGGTGCGGCCGCACCCGCCAATGAGCAGCGTGTCGCCACTGAACAGGTTGCCGCGCCACAGGTAGCACATGCTGCCGGCCGTGTGGCCCGGCGTGTGGATCACGGCAAGTTCTTCGCCGTCAGCGAATCCGATGCGGTCGCCGTCCTGCAGCTGGATTTCGGCCGGCGCGATGCCACAGCCGCCCGGCGCGCATGCCTTGGCGCCCGTGTGGGCGCGCAGGCGCCCGGCGGACGTGACGTGATCGGCGTGTGCGTGCGTTTCGAACACGTGCGTCAGGCGCAGGCCAAGGCGTTCGAGATGCGCCAGATCGCGGTCGAAGTGGCGGTCGACCGGATCGATAATCGCCGCGTCAAAAGCGCCGGGCGCGGCCAGGATATACGTGAAGGTGGACGACTCGGCGTCGAACAGCTGGATCGGGTTCAGTTGCATGATGGGTTCCTCGGTAGCGCCCATGTTGTACCACATACGTGGCTCAGGGCCGGATCACGGCCAGCTTGTCGGCCAGTGTCGCCGGCGAGAGTTCACCGACATGGCGCGTGCGCAGACGGCCTGCCGCATCGTAGAACAGCGTCGTCGGCATGCCGGCCGCGCCAAGCCGCGCGGCGACCTGGCTGCCCGGATCCAGCAGGATCGTCGCTGACGGTACTGGCAAGCGCAGGCGCTCTCGCTCGACGTAAGCGGCAACGGTGTCAGCGGATTCGCCCTGGTTGACCAGCACGAACGCAATGTCGGGATGCTGCGCCTGCGCCGCCAACAAGGCCGGCATTTCGCGCCGGCAGGGCGGGCACCAGGTGGCCCACAGGTTCAGCACGACAGGGCGATTGGCGAAGCTGCGCAGCGCGATTTCGCGGCCGTCGAGCTGGCGCACCATCACGGCCGGCAGCGGCGTATGGGACGGCGTCAGTGCCTGATTCAGCAGGGTACCGCCAAACCAGACCGTGCAGCCGGCCAGCATGCAGGCCAGCACGGGCCGCCGCAGCGCCGCATGGCGACGCGTCAGCTCGGCGCCGACCACGCAGCCTGCGATCAGGCCGGCGACCGACGAGAAGCCGCCATCACGGATATCGAACACGCTGGACGGCGCGGCCAGGTAGATCGCATGGTGCTTCAGGATAAACGCGAGGCGGGCCGAGACGAAGCCGGCCACAATCATGTTCCAGAGCGCGCCGCTTGGATCGATGCCGCGCCGGCGCCGGAACCATTCGGCGACCAGCGTGGCGGCCAGTACCGCCGCCAGCGACAGGACGACCGCGATCGGAAGGTACAGCGGGCCCAGTCGGATGGCGTCCATCTGCTTTAGCGCGCCCGCATCATTCTTCGGCCGGCGCCGGGTCGGGCAGCGCGAGCTGCTCGATCAGCAGCTTGTCGATCCGGTTGCCGTCCATGTCGACCACTTCGATGCGATAGCCATTCCACTCGAACGACTCGGACGCTTTCGGGATATATCCGAACTGGTACAGCACGAAGCCGGCCAGCGTGTGGTACGCGCCCAGTTCTTCGTCCGGGAAGCGGTCGGTGGTGTTGAAGACGTCGCGGAAGCGGTCCAGATCCACGCCGCCATCGAGCAGCCAGCTGCCATCCTGGCGCTGGACGGCGTCGGGATCGGTTTCTTCGCCATTCACGGTGACGTCGCCCACCAGTGCGCTCATCACGTCCGACAGCGTGACCATGCCCTGGATGTCGCCGTACTCGTCGACGATCAGCGCCAGCTCGGCCCGGTTTTTCTTGAACAGCTCGAGCAGCACCATTGCGCCGACGGTCTCGGGCACGAACAGCACGTCCTGCACCGCATGTTCGATATTGACCGCCTCGAGCGAGCCGTGGCGTACCGACTGGGCCAGCAGGTCGCGTACCTTCACGAAGCCGAGGATCTGGGCGCGGTCGCCACGGTAGACCGGGAAGCGGCTGTAGGTGTGGCAGGCGATCAGTTCGAGCGTGTCGCGGCGCTCGGCGTCCAGGTCGATCATGATCAGGTCGACGCGCGGCGTCATCAGCGCTTTCAGGTGCCGGTCATCCAGGCGCAGCGCGCGCGAGACGATATCGTATTCGGTCTTTTCGAACAGGCCGGCATCGGTGCCTTCCTTGAACATGCCGGCGATGTCTTCTTCGGTCGGTGCTTCTTCTTTGGCATCGTGAATGCCAAACACGCGCACGATCGCCTCGGTCGTCAGCGACAGCACCTTGACGAATGGCGACATGATCAGCGACAGGGCCGACAGCGGCGGGGCAATCAGGGTCGCCATCGTCTCGGGGTGGCGCATCGCAATGCGTTTCGGGACCAGTTCGCCCAGTACGATCGAGACGAACGTAATGGCCAGCACCACGATGAACAGGGCGATTTCGTAGGCGTACGGCGCCAGGAAACTCACCATCTCGATCTGCGGCTGCAGGCGCGTGACGAGCGAGGCTTCACCGAAGGCACCGGTGAAGATGCCGATCAGCGTGATGCCGACCTGGACGGTTGACAGGAAGTGACTCGGGTTGTCGGCCAGTGCGATGGCGCTGCGGGCGCCACGGCTGCCTTCTTGTGCGCGCCGTTCGAGGCGCATGCGTTTTGCGGAGACGAGCGCCAGTTCGCTCATCGCGAACACCCCGTTCAACAGGATCAGAACGAGGATGATCAATATATCGGACATGACAAGCAGAAGGCCTATGGCCGGGCATACCGGGCCGTGGCCGGGTCCGCCACGATGGCGCACGGCGGAATCATGGCATAAATGACAAAAACGTGGAATACCGCTTGGTTGCCGCATGTCGCCGCAGCGCGCCGACGCCGTGTCTCAACCCCGCCAGCCCGGACGTTGACAATCAAATAAAAAGAAAAACAACAAATAATCAATTCGTACGAATATTTCTCCAAAAATATTGATTTAAACAAATACTGCGATTAAATTTGATCCGTTCGAGAACGCAGTTTCAACCTCGTCGCCTCATGCACCCCCGAACTCCTCGGACGATCGCTCAACTCATTTGGAAGGAATATTGTGAGACTGACTAACTGGAAACTGGCCACGCGTTTGGGGATGGGATTTGGCCTGCTGATGGTCTTCTTGATCATACTGGCCGCGGTGACGATTACGCGCATCAACGCGTCGAATCAGGCCATCGGCTTCATCCTGGAAGACCGTTACGTCAAGGTCGTGCTGACCCAGTCCATCGAAACCGAGATCAATGTGCAGGCGCGCGACTTGCGCAATGCCATCATCCTCGGCGCGGGCGAAAAAGCGCAGATCGCGGCGATAATCGACAGGATCGCCGAGTCCGTGCACAGGACCGACGGATTCATGACCAAACTGAAAAGCATGATCAATACGCCGAAAGGCGAGGCCCTGTTCGAATCGCTGAGCCAAGCGCGTGGGAAATACGGCGTGGCACGCACAGCGACGATGGCATTGTTGCGAGAAGGGAAAACCAACGAGGCGGGTGCGTATTTGCTGAAGGAGGTCACGTCACCGCAGGCAGAATTCACGGCCGCCCTGAATGCCATGTCGAGCTTCCAGGCGTCGCTGATGGAAACTGAAGGGGTGAAGGTGCGGGCCGATGCGCAATCGGCAGTCTGGATCGCCATGGCGCTCACCATCGGCGCCCTGATTGCTGCGACGATCGTCGCCGTCCTGACAACCCGCTCGATCACCGTGCCTGTCCATCGCGCGCTCACGCTCGCCCAGGCAGTGGCAAGCGGCGACCTGCGCCAACAAATCGACCAGACCAGTACTGATGAAATCGGCACGCTCCTGACGGCGTTAAAGAACATGAATGCGAATCTGCTGGACATCGTCGGTCAGGTCCGTTCAGGCGCCAACGAGATTGCCACGGCCAGCAAGGAGATTTCGGTTGGAAACAATGACTTGTCTGCGCGGACGGAGCAGCAGGCCAGCGCGCTGGAGGAAACCGCATCGTCGATGGAAGAGTTGAACTCGACCGTCAAACAGAACAGCGAGAATGTGCATCAGGCCAATGCGCTGGCAAGGTCAGCGTCGGAAATTGCCCGTCAGGGCGGCGCGGTGGTCGCTGAAGTCGTCACGACGATGGGCGTGATCAGCGCCACGTCGAACAAGATCGCCGATATTATCGGCGTCATCGATGGCATCGCCTTCCAGACCAATATCCTGGCGTTGAATGCGGCCGTGGAAGCGGCGCGCGCGGGTGAGCAGGGGCGCGGATTTGCCGTGGTGGCGTCCGAAGTGCGTAATCTGGCGCAGCGTTCGGCTGCAGCGGCCAAGGAAATCAAAATCCTGATCAGCGACTCGCTGGACAAAGTCAATATCGGCAACGAGCTGGTTTCCAAGGCGGGTGCGACCATGACGCAAGTGGTCGGCAGCATCGAGCGCGTTACCACGATCATGGGCGATATCTCGGCTGCCGGGCAGGAGCAGAATGCCGGCATCGAGCAGATCAACCAGGCGGTGTCCGACATGGACGCGGTCACGCAACAAAACGCTGCGCTGGTCGAGCAGGCGGCGGCTGCTAGCACCTCACTGCAGGAGCAGGCGGCGCAACTGGCCCGGGTTGTCAGCATCTTCCAGCTCACAGACACGGATGCTGCAAGCGCTGCGCCGCGCGTACCGGATCGACTCCAAAAGCAGGTTTCGAACGCTGCCGTGTCCGCCGCTCGCGCACAGACCTTCAGACGCGCACCGGCATCAAAACCGGAGCTCGCCTGGGAACAGAGCTAGCGAGTCAGTCCGGCGCTGAACGAAGCGGGCCGCCGGGCGATCAGATCGGACAGCCGTTGAAGCCCGGCGTGCAACTGTTGACGGTCCTTGATGTTGCCGAGCGAGAGCCGGATCGCATTGACTGATTCGCTCCCTGCCGCGAATGCATCCGCCGGCGTGACCACGATGCCTTCGGTCGCCGCGGCGGCCGCCAACTGCGCGGCGTTCCAGCAGGCCGGCAACGTCAGCCAACCATGCAGGCCATCGCCAGGGCCGCTGTATTGCCCGGCCAGGGCAGAGCGCGCCATCTGCTGGCGCAGGCGCGCTTCGTCGCGTATGCCTTGCATCAGCCTGGCGGCCGACCCGTCGACGATCCACTGGGTGGCCAGCGCGACTGACAGTGGCGTGGCCATCAGTGCAAGCGAGCGCAGCGCGGCAAGGAAGCGGGCGCGCTGGTCCGGGTCGGGCAGGACCACGAATGCGACACGCAAACCGGGGGCCAGACATTTCGACAAGGTCGAAACGTACAGCACGTGATTTGGTGCGAGCGTCATCATCGGCGGTGGTGGGGCGTCAGCCAGCAGCCAGTAGGGATCGTCCTCGAGAATACGCACATCGTAGCGCTGCGCGATGCTGGCAAGCGCCTGGCGCCGGCCCGCTGGCAACGTGACGGCAGTCGGGTTTTGCAAGGTGGGATTCAGGTAGACAAGTCCGGGCTTGTCGCGGCGGCAGGCTCGCTCGAGCCGCTCGGGGACCATGCCGTGTTCGTCGGCTTCTACGGTAACGAGGCGCCGGCCCAGATGGGTCGCAGCGTCGCGCAGGCCGGGGTAGCTCATCGGTTCAGCCAGAATCGTCTCGCTTGGCGCTGTGTATGAAAGGATGGCGGCGGCGAGCGCGGCCTGCGCGCCCGGACAAACCACGATGTGCGCGGGATCCAACCGTCCGCAGATCGGCTCGAGCCAGGTGGCGCCGGCCTGGCGATCGGCGTCGCTGCCGCCGCCCAGATGGTAGGTCATCAGTAATTGACTGTCCGCGCTCAGCAGCACCTGCGACAAGCCTTGTTTCAGCATGTCGTCGACGTCCACGCCAGCAGGCGGTGGGGGCGTGTTCATGCTCAGGTCGATCAACGGGGCAAATCCGACTTTCGGGGGCGCGACATACGTGCCGCGCGCGCCGCGCCCCTCCAGCAAATTGCGGCGCCTGGCTTCATCGTAGGCGCGCGTGATCGTGGTCAGGTCGAGGTCCAGCCGTGCTGCCAGCTGGCGCTGCGGCGGCAGACGCTCACCGGGCGCCAGCGATCCCGCCACGATGGCGGCTTGTAGCGCATCGGCAATCTGCAAAAAACGGGGTCCGCCATTCGTGGCTAGTTGCGGCAGCCAGACGGGAACCTGCAGGTCTGGTAGGGGCCTTGCCTGGGACATTTTGTCTCGATGTATGGAAATTGCTTTCAAGTAGTATGCTTGAAAACTCTCCCCGCTGGCGCTGTCGTCATTTCTTCGATCGTGTCCGGCAACAGCCTGGAAATACGCACAACAATGGAATGGTTCCCGATCGTCTTCTTTACGTTCAAAGCGCTCGTGCTCGGCACGGGCATGTTTTTCGCCATCAAATGGCACTATGACCAGGGCAAGAAAGAGAAAGGCATGGACCGGCGCACGCTGTTGATCGGCGTGGCCAAGGTCGTCATCATCTTCATGGTCCTGCTTGCGGTGCTCGGCTACCTGACACTTCTGCTGGTCAGGAAGCTCGGCCTGGACTGGAACTTTTCGGGATAACGAGCGAGCGGCTCGCGCGCCATGATCATGGTGTCGTACGAAAGCGCTTGGTAATACCGGCCCAGCACCCCTGATAATCCACCTGCAATTGCGGTGTGCCCAGCGCCTGTTCGGTGGGCACCAGCACATTGCGGGTCTCGAACATGAACGCCATCGTGTCGCTCACCTTGTGCGGCTGGCGCGTGTCCGCGTTGCTGGCCTTGTCGAACGTTGCCGCATCCGGCCCGTGTCCGCTCATGCAGTTGTGCACGCTCGAACCACCCGGCACGAAGCCGTCCGCCTTGGCGTCGTAGGCGCCGTGAATCAAGCCCATGAACTCGCTGGCCACGTTGCGGTGGAACCAGGGCGGCCGGAACGTGTCCTCGGCCACCAGCCAGCGCGGCGGGAAGATCACGAAGTCGAGCGTATCGACGCCCGGCGTATCCGATGGCGCTTGCAGGACGAGAAAGATCGACGGATCCGGGTGGTCGTAGCTGATCGAGCCGATGGCATTGAAGTGGCGCAGGTCATATTTATAGGGTGCGTAGTTGCCGTGCCACGCCACCACGTCCAGCGGCGAGTGGCCGATCGGCGCGCGCCACAGCCGCCCGCCGAATTTGGTGACCAGCTCGAAATCGCCCTCGATATCCTCGTACTGCGCCACTGGCGTCAGAAAGTCACGCGGATTGGCCAGGCCGTTCGAGCCGATCGGCCCCATGTCGGGCAGTTGCAGCAGCGCGCCGAAGTTTTCGCACAGGTAGCCGCGCGCCTCGCCATCGGGCAGCGTCACCTGGAAGCGCACGCCGCGTGGAATCACGGCGATTTCCTGCGGCTCGACGTCCAGCACGCCCAGTTCGGTGGCGATGCGCAAGCGGCCCAGCTGGGGCACGATCAGCAGTTCGGCGTCGGCATTGTAAAAATAGCGGCCGTCCATCGACTGGTTGGCCGCGTACAGGTGCACGGCGCAGCCCGTCATCGCTTCGGCCGAGCCATTGCCCGCCATGGTCACCCAGCCATCGATGAAGTCGGTCGGGGTCGTCGGCATTGGCAGCGGACTCCAGCGCAACTGATTTGGCGGCGCGGCATTGTCGAAACGGCCGACCAGGCGCGGCGCATCCAGCGGCACGAAGCTGCCATGCACGGCGGCCGGGCGGATCCGGTACAGCCAAGAGCGCCGGTTATGGCTGCGCGGCGCGGTGAAGGCGGTGCCGGACAACTGCTCCGCATACAGGCCATACGCCACTTGCTGCGGCGAATTGCGATGCTGCGGCAGCGCACCTGGCAGGGCTTCGGTGGCAAATTCGTTGCCGAAGCCGGACAGGTAACCGGACGGGTGGGTCATGCTGTGTCTCCTGAAACTGATGTAGGCGTGCAAATGCATGTGGATGGCGCCACTCTAGAATAATCCGCTCAGTTTTACGAGATGAATAGAAAAATGTAGACTATTGATTTCATGAATACTGCTGGCTTCCAGCGCCATCGCGCGTGGACAATGCGCCAGCAACACTGAACGCCATGATCGAACCACGCTCCATCGACCTCAATTTGCTGTCCGTGTTCCAGGAAGTCTACCGGGAGCGCCAGATTTCCAGCGCCGCGCGCCGTCTTGGCCTGAGCCAGTCGGCGGTGAGCAATGCGCTGGCGCGGCTGCGGCGCGCGTTCGGGGACGAGCTGTTTGTGCGCACCGCGAGCGGGATGCAGCCGACGCCGCTGGCGACGCAGATGGCCGAGCCGATCGGGGCGGCGATGGCGCAGGTGGCGCTGGCGCTGAACCAGCGCAGCCGGTTCGAGCCGGGCACCAGCAGCCGCCGCTTCGTGCTGGCGATGACCGATGTCGGCGAGGTGTACTTCATGCCGACGCTGATCGAGCGCTGCAGGCAGCTTGCGCCGCACGTGGAACTCAGTTCGGTGCGTGTGGGCGCGGCGACGCTGAAGGAAGAAATGGAAGGTGGGCGGGTCGACCTGGCGGTGGGCCCGTTCGAGGATGTGTCCGATGCGCTGTACCAGCGGCACCTGTTTCGCCAGCCGTTTGTCACGATGTTCCGCGAGGGCCATCCCTTGGGCAAGGGCGCACTGACGCTGGCGCGCTTCGCTGCGGCCGAGCATTTGCTGGTGGACGCGGCCGACAGTCCGTATGACCGGGTCAACGCGGTGCTGGCCCGGGCCGGAATCGCGCCGGCGACGCGCTTCCGGGTACCG
Organism: Oxalobacteraceae sp. CFBP 13730; assembly: GCA_014841835.1. Lineage (GTDB taxonomy): Bacteria > Pseudomonadota > Gammaproteobacteria > Burkholderiales > Burkholderiaceae_D > Telluria. The sequence goes on along the minus strand of JACYUQ010000002.1, from coordinate 532,797 downwards.
CACTTTACGGCAGTGCCGTACATCGTCAGTTCGAGCGACCTGGTGGTGACGGTGCCGCAAAAACTGGCCGAACGGGCCGGCCTGCCGTTCGCGCTCGAATGGGCAACGCCGCCGCTGGATCTGCCGCCGCTGCAAACGAATATTTTTTGGCACCGCCGCTTCAACCAGGATCCGGGCAATGTGTGGTTGCGCGGTTTGCTGGCCGACGTGTTCGCGGAATGACCGTCAACGTAGGACGAATAAAAGGAAGAGACAATGGCAGACCTGTTTGACAATCCCATGGGCCTGATGGGCTTCGAGTTCGTCGAGTTCGCTTCGCCAACCCCAGGCGTTCTGGAACCCGTGTTCGAGGCGCTGGGCTTTACCAAGGTGGCCGTGCACCGCTCGAAGGACGTCACGCTGTATCGCCAGGGCGGCATCAACTTCATCATCAACAACGAGCCGAAAAGCTACGCCGCCTACTTCGCGGCCGAGCACGGCCCGTCGGCATGCGGCATGGCGTTTCGCGTGCGCGATGCGCACAAGGCCTATGCCAGGGCGCTGGAACTGGGCGCGCAGGCGGTCGAGATCCCGACCGGCCCGATGGAGCTGCGCCTGCCGGCGATCCGCGGCATCGGCGGCGCGCCACTGTACCTGATCGACCGCTTCGACGAAGGCGACACGATCGGCAAGTCGATCTATGACATCGACTTCAAGTTCATCGACGGCGCACCGCGCAACCCCGAAGGCCACGGCCTGAAGATCATCGACCACCTGACGCACAATGTGTACCGCGGCCGCATGTCGTACTGGGCCGGCTTCTACGAGAAGCTGTTCAACTTCCGTGAGATCCGCTACTTCGACATCAAGGGCGAGTATACGGGCCTGACCTCGAAGGCAATGACGGCGCCGGACGGCATGATCCGCATTCCGCTGAACGAAGAAGGCAAGGCGGGCGGCGGCCAGATCGAAGAGTTCCTGATGCAGTTCAACGGCGAAGGCATCCAGCACATCGCGCTCTTGAGCGACGATCTGATCGCCACGGTCGACAGCCTGCGCGCGGCCGGCGTGCCTTTAATGACGGCGCCGCCCGAGACCTATTACGAAATGCTCGACGAGCGCATTCCGGGCCATGGCGAAGACGCCGAGCAGCTCAAGGTGCGCGGCCTGCTGCTCGATGGCACGGTCACGGACGGCAAGGCGCGCCTGCTGGTGCAGATCTTCGGCGTGGCGCAATTGGGCCCGGTGTTCTTCGAATTCATCCAGCGCAAGGGTGACGACGGCTTTGGCGAAGGCAACTTCAAGGCGCTGTTCGAGTCGATCGAGCGCGACCAGGTCAAGCGCGGCGCCCTCGGCGCCGCCAGCGAGGCAACCACCACCGCTTGATCCGTAATTTGCTATCCTGCGTGTTTGCGGCGGCCTCTGGCCGCCGTCTTGCGTCAAGGAGAAAGCATGCTGGCGGCGTTTGCGGTGCTGTTGTTGTTCCAATGCCTGGGAGAGGGCGTCGTCTTCGTGCTGCGCCTGCCGCTGCCCGGCCCCGTGGCGGGCATGCTGCTGCTCGTGGCTGCACTGATCGTCTTTCCCAAATTGCAGCTGCTGGTTGAGCAGGCGGCGAACGCGCTGCTGGCCCACCTGTCGCTGCTGTTCGTGCCGGCCGGCGTGGGTATCGTGGTAGCAGCCGCCAGCGGCAGCGGTCACTGGCTGGCGATCGTCGCGTCCGTTGTCGTCAGCACGCTGCTGGCGCTGGCCGTCACGGGCCTGCTGCTGCGCGGCATGAAAGGTGAGCCGACGAAAGATCGCGATGCCTGATTTCACCGGCTTGCACCAATTCTGGGTCTACCTGGCCGCATCGCCCTTGCTGGGGTTGCCCATGACGCTGTGCGCCTATCTGGCTGCGCAGCGCATCGGCGCCTGGTCCAAGGGCGCGCCGATTGCCAACCCCGTCGCGATCGCGATTGCCATCGTGGTGGGCATCCTGAGCCTGTCCGGCATGTCGTACGAGCGGTATTTTGCCGGCGCGCAGTTCGTCCACTTCCTGCTCGGTCCGGCGACGGTGGCGCTGGCCGTGCCGCTGGTGCGCCAGCTGCCACGCCTGCGCCAGCACTGGCTACCGCTGACGGTGGCGCTGCTCGCTGGCTCGGTGACGGCCATCGTGTCGGTGGTGGTGGTGGCGCAGCTGCTGGGCGCCACGCCCGCGCTGATCGCGACGCTCGCACCCAAGTCGGTCACGTCGCCGATCGCGATGGCCGTGGCCGAGCGGCTGGGTGGCCTGCCTTCGCTGACCGCAGGCTTGGTGATTGGCACAGGCATCTTTGGCGCGATATTCTCCACCTGGCTGTTTCATGGGCTGCGCGTGCGGTCGGATGCGGCGCGCGGTTTCGCGATGGGCCTGGCCGCGCACGGGATCGGCACGGCGCGTGCGTTTCAGCTCAGTCCCGAGATGGGGGCGTTTGCCGGGCTGGCGATGGGCCTGAATGGCGCGCTCACCGCATTGCTTGCCCCCTGGCTGGTACCGCTCGTGATGCGCTGGGTCGGGTAGCGGCCTGGTGCCCGATACCAGTTCTGAATCGGGCACGATGCAATCCGCATCCGGTGGTACGATAGGTCGTAGTAGCGTAAATGCAATGGGTTAGCCGATGATGGCCTCCTGCTGCGGCCCGCTCAACGACACCGCGCCGGCTGCCGCACCCTGTGCCGCAGCCGGCATTCAGTTACCAGGAAGCCGCATGGATAGTCAAGTCGAGAAAGCTCCACCACACCGCGGCATGCCAGGCTGGCTCACCCCACGTCGCGTCATCATTGCTGGTATCTGCACCGTCGTCCTGTTTATCCTGATCGGCAGCATGATCGAGCAGTTCATGAATGCCAACCCGAAGATGCTGGCTGCCCTGCTGGGCGGCAGTGCAGCGGCGGCAGCCACCGCGCTTGGCACGTTGCCGGTCTTGTTTGCACAGAATTTTTCGCGTCGTACTTACGACTCATTCCTCGGTTTCGGCGCCGGCGTCATGCTGGGCGCCACCGCGTTTTCGCTCGTCATTCCGGCGCTGAACGCGGCGTCCTCGGCCGGGGCAGGCAGCTGGGAATCCAGCCTGATGGTGGGCGCGGGCATTCTGGCGGGCGCCGGTGCGATTCTTTTGATGAGCCGCGCGGTGCATACCGACAGCATTCTCTCCAGCGATCCCGACCAGGTGTCGCTGCGGCGCGCGTGGTTGTTCGTGTGGGCTGTTGCGCTGCATAACCTGCCGGAAGGCCTGGCGATCGGCGTTGCCTTCGCTGGCATCGACCTGGAAAAAGCCACGTCGCTGGCCACCGGCGTGTCGATCCAGGACGTGCCGGAAGGCCTGGTCGTGGCGCTGGCCCTGCATTCCGTCGGTTACAGCCGCCTGGCGGCGGTTGGCATGGGGATTGTGTCGGGCCTGATCGAACCGATCGCTGCCGTGTTTGGCGTTGCGCTGATTGGTATTGCAGCCGGCCTGCTGCCGTATGCACTGGCCGCCGCCGCCGGCGCGATGCTGCTCGTGATCGTCAACGACGTGATTCCCGAATCGCGCCAGTCCGGCAACGGCACCCAGGCCAGCATCGCGCTGGTCATCGGGTTCATCGTGATGACGGTGCTCGATACGGCGCTGGCCTGAAAGCAGCATCGCGGTATCTTGAAGGCTTGGCGCAAGACGTCAGGCGGTTCACGCTTGTCGGCGTCGGCAGCGCATCGCTACTACGCCATGAACGCGCCAAGAACGTGCCAAAAACGCCCCATGAGCGCGCCATCGGCGCCCCGGCGCGAGAGTTTCCCGAAGATCGACGTGAAACAGTCAGCAGGGTAATGACGCGCGCCTGACTAACGGCGATTTCCAGTGCCCGGAAGGTCGCTTCATCGAGCTCTGCAGTCACGGTGATGCCCTGGTCTTGCTGGAAGGCCACGATAAAAGCCAATGTCCCGTCACCGATGATGCCATGCACCCCGCGAGGGGAGTAGTTCAGATGAAGCGACAAGCCCCTTCAAGTTGCTGGTTTTCTCCTTTGCGGAACTCGTCTACCATCGCTTGGGCACTGTGGTAGCCGAGTTTTTTGCATTGAAGCCCATGACCTGGCCAAGGGCCCATAACGCACTTTCCAGGGCGGCATCCCGATCGAGTTCGATGGCTTGTGCAAGCCGGTCATATTCCGCGGCGTCACCCAGGTAGCGCTTGCCGGCGGGCGAGCTGATGTTCGGGTGCCCCGCGCCGAAGCGTCCCCCGGTGCGCTTATGAAAGATATGCCGCTCGAACAGAATCTTTGGGCGCCAGTCTGGAAGGAAACCGAACCCGCGCGTCTCGACGGTGAGGAGCGACCACAATGCGGCCTGATCGACGCCAAGACGATCGAGCACGGCATCGAAACCAGTTTGGGACAGTGGCGCGGCCTCGCATGCCTGGATCGCCATGTCTGCCTCACGCCAGGTGAAGTTCGATCGATCGGTTTTCGTCGTCCACGTCCGGTGTCAGCTCGATGGTGCCGCTCACCGGTTGTCCGTGCCGTAACGCCTTCGCGACGATCACGTGCTTGCGGGCGCTTTCCACGTGCAGATCGACCAGGCCCTGGTCGGAGACGTCGACGACTTGGGCATTGACCGTCAGCGTCAAGGTGTGCGGGTCGAGTTCCTTGCTCTCGACAGCGAGTCGGATACATACCTGGTGTGGCGCGCTGACGTGTTGCCCGCCATGCGCGGGTGCAGCCACGCCGGCGGTGTCGGCGACCGGCGTGGCAGGCCAACCGGCAACAGCTTCCGATTCCACCGGCGCGGCATTCTTCGCCCGAAGAGACTTGGGAACCAGGCCGTCAGTCACCCCCCGAATCATCATCAGGATGGTTTCCGAACCGAAGCCGGCAAGAAAGGCCAGTGCCACGGCGCTGGTCAGCGTTTGCGGCTCGATGATCTGGTGCGCGGCGATGGCAGTTAGCGGCGCCGACACGAATTGCATGATCTGGAATACGAGCTGCTCGCGTGCCTCGTGCTTTTCGATCGCAGGCTTGGCGACGGTGCCGACGTAGCCGTCCTCGGATTGTTTCTGGATCTCGGGCACCCGTCGCGACAGGCTGATCGCACCGCCGAACATGGCGATGATCACGAGTGGCAGCGGTACCACGACGCCACCGGAGACATACGCGCGGTTATTCGGTGAGCCGAGCGCGCAATCGCGCGTCGTGCGGGTACAGCCATTGGGCTGACGTGTCAGCGTGCCGCCGATATTGACGAGCCACTGATTGCGTATCCGGCCGGGGTCGGCTGGCGCTTGCGCGTTCGCTGGCACCGCGTCAGCGTTACTGCTCTGGCCAGTCGCCCCGGGAAGCAGTATACAGCGCAAATCGGCGACTTTCGTCTCTTGCACGCAGCCAGAGATGATGCCGAGCGGCTCACCGCCGAATGCCAGGTTGCCAACGATCGGCGGGACTGTCAGCACGGCGAAGGAAACGACGACGAAGAAGTAGGCAAATTGAAACTGGTCGTTGCGGCAACCGATCGAACTGCCGGTGAACGAAGACGCGAACCAGGTGGCAGCCGATGCAGCTGCCAGCGTGGGGATGAAGATGGCCAGGAACTGGTAAGGGAAATTAAGCGATGACGGCGCGGTTGCCGTTTCCAGGGTCCCGGCCGAGATGTACGAGAATAAAGCCAGCAGGCAGAGCGATGGAACGGTCCACTTGAGAATCTTGCGGAATCTGGCTTGACTGGGTAGGGCTGCCGACGCCGGTGGCTGGTGTGACGGCGGCGCTTGGACGATGGGCATGGGATCCTCCTGCTTGAGAAAATCGGATGTTCATGCTCATCAGAGTCGAAAAGTTTGCAATAAGTTCAATCGATCTTTCAGACGAAGTTCGAGGCAGACCTCGAAAACGCGACCCGCATCGCGCTCTGCCGGCGCTGCCCCGCATTACACCAGCAGTGCATCGCTTGGCTGGCCAACCGCCGGCTGTTCGCCATGCACACGCGTGAAGCAACTGGCCGGCACCAGCGGCCGGTCCACATAGTAGCCCTGGATTTCGTCGCAGCCGAAGCGCTTCAGTTCGCACAACTGCTCGAGATTTTCCACGCCTTCGGCCACCACTTTCAGGTTCAGGCTGTGCGCCAGGTTGATCACGGCGCGGGTAATCGCCGCATCGTCGCTGTCGTGGGGCAGGTCGCGCACGAAGGTGCGGTCGATTTTGAGCGCATCGAGCGGGAAACGCTTCAGGTAGGCCAGGCTCGAATAGCCGGTACCGAAATCATCGATCGACAAGCGCATGCCCAGTGCCTTGATGCGACCCAGGATCGCGACCGCAGCGTCCGGGTTCACCATCAGCATCGACTCGGTCAGCTCGAACTCGAGCAGCGCAGGTGCAATGCCGGCAGCCGTCACGATGCGCTCGATCGTTGCCGCCAGATCGTCCTGTTCGAGCTGGCGCGCGGACAGGTTGATCGCCACCGGCACGATGGGGAAGCCGTCGGCGCGCCAGGCGCCAAGCTGGCGGCAGACTTCCGCCACCACCCATTCGCCGACTGCGATGATGAGCCCCGTGTCTTCGAGAATGCTGATGAACTCGAGCGGCGGCACGAGACCGCGCTGCGGGTGGTTCCAGCGCAGCAGCGCTTCGAAGCCGCTGGCCCTGCCGGTGGCAAGGTCGAGCTTGGGTTGGTAGTGCAGCAGGAATTCGCGCCGTTCCAGCGCCTGGTGCAGCTCGGCTTCGAGCTTGATGCGCTGGGTCGTGGCGTCGTGCATGGCGGCGCTGAAGAACTGGAAATTGCCGCGACCATTGTGCTTGGCCGCATACATGGCCGTGTCGGCGCTTTTCAGCAGCGCTTCGGCATTGGCGCCGTCTTCCGGATAGCGCGCAACGCCGATGCTGGCCGAGACGAACAATTGCTGGCCTTGCAGCAAAAAGGGCGCCGCCAGTGCCTCGATGATGGTGGTGCACAGCGTGCCGATGTCGTCATCTTCCACGCCGTCGGGGAGGATCAATGCGAATTCGTCACCACCGAGCCGCGCCACCAGGTCGCCGGGGCGCGCGCAGGCCTGCAGGCGCTTGGTGGCAAGCACCAGCAGCTGGTCGCCGACACCGTGTCCCAGCATGTCGTTGACTTTCTTGAAATGGTCGAGGTCGATGAACATGACGCCGGCGCGGCGTGCGTGGGTCGCTGCCGCGCCAATGGCCAGGTCGAGCGACTCGGACAGGTAGCGCCGGTTCGGCAGGTCGGTCAACGCATCGTACTGCGCCAGATAGGTCAGGCGCTGCTGCGCCGTGTGGCGCTCGATCGTGGTCGCCAGGATGTGCGCAATGCTGCGCAGGAAGTTGCGGTCGTCCGGGCCGAACTGGATGGCGTCATCGCTGAACACGCCCAGCACGCCAAACGGGCTCTCGGTGCAAATCACGCAGGCATCGACGCTGCTGCGCACCTGGTAGGCGGCGCCAACGGTCGCGAACAGCGGCCGCAGCAGATCGGCCGGCTCTTGCTGCGGCATCGGACCCAGTGGGCAGTCGAGCGCGAAGCCGGCGGCCGAGGCCAGGGCGCCGCTGCCCGCGCGGATCACCAGTGAACGCCCGATCGGCGCCGGTTCCAGCGAGAAAAGCGCCGCGGTCGGTGCATCGAGCCCGCCCGCCGCGGCCTGCACCGCTTCCTGGAACACGTGGCGCAGGTCGGTGGCGGTCAGGGCCACGCGACCCAGCTCAGCGATCAGGTTCTCGCGCCGGGCCGTGGCCAGGATCGTGCGCTCGAACGCCTTGCGCTCGGTGATGTCGATATCGATGCAGATATAGCGCTCGACGCCACCGGCATCGAACATCGGCACGATCGTGCGGTGCCATTGCAGCGTGCGGTCGCGCCCGGCGATCGTCACGTCGCCTTGCCAGACCACCGGGGCCGGCGCCCATGCCGGGGCCGCGCCCGGGATCGTCAGGTTCGCCAGCGGCTGGCCCACGACCTCATCACGCGACAAACCGCTGTTGGCGATGAACTGGTCGTTGACCACGGCGATGCGGCCGTCGACGTCGATCTCGGACACGATTGCGGCCTGGTCCATCGCGCTCTTGTGCTGGACAAGCGAATTCATCAGGAGCTCGATGCGCTCGCCATACTGCACGCGCAGGCTGGCGGTGCCGCGGTTGACGGCCAGGATCGCTTCCTGGATCTCGAGCGGCGCATCCTCGTGCAGCGGCGCCTCGGCCGTGACCAGGCCTGACGCCACGTCATGTTCGAATGCGCGCAGGCCACCGAGTCGTTCCAGCCAGCGGCGCAGCAGTACGCGCATCATCAGCAGGCTGGCCGAGCTGAGCACCAGGGCCACCGCCGCTGTTTCGATGATGAGCTGCCAGAGCTGCGCCGCCAGTTTGGTCACGTCGAACGACAGGCGCATGACGCCGTAATCCTTTCCGCCGACGGTGATAATCCGGTTGACATCGTAGAACCGCTCGACGATCAGTGCCGTGAACCAGTCGGGCGGCGCTGCGTGCTGGCTGTCCTGAGCTTCCAGACTGATTGCACCGCCGCCTACTTCGAGAAACTGAGCGCGCCTGAAGGGCGACTTGACGAGCATCTTGCCCAGCGTACGCTTGACCGTGTCGTAATCGCCAATGACCACGCTCTCTTCGATCGGCTGGATCACCGCTTCGACCAGCATCAGCGCATTGTCCTGCGTCTCTTCGATATGTTGCAGGTACTGGTAGCGATAGAACATGCCCAGGCCAGCCGCCATCATCAGAAGCAGCGTGGCCGCGAACACGCCGAACACGCGCCCCATCAGGGTGCGTGGCAGGAACACACGCTTGAGCAGGCGCAGCGAAGAAGATGTCATGGCGGAGAAGGTCACCGCAGGCTGGCCGGTGCGTCGGCGTAGAACGCGCGGTAGCTGGCGTAGTCGGCCTGGCTGGCTGGGACGAACGACAGCGGCACCGGGGCGTGGATCAGTGCCCCTGATTCGGCCAGCACGCGCTTGCCTTCCGGATCGTTGTGCATCGTGAGAAAGGCATTGGCGACGGCACGTACCTGGTCCGCCGGCACCCGTGGCGAGGCCATCAGCGCAAGATCGTTGAATGGCGCCGAGCTCCACAGCACGCGAAACGCGGTGCCTTCACGGCCATTCCAGTTGGCCACCAGCTGGGAGTTGGCGCCGACCGCTTTGACCATCCCGGCAGACAGTTGCGTGAACGCGGCGTCCTGATTCCCGGCGAACACGACGTTCACAGGGATCTCGGCGCGCAGCAATTGCGCATAGTTGACCTTGTAGGCAACCAGTGCTTCCGGTCCGGGGAAACTGACGGCTGCGCCGGCCAGTTCACGAATATCCCTGATGGGCGAGTCGGCCGGCACCACGATCTGCGCATGCACGGGTGGTGAGTTGCGACGTCCGAACACGGTCCACCCCATCTTGTCGCGGTCGGGGCTGAACAGGTGATTGGTGAACGCAAAGTCGACTTCACGGGCCAGCACGAAGCTGGTCGTATCTGCCGAGGTACGGCCCAGCTTGAGCTTCATGCAGACTTTGCTTTTGGCCGACACGTAGCTGATGATCGGATTCCAGAAGCTGGCCGAGACCTGGACATTGAACTGGTTGACCGGTGAAAAGTTGTAGCAAGCCGGCGGTGCGGCAAAGGCCGACTGCGTGACGAGAAGGGCGCCAGCCACTAGCGACAGTGGTAGTTTCATGGTGTGCGATCGTGAAGACAATAAGAATTACGGCCACGTCCGGTTACCGGGTTGGGCTGTTTGATGTTGCGCCGTTGGCAGACAAGCCGTGCGGCGCAGCGTCGTTCTGGCCAGTGTGCTGGCGTCGCCATCCGTCATTGGAGGCGCGGACAGTCACTGTAGCGCGGGCCGGCAGGCCGCACGCATGGCATTTGTCACGATCATACCATTGGTAAAGATTTATGGATGAAATGCAATGTTGCGATCGGTAACGAGAGCGGTTCATTCCGACGCCACTGCATTCGAAAACAACAACGGCCCCGAAGGGCCGTTGTTGTCACTGGCAAATCACGCTATGCAGATCAGTCACGAATTTCCAGTTTGCGGTTCAGGCTCAGTGCGGCCAGCGTGGCCACTGCGGCCGACAACAGGTACAGGCTGACGTAACCCAGGCCGAAGTTCGCCGACAGACCCAGTGCAACCAGCGGTGCAAATGCAGCACCGACCAGCCATGCCAGATCCGACGTCAGCGCGGCACCGGTGTAACGGAAGTGCTTCTGGAAGTTCGACGTCGTGGCACCTGCGGCCTGGCCATACGACAGACCCAGCAGGGTGAAGCCGACCAGGATGAAGGTGTTCTGGCCAGCGGTGCCACCATCGATCAGCGATGGCACGAAGATCGAGAACAGCGCGATCAGTGCAGCCAGCGTGCCCAGCGTCGTGCGGCGACCGACCTTGTCGGCGATGTAGCCCGATGCCAGGATGCCCAGTGCCGCCAGGACGGCGCCGCCCATCTGGACCAGCAGGAACGACTCGACCGGACGGGTATCGTACAGCTGGATCCACGACAGCGGGAACACGGTGACCAGGTGGAACAGCGCGTAGCTGGCCAGCGCGGTCATGGCGCCGATGACGATGTTGGTGCCCTGATTACGCATCAGTTCGCCGACCGGGGCAGGCGTCATGTGGTTGGTGTCGAGCAGGCGTGCATACTCGGTGGTCGAGACCAGGCGCAGACGGGCGAAGAGACCGACGACGTTGATGGCGAACGCGACGAAGAACGGGAAGCGCCAGCCCCAGGTCAGGAAATCTTCCTGCGACAGGTTGCCGATCAGGTAAGCGAACACGCCGGCGGCGATGACGAAGCCAAGCGGTGCGCTCAGCTGACCCAGCATCGCGTACCAGCCGCGCTTGCCTTCAGGTGCCGACAGGGCCAGCAGCGATGGCAGACCGTCCCACGAACCGCCCTGGGCCAGGCCCTGGCCGATGCGCAGCAGTGCCAGCATCACGATGGCGGCGCCGCCGATTTCGCTGTAGCTCGGGAGCAGGGCGATGACGACGGTGCAGGTGCCCATCATGAACAGGGCGATCAACAGTTTCATGTCGAGGCTCCAGCGTTTTTGGATCCACATGAAGAGCAGCGTGCCGAACGGACGCGCGATGAACGCGAACGCGAAAATGACAAAGGCGTACAGTGTGCCTTCGAGGCGATCGGCAAACGGGAAGAAGATCGACGGGAACACCAGCACCGAAGCGATGGCATACACGAAGAATTCGAAGTACTCCGCCGAACGACCGACAATGACGCCGACGGCGATGTCGCCAGGGGAAATGTGTTCGTCGCGGGCGTTGATATTGCGTGCGCCGCTGTTCGGGCTCGTGATTGGAGCGGCGTCGTCGCTGCCGTGGGTAGTGCTGTGCATGGTTAATTCTCCAAAAGTCGTGTCGCGGTCGCCACTATTGTGGGTAACACTATTGTTAAAATTGCATTATGGCAAAGGGTGGGACAAACTGTCCAATGTTCTTTGACGACCGTTGGCAGTACAGTAGCACGCTCTCCCTCCATGTAACGTTAGATACCTAGCATGATTCCACAAATTGTCCGCCGCGGACTGCCATTACTTCTTCTTGCAGCGCTTGCCGGCTGCAATACCGTCGTAATGAATCCCACCGGCGATATAGCAAAGCAGCAGGCCGATCTGATTGTCATATCGGTTCTATTAATGTTGATCATCATCATTCCGGTGATGTTGCTGGTCGTCTGGTTCGCCTGGCGCTACCGCAAGGGCGCCAACGCGGCCTACGAACCTGACTGGGACCACTCGACCAAGCTCGAGCTGATCATCTGGGGCGCACCGCTCCTGATCATCATCGTGCTGGGCCTGATTACCTGGGTCAGTACCCACAAGCTCGACCCGTATCGTCCGCTCGACCGCATCGATGCCAACCGGCCGCTCGCTGCGTCGGTCAAGCCACTTGAAGTGCAAGTGGTGGCGCTGGACTGGAAATGGCTGTTCATTTATCCAGAGCAGGGCATCGCGTCGGTCAATCACCTGGTGACCCCGATCGACGTGCCGGTGCGCTTCAAGATCACGTCGTCGACCGTGATGAACACCTTCTACATCCCGACCCTGGCTGGCATGATCTACGCGATGCCGGGCATGGAGACGGAACTGAACGCGGTGCTGAACAAGACCGGCGATTATCGCGGCCTGTCGGCCAACTTCAGCGGCGATGGTTTCTCGCACATGAAGTTTGCCTACAAGGGCGTGACGCAGGCCGATTTCGACACCTGGGTCAAGGAAATGAAGACCGGTACCGAAGTGCTCGACCGCGCTGACTACATGGTGCTCGAAAAACCGACCGCCAAGGAGCCGGTGCGCCATTACGCACAGGTCGAGCCCGCGCTGTTCAACCGCATCCTGAACCGCTGCGTTGCTGAAGGCACCATGTGCATGAACCAGCAAATGCACGAGGATCACAAGCGCAACGAAATGGCTGCGGCCATCCGCCAGCTGCCGAAGGATGGCAAGTCCATGCTGGCCGAGGCGCTGGAAATGTGCGTTGCCCCTTTTAACACTGTGAAGAAGTAACCATGCAAGACACTTTCGACTTGACGAAGTTTATCTTCGGTCGGCTTGGCTGGGACGCGATTCCCTTCCATGAGCCGATCCTGCTTGCTACCTTCGCAGGTGTGATCGTAGGCGGTATTGCCCTCGTGGGCATCCTGTCCTACTTCCGCCTGTGGGGCTCCTTGTGGAAAGACTGGATCACCAGTATCGACCACAAGAAAATCGGCATCATGTACATGATCCTCGGTCTGGTCATGCTGCTGCGCGGCTTCGCCGACGCCCTGATGATGCGTGCCCAGCAGGCGCTCGCCTTTGGCGACAACGCCGGCTTCCTGCCGCCGCACCACTACGACCAGGTCTTCACCGCCCACGGCGTGATCATGATCTTCTTCGTGGCGATGCCGTTCGTGACGGGCCTGATGAACTACGTGGTGCCACTGCAGATCGGTGCGCGCGACGTGGCCTTCCCGTTCCTGAACAACTTCTCGTTCTGGATGACCACGATGGGCGCCGTGCTGATCATGGCATCCCTGTTCGTCGGTGAATTCGCACGTACCGGCTGGCTCGCGTATCCGCCGCTGTCGGGCATCCTGGCCAGTCCGGGGGTGGGCGTCGACTACTACATCTGGTCATTACAGATCGCGGGTGTCGGTACCTTGCTGTCCGGCGTGAACCTGATCGTCACCATCATCAAGATGCGCGCACCGGGCATGGGCCTGATGAAGATGCCAGTCTTCGTCTGGACCTCGCTGTGCACCAACATCCTGATCGTCGTGACCTTCCCGATCCTTACCGCCGTGCTGGCCATGCTGGGCATGGACCGCCTGTTCGACACCGCGTTCTTCACGAACGACCGTGGCGGCAACGCGATGATGTACGTGAACCTGATCTGGATCTGGGGTCACCCTGAGGTCTACATCCTGATCCTGCCAGCGTTCGGTATCTTCTCCGAAGTGGTTTCGACCTTCTGCGGCAAGCGCCTGTTCGGCTACACCTCGATGGTCTACGCGACCTGCGTCATCATGGTGCTGTCGTACCTGGTCTGGCTGCACCACTTCTTCACGATGGGTTCGGGCGCCAGCGTCAATGCGTTCTTCGGTATCACGACGATGATCATCTCGATCCCGACCGGCGCGAAGCTGTTCAACTGGCTGTTCACGATGTACCGCGGTCAGATCCGCTTCGAACTGCCAATGATGTGGACCATTTCGTTCATGCTGACCTTCACCATCGGCGGCATGACCGGCGTGATGCTGGCGATTCCTGCGGCCGACTTCGTGCTGCACAACTCGCTGTTCCTGATCGCTCACTTCCACAACGTGATTATCGGTGGCGTGGTGTTCGGTATCTTTGCGGGTCTGAACTACTGGTTCCCGAAAGCGTTCGGCTACAAGCTCGACAAATTCTGGGGCACCGTGTCGTTCTGGCTCTGGTCGATCGGTTTCTGGGTTGCGTTCACGCCGCCGTACATCCTGGGCTTCATGGGTTACACCCGCCGCGTGAGTCACTTCGATGACATGTCGGTCCAGTGGCTGTTCCAGATTTCGTTCCTGGGCACCCTGATGATCGCTGGTGGTATCGGCGCGCTGCTGATGCAACTGTATGTCAGCTTCCGTGACCGCAACACCGCACGTCTGCGCGATTTCACGGGCGATCCGTGGGATGGCCGTACGCTGGAATGGTCGACCTCGTCGCCACCGCCGGACTACAACTTCGCGTTCACGCCGGTGGTGCACGACAACGACACCTTCGCCGACATGAAGAAGAACGGTTATCAGCGCCCACTCGCCGATTTCGTCGCGATCCACATGCCGAAGAACACCTGGGCCGGTTTCGTGATCTCGGCACTGGCGTGCGCGGTCGGCTTTGCCATCATCTGGCATATGTGGGCCCTGGTCATCGGTGCGTTCATCGTCCTGCTCGGTACGATCATTGCCCATACCTTCAACTACAAACGCGATTTCTACATTCCGGCTGAAGAAGTCCTGAAGACCGAAACCGCACGTACTCGTATGCTGGAAAGCCATGTCTGACATTAAAGCAACCATGACAGGCGGGTTGACCCCCGCCGAAGTGACCGCGCGCTACATGGCGCGGGAGCATCACCCGGAGCAGGGCACGTTGCTCGGCTTCTGGCTCTACCTGATGAGCGACTGCCTGCTGTTCGCATCGCTCTTCGCTGCCTACGCCGTGCTGGGCCGCAACTACGCAGGCGGCCCGACCGGCGCCGAGCTGTTCGAACTGCCGCTGATCGCGCTCAACACCGGCTTCCTGCTGGTGTCGTCGATCACCTTCGGTATGGCCATGATCTCGGCGCAAGCCAAGAACGTGGGCAAGACCAAGCTGTGGCTGGTCGTCACGGGCCTGTTGGGTGTGGCGTTCCTGTCGCTGGAAATCTATGAATTCCAGCACCTTATCCACCTGGGCGCCGGTCCGCAGCGTTCGGGCTTCCTGACGGCGTTCTTCTCGCTGGTCGGTACCCACGGCCTCCACGTGCTGTTCGGCATCGTGTGGCTGGTGACCCTGTTCGTGCAGCTGTCCAAGCACGGCATGACGCCGGAAAACTTCCGTCGCCTGGCCTGCCTGTCGCTGTTCTGGCACTTCCTGGATCTGGTCTGGATCTTCGTGTTTACCTTTGTCTACCTGATGGGAGTGCTGCCATGAGCGATCATCATAACGAGCACGACCATGGTCATCATGGTCATGACAGCTACCAGATCCACTACAGTGGCAAGGATTACGCGATCGGCTTCGCGCTGTCGCTGATCCTCACCGCGATTCCGTTCTGGCTGGTGATGGGTAATGTGCTGGCCCCGGAAACGACCCGCTGGGTCATCCTCGGCTTTGCCGCGGTCCAGCTGGTGGTCCAGATGGTCTACTTCCTTCACCTGAATTCGAAGGCTGAAGGCGGCTGGAACATGATGGCGCTGGTGCTCACGCTGGTGCTGCTGGTCATCGTGATGTCGGGCTCGATCTGGGTCATGCACCACATGAACACCAACATGATGCCGGGCATGGGTGCTGAAAACACCTCCGACATGACCTGACCGTGGTGATGCACGCGCAGCAGCCGCCGACCCTGTCGGCGCAGGATCAGCCCCCGCCACAGCGCTCGCCGTTCGTGCGACGCGTGGTGGCGGTGCTGGCCTTGCTGCTGCTCGTGCTGTTTGCAGTGCTGGGGACCTGGCAGGTGATTCGCCTGCAATGGAAACTGGACCTGATCGAACGCGTCGATGCACGCGTTCATGCGGCACCTGCTGCGCTGCCTCCGGTGGCGCAGTGGCCGCAGATTTCCAAAGAATCCGACGAATACCGGGCGGTTGCCCTGTCGGGTCACTATCTCTACCCATTTACCGCACCCGTCCAGGCGCTGTCCGAGCTGGGCGCGGGCTTCTGGCTGCTCACGCCGTTCTGCACGGACGAGGGCCACATCGTGTTTGTCAATCGCGGCTTCATCCCGTCGTCGGGTGATATCGCCACGCGCTTCCCGGCGCGTACGGCCGGGCCTGACGCCTGCGCCACCCCGGGTGAGCCCATCAAGTTGACCGGTCTGCTGCGCATCAGCGAACCCAAGGGCGGGTTCCTGCGCGACAACGACCCGGCCGGCAACCGCTGGTACTCGCGTGACGTCACCGCCTTGACCGCCGCGCGCGGCTTCGACGCGGCCCGCACGGCGCCGTTCTTCGTCGACGCCGGCAAGAACCAGGATCCTGCCACGGCGCCCGAGCGCGCCGTCGGCGGCCTGACCGTCATCTCGTTCCCAAATAATCACCTCGTGTACGCGCTGACTTGGTATGCTCTCGCCCTCATGGTGGCCGCAGCCTGGTGGTGGGTGGCCCGCTACGAGGCGAAGCGCTCCCGCGACGCCAACGATTAAAGACGCCCCGACCGCATTGCCGCGAATGGGGCATTGAACGAACGGGTTTCGATGCAATCTCCGCTGGATTTCTTCGCCAGGGCGGCGCGCACGTCGCCATCGGCAGCTGCCGCGAACGTGGAATTCGCCGCCGGCCACAAGAACATGCTGCAGCTGATCGAGCTGCGCTGGATTGCCGTCATCGGCCAGGTCACGACCATCGCAGCGGCGATCGTGCTGTTCGGGATCGCGCTGCCGCTGGTGCACATGCTGCAGGTGCTCTCGTGCCTGATCGCCTTCAATATCGCCAGCCACCTGCGCTGGCACGAACGCCGGCCGGTCTCGAACGGCGAGATGTTCCTGGCCATTCTGGTCGATGTCTCGAGCCTGACCGTGCTGCTGTATCTGTCCGGCGGCACCACCAATCCCTTTGCCTTTCTCTACCTGCTGCAGGTGATCGTCTCGGCCGTGCTGCTCGACGTACTGTGGACCTGGAGCATCGTCGCCATCACGATCACCTGCATGGCGGGGCTGGCGGCGTTTGCCGAGCCGCTCGCGTTGCCGTTCGACCACGAGCGCGGCATTGGCAGCCTGTACGTGCAGGGTTTGCTGGTCTGCTTCGCGCTCAATGCGGCGCTGCTGGTGCTGTTTGTCTCGCGCATCTCGAACAATGTGCGCGACAAGGCGACCCAACTGGCGGCGCTGCGTCAGAGCGCGACCGAAGAAGAACACATCGTGCGCATGGGCCTGCTTGCCAGTGGCGCTGCGCATGAACTGGGCACGCCGCTGTCGACCGTGTCGGTGATCCTGGGTGACTGGAAGCGCATGCCGGCGTTTCGCGACGACGCCGAGCTGCTGGGCGAACTGACCGAGATGCAGACCCAGCTCAAACGCTGCAAGTCGATCGTCAGTGGCATCCTGCTGTCGGCCGGCGAAGCGCGCGGAGAATCGGCCGAACGCACCACGGTGCGGGGCTTTCTCGATGGCCTGGTCGAACGCTGGCAGGCCAGCCGCCCGGTGCGCGCTTTCACGTACAATAATCGTATCGCCGACGACTGGCCGGTGGCGAGCGATTCGGCGCTGCGCCAGACGGTCGACAATCTGCTCGACAATGCGTTGGAAGCATCGCCCGACTGGGTCTGCTTCGATGCGCACATCGACGAGCGCACGCTGGTGCTGTCCGTACTCGACCGCGGTCCCGGCTTTGCGCCCAGCATGCTGGCGCAATTCGGCAAACCCTACCAGTCCACCAAGGGCAAGCCCGGTGGTGGCCTGGGGCTGTTTTTGGCCGTGAACGTCGTGCGCAAACTCGGCGGTACGGTGACGGCGACCAACCGGCCTGAGGGCGGCGCCGTCGTCATGCTACGGCTGCCCATGTCGGCCATTGAACTGGAAGAGGAACTGAACGATGCCGAACCCTGAGCCGCTGCTGCTCATCATCGAAGACGATGAAGCCTTCGCCCGCACGCTGAGCCGCTCGTTCGAACGGCGCGGCTATCGCGTGCTGGGCGCCACCGGCCACGATGAAGCCGCTGCCATCCTGGCGCAGCACAATCCCGGCTACGCCGTGGTCGACCTGAAGCTCAAGGGGCAGACCTCGGGTCTGGCCTGCGTGCAACTGCTGCACGAGCACGACCCCGACATGCTCATCGTCGTGCTGACGGGCTTTGCCAGCATCGCGACCGCGGTCGAAGCGATCAAGCTGGGCGCCGTCCAGTACCTGGCCAAGCCGTCGGATGCCGACGATATCGAAGCAGCGTTCGGGCACATTGCCGGCAGCGCCGAGATCGAGGTGACCAATCGCTCGACGTCGATCAAGACGCTCGAGTGGGAACGCATCCACGCGGTGCTGGCCGAGACCGATTTCAATATCTCCGAGGCGGCGCGCCGGCTGGGCATGCATCGCCGCACGCTCGCGCGCAAGCTCGAGAAGCAGCGGGTGAAGTGATCATGCGCACACTCATCGCTTGCTGTGCAGTGATGTTCGGCCTGGGCGCAGAAGCGCTTGCTGCACCCACCCAGGCCCAGGTCGATGCCGGGCGGCGCCTGTTCGCGCGCTGCACCAACTGTCACGAGGTTGGGGCGGGCGCGCGCAATGGCTTCGGGCCGCAATTGAACGGGATTGTCGGTCGCAAGGCGGGCAGCGCGCCGGCGTATGCCTACTCGCCAGCGCTCAGGAACGCGGGATTCGCCTGGGACGAGCGGAAACTGATTGCGTTCATCGGCGACAGCGAAAAGGTCGTGCCGGGTAACAAGATGCGTTTTCTCAGCTTCATGAGCGAGAAGCAGGCCGGCGAGATCGTGGCCTACCTGCGCACGCAGGGCGTGGCGGCCACGCCGCCAGCGCCAGCGCCGAAACGATAGCAAGGCTGCCTCAGGCAGACCTTGCCGGCATGCAGATTATTTTGCCTGGCGCCGCTTGCGCGATGCGAGCAGGACGCCCAGACCGCCGAGCAGCAGCGCTGCACTGGCCGGCTCCGGCACGTCGACCGGTGGTGGCGGCGCATCCAGATCCGTGACTGTCAGCGTGTATCGGCCAGCACCCAGATACTCGGTCAATGCAAAGGTGCCGAGGCGGAAGGTCGGGCTTTCCTCGGAGCCGGTGTAGAGCTGGAAGCCATCAGTGCTCAACAACAGGTTATCGCCATAGTAGTCAAGAATTTCCATCCCGCCACCGATGGCTTCGCTGTAGAAGCTCAGGTCTGCGAAGTCAAACAGCGAGCCGGGGAAATTGCCCTCGACGTCGATCAGGATGAAGCCCTCGTCATCGCCAAAGGCATCCGGTGACACGGTTGAATCCAGTTGCCAGCTTGCCGTGTAATCCCCGGTCAGCTGGAACTGATACAGCGCTGCATTGGCGACGCCAGCGGAAAACAGCATGGCGGCAAGGGCGACATTCCTCAAGCTTTTGATCAGTTTCACAGAGCACTCCGTTCTATTCAAGGATGGATGAACATTCACGTGACATCGAATTGCGAACATTGCTGTTGCGATATCCATTTAGCACGGACCGTGCCTGTTCAAAATCCTCAATACCAACAAGTACTTAAATCAATCGACCTTGATTCGTGTCATACAGTTGTAAGATTAGTCGACATGGGTCGCGTATCGAATAGGCTCAACAACGCTTCCATCTGCACCGGCTTGTTGAGGTGATGGTCGATGCGCGCATCGACCGAGCGCTGGCGCGACTCGGCGTCGCTCCAGCCGGTCAGGGCGACGATGAAGGTCGTGTCGTCCAGCAGACCCTGTGCGCGCGCAGCGATGGCGACCTCATAGCCGGTCATGTCGGGCAAGCCGATGTCCAGCAGCAGGACCTGGTAGCGCTGCTGCGCCAGCGCAGCCAGGGCGGCGGCGCCAGTATGGGCGATCTGCACTGCGAAGCCATGCAGTCCGAGCAGCGCCTGCAGCAGTTCGGCCGCATCCACATTGTCATCGACCACCAGCACCGATGGTGCCTGCTGCGGCGCGTCGGGCGCCGCCGGTGCCACCGCGGCGATCGCTGGCGCCTGGACCTCGGTGTTCAAGGGCAGCGCGATCTCGAAGATTGCGCCGCGGCCCGGCCCGTCGCTATGGGCGCTGAGCGTGCCGCCGTGACGTTCGACCAGGTCGCGCGTGAGCGCCAGGCCGATGCCCAGGCCGCTATTGCCGTCGTTGCCGCTGCGGCCTTCCTGCGTGAACATGTCGAACAGGCGGGGCAGCATCTCCGGCGAAATGCCGCGGCCGTTGTCGGTAACACGGATGCGGGCCATGCCGTCAAGCCCGGTGCTGACGTCCAGCCCGATGTCGCCGTGGCTGGCCGTAAACTTGAAAGCGTTATGCAGCAGGTTCGACACGCATTGGGCGATGCGCGTGCTGTCGACCTTTACGGGGATCGGCTGCGGCGGTTGCGGCAGCGTCAGCTGAAAATTCGCGCTTGATTGTTCGATCATCGGCCCACTGGTTTCCAGCGCGCTGGCGATCACGTCGCGCAGGTCGGCCGGCGCGACCTGCAGTGTCAGTTTGGCCGAGTGGATGCGCGACGCATCGAGCAGGTCGTCGACCAGCCGCGTCAGTTGCAGGCCCTGGCGCAGGATGATGCCGGCCGCGCGGGCCAGCGGTTCGTCGGCGCCCGCGCGCATCGCGATCAGCTGGGCTGCCGACAGGATCGGCGCCAGTGGATTGCGCAGCTCGTGCGCCAGCATCGCGATGAACACGTCTTTTTGCCGGTTCGCTTCGCTCAGTTCGGCCTGGCGCGCCACCAGGGCGTCTTCGCTTTCGCGCAGCCGCGTACCGGTGGCGCGCAACTTGCGCATGGCCAGGTTCATGCGTTCGATGACCAGGCAGTCGATCACCAGGATCGACGCGAAGAAGACCAGCGCGATCAGGTCGCTGTGCGCCATGTCGGCTGGCGCCAGGCGTGGGCCCATGAAGAATGCCCATGCTGCCCAGGTGCTCAGGAATGCCGTCAGCAGGCCTGGCCCAAGACCGGCCAGGTAGGCGGCCAGCAGCACCGCAGGGAAAAACGACAGGAACGGGAAGCCGCGCGCCGGCAACAGGTCGACCAGCATGAAGCGGGCGGCCAGCGCCACGAGGAACAGGAACAGTGCGAACAGGTAGCGCAGTACGGGCGGCGCCGCGCCGTCGCGCCAGGTGCCGCCGGAAAACTGGGATTGCATCATCAGGGTGAAGTGGGTGTCGGGACGCCGGGGAGGTGACGTCGCCTGGAATGCCGATTATAAAGGGTTATGGCCATTGAATTCAGGTAGAAAATTTGCTCAGTGTAAACGCGGCAAGAAAGCCTGCTGTGACGATCAGCCCGGCAAAATCGTGGGTTTCTTCGAATGCCTCGGGAATCATGGTGTCGACCACCATGGCCAGCACGCCGCCCGCTGCCACCGCCGTGATGGCAGCCAGAATTTCAGGCGGAAATTCGTGGAGCAGTGTGAAGCCCGCCGTGGCTGCCAGTCCGGATGCGACGGCAATTGCTGCCCAGATGCCCATGATGTACCCGGTCGACTGGCCGGCGCGCTTCATGCCCGCGGCGCTCGACAATCCTTCCGGCAGGTTCGACAGGAACACCGCTGCCACCATCGCCATGCTCACGCCTTCGCCGCCCACCAGCGACAGCCCGATCACGATCGACTCGGGAATGCCATCGATCAGGGCGCCGATGGCGATCGCCGTGCCGCTGCCCTTGGCCTTCGGGTCGGCGCCTTCCGGTGGCGTCGAACGCTTGCGGTGCTTGGCGCCCTTGCGCGCGAGCAGCCAGTTGGCGCCCGTGTAGATGCCTGCGCCAATCACGAAGCCGGCTGCCGTCGATGCGAGCCCGCCGGTCTCGACCGCCTCGTCCATCAATTCGAATGACAGCGCCGAAATCAAGACGCCACTGCCGAACGCCATGATCGCGGCGACGAGGCGCTGCGGCACCTGATAGCGCACGCCGGCCGCCGCGCCCAGCATCAGGGCACCGCCTGCCAACAATCCCCAACCACCTGCCTGCAACCAACCTGGTATGTCCATGCGTAATCCTGTGTGCTCGCTACGGCGCCCCCGTGTGTCCATTGGCACAAATAAGGTTGCCTTGATTATATTTTTGAGGCAAGATAAGGACGTGGTAACCGGGTCACCCGACCTGCTAGCCCCGATCAGCAAAGAGGCGGTCAGCGCCGCTTCTTTTCGTCCCCCGCATCGTCGGGGGGCTTTTTTTTTCAGCCTCTGCCGATGGTTCCAGTTACTGCTGGCCGAGCGGAATCTTGCCGGCCGCTTCATCGGCGTCGAGCTGCGCGATCAATCTGCCCAGATCCTGTTCGAGCCGCAGCAGCGTCGATTCATCGAGCGTGGCCAGCGCGTTGGGCAGGACGCCGGCAAGGGGCGCCGGCGCGCGGCGGAGCACTTCCTGGCCCGCCGGCAGCACGCGCAGGGCGACGCTGCGCCGGTCCGCGCCTTCGCGCGCCGCGCTGACATAGCCGCGCTCGACCAGTGAGCGCACCAGGTTGCTGGCGGTGGACTGGTGGATGTCGAGCGCGCGGCTCAGGCTAGTGGCGCCGATCCCGGGCTGGCTGTCGATCACCGACAGTGCCCAGACCTGGGCGCCGCCCAGGCCGGATTCATGTTCGAGCTGGCGAAAATGGGTCTTGACCGCATTGAAGACGATACGGAACTGCCGCAGCACGCGCTGGGGCGGGGCATCGGTCGGCAAGGGCGGGGAAGTGGCTTGGGGTTCGGACGACATGCGCGAGATGATAAAGCAAGCGTTGTCAAAACGCATCAGCGCACCGCAGATTCTTCTGCATCGGTGCAGCGCGAGCGATGCGCCCATGCCGTCCGTTCTGCGCTAGCATCTGGTGTATGCGCAACGCATACGACAAAGGCTCGGCCTTGCCGGGACGCGGCCTGTCAAGGGCCGCGGTGGCTACCTGCGTGCTCGGGTTGACGCTCACCGGGGCGCTGTGCGGCGGCGTGCGGATGCTGGAATCCCGGCGCGCCGAGGCCGAATTTGCGCAGCGCGCTGGCGTGCGCGTGGCGGCGGTCACGCGCGCTTTTGCCGAAGCCGTCGATGCGGCGCGCGCGGCCAGCCTGCTGTTTCGCGCATCGCACCGGATCACGCGCGACGAATTCGATGCCTTCGCGTTGCCACTGGTGGCGAACCACGGTTACCTGAAGGCGATCGTGTTCCAGCGTTTCGTCAGCGCCGCCGAGCGCCCGGCGTTCGAGGCCGAACGCCGGGTGTTCTGGCCGGACTTCCATATCCGGGAACGCGCCCCCGGCGGTGCTGCCACACTGGTGCGCGCAGGCGAGCGTCCACGGTATCTGGTCAACGATTATGTTGCGCCCATCCTCGGCAACGCGATCGTGTTCGGCACGGATGCATGGGCATATCCCGCGTTGCGACGGGTCAGCCAGAATGCGATCGACGCCGGCGAGCCGGTTGCCAGCCCGCTCGTCACGCTGCTGCAGGGCGGCGGTGGGCGCCGCGGCATCCTGATCACCGTGCCGGTCTACCGGGGCAGTGAACGCCCCGCGGACGTCCTGGCGCGCCGCGCGGCGGTGGTCGGGCATGTCGAGGTCGTGATCGATGTCGCGTTGCTGGTGGGGGGCACCCTGCATGCGGTACGCCTGCTGGACGACGCGGCGGTTGCCTTGTCACTGCTGGGGCCGGATACAGCGGGGCAGATGGTGACGGCGTACCGGCATGGAAGCGTTCCCGGTCCTGGCGGCTGGGCATCCCGCCTGCGCGGCGACAAGCCGCTGCGCCACAGTGAATCCTTCGAAATCGCCGGCAGCAACTGGCAGGTCGTGATCGACGAACAGCCGCGCGCGTTCGGGCGTCACACGGCCGAACTGGTGGCGCTCGCGCTGGGCCTGGTGCTGAGCGTCACCGCCGCCACGCTGGTCCAGCAGCGCGTGGCGCGCACGCGCCGCATCGAAGCCCTGGTCAGGCAGCGCACCGCCGCGCTCGAGCGGGCGACGGGTTCGCTGCGTGTGTATGAGCGGGCGATGGCGTCGAGCGCCAATCCCATTCTTCTGGTCGATGCAGGCGCGCCGGGTTACCCGATCGGTTATGCCAATCCGGCGTGCGAGCGCACCTTCGGCTACCCGCCGCACGAGCTGGGCGGCCAGCCGCTCGCACTGCTCGTCGGGGCGGACAGCGACCAGCCGGCGGTGCATGGATTGTGCGCGTCGCTGCGCCAGCAGCGCGAGGAGCACGCGCTCGTGACGCTGCACGCGCGCGACGGCGCCGAATTGATCACCGACGTGTATATCGCGCCGGTGCGCCGCGCCGACGGCAAGGTCAGCCATTTTGTCGTGACCGTCTACGATGTCACCACCGCCAAACGCTACGAGGCCGAACTCGCGCGCCACGCCCACTACGACACGCTCACGGGCCTGGCCAACCGGGCGCTGCTGACCGATCGCATCGAGCGCGCGATTGCGGCTGCGCCAGCCTCTTCGGCTGCGCCTGCGGACCGCGCGCCGGTGTGGGTCGTGCTGCTGGACGTGGATCACTTCAAGCTGATCAACGATACGCTGGGCCGGCGTGCCGGCGACGACGTACTGCGCCTCTTGGCCACGCGCATCCGGCGCACGCTGCGCCCGCTCGACACGGCCGCGCGTGTCGGCGGCGACGACTTCGTGCTCGTGCTGTGCGACTGCGGCGACGAACGCCAGGTCGCGACCCGCATCCAGCAGGTGCGCGATGTCGTGGCCGAACCGCTGCAGCTCGGCGAGCAGCAGGTTGTGTTCGGCTGCAGCGCCGGCGTGGCGGCCTGGCCGGCCGATGGCGCTGACGCCGATACGCTGGTCAAGCATGCCGAAATCGCGATGTACCGCGCCAAGTCGGACGGCAGAAATGCGGTGCAGTTCTACGCCCCGCACATGAATGCGCAGGCATTCGACCGGCTGGCGCTGGAAAGCGCACTGCGTCACGCGCTGCACGAGCAGCAATTCACGCTGCATTTCCAGCCCCAGGTCGACCTGGCCACCTGTCGCGTCGTGGGCACCGAGGCGCTGATCCGCTGGCGCCACCCGCAACTGGGCACGATCGAGCCGGAGCGCTTCATCGGCCTGGCCGAAGAGACCGGTCTGATCGTGCCCATCGGCGCCTGGGTGCTGCAGACGGCGTGCCGCCAGAACCGGCACTGGCAGCGTGGCGGACTGGGGCCACTGCGGATCGCCGTGAACCTGTCAGCGCGCCAGTTTGCCGAGCCCGACCTGATGGCGGGCGTCGAGCGCGTGCTGCGCGAGACCGGCCTGCCGCCCGGTTCGCTCGAGATCGAACTGACTGAAAGCATGATGATGGGCGACATCGAGTCGGCCATCCACACGATGCACTGCTTCAAGCGCATGGGCGTGACGCTGTCGATCGATGACTTCGGCACCGGTTACTCCAGCCTGCAGTACCTGAAGCGCCTGCCGGTCGACGTGCTCAAGATCGACCGCTCGTTCGTGCAGGACATGCTGGCCAGCGCCGATGGCGCGGCGCTGGTCGACGCGATCATCTCGCTGGCCCATGGCCTGCGCATGCATGTCATTGCCGAAGGTGTCGAGACGATCGAACAGCTCGACTTTCTGCGTGGCGCCGGCTGCGACCAGGTGCAGGGCCATGTCTACAGCCGCCCGCAGACCGTGGAGCGGATCGAGGCGCTGCTGCGCGCCGGCCACATCGAGCCCCATGCCAGCGCCGCATGAGGCAATGGCGCGCCGGGCCCGGGCCACCTGTCGGCTATACTTGCCGAATTGACAGATTGAGCAGGCAGGAACAGCGCGTGGACCAACACCAGAACGATGACAACCCGGACAGCACGCCTGCGCCGACCCTTCAGCAACGCCTGCAGCGCCTCGCCCGGCGGTTATTTGCCGGGGCCCGCACCGGGGCCGGTGCGCTTCGCTCGGGCGCGCAGCAGCGCCTGCACGGGCGGCCGCTGCCGGTCAAACTGGCGCTGATCGCCCTGTGGTCGATGGCGGCCGGGCTGATGGCGATCCTGGCCTGGCTGTTGATCCTGATACCGCTGACGCCTGGCATCGACGACCTGGAGCAGGCCAGCCAGTCGCGCCCGACCGTGATCCTGGACGCCGGCGGCAAGTCGCTCGGCACTTTCGAGCAGGGCTTGCAGGAACGCGTCAAGCTGTCGCAGATCTCGCCGCACGTGGTCAAGGCGCTGATCTCGACCGAAGACCATCGCTTCTACGATCACCACGGCATCGACTTTCGGCGCGTGGGCGGCGCCCTGTGGTCGAGCATCAAGGGCACCCCGCAGGGCGGCTCGACGATCACGCAGCAACTGGCGCGCAATATGTTCCCGCAAGAGATCGGGCGGGCGCGCAGCATCAACCGCAAGATGAAAGAGCTGATCACCGCGATCAAGATCGAGAACACCTACAGCAAGACCCAGATTCTCGAGGCCTACCTGAACACGGTCCCGTTCCTGTACAACGCCTACGGCATCGAGATGGCCTCGCGCACGTATTTCAACAAACCCGCGCTCAAGCTTGATGTGCTCGAGTCGGCCACGCTGGTGGGCATGCTCAAGGGCACGCACTACTATAATCCGGTGGCCAATCCTGTGCGCTCGCTCGCGCGTCGCAATGTCGTGCTGGGCCAGATGCGCAAGCATGGCGCGTTCGACGACCGGCGCTATGCGGCGCTGATCAAACGCCCGCTGCGCCTGCACTTTGCCCGCCTGCCGGACCGCAGCGGCAAGGACAACCACTTCAGCGCCTACGTGCGCAAGTGGCTGCTCGACTGGGCCGACGAGAACGATGTGAACCTGCAGCTCGATGGCCTCGTGGTGCGCACGACGCTGGATTCTGCCTTGCAGGCGGACGCCGAGCGCGCGGTCAAGCGCCAGGCCGACATGCTGCAGGCCATTGCCGACGTCGAATGGGCCAATCCCAATGTGCCGCGCTCGACGTCAGGTGGCATGTACACGTCGATGCGGCGCAATGTCGACCCGTTCTCGTACTACTGGATCACGCACGGGCGCGAGCTCGACGCGTTCGTGCGCGAGACCGGCGCCTACCGCAATGCCGTCGAGGGCGGCGAAGCGCCGGCCGAGGCTCTCAAGCGCATCAAGGCCGACCGCGGCTTCATGGCCGATCTGAAAAGCGCCAAGTCGCGCCTGGAAGCCGGCTTTGTCGCGATCGACCCGGCCAACGGCGAAGTCCGGGCCTGGGTCGGCAGCCGCGATTTCGAGCGCGACCAGTTCGATCACGTGGCCCAGGCCGCGCGCCAGCCGGGCTCGACGTTCAAGCCGATCGTGTACGGCGCCGCGCTCGAACGGGGCATCCCCCAAGACAAGATGTACCGCGACGTCGTGCAGTCATTCCGCGGCGCCAATGGCAGCGTCTGGAAGCCGACCGACATGAGCGGCAATACGGGGCGGGCGATGTCGATGCGCGATGGCCTGATCTACTCCAAGAACACGATCACCGCGCAGGTGAGCAAGGACGTTGGCCTGCAGCCGATCATCGACCTGGCGCAGCGGCTGGGCATCCGCCAAAGCAAGCTCGAGGCCGTGCCGGCGCTGGCGCTGGGCACCAGCCCGGTGACGCTGCTGGAAATGGTCAGCAGCTACGCGACCATCGCGGCGCAGGGCGAATACCGCAAGCCGATTTTCGTACGCCGCATCGAAGACCGCGACGGCAACGTCATTGCCGACTTCGGCGGCAGCGCGCCCGAGCGCGCCATGTCGCAGCAATCGGCCCTGACCCTGATCGACATGCTGCGCGGCGTCGTCACGCGCGGCACGGGCGCCGGCGTGCGCAGCCGTTTCGGCATCTACGGCGACGTCGCCGGCAAGACCGGCACCACGCAAAACAATGCGGACGGCTGGTTCATCATGATGCATCCGAATCTGGTGGCTGGCGCCTGGGTGGGCTTCAATGACAACCGCGTGGCCATCCGCAGCACGTACTGGGGGCAGGGCGGTCACAATGCGGCGCTGCTGGTGGGTGATTTCTTTAAAGGCGCGCTCGAATCCAAGCGCCTGGATGCGGCGGCCCTGCTGCCGGGCGGCAAACGTCCGGAGCCGCGTCGCTATGAAGAAGCGCCCGAAGAAGAGATCTTCGAGGAAGCCCCGATCGAACTGGCGCCGGGCTCGCGCGCCGATCAGCTGGACGCCCTGCAGCAGCCGGTGCAGATCCAGCAGGAAGAGGCGGTCGAGGTGACCGGACCGCCGGTCGAGGGCCCGCCGCCGTCTAGCGGCCAGCTGCCGCCGACGCCGATTCCGCCGGGCGACGGGGTGCCTGCTTCTTCTCCATCGCGGTAGCAGGCGGCGTGTCCGGCACCGGTTCAGCGCGCAGCAGCGGATACGGGTTGATCGCGCCGCCCGTCTCGTAGATGCCGTAGTGCAGGTGCGGCGGCGTGCCTTTCGCGTTGCCCGTGTTGCCGACATAGCCCAGCACGCGGCCGGCCTCGATCCGCATGCCGGCCTCGACATCGGCATAGCGGTCCAGGTGCGCATAATAATGGCGCTGGCCGCCCGGACCCGTGACCCAGACCACCAGCCCGCCGAGACGGTTGGTGCCGACCTGCGTCACGATTCCTTCCGTGCTCGACAGGACCGGCGTGCCGCGTTTGGCGAAGATGTCGATGCCCTCGTGCTTGCGGCCTTCGCTGCGCGCGCCGCCCCAGGTGTCGCGCAGCGCGCGCTCGCGCACGCCGTCCACCGGTACCGGCAGCGCCGTCGGTTTGGGCATCGAGGCCAGCCGCATCGTGTAGAGCGCCCGTTCGATCGTTGGTTGCAGCAACGCATATCCCAGTAACAGGATGATGGCCACCACGAGGGTGCGCAGGAAGATTCGCATAGCGGTCTCGTATTGACAAGGTGATATCAGTCAGGTGGGGACGCTTTGCCCGATTCCCAGCCTGCGGGGCGGATCATTGGGCACAGATGCGATATTCTGGGCGCCTACATTTTTTGGAGAGAATCGACCATGCGTTCAACGCTTTGTATCCTGTCCGTCAGCCTCGCTCTGGGCGCGTGCTCGAGCACGCCCGCCAGCTCGACTGCTGCGATGTCTGGCAACCCGTCTGCAGCCCCATCGCTGGAAGGCACGAGCTGGCGCCTTGCATCATTCCAGTCGAACGACGACGGCAGCCAGGCCTTGCGTCCCGGCACGCCGGACGGCTTCACGCTGACGTTCAACAAGGACGGCCGACTGGCGGTCAAGCTCGACTGCAATCGCGGCAACGGTCCGTGGCAGGCGGTGGCCACCGATGCGATGGGCGGCACGCTGAGCATGGGACCGGTCGCGACGACCCGCGCCATGTGTCCACCGGATGCGATCGGCACGCGCCTGGCGCAGGATCTGCCGGCGCTGCGCACCTGGCGCCTGCAGGACAATCGTCTGCAGACCGGCTTGCCGGCCGACGCGGGCGTCTATGTGTGGGAACGGATCACGCCGTAGCCGGCACGCGCACGACGAAGCAACTGCCCTTGCCGGGGCCATCGCTGTGCACGGCCACGGTGCCGCCATGCAGTGCGGTGAGTTGCTTGACGAGCGCCAGGCCCAGGCCGAGGCCACCCTGGCCACGGTCGATGCTCGTCGGCCCCTGCACCAGCACGTCGAAGATCACCGGGTGCAACTCGGGGGCAATGCCCACGCCGGTGTCGCTGACGCTGAGCGCCACATGGTCGCCGTCGCGCCAGACGCGCACGGCGACCTGGCCGCCTTTCGGGGTGTACTTGACCGCATTGTGCAGCAGGTTGTCGACCACCTGTTCCAGGCGCGTATGGTCGCCATCCACCCAGGCGTCGGGGATCGCTTCGATGGTCCACGCGTGGTCGCCGGCGTCGACCAGGGCCTTGGCGTCGGCGCTGCTGCGCACGATCGCTGCCAGATCGATACGGGCGCGGTGCAGCACGATCTTGCCCGACAGGATGCGCTGCACGTCGAGCAGATCATCCACGATGCAGGTCAGGTGGCGCATCTGGCGCCGGCTGATGGCGCGTGCATTGGCGGCGATGTGCGGCTTGAGGTTCGGCATGTCCAGCACGGACATCGCGCCCGAGATCGCCGCCAGCGGGTTGCGCAGTTCATGGCCCAGCATCGCAAGAAAATCATCCTTGGCGCGACTCTGGGCTTCCGCCAGTCGGCGCGCGTGCTGCTCGCTGACCAGGAGCTGCTCGCGTTCGTCCTGCAGCGACCTGCGTACCTGGCTTTCGCGCACCAGCGCTTCGCTGGTCGTGGCCAGGCCTTCGACCAGCGCATCGACTTCGTCGACCCGGGTGCGGGCGGGCAGGGCGATGGCGCCGGTAGCCAGCAGTTTGACCGCCGCGGCGGCCTGACTCAGTGCGCGCTCGAGCGTGCGGCCAAGGTACAGGGCAACCACCACGGCCAGACCGAGCAGCAGCACCAGCACCAGCGCGGCATACCAGGTTGCCGTGCGCGCAGCCGCTTCGATCTGCGCCACCGGTACGCCGATGACGATGGTCCAGTCGCTGCTTTTGGAGCGGGTGAACACGCCGTAGACATCGCGCCCGTCCTGCGTCATGTGGCGAAACACGCCGTGGTTCGCGGCGCGGGTGGCGGCGAGGAAATCGGCGCCCATCGGCTGGCCCAGCGTGTCCGATCCGCGGTTGCGCATGATGGCCAGCCCGTTGCGGTCGAAGATGCCGACCTTCCAGTCGTCACCGATGGCATCGTGGCGCAGGATGCGTTCGAAGAAGCGCACGTCGAAGATCTGGCTGACGATGTTGTACTGGCCGTCCTCGAGCGGCGCAGGCACGCTGACTGCGACCGCCGGGCGCCCCGAATATTCGTCGATGAAATAGCCCGACACCAGGGTGCCGCCGGCGGGCGATACCTGATTCGACCAGTCGCGGGTCTGCGACAGCATCTTCGTTCCCATCGGCGCCTGTGTGGTGAACAGTTCACGGCCGCTGCTGTCGTACAGCACGGTCCATGACTGCGCACTACCGTCGTTCGTGCTCGAGGTCCAGCTGTGCAGGCGTGCATAGTCGTGCTGACGCATCCATTCCGAATAGGCGATGCTGCGCAGCGACGCTTCGGCCGCGGCGATTTCGCGATCGATCTGGAACGCCGTGGCGCGGGCCATTTCGCGAACGCTGCGCAGGCGCGAGTCACGCTCCCAGTCGAGCAGCATGGACAGGCCGATCCATGAGGCAATGGCTACCGGAAGCAAGATCGCGCCTGCCATCAGGAACAGGTATGTGCGGGTTTTCATCGATGGTCGGCAACAGGCGCGGCGGGAAGACAGCATCCGGTGAAGGCCGGATGCCCCACCGGGCGAGCGCGCATTGTACTTAAGTTAATAGTTGGATGCGTAAAACCGACGTGTGCGTGCAGCCGGGCAAACCAGCGTGCACGCGCGTCGTGGGGATCAGCGCCGGCGATCGGTGCTGACGATCACAGAATGGGCGTGCCGCCGGTGACGGCAATGCGCGCGCCGGAGATATAGCTCGCCTCATCCGAGGCCAGCATCACGAACACGGGCGCCACTTCCTTTGGCTGGCCGGGGCGCTTCATCGGCGTCTCGTCGCCGAAGCTCTCCACTTCGTCCGCCGGCATGGTCGACGGGATCAAAGGGGTCCAGATCGGGCCCGGGGCGACCGAGTTGACACGGATTCCCTTGTCGGCCAGCAGCTGCGACAGGCCGCCCGTGAAGTTGGCGATCGCGCCCTTGGTCGTGGCGTAGGCCAGCAGTGTCGGCTTCGGCTTGTCCGAGTTGATCGACGTGGTGTTGATGATCGACGCACCGCGCGGCATGTGCTTCACGGCCGCTTTGCACAAGTGGAACATGGCGGTGATGTTCACCTGGAACGTGTAGTCCCATTCGGCATCCGGGATGTCCTCGATGGCTTCGTGGCTCATCTGGAAGGCGGCATTGTTCACCAGCACGTCGATACGCCCGAATTCGGCCACTGCCTTCTCGATGATCGCGCGGCAATGCGCTGGATCGGCCAGATCGCCCGGCACCAGGATCGCACGCCGGCCCGCTTCTTCGACCAGGCGCGCCGTTTCCCTGGCATCGTCGTGCTCGTTCAGGTACGAGATCAGCACGTCGGCGCCTTCACGTGCATACGCCAGCGCCACGGCGCGGCCAATGCCGCTGTCGCCGCCCGTGATCACGGTGGCCTTGTCCTGCAGGCGGCCGGCGCCGCGGTAGGTCGTTTCGCCGTGATCGGCTTTTGGATGCAGGGCGGCTTCGCTGCCCGGTGGTGTTTGCTGTTGTGATGGCATGTTCATCGATATGGCCTTTCGAATTGGATAGCAGATTGCATATAAAGTCAGCCTGACGGCATTTGCCTGCACGGTCCGTTCGGTGACACACCCAGGGCTGCCCTGCGTCAGTAGCAACCCCGATAGGCTGGCGCCGCGTTTTCGGGTAGGCTTATGCTATTGACAAGGCCAATGCATGCCAAATACATGGCCCATACCAGGAGACCCGCATGTCCGCACCCTATGCTACCCACCAGCCCGAGCGCGCCGAGATCGATGGCGCACCGGGTCTCGTCGTCCTCGACTTCGGCACCGACTGGTGCGGCTATTGCCGCGCCGCGGCGCCCGTCATTGCCCAGGCCCTGGCCGCGTATCCGGCCGCCCGCCACCTCAAGGTCGAGGACGGTCCCGGCCGGCCACTGGGGCGCTCGTTCCGCGTCAAGCTATGGCCCACGGTGGTGGTGCTCAAGGATGGCCAGGAGGTCGCGCGCGTGGTGCGCCCGGCCGATGCCGGCGCCGTGAGCGAAGCACTGGCCATGGCGGTCGCATGAGCGTTGTCACCGCCAACAAGCCCCGTACCGTCCTGTTTGCCAGCTTGATCGGCACCACGATCGAGTTCTACGATTTCTATATCTACGCCACCGCTGCGGTGCTGGTGTTTCCGCGCCTGTTCTTCCCGACCGCCGATCCCGGCGCCGCGATGCTGCAATCCCTCGCCACGTTTGCCATCGCCTTCTTTGCACGACCGGTGGGTTCGGCCGTGTTCGGGCACTTCGGTGACCGCGTGGGCCGCAAGGCGACGCTGGTTGCGGCGCTGCTCACGATGGGCCTGTCGACGATCCTGATCGGCCTGTTGCCGACCTACGCGCAGATCGGCGTGGCCGCGCCGCTGCTGCTGGCGCTGTGTCGTTTCGGCCAGGGCCTGGGACTGGGCGGCGAATGGGGCGGGGCGGTGCTGCTCGCGACCGAGAATGCGCCGCCCGGCAAGCGCGCCTGGTACGGCATGTTTCCTCAGTTGGGCGCGCCGATCGGCTTTTTCCTGTCCGGGGGCGTGTTCCTGCTGCTCGGCGAAGTCATGACCGATGAAGACTTCTTTGCCTGGGGCTGGCGCATTCCGTTCCTGGCCAGCGCGGTGCTGGTCGGCGTGGGTCTGTACATTCGCCTCAAGATCACCGAGACGCCCGACTTCCAGAAGGTCCTGGACAGCAAGGCGCGGGTCAAGGTGCCGGTCGTGACCGTCATGCGTGACCATCGCCGCGCGCTGGTGCTGGGCACGTTCATTGCGCTGTCGACCTTTGTCATCTTCTACCTGATGACGGTGTTCGCGCTGAGCTGGGGTACGGCGAAACTCGGTTACACGCGCCAGCAATTTCTGCTGCTGCAACTGTTTTCGGTATTGTTCTTCGCGCTGACCATTCCGCTGTCGGCGCTGCTGGCCGACCGGCGCGGGCGGCGTACCGCGATGATGCTGGTGAGCGGGGCCATTGCCGTCTTCGGGTTGCTGTACGGGCCGCTGTTCGGGGCGAGAGGTGCGTGGTCGGTGGGCGCCTTCATGGTGCTCGGCATGTGCCTGGTGGGCTTCACGTATGGGCCGCTGGGCACGCTGCTGGCCGAGTTGTTCCCGCCCGAGGTGCGCTATACCGGCGCGTCGCTGACGTTCAACTTCGCCAGCATCCTGGGCGCCTCGGCCGCGCCGTACATCGCGCTGTGGCTGGGCACGAACTACGGGCTCGAATTTGTCGGCTACTACCTGAGCGGCGCGGCCCTCATCAGCCTGGCAGCGCTGATCATGGCCAAAAGCCTGATGCCGCGCACCGGGGCGGCGTGACCGAACGCCGTTTCGGCGCCCTGACCGGGCGCGCGCCGGGCGCGTCCGATGCGCCGTTTCTGGCCGCGCTGTACCTGGCAACGCGGCCCGACCTGGGCGCGTTGCCGGTGCCGCGCAGCGTGATCGAGGGCATCGCGCGGCACCAGCAGCAGCTTCAGCTTGAGGACTACGCGCGGCGCTATCCCTCAGCCGAGACCTGGCTGCTTGCCGATGGCGCGCACGCGGTGGGGCGGGTGGTGCTGAACTGGACGGACGATATGCTGCGCGTGGTTGATCTGGCGGTGGCGCAGCCGATGCGCCGCCGGGGTGTCGCGCGCACGGTGCTGGTGGCGCTCCAGGCCGCGTGTCTGGGGCAGCGCGCGATGACGCTGCGCGTGCACGCGGAGAATGGCGCCGCGCGCGCGCTGTATGCGGCATGCGGTTTTGCCGTCGTTCAGGACGACGGCGCTGCGCTGGAGCTGGGTTGGCGCTGAAAAATCAGAAGGAATAGACCATCGTCAGCGAGGTCTGGGTGTCCGTGTTCTTCTTGTCTTCGGGCACACTACTGTCATTGCGCACGCTGAAGCCTGCCTTCATCTGCATGCTGCCATTGATCTTGGTCGACAGCGACGTTTCGGCCACCGAGTGCGTGTTCGACGTGCCTTTCTCGACAGCAAGTGTCTGCGCGAAGAATGCCGACGGGCTCACCTGCCAGCGGAACTGCGCTGCGCCGCGCACGGTCAGGCCGTCTTCTTCTTCATCCGTTTCGCGCTTGCCGTTGAAGTAGCCCGGGCCGATCTCGACGTCGAGCGTCTTGTCCGGCGCCGTGTACCAGCGCGAACCGTAACCGACCGACAGCGACGAGTAGCGTACATAGGCGCCGAACTTGTCGTTGACGTGCGAGCCAAGGATGAAGGCGCGGCGGCCGTCGCCCAGCAGCTTGAACGAGGCCTTGGCCGACGTGGCCCAGCGCTCGGCCGAGCGCGTGCGCTGCAGCTCGCCTTCTTCGTTCTCGTACTCGTCTTCCTTGAAGTAGCCGCTGGCAATGAATTCATGGCTCCACTGCGAGGTCTCGTGGCGGGCGTCGATCTTGCCCGTCACCGACGTGCCGCTGGTATTGCCGGAGGTATTGATCGCACCGAGCTCGGCCGATGTGAACCAGCCACCATCGGGAATCGCCGGCATCATGACTTTCAAGGGCGCGTGGACGTCGCCAACCTGGGGCAGATCGGGGGCCGCGTTGGCCGCGCCGTGGACGCTGACAAGAAGCAGCGCCAGGATCGGGGATAGTTTCATCAGCATCCGTAGAGAAGCGTGGACCGCACCGCACCGCCGGACTTGTGCAGGGCAACCGGCCCATCGTTCGTGAATCGTGCGCGGCAGCTACGTTGCCGCGAGTTGACCGATATTGTAACGCATGGCGCAGTCAACGTTAAATAGAGCAGAGCGTTGAACTGATGAGTGGCGCTGGGGTCCAATCCCAGTCCCCACCGCCAGGAGTCGATCATGAAAGCGCCGCGTTTCAAGCGCTGGTTCGCCGGCTTGCCGTCGCTGAACATGCCGCAGCGCCAAAAGGTGCTCGATGCCCTGCATCCCGCAGCTGGCCTCGATCAGGTCGTTGCACTCATCGCTCAGGCCCGGGGGCCGGGGCGCTGCTGTCCCCGGTGTGGGGATGCGCGCTGCCACCGGCACGGGTTTGCCAACGACCTGCAACGCTTTCGCTGCTGTGCCTGCGGCCGTACGTTCAACGATCTGACAGGCACGCCACTGGCGCGACTCAGGCTCAAGACCAAATGGCTCGCGTATTCACAAGTACTGCTCGATTCGCTGTCCGTGCGCAGGGGTGCCGACCGGGTCGGCGTGCACCGCAATACCGCCTTTCGGTGGCGCCACCGCTTTTTGGATTGGGCCAAGCTCGACCGGCCTGCAGCGCTCAACGGTATCGTCGAGGCCGATGAGACGTTCCTTCTCGAATCGCAAAAAGGCTCGCGCTCGCTTGATCGCCCGCCACGCCGGCGGGGCGAGCAGGCGCCCAGGCGTGGGATTTCCCGGCATCTGGATTGCATTCTGGTGGCGCGTGACCGGGATGGTCGCACCGTTGATGCGGTGACTGGTCGTGGCGCACTGACGGCCGCCCAACTCGAACGCGATTTGTTACCCAGGCTCGATCCGCAGGCGCTGCTGGTCAGCGACAGCCACGGCGCGTACCGGGCATTTGCACGCAAGCACAGGATCGCGCACCTGACGGTCAATCTGCGCGCAGGCGTGCGCGTCAGGCAGGTGGGTAGCCGTGCCATCCATGTGCAGAACGTGAACGCCTACCACGGGCGCTTCAAGGATTGGCTACGGGGCTTTCGCGGCGTGGCATCGCGCTATCTGCCCAATTATCTGGGCTGGCGCTGGGCCCTGGATGGCGGGCGGGTTCGTTCCGCTGAGCAATTGCTCGGTATCGTAATCGGCGTCATCAACACCTAACATTGACTGCGCCTAACGCATTGCCTGCACAATCACGCGCCGACGTAGGCGATCTTGAACGCAAACAATCCGGCGATCACCCAGACCACCGGCTTCACCTCACGGGCGCGGCCGGTAAGCAGCTTGAGCACGGCGTAGCTGATGAAACCGAAGGCAATGCCCTCGGCGATCGAGTAGGTAAACGGCATGCCCAGCGCGGTGACGGCCGCCGGGATGCTCTCGGTGGTGTCGCTCCAGTCGACGTCGCCCAGATCGGCCAGCATCAGGCAGGCGACGAACAGCAGCGCGGGTGCGGTGGCGTAGGCCGGCACCACCGCAGCCAGCGGCGCGATGAACAGGCAGGCCAGAAACAGCGCTGCAACGGTCAGCGCGGTCAGGCCCGTGCGGCCGCCCACCTGCACACCGGCCGCGCTCTCGATGTAGGCGGTCGTGCTCGACGTGCCCAGCATGCTGCCGGCGACGATCGCGCCGCTGTCGACCAGCAGCGCCTTGTTCAGGCGTTCCATCTTGCCCTCGACCAAGAGGCCCGCGCGACGCGCCACGCCCATCAGGGTGCCGGTCGCATCGAACAGTTCGACCAGGAAGAACACCAGGACCACATTCAGGATGCCGGCCGCCAGCGCGCCCGGGATATCGAGCGCGAACAGCGTCGGCGAGATGGACGGGGGCAGCGAGAACACGCCCTGGTAGGTATTGCCGCCGAAGAAAAAGCTGAGCACGGTCACCAGCACGATGCCGATCAGGATCGCCCCGCGCACCCGCAGGCGGTCCAGCGCGACGATCACGAAAAAGCCCAGCACGGCCATCAGCGGGGCGGGCTGGTGCAGATCGCCCGCCTTGACCAGCGTGGCCTCGCTGGCAACGACGATGCCGGCGTTCTTGAGCGCGATGAGCGCCAGGAACATGCCCAGACCGACCGTGATTGCGACCCGCATCGAGCGCGGAATGCCGTCCACGATGATCGCGCGCAGGCCGACCATCGTGACGAGAATGAACAGGCACCCGGAAATGAACACCGCGCCCAGCGCCGCCTGCCACGGGATGCCCATGCCAAGTACGACGGCGTAAGCGAAGTAGGCGTTCAGGCCCATGCCCGGCGCCATCGCGATCGGGTAGTTGGCGTACAGCCCCATCATTGCGGTGCCGGCGGCGGCGACGAGGCAGGTGGCGACGAATACCGATTCTTTCGGCATGCCGGCGTCACCCAGGATCGATGGATTGACAAAGATGATGTAGACCATCGTCAGGAAGGTAGTCAGGCCCGCGGTAAGTTCGGTACGGATGGTCGTCTTGTTGGCGCTGAGTTGGAAGAAGCGGTCGAGCATGGTGATCCTGCAAATTTCGGTAGGGCGAAGCATATCATTGCCGATGGCGCTGCGTGTCGGGCCAAAGGCAGCTGTCAGGGGCCAACCCGCAGTGTTACCATGCCAGCTCGATTCTTCGTTCACCTTCATTCTTACAATTCAGACATGCCAAAAAACAAGCGTCCGGTGCCCCGCACCTCGAACAACACACGCGAACCGGACACCAATGCCCAGGCCCAGGAAATGGCCGACCTGGCGCTCGAAATTGCCGAGCGTGAAGACCTGGGATCTAGCGAACCCGACGACGCCCGGCGCGAACAGCTGGCCATCGCCGTGCGCAAGGCGGTGCGCAAGAAGCGCGACGAGGTGCTGTACGAGGCGATCGAGCTGGCCCGCTACACGGATCCGCTGGCCTGCCGCGTACTGCGCGGGTGCATCGACGAAGAAGCGGCAACGCTGCGCGTGGGCCGAGATGGCAGCCCGGAGCATGATATCGATGCCTTCATGGTGCCGCTGTTCGTGCGCAGCCAGGGCGGGTTGGTGGCGCAGCAGACGTTCCAGGACGAGGCCGCATTCGAGGCGCTGGTCGCCAGCTTCCAGGATGGCGGCCTGGACAGCCCCGATGCGCGCGTGATCCTGCTCCAGCACGCGTTCGATCTGGGCGAGATCGATCACATTGCCTACGGCACACTGCATGAGATGCTGCGCGAAGCCGCCGCGTCGCTGATGGAAAAGAAGCTGCAGCCCGCCCCGACCATTGCAGCGAGCATGCGTGGCTGGACCGGCGAGCCTTTTGCACCGGACGAGACTGCGCTCGAGCTGCGTTTCCTGCTCGGTTTTTCGTTCAAGCGCAGTGACGATGCGTTCTACCGGATTCCGAAGGACGAGGCGGGCAGCGACGCGTATTTCGCTGCGCGCATGGACCGCTACCGTGACTGGACCGTCGCCGTCGCACCGCTGGTGGCGCGCTGCCTGGCGGCCGATCCGGCGCAGCTGGAAGTCAATTTTTTGTACCAGGATCTGTTCTACGGCGCCAAGGAGCAGGGCGTGGCCGAGCTGGCCACGCTCGGCGTACTGGCCGAGATCAAGGGCCTGCTGCTGGCCAAGGACCTGGCGCCGGATGCCGTGCATGCAACCATTGCACCCATCGATATGGGCGAGCACATCCTGCTGCGCGCGAACCTGTACGCGCTCGACGGCGGCCGGCCATGGGGCAGCGTCGAGAAACCGGTTGATCTGGCTGCCGATCTGGTGCTCGAGGTCGACGAGCTGTGTGACGCGCTGCTCTCGCTCGGTCTGGAAGGCGTGTCAATTGCCGCCGGATTCAGCGACGACGGGCATGCGGAAGGCGCCGAACCTTACCAGCCGGGCTGAACCAGATACGCCCCCGGGGGTGCACCGGCCGGTGCATCCGGGTACTCCACAGTACTGGAATTACTGACTCATGGTGCGCTGCAACCAGCGTGGCCCGGCGCTTTTCGCGGGTGACTTTCAGTGTTCCACGTCAAGATGTTCACGTCTCTTCGTAGTGTAACTTCCTGTCGCGTTGTAGGACGCCGCTGACAGAAAATGGTGTGAAACTACGTGCTTTCCTATGACGCTCGACAGAAACGACCCAATGTCGCGTTACATTCATTGAAATATTGCTCTGCACAAATCAAAAAATTAAGAAAATTGCATGTTACGATCCACTCGTCCGGCCAGGTTCCCGCGCGCAGGTAGCGGTGGTCCCAGAACAGAGAGAAGAACCGTCCGGCTGCACAATCACCAACAACTATAGCGCCACCAAGGCGAAAAGGAAAACTCACATGCCGACCCTCATCGTGTTCTGCCATCTCCGCTGGGATTTCGTGTTTCAACGTCCTCAGCATCTGATGACACGTCTGGCTCAACACTATAAGATTCTCTTCGTCGAAGAGCCGATGCACACCGATGGCGAAGCGCGCCTGGAAAAGATGGAAGTCGCTGACAACATCACGGTGTGCCGTCCGCATACGCCGATTCACCAGTGGGGTTTCCACGATGACCAGTTGCCGACCATGCAGACCCTGCTGGCTGACCTGGTGCCTGCCGGTGAAGAGCCGGTCGTGTGGTTCTACACGCCAATGGCGCTCCCGCTGCTGCAGGGTCTGAAGCCATCGAAGGTGATCTACGACTGCATGGACGAGCTGGCGATGTTCAAGAATGCGCCGAAGCAGCTGCTGCAGCGTGAAAGCGCGCTCCTCAATATCGCCGACGTCGTGTTCACCGGTGGCCCGAGCCTGTACCAGTCCAAGCGCGACCGCCACGCCAACGCCCACTGCTTCTCGAGCAGCGTCGATGCCGGCCACTTCCGCCAGGCGCAGGACACCGCGATCTCGCATCCGGACCAGGCCCACATCGCGCCCCCACGCCTTGGCTTCTACGGTGTGATCGACGAGCGTTTCGACGTCGATCTGGTTTCCAGCATGGCCGATGCGCATCCCGAATGGCAGATCGTTCTGGTGGGTCCTGTCGTCAAGATTGATCCGGCAACGCTGCCAAAGCAAGCCAATGTGCATTACATGGGTCAGCGCACCTACAACGAGCTGCCACAGTTCCTGGCCGGCTGGGACGTTTGCCTGCTGCCGTTCGCGATCAACGACTCGACCAAGTTCATCAGCCCGACCAAGGTGCTGGAGTACATGGCAGCCGAACTGCCGTCGGTCTCGACGCCAATTACCGACGTCAAGGTGCCATACGGTGACGTGGTCGAGATCGCCGAATCGCACGCTGACTTCATCGCGGCCTGCGAACGCCAGCTGGCGCTGACACCCGAGGCCCGTGCCACCATGGCAGCGCGCATGCGCGACGTCGTGGCCGGCACATCGTGGGATCTGACTGCCAGCAGCATGCACGCGCTGATCGAGAGCGCCGAGCGCAGCAACAAGGTCGAGCGCTTCTTCGCCGCCAATCAGGAAGCCGTGCCAAGCACGCCGGACCTGGTCGCGGTGGCCAACGCGGGCTAAACGCGGCAGCAGGTACGAAAAGAAGGGCCGGTGTCGCAGGACACCGGCCCTTTTTACGTGGTGCTCTCCACGCTCACCTGCCAGCCGGCAGACCGGTCTTTCACGTGATCTGTCTGAGCACGTGTTCGATCGCTTCTACCGTGGTCGGCTTGGTCAGGTGCGCGTCGAAGCCGGCCTGCGCGGTGCGTTCGCGGTCGCTCTCGCCACCCCAGCCGGTCAAGGCCACGAGGCGCACGCCGGCGTAACGGGCATCGGCGCGGATGGCGCTGGCCACCTCATAACCGGACAGGCCCGGCATACCCAGATCGAGGAAGATGACGTCCGGCATCAAGCTTGGCAGCATGCGCAGTGCCTGGTGCCCATCGTTCGCGACCGGTGCGCTGTGGCCCAGCATGGACAGCAGCGCGGCCAGGGTCTCGGCCGCATCCCGGTTGTCGTCGACCACCAGCACGCTGGACGCCGGTAGCGCCTCGGCTGGCGCTGCAGTCTGTACGGGCGGCACGGGATGGGCGGGTGCACTGGCCAGCGGCAGGCGCACCGTGAATACGCTGCCGGCATTCGTGCCGGCGCTGGCAGCGCGCACGCTGCCGCCATGCAGTTCCACCAGGCTGCGCACCAGCGACAGGCCGATGCCCAGTCCGCCCGAGCCTGGCTGCTGCGCCTGGCCAACCTGCGTGAACATCTTGAATACCGCTTCCAGCGCATCGGGCGCGATGCCGATGCCGTTATCGGTCACCGTGATCAACGCCTCGTCGCCCTCAACCCTGGCAGCCAGTGCGATGCGCCCGCCCCGGGGTGTGTAGCGCGCAGCGTTGTTGAGCAAATTGCTGATCACCTGGGTCAGGCGCGTGGGATCGGCCATCAGCGGCAGCGGCGTGCCCGGCAGCTGTAAATCGAAGGCGTGGCGCGCCGCCTGGATCAACGGCATGCTCGTTTCAACCGCAGCCTCGATGACCGTGGCCAGATCGACGGGCTCGCAGCGCAGCTCGACCTGGCCACGCTGGATGCGGGCAACGTCCAGCAGGTCGTCGACCAGCAGCACGAGGTGATCGAGCTGGCGCCCCATGATCTCGTGCACGCGACTGACGGCCGCGGCATCGCCCGGTGCGCGCCGGATGAATTGCAGGCCGCTGCGGATCGGCGCCAGCGGGTTGCGCAGTTCATGGGCGAGCGTGGCCAGAAACTCGGTCTTGAGCCGGTTTGCCTCGGACAGATCGTTCGCCATCTGGCGCAATGCAGCGTCCGACCGGCGCCGTTCGGTCACGTCGGTAAACAGGACCGCGAGACGGTGCGGGTACGGGCCCCCCAGTCGTATGGCATACACGTCAAACCAGCGCGCCAGGCCCTCGGCCTCATTCTCGAAGCGCACCGGTTCGCCCGTGGTGGCGACCTTTCCGTAGATATCGAACCAGTGCTGTTCGTGGCGCGGCACGAAGTCGCGCATGGTCTTGCCGACCGCGTCCACCAGGCCCGTGTGCTTGATGAACGCGGGATTGGTTTCAATGAAGCGGTAGTCGCAGGGCTTGCCGCCGTCGTCGAACAAAACGTCGATCACGCACAGGCCTTCGTCGATCGAGTCGAACACGGTGCGGTAGCGTTCTTCGCTGGCGCGCAGTTGCTGTTCGGCCTCGAGCTGGCGGGTGGTGTCGATGATCACGCCGCGCACCACGCGCGCCTTGCCCTGAAGATCGGTCTCGACGTGCCCGCGTGCCATCACCCAGCGCCAGCCGCCACCGGGCAGCCGGAGCCGATAGGTCGCGCCGTAGGTGCTGCGCGCGGCAATTGCGGCGCTGATGTCGTTTGTGGTTGACTCCACGTCATCGGGGTGAATTGCGGCGAGGTAGCGCGCCAGCGGCGCACTGGAGCGGTCTTGCCGGGACACGCCGAACAGATCGGCCACCCGTTCATCGGCTTGGACGCGATCGGCGTCGATGTCCCACGACCAGATGCCCAGCTCGGCGGCTTCGATGATGCGCGCCAGGCGCCGGCTGGTCTCGTCGAGCGCCGCTTCGGCGCGGCGCCGCTCGATCTGCGTGTCGAAGGCAGCCGTGTAGAAGCGCGCCTTGGCGCGCAGGATCGTTGGCGAAAGGGGCTCGGTCAGCACGGCAATGACGCCGGCTTCATAGAGTGCTTCTTGCGGCATGGGCATCGGCAGCGGCAGGCCGATGGCAACGATCGGCGTCAGGCTCGAACGTGCGTTGGTGCGGACCGCATCGACGACGGCCAGCATGTCATCGGCGTCGCCCGAGTAGCCGACCAGCACCAGGGCAAAATCCTGGCGCCGCACGTGCGCAAGGCCTTGGTCAAGCGAGGTGGCGTGAAGGACTGTCCGGCCGAGGTCGCGCGCGACACGCGTCACGACCGGATCGACGTCGGCTTGCTGGCAGATGAACAAGATGCAACTAAGGATGGGACGATCGAGACTGTCTGGCCGTTCGTTCGGATCGGTGAACATGCGCCTGGCTGACGAGTGTGTTAAGTCTGACAATTTAATGTGCGGTCGGAACTGTGTCAATCTCCAAATCGGCGGATACAAGGCCCAGGACGGCATCGGGGCCCGCTGCTGTCAGGTCTTGTCCGGCACCGGTCGCGACGGTACCGGCGTTGTCAGCGCCTCGGGGAGTGCGTCGGCAATGCCGTTGCCCGGCGCCTGGCCGATCCGCCGCGCCTCGTCGGAGTGCTGTTCGAGGCTGACTTCTTCGGCAACGTCGAAGCGGCCGTCTTCAAAACCTTCTTCGCCCGGAAGCAGGTTCTCGGAGCGTTGCTGCTCGCCACCGGCAGGTTTGCGCTCTGGTTGTTCATGATCGGTCATCTTGGTCTCCATGGAGGGTTTGCTGTGTGCCGATTATGGCGCAGCGCATGCGGGCAGGGCGCACGCCAAAGCAGGCTGCGCTCTCGAACAACGTGCGCTCTCCAGTGGGCCGGCAGCTGACGTCCAGCAGCACGGGGAAGCCGTTCGCTGGGGACCCGTTCGCGTGGGGCGCGCCGGCTGGCGTGAATTTTATGCTCAGGGAATTGTCGCTCGGCTAGAATGCCCGCTGTTTCCTTGATTGTGTCATCACCATGTTCCGATTGTCTTTTGCCAGTACCGTCGCCCGGATCGCATTTGCTGGCGCGCTGCTCGCGTCTGCTGCCGTCCAGGCCGCCAGTTGTCCCGTACACTACCTCGATGGCCGCCTGCCGGAAATCCAGAACAAGAAGCTGGCGGTGTCCACACGCGAGCTGTGCTACGGCGTGTTTGGCGTCATGCACTCGGGCGTGACCCGCACGCCGTTG
Organism: Oxalobacteraceae sp. CFBP 13730; assembly: GCA_014841835.1. GTDB lineage: Bacteria > Pseudomonadota > Gammaproteobacteria > Burkholderiales > Burkholderiaceae_D > Telluria. The sequence goes on along the minus strand of JACYUQ010000002.1, from coordinate 488,958 downwards.
TGGTCGGCCGAGTATGTGCGCGCCGATAATCTCAAGCGTGCCCAGGGGCTCGACCGCGACGATAAATTCCACGCCGAGACGCGCCTGCCGCGTGGCCAGCGCGCCGAGCTGTCCGATTATGCCCGCAGTGGTTTTGATCGGGGCCACCTGGCGCCGAACGCGAACATGCCCGATCGCCGCACGCAGCGTGAAAGTTTTTCGCTGGCGAACATGGTCCCGCAAGACCGCGACCATAACCGCAAGATCTGGGCGCCGATCGAGGGCGCCGTGCGCACGATGGCAAAGACCGAAGGCGAACTGTACGTGATTACCGGTCCGGCGTTCCTGGGCACGAGCCTGAAAAAAGTCGGCAACGTGATCGTGCCGACCCATTTGTACAAGGTGGTCTACAGCCCGCGCCAGCGCCTGGGCGCCGCCTGGCTGACGGAAAACCGGGCCGATGCGCCGATCAATGTCGTGCCGGTCGCCGAACTCGAGCGCATCGTCGGCATCGAATTGCTGCCATCGTTGAGCACGCAGCAAAAGGAGCGAATGCTGCGCTTGCCGAAGGTCAAGCAACCCAAGAAACGTTCATAACACGGAGGATCCATGAGCAAGAAAAAACCGGTCAGCTTTGTCCCGTTCGCCAATGAGGCCGACGTCATCGGCATCGGCGACCTGACGCTGGAAAACCGGCTCGACCGCATCACGATGTCGGGCGACGTCGACCTGACTGCCGACGTGCCGGGTCTGGAACATGCACGCCGCCTGCACGCCGTGCTGGGCGAGATCGTGGCCGCGCTGGAAGCGCGTGAATTGCCAGCGCAGTTGCCACCGCCGGACGTCAAGACCATCGACAATCCCTTCGCCTGAGTCCTCACGGCTGCCAGCGCACGCTGTGTGCACACCGCCTGATCCTTCCCAGGCGGTTTCTTCCTTTTTCTACTCTGCTGTCATGGCGCTGTCATTCTGCATGCGTGCGCTATGAGTGCGCGATTGAGTGCGCCATGCATGCGCTGCGCGTCGCTAAATTTCCGCTCGTCAATGGTGCGCGAGTTTCAACGAGAATAGAGTAATGTTGACAACATAGCGCGAACGAAACGGCGGCGTCGTCGCCCGCGCAAGATCCACTATTTTTCGGAGGAACGACCATGCAACATACTCTCGTCGCGGTGTTCGATAACCGCACGGATGCACAGAACGCACTGAACGAATTGCTGTCGTCGGGCTTTACCCGCACCGATGTGCGGTTGTCGTCGACCGAAGCCGACACGATCGGCCAGAGCGACAGCTTGAGCACATCGTCGGACCTCGATACCGCCCGTAGCGCCGACGGCGACACCGGCATCACCGCCAGCATCAAGAATTTCTTCGGCGACCTGTTCGGTTCCGATAACGCTGAACACGTCAATCGCTACGAAGGCGCCGTCAACAGCGGTCGCCATGTGCTGACGCTGGTCGCCAGTTCGCTGCCTGAAGTCGAGCGCGGCGCCGACATCGTCGAACGCTACGGCCCGACCGACATCGACGAAACGTCGAGCGGCACGCCAGATCTGGCCTCGACCGGCTTCAGCAGCGGCGCCATGCACGCCGGCAGCACGATCGGCATGCAGCAGGCATCGTCGATGTCGGCGCAGTCGACCCCGACCGGCGCGGGCTCGGTGCAAGCGGCCGCGATCCCGTCGCTGGACAATCCAGGCGACCGTCAGCTGTTCCAGCACCAGGAATCGCTCGGCACGGCCGATCTGACCAACTCGACGCACCAGGAACCGTTGGGCCAGAGCGGCCTGACCGCAACCGGCGGCACGTCGCTGCAAGGCTCGACCCTGCGTGACACGGCAATCCAGGGTTCGGCTCTGGAAGGCTCGATCCGCCAGGGCTCGACCGCAGTGGACCGCGGCGATTCGCTGCAGCGCGATACCAGCGTCGGCAACACCGGCACGCACTTCACCGACAAGCAGCGCAATGGCGTGCGCATTTTCTCGCGCGGTCAGTCGGATGCCGCCATGAGCGCGTCAACCGGTTTCGAATCGGGCTCGGGCAGCAGCGCCATGGGCGGTTACAGCGGCGACGACACCTATTACCGCGATCACTTCGACACCACCTACGCCACCACCGGCGCATCGTACGACGAGTACGCACCGGCCTACAGCTACGGTAGCGAAGCTGCCCGCAGCGGCCGTTACACCAATGGTGCATGGGACGATATCGAAGCCGACCTGCGCAACGACTGGGACAGCCGTTACGCCACCGGTGGCGAGCCATCGACCTGGGAAAAGATGAAGGCGGCCGTGCGTCACGGCTGGGAACGCATGACGGGTGATGACAACGACGACCAATACCGCAGCCACTACGACAGCACCTATGCGTCGACCGGCGAAAAGTACGACGACCTGAAGCCGGCCTACTCGTACGGCACCGAAATGCGCCGCAACGAGCTGTACCGTAACCGTCCATGGGACGATGTCGAGACCGACCTGCGCACGGGCTGGGATAACCGCATCGACGGCACCCGCGAATTTTCCACCACCGGCAGCGACAGCAGCGAGCCGTCGGCCTGGGATCGCGTCAAGAATGCCGTGCGTCATGGCTGGGACAAGATGACCGACGACAATGACGACGACGTCTACTACCGCAACCACTGGAATTCGGTCTACGGCAGCACCGGTGGCGCATACGACGAATTCCGTCCGGCCTATAACTACGGTACCGAGATGGCGCGTGAAGAAAAGTACCGCAACCGTCCATGGACCGAAGTCGAAGCCGATCTGCGCAGCGATTGGGACAACCGTTATCCGGGTGAACAGTCGACCTGGGACAAGATGAAGTCGGCAGTTCGTCACGGCTGGGAACGCATGATGCGTTAAGCGCATCACGCACCAGGGAAGTACCAATGAAAACGGCGCCAGTGGGCGCCGTTTTTTTTTGCCTGTTGCCTCGGGGCAGGGTGGACGGCATAGCCGTCCGCCTTACGGGCTGACACGAAACCGTATCAGGTCGTTCAGGCCGCTTCGGTCATCGGCAGGCTGATACGATTACGTCCCAGATGTTTGGCACGGTACAGCGCGGCATCGGCAATGGCCACGAGCTGGTTCGCATGGTTGTCGGGGCCGGCGATGGCCGTGGCCGCGCCGATCGATACTGTGACGTGGCCCGAGGCAAAGCAGCACGGCAGCTGCAGTTGCTCGACCCGGGAGCGGATCCGCTCGGCGACGATGGCTGCCCCCTTGAGCGACTGGTTCGGCAGCACCACGGCGAACTCTTCACCACCGTAGCGCGCCACCAGGTCGTTGGCGCGCATTTCACTGGCAACCGCGCGTGCGACGCGCTTCAGGCATTCGTCGCCGCCCAGGTGACCGTGTGCATCGTTGTAGGCCTTGAAATTATCGACGTCGACCATCAACAGCGACAGTGGCTGCATCTGGCGCAGGGCACGCGCCCATTCCGCTTCCAGCGTGTCGTCGAAGCAGCGCCGGTTGGCCAGGCCGGTCAGGCCGTCGCGGGTGGCCAGTTGTTCCAGCGCGGCCTGGGCCATCTTTTCATCGGTGAGATCGCGCAGTGTTTCGACCACCGCCGACAGCTGGCCATTGGCGCCGAAGATCGGGCTGGCATCGGCCGCCAGGTAACGGCGGCGGCCGGCGCGGGGCATGTCGCACCAGCTCTCGATGGACAAGCCGGGCTGGGTGCGTCCGTCGTCAGTCGTGATGTCATTGCTGTCGCCCGCACGGGGCGGCTCGCCGCGGGTGCGCAGGACGAGATCGGCCAGGGTGGGGCGTTGCACGTCATAGAAGCTGCGCCAATGGTCGGTCGTGCCAAGTACCTCGGTCGCTGCCACGCCCGTCAGGTGCTCGCAGGCACGGTTCCAGATCGTCACGCGCGCATGGGTATCGAGCACGAAGACCGGTACCGACAGGCTTTCCATCAACTGACCGACGAAGGCGACATCCTGGAGCAGGATGGTCGGATAGGCGGCGCTGCTGCTTGTGTTGATCATGAGCAGTCCTCTGCGATTGGTGGCGCTTCGGTTTGCGGCAACCAGGTGGCTGCCGTCAGGAACCGATTCTGCTACCTGCATCAAGACACGCTATTGATCTTTAGCAAGGAGGTTCGAGCGTTGTGTTTAACGTACACGGTGGTGCGGTCGCACCTGGATCAGGTAACTGCGCCAGGTAACTGCGCCAGGTACCTGGCGCCAGCGAATTGCGTCAGGCAACCGGGGCCAGTTCGGCGGCGCGATTCTGGACTGGGAGTGACAGTGACCAGCGGCCGGCATGCCCGGCGATGGAAATCACGCGCAGGACGCCACCCATGGCGCGGATCTGGTCGATCAGCTCCGCCGACAATGAGGCGACCTCGTCCGCAGCGCTCGCGCAACCATCGATTTCCAGTCCCAGCGAACCGGCGTTTTCCAGCAGCCGCACGTGCAGTTCACCGTGCTGGACCCGTGCAGCAGTGGCGAGCACATCCTGCAGCACGCGAAACACGGCCAGCCGCGCGCCGCGATCCTGGCCCGCGCGCGAGCTGGGATCGATGCCGGCTTCGAAGCGGTAGCGCATGCCGTACAGGTGCGCGTGTTCGGCCAGGCACCGTTCGAGCGCATGGCGCAGGCCGTCCCCGGGACCGAATCCGCGCAGGCCACTTGTCACCGCACGCACGGCGCCGAGCGCGCCGTCGATGTGCGTGATCGCGTGCTCCAGCCGACTGGCCAGCGCCGGCGCCTGCGCAGTGGTGGCACTGTCATGCAGACTGGCCAGTTCGGTGCGCAGTACCAGCAGGCGGCGCCCGAGTTCGTTGTGAAGGTCGCGTGCAATCCGGGTGCGCTCGCTGTCGCGCACGTCTTCATTCTGGCGTACCAGGCGGTACACGACGTCGTGGTTGTCGGCCAATGCCTGTTCGGACTGTGCGCGTGCTTCGCGTTCGGCCAGCAACTGCCCGTGCAGTGTGCGGGCGCGCTCCTCAAGACCCAGGCTGCGCCGCAGGCTCAGGCATGCCAGCAGCAGACCTGCCATGGTCACCATGATGCAGGCCAGGAGTTCCGGTGGCGCGCTGCGAAGGGGCAGCGGCACCATGAAATGGGCGTCGCTGGCGCCGGCGCCGCAGGCGACGAAGGGCATGGTCGCCAGCAAAAACGTGTGTTTGTTCATGGTTGCCCTCAGGTAGGATTCGGAAGTTTCCGTAAGAACTTACCGCTCGGCTCCCGTAGGAATATTGTGCAGTCTCAAACCTGACGTTTCCGACACGACCCCGGCGATCGATGACATCCGCTGCGCCGGCGAATGCACCGCGTTATAATGGAAGGTTGACGAAAGGCCTAACGTGACTTACAGCATTAAAGAGATCTTCTACACCTTGCAGGGCGAGGGCGCCCATGCCGGCCGGCCAGCCGTGTTCTGCCGTTTTTCCGGCTGCAATTTGTGGACCGGGCGCGAGCAGGATCGCGCGACCTCGATCTGCCAGTTCTGCGACACCGATTTCGTTGGCACCGATGGCGAGCGCGGCGGCAAGTTCAAGGAGGCTGCGCTGCTGGCTGCCGAGATCGACGGCCTCTGGCCTGCCACCTATCCGGCCAGCAAATACGTCGTGTTTACTGGCGGCGAACCGCTGCTGCAACTCGACGCGGCACTGATCGACGCCATGCATGCACGCGGCTTTACCATTGCCATCGAAACGAATGGCACGCTGCCGGTGCCCGATGGCGTCGACTGGATCTGCGTCAGCCCCAAGATGGGTTCGACGCTGGTGGTGGAAAAAGGCAGCGAAATCAAGGTGGTCATCCCGCAGATCGGGCAAGACCTGGCGGCGTACGAGCGCCTCGATTTCGAGCACTTTTTCGTGCAGGCGATGGATGGCCCGCTTGCGGCGCAAAATATCCGCCTGGCCATCGAGACGTGCCGCGCCAATCCGAAATGGAAGCTGAGCCTGCAGACTCACAAGCTGCTCCAGATTCCCTGATTTACTTACCCAATTACCTGATAAAGCAGCAATGTTGACCATTACCCGCAAGCTCGAATTCGATGCCGGACACCGGATTCCCGACCACAAGAGCCAGTGCCGCAACCTGCACGGCCACCGCTACACCCTCGAGATCACACTGACCGGGGACGTCATCGACGCTGACGGCAATTCCGACAACGGGATGATCATGGATTTCTCCGACGTCAAGGCGCTGGCCAAGCAGCACCTGGTCGACGTGTGGGACCATGCATTCATCGTGTACGAAAAGGACGACAAGGTGCTGGACTTCCTGTCGTCGCTGCCCGATCACAAGACCGTGGTGATTGACCGTATTCCCACGGTGGAAAACCTCGCGCAAGTGGCGTTCACGATCCTCAAGAACGTGTTTATCGACCGCTTCGGTACCGGTCTGCGCCTGCACAAGCTGGTGCTGCATGAAACCCCGAACTGCTGGGCCGAGATTACCGATGCCTGATGTGTCGTCCGCAGTCGTGCATGACCATGCTGCGAATGCAGCGCACGAGCGCTTCATGGCGCTCGCCCTGGACCAGGCGCAACTAGCGTGGGACCGTGGCGAAGTGCCGGTCGGCGCGATTGTGGTCAAGGATGGCGAAGTCATCGCGACGGGTTTCAACCAGCCGATCAGCGGGCACGATCCGACCGCGCATGCCGAAATCGTGGCGCTGCGCGCCGCCGCTGACAAGCTGGGTAACTACCGGCTGCCTGGCTGCGAGCTGTATGTGACGCTCGAGCCGTGCATCATGTGCTCGGGTGCGATGATGCACGCACGTCTGGCGCGTGTAATTTACGCAGCAACCGACCCGAAGACCGGCGCCTGCGGCTCGGTCGTGAACCTGTTTGACGAGCCTTCGCTGAATCACCATACCGGGGTCGTCGGCGGCGTGCTGGCGGATCAGGCCAGCAGCCTGCTGCGCGCGTTTTTTGCCGAGCGGCGCGCATTGGCGAAGAAGGCCAGCGCGGTCTGATCCTTCGCGGGTGAGGTGGCTGGCGCTGCCGGCCGACCTTGATCCGCACTGGTGAGCGCGGTAAGATGTTTCCAGATTCCACCTACCGTCTTCTCGCCACCCGTGATCACATCCCGTCTCGGCATCGCCATCGTGGCGCCCGCCGGCTGCACCAACGATCCGCTCGCCGTCGAGCGCGCCATCGCACGCTTTGAAGCGCAGGGCTGCCTGGTCCGCAATTATTACGATCACAGCTGCCTGCACCAGCGTTTTGGCGGCACCGACGAAGCGCGCCTCGCGCAATTGCATGCGGCTGTGGCTGACCCCGACATCCACCTGATCATCGCGCTGCGCGGCGGTTACGGCATCAGCCGCCTGCTGCCGGCCATCGACTTCGACGCGATTGCCGCCAGCGGCAAGATCGTCGTCGGCTTTTCCGATGTCACGGCGCTGCACATGGGCCTGATGGCCAGGACCGGTGCGCTCAGTTACGCCGGGCCGATGGTGGCCGGTGACTTCGGCGCCGAAGCGCCGGTCCCGTTCACGCTCGACGATTTCTGGGCCTGCCTTAGCGGTACCACGCACACGATCCGCGAGACGGTCAGCGGCAACCCGCAGCTCGACGTGCGCGGCACGGTCTGGGGCGGCAATCTCGCGATGATCGGCTCGCTCGTCGGCACGCCATACTTTCCGCGGATCGACGGCGGCATCCTGTGGCTCGAAGACGTCAGCGAACACCCGTACCGCGTCGAGCGCCTGCTGCTGCAGCTGACGCAGGCGGGCGTACTCGAGCATCAGCAGGCGGTGGTGCTGGGCGACTTTTCCGGCTACCGCCTGGGGCCGCTCGACAATGGCTACGATTTCGAGGCGATGCTGGCGTATGTGCGCCGCACGTTGCCGGTGCCCGTGCTCACAGGGCTGAGTTTTGGCCATATTCCACGGCGCGTCACGATCCCGTTTGGCGCGCAGGGGCACCTGCAGTCGGACGCTGATGGCTTCAGCCTGCTGCTGTCGGACTACCCGACCGTGCGCCGCGCTTGAAGGCCCGCGAGGCAACGGCGCCCGCCAATCCAGCCCATTCGCCCTGCAGGGCATGCGATGGTAAAATAGCCGGTTAATCAAATACGCTTTTTGGGGTCATACAGTGCTATCCACAGCCAACATCACGATGCAATTCGGCGCCAAGCCGCTCTTCGAGAACATTTCCGTGCGCTTCGGCGACGGCAACCGCTACGGCCTGATCGGCGCCAACGGCTGCGGCAAGTCGACATTCATGAAAATCCTGGGTGGCGACCTCGAGCCGTCGGCCGGTAACGTCAGCCTCGACCCGGGCGAGCGCCTGGGTAAATTGCGCCAGGACCAGTTCGCCTACGAAGACACGCGCGTGCTCGACGTCGTCATGATGGGCCACACCGAGTTGTGGAACGCGATCGCCGAACGCGATGCGATCTACGCGAACCTCGAAGCCACGGACGACGACTACATGAAAGCCGCCGAACTCGAAGGCAAGGTCGCCGAATACGACGGTTACTCGGCCGAAGCGCGCGCCGGCGAACTGCTGCTGGGCCTGGGCATCGGCACCGAGCTGCACCAGGGTCCGATGAGCGCCGTGGCGCCGGGCTGGAAGCTGCGCGTGCTGCTGGCGCAGGCGCTGTTCTCGAATCCGGACATCCTGCTGCTCGACGAGCCGACCAACAACCTGGACATCAACACGATCCGCTGGCTGGAAGATATGCTCAACGAGCGTAACTCCACGATGATCATCATTTCCCACGATCGCCACTTCCTGAACCAGGTTTGCACGCACGTGGCCGACATGGACTACGGCACGCTGAAGGTGTATCCGGGTAACTACGACGAATACATGCTGGCTTCGACCCAGGCACGCAACCAGCAACTGTCGAACAATGCCAAGGCCAAGGAAAAGGTCGCTGAACTGCAGGACTTCGTGCGCCGCTTCTCGGCCAACAAGTCCAAGGCGCGCCAGGCCACGTCGCGTGCCAAGCAGATCGACAAGATCAAGATCGAAGAGTTCAAGCCATCCTCGCGCGCCTATCCGTTCGTGCGTTTCGAAGGCGAGAAAAAGCTGCACCGCCTGGCGGTGGAAGCCGAGAACATCTCGAAGGCCTACGACCGCCAGCTGTTCAAGAATTTCTCGATCATGGTCGAGGCCGGCGAGCGCATCGCGATCATCGGCGCCAACGGCGCCGGCAAGACCACGCTGCTGCGCACGATTGGTGGCGAGCTGTGCGGTCTGCAACCGGATGGCGGCCGCGTCAAGTGGGCCGAGAACGCGAATCCCGGCTACATGCCGCAGGATCCGACCGAAGAATTCGCGGTGGGCGACAACCTGACCGACTGGATGGGCCAGTGGACGCAAGAAGGTGACGACGATCAGGCCGTGCGCTCGATCCTGGGTCGCCTGCTGTTTGGCGGTGACGAAGTCAAGAAGTCGGTCAACGTGCTGTCCGGTGGTGAGAAGGGCCGCATGATGTACGGCAAGCTGATGCTGGGCCGTCACAATGTGCTGCTGCTTGACGAGCCAACCAACCACATGGACATGGAGTCGATCGAGTCGCTGAACATCGCGCTGGACAAGTATGCCGGCACCCTGATCTTTGTCTCGCACGACCGCGAGTTCGTGTCGTCGCTGGCCACGCGCGTGCTGGAAATCCGTGAAAACGAGATCGTCGACTTCCGCGGTAACTACGAGGAATACCTGGCGAGCCAGGGCATCGACGCGTAATGCAGGAACTGGCAGGGGCGCGCGTCCGGCGCGTCTCCTGCCAATGAGACCGAGAAGAGTATGGACACCGTACCGATCAAGACCTACGAATACGACCGGCCCCAGGCCGGTCTGGCCTGCACCGCCGAGGCCTGGGCACGCATCCCCAGCGCGCCCGAACTGGCCGAACGCAACGCGCTCAAGGACAAGATCCGGCGCCTGCTGAAAGAAAAAGGCGCAGTCCTTGTCGCCCATTATTACGTGGACGCCGACCTGCAGGACCTGGCCGAAGAAACGGGCGGCTGCGTATCCGACTCGCTCGAAATGGCGCGCTTCGGCCGTGACCATGCTGCGCAGACCCTTGTTGTCGCCGGCGTACGCTTCATGGGCGAGACGGCCAAGATCCTCAGCCCCGAAAAAACCATCCTGATGCCCGATCTCGACGCGACCTGTTCGCTCGATCTGGGCTGCCCGGCCGACGAATTCGCGGCGTTCTGCGACCAGCATCCCGACCGCACCGTTGTCGTCTACGCCAACACCAGCGCCGCCGTCAAAGCGCGCGCCGACTGGATGGTGACGTCGTCCATCGGCCTGGATATCGTGGCCGAGCTGCACGCGCAGGGCAAGAAAATCCTGTGGGCGCCCGACCGCCACCTGGGCTCGTACATCCAGACCAAGACCGGCGCCGACATGCTGCTGTGGCAGGGCTCGTGCCTCGTGCACGACGAGTTCAAGGGCATCGAACTCGACCTGCTCAAGGCCGAGTACCCGCTGGCCAAGGTGCTCGTGCACCCGGAGTCGCCCGCGAACGTCGTGGCGCAGGCCGACGTGGTCGGATCGACCACGCAGCTGATCAATGCCGCGCAGACGCTGGACGCCACCCATTTCATCGTCGCCACCGATAACGGCATCCTGCACAAGATGAAGATGGCCGCGCCCGGCAAGACCTTCATCGAGGCGCCAACCGCCGGCAACAGCGCGACCTGCAAGAGTTGCGCGCATTGCCCGTGGATGGCGATGAACGGCCTGCGCAATCTGGCCGAGGTGCTCGAAGCGGGCGGCAACGAAGTACATGTCGATCCTGCCGTCGGCCTGCAAGCCAAACGCGCCATCGACCGCATGCTCGATTTTGCTGCGGCCAAACGCGCCAAGGCGCTGCCAACCGGCGCGCTCGAACAGAATGCCCCCATGTTTTCCGGAGTCGGCCCCGCATGACCAGTCTGCACAATCCCCACGCCCAGTTTGACGACAAGCTGCAGGCGGCGTTCGAACAAAATATCCTGGCCGCGCTGCTGGAAGACATCGGCAGCGGCGACCTGACCGGCAAACTCGTGCCCGACGACACCCGGGTTACGGCGCGCGTGATCGTGCGCGAAGCGGCCGTGCTGTGCGGCGCGCCGTGGTTCGAAGGCGTCATGCTCGCGGTTGATCAGGACACCGACATCGCGTGGCAGTTTGCCGAAGGCGACCTGATGCCGGCCAACAGCACCGTCTGCACCATCACGGCGAACCCGCGCGCACTGCTCACAGCCGAGCGCGCCGCGCTGAACTTTTTGCAACTGCTGTCGGGCGTGGCGACTGCCACCCGGCGCTATGTCGACGTTATCGCCGGCACGAACGCGGCGATCCTCGATACCCGCAAGACGTTGCCGGGCCTGCGCCAGGCGCAGAAGTACGCGGTGCGGGTCGGTGGCGGCAAGAACCAGCGCATGGCGCTGTATGACGGCATCCTGATCAAGGAAAATCACATTGCCGCCGCCGGGGGCGTCACGCCCGCGCTGACGGCGGCCGCCAGTCTGAACGCCGGCGTGCCGGTGCAGATCGAAGTCGAAACCATTGCCCAGCTCGAAGAAGCGCTGGCGGCCGGCGTCAAGTCGGTGTTGCTCGATAACTTTGACCTGGCCATGATGCGCGAGGCGGTGCAGGTCAATGCCGGCCGCGCGCTGCTGGAAGCCTCGGGTGGCATCCATCTGGACACCGTGCGCGCGATTGCTGAAACGGGCGTGGACCGCATTTCCATCGGTAGCCTGACCAAGGACGTGCACGCCACCGATTACTCGCTGCGCATCGTCTGATCGCACCGCTCAACTCTCAGACCACACCATGTCAATCACCACCAAACTGAAACGCTCGCTCGTGTTCCGCCTGTTCTGGCTCGGCTTCGGCCTGTTGCTGGGTGTGCCCCAGTTGATGGACGGGATTCTCTACAATATGAAGGGCGAGCTGTTCTTCGGCATCGGCATGCTGCTGGTTGGTATTCGCGGCTTCCTGCGTCCGGTCGTGCTGAGCCGGGCAATGGCGATGCAAAGCGATGCTGCAGCGTCGGATGCGTCGATTGGTTCGCCGGTTTTGCATGGCGTGCTGTCGATTGCGATGGCGGCCGCGTTGATCACCGGTTTGGTGATCAAATTCAGCAATAATTAAGCCGTAGCGTGGACGGATTCTCCGTCCACGCTACGCGCCAAGTAAGCCCGTCACGATCGGCAAGACCCGCTCAGCGGAGGCTTCAATCTTCAGCGTCAGCATATCGTCGGCCCGGGTGCGCCCCAGATTCAGCGCCGCAATCGGTTTGCCGGCCGCTTCGGCCAGCCGACAGAAACGAAACCCCGAATACACCATCAGCGACGAGCCGACGACGAGCAGTGCGTCGGCCGCCTCCATCCGAGCCAGCGCGGCTGCCGTGCGCGCCGCCGGCACATTGTCGCCAAAGAACACGACATCGGGCATCAGCATGCCGCCACAGTGCACGCACGCGGGCGCCGTGAATCCCGTTACGGCATCCGGATCGATCTCGGCGTCGCCATCGGGCAGCGGCTGTGCGAGCACCTGACGCAGGCCAGGGTTGTCCGCTTCCAGCTGCACCTGCAGCGCAGCGCGCGTGAAGTTCGCCCCGCAGCCGAGGCACGTCACGTGGTGGATATTGCCATGCAACTCCAGCACATCGCGACTGCCCGCCTGCGTGTGCAGGCCATCGACGTTTTGCGTGAGGATCGAGCCGATCCGGTTGTCCGCACCAAGCGCGGCCAATGCGCGGTGGCCTGCGTTCGGAGATGCACCGGACATCATCCGCCAGCCCACCATGCTGCGCGCCCAGTAGCGGCGCTGGACCGCCGGGTCGCGCCGGAATTCGGGTCCCTGGATCGGGACCCTGCCGCGCCGCACGCCATCCCGGTCGCGGTAATCGGGAATGCCGGATGCCGTTGACAGGCCGGCGCCGGTGAGCACCAGCGCACGGGGATATTGTTCGAGAAACGCCGCCAGCTGGGTGGCCGCGTGGCGTTCGTGAGGTTGTTGGCCGAGTTCGTCGTTCATGCGTGGAATCGTACCACCGGCCGGCATTTACCGCGCCGACACGACGATCCCGCCGACGATCAGGCCGAACGCGGCGACGTGGTACAACTGCGGCAGTTCGCCCAGGAAGGCGGCTGACAACAGCGCGGTAAACAGCGGCGTCAGATTGATGAAGAAGGCACTGATCCCGGGCCCGGCGCGCTGGACGCCCGCGCCCCAACAGCGCATGGCGATGATCGCCGGCCCGATCGCCAGGTACAGCAGGGCGGCGGCAAGGGGCCAGCTCCAGACGATCTGGGGCGTGCCCAGCGCCCACTCGCCGCCGGCCAGCGCGGCCGACCACAGCACGCCATACGCGACCTGGGCCAGCAGGAAGGCGGCCCAGTCCGCGCGCAGCGCCGGCACATCGTTCTTCTGCAGCAGCGACCAGCTGTAGAACGACCAGACGATGGTCGCCACGATCATGATCAGGTCACCCGCTACCAGCCGCAGCGCGGCCAGCTCCGCAAGGCTGCCCCGGCACATGACGACCAGCACGCCGGCAATCGACAGCACGGCGCCGCCGACCTGGCGGCCCTTGACCGGCACGTTATAGAACAGCCAGCCAACCAGCAGCATCCACACCGGCACGCCGGACGCAACGAGTGTCACGTTCAGCGGCGACGAGGTCGTCAGCGCCAGGTACTGCATCGAGTTGTAGAGGCCGATACCCAGGAGCCCGAGCAGGGCATAGCGGCGCCAGTTGCGCAGCACGCCGCTGCCGGGACGCAGTGCGGCGCGGCCGAGAAAGAGCAGGATCACGAGGGCGATCGACCAGCGCAGCAGGTTGAGCGTCATCGGCGGCATGGCGTCGCGCACGAGGCGGCCAATGATGGCATTGCCCGCCCAGAGTACGGGCGGGATGCTCAGCAGCAGGACGGTGGTGAGCGAAAGCCGCTGCCGTTCCATGCTAACGCCGGCGCGGGGTCAGCACGCTCGGGAGTGCCTTGGGCAAGGTGTCGGGGAAGTCGCGCGAATAATGCAGGCCGCGGCTTTCGTGGCGCGACATCGCGCTTTTTACGATCAGGTGCGCTACTTCGACCAGGTTGCGCAGCTCGAGCAGGTCGGGCGTGATGCGGAAGTTGCGGTAGTACTCGTCGATCTCTTCCTTGAGCAGCTTGATCCGGTGCAGCGCGCGTTCGAGGCGCTTGGTCGTGCGCACGATGCCGACGTAATTCCACATGAAGCGGCGCAGCTCGTCCCAGTTGTGGGCGATCACCACTTCTTCGTCGGCGTTCGTCACACGGCTGGCATCCCAGTCTGGCAGCGCCGGATTGGCGATCGCCGGACTCGCGGCGATCTGCTGCGCGCAGGCACGGCCGACGACGACGCATTCGAGCAGCGAATTGCTGGCCAGCCGGTTGGCGCCATGCAGGCCCGTGCAGGCGACTTCGCCCACCGCGTACAGGCCGGGAATATCGGTGCGGCCGGCCAGATCGGTGACCACGCCACCGCAGGTAAAGTGCACGGCCGGCACGACGGGGATGGGCTGCTGCGTGATGTCGATGCCCAGCTCGAGGCAGCGCGCATAGATCGTTGGGAAGTGCTCCATCAAAAATTCGGGTGGCTGGTGGCTGATGTCGAGGTTGACGTAATCCAGGCCCCGTTTTTTCATCTCGAAGTCGATCGCGCGCGCCACGACGTCACGTGGCGCCAGTTCGCCACGCGCATCGTGCGCCGGCATGAAGCGCTCGCCGGCCTGTGCGCCTGCTTCCGGCGGCAGCTTGAGCAGGCCGCCTTCGCCGCGGATCGCTTCGGTGATCAGGAACGACTTCGCATACGGGTGGTACAGGCAGGTGGGGTGGAACTGGATGAACTCCATGTTCGACACCCGGCAACCGGCGCGCCAGGCCATCGCGATGCCATCGCCGGTGGCGGTATCGGGGTTGGTCGTGTACAGATACACTTTGCCGGCGCCGCCCGTGGCCAGCACCGTGTGCTGCGCCTCGAAGGTGAGTACGTCGCCACTGTTCACATCCTGCACGTGCAGGCCGTAGCAGCGCGGCTGGCTGCCATGCGCCACCTTGGGCCGCAGCTTGTCGGACGTGATGACGTCGATCGCGACATGGTGCTCGAACAGCGAAATATTCGGGTGGGCGCGTACCTTCTGTTCCAGCGTGACTTGCACGGCGTAGCCGGTGGCGTCGGCCGCATGGATGATCCGGCGCTGGCCATGACCGCCTTCGCGCGTCAGGTGAAAGCCCATTTCAGCGCTGGCGTCACGTGTGAATGGCACGCCCTGATCGATCAGCCATTCGATCGCTTCGCGCCCGTGTTCGACGATGTAACGGGTGGCGGTTTCGTCGCACAGGCCCGCGCCCGCAACGAGGGTATCGGCCACATGCTGCTCGTGGCTGTCGCCCGAATCGAGCACGGCCGCGATGCCGCCCTGAGCCCAGGCGCTGGCGCCGTCGAGCAGGGTGCGCTTGGAGATGATGGCAACCTTGCGGGTCTGGGCCAGGTGCAGGGCTACCGACAGGCCGGCCAGGCCGCTGCCGACGATCGCGACGTCGAATTTCATGGGATGGTTGAACTGTTTACAGAGGCAATACTATAAGCGATTTGCCACCGGCTGCGGGACAGCCTGACCAGGTCGAAGTCAGCAATTGCGGGCCGCAAATGTACGCCTGCGCACCGAACGGCGGCGTCGGGCACGCTAGGATGAGGTATTACTCACCCAATCAAGGATTTACCATGACCGCAGACCGCACCCACGTAGCAGCCCTCGAAGACCGTATCGGTTCCCTGCGCTTTGCCATGTTCACGTTCCGTGACGAGCACGACCACCTGGCCAGCCAGCCGATGACCAAGCAGGACGTCGATGCCGACGGCGGCATCTGGTTCTTCGTGCATTCGGCCACTTCGCTGTGGGACAGCATCGCCCATCAGCCGGAAGTGAACATCAGTTTCTCGGACATCGATGACAGCACCTATGTGTCGGTCAGCGGCACCGCCGAGCGCATCGTCGATCGCGACAAGATTCGCAGCATGTGGAACCCGATGGTCCAGGCCTGGTTCCCGGCCGGCCCGGAAGACCAGCACGCCGTGCTCGTGCGCGTTGTCCCGCACGCAGCCGAGTACTGGGATTCGAACGACAGCAAGATGGTGCGTCTGTTTGCGGTCGCCAAGGCAGCCGTGACCGGCAAGCAGCCGGATCTGGATTCGGAACACGGCACGATCAAGCTGTAAGCATCCTTCTTTAAAAATTTGCGGCAGTGCATGGGAGTGGCGTAGAGTAGCCGCTCTCATTCACAGGAAGCGTTTTATGTTCCCAGCCTGGGCCCGCCGCACCCGATGACATCTCCTCTTGAACTTGCTGCGAATGTGTTCACGGCCGCAGCCATCCTTCTTGCCGGTCGCAACAACGTCCATACGTGGTGGACCGGCATTATTGGCTGCACGCTGTTCGGCATGCTGTTCCTGCAAACGCAACTGTATGCCGACGTCGTGCTGCAGGCGTTCTTTGTCGTGACGGGTGTCGTGGGCTGGTGGCGCTGGTTGCACGGCAACGGCGGCGCACCGCTGCCAATTACCCATGCGGGCTGGCGGACCATGGCTTGGATGACGGCCGCAGGCCTGGTTGCTACCGGCGCCTACGGCGCGGCACTTCACTTCCATACCAATGCCTACGCGCCGTTCATCGATTCGGCCGTGCTCGTCTTTTCTGTCATCGCGCAATTGCTGATGATGGGACGGCGCATCGAGAGCTGGCCCGTGTGGCTTCTGGTGAATACGATTGCGGTCCCTCTATACTTCAGCCGCGGCTTGTACCTGACGGCGTGCCTCTACCTGTGCTTCTGGATCAATGCGATGGTGTCGTGGATCTGGTGGCGCCGATTGGCGCAGCGCGAACTGACAGCGTTGCAGGCGGCAGGCCGGGCCACCGCTGCTGATGCCGTCACGGCAGGAAGCTCAACGTGACAGTGATCCTGATACAGCCTGGCCAGTGCAGACGGCTGGCCAGGCAACTATAGACGCGTTAGCGGAACAAACGATCAGCGCGTAAACGGTGGCAGATCGCCCGCCGTCTGATTGCCGCCCGTTTCGGGCGTGCCCATCCCCGTGACCTTCGGGCCAGCCTGACCTGGGCGTGTGTCCTGCGCGCCGGGATTGACATGCGTTGCCGCGGTATCGAGCGGCACGGTGCTTGGCGCTTCCGGCTGCGGCGCAGCGCTGCCATCAGTCAGGGGCGGGTCATTGCGCTGGGCGCCATCCGGTGCATTCACATACGGGCCGGACTGGTTACGGGTCAGGCCCGGTCCGCCATTGCCACCGGTTTCCGTCTGCGATTCGTGGGTGGGTGTCGCGCCCTGCTGGCCGCTGGTCTGACCGCCAAGCCCGACTGCGCCTGCGTCTTCGGTGGTGGTCGTCGATGTGGATGCGTTGCTGGTCATGATGGTCCTTTAGGTGAAATGGATACGCCATTGTGCTGCGGGGCAGGGCGCGCACGTATCGGCGCGCAGGGCATGGCGCTGTAGGACGGAAGCGCCCGTCGCAGGCAATCTTGCGAAGAATCGCGGTATCAACCCTTACAAAGCAGGCTTGCACGATGTTATACTGTATATCCATACAGTTATCTTCGTTCAGCAGCCATGCCCGTATTTCTGCCAATCGACCTTGATCCTCTGCCGCCGGCCGATCCTGATCGCGCTGCCGCAAGCCGACCAGGTGCGGGCGGGTTCTCCAGCATATACGACGAGCCGGTAACGTCGGCCACGAGCGATGCCGAACTCGCGCGCGAATATATCTCGCATGGCGAGCTCAGTCCCAAGTCGGTCGCGAATCTGCAAAAGGAGTTGTATCGTTTCCTGACGTGGTGCCGCGAAGAAGCGGGCAAGACATTCCAGCAACTGAACGTTGGCGACCTGAACCTCTACAAGGAATTCATTCGCCAGCCACCGCCGGCGTGGATCAGCACCACCAAGTGGCCGCGACACGACCCGCGTTACCGGCCGTTCAGCGGGCCACTGTCCGATACCAGCCGGCGCCAGGCGATGATTGCGGTCAAGGGCGTGCTGACGTTCGCCGAGCAGACCGGGTACCTGCGCCGCAACCCTGCGCGACTGGTGCGCAACGTCCGCGCCGCGCATGCAAGCCGCATCACACGTTACCTGAGTCCGGCTGCGATTGCCTATGCATTGGCTGCGGCTGAAGCACGCCCTGGCGACACCGAAGCAACGGCGCGCCAGCGTGCCCGCGACCGCTTCCTGCTGATCGCATTCGCGCAGACCGGTGCGCGCCTGAATGAAATCGTCAGCGCGACAATGGGCGCAGTCTATACCGAGGGCGATGGGCGCTGGTGGCTCGATGTGCTGGGCAAGGGCAACAAGCCACGCCGCTTGCCGGCGCCGCCAGCCACGGTCAGCGCCTACCGCGACTACCGCCGCGCGTTCGGTCTGCTCGACCAGACGAGTAGGGGCGATCGCATGCCGTTGGTGCTATCCAGCCGTACGAAGGAGTGCGTGGGCATCACTGACGAAGCTGCCTCAGAAGCGCTCAAGGCGATCTTCCAGCTTGCGGCAGACGAGGCGGCTGCCACAGGGGACGGTGACAGCGCATCGACACTGCGCCAGGCATCGCCACACTGGCTGCGCCACAGCATGCTGACGAACCACGCCAATAGCGGCGTGCAACTCAAAACGCTTCAGGACACGGCAGGGCACGCAAATATCGCAACGACGGCAGCCTACCTTCACAAGACCGACCACGAGCGGCACGACGAAATATTGCGTTCGGGAGGTGACAGGGGCATTCATTAACCATGAAAGGCAAGGAAGCCTTTCGCGTAAAATGTAACTAACCAACTGATCGACGACGGATTGCCTGTTATTCGACAGCGCACAACTTCGGAACAGGCAACGCTGATCAACCAGGCTGACAGAGGGGCGGTCAGCCTTGGTCGGACCGTGGCGGTGACAATCAGAAGGGCAGGCGCTGTCGCTCACTCAGGCCACCGCCAATGGTTCAGACGGGAATCGACGACGTGCCGCCCTCTGCGCTGCCGTAATTCTGCAACTCTTCGAGTGTCAGACGACGTTCGTTCAATGCCGTGATGATCGCTCCAAGCTGCTCGGCATCCGGCTGGATATAAACGATCCGCTGTTCGAGCAGGTTATCCCAGTACGGCGTGTACGGAACGGCGGTTTCGGCCATGACTTCTGCTGCAAAGGTGCCATCGTGCATTTCGCCAACCAGCGTGATGCGGGTTGTGGCCGGGACGGTATTCTGGACGTTGATGTTCATGGTGTGCCTTTGTGTGTTCAGTAAGTGTCTTTCCATTGTTACGCAGTCAACGATTGGGTGCAAATCGCTGTCTTGTGCCGTGCGCCCCCTGGGGGCAGGTCCTTGTCCGCAGGGGGCGCAGACCGGCGTTGGCGAGCAGGTGACCGCCAGGCGTCCCGCGAGGCAGATCGCCAAACGAATTGACGAGCAGAGCAGGAAGCAGGGGACCAGATCGATTCAGATGCGCATGCCGTACAGGCATGGCCGCGGTAGTGGATAGCAGTCGTGATGTTTGGCATGGTCGGCGGTTTTCGTGCAATACGCTTGCCGCAGCTGATGTTGTAGACGGGCGGTTTTGCGATGCTCAGTCAACAAGCGATACGCAGATGAAGGGAGATTCCCGCATTCACATTAGCATCCACATAAATGTAACTAACCAACTAGCAAATAACATCAATAAGAAATATCGAAGGCGCGGACTACGAAAACACCTCCTATCAAGATACAGGCCTGCAAGGAGGAGGGTCGATCTGCAGAGAAGGGTTTTTGCCAGCAGCGGGCATATGATGCAAGCATTAATTTTCGGTCAGCAAACAATCTTATGAATCGACGGGTCATCAGGATCATTCGATGCAATGCAGTGAATCTTGCGCTGGCGGACAGACCACTAGTCAAGTTATCTGATCGAGATCAAGCATACCGACCGAGGCACTGATCTGACACTGCTACATAATGATGACGCGATCGTTCAATTCACGACGGTTTGCTCAGGCCTTTGCAAAATCAACATCGAGGGGAGTCCGACCTCCGCACGCTGTCAGCGCGTGCGGTCACGATAAAACTCATTGATAGCAGTGCGAAGTTTTAGCGGCTGGCAGCTTGTCAGAATTTGACGACCAACATGCAAGCCATGAATGTGCGCATGCATGATCGCTTGCCGCCTGCGCAACTCGACAAGTTGCGGAATAGTGGGTTGATTTCATGGCTTCTTTTGGTATCGTTCTTCGTCGTAAGACCGCAACGTTTTTCTTTGGTTATCCAGGCTAAGCGGCATTAAAAAACAATCAACGCTCGTTGCGAAATTAATACCCATATCGGTGGCACTGAATGACCTGAAAGCAACAGCCTGATCTACGAATCCAAAGTTTCTGTAGACCAATAGAGTAATTCTTGATTACCATACGATGAGCCGCCGGAGCATATGGAGATCGATTTTTATCGGTTTATCGAGTATGCCGCCGTCAGGTGCCATGCCATATCTCGTGATTCTTTCGCCAACTCAGAAAGTTGAAAAATGACATTCAAATCTAAAAAAGGCTTGTGCATTGTTGCATTGATATCGGGTATCGGAATGGCCGGGTTCAGCGTGCCAAGTTACGCGTGTGCGTTTGAACCTTATACCGGCAGTGTTTGTGTGATGGCAGTATCGCCGACCCGGTTCCAGGGCATTGGATCAACATATCTGCTGGCCATGGGACAAACCATGCAGATTAACCAAGCCACAGCGCTGTATTCTCTGATTGGCGTGACCTTCGGTGGAAATGGCAGCACCAACTTCAACCTGCCCGATCTGCGCGGCAGGGTCATCGTTGGCTATGACCCGCGAAACACGGCAGGCGGCGCGATGGGCGCAACGGGTGGCAACGCCTCGATCAAGCTGACCGTTGCACAGCTGCCCATGCATGCCATGGCGTTCAACGCGCCGGTCAACCTGTCTGGCCTGACCGCCCAGACGACCTTGACGGGCCTGAGTGCGACCGCGAATCTGTCGGGTCTGGTGATTTCGGGTGCACCCAGCGGTCTGACCGTGAAGGCAACGTCGGGCTCCGGCGGTTTGACCACGCCGGCCAACAACTACCTGGGCAAACCCACGAGTCCCACCGCTGGTTCATACACCGCGAATGCACCCGACGTGACCCTGAATGCGGGCACCATCGGCGGCACGCTGTCGCTGACCGTTGGCCAGGGTGTGACCGCACCGGTGACGATTACCGGCAATGCGTCGACGACACTCGCCGGCGCCGCCAGCGTCAGCGGGAACACCACACCGATTGGCAGCAACGCAGATATTCCGACCATGCCGCCGTATCTCGTGATGCCTTATTACATTGCGGTCAACGGCATTTACCCGAGCTCGAATGACTGAGCAATGTCCAGAGCCCGGCGGCGCGAACGCATCGCCGGCGTAATGGTCCACAGTTGATTCAATTCAGGAAACCATGGTACGTCTTCCCATACTGCTTGTCGGTCTGCTGCTGGCCGCACAGGTACAGGCACGAACGTCGATGCAGGACTGGTCCAGAGACCTGGAAATGGGTCAGAAAGCACTGGCTGCACGTGACTTCGCTGCCGCGTATCCAGCATATGCCGCGCATGCGGGCACCAACCCCCTGGCCCAATTTACTCTCGGGTTGTTCGAGCGAGAAGGCTGGGGGCGCAAAACCGATCCGGTTGCCGCCTGCATCTGGTTCGAAAAAGCTGCGCAGAAACAGGTTCCTGCCGCTGAACAGCTATTTGGCGATTGCCTGGCACACGGCATTGGCCGCGCCGTCGACGGGCCGGCTGCGGTGCAGTGGTATCGCAAAGCCGGCGCATCCGGTATCGCTTACGCGCTGTGCCAGGCGGCAGAGCTGTATATCAGCGGGAAGATCGTTGCCAGGGACGTCGCACAGGGATTGGCGCTGTGCACGGCTGCAGCCCAGGCAGATTCGCCGCCTGCCATGCTGAAGCTGGCTGACTATTATCGCGAAGGCATCGCCGTGCCACAGAACTTGCGTCTTGCACGCTATTGGTACGACCAGGCTGCGCAGCGCCACAACCACGAATCGCAGTTTCGCCTGGGACTCATGCTCAGCGAGGGCGAGGGCGAGGGCGGCGATGCGAACCTTGCGCAGGCGCGCTTCTGGCTGGAACACGCGGCCATGGAAGGCTACGCGCCGGCCTACCTGCCGACGGCGATCCTGTACGCGAACGCCGCGCCCGATCCGTACACCGGTGCGCTGACGCCGGACGAGCTGGCCAAGATCTACATGTGGAACCGCGCCGCCAGGGCCCGCACCCCGAATTCGGTCCAACTGGCGGAAATCGACCGCATCGAGAAGCTGGTACTGACCGTCATGCCGGCGCAATGGCAGCCGGACCTGGATCGCCGCGTTGCCGATCATCTTGCGACATACCCACAATAAAACGTCGTTATCAGTCAAAAACAAAGTCCTACAGGGAACCAAATGGACCGCCACGCCTCACTCAATCGAATTTATCGGCTCGTCTGGAGCCACGTGCACAAGACATGGGTCGTCGTCGCCGAAACGGCGCGCGGCCGTGGCAAGAAGACCAATCGCAAGCTGCTGGCGGCAAGCGCCCTGGCTGCTGCGGCGCAGCTGGCGCAAGCGGGGCCCACCGGAGGACAGGTAACCGCCGGCAGCGGCTCGATCCACCAGGCCGGCAGCACCACGACGATCAACCAGTCCAGCCAGAACCTTTCGTTGTCCTGGCAGAGCTTCAATACGAGCGCCAGTGAGACAGTCAATATCGTGCAGCCCTCGAGCAGCGCGATCGCGGTCAATCGCATCTTCGACACCAATGGCACCCAGTTCATGGGCAAGCTCAATGCCAACGGCCAGGTTTTTCTGATCAATCCGAACGGCGTGCTGTTCGGCGCGGGTTCGCAGGTCAATGTCGGCGGTCTGGTCGCCTCCACGCTTGACATCGACGATACTGCGCTTGATGGCGCGGCACGCCGTTTCAGCGGTGCCGGCACGGGCAGCATCGTCAATCGCGGCAACATCACGGCGCCCGAAGGCGGGTACGTGGCCTTCATCGGCAACCGCGTCAGCAACCATGGCAGCATCGGTGCCCGGACCGGCAGCGTCGCTCTGGGAGCGGGCAGTGACGTGACCCTGTCATTCGCCGGCAATAATCTGGTCAACATGCAGGTCAACAAAAGCACACTCGACAACCTGGTGGAAAACGGCGGTCTGATCCAGGCTGACGGCGGCGCGGTGATCCTGACCACCGGTGCAAAAGACGCCGTGCTGGCCAGCGTGGTCAACAATACAGGCATCATCCAGGCGCGCACCGTGGACAACGTCAATGGCACGATCGTGCTTGGCGGGGGACAGCTGAGCACGGTCAGCAGCAGCGGCACGCTGGACGCCTCGGGAATGGTAGCGGGTCAGCAGGGCGGCGCCGTCAAGGTGCTGGGCGATCACGTCGCGCTCGCGGCCGGCAGCAAGATCGATGTGTCGGGCGATGCGGGCGGCGGCACGGCCCTGGTGGGCGGCAACTTTCTCGGCGCCGGCGCCGAACGCAATGCGCTGACGACCGCTGTGGCCACCGGCAGCGCCATCCATGCAGACGCTGTCACGCGCGGCAATGGCGGGCAAGTGGCGGTCTGGGCCAACGACACCACCCGGTTCGATGGCAGCATCAGCGCCCGTGGCGGCGTCCAGGGCGGCGACGGCGGCCAGGTGGAAACCTCGGGCCATGTGCTCAAGGTCAGCAACTCCGCGACGGTCGATACCTCGGCCGCCCGGGGCGCGACTGGCAACTGGCTGCTGGATCCGGCCGACATCACCATCGGCAACCGTAGTTCGTGGGGTGCTTCGGTCAATATCGATGTCGACTCCGTTGCACTGACAAGAGCGCTCAATACCACCGACGTCACCATCAAGACAACCGCCTCGCTGCCCGCCTGCAGCGGTGTTGCTTGCACCAATGGCAGCGGCGCCAACGGGGATATCAATATCCTCGATGCGATCGGAGGCGTAGCCGATTTCGACGATGGCGGCCGTATTTACAACTGGAGCAGTACGAAGACCCTGACGCTGAGCGCCTATCGCGATATCCGTTTCGTGACCACGCGCAATGCGACAACTGCAGGGGGCGTTGGCGATGTGGGTGGTGTAATCGAGGTGCAGGGTGGCGGGAAAGTCGTCCTGCGTACCGATAACGCTGGCAGAGGGCTGGGCACCGTCAGATTCGACGATCCGGGTTACTCGTATATCTATGCGGACAGCGCCAGCACGATCGACATCTTCTACAACCCTGAAAGGGATGGTAACGGCACGTGGATTGCGACCGATTACAACGCGTATAACCTGGGAAGCCCTGGCACGCTCAATACGTTCATGCTCATCAACTTCGCAGCAAACGTCGGCAGCAAGACCTATGACGGGACCACCACGGCGAGCGTCAACGGCCTGACGGTCGTGGGCGGCGCACCCACCGATATCAGTATCGATACCAGCCGGGCCACGGCCACCTTCCAGAACAAGAATGCTGGTGTGAACAAGGCAGTGAGCATCAGCGGCATCGACCTGGTGGGGGCCAACGCCAATGCGTACGCCATCAACGGCCTGGATGACAAAACCGCGACCATCACCAGGGCCGACATTACCGTATCGGGCGTGACTGCCAACAACAAGACGTACGACGGCACCACGGCAGGCACCCTGTCTGGCACTGCGACCGTCAGTGCTTTCGGCAGCGACGTCGTGTCGGTAAGCGGCAGCGGCAGCGCGGTCTTTGGCGACAAGAATGCCGGTAACGCCAAGGCCGTTACCGTCGGCGGCTACACACTGAGCGGCTTTGACGCAGCCAATTACACGATCCGTCAGCCGACCGGGCTGACGGCCAGCATCGGCAAGGCCAACCTGGCCGTGACCGGGGTCACCGCGAACAACAAGACGTATGACGGCACGACTGCCGCGACGCTATCGGGTAGTGCGAACGTGGCCGCCTTTGGCGCCGACGCCGTGAGTGTGAGCGGGACCGGCAGCGCCAGCTTCGCGAACAAGAACGCCGGCAACGGCAAGCTGGTGAACGTCTTCGGCTACACCCTGAGTGGACCGGACGCGGGCAACTACAACGTCGTTCAGCCGAGTGGCCTCAGCGCGACGATCGACAAGGCCAGCCTGCAGCTGAGCGGTCTGTCGGTCAGCAACAAGGTCTACGACGGCACCACCGCCGCGACCCTGTCCGGCGTTGCGAGCGTGACGCCCATCGGCGCCGATGACGTTTCGGTGACAGGCAGCGGCAGCGCAGCCTTCGTTGACAAGAACGCCGGCAGCAACAAAGCAGCGAATGTCAGCGGATTCTCTCTTGGCGGCGTAGACGCGGGCAACTACAACCTGCTGCAAGCAGGCAGCCTCACGGCCACGATCAGCAAGGCCGATCTCGCCATCGCCGGCGTGTTCGCGAACAACAAGACCTACGACGGCACCACGGCTGCGACGCTGTCAGGCACTGCGACCGTCACGCCGTTCGGTGCCGATGCAGTGACCCTGGCGGGTAGCGCGACGGCCAGCTTCGTCAACAAGAACGCCGGAGGAGGCAAGGCAGTGACGGTCAGCGGCTATACGCTGCAGGGCGCCGATGCCGGCAACTACAACATTGCGCAGCCGACCGGCCTGAACGCCGACATCGGCAAGGCCAATCTCGCCGTGAGCGGTTTCACTGCCAACAACAAGACGTATGACGGCACGACCGCAGCGTCGCTCTCCGGGACGGGTACCGTGGCCACATTTGGCAGCGACATGGTTTCGGTCGGCGGCACCGGGACGGCCAGTTTCACCGACAAGAACGCCGGAAACGGCAAGCTGGTGAACGTCTTCGGCTACACCCTGGACGGCGCCGACGCAGCCAACTACAACCTCCTGCAACCGAGCGGCCTCACGGCCAGCATCGACAAAGCCAGCCTGCAACTGACCGGCCTGTCGGTCAGCGACAAGGTCTACGACGGCACCACCGTCGCGACCCTGTCCGGCACTGCGAGCGTGACGCCATTCGGCGCCGATGACGTGTCGCTGTCGGGCAGCGGCAGCGCGGTCTTCGCTGACAAGAACGCCGGCAGTAACAAGGCCGCGAACGTCAGCGGCTTCGTGCTTTCCGGCGCGGACGCGGGCAACTACAGCCTGCTCCAGGTGGGCGGTCTGAGCGCCACCATCGCCAAGGCCAATCTCACCGTCGCCGGCGTGTTCGCGAACGACAAGATCTACGATGGCACTACGGCTGCGACGCTGTCCGGTACGGCAACAGTGACGCCACTCGGCGGCGATGCCGTGACCCTGTCTGGCGCAGCAACAGCCAGCTTCGTGAACAAGAACGCCGGGGCGGGCAGGGCGGTGACGGTCAGCGGCTATACGCTGCAGGGGGCCGATGCCGGCAACTACAACATGACGCAGCCAACCGGTCTGAACGCCAACATCGGCAAGGCCAGTCTGACCATCACCGGCATTACCGCCAATGACAAGACCTATGATGGGACGACCGCCGCGACCCTGTCCGGCAACGCGACCGTGGCCGCATTCGGTGGCGACGTGGTCGCAGTCAGCAACAGCGGCAGCGGCAGCTTTGCTGACAAGAACGCGGGCACCGGCAAGGCGGTCTCTGTCAGCGGGTACACGCTCGGTGGTGCGGATGCCGACAACTACACGCTGGTGCAGCCGAGCGGCTTGAGCGCTACCATCGACAAGGCCGGCCTGGCATTATCAGGCCTGCGCGTGGCCGACAAAGTGTATGACGGCACGACGACGGCGACGCTGGGTGGTAGCGCGAGCGTGCGCGGCATCGGCACCGATCTGGTCGGGGTCAGCGGCAACGGCGCGGCCGTCTTCGCAGACAAGAATGCCGGTAGCGGCAAGGCGGTCATCATCAGCGGCTTCAGCCTGTCAGGGACCGATGCGGGCAACTACACGATTCTGCCATCAGGCGGCCTGAGCGCCACCATCGGCAAAGCCGACCTGGTGTTATCCGGGGTATCCGCGCGCAACCGCAGCTATGACGGCACGACGACGGCAACGCTGTCGGGGACCGCCATCGTCAACCCGATCGGCGCAGACATCGTGACGCTCGGCGGCGTTGGCGTCGCTGCCTTCGCCGACAAGAATGTGGGCAGCGCGAAGCGGGTGACGCTGTCCGGATACACGCTTTCAGGGGCCGATGCCGGCAATTACAACATTGTTGGTCTCGACAGCCTGCGCGCGGACATCGCCAAGGCCAGTGTCAACGTTTCGGGCATCGTGGTGCGCGACAAAGTATTTGACGGCACGACCAGTGCCACTGCCGATACCAGGAATGTGGTGTTCGAAGGGCTGTTCGGCACGGATCAGCTCACCGTCGCTTCGCTCGGCACTTTCAACGATGCCGGCGTGGGTGCGGGCAAGATCGTCCGGTTGACCAATACCTATGGCGGTGCTGACGTCGGCAACTACGCAATCGTCACCGACCAGACCACAAGCCTGGCCAGCATTACCGCAGCGCCGGTGCTGCCGCCAGTGCAGGCTGAGCCGCCGGTCACGCCGGTTACGCCAGTCACGCCGGTCACGCCAGAAGCGCAGGCACCGGAGCAGGTGCGCAACATTCTGGCGCAGGTACAGTCGATCGTCTTGCCGCCGCAAGCGAGCGCCCAAGCCGGCACGCTCCGCCTGTCGTCCACGCTGCAGGTGTCGTCGGATGACAGCAAGGCAGCGCCCGCGGCGCAGACCGACCGGAATGCGCCCGCGCCATCGATCATCACGACGGTGGGGGGCGGCGTCGGTGCGCCGCGCCTCCAGATCCAGAACGGGGGCATGCTGATGCCGCCCCTGGCTTTTGTCACCACTGAATGAAGACACGCATGAAATCTGCTTCCATACGATATTTGATGTTGAAACCTCTCGTCGCCGCGCTCGTGCTGGCGTCACTGCATGTGCATGCACAGGCGCAGCAGGGTGTGCCTAATTCAGGGGCGATTCTGCAGCAGGTGCAACCGGCGCTGCAGCCGGCGGCGCCCACGAACGCGCCAACCGTTCAGGTCGCGCCCG
The DNA here is from genome assembly GCA_014841835.1 of Oxalobacteraceae sp. CFBP 13730. Classification (GTDB taxonomy): domain Bacteria; phylum Pseudomonadota; class Gammaproteobacteria; order Burkholderiales; family Burkholderiaceae_D; genus Telluria. The sequence goes on along the minus strand of JACYUQ010000002.1, from coordinate 460,978 downwards.
TAGCTCAGAGCGGCTTGTCGGCATCGGCGCCATTCCGGGTCGACGCCATCCGCATCGTCGGCAATACCGCATTTTCCACCGATACCCTGCACGCGCTGGTGTCCGGGGCTGAGGGCACGAGCATGACCCTGCCGCAGCTCGAAGCACTGGCTGCGCGCATCACCACGTATTACCAGCGCAACGGCTTCCCGCTGAGCCGGGCCGCGATCCCGGCCCAGACGATGGTCGGTGCCAGCGTGACCATTCAGGTACTGGAAGCGCGCTATGGTGCGGTGAGCGTGAACAATGGCAGCCAGGTCGGCAAGTCACTGCTGGACGCAACCGCGGCGTCGTTGCAAGCCGGTCAAGATATCGGCGAGGAGGGCCTGGACCGCACCCTGCTGTTGCTCTCGGACATTCCCGGCGTGGGCGTCAATGCCATCCTCAAGCCGGGTACTGCCATCGGCACGTCCGACCTCGACATCATTACCAGCCACAATCCGGCTGCGTTCGCCAATCTGGCACTGGACAACGCTGGCAACCGTTACATTGGTCGGGCGCGCCTGAACGGTTCGGTCAATCTGTTCAATCCGCTGCACCGCGGCGATATCTTGAATGCGACCGTTGTCAGCACTGGTGAGCGCATGCAATACGGCCGCATAAGCTACGACACCCTCGTCAACGGTGCAGGCACCCGCGCCGGGCTCGCTTATTCGGCGGTGCGTTACAAGCTGGGTGACCAGGTGCGGGCACTGGACGCCAACGGCACGGCCGATGTCGGCAGCGCCTGGCTCAGGCACCCGTTGATCCGCGCCAGGAAAGCCAACCTGTACGCCGAGCTGCAGTACGACGGCAAACAATTGCGCGACCGGTTGGACCTGACCGGCGTGCGTACCGACCGCGACCTCACGAACTGGGTACTAAGCCTGAACGGCGACCTGCGCGATGAGTTCGGGGGTGGCGGGGTAAACCGCTGGAGCCTGTCGTGGACTGCCGGTGATGTCAACTACCAGGACGCCACGGCGCGCGCGGCCGATGCAGCTTCTGCCCGCACCGAAGGCGGGTATGCGAAATGGAATGCCAATTTCTCCCGGATCCAGGCCCTAAATTCGAGCACGATGCTCTACCTCAATCTGGCCGGCCAGTGGAGCGACGCCAATCTCGATTCGGCCGAGAAGCTGAGCATCGGTGGTCCGTACGCGATGCGCGCCTATGATGTCGGCGTGTTGTCGGGGGACACCGGTTACTTTGCAACGGTCGAACTGCGCCACGACCTGGGCCTGTTTGCCACCGGCCGCTGGGAAGCCACGGCGTTCGTCGAAAGCACCCGCACCAGGATCAACCGCGACGCCTGGAGCCGCAGCGAGAACCGCGCCACGCTCTCAGGCGTTGGTATTGGTCTGACCTGGGAAGGGCAGGACCAATGGCGCGCCAGCCTGTCGTTGGCCACGCCCATCGGCGGCGAATCGCCGTTGCTTGCGTCCCAATCGTCTCTGCGCACCTGGTTCGTCGCAAGCAAGGCGTACTGATAGACGGCGACATGTATCCGCCCTTGCTGGAGCAGGGGCGTCATACTGGCTCGAAACGACATTGCCAGATATCCCAGTTGGCGGATCGCCCATGCGCGGTCCTTATGTAGATCGGGCATGCGCCCGTTGCAGCAGACCATAAGCCGTTAATTTGCTGCACGCGTCGCTGCTTGATACAAAGCGATGAGATCGCAAGGGACAGGCTGCGCGTTGTTTGCTCCGCATTCGACATGCTGACATCATCTCTTTAACTCGACATTAGGAGATATATTGTCGAGTTAGATAATTGCGCAGCCTTACCTGCTTGTCCTCTCCGACCGACCGGGGTAGAGTTCACGCAATGATCAAACAGACACCACAAGATGAAGCTTGAGCACGTTTGCGCCGGCGCCCATCCCGATCCCATGCGCAATGATGACCACGTCGCTGTGTTCAACGCCGCTGGGGTGACCGATATTGTCGTCATCGACGGTGGTTCGTCCGTCGCCGACCGCGACTACATCGACGAGCATCAGGGCGATGTCGCGTGGTTCGTTCGTGCGTTTGCCGCCGCACTCCGGAACGCGCTGAAACCGGGACGCGACCAGCAGGATTGCGTGTTGGCCGCGATCGCCGATGTGCGAGCGCAGTTCATGCCTCTGGCAGATGGTCTGGCCGTTCCACTGCATGCGTGGCCGATTGCAGCGATGACCTGGCTGAGGATCTTGCATCGGGACGGCGCCGCGCACGCTACGCTGTACAGCCTTGGTGACTGCAAGACCCTGATCTGCACGGCCCCAGGTATCTGCATCGATCCGGATCCGTTCGTGAATCCGCAGGAGGCGATTCTGCAGGACTGCATTGCCACATTGAAGCGTGAAGGTGTCGACGATCCGCTGCATCGTCGTGAACGCATGCTGCCGATGCTGCGCGCACGCCGCGAATCGCAAAGCACCGCGCAATCGCCCGGCGTGCTGTGTGTGGCGCCGCAGGGACCTTTCCAGGCGCGATTGCGCAGCCTCACACTCGCATACGGTGCCAGTGTGCTCGTGATGACGGATGGCTTTTATCGACTGGTCGACCCGTACGGGTTGTACAGCGACACGGCGCTCGTGGAAGCATGCATCGATGCCGGCTTGCAGGCGCAACTCGACAAGTTGCGGAACCACGAGTTCAAGAGCACAGAGACGGCGGCACGCGCCGTCAAGCAGGCTGACGACGCGTCTGCGGTGCTCTGGATTGGAACTTAGATTCCATCGACAGGGGGGTGCTACTGGGGTTGCATCTGTTCACATGCATTCATGTAGATAGCGCATTTAACATAATATAGATTATGCGGTGTTTTCGCATGATTGCCACCTACAGGCGCCGGACACAGGTGTTTGCTGTACGGTGTGCTGTACGCCGAAGGCCCCGGACCAGGAACTGCACGCCCGCACCGATCCTCCCATCGCCTGCAAATAGGCCCAAAGTGTCGAGCACGCCAATCGGTAAGCTGCATGATTTCTTATCTGTGCTCCGAAGGCTTATCATTGCACCTCAACACAACTATTCCGGAAGAAGAGCACGCAATGGTCGACAAGGTTCGGGCCTCACGCGAAGGACACCATTTTCACGAAGCCTGGACCGCGCGCCGCGCGCTCGAACTGTTCGCGCCGGGCGATGCCCTGATGGGCATCGCTGTCGAAGGCCTGGCGCCGGCCGACTTCGGCATCGCCACCCGGGAAACCATCGACATCGCCGATCTTGCCCTGTATTACGGCGATGACAGCTGTACTTTCCATACCTGTACGCGCCAGCACATACTGCAGTTCAAGTACTCGATCTCGGATGCGCACAAGGCGGCGGCGGCCTCCGACATGGTCAAGACCCTGGACAAGTTTGCAGGGTCGGAAAAAGCCCTCCTGAAGCAGCACAAAGGAAAGCCGGCGATGCAAAAACGGTGCTATGGCATCGTCACCAACAGGCCCATCTCCGCCACGTTTCTTGCCGCGGTCGAGCACGTACGCAACGATACGGCGCCGGCGCCGGAAGAAAAGGCGCTCTGGATTCAATATCGGGCGTTCTGTACGGCCGTTAATCTCGATCCGGACGAACGCGCCGATTTCGCCCGCCGCCTCGACTTCCAGGCAGACCTGGACAATGTGGCCACCCTGACGCAACGCGTCGGCAGGCGGCTGGCGTCCTGGTCTGCAGGCAACGATGCGATGGCGACGGCGCGCCTGCATCGCTTGTGCGCCATGGTCCGCGCCAAGGCCGAAAGCCCCGGGGAGCAGCGCAACGTCATCCGCCGGATCGACGTGCTCGATGTACTGGGACTAGCCGACGAAGAGCAGTTGCTGCCGGCGCCCCCGGCCTTTCCGGCGGTCGGCAGCCAGGTGGTGCGCGGCCAGACGTGGGACATCCTGCACATGATCCCTGCTTTGACTGGCCCGCTGGTTGTCCACGCTCCCGGAGGTAGCGGCAAGACAGTACTGATGCAAAGCCTGGAAGCGTCTGCGCCGGCGAATTTCGAAGTCGTGCTCTTCGACTGTTTTGCCGGCGGCGCCTATCGGACGCTGGAGGACGCCCGCCATCGTCCCGACCGCGGCCTAGTGCACATTGTGAACGTGCTCGCCACCAGGGGACTGTGCGACCCGCTGCTGCCCTGCCAGGGCGACGCGAGCGCCCTGCTCCGCAGTTTTCGCAAACGCCTGGCGCAGGCCGTCGAGACGCTGCGGGCCAACCGGCCCGACAGTTTGCTGATACTGCTGGTCGACGCCGCCGACAATGCTGCCCAGCAGGCACGCGACCGCGGCGAGGATGCTTTTCCAGTTGCGCTGGTGGAAAGCGCACTGCGTCTCGAGCTCCCCGAGCACGTCCGGCTGGTGCTGAGTTGCCGCACCGAGCGCCAAGCGCTGCTCGGCACGGGCCCGCGACTGCGGCAATTCGCCGTGCAAGAATTCACCCGCCTCGAGACGGACGAATATGTGCGTGCCTCGCTCGGCGAGGTCAGCGACAAGGAGATCGACGTCGCCGTGGCGCGTTCGGCCGGCAATCCGCGTGTCCTGTCGCATCTGGTTGGCAATTGGGACGAACTGGTACGCAGGCCGGAATCGCATGCGGTGGTGTCGGTCGAGGAGCTGATCGCAGAGCGGGTGCAGGCGGCGATCGGCGATGCGGCCGACCGCGACGGTGGGTTCGACTACCTCAAGCCCTTCCTCTGCGGGCTGGCCGTCCTGCCCCCGCCCATTCCACCGGCGGAATACGCCCACGCCAACGGGATCGAGCTCGCCCAGGTGCAGAGCATGTTCGCCGACCTCAGCCCCCTGCTCGAAATGACATCGATGGGGGTGATCTTCCGCGACGAGCCAACGGAAACGTTCATGTGGAAGCGCTTTGGCGACGACCTGCCCTCGCTGCGCGCGCTTGCCAAGCGGCTCGATACCGCGCAGGAAGAATCGCAATATGCCTGCTACGCCTTGCCAGGCCTACTGAAGCAATTGGGCGACACGCGCAACGCCGTTGAGCTCGCCTACAGCGAACGCCTGCCGGGCCAGCGGATGAGCGATGTCGGCAAGCGCAGCTTGCGCATCTTGCGCATCAGGACTGCCCTGAGCCTGGCGGCGCGCAGCGCGGATCCCGCCACCGTGGTCGGCTTGCTGGTGGAGCTTGGGGCCTTGCTGCATGGCGGCTCCCAAGGTGACCGCTTTATCGCGGACAATCCGGATCTTGTTGCGCTGACCGACGACATCGACGCGATGCGTCGCCTGTTCACGCTGCGGACCCGCCGTCCCGAGTCGAGGCACGCCCGCCTCACCATCGTGCATCTGCTCAAGGGCGACCTTGCGGAGGCCGCCAGGCACGCCAGGCGCACGTCGGAATGGTCGGACTGGCGCAGGCAGCAGGCCCGCCCGCCGGGGCAGGACCATGCCGACCCGGTCGACCTGCTCGCGCTCCCCCTTGACCACCTGGCGCGCGGCGAGTTCGAGGCGACCTTCGCCCTGGTTGGCGGGCTGCCCCTGGATACGGGTTTCGCTATCGCGTCCCGCCTTTTCGCCCTGGCGCGCGCGCTTCCCGGCGGCCATCTTGCCCGGGCTTTCGCTGCGCTGTGCGACAGCCCGGTCGCGGCGCCGTTCTTGTTCGCGGCAGCGCTGGCGGCATGGCAGAACTGCGACACCGCATCCGAAACCGTACTCGTGCAGCAGTTGACGCGCAGCCTGGGGCAAGCCCCCGGGCAACACGGGTGCGGCGCGCTCGACAAGCCGCATCGCGCTCTGCTCGACGCAGCGGCGGCCGCACTTCGCCTCGACTTGCCGATGGAATGCGGGACCTTGCTCACCGCCTGCCGCCTGGCGCGCCCCGACGTACGCGCCTTTGCCGGGACTGCGCACGGCATGGATCTCGAGCCCTGGGTGTTTTATGCAATCGTCGAAGCGCTGCATCAAGGCCGCGCACCATCGTTGCGCGACCTGCTCCCGGACCAGATGCATGCTCTGGTGCGCGACGCCAATGAAAGTGCGGAGACGATTTCGGCACTGCTTGCGCAGCAGGCCCGCCCGGGCCTGGGCACGGTCGAGGACGATGAGCCGGCGGAGTCGATGGCTGCCATTTTCGATCAGGTGATCCTGCCCTTGACGGACCTGGCGCGGGCATGCGGACGCCTCCTCTCAGCCTGTAGCGACGCCGGCGCGGCGCAGGCCCTAGTGGCGGCCTGGGAACGCCTGCCGCGCCAGGACGCGGATGGCAAGCGGCTTACCAACCCGGCCAGGCATCTGGATGCCATCGGCCGCGCACTCACCTTGCGCACGCTCGCCGTTTGCCGCGTATTCTCGGCCGACCTGGCCGAACGTTGCCTGCAAATAGCGGATCCGGGCCGGTCCTGGACGGTGTCCGAGCAGATCGCGCAGGTGGCCCGCTTCGCTGCCGTTCCCGCAACGCTCCCGGCAGCCTGCAAGCTGGCCGAGCGCGTGGCGCAGCACATCGGTGACAAGCCCGACATGACCTGGCGCAGCGAGGCATATGCCGAACTCGCCCGTGCGATCCTGCCCGTCTCGCCCGACGACGCGAGGGCGCTCTGCAGGCTCGGCCTGTCCCTGGTCGACGAGATCACCGTCGCGGACACCGTGATCCTGAGCGAGGTGTTCGCGGTCACCGCGAACCTGAAGGGAACGCCGCTGGACCCGGTCCGGGCGTATCGTTTCACCCGCCTCTGTATGTCCGGGATTGGCGGTGCATACACCGAGCATTTTCCATGGGATCGTTTCGGACCAGCGGCCGCCGCCGCGCTCGGTGAAGGCGCACTTGCCCTGCTCGCACAGTGGGAGCACGAGGGGCTGGTCAAGCTCGACGCTTCGCTGTCGCCAACGGTGACGGGACTCCTCGAGCGGCGCTTGCTCGACGCAGCGCCCGCACTGGCCCTGTTCATGCTCGACTTGCCGAAACAATGGTACACATTCAGTGGAGCAGCCGCATCGGTGCCGCGGCGGGGACTCGACGGCGGAGCCGTGGCCGCCCTGCTCGGACGCGGTCACCTGGCCCCCTCCGCGCTTGTGGACGCATTGCTAAGCCAGGCGCAGGCCGCCACGGCCGCCACGGACGCCGAGCGTTTCCCGATTTTCATGCTGCACGAACTTTTGAAACAATGCGCGGCTTCCCGGCTCGTGCCCGGGGAATCTCTCGCCCGCATGAGGACGCTGCTGGCAGCGAACTCTGCGCTGCACCAGGCGCAGTCCGTTGCCGACAGCGCAGCGTTCGAGGGCGGCGACGTGGACGGCGAACCGGCGCACGCCCGGCTGGCCGACGAGTTCGACGCGGCCGCCGCCTCTGCCGCGCGGATCGCGTCGGCCACCGATATCGCGGACCCGGACGCGCTCGAGCTGGCCTGGTCGAAATTCGACGCGCTCGGTGTACGGGCGCCGGAGCGAACCTTGTTCGACGCATTGCAGCAGCAGGTCGGCTATCCGGCGCGGCGGCGTTATCTCGAAGCCCTCGCAAGCGCTCGCCTGCCTTACGATGCGGCGGCGGCACGCCTCGCGGCGCTCGAAACCTGCCTCGCGGACTGGGCCGCAACGCCCTCGGTACAGGAGGTCCGGCATCTGCTGGCATCGCGCCTGGTGAGGGCCGACCCCGCGAGCCTGGTCGAAAACCCATACGGGCTCGACATGGTGCTCGAGCGCCTGGCCCGGTTCGGCCCGACGCCCATCGGCGCGGTCGTCAGGGAGGTGATCGACAGCATTTGCATGCACGAATCGCATGCAAATGCTGCGGTATGGATGACGCTGGCGGCGCTGCTGGCCGCCAAGGTCGGCGCGGTGGATGCGCCAGGCATCGGTGGGCGCCTGTTCGACAGCGCGATGGCGCGTCTGGCTGCGAAAGGCGGCCAGCACGAACATGGCGGCTGGCCGGAGCAGGCCATCGATGCCGCAGAGGGTGTAGCAGGCCTGATCTGGCACCGGCTCGGCGATGCGCAGGCAATCCTCCGCGCACGCGCCATCGGCGCCATGGCCGTCCTTGCCGAACATGGGCGTTGGTCCGAGCTTGACCGTCTCGCCGCGCGTTGCGAGGATCGCGGCACAGGACAGCTCGGCAACCCTTCCTATCCGTTTTGCCATCTCCACGCCCGCTGCGCGCTGGCGGCCGGCTTGGCGCTCGCTGCTTTGCGCTATCCCGCGACGATGCAGCGCTATCGGGAAACGTTCTTGCACTTGTTGCACGCCAATCCCTCGCATCCGCTCCTGCGGACCACGGTTCTGGCAGGGCTGGAAGCGTTGGGGGCGCACGATTTGCCGCTGCCGCTGCCGCTGCCGCTGCCGCGGGCGGCGACGGCGGCTGATCCGGACGGGCTGGTTTGCGGCAAAGGCCTCCCGGTTTTCGTGTTTGGTGACAAGGAAAAGGAGTTGCGCGAACTGGCATCGATCTTCAATCTCGACGTGCTCGTGGTCGCAGGCCTGGTCGCCTCGAAGATCGTCGAGTGGGACCCGCAGGTGAAGGATGTGCTCGCAGATGACCTGGGGCCGTTCGACAACTACGGCGAGTATCACATTGCCTTGACGCAGCAGAAGTACGTGGCTCATCTGTGCTGGCATGCGTGCTTCACCGTAGGCGACGAATTGGCGGCTGCCCGCCGTGCACAGGGGCGGCCGTATGATTGCCGGCGCTGGGAAGCACTGCTGGCTCGCGACGCTTTTCTCCCCCAGCCCTAGCCGCAGGAGCGGCCACGCCCTGACCCGCGTCGGACCAGCCCTACGAAGCCATCCTGCAGAAGCGGCTCGGCTCAGACCCAGTAGACAAACGCCGCCAGGGCACCGATCAGGGTCGCCTTGGTGAGCCTGTAGGCGGACCCGCTCCACGCCTTGTAGCGCCTGCGGTAGCGAGCCATCGCGTGCGAAATCCGGAACGCCTCGCTGACCAGCCCGGTCTGGTCGCCGGTTTCGTTGCGCGAACTGGCCGCGGTCATCATCGTGCGGCATGAGCCAGCGGTTGACCGCGCCCATCCAGCGGTAGCGCATCGGGCGTTCGACGTCGCAGAAGAGGTTGACGCGGCGGCTGTCGCTGCCGTTCAACGCCCAGTGGATACAGGTTTCGTCGAACATGACGCCCAGCCCGTCCCGCCAGCTGTGACGCTGGCCGTCGACCACGATGAAGCAGCGGTCGTCGTTCGGGGTGGCCAGGCCCAGGTGGTAGCGCATCGATCCGGCGAACGGGTCGCAGTGCGGGTTCAGCGGGGCGCCGGGCGGCAGTTCGGCGAACATCGCCGCTTTCACCGAGGGAATCGCCTGCAGCAGCGCCCAGGTCTGCGGACGCAGGCGCCGGGCCGAGGGGTGGCTGGCGTCGTACCATTCCAGGTGAAAACCCTTCCAGCCGGTCTTGAAGGAATTGAAGCCGGCGTCGTCATTGTGTCCGGCGGCCTGATGTTTTTCGTGGCGATCATGTCCAGCGCCGGCTGTCGAAGAGGCGGTCATTGTCCGGCATCTCGATGCTATCGTGACTCTCCTGCGATCGCGCGAGTCCCTTCCACACGGCTCGCCTCAGTCCAGGAAATCCGAATATTCCCTTTGCGCATAGCCCTTCACCTGGGCCCAGGGCAGGAACTTCGTCAGCGTCGGGCGCGGCTTGACCATGAGCCGTTCGAAGAAGGTTCCGGCGCGGTCGCCGGTTTCCACGACCAGCGGCACCATGCGCACGTCGTCCCACAGGACGCGCTGGAATTGGCCGTTCTTCTCGTGTTCGCGCCAGCGCGCCCCCGGCACCGCTGAGGGGCGCTTCGACAGCGGTAGCGCTGCCACGCGTTGCGGGTCTATCAGGAAGAAGGCGTTGACCCAGGAGCAATCGAAGTACCAGGCTATTGGAAAAGTCTTCTGCGCTTTCCCGATGATGTCGACCGGTCGTTGTCGTCGATCCACCTACGCCGAGTCCGTGCGTTGAGATACGCCACGAAGTCGCTGAATCTGTTGCGAACCTCGGCGTGATCTGCAATCCACGCCGCCAGCTGGCTGAACAACATGGATGAGCTAAACTCTAACAACAGATACGCATCGGGCCAACAGGGCCTTGCAACGCGCCTAAAACGCCGGCACGTGCTCGACGACACTTGAATGGCGTCCGTACAGCGCCCGGATTCTGTATGAATCCGGCGTTGCCCAGTCTTCCATGCAATGTGAATGATTGAAGCCTGCACGGGTATGGCCCATTTTCTGACCATCGCGCTGAGGCGCTCCCGCGCACGGTCGTCGGGATTGACGGATGAACGAAACGATGCGCGCCGCCCTGCTCGACCTGACCAGCGCGCATCTGCCAGCGCCTACGCGTTCGGACGCGGACGCAGACCGACCTGCAACTCGGGATCAGGCAAAAAGTAAGTAGCGCCGGATGCGGCCGTGACGGTCGCCGTCCAGGTCCATGCACCTTGTTCGTCGACGGTCTCGGTCACCGGATCACCAGGACGCCACGTGAAATCACGCTGGGTACCGTCGCCGAACGGCGACACCGGCCCCTCCTGGTTGGTGAAACGCATGTCGACGGATGCCATGGCATCGGGCGAACCGTTTGGCGCCAGCAGGACCGGCAGCACGGTGTCCGCTTCAGCGAACTGCACGGAACCCGGATTCAGTCCGGCCGGCGGCGTGGGTTGATAACTGACTGTGGCGCTCTTGTCATCGTTGCATTGAAAGATAAAGGTATAGGTCGTCATCGTTGCTCCTGTGATGGTGGTAGTGCGTCGTGCGTACTGCATCAAGAGCCCGCCAGGCGGGCTGAAAGTTGTGGAAAGCGCGCATCGCGGCGCAGTGCCAGCAAATCGGGTTCGATCTCAATGGCGTGGCGGGGATAACCAAGACCCAGCGCGCGCAGGATTGCCGTGATGGCCTGGTCGCGCTGGCCGATCAATTCGTAGGCCAGTCCGGCACGGAACTGCACATCCAGACTGTCCGGAGCGAGCCGCAACGCATGTTCAATCGCGGGCAACGCGCCCGCGCTGTCGCCGCTGCGGGCCCGATACAAGGCCATGCGCGACACCAGCGTGACATCACCCGGCGCGCGTGCCAATGGGGCGGCCAGCAGGGACATGGCTTTGCGGTAGGCCTGGGCCGCCTCCTCCCGCCGGCCGGGAATCCACAGCAGGGTGTCGGCCAGGTTGGCCCAGCCCAGGTAATCGCCCGGGTTGCCCTTGACGGGGCAAACGGCGTTTTCGAACGCGGCGACTGCGCCGATATAGTCCCCACGCGAAAACAGCGCGTTGCCGAGATTGCCGTACAACCAGGCATTCGGCCGAACTTGCAAGCCCTGCTGCAGCACTGCGAGGGCCTCGTCGCCCCGTCCCTGGCGCTGCAACACCGCATTCAGGTTGGCATATGCATCGACCGCGTCGGGTTGGATCCGGATGCTGTTCCGAAATGCCCGCTCGGCCGCCGCGTAATCGCCCAGGTCATAATGGATTTTGCCGATCAGGTCGGCGAAAGAACGCTCGCGGGGATGGGCCCGCAGGCCCGCCTGCGCCATGCTCAAGGCGGCGTCGACCCGGCCCTGGCGCGCCAGCGTCGCGGCTTTACTCAACATGGCGAACAGATTGGTCGGCTCGAGGCGCAGTGCAAGATCGGCCGCCGCCAGTGACAGTGCGCTTTTGCCGCTGCGCTCCAGGGCGATCGCGTCGGCCGCATGCGCCAATGCCAGCTGTGGATTCAGGCGCGTTGCCTGCTGGGCGGCGGCACTGGCCTTCATGAGCCAGACTTCGTCCTGGGCATCGCTCTGTTGGCGGCGGCTGTACACGATCGACATCCCAGCGACCGCCGCAGCATGTCGCGGTTCCCGGTCAAGCACTGCGGCAAACTGTGCGCTTGCCTCATCCAGCTTGCCTGGCACGTCGGGCAACGCCAGTGCGGCCAGGCCATCGGCCATGTGCACCGCCACCGAATACTGAGGCGCAAGGCGCGACGGCGGCGCTGCGCCATTCCAGGAGACAGTCGCGCCAGTGGTCAGCAATGCGACCAGGCACCATGCCCCCAGACGCCGCCGCACCCGCGGGCCAAACGCGTCGGCGGTCTGCAGACCAAGGCGCTTTTGCAGCACGCGCATACTGGCGAGACGCTGCTCGGGGCAACGCGCCGTCATGGCCCGGATCAGCACGATGTGTTCGCGCCTCAAAGCGGGTGGATAGTCCCAGTCGGCGGATGACGACTGGCAGAGCGCCGCCGCCAGTGCCAGGCCTTGCAAACCGGCAAAAGGCCGCACCCCGGTCAACAGTTCGTAGAGCAGTGTCCCGAGCGCATAGATGTCGGCGCTTGCCGTCTGCGCCGCGCCGGACAGGCGTTCCGGCGCCATGTACGCGAGCGTGCCTTGCGGCTCCCCCGTCGGACTGGTACAGGTGGCTTCGCTGTCGACCTGCATCGCCAGGCCGAAGTCGAGAATTCGGACGAGTCCAGCGCTGTCGAGCATGACGTTCGACGGCTTCAGGTCGCCGTGCACGAGGTGTTGGGCGTGTGCCTCTTCCATGGCGTGGGCAATCTGTGCCACGATGGCCAGGGCGCGCGGGGCGTCCAGCGGCCCGGCACTCAGCAACTGCCGAAGGGTGCGGCCCTGTATCAGTTCCATCACGATCGACTGGCTGTCGCCATCGTCCTCGACCGCAAACACCTTGACGAAAGCCGGGTGGCGCAACGACGCCGCCAGGCGGGCTTCGCGGATCAGGGCCGCCGCCCCGCCCTCACCGTTCAGACGTTTGAGGGCCACTTCACGGCACAGATTGCTATCCCATGCCTTGAATACCTGTCCGCAGCCGCCCTCGCCCAGGAGCGACCGGACCTGGTAGTGCTTGAACACGTAACTGCCCAGGGCATAGGCATGTGTGGGCATATTCAATAATGGTTGCGATCAACGAAACCAATAGTAACCCAGATTTAATTCTTTTTCGGCAATTAAAGGACGCTGTTACGTCAGCGCGTCGTCGTCTGCCGGCCTGCCCGCACCTTGCGCCTTGATGAGCTTATACATGGAGGGTCGCGAGATGCCCAGCGCGCGCGCGGTGGCCTGAATATTTCCTTTGTGGGCCTGCAGCGCGGCTTGAACGGTCGCGTCAGTGAGATCGCCGAGACGCGCCCGCCGTTCCCGCGCCGGCCCGGCCACGGTGGGCATGGTCGTATCGCGCCGCCCCACCAGCGCATCGAAGTCGATCGTCTCGCCCGCCTCGAGCGACAGCACGCAACGTGTCAGCAGATGCTTGAGCTGCCGTATATTACCCGGCCAGTCATAGCAGGCGAGCTGGCCGATCAGCGCGGCGGGCAATGCGATCCGGTCACCAAGGTACGCCAGCAGATGCTGTATCAGCACGCCCAGGTCCTCGCGCCGCTGGCGCAGCGGCGCAATATGAATGACATGGCTCTCGAGCCGGCGCAACAACGCCTGGCTGAAGGCGCCGCCGTACAGATCCTGATCGGTGGCGGCGATCACGCGTGCGTTGGCATGCTGGTCGACGCTCGCGCCAAGGGGACGGTATTCACCGGTCTCGAGCACGCGTAGCAGCATCGGCTGGACACTGGCCGGTGCGCTGCCGATCTCGTCGAGAAACAGCGTCGAGTTTTGCGCCTGCGCGAACAGGCCCGGCCGCGCCGCGTGCGCGCCGGTGTAGGCGCCCCTGGCCGCGCCGAACAATTCGGCCGTGGCCAGGCTCTCGCTCAAGGCTGCAAGATTGACGGTCACCATGGGCTTGCCCGCCTGCGGACTGCGTGCGTGAATTGCGCGCGCTGCCACGTCCTTGCCGCTACCGGTTTCGCCCAGCAGCAGTACGGTCAAACCGGTGGGCGACACCTGCAGGATCTGATCGCGCGTACGGATTGCCGCCTCCCCGATCCCGATCAGGCCATCGACCGGATTGGACCTGGGCAGGCATCGCATCCAGTGCAGGCACAGCACCACGACGCCACCCAGGCCGAGAATGGCGCCCGCTGCCATCTCATCGCGGCCAAGTTCGGCGCCGTCGAGTACGGCGACACCATTGAGTTCGACCTTCATGCGGCTGTCGGGCAGCCCGATCGTGAAGCCATCGGCGCCAGTCGGGTGCAATTGCAGCGGCGCGCGCGAGATGGCGCGATGGCCGAGTGGCAGTCCATCCTTGCCCGGATGCCGAAACAACGGGTGGTAGCGGGCCAGCTCGATTGGCGCCGTACCCGACCCGGCCAGGAACTGGGCGCCGATCATCGCCGGATCAGGGTGACTGAGGATGCTCAGGCACAGCAAAGCCGGTGCTTCCCTGCGAACCGCCGTGATCGGCGAACTGAGCGTGTTGTCGGTGTCGAGCATGGCGGTGGCCGGATGGTGGTGATGGACCATTGCCGCGCATTTTACACACTCCATCCAGGCTGGTTGGATATCCCCGGCGACGCCATCCGGTGCGGGTCCCACGTGCTGTTGGGGAAGGTACTTTCAAGCCGGGAACCGCGCAGGATCGTGAAGCTGTAGTCGCCAAAGCGCAACTCGCAGCGCCGTCGCTCGACCAGTTCCACCGTCATGCCCAACCGCGCCGCCGCCTGCCGCAATTGACTCCGGATCCGGAAAATATGAATATTCAGATGCGTGATATCCAGTCCCAGGCTGTGCGCCAGCATGCCAGTCTCGATCCAGCCCTGGCTGGAATGGTCAAGGCCGCGCTCGGCATCGCGCAGGCGCAGCCGCGCCAGTTCCAGCAGGCTGTAGTGATGCGCGCGCTCGCCCAACGTCACGACGGCCAGGCGCGAGGCCACGTGAACGGACACGTGCTCCTCGTTCAGACTGACCGTGAAACCAAGCCGTAGCAATGGTTCGCGCTCGGCTGCGACCGTGCCGGCGGTACCCGGTTGGCTGGTGGGGTTACGATCATAGTCCATCATGGCGTGCTCTCGATTCGGGGAAAAGTGTCGTTCAAGCACCCACTGTCGTGCCGGGCCATCATGGCCAGACACCTGCACCCGGGCCGCACCACGGACCATAACTGAATTTGATCAGGTAATGGATGGCAATATTGGCGGGGCGCGTCTCGTAGGGGCTCACGCCGGTCGCTGGCGTCAACAGCGTCCCGGTGCTGTCCGCCGGCGCCGAGCTTTGCGCGGGCTGGGCCGGACTGCTGGCCGCCGCGCCCTCGCCCGTCGGTCCGGACATGGCTGGCGCTGACTGGTAGTTGTGATCGTGGGTCAGCAAGGCCGATTGCTGGCGCGAACCGACGCCCTGGTCGTATGCGGCGCCACCGGCAGCCGCTGTGCGCTGTGTGACATCGGGATCCCGGCCGGCGCCATAGTCGGTGCCGCGCAGAAAAGCGCCGCGGTAGTCCGGGATGTGGAACGTGTCCACCGCGCCGCCGTACAGATAACCGAGCGCGGCGAACAATTCCGGGTACTGGCCCACATCCAGCGCGCGCCCGTCGCACAGCATCCAGCACCACGCCTCGACCGGCGCAGTCACGTGCGGTCCGGAAGGCGTCGTGCTGTCGGGCGGATGCGCGGTGGCAGGGACCGGCGCACCCAGCGCGCCGGCGAATGCCGTTACCGCGCCAACCGGGAGCACGCCCATCGGGATCATGGCCATGGGCGCGAGGCCGAACGGCGCTGGCGCCCTCACGGCAGCGCGACGCCATCGATGACCTGCATGGCGGTTGGCACCACCACCTCCCACGCTGGCCCGACCGGATGGCAGCCGGGCTGCCTCGCGCAGGCCATCGTCTTGAGTTCATTGACGATGGCGACATCGGCGCTGGCGACCGGTGTGGTGTCCTGACCCGCCTCCCATAGCATGCCCGACGACAACATGTAGAGCACGCCGTACACGTACGCCGGGCGCGCCGGCACGAGTACCCGCGCCAGGCTGGCGTCGAGAAAGGCGGCAAGCGGCATGGCGCCCTCGCCCCCGTCATCGATCGCTACCGGCTGAGCGTCGGCACCGTTCTTGCGATAGAAGCGAAAACTCATCTCGCTCCACTCGAACATCTCTTCGAGCGGCAGCAGCCGGCGCGAACCGGAACGCTGCCGGCCTGTGTGTTGCCACGCTGGATCAGGGTCACCGGTCAGTGTTGCGCAATATTGCTGGATCAGATTCAGGCAGCCGCGCCGCAGTTCGTGCGTAGCGACCTGGTGCGCGTCAAGGTGCGCCTGCCCGCCCTGCCCGCGGTATTCTGGAAACCCGGACGCCGAGCGCGCGGCGCACTGGGCGTCATAGCCAGCCATGACGGCGTTGTATGTCTGGATGCGCCACGCGTCCATGGTCGCTTCGGTCGGCATGCAGGTCACCGTAATGGTCACCATGGCCGATTGGCCGGCCTGGCCGGTCGCATCAGGCGGCGAGGCATTGGCCACGTCCGCACCGACTGCGATCGGCACGGTGTTGCCGCAGCCGCTCGCCATCGCCAGCGCAGCGTAGGGTGGGCTGAAGGTTTTGGTGCCAACCAGCACGGACGGCGCGGTCGTGCCATCCCCGCAAATGGCATTGACCACGGCAAAGCCGGCGTAGTAGCCAGGCGGCACCGCCAACAGGCTCGACTCGCCGATGGCCAGCACCGCCGACACATAGCGCATCGCAACTGGTGGCGGAACGATGTCGCGCGCCCCGTACCTGGCTGCAAGTCGCGCATAGTTATCGCTTGCGATATCGGCGAAATTGCCCATGCCCTCCGCCGCCGGCGGCGGCGCGCATGGCCCTGCGCGCTCGCCCAGAGCCACCTCGCGCCGGTACGCGGACGATGGCGCGGGCAGCACGAACTCGAGCATCAGCCGCTGGCCGTAGTTTACGACGCGTGCCTCATATACCTTGTTGACCCATCGGTAAATGATGGTGCGATCGGCCGTACCCTGGCTGTTGTCGAGCGTGCTGCTATTGGTCTCGCTCGCCTCCTGCGTCAGGCTGCTGCTGCGCATGCTGTCGATGCCGCGGCGGATCCGGTGCACAGTCTGGTTCAGCACGTCACGCGCGAATCGTGTGACGTCGTCCGCATTCGGTCCCTGCTGGACGGTGGTCGTGACCGGCCCGCCGTTGATGGTTGCCACCGTCGGCGGGCCGTAGGTGGTGGCAAGGTTGGTATAGTTCCTGGTCGACGTTTTGGTGGCGATGGTCTTGACCGTTTCTGCCAGCAGATCGGCCCGGGTGGCGCCCGCCCGTGTCTCGAGGTCATCGGCGTCGGCCGTGGCGCTGGCAGCCATCTCGTGCTGCCGGTGCGAGCGGCGCCGGCTCACTTCCCTGCGCTCACCGCGCGCAATGTTATCGATCGCTGCAATATCGCCCGGGACGTGGCGCAGCAGACGCTGGCGCACCAGTTGCAGGTCGCCGATCGCATACGGTTCGATCCAGCCCTGCTCTGCCGACGCCGGCGCCGGTGATGATGATGACGATGACGATGACAGCGTCGATGTGGCCGGCAGGCCAGCCGGCGGTAGCGGGAACACGGCGCCGGGCAAGATCACCGAAGCCCCTGCCAGCTCGCGCAAGCCGCGCGCATCGAGGGGTGGCGCACCAGTGGGCGGCGTCAGCACGTAGCGCAGCGCATGCGCCGCCACCAGCAGCATGCTCATCTGCGGTAGCAACGCCGGTTCGCTCCAGGGCGCAATCACCAGCGCAACATAGCTTTCCCAGATGCGTTCGAGGTCGCCCGCGTAAGTCTCGCTCCCAACCAGGCCGGGCGCCGTCTGTGCGGTCAGCGCTGCCGCCGCCTGAGCGGGCGCACCGTCGTACTGACGCAACCAGTCCGACAGCCGCACCAGCAAGGCAAACGTGCCGGCGTGCATATCGATCGCGCTCACGAACTGGCCCTGGAACGGCGCCGATCCTTCGATGAAGTCGAGCGCGAGTGCTTCTCTGGCACGCCGGCTGGTGGCGCTGGCAAGCTGGGCAAACAGGCTGTCCTGACGCGCAGCAGGCGGCTCATAGCTGACGAAGCGCCGCGCCACATCGCTCGCACTGGCCAGCGGCCATGTCCGGATGTACATATAGGGGAACAAGATGCCGTCGCCGTCGTTCACCGGCTGCGGCCAAGGGTCAGGCGGATCCACCGGATCGACAGGGGCGACAGGATCGAACGGGTCGACGGGGTTGATCGGCAGGGGCGGACACGGGGGAACGTCCGGATCGGGAAAACTCGCCACCACGCCCTGTGCTTGCAGGGGGGGGCTGACGCCGTCTGCCCCATGGCTGACGGTGGCCACCAGCACTGCCCCACCGGCGCCGTCCCGGTTCAGCTTAAGTGTGCCATATGCGTAATACCCCCCCGGGAAACGTATGGTGAATTCGGCCGTCTTGCCGAGCGCGACATGCACCGTATCGTACTGTGTCGGCGCACGCGTGCAAAAGACGCGCACATCCGCCTTGAAGTTTCCGCAATCGGCACTGAAACCAAGGGCGCCGTCCTGCGTTGTCCACTCCTGTGTTGCTGCCTGTGCCATCGCTGTCCGCCCGTATGTGTGCTTGTGACGGCAGAACTATCAGCAGAAATCATGCCACCCCCTGCATGGGCGGCGCAGCCCTGCAACGCCCCGGCCCGCGGTGTAAAGCAGTGCGACCGATGTGTCAACAGCGCGCTATTGACATGTCAACGCACACCAGCGGTCAGGGGCCGCCGGGCACTGGGGAGGCCCTGTAATACCGTGTAATGCCATGTAATGGCCGGCTGCGCGTACTGCCGCAATACTGGCTACACGCTTCCAGTAAAAACGGATGCCAACCCGGCTGCGGCCGTACCTCACCCCCTGATCGGAGAACGATTATCATGTCGACCCCCTACAACCTGACCCTGAAAAACCAATCGGCGATGCCATGGACCTTCTATGTGTATCAGCAGGCCCCCAACCAGCAAAGCAGCAACGTGTTTTCGCTGGCCTGGTTTGCCAGCCCGTTCACGATGGCACCCGGCACCCAGATTTCTTTCGACTGGCATATCGATTACGGCTTCGTGTGGGGCGCCACCGGCGAAGTGCGTCCTGGCATCACCTTCAAAGCCTCTGATTGCGCGCCGGCTGGCCTCACGGACGACAACACGATCAAATTTTCGAATATCAACAACACGCCGGACTTCAGCCAGCCGGCAACCGGCAACCCGTCGGGCTCCCTGGTGATCACCGACGCCTCGAATGTGCCGAACAGCACGTTCATGGTCGGCATCAGCATGAGCGGCGCCGGCACCTTCGTCACCCCGGCAGGCCCGAACCTGATCCACACCTTCACGCCGACCCCGACCTACTGGATCGCCGCCGGCACCGATGTCCAGGTCGGCACCATCCTCGACATCACGACGATCAATCAGAACAAGATGATCGAGTTCCCGGTCAACACCTACGACGTGACGTACAGCCTGGGCCAGGACAACGTCTGGGTGCAGGTCTGAGTATGGGGCGGCAATGCGCCGCCCCATGATGTTGTTGCTCACCGGAGGAAAACGACTATGCGCAGCACTTCGCGCTACACGGTGTGGTTCGTCAACCAGTCGCTGCGCGCAGGCCAGGTGTGTGTCTATCACGACCTGGACAACGCTGCCTGCAACCAGGGTGGGTTGCGCCAGCTGGCCTGGCGCGTCGCGCCGGCCAATCCGCAGGTTCAGGTCGGGTTCGATTGGGAACCCGACTGGGAACTGCTCTGGTCTGACGCGACCGACGCCCAGGCACGCCAGTTCAACAAGGCGTCGATGTCACAGGGCAGCGCACTGCTACTCTCGCGCAATGCCTACGGATGCGCATTCACGGCCCTGCCCGATCAGGCCACGCGCGGCCGGTTGACCATTCAAAGCGACGCCAGTATCCCCACCGTCGGCACGGTTCGTGTCGGAATAGGCATGAATGGCGGCGGCGCGCTGGCCTTGCCGGCCGGTCCCAACCTGAGTACCGTCTTCACGCCCGTATCCGAGCGCGAGCTCACCTACTGGATCAGCTTTGGCGCCCATGGCCTGCGCGCTGGCGACCCGCTCGACACGGACTTGCTGAACGCGCCCCTGCGTTTTTGCTTTCCGGATCGCGTGACGACCATGACAGCCCTGCTCGATGCGCAGAACGTCTGGACCTTGCTGCCCGGACCACCTGCGAGCGGCGGCTGGATCGAGGGCAACGGCGCATGAATCGCATCTGGTCCGTGCGACTGCAAAACGCGTCAGGCCGGCCGTGGACATTCTTCGTCTTTCAAAGGCCGCTCCACGACGACGGACGCATCGCTTCGCTGGCCTGGATCGTCAGCCCGAGCACGGTCGCCGACGGTGCTCACGCTACCCTGATGTGGGATGACGATATGGCGCTCATCTGGTGCACCCATGCTGGCCACGATGCGCCGATGCCCTTCACGGCGGGCGGCCAGCACCCCGTCGATCGCGACGCCGAGCATGGGGTGCTGTTCAATCTGGATGACAATGCGCCGAATCTCGAACCTTGTGCGGCCGACCTGGCGCCAGGCCCCACCTGCATCACGGTGGCCGCCAACGTCCCCAATAATGTGTACGGGATCGGCATGGAAATGGATGGTGCGAGAGCTTTGATGACCATGGCGCTGCTGGCCCAGCGCTATGACTTCGCACCGTGTTTCTGGATCGGCGCCGGCCACGACATCGTGCCCGGGCAGATCCTGACCCCTGCCACGACCGGACCGTGCATGCAACTGCAATTTGCTGCCGATGTGCATGCCTGCAGTTTCACGCTGAACGACCAGGATCGATGGCAACCAGTGCAGGCCATGGCGCTTGACGCCGGACGCAGCATCCGTGTGAACGGTCACACTTCACAAGTACCCGGGGCCGCCATGCCTCCCACCATGCCAGTGAGCAGCATCCCCACATCGACTGAGTCCCAACCCGCTCAGCTCCATACGCGCCTCGCGCTGGGCTTCGACACCGACACCCCGCTCACCGCCGCCAGCGCTGCGCACTACGCGGTGGCAGGCTATGCATTTTGCCTGCGCTACATCGCACGCGGGACCCGGCCCCATAAGGGTGACCTCGACGCTGCCGAAGCCAGGCTCATTGGCGCCGCCGGCCTGGGGCTGATGCCAGTGCAGCATGCGGCCAGACAGTGGCTGCCCACGGCCGCGCTGGGCAGCGAGCAAGGCGCGAATGCGGGCCGCCACGCACATGCCGCAAACGTGCCGCCCGGAATCAATGTGTGGCTCGACCTGGAGGACGTCGACCGAAAAGCCCACAGTGCCGATATCGTCGCTTATTGCCGAAGCTGGTACCACGCCGTCGCGTATGCAGGCTACGTGCCCGGCCTCTACGTCGGCGCCAATTGCGGACTGCACTCGCAGCAGCTGGAAGCGCTACCGTTCGAGCATTACTGGAAATCCATGAGCGACGTGCCCGAGATTCCCTCGCGCGGCTATCAGATGGTGCAGATGCGCCAGGCAGGAAATGTCGACGTCGACTGGGCCGGCGCCGATGCTCTGGGCGGCATGCCGGTGTGGTGGATACAGACGCCGTGACGCTGGGGACGGCGTCCGTAGCCGCGTCACAGGCGGCGCGTGTAATGCCGTGTAATGGACGGGGAACGCACCTGCGCCGAGGATGCATGAACGCTCAACAGCGTGTCTGGTTCTACATTCCAACTTAAGGAGTTCACAATGAAACCCAACCTCTCGCAGAAGCAGTTCCGGCAGTTCGACCTGAGCGATGCCCACCTTGACGAACTGGCCGAGACCCATGAAGGTCTCGTTGAACTGTTCATGGACAATGAGCACGCAGGTCACGACCACCGTGTCCTTGGCATCGGACTGGCGGAGAATCCCTATGCCACCGGGCGTGACGACCGCCTGGTCTTCGTCATGCTGGTCGACAGCCTGACCCAGCGTGCCCGGCTGCGCCTGCCAACCCTCACGCCGATCGGGGTGCGCATTCATCGCCAGGAAGTGGGAAGCATCGTCGCGCTCGGCGCGCCGCCCCTGTCCGCGCCGACACCGGCACAAGCCGGCATGGCGGCGAAGGACACGTCGCCCCCGCCGCTCGGCACGGCAACCTATCGCAGCAGCCACCGGCCGGTGCCGGGTGGCGTGTCGATCGGCCCCAGCAGCGATGAGCATGCCTACTCGGGCACCCTCGGTTGCGAAGTCTTTACGAGCAACGGCAAGGCCATCCAAAAATATATCCTGAGTAATAACCACGTCCTGGCCGATTGCAACAGGCTGCCACCGGGCTCCCATTTCACTCAGCCGTCAAAACAGGACGGTGGCACTGATGCCGATCGCGTGGCCACCCTGAGCCATGTTGTACAGCTGGCAGCACCCGGCGGCACTTCGCCGGTCGATGCTGCGATCGCTGCCTGTGACACTGCCCATCATACCCCGCGCATCCAGCGCGACACCGACACCCAGGCCTTGGGCGACGGCATCACGCCGGTAAGCATCAGCCTGCCGGTGCAAAAGAGCGGACGTACGACCGGACACACGCTGGGCAGCATCGCGCAGCTTGCCTTGACAGTACGCGTGACGTATCTTGGCTATGGCGAGGTCACGATCCAGAACGCGTTTGCGATCGTCGGCAGCGGCAAGAAGGCAGTGTTTGCCGACTTGGGTGACAGCGGTTCGTAAGTGACAGACAAAGCCGCCAACAGCCCGGTCGGCCTGCTGTTCGCGACCACCACTGCCGGTACGCCGATGACCTTTGCCAATGACATCCAGGCCGTGCTCGATCATCTCGGCACAGTCGTGGGCAGCACCGTGTCCATCTTGTATTCCTGAGACAGGCAGAAAACCCCATGGCCGATATCGAAGCAGTTCTTGAACAACACACGGCTGCGTTGCTGCAGATACCCGGCGTGCTGGGTGTCGGCCTTGGGGTAACGGACAGCATGACTTCCGTGGTGGTGCTGGTCTCGAAGTTGACACCGGAACTCGAGTACCTTGTGCTGAAGACGATTGCCCCGGCTCCTGTTCAGTTGCAGGCAGTTGGTGGCATTCAGGCGGCCAATGATTCGTGACATTAGTGTGATCCTGGCTATCGCGTCGTTTTCCAATCCGGTATTGCGTCCGTGACGTATAAACTCTTCCCGCTTCCCGCTTCCTGATCAAGGCCGATTCGGCTTGACAGGTCACCGGTCGATCCAGGTGCGCAACAGTAGCAGTACCACTTTTCGTAATTTCTGGAGTTCCGGTTTGGGCGCTTTTTCTCTGCCGGTCAAATCACGCAAGCTTCGCAGACAGTACGCGTGCCATTGAAATCCGTTTGCCGCGACGAACGTCTTTTCCTTCTGCGTGCACCATATGGTCAAGAGACAGCCGCCCCTCCTTTCTGGTGGCTGTTTTTTAAGCCATTGGTTTTGCCGTAGTCGAAAATGTTGATTTTTTGGGTTGATGTAATTTATATGTTGGTTAGTTACCTTTTATGGTAATGTGAACCATCTCCACCTAACCCGATCGTCCATGCCTACACGAACTTCATGGGACCGTGATCCCATCACCGCATTCAGGGACTTTGTCGCTATCACCGCCTTTGCCGAAACCGGCCGGCGCTTGCCCGCCGATGGCACGCTGCGCATCCCGTCAGCAGCATCGGCGAAGATCTACAACTTCATGTTCGCCAACGTGGCTGGCTGGATGCTCGAACAGGGTCTCACCTTCTCGACAGTCACCCACACCGACCTCGCCCGTTTTATCGCCCGCACCGTCAAGGGAAAGCTCATCCTCAACAGCAAGATCGCCTACCGCTATCTGCGTCTTCTGGAGCGCTGCTATGAGTACCTCGACGTCAACCCCAACCCGGCGCAGCTGGCAATTCTCCACATCGACCGCGCCCACATGACGCGGGACGACGCCGGGCGCACATTGTCCGACGAACAGCTGGTGCGGTTCTTCGCAGCCCTGCCAGCCGAGGCGCCAATGCGCCGCACCAGTACGCCGTTCGAGGGCTGGAAACGCCGGCGCGATCGCGCGATGCAGGTCGTCATCGCACTGGCGGGGTTGCGCGTATCGGAAGCGATCGGCTTGCTGATGTCCGAGATCGGCCGCCAGCAGGCGCTCGACGGCTCGATCGTGCTGACGATCACGCCGGACGAAAAGCACGACACGAGCCACGAACACACGATCACCCTCCCCCGCGACGGCGCCGATGAGCTGCTGCCGTGGCTTGCCGAGCGCGAGACGCTGGCCATCCCTGGCCAGTTCGTGTTTCCGGCCAATGCCGCCGGCGCCAGAATGACGAGAAAAACGGTCTACGTGCAGATGCGCGCGACGTTCGAGCGCGCCGGGATGGATCTGGCGCGCTCGGGCGGACGCACGCTGCGCAACACGTTCGCCAAGCAGCAACTCGATAACGGCGCGAGTCCTGACGAGCTCAAGGATGTGCTGGGTCTGGCGCTCGAGCGCTCTGCAGCAGACTACAAGCTCACGCGGGTCAAGCCGGATCCCGGCGAGAGCAAGGATGACAAAGGCTGAGCAACCGGCTCACGGTTTTGTTCCAGCCACCCTGCCGCCAGCAGTGGCGTGACGGTCGCGTGCAACGATCCGGCCAATGTCGATGGCATCGGCCATCCTTCGATACCCGGCATCGCCCGGATGCAGGTGGTCGCCCGAATCGAACCGGGCCTGCATGCGCCGCGGTCGCTTCGGATCACGCAGCACTGCGTCGAAATCGACGACCGCATCGAAGATGCCGGCGCGCCGGATCCAGTCATTCAAGCGCGTGCGCAATGCGTCTTTCTGCAGGCTGTAATGCCCGGCAAACGGCGTTCCCTCCAATGCGCCCTCGAATGGCGGCAGCGTGCCCACCGTGATGCGGATTCCCCTCGCGTGGGCGGTGGCTGCAAGCTGGCGAAAGCCTGCCGTCAAATCGTCCAGCGTCACCATCACTTCGTCCGGCGCGAACGGGCTGCCGGGCCAGCCGATATCATTGATACCCAGCAGGGCGATCACGTCCGACACCCCGGGCTGACCCAGCACATCCTGACCGAATCGCGCCAGCGCGCTTTCGCCCATGCCATCTTTGAGAAGCCGCGCGCCCGAAATGCCTGCATTGGCCACGGCGATGCCGTGCGGCGCCAGCCGGCCCGCAAGGAAATCAGGCCAGCGCCGATTCGCATCGGGCGTCGATCCATTGCCGTCGGTAATGGAGTCGCCCAGCGCCACCACCGTGCGGGCATCCGGTAAGGCGTCGACCAGCACGGCACTGAGAAACAAGCGCCCGTCCACCCGCGCCGCGTCCGAAAAATCGGCCACCTGCCCGGCATTGCCGGCTGCGACGCTGATACGCTGCGACGCGCCCCAGTGGAACCCGCTCACTGCGGTCCTGGCCGGCAGATACGTCGTGACCTGCAGCAGCGACAACGGCGCCACCGGCAACGCAATCGGATCACTCGTGACCGTCGCGCCCGGCGCAATCGCCACCTGCAACGCGCCTGCAAACGTCACAGCCTGCGTCATCACGCTGACAGCACCGATATCGAGCGGGACTTTCCCATAGCGATTGGAGAACACCAGCTTGATGCGATCCCCGCCGGCACTGATGCGAACGTATTCGCGCACGGTCTGATCGTCCAGGAACGCAGGAACGTTCATCGGCAGGACGAACTTGCTGTCCCAGCCTGGTTGGGGTGCGGCATACCACGACGTTACCCAATGCGTTCGTGTATCGGCTGCCAGTGCGTTGCCTGCAAGAGTCATTGCGATCCAGAGTGCGGCGGTGTGACGATGGTGGCTCATGGCGATCCTCGTTGATGGAAGGCCCACGATAGGTCATTCGAATACGCGCTGGAAGATGGTAAAGTCGAACATTACTTATTCCATTCAAGAATACCTCGATGGACACCCTCAGGGCCATGCGCACTTTCGTACGAACACTGGAACTGGGCAGCCTGTCCCTGGCAGCGCGCGAACTCGGGACCACGCAGCCAACGGTCAGCAAGTTGCTGGCCCAGCTCGAACAGCATCTGGCCGTGCGGCTGTTCCAGCGCAGCACAAAGGGCTTGTCGCCAACCGAACAGGGGCGCCAGTTCTACCTTGATGCCAAACTGGTGCTCGACGGGTTCGACGCTGCCGTCGGCACTGTCCAGGGCATGGACGGCCAGGTGTCGGGGCTGCTGCGCATCAATGCGCCGGTGGGCCTGGGGCAATTCAGGATCAACGCGATCGTCGCGCAGTTTCTGGCGGCGCATCCGGCCGTGGAGATCGAACTGCTACTGGACGATCGCTACATCGATATGGTCGCGGAGAGCGTGGATATCGCTTTCCGGCTTGGCGGACCGCTGCCGCCGGATGTCACCGGGCGCCACCTGGCCACGATCCCGCGCTGTCTGGCGGCCTCGCCCGCGTATCTGCAGGAGCGCGGCGTGCCGCAGCAGCCGGCCGACCTGGCCGGCCATGACGTCGTGCGCTTTGCCTGGACGCCCGGTACCACGATCGATCTGCACCGCGACAATGAGGCAATTCGCGTGCCGGTACGCAGCCGGTACCGCGTCAACAACGCGCTGGCGATCCGGGAAGCGCTCGTGCTTGGCAGCGGCATCGGCGTCTGTCCCGATTGGCTGATCCACGATTTGTTAAAGCGCGGAGAACTGGTGCAGGTGTTGCCAGGCTGGGCCGCCCGCCATCAGGACTTGTACGTGCTGACGCCGTCACGCCGCTACCAGCCGCTGCGCGTGAAGACGTTCATCGATTTCACGGTAGAACAATGCAGGCAGCTCGGCGGGTTGCATGTCGCGATGCCGGCGAACGGCAAGCACACCCGACCGTCATTGCCGGTATGACGGCAGCGCGATCTGAACGGGCCGATCAGCGCCAGCGTCAGACCATGTGGGCGCAGGCCGTCGTCGACCGCACGGCTGAACACACGTGCGGCATATTGGCCAGATAGCCCGGCGCGACTGCGGCTTCCGGATGAATCTCGATCTCCGACGACATCTGCACTCCTCAGCTTGCCGCAGGCGTGATGAACGCCGACAGGCGCACCTGCCCGAATTCACGCAGCAGCGTACCGGCCGCCTGGGCCATGGCCACTTCAAGCGCGCCGTTGATCGCCTGCTCCTGCGGGCAGCCCGGATGATCGACATTCGCGCCGATCGCGAAGATCACGGGTTCTTCCAGCGCCTGGTACACATCGAGCACCGTGATGTCTTCGGGATTGACGGCCAGGACCCAGCCGCCATTACGTCCGGAGGTCGACTTCACATACCCGGCCGCGCGCAGTCCGCCCATCATGCGGCGCACGAGTACGGGATTGGTATTGAGCATGACCGCAAGTTCCTCGGAACTCGTGGTGTTCGTGCGACCGTGAATATGGCTCAGGACGTGCAGCATGCGCGCCAGTCTGAAATCTGCTCTCATCGTTGAAATCCTCCTGGCGCCATGATACCGAAACTTCAGGAGTATCGATATCATCGGAAGTTGACCGCAATTCGTCGAGTTTCAGTTTGGAGGCCGTGATTGGACGTGCGTGTGGTAGCGCACCCTGCCATTACGACACATGCGCTATGCTCGAACCACACTACATTACGAAAGCAACCATGTCCCTGAATAACGCCGTCGTCTGGCTCGACCATACCAAAGCCCAAGTCATCCACTTCGACAAGAATGCGTCGGAATCGGAATCGATGAAAACGCACTCGACCCATCCGCATCCTCACCAGAAGCATGGTGACAACCATGTCAACGGCGACGACAACACGCTGTTCTACAAGGACATCGCTGCTGCGCTGACCGACAGCGAGCAGATCCTGGTGGTCGGCCCGGCCGAAGAAAAAACCGCGTTCGTCTCCTATCTGACGAGCAAGATGCCAGCGATTGGTGACAAGATCAAGGCGGTTGAAACCGTGGATCACCCGTCGGAAGGCCAGTTGCTTGCCTACGCACGCGAGCATTTCATCAGCAGCGGCGGCATGCAGTAAGTCGCTGACAGTCATTCAGCGCCAGCGCGCGACGAACCCGCTTGCCAATACGGCATAGCGGGTTTTTTAACGCTTGCGCCCAAACCGCAACTTCAGCAGTAACGATTGGAAAGATCACGCCGCAGGCCGGTTCCTCGCGCGGAACTGCGCTGCCTTGTGACGATTGCCACACAGCGCCATGCTGCACCAGCGCCTGCGGTGCGACTTGGTGCGGTCGTAGAACCACAACACACATTCAGGATGCTCGCACTGCCTGACCAGCGCAAAATCACCATCGGCCAGCAATGCCGCCACTGCCTCGGCCAGAGTCCCCAGCGCTCTGGCCGGTGATGGCTCTCGGCCCTGTCGTACAAGCTGCGGCTGCGCCGCGTCCCACACCAGTGCGGGCGTCGACACCATCGCCGCCAGGTACCGGTTGAGCAACGCTGGATCACCGCGCTCTCCCTGCATACGGCGCGAGATCAGGTCACGCGCCGCAGCACGCAATGCCCTCGCATCGCGCAGGAAGTCGTCCATAACGGTTTCGGGATGCTCACCCGGATCGATACCGGAACGTTCCAGCCACGCCAGCACAGCATTCCCACTGCGCCAGAAATCCTGCTGCGCGTCGCCCGTGCCTGCTTCGGTGTTGAGCATATCGAGTGCCAGATGATCGGCGATCAGTGGTGCGGCATCGAGCCCGGGTTGCGATACATGTCCCATCCTGCCTCCCCTTTTGATAACCCTCAATATTATACTTGAATGGTTACTAAATTCGTGCAAGAATGAGTTAATAACCTTTATAAATTACTTTTCAAGGTTACTCATTCCGACACCACCAAGGAGAAACGCATGCCTCATTCACATCCCCTGTTGCCAGCCGCTGTAACGCCAGTCGTGCGCTACAACACGATCGACATCGACGGCACCGACGTGTTCTATCGCGAAGCCGGCCCGGCGCATGCCCCCGCCGTCCTGCTGTTGCACGGCTTCGGCGCATCGTCACACATGTTTCGCGACCTGATCCCGACACTGGCCAGCAACTACCGTGTGGTCGCACCCGATCTGCCGGGCTTCGGCATGACGCGCACCGATCCGGCGTTCACCTTCACGTTCGCGCATCTTGCGGACGTCATCGACGCCTTCACTGCTGCCGTGGGTCTCGATACCTATGCGATGTATGTCTTCGACTACGGCGCCCCGGTCGGCTGGCGTCTGGCAGTGCGTCATCCGGAACGCATCACTGCCATCGTGAGCCAGAACGGCAACGGCTACGAAGAAGGCCTGAGCCCCGGATGGGCGCCGATGCGCGCCGCATGGGCCGATCCGAGCGCCGCAAACCGCGAAGCGCTTCGACAATTCAATACGTTCGAGATGACGAAGTGGCAGTACACAGAAGGCGTTCAGGATGTGTCGCGCGTTGCGCCCGACGGCTATGCGCTGGCGTTTGCTGCCACCGAACGCATCGGTGTCGAAGCACAACTGGACCTGCTGGTCGACTACGGAAAGAACATCGCGCAATACGCGCAGCTGCATGCGTACTTCCGCCAACACCAGCCACCGTTCCTGGCGATCTGGGGCAAGAACGATCCGTTCTTCTTGCCGGCGGGCGCACACGCGTTCCTGCGCGACCTGCCGCACGCCGACGTGCGCTTCCTCGACACCGGTCACTTTGCGCTGGAAACCCACGGGGCGGAGATTGCCGGTGCGATGCACGGTTTCCTCGACCGGCATGTCAGCGGCAAGCGCGACGTCCAGACGTAACGGTCAGGTCGCGCGCCCCGCGCACATCGCCATTGCCACCAGCTGCTGCTCGCGCATCAGGCGGTACGACAACGATATCTCGCGCATTAGGCAAATAAAGCTGGTCGTCAGCGCCAGCATCGCGCCAATGAAGCTGGCAGCGATCAGATGAACGAGCGGCAGGCCGGTAGCGTCGCCCAGAAACAGCATCGCGATCACCAGGCAGACCAGCAGACCACACAAGGTGGTGGTGGCAATGGCGATATTAATCAGGTTCGAGCGGCGATGCAGATTGCTCAGCGCCGCAATACACTCGGCGTCGACGCACTTGATGGCGCGGTCTTCGAGCAAGCGCATCTGGTCAATGATGCGCCCGAGCCGGTTGGTCAGCACGATCAGCAGGATGCTGACACCGGCAAGCAGGAACACCGGCGCGATCGCCAGCTGGATGACCTGACCGATATCGCCGAGCTGGATGTTCATCGCAACGCTGTCCATGGAGGGGAAGATGGCGGCAGTGTAGCAGTATCGATATGCAAAGCACGAGTGACAGATAGGCAATGCAGCGCCCCGACCAAATAGTGCCAGACTGTGTGACATGGCGAACAGGCAAAATGGCTTGTCGCCTGCTAGCATCGGAGCGTTGCCATAAAAACACGTCGATGCCATGCAGTTTTCCGCTCCAACTCCTCCTGCACTGACCACGCTGCGCAGCAGTCTGGCCAGCCTCGCCGGCATACCCCCGCTCGATGCGCTGACCCGACTTGTCCGGGACGGCCACGCATGCCTTCCCCTGCCCGGCCATGGCGCAACGCTCGCCCGCTGGCAGGCGCTGGCTGCCGTCGGTGCCCATGACCTGCCCCTGGCCAAGATGTTCGAAGGGCATACAGATGCCCTGGCCATCTTGCATGAAGCGACGGCACATGTGCTTGCGGACTTGCCAGGAGCCACCTGGGGGACCTGGTGCGCGGAGCCCCCGGATGCACGCCTGGCCCTGCTGCCCACGCAGGACGGCCATCTTCTGCGCGGCCGCAAGGCCTGGTGCTCGGGCGCCCATGGCGTCACGCACGCGGTGGTCAGTTGCTGGGATCCGGATGGCGCGCCGATGCTGGCTGCGGTCGACCTGCGCCAGCGCGGTGTGCGCGTCACCGATGATGGCTGGAACGCAGTTGGCATGCGCGCCACGGCCAGTGTCGACGTCTGGTTCGACGATGTCGTCGCCATGCCACTGGCTGGCCCGGGCTTTTATGTCGAGCGGGCCGGCTTCTGGCACGGCGGCGCGGGCGTGGCCGCCTGCTGGTTCGGCGCCGCCACGCGCCTGGCCGATGCGCTGCGCGAACGGCTGGCCGAACGCAGCGACCCGCATCGCATCGCCCAACTGGGCGAGGTCACGGTGGCATTGCAAAGTTGCGCGGCGCTGATCCGCGAAGCGGCGGCGGCCATCGACAACGCACCCGGTGCGAATGCCATGCGCACCGCAATGACGGTACGACTGGGCGTCGAAGCCGCGGCCAATATCGTGTTGCACGCCGTCGGGCGCGCACTCGGCGCTGGCCCGCTGTGCAAGGACGCCGCGCTCGCGCAGATGTATGCGGACCTGCCGGTTTTCATGCGCCAGAGTCACGCCGAACGCGACCTGGAAGCTGTCGGCAAGCTGGTCGCCGCCCTGGAGGATGCGCCATGGACCTTATAAACCGCTCGCGCCACATCGGCGGCACCGGCCCGGCAGCGAGCGAATGGGCGCGCGACGCCGCGCTGGCTGCCGTCGCGCCGATCACCCTCGACGACTTGATTGCACCAGGCGCGCGCGTGGTGGTGGTCGCGCCCCATCCCGATGACGAAATCCTGACCTGCGGCGCGTTGCTGCAGATGGTCGCCGCGCGCGGCGACGCGCCGCTGATCGTGGCCGTCACCGATGGCGAAGGCAGCCATCCAGGTTCGCCCGCGTGGCCGCCGGAGCGCCTGCGCCAGACGCGCACCGACGAAACCAACGCCGCCCTGGCCCAGCTGGGCATCGACGCCAGCCGCGTGCGGCGCCTGCACATCTCCGATGGCGGCGTGACAGCCGCTGCGCCCGAACTCGAGCGCCAGCTGGCCGCCATCATCGAGCCCGGCGACATCGTCGTTACGACCTGGCGCTTCGATGGCCATCCCGACCACGAATCGACGGCGCTGGCCTGCAGCACGGTCGCGCGCCAGCGCGGCGCCCGCGTCCTGCAGGCGCCGGTGTGGGGGTGGCACTGGAGTGCGCCAGGTGACGGGGCGATGCCCTTGCACCAGGCGCGCAAATTGCCCGTGCCGACCGATGCGCTGGCGCGCAAGCGCGCCGCCCTCGGGTGTTTTCACAGCCAGATCGAGGGCGACGCCAGCAGCGGCGCGGCGCCCATCCTGCCCGCGTTTGCAATGGAACGCCTCCTGCACCCCTTTGAGCTTTACTTTCCCGACCATGCGTAACGCCCAACCCTTGGCCCATTTCGAAACCCTGTACGCCGCATCGGACGACCCGTGGGACGTGCGCGGCGCCTGGTATGAACAGCGCAAGCGCGCGCTCCTGCTCGCCAGCCTGGGCAAGCCACGCTACCGCAGCGCGTTCGAGCCTGGCTGCGGCAACGGTGAAATGAGCATCGCGCTGGCCGGACGCTGCGAGCGCCTGCTGGCCTGCGACGGCGCCGCCAGCGCGCTGGCCGCCGCACGGCGCCGCGCACCCGACGCTGCCACGCGCGGCATCCGTTTTGAAGAACGCCGCCTGCCGGCCGACTGGCCCCGCGATGAGACCTTCGACCTGATCGTTCTCAGCGAACTGGCCTATTACTTCGACGAAGACGCGATCGCCGCGATGCTGGCGAGTGCCGCCGCGAACCTGGCGCCGGACGGCGAATTGGTGCTGTGCCACTACCTGCACGACTTCGACGACCGCATTACCCCCACCGCGACCGTGCACGGGATTGCCGATGCGCAGCCCGGCTTGCGGCGCGCGCTGCATCACCGCGACGAGGCGTTCGTGCTCGACATCTGGCGCCCGGTGGCGTCGGCACGGGAAGAACGCGCATGATCGGCGTCGCGATCCCCGCCCACAACGAAGAAGCGTGCCTGGGCGCCTGCCTGCAGGCCGTCCTGCACGCGGCGACGCATCCGCAGCTGGCTGGCGAGCCAGTGATGGTGTGCGTCGTGCTCGATGCCTGCGACGACGGCACAGCCGCTGTCGTGCGCGGATGGCAGGCCGCGTTCACGCTGGCCGGTTGCCGGCTCGATGCACTGGAAATCTCGGCGCGCCAGGTGGGCAGCGCACGCGCCGCCGGCGCACTGCACCTGATCGCCGCCGAGGCACGCTGGCTCGCGTTTACCGATGCCGATACACGCGTGTCACCGCAATGGCTGGCCGTACAGGTTGCGCTTGGAGCGGACGTGGTGTGCGGCTCGGTGGCGGTCGACGACTGGTCGCCCCATGCCGACAAGGCGCAACTGCTGCGCGAGCATTTCGCGCGCACCTATCACGACCGCGAGGATCACCGCCATATTCATGGAGCGAACCTGGGCGTGTGCGCACTGGCCTACCAGGCGGCCGGTGGCTTTGCCGCAGTGGCTTGCCATGAAGACGTACTGCTGG
Organism: Oxalobacteraceae sp. CFBP 13730; assembly: GCA_014841835.1. GTDB lineage: Bacteria > Pseudomonadota > Gammaproteobacteria > Burkholderiales > Burkholderiaceae_D > Telluria. Next base: position 427,901 of record JACYUQ010000002.1, on the reverse strand, counting down.
TACGGGCACTGGAACTGTCAGGCGCCCGCTTCGCCTGGAGCGCGCTGCCACGCGTGTTCACCAGCGCCAGGCTCGATGCACGGGCACGCGGCGGCTTTGGCGACACGTTGCTGGCCGTGACCTGCGAGATGGAAGCGGCCCTGCCGACGACCTGAGTGTCGTCAGGAGCGTGCTGCCAACCTGTCGACGCCGATGGGCGGCAGTCGGCGACCCAAAACTGCCGTTCCTGTACAGCTAGCATCAGGCGCCTGCTCATCCCCTGTATGCAAACACGAGCTTCGAAGCTTTCGGCATGATGATAATGAGACGACTTCCAGCATCCTGGACCCAGTTGTCTTGACTGGTCAGTGCGTTATCGATGTCTTGCTCGACCTGCCTGTCGATCGCGATTCCGAATCCATACTTATCCAGGTATTCGCCAATATTGTGAGTTAACACGTTGTTCATATCGGCGCCGGTTGCTTCAACGAGCACTGGCGTTGCTTGCCATGTGTACGACGTCCGGGTCTTCCTGCCGGACGCAGCGACAGTCCGGGCTAACGCACACTGATCAAAAAAACCGCGTCCTCGTTGGTCGATGTCGTTTGCGATATCACCCGGCAGTTCAAATACGACGATCCCTGTTTGGTTACTGCCTGGGCCTATCCCCCATGTTTCCTCCTTCGAATAGATGACTTTCAATACGCCCAGACACGGCGGCGTCATGCTGCGGTGACGCGATGCGTCAGATAATTTGGACCAGACGGCTGCGACTCCGCCAAGGATTACCAGCAGAAATACGGTGAGCGCTGCTGTGTAAGCTGCCGAAAATGTCCTGGATCGTTCTGTCATCTATGGACTAAGTGCCGAATTTATGGGGCGCTTCAGCGAGCAAAGTAAAGGTCCGGTTTTGGCCGAATCCGGCCGGTCGAACCAGCATAGCAGGTTGCCAATGCGAAAAACTCGCGAAGTGTCACGACAGGCTGCGCCCGACCCGTTGCGGACGTTCGCATTGCATTTCCCGAAGCTTGGTAACAACTGGAAGAAATCATAGCCAATCCCCGGAAATAGCCATCCCACCAATGAACAACGCGTAAACCATGGCACCTAAATTCAAGAATTGGGTCAGATGAAGCACCCTTGGGCCCTTGAACCGAAGGAGCGAGAAAACTATCGATGAGAGAGGCAGTACAAAGGCTAGAAGAAATGGCAGCGTTGCCCAAGGCCGATATGTCGGAGACAGATACCAGAACAGGAGCGCACCTAAGTACAGTAGGGCACCTACGACACCGTGGGCAGAGACCATAAGCCGCATGCTACGCCTTGGCTCACGAATGTCGCATGCGTAGTAGACGCCACTCACAGCGCACATAACTAGTGCTGGTAAATACAAGTTCATCGTATTGTTGGCGCCCACTGATTGGTCACTTCGAGTGTCTGCTTTCGGCCGATAGCGGAAGTTCCATCATCCTCAGCTTACCGGACAGAATTTGCTCACTCGAAAATTTTTTGTGTGCGGCCCAGATGGCTGACTGTCCTGGCTCTGGCTGATAGCCGCCAGCCAATCCAAGCACATCATTTCCCAGGCACCCGTTAGCGCCCCTCGCCCCCGAGGCAGCCTATCAAACGGGAAATTATTGGCTCAAGAATAACTGCCTTGGAATTCTAGCGCCGTGTCACCCACAATCGCGCATGGAAATCTTGAAAAAATTTCTGCGCCCTGATCGCTTCGCATCGCATTACTAGCGCAACGTCTAATCATATTCAGGTCCCGATTTCAGATGCGCCATGGCGATATTTATCGAATGGCCGCTGAAACCCCGGTAAGCCAGGAAGCGATAAATCTTCTGCCGCAGTTCTTGTGTCATCCCCGTCAGTGCAATGTCCTTGCGAAACTTCTCGACCACAACGACAACGCGCTCATCTTCCGGCTCCATTTGCTCGATGGTTGCCTTCGTAAGTTGCTCGTCGATACCCTTCTGTCGGAGAGTCAGGGCGACTCGCGCGTCGCCGACCCGTGGTTCGATCTGCCGGGTTTTCATCTCGGCGTACCGTTCATCTGACTGGTAATTCAATCCCTGCAGGAGTATCAGTGCGTCATCTGCCTCCTGGTCGCTGTAGCCTCGCAGGACTAGCTTGCGCCGCAGTACGGCTGCCGAATACTCCCGTTTGGATAGGAGCCATCCGGCATACTGGTGCGCCGGTTGCTTCGGTTTTTGCTGTGGCTGAGCCGGGTCGCGCGCCTTGTACTTTGGCTTGTTGTCGGACGTCCTTGCATATTCTCCAGGAGCAGGCTTTTTCGTCCCGAAACTGGTCTTGGAGACCTTCTTCTTGTAGTCGGAGCTGCGCGTGATTTTGGGCACACCATCCTGCGCCGGCGCCTCCTCCGTCTCAAAAGTCCGTTGCGGGAGCTTGCTGGGCCGGTCGGTCTGGTCATCCTTGCTCTTCGGTCGCGCTCCGAAGCTTGATCGCTTCGGCTTTTCGCCACTCCCATACCCTTTAAGGTCCTCATCGGTGACCTCTACAGGTTTTCCGGTCTTCGAGTTGATCAGGTACATGGATAGGTCAGTCTCGCGGCATGATTAACGATGTCGGCGTCAGGAGAAGCGCCTCGCCGGACCATTGTATTCCCTGCACAGGTGCACGGGTGCACTGATGGCTGGTGGCCGAATCCGGCCGGTCGGGGTAGCACCGCAGCTTGCTGCACTGAACATTCGGCGGCGACCACAGGCCGGAACCGCCCCGAAGCAGACCTAGGCGGCTGCCTTGGCAGAGAATGCATTAGCACGCTCAGAAAGTAATTGAGCATGCCACTTCTCGAGAAATTTCCATTCCGCGTCCACACCCTTGTCCTTATAGAGCCGTTCAGCCCACCTGCCCTCAAAGCGCTGAACAAAGGCATATCCGTCATCGTTAAGATCAGAACTGAGAAGTTCTGTCTTCGAAGTCACGTGCTCCAGTGAGGTTGGCATAGCGTTGATCAGATAGCCATGCTGTCCCAAAAAACTCAAAAGTTGCCAAAACCGTCGCTGGATGACGCCGAACTTCACCTCTGGGAAGCCGGCTCGCCGATGCGTAGCTTCACACTCGATTTGCCATTGAACCGATATGATTTTGAAGTCCTGTACAGGCCGTGGCGGCCACTTCTTGCTCATCGCTTCCTTTCAATCCTGGTCAGGTTTTTGGCCGAACCCGGCCGTTCAGCAGAGCATATCAGGTCACTGGATTGAACATTCAGGGCTAGCCGCGACACGCCGGAACCGATCCAAAACAGACTTGCCAAGCTTGCGGTGCGAGTGTTCACCGATAGGCAAAACCCTCGCAAACGCGATGTTTCGGTAGCGGCGTTACCGCCGATCCAGCCGGTCACAAATGCCACAAGCGATGCCACGCTTCATATTGCGATAACGTATCCCCACAAAAAGGGCGGAAGTCACGATGGCCCAGGCGAGTGCGGACGGCCAGGCGCGCGCAAACACCTCGTTGCGTATCAAGAGGTCGATGACAAGAAGGAGCAAAAACATCGAGGACACCGCAACGATGTACTGGATGATCCAGTGCGTGAGCTTGGGCATGGCTGATTCTCCGGACACTTGTGAAAATTCACTGTTAGCCGAACCCGGCCTGTAAGCTCAGGATAGCAGCTTGCCAGACTGAGAAATTCACGGACTGTCACGAGGGACTGGTTTAGTCCAGGACCGAATCCGGCCGGTCGAGGCAGCATACCCAAGGCGGCTCAAACCGCCATCAGCAGGTTCAGGTAGTGGTCCATCAGGAGTGCACCGAACAGTAGCGCCAGATACACGATCGACCAGGCAAAGGCCCTGCGTGCGATTGCGTCGCTGTAGTGCTTGTGCACCAGCCAGCCATGGCGGAGAAACACGGCGTTCAGCGCGCACGCGCATGCAAGGTAGAACAGCCCGCTCATCCCGACCACCCACGGCAGCGCGGTCCCGAGTGCCAGCGCCACGCTGTAGCGCCATACTTGCTGGCCGGTGTGGGCCATCCCGTGGGTGATGGGCAGCATCGGCAAGCCGGAGCGCGCATAGTCGTCGCGCCGCGCCATCGCCAGCGCCCAGAAATGCGGCGGCGTCCACAAAAAGATGATCAACACCAGCAGCCAGGCCTCGAGCGGCACGCCATTGGCCACAGCAGCCCAGCCCAGTGCCGGCGGCATCGCCCCGGCAAAACCACCGATCACGATATTCTGCGGCGTGGCAGGCTTCAGCAGCAGCGTGTAGATGAACGCATAACCGACGAACGTGGCGAGCGTCAACCACATCGTCAGCGGATTGACCTGCGTGTAGAGCATGGCGGCGCCGGCGCCGCCCAGCGCCAGCGAAAACACGACCGTCCGGGCCGGCCCCAGGTCACCGCGTGCAGTGGCGCGGCGCGCCGTGCGGGTCATCCGCGCGTCGACCTGCGCTTCCAGCAGGCAGTTGACGGCAAAGGCAGCGCCGGCAAGCAGCCAGATACCGACGGCGCTGTACAGCAACACGGACCAGTCGGGTGCGCCATCGGTGGCCAGCAGGCTGCCGATCAGAGCGCAGAACACGGTCAGCAGCGTCACGCGCGGTTTGGTCAGCGCCCAGTACTGGCCGGCGCGCTGCACCAGGCCCGTGGCAGGCGACGCGCCGGCAACGACCTCGGGAATGGCCAGGGCGGCCGGCTGGATTTCAACAACTTTTGAATTCGACATGATCGGGCAACGGCTGCGCGCAGCCGGTCATTTCACAGAACCCATCATGCTAGTGGAAAACGGCGGCGCGACCAACGGGCAATTTGTCCTACTTGCCAAGCAAGCCACGTGCGCACCACCCGCGGCAAGACGTCAGCGCACGTCCTTCGCCCGGGCACCGACCGCATGTTCCTGGCGTGACGCCAAGGCTGGCACCCGGTGTCTCAGGACAACCGCTTGCAGACTGAACAGAGCTACGTAGGCAACAAGTTCGACCAGCTCCTCGAACACCTGAGCGCGCGACGCGACCAGATCGATGTGGCACGACATATGCCCCTCGGCGCAGGTCGACCCGACCGCTGCGCCGAGCGCCACGAACAGCAGCAGCCAGGGTGCGCTGCGCACGAACGCCAGGCGCACTACTTCATCAATGCGATAATGCCAGGCGCTGTAGACGAGCCAGCCGATGAGCAGCACGGCGCCGGGCCAGACCAGTGGCTGGAACCACAGCGGCTCGGGTGGCAGCGCCCTGCCCGCTGCATCGAACCCCGGCACGGCGCGCCAGGCCCTCCCCCAGCTGAGTTCACGGCCCGCCAGCAGCAGCCAGACGGGCGCGGCCCATAGCGCCAGCATCGCCGTGCGTTCCGGACGCCGGCGTACAAAGACCACCACCGCCAGCACGAAGCCGCTCAGCAACACCAGCACCTGCGCGTTTTCCAGCACACCTGCCTCGCGACCCCATGCCAGCGGCAAGAGCAGGCTTGCGGGGTAACAGGCCACGAGTGCCGCCAGCAGCGCCCATTGCGCCGGGCGCATCTTCGCCCACAAAAATAACCGCCCCATCGTTTCTCCGTTCGCAAAATTGTTGCCCGTTTGAACGGGCCAATTCGCAATTGTACGAATTGGCATGTCGCGCACGATTGGTTTTTGGAGAAATCCCCTAGGCATCCGATGTATTTATCGCTTCCGGACGCAACGGGAGTGTCACATCCGTGCAGATTCCTTGACACGTCTTCAACCACTCGGTTACCTTATGGTTAACAATTGCCATAGAGCAATTATAACGATCCCGGTCGGCAACCATGGCCAGGGCATGCGGAAAACACGTTTGTCATTCCCCCATTGAGGTTCACACCAAGGAGTTTCACCATGGATCAACTGCCTCGCGGGCAGTCGTCACGCCGCACCCGCATGCCCGCCCTGCCGCTCGCGCCAACCCTGCTGCTTTCGGTATTGCTGACCGGTTGCGGCGGGGGCAACAACGAGACGCCGGTCGCCGTCATGCAGAACGCCAGTGCCAGTTTGTTCAAGACCGTCGCTGGCGTCTTCGCCAGCACCGAGACAGCGCTGACCCCGGCCAAGGCTCAGGCCAGCTCGGCTGAGCGGCCCGATCTTGATGGGCCGGCGGCAATCGACCATGATGCCGGCACGCGCTGGGGCAGCCTTTTCACCGACGATGAATCGCTGACGCTGGACTACGGCGCGACGCAGACCATCACCCGCGTGCGCATTGACTGGGAAGCTGCCCATGCCAGCGCCTACCTGCTGCAAGTGTCGGAGGACGGCGGCAGCTGGACCACGATCAAGACCGTCACCGACAGCGTCGGGGGCACCGAAGATTTCACGGGCCTGAGCGGCCAGGGCCGCTACCTGCGCATGAAGGGCGTCAAGCGTGCCGGCCAGTATGGCTATTCGATCCTCGAGATCCAGGCGTTTACCGGCGCCCCAGCTGCGCCAACACCCAACCCGGACCTGCCAGCGCCACAGCTGCCGATCGACCTGACCCACCCCGGCGTGGCCGTCAAGCCCGTCGCTGCGACCTCGTCGACACCCGAGAACGGCGGCATGGCGGCCGGCATGGCCATCGACGGCAAGCCCGGCACACGCTGGTCGAGCCGGCCGGAAGACGGTGCCTGGATCAACTTCGATTTCGGCGCGCCCACCGCAATCGGCTACATGAAGCTGAACTGGGAACAATCGTACGGCAAGGTCTACACGGTGCTCACGTCGAACGACGGCGTGACCTGGACGCAGCTGCGCCATGTCGGCACCGGCAAGGGCGGCGTCGAGGAATTCTTCAATCTGGGCTTCCAGGCGCGCTACCTGCGCCTGCAGGGCGTGGCCCGCGCAACGCAGTACGGCTATTCGCTGTTCGACGTCGAATTCAAGTCGCCCGGCAGCGACAACACGCTGCCCGATGCGCCGACGTCGGCCGTGGCGTTCCCGGCCAATGGCAGCGCGCTGAGCCCGCTGCCGGGCAGCGCCGAGCCGATCGAATCGCTGCAGTTTACCCTGGCGGACGGCACGCTGGTAACGCGCTTTGGGGCCCGTGGCCTGGCGCGCCATGGCCGCGAGCGCGGCGAAGACTGGAACGAGATCGGTTACGGTCCGAACGACACGATCGACCCGGGCACCGGCCTGCCGCTCGACAAGGGCCCAGGCAACTACCTGACGTTCGTGCCGCAGTACCACAAGAACCGCACCTGGGGCGTCGAGATCATCGACAACAGCCGTGTCGCGGGCGTCACGCAACCGATGCTGGTCGTGAACCAGTACACGACGGTCGACTTCCTCAAAGGCGGCGTCGCGTTTTTCCGCCAGTTCGACGAGCCATACTCGACCGGCTACGGCTGGATGCGGCCGGGCGAACTGGTCAACAACGACATTCCGATCTGCAAGCCCACACCCTATCCGCAGAACAACCGGCTGGCCAGCGCCAACGGCATCAATGGCGGCTGCACCTTGCTGGTCAAGGATTATCCGGGTCACAGCGAGCTCAATAGCGAAGGCTTCAAGACCGGCCGCAGCGTGCCCGGCCGGCCGCTCGTCAAGGGCGACATCATCGAAGTCTCGCCGTCCTACTTCACCACGCGCGAGGCGCTGGGCGCGCTGGGGGACACCGGCGGCATACGCTACTACTCGCAGGAATGGAGCTACGTCGTCGGCCAGGGCCTGCGCCCGTGGTATGGCGTGCAGCCGCGGCTGAACTCGGTGCCGCTGCCGGACGAGGTGCTGTCGGGCGGGCTCGGCTCGGTGTCGTACAACTACAGCGACAATGGCCTGTTCATGTTCCAGCAGCCGCACAACAACGTCGGCATGCAGAACATGCAGCGCTTCGTCGAAGGCCGGCGCCTGCTGCACACCAACTTCACCACCGGCGAGCACAATGAAGCGGGCAACGACCGGTATGCGGCGGCAGTCGGTCTGCAGGGCGGCCGCTTCAACCAGTCGGCCTGTATTGCCTGCCACGTCGGCAACGGTCGCAGCCCGGCGCCGGCGGCGATCAACCAGCGCCTGGATGGCATGGCGGTGCGCGTTGCACGCGTCGGCCCGCAAGGCCAGCAGCTCCCGCATCCCACCTACGGCACCACGGTGCAGATGAATGCGGTCTCCAGCGACGGCACGCAGCAGAACTGGGGCACCGGCGTGCGCGTGACGGGCTTCGACACCCGCGTGGTCCAGCTGGCGGACGGCACGAACGTCGAACTGCGCAAGCCGACCATCGCTTTTGACGGCCCGGTACCGGAGACCGTCTCGCTGCGCGCGGCCCAGCCGATGATCGGTACCGGTCTGCTCGAAGCGATCCCTGAAGCCGACATCCTGGCGCGCGTGCGCTCGAACCCGGACGGCGACGGCGTGCGCGGTACGGCCAATTTCGTGTTCGATCCCGAAAGCGGCGCCGTGCGCCTGGGCCGCTTCGGCTGGAAAGCGTCGAAGGCCACGCTGCGCCACCAGGCGGCATCGGCGCTGCTGGCCGACATGGCGGTAACCTCGCCCGTCTACCCGAGCCTCTCCTGCGACGCCAATCCAGCCGCCTGCACCACGGCGCCACGCCAGCGCGGGATCTCCGAAGCGGAGCTGCAGTCGATCTCCAACTATCTGGCGCTGCTGGCCGTACCGGCCCAGCGCAGCCTGGCGAGCGGGTTCCCGAAAGGCGTCGCGCCGCTTGACGAGCACCGGGTCGACACGCGCCAGGTTGCCACTGGCCAGAAGCTGTTCGAAACGATGCGCTGCGTGGCCTGCCACACGGCGTCGATGAAGACCGGCGCGAACCACCAGTTCGCCGAACTGCGTGACCAGACCATCCGGCCCTACACCGACCTGCTGCTGCACGATATGGGCCCGGGACTGGCAGACAACTACGTCGAAGGCCAGGCCACCGGCAGCATGTGGCGCACCGCCCCGCTGTGGGGCATCGGCTACAGTGACAAGGTCATGGGCAAGGAAGGCAAGGTCGGCTACATGCACGACGGCCGCGCACGCACCCTCAACGAAGCGATCCTGTGGCACGACGGCGAAGCGGCCACCGCGCGCAAGCGCTTCGAGAAGCTGGCAACCGTTGAACGCGAGGCGCTGCTGGCGTTCCTGCGCTCGCTGTAAGATCTCGCTCGAGATGATGGCGCCGGGTTAGCCCCCCGGCGCTTTTTTTTTGGCTGGTATATTCTGCGATCCGAATATATACTTCGTATACGTTTCATACACAGGAGTATTTCCATGGGCATTGTCAACATCGACGGCGACCTGCACGATCAGGTCCGGCTGGCCACCAAGGTCTCGTGCCGCTCCATCAACGCGCAGGCAGCGTTCTGGCTCAAGGTCGGCATGCTGGCCGAGACAAACCCATCCCTCAGCTTCAACGAGATCATGGCGCGCGAACTGGCTGCCGCCGGCGTTGCGGTGCCACCACTCGTCACGGGATTGCGCGCCGCATGACCAAGCAACCGCATGAACTGGCGCTGATGGCCGAGTCGGGGCGCCTGCTGGCGTCGGTGTTCGGCATGCTGGATGGCTTGTCCCTGGCGGGCATGACCACGCTCGAGGTCGATACGCTGGTCGAGCGCTTCATCGTCGACGAGTTGCAGGCGCGGCCGGCCAGCAAGGGGCAGTACGACTACGGCTTCGTGCTCAATGCCTCGATCAACCACGTGGTCTGCCACGGCGTGCCGAACACGCGCGATGTGCTCAAGGACGGTGACATCGTCAACTTCGATATCACGCTGGAAAAGAATGGCTTTATTGCCGACTCGAGCAAAACCTATCTGGTCGGCGCCGTCGATCTGGCGGCGAAGCGCCTGGTGCAGACGACCTACGAAGCGCTATGGAAAGGCATCCGCGCCGTGCGACCGGGCGCGCGCCTGGGTGATATCGGCGCAGCGATCGAGCGCCATGCAAAGCGCAATGGCTGCTCGGTGGTGCGAGAGTATTGCGGCCATGGCATCGGGCGTCAGATGCACGAAGAACCGCAGGTGCTGCACTTTGGCGCCAAGGGTACGGGCCTGACGCTGGTCGAAGGCATGGTGTTTACGATCGAGCCGATGCTCAATTGCGGCGGGCGCAGTGTACGCACCGAAGAGGATGGCTGGACCGTGGTGACGAGCGACGGCTCGCTGTCGGCGCAGTTCGAGCACACGGTGGCGGTGACACAGTCCGGCGTGGCGGTGTTGACGCTGCGGCCTGAAGAAACCGGAATGCTGACTGCTTAGAACACCAGCATGCGCCAGCCAGGCGCGCTGCCCTGCTCGACGAACGTCACCATCCCTTCGACGCCGGCGCATTGGGGCGCAAGCGCAGTGAAGTCGGCGCCAAGTGCATTCAACGCCTGACTGCAGGCGCGGATCTCGACACCCAGGTCAACCGTGGCATCCAGGTGCCGCGCAACCGCCCAGCGGTCGGCGCCGAAGCCGGTCAGGCGCGCGCTATTCTCGCGCAGCAGCCATGCGACGGACTGGTTGGTAAACAACATCTTGACGGGCAGGTCGAGCGCCGCTGCGGCCTGCGCCGTCATGAATGGCGTCGTCAGTGCCTCGGGCCGGGTCAGGTCGCACGACCAGACCATGATCGCCAGGCCCGCCTGCGCTGAAGTCACGGCTTGATCCAGTCATCGACCGGCTCGAGCCGCATGCGCCGTTCGGCCAGTTCAACGAGGTCGGCGCCATGCGCCAGTTGCGCGCGGTCGCGTTCCCAGTTGCTGGCCTGGATCACGGAAATCCAGCCGGCGCCGTACGGGTCCTGATGGATCAGCTCGGGCGTTTCTTCCAGCGCCGTGTTGATCTCGACGATCGTGCCGGCCACTGGCGTCTTGATCGTCACGACCGTCTTGCTCAGCTCCACGACACCCACCGTCTTGCCCTGCTCGACCTCGTTCCCCACCGGCTTGGGGCGGCACATGTAGAAATGGTTGCCACTGATCTGGACACCGAATGCGCTCACGCCCACCTGCACGCGACCGTCGTCCAGCGGACGGCACCACATATCATTGTCGAGGTCGAAATAGCAGTCGTCCGGATAGTCGAAGCCGAGGATGATCATAGGAATGTGTGAAACAGAAAGGATGGCGGAAGGATGCGGGAGTCGAACCCACCCGGCGACGCATGGCGCCACCAACTGGGTTTGAAGCCCAGCCGCCCCACCAGGGACGATTTCCTTCCGTTGAGCCGCGATTTTACCTTGTCCGGAAAAATTGCGTCAGGCTCATGGTGATTTCTCGGAAAACAGCAACGTTCCCGGCCGCAGCAGGTGCACGTCGCCCACGCGGCGCAGCAGGCCGATACGGTCAAAAAACTCCAGGATCTGGATCGCGCGCTTGCGCCCCAGACCCGTCAGGTCGCGGAACCGCGCCGCCGTGACCTGGCCACCCGCTTCTTCCGCAGCGAGCTTCCTCGCCAGCGCCGCCAGCTCGTGCATCACGGCCGGATGATAGAACAGGTCCTTGACCACCTGATACACGTCGCCGCCGCGCGCCATGCGGCCCAGCACCTGGCGCACCTGCGCCTCGGGCAAGCGGGCCTGCAACGCGATATCGCGCACCCACGGCGGATCGAAACGCCCTTCGCGCAGCATCGGCAGCGCATGCTCGGCGACGATCTGTTCGGCCGCGCGCAAGGCCACGCCGTGTTCCGGCAAATGCAGGAAGCCATTTCTGCGCGCGAGCACGCCCGCCTCGATCATGTGGCCTGTGAGCTGCAGCCATAGCGCCTCGGGCATGCGTGGCGCAGCCAGGCGGCGGGCGCGCTGCACGTCCGGTCCGATTTCATCGGGATACTTGTCGTGGAAATCACGCAAGGCCGCCAGCAGGCCGGCCTGCGCCTCGTCCAGACGCGCACGGGCAATCAGCCACTCGCCGCCGGCACCGACGACGATGTCGGGCACGCTTGCCAGGTCGAACGGCCAGCGTGCCAGGCCGCTGCTGCGCAGCCAGGTGGCGCCATTGACGCCGTACTGCGCCTGCGCCAGCGCGCCCAGCAGGCGCGTCAGCGGATCGATGGCGCGCTGCGTTTCCAGGTACGCCAGGCGCTCGGGCGTCTGCCGGTAACGGATCGGCCCCAGCGGATCGAGCACCTGGCCACCGGCCACCGTGCGCACCGCGGACGCGTCGCGCAGAATAAAACGGTCGCCATGCCAGACATTGGCCGGCTTGTGCAGCACGAGCTGGGCCGGCGCGCCGGCGCCCGGGGCAATCGACGGCTGGCCCAGCACGGCCACCGTCGCCAGGCAATCCTGTGTTGCCGCGTGCAGGTGCACAAGCGTGCCCGAGCGCAGCGCCTTGTCTTCGGTGGCGGCGACCTGCAACCAGACGTCGATCCGCTGCGTGGTGAGCGCAATGGCCGGATCGCACAGCACCTGGCCGCGCAGTTCGTCCGAGCGTTCCAGGCCCGCCAGGCCCACGGCGCAGCGCTGGCCCGCCTGGGCAGCCTGCGCCGCGCGGCTGTGCACCTGCAGACTGCGCACGCGGTACGTGTCGTCCGGCGAGGCCGCCAGCGACAACGCGTCGCCGATCGTCACGCCGCCCGCCGAGACGCTGCCGGCCACCACGGTGCCGACGCCATCCAGGGTAAATGCGCGGTCCAGGCCCATGCGGAAACCCGCGCCCTCCACGCCGTCGCCCGGCGCAGCCGCCAGCGCGTCAACCAGATCGGCGCGCAAGGCATCGATACCGTCGCCGCGCACGCTGGAGACATGCAGCACCGGGTAATCGTCCAGCCCGCTGCTGGCCAACAGCGCGCGTACGCGGGCTTCGGTCTCGGCGACACGCGCCGGCTCCACGCGGTCGATCTTGGTGATCACGGCCGCGCCACGGCGAACGCCCAGCAGCGACAGGATGGTCGCGTGCTCGATCGTCTGCGGCATCGGGCCATCGTCCGCGGCGATGAGCAGCAAGCCGAAGTCGATGCCGCTGGCGCCGGCCACCATCGTGCGCACGAGCTTTTCGTGGCCCGGCACATCGACGAAGCCGATACGGCGCCCGTCCTCGAGCGGCATCCAGGCGTAGCCGAGTTCGATGGTGATGCCGCGCCGTTTTTCTTCCGGCAGCCGGTCGGCGTCGATGCCCGTCAGTGCGCGCACCAGCGCCGTCTTGCCGTGGTCGATGTGGCCTGCAGTGCCGACAATCATGCAACTTCTCCGATGATGGCCAGGCGCAGGCCGGCCAATTGATTGATGACCTCGTTCGGATCGTCGACACAACGGCAATCGAGCAGCACGCGATCGTCGGCAATCCGGCCGATGATCGGCGCCGGCAAGCCGCGCAGAGCGTCCGACAACGCGTCGAGCGCGGTGCCCATGCCGCGCTTGCCGGACAAGACCGGCGCGATTGCCAGCCCGCACGATGGCAGGCGGTCGATCGGTAGCGAGCCGGAGCCGATCTGGCTGAGCATCGGTTCCAGCGTGACGGTATAGCGCGGGGCCAGCGCGGCGCGCAGCGGTTCCAGGATCGCGTTGGCGGCCACGGCCACCTGCTCCTGCGTGCGGGTCAGCCAGCGCAGCGTCGGCAATTCATGCACGAGCAGTTCGGGTTGCAGGTACAGCTGCAAGGTCGCTTCCAGCGCTGCCAGCGGCAGCTTGGACAGCCGCAGCGCGCGCTTCATCGGGAATTTTCGGATGCGCCCGATGTGTTCACGCGTGCCGACGATCAGGCCCGCCTGCGGGCCACCCAGCAATTTGTCGCCCGAGAACATGACCACGTCGCAGCCATCTGCCAGCATCTGCTGCGGCGTTGGTTCCTGCGGCAAGCCGTACTTGCCCATGTCGATCAGCGAGCCGCTGCCCAGGTCCGACACGAGCGCCACGCCGCGGCTGCGTGCCAGCGGCGCCAGTTCGGCTTCGCTCACAGCACTGGTAAAGCCCTGCACCATATAGTTGCTGGTATGGACCTTGATCAGCATTGCGGTGCGCTCGGTGATCGCGCGCTCGTAGTCCGCCAGGTGCGTCCGGTTGGTGGTGCCCACTTCGACCATGCGCGCGCCGGCGCTGTCCATCACATCCGGCATGCGGAACGCGCCGCCGATTTCCACCAGTTCGCCGCGCGAGATGATCGCTTCGCGCCCGCCGCTCAGTGCGGCCAGCGACAGCAGCACTGCCGCGGCATTGTTGTTGACCACCGTCGCCGCTTCGGCGCCGGTGATTTCGCACAGCAGGCCTTCGACGATGCTGTCGCGATCGCCCCGTGAGCCAGTGTCGAGGTTGTATTCGAGATTGTTCGGGCCGGCCATCATGGCCGTCAGGTGGCGAATCGCCACATCGGGCAGCACGGAGCGGCCCAGATTGGTATGGATGACCGTACCGGTCAGGTTGATCACGCGGCGCATGCGCGGCGCAATCCGCGCGGCGACGCGTTCGGCCAGCGCCTGGGCCAATGCATCAGGCGCCACGGCGCTTTGCGCCAGCACGCCGGCCAGCGCTTGCGCGCGCAGGTCGTCGACCAGCGCGCGCGCCTGCCCGGCGACCAGCGTGTGGCCGTGGGCAGAAAGTTGCGCCTGCACCGATGGCAGACGCAGCAGTTTATCGATCGAAGGCAACTCCTTGACTGTCGCCTTCGAGCCGTGGACCACGGACTCGCTGAGCGACATGATCAATTACTCCGGTTCGATGGTGGTGCGATGGCCGGTTCGCCCGGGGCTTCCTCGCCGCCCGACAGCAGCAGCAGGTTTACGCCATGCGCCTCGTAGCCCGCTTCGGACACCAGGATGTCCAGCGTCAGCGACGCCAGGTCGTCCGCAACCGGATCGACATTGAGCTCACGCTCCATGCGCACGATCTTGATGTAGTGATGGCACTCGTCGCACGTTTCGGCTTGCACCGATGCCTGCGACGCATCCTGCACCGCGCCATCGGTGGCCAGCGCCTCGAGTGAATGGTAGTGGATGCCCTTGGTGCTTTCGCAGTGGCTGCACTTGACCCGCACCATATGCCACTGCGCCGAACACAGCGAGCAGTGCAGATAGCGGAAATTGCTACCGGTCTGGTCGACGCGCGTGATCGACGACGTCGGCAGGCTGCCGCAGCATGGGCAGGTCGTCATGTCGAGCGTGCGGCCATACGGCTGCTGGCGCGCGGCGCCATACGCTTCCTGGATCGCCAGGACCATATTCGTCCAGTACACCTGCAGACCGGCCGCCACCAAAGGTGCGGCGCTCATGTCCAGACCCGCCGCGCCTTGCAGCAGCAGTTCGGCCTGGCCTTCGAGATGGTCGTCGCCTAGAGCCAGCAGGGCCTGCACGGCCGCTTGCGCCGGGCTGCCCGCCAGGCGCGGGACCAGGAGTTCCAGCATGCGGCGCATTGCGCTGCGCCAGACCGGATCGCGCGGCCACAGCGGCGCCGGCACCGGTGCCTGGGCAGCGCGCGCGGCGGCGGCCAGGTCGTCCAGCGTCGGCAGCGTGACGGTCGGATAATCCTGCAACACTTCGTGCTGCACGGCGGCCAGTTCGGCGGCAAACAGTAAAAAGTCGTGCATCGCGTGCCCCGGCGCCAGCTGGCGCAGACGGGTCGCACGGGCGGAGAACAACTCGCGGCGCACCGGGAGTTGGATATACGGCATTTGCTCGCCAGCCCGGACAGCGATTTCTTCGGGGCTGAGCAGCTTTGAGGCTTTGGTAATGCTCATGGAAAGATGCTTCCTATTGAATTCTTGCAACGGCAATACGGTTCAAGCTGCCAAAGAACGTCGTTCCCGCGGAGGCGGGAACCCAAGTGTGCCAGCGAATCGAACCGCATGCACACTGAGGTTCCCGCCTGCGCGGGAACGACGGTTTTGAAGCTGACTCAGAAGAGCAACAATACTACGTTAGCGCTTGTTGCGCTTGGCGTCCTCTGCCACTTCCTTGTACCACAGCGGGTGGTGCGACTTGGCCCAGTCCTCGTGCACCGTGCCACGGGTCATGGCGCGGAACGAGCCCTTGACCCAGATAGCGGCGTACACGTGCATGATCACGCTCAGCACCAGTGCCAGGGCCGAAGCCGCGTGCACCAGCATCGCGAAACGACGCAGCGGAATCGGGAAGAAGTCCGCGAACCATGGTTGCCAGAACATGAAGCCGGTGATCAACAGCAGCACCAGGCTCACGGCAAAGATCCAGAACACGGCTTTCTGGCCCGCGTTGTACTTGTGTACTGGCGGCATTGCGTGCTCGTTACCCTTGAGGAGTTCCGGCGCCTTCTTGACCCAGGCCGTATCGGTCTTGGTCCAGAAGTTGTCGCGCACCACGGCGAAGAACAGGAACACGAAACCCAGCACCATCAGCAAGCCGAAGAACGGATGCAGGATGCGGGTCCACTGTCCACCGCCGAAGAACATCGAGAAGAAGAACATCGACGGATGGAACAAGGCCAGGCCAGTCAATCCGGCGCAGATGAACAACAGAGCCACGGCCCAGTGGTTCATGCGCGTCATGTCGCGATAGCGAGTGATAAACATGGTCTTCTCCTTATACCCGTTCGTCGTCGCGCTGGTCGGGACCAGGCGTCGGCTGAACATCGGGTTCGTCGTGGTGCGTCTCGATCGGGCCAACCTTCATGTAGTGGAAGAAGCCGGCCACAGCAGCGCCAACCATTGCAGCCACACCCAACGGCTTGGCGATACCCTTCCACAACGCCACGGTCGGGCTGATAGTCGGGTTCTCGGGCAGGCCGGCATACAGGTTCGGCTTGTCCGCGTGCTGCAACACGTACATCACGTGCGTGCCGCCCACACCGGCCGGGTTGTACAGACCGGCGTTCTTGTAACCACGTTCCTTCAGGTCGATCACGCGGTCACCGGCGTAGTCGATCATGTCTTCCTTGGTGCCGAAACGGATGGCGCCAGTTGGACAGATCTTCACGCAGGCCGGCTCCATGTTCACTGCAACGCGGTCGGCGCACAGCGAACATTTGTAGGCCTTCGAGTCCACCTTGCTGATGCGTGGCACATCGAACGGGCAACCGGCGACGCAATAGCCGCAACCGATGCAGTTTTCGCTGATGAAGTCAACGATACCGTTCGTGTACTTGACGATCGCGCCCGGCGCCGGGCAGGCCTTCAGGCAGCCTGGCTCGTCGCAGTGCATGCAGCCGTCCTTGCGGATCAGCCACTCCAGACGATCGCCTTCTTCCTCGGACTTGGTCACGACTTCCGAGAACTTCATGACGGTCCACGACTGTGGCGTCAGGTCGATCGGGTTGTCGTAGGTACCGTGGTTTTCGCCGATTTCATCGCGCAGATCGTTCCACTGCATGCACGCCACCTGGCACGCCTTGCAGCCGATGCAGCTGGACACGTCGATCAGCTTGGCAACTTCCGGCTTGTGCGTACGGGCCACCGGCGACTGCGTGGTGGTTGCCGAACGCGCCGCAATATCGAGAGATTGTAATGAAGACATTGTTTAGACCCTTTCGATATTGACCAGGAACGACTTGAATTCCGGGGTCTGGGTATTTGCATCGCCCACGAACGGGGTCAGCGTATTGACCAGGAAGCCCGGCTTGGCCACACCGACAAAGCCCCAGTGGTTCGGCAGACCCACTGTATCGACCTTCATGCCATCGCAATCGAGTTGCGGAATACGCTTGGTCACCAGACACTTGGCCTTGATGAAGCCGCGCATCGACGACACCTTGACCATATCGCCATTCGAGATACCCTTGGCCTTGGCCAGCTGCTCACCGATTTCCACGAACTGCTGTGGCTGGATAATCGCGTTGGAGACAACGTTCTTGGTCCAGTAGTGGAAGTGCTCGGTCAAGCGGTAGCTGGTCGCGACATACGGGAAGTCCTTGGCCGTACCGAACGCTTCCATGTCGCCCTTGAACACGCGCGCCGCCGGATTGGAACGGGCAAGCGGGTTTTTCGGGTGCATCGGATTGACCGGGAACGGCGACTCGAACGGCTCGTAGTGCTCCGGCAGCGGACCTTCGGCCATGCCGGTCGGTGCGAACAGACGCGCCACACCTTCCGACGTCATGATGAACGGCTGCGTACGGTTCTCTTCGGCCGGATCGGCATCAGGACGGATGTCCGGAATATCCGAACCGGTCCAGGCCGTACCGTTCCACGAGATCAGGTTCAGCGCAGGGTTCCAAGGCTTGCCCGTCTTTGGATCGGTCGACGCGCCGTTGTACAGCACGCGGCGGTTGGCCGGCCAGGCCCAGGCCCAACCCAGCGTTTGCCCGATGTTGTACGGGTCCGCATTGTCGCGGCGCGCCATCTGGTTGCCCGCCTGCGTCCATGCGCCGGCATACACCCAGCAACCGCTCGCGGTACTGCCATCGTCGCGCAGCACGCCAAAGCCCGGCACCTGCTCGCCAGCCTTCAGGATCAGCTTGGTCGGATCTTTTGCATCATAGATATCGGCCAGCGCCTTGCCGTTGAATTCCTTGGCCAGCTCTTCGGCAGAAGGGCTATGCGGAATCTTGTACGGCCACGACAGCTTGGTGATCGGATCCGAGAAGGCACCGCCATCTTTCAGATAGAGGTTCTTCATGCGCGTGAACAGGTCGGCGATGATCTCGATGTCCGGCTTGCACTCGTACGGCGCTTCAGCGCCCTTCCAGTGCCACTGCAGCCAGCGGCTCGAGTTCGACAGCGAACCGTCTTCTTCGGCGAAGCACGTGGTTGGCAGGCGGAACACGGTCGTCTGGATCTTGCTTGGATCGACGTCGTTCGACTCGCCGAAGTTCTTCCAGAACTCGGACGTTTCGGTGTTCAACGGATCCATCGTCACCAGGAACTTCAGCTTCGACAGACCGGCGATGATCTTCTTCTTGTTCGGGAACGATCCGACCGGGTTGAAGCCCTGGCAGATGTAACCGTTCAATTTACCTTGACCCATCAATTCGAACGCCTGCAGCACGTCGTACAGCTTGTCGATTTTCGGCAAGTAGTCGAAGGCCCAGTTGTTCTCTTTGGTCGCGGCATCGCCCCACCAGGATTTTTGCAGGCTGACGAAGAACTTGGGATAGTTCTGCCAGTAGCTCATCTGGTTCGGACGCAAAGGCTTCAGTGCGCGCGGCTTGTAGTACGTTTCCAGGTCCTGCTCTTTATCGGTTGCCAGCGACAGATAGCCCGGCAGCGAGTTCGACAGCAGACCCAGGTCGGTCAGACCCTGGATGTTGGAGTGACCGCGCAGTGCGTTCAGGCCACCGCCGGCGATACCGACGTTACCCAACAGCAGCTGCATGATCGCGCCGGTGCGGATGATCTGGCTACCCTGGCTGTGCTGGGTCCAGCCCAGTGCGTACAGGATCGTCATCGCACGGCCCGGCTGGGCAGTCGACGCGATGTATTCGCAGACCTTCAGGAATTGCTTGACCGGGGTACCGGTGATCTTGCTGACCTGCTCAGGGGTGTAGCGCGAATAATGGCGCTTCATCACTTGCAGCACGCAACGCGGGTGTTCCATGGTCGGATCGACCTTGGCGTAACCGTCTTCACCCATCTCGTAGCCCCAGCTTTCATTGCTGTAGCGGCGCTTGGCTTCGTCGTAACCCGAGAACAGACCGTCCTGGAAGTCGAAGCCTTCGTTCACGATGAACGGGGCGTTGGTGTAGCTCCGGACGTATTCGGTCTGGATCTTGTTGTTCGTCAGCAGATAGTTAAGGACGCCGCCCAGGAAGGCGATGTCCGAGCCAGCGCGGATCGGCGCGTAATAGTCGCTCATGGCGGCCGAACGCGTAAAGCGCGGGTCGACCACGACCAGCTTGGCTTTATTGTGATGCTTTGCTTCAATAACCCATTTAAAACCGCATGGGTGTGCTTCAGCGGCATTGCCGCCCATGATCAGTACTACATCGGCATTCTTGATGTCAACCCAATGGTTGGTCATCGCTCCTCGTCCGAACGTCGGGGCCAGACCGGCCACCGTAGGTCCGTGTCAAACGCGAGCCTGGTTATCGAATACGAGCATGCCCATCGAACGCATCGCTTTGTGCGTGATGTAGCCCGTTTCGTTGCTCGACGCGGACGCGCACAGCATACCCGTGCTCGTCCAGCGATTGACCAGCTGGCCTTCGGCGTTGGTCGGAATGAAGTTCGCATCGCGGTCAGCCTTCATCAGGCCAGCCAGACGCGTCATTGCCTCATCCCACGAAACGCGTTTCCATTCGTTGGTGCCAGGCTCACGGACTTCCGGGAACTTGAGACGGTTTGGCGAATGGATGAAGTCGAGCAAGCCGGCGCCTTTCGGGCACAGCGTACCGCGATTGACCGGGTGATCCGGGTCGCCTTCAATGTGGATGATGTCCGAGGTAACGTTCTTTGCGCCGTCGCCCAGACTGTACATCAGCAGGCCGCAGCCCACCGAGCAGTATGGACACGTGTTGCGCGTCTCCTTGGCTTTCGCCAATTTATAGTGCCGCGTCTCTGCCATCGCCGGCAACGGCGAGAAGCCGAGCGCGACGATGGTGGAGGCGGCGAGTCCCGCACCGCTTGCGCGGAGGAACTGCCTTCTGTTCATGCCCATCTAGATTCTCCTGCTAGTAATGGATTGCGCACATCAGAATGGCGTCAGCCAGGGTCGTCGCCCTGGCTTTGTTTCCATCCTGACCGTTACCGGCGCCACCATGTGCCGGTGTGCGCGCCGTTGGACCCGCCGGCAATTATTTTGCCGGCGGCGTCGCTGCCTGCGTGGTGGCGCCATCGCCACCCGTTGGTTCTGAAGCACCGCTGTCGCGGGGTTTGTTCGAGTCTGCATCCTGACCGGCAACCATGCCGCCGATCGCGGTACCGCCTTCGGCAGGACCGGTTTCTGCGATTGCTGCAGGGGCGGTGGCCGATTCCGATTTCAGGCCCGCGTGCGGATCGATGGCAGCGCCATTCGGACCGGCGACATCCGGGGTCTGCACTGGCGCGGTCGTTTCCTTCTTCTGGCATGCGGCCAGGGCGAATACAGCGGTCGCCACGATGGCTGCGTTGCGCAGAGTAAGAGCAGTTTGTTTGATATAGATCATTGCAATATCCATTGACTTAGAGATACAACCGAAAATATAGCGGAAATGCGGAATTCCTTGAATAAGTATTTTACGCACAGCCGTTCGCAAAGGGTGATTTTCCGTGAGTTTTGACCCGCTTATATGACAATTTTTTTCGTCAAAGCCGGATGTAAAGACTGCCTGACCGCTGATTTGGCCGTTTTAACGACATCTTTCCTGTTACATCCATCGATTCTGGCAGGTAGCAAGCTCAAGACGGGGCTAGTGTAGCCTGCCTTCGCGCGCGTTGCTCTGGCGCGTCAAATTCTGATTCGTCGAGTCCAAATCGCTGCCGCACCGCGTGCGTTGACCAGCATCCTTCCGGACCACGCTCCACCATGCGCCCTACCCGATTTGCATCAATTGAAACGACGCACGTCAAGTGGGATGTAGCAAAAATAGTATTTACCAACAGCCATTAACAAAAAATGATTGCGCATAACATTTAGTGTTATATTATTTTACAGCTTGCATGGACGCCGCCCCTACGCCCCTGACGAGCACGGTATTTCCAGCAGAGAGTCCCGGCAGATGGGCTCTTCACAACAAAGACGGAGACAACAGAATGAAGCATCTGAATCGATCGGCGATTGCCGTGGGCGTGGCACACCTGTGCTGGTTGTCCGCAGCGTTTGCCCAGCAAGCGGCCCCGGCCGCTGCCGACGCACAGGTCGTGACCATTACCGGCCAGCGCGCCGCACTCAACAGCGCACAGCAACTCAAGAAGAATTCGGATGAGGTCGTCGATTCGATCGTCGCCGACGACATTGGCAAACTGCCCGATAAATCGATCACCGAAGTCCTGCAACGCATCCCTGGTGTCACCATCGACCGCACGATGTCGCGCTCCGACCCGGAACACTTCTCGGTCGAAGGCTCGGGCGTGTCGATCCGTGGCCTGACCTGGGTGCGCTCGGAACTCAATGGCCGCGATTCGTTCTCGTCCAACGGCGGCCGCGCACTGAGCTTCGAGGATGTCCCGCCAGAGCTGATGGCTGGCGTCGACGTCTACAAGAACCCGTCCGCCGAACAGATCGAAGGCGGCATTTCTGGCCTGGTCAACCTGCGCACGGCACTGCCGTTCGACATCAAGGGCCAGCGCATTTCGGGCAGCGTCGAAGGCACGTACACCGAACTGAACAAGAAGAAGGACCCGGCCGGCTCGTTCATGTACTCGAACCGCTGGAAAACCGACATGGGCGAATTCGGCGTGCTGGTCAACTACGCCAATTCCCATAGCAACACCCGCACCGACGCCTTCCAGGTCGAGCCGTACTACCCGGTGGCCAACGCCGAGCCGGGCCGCACCGTATGGATCCCGAAAGGCGCGCAGTGGCGCACGCTGGACTTCGAGCGCAAGCGCCAGGGCGCGTATGCCGCGCTGCAATGGAAGCTGGACAACACGCTGCGCAGCCACCTCACCTACTTCAAGTCGAAGTACAAGATGCAGTGGGATGAGAACGCGCTGTTCTCGGCGGAGGGTACGCCGACCAATCTGCGCGTAACCAACGGTGTCTACGATGCCAACAATGCATTTTTGAGCGGCACGCTGTCCAATCCAACCAATAACGGCATCGAGTTCGGCAATAACACCCGCACCTCGAACCGCGATTCGTCGACCACCGACGTCGCCTGGAATGTCGAATGGAAGCCGGCGACCAACTGGACCCTGACATCGGACATCCAGCACGTCAAGGCGGAATCAGAAGGCTTCGATTCGACCGTTGCGCTGGGCACGATCATGCAGCAGCAGAACCTGGACCTGACCGGCAGCATCCCGAAGCTCATGTTCGACGCCCAGCAAGCGGCATCCCTGAGCGACCCGAACAACTACTTCTGGGCCTTCACCCAGGAACACCGCGACCGCAGCGTCACCGAACAGACCGCATGGAAAGGCGACGTCAAGTATGACTTCGACCATCCTGTCCTGCGCGACATCCGCGTCGGCGTGCGCTTTACCGACCGCGATGCCAAGACCATCAATTCGAATCCGAACTACAACTGGTCGCCCGTATCGCAGCGTTGGATGATCATGCCCGGTTTGATCAATCAACTGGCCTACCTGAGCGACCCGCGCTTCAACGCACCCACGACAGTCAACACATTCAAGAACTTCTTCAACGGTGACGCGAATGTGCCGGCAGTCGTATTCCCGGCGCAGTCACTGGTGGCGGGCTACCCGGGCACCTACTCCCAATTGCACAGCTTCCGCCAGGCTCTGTGCGCGCAGGCCGGTAACAGCTGCGATCCTTTCAAAGCTGCCGCCTTCGGCGAAGCCAACCCATCGGGCGACAACGAGCAGTCGGAAAAAACCAAAGCGATGTACACGCAGTTGCGCTTCGCGTTTGATGACCTGCGCATGCCGATCGACGGCAACATCGGCGTGCGTTATGTAAAGACCGATAACACATCGTACGGCTACACCGTGTACAACTCGACGTTCAAGGTGACGCCGGGCGGCACCACCGGCGTGTCTGTGCCGGTCATCGCACCGTTTGCAGCGCGCCAGGACTATGAGAACAGCTACCATAACTGGTTGCCGAGTCTGAACCTGCGCATGAAGGCCACCGAACAGTTGCAGTTCCGCTTTGCACTGGGCAAAGGCATGTCGCGACCTGACTTCGGCCAGCTTCAGGCCTACACCACACTGGGGCAGAACGTGAATAGCTCGATCACCGGCGATGGGCCGACCCAGGTCACCAATGTCACGTCGGTTGGCCATACCGGTGAAGCCGTCGGTAATCCGTTGCTGCGTCCGGTCACCTCGCGCAATATGGACCTGACGGCAGAATGGTATTTCGCCCAGGCCGGTTCGCTGACCTTCGCCGTGTTCGACAAACGCCTGAAAGACATCATCGTCAAGCAGAATTCGTCCTACCAGCTCAATGATGTGAACGGAAATGTAATCGATTTCAATGTGGCGACGCCCGTCAACGGCGCACGTGGTTCAGCACGCGGTATCGAGATGGCGTACCAGCAGTACTTCGACAAGCTGCCAGGCTGGATGTCGGGCTTCGGTGTGCAGGCCAACTACACGCACGTCAAGAGCAAGCGCGACCTGTATAGCCCGGTGTTCTCGCAATACTGCTCGAACGTGAGCGGCGCAGCCAACCTGAACCTGAACCTGAACGGCTGCGACACCGATGGCCGCACCTTCGGCGACCTGCCGCTGGAATACCTGTCACGTAACTCGTATAACCTGGCGCTGCTGTATGACAAGGGCCCATGGTCGGCCCGTCTGGCCTATAGCTGGCGCTCGAAGAGCCTGCTGGGTAACAACAACAACGGCACGAACGGCACCAATGGCGTCGACACCAATCCGGCCAGCCCGACCGTCGGCCAGAACGTGATTGCCTGGGGCTTGCCGATCTGGGCCGACGACTACGGTCAGCTCGATGGCGGCGTCAGCTACAAGTTCAACGAGAACTTCCGCCTTGACTTCCAGGGCACCAACCTGACGGACGCGAAGTACAAGCAGATCATGACGCAACACATCGGCGACAAAGGCCGCGCGTGGTTCGTCAGCGGTCCCCGCTACAGCGTGCGTCTGGGCGTGACGTTCTAAGTCGATGCCGATGTAATCCCGACGCCCGCTGACCTGCCGCCCCGCGCGGCAGGTCAGCGGGCTGTTTGCTTTTCCAGGAAAACCCGACCAATGCAAAGCTCGACTTTTTCGTCGCTGGACACGTTCGTCTTTTTTGTCTACTTCATCATCGTGGCCGGCTATGGCTTCTGGGTCTACCAGCACAAGCAACGCTCGGCCTCCGCCTCGCACGATTACTTTCTGGCCGAAGGCTCGCTGACCTGGTGGGCGATCGGCGCCTCGATGATCGCGTCGAACATCTCGGCCGAGCAGTTCATCGGCATGAGCGGCTCTGGCTTCAAGATGGGCATGGCGATTGCCGTCTATGAGCTGATGGGCGCGTTCACGCTGATCCTGGTGGCGGTGTTCTTCATGCCGATCTACCGCCGCAACCGCATCTACACGATGCCCCAGTTTCTCGAACAGCGTTACGGCAGCACCGTGGCCACCGTCATGGCGCTGTTCTGGCTGTCGCTGTACGTCATCGTCAACCTGACCTCGATCCTGTACCTGGGCGCGCTGGCCATCGGCGCCATTGCCGGCATCGACGTCTGGACCTGCATGGTGTTCCTGGCCGTCTTTGCCGTCATCATCACGCTGGGCGGCATGAAGGTCATCGGCTACACCGACGTGATCCAGGTCCTGTGCCTGGTGCTCGGCGGCCTGGTGACCACCTGGCTCGCGCTCGACCTGGTCGCGCAGAACAATGGCGGCGGCGGCGTGATGGCTGGCTTCCACCACCTGCTGGGCGTGGCGCCGGATCACTTCGACATGGTGCTCACGCGCGACAACCCGAACTACCTCGACCTGCCTGGCGTATCGATCCTGATCGGCGGCATGCTGATCGTGAACCTGAACTACTGGGGCTGTAACCAGTACATCATCCAGCGCGCGCTGGGCGCCGACCTGCACACGGCGCGCAAGGGCATCCTGTTCGCGGCCGGCCTCAAGCTCCTGATGCCGGTGATCGTGGTCCTGCCGGGCATCGCCGCCTTCGTGCTGCACCAGCAGGGCGTGCTGGGCGCATCGATGGGCGTGGGCGCGGACGTCAACCCGGACCGCGCCTATCCGGTGCTGCTCACGCTGCTGCCGACGGGCCTCAAAGGCATCGCGTTTGCTGCGCTGACGGCGGCGGTGGTCGCTTCGCTGGCCGGTAAGGCCAACAGCATCGCCACCATCTACACCTTCGACATCCACAAGAAAGCGTTCAACAAGGGCATCTCCGAACAGCGCATGGTCTGGATCGGTCGCGTGACCGTGGTCGTGGCGATGCTGCTGGCGGTGCTGATCGCGCCGTTCATGGGCATCGACAAGAAAGGCGGCTTCCAGTACATCCAGGAATACACGGGCTTCGTCTCGCCCGGCATCCTGGCCATGTTCCTGATGGGCTTCTTCTGGCGGCCGGCAACGGCCAGCGCGGCGATGTTTGCCACGGTCGGCGGCTTTCTTGGCTCAATCATCCTCAAGTTTTTGCCGGGCCTGATGGACCTGTCCTTCCTGGCCCCGATCGGGTTTGCCGTGCCAAACAGTGCCGGTATTTACGAGATCCCGTTCGTGGACCGGATGGCGATCGTGTTCGTCGTCGTCATCATCGGCATGGTCATCATCAGCAAGCTGTGGCCAAAGGCTGGCCTCGAGCAGACCAAGGGCGTCGAAGTCGAAGCGTCGATGTTCCGGGTGCAGCCAGGGTTCGCGTTCGGCGCGACCGTCATCTGCATCGCGCTGATCGCGATCTATAGCGCGTGGTGGTAAGGTCGCTGCGCTACTAAAACCATTATAAAAATTCAAGGAGACATACACATGCACCCAGCTTTGCCCTTCGGCCGCTCGGCCATCGCCCTTGCCGCCGCCCTCGCCTTCAGTACGGCGCATGCAGCACCCGCCGCTGCACCGGATTCCGCGCAAGAGCGCGCCGCCAAACTGGTGAGCCAGATGACGCTCGATGAAAAGATCGGCATGGTGTTCGGCTACTTCGGCACCGAATTCAAGGGCCAGAAAGCGCCCACCGGCGCCCTGCCCCAGTCGGCCGGTTTCATCAAGGGCATCGAGCGCCTGGGCATCACGCCGCAGTGGCTGACCGACGCCGGCATCGGCGTGGCCTCGCAGCCGGGCAAGGACGCGCGCGAGCGCACGTCGCTGCCGGCGGGGATTGCCACCGCCGCCACCTGGAATCCGCAGCTGGCGTTCGAGGGTGCAGCGATGATCGGCAAGGAAGCGCGCCTGTCGGGCTTTAACGTGATGCTGGGCGGGAGCGTGAACCTGGCGCGCGAGCCGCGCAATGGCCGCAACTTCGAGTACACCGGCGAAGATCCGCTGCTGGCCGGGATCATGGCCGGCGAACAGATTCGCGGCGTGCAGTCCAACCACGTCGTCTCGACGCTCAAGCACTACGCGTACAACGACCAGGAAACGGGCCGCAATCACCTGAATGTCAAGATCAACGATGCCGCGGGCCGCATGTCCGACCTGCTGGCATTCCAGATCGCGATCGAGCGCGGCGACCCGGGCTCGGTCATGTGTTCGTACAACCGCATCAACGGACCGTATGGCTGCGAGAACGACCACCTGCTCAACAAAGTGCTCAAGGGCGACTGGGGCTACAAGGGCTACGTGATGTCCGACTGGGGCGCGGCCCACTCGACGATCCCGGCTGCACTGGCGGGCCTGGATCAGCAATCGGGCTACCCGTTCGACAAGTCGCCCTACTTCGACGGCGCGCTGAAGGAAGCCGTCGAAAACGGCCACGTGCCGCAGGCACGCCTGGACGACATGGTGGCCCGCATCCTGTGGGCGCTGGGCGCGCACGGCGCGCTGGATCATCCGGTCAAGGTCCAGGCCAAGGACATCGACTACGCGGCGCACGGCAAGATTTCGCAGCTTGATGCCGAAGAAGCGATCGTCCTGCTCAAGAACAAGGACAACGTGCTGCCGCTGGCAAAGGACGTGCAGCGCATCGCCATCATCGGCGGACACGCCAACAAGGGCGTGCTCTCGGGCGGCGGCTCGGCGCAGGTCTACCCGCGCGGCGGCATGGCTGTGCCGAACGAAGGCCCGGCCGCCTGGCCAGGCCCGATGGTCTACCTGCCAGGCTCGCCGATGAAGGCACTGGCAGCGCGCACCAAGGCAAAGATCACCTGGCACGATGGCAAGGATGCCGCCGCGGCCGCGAAAGTCGCAGCCGCGGCCGACGTGGTGCTGGTGTTCGCGACGCAGTGGACGTCCGAGGCGGCCGACGTGCCGACGCTGGCGCTGCCGAACAACCAGGACGCCCTGATCGCAGCCGTGGCCAAGGCCAATGCCCGCACCGTCGTCGTGCTGCAAACCGGCACGCCCGTCACGATGCCGTGGGTGAACGACGTCGCCGGCGTGGTCGAAGCCTGGTATCCGGGCACGAACGGCGGCGAAGCCATCGCGCGCGTGCTGACGGGCGAAGTCGATGCGTCGGGCCGCCTGCCGCAGACCTTCCCGCTGGCCGAGAGCCAGCTGCCGCGGCCCAAGATCGATGGCATCGACCTGCCGAAGGACACGCGCTTCGACGTCGACTACGACATCGAGGGCGCCGCCGTCGGCTACAAATGGTTCGACCTGAAGGGCCACAAACCGCTGTTCGCGTTCGGTCACGGCCTGTCGTACACGAGCTTCACCTACACGAACCTGAAGGCCGACGCGACAAACGGCAGCATCCGCGTGCGCTTCAACGTGGCCAACAGCGGCGCGCGCGCCGGCAAGGCGGTGCCGCAGGTGTACGTGTCAAAAGTGGGTGCCGGCTGGGAAGCACCCAAGCGCCTCGGTGGCTGGGACAAGCTGGCGCTGGACGCCGGCGCAAACCGCACCAGCGAAGTGACGATCGATCCGCGCACGCTGGCGGTGTTCGACGGCGCCAGCAACCGCTGGAAGATCGCGGCCGGCGACTACCGCGTAATCCTGTCGACGGCGGCCGACGCGCCGGTAGCGACGGTGACGGTGCGCCTGCCCGCGCGCGAGTTTGCCGCTGGCGCGCGCTGATTGCGGACCGGCACGACTACAGACTGGACGACTGACCGCCCGTGGCCTGCCAGCAGCGCTCGCCTGACCCGCATCGGGACCGCGAAAAATCCGCGATCCTGCACGCCATCGCGAGCCGTTTCGCGGATGCGGAACTCGAGCTGGGCGCGGTTGCGCACGGCGCTGGCGTGAACCGCAACAAGGTCAACGACGTGCTCAAGGCCGAACTGGGTTGTACGTTCACCGGTTACCTGAACCGGTTGCGCCTGACCGAAGCAGCGCGCCTGCTGGCCGAACGCGATTCGGCCAGCATCACGGACATCGCCTATACGGTCGGCTACAACCACGTTTCGTACTTCAACAAGCTGTTCAAGCTCGATTTCGGCTGCACGCCGAAGGCATTTCGGGCAGCGGCGCATCGCACGCTGACCTGTCCATCGCCCACATCCGGAGACAAGATTTCATGAAGCACACGATTACCACCATGACGCTGGCGGCATTGCTTGCCATGCCATTGGCAGTCAATGCGCAGCAACGCAACATCGACATCGATGTCACCCAGGTCAAGGGCCAGCTCGATCGCATGTTCAACCTGTCCGTCGGCGTCGGCCGCGCCAACGAGGGCTTGCGCGCCGACTGGCAGCAGCAGCTGGCCGAACTGCGCAAGGACACCGGCTTTCGCTACATCCGCATGCACGGCCTGCTGAGCGACGACATGGCCGTGTTCCGCGTCGACGCGCAGGGCAAAGAGCAGTACAACTTTCAGTACGTCGACGCCCTGTTCGACTACCTGCAGAGCGTCGGCATCAAGCCGTTCGTGGAACTGGGCTTCATGCCATCCGCGATGGCCAGCGGTACCAAGACGATTTTCTGGTGGCGCGGTAATGTCACGCCACCGCGCGACTACGCCCAGTGGGAACGCCTGGTCAAGGCACTGACCGAGCACTGGACCGAGCGCTATGGCAAGGCCGAAGTGGCAAGCTGGTACTTCGAAGTCTGGAACGAGCCGAACCTGGACGGCTTCTGGGCCGGGACGCAGGACGAGTACTTCAAGCTGTACGCACACGCCGCGCGCGCCGTCAAGAGCGTCGACGCGTCGTACCGCGTGGGCGGCCCGGCCACTGCGGGCGCTGCCTGGATTCCCGAGATGATTCAGTACGCCAGCAAGAACCGCGTGCCGCTTGACTTCGTCTCCACCCACTCGTACGGCGTGAACCAGGGCTTCCTCGACGAATTCGGCACCACCGGCACGGTCCTGAGCCCCGACCCGATGGCCGTGACCCACGACGTGCTCAAGAACCGCAAGGAGATCGACGCATCGGCCATGCCGAAGCTCGAGCTGCACTACACCGAATGGAGCTCGTCGTACACACCGTCCGATCCGACCCACGACAGCTACCACCAGCCAGCCTACATCCTGAGAAAACTCAAGCAGAGCACTGGCGCCGTGCAGTCGATGTCGTACTGGGTGTTTACCGACATTTTTGAAGAAGCCGGGCCGCGCTTCGAAGCCTTCCATGGCGGCTTCGGTTTGATGAACACGCAGGGGATCAAGAAGCCCGCCTATTTTGCGTACCAGTTCCTCAACCAGCTGGGCGATCGTGAGCTGAAGAACGTCGACCAGGATTCGACGGCGACACTCGACGACAAGGGCAACGCCCAGGTGCTGCTGTGGGATTACTCGCACACGCTGCCGGCGGGGATCAACAACCAGCAGTACTTCATCAAGGACCTGCCGCCGAAATCGAAAGGCCAGGTGAAGGTGGCAATGCGGGGCCTGAAGCCTGGCGCCTATACGATGACGGTCTCGCAGGTCGGCTACAAGCAGAACGATGCGTTCACCGCGTATATCGGCATAGGTTCGCCGAAGCAGCTGACGCGGCCGCAGGTTGCTGCATTGAAGGCGGCGGCGACCGGCAAGCCGTTGAAGCAGCAGGCGGTGACGGTCGGGCGCGATGGCGTGTTCGCCACCGCATTGCCGCTGCGCGAGAACGATGTCTATCTGCTGCAACTCGACGCGAAGCGTTAGGGCGCGCTGTCGCGTGGCGCCCTCAGGTTCAGCGCCACGCGCCCGGCCTCGAGACGCTCGATGACGCGCGCGGCGAGCAGGCGCAGCGCGTCAAGCTGATGGACGGTCAGCTTGCGTGGTTCAGTATCGATCACGCACAGCGTGCCCAGTGCCTGACCGGTTGACGTCACCAGCGGCGCGCCGGCATAAAACCGGATGCCCGGATCGCCCGTCACCAGGGGATTGCCGACGAAGCGCGCATCAAGCGTCGCGTCGACGACCTGCATGATCTGCTCCGGTTGCTCGATCGCGTAGCTGCAGAACGCGTGTTCGCGCGGGGTTTCACGGGCCTGCAGTCCCACCCGCGCCTTGAACCATTGACGCTCGTCGTCGACCAGCGAGACCAGCGCGATCGGCGTCTGGCAGAACGCGCTGGCCAGGTGGGTCAGCTCGTCATATGCCGCTTCTTCTTCGGTATCCATGACGTGCAGGGCCGCCAGCTCCGCCAGCCGTACGCGCTCGACCCCTTCGTCGGGCGCGCTCGCCGGCTGGCCAAAGACGGTTTCGACGAGGGTCATGGCATGCGTCGTACTGACCTTGGCAACGCTTGCAGCGCGGTCGCGTCGGAGCACGGCCTCGTGGAGAAGACGCGCGAGATCGTCCAGGGCATAGGGCTTGGGCAGCAGCAGGAAGCCGTGGTCCGACTCCTGCGCCAGCACGTGGCTGTAACCACTGGTGAGCACGACGGGGATGTCGATCTGCAGGCGCGCCAGTGCGCGCCCCAGGTCGATCCCGGTCATGCCCGGCAGGACAACATCGGAAAACACGGCTGCGTAAGGTTCGGGATCATCGCGCAGCAATGCCAACGCCTGCTCCGCACTGGTCACGATGGTCGTTGCGTAGCCAAGTTCATGCAATGAACTCTCGACCATCGCGCGCAATTCGGGATTGTCCTCGACCGCCAGGATGCGCAGGCCCCCACCGCCGGGCAGCGTGTGCTGGACGCTCGGGGTGCTGCCGCCAGCAACCGGTTGCGCCGCACATGGCAGGTACAGCGTGAAGGTCGTGCCTGCGCCTGGCGTACTCACGACCCGCACATCACCGCCCGACTGGCGCGCAAAGCCGAACACCTGGGACAGCCCCAGGCCGGTGCCGTGGCCCACGCCCTTGGTCGTGAAAAACGGCTCGAAAATCTTGTCCAGGTTATCCGGCGCGATGCCAGCGCCGGTGTCGTGCAACGACACGGCCACGAACGTGCCGCTGATCGCCGGCTGCAGGCCGTGCTGCGGCAGGCCATCGACCGATTCGACCTTGACCGACAGCGTTCCGCGCGACTGCATCGCGTCGCGCGCATTCACGGCGAGATTGACCAGCGCAGTATCGAACTGGCTCTGGTCCGCATTGACGAAACAGGCCTCGTCGGGCAAGTCGAGCACCACCTCGACCCCAACGCCGGTCAGGCTCCCGATCATTTCCCCGATCGCACGCGTGCTGTTCCCGACGTCGAACACAGCCGGTTGCAGGGCCTGCCGGCGTGCAAACGCAAGCAGCTGACCGGTCAGGCGGGCGCCGCGCGTGACCGCACTGGAAATCGAGTCCATGAAGCGCTGGCGGCGCTCGTCGCCTAGCTGTACCCGGCGCAGCAGCTCGATGCTCGACTTGATCACTGCCAGGACGTTGTTGAAGTCGTGCGCGACACCGCCCGTGAGCTGACCGATCGCTTCGAGCTTCTGGGACTGCCGCAGCGCCTCCTGGGTTTCCACCAGCGCTTGCTGCTGCACATGCCACTCGGTCACGTCCAGTGACGTCATGAAGGCGCCGATCTGCTTGCCGTCGTGGTCGCGCAGGATCTCGAAACGCATTTCACAGGTACGCTGTTCGGGCGGGGCCTGGCCGAACGTGTGCTGCAGCGAGAACGCCTCGCCACCGAGCGCGCGGTCCCACAGCGCCAGCGCTGCCTGTAACTGTTCTGGCCGGTCGGCCAGCACGTCGGTCAGACGATCGCCGACTGCGACGCGGCGCTTGAACAGGCGCCAGTAGTCATCGATGCTGGCCTGGTTGATCGCCAGGAATCGATAGTCTGCATCGATCACCTGCAGCAGCAGATCGGTGGCCTGGAACACCGCGGCCAGCACGTCACGTTCGCGCGTGCGAAGTATCAACGCTTCGCGCTGCAGCTTTTCGTCGGTGACGTCGCGCGCGGCGCAGTACACCTTGCCGTCCTCCGGCACGGCCACCCACGACAGCCAGCGCCAGACCCCGCCACTCGTGCGGTAACGGTTCTCGAAACGCACGACCGCCTGTCCCTGCTCACTTGCCTTGATCCAGGCAGCCTGCGTCGCCGCGAGGTCATCGCGGTGCACGAACGCCGTGAATGGCTGGCTGCACACCTGGGCTTCGGTCCAGCCGAGCACCGTCTGCCACGCCGGATTGGCCAGCTCGACATAGCCGTTGGCATCGATGATGCACAGCGGCTCCAGGCTCACGGCCCAGGCACGGTCCGGCGCCAGGGCGCGTGGGGCGCAGCGCTGTTCAAGTTTTGCGACCTGTTCACGCAAGGCGTTGCCAGCGCGCGCCTGGGCAATGCGTGCCAGGGCCGCGCCCATGGCGACGCAGACGTGGTGCAGCAGTTCGCGTTCGTGCGACGTGAATGCGCGCTTGTACGTACTGGAGCCGGTGCACAGGGCTTGCTCGATCTGCTGCGCAGATGGCGCGTCCTGGTCAGGCTGGACCAGCCTGTGAACGATCAAGGACAGCGCGGACGGGTCGAGCGGCAGAATCCCGGGGAGGCGGTTCAGCGACAGTTGCACCAGATCGTCGACATTATCGAGGCCCGCCAGGGCGGATACGACGTCGAGGACCTGCAGCAGGCGCTCTTGCGTGACGGTGGCGTCCACCCGGTTACAGCCGCACCGGCGAACGGACGCGCCCTTCGGGCTGCCCCGCTAAAACTGGCGCCACTGCATACTGCGATTCGAAAGCCTTGACGTTTGCCATTCCACGACCATGTAAAGAGATACAGGATGGGACGCACATGCCTACCCACATCCCATTAAACGTGGTCATATTAGCATGTTGTACTGGCCGCGACGGCACGCTTGCACCGCTGTGCGCGGTCTTATTCCATCCCATCCTGTGGCCGATGACGCCGTGACGAGGTCTGTGTGGAAAGAACATCACCAGCGGGGTCAGGTCTGACATTCGGACACGAGCTTAACATCACCAGCGGGGTCAGGTCTGACATTCGGACACGAGCTTAACAAGAAGTCTGTTGACGGATGCCTTGTCAACCGTACCAGGGAAGAGTCCGTGTCCAAATGTCAGACCTGACCCCGGCTATTTGCCGTACCAGGGAAGAGTCCGTGTCCAAATGTCAGACCTGACCCCGGCTATTTGCCGTAAGCGATCGCATCCTCGAGACGGTCATTCCCCCAGAACATCTCGTCGCCAACGAAAAACATGGGCGCGCCAAAGATGCCGCGGGCCTGGGCATCGGCTGTGCGCGCACGCAGTGCGGCCTTGCACGCATCCGTTTTAGCTGCCGCGATGATCTCTGCACTGTCAGCGCCAAGTCCGTCGAGAATCCCGGCCAGCACCGCCTCGTCGCCAATGTCGCGGTCGTCTGCGAAATTGGCCAGCATGACCTGTTCACAGAAACCTTCAAGCCAGCACGTGCTTTCTCCCTGTAGTGCGATGCGCGCGGCCAGCAGCGCATTACGGGGAAATACGGAAGGGCGTTGCCAACGCAAGCCGTATTTGACGCACTGGCGGTGCATGTCACGCCATACGTAATCGCCTTTCAGCGTCTGCAGCACGAATGGCGACGTCTCCCACCCGAACGACTTGAAGATCGGGCCGAGCATGAACGGCTTCAGCTCGACACGCAGGTTGGCAGCGGCCGCTGCGCGCTGTATCCGCATCATGCTCAGGTAACTGTAGTTGCTGCCGAAATCGAACCAGAATTCGATGATATTCATTTAACATGGATCCTGTCAGTCGAAGATGAGGAGGCAACGGATCTCGATACTCTCACGGGGAGGAGTATCGGTCGGCGTGGCCGGATGGGTAAATGCCGCGTGGGGCGTATGGCATGGCATGTCGGTGGCCGGGTCGTATTGCTTGAAATGCAGCATCCGCTGGAAATCGGTCCAGGCGCGGGCCGGGTTGTACACCACTCCGAAGACTTCGACCACACCAGTGGCTGCACGTTACTCGGCCCGCGTCCAGCCCATCTTTGTTCGCACAACTGCAGTCAGCAAGTCCGCATTGGCCTGATGCTGCGTGACGCGCGGATGCTGGCCGTAGCCGGTGAACGGGAAGAACAGCGTATCGATTCGCGCGTCGCCTGATGCGCGCAGGTTCGCCACCGCCGACGTGACGTAGCCCGGCCACACGGAGCCGGCGCGGGTCGCATCCATGCTCCCTAGCGCGCAGACGATGTACGCTTTCGGATACAGCGCGCGCACGCGGGCGACGAAGGTCTGGTAGGCCGCGATCCGCTGCGCATCCGTCGGTTCCGGCTGCAGCTTGTGATCGCGCCCGATCAGCCAGCTGTCGTTCTGCATCAGGTTGATGACGACGACGTCGGGTGTCCAGCGCTTGAAGTCCCAACGGCTGTCGTTGTCGCCGACCGCATTGAGCTGGTCGTAAAAATCGGGCATCGTAAACGGGAACCAGCTGATCATCACGCCGATCCCGCTCTGCGACGTGATGTGCGCTTCGGCGCCGAGCTGGCGCGCCGCGATCGACGCATACGATTGGTAGTTGTTCTTGTCCTTGCCCAGATCGTCCCGGCCGTCGTCGGGCGCTTCATTGCCCATGCCGCTCGTGATCGAATCGCCAAAGAATTCGATCCTGCGCTTGGGCCGTGGGGGCGGCAGCGCCAGCGTCGCCTTGTCATCGAGCTCGATGCCCTTGAAGACGGTGGCGCCCTCCTCGCCCTCGGTGCGTTTGGTGAGCAGAAAACGGTGCGCGCCCGGCGCCAGGCCATTGGCGACCAGGTAGGTCTTGCTGCCCTTCTCCAGCTGCAGGATAACCGGCCGCGTGGTGTCGCCATCGACGAACACATTGAAGTAATTCTTGCCGTTCTGGTCATCGAGGACGATCGCCAGCGAGGTCCCGGTGAAGTTGGCGGCAATCGACGTGCCGGGCCAACTCAGGACCGGCGCCTTCGCATCGGTCATATCGACACGGCCCGTGTAGGCCAGATTTGGATGATCGGCCGCAATCTGGTTGGCAGCACCAGCTGGTCCCAAGTGCAGCAATGCGACCAGGGCGAGTGAATACGCGAGATTTTTCATGGAAGTCAGTACGAAAAAAGCCGGGCGCGCGCTGGCACCCGGCTGTTGGTAAGCGCTGTAATGATTACAGCTTGATGGTCACCGGCTTGCCCTCATAGACCACGGTCTTGTCGGCCGCGTCCAGGTTCTCGGCCGTCGACACGCCCGGCTTGATGACGCGTACCTTGAACTCGCGCTTCATCGGCATGCCCTTGTACTGGCCGGCGCGCTCGCCGATCTGCACGATACCCGTCTTGTCATCGTAGGCGATGCGGATGCGGCTGGCCTCACCACGCTCATAGGCATTGGTCACGCCGTCATCTTCGTACAGCGTGGCTTCGCCATTGGCGCCCGCATACACGAACAGCGTGACCGGCGCATCCGGCTTCTCGTCGACGTACTGGGTCACCGGGCCGGCCGTGATGACCGAGCCGGCCTTGACGAACAGCGGCATACGCTCGCGCGGCGCCTGCACGGTGCGCGTGGCGCCGCCCTTGAAGCGCTCGCCCGTATGGAAGTCATACCAGTCCGCGCCCGCCGGCAGGTATACCTGGCGCGACGTGGCCTTGTACACGTACACCGGCGCCACCAGGAACGAGGGACCGAACATGTACTGGTCCTTGATGTTCTTGACCTTCTCGTCGTGCGGGAAGTCCATGACCAGGCCACGCATCATCGTGCCCGAACCGTAGTGCGTGTCGGCCGCCATCGTGTAAATGTACGGCATCAGGCGATAGCGCAGCTTCAGGTACCACACCATATTGTCCCGCATGGTGTCGTCGCCGTTGGCGATATTGTAGATCTCGCGCTTGACCACTTCACCATGCGAGCGAAACAGCGGCGTGAAGGCGCCGAACTGGAACCAGCGCTGGTTCAGCTCACGCCATTCCTTCATGTCTTCCGGATTCGCTTCGGCGCGCGAGGTGACGCGGTTTTCCTGGGCCGAGCCCACGTCGCCCGTCTGGTAGCGCACTTCCTGCGCGTAGCCGCCGATATCGTGGGTCCAGTTCGGGATGCCCGACATCGACATGTTCGTGCCCGATGCGATCTGGTCGTACAGGTTGTTCCAGCGGCCGACCGTGTCGCCGCTCCACACGGCCACCGAATTGCGCTGGATGCCGGCAAAGCCCGAACGCGACAGGATGAACTGGCGCTTGTCCGGCTGGTCGCGCGCCAGGCCATCGGCCATCGCGCCCGTGCTCACCAGGCTATACGGGTTGAACGTGATTTCGCCAGCGCCGTACACGGTCGGGCCGATCAGCGCCTTGAAGTCTTCCAGGCGGCTGTTGGACAGAATGTCAGGCTCGGTATTGTCCATCCACCAGGCGTCGAAGCCCAGGTCGACCAGTTTCGTCTTGAGCTGGCGATAATAGATGTCGCGCGCTTCCTTGGTGTACGGGTCGTAGTGACTGTTCAGGTAACCCTTGCCGACCCAGTCACGCGAGCCATTCTCGACGTTCTTGGTCCACATATAGCCCTTGGACTCGAGCTCCTTGTAGTTGTCGGTATTGGCGTAGAACTTGCCCCACACTGACAGCATGATGCGCGCGTTCTGCTTGTGCACTGCGTCGACCATGCCCTTCGGGTCCGGGAAGCGCTTCTGGTCGAAGTCGTGCGAACCCCAGCCGTCCTCTGGCCAGTAGAACCAGTCCTGCACGATGTTATCGAGCGGCCAGCCGCGCCTGCGGTACTCGGTCACCGTGTCGAGCAGCTGCTGCTGCGTCTCGTAGCGCTGGCGCGATTGCCAGAAGCCGTACGACCATTTCGGCATCATCGGTTGCTGGCCGGTCAGGTGGCGGTAACCGGCAATCGCGCGGTCCATGTTCTCGCCGCTGATGACGTAGTAGTTGATCGCTTCGGCGATCTCGGACGACAGCGTCAGCGAATGGCGTTCCGGCGCCGGCAACGGATTGTTGTGGGTGATCGCGACCATGCCGCCCGATGGCTTCCACTCCAGGTGCAGCTTGACCGGCTTGTTCTTGGCGAACTTGACCTCGAAGTTGTGGTACCACGGGTTCCAGCCCATGCGCCAGACATCCATGACCTGCTTGCCGTCCACCGTCAGCGTCGCGTAGTCCGACGAGTACAGCTGCATCTTGTGCACGCCCGGCTTGTCGCTGCTCATCGTGCCTTCCCAGACCACGCGCACGTCCTTCAGGTCCTTGTGCGGGCCCAGTTCTTTCGGCCAGTTCTCGTCGAGGTCTTTCAGGTACTGGTAATCGATGTCTTTCTCCTGGCGCGTGAGCGCCAGCTTGCCGCCGATGTAGTAGCGGGCCGTCAGGCCTTCGCTCTTGCCGTCGGCGCCGCGCAGCACCAGGTCGCGTGACATCAGGTCGTACGGCGTCTGGTCACCGAAGCGAGAAATCGAATTGTTATCCCACAGGACGCCATAGCCCTTGTCGGACACGACGAACGGCACCGCGGCGATCATATTGTGCTGCTGGAGCAGCACGTCTTCGCCGTTGTAGTTCATCTGGTTGTTCTGGTGCTGACCCAGGCCGTAATACGCATCCTTCGTGCCGTGGTTGAAGCCCTGCTTGATCGCCACGAACGGCTTGCCGCCCACGTTCACGGGCTGCATCGATTCGGATGCCTGCGCCAGGAAGCGCTTGCCGTTCGCATCGAAGAAGGCGACCTGGCCGTCCTTGAGCGACACGGTGGCGGCGATCTTGCCGGCCTTGAGCTGGACCGTGTCATTGCCGGGTGTGACGGTGAAGGCGCAGCTGCTGGCGCATGGCTTGGCGACCGTCATCAGGGATGGCGTGAGCGTCTTGTCGGCCTGGTCGAGCTTGACCACCTGGACGATGTTGTCGCTCATGAGGTTCAGCCGCACCACCTTGGCGCCGCTGTCGGGACGCACGTCGATACCGGTCGCGGTCTGTTGGAAGGTGCCGGCATCGGCCCCGGTTGCCGCCAGCATCACTACTGCGGCCGCCACTTGTGTCATACGCATTTGTCGATCTCCTGTTGTGTACTTTTTATGCTTGTTACTTGCTATGCTTATTACTTGTCATGCTTACTCGGTATAAGTGCCCAGCCGGACCTTGAGGACGGTCGGCGTGGCCGGCAGGTTCAGGCCGTAATCGGTCTGGTCGCCATTCCAGTTGCGCTCCATGACCCATTTGCCATTCGCGTCGAAGCGCCCTTCTTCGACCCGCGCCAGCATCGACGGCTTGCCGTCGTTGGCGCCACTGCCGGAGAGCTTCACGCGCGCCTGCTGGCCGACGATGACGAATTCGTTGTCGCCGATCTGCGCGAACGCGACGCCGCCGCCCGGCTGCTCGGTGCCCGACTGGTACTCGTTCTTGTCCTTCAGGTACTGGCGCTCGCCGAACTGGAACTCGCGGAACGACACGTTCGCGGTCCAGCCCTTCATGGCCACCGTCTGCGCGGCGCGGTCGTCGCCCTCGGCCACGCCGTAGGTACGGCCTTCGAACGCCCAGCGCGCCCACTGGCGCGTCATCGGTGCGAACACGCCGAACACCTTGGCGAACGGTTCGACCATCCGCTTGTCGGTGTGCTTGGCACCCAGCGGGTAGTTGCTGTAGTCGGCGTAATCCAGGCCGAACGGCGCGACGCCAAGCGCGCCCATGCCCAGGGCCTGGTACACATAGCGCGCGTAGCCGGGCGCGTTGCCCATTTCCGGGATCATCAACGCGTTGTCAGGGCGCTGGAACGACTTGAGGATCGCCGTGACTTTGTTCGATTCCGGCATGTAGATGTCCGGCGCAGCGAAGTCGATGTGGGGCGCGGCCACCTTGTAGATATCGAGCACGTCGTAGGTCGGCCCGCCGCTGGCAAAGCCCCCGCCGTCCTTCCACAGCGCCGCAGGTTTGCCGTCCAGCGCCGGTTCGCGCAGTGCGTTGTTGACGAACATCGGCAAGTCGTAGACCGCGCGGCCGGCCTTGGCAATCGACTCGATGTAGCTGGCGATCGCCCAGGAGTGAAAGTACTGGGCGGCGTAGTCGCCGTACACCTGGGACCAGGTCCCGCTCGTGACGCCCTGGACCTTCGGCGTCTGGCGCGCCACGACGGCGGCCGGCACGGGCTGCGCGAACGCTGCCTGCGCGCGCGCGCCGTAGTCGCGCTCCACGCCGTACGTGCCCACCTCGTTCTCGACCTGCACCAGGATGACGGTGCGGTGCGCGCTGTCGATCTTCTTGATGTGCTCCATCATGCGCACGAACGCGCGGCGGTCCAGCGCCAGCGTCTCTTCCGCGAACGGCGAGTGGCTGTAGACGGTCTTGCCGTCCTTGTCCTTCATGCGCGGGAAGCGCGCGTTGTCGAACTTGACCCACTCGGGCAGGTAGCCCGGCCCCGTGTTCTTCCAGGTGCCGAACCAGACGATCACGAGGCGGATCTTGTGTTCACGCGCCTGTTTGACCAGCGTGTCAAGAAAGCTGAAGTCGAAGCTGCCCTCCTTCGGTTCGATCTGCTCCCACGCAATGGGCATCTCGAGCGTGTTGGCGCCCGCATCCTTCAGCGCGGCCCAGACCTTCGGCAAGGCCGCCGGGTAGTTGCTGGAGTTGTGGGCCTGGCCCGCCAGCATCGTGAACGGCGCGCCGTCGACGATCAGGGCGTGGCGGCCATCCTTGCTCTCGAGGCGCGGCAGGTCGGGCGCGGCGGGCGCGGCCAGCGCGCCGTGCGCCGTCAAGGCCAGGCACAGTGGCGCGAGATGCGTCAGGCGGCGGGCGATCTGGTTCAGCTTCATGCGGGTTGTCTCCTTCGTGGTGTCGTTTTTTATTTGAACAGCGAGGCAGACACGGTGCGGCTCTGCCCTTGTTTGAGCTCGACCTCGGTCACCCAGGCGCCGTAGCGCAGCTTGACCTTGCCGTCGTTCGACGGGGCGCGCACGGTGACGTTCTTCAGCAGTCCCTTGCGCCAGACGATGTCGACTTCGAAGCCGCCGCGCGCACGCAAACCCTTGACCGAGCCGGTGGCCCACGCCTTGGGCAGCCCTGGCAAGACCTGGATCTCGCCCGCGTGCGATTGCACGAGCATTTCGGCCATCGCGGCGGTGGCGCCGAAATTGCCGTCGATCTGGAATGGCGGGTGCGCATCGAGCAGGTTCGGGTAGGTGCCGCCTGCGTTGTTATGTTCCGAGAAAATGCCGCCCTGTTCAGCGGCGCGGGCGCCCGGCGCGGCCAGCACGCCGCGCAGCATGCGGTGGGCGCGTTCGCCGTCGTGCAGGCGGGCCCAGAACGCCATCTTCCACGCCATCGACCAGCCGGTGCCGGCGTCGCCCCGGGCTTCAAGCGTGCGCTTGGCGGCAGCGGCGAGCTCCGGCGTTTTCATGGGCCCGATCTGACGGCCTGGGAACAGCGCGAACAGGTGCGACACGTGGCGGTGCGTGTCGTGGGGCGTATCGAGCACCGGATCGTGTTTTTCGTCCAGCCATTCGAGTAGCTGGCCCCAGCTGCCGATGCGCGGGCCGGCAAGGCGGTCGCGCATGTTCGTCAGCTCGGCGCGCAGTTCAGGATCGATGTCCAGGATGCCGGCCGCTTCGACCGTGTTATTGAAAAGGTCCCAGACAATCTGCTGGTCGTAGGCGATGCCGTCTTCCACCGGACCGTGCTCGGGCGACCAGCCTTGCGGCGCCACCAGGCGTCCGTCGGGCAGCACCTTCAGGTAGTCCTGCCAGAATGCAGCGGCCTCCTTCATCATTGGATAGGCCGTCTCGCGCAGGAAGCGCTCGTCGCGCGTGAAGGCGTAATGCTCCCAGAAGTGCTGGGCGTACCAGGCGTTGCCCGTCTTGTTCCACAGGTAGCCCATCGCGCCGAACGGGTTCGACTCGGTGCGCAGCGTCCAGCCGCGAATTGGCGCGCCATCCTTGCCCTTGAATTCCTGCGCCGTCTGCTGACGCCAGACCGGCGCCAGGCCGCTCACGAAACCGAAGAACGGTTCGGCCAGCTCAGAAAGATTGGTCACCTCGGCCGGCCAGTAATTCATCTGGACGTTGATGTTCGTATGGTAGTCAGCGTTCCATGGCGGCGCATAGCTGTTGTTCCACAGGCCCTGCAAGTTGGCCGGCAGCGAGCCGCGCGAACTGGCGGTGAGCAGGTAGCGGCCATACTGGAAATACTGCGCTTCGAGTTCCGGATCGCCCCCTTCGCGCGTGTAGGCCAGGAGGCGCGCATCGGTCGGCAGCGCGCGGCGCTCGGCGAGCGTCGGGCCCAGATCCAGCTCGACGCGCTTGAGCAGGCCGCCCAGATCGCGCTCGTGTTCGACGCGCAGCTCGTCGATGGGGCGCGCCGCGGCCGTACTCACCTGCTGCGTCACGCGCGCCAGCGGGTGGCCGCCTTCGAAGCGGCGCGCCGGATCCATCACGAAGCTGGTGCCGGCGCCCAGCACCAGCGTGACCGAATTCGCATTCGCAAAGCCGATCCGCTTGCCGTCCACGGCCAGCTTGCCGCCGTCATTCTGCACCTGGACCTGGCTCGCATACGACATCACATTGGTGCTCGGCGCCTGGTCCGGCAGCACGAAGCCGGCCAGCGTGCCCGCCGCGTACAGCCGGTTGCCAGCGACAGCGAGGTTGGCGCCGTGGCGGTCGGTCAGTGCGACGCTGCCCGTGTAGCGGCCCGGCTTGTCGGCGGACAGGCGCAGCACGATCACCTGCGCGGGATAACTGGCCCAGGCTTCGCGCTTGTAGTTCACGCCGTCGTGCGTGTAGGTGACCGTGTGCACGCCGCGCACCAGGTCGAGCGAGCGGCGGTAGTTGGTCACGCCGCTCACATGCGCCGGCAGGTCGACCAGCACGTCGCCAAACGGCTGGAACGCGCCCATCGTCTTGTCGTCGCCGGTCCAGAGCGTGATGTCGTTGAATTGCAGGTGTTCGCGGCCTGGCTGGCCGAACACCATGGCGCCGATGCGGCCATTGCCGATCGGGAGAGCTTCCTTCTCCCAGCCGGTGTCGTTGTCCTGTGCGGGCGCGTTGTAGCGCAAGACAAGGTCGGGAGCGGCCAGCGCGGCGCCGGCAAAGGTCAGGCCGAAGCCAAGGCTGGTGGCGGCAAGCGCCAGGCGCAGTGTGTGATGCAGAGTCATTGGGTAAGGGGCTTTCCGTGCACGATGCCGCGTCCGGCAGTGCTCATGTAGACAACGCCGAAGCGGTTCATGTCACCGACGATGAAGTGGCCGTCGCCAGGGCCGCCATACTGGTGCGCGTCATCGTTGATGCGCTGCCAGGTGGCGCCCGTGTCGAGCGAGCGGTAGATGCCGCGCACGCCCTTG
Source organism: Oxalobacteraceae sp. CFBP 13730 (assembly GCA_014841835.1). Taxonomy (GTDB): domain Bacteria; phylum Pseudomonadota; class Gammaproteobacteria; order Burkholderiales; family Burkholderiaceae_D; genus Telluria. Next base: position 384,945 of record JACYUQ010000002.1, on the reverse strand, counting down.
ACACTGCCCCAGATGAACACCGTCGGATACGTTTTGCCCGGTGCAGCCTTGCCGAAACCGACCGCGCCGCAATAGTCGATGTCGAACACCGGCTTGAAGTTAACGCCGCCATCGATCGAGCGCGCGAGGCCCCCCTGCTTGAGCGGGGCCCACAAGTCGCCTTCACGTTCGGGCGCCGCGCGGATCAGGCGCGAGCCGCCCGAAGGCAGACTGGCGCGCGCCGTGAACGTGGCGCCGCTGTCGCTGCTGGCCACCAGGGCCTTGTCATCATACGCGTAGAACACGTTCGCCCGCACCGGATCGGCCACCGCGCGCATCCGGTTGCCCGTCAGGCCGGCCACCGGACTCCAGGTCGCGCCCGTGTCGCCGGAGCGGAACGAGGTGGTCGAGTCCTGCGGTGTGTGCACGAGCGTCGCGCCGTCGGCCGAGATGGCAATCTGGCCCCGTTTGCCCTGCATCGCTGGCGTCTTGCGCCAGGTGGCGCCGCCGTCGCGCGTGACCAGCATCGCGTCGCCAACCCGCACCAGGGTGCCGGGCCGGCGCGCCGCGGCGTCCAGGCCCGTGGTGGTGCCGATTTCAGGCTTGTGGATACGGCCATGGCGCGCCGGATCGTCGTGCACGAAGCCGTCGTAGTCGCCGATGGCGGACACCAGCGGCGCGCCCGGCATGCTCACCAGGCCAAGGGGCACCGTCTCTTCCAGGCCCTTTACCGTGAACGTCCAGGTGGCCGGGACGGCGTCGATGTTCGCGCTGCGGAAGATGCCGTTGCCGGACGTGACCCAGACCGCGCGGGGATCGCGAGGGTCGAATTCGACCGAACCGGCCCAGTGGATGGCGTGCCCTTCGAGCCAGGGCAAGCCGGCAGCGTCGCGCCGGAAGCCCCGTGCAATCACGTCAGTCCAGCTGGCGCCGGCGTCGCTCGACACCAGGATGCGATCGCCCTTGGCGTCGCCCTGGGGGATGAACGTGTTGATGGTCGAGACGACGAGCCGGCGCGGATTGGCCGGGTCGACGCTGATGCCGGCGAACGGGCGCGTCCAGCCGGCCGGCGTGACGTTCGTCCAGGCGCCGCTGGCAAGCGCATAGCGCCAGACCTGGCCCCGTTGCATGGGCTCAAGACCGCGCTGGTCGGGATGCGGGCCGGCGCCGTCGGCGTAGGCGAGGTACAGGTTGCCCGCGCCATCGAGCGCGGCGCGCTGTGGCATCAAGTCCGCCGGCCCGCCCTTCACCGGCTGGAAGCTCGTGCCGGCATCGTCGCTGCGGTACAGGTTGGGGCCGACGCTGCCGAAGCGCGAGACGCCGACGAACACCCGGCGCGCGTAGCCGGCCTGCACGCTGGCAGGATCCGGCAGCACGATATTCAGGCCGACGTCGTTGGGCGTTGTCGTGACGGGCAGCGCGTCGTTTCTCTGCCAGGACTTGCCGGCATCGTTGCTGGTGAACAGGCCGTTGCGGCGTGAGCCAAGGTACAGACGTGTATCTGGTGACTTAGTTGATCCTTGCGTCGATCCCGGATCGACGGCGAGCCGCTCGCCGTTTTGCCGGCCGAAGCCATTGCCATGAGTTTTGAACTGGGCGGTGACATCGACGACGTCGAAGGTCTTGCCGTAATCGGTCGAGCGCAGGATGGCGGTGCGGCCGCCGTTCAGGTAGGCAATGCCGGCCAGCAGCCAGATGTTGCCGGCATGGTGCGGGTCGACGGCGAGTGCATCGATGCCCAGGAAACCCGTCTGGTCTTCGCCGACCCAGTCGAGCAGCGGATACCAGCGGCCCTCTTTTGCGCTCCAGCGGTAGGCGCCGCCAACGTCGGTGCGGGCATAGGCGACATCCGGCTCGCTGCGGCTTGGGACGACGGCCGTCACGAAGCCGCCACCGCCGATCACCACGTTGTCCCACACGTAGGCGGCAGGTGCGGTCGCTGGCACTGCGGCGCCCGACGATGGCGTCGCGGGCGCGGCATTGGTCGCTGTGGCCGTGGCCGTGGCGGCGGCCCCGACAATGATGGCCGCGACCGCGCCCACGAACACGCCGAGCTGGCGCGCGTACGTGGAAGGCATGGTGTCTCCTGATTATTTTTATGTGCCGCGTGTGGGTTGCGACTATTAGCTTGCTGCAAACCATGCTAAACAATACAAACGATGCTGGCAAGCAGAATGTTCGCGCTAACAAATAAATTTCAGGATACGAACCGCGATGTCGGGCAACTTCTCCACGCAGCCATGATTGCGTATAACATTGGCGACCTACACGGTTTCAACACAGGAGATTGCATGAACATCAGCGGCGAAATGATCATTGGCGGGCGCATTGTGCGCGGCGCGGGCGGCTCCATCCGCGCCTTCAATCCAGGCACGAAGCAAGAATTTGAACCGGCGTTCGGCCTTGCCACGGCCGACGACCTGGACAGCGCCTGCCTGCTGGCCGACGCGGCCGTCGAGCCGTACCGTGCTTTGTCCCTCGAGCAGCGCGCCACGTTTCTCGAGACGATCGCACAGCGCATCCTCGATCTGGGCCCGGTCCTGATCGAACGCGCCAGCCAGGAAAGTGGGCTGCCGACAGCACGGCTCGAAGGCGAGCGCGGTCGCACCGTCGGACAGTTGCGCCTGTTTGCCAAGGTCGTGCGTGACGGTCTGTTCCTGGAAGCGACGCTCGACTCGGCCCTGCCCCAGCGCACGCCACCACGCGCCGACCTGCGCATGCGCAAGATCCCAGTCGGCGCGGTCGCCGTGTTCGGGGCCAGCAACTTCCCCCTGGCGTTTTCGGTCGCCGGTGGCGACACGGCCTCGGCGCTCGCCGCCGGCTGCCCGGTCGTCGTCAAGGCGCACAACGCACACCTGGGCACGTCCGAACTGGTCGGCAAAGCGGTCCTGCAGGCTGCGCTCGACTGCGGCATGCCCGACGGCGTGTTTTCGCTGCTGATCGGCGAAGGCAACGCCATCGGCGGCGACCTCGTGCGCCATCCGGCGATTCGCGCCGTCGGCTTTACCGGCTCGCGCGCAGGCGGACTGGCGCTGGCGCAAATTGCCAGCAGCCGCAAGGAGCCGATTCCCGTGTACGCCGAAATGAGCAGCATCAATCCGGTCTACCTGCTGCCGGGCGCCCTGGCCAGCGGCGGCGCTGCGCTGGCAAGCGCGTTCGTCGACTCGCTGACGATGGGCGTGGGGCAGTTCTGCACCAACCCGGGCCTGGTGATCGGCATCGCCGGGCCACAGCTCGATACCTTCCGCGCGGCAGCGACGGCCGCGCTGCAGCTCAAACCGGCCGGCACCATGCTCACCGCCGGCATCCATTCGGCCTATACGGACGCGGTTGGCATTCGCGCCGGCATCGCTGGCGTCACGCTGGTTGCGCACGGCAGCAGCGAAGGCGCGGGCTGCGCAGCAAAGGCGGCGCTGTACGAGTGCGACGCCGCCACGTTCCTGGCCAATCCGGCACTCGAAGAAGAAATCTTCGGGCCGGTGTCGCTCATGATCGCCTGCCGCGATGACGACGAACTGCTCGCCGTCACGCGCCACCTGGAAGGCCAGCTGACCGCCACCGTGCACGCGGTTGCGAGTGACCATGCGCTGGCTGGCGCGCTGTTGCCACTGCTGGAACGCAAGGTCGGCCGCATCCTGTTCAATGGCTTCCCGACTGGCGTCGAGGTGTCGCATGCGATGGTGCACGGCGGCCCGTTCCCGGCCACCACCGATCCGCGCAGCACGTCGGTGGGCGCGACAGCGATCGAGCGCTTCCTGCGGCCCGTGTGCTACCAGGATGTGCCAGCCGACCTGCTGCCCGATGCGCTCAAGGACAGCAATCCGCTGGGGCTCGCACGCTTGGTAGACGGCGCACTGACGCTGCCTGCGTAACGGTCGGGACCGCAACAAAGAACGCGACACATCCAGCGACCAGGCGCAGCAACAAGGCCCGGCAGCCAGGCCGGCAGCGCCAGCTAATGGTACTGAATGTCGCGATCGTCGTCGTCATCCATCGCCAGGTGCGCATCATCCGGGACGAGCGACAGTTCGACCCGGATCTCGTCGGCCTGAATGACATTGCCCGCTGGAGGCCGATCGCCATCGACACGCACCCACGACAACACGAGCTCGCCGAAATTGACGCGCTGTTGCCGTACCAGCAAGTTTGATAAGTCGAATTCGAGCCTGGGTATGCCATGGTGCGCCGCGGCAGCAATCTGAAAGGCGCCCAGTGTGCCGATCAGCGTCGCGTCCCGCTCTGCCGGCGACGCGAACAAGGCGGGCATGTCGAGGTAGAGCGCGTAAAAAAAGCCGCCCTTCGCCGCAGCCTTGCCAATCACCAGATTGTCGAACACGAGCTTGATCATCGCCGGCATCGGCCGCGCATCGGACTCGTCCGTGTCACGGCACAGCGCAACCACCCGGGCCAGTTCGGCCGCATCGCTTTTCGCCAGCCGCAGCAGCACCGATACCGACTGCTCGTCGAACGGCACCTGCGCCACACCACTCACCGACCGCCGCGTGTTCGACAGGCGCCGCCCGGCGATCGACCGGAACGACCGGAATGGCGGCCGCTGCAGGATCGCAGCGCGCGCTGCGGGCGCGGGCGGCAAAGCCGTCGGCACGGCGTTCGACGCGTACGAGGTGCCCAGCCAGCCAGGAACCCTCGTCTTGTAGCGCTCGATGCTGAGACCGGTCGCATAGTCATGGTTACCCGCCCAGTACACATCGCTGTTGGTCGACGAATACGGATTCGCGGAAGGTGGCACGGTTTTGCCCGAAAGCAGAGACCATGCGTGCGTCAGGCGATCGATGCTGGCGTGATGGAGGAAAAAGATGGGGTCGAGCGGCGACTGCATCGTGCTCATGACGCCACCGATCAGATCATGAATCGGGTTGTGGACGTCTTCGATGATCGGTTCGAACGCATTGTTTTTGCCGCGCTGAAAATTGCGCACTGACGACGCGAATGGCGCCAGGCTCAGCGCGCTGTGAACGTTAACGCTCTGCCGGGGCACATACAGGGGATTGCCGGGCGCCGGATCGGTGAATTCCGCTGGCAAGGTGGCGTAGGAATAATAGTCCCAGTACGGCAGCATCAGGTAGGGGTTGCCGGACACCGTGCGCAGCTGCTGCTCGAAATGGTAAAGATACCCGCGGTGCCACGCGATGAAATACGGCACCCCGTGCGGACAGCGGTTGACATGCACATTGGCCCAGTACGCGAACGATCCGCGGTTGGCCTGGTTGGTGTTGCTGCGCATCGTCGCGATCGCATTGACGAACGCAGGGTACTGGTTGGTGGTCTTGAATTGCTTCCATTCGAGCCGCGGACCACTGCTGGCCTGCGCTGCCGCCAGCTCGGGGAGACACTGTGCAACAGTGACCCCGACACCTGATTTTAAAAACATTCTCCTGGAGCCGCTGTGGGTTTTCATCGCATTCCCCGACTGAACAAAATGCTGTACATGTTCAGTCGAGTGTAGAAACACATGCGGTGACCGGCAGCGCACACCTTCACCAGAATTAAGCGCGATCAAATGTGCGCCAAAGCGCGTGGCTCACATCGAACAATTGGTGCGCTGACAGCGATAAATCCGATGACGCTTAACGCGTGTTGCCGCGCGTTGCGACATCCAGCCACACCGCGAGGGTCAGGATCAGGCCTTTGACGATCATTTGCCAGTACGCATCCACGTCCAGCATCGACATGCCGTTGTCCAGGCTCGCCATCACGAGCGCGCCCACCAGTGCGCCATGCACGGTGCCCGCGCCGCCGCGCATCGAGGTGCCGCCGATGAAGCAGGCAGCGATCACGTCCAGCTCGGCCGACACGCCGGCCGACGGCGAACCGGCCGCCAGGCGCGCCGTGTTGATCAGGCCAGCCAGCGCGCACATCAGGCCCATCAGGCCAAAGATCCACAGCTTCACCTTGCGCACGTCAATGCCGGACAGGCGCGTCGCTTCCATATTGCTGCCCACCGCGTAGATGCGACGGCCGAACACGGTCTGCCGTGCGATGTAGCTGAACACACCCAGCAGCACCAGCAGGATCAGCACCGGCAGCGGAATGCCTTCGTAGCTGTTGAAGGTCGAGATCAGGCCGGCCAGCACGGCACCGGCAATCACCACGCGCAGCGCCGAGCGCCACATCGGAATCACCGGCAGCTTGTGACGTGCCTGGCTCGCACGCTGGCGCCAGACCAGCACGCATGTCAGCACGAACAGGGCCACGCCCAGGATGCTGCCCCACAGCGGCGGCAGGTACGCCTGGCCCAGCTGCTCCATGCCAGGCGACACGGGCGCCACGGTGGCGCCGCCGGTCAGCCCCAGCACGACCCCGCGGTAGGCCAGCATCCCGCCCAGGCCGACAATGAAGGACGGTATGCCCGCATACGCCGTCAGGTACCCGTTGAGGAACCCGCACAACAGCCCCGCGCCGAGCACGATGATGACCGACAGCGGCAGCGGCAAGCCGTGCGTGACATCGAGCACGGCGGCCATGCCACCAAGAAGCCCCAGCAACGAGCCGATGGACAGGTCGATTTCGCCGGCGATGATGACGAACACCATACCGCAGGCGAGGATGCCGGTCACGGACATCTGGCGCATCAGGTTCGACAGGTTGCGCGCCGAGGTGAAGCCGCCATCGGTCTTCCAGCTGAAGAAGGCCCAGATCAGCGCGATTGCCACCAGCAGCGCCAGAATCTTGTACTGCGTGAAAATCCGTTTGAACGTCATCGTGGTCATTGTGTGATTGTGGTTGTCATGCGTGATGTGGGATCGATGGCGCCGCAGCCGCCTGGCCGAGCGCGGCGGCCAGCACCGTTTCCTGGTTCAGGTTCTGGTTGACGAAGTCGCCGTTCAGGCGCCCTTCCTTCATCACCAGCACGCGGTCGGACACGCCCAGGACTTCGGCCAGTTCGGACGAAACCATGATGATGGCGATCCCCTGCGCCGCCAGTTCCAGCATCAGTTTGTAGATTTCGAACTTGGCGCCGACGTCCACGCCGCGCGTCGGCTCGTCCAGGATCAGCACTTTCGGGCCGGTCAGCAGCATCTTGGCCAGCACCGCCTTTTGCTGGTTGCCGCCCGAGAGCGACGTGATGGCCAGCGCTGGCGTGGCGGTCTTCAGCGCCAGCCGGCTGATCTGCTCACTGACGGCGCCCGCTTCTTCGTGGTCGTCGATGCGGCTCGCGTGCGAAAAGCGCGGCAGGACCGACAGCGTGATGTTCTCGCCCACCGACAGGTCGCGCACGATGCCGTGGTGCTTGCGGTCTTCGGGCACCAGCGCGAAGCCGGCGCGGATGGCTTTAAGGGGTTCGGACGTATCGACCTTGCGGCCCTCGAGCCAGACTTCGCCCTCGTGCTTGCCCGGATAGGCGCCAAAGATGGCCGTCACCAGTTCGGTGCGCCCGGCCCCGACGATCCCGGCGATGCCGAGGATTTCGCCGCGCCGCACCTGGAACGACACGTCGTCGACCTTCTTGCGTCCCGGCTGCTCGGGGTCGTAGCACGTGATGTGGCGCGCCTCCATGACCACCTCGCCCACCGGATGCGGCAGCGACGGATACATCTGGCTCATCTCGCGACCGCACATCTGGTTGATGATGCGCTCGACGCTCATCGCTTCCATCGGCGTGGTGGCGATATGCTTGCCGTCGCGGATGACGACGACCGTGTCGCAGATGGCCGCGACTTCTTCGAGCTTGTGCGAGATGTAGACGCAGGCCACGCCCCGGCTTTTCAGGTCGCGGATGATGTCCAGCAAAACCGCGATTTCCGACGCCGTCAGCGATGCCGATGGTTCGTCCAGGATCAACAGGCGCGCGTTCTTGTTCAGGGCCTTGCCGATTTCGATCAGCTGCTGGTGCCCGCCGCCGTAATGCTTCACGGGCAGCACCACGTTCACGTCCGGCAGCTTCAGGCCGCGCAGGATCTCGGCGGCCTTCTGGTTCATGGCGGGATAATCCATGCGCCCGCCGGGCAGCGTGATCTCATTACCCAGAAAGATATTCTCGGCCACGCTCAGTTCGGGCACGAGCATCAGTTCCTGGTGGATGATGATGATGCCGGCGTCCTCGGTCTCGCGCACCGAGCGCGCCCGCAGTGGCTGGCCATCCAGCACGATCTCGCCCTCCCAGGTCCCGTGCGGATAGACGGCCGACAGCACCTTCATCAGCGTCGATTTGCCAGCGCCGTTCTCGCCGCACAGGCCGATGCACTCGCCCGGGCGGATCGCCAGGTCGATGCCATCGAGCGCGGGCACCCCGTTGAATCGCTTGGCGATTCCCTTCATTTCAAGCAGATAGCCGGCCATCGAAAGACTCGTTTCAAGACGTTGGACCACCGGCCGGCGAGGCTCGCCAGCCGGTGCGCCCGCAGGCGCGGGCGCTGTAGCAGGGTAATGCCGGCTTATTTACCGGCCAGCTGGCCCTGCGTGTAGAAGCCGTCCTTGACCAGCATGTCGACGTTGGCCTTGTTCAGCAGGATCGGCTTGAGCAGGATGGTGTTGACAGGCTTGAAGCCGTTATTCAGCTGCGCGTTGTAGGCCGGTTTTTCGTTCCTTACCAGCTGCACGGCCAGCGTCGCGGCGCTGGTGGCGATATTGCGCAGCGGCTTGTAGACCGTCATCGACTGCGTGCCGGCGATCACGCGGCGCACGGCCGCCAGGTCGGCGTCCTGGCCCGAGACCGGGACCTTGCCGGCCAGCTTCTGCGACGACAGCGCCTGGATCGCGCCGCCGGCGGTAGCGTCGTTCGAGGCCACGACGGCGTCGATCTTGTTGCCGTTGGCGGTCAGCGCGTTTTCAATGATGGCCATCGCCTCGGACGGGCTCCAGTCCTTGACCCACTGGCGGCCAACGACCTTGATGTCGCCCTTGTCGATCAAAGGCTGCAGCACCTTCATCTGGCCTTCGCGCAGGATCTTGGCATTGTTGTCGGTCGGCGCGCCGCCCAGCAAGTAGTAGCTGCCCTTCGGTTTGAGCGCGACGATCGACTGCGCCTGCAGTTCGCCAACGGCCTTGTTGTCGAACGAGATGTAGGCGTCGACATCGGCATTGAGGATCAGGCGGTCGTACGACAGCACCTTGATCTTGGCTTTCTTGGCTTCGCGGATTGCGTTGTTCAGCACCGTCGCGTTGTATGGCACGATGACCAGGACGTCCACGCCGCGCGAGATCAGGTTCTCGATCTGGGCGATCTGGCGCTGCTCGCTGGCGTCGGCCGACTGCACGTACACTTTGGCGCCGAGCTTTTCGGCCGCGCCGATAAAATAATCGCGGTCGCGGGTCCAGCGCTCCAGGCGCAGGTCGTCGATCGAAAAACCGATCTTCGGATTCTTGGCGTCGGCCATGGCGGGGGCGGATGCGAACAGCATTGCGCAACCGATGCCGACTGCCGTGATGAGTTTTTTCATGCTTGTCTCCAGTGTATTTTCGACGCCTGGACGGTAGGGTCCGGGCGAAGTTCCGACATTCTGCTCAAGAATGGCTATTCATGCCACTTTTAGTCATCGTACAAACTGCGGTTTAGTGGTTATGCCGCGGCATCGCGCCGGCCACGGCCCGGTACGGCAAGGCCAGTTCCATGCAGGCGCCCGTGTGCAGCTGGCCGACCGTGGCGCGGTAGATCTCTTGCCATGGCGTCTGGCTTGGCGGGATCGCCGGCGGTGTATCGAGCTTGCGGGCTTCGAGTTCGGCGTCGGACAGCAGCACGTCGCAGCGCCCGTGCACCAGGTCCACGCGCACGATGTCGCCCGTGTGCAGCAGCGCCAGGTTGCCGCCGGCCGCGCTTTCGGGCGACGCATTCAGGATCGACGGGCTGTCCGAGGTGCCCGACTGGCGCCCGTCGCCCAGCGTCGGCAGGTTGTTGATGCCGCGCTTGATCAGCGCATCGGGCGGTTGCATGTTGACGACTTCGGCCGAACCGGGCCAGCCGATCGGACCGGCGCCGCGGATGACCAGCATCGTGTGCTCGTCGATGCCCAGCTCGGGATCATTGATGCGCGCATGGTAATCGTCGGAACCATCGAACACGACGACCTTGCACTCGAAGCAGTTCTCGGCGCCCGGCGTGGCCAGGTAGCGTTCACGGAAGCTCGGCGAAATCACGCTCGTCTTCATGATCGCGAAATCGAACAGGTTGCCCTTCAAAACCAGGAAGCCTGCATTTTCCTTGAGCGGATCGGCGAACGGGCGGATCATCTCGCGGTCCATCGTCTGGTGCATGTCGATGTTCTGGGCCAGCGTTTTGCCGGTCACCGTCAAACGGTCCGAGCGCAACAGGCCCGCCTGATCGAGTTCCCACATCACGGCCGGCACGCCGCCCGCGCGGTGGAAGCGCTCGCCCAGGTATTTGCCGGCGGGCTGCATGTTCAGCAGCAGCGGTACTTCGTAACCGTAGGTCATCCAGTCTTCGGTGGTGATCTCCACGCCCGCATGGCGCGCCATGGCCATGATATGCGGCTGTGCATTGCTCGAGCCGCCGATGGCCGCGTTGACGACGATCGCATCGAGGAACGCGTCGCGCGTCAGGATGTTCGACGGGCGCACGTCTTCCATCGCCAGGCCGACGATGCGCCGGCCCGTTTCGTACGCCATCTGGCCGCGCTCGCGGTACGGGGCGGGAATCGCGGCGCAACCAGTGAGCGACATGCCCAGCGCTTCGGCCACGGCGTTCATCGTCGACGCCGTGCCCATCGTGTTGCAATGGCCGGCCGACGGCGCAGAGGCGGTGGCGATGTTCATGAACTTCTGTTCGTCGATCGAGCCGGCCGCCAGCTGGCGGCGCGCCTTCCAGATCGCCGCGCCCGACCCCACCAGCTCACCGTCGAACCAGCCATCGAGCATCGGGCCGCCGGACAGCACGATGGCCGGCATGTCGACCGTCGACACGGCCATCAGCTGTGCCGGCGTGGTCTTGTCGCAGCCGGTCGTCAGCACCACCGCATCGATCGGGTAGCCGTGCAGGATCTCCACCAGGCCCAGATAGGCCAGGTTGCGGTCCAGTGCTGCGGTCGGGCGGCGGCAGTTTTCGAAGATCGGGTGCAGCGGGAATTCCATCGGGATGCCGCCGGCGTCGCGGATACCGTCGCGCACGCGCTTGACGAGTTCCAGGTGGATGCGGTTGCACGGCGTGATGTCGCTGCCGCTCTGGGCGATGCCGATGATCGGTTTGCCCGAGCGCAGTTCGTCGGGCGTGATCCCGTAATTCATGAAGCGCTCGAGATACAGCGCCGTCATGTCGATCCGCTCCGGATTGTCGAACCAGTCCTGCGAGCGGAAACGGAAGGTGGATTGCTTGGTCATGCGGTGATTCTCCAGTGCGCGTTACAGGTGCAACGCATGTTGCGGCAGGCCCGGCGCATCGGCGCGGAACGTGAACAGGCCACCGGCCAGTGGCTGCGCGAGCAGGTCGGCCTCGCTGAGACCCTTGCGCGCGGTGGTGGCGTACACGGTGCGCAGATCGTCGCCGCCGAAGGCAGGCTTGGTGATGTTCGCGCACGGGAAGCGCACTTCACCGACCTTGCGTCCCTGCGGATCGTAGCGGTCGATGCGCCAACCGCCGAAGACGGCGACCCATACATAACCTTCTGCGTCGACTGCCATGCCGTCCGGGTGCCCGCTGCTGTCGTGCGTGACGAACAGGCGCTTGCCGTTGATCGCGCCGTCCGGGCCCAGGTCGAACGCGTAGATGGTGCGCGCCAGCGTGTCGGTGTGGTACAGCGTGGTCGCGTCCGGGCTGATGGCCGGACCGTTGGTGATGATGTAGCCAGCGTCCATCGCGCGTGCCGACTGGCCGGCGCCGTCGAAGCGGTACAGCGTGCCGGTGGCCTCGCTCTCGCCATTGTCCATCGAGCCGAACCACAGGCGCCCGGCTGCATCGACGTGGCCATCGTTGAAGCGGTTGCCCGGCAGGTCGGCTTCGACGCGGGCCAGCGCCACGAACGCGCCGTCGTTCTCCAGAAAGCGGTACAGGCCATCTTCGAGCCCGCACACCATGCCGCCATCGTCGCTCGGCGCGAGAAAGCCGATCTGCGATGGTGCATCCCAGCTCTGGCGCGCGCCGCCGTCTTCATCGCAGCAGTGGATGCGGCGGCCCTTGATGTCGACGAACCAGATCTTGCGCCGGACCGCGTCCCACAAGGCGCCCTCGCCCAGCGTGGCCTTGACGTCCCACAGGCAGTGCACGGCGCCGTTCATGCGCCGTACCAGCCAGCGTCGACGAAGTATTCGCGGCCGCTGCAGCGGCGGGCGTTGTTCGAGGCCAGGAACAGCGACAGCGCCGCCACGTCCTGCATCTCGACGCGCTGGGGCAGGCACTGGCCGGCCAGGATGCGCGCTTCTTCTTCCGGCGTATGCCACAGCGCCTGCTGGCGCGGCGTGCGCACGGCGCCCGGAATGACGGTATTGACGCGGATGTTCTCGGCCCCGAGGTCGCGCGCCAGGCCGCGGCTCATCGCCTCGATCGCCGCTTTCGCCATCATGTACAGCGACAGCTGGTTCGACGCGAGATACCACGAGATCGAGCCGAAATTCAGGATCACGCCACTGCCCTGGCGGCGCATCATCGCGACCGCTGCCTGACTGCAGAAATACGTGTGGCGCAGATTGACCGCCATCCGGCTTTCCCAATAGTCGGGCGTCACGTCGTCGATGCCGTGGCGGTCGTCGTTGGCGGCGTTATTCAGCAGGATGTCGATACCGCCTGCCTCCGCTTCGATGGCGGCAAAGGTCGCGGCCAGCGCATCGAGGTCGGTCAGGTCGCACGGCAGGAAGCGCGGCTTGTGCGCGGAACCGGCCAGCGAGTCGGCCAGCGCAGTCGATGCGTCCTTGGCGATGTCGAGGAACCAGACCTGGGCGCCCTGGCCGGCAAACGCCGTCACCAGTTCACTGCCGATGCCGGTGCCGCCACCGGTGATGACGACGCGCTTGTCGCGCAGGTCGGGATAGGTCGCGTAGACCAGTGCGGCGGGGGTGGAATCTGGTGTTGAATCGTGCATCGTGAACTCGTGGTTATCTTGAAGCGGATCGGAAAGCAAATCGTGGGGCGCACCGTCAGGAGGGGTCATGCCGGACGGCCTGCCAGCAGGTCGCGCCGCGCCAGGTTCTGGTACAGCGCGCGCACGCCGAAGGTCCATGGCGCAATGGTGTCGCTGCGGCCGACCGTGTTGACCAGGGCGCCCAGCGCCGGGGTCGAGATGGTGACCTTGTCGCCCGGGTGGTGCGTGAAGCCGCCACCGGCCGCGCCGCGGTCCTTGATCGGCGAGAACATTGTCCCCAGAAACAGCATGAAGCCGTCCGGGTACTGGTGATGCGCGCCGCAGGTCTGGGCCACCAGGTCAAGCGGATCGCGACTGATCTCGCGCATGCGGCTCGATCCGGCCAGCGTGAAACCGTCGTCCGCACCCTCGATCAGCATGCTCACTTCGCAGCTGCGCAGCGTGTCGAGCGTGAAGTCGCCGTCGAAAATGCGCACGAACGGGCCGATCGCGCAGGAGCCGTTGTTGTCCTTGGCCTTGCCCAGCAGAAGCGCGCTGCGCCCCTCGATGTCGCGCAGGTTGACGTCGTTGCCCAGCGCAGCGCCGACGATCTCGGCGTGGCTGTTCACGGCCAGCACGATCTCGGGTTCCGGATTATTCCAGTGCGACGACGGGTGCAGGCCCACGACCGCGCCATGGCCCAGCGACGACATCGGTTGCGATTTGGTGAATACCTCCGCGTCGGGGCCGATACCCACTTCCATATACTGCGACCACAGGCCGCGCGCGCTCAGCTCCGTTTTCAGGCGCATGGCGGCGTTGGAACCCGGCACCATCTCGGCCAGGTTGGTGCCGATGGTGGCCTGCAGTTCCGTGCGCAATGCAGAAGCGCGGGCAGGATCGCCCTTGGCCTGTTCTTCGATCACGCGCTCGAGCAGGCTCACGGCAAACGTCACGCCAGCGGCCTTGATGGCCTGCAGGTCGCACGGCGCGAGCAGCTGGACGCCGCCCTCGCCCAGACCACCGTCCAGCGCAGCCTGCAGCAGGCTGGCAGCGTCGCCCAGGTCTTCGCCCGCGGCGCTTTTGACGAGCGCCAGCATGTCGGCGGCATCGCGCTCGAACAGGTCGGCGACGGTGGCTGCGTGGTGGGTGATGTCGATCAGGCGGCCGGCGCGCACGGCGACAACTGCCGGGCCGTCGATCGGCGCCGGGCGCCAGACGCGGCCAACCAGCAGGGCCGACGCGATGTCGTCAGGTAGCGAAGATGCGGTCATGTTCTCTCTCGTTCGTGGTAATGGGTCCTGGCGGGCGCGCAGGCGACTGCGAAGACGGATGCAACGCAGCGTGGCGCGTGAAGCTGGGACAAGCCGGTACTCAGGAGGTGTGACGGGAAGGCGCGCGGCGCAGCGTGGCTGCAGCCACGCCGGCGGGCAGCCGGGTGTGCGGGTCTGGCATGGTCGTCTCCTGATGCTTTTTGATTATTTTAATGTGCGTGAAAACAATCCTTTAACAGAATTGTTAGCGCAACCATTGCAGTCTAAACTTCTGCTCGGACGGTTGTCAACGAATTATTGGAATGCTTGCAGGCAGGCGGGATGGGCATCGGGACGGGTGCAGAAAGCCGTGCCGGGTGATGTGCCCTGCCCCGGACAGGTTCGGGAGAGAATCGCTGTCAGAGGGTCCGTGCTGCGGCAGGCAAACGCGCCGGCGGGCGCACACGCGGCGCAGCGTCGGACTGGCGCCGCACGAGCACGAAGTCCATGCGCGTCTGTTCCGGCTCGGCCGGTTCTTCTTCACGCATTGCGCGCACGCGCCGCACCAGCGCCTGCACCGCTTCACGCGCCATCTCTGCAATCGGCTGGCGCACCGTGGTTAATTCGGGCCAGATGGTCGTGGCCAGCGCCGTATCGTCAAAGCCGGTGACGGTGAGGTCGCCCGGCACGTCCAGCGCCAGCCGATGGGCGACGGCGACCGTGGCCGCAGCCATGTCGTCGTTGCTGGCGAAAATCGCCGTTGGCCGCTCGGCCAGTGCCAGCAACTGCTCGGCCGCATCCAGGCCCGAGCGGTAGGTGAACATCCCCTGCACCACCAGTTCGTCGGCTGCATCCGCATTCATTTCCGCGATCGCGGCGCGGTAGCCATCGAGACGGCGCGCGCTGGCGCTCTGGTTCGGGTGGCCGACGATGAAGCCGATACGCTGGTGGCCGAGGGCGATCAGGTGGCGCGTCATGTAGTGAGCAGCATCGTAGTCGTCGATGCTGACGGCACCCAGCCCCGGTGCGGGCGAACCGCAGGCGACGACGACGGCGGGAATGCCGGCGCGTTCCACACACCCCAGCACGGCTTCGCTGTCGCACAGCGGCGGTGGCAGGATGACGCCATCGAGGCCATTGTCGATCAGGCGCTGCGTGTGTTCGGTTTCGTGGTTACCTGCTTCGCACTTCTCGACGAAGAGTTGGACATTGTTCAGGCCCGACTGGTTCAGCAGGCCGACGAGAAATTCGCTCAGGTACGCGGCACTCGGGTTGCTGTACAAGAAACCGACACGGATCGGCTTGGAGCCGGCCAGATTGCGCGCTTCCTGGTTCGGCGTATAGTTCAGGGCAGCGACTGCATCGGCGACCTTGCGCCGGGTGCTTTCACGCACCAGGGTTTTCCCGTTCATGACGCGCGAGACCGTCATGGCGGAGACCCCGGCCAGCTTGGCGACGTCCACCATCGTTGGCTTGCCGTGTTCCATCGCTTCACGGATGCTGTCGAGCGTCACTTTACTCATGTCAGGATTGTTTTCAAGGCCAGGGAAATGGGCTTGATGTTAGCACAGCAACGCTTGGGATTGCGCTAACATCCTCTCGCATCGGTGGGCGCCGCAACGTCGTGGCACATGACGGCAGCGCGCCGACTGGCTATAATCCCGGTCTTCGCATCGAAGGATTCCCCATGTCATTGCTAGCCCACGAGCTTGAACTGCTGTCGCCCGCCAAAACCGCCGAGATCGGGCGCGAGGCGATCCTGCACGGCGCCGATGCCGTCTATATCGGCGGCCCGGCATTCGGCGCGCGGCACAATGCCAGCAACCCGCTCGAGGACATCGCCGGGCTCGTGCAGTTCGCGCACGCCTACCGGGCGCGCATCTTCGTGACGATGAACACGATCATGCACGACAGCGAACTCGAGTTGGCGCGCAAGCAGATCTGGCAACTGTACGAGGCCGGCGTCGATGCGCTGATCATCCAGGACATGGGACTGCTCGAGCTCGACCTGCCACCGATTCAGCTGCATGCCAGTACCCAGTGCGATATCCGTGGGCCGGAAAAAGCGAAATTCCTCGCCGACGTCGGTTTTTCGCAACTGGTGCTCGCGCGCGAATTGACGGTCGAGCAGATCCGCAAGATCCATCAGGTGACCGACACGCCGCTCGAATACTTCGTCCACGGCGCTCTGTGCGTGGCCTATTCGGGCCAGTGCTATATCTCGCACGCGGACAATGGCCGCTCGGCCAACCGGGGCGACTGCTCGCAGAATTGCCGCCTGCCCTACACGCTCAGCGATGGCCAGGGCCGCGTGGTTGCGTTCGACAAGCACTTGTTGTCGATGAAAGACAACGACCAGAGCCGCAACCTCGGTGCGCTGGTCGATGCCGGCATCCGCTCGTTCAAGATCGAGGGCCGCTACAAGGACATGGGGTACGTGAAAAACATCACGGCCCACTACCGGCTGCTGCTCGACGAACTGCTGGACCAGCGCCCGGAATTCGTGCGCGCCTCGAGCGGCCGCACGCGCGTCATGTTCACACCGGACGTCGACAAGAACTTCCACCGTGGCCACACCGAGTACTTCGCACAGGGTCGCCTGACCGATATCGGCGCATTCGATTCGCCGAAATACGTGGGCGTGGAGCTGGGCATCGTGGCGCGCCTGAATGGCGACAGCTTCGATGTCGTCACGAATACGCCGATGGCCAATGGCGACGGCCTGAACTATATGTACAAGCGCGACACGGTCGGCATCCAGGCCAACAAGGCCGACAAGCTGGGCGACGAGGCTGACAGCCAGCGCTGGCGCGTCTATCCGAACGAGCCGATGCAGACGCTTGCAGGCTTGAAGGTCGGCACCGTCATCCACCGCAACCGCGACCACGGATGGGAAGCGACGCTCAACAAGAAATCGTCCGAGCGCAAGGTGGCGCTGGAACTGGCGCTCAGCGAACAGCCGGATGGACTGCGCCTGGACATCGTCGACGAGGACGGCATCGCGTCGCATGCGGCGGCGGCAATTGCTCTGCAGCCGGCAACGCAGGCCGCGCAGGCGGATGCCTCGCTGCGTTCGAGCCTGGCCAAGCTGGGCAACACGATGTTCGAAGCCGGCCATGTCGAGCTCAAGCTGAGCCAGCCATGGTTCGTGCCGAGCGCGGCGATCAATGCACTGCGGCGCGACGCCATCGCAGCGCATGAAACGGCGCGCCTGGCGGCCTGGCAGCGGCCCGAGCGCAAGGCTGCGACCACGCCACCGCCGGTGTATCCGGACGTGCAGCTGAGCTATCTGGCCAATGTCTACAACGACAAGGCACGCGCGTTTTACCAGAAGCATGGCGTGCAGCTGATCGACGCCGCGTACGAGTCGCACGAAGAAGCGGGCGAAGTCTCCTTGATGATCACCAAGCACTGCCTGCGCTTCTCGTTCAACCTGTGCCCGAAACAGGCCAAGGGCGTGCAAGGCGTGCAGGGCCAGGTAAAGGCCGAACCGATGACGCTGGTCAGCGGCGAAGACCGCTACACGCTGCGCTTTGATTGCAAGCCGTGCGAAATGCACGTGGTGGGCGCGATGCGCTCGAACATCCTCAAGCAGCCGCCGCCATCGGCCGTGTCGTACACGCCGTTGACGTTCCATCGCCAGCGGCCGCGGGCCTGACCTACTGCTGCGGGTTTTTTGTTGTCGACCAAACGGCGCCTGCGGGCGCCGTTGTTCATTTCCGGAGAATCGTGCAATCGATGCCGAGTTTTCGGCATGGGCAGCATCATGCCACGTGCCCATACTGACGCCACTGACAATACACCAGGGAGCACAGCATGGAACACGCATCGAAAGTCATCCTCATCACGGGCGCGAGCAGCGGCATCGGTGAAGCCACCGCCCGTTTTCTTGCCGCGCAGGGCCACAGTGTCATCCTCGGCGCGCGGCGCGTCGAGCAGTTGGTGGCGCTGGCAGGCGCCATCCGTGCGGCGGGCGGCACTGCCGACGTCGCCCGACTCGACGTCACCTGCATGGAAAGCGTGACCGCGTTCGTCGACTTCGCGCTCGACTGCCATGGCCGGATCGATGTCCTCGTGAATAACGCCGGCGTCATGCCGCTGTCGAAGCTCGATGCTTTGAAGATCGATGAATGGAACCAGATGATCGACGTGAACATTCGCGGCGTGCTGCACGGGATCGCTGCCGTGCTACCAGGCATGCAGGCGCGCGGCAGCGGCCAGATCATCAATATTGCGTCGATCGGTGCGTATGCGGTCAGTCCGACTGCGGCGGTGTATTGCGCCACCAAGTTTGCGGTGGCGGCGATCACGGAGGGTTTGCGGCAGGAAGTCGGTGGTGTCATCCGCGTGACGCTGGTGTCGCCTGGCGTCGTGGAGTCGGACCTGGCGGAATCGATTTCGGATCCTGCTGCGCGCGAAGCAATGCGCGACTTTCGTAAGGTGGCGATCAAGCCGGATGCGATCGCGCGCGCGATCGGGTTCGCGATCGATCAGCCGGCCGACGTGGATGTCAGCGAGCTGATCGTGCGGCCGACGGCCAGCCCTTACTGAAGTGCGTACTAAGGCACGTATCGATGCACGTACTTAGGCACGTACTTAGGCACGTACTGAGGCACTTACCGCATCTTGCCTACGCCGGGATCTTGAGCCCTTTTTGCACGGACGGGCGCGCCAGGAACTTCGTGAGCGCGGCCGACACGTGTGGGAAGTCCTCGATGCCGACCAGATCCCCTGCTTCGTAGAAATTCAGCAGCCCATTGATCCACGGGAAGATCGCGATATCGGCGATGGTAAATTCGTCACCCGCGATCCAGGCGTGCTGCGCCAGTTGGCCTTCAATCACGCCCAGCAGGCGGCGTGACTCGTCGACATAGCGGTCGCGGGGGCGCTTGTCCTCGACATCCTTGCCAGCGAACTTGTGGAAGAAGCCCAGTTGGCCAAACATCGGCCCCACGCTGCCGATCTGGAACATCACCCACTGCATCACCTGGTAGCGCGCAGCCGGGGCCTGCGGCATGAGCTTGCCGCTCTTGTCCGCCAGGTAGATCAGAATGGCGCCCGACTCGAACAGCGGCATCGGCTGGCCACCGGGGCCGGCCGGATCGATGATCGCTGGAATCTTGTTGTTCGGACTGAGCGACAGGAACGCCGGCGAATGCTGGTCGTCCTTGGCGAAGTCGACCTTGTGCACCTCGTACGGCAGACAGACCTCTTCCAGCATGATCGGAATCTTGACGCCATTGGGCGTCGGCATCGAATACAACTGCAGCCGGTCCGGATGTTGCGCCGGCCATCGTTGCGTGATGGGGAATGCGGAGAGATCGGTCATGGTGATGGCGCCTGCCCGATCAGCCGAACAGCTTGGCGGCGGTCTCGGCGATCAGCTTGCCCTGGTGGCGCGCGCCGCCCAGGTCGATCTCGCTCGGCTGACGCTCGCCCTTGCCGCCGGCAATCGTCGTCGCGCCGTACGGGCTGCCGCCGACGACTTCGTCGAGCGTCATCTGTTGCTGGTAGCTGTATGGCAGACCGACGATGGTCAAGCCGAGATTCATCAGGTTCGTAATGATCGAAAACAGCGTGGTCTCCTGGCCGCCGTGCTGGGTGGCGGTCGACGTGAAAGCGCCACCGACTTTGCCGTTCAGGGCGCCGCGTGCCCACAGGCCGCCGGTCTGGTCGAGGAAGGCCGCCATCTGGCTCGGCATGCGGCCATAGCGGGTTGGTGCGCCGATAATGATGGCATCGTAGTGCTCCAGCTCATCCACCTTGGCGATGGGCGCAGACTGCTCCAGCTTGAAGTGGCCGTTCTTGGCGATGTCTTCAGGAACGGTTTCCGGGACGCGTTTCACGTCGACCGTTGCACCGGCGCCGCGCGCGCCTTCGGCCATTGCGTTGGCCATCGTTTCAATGTGACCGTAGGTCGAGTAATACAACACCAGTACTTTTGCCATGGACTTCTCCGATAGGTGAAAACAGAAAAGCCATTGTAGCGAGATCGGCAAAGATGCCTGTTTCGCTACAATGGGTTGTCGTGTTGACGATGGTTCGGGAAGTTCGTGGCGGGTCAGATCCAGTAAATGAATGCGGCCAGTGCAATCACCAGCGCCACGCGCGTGATGTTGTAGGCGGTCTTGTTCCACGCCTTGAAGCGGCGGCGGTACTGGCCCATGTAGAACGAAATGCGGAACAGCTTGCTGACCAGGCCGACCTGGTCACCCGTTTCGTTGGGCGATGCAGCGGCGGTCATCAGGTTGCGGCCGAGCCAGCGATTCACGCTCTGCATCCAGCGATAGCGCATCGGACGCTCGACGTCGCAGAACAGAATGATGCGGTCGCTCTCGCTGCCGTTGATCGCCCAGTGGATATAGGTTTCGTCAAACACGACGCCCTGACCGTCGCGCCAGCTGTGGCGTTCGCCATCGACTTCGATGAAGCAGCGGTCATCGTTCGGCGTTGCCAGGCCCAGGTGATAGCGCATGGAGCCGGCAAATGGATCGCGGTGCGGGTTCAGCTTCCCGCCCGGTGGCAGCTCGGCGAACATCGCGGCCTTGACCGATGGGATCGACTGCAGCAGCGCATAGGTCTGCGGGCACAGGCGCTCGGCCGACGGGTGGCTGGCGTCATACCATTTCAGGTAGAAACGCTTCCAGCCATTCTTGAAGAACGAGTTGAAACCGGCGTCATCGTTCTGCTCGGCAGCCTTGATCTTCTTGAGCGCGAGCATGCTTTCGGCTTCGGCGCGAATGATCGGCCAATTCTCTTGCAGACGGGCCAGTTCGGGGAATTCGGACAGCGGCGTAAACGGCGTATTGGGTACGCGCGAAAACTTGTGCATAAAGATATTGATCGGCGCCATGAACGACGAATGATCAAAAATCTGGCGACGAAACGGTAGACGGACTCGGCCGCGGAAATGGATGTGCAGGATCGATAACACATAAAAACCGACAACAACCCACTTCATACCATCCTCCGTCCCAGCGCATCGCGTGGCTGGCTTGCTTGATCGAGGACGCAGAATACCACAACGGCTATAGGGCCGTTGCGGGCGGGCCAGGTTCTCAGGGAGAGATGTTGGCGCATCGGCAAGGGGCGAATGCCGCGCTTGCCGATGAAGGAGAGTTGGCGGACCTGGTGGCCCGCCGGGGAAATCTTAGTGCGTCACCGACGTGATCGCATAGCCTTTTTCGGCGATCTGGTCGCTCAGGTGTTCGATGTCGAAATCCTTGATGCCGTCGGCGTTGTCTTCCACCTCGTAGCCCTTGGTTTCAATTTCCCAATCGGTATTGGTGGCTTCTTCAGGAATGCTCTTCGATTCCGGCACGGCCAGGTACGAAAACTTGCCGTCATGTTCAGCTCTACGGTAGATATCCAGGCGCATATTATTTCCTCTATTTAATGATTGCTTTCGAATTGAAAGCGAGCATCTTCACAGTAGAAGATCGCGCAAGAATCGTCTGTTAATTGCCCAACACTCAGTCATGCCAGGATGATATCAACGGCCGGGCTGCTGTCCCAGCACCCGCGCCGGCAGCATGACGATGGCCTTGAGCAGGTTGAACACCGCATCGACACCAATTCCCAGCAGCCTGAACGGCAGCAGCAACAGCCAGACGACCGGATAGACCAGCAGCGCCAGCAATGCAATCGGCCAGCACACCATCAACAGCAGCACCCAGACGAGAAAACTCAGCATATTGCCTCCACATTGAACATGGAAGCACTCTACCCGCCACCGTTATTCGCAGGCTACCCCCGTCCGACGCACAGTCAGTTTCCCGGCACGAACAGTCGCCTACCCCGATAAGCGGTCCAGGCAATAGCCATAGAGCTCAATCCAAACAATTAGGGTCAGTGTCGATTTATTGAGCAACTGATTCACGACAGTTGGCAAACAATTCGACACTGACCCTATTTATCCAGCCAGCAATTACCCATCAATTGGGGTCAGAGTCGAATTATTGAGCAACTAATTTACTGAAGTTGTCAAACAATTCGACACTGACCCTGGTTGGGGGGTTAGGCGTATTCGGGGATTTGTTCGGTGACGGTCTGGGTGACGACGTCGGCCTGGATCGAGGCTTGCAGGGACGGGATCGAGCCGCCGGCGCGGTAGGCGAAGGACAGGCGCAGCAGGTCGCCGGCTTTGACGGTGATGGGCGTGTAGAGCGGCAGCGTCATGTAGTGGTTCAGCCAGTCGATCGTGGTGGCTTGTTCCTGCACGATGGCCAGGACGTTTTTCGTCACGAAGCGCATGGCGTTCAGGGTGCCGGACTGTTCGATCAGGACCGAGCCTTCCCAGGCGATCAGGCTGTCGACCGGTTGGCCGAAGTCGATGATGCTGTAGACGGCGGGCTGCGACAGTTCGATCGTGCCCGGCTGGACGACGCCCGTTTCCTGGAACTGGACGATCGGGGCGTAGAAGCCGTCGAAGTCGTATTCCTGCTGGAGTGGCTGGACGGCCATGATCACGGCTTCCGGCATGAACAGCGGCAGCGGGCCGCCGAACTTGGCCAGGTAGCGGCGCTTGAACGACTCGATCACTTCGACCTGTTTTTCACGCAGCATGCCGACGTGGATCATTTCGCAGATGACGACATCGACCGGCTCCGGCGGCAGATAATCGAATGCGTCGGCGTGCACGACTTCGACCTTGTGGCCGTTCGGGTTCATGGCCAGGAAGCGGCGCGCTTCACGCACCATGTCCGGGTTGTATTCGACGCAATAGACTTTGGACGCTTTCTGCGCCGCGAAGAACGACAGCACGCCCGTGCCGCCGCCCAGTTCCAGCACCTTGGCGCCGGGGAAAACCGAGTAGTGGATGGCGGACTTGAAGCTGTGCATCCGGTTCTGGTCCATCAGCATATTGTGATGGTAGTGGACTGGAATGAACTGCCCCAGGTAGCAGCTTTCGATTTCGCGTTCGTTCAGCATGATTATCCTCGTCGTCCTGTGTAGTGGGACCGTAGGACTATTATGAATACTATTTCCTGCGCGCAATCTGTCGAGGTAAGGGGCAAATAACGTCCAATTCAATCCCGACGCCGTTTGCCGCCCATTAGCGACCGGACAGCAGCCCGGCCAGTTTGTCGTGACCGGCCTGCTTGGCCAACTGGGCAGCGGTGAAGCCTTCGGTGTTCTTGAGGGCCGCATTTGCGCCCTTGGCCAGCAACAGGCGCACGATCCCATCCTGCCCCTCGCGCGCCGCCATCATCAACGGCGTCACGGCGCCGGACGGACGCGGCGACAGCGCATTGACCTGCTCCCCACGTTCGATCAGCAGTTGCGCGATTGCGGCGTCACCGCTGGCGGCCGCGTAATGCAGCGCCGTCCAGCCGGGCTGGTTGACCTTGGCGCCTTTGTCCAGCAGTGCGCGTACCGTGTCGCCATCGCGCTTGAACGCTGCCATCATCAGCGCGGTGTTGCCGTTGACCGCCTTGCGTTCCAGGTCGGTGCCCGGGTGGGCCAGCAAATCCTGCACGACGGCCGCCGAGCCTTCGCGGATTGCCAGCACCAGTGCCGGCTCGCCGCCCAGCGGATTGAGTTCGTTGGCGTTGACGACCGTCCCGACCATCTTGCGCACGGTGCTCGCATCGTCCATCTGCACGGCGCGGAAGAACGACGACACCTGCTTGTCAGTCGGCGGCGCCGCTGCAACAGCGCTGGCAGCCGCTGCAACCAATACACTCACCGCGCACAGGCGCGCCATCGAACGAACAATCGGCATGCGTCAGCTCCTGGCTGCCTGGAACAGGTTGAAGAAATTTTCGCTCGTCTGCGCCGCGACATCGCGCAGCGACACGCCCTTGAGCGTGGCGATATACTCGGCCACATGCGCCACATATCCCGGCTCGTTCATGCGGCCACGGAACGGCACCGGCGCCAGATACGGCGAATCGGTCTCGATCAGCATGCGCTCGAGCGGCACGGCCAGCGCAACGGCCTGCAGGTCCTTGGCGCTCTTGAAGGTGACGATGCCCGAGAACGAGATATAGAAACCTTGCTCCATGGCCGCCTGCGCAACCTCGAGCGACTCGGTAAAGCAATGCATCACGCCCGCCACGCCACCGGCGTCGGTGCCGGCGCCCTCTTCCTTCATCAGGCGGATCGTGTCTTCGCTGGCAGCGCGCGTATGGATGATCAACGGCTTGCGGGTTTCACGCGACGCGCGGATATGCACGCGAAAGCGCTCGCGCTGCCATTCGAGGTCGCCCTTGAGACGGTAGTAATCCAGGCCCGTCTCGCCGATGGCAACGATCTTCGCGTGGTCCGCCAGCTCGACCAGCTGCTGCACGGTCGGTTCAGGCGTGTCCTCGTAGTCGGGATGGACGCCGACCGACGCGAAGATATGCGGATACTGCTCGGCCAGCGCGAGCACTTGCGGAAAGTCCGGCAGGTCGACCGACACGCACAGGGCGTGCGTGACCTGGTTCTCGGCCATCTTGGCCAGCACCTCGGGCATGCGGGCGGCCAGCTCCGGAAAATTGATGTGGCAGTGGGAATCGATAAACATCCCGCCATTGTACGCGAGGCGCCCTGCCGCAGCACGGGCGCCATGGTCGTGGTCAAGCCACGCGTTTGCCCAGAATGATCAGATCGCGCTCGATCCCATCGAGGTTCGCCACCCGCGGGAAATTGGCCCAGGTCTCAAAGCCATATTTATCAAACAGCGCCAGGCTCGGCGCATTGTGGCCAAAGATGAACCCCAGCAGCGTATGCACCTTGACCTCGGGCGCGAATGCGATCGCCAGCTCCAGGCAGTAGCGTCCCAGGCCCTGACCGCGCGCACGTTCCGCGATATAGATCGAGACTTCCGCCGTGCCCGAATACGCCGGTCGGCCATAGAAGTTCGAGTACGACAGCCAGCCGATGACGGCCGGCTCTTCGCTCGTATCGAGCGCATCGTGGATCACCCACAACGGGCGCCGGTCGGGCGTGTGCTCGTTGAACCAGGCTTCGCGCGACTGCACCGACACCGGCTCGGTATCGGCGGTCACGTCGCGCGAGGCGATGGTGGAGTTATAGATATCGACGATGACCGGCAGGTCGTCGCGTCGTGCCAGGCGATGGACGTAGGAAGGCATGCAGCTAAATTGGGTTAGTTACAGATTATGGGGTAGTTACAGATCATGGGGTAGTTACAAACCATGGGGTAGTTACAACGTATGGGTGGCGCGCGACGAACGCAGCGCGGCGCCGAGGATTTCTTCGATGCGCTGGCGGGCGCGCTGGCCCGATTCGTCGGCCGGGAAATGCACGCCGATGCCTTGCGCCTTGTTGTTGTTGGCGCCTGCCGGCGTGATCCAGGCGACGGTGCCGGCAATGGGGTATTTATTCGGATCGTCCATCAGCGCCAGGATCAGGTAGATCTCGTCGCCGATCTGGTACGGCTTGCTGGTCGGGACGAACATGCCGCCATTACGCAGGAATGGCATATAGGCCGCATAGAGCGCCGCTTTTTCCTTGATCGCCAGCGACAGCACGGACGGGCGCGGGGCCTGGGCTGCGGTGGCATCGGGCGGATTGGCGCTCATCGTGGTCCTCTCATGTACAGCAGCCAGTGTACTCAAGCAACATGTCCTCGACAAATAATTTTGCCGACAGCGGATGATCGGCGACTGCGCGCCGTTCGTTCATGGCCTTGATCGCGCGCAGCAGATTGTTCGTCTGCGCCCTGCCGGCCAGCGCCGCCAGCTCTTTCTGATAGCGCGGGTAATAGCGGATCTTGCCCGACAATTTGTACGAGAAGACATCGTACAGCCAGCGCTGGGTCCACGCCACCAATGCCGGCAACTCGCCCTTGGCCAGCTTGTCGGCCGCGCGCAGCGCCGCATCCGGCGCCGGTCGTGCCAGAAACGCGAGCAGCACGTCGAGTTCTTCGCGGCTGCCGTGCGCCGACGCAGCCAGCGCCGCCAGTGGCGCGCCGCCCTGCTCGCGCAGCCAGCTGTCGGCATCCGGCACACTTTGCGCGTTAAGCCACGCCAGCGCGTCGTCGTGCGACGGCATCGGTAGCGCAAACTTGCGGCAGCGCGACAGGATCGTCGGCAGCAGCCGGTCCAGGCTATTCGATGACAACAGAAACACGGTGCCTGGCGGCGGCTCTTCCAGCGTCTTGAGCAGCGCGTTCGATGCCGGTGTATTCAACGCCTCGGCCGGATACAGGACCACGACGCGCAAGCCCTGGCGGTGGGTCGAAATATTCATGAAATCGGCCAGCGCCCGGATCTGTTCGATCTTGATCTCTTTCGACGGCGCCTTGGTCGACTTCGATTTACGATCGCCGTCGCCTTCCTCGTCGCCTGCACCCGGTTCGTCTTCGAGCGCTTCCGGCCGCACGCGGCGGTAATCGGGATGGTTGTGCTGGGCGAACCAGCCGCACGATGCGCAGACGCCGCAGGCCTGGCCGTCCGGTCGGGCGTTCTCGCACAGCAGCGCTTGGGCAAACGCTTCGATGAAGTCGGCCTTGCCGGTACCGGCCGGGCCGTGGAACAGGATCGCGTGTGGCATGCGCGCGCGCAGTGCCTGCAGTTGGGTCCAGGCCGCGCGCTGCCATGGATACATCGTCACAGCAGGCGCTCCAGGACAGCCGCGAGTTCGCGCTGGATCGCCTCGATGCTGCGCGTCGAATCGACGACCACGAAGCGCTGCGGGAACTGCGCCGCACGACGCAGATACTCGGCGCGGCACCGGGCAAAGAACTCGCCCTGCTCGCGCTCGAATTTGTCGAGCGCGCGCGTGGCGTCCAGCCGTTCGCGCGCCACCTCGAGCGGCACATCGAACAGCAGCGTCAGGTCAGGCTGCAGCGCTGGATGCACCCACGCCTCGAGCGCTTCCATCTTCTCGCGCGCAAGACCGCGTCCGCCGCTCTGGTACGCAAAACTGGCATCGGTGAACCGGTCCGACAACACCCAGTGGCCCATCTCCAACTGCGGCGCGATCACCTGCGCGATATGCTCGCGGCGGCTGGCGAACATCAGCAGCGCCTCGGTCTCCAGATGCATCGTTTCGTGCAGCAGCACGTCGCGCAGCTTTTCGCCCAGCGGCGTGCCACCCGGCTCGCGCGAAGCGACCACGGTCTTGCCGCGCCCCGCGAGAAAATCGGTGACGAAGCCGATATGGGTCGATTTTCCGGCGCCGTCGATGCCTTCGAACGTGATGAACTTGCCCTGCATGGAACAACCTTCTGTCATTGGGTGGTGATCCCGCGCTGGTAGCGATTCACGGCGCGGTTGTGGTCCGGCAGATTGCTGGAAAACTGGCTGGTGCCGTCGCCGCGCGAGACGAAATACAGCGCCGGCGTCTCGGCCGGCGCGAGCGCTGCCTGCAGCGACTGCAGGCCGGGCAGCGAGATCGGCGTGGGCGGCAAGCCGCTGCGCGTATAGGTATTGTACGGCGTGTCGGTCAGCAGGTCCTTCTTGGCGATCTTGCCGACGAACGCGTCGCCCATGCCGTAGATGACGGTCGGATCGGTTTGCAGCAGCATCCCGGTGCGCAGGCGGTTGACGAACACGCCCGCGATCATCGTGCGCTCGCTCTTTTGCCCCGTTTCCTTCTCGACGATCGAGGCCATGATCAACGCTTCGTACGGCGTCTTGTACGGCAGTTCCTTGTTGCGCTTGTCCCAGGCTTCGTTCAGGTGGGCCAGCATGGCCTGGTGCGCGCGGCGGTAGATCTCGATTTCGGACGAGCCCTTCGCGAACAGATAGGTGTCGGGGAAGAACAGGCCTTCCGGATCCTTGTACTCGGTCGAGATCTTCGCCATCAGTTCGGCGTCGGTCAGCTTGACGGTATCGTGCTTCAGGCGCGTGTGGCTGCTGATCGCCTGGCGCATCTGCTTGAAGCTCCAGCCTTCGATGATCGTCACCGCTTCTTGCGCGAACTCGCCACGCACCAGTTGCGACAGCAGGCCGCGCGGCGACGTGTTCGGCTTGAGTTCATAACTGCCGGCCTTGATGCGGCCTGCATCACCCGTCAGGCGCGCCAGCAGCACGAACAGCGTCGGGTTGACCGGGACACCGGCAGCGGCCATCTGCTGGGCGCTGGCGGCTACGCCGCTGCCAGGATTGATCGAAAATTCAATGGGCGCGCCAGGGACGGGCAAGGCCTGCTTGGTCCACCAGGCGAAGCCGCTGGCGGCAGCGACGGAAACGATGACGCCGGTAACGAGTAATTTTTTTATCAGTGCCATGTGTTTGCGCGGTCAACGTGCGAAATGGACCGCGCCCGGCGCGATTTTCCACACAACTCTATAATGAGGCCGTAATGATAAAGCCTAATTGCCTAAATATAAGCGGATTTTGATGACGACCCAGACAGACATCCAGAACACGCCTTCGCCGGTGCCGGCTCACGCTGACCTAGCCGTGCCGACGCAGGTCGCCGATACTGGCCCGCAGCTCACGCTCGACGATGTGACCGCCGGCTTCATCGCGACGGTACGCGACCAGGGCCTGATCGCCGTGAGCGGTGACGACGCTGCGAAGTTCCTGCACACGCAACTGACCAACGACGTCGAGCACATGACGGCGACGGACGTGCGCTTCGCGGGCTTCTGCACGCCGAAGGGCCGCTTGCAGGCGAGCTTCCTGATGTGGCGCAACAATGATGCCGTCTACCTGCAACTGCCGCGCGCCATACAGGCACCGCTGCAGAAACGGCTGTCGATGTTCGTCATGCGCTCGAAGGCCAAACTCGTCGATGCAACCGATGCGGCGCCATTCGCCACGGTGCTGGGCCTGGGCGGCGCCAGAGCGCAAGCGGCGCTCGGCCAGATCGTGCCGACGCTGCCGGCCACGCCGATGACCAAAACGGATGGCGCGTTCGGCACCGTGCTGCGCCTGAACGATGCATTCGGCGCGCCGCGCTACCTGTGGCTAACGTCCGCCGAGACGGCCAGCGCAGCCTTGTCCGCGCTGGGCACGCAACTGGCCGTCGGCGGCGACCAGGCCTGGCAACTGGCGACGATCCACGCGGCCGAGCCGCAGGTCGGCCCGGCCACGCAGGAACAGTTCGTCCCGCAGATGATCAATCTCGAGCTGCTGGGCGGCGTCAATTTCAAGAAGGGCTGCTATCCGGGCCAGGAAATCGTCGCGCGCACCAAGTACCTCGGCAAGATCAAGCGCCGTGCGGCGCTGGCCCGCATCGACGACGCGGGCGCACGCGCCGGCGACGAAGTCTTTTCGCCCCTCGACCCGAGCCAGCCATGCGGCATGGTCGTCAATGTCGTGCCCAACGGCATCGGCGGCGCCGACGCGCTGATCGAAATTAAACTGGCGCAGCTGACCGAAGAAGTGCGCCTGGGTTCGGCCACCGGCGCACGCGTCAGCTTCCTGCCGATGCCGTACAGCCTCGACGCGATCGACGACTGACGATGGCCGATTTGTCCGTCTTCGACCTGTACGTGTATTACAAGGTGCGCGATGCCGACACCGCGCAACTGGCGCCGCTGGTGCGCGCGATGCAGGCGGCCCTCGTCGCCAGTGAAGGCGTGCCCGTACAGCTCAAGCGCCGGCCAGGTAACCAGGATGGCCTGCAAACCTGGATGGAAGTCTACCCGTCGGTCCCCGCCGGCTTTGACGCCGCGCTTGTGCGCGCCGTCGACAAAGCCGGATTCGAATCCCTGCTGGCCGGCCCGCGCCGTGTCGAAGTGTTTACGGAGTTGCCGCCATGTGCCTGATCGTCTTTGCATGGCACGTCGTCCCTGGCGTGCCCGTTATTGCCGCCGCCAACCGCGACGAATTCTATGACCGCCCGGCGCTGCCCGCGGCGCCCTGGCCCGAGCACCCGCACGTGATCGCCGGACGCGATCTGCAGGGCGGCGGCAGCTGGATGGGGGTGTCGCTCACGGGCGCCAACGGCCCGCGCTTTGCCGCGTTGACCAATATTCGCAGCCCGGGCGAACGTCAGCCCGACGCGCCGACACGCGGCGCGCTGGTGGCCGACTACCTGGCGGGGGAGCTCGATGCGGGCGCGTACGTCGCGCAACTGGCAGCGCAGCCGGACCGCTACAACGGCTACAACCTGGTGCTGGGTGATGGCGAGACGCTGTACTGGTACTCGAACCGCGGCCAGCAAGACCCGCGCAACGGCCAGCCGCTCGAGCGCGGACGGATCTACGGCATCTCGAACGGTTTGCTCGATGCGCCGTGGCCGAAGGTGCTGCGCACGAAAGCGCAGTTCGCGAGCCTCTTGTGCCAGGGCGCGCCGGAAGACGCGTACTTTGAGATGCTGGCCGACACGACACGCGCACCCGATCTGCGGTTACCCGAGACGGGCGTGCCGCTCGAGATGGAGCGCATGCTGTCGTCGGTCTGCATCGAGTCGGAAGAATACGGCACGCGCACGTCGACAGTGGTCAAGCTGTACCTCAACGGCGCGCCCGACCTGCACGAGCGTGTCGTAGTGCCGGGCGAGCAGGCCGCAGCCTGATGCGCTAGAGGGTCGGCCGCTCAGCGCCGCCCCTTGAGTCCCACTTTCAGGATATCCCGCAGATGCGGCGTGGCCGCATACGGATCCGGCGGCTGCCGGCCATGCACCAGCGCATCGGCATGCTCGGCCACGGTGCCCAGCGCCTGCGGATGCGAGAACACATAGAAGCGCTCGGCGCGAATCGCGTCGAACGTCAGTTGCGCGACCTGCGCCGCCGACACCTTGCCCGAGCCGACCGCCTTCTCGGTCAGCGCCTGCGCCGCCATCTGGCTGGCTGTCATGATCTCGTCGGTGCGCAGTTCATCCGGCCGGTGCCGGTGCGACTGCGCGATCTGCGTCGGGATGAAGTACGGGCACAGCACCGATGTGCCGATCGGCGCATCGACCAGTTTGAGATCGTGATACAGCGTTTCGGTCAGCGCCACCACCGCATGCTTGGACACGTTATACAAACCTAGCGCCGGTGAATTGATCAGCCCCGCCATCGACGCGGTGTTGACGACATAGCCCCGGTACGCGGGATCTTTCGCCGCGCATTCGAGCATCACGGGGATGAACGCGCGCACGCCGTTGACGACGCCGTACAGGTTCACGCCCAGCACCCATTCCCAGTCTTCCTTCGAATTTTCCCAGATCAGGCCACCAGCGCCAACGCCCGCATTGTTAAATACCAGGTGCACCGCACCGAAACGCGCCATCGCCGAATCGGCCAGCTCCTGCACGTGCGCGCTCTTGCGCACATCGCACACCATCGCAATCACGTCGGCGCCGCCGTCCATCAGTTCCTCGGCAGCTTTCTCGAGTGGCTTGCGCTGCACGTCGCCCAGTACCAGCTTCATGCCCAGGCTGGCGGCCATGGTGGCGAACTCGCGGCCCATGCCACTGGCCGCGCCCGTGATGACCGCGACCTTGCCTTTGAAATCATCCATCGTCTTGTCCTTTGACCGTGCGTTCAGACAGCGCTCAGACGGTGCTCAAACAGCGGTGACGCCGCCATCGACCGCCAGTATTTGTCCCGTGATGTGCTTGCCGGCGTCGGAGGCGAACAGCACCACCGCGCCTTTCAGGTCTTCGTCGTCGCCCAGCCGTCCCAGTGGCGCCGCGGCTGCCAGGCCCTCGGCGCCGTACGCGGCCAGCACGCCTTTCGTCATCTTCGATGGAAAAAAACCGGGCGCGATTGCATTGACCGTGATGCCGTGACGGCCCCATTCGCCGGCCAGCGTGCGCGTGAAGTTGATGACCGCGCCCTTGGACGTGTTGTAGGCAATCGTCTGCATCGCATCCGGCGGATTGCCCGACAGGCCGGCAATCGACGCGATATTGACGATGCGCCCGTAGCGGCGCGGGATCATCGACAGCTTGCCGACCGCCTGCGCCACGAGAAACACCGAGCGCACGTTCAGGTTCATGACCTTGTCCCACGCTTCGAGCGGATAATCCTCGGCTGGCGCGCCCCAGGTGGCGCCGGCATTGTTGATCAGGATATCGACATGACCCAGGCGCGCGAGCGCCGTCTCGACCAGGCCTGTTGCGTGCGCCGGGTCGGACAGGTCGCCCGCAAAGAAGCTCGCCTCAATGCCCAGATCGTGCAGCCGGGCGACGGCAGCGTCGAGTTCGTCCTGCTTGCGCGACGTGAGGATCAGGCGCGCGCCCTGCTCGCCCAGCGCTTGCGCCATCTGCAGCCCGAGCCCGCGCGAGCCGCCGGTGACAATGGCGGTCTTGCCCTTCAGTGAAAACAGTTCCTGCGTGGTGCGCATACGGCCTCCGGTCAGAACAGCGTGGTCAGACTTCGTAATCCATGCACTGGCGGCCTTCGCGGATGGCGCCGATGAACGGCACCACCGCCTGGTGCACCGGGTGCGCGATGTACGCGGCCAGCGCTGCGCGGTCGGCGAATTCGGAATACAGCACGATGTCGTAGGTGGCTTCGAGGTCAGGTTGGGCCAGCGTGACTTCGAACGTGATGATGCCCGGAACGATCGCGGCGCATTCATCGAGCCGGCGTTTCATCTCGCGTGCATTGGTCGCGCGGTCAGCGCCTTCGGCCGCGTCCTTCAGTTTCCACATGACGATGTGCTTGATCATTTGTTCTCCTGTTGTAAGCGTTGCGGGCAGCGTTGCCTGCCCTTCGCACCCAGTATAGCGACCGCACGATCGTTCGCCAAAACCGTGCGAAAAACATATTTACAGCACAGGCCTCTGCCTACCCATTTTGCAAGATTCGCGTAAGGTTCGCGGCGCACATTGGGTTGGCTGACCAACAATCAGCCTTTCCGCTTAAACACAAAACAATGAACGGAGACAAGCCATGGCAATTACACCCGGCAACACTGTCGGCGCCGTACCCCCCACCACCACCGCCGGCCTGACCAAGGAAGAGCGCAAGGTCATTGCTGCTTCCTCGCTCGGCACCGTGTTCGAATGGTACGATTTCTATCTGTACGGTTCGCTCGCCACGATCATCGCCAAGCAGTTCTTCATCGGCGACCCCAACACCACCTTCATCTTTGCGCTGCTGGCTTTCGCCGCCGGCTTCATCGTGCGGCCATTCGGCGCGCTCGTGTTCGGGCGCCTGGGCGACATGATCGGCCGCAAGTACACGTTCCTGATCACGATTCTCCTGATGGGCGCGTCGACCTTCCTGGTGGGCATCCTGCCCAGTTACGCGCAGATCGGCATCGCTGCGCCGATCATCCTCGTTTCGCTGCGCATCCTGCAGGGTCTGGCGCTGGGTGGCGAGTATGGCGGCGCCGCGACCTACGTGGCCGAGCATGCACCGCACGGCAAGCGCGGCCTGTTCACGGCGTTCATCCAGACCACCGCGACGATCGGCCTGTTCCTGTCGCTGCTGGTCATTCTGGGCACCCGCACGCTGATCGGCGAAGAAGAATTCCAGGCCTGGGGCTGGCGTATTCCGTTCCTGATCTCGGTCGTGCTGCTGGGGATTTCGGTGTGGATCCGGCTGTCGATGAACGAGTCGCCGGCATTTGCCAAGATGAAGGCCGAAGGCAAGACATCGAAAGCGCCGCTGTCGGAAGCCTTTTTAAAGCCGAAGAACGCCAAGATTGCCCTGCTGGCGCTGCTCGGCCTGACGATGGGCCAGGCCGTGGTCTGGTACACGGGCCAGTTCTACGCGCTGTTCTTCCTGACCAAGACGCTCAAGATTGCCGACCCGACGGCCAACATCCTGATCGCGATCGCGCTGCTGCTGGCCACGCCGTTCTTCATCATCTTCGGCGCGCTGTCGGACAAGATCGGCCGCAAGTGGATCATCCTGGGCGGCTGCGCGATTGCGGCGGCGACCTACTTCCCGATCTTCAAGGCCATCACGCACTACGGCAATCCGGCACTGGAAACGGCGCTGCGCACCGCGCCGGTGTTCGTCGTGGCCGATCCGGCCACCTGCAGCTTCCAGATCGACGCGACCGGCACGCGCAAGTTCCCGTCATCGTGCGATATCGCCACGCGCATGCTGACGGCCGCCTCGGTCAGCTACAACCGCATCGATGCGCCAGCCGGCACCGTCGCCACGATCAAGATCGGCACGACCGAGTTCAAGTCGTTCAACGCCGTCATGACGCCGGATAACCTGAACTTCGACACAGCATCGAAAGCGAGCGAAGCGGCGCTCAAGAAAGAGGTCACCGGAGCGCTGGCGACTGCAGGCTATCCCGAGAAAGCCGATCCGGCCGCGATCAACAAGCCGATGCTGGTGGTGCTGCTGTTCATCCTCGTGCTGTATGTGACGATGGTATATGGCCCGATCGCGGCGATGCTGGTCGAGATGTTCCCGACCCGGATCCGCTACACGTCGATGTCGCTGCCGTATCACATCGGGAATGGCTGGTTCGGCGGGCTGTTGCCGACGACGGCGTTTGCACTGGTGGCGTTCAAGGGCGATATCTATTACGGCCTGTGGTACCCGATCATCATCGCCATGACCACGTTCGTGATCGGTGCGCTGTTCGTGCGGGAGACCAAGGACAACAATATCTACGCGAACGACTAGTTGTTGTGAGGTGTGCATGAAGCGTGGAAGGCAGCGCCCTCCACGCTTCATGCTGTTGTAACGTCAGGCGTTGAACGCGCCGTCTGCCGCCGCCAGTTGCACCAGCAGCGGCGCCGGTGTCCAGGCCTCGCCATTGCGGCCTTGGGCAAAGCCTTCGATCGCCGCCAGCACGGCCGGCAACCCGACCATGTCGGCGTACAGCATCGGCCCGCCTCGGTGCAGCGGGAAGCCGTAGCCGCTCAGGTAGACCATATCGATATCCGATGCGCGCAGCGCGATGCCTTCTTCCAGGATCTTCGCGCCTTCGTTGACAAGCGCGTATACGAGGCGCTCGACGATTTCAGCGTCCGGGATGGCGCGGCGCTCCAAACCGATCTCGTCCGAGTACTGCGTCACCATCGCGTCGACGGTACTGGAGGGCGTGGCCGCCCGTGCACCCGCCTGGTAGTCGTACCAGCCGCTGCTCGTCTTCTGCCCGAAGCGGCCCTGCTCGCAGAGGCGGTCCGGCAGCTTCGAATAAGCAAAGTCGGGCGACTCGATTGCACGGCGCTTGCGGATATGCCAGCCGATGTCGTTGCCGGCCAGGTCACTCATCCGGAACGGCCCCATCGCAAAACCGAATGCCTCGATCGCGCGGTCGACCTGTTCCGGCAGCGCGCCTTCTTCCAGCAGGTCGTACGCCTGGCGCAGATACTGCTCGAGCATGCGGTTGCCAATGAAGCCATCGCACACGCCCGACACGACACCCGTTTTCTTGAGCTTTTTCGCCAGCGCCAGCGCCGTGACCAGCACATCGGCCCCGGTCTGCGCGCCGCGCACGATCTCCAGCAGCTTCATCACGTGCGCCGGGCTGAAGAAATGCAGGCCGATCACGTCCTGTGGCCGGCTCGTGAATGCGGCGATGCGATTCACGTCGAGCGACGACGTATTGGTGGCCAGGATCGCGCCCGGCTTCATCAGCTTGTCGAGCTCGCGGAACACGAGCTCCTTGACGGCCATGTCCTCGAACACGGCTTCGACAACGATGTCGGCCTGCGCCAGCGCATCGTACGACAGCGTGCCGGTGATGGCGGCCATGCGCTGCGCCAGCTTGTCGGCCGTGAGCGTGCCCTTGGCAACGCTGCGTTCATACACAGTGCGGATGCCGGCCAGGCCCTTGTCGAGCGCTTCCTGCTTCGTCTCGAGGATGACCACCGGGATGCCGGCATTGGCGAAGTTCATCGCGATGCCGGCGCCCATCGTGCCGGCACCCACCACGGCCGCACTGGCAATCGGGCGCGGGCGCGTGTCGGGCGGCACACCGGGCACCTTGCCAGCGGCGCGCTCGGCAAAGAATGCGTGGCGCAGCGCCTGCGATTCGGGCGTGGTGGTCAGGTACATGAAGCGTTCGCGTTCGAAGTGCAAGCCGGCCTCGAACGAATCGGCGGTGACCGATGCCGCCACCGTCTCGACGCACTCGCGCGGGGCCGGGAACGGACCGGCCATCGCATCGACGCGGGCACGGGCTTGCGCCAGGAAGCCAGCGGCGTCCGGGTGCGCGACGGCGCGGTCACGCACTTTCGGCAGTGGCCGGACGGCGGCAACCGATTCGGCAAACACGATGGCGGCTGGCAGGAGTTCAGTACCTGCGTCAAACACGCGGTCGAACAGCGGCGTGCCGGCCAGCTTGTCGGACAACACCGGTGCACCGCTGAGGATCATGTCGAGCGCTTTTTCCAACCCCAGCACGCGCGGCAGGCGCTGCGTGCCGCCGGCACCTGGCAGCAAGCCAAGCTTGACTTCAGGCAGTGCGATCTGCGCGCCCGGCGCCGCGACGCGGTAGTGACAGCCCAGCGCCAGCTCCAGGCCGCCGCCCATGCAGACGCTGTGAATGGCGGCAACGACCGGCTTGGCTGCGCTTTCAGCGGTGGCGATCAGGGTATGCAGCGATGGCTCGGTGAGCGCCTTGGGCGAATTGAATTCACGGATGTCGGCGCCACCCGAGAACGCCTTGCCAGCGCCGGTGATCACGATGGCCGTGACCGCCGGGTCGGTTTCGGCCTGCCGGATGCCGGCAACGGCTGCCGTGCGGGTGACCAGGCCGAGGCCATTGACGGGGGGGTTGTTCAGCGTGATGACGGCAACGCTGCCGTGCACCTGGTAGTCGGCGCTCATGTCGATTTTGTCTCCTGAAAGTGGGAATGACCGAGCTGACAACTATACCGCAGATAAACGAACGAACGTGTTATTCGGGCGAGCCAACGATGGCGATTACCCGTCCAGAATGGCGCAGTCAACGTTAAATAGAGCAAAGGTTTGAACTGATGAGCGATCTCATGGTCGAACGCCTGTCCCCAGCGTCAGGAGTCGCTCATGAAAGCGCCCCGTTTCAGGAACTGGTTTGCCAAGTTATCAGCGCTGAATCAGCCGCAGCGCCGGCAGGTACTCGACGCCCTGCATCCCACACCCGGCCTCGACCAGGTGGTGGCGCTGATCGCCCAGGCCAGAGCGCCAGCGCGCTGCTGCCCCAGCTGTGGCAATGAACGCTGTCATCGGCACGGTTTCGCCAACGACCTGCAGCGCTTTCGCTGCTGCGCCTGCGGTCGCACGTTCAACGACCTGAGCGGCACGCCACTGGCGCGGCTCAGGCACAAGGCCAAATGGCTCGCGTATTCGCAGGTGCTGCTCCATTCACTGTCCGTACGCAAGGGCGCAGAACGGGTCGGCGTGCACCGCAATACGGCGTTCCGGTGGCGCCACCGCTTTCTCGCCTGGGTCAAGCTCGACCGGCCTGCATCGCTCAACGGCATCGTCGAGGCAGATGAAACGTTCCTGCTCGAATCGCAAAAAGGCTCGCGCAACCTCGGCCGCCCGCCACGCCGCCGCGGGGGAAGCGCAACCAAACCCGGCATTTCCCGGCAATTCGATTGCATCTTGGTGGCACGCGACCGGAATGGCCAAACCATCGATGCAGTCACTGGCCGTGGCGCACTGACAGCCGCGCAACTCGAACGCGATTTGCTGCCCAGACTTGATCCGCAGGCACTGCTGGTCAGCGACAGCCATGCCGCTTATCGGGCATTTGCACGCAAGCACAAAATTGCGCACGAGACGGTTAATTTGCGTGCCGGGGTACGCGTCAGGCATGCGGGAAGCCGTGCCATCCACGTACAGAATGTGAACGCGTACCACGGGCGCTTCAAGGCCTGGCTACTGGGCTTTCGCGGCGTGGCATCGCGCTACCTGCCCAATTACCTGGGTTGGCGTTGGGCTCTGGATGGCGGACGGGTCAATTACGCAGAACAATTGTTTTGCATCGCAATCGGCGTCATCAACAGACAACGCTGACTGCGCCCTCAGAATTGGCCGCGTTGGCTCGCTTCTGCGATCTTCTTGTCGGTCTTGTACTGGCTCAGCGCGTACACCGCCCAGATCGTGGCAGGCAACCAGCCAACCAGCGTGATTTGCAGGATCAGGCAGATGACGCCTGCAATCGGGCGGCCAATCGTGAAGAACGTCAGCCAGGGAAAGATAAGGGCGATAAGCAGGCGCATGGGGATTCCTGTGAGTGGAAAATTGTTAAAAGTGACACAACTTTACCCGTCCACCGCGAAATGCGGCGCACAGTTATTTTTCGGCAACCTGCGTCGATGGCAGACGGTGCTGCGCATAGGTCTCGCGCAACCGGTTTTTCTGGATCTTGCCAGTGCCACCGACCGGCAGCGCGTCGGCGAACACGACGTCGTCCGGCGTCCACCAGCGCGCCACCTTGCCGTCAAACCAGCTGATCAACGCGTCGCGCGTGACGTCCATGCCGGGCCGGCGCACGACCACCAGCAGCGGGCGCTCGTCCCATTTCGGGTGCGCCACGCCGATGCAAGCCGCCTGCAGCACGGCCGGATGCGCCATCGCCACGTTTTCCAGGTCGATCGTGCCGATCCATTCGCCGCCGGACTTGATCACGTCCTTGCTGCGGTCGGTGATCGCCAGATAGCCGTCGGGGTCGATCGTGGCGACGTCGCCCGTCGGGAACCAGCCATCAACCAGCACGTTGCCGCCCTCCTCGCGGAAATACCCGGAAACCACCCAAGGCCCCTTGACCAGCAGGTGGCCGAAGGTCACGCCATCCCAGGCCAGTTCGGCGCCGGCGTCGTCGACGATTTTCATGTCGACGCCATAGATGGCATGCCCCTGCTTGCGCAGAATCGCGCGCTGCTGCTCGGGCGGCAGCGCAAGGTGTGCGCTGTTCAACGTGCAGGCCGTGCCCAGCGGCGACATCTCCGTCATGCCCCATGCGTGCACTACCTCAATGCCGAAGCGGTCCATCAGCGTGTCCATCAACGCTGGCGGACAGGCCGAGCCACCGATCACGGTGCGACGGAACGTGGAGAACGCCAGAGCATGCTCGATGACGTGGTTGACCAGGCCCAGCCAGACCGTGGGCACGCCCGCCGAGAACGTCACGCCCTCGCCTTCGAACAAATCGTACAGCGATCGTCCGTCGAGCGCCGGTCCCGGAAACACGAGCTTGGCGCCCGACAGCGGCACCGAATACGGCAGACCCCACGCATTCACATGGAACATGGGCACGACCGGCAGCACAACGTCGCGCGACGATACATTGAGCGCATTCGGCATGGCCGACGCATACGCATGCAGGACCGTGGAGCGATGCGAATACAGCGCGCCTTTCGGGTTGCCGGTGGTGCCGGACGTGTAGCACAGGCTGGCGGCCGAGCGTTCGTCGAACTGTGGCCAAGCATAGTCATCGCTCTGCGCGCCGATCAGGTCTTCGTAACACAGCAAGGTGTCGATACCGGAATCGCGTGGCAGCGCTGCGCTGTCGCACAAGGCCACCCAGGCCTTGACGCCCGTGCAGCTGCGCGCCAGCGCGGTGACAATCGGCAGGAACGTCAGGTCGAAGAACAGCACCTGGTCCTCGGCGTGGTTGACGATGTACGCGATCTGGTCCGGGTGCAGGCGCGGGTTGATCGTGTGCAGCACGGCGCCGGAGCCCGAGACGCCGTAATACAGCTCCAGGTGCCGGTAGCCGTTCCAGGCCAGCGTGGCCACGCGGTCGCCCATGGCGATGCCCATGCTGTCCAGTGCATTGGCCAGCTGGCGCGAACGCGCCGCCGCGTCACGCCACGTGTAGCGGTGCAGGTCGCCCTCGACGCGGCGCGAGACGATCTCGCGGTCGCCATAGTGGCGCGCGGCGAATTCGATGATGCCGGAGACCAGCAACGGTGTATCCATCATCTGGCCTTGCAGGGGACTCACGGGATAGTCAGACATGTGGGCTCCGGGATGTAAAGAGGATTAAGCTCAACAGCAACGGGGAAAGTGTCGTGCGCGATGGCGCGCGGCGTCAACGCAATTCGATGATGCAGTGCATCATCGTGCCACTCCGCGCCTGCCCGCCCTGACCCGCTGCCGTTACAGGATGTAACGCGCGCACACTGGCGTGCCCGATCACGCATACCATCGCGGTCGAGTAAAATCGTTCCATGCCGATTACGTTACCGAGGACTGCCATTACTGCCGACGAACTCGCACTGAACAATTCGTTCGCCGAATTGCCGCCAGCGTTTTACACGCGCCTGATGCCTACACCCCTGCCTGCGCCGCATTTCATTGCGGCCAGCGAACCTGCGGCGGCCCTGATCGGGCTGACCGTCGAGGATCTTGCGCATCCCGATTTTGTCGACGTCTTCACCGGCAACAAGGTGTTGAGGGGCTCCCAACCGATT
Source organism: Oxalobacteraceae sp. CFBP 13730 (assembly GCA_014841835.1). Lineage (GTDB taxonomy): Bacteria > Pseudomonadota > Gammaproteobacteria > Burkholderiales > Burkholderiaceae_D > Telluria. Next base: position 344,585 of record JACYUQ010000002.1, on the reverse strand, counting down.
GCCGCCGTGTATTCCGGCCACCAGTTCGGTGTCTGGGCCGGCCAGTTGGGCGATGGTCGCGCGATCACGCTGGGCGACATCGCCACCCCGACCGGTCCGATGGAAATCCAGCTCAAGGGCGCCGGGCGCACGCCGTATTCCCGCATGGGCGACGGCCGCGCCGTGCTGCGCTCGTCGATCCGCGAATTCCTGTGCTCCGAGGCGATGGCGGCGTTGGGCATTCCGACCACGCGCGCGCTGTGCCTCACCGGCTCGCCCCAAGGCATCGCGCGCGAAACGCTCGAGACTGCCGCCGTCGTGGCGCGCATGGCGCCCACTTTCGTGCGCTTCGGCTCGTTCGAGCACTGGGCCTCGCACGACCGCGAGGACGAGCTGCGCCTGCTTGCCGACTATGTCATTCACAATTTCTATCCCGAACTTGCGAGTGAGACCAATCCGTACGCAGCGCTGCTGGCCGAAGTCACGCGCCGTACGGCGCGCATGATTGCGCACTGGCAGGCCGTGGGCTTCATGCATGGCGTGATGAACACCGACAATATGTCGATTCTGGGCCTGACGCTCGACTACGGCCCGTTCGGCTTCATGGAAGCGTTCGACGCCCGCCATATCTGCAACCACACGGACCAGGGCGGACGCTACTCGTACGCCAACCAGGTGCCGGTCGGCCACTGGAACTGCTACGCGCTGGGCAATGCCCTGCTGCCGCTGATCGGCGAACCCGAGGTGGCCGAAGAAGCGCTCGCCGTCTACCGGCCCGAGTTCGGCCGCCAGATGGACCTCCTGATGCACGGCAAGCTGGGCCTCCTTGAAACACAGGACGGCGACGCCAAGCTGTTCGAAGACACGATCGAACTGCTGCAGGCGAACCACGCCGACTTCACGCTGTTCTTCCGTTTGCTGGGCGACCTGCAACTCGACGCGCCCGGGCATGACGAGCCGCTGCGCGACCTGTTCATCGACCGCGCCTCGTTCGACGCCTGGGCCGCGATCTATCGCACCCGCCTGCGCAGCGAGCAGAGCTTCGATACCACCCGGCGCGTTGCGATGAATCTGGTCAACCCCAAATACATCCTGCGCAACTACCTGGCCCAGACGGCCATCGAACAGGCCCAGAACGGCGACTTTACTGGCGTGCACAAGCTGCTGGCCGTGCTCGAGCGCCCGTTCGATGAACAACCCGACAACGCCGCCTACGCCGAGCTGCCGCCCGATTGGGCTGCGCATCTCGAAGTAAGCTGCTCTTCATAAACACACCAACGAGACACGAGGAAACCACATCATGACCGACAAAGTCACCAAGACCGACGCCGAATGGCGTAACCAGCTCGACCCGATGGAATACGAAGTCACGCGGCACGCCGCGACCGAACGCGCGTTCACCGGCAAGTTCTGGGACCACCACGAGCATGGCATTTACAGCTGCGTCTGCTGCAACACGCCGCTATTCGAATCGGACACCAAGTTCGACTCGGGCTGCGGCTGGCCAAGCTACTTCCGCGCGCTCGACCCGGCCAATGTGATCGAGAAAACCGACCGCACGCACGGCATGGTGCGCACCGAAGTCATTTGCGGCGTCTGCGACGCGCACCTGGGCCACGTGTTCCCGGACGGCCCGCCGCCAACCGGCCTGCGCTATTGCATCAATTCCGCCTCGATGCGGTTCGACCCCGCCTGAGAGTGATTGCACGATGAAATTCCTGTTCGACTTTTTCCCCGTCCTGCTGTTCTTTGGCGTCTATAAATACGGCGACAGCAACCAGGCGTGGGCGCATCGCGTGGCGGTCGAGTTCCTGGGGCCGTTGATTGCCGGCGGCGGCGTGCCGCCGTCACAGTCGGCGATCCTGCTGGCAACGGCCGTGGCCATCATCGCCACCGTGTGCCAGGTCGGTTACCTGCTGGCGCGCGGGCGCAAGGTCGACAATGCGATGTGGCTGACCCTGGGCGTGATCGTGGTCGCTGGCGGCGCCACGATCTATTTCCACGATGACCTGTTCATCAAGTGGAAGCCAACGATCCTGTACTGGGCATTCGCGCTGGGCCTGTTCATCGCGCAGGTGTTTTATCGTAAAAACCTGATCCGCTCGGTGATGGAGCCGAACATGAAGCTGCCCGAGCCACTGTGGAACCGCATCGGCTACATCTGGATGGCGTTCTTCGTCGCGATGGGCTTGCTGAACCTCTTGATGGCGTTCGTGGTCTTCCATAACGATACCGGCGCCTGGGTCAGCTTCAAGCTGTTCGGCTTCACCGCCATATTCTTTGCCTTCATCATGATCCAGACGATGATGCTCTACAAATACATCAAGGAAGAAGACGCATGACCAATCTGACTGACAAAAGCGACCGCGAACCACGCATGCGCGCCCAGCTCGAAGCCGAGCTGGCCCCTACCGTGCTCGAGATCAGCGACGACTCGCACCTGCACGCGGGCCATGCCGGCGCGGCCTCCGGCGGCAGCCATTATTCCGTCAAAATCGTGTCATCGCGCTTCGAGGGCCTCAAGCTGGTCATGCGTCATCGTCTTGTGTATGATGCCGTTCACGATATGATCAACAAGGCGGAAATCCACGCACTGGCTATCAACGCCATCGCGCCTTCCGAGCTGTCCTGAAAGCGGGTTTTCAGGCAGTTTTAAGAAATTTGCCCGACAATCGAACAGATAAGTACACCACCTGAACTTCTCTCGTCCAGTTAAAACCCGTCACAGGAATACACATGACCTTTAAGCCTGCTCGCCTGCTGTTAGCCCTCGTTGCCATCGCATCGGCCCCGGCCTTTGCCCAGAACATCGCAGTGGTCAACGGCAAGGCGATTCCTTCGGCACGCGCCGACGCCGTCGTCAAGCAGGTCGTTGCCCAGAACCAGGGCCAGGACACGCCACAGCTGCGCGAAGCCGTCAAGAACGACCTGATCGCCCGCGAAGTGCTGATGCAAGAAGCCGTCAAGCAAGGCTGGGACAAGAAGCCTGAAGTGCGCGAAGCCATGGACAGCGCCCGTCAGTCGATCGTCGTCAATGCACTGGCGCGCGACTACATCGCCAAGAACCCGGTGACCGATGCCGAGATCAAGGCCGCCTATGACAAGGTCAAGGCAGAAACGGGCGACAAGGAATACCACGTCCGCCACATCCTCATGACGACCGAAGCCGATGCCAAGGCAGCGATTGCCAAGATCAAGGGCGGCGCCAAGTTCGAAGACGTCGCCAAGACGTCCAAGGACACCGGCACTGCCAACACCGGTGGCGATCTGGACTGGGTCACCCCGAACACGATGCCGCCAGAATTCTCGGCCGGCTTCACCAAGCTCGCCAAGGGTGCGATCACCGACGTGCCAGTCAAGACCAACGCCGGTTACCATGTGATCAAGCTGGACGACACCCGCGCCACCAAGCTGCCACCGATGGACCAGGTCAAGCCACAGATCTCCGAGACGCTCGCGCAAGAGAAGCTGCGTGACTTCCAGGAGCAAATGGTCAAGAAGGCAAAGGTGCAGTAAGATGTATTGTCGCCGGTGCGCACACAGCGCACCGGCATTCGTCGCCTGCGGCGATACTTTTCGAGTTTATATAGGATCTCAACGATGATTTTGAAGCCAGCCAGCCTGTTGTTCGCCATGATTGCAGTCGTTGCCGTGCCTGCCCTTGCGCAGAACGCCGCTACCGTCAATGGCAAGGCAATCCCGCAAGCTCGGGTCGACCAGCTGGTCAAGCAGGTCGTGGCCCAGGGCCGCGCTGCGGACTCCCCTGACCTGCGCGAAGCGATCAAGAAAGACCTGATCAGCCGTGAAGTATTGATCCAGGAAGCCGACAAGCAGAACATCGGCGCCCGCGCCGACGTGAAGTCGGCCATCGACAACGCCCGTCAAAGCATCATCATCAACGCGATGCTGGCGGACTACGTCAAGAAGAACCCGGTCAAGGATGCCGACGTCAAAGCCGAGTACGACAAGCAGAAAGCGCTGATCGGCGACAAGGAATACCACGCGCGCCACATCCTGGTCGATTCGGAAGCCGATGCCAAGGGCATCATCGCCAAGCTGAAAGCCGGCGGCAAGTTCGACGAACTGGCCAAGCAGTCGAAAGACGGCAGCGCGCAGAACGGCGGCGACCTGGGCTGGGCCAGCGCGGCCACCTACGTGCCTGAGTTCTCGAAAGCCATGGTCGCCCTGCAAAAAGGCGCGATCACCGAAACGCCTGTGAAATCGCAGTTCGGTTACCACGTCATCAAGCTGGAAGACGTCCGCGCAGCCAAAGTGCCGGCGCTGGAAGAAGTCAAGCAGCAAGTCACCGAAGGCCTGCAGCAGCGTCAGCTGGCAGCCTACCGCGAGACCCTGGTCAAGAAAGCCAAAGTGCAGTAATTCGCTGCCTGGCTTGACTGCAAAGAGCGCACCTCCGGGTGCGCTCTTTTTATTTGGAGGCTGGTGCTTATGCGTCCCGTATTTCGCGAGGCGGCGTGCGGCGATATCCCGCACATGATCCGCATTCGCCTGGCGGTAACTGAGAACGTCCTGCGCGATCCGACGCGGATCACGCCGCAGATGTATGCCGATTTTCTGGAGAAAGACGAGCGCGGCTGGGTGGCTCAGGTCGATGGCGACATCGTCGCCTTCAGCTATGCAAACCGGATCGACGGGTCGATCTGGGCGCTGTTCGTCGATCCTTGCTTCGAGGGACAAGGGCTGGGCAAGCAGTTGCTCTCACTGGCAACGTCATGGCTATTCTCGCTGGGGTTCAGGCAGGTGACATTGAGCACGGGGACGCATACCAGAGCCGCGCAATTCTATACGCGCCTGGGATGGCGGCTCGCATCATCGAGCGCGGGCGACAGCGTCTTTGTTCTCGACGGCCCGTAGGGTGGGCGGCTATGCCGCCCACGCGTTCAAACTGGCTTGATGTCGCGGCGCAGCGAGGTTCGTTGGACGCGTGAGGTCGTGTCCAAATGTCAGACCTGACCCCGGCTGTGCCAAACGTCAAAAGCCGGGGTCAGGTCTGACATTCGGACACGATCTCGACAGTTAGGCGATCGAGCAGCAGGCAATCTGGTGCCGGGCCATGTCGTCGCTGGACAAGACATCATTGGAAACGACTAAAGCCGAGACCGTGTCCGAATGTCAGACCTGACCCCGGCTGTACTGACCCCGGCTGTACTACTGGACGAAAAAAAACGCCTCCGAGGAGGCGTTTTGCATCGTCAGCCGATCAGCCAACCCACTTGCGTGCGTTGCGGAACATCCGCATCCATGGCGACTCGTCGCCCCAGGATTCTGGTGCCCACGAATGCACCGAGGCGCGGAAGACGCGCTCGGCGTGTGGCATCAGGACCGTAAAGCGGCCATCGGCCGTTGTCACCGACGTCAGTCCGCCTGGCGAGCCGTTCGGGTTGAACGGGTACGTTTCGGTGGCCTGGCCGCGGTTGTCGACGAAGCGCATCGCCTTGATCGATGCGTCGTAGTCGCCCGTCAGCGAGAAGTCGGCGAAACCTTCGCCGTGCGCGATGGCGATTGGCGCGTGGGTGCCGGCCATGCCCTGGAAGAAGATCGACGGCGAGTCCAGCACTTCGACCATGCCGAAGCGCGCTTCGAACTGCTCCGACTTGTTGCGCGTGAACTTCGGCCATGCCTGCGCACCCGGGATGATCGACTTCAGGTTGCTCATCATCTGGCAGCCGTTGCAGACGCCCAGGCCGAACGTGTCCTGGCGCGCGAAGAAGCGGGCGAACTGGTCCGACAGCTGCGGGTTGAACAGGATGGTCTTGGCCCAGCCTTCGCCTGCGCCCAGCACGTCACCGTACGAGAAGCCGCCGACGGCGATCACCCCATGGAAGTCGTCCAGCTTGGCGCGGCCGGCAATCAGGTCGCTCATGTGCACGTCGATGGCCGCGAAGCCTGCCTGGTGCATGACCCAGGCGGTCTCGATGTGCGAGTTGACGCCCTGCTCGCGCAGGATTGCCACGCGTGGACGCTTGCCGGTCGCGATGAACGGTGCGGCGACATCCTCGTCCAGATTGAAGCTGATCTTCGGCGTCATGCCGATATCGTGCTCGTCGAGCAGGCGGTCGTATTCGGCGTCCGCGCACTCCGGATTGTCGCGCAGGCGCGCGATGCGCCAGCTGGTCTCGCTCCACAGGCGGTGCAGGCTGCTGCGCTTTTCGTTGTAGATGACTTTGGCGTCGCGCGTGAACTCGATCGCGCCACGGTCATTGAGCTTGCCGATGATATGGCTGCAGGCGCCCAGATTCGCTTCGCGCAGCACGTTCATGACGGCCGTCTTGTCCTCCACGCGCACCTGGAACACGGCGCCCAGTTCTTCGCTGAACAATGCGCGCAGCGTCATCTCGTTGCGGCGCTCGGCCACCTGGCCGGTCCAGTTCTTGGCATCGCCCCAGTCAGCCGCGTGCTCGCTCTCCATCGTCAGAATGTCGAGGTTGACCGACACGCCGGTGCGGCCAGCGAAGGCCATCTCGGCCAGCGTCGCGAACAGGCCGCCGTCCGAGCGGTCGTGGTAGGCCAGCAGCTTGCCATCCTTGTTCAGCGCCTGGATCGCGCCGAACAGCGCTTTCAGGTCGTCCGGCGAATCGACGTCCGGCACCGAGTCACCCAGTTGCTGGGTGACCTGCGCCAGGATCGATGCGCCCAGGCGGTTCTTGCCGCGGCCCAGGTCGACCAGGATCAGGGCCGTCTCGCCCGCATCGGTACGCAGTTGCGGCGTGAGCGAGCGGCGGATATCGGCCACCGGCGCGAACGCCGAGACGATCAGCGACACCGGCGAGATCACGGCTTTCGATTCGCCAGCGTCGTTCCAGGTGGTGCGCATCGACAGCGAATCCTTGCCGACCGGGATCGACACGCCCAGCGCCGGGCACAGTTCCATGCCGACGGCTTTCACGGTGTCGAACAGCGCGGCGTCCTGGCCCGGCTGGCCGCAGGCCGCCATCCAGTTGGCCGACAGCTTGATGTCCGAAATGTCGTCGATCGCGGCGGCCGCGATATTCATGATGGACTCGGCCACGGCCATCCGGCCCGATGCGGCAGCGTCGATGACGGCCAGCGGCGTACGCTCGCCCATCGCCATCGCTTCGCCGAGGAAGCCGTCGTAGGCCATTGCCGTGACGGCGCAATCGGCCACCGGCACCTGCCATGGGCCGACCATCTGGTCGCGCACCGTCATGCCGCCGACCGTGCGGTCGCCGATCGTGATCAGGAACGATTTGTCGCCCACGGTGGGATTCTGCAGCACGCGGCGCGCTGCTTCGACCAACTCGATGCCGGTCAGGTCCACCGGCGGGAACGTGTTCTGCACGTGCTGCACGTCGCGCGTCATCTTCGGCGGTTTGCCGAGCAGGACGTCCATCGGCATGTCGACCGGCGACGCATTCGGACCACCGGCCTGCTCTTCGTCGAGCAGGCGCAGTTGACGTTCTTCGGTCGCAGTACCGACGACGGCGAACGGGCAGCGCTCGCGCTCGCACAGCGCGGCGAACTTCGCCAGGTTCTCAGGGGCGATCGCCAGCACGTAGCGCTCCTGCGATTCATTCGACCAGATTTCTTTTGGCGCCAGACCGCTTTCTTCGAGCGGCACCTTGCGCAGATTGAAGATCGCACCGCGCTTGGCGTCGTTGACGATTTCCGGGAAGGCGTTGGACAAGCCGCCCGCGCCCACGTCGTGGATCGAGATGATCGGATTGTGCGCGCCCAGCTGCCAGCAGCCGTTGATCACTTCCTGTGCGCGGCGTTCCATCTCCGGATTGCCGCGCTGGACCGAGTCGAAGTCCAGGTCGGCCGTGTTGGTGCCGGTGGCCATCGACGACGCGGCGCTGCCGCCCATGCCGATGCGCATGCCAGGGCCGCCCAGCTGGATCAAGAGGCTGCCGACCGGGATCTCGTCTTTGTGCGTGTGCGCGGCCGAGATGCTGCCGATGCCGCCGGCGATCATGATCGGCTTATGGTAGCCGTAGACCGCGCCGGCTGCGCCGACGTTCTGTTCATAGGTACGGAAGTAACCGCCCAGGACCGGCCGGCCGAATTCATTACTGAATGCGGCGCCGCCGATCGGGCCTTCGATCATGATCTGCAGTGGCGAGGCGATGCGTTCCGGCTTGCCGTACAAGGCATCCGAGCGCATCTGGCCCGTCACGTCCGACGCGTTTTCCCACGGCCGCACGGCATCGGGAATCACCAGGTTCGAGACCGTGAAGCCGGCCAGGCCCGCCTTCGGCTTGGCGCCGCGGCCCGTTGCGCCTTCGTCGCGGATTTCGCCGCCGGCGCCGGTCGAGGCGCCCGGGAATGGCGAGATCGCGGTCGGGTGATTGTGTGTCTCGACCTTCATCAGGGTGTGCACGAGCTCCGTCGACGGGCCGTATTCTTCGCCATCGCGCGGGAAGAACCGGGTGACGGTCGCGCCTTCGATGATCGACGAGTTGTCGCTGTAGGCGACGACGGTGCCGCGCGGGTTCAGCTGGTGCGTGTTCTTGATCATGCCGAACAGCGAGATGCTCTGCTTCTCGCCGTCGATGACCCAGTCGGCATTGAAGATCTTGTGACGGCAGTGCTCCGAGTTCGCCTGCGCGAACATCATCAGCTCGACGTCGGTCGGGTTGCGCTGCGCCTTCGTGAAGGCGTCGTTCAGGTAATCGACTTCGTCGTCCGACATCGCCAGACCGAGTTCGGTGTTGGCGCGCACCAGTGCGGCGCGGCCGAGACCCAGCACGTCGATGCTCTCGAGCTGCTTGCCCTCGAGTTCATTGAACAGGTGCTGCGCGTCGTCGGCGTTGCGCAGGACCGTATCGGTCATGCGGTCGTGCAGCAGGCCGATGACTGCCTGCAGTTCGTCGTCCGCCAGTTTTTTGGGGGCGCCGAAGCTGCTGCCAAGGATGCCGGTCTTGAGTACGACGGTATAGCCGATGCCGCGCTCGATGCGGTGGACATGGCCCATGCCGCAGTTGCGCGCGATATCGGTCGCTTTCGACGCCCACGGTGAAATGGTGCCAAGGCGCGGGATGACGAAGAATGCTTCGGTCACGCCGTCGTACAGGGTCTCCGGCGCAGGCTCGCCATAGGTGAGCATGGCCGACAGGCGCGACGTATCGTCGATGGACAGTGGCGCGCTGGTGTCGATGAAATGGTAGAAACGGCCCTGGACTGCGGCGATCGACGGGGCGACAGCTTGCAGTTGGCTCAGGAGGCGTTGGCTACGGAAGGCGGACAGGGCATTGGAACCCGGCAGAATCAACATGGCTTGGACAGTCGGTTGATGCAGCGTCGCTGCTAGGGTGGAAGATAGGCCGGTATTATACAGCCTCACCCCTCTGGCCGGGCCGCCATCGACGACCGGCTGGCGCCTCGCGCACGCAGCGTACCGGTTTCCTTGATCGTTTCGGCACTTGCCGGTATCTTAACGTTGAACAATCTTGCGATGTGCGCCGTCCGGCGTACGCGGCCAGAGCAGACGAGAGCGACGATGCAAGAAAACGCGAACCTGGCGGTGCTGGTGGTCGATCCCAATCCGGGCATGCGCACCAGCCTGCAAAACATGCTGGGCCTGGCCGGCATCACGAAGATCGAACACGCGGTCAATGCGGGCACGGCGATCCGCCAGCTGCAGCAGCGTGCGTTCGACATCATCCTGTGCGAGTACGACCTGGCCAGTGGCACCGGCGAAGGCCAGGACGGCCAGCAACTGCTGGAAGACCTGCGCCAGCATCTCCTGATTACGCCGTCGACCATCTTCATCATGCTCACCTCCGAGGCCGAGCGCGACAAGGTTGTCAGCGCCGCCGAACTGGCGCCCACCGATTACCTGCTTAAGCCGTTCACGGTGGAGTTGATCAGCACGCGCATCAAGCGCGCGCTCGATCGGCGCAGCGCCCTGCTCCCGGCCTGGCAACTGGCGGCGCAAGGCAGGCTGCGGGAGGCGATTCTGGCGTGCGCCAACGGCGCCCAGGCGCAGCCGCGCTTTGCGGCCGACCTCGCACGCGTGCGCGCCGAGCTCCACACGACGCTGGGCGAACATTCAGAGGCCGCCGCCGTCTACCGCGACGTGCTGGCCGAACGCCCGGTCGGCTGGGCGGCCCTGGGCCTGGCGCGCACGCTGCTCGCGCTGGGTCAACCGGATGACGCGCGCGCGATCCTCGAAGAACTGCTGGCAACCAACCCGCGCCTGATGGCCGGCTACGACCTGCTCGCGCGCTGCCTCGAGGCGGACGGCGAGCCGGCACTGGCCCAGCGCGTGCTGGCCGATGCAGTCGCCATCTCGCCGCACGTCGTGGGGCGCCTGCGCAAACTGGGCGAGCTCGCACTGACCACGGGCGACATGGCCGTGGCCGAGACGTCGTTCCGCCAGGTGGTGGGCAAAGCGCGCTACTCGTCGTTTCGCGATCCCGAAGACCACGTCAGCCTGGTCAAGACGCTGGTGGCGCGCGGCGACCTGCTGCAGGCCACGGGCGTGATCCGCGATCTCGAACGTTCGCTGCGCGCCACGCCGGGCTACGATGCCTGCCACGCCTATGCCAACGCGCTCCTGTACGACAAGACCGGCAACGGCGGCGCGGCGGTGGCCGGACTGCAGACTGCCGTGTTGGCGGTGCGCGCCAACGACGCGCTGTCCCCTAGCCTCAAACTCGAGCTGGCGCGCGCATGCCTGGCGCACCGGCTCGACGATCAGGCGGCCAGCGTGATGCTGACGGTCGTAAATGACGCAGACAGCGGCGTCTCGCCCGAGCAGGCGATGACGGTGTTCGTCGACGCCGGGCGCGCCGACCTGCTCGAGAACATGGGCCAGCAGCTCAAGGCGCAGGCGCAGATCCTGCTGGGCGTGGCCGACGAAAAACGCAATATGGGCGATGTGCGCGGCGCAGTCCAGACGCTGCGCGAAGCGCTGCACCTGGCGCCGCGCAACCTGCAGGTAATGGTGGCCACCGCAGGCGGCATCCTTCGCCAGATCAACGAACTCGGGTGGGACCATCCGCTGGGCCAGACCGCCGCCGGTCTGCTGGACGGCATCCGGGCGCAGGACGCACAGCATCCGCGGCTGGCCACGCTGACCGAGGAATACCAGGCGGCGCGGCGCAAGTACGGGATTGCGGCCGGTTGAACAAATCACGACCAACATCACGACCAACATCGCAACCAATCGCCATGGCATTGCTCTCCCTCGTTCTGACGCTGCTGTCGGCGCTGACCTTCTGGCTCGCCATCCCGATCTTCATCTTCCCGCCACTGGCCGCCTATGCCGGTTATCGGGCCTACCGCACGCGCCGACAACACCATCCGCGCATGAGCCGGATGCAAAAAATCGTGTGGCTGCTGCCCATGCTGCTGGCCATCGTGGCCTTGCCTCTCGAGCTGTACGTGCTCAATACCGGCTACCGGGTCTAGGGCCCTCAACTTGACGCACTGCACAAGTTACGGTCTACTGTCGCTGTCATTCTTACTACAGCGGCCCGATCGCCTTCCATTTTGCTCGACCTAATCAACGCCCTTCCCCGTAATCTTTTCCTGCCACCCACCAGCCTGTACCTGATCATCGCGCTGGGTCTGGTGCTATGGCGTTTCCGTCCAAGGGCCGGGCGCATCGTCGCCGGCACCGGTCTGGCCCTGCTGACACTCATGTCGAGCAATGCCGGATCGAGCTTTCTGGTCCGGCCGCTGGAAGAGCTGACCAAGCCGCTCGCGCGGCCCGAGAGCGCCAGCGCCGAGGCCATCGTCGTGCTGGCGGCAGGCCGGTTACGCAGTGCCGGTGAATACGACAACCGCGACATTCCCGACCACACGGCCCTTGCGCGGCTGCGCTATGGGGCGCACCTGCAGCGGCGCACCGGCCTGCCGATTCTGGTCACCGGCGGCAATGGCGGCAGCGGTGTCGATCCGGCCACCATCGACATGGGGTACACCAAGGCCGACGCGATGGCCAGGGCGCTGCGCGAGGACTTCGGCGTGCCGGTCAAATGGATTGAGCGACGCTCGCGCGATACGGGCGAGAATGCGATCTACAGCAATCTGCTGCTGCGTAAAGCCGGCGTGAAACGGATCCTGCTCGTGACCGATGCGATGCACATGCACCGCGCGCGCAATGTGTTCGAGCGTGAAGGCCTGCAGGTGGTCGAGGCGCCGACCATGTTCGTCTACAACCCCAACTACGGTTTCGACGCCTGGCTGCCAAGCGCGGAAGGCATGCGGCGCTCGTGGTACGCAACCTATGAGTTGCTGGGCCTTGCGTGGTACCGGATCCGCGATCGTGAAGCGCCGGGGGCGAAACAGGACCCGGTGGCGACAACGCCCCGCCGCGCGGCGCTGCCCCCGGCATTGACGCCGGTATTGGCGCCTGCTTTGAAACCGGCACCGGCAGCGGCACCTTCGCCATCACAAGCGCCAGCAAAGGCCCCGGCAACCGCGCCGGCGCCGGTCGCGAATTAACGCACGTCGAGCAGCTCGACCTCGAATACCAGCGTGGCGTTCGGGGGAATCGGGCCTGCGCCGCCGGCGCCATAACCCATGTCGGCCGGCACGATCAGCGTGCGCTTGCCGCCGACTTTCATGCCTTGCACGCCGACATCCCAACCCTTGATGACCTGGCCGGCGCCAACCTGGAAGCTGAACGGTTCACGGCCGATCGACGAATCGAACTCCTTGCCACGCTGCTGGGCGGCGGCCGGCTCGTACAGCCAGCCGGTGTAGTTGACGACAGCGGTCGAACCGGACGTGGCTTCCTTGCCGGTGCCGACCACGGTGTCGATCTGTTGCGAGGCAACGGCCGGCGCGCTGGTGGTCGCGCCGCTGGTGTCGGCAGCCGGCGTGGCCGGGGCTTCGGCGCGCTTGCAGGCGGTTACCGTCAGCAGCATTGCCGCCACCAGGGCGGAGCAGGTCAGTACACGTTTCATGGTATCTCTCGTAGTAGTGTTGAAAATCGATGCTGGTGCAGCATACAGGGCGCGCGGGCGGGCCACAATATGCCGCGCCATCCTACGGCTTGCCGTAACCGCCGCCGCCCGGCGTCTCGATGACGAATACGTCGCCCGCGGCCATGTCGATCTTGCCGATATGCCCGACCTGCTCGATACGTCCGTCGGCGCGCTCGACACTGTTACGGCCACGCTCGGCGTCTCCGCCACCGGCCATGCCGAACGGCGCGTGAATCCGGTTGTTCGACAGGATCGCCGCCGTCATCGGCTCTAAAAAACGCACGCGGCGCACGCCGCCGTTGCCGCCCTGCCAGCGCCCCGCCCCGCCCGAGCCGGGCCGGATCTCGTACCGCTCGAGCCGCACCGGGAAGCGGAATTCGAGGATTTCAGGATCAGTCAGGCGCGAGTTGGTCATATTGGTCTGGACCACGTCGGTGCCATCGAAGCCCTCGCCCGCGCCGGAGCCACCCGAGATGGTCTCGTAGTACTGATAACGGTCGTTGCCGAACGTGAAGTTGTTCATCGTGCCCTGCGCCGCCGCCATCACGCCCAGCGCGCCATACAGCGCATTGGTGATGCAGGTCGAGGTTTCGACATTGCCCGACACGACCGACGCCGGATAATGCGGATTGAGCATCGAGCCGGGCGGGATGATGACCTCCAGCGGTTTCAGGCAACCCGCGTTGAGCGGAATCTCGTCGTCGACCAGCGTGCGGAACACGTACAGCACGGCCGCCATGCACACGGCCGACGGCGCATTGAAGTTGTTTGGTAGCTGGCCTGACGTGCCGGTGAAGTCGATCTGCGCGCTGCGCGCGGCAGCGTCCACGCGAATCGCGACATCAATGTGCGCGCCGTTATCGAGCTGGTAGTGGAAGCTGCCATCCTTGAGCGCCGAGATCACGCGTCGCACCGCCTCTTCGGCGTTGTCCTGCACGTGGCCCATGTAGGCGCGCACCACGTCCAGGCCGAAGTGCGCAACCATCTTGTGCAGCTCGTCGACGCCTTTCTGGTTGGCCGCCACCTGCGCGCGCAGGTCGGCCAGGTTCTGGTCGGGATTACGCGCCGGGTAGCGCGCGCCCAGCAGCAAGGCGCGCAGTGCTTCTTCGCGCAGCACGCCGGCCTGCCCGTCGATCAACTTGAAATTGTTGATCAGGACACCCTCCTGCTCGATGTGGCTCGAGTCGGGCGGCATCGAGCCGGGCGTGGTGCCGCCGATGTCGGCGTGGTGGCCGCGCGAGCCAACATAGAACAGGATCTCGACGCCCGCTTCGTCGAACACGGGCGAGATCACCGTCACGTCGGGCAGGTGCGTGCCGCCGTTGTACGGGTCGTTCAGGATGTACACGTCACCCGCATGCATGCGGCCCGCGTTCTCGCGCATCACGGTCTTGATGCTCTCGCCCATCGAGCCCAGATGCACCGGCATGTGCGGGGCATTGGCCACCAGGTTGCCGTCCTGGTCGAAGATCGCGCAGCTGAAGTCCAGCCGTTCCTTGATGTTGACCGAGTGCGCCGTGTTCTGCAGGCGCAGGCCCATCTGCTCGGCAATCGACATGAACAGGCTGTTGAAGATCTCGAGCATCACCGGATCGGCCGTGGTGCCGATCGCGCGCCGCTCGGGCAGCGCTTGCACGCGCTGCAGCACCAAATGACCATACGGTGTCACGCGCGCTTCCCAGCCCGGCTCGACGACCGTGGTCGCATTGTCTTCGGCGATGATCGCCGGGCCGCACACCGCGTGTCCCGGCTGCAGCGCAGCGCGCGCGTAGACACCGGTATCGTGCCAGCGGCCCGCGCTGTACATGCGCACGCTGTCCTGCGGGGCCGCTTCGCCGCCAGGCGTGGTCGTCGTCACCAGTTGCTCGGCCGGTGCATCGGACTGGCCGATGGCCTCGACCGACACCGCTTCGACGATCAGCGCGCGTGCCGGCATCAGGAACGAGTAGCGGCGTTTGTAGGCTTGTTCAAATTGCGCCGTCATCCCCGTCATGTCGCCCGCGAGCACGACGAGCGCCGAGTCGGTGCCTTCGTAGCGCAAGTGCACGCGTTCGACGAGCGTGATGCGCCCGGGCGCCACGCCTTGCGCCAGCAACTGCGCGCGCGCCGCCTCGCCCAGCACGCCGAGGCGTTCGGCCAGCACCGGCAGCACGGCATCGCTTAGCCGCTCTTCGACTGCCTGCTCGCGCATCGCGCTCTGGTCGGCCAGCCCCATGCCGTAGGCCGACAGCACGCCGGCCAGCGAGTGGACGAACACCGTCTGCATGCCGAGGGCGTCGGCCACGAGGCACGCATGCTGGCCGCCGGCGCCGCCGAAACTGGTGAGCACGTAGTCGGTCACATCGTGGCCGCGCTGCACCGAGATCTGCTTGATCGCGTTGGCCATATTGCCCACCGCGATCGCGATGAAGCCTTCGGCCACCGCTTCCGGTGCAGGCCGTTCACCCGTTGCGGCGCCGATCTCGTCGGCCAGCGCGTCGAAACGGCGGCGCACGGCGGCCACGTCCAGCGCTTCGTCGCCACGCGCGCCGAACAGGCGCGGAAAATAATCCGCCTGCACCTTGCCGAGCATGACATTGCAGTCAGTGACGGCGAGCGGGCCGCCGCGCCGGTAGCTGGCCGGGCCGGGATTGGCGCCGGCGCTGTCCGGCCCCACGCGATAGCGGCTGCCGTCGAAGTGCAGGATCGAGCCGCCGCCGGCGGCGACGGTGTGGATGCTCATCATCGGCGCACGCATGCGCACGCCGGCCACCTGGGTTTCGAACACGCGCTCGAACTCGCCCGCAAAATGGGATACATCGGTCGAGGTGCCGCCCATGTCGAAGCCGATCACGCGCTCGAAGCCGGCCTGCCGGCTCGCGCGCACCATGCCGACAATGCCGCCGGAGGGGCCGGACAGGATGCTGTCCTTGCCCTGGAACGCGCGTGCATCGGTCAGGCCGCCATTGGACTGCATGAACTGCAGGTTCACGCCGGGCAGTTCGTCGGCCACCTGGTCGACGTAGCGGCGCAGGATCGGCGACAGATAGGCGTCGACGACCGTCGTGTCGCCGCGCGCGACGAGCTTCATCATCGGGCTCACTTCATGCGAGACCGACACCTGCGTGAAGCCGATCGCGCGCGCGATGCGGGCCACGGCCGCTTCATGCGCCGTGTAGCGGTAACCGTGCATGAAGACGATGGCCAGCGAGCGCAGGCCGGCGTCGAATGCTCCCTGCAGGCTGGCGCGGGTGGCCGCTTCGTCGAGCGGCTGCACGATATCGCCGTGCGCGCCGACGCGTTCATCGATCTCGATCACCTGCGCGTACAGCAGCTCGGGCAGCACGATGTGGCGGTCGAACAGGCGTGGCCGGTTCTGGTAAGCGATGCGCAGCGCGTCGCGGTAGCCGCGCGTAATCGCCAGCACGGTCGGCTCGCCCTTGCGCTCGAGCAGCGCATTGGTGGCCACGGTCGTGCCCATCTTGACGGCCTCGATGCCGGCCGCCGGCAGCGGCGCACCTGCCGCGATGCCCAGCAGGTGACGGATGCCCGCAACCGCGGCGTCGCGGTACTGCTCGGGGTGCTCGGACAGGAGCTTGTGCGTGACGAGTTGCCCATCCGGGCGGCGCCCCACGATATCGGTGAATGTGCCGCCACGGTCGATCCAGAACTGCCAATCCATACTCACTCCCTGTGCTGACCAGATGATGGCAGCCATTGTAGTGCGGACGGCGCGCCAACGTTGGCGCGAATGCACGACAATGGTGGCATTCTCATTCATGCAAACGACCATGGCAAACCCTCTCTACACCGTCGCGCAGCTGCGCACCATCGAACACGCGGCCAGCAGCACGCTGGCGCCGGGCACCCTGATGACCCGTGCCGGCAAGGCCGCAGCCGACTACGCGCTCGAGTTATTGCGCGCATCAGCGGGTGCATCTCCGGATGGCCTGCGTGGCGCGCCGGTCTTGGTGCTGGCCGGCCCCGGCAACAATGGCGGCGATGCACTCGAGGTGGCGGCCAACCTGGCCGAAGCCGGCGTCAACGCGACCGTGCTGCACTTGCCGGGCGATGGCAACGACGACGCCTCGAGCGAAACCGCCGCTGCCTACGAACGCGCGCGTTCGGGCACCGTCGGCTGGCTCGACATGCTGCCGCCCGATGGCCAGTGGGCGCTCGTCGTCGACGGCTTGTTCGGCATTGGCCTGACCCGCGCGCTCGCCGGCGAGTACCGCGACGTGGTTGCGGGCCTGGATACCGTGCGCTGCCCGGTCCTGGCACTGGACGTGCCAAGTGGACTGGATGCCGACACGGGCGCCGTCATCGGCCCGGACGGCATCGCGGTGCGCGCCACGCACACGATCACGTTCATCGCCGACAAGCCGGGCCTGCACACGGCCGACGGGCGCGATCAGGCAGGTGTGGTGCGTGTGGACACGCTCGGCGTGGATACGGCAGCCACGCCCACGACGGCAGCCATGAACGGGCTGCCAGCGTTCTCGCACTGCTTCGCGGCGCGCCGCCAGAACTCCCACAAGGGCAGCTTCGGCGATGTCGCCGTCATTGGTGGCGCGCATGGCATGGCCGGCGCACCGGTGCTGGCAGCGCGCGGCGCGTTGTATGCGGGCGCGGGGCGCGTGTATGTCGCGGCGCTGAACACGCCGCCCGGCTACGACAGCAGCCAGCCCGAAATCATGTTCCGCGCGGCCGACGACCTGGATCTGTTTGGCCGCACGCTGGTGCTCGGGCCGGGCATGGGCGACTCGGTCGATGCAATGCGGCTGGTGGCCAAGGCACTCGACAGCGACTGCCCGCTGGTACTCGACGCGGATGCGTTGAACCTGATCGGCGCCAGCCCCGACCTGCAGGCGCGCCTGGCACAGCGGAGCGCCCCAAGCGTGCTCACGCCGCATCCGCTGGAAGCGGCGCGCATGCTGGGCATGACGGTGTCGGTGGTGCAGGCTGACCGCCTGGCCAGCGCCCGCGAACTGGCACAGCGCATGAACGCAGTCGTGATTCTCAAGGGGTCGGGCACCGTGATCGCAGGACCCGATGGCGCGGTGCTGATCAACCCGACCGGCAACGCGGGGCTGGCCACGGCGGGCAGTGGCGACGTGCTGGCGGGGATCTGCGGTGCCCTGCTGGCGCAAGGCTGGCCGGGCAAGGAAGCGGCAGCGGCGGCGGCCTGGTTGCATGGCGCTGCGGCCGACGCGCTGGTGGAAGATGGCGTGGGGCCGATCGGCCTGACTGCCGGCGAACTGCCGGCGGCCGTGCGCAAGGTGCTGAATGCGCAGGTGCGCGCAGGTAGCTGATTAATCAGCCGACGAGGCGGCCGGCGGCGATCGTGATCGTCCGGCCGCAGCGCGCTGCCATGCCCGGATCGTGCGTGACCAGCACCAGCGTCGAGCCGCGCTCGCGATTGAGTTCGAACATCAGTCCGATGATCGATTCGCCGGTGGCCGCATCGAGGCTGCCGGTGGGCTCGTCGGCAAACAGCAGCGGCGGCTGCGTGACGAAAGCACGCGCCAGCGCGACACGCTGCTGCTCGCCACCCGACAGAAACTTGGGGTAGTGCTTCAGGCGGCTGCCCAGACCGACGCGGCCCAGCATGTCGGCCGCCTTTTCACGCGCACCGGATTCGCCCCGCAATTCGAGTGGCAACATCACGTTCTCGAGCGCGTTCAAGTGCGTGAGCAGCTGGAACGACTGGAACACGAAGCCCAGCTTGGCCTTACGGAACGCCGCGCGACCGTCTTCATCGAGCGCAAAGATATCGGTGCCATCGAGGCGCACGGTGCCGGACGAAGGCGTGTCCAGGCCTGCCAGCAGGCCAAGCAGCGTCGACTTGCCCGAGCCGGAAGCGCCGACCAGCGCGAGCGTCTCTGCCGGTTGCACGGTAAAATCAATCTCTTGCAGGATGGTCAGCTCGCCGCTGGCGTCTGCGACCTTCTTCGACAAGCCGCTGACCTGGATCGCGGGTGGCCGGCCTGTCATTACACCGACGTCAGTGACGTCATTTTTGAATGCCTCGGGATGATCACGCATGCTTGCTTTTCTTAAGAACGCAGTTCTCGGTAAATTAATTGTCGGCGCTGCACTGGGGTTGAGTCTGTCCCTGGCGGCGACGGCGAACGCTTATTCTGCACCAAAAACCGTACTCGTGGTGGGCGACAGCCTGTCGGCCGAATACGGCATCGCACGTGGCGCCGGCTGGGTCGCACTGCTCGAACAAAAAATGAAGTCTGAAAAAATCGACGCCAGGGTCGTCAACGCCAGCATCAGCGGCGAGACCACCAGCGGCGGCAAGGCGCGCTTGCCCGCCCTGCTGGGCCAGCACAAGCCAGACTTGGTCGTGATCGAACTGGGCGCCAACGACGGCCTGCGCGGCTTGCCCGTGCCGTCGGCCGAAGCGAACCTGCGCGCGATGATCGCTGCAGCGCAGGCGCAGAAAGCGCGCGTGCTGCTGGTGGGCATGCGCATGCCGCCGAACTACGGGCGCGCCTACACCGAGCGCTTCTTCGGCATGTTCCAGACCGTGGCGACGTCGACCAAATCGCCGCTGGTGCCATTCATGCTTGAGGGCGTGGCCGACAAGCCGGCCCTGTTCCAGCAGGACCGCCTGCATCCGACCGCGCAGGCGCATCCGATCATCCTGAACAATATCTGGCCGACGTTCGAGGAAATGGTGAAGCAACCATGAGGTACCCGGAAGTCGCAGGGTTCGACGCCCTGCTCCCGCGCCTCGCTGAATTCGACGCGATCATCGACGTGCGCAGCGAAGCCGAATTCGCACTCGACCATATCCCCGGCGCGATCAACTGCCCGGTGCTGAACAACGACGAACGCATCCTGGTTGGCACGCTGTACAAGCAGACCAGCGCATTCGACGCCAAGAAGGTGGGCGCGCCGATCATCGCGCGCAATATCGCGCACCACATCGACACGCTGTTTCACGACAAGCCGCGCGACTGGCGCCCGCTCGTGTATTGCTGGCGCGGCGGCAACCGCAGCGGCGCGATGGCGCTGATCATGGCGCGCATCGGCTGGCCCGTGGCGCAGCTCGAAGGGGGCTACAAGAATTACCGGGCCTGGGTCAGCGCGGCGCTGGCCGAGCCGCCTGCTGTTGATTTCCGCGTCGTCTGCGGCCCCACCGGCAGCGGCAAGAGCCGCCTGCTCGAAACGCTCGACGGCATCGGCGCGCAGGTGCTCGACCTGGAGCAACTGGCCGCGCACCGCGGCTCGGTGCTGGGTCACTTGCCGAACGAACCACAGCCAAGCCAGAAGATGTTCGAGACGCTGGTGCTGGCCAGGCTGCGCAGCTTCGACCTGACCCGCCCCGTGTTTGTCGAGGCCGAAAGCAAAAAGGTCGGTAACCTGCGCGTGCCGGATGCCGTGATGACCCGCATGCGCGCCGCGCCCTGCATCGACCTGCAACTGGCGCGCCCTGCGCGCGTGCGCCTGCTGATGGAAGACTACCAGCACTTCTGCGCCGATCCGTCGGTGCTGGCTGATCAGCTGACACATCTGACGCTGGTGCATGGCCGCGCCAAGATCGCCGACTGGCAGGCGATGGCGCAAGGCGGCGCGCTGCCGGCGCTGGTCGACGAGCTGCTGGTGCAGCACTACGACCCGGCCTATTTGCGCTCGATCGACCGCAACTTCGTCCAGTATCCGCAGGCGCAGGTGGTGGAACTGGCCGACATTGGCACCAGCGATTTCCTGGACGCGGCGCGCCACCTGCACGACGCGCCAGCCTGAGGCTACGGCGCGATCCGGCGGGCCTCGTCGATCCCGATATCCTGCCAGAGCGCGTCGTCGCCGGCGTGCTGCGCCGCCCACACACGGTAGAGGCCGGGCTCGATGGCAAAGCCCGGCACGTCGCCGCCCACCTGATAGCGCGCAAGGATGCGCGGCTCGAGGTCGATCTCGACGCTGGCGCGCTCGCCAGCCGCCAGCGTCGTTTTGGCAAAGCCGGCAAGGCGCTTGACGAAGCCATCGGCGCCCTGTCTGGCGACATAAATCTGCACGACGACCGCGCCCGTACGCGCGCCGGTATTGGTCACTTCAACGCTCGCCGTGTAACGCCCGTCGACGCCCACGCGCAGACCGGCCAGCTCGAATGTCGTGTACGACAAGCCGAACCCGAACGGGAACAGCGGCTCGTGGCCTTCGCGCGCAAACCAGCGGTAGCCGACATCCGACCCGTCGATATCGTAGTCGAGCGGGATGATGCCGCCCTTGCGCGGCGTGCCGGGGTTGGACGTGGTGGTCTCCGGATCGATCTGCCCAGGGCGCGGCAACTGCGCCTCGCTGGCCGGGAACGTGACCGGCAAGCGGCCCGACGGATTGATGCGTCCGAACAGCACGCCCGCCACGGCCGGCCCGCCGCCGGAGCCCGGGTACCAGGCCGCCAGGATCGCAGCCACGCTGTCGCGCCACGGCATCGTGACGGGGCCGCCAGACTGGATGACGACGATCGTCGCCGGGTTGACGCCGGCGACGGCCTCGATCAGCGCGTCCTGGCCGTCGGGCAGCCCAAGGCCGACGGCGTCGAGGCCTTCCGAACGCCACTCCTGCGCGAACACGATCACCGCATCGGCGTTGCGCGCGGCGTCCAGTACCTGCTGCCGATCCGCGCCATCGACGAACACGACGTCGCGGGCGCCACTGTCTTCTTCGATCGCGGTAACGAGCGACGACGGCTGAACCACCTTGGCCACGTCCATCCCCATGATGCGGGTGCCGGGCAGTTGCAGGCTGCCGATCGGCGTCACGGCCGATGAACCGCCGCCACACAGCACGCCATGGTCGGCATGCTCGCCAAGGATCAACAGCCTGCCCAGCCGTTGCGGCAATGGCAGCGTGGCGTTCCGGTTCGTGAGCAGCACGATGCCTTCCTCGGCCTGGCGCTGCGCGATTAATTTATGTTCGCTGAAGTTGATCGGCTGCGTGCGATCGTTGGCCGGCGCCCCGTCCAGCGCGCCAACGCTGATCAGGCTTGTCAGGATGCGCGCCACCATATCGTCGATGCGCGCCTGCGGCACCTGGCCGTCGCGCACCGCATCGCGCAGCGCCTGACCGAAGTAATGTGCGTCGTCCAGATTGGCGCCCGATTGCACATCGAGGCCTGCGAGTACCGCCTTGACGGTCGAATGCGTGGCGCCCCAGTCCGACATGACCCAGCCGGGGTAACCCCATTCGTCCTTGAGCACCTGCTGCAGCAGGAAGGCGTTTTCGGACGCGTAATGGCCATTGACGAGGTTATAGCCGGGCATGACGGCGCCCGGCTTGCCGACCTCAAGCGCAATCTGGAAAGCCAGCAGGTCGGATTCGCGCAGCGCGGCTTCGGCCAGGTTCGCGCTGACCATCACGCGCCCCGTTTCCTGGCCGTTGGCGACGAAATGCTTGACGGTCGAGACCACGCCCTGCGCCTGGATGCCGGCGACCGAGTGGCCGGCCAGCACGCCCGTGAGCAGCGGATCCTCGCTGATGTATTCAAAATTGCGCCCCCCGCGCGGTTCGCGAATCAGGTTGGCGCCGCCCGCGAGCTGCACATTGAAGCCCTTGGCCCGGGCTTCGCGTCCGACCAGCGCGCCGCTGTCGTGTGCCAACTGGTGGTTGAACGTCGCGCCCAGCAGCAGCGAGCTGGGCAAGCCTGTTGCATGGTCGCCCGGACGCACGCCGCCGATATTGCTGATCCCGAGACTCGCGTCGGCCTGCTGCATCGCTGGGATGCCCAGGCGCGGGATGCCGGGGTAGAACGCGGCCGACCCAAGGGCACCCTGCGCTTTGAGTTCGTCGGTCAAAGGGATGGCCATCGGGCCGGACAGCCAGGCGAACTTTTCGTCCTCGGTCATGCGCGCGACCAGGTCCTGGGCGCGCTGACGGCTGGTGGTGGTAGTGGTCATTGCAACGGTCCCTTCATGATTGGCAGTAGCTGGTACGGTCAGTGTTCCAGATGCCATCTCGCAGGTCGGTTAAGCACATCGCAAAAAAGCCCGGCTGCTTGCGCGGCCGGGCTTTTTTCAATCAGGAGCGAACCAGCGACAGCTTACTGCGCGTCGGTATTCGTGCCAAGTTGCGACGGGGTGGCCGTTACCTTGGCCTTGGCCTTCACCTTCAACGCTTCGACATAGTCGACCATCTGCTGCTGGCCCACCAGGCTGCCGATCTGGTCGGCTTCCTGCTTGCGGCGCGCTGCATCAGGCTGCGCCGGCTGCGAGACCTTGCCGATGCGGTAGACCGCGTAACCCTGGCCCGGCACATCGACACCGACATACGCCGGCAGCTTGGTGGCGTCAGCCTTGAGCACGGCCATCGCACCGGGCTGGTTGATGGTCGGCTGCTTGGTGCGCGACACGATCACTGGCGCGCCAAAACCGGTCGCATCACCTGCCGCCTTGGCCGCAGCCAGCTTGGCTTCACCGGCCTGGCGTGCCAGGCGCACAGCTTCTTCGATCGTTACGCGCTGACGAATCTGCGCCTCGACCTCGGCCAGCGGACGCTTGGCCGCCGGACGCAGTTCAACGACGCGACCTGCCACCAGCACGCTAGGCGCGACTTCCACTGCTTCGGTGTTGCGCTTGTTTTTCAGCGCATCGTTGCCGAACAGGGCCGTCAGGAACTTGGCATTGTTGAACGGTGCATCGCCCAGCGCCGGATTCGGCGTACGGGTCAGGTTGTCGACGGTCTGGATCTGCAGCTTGAGCTTGTCAGCCACCGGCTTGAGGCTGTCCGACTGGTCATACGCGGTCTCGGTGAACACGCCGGCCAGTTCGGTGTACTTGGCAGCCATTTTCTGTTTCTTGAGGTCGCCCGCGATCTGATCACGCGCGGTGTCCAGCGACTTTTGCGTCGCTGGCTTGACCGAATTGAGCTTGATGATGTGCCAGCCGAATTCCGACTGCACCAGGCCGCTCGTTTCGCCCTCTTTCAACGCATAGATCGCATCTTCGACCGACTTCACGAACAGGCCCTTTTCGACCACGCCCAGATCGCCGCCGGCCTGGGCCGAGCCCGGATCCTGCGAGTTGGCCTTGGCAATGGCGGCGAAATTGGCCGGCGCCGCGCGCACTTGCGCCAGAACCGCTTCTGCTTTCGTCTTGGCCGCAGCCTGATCGGCTGGCTTCGCATCCTTGGCCACCGTAATCAGGATGTGGCTGGCGCTACGCTGCTCTGGCGTCGTGTAGTTCTTGAGGTTCTTGTTGTAGAAGTCGCTGATTTCGGCGTCCGACACCTGCACCTGGTTTTCGACGGTGGCAGCATTGAAGACGACGTATTCGGCCTTGACCTGCTCAGGAATCTGGAACAGCGTCGCGTTCTTGTCATAGTACGCCTTGACCATTGCGTCGGTAACCTTGACCTGCGGCAGGTAGGTCGCGATCGGGAACACGATCTCCTGCACTTCACGCTCCTGGTCGTTGATGTTCGACAGGCGCGTTGCGACGCTGCGCGGTGCGAATGCGGTAGCCTGGATCGAACCGGTCAGTTGCTGCACAGTCAGGTCACGGCGCAGGCGCTGGTCGAACATCGCCGGCGTCATGCCTTGCGCTGCCAGAGCGGCCTTGTACCCTTCCATGTCGAAACCACCGTCCGGCTGGCGGAACTGCTGGATCTCCATGATCGTCTTTTGCAGCGTTGCATCGCTCACGTTCATGTGCGAGCGGGCGATCTCGGTGCTGATGGCACGTTCGCCGACCAGATTGTTGAGGATCGTTTTCTTCGCTTCCGCAGTCTCGAACATCTTCTGGTCGAACTGGGCGCCCATCATCTGGCGTGCCTGGTCGATCTGGCGACGCTGCGCATCTTCCCATTCCTGGCGCGAGATCTTTTCGCCACCAACGGTGGCGACGTGGGTGCCGGCATCGTTACTCTGGTAACTCTCCAAACCGACAAACACGAACGATGGGACGATCAAAAGGAGCAGGATCCCGTACATCCAACGCTTGTTGTTCCGAATAAATTCAAACATGGTCAGCCATTCAAGGTTGAGAATGCAATAACAGCACAAGTTAAAAAAAAAGGCGAACTCGCGTTCGCCTCTTCTGGCGGAGCTACCCCGAAGGGCACTCCATACTACTCGAATTCTGGCGGAGCGGACGGGACTCGAACCCGCGACCCCCGGCGTGACAGGCCGGTATTCTAACCAACTGAACTACCGCTCCAGACATGGTGTCTGTGCGTTTTTTGTGGCGGAGCGGACGGGACTCGAACCCGCGACCCCCGGCGTGACAGGCCGGTATTCTAACCAACTGAACTACCGCTCCAGCAAAAAACACACCAACGAACATCAGGGACTACACAACAACCCCTGCTGCTTTCCTTCGCTTGTCACCGCGAAGAAGGCATTAGTTTACAGCATCTTTCAGCGCTTTACCAGCCTTAAATTTCGGGACGCGTGCAGCCTTGATTTTGATGGGCTCCTTGGTGCGCGGATCGCGGCCCGTGCGCGCTGCGCGCTCGCCGACCGTGAACGTGCCAAAGCCGACCAGCGTGACGCTGTCGTTCTTTTTCAGGGTCTCGGTCACGGCGTCGATCACGGCGTCGAGGGCACGCGCTGCCGATGCCTTGGTAATGTCCGCGGACTTCGCGATTTCTTCGATCAGTTCTGTCTTGTTCACTCGTTCCCTCGTTTCCCGTTCGTGACGCACGCGCGCCGCTGCTGCAAAAGTGCAGGCCGTATTAAACAAGGGCAACATGGCGCTGTCAAGCGAGGTCGCGTCAACGCAGGTTCATCTGTGGCATTAGAAGCGTCATCCCGACAGCCCCAAAAAAACAGGCGCCACATGGGCGCCTGTCTCAGAAAGCTGCAAGCAGCTTGCTACAGATTTAGTGCTTGACCACTTCCGGCTTGGCTTCCACCGGCGCTGGCGCGACGGCCACCGCAGGATCTTCCACCAATGGCTGCGGCTGGCGTTCCAGTGCGATCTCCAGCACCTTCTCGATCCAGCGCACCGGCACGATCTCGAGCTTGTTCTTGACGTTGTCCGGAATTTCGGCCAGGTCCTTCACGTTCTGCTCGGGGATCAACACCGTCTTGATGCCACCGCGATGCGCTGCCAGCAGCTTCTCTTTCAACCCGCCGATCGGCAGCACTTCACCGCGCAGCGTGATCTCGCCCGTCATCGCCACATCGGCGCGCACCGGGATGCCGGTGAAGGCCGAGACCAGCGCCGTCGTCATGCCGATACCAGCCGACGGACCATCCTTCGGCGTCGCGCCTTCCGGCACGTGGATGTGGATGTCGGCCTTCTCGAACGCCTCGTTCTTGATACCGAGACGTGCGGCGCGGCTGCGCACCACGGTGCGGGCAGCTTCGATCGATTCCTTCATCACGTCGCCCAGCGTACCGGTGCGGATGATGGCGCCTTTACCTGGCACATTGACGGCTTCGATGGTCAGCAGATCGCCACCAACTTCGGTCCAGGCCAGTCCGACCACCTGGCCGACCTGGTTGTCTTTCTCGGCCACACCAAAGTCATAACGGCGCACACCCAGGAACTTGTCCAGGTTCTTGCCGTTGACGATCACGCGCTTGTCGACACCGGTGCCCGGCTTTTTCAGCAGCAGCATCTTGACGACCTTGCGGCAGATCTTCGACACTTCGCGCTCGAGCGAACGCACGCCGGCTTCGCGGGTGTAGTAACGGATGATGTCGCGGATCGCGGTCTCTTCGACCTTGATTTCCTCTTCCTTCAAGCCGTTGTTCTTCAACTGCTTCGGCAACAGGTAGCGCAGCGCGATGCTGGTCTTTTCGTCTTCGGTGTAACCCGACAGGCGGATGACTTCCATGCGGTCCAGCAGCGCCGGTGGAATGTTGTACGAGTTCGACGTCGCCACGAACATCACGTCCGACAGGTCGAAGTCCACTTCGAGATAGTGGTCCGAGAACGTGTGGTTCTGTTCAGGATCCAGCACCTCGAGCAGGGCCGACGACGGATCGCCACGGAAATCGGCGCCCATCTTGTCGATCTCGTCCAGCAGGAACAGCGGGTTGCGCACGCCGACTTTGGCCAGCGATTGCAGCACCTTGCCCGGCATCGAACCGATGTACGTGCGGCGGTGACCGCGGATCTCGGCTTCGTCACGCACGCCACCCAGAGCCATGCGCACGAATTTGCGGTTCGTCGCGCGGGCGATGGACTGGCCAAGCGACGTCTTGCCGACGCCCGGAGGACCGACGAAGCACAGGATCGGCGCCTTGAGTTTCTCGACGCGCTGCTGCACTGCGAGGTATTCCAGGATGCGTTCCTTGATCTTGTCCAGGCCGTAGTGGTCCTGCTCAAGCACGGCTTCGGCATTGGCCAGATCGATCGCGACCTTCGACTTCTTGCGCCATGGGAGCGAGACCAGCGTGTCGATGTAGTTGCGCACGACGGTGGCCTCGGCCGACATCGGCGACATCATCTTGAGCTTGCGAATTTCAGCCTGGGCTTTTTCCATGGCTTCTTTCGGCATCTTGGCGGCGACGACTTTCTTTTCGAGTTCCTCGATGTCGGCACCCTCTTCGCCCTCGCCCAGCTCTTTCTGGATCGCCTTGACCTGCTCGTTCAGGTAGTACTCGCGCTGCGACTTTTCCATCTGGCGCTTGACGCGGCCACGGATGCGCTTTTCGACCTGCAGGATGTCCAGCTCGCCTTCCAGCTGGCCCAGCAGATGCTCGAGGCGCTTGGCGACGTTGAAGATTTCCAGAATCACTTGCTTCTGCTCGAGCTTGAGCGGCAGATGCGCAGCGACGGTGTCGGCCAGGCGGCCTGCATCATCGATGCCGGCAAGCGACGCCAGGATTTCTGGCGGAATCTTTTTATTGAGTTTGACGTACTGGTCGAACTGCTGCACGATCGCGCGGCGCATCGCCTCGACTTCGGAGTCGTCGCCGACTTCCGATTCGACTGGCGTCAGTTGCGCCGTGAAGTGCGTGGCGCCGTCATTGATCGTGTCGATGCGTGCGCGCTGCGAACCCTCGACGAGGACCTTGACGGTGCCGTCGGGCAGTTTCAGCATCTGAAGGATATTGGCGACGCAGCCGATCTCGTAGATGTCTGCAGCCGATGGTTCGTCCTTGGCGGCGGCCTTCTGGGCGGCCAGCATGATGCTTTTGCCCTGCTCCATCGCGGCTTCCAGAGCCTTGATCGATTTAGGGCGGCCAACGAACAGAGGTATCACCATATGCGGGAACACAACCACATCGCGCAACGGCAGAAGTGGCAGCGTCGTTTGCTCGGTTAATTTCGAAGTTGTCATGGCATACCTTATAAAAAGCGTGTTCTGAACTTGGGCACTGGACAGCCAAAACACAAGACCGTCCGGCAAAAATATATTCTGTAAGTAAAAGAAAATCGACTTGTCAGAGCATATAGCCGTTCCAATAAAAGACTCTCGGAAAATGAAAAAGCCACCGCACGGCGTACCGCGAGTGGCTTTTCGAATGAAGCCGGGATCTCTTATTGAGATTGATTGTACCGAGTTGAATCCGTGCGGCAAGCAATTTGTCGCTTGCGCCCGGATTTTTTTCAGTTTTCTCCCGAAGCTTTTGCCGTTTCGCTGTAAATCAGCAAAGGTTTCGCGCCGTTCGTGATCGTATTTTCATCGATCACGACTTTCACGACATTCGACTGGCCTGGCAATTCATACATCACGTCAAGCAGCGCATGTTCGAGAATCGAACGCAGGCCACGTGCACCGGTTTTACGGGCCAATGCTTTTTTCGCAATTGCATGCAGCGCTGCAGGACGAATCTCCAGTTCGGCGCCTTCCATTTCCAGCAATTTCGAATATTGCTTGATCAACGCATTCTTTGGTTCGATCAGAATCTGGATCAGCGCTTCTTCAGTCAGCTCGGACAATGCCGCCACCACCGGCAGACGACCCACCAGTTCGGGAATCAGACCGAACTTGATCAGGTCTTCGGGTTCGGCTTCGAGCAGGATCTCGGCGTTGTAGCCGGAATCGAGACTCTTGACCGTGGCGCCGAAGCCGATGCCGCTCTTGACCGAACGATTCTGGATGACCTTGGCCAGGCCATCGAATGCGCCGCCGCAGATGAACATGATGTTGGTCGTGTCGATCTGGACGAAGTCCTGGTTCGGATGCTTGCGCCCGCCCTGAGGAGGCACGGATGCCATCGTGCCTTCGATCAGCTTGAGCAGCGCCTGCTGCACGCCCTCGCCCGACACGTCGCGCGTGATCGACGGGTTGTCGGACTTGCGCGAGATCTTGTCGATCTCATCGATGTAGACGATGCCGCGCTGGGCTTTCTCGACTTCGTAGTTGCAGCTTTGCAGCAGCTTCTGGATGATGTTCTCGACGTCTTCGCCCACATAACCGGCTTCGGTCAGCGTGGTAGCGTCGGCGATCACGAACGGCACATTCAGCATGCGCGCGAGCGTCTGGGCCAGCAGCGTCTTGCCGGAGCCCGTCGGACCGACCAGCAGGATATTGCTCTTGGCCAGTTCGACTTCGTCTTTCTTGCCCAGGTGCTTGAGGCGCTTGTAGTGGTTGTACACCGCCACCGACAGGATGCGCTTGGCCGTTTGCTGACCGATCACGTACTGGTCGAGCAGCTCAGTGATTTCAAGGGGCGTCGGCAGGTCGGACTTGGTGCCAGTGACCGTCTCGACGTTCGAGGTTTCATCGCGGATGATGTCGTTGCACAGGTCAATGCATTCATCGCAGATGAAGACCGACGGTCCTGCGATCAGCTTTTTGACTTCGTGCTGGCTCTTTCCACAGAACGAGCAGTACAACAGTTTTTCGCCGCTGGAGGATTTTTTCTCTGACATGGGGGCAGGACTCTATTGAATTGCTATGAATATAACGCTTAACCGGAGACGCAACAAGAGCGAATCCAAGGGCGCAACTGGCGCGCATGCGAACATGCTACCCGAAATAAAAAACAAACGCCCGAACGTGTTCGCGTCCGGGCGTTTTTTCCAACATCACGCTGGATGCTCGGGCAATTTCTTAGGCGCGGTGGATCAGTACCTTGTCGATCAGCCCGTACTCCACCGACTCGTCGGCCGACATGAAGCGGTCACGGTCGGTATCGCGGTGGATCTGCTCGATGCTCTGGCCGGTGTTCTCCGACATGATGCGGGCCAGACGTTCGCGCAGGTACAGGATTTCCTTGGCCTGGATTTCGATATCCGAGGCCATGCCCTGCGAACCGCCCGATGGCTGGTGAATCATGACGCGCGAGTTAGGCAGCGAGAAACGCTTGCCCTTGGCGCCGGCTGCCAGCAGGAAGGCGCCCATCGAGGCCGCCAGACCCGTGCACAGCGTCGAGACGTCAGGCTTGATGAAGTTCATCGTGTCCAGGATCGCGAGACCGGCCGACACCGAGCCACCCGGCGAGTTGATGTAGAGCGAGATATCCTTGTCAGGATTTTCGCTTTCCAGGAACAGCATCTGGGCGACGATCAGGTTGGCCATTTGGTCGTTGACGGGACCGACCAGGAAAATCACGCGTTCTTTCAATAGGCGCGAGTAAATGTCGTAGGCGCGTTCGCCGCGACCACTTTGCTCGACGACCATCGGCACCAAGCCGAGTGCCTGTGTATCCAGTGCTGGATTGTGCATCATACCTGTCTCGTTCCTTGTTAGGGGTTGGTCAAATGGGCCATTGAAAAAAGCCGGCCTCGAGGGGCCGGCCTGCTTTTCTTAAGCCTGTGGGACGCTGCCCATCAGTTCATCGAAAGCGACGGTCTTGTTCGAGACCTTGGCCTTGCCAAGTACGTAGTTGACGACGTTTTCTTCCAATACAAGGGCTTCGACTTCACCGAGGCGACGACGATCGCTGAAGTAGTACTTCAGGACTTCTTTCGGGTCTTCGTAGCTCTGCGAGAAATCTTCGATCTGGGCTTTCACCTGATCTTGCGTGGCTTGCAGATCGTTGTCGGCAACCAGTTGCGACAGGATCAGACCCAGGCGCACGCGGCGCTCGGCCTTGTCTTTGAACATCTCGGACGGGAATGGCAGCTTGGCCACGTCCATGCCGCGCTGTGCCATGTCCTGGCGGGTCATTTCAGCCAGACGCTCCGAATCCTGCTCGACCATCACGGTCGGCACGTCCAGTTCGGTGGCCTTGACCAGTGCATCCATCACGGCTTCCTTGTTGCGGGCCTTGACGCGGGCGCGCACTTCGCGCTCCAGGTTCACCTTGATGTCTTCGCGCATTTTCTCGATCGAGCCGTCTTCGATTCCCAGCGACTGGGCGAATTCGGTATCGACGGCAGGCATGTGCGCCCACTCGAGCGCTTTGAGCGTGATGGTGAACTCGGCGGTCTTACCGGCGACGTCCTTGCCGTGGTAGTCCTCAGGGAACGCCAGTGGGAAGGTCTTGGCTTCGCCGACTTTCAGGCCGATCGTTGCGGCTTCGAACTCAGGCAGCATGCGGCCTTCGCCCAGCACGAACGCGTAATCTTCGGCCTTGCCGCCGTCGAATTCGACGCCGTCCAGCGTGCCGACGAAGTCGACGGTAACGCGGTCGCCATTGGCTGCGACTGGCTCGCCGCCGGTGCCGTGTTCGCCCTGCTCGCCCTTGGTGTGGTAGTGCACACGCTGCTTGCGCAGGATATCGATGGTCTTGTCGATTTCGGTGTCGGACACGTCGGTCACGACGGTTTCGACTTCAACCGCTGCCAGGTCGCCAATGACGACTTCTGGATAGACTTCGAAGGTGGCGTTGAATTCGAGGACGCCTTCAGGGGCATCGTCTTTTGGCTCGATTTTCGGGAAACCGGCAACGCGCAGTTCGTTGGCGACAGCGGCTTCGTTGAATGCGCGGCCAACTTTGTCGTTGAGCACGTCCGATTCGATCTGATAGCCGTACTGGGCAGCGACCATCTTGAGCGGTACTTTGCCCGGACGGAAGCCAGGCGCCTTAGCGGTCTTGGCCTGCTGTTTCAGGCGCTTCTCGACTTCAGTGCGGACGTCAGCGACCGGAAAAGAGATCGTCAGGCGACGTTCGAGTTTACCCAGGGTTTCGACTGCAGTTGCCATTGTAAAAATCGTCCAAAAAAATAATTATTCGTGGTGCGAGGAGGGGGACTCGAACCCCCACACCATTGCTGGCGTCAGGACCTAAACCTGGTGCGTCTACCAATTTCGCCATCCTCGCTCAGGATTGCAATATCGCCTCAAAAACAAAGGGCGCCCGACAGTAGAACCCGGCCGCCCTGCACTCCATTGTTTAGGGGCTACAACTTCAATCGATTATTTTACTGGAATTTCTGACACTATTGGGCATCATTTTTTCCAGTGCGGGGGTGAGTGCATTCATTTGCCGCCCGCCCCTGCCGGCTTTTTCACGCGGAACCACGCCGCATACAAGGCCGGCAGGAATAACAGCGTCAATGCGGTTGCCACCATCAGGCCACCCATGATGGCCACCGCCATCGGGCCCCAGAACGTCGAGCGCGACAACGGAATCATTGCCAGCGCCGCGGCGGCAGCCGTCAGCAGGATCGGCCGGCAGCGGCGCACGGCCGCTTCGATGATCGCATCCCACGGATGGCTGCCGGTGGCGATGTCCTGCTCGATCTGGTCGACCAGGATCACTGAGTTACGGATGATCATGCCGAACAGCGCAATCACGCCAAGATTCGCGACAAAGCCGAAGGGCCGGTCAAGGATCAGCAATGCCATCGCTGCGCCGGCCACACCCAGCGGGCCGGTCAGGAACACCAGCAGCGAGCGCGAGAAGCTGTGCAATTGCAGCATCAGGAGCGCAAAAACGATGAACAGTACCAGCGGCACATTGGCGGCGATGGACGCTTCCGCGTCCGAACTGTCGGCGGCGGCGCCTTCGATCGTCAGGCGATAGCCGGCTGGCAGCTTCGCGCGCAGCGCGGCCAGTTCCTTGTCGACTTGCGCCGTCACGGTCGGCCCCTGGATGCCATCGACCACGTCAGCCTGGACCATGATCGCCCACTCGCGGCCCTCGCGCCAGACGACGCCCGGCTCCCAGACGAAGCGCACGCGTGCCACCTGGCCAATCGTCACGGCCTGCCCGCTGGCAGTGGGCACCAGCGTTTCGGACAGGCGCGTGATGGTCGAGCGCTCTTCCAACGGCTGGCGCACGACCATGTCGATCAGGCGGTTCGATTCGCGCAACTGCCCGACGATGGTGCCGGTGAGCGTCGTGTTGACCGCGCGCCGCACGGCCTGCGACGTCACGCCCAACGCGCGCAGCTTGTCCTGGTCCAGATCGAGGCGCAGCACCTTGATCGATTCGTTCCAGTTGTCATTGACACCCAGCGTGTTCGGGTTGGCGAGCATGGTCGCCCGGACCTGGTCGGCGATGGTACGCACGACGCCGATGTCCGGCCCCAGCACCTGGAACTGCACCGGGTACGGCACCGGCGGGCCATTGGCCAGCAGCCTGACGCGCCCGCGCACTTCGGGAAAATCGTGCTTGAAGATGTCGACGATCTTCAGGCGCAGCGCGTCGCGCGCCTTGGTGTCGACCGGCAACACGACCACTTGCGAGACGTTCGATTGCGGGAAGATCTGGTCCAGCGGCAGATAGAAGCGCGGGCTGCCGGTGCCGACATAGCTCGTCACGCTGCGCACGCCCTGCTGCTGCGCCAGAAACGCCTCGAAGCGCTTGACGGTCGCTTCGTTGGCGGCAAAGCTCGTGCCCTCGGGCGACCACAGTTCGACCATCAACTCGGGCCGGCTCGAATCCGGGAAGAACTGCTTCTCGATGAACGTGAAGCCAAAAATACCCAGCGCGAACACGGCGAGCGTCAGCGCGATGGTGGTCTTGCGCCACTCGACGCACCAGGTCACGATGCGCCGGAAGCGCTGATACGCCGGGGAATCGAACACGTCGTGGCCACTGTCGCCATGGGCGTGCGGCTTGACCTTGAGCAGCATGAAGCCGATGTACGGCGTAAACATCACCGCCACCACCCAAGAGATCAGCAGCGCCAGCCCGTTGACCGAAAACATCGAGAACGTGTACTCGCCGGCGGCCGATTCGGCCAGACCGATCGGCAAAAAGCCCGCCGCCGTGATCAGGGTCCCGGTCAGCATCGGCATCGCGGTGGACGTGTAGGCAAAGGTCGCAGCCTCGAAGCGCGACAGGCCCTCCTCCATTTTGCGCACCATCATTTCGACGGCGATGATGGCATCGTCGACCAGGAGGCCCAGCGCGATGATCAGCGCGCCGAGTGAAATCTTGTGCAGCGAGATGTCGAGCATGCGCATGGCCAGGAACGTGATGGCCAGCACCAGCGGGATCGACAGCGCCACCACCAGGCCCGGGTAGATATCGATGCGCCATTTGGGTTTGGTGTGCAGGCCCAGGGCCAGGAACGACACGACCAGCACAATGACCACCGCCTCGATCAGCACCTTGACGAATTCGCCCACTGATTCCTTGACGGCCTGCGGCTGGTCGGCGACGCGTTCAAGCTCGATCCCGACCGGCAGCTGCGCGCGGATGCGGGCCACCGTGTCGGCCAGCCCTTTGCCCATCGTGATGATGTTGCCGCCCTTTTCCATCGACACGCCAAGGCCGATCACTTCCTTGCCGTTAAAGCGCATCTTGTCGGCCGGCGGGTCCTGGTAGCCGCGCTTGACGGTGGCGAAGTCGCCCAGGCGGAACGTGGTGCCGCCGGCGCGCAGCTGCAGCGCCTCGATCTGGTCGAGCGTGCCCAGCGCGCCCGTCACGCGCACCGACAGGTTATCTGTTGGCGTGACCAGCACGCCGCTGGCCTCGACCGCGTTCTGCGTGGCGATCTGGTTCACGATCTGCTCGAACGGCACGCCCAGCTGGGCGAATTTCTTGCTGGAGAACTCGATATACACTTTTTCGTTCTGCACGCCCAGCTGCTCGACCTTGGCCACCAGCGGCACGCGCAGCAGTTGCTGGCGCACGAAGTCGGCGTAGTCGCGCATTTCGCCGTAGGTGAAGCCATCGCCCGACAACGCGAAGATCGAGCCGTAGGTGTCGCCGAATTCGTCGTTGAAGAACGGGCCGATGACGCCCTGCGGCAGCGTGGCGGTGATGTCGCCGATTTTCTTGCGCACCTGGTACCACGCGGCGCTGGTTTCTTTGGGCGGGGTCGATTCGCGCAGCTCGATCAAAATCGTGGTCTCGCCGGGCTTGGAAAAACTGCGGATGCTCTTGACGTACGGCGTCTCCTGCAGCTTGCGCTCGAGCGGATCGGTGACCTGCTCGGCCATCTGCAGCGCGGTGGCGCCCGGCCACACGGCGCGCACGACCATCGCGCGGAAAGTGAATGGCGGGTCTTCGTCCTGGCCCAGTTCGAAGTAGCTCAGGATGCCGAACAGCAGGCAGGCCGCGATCAGAAAGCGCGTGAGCGGGATGTGTTCCAGCGCCCAGCGCGACAGGTTGAAGCCTTTCATTGTGCGGTCCCGCCCTTGGCCGTCATGGCGGCTTCAGCGTCCGCCCGCCGCGCGACATCGGCGGTCAGGATGCGCACCTTCTGGCCCGGCTTGAGCAGGTTCACGCCGGCCGTGACCACACTCTGCCCGGCGCGCACGGCGCCGGTCACCAGCACGTCGTTGTCGACCTGGCCGGTGACCTGCACCGGCACGCGCTTGACGGCGCCGTTCTCGACGATCCAGACGCTGCTCGCGCCCTGGTGGTTGACCAGTGCGGTCAATGGCACGCGCAACCCGCCAGTGGATGCCGCACCCGTGGCCAGTTCCACGGTCGCACTCATCCCCAGGCGCACGTCGGCGCGCTCGGGCAGCGCGACTTTGACGGTGTAGGTACGGGTCGCGGGATCGGCCATCGGTGCGATTTCGCGGATCTCGCCGACGATGGTTTGATCGGCATTGGCCCACAGGCGCACGACGACGTCGGCCGACTGGCGCAATCCGTCCACCTTGTTCTCGGGGATGCCGATGACGACTTCTTTTTCGGTGGCGCGGGCGACACGCACCACGGGTGTGCCGGCCTGGACGACCTGCCCCACTTCGGCCTCGAGCGCCGTGACGACACCATCGACGTCGGCAACCAGCGTCGTGTAATTGGCCTGGTTCGACTGGCCGCGCAAGCCGGCGCGCGCTGCTTCGACATTGGCCTCGGCGGCCTTGAGCGCGCTTTGCTTGGCGTCGAGCACGGCCTGGCTGACGAAATTCTGGGTCCGCAGATTGACGTGCCGTTTGTAATCGGCAGCGGCCAGTTCGCGCTCGGTGTCAGCGGCGCGCAGCGTGGAGCGCGCCTGGGTTTCGGCCAGCTTGATGTCCTGCGGGTCGAGCCGCATCAGCACCGTGCCGCGCCTGACGGTCGCGCCCACGTCCACCTTGCGCTCGATGATCTTGCCACCGACCCGAAAGCCCAGTTGCGACTCGTAGCGCGGTCGCACATCGCCTGCAAACTGGGACCGCTCGGCACCCGCATCCGCCACCAGCTGGATCACCCGCACCGGGCGGATATCTTCGACCGGCGGCGCCGGCTTGGAGCACGCGGCCAGAGCGCCGGCAGCGCAGAAGGCGAGCACGGCCGCCCGCAAGATGGGGGAAGAAAATCGGACAGACACGGTGGTGTTCCTTTGACGTGACATGCGGCGTCTCGCGCCGAAGCTGGCGGCGCGTCGCGTGCTGCGTTGGCGCCAGTTTGTAATTCAGCAATTATAATCATGCAAATAGACAATGTGACGACTTTAGCGTCTTCCCTCTAAACATGGCCGTTGATCACTACGAGAACTTTCCTGTTGCGTCGATCCTGCTGCCGCGCCGCCTGGTGCCGGCGGTTGAGGCGATCTACGCCTTTGCGCGCAGTGCCGACGATTTGGCCGATGAAGGCGACGCATCGCCCGGTGAGCGGCTGGCGGCGCTGCAAGCTTACGACCAGCAGTTGGACCGCATCGAGGCCGGCAGCGTTCCCGATGAGCCGATGTTTGCGCGGCTGGCCGGCATCGTGGCGCAGTACCGGCTGTCGGTCGCGCCGATGCGCGACCTGCTGTCGGCGTTCCGGCAGGATGTCGTCACACCCCGCTACCAGGAATACGCGAGCCTGCTCGATTATTGCCGCCGCTCGGCCAACCCGGTCGGACGCCTGATGCTGGCGCTGTACGAAGCCGACGACGCGGTCAACCTGCGCGACTCGGATGCGATCTGCAGCGCGCTGCAACTGATTAACTTCATCCAGGACGTGGCGATCGACCTGACCAAGGGCCGGATCTACCTGCCGCTGGAAGACCTCGCGCGCTTCAAGGTCAGCGAAACGGCGCTGAAGGCGGGCGTCGTCGATGCGCCGTTTCAGGCGCTGATGCGCTTCGAGGTCGAGCGTGCCCGTGCGCTGATGCTGTCCGGCGCGCCGCTGGCCGGGCGGCTGCCGGGACGGATTGGCTGGGAGCTGCGCATGATCGTGCAAGGCGGCTTGCGCATCCTCGACCGGATCGAGCGCGCCGGTTACGATGTGTACCGACGCCGCCCGACCCTGGGCCCCGCCGATTGGGTCGCCGTGGGCTGGGGCGCACTGCGCATGTAAAAGTCACGGCGCACATCGCCGGCTGCGCTGTCTACCCTGCTAGAATGCTCGCCTGACGGCACAGCCGTGCCGCAGCCGCCCAACCAGCACTCCACGACGATTTTCATGTCTCCAGACGAATACTGCCAGCAAAAGACCGTTCAAAGCGGCTCCAGTTTCTACTACAGCTTCCTGTTTTTGCCGCCCGAACGCCGGCGCGCGATCACGGCGTTGTACGCCTTTTGCCGCGAGGTGGACGACACGGTCGACGAAGCCACCGACGGATCGGTTGCGCGCATCAAGCTGGCATGGTGGCGCACCGAGGTCTCGAAAATGTATGCAGGCACGCCAACGCACCCGGTGATGCTGGCGCTGCAGCCCCATATCGCCGTCTACAAGCTGGAAGAACAACACCTGCAGGCAATCGTCAACGGCATGGAGATGGACCTCGACCAGAGCCGCTACCTCGATTACCCGGGCCTGCAGCGCTATTGCTGGCACGTGGCGGGCGTGGTCGGCATCCTGTCGGCCAGCATTTTCGGCTACACCAATCCCCAGACGCTCGCATATGCCGAAAAACTGGGCCTCGCGTTCCAGCTGACGAACATCATCCGCGATGTGGGCGACGACGCGCGCAAGGGCCGCATCTACCTGCCGGTGAACGAGCTTCAGCAGTTCGGCGTGACGGCGAACGACCTGCTCAAGCTCCAGCACAGCGAGAAATTCGAGGCGCTGATGGCGTTCCAGGCCAAGCGCGCGCAAGCCATCTACGACGAAGCGCTGGCCCTGCTGCCGAAGGAAGACCGGCGCGCCCAGCGCCCGGGACTCATGATGGCGTCGATCTACCGCACGCTGCTCGATGAAATCCAGCGCGACGGCTACCACGTGCTCAATCAACGCATCTCGCTCACGCCGCTGCGCAAGCTGTGGCTGGCGTGGAAGACGTATGTCCGCACCTAGGCTGCGCGTTGCAGTCGTCGGTGCCGGCTGGGCCGGCTGCGCGGCAGCAGTCACGCTGGCCCGCAAGGGCGCGGACGTCATCCTGTTCGAAGCGGCGCGTACACTCGGCGGGCGCGCCCGTGGGGTCGACGTGCGCGGTCTGGCGCTGGACAACGGCCAGCACATCCTGCTGGGCGCGTACGTCGAATCGCTGCGCATGCTGCGCCAGGTGGGTGTCGATCCTGATGCTGCATTGCTGCGTCTGCCGGTGCAGATGCGCTATCCGCCCGGCGGCGCCGGCATGGATTTCGTCGCGCCGCGCCTGCCCGCACCGCTGCACCTGGCGTTCGCGCTGCTGCGCGCGAAAGGCCTGGCCCGCGCCGACAAGCTGGCGTTGGCCCGCTTCAACAGCGCCGGGCGCTGGATGGGCTGGGCACTGGACGTCGATTGCACGGTGGCCGAACTGCTCGAACGCTTCGATCAGACCGAGCGACTCACGACACTGATGTGGCGCCCGCTGTGCATCGCGGCGCTCAATACGCCGCCCGAGCGCGCATCGGCCAATGTGTTTCTGGCCGTGCTGCGCGACAGCCTGGGCGCCAGCCGGCGTGCAGCATCCGACATGCTGCTGCCGCGCGTGGCGATGGGTGCGCTGTTTCCGGAGCCTGCCGGTGCCTGGCTGGCGCGTGAAGGCCACGCAGTGCGCGTTGGCGTCAAGGTTGCGGCGATTGCGCGCAACGTGGATGGCGATGGCTGGTGCCTGACGACGGGCGCGGGCGAGGAGCGGGTCGATGCCGTGGTGCTGGCCACGCCCGCCAGTACCAGCGCCACGCTGCTGGCGCCGTTTGCCGACTGCGCCGCACTTGGCGCGCAACTGGATGGTTTCACGTACGAGCCGATCGCCACCTGCTACCTGCAATACGCCCCTAGCACGCGCCTGGACTTGCCGTTCTGCGCGCTGCTCGACGATCCGCAGGCGGGCCGCTGGGGCCAGTTCGTGTTCGACCGCGCCCAGCTCGACCCGGGCCAGGATGGCGTGTTTGCCGTCGTCGTCAGCGCCGCGGCCGAAGCTGCCGCGCTGCCGCGCGAGGCGCTCGCGGGCGCTATCGCGGCGCAACTGGCGCACGACTTTGGCCGGCCCGAACTGGCCACGCCGGTCTGGACACAGCTGATCACGGAAAAGCGCGCGACGTTCACCTGCGCGCCCGGCCTGGTCCGGCCAGCCAATGTCACGCCGCTCCCCGGCGTGGTGCTGGCGGGCGACTACACGGCCAGCGACTACCCGGCGACGCTGGAGACGGCCGTGCTCAGCGGCCAGGCGGCAGCGACGGCCATCCTCGCCTACGGCGCCCTGCCCCGCGAAAAGCGCAGCCTGTCGCACGGCGATGGTGCAGCGGCGGCCGACGCCGTACAGTGACACCATCGAAACACCCCTGATGGACATCACCATGACACCCCGACTCGGACTGCGAACGGTCGCCCTGCTGCTTCTCGTGGCGGCCAGCACGCTCGTACTCGTCATGCCCGAACTGATCGGCGGTGCCGGACACGGCACGGCCAGCGCGATCGGCGCGATCCCGGGCCTCGGCCACCACTAGGCCGGCGCGCATCGTATGGCGTACTTTTTTTCCAAACTTGATTACCTCGACGCGCTCAAGCGGGCGTTGATGGGGCTCCCGCCCGACGTGCAGGCCAAGACACTGGCCTGGTACGAGCAGCGCTTTGTCGATGGTGCAGCGCTCGGAACGCCCGAACAGGATATCGCCCGTGAGCTGGGCGATCCGCGCGAGGTTGCGCTGACGCTGCGCACGAACGCGCATTTCGCGCAGCTGAGTCACAAACCGGCACCAACGAGCAGCGTGGCGCGCACCCTGGTGTCGGGCTTCGGGCTGCTGGTATTCAACCTGTTCATGCTGATTCCCGCAGCGGTATTTGCGTCGCTGCTGATGGCGCTGTACATGTCGGCCTTCGGCGTGTATGTCTCGGGGATTGCCGTGACCGCAAGTGGCCTGGCCGGCTCGAATGAACTGGTTCTGAGCGCCCCGCTCAGCCGCATGGATAGCACGAACGACGACGGCGCGAGCGAGACCCAGACCCGGGTGTCGATCGGCGAGCATGGCATCCAGGTGTATGAGGAGCCGGTGCTGCGACCGGATCCGCGGCCAGATACCGACAGCGGTGAACCGGCCGCCGACAGCGTCGTTGACGAGAGCAAGAAGCGCTCGCGCGTGCTGCGCGGCGCCGAAGCGGTGGCCGAGCGCCGCATCCAGATCACGACCGACCTCGATCCGGATTCGCGCACGACCCAGGTGGTGCTCGGGTGCGGGCTGATCCTCGGGGGCATCGCGCTGTTCCTGCTGTCGCTGGTATTTAGCAAGTACACGATCGCCGGCATCCGCCGCTACGTGAACATGAATATGTCCTTGTTGAAGGGGTAGCCGCCATGCGCTCATTGATGAAAGTGGGCTTCAGCCTGCTGCTGCTGGCAGCCGTGCTGGTCGCGCTGAGCTACAGCATGCTCAAGGCCAGCGGCACGGTCAGCGCCGCCGAAGGCCGCGCCGTCGCCCAGGACACGCGTCCGGTACCGGCCGGCGTGGAGATCGTCGAAGTCGACGGCCCCATCAACCTGAACCTGCGTTACGGCGCCACGCCGCTGCTGCGGGTCAGCGGCGAGCAGCGCATGCTGGGCAATGTCGAGGTCACGGGTGACGGCAAGGTCCTGCGCATCGGCATCCGCGGCATGGTGCTGCGCCACCGCGAACCGCTGGTGGTCGACCTGGTGCTGCCGGTACTGACGTCGGTGACGATCGAAGGCAGCGGCGACAGCACGATCAACGGCTTCTCGGGTGACGCAATCGCGGTCCAGCTCAACGGCTCGGGCAGCGTGCGGTTCAATGGCCGCTACCGGGATGCCACAGTCGGCCTGACCGGCAGCGGCGACCTGGACGTCAATGGCGGCGCCGCCATGGACCGCATGGAAACCCGCCTGATGGGCTCAGGCAGCATCACGGTCTCCGGCACCACCCGCGCGCTGGAAGCCGACACGACAGGCTCCGGCCGCCTCGACGCCGAACACCTGCGCGCCAGCGACGTCACGCTGAGCCAGACCGGCTCCGGCGACAGCGCCGTCCAGGCCCGCGACAACATCCGCATCACCCTGAGCGGCAGCGGCGACGTCGAAGTCTACGGCAACCCCGCCGAACGCAGCACCAGCCGCACCGGCAGCGGCAGCGTCACCTACGAAGAATAACCCCCAAACAAATAGGGTCAGTGTCGAATTGTTTGACAACTTCAGTAATTCAATTGCTCAATAATTCGACTCTGACCCCAATTGTTGGGCAATTACCTTTTGGATAATTAGGGTCAGAGTCGAATTGTTTGACAACTTCAGTTAATCAATTGGTCAATAAATTGACACTGACCCTACTTTTTGCTTAGCAGGCGGTGGGTTTCAGGCGCTCGACTTCGAGGCCGAAGAACGGGCGCAGGCGGGTGCCGACGATGTTGCCGATGAAGGCGACGACCAGCCACAGCCAGCCGTGCAGGCTGCCCGACAGGATGCCGCTGAAGTACGCGCCGATATTGCAGCCGTAGGCCAGGCGGGCGCCGTAGCCCAGCAGCAGGCCGCCGACGATGGCGGCCATCAGCGAGCGCAGCGGCAGGCGCCAGACTGGCGCGTAGCGGCCGGCGAGCGCCGCTGCCAGCATCGCGCCCAGCACGATGCCGATGTCCATCACCGACGTGACGTCCTGCGAGATCGGCGAGGCCAGTGCGGCGGCGTTGGCTGTCGTGGACCAGTACGCCCAGCTGGCCGTATCGATGCCCATCACTGCAGCCGCTTTCGCACCCCACAGTGCGAACGCTGATGTGACGCCCCACGGGCGGCCGGACAGCGCCAGCGTCGCGAAGTTGAGCACCACCAGCGCGAGCGCGCCGGCCAGCAGCGGCCATGGGCCATGCAGCCATGGCGAGCGATGCGGCGGCTGCACGTGCGCCGGCACCAGCTTGCCGTGGCGGCGCTTTTCGACGAGGATCGTGATGAATGCGATCAGCGCGAAGATGCCCCAGTTCAGCGCCAGCGCAGGCGCCAGACCCAGTTCCTTGACGGCCGACAGCGGCGCCAGTTGCGGCATCGCCGTCCAGAACGGCATGTGCGCCGTGCCGATCAGCGAGCCGATAATGAAGAACAGCAGCGTGACG
The DNA here is from genome assembly GCA_014841835.1 of Oxalobacteraceae sp. CFBP 13730. Classification (GTDB taxonomy): domain Bacteria; phylum Pseudomonadota; class Gammaproteobacteria; order Burkholderiales; family Burkholderiaceae_D; genus Telluria. The sequence continues at coordinate 302,126 of JACYUQ010000002.1, read as the reverse complement.
ATCATGCGCGTGCTGCCGCCACCCACGGTGTACAGCGTGCCGGAGGCGCAACCGCCGCCCAGCTGCATGCCGATGCCGAAAATGAACGCGCCGAAGATCACCGATGTGCCGGCCGGCTGCACCAGGCCCGTCACCGGGGTGCCGAACAGCGTGCCGGCGGCCAGCGCCGGGAAGAACAGCGCCACGCCGACGGCCAGCATGACCATCTGCGCGCGCAGGCCGGCGCCGCGGCCATCGGCAATGAACACGCGCCAGGCCGACGTGAAGCCGAACGCCGCGTGGTACAGCGCCACGCCGAGCAGCGCACCGACGATGTACAGCGCCGACTGGCGGCCGCTCACCGCCTGCGCGAGATACCACGCGCCAAGCACGAGCAGGAACAACGCCACGCCAAGCGGGCGCACATTGAGGTCGACGCGGGGCGCCATCGACAGAGTGGAAGAATTGGACATGACAGGACCGTGCGAAAGAAAGTAGGCCGGTATTGTCGTCGCTTTTGACAATCATTGCTGGAGGCGCGTCAGTTTCGCGCCCCGCCGCCAGCGCCGCCAGCGCCGCAACACGCAAGCAGGCCGACACGCCAGCGCTTACAATGCCCCTGCTCCTGCGACCCTGCACGGCGCATCATGCACACAGGACCAAGATGGCCGCACTCACTCCACATGTCAATCCAGCCGAAGTCGAATTCAGCGCGATCCGGGCCCAGGGCCCGGGCGGGCAGAACGTCAACAAGGTCTCGTGCGCCGTGCATGCGCGCTTCGACATCGCGGCGTCCTCGCTGCCACAACCGGTCAAGGAGCGCCTGCTGGCGCTGCGCGACGCGCGCATCACGCAGGAAGGCGTGCTGGTGCTCAAGGCGCAGCAGTCGCGCAGCCTGGAACAGAACAAGGAAGACGCCCTGCGGCGCCTGCAGGAACTGGTCGACAAGGCGGCAATCGTGCCGGTCACCCGGCGCCCCACCCGGCCGACGCGCGGCTCGCAACTGCGCCGGCTCGACGGCAAGACCCGCAGCAGCCAGACCAAGGCGCTGCGGGGCAAGCTCACTGACTGATCGTCACGCGCGAGTGTGCGAAGGCCCGGACTCGGACTCCACCTGCTCAAGCGCCTCAAACCACGCCGCATACGGCGTATTGACCGCCATGCGCCGGTTGTAATCCGGCGCCCCGTCGGTCCACCAGACCGGTCCGCGCTCTCCCAATGCCCGCTTGGCCGCGTCGACATCGGCGCGGGCCGCGCGCTCGGCCGCGTCATCGTTCGCCTTGAGCGCCGCCCCGACCTGCCGCCGTGCGTTCATCAGCTGATTCACCAGTTGCTGCCGCTCGTCCGGCGCCAGATGCGGATTGCTGCTGCGCCAGAGGCGGCCCTTGACCACGAAGTAGCGGCCGTCCGGCGTGTTCGGATAACGGGAAGAAGATGGCATACGCCCGACTATACGCGTCGCGGCCGGGAGCCAGCGCCCGCCAGCCGCTACCGGCACAAGCGCACAGCCCTCACGGCATCACGCCATAGCGGTCGATGAAGTACTTGACCCCGCCCGGATTCGCGGCAATCCACGCCTGCAGGGCCGGCCGGTAGGCCTGGCGGAACATCAGGAGCAGGATCGCAGGTTCGAGCTGACCTTGCCGCGCCAGCGCCCGCACCTGCAGCAAGCCGGGATCAAGCATGCCCGCGTCGCCCCTGGCCTCGGCCTCATCGGCGGTCTTGAGCGCCTGGCGCCACGTTGCGAGCTCGATCTCGAAAGCCGACTTGCGCCGGTCCTTGTCGTCCGTGCGCAGCTGGGCTTCCGTCATGCCCAGCACCAGCCGGATTGCGTGATCGGACGTCTTCTCCGCGTCCGTCTGCGGGTCGAGACTGATCACGTACTCGCCCTGCGCGTTTTCCATGACGCGCACACCACGGCGCAGGCCCAGTGTTGCCAACGGCATGCCGGCGCTGGCCCTGTATCCGGCCAGCTTGCCCCAGGTGAGCCGCTGCGACGGATCGGCCTCGATGGCCTTGTACAGCGCCGCTTCGGCCGCTGTTCGCTGGTCCTGGTAGAACAGCACGTCGGACAGGTAGCGCCAGGCCTGCGAATTATGCGGCTCGATCACGGTCGCGGCGCGAAACAGCGTCTCGGCGCGCGTCCAGCTGCTTTGCATATAAAGGCAGTTTCCGGCGGCGACCCAGGCGCTGGAATACTGTGGATCGGCCAGCATCGTCGCTTCGTACTTCGCCAGCGCCAGCCTGAGGTCCTGGCGCGCAAACGCCGCCTCGCCTTCGGCCATCAGTTTCGCCGCCCTGGCGTTCGGCTGATGCAGTGGCGGCGGCGCCGGATCGTCCAGCATGCGCAAGACTTCCTGCGCCACCGGGTCGTCCGCTTCCAGCTGCGCCGCCCGCTCGGCCAGCGCGCGTGACATGTCGCGCAGCTGCTGCGCCTTGTCCTGCGGCGCCACCGTCGACAGTTTCAGCACCAGGCCAGCCGCCAGCGACAGGGGCATCGAGGCGGTCGGATCGGCCTGCTCGGCCTTCTTGTATTTGGTCAGCGCTTCCTGGTATCGCGCCTGCCCTTCCAGGCTTTTCGCTTCGAGCACCAGGCCACGGCATGGCTGGCCGCAGCCGATGTCTGCACGGGCACGTGGGGCGGCGGCGATGTGCGCGACGGCCAGAAGAACTGCGAGCGTCAGAACGCGATGGAATGTCATGAGGTTGCGGTGGTGCGAAACGCTTATCTTACCAAGCGCGCACCCCGGGATAATTCACGGAATGTCACCGCTGCGCAGTCCCCAGCCAGGCCAGCGCACTGCGGCCCGCCGCACGTCCGCTGGCAAAGCAGGCAGTCAGCAGGTAGCCGCCGGTTGGTGCTTCCCAGTCCACCATTTCGCCGGCGACGAACACGCCGGGCAGCGCGCGCAGCATTGCGCTGGCGCCGTCCATTGCGTCGAAACGCACGCCCCCCGCGCTGCTGATCGCTTCGTCGATCGGGCGCGGGCGCAGCAGCGTCACCGGCAGCGCCTTGATCGCCGCGGCCAGCCGGGCCGGATCGGCGTAATCGGCCTTCGACAGGCACTCGTGCAGCAGCCCCGCCTTGACGCCCCTGATCCCCAGCCGGCTTTGCAGATGGCTCGACATTGATCGCGAACCCCGTCCGCGCGTGACCTCGTCAAACACCCGCTCGGGACGATGATCCGGCGCCAGGTCGAGCCACAGCGTGGCCGTGCCATCACGCGCGATCGCGTCGCGCAGGGGCTTCGATAACGCGTACACCAGACTGCCTTCGACGCCGCCTGCCGTGACGACAAACTGGCCCTTGCGCCAGGCGACGGTACCATCTTCACCGCGCACGCCCGCAGCCACCGTCAACAACGGCGCACCGGCAAAGCGGCTGCTGAAATGCGCGCTCCAGCCGGTATCGAAACCGCAGTTGGCCGGCACCAGCGGCGCGACCTCGACACCGCGCTCACGCAGCAACGGGACCCAGGCGCCGTCCGAGCCCAGGCGCGCCCAGCTCGCGCCGCCCAGTGCCAGGATCGTCGCGTCGGCCTCGACCAGCCGTTCGCCATCGGGCGTGGCAAAGCGCAGCCGACCGTCCTGCCAGCCGAGCCAGCGCTGGCGCATGTGAAAGCGCACGCCGCTGTCCTTCAGGCGGTGCAGCCACGCGCGCAGCAACGGCGCGGCCTTCATCTCGAGCGGGAACACGCGGCCCGACGTGCCGACGAAGGTCTCGATGCCAAGGTCGTGGATCCAGGCGCGCACGGCGTCGGCATCGAACCCTTCGAGCCAGCCGTTCACCTGCACCTGACGGTCGCTGTAGCGCTGCACGAAATCGGCATAGGGCTCCGAGTGCGTGATGTTCATGCCGCCCTTGCCGGCCAGCAGAAACTTGCGCCCGACGCTGGCCATCGCGTCGTACAAGTCGACCTGTACGCCCGCTGCCGCCAGCGTCTCGGCCGCCATCAGGCCCGCAGGACCGCCGCCAATCACGACGACACGGGGCGAAATTGCGGGATTGGCGGTCTGGGTCATGGTGACGAACGAGAAAAAGCAGGACCAGCATTGTAGTCGGTTTCTCGCCCCAAAAAACGCTGTAAAGGATGCTTGACATCGCAAAATAACGGGCCTACGATGTAAAGCATCCTTTACTAACCGACAAGAGACACCAGATGGCTGCGAGCAAGCACGAGAAGCGGGTTCACACGGCGTACCTGCGCGAGATGGCCGGCGCGTTCCTGGTCTATGCGGTCCTGCTGATGGCCTCGATCCGCTTCGGCCGGCCGATGGACGACGGCCCGTTGCGCATCCTGGTGCTGCTCTCGCCGATGATCGGCTTCTGTCTGGCGCTGTGGGCGATCGCGCGCCATCTGGGCCGGGTCGACGAATATCTGCGCAGCTTCTTGCTTGAGTCGTTCGCGCTGGCCGCCGGACTCACTGCCGGGCTCACCTTCAGCTACGGGTTCCTCGAGACGGCCGGCTATCCGCGCATGTCGATGTTCGTCGTGTGGGTGGTGCTGTGTGGCGCGACCATGCTGGTATGCCTGGTACGCTCAGTGCACACGAAGCTGCAGACGCGATGAAAAACAGTATCCGCGAGCTACGCGCCACGCAGGGCTGGAGCCAGGCCGACCTGGCCGAGCGCCTGGACGTCTCGCGCCAGAGCGTCAACGCAATCGAAACGGGCCGTTACGATCCCAGCTTGCCCCTTGCCTTTGCCATTTCCCGGCTGTTCGGCCTGCCGGTCGAAGCCATCTTCACACCTGATCAGGAGACCGCATGAAAGCTGCACTGTTGTTGACCCTTGCACTTGGCGCCGCCCCCTTTGCCGCAGCACAGTCTCCGGCCCCGGCAAGCCAGAGCGCGAACCGCTTTGCCGCCAGCATCACGCCAGCGGAAACCTTCGAATCCGGTTCGCTGCTGGTCGAACGCCATGGCAGCAAGGGCCGGCCGGTGATCCTGATTCCTGGCCTGGCCAGCGGCCCGTGGGTGTGGCAGGACGTGATCCGCCAGTTCAAGGACGAGTTCACGCTGTATGTGGTGACGTTGCCGGGCTTTGACGGCCGCCCCGGCCCCGCCGGCGAACCATTCGATGGCGCCCGCGCCGCGCTGGAGGGATTGATCGCGCAGCGCAAGCTCAACAAGCCGATCCTCGTTGGCCACAGCCTGGGCGGCACGCTGGGCTACGCAGTGGCGCAGAAGCTGGGCAACCGCATCGGCGGCGTCGTGGCGCTCGACGGCCTGCCGGTCTTCCCCGGCACCGAAAACATGCCGCCCGAGCAACGTCCGCAAGCGGCGCAGCGGGTGCGCGACACGATGGCCGTCGCCGACCCCAAGGCCTGGGCCGCCCAGCAGCGCCAGTACATGCGCGGCCAGGGCGTGCTCGACATCGGCAAGGCCGACGACATCACGCCACTGCTGCTGCGCAGCGACCGGGCCGCCGTCGGCGCCTATGTGGCTGACGCGCTGGCGCTCGACCTGCGCCCGGGCCTGGAAAAGATCACCGCGCCGGTGCTGGTGGTCGCGCCGTTTTACCAATACGATGGGGCGCAGGACACCATGACGGCCGACGACAAGGTCGCGCATTACCGCAGCCTGGTCGAGGGCATTTCCTCGGTCGAGGTGGTGCCGATTGCGCCGTCCCGGCACTTCCTGATGATTGACCAGCCGCTGGCTCTGGCCGGCATCCTGCGTCGCTTTTTCGACCGTCATTGAAAGGAGTTTTCCATGCGCCCTGTTACCTATTGGATTGGCCAGTTCCTGCTGGCCGCCGGCACCATGTTTCTGCTGCTTGCCGCCGTCGACCTGATGCGCGGCGACAGCCTGGCCGCCACCTGGCCCGCTACCCTGGGCTGGTCGGCAGCGGCGGCGGCAATCTTCGTCGCCTCGCGCTGGCGCCAGGCCAGCCGCGGCATCGCCTGCGCCGTCTGCAAGGATGAGCAGGTGCGCTGATCGCCACCGGCCACGCTATTCCTCCAGCATGTTCGGTTTGTCAGATCTGCAATATTCTGCTTGACATGCCGCGCAGCAGGCATATTCTTGTCGTGGCCAGCTGCGAACGATGACGCCCGCATTGACGAGGCCCGCCACGATTCGCCCGGCAGTCCGTTACAACATCTTGGAGGATGTATATGTCGGTAGAAATCGAATCGTTCGCTACGCGCAGGACAGTACTCGGTGCGCTCGCCACCAGCCCGCTCTGGATGGGCTCGGCGTGGGCCCAGCCCAACAATCTCAAGATCTCGCACCAATTCCCCGGCGGCAGCATAGCGCGGGGCGACTTCCGCGATCGCCTGTGCCGCATGTTCGCTTCCGAGGTCGAAAAGCGCACGCGTGGCGGCGTGAAGTTCTCGATCTATCCGGACTCGACCATGATGCAGCCGGCCGCCCAGTTCGGCGCGCTGCGTAGCGGCAAACTCGACATGGCACTGGTGCCGCTGTCATACGCGGGCGCCGAGGCGCCGGAAGCCAATATCGGGCTGATGCCGGCACTGGTCACCTCCTACGAACAGGGTTACGGCTGGCGCAATGCACCGGTCGGGCGCGAACTGTCGCGCATCCTTGGCGAACAGGGCCTGGTCATCGTCAGCTGGATCTGGCAGGCCGGCGGCGTCGCGTCGCGGGGCGACCCGATCATCACCCCCGACGACGCGCGTGGCCTGAAAGTACGCGGCGGCTCGCGCGAGATGGACATGCTTCTGCAAAACGCCGGCGCCACGGTGGTCAACATGCCATCCAACGAAATCTACAACGCCCTACGCAGCGGCACCCTCGATGCGGCGCTGACGTCATCGACGTCGCTGATCTCGTTCCGCTTGCAAGAGACGGCCCGTTCGCTGACGACAGCGCGCGCCGGTTCGTACTGGTTCATGTTCGAGCCGCTACTGATGTCGCGCACCGTGTTCGAGCGCCTGACCAAGGCGCAGCAGCAGGCGGTGATGACGGTGGGTGCCGATCTGGAAAAGTTCGCGATGAATTCGGCGCGCATGGACGATGCCGAAGTCGCCACCGTGTACCGCGGCGTTGGCGCGCGCGTAGTCGACCTGAATCCCGACGCGCTGCGCGGCTGGCAGGAAGTCGCCCGCAATACGGCGTGGAAGGACTTCGCGGCCCGCAACAGCAATTGCGCCAAACTCATGGCGCTGGCCGAGCAGTCGATCGCCGCGATCTAGTCGAGCGGGAGGGCTTACCCGCCCGTCACGGGCGGGAAGAACGCCACTTCGGCGCCGGCCGCCACGGGCGTGGCGCCGTCGCACATCACCTGCTGATGGGCCATGCGCACTGCGCGCTCGGGCGCCAGCGCCTCGGCCCACACGCCACCGCGCGCGCGCAGCAATTCGCGTACGGCGCCCACGGTCGCGACCTCCGGTGGCAGGTCCAGCTGTTCCTGCCCCGTACCGACTGCTTCACGCAGCGCGGCAAAATACTTTACGTTGATCTTCATGACGATCCTAATGCTGGAGTTCGGCGAACGGGATGAAGCGCACCAGGTCGCCCGCGGCAATCGCATTGCCCGGCGGGTTATCGATCAGGCCATCGCCCCACACGGTGGACGTCAGCACGCCGGAACCCTGGTTCGCAAACAATTCGACGCCACCGCCTGCATTGAAGCGCGCGCGCAGGAATTCGTTGCGACGATCGCCCTTGTGCAGGTCGAAATCGGCCCGCACCAGATACCCGCGCGGCTCGACCGGACCACGCACGCCCTGCAGGCGCAGCAGGAACGGCCGCACGAACAGGAGGAAGGTAACGAAGCTCGACACCGGATTGCCCGGCAAACCGATGAAGAAGGCATTATCACCGTCACGATGAACCTCGCCAAACGCCAGCGGCTTGCCCGGCTTGACGGCGATCTGCCACATCGACAGACGCCCTTCCGCCTCGACGGCCGGCTTGATATGGTCTTCCTCGCCCACCGACACCCCGCCTGACGTGATGATCAGGTCATGCGCACGGGCGGCGTCGCGCAGCGTGGCGCGCGTCGCGGCCAGCGTATCGGGCACGATGCCGAAGTCGGTGATTTCGCAGCCAAAGTTTTCCAACAGCGCGCGCAGCGTGAAGCGGTTCGAGTTGTAGATCGCGCCTGGTGCCAGATCCTGCGCGGCCACCTCGCCCGGCATCGCCAGTTCGTCGCCGGTGAAGAACACGGCCACGCGCAGGCGCCGGTGCACGGGCAGCGTCGCCAGGCCCACCGAGGCAGCCAAGCCCAGCTCCTGGCTGCGCAGGCGGGTGCCGGCGGTCAGGATTACGCTGCCGTTGCCGATGTCTTCGCCTTTGCGGCGGATCCACTCGCCGTCGGCCGGCACGTGGCGCACGGTCACATTGTCGCCCGCGGCCTCGCACTGCTCCTGCATGACGACGGCGTCGGCGCCTGGCGGAATCAGGGCGCCGGTGAAGATACGCGCTGCCGTACCGGGTTCGAGTGGCTGGCCGACGTGGCCGGCCGGGATGCGCTGGGCCACCCGCAGCGTCGCCTCGCCGCTCGCGCAGTCGGCGGCGCGCACGGCGTAGCCATCCATTTGCGTGTTGTCGGCCGATGGCACGTCGATGGTGGCCAACTGGTCGTCTGCCAGCACGCGGCCGTTGGCGTCCAGCGTGGGGATCGTTTCGATGTCCGTCACGGGGCGCGCGGCGGCAAGCAGCACGTCCAGCGCCTCGCGCACCGCCAGCATGGGCGGTCGTTGTCCTGGTGCGTTCATGCTACAGCCCCGTGTGATCGGCGATGTACGCCTTCATTTGCGCGACGTCCGCAGGCATCACGACGTAGCGCTGCGGCAGCGCCTCGATGTCGTCGAAACCGGCCGGACGCTCGGCATCGGTGCCCAGCGCTTCCAGGATCGTCTCGTTGAACTTGGCGGCCAGCGCGGTTTCCAGCACGATCATCGGCACGCGCGGCGCCATGTGCTCGCGCGCGACCTTGATGCCATCGGCGGTGTGGGTGTCGATGGTGATGTCGTAGTCGTCGGCCACGTCGCGGATCGTATCCAGACGGTCGTTGTGCGTCGAGCGGCCCGAGGCGAAGCCGAAGCGCGCCACCTGCTTGAATTCGTCGCCATCGCTGCCCGGCTTGCCGGACAGGTCGAAGCCGCCATGCGTGTCGACCTTGCGGAACAACGCGTGGGTACGCTCGGCGTCGCGCCCGACCAGGTCATACACGAAGCGCTCGAAGTTCGACGCCTTCGAGATATCCATCGACGGGCTGCTCGTGTGGAACGTCTCGGCCGCCTTGCGCACGCGGTACACGCCGGTGCGGAAGAATTCGTCGAGCACGTCGTTTTCGTTGGTAGCGGCCACCAGCTTGTCGATCGGCAGGCCCATCATGCGGGCGATGTGGCCGGCGCAGATATTGCCGAAGTTACCCGACGGAACCGTGAACGAGACTTTCTGGTCGTTGCTCGTGGTCGCGGCCAGGTAGCCGCGGAAGTAATACACGACCTGGGCCACGACACGGGCCCAGTTGATCGAATTGACGGTGCCGATCTTCTGGCGCGCCTTGAACGTGAGGTCGTTCGACACCGCCTTGACCAGGTCCTGGCAATCGTCGAAGTTGCCCTTGACGGCGATATTGAAGATGTTCGGGTCTTGCAGGCTGAACATCTGCGCGGTCTGGAATGCGCTCATGCGCCCGTGCGGCGACAGCATGAACACACGCACGCCCTTCTTGCCACGCATCGCGTATTCGGCGGCGCTGCCGGTGTCCCCCGAGGTCGCGCCGAAGATGTTCAGTTCGTCGCTGTGTTTGGCCAGCGCATACTCGAACAGGTTGCCGAGCAACTGCATTGCCATGTCCTTGAACGCCAGCGTCGGGCCGTTCGAGAGCGCCTGCAGGATCAGCTTGCCATTGCGGCCGTCTTCCAGCACGCGCAGCGGGGTGATCTCGGCAGCGGACTCGCCGGCACGCGCGTTGCAGTACACGGCGGGCGTGTAGGTGCGCGTCGTGATGGCCTTGAGGTCCGCATCCGGGATATCGGTGGCGAACTTGCGCAGGATCTCGAAGGCCAGGTCGGCGTACGACAGCGTGCGCCACGCGTCAAGCTCGGCGCTCGTGACCTGCGGGTACTCGGCTGGCAGGTACAGGCCGCCGTCCGGGGCGAGGCCGCCGAGCAGGATGTCACAGAAGTTCTCGGGATTGCGTGCTGCGGACGCGCTCGTCGCGCGGGTGGACACATAGTGCATACGGTTGTAGATCCAGTTGGCTCGGGTGGATCGTCAATTATAGTAGGAGCCAGAGAAATTGTATGCTGTGCTGCAAAAAAGTCATGTCACCCAATAAAATTGGGCGGCCGATGCCCTGGCCGCCCAACGATTGCCGAGGCGCAGTCAACGTTAAATAGTGCCGAGCTGTGAACTGATGAGCACTTTCGTGGTCCAACCCCTGTCGTCAGCGCCAGGAGTCGAGCATGAAAGCACCCCGTTTCACGCGTTGGTTCGCCAACTTGCCATTGCTGAACGTACCGCAGCGCCGGCAGGTGCTGGATGCCTTGCACCCTGCCGCCGGGCTCGACCAGGTCGTCGCACTCATCGCGCACGCCAGGTCGCCGGGCCGCTGTTGCCCCCGCTGTGGCAGCGTGCGCTGTAACCGGCACGGGTTCGCCAACGACCTGCAACGCTTCCGGTGCTGCGATTGCGGACGCACCTTCAATGACCTCACCGGCACGCCTCTGGCGAGGCTCAGGCACAAGGCCAAGTGGCTCGCCTATTCACAAGTTCTGCTCGATTCACTGCCTGTACGCAAGGCGGCAGACCTGGTTAGCGTGCACCGCAACACGGCGTTCCGCTGGCGCCACCGCTTCCTGCATTGGATCAAGCTCGACCGGCCGACGACCCTGAACGGCATCGTCGAAGCCGATGAAACCTTTCTGCTCGAATCGCAGAAAGGTTCGCGCGCGCTCGACCGGCCCGCGCGGCGGCGGGGTGGCCGCGCCGCCAGGCCCGGCATTTCCGGAGAACTCGACTGTATTCTGGTGGCGCGTGACCGCAACGGACGCACGGTCGATGCCGTCACGGGCCGCGGCGCATTGACGGCCGCGCAGCTCGAACGCGACTTGCTGCCCAGACTTGATCCCCAGTCCTTTCTGGTCAGCGACAGCCATGTCGCCTACAGGGCTTTTGCACGCAAGCACGGGATCACGCACGAGACCGTCAATCTGCGTGCGGGGGTGCGGGCCAGGCGCCTGGGCAGCCTGGCCATTCACGTGCAAAACGTGAATGCCTATCATCAGCGCTTCAAGGATTGGTTGCGGGGCTTTCGCGGTGTGGCGTCGCGCTATCTCGCCAACTATCTGGGTTGGCGCTGGACTCTGCATGGCGAGAGAGTACGTTCACCAGAACAATTGCTGTGCATCGCAATCAGAGTCATCAATACGTAATGCTGACTGCGCCATTGCCGAACTTGCCTGAATTAGCAATAAGCTCAGCAGGCGGCGTGATTGACCGTCACGACGTGGATGGCCAGGCCGCCGAGCGACGTTTCCTTGTACTTGACCTGCATGTCGGCACCCGTCTGGCGCATCGTTTCGATCACGCTGTCCAGGCTCACGAAGTGCACGCCATCGCCCTTGAGCGCCAGCGATGCCGCCGTGATCGCCTTGATCGCGCCCATGCCGTTGCGCTCGATGCACGGAATCTGCACCAGGCCGCCGATCGGGTCGCACGTCATGCCCAGATGGTGTTCGATGCCGATTTCGGCCGCGTTCTCGATCTGCTCATTGGTGCCGCCCAGCGCAGCAACGAGGCCCGCTGCCGCCATCGCGCACGCCACGCCAACTTCGCCCTGGCAACCCACTTCAGCGCCCGAGATCGAGGCGTTCTTCTTGCACAGCATGCCGATCGCGGCCGATGTGAGCAAAAAGTCGCGCACACCGCGCTGCGGATCGATCGGGCGGCAGTCTTCGGCGTAGTAGCGCAGCACGGCCGGGATGATGCCGGCCGCGCCGTTGGTCGGCGCCGTGACGACGCGGCCGCCGGCGGCGTTTTCTTCGTTGACGGCCATCGCGTACAGGCTGACCTGCTGCACGGCGTCGTGCGGCAAGGCGTTCTGGGGCTGCGTTTCCTGCGCCTGTTTCCACAGGGCTGCCGCGCGGCGGCGCACGTTCAGGCCGCCCGGCAGGCGCCCTTCCGTCTTCAGGCCCTGGCAGATACAGTCGCGCATCACGCGCCACAGGCGATCCAGGCCGGCATCCAGATCAGTGTCGCTCATGCGCACGCGCTCGTTCGCGCGCAGCATGTGCGGGATCGTCAAGCCGTGCGTGCGGCCGTGCTCGAGCAGCTGGACCATCGTGTCGAACGGGTACGGCACCGGGGTGCCGACAGGTTCCGCAGTGCGCGCCTGCGCTTCGCCGGCCGCCGTGATGAAGCCGCCGCCAACCGAATAATAGATGCGTTCGATGATACTGCCGTCACGCAGCTGCAGCACAAAGCGCATGCCGTTCGGGTGTTCGGGCAGCGTCGATGCCTTGTGCCAGACCAGGTGGATACGGGCGTCGAACGGCACCGTCTTGATGCCCAGCAGTGCGATCTGTCCATCGAGCGCGGCGAGATCGAGCTTGTCGTCGACCGACGCTGGATCGAGTTCCTGCGGCGTCTCGCCCATCAGGCCGAGAATGACCGCCTTGTCGGTCGCGTGGCCGACGCCCGTCAGCGCCAGCGAACCATACAGGTGCGCCTCGACGCCGACCGCCTGGTCCAGCATGCCGCTCTCGAGCAGAAAGCGGCGCGCCGCGACCATCGGCCCCACCGTGTGGGAACTCGACGGGCCGATGCCGATCTTGAACAAATCAAACACGCTCATGTCCATCTTGTGTCTCCTGCTTTTTTATTGTGAGGCGAGGTCTTACGCTGCTGCCTTGATGCCGACATCGATATTGGCCAGCATCGAGTCGACCATCTCGTCGATGTCGATACGCGATTGCCAGCCCCAGTCGGCCGTCGCGCGGCTGTCTTCCAGGCTTTTCGGCCACGAATCGGCGATCTGCTGGCGGCTGTCCGGCTCGTAGGCGATGGCGAAACCGGGGCGCGCCTTCTGGATGGCAGCGGCCAGTTCGCGCGGGTTGAACGAGACGCCGGCCACGTTGTAAGACGAACGGATCGCCACCTGTTCGGCGGGCGCTTCCATCAGTTCGATGGTGGCGCGGATCGCGTCGGGCATGTAGATCATCGGCAGCGTGGTTTCGGGGCCGAGGAAGCATTCGTAGGTCTCGCCGCGCAGCGCCGCATGGAAGATCGCGATCGCGTAGTCGGTGGTGCCGCCGCCCGGTGGCGACTTGTAGCTGATGATGCCGGGGTAGCGGATGCTGCGCACGTCCACACCATACTTGCTGTGATAGTACTCGCACAGGCGCTCGCCGGCCAGCTTGCTGATGCCGTAGATCGTGGTCGGGTCCATGATCGTGAACTGCGGCGTCTGTTCGCCCGGCGTGTTCGGGCCGAAGGCGGCGATCGACGATGGCCAGAAGACTTTCAGTGGCTTGCCGGCCTCGCCCCGTTCGCGCGCGATCTCGAGGATGTTGAGCAGGCCATCCATGTTCAGGCTCCAGGCCTTGAGCGGCGCCTTTTCGCCGGTGGCCGACAGCATGGCGGCCAGCTGGTAGACCTGGGTGATGTCTTCGTCGGCGATCAGGCTTGCCAGCGCGTCGTTGTCCAGCACGTTCAGGCGGGTATAGCGCGCGGCGCCGTACAGGTTGTTCTCGCCGATGTCCGACGCGATGACGTTCTGCGCGCCGTGGCGCTCGGCCAGCGCGCTGACCAGTTCACTGCCGATCTGGCCATTGGCGCCGATGATGAGGATGCGTTCCATGCTGTGTTTCCTTGCTGTGTATTTATTATTTATTGTTGCTTGATGATGCCCAGCTCGCGGCCGGCTTGTTCGAATGCCTTGAGCACAACGTCCAGCTGTTCGCGGGTGTGCGCGGCCGACAGCTGCACGCGCACGCGCGCCTGCCCCATCGGCACCACCGGATAGAAGAAGCCCGACAGCAGCACGCCCAGTTCGAACATGCGCGCCGCGAATTTCTGCGCGACCGGCGCGTCAAACAGCATCACCGGCACCACCGGGTGCGTGCCCGGCTTGATGGTAAAGCCGATGCGCTCGATCTCGGCGCGGAAGTACGCGGTGTTTTCCATCAGGCGGTCGCGCAGTTCAGTGGACTTCGAAATGCGCTCGAGTACCGCGAGCGAGGCGCCGGCAATCATCGGCGCCAGCGTGTTCGAGAACAGGTACGGGCGCGATTTCTGGCGCAGCGTCTCGATCACTTCCTTTTTGCCCGACGTGAAACCGCCCATTGCGCCGCCCAGGGCCTTGCCCAGCGTGCCGGTGATGATGTCGATCTTGCCGATCACGCCGCAGTGTTCGTGCGTGCCGCGGCCGGTCGCGCCCATGAAGCCCGATGCGTGGCACTCGTCGATCATCGTCAGCGCGCCGTACTGCTCGGCCAGTGCGACGATCTTGTCCAGCTGGGCGATCGTACCGTCCATCGAAAACACGCCGTCGGTGACGATGATCTTGTGGCGCTTGCCGGCTTCGGTGGCGGCGATCAGCTGCTTTTCAAGGTCCGCCATGTCGTTGTTGGCGTAGCGATAGCGCGCTGCTTTGCACAGGCGCACGCCGTCGATGATCGACGCGTGGTTCAGCGCGTCCGAGATGATCGCGTCGTTCTCGTCGAACAGCGGCTCGAACACGCCGCCGTTGGCGTCGAACGCGGCGGCGTACAGGATCGTGTCTTCGGTACCCAGAAATGTCGACAGCGCTGCTTCCAGTTCCTTGTGCACGGTCTGCGTGCCGCAGATGAAGCGCACCGACGACAGGCCGTAGCCGTATTTTTCCAGTGCGGCGGCGGCGGCTTGCTGGGTTGCCGGATCGCCCGCCAGGCCCAGGTAATTGTTGGCGCACATATTGATCAGGGTGCGGCCATCCTGAGCGACCACTTCGGCGCCCTGGCGCGAAGCCAGCACACGTTCCGGCTTGAACAAGCCGTCGCTACGCAAGGTGTCGAGTTTTTGCTGCAGGCCGCTGTAGAAAGTCTGGTCGCTCATGGTGTTTTTCCTGTTCCGTGGATGGTCCGGCTTGACCGGCAGTTGGCGGATGCTGTACCGTGGGTTTGTTCGATGTAGAAGACTTATCCTGTATATCGAACAAAGATTCAATATAGTGGATATTACCCGTGCCCAATCGACTTGGCAAGCCGGTCCTTATAACCTTATGCGGCAATGAATACAATTTCAACCAACAACGCGCCACCCGAAGTCGGCGCCACACTGCAACGCCTGCGCCTGGCCCGTGGCCTGACGCTCGAGGACCTGTCGCGCATTGCCGGCGTGTCGAAATCGATGCTGTCGCAGATCGAGCGCGAGAAAGCTAACCCCACCATCGCGATCACCTGGCGCCTGGCCAATGCACTGGGCGTGCAGATCAGCGAGCTGCTGTCGTCCGAGGTACGCCCGACAGAACTCATTCGGCTGGTCGACGCGCACGAAATCCCCACCCTGCCCGGCGCACACGCCGGCTATTGCCTGCGCATCCTCGGTCCGATGGACCTGGCAGGCAAGTATGAATGGTATGAGCTGACGCTGGCGCCCGGTGGCGAACTGGCGTCGCAGGCGCATGATCCCGGCACGGGCGAGCACCTGACGGTGATCACGGGGACCGTGGAACTGGAGGTGGGGCTTGAAAAGAAAAAGGTGCGCCACGGCGCGACGGCGCGCTACCCGGCCGACCAGAATCACGTGATCCGTAATACGGGCAAGACCGAGGCCAAGGCGGTGCTGGTGGTCGTGCACCGGTAATCGAAGCACCAGACGACAGACACACAAAACAACAAGGCCGCCGGATCGCTCCGGCGGCCTTGTTTGCATGCGCCCGGTATTACTTGGCGCCGGCAGCCGTTACGGCGGCGTCATTCATGTGCAGCTCGCGCGACAGGAAGCCCCAGCGATCCGCCACTTCCTCGATCTGCTTGCCCGTCGGCTTGCCCGCACCGTGACCCGCCTTGGTGTCGATGCGGATCAGGATCGGCGCGCTGCCGGCCTGCGCTGCCTGGGCAGCGGCCGCGTACTTGAAGCTGTGCGCCGGGACCACGCGGTCATCGTGGTCGGCCGTCGTCACCATCGTCGCCGGATAGCAGGTGCCGGCCTTCAGGTTGTGCAGCGGCGAATACTTGACCAGCGCCTTGAATTCTTCCGGGTTCTCGGACGAACCGTAGTCCGAGGTCCAGGCCCAGCCGATCGTGAACTTGTGGAAGCGCAGCATGTCCATCACACCCACCGACGGAATCGCGGCCGCGAACAGGTCCGGCCGCTGCGTCGTCGCCGCGCCGACTAGGAGGCCCCCGTTGCTGCCGCCGCCAATGGCCAGCTTCTGAGGCGACGTGACCTTGTTCTCCACCAGCCACTCAGCCGCGCCGATGAAATCGTCGAACACGTTCTGCTTTTGCAGCTTGGTACCGGCCTGGTGCCAGGCTTCGCCGTATTCGCCACCACCGCGGAGATTGGCCACGACATACACGCCGCCCATTTCCATCCATGCCAGGTTGGCCGGCGAGAAGCCCGGCGTCAGCGAGATGTTGAAACCACCATAGCCGTACAGGTAGGTCGGGTTCTGGCCAGTCATCTTCAGGCCCTTCTTCGACACGATGAACATCGGGACCTTGGTACCGTCGCGGCTCGTGTAGAACTGCTGGCGTGTTTCATAGTCGGCCGGATTGAACGCGACCTTCGGCTGGCGGAACACGGTGCTCTGGCCCGTCGTCATGTTCAGGCGGTAAATCGTGGTCGGGCTGGTGAAGCTGGTATACGAATAGAAGGTCTCGGTGTCGCCACGCTTGCCCGACAGGCCGGCGACGGTGCCGATCCCCGGCAGCGCGATCTCGCGCACCGGCTTGCCCTCGAGCGAGACCACGCGCACGACACTGCGGGCATCCTTCAGGTACTCGAGCACCAGCTGGTTGTTGACGATGTCGGCGCCGGTCAGCGTGTCGGCGCTTTCGGCGACGATCTCTTTCCAGTTGGCCTCTGCCGGTTTGCTCACGTCGATGGCGATCACGCGCTTCTTGGGCGCCTTGCGGTCGGTGCTGAAGTAGAACACGCTGCCGACGTTGTCGATGAAGTCGTAGCCGGCGTCGAAGTTGTCGATCAGGTCGACCACTTTTGCGTCCTTCTTCGACAAATCCTTGTACGACACGCGGTACTTCGGCGCGGTACCCTTGGTGGTGGTGATGATCAGGTAACGACCGTCATCGGTGGTGCGGCCGCCGAAGCCCCATTCCTTCTGGTCGGCGCGGTCGTACACGAGCGTGTCGGCGCTTTGCGGGGTGCCGATGCGGTGGTAGTACAGCTTCTGGAAGTAATTCACGTCGGCCAGCTTGGTCGCTTCTTTCGGCTCGTCGTAGCGGCTGTAGAAGAAGCCCTTGCCGTCTTTCGTCCAGGCGGTGCTCGAGAACTTGACCCACTTGATGTGGTCCGGCAGGTCCTTGCCGGTCTCGATGTCGCGCAGCTTGATCTCGTTCCAGTCCGAGCCCGATGCCGCGATGCTGTAGGCCAGCAGCTTGCCGTCGGGGCTCACTTCGGTGCCGGCCAGGGCGACCGTACCGTCGGCGGCCAGCGTGTTCGGGTCGAGCAGCAGGCGCGGCTCGTCATTCAGGTTTTTCAGCGTGTACAGGACCGACTGGTTCTGCAGCCCGTCGTTGCGCGTGTAGAAGTAGCGGCCGCCCTCCTTGCCCGGCACGCTGTAGCGCTCGTAGTTCCACAGCTGCGTCAGGCGCTGGCGGATCGCTTCGCGTTGCGGGATCTGGGCCAGGTACGCCTGGGTCACCTTGTTCTGGGCATCGACCCATACCTTCGTTTCGGCGCTGTTGGCGTCTTCGAGCCAACGGTACGGATCGGCGACCACGGTGCCGTGGTAGTTGTCGGTCTGGTCGACTTTCTTGCTCACCGGGTAGGTGGGCGCGGTGCCTTTGGTGGAACAGCTTTGTGCGAGCGCCGGGTTGGCGCTGAAGGTCGTGGCCAACACGGCGGCAAGCGTGGCAAGTTTCATGTGCATGTTGTTCTCGGTCTGTGAATGATGAGGTCGGCTTGTGGCCGCAGGGCATCATAGCGCGAAACGACAGCAGTGCAAACCGCCCGCCCGCGGCCTACAGCAGACCGAGCGCCCGCTGTGCGACGGGGTTGCCGGCGCCAGCCGCATGACGGAACCAGTACAGCGCCTGCGCGCTGCTGACCGCCACGCCCAGGCCGCGTGCATACATGTGCGCGAGCTGGACCTGCGCGGCCACGTGCCCCTGCAGCGCGGCCTTGCGGTACCACGCCATCGCCAGCGGATGGCTGATCGTGACGCCCAGCCCGTGCAGGTAGCCGTGCGCCAGCTGCGCCTGGGCACGCGCCATGCCCTGCTCGGCCGCCCGGTAGAACCAGGTCAGCGCGGCCGTGTGCGATCGGGTCACACCGCGACCCTTGCGGTACAGCAGCCCCAGATTGTATTGCGCCGAGCGGTCGCCCTGCTGCGCTGCCCGCAGAAACCAGCGCGCTGCAAGAACGTGGTCGGGATGGACGCCGCGACCGC
This sequence comes from Oxalobacteraceae sp. CFBP 13730, assembly GCA_014841835.1. Lineage (GTDB taxonomy): Bacteria > Pseudomonadota > Gammaproteobacteria > Burkholderiales > Burkholderiaceae_D > Telluria. The sequence goes on along the minus strand of JACYUQ010000002.1, from coordinate 283,609 downwards.
TGTAATACAGCGCGCCCAGATGGTTCTGGGCATAGGCCAGACCGCTGGCCGCCGCCCGCGCCAGCCAGGCGGCGGCCTGTGCGTCGTCGCGTCCGACGCCGTGGCCGCGCAGGTAGAGCTGGGCCAGGTTGAACTGGGCATACGGGTTGCCGCGCCAGGCAGCGCGGTGATACCAGGAGAACGTCGCGGCGCCGGCGCGGGCGGCATGGTCGGAGCTCATCCAGATCCTTTCGGCAAGTCGGGCGAACGGCTGCAGGCGCAGCCGGTTCCATTGCCAAAAGTTTAAGTAGATCGGGGATGAGCGGTTTGCGAGCGCACAATCAGGGCGTCAGGCGCAATCAGCTGCCATTGAGCACAGCGGCCATCTGGCGTTCGCGCACGGTGGCCGCGTATTTTTCAAGAAATACCGGAATCTTGGCGGCAGCGACTTTGTTGATCGAGACCAGCAGGCTCGGCTCGACGCGCTCGATGCCGCAGGTGCGGCCCAGGTGACGCGCAGCATGCAGCAGCACGTCGGCCGCCACCTGGGCATCGGCCTCGGCCCGGTGGGCGGTACCGGCAAACGGAATGCCGAGCTGGCTCGACAGCTGCCCCAGCTTGTAGCTGACCAGACCCGGGAACAGGCGCCGCGACAGCTTCAGCGAGCACACAAGACCCATGTGCTGCGTCGTACGGCCCAGGCGCGCGCCTTCGGCTTTCAGAAACTTTTCGTCGAAGCTGGCATTGTGCGCCGACAGCACGTCGCCGCCGATGAAGTCGATCAGCTCGGGCACGACCTGGTGTGCCGGTGGTGCGCTGTCGACCATCTGCTGGGTAATGCCGGTCAGGGCCGTGATGAACGACGGCACGCGCACGCCGCAGTTGACGAGGGAAACATAGCGCTCGGTGACTTCACCGCCGACGATGCGCAGTGCCGCCACTTCCGTGATGCGATCGCCCATGTCGGGCGACAGGCCGGTGGTCTCGAAGTCGAGCATCACCAGCGGTCGGTCGTACATACTCATCCTTGCTCCTTTGTGTGCTGTTCCAGCGGCGCGTCAGCCGAACTTGCGCAGCGCGTCGAGCGCCAGGCCGGTGCCGATGCTGCCGAACAGGTCGCCCTCGACGCGGCGCGCATCCGGCACCATCGCACCAATCCGCGCGCGCAGCAAGCCCACGCCGCTCGAACCACCTGTGAAAAAGACCGTATCGACGTCGGCCGGCCTGACGCCCGCATCGGCGAACAGCTTGCCGACCGTGGTGGCGACCTGCTCGACCAGCTGCGCGATCGCCGCTTCGAACTGCGCACGCGCGATGTCGAGAGACTCGGGCGGCGACAGGCGATCGAGCTGCAGGTTGACCATGTCGGCGTCGGACAGCGCGATCTTGGCGCCCTCGACCTGCATCGCCAGCCAGTGACCGGCGCGGTCTTCGATCAGGTTCTGCAGGCGCGCGATGCGCGCCGGTTCGGCCGCGTCGCGCGCCAGGTCGGCCAGCTGCGTCACGCTCTTGCGCGTGTAGGCCTGGTTGATCGTGTGCCAGGTGGCCAGGTTGAAGTAGTAGCTCGACGGGATCTCGGCGCCCGAGCGCAGCTTGCTGCCGTAGCCGAGCAGCGGCATGACGCTCGCCAGGCTCAGGTACTTGTCGAAATCGGTGCCGCCGATGTGCACGCCGCCGTTGGCCAGGATATCGTCGCGGCGATCGGGCCGGCCGGCGCGCTCGGGGCCCAGGCGCACCAGTGAAAAGTCGGAGGTACCGCCGCCGATGTCGGCGATCAGGACCAGTTCTTCGCGGTCAATGCGCGATTCGTAATCGAAGGCGGCAGCGATCGGCTCGTACTGAAAGCCGATGTCGCGAAAGCCCACCGAGCGCGCCACGTCGAGCAGCGTATCCTCGGCCAGCTGGTCGGCCTGGGCATCGTCGTCGATGAAGAACACGGGGCGCCCGAACACGGCGCTCTGGAACGACTGGCCGGCCTGTGTTTCGGCGCGGTGCTTGACCTCGCCGATGAACTGGGCCAGCAGCGAACGGAACGAGACCGAACGGCCCGCGACCTCGGTCTGGCCATCGATCAGGCTTGTGCCGAGCAGGCTTTTCAGCGAGCGCATCAGGCGACCTTCATAGCCTTCGAGATATTCCGCAAGCGCGGCGCGGCCATAGCTGACGCGGTCGTCGTCGGCATTGAAGAACACCACCGACGGCAGCGTGGGCTTGCCGTCCTCGAGGGTCAAGAGCGCCGTTGGGGCGGATTGCATCATGCCGGGCCGATACCAGCCGACCGTGGAATTTGACGTGCCGAAGTCAACGCCGCAAGCGTGCACCATAGGAACCTTTATCTTGAAGGGGCGGTATGGTAACAGATTCCGTGCGGTATCGCTTTGCGCGATCCCGGCTGTGGCAGACAGGCGACGTCGTCCTGTAAGCAAGCTCTTACAGGGAGGCGGCGAGCGTACCGATACGGCGCCCGTCGCGAACACCGGATAATCTGCTCATCAATGCGCCGCTGGCGCTGTCGGCGCTGCAAGCTGGCGATTACAACAATAAAGACGAAAGATTGACCGCATGAGCAATACCCCCCACGCTGGCGCCGTCGTTGTCCACGGCGGTGCTGGCACGACGCGCGACCATGAAGATGGTTGCGTGCTCGCAGCGCGGCGCGCACTGGCGCAACTCGAAATCAACGGCGATGCGCTTGACGCCGCCATCGGCGCGGTGACCATGATGGAAGACGATGGTCGCTTCAACGCCGGCATCGGCTCGGTGCTGGGCCTGGATGGCGCCACCGTCGAAATGGACGCCGCGATCATGGACACGCGCGGTCGCCTGGGCGCCGTCGCCTGCGTGCAGGCGGTGCCGAATCCGGTACATCTGGCGCGCGCCGTGGCCGACACGCCGCACTGGCTGCTCGTCGGCGAAGGCGCGGGTCGTTTCGCACGCACGATCGGCATGCCGGACGCCGCCCCCGTCTCGGAACGCCAGCGCACGGCGCACCGCAAGCTGCTCGCGCAACTGGCCGGGTCGATGCCGGTGATGCCGGGCCTGGACCGCAGCCTGATCGAGCACTACTGGAATTACAATACCCCCATGCGACTGCCCGAAGGCGTGGCCTGCGACACCGTTGGCGCAGTCGTACGCGGCGCCGATGGCCACTTTGCCGTGGCCTGTTCGAGCGGCGGTACGGCGCCGGCGCTGCTGGGCCGCGTCGGCGACGCGCCGATCATCGGCAGCGGTTTCTTTGCCGGGCCGGAAGGCGCCGTCGCTGCCACCGGGATCGGTGAGCAGATCGTGCGCCACCTGCTGGCGCGCACCGTGTATGGCTGGATTGCCGATGGCATCCCGCTGATGGACGCGCTGCAGCGCGGCGTGGCTTTGTTCACGCCGGACATCAAGGTCGGCCTGATTGCGGTCAGCCGCACGGATGCCGGCGCCTTCAGCAACAGTGATATGCCCACTTCGAAAATGGTACAACGATGAACCCAACACTGAACGTACCGCGCAACGGCCACCTCGTCATCATCGGCGGCCACGAAGACCGCCAGCACGACATGCAGATCCTGTCGCGCTTTGTCGAACTGGCCGGCGGCGTCAATGCCCGCATCGTCGTGATCACGGCCGCCAGCCAGATCGCCGACGAGATGTGGCATATTTACGATGATGCCTTCGGCGCACTTGGGGTGACGCAGCGCAGCCACCTCGAAATCACGAGCCGTGACGACGCCAACGACGAAAACTTCGTGCGCCAGGTCGCCGAAGCCGACGGCATCTTCATGACGGGCGGCGACCAGAAACGCCTGCTCGCGCTGATTGGTGGCACGGCGCTGGACGCCGAGATGCACGCGGCCCTCAAAGTGCGTGGCGCGACCATCGGCGGCACCAGCGCCGGTGCATCGGCGATGTCGGGCCACATGCTCGCGCAGGGCCGCACCGACCTGCTGCCTGAAAAAGGCTCCGTCAGCCTGGGCGCGGGCCTCGGATTTTTGCATCGCGTGGTGGTCGACCAGCATTTCTCGGAGCGACAGCGTTTGTCGCGCCTGTTGTCGATCGTCGCGCAGAACCCGTACCTGCAAGGCATCGGCATCGACGAAGACACGGCGCTCGTGATCGAGCGCGGCGTGGGCATCGAAGTGCTGGGCGAAGGCGCAGTGACCGTTGTCGACGGTCGCTCGATGAGCAGCAACGTCGCCGAAATCAAGGACCGGGCCATCCCGGAACTGATCGACGTGCGGCTGCACCTGCTGCCTGCCGGCGCCAAGTATTCGCTGCCGATTGGCGACGAACAGGTCGGCAGACGCATTCCTGCTTCGCTGCTGGACTTCCTGCAGATCGTCACGAAGCGCACGCCCCTCTCATGAAGATCACTGAAAAGCGCCTGCTGCGGGGCCCGAACCTGTATGCCGAGACGCCGTGCCTGATGGCGGTGGTCGACAATCTGAATACGAAGGGACGCGGGTTCGGTGCGCGCCTGCTGGCATTGATGCCAGAGCTGCCTGCTGCAGCGGCCGTGCGCTTGTCCGACGACGCCCTGCCCGTTGACGCGCTCGAACACGTGATCATGGAACTTCAGCGTCTGGCGGGCATCCCTGGAGAGCACAGTGCGACGCTGGCAGTGCTTGGCCACGAACAGCGCCGCCGCATCGTGTGCGGCTATGGTGTCGAGCAAGTGGCGAGTGAAGCGCTGCGCACCGGCGTCAAGCTGCTGACCGCACTGACGCGCGATGAACCGTTCGATCTCGATGCCGCCGTGGCGGCGCTGCACGAACTCGCGCAGGAGCATGCGATCGGCACCAGCACCGGCGCCGTGCTCGATGCGGCGCACCGGCGCGGGATTCCATCGCGCCGGCTGACGGACGGTGCCAACCTGTTCCAGCTGGGCTGGGGCAGCCGGCAACAACGCCTGCAGGCGACCATCACCGGCGCCACCAACTCGATCGCGGTGAGCATCGCCAGCGACAAGCACCTGACCAAGACCCTGTTGGCCCAAGCTGGTGTACCGGTGCCGCGTGGCGAGGTCGTGACCACGAGCGCGGCGGCCCAGCGCGTCGCGCGGCGCCTGGGATGTGCGGTGGTGGTCAAGCCACTGGACGCGAACCAGGGCAAGGGAGTGACGGTCAATTGCGCGACACCGGGCAGCGTGGAACGCGCGTTCGAGCACGCGCGGCTTCACGGTCGCCGCGTGATCGTCGAGCAGCACCTGGAAGGGCGCGACTACCGCGTGCTGGTCACGGGTGGCCGCATCGCCGCCGCGTCGTGGCGGCGCCCGCCGGGCGTGACGGGGGATGGCCACTCGACGATCCGCGAGCTGGTCGAACTTGAGAACCGCAATCCGGCGCGCGGCGACGGGCACACGAACATCCTCACCAAAATTCCCCTCGATGCATTGGCAATCGAGACGCTGGCCAGCCAGGGTTACGAGCTCGGTACCGTCCTCTCGGCCGGCATCGGCGTCGACTTGCGCGGCAACGCGAACCTGTCCACTGGCGGCACCGCCGAAGACGTGACCAACCTGCTGCCGGAAGAAACGCGCGACATCTGCATCCGCGCTGCGCGCACCATCGGCCTGGACATCGCCGGCATCGACATCATCTGCGACGACATCGCCCTGCCCTTGCATGCACAGCGTGGCGGCGTCATCGAAGTCAATGCGGCGCCGGGGATCCGCATGCACCAGTACCCGAGCCGCGGCGCGGCGCGCGATGCCGGTGACGCCATCGTCGAATCCCTGTTCGGCGCTGACGACGGCCGCATTCCCGTGGTCGCCGTCACCGGCACCAATGGCAAGACCACTACCAGCCTGCTGATCGAGCACGCGGTGCGCCTGGCCGGCCTGCGCACCGGTGTGACGACCACCAGCGGCGTGTACCTGGACGGGCAGCTGGCGTATGAAGGCGACTGCACCGGCTACCATTCGGCGCGCAGCGTGCTGGGTTCGCCGGATGTGGATTTCGCGGTACTGGAAACGGCGCGCGGCTGCATCCTCAAGCGCGGCCTGGCGTACGACCGCTGCGACGTGGCGGTGGTGCTGAATGTCTCGGCCGATCACCTGGGACTGGATGGCATCGACACGATCGCCGATCTGGCCAGGGTCAAGGCCGTCGTGGCAGCCAGGGCGACGCGCGCAGTGGTGCTCAACGCCGAGGATGCCCATTGCGTGGCGATGGCGGCTGCTCTGGCCGAGGGCGTCGAGGTCATCTATTTCGCGCTGGACGCCGAAGATCCGGTGCTGGTCCCACACATCGAACAAGGTGGCCGCGGCGTGTACCTGCAGGACTCGACGATCGTGCTGGCAGGCGGCGTGCGGCACGAGGCGTTGCTCGATGTGCGGGCGATGCCAGTCTCGCTGGGCGGGCATGCGCGCTACAACATCGCCAACGCGATGGCAGCCGCCGCGGCACTGATGGCGAGCGGTTTCAGCAACCGCGACATCGCTGCAGGACTGCGCGGGTTCGTCTCGGACAGCAAGCACAATCCGCTGCGCTCGAACCTGTTCGACGTCGACGGTGTGACGGTGGTCGTGGACTATGCCCACAACTGCGCCGCCTACGCCGCGCTGGCCGAGATGGCGCGCGCGATGACCGCTGGCCGTCTGGTCGGCGTGGTCGCCGCACCGGGCGACCGACGCGACGCCGACCTGATCGACATTGGCCGCACCTGCGCCGCCGGCTTCGACGAGTTGGTCGTCTACGACAGCGAAGCCCGAGGGCGCGCAAAGGGCGACGCGGCGCGATTGATCGCCCACGGTGCACAACTGGCAAGGATCGCATCGGACGACTTGCAGATCGAGCACGACGTCCACCGCGCAATCCGCCTGGGCCTGTCACGCTGCGTGCCGGGCGATGTCCTGGTGTTCGGCTGCGGCTCATCCATCTCCGAACTCACGGAAGCCCTCCGCCCCACCCGCCCCGACTTGGCCAACAAGATCGAAGCCGCCGCAATCTAAAGGCATAAAAAAACGGCCCCACGTGGGCCGTTTTTCATGCATCTTGGGCTTCTCCGAATCAATTGCAAAATAATTCGACACTGACCCCAATTAATTATTGCCTTGCCACCCAACCTGAAGAAACTGAACAATTAGGGTCAGTGTCGAATTCTTTGACAACTTTTTCGAATGAGCAAGCCCGCATGAGCTGAGCCTGCTTACACCGTGAGAAATTGCTCAATAATTCTACTCTGACCCTAATTGTTCGTGATCTTCGGGTTAGGCCGTTTGGGCGGCGATCAAGTCGGCGCTTTCGGGGTCAGTGACGCGGATGGCGTCGACGAAGACTTGCAGGGACGAGCCGCAGGCGAAGATCAGGACGTCGCCCGGCTTGCACAGGCTCAGGCCCAGGCGAATGGCGTCGCCCACGTCCAGTTCGCGGTGCAGCGTGTCGCTGATGCCGACGACTTCCTCGGCGCCGGCCAGGATCAGGTCGACCGTTTCGCCCGGCACGCGGCCGCGGCTTTGCGATTCGTAGACGACCAGCTCATCGAAGCGCTCGCCGCAGACGCGGCCAATTTGCTCCAGGTCGGTGTCACGGCGGTCTCCGGGTGCGGTCACGATGCCGATCAATTGCCCCGGCAGCATGCCGCGCGCCATGTCGGCCATGGCAGCGTAGGCGGCCGGGTTGTGCGCGTAGTCCACGATCACCGTCACGCCGCGCACGTCGAACATATTCGTGCGCAGCGGGTTCGTGCGGCCGTTCGAGACGAAGGTCGACAGGCCGGCGGCGATCTGCAGATGGTTGAAGTTGGCCGCCATCAGACCGGCAGCCGCGGCCAGTGCATTGGCGATGTTGAAACGCGCCAGGCCGCCGAACGAGATGGGCATGCTTTCCACCCGCAGTACGGCTTGCTGGCTGTGGCCATCGGCCAGCACCACCGCGCCATCCTGCAGATAGGCACCGCGCCCGCCGTCTTCCAGGTGCTTGAGCATCACCGGGCTATCCGGATCCATCGAGAAGAACAGCACTTCGGCGCCCGGCTTGACGCGGCGCGCCATCTGCACGCACAGCGCGTCTTCGGCATTGAGCACCACCGCCTTCGAGGCCGACTGCGCCACCACCGCCTTGACTTGCGCGAGATCCTCGATTGTGTCGACGCCATCCAGGCCGAGATGGTCGGCCGCGATGTTCAGCACGATGGCGACGTCGCAGCGATCGAACGCCAGCCCGCGCTTGAGGATGCCGCCGCGCGCCGTTTCCAGCACCGCGACCTCGACTTCCGGCGCGCCCAATACCGTGCGCGCCGACCAGTAACCGGTGCAGTCGCCCTTGACGACCTGCTTGCCGTCGATGAACACGCCCTCGGTCGTCGTCACGCCGGTGACCTTGCCCGCCATGCGCGCCGCGTGCGCGACCAGCAAGGTGGTGGTGGTCTTGCCGTTGGTGCCAGTCAGCGCGATGACGGGAATACGTCCATCGGTCTTGCCCATCAAGCCTTCGACGATGGCGTCGCCCGCATCACGCGGTTCGCCTGCGCTGGGATACTGGTGCATGCGGATACCGGGGGCGGCATTGACTTCGATGACAGCGCCGCGCTGCGCCGCGAGCGGCTGCGCGATATCCTGGCACACGATGTCGATGCCGGCCACGTCCAGGCCGATCTTGGCAGCAGCCCGCACGCACAACAGGCGCGTCGACTCCGGCAGTTGATCGGTCACGTCTTCGGCAGTGCCGCCGGTCGACAGGTTCGCGTTGCCGCGCAGTTCGGCCGTAACGCCCACCGGCAGCACGCTGTCGACGTCGAATCCCTGGCGCGCCAGCATGTCGTTCGCGTGTTCGTCGAGCGTGATGCGGGTCAGGATGGTCGCGTGACCGGCGCCGCGCGCCGGGTTGGCGTTTTCAATCTCGACCAGTTGGCGCACCGTCAGGTTGCCGTCGCCGACGACGTGGGCCGGGCGGCGGCATGAGGCAGCGGCCACGCGGCCACAGGCCACGAGCACGCGGTAGTCGCGGCCTTCGACATGGCGTTCGACGATCACGCGCCGGCCGAAGCCACGGGCAAATTCGAATGCCAGCGCCACATCCTCGGGCGTCGCGCAGGCGACCGTGACGCCCTTGCCCTGGTTGCCGTCCAGCGGCTTGAGCGTCACCGGCACCGCAAGGCGCCGCGCCACGCGCAGCGCCGCTTCGACGGTCGTGACCACGTCACCCTCGGGCACCGGCACGCCGGCTTCCTTCAGCAGCGCCTTGGTCAACTGCTTGTCGCTGGCAATCTTGACCGCGATGAAGCTGGTCTCGCCCGTTGTCGTTGCTTGCAGGCGCTTTTGGCGCACGCCCCAGCCGAGCAGGAACAGGTTCGCTTCTTCGGTGATGCGCTGGGTCGGGATGCCGCGCTCGGGCGCGCCCGCCAGCACGGCTGCCGTGCTGGTACCGATCGCGTAACGCCCGGCGATACCGCGCAGCTCTTCCAGGCGCGGCGCGAGCGCGAACACTTCACCGCGCGCCAGCGCCGTGACCAGATCGACCGCCAGATCGAACGCCGGCTCGGCCAGCTTTTCACTGCTGTACGCGACGACCACGCGGAACTGGCCCGGGTGGCCGTTCACTGGCCGCGTACGGCCAAAGGTAGCGGGCGCGCCAGCCAGCGCCTGCAGCTCAAGCGCGACCGTCTCGACCACGCGGCCCAGGTAGGTGCCAGCCGCCAGACGTTGGGCGAAACCACCCGGCGCGCCGTCGGCCAGCAGTGCGCCACCCAGTGCCGGCATCAGCGCGAGCAGCGCCTCGTTGAAACCGGGGATGTCGCGGGTCGAGATGCCGTACAGGTCTTCCAGATCGATGACGGACAGCAGGCAGGGTGAGTCGGCGTGGACGTTCGGTCCGCGCAGGAAGCGTTGTTCCAGGATTTGCACGTTGGTGTTCCCTTGTTATGGTGTTGATGAAGCGACGGCCGGCACACGTTCTCCACGTGGTCCGGCCGCTTTGTGCACGATTCGTCCGCCTCAGGCGTCGAACAGTTGCGTATACATCCGGGTGGCCATCAGGCCCACCGTGGTGTGGTGCACTTCGGGCGAGAGCAGGCGCGCCAGCAGCGCCATGGCCTCCTGCTTGCCGCTGCTGGCAGCAACCTGCTGCTCCAGCACCCGCAGTTCGTTACCGGTGTCCTGCGCATCCGCACCGGTGTGGCGGCGGATCAGGCCACGCACCGGGAATGCGGTTCCGCGCTCGGTGCCCAGACCGTGCTGGTCGAGCGTGCGCTGGCGTGCACGGGCGGTCAGGACACGCGGGCCGGCCGCCTGGCCGCCGTCAGGGTGGCTGGTGATCCAGTCGCGCAGCACCTGCAATTCGTAGGCATTGAAGACACCGAACATCTCGGCGCGCTCGCCTTCGACCAGGCGCCAGAAGCGGCTGTGCTCGACCTGCTCACCCCGCTTGATCCAGCCAGCTTCTTCCAGCGCTGCCAGGAATGCGGGAATCTGTGCTGGCTCGGTCAGCCAGTCGTTAACCGAGCGGCCTGCCACGCGGCAGTAATCGGAGTGCATGTTCTTGCCGACGACACTCTTGGCCGCCATGATGTCGACCAGCTCGTCCTGCAGATCGAATTCGCCAATGACCGACGTCGTGCTCGCGCCCAGCTCGTTGAGGCGATAGCCATTCACGACACGCTGCCAGAAAGCATCGCGGTCGCCCACGCGTGGCATCAGGTCGTGGACCGACTGCACCGCCTTGCGGGCATGGCCGCTGGCGGAATTGTCGACCGTGACGTGCAGCGTGAAGTAGTATGGGTCGATGCCCAGTTCGTTAAGTTCGTAGGATGTGATCAACAGGTGCAGCGGCAACTGCTCGTAACCGAGGTTGTAGCCGATGATCTCCGGCAGGTAATGCTCAGCATGGTGCCCCAGCGCCAGTTGCAGTGCGCCCTGCAGGAAATGGTCGTCGCTCAGACCATCCCAGCTGTCGCAGCCGTGCGTGGCCAGCAGCTTGCGGTACAGCGTCACGTGGTTCTTGTCTGGCAAACCATCGCCCAGCTCTTCCAGGTACGTCTTGATCAGCGGATGGAATGCGACGTCGTCCCACTGGCGCACCAGGCCATACAGCCAGGCACCATCGACCAGTTTGGTCGGGGCGACGCCCTTGATGAAATACAGCGCATGGGCGCGCGTGCCGAAGTACCGGCGCGGCGCGCCGTTCTTGCGCGCCGCCAGATAATCGCGGTATTCCTGCCCCACGATCTCGGTGCGCTCTTCGATCCACGCTTGCAGATCGTTGATATTCGATGGCAAATCGACCGGCAGCTCACGCGCAAGCGCGATCTGGTCGTCGATGAACGATGTGGCTACCTCGGGCTGCGCTGCCGGGTCGGCATACAGCGAGAAGTACAGATTCCTGGCACCCTGCCCGGTAGGCAGGGGGGCATTCTGGACGCCTGGCGCGTCGGCTAACAGCATTGGGCTCATGTCTCGATTCTTGAAATGCGTTCTATGGACGGTGACGCATTATCCGTGCTGAACGGTTTCAAGAAAATCGGTAGGCGCGCTGTGAGCCTGTAAGATAGGGATTACAAAAATATTATCGGTTCACGCAGTCGTTGACCCGGTTGATCACGCTGCCGCGCCCAGCGCCAGGTCTGCCACCAGCCCGGCGCCGGTCAGTTGTACCGGCATTGCACCACGCTCGCGCATTTGCTGCAGCGCCAGGTCGCCGTCGTCAGCGTTGACGTTCACGGCGCGTATCGCCTCGGTGGCAAGGAGTACATCAAAGCCTGCCGCCAGCGCGTCGAGCACCGTATTGAGCACGCAATAGTCCGTTGCCAGTCCGCACACGACCAGGCGCCGGATGCCACGCTCACGCAGCGTGTCGGCCAGGCCGGTGCCATTGAAGGCCGAATATGCGTCGACGTCGACCGTGGTTGCCTTGGACACGACCACGGCGTCGTCCAGCTGCAAGCCTGGCGCAAAGCGCGCGCCGTCGCTGCCGGCCACGCAGTGCACGGGCCACGGGCCACCTTGACCAGCAAACGAACAGTGCAGCGCAGGGTGCCAGTCACGCGACACGTACACCGGCAACGCATGCGTGCGGTACAGGTCGATCAGGCGATTGATCGGGGCCAGCACGGCGTCACCTTGCGGGACGCCCAGGCTGCCGCCGGGGAGGAAGTCGACCTGCGGGTCGACGATCAGGAGGGCGTCGCCCCCACCCAGCACGATGGCACTCATGGTTGTTTCCTTTGCTATTCGTTCACATAACGCCATGACAGCGTCGCCAACGAGAGCCTACCATGAAGCCCCCGTGCCGGCAGGGGCGCAAAACACGCAGCGAGTTGTGGCGTTTTACTGTGGCGTGTTGTTCAGCAGCGAGTGCTTGCGTGCATAGCCGAAGTAAACGATCGCGCCAATGCTCAGCCAGATCGCGAACGCGACCCAGGTATGCCAGCTCAGGAACGACATCAGCACCAGGCAGAAGATGATCGCCAGGATCGGGATCAACGGCACGGCCGGGCAACGGAACGCACGTGGCAGGTCAGGACGCTTCTTGCGCAGCACGATCACGGCGATCGAGACCAGCGTGAAGGCGGCCAGCGTGCCGATATTGACCAGCTCGGCCAGCACCGTCAGTGGCACCACGGCAGCGATCAGGCCGAAGATGATGCCCACCAGCCAGGTTGCGAAGAATGGCGTGCCGTATTTCGGGTGCACCTTCGACAGGCGCGCCGGCATCAGGCCGTCACGCGACATCGCGAACAGGATGCGGGTCTGGCCATACGCCATCACCAGCATCACGGTGCTCATGCCCAGAATCGCAGCCAGGTCGACGAAGCCGGCGACCCAGTCTTCACCGGCCACCTGCAGCGCCAGCGACACCGGATGGTCGACGCCCTTGAAGTCCATGTGCGGCACGATGCCGGTCATGATCGCCGCGACCACGACGTACAGGATGGTGCAGATGATCAGCGAACCGATGATCCCGATCGGCAGGTCACGCGCCGGGTTCTTCACTTCCTCGGCGGCCGACGTGACGGCGTCGAAGCCGATGAAGGCAAAGAACACCAGCGCGGCGGCGCTCATCACGCCCGTCATGCCGTAAGGCATGTACGGCTGCCAGTTCTCCGGCTTGACGTGGCCCACGCCGACGGCGATGAACAGCAGCACGACACTGATCTTGATGATCACCATGACGTTGTTCAAACGAGCCGACTCGCGCATGCCGAGCGACAGCAGGAACGTGATGGCCATCATGATCAGGAAGGCCGGCAGGTTGAACAGGGTCTCGACGCCAGGGCGCGCCCCGGGGGCGGCGGTCAGCGCGTCCGGCAGCACGAGGCCAAAGCCCGACAGCAGCGACTGGAAATAACCCGACCAGCCGACCGCGACGGTCGACGTGGCCAGGCCGTACTCGAGCAGCAAGTCCCAGCCGATCATCCAGGCGACGAATTCGCCCAGCGTGGCGTAGCTGTAGGTATAGATGGAACCGGCGACCGGGACGGTCGAGGCGAATTCGGCGTAGCACAGCGCGGCAAAGCAGCATGCCATCGCCGCGATGACAAACGACAGCGACAGCCCGGGGCCGGCCGTGACGGCGCCGGTGCCAGTCAGCACGAAAATACCGGTGCCGACGATGGCGCCGATACCGAGCAGGATCAGGTCGGTCGGGCCGAGCACTTTCTTGAGGCCGCCGGGCTTGGCGCTTGCGGCGATCATCGCGTCCAGATTCTTGGTTCTAAAAATACTCACTACGTGTTCTCCAATCAAATAATGGTGTGGTCCCGCGTCTTGTCATTACTGCGCTCGCCTGATGGGCGGGCGCACTCCCGAGATCCTGCCTGGTGGGCCGGCTTGCCTGACCTGGAAACCGCCGCTGCTTACCCGTCGCCTTTCAGCTTTTTTACAGGTGTGCCAATATAACCAGAATGTTGTCTCGAATCAAAGCAATCTGGCGAAACTCCTGCAATTTACGTGCCCACTGGCAAATCTGGCAAGCGTTGCGTAAACAGCGCGCCCGGCCCGACCTTTCTTGATTTCCTAAATTCAACATTCGATAATGGGTGGTAGCTTTCCTCCCATATTGGATGGGCCGCCTTCCGCCGTTCGCACACCGCTGTTCCCCGCCATGATTGTCACCCCAGGCCACCTGACCACCCTGCTTGCCGCGCCCGCCTCTCACAGCGATGGCTGGCGACGCGTGGCGATGGCCAATGCGCTGGCATTGACGCTGGCACTTGGCGGCGTCGCGTCAAACGCGGCGGCCGCGCCGCATGCGGCAGCGCGCCTCGAAGAAATCGCTGCGCTGGCCGAACAGGATCATGCGCTGGGGCGCACCACGCTGGTGCGGGAAGGCCCGACGCTGATTGCCGGCGCGCCCTACGCGGTGCGGATTCGCTATCTGTTCCTGCTGCGCCGGGTGTATGTTGATGGCGGCAATCTCCGCGCAGCGTACAACATCAACGAACAGATCATCCGGCTGGCGACAGTCGCGCACGATCCGCGCACTCTGGCCGTGGCCAGCCTGGGCCGCGTCTATCGCCTGATCGAAAACAACGATCCTGCCGCCGCGCTTGGCTTGCTGGAAACGCTTGGCAGTCGCTACCGCGATCTCGACAGCCTGGAATTCAAGGGTGGCTTCGATGCGCTCCAGGGCGCCGCGTTCAGCGCCGTGGGCCAGTACGACCGCGCGTTGCAACATTTTCTGCGCGCACTGGAGCTGGTCCAGAACCATCCCGACCTGTGGAGTCCGCGCAAAGCCGACATCCTGCTGGCAATGGCGCGCATGTACGTCAATGCGCGCGACCCCATGCGTGCGCTGGAGACGCTGCGCGAAGTCCGGGCTGGCGCACAACGCCTGCCGCCGCGGCTGGACGCCGCAGCGTCGTTCTTCGAAGGCCGCGCGCTGGTCGCACAGGATCAGCCGGAAGCGGCGCTGGTGGCCTTCGAGCGGGCGCTGGCGCTGGCGCACACCCATCAATTGCTATCGGTTCAGGCCAATACGCTGGGCAATATTGCCAACGCCTACCTCAAGCTGGGCCGCTACGCCGAGGCTGAAACGGCCGCCCGCGCCGCGCTGATACCCGCGCAAAGCAGCGAGGACAAGATCAGCCTGCACATGGCCACGGCGAACCTGGGCTTTGCGCTGTTCGGCCAGGGCCGCCATCAGGAAGGCATGCGCCTGGTCGACGAGGTGTGCGCAGCCATGCGCCGCGCCGGCGCGCTGTCGACACTCGGTCGTATCCTGAGCGAGAAAAGCCATGCGCTCGAGCGCGCCGGACGGTTCAAGGAAGCGCTCGCCACGCTGCGGGAACGCGAAACCGTACTGCAGCAACTGTCGCTGGATGACCGCAACAAGGCGGTCTCTGCGCTGCAAGAACAGTTCAAGGCGCGCGAGCGCGCTGCCCAGATCGACAGCCTGCGCCTGGAAAACGCCGCCAAGGACGCCGAGCTGCGGCACCGCACGCTGATCCAGACAGTCGCCTCGCTGGGCGCCGCACTGGCCCTGCTGCTGTGCTCAGGCGTGCTCTGGCTGTACCGCAAGTCCGAGCGCACCGGCCAGCGCCTGACGGAATTGAACGCCGAGCTGGCCCACCATTCGGCGCACGATCCGCTCACGGGTCTGCACAACCGGCGCTCGTTCCAGGACCGCATGCGCAGCCGCACCGGCGAGGCGGCCCCGCAGCCGGACGCCGCCGACTGCTTCACGCTGCTCGACATCGATCACTTCAAGCGCATCAACGATGATTACGGCCACGCTGCCGGCGACGCCGTGCTGGTCGAAGTGGGCAAGCGCCTGCGTGCGACGCTGCGCGAGTCGGACATGGTGCTGCGCTGGGGTGGTGAAGAATTTCTCGTGTATTCACAGGGCGTCACGCGTGCGCAGCGGCCACTGCTGGTGCGCCGGATCCTGGATGCGCTGGCCAGCGCGCCCATTGTGCTGGCCGACGGCACCCGCCTGGCGATCAGCGCGACAGCCGGCGCCGTTGCGCTGCCGTTTGCACCGGGTGAAGACGAGCCGCCCACGCCAGCGATGGACTGGCAGCAAGCCATCGCGCTGGCCGACCGCGCCATGTACAAGGGCAAGGAAGCGGGCCGCAACCGTGCATATATCGTGGCTGGCCTCCGGTGTCCGGAAGGCGCCCTGCAGCTTGATTTGGTGCTGCCGGGCGTGGCGGCCTGAGCCCTACACGGCCGGCGCCGGCGCCGGTGTACGGCGCGCATTGACTGCCGCCACAGTCTGCAAAAGCGCCGCCGGCACCAGCGGCTTGGCCAGGAATTCGTCGAACCCCGCCGCCAGCACCTTCTGCTCGTCTTCGCGGCGCGAAAACGCCGTCAGCGCGATCACGGGCACGCTGGCGATCAGGCGGTCAGGCAACGCGCGCACCTTGCGGATGAACTCGAAGCCATCGATGAGCGGCATCCCGATATCGCTGATGATCAGGTCGGGCCGGTGCAGCCCGATCAGGCGCAGCGCTTCCTGGGCGCCAGTGGCGGTCAGGATCGTGGCCTGGCTGGGCGCCAGCACGGCCTGCACGAGCTCGAGCGAATCGAGCGCATCGTCGATCACCAGCACGGTCAGGCCTTGCAGCGCGAGCGCTGTCAGTGGCAATCCCTGGGCCGGTGCCGCGACGGCGGGGGCGTCGGTGGACGGGGCAACACTGCTGCTTGCCAGCGGCATGCGCAGCGTGAACGCGGCGCCCTTGCCTTCGCCTTCGCTGGCCACGCTCAGGGTGCCACCCTGCAACTCGATCAGCTGGCGCGCGATCGCCAGCCCCAGGCCAAGGCCCCCATGGCGCCGCGTCGACGACGCATCGGCCTGACGAAAACGGTCGAACACGAACGGCAGGAACGCGGCCGGGATGCCCGCGCCGGCATCCTGCACGGTGATTTCGCTGGCACCCGCGACGGCGCGCAGCGTCACGGACACCACGCCGCCCGGCTCGCTGAACTTGATGGCATTGGACAAGAGATTCACCAGCACCTGCTGCATGCGGCCGCTGTCGCCAAGGATGCGCCCGGCGCTGGCGTCGAGCTGGCTGACCAGCGTCACCTGGCGTGCCAGCGCGGCCGGCCGCGTCGTGTCGAGCGCCGCGTCGATGAACTCATGCGGCTGCAGCAACGTGCTGTCGATCCGCACCTTGCCGGCCAATAAGCGGCTCATGTCGAGCATGTCTTCGATCAGTTCGGACTGCGCGCGTGCATTGCGTTCGATCGTGCCCAGGCCGCGCCTGATCGCAGCCTCGTCGCGCCCGCCCTGCAGCAACAACTGCGACCATCCCAACATTGCGTTGAGCGGCGTGCGCAGTTCATGCGACAGCGTGGCCAGGAAGTCATCCTTCATCTGGCTGACGTTTTCGGCGTCGAGCCGCGCCTGCTGCTCGATCAGGAACAGCTTCTGGCGCTCGGCCGCCGCCACGAGCGAGGCAGCGATGGTCTCGTTGCGCGCCGCGAGCCGCGCATCGAAAATCGTGGCCAGCAGCGTGATGCCCAGCAGCGACACTGTGGCGAGTGTCACGAGCGCCGCCAGGTAATCCTGATCGACGCCCACCAGGGCAGCGCGGCAGATGCTGCCCGGCGCGAAATGCGCGGCGGCCATGCCGGTGTAATGCATGCCGGCGATGGCGCTGCCCATGACGATGCTGGCTGCCAGTTGCAGCCCGGAGCGCGGGCGCCCTGCCTCGTGCATGCGCATGCCGATCTGCAGCGCCAGCGCCGACACGCTGATCGCGATGAGCACCGACAGCGCGAACAGCCACGGAATATACGTGATCGCCGGATGCATCTGCATGCTGGCCATGCCGGTGTAGTGCATGGCGTTGATCGCCAGCCCCATCAGCAGTGCGCTGGCCGCAAGATGCCGTGGCTTGACCGTGCGGTGCCGTACTTGCCAGAGTGCCAGACCGGACGACACCACGGGCAACAGCCACGAGACGAAGGTGCTCATGGCGTCGTAGCCGATCGGCAGCGGAAGACGAAACGCCTGCATCCCGATGAAGTGCATCGCCCAGATACCGCTGCCCATGGCCAGGGCGCCGCCGGCAACCCAGGCATAGCGTGCGCGCCCGTTGGTCTGCTTGACGCGCGTCACCAGGCTCAGGGCCGTGTACGACGCCAGCACGCCGACCAGGATCGAGATGATGACCAGCAAAGGGTGGTAATGGCCATTCACCATAAAAATTTCGCTGGCTGTGAGTATCGGATGCCGGCACGCGCGCTGTGATCACGCCCATGCCCGGGTGGATGTCCGCCAAGTGTACAGGGCCTGACACGTGGCGCGGTTGAATTCCGAACCCACCACGCCCTTTAAACCATTGTTTTTTATGACAATTAGTCATGCCAGATGGTCGACTGAAGGTCGATCGGGTCACGTCGTGCGGCCCATAATGCAAAAAAGGCCTGCACGGTGATGTGCAGGCCTTGATCGGACAACCATATTCGTTGGTGGGAAGTGCAAGTTTCGAACTTGCGACCCCTGCAGTGTGAATGCAGTGCTCTACCCCTGAGCTAACCTCCCAGCGAGGCCGTATTATGCCACAGCCGATTAATTATGCCAAATGGCAATCGACTGCGTGCATCCGGTCGACACACCGTAAACCCCTGTGCAGAAACGAACAAGGCCAGCATCTCTGCTGGCCTTGAAAATTCTTGGTGGGAAGTGCAAGTTTCGAACTTGCGACCCCTGCAGTGTGAATGCAGTGCTCTACCCCTGAGCTAACCTCCCGAAGCGAGGCATATTATGGCACAGAATTATTCCGGCGTCACCCCTGAACCCGGCAATTACGCAGCATACGTGCGCCAGACGCAGTTGCCCTTTACGCTTTTGTCCAGGCCAGCCAGAACCGTATCGTGCTCGGCCAGTTCATCACTGCTGGCCGCGACGACGATGATCTCGCCCAGCGGCACGATCTCGAGCGCCTCGCCATCGCTGCTCGTTTCTTCTTCCACGTCCATGGTCAGCGAATTCTGGCCACGCGTCATCGCCAGATACACATCGGCCAACAATTCCGAGTCGAGCAGCGCGCCGTGCAGCTTGCGGTGCGCGTTCGAGATATCGTAGCGGTCGCACAGTGCGTCGAGCGAGTTGCGCTTGCCGGGGTGCAGCTCTTTCGCCTGCACCAACGTATCGATGACGCCGTCGCAATACTGGACGAATGGCGGCAGGCCCATGCGTGTGAACTCGGCGTTCAGGAAACCAAGGTCGAACGGCGCGTTATGAATGATGACCTGGGCACCCTGTATGAAGTCGCGCAATTCATGGGCGATCTCGTGGAACTTCGGTTTGTCGCTGAGGAACTCGGTGGTCAGGCCGTGCACGGCCAGCGCGCCCTCGTCCGACTCGCGTTCGGGATTGATGTAGCAGTGGTAGTTATTGCCGGTCAGCTTGCGATTGAAGATTTCAACGCAGCCGACCTCGATGACGCGGTCGCCGGTGCGGGGGTTCAGGCCTGTGGTTTCGGTATCGAGAACGATCTGACGCATGGTGCAATTCTTCAAAGTGGGTGCGGGCGCAGTATAACAACTGCGATGGCGCGGTGTGCAGCGCGTGGCGGATTAGCGCCGTACCGATGCAGCGCCCTTGTTGGCCAGCACGTCGGCCCGCTCGTTGCCGGGGTGGCCATTGTGGCCACGCACCCAGCGCCATTCGACAGCGTGCTGCTGCTGGGCCAGGTCGAGCGCCTTCCACAAATCTTCGTTTTTGACAGGCTCTTTCGCCGCCGTTTTCCAGCCGCGCGCTTTCCAGCCATGAATCCATTCAGAGATCCCCTTCTGGACGTACTGACTGTCGGTGTGCAGTACGACTTCGCACGGCCGGTTCAGCACGCCCAACGCCTCGATCACGGCGCGCAGTTCCATGCGGTTGTTGGTGGTATTCGGCTCGCCGCCGAAGATTTCCTTTTCGTGCCCGTTCGACACCAGCAGCGCGCCCCAGCCACCGGTACCCGGATTGCCCTTGCAGGCGCCGTCGCTGAAAATTTCGACCCGGGTCGGGTTGGCGTCGCTCGTTACTTCACTCGTTGCTGTACTCGTTAAGTCGCTCATGCCCTGCTAATCACTTTCTGTTCGTTCAATGCGGTTCGCCGCCGGCACTGCCGCCGGCCGCTTGCTCGTTTTCTTGTTCCATGCGGGGCCGATCAGGTGCATGCCCTTGACGCGCTTGATCGCATGCACCACGTAGACCGCACCGAGGTAGGGCCACCAGCGCCCGCCGGCCGATTCCATCATCGCAAAACGGCTGAGCCAATGGGCGGTGCGGCATGGGGGCGCGTAACAGCCGAAGTGGCTGCGTGTCGCGCTCAGATTGAGCAATTTTAGCCAGTCTTTCAGGCGCGGCATAGAAATGAATTCGCCCGTGTCCGGCAGGTAACCATTACGCGTGACCCGCCCGAGCCCCTGGCGCATGCCCCACAGGCTGGCAGGATTGAAGCCGCAGATGATGACCTGCCCTTCGGGAATCAGGATGCGCTCGACTTCGCGCAAGACCTGGTGCGGCTCTGCCGTGAACTCGAGCACATGCGGCAGCACGACCAGGTCGACGCTGCTCGACGCAAACGGCAGCTCGGTGAAATCGGCCGCAGCCGCGATCTGGCGGCCGCTGGACGCGAACGCCAGTTCGTCGGCATTCGACGTGCGCGTGGCAACCTGCCACCGGTTCGGCATGCGGCTGGCCGCCAGCGCATCGAGCTGCGGCACCCCGATCTGCAGCGCGTTGTAGCCAAAAATATCCGCCGTCAGTTCTTCCAGGCAGGCTTGCTCGAACGCGCGCACGTAGGCGCCGGCTGGCGATTGGAGCCAGTTGTCGAGCGCTATAATGGATTTCTCGGCAGCGCTATCCATGCCACCTCTTGACCATACACATGACCATGACACCTCCACGGCAGCCAGCCCTGTCGGTACTGACAGTGCCGGCCTTCAAAGACAATTACCTCTGGCTGGTTCACGACGGCACGCATGCGGCCGTCGTCGATCCGGGCGACGCAGCACCGGTGCGCGCGGCGCTGGCCGCGCACAACCTGCGCCTGACTGCCATTCTACTCACCCATCATCATGCTGACCATATTGGTGGCGTGCCGGCCCTGCTCAGCGAATGGGCTGTGCCGGTGTTCGGCCCGAAGAACGATGGCATCGATCTTGTCACCGACCCATTGGTGCAGGGCGATCGCATCACCGTGCCGGGCATCGATATGACGCTCGACGTGCTGGACGTGCCGGGCCATACGCTGGGGCATATTGCCTATGTGCGGTCCGACGATCATGCGCCCTGGCTGTTCTGCGGCGACACGCTGTTCGGCGCCGGCTGCGGGCGCCTGTTCGAAGGCACGCCGGCGCAGATGGCCGCGTCGCTGGCGCAACTGGCAGAGTTGCCGGACGAGACGCTGGTGTACTGCGCGCACGAATACACGCTGTCGAACCTGACGTTCGCGCAGGCGGTCGACGGGGCCAATGCGGCGCTGGCCGCGCGCGTGGAGGCCGATGGCGCCAGCCGCGCCGCCGGTCAGCCGACCATTCCGTCGACCATCTCGCTGGAGAAAGCCACCAACCCGTTCCTGCGCACGACAAGCGCGCCGATCGTACGCAGCCTGGTCGCTGCCGGCCGCGTGGCGGAAGGTGCAGCGCCGCTCGAGGTATTCACGGCGCTGCGAGCGTGGAAGAACACGTTCTGACGAGGCGTCAGATTTCCTCGTACAGCGGCAAGGTCAAAAATTCGGCGAATTCTTCCGCCGTCGACATCTGTTCGAAGATGACGGCGGCGCGCTCGTAACTGGCGTGCGTGCCGTCGGCCGCCACCAGTTTGACCTTGTCCAGCTCTTCCGGAATCATCGCGCGCACCATGTCGGCCGTCACCTTGCGGCCGTCGTCCAGCACACCCTTGGCAGACCGGATCCACTGCCACACCTGCGAGCGGCTGATCTCGGCCGTCGCGGCGTCTTCCATCAGGTTGTGGATCGGCACGCACCCATTGCCGGCCAGCCAGGCGCCCAGATAGTGGATGCCGACATTGATGTTGTAACGCAGGCCCGCTTCGGTGATCGGCGCTTCCGGCTTAAAGTCCAGCAATTGCGCGGCTGTCACGACAACGTCGGGCCGCTGTTTGTCGAACTGGTTCGGCCGCTCGCCCAGCACCTTGGTGAATTCTTCCATCGCCAGGCCCACCAGCCCCGGATGCGCCACCCAGCCGCCGTCGTAACCATCGGTCGCATCGCGCGCCTTGTCATTGCGCACGCCGCCCATCGCGATCTCGTTTTTTTCCCGGTCGTTCTTGATCGGGATCAGCGCGGCCATGCCGCCGATGGCCGGCGCGCCCCGTGCATGGCAAGTTTTGAGCAGCAGCAGCGCGTAAGCGCGCATGAACGGCGCCGTCATCGTCACTTTGGCGCGGTCGGCCAGGCAGAAATCGCTGTCGCGCTTGAACTTCTTGATGCACGAGAAAATATAATCCCAGCGGCCCGCGTTCAGGCCCGCGCTATGCTCGCGCAGCTCGTACAGGATTTCGTCCATTTCGAACGCGGCCAAGATGGTTTCAATCAGCACCGTCGCCTTTATCGTGCCCTGCGGGATGCCGAGCAGGTCCTGCGTCATCACGAAGATGTCGTTCCACAACCGCGCTTCCAGATGCGACTCAAGCTTGGGCAGGTAGAAATACGGGCCGGCGCCCCGTGCCAGCAATTCTTTCGCGTTATGGAACATGAACAGCGCGAAATCCAAGATGCCGCCCGAGACGCGCTTGCCGTCGACCAGCACGTGTTTTTCATCGAGATGCCAGCCGCGCGGGCGCACCAGCAGCGTGGCCACCTTGTCATTGAGCCGGTACGACTTGCCATTCTGCTCGAGCGAAATGGTCTTGCGGATCGCATCGAACAGATTGATCTGACCGCTGATCTGGTTATCCCAGTTGGGCGTGTTCGAATCCTCGAAGTCGGTCATGTAGCTGTCGGCACCCGAGTTCAGCGCATTGATGATCATCTTGCGCTCGACGGGCCCGGTGATTTCGACACGGCGGCAGTGCAGCGCAGCGGGAATTGGTGCGATGCGCCAGTCGCCGTCGCGGATCGCGGCGGTCTGGGGCAGGAAATCCGGGCGCTCGCCGGCGTCCAGGCGCTCTGCCCGCTCGGCCCGTGCAGCCAGTAATGTCTGGCGACGAGGCTCGAAGGCACGCGTGAGCGTGGCCACCAGCGCCAGCGCATCTGGCGTCAAAATTTGTTCGTAGGCCGGCGGGATCGCGCCGGAAATTTCCATGCCTTGGGGGATGCTGACGGACATATCGACTCCTGAAGATGAATGAAAATCGCGTGCGACGCCGGGCCGGGGTTGCCTTGCTTGGCGTTCAAGTTGGCTTCCAGTATATTCACTCCGGTAGCCCTAAACGAGACAAATACGCACTTCATCTGTGTGTTTTTGTATTAAATCAACGCAGGCAACAGGACCGTTCGCATGAGCAAGTTCACCCAGATGACCACCTTTGTCGAAGTCGTCGCGCGTGGCAGCCTGTCGGGCGCGGCGCGCGCCGAGGGCATCGCACCGGCCATGATCGGGCGCCGGCTCGATGCGCTGGAAGCGCGCCTGGGCGTCAAGCTGCTGCGCCGGACGACGCGCAAGCTCGTGCTGACCGACGAAGGCGTGGCGTTTCTCGAGGATTGCCAGCGCATCCTGGGCGAACTGGGCGAGGCGGAAGCGGCAATCTCGGAACGCAGCGGGCATGCATCGGGCCACTTGACGATCTCGGCGCCGGCCGGCTTCGGCCGCCAGCACGTGGCGCCGCTGCTGCCGTCGTTCCTGGCCGAGCACCGCGACGTGACGGTCAACCTGAACCTGAACGACCGCGTCATCGACCTGGTCGGCGATGGCGTCGACGTGGCGATCCGGATCGCGCGCCTGGGGGACTCGAACCTCGTGGGCGTCAAGCTGGCCGACAACGGGCGGGTGCTGGTCGCTGCGCCCGCCTACCTGAAGCGGCATGGCACGCCGCGCGTACCGGCCGATCTGGCGCGCCACAATTGCCTGGCAATCAGCAGCGAAGGCAGCCAGCGCGGCTGGACCTTCCTCGAAAACGGCAAGCCCGTGACCTACAAGGTCAGCGGGAATATGGTGTGCAACGACGGCGCCGTGCTGCATGCCTGGGCGCTGGCCGGCAAGGGCCTGGCGTGGCGCTCGATGTGGGAAGTGGGCGAGCAGATCGCCAGTGGCGAACTGTGCACCGTACTGGACGAGTTCGCCGCGCCCGGCAACGACATCCACGCCGTGTTCGCGCAGCGCCGCCACCTGCCCCTGCGCATCCGCGCCCTGGTGGACTTCCTGCGCCGCAGTTACGCGGCGCCGGATTACTGGCGGCAACGCTGACGCACCAGGCCCAGGACGACCAGAACGCAAAAGGTACAGACGAAAAAAATCCCCGGCAGTTCCGGGGATTTTGGTCTCGCAACGCCTGTTAGGCGATTACAGAGGCTGGATGTTCGAGGCTTGCTTGCCCTTAGGGCCGGTGGTCACGTCGAACGAAACGCGCTGGTTTTCCTGCAGCGACTTGAAGCCGTTGCTCTGGATAGCCGAGAAGTGCGCGAACAGATCTTCGCCGCCTTCATCAGGGGTGATGAAGCCGAAGCCCTTCGAGTCATTGAACCATTTAACGATGCCAGTTGCCATTACAATTTCCTATTTCGGTTAGTTGGGCTTACGCCCGTTTTAGATCGTTTGAAGAAGCAAGAAAGAAATGACAGACAGACTGCACTACTACCTCGAACCCAACGATCCCACATTATACCGAATATTTCTCGCGCATGCCCTATTCGTTCAACAAAATACGTAAGTAGCCCCACGATTCTTGCTGTTAATAAACGCGCTGGCGCGATTTTTTTATCCGGTATGCAGCAAAGAATAGAGGCAAGGACCGTTGATTTGTTTGCGCTTGATCAAATTCCGGTGTGCTCGACAATTGTGCGCACGACTTGCACGGCGGCCGTTTCAGGTCAGCGCCTTGGGATCGCGCAGCGCCGCAGCGATGTACTCGTCAAGTTCGGCGCGCCACGCCTGCCACTCGCTGGCGCCGACCGTCTCGAAGGCCTGCAGCACGCGCAGGCGTTGCTCGAGCAGGCGCGCGTGGTGCCCCAGGCCGCGGAAGCCGAAGGTCGCGGCCGAGCCGGCCAGCGTATGGAGCATCGCCTGCAGCTCGCCCGCTGGTCCGGCCGGGTCGAACCCGGGCGTGCCTGCAGGCGCGAGTTCCTGCGACAACTGCGCCAGGCGCCCGAACGTGGATGGCAGGCGCGCGGCGAACTTGTCGTTCAGTTCGGCCAGGCGGGCAAAGAATTGCTGGTCAGCCGGCTGCGTCATGATCATGCCGGCCTTACTTGGTGCCAAAGATACGGTCGCCCGCATCGCCCAGGCCCGGGATGATATAGGCATGCTCATCCAGGTGCGAGTCCAGCGACGCGACATACACCTTGACGTTCGGGTGCGCATCCTGCACCACCTGGATGCCTTCCGGCGCCGCCACCAGCGCCAGGAACAGGATCTGCTCGTCCTGCACGCCGCGCTTCTTGAGCACGTCGATCGCGTGCACTGCCGAGTTGCCCGTGGCGACCATCGGGTCGCACAGGATGAACGTGCGATCAGTCGTGTCCGGCAAGCGGACCATGTACTCGACCGGCTCGTGCGTCTTGGGATCGCGGAACACACCGATATGCCCGACGCGCGCCGATGGCACCAGTTCGAGCAAACCGTCGCTCATGCCGATGCCGGCGCGCAGGATCGGCACCACCGCCAGTTTCTTGCCCGCGATCACCGGTGCATCGATCGTCACCAGCGGGGTGCGGATCTGGCGGGTTGTCAGTGGCAGGTCGCGGGTGATTTCGTAGCCCATCAGCAGCGTGATCTCGCGCAGCAGTTCGCGGAACGTGCGCGTTGACGTATCGTGCTCGCGCATGTGCGACAGTTTGTGCAGGATCAGCGGGTGATTCAGGATAAAGAGGTTCGGGAAGCGCGGATCTTGGTTCATGGCGGGCTCGACACAGTCAATAAAGCTTGAGAGCGAGCATTATCACAGGCACAACGTCGTTTGTCCCGGCTCAGGCCGAAAAAATTGTATGCCAATGGCGCCGGCAAGCCCGCAACGAGCGCCTGGCGCCCTGCCCCAGCCAGTGCGCCAGCGATCTCTCCCTCGTTACCCATCCAGCATCCAGCAACCACTGCGTGCTGACGCGCAGCACATGAATGTGTCATGACCGCACAAATCTGGTTGCATTAAGGCACTTAATTAACGGACAGACATTTTCTACTCAGTAATAATCAGCGACAATACGCGGATGGCCGGCGTGCACGTGCTGCCGTCATGCAAGGACGCGAACACGCCGCAGGTTGTTCATTCTGATGCAGTATGGAATTTTTCAGTGATAGACTCGTCCCTGGTTTGTTCGCCCGGCACGGATAACAAGATGACATCGGCATACATCGACATGCCGCGAAACGAGAGCCCTGACCGACCATGCACCTCCCTTCCTGCGACGCACCCCATTCGCCACCAGCGCACCTGCCGCAGGCGAACCTGCTCGACGGTCTGCTGGAAAGCGCGGGCGATGCCGTGTTCCGGGTGGCCGCGAGCGGGACGATACGAGCTGCAGGCACGCGCGCCCAGCGTTTTCACGGGTTCGCGCCCGGCTGTTCGCTGGTCTCGCTCGTGCACGAGGTCGACCAGGCGGCCCTGCGCCATGCACTCGATGGCGCCGCCAGCGCGCACGAGGCAGCCCTGGTCCAGGCCCGGTTTCGCGTTGGCGAGCAGGATATCTGGTTCGAACTGCGCATTGCCCGCTTGACCACCGGTGACGATGCGCAGATCCTCGTGATCGGGCGCGACATGTCGGCGCAGCATGCGACCGAAGAGCGGCTGCGGCACATGGCGACCCACGACGCGCTGACGGAATTGCCGAACCGCCTGCTGCTGGCCGACCGCATCCGCATGGTGATCTCGAATGCGCGCCGCTCGGGCCAGGGGTTTTCGGTGGTCGCGATCGGCCTGGACGGGTTCAAGAAAGTCAACGACGGCCTGGGCCATCCGCTGGGCGACGCCGTGCTGCAGATGGCGGCCACCCGCTTGCGCCGGGTCTTGCGCGACAGTGACACACTGGCGCGCGTTGGCGGCGACGAATTTGTTGCCGTGCTGCCCGGCACCTTCAGCGAGGCCCAGATCAAGCTCGTCACCGGCCGCCTGATGGCCACGCTGCAGTCGCCGTTCGAGACGGGCGGCCACACGATCTACCTGGGCGCGTCGATCGGCGTGACGATCTACCCGGACCACGCCGAAGACGAGGTGCGCCTGGTCACGCTGGCCGACGCCGCGCTGTCGCGCGCCAAGGAAACCGGCAAGGGCCGCACCGTCGTCTACAGCCCGGCCGACCAGGGTCCGTCCGAACACGACATTTCCCTCGAGGCGGCCATGTTCAAGGCCGTGCGCGAAGGCGAATTCCTGCTCTATTACCAGCCGATCGTCGACGCCCGCACGCGCGTTATCGAGGGTTTCGAAACACTGATGCGCTGGAAGCACCCGACCCTCGGGATGGTCCCGCCGGTCCGCTTCATCCCGATTGCCGAAAACAATGGCCTGATCAACCTGCTGGGCGCCTGGGCACTGAAAGCGGCCTGCATGCAGATCCGCCAGTTCCAGGAAGTGGCCGGGCGCGAATTGTACATCTCGGTCAACATCAGCCCGCGCCAGTTCCGCAGTGACCGCTTCCTGTCGGTGCTCGACGAGGCGCTGGCACTGTCGGGCGCCCACGGCCATCAGTTGGTGCTGGAAATCACCGAAGGCACGCTGATGGTCGATCCGGCCCATGCCGAGGCGGTGATGGCGAAAATGGTCGAGCGCAATGTGCGCATCGCGATCGACGATTTCGGCACCGGCTACTCGTCGCTCGCGTATCTGAAGCGGTTTCCGATCTCGGTGCTCAAGATCGACCGCGCGTTCGTCAAGGATCTGCCCGGCTCGCAGAAGGACGCCGCGATCTGCCGGGTCGTGCTCGACCTGGCCCGGCACCTGAGCCTGGCGGTCGTGGCCGAAGGTGTCGAAACCGAAGACCAGTTGACCTGGCTGGATGGTCAGGGCTGCCATTACATCCAGGGCTACCTGACAGGTAAGCCAATGCCGGCCAACGTGGCCGTCACGGCCCTCAACGAAAACCTCTACACCGCTCTTCTGCCGGCCGACACCCGGACAGGCACACCATGACCCTACCCATCACCACCGCGCGCTCGGCGAAAGCGCAAGCCACCCTCGCCCTGCTGTGGGAACGCATCCGCCGCCAGGGAGACATGCCCGGCTTTACCAAGGCGATCAATGCCATCCTGGCGTCGATGCGCGGCGAGGACGAGCGCGATTTCTCGATGACGCAAACGGTCCTGTCGGACCCGGTGCTGACCCAGAAGGTCCTGCGCCTTGCCAACAGCAGCATGTACGCGGCGTTCGGCCAGCACGTCAACACGATCTCCAAGGCGGTGCTGGTGCTGGGCACCGACAGCATCGGTCACCTGGCGCTGGGACTGAAGCTCATCGAGGAGCTCGGTCGCAGCACGCCGGATACCGAGATTGCCCACATCGAGATGGAAAAAGCCGTGCTCGCCGGAATGGTGGCGCAGCAACTGGCCGCCGGCGCGCAGGCGCGCAATCCGGAAGAAGCCGTGGTGTGCTCGATCCTGCATTCGCTGGGCCGGATGATGATCACGTTCTACATGCCCGAGCGCTGGACCCTGATCCAGGCAGCGGCGGCCGGCGGCGACGACACCGCTGCCGCGCAGGACGTGCTGGGCCTGCATCTCGAAGACCTCGGCCGCGCCACCGCCGCCCATTGGGGCTTGCCGGGCAACCTGGTGGCCGGCATGCGTCGTGTCGAACCGGGCGAACGGGGCGATGGCTTCGAGCACGATGACTGGCTGGCAGCGCTGGGCACGATGTCCACTCGCGCCGCCGATGCGCTGTGGGCCGACAATGCTGCCGGCGCCGCCAAAGTCGCCGAACTTGCCGAGCAGTTCGCGCCGATGCTGGGCATTTCGCCAGCCGGGATCCTGGCATCGATCGAGCAGGCCAGGCTTGAGGCGGCGGCCGATCTGACGATCGCGCCGCTGGCCAGACCCGCTGAAAAACGTGCGCGCCTGGCCGCCGCCACGCGCAGCCGCATCGCCGGCAACAAGATCCTGATGGGCGGCGTGGCCGACATGCGCGAAGCGGGCCCGAACGCCACTGCCGGCCAGATGATGTCGCTGGCACTGGAAACCATGCACGAGGGACTGTCGTTTGCGCGCTCGTTTGCCTTCGTGCGCAACCGGCGCGACGGACGCTACGCAGCGCGTCTGGCGCTCGGCGCCAACGCCAGGACGCTGCAGCCGGACCTGACCTTCGACGACAACTTTGAGCCGAACGTGTTTCACGCGGCGCTGGCGAGCGACCGCGTGATCTTTATCGAGAATGCGCACGATGCCAAGTTCGCGGCCAAGCTGCCGTGCTGGTGGAAAGCTTCGCTGTCGCAGGCGCGCTGCTTCATCGTAATTCCGCTGTGCGCGCACGGGCAGCCAGCCGGCTTCATCTATGGCGACTGGGACGACACCTACCCGCAGGTGATCCTGAGCCAGACCGAGTTCGGTCTGCTCAACGATATGCGCGCGCTGGTGGTGCGCACGGTCGAGCGGCGCCATCAGACGGAAGTGATCGCAACGCGCGCCTGAGCGGGCCGGCCTGGCCTAGCTGACCACCGCAGCCGCTGGTGCTGGTGCTGGCGCTTACGTCAGCCTGGGCGTGGCGACCCGGACGTCGCCGCACTGTGCGCGGTGCATCAGTGCATGGTCGATCAGCACCAGCGCCAGCATCGCCTCGGCAATCGGCGTCGCGCGAATACCCACGCACGGATCGTGGCGACCGAAGGTCTCGACCAGTGCCGGATTGCCTTCCTTGTCGATCGAGCGGCGCGGCACACGGATCGACGAGGTCGGCTTGATCGCCAGCGAGACCGTGATGTCCTGCCCCGTCGATATCCCGCCCAGCACGCCACCTGAGTGGTTGCCGACGAAACCTTCTTGCGTCAACTCGTCGCCATGGACCGAGCCGCGCTGCGCCACCGAGGCGAAGCCGGCACCGATCTCGACGCCCTTGACGGCATTGATGCCCATCATCGCGTAGGCGATGTCGGCGTCGAGCTTGTCGTAGATCGGCTGGCCCCAGCCCACCGGCACGCCGCGCGCAACGACGTCGATGCGTGCGCCGATCGAGTCGCCGTCGCGGCGCAGCTGGTCCATCGCGTCTTCCATGCGCTGCAGGAGCGCAGCATCGCCTGTCGCGGCAAAGAACGGGTTGGCGTGCACGTGTTCCCAGCCTTCGAACGGCACGGCGATGTCGCCCAGTGCACGCATGCAGCCCAGGAACTCGGTCCCGTATTGTTCGCGCAGCCACTTCTTGGCGACAGCGCCAGCGCCCACCACGGGCGCTGTCAGGCGCGCCGACGAACGGCCACCGCCGCGCGGATCCCGCACGCCGTACTTGTGCCAGTAGGTGTAGTCGGCATGGCCGGGACGGAAGCTCTCGGCGATATTGCCGTAATCCTTGCTGCGCTGGTCTTCGTTGCGGATCAACAGGGCGATCGGGGTGCCGGTCGTGACGCCCTGGTAGACGCCGGACAGGATCTCGACCCGGTCGGCTTCCTGGCGCTGCGTGACATGGCGCGACGTGCCGGGCTTGCGGCGATCGAGGTCGGACTGGATATCGGCTTCGGTCAGCGCCATGCCGGGCGGGCAGCCGTCGATGACGCAACCGATCGCAGGGCCGTGCGACTCGCCGAAGGTGGTGACGGAAAACAGCTTGCCAAATGTATTGCCGGACATGGATAGGAAGGGGGTACAGTTTGATCGAACTGGCATTCTAACAGGCGATCCGGCTACCAGAAACGCACAATCTGCACTTGGGCCTCGCCAAAATGTTGCCAACAGGATATATTTAGCATGTTACCTGCAGTCTGTATTCCTTCGTGAGCAACCGGCCATTTCCTTTCCAAATTACAAATGCCTATATACTGGACGTACACATGCCAAGCATCCCTGGAGACGTAGCACATGCCAGCTTTGACGCCGCCGTCCGGACCACCGCAGGATGATCACACGATGGATGATCTCGTCTTTGCCGACGAAGTCGCCATTGCCCCCGTTACCACACGGCCGCCTTGGCGGATCCTGGT
The DNA here is from genome assembly GCA_014841835.1 of Oxalobacteraceae sp. CFBP 13730. Lineage (GTDB taxonomy): Bacteria > Pseudomonadota > Gammaproteobacteria > Burkholderiales > Burkholderiaceae_D > Telluria. The sequence continues at coordinate 252,535 of JACYUQ010000002.1, read as the reverse complement.
GGTCGATGACGATGCCGATGTGCATTCGACGACACTCTTCGCGCTCGCCGATGTCGACATGCAGGGCCGCCCGCTGGCCTTCCTGCATGCCTACTCGGCCGCCGAGGCCTTCGCCGTTCTGGGCCGGGAACGCGATATTGCCGTGATTTTGCTGGACGTCGTGATGGAACGCGCCGATGCCGGTCTGCAGCTGGTGCGCCGCATCCGCAACGAACTGGACCTGCATGACGTGCGCATCATCCTGCGCACCGGCCAGCCCGGCTATGCCCCCGAGATGGAGGCGATCCGCGGTTACGACATCAATGATTACCGCACCAAGTCGGAACTCACCCGCACCAAGCTCTACACAACGGTGGCCGCCGCGATCCGCTCCTACGAGCAGCTGTGCGCGCTCGAGGCCAACCGGGTCGGCATGGAACGCATCGTTGCCGCCTGCGCGCAACTGATGGCGCTGCACGGTGTGCGCGACGTCGCGTACGGGATTCTGGCGCAGGCCGGCAAGTTGATCGGCCAACCGGCCGACGGCGTGCTGTGCACCCGGGAGTTCGGTGATGGCACCGGCGCCTTCGGCCCATTGGGCGTGGTGGCCGCCTGCGGCGCCAGCCGCGATCTCGAAGGCTGCGAGCTGGGCGCGCTGTACGACGATCCCCACGTGACCCGGCTTGCGCAGGCTGCCGAGCGCACGCTGGCGCGGCGCGCCTGCACGGCCGACGACGGCATACTGACTTTGTTCTTTCCCGGCAAGGCCGGGCGTGATTTCGTTGCCTGCATGCCGCTCGAGCGCACGATCAGCGACGTCGAGACCCGCCTGCTGAAGGTCTTTTGCGGCATGGTTGCTGTCAGCCTGGATAACTGCGAACTGGTCACCGACCTGCACCAGTCGGCCTTCCACGACCCGCTGACGGGCCTGCCGAACCGCACGCGGATGGTCGAACTGATCGACGCCGCACTGGCCGCCGGCGCGGGACCCGACCACAATCCCGACCAGGACGCGGTGCTGGCACTGGTCGACATCGATCACTTTGCCGAAACCAACGACGCGCTCGGCCACCGCTTCGGCGACCTGCTGCTGGCCGCCGTCGCCCGGCGCCTGTGCACGCGCCTGGTGCCCGGCCTGGCGCCTGGTCTGGCGCCGTCCCTGCATATCGGGCGCATCGGCGGCGACATTTTCTGTGTGCTGGGCATTGCCGAGCTGGTCCAGCCGGCGGCGCTGCAGACGCTGTTTCTCGATGCCTTCCACATCGATGGCCAGGACGTGCAGGTGTCGTCGACGCTGGGCCTCGTACGCCTGGCTGAACATGACGGCAGCGGCGCCGATGCGCTCAAGGACGGCGACATTGCGCTCAAGCGCGCCAAGTTGCAGCAGCGCGCCGGTCATTGCTATTTTTCGCGCGGCATGGGCGTGGAGATCCGCGAACGCGTGCGCATGATGCATGCGCTGCGCAGCGGCTTCCGGCGCGGCGAACTGTTTCTGGATTATCAGCCACAGATCGACCTGGCCACCAACCGCGCCTTCGGCGCCGAGGCGCTGCTGCGCTGGCGCCAGCAGGACGGCCAATTGGTCCCGCCCGACCGCTTCATCCCGATTGCCGAATACTCGGGCCTGATCGTCGAGATCGGCGAATGGGTGTTGCGCCAGGCCTGCACGGAGCTGCTGCGCCTGCGGGCAGCCGGCTACACGGCGTTCACGATGTCGGTCAATGTCTCGCAGGTGCAGCTGCGGCATCCGCACTTTCTGGACATGCTGCGCCGCGCACTCGACGATACGGGTGCGCCGCCCGAATTCATCGAACTGGAAATCACGGAATCGATGGCGATGGAAGAGCCGGCCGCGCTCGTCGAAAAGCTGGCGCACGTCAAGCGCACCGGTGTGTCGATCGCAATCGACGATTTCGGCACCGGTTTTTCATCGCTGTCGCACTTGCAGCGGCTGCAGGTCGACCGGCTCAAGATCGACCGCACGTTCGTCACGGAGATTACCGGTTCGGCGCGCGGCAGCAGCATCGCGCAGATGGTGGTGCAGCTGGGCCGCAACCTGGGTCTGTCGGTGATTGCGGAAGGGGTCGAAGACGAGCGCCAGGCGCAGATCCTGCGCCAGCTCGGGTGTCCGCTGGCCCAGGGGTACCTGTATTCGCGGCCCTTGTCGCCGGAGGCGCTGCTGGTGTGGCTGGCGGGAGAGACGGTCACGCAGGCAGCGTGACCTTCGATACGGTCAGTCCGGCGCGTTCTGCTCGGCTGGCCAGTCGCGGATATAGGCCTTGAGCATGCGGTTCTCGAAACTCTGGGCTTCGAGCACTGCGCGCGCGACGTCGTAGAACGAAATCACGCCCAGCAGCGTACGCGCATCCATCACCGGCAGGTAACGCGCATGCTTCTCGAGCATGATGCGGCGCACCTCGTTGACTTCAGTCTCCGGCGTGACGGTGATCGGACTGTCGTCCATATGACGACGCACCGTGCCGGCGCCCACCGCGCCGCCATTGGCGTGCAGCGTCTTGAGCACTTCGCGAAACGTCAGCATGCCCACCAGGTCGCCGTATTCCATCACGACGAGCGAACCGATGTCATTCTCGGACATCGTGGTCACGGCCTCGACCAGGGGCTGGTCGGGCGTCACGGTGTACAGGATATTGCCCTTCACTTGCAGGATTTCCGAAACTTTCATGCTGGCCACCCCCGCGCGGTCAATACTGCTGTTGGATAAATTTGTATAAGGCATAACGCCGACTGTAGCCTATGCCCGCCAAAAAATCCAGCATTGCGCCACCTCATGGTGCGAGGACGGCCGCAGAATGGTGCAGTGCAGATTGCGCAAACGGCCAACACTGCTAGGATGGCGCTCTTCCATCAAGACAGGCCATCTGACATGCAACTCACGATCGACGGGCACAGCGCCTTTTGCCATACCGGCGACAAACCGTTCGAGCCGGCGCTGCCAACGGTGGTGCTGGTGCACGGCGCCCTGAACGACCACACGGTGTGGGCGCCGCAAATCCAGGCGCTGGGCGCGCGCGGGTTTGCCGTGCTGGCGCCCGACCTGCCCGGCCATGGCCGCAGCGGCGGTCCCGCCCTGCCCTCGGTCGAGGCGCTGGCCGACTGGCTGATCGCCCTGCTCGATGCGGCGGGCGTCGAGCGTGCGCTGCTGGCCGGTCACAGCATGGGTTCGCTGGTCGTGCTGGAAGCGGCGTCCCGGGCGCCGCAGCGCGCGGCTGGCCTGGCCCTGCTGGGCTCGACCTTCCCCATGAAGGTGGCCGACGCGCTGCTCGCCACGGCGCTGGAAGATCAGCAGGCCGCCATCGACATGGTCGTGACCTGGTCGCATGCGGCATGGAGCGCTCCGTCGGTTACCGACGCCGCGCGTGACATGATGCAGCGCCTGGCAGCCGGTAGCAGTGCGCCGCTGCTGCACACCGATCTGGCCGCGTGCAATGCGTACGGCAATGGCATGACGGCCGCTGCGGCAGTCACCTGCCCGGTCGTATTCGTGCAGGGCTCGCTGGACAAGATGACGCCGCCGCGCAAGGCCGGGTTGCTGACCGACGCGATTGCGCATGCGTCGATCGTCACAGTCGAGACGGGCCACGCAATGATGCAGGAAGCGCCCGAGGCGGTATCGAACGCGCTGCTGGCGCAGGCTGAACGACTGATCAGCTGACCGGCGCGGCGACAGTATCAACGTCGACGTCGGCATCGGCATCCCCGGCGTCGCCGAAATGCTGGCGCAGGGTTTCGCCCAGCCCGGCCTCGACCGCCTCTTCGACCCGGCGCGCCAGCGCGCCGGTGTCGAGCGACAAGGCGGTATCGGGGCTGGCCTCTTCTTCGCGCTGCACCGCCTCTTCCACCGCGAAGTCGAACACGAACAGGCGGTACACGTCGGCCAGGCGCAGCGTGTCCGGGTCGGCCAGCAGCACCCAGTGCTCCTGGCTGGCGCGCTTGGTGTGGCGCCAGCTGATTTTTGCGGGCGCCTGGTCGTGCACGCGCCCGACCCAGCCTTCGGCGACCATGCGGTGCAGCAGGCGCGCCAGTTCGTTGTAACCGATGCGCGTGTGATGGCGGATGGTGCTGCCGGACACGAGCGCCGTGCCACTCAACTTTGCGCTGCCGTGCAGGACCTTCAGCACCGACATCGCGTCGACGAAGGCGCCGCCGGGCGCGGGCTGGTACCACCAGCGTTCGTATTTGACGACCGGCAGCGCCGCCGTCAGCAAGGCGCCGACCAGCGTGATCATCCACGTGACATAGATCCAGACCAGGAACAACGGCAGCGCTGCCAGCGCGCCATAGATGATCGCGTAAGTCGGGAACTGGCGGATGAAGAGGCCAAACACGCGCTTGGCGACTTCGAACGCGATCGCGGCGGCGAGCGCGCCCCAGAAGGCGTCGCGCCAGGCGACATGGCGATTCGGCACCGCGACGTACAGCAACGTGTAGCCACCTGTCGTCGCGGCAATCGAGGCAAGGGTGAAAGCCAGCGTGGCCAGCACGCTGGCATCGCGCTCCAGCCCGCCCGTAACGTCCACCAGCTGCGACGTAAAACTGAGCGAGGCGCCGAACAGGATCGGACCCAGCGTGATCAAGGCCCAGTACACCAGCAGGCGCTGGGTCCACGGACGGGGCTGGCGCACACCCCAGATCTGGTTGAAGACGCGCTCGATCAGGCTCATGGTCGCCGCCGTCGTAAACAGCAGCGCCACGGCGCCCAGCGCCGACAGGCCCTTGGCCTTGCTGGCGAACTGGGTCAGGTTGCCGCTGATCGTGCTGGCAATGGCCGGCGGCATCAGGTTCTGCACGAACCAGGCGTCGACCATCGTGCGCACCTGACCGAACGCCGGGAACATCGTAAAAATGGCCAGCACGATCGTGAGCAGCGGCACCAGCGCCAGCGTGGTCGTAAACGTCAGGCTGCCGGCGACCTGCGGCAGGCGCTCTTCGCGCAGGCGGCGCAGCGCAAAGCGCACCAGATCTTTGGCCTCGGCCCGGGTCAGGCTACGTTCGAGGCTGCCGTCGGCGCTCTCGGTAACAGTGTGGGAAGGATGCTGCGGCGGTTGGTTCGGCATGGCCATGGAAATACCCGATTCAGGCCACGAATTGGGCGTCAACCCGGGCATGTCACTTCAACAAAGCGCACTATAATACCAAGGATGAACACGAATCCTTTGAGCATCCTGGTTTTGTACTACTCCCGCCACGGCGCCACGCGCAAGCTGGCAGAACTGATCGCCCAGGGCGTCGACAGCGTCCCCGGCGCCGAGGCGCGCCTGCGCACCGTGCCCGCCGTGTCATCGGTGGCTGAAGCAACCGCACCGTCCATTCCCGAAGATGGCGCGCCGTATGTCGAGGCGGCCGACCTGGCCGAATGCGCGGGCCTCGCGCTGGGCTCGCCCACGCGCTTTGGCAATATGGCCTCGAGCATGAAGTACTTCCTCGACGGCACCGCCGCCGAATGGGTCAATGGCACGCTGTCCGGCAAGCCGGCGGTCGTGTTCACGTCCACCGGCAGCCTGCACGGCGGCCAGGAGGCGACCCTGCTGTCGATGATGATTCCGCTGCTGCACCACGGCATGCTCGTCATGGGCCTGCCATACACGCACCCCGAACTGATGAATACCGCCAGCGGCGGCAGCCCGTACGGCGCCACCCACTGGGCCGGCGTCGATGGCAAACGCGCCATCACCGAGGACGAGCGCGCCTTGTCGATCGCGCTCGGTCGCCGCCTGGCAAGCGCGGCGCTCAAACTGCACGAAGGTCAATAATGGGCAAAGGCAGAGTCTTTCATATCGGCGCGGTACTCAGCCTGGTCTGGCTGATCGGCTGGCTGGTGGCGTGGGAAGCGTTCGTCGCACCGCTCCAGCCGGGCAGCTGGCTGCTGGCATTGAAAGCGCTGCCATTGCTGCTGCCGCTGCGTGGCGTGATCAAGCGCGATCTGTACACGCTGCAATGGTCGTCGATGCTGATCCTGATTTACTTTGCCGAAGGCGCCGTGCGGGCCTGGGCCGATACCAACCCGCTGTCGCGCCAGATGGCCATCGGTGAAGTCGTGCTGGTGGTCGTGTTCTACGGCTGCGCCCTGCTGTATCTGCGTCCGTTCAAGAAGGAAGCGCAGCGCATGGCCAAGGAATTGCTGGACAAGGTCAAAGTACCGCATGGTTGACCAGTCAGCGGCCGCCTTTCTGCAACAGCTGCGCTCCATCGTGGGCGTCGATCACGTCATCACGATGGATGCCGACATGGCGGGCTACCTGGCCGACTGGCGCGGCCGCTACAGTGGCCGCGCGCGCGCCGTCGTGCTGCCGCTCGACACCGATCAGGTGGCCGCCGTCGTGCGCCTGTGCGCCAGCGCCGGTGTCCCCATCGTCCCGCAAGGCGGCCGTACCGGCCTGGTCATGGGCAGCGTGCCCGACAGGTCGGGCGACGCCATCGTGCTGTCGCTGCGCCGCCTGAACCGCATCCGCGCGATCGACCCGGCCAACCGCACCATGACGGTCGAGGCCGGCTGCATCCTGGCCGACATCCAGGCCGCCGCCGCCGGGGCCGGCATGCTGTATCCGCTGTCGCTGGCCGCCGAGGGGTCGTGCACGATTGGCGGGAACCTGTCGACTAATGCCGGCGGCACGGCAGTGCTGCGTTACGGGAATACGCGCGACCTGTGCCTGGGCCTGGAAGTCGTCAATGCCCATGGCACTGTGTGGGATGGCTTGCGCGGCCTGCGCAAGGACAACACCGGCTACGCGCTGCGCGACCTGTTCATCGGCGCCGAAGGCACGCTGGGCGTCATCACGGCGGCCGTCCTGAAACTGTTCCCGGCGCCGCGCGGCATGCTCACGGCCCTCGTGGCGCTGGACTCGCCGCGCCAGGCGCTGGCACTGCTGAACCTGCTGCAGGCGCGCTGCGGCGCCGCGCTGACGGGCTTCGAGCTGATGTCAGCCGTCTGCCTGGACCTGGTCGCGCAACAGTTCCCTGCCCTGCCACAACCGTTCGCGACGCGCCACCCGCAGTATGCGCTCGTGGAATTGTCGAGCAATGAATCGGAAGCGCATGCGCAGGCGCTGCTCGAATCCGGCATCGGCGCCGCGCTGGAAGACGGCATCGCGCGCGACGCCGTCGTGGCCACATCCAGCCAGCAAGCGCTTGGCCTGTGGCGCCTGCGTGAGCACATCCCGCTGGCACAGGCGGCGGCCGGCAAGAACATCAAGCACGATATTTCGTTGCCGGTCTCGACCATCCCGGATTTCATTGCACACACCGACGCCGCGCTCGACCGGGCCTTTCCCGGCTGCGTGCTGGTCACCTTTGGTCACCTGGGCGATGGCAACCTGCACTACAACGTCGCGCCGCCGCCGGGTGTCGCGCACGACACCTTCCTGCTGCAGCAGGATGCCGTCAACCGCATCGTGCATGACGCGGTGGTCGCGTTTGCCGGCTCGATCTCGGCCGAGCACGGCATCGGTGCGCTGAAACGCGATGAACTGGCGCGCACCAAGTCGCCGGTCGAACTTGGCATGATGCGTGCCATCAAAACCGCGCTCGACCCGCTGGGCATCATGAATCCCGGGAAAATACTATGACCGGGAGCCTGCCATGCGTTGCCTGTGGTGCCTGTGGTGCCTTGTATTGTGCGCGACGTGCTGCGCCGTGTGCCGGCTGGCCACGGCCGGCGCGGTCTACAAATGCTATGACGGAGCGCACGTGAGTTACGCCGACCGACCCTGCCCCGGCGCCGGCGCCCCGCTCGCGCTGACGCCCGCCCCGCAGCCCGATCCGGTGCAGGCCGCGCGCCTCGCTGCCGCCCGTACCGCGCTGGCGACCATCGACGGGGCACGTACCGCGCAGGCTGCGCGTGACGCGCATGAATTCGAGCGCACCGCGCGCGCAGCGCTCGCACTGCGCAAGCGCTGCGACAAGCTGCGCCTGCAGGCGCGCTGGGCCGACGAAGACCTGGCGAAGAGCAGCGATGCGGCGAAAGCCATCGCACGCATCAAGGCGCGCCGCATGTCTGAAACACTGGCGGTCGAATGCCCGGGTTGAGCCGGCTCACGCGCTGGCTGCTGCTGGGCGAGTGGCGTGCGCACCCGGTCCGTGCGCTGGTGGCGATTGCGGCGATCGCCGTTGGCGTGTCGATGGGCTTTGCCATCCACCTGATCAACGCTGCGGCCTTCAATGAATTCTCGGCCGCCGTCAAGAGCCTGTCGGGCCAGGCCGATATCCAGGTTCAGGGGCGCGAACTGCTGTTCGACGAAGCGGTGTACCCGCAGCTGGCCAGCCACCCGGACGTCGCGGTCGCCGCCCCCATTCTTGAAGTACAGGCCGGCGTGCCGGGCCAGGACACGCCGCTGCGCATCATCGGCATCGATGCCTTTCGCGCCGGCTTCATCTCCCCGGACCTGACCGGCGTGCCGGGCGACGGCCGCATGCTGGACGTACTGGCCGACGATGCGCTGTTCCTGTCGCCGGCCGCCGAAGCGTGGCTGGGCAAGCGGCGCGGCGACACGCTGAACCTGCGCGCGGGCACCGGCATCGTCACGCTGCGCGTCGCCGGTCCCGTGCAGCGGGCGCGCAGCGGCCAACGCCTGGCCGTGATGGACATCGGCGCGCTGCAGTGGCGCCTCGAACGCGTGGGCAAGCTCTCACGCGTTGACCTCAAGCTGCGCAGCGGCGTCGACCGCGCCGCCTTCCAGCGCGCATTGACGGCCGATCTCGAACGCACCTGGCCGGGGCGCTTCACGGTCGGCCAGCCGAACGACGCCGACCAGGAAAGCCGCACCGAGAACATGAGCCGCGCCTACCGCGTCAATCTGACGGTGCTGGCACTGGTCGCGCTGTTTACCGGCGCGTTCCTCGTGTTCTCGACCCAGGCGCTGTCGGTCATGCGCCGGCGCAGCCAGTTCGCGTTGCTGCGCGTGCTGGGCTTCGAACGGGGTCAGTTGCTGCGCCAGGTATTGCTCGAAGGCGCGAGCCTGGGCGTGGCCGGCAGCCTGCTGGGTATTGGCGCGGGCTATGCACTGGCCGCGACGGCCCTGCATTATTTTGGCGGCGACCTGGGCGCCGGCTACTTCCCGGGCATCCGTCCGCAAGTGGCGTTCACGCCCGGCGCTGCCGTCGTCTTCTTCGGCTTGGGCCTGGGCGTGGCCTTGCTCGGTTGCCTGGCGCCGGCGTGGGAAGCGGCGCGCGCGCGCCCGGCCGTGGCGATCAAGTCCGGCGCCGACGAAGCGCCGCTGTCGCGCCTGGCGCGGGTCTGGCCATCGCTCGCGTGCCTGGCGATCGCCGCGCTGTTCGCGTTCGCGCCGCCCGTGTTCGAGCTGCCGCTGTTTGGCTACCTGGCGATCGCGTTGCTGCTGGTCGGCGGCATCGGCCTGATGCCGCGCTTTGCCGCCGTCACGTTCCGCGCGCTCGAAGGCTTGCTGGCAAAGAAGCGGCACCCGATGCCGGTACTGGCGCTGTCACTGGGGCGCCTGGCCAATGCGCCGGGCCAGGCCTCGATTGCGCTGGGCGGCATCCTGGCCAGTTTCAGCCTGATGGTGGCGATGGGGATCATGGTCTCGAGCTTCCGGGTGTCGGTCGACGACTGGATGGGCCACATTCTGCCGGCCGACCTGTATGTGCGCACGGTGGATGCCGGCGGCACCGGGTACCTGAGCACGGCGCAGCAGGCCGCCTTGACGGCGCTGCCTGGCGTGAAGCAGATCCAGTTCCTGCGCACGCGACGCGTGTCGCTGGCGCCCGAGCGTCCGCCGGTCGTCGTCATCGCGCGCGACATCGACGTGCGCGATCCGGCGCGCCTGTTGTATCTGGTGGGCGCCAGCGCACCGATTCCTGCCGGCGCGCGGCCGGCCTGGGTGTCCGAGGCGCTGCTCGACCTGTACGGCGCGCGTGTCGGCCAGACCCTGCGCCTGCCGCTGGGCGGCGCCGAAACGCCGTTCTTTGTCGCCGGCGCCTGGCGCGATTACGCCAACCAGAGCGGCTCGGTCGTCATCCAGCTGGCTGACTACCGCAAGCTGACCGGTGAAGGCGATGTCACCGACGCGGCGCTGTGGACCGCGGATGGTGTCGACGCGGCCACGCTGGAAACCGGCTTGCGTGCGCTGCCGTTTGGCGCCGCGCTCACCTTCATGCGCCCGGGCGACATCCGCGCCGCGAGCCTGAAGATTTTCGACCGCAGTTTCGCCGTCACGTACTTGCTGGAGGCGATCGCGATCGCCATCGGACTGTCGGGCATCGCCGCCAGTTTTTCCGCACAGACTTTGGCACGGGCGCGAGAATTCGGTATGCTGCGCCACGTCGGCGTCACGCGGCGCCAGGTCTTGCAACTGCTCGCCTTCGAAGGCGGCCTGCTCACCGGCCTGGGCGTCATCGCCGGTTTCGTGCTCGGGCTGACCATCAGCCTGATCCTGGTTTTCGTGATCAACCCGCAGTCGTTCCACTGGACCATGGGCCTGCACCTGCCCTGGCCATTGCTGGGCAGCGTGGCCGCGGTACTGGTCGCCGCGTCTGTCGCCACCGCGCTCGTGTCGGGCCGTCAGGCCTTATCAAGCGGTCCGGTGCGCGCTGTCAGAGAGGATTGGTAATGCGTTTCATCCTGGGTGTACTGCTGTCGCTGTTGACGTTATTGGCGCTGCCAGCGCGCGCCGAACCGCCCGTGTTTGCCCCCGTCACGCCCGGTGCGGCGCTGACGTTCCCGCGCGACTACGGCGCCCATCCCGAGTTTCGCACCGAATGGTGGTATGTCACCGGCTGGGTCGAAACGCCCGACAAGCGCCCGCTGGGTTTTCAGGTCACGTTCTTTCGCAGCCGCACGGGTGTCGACGGCGCCAGCCCGAGCCACTTCACGCCGCGCCAGCTGGTGATCGGCCACGCGGCGTTGTCCGATCCAGCGGTCGGGCGTCTCGTGCACGACCAACGCAGCGCGCGTGAAGGCTTCGGCCTGGCCTGGGCCCGCCCTGGCAATACCGACCTGAAACTGGATGACTGGCGCATGGTACGCGACCAGGACGGCACCTACCGCGTGACGATCCGCTCGAACCAGCTAACGCTCGAACTGCGGCTGCGCCCCACGCAACCGGTGCTGGCGCAGGGCCAGGGCGGCTATTCGCGCAAGGGCCCCAGCGCGCAGCATGCCAGCTACTATTACAGCGAACCGCAACTGGCCGTCACGGGCAGCGTGGGCCGCGCCGGCATGGCCGCCACGGCGGTCACCGGCAGCGCCTGGCTCGATCACGAGTGGTCAAGCGAAGCCCTGCAACCCGACGCCGTGGGCTGGAACTGGGTCGGCGCCAACCTCGACGATGGCGGCGCGCTGATGGCTTTCCAGATCCGCGACAAGCAAGGTGGTAAACTATGGGCGCACGCCACCCGGCGCGACAAGGCGGGCAAGGTCACGCACTACGCGCCGGAGCAGATCACGTTCACCCCGCAAACGCTGTGGACCTCGCCGCGCACGCAGGCGACCTACCCGATCGCCACCACGATCACCACCGGCGACCAGGTATGGCAGATCGCGCCGCTGCAGAACGACCAGGAACTCGATTCGCGCCGCTCGACGGGCGCCGTGTACTGGGAAGGCGCGGTCACGATCCAGCAGAACGGGCGTCGCGTCGGCCGCGGCTACCTCGAGATGACCGGCTATGTGCAGCCAATGAAATTATAAGAATCCCACGAAGACACGATGACCACGCGTACCACCAGCTCCACCGCCTCCCCCGACGCAGACAGTTCACGCAAGAGCAGCCTCTCGACCCTCAAGGGCTTGATCCCGTTCATGGCGCCGTACCGCCGCCAGTTCATCCTGGCCGGCATCGCGCTGCTGTTCGCGGCCGGCGCCACGCTGGCCATCCCGGCGGCGTTCAAGCAGATGATCGATCTGGGGTTTGGCGCCTCGGCCACCGCGCGCGGCATCGAAAACGTCAACGCGACCTTCCTGGCGCTGTTCGGCGTGGCCGCGGTGCTGGCGGTGGCCACGGCTGCGCGCTTCTACATGGTGTCCTGGCTCGGCGAGCGCGTGACGGCGGACATCCGCAGCGCGGTGTACGGCCACGTGGTGCGCCAGAGTCCCGAATTTTTCGAGACCACGCGCACCGGTGAAGTGCTGTCGCGCCTGACCACCGACACGACGCTGATCCAGGCGATCGTCGGCACCAGCATCTCGCTGGCGCTGCGCAATACGCTGCTGTTCATCGGTGGCCTGGTGATGCTGTTCATCACCAGCCCGCGCCTGACCTCCATCATCCTGGGCCTCCTGGTGCTGGTCGTGCTGCCCATCGTGCTGTTCGGCCGCCGCGTGCGCAAGCTGTCGCGCGATTCGCAGGACCGCATTGCCGATGCCTCGGCCGTCGCCGGTGAAATCCTCAACGCCATGCCCACCGTGCAGGCCTTCACGCGCGAAGGCTACGAGGCCGGGCGCTTTGGGGTCGAAGTCGAAAGCGCGTTCACCACCGCCATGCGCCGCATCCGCGCACGCGCCACGCTGACGCTGCTGGCGATCGTGCTGATCTTCGGGGCGATCGTGTTTGTGCTGTGGCTGGGCGCGCACGCCGTGATTGCCGGGACCATGACCGGGGGCGAGCTGGGACAGTTCATCCTGTACGCCGGCATTGTCGCCGGTTCGGTCGGCGCCTTGTCGGAAGTGATGGGCGACGCCCAGCGCGCCGCCGGCGCTACCGAGCGCCTGCTCGAACTCCTGGGCGCGCGCTCGGACATCCAGGATCCGCCCCACCCGGCCGCCCTGCCTGCGCGCACCGCCAATGGCGCGCGCGTGACGCTCGACAACGTCACCTTCGCCTACCCGTCGCGCCTGCAGGAAGCGGCGCTGTCGCACCTGGCACTCGAGATCCAGCCGGGCGAGACGGTCGCCGTCGTCGGCCCGTCCGGCGCCGGCAAGACCACGCTGTTCCAGCTGCTGCTGCGCTTTTACGATCCGCAATCGGGCAGCATCCGCCTCGACGGCGTCGATGTGCGCGACCTGACGCTGCAGACGCTGCGGGGCGCGGTCGGCATCGTGCCGCAGGATACGGTGGTGTTCTCGCTCGACGCGATGGAAAACATCCGCTACGGCCGCCCCGACGCCACCGACGACGAAGTGATCGCGGCGGCGCGCATGGCGGCGGCGCACGAATTCATCGAGCGCCTGCCGGAAGGCTACCGCTCGTTCCTGGGTGAGCGCGGCGTGCGCCTGTCGGGCGGCCAGCGCCAGCGCATCGCGATTGCGCGCGCACTGCTGAAGAACCCGCCGCTGCTGCTGCTGGACGAAGCCACCAGCGCGCTCGACGCCGAATCCGAACGCCTCGTGCAGCGCGCACTCGAAGCGGCCATGATCGGGCGCACCACGATCATCATCGCCCACCGCCTGGCCACCGTGCAGCGCGCCGACCGCATCGTCGTGCTCGATGGCGGCAGGATCGTCGAGACGGGCACGCACCACGAACTGGTCGCGCTGCGCGGCGTGTACGCGAACCTCGCTGCGCTGCAGTTCCAGGCGCACGCGCCCGTGGCAGCCTGACCGCGCGTTAGCCAACCGTGAATTCATGTCACATTCCGTTGCATTGACGCACAATGAAAACTGCGAAAAGTCACTAATTATTGCCTCATGAAAAGATTGGCGAGTATGATCCGGGGTTATACCTTCCATCACCACTCAACTATCATGAGCAACCAAAAATATAGTTTAGCCAGCTGGAATGTCGGCACCCGTATCAGCGTGGTCACATTCTCCCTGGCAGCGGTCATCCTGGCCATCCTGATCGGGACGATCACCCTCTCCACCTCCAGCATGCTGGAACAGCGCGCCATGCAAAGCGTGGCGAGTGAGCTCAAGGGTGTATCCAATACCGTCGAGCTGTTCAACAAAACCGTGTCGAGCCAGGCCGTCAGCTTCGGCCGCATCTTCAGTTCCGGGCTGACCGGCGCGTACACGCTCGACGAAGCCACCACCGTGGACATCGGCGGTCGCCAGGTGCCGACACTGAGTGTGGACGGCAAACCACTGAACCTCGACTTCGCCGTACCGGACAGCTTTACCGAGCGCACCGGCGCCAACGCCACCGTGTTCGCCGTCGCCGGCGACGACTTCGTGCGCGTGACCACGTCGGTCAAGAAGGAAAATGGCGAGCGCGCCGTCGGCACGGCCCTGGACAAGACGGCGCCGGCCTACGCCGCACTGCGCGAAGGCCGCACCTACGTCGGCCTGGCCACGCTGTTCGGCAAGCAGTTCATCACCCAGTACGAGCCGGTGCGCGACGCCGCCGGCAAGGTCGTCGGCGCGCTCTACGTGGGCGTCAACATCAGCAAGGACATCGCGTTCCTCAAGGAACGCATCAATGCAATCAAGGTCGGCGACAGCGGCTACTTCTACGTGCTGTCGGCAGCGCCAGGCAAGACCTATGGCGATTTGATCGTGCACCCGAAGAGCGAAGGCAAGAATATCCTCGACAGCAAATCGGCCAATGGTCACGAGTTCGTCAAGGAAATGCTCGAGAAAAAGGAAGGCACGGTGCGCTACGAATGGCAAAACCCGGGCGATACCGGCGCGCGCGAGAAATTTGCGGCCTACACGCACATGAAGGACTGGAACTGGGTCATCGCCGGTGGCACATATGTCGACGAGATCACCGCCGCCGCAACCCAGCTGCGCAACCGCTTCATCCTGTTTGGCATTGCCGCACTGGCCGTACTGGCAACGCTGCTGTATCTGCTGGTGCGTTCGACGGTGACGCGTCCACTGGCGGCAGTCGAAGAAGTGGCACGCCGCATCGCCGGTGGCGACCTGACCGCCCGGATCGCGCCCCGCAACAATGACGAAATCGGTCGCCTGACCGTTGCCATCAACGACATCGGCGAGAGCCTGTCGGGCGTGGTCGGCAAGGTACGCGACGGCGCCGAGCACATTGCTGCAGCGTCGCAGCAGATCTCGACCGGCAACCTGGACCTGTGCAGCCGCACCGAGGAACAGGCGGCCAGCCTGGCCACCACCGCGTCGTCGATGGACGAGCTGACCACGACCGTGCGCCAGAACGCCGACAATGCGCGTCAGGCCAATGAATTTGCCCGCACCGCATCAGATGTGGCGCAGAAAGGTGGCGACACGGTCTCGCAAGTGGTCGCCCGCATGGATTCGATCACGGTCGCCTCGCGCAAGATTTCGGACATCACGAGCGTCATCGATGGCATCGCGTTCCAGACCAATATCCTGGCCCTGAACGCGGCCGTCGAAGCAGCGCGCGCCGGCGAACAGGGTCGCGGCTTTGCGGTCGTGGCGTCCGAAGTGCGCAATCTGGCACAGCGCTCGGCGGCAGCGGCCAAGGAAATCAAGGGCCTGATCGACGCCTCGAACCAGGAAGTCGGCGCCGGCAGCGCGCTGGTGGCGCAAGCGGGCACCACGATGCAGGAGGTGCTCACGAGCGTGCAGCGCGTCACCGCCATCATGGCCGAGATCAGCAACGCCAGCCAGGAGCAGACCCAGGGCATCGAGGAAGTCAACCGCGCCGTGGTCGAGATGGACACGACCACGCAGCAGAACGCCGCGCTGGTCGAGGAAGCCAGTGCCGCCGCGCAGGCAATGCACGAGCAGGCCGATGCCCTCGCCCGCTCGGTGCGCAGCTTCCGCCTGGCCGAAGACGGCCCGAGCCTCGGCTACGATGCACCGGCACCGGCCCCGCGCCGCACGGCCCTGACCCACGGCTGATCCGCCGTCCTGCACCCGGCCATCCGGCCGGGCGCTTCCTTTGCCTTCCCGGCGCGGTGTAGAGTAGCGCTCCTGTCCCTTCGGAGTGCATCTTGTCAGAATCCGCCCTGCAGCGCCGCTGCCATACCATCTTCCCCGGCCACCGCCAGCGCCGTCCTGCCGAACACTTCGCAGCGATGGCCGCCTGGTGCGAGCAGCACGACATCGATCACGACGTGTATGGCAATGGCGACCTGATTCAATCGTTCGAAGCGAAGGTGGCCGCCACGCTCGGCTTCGAGGCCGCCGTGTTCTGCGTCAGCGGCACGATGGCGCAGGTGACGGCGCTGCGCCTGGCCTGCCTCGAGCGCGCCAGCCGCCTGGTGGCGCTGCACCCGACCTCGCACATCTTCGTCCACGAGCGCGCCAACTACCAGTTGCTGGATCACTTCCAGGCGCTGCCCGTGGGCGACCGGCACCGGCCATGGTCGGCCACCGACCTGCTGGCGGTACCGGACCGCCTGGGCGCCGTGGGCCTCGAGATTCCCATGCGCGAGATCGGCGGCCAGTTGTCGCCCTGGGACGAACTCGAGGCGATCAAGCGCGGCTGCCGTGAGCGCGGGATCCACCTGCACATGGACGGTGCGCGCCTCTGGGAAGCGGCGGCTGGGTACGAGCGCAGCGCCGCGCAGATCGCGGCCGGCTTCGATTCGGTGTATGTGTCGCTGTACAAGGGCCTCGGTGGCCTGGGTGGTGCGATGCTGGCCGGCAGCAGCGAGTTTGTCGCGCGCTGCGCGGAATGGTTCCGCCGCCAGGGCGGCAATGTGATTCACCGCACCCCGTACGTGGTGGCCGCCGCGATGGACTTCGACGCGCGCCTGGCGGCCATGCCCGATTATTTCAGGCGCACGCAGCACTTGTATGCCGCGCTGCGCGCGCACCCGGCGATCCGCGTGAACCCGGCCACGCCGCAGGCGAATATGCTGCACCTGCATCTGCCTGTATCGCGCGATCATGCGCTGGCGATCCGCGACGCGCTGGCGGCCGAGCATGGCATCTGGCTGTACAACCGCGCCGCCCACGGCGCGCTGCCCGACACCAGCGTCGTCGAAATCTATGTGGGTGACAACCTGGTGGCGATGCCGGATGACGCGCTGCGCCTGGCGTTGCAGCGTTTTGCCGATTGCCTGACCGCGCCACCGGCTGCCGGCCACAGCGCCTCAAGCGACCCCGTTTGCACCGGATGATAGAATGACGGGTTGTTAGTTCCTTCATCACACAACCCGCAATGCGCCAATATCTCGACTTCATGCGCCATGTCCAGCAGCATGGCGCCACCAAAACCGACCGCACCGGCACCGGCACCCGCTCGGTGTTCGGCTACCAGATGCGCTTTGATCTGCAGGAAGGCTTTCCGCTCCTGACGACCAAGAAAGTGCACCTGAAGTCGATCATCCATGAACTGATCTGGTTCCTGCAGGGTTCGACCAATATCGCGTACCTGAAAGAAAACGGGGTATCGATCTGGGACGAATGGGCCGACGCCGATGGCAACTTGGGCCCGGTGTACGGTTACCAGTGGCGCAACTGGCCAACACCCACCGGCGAGCACATCGACCAGATCGCGCAGGTGCTCGAGCAAATCCGCACCACGCCCGATTCGCGCCGCATGATCGTCTCCGCCTGGAACGTGGCGGACGTGCCGTCGATGAAGCTGCCGCCGTGCCATGCGCTGTTCCAGTTCTACGTGGCCGACGGCAAGCTGTCGTGCCAGCTGTACCAGCGCAGCGCCGATATCTTCCTGGGTGTGCCATTCAATATCGCCTCGTATGCGATCCTGACCCACATGATGGCCCAGCAGGCGGGCCTGGAAGTCGGCGACTTCATCTGGACCGGGGGCGATTGCCACCTGTACGCCAACCACATGGACCAGGTTGACCTGCAACTGTCGCGCGACATGCGCGCGCTGCCGCAACTGGTCATCAAGCGCAAGCCGGACTCGCTGTTCGACTACCGCTTCGAGGATTTCGAGATCACCGGCTATGACCCGCATCCGGGAATCAAGGCGCCGGTTGCCGTCTGACCGGCCTGGCGTTGCCCGGCGTGTGCACTGCGCCGGGCACGACTGCATTCTGACTGGAGCACGATGACATTCTTACCCAACGCGCTGATACCGCGCCTGCTTCCGGCCCTGGTCTGCACGGCGCTCGCCGCCTGCGACGGCGCTGGCTCCGCCCCGGACCTGTCGGCCACCCTGTCCCACGCAGCGCCAGCCACCGGTGGCGACCGGCCCGTACAGCAAGCGGGCAGTGCCATCCCGGCGTCCGTGCACGCGGCCACGGTGGTCCAGACCAGCGCGGCAAGAACGGCCCCGGACGCGGGTGCGCGCGCTGCCGCGTTCGGCAATTATCTGCGCCCTTACGCGGCCACGTCCTTGTGGAACGCGCGGCCGCTCAACCCGACCTTTGGCACCTTCGTCATCCCCAAGTCGAGCTACTTTCCGACCGTTGCATCGGGCGCCTATTCGACCGGCGTCTTCCTGGCAGCGGCAACGGACAAGCCGATGACGGTGGTCGGTCCGGGTTCCACCGACAGCAACACGGTGGGTGTTGCCGACCCTGACAACAACGGCAACCGTGTCATCACGATTCCACGCTGGCCTGCGGGTGTGTTGCCGGCTGCGGGCACGGACGGCCATGCCGACATCGTCGACCCGGTGACCAATATCATCCACTCATTCTGGCAATTGAAACAGAAAGATGGCCGCTGGACCGCCGCCCTGTATTCGTGGAGCAAGCTGTCCGGCAATGGCTGGGGCGATCCCGCGCACTATTATCAGGGCGCCCGCGCGGTCGGCATTCCCGCTTCGGCAGGTCTGATCCGCAAGCACGAGATCAAGGATGGAAGCGCCACGTATCGGCATGCGCTGGCCATGTCGCTGACCAAGAATGGCCTGGCCAACGGCGTCACGGGTCCGGCCTATATCTTTCCCGCCACCTCGGCCGATAACACGGCAGCCGCCAATACCGGCGCCATCCCGCAAGGCGCGCTGCTGATGCTGCCGCCCGGCTTCGACAGCAGCGCCATCACCAGTCCCGACCTCAGGAAGATCGTCGAGACCCTCAAGTTGTACGGCGCGTATGTCGTCGACTACAACACCGGCACGCCGTTCGTGATCTATGCCGAGAACGACGCCGGCTTCAACCTGATGCCCAAGGGCTGGGACAACGAGGTCGCCAGCCAGCTCGATCTGATTCGTGCGGGCCTGCGCCAGGTGACGTCGGTGCAGGGCTGGCTCGACGGCAATGGGAACACGGCAACTGCGGCAATCAAGGCGCAGCAGAACATGAACGTGCTGTCGATGCGGGGCCCATGGTCACGGCAATCGGGTACGGGTTCAGCCGCCTACGACACCCTCGAACAGCACCTGGCGTTCGAGGCGGCGACCGGCAAGACCGTGTATGTGAATGCAAGCAATGCCGGCATGACGCCCGTGACATGGGCAAAGCCGCAGGCAGGCACCCACGTCCAGTTCTCGGTCAGTGCAAGCGGCGGCGCCACATTGCGGCTGCAGGTGCGCAGCAACAACGTGATGGTGCAGGACACCCGGGACCTCGCGAACGGACAATCGCGGCGCTTCGTGTGGCCTGCGGACGCCAAATTTACCCTCACGGCCACAAGCGGCGCCAGTGGACCCTCGTCCGTCAAGGCTTCGCTCGTCAAACTGCCGCGACGTAAATAAAGGCTCGATTACAACCAGAGTCCCGGCGCGATCTTGCGGGCGATCATCCGTAGTTTTTCTTTTGCCCTGTAACCCGTACTGCGGTAATTCGCATTCGAATAGCCGGAATAGCCATCGATGATGGGCTGCACCCGGAAACGCGGGATGATCTGTGCGTCGGATGTCTGCAGCGCCTCGTTCATCGTTTGAAAGAATTTCTTTTCGAGCACGAACGATTTGGAAAACTCTCCCCGGAAATAGCGATCGTAGGCGTCGCGACGGAAGGCAAATGTCCGCAATTCCATCCACAGATTCCCGCCCAGGGACTCGCCGATGAACGGCACGTCGCGCAGATCGCAATACACCTCGTAATCGGCGGGCGCTGAGCAAATCAATTGCTCGATATTCAAAATCTTCAATCTGCCAGTAACTTTCCAGATGTGATCATCCGGCTTGATGACATGACTGGCGAGCAGACCTTCGTCAAACATCCTGAATTCGCCATAGCCCTTGCCGCGTGACGGCGGGTAATCGGAACTGACGCTGATGAATTCCACGTTCTTGAACGACTTGCGCTGCAGCGCATTTTTCAACGGGGTCAGATCGGTGTCCGAGTTTTCGAGAAACACGATGCGATCGGCGACTTCCGGTGCGACTGCCTCGTAATACCGAAGCGCTTCGATGTAGTCGTTCATCCGGATCGCAGGGTCCATGCGTGTTGAACCGGGCATGTCCTTCGATGGCGTGATCGTCGCCGACATCAGGATCACATTGGGTTTTCTTGGGTGAGACATCATTTTCCTCACGGCCAGGCGAGCCCCGACCGCCTCATGTTTGTTGTAACTTCAACATCTTACCGCGTTTCTCTCCGCGGCAGCGAGCCGCGCGTCTTGCGCGCGTATTGAATACTTTCAAGCCATTGTCATTCGTGCCGATCGAATTGATTGGCACGAGAAATTTCATTCGGCAGCGCTGTCAATACTGTTAATACCTTTCTCACGGTAAAGACACCACGAGTTTTCTTTGCAGTAAAGACACATCGCCAATTCTTCATTTAAAGAAAAACAATTGCTTTAAGTTTCGCATTTCAATTCGACAACGTCAGGCGGTATCACTTTTTTAATGCCCATAGCAAGAAGGGCAATCTTCTGTTGCAAATACCCAAAATTAGTGCATATAACTTTTATTTGCCGTGTGGAATTCTTTTCCCTACAGTAATATTCATGGCATCTGACAGGCTGAGAGAGAAGAGCCTGATACGCATCCGATCCTCCCTGATATTGAAGATACCGATATGACACTCTTTTCACGCACGGTCACCGTGCAGGTCGTTTCCACATTGCTTTGCACATCGCTGGCGGCTTGCGGCGGCGGCGGTGGTGCCGACACCAATTCAGCAAACGCTGCCCTGGCCGTATCGAACGTCGTTACGCCGACACCTGCAGTGAGCGTGCCCACCGCCAGCAGCAGCGGCGCCTCCAACCCGTCGCCGGTGTCGACCGCACCAACGGCCAGCGTCAATCTGCCAGCGACCGAATCGGTCGTGCCCGGCCTTACGTCGCCCGATGCGACCTCGGTCAGCCAGCCGGAACCGTCTTCGGCAACCCCGTCCGCGCTGCCCTCGTCGAACCCGTCCCTGGGGCAGACGACACCATCGAGCACCGGCGACGGCGTCTTCGGCACGTATCTGCGCCCGTACGCAGCCAACTCATTGTGGAACTCACGCCCGCTCAACCCGGTGTTCGGCACCTTCGTGATTCCGAAGTCCAGCTATTTTCCAACCGTCGCGTCCGGCGCGTATTCGACCGGCGTCTTCCTTGCCACGGCGACCGACGCACCGATGACGGTCGTCGGCCCGGGATCGACCGCCACGAACACCGTCGGTGTCGCTGATCCTGACAGCGGCAGCAACCGCGTCATCACCCTGCCTCGCTGGCCGGCATCCGTATTGCCGGCCTCTGGCACGGACGGTCACGCCGATATCGTCGATCCGGTCACGAACATCGTCCATTCGTTCTGGCAGCTCAAGCAGCAGAATGGCCGCTGGACTGCCGCGATGTACTCGTGGAGCAAGCTGGGCGGGACTGGCTGGGGCGATCCTTCGCACTATTACCAGGGAGCACGCGCGGTCGGGATTCCCGCTTCTGCCGGTCTGATCCGCAAGCATGAAATCAAGGACGGCCTTGCCGCCTATCCTCACGCACTCGCCATGTCATTGACCTTCAACGGTTTGGCCAACGGTGACGGCACGCCCGCCTACGTGTTCCCGGCGACGTCAGCGGACAATTCGGCAGCGGCCAATACCGGCGCCATCCCGCAAGGCTCGCTGCTGATGCTGCCGCCAAGCTTCGACAGCAGTGGGATCGCCAACCCTGACCTGCGCAAGATCGTTGAAACACTCAAGTTGTACGGTGCCTATGTCGTCGACCGCAATACGGGTACGCCATTCGTGATTTATGTCGAAAACGATGCTGGTTTCAACCTGATGCCAAAAGGCTGGGACAACACCGTTGCCGACCAGCTCGACAAGATCCGTGCGAGCCTGCGTCAGGTGACCTCGGCGCAGTCCTGGATCGACGGCAACGGCGACATGATTGCGGCAAGGAATGTGCCGCAGAGCATGAACATCTTGTCAATGCGCGGGGGCTGGTACCGGCAGTCCGGCACTGGCACGGGCGATTACGACCCGATTACCCAGAAGTTCTCGTTTGCTGCAACAACGACCAAGACGGTTTACGTGAACGCCAATAACACTGGTCTGACACCGGTCAAATGGGCCAAGCCGAAGGCCGGCACCTATCTGAACTTGACGGTCAGCGCCACCGGCGGCGCCAAGCTGCGCCTGCAAGTCAAATCCGGTGACACGTTCACGCACGACACCTGGGACCTGGTCGATGGAAAATCGGTGCGGATCCTGTGGCCGGAAAATGCATCGCTCGTCCTGATTGCGACCAGCGGTACCAGCGGCGCGTCGACGGTCAAGGCTGAACTCGTTCCGTCAAACTGATCGTCACCCCACCCCTTGCAAGCCGCGCCGAATGCGCGGCTTTTTTTGGGGCGCAGTCAACGTTAAATAGAGCCAAGCTTTGAACTGATGAACGGTTCCGTGGTTCACCTCCTGTCGCCAACGCCAGGAACCCGTTACAAGAGCGCCAGGTTTCAGGCGCTGGTTTGCCAGGCTGCCATTGCTGAACGTGCCGCAGCGCCGGCAAGTGCCCGACACCCTGCATCCTGCCGCTGGCATCGACCAGGTCGCAGCGCTCATCGCTCAGGCCAGAGACCGGG
This sequence comes from Oxalobacteraceae sp. CFBP 13730, assembly GCA_014841835.1. Taxonomy (GTDB): domain Bacteria; phylum Pseudomonadota; class Gammaproteobacteria; order Burkholderiales; family Burkholderiaceae_D; genus Telluria. The sequence continues at coordinate 229,880 of JACYUQ010000002.1, read as the reverse complement.
TGCAGGCCCCTCAACGCTTTCGGTACCCGAGTCACCACACGACGCGGCTCGCCAGCGCATCGCTGCCCACGTACAATTCCGATGCCAGCAAAGCACGATATCTTTGTCCGTTACAATTCATGCATCTGAAATTTCGCTTATTATATTGCTATTGATCACAATAGCGGCATCCAGCCCATGCAGCGTCATCGCTGCCAGTGTTGCCGCCCGGTGGCGTTCGATATCATCGCCGCCGTGTCCAGCCTGCCCTGCTCCTGCCATCCATTTTTAGGAAACCATTCTTTTGATCCATGCGTTTTCGATCGCCCTGCTCGTGTTGCTATGCATCATATTGGTGCCGGTGATGGTCCTGCTTGCCCAGGCCCTGCTGGCGTCGCGCACTGTGCGCGGTGCAGCATCCGTGGCCGGGCCGCGGCCGAGCGTGGCAGTGCTGATCCCTGCCCACAATGAAGAAGCAGGCTTGCTTGCGACCCTGTCGAGCCTGCAACCCCAGCTCAGCGCCAACGACCGCATCCTGGTGGTTGCCGACAATTGTTCCGATCAAACCGCCGAAGTGGCCCGCCAGGCCGGGGCCGGCGTGATCGAGCGCAGCCATGCGCAACTGCGCGGCAAGGGATACGCACTGGACTTTGGCGTGCAGGCACTGGCCACCGCGCCGCCGGACGTGGTGGTGATTGTCGATGCCGATTGCATCGTCGGTGAAGGCGCGATTGCGCGCGTGGCAGCGCTGGCAGCGCACCATCAGCGCCCGGTGCAGGCGCTTTACCTGATGCACACGCCGGCCGGTAGCGGACCGCTGAAAAAAATTGCCGAATTTGCCTGGCTGGTGAAAAACAAGGTGCGGCCGCTGGGCTGGTTCCGGATGGGCTGGCCGTGCCAGCTCATGGGTACCGGCATGGCGTTCCCATGGCAAACGATCCGCTCTGCCCACCTGGCGACCGGCCACATCGTCGAAGACATGAAGCTCGGGCTGGATCTGGCGCTGGCCGGCAGCGCGCCGATGTTCTGCCCCTCGGCGCTCGTCTACAGCCATTTTCCGTCCAGCGCCGAAGGCGTGCAAAGCCAGCGCACGCGCTGGGAGCATGGCCATCTGAGCGTGATTGCCAGCGCCGCGCCGGCCGCGCTTGGTGGCGCCATCCGCCAACGCAGTGCCAGCCTGTTCGCGTTTGGCCTGGACCTGTGTGTGCCGCCGCTGGCGCTGCTGGTATTGCTGGTCTGCGCACTGACCGGGCTGGCACTGGTGCTGACCCTGGCCGGCGGCCCGGTCGCGCCGCTGATCCTGAGCGTGCTGGCAGGGCTGGCGCTTGTTACGGCAATCCTGCTGTCCTGGTGGCGTTTTGGACGGACGGTGCTCAGCGGCAAAGAACTTGCGCTCGCCATCGTGTATGTGCTGGCGAAAATACCGCTGTATTTCCGCTTCCTGTTTCGTCGTCAAGTTTCATGGGTGAGGTCAAAACGTGACAGTGAATAATAGTGTGCCGGTGCCACCGGCCCCTGCGTCTGTGTCTGCGCCTGTCGTAACCGACTTCACGCGCCCCGTGTATTGCGTGCTGGGCCTGCCGTTCGACGCGCTGGGAATGCAGCAAACGGTGGATTTGCTGTTGGCGCGCGTGGGTACCGCCGAGCGCTGCTTTTTCTCGACGCCCAATCTGAACTTCCTGATCACCAGCCAGCAGGATCCGGCATTTCGCGATTCGGTACTGCGCTCGTCGCTGTCACTGGCCGACGGCATGCCGGTGGTGTGGCTGGCAAGGTTGCTGGGTTTGCCGTTCAGCGAACGCGTTGCAGGCGCAACCGTCTTCGAACGCCTGCGCGACCAGCGCAGCATGCCGATCAGCGTGTTTTTCTTCGGTGGCCCGGATGGCGTGGCGCAGAAGGCGGCAGACGTGCTCAATGCCGGCGAAGGCCGCATGCGGTGCGTGGGGGCGTGCTCGCCCGGCTTCGGATCGCTGGCAGAGATGAGCACGCCAGCCATGATCGAACGCATCAACGCAAGCCATGCCGACCTGCTCGTGGTGTCGCTGGGCGCCAAGCGCGGCCAGGCGTGGATCGAGCACAATCTGGATGCACTGGACACGCCGCTGGTCAGCCATCTGGGCGCCGTGGTCAACTTCGTGGCGGGCACGGTCAGCCGCGCGCCCGGTCTGGTGGGCCGGCTCGGCCTGGAATGGGTGTGGCGTATCAAGGAAGAACCGGCGCTGTGGAAGCGCTACTGGAACGACGGCATGGCGCTCGTGCGTCTGCTGACCACGCGCGCGCTGCCTGCCGCACTCGACGCGCGGCGTCTGCGCGCTGCCCGTGCGGCGCCCGTACTGCAGGAAAGCGACGATGGCCAGCGGTACACGCTGACGCTGGGCGGCGTCTGGCGTGATGCGGCCCTGGGCGACCTGCGGGCCGCACTGGCGCGTGCCACTACACGGCCGCGTTCGATCCATCTGGCGTTGCTGGACGACTGTGGTCTGGACAGTGCCGCCCTCGGCCTGCTGCTGCTGCTGTATGGCCACCAGAGCAAAGTGGGCACCGCGCTCAGCATGGACACACGCAGCGCCGCCCTGCGCCGCACCATGCGCCTGCAGAATGTCGACTTCCTGCTGCAGGGACTGCCTGGCAAGACCGTGTCTGCGACCACTGCCGCTGAGCGCGCCCTGCAACGCTAGTACGCCGGCGCCTGGCGTCGGCAACCCCTGTTTTTCACACTGATTGGATCGTGCAGCATGGATTGGCTCGTATTGTCGCCGTTCGTTAAGACTACCTACCCGGGCTGGTTGATGCCCTTCATCGATCCGGCCAAACACCAAACCCGGCAGGTACCTGCCGATTACGATCACGACCGCTCGCGCGCGGTGTCCTCTGGACGCCAGTGGCTCGATTACCTGCGCCACGGCTGGCGCGGTTTCAGGCAAACGTTCAGCCGGCAGCCGGTCGGCATCGTCACGGCATTCCCGCAGCTGGCGGTGATCGTTGCACTGCTCAAGACGCTCAGCGGCCGCAAGAATGTGCCGCTGATCGCCTGGTGTTTCAACCTGGCCCAGCCGTACGGCGGCATCAAGGGCAAGCTGGCACGCTTCTGCCTGCCTGCGGTTGACGTGTTCGTCGTGCATTCACGGGCCGAGATCGAGATCTACAGCACCTGGCTGCAGCTGCCGCGCGAACGCTTCGTGTTCGTGCCCCTCAGCGCTGAAATCCGGGATACCGACACCTGGTTTGACAAGGGCGACGACCCGTACATCGTTGCGCTCGGCACGGCCAACCGCGATTACGCGCTGCTCTCCGAAGCCGCCGGCCAGCTGGGCTACAAAACGATCATCGTGGCAGGTAGTCACGCCACCGCCCACATCCAGGCGCCGCCCTGCGTGAGCTTCCGTTCCAACCTGACGCTGGCAGAGTGCCACCAGCTGGCACTGCACTCGCGCGTCAACGTGATCCCGATCGCGGACGTGAAGGCGCCGTCCGGCCAGGTGACCGTGATCGAATCGATGATGCGCGGCGTGCCGATGGTGGCCACTGCCTGCGCCGGCACCAGCGATTATGTCGTCGATGGCGTCGATGGCATCCTGGTCGCGCCGAACGACGTCGCGGCCATGGTGAACGCGCTGCGCACGGTCTGGGAAGATGCCGCACTGCGCAGCGCCCTGTCGCGTAACGCGCGCCAGGCCTCGCTCGACAAATTCACCTTCCCGGCGGCCGCGGCGCGCCTGACGGAGCTGATGACGCAGCTGGCCAATCGGCAGCCACGCCCCGATTGATTCCCTGCTGCAGTTGACACTTCATCGCGCTTTCACCGGAGACCGAATTGATCGCATATTTACTACTGGCGCATGGCAACCCCGCCCACCTTCAACGGTTGATCGCACGCCTGCGCTCGGACGGGACGGCATTCTTCATCCACGTTGACGCGAAAGCCGACGGGCGTGCCTTCGCCCATCTGGGCGCAGCCGATGTGACGCTGGTGCCTGCGCCCGTTGCCGTGCACTGGGGCGACTTCTCTCAGGTAGAAGCGATTCTGCTGTTGATGAAAACCGCGCTGGCGGCAGGCAGTTTCACCCGCTTCGTCCTGCTCAGCGGCGTCGATTATCCGCTGTGGCCGACAACGTCGATCAACGCCTTCTTCGCCGCGCAGCCCGACGCCGAATACATCAACCTCGTCGCGATGCCCTGCGCCGCAGCCGGCAAACCGCTGGCGCGCCTGACCTCGTACACGCTGCGCCCGACCCTGTCTCCTCTGCACCGCTTGCTGCTGCGCGTGCTGCTCAAAGCCCGCATCATCCCGCGCCAGCGCGATCTCCAGCCTGCACTGGGGACATTAAAGCCGTACGGCGGCTCCACCTGGTGGGCGCTGACGCGTGGCGCCTGCACCTACCTAGTCGATTACGTGGCGCGCAACCCGGGGCTGGTGCGCTTTTTCAAGGGCACCCAATACGCGGACGAGACGTTCCTGCACACGATTCTGGGAAACTCGCCGTTCATGGCGAACGTCAGGCGCAACCTGACGTATACCGACTGGAGCGCGGGCGGCGCCAGCCCGGCGAATATGTCGGCCAGCCACATCGACTACTTCCGGACCAACACGCAATTTGGCGCCGGAGATGTCTATGGCAGCGGACCGATGATCTTCGCGCGCAAATTCAGTGACAGCGACGCTGCGCTATTGCAGGCCATGGATGCGCAGCTGTCGCATGGCGCGCACGACCGATCCACCATTGAAGCACACGACAACGGCAACTGAGGGCAGACGACCGGCATGGCAAAAGATTTGTTGAACACGACTTCGGCACCAGCGGGCCGCGGTGAAAAATACGCGCTCCCCGTCGTCACCATGGGTAACGCGATTCCAAAGCATATCCATCAATGCTTTTTCGGCGCGCGCACATTTACCGACGAGCTGGCGAACAATGTGGCGTTCATCAAGACGCTCAATCCGGGCTGGACACACACCCGGTACGACGAGCCCATGATGAAGCAGTTTATTCTGGAAAATTATGGCGCCACGATCCTGCGCTATTACGAGCGGATCAATCCAAATTATGGCGCGGCGCGCGCCGACCTGTTCCGCTACCTGCTGCTGTACAAAGTCGGCGGCGCCTATCTCGACATCAAGAGCACAATGACGCGGCCGTTCGACGGGTTTCTCACGCCGTCGGACCGGTATTTGTTGGGGCAATGGGACGATCCGGATAACCTGGACCGTCTTGGCTGGGGCATGCACAGGGAAATCGCGCACATCGACAAGGGCGAATATCAGCAATGGCACATCATTTGCGTGCCGGGCCACCCATTCCTGCGCGCCGTGATCCTGTCGGTGCTGGCCAATATCGACCGCTATCTGCCATGGAAAAATGACACCGGTGCGCATGGCACGTTCCGGCTGACCGGGCCTGTCGCCTACACGCTGGCGATTCATCCGCTCACTGCGACGCAGCCCTACCGGCTCATCGACAGCCGCGACAGTGGCCTCGTGTATTCGATCCTGAACCAGCGCAGCCACGCCAAGCTGTTCACGTCGCACTATTACCGGCTGACCGAATCGATCGTCACGCTGAACACATTCTGGACCGTTGTCGGCCAGCTGCGTCATTTCAGGCAGCAAACGAAGGCGCTGATCAAGCGCCAGGTGAAACGGATGCTGGGCCGCCCGGTATAGCGCGCAGCATCTGCCAGATGCTAGCGGATCGAGCTGTCCAGCGACATCCTGAATTTGCCGGCCCTGATTTTGCGCAGCGCGAATTTGGCATGCTTTGAACCCAGCATCACGCCCAAATCCCGGAGCGTCAGCCGGATCTGGTCGTAACCCGCCAGTGAATAGAGCATGCCGGCGAGGTCGCCACGCTGACAATGCTTCTGATAAAACAGGTGGGCCGCGCGGATGATTTTTTCCGACGACTTCTTGGTGATCCGCTCGAACTCGTGCGAGATATCCATGATGTAGGTGTTGGCCTGAATGCTGTACGCCGGGCCACCTGTCTTGATCAGCCGCACCCACATATCCCAGTCCTGCCACGCCGGCATGGCGGGGTCGAAACGACCCGCATCCTTCATGCGCTGCGGCGTCGTGAATACCTGATTGCCGACGGCGTTCGATTGCACGATCTGCTCGGCCGATACCGATGCTTCCGTGTCCCACAATGCGACGTTGTCGCCGGCATTGACGATGCGGCGGTCGAACAGGCACGAGAAACGCACGCCCTTCTCCTGCTGGCGACGCCATTCCGCCAGAAAGGTGGCGAGTCGGTGCGGCAGAAAAATATCGTCGTCATCCAGACCGGTGATGAATTCGCCCTGCGCCACGTCGATCGCCTGATTGCGCGCCGCACAGGCGCCGACCGACGTGTCATTGTGAATCAGCGTGATCGAAATGTTCTCAATCAGCCCGTTCACATAGTCGCACGTGCCATCATCCGAACCGTCGGAGACAACGATGAGTTCAATGGGCCGGTGCGTCTGTGACAGGACGGAATTGACGGCGCGCTTCAACAGATCAAGGCGGTTCTTGGTGGGGATATAAACGGTAATCAGGTTTTCCATAGGAACGTCGTCGATCTCGATAAAGTGTAACAGCGCGGGACTGGCAGCATGCCGGGCACGATCACCCGGTCTTCATGCCAATCATTTGTTTGCAGCTCTGCACCACTGCTTTCGAAAACATCATGATCAATCCCCCGTAGATCACGGCGCCGGTCACGGTGACCGTGATCAGGATCGTCTGCGGTGCATAGCCGGCGTTCGACAGCACGTTAAACAACGGATAAATGACCGCGACCATCACCCCGGAGAACATCACGGGCTGCCAGATCACGCGCAGCAAGGCGGCCAGGCTTGTATGCAATTCCCGCGTGGCGTAATAGAAATGCGGAAGCCCGTTGAGGATATTGGCAATCAGGTAGCACGCAGCCACGCCCTGGATACCCCAGTTCACGCCGATGAAGAAGCTGCCGACCTGCAGGACCGAGCCGAGCAAGCCCAGCCGCATCATCAGATCGGTGCGTCCGGTCGACATGAACACCGAGCCGGTCGTGGAAATCAGCGATTGCAGGAAGCCGACCGGCGCCAGCCAGGCCAGCACGATCGGCACTTGCGCCCACTGCTTGCCCAATGCGATCGCCACGAACGGCTCGCGCAACACCCACAGACCCGCCATCATGGGCGCGGTCAGCGTGGCAATCATCGCCAACGCACGGAAATACAGCTGCGCCATCTTGTCACGCTCGGCCTGCTGTCGGCTCATGACCGGGAACAGTGCCCGGCCGGCGACGTAGCTCATGCTCTGCAGCGGGAACATCATCACTTTGTAGGCCTGGCCGTAGATACCCAGCTGCACCGAGCCCAAAACACGGCCGATCACCATGCTGTCGGCATTGCGCGCAAAAAAGTTGATGAAGTTAAATCCGGTCAGATTGCCACTGAATCCCCACAGCGACCGCAGTTCGGACGCGCTCCAGACCTTCTTCGGACGCCACGGACTTGCCAGCCACAATTGCGTGGACGAGCACAGCGCCGATATCACGGAGTTCCACACCAGGCTGTACACGCCGTAGCCAAGCAGGGCCAGCGTGATCGCAACCGTCAGGCCGATGACCGACGACACGATCTCGATGCGCGCCAGCGTCTTGAAGCCGGACCGGCGTTCGACCAGCGACTGGTGGACGGCGCTCGCGCTGGTGATCGGAAACACGATCGACAACAGGCACAGCACCGGCGCCAGCCGGTCGATACGGAAGTACGCGGCCAGAAATGGTGACGCGAGCACGAGCGCCAGCGTCAGGAACAGGCCCATCGCCATGTTCAGCCAGAACACGGTGCTCGTGGTCTGGTCGGTCAGGTTCTCCTTCTGCACCACGGCGGCGCCCGTGCCCATATCGCGCAGCAGAAACGCAAAATTGGTGGCGACGGTGGCCATGGCCAGCAAGCCGTATTCGGACGGCGGCAGCAGCCTGGACAGGATGGTCAGGGAAATGAGCTGCAAGATGATTCTTGAAGCCTGCGACAGCGTCAGCCATCGCGCGTTGGACATTGCAGACATCAGGTGGTGGTTCTTTCCGCAGTAAAGCCGTAGGCGCCGATCATGGCCCGGATCTGGTTATCGTTCATCATGGCGCCCAGGTTGTCTTTCCATAGTGCGACCTCCTGAGTGCCTTCCCAGCAATGGATGTCTCGTTGATGCGGCACGCGCTTGAAGGTGGCGCCATTCGCCCGCGCCATCCACCAGAACCAGATATCGTCGCCGCGCGGGCAATGGGTCGTGAAGGCGTCGACATTCAGCACCTCTGGCCCGAAGACATTCGGCGGATACAGTACGCCGCCAATGCCGGTCGGGAAATTCAACCGGCTGGATGTGCGATCGTCGGTCTCGAACTCCCATTCGTTGTAAGGAACGGGCAGCCCGGTGGCGTCGAGCTTCACGCGGTGCATGCGGTGGGCGATCACCTCGAGCTTGTGCGGATCGCGTGCCTGCACCAGTTGCTCCAGCCAGTCGGGCCAGTAATGGACGTCGTCGTCCGCAATCACGATCGGCGCGTTGCAGCCCTGCTGCAATAGCGGAATCATCTTCTTGTACGACTTCAGGTCGTCGCAGGGAATGATTTCCAGCCCAGCCGCGCGCAGGCTGGTGACCGCCGACGGCAGCGCTGCCATGTCGGCGCGGGCGATCCACAGAATGATGCGATCGGCCACATGCGACTGTGACAGCAAGGATTTCAGCGTCAGGTGCACGGTGCCGAAACGTGGTGGATACGACGTCAGCGACACGATCACACCGCTGCCCGAGCGTTTCGAGCGCGCATAGCGCCGGCCTTGCTTGAACCAGTGCAGTTCGAGCTCGGTGTACAGCGCCAGCATCTTCAGTCGCCAGCGCAGCTTGAGGTAGATATCTCTTGTCCAGCTAATCATGAATCGTGTTCTCGGAGTGCCAAAAAAGTGCGGTCGTGAGCGAGCGGGCCATATGCCCGGGACGCGTGCGCGTCAAGCCGTGGACTGGCGTATCAGTTGCGCCAGCTTCGCCGCTTCGGTGTCGACGGCGTGGCGCGCCAGCACGCGCTCGTGGCCGGCCGCCCCCATCGCCTCGAGCTCGGCTGGCGACGCCGCCAGGCACGCCTCCAGCGCAGCAGCCAGTGCGTCCACGTCGCCTGCCGGGAACAACCAGCCCGTCTCGCCCTGGCGTACCAGTTCGGGAATGCCGGCGATATAGGTGGTCAGGACCGGGCGGCGCAATGCCATCGCTTCCATGACCACGACCGGCAAACCTTCGGCAAAGCTCGGCAAGACCATGGCGCGCGCCGCCAGCATTTCTTCGCGCACCTGGTCGCCGTTGATCCAACCGGTAATGCTGATGTGGCTGCTCAGATTGTTCGCGGCAATCAGCGCCTCGATTTCGGGGCGCATTTCACCGTCGCCGGCCAGCACCAGATGGATCGGAATCCCTTTGGCGACCACGGCCTGGACCGCGCGCACCAGCAGCATCTGGCCTTTTTGTTCGCACAGGCGACCCACGCACACCAGGCGCGGTGCGGCGGGACTTGGCCGCGCCGCTACTGCGTGAAAGCTCTGGTCGATGCCGCAGTGAACCACCTGCACCTTGGCCCAGTCCGCGTAGGCGGCCCAGCGGAACAACTGGCTGCGGCCGAACGAGCTGACGGCGACCACGAAGGCCGAACGGCGGATCTTCTCGCCCAGCCACAAGAGTTCAGGCTTGTCGAATTCCTCCGGGCCGTGCACGGTGAAGCTGTAGGACGGACCGCCAAGCATGTTCGCCAGCATCGCCACTTCGGTCGAATTGGTCCCGAAGTGCGCGTGCAGATGGCGCGCGCCATGGGCCGCCATCCACGGCACGATCCTGCAAGCCTCGGCCAGATAGATCAGGTGCAGCGGCAACGGGCGATCGGCGCGCAAGCCGATCCTGCAGGCCAGGCCCAGGGCTTTGGCAAACCGGCCAGGGTGCTTGACGGCCATGCGCAGCACATCCAGCGCCATGGCCAGCGCGCCGTCCTGCAGCACGTAGCGCGTCAGGCCGCGCTCACGCACATCGTCCTCGTCGCGCAGTTCGTCTTTCCAGCCGCGCACGGCCAGGCGCTGCACCTTGTAGCCCTGGCGCTCGAGCGCCAGAATTTCGCGCCGGATGAAACTGTGACTGATTTTGGGGTACTGGTTCACCAGGTACGCGATGTTCATACTTTTCCTTCATGGTTGCCGGGCAGGCCCGACCTGGCCGCCCGGTGGCGTGCAGCACCGGTCCTGGCCGTGGTTGCCTTGTTACTTGCGTGCAGATTCACCAGCGCGCACGCACCGCCGACCGCGAACCACAGGTACCAGTTGAAGACCAGGTAACGGAACATATTGTCCGAGAACGACACGATCAGGTACTGGATCACGATGGCCAGCATCAGGAACCCGGAGACGGGATCGATGCGGGCGAGCGTGCGCAGCGTGCCCAGGACGCGGGCGTAGAGCCACAGGTAGCACAGCACACCGACGATGCCCATCTCGAACAGGAACTGGACATACACGTTGTGGGCGTCCCACCGCACCGTGCGGTCGGCCGGGAAGAAGGTCGCAACGTGGTACCCGAACCCGTCGAGGCCATAGCCAAGGAGCAGGCGCGACGTTTCCATCCAGCCGATCGCCGATTCCCACAGCAGCACGCGCCAGGCAAACGAGTTGAGCTGCGCATTGCGCATCACTTCATTGCCCTGCCCCAGATCCATCAGGCGTTCGTTCACCGCCGGCACGAACAGCAGCAGCGGCAACAGAAACAAGTACAGCAGGTAGCTGCGCTTGAACAGCAGCGCATACAGGACAAACACCAGGAAGCACGCGAGCCAGGCGCTGCGGGTCTGTGTCAGCAACAGCTGCAGCATCAGTACCGGCATGTAGAGGCACACGGCCACGCGCGCACGGGGCGTGATGTTGTACAGCGGGCTCTTGAGCATGTACAGGCCCAGCACCAGCACCAGTGTCAGGTAGAACGCCAGCACATTGGGATGGGAGAACGTCGACTGCAGGCGGAAACTGCCGTCGCGCATGTGCAGCGCGATATCGACCAGCGCATACAGCGTGGGCAGCAGCGACGAATACAGCACCAGGCGAATGGCCTTGTTGAAGTCGTCGTTCGAACGCACCATATAGATTGCGATGATGAAGATCGCGAAGTTCGACAGCATGCCCAGATACATCTTCAGCGCATTGGTCTTTTCATACGACAGCACCAGGCCCACGCTCATCATCACGAGGAACGGCAGCCAGTAGCGCGCCAGTTTGCCAGGAAATTCCCGCGGCTTTTCCATCACCATCATGCAGGCGATGATGATCACGAACAGGTTGATCAAGCCGCCGATACCCATGCGCACGCTGCCGATCCCGAACTGGGTCGATTCCAGCACCATGTCGCCGACCGAGCGGAACAGCAAGATCAGCATCACGAGCTTCTTATAGTCGTAGATCAGGAGCACGCCCAGCAGCAGCAAGGCGGGCAAGGCCGCAAGACGGCCGAACTGATAACCCATGCTGTCACCGAACATGGGAATCACGGCGCCCACGGCCAGGCTGAGAACGACAAGGCCCAGGATGGTCCAGGTCGGGACGCCAAAGGGCTGCCTTAGCCAGTCAAGCATGCGTACTGATCGGTTCAACATTCACTGCTACCACTAGACCAGTTGAGGCGCGACGCGGATGCGGCGCTTGCCAGGATAACGGCGCACGAGCCAGCCACGTACCGCGTGCCACTCGCCGGTTTCGGTGATGTCACCGGAACGGAAGCGGTTATAGCGCCACAGCAGCGAGGCCCAGTTACGGGTCGAAATCGCCTTGCGATAGCGCAGCTCGCGTTCGATCTCGGGCGAGGCGCCGAACACCTTGCGCACGCTGTGCGCCATTTTCTCGAATTCGGCATCGAAGTTGCGTTTGCCACCGACGTCCATCAGGATGCCGCCGTGGTTGCAGAACGGCGCCGGATCGAACCACGGCAAGTTATGCATCGTGCAGAACGAGCGCGTCAGCGAGCGCGAAATCGCCAGCGAGACTTCCATCTGTTCGGTGAAGCTGGTGATGCTGACGTTCTTGCCGTGCCACCGGTACTTGAGCAGTTTCTGCGGCAGGTTGGTCACCTTGCCCAGGATCGCCAGCTGGCCGAACAGGAAGTAATCTTCCGCCAGCGACGGCACATCGATGCGCTCGTTCTCGGGCAGGATTTTCAGGATGTCGATGCCGTAGCGCACGCCCATTTTCTGGACCGGGTCGAACCGCAAGGTCGAAGCCGGATGCGACACCGGATTACGGAACAGACTGGCTGCACCGATGCGGGCCGTCCCGACCGGCAGGCGCAGATCGTCGAGCTTGTTACCGGCGGCGTCGATCACATCCGCCTGGCCACTGACAACGATGCATTCCGGCTGCGCTTCGAACGCGGCCAGCGTCAGCGCCATGCGGTCCGGCAGGCAGATATCATCGGCATCGTGGCGCATGATGAACTCGCAATCGGCGATGTCGATGCCGCAATTCAAGAGTCCGGACAAGCCCTTGGCCTGCGGGAACGAATGCACCTCGATCCGCGGGTCGCGCGCATGGTAGGCCTGGGCCATTTCGACGCTGCCATCGGTCGAGCCGTGATCGAGCACCAGGAGGCGCCAGTCGGTGTAGGTCTGCGCAATGACGCTGTCGATGGCTTCCGCCAGGTAGTCCTTGCCGTTTTTCACCGGCAGTAAAATATCAATTCGGGCCATTCTGTACCTTAGTTAGAGCTGATTCTTCGTCGCCAGGCGTGTAGGGCTGGCGCTGCGCCGCCATGGCGTCGATCGTATCGAGCAGGGGCGCTGATGCGGCGGAAAACTTGCGCGCAAACAGTACTTCGCGCCGCTCGCCGGGGCTGTTCTTGTACGCCGATGCGCGCACGCCAGGTCCCTGGAACTGCGCCAGATAACCGGCGTCGAGCATGTCGGGGCCCGTCTTGCCGGGCGTCCAGCGGGTGAACGTCAGGCTGTGGCTGATGTTCGACTGGAACCGAGAATTCCACAGGATGTACTGGAAATAGAATTCGTCCGGACAATCGACCAGCTTGCAGTAGCGGTACACCTGCGGCGCGCGCGCCGTCACGTCCAGCACATGCCGCACGGCGGCGTCGGTCAGGCACCACCACTGCGAACCAGTGACCAGATCGCCCGTCAACACCTTGCGGTAGTCGCGTGGCGGCAGCACCCGATTCAGAAAATGCTGCAGGGGCCAGCGATAGCGCCCCAGTGGTTTGCTCTTGCGGATCGAGACGCGCGAGATGCGCTCGAGCGTCTTGCCGTAGGTGGTGTCGGGCAATGCAAATGTCTCGATGAACTCGGTCTCGCGATGGGCCTCGAGAAACGCTTCGATATACGCCGGCGTCTGCAGCGGATAGCAGGCGCCGCTGAGCAAAACGTGACGGTCGAAGCGACCCGGTTCGGCCGTTGCGATCTTCATCAGTTCCAGCGTCGCCTTCACCAGCGAGATATCGCCCCAGGCGCCATTCACACGACGCTTGCAGAACGTGACGCTGTGCGCGAGTCCGGCAAACGCGTTCAGATCCGCCTTGGCGTCGATGTGGACAAAGAATGCCACGCCGGGCGCGGCCAGGCGCTCGACCAGGCGCTGCAGATGCGCCGGCTGATCGTGCGCGAGGATCAGGTACGCGATACGCACGCTCAACCTTGCACCATGCCCGTCACGGCGCAGCCCGACACGGGATGCATCAATGCCAGCGGGCGCAGGCGGCGGTTCAAGCGGCTGGTCGTCATCATCATCGATCAGTACTCGTTGAGCACCGTACCCACCAGATGCACGCGCGCGTCGGTCAGCAGGTCCACCAGATCGCGCATTTTCTTGAAGTGGCTGTGGTTCTTGTGCGCCACCATCACGGCCGCGCCGGCGCGGCTTGCGACCACCTGGGCATCGGGATACTCGGCGCCGGCCGGGGTATCGATCAGGATCACGTCGTAATCGGCGCCCAGTTCGCGCAGCAGCTTGCCGAACGCCGGCGAGCCCAGCAGTTCGGACGGGTTCGGCGGCAGTGCGCCGGCAGTCAGGACGGACAGGTCGACCAGCGCCGGTACACGCTGGATCGCCTCGTGCCCGCTGCGCCCGGCCAGCACGCCCGACAGGCCGGCGCGGTTTTCGAGGCCGAACAGCGCGTGCTGGCGCGGCGCGCGCAGGTCGGCATCGATCAGCAAAGTGCGCTGGTGCTGCTGCGAAAACACGACGGCCAGATTGGCCGCCAGGAAGCTGCGACCGTCGCCCGATTCGGCGCTGGTGATGGCCAGTGCACGGCGCTCGTCGCCCGTTTCGAACCAGCGCCACAGCAACTGGTTGCGCAGCGCGCGCAGCGATTCGACGCGCGCAGTGAACGGCTCGTAGGCGGCAACGACTTCGTCGCTGATGGCGCTCTGGCCTGCCAGCAGGTACGGGTAATCGTACTGGCGCGACAAGGCCAGCTCGATGTCGGCAGCGGTCAGGATGCCCATCTCGACAGCCGCGTCGCCGAAGCGCAGTTTGCGGTCGATCGAGAAGCGCATCACCTTGTCGGCATCGGCCACCGACAGGCGTCCGTTACGGATCAGGATGGCACCGATCGAGTCGTCCGATCCGGTGCGGGCCGCGTTGTCCGTCAAAGCGACGGCCGGGGAAGTGGAATTCATCGTAGACGCTCCATGCTGGTCAATATGCTGATGCGCCATTTAGGTCGGCCGCGTCAGGTTGCCGGTGCCCTTGGCGCCAGGCGACTTGGGAAAGGACTGGTTCTTTCTGGATGCAACGCGTGGCTTCTGGATCACGCCCAGCATCGGCAGGCCGAACGCATCGGTCAGATGCGACGCCGAACGGATGCGCTGGTCCAGCAGTTCCAGCACCAGGACGGCGCCCAGACCCAGAATGGTACCCGCAATGATTGCCAGCACGATGTTCAGTGACACGCGCGGACCGGCCGGCTGCAACGGTGGCGTGGCCTCGCTCAGCACGGCGATATCGGCCTGCTTGGACTCGCCTTCCAGGCTGATCGTGTTCAGGCGCTGACTGGCCGATTCGTAGGCGCGACGGGCGTTTTCCGCTTCATTGCTGAGCAGGTTGAATTCGTCACGGGCACCGTTCAGCGACTGCACCCGGTCTTTTTGCGCTGCCAGGGCGGCGCGCAGCTCGCCTTCACGGCGCTCGCTGATGTCGGCCGAGGCCACCACGCTGCTGGAAGAGTTGCGCTTTTGCTGTTCCAGGTTCGAACGCAGCTTGGCCACTTCGGACTCGGCCGCCTTGTACTGCGGGTGGTTGGACGCCAGGCGCTGCGAGATGTCGGCAAACTTGGCTTCGGCCAGCGACAGGCTCGTTTGCAGGGTCTGTACCACCGGGTTGTTCATGACGTCGGGCGAGCTGCCGGAATTGCCCTGGGCCTGGCTGCGGCGCGAGGCAGCGTCCATGCTCTGGCTCTGCACGACCACCAGCTGGCTGGACAACTCGTTCAGGCGCGCTGTTTCGACGTCCAGGCGGTTGTCCGCACTGTAGATGTTGTTGTCCTTCTGGTACTTGGACAGGCGCGACTGCGCCAGCTCATAACGGTTGCGCAGGGTCTTGATCTGGGCCGTGATATAGCTGCTGGCGCGCTGCACCGGATCGGTCTTGAGCTGGACACTGACGTCGAGGTAAGCGTTGGCGAATGCATTGGCCGCCTTCGACACGAATTGCGGGTCCGAGCCACGGAAATTAATCGTCAGCACGCTGCTCTCGCGCGCCGGTACCACGTCCACATTGCCGCGCAGCGAATCGGCCAGCCACTCGCGCAGTGTGCCGCCGTTGCCGCCGGTGGCATTCTGGAAGCGCGCCTGCGCGTCCGGCGCATTGGCCAGACCCAGGTCGTCGACGACTTTCAGCGCCACGCTCTTGCTCTTGATGATGTCGACCTGCGTAGCAATATAGCCGGGCATCAGCTGCGCTGGTGCGCTCAGGCCAGTGACCGGATCGACGCCCTTGTAATTGACGACCATCGACACGGTGGCGACGTATTTTTTCGGCTGCATCATGCTGAAGACGACGGCGGCGAGCACCGTCACGCCGAGCGCGAGCAGCACGATCTTGTAGCGTGCGCGCAAGGCGAGCAACAACAGGCTTGGGTTCATGGTTGGCTTTCAATAAAGTGCAATGGCGCGCGCACGTGCGGCGCTCGCTGGACAGGGCGACGGCGCACCGTCAGAACAGGCTTTCCTTGACGTACACGACGTCGTCGGGCAGAAGCAGATCGTCGCCCTTCACATTGATGACCTGCAGCTTGCCGCTCGCGTCGCGGCGCTTGACGCGCAGGCCGCGTTCGGTACCGCGCGCGGTCAGGCCGCCGCCGGCCGAGAGGCCCTGCAGCACCGTCATCTGACGCTCCAGGCGCAGCATGCCCGGGCGCTGCACTTCGCCATAGATATAAAAGCGCGGCGCGCGCTCGACGAAGATGACGTCGCCACCCTGCAGATCGTAATTGCCCGCCATGTCGACAGTGCGCATCAGCTCGGCCGTATCCAGCTGGTCCTTCACGACCTTGCCGTTACGCGTGCGCACCACGGTGACAATGTCGCCACCGTTGGTGTCGATGCCACCGGCCAGCGCCAGCATGTCCAGCACGCTGCGGCGACCGTCGATGGCATAGCGCCCTGCCTTCTTGACCTGACCCAGCACCGAGACCTGCTGGCTCGTCAGCGCCGTGATCAACAGATTGACCTGCGGTTTTTTCACGAAGTTGCCGCGCTCGAGCATGCTGGCAATTTTCGCTTCTGCTGCCGCACTCGACAGACCGGCGACAGCAACCTGACCGACCAGCGGCATGGTGATGAAGCCCGATTCGCTGACGCGGGTCTCCACCGCAAGATCGGGATTGCCGAATACCGAGATCTTGACGACGTCTCCGCCGCCGAGCACCAGCTCTTGGGCGTGCGCGCTCCCCATGCTCCATGCCAGCAAGACGGCGAAGATACCAAGCAAGATTTGTTTCATGTTAAGTTCATTCCATTCGCAAAGTGTCGATAGTGCAATTCAGATCGTTCGTTGATGTCTGCAACAGCTGGAAACGACGGTGAAACTCGTTGGTACAGTGACTCAATTAAATTGCAACGTGGCGTTGATGGAGCCGCCATTTGCCTTGTAACTATTGGTGCCTGCGGCGAGGCTGCCGGAGCGCTGCTCCTGGAATGCCCGCGCCTTGATGGTGATGTTCCGCAGCGGTTTGTAGACGAGTGCGACCGACTTCGTGTTGCGGCTGTCGCTGGCCAGATCGGCCGCAACCACCGGCACGGCGGCGCCACCGAACGGCTTGAATTCGCGCTCTTCGCGCCGCACATCCACCTCGGCCTGGATCTTCGACGTGAACTCCCACGTCACGAGCGCACTGGCACCGTTGGCCAGCGCACTGCCGATCAGCGCGCCGTCGATGACCGCAAATTCGCGCCAGGCCTGGCCGGTGACCTTGATGCGTCCCGCCGGCGTGTAATTGACGATCAGCCGTGCATTGGTCCCGCTGTCGTCACGCGTCGACTGGCCCATCTGCTTGCGCTGCACCCAGCCGCCCAGAAACAGCAGTTGCGTGCTCCCCGTGGCCAGCCACAGGACGTTGAGTTTCGCTTCGTCCTGGTCATAGCCGTTGATCAGCGTGCCCGTGTTGCCGGCCGTCAGCCAATTCGGATACTTGCCTTCGAGCCGGCGCAGTTGGAAACCGGCCGTGCTGCCACTGCGTGCCAGATAGTCAAACCCCGCTACCCATGAATCCTCGGTCCGGTCGCTGGCGCGTTGCGACGCCAGCTCGTACGCGTACTCTTCTTTCGAGACTTCGGCGCGCAACTGCCAGCTCGGGTGAAACCGCCAGCGGCCGTCTGCATACTGCTTCTTGCTGACCCGCAGATTGCGTTGGACGACGTCGAAATCCGCAAATGACGCCAGCTCTTGCCGGTAATAACCGCCAATGTGTCCATCGAAATGCGATGCGACAAACCAGTGCCAGTCAGCGCGCAGGTCCTTGCGGAGATAGTCCAGCTGGCTGTTGCGGTCAAATTTCACCGACGAAAAATCGGCAAACGCCGTGATCACTTGACGACTGACGGGGCGCTCGAAGCGCACACCGCCACCCGCACTACGGTAGGTGTCGCCGCGCGCCGCCGACCGTGTTGCTTCGTCGCTCGATGCACGGAACAGGTTGTCGTCGTGTTCGACGCCAGCACTGACAAATGGCCGCAGCGTGCCGGACAGCGCAGGCGTGCTGGACAAGGAACACACGAGCGCCACGCACCCCGCTGCGGTCAGCTTCAGGCACAGACGGCTGGCCGGCAGCCGGCTTGCCGACCGTGCAGCGCTGGAGCCAACATGACGTTCGCAGGTTCGCAGTAAGTACAAGAAGAATCCCATCCCAGATAATATTTATTCACGCTTCTTCCCGCCCGCTTGCAACACATGCACGCCGTACACTTTTTAATCAGCGTAATCAAGACAGCATGGCCGTAGCAGGCAAACATGTCTTTTTATCAGGATAAGTTGCAATTCTACTACATCACGCCATGAGCACGCGTTCGTTACGTGTGCTGGCAACGGCGTGTCGGACAGCGACGGGGCAGAGCACTGCCCGGGTGTCAATACGCGGTCTTGTGGAACCAGACCGAAAATGCCGTCATGATGAGAATCTTCATGTCGAGCATCAGCGACCAGTGCTCGATATAGTGCAGATCGTGCTCGACGCGGCGCTGCATTTTGTCCAGCGTATCGGTCTCGCCCCGGAAACCATTCACCTGCGCCCAGCCGGTGATACCCGGCTTGACGTTGTGGCGGGCGTAGTATTCCGAAATGATGGCGCCAAATTCCAGGTTGTGCTTGATCGCGTGAGGCCGCGGACCGACGATCGACATATGGCCGAACAGCACGTTGAAGAGTTGCGGCAGTTCGTCCAGGCTACTGCGGCGCAGGAAGCTGCCCACACGCGTGACCCGGCTGTCGAAGCGCGTTGCCTGCTTGACTTCGCTGCTCGCGCAGTCATCGAACTTCATCGAGCGGAACTTCCAGACTTCGAATTCATGGTTGTTGAAGCCATGGCGCCGCTGCTTGAAGATCACCGGACCCGGGCTATCGAACTTGATCGCAAGCGCAATGATGGCGAGCACCGGGCTGACCAGCGCGAGCAGGATACTGGAGATGACAAGATCTTCGGCGCGCTTGAGACGCCCCATCTGCTCGCCGACGCGGCTGTTGGCGATGGTCAGGACTGGCACCCCTGCCAGGCGCTCCATATTGATGGATGGGAATTGCCAGACAACGTTGTTTGGCACCAGGTCGATCCTGACCGGCACGGTGCGCAGTTTTGTGAGCAAGGCTTCGACCCGTTCCGTCGCCAGCCAGGGTAGCGCTACCACGACACGGTCAACAGGGTTGGCGCGAATGTAATCGAGCATCGTGCAGGTAGAACCGAGCATGTGCTTGCGCAGCGTGGCCGGAATGCCTCGCTCGACGCGGTCGTCGAACACACCCAGCACCCGGATGTTGGCGTTTCCGCTGCGCTTGATCGCATTGACGATCAACTCGGCGCGCTCATTGGCGCCGACGATGATGATCGACTCGTCGAGCATGTTCGCCATGCGGGCACGGTAGATCAGGCGTGTAAGGATGAGGCGATTCGCCAGCAGCAGAACAAACCAGGCGCAGGCACTGGTGGCGACCCAGACGCGCGAATACTCCGACAACGTGCCGGACAGGTAGCCAACGATGGTGATCAGGGAAAGACCGCCAAAAAAGCCCAGACCCAGCTTGCTCAGGAGCGCATTGAGCGACAGGATTTCGCGCTCGCGATACGCCTGCGCGCAGTGCAGCGACACGATGATGACGAGCGTGCTCAGGTAGATGAAGAGGTGACCGGCCGTGCTCAGCCTGGCGTCTAGGCCGAAGCGCACATAGAAGCCGCCGAAACCTGCCAGCAGCAGGACAGCGACGTCGGAGATCTTGAGCAGGTTGATGAAGAATGGCAGCCAGTATCTGGCAGACGACTGCGCACTGCCCTTTTTCAGCAGCGAACCAAGTTCAGCCGCGTCCAGAGACGGATGTTTATCGCGTTTGCCGACTGTGGCAGCAGGGTCGAAGTTATTCATCGTGACAGATCCAATCATCATGAATTGAATAAGGTGCGCAACATTCTTCCAGCAGGCGCGCCGTCGTGCGAGCATCATCGCGAACGCTTGAGGCCACGATCGAAGCGTGCCCGGCCAAGCGCGCAGCCTGTGCTGCCGTTACCGGATACCGCCTCCATGCATGCCATGGCGCTGGATCTGCCTACCTCATCCAATTGTTTGCTGCAGCGCCGCGAAACGCGTACCACTTCAAAAGAGAAAAATGCAACCGACTACATCAAGAAATTATGCAAAAAAACTTTGCATCATTTGATGCACATCAATAACATAACTAGACTATATGCTAATTGAGCTTCAAAGTCATTAGTTTTTGACGCGTCGCAGCAAAATAGTTAAATAACAACTTGCAATGGAACTTCTTCGGATGCAAGGACTTCAATTCCTGCGCTTTGCGTCATCGACAGGCGCGGCTGCGTCACAGATCGGGACGGGTCTCGCAGCATTCGTCACTAGCATCAGACTGGCTGCGACCTTACCCCGGCCACATGGAGACAGTACATACTGCTTACTTTTTATTACTGTTTTCAACGGTACCGCGAACTGCCATTGTCTGACGCACATGACAAACAGCTCGACAGTGCTGCACTCGCATACCGCGCATTGATCTGTTGTCAGTACGGCGCATACCGCGTGATTTGGTGCGCCGGGCGTCGATAAACCGTATAAATATTGGTATCATGCAAGGTCTCGATTCCCCAGCCAACACAGGACCTCCCGATGTCAGTTCCCAACGCCGCGACCGCCGCGCCCCCCGCCATGACCGCGCAGTTGACCATGGTGGTAGCCGTCGACCGTGACAATGGCATCGGCATCGACAACCGCATGCCGTGGCACCTGCCGCAGGATCTGGCGCACTTCAAGCGCGTTACGCTCGGCAAACCGGTGATCATGGGTCGCAAGACATTCGACTCGATTGGCCGTCCATTGCCCGGCCGGCGCAATATCGTCATTACCCGCAACGCCGACTGGTCGCACGAAGGCGCCGAGCGCGCCGAATCGCTGGCAGCGGCGCTCGCGCTGCTGGACGGCGCGCCGGCCAGCATCATCGGCGGCGCGCAGATCTTCGTTGCGGCCATGGACCTGGCCGATGCCATGATCGTCACGCACATCGATCACCGCTTTACCTGCGACACCTTCTTTCCGCCGATCGACCCGGCGCTGTGGCAGGAAACTGCGCGCGACCCGCAGCAGCGACCGCAGGACGGCAACGAACCGGGGTTCGACTACGCCTACGTCACGTACCAACGCCGCGCCGGCAAGGACACACCATGAGCAACACGCAGCGTCCCACGGGTTCGCGCGGCGGCGACGGTTTTGCCGGCCGCATCGCGGTCCTGATCGCGGTGCTGGCCACCGTGGGCACATTGTTTGCGTTTCTGGGTACGTCGTCCCACAACGATGCCAGCCTGTTCAAGACCACCGCTGCGATGGAAAAGACGAGTGCGGCCAACGCCTGGGCCCATTACCAGGCCAAATCGAGCCGCCAGAACCTGGCCGAACTGGCGGCCACCCTGCCCGGCGTCGACACTGGTCGCTATACGATGGACGTCGAGCGCTATCGCGTCGAAAAAGACGTCATCCGCAAGGAGGCGGAGCGCTGGGAAGCCTCGTCGCGCGACTGGAACAAACGCTCCGAAGAAGCGCTGCACCGCCAGCGCCAGTGGGCCGCAGCATCGGTGGCGCAGCAGATCGCGATTTCACTGGCTGCAATTACGCTGCTGGCGCGCCGCACGTGGCTCTTGACCCTGACCGGCGCTGTCGCCACGTTCGGCATCACACTGGGCCTGTTTGCCTTCCTGGAAGGCAGCACCACCGCGTTGTCGCCCGTTCCGCTGGGCGCCGCGCTGGCGGCTGCATTGCTGACCGAAGGGTGCCGGCGCGCCGGGCGCCGCCTGGACAGCTAGGGTGCGACACCGATCGCCGCTAGTGGTTAATCTAGCCAGTCAACCAGCTAACAAGTTAACCAGTACGTTAGCTATGAAGGGTTGACAAAAAAACCTGCACCGGAACCCGCAATTTCTGCGAAAATCCGCTACTCATTTTCTACGGTGCCGTGCGCGGCGGCCCGCTGCCACTTCGGAATGATCCGGTGTGGTGCGGCCGCTCCCACGGCGCTTCGCTTTGGAGCTGTCCATGAAATTTCGTTTCCCCATCGTCATCATCGACGAGGACTTCCGCTCGGAGAACACCTCCGGCCTTGGCATTCGCGCCCTCGCGGCGGCGATGGAACAAGAAGGCATGGAGGTCGTTGGCGTGACCAGCTATGGCGACCTGTCCCAGTTCGCCCAGCAGCAGTCGCGCGCATCGGCATTCGTGCTGTCGATCGATGACGAGGAATTCGGCAGCGGCTCGCTCGAAGACACCGATTCGGCGCTGGTCGGCCTGCGCGCCTTCGTCAAGGAAATCCGCCACAAGAACGCGGACATCCCGATCTACATCTATGGCGAAACCCGCACCAGCCGCCACATCCCGAACGATGTGCTCAAGGAGCTGCACGGCTTCATCCACATGTTCGAAGACACGCCCGAATTCGTCGCGCGTCACATCATCCGCGAAGCCAAGGCGTATCTGGACAGCCTGGCGCCGCCGTTCTTCCGCGCGCTGGTCAACTACGCGTACGACGGTTCGTACTCGTGGCACTGCCCCGGCCACTCGGGTGGCGTCGCCTTCCTGAAGTCGCCGATCGGCCAGATGTTCCACCAGTTCTTTGGCGAGAACATGCTGCGCGCCGACGTCTGCAACGCGGTTGAAGAACTCGGCCAGCTGCTCGATCACACGGGGCCGATCGCCAAGTCCGAGCGCAACGCTGCGCGCATCTATGGCGCCGACCATTGCTACTTCGTGACCAACGGCACCTCGACCTCGAACAAGATGGTCTGGCACTCGACCGTCGCGCCGGGCGACATCGTCGTCGTCGACCGCAACTGTCACAAGTCGATCCTGCACTCGATCATCATGTGCGGCGCGATTCCCGTGTTCCTGATGCCGACCCGGAACAACCTGGGCATCATCGGTCCGATCCCGCTGTCCGAATTCACGCCCGAATCGATCGCCCGCAAGATCGAAGCCAATCCGTTCGCCCGCGAAGCCGTCAACAAGAAGCCGCGCATCCTGACCATCACCCAGTCGACCTACGACGGCGTGGTCTACAACGTCGAGACGCTGCGCGAAATGCTCGACGGTAAAATCGACACGCTGCACTTCGACGAAGCGTGGCTGCCGCATGCGACGTTCCACGACTTCTACAAGAACATGCACGCGATCGGCCAGAACCGTCCGCGCGCGAAAGAGTCGATGATCTTCTCGACGCAGTCCACGCATAAACTGCTGGCCGGCCTGTCGCAGGCCTCGCAAGTGCTGGTGCGCGAATCGCAGTCGGTCAAGCTCGACCAGGATGCGTTCAACGAAGCGTACCTGATGCACACGTCGACCTCGCCGCAGTATTCGATCATCGCGTCGTGCGACGTCGCTGCCGCCATGATGGAAGCGCCGGGCGGTACCGCGCTGGTCGAAGAATCGATCCTGGAAGCGCTGGACTTCCGCCGCGCGATGAAGAAGGTCGATGCGGACTTTGGCGACGACTGGTGGTTCCAGGTCTGGGGCCCGGACAAGTTCTCGGAAGAAGGCATCGGCACCCAGGACGACTGGATGATCCGCGCCGAAGAATCGTGGCACGGCTTTGGCGACCTGGCCCCGGGCTTCAATATGCTCGACCCGATCAAGGCAACGATTGTCACGCCGGGCCTGAATCTGTCGGGCCAGTTCGGCGAGACCGGCATTCCGGCCTCGATCGTCACCAAATACCTGGCCGAGCACGGCGTCATCATCGAGAAGTGCGGGCTGTACTCGTTCTTCATCATGTTCACGATCGGGATCACCAAGGGCCGCTGGAACACGCTGGTCACGGCGCTGCAGCAGTTCAAGGACGACTACGACCGCAACGCCCAGATGTGGCGCGCGATGCCGCAGTTCGCAGCGGCCAATCCGCGTTACGAAATGCACGGCCTGCGCGACCTGTGCACCGAGATCCATACCTTCTACAAGTCGCACGATGTGGCACGCCTGACGACCGAGATGTACCTGTCGGACATGATCCCGGCGATGAAGCCGTCGGACGCATTCGCGCACATGGCGCACCGCAAGATCGATCGCGTGGCAATCGACGAACTCGAAGGCCGCATCACCGCGATCCTGCTGACGCCTTACCCACCAGGCATTCCGCTGTTGATCCCGGGCGAGCGCTTCAACCGCACGATCGTCGATTACCTGCGCTTTGCACGTGACTTCAACGAGCGCTTCCCGGGCTTCGAGACCGACGTGCACGGCCTGGTCAAGCGTGAAGTCGATGGCAAGCGTGGCTACTTCGTCGACTGCGTACGCCAGGACGACTGATCCAGAAGGCTGCGCGCCCTCCCGCGCGCAGATTACTGAGAACGCCAGCCGACCGGCTGGCGTTGTTGCATCAAGCGTACATGCTCAGCGCGGCGCGCACTGCGGCAACGTTGCCCGCGTGGCCAGCAAGGCACGGCTGTCGTCCACCGACGGCGTGTTGTCGCTGAATTTGCAGCCATACTGCGGATCGGCCACGATGGCCGGTGTCAGCACGTCATCGCCCTCGGGCTTGACGCCCTGCTGCTCCCATTTGACCATCGCATCAAAAGCGGATGCCTGTTCGGCGATCGTGAAGTCACAGTGGGCGATCCCGCGGATGGCGCGCTGGACCAGCAGGTTCGACGTGCCGAGCGCATCGGCGCGGCGCTTGTAGATCTGCTCCATCTTGAACGGCACGTACAGGTCGCCCAGCGTATGGATGGTCACCACCGGCACGGTGATCCGCGCGTTTGTCTTCGGCACCCAGCGCAAACCATCGCGGCGCAGCCGGTTGGCGCCCGGTGTGGCAGGCACGCGGAAGATGCTCGCATTGTAGGCGACCTCGTCGGCGCTGATGCCCGGGTCGGCATCGAGCTGGAAGAAGATGTCGCTCGTGGTCACGACGTCATCGAGGAGGACGCCCTGCATCTTGCCGTCGCGGCCGAACGTGCCCCAGACCGTGGCCTGGTACACGCTGGCATACGCATAGTCGAACAGTGGACGGGTGCCGCCGCTGAGGCTGGCAACGATCTGCTTCAACCGCAGGCCCTGCGCGGTCGGCACGGCCGGCGCGGTGGGCGTGCTGCCGCCCGGGAAGCTCGAGAACATCTTTGCCCGCACCTGCGGGCCGACGGTAGCCCAGTCGGCGGGCGGCCAGCGCGTGGCCGGCATGCCGGCTTCTACCATGGCTGCAGTCTGGTAGGCGGCGAAATAATCGTACAGTTCCGTGTCGCCCAGTACGCCGCACATCGGCACCGCACCGTGGTAGCGGATCTTGTTGATGGCCGTCTCGATGTTTTCTTCGTCCACCGCGGCCGCCGTGACATGGCCGCCCATCGAATTGCCAATGATGTAGGTTTTGGTCGGCGCTGCCAGCGTGCGGCCGTTCTTGCCGGCGATGTCGCGGAAGGCCAGCGCCAGCGCGTTCGTGTCCTCGACGCCGGCGCGCACGTCATAGTAGTTGGTGCTGTAGCTCGATGCGGCCCACGCATAGCCCTGGCTGATCAGGTGGCGACGGATCGCCGGCGGCGCCACTTCCAGCACCGGGCCCGTGCCGCCATAGCCGTGGGCGTACATGACCAGCATGCCGTTCCAGTTCTTCGGCACTTCGATCTGGTAACCCGCCTTGTTTAGCACGCCCCACCAGCGGTCGGTCGCCGGGGCACCCGCCATGGCGGCAAATGGCAAGTTGCTTTCAATGACGGCATAGGTACGCCCATCCTGCGGGCGGAGTAGCTCGGGCTGAATGGCAACCGGCGGCGTAGTTGCCGGCGGCGGCGCGCCGTCATCGTCGCCGCCACAGGCGGACAGCGCCAGGACGGCGATCATTGACGGTACTACCCGCGCGGCGATGCGGCGGGACGTGCAGGGTGCAAGCTGCGTTTTCATCAACACGGTCTCCATGATTTTAGTTTTGCACAGCGAAACCAAAAATCACTGTGTGATTTATTGTAGATCGAAACAGTGTTCGCAGGCGTGCCGGGTCGCGCGGGGTGTTGTCAGGCAGATGGGGGATGCAGCTTGGAGGTGCCGGAGCGGCAGTGGGGGCCTGACAGGGTGTCAGGCCGGTGGTCATCTGGGCAAGTCTGGCCGCCCTGCGGCGGTCACACTGCCCCGAATGAATGCGGAACGGTCGTGCAGTTACTCAGGTCTTCGGCAGCGTCACGCCGCTCTGGCCCTGGTACTTGCCACCGCGGTCCTTGTACGACGTTTCGCAGACTTCATCGCTTTCGAAGAACAGCACCTGCGCGCAGCCTTCGCCGGCGTAGATCTTGGCTGGCAGCGGCGTCGTGTTCGAGAACTCGAGCGTGACGTAGCCTTCCCATTCCGGCTCGAACGGCGTGACATTGACGATGATGCCGCAGCGCGCGTAGGTCGACTTGCCCAGGCAGATCGTCAGCACATTGCGCGGGATGCGGAAATATTCGATCGTGCGCGCCAGCGCGAACGAGTTCGGCGGGATGATGCAGACGTCGCTCTTGATGTCGACGAACGAGTTCGAATCGAAATTCTTCGGGTCGACGATCGTGCTGTTGATGTTGGTGAAGACCTTGAATTCATCGGCGCAGCGGATGTCGTAGCCGTAGGACGAGGTGCCGAACGAGATGATCCGGCGGCCATCCTGCTCGCGCACCTGCTGCGGCTCGAATGGCTCGATCATGCCGGTGCTTTGCGCCATGCGGCGGATCCAGTTGTCGCTCTTGATAGTCATTTTTTGGGTTTCCAGCAGGGAGAAAATCACGCGATTTTACGCGAAAAGGCGCTGGCCGTGAGGCCTGATGATGATTGATTTGCTACCCGTTCGCCTTGGCGCCACCGAGCAGACGCGTGATCATCGCGTGGACCAGCCCCGCCGTCTCGGCCGGTTTTTCAAGCGGATACAGATGGCCGCCTTCGATCATGACCAGGTGCTCGCCCACCAGTTTGCGCGTGGGCGCGAGCCCTGCCCGCCGCATCTCTTCGGACACCGTGCCGGCGATGAACCCCACCGGTACCGGAAACGGCGCGCGGATCACGGCGCCCATGTGGTGCGGCAGCGTCTGGTAAATGGCCGATTCGACGTCGCGCCGGAAACGCAGCGTGACGCCATCGGGATGCGGCGCCAGGCCATGCTCCATGTAGTCGTCGAGCGCGCCCGGCGCCCAGGCCTGGAAGATCGACTTGGCGTGAAAATGGCGGTAGGCGGCGTCACGGTCCGGCCAGTGCTCGCGGCGCTTGTACGAAAAGCGCGCCGGTGACAGACGAGCGCCCCACCCCGCCAGCTTGACCAGGCGCCAGGCCAGTGCGCGCTACCCGGCCACCACGGGCGAATCGAGCATCACGACGCAGCGCGCCAGATCGGGCCGGCGCCGCGCCGCCATCGTGCACAGTGCGCCGCCCAGCGAATGGCCAACGAGGATCGCCGGCTGGCCATACGTGTCGAGATGCGCGATCAGCTCGTCGACCAGCGTGTTCCAGCCGTCGCCGACCGGATAGCGCGGGTCGTGGCCGTGCATGTCGAGCGTGCGCACGTCGTAACGCTCGGCGAGCTCGGCCAGCAAGCGGTTGTAGGTGCCAGCCGGGTAGCTGTTCCCGTGGGCGAAGTGCAGCAGCGGTTTGGACATGGACAGGAGCGGTGGCCGGATTCAACGGCCTATTGTAATGGCGCGGACCGCCCCTCTGCCGGTCTTCGCAGCGCGTTTAGATGTTTACACCTACTGTCAGCGTCGCGCTGTAGCCCTGGCTGGCCGTGCCCGTCACGCTCGCCATCTGCAGCGCGGTGCCGTCGCTGAACACGTTATCCAGCGCAAAGCTGATGCGCGCCAGATTGCTCACGCTGCTCGCATAACCGCTGCTGGTGTAGGCCTCGTTGGCGACCGCCAGCGGGAACGTGAACTGCGACGTCCTGATGCGGTTGGCTGCGCTGGTCGCCTTGGCCAGCGTCGGGTACACCTCGAAGTGCACGTGCGGCATGCGCCCGTCGTAGCAACCGGGGAAGATGGTCGTGAACGTCACGTAGCCTTCGCTGTCGGCTTCCTGCACGCCGCGCAGGTAGTTTTCGCCCACGATGCCTGTGCTGTACATCGAGTAACCGCCTTCGCGCGTGCAGTGCCACAGGTAGACGGTGGCGCCGGCGGCGGCCGCGCAACCCTGCACCACGTTCTCGAGCTTCAGGCGGATCGTCAGCGGCACACCGGCCGCGATGCCGCTGGCGCCGGCCACACTGGTCCGCAGATCGCTGCGCACAATGCCGGACAGGATCAGCGCATTGGCGACGCCATTGGCGTTGCGGTTGGTGCCGTCGCCCGGATAGGGGCCGCCGGTTTCTTCGGGAATCACCGAGCAGACGGCGCTGCCGCTGGTCGGGCTGGCGGCGCCCAGCGTCGTGGTCGAGCTAGAGAAACCGAAACCATCGTCGGCGCTGCTGCTGCCACTGCCGCCGCAGCCGGCCAGCGGCAAGACGGCACTGCCCGCGCCGGCAAGCAGCCAGCACAGCGACTGGCGCCGCGTGGCGGTGCGGGTCAGCATGCGGGCAAGGTCGGCGCCCAGGCCCAGGTGGTGGTCAACGTCGTGGTCATGGCCGGCGTCATGGCCGGCGTCTTGGCCAGCCTCGTGATGATGGCATGCTGCTTTCATTTCATGCTGTCTCCACGATGGATGTTGTGTCGTTCAGCATCGGCCTTGCGGCCCATGCCACGCGGCGCATCGACCTGCGCACGCTGCTCCGGCGTGAGCACTGCCTTGAGCATCGCGCGTGTCTGCAGGCGCAGCAGCTCCTGGTCGGCGATCGCCTGGCCCAGCGCCTGCGCGGCGGCGGATGCGGCAGTCCCGTCAAATTCGGGCGCACGTGCCACCGCGCGCAGCGCGTCGTCGGCCCTGCGCCCGGCAAGGTCAAGCGCGCGGCGCCGGGGCGCCTGGCCGTGCAGGATCGTGAAGATGCGTTCGTTCTGCGCATCGCTCAGATTCAGGCCGCGCAGGAATGGCGGCGTGCCGAACGGCCCCGGTTCGCCGTCGCGCTCGTGCAGTTGACCGAACGGCGGGCCGCCGTATTCGGGGCCGTCCGGTGGCGGCATCGGCTGGGCCAGGACGGCGGGCGCGGCCAGCAGGCAAACGGAGAACGCGGTCGCGGCGCGCAATCCGCTCAGTTTAGGACGTGGGGACGCTGGTCGTGTCATCGTGGACCTCTCGTGTGATGGAAGCGGCGATTGTGTGGCGGCGGCGTGTAAAGCGCGTCTAAGCCAGGTAAATCCGGGTAAAGCAGCGCAGACGGGGCGGACCTGCTGCGCTATCCTGTCGCCATGAACAACGTTTTACTCATCGACGACGACGTCGAACTGGTCGGCATGTTTGCCGAATACCTGGAACAGGAAGGCTTTCCCGTCACCTGCGTGCACAATGGTGAGGACGGCGCGCGCGCCGCGCTGGCCGGTGGCTACGCCATCGCGATCCTCGATGTGATGATGCCCGGCGCAGGCGGCATCGAGGCGCTGCGCCAGATCCGCGCAGCCAGCCGCATGCCGGTGCTGATGCTCACCGCGCGCGGCGACGACGCCGACCGCATCCTGGGCCTGGAACTGGGCGCCGACGATTACGTGGCCAAGCCCTGCACGCCGCGCGAACTGACGGCGCGCGTGCGCGCCATCCTGCGCCGCACGCAGGCCGTGCCCGAGAGCGGCCCCGGCGTCGTGCTCAGCGTCGGCAAGCTGACCATGCTGCCCGAGCAGCGGCGCGCCACCTGGGACGGCCAGCCTCTCGACCTGACCAGTACCGAATTCAACCTGCTCGAAGTCCTGGCCCGCAATGCCGGCCGCCCGGTCAGCAAGAACGATTTGTCCGAACAGGGTCTGGGCCGGCCGCTGGCGCGGTTTGATCGCAATATCGACGTGCACCTGAGCAGCCTGCGGCACAAGCTGGGGCCGCTGTCCGATGGCCGCTCGTGCCTGCAGACGATCTACCGCCAGGGCTACCAGCTGATCAAGGACTAGCGTGGGCCGGCTGTTCTGGAAGTTCTTCCTGTGTATCCTGCTGGCGCAGGTGGCGGCGACTATCGGCGTGGGCGGCGTGTTCTGGCTACGCGACCAGGCGCGTCAGCGCGCCACGCCCGTCCTCGACAGCGGCCCGCCGGCAGCGATCGCGCTGGACGCCGCCGCCGCCACGCTGCGCCACGGCGGCTTGCCCGCCCTGCGCAGCCTGCTGCCCGACATGCGGCGCCCGCAACTGTTCGTGCTCGATGCGTCACGCCAGGAACTGCTGGGCCGCGCGGTGCCGGCGGAACTGATGCATGCAGTCGAACGCGAGCTGCGCGACGGCGCCCAGGGTGGCGACAGTGCCGTGTGGCGTGGCGCGCGGCGCCTGGTTGGCCCGGGTGGCGAGCAGTACATCGCATTCGTATCGCGCAATTTCGGGCGCCAGATCGGCGGTGATACCGGCCGCCAGGACGGGCTGCGCGACGGTACCGGCCCTGATACGCTGACGCCCGGCCTTGGGCCCGGCCCCGGCCCGCGGCGCCGTATCGGCCAGAGCGTGGTGATCGGCGCCACCATCCTCGCCAGCCTGCTGTTCGCTGCGCTGCTGGCCTGGTATTTCTCGCGCCCGATCCGCGCCCTGCGCAGCGCCTTCGAAGCCGCTGCCGCCGGTGACCTGGCGCCACGCTTCGGCCCCGGCGCCAAGGGCGGCGACGAACTGGTCGATCTGGGCCGCGACTTCGACCGCATGAGCGCCCGTCTGCGCGCGCTGATGGATGGTCAGCGGCGCCTGCTGCACGACGTCTCGCACGAATTGCGCTCGCCGCTCGCGCGAATGCAGGCAGCGCTTGGTTTGGCGCACCAGCAGCCGGACAAGATCGGCATCACGCTCGAACGCATCGAACGCGAAAGCAATCGCATGGACCAGCTGATCGGTGAACTGCTGACGCTGTCGCGTCTGGAAGCGTCGCCCGACGTGCTGCGGCGCGAAACGGTGGATCTGGTCGAGCTGGTCGACGGCCTCGTGGCCGATGCGCGCTTCGAGGCAGACCAGTCCGGCGAGGCGGCCGGCGGCGCGGCGCTGCGGGTGGAGTTTGAGGCCGACGAGCGCGTCGGCGTCGAAGGCGACCCGGATCTTCTCTGGAGCGCGCTCGAAAACGTCGTGCGCAATGCCGCCAAACATGGCGCCCCGGGCGGCATCGTGACCGTGTCCGTGCGCGCCATCGACGGCGTGGCACGCGTCGACGTCTGCGACCGCGGACCGGGCATCGCGCCTGCCGATCTGCCGGCCATCTTCCAGCCGTTCTTCCGCGCCGGTGCGTCGCGCACTGGTATCGATGGTCACGGGCTCGGACTGGCCATCGCGCAGCGTGTCGTGCAGGCGCATGGGGGCGAGATCGTGGCCGTTAACCGCGACAGCGGCGGCTTGCAGGTGACGATCACGTTGCCATCGGCCGGGCGATAAAATCTGCAACTCAGCGCCCGTACCAGTAGCGGGCGTGCGTTTCGCGGTAGGTCGCCACGCCCAGGACAGGCCCGAACGACAGCGTGACGGCGCCGTGTTCATCGGTGCGCAGGCGTTCGATGCCCATCGCGCCGTAGCGGGCATACACCAGTTTTTGCGGGTGACGATAACGATTGCGGTAGCCCACTTGAAAGATGCCCAGCGTCGGCCCGACCGCCTGCAGGAATGCGGCAGTGGACGAGGTAGCGCTGCCGTGGTGCGGCGCGAGCAGCACGTCGGCGCGCAGCCGGCCGGCGTCAAGGCGCAGCAGCGCGGCCTCCTGCGCCGCTTCGATATCGCCGGCCAGCAGGATCGCCCTGCTGCCGGCGCTGATGCGCAGTACGCAGCTGCGCGCGTTAGAGCGCAAACCCGGGCTGGCGTAGCTTGCCATGGCGGGCGCGAGCATCTCGAAACGCACTCCGTCCCAGTTCCAACCCTGGCCCGCAGTGCAGCGGGCCGGGTGCGGGGCCTTCTGCAACAGCTGGTGTGCTGGCGGCAGCGACGAGATCAGCTGCCCTACCTGGATTGTTGTAAGAACCGCTTCGGCGCCGCCGACGTGATCGAGGTCGCTGTGCGAGATCACCAGCGCATCGAGCCGGCCGATGCCGCGGCCGCGCAGATACGGCAGGATGACGCGCGTGGCGCCGTTCGCGCCCGGCGCGTACAGCGGGCCGGTGTCGTACAGCAGGCGGTGGTGCTGCGTTTCGACCAGTAGTGCCATGCCCTGGCCGACATCGAAGGCCGTGACGTCGAACCGGCCCGCCACCGGCGCGTCCGGCACGTGGGTCAGCAGTGGCGTCCACGCGGCCAGGCCCACCCAGCGCTGCGGCCAGCCGCGCGGCGCCAGCATCCACGCGGTGCCGGCCAAGGCCAGCACGAGAATCCAGGGTGATGGCGCGGGGGAGCTCCACACGGCCAGCGCCGGCGCGGACAACCACCCCAGAGGCCACGCCAGCAACACCATCGCCAGGTGCGCAACACCCAACACCAGATCGGCCAGCGGCGACGGCAGCACGCTGCCCGCCAGCGCCAGCGGCGTGACGAACAGGCTGATGACGGGAATGGCCACCGCGTTGGCAACGGGGCTCACGAGCGAGACTTGCCCGAACAGCAGCAGCGTCAATGGCGCCAGGCCCAGCGTCACGGCCCACTGGGTGCGCGCTGCCACCATGAGGCCGGCGCGCCAGCCGCGCGTGCGCGCATCCGGCTGGCGGCTGCACGCGTACAGGATAGCCGCCACCGCGCCGAACGACAGCCAGAAGCCCGGCCACAGCATCGCCCACGGATCGCGCAATACGGCCACGCCCAGCGCCAGGCACAGCACGTGCGACATCGACGCGATCCGGCCGCACCACAGCGCCACCGCCACGACGGCCAGCATGTAGAAGGTGCGCTGGGCCGGCACGCCAAACCCTGCCAGCAGCACGTACAGCAATGCCACCAGCGCGCCAGCCAGCGCCGCCACCTTCTGGGCGGGCAAGCGCAACGGCAGAGCCGCACCGGTGAAGAACGAGCGGCGCCACAACCACGACGTCGCCCAGGCGGCCAGGCCTGCCAGCATCGTGATGTGCAGGCCGGAGATCGAGACCAGATGGCTGATGCCGGTCCGGTTGAACACGTCCCAGGATGCCTGGTCGATGCCGCGCTGGTCACCGATCACCAGCGCGACGATCACGCCCGCATACGGCTTGCCATCCAGGACCGCCAGGATGCGGCTGCGCAGCCAGCCCCGCGCCCGCTCCACGGCGTAGCGCGCGTCCGGGGTCCACGTGGTCAGGCGTTGGTTGTCCCGGTCGGCCGGACGCACATAGCCGGTGGCGCGGATGCCCTGCTCGAGCAGCCACGCCTCGTAGTCGAAGCCGTGCGGGTTGGCGTTGCCGTGCGGGCGCTGCAGGCGCACGACCAGGCGCCAACGCTCACCGGGATGCACGCGCGACGGATCGGCGGCGATGGCGCCGTACCAGGACAGGATGATGGTCGGCGGCACGGTCGCACCCGGCGTGTCAGTCTGCGCCACGTCGAACTGGAAACGCACGCCGCCGTCGAAGCGGTGCGGCAGGCTGGCGACGACGCCGGTCACGGCGATGTCGCGGCCTTCGTCGGTAAGCGGCAAGGCGTGGCGCAGGGCCAGATGGGCGAGCAGCGCGGCCCAGCAACTGCCGAGCAGCAGGCCGGCCAGAAGGCCGGCGGCCAGCCTGCGCCCGCGCCGACGCAGCAGCAGGAAGCCGCCGACGGCCGTGGCAGCGCAGGCTGCGAGCGTGACCGGCGCTGGCAGGACCGGTTGCATCTGGACCCAGGCTGCGCCGGCGGTAAAGGCAAGGATGGCGCTGCGCATGCGCTGGGGATCGGTGGTCAGCCGCCGCTCAGACGCCGGTCAGCCGTCAGTCAGCCTGCAGGGCACGGCGGCGCGCAGGCGGCGGAAAGCACTCACGGCTGATCCACGGGCCGCAGCAGTGTCCACGTGCTGCCCCGGCAGACGCGTTGCGCTGACGCGGCACCACCGGAACCCGGGGATGCCTGGAATGTCGCGCCAGGCAGCAGGCTGCCCGCGGCGAACCAGCGCGCGCCGTCCAGCGCGGCACTGTCGTCGCAGCGCCACCATCCGCTGGCCGGACAGGCGGAATTGCTGGTGGCGGTCGCGCCGATCGGGCAATCGGTGTACGCCTCGGCGAACGGCGCCTGTGCGGCCGGGGCAACAGTCAGCGCCCCCGCTGACAGCGCGCGCGGTGCGTGACGCCTGTCGGCCAGGCGCCACCGGGTGGGCGTGTTGCTCTCATAGCTCGGCTGCAAGCCCCTGATCCGCTGCCACACGGTCGCCTGCGGCAGCAGCAGTGCTTGCGGCATCGGCGTACCCGCTTCGATGAACTGCCGTCGTCCGCCCAGGACACCAACCTGCGCGTTGGCCTCGGTGCAGTGCCACCACCCCGTTTGTGGACAGCGTTCACGTGCCAGCGCGATGTCGCCGGGAACACCCGTCGGCAGTTCGGCGCGCGCTGGCTGGTGGGGAGCGGTCGGGCGCAGCCGGAGACTGCCCGCGATCCCGTCCCACAGATCGAGCAGCGCCGCCTCTGACAGCGTCGACTGCACGGGCTTGCCACCGTTGTCCGGGTTGGTGCCGGCGCTCAGTTCAAGCATGAGCAGTGGCGCATGGACGTCAGCCTGGCGGCCCGTCATCTCCCACTGGAAGGAGTAGCCGGTCGTGAAATTGGGTTCCCTGACGCGCATCACCAGTTCGTCGCCATCGAGGCCATGGATGGCGCGCGCCGCTTCGCGCAGCTGCGAAAAGGCCAGCTGCATGAACAACGGGCGGCGCTCGACCGTCACCGCGTGACGCTCGAGCAGTCGCGGGGCCGGGTCCACACCTGCCATCGAGGAGAGGACGATGTTGACGTCAGGATGGTCAGGCAGACCGGCGAACATCACCACGCTTTCGGTCTCCGGGTGCTCGTACGGGTCGAGCACGATCGCGTGGCCGATGCAGAAGCCCGGCTCGGTCGGAACTTCATCGTGCCCGAGAGCGCGAAACCGGCCCAGCAGGCGCACCAGCGCATCGCCGCTGTCCAGCGCCATCCCCTTTGCGCTCGCTGCAATACTCGCGTGTGCCAGGCGCAACCTCGCTTCCAGATCGACACTTTCGATGTCGACAATACGCTCTCCTTCGAACGCCTGGGCCCACTGCCGGTTGTGCACGTACACTTTCCCTCGTCTCTCCCCGGACGCGATCGTCTTTATGGACTGGAGCACGGCACGACCATCCCCGGCGCTTGCGTCATGCAGCTCGGTATCAAGCTGCGCCAGCCGCGCGTCGAATTCGTCGTCGGATTCGCGATCGGTACTGGCGACGTCATAGCCACTGATGAACCCGCGTCGCAGATGCACGGTTGCCTCGGCGGGAAGATCAATCAGAAAACGGCCCACACACACGGTCTGCATCTTGCCGGTCATCTTTGCCACCTTTAGCTTGTCCTGGTCGGGCTGCACGGAATTGGCGAGAAACGACGCAACCATCAAGACCAATGCCACCACCCCACCGACCCAGCGCACCTGGCGGCTCCTGAGCCGCCTCATCGGACTTCCTGGACGATCTTGACGATGAGATGCCGCGTCAGGAGCAACAGGTCGTCATGCTGGAAGCTGTCCTGATGGCGAAATCCTGCCGCAGCAAAGGTGCGCCGCACGTGCGACACAGGGCCGGCACCGGATTGCGCAGGCACCGTCTCGTCGCCGGGGGCGTCCTGCGGCCAGAGCATGAAATTCAGGCGCGTCCCTGGCTCGATCTCGACTTCGCGCATGCCCGCGCTGCCGGGTGCAACAAGCCTGGCGGCGCGAAGATTGGCCGGCGTCAGCGCTGCGCGGGTGTGGGCCGGAATGCGCGCCACCCAGCGGATCTGACCATATGCCTTGAGCGCTTTGTCGGCACCATAAAACGCATACGAATGTGGATGGTAGTAAGGCCGGGCCGGACTTCCCTGCACGTCGGTTGACAGAACCTGGGTATGAAAACGCTCGGCCTCCTGGATGGCATCGAGAATCCGGCGCCGCACGCCACCGCTCACGTGCGTGTAGCGCTTGGCGGGATCGGCCAATCCCGGATCGATCATCCGGTGCCAGGATGTCATGTCACGGTACATGTCGTAGGGATTGCCGTCCGGAAGTGACACCATGTCGCGACTGTCCTCGTGCGCGCTCACGCCCCGCAGCGTCCGGATCACCAGCCAGGGTGTCGGATACAGGTGATTCGGCAGCAATTGCAACAAGCCGGGCGCCACCGCCATGACCGGCATCGTCCGTTCGCTCGTGTCGCCGGCCACGTCCGCGAACCCGGACGCGGCCAGATTGGCCAGTGGCCCGTTGGTGAAGTTGCCGGCCTCGGTGCCGCAGGCGATGCGCCGGTAGGCCACCGGCGCGCCCAGCGCCGGCATCACCGCATGCACGATGCCGGCGATATCCGATGCGCCCGCCGCCTCGCTCAGGCGCGCACAGGCGCGCGCAACCAGTCCGCCCATCGAGTGGGTTACCAGGATCACATGGCGGCATGTGTGCTTGCGCTCGGTCCAGAAGGCGCGTATCCGGTCGATGCGCGCGCGCAGGCCGTGCGCCGCCAGGTCGCACGAGGCCAGCCAGTTGTAGCCGAATGCGTACACCGGATACTGGTAGCCGGCGAATTTTTCGAGCTCGGCTTCGGTGACATGATCGATCTGCCGCACGCCCCAGCGCTCGGGATCGCAGTGCATGACCCGTTGCCAGTGCTGGCGTACCAGGCGCGCGCCATGCGGCGACAGCTGGAACGTCTTGTCCAGGTGGCGTTGCAGGTCAGCCAGGACAGCGCCGTACGAGTCGGCGTGAATTTCTCCCCAGCCCCGCTCGCGCATGACGGCGGCGTCCAGTGCGCACGGCGGAAAGTCGAGCTTGCCGTCAGGATCCACCTCGAGAATGGCAGGGTCCAGGATGCGCTGCCGGATGGATGGCGCGCGCGTTTCCCACAGATCGGCCTCGCGGTACTTGCCGGTGAAGTCGTTCGGTGGTCGCCAGGCGGGCTCGCCGGGCCGCAGCACGGCATCGTCATGCTGCTGCATGTCGGCACGCGCCCGCAGGTTCGAGCCCATGGTGCCCGGCACGAAAATGACGGGAATGACCTTGCGCGAGCCGATCGTGACCCGTGCGCGGACCTTGAATGCGACCGGCGTGGCGACCGTGTGTGCCACCAGGCTGCCGTCACGCTCGATGCTCGGCTGGTGGATCGGGCGGGTCGGCTCGTTCATGCCCGGTCCGTGGCAATCGGGGCCGGACCGGCAGCCATGTCATCGGCCAGCAGGCGGATTTCGATGTCCCCCATGGCATGGCTGTGCAGGATGCTGGTGCGGCCTTCGTCGTCGGTGACGCCTTCGATGCTGGTGCCGTCTTCGTGCCGTGCGATGTAGCGCTGGCCCCTGGCAGGCAGATTGGTCTGGCGGTCGATGACCACGACACGCTCGTCGGTTTCCAGCGCAGTTGTCGGCAGCCGCAATCCGGCCGGTACGCCATTGCCGCCCGTGAGGTAATCGACGCTGTCGGCCTTGACGACGTGCTTGCCGCTGCTCTGGTGCGTGATCGTGCCGCCGGCCCAGTCGGTTTGCGTGCCCTGCGAGACGATCTTGACCGACGGCGCTTCGAGCTCGATGCCGGCGGCGGCGATCAGGCGGATCCGGTTGGACGACTTGATCTCGATATCGCCCTTGTGGGTTTCGACGATGATGTCGCCGCGCGCCGCGATCAGCTTGACGCCGAGGTCGTACGCGAACAGGCTCAGTGCACGCGCCGCGCGCAGGAACAGGCTGCCGCCGGCGGCTGCCTCGGTATCACCGGCCGAGACGATGTCGATCTTGGTGCGCGCACCGAGCGCAATGGCATCGTCACTGGCAAGCACCACGCCGGCCGGTGCACTGACCGCCACCATCGGCGCGCCGCCCTGCGCCGCTGGCGCCGCCGCCGTCCCCGTCCCCACCGGATGCGGCGCCACGTTGGAACCATCATGCCAGCGGCGCAGGCGCTCGGTGAGTTCGGCCATGCGCGGCCTGGCCTCGTGATCTTCGCCGTGCGCGCTCGCCAGCCGGGCCAGCTCGTCGAGCACACCGTGCATGACGTCGGCGATGCCGACGAGCGCGCCCCGTTCGAGCTGGACGCCCGCATCGGACGCCATGCTGCCCGCGCTGAGCAGGATCCCTTCACCGCCACGCACGCTCACCGCCTTGCTGCTGCGAAGCTCCGCGCCCTCACCACGCGCACCGGCCTTGCCAGCCACGCGTTGTTCGGACAGCCAACCAAGATTGAGTTCCGATTCAGCGTGTTCGCTGGCCAGTTGCACGCCGATCTCGCCCGGCGTGTCGTCGAACAGCAGCTGGCCACCACGCGCACCGCCCACTTCGCGGCTGCGCATGCCGGACAGAAAGCGATTGCCCGGCAACGCACCCGCGCGGCTCAGTGCCGGCGGCTGCGCGCGCTCGTTGTACAGCTGCGACAGGATCACCGGCCGGTCGGGGTCGCCCCCCATGAACGCCACCAGCACCTCCGTTCCTACACGCGGCATGCAGAGCGTCCCGGATTGCTGCTGGCTACCGGGGCCGGCCCCGGCCCAGTTGGACGCGACGCGCACCCAGGCCGAGTCGGCAGGGGTATCCGATGCCCCTGCCCCATTCGCATGCTGGTGGTCGTCCGTGCGCATGCCGGGAAAGCGGATCTTGACCCTGCCCAGCGCATCGCAATGCACTTCTTCGCCGGGCGGGCCGGTCACGATGGCACTTTGCAGTTGCGGATGCGGCAGGTCGGTGCGCGGATCGAAGCCGGGCGCCAGCACAATGCCGCGCCGCACGGCGTCGAAGCTGACCCGCACGCGAAGCAGAGCGCCGGCGGCCGTGGCCTCGGCCGCGGGAAATATGCCGCCGTTACCCGGCAGCGATGCGCCCATCAGGCGCTGCAGGCGTGTCGCCACGTCCAGCGGCAGATTGTTCTGGGCCTGCACGTGCAAGGCGGTAACGACGAAGTCGCGTTCGGGCGCCGGGTGCGTGTCGATCTCGGGATGGCCGCTGAGCGTGAACCACTCGCCGGCGCGCAGGTCGCGCACGGTGCCCACGCCATGGAAGCACTTGGTGTCGAGCTCATGCCGGTTCATGCGCAGCTGGCCCAGGCGCCAATGGTCTTCGACGTCGTTGCCGGCATGTGGCATCTCGACCTGGTAGTCGTCCAGGCTTGCGGCCAGTGCGTTGCCATGGCAGCCCTGGTCGGCCATGCCGTGCGCAGTGGCCGTCATGAAGGAGGTGCCCAGCGGATTGCGATAATCCCAGCTGTGCCGCGTCGTGCTGCCGGCCTGCAGGCGGCGCGCAGCGCACCACGAAACAATCGTGTCGCGCTCTTCGGTGGCGCCGCCCTGGTGGTAGCGCACCGTGCCGGCACTGTTGCGGGGCAGTGCATCGGGGTCGTTGAACAGCACCAGCGTGTGGGCCGGTGACGCAGCGCGCTCACGGTCTGGCGCCCCGGTGCGCGCATGGCCTGGCCGGAAGGTCCAGGCTACGCCGCGCCGGCGCAGCAGGCGGCGC
The DNA here is from genome assembly GCA_014841835.1 of Oxalobacteraceae sp. CFBP 13730. GTDB lineage: Bacteria > Pseudomonadota > Gammaproteobacteria > Burkholderiales > Burkholderiaceae_D > Telluria. The sequence continues at coordinate 190,141 of JACYUQ010000002.1, read as the reverse complement.
ACGAACGCGGCGTCGGACTCGTTGTATTGCATGGTCTGCTCGCGCGGCGGAAACTGGCGCGGGTCGAACAGGGGATCGAGTTCGTACTCGAACGCGCTGGCCAGGACGCTGCTGGACTGGCGCCATTCGTCGAACAATACCTGCACGATCTGGAGTTCGTTCTGACCGCGAAACACGCGGCTGTTGACGCGTTTTTCCATGATCGCCAGCGCGTCGCGGATCACCAGCTGGTAGACCCCGAGGCTGCCATCGACATCCCCGGCACGCGCTTCGGCCACGATGCCGCAGGCGCTGCGCACCCCGCCACGATCGGTGACGAGCCCGATCTCGGCCGGCAGCGCGATCAGTTCCTTGAGCGGCAGGCGCGGGGTGGACGCGACGCAGGTGACGGTGTACTCGAGGCCGCCGCAAATGGCTTCACTGCCCGTAACACGCTGCGGCAACAGCACAGTAGCAAGCGGATGATCAGCATGGCCGAGACGCAGCCGGATGGGCCGGTGCGCCCCCGATAGCGAACGGTCGTTCTGCAACATGCGCAGGAATTCGCTGGCGTTGTCCACGTGAATCTCCTGTCCATCCAATGCGCTTCTGGGGGAAGCACATCTTGGCACGCCATACTGATGGCGTTTTGTCAGGTGTCACAAATGCCAGACGCCGTTTCGGGAACTTCGCCGCGCCGGGTGGCTAGACGGCAGCGCACAAGCCGGCCAGGCGCGGGATCGCGGCCAGCGAGGCGCGATGGGCAGCGATGCGCACCACATCGGTTTCCACGCCGCGCAATTCGGCCAGCGCCGCGCCGATGCCTGGCAGATTCTCGGGGCTGTTGCGACCCGGATGAATCCAGCTGGGCGCGATGTCGGGCGAGTCAGTTTCCAGCACGATCCAGTCGAGCGGCAACTCGGTGGCCAGGCGCCGGATCTGCAACGCGCGGGAAAAGGTCAGGTTGCCGCCAAAGCCCAGGTGCAGGCCGAGGTCGATGAAATTCTGCGCCTGCTGGAAGCTGCCATTGAACGCATGCGCGATGCCGCTCGGCGGACGAATCTGGCGCAGGTGCTTGAGCACCTGGTCCTGCGAGCGGCGCACATGCGTCATCACTGGCAGGCCGAAGTCGCGCGCGATGCGCAGCTGTTCACGGAAGAACCGTGCCTGCTTCTCGCGCATCTCGGGTGTGGTGAGTTCGGGAATGAAGAAATCCAGGCCGATTTCACCGATGCCCACGAAGCGCGGATCGCCCAGCGCCGCTTCGACGCGCGTGCGCAGGTATGCCAGGTCGTCGTCGTGTGCCTGCGGCACGCACATCGGGTGGATGCCCAGCGCGTAGCAGGCGTTCGGGCTGCCCGCCGCCAGGGCAGCAACGGTATCGAAATTGCCCCGCTCGACCGCCATGATGACGATCATCGAGACGCCGGCCGCTTCTGCCCTGCGCGCGACGCCCGCGCTATCGCCGCCGTATTCGCGGGCGTCGAGGTGAACGTGCGTATCGATCCACATGGCGTCAGCCTTCTGCAGCCTGCAGGCCGTGTTCGGTCATGCGCAGCACGCGGTCGCAGCGGCGCGCCAGTTCCATGTCGTGCGTGACGATCACGAAGGCGGTGCCCAGGGTGCGCGACAGTTCGAGCATCAGGTCGAAGATGATCTGCGCGGTCGTGTGATCGAGGTTGCCGGTCGGTTCATCGGCCAGCACGCAGGCCGGTTGCGTGACCAGTGCGCGTGCCAGCGCGACCCGCTGGCGCTCGCCGCCGGACAATTCTCCCGGGCGGTGCATGACGCGTTTGCCCAGGCCCACGCGTTCGAGGATTGACTGCGCCAGCGTCAGCGCCTCGGCGCGCGGCATGCGGCGGATCAGGAGCGGCATCATGACGTTGTCGAGCGCCGTGAATTCGGGCAGCAGGTGGTGGAACTGGTACACGAAGCCCAGTGCCGTGTTGCGCAGTTCGCCGCGCCGGGATTCGGACAGGCTCGCAAAATCCTCGCCGCGCAGGCTCACCGTACCGCTGCTCGGCGTATCCAGGCCGCCGAGCAAGTGCAGCAGCGTCGACTTGCCCGAACCGGACGCGCCGACAATCGCCACGCGCTCGCCGCGATACACGGCGAAGTCGATGCCGTCGATGACGCGCACGATGGCATCTCCCTGGTTGAAGGTCTTGCCCAGGCCACGGCAGGCCAGCACGGGTACGTCGTTCGTTTTATTCACGTCGTTCATCGCAGCACTCATTTCATTACTCATCACATTATTCATAGCGCAGCGCCTCCGCCGGTTTCACGCGCGAGGCGGCCCAGCTTGGGTAGATCGTGGCCGCAAAGGCCAGCACCACCGACACGATGCCGATGGTGACGACGTCCGGCGTGTACAGCTCGGACGGCACGGTACTGATCAAATAAATATCCTTGGACAAGAACTCGACGCCCAGCAAGCGTTCGATGAACGGCACGATGACGCCGATGTTCTTGCTCACGCCCACGCCCATGGCCACGCCCGCGAGCGTGCCGAGCACACCGACGACCGCGCCCTGCACCATGAAGATTTTCATGATCGAGCCGGGCGAGGCGCCCAGCGTGCGCAGGATCGCGATGTCGGCCTGCTTCTCGGTCACCGTCATCACCAGGCTCGAGACCAGGTTGAAGGCCGCCACCGCGATGATCAGCGTCAGAATGATGAACATCATCTTTTTTTCGGTCTGCACCGCAGCGTACCAGTTGGCATTGAGCTTGGGCCAGTCGCGCATGATCAGGTCGCCCTTCATCGAGGCCTTCAATTCGGCCGCAACTTGCGGCGCTTCGCGCATGTTCGCGATGCGCAGGCGCAGGCCCGATGGCGCCCCCTGCCGTTCGAGGCGCTGCGCATCCTCGATGTGCACGAACGACAGCGCCGCATCGAAATCGAAGTGCCCGGCCTCGAAGATGCCGGCCACCGTGAAGCTGCGCGTGCGCGGCACCATGCCGGCCGGCGTGACCTGGCCCTGGGCCAGCACCATGGTGACCTTGTCGCCCATGCCCACGCCCAGCGCGCGCGCCAGTGCATAACCGAGCACGATGTTGAAGCTGCCGGGCTTCAAGGCATCGAAGCTGCCGGCGCGGATCTGCTTTGCCACCGTCGACACATTGTCCTCGACGCCCGGCAGCACGCCGCGCACGATCGACGGGCGCATGATCCCGTCGCGCACCAGGAGACCCTGGGTTTCGACGAACGGGGCCGAGCCCAGCACAGCCGGATTCTGCGCCGCTTCCTTTGCCCTGGCCTGCCAGTCCGGCATGCTGCCCGACGCATCGAACACCTCGATGTGGGCCAGCACCGACAGCATGCGGTCGGTGACCTGTTTCTGGAAGCCGTTCATCACCGACAGCACGATGATCAGGGCCGCCACGCCGAGCGCGATACCGGCCACGGAAATGAGCGAGATGAACGAAATGAAGCTGCTACGACCGCTGCTCTTGCCGGCGCGCGTGTAGCGCAGGCCGACCTGCCATTCGTACGGCAGTTTGTGGATGATGCTCATGAATTTTCGTGCTTCAGATTGGAATCGGGGCAAACGACACAGGCGCTGTTATTCATAGCGCAGCGCCTCTGCCGGTTTCACGCGCGAGGCGGCCCAGCTTGGGTAGATCGTGGCCAGGAACGACAGCAGCACGGCCACTCCGCCGATCCAGCCGACGTCGGCCCACAGCAGTTCGGACGGCATCTCGCTGATCAGGTACACCTCTTGCGACAGGAAATGCACGCCCGAGATGCGCTCGATGGCCGGCACGATGACGTCGACATTGAGCGCCACCAGCACGCCCAGGCCCACGCCCAGCAGGCCGCCCAGCAGGCCCACCAGCGTGCCCTGCACCATGAAGATTTTCATGATCGCCCGCGGCGAGGCGCCCAACGTACGCAGGATGGCGATGTCGGACTGCTTGTCCTTGACGGTCATGACGAGCGTCGAGACAAGATTGAACGCGGCCACCGCCACGATCATCGTCAGGATAATGAACATCATGTTTTTCTGCGATTGCACGGCGGCGAACCAGACGGTGTTCACCTTCGTCCAGTCGCGCATGATCAATTCACCCGGCATCGAGCGCTGCAGTTCGTACGCCACGCGCGGCGCCTGGTGCAGGTCTTGCAGGCGCAGGCGGATGCCGGCCGGTGCCGTGGCGCCCGTAGCCACCTGGGCATCGTCGATATTGATCAGTGCGAGCGTGGAATCGAACTCGAAATGGCCGGCCTCGAAAATGCCGGACACGGTCAGCGCCCGCGTGCGCGGCAGCGGGTTCTCGCCCGGCGTGCTGGCGCCACCCAGGATGCCGCTGCTGGCCACGAGCAGCGTGACGCGGTCGCCCACGTCGACGCCCAGCGACTTGGCCAGCGCGCGGCCCAGCACCACGTTGAACGAGCCGGCGTGCAGCGACGTGAAGCTGCCGGCCTTCATCTGGCGCGTGATGTCGGATACCTGCGCCTCTTCGACCGGTGCCACGCCGCGCAGCAGCGCCGGCTTCATGACGCCATCGACCAGCAGCATCGATTGCGCGTCGATGAACGGCGCGGCGGCCTTGACTTCCGGGTTGCGCAGCGCCTGCAGGCTGGTGGCGCGCCAGTCGGGCAATGCGCCGCGGCTGTCGAAGATTTCGACGTGCGCCAGCATCGACAGCATGCGGTTGGTGACTTCCTTCTGGAACCCGTTCATCACGGACAGCACGACGATCAGCGCGGCCACGCCGAGGGCGATGCCGGCCACCGAGGCCATCGAAATGAAGGAGATGAAGCTGTTGCGGCCGCTGCGCTTGCCGGCGCGCGTGTAGCGCAGGCCGATCTGCCATTCGTAGGGGAGTTTGTGGGTGATGCTCATGCTGTCCGTGTCGACCGATCCGCTGTGTTTCGCTGTGTTTTTTGTATTAATGGCGCAGCGCCGGGCTGCACCAGCCCGGCAGTTTGCCAGACAAACCGGGATTGTGGCGCAATTATCAAAAACTCACTAGGGCATTCCGGGCGGCATGCGGTGCAGAATCGGGCTGGCGATCCGCTGGCGGCGGCGATTTGCCCTAGAATAGCGGGATGGCTCATATTACGCTCGTCCTGCCGTTCGCTCTGCCGCTTCCCGAATTTGCTCCCGACCTGATCCGCGCGATGAACACGCCGGCGCTGGCGCTGCTGCTCTCACGCACGTCGAGCGCCACGCGCACGCGCACGGCCGAACATACCCATGCCCTGCCCCACGAAACCTGGCTGGCGCGCGCGCTTGGCCTGGGCGCCGCGGGCGGGGTTGACGTGGCCGTTGCCGCCATGCGCGGCTTCGCTCTGGAACCCGATGGTGGTAACTGGTACATCGTGTCCCCCGGCCATATCCAGATCGCCCGCACGCACCTGACGATGGCCGATACACGCCAGGTTCCGCTGGCCGATGACGACAGCCGCGCGCTGTTTGCCACGGCGGCTGAACTCTGCGAAAGCATTGGCCATGCGCTGCGCTATGGCGACGCGCAGACGTGGTTTTTGCGCGCCGACGATTGGACCGGTTTCGAGACCGCCACGCCCGATACGGTCGTCAACATGGACCTGACGGATTTCATGCCGAAAGGCCAGCCGGCGCTGGCATACCGGCGCCTGCAGAACGAAGTGCAGATGGCGTGGCATGCGCATCCGGTGAACGCCGCGCGCGAAACGCGGCGCCTGCCGATCGTGAACGCGTTCTGGGTCTGGGGTGCGGGCCGGACGGCGCCCGCACCGACGCAGCCGCTGGCCAGTGTTGCCGTGCCTGGCTGGCTGGGCGCGCTGGGCGATCAAAGGTTCGACACGCTCGACCGATTGGCCGATCTGCTGTCGACCGACCGCACGCTGGTCGTCGGCCCGCTGGCCGAAGCGGCGCAGGCCGCTGACTGGGGCGTCTGGCTGCAGGTGATGGGGCAACTGGAACAAACGCTGTTCGCGCCGCTGCTGGCTGCTGTCAAGGCGGGCCGCGTGAGCAAGCTGACGCTGGTGCTGAGCAGCCGCGAAGGTCTGCTCGAGACGACGACGAGCGCGCTGGCGCAGCGCAAGTTCTGGCGCAGCCCGACGCTCGACGCGCTGAAGTGAGAACACTGGTGAGCGCACTGACATAACCCGACCGAGACAGACATTGACCCTGAAGACCCGACTTTCCACCCGTCCCTGCCCGTTCCGCACCTCCGAACTACTGCGCCAGGATGGCGTGCACCCTGTACTGGCCCGCATCTACGCGTCACGCGGCCTGCTTGACGCGCGTGAACTCTCGAGCGAGCTGGCGGCCCTGTCGCCGCCGTCCGGCCTGAAGCACATCGATGCCGCGGCGGCGTTCCTGGCGGACGCCATCGGCGCCGGCAAGCGCATGACGATCGTCGCCGACTACGATTGCGACGGCGCCACCGCCTGCGCCGTTGCCCTGCGCGGCTTGCGCGCGATGGGCGCGCAGGTCGACTACATCGTCCCGAACCGCTTCGAATACGGCTACGGCCTCACGCCCGAAATCGTCGCGCTCACCGCGCGCGAAAAGGCGCCCGACATCATCGTCACGGTCGACAATGGCATCGCCAGCGTCGACGGCGTGCTCGCGGCGAATGGGCTGGGCATCGATGTCGTCGTCACCGACCACCACTTGCCGGGCGACGTGCTGCCGGCGGCGCGCGTGATCGTCAACCCGAACCAGCCCGAGTGCGGCTTCCCGAGCAAGAACCTGGCCGGCGTGGGCGTGGTGTTCTACGTGCTGCTGGCCCTGCGCGCGGAATTGCGCCGGCGCGGCGTGTTCGATGCGCAAACGCAGCCCAAGCTCGACAGCCTGCTCGACCTGGTCGCGCTGGGCACGGTGGCCGACGTCGTCAAGCTCGACGCCAATAACCGCATCCTCGTCGCGCAGGGCCTGAAACGCATGCGCGCGGGCCGCATGCATGCCGGCGTGGCGGCGCTGTTCCGGGTGGCCGGGCGTGAAGCGCGCTGCGCGACGCCGTTCGACCTGGGCTTTGCCGTCGGCCCGCGCCTGAACGCGGCCGGCCGCCTGCAGGACATGGCGCTCGGCATCGAATGCCTGACCACCGACGACGAAGGCCGCGCCTGGGCCATCGCCCAGCAACTCAACGAAATCAATCTCAAGCGCCGTGAAATCGAAGCCGAGATGCAGGACACCGCACTGCTGCACCTGGACACCTTCGAGCCGACCGGCGCCAGCACGATCACCGTATTCGACGAAGGCTGGCACCAGGGCGTGATCGGCATCGTCGCCTCGCGCCTGAAAGAGAAATTCTACCGCCCGACATTCACCTTCGCACCGGCTGGCGACGGGATGATCAAGGGTTCGGGCCGCTCGATTCCGGGTTTCCACTTGCGCGACGCGCTGGACCTGGTGTCCAAGCGCGTGCCGGGCCTGATCGACAAGTTCGGCGGCCACGCGATGGCCGCCGGCCTGTCGCTGCGTCACGACAATTTCGACACCTTCTGCCAGGCGTTCGAAGCCGTCGGCCAGGCCTGGCTTAGCGAAGCGCAGCTCGAACGGATCATCGAAACCGACGGCCCGCTCGAGGACGAGTTTTACTCGACCCAGTTCATCGAACTGATGGACGGCCAGGTCTGGGGCCAGGGCTTCGCACCGCCCGTCTTCTGCGACGAATTCCGCGTCGTCAGCCAGCGCATCCTCAAAGAACGCCACCTGAAGCTGCAGCTGGAAAAGAACGGCCGCCGCTACGACGCCATCTGGTTCGGCCACACCGACAGCCTGAGCGACCGCGCCCGCGTCGCCTTCCGCCTCGATGCCAACGAGTACAACGGCGTCACCAAAGTCCAGCTTCTGGTCGAGCACGCCGAATCCGCCTGACCGCTCCGGGCAAGTCCCCTGAGCAATTGCAAAACAATTCGACTCTGACCCCAATTGCAGGTCGCTCGAATTGAGGCAATTGCCCAATAATTCGACTCTGACCCTAATTGTCAGGCTGACTCTGCAGCAAACGTAACAATTAGGGTCAGAGTCGAATTGTTTGATAACTGTTTGTGGGCAGGATACTTACAGGCGACATGATCCGGGCGTGTTCGCTATGATGAGCCGGTTTGTCCGTTGCCCCCTCATTTCCTACGCGCTGGCTGGCTGCTGGCGGGAGCATGCATGTTTTCAATCATTATCAATTTTCTCGGCTCACTGATGCATTTCTACGTGGCGCATCGCCTGTATGCGCTGGGGCCAGTGCGGGCGCGCGTGCCGGGGCGTGTCTGGTGGGTGGGCGCCGTGGCGCTGTGGGCGTTTTATCTGTGGGGGGTGCAGCTCGGGGATGCGGCGCTGGACTGGCGCTGGTGGCCGGGGCAGTTTTCGATGACCTGGCTTGGCGTGCTGTTCTGCATGACGCAGTACCTGCTGCTGGCCGACATCATCACCGGCTTCGGCTTCTGGCTGCGTACCTGGGCGCCGCGCATTCTTGCCCTCGGCGCGATTGCGGGTGTGGCGGTCAGTGGTTTCGCGATATTCCAGGCGATGCGTGCCCCGGCGATCGTCGAGCAGGAACTCACGCTGCCCGGGCTGCCGAAAGCGCTCGACGGCACCGTGCTGGTGGCGATAAGCGACACGCACCTCGGGGCCCAGCGCCGCGCGAAGTGGCTCGGCGAACGGGTCGACCAGATCAATGCCCTCACTCCGGATGTTGTCGTGATGCTGGGCGACCAGGTCGAAGACCAGCCGATCAACGACGACCTGCTCGCGCCGGTCCTCAAACGCCTGCAGCCCGCGATGGGCGTCTGGGCCATCACCGGCAACCATGAATACTACGGCGATGCCGGCGGGACGATCCACGAGTTCGCCGCCGGCGGCGTCCGGTGGCTGCGTGACCAGCAGGTCGAGATCGCACCGGGCCTGCACCTGGCGGGCCTGGACGACATCGGGCGCGCGCGACGCGGAAAGCGCGACATCACTACCGGTCTCGAACGAACGCTCCCCAAGCGGCTGGACGGCGCGACGATCCTGCTCGCGCACATCCCCGACCCGACACTGATCGAGCGCGCCGCGCAAAAAAACGTCGACCTGATGCTGTCCGGGCACACGCACGGCGGCCAGGTCTGGCCATTTACCTATCTGGCCCAGCGCGAATTTCCCTACCTGGTGGGTTGGTACCGGGTCGGCCACCTGCAGCTGGTGGTCAGCCGCGGCGCCGGCGGCTGGGGGCCGCGCATGCGGCTCTGGCAACCGGGCGAGATTCTCAAGCTGACCCTGCGCGCCCAGCCTTGACCTCTGCGCGCGACCACCCCGCCGCCACTCATGGCGCGGTGGGTGGCCTGTACGTTTGCCCGTGCCGCATCACGAAGAACGCATCGTCCGCCACGCCCTGCGCCGCACGTGCCAGCGCCAGGTCGCGCGGCGCCTGGTCGAGGCGCTCCTGACCCATCGGGTAGGTCCCCCAATGCATGCCCACGCTGCGCTTGACGCGCAGCTCGCGATGGATCCTCACTGCCTCGTCGGGGCTGACGTGCGAATTGCGGTACCACAGCGGCTGGTACGCGCCGATGCCGATGGCCGCCAGATCAAAACCGCCAAAGCGCGCGGCGATGTCGCCGATGTCTTTCGAATAGCCCAAGTCACCCGAGAAGAAGAACGCAAAGCCCGGGCGCGTGACGGCAAAGCCGCCCCACAGTGTCGCGTTACGGTCCCACAACGAACGCGCTGACCAGTGATGCACGGGCAGCAGGTGGAGCTCGAGTCCCCGATAAACGGTCTTCTCCCACCAGTCGAGCTTGACGATGCGCGAGCGGTCGCCGCCCGTCACGTTTTCCGCGAGCCAGACGTCCACGCCCAGCGGCGCCACCAGCAGCGGCGGCCCGCCCGGCTGGCGGTACAGCGCGCGCAGCGAGGCCTTCGACAAGTGATCGTAATGCGAGTGACTGAGCAGGACGACATCGATGCGCGGCAGGTCGGCCAACGCCACGCCGGGCGCCTGATGGCGCCTGGGGCCCGCGAACGGCAATGGCGACGCACGGTCGTCGAACACCGGATCCGTCAGGATATTCACGCCGGTCCCGCTCTGGAACAGGAACGTCGCATGCCCGATCCAGGTGAGCGCGACCTCGCTGCGGTTGGCATGCATGAAGGCCAGGTCGGGCGCCACGGGCGTGATCGGCGCAAGCGGCGCGCGCACCGTCTCGTCCTCGGTCCAGTTCCTGATCCGCGCCGCCCAGCCTTCGAAGAACCCACGCTGGGGCCGCTGGTACGCCGGGTTGGCCGGATAATTGTTCGCAAAGCCTTCCAGCCGGTGATGGGATCTGGCGGCATCGTAATAGGGATTGCGGTGTGCGCAGCCAGTTGCAAGGAGCGCGCACGCAACGACAGCAACAGACAGCAAGGTGGCGACGGGAGTATGCATGCGGCAAGGCCCGGTTGGTCGAAAATGCCAGTATAGGCCGGGTTGCGGCCTGCGCTGGCACGCTAGACCTGACCGTCGCCCTGCCCCGTACTGACAGGTCTTTTGGACGCAGCCAATGTTCTTTTGCGCGGCTTTCCGGTACGATAGCGCCTTTCCCGATCTCGACGCCAGGCCGACGCCCGCGACATGGGCAGGTCTTGATCGGTGGGAAATTCAATGCCCGAACCCCCGTGCGCAATGCACTTGCCGGGTTCCTCTACTGGAATCGAATGGAGAATCCCGCGATCACCCGGCCGCCCAGGCATCATGCGATCCTGTTCGGCTGTCTGCTGCTCACCGTGCTCGTGATCGCGGCGGAGGCGCTGCGCTGGCGCGCCGCGCATCGCACCGCTGCAAGCGCAACCGCCGTGCCCAGCATGACCACGACCAGCCCCGGGCGCGTGACGCTCACCGAACTGTCGAACGCGCACATCCCTGCGCCGCGCGGCATGCCGTCGGCCCACGCCAGCACGCTCGCCGTCCTGCCCGGCAATCGCATGCTCGCGTTCTGGTGGGCCGGCAGCCGCGAGAGCGGTCCGGACGTCAAGGTCTTCGCCTCGACCTGGGCCAATGGCGGCTGGTCTGCGCCATCGATGGTCGTCAGCCGCGAGTCGCTCGGCGCCGAACTGGGCTTCGGCGTGCGCCGCATCGGCAACCCGGTCGCCTGGACCGACCGCGCCGGCAGGATCCACCTGTACGTCGTAGCCACCGGCCTGGGCGGCTGGGCTGCCGCGCGCATCGCACATCTGGTTTCGCTGGATCAGGGCAAGCACTTCCACGTACGCCGCATCCTGCCCACCTCGCCCCTGTTCAACACCAGCGCGCTGGTGCGCACGGCGCCGCTGTCGCTGAGCGACGGCGGCTGGTGGCTTCCTGTTTACTTCGAGATCGGCAACAAGTACCCGATGCTGATGGCGTTCGACGCGGACGGCAACCCGACCAGCCTGGCGCGCATCGGCAACAGCACCTCGACCCTGCAGCCGGCCCTGGTTGCTGTATCAAAGCACGAAGTGCGCGCCGTCATGCGCGACGACAGCGAGCAGCAACTGGTGCAGCATGCAGCCAGCGTGGACGGCGGCGCCACCTGGCAAGACCTGCCGGCGCTCGACCTGCCCAACTACAGCACGTCGGTCGCTGCCATACGCCTGACCAGCGGCCAGTTCCTGATGCTGCATAATCACGTTGAAGGCGGCGCGTCGGCGCGCAGCATCCTGCGCCTGTCGATCTCGAACGACATGCGCACCTGGCGCACGGTTGCCGATATCGCCAAAGGCCCGGCCGGCGACGAATTCTCGTACCCGTCGATGCAGCAGGTCGGCAACGAGCTGCACATTACCTATACGTGGCAACGGCAGGCGATCGCCCACCATCGCTACCGCATCCAACCGGAAGGCACGTCCTGATGATACTGCCGGCTCTTGCAAGCCAGATCGTGTACGGCCGCGTTGGCTGGGCGATCGTCGCCGCCACCGTGGTCTGTACCCTGTGGCGCAGCGCTGTGCCGATGTCGCGCGCCACGCTGGCGGCCATCGTGGCCGGCGCGCTGGCCGTGATGGCGCTGCCGGGCAACCTGTCGCCCGCCTGGTATCTGGGCCTGGCGTTCCAGTACCCGAGCGGGCTGCTGGTGGGGTGCTGCCTGCTGCGCCTGACACAGCGCTGGAACGGCTCGCGCCGCAGCCAGGCCATGCCGCAGATGCTGGCTGGCGTGCTTGCGCTCGCCGGCCTGCTGCTGTATCTGGACGCGCTCGGCGTGCTCACGAGGGGCTACTATTACGCCGGTTTTGGCGGCACCGTGGCACCGCTCGTGGCGATCGTCCTCGCTGTCGCGTGCGCGCTGGCGATCATCTTGCAGCATTCGCGTGGCCATGCTGCGGCGCTCCTTGGCGCTGTCGTCCTGTTTTCCGTGCTGCGCCTGCCGACCGGAAACCTGTGGGACGCGTTGCTCGACCCGCTGCTGTTCGGCTGGGCCATCGTCGCGCTCCTGGCCGGCGCGCGGCGCCGCGCGGGCCGGCGGACATCCGGGTGCGTCGCGGCAAACGATGGCGAGCCCGTTCCGGGTGCCGCCCTGCAGCCGCTCGCGGCTGAACATTTTTCGTCTCTGAAGGAGCAAGTTGGTGGTCAATAACTCAGTGGTCAATCATCAGTGGTACAAACACCCGGTCATTATTTCGGCCACCATCATCAATGCATTCATCCTGCTGCTGACGCTGGCCTGGTCGGGCAATCCCCAGGAACTCTCACGCCTGCTGGTCGAAGACGGCATCGTCGAATGGATGCAGTTCCTGGCCTTCTCGCTCACGGCTGGCTTGCTCGGCTATGTGGCGGCCGATCGCTGGAAGAACGGCGGCATGCGGCTCGAAGTCCTGGTGCTGCTTGGCCTGACGGGCCTGGTTGCGCTGGCCGCACTGGAAGAAATCAGCTGGTTCCAGCGCATCCTGCACATCCAGTCGCCCGACTTCTTCGTGCAGAATAACCGTCAGGCCGAAACCAATCTGCACAACCTTGGCTTTGGCAAGGAAAGTCTGCACAAGGCAGTGTTGCTCAAGATCATCCTGATCACGGGTCTGATCCATAACCTGTTCCTGCCGCTGCTGGCGCGCAAGCGGCCCGCGGTACGCACCTTCGTCGAGCGCTTCGGCCTGTACCTGCCGCCGCTGGCTGCCTCGATTCCGTACCTGGTGCTGGTGATCCTGTCGCACCTGCTGATCGAGCACCCGCGCAAGGGTGAGCTGGGCGAAACGTTCGGCGCCGTGCACTACCTGGCGACCGTGTTCGGCGCGTATTTCGTTGGCGTGGCCTACGACAAGAAGCCGCTGTTCGCCGGCCTCGATGCCCGCCGCGTCTCGGTCCTGTTCACGCTGCTGATGTTCTATCTGCTCATGACCGGCTGGATGCTCAGCGCCGGCGCTGGCGCCATCGTCACCGCAGTCGGCGCCGACTGATGCCACTGCGCGCCGGGTAACCGGTGGGGCGCTTGCCGGCCATGGCTTGCGATGAATCCCGAATTGGAGTATAAATACTCCAAAACCGGAGGAATCATGAGCCTGGCCTATGCCTATCCCAAAAGCCGTTTCGAGCCAGCGACGCTGGTCGACCTGACGTCCAGGGTCGAGCGCGAGCGCTTGTCCCGCTCGGCCCTGACCGGCTTTTTCCGTCTTGCAGCAGCCTGGGGCCTGCGCGACGACGATGCACGCGAACTGCTTGGCGGCCTGTCTTCATCGTCGTTCTACGACTGGAAGAAACACCCCGACCGGGTGCTTGAAGTCGACCGCATCACGCGCATCTCGTACTTGCTGGGCATCTACAAGAGCCTGCACATCCTGTATGGCGACAAGCTCGCCGACGAATGGGTGCGTCTGCCCAACACCAATCCCATCTTCGCTGGCCGCACGCCGCTCGCGTTCATGCAGGCCGGCGGCCTGCTGGCGATGCAGACCGTGCGCAAGCTGCTCGACGCCAGGCGTGGCGGCCTGTGAGTTCGCACGTCACGCCACGGCTGACGCTGCTACGCCAGCTCGACACCTGCCGCCTGATCCCGTCGCGCTTCGCCGATGTCGAAGACTCGGTGCTCGCGCCCCTGGCCGACAGCGACGATGCGCTGCGCGACCTGTTCGATCTGGATAACGCCACGAACGAGCGCCTGCGCGCCGAATCCGGTCAGGCCCCTGGCATCGGCATGGACGAACTGGTGTTCGGCGTGCCGAACTTTCGCATCATCAACGCCGCCTTCACGTATGCGCGCCCGGAAGGCAGCCGCTTCAACGACGGCGAGCGCGGCGCCTGGTACTGCGGGTTCGATGCCGCCACGTCACTGGCCGAAGTCATCTTCCACAAGACCGTCGAATACGCCGAGATCAACCGTTTCGATGACAGCGTCAGCTACCAATGTCTGCTGGCCGACTTCAGCGCGACCTTTCACGACCTGCGCGGCATCGCCGCTTACGAAGACTGCCTCGATCCGGCCAGCTATGTCGCCTCGCAGGCGCTGGCCAACGATTTGCTGAGCGCCGGTTCGCTCGGCGTGATCTTTCCCAGCGTGCGCCATGCGGGCGGCACGTGCCTGGCGTGCTTCCGCCCGGCGTTGGTGGGCAACGTGCGCAAGGCGCACACCTATCGGTTAACATGGACGGGTTCGCCGCAACCTGCGGTCGAGATTATTTGACCAGATTGACATGCCCATGAAGACCAACCCCGAGAAAGACACCGAACTGCACGACAAGATCAACCGCGAGACCGGCCGCGTCGCATGGACCGAGCTGCAACGCCACTTCGCCAGCGGCAGCGTGGTGTGGGTGTCGGCGACGCTGGACCTGATCGATGTGGCGCTGCGCATCGCGCACGACGATCGTGACAGCATCACGCGCTGGATGAACGATGGCCAGGTGGCCAAGGTCAGCGATGAGCAGGCGCAAGCCTGGCTGGCAACGGATGCGACGCTGTGGGCGTCCGTGGTGAGCCCGTTCGTACTCGTGCAGGACGAAAAGAAGCCGGTGCATTGAAACGCCAGCCACGCTTGGTGACTGCATGGCTACAATAATTCGGCGCGTATGTTAAGTTGTAATTTTGATAGGATTTCGGATGGTTAGCGCATTTTCTCGCGACGACGGTGACGAGTTGGTGAAAGCGAACGGCAGCGTGGGTGTCAAGGCAGGTGGCGAGGTCGAAGGCAGTGCCTACAATCCGATGGGCAACCCGGGCATGGAACACTGGAAGTCCAGTTCGATCTCCCAGTCGGGGTTTGCCAACCAGGACAATATTTTCTTCGCGGCCGTCGAAATGACGCGCATGCCGATGGTCGTAACCGACCCGCGCCAGAAGGACAACCCGATCGTCTTCGTCAACGGCGCATTTCTCGACCTGACTGGCTATACGCCTGACGAGATTCTGGGAAACAATTGCCGCTTTCTGCAAGGGCGCGATACCGACCGCGCGGTGATCGATGAACTGCGTACGGCCCTGTCACAGCACAAGGCAGTGGCGGTCGATATCCTGAACTACAAGAAAGACGGCACCCCGTTCTGGAACGGCCTGTTCATCGGTCCGGTGTTCGACAAGGAAGGCGAACTGCTCTACTTCTTCGCGTCACAGCTCGACATTACCTCGCGCCGCATCACCGAGATGTCGTACACGCAGGCGCAGAAGATGGAAGCCATCGGCCAGCTGACCGCCGGGCTGGCACACGATTTCAACAACCTGCTGCAAGTGGCCATCGGTAATCAGGAAATCGCCCTCAAGAGTCTGTCCAACCCCGACCTGACCGGCAAGATGCTGGCCAAGAGCCAGGCCGCGCTGCAGAAAGCCACCAAGCTCACGCAGCAATTGCTGGCCTTCGCGCGCAAGCAGCGCCTCGAGCCGCGCCTGGTCAACCTGAACAGCCACGTCATCGCGTTCAGCGAAATTCTGGTCGGCACGCTGGGCGACCGTATCGAGCTGCGCCTCGACCTGCGGCCCGCGCTGCCGGAGTGCTGTATCGACCCGCACCAGTTCGAAGTGGCGCTGCTCAATACCTTGATCAACGCACGCGACGCGATGCCGGAGGGCGGCACCATTACCATCGGCACCTCGGTGCTGCGTGACAAGCAAAAAATCGAGGCGCACCGCCTGCTGGGTGACGAATATGTCGTGATCTGTGTCTCGGACACGGGCGAAGGCATGTCGCGGGACGTCATGGCCCGCGCCACCGAGCCGTTCTTTACCACCAAAGGACCGGGCACCGGTCTGGGCCTTGCCATGGTCCATGGTTTCGCGGAGCAGTCGCATGGCCGGCTGGAGCTCGACAGCGAGGTCGGCAAAGGCACGCAGGTACGGATGATCTTTCCAGTGGCCAGCCATGTGCAAGCGGAACAGCAAGACGACAACGACACTGCGCCCGAGTCCGATGGCCAGACGACCGACGTCGCTCCCAAGCGCGTACTGGTCGTCGATGACAATGCCGATGTGCGCGAAATGTCGGCGGCATTCCTGTCTTCGCTTGGCTACGAGACGGTGGAGGCGGAAAGCGGCGAAGCGGCCCTGGTCATCCTCGAATCGACCACAGTCGACCTGGTATTTTCAGACGTCATCATGCCCGGCGGGATGAACGGCCTGCAACTGATCGACATTGTCCGGCGCACCTACCCAGGCGTTGCCACACTGGCCGCAACCGGTTACTCCGAAAACGCACTGGAACGACCTGATTCAGCGCCCGACCTGCAAATCCTGCCCAAGCCGTTCAAGCTGCACGACCTGGCCGACATGGTGAGCAAACTGACCCAGTAGCGCCGCGCACGACCACCAAAAAAAATGCCGGCCCGCGGGCCGGCATCGATCGCGACAGAACAGCTTACTTCGCCAGATCGACCGCGTACAACGCGGTTCCCTTGCCGCTGCCATCGTCGGCCTTCACCTGGCTGACATTGCCCAGCCCTGCCTCGCGCGCCAGCCCTTCCAGGCCTGGCGCCGAATGAAACACCACCTGCCCCTTCGTCGCGACCCGCGCAAAGCGCCAGCTGCGCGCCGCGCCATGCGACGCGCGCGTCAGCTCCTTGGCCGCGCGGATATGCGCGATCAGGATATCGCGGTTGTTGTCCGGCGACGCGATGACGACATTGCTGCCATCGAGCCCCGGAAAGCCCCCACCGCCACTGGCGCGGTAGTTGTTGGTCGCGACCAGGAATGCCTGCGTGGGCGCGACCGGCTTGCCCAGATAGGTCAGGTTCACGATGCGCTCACCAGGCTTTTTCGTCACATCGATCTCGTAGCCGACATCGGTCGACGTGATGGTGTCGAAGTTAAAGCTCGGAAAGCGCGTGTTGACCAGTTCCTGTGGCGTGCTGACGGTCGGGTCGATCGTGTTGAAGCGCTGCGCCGCCGTCTCCAGCCACGCCTTCAGGCCCGCCCCATCGACTTTCACCGCATACAGCGAGTTCGGGAACAGATACAGGTCGGCCGCATTGTTCAGCGCCAGGTCGCCGGCCGGCACGTCGGTGTAATCCGCCACGCTCGGGAAACCCGCCTTGAACGGCGCCGACACCGACAGCACCGGCAGGCCGGCGTACTGCGGCAGATTCGTCTTGACGTAGTTGCTCACGTACTCGGCCTGCGCGCGGTTGACGACTTCAAGCGCCGACGGGTCGCCCACATCCGCGAAATAACTCGTCATGCGAAACGCCGAGCGGCCCACCGGCGTTTTCACGTAGGCGATCGTCGCTTCGTGCTCGGCGCGCACCAGGGCGGCTACCTCAGCGTCCGGTTCGACGAAGGTCTTGGGCCCCGTTTGCGTGGCGCGCGCCTGCACGACGGTCTTGTCCTTCTGTACCGTCCAGGTCTTGCCGTTGTAGGCCAGGTGCAGCTGGACCACGCCCAGGTGCTTGCCCCACTGGCTCGGCATCACGGCCGGCACGCCGTGCACCAGCCCGCGCGCCTTGTCCACGCCCGGCAGGTTGAATTGCGGGACCGTGCTGTCGGCGTTCGGGAACAGCTGGTGCGCGTGCCCCATCAGCATGACGTCGATGCCCGGCACCTTCGCCAGGTGCCAGTTGGCGTTTTCCATGGCCGGCGAATACGGGCTGTCGTCCAGGCCGCCGTGCGCCAGCGCCACGATCAGCTGCGCGCCTTTTTTGCGCATCTCCGGGATGTACTTTTCGGCCGTTTCGCGCACGCCGGCGGGGGCCACACGGCCTTCCAGCCAGCGCTTGTCCCACGCCATGATCTCGGGCGGCGTGAAGCCGATGATGCCGACTTTCACCAGCGTCTCGACCGGCTTGCCATCGGGCCCGCGCGCCGTGATCTTCTTGTCGATGATGCGGTACGGTGCGAACAACGGCGCGTTCGTCTGCAGGCTGTTCAGATTGGCCAGCACGATCGGAAACGCCGGACCGGCGCAGCGCGGCCCCTTGTCGACGCCCTTGACCTGGAACTGGCTGCCCGTGATCCGGTTCAGGAACGGCAGGCCGTAGTTGAATTCGTGGTTGCCGACTGTGCCGCCTTCATAGCCCAGCGCATTCATGATCTTGTAGATACCCAGCACCTCGTTGCAGGCGGGCGGCTTGACCAGCGCCTGGTAGTCGGCGAACGCGGTGCCCTGGATCGTGTCGCCGTTGTCGAGCAACAGCGTGTTGGTGAATTCCTTGCGCGCCGCTTTGATCAGCGTAGCGGCGCGATCGACGCCGATCGACGGCTCGGCGGCCAGCTTGTAATAGTCGTAGCCAACGACGTTGGCGTGCAGGTCGGATGTCTCCAGCACGGCCAGGACCGCGGTGGTGCCGGCCGGCGCCTTGCTGGCAGCGTGGACGGGAATAGTGATGAGCAGTGGGGCGAAGGTAGCGACAAGCGCGGTGCTGATCTGGTGACGCAGGGAACGGTTCATGGGTAATCCGGGTAACAAGACCGCGAGATGGTACCCCTTGCCCTGCCGCCGGGCAAGCCATAGCGCTACATTGGGGCTACGCGTCGGGTATAATCCCCGGTTCGATTCAACCCACATTGAGACTGCCGATATCATGGAAGCCGAACGCATCAACGCCATTTCCGCCCTGCTGAACGACCTGACCGGTCGTGAGGCCGAACTTCGGAGGTATCTTTGACTTCGATAAGAAGTCAGAGAAACTAGAACAGGTCAACCAGGAGCTGGAAGACCCTGCTATCTGGAACGACCAGAAGCGCGCCCAGGAAATGGGCAAAGAGAAGAAGGCGCTCGAGGGCGTCGTGCTGACGCTCGAGAAAGCCAAGGCCGATCTCGCCGACGCCCTGGACCTGTTCCAGATGGCGCGCGAAGAAGGCGACGAAGACACGATGGAAGCCGTCGCGGGCGACGTCGATGCGATCCAGAAGATCATCGAAGCCATGGAATTTCGCCGGATGTTCTCCAATCCGATGGACCACGCCAGCTGCTTCATCGACATCCAGGCCGGCGCCGGCGGCACCGAGGCGCAGGACTGGGCCTCGATGCTGCTGCGTCAATA
Organism: Oxalobacteraceae sp. CFBP 13730; assembly: GCA_014841835.1. Lineage (GTDB taxonomy): Bacteria > Pseudomonadota > Gammaproteobacteria > Burkholderiales > Burkholderiaceae_D > Telluria. Next base: position 170,837 of record JACYUQ010000002.1, on the reverse strand, counting down.
CCTGCGCTACTGCGAACGCAAGGGCTTCAAGGCCGAGATTCTCGAGCAGTCCGACGGTGAAGTCGCGGGCATCAAGACCGCCACGATCAAGGTCGACGGCGAGTACGCGTATGGCCACCTGCGCACCGAAACGGGCGTGCACCGCCTCGTGCGCAAGTCGCCGTTCGACTCGGCCAACGGCCGCCACACGTCGTTCACGTCGCTGTTCGTGTACCCCGAAGTCGACGATTCGATCGAGATCGAGATCAACCCGGCCGACGTGCGCATCGATACCTACCGCGCGTCCGGCGCCGGCGGTCAGCACATCAACAAGACCGACTCCGCAGTGCGCCTGACGCACGGCCCGTCGGGCATCGTGGTCCAGTGCCAGAACGACCGCTCGCAGCACCGCAACAAGGCCGAAGCGTGGGACATGCTGCGCGCCAAGCTGTACGAGCTCGAACTGCGCAACCGCATGAGCGAGCAGCAGAAGCTCGAAGACTCCAAGACCGACGTCGGCTGGGGCCATCAAATTCGCTCGTACGTGCTGGACCAGTCGCGCATCAAGGATTTGCGTACCGGCTTCGAGACCGGCAACACCAAGAACGTGCTGGACGGCGACCTCGATGATTTCATCTCGGCGTCCCTGAAGCAGAACGTATAAGGCTTTCATCGCATGACGACACCCGCCCGCGCACTGATCTTCGACATGGATGGCACCATCGTCGACAATATGGACTTCCACACCCGTGCGTGGATCACGTTCTTTGCGCGGCGCGGGCAAACCATCGAGCCCGATGCGTTCTTTCGCGACACGGCCGGCCGTCAGGGCAAGGAAATCCTGCGCCACTATCTGGGTGCAGAGCTGGACGACGACGCGCTGGCCACGCTGAACCACGAAAAGGAAGTGCTGTACCGCGAGCTGTATGGTCCGCACCGGCGCACGATCGACGGCTTCGACGCCTTCATCGACCGCGCGCGCGAACAGGACTGGGCCCTGGCAGTGGCCACATCGGCCTCGCCGGGCAGCGCCCGTTTCATCCTTGACGAGATGGACCTGCAGCGCAAGTTCGATGCCGTCGTCGTAGGCACCGTGGACGTCCCGCGCGGCAAACCGCATCCGGACGTATTCCTCAAGGCCGCCGAGCGCTGCAGCGTATTGCCCGCACAGTGCATCGTGTTCGAAGACGCGCCGCTGGGCGTGGAAGCGGCGCGCCGCGCCGGCATGCGTGCGGTGGTGCTGACCACCACGCTGCCAGCCGAGGCGTTTGCCGAATTCGACAACGTCATCGCGATCGTCAACGACTTCACGCAGCTGGACGTTGAAGCCCTGCTCTCGCTGTCTTAATTACTGCGCGCCGTATCGGCGGCATGCTCAACCAATACCAACCACCATCACTATGACCACCGAGAACCAAGAACAGGCCCCGTTGCAAGGCGCCGACGAAAACAAGATCATGGCCGAGCGCCGCGTCAAGCTGGCGGCGATCCGCGAAAAAGGCGTCGCGTTCCCGAACGACTTCGTCCCGCAGCACAAGGCGGCCGACCTGGTCCAGGCGTATGGCGAAAAGACGCGCGAAGAACTCGAAGCCGAGCCGGTTCCGGTGGTACTGGCCGGCCGCATGATGCTGCGCCGCGAAGCGGGCAAGAAGGCGGCATTCGCAACGCTGCAGGACAGCTCGGGCCCGTCGGCCAGCGGCCGTATCCAGATCTACATCACGCTCGACAGCGCCGGCGAAGCCGCGATGGACGAACTGCGCAGTTATGATTTGGGCGACATTCTGGGCGTCGAAGGCACGCTCTTCAAGACCAAGGTCGACGAACTCACGGTCAAGGTCAGCCAGCTGCGCCTGATCACGAAGGCGATCCGTCCGCTGCCGGACAAGTTCCACGGTCTGGCCGACCAGGAAACGAAGTACCGCCAGCGTTACGTCGACCTGATCATGAACGAGGACACGCGTCGCACGTTCAAGGCGCGCACCGCCGCGATGTCGTCGATGCGCCGCTTCATGGAAGACAACGGCTTCATGGAAGTCGAAACGCCGATGCTGCACCCGATCCCGGGCGGCGCCGCGGCCAAGCCGTTCGTCACGCACCACAATGCGCTGGACATGGAAATGTACCTGCGCATCGCACCGGAGCTGTACCTCAAGCGCCTGGTGGTCGGCGGGTTCGACCGCGTGTTTGAAGTGAACCGCAACTTCCGCAACGAAGGCGTCTCGGTCCGCCACAACCCTGAATTCACGATGATGGAATTCTATGCGGCGTACACCGACTACAAGTGGATCATGAACTTCACCGAACAGGTGATCCGCCAGGCCGCGGTCGACGCGCATGGCAGCGCCGTGCTGTCGTACGGTGGCCGTGAGCTGGACCTGTCCAAGCCGTTCCAGCGCCTGACCATCATCGAGGCGATCGACAAGTACGCGCCGGGCTACACGCCGGAGCAGCTGAACGACGCCGAGTTCATCAAGACCGAACTGAAGAAGTTCGGCGTGAAGCCATTCGCCACCGCCGGCCTGGGCGCGCTGCAACTGGCGCTGTTCGAAGAAACCGCCGAAGCGCAGCTGTGGGAGCCGACCTTCATCGTCGACTACCCGGCCGAAGTCTCGCCACTGGCGCGCGCATCGGACACCCGCGCCGGCGTGACCGAACGCTTCGAGCTGTTCATGGTCGGCCGCGAGATCGCCAACGGCTTCTCGGAGCTGAACGATCCCGAAGACCAGGCAGCGCGCTTCCTGGCGCAGGTCGAGGCCAAGGATGCAGGCGATGAAGAGGCGATGTTCTATGACGCCGACTACATCCGCGCGCTGGAATACGGCATGCCGCCGGCAGGTGGTTGCGGCATCGGCATCGATCGCCTGATGATGCTGATTACCGATTCGCCGAACATCCGCGACGTGCTGCTGTTCCCGCACCTGCGCAAGGAAGACTGAGTGTCGGGGTGCTGACGCCCGCATGAAAAAGGCCACCTTCGGGTGGCCTTTTTTTATGCTTACTGCACGATCGTGTAGCAAGGCGTATACGCCTTGCCGGGCAACTTCATGCGGCTTTGTTCGACGAACGACGCCAGCAGCGCATCCATCGGCCCCATGATCGCGGCCTCGCCATGGATCTCGTACTTGCCAAATTGCTCGATCGCGCGGATCCCCTCTTCCTTCACATTCCCGGCCACCACGCCCGAAAATGCCCGGCGCAGATTGGCCGCCAGCAGGTGCGTCGGGATACCCCGGTGCAGGTCGAGGTTGCGCATGTTCTCGTGGGTCGGACGGAACGGCTTCTGGAATTCGTGGTCGATCTTCAGGCGCCAGTTGTAATAGTAGGCATCGCTGTGCGCCTTGCGGAAGGCCCGCACTTCGCTGATGCCCTTGACCATTGCGACCGCCACCGCATCCGGATCGTCGATGATGATCTGGTAGCGCTTCTGCGCTGCTTCGCCCAGCGTCAGTGCCAGGAACGCGTCGATCTGCGTGAAGTAATCGCGCGACGACGCCGGCCCGGTGAAGATCAGCGGGAACGGGATCTCGGCGTTATCCGGGTGCAGCAGGATGCCGAGGATGTACAGGATTTCCTCGGCCGTGCCCGCGCCGCCCGGGAACACGACGATGCCGTGGCCCGTGCGCACGAAGGCTTCGAGACGCTTTTCGATGTCCGGCATGATCACCAGGTCGTTGACGATCGGGTTCGGGGACTCGGCCGCGATGATGCCCGGCTCCGAAATGCCCAGATAACGACCGCCCGCCAGGCGCTGCTTCGAATGGCCAATCGTGGCACCTTTCATCGGCCCCTTCATCGCGCCCGGGCCGCAGCCCGTGCAGATATCGAGTTCGCGCAGGCCGAGCGCGTAGCCGACCTTCTTCGTGTAGTTGTACTCGATGCGCGAGATCGAATGGCCGCCCCAGCACACGACCAGATTGGGATTGCGCTGCGCCTGCAGCACATTGGCGTTGCGCAGGATGTGGAATACGGCGTCGGTGATGCCGTCAGTGCGGGTCAGGTCGAACTTCGGGTTGTCGGTGACGTCGAAGTTGACGAACACGATGTCGCGCAGTACGGCGAACAGGTGCTCGTGAATCCCGCGGATCATTTTGCCATCGACGAACGCGCTGGCCGGCGCGCCGCGGATATCGAGCTTGATGCCGCGCTCGCGCTGCAGGATGCTGATGTCGAAGCTCGCGTACCGCTCGAGCAGTTCCTTGCCATCGTCGATGTCGCTGCCGCTGTTGAGTACTGCAAGCGCACATTTGCGAAACACGTCGTACAGGCCGGTGCGGCCGGTGTCGAGCAGCTTGCTGACTTCGGATTTGGACAGCACTTCAAGCTGGCCTTCCGGCGAAATCAGCGTGTCGACGACTTGCCGGCTTTCGGGGGACAACTCGGTATCTACTACGGGTAATTCACTTGCTGCTTGCGTCATGATCTGGTGTCCTCGTTCGATTCTGTGATGCGGACTGCCAATAATCTGACGGTCCTGTACAGCAATATACGCCAATCCGATGGCGCATGCGCGCCCCAAAACAGGGTGCAGTGCACCATGTTCGGGACCCGTTGGCGCACCGGCAAAAAAGCTTCGTATGATGCAGGATATGCACTAGAATGCGTGCCTATTGGAACGTTCGCCCGTCGAATAGCGCCATATAACAATTACCTTGTCATTACATTTTCGGGAGGAACCGCATGAGCGGTGCAGCTACTACCCCAGCTCGGGGACCTCTTCCAGAGTTCAAGCAGATCATGGGCCATCCAGCACCGCTGTGGATGCTGTTCATGACGGAATTCTGGGAGCGCTTCGCTTTCTATGGCATTCGTTGGGCACTCGTCCTCTACATCGTCGGCCAGTTCTATGCCGGCGACGCGGCTGGCCAGGCCAGTGCCAACCTCACCTACGGTTCCTACCTCGCGCTGGTGTATGCCGGCGCCGTCTTCGGCGGCTACGTGGCCGACCGCGTCATCGGTTATCAACGTTCGATCCTGGTCGGCGCCATCTTCATGGCGGCCGGCCTGTTCATGATTTCGATTCCGAACCAGGACGTGTTTAAGCTGGGTCTGGCGACCATCATCGTCGGTAACGGCATGTTCAAGCCGAACATCTCGGCCATGGTCGGTCAGCTGTACGCGCTCAACGACACGCGTCGCGATTCCGGCTTCACCATCTTCTACATGGGCATCAACGTCGGCGCATTCTTTGCACCGATCCTGACCCAGCTGCTGGCTGAAAAAGTGTTCGGCACCGCTGCCATGCCAGCCTACAAGATCGTGTTCCTGGCCTCGGGCATCGGCATGCTGATCTCGCTGGTCTGGTTCTTCATCGGCCGCAAGACGCTCCAGGGCATCGGCGCACCGGTCGGCGAACTGGCCAGCCCAAAGCGCCTGGCCGTCGTCATCGTCGGTTCGCTGATCGTGATCCCGATCGTCTACATGCTGCTGCAAGCTGGCGCTGCCAACCTGCAGATCCTGCTGACGGTCCTGTTCATCGGCTTGGCCGCGATGCTGATCATCGAAGGTGTCCGCGAAGGCAAAGTCGCGCGCGACAAGACCTGGGCAATGATGATCATCTTCTTCTTCAACGTGTTGTTCTGGTGCTTCTTCGAGCAGGCCGGCAGCTCGTTCACGTTCCTGGCCGATAACATCGTCGACCGCAACCTGAACGGCTGGACCTTCCCTGTCGCCTGGTTCCAGTCGGTGAACTCGGTGGCCATCATCGTCTTCGCACCGATCATCGCCGCCGTCTGGGTCTGGCTGGGCAAGCGCAACGCCAACCCATCGATCCCGCGTAAATTCGGCCTGGGCCTGATCTTCAACGGCATCGCGTTCGGCCTGCTGGTCTACGCACTGTCGCAGCTGATCGACGGTAACGGCAAGATCCCGTTCTGGACGCTGTTCGCCGTCTACGTGATCCAGTCGGTCGGTGAGCTGTGCCTGTCGCCAATCGGCCTGTCGATGGTCACCAAGCTGGCCCCTACCCGCCTCGTCGGCCTGGGCATGGGCGGCTGGTTCCTGTCGACCGGTATCGGCAACAACCTGTCGGGCATCTTCGCCTCGCACGTCTCCGGTGAAACCGGCATGACGGTGGCGTCGGCACTCGACGGCTACAACTTCGGCCTACTGTCGCTGCTGGGCGGCGGCATCCTGCTGGTGCTGCTCGCACCGGTGATCCAGAAGCTGATGCACGGCGTGAAGTAACAGCGTTACGCACGAACAAAAACGGCGGCCCGCGGGCCGCCGTTTTTGTTTCAGCAAAAGCCGGGGTCAGGTCTGACATTCGGACACGATCTCAACCAAAAGCCGGGGTCAGGTCTCACATTCGGACACGATCTCAACCAAAAGCCGGGGTCAGGTCTGACATTCGGACACGATCTCGACAGTCGGGGAGTTGGAATTGGCTGTCACATAGCCATGCCAATGCTGGCAACACGGCGTTGGAAGTGGCGAAGGCTGAGGTCGTGTCTAAATGTCAGACCTGACCCTAGCTTTATTAGCTGTATTGGACGTGACCAAGGCTGAGATCGTGTCCGAATGTCAGACGACCCCAGCTGTTACCAATGCTGGCAACACGGCGTTGGAAGTGGCAAAGGCTGAGGTCGTGTCCGAATGTCAGACCTGACCCCAGCTGTTCCCCTGTATTGGACGTGATCAAGGCTGAGGTCGTGTCCGAATGTCAGACCTGACCCCAGCTGTTGCCCTGGCCGTGCGCCTTACTTCACGGGCTTTTCACGCGCTACCCAGAACAGCAGCGCCACGATCACGGCGTATGGCAGCATGCTCAGCACGTTCGCGCTGTCGCCGGCGAAGAACGGGTTGTAGGCTTCGGCCCAGCGCGCGGCGGCGGCGTCGAAGTCGGTCAGCACGCCCGCCGTGATCGCGATGATGATTCCTGCCAGCGCGCCGCCGGCGATGTAGCCGGATGCCAGCAGCACGCCCGAGCTGCGGTCGTTCGCCGCCTGGCGCTCTTCTTCGTTCAGGCCCACGTTCTGCGGCAACTTGTTGTTGCGGCGGTCGGCCAGCCAGCGTACCGTGCCGCCAATCGCGATCGGCAGCGTTGCCACCAGCGGCAGGTAGACGCCCACTGAAAACGCCAGCGACGCGATCCCCGCCATTTCCAGCACGATCGCGATCATCACGCCGAACAGCACCAGTGTCCATGGCAGCTCGCGGTCCAGGATGCCCTTGATGATGTACGACATCAGCACGGCTTTCGGCGCATCGTATTTTTTCACTTCGGTGCCGTCGGGTCGCGTCTTGTGGTGGCCGTTGATGCCCGGGTCGACCAGGTACACGGCCTTGCCTGCGTTGTCGACGAAGTACTTGCCGGCCGGGCCGCCGACCGTGTCGGTCTTGTGCCAGACTTTGTAGGTGTTCTTGTCCGTGTCGGCCTGCGGACCTTGCAGCGTGCCGGTGTCGCTCAACCGGGACGCATCGACCGTCAGGCCAGGCGCCACCTGCGCTGCCGGCACGTACACCGTGCCCGCGTCGTTCAGCTTGAGCAGCACCGGTCCCAGGATCAGTGCCGATGCAAACGCGCCGCACAGGATCGCGTATTGCTGCATGCGCGGCGTGGAGCCGACCAGGTAGCCGGTCTTCAGATCCTGCGACGTCGTGCCGGCATTGCTGGCGGCGATGCAGACGATCGCGCCGACCGACAGCGCGGTCACGTAATACTGGCCGCCCGTCCAGCCCATCAGCAAGAAGATCAGGCAGGTAAACAACAGCGTGGCCACTGCCATGCCGGAGATCGGATTGGACGACGACCCGATCTCGCCCACGAGCCGCGACGACACGGTCGCGAACAGAAAGCCAAACACCAGGATCAGCACTGCACCGAGCACGTTCATGTGCAGCGGCGCGGCCAGGGAAATGACGGCGACGATCGCCAGGCAGCCGATGACAACCCACTTCATCGGGATGTCGCGGTCGGTACGCAACGACGCATCGGCGCTGCTGCCGTTTTTCATGCCGGCCAGGCCACCACGCAAGCCGTTCCAGATCGTCGGCAGCGAGCGCGCCAGCGAGATCAGGCCGCCCGTGGCGACGGCACCGGCGCCGATGTAGAGAATATAGGCGCTGCGGATATCGTCGCCCGTCATGTCGCGGATCGGAATCGTGCCGGGCGAGAGCGGCGTGCTGGCCAGCTCGCCGAAGAACTTGATCATCGGGACCAGCATCAGCGACGCCAGCACGCCACCGGCCGCCATCGTGAAGGCGATGCGCGGCCCGATGATGTAGCCCACACCCACCAGCTCGGGCGAGATCTCGGCGCCGATGCTGCCGGTCTTGAGCGGCGCGCCGAACTCGAAGTTGACCGTATCGCGCCAGCCCTTGAACGACACGCTGAGTGTCTTGTACAGGATGCCGATGCCGAAGCCACCGAAGATCAGCATTGCGCGGCGTTTTGCGATGCGGACCGCGTCGCTGCCGGCGATGCGCACTTCACCTGCAGCGTCGCGCGAGACGTCGGTGGCCGCAGCCTTGAGCACTTCGGCGCAGGCCGTGCCTTCCGGGTATTTCAGTTCGCGGTGCTGGTCGACGATCAGCGTGCGGCGCAGCGGGATCATCATCAGGATGCCCAGCAGGCCACCGAGCACGCCCACCAGCAGCACGCGCGAGATTTCCAGGTCAAAGCCCAGGATCAGGATCGCCGGCATCGTCACGCCCAGGCCGAAGGCCAGCGACTCGCCGGCCGAACCGGCTGTCTGCGCGATGCTGTTTTCGAGGATCGTCGATTCGCGCGCGCCAAGCTGCTTCGCCACGCCGAACAGCGTGATGGCGATGACCGCCACCGGGATCGACGCGCTGACAGTGAGGCCGACTTTCAGCACCAGGTACAGCGACGACGCGCCGAAGATCATGCCCAGGATGACGCCCATGATCAGGGCGCGTGGCGTCATTTCAGCCAGTTGGGCATGGGCGGGAATATACGGTTTGAAGCTTGAATCGTGCGGCATGGTGTCCTTGTTGGCGGGCGTAGCTCGCCGCTGCGGACGAACCGAAAGCAGGAATATCGCACATGCACGTACGGAAAGAAAGCGTGCGCTGAAAGCGGACTATAATCGCCCGATCCTGGCCCACCACGTGGCCTGCAGCAACTTTTACAGTGAGAGTTCGGCAGTGAAAGCGACCAACCAACAGTCCCGAAAAACCCTGCTGGGCATGAAGCGCGCGTACGCCTACGTGCTGATCTTTTTCGCCGCGCTGCTGCTGATTGCGGCCGGCCTGGCCATCGGCGTGTGGAGCGCGATCAGTGACAAAGTGCCGCCGATCGATGCCGTGACCGACTACCGCCCCAAGATCCCGCTGCGCATCTACACGCAGGACAATGTGCTGATCGGCCAGTTCGGCGTCGAGCACCGCGACTTCGTGCCGATCACGAAGATCCCCGCCATGATGAAAAGCGCTGTGCTGGCGATCGAAGACACGCGCTTCTATGAACACGGCGGCATCGACTTCATCCGGGCGATGGGTGCAGCCCGCGCCAATCTGCGCGGCGGCTTTCGCCAGGGCGCATCGACCATCACGATGCAGGTCGCGCGCAACTTCTTCCTCACCAACGAGAAGACGCTCTCGCGCAAGCTGACCGAGGTCGCGCTGGCCTACAAGATCGAGCGCTCGCTGTCCAAGGACCAGATCCTCGAGCTGTACATGAACCAGATCTACCTGGGCCAGCGCTCGTACGGTTTTTCGAGCGCCGCGCGCAGCTACTTCGGCAAGACACTCGATCAGCTGTCGCTGGCCGAAACGGCGATGCTGGCCGGTCTGCCGCAAAATCCTGCGCGCACCAATCCCGTGTCGAACCCCAAACGCGCGGCGGCGCGCCAGCACGCCATCCTCAAGCGCCTGCTCGAACTGGGCACGATCACCGAGGCGCAGTACACCACGGCGCTGGCCGAACCACTGCGCGTCAAGCGCGACGCCGGCCAGAAGTTCGACACGCCGGCCCAGTATGTCGCGGAGCTCGCGCGCCAGGCGGTCTACGAACAGTTCGGCGAAGACGCCTACACGCGCGGCATCGTGGTCACGACGACGATCCGCGCGGCCGAACAAAAGGCCGCGTACGAATCGGTACGGCGCAACGTTCTGGCCTACGATGGCCGCCATGGCTACCGTGGCCCCGAGGCGCGTGTCGAGCTGCCATCCGACCCCGAACAACGCGACGAAGCCATTGCCGACGCGCTGCAGGCGCGCCGTTCCAGCGACGGCTTGCTGGCCGGCGTCGTACTGGCGGCCAGCACGAGCCAGGTGCGGGCGACGCTGCTGTCGGGCGAAGACATCGTCATCAAGGGCGCGGGCCTGAAGTTTGCCAGTCCTGGCCTGCAGCCGACAGCGCGCGAGGCGCTGCGCATCACGCCGGGCGCCGTCATCCGCGTCAGCAAGGACAAGGCCGGCGACTGGGCCATCGTGCAGGTGCCGCAGGTCGAGGCGGCGTTCGTCGCGATCGATGCCGAGACCGGCGCCTACCACGCGCTGGTGGGCGGCTTCGACTACAACCTGCAGAAGTTCAACCACGTCACGCAGGCGTGGCGCCAGCCGGGATCGAGCATCAAGCCCTTCGTGTATTCGGCCGCCCTTGAAAAAGGCTACTCGCCCGCCACCCGCATTCTCGATGCGCCGATCGAACTGCCCGGCGCCAGCGCAGACAATCCGTGGCGGCCGCAAAACGACGACGGCGTGTTCGACGGTGAAGTCACGCTGCGCCAGGCGCTCGTCAAGTCGAAGAATGTGCCGACGGTGCGCGTGCTGCGCGCGGTGTCGGTCGATTTTGCGCACCAGTATCTCGAGCACTTCGGCTTCGACCTGGCGCGCCATCCGCGCAACTACACGATGGCGCTGGGCACGGGCGCCGTCACGCCGCTGCAGCTGGCCGGCGCGTACTCGGTGTTCGCCAATGGCGGCTACCGCGTCAAGCCCTACCTGATCCAGCGCATCGTCGACGGCAATGGCAGCGTGATTGCCGAGGTGCCGCCATCCCAGGGCCCGCAGGAAGACAACCGCGTCATCACGGCAAGAAATGCCTTCGTCGTCGACAGCATGCTGCGCGACGTGGCCCGCTTCGGTACCGCCGCCGGCTCGGCCAAGCAGCTCGGCCGCACCGACCTGGCCGGCAAGACCGGCACCACGAACGATGCGATCGATGGCTGGTTCGCCGGCTACGCGGGCAAGGTTGTCGCGGTATCGTGGATGGGCTACGACGAACCGCGCTCGCTGGGCGGCCGCGAATTCGGCTCGACGCTGGCGATGCCGATCTGGATCGACTACATGCGCGTGGCGCTGGCCAAGGTCCCGCCGCAGGAGCGCACGCCGCCGGACGACCTGGTCAACGATGGCCGCGACTGGATCTATCCCGAATACGCCGACGCGGTCGAGACCCGCACGATCGACATCGCAGTCGCGCCGCCGGCGGCGCCGGTCGACGAGTTCCAGCAGCCGCCCGATGATGCGCCGCTCGAAGGACCGTCGCCGCTCGAGGCGCTGCCCAACGTCGCACCGCCGGTGCAGCCGCCGCAGCCGGCACCGCAAGCACCGCAGCCGCCAGCGCTGCCGCCGCAGCAGCCCCCGCAAGCACCGGCACCCGACAACAGCCTGTGGTAGCCTGAGGTTCCCGACACCACTGTCGGGAACCTCGTGGGCCGTGTACTGGTGGGTCACAGACGCGCCCCGCGCATCCAACCGTCCAGGGAGATCCACATGGCATATGTCGATGGTTTTGTCCTTCCGCTTCCCACCTCCAGCATCGAAACGTACCGCGCCCAGGCGCAGCTGGCCGGCGCCGTCTGGCGCGAGCATGGCGCGCTCGAATACCGTGAATGGATCGCCGACGATGTCCCGTCCGGCGAACACACGTCGTTCCCGCAGAGCGTACAACTCGAAGAAGGCGAAACGGTGATCCTCGCCTGGGCTGTCTATGAATCGCGCGCCCATCGCGACGAAGTCAATGAAAAAGTCATGAACGATCCGCGCCTGGCCGCCATGATGCAGCCGGGCGGCGTGCCGTTCGACGTCAAACGCATGTTCTTTGGCGGCTTCGAGAGTTTTGTCGCGTTGTAGCCGCGCACGTCCCTAGACGTCGCTGTCGATGATCCAGTCGGCCAGCTTGCCGCCCGCACCACGCGGCAGGCGCGGTCCGAACGAGTAGGCCACCGGGCACTCGGGCGCTGTCAGGCGCTCGCTGAGCCAGGCGTGCAAGCCGGCCTGCAGCGCGGCATCGGCCACCGCGCCGTCACGCACCACCACGAAGGCCTTCAGGCGTTCGCCCTCATCGGGCCGCATGCGGCGCACGCTTGCCTCCAGCACGGCCGGATGCAGACGTAGCACATCGGCCACATAGCCCGGAAACACATTGACGCCGCCGACCTGCACCGCCTGGTCGATGCGTCCGTCCGGCTGGAAACGCCCGTCGTCACGCCATGCCAGCCGATCCTGCAACATGGCTGGCTGACGCGTCCCGTCCGGACACTGGCGGACCAGGCCATCGGCCTGACGCTTGTCCTGACGGGTACGCGACCAGTACGGAAACAGCGTGTAACCGCCCTCTGCCTCGTCACGCCAGCCCACGCCTGCAGTCTCGGAGCTGCCATACACCTGGACCAGCCGCGCCAACCCCGTGCCGAGCGCAGCACGCGCCACCTCGGGCGGGCACGGCGCCGTCGAGGTGACGCCGACGACGTCCGGCGCCAGCGGCCCGGCGGCCTGGCCGAACGCGCGCCAGAGATCCGGATGCCCGATCACCAGGTCGCCGGGCATCAGCTGGGCCGCCAGCGCCGCCGGTGCATGACCGCGCAGGTCGCAGACAGCATCGATGCCCAGGCGGCGCGGCAGCAAGACCGTGAAGAGGAAGCCATAGATATGGTGCGCCGGCACCAGGCTGACGATGCGCCGCCGGCCTGGCAGCAGCGTGGCGAGCGCCCCGACCTCTTGCCACAGTAACGCCAGCGGGTGCCTGCACGGCTTGGGCGCGCCACTGCTGCCCGACGTGCGAAACGTCAGCGCGCTCCCGTCGGCGTCAAGACCGGCGAGCGCCGCATCGAGCCAGTCCTCCAGACGCGTACGCGTCAGCAACGGCGCGTCAGCCGTCCCGCGCAGATGCAGTTGGGTTTCCAGTGCCGACGCCAGTCCCATCAGTTCGAGCGAATCGGCAGCCAGATCGTGGCGCAGATCGAGTGCTGCGGGCCAGGGCGGCGCCTGCAGTTGCCGGCCTGGCCGCAGCGCCGCCAGTTCGGCGGCCAGCAGATCGACAACCATGCGCTGCAAACCTGCCGCATCGCGCCACCAGCAGGCAGCATCGTCCGGGTGATATGTCATAAAATGGGAGCACATGAAGAGACGGGCATGGTGACGTTGAAACAGCGGGCTGTCAATTTGCGAAACAGTGTGCGAAATTGTGGATTCTCACTGTAAAATCGTGATTTGTTGCAGGGCGGCAATTGACACGCGTTTATTGCACATGGCAACATCGATGACCAATATCTACTGGCCGCGCGTCGGCACCCAATTCATGACTCTTCCCTTTGATTTTCCCGAGCTGGCGGCCCGGCTTGACGCGTGTTCTTCCGAAGAACTCGACCAGCTCGATTTCGGTGTGATCGGTTTCAATCCGAACACCGAGGTCAGCCGGTACAACGCGTTCGAGTCGCAAGCCGCCGGTCTGTCGCCGCAGCGTGTGCTGGGCCAGCCGTTGTTCACCAACGTCGCACCATGCATGAACAACTTCATGGTCGCGCAGCGTTTCGACGATGCGCTGGAACAGAACATCGCCCTCGACGAAACCGTCGACTATGTCCTGACGCTGCGCATGCGCCCGGTGAAGGTTGCCCTGCGTCTGCTGTCCAACCCCGGCAGCGCCACGCGCTACGTCCTCGTCAAACGGCAACCAAAGTGAGTGACGACCTCGCCCAGCTCAGCGCGGAATACGAGGCGCTGATCCAGTTCCTGTATCTCGCCCCGGTTGGGCTGGTGCAGCTCGACGCCGATGGCGACATCGCCATGATCAACCCGATCGCGGCCCAGCTTCTGATGCCGCATTCGCGCAATGGCGGGCTGGACAACCTGTTTGTCGCGCTCGAGGACATCGCGCCCGACCTGCGCAACCTGTGCCAGCAGAGTACAGTTCAGAGCGGCAAGATCTGCGACGGCATGCACGTGCATCTGCATGCCGGCAGCGGCTGCAGCAAGCGCATGCCGCAGATCCTGTCGATCACGCTGCTCCGGCTCGATGCCAGCCGCATCATGGCGGTCATCGACGACATCACCGAGCAGGTGCGGCGCGAATGCCGCCAGCGGCAGAACGACGCCTGGCTCAATGCAGTCCTGACCGGCATCACCGATTACGCACTGGCCAGCCTGGATGCGCAAGGCCGGCTGTGCGAATGGAATCCGAGCATCGGCCGCGTGACCGGCTTCGGCCCCGACACCCAAGGCCAGAGCTACACGATGTTTTATCCGGCCGATGCGATCACGCCCGAGCGCGCGCTGGACCGCCTGCGCGAAGCCGACGCCGACGGCTGGGCGCTGGACGAGAGCCGCCTGCTGCGCGCCGACGGCAGCGCATTCTGGGGCAGCGTGATGATTGCGCCCCTGCCCGAAGCCGACCGCGAAGCCGCCGATGGCGCCCCAAGCCTGCCCTGCGAAGAAGGCCCGGCCTATTGCCTGATCCTGCGCGACGTGAGCGACAAGCGCGACATCGCCGAGCGCCGCCGGCGTGAGGCATTCAGCGACCACCTGACTGGCCTGGCCAACCGCCGCGCGCTGTTCGACGCCGCCAGCCAGGAGTTCGAACGCAGCCGCGCCGCGCCGCGGCCGACGGCAATGATCATCCTCGACGCCGATCACTTCAAGGCCATCAACGACCGCTACGGGCATCCGGGTGGCGACGCCGTGCTGCAGCATCTGGCGGCGATCCTGCTCGACTTCTTCCGCGAAGTCGATGTCGTCGCGCGCATCGGCGGCGAAGAATTCGCCGTGCTGCTGCCATCGACCGACCTGGCGCATGCGCTGAATCTGGCCGAACGCCTGTGTGCACGCGTCGCGCTGGATGCCAAGAGCTTCGATGGCCAGGCGATCGTGTGCACGATCAGCGCCGGCGTCGCAGTCGCTGCCGATGGCCATGGCGGCGTCGACCTGCTGATCAAGCAAGCCGACCAGGCCCTGTACGCGGCCAAGCGCGCGGGGCGCAACTGTGCCCTGGCCTGGCAGCCTGATCCCGTTATCGCCGCTCCCCAGGAGGCGCTCGATGGAGCCTAAGGTCCAACAAGACGCGGTCGACGCCTATGAAGCGCTGGTGCAGTTCCTGTACCGGGCGCCGATCGGCCTGGCCCAGACCTCGCTCGATGGCACGGTCGACATGCTCAACCCGATGGCGTCGCGGCTGCTGATGCCACTGGCCACCGCACAGGGGCTGGACAATCTGTTCGATGTGCTGGCGCCGGTGGCGCCGCATCTGGCGTCCATGGTCGAGGCATTCCTCGAGCCGTCCGGCATGATCTGCGAAGGTCTGCGTCTGCCGGTGGGCGTTCCGCACGCCGCCACTGGCAGCCTGCAGGTGCTGGCGCTGAACCTGATGAAGCTCGACCCCGAACGCCTGATGGCGACCGTGGCCGATGCCACATTCGAAGTGCAGCGTGAGCAGGAGGTGCTGTCGCGCCGCCTGCGCAGCGCCGCGCGCACCGACACCCTGACCCGCATGCCCAACCGCGAAGCCGTGCGCGACGCGTTGCAGCACCTGCTGGCGCAGCCGGTTTCCGATCTCGGCTTCGCGGTGCTGACCCTCAATTGCGACCGCTTCCGCCAGCTCAACGACAGCCTGGGCCAGGCGGTCGGCGACCATCTGCTGATGCACATGGCCGACCGCCTGCGCGGTGCGCTGCGCCCGGCACTGGGCCGGATCGAACCGGGCACGCTGAGCGGGCAGCTGGCGGCCCGCACCGGCGGCGACGAATTCGTCGTCCTGCTCGATGGCCTGCGCGGACGCGCCGATGCCGAGCGCATCGCGCTGCGCCTGCTCGATGCGCTGGCCGATCCGTACGTGGTCGATGGCCACGACATCGTGTGCGGCGCCAGCGTCGGCCTGGCCTGGAGCATGGACGACCCGGACATCGCCCTGCGCGAACCGGACGATGTGCTGCGTGACGCCGGCATCGCGATGGTCGAGGCCAAGCGGGCCGGCGGCAACCGCCACGTCGTGTTCGCGCCGAGCATGCGTGAACGCGCAGCGCGGCGCGCTGGCATCGAAGCCGAACTGCGCCAGGCGCTGGTCGAAGAACAGCTGTTCGTCGTCTATCAGCCGGTGGTGCGCCTGCTGCCCTGCGGCGGCGTCGATTACGCGGCCGGGGTCGAGGCGCTGGTGCGCTGGCGCCATCCGGTGCGCGGCATCGTGCCGCCGATCGACTTCATCGAAGTGGCCGAAGAATGCGGGCTGATCGGCCTGTTGGGCGACTTCGTTCTTGAACGCGCCAGCCGCGACTTCCTCGACTGGCGCGCTTGCCTGGGCGAGCGCGCACCTGGCCTGATGGCGGTGAACCTGTCGCGCGCCCAGTTGGCACAACCGGGATGGATCGAGAGCGTGCGCCGCATCCTGCACGACACCGGCATGCCGCCGGGTTGCCTGCAGCTGGAAGTCACCGAGAGCCTGGCCGCACAGGGCCAGGACGTCCAGCAGCGCTTGCACGACCTGAAAGCCCTGGGCATCAAACTGGCGCTGGACGATTTCGGCACCGGCTATTCGTCGCTGTCGAGCCTGCACCTGCTGCCGGTGGACACGGTCAAGATCGATCGCTCGTTCGTGTGCCAGGCCGACACCAGCGCCCACCACCGGGTGCTGATCGAAGCCACCGTCAAGGTCGCACGCAGCCTGGGGATGACCACGGTGGCCGAAGGCATCGAAACCCAATCGCAGCTGGACGTGGTGCGCAGCCACCTGTGCGACAAGGTGCAGGGCTATTTCTACAGCCGGCCATTACCTGCTCCCGAGCTGCTGGTCTGGCTGGCAAGTCACGAAGCTGCCATCCATTGACGTGATTGAGTGACGCCTGCGCTGACGTGCGCTGGGCGTGTCGTCCTACAAGAACGGACTCTGTGTTCCTATTCGTGCAAACCCGCGGTTGCTTGATGATAAGACAACTTAATCATCACGGAGACTACCATGACACGCACCCTCGGAACCGCACTGATCGCAGGCATGATGGCATTTGGCCTGGCCGCATGTGACACCCCAAGCAAGACCACCGACACCATGACCGGCTCGAGCAGCACGATGTCGACGACCGGCAGCTCGGTGCAGACCCCAAGCACCACCGGCGGCCAGGGCAGCTGGAATTCCGGCGCCACCGGCGCCACCGGCGTCAACAGCGCATCGGGAACCACCAGCAACAACGAGCCGGTGACCAACTCGGCAACCGGCCGCTGATCGATCGGTCAGGCAACCATCCCACTGCTGCACACCGCACCCGTGGGTGGTTGATCTCTCAAGGAGAAATGCGATGAAACTGATTCATACTGCACTGATTGGCGGCATGTTCGCTTTTGTTCTGGCCGGTTGCAATACCCCCGACACCATGGGCACCAGCAGCACCGGCTCGTCTTCGATGGGCACGACGTCAGCCGGTTCGACCGGCAATGCAACCGTCGATGCGCAAATGGGCATGACCCCGGCCGATGGCACGGCAACCGGTGCGGCAACCGCTACCGGCAACGCCAGCACACCGACCAACACCGGTCACACGACCACCAGTTCGGATACCAAGCAGTAATTCCCACCACATACGGCCGGGTTCCCGGTCGTGTGTTGCATCGGCGCTGTAGAATCGCGCAATGCCTCCATCTTTCGTCATTCCCATCCCATGAAACGCTGGCTTGCACGCCTGTTTGGCGCCACGCCCGCAGGGCCTGTCGATCACCCACCCTTTCCGTCCAGCTTGCCGGTGGCAGACTCACTGCTCACGTCCGGCGCCGATCAGCCTGGCGCCCCCGATCTGGATCTCGCGTTCTTTCACTGGCTGGCCGGGCCGCATATTGCCGGTGCGGCGGGCGACGAAGCCCTGGTGCTCGACGAGCTGACGCGGCTCGCCCGCGATCCGCAGGCAGCAAGCGCCCTTGTACCGCGTGTGCCAGCCGTGATTCCACAAGTGCTGCGCAGTTTGCGCGACGAGGCCGGCTCATCGGCCGATCTGGCGCGCCTGGTGGCACAGGACGCCGTCCTGGTCGCCGAGGTAATTCGCGAAGTAAACAGCCCGTACTATCAACCCGGCACACCCGTGCGCAATCTGGAAGGCGCGCTGCTGCTGCTTGGCCAGAACGGCCTGCGCATGCTACTGGCGCGCGTGGCGTTTCGCCGGATCATCAGTCTGCAGACCAGCCGCCTTGCGCGCCTGGTCGCGCCGCAACTCTGGAGCCAGTCCGAGAAATGTGCGCAGGCCGCCAGCCTCCTGGCGCACGGTCAGGGAGCCGATCCGTTCGAAGCCTATCTGGCCGGCCTGATGCACAATGTCGGCCTGATCGTGGCGCTGCGGGTGATCGATGGCCTGGTGCCCAGCGGCGGCTTGCCTGACAGTGACGCCTTCGGACTGCGCCTCGTACACGCGGCGCGCCTGATCTCGGCCGGTATCGCCGCGCAATGGGAACTGCCCCCGGCCATCTGCCACGCGATTGCCCATCTCGGCGACGCCGCAACGCCGTCTTCCAGTCTGCCCGCGGTACTGGGCGAGGCTGACCGCCTGGCCAAACTGCACATGCTGGCGCGGGGTGGCCAACCGGCATTTGTCAGTGCCGCAGCGAGCCTGTCCGCGGAGCTGCACCGGATTTACGCTACCTTCAACGACACCGACCACGCTGACCAGGACGCCTGAATGCCATTTCCCATCGAAGAAAAACTCGTGATCGGCGTTGCTTCCAGTGCGCTGTTCGATCTGTCCGATTCGCATCAGGTCTATCTGGACGGCGGGCCGGAAGCCTACCGCAGTCACCAGGAGCGCCAGCGTGACGTAATCCTGGCGCGCGGCGTCGCGTTCCCGTTCATCCGGCGCTTCCTGAGCCTGAACCGGTGCTTTCCGCAGCAGGCGCCCGTCGAGGTGGTGCTGTTTTCGCGCAATTCACCCGAGACGGGCCTGCGCGTGATGCGCTCGATCGCGCACTATGGCCTGGACATCTCGCGCGCCGTGTTCATGAGCGGCAAGTCGCCCTATCCGTATCTGCCGGCCTTCAACACCGCGCTCTTCCTGTCGGCAAACGAAGACGACGTCAAGAGCGCGATCGCGGTCGATTATCCGGCCGGCCTCGTGCTGCCGTCGGGAATCGCCGATGAGGACACCGACATCGAGCTGCGCGTCGCCTTCGACTTCGATGGCGTCATCGCCGACGATGAGTCCGAAACGGTCTACAAGCGCAACAACGACCTGCGCGAATTCCACGCCCACGAAACCCTGCACATGGCGCGCCCGCACCAGCCGGGCCCGCTGGCCGGGATGTTTCGCAAGCTGGCCATGCTGCAGCAGCTGGAACACGAGGCCGAGCGCACCGACCCGGATTACCGCCGCATCGTGCGCATTGCCATCATCACGGCGCGTAGCGCGCCGGCGCACGAGCGCGTCGTGACCACCTTGGGCAGCTGGGGCGTGTCGGCCGACGAGACGTTCTTTCTGGGCGGGATGGACAAGGCGCGCGTGCTGTCGGTGTTCAAGCCGCACATTTTCTTCGATGACCAGCTCACCCACCTCAAGTCTGCCCCCGGCGGCACGGTGCCGATGGTGCACGTGCCGTTCGGCGTAGCCAACCGGCGCATCGTCGAGGGCGCTTAAAGACGCGGCAGCGCCATCAGCCGGTCGAGTTCGGGCTGCATTGCCTTGGCCCAGATCGCGTAGCCCGCTGCGTTCGGATGCAGCAGATCGGGCATGATGGTGTTCGCAAGCAGGCCATCCGGCGTCAGGAACGCGCGGTTCACGTCGACGAACACGATCCGGTTGCCATCGGCCAGTGCCGGCAGCTGCGCATTGATGGCATCGTTGGTGCGCCTGAGCGTACTGTCGGGCATTGCGTCGCGCGGGAAAATCGCCATCAGCATGATGCGCGTGCGCGGCAGACGCTGCCGGAGCTCGTCGAGATTGCGGCGAATGCCCGCCACGGTACTGACCGGGAAATCGCCGCGCAAGCCGGTGTTGTTGGTGCCAATCATCAGCACCGCCACCTTCGGATCGAGACCGTCGACGGCGCCATTCTGCAAGCGCCACAGCACGTTTTCGGTGCGATCGCCACCGAACCCGAGGTCCAGCGCATCGAACTTCGCATAGTGCGTTTGCCAGACGGGCGCGCCCTCCTTTTCCCAGCCCTGCGTGATCGAGTCACCGATGAACACCAGTTGCGGGCTGCGACCGTCGCGCACCATCTGCTGTGCGTCGTCGAGTTTCTGGCGATGACGGGGCAGCCACCAGTCGATCGACCACGCTTCATCGAGCCTGGCCGGCGTGACCGCCACCGTGCGCCAGTCCGGGCACGCCGTGTTGGGCGTGCCGCCCGCTGCGATGGCCACGTTGGCGATGCTGACCTGGCCGCTGCCCGTGCCTTCCAGCGCAAACGGCCTGACCACCTGAGAGAAATCGTCGCCGTCGCGCGTGAAGCACGACAGCGCCAGCACGACGCGCTGCCAGCCCTTGCCCTGGGCGGCGCGCCCCGGGAGCACGTACGGCACCTGGCGTTCGCAGGACGGACCGCAACCGATCTTGACCACGAGGCCACCGGCGTCGAGCGCATCGACCTTCAGGTCGAATCCCAGCGTGCCTTGCGCAAGGAGTGGCCGCAAATCCTGTGGCGCCGTTTGCAGCGCCACGCCGCTTTTCCAGATCTGCCGCCATTGGAGCGTGAGGGCGGCGCCACCGTCGGCCCGCTTGCTGCGCGTGAGCTCGATGGCGCTCTCCGGAAAGGTCGTGCGCAGCGCCGCAGCAGCCGTGACGGCGTCGCCTGCCAGAAGATGCGTGGTATCGGGAGCCAGCGCCAGGATCTCGACGCCGGGCCTGGCCACCTCGTCAAACAACACAACCGCTGCCTGCGGCGCTGCGCTGGCGGCCGCGCACAGCAACGACGAACACAGTATCGACAAACTGGCCGGTCCAGGGCGCATGGGGTCTCCGACATGATGAGGATGGGAACGCTATCATGCGCGACTTTTACTGCTCCGGCAACCGACTCAGGCGTAACAGATCCAGCCGCGAAACGCGCCGCCCACATAGAACACCTCGATGCCGTCGAACCCGGCCTCGCGCAGCAACGCCTCGTCCTCGGCCGGCCCGAGCACGTGCAGATCGCGCGCCATGACCTCGCGCCGGCGCTGCGCCATGCCCGCCTCGACGCCGTTGGCAATGGCGAACGCCGCATCACGTGCCAGCCAGCGTGCACACCCGGCGGCATCAAGACCCGCACTCAGGTGCATCACGACGAACGGACTGCCGGACAGCAGGCGCGCACGCATCGCGCGTAGCGCGTGACTGCGCTCCTGCACCGGCATGAAGTGCATCGTCAGCAGACACGTCGCCGCATCGAACGGCCCAGCGGGCGCCGCATCGACAAACCCTTCATGCAGGCGGATGCGGGCGGCGTGGGCGGCGGTGGCCTGCCTGGCCAGCGCCAGCATGGGCGCCGACGGATCGACGCCATCGAAAATCCAGCCGCTCTGGCCATCGGCGAACGCCTTGAGTTCCAGGCCGCCACCCGCGCCCAACACCAGCACGCGTGCGTCGGCCGGCGCACGCTCGGCCAGCAGCACGCACGCCATGCGCTGCATGTCGGCAAAGCCCGGCACGAAGTGCGGCGGCCCGTCGGCGTAATTGGCAACTGCGGCCGGATCTGAAAAAGACATGGTCGATTCTCCTGGGGTGTTGTTCGGTACGGGCTTTCGTAACTTAGGATATTACATAACGACAGGCCAGGCAATCCTGATCCTGCTGGTGCGCGGCGGGGCGTTGCGCGTTCGACTATAATTGGCCACCACTTTCCAGCGCATTTTTCACGGATCTTTCAAGCACGCGGCATGCCTTTCGACCTCGAGAAACACCTCCCCAAAGCAGGCCATCGTTTCGTCCTGCCGCTCCTTCATGGTTCGTCCGACGCCTACGCACTGGCGGTTGCCGCCCTTGCGCTCAAGGCCCAGGGCCAGATGCTCACCGTCGTCGTGGCCAATGCCAGCGACGGCCAGCGACTGCTTGACGAAATCCCGTGGTTCGCCGATGGCAAGCTGGCCTGCCACCTGCTGCCGGACTGGGAAACGCTGCCGTACGATGCGTTCTCGCCGCACCAGGATCTGGTATCCGAACGCCTGGCCACGCTGCACGAGATCCGCAACGGCCAGTGCGATGTGCTGATGGTGCCGGCCACCACGGCGCTGGTGCGCCTGGCGCCGCCATCGTTCCTGGCGGCCTACACGTTCTTCTTCCGCCAGGGCGAACGCCTCGACGAAGCGCGCCTGAAGGCGCAGCTCACACTGGCCGGCTACACGCACGTGTCGCAGGTGATGTCGCCGGGCGAGTACTCGGTGCGCGGCGGTTTGATCGACCTGTTCCCGATGGGCTCTGCCCTGCCCTATCGGCTCGATCTGTTTGGCGACGAGATCGAATCGATCCGCACGTTCGACGCCGACACCCAGCGCTCGCTGTACCCGGTGCGCGAAGTGCGACTGCTGCCGGGCCGCGAATTCCCGATGGACGAAACGGCGAGAACAGGCTTTCGCGGCCGCTGGCGCGAACGTTTCGAGGGCGATCCGTCACGCTCGCCGATTTACCGCGACATCGGCAACGGCATCGCCGCAGCCGGTATCGAGTACTACCTGCCGCTGTTCTTCGACTCGACCTCAACACTGCTGGATTACCTGCCGGACGGCACGCCACTGGCGCTGGTCGGCGATATCGATGGCGCCATTGGGCGCTTCTGGATGGACACCGAGTCGCGCTACCGTTTTTTGAAAAGCGACCGTGAGCGCCCGATCCTCGAGCCGACCGAACTGTTCCTGAGCGCCGAGCAATTCTTCACCTGCATCAAGCCGCACGGCCGCTGGAATATCGCGCGCGACCCGCTCGCGCCGGCGTCCGAACTGTCGGCGCCGATTCCCGACGTCGCCGTCAACCGCCGCCTGGACGATCCGCTGGCCAGCCTGCGCACCTACCTCGAGCGCAGCGACACGCGCGTGATGATCTGCGCCGATTCGGCCGGCCGGCGCGAAACGCTGCAGCAGTACTTCAGCGAATACAAGCTCGATCTCGTGCCGGTCGAAGGCTTCGAGGGCTTCCGCACGAGCGACGCCCGCCTGGCGCTGGGCGTGGCGCCACTGCAGGCCGGCTTCGAGCTGCTCGATGCGGGCGCAGGCCACCTGGTGTTCATCACCGAGACCGAGCTGTATGCCGGTTCGGGCCGGCGCGCCGGCAAGAAGAAGCAGGAAGCGACGAGCCAGGTCGAGTCGATGGTGCGCGACCTGTCCGAACTCAAGATCGGCGACCCGGTCGTGCACATCAACCACGGTATCGGGCGCTACATGGGCCTGACCAGCATGGACCTGGGCGAAGGCGAGACCGAATTCCTGCATCTGGAATACGCGAAGGACACGAAGCTGTACGTGCCGGTGTCGCAGTTGCACGTGATCGCGCGCTACTCGGGCACGGCGGCCGAAGACGCGCCGCTGCACTCGCTCGGCTCGGGCCAGTGGGAAAAAGCCAAACGCAAGGTCGCCGAGCAGGTACGCGATACGGCTGCCGAACTCCTGAACCTGTACGCGCGGCGCGCGCTGCGCCAGGGCCACGCATTCGAGTATTCGAACGTCGACTACGAAAACTTTTCGCAGAGCTTCGGCTTTGAAGAGACGCCCGACCAGGCCGAGGCGATCCACAACGTCATCAAGGACATGACGTCGGGCCGCCCGATGGACCGCCTGGTGTGCGGCGACGTCGGCTTCGGCAAGACCGAGGTCGCGCTACGCGCCGCTTTCATCGCCGTCATGGGCGGCAAGCAGGTCGCGATCCTGGCGCCGACGACGCTGCTGGCCGAGCAGCATGCGCAGACCTTCGCCGACCGCTTCGCCGACTGGCCCGTCAAAATCGCCGAGCTGTCGCGCTTCCGGACCGGCAAGGAGATCAACAACGCGATCAAGGGCATGGCCGACGGCACGCTCGACATCGTCATCGGTACCCACAAGCTGCTCTCGCCCGACGTGAAGTTCACGCGTCTGGGGTTGGTGATCATCGACGAAGAACACCGCTTCGGCGTGCGTCAGAAAGAGGCGCTGAAATCGCTGCGCGCCGAAGTCGATGTGCTCACGCTCACCGCCACGCCAATCCCGCGCACGCTGGGCATGGCACTGGAAGGCTTGCGCGACTTTTCGATCATTGCCACCGCGCCGCAAAAGCGCCTGGCGATCAAAACCTTCGTACGGAGCGAAGACGGCTCGATCATCCGCGAGGCCTGCCTGCGTGAACTCAAGCGCGGTGGCCAGATCTACTTCCTGCACAACGAAGTCGACACCATCGAAAACCGCCGCGCGATGCTGCAGGAGCTGCTGCCCGAAGCGCGCATCGGCGTGGCACATGGCCAGATGCACGAACGCGACCTCGAGAAAGTCATGCGCGACTTCGTGGCGCAGCGCTTCAACATCCTGCTGTGCACGACCATCATCGAGACCGGTATCGACGTGCCGACCGCGAACACGATCATCATGCACCGCGCCGACAAGTTCGGCCTGGCGCAGCTGCACCAGCTGCGCGGGCGCGTGGGCCGCTCGCACCACCAGGCGTATGCCTACCTCTTGGTGAGCGACGTGCAGAACCTGACCAAGCAATCGCAGCGCCGCCTGGATGCCATCCAGCAGATGGAAGAACTGGGCAGCGGCTTTTACCTTGCGATGCACGACCTGGAAATCCGGGGCGCGGGCGAGGTGCTCGGCGAGAACCAGTCGGGCGAGATGCTGGAGATCGGCTTCCAGCTGTATTCGGACATGCTCAACGAGGCGGTGCGTTCGCTCAAGGCCGGCAAGGAACCCGACCTGGCCGCGCCCCTGTCGTCGACCACCGAGATCAATCTGCACGTGCCCGCCCTGCTGCCGGCCGACTACTGCGGCGACGTGCACGAGCGCCTGTCGATCTACAAGCGCCTGGCCAATTGCGAAAGCGCGGACCGTATCGACAGCATGCAAGAGGAGCTGATCGACCGCTTCGGCAAGCTGCCCGAGCCCGTGAAAGCGCTGGTCGAGACGCACCGGTTGCGCATCGCCGCCAAGGCCGTGGGCATCGTCAAGATCGACGCCCACGGCGAAGCGGCCAGCCTGCAGTTCATGGAAAAGCCGCCGATCGATCCGATCAGGATCATCACGCTGATCCAGAAGAACCGCCACGTCAAGCTGGCCGGCCAGGACAAGCTGCGCATCACGGCCAGCATGCCGGACCTGTCGGCGCGCGTGAACCAGATTAAACAGACCATCAAACAACTACTCGCATGAACACGACGATGAATCTGGTGCTGCAAGGCCCGCAGGCCGACCCCGCCACGCTGGCGCGCCTGGCGCAACTGGCCAGTCCGCAGCGCACCACCGCCGTGGGCGAACATGCGCTGCGCTGCGAAGGCGTGGCGTTTTCCGCCGACCTGAAAGAGCGTGTCGACGCAGCGGCGTTCGAGGCGGGCGTGGACGCGACCTTCATCGCCGCAGGCCGCTCGCTGGCCGATGTACGCCTGGTGGCGATGGACATGGATTCGACGCTGATCACGATCGAGTGCATCGACGAAATCGCCGACATGCAGGGCCTCAAGCCGCAAGTGTCCGAAATCACCGAGGCAGCAATGCGCGGCGAGCTCGATTTCTCGGAAAGCCTCAGGCGCCGCGTGGCGCTGCTGGCCGGGCTGGACGCGGGCGCGCTGCAGCGGGTGTATGACGAGCGCCTGCGCATCTCGCCGGGTGGCGAGGCGATGCTCAAGGCCGTGCAGGCGATCGGCATCAGGACGCTGCTGGTGTCGGGCGGGTTCACGTTCTTCACCGAACGTCTGGGCGCGCGTTTGGGGCTGGACTACACCCACGCAAACGTGCTCGAAATCGCGGATGGCAAGCTGACCGGTCGCGTCGTCGGCGGCATCGTCGATGCAGAGGAAAAAAAACGCACCGTCGAGCGCGTGTGCGCCGAACTGGGCATCTCGCCATCGCAGGCGGTAGTGATGGGCGACGGGGCCAACGACCTGACGATGATGGGCATCGCGGGGCTGTCAGTGGCGTTTCGTGCCAAGCCGGTCGTGCGGGCCCAGGCCGATGTGGCGCTCAATTTCGCGGGGCTGGATGGGTTGCTGACGATTCTGGGCTGACTAGCGTCGACGCACTTGTACTGGTTGGTTTCCCGCTGTAACAGCGTGTAAAACCGTGCGCCACGTGCCGTGCAAGCTCGTATGATGGCTTGATCAGGAGGAGCGCCATGAAAAATCTTGCGATCGTTATTGTGTCACTGGGCATGCTGGCGGGTTGCGCCGCCCCGGGCCCCTATTACAGCAATCAAGGCTATGCCCAACCGGCAGATCCGAGCCAATGGCGCGTTGTTTCCGTGACGCCCGTGCCAGTAGGTACCGGTGCGCGCGTGGCATCGTCGGGCGGGACCACCGTCACATCGACGCCAGTGCCTGCGACCAGCTATTCCACGCCGTACTACACGCCACAGCAGCCGGTGTATGTCCAGCAGCAACCGGTGTACATCCAGCAGCAGCCGGTGTACGTACCGCAACCGGTGTATGTCGAGCAGCCGAACTACTGGTATCCACCGATCTCGATCGGGCTGGGTTTCGACTTCGGCCGCAGCAGCTGGCGCGGTCATCGTGGCCGGGGCTGGGGCGGAGGTATCGGGACACACTTCCCATACCGCAGGTAATACGCAACAAAAGCCGGCCGACGCCGGCTTTTTTCATGCAAAAAAGCGGGGGTCAGGTCTGACATTCGGACACGATCTCGACAGTTAGCTGTCGAAACCAGATGGCACGTGGCCATACTATTGCTTCTCAGGATCTCATCGAGCGTGGACAAGGCTGAGTTCGTGTCTGAATGTCAGACCTGACCCCCGCTGTGCCACGTCCTCGTGCTTACGACAAATCGTGCAAATCTTTCTGCAGCGCTGGTTGCACCGAGAACTTGCTGAACGTTACCTCAAGACCGCCACGCTTGGGAGTGCAGCACATGGGACCCACAAGGTAACGGTCGGCGACGGGAAATGGTGCCAAGCGCAGTAATGGCCAGACAATGCCATCAACTGAATACTGCGCCCTGACGGTGCCGGAACCAATGGTGACGCGGATCCAGAATCCGTCGCTGATGGATGGCGCAGGCATTACTGCCCAGTCGGACTGTTCGTTCGTCAACACGGTACTGAGCATCAGCTGATCATCCGAAAACTCGACACCGATCTTGATCCAGCGGGTCTCGTCGATCCTTACCATCAAACCGGCCTGGTCGTATAACGCCTGAAAGTCCGCACGTACGTGCAGTTGGGCGGTGAACGCATGATCGACAGGCCTGCCAAAAAAATGGCCATTGTCGTGAATAAAATCGTATTCGGTGATGCGCCAAAAGTCCGTGCTCTCGGAGGTGATGACTTTCAGTGTGTCTTGGTCGATCTGATATTTGGGTGGCGTTTCAAGCCATGTGCATTCTTCGAACATGTCATCTCTCTTTCGTACTGTTTCGCTGCTTCACTCAAACGCATATACCCGGGAAAAAGCGGGGGTCAGGTCTGACATTCGGACACGATCTCGGCAATAGGATAATCAAAACCCGCTGGCACTGGGCGACGCTAATACTGATTAAGGCACCATTTTAAGTGCCTAAGGCTGAGGCCGTGTCCGAATGTCAGACCTGACCCCGGCTGTAATGATGAGGTCGTGTCCGAATGTCAGACCTGACCCCGGCTGTGCCTTTGGCTGTACATCGGCCGCGCACGCGGTTTTTGGATCACCTGCTGAACAGATCGTGCGAGTCGAGAATGGCCCAGGCGATCTCAGGCCGCATGTTCAGGCAGCGCCGTACCGCCGCGGGCACCGATTGCCGCACCTTCTTGCACAGACCAGGCCGGTCTTCGAGCACGATCACGATGCCGCGCACGCTGCGCACCTCGTTTGGTCCCGGCGCGATGTGCAGTGTCACGCCGATGTTTTTGTGGATCAGCCCCTGCACGTGCTGCAGGTCGGCGAAACTCTCGACGCGCTCGATCCGCTCGATCAGCTTGAGTTCCTGCTGGCGCGTGATCATCAATGGGCGCTGATCCAGACAAGGGTCGGCCAGCACGCGCGCGCGATCGCAGACACAGGCTCCCGGTGGGCACTCGACGCGCAGGGGCGCGGCGGCAGGCTGTGGGCCTGCAGTCGGGCCCGGCTCTGGCTGGACGGCAGTGGATGGGTTCACTCGGATGTTGCCGTGACGTTTGGATTCGCTGATTCTACCCCGCCCCGGTCGCCCGATGGAGCCTCTTGACGCCCCATCAGTTCGAGCGCATTGGGCACGGCCGCGCCCTCGGCTGTATTGTCGAAGATGCACCACACCGTGCGCCCCGCCGCGATATCGCGATCAATGCGGCTGCGCCAGCGGACGATTTCCTCGCCCGGATACGCCGAATAATAGATGCGCGGCGCGCCATGCAAGCGCACGTAGACATTGGTGTTGCTTGTCGCGATATGCTCCCCGGGCTGGCCGGCGGCCGGATCCGCGATCACGCGCACTACCCCGCACTCGCGCAGCGTCGCCGTGGCGGCTGCCGAAAACCAGCTCGCGTGCCGCGCTTCGAACGCAATACTGCAGCCGAAACGCACACGCACTTGCCCGAAAAATGCATGCGCCAGCACGTCATCGAAACCAAAGCGTGGCGGCAGTTGCACTAGCAGGCAGCCCAGCTTGTCGCCAAGCATGCCGGCTTCGCCCTGGAAGCGGTCAAGCAGCGCATCGACATCCCGCAGACCGGCATCATGCGTGATCGAGCGCGGCACCTTGACCGCGAAGCGGAAGTGTTCGGGCACGCTGGCGGCCCAGCGCGCATAGGTCTCGGGTTTATGGGGCCGGTAAAACGACGAGTTGATTTCCACCGCCGGGAACACGGCGGCGTAGCGTTCGAGATGGCTACCCTCCGCCGGAAACGCGGCGAAGTCCTTGCTTGCAAGGCTCCAGCCAGCGCAGCCGACCAGCAGGCTGCCGGGCGTATTCTGCTCAGGCATACGATCGTCTCATTTGTATTATTGCAACCATTCTAGCGATCCGAGGCGGCGCGCGGCGCATGGAAGCGCTGGCGACGTCGAGACCAAGCCCCGCTTACAATAAGAACATCGTATCGAACTGAGGAAGCCAGCATGACCGAACCAACCCACATCGTTTGCCCGCACTGCGACGCCGTCAACCGCATGCCGCGGTCACGTCTGCAGGACGCGCCCACCTGTGGCAAATGCGCACAGCCCCTGTTCACGGGGCGTCCGCTGGACGTCGATAGCGCGCGCTTCGAGCGCCACATCGGCCGCAACGATATTCCCGTGCTGGTGGACTTCTGGGCCGAATGGTGCGGCCCGTGCAAGATGATGGCGCCGGCGTACGCCCAGGCGGCCGGGCAACTCGAGCCGGCCGTGCGCTTGCTGAAGGTGGACACCGAGCGCGCGCAGGATCTGTCGGCGCGCTTTGCGATCCGCAGCATACCGACACTGGCGCTGTTCAAGGGCGGCCGCGAAATCGCGCGCCAGTCTGGCGCCATGGATGCGGTGCGCCTTTCCGCCTGGGTGCGCCAGCACATCGGGTAAAGCGGCGGGATCGTTATCCCGAATCGTGCTGCTACAATGGCAACAAAGGGGGTTGTCCCCGCACGAGGAGACGGTATGTCGCAAGAACTGATTCTGGAACGAGGCGTCGAAGACAACAAGCACTGGGCGCGCATCCTGTATGTGATCCATGCGCTGACGTTCTTCTTTTCGCTCGGCATGCTGTCGATCGTGCCGGTGATCGTCAACTACGTCAAACGCCCGGACACGGCCGGCACGATGGTCTACACCCACCACACATGGATGATCCGCTCGTTCTGGTGGTACGTGGTGTGGATGGCCGTTGGCGCGGTGCTGTTCGCCACCATCATCGGCATTCCCGCCGCGTGGGTGGTGTGGCCCGTGGCATGGGTCTGGAAAGCCTATCGCCTGATCCGCGGCTTCATTGATCTGAACAACAACCGAGCGATGCCGGTGTAAAAAAATGGGGCCAATGGCCCCATTTTTATGTCATAACGCGTTGAAGGCCTGGGCCAGATCGCCGATCAGATCGGCCGGGTCTTCCAGGCCCACATTGAAGCGCACCAGTACCCCGCCCTCCCACCGATCCCGCAAGCTGTTGATCCGGTACGGCATCACGAGACTGTTGGGTCCACCCCAGCTGTAGCCGATGCCGAACAGCGTCAGCGCATCGACCATGCGATCGACCTGCGCCTCGTCGAAGCGTGCGTCGAACACCACCGAGAACAAGCCACCTGCCCCCGTGAAATCGCGCTGCCAGAACGCATGGCCCGGGCAGTCCTCGAATGCCGGATGCAGCACTTTTGCGATCTCGGGCCGCCCCTTGAACCAGGCGGCCAGCGCGCGCGCACTGGCGTCGTGCCGCTCGAAGCGCATCTTCATCGTCGGCAAGCCGCGCTGCACGAGATACGCATCGTCCGGGCTCACGCCCAGGCCCAGGCGCATGTGCGCCAGCGCCAGCCGATCGTTCAGCGCGCGGTCGCGAGTGATCACGGCGCCCATCAACAGGTCGGCGCCACCCGACTGGTACTTGGTCAGCGCATGCATGACGATGTCCGCGCCAAGATCGAACCCGCGCAGCGCCAGGCCCGCCGACCACGTATTATCGAGCGCCACCAGCACGGCCCGCTCATGCGCCGCCTGGCACAGCGCCGGCAGATCGGGCACTTCCATCGACACCGAACCCGGCGCCTCGGCCCACAGCAGCTTGGTGTTCGGCTGGATCAGCGCGGCGATGCCGGCGCCGATCAACGGATCGTAGTAGCGCGCAGTGACGCCGAAGTCGGCGCTGAGCCAGCGGCCCAGTTCACGGTTCGGGTTGTAGACGTTCTCGGGCAACAGCACATCGTCGCCGCTTTTGAGCAGCGCGAAGTCGACCATCGCGATCGCCGCCAGGCCCGACGGCGTGAGCAGGCAATGGTTGCCGCCCTCGATCTCGGCCAGCTTGCCTTCCAGCGTGAACGTGGTCGGCGTGCCGTGCAAGCCGTAGGTGTAGGCGGTCTTGTCTGTCCACTGGCTCGCGCGCATTGCCGCCGTGTTCGCAAACAGCACGGTCGACGCGCGGTGCGTCGCTGGCGGGAAGGCATCGAACCCCGCCGGTGCGACATAGTCGCTATGCACCAGCGTGGTCTGGATCGACTTGGCGCTCATGGCTTCAGAGGCTTAGACGGGATTGGCCCACAGGTCGTGCGCATCGGCCTTCGTGATGACGACATCGGCGAACTGGCCGACGACCAGTTTGCTCTTGCCCGGCACGAGTGGTCGCTTGATGTGCACGACGCCGTCGATTTCCGGCGCATCGGCGCTCGAACGGCCGATCGCTTCGCGGGCGCCCACTTCGTCGATCAGCACGCGCAGCGTCTTGCCGACCTTGGCCTGCAGGCGCTTGGCCGAGATCTCTTCTTGCAGCAGCATGACGCGTGCGCGGCGCTCTTCACGCACTTCTTCCGGCACCGGATTGTCGAGCAGGTTGGCGGTTGCGCCTTCGACCGGCGAATAGGCAAAGCAACCCAGGCGGTCGATCTGCGCTTCTTTCAGGAAGTCGAGCAGGTATTCGAATTCGGCCTCGGTCTCGCCCGGGAAGCCGGCGATGAAGGTCGAGCGGATCGTCAGGTCCGGGTTCATCGAACGCCATTTCAGGATGCGCTCGAGATTGCGCTCGCCGCTCGCCGGGCGCTTCATGCGCTTCAGGACATCCGGGTGCGCGTGCTGCATCGGGATATCGAGGTACGGCAGCACGTGGCCATCGCCCATGAACGGGATCGCGTGATCGACGTGCGGATACGGATAGACATAGTGCAGGCGCACCCAGGCGTCGTACTGGCGCGCGAGCTGGCCCAGCGCTTCGACCAGCTGCGTCATGTGCGTCTTGATCGGGCGGCCATTCCAGAAGCCGGTGCGGAACTTGACGTCCACGCCGTAGGCACTGGTGTCCTGCGAGATCACGAGCAGTTCCTTGACGCCCGACTTGAACAGGTTCTCGGCTTCGACCAGCACTTCGTCGATGCGGCGCGAGACCAGGTCGCCGCGCATCGACGGGATGATGCAGAAGCTGCAGCGGTGGTTGCAGCCTTCGGAAATCTTCAGGTAGGCGTAGTGCTTCGGCGTGAGCTTCACACCGTGGTCCGGCACCAGGTCGATGAACGGATCGTGCGGCTTCGGCAGGTGCAGGTGGACCGAGTCCATCACCTCGGCCAGTGCATGCGGGCCGGTCACGGCCAGCACCTTCGGGTGCACCTTGGTGATGATGTCGTCGCCCGCGGCATCCTTCTTGGCGCCCAGGCAGCCGGTGACGATCACCTTGCCGTTTTCGGCCAGCGCTTCGCCGATGGCGTCGAGCGATTCCTGCACGGCGGCGTCGATGAAGCCGCAGGTGTTGACGATCACGAGGTCCGCACCGTCGTATGAGTTGGCGGTTTGATAGCCTTCGGCGCGCAACTGGGTCAGGATCTGCTCGGAATCGACCAGCGCTTTCGGGCAGCCAAGCGAGACAAAGCCGACCTTCGGCGCGATCACACCGGGCATGGGCGCCGGAATGATGACGCCAGGCGCCTTGGCTGCGGCAGCCAGGCTGCTAGAGTTGGCGGAAGGACTACGACGAAGTTCAGTCATGGGCAGCGGAAAAGTGTTTGGGCAATCCGCGATTGTACCTGAACCGGGCCTCGAAGGTGAGGCCCTGCCGCCCGAATACCGGGTGGTTTATTTCTTGTCGGTCGGCGGCGGCGTCATGCCGGGGAATGGAAATACGCCGAACATCGCCTTGCTCTGGCTCTGCATCTGTTCCTGCATCTGGATGAACAGGTTCTTGCTCTGGTCGATGTAGTTGTTCATCATGCCCTGCATCATCGGCCCCTGAACGTTCATGAACTGGGTCCACATCTCGGGGCTGAACGGCTTGCCCTCAATGGCGCCGGCGGCGTTGCTGGTGAACTTGTGCTGGATGTCGGTGAAGGCCTGGACGTTCTTTTCCAGGTACGAGCCCATCATGCCCTGCATCGCGTGCCCGTAGTAGCGGATGATTTGCGAGAGCACCGAGCTCGAAAACATCGGCACGCCGTTCGCTTCTTCTTCAAGGATGATCTGGAGCAGGATCGCGCGGGTCAGGTCTTCGCTGCTCTTGGCATCGACCACGGTGAAGTCGTCGGCGTCCAGCACCAGCTGCTTGACGTCCGACAGCGTGATGTAGGAACTGGTCTGCGTGTCGTACAGGCGACGGTTCGGGTATTTCTTGATCAGGCGTTCTGCACTCTTCTTCACACTGCTCATCTCTGTTTCCATGGTTTGCGGCGCCGCTTCGTGAGCCGCGCACTTATGATTATTCTGGCCGGCGTGGCCGGCTCGTCTCCGCCCCTGGCCACAGCCGGATCGACCGTGGGGGACACCAGACACCTTACCACGCAATTGTGGCAGTTGCAGCAATTACCAGATGCACCACAAGCATGGCTTTTCTGTCAATACATGCAATGCACAGCTAGTCGCCCCTGACCTGCACGTAGCGCCCTGGCGCTGGCTCGTATGGCGGATAGTCGCTGCTGCCAGCGGCGTCAGGGGCCGGCACCTGCGCGCCGCCGTGCTCGGCCAGGAAGCTCGCCCAAGCCGGCCACCAACTGCCTTTGTGCTCTGCAGCACTCTCGAACCAGGCGGCATCCGTCTTCGGACGCGCCTTACCGCCTTTGTCATTGACCCAGTGACTGCGCTTGTTTTTCGAAGCCGGGTTGATGACGCCTGCGATATGACCCGACGCGCCCAGCACAAAGCGGTTCGCTTTCGGGTTGCGGGGATTGAGCAGCTGCATTGACGCAAATGCCGCCGTCCACGGCACGATATGGTCTTCCTTCGAGCCATACACGAACACCGGCGCGTCGATGGCGCCCAGGTCGACCGGTACGCCGCACACCGTCAGCGCGCCCGGTTGCTTCAGCTTGTTCTCGAGGTACATATTGCGCAAGTACCAGCAGAACATCGGCCCCGGCAGATTGGTGCTGTCGGCGTTCCAGTACAGCAGATCGAATGCCGGCGGCTCCTTGCCCTTCAGGTAGTTTTGCTGAACATAGTTCCAGACCAGGTCGTTCGGGCGCAGCGACGAGAAGGTCGTCGCCAGGTCGCGCCCCGGCATCAGGCCGCCGGCAGCAAGCTTCTGCTCGCGCAGCGCCACCTGGGTTTCGTCGATGAATACTTCGAGCACGCCGGCGTCCGAAAAGTCCAGCAGCGTGGTCAGCAGCGACAGGCTGGCGGCCGGCTGACGCCCGCGCGCGGCCAGCACGGCCAGTGCGGTGGCCGCGATGGTGCCGCCGACGCAGAACCCGAACACGTGTGCTTTCTCTTGCCCGGTAATCTTGGCCACGACGTCGAGTGCGCGAATCGCGCCATCTTCGACGTAATCGTCCCAGCGCAGGTGCGACTGGCTCCGGTCCGGATTACGCCAGGACACCATGAACACGGTATGGCCCTGCTCCACCACGTAGCGCACCAGCGAATTCTCGGGTTGCAGGTCGAGGATATAAAACTTGTTGATGCACGGCGGGATCATGACCAGCGGCACGCTGTGCACGTTCGCCGTGGTCGGCGTGTACTGGATCAGCTGGAACATGTCATTTTCGAACACAACCTGGCCGGCCGTATTGCCGACATTGCGGCCCACTTCGAAGGCTGTTTCGTCGGATTGCGAAATGCGGCCCTTCTGCAGGTCGGTCAGCATATTGGTCAAGCCCTTGGTCAGGCTTTCGCCCTGGGTCTCGATCATGTGCTGCTGCGCTTCCGGATTGGTGGCCAGGAAGTTGGCGGGCGACATCGCGTCGATCATCTGCTGGACCGAGAAGCGCAGCTTCTGACGCTCGCGCGGGCCAACCTCCACCGCATCGGCCATGGCCATCATGCATTCGGCGTTCAGCAGGTACGAAGCGGCCGAGAACGCCGACAGCGGATTGCCGCGCCATTCGGCTGCGGCGAAGCGCCGGTCGCTGAGCTCGGGCGTCTTGCCCAGCATGACGTCTTGCCACAGCTGCGTTGCTTTCTTGAGATAATCGTCGCGGATCGCTTCCATGCGGGCCGTGTCGATGCCGGCGCCGGCATCTTTCAGGAAGCCGGCCAGCGGACTGGCGCCGCCCGGGGCGGGCATGGCGGGCATGGCTGGCATGGTGGACATCATCGTCATCCAGGGTTGCCAGGCGGCAGGGTCGGACCATTGGGACAACCAGGCAGCGGCAAGCGCTTGTGGATCAGGCATGTTCATGTGGGCATCCGTTGTTAGAATCGCGTCTCTTCAACCAGGAACTACAACAAGGAACTACTGCATGTGGATCGTTGCCATTGCCTGGATATACGTTGTGGTGCTCATGGCGGCGACCGAGCCGACCGTCGTGGCCGGCATCATGACGTTCGCGTTTTATTGCGCACTGCCATTATCCATACTTTTTTATATCACTGGCGCGAAACGGCGCCGGCAACGCGGGCAAACGCCGCAGTCATGTCGTGACGTCGGTACGCGGCGTGAATCGCCTTCAGAGGACATGGATGACGGCGGCGGTGACGGCGACTGAGCCGTACCGCATCGCATGTCAGGTCTGGTTGAGCCAGATGAGACTGGCCTGGCGGCCGGTCACGCCATCGCGGCGATAGGAATAAAAGCGCTCCGGCGCACTGGCCGTACACAGCCCGCCACCATGCACGCGCTCGACGCCGTCACGCGCCAGGGTCAAACGTGCCAGCGTGAACATGTCGGCGAGATATTTGCCCGGGCGACCCGGGTAAGCCGTGAAGCAGGCGCGCGTCGCGTCGCCCGGCAGCGCCGCGGCAAATGCTGCCACCACGTCGTCGCCAACCTCGAACGCGTCAGGTCCGATAGCCGGCCCCATCCACGCGGTGATCTCGCCCGCACCGGCCGCACGCATGGCGCGCACGGTCGCGCCCAGCACCCCACCGGCCAACCCGCGCCAGCCGGCGTGCGCCGCGCCCACCACCTTGCCATCCAGATCGGCAAACAGCACCGGCAGGCAATCGGCAGTCAGGATAGCGCACACGACGCCAGGCATCGTGGCGATGCTGGCGTCGCCCGTGCGCACCGGCTGGTCTGCACCCACGGTGCCGGCGTCGACGACGTCGGCACCATGCACCTGGGCGATCCAGGCCGGACGGCCCGGCAACCAGTCTTGCAGCAAGGCGCAGTTGGCGGCGACAGCGTCTGGCGCGTCGTTCACGTGCAGGCCCAGATTCAGGCCCCCGCCACCCTTGCCGTCGTCGTACGGACCGACCGAGACGCCACCGTCACGGCTGGTCGCCAGCGCACCGACGGTTGCCGGCAAGTCAGGCCAGTCGGGCCAGACCAGGGCCGACCGGTCCAGTGTGCTCATGCGCGGTAGGTGACGACGCCGTTGTCGTCGTCCGCTGCATCCTCGATCGCCGTGCCGAATTCGCCCAGCTCCGGCTCTTCAATGCCCGCCCGCGCGATCAGCTCGGCGAAATCGTCGGCCAGCGGCACGGTCCATTCGCATTGCTCACCGGTGGCCGGATGCACGAGGCCCAGACGGCGCGCCTGCAGCGCCTGGCGCGGGAATACCGGCGTCAGGTGGCGCTTGCCATACACCGCATCGCCGACGAGCGAAAAGCCCAGCGACTGCATGTGCACGCGAATCTGGTGGGTGCGGCCTGTTTCGAGGCGGCAGCGCACCAGCGTGACGGGACGTCGATCGAGCTCGCCCGAAATGACGCGCTCGTAATGGGTGATCGCCGGCTTGGCAAACGGGCTGCTCGAGACGGCCATTTTGACGCGGTCTTTCGCGTCGCGGCCCATCGGGCTGTCGATTGTGCCCGACAGGCGCGGCGTGCCCCACACCAGCGCGAAGTATTCGCGCTTGACGGTGCGTGCCTGCAGCTGGCGCACGAGGTCGGTCTGCGCGGCGAGCGTTTTACCGACGACCATCAGGCCACTGGTATCCTTGTCGAGACGGTGGACGATGCCGGCGCGCGGCACGCCGACCAGTTGCGGGCAGTGATGCAGCAGGCCGTTGAGCAGCGTGCCGGTCCAGTTGCCCGAACCCGGGTGCACGACGAGGCCCGCCGGCTTGTTGACGACCATGATGTCGTCATCTTCGTACACGATGGTGAGATCCATCGCTTCCGGCGCGAACGCCGTGTCTTCAGGCGCAGCTTGTGGCACGACGACAATGGCTTCATCGCCATAGGCCGTGTCCTTGCCCCGGGCCGGTTTACCGTCCACCGTGATGTGGCCGCTTTCGAACCATTGCTGCAAGCGGCTGCGCGAGAACTGGGGCACCAGGCCAGCCACTACCTTGTCGAGGCGCTGGCCGCAGTGTTCCTCTTGCAGCGCCAGGGTAATGGGCGACAGATCGGTGCCTGGCAACGGGACGAACCCGATCTCCAGTTCATCGTCAAAATCAGGGTCAATCGGTAAATCCGCCGGATTCGGCGCAGGAGTTAATATCACGTGAGTCCCATCGGCTATAATCAGCCGTTCGTTGAATCTAGGTAAAACATTTCTTGCAAAAAGCTATGCAAAAAAAATTGTCTGTGTTGGTCGCTACTTGCGCCCTCGTCGGTCTGTCGGCATGCAGTATGCTGCCAAAGGCCAAGGACGAGTCCAAAAACTGGTCGGCGGAGAAATTATACGCTGAGGCGCGCGAAGAGATGGCAGGTGGGCACTACGAAGCCGCAATCCCGTTGTTCAACCGGCTCGAAACCAACTTCCCATTCGGCGTGTATGCAACACAAGCGCAGATGGAAGTGGCGTACGCCCACTACAAGTCGGCTGACCAGGCGCAAGCGCTGGCGGCGGTCGAGCGCTTCATCAAGCTGCACCCGAACCACCCCCAGGTCGACTACATGTACTACCTGCGTGGCCTGATCAATTTCAACGATCAGCTCGGGTTCTTCAGCTTCGTGTACTCGCAGGACCCGACCGAGCGCGATCCGCGTGCAACGCGTGAAGCGTTCGCGGCGTTCAAGGCGCTGGTCGACAAGTACCCGAACAGCAAGTACGCGGCCGACGCCACCGAACGCATGAGCTACCTGATCAATGCGATGGCCCAGTACGAAGTGCACGTGGCGAATTATTACTACCGCCGCGGCTCGTACCTGGCAGCGCTCAATCGTGCCCAGGATGCGGTGACCAACTACACCGACGCCCCGGCACGCGAAGAAGCGCTGTTCATCATGATCCGCTCGTACGACAAGCTTGGCATGCCGCTGCTGCGCGACGATACGCAGCGTGTGTTCGCGCTGAACTATCCGGACAGCTACTTCCTGAATCCGAACGCCCGCGGCGATGCGCCGTGGTGGAAGTTCTGGTCCAAGGGTGGCGCCAAGGCGGCGCCGAAGGATGCGGTGCAGTAAATTTTGCTGCGGGCTGTGCGGCGAACTTGGATTCCCGCCTCCGCGGGAACGACGTGCTGCAGTTCGCGATGCAAACCAGCGGCAACGCTTCTCTGCGTCTGGATCAACACGTCGTTCCCGCGCAGGCGGGAACCCAAGTCAGCCAGACGAGCCGCTACATCACACGTCGACCCTGCGCCTGAACACCCACGCATTTGCACTCGACGCACCCGGTTCGAACGCGTAGCCATCGACATCAAATTCTTTCAGCGCCTCAGGATCCGTGATGCCGTTCTCGGTGGCATAGCGCGCCATCATCCCGCGCGCCCGCTTGGCGTAGAACGAGATAATTTTGTAATTGCCGTTCTTCCAGTCCTGGAACACGGGTTCGATGACGGGTGCGGCTAGCAGCTTGGGCTTGACCGACTTGAAGTACTCGGTCGAGGCCAGGTTCACCAGCGCCGTCGAGCCGTTCTCGGCCAGTTGCCGGTTCAGGGCCGTGGTGATCGTCTCGCCCCAGAACGCATACAGGTCCTTGCCGCGCGGCGTGGCCAGCCGTGTGCCCATTTCCAGGCGATACGGATGCATCTGGTCGAGCGGCCGCAATACGCCGTACAGGCCCGACAGGATGCGCACGTGCCGCTGGGCAAACGTCAGCGCCTCGGTGTTCAGCGTGCGCGCGTCGAACCCCGTGTACACGTCGCCATTGAACGACATGATCGCCGGCCGCGCCTCACCATGATCGGCATCCCAGTGGGCGTAGCGCCCGACGTTGAGCATCGACAGCGCGTCGGACAGGTCCATCAGTTCGCTGATCGAGGCGGGTGAATGGCCGCGCAGGACCTCGATCAGTTCGCCCGCATGGGCAATGAAGTCGGGTGTGGACTGGTGCTGCGTGGTCAGGGGCGATTCGAGATCGAGGGACTTGGCGGGAGACAGGACAATCAGCATGGCCGTACGAAACTTTTCCATAAATAAACAACCGACATGATAACCGCTCCAGCCCCAACCATCGTCATCGACACCAATGTGCTGCTCGACCTGTTCGTGTTCCACGATCCGCGCTGGGCCGACCTGCTTGCCGCCATCAAATCGAAAGAAATCGACGCCATCACGCGCGCCGACTGCCGCGCCGAATACCTGGCCGTGCTGCACTACCAGCACCTGCCGCTGGACGACGACAGCCGCCTGGCCGCCGCCGCCCGCTTCGACGCCCTCCTACGCCTCGTTGACGTCGATTCGAAGGCGATCCGCCTGCCCGTGTGCACCGACCGCGACGACCAGAAATTCATGGAGCTCGCGCGCGACGCCGGCGCGTCGATTTTGATCAGCAAGGACAAGGCGCTGCTCAAGCTGGGACGCAAGACGGCGCAGGCGGGGCTGTTTCGCATCGTGCTGCCCGAGGTGTGGGTCGCCGCTTGGCGCCAGGCCAGGGCCGAAGGCGCGCTAGAATAAGGCTTCCCCCCATTTGCTTTCGATCAGGATGCATTCATGAGCCTTTCACCGCTGGTCTCCCGCCTGCCGCACGTCGGCACCACCGTGTTCACCCGCATGTCGCAGCTGGCCATCGACCATGGCGCCGTCAACCTGGGCCAGGGTTTCCCCGATTTCGCGTGCGACCCGGCGCTGGTCGACCTGGTGACCGAGGCGATGCGCGCCGGGCATAACCAGTACCCGCCGATGACCGGCCTGCCGGCGCTGCGCCAGGCGATTGCGGCCAAGATCGAGACCACCTACGGCCACCGCTACGACGCGAATACCGACATCACCGTCACCGCCGGCGCCAGCCAGGCGATCCAGTCGGCGATCCTGGCCGTCGTGCACCCGGGCGACGAGGTGATCGTCATCGAACCCGCCTACGATTGCTATGCGCCGGCCATTGCGCTGGCAGGCGGCGTGGTGGTGCCGGTGACGATGCGGCTGGACGCCGATGGCTACCGCGTGGAATGGGATGACGTGCGGGCCGCGGTGACGCCGCGCACGCGCATGGTCGTCATCAACACGCCGCACAACCCGACCGGCACGATCCTGCGCCAGGCCGACCTCGACGCGCTGGTGGCGATCGTGCAGGACACGCAGATCCTGGTGCTGTCGGACGAAGTGTATGAACACATGGTGTTCGACGGCGAGCCGCATGCGTCGGTGGCGCGCCATCCTGCGCTGGCCGAACGCGCGTTCGTCGTGTCGAGCTTTGGCAAGACCTTCCACGTGACCGGCTGGAAGATCGGCTACGTGGCCGCGCCGGCAGCCTTGATGGCGGAGTTTCGCAAGGTCCACCAGTACAACGTCTTTTGCGTCAACGCGCCGATGCAGCACGCGATCGCCGGCTACCTGCAGGACCCGGCGCCATGGCGCGACCTGCCGGCGTTCTACCAGGCCAAGCGCGACCTGTTCCGCGCCGGATTGGCAGCATCGCGCTTCACGCTGCTGCCATCGGACGGCACCTACTTCCAGTGCGTGCGCTACGACGCGATCTCGAGCCTGAATGAAGCGGAGTTTGCCGAATGGCTGACCCGCGAAATCAAGGTCGCCGCCATTCCCGTCTCGGCGTTCTACAGCCAGCCGAAGGAATCGCACGTGGTGCGTTTCTGCTTCGCGAAAAAAGACGAGACGCTGCAGCTTGCGCTGGAGCGTCTCGCACGGTTATAAAACAAACCTAGTGGGCGGCAGGCGTTGCGGCCCCGAGCGCCTTCTGCCCCGGGTCGAGGCGCTTGACCAGTATCTGGTCGATGCGGTGATGGTCGACGTCGAGCACCTCGAAGCGCATGCCTTCGTACTCGACGCTGTCGGTCTGCTTGGGCACCTTGCGCAGCATGAACATCATGAAGCCGGCCGCCGTCTCGTAGCGCTCTTCTTCGGGCAGCGATTGCAGGTCGATCACGCGCTTCATCTCGGCCACCGGGGTACTACCGTCAATCAGCCACGAGCCATCTTCACGCTGCATCGTTTGCTGGTCCGCTTCCAGCGGACTGCCCCAGCGCCCCATCACGGTCACCATGATGTCCGACAGCGTGATCACACCGACGACAAACGCATACTCGTTGATGACGACCGCGAAGGTCTCCTTGCTGGAGCGGAAGCGGTCGAGCAGCTCGGACAGCGTCAGGCTGTCCGGGATGATCAGGACCGTGCGGATCGTCGATTCGCTCAGGTGGAAGTGCGACTGGTTGTTCAAGAGGCGCACCAGGATGTCGCGCGTGTCGACATAGCCGACCACGCGGTCGATCACACCGTCGCAGACGGGAAATTTCGACAGCGAATGCGCAGCGATCTTCTGGCGCACGCTCTCTTCGGGCTCGGTCAGGTCGAAGAACACGATGTTCTCGCGCGTCGTCATCGTCGACGTCACGGCGCGCGACTCGAGTTCGAACACGTTCTCGATGAAGTGCTGCTCCTGCTTTTGCAGCACGCCGGCCTGCGCACCCGCTTCGACCACGGCCGAGATTTCATCGAACGTGATGCGGTCTTCGCGCGTCATGTTGATGCCAAACAGCTTGAACAGGCCGTTGGCGATCACGTTCAGCGTCCACGAAAACGGCTTGAACAGGCGGATGACGAACAGCACCGGGCGGATCACCGCCATCGCTGTCGTCTCGGGCGAAATCAAGGCCAGGCGCTTTGGCATCAGGTCCGAGAACAGCACGAACAGCGTGGTGACGAACACGAACGACAGCGTGAAGGCGATGTTTTCGCGGCCTGGCCCCGCGTAGAACACGGACAGCCACTCGAGGAAGAACGGGCGCAGTGCCCCTTCGCCCAGAATACCGCCCAGGATCGCAATGGCGTTCAGGCCAAGCTGCGAGGCAGCGAAGAAGTCAGCGGAATGCGCCTGCAGCGCCATGACCTTGCGGGCACGGTCATCGCCCGCCTCGGCCAGCAATTTGAGTTTGATTTTGCGGGCGCCAGCCAGCGAGATTTCGGTGAGGGACAGGAAGCCCGCCGCAAGCACCAGCACGGCCAGCAAGGCCAAATGTTCGAACAAGTTCATGGGACACCCGGGGTACTGTTATTGGGTCACGCTCGTTGACCGGGGAGCTGCGCAGGGGTACCTGCGCAGGCATGACACTTTACCATGCCCGCCCTCCCCGGCGGCGGCCTCAACGACCGAGTTGGCCCAGCCGGCGCTCGACGAAGGCCTGCAGTTCGGGCGACAGCGTCGCGCTGGCCTGCGCCTGCGTGAAGGCGGCGCGGCTTTCAGCGTCGCGCTTGTCGGCCTGCAGCGCGATGCCCAGGCCCATCCACCACACGCCATTGCCGGGCGAGCGCTTGAGCGCAGCCTGGTAATGGTCGGCCGCTTCATGCACACGCCCCTCGCGCTGCAGCACGCCGGCCAGGAATGCGTGGTACTCGCCGTTGCCGGCCGCATAGGGCAATGTGCGCATCAAGGTGTCGATGGCCGGCCCGCCTCGTTCGAGCTGAAGGCGTGCCAGCAGCATCGCCAGCGCCGGCTGGCGCGCATCGATTGCAAGGGCCGCCTGCAACTGGCGCATCGCATCGTCCGGACGCCCCGCTTCGATCAGCAGACCCACCAGCGTCTGGCGCGCCGCTTCGTGGCGTGGATCGATCTGCAGGCCCGCCTGCAACGTGGCGATCGCCTCGGTCACGCGGCCGTCTTCGAGCACGCCGAGCGCGCGCCGGTAGGCGTTTTCGGCCCGTTGCGATGGCGTGGCGGTGCGGCCGGCAACCGGTGCGGCCGGTGCAGTCTTCGCCACGGCAACCGTGCGTGGTGCGGGCCTGGCGGTTGGTGCCGGAGCGACCGGCGTGACACGCTTGGCTGCCGGTGCTGGTGCTGGTGCTGGAGCCGGTGCTGGTTCCGGTGCTGGTACTGGTGCAGGTTCCGGTGCTGGTGCTGGTTCCGGTGCTGGCTCCGGTTCCGGTGTCGGCACCGGCGCAGCTGGCGCCACATCGACCACCTGGACCGGCGCTGCCGCCGGCATGTCGACCACGACCGCCGTGCGTGCCGCGACTGGCGCAGCCGCCAGCACAGCGGGCACGGGCGCTGGCGTTGGCGCGATCTGCATCGTCTTCCAGCCAACCACACCGGCACCGACCGCCAGCAGTGCGCCACCGACCAGCGCTGCGCGCAGCACCGGTAGACGGCGCTCGGGCGCCGCCACGGGCCGTACATCGGCCGGCAGCGGCGCCGCGCCAGGCTGGCCGGCGCGTGCATCGAGGTCCTTGAGCATCTTGTTGATCAGGCTCATGGCGCCACCACCCAGGCGAACACGCCAAGGGCGCCCATGACGATCGCGCCGCCCGTCAGCCACTGACGGATCGCGCGCCCCACGCCGACCGTGTCACGCGCAGCGATGGCGACATGCCCGCCTGCGACCTGCTGCTTGCCCTGGCCATAACTGAGCATCATCGCCTTGTGTGCCATGATGTTGACCAGGCGCGGGACGCCGCCGCTGGCCTTGTACAGGCTGCGGATCGCGGCGCTGGAAAACAGCCGCGCGCCGGTGAAGCCGGCCACGCGCAGCCGGTGCGCCACATAAAAATCGATGTCGTCGCGATTCAACGGGCCCAGGTGATAGTGGAACGTGATGCGCTGGGCCAGCTGGCGGATCGAGTCCAGTTGGAGCTTGCGATTCAGTTCGGGCTGCCCGAACAGGACGATCTGCAGCAGCTTGCGCTTTTCCGTTTCCAGGTTCGTCAGCAGCCGCAGGGCTTCCAGGCTGTCGACGGGAATGGCTTGCGCTTCGTCCAGGCACAGCACGACGCGCAGGTCCTGCGCGGCCAGTGCCAGCAGACGCAGGTTGATCGCCTTGAGCAGCTGATGCTGGTCGACGTCGCG
Source organism: Oxalobacteraceae sp. CFBP 13730 (assembly GCA_014841835.1). Lineage (GTDB taxonomy): Bacteria > Pseudomonadota > Gammaproteobacteria > Burkholderiales > Burkholderiaceae_D > Telluria. Next base: position 126,511 of record JACYUQ010000002.1, on the reverse strand, counting down.
TTCGAGGACGATCTCCAGTTCGTCGGCCAGCGCCAGCATCAAGGTGCGCGGTTCGAGGTACGGGTTCGGGATGTAGGCCGTGACGAACCCTTCACCGAGCGTGGCCATGAATTTACGGCACAGGAGCGTCTTGCCGGTCCCGACTTCACCTGTGATCTTGATGAAGCCTTCGCCGCCACGCGCCGCGACCAGCAGCGTGTTGAGGGCTTCCTGCGAGCGCGGGCTGCCGAAGAAGAAGCTGGTGTCCGGCGTGATCCCGAACGGCAGCTCACGCAGGCCAAAATGTGCCGCGTACATCAGTCGACGCCCCAGCCAGGCGCACGGCTGCGGGGATCGAGCTGCTCGATGCGGCGGCTCGCGTCCATCATGTCTTCGCTCCAGTCGCTGGCGCCTTCGACGATGGTCGGCTTGATCAGCACGACCAGCTCGCGCTTCTGGTTGGTCCGGTTCTTGTTACGGAACAGGTTGCCGAGCAGCGGGATCTTGTCGGCGCCCGGCAGTTGGTCGGTGTCGCCGGTGGACGCCTGGCGCATCAGGCCGCCGATGGCGACGACTTGCCCGTTGCGGCCGCGCACGATGCTGTCGAGTTCCGACGTGCTCGATGCCGCCAGCGGCAGGCGCAGCGTGCCGCCCGAACCCAGGTCGACATCCTTGTTGACGGTCGTGACCTGGCTGACCGACGGGTGCACGTGCAGCAGGATGTTGCCGCTGGCGTCGATCTGCGGCGTCACGTCGAGCACGACGCCGGAGAAGAACGGCTGTACCGTCACGCTCGGGCTGACGATGCTGCCGTTGTCGCCGGTGGTGATGTTGTTGGTCACGCCGGTGACGAAGAATTCATCGGTGCCGATCTTGAGCACGGCCTTCTGGTTGTTCACCGCCGCGATGCGGGGGCTGGACAGCACGTGCACGCTGCCCTGCGACTCCAGGAACGTGATCAGCGCCGCGAAGTTATTCGTCTGGAACGCGAAGCCAAACAGCGACCCGGCTGCCGTCGCGGCGTTCGACAGCGAGAAACCGGTACTGGCCGCGAGGCCCTGGCCGCTGTTGATCACGGCCGGTTGGCCACCCGTGTAGGGCAGTGGCGCCAGGTTGGCGCCGGGTGAAATCAGGCCACCCGAAACGCGGTTGGGGTGCGAGCCGCGGAACGAGGCGAACGAGGCCCAGTTGATGCCGCTCTGGAAGCTGTCGTTCAGTTCCACCTCGAGGATCTTGGCTTCCAAAATGACCTGACGGTCGACCGATAACTGGGTGGCCTTCAGGTAGGCGTCGACGTTGCGCAATTCGTCCGGCATCGCGCGGATTACGAGCACGCCCGATTGCGGGCTGACGACGACGCTGCGGCCGCCTTCGGTCGAGCCGACGATGGCGGCGATCGACAGTTTCAGGTCGCCCCAGAAGTCGTTGTCCGAATGCGTGCGCACATCGGTGCTGTTGGTCTGGGTCTGGCCGTTGCTGCTGTTGTTGTTATTGTTATTGTTGTTATTACCGTTCTGGTTGTTGTTGTTCTGGCTGCGGTTGTTGTTGCCGCCACCGCCGCCGTTGTTATTGTTGTTGCCATTGCCGGCGTCGGCCACCGACGTCGACGACACGCGCAGGTTTGAACTGCCGCTGCGCTGCGCCGTCAGGTAGTTCACATGGAACATGCGGGTCTGCATCGTCAGCGGGCGGATCGCGATCCGGGCGCCGTCGATCTTGTAGTCGTAGCCATACATGTCGCGCACGGCTTCCAGCGTTTCGACCAGCGTCACGTCCTTCAGGTTGGCGCTGATATTGCCCGTCACGTCCGGGTGCACCAGCATGTTGTAGCGGGTGCCGGCCACGATCGAGCGGAAGAACTGCTGCGCCGGCACGTTGTTGAAGGCGACATTGAAGCGCTCTTCCAGGGCCGGGCGCGCCTTGGGCAACTGGCTGGCCAGCGTTGCTGCCGGCGGCAGCAACGCATTGGCCACCGCATCATCCACCGCGGAGCGGGCGCCCTGTTGGGTGCTGGCTTTCGTCAGCTCTTTCGTGATCGCGTCATAGGTGGCGTTCTGTGGCGCGCTCTGGCAGCCGCCAAGGAGCACGGTGACGGCAAGCGCCACGGCCAGCGCGCGCGGCGCCATTACAAACTTGGGTGTCATGGTAGGTACGTACTTCATCGGTTAGCGGGCAACCGGCGTCATGCCGGACAGCGGTGCATCCATGCGCAGCACCTGGCGCGCGTTGCCGCGCATGAGGATGACCTCGCCAGGCTTGATACTCGTGATCCGTGCGCCTTTGTAAAACTCTCCCAGGCGCAGCGTCTCGCCATCGATGACGGCCACGTGGCGCCCGCCCGCATGCGGCGCGATCAGCACCGATTGCAGGCGCGGGACGTCGGCCTGCACGGCCGGATCGAGCGCGATCCGGTCCATGCCGGCGGGTGGGCGGGTTGGGTCCTGCAACGGCTGCGCGCCGGCAGGCAGCGCGCACAGCGCGAGGCAGGCCAGCAGGGTCGTGGTCAGGTGTTTCACAGCTTCATCCATTGTCGGTCCAGACTGAGCGTATGCAGCGTGAGCGTCAGGCGCGCGCTCGGATAGGTTTCCACGTCGAGCCGCGCGCGGCCCCAGAACATCCGGGTCGGCATCGCGTCCAGTGCGTTCATGTAGTCCACCATGTCGAGGTAATTGCCGCGCACCGTGACTTCGACGCCGTGGCGGTACAGCAACGGCACGTCGCCCCCGGCTTGCGGCGCTGCGCCTGCCGGGACAGCAGAAGCAGCGGGAGGCACGGCGGCAGCCGTGGCGCCCGGCGCAGCCAGCGGCTCGGCCGGCAGCGTGCGCATCGAGACCAGCTTGAGCCGGCCGTTGGCGCGCAGGATGCCCTCGACCAGTGGCCCCATGCGCTCGGGCGGCACCAGGCCGTGTTCGAGCGCCAGCAACTGGCTGCCCAGCTGCCCCATCTCTTGCTGCATCGTGTTCAGGCGCGCGCGTGACTGGGCGTCCGGGTCGATCCGGGACCCCTCCACGCGCGCCGTGATCTCGCCATCGATGGCGGCAATCGCAGCGTGCTGCTGGTCGATCTGCGTGCGCAGCGCCGCCTGCTTCGCATCCTGCGGCGCCAGCACGAACGTGTGCCCGGCAAACGCCAGCACGGCGACGGTGGCGCCGAACACCATGCCGCGTTCGCGCAGCGACAGCGCATCCATGCGCGCCGCCAGTTCCAGCACGCGCTGCTTGATCGACGCGCTCATGGCTGCGGCTCCACGGCGACCGACTGCAGGCTGAATTCAACGTACGGCGCAGCGCGGGTTGCCGCCTGACCGTCGGCACCGGGCACATTGGCCGGCAGCGGCGCCGCTTCGCCGATCTGCAGGCTGGCAAACGATTTTCCCTGCATCAGCGGCTCGTTGGTCAGGCGATTGAGGTAGCCCGGCACCATCGCCGGATCGAGCGCGCGGCCACGGATGCCGATCTGCGCGCCACCCGCATCGACCGTCACGCCGGTCAGCCACAAGCCCTGCATGCTCTGGCGCGCGAGCGCCTTGAAGTAGCCGGCAAAGCCGCTCGTGTCACCCAGCTCGCCCCGTGCGAGCGCGCCCGACATATGGCGCATCGCGGCCAGCTTGCGGTCGGCGTCGACCAGTTGCCCGTCCATCGTGAGGTCCTTCCTGCGCGGTGCAAATTCGGTGTTGACCGCCGCCAGGCGCGCCTGCCGGCCGTCAAGCTGCACTGCGCCGGCATTGGCCTGCTGCTGCAGTTCGGCCGTCTGCAGGCTGCCCCACAGCGCCAGCCCGGCAATGCCGACGACCAGCACGCCCGCAGCCAGTGCCAGTTGCGCTGCCGACAGCACGTGCTTTTGCGGCTGGAAGGCGGGATTGAACAGATTGATTTGCTGAGTCATGCGCCCTCCCCGTCCCGCAGCGCGGCGCCGATGGCCAGGAAAAAGCGCTGCTGCTGCGCCGGATCGGCCAGCTCGGGCGTGCGCGACAGGTCGAACAGCGTCGCCAGGTTCAGTGTTTCGACCGGCGTGTAGAGATTGCTCGACAGGTATTCCTCGAGCCCCGTCACGGACGACGGGCCCAGAATCAGTTTGGCGACGCTGATGAACGAATACTGGCGCTCGAAATGGTCGAGCGAGCGCTGCAGTTCGAGCGTGATCTTGTCGAAGCTTGCGTGCTTGCGGTCGTGGTCCGGTTCGAGCAGCTGGGCCAGCGTGACATCGAAGCGGCGCGACAGGTACAGCTCGCCGCGGTACGAGACCGTCAGCAGGCCGCCGTCGTCGCCGAACGACAGCATGGCGATGCCGCGGCCTTCGGGCTCGAGCATGGCTGATACGTTGCGCTGGGCCATTTCGGGGATATCGATCGCGGTCAGTTCGACCTTGGCGTCCAGGAACAATTTCTGGCGCGGCGCGATGATGCTGTTTTTTGCCGCGACGACAAACACCGATTGCTGGGCGCGCGAGTTGGCGTCCAGCGCAATGTCCAGTACGTCGATGGTCGCTTCGGCAGCCGGGAAATCGAGAATGTCCTTCAGGCGCCAGCGCACGGCCGTTTTCATTTCGTCGCGCGGCACGTTCGGGGCTTCGACGTTGAGGATCTGGTAGTCGCCGCCGGTGAGCAGCGTGGTGCAGTGACGCACACTCGCCTGACCTTCACGGCCTGCTTTTTCGATGGTTTCGACACCAGAATTACCCGGAAAGAATTGCGCGAAATGCACGAGTGGCTTGGCCTCGGGCGCACGCTTGACGCTCGTGATAGCCACACCGTCGCGCCCGATGGCAACAGCAAGCCAGCCATCTTTTTTCTTCGCTCTTTTAAACAGACGCATGCAAGCAGCCAGTGTTGATCGCAGAGTAAGTCGATACCGACAGAAGTCTTGATTATAGACAAGAGTGATTGGGGGCAATTACAAAAAGACGTAGGACACGTGAAGTAATCGTCGGCGTGTGGCTACCTAGCCACCGATTTCGCCCCCCCGGCGTTCCTCGCTTGGTGTCATTCCAAGCTAACGCGTACACCACCATAAAAAAAGCGCTGCCTCAGCAGCGCTTTTCTGATCAGATCACGACGATTATTCGCACTTCGTGCTGACAACCTGGATGACCGGTGCCGGCACAGCGGCGGTTGCCTCGGTGTAGCGCACGTTGCAAGTCGTATCAAGAGTTGCCGGCATGTTCAACGGCGTGAACGTCACGGTTTGACCATTGATTGCCGACTTGTAGTCCTTGTCGCTCAGGCCCGCTGCCGCGCCAATGGTGGCGACGCTTGGATAGCCATTGACCATCTTGATGGTCTCGCCTTCGACAATGATGTCGGTAGTATTGGTAATCAGGAACTTGCCACGCAACATCGACGACGCGGCGCTGATAGCGCCACGGGCGCCCTGCAGCGATGCGGCGCGGGCATCGCCGCTCAGGCTGGCGAATTTCGGCAGCGCCGTTGCTGCCAGAATGCCCAGGATGACGATCACGACGATCAGTTCGATCAGGGTGAAACCGCCTTGCGCGCCTTTGTTGAAACCTTTGTTCATCGCTACTCTCCGTATGATTGAAAGGATGAAATTCCTTCCGACTGTTTGATCGAGGACCGGTGCACCAAGGCACGCCGTGGACCGCTCCTCCTGATATCTTCGCCCTCATCCAGGCCTGACGGCAGAGAGCGCATAAAGAATTCTACATTGGCCTTAGGAAATTTCGATATCCAGGAAGAACTTTCCACAAAGTATTTTGAGCTGGTGCGACTTTTCCGCCCGGCAAGCCTTATTTTGGTGCCATTACGCAACACTCGGCAGTGAGCCCATGTTATTTCGGATGCAATGCCGCCTGTCCCAGATCCCAGATCGGCAGGAAAATACCCAGCGCCAGTATCAGCACCATGATGCCGAGGAATGTGATCAGGATCGGTTCGATCTGGCTGGAGAGCGTCTTGAGTTCGTAGTCGACTTCGCGCTCGTACATCAGGGCGATCTCATCCATCAGGTCATCGATCGAACCGGTTTCCTCGCCCACGGCGATCATCTGCAGGACGATCGGCGTGAACACATTGGCAGCGGTCGACGTGCGCAGGATGCTCTCCCCGCGCTCGACGCCATCGCGCATCTGGTCGATGCGCGAACTGAGATAGGCGTTGTCCGCCGTCTGCGACACGACTGTCAGTGCTTGCACGATCGGCACGCCACTGCGCAGCGACAGCGCGAAGCTCCGTGCAAAGCGCGCCATCGTCCCTTTATGGATGATCTTGCCGGCCACTGGCAGGCGCAGCTTGACGCGGTCCCAGATCAACCGGCCATTCACCGTGCGGGTCCAGGCCTTGAAGCCAACGATGGACGCAACGGTCACGCCGGCGAGTGCCGGCCACCAGGCGATCGTGAATTGCGAGGTTGTCAGCAACACGCGCGTCATCAAGGGCAATTCGGCACCAAACGACTGGAACACCGAGGCAAACTTGGGGATCACGAAAACATTCACGACGACCATTGCCAGCACCATTGCGATGACAACAAAGGTCGGATAGCGCAGCGCCGTCTTGACGCGCTCGCGCATGTCGCGGTCGAACTCGAGGTGGTCGAACAGGCGCAGGAACACTTCTTCAAGGCGCCCCGTCATTTCACCGACCTTCACCATCGACAGGTAGAACGGCGTGAACACGGCCGGGTGGCGGCCCATTGCGATGGACAGCTCGCGGCCGGCGTCGAGCGACTCGCGCAGGTCCTTGATGATGCGCGCGAACGACGTGCTGATGGCCGACTCCTGCAGCCCGGCCAGCCCGCGCATGATCGGCACGCCGGATTTGAGCAGCGTGTAGATCTGGCGGCTGAACAGCTGCACGTCCATCGACGTGACCTTTTTCTCGAACAAGCGCTCGCGCCAGCCGACGCTGCTGCTGCCAGCCCCGCCGCTGGTCGCGCGGCGCTTGGTCACGCTGATCTCGAGCGGCGTCACGCCGCTGCCGAACAGCTGGTCGGCGACCGCGCCACTGTCGGCGCCTTCGAGCACGCCCTGCAGCAACTCACCGCGTCCGTCGCGACCTTTGTAGGCGAAAAATGGCATGGTTTATTGGCCCTCGGCTCAGTCGTCGAACTGGTTACTGACCCGCATCGCTTCCGAGATCGTCGAGCGTCCCTGCACCGCCAGGCTCACCGCATGGCGGCGCAGCGTGTCGCCGCGCATTTCGGCCTGTGCCACTTTCAGGAAGTGGCCCGGGTCCGGATGGTTGACGGCCTCGGTCACGGCGCGCGTCATTTCCAGCAACTCGTAGACACCGGTGCGGCCCCGGTAACCGGTGCCGTTGCAGTGCGAGCAGCCCTTGCCGTGGAAGAAGCGCGTGCTCGCCGCCAGTTCCTTCAGTTCCGAGCGCAGCCATTCGACTTCGTTCGCCACCGGCTGGTAGTCGACCGTGCAGCTCTCGCAGATCACACGTACCAGGCGCTGGGCCAGCACGGCTTGCAGCGAGCCGCCGACCATGTAGCGCGGCACGCCCATGTCCATCAGGCGCAGTGGCGTGCTGGCAGCGTCGTTCGTGTGCAACGTCGAGAGCACCAGGTGACCCGTCATGGCGGCGCGCAGACCGATCTGCGCCGTTTCCTGGTCGCGCATCTCGCCCACCAGTACGATGTCCGGGTCTTGCCGCAGTGCCGAGCGCAGCACGCGCGCAAACGACAGCTCGATCTTGTCGTTGACCTGCACCTGGTTGATGCCCGAGAGACGGTACTCGACCGGGTCCTCGACCGTGATCAGCTTTTTCTCGACCGAATTGAGTTCAGCCAGCGCGCTGTAGAGCGTGGTCGTCTTGCCGCTACCGGTCGGCCCGGTGACCAGCACCAGCCCGTTCGGGCGCGCGACGATCGCGCGGAAGCGCTCGACCAGGCGCGCCGGCATGCCGATCGCATCCAGGCGCAGATTGGTGCCGCCCTGGTTCAGCAGACGCATGACGACCGATTCGCCGTACTGCGTCGGCATCGTCGAGATACGCACGTCGATGCGCTGGTTGCGCACCTTCACGGCAAAGCGACCATCCTGCGGCAGGCGTTTTTCGGAAATGTCCAGGTCGGCCATCAGCTTGAGGCGCAGCGCCAGTGGCGTGGCCACTTTCAGGTCGGCCTCGGTCTGCAGGTGCAGCACGCCGTCGATACGGAAGCGAATCTGCAGGCGCCCGTCCTGCGGCTCGATGTGGATGTCCGATGCGCGCACCTGGGCGGCATCGTCGAACACCGATTGCAGCAGCTTGACGATCGGGGCTTCTTCGAGGCCCGGGTTGGCCGCCAGCGCGCCGAAGTCGATCGAGACGTCGCCCAGATCGGCCTCGACCTCACGCGCCAGACCCGTGATCTCGCCGGTGCGGCGGTAGATGCGGTCGATCGCGCCCAGCACTTCGGTCTCGTTGACCACGGCCAGCTCGACGCCCTTCTTGATCAGACGCGCGATTTCGTCGTAGGCGAACAGGTCGGTCGGATCGGACACGCCCACCAGCATGGCGTCGCCACGGTCTTCCAGCACGAGTGCGCGAAACCGGCGCGCGGCCGTCTCTGGCAACAGCCGCACCAGGTCAGCGTTGATGTTGTAGAACTTGAGGTTGATGTACGGGATGTCGAGCTGGCGCGCCAGTGCGCCGGAAATCTGGTCCTCGGTGACAAAGCCGCTCTCGACAAAAACGCGGCCGAGCTTGCGGCCGGTGCGCTTCTGATCCGCAAGGGCTTGCTGGAGTTGTTCTTCACTCAACAGCTTTTGTTGCATCAATACTTCGCCGAGACGTACTTTCTCTGGCCTTGCCATACCGTTCCTTGGTCAAATTCTCGCAGTGTAGATTCTATGCCAGAAAGAATATAAATTGACTCAAGGAATTAAAATGTGTCGGCTTTTGGCGTCAGTGTCACGCTCGCGCGATAGCGAAACGGCACCGACATGCGGATTTGCACGATTACAGACTGACAAAGACCGGATCGGCTTGCTGGCGCATCCCCCATCACCGGCACCGGCGGCGTTAACGCAACAGGGCTGCAGCCCGAAGGATGCAGCCCTGATCAGCCGGGGCAAACTGCCGCCCCGGAACACGAAGCCTACTTGGCGGTCGCGCTGGCAGTGGCCCCAGCCGTTGGAACAACGACCATGTACGGCATCACGCGCGACGCCATCCGCATGTCCGTCTTGAGCATCCCCACCTCGTCGGCCAGGATGTTGGCCGTTTCTTGCAGCATCACGTCCTTGGCATCCTTGGCCGCTTTTTCGGCAGCCAGCTCGGATTGCAGATTACGCTCGTCCGCCTGCAGACCGTCATCCTGGCGCGGCGTACCACGCACGGCGACAACCGATTTCTTGGCCTTGGTCGGATCGGGCGCTTCGGCGCGCTTTTCCTTGCTGCCCGGACCGCTGACAGGTTCGTCCGGCGTCGCCGACGTGCCACCCAGGCGGGCTTCACGCAGCTTCGAGCGGGCATCCTGCGTATCGCGCTCCTTGCGGCGCACGGTTTCGTTCAGCGAGATCACGTTTTCCTTGCGCAGCTTGAGCACCTCGGCGATGTCTTCCTGCAGGAACTGGAAGTCCTTGTCCTTGGCGATGCGCGCTTCATGCCGTTGCTGCAGCGGCGCCACCAGTTCTTTCAGGTCGCCCGCCGGCATGTACGTGGCCGGCTTGATGGCCACCCATGGCAGCGCATTGTCGTACGACGATTCGCCGAAGCTGTCGAGATCGGTCATGACCGGCAGCTTGATGTCCGGCGTCACGCCGCGCAGCTGCGTGGTACCGCCATTGATACGGAAGAACTGGGCAATCGTCATCTTCAGCTCGCCGTAACGGGCTTTTTCACCCGGTGCGAAGCGGTCGAGGTCGATCAGCGTCTGGACCGTGCCCTTGCCGAAGCTCGGCTCGCCGATGACGAGGCCGCGGCCGTAATCCTGGATCGCCGCCGCAAAAATCTCGGAGGCCGACGCCGAACCACGGTTGATCAGCACGCCCATCGGGCCATCCCACGCCAGGCCGGCCTTGACGTCGCTTTCGACTTCGACGCGGCCTTCGGCCGTGCGCTGCATGACGACCGGGCCCTTATCGATGAACAGGCCCGTCAGTTCGACCGCCTCGGTCAGCGAGCCGCCGCCGTTGTTGCGCAAGTCGATCAGGACATTGTCGACCTTGTCTTTCTTGAGCTCGACGAGGATGCGCTCGACGTCACGCGTGGCGCTGCGGAAGTCTTTCTCACCCTTGCGGCGGCCTTCGAAGTCTTGATAGAAGGTCGGCAGCGCGATCACGCCGATGCGGCGCTCGACGCCGTTTTCCTTGACCTTGATGATCGACTTCTTGGCAGCCTGCTCTTCCATGCTGATCTTGTTGCGGACCATCGACACGCTCACGTGCTTGGCATCGACGCCGCCATCGCCCGGAATCACGTCCAGACGCACCGTGGTACCTTTTTCGCCGCGCACCAGCGCGACGACGTCGTCCAGGCGCCAGCCGAGCACGTCGGTGAATGGCGCATTGCCCTGTGCGACGCCGACGATGCGGTCGCCCACCTTGAGTTTGCCGGACTTTTCGGCCGGGCTGCCAGGGACGACTTCGCGGATGATCGTGTAGTCGTCGCGCGACTGCAGCACGCAGCCGATGCCTTCGAGCGACAGACGCATCGCGATATCGAAGTTGTCGGCCGAGCGCGGGCCCAGATAGTTGGTGTGCGGCTCGATGGCGGTGGCGTACGCGTTCATGAACATCTGGAACACGTCTTCGTTGTTCAGCTTGCCGATGCGGTTGACGTAGTTCTCATAGCGCTTGTCGAGCGTTTCGCGGATCGATTTATCGTCCTTGCCAGCGAGCTTCAGGCGCAGCCAGTCGTTCTTGACGCGCTTGCGCCACAGATCGTGGATTTCGTCTTCGCTCTTGGCCCATGACGCTTTTTCGCGGTCGAGCTGCATCGTCTCGTCGGTCGAGAAGTCGAAGTTGCCTTTGAGCAGACTACGCGCATACGCCATGCGTTCGCCGAAGCGCTTCTGGTACATGTTGTAGATCGAGAACGGCGCGCTCAGGTCTTCATTGTTGATGGCGTCGTCCATCTTCGTGCGCAGGGCGCCGAAGCTGTCGAGGTCAGCTTGCACGAAGTACAGTTTTTCGCTGTCGAGGCCCTCGAAGTATTTATCGAAGATCTTGGCCGACATGGCGTCGTCGAGTGGGACGGGGCTGTAGTGGTAGCGGCCCAGCACGCGCGAGGCCCACAGCGCGGCCTGGGTCTGTGCGGCGATGGGCTTCATGTCGGCGGGAATGGCCGGGGTGGCGGATTTGCCGGCCGGCTTGGCTGCAGACTTCGCCGAATCGGCGGGCTTGGCCGGAGCCGGTGGCGTTGCGACGGCAGCGGATTTCTCGGGCTGCGCGGTCACCACATGGGCGGACATGGCAAACGCCATGGCGGCGAGGAGCACGTGCTTCTTCATTCTGCGATTCTCCGAACGGGATTCCTGTTGCGGTTACGGCATGGCGCAAGGCAAACCTGCCATACCGCGCTTTTCGGTCCATTCTACAGGTAGAACGGCGCGCAAGAGGCAGCCTGACCCGCTTGCGCCATCGCAAATACGGTCAATTAAGGTTGCCGTAAGCCTGCTTTCGCTCCTGTATTTACCCTTTGACAAGCGCCATCAGCGCGCCGCCGTAGTACCAGAGCAGCGCAAGCACCACCAGCAGCGGCGCCCACGGCCACGACCGCGCGGCAAGCTTCCAGTCGACGGGCGACGGCCAGAACGACAGGAACTGTGGCGCCAGAAACAGCATCAACGCCAGGTCGACCGGCTCGAACGCCAGCCCGTGGCGTGTACGCCACCATGCCACACCCACCGGCACGAACAGCACCAAGAGCGGCGCCAGCGCGGCCGGCGCTGCGTTGTACCAGCGCAGGTTGGCGAACGTGACCGAGCCCAGTTCCCAGTTGTGTCCGCCCGCCTTGCTGCCCTTCGCGCGCTTGATGCGGCGCGGCAGCACGCTCATCCCGACCGGTTCGGCATTGGTGAGCAGCCCCACCGAGAAGTGCGCCAGCTCGTGGCACAGCGTGCCAGCGGCGGTGAACACGAAAAAGACCGGATGCGCGGCCGAGGCGATCCACAGCAGGAAGGCCAGCGCCGCCGACGGAATCAGGTAGATCAGGATGTCGAGCGATGGCGCGGCCACGGCGCAGGCGGCGGCGGGAAGCCAGACGCTGCAACCGGCGAGCATCACGTCAGCGTGCGTAGAAGCAGCGCCCGCAGGCCTGGCGGTAGCTTTCGTTGCCGCCGATACTGACCTGCTCGCCTTCGCGGATCCGGCGGCCCTGCTCATCGACGCGGATATTCATCGTCGCCTTCTTGCCACAGGTGCAGATGTTCTTGATTTCCTCGATATCGTCGGCCAGCGCCAGCAGATAAGCCGAGCCGGGGAATGGCTCGCCGCGAAAATCGCTGCGCAAGCCGTAGCAGATGACGGGCACGCCACGCAGCTGGGCCAGCTGGTGCAGCTGGCTGACCTGGGCCGCCGTGAGAAATTGCGACTCATCTACCAACAGGCACGCGACGTTCTCGACCTGGTCGAGGAAATTGGTGTCCGCGTGAAAGACTTCGGCCGAACGCTGCGCGCCAAGGCGCGACGTGATCACGCCGACGCCGTAGCGGTTGTCGATCGCCGCCGTGTAGAGCTTGACCTGCTGGCCCTGCTCTTCGTAGTTGTGCGCGACCTGCAACAGGGCGGTCGATTTGCCGGCGTTCATCGCCGAGTACCTGAAATAAAGTTTGGCCACTGCCCTGTCCTGCCTGTCTATCCGATGCCACGAAGGCTGCGATTATAGCGTGCCGGCAACCTGCATCGCCAGCCCATCGCCGCCTGATCTTCACTTGCCCGGATGGTATTTCCGCTCGAGATTGCGCTCGATGTCTTCCTTGTAGAACAGCACATCCTTGAACTCGCCGCGCGCATACATGGCGGCCTGATCGTTGAAGTGCGGCGAACGGGGATCGCTGCTCTGGCCGCCCGCCAGGATGCTCTTGGCGCGCACCTTCGGGCCGAATTCGACGGCAGCGACAAAGCTGTTGCCGCGGTCGCCATAGATGCGCTTCGTGGTTTGTTTGGCCGACATGCCGAACGAGGCCAGCGAACCCCAGTTGGCCGACGGGAACGGCACCGGAATGCTGGGCTTGCTGTCGTCGTATTGCTGGTCGACCGCGCCCGACAGACGCTGGAAGCGGTTGATCTCGCCCCACGGCGTGCGCCAGTCGCCAAAGTCGGCGGTCAGCTTGTCCGACGCGCGCAGCAAGCCGTCGAGCCGGTCCGCCGGGCTCAAACGCTGGGCGATATAGTCGACCGGCGGGATCGACTCACCTTTTGCGCGCGCGCCGTGCTGGGCCACCAGGTCCTGGCCCCAGTAGACGGCCAGCGACGTCGGCACGGAATCGATGGCGTAGCGCATGTTCCAGCTGCGCAGTGCATCGATTTGCTCGGCCAGTGCCGCCTTGCGCGGGTCTTCCGGCGGCAAGGCGTCATAGTCGGCAATAACAGCCGGCACCAGCGGCTCGAACGCCTGCAGGCGCGTGTCGTACGAGGCCGCGATCAGGCCGTCGATGTCGAGCCCCTTCGCCTCTTTGAACACGCGCGCGGCATTGCGGCCACGCGCATTCTCGGGCAGCGACCACATGTACGACGGATAGTTCGCGCACTTGGGGCTGCTCACGCCGGCCGCCGTGCACGGCCAGTTGTTGGTATTGAAGATGTAACCGCTGGCCGGGTTGAACAGCGTGATGGTCTCGTCGATCTCGTGCAGACGCTGCCATTCGTTGACGGGATTGCTGCCATCCACCGGGCGGGTCCAGTCCACGCGCGGGTCGCGTTTCGGGATGAAGTTGCCGTGGAAGTAAGCGATATTGCCCTTCGCATCGGCATACACCGTGTTGTTGGACGCATTGGTGCGCAGCTCCATGGCCTTGTAGAACGCGCTGTAGTCGCGCGCCTTGGTCCGGGTGTACGACTGCGTCAGCGCATTGACGGGGTCGTCCATCAGCTTGACCGACACCCACTTGCCGCCCTCGGCGCGCACGACCGGGCCGTGGTGCGTGAAGTAGGCAGTGACGCTGCGGCTGGCCATCGTGCCATCGGGCAGTTTGTACGGCAGCGCGATCGCGACCTTGCGCATCGGGGCCTCGTGCTTGCCGTATTTATAGAAGAACTCGCCATTGCGGTCGACGATCGTTTCCAGGTACTCGTCGATGACGTCGCCGCCGCCGGACGTGTGCATCCAGCCCAGCTTGTCGTTGAAGCCCTGATAGATGAAGAACTGGCCCCAGGTCACGGCGCCGTAGGCATTCAGGCCCTCTTCGCTGACCATGTGCACTTCGGGGCGGAAGTAGAACGACGTGTGCGGGTTGATCATCAACAGCGCGCGGCCATTGGCGCTCAGTTTCGGCGCGATGGCAAAGCCGTTCGAGCCGCGCGGTTCGGGGGCGAAGCCGCGCGGGTCATGGCGCTGGGCAGTCAGTTGTGTGCCCGCTTGTGTGCCCGGTGGTGCGCTCAGTTGTGCATTCGGTTGCGCCACTGCGGGGGGCTTGCCATAGAACGCGGCCAGGTCGGCCAGCTCGATCGACTCGATGTCGCCGCCGATGCTGCCTTCGCTGAAAGCCAGCGCCATCCACGGCTCGAAGTGGGTCAGGAGCTTGGGCTTGACCTCTGGATGCGTGTACAGATAATAGTTCAGGCCATCAGCAAAGCCCTTCATCAGGTTCTGCAGCCAGGCGGGACTGGCAGCATATTGCGCCTGCATGGCGGCCGGCTGGACGTACAGCTTCATGCGCAGGTCGCGCCAGATCTCGGCCTCGCCCTCGACCTCGGCCAGGCGCCCCATCGCATTGATGTAATTAAGCTCGATACGGTTGAAATCGTCCTCGGCCTGCGCGTACAGCGTGCCGAACACGGTGTCGGCATCGGTGCGACCGAACACGTGCGGAATGCCCCATTTGTCACGCAGGATCGTCACCCGCTCGGCTGTCGCCTTCCAGCGCGCGACCGTGTCGGCGCTCGGCGCGGCCTGTGCGGCGGGCGCCGCAATCGGCGTCTTCTTCGGCGCGACGGCCAGCGATGGTGCGGCGGCGCCGATCAGGAGCAAGCCGAGCAATGCCGGCGTGAACGAACGTGACGTGGGCATGGGGGCTGGCTCCTTCAGGGCGTGGCGGGATTAGTCTGCGCCGAGACCGGCGTTGACGAGGCGTTGTTTGAGGCGTTCGTTTTCGGTCAGCAGCGTCGCCAGGCGGTCTTTCATCGCAGCGCGTTCGCTGCGCAGCGTGGCCAGCTCGTCAGCCGGATCGAGCACTTCTTTCTCTTTGCGCGGGCGGGCGGCGCTTTTCTGTTCGCGCACCTGGCGCGCGGCCTGCTGCAGTTCCTTGCGCCCGCCGGCCACCGCGGCCAGCTGCGCCGACTCGGGCAACTGCGCGACATTGGCGGCGGCATTGATCGAGATGGTGCCGGCGCGCACGGCTTCGCGCAGCTCGGGCGTAGCGGCTTTCTGGATGCGTTCGATCTGGCTGATCGTGTTGCTCGACACGCGCGCCGCGCGCGCGACATCCTCGCGCGTGTTCCAGGGCGGCGAGGCGGCATCCGGCGCCGCGTCGGCATCGGCTGCTTCATCGACCGGGCGCTCGGCCACGCGCGCAGTGACGATCTCTTTTTTCTTCAGTGCCAGCACGCCGCGCTGGAAGTCCGACACGCTGCGGCGCGCCAGGTGGTTGTCGATCATCCACAGCATGACGTCCTGGATGGTGTCGAAGCTGTTGTTGTGGACGGTGCGAAACGGGATGCCATGCTGTTGGCACAATTCGTAGCGGTTATGGCCGTCGATCAGGGTATCGCGCCACAGTACCAATGCGTCGCGGCAACCTTCAGCGAGCAGGCTGCGCTCGAGCGCCTCGCGTTCGATGGCGGTGAGCGGATCGACGAAAGCACGCAATTCGTCGTTGATCGTGATATTCAATTCGGGTCCTTGCTTGTCGTACGGGGGGGTGGTCGTCGTGCGGCGCTGTCACTGATGTGCCGGATGGCATGCTACACCATCCGGACGCTGCGGCTGCCGGTGCCTGCGCTGGCCATGTGCATGCCCAGTCGCGTTGACGGCGTGTCGATGCGCGTTGGCGCGTGAAAGATCGCGTGGGATCTCACTGAGTCGTTACTGAGTAGTTACTGAGTAGTTACTGCGTAATTCGTGGTGCGGGCAGCCGGAATCGAACCGGCACGCCTCACGGCGGCAGATTTTAAGTCTGATGCGTCTACCAATTTCGCCATGCCCGCGCCGCCCGGATTGTACTACGTGGAGCAACTCGGGTGTTAGTGGCTGCGCTGCCTGGAACACCCACAGTCATTGTGGCTATTCGGACAAAGTGCTTCAGGTTTCAAGGGAGCGCGGCCTTCCGGCAAGCTGACATAAAATCAATTCATTATCTTGTCATTTCTTTTCGCCTGGGCGGCACCATCGTATCGATGCCAACGCCACGGTGAACAACGTACTGTATAGAAGGAACTTCCAAACATGGAACAATTCAGGGAAATCAAGCTGTCCCGGCGCGATGTATTGATCGCCGGCGCGGTATCGGCCTCGGCCGTGGCAATGCCGGGCGCAAACGCGCAGCCGGCGGCCAACGCCCCGGCCGCCAACCCGGAGCCGGTCAAGGTCGGCGTCTCCTTCAACGTCAACGGCAAGGACGTCACGCTCGAACTCGACACGCGCACGACGCTGCTCGACGCGCTGCGTGAGCACCTGCACCTGACCGGCTCGAAAAAAGGCTGCGACCAGGGCCAGTGCGGCGCCTGCACCATCATCATGGATGGCCGCCGCATCAACTCGTGCCTGTCGCTGGCAATCATGCACGACGGCGCCAAGATCACGACGATCGAAGGCCTCGGCACGCCGGACAAACTGCACCCGATGCAGGCTGCCTTCGTCAAGCACGACGGCTACCAGTGCGGGTACTGTACCCCGGGCCAGATCTGTGCCAGCGTGTCGGTGATCGAAGAAATTCGCGCCGGCATGCCAAGCCACGTCACGGCCGACCTCAACGCCAAGCCACAGATGACCGTGGAAGAAATCCGTGAGCGCATGAGCGGCAATATCTGCCGATGCGGCGCCTACTCCAACATCATCGACGCCATCAAGGAAGTCGGAGGGGTCAAAGCATGAAGGTCTTTACTTACCAACGCGCCACCACGCCTGCACAGGCCGCGCAAACCGTCGCCCGCACGCCAGGCGCACGTTTCATCGCCGGCGGCACCAACCTGCTCGACCTGATGAAGCTCGAGATCGAAACACCGGGCGCCCTGGTCGACGTCAATAAACTGGGCTTCGACAAGATCGAGCCCACCGCCAACGGCGGCCTGCGCATCGGCGCCTTCGTGCGCAATACCGATCTGGCATCCGACCCACGCGTGCGCAAGGATTACGCCGTGCTGTCGCGCGCCCTGCTGTCGGGCGCCTCGACCCAGTTGCGCAACAAGGCAACGACGTCGGGCAACCTGCTGCAGCGCACCCGCTGCTCGTACTTTTACGACACCGCGCAAAAGTGCAACAAGCGCCAGCCGGGCAGCGGTTGCGCCGCCATCGGCGGTTTCACCCGCAACCTGGCCGTGGTCGGCACGAGCGACGCCTGCATCGCCACGCACCCGAGTGACATGGCGGTAGCCATGCGCCTGCTGGATGCCGAAGTCGAGACCGTGCGCGCCGATGGCAGCAAGCGCACGATCCCGATCGCCGACTTCCACCGCCTGCCGGGCAATACCCCGCACATCGAAACGGTGCTCGAACCGGGTGAACTGATCACCTACGTCACCCTGCCAAAGCCACTGGGCGGCGTGCACGCGTACAAAAAAGTGCGTGACCGCGCGTCGTACGCGTTCGCGCTGATATCGGTTGCCACCGTGATCCTGCCGGATGGCACCGGTCGCGTGGCCGTCGGCGGCGTGGCCCACAAGCCATGGCGCGTCGAAGCCGCCGAGCAGCAGATGGGCGCGGGTGCCAAGGCCGTGGCCGATCGCCTGATGGCCGGCGCGAAGACCACCGAAGAGAATGCCTTCAAGGTGCCTTTGGTCCACCGTATTTTGGCCGCAGCAATGCAAGACGCAAAGAAAGCCTAAGCCATGAAATTCATTACTCCAGCAACCACCAATCCGATTGACCGCATGCGCTATGTCGGTCAGCCAACCAACCGCATCGACGGAAAGCTCAAGACGACCGGCAGTGCGCCGTACGCGTACGAGCACCACAAGGAAGTGCCGAACGCCGCCCAGGGCTTTGTCGTCGGCGCCGGCATCGCCAAGGGCCGCATCGCATCGATCGATATCGAGGCGGCGCGCCGCGCACCGGGCGTACTGGCCGTTGTCACGGCAGAGAACGCCGGCAAGCTGGGCAAGGGTGACATGAACACCGCCCACCTGCTGGCCGGCCCGAACATCGAGCACTATCACCAGGCCGTCGCGCTGGTGGTGGCCGAAACGTTCGAGCAGGCGCGCGCCGCTGCGCACCTGGTCAAGGTCAACTACACGGTCCAGAAGGGTCGCTTCGACCTGGCCGCCGAAAAAGGCAATGCCGTCAAGCCGACCGGCGAACAGGATCCGCCAGACACCAAGGCCGGTAACTTCGCGCGCGGTTTCGAAACGTCGCCCGTCAAGCTCGACGCCACTTACCACACGCCCGACCAATCGCACGCGATGATGGAGCCGCATGCGTCGACCGCCTTCTGGGAAGGCGACAAGGTCACCGTCTACACGTCGAACCAGATGGTGGCGTGGTGCCGCAGCGACCTGGCCAAGACGCTCGGCGTTGGCAAGGACAAAGTGCGCGTGGTTTCGCCGTACGTCGGCGGCGGCTTCGGCTCGAAGCTGTTCCTGCGCGCCGATGCGCTGCTGGCAGCCCTGGGCGCGCGCGCGGCCAAGCGTCCGGTCAAGGTCTCCCTGCACCGCCACCTCATCTTCAACAACACGACGCACCGTCCGGCGACGATCCAGCGCATCCGCATCGGCGCCGGCCGTGACGGTCGCATCATGGCCATCGGCCACGAAACCTGGAACGGCAACCTGCCAAAAGGCAGCGCCGAAACGGCGACCGGGCAAACGCGCCTGCTGTACGCCGGTCCGGACCGCATGACCACCACCCGCGTGGCCGAGCTCGATCTGCCGGAAGGCAACGCGATGCGCGCACCGGGCGAAGCGCCGGGCATGATGGCGCTCGAAGTGGCGATGGACGAGATGGCCGAGAAGCTGAACATGGACCCGGTCCAGTTCCGCATCCTGAACGACACCAAGGTCGATCCCGAAAAGCCGATCCGCAAGTTCTCCGAGCGCCGCTTCATCGAGTGCATGCGCATGGGCGCCGACAAGTTCGGCTGGGCCAAGCGCAATCCGAAGCCGGGCCAGGTCCGCGAAGGCCGCTGGCTGATCGGCCACGGCGTGGCGTCCGCCTTCCGTAACAGCCCGGTGATGAAATCGGGCGCCCGCGTCAAGCTGGGCACGGATGGCCGCGTGACGGTGGAAACCGACATGACCGATATCGGTACCGGTAGCTACACGATCATCGCGCAGACCACGGCCGAAATGCTGGGCGTGCCGCTTGATCGCATCGATGTGCGCCTGGGCGACTCCGCATTCCCGGCATCGGCGGGTTCGGGTGGCCAGTGGGGTGCCAACAGCTCCACGTCGGGCGTCTACGCAGCCTGCGTCAAGCTGCGCGAGCAGGTTGCCGCCAAGCTGGGCGTGAACGAAGCCGACGCCGAATTCGTCGATGGCACCGTGCGCGTGGGCAGCAACAGCCAGCCGCTGACCAAGGCGGCAGCGGGTGGTGAGCTCGTTGGTGAAGACACGATCGAATTCTCCGGCGGCCTGGACAAGAAAAACCAGCTGTCGAGCTTCGGCGCGCACTTCGTCGAAGTCGCGGTCGATTCGATCACGGGCGAAACCCGCGTGCGCCGCATGCTGGCCGTCTGCGCAGCAGGCCGTATCCTGAACCCGATGCAGGCACGCAGCCAGGTCATCGGCGGCATGACGATGGGTATCGGCGGCGCGCTGATGGAGCACCTGGTGGTCGACAAGCGCCTGGGCTACTTCGCCAACCACGACATGGCAACCTACGAGGTGCCGGTGCACGCCGACGTGCCGCACCAGGAAGTCATCTTCCTGAAGGAAGAAGACGAAATCTCGTCGCCCATGAAGGCCAAGGGTATCGGCGAGCTGGGTCTGTGCGGTGTCGCTGCGGCAGTTGCCAACGCGATCTACAACGCGACTGGCGTGCGCGTGCGCGAGTACCCGATCACGCTCGACAAGCTGATCGAAAAGATGCCGCTGTCGGCTTGATGCTCGATTGACGTGCCAATGGCAGCGGCAACACGCCGCTTGCCATGAAGTTCCCCTGCCCTCATGTTCGCCGTCCCTGGCGGACATGAGGCGCTCCTCTGTTTTTTCCGGTGCACCGAACCCCTCCCCCGCGCCATGCGGAGGCGAATAAAGGCTGAGCCCATGAAATTCAATACCCCTGCCACCACCAATCCCATCGACACGCTGCGCCACGTGGGCAAGCCGTACGACCGCGTCGATGGCCCGCTCAAGTGCACCGGCCAGGCACCGTATGCCTATGAACACCACGCGACCGTCCCGGATGCCGCCCACGGCGTGATGGTCGGCGCGACGATTGCCAAAGGCACCATCCTCGCCATCGACGACACGGCAGCCCGCCGCGCGCCTGGCGTGCTGGCCGTTGTCACTGCCGCCAACGCCGGCAAACTGGGCAAGGGCCAGAAGAACACCGCCCTGCTGCTGGGCGGGCCCGAAATCATGCACTATCATCAGGCCGTCGCCCTCGTGGTGGCCGACACATTCGAGCAGGCGCGCGCCGCCGCCCATCTGGTCAAGGTCAGCTACCGCGAGGCCAGGGCCAGCTTCGATCTGGCCAGCGTCAAGGACAGCGGCGTGCCGCCCAAGCCCGAACGCGACTATCCGCCCGACACGCGTGTGGGCGACTTTGAACGCATGTTCGACAGCGCCCCGGTCAAGCTCGACGCCACCTACACGACGCACGACCAGGCGCACGCGATGATGGAGCCACATGCGACCACGGCGCGCTGGGACGGTGACAAGCTCACGGTCTGGACCTCGACCCAGATGGTCGACTGGTGCCGCACCGATCTGGCCAAAACGCTGAATATCGGCAAGCACAAGGTGCGCGTCGTTGCGCCCTATATCGGTGGCGGCTTCGGCGGCAAGCTGTTCCTGCGCACCGACGCCGTGCTGGCCGCGCTGGGCGCCCGCGCCGCCGGTCGCCCGGTCAAGGTGGCCCTGCAGCGCCACCAGATCTTCAACAACACGACGCACCGGCCCAAGACCATCCAGCGCCTGCGCATCGGCGTGGGGCGCGATGGGCGCATCCAGGCCATCGGCCACGAAACGTGGAACGGCAACCTGCCGGGCGGCCGGCCCGAGGTCGCCACGCAGCAAACGCGCCTGCTGTATGCGGGCGCGCACCGGATGACGACGACCCGCCTGGCCGTGCTCGATCTGCCGGAGAGCAATTCGATGCGGGCTCCGGGCGAGGCGCCGGGCCTGATGGCGCTGGAAATCGCGATGGACGAACTGGCCGAGAAGCTCGGGATGGACCCGGTACAGCTGCGCATCCTGAACGACACCAAGGTCGACCCGGAAAAGCCGAACCGCCCGTTTTCGGAACGGCGCCTGGTCGAATGCCTGCGCACCGGGGCCGAACGCTTCGGCTGGAAAGCACGCAATGCCAAACCGGCCCAAGTCCGCGAAGGCCAGTGGCTGATCGGTCATGGTGTTGCGGCGGCCTTTCGCAACAGCCCCGTGGTCAAGTCGGCCGCGCGCGTGCGCCTGGGCACGGACGGCATCCTGACCGTGGAAACGGACATGACCGACATCGGCACCGGCAGCTACACGATCATTGCGCAGACGGCCGCCGAGATGCTGGGCCTGCCGCTCGAGCGCGTGAAAGTCATCCTGGGCGACTCGGACTTTCCCGTCTCCGCCGGCTCGGGTGGCCAGTTCGGCGCCAACAGCGCGACGGCCGGCGTGTACGCCGCCTGCGTCAAGTTGCGCGAACAGATCGCCGCCAGGTTGAACATGACGGACCCGGTGTTTGCCGACGGCGTCGTGCGCGCTGGTGGCGCCAGCCAGGCGCTGGCCAAGGCCGCCGAGGGTGGCGAACTGGTGGCCGAAGACGTCATCGAATTCGGTGAGCTGGCGAAAAAGAACCAGCTCTCGACCTTTGGCGCGCATTTCGTTGAAGTCGCGGTCGATTCCGTCACGGGCGAGACGCGCGTGCGGCGCATGCTGGCCGTCTGCGCGGCGGGCCGCATCCTGAATCCGAAGTCGGCGCGCAGCCAGGTGATCGGCTCGATGACGATGGGCGTGGGCGGCGCGCTGATGGAGCACCTGGTGGTCGACAAACGCCTGGGCTTTTTTGCCAACCACGATATGGCGACCTACGAGGTGCCGGTGCATGCCGACATCCCGCACCAGGACGTGATCTTCCTCGATGAAGAAGACGCGTATTCGTCGCCGATGAAAGCCAAGGGTGTGGGTGAACTGGGGCTGTGCGGCGTGGCGGCAGCGATTGCCAACGCGGTCTACAACGCCACTGGCGTGCGGGTGCGCGAGTATCCGGTCACGCTCGACAAGCTGCTGGAAAAGATGCCGCTGCCGGTCTAGTCGCCGTCGACGACGACGCAGTTGCGCCCGCCATCCTTGGCGGCGTACAGCGCCTGGTCCGCGGCGGCGATCAGTGCCGCTTCGTCATTCAGGCGGGCGCGGTCGAAGGCGGCCGCACCCACGCTGATGGTGACGTGGGGATGGCACGCATCAGGGGCCTGCTGCAGCTGCAATGCAGCGATGTGGGCGCGGATGCGCTCGGCCATCGCACGCGCCTGCTCGCATGTCGTACCGGGCAGGATGGCCGCGAATTCTTCGCCGCCGTAGCGCGCGGCCAGGTCGGCGGGTCGCTTCAGGATGCCTGCGATCTCCTGCGCCACGCGGATCAGGCAAGCGTCACCTTCCTGGTGGCCAAAGTGATCGTTATAGGCCTTGAATGTGTCGATATCGACCATAAGCAGCGCCAGCGGCGCATCGGCCCGCTGGGCGCGGCGCAGTTCACGCGTTAGCGTGACGTCGAACTGGCGACGGTTGGCGATGCCGGTCAGGCCATCGATGAACGAGCGCGCCCGCATTGCTTCGGCGTGTTCCAGCAGGCGCCGTTCACGCTCTGACGTGTCGCTGATATCGCGGATTTCAATGAGACAAAAACGTTCCCCGCCATCGTCGAACGGCGTGACTGCCACGGCCTGGTCGATCAGGTCGCCGTCGAAATTGCCGGCGCGGCGTAGCGGGAAAGGGTTGCGGGCGCTGGCGTCTGGCACGTGGGCGGTCGTTGTTGCATAGCTCAGTGCCGCCTGCACCGCGGCTTCGACGCGCGAGCCGCGCAGGCTGGTAAACACCTCGATCAACGGATGGCCGATGACGCGCGCCGCGCCGCGGCCGCAGCGCGGGACCAGCCAGGCGTTCCAGTGGACGATGCAGGCTTGCGCATCGAGCACGATCACGCCGCAATCGAGCAGATCGAGCGCACGGGATACGAGTCCGGGCGCCAGACCGGGCGTTGGCGTCATTACCGCCTCAAGCTTGCTGGCCGAGCATGTGCCAGGCCATCGCGCAGCAGAGGATCACGACGCAACACAACAGGCCGTAGACGAAGATGCGCATCGACGTGGCCAGGCCGGTGACGGCGCGGTTGGCGTTATCGCCGAGCTTGCCACGCTTGCGCGCGCTGTTCATCAGCATCGAAAAGAAGATGAACAACGTCGCGCAAATCAGGACGACTTTCATGAAGGCCCTTGGTTGATCAGGTGCGCACGGCCACGAGCACGAGCGCCACGACCGACAGCAGGCCGGACAGCGCTGCGGTGACGCCCATCCACGTCATCTTCTGGCGCTGAGCATCCATCTTGGCGATGAGCTGCGCATTCTGGTCGGCCAGGTTGGCGATGATTTCGGACGCCGAGCGCATCTGGTTGCGCAGGTCGGTGATCTCGGCATCATTGCGCTCGACGCTGCGGATCAGGATATCGAACACGTCTTCTTCTTGCCCCGCCATCCCGGGCGCCACGCCCATCGGCTCATCGGGCATGCCCTGCCGGTTGCGGTTGACCGTGTCCCACAACCGCCGCGCGCCATTTGCTACCTGCGGCGCCGCACTGATCACGTCGCTCCAGGGAACGGTTCTTAATACTGTCCACCAACCTGCTGCCATACCTGCTCCTCATCAATCGTTGTATTCCTGAGCATACCATTGCGGCGTGCTGCGGCCAAATGCCACACGCGCCGCGCGCCTGCCGAACGCGGTGCGACGCATCCGCCCGCGTTGCGCTACCATGCCCCGCATGTGTGGACGACTTGACCAAAGCCAAACGGCCCGTTATTACGCCAGCGTCATCGGCTGGCTTGACGCCGTGTATGACAGCGAATCCGAACCGGCTTATAACGTGCCGCCCGGCACGTATCGCCCTGTGCTGCATCTGCAGGACGGCGAACGGCGAATCGACGACGTGTACTGGAGTTATCAGGCGCGCTGGGCCAAAGGCAAGGTGCCGGTGACCATCAACGCGCGGCTGGACAAGCTGGACAACCGCTACTGGCGCGGGCTGCTGAAGTCCGGGCGCGCGTTGGTGCCGGCCTCTGGCTGGTACGAATGGACGGGCGAGAAAGGCAGCAAGCAGCCGTGGCACATTCACCGCAAGGACGGTGCGCCGCTGTTCATGCTGGCGCTGGCCAACTTCGGCAGCTTTACTGAAAATCGCGCCGAGGCGGGTTTTGTCATCGTGACCGACGATGCCTCGGGCGGCATGCTGGATATCCACGACCGGCGGCCGGTGGTGCTGGATGCGCAGGATGCGGAACGCTGGCTCGATCCGGCGCTGTCGAGCGATGAGGCGCTGGCGCTGGCGCGCTCGGCCGCCCTGCCTCCTGACGCGTTCGCCTGGCACGAAGTGAGCACGCAGGTCAATCGCGCTGGCACCGGTGGCGCCGGGCTCGCGCAACCCATCGACAGCGACGCCTGAGCCGAACGCCCGCAGCGCCGGGCGGCACCAGTGTCGTGGCACCTGGCACATGGTTGATCTGGATCGAACCGGGAATGCAACCAAACGTCGGGTTCGGCAGTCTTAACGGATTGCTACCACACGTGAGGTGAATCCATGGGCGAATACATGCAAATCCGGGGCCTGCTGCAAGAGGGTGAAGAATACGCTGGTCTCATCCTGGGCAAAGACGATCCCGACTACCACCTCGTCTTGCTGCCAGGCGACAGCGCGGACGTCAGCTGGCCGACCGCCGCCGACTGGGCCGCCAGCCAGGGCGGCGCCCTGCCAACAAGGCGCGAACTGGCGCTGCTGTTCGCCAACCTGCGCGAATCGTTCCAGCGCGACTGGTACTGGTCCAGCGAGCCGCATGCCACGCGCGCCCAGCTGGTCTGGGGCCAGAATTTCGCCAGCGGCATTCAGACCATCTACGGCCGGCCGTACCGCGGGCATGCGCGCGCGGTACGGCGGATCAGTACGGCCGCCTGACCCGCAACCTGCCCCGCGTCACGGCGCCGGTACGCTGGAGCGGCCGATCGGCTGCTCCATATTGGCCAGGTACCAGGCCGTCGCTGCCATCAGCGCGACGTTACGGCGCAAGCTGTCGGGATCGACCTTGTCCAGCGTATCGGCCGGCGTGTGGTGGATGTCAAAATAGTTTGCCGTATCGACGATCGGCGCAAAGCTTGGCACGCCTGCCCGTTCCAGGCCGGCCAGGTCGCCCGTCGCCAGAACGTCCTGGCGCTGGAACACGCCGGCGCCGATCGGTTGCAGGGCCGATTGCAGGGGCGCGAACAGCTTGACCGACTGTGGCGTCACACTGGCGCGCAGGCCGAACGGGCGACCCACACCGTTGTCGCTCTCGATCGCGCCGAAGTGCCTGGCGGCGTTCGCCTGTTCGGCAGCAAGATACGTGCTCGCGCCGCGCATGCCGTTTTCTTCATTCATCCAGGCGATGAAGCGGATCGTGCGGCGCGGCCGGTAATCGAGTTTCTTCAGAACGTCGAACACGGCCATCGCGCTGGCCACGGCGGCGGCGTCGTCGTGCGCGCCGGGCGACAAATCCCACGAATCGAGGTGGCCCGAGACGATGACGATTTCTTCCGGCTTGTCCGTGCCCGGCAGGTCGGCGATCACATTGAAGCTGTCGGCATCGGGCAGGTTTTTCGGGGTCAGCACCAGTTTCAGTTTGACCGGGCCGCGCTTGGCCAGGCGCGCCATCAGCATGGCATCTTCGGCCGTCACGGCTGCCGACGGGATGCGCGCATCGTCCGCCAAGCCGGACGAACCCGTGTGCGGCAAACGGTAGGCTGCACCGCCGACCGAGCGCACCAGTGCGCCGACAGCGCCCAGCTCGGCCGCCAGGCGCGGGCCGTTACGACGGTAGTTCGAGCCCGCGCCGTAAGCCGGGCCGGCCAGGCCACGATCGGCCATGTGCTGGTCAAAGGCGACGTCGAACAGCACGATCTTGCCCTTCACTTCGGCAGACCGCGCCTTGAGTTCCTCGAAACTATTGAGCACGAGCACTGGCGCGACCAGGCCGTCGACCGGGGTGGCGCCCGAGCCGCCCAGCGCGGTCAACACGATGCGCTGGGTGATGCCGGCTGGCCGGCCCGTGTAGTCGACCAGTTCACCCGTCTCGATCCCGCGTACCCAGTGCGGCACCTTCACCGGCTGCAACGTCACCTTCGCGCCCAGCTTGCGCATGGCCTCGGCAACCTGGGTCACCGCCGCCGCCGCGCCAGGCGAACCCGACAGGCGCGGGCCGATCAGGTCGGTCATGTCTTCCGTGCGCTGCCAGGCGTAGTCGCTCGTCATCGCCGCGTCGCGGATCTTGACCAGCGCAGCAGGATCGTTACCGGGACTGGCGGCCAGGACGGGTGTGACGATCAGCGCGCCAGCGATGGCGCACAGGATGGGAAGGCGGCGAAGATGGCGAACGGGGAAGTTCATGCGGGAATCCTTGCTTTATTGGAAGGATTCAAACAATAGCGCATCGGGCGAGGTTGTGCCGCGACTTTCCTGACAGGGAGGCCGGGGCCAGGCCTCTCTGTCAGGCCGCTACCAGGCGCACCAGCGTGATCTCCGAAGGCGCCCCGAAGCGCTTGGGCGGCCCCCAGTAGCCGGTGCCACGGCTGGTGTACACCCACATCTCGCGCACCCGGTTCAGGCCAGCCACGAACGGCTGCTGCAGTGGCACGAACAGGTTCCACGGGAAGAACTGGCCGCCGTGAGTGTGGCCCGACAGTTGCAGATCGAACCCTGCCGCCGCGGCCGCCGTCGCGCTGCGTGGCTGGTGCGCGAGCAGGACGCGCGCGCCGATGCCGGCCGGCGCGCCCGCCGAGGCGCGTTGTGGATCGCTCTTGTGCTCGGGGTGGAAATGGTGGGCATGGTAGTCGGCCACGCCCGCGATCATCAGGCGCGCGTCGCCCTTGTGCACGATCACGTGCTGGTTCATCAGCACGTTCAGGCCCAGGCGCCGCACTTCGGCAATCCACTCGAGCGCGCCTGAGTAGTACTCGTGGTTGCCGGTCACAAAGTACACGCCATCGCCCGCGCGCAGGCGGCCCAGCGGTTCAGTATGCGGCGCCAGACGCTGTACGCTGCCGTCGACCAGGTCGCCCGTGACGGCAATCGCGTCCGCTTCCAGTGCATTGACCTTGTCGACAATGGCATTCAGATACGCACGCTTGATGGTCGGGCCCACGTGCACGTCCGAAATCTGCGCGATTGTGTAGCCATGCAGCGCTGCCGGCAAATCGCGGATCGGCACGTCCACCCTGACGATGCGGGCAACCCGGCGCGCGTTGGCATAGCCGATCAGCGTCACCGCCAGCGCGACCAGCGGCACGGCCAGCGCGCTGATGTACAGCACCGGCGCCGTTACCGCGCCAACGACCGTCAGGGCGAGCAGCACCAGGTCGCGCAGCACCGTCGCGACCAGCAGCGACGAGAACAGGCCCATCGACAACAAGCCGACCCAGGCCACGGCATCCGACCAGCGGCGCCGGCGCATCGAGGCCGACATCAAGCCTACCGGCACCAGGATACCCAGCACGCACAGCAGCAATCCGGCGATCAGGTTGCCGGCCATGCCAAAGGCCAGGTCGGGCAGCAGGCGCACGCCGATATACACCAGCAGTGCGACCATCAGGAACAGAACAACGAGAAAGCTTCGGCTTGGGCGCATGAGGGGAATAGATGAAAAGCAATATGAGCTACATGGGGCGGATGGGCCGAGATGCAAGCGAGGATGTTACAGACCGGGCATGACTTGTAAAAATCTGTATTAGCAGATGGAACTATTCAGAACCAAGAATATAGTGATTCTTACCCGGTGAGCGAGAACATCATTCCGATCTCCGCCGGCGTAAAAAGGAAAAGCCATGTTGAAATCGAAGACCTTTGGTGCTGTGCTGCTGGCCGCCGTCGCCGTATCGCCGGCGGCAATGGCCGGCGATCGTGGTACGAATACGGCCATCGGCGCCGTGCTCGGTGCAGTCGTCGGCCACACGGTCGGCGGCACCGGCGGCGCCGTGGCAGGTGGTGTGATCGGCGCGGCGGTGGGCAACTCCGTCCACTCGCGCGACGACCGTCGCCACTACGGCGATCGCGGTAACTATTACGACA
This sequence comes from Oxalobacteraceae sp. CFBP 13730, assembly GCA_014841835.1. GTDB lineage: Bacteria > Pseudomonadota > Gammaproteobacteria > Burkholderiales > Burkholderiaceae_D > Telluria. Next base: position 97,820 of record JACYUQ010000002.1, on the reverse strand, counting down.
ATCGCGGCGGGTATTACCAGTCGCAACCGGCATACGTCCAGCAGCGCCCGGTCTATGTCCAGCAGCGCCCTGTGTATGTCCAGCCACGCCCGGTGTACGTGGAATCGCGTCCGGTGTACGTCCAACCGCGTCCCGTCTACGTCGAATACCGTGACGGTGGCCGTGGCTGGGACCGTCATGACCGCCGCGACCGTTATGATCGCCATGACCGCTGGGACCGCGACGACCGCCGCGGCTACGGCCGCTAACCCCGAAAGCCGCGCACCGCGCGGCTTTTTCTTTGCCCACAGCCAGTACAGCCGGGGTCAGGTCTGACATTCGGACACGACCTCAGCCTTAGCCTTAACAACAGCTGGGGTCAGGTCTGACATTCGGACACGGCCTCAGCCTTGGCGACATCCAATAGTGTCTTGCCCGGTATCGGCGTGGTCCTTAGCCAGCGAAGTCAGGCTACGCGACTGTCGAGATCGTGTCCGAATGTCAGACCTGACCCCGGCTCTTCTTTCCCGGGACTGTCGAGGTCGTGTCCGAATGTCAGACCTGACCCCAGCTTTTTAAGCCCTTTCTCTTTCCCTCCGCTTTGCTTCCCCATCGGCGCCTTGCGCCATGCTCGGGGGATACCATGTACGACGCAGGCACCGTCATTTCGCTCACCGGCGGCCAGTATCGCCTGCGCGAACCGCTGGCTGGCGCGGCCTATGGCGTCGTCTGGCGTGCTGACAGCTTGCATGCGACTGGCGCCGTTGCCCTCAAGCTTGTCAATCTCGACCAGATGGCGCGCGCGCCCGACGCATTGCGCAGCCGCTGGGTGGAGAGCGCGCGCACCGAAATTGCGTTCCTGCAGAGCTTGGCGCCATGGGACGGCCGCCACATCGTGCGCCTGCTCGACAGCGGCGAGCATCTTGGTCTGCCGGCACTGGCCCTGGAATTGCTCGATGGCGACCTCGCCGCCTATCTGGCGGAGGAAGCCACTGCCGGTCGCACGATCGCACCGGTCCGCGCCCTCGTCTGGATCGGCCAGGTCAACCAGGCGCTGGCCAAGGTGCACGCCAACGGCTGGCGCTACCTCGACCTGAAACCCGGCAACCTGTTGCTCGACCGTGCAGCCGACACGCTCAAGCTGGCCGACTTCGGCACCAATCGCCGCCTTGACGACCTGCGCGCCCATACCTATGCCGGTACCGCCAACTGGCAGGCGCCGGAACAGTTTTTCCCCGACCCCGACGGCTACGCCACCGAAGCGCGCACCGATTATTTCGCCCTGGGCGCCCTCCTCTATTACCTCGTCTGCGGCCGCCTGCTGCGTTACAGCAGCACCTGCGGCCAGGCCTGGCAAGCGCATGGCCGCAATGGCGCAGCCACGCTGCTGGCCACGCACCAGGCGCGCCCGCCCGTGCTACAGCTCGATGAAGCGACGCTGTTTGCCGGCCATCTGGGCCAGGCCGCCGTGCCGGGCCTGGCGCTGCTGCGCCGCCTGCTGGCGGACAGCCCTGCCGAGCGGCCGCAGCACGCGCTGGACATCAGCCGCCTGCTCGGACAAGCAATCAGCCTGCTTGGCGCGCCGCCAGCCAGGAGCGCAGCATGACACGCAGCCGCCAGCGCATGTCCTTTGGCGCCGCGACGGCCACGATCCTGCTCGCGCTGCTGTGCGCCGTGCAGTTGCTGGCCGTCCTGCGCGCGCCTGCCGCCTGGCTGCCGCGCGAGATCGCGGTGCGCCTGCAGCCCGGCACATCGATCGTGCTGGGCCGCGCGGAATTGGGCGCGCCGCGCGCCGCCGCGCGCCAGCTGACCCTGCGGCGCGATGCAAGCGGTGCCTGGTGGCTGCGCAATCTGGAGCCGGTTCAGCCGATCGTGCTGCGCCGTGGCGACGCGCGCGTGCGCAGCAGCGACGTGCCGCTGGTCCGCGGCCAGCAGATCCAGGCCGGCGCCGCGCGCTTTGACGTGCTGGCGCAGGATGCCGGCAGCGTGACGCTGTCGAACGGCGAGCGCACCTGGCGCTACGACGGCGCCACGCTGCTGCAGGATGGCGCACTGCAGCCGGCCTGCCCAGATGCGCCCCTCGCCAGTCGCGCGCTCGCCCTATGGAACCGTATCACCCCGCACCCCTTCGGCCTGGCGCGGCCCGTCAGTCTGGGCGGCCTGCTGTATTGCGGCAACCGACTGGCCAGCAGCACGCTCGAGGCGGGCACGGCATCGCTGGCGCACCTGCCCGATGGCCGTGTCGCGCTGTCGGTACGGGGTAATCAGCCGGTGCTCGTCTCGACCGCAAACGGCTGGGAAGATGCCGCGCAGCGCGACCAGTCGCTGGCCGCCACCGATGCCTTCGCTGTCGGCCGCACCGTCTTCACACTGACGCCGAATGGCGACATGCTGCACATGACGCCATCGGGCCAGGTCGCGCTGTCGAACGCGCCGCAGGTCCAGCTGCCGGACGCCGTGCAATGGCAGTGGCAGGAACGCACGCTGTTTGCGCTGCCCGCGCCCACGCCGCTGGCCTGTGCCGCCGCGCTGGGCGTGCTGCTGCTGGGTGCGTTCAGCGTCGTACCGCTGTTGCGTCAGCGCGTCGCCGGCGCACGCCTCGCCCTGCCGCTGATTGCGGCGCTGGTCGCGGCCACCGCTACGCTGCTCCTGATCGCCCAGCGCAGCAGTGGCGCGCCCGGTGTCGGCATCTCGCTCCTGCTGGCCTGGGCCACGCTGTGGCTGACGCTGCGCTTCCAGGCGCGGATCCGTTTGCTGCCCGCCGCCGCCGTGCTGCTGCTGGGCGCCGGTCTGCTGGTACAGCTTGAGATGGGCCTGGGCGCGAGCGACACCGCCTGGCTGCGCCACTTCCAGAACTCCACCGCGCTGCTGGGCCTGGGTTTGCCGGGAACGCTCCTGCTGTTGTCCTCCGTCGGCCGCAACAACCTGTCACGCCCCGTCACCGAACGCGTGCTCCTGGTCCTGGCCGGGATCGCGCTGGTGGGTGTGCTGCTGCAGGTCTGCTTCGGCAGCGAGACGGGTGTGTTCGACATTCAGCCGTTCGAATTCGCCAAGTTCGCGCTGGCCGCGCTCAGCGCCCACTGCCTGGCGCTGGTGGCCGGCGGTGCAACGCACCAGCAGCGCAACTGGCGCTTCTGGCTGCGCATGGCCGCGCCCGTGTTGCTGTTCGTGTTCCTGCTGGGCGTTGCGCTGGTGCGCGTCGACGACTATTCGCCGCTGGTGCTGCTGCTGGTCTGGAGCAGCGTGATGGCGCTGGTCTGGTGCGCGAGCCGTGGCCGGCGCGCCGCCCTCATCACGGCCGCCTGCGCCATCTGCCTGCTGGTGGCAGGCGGCGCAGCGCTGCGTAGCGGTGGGGCATTCATCGGCGCGCTGGGCTTTTACCCTGAACGGTTCCAGGTCTGGAGCGCGCCGACCGTCCACCCGCACACGGGCCAGCAGATGCTGCTGGGCGCACGCGCCATCGCCCAGGGTGGCTGGCTGGGGGCGGACGACGCGTTCGGTCTCGCAGCGCTGGGCGGCGCGGCCGGCGACGCGCTGGCGATCCCCGCGATTCAGGATGACTTTGCACCCGCCTTCCTGCTGCAGCGTCACGGCCTGGCGGCCGGCCTCGCGCTGTGGACGCTGCAGGCGCTGTTTTTGGTGGCGCTGGTGCGGGTGGCCGCCGGCGCCTGGGCCCGCGCGCTGGCAGCCAACGATTTCCGGCGCGCCTGGCTGGGGCGCTTCCAGTGCTTCGCGCTGTGCGGCGGCGCCGCGTTCGTTGCCGGCCACCTGCTGCTGTCGTGGGGCACCAATCTGGCGATGTTCCCGATCATGGGTCAGCCGATGAGTTTTCTGTCGGCCGGCGGCTCGCACCTGCTGTTTTTCATCTGCCCCCTGCTAGCGTTTGGCATGGCAAGCACCCCATTCAACGAGGAGATTCAATCATGCCGGTCTATGTCCAACACGAAGTCCTGGGCAAGGTAGAAGACGTGTTCAATGCCGACGCGCTGTGGCAGGCGCCCGGTCTGTCGCTGTTCTCGCGCCGCGCGCTGCTGCGCGACCTGCTGGAACGTTCGCCGCGCGAACTGCGCGGCCGCGCCGCGACCCGCTGCTTCTCGCACGTGACATTGGTGCTGCCACAGGACGACGTCGACGACGACCGCCACCTGACCCGCGGCGCGCGCGTACGCGACCTGGCGCAGTCGCTGGCCGCGCTGCACCAGAAGGATTTCGGCGACCTGCTCGGTGGCGATGAAGTGCGCTACTTCATTTCCGGCGACGAGCGCATCGCGCCGGGCGAAGTGCAGGTCAAATTCGGCCACGCGGTCTACCTGCCGGCGCCGGGCGAGCAGGTGCAGTACACGGTAACCGCCTCGCGCGACAGCGCGATCTGGCAGCCCGTATGCGCGATCTACCCGAACCAGCGCCTGACCCTGGTGGGCATGGACCCGGCCAACGCCACGTTCGCCGTGCCAGGCTGGCCCTTTGGTCCGGACGGCGGCCTGCTCCTGGTAAACGACGGGCCGGAAGCGCCCCTTGAACTGCAGGTGCGCCCGAAAGACAGTTTCGACTGCGTCTTCGACGCTGCCAATGGCTACTACGTCCTGCGTGGCAAAGGCGCGAGCGCCCAGCGCCTGCTGCTCAGGATCAGCCGCGCTGGCGCAGCCCTGAAGCCGCCGGCTTCCGTGCCTGCGGCAGCGACCACGCCCGCCGCTGCGCCGCAGCGCAGCCCCGCCGTCTGGAAGTCCCGCAGCTTGGCGCCACCGGCCGACCTGACCGCGATGCCTTTGGCCGCCCCGACGCCCGTATCATCGGCGACGCCCGCACCCGCCCCGGAAGCTGATGCCACCTACGCGCCCGTCGCGCGCCACCGCATCACGCTGGCCGCGCTGGCCCTGCCGCGCCTGAGCCGCTACCGCGACACGGGTGCACAGGCGCTCGAAGTGGGCCTCGACGCGCAACTGGTACCGGCCGCGCCAGGCAAGGACAACGTGATCCGCTTCGCCATCGACGATGCCGACGAACTGCACGCGATCACCCCGGCCGGTCGCCAGCGCATCGCTGTGCCGTCGCAGTTCTCGCCGATGGACGGGGCCAGCATCGGTCTGCTCGCCGCGCCGCAGTCGATGGCAGAGCGCTACAGCGCCCTTCTGGTACTGCCGCAAGGGCCGTCGCAACCGGCGGCAGGCGGCTCGCGCCTGACGTTCGGACGCGGCATGCCGTCGCTGGCAGCGCTGCGCGTACTCGATGCGCCGCAATTCGTGCGCCAAGCCGACGGCGCCGCCGCCAGCGCCGACCGCCTCGGTCTGTCGCGCAGCGCCTTCAGCTGGGAAGCGTCGAGCGATGGCCTGCGCGTCGTGCGCCTGTCGCCGAGCCAGGCGCTGTACCACCTCGACGCCGAGCTGGCCCTGGTGGCGCAGATCGACGCGGCCACCCAGGATGCGCCGTACCTGATCCCGCCGGGCCACCACCTGGTGGCGGGCCATTACGTGCTGCGCTTCGAAGCCTGAGGCCAGCATGCCATCGTCGACCCACATCGCGGCGCATTTCGCCACGTACATCGGCGCGTTCGGCGCGGCGCTCGTGCTGACGCTGTGCGCCTGCGCGTGGCTCACGCCGCGCGCGTGGTGGCACCGGCCGAACGCCCGCGCACTGGGCGTGCTGGCGGCCGGCACCGCGGCCGGCGGCGCGCTGCTGCTGGCACTGTTCGGCGTACCGGGCACACTGCCGGCGTCCGTCGAACTGGCCGAGGCGCCGCTGCCGGCAACCGACGTGCCCGTGGCCGGCGCGCCCTACCGCGTGCGCGATGCGCTCAATCTGCGCGTCGCAGGCGGCATCGGCGCCGAGCGCCTGCTGGTGGTGCCGGGCGGTGCGCGCGTGATTGCCACGGGCCAGCGCGATGGCGACTGGTGGCAGGTGCGCGCCACGCTCGATGGCAAGGATGTCGAAGGCTGGGCCAGCAGCCTGTGGCTGCGACGGGCGGACGAACGCTAGCCTCCCAGGATCAGGGATATGGACCCATCGTCCAAACAAACGTGGAAACACGCAGCTCTTTCACTTATTGCCAACGCATAGCGGGGTTATGATTGCACACCATCAATTATTTCCATAAGGCATGTTTTCCAGACTCGACCCCAGCCTTAAGGTATTCGGCGCCCTGATCATCATCATCGTTGCCTGCCTCGCCACACTGCCCTGTATCAGCAGCTACCAGGCAAACGCTACTTTGCGCGCGCTTCAGGACGGCGCGAAAAAGGAGCGCGCCTACAACCTTGCGCTCAGCTTGCTGAAGGATGCCGAGACCGGTCAACGCGGCTTCCTGATCGGCAGCGACGAAAGCTTTCTCGACCCCTACAACGTTGGCGTTGCGGGCATTCCCGCGGCGCTCGAGGATTTGCATCGACTCGCCAGTTCGGACCAGGAGCGAACCCTGGTGGCACGCATTGCCAGTCTCAGCCAGGCCAAGGTCCTCGAGATGGACAGCAGCATCCGCTTAAAAAGGGCGGGCAAGACCCAGGCGGCCATCGACGCCGTGGCGAGCCAGAAAGGCAAGCTTCTGATGGACGAGCTGCGCACCCAGTTCGGCCGCCAGATTTATGTCCTGGCCGAGCAGCGCAAGGTGCTGCGGGACGAACTGACGTCCACGCTCGGTTACAACTCCGCACTTGGTATCGGCGCCGCCCTGGCCAGCCTGGTCGTGATCGTGGCAACGGTGCTCATCGTGACCAGGAGCTTGAACAAGCAGGCGGAAGTGGCCAACCAGTCGCAGTTATTGGCCGAGAACAATGCGCTATTGGCGAAGCAGTCCGCCGTGCGCGCAGAGCGCCTGTCGGTGGCAGCGGAAATGCTGCACGCGCTGGACAGCGTCAAGGCGCCGTCCGAACTTGCCCGCATGCTGCCGGTATTCCTGCGCAAGCTATTACCGGACACGGCTGGCGCGGTATATCTCTACCGCAATTCGCGCGATGCGCTCGAACTCAATGCGTCGTGGAATTTGACCGATACGGCGCCTCCTACCATCGCCCGCGATGAGTGCTGGTGTCTGCGGCTGGGCAAAATGCATGTCGCGACGGCGCAGCACGACCTGTTCTGCGATCACGGTACGCCCTGGATCGGCAAGTATGCATCCCAGACGTGTGTCCCGATGATCTCTCAAGGCGATGTCGTGGGTGTTCTGATGGTCCTGGACGACCGGCACGAAGACAACCAGAGCGACAGCATGCACATCATCGCGCTGGCTGAACAGCTGAGCCTGGCGATCAGCAACGTCTCGCTGCGCGACACGCTGCGCCACCAGTCAACGGTCGATCCGCTCACCGGCCTGTACAACCGGCGCTTCTTCGACGAGTCGCTCAAGCGCGAGCTGGCGCGCGCTCAGCGCAGCCAGAGCGCCTGTTCGGTGGTGATGATCGACCTGGACCATTTCAAGCGCGTCAATGACACCTACGGCCATGAAGGCGGCGATCTGGTACTGAAGGCCGCCAGTCACGCCATCCTGCAACGGGTGCGCGCAAGCGACGTCGTGTGCCGCTACGGCGGAGAAGAACTCGTGCTGATGCTGCCGGACTGCAGTGCCGAGGAGGCGCAGAAGTGCGCCGAGGGCATCCGTTTGTCGATTGGCGGGATCGTCATCGAGCACGCGGGGCAGACCATTTCGGGTATTTCGGCATCGTTCGGTGTGGCGCAGTGGCCCGGTCATGGCGATGGCGAACAGGCTTTGCTGTCTGCCGCCGACCGCGCTCTGTATGCGGCAAAGAAAGGTGGGCGCAATCAGGTGATGGTCGCTGACATTGTCATGCCGGCGCTGGAAGGCGCCTAGTCGCCAACGAGCCGGGAAGCAGCGTTGCCGCTGACCGGCTCAATCACGCGCAGTGCGCCATTCCTGCTGCCGGGCCGGTTCTTCATCCTTCGGGCAGGTCGTGAAGCGCTGCTTGCCGTGCATTTCGATCATCTCGACATTGGTCGTCGGCGCGCGGTCCGTCAGGCAGTAGGTACGATCTCCGGTGATCACACGGGTGCGCCGCGCGCCGTCGCCCGTGTTGTTGACCAGTTCGACGACACGCGGCGCCTCCCACAGGCGCGGGGGCGCCATCTCGCGCGCATGCTCGATGCCGCGGCGCAGTCGCAGTTGCGGGCTGTCCGGCGGCAGCACAATCGTCGGCTGACGTTCCTTGCGCAATGCCCGGTCGATGTCGCCAATGCTGCGGCGTGCGCTGTCCATGATAGCGGCCGCGCTGGGGGTCGCCGGTTCAAGCGGCGTTGGCGGCGCATCCGGCACTGGTGCCGGTACAGGAATTTGCACGGGCGTCTCTGCCTGTGCCGCAGGCACAGGCCGCAGCGGCGTACCGGGCTTCCGGGTTGGCGCAGCCTCCGGTTGAACCGGCGGGACAACCACAATGCGCGGCACCGGCGCCGGCACACGCAGCCACAGCATCGCCGCATCGTCCCCCGCGACCGGCGCCGGCAACGTCCGCGCCATCTGCCACGCCAGGATCAACAACACATGCACGAGCAGCGTGGCCGCCAGGCCCGCGCTGCGGGGGTCATTCAAACGGTAACGCCAGATGGCCCGGTTCATCTACGCAGTATAGCCACCCCGATAGCGTCACTTACTCAACAATTCTCACCGCCCTGCTCTGTGCCGTCACGCGGCGGCAGACACCGGCACCTTGGCCGCGTGCAGCGCCATCAACGACGTCACCAGGTGCGCTGGCAGCGGCCGGCTGACCAGGTAGCCCTGGATCTGGTCGCACCCGTGCGCCAGCAGGAAGGCCTTCTGCGCCGGCGTCTCGACGCCTTCGGCGACGACCTGCACGTTCAGGCTGTGCGCCATCGTGATGATCGCGTTGACGATGGCGGCATCGTCGGCATTGGTCGTCACGTCGCGAATGAAAGCGATATCGATCTTGAGCTTGTCGATCGGAAAACGGCGCAGATACGCCAGGCTCGAATAACCGGTGCCGAAATCGTCGACCGAGACCTGGATGCCGTGTGCGCGCAGATTGCTCAGGCACTGCATCGTGCGCTCGGTATTGATCATCAGCGACGTCTCGGTCAGCTCCAGTTCCAGCAGCGCCGCCGGCACATCATGCTCTGCCAGTGCGCGCAGGACGTCGCCTTCAAGGTCACCCTCGGCGAACTGGCGCCCGGCGATATTGACCGACACCTGCATCGGCCCCGTTGCATGAAGCGTCCAGGCCTTGATCTGGCGACAGGCCGTGTCGATCACCCAGCGGCCCACACGCACGATCAGCCCCGTCTCTTCGAGCACCGGCACGAACAGGCCGGGCGACACCAGCCCGTGCCCGGGCCGGTCCCAGCGCAGCAGCGCTTCGACACCGACGATGGTGTCCGCGCCGAGCAGCAGCTTGGGCTGATAATACAGTTCGAATTCCTCGTGTTCGACCGCCTTGCGCAGCGCGTGCTCGAGATCCTGGCGCTGCAGCGCATCGGCATTCATCTGGGCCGTGAAGAAGCGGTAAGTGTCGCGCCCGGCCTGCTTGGCCTCGTACATGGCGGTGTCGGCGTACTTGATCAGCACCTCGGGGTCGGCGCCGTCCTGCGGATGGACCGTGATGCCCACGCTGGCCGTGACGATCACCTCGAAGCCGCGCAGATTAAACGGCGGATACAGCACCTCGGCGATGCGGCCGGCCACGGTGGCTGCGTGCGCCGGGTCCTGGTCGAGCATCAGGATCAGGCCGAATTCGTCGCCGCCCAGGCGCGCAACGGTGTCGTGTTCGCCCACGCAGGTGGCCAGGCGCGCACTGAACTGCACCAGCAATTCGTCGCCCATGGCGTGACCGAGCGTGTCATTGACGTTCTTGAAGCGATCAAGGTCGAGAAACACCACCGCCACACTGGGACTGGCGCTGTGCGTTGCCCGGACCGTGCCGTGGAGCGCCTCGTGGAACCAGGCGCGGTTGGGCAGGCCGGTGAGCACGTCGTGGCTGGCCTGGTATTGCAGGATCTGCTGCGCGATCCGGCGCTCGGTGATGTCGCGCACCACGCTGACGATGATCCAGTCATTTCCGGACAACAGGGCCTGGCGGTGGATTTCGACGTCCACTGACCCACCATCCTTGCAGTACAGCGTGACCTCGCTCAGCCTCGGCTTGATCCGGCCACCCGGCGCGGGCTCGAACATCGCCTCGAGTTCGTCATGGGTCGCCGCGCCCAGTGCTACCGGGCCCAGGCTCAGCATCTCGGCGCGCGTGTAGCCCAGCATGGCGCAGGTGGTGTCGTTGACTTCGACGAAGCGCATCGTGTCGCGGCTGACCAGCATCAGGGCGTCCGGCGTTGCATTCATCGCCGTGCGAAAGCGCAGCAGGTCGGCGGTGCGGGCGGCGATTTTCTGCTCGAGCACGACAACCTGGTCTTCCAGGTCGCCCATGTCCTTCAGGCGCAGCAGATTGCGCACGCGCAGCCCGAGTTCCGTGGGGTCGACCGGCTTGCTCAGGAATTCCTCGGCCCCTGCCGCCAGTCCGGCCTCGCGCGTGCCGATGTCCTCGTCTCCGGTGACCATGATGATCGGGATGTTCTCGGTTGCCGGATCGGCCTTGAGAATGCTGGCCACCTGGCAGCCGTCGATGCCCGTCATGGTCTGCGCAATCAGGATCAGGTCGGGCGCCTCGCAGGCGACCGAGGACAGCGCTTCTTCGCCGCTGGCGGCACTGGTCGTTTCATAGCCTCCGGGCGCCAGCAGGTCGGCCAGCCGATCGCGGCTCCTGGCTTCATCGTCGACGATCAGGACGGTCGGGGCGGAGGTGGTCATGGGTTACGATCCTTGGAAAAAAGCGGGCATGCGGTCAAACCTTCACCAGTCGCACCAGATCGCTGTGCGCCGTCCATTGGTCAATGTACGTGGAATTCTTGCCGTAAGTGTTGTCGATCACCGTATGGGGCTTGTCCATCAGACACGCCAGGATATGGCCGTGCAGGCGGTCGGTGACGATGTGGTCATGGCGCGCGAACAGGGCCACGGCTCTGGACGAAAAATGCTGCGCAAGCGGTACCCAGTACCACGGTCCGATCCGTTTTTTGCAGGTTTGCCAGCCACGCTTGATGAAGGCGGCCTGAATGCGCCAGGCAAAGGCGATCAGCCGCTGCTCCTTGCCCACGACCTCGATCCAGTCGGTGCGCGTGTCGAATTGCGCATCCTTGAGCGAATCCGGCACGACCGGCTTTTCCGTGTCCACGCGCTCGATGCGCAGCACGCCGGCGCCCTTGCCGTTGCTGACAATGGGATACAGATGGTGCGCCATGTCCGGCGCCAGGTACACGTGTTCGGAAAACAGGTTCGCAATACGCTGCGAGGCTATATCCCGTACCAGGATATGGACGTCGGAATGGCGACGAAACACGGCAACCGACCGGTCACGCGTCGCCTCGCTCGTGAAGAACACGGTTTGCGGCAGCATCACGATGCGGTTGTGCGGAAAGCGCGTGATGATCTCTTCGCGTATTTCGTTGATGTTCGCGTAGAGGTCGCCGAAATTGCCGCCACCGTGAAATACCAGGATATCGCCCGGCTTCACCCATGACGGATCGAACGCCCACGAGGTCGAGATCGTCCGGGGCCACAGGCGCTTTTTCCTGAAGAACGCCAGCGTGCCCTGCATGATCAGCAAATCACCGATGTTGTCGTGCATCGGAATATCGATGTAATGAAAGTCTCTGCCCTTGAGCAAATCATGAACGATGTCATGCCTGTTTTGCAGATCCAGCATCATCAAACGATGGTTATTCAACGCTACTCCCCAAAAAGGCGTTACCTGGCACGCGTCAGCAGCCGGCGCAGGATGGCAAGGTCGCTGCGGGTCGGGATGAAGTCGGGCATCGGCTCCCTGAGCCGGCGTACCCCGAGGATGATCGTCGTGATCAGGCGCAGGCAGGCCCCCGCCAGCATCAATCCGGCCAGCCAGACATAGGTATTTTCCTGCGGCAGAAACGGAATCGCGATCAGCACGGGAACCACGGCGATGATCTGGCGCGCCAGCACCAGCCCGGGTTGGCCGGCGGCGGTGAAACGTTGCGCCAGTGTCCAGCTGGCCCCGCCGATCACACACTCGAACAGCAGGATGGCAAACGGCATCGTCATCGCTGCGAAGGACTTGCCATAGATGAGGTTGAGCAGCCATGGCGACAACGCGCCGCCGATTGCGGCCAGTACCATCAGCGGCATGAAGGTCACGCGGAACGTCGTGCGCACCGCCTGGCTCAACGCTTGCTCGTCCCGGCCTGCAAAGCGCGAGAATAACGCGACCGATGCCGATTCCTGCACCGCACCGATCAGCCGCGACGTCGTGAATGCGAGCGCGTAGAAACCGTATTCGCGAATGGTGCCGCGATTGAGCAGGAACAGCTTGTCGAAATTGACAAGGAAAATGCTGAGCAAGCCGATGCCCTGCTGGTGAAAACCATAACGCACGACGTCCCACGGCTGTACCGGGTCCTTGACCTCCACTGTCAAGTGCCAGATCCGGTGCTTGCGTGCCCACCACAAGCCCATGACCGTGACGCCAATCAGCATCAGCAACTGCGTCGCGAGGATCTGCTCGAAGGTCACCACGTCGAACCACAGCACCAGGGGCAGCATCAGGACCAGGTTCCCGAACACCTGGGTAAACCGCAAGATGTTGAAGAAGTGAAGATCCGAATGCAGCTGCGTGAGTGAGAACACATAGATCTGGCTCGCCATGAATGCGGCAAACGCCAGAATCAGCCACATGAACCGGTGCAGCTGCACCGCATCGCTCAGTTGCAGCCCAGCCGCAGCCAGCGCGGTAGCAAAGATGCTGATGCTCAGCAGCGATAGAAAGAAGAAACGCAGATACGGAAACTGCCGCGCCGCGCCGAAGTGATACAGATAGCTGCTGCCCATGCCGCACTGCGCGATTCCGGCGGACAGCGAGCAGACCAGAATGGCCGCCGACAGCAAGCCGCGCCCTTCCGGGCCCAGGATGCGCGCGGTAATGACGGAGGAGATGAATCCCACCACGGTCATGCCCATGGTGGTCATCAGGGTTTTGCCGAACGCGCGCGAGATGGAAGGCATCGATGGCGCCGTCGCGCTCATGGGCGCGCTCCTTGCGCCGTACTTGACAGGAGGTATGCGTGAAGCGTGCAGATCAGGTTATTCAGGGTCATCATCAAAACTCGTCGGCACGGCGCCGCCGCAGCTGGCAACCAGCCGGGTTGGCTCAGTAAAATGCATGGTGCACGAGTGCGCCGTTCACGCCCGATCAATACGGACCGCCGGCCATTGTAACCGGCTGCTAAAAAGAAAACTTTTGTCGCTAGGCAATAAATACGAAAAGTGCACAGTGAGCCTCGCGCGGGTCAATTTCCTGCCCAGGCGAGGTGCATCGGATTGAACGACAGTCCCTTGACGCACTGCATCGGCGCGACCCGCACGAAGCCCAACCGTTCATACGCAGGCACGGCGTAATTCGACGCGTTGACCGTGAAATTGCCGTCCCCGCCACGCGCGATGGCGGCGGCGCGCGCCGCGTGCCACAGGCGCCGCGCCAGCCCTTGCCGCTGCCAGGCCTTACCGACGAACAGGTGAAACAGATGGCTGTTATCGCGGATCGCGATGAAGCCGGCCAACTGGATGCCGTCGAGCGCCACATGGCAGACGTACCCGCGCGCCAGGTAGCCGCGGATGCCGTTCTCGTCATTTTCGGCCAGGAAGGCCGCGGCCCCGAGCGGTGTCGATTCCTGCACGATGAATTCCAGCGCCAGGCTGCGCAGCAGCGCGGCCATGGCTGGCGCCAGGACCGGCACGTCGGCAGCATCGAGGGGGCGAATGTCCATGGCACGATTTAAAAAAGGTGGTGGAAACGTCAACATACCATGACCGGTGTCCCGGATTGCAGGTTCATTGCCCGTGAGTGAAGCGAATAACAGCCTCTGCTCGGCGCATGAACTTCCTGCAAACAGTAGTACAGTGTCATCAAACCACCCTACCCCTGCCCATGCCACCGACGCTTGCCGATTTTCGCTTTGCCCCCTCCTTCGACGTCGCCGTCGCCAGCCGCGTGGGCGTGGGCGCCGCGACGCGCAGTGAAAACCAGGACAATCTCGTCGTCATCGATTTCGATGGCCGCGCCTGCCATCTGCACGACCAGCTGCCGGTGATCAAGACAATGACCGGCTGGCCCGCCGGGCATGGCCGCCTGGCGGTGCTCGACGGGATGGGCGGGCATGGTCACGGACGCGAAGCGGCCGAGGCGCTTGCCACGGGCCTTCTCGCCATGCCGGCCTGCACGTCGCTCGAGGGGTTGGCGGCGCATCTCGACATCCTGCATGCGACGCTGCAGGCGCGGTTTGCCGATGGCGCCGGCGCGACGGGCCGGCCCGGCACCACACTGACGCTGCTCGAACTGCCGCCGGGCGCCGCGCCGCTGCTGTATCACGTGGGCGACTCGCGGTTGTATGAACTCGATGCGCAGCAGGCCACGGCGCTGACGGTCGACCACGTGCCGGCTACCGGCGCTGCACTCGCCGGCCGGCTTGGCGAAGCGGAATGGTGGCGCGATGTCCATGGCCGCCACGCGCCGCAGATTGCCCAGGCGTTCATTCTTGGCAATGCGTTTGCCGATCCATCCCGCTTGTCAGACGGCCTGTTCGCCCTGACGCCCGCCAACCTGCCATGCTGGCTGGGCCACCTGCCCGACCGGCGCGCGCTGCAATTACGGGCTGACGCCGCGTATCTGCTGGCCACCGACGGGTTCTGGTCATGCGCGCAACCGGATGCGTTTGTCGCTCGCTGGCCGGCGCTGCTCGCCGATGCACCGGCGGCGGCAACGCTTGTCGAGCGCCTGTTCGGGCTGATGGAACACGAGCCGCCGCCCAACCTGCAGCCGGATAATCTGACGGCGCTCGTGCTGCGCCCCCTGCCGCGCCACGCTGACGAGACGGCCTTGCCGCTGGACGACGACAGCATGCATTATTGAACGTTAGAAAGATAACAAATTAATTTGATGCTTTAGGAAAATAATGTTGTTAATCAACGAGCTCGGTGCGCCGTGCCTGATGAAAACAGCGTAAGCTTGCAACACTGCTTTCCACTCTTCTTGACTGATCAATTTGCCATGAATCGCTGCCGCAATCCCGCGCATCCGCATTGCACCGTCTGGGTCGCCCCAGGCGAGGTGCGGTGCGCGCACGGGCATGCCCAGCCCGAGGCTGCGGCCGGTGCATACCAGGCACATGCGGCGCCGTTGCCAGCGTCGTCACATCAGGTCGTCGATAGCCTGCCAGCCAGTTTCGACACGATCAGCGCCGTGCGTACGCGACGGGATACGGTCGTACCCGCAACATCGCCGGCACCGGCGCCGACCAGCCTGCAGCGCCCGCAACTGCATATCAGTGGGTTCGATCCGCGCGCGGCGGGCGGCCGACAGGCGCTGCGCCTTGAACTGCGCGGCATGCCGATGGATTGCGCGCCCGACGTGCGCATGCTCGTGCACTCGGCGCTGCGCCTGCACGGCGGCGAAAGCTATTGCTTCCAGCGCACCTCGCGCGGCGACTGGCGGCCGCTGTTTCTCGAATTTTCGTCGCGCGGCCTTGAACACGGTCAGTACCGCATCGAGGTCGAACTGCACAGCCGTCATGCGCATGCACCCGACGCCAGCCGCACCTGGACGTGCTCACCCGTGATCCTGGTGCCGCGCCAGGATGCGAGCCTCGGCGAAATCCACCAGACTTTCCTCGCCACGCACAAGAACGTGCGCGTCACGGCCGACGACGCCGGCATCGCCCGCGTCAATGCGCCGGGCGGCGGCCGGATCGACATCGATGTCGTGGCCCGCAATGCGTCGATCGCCCACCTGAACCTGGACGGTGGCAACGGCACCGGCAAGATCGACATGGGCATGACCACCATTGCCTGGGACGAAGACCTGATCGAGATCGATCTGCCGGCCCAGCCCGCCGCGCACCCATGCCTGACCGACAGCGCGTGCCTTGTGCACGCCGAAGCCGATTCGGCCACGCAGCGCCACGTGCGCCTGTTCGCGCTCGACGAATTCATGCTCGGCCGCTTTGAATACGACGCACCCGATGCCGATGTGCTGCTGGCCTACCATGGCGACACCGGCATGGAAGCCGGCGGTCTGACGCGCCGGCTGTCGGGCCGGCACGCCATCATCCGACGCAGCCGCGCCGGGTTCGAGATCGAAGACGTATCGCGCTACGGCATGCTGCTCGATGGCGTCTGGCCCGGTAAGCACATGCCTGTCCAGCTGCGCCTTGGCATGCGCATCGAACTGACGGCCAGCATCAAGGGCATCGTCACGCTCGAGGTGACGGCGCTGCTGGCACATGCGGTCGTGCTGCACCGGCTCGACGCCGGCGCCCGCGCCGAGTGTTTTTATCTGATGGCGCCGGACGCCGTGCCGCCGGTTGGCCAGACTGCGCTCAACGGTGCCAGCGCTGGCGCCCAGCCAGTGACCATGCCGCGCGCTGTCGCTCTGCCGCTGCTGTTCCACCGTGATGGCGGCTTTTGGCACCGCGACCGGGCAAGCGGACGCGATGCGCCGTTGGCCATCAGCGGCGCACTTGATCGCGTACAACAGCCCGGCATGGGCATGGCGGCACGGTTTGTCCCCAACGCCTATCCCGAGCCGCGCGCTGACCGGCGCAGCGTCGACCGCCGCAGCCTGCTGACTGCTGCCCTCAGCGCCTGATCAGCCGTACGACGGCACCAGCACCAGAAAAACCAGCGCCGCACCGGCCAGCAACACTGCCTGCAGGGCGAACACGATCGCCGGCGCACGCAGGTGGTCAGGAATTTTCATGGCATCACCTCATTCGTATTGACACGCACAGGGTCACGCCAGATTACGCTCGCCCGCACCGAACGGGCGCGCGTTAGCCGCGTGGAAAGGTCAGTCGCGGCGCCAGGTTGGCGGCCACTGCGGCAGCGGGATGCGTTCGTTGTCGGGGGCCAATGGTGCGAAGCGATCGTTTTCCCAGTCGCGCGCCGCCTGCTCGATGCGCTCGCGGCTGCTTGAGACGAAGTTCCAGAAAATGAAGCGCTTGCCGTCGAGCGGCGCCCCGCCGATCACGACAAAGCGTGCGCCGGCAGCGGCGCTCACCCGCACCGCCGCCCCCGGCTCAAGCATCGCCATCGTGTTGGCGGGCACCGGCTCACCGTCGATCTCGATCGTGCCGAATGGCGCGTACAGAGCGGTTTCATCGGGCAGGTCGTCCAGTTCGATGGCCGCGCCGGGCGCCAGTTGTACGTCCAGGTACAGCGTCTGGCTGAAGGTCGGCACGGGCGACGTCCGGCCGAACGCGCTGCCCACCAGCAGCCGCACCGTGGCGCCCGGCAATGTAATTTCGGGAATCCGGTCGGCCGGTGTGTGGCTGAACGCGGCGGGCGTTTCCTCGTGCTCGCGCGGCAGCGCTGCCCACAGTTGCAGGCCGTGCGTGCGGCGCGTGCGCTCGAGCAGATCCTCGGGCGTGCGCTCGGAATGCACGATGCCGCTGCCGGCCGTCATCCAGTTGACGGCCCCCGGCTCGATGCGCTGCTCGGTGCCCAGGCTGTCGCGATGCATGATCGCACCCTCGAACAGGTACGTGACCGTGGCCAGCCCGATGTGCGGATGAGGCCGCACATCGTGACGAGCACCGGCCGGCGCTTCCACCGGCCCCATGTGGTCGAAAAACAGGAACGGCCCGATGGATTGGCGAGTCGCAGCGGGCAACATCCGGCGCACAGTGAAACCGCCGCCCAGGTCTTTATCGTGGGATCGAAACAGATGCGCGATGGCCATGGCAGGTATCGTAAACAAGAAAGGGAATGCGTGACTGTACACCGGATCGCCCGACGCCTTCCAGTCCTGTCTACATCAGTTCGCGCACCACACGCAGGCCAACGATATCGTTCGACAGCACGGCGGAGAAACCGTTGCGCAGCGCCGAGCGCAGGTAGCGCGGGTTGTACAGCCACGAGCCGCCGCGCAGGATGCGGCGCACCTGGTCGCCGCCCGTTTCCCAGGCGCTGCCGTCGTTCGGTGCGCCGTCGTAGTTCTCGTGCACGACGTCCTGCACCCACTCCCAGACATTGCCGTGCATGTCGTGCAGGCCCCAGGCGTTCGGTGCGAAGGTATCGACCTTTGTAGTGCCATGCCGGAACTCGCCGCGCGGCCCGCCATTGTAGGTGAACGTGCCGTCGAAATTGGCTTGCGTCGTGGCGATCGTGTCGCCCGTGTTGAACGCGGTTTTGGTACCGGCGCGGCACGCGTATTCCCATTCGGCTTCGCTTGGCAGGCGATAGCGCTTGCCCGTCGCCGCGCTCAGCCATGCCACGTATTGCAACGCGTCGAACCAGGTCACGCCGACCACCGGATGGTCGTCGGTTTGCGTGAAGCCCGGCGCGGCCCAGTCGACCTCGCCGGCCGGCTGCCAGCTGCTTGCCTGCGCGAAAGCGCGCCACTCGCCCACCGTCACCGGATAGCGGCCCATCGCAAACGGGCGCTCGATGCCGACCCAGTGCTGCGGGGTTTCACGCGCGATCCAGTTCTTCTGCGAGCCGGCCGCCATCGCGATGCGCCGCTCGTGCTCGGGAGAGCCCATCTGGAAGCGCCCCGTCTGGATCAGTACCATCGCCGGGCCACTGCCGCTGCCGTCGATGAAGGCATCGCGCAGGATGCCCGTGTCGGCGACCGGCACCGCCGCCGCTGGGACATCTGCCACCGCCACGGCCGCTGCTGCGTCAGGCGCCCGTTCCTGGCTGACAGGCTCGCTCACCGTACCCGCAGCAGCCTCCTCGCGCGCCTTTTTCTGCTGCGCCAGATAGGCTGCCGCGGCCTTCAGTTGCGCGGCCTTGCGCGCGGCTTCTTCCTTGGCCGCCTGGGTCTTGGCGACTTCTTCGTCGCGCCGGGCCAGCAGTTGCTGGCGCAATGACTCCTTGCGCGCCAGGCGTGCCTGTTCGGCCTCGAGCCGTTCGCGCCGCTGCTGCTCGCGCAGCTGGACGCGGCGCTGTTCGTCCTGCTGCGCCTTGATGACAGCGGCCGCCTCGGCCTCGATCGCACGCCGTGCAGCCAGTTCGCGCGCCACGCGTTCCTGCTCGATGCGCTCGCGGGCATCCTGCGCCGCCTGTTCGACGGCCGACGGCCCGGCCGCCGCGCGGATCGCCGCCAGCAGCGCGTGCACGCTGGCCGGGCGCGCCGCCGGATCGCGTCCGAAACCGCCACGCAGCACCTCCCACTGGCGCGCGCCCAGCGTCTCGGGCACCGTGCCGCCCGGCTCACCAGGCAGCACGCCGGTGAGCAGCTGGTGGATCATGACGGAAACCGCATAGACGTCCAGTGTGGGTTCCGGCGTGCGCCCTTCGATGGCTGCTTCCGGCGCGCGGTAGCCGGCCGTTCCGGACGTGGCCGGTGCATCGAGCTTCGACGCCGGGCCGCTGGCGCGCGCGCGCGCCGCGATACCAAAGTCGAGCAGCTTGACGTCGCCCTTCGTCGTGACGAACACATTGCCAGGCTTGATGTCGCGGTGAACCAGGTGATGCCGGTCCCACGCATAGTCGAGCGCAGCGGCGACCGGGTCGAGCAATGCCAGCACGCGTGCCAACGGCAGGCGGCCATCGCGCGCCAGCATGGCGTCCAGGTCTTCGCCTTCGAGGTATTCCATGATCAGGAAAAAGCTCGACGTGGCCGGGTCCTGCGCCCATTCGTAGACGCGCACGATGTGTTCGTGCGCCAGGCGGCGCGCGCGCGTGGCTTCCTGGATCAGGAGCTTGGCGTGGCTGGCGGCAGACGTCGCATGGGCCGGCAGGATCTTGAGCGCGACCTGGGCGCTGTGTCCCAATTCGGCGTGCGTGGCCAGGTCGGTCGCTTGCCATACCTGGCCCATGCCGCCATGCGCGATCAGGCGTTCGAGCCGGTAGCGCCGGTTTTGCGGACCGATTTCCTGGCCCGTCATCAGGCCGATTTCGGTGCCCGGGCGCGCTGCAGGCACAGAGGCGTCGTAGAGCGCATCCGGATCCGCGGGGCGCTCGCCCGGCTGGTAGGCCGCGTCGAGGATCGCGTTCTTGCGCAGCTCGAACTCTTGCCGGCTCAGCAGGCCGTCGTCGTGCAGTGCGCGCAGTTCGCGGATCTTGTCGATGGCTGTTTGCATTGATCGATCAGGCAGACGGCGCCCCGCCGCAGGCGGCGCACACGCGATCGTCGCGTTGCAGGGCGTGGCCGTGCACGCACTGGCGCGCACCAGCCACACCGGCCTGCGCATGCAAGGCGGCCTTGTTCACGTCGTTCTGCAGTCGCAAGAGGTCGAGCTGATGGCGCCGGTCCTTGTCCACTTCGGCTTCGCGGCGCGCCTGTTCGTCGCGCACCAGCTGCGCCGCCGCGCGTGCTGCTTCGCCCAGCTCGACCTTGGCGGCGCCAGCCACGCCGGCCAGCGCCGTCAACTGGTCGGCATCCATATCGGCATGCACGCGCGTTTTGAGGTAATCGGCCAGCACGACCGCATTGGCGGCATCGGCCAGGGCCAGCTTGGCCGTGTCGTCCATCGCGCCCAGCGCCGCGCCGCGCTCCATCGCCAACCGTGCAAGCGCGATCTCGTGCGCCCGCTCGCCTGCGCGGGCGGCTTCGCCCAGGCCGGCGCGGCGCTCGTCGGCGTGCAGCGTCACATCCTGCAGCGAGCGCGCCTGCAATGCTTCGAGCTCGATCGTGCGCTGCAGTTTGTCCTGCTGGGCCTCGGCATCGAGCTTGCCGGCGCCGCGCCGGGCGCCCTCAATGCGCTGGCGGGCCTGTTCGTCTTCCCATTCCTGCGTGCGCCCGGCCTCGCGCAGGCGCGCGTCGTTGGCCAGCTTCAGGGCCTGGTAGCGCGCCTGGTACTCGGCTTCGTCGATGTCGCGCATCCGGCGCGCCGCTTCGGCTTCGCTCTCGCGCAGGCGAATCAGTTCGTCACGCTGGCGCGTCGCGTCCTCGATCAGGCGCGCCTGGTCGATCTTGTGGCGGATCTGCTGCTGCAGCAACTGCTGCGAAAAGCGCTGCTGCGCCGACTGGCGCGCATGCTGCGCTTCCTGCTGGGCGCTGGCGACTTCGGCGCGCATGTGCACGCCGGCCAGCGCGCGCAGGTGCTGCCACTGCGCCGCTTCGTCGGCGCGCTGCGCGCCCTTTTGCGCGGCCTCGTGCTGCAGTTCGGCCAGCACTTCACCGGCGCCCTGCGCCAGCGCCTGTTCGCGCGAGGTCGCTTCGAGGATGCGGCCATACAGTTCGATCTGGCGTGCCCGCACGCCGTGCGCGCGGTCGGCGCCCTGCAGCGACATTTCAGCACGTGCGATCGCATCGTCCTGGCGCAGTTCGGCGCGCCGGATGCGCAGGCGCGCTTCTTCTTCGCTGCGCTTGATGCCCTGCCATTCTTCGGCCGTGTACAGCTCGTCCAAGTGGCGCTTGTGCGCCAGTTGCACGTGCTGCTCGTCGGCTGCCAGCCACATGCTGCCCACGCGCGCGCGGTTGGCGTCGTATTTGTCGTGGCGCAGCTCCACCGTCTGCACGCTCGTCACGGCCAGGCCATATTCAGCCAGCAGGAGCTTGAGGCCGCCCTGCAGGCGTTCGTCGAGTTCTTCGCGCAGCGCGCCGCCGGCCGCCATCTCGCGGATCGAGCGTGCACCAATGAATTCGAGTGCCAGCTGGCGCACCGGATGGGCCAGCAGTTCGCGCAACTCGGGCGTGCCGATGGTGCCGGGCGTGGTCATGAAGTGGCGCGCAAAGGCCGGAACGTTCTCGATTTTAATGCTGACCGTGAAGCGCACCGAAATCGCAAGCTGCTCGCAGGTGAGTATGTCATCGAACTCGAATGGCATCGGCAGCGCCGTCGTGCGCGTGACGAGAATTTCGGCGTGCTGGTCGCGCAGCAGATGGTTCAGGCGCGTGAAGAAGCCTTCGAGTTCGTAT
Source organism: Oxalobacteraceae sp. CFBP 13730 (assembly GCA_014841835.1). Classification (GTDB taxonomy): domain Bacteria; phylum Pseudomonadota; class Gammaproteobacteria; order Burkholderiales; family Burkholderiaceae_D; genus Telluria. The sequence continues at coordinate 75,948 of JACYUQ010000002.1, read as the reverse complement.
TCGCCCTGCGGCACCTCGGTCGCCTTGTCGCCCTGCAGGATGAAGCCGCGGGCTGTCGCTGGCACGCGCAGCGTCTTGACGAACAGCCCGGATAATTCACGCAGGCCGAAGAACACGGCCAGTTGATCGGGCGCGGGCACCCAGCGGTTCTCGACCAGCACCGGCTTGCTGCGCGGCGCCCCCAGGATCACGCCGCAGCCTGCGCAGTAGCGTGCATCGACTCCATTCTTGCGCTCGCACCGCGGGCAGCTGGCGCCGTTTACTCCGAACATGTGCAACATCGCTGACTCCGTTTTCTCTCTTGCCTTCTACTTGCCAACCTGCCGTTCAACTCACCGATTCTAGCAGCGCACGATCTGCGGCCGCGGTGCGCTCGCGCACGCCCGCGATGTCAAACCCGTGATCTCAAATGATGCCGATGCGTTCCACACATGCGAGGCTCGCGCCGCGCGCACGCAGCGCTTCGCGCATGCCCTGCGGCAGCGCGCTTTCCCACGCCTTGGGCAGCAGGATGCGGTCGCCCGGCCCCGCTTCGCGCAGGATCAGCGCGCACTTCGGCGCCAGCGCATCCACGGTCTCGACCTTGCCCGCATGCCAGGCGCTCGACGTGCCGGTGGCGATCACCCTGCCCCGCGCCATGAATTCGCGGCCACGCGCGATGCGGTCAGCCATCACCAGCGCCAGCCCGTACGAGTCGCCCGAAAACTTCGTCTCGCCGAAGCGCACCGTCGTTTTCCACTGACCCTGGCCGCGACCGTCGAAGTGCCGGGCACCAGCCAGAATGGTTCGTACCTGCCCCTGACGCAGCGCGTCCAGGTCGGGCACGCTGATGGCATCGTCGTCGGCGTCAAGCGCACCGGCCAGCGGCCGCACGCTCACCTCGACCCAGCCGAGATCATCGTGGTCGCCGCCGCTGTGCAGCGGGAACCAGACGCGCGCGCTGGCCGTGGCTGCGCCCGGATCGGGCTGACCCGTCAGCGCGCCCAAGTGCGGCAACGCGTCCGGGCCGCCCGCCAGCACGCCGTCGGGCACGTTGACCAGGGCGCGGCCATCGATCCGGCCCAGGTGCCAAGCGTCGGACCAGCCATTGGCCACCACGGGTCGCGCTGCCTGAAACACGCCGCGCACGATGCGGTCGGCCAGCACGGCGGCCAGTTCCCAGTCGCGCGTGGCCGTATCGAACGCGCGGTCGGCGCTGAGCACCACCTGGTCGCGGCTGTCGTAACGCGGCTCGGTATGGCGCGCCAGGCGCACCACCTGCTGCATCCGCTCGGCCTGCGCCGGCGCACCGGGCACGCTGCACTTGACGTCGGCGCGGCCCGCGCGCGGGCGGCGCGTCGCGGTAATCGTCAGCATGCTGCCGTCGGGCAGGGTGGTCCGGCAGCTCGCTTCGAACACAGGCGTCGTCATGCCGTCACCTCATCCTGCTCATGCGTGACGCGCCGTGCGCCAGTCTCGGTTTCGAGATTGGCGACGATGCGGTCGGCTTCGTCGAACAGCACATCGAGTGGCCCTTCGCCGGCAACCTTCATGCGCGCCAGCAGCGCCCAGGCTTCGTCGAGCGCGGCGGCGGCGCGGCGGCTGTGGCGTGCGCGGCGCAACTGCTCCTCGGGCGCCAGTGGCTGGCCGGGCGCGGCCAGTTCGAGCGCCGGCATCGTGCCGACCGACAGGCTCACCAGGTCGAGCCGGCGCAGCAACTCCTGGTGCTGGCGAAAGCGCACCTGATCGGCCGGCAGCACCGCCATGCGCACTGCGCACATCAGGCACGGCAGCTCCAGGAACAGGCGGCGCAATGCGCGGGCATCTTCGCAGGCGGGCACGAATGCTTCGGCTGGCATTGCCGTCAACGCAGCGGTCGGTTCAGCCGACGCCCCCGCCGTCGCAAGCACGGCCTGCGCCGCCAGCCGCGCTTCGAGCAGCGCTGCATAATCATGCGTCGCGCCCAGGTCGACCGGCACGCAATCGTCGACCGTCACGCCAAAGCGTGTGTACATCAACTGGTTGAAGCCTGACCGGAACGTGTTCCACTCTTCGAGCGTCGTGCACGGCGGCAGTTCGAGATTGCCCTGGGCCAGCTCGCGCTGCAGCGCCGTTTGCGCCAGCGCGCCGAAGCCCGCGAGGTCGACCGCGCTACCCGCTTCACTGGCCAGGAACAGGTCGAAACGCTGGTGCGTGGCGCGCGGATCGCTGGCATCGACCGCAAAACTCACGCGCAGGCCGATCTCGGGCGCGCCGGCAAACGGGACGAGGTCACAGGTGTACGGCCCGGGATGCACGCACCAGGCGGTTTCCCCATCGAGGGCTGCGATGCGGCTGCCCGATGCCAGGCGCCGGCTGCGGCCACCGCGGTCGACCAGCACGGCGGCGCACGGCGCAGGAATGGTGATCCCGGCTGGCGCCGGCAACGCGATTGCCGCGCTGCCAAGCAGGGTCGCGTCGAACGCGTCCTGCCGTGGCGGGCGTCGCAGGGGATTCCTGAACAGTGAACCTAGCATCGTTGTCCTTGTGAGGATTGCGGGTAATGCACTATGTTGATGGAGGGACGGGCGTGACATCAAAGCGCGCCCCGTGCCGTTGAAAGTGTGATGAAGGTGAGGCTGCAAACGGCCACGGGCCTTCGCACTCGCCGTCCGCGTCCAGGCTACCCTGCACGATCACGCTGCCGGCGCCGTCGCGCACGGCGATCGTCGCGCGTGTTGCCAGCAATTGCGCGGCGCCCGGCGCGTCCAGATCGAGCTGCACCACCACGCCGGGCACGCCGCCCTGGTCGACGAAGTGCAGGCGCCACATCCGGTCATCCGTACGCAGCATCTCCAGCGGGGCGCCGCTGTCGGCCGCGCGGAGCAGTCCCGCGCTGCCGGTCCAGGTCATGTGCTGCATGCGGCGCACATCGGCCAGATGGCGCATACGGCGCAGCGTCAGGGGCGACGCTTGCAGCGCCGCGCGTTCGCCGTGCGTCAGTGGCCGACTGCCGTCCAATGCCTGCAGCAGGACAGCGTCGGCCAGCATCAGGCCATCGCCTTCCACGCGGCGCGCCAGTAGCGCGCCGGCCTGCAGTTTGCGGTCCAGGTTCGTCATGCCCATCGTTGTTCCTCCTGTAGTCCAGCCACCTCGTTCAGACGCAGTATCGCGGCGTCGCGCCGCTTGCGCAGGGTTGGCAGCGAGACGCCGTCGAGCAGGGCCAACTGGCCCATCGTCGGCAATTCGCCCGTGGCGGGGTCGCACCATTCGGACGGATAACAGTCGTCGAATGGCCCGAGCAGCTTGAGGTACACCGCCAGGCGTACCGGCAGGCTGTCCTGCGCCATCCGGCGCGCTGCCCAGCTGGCGCGGTCCTCGACCGTCGCTGCCACTACCAGGTAGTTGGGGGGCAGTGAAACGCAGGGCGCGATGGAGGTCAGTGGTGCAATCGCTGGCGCGTCGATTTCAGGATCGGCATCCACATCGATGTCCAGCGCTTCCTGACGTGCTTCAAGGATCTGGTCCGGGCCCGGCGTACAGCCCTGTTCGGACTCGTTCAGCACGCGCCAGTAATCGTCGAGCCAGGCGTCGGCCGCGCTGGCGTCCTGCAACCAGTCGCTGTCGCGGTTGGCCGATAAAGAATCGTACTCGCCGATTTCGCGCAGCATCGCGCCGATCTTCTCGGGACTGCTCTTCAGGCTGGCGAAGCGTTTCGAGCGCGTGTGCAGCGGCCCCGGTGCGCCCGTGTGCGCTTCCAGGCTTTCGCTCCAGCGCATGATCCATTCGGGCTTGCAGTCGCCAATCGAACGCAACTGGCGCACTTCGATCGGCATCGCCTCGACGCTGCGGCCCAGGATCGCGCCGACCTGCGCCGCGTGTTCGCGCCAGCTCTCGAACAGGCGCGCGATGTCGTGGTACGCCGTGTCGAGCATCCGGTACGCGTACATGCGGTTCGGGCTGCAGGGTCGGCCGCACGCCACCTGGTAGTGATCGCTGTCGACCTTGTCACGCAACACCGCATACAGGTCATTGAATTTCTTGCGCAGCAGCGCTTCGCCGCCAGGTTGCGTCCAGAACGCGCCGATGCGCGCAGCTTCGGTGGCCAGGGCCGTGCACAGTGCGGCCCAGTCGGCGGGCCGCGCCTGCAATTCGTAGACGAGGCTCAGGGCCAGCTCGGCGGTCGTCTCGCCGTAGCTGTTGCCGGGGGCATGGGCGCGGCTGCCGCTCGCGTGCAGGATCGGTGCGACTGCCTCGACGTACGCGGCCAGCGCCCCGTCCGTATCGGCGCCCTGCAGACTGGCGGGGTCGATGCGGGCGAGCGCCTGCAGGGAACACTGACCCAGCAACTTGCGGACCTGCTCCCAGCCGTGCTCCTGATACCGGGTGCCCGGTAAACGCATACCTTCCTCGTCCTCGATTGCGCTGCGCACGTGTTGCACAGTGAAATAGATGATGCCATACAACTACAGCATTCAGGCGCGATGGAGACCCCTATTTGTGCCTCTTTTCCAACGACTGCTCAGCCATGGATTGCAGCAGCGCCGCCACGACCGGCGCCGCGTGGCCGCCACCTGTCAGCGCCGAGTGGCTGACAAACGCGGCAAATGCGAGCCGGCGGGTCTGGCCCGGCAAGCTGCCTGGCTCCAGATACCCCATGAACCAGACCGTGGCCAGATCGTCGTTGCCCACAGGCGCGGTGCCGGTCTTGCCATACAGGCCAGGGCGCAGCGCAGTGAATGCCGGGCTGCGGAATGCACCGGCTGCCGTACCGTAGTCGATCACGCCCTTCATGCCGGCGCGTACGCGGTCAAGCCGCACGCCAAGAGGCGCGCCCTGGCCGGATGCAGCGTCGCGACCGTCGAGCGCGAGCAGCAGGCGCGGCGTCACGCTGCGCCCTTCGCCGACGCTGGCGGCCACCAGCGCCATCTGCAGGGGCGTGGTCTGCATGCGCAGGCCAATTGCCATCTGGCGCAGTTCATGGCGGCTGTGGATCGGATCGAGCTGCGACGCGGACGCCGACAGCGCATCCCAGTCGCCCCAGCGATAGTCCGGCGGCAGCAAGCCGCCATCGAGACGCAATGGCTGGCCGAAGCCCAGGCGCGTCGCCATCGCGGCCACCGGCCGCGCGGCATCGAGCGCCCCCGGCTCCAGCGCGGTGGCGCCAGGCATGCCGCCGTCGGGCTGGCCGAGCAGCGTGCGGTCGCTCAATTCACCGGTCCAGGCGAACCACGTATTGACACTATGCGCCATGGCGCCGGCCAGGCCCAGGCGACCGTCTGCGGCACGCGCGCCAGTGATCTGGTCGCGGAAATTGGTGATGCGGGCGCGCGTGGCATCGAGCGGGTAGCTGGGCGCATCGGTGCGGAAGTCGTAGCCGCCAGCGCCCGCGATGCGGTCGACCTGCGCCAATGGCAAGCCGCCCAGCAGCGCGTCGAGCTGCTTGTCGCCGCGCGCGGCCTGCTCGAGCCCGAGCGCGGTGATCACCTTGAAGGTCGAGCCGGGCGCGCGGTGGGCGCCGCCGTCGTGCTGGAATGCGGCAATCCGCAGCGGGCTGCGCGCCGGGTCGGCGCGGTCGAAGTCGCGCACCTCGGGCCAGTTATCTGGCGCGGCGGTGTGGCCGCCACTCGATGCCGCCGCAAGGACGTCGCCCGTGCCGGCGTCGAGCAACACCAGGCCGGCGCGCCGCTCGGCGGGCGCGGGCTGGGCGCCACGGCAGGCGCGCCCGTCCCACTGGCCGCCCTGCTGGCCAATGCAGTCGAGCAGCACCTGGGCGCGCGCTTGCAACGTCAGATCGAGCGTCAGGCTCGCCGCATGGTCGCTTCCGCCCAACCGCGCCAGCATGCCGGCCACGCTGCCGTCGTGCTGGCGGTGCACGCCCAACAGTGGCGCCAGGCCGGCCAGCGTGGCCTGGACCGACGGCGCACCATCCTGCCACAAGGATTCACCGTTACGATCGACCAGGCGTACCGCAGCGCCGGCGGGTCGCACGCTGCGGCTGCCAGCCGGCAGCGCCTGCCATGCGAGTGCGCCCCGCTCGACCTTCAGATGGCGGTACGCGGCGTCGGCACCGCCGGACAACCTCGCCAGGTCGAGCGGCTCGATCTCGACCTTGACCGACGTTGCGCCCGGCAGCGGCGACAGCACCAGGTGCGCCACGGCGCCCGCATCCGGACAGGCGCGCCCGTCGCAGACGCCACGGGCCGCCACCGTGGCGCCCAGCACACTGCGCACACGGCCGGCAACCAGCAGCTCCAGCGGCTTGCCGTCTGCTCGTGTATTGAGGATCACGAGGCTGTCACGCCGCCCGCCCTCCCAGCCGCCGACACGATTCCACGGCGTCCAGTCTTGCGGCAACTGCGCGAACAGGCGCATCGCCGCCAGTGGCAAGCCGGCCTCGCGTACGGCCGGGCTGCCTGCCACTGCCGCTTGCCAGATTGCCGTTGCGCCGGGCCGCACGCGCCACGCCACCAGCCGCCGTTCGCTATTGAACACGCGCACCTGTTCGCGCACGAAGGCGCCGTCGGCCCGGTGATGCAGGCGTTCGAGCAGGCGCCGGTCGCCGGCGTCGAGTTGAAAATGCTGCCATCCGGGCAGCGGCGCGCGCACGGCCTCGTCGGCCTGGAGCCAGGCCTGCAAATCGCGTGGCGCCAGTTCGATCAAGCCGTCGCGGCCAAGGCGCAGCAAACCGCGCGCCCGCAACGCCTCGAACAGCGCCTGGTCTTCCAGGCCGGTGCCCGGGGCCAGCGGCACGGTCCAGACGCCGGGACGCAAGCGCAGCGTGACCGGCGCGCCGGATGCCGGAAAGGCCTGCACCAGCGCCGTCGTCGCTCCCTGCTGACCAGGCTGAAAATGCTGCAGCACCAGTTCACCGGCCTGCGGGCAGGCGCCGCTCGGCTGGCGCGTGAACCGCAGCGCCTCGCCGCGCCACAGCAGCCAGCCCGCACCGCCCAGCGCGGCCTGGCCGTGGCGCGCATGCTTCGCCACCCCGCCCGTTGCATCGCTGATCCAGCTGGCGGTGCCGAAGCCGGCGTTCCAGGCGATGGCCAAGCCGGCGCCCGCATTGCCCGTGATGTCGATGCGCGGCATGGCCGAGCCGTCGCGCGCCAGCAGAACGCTGCGTGGTGGCCCGTTGCTACTCCGCGCAAGCGCCGCCGCTTCGCTGAACGGATAGCCGACACGCAGCGGCAGCAGCCTTCCGTTCGCCGGGTCGAGCATCTGCGTGCACAGGTCGACCCGGACCGCCGGCCCGGCCTGCATGCCGCTGGCAATGACGAGCGCAAGCGCGCCGCGCTGCGTCAGCGACACGCCGCTGTCGGTCGGCACGACGAGCTCCAGGCCCGGCGCCAGCGGCTGCAGCGCCGCCAGCGCCTGCGCGCCGGGGACGTCCTGCGCATCGTTCGGCAACGCGCGCGCGTGCAGCGCCAGCGCGACCGCGCCGCCCGTCACCAGCGCCAGCGCGGCCCAGGCCCAGGCGGGACCAAGCGAGATGGTCCAGCCCCGGCGCAGATTGCGGGCACGCCGCCGCGCCGTGCGTGACGCGGCGATGTTGCGGGTCAGGGTGGCGAAGGGGCCGCTCATGCTCAAGTCCAGTCGGTAGCGTGGCGCCCAAGCGCCCTCGCGCAGGACTAGCGGAGGGCTGGTGAAACCGCTGAGCGAAGTGACGCTGCAAGCGCATGGTCAGGGCCGCTCTGATGCAGCTCACCCCCCGTTTTCTGCGGCTCGTCGCACGCCGCTGGAAGCCCTGCGGGGACACGCCTACAGTACACACATCGACACACCACTTAACCACCAAGGAGAAGCAAAATGAACGTCCTCAAACACATGGAAGCCGTCTTCATCGCCGCCGCCCTGATCGCCGTTCCTGTCGGCTATCTGGCCAAGGTATCGGACGCCAACGCCACCGCATTCAATGCCAGCAGCGCAGCCATCGCCAGCGGTGCCAAGGTCGCCACCGTGACCGTCACCGCCAAGCGCCTGAGCAATGCCGAGAAGTCGCAACTGCTGGCGCTGGACACCGTCACCGCAGCGAGCCGGCTGTGACTTCGGTCGGTCGTCGCGGCGCTGCCCGCGGGCGGCGCGCGGCGGCCAGGTGGACGGCAAACGCCACCAATCTGTGTCAGATGTAATAACTTGCTTCAGGCTTCGCGTCACCGATCCCGGATTGCTATATTCCGCTTATCCGCTTACGGATCTGGAGACGACCATGAAATCCCCGCTTATTCTTGCAGCCCTGATCGCCATTGGCGCGGCTGCCACCATCCCGCTGTCTGCACAGGCCCAGCCGCATGTCTCGGTCGTGATCAGCAACGCCCCGCCCGCCCCCATCTACGAGCGCATTCCCGGTCCGCGTCGCGGTCACGTCTGGGCGCCCGGCTATTGGGAATGGCGCGGCCATCGCCATGACTGGGTGCCCGGCCATTACGTCGTCGCGCGGCCCGGCTACGTGTACGCGCCGCCGAGCTGGCACCATCGCGGCAACCGCTGGGTGATGGAACCGTCGCGCTGGAACCGCGGACCGGGCCACCACTACGGCCCGCAACCGGTGTATGTGCGCGGCCCTGACGGCTATGACCGCGGCCGTGGCTATCGGGACCACCACCGCGATCGCGATCGGCATCACGGCAACGGCCGCGGGCGCGGGCCGGACTTCGACCGCGATGGCATCCCGAACTACCGTGACCGCGATCGCGACAATGACGGCATCAGCAACCGCCATGACCGGGATCGCGATGGCGACGGCGTGCGCAACCGCCATGACAGCCGGCCTGACAATCCTTATCGCCGTTAATTAAGATCCTGGCGTTTCAGGTGCTTGTCCAGAAACGCCAGGATCTTCGCGCTCGCTTCGGTCTGGTTTTTCTTCTTCGAGAAACCATGGCCTTCGTCATCGAACACGACGTACTCGACGTCGACCTTGTTCTTGCGGACCGCTTCCACGATCTCGTCGCTCTCGGGCCGGATCACACGCGGATCGTTTGCGCCCTGGATCACCATCAGCGGCTTGATGATGCGGTGCGCGTGGAACAGCGGTGACGTCTCGACCAGAAATGCCTTGTCCTTGACCGGATCGCCAATTTCGTCATACAGCGCCTTGCGCTGCGCTTCCCAATACGGCGGAATGCTCTCGAGCGTACGTACCCAGTTGCTCACGCCGAAAATATCGATGCCGACCTTGAACGCCTCGGGCCGAAACGCGAGCGCTGCCAGCGTCATGTAGCCGCCGTAGCTGCCGCCCATGATCCCGATGCGCTCGGGATCGATATACGACTGGCTCGCCAGCCACGTCTTCGCTTCGATGCAATCCCACAGTGGCTCCATGCCGTGCTTGCGGTCGTCGGCCCGGAAGAACGTCTTGCCATAGCCCGAGCTGCCACGATTGTTGATGCCCAGGACCGCGTACCCGTGATTCACCAGATACTGGATCTGCGCGCTGTAGCCGCGCATCGTCTGCCCGCCCGGCCCACCGTGCACGTACACCACCGCTGGCACCCTGGCGTTCGGCGCCGCGCCTTTCGGCTTGTAGTAGATCGACGGGATCACCGTGCCGTCGAACGACTTGAAGCGCACGACCTCCGCTTCCACCAGGTCGTTCGGATCGATGGCCGGGTTCAGGCTGCGCGTGAGCTGGGTCGTCTTCTTGCTGCCAAAGTCGTGCACGTACAGGTTGTTCGGCGAACGGTCGCCATTCAGATAGAACGCCATCAGGCGGCCACTGGCGGAGAACGTCACCTGGCGCATCTCGCCGCCCGGCAGTTTCGGTAATGCGACCGGCTTGCCGGCAGCGTCGAACACGCGCACGTCGATGCTGCCGTCGCGGTTGACAATGCTGACCCGGTTCGCGCCATTGCGCGAATAGCTGGTGTCGAGCAGGTCCCAGTCGGCTTTCTCGACATCGCTCGTCGCGCCACTGGCCAGATCGTATGCGGCGATGCGCGTGAACTCGCCGCCGGCATTGGTGGTGAACAGCAGGCGTTTCGATTGCGGATCGAACGTGGCCGCCGAATGGCTGGCCGGCGCCGTGTGCGGCGTGATGTGCTTCATCGTGCGCGTGGGCAGGTGATATACGTAGACGTCGCTGTCGGACGTGGTGCTGGACTTGTCGAACGCGAGCCAGTTGCCGTCGCGACTGATGTCCGAGACGTTCATGCCGCTGTCGTTCTGGTACACCATCGTGCGGTCGTAGCTGCCCGCGTCGTACAGGTAGATGTCGAAAAATTTCGGATCGCGCTCGTTGGTGGCGACATAAAAGCCGCTGCCGTCGGGCTTCCAGCCGGCGAACGAGGCCTTCAGTTTGCCGGGCGTGAGGTCACGCTCCTTGCCACCCGGTTCGAGCACGTACAGGTGATTCTGCTCGTCGCCACCGGTGTCGCGCGTAAACAGGATGCGGTCGTCGTTATAGAAGTAGCCCACCGCGTAGGTCGAATCGACGGTGGACGTGGTCAGCGCGCGCGGCGTGCCGCCGCCGACGGGCAGCGTGTACGCATTGAAGATGCCGGACGCGTTACTGCTGAACAGGATCTGCCGCTCGTCCTTGCTGAACGAGGCGCCGGTCACGGAGGTCGTCGCCATGAACTGCTCGATGGTGTAGCGTTTGACCTGCTTGCCCTGTTTCAGCGGCGCTTTCGCCAGCGGCTGCGCGCCGGGCTTTTCAACCTGCGCGCTGGCCTGCAACGGCATCGACGCGGCGCCGACGAACACGGCGAACAGAGACAATCGGACTGCATGACGGGACGGACGCATCGCTTCTCCTCAGGTTGGACAGCACCGATCCAGTGTTTCAAAAGTCTTAACTTCTGTCAACGAATCAAGATCGGTTATGCTCTCGCCATGAACGACCTGAGCCTTCTGCGCGCCGCCGCATTCAAGACCGAACTGGCGGCCAGCGGGCGCCTGATGGCGCGCGCCGGCCTGAGCGAACTCGAGGCCCTTACCCGCACGCTCACGCACAGCGCTGGCCTGGCTGGCCTGGAGCACCTGCTGGCCGAACGCGCCGCGTTGCGCCTGCATGCAGCCGAGCAGTCAGACCGGCGCGCGGCGCTGGCCAGTGCAGCGCGCACGCGGGGTACTGGCGCCAGGAAGACCGCGTGGCGCGCCTGGTTCGACGGCTCGGCGCGTCCGAATCCCGGCCGCTGCGGCATTGGCGCCGTGCTCGAAGGCCCCGGCGGCGTGCGCGTCGCCATCTCGCACGACGCCGGCTACGGCAACAGCAGCGAAGCGGAATATCTGGCGCTGATCGCCGTGCTGGACGCCGCCGTGACGCACGGCGCGCACGATGTGCTGGTGGTTGGCGACAGCCAGGTCGTGATCGACGACGTGAATGGTCCCGCCAGCGCAAGTGCGCCGAGCCTGCGTGACTACCGCGCCCGCGCCTCTGCGCTGCTCGCGCGCCTGCCGCAGGCACAGCTGCGCTGGATCCCACGTCACAAGAATGCACAAGCCGATGCGCTGTCACAGCGCGCCACGGCGCTCCCCTTACCGGAAACAACCGAATGCTAGAAGCCACCCCCACCGATTTCGCCGCCTGGCGCACGCAACTTGTCGCGCTGGCGGCGCAGGATGCCGGCACCGACGGCGCCCACGACGGCGCCCACCTCGACCGCGTCTGGCGCAACGCCCAGGCGCTGCTCGCGCACCACCCGGAGGCCGACCGCCTGGTGGTGCTGGCGGCCAGCTATCTGCACGACCTGGTGAACCTGCCGAAGAACGACCCCGCGCGCAATCAGGCATCGCGCCGTTCGGCCGAACTGGCGCGCGCGTTGCTCGCGCCGCTGGGCTTCCCGCCGGAAAAGCTCGGCGCGGTCGCGCATGCCATCGAAGCGCACAGCTTTTCGGCGGCGATTCCCGCCACCACGATCGAGGCAAAGATCGTGCAGGACGCCGACCGCCTCGACGGCCTGGGCCTGGTGGGACTGGCGCGCATGTTCTACATCGCGGGACGCATGGAAAGCGGCCTGGCGCATCCAACCGATCCGCTGGGCGACGACCGCGCGCACGACGATCGCCGCTATGCGCTCGACCACATCGTCGTCAAGCTCGACAAGCTGCCGGACATGATGCAGACGGAAGCTGCGCGCGCCGTGGGCCGCGAACGCCTTGAGCAGCTGATGACGTTCCGGGCGCAGTTCGCGGCCGAGTGGAGCGGCGTCTAGCGAGGCATTGCGGCATGGCACCGTTGCCGCAATGCTAAGATAGGCGACCGCCAACCGCCGAGGTGTCCATGACCAGTACGACCACCGTGCCGCAAGCATCTAGCGGCAACCTCAATTTCGTGCTGGTCTGCGTGTTCATCGACATGCTCGGTATCGGCCTGATCGTGCCCGTGCTGCCGCTGCTGGTCGGGCAATTCGTCGAAGGCGCCGACATGCGCGCCCTCTGGTACGGCGTGCTGGCCACCGTGTTCGGCCTGCTGCAATTCCTGTTCATGCCGGCGCTAGGTGCGCTGAGCGACCGCGTCGGCCGGCGCCCCGTGCTGCTGTATTCGATGGGCGGCATGTGCCTGAACTTTCTCGTCACTGCCTGGGCACCGAGCCTGGCGTGGCTGTTCCTCGGGCGCGTCATCGGCGGCATGTCGTCAGCCAGCATGTCAGTGGCATCAGCCTACGCATCCGATATCTCGACCCGCGAGAACCGCGCCAAGAGCTTCGGCAAGATCGGCGCCGCCTTCGGTCTGGGCTTCATCTGCGGCCCGATGCTCGGCGGCGTGCTGGGCGAAACCAACCTGCACCTGCCGTTCTACGTCGCCGCCGCGCTCTCTGGCGCCAACCTGATATACGGCTACTTCTTCGTGCCCGAGTCGCTGGCACCCGGCGCACGCCCGCCGTTCGCGTGGGCGCGCCTGAACCCGTTCACGGCACTGATGCGTCTCGTGCGGCGCCAGGATATCCGCGGCCTCGTGGTCGCGGTGTTCCTGGCCACCTTCGCCCAGATGATGCTGCAATCGACCTGGGTGCTGTACACCACCTTCCGCTTCGACTGGACGCCGCGTGACAACGGCATCGCCCTCTTCTGCGTGGGCCTGACGTCGGTCATCGTGCAGGCCGGGCTGCTGGGCATCCTGATCCGGCGCTTTGGCGAACCGCGCCTGGCCCTCCTGGGCCTGGGCTCAGGCGCCATGGCGTATGCCGCCTACGGCCTGGCGACCGAAGGCTGGATGATGTACGTCTTCATCATGTGCAACGTCCTCGCCTACGCCGCCGGCCCGGCGCTGCAAGGGCTCGTCTCGAAATCCTCGCCGCCCGAGCAGCAGGGCGAGCTGATGGGCTCCCTGCAGGCGATCGGCAGCCTCGCCGTCATCATCACCCCGCTGCTGGGCACCGGCATCCTCAGCGCCGTGAGCCACTTGCCGCAGTCGGACTGGCGAGTCGGCAGCAGCTTCTACCTGTGCGCGTTCATGCAACTACTGGCACTGATCGTCGCCTGGCGCTACTTCCGCAACCACAAAATGGACGAACCCCAAGGCCAGATCCAAAGCCGGGGTCAGGTCTGACATTTGGACACGACCTCAGCATTAGGCACTTGCCTGGATGATGATTGCGCAATTCCAACGTGGGTTTAGATACCAGTCCGGAAGTAATTGCCTTTGTTTGAGAACGTAGTGATGAGGTCGTGTCCGAATGTCAGACCTGACCCCGATGTTTAGTGCTGAGGTCGTGTCCGAATGTCAGACCTGACCCCGATGTTTAAAGCAATCAAAACGCCAGCTGATACGTAAGCGTGGCGCGCAGCGGGCCGGTGAAATAGAACCGGCGTTTTTCCAGGCCTGTCACCGGGTCGGCGTACGACGGCTCGAATCCTTCGTTCTCGCGCAGCAGGTTGGCCAGCGACAGCCGCAGCAAGCGCTTGGCATCGATGCGCCAGGCGGCGTACGCATCCAGGTCGGTGCGCGGCGCGGTGTAGTAACCGCGAGTGGCCGTCACGCGCACCAGACCATTGCGCTTGTGCGCTACGCTGCTGCCCAGTGTCAGCGCGCCCCGGCGGTAATCGATCCCCAGATTGGCCGACAGCGGCGTTTGCCGTTCGAGACGATTATCGGGGCCGGGTACCGATTCGACGCGCGACCAGTGGCGCGCCACGCCCGCCCGCACGTCGATCTCCGGCGCGCCCGCAAACAGGGACTTCAGCGGAAACTTCGTTTCCAGCTCCACTGAGCGGGTGTCTGCGCGGCCGTCGTTCACCGGCGTGAAGATCCAGCGGTAGCCGTCAAAATAAATGCGGTTGCTCGTGTAATCGTCAATGCGGCGCAGCGAGGTGGCGAGCGACACCATCGCGTTCTCGGCCCAGTAATGCTCGTAAGCGGCGTCGACGCCCCACGCCAGTTCGGGCTTGAGGTTCGGATTGCCCTGGAAGTCGGCCTCGGTGGCGCTGTTGTTTTCGAACGCCTGGCGCCGCGGGAGCAGGTTCCACAAGTCCGGCTCCTTGTAGGTGCGCGTGAGTGCAAAGCGCATCTGGTCGCCCTTGCGGCCCGGGATCTTCCACAAGGTCTGCATGACCGGACTCCAGACGCCGGAACCGGAGCGGGTCGAGGCAAACGAATTGCCGGATGCGCGGGTGCGGATGCCCTCCCAGCGCAGCCCCAGGTACATCGACCAGTGCGGCGTGATGTCCCACTCGTCCTGGGCATACATGGCCAGCCGGGTCACGCGCGCTTCGAACGTTTCGTCCAGCGCCAGCCCGGACGGGAACGTGCGCACACGATCCTGCTCGACGCGCGTTTCATCGCGCCACGTGACGCTGCCGTCCCAGCCAGTGGCAAGCGCATGACCGCTGCCGAGTTTGCGCATGGCCTTGCCGGTTGAATTGACGCCGCGGTCACGCCGCGCGCCGTCGATACGGCCATCCGTCTCGGGATTGCCGTCCGCGTCGCGCCCATCGCGCAAACTCACATTCTCGCTGCGCTCACCCGTCAGGCCAAGCTTGGCTTCGATGCTGGCGCCGGACGGGAAGCCCCTGCTCCAGCGCAGGTCGGTGCGCGCCGTTTCGTCATCGGCGCGGTAGTGCGTGACCAGGTCGGGCGCAGGTGGCGGGCCGCCGATCAGCGTGCTGACAAGGGCATGTCCCCGGTGGCGAAACCGGGTCACGTTCACAAACGTTTCGGACGTGATCTTGTCGCCGCCAGCCAGTGTCCACTCCAGGCGCGGCGTCAGGTTCAGGCGTCGCATGCGGCCACGTTCGTCAGTGGCTGTCGTTCGCAGCAGGTCAACGGCACCGTCGGTTCCTGTGTTTTCGAGCACCATGCCATTGACGCGATCGAACCGTTCGCTCACGCCATCGCCGGCCAGCGACCACGCGAAGCCCTCGCGCCGGTCGCTCAGTTGCAGGGACGCGTTCGGCCCCCTGAACACATCCGAACCGAGCATGCCCAGCTTGAGCTCGCGCTCCCGTGTCTTGGCCACGTGGCGCAGGACGATGTTGACCGTGCCGGCCACCGCCTGCGTCGACAGGTCTGCCGTCGCGGCGCGCAGTACTTCGATGCGCTCGACCACTTCGGGCGACAGTGTGTCGAAGCTGAAGTTGCCGGGCGCCCGTTCACCGTTGATCAGTACCTGCGTGTAGCCAGCGCCCAGGCCACGCAGCTGGACCGTTCCGCCCTGACCGCTGCTGCCGTCGATCGTCACACCCGGCACGCGCCGCAGCGCATCCAGAATGGAGCGGTCACCGTAGCGCGTGAGTTCGTCGCGCTTGATGACGATGCGGGTGGCCGTGTCGTCGCGACGCGCATCGTAGCCGGCAGCGCTGCCCCGGATGTCCACCTGCGGGATGCCAGGTTCAGTCTGGGCAGCTGCCGGTAGCGGCAGGCTTGCAGCGATCAACAGCGACACGGTGTAGTGCTTTGGCAAATTCGTCACGGCGGCTTCTCCAGGTTATTGAACAGGCCGTGCCAGAATATGCCACCTTGTAGCAGAATGTAAACGTAAATATAGAAATTTTCTATTCGATGAAAGCGCATCCTATATTGCTAGTTCATGGAACTTATAAATAATAGGAAAGCGCATGCTTTCACTGTCCGCCATCCCACGGCTACCTGCGGTACACTCGCCTCAACAGTGTTAAAAGCGGCAACAGAATTTCCTTTTGACATGCCCAGCTATAATGCGCACTTTTCCGCGAAAGGCGATCGACCGTGTCCCGACTCAAAGTCCTGCCCCAATATGTGATGCCGAAGCAGGCAATGACCAACCTCGCCGGGCGCGTTGCCGGCCATCGTGGCGGGTCGATGACGACTGGCCTGATCCGTTGGTTCGTGGGCAAATATGGCGTCGACATGAGCGAAGCGGCCAATCCGGACATCGCCAGCTACCCGAGCTTCAACGAGTTTTTCACGCGCGCCCTGCGCGATGGCGTACGCCCGCTGGCACAGGCCGATTATGTGTGTCCGGTCGACGGCGCGATCAGCCAGTTCGGCGACATCGATGACCACCAGATCTTCCAGGCCAAGGGCCACAAGTTCACGACGGCCGAGCTGGTCGGCGGCGACCAGACGCTGGCGGCGCACTTTCAGCACGGCCACTTCGCCAACGTCTACCTGAGCCCGAAGGATTACCACCGCATCCACATGCCGTGCGACGGCCGCCTGACGCGCATGATCTATGTGCCGGGCAAGCTGTTCTCGGTGAACCCGACGACAGCGCGCGGCGTGCCGGGGCTGTTCGCGCGCAACGAGCGTGTCGTGTGCGTGTTCGACAGCGACGAGTTCGGGCCATTCGTGATGACGCTCGTGGGCGCGACCATTGTCGGCAGTATGGCTACCGTCTGGCATGGCGTCGTCAATCCGCCGCGCATGGCGCGCATCTGCGACTGGCAGTACGAGCCGGGTCAGGTCACGCTGAAAAAAGGCGACGAGATGGGCCGCTTCCTGCTCGGCTCCACCGTCGTGATGCTGTTCCAGAAAAACGCGATCCGCTTCAATCCGGCCTGGGCGCCCGAGGGCAAGGTGCGCCTGGGCGATGTGATGGGCAACCGGCCGCTGCGCTGATCGTTCTCAGGCAACGTCCGGCGCACCCTCCTCCAATGCGGCCTTCGCCCTGAATGCCGCAGCGATCTGCTCCGGCCCATGGCCGTGGGCGGTACAGGTCTCTTCCATCATCGCCAGAAACGCGCGCGTCTTGGCCGGCATCAGCTTGCGGCTCGGGAACACGGCCCAGCCATTCGCAGTCGGCATTTCCCATTCCGGCAGCACCCGCACCAGTTCACCCGTCTGCATATACGGTTCGGCAAACAGCGTCGAGCTGAGCGCAATCCCGGCACCACGCGCGGCGATGCGCGCCAGCAGGTCGGGTGAATTGGCCGTCAGCCGGCTCTGCAGCACGCGCTGCCAGCGCACCTTCCCGCGAATCAGCGTCCATGGCATTGCGCCGCCACTGCGACTCAGGATGCACAGCACGTCGTGCGTGGCCAGATCGTCCGGATGTTCGGGAATCCCGTGGCGCGCCAGGTAGGCCGGTGATGCAAACAAGCCAGGCTGCTCGAGGATGAATGGGCGCGCACTGAGCGTGGCATCGTCCGGCAAGTCGCCCATGCGGATGGCGATGTCGAAATTCTCGGCCACCAGGTCGACCCGGCGCGGCGTCAGGTCCATCTCGAGCGTGACGGCCGGGTAGCGCTCGAGAAAGCGCGCGATCACGTGATTCAGCGTGCTGTTGGCAAAGTCGCCCGGTGCCGAGATGCGCAGCTTGCCGCTTGGCTCGCCCTGGCGGTGCTGGGCCAGTGCGCCGGCCGCTTCCACCTCATCGGCCAGGCGCCGCGCGTGTTCGTACAGGCTGGCACCGAATTCCGTCACCACCAGCTTGCGCGTCGTGCGCTGCAGCAGCCGCTCGCCCAGGGTCGTCTCGAGCAGCGCCAGGCGGCGCGACACGGTCGACTTCGGCAAATTGACGCGGTCGGCAGCGCGCGTGAAGCTCCCCGCCTCGACGATGCGGGCAAACAGCAGCAGGTCATTCGGTTCGACATCCATGATTGTCCCATCAGCAGAATAATGTTATCCATTTTACGGGCTTTCGCATTGTTTTTGGAAAGGATACAGTGAACACATCGCGACTCCACCCCTGAAAGGACCACCACCATGAACATCCTGCACATCACCTCGAGCATCCGCGGCGACGCTTCCGAATCGACCCGCGTCACGCAACAGATCGTCGACAAGCTGGTCGCCGCCAATCCGGGCGCCACGATCGTACGCCGCGACCTGGGCGCGGCCCCGGTGCTGCTCCTCGACGGCGTAGCACTGGGCGCGCTGTTCACGCCGGGTGACCAGCGCAGCGCCGCGCAACTGGCGCGTGTGGAGCAGGACGACGCGCTGATCCTCGAAGCGCAGGCGGCCGACGTGATCGTGCTGGGCGCACCGATGTACAACTTCTCGATGCCGGTGCAGCTGAAAAGCTGGTTCGATGCCATTGCCCGCGCTGGTGTGACGTTCCGCTATACCGAGACCGGTCCGGAAGGCCTGCTCAAGAACAAGAAGGTCTACGTGGCCGCAGCGCGTGGCGGTGTGTATGAAGAGACGCAGGATCCGCAAGTGCCGCAGATGCGCGCGCTGCTGGGCTTCCTGGGCCTGGTCGACCAGACCTACATCTATTCGTCGGGCATGGCGATGGGCCCCGATGCAGTGGCTGCGGGCCAGGCAGCGGCCAACGCCGCCATTGAAGCGGCACTGGCGTAATACTGGTAAGACCCCGGCCGCCGTCAGGCGGCGCAACCACCAGGAGAACAGATTGACCAGCACTGTCACCCATCCGGTCACCACGGCGCCTCTCGTCAAAAACCGCGGCGTCGAGCGCATCATCAACGGGCAGTTCGTGATGGACGGCGCGGGCGTACGCATCAACCGCATCCTGACGGGTCCCCTGCAGCGCCGCCTGGACCCGTTCCTGATGCTCGACGCTTTCGGCAGCGACAAGCCGGGCGACTACATCGCCGGCTTTCCCGAGCACCCGCACCGGGGCTTCGAGACCATCACCTACATGCTGGCCGGGCGCATGCGCCACCGTGACAGCGCCGGCAACGAAGGCCTGGTCACCGATGGCGGCGTGCAGTGGATGACGGCCGGGCGCGGCGTGATCCATTCCGAGATGCCGGAGCAGAACGCCGGCCTGATGGAAGGCTCCCAGCTGTGGCTCAATCTGCCCGCGAGCGACAAGATGACGGCGCCGTGGTACCGCGACATCCCGCTTGAAGAAGTGCCGCGCCTGACAACGCCTGACGGCGTGACCGTGCAGGTGATCGCCGGCCACACGCATGGCATCGACGGCGCGGTGCAGCGGGCGCATACCGAGCCGCTGTATCTCGATCTCGAGATCCCGGCCGGCGTGACGTTCGAGCAGCCGATTCCGGCCGGGCACAATGCGTTCGTGTATGTGTTTCGCGGGGAAGCGGTCATCGACGGCAAAGGCGTGCCGCAAACGCGCATGGCGATCCTCGACAATGCCGCCGGCGCCGACGGCGTGCGGATCAAGGCGATCGCACCCACGCGCCTGCTGGTACTGGCCGGGCGCCCTTTGAGCGAGCCGATCGCGCAGTACGGACCGTTCGTGATGAATACCCAGGCCGAGCTGCATCAGGCGGTCGAGGATTTTCGCGCCGGGCGTTTCGCGTAAGCGCTTCGTCGGCGGCCACCCTGCGTACCTGGCAGGCATGCGCTACACTCCCGGGATGACACAAGCGCAACACAGCCTGCCATGGCACTGCTAGACACCCTGGGCGACCTGCTCGCCCGCGCCAGCTATGCGCTGGGGCTGGAAAACGCCGACCGTTTCCCGCGCGGTCACGCTTCGCCCTACACCCGATGGAACAAGGCGTACTTCGACATTCCGTCCGATCTCAAGGCCGAGCGGATGGAAACCATCATCTGCGCGGCCATCACCAACACGCCCTACGTGTTCGGCGAGATCCGCAATCCCACGCCCCGCATGCAGCGCGCGCTCTTGGCCATCATCGAAGCCCGCCTGCGCCGGGCCGATGCGCCGGCCGATCTGGTCGCGCTGCTGATCAAGGCGTACCGTCAGCCGCACACGCCGGACATCGTGCCTGGCCTGCGCGCGACGATTGCGGCCAATGCGCAGTTCGATGCGAATATCCAGGCGCATGCGGTGCTGGCATATCTGGGCGATGCGCCAGCGGGATTTGGCGTGATCGAGGCGCGGGGCTAGTGCAGCCGGCATGCGTCAATGCTCGCATTTACCGATAAAATACCGCCACCCATTTTCTCTTCACTCACACCGCCCATGACTTTGCCCCGCCAGTTCCAGTTCAAATCCATCAACTACACCGGCCTACAACCGGGCCCACGCGTCATCATCATGGGCGCGACCCACGGCAATGAGGTGTGCGGCACCAAAGCCATCCGGCGCGTGATGGACGAGATCGACAGCGGCGCGCTGCACATCGCCGCCGGCAGCCTGACGTTCGTCCCGATCGTCAATCCGCTGGCGTACCAGCAAGTCACGCGCAATGGCGACCGTAACCTGAACCGCGACCTGTTCCCGAAAGCGAACCCGCAGGACTTCGAGGACCAGATCGCGAACTGGCTGTGCCCCCTGCTCGGCCAGCACGACGTACTGCTCGATATCCACTCGTTTGCGGCCACCGGCGAGCCGTTCGTGATGGTTGGTCCCCTCGACAATGACGGCACGCTGCAGCCGTTCGGCCACGCCGAAAAAGAACGCGCGTGGGCGCGCCGCCTGGGCGTGCGCCGGTTTGTCGATGGCTGGCTGGCGACCTATGGCGACGGCGTGCAGCGCCGCAGCCGCAGTGCCGATGAACTCGAGACAGTGTTGCGCTACGGTGTGGGTACCACCGAATACATGCGCAGCACGGGCGGCTACGCCCTGACACTCGAAGCCGGCCAGCACGACGATCCGGCCGCGCCCGATGTGGCGTACCGCGCGATCATGAATACGCTGGCGCACCTGGGCTTGATCGCCGCGCCGGACCCGGTGCCCGTCGATTTCGATGTCATGGAAGCGTTGTCGATGGTCGTCGTGCATGACAAGCTGCACGCGGATGACGCGTTCGCGCGTCCGTGGAAAAGCTTCGATCCGGTGGCCGAAGGTGAACTGATCGGCACCCGCGCCGACGGCACGCCGGTGACCGCCGAATTCGGCGGCCGCATCCTGTTCCCGGCCGCGAGCGCCGCTGCCAACACCGAGTGGTATTACCTCACCCGCCCGAATCCGGTGTTCGGACGCGAACAGAACTGATCTTCACGCCGGCGACAGCAGCTTGAGCATCGCGATGCCGCTGATGATCAGCGCGATCGCCAGCTAAAGCGAAAATCGGCCCCCCGCCAGCAGACTTTTTTCGAATATCGTAAGATGACGATATTCGGATCGAAAGATCCCGATATAAAGGAACCACCCGATGGATATCGACGCGATCCACAAGGCCCTGGCCAACCCGGTGCGGCGCCAGATCCTGCACTGGCTGAAGGATCCGCAGCTGCACTTCAGCGAGCAGGAACACCCGCTCGAGATGGGCGTGTGCTGCAAGCTGATCGATCAGCGCACCGGCCTGTCGCAATCGACGGTGTCGGCGCACCTGGCCACGCTGCAGCGCGCGGGCCTGGTGGACACGCGCCGGGTCGGCCAGTGGGTTTTTTATCATCGCAACGAGGAAGCCATTGCAGCCTTCCTCGCCCAATTGAACGACGCAATCTAGGAAAACAAGATGACTACCATGTTTGATCCGATCAAGGTCGGCGCCCTCGAATGGCCAAACCGCATTGTCATGGCACCGCTGACCCGCTCGCGCGCCGATAGCGGCCGCGTCCCCAATGCCCTGATGGCCGAATACTATGTGCAGCGCGCTTCGGCGGGCCTGATCCTGTCCGAAGCCACCTCGGTCACCCCGATGGGCGTGGGCTACGCTGATACGCCGGGCATCTGGTCCGACGAGCAGGTCAAAGGCTGGAAGCTCGTGACCGACGCCGTGCACGCTGCCGGCGGCCGCATCTTTTTGCAGCTGTGGCACGTCGGCCGCATTTCCGACCCGTCGTTCCTGGACGGCCAGCTGCCAGTGGCCCCATCGGCGATCAAGCCGGACGGCCACGTGAGCTTGCTGCGCCCGAAGCGTGAATACGTCACCCCGCGCGCGCTGGACATCGAAGAACTCCCGGGCATCGTGTCGGCCTACCGCAAGGGCGCCGAGAATGCCAAGCTGGCCGGCTTCGACGGCGTGGAAATTCACGGCGCCAATGGCTACCTGCTCGACCAGTTCCTGCAGGATTCGACCAACCAGCGCACCGACGCCTACGGCGGCTCGATCGAGAACCGTGCGCGCCTGCTGCTGGAAGTAACCGATGCCTGCATCGACGTCTGGGGCGCCGACCGTGTCGGCATGCACCTGGCACCGGCACGCGACTCGCACGATATGGGCGACTCGACGCCGGCCGAGACCTTCGGCTACGTCGCGCGTGAACTGGGCCGCCGCAAGATCGCGTTCATCTTCACCCGCGAAGGCCAGAGCCCGGATGAACTGGGCCCGATGATCAAGAAGGAATTCGGCGGTGTCTGGATCGCGAACCAGCAGCTGAGCAAGGAAAAGGCCGAAGAACTGATCGCCAGCGGCACCGCCGATGCAG
This sequence comes from Oxalobacteraceae sp. CFBP 13730, assembly GCA_014841835.1. Taxonomy (GTDB): domain Bacteria; phylum Pseudomonadota; class Gammaproteobacteria; order Burkholderiales; family Burkholderiaceae_D; genus Telluria. The sequence continues at coordinate 53,417 of JACYUQ010000002.1, read as the reverse complement.
TCTCGTGGGGCCAGCTGTACATCGCCAATCCGGACCTGGTGGAACGCCTGCAACTGAACGCACCGCTCAACAAGCCGAACCCGGACACGTTCTACCATCCGGGCGCGACCGGCTACACCGATTATCCGGCGCTGCCGGCCACGGTGTAAGCATCTCTTTCTCCGCGCCCTCGCCCGCTCTCGCCGGCGAGGGGCGGCGCTTCTTCGAACAGGACCTGCGGGTCCTGTTTTTTTTCGTATTGACGCATGAATGAAGCATATGTATGCCATATGCATGGGTGAAAAAGGATCGTCGTGACGGGTGTCCAGCCACGAACGTTAGTGATATTCTTGCGCGATTGTCAGATTGTTAGATTGTTACTGCGCGCACGTCTCGATGCGCCTACCGAGAGAGGATTTTCAGTGAACGTTCCAGCACACCGCGCCATGGCGCTTGCCATCGCTTCCGCCATTGCTTTCAGCGGCGCCGTCCACGCTGCACCGGCAGCCCAGGGCGTGCGCGCCGAGACGCCGTTCCTGTCGCAGGTCGACGCCTTTGCCCGCTCTGCGCGCGTATCGAACGTGGACTATGTGCTGGACTTCACGCTGACCGGCAAGGAAACTTTTGCCGGCACCACCACCGTCACGTTCGACCTGAAGGACGTCGACGCACCGGTCACGCTCGACCTGAAGGACGCCACCGTCAAATCGGTCAGCGTCAACGGCAAGCCGGTCGCCACGCGCTACAACAAATGGTTCGTCACGCTCGACGCGGCCAGCCTGGCCAAGGGCCGCAACACGGTTGTCATCGATTACGAGCGCCTGCACAGCACCAATGGCGAAGGCCTGCACCGCATGGTCGATCCGGCCGATGGCCGCGTCTACACGTATTCGCACTTCGAGCCGGTCGCGGCCCAGCAGATGTTCGCGGTGTTCGACCAGCCCGACCTGAAGGCCAGCTACACGGTGTCGGTCACCGCGCCGCGCGACTGGCACGTGGTTACGACCACGCGCGAAACGAAGATCGACGAGCGTGGCGCGAACCGCCACTGGACCTTCAAGACCACCAAGCGCCTCAGCCCGTACAACTTCTCGCTGCACGCCGGCCCGTACCAGGTCTGGGAAGACAACAGCGGCAAGTACCCGATGCGCCTGTTCGCGCGCCAGTCGCTGGCCAAGCTGGTGGTGCCGAACGACTGGTTCCGCCAGACCAAGGCCGGCCTCGGCTTCTTCGAGGAATACTTTGGCGTCCCGTATCCGTTCGAGAAATACGACCAGCTGATCGTGCCGGACTTCCTGTATGGCGCGATGGAAAACGCCGGCGCGATCACGTTCGCCGAAGCGCGCTACGGCGTGGCCAATATGACGGCCGAGCAGAAGCAGTCGCTGACCGAAGTGATCATGCACGAAATGGCGCACCAGTGGTTCGGCAATCTGGTAACCATGAAATGGTGGAATGGCCTGTGGCTGAACGAAAGCTTCGCGTCCTTCATGGGCGTGCTGGCGACGGTCGAATCGACCGAGTTCAAGGATTCGTGGCAGAAGTTCTACCAGAGCGGCAAGCAGCGTGCCTACATCCAGGACCAGACGGCCAGCACGCACCCGATCGAAGTGCCGGTGCCGTCGTCGAGCAATGCCTTCGACAATATCGATGCGATCACCTATTCAAAAGGCGGCTCGACACTCAAGCAGCTGCGCCACCTGCTGGGCGAAGACGTATTCCGTAAGGGCGTGCACAACTACCTGGTCAAGTACTCGTGGAAGAACGCGACGCTCGACGATTTCATCGGCAGCCTTGGTGAAGCGGCAGGCCGCGACCTGTCCGGCTGGACCAAACAATGGCTGTACAACGCCGGCGTGAACACCATCGCCGCGAACTACAGCTGCAGCGGCGGCAAGATCCGCAACTTCACGCTGGCGCAGACCGCGCCATCGAAAGACCTGCCGACGCTGCGCGAACAGCGCGTGCAGATCGGCGCCTTCAAGATCGACGGCGGCAAGCTGACGCTGGTAAAAAACGTCCCCGTCACCTACACGGGCGCCAGGACCGCCGTGCCGGACATGAACGGCACGGCCTGCCCGGATCTGGTCTATCCGAACTACCAGGACTGGGGCTACGCCAAGGTCAAGCTGGACAAGCGCTCGTTCGCCACCGCGCGCACCAGCCTGGCCAAGGTCGACGATCCGCTGCTGCGCGCGATGCTGTGGCAGAGCCTGTGGGATGGCGTGCGCGACGCCGAAATGCCACTGAATGACTTCCTCACCGTGGCGCTGAACAATGCGCCGCTCGAGAAGGATTACACGCTGCTGGGTGATGTGCTGGGCAAGGTCAGCGAGTCGAAGGCCTACCTCGATGCGATGAACCTGGACAACGCCTACACGCGCCAGACCGCGCTGGCACTGGAAAAGATGGCGTGGGACGGCGTGCAGGCCAACAAGGGCAATGCCGACTTCCAGCGCCGCTGGTTCAACCAGTACGTGAGCGTTGCCAGCAGCCCGGATGCGCTGACGCGCCTGGCCGGCATCCTGGGCGGCCAGGTCGATGCGGCCGGCGTGCCGGTGGGCCAGCCGCAGCGCTGGTCGATCATCGCGCACCTGAACCGGTACAACTACCCGGGCGCGTTCGACCTGATCGCGCAGGAGTCCGCACGTGACAAGTCGGACGCCGGCCAGATCGCGGCCGTGGCAGCGACCGTCGTCCGCCCCGACGCCACCGTCAAGGCGGACTGGGTCAAGCAGATCGAAGACCAGAAGACGACGTTGCCGTTCTCACGCATCCGCACCGCGATGGGCAGCATCTTCCCGGCCGAACAGGGCGCGCTCAATGAGCGCGATGCCGATGCGCGCCTGGCGCGCCTGCCGCAGGTGGACAAGGCGGGCGGCCCGGTCTTCATGCGCGCGTACGCGGGCACGATGATCCCGGCGACCTGCACGCCGCAAAGCGTGGCGCGCCTGAGCCGCGCGGCGGAAACGATGACGGACCTGTCGGCGTTCACGCGCCGCACGCTGCTCGACACGCTGCAGGACGACCAGCGCTGCGTGGCGATCAAGGCAAAGCTGAGCGCACCAAAAGGCTGATCGCCGCATGCTGGCTGCCGGGGTCATGACGCCGCGCCGTACGCCCGGCTGGCCGCTTGCGGTCACCCTTGGCCTGCATCTGCTGCTGGGCTGGTGGTGGTTGCAGGCGACCGGCGTACGGGTGCTGCCGGCGGCTGTGTCGGCGCCCCGTGAATTCATCGTGGTGGCGGTGTTGGCGCCTGCGCCTTCCCGTCCTTCCACTGCCCCCGCTGCAGCCGCTGCAGCCGCTGCAGCAGCGTCACCACGACCGCGCGCAGCGCAGGCAATTCCTGCGCGCGCCGTTCCTGCCGCGCCGACAGTGGCGCCACAACCGCTCACGCCAGCGCCTGCTGACACTGCGCCGTCTGCGGCCACGAGCGAACCTGCTGCAGATCCCTTCCCCACCCCGCCCGGCTCAGCACAAGACAGCACTGCCGCGGGCGACGACAGCCTGGCCAACCGCGGCAAACGCACGGCAGGCGCGGTCGATCACGAGCTGCGCAAGGGGAAACTGGCACCGCTCGCCCCAGTTGACAGCAAATGGCAGCGCTTCGCGGAGGCCGTCAGCAATGCCCGTGTGGACACCTCACGCACGTTGGTATCGGAAAGTTATACGGCCCCGGACGGCGTCGTCGTGTACCGCTTCCGCCTGGGCGGGCGCACCTGGTGCCGCACCGGCGGTGGCATCAGGCCGAGCCCGTTCGGCGCCCAGGTTGGCGGCGCAACCTCGTTCGACACCGCCGGCGGTGGGGGCTTCGCCGGGACGATCGAGTGCCCGACCCGGGTACAATTCAACCCCGACTGAGCCGTTGTCACGCCGCGCGCAGTCGTCATCCATCGCCACCCCGCCCTGCCGTAAAATGGCCGGACTTGCGGCCCCCTGCCGCTCACGGAGACAGCACATTGGACTGGGATTATCCGCAACCATTCATCCTGGCGGTGACGCCGCAAGCCGGCGACATCGATGGCCTGAACCACACCAATAATGCCGTATATGTGCGCTGGTGCGAGCAGGCCGGCTGGGCGCATTCCGACAGCCTTGGCCTGTCGCTCGACGACTACCGGCGCCTGGACCGGGCGATGGCGATCCGGCGCGGCGAATACGATTACCTGCTGCCCACATTCGTTGGCGAAGCCCTGCGCCTGGCCACCTGGCTCGTGGGCGGCGACGGCAAGCTGTCGATGGAGCGGCGCTTTCAGCTCGTGCGCGACAGCGATGGCGCCACGGTGCTGCGCGGCCGCTGGGACCTGGTCTGCATCGAACTCTCGAGCGGTCGGCCGCGCCGCATGCCTGCGCCATTCCTGGATACGTACATGCCCGTGATCGTGGGTGGCGCGCCTACAGGATCTCGCTGACGCGCGTGAATGGCCGGCACAGTCGCACACCGTTGGGTGTCACGACAAATGGCCGCTCGATCAGGATCGGGTGCGCGACCATCGCGTCCAGCAGCGCAGCGTCGCTGGCGCCCGGCTGGTCCAGCCCCAATTCGGTGAAGACCGCTTCCTTTCTGCGCACGGCCTCCCGCACCGTGATGCCCGCATCGGCAATCAAGCGGGTCAGCGTGTCTCGTGTCGGCGGGTTGGCCAGGCAGTCGATGATCTGCGGTTCGTGACCGGCTTCGCGGATGGCAGCCAGGGTATTGCGCGAGGTGCCGCAGCGGGCATTGTGGTAAATCGTGATGGCCATGGTCATAGCAAAGGGGATGTTCCTGTCAGGTTGTGTGGTGGATGAGACAGGCACATGATAACCACAGCGCATACCCGTCATCACTATTTCGCTTGTCCCCCCTCCCCGCACGGGCTAGAATCGCACGCTTGATTTTCTTGCGCGTAGCCAATTGCAACCCTTGCAATGTGTTGACGCCACCCTGGAGACCAGATGACCGACTACCTGTTGCGCCCTGCAGCCCTGCCCACCCTGCGCCAGCGCGCGGCGCTGCGCGTACTGCAGTGTTTCGGCTGGAAGGTGTTCTTCAAACCGTTGCCGGGGCCGCACGGCGTCTGCGTCATCTATCCGCACACGTCGAACTGGGATTTCCCGATCGGCCTGCTGGCCACGTGGGCCATGGGCACGCAGTTCAAATGGCTGGCCAAGGACACGCTGTTCCGGGGACCAATGGGCCGCCTGATGCGCCACTGGGGCGGCGTGCCGGTCGACCGCCGCGCACCGATGGGCGCAACGCGCCAGCTGGCCGACACCATGCTCGCCGCGCCATCGTTCTGGATCGGCATCACGCCCGAAGGCACGCGCGCCTACCGGCCCAACTGGAAAAGCGGCTTCTACCACCTGGCCGTCACGGCCAATGTGCCGATGGTGCTGGTGCGTTTTGACTATGGCAAGAAAGAGCTGAGCCTCGTCGACACGATGACGCCGACCGGCGACGTCGAGCGCGACATGGACGCCATCCGCGCCGTCTACGTCAATAGCCAGGCGCTGTACCCGGAAAATGCCGCGCCGATCGTACTGGCGCCGCCGCGCGACGAACAGCCGGCGCAGCGCAAGCGCGCCTGACGCCGCTCAGTAGTGGTATTCAATGGCGGTATTCAGTGGCGGTAAACTGGTTCAGCCTTGTGGCGGGAACTGCCCAAGCTGCAGGAAGAGACCAAACCAGTCCTCCATGTGCCAGGTCGTGGTGATCAGGCCGCCTTCGAGCGTGTGAAACTCGTGCAACCGGAAGCTGACTTGCTTGCCGGTGGGCGCGATGCCGAACAGCTCGCCCAGATGCGTCCCGCTGATCTCCGCGCGTACGGCGACCTTCCCGGGCGCCTGAATCGTGTCGTGGATCGTGATGCGTACGTCCGGGAATGCTGCTACCAGCATGCGGATGATCGGCTTGATGCCCGCTGGCCCAGGGCCCTGGCCCGGGGCCAGCGGAATATCTTCCCACGCCGGGGCCAGCACGGCATCGACAAGATCCGGGTTTTGCTCGCTGAACGCGCGGTACAGCGTTTCCACGACGTTGAGTTCGGTGCGCAGCTGGTGCGATAAGGCGGTCGTTGACATCGTCATCGGAATGATCTGCTCGAAGTTGAATGAAGCGCCAGTGTGTTCCCCGCAGTTCGATCAGTCCAACAAATAACAGATATACCGTATTATTCGGCTCATGGATTTTCATGGCCTGGATTTGAATTTGCTGGTTGCGTTCGATGCGTTGATGAACGAACGCAATGTCACGCGTGCTGCAACGCAGGTAGGCGTCAGCCAACCAGCAATGAGCGCTGCCTTGTCGCGCCTGCGAACCTTGCTGGGCGATCCCCTGTTCCAACGCAGCAGCACTGGCTTGGTCCCCACCGCACGCGCACGCGATCTGGCCGCGCCCGTGGCCGCGGCGCTGCGTCAGATCGAGTTGGCGATGCTGACGCAGCCCGCGTTCGAACCCGGGACGGCATCGCTGACATTCAAACTGGGTCTGCAGGATTACCCGACACTGATCCTGTTACCGGCGCTCGTGGAAGCGCTCGAACGGGCCACGCCCGGCATATCGTTGAATGTGCTGGCGTTCAACGATCGGGATGCCGCTGTGGATCTGCTCGATGCCGGATCGATCGATGTCGCCATTGGCGTCGCGCCGACCGTCATGGATGCCCGTATCCTCACGCGGCCTTTGATGCGCGATACCTTTGTCACGATCGTGTCGACCGACCATCCGGCAGCCAGTGGTCCGATGGACTTGGGCACCTATCTCGACCTGCAGCACGTGCTCGTGTCACCCGAAGGGCAGTTGCATGGTCTTGTCGATCAAACCCTCGCGCAACAGGGCAAGCAACGCAAGCTTGCCTTGACCTTGCCGCAACTGTTTGCCGTGCCCGCGGTGATTGCGCGCACCACTATGGGGGCCACCATCCTCAAGCGCGTGGCAATGCATGCGCAGGCCAACCACCGGCTTGCCATGTCCCCGCCACCGCTGGCACTGCCGGACATCACGTTTCACCTGATATGGCACCGCCGTAGCGACAGCAATCCCGCGCAACAATGGTTCAGGGAGTTCATTGCAGCGCAGTCAGCCGCCCTGTAAGTAGTGCTGGCGTTGAACGCAGCAGCGCACGCGTACTGCTACGGCGCATCCGCGCGCTGCGTGGCCGCTGCAGGCGTACCGGCTGCACGCGATCCGGCCAGCTGGTCCCACGCAATAGCAGCGCTCAGGAATATCTGACCGTTGAGTTTACCCAGCAGATCGCTTTCCTTGAGCCGGTCCATCACCGGCCCCTTCACTTCGGCCAGGTGCATCAGCACGCCGCGCTGGTTCAGCGAGCTGTTCAACTCTTCGAGGCCGAACAGCGCCGACGTGTCGATCGCATTCACGGCCGACAGCACCAGCACCAGATGCCGCGTGCCGCCATGCGCGACGAGTTCTTCATCGATGCGCTCGTTAACCGCATCCACATTGCCGAAGAACAGGCCGGCGTCGACGCGCAGCATCAGCAGCCCCGGCGTCGTTTCGGCCGAGTAGCGGTCGACATTGCGGAAGTGCTCTGTGCCATGGATGCGGCCCAGCACCGCGATGTGCGGCCGGCTGGCGCGCCAGATCAGCACGACCATCGACAGCGCTACGCCCACCAGCACCCCCGCTTCGACGCCCAGCAGCAGCACGCCGCCGGCAGTGGCCAGCAGCGCCAGCGCATCGGCGCGGTCGTAGTGCCAGGCGGTGCGCAGCGTCGACAGATCGAGCATCCCGAGCACGGCCACGATGATCGTCGCGGCCAGCGTTGGCAGAGGCAGCAGCGCGAGCCAGCCAGTGGGCAGCACGAGCGCCAGCGCCAGTAGGCCCGCCGTGATCATGCTGGCCAGTTGCGTATTGGCGCCGGCCGCGAAATTGACGGCCGATCGCGACAGGCTGCCGGTGACGGGGAAACCACCCGTCAGCGCACTGCCGACGTTGGCGGCGCCAAGGCCGACCAGTTCGCGGTTGCTGACCAGTTTTTCGCCACCGCGCTTGAGCGCCAGCGCCTGCGCGCCCGACATGCTGATCAGGAACACCATAAAGCCGATCAGGAGCGCCGGTTGCAGCAAGGCTTGCCAGTGCTGCGACGACGTTGCCAGGTTCAGGCCCGGCAAGCCGGTCGGCACGGCGCCCGTGGTGGCCACGCCCATCTGCGCGAGACCCAACTGCTGCACGAGCGCCATCGCGCCCAGCACGACGGCGATCGGTGCCAGCTTGGACCCGACGTCGGCCGCCGCTGCGGGCACACGCAGCCGGCGCAGCAGCGGCGCCAGGTGGCTGCGCGCGGCCAGCAGCAGCACGAGCGAGCCCACGCCCAGCAGGATGCTTGGCCAGTGCGGCCGCATGCCGAGCTCGATGGGGCCACCTACCAGCGTGCGCAACTGGCCCCAGGCGATCATGATCGCCGAGCCGATGGTGAACCCGCTCATCACGGGCCGCGAAAAGAAATTGGCGAGAAAGCCGATGCGCAACAGGCCGCACAGCAGCAGGACCAGGCCCGACAACAGGGCCAGTTGCGCCGCCAGCACGCCATACAGCGCCGTGCCGGGCGTGGCCAGGGGCGCCAGCGTGGACGCCGTCATCAGGGAAATGATCGCCATCGGTCCGACCGATTGCGTGCTGCTGGTGCCGAACAGCGCGTACAGCAAGGGCGGGACGATGCTGGCGTAAATGCCGACCGCCGGCGGCAGGCCCGCCACCAGAGCGTAGGCCATGCCCTGCGGGATCATCATCATCGCTACCACGATGCCGGCGCTGATATCGCCCGGCAGCGCGGCGCGCCGGTAGAGGCGCAACCACTCAAGCATGGAAAGTCCTGGCCGGGACGGCCGACGGTAAAAAGAGCGCTAGCGTAGCATAATTACCCGTACCGGCCAGGCATCAGCCGGCCAGCGCCACGAGCCAGATGCCCGCCGCGCCGATGGCCGCAGCCAGTGGCCGGCGCAGGCGCTCGCCCGGAATGGCGCCCAGCAGCAGCAGAGCGGCGCTGGCCAGAATAAAGCCGGCGCTACTCGCCATGCCGGTCAGCTCATTGCCGTGCGCGAGGCCATGCACGAAGGCGCAGGCGCCGACCGTGAGCACGGCCATATGAGGCTGCTGCAGGCGCGGCGCATACGCCACCAACCCGCCCAGCAGCAGCACGGTCGCCGCGATCGACAGCTCCAGCGCCGGCAACGCAACGCCGCCGCTGCTGGCTGCGCCCAGCGCCATCATCACGAGGAACGTCGGTGCGAGCAGGTAGCCATGCTGCTGGCGGCTCCAGAGGCCCACCGCGAGCAGCGCCAGCAAATGGTCGATGCCCGTCACCGGGTGCAGCAGACCGGCCACGAAGCCGCTGTCGGGCACGTGCCCGGGATGCGCGGCGGCCGGCAGCGCCAGTGTCAGGGTGGTGATGGCCACGCCCGCGCGGGCCAGGTGGTTGCGGGTGGCGTGGCGCAGTGAAGTCAACTGTGTCGTCATGATCGTCTCCTTGTCTTATTGGCGGACTGCGTCGAGCAAGCCCTGCTCGCGGATGAACGTGACCACGTCCTGCACACCCTCGCCCGTGCGCATATTGGTAAACACGAATGGCCGCTCGCCACGCTGGCGCCGTGCGTCGCTTGCCATCACCGACAGGTCCGCCCCGACATGCGGCGCCAGGTCGGTCTTGTTGATGATCAGGAGGTCCGAGCGCGTGATGCCCGGGCCACCCTTGCGCGGAATTTTCTCGCCGCCGGCGACATCGATCACGTACAGCGTCAGGTCGGACAGCTCCGGACTGAAGGTCGCCGCCAAGTTGTCGCCGCCCGATTCGACCAGCACCAGTTCCAGGTCAGGAAAGTCGGCCTGCAAACGCGCGATGGCTTCCAGGTTGATCGACGCGTCTTCGCGGATTGCCGTGTGCGGGCAGCCGCCCGTCTCCACGCCCATCAGGCGCTCGGGCGCGAGTGCGCCGGCGCGCAGCAGGATGTCCATGTCTTCGCGCGTGTAGATGTCGTTGGTGATCACGGCCATGTCGTAATCGTCGCGCATGTGGCGGCACAGCAGTTCGCACAGCGCGGTCTTGCCCGAGCCTACCGGCCCGCCGATGCCGACCCGCAGCGGATTGGAGGTTGTCATGCTTGCTCCTTCTTGATAAATGATCACGACCGGTACAAACGGCCATGCTGCACTTCGTGGCGCATCGACAGCATCGACAGGCCGGGCGCCCAGTTCGACAGTTCGTCGTCCGGCAAATGCTGCGCCAATTCGACGGCGCGCTCGATCTCGGGACGCAGCGACAGCAGCAGGCGCTGACCGGCCACCTGCCCCAGCGGCACCGACTTGACGCACACCAGTACCTGGTTCTCGACCCACGCGAACACCATCGCCAGCAGCGCTGCTTCGTGCGGGATCGCCAGTCCGTCGACGGCGCAGGCAAATGCCAGCGGCAGCGTGACATCCTCGCCCAGCGTGCGCGTGTCGGCCACGCCCAGCTCTGCGATCAGGCGCCCCAGCGAATAGCCCATCTGGACCGATTCGGCGCGCAGTTCGGCGGTGTCGCGCGACGCCAGGAAGCACCCGCCCCAGTGCGCGATCGCTTCGGCGTCGCGCGCGGCGAACGCGCTTAGAAGACGCCACAACACGGGCGCATCCCAGCGCGCCACCACGTCATCCAGGTAGTGCACGATCCAGGCGCGGGCGCTGTCGGCATCCGTGACCAGGCCTTCTTCGAGCGCCGCTTCGAGACCCTGCGAATAGCTGTAGCCGCCAATCGGCAAGGCCGGGCTGGCAAACTGCAGCAGATGCAGCAGGCTGGCGGCGTTCATACCGGATCCGGTGCTATTGGCGCAATGTCCGACGGCCGGTGGATCTTCTGGCGCAGCGGCACCGGCGCCAGCAAGCTGCCCGGCCCCTGCTCGTGATGGTGACCATGACCGCCGCCATATGCGCCCGCCTCCGGCTCGAATTTGGCCAGTTCTTCACCGACATCCGCACCCAGCCCTTCGACCATCTCGCGCAGCACCGGATCGACACGGATGCGCAGCCAGCCGATTCCCACCTCGGTCTGCGTGTGGCGGTTGCCCAGGTGGAAAGCGCAGCGCGCCAGCAGCGTCGCGTCGCCGCAGCGCACGACATAGGTCGGTTCCAGCGCGGCCTCGACGCGCACCACGCGCCCGCCTTCGCCCAGCAGCAGGTCACCGTCGCGCAGCACGGTGCCGCGCACGAGGAACAGCGCGACCTCTTCGCCCGAGGCCAGGCGCGCGCGCTGGCGGCAGCGCTCGCGTTGTTCGAACGGCAGCAGCAGCGTGTCGTGCACGACGTCGGCGACGGGGATGCGGGTATGCAGTGAAATCATGGCTGGCCTCTAGAACAGGAAGTAACGCTGCGCCAGCGGCAACACGCTCGCCGCTTCGCACACCAGCAGACGGCCGTCGGCGCGCACTTCATAGGTTTCGGGATCGACCTCCATGTGCGGCGTGGCGCCGTTGTGGATCATGTCGCGCTTGCGCAGGCCGCGCGTGCCACGCACGGCGATCGTCGTCTTGCTCAAGCCCAGCGTGCCTGCGATGCCGGCGTCGAATGCGCTTTGCGACACAAACGTGAACGACTTGCGCAGGTCGCCGCCAAACGCGCCGAACATCGGCCGGTAATGCACCGGCTGCGGCGTCGGGATCGATGCATTCGGGTCGCCCATCAGGCTGGCCGCGATCATGCCGCCCTTGACCACCATCGACGGCTTGACGCCAAAGAAGGCCGGCCGCCACAGCACGATGTCGGCGATCTTGCCTACTTCCAGCGAGCCGACGACATGCGCGATGCCATGCGTGATGGCGGGATTGATCGTGTACTTGGCGATGTAGCGCTTGACGCGGGCATTGTCGTTGCGTGACGAGTCGCCCGCCAACGCGCCGCGCTGCACTTTCATCTTGTGCGCCGTCTGCCAGGTACGCATGATCGTCTCGCCCACGCGGCCCATCGCCTGCGAGTCCGACGACATCATCGAGATCGCGCCCAGGTCGTGCAGGATGTCCTCGGCGGCGATGGTCTCGCGCCGGATGCGCGACTCGGCAAACGCCACATCTTCGGCAATCGCCGGATCGAGGTGGTGGCAGACCATCAGCATGTCCAGGTGCTCGTCGAGTGTATTGACCGTGAAGGGCCTCGTGGGATTGGTCGACGACGGCAGCACGTTGTCGTAGCCCACGGCCGCGATGATGTCCGGCGCGTGCCCGCCGCCGGCGCCCTCGGTGTGAAAGGTGTGGATCGTGCGGCCCTTGAACGCCGCCACGGTCGACTCCAGAAAGCCTGCCTCGTTGAGCGTGTCGGAGTGCAGCGCCACCTGCACGTCCAGCCGTTCGGCCACCGACAGGCAGTTGTCGATCGCGGCTGGCGTGCTGCCCCAGTCTTCATGCAGCTTCAGGCCCACGGCGCCGGCATGGACCTGCTCTTCGAGCGGACCGGGCTGGCTGACATTGCCCTTGCCGAAAAAGCCCAGGTTCATCGGGAACGCGTCGGCCGCCTGCAGCATCGAATGAATGTGCCAGGCGCCCGGCGTGCAGGTGGTCGCCGCGGTGCCGACGGCCGGCCCGGTGCCGCCGCCCAGCATCGTCGTGATCCCGGAATACAGCGCTTCGTCGATCTGCTGCGGGCAGATGAAGTGGATGTGCGTGTCCACGCCCCCGGCCGTGACGATCATGCCTTCGCCGGCGATGATCTCGGTCGCCCCGCCGATGGCCATCGTGACACCCGGCTGGATATCCGGGTTGCCGGCCTTGCCGATGGCCGCGATCAGGCCATCCTTGATGCCGATATCCGCCTTGACGATGCCCCAGTGATCGATGATGACGGCGTTGGTGATGACGGTGTCCATCACGCCCTCGCGCAGGCGCTGCGACTGCCCCATGCCGTCGCGGATGACTTTGCCGCCGCCGAACTTGACCTCTTCGCCGTAGGTCGCAAAGTCGCGTTCGATCTCGATCACGAGGTCGGTGTCGGCGAGGCGAATCCGGTCGCCCGTGGTCGGGCCATACATGTCGGCGTAGGCCTGGCGGCTGAGCGTGACCATCATGCGTCCCCTGAGGTTGGCGGCGCTACCGCAGGCAGTGGCCCCGACACGCGGCCCTGGAAACCATGCACGATGCGTTTGCCCGCCAGGTCGACCAGTTCCACCGTGCGGCGCTGGCCCGGTTCGAAGCGCACTGCCGTGCCGGCCGCAATGTTCAGCCGCATGCCGAGCGTGCTGTCGCGTTCGAACTGCAGCGCCGGATTGACTTCATAAAAGTGATAATGCGAGCCGACCTGCACCGGCCGGTCGCCCGCGTTGGCCACGACCACGGTCAGCGTGCGCCGACCGACGTTGAGTTCGATATCGCCGTCGTCGAGAAAGTATTCGCCTGGGATCACGTTGCGCTCCGGCTAGGGAATCGGATGGTGGACGGTCACGAGCTTGGTCCCGTCCGGGAACGTGGCCTCGACCTGGATATCGGGGATCATTTCGGGCACGCCCTCCATCACGTCGCCGCGCGCGAGGATCGTCGTGCCTTCGCTCATCAGCTCGGCCACGCTGCGGCCATCGCGCGCCCCTTCCATGATGGCAGCCGTGATCAGGGCCACGGCTTCCGGGTAATTCAGCTTGAGGCCGCGCGCACGGCGGCGTTCGGCCAGCAGCGCGGCAGTGAAGATCAGCAGCTTGTCTTTTTCGCGGGGCGTCAGGTCCATGGCGATTCCGTTCTAAGTTAGCCAGATGCGCGGGGCGCATGCCGGACGGTCAAGCAGATGGGGGCGCAGCAACGCCCACACCTGCGCCATGACGGCGCGCGCCGCTTCGCCATCGTCGCCCAGATAACGCGCGACGAACACCGACTTCACCTGGCTCGACGCCAGTTGCGGGTCGAGCGCACGCACGCGCGCCTGCAGCGCCGGGGGCACGGGCCGACCGACGGCAAGAAAGGTCGCGCACACGGCGTGGCCGCGCATGCCGAGGGGACTGGCAATGCGGTCCGGGGTAAGGATGCCCTGCTCCCACCACAGCAGGCGGCCATCCTGGCGGATTCGCGTACGCTGGCGTATCCGTCCGCGCGCAAACGCTTCGCCGGCGGCCACGCGGCCGAAGCACAGCACTTCGCTGCCGATATAGGTGCTGCCGACGGCGAGATCGACGTCGTGTTCGAGGTCGACGCTGGCCGCGTCATAAAAGATGGTTTCCTGCGGCAGCCATTCGATGGCGGCGCCCGCGGCAATGCGCAGGCGCACCGCCTGCTGCGACACGCGGCCGTTGGCGCGGTACCACTTGGCCGCGCCGGGACTGGTGGCGAGCACGCTGCAAGCGGGGCCGGCATCGACGTCGATCTCGAGCCTGTCGCCCCCGACCACGCCGCCCGGCGGGTGCACGATAATCACGTGGCAGGCGTCGGGGCCTTCGGGATACAGCGCCTTCTGGACCCGCAGCGGGCCACGGTGCGTGCGGCGCACGAGGCGCGTCGTGGCGCCATCGCGCACGAAGCCCAGCCCCAGGCTGGCGTGCCAGGCGGGGAACACGGTGGGTGCATCGGTGGAAGTGCAATCGCGCATGCTTGATGAAACAGCACGATGCGTGCCAGCGTCCTTACGTGGCGTGGGACGTCTGTTTTGCCAGCGACGCGCACCGCGAAGGTGCGCGCTGCACCCGAACGCGTCAGGACATCGCCAGCTCGATGCAGTTGCGACCGGCCCGCTTGGCGCGCGCCAATGCAGCGTGGGTGCGCACCGCCATCGAGTCGCCGCTCTCGCCCTCGCCAAGTTGAGCGACGCCAAGGCTGATCGTCACATGGTCGCAACCCGGTATTTCCACCTGTTCGATGGCCGCGCGCAGCTTCTCGGCCATCTTCAGCGCATCGATGGCACTGGTGTGCGACGCAATGACCTGGAATTCCTCGCCGCCCGAGCGCACCAGCACGTCGCTCGCACGCAGCAGCGCGCGCGCCGTGTCGGCCACCGTGCGCAGCACCAGGTCGCCCACCGGGTGGCCGAAGGTATCGTTGACGTGGCTGAAGCGATCGATATCGAAAGCGATCAGCGCCAGCGGCAGCCGGTAGCGGCGTGCGCGCTTGATCTCCTGCTCCAGCAAGGTTTCGCCATGGCGCCGGTTGGCCAGATCGGTCAGGGCGTCGGTCGAGGCCAGGTGCGTGACGCGCGCCAGCAGCGCCTCGCTCTCGCGCGTGACCTCGGCCGTGCGCAGGCCATGGGCGGCCAGCCCGGCCAGATCGTCGAGCGCCTGCAACTGCGCCAGCGAGAACGGCCGCGTATCGCCAAACAGCAGGCACAGGGAGCCCATTGGCCCGCCCGGCCCCTGCCCCGGGATCGGCACGCCGACGACCATGCGTGCACCAAACGCTTCCAGACGCGCGGCGAGCGCCGGGTCGCCAAGCGCGTCGAGTGCATCGACCAGCGTCAATTCACCGGTCGTCGCTGCCAGCAACCCCGGGAACGCATGGCGCTGCGGGGACGGCAAGAGCCTGCCCTCATGCTCGAGCAGCGCCGCCAGCTGCAGGCCATCGGCGCCGTGCTCGCCCTCGAGGTGCAGGTCGCCGTCGCGATGCTGGAACAGCGCCGCATGCACGACGCCTGGCCAGCCGGTCAGCGCTGCGCACAGGCGCGCGGCAAAGCGGGCGCCGTCGTCGGCGTCATCCAACGCCTGCTGACAGGCGGTACGCAGCGAGAGCAGCGTGCGCAGTTCCGTTTCGACCGGCGTGGGCGCGCTTGCCGTAGCGATAGCAAAGCCGGCGCGCATGCGCGCAGCGAGCAGCGCGCGGATTTGCTGCGCGCGCAGCGGACCGATCGCGTAGTCGAGTGGGCCGAACGCCATCAGCGCCGGCAGCCAGCGCACGTTCGTGAAAGGACACAGCACCAGCACCGGCGCCCCGGCGCGCGCGCCGATCAAGGCCCCCAGCGCCGGCAGGTCAACGCCAAGATCGCAGCGTTCCAGATCCAGCACGAGCAGGTCGGCCGGTTCGCGCCCCAAAAGGCCGCGCGCCTGCTCTGCGCCGGCGGCCACGCGCAGGTTGGCAAACATGCCATCGCAGCCGTGCTGAAAGTCGGCCCGGCGCTGGCCGACCGGATTAACGAAGACGCAGGTAAAGTCGTCACGCGCGCCGTCTTCTTGATGCATGTTGATTCTCCAGATTGAGTCCAGCCGCACCGTGCCGGTATGGCTGCAAAGCAAGTTTGCCATAAGGGGGCGTGCCAAGCATAGCAATTGTCGTCCTGTGTGTGGGAGCGCACCGTCGTGCCAGGGTGCGCGCCGAATACTCTTGCGAACGAAACCATACTCACGGGAGAATCACCATGGCACATCAAGACGACGTGGCAGCGAAACAGCGCGCCATCCAGCAAGAGCAGGACGCGCGCGACGCCAGCAAGACCGAATCCGGGAGCAAAGAAGCCGTCCAGACCGGCGTCGACCAGCCAGCGCCGCCAATGCCGGCGCAGCACCTGGCCAAGCCGGGCCTGGAAGCCGATATGGAAAGCAAGCCGAAGTTCATGGCCGAAGGCTACAAGGGCAGCGGCAAGCTCGAAGGCATGGCCGCCATCGTCACCGGCGCCGATTCGGGCATCGGACGCGCAGTCGCGGTGCTGTTCGCACGCGAAGGTGCCGACGTGGCCGTCATGTACCTGAACGAAGACGTCGATGCGGCAGAGACGAAGCGCTGCATCGAGGCCGAAGGCCGCCGCTGCATCACGATCGCGGGCGACGTCAAGGATCCGGCATTCTGCAACGACGCCGTCCAGCAGGTGGTCAAGGCATTCGGCCGCCTGGACGTCCTGGTCAACAACGCCGCATTCCAGGAACACGCCGATTCGATCCTCGATATCACCGAAGAGCGGTTCGAGGAAACCTTCCGCACCAATATCTTCGGCTACTTCCACATGGCCAAGGCCGTCGTGCCGCACCTCAAGCGTGGCGCATCGATCATCAATACCGGCTCGGTCACCGGCCTGAAAGGCTCGTCCAAGCTGATCGACTATTCGTCGACCAAGGGCGCGATCCACGCGTTCACGATGTCGCTGGCCGGCAACCTGCTCGACCAGGGCATCCGCGTGAACGCGGTGGCGCCCGGCCCCGTCTGGACGCCCCTCAACCCGGCAGACAAGGGCCCGGACGACATCACCGAATTCGGCGCCAGCACCGACTACCGGCGCCCGGCCCAGCCTGAAGAGCTGTCTCCCGCCTATGTGTTCCTGGCTTCGCCCGTGTGCTCGGGCTACATCACGGGCATCGTGTTGCCGGTGACGGGCGTCGTCGGCGAATAACCGACCCACAGCGAGGAGCAGGCAATGGCACGCAGCATGTGGAAGGGCGCGATCAGTTTCGGACTGGTCCACATTCCGGTCGATATGTACCCCGCGGTCGAGACCAAGGGGCTCGACCTGACGATGCTCGACCGGCGCGATTTTTCGCCGGTGGGGTTCAAACGCTACAACAAGGGCAATGGCAAGGAAGTCGTGTGGGACGACATCGTCAAGGGTTATGAGTACGAGGACGGCGAGTATGTCGTGCTGTCGGACGAAGACCTGCGCCGCGCCAATCCGGAAGCGACGCAGACGATCGACATCCAGGCTTTCGTCGATGCCGGCGATGTGCCGCTGATCTACTATGACCAGCCCTATTACCTGGCGCCCGGCAAGGGTGGCGCGAAAGTCTATGCGCTCTTGCGCGAAACGCTGCGCGAAGCGGGCAAGATCGGCATCGCGCACGTGGTCATCCGCGTCAAGCAGCATCTGGCGGCGCTGATCTGCGTGGGCGACACGATCGTGCTCAATACGCTGCGCTATCCGGACGAGATGCGCGACGCGGGTGAACTAAAGATCCCGTCGCCCAATTCCAAAACGGCGGCCGTCACCGTCAAGGAACTCAAGATGGCGATGGCCCTGGTCGAGGGCATGAGCGAAGACTGGGCGCCGGCGCAGTACCACGACAGCTACCGCGAAGACGTGCTCGCCCTGGTCAAGAAAAAGATCAAGGCCAAAGAGACCAAGACCATCACGCAACCCGAGCCGGAGAAGGAAAAGCGCACCACCGGCAAGGTCATCGACCTGGTGGCCCTGCTCCAGGCCAGCCTTGGCAAGAAGCCGGCCAAGGCTGCGCCTGAGGCACTCGACGACGACGACGATGACGATCCGCCACCACGTAAATCGCGCAAACCGGCCGATGACGAGGACAGCGAGGATGACCAGCCGCTCCCACGTGCGCGCAAGGCCGCGGCAACATCAGGGGCCCGTGCCACAGCCGCCAAGGCCGCAGCCAAGCCAGCAGCGAAGAAGGCGGCGGCCAAGTCAGCAACCAAGGCGCCTGCGCGCAAAAAGGCGGCGTGAAGATGGACGGATTGATCGATTTTCTTCAATGGCCTGCAATGGCCGTGAGCCTGATTGCCGCCTACCTGGTCGGCGCTAAGCGCGCCGGGCGCCGCATCCTCGGTTTTTGGACCTTCATCTTCAGCAATGTGCTGTGGATCGTCTGGGGCCTGCACGACGAAGCGTGGGCGCTCATCGCGCTGCAGGTCGCGCTGCTGGCCATGAACGTGCGCGGTATCTTCCGGAACGAAGCCTAGGGCACCGCACCCGCCCTCACCCTCAGGGCACGAACCCGAGCTGCTTCATCGCTTTGGTCAGTGTCCTGGCCGCCGTGGCATAGTCCTGCCACGGCGTATTGCCGACATCGAGCCGCTCGTGCACATTGGCGATATGCCACTGGTCGCTCGACGTCAGCGTCTCCAGCTCATCCCAACCCAGCGGCACCGAGATCCCCAGACCGGGGCGCGAGCGCGCCGACCATGCGGCCACCGTCGTCGCCCCCTGCCCGTTGCGCAGGTAATCGATGAAGATTTTCCCTACCCGGTTTTTCGGCCCGCTCTTGAACGCGAAGCGCTCCGGCAACGTCTGCGCCATGTGGTGCACGATCGCCTGCGAAAAGCGCTTGACCGTGTCCCAGCCGTGGTTGCCCTTGATCGGCACCACCACGTGCAAGCCCTTGCCGCCGCTGGTTTTCAGGAACGCGGGCAAACCCAGTTCGTCCAGGAAGGCGTGCATCAGCTGCGCTGCTTCCTGCATCTCGGGCCACTTGATGCCGTCGCCCGGATCGAGGTCGAATACCATCCGATTGGGTTTCTTGTAACTGCCCTTGAATGCATTCTGCGTGTGAATCTCCACCACATTCCACTGCGCCGATGACAGGATGCCCAGCGGCGTGGCCACTTCCAGCATGGGCGGATGTTCCGGGTCGAGCGCCTGGTCCAGATCGCGCAGGCCAGGCATCTTGCGCACATCAACGTGCTTCTGGAAGAACAGCTCACCTCCCACACCCTCGGGCGCGCGCACCAGCGAGACCGGGCGGCCTTTCAGATGCGCCATCATCAACTCGCCCACCAGCGCGTAATAGCGCACCAGCGCCAGCTTGGTGGCGCCCGACGCCTTGTCGATCACGCGCTCGCCGTTGGTGATCTTGAGCGACGCGGGCAGCTTGCCCTGCGCGGCCACCGGCTCGTCATCTGCCGCCGCATCGGCAACCTCGCCCGCGACGTCCTCCACCGGGAGCGCCTGTTCGCGCGTGATGCTCTTGGCCGGCTTGTCCTTGCGCAGCCCCTGGAACACCGGATGGCGCACGGCGCCGCCGCTCGTCCAGTCCGAGAAACTCACTTCCGCCACCAGCACCGGCTTGACCCAGTGGTGCGCGCGCCCCGGCACGGCGCGCGGCGGGAACGGGCTGGTGTCGGTGCGCAGCGTCTCGAGTTGTTCGGCGATGCTGGTCAGGGTCGCGTGGTTGAAGCCCGAGCCGACATTGCCAGCGTAGCGCAGCACACCGTCGTCGTCATGGACCCCCAGTAGCAGCGCGCCGATGCCGGTGCGCGCGCCTTTCGGGTCGGTGAAGCCGCCGATGACGAATTCCTGGCGCCGGCCGCATTTCAGTTTGATCCAGTCGGGCGAGCGGCGCGAGACATAGCGGGCGTCGCACCGCTTGCCGATCACGCCTTCGAGGCCGATCTTGCAGGCGGCGACGATCAGTTCATCGGGGTTGGCGCCGAATTCGGCGGAGAACCGCACCTTGTCGGATTTTGCGTTCTTGAGCACCTGTTCGAGCACCGTGCGCCGGTCCACCAGCGGCATCTCGCGCAGATCGTGGCCGTCGAAGTACGGCACATCGAACAGGAAGTAATCGATGTCGACGGCGCCGTTGCCGTCGAATGCCGCCTGCAGCAGGCCGAAATCGGGTTTGCCGGCGTCGTCGTGCACGACGATCTCGCCGTCGTACCAGCCGTCGGGCAGCGCCATGCGTTCCAGCTCTTCCTTCAAGGGCGTCAGTTTGTCGGTCCAGTCATTCGCGTTGCGCGTGATGAGGCGCACGGCGCCGTCTTCGATCCGCGCGAGCATCCGGTAGCCGTCGAACTTGACTTCGAACAGCCAGTTGTCGGGGTCGGGCGGCGGTGCGTCGACAAGGGTGGCCAGCTCGGGAGCGAATTTCGCGGGGAGCGGCGACCTGGCGTCCTTCGTCATGGCGCGCATTGCCGGTGCCTTTTTCGACGCCTTTTTTGCTGCCGATTTTTTGGCGGCTGCCTTTTTTGCAGGCGCCGCCTTTGCTTCTTCGCGCAGCGCCTCGACCTTTTGCGCGACCCGCTTCGGCATCGGCAATGCCTTCACACTGTCGGGCAGTTCGTCGACCAGCGAGAATTCGGCGGCCGGACGGGCGTAATCGTCCTTCTCCTTGATCAAGAGCCATGGCGGCTGCTTTTCGCCACGGCCCTTCATCCGCACCAGCGTCCAGCGGCCGTGCATCTTGTGACCGTGCAGCGCGAACTTGATACTGCCTTTGGCAAAGCCCGCGCGCGGGTCTTCCAGCGGCTCCCAGGTGCCCTTGTCCCAGATGATCACCTTCCCGGCACCGTACTGCTTGGCCGGAATCGTGCCTTCGAAATCCGAGTACGAGATCGGGTGGTCCTCGACCTCCACGGCCATGCGCTTGTCATGCGTGTCGTAGCTGGGGCCTTTCGGCACGGCCCAGCTTTTCATCGTGCCGTCGAGCTCGAGCCGGAAGTCGTAGTGCAGGCGGCTGGCCCAGTGCTTCTGGATCACGAAGGTCAGCACGTCCTGCCCCGCCTCCCCGCCCTCGGCCGGCTCGGACGTGATCGCGAAATTGCGTTTGGCTTTATAGGCTTTGAGCGCGTCCGTCATGGCAACCCCAAGGGAAAGTCGATCGTGCCAGCGTAGCCCGGCGGCGCGTCATTCACTGTACGGCAACTCACGCTGGCGGGGGCTGCTATGATCACCGCAAGCCGCCAACCGCTAAAGGACCCCATGCAGCGAATCGTTTTTCTGGACCGTGACAGCCTGCGCGCGAATGTCCGCGTGCCCGCCTTCGAACACGCATGGGAGGACCATGCCGCCACCGCCGTCGAGGACGTCGTGGCGCGCCTGGCCGGCGCCACCGTCGCCATCACCAACAAGGTGCCGTTGCGGGCCGATGCCATTGCCCGCCTGCCCGACCTGAAGATGGTCGCCGTCGCCGCGACCGGCACCGACAATGTCGACCTGGCGGCCTGCCGCGCAGCCGGCATCGTGGTAGCGAATATCCGCAATTATTCGCTGGTGTCGGTGCCCGAGCACTGCTTCACGCTGATCCTCGCGCTGCGCCGCAACCTGCGCGCCTACGCGGCCGACGTCGAGGCAGGCAAGTGGGAAACCTCAAGCCGCTTCTGCCTGCTCGACCACCCGATCGGCGACCTGGCCGGCACGCGCCTGGGCATCGTCGGCTACGGCGCGCTGGGCCGGCAAGTGGCCAGCATCGGGCGCGCTTTCGGGATGGACGTCGTTGCCACCTCGCGCTCGCCGATCACGGATGCGAACGTCACCGAGTTGTCGCTGGACGAATTGCTGGCCACCTCGCAGGTCGTGAGCCTGCACTTGCCGCTCTCCGACGCCACGCGTCACATCATCGGTGCGCGCGAGCTGGGTCTGATGCAGCCTGGCGCGCTGTTGATCAATACGGCGCGCGGTGGCCTGGTCGACGAGGCCGCGCTGGCCAATGTGCTGATGGAAGGCCGCATTGCCGCCGGCTTCGATGTCCTGAGCGAAGAGCCGCCCGGATCGAACAATTCGCTACTGCGCCTGCGCCTGCCGCACTTCCTGCTCACGCCGCACATCGCGTGGGCCAGCTTCGGTGCAATGCAGACGCTGGCCGACATGCTGGTCGATAACATCGAAGCGTGGCACGCCGGCACGCCGACCAACGTCGTCTAAGGCGCAGCGTTGACCGTGGGCGCCAGGGCCTCGGGCGCCATTTGCGGTAATTCGAGCACGAAGGCGGTGCCGGCGTTCGGCAGGCTCACCACGCGGATCGTCCCGCCCATCAGCGTGGTGACGATGTTGTAGACGATGTTCAGACCCAGGCCGGTGCCGCCCTGCCCCATGCGCGTCGTGAAGAACGGATCGAAGATCCGGCCCAGGTGGGCCGCGTCGATACCGCGGCCGTCGTCGCGGAACGTGAGCGCGACGCGGCCATCGGTTTCCAGCGCCGTCAGCGTCATGACGCCGCCCGGGCCGTCGAACGCATGCAGCATCGCGTTGTTGACGAAGTTGATGATCACCTGGCCCAGCGGGCCAGGAAAGCCGTCCATCGCAATCCCGGGCGGCACCTCGATGTCAAACCGGTGTCCGCTCAGGCGCACGGTATTCATCAGGGTCGCGCCGATTTCATGGCAGGCCCGGGCCAGGTCGAACCGGCGTCGCTGGGCACTGGCCTGGTCGACCGAGACCTGGCGGAAGCTGCTCACCAGTTCGGCCGCATTGTGCAGGCTGCGCACGATCAGCTGCGAGGCGTCGCGCGCCGCGCCCATGTAGTCGGCCAGGTCGGACCGCTTGAGCGTGGTCGCCTCGAACTGCGCCGCCACGGCGTGCGTACGCTCCTGCAGCGTACTGGCCATGAGAAGGCTGTTGCCGATCGGCGTATTGAGTTCGTGCGCCACGCCGGCCACGAGTGATCCGAGTGAGGCCAGGCGTTCCTGCGCCGCCAGCTGCACCTGGGTTTCCTTCAGCCGCGCGTAGGCTTCGGCATTGTCCATGGCCACGCCGACGTAGGCAGCAAGCGTGCTGAGCATGTCGAGGTGGACCTGGCCGTAGGCGCTTGTCTCCAGGCTTTGCACGGTCAGTGCGCCCAGCACGCGCTCGCCCGCCGTGACGGGCACGCACAGCAGCGAGCGCGGCATCGGCAGCGCAGTGGCCGGTGCCGCCAGCGCCACCGCCGCAGCCAGGTCCGGGGCGTCCGGCAGGCAGGCCCGCAGCTCGGCATCGACATCCGCCAACAGGAATGCCCGGTTTTCGTTCACGCAGCGCGCCAGTAGAAGACCGGCCGGATCGACGGCCAGCTCGCGCGGGGTCTCGCGCCGGCCGAACGCCATCGCAAACGGCAGCTCGAGCACGCCGCGCTCGCCCTGGCGCAGCGCAACGGCAAACAGCGGTGCATCCATCAGCGCCTTGACGTGCTGGTAAAGCGTCAGCATGATCGCCTCGTGATCGAGGTTCGTGGTCAGCATGCGCCCCATTTCCGACAGCAGCGCGATATTGCGGTGCGCGCGCTCGACCGATTCCTTTTGCCGTTCGACCTCGCGCTTGCCCCGTTCGGCCGCTTCTTTCTGCAGCAGCAGTTCGCCGGTGCGGGCGTCGACCTCGCGCGCGAGCAATCCCTGGCGCGTCACGAGTGCGCCGATGCGCAGCCGATAGGCAAAATACGACAGCGTCACCACCAGCGCCACGGCCAGCGTACGGAACCACCATGTCTTCCAGTACGGCGGCGTGATGGTGAGTGCGAGCGTGGCCGCGTCCTTGCTCCACACACCGTCCTTGTTGCTGGCCCGGACCCGGAACACATAACGGCCGGGATCGAGATTGGTGTAGGTGGCGAAGCGCCGGCCAGCGCCGGTATTGACCCAGTTGGCGTCGAAGCCCTCGAGCTGGTAGGCGTACAGGTTGCCCATCGGGTCGGCATAGTGCAGCGCCGCGAATTCCAGGGAGATCACAGTATCGCGGTGCGACAGTGTGATCTCGCGTTGCGCCGCCAGGTTGTGGATGCCGCGCGAACGGTTCAGGACCTGCAGGTCGGTGATGGCCACTGTCGGCGGGAACGGATTGTCGTGCACGTCGACCGGGTTGAACGACGTGACGCCGCTCACGCCGCCAAAGTGCAGCTGTCCGTCGGCGCCGCGCTGCCCGGAGCCCACGAAATACGCGCCGTCGATCAGGCCATCCTTGGCGTTATAACTCTTGGTCTGGCCGGTGACCGGATCGACGCGCGTGATGCCGGCGGTCGTGCTGACCCAGATGATGCCGTCGTTGTCTTCGAGGATGGCGCCGATCGACTGCGCATCCAGGCTGCTGAACGGGTAGTAGCGAAACGACGTGCGTGCGCCGGTCTGCACCATCCGGTGCAGACCGCCAGCAGTGCCGACCCACAGCTCGCCGGTTCTTGACTCGAGCAGGTGGTACACGCGGCTGTGGCGCAAGCTGGTGCTGTCATGCGGATCATGGCGAAAGCGGCTGAAGGTGCCAGTGGCGGGGTCGAAGCGCTCCAGGCCCGATTCGGTGCCGATCCACAGTACGCCGCGCCGGTCCTCGACCAGGGCGAAGCCATAGTTGTCGCCCAGGCTTGTGGCGTCGCCCGGCACGTTGCGCCAGTTGCGTGCGCTCGTGGCACCGGGTGCGACGGCCCACAGGCCGTCACGCGTCATGACCCACAGCGTGCCGTCGCGGCCCTCGCGCAGCGCCTGCACATGGCTGGCGCCCGGGCTCACGCCCAGCGCCACGCGTCCCATGCGCCCGCGCGCATCGCGCCACGCGAGGCCCGTGGGCGTGCCGATCCATAGCCGTCCCCCGGCCAGCGTCAGTGCAGTAACAACCTTGCCGGTGACGGCATCGGTGCCAAAGCGCTGCGTCGTGCGCGAGACCGGATCGAGCAGCATCAGGCCATCGCCGCTGGTGCCCAGCCACAGGCGCCCGGCCGGATCGTCGACGATGGCGCGCACCCTGGCGCGGCCCATGCCTTCCGTTTCGCCAAAGCGTGCGAAGCCACCGCTGGCCAGGTCGGTGCGGTTGATCCCGCCAAAATAGGTACCGACCCACAGCGTGCCGGTGCGATCGACCAGCACTGACGAGACCTGGTTATCGGACAGGCTGTGCCGGTCCTGTGGCAAATGGCGGTAACCGGTGAAACGTCCGCTGGCCGGATCGAGCCACTTCAGGCCATCGGCCGATGTGCCTACCCACAGCTGTTCACCGCTGTCGTGATAGAGCGTGCGGATACGCGCGCCGCGCATGCCGTCCGCCGCGCCGATCTGGCGCCGCTGCGGCACATCGCCGTCGATGCGCCAGGCTTCGAGGCCGCCCGCAGTACCGATCCAGAGCGTCTGGCGCGGCCCCATCGACAGCGCCAGCACGGCATTGCGCTCGGCGTCAGCAGTCGGCGCCATCGCGAAGTGCACGACCTGGCCAGTTGCCGGGTCGAGCCGGTCCAGGCCCGCTGCGGTGCCAACCCACAACGCCCCGCGCCCGTCGAACGCGAGCGCATTGACGCGGTTGTCGCGCAGGCTCGCCGCGTTGTCCGGGTCGGCCACGTGGTTGCGCTGCTGGCCCGTGTGCGGGTCGAAGCGCACCACGCCGTCATTGGTTGCAAGCCACAGCGCGCCATCGGGCCCCGGCACGATGGCGCCCACCGACCGTTTCACGGTGCGGCCCGGCTGGGTCAGTGCAAACCGCTCGAAACGGCCGGTCGCCGGATCATGCCGGGCCAGCCCGCCCTTCGTGCCGAACCACAGGCGACCGGCCGGGTCTTCGTACGAAGCCGAAATGAAGTTATCGGGAATGCTGTCGGGATCGTTGGCGTCATTGCGGTAGATGACGATCCGGTAGCCATCGTAGCGGTGCAGGCCGGCCTGAGTGCCGAACCAGATGAAGCCCTGGCGATCCTGCAGGATGCTCATCACCGAATGCTGCGACAAACCTTCCTCGACCGACAGGCGCTCGAAGCGCAGATTTCGCTGGCTGGCGTCGGCCGGCAGCGCCAGTGCCAGCAGCAGGAAGAACGTGAAACGAAACAGGCCGCGGCAGGCGGCCCAGGTGAAACCTGGCATGGTCATCCGATCAATGTGCGCTGTAGCCAATCTACCAGATGACTTTGTTGCCGTGAAATAATTTGAGTCTTCCAGAAATAAAATGTCGCTGCTATAATGCGTGCCTCGGGCGGCTGTAGCTCAGCTGGATAGAGTACTTGGCTACGAACCAAGGGGTCGTGGGTTCGATTCCTGCCAGCCGCACCAGAAAATATGAAGGGCCAGATCGCGAGATCTGGCCTTTTTTCTTGGCGCAGTCAACGTTATCTGTTGATGACGCCGACGGCGATGCCGAACAATTGTTCTGGGGTACTTACCCTGCCACCATCCAAGCCCCAGCGCCAGCCCAGATAATTGCGCAGATAGCGTGAAGCCACGCCGCGAAAACCCAGAAGCCACGCCTTGAAACGCCCCTGATACGCGTTCACGTTCTGTACGTGGATGGCGCGGCCGCCCAGGCGCCTGGTGCGCACCCCGGCACGCAGGTTGACCACTTCATGCGCAATTTGGTGCTTGCGTGAAAAGGCGCGATAGCCGGCATGGCTGTCGGTGACCAGCAGCGCCTGCGGATCGAGCCGGGGCAGCAAGTCGCGTTCAAGTTGCGCAGCCGTCAGTGCCCCTCGTCCAGTGACCGCGTCGATGGTGTTACCGTTGCGGTCGCGCGCGACCAGTATGCAATCCAGATGCCGCGAAATGCCACGCATGGCGGCGCGCCCACCTCGCCGGCGCGGCGGCCGGTCGAGCGTGCGGGACCCTTTTTGCGATTCCAGCAGGAACGTCTCGTCGGCCTCGACAATGCCATTCAGGGATGGCGGTCGGTCAAACTTGACCCAGTCGAGGAAGCGATGACGCCAGCGGAAGGCAGTATTGCGGTGCACGCCGATGCGATCCGCGCCCTTGCGCACCGACAATGAATCGAGCAACACCTGAGAATACGCGAGCCATTTGGCTTTGAGCCTGAGCCGTGCCAGCGGCGTACCGCTCAGGTCGTTAAACGTGCGTCCGCAAGCGCAGCAGCGAAAACGCTGCAGATCGTTGGCAAATCCGTGCCGGTGGCAACGTTCGTTATTACAGCGGGGACAGCGGCGGCCCGGGCCTCTGGCCTCAGCGATCAATGCCACTACCTGATCGAGCCCGGCTGCAGGATGCAGGGCGTCGAGCACTTGCCGGCGCTGCGGCCCGTTCAGTGAGGGCAACGTGGCGAACCAGTTCTTGAAACGCGGCGCTTTCATGATCGACTCCTGACGCTGGGGACAGGGTTGGACCACGAGGCTGCTCTTCAGTTCAAAGCTCTCCTCTATTTAACGTTGACTGCGCCTTTTCCCAGGGCGCCGTTTGGTACTGACAATGACTCGTGAATAATCAGTCTTTGCAAGATGCTCACGGCCCGCTATAATGCTCGCATTGGGCGGCTGTAGCTCAGCTGGATAGAGTACTTGGCTACGAACCAAGGGGTCGTGGGTTCGATTCCTGCCAGCCGCACCAAACCTTTTCAAGATAAGGGCACTTCGCAAGAAGTGCCCTTATTGCATTTGGGCTCGTGTCACACGCTATTCCCAACAGGCTCCCCGACGATGATCACGTTTCATCCCCAACCCGATGAGCACGGTGCGCCGGTGCGTCTCGCGCACCCATCGACACCAACGGCGATCGGTACCTGGCATGACCATGCCAGCATCGCCACCGTGACCCCGCTCGGCGCCCTGCCGCCGTCCTTGAATGACACGCCGTTTGCGCCGTGGCTCGACATCCCGCTCAGTACCGCTGACTGGCAGACGGTTGCCGGCCAGGCTGCCATCGACGAGTCGCCCTTCGTCATCCCGGCGGGGTTCGCGCCTGCTGCGGGCGTGGTGATCGTGGAAGACGATGGCCGCGTGTGGGCCGTGGCACCGTCAAACCGTTTTGGTGGATATGACGCAACCTTTCCCAAAGGTCGTGTCGACCCCGACATCAGCCTGCAGGCGACGGCCATCCGCGAAGCGTTCGAGGAATCCGCCCTGCGCGTGCAGATCGTCCGGCACCTGGTCGACTGCCGGCGCACGCAGACGATGACGCGCTACTATCTGGCGCGGCGCCTGGGCGGCAATCCGGCGCTGATGGGCTGGGAAAGCCAGGCCGTGCACCTGGTGCCGCTGGCGCTGCTGGAGACAGTCTTGAACCACCCGAACGATGGGGTGATCATCGACGCTCTGCGCCGCTTGCCTGGCAGCGAAACAGGGGCTACGACGGCGTCGGCAAAATAATCTCTCCACCGGTGTTTGCCAAGATCACCACACCCCGCTATAATGCGTGCCTCGGGCGGCTGTAGCTCAGCTGGATAGAGTACTTGGCTACGAACCAAGGGGTCGTGGGTTCGATTCCTGCCAGCCGCACCAAAGTTTCAAAGAGAATGGCTCAGAAGAAATTCTGAGCCATTTTTCTTTTGCGCACGCGTTTTATCGCGTGTTTGAAGCCGTTGCCACAACTGCACGCACGCGACCACACTGAAACACGGCAGACTTTGCCAATCCGGCACATGCTGCTATAATGCGTGCCTCGGGCGGCTGTAGCTCAGCTGGATAGAGTACTTGGCTACGAACCAAGGGGTCGTGGGTTCGATTCCTGCCAGCCGCACCAAAGTTTCAAAGAGAATGGCTCAGAAGAAATTCTGAGCCATTTTTCTTTTGCGCACGCGTTTTATCGCGTGTTTGAAGCCGTTGCCACAACTGCACGCACGCGACCACACTGAAACACGGCAGACTTTGCCAATCCGGCACATGCTGCTATAATGCGTGCCTCGGGCGGCTGTAGCTCAGCTGGATAGAGTACTTGGCTACGAACCAAGGGGTCGTGGGTTCGATTCCTGCCAGCCGCACCAAAGTTTCAAAGAGAATGGCTCAGAAGAAATTCTGAGCCATTTTTCTTTTGCGCACGCGTTTTATCGCGTGTTTGAAGCCGTTGCCACAACTGCACGCACGCGACCACACTGAAACACGGCAGACTTTGCCAATCCGGCACATGCTGCTATAATGCGTGCTTCGGGCGGCTGTAGCTCAGCTGGATAGAGTACTTGGCTACGAACCAAGGGGTCGTGGGTTCGATTCCTGCCAGCCGCACCAAAGTTTCAAGAGAATGGCTCAGAAGAAATTCTGAGCCATTTTTCTTTGCGCCTTGTTTTTTTCACGTTGCCATCGACATCACCACGTCACCCGGAAGACAGGTTTGCCCTGCCCTCCAGATGATGCGGCACGCTCAGGTACGCAGCTTCTTGATGATACTGCGGCTACCCAGGATTTCCTCGATCTGCTCGAAGCGCACCGGCTTGACCATGTGATGGTCGAACCCGGACTCGAACGCCAGTTGGCGGTCTTTCTCCTGGCCCCAGCCTGTGACCGCAATCAGCACGGTCAGCGCGCCGGTCGGCAGCTTGCGGATGCCGCGCGCCAGATCGTAGCCCGACATGTGCGGCAAGCCGATATCCAGGAAAGCGTAGTCCGGACAGAAGCGCGCCGCGGCCGCCAGCGCATCGGGGCCGTTGTGCGTGATGACCACGCTGTGTCCCATGGCCGTGAGCAGCGCGCCGATGCTGTTGACGAAATCCACGTTGTCGTCGGCCAGCAGGATACGGTAGCTTTCGGCGCTGATGAAGGCTGCCGGCGTTGGTTTGGTGGGCGGCTCCGGCTCGACCACGATCGGCAGGCGCACCACGAAGCGGCTGCCGTGGCCGAGGCCTTCGCTGTGCGCGGTGATCGTGCCGCCATGCAGTTCAACGAGCTTGCGCGCCAGCGACAGGCCCACGCCCAGGCCCGCGTTGCTGCGCTCGAGCGTCGAGTCGACCTGCACGAACATGTCGAACACCGAGTCGAGCATCTCCGGCGCCAGCCCGATGCCGGTATCGGCTACTTCTAGGATCAGCGTGTTCTCGTCCACTTCGCCCTTGAGCACGACCCGTCCACCGCGGTTGGTGTACTTTGCCGCATTGTTGAGCAGGTTCGACAGCACCTGGGCCAGACGCGTGGCATCGCCGTGCAGGAACACGGGCCGGTCGGGCAATTCGAGCACCAGCTCGTGGCCGTGCAGCTCGATGTACGAACGCACCACCTCGAGGGCATCGTTGACGACGGCCTTGAGTTCCACGCGGCCCATCTTGATCGTGAACTTGCCGGTATTGATGCGCGAGACGTCCAGCAGATCGTCCACCAGGCGCACCATCTGGCGCAGCTGGCGTTCCATGATGTCGGTTGCACGCTGCGTGGCCTGGGCATCGCCGCTGCGGATGCGCAGGATATCCAGGCCCGTGCGGATCGGCGCCAGCGGATTGCGCAGTTCGTGCGCCAGCGTCGCGAGAAACTCGTCCTTGCGGCGATCGGCCAGGATCAGCGCACCTTCGGCCTTCTGGCGTACGTCCATCTCGTGCTCGAGCGTGCGGTTGGCCGTCTGCAGCGCGTCAGACCTGCGGCCGATCTCGGCCAGCATGTCATTGAAGGCTTCGACCAGCACGCCGATCTCGCCTTTTTCGTGGCCCGGCACGCGCAGGCTGAAGTCGCGGCGCAGCATGACCTGGCGCGCGATGTCGGTCACCGCTTCGAGCGGGTGCGTGATCGATGCCTGCAGGCGTGACGCCACGACGGCGGCAATCACCAGCGCGCCCAGCAGCACGCCGCCAAGAATGGCGCCATAGCTCAGAGCCCGGTCCAGCACGCCGTAGCGCGAGCGCAGGTAGACGGTGCCGACCCGCTCGCCGTTTTCGACAATGTCGTGGTACAGGACGACTTCACCGCGCTCGATGCGGTAGCCGGCCGGCTCGGGCCGTTCGGGCAGGTTGGCCTTGACGCCGGTGCGCACATACGTGGCAAAGCGCGTGCCGTTGGCCGTGAAGACGGCGGCGGCCACGATCTGCGGGCGCACCCGCAGCAGGGTCAGGCTCTGTGCCACGTCGGCCGGATCGTTGAACGAGACCGCAGGCGCGGTGACGCTGGCGACGATGTCGGCCTGGGTAGTCAGGTCATCGATCCAGTAGCGCTGGAAGGTACGCAGGTCGAGCAACAGCATGGCGATTCCCGCGCACAGCAACGCCACTGCGGTGGTGGACACCGCCATGAGGATCAATTTGCTGCGCACGGAGCCGGTATCGTGCATTGACATCATGAGGCTCCTTTTTGCACGCGGTTCGCCACCGTCAGCAGGCGTGAACTGAGCTTCACATTCTTCTTTTCCGCCGCATCGAGCGACACGTCAAAACGGACCCGATCGTCGATGATCGTAAAATTGATGACACTGCCACTACGCAGCCCACCTTCGCATTCGGTCACGGTCAGCTGCGCATTGGCTGCGCGCAGCAGGCGCGCGGCGCGCGCGTCATCCTGACCGGCGACGAACAATACATGCAGCGGCTGCGCCAGATCCTGCTCGCGCAGCGCGCGCACCGTGATCATGCGACCGGTCACCAGGCGACCCGCGGCAATTCGGGTCAGTTCGGCGGCCATGTCGTCGGCGCCAACCACGCCAATGCTCACGGGCGTGGACGCATCGGCGAACGAGCCGGCCGGAAAATCGGCATAGCCGAGAAACTTGTACAGGAACGCTGCCTTGACGCGTCGTTCGAGCGCAGGCGCAGTGTCGATGCCGACGGCATGCACAGGCATGCCGAGACCTGCCAGCAGCGGCAGCATCAAGACCCGGCACACCTTGCGGCGCTGCGGACAATCTGGCTGGTTGTTCGTCATGAAATCCATTCGCACGTCAAAATCGCAGCGTGGCGCTGGCAAACACGGTGCGCTCGAGCAACTGGCGACTGCCTGCCGCGACAAATTCAGCGTGGCGGGCGTGCAACAGGTTGCGCCCGACAAGGGCGAGCTCGAGATCGGGACGCACTTGCCACGCGAGACGCGCGTCGAGCTCATGATAACTTGGCACGGCCAGCTGCGGCAGCCGCGCGACGTAACGAAGTGAAAAATCCGCCCATACACGCTCGCTGAGGTCGTGCGCGCTGCGCAGGGTCCAGGTCAGGTTGGGGTCATTGCCACCCAGGCCGGACAACCCCGTGGTGTCGCGACTGGCTGGCTCGCGGCCCATGTCCACGTCTTGCAGCACGCCGCCGGCGTGCAGGCGCCAGCCACGGGCGGCCTGCCAGCTGGCCCAGAATTCGATGCCGCGCAGATTGCCCTTGCCCAAGCTCTCGATGACGTATGGCAACGGTACGCGGGGCGTTGCCGGCTCTAGGGAGCGCAGCCGCTCGAAGTCGGTATAGAACAGCGTGGCCGAATACGACAACGTCGGCATGGGCTGGGCACGGAATCCCACTTCGGCCACGCGCGCGGTTTCCGCCACCGTATCGGCGCCGCCGGCGATCAGGAACTGGCGCGGCGACGCCGGATTGATGACAAACAGATCACGGTCAATGCGCGACGGCGCGCGCACCGTGCGCGACAGCGCTGCCCACAGCGTCGCATGGTCAGTGGCGTCCCATGCCAGGCGCAGATTCGGCAGCAACTCGCTGCCGGTATACACATTGTGCTCGACACGCATCCCGGCCACGGCGCGCAGGTTCGGGGTCAGGGTCAGCTCATCCTGCGCGAACAGGTGCGACCAGCGCAGGTTACGGTGTGCCGGCGTGAAACGCAGGACAGGGCCGCCGTCGATCTGGTCGCGGCTGTTGCGATACCCGCCGCCCCAGGTGACGCCGTGCGCACCGAAGCGCACCAGATGCTGGGCCTCGATGTCGACGGTATCGATCTGCTGCATGCCCACACCCGGCTTGTTGCGACGCGTGTGGTCAAGCCATGCATGCAGGCGGACCTGGCCGGCAGCGGCGAGGTCGCGCTGGAGTTCAGCCCGCAGATTGGCGCCGGACATCGTTCCGCTCGACAATAAGGACGTGTTGCGAAGGCGCCCGTCATACACGTCGCCACTGAGCGTGACATCGTTCTGGCTGCCCTCCCAGTCGAGACGAAAGCCCGCCTGTTCGCGCGCCATGCGGTTGTCGGCGCTGGAACCCGGCGCGCTGCGGTCGGCCTCGATCCGCGCCTGCCTGGCATACACGCGCCAGTGCGGCCCGTTCTCGAACTGGCCGCCGTAACGCACGCCAGCACCCTGTTCATCCGGCCCGGCGTGGGCAGTAACTACCCCGCCATGGGTCTCGGCCGCGCTGCGTGTGATGATATTGATCACGCCATTGACGGCATTCGTTCCCCACACGGTGCCACCCGGCCCGCTGACCACCTCGATGCGCGCGACGTCTTCCAGTCCCACATCCTGCATTTCCCAGACCACGCCGGAAAACAACGGCGAATAGACGCTGCGGCCATCGATCATGACGAGCAGCTTGTTGGCTTGGGGCGAGAGGAACCCGCGCGCGCTGATCGCATACTCATGGGTATTGATGCGGGCGACCTGGAGGTTCGGCGCCAGGCGCAGAACCTCCGGCAACGTGGTGGCCCCCGAGCGGGCAATATCCGCTGCGCTGATCACGAACACCGATGCTGCTGCGCGCGCCAACGGCTCGCTCTGGCGCGATACGGATGTCACGGCGATATCGGACAATTGTTCGAGCGAGTAGTCAGCCCAGGACAGCGGCGCCGAGGGCGATGCACCCGGCTCGTCATGCGCGTGCGCATCAGGGGAATAAGCGGTCGACAACAGGGCAGCTACGACGCAGGCGTACAACGGAGAAAAAGGCATAGTTGCCATCGTAGAACATTTTCTCGCTCGCACCAAGTGCGCACACACCACAACGCTGTCCTTGACAAGACCCGGGGATATTGATTAAAGCAATGACAGTTATTGGTAATATAAATTGGACTGATTTGACGCAATGCAGCATGATTGCACTGTCTCCTCTATTCTCCTTCCCGGAAATAGATTTAGCCCACTTCCCACGAAGTGGGCTTTTTTTTTCGCCTGTGCCGGATGCGCGATGCGCGTCGTGTTGAGCCTTCCCCTGTGAATCCGCAGGTCATGTTGACGGCAACCCTGGGTAGGCATGGGCGCACGTTTGCCCGAGCAGGCGCAGGCCGTTTGGTGTAGGATGCCGCCCATATTTTCGTTTTTACAACAATCCATGCCAGACTTCGACTTTTCCGCCCGGAGCACCGCCTCCTACGACTGGAGCGCGACCGCCCTGGGCGACGCCGCCCGCTGGCCTTTGCCATTGCGGCTGTGCAGCGATCTGTTGCTCAATTCGCCGCTGCCCACCCTGCTGGTGTGGGGACCGGAAACGGTCCTGGTCTTCAACGAGGCGTACGCCGCGCTGGCCGGTGTTGCCTACGGCCGCGTGCCCGGCGGCTCGGTACCGCCGGTGATGCCGCCACCGCTGGCTGCGGCCGGCCCGGCGCTGGCTGCGGCCTGGCGCGGTGAAGCCGGTGTGCTGGCCGACACCGCCCTGACCTTCCGTCGCCTCGATGGCAGCTCCGACAACCGGTTCGACCTGCGCCTGTCGCCGGTGCGCGACGAGACCGGCACCGTACGCGGCGTGCAGATCGTGCTGGCTCCGGCCACCGCGCAGCCAGCCCCTGAAGTGGTGGATGACGCCGGCCTGCGCATCCTCGTCGTCGAAGACAACGTGGACTCGCAATACCTGGTGTGCGAAATGCTCAAGGCCTTCGGCCACGACGCCGATGGCGTGGCGCATCCGGACGATGCACTGACGCTTCTCTCGCAACAACGCTATGACGTGCTGTTTTCCGACGTCAGTCTGCCGGGCATGTCCGGTGTCGAGCTGGTGCAGCGCGCCATCAACGACGATCCGGCACTGTCGATCATCTTTGCATCCGGCTACGGCGACACACTGCTGCGTCACCTCGAGTTTCCGTATCAGTCACTGCAAAAACCCTACGAAATCGACCAGTTGCAGGATGCGCTGGCCAAGGTAGTGCGTCAGCCGGGCCGACGCTGACACGCAGGCGCAACGGTCCGCACTCACAAAGTGTGGGTCGGACGCGCCCGGCTGGTCTACAATGAAACGCATCCTGCCCGGCTTCGGGCGAATGGCAACCCGGCATGAACCCTTCATCACAACACGTCCGCCGCATCGCGCGCCACCTCCGGAGGCAGGCATGAGCATTGCCCGCGACGTGTCCGGCCAGGACCTGGTTGCCGCGCAACAGGCGCTCCAGCGCGCCACCGAGCGCATGGAAAACATGCTCGAAAGCCTCACCGACGGCTTTTGCGCAGTCGAT
Source organism: Oxalobacteraceae sp. CFBP 13730 (assembly GCA_014841835.1). GTDB lineage: Bacteria > Pseudomonadota > Gammaproteobacteria > Burkholderiales > Burkholderiaceae_D > Telluria. The sequence goes on along the minus strand of JACYUQ010000002.1, from coordinate 18,198 downwards.
CGCGACTGGAACATCACCTACATCAACGGCCGCGCCCTGCAAATGGTCGAGCCGCTCAACAAGCGGCGTGGCGATTTGGTCGGGGCCAGGCTGTGGGACGAGTTCGAAGACTTGCACGGCACGACGGTTGCCCTCGACTGCGTGCGCGCGATGGAACAGCGCGTTACCGTCAATCGCGAATTCTATTACCGCCGCCTGAATGCCTGGCTCGACATGCGGGTCTACCCGTCCCCCGAAGGCCTGACCCTGTATTTCCAGGACATCACGGCGCGCAAGCTCGACCAGCAGGCACTCATCGACAACAACAACCGCCTGCAACTGGCGATCGCCGCCGGGCGCCTGGGCGACTGGCGCTGGGATGCGGCCACCGATCGCGTCACGTTCGGCGCGCGCGCTGCCCAGATCCTCGGCCTGCCTGCGGACGTCGCGCTGGCCTGGCCAAGCCTGCGCGGGCGGCTGAAACCCGAGGACCGCAAGGTGGTGCGGCGCGCCGTGCTCACCGCATTCTCGCAGGGCACCGACCTCGACATCGAATGTCGCCTGCTCGCGCGCGGCACGCCCGCCGGCGGGACGGCGCACTGCGTGGCGCTGGTCGGCCGGCCCGATTACGCCAGCGCCGTCGACGGCGGCGGCGTGCTGGGCATGACCGGCATGGCGCAGGACATCAGCGCGCGGCGCGCGGCCGACGACCACCTGCGTCAGAGCGAAGAAGAATTGCGCGCACTGGCCAACACCATCCCCCAGCTGGCGTGGATGGCCGATCCCGATGGCTCGATTGTCTGGTTCAACGAGCGCTGGTACGAATACACGGGCATTACGCCGGAAGAATCAACCGGCTGGGGCTGGCAAAAAGTGTACGACCCGGCGGTGCTGCCGGCCGTGCTCGAACATTGGGATGAATCGGTACGCACCGGCGCCGCGTTTGAGATGGAATTTCCGATTCGCGGCGTCGACGGTAATTTCCGCTGGTTCCTGACACGGGTCGAAGCGGTGCATGACCGTGACGGCAACGTGGTGCGCTGGTTCGGCACGAACACCGACGTCGATCAGGTCAAGCGCGCCGAGCAGGCGCTGCGCGACGAGTCGCACGTGCTCGAACTGCTCAACAGCACTGGCAGCATGCTGGCCTCGACGCGCGATCTGCGCGCGGTGATGCAGGCGGCCACCGATGTCGCCGGCGGCGTCTGCGGCGCGCGCCATGCCGCCTTTGTCCATTATGGCCAGGAGGGCGACGGCACGCTGTATTCGCTCCACACGCTGTCGGGCGCCACGTCGGCCCAGTTCCAGGATTTCGCCGAACCGGGCGCCAGCGCACTGTTCGGCCCGGGCCTGCGCTCCAAAGGCCTGCAGCGCGTGGCCGATCTGGCGGCCGATCCGGTCAGGGCCGAAGGCGCCTTGCAATTCGGCCTGGGTGACGCGCATCCGGCGGTGCGCAGTTATCTGACCGTGCCGGTGATGGCGCGCTCCGGCGAGTTGCTGGGCACGATGTTCTTCGGGCACCCGGAACCGAACGTCTTCACCGAGCGCAGTGAGCGCATCGTCAGTGGCATCGCGGCCCAGGCCGCGATCGCGGTCGACAATATCCGCCTGTATGAGGTGGCCAGCCGCGCCGCCGAAGAGCGCAAGGTGCTGCTCGAAAACGAACGTGAAGCGCGCGCCGAAGCCGAGCGCACCAGCCAGATGAAGGATGAATTCCTGGCCACGCTGTCGCACGAACTGCGCACGCCGCTGTCGGCCATTCTCGGCTGGTCGCAGGTGCTGCGCCGCGGCAGCCGCGATGGCGCCGATCTGCAGCGTGGCCTGTCGACGATCGAGCGCAATGCGCGCGCCCAGGCGCAACTGATCGAAGATCTGCTCGACATGAGCCGCATCACGTCGGGCAAGGTGCTGCTCGACATGCAGACGCTGGCGCCGGGCAGCTTCATCGATGCGGCCATCGAAACGGTACGCCCGGCGGCCGACGCCAAGGGTATCCGCATCGAGCGGCGCTACCCTGAAGGCGTCGCCATCCCGTCCGTCGCCGGCGACCCGGGGCGGCTCCAGCAAGTGGTCTGGAACCTGCTGTCGAACGCCATCAAGTTCACGCCCCGTGACGGACTGGTCACGATCGAACTGGGTTACCACGACGGACAAGTGACCATCACGATCCGCGACACGGGCTCGGGCATCGCGCCCGAATTCATCACCCACGTATTCGAGCGCTTCCGCCAGGGCGATGCCTCGATGACGCGCAGCCATGGTGGCCTGGGCCTGGGGTTGTCGATCGTGAAACACCTGATCGAACAGCATGGCGGCACGGTGCGCGCCGACAGCGCCGGGCCTGGCCACGGCGCCAGCTTCACGCTCGAACTGCCGGCGGCGCTGTCCAGCATGCCGCGGCCGGTCCGCGGCGCCGACACCGGTGCCGACATCGGCATACCATCCGCCGGTCCGCAGCCAGCGCCTGAACAGATCGTGCGCGACATGCGCGGCATGTCGGTACTGGTCGTGGATGACGATCGTGATGCGCGCGAGCTGATTGCCCGCATCCTGTCCGACTGCCACGCCGACGTGCGCCTGGCCGGCAGCGCGCAGGACGCCATGGCGCAGCTGCGCGCTCGTCCGCCGGACCTCCTGATCAGCGATCTGGGCATGCCCGATGTGAACGGTCTGGAGTTTCTCGCCTGGGTACGCGCCCTGCCGCGCGACGCCGGCGGCCTGGTCCCCGCCATCGCACTGACCGCGTTCGCGCGTTCGGAAGACCGCTTGCGCGCGCTGGAGGCCGGCTTTTCGGCCCATGTATCGAAGCCGGTCGAACAAAGCGAACTCATGACGGCAATCGGCATGGTCAGCATGCCGCCAGCCGTACGGTTGCTGGCCGAAAACGGACGCAGCCATAGTCGATGATGTTCCTACCTAAGGACGCGGCGCTGTCCTACAAGAAATTTTATGGTCCTTGCTACACTAATTAGAGGTAAGGTATCGTTAGATTCCACCCCGAAATGGGGCGCCGCCCAGTTTCGATAAAGAGATAAGCATGCCGAGCAGACAAGACATTTTGAACGCCAAAATTCTGGTGGTAGACGATTCGCCCGACAATATCGAGCTGATGGAAGAGATATTGCGCGAAGAAGGCTACACCTGCGTCAGCTCGACCATGCTGCCGGAGCAGGTGTGCCCGCTCCATCGTGAACACAATTACGATCTGATTCTGCTCGACCTGCAAATGCCGGGGCTGAACGGTTTCCAGGTCATGAAGGGTCTCAAGGAAATTGAACAGGGCGGCTATCTGCCGGTCCTGGCACTGACCGCCCAGCCTAGTTTCAAGATTGCGGCACTCGAAGCCGGTGCACGCGATTTCATCAGCAAGCCGTTCGACCTGCTCGAGGTGCACAAGCGCATTCACAATATGCTCGAAGTACGCCTGCTCTACAAGGAGCTGGCCCAGTACTCGAAGGCTCAGCAGGAACTCGCACTGCACGACGCCCTCACCGGCTTGCCAAACCGCCGTCTGCTGGAAGACCGTATCGAGACGGCGCTGCAACATGCCAACCGCACCCATGCCAAGGCCGCGATCATGTATCTCGATCTGGATGGTTTCAAGGCGATCAACGACACCTACGGCCATGCCTATGGTGACGAGATTCTCAAGGCCGTCTCGCAGCGCCTGCTGGGCAGTTCGCGCAAGGAAGATACAGTTGCCCGCCTGGGTGGTGACGAATTCATGGTCGTGCTGGGCGATATTCACGGCCTGGTCGACGCACAGGGTCCGGCCGCCAAGCTGGTCGAATCGCTGTCCGAACCCTTCTTCATCAACGACCTGACGCTGCGCCTGTCGACCTCGATTGGCATCAGCATCTACCCGGACGATGCCGAATCGGTCGATGCCTTGATCAATATCGCCGACTACGCGCTGTACGAAGCCAAACGCGCTGGCAAGAACCGTTTCTGCTCGCCAGCGGCCAACCGGCAGGCTGCGGCCAAGACCAGTGGCGCACCCGTGGTCGCGCCCGTCCCGGAACTGGCAACGCCGCATCGCTGAAACCACCCGCTTTGTTACCTGGCTACCGACCGGGGCGCTCGTGCAAGCGAGCGCCCCGGTGTGCTTTGGCGGATCAATAAATAGGCGCAGTTAGAGTTACCTGTTGATGACCCTGATTGCAATCCGAAGCAAGTGCTCTGGCGAACTAACCCTCGCACCATCCAGCGCCCAGCGCCAGCCCAGGTAGTTCGGCAAATAGCGCGACGCCACGCCACGAAAGCCCAAAAGCCAGGCTTTGAAACGTTGGTGATAAGCGTTCACGTTCTGCACGTGAATCGCACGGTTGCCCAGATGCCTGACGCGCACGCCTGCACGCAGATTGACCGCTGCATGGGCGATGTTGTGCTTTCGTGCAAAGGCCCGGTAGGCGCGATGGCTGTCGCTCACCAGCAGCGCACGGGGATCGAGCTTGGGTAACAAATCGCGCTCGAGTTGCACCGCGGTCAGCGCACCGCGACCGGTGACCGCATCGACCGTGCGGCCTTCGCGATCACGCGCGACCAGAATACAGTCCAGTTCGCGGGAAATGCCGCGCCTGGCTGCATGGCCGCCATGGCGGCGCGCTGGCCGATCCAGCGAGCGCGATCCTTTTTGCGATTCGAGCAGGAATGTTTCGTCGGCCTCAACAATGCCATTCAGGGCTGCCGGCCGGTCGAGTTTGCTCCAGCACAGGAAGCGGTGGCGCCATCGGAAAGCAGTAGTGCGGTGCACGCCGACGCGATCTGCTGCCTTGCGCACTGGCAGTGAATCCAGCAGCACGTGCGAATACGCGAGCCATTTGGGCTTCAGCCGGAGCCGCGCCAGTGGCGTGCCGGTCAGGTCGTTGAACGTGCGGCCGCACGCGCAGCAGCGGTAGCGCTGCAGGTCATTGGCAACCCCGTGGCGGTAGCAGCGCTCGTGGCCGCACCTGGGGCAGCAGCGCCCTGGTGTTCTGATCTCTGCGATCAGCGCGACCACCTGCTCGAGCCCGACCAGAGGCTGCAAAGCGCCGAGCACTTGCCGGCGCTGCGGCTGGTTCAGCAACGGCAGTTTTGCGAACCAGTTTTTGAAACGCGGCGCTTTCATGATCGACTCCTGACACTGGGGACAGGGGTTGGACCACCATACTGCTCATCGGTTCAGAGCTCGTCTCCATTTAACGCTGACTGCGCCATAAATAATGACCGCCCAAACAAAAACAGGTCACGGAACCTGCGCTCCGTGACCTGCTCAACTGTTCAATGATGTGTGCTTAGCGCTTTTCGGCTGGCGGGCAATCGCGAATCGTGCTGGTCTCTTCGATAGAGCGTGCGTGCTGGTGATCACGCCCTGCGTCGACCATCTCCGGCGGCACTTCGATACGGGTGATGCCCGCGTCGACCGAAATCGGATCGCTTGCCGGGAATGTCATTTCGACCGCGTCATCGAGCAGCATCTGCTCGGCATTTTCTTTGCTCGACGATGTCTCGCTGCCCGCAAGCGCCTTGATGGCGACGGCGAACGTGACTGCCTGCAGACTTGCCAGGTCGCCGATGGTTTTGACGCCCAGCGTATCGGCCAGTGCACTGGCCTGCTGCTCACCGATGCCGCGCAGTGCTGACAATGGCGCTTCGGCCAGCTCACGGAAAGTCTTGCCGCGGAACTGCTCATTTACGATGGTATCGATATTCATGGTGTGTCCTCTCTTATGTAACGCCCCCGTCCTCGATGGAACCGGCTTGTTTTCAATATCGCATGGTGGCAACGGCACGTATGTGCGGCAGCGAACGTCTTGGCGACCACACGATTCATTTCTTTGCCAGATTGCACTTTTGTCACATGAACGATGCGCGTGACCGAAGAGGCGCCGCACGGCACTGCTCGCGTACGGACGTAAAAAAGCCGGCCCCGGGAAGGCCGGCCAGCACCGCAACTACAGGTTAAACGGCCGCGAGAATTTCATCGCGGCGGGCCGCCATTTCAGCGCCCATGGACTCCAGGTCGAGCTTGAGCTTGCGCACTTTCGGGAACATTTCTTCTTCTTCCTCTTCGACGTGGTGCGACACGTATTCGCCTAACACCTTCACCTTGGCGTCGTAGTAGTCGTCGTCTGGCTCGCCTTCTTGCACCTGGGCGATCAGATCCTTGGCCGATGCGTGTTCGACAAAAGCTTCGTCGAGCATGTCTTCCATTTCCTTCGACGTTTCACGTAGCGCCGGATAGAAAATTTCTTCCTCGATCGACGTGTGCATGATCAGTGCTTCGCAGATCTCAGTCGCGAGCTTTTTCTTGCTGACATTGGCACGATCGCCCAGTTCTTCGTACTTGTCGAACATGTCTTTCACTTCGTCGTGCTGGCTCTTGAGAAGTTCCAGCGCATCCTGCGGGCCGCTCTTTTTGGTCGTTGCTTTGGTCATGGTATTACCCCCGTATTGTTGGTTGAATGATGACTCGTTGGCCACATTGTCAGATTGCGCCTGACACTCGATCTACACTGTTCGCAACCTCACACTCGGCGAGAACAGGACGAACCGCTCTTGCTGCACCCAATGCGCGACGGATAAATGACAATTGTTGTATGATTTGGGAAACATTTAATCGAGACCCTGATGACTGAACCGGTCCCACCGCATCCCGACCCGGAGCTCGAACGCCTGGTCGCGGCGCGCACTGCTGAACTCTCCGACATGGTGTCCTGGCTGGCCAACAGCTGGGACCAGGAGCGTCGCCAGCTTGCGCGCCAGCTGCACGACAGCCTGGGTTCGTCGATGACGGCCCTGACGATGCACCTTGCCCTGCTTACCCAGCGCCTGCCAGCCGAGGACAAGGCGCTGCGGGACCGCGCTGCGCAAATGAAAACCCTTCTTGGCGGCGTCATCGAAACCAACCGCCAGATGCAACTCGCGCTGTGGAACGACAAGCTCGAATTTTTGGGCTTGCGCACGGCCTTGTCCGAGCTGGTGCCCGAATTCGGGGCCGAGCACGGCATCAAGGCGCACGCCAGCCTGCCCGAGGAAGACGGCGCCTGGTCGCGCGAGCATGCCGTGCTGCTGCTGCGCTGCGCCGAAGAAGGCTTGCGCAACGCGGTCGCCCACGCACAGGCCACGCGCGTGGACGTGATCCTGGACGACGATGGCGAGATGGCCATGCTGACGGTGCGCGACGATGGCGTCGGCCCGGGCGACGATGCAATGGGTGTCAGCGACCGCCATGGCCTGCGCCTGCTGCGCGAACGCGCCCGCACGCTGGGCGGCAACCTGATCCTGGCGCGCGCCGAGAACGGCGGCGCCATGCTGCAGATGACGTTGCCACGAGAATTACCGGCCTGACAGTCGACAGGCTGCGTAAAAATAACAACGGCGGCCACTGGCCGCCGTTGTCGTTTCCGTACCGGCCGCTATCCGGTCAGTGCAGCTTGACCAGCGGCGTGCTGCGCCGGATCAGGAAGCGCGCCACCGCCAGCAGGCCCGTGCGGGTGATGCCCATCACGGCCCGATGATGCATCAGGTGCAGGCTGGCGTACATCAGGCGCGCGATGCCGCCCTGCACGAACCAGCTCGCGCCACGCAGCGAACCCATCAGACTACCGACACTGGTGTTCTGGCCGACCGACACCAGCGAGCCGTAGTCGCGGTATTCATACGGCGCAGTCAACGCTGGCTGGCCCTTGTCCATGCGCAGGAACGTCGTCACCAAGTAATCGGCCTGCTGGTGCGCTGCCTGCGCACGTGGCGGCACCGGCAGGCCGTTGCCGTCGATACACACGGCGCAGTCGCCCAGCGACCAGATCGCCTTGGCGCCCTTGACGCGCAGATGGGAATCCACGTCCAGGCCACCGCCACGCGCGGTCTGCAGACCGAGCTTGCCGAGCATCTCGGGCGCGCGGATGCCTGCCGCCCACACGCACAGGTCGGCCGGATACACGTTGCCATTGGCGTCGAGCACCTTGTCGTTCTCGATGGCCGTGACCCGGCAATCGCTGACGACGCGAATGCCGCGCTTGTTCAGCAGGCCCAGCGCCGCATTCGACACGCGCTCGGGAAGCGGCGCCAGGATGCGCGGCGCGCCTTCGAGGATCGTGATGCGCACGTCGCGCTTGACGTCCATGCGCGCAAAACCGTAGCGGGCATACGCGCCCGACGCTTCGCGCAGTTCGGCGGCCAGCTCGACGCCGGTCGCGCCGCCACCGATGATGACCACGTCCAGGCCGGTTTCACGCCCTTCTTCGCGCTGCTGCTCGACCGCCAGCATCAGGCGCAGCATGCGCAGGCGGAAGCGTTCGGCGTCCTCGGTCGCATTCAGCGAAATCGAGTGTTCCTGTGCGCCCGGCACGCCGAAATAGTTCGAGGTGCTGCCGACCGCGATTACCAACGACGTGTAGGCCAGGCGACGCACCGGCAGTACTTCATCATGTTCGGTCGCCGAATACACGGCCCCGATCTCGATTGCCTGACCAGCCTCGTCCAGCCCGGTCATCGGACCGAGCACGAAATTGAATCCATTGTCGTGCGCGAGCATCGCGTACGACAGACCTTCCTGGTGGATGTCCAGGGTACCCGCCGCAACTTCATGCAGCGACGGTTTCCAGATATGGTACAGGCGGCTGTCGACCAGCGTCACCTTCGTCGGGCCGAGTTTACGGCCCAGTTTGCATGCCAGCTCCAGACCGCCAGCGCCGCCACCCACGATCACGATATCGCTACGCAAGCTTGCCTCCTTCTTGATGCCAAGTCCGGCAACAACGCCGGGCTGATGGCCATCTGAGATTTTACTACGGCAACGTCGCGCACGCTGGCCTGTCCCTACATGTGACGAAAGAGCGCCATGAACGGCTGACTGACTGTCAACGTCTCGGGCCGGTTGCGCAGCCGGATGATGCCCTTGCCGCTGTCGTCGCGCGTGACGCCCGCCACGGCGCGCAAATTGACGATCGTCGAGCGGTGCACCTGCCGGAACATGGCCGGATCGAGCACCTCGAGCAGGTCGCGAATGGGCTTGCGCAGCAGCGATTCTCCCTCGGCCGTCATCACCACCGTGTACTTCGAATCGGCCTGGAAATACGCGACATCGTCGACCAGGATCAGGCGCGTCTCGACGCCGCAGCTTGCCGTCAGCCAGACCAGTGGCTGGGCGCGCGGGGCCGGCGGCGCGACCGTCTGCAGGCGCGCCAGCAGCGCGGCCAGCTGTGTCGTATCCGCCACACCGCGCGCCAGCCGCTCGCGCAGCCGGCCCACGGTCGCGGCCAGGCGCTCGCGCCCGATTGGCTTGAGCAGGTAGTCGACGGCGCCGCGGTCGAACGCGTCGAGCGCGTACTGATCGTAGGCGGTCACGAACACGATCTCGGTGCGCAACCCAGCCGCCAGCATGCTCGAGGCCACTTCCAGGCCCGACAGGCCCGGCATGCGGATGTCGAGGAACGCGACCTCCGGCTGGTGGGTGGCAATCGCGTCGAGCGCGCTGCCGCCATCGTCGCAGGCGGCGACGATCTCGAGGTCTGGCCACACCTCGCCCAGCAGCTTGATCAACTCTTCCTGCAGTAGGAGTTCGTCTTCGGCAATCACGCAGCGGGTCATGGCTGTACCCCGGACCGCGCCCCCGCGCCCTGCAGCGCCAGCGGCACCGTGATGGTGGCGGCCACACCACTGGGGAAATTGGCCACGATGGCAAAGCTCGCCAGGCTGCCGTAGCCCAGGCGCAGGCGCTCGCGCACATTGCGCAACCCGATGCCTGTGCCGGCGGTCTCGAGCGAGAAACCGCGACCGTCGTCGGCCACCGTGACAGCTGCCGCATTGTCGATCGCGCGCGCCAGGATCCAGACAGTGCCGCCGCCTGGCTTGGGCTCGAGCCCGTGCTTGATGGCGTTCTCCACCAGCGTTTGCAGCATCATCGGCGGAAACACGAGCCGGCGCAGCTCGTCCGGCACGTCGACCTGCAGCGCCAGGCGCGGCCCCATGCGAATGGCCAGGATGTCCAGGTAGGCGCGCGCCCGTTCCAGTTCTTCGCCCAGCGTCGACGGCGCATCCTCGGTGCGCGGCAGCGAGTGGCGCAGATACTGGATCAGGTTGCCCAGCATGGCGTCGGCGCGCGCCGGATCGGTGCGCGTGAGCACCTGCGCGCTGGCCAGCGTGTTGTACAAAAAGTGCGGCTCGACCTGGGCGTGCAGCAGGTTCAGGCGCGCCACCGTCAGTTCCTTCTCGGTCGCGCTCTCGCGCACTGCCTGCGTTTCGAGGCGGCGCCGTTCGGCGATGCGGCGCGTGATGGCGCGCACGATGGCGTCGGCGTTTTCCAGGTTGCTGCCCTGGTCGACCAGGAACCAGTCGATCCAGGCCGGGTCTTCCGGTTCGCAGATCAAGGTCACGCTGCCGGCCGCGTCGCCATTGGGCGTGATCGTGGCGCGGATCTGGTTGCGCCAGGTCGACAGGCGGGCCAGCGCCGCGCCGGCCGACGCATTGCCGCCATACAGGTCGGTGCGTTCGACCTTGGCCCGCACCTGCAGGCTGTCGCGGGCGCTGTCGACGGCGGTGACGCCGGGCAGTTCGCGGATCGCGGCGTCGATCATGTCAAAGGCTTCGCCAGCCTCGAACGGGATCTCGATCTGGCGCCGCTGGCGGTTTGCCAGCGTGGCCGCGTTCACCGTGCCAGCCACCAGCCGCACGCGGCGGGTGTGCGAGAACGCGATCAGGAGCACCCAGCCGGCCAGCGCAAACCCGAGCAGCGCGACATACCCCTCGATGTTCAGATCGATCTCGTGCAGCACGGTTTCGCTGACAAAAATACTCAGCGCCAGGTACACCGCGCTCCAGACAAGGACCAGGCGACCGTGGTGGAAGAAACTCGACATCATGATGGGCTTTCAAGCGTTGAAGAATGGCGCCAGCATAGGCAAGCCACGGGTCGCAAAACAGCATTATGCGACGAAGCCGTGACTGGGCCGACGGAACCGGCCCCGGCGGCGTTGGCCGCGTCTTGTACGGCGTTCTCGCCCACGCCGGATAACGAAGGGCCGCCCGTGCGCCTGACAGCAGGTTTCGCTGTTCATCGTCGTTCTGCGCACATATACTTCTCCTGTATTTACACTGTTGAGCACACGGCTGCTGCGTGGTGCCCAGACGCCCCCTGCTGGTCGAAACGATCCGACTCACAGAATGTTTTCTTCGATCGCTTTCACGATTGGATAACATGACTGACCAGACGAACGACAAGCACGCGTACCTGGTATCGGTACTGATTCCCGCACGGGATGAAGCCGGCAACATCGGGCATCTGGTGGACGAACTCCATCACGCCCTCGCCGGCCAGCTCGCCTACGAAGTCGTGCTGGTGGACGACGGCAGCAGCGACGCGACCGGCGCCGTATTCCTGCAGCATTGCCGGCAACGGGGCACGCCGGCACGGCTGATCCGCCACGCACACAGTGCCGGGCAAAGTACCGCGCTCTGGACCGCAGCGCGGCATGCCACCGGGCGTTTCATCGTCACGATCGATGGTGATCGCCAGAACGACCCGGCCGACATCCCGGCGCTGGTGGCACAGGGGCTCACCTTGAACGAGACGCACCGGCATTTCTGCATTGCCGGCTTTCGCAAGGACCGGCGCGACACGCGCTGGAAGAAACTCCAGTCGCGCATCGCCAATGCGGTGCGCCGTCGCATCCTCGACGACGGGGTGCCCGATACCGGCTGCGGCCTCAAGCTGGTACCGCGCGCAACCTGGCTGTGCCTGCCCTATTTCGACCACATGCACCGCTTCGTGCCTGCGCTGGTCAAGCGCCTGGGCGGAGCGATTGCCGTCGTGCCGGTGCACCATCGCCACCGTATCGCCGGCATCTCGAAATACACGGCCTGGAACCGGCTGTGGGTCGGCATCGTCGATATGTGGGGAGTCAATTGGCTCATCCGCCGCACCAAGGTGCCGCTGATCGAACGCATGGAAATTCTGCAGTGAAATCCACATTGCGATTACTGTTCAAGCCGCTGCTGCTGACCGGGGTGCTGACGCTGGGTTTTGTGTCGCTGCATTTCCAGTGGTGGGGCGCGTTCACCGAACTGGATCTGCTGAACCGCCTGTTTCAACAGCAACCGACGATTGCCTGGCCTGTGTTCGCGTTGATCAGCATCGTCTACACCGCGCTTGGTGGGCCGCGCCAGGTGCTCGCTTTTTCCTGCGGCTTGCTGATGGGTGGTTTACCGGGTGCATTGCTGAGCACCATCCTGACCGGTTTTGGCGCCCTGCTGGCCATCTTTTGCGTGCGCCATATCGGGATGGCATGGATGCACAAGCGTTACGGCGACCGGGTCGCTTTCATCCGTCAACTATTGGCCGAGGACACATGGCTGTGGATCTGCACGGTGCGTCTGATGCCGGTCGGTAGCAACCTGGCCACCAATATTGCCGTTGGCCTGGCAAGGCTGAGCACGCCAGCAGTGTTCTGGGGCAGCCTGCTGGGCTACCTGCCGCAAATGCTGCTGTTCAGCTTTGCCGGCGCCGGCCTGGCCCTGCACGACAAGCAGCAACTCTGGATCAGCCTGCTGATGCTGGCGCTGTCCACGGTGCTGGTGCTCTATCTCTACCACCATGGCTTCAAGCAGCGCTTGCAGGAAGTCCGGGGATAACCGCATGCAACACCCGCACGCCCCTACTCTTAGGCAGCACTCGGACTGGTGGCCGTGGATCGTTGCGCTGACGATGCTGGCCCTGTTCGCCGGCATCGGGCTGCGCGACCCGTGGCCGGCCGACGAACCGCGCTTCGCCCAGGTGGCACGCGAGATGGTGGAATCGGGCCAGTGGCTGTTTCCCACGCGCGGCGGCGAGTTCTATCCCGACAAGCCACCCATGTTCATGTGGCTGATTGCCCTCTTCTACCAGCTGACCGGACAACTGAAGATCGCGTTCCTGCTGCCCAGTGCGCTGGCCGGCCTCGGCACGCTGTGGCTCGTCTGGGACCTGGGTCGCCGCGTGTGGGGCGAGCCCGTCGGACGTTCTGCCGTGCTTGCCCTCGCGTTCACGCCGCAATTCCTGTTGCAGGCCAAGGGCGCGCAAATCGATGCCGTGGTCTGTTTTTGGATCACGTTCGGCTGCTATGGACTGGTGCGCCACTTCCTGCTCGGCCCCGCCTGGGGCTGGTACGCCGTCAGTTGGGTGGCGATGGCGCTGGGCATCATGACCAAGGGAGTCGGCTTTCTGCCGGCGCTGATGCTGCTACCGCTGGCGCTCTGGCGCCGCGGCGACGACGGGTCCGGGCAACCGGTCTGGGGCCGGCGTGCGTGGTGGGGCCCCGCCCTGCTGCTGGGCACGCTTGCGCTCTGGCTGGTACCGATGTGGCTCGTGGTCGAACGCGTTCACAGTCCCGACTTGCTGGCATACCGCGACAACATCCTCCTCCGGCAAACCGTCCAGCGCTATGCCAATGCATGGCATCACATCAAGCCATGGCACTACTACTTGTCGACCGCGCTGCCGAGCATGTGGTTTCCGCTGATCGTGCTGTTCCTGCTGCAACTGCGCACCATCAGGCAACTGTGGCGATCAAACGTGGCGCTGCGCATCTTGTTGAGCTGGGTCGGGCTCGTGGTGCTGTTCTTTTCCGCCAGTCCCGGCAAGCGCGAAGTCTACATTCTGCCGGCGCTCCCCATGTTCGCGCTGGCACTGGCCTGCGTCTGGGAACAGGTGCCGGCCACGGGCCGCCACATCACCGCGCGTGTATTGCGCGCAGCGCTCGGACTGATTGGCCTGCTGTTGATGGTGCTGGCGGCATTGGCACTCGTTGCGCCGGACCGGCTGCCATCGCGCGCGGATGATTACACGGATGCCGTGGTGGCACTGGCGCCGGGCTTGCTGATTCTGGGACTGGCGCTGGCCGGCATCGTCGTGCTGCTGCGCCGGCGCGCGTTGTTCGAACAGCTCGCCCTGGCCAGCGTGCTGGCCTGGCTGTTCATCGGCTTCTGGCTGTGGCCGGCGCTCAACCCGCATCGCACGCCCCGCGCCATCATGCAGCAGCTCGAACACCGCATCGGACCCGACACGCAGGTCGGCCTGCTCGAATTCAAGGAACAGTTCCTGTTGTTCGCCGCGCGGCCGCTGGTCCACTTCAGCTACCTGGCGCCACTGGCCGAACAGGAACGGCGCGCCTGGCGCTGGATGCGCGCAGACCCGACGCGCGTGCTGCTGCTTCCCGATCACCTTGCGCTGCAGTGTTTCGACCTGTCGCAGCAACGCGTCCTTGGCGAAGCCCACCGGCGCGACTGGATCCTGCTCGATGCCTCGGCGGCGCGTGCGCGCTGCGACGTGTCTGCCCACGACATATCCTATCGCTACACCCCTTTGAAACTGGATATCCTGAAGTGATGGCGCGCGCCCGCGCGCCTGCGGCCGGCGTATGATGGTTGTTCGCCATCCGGAGGTCTATCATGCAACCACGCACCATTTCCGCCGCTGTGCTGACACTGGCCTGCCTGTTGCTCGGCGGTTGCCGCGAACACAATGGGCCGGCCCAGCCGATCGCGCATCCATCTCCAACCGCAGCAACCACAGCAACCACAGCAACATCGTCCTGACCCCGCAACGCGGGGCGTTCCACCCTGCCCGGTCCGCGTCACGATGATCGCCATGCCGGCCCCGGCAGGTTAAACTGCGGCCTGTCCATTTTTGTTGCAAGGTTTCCTGCCCATGTCGTTTGCCTCCCTCGGCCTGATCGAGCCGATCGTCCGCACCCTGGACGCCCTCGCCTACCACACGCCCACCGCCGTCCAGGAACAGGCCATTCCCGCCATCCTGGCTGGCAACGACGTGATGGCCGCAGCCCAGACCGGTACCGGCAAGACCGCCGGCTTCACGCTGCCGATCCTGCAGCGGCTTGTCATGGGCGGCAAGGTTGGCAACAACGCGGCGCGTGCACTGATCCTGGTGCCCACCCGCGAACTGGCCGAACAGGTGCACGAGAGCGTACGCACGTATGGCGAAGGCCTGCCACTACGCTCGATGGTCGCTTATGGCGGCGTCAGCATCAATCCGCAGATGATGACGCTGCGCAAGGGCGTTGATGTGCTCGTCGCCACGCCGGGTCGCCTGCTCGACCTGCACCGGCAGAACGCGGTGCACTTCAACGAAGTGAAAATGCTGGTGCTGGACGAAGCCGACCGCATGCTCGACCTGGGCTTTGCGCGCGAACTCGACAGCATCCTGAAACTGCTGCCAAAGAAACGTCAGACGCTGCTGTTCTCGGCGACATTCTCGGACCCGATCCGCGCGCTGTCGAACCAGATGCTGCGCGAACCGGTGCGCATCGAGGCGTCGCCGCGCAACACGACGGTCGCCGCGATCCGCCAATGGGTCATCCCGGTCGACAAGAAGCGCAAGGCCGCGCTGTTCGTGCACCTGCTGGAACGGCGCGACTGGACGCAGGTGCTGGCGTTCGCCCGTACCCGCAAGGGGGTCGACGAGCTGGTCGGGCTGCTCGAATCGAAGGGCATTGCGGTCGACTCGATCCACGGCGACAAGCCGCAGCCGGCGCGCCTGCGCGCGCTCGACCGTTTCAAGGCCGGTGAGGTGCGCGTGCTGATCGCCACCGACGTGGCCGCGCGCGGCATCGACATCGATGACCTGCCCGCCGTGATCAATGTGGATTTGCCGATCGTGGCCGAGGATTACGTGCACCGCACCGGGCGCACGGGCCGCAAGGGCGCCAGCGGCGAAGCCGTGTCGCTGGTGTGCGCCGACGAAGTCGAGCAACTGGCAGCGATCGAGGTGCTCACGCGCCAGACGCTCGAACGCGTGGAAGAGCCTGGGTATGCACCGGAGCACCGGGTACCAGTAACCGATGCGAAGGGCCAGATCGTCAAGAAGCCGAAAAAACCGAAGAAGCCCAAGGGCAATGCGCCCGTGGTCAGCGAGGACGTGCGCTTCCGGCGTTAAGAGCGCCTGACAACACCGTTCGACATACTGCCAACAGATGAGCGAGCAGGCACGTGAGAGAAACGCCTGGTGGATGTCTGCTCGTCGCTGATGTCGTGTGCACAGTCTGCGAAAGCGGTGTAGCCAAACCAGGGCGCGCTCGATGCCCCACCATCATCGGCCGAGCGGTTCGCGCGACTCTGCGCCATGGCGCGATTCGAGCTGCAATCACGTGCACTTGGCCAAACACCGATTTTGGCACCTTGAATAAGCCCTTCAGGCAACGGCCCGATGTTATCCGCGCCGTAAGTCACGTCCACTCAGCTGAGGCAACCGCACTCGTCAGTAAAGAGAAGCATGTCGATTTCTTCGGAGAAGTTCGACGCGAACGCCAGCGCATAAAACAGGCCCGCTCCGTCTTGTAACGGTGGGATCGTTACACCGGTAGATACCTCAAATGCAAACCCCTCGCAACCACACTGACAGAGCTCGCCGATCTTCCCCGCCGCGATCTGCTCGGACAACGGATCGATGAACGGTAGATCCGTTGTCCGAGCAGGATGTCTATCCATTTTTGCGCTTGTGCCTGCGTGTTTGTCATGAGGATGCTCTAGAAAACGCGACTCTGGTTGATCGTGCGGCTAGCGAGCTGGCGAGCTGGCTGGGGAACGTCCGCTCCTGGCCGAACCTGGTCCGTCAGGCCAGCAGGACGGTTGTCCGTTTAAAATCCAGCAGTGGCCACGAGAGGCCGGAAACGACCCAAAGCAGCCGTTCAAGCGTTGAAGGCGTGTCATGGTTTAGGGCGGCCAGCTTCACTCACAAGGCCAGCTAAGGTTGTACCGCTCATTGCCTGTAAGTCTTTCAACGCAGCAGCGGACGCGGTTTTGCTACCGCCCTAGCCGCTAAAAAACGAGCCATCCCGTAACCCGCGCCAGAAGCAGCGGGTTGGGGACGGCTTTTTTTGATTAAGAAGAGAGAGACTGCAGACGACTCGCGTTACTAGGGAAAGTTCACCGATGTCACATCGCCGGACCTGACATTGTGCCTGTTCCCTTAAATCACCTCATCCCATAATGACAAGCCGTGGAGAATAAAAATAACGGTGTCACCAATAGCAGGACGAAGCTGCCCCACATCATCCGGCGTCAAGGTGAAGAACGCTTCACCTACCGCGACCGTCGTAGTCTCCCTCCCTGCGGGCCCTGAGGATCCGCGTACTTTGCCACGTACGCGGAATGAGCCCGTCATACTTAAGGGCTCAATTGCCGATCCTGCTCCGCCGGAAACAATTTGAAAGTCAGTTATTGAGTCCTGTGCAATTTCCACGCCAAATTCATGTCCAGCACAATCCTGGGGGAGTCCGCTGGCTGGAACGAATCTAGCAACCCCTTCAAATTCTGCAGATTTAAACTTTGCGATAAAACTCGGCAGGTTTGTATAGCCTAACGGGAAACATGATTCACTATCGATTTCGTCGATAAAAATTATCATGGAACGAATGCTCTCTCAGTATTAAATTTTCAATATGTAGGATAGTGTGCGGCTGGCGAGTTTGGCGGCACAACATTACCAAAAATGTCTATTGGAGGCCCTTGGCCCGCCCGACCGGTGCCGGGGCCAACTAAGTGGGCATGGCCGTGAGGGGTCGTATTTGGACCGTGGCCGACCGGATTATTTCGCATGTAATTGGAACCGTTTGGATAAAGAGTATGCGTGTCTGGGTGGCCCGAAAATTCAGGCTGGTCGCGGGTGCGACCTCCTCTGGGTTCGATCAGCATGTTTCCCCTTGCATCACATACAAATCGACCCACTGGAACCCCATCACGATTGGTCTGTGAATTTCGTTGATAGTCACGAAGTATTCTCGACAACGCACTAACATCGTTTTGATTATACCCGCTCCCAGGACCATTGCTCGGGCGCACCGTTTGGTAAGTAAACGAGGGATTGATTGCCCGAATCTGACTCGTAATCAACGCAACCTGCGCTGAATAAAACGTCGGGCCATTGGTTGGTGCTCGTGTGCGATTCAGCCCCGGGGCGTCGTAATACGACACCGGATCTCCCCCCACATACCCGTAAGTATTGATTCCGCCATCGAGCCCGATCGGATCACTTTGAACATACCGCCCGGTCTGCGGATCATAGTCCCGGAAATAGTTGTAGTAAAGCCCAGATTCCTTCTCATACACCTGACCGGGAAACCGAAGGTTATACACGAATGCTCCAACCCCCGTCGGGTCTTCCAGCGGCTGTATGGCCCCAAACGGATCATTTCCTACCCACTGCCATACGATCTTGTTATCACTCGCCCTGACAATCGTTTTCGG
>JACYUQ010000001.1 GCA_014841835.1 Oxalobacteraceae sp. CFBP 13730 | reverse complement strand
TAGGTTATCGTCAGGCTAGTTATATAGAAAAGCCCCACTCAGTGATCTGAGTGGGGCTTTTCGCTTTGGGGCACGGGGTCTTCACCTGGTCAGATCACCACTTCCACTCGATCTGCACGACGTAAAAAAAGCCCGCTGATTTACATCAGCTGGCTTTTTGCAGGCAGTCAGGGACAAGCCCGAGTCTGTTTACACACCCCAAAGGATATCCGTCTTGTTGTCACGCGCCGAGCGCAGCATTTCCAGCAGCGGATACATTCGGGTCGAGAAGCTGACAACCTCGATCGCCTGATGCTCATGGTCGTCTTCATCGCGGTGGTGCGCATGCACGTCGTGCGCCACCTGATCCGATACCTGATGCTTGCGCGACTCTTCGATTTCTTCCTCGATCAGCGAAATCACCTGGGTGGCTTCGGCCGACGTAATCACACCGCGTTCTGGCTCCTTGTGCAGCAGGTCAAGGATGCGTTTGGCATGTTCCTGGTACATCAGAACTTCTGGATACGTTTTGCATTTAAAAGTAATCAACATAGCTATCTCTTGGTTTTGTTAGTAATTAAACGATATCACGACTCGTGCCCCTTCACAGTGCGGTCGCGCTCACATCGGCTTGTACCGCAACATCCGGGCGATGCCAGGTACGGCGATGGCGAGAAAGGCAGCGCCTGCCGCCGCAAACGTTTGCATTGGGGCAAGTGGCCCAAGCGTCGCCGCCGACAGCAGCCATCCAAACGCGCCCCACGCCAGGCCGTTAAACAACTCGAGGATGTTCATCACCATCCCCCCTTTGCCGCGCCCCTTGAAATTGCTGCGCACGCCAGGCCGCCCGCACCAGAACACGACCAGGCCGGCGCCCGAAACAGCGCCGCACACCACGAGGCATGCGACCAGTCCGGCCGCCGGCATTCGCGCCGTCAGCCATAGCAGCGGAACCGCCACCAGCCCCAGCCCCGGCAGCATCGCCGCTGCCAGCTTGGCCCGCCGTATCACAGGCTGCGATGCAGGCGAGACCCGCAGCAGATCCGGCGCATCCTCTGCCGACAAGGCAATCCATGCCAACGCGCCGGTCAGCGAACTGCACAGCAACGCCAGGCCCGCGCCGATGGCTTGCACCTGCACATCGGCACGCTTGAAGATCAGGAAGAACAACGGCAGCAAAAACAGTATTTGCAGCATCACCTGCGACAGCAACTGCGGATCGCGCACGATCAGGCGCCATTCCTTGCTGACCACCGTGCGAAACAAGCTGCGCCCGAAACGGGGCCGCGTCGGCGTCGATGACGCCTTGCCCGCAGCGCTCGACGGCGTCGACGCAGCCAGTTGCAACCCGCGCGCAAAGAAACGATGCGTGCACCAGGTCGTCAGCACGAACATGCCGCACGCGAGGGCGCCCAGTAGCAGCACCGGCGACGGCTCGCCCAGCATCGCCCGCGCCGGCAGCCAGAGCAGGCTATCCGCTGCATCCTCCGTCTGCACCAGTCCGAGGACGGTATCGCGGATGCGCTCCTGCGTTTGCCTGGACGTGAGCGCATGCAGCTGCGACGCGATGACGAGCAGTGCACCAGCCAGTGCCCCGACGATCTGCGCCACGACGCGCGTGCGGCGCGCACCGAGCATGCGCACGAGGCCAAGCGTGAGCAGCATGGCGCCACAACTGCACAGCACCGCAAGGGCAATCACGCCGGGATAGATCCCGAGCCAGCGCCACTGGCCCTGCAGCAGTCCCGCATGCGCGAACGGCGCCAGCAAAAACAGGTACAGCGCCGCCGTGCCCGCGGATACGCCCAGCAGCCGCACCGTGAAAATGCTGAGCGAGGGCAGGGGTGACGACAGCAGCAGATCGAGGTCGCTGCGCTCGAACATCACCACGACGCAGGCTTTGATCGCCGATGACAGCATGAAGGTCGTGGCCACGACCAAGAGCGCGGAGACCGCCAGCAGGATGCGCGGATCGTCGCCCGGCACCCCGGCCAGCTGGCGTACGGCAAACCAGCCCAGGGCATGCATGGCGATACAGCCAGCGGCCGCCAGACCGAGCGCCAGGTTGCCTGGCCGGCGCCGCCCGTCCGCCGCCTTGCCGCCCGCCGCATTGAACCAGGCAAGCCGCAGCTCGTGCCGCAGCAGCCAGCCGACGCTGCCCGGCGCCAGCCTCATGGCGCAGCCATCAAATGCAGGAACATGTCTTCCAGGCTGCCGCCCGGCGTACGCTCGCGCAGCTGCGCCAGCGTCCCTTCTGCGATCAGCCGGCCCTGGCGGATAATGCCGATGCGGTGCGCCAGGCGCTCGGCCACCTCGAGAATGTGCGTTGTCAGGATGACGGTGCCGCCCTTGGCCACGTGCGCCAGCAGCAGGTCTTTCACCTGGCGCGCTGCCGCTGCGTCCAGGCCAGTGAGCGGCTCGTCGAGGATCAAGAGTTCCGGGTCGTGGATCAGGGCGCCGGCCAGCGCGAGCTTCTGCTTCATCCCGCGCGAAAAACCTTCGGTCAGCTCGTGCGCATGCTGGGTCAGGTCGAGCCAGTCGAGCAGTTCGCGTGCGCGCGGTTCGGCGTCCTGCGCTGCCACGCCCCACAGGCCAGCGACAAATTCGAGGTACTCGAACGGCTTGAGCTTCCCATACAGCATCGGCTCGTCCGGCAGATAGGCCAGCTTGGCTTTGGCTGCTGCCGGCGCCGCAGTCATGTCCACGCCCATGACCTCGATCGTGCCGGCGTCGGGCGCGAGGAGGCCCGTGACCAGGCGCAGCGTCGTCGTCTTGCCGGCGCCGTTCGGCCCGAGCAGCGCATAGAACTCGCCGCGTCGGACCAGCAGGTCGAGGCCATCGACGGCAGGACGGCCGAACTGCTTGCGCAGGCCGACCAGGCGCAGGGCGGGAAGCTGGTCATCCATGGGCGACCTTACAAGCTGGTGAAGGAGGTGAGGAACTGCTCGATCTGTTCGCGCGGCGTCTTGCCTGCAGGGCCAAGCACGATGACCTGGTAGACGCGGTTGCCCTTCGCGGCGAAACGCCCGCTCAGATGCATTGGCGCGCCCTGGCCGGCGCCCGTGACATCCACACTCAGATCAGCGGTAGCCGCAGTGTCGGGCGCGCCGATATTGCGCAGCAGCGCCAGGCGCATGGCCGGCAGCGCCGCCTGCGCGCGCGCCGCATCGGGTGCGACGGCAGTACCCACGGCGAACGTCGTGTTGTCCACTTTGGCCGCCGTCATCGTCATCTCGACCTGCAGGCCGTTCAGGTCCACCGTGCGGGTCAGGGTCGCGGGCTTGGCTGGAAACAGCACCTTGAAGCGACCATCCTCGCTCGTGTAGTCACGCCAGTTATAGGCCGGATTGCAGCCGGCCAGCAGCGCGCCTGCCAGGAGGATCGGGACAATCTGCAGGGCACGCACGATAGAGGGTCGCATGCGTCGATGGTAACAGCAGCGCCGTAGAACGCAAGACCTGCTAATCGCCCTGCAATGCGCGCCGGTAGCCAATGGCCTCGGCCACATGCGTAGCCGCCACGTGCTCGCTGCCGGCCAGGTCGGCCACCGTACGCGCCACTTTAAGAACGCGGTGATATGCGCGCGCTGACCAGTGCAGATGCCGGGTCGTGGCATGCAACAGGCGCTCTCCGGCTTCGTCAGGCGCGCAGTAACGGTCAATGTCGCGCGGGCCAAGGTGGCTGTTGGGGCAGCCCTGGCGCGCCATCTGCACTGCACGCGCCTGCGCTACCCGTACTGCGATCACGCTGCTCGGTTCTCCATCGGCGCGTGCGCCCATGCTCTCTGCCCCCAGCGCCGCGACCGGCAACTGGATATCGATGCGATCGAGCAGGGGCCCAGAGATGCGGCTCTGGTAGCGCAGCACGGCGGCCTCAAGGCAGCGGCATTTGCCGCTGGCGTGACCGAGCCAGCCGCACGGGCATGGGTTCATCGCCGCAATGAGCTGGAAGCGCGCCGGGAAATCGGCCTGGTGCGCCGCGCGCGAAATCGTGATCTGGCCCGACTCGAGCGGCTCGCGCAGCACCTCGAGCACGCGCCGGTCGAACTCGGGCAGCTCGTCCAAAAACAGCACGCCATGATGCGCGAGTGAGACTTCGCCAGGGCGCGGCACGCTGCCGCCGCCCACCAGGGCCACACCGGACGTCGTGTGATGCGGGCTGCGAAACGGCCGCTGGCGCCAGCGCCGTGGCGAGAAGCTGCCGGCCAGCGATTGCACGGCGGCCGATTCGAGCGCTTCGGCGTCGCTCATCAAGGGCAGCAGGCCTGGCAGGCGCGCCGCCAGCATGCTCTTGCCGGCGCCGGGCGGGCCGACCAGCAAACACGAATGGGCGCCGGCCGCCGCCACCTCAAGCGCGCGCTTGGCATGCTGCTGGCCCTTGACCTCGGCAAAATCGGGGTAGCACACCGCATGCGCAAGGGCCGGTCCCACATGGCGCACCAGCTTGGGTGCATCGGGCGCATTGGCGAAGTGCGCGCAGACCTCGAGCAGCGTGCGCGCCGGCAGGATCTCGGCGGCGTCGACCAGCGCTGCTTCGTCGGCATTGGCCAGCGGCAGGATGAAAGCCCGGTCCTGCAGGTCGGTCTGTAACGCAGATTGTGCAGCACCCGCGCGCACCATCGCAAAGGCCATCGCCAGTGCGCCACGAATCGGCCGCAGCTCGCCCGACAGCGACAGCTCGCCGGCGAACTCGTAGCGCGCCAGTGCATCGCCGCGGATCTGGTGCGAAGCAGCCAGGATGCCCAGAGCAATCGGCAGATCGAAGCGACCGGATTCCTTGGGCAGATCGGCCGGCGCGAGATTGATCGTGATGCGGCGCGGCGGAATATCGAAGCCCGAATTCTGCAACGCCGCGCGCACGCGGTCTTTCGCTTCGCGCACTTCGGTGTCTGGCAAGCCAACAATTGTCCAACCCGGCAATCCGTTGGCCAGATGGACTTCGACATTGACCGGTGGCGCTGCCATGCCGGCCAGCGCGCGGCTTTTGAGGACGGCAAGACTCATTGGATTCCTTCCGCATGACGCCAGGGTGCCCCATCCTAAAGCGCGCATCGCGCGACCGTTTGAGAGCGGACAGGCGTGCGCGCGCTTAGCCTCTCATGAACAATGCATATACCGGTGATCTCGTCGTTCATGCCGCGATTCATACCGTCTGTCACAAAATGCGGACATTGCTTTTTATTAACGTTACATTGATCGTGAACAGCACCACAACCGCAACCGTCCCCGGAGAATCAGTCCATGCTATCGATCAAGCAGCTCAACAAGACTTATGCCAATGGCGTCAAGGCGATCAACAACGTCAGTCTCGAGATCCCGAACGGGATGTTCGGCCTGCTCGGCCCCAACGGCGCCGGCAAGTCGTCGCTGATGCGCACCATCGCCACGCTGCAGGATCCCGATAGCGGCAGCATCGATTTCAACGGCCTGGACGTGTTGAAGGACAAGGAAGGCCTGCGCCGCCAGCTCGGCTACCTGCCGCAGGACTTCGGCGTCTACCCGAAAGTGAGCGCCGAAAAACTGCTGAACCACTTCGCCGTCCTCAAGGGCCTGACGGCCAAGGGCGAGCGCAAGGAGATGGTCGAGGCGCTGCTGCACCAGACCAATCTGTGGGAAGCGCGTTCGCGCGGCCTGGGCACCTTCTCGGGCGGCATGCGCCAGCGCTTCGGCATCGCGCAGGCGCTGCTTGGCGCGCCGCGCCTGGTGATCGTCGACGAGCCCACCGCAGGCCTGGACCCCGATGAACGCAACCGCTTTCTGAACCTGCTGGCCAAGATCGGCGAGCAGGTGGTCGTGATCCTGTCGACCCACATCGTCGAAGACGTCACCGACCTGTGCCCGCGCATGGCGATGATCGCCAAAGGCACCGTGCTGCTGCAGGGCGAACCGCAGGCCGCCATCGACACACTCAAGAGCCGCGTGTGGCGCCGCACCGTCAGCCAGGATGCGCTGGCCGATTACCAGCGCGATTTCAATGTGCTCTCCACGCGCCTGGTGGCGGGGCGCCCGCAGATCAACGTGTTCGCCGAGTCGCAGCCGGACGATGGCTTCGTCAGCGTTGAGCCGGACTTGGAAGACGTCTACTTCCTCCAGATCCGCAACGCCAGCCGCGCGACCGCCTCGGCCACCGGCGCGGCGCTGGCGTCCACCGCAGCGGTCGTGGCGTAAGGAGCCGGCATGCTACGGGAATTCTTCAAGTTCGAGCTGGGCATCCAGCTGCGCCAGCCATTGTTGTGGGTGTGCGCGCTGATCTTCGGCGCGCTGGCTTTTGGTGCGACCACCACCGATGCGATCCAGATCGGCGGCAGCATCGGCAACGTGAACCGCAATGCGCCGGTCGTCGTCGCGCAGCTGCTGGGCGTTTTCAGCCTGATGTCGATGTTCGTCGTCACCATCTTCATCGCCGGCTCGGTGCTGCGCGATGGCGATGTCGGCATCTCCGACATGCTGTTTGCGACACCGATGAAAAAGCACGATTACCTCGTCGGCCGCTTCCTGGCGGGCCTGCTGGCCTGCATGGTGATCTTCGCGGTGATCGTGGCGGGCATGATGCTCGGCCCTCTGATGCCGTGGATCGACGCCGAGCGCGTGGGGCCGTTCCCCGGCGCGGCCTACCTGTGGGCGCTGTGCGTGCTGGTGGTGCCGAACCTGCTGTTCATCGGCGCCTTGCTGATGCTGCTGGCCGCAACCACGCGCTCGATCATGATGGTGTATGTGGGCGTGATGGCGTTCTTCGTGCTGTGGATCCTGGCCGGCAAGTTCACCAGCAATATCGACAATGAGTGGTTCGCCGTGCTGGCCGACCCATTCGGCCTGCGCGCCCTTGGCCGCGCCACGCGTTACTTCTCGACGGCCGAATCGAATGCCGGCCTGCCGGCCATCGGCGGCTATATGCTGGCCAACCGGCTGTTGTGGAGCGTGGTCGGCCTGGCGCTGCTTGGCCTCACGCTGGTGCTGTTCAAGCCGCAGCGCGCCGGCACCGGCAGGCGCCTGTTCGGCAAGGCCAAAGCTGTAGCACCGGCAGCCGGGATGCCGGCGCACGTCGCGCTGCCACGCATCGCGCCGCGCTTCACACGCGCCACGCGCTGGAACCAGTGCTGGCATATCTTCGTCTTCGATGCGGTCGCCGTCTTCAAGAGCGTGCCGTTCCTGGTCATGCTGCTGTTCGGCGTGCTCAATATGGTGGGCAGCTCGAGTCAGCTGCACCAGATGTTCGGCACCGACGTCTACCCGCGCACCTACCTGATGATCGAGCTGCTCAAGGGCAGCTACAACTTCCTGCTGCTCATCATCGTGATTTTCTATGCCGGTGAACTGATCTTCAAGGAGCGCCAGGCCGGCATCGCCGACGTGAGCGACGCGATGCCGATGCCGAACTGGGCGCCGCTGGTGGCGAAAAGCCTGGCCCTGGTGGGCGTGGTGCTGGCCTTCCTGTTTGCCGGGATCCTGACCGCGATCGCTATCCAGCTGTACAAGGGCGGGGCGCCGATCGAACCGCTGGTGTATCTGCAGGGCGTGTTCATGGCCGGCACGCCCTACATCCTGATGGCGCTGATCGCCGTGGCGCTGCAGGTCGTCACGAACAACAAGTTTCTGGGCTACCTGTTCATGATCGTGCTGATCGTGGCGCAGATTGTCCTGTCGGTCCTGCACTTCGATCACAACCTGTACAACATCGCGCTGCTGCCAGACACGCCGTACTCGGACATGAACGGCTTCGGCCATTTTGTTACGGGCTGGTCGTGGTTTGCGCTGTACTGGACCCTGTTTGCCGTGGCAGGACTGATCGTGGCCCAGGCGTTCTGGGTACGCGGCCTGTCGGTCGAGTGGCGCACGCGCACGCGCGAAGCAACGCGGCGCCTGAAAAGCCCATCGGGCGTTGCGCTGGGCATCTGCACAATCGCGTTCGCGCTGGTGGGTGGCTGGATCTTCTACAACACCGTCACGCTGGGCCGCTACGAAGCGCAGAACGTGGCGATGGACAAGCAGGCCAGGTACGAAAAGACCTACCGCAAGTACAAGGACCTGCCGCACGTGAAGATCGTCGACGTGCGCGCTGCGGTGGACATCTACCCGGCCGAACGGCGCGTGATGGTCAAGGGCCGCTACCTCTTCGAGAACAAGACCAGCCAGCCGCTGGACACATTGCGCCTGCAAGTCAATCCGGACGCCGTGACCAGGTTCGCGGGTCTCCCCGCGCACACGGTGGTCCTGGACGACCAGGTAGCGGGCTTCCGGATACTCAAGCTCGCGCAGCCGACGGCGCCGGGTGCCCGCCTGGCGCTGGACTTCACGGTCGACGTGCGCCGCCCCGGTTTTTCCAACGCGGGCAAGGGCGGCACGCTCAACCTGAATGGCACGTTCTTCAACAACCGCGAGTTCTTCCCGCTGGTCGGCTACCAGAACGAGTTCGAACTACTGGACCGCAACGAGCGCCGCAAGCGCGGCCTGGGCGAACCGGAGCGCATGGCCAAGCTCGAAAACCAGGCGGCCCGCGCCAACACGATGTTCGGGGCCGACGCCGACTGGATCAGCTTCGACACCACCGTCTCCACCAGCGGCGACCAGATCGCGCTGGCGCCGGGCTACCTGCAAAAGGCGTGGAAGGAAAACGGCCGCAACTACTATCGCTACAAGATGGACCAGAAGATGATGCCGTTCTTCGCCTATCTGTCGGCCAACTGGCAGGTCAGGAAAGGCGACTGGCATGGTATCCCGATCGAGATCTATCACGATCCGAAACACGCCTATAACGTGGACCGGATGATCGCGGGCACGCAAAAGTCGCTCGACTACTTCACGACCCAGTTCACGCCCTACCAGCACAAGCAGGTGCGCATCCTGGAATTTCCGAACTACCAGCGCTTTGCGCAATCGTTCGCCAACACGATCCCGTTCTCGGAATCGATCGGCTTCATCGCCGACCTGCGCAACAAGGAGGACATCGACTACGTCTTCTACGTGACGGCGCACGAGATGGCGCACCAGTGGTGGGGCCACCAGGTCACGGCCGCGAACGTGCAGGGCGCGAGCATGCTGATCGAATCGCTGGCGCAGTACTCGGCGCTGATGGTGATGGAGAAGGAATACGGCCAGCACAAGATGCGCCGTTTCCTGCGCTATGAGCTGGACCGCTATCTCAGTTCGCGCGGCGCCGAAAAGATCGAGGAACTGCCGCTGGTGCGCGTGGAGAACCAGGACTACATCCACTACCGCAAGGGAAGCCTGGTCTTCTACCGCCTGCGCGACGAGATCGGCGAAGCAGCGCTCAACCGCGCCCTCAAGCGCTTCCTGCAGGACAAGGGCTACCAGGAGGCGCCGTTTGCGACATCCGCCGAACTGGTCGACTATATCCGCGCCGAAGCCCCGGTCGGCAAGCACGCGCTGATCGCCGACCTGTTCGAGCGCATTGTGTTCTACGATAACCGCGTGACCGAGGCGAAAGCCGTCAAGCGCCCGGACGGGCAGTGGGACGTGACGATGAAGCTGCACCTGGCCAAGATGCAGGCTGACGGCAAGGGACAGGAAACCCCGCGCACGTATGACGAAGCCGTAGAAATCGGGGTGTTCGCACGGGCGAAGGATGCCAAGGAATCGGACGAGCGCGTGCTGCTACTGGAGAAGCGCGTACTGCGGGGTGAGAATCCGACGGTGACGGTGACTGTCAAGGAGCAGCCGTTTGACGTGGGTGTCGATCCATACAACAAGCTGATCGACCGTGTGGCGCGTGACAACCGCAAGGAAGTCAGCGTTGATTGAAGCCCGCCGGCCCGGGCGCGCTCAGTCGCGCCTGAGCGCGTAGCCGGCGAAGTGCTTCCACGAGCCGTCCGGCTGCGCCGCCTCGAGCGCGAACTGCCACGTCGAGGTGGCCGGATCGAAGCGCCAGGTATTGCGAAACGAGCCGCTCGGGTAGGGAATGGTGAATGTGACGACGTTGCCGGTGATGTCGCCACTGCCGT
Source organism: Oxalobacteraceae sp. CFBP 13730 (assembly GCA_014841835.1). Lineage (GTDB taxonomy): Bacteria > Pseudomonadota > Gammaproteobacteria > Burkholderiales > Burkholderiaceae_D > Telluria. The sequence continues at coordinate 1,392,618 of JACYUQ010000001.1, read as the reverse complement.
GCGGGACTGAGTACTTTGCGCCGAAGCTGTCCATCCAGTGCGCGATGATGGTCTTGCTGGCGGCGTCATAGCCGACGAAGACCGCCGCTTCGTACTGCGCGGGCACCTGCACGTCCTGCATGCGCAGCTCGGTGAATGTGCCATGCAAGGCCGGCTTGGCCACCATGCGGTAGGTGACCGGTTTGCCCCGCACATCACCCGTCATGGTCCAGGCGCCATCAAGCTGGCGCAGGATCTCGGGACGGACGTCACCACCGGCAGCGGTTGCCTGCGCATGGATCGAAGCTGGCATGGCCAGCAGGGTACAGGTGGTGATCAGCGCGGCAAACTGTCGGGTCATCGTGGTCTCCGTAAAGACAACCAGTATAAGCCGGGATGCGCGTCAAAAGATGGCGGCACGGGCGTGCCGCTGGTGCTGAGGCCACCCGCGCAAGGCGGGTTGGCCCGTGGACTACTTAATGCTTGTCGAGCGTTGGCGGCACAACGATCGTCGGGTCTTCCGGTGCAGCCGGGAATGGCGCAGTGGCCGATGGCGCAGCGCCTGGCATCGGAATCGCCGAGCTGCCCGAGGCTGGGAAAGCGGCCGATGCCGAGGCCGCTGTCGCCGATGAGGTTGCCGACGACGCCGTGGCGCTGCCTGCACCCAGCCTGGCTTCCAGCTCACTCACGCGCAGTTCGAGCGCCTCGAGCTTGCTGCGGGTCTTGGCCAGCACTTGGGCCTGGATATCGAATTCCTCGCGCGTGACCAGATCGAGCTTGGAAAAGCCCGACGTCATGGCCGCCTTCACATTGCGTTCAATGTCCTTGGCCGGGCCACTCTCGAGCGCCTGGTTGATCTTGCCCTGCAAGTCGCTGAAGAAGTTGCTATTACTCATATCCATTTCCCTTTCTGCCGAGGCCGCACGCTCCATGATGGTGCAATGTGACCTGATGTGGTGCGCCGAACGGCCGTCTGGGTGCCGTATGCGGTCCGTTGTGTTGTAGCAAAACCGATGTGGGGCGTGTTTACCAAAAAAACAAGGACCTTTTTCCCGTTTATGAGCTGACTATGAGCTGGTTATGAGCTGGCACGCATCCTGCTAAATAAAGCATAGATAAAGAACATCACAAGGATCCACAAGCAGTCATTTTTCATGTTGTTCATCAAGGGGGTTTGTCATGAAGTGCAAAGCAAAATTCAGCGCAGTTGTCCTGGCAGTGTTGGCTCTTACCAGCGCGCAGGGCATGGCACAGGAACAACCCGCCGAACATCAGGTGAGCTACAACGCGAGCATCACCAGCGACTACCGTTACCGCGGTCTGTCGCAAACAGCCCTCGACCCGGCCCTGCAGGGCGGCGTCGACTATGTACATGGCCCATCCGGCTTCTACGTGGGCACCTGGCTTTCCACCATCAAATGGACGAAAGACCTGGGCGGCGACGGCAATATCGAATGGGACGTCTATGGCGGCAAGCGCGGTCAGTTGAGCGATGCGATCAGCTATGACATTGGCGGCCTGTATTACTACTACCCGGACAACGGCTTGAACCCGAGTGCGAACACGTTCGAGCTGTACGGCAAACTCGGCTACGGCCCGGCCTACATCAAGTACTCGCACTCGACGACCAATCTGTTCGGCACCGCAGACAGCAAGCGCAGCGGCTATCTGGATGTGGGCGCCGACATCGACGTCAGCAACGGCTTCATCCTGAACCTGCACGTCGGGCGCCAGAAACTGAAGAACAACAGCGCGTTTTCGTACACCGACTACAAGGTCGGCGTTACCAAGGACTTCGGCGTCGCCACCGTGGCGCTGGCGTGGCACAAGGCGAATACCGACGCCTACCTGAGCCCGGAAGGCAAGAATCTCGGCAAGTCCGCCGCCGTGCTGTCCGTCTCAAAAACTTTTTGATTGCAAAAGAGGCAATACCATGAAAATGATCACCGCCATCATCAAGCCCTTCAAGCTCGACGAGGTGCGAGAGGCACTGTCGGAAATCAACGTGCAAGGCATGACCGTGACCGAAGTGAAGGGTTTCGGTCGCCAGAAAGGCCACACCGAGTTGTACCGTGGCGCCGAGTACGTCGTCGACTTCCTGCCCAAGATCAAGATCGAAGCCGCCGTCGACGATGCCATCGTCGACCAGGTGATCGATGCGATCCAGGGCGCTGCCCGCACCGGCAAGATCGGTGACGGCAAGATCTTCGTGGCCGACCTGAACCAGGTCATCCGTATCCGTACCGGCGAGACCGGCAACGACGCACTGTAAGAGGGAATGTTTTCATGAAGCGCATAACTACAACGATACTGACCGCCTTGCTGGGCCTGGGCGTTGCCCTGCCGGCCATGGCGGCGCCGTCCATCAACAAGGGGGATACGGCCTGGATGTTCGTCGCCACGCTGCTGGTGATCCTGATGACCATTCCCGGCCTGGCGCTGTTCTACGGTGGCCTCGTGCGCGCCAAGAACATGCTGTCGGTGCTGATGCAGGTGATGATGGTATTTGCCCTCGTGATCGTGCTGTGGTGCCTGTACGGCTACTCGCTGGCCTTCACGCAGGGCAACGCGTTCATCGGCGGCTTCGACCGCGCCTTCCTGCAAGGCATCTGGGATCCGGTCGCCGGCAAGTTTGCGATGGCTGCGACCTTCAGCAAAGAGACGATGATCCCCGAATTCATCTTCGTCGCCTTCCAGGGCACCTTTGCAGCGATTACCTGCGCGCTGATCGTCGGCGCCTTTGCCGAACGCGCCAAGTTCGCGGCCGTGCTGGTGTTCGTCGTGCTGTGGTTCACCTTCGGCTACCTGCCAGTCGCGCACATGGTCTGGTTCTGGGCCGGTCCTGACGCCATCACCGACGCTGCCTCGCTGCAGACCGTCACCGCAGCTGCCGGTTATCTGTGGCAGCAGGGCGCGCTCGACTTCGCGGGCGGCACCGTGGTGCACATCAATTCGGCCGTCGCCGGCCTGGTGGGCGCCTATGTGATCGGCAAGCGGATCGGTTACGGCCGTGAATCGATGGCGCCACACTCGCTGCCGATGACGATGGTCGGCGCATCGCTGCTGTGGGTCGGCTGGTTCGGCTTCAATGCCGGCTCGGCGCTCGAAGCAGGCGACGTGGCGGCTCTGGCGTTCCTGAACACGCTGCTGGCCACCGCCGGTGCGACCCTCACCTGGGTGCTGGGCGAATGGATCTTCAAGCACAAGCCATCGATGCTGGGCGCCGCATCGGGCGCCGTGTCGGGCCTGGTGGCCATCACCCCGGGCGCCGGCTTCGTCGGTCCGATGGGCGCACTGGTCATCGGCCTGCTGGCCGGTATCGTCTGCCTGTGGGGCGTGACGGGTCTGAAGCGCCTGCTGCGCGCCGACGATTCGCTCGACGTGTTCGGCGTGCACGGCGTGGGCGGTATCCTGGGCGCGATGCTGACCGGCGTGTTTGCGTCGCCGGCACTGGGCGGGCAGGGCGTGTGGGATTACACGACCAATGCGATGAACACGAGCTACTCGATCGTCGGCCAGCTGTGGATCCAGGCCCATGCGATCGGCGTGACTGTCATCTGGTCGGCCGTCGTCGCCTTCATCGCCTTCAAGCTGGTCGATATCGTGATCGGTCTGCGTGTGCCGGAAGAAGAGGAACGCGAAGGTCTGGACATCACGAGCCACGGCGAATCGGCTTACCGTTACTGATCCGCTCAGTCGTCGCTGTTTCCTGAAAACGTCGTCTCCGCGCAAGCGGGGACGGCGTTTTTTGCATTCTTCGCATTGCCCTTTAAAATACCCGGACCAACCCCATATGCGATTCCCAACTTAAATTAACAACAAGAAGCGCACAACAAGGACGTCCAATCAATGGTTCCGCACCTCGCCACCGCCCAGACCGGTCCCTTGCTGGACCTGGAAAAGAAAATCCTCGAAGCCACGCCTGCCATCGAGCGCTGGTTCCGCCTCGAGTGGCAGGAGCACACGCCGCCATTTTATTGCTCGGTCGATCTGCGCAATGCCGGCTACAAGCTTGCGCCGGTGGACACCAACCTGTTCCCGGGCGGCTTCAACAACCTGGCCAGCGAGATGCTGCCGCTGACGGTGCAGGCGGCCATGGCCGCCGTCGACAAGTATTGCCCGGACGCGCGCAACCTGCTCTTGGTGCCGGACGCTGACCGCCGCAGCCCGATCTACCTGCAGAACGTCGCGCGCCTGATGCAGATCTTCCGCCAGACCGGCTTGCATGTCCGCCTTGGCACATTCTCGCCCGATATTACCGAGCCGACGCCGCTGGCGCTGCCTGACGGCAATATGCTGGTGCTCGAGCCGCTGGTACGCTCGGCCAATGGCCGCCGCGTTGGCCTGCCTGATTTTGATCCGTGCACCATCCTGCTCAACAATGACCTGTCCGGCGGCATCCCGTCGATCCTGGAGAACGTTCACGAGCAAGCCTTGCTGCCGCCGCTGCACGCCGGCTGGGCCCTGCGCCGCAAGAGCAACCACCTCAAGGCGCTGGACGAAGTGGCCAAGAAGTTCGGCAAGCTGATCGACATCGACCCGTGGCTGGTCAACCCGCTGCACAGCACCTGCGCCGAAGTCGACCTGCGCGAGAACGTCGGCACCGAAGCACTGGCCGATGATGTCTCGGCGCTGTTCTCGAAGATCAAGAAGAAGTACAAGGAATACGGCATGAAGGAGCGCAAGCCCTTTGTGATCCTCAAGCCCGACGCCGGCACCTATGGCATGGGCATCATGACCATCAAGGACGCGAGCGAAGTGCGCGACCTGACCCCGGCCCAGCGCGCGCGCATGTCGGTGGTCAAGGATGGCGTTGCCGTGACCGATCTGATCATCCAGGAAGGCGTACCGACTTTCGAATCGATCGACGACGCGGTGGCCGAACCGGTGGTCTACATGATCGACCGCTATGTTGTGGGTGGCTTCTACCGCGTGCACGCCGAGCGTGGCATCGACCAGAACCTCAATGCGCCCGGTTCGCAGTTCGTGCCACTGGCGTTCGCGCAGCAGCACGCGATGCCCGATCCGAAGGCCAAGCCGGGCACCGCCGCGCCCAACCGCTTTTACGTGTACGGCGTGGTCGCGCGCCTGGGCATGCTGGCCGCATCGCTGGAACTCGAACGCACCGATCCGAATCCGGAAGTGTACTGACGCACGGCGTCCGGCAAACCTCGGGCCGTGGCCGCGAGGTTTGCCGTTTCGGGCTAAAATCAAGGTATTACATCGATTGGACGCCCCATGAAAATCGCTTTTCTCGCCGACCCGCTGTCCGGATTCAAGATTTACAAGGATTCGACCTTCGCCATGATGCGCGAGGCGGCCCGGCGCGGTCATGCCCTGTACTTCTTCGAACAGCGCGACATGGTGCTCGAAGAAGGCATCGTCAGCGCGCGCGTGATGCAGATTCACCTGACGGGCGAGCCGGATGTCTGGTACACGGCCGATGCCGCAGTCGATGTGAAGCTGTCCGAATTCGACGCGATCATCGAGCGCAAGGACCCGCCGTTCGACATGGAATACGTCTACGGCACCTACCTGCTCGAATTGGCCGTGCGCCAGGGCGCCTGCGTGATCAACAGCCCGTCGGCGATCCGCGACCACAATGAAAAACTGGCGATCGGCCAGTTCAGCCAATACACGTCGCCGACCATGGTCACTTCGGATGAAGCGCGCCTGCGCGCCTTCCATGCCAAGCACGGCGACGTGATCTTCAAGCCGCTCGACGGCATGGGCGGCGCCGGCATCTTCCGCGTAAAGAGCGATGCGCTCAATCTGGGTTCGATCATCGAGACGCTGACCGCCAATGGCCGTTACACGATCATGGCCCAGAAATTCATCCCGGCGATCGACAAGGGCGACAAGCGCGTGCTGGTCATCGGCGGCAAGCCTGTGCCGTTCGTGCTGGCGCGGATTCCGCAAAACGGCGAAGTGCGCGGCAACCTGGCCGCCGGCGGCATCGGCGTGGCGCAGCCGATCAGCGAGCGCGATCGCGAGATCGCCGAAGCCCTCGGCCCGTTGCTGGCCGAGCGTGGCCTGTTACTGGTAGGATTGGACGTGATCGGCGAGAACCTGACTGAAGTGAACGTGACCAGCCCGACCTGCTTCCAGGAGATCTTCGACCAGACCGGTTTTGACGTGGCCGCGATGTTCATCGACGCGGTCGAACAGAAAGTACTTGGATAACGACATGGTAGGCATCCTGCTCCTGACCCACGCACCGCTGGGCCAGGCATTCATCGCCGCAGCAACGCACGTGTTTCGCGGCCCCACCGAGCGCGTCGAGGCAATCGACGTGACCGCTGACCAGGATATCGGCCAGATCAACTGCCTGGCCAAGGAAGCCATCGCGCGCCTGGATGACGGCGACGGCGTCCTGGTGATCACCGACGTCAAGGGCGGCACGCCGTCGAACTGCTGCAATTCGCTGGCCGACGCGGGCCACGTGGAAGTCATCGCCGGCATCAGCCTGCCGATGCTGCTGCGCGCGATCACCTACCGGCGCGACTCGCTCGACGTGGTGGTGGAAATGGCGTTGGCCGGTGCGCAGAACGGGGCAGTGCGGGTGGATAACCGGATCCGGGTGGGCTAGGGCCGGCGGCGTTGGCAATGGCGATGCGTGCGAGGAGATACCGGGCGCAGTCAGACACATTACAAAAAAGATAAAGCGACTATGATTCAACAAGAACTCGAGATCATCAACAAGCTGGGCCTGCACGCACGGGCCTCCGCCAAGTTCACGCAACTGGCCGCCAGGTACAAGAGCGACGTCTGGCTCACCCGCAATGGCCGTCGCATCAATGCCAAGTCGATCATGGGGGTCATGATGCTCGCCGCCGGCAAGGGCGCCAAGGTCACGCTCGAAGCCGATGGCGCCGACGAAGAAGCCGCGCTGGCCGCGCTGACGGCGCTCGTCAACGACAAGTTCGGTGAAGGTGAATAATGCCGCGTGAAGCGGTCCCCTCGCGTTCAACGGATTCTTCCATGGCTTCCTTTCTCCTTCACGGCATTCCGGTTTCGCGCGGCATCGCGATCGGCCGCGCGCACCTGCTCACGCCGGCCGCACTCGACGTCAAGCACTACCTGGTCCCTGAAGAACAGGTCGAGGCCGAGGTGCAGCGCCTGCAGGATGCGATCGCCGCCGTGCACCACAATCTGCAGGAACTCTGGGCCGGCCTGCCGAAGGATGCTCCGACCGAACTGGGCGCCTTCATCGACGTGCATGCGCTGATCCTGTCCGATCCGATGATTTCGGAAGCACCCAAGGGCATCATCCGTGCGCGCCACTACAACGCCGAATGGGCGCTGGTGACGCAGATCGATGAATTATCAAGCCAGTTCGACGAAATCGAAGACCCCTACCTGCGCGAGCGCAAGTACGACATCCAGCAGGTCGCCGAGCGCGTGCTGAAGGTCTTGACCGGCACCGCCCTGAGCGTCGCGCCGGTGTTCACCGACGAAGACCAGCCGCCGCCACAGATGATCGTCGTGGCCCACGACATCTCGCCGGCCGACATGCTGGCGTTTCGCGACAGGTCGTTCATCGGCTTTGTCACCGACGTCGGCGGCCAGAACTCGCACACGGCCATCGTCGCGCGCAGCCTGGATATCCCGGCGGTGGTCGGGATGGACCAGGCGTCACGGCTGGTGGAACAGGACGACTGGCTGATCGTCGATGGCGATGCCGGCGTCGTCATCTGCAATCCGAGCCAGCTGGTGCTGGAACAGTACCGCGCGCGCCAGATCACGATGGCCAAGGCGAGAAAGCGCCTGCTCAAGCTCAAGAAAACCCCGGCCATCACGCGCGACGGCACCACGATCACGCTGCTGGCCAATATCGAACTGCCCGATGATTGTCCGGCGGCTCTCGAAGCGGGCGCCAATGGCGTGGGGCTGTTCCGCTCCGAATTCCTGTTCATGGGCCGTGGCGCGCAGGCGCTGCGCATTCCGGACGAAGAAGAACAGTTCGAGCAGTACCGCAAGGCGGTGCTGGCGATGAAGGGCCGCCCAGTCACGATCCGCACGCTCGACGTGGGCGCCGACAAGCCGCTCGACCAGACCGACCACACGGCGCTCAACCCGGCGCTCGGCCTGCGCGCGATCCGTTATTGCCTGGCCGAGCCACAGATGTTTTTGGTGCAGCTGCGCGCGATCCTGCGCGCGTCGGCCTTCGGCAAGGTGCGCATCCTGATTCCGATGCTCGCGCACGCGTTCGAGATCGACCAGACGCTGGGCATGATCGAACAGGCCAAGACCCAGCTGCGCGACGAGAAGATCCGCTTCGACGAAGGCATCGAGGTCGGCGCCATGATCGAGATCCCGGCTGCCGCGCTGGCGCTGCCGCTGTTCGTGCGCCGCATGGATTTCTTATCGATCGGTACCAATGACCTGATCCAGTATCTGCTGGCGATCGACCGCGTCGATTACGAAGTGGCGCACCTGTATAATCCGCTGCACCCGGCGGTGCTGCAGCTGATCGCCTCCACCATCGCCACGGGCCACAAGGCCGGGCTGGATGTGGCGGTGTGCGGCGAGATGGCCGGCGACGTCAAGCTCACGCGCCTGCTGCTGGGCATGGGCCTGCGCGAGTTCTCGATGCACCCGGCGCAGCTGCTGGCGGTAAAACAAGAAATTTTGAATACCGATCTTGGCGTGGTCACGACCCGTACCCGGCGCATCCTGCGCGCGATGGAGCCGGGTGAAATCGCCAGCGCCGTCGAGCAGTTGCAGACCCTGTGAGTCGCGCGCCGTTGCCACGCCCGGCAACGGCGCCACCACCGCATCATCAATCAAAGCACACAGTCCCATGGGATCTCTAGGAATAGTCACACCGCAGGCGATGCACTTCGCCGGGCCGCTGCGCCTGCAAAGCGGCGCGCAGCTCAGCAACTACACGCTGATGTATGAAACCTATGGCACGCTCAACGCCGACAAGTCCAATGCGGTGCTGGTCTGCCACGCCCTGAATGCATCGCACCACGTCGCCGGCCAGTACGACTCGCCCAAGAGCGCGGGCTGGTGGGACAATATGGTCGGCCCGGGCAAACCCGTGGACACCGACCGCTTCTTCGTCATCGGCGTGAACAACCTGGGCTCGTGCTTCGGCTCGACCGGCCCGATGCATGTCAATGCCGCCACCGGCAAGCCGTATGGCGCGAGCTTTCCCCTGGTGACCGTGGAAGACTGGGTGACCGCGCAGGCGCTGCTGGCCGACCGCCTCGGCATCGACCGCTTTGCCGCCGTGATGGGCGGCTCGCTCGGCGGCATGCAGGCCCTGTCGTGGAGCATCAAGTTCCCGGAGCGCCTGCGCCACTGCATCGTGATCGCGTCCACGCCGAAGCTGTCGGCCCAGAACATCGCCTTCAACGACGTCGCGCGCCAGGCGATCCTGACCGACCCCGATTACCACGGTGGCGACTTCTACGAACATGGCGTGGTGCCGAAGAACGGCCTGAAAGTGGCGCGCATGATCGGCCACATCACGTATCTGTCGAACGACGACATGGCCGAGAAGTTCGGGCGCAAGCTGCGCAACGCGGCCGAAACAAACGACTACAACTTCGACTTCGGCGTGGACTTCGAGATCGAATCCTACCTGCGCTACCAGGGCGACAAGTTCTCGGAATACTTCGACGCCAATACCTACCTGTTGATCACGAAGGCGCTCGACTATTTCGATCCGGCGCGCGAGTACGACGGCGATCTCGAAAAGGCACTGGCCGGCACCAAAGCGCAGTTTTTGATTGCGTCGTTTACGACCGACTGGCGCTTCTCGCCCGAGCGCAGCCGCGAGATCGTCGAAGCCCTGATCAGTAACCGGCGCCGCGTGACCTACGCCGAAATCGACGCGCCGCATGGCCACGACGCCTTCCTGCTCGACGATGCGCGCTACATGAATGTGGTGCGCGCGTACTACAACCGCATCGCGCTCGAACTGACGCCAGGCGCCGTTGCCACTGCCAAGGAGGCCGCATGAATTTTGCCGACCTCAATACGCTGCGGCCCGACCTGGCCTTCATCGCGCACTGGGTGGGGGAACGCGCCCACGTGCTCGACGTCGGCTGCGGCGACGGCGCCATGCTGCGCTACCTCGAATCGGGCAAGCGCTGCTCGGGCTACGGCATCGAGATCGCCGACGACAAGGTCCTGGAAAGCACCGCGCGCGGGATCAACGTGATCCAGCACGACATGGAAAAGGGCCTGGGCCTCTTTGGCGACAACACGTTCGACACCGTGCTGTGTCTGAATTCGCTGCAGATGATGCAGCATGTCGAAGGCCTGCTACGCGACATCGTGCGCGTCGGCCACGAAGCGATCGTCTCGTTCCCGAACTTCGCCCACTGGCCGCACCGCCTGGCGCTGCTGCGCGGGCGCATGCCGGTTTCGCGCGCGCTGCCGTACCAGTGGTACGACACGCCGAACGTGCGCTGCGCCACGATCTACGATTTCCAGGAACTGGCGGTGGAGTGCGGGCTGGAAGTGCTGGAATGCGTGGCGCTGGCCGACGGCAAGGTGGTCAAGTTTCTGCCGAACCTGCGCGGCAGCATGGCGGTCTTTCGCCTGCGCAAAAAAGCGCCGCCGGCAGTGTAACGCGGGCCAGCTTGCGACTTATGTGCGTTGGCGGCTTGAGCCGGGCCGGTACATACGGCATGATCACGTCGATCCTGCGCGGGCGCTGCCCATTTATAACCAATTTTACGAGGCCGGCTGCCAACAACAGCCTGCCGGAGCCATGATGATGAAACTGAAACAACTCGCCGTTTGTCTGACCCTGTTTGCCGCGACCGGCCTGGCCACCGCGCAGGACGCCGGCGTCGTCGTCCAGGATGGCATCGAGGTCAAGCCGCTCTCGCGCATGCGCGTGCTGGCGCCCGAAGAGCAGGTCAACGAAGCCGCGCGCCTGCAGTACACCGAGATGATGAGCCAGGCCAAGGAGAAGGGCTTGCTGGCGCCGACCAGTGACCCGCAGCTCAAGCGCCTGCGCACGATCGCCCAGCGCATCATCCCGTTCACGCCGCGCTGGAATCCGGTGGCCAGCAAGTGGGACTGGCAGGTCAACCTGATCCAGGCCGACGAGGTCAACGCGTTCTGCATGCCGGGCGGCCGCATCGGCTTCTACACCGGCATCCTCACCAAGCTGCAGCTGACCGACGACGAAGCCGCGGCCATCATGGGCCACGAGATCGCGCACGCACTGCGTGAACACGGGCGCGAGCGCCTGGCCAAGTCCAACGTCACCGCGCTGGGCGCGCGTGTTGGCGGCGCGCTGTTGTCGGGCATTTTCGGCGTCGATCCCAACCTGACCGCCACCGCGGCCAATGGCCTGGGCAGCATGCTGGTGCTGAAATTCTCGCGTGACGAAGAGCGCGAGGCCGACCTGGTGGGCCTGGATATCTCGTCGCGCGCCGGTTACGATCCGCGCGCCGGCATTGCGCTGTGGCGCAAGATGGCCACGCTGAACCAGAGCGCGCCGATGGAAATCCTGTCGACCCACCCGGGCGGCGACACCCGCATCAAGGACATGGAAGCGCACATGAACGTGCTGCTGCCGCTGTATGCGCGCGCCAAGAAGACGACGGTCGCCAAGCTGCCGGCCTACAAGAGCACTGCGCTGAATTGAGGCGCTGATGGGCAGTAGCGCCAGGGGCCGGCAGGCCGAAGCCAATGCACTCGTCCCGCTGCCCCTGCGCGACGGCGTCGCGCCCAGCTACCTGTGGCTGACCGAGACGCGCGCCGGCGGCATGCTGCGCTTTTTATGCGAGCGCTTTCCCGACGTGCCGATGCAATCCTGGGCGGCGCGGCTGGAACGTGGTGAAGTCGTCGATGCCAGGGGCGCACGGGTGGCGTTCGATACGCCGGTGCGCCAGGGCATGCGCATCTGGTACTACCGCGAGCTCGAGACGCCCGAGCCTGCGATCCCGTTCCAGGAGGCGGTACTGTTCCAGGATGACCACATCCTGGTCGCCGACAAGCCCCATTTTTTACCGACGATTCCAAGCGGGCGTTTTTTGAAAGAGACGCTGCTGGTGCGTCTGAAGCGCACCTATGATTTGCCGCACCTGGTGCCGATTCACCGGCTCGATCGCGAGACGGCGGGCGTGGTGATCTTCTCGCACAATCCCGCGTCGCGCGGCGCTTACCAGTCGATGTTCCAGAAGCGGGTGGTCACCAAGACCTATGAAGCGATCGCGCCGCTGCTGCAGGGGCGCACGTTGCCGTTCACGTACCGCAGCCGCATGCAGGATGCGGCGCAGTTTTTTCTCAGCGAAGAAGTGGCGGGCGAACCCAATTCGGAAACCCTGATCGAATTGATCGAGCAGCGCGGCGCGCTGGCACGGTACCGGCTGCATCCGCACACGGGGCGCAAGCACCAGTTGCGCCTGCACCTGGCGTCGCTCGGTGCGCCGATCGCCGGCGACAGTTTTTATCCCGTGGCGCGGCCCTGTGGCAGCGACGATTTCAGCGCGCCGCTGCAGTTGCTGGCGCGCGCCATCGCGTTCGACGATCCGCTCACGCGCCAGCCGCGCAGCTTCGCCAGCCGCTTCGACCTGCGCTGGCCGGCGTGATTACAGGTCGTAGTCGATGATGAGCGGGGCGTGGTCCGAGAACTTCACGTCCTTGTAGACTGAAACGGTTTTGGCGCGCGCCGCGATGCCGGGCGTGGCGACGTGATAATCGATGCGCCAGCCGACGTTCTTCGCGTAGGCCTGGCCGCGGTTGCTCCACCACGTGTACTGGTCGGGGCGCGCATCCAGGCCGCGGTGCACGTCGACCATCCCCAGCTCGTCGAAGATGCGCGTCATCCATGCGCGTTCTTCGGGCAAGAAGCCTGAATTCTTCAGGTTACCCTTCCAGTTTTTCAGGTCGATCTCCTTGTGCGCGATGTTCCAGTCTCCGCAGATGACGACTTCGCGGCCCTCGGCCTGCAGTTCCTGCAGATGCGGCAGGAAGACTTCCATGAAGCGGAACTTGGCCAGCTGGCGCTCGGGCGACGAGGAGCCGGACGGGCAGTAGACCGAGATGACCGTCAGGTTGCCGAAGTCGCAGCGCGTGTAGCGGCCTTCGGCATCGAATTCGAGGCAGCCGAAACCGATGCGGTGCTGGTCGGGTTCGGTGCGGCTGTAGACGCCGGTGCCCGAGTAGCCCTTTTTCTCGGCGTAGTGGAAGCGCCCGTGGTAGCCGTGCGGGCGCAGGAAATCCTCGGTCATGTCGGCTTCCTGGGCCTTGAGTTCCTGGACGCAGATGTAGTCGGCGTCCTGCGTGGCCAGCCAGTCAAAGAAGCCCTTCTTGTGGGCGGAGCGGATACCGTTGAGGTTTGCGGAAATGATTCGTGGCATGGAGATAGTCGAGCAGGTGAAAGAGGGCAGAGCGCATCGGGAGGCGCATCGTCAGCCGGCAAGTGTAGCGTGTTTTAATGCTGCCCGTCATGCCTTGAGGCTGTTGCTTTATGGGGACTGGCGGTGATTAATGGAAATGATCTGGTACACTGGCGGTCCCCTGCGCGTCGACGGCACGGCGCATTTTTCTTCTTCCCGATCCCATGAACATTGACAAACCGCTCCCTGCGGACGTCGTCGCTATTCCCGTGCGTGAGCACGATGACGCCACGGCCGCCGAACTCTACGATTTCGTGGAGAACGCCGTCGAAGGGCTGCACCGCGTCGGCCCCGACGGCACCATCCTGTGGGCCAACCGCGCCGAATTGCAGATGCTTGGCTATGGCTGGGAAGACTACGTCGGGCGGCATATCGCGGATTTCCACGAGGACCCGGCCACGATCGACTTCATCCTGCGCACGCTGCTCGCGGGCGAGGCGCTGTACGACCAGCCGGCGCGCCTGCGCTGCAAGGATGGCTCGATCAAGCACGTGCTGATCCACTCGAACGGGCATTTCGTCGATGGCCAGCTGCGCTACACGCGCTGCTTCACGCGCGATGCGTCCGAACGCCACGAGCGCGACCAGGCGCTGGCGCAGCGCGACGCCATGCTGATGGCCGCGCCGGTCGCGGCGGCGCTGCTGATGGGGCCCGAGCTGCGCTTCCGGCTGGTGAATAATCGCTACCGCGACCTGATCGACACCAGCAGCATGCTGGGCCAGACCTTCGACGAAGCGTTCCCGCACCTGGGCGGCGGAGGCGTCGCGGAGGCGGTCGCCCGCGTGTACGCGAGCGGCGTGTCGTACCAGGCGGAGGAGCTGTCCGTCACGCGCCCGGACGCGCACGGCCAGCCGGTCGAACGCTTCTTCAAGTTCAGCCTGGAACCGTTGCTGGACCTGGACGGCCGGCCGGAAGGCGTGATCGTGGTGGCGGTCGACGTGACCGAGCACGTACGCAACCGCCTGGCGATCGAGCACGCCGCCCGCGAGCGCGAGCAGCTGCTGGTCGACCTGGGCGCGGCCAGCCAGGCCAAGGATGAATTTCTGGCGATGCTGGGCCACGAGCTGCGCAATCCGCTCTCGCCGATCGTCACCGCGCTGCAACTGATGCGCATGCGCGGCGACGGCGCCTACGGCCGCGAGGGCGAGATCATCCAGCGCCAGGTCGACCATCTGGTGCGGCTGGTGGACGACCTGCTCGACGTCTCGCGCGTCACGCGCGGCAAGATCGAACTGAAGTTCGAGCAGGTCGAGATGGCGCAGGTGACGGGCCGCGCGCTCGAGATGGCGAGCCTGCTGGTGGAGCAGCGCGGTCACCATCTCGAGGTCGATGTCGAACCGGGCCTGGTGTGGGAAGGCGATCCGGCGCGGCTGGTGCAGGTGGTGTCGAACCTCTTGACCAATGCCGCGCGCTACACCGAACCGGGTGGCCGGATCTGGCTGCGCGCACGGCGCGACGGCGCGGACGTGGTCGAGATCAGCGTGCGCGACACGGGCATCGGCCTGGCACCGGCGATGCACGAGCAGGTGTTCGAGCTGTTCTTCCAGGGCAAACGCAGCATCGACCGCGCCGAGGGCGGGCTCGGGATCGGGCTGGCGCTGGTCAGGAACATCGTCGAGCTGCATGGCGGCACTGTCGAAGCGCGCAGTGCAGGGCGTGGCCTGGGCAGCGAGTTCGTGGTGCGCTTGCCGCTGCGCGGCGTGGCTGGGGCGGACGCACCGGTGGCCGTTGTGGCCACGCCGGCCATCGACAGCGCGCCGCAGCGGGTGCTTGTGGTGGACGACAATGCCGACGGCGCCACTACGCTGGCGCGCCTGCTGACGGCGCATGGCCACGCGGTCGAGGTGTATCACGATCCGGTCGCGGCGCTGGCGGCGATCGAGCGCTTCCGGCCCCAGGTCGCGCTGCTCGACATCGGCCTGCCGGTGCTCGACGGCTACCAGCTCGCCGCGCGCATCCACGCGCTGCCGGCAGGGCGCCTGTGCCGCCTGGTCGCACTGACCGGATACGGCCAGGCCACGGACCGCGCGCGCAGCCAGGCCAGCGGCTTCGCGGCGCACATGGTCAAGCCGATCAGCGGTGCCGAAGCGCTACGGGTCGTCGCCGGCAGGGCCGTGAGCGATTAAAATAGCCGCTTTCGACATTCAGGGAGAAGTACATGACTGATCTGCGCCAGCAATTCATCGGGTTTTCGGTCGAGGCCGAAGTATTGAAGTTCGGCCAATTCACGACCAAGGCCGGGCGCCTGTCGCCATACTTCTTCAACGCCGGCCTGTTCCACGACGGCGCCACGCTGGGCAAGCTGGCCCAGTTCTACGCGCAGACGCTGCTCGACTCGGGCGTCGAATTCGACATGCTGTTCGGCCCGGCCTACAAGGGCATCACGCTGGCCTCCGCGACGGCAGTGGCCCTGGCCGCAAAAGGCCGCGACACGTCGTACGCGTACAACCGCAAGGAAGCAAAGGACCACGGCGAAGGCGGCACCATCGTCGGTGCCAAGCTGCAGGGCAAGGTCGTGATCATCGACGACGTGATCAGCGCCGGCACCTCGGTGCGTGAATCGGTCGCCATGATCCGCGCCGCCGGCGCCGAGCCAGCCGCCGTGCTCATCGCACTGGACCGGATGGAGCGCTCGGGCGCCGACGACGCGCTCTCCGAGCAGTCAGCCGTACAAGAAGTCTCGCGCGAATTCAACATCCCGGTGATCTCGATCGCCAACCTCGCCGACCTCTTCACCTACCTCGACACCCACACCGCCGACCCCCGCCTGTCGCAACACAAAGACGCCGTCTCCGCCTACCGCACCCGCTACGGCATCCAAAAGCAATAGCCCAACAATTAGGGTCAGAGTAGATTTGTTGGACAATTCCAAAAAGTTGTCAAACAATTCGACTCTGACCCTAATTTAGATTGGCGGAAACTCTTGCAAATTAATTAGGGTCAGAGTCGACTTATTGGGCAATTCTCTAGAGTTGTCAAACAATTCGACTCTGACCCTCATTGTTTATGTGCTTGCAGGAATCGGTTTATTTTCCGCTCGGAATATTACTTGTCAATTTAACGACTTGACCGGCAATCGCGGCGGCTATTCATGCTTCATGGACAGTTTGGGCTATTTAATTAAGTAGGGTCAGAGTCGAATTGTTGGGCAATTGCTCGCGGTCGCCCGATAAGTGGGGACAGAGTCGCTAGGTCGGGCAATTACTGCGGGTAAAAATGAATCAGAGTCAGCATCGAATTGCTGGCAATTGTGGGCAATTGCTCAATAATTCGACTCTGACCCTAATTGAGAAGGAAGGGTTAGCTGGTCAGCTTTTTCTTCAGCAGTTCGGTCACTTGCGCTGGGTTGGCTTTGCCTTTGGAGGCTTTCATGGCCTGGCCAATCAGTGCGTTGATCGCGGCTTCTTTGCCGGCGCGGTATTGTTCGACGGATTTGGCGTTGGCGGCCAGGACTTCGTCGACGATCGCTTCCAGTGCGCCCGTATCCGAGATCTGTTTCAGGCCTTTCTGGTCGATGACCGTATCGGCCAGTCCCTCATCGTCCGATTTCGCTTCCCACATCGCGGCGAAGACTTCCTTTGCGGCCTTGTTCGAGATCGTGCCGTCGGCGATGCGCTTGAGCAGCAGCGCCAGTTGCGCGGCGCTTACGGGCGAAGCTTGCAGCTCGACGCCTTCGCGGTTCAGGGTCGACGATACGTCGCCCATCATCCAGTTGGCGGCCGACTTCGCGTTTTCCTTCCCGGCTTTCGCCACCACCGCTTCGTAGTACGTCGCCATTGTCTGCGACGACGTGAGCACCAGGCTGTCGTATTCAGGCAGGCCGTATTCGCCCGTGAAGCGTGCGCGCATGGCGCCTGGCAGTTCCGGCATCTCGGCTTTCACGCGGTCGATCCAGTCCTGGCCGATTGCCAGCGGCGGCAGGTCAGGGTCGGGGAAGTAGCGGTAATCCTGCGCGTCTTCTTTTGTGCGCATCGAGCGCGTCTCTTTGCGGTCCGGGTCCCACAGGCGCGTGGCCTGGATCACTTTGCCGCCGTCTTCGATCAGTTCGATCTGACGCCGCACTTCGTAGTGGATCGCTTCTTCCATGAAGCGGAACGAGTTCAGGTTCTTGATTTCGCAGCGCGTGCCGAATTCCTGCTGGCCGACCGGGCGCACCGAGACGTTGACGTCGCAGCGGAACGAACCCTCCTGCATATTGCCGTCGCAAACGCCCAGCCACATCACCAGCGAGTGCATCGCCTTGGCATACGCCACCGCTTCGGCGGCGCTGCGCATTTCAGGTTCGGACACGATTTCGAGCAGCGGCGTGCCGGCGCGATTCAGGTCGATCCCGCTCATGCCCGCATAGTCTTCGTGCAGCGACTTGCCGGCGTCTTCCTCGAGGTGGGCGCGGGTCAGGTTGACCGTCTTCATTTCGAGCTTGCCGTCTTTTTCGTAGGCGAAGGACAGCGTGCCGCCCTGGACCACCGGATCGGCGAACTGGCTGATCTGGTAACCCTTCGGCAGGTCGGGATAAAAGTAGTTCTTGCGCGCGAAGACCGACTCCGGCGCGATGGTGCCGCCGACTGCCAGGCCGAAACGGATCGCGCGTTCGACCGCGCCGCGGTTCAGCACCGGCAGCACGCCCGGCAGCGCCAGGTCGACCGGGCTGGCTTGCGTGTTCGGCTCGGCGCCGAAACGGATCGCGCTGCCGCTGAAGATTTTCGATTGGGTCGTGAGCTGCACGTGGTTCTCAAGACCGATGACGACTTCCCATTGCATAGTGTTCTCTCTTTGTTCTGTGTCGGCGCGAATCAAACGCTGTCCGGCGTGCGCGTATGCCAATCGGTCGCGAGCTGGTACTGGTGCGCGATGTTGAGCAGCTTGGCTTCGGCGAAGTAGTTGCCGATGATTTGCAGGCCGACCGGCCGCTTGCCGTTCTTCTCGCCGACACCGAAGCCGCACGGGATCGACATGCCGGGCAGGCCCGCCAGGCTGGTCGAGAGCGTGTAGATGTCGGCCAGGTAGTTCGCCACCGGATCGTTCGACTTGGCGCCCAGGTCCCACGCCACGGTCGGCGCGACCGGGCCCATGATCACGTCGCACTTGTCGGAAAACGCCGCCTGGAAGTCGTCGGCGATCAGGCGCCGGATTTTCTGCGCCTGCACGTAGTAGGCATCATAGTAGCCGTGGCACAGCACATAGGTGCCCACCAGGATGCGGCGCTTGACCTCCGTGCCGAAACCTTCGGCGCGGGTTTTGCGGTACATGTCCTGCAAATCCTTGTACTCGCTGGCGCGGTGGCCGTAGCGCACACCGTCAAAGCGCGACAGGTTCGACGAGGCTTCCGCCGGCGCGATAATGTAATAGGTCGGGATCGACAGCGCGGTCTTCGGCAGCGAGATGTCCACCAGCGTCGCGCCCAGTTTCACGAACTGTTCGAGCGCCGCGCGCACAGCGGCTTCGACGTCGCTCGCCAGGCCTTCACCGAAATACTCGGCCGGCACGCCGATGCGCAGCCCGGTCAGCGGTTGGTTCAGCGCGCGCGTGTAGTCTTCCGCGACGTTGCCCTGGTCGACCGTCAGGCTGGTCGAATCGCGCTCGTCGAAGCCGATCATTTCATTCAGCAGCAGCGCGCAATCCTCGGCGCTCTGGGCGATCGGGCCGCCCTGATCGAGCGACGAAGCAAACGCGATCATGCCGAAGCGCGATACGCGCCCGTAGGTCGGCTTGATGCCGGTGACGCCGCAGAACGCGGCCGGCTGACGGATCGAGCCGCCGGTGTCGGTGGCAGTGGCCGCCGGCGCCAGGCGCGCAGCAATTGCCGCCGCCGAGCCGCCCGACGAGCCGCCCGGCACCGCCGTCGTGTCCCATGGATTCTTCACTGCGCCGTAGGCCGAGTTTTCATTGGCCGAGCCCATCGCGAATTCGTCGAGATTGACCTTGCCCAGCGTGACCATGCCGGCGTTGCGGAAGCGCTCGACCACGGTCGCATCGAACGGGCTGACGTACCCTTTCAGCATCTTCGAGCCGGCCGTCGTGCGCCAGTCGCGCGTGACGAAGATGTCCTTGTGCGCGATCGGCACGCCGGTCAGCGGGCCGGCCGTGCCGGCGGCGAAGCGCACATCGGCCTCGGCGGCCTGGGCCAGCGAGCGCACGTGGTCCACGTGCAGGAAGGCGTTGTGTTCGCTGGCGTCGATGCGGCCGAGGTAGTGGCGCGTCAGTTCGGTGCTCGAGATCTGCTTCGAGTGCAGGAGCGCGGACAGCTCCTTGAGGGTCTTGTTATGCATGTGCGTGTCGATTCTAAAAGCGGATTCGTGGGCGATTCAACAGTCAGGATTACTCGATGACCTTTGGCACCAGATACAGGCCGTCCTGCGCTTTCGGGGCCGGCGCCTGGTAGTCCTCGCGGTGGTTTTCTTCGGTGACCACGTCGTCGCGCAGGCGTAGCGGCAGGGCGAGGATCGCCGACAGCGGCTGCGCCAGGGGCGCCACGCCGGTGGTATCGACCGCCTGCATCTGCTCGGCCAGCGCGAAAATGCCGTTCAATTCGCCCAGCGCGATCTCGGCATCGGCCTCGTTCATCTCGAGCTGGGCCAGGTTGGCAATGCGTTTTACGTCAGATAGGGTCAGGGACATGGCAATGTGGCGCGGCCAAGGCCGCGCAGAATGTGATTAGGCGAATAAAGAATGTTAGCAAGTTGTCAGCGAACAGCATTTTAAAGTTGATAAAACCCTTCAAATATCGCGCAAACCGCTTGCAATTCGGTGGGGAAATCCACCTGTATTGGGCATGTAAACGACAAATTATAAGGTAGAATGGCGGGCTAATGCGTTGTCGTGCCGAAAGCTATGGCTACCGCGCAATGAAAGTCCGCGGTGCCCTCGGTTGGCAGGTGCGGCACAGAATCCCCGATCAATGTTTAGGCGCACATTGATGCGCATCAGGACACTCATGTTTGGTTTTTTACGCAGCTATTTCTCGAACGACCTCGCCATTGACCTCGGTACCGCCAATACGCTGATTTATGTGCGCGGTCTGGGCATCGTGCTGGACGAGCCATCGGTCGTCGCGATCCGCCAGCAGGGCGGGCCAAATGGCAAGAAGACGATCCAGGCGGTCGGCAAGGAAGCCAAACAGATGCTGGGCAAGGTGCCCGGCAATATCGAGGCGATCCGCCCGATGAAGGATGGCGTGATCGCCGACTTTACCGTCACCGAACAGATGCTCAAGCAGTTCATCCGCATGGTGCACGAGTCCAAATTCTTCCGCCCGTCGCCACGCATCATTATTTGCGTGCCATGCGGTTCGACCCAGGTCGAGCGCCGCGCGATCCGTGAATCGGCGCTTGGCGCCGGCGCCTCGCAGGTGTACCTGATCGAAGAGCCAATGGCCGCGGCCATCGGCGCCGGTCTGCCGGTGTCGGAAGCAACCGGCTCGATGGTCGTCGACATCGGTGGCGGTACCACCGAAGTGGGCATCATCTCGCTGGGCGGCATGGTCTACAAGGGCTCGGTGCGCGTGGGCGGCGACAAGTTCGACGAAGCCATCGTCAACTACATCCGCCGCAACTACGGCATGCTGATCGGCGAGCAGACCGCGGAAGCGATCAAGAAGGCGATCGGCTCGGCGTTCCCGGGTTCGGAAGTCAAGGAGATGGAAGTCAAGGGCCGTAACCTGTCCGAAGGCATCCCGCGTTCATTCACGATCTCGAGCAACGAAATCCTCGAAGCACTGACCGACCCGCTGAACCAGATCGTCTCGGCCGTGAAGAACGCGCTGGAGCAGGCCCCGCCCGAACTGGGCGCCGACATTGCCGAAAAGGGCATGATGCTCACCGGCGGTGGCGCGCTGCTGCGCGATCTGGATCGCCTGCTGATGGAAGAAACCGGCCTGCCGGTGCTGGTGGCCGAAGACCCGCTGACCTGCGTGGTACGCGGCTCGGGCATGGCGCTGGAACGGATGGACAAACTCGGTTCCATCTTCTCGTACGAATAAGCCGCACGTGGTCTTCCAGGACGGGCAGGGCGTGCGGTCACAAGCTGCGCGCGACTGCCCGTCTTGATATGAACTCCCGCGTTATCACCACCAGAGCTCATGGAATATAGTCCTCCGCCGCTGTTCAAACAAGGCGCGCCCGCGCGTGTCAAGGTGACGGTGTTCGCGCTGATCGCGATCGTTCTGCTGGTGGTCGACGCCCGCATGGGCCTTCTTGCCGGCGTGCGTACGGTTGCCGCGACCGTGCTGTACCCGATGCAGATGGCCGCCATGCTGCCGCGCGATGCCGTGGGCAATATGGGCGTCTATTTCTCGTCCGTCTCCACGCTGCAAAAGCAGGTCCAGACGCTGAAAAACCAGGAGCTGGCCCAGGCCCGCCTGCTGCAGCAGGCGCAGTTCCAGATGGCCGAGAACATCCACCTGCGGCGCCTGATGGACGGCAAGCAGCAACTGCCCGTGCAATCGCAGATGGCCGAAATCCTGTACGACGCGCGCGATCCGTCGACGCGCCGCATCGTGATCAACCGCGGCTCGCGCGACGACGTCACGCCCGGCCTGCCGGTGATCGACCATGCCGGCGTGGTGGGGCAGGTCACGCGCGTGTTCCCGTTCACGTCCGAAGTGACGCTCCTGACCGACAAGGACCAGGCCATTCCCGTGCAGGTGCTGCGCAGCGGTTTGCGCAGCATCGTGTACGGCCGCGGTCATTCCGGCCAGCTCGACCTGCGCTTCGTGGCCCAGGATGCCGACATCCAGGTTGGCGACGTGCTGGTCACGTCGGGCCTGGACGGCATGTATCCGGCCGGCCTGGCCGTGGCGCGTGTGACGCAGGTCGAAAAAGCGACCGGTTCGTTCGGCCGCGTGGTCGGCCTGCCGCTGGCCGGCATCGACCGCAATCGCCAGGTGCTCGTGATCATGTCGAACCACGCCTTGCCGGCGCGCCCGCCACAGGAAACGCCGCCCACCGGCAACCGCCGCAAACTGCCGGCAATGGCGCCGGTACCAACGCCGCCGTTGCCCGCGTCGCCGTTGCCGGCCGCCGGTACGCCGGCCGCGGTGCAGCCGCCTGTGGCACCGGTCACGCCGGGCGCCGCGCCGGGGACTGTGCCAACGACTGCGACAACGACCGCGCCAACGACGAGGCTGACCACATCTGCGCCGGCTGCAAGGGCGCCTGCTGCATCGACGCCGGCCGCACCGACGCCGGTCGCACCTGCGCCGGCCGCACCGACCCCAACCCGATAAGCCACCATGCCAGGTAACCGCCCGCATTACATCCTGCTGCCCGTCAGCCCGCTGTTCATCATGTTCAGCCTGGTGTGCGCCTTCATGCTTAACCTGATGCCGTGGGGCCGCTGGCTCGGCGCGCCCGACTTCGTCGCACTGGTGCTGGTCTTCTGGGGCATCCACCAGCCGCGCAAGGTCGGCATCGGCGTCGCCTTCTGCATGGGCCTCCTGATGGACGTGCACGATGCGAGCCTCCTGGGCGAGAACGCGCTGGCCTACACGCTGCTGTCGTACTTCGCCATCATGATCCACCGCCGCGTGCTGTGGTTCCCGACACTCACCCAGGCCATGCACGTGTTCCCGCTGCTGCTGATGGCGCAGGCGATCCAGCTGATCGTGCATTTCATCGTCTCGGGCCGCTTCCCGGGCCTGTTGCAGTTCATCGAGAGCGTGGTGGCGGTGATCCTGTGGCCCGTGATCACCTGGCTGCTGCTGGCGCCCCAGCGCCGCGCGGTCGACCGCGACCACACCCGTCCGATCTGATCGACCCGAATCCACCCATAAGCGCATGACCGAATTCAAAGACAGCGATCGCGAGATCCACCAGTTCCGGATGCGCCTGACGGTGCTGATCGCTCTGGTCTTCATTTGCTTTGGCCTGCTGGTCGCGCGCGTCGTGTGGCTGCAGGTGCTGCACCACGACCAGTACGCGGCCCAGGCTGAGGACAACCGCATCGCGCTGGTGCCGATCGTGCCCAACCGCGGCCTGATCGTCGATCGCAACGGTGTGGTCCTGGCGCGCAATTATTCGGCCTACACGCTCGAACTGACGCCATCGAAGCTGCAGGCGAACATGGAATCGGTGATCGACGAACTGGCCAAGCTGGTGCAGATCGAGCCACGCGACCGGCGCCGCTTCAAGCGCTTGCTGGAAGAGTCGCGCAGCTTTGCCAGCGTCCCGCTGCGCACGCGCCTGACCGATGACGAAGTGGCGCGCTTCACCGCGCAGCGCTTCCGTTTTCCCGGTGTCGAAGTGCAGGCGCGCCTGTTTCGCCAGTATCCGATGGGCGAGGTGGCTTCGCACGTGATCGGCTATATCGGCCGCATCAACCAGAAGGAAGCCGACGCGCTGGAAGAGGGCGACGACGCTGCCAACTACAACGGCACCGACCACATGGGCAAGGAAGGCGTCGAGAAGCGCTACGAGCGCCAGCTGCACGGCCAGACCGGCTACGAGCAGGTCGAGCGCTCCGCCGGCGGGCGCGCCATCCGCACGCTGCGCCGCACGGCGCCAACGCCGGGCAGTAACCTGATCCTGTCGATCGACATCGAACTGCAGAAGATCGCCGAAGAAGCGTTCGGTGACCAGCGCGGCGCCCTGGTGGCGATCGAGCCGGCCACCGGCGACGTGCTGGCCTATGTGTCGCGCCCCGGCTTCGATCCGAACCTGTTCGTCGACGGCATCGACACCCAGAGCTGGAACGAACTCAATACCTCGCTCGACAAGCCTTTGATGAACCGGCCGCTGTCGGGTACCTATCCGCCTGGGTCGACCTTCAAGCCGTTCATGTCGCTGGCAGCGCTCGAGATGGGGTTCCGCCGGCCGCAGGATGCGATCCGCGATCCCGGCTTCTTCATGCTGGGCGGGCACCGCTTCAACGATGACAAGCCGGGCGGGCACGGTGTCGTCAATATGTACACCTCGATCGCCCACTCGTGCGATACCTATTACTATCAGCTGTCCAACGAGATGGGCATCGATAACATCTCGAAGTTCATGCGTGAATTTGGCTTTGGCCAGCCGACCGGGATCGACCTCGATTACGAAAAGACCGGCGTGCTGCCCTCGAAGGAGTGGAAGGCCGAGCGCTTCAAGCGCAACCCCGCGGCCCAGAAGTGGGTCGGCGGCGACACCATTTCGGTCGCGATCGGCCAGGGCTTCAACAACTACACGATGCTGCAGCTGGCGCACGCCACCGCCATCCTGGCCAACAACGGCGTGGTGATGAAGCCGCACCTGGTCAAGATGATCGAGGATGGCGCCACCCGCGAGCGCACACTGACCGTGCCGAAGGAAACCCGGCGCCTGGCCATGAAGCCCGAGCACATCGCCTTCATCAAGGATGCGATGGCGGGCGTGATCCGCGAAGGCACCGGCCAGAAAGCCTTTGCCGGCGCCCTGTACACCGCCGGCGGCAAGACCGGCACCGCCCAGGTGATCGGCCTGCGCGGCAAGAAATACAATGCCAACGCAATCGATGAACGTCACCGCGACAATGCGCTGTTTACCGTGTTTGCGCCGGCCGAGCAGCCGCGCATCGCGCTGGCGATGGTCGTTGAGAATGCCGGCTTTGGCGGGGCTATCGCCGCGCCGATCGCGCGCAAGGTGCTCGATTACGCCATCCTGGGCAAGCGCCCGGCGCCGCCAGCCGAACCAAAAAAGGCCGAGCGTCCCGTCGCCGTCAAGAAGATCGCGCCAGCACCAGCACCAGCACCAGCACCAGCGCCAGCGCCAGCGCCCGTGACCGCACCGCTCCAGACGGCCAGCGCTCCCGCCGTCACCCGAACCGAGTAAATCATGGCCCATATTCCAGAACGGCGTTCGCTGCGGCGGCGCCTGCGCCCCTATTTCACGGTGTTCGACCTGCCGCTCACGCTGATCCTGGCAGTCCTGGTCACCATCAGCATGATCACCATGTCGTCGGCCGGCGCCGACTTCCCGGACCGGGTCGAGCACCAGATCCGTAACTTCCTGCTGTCGTTTGCCGTGATGTGGATCGCCGCGAACATCGCGCCGCAAACGCTGATGCGC
This sequence comes from Oxalobacteraceae sp. CFBP 13730, assembly GCA_014841835.1. Classification (GTDB taxonomy): domain Bacteria; phylum Pseudomonadota; class Gammaproteobacteria; order Burkholderiales; family Burkholderiaceae_D; genus Telluria. The sequence continues at coordinate 1,367,249 of JACYUQ010000001.1, read as the reverse complement.
CTGGCCGTGCCGATCTATACCATCGGCGTGGCGCTGCTGGTCGCGGTGGCCATGTTTGGCCTGATCAAGAAGGGCGCGCGGCGCTGGCTGCACATCGGCGTGATCGACATCCAGCCGTCCGAGATCATGAAAATCGGCGTGCCCCTGATGCTGGCCTGGTATTTCCAGACCCGGGCCCAGGTCGCGGGCTGGAAGAATTACCTGGCCGCCGGGGCACTCCTGATGATTCCGGTGGCGTTCATCATGAAGCAACCCGACCTGGGCACGTCGCTGCTGGTGGCGTCATCGGGGCTGTACGTGATCTTCCTGGCCGGCCTGTCGTGGAAGGCCATCGCTGCGGTGTCGGTACTGGGGCTGGCCAGCCTGCCGGTGGGCTGGTCGATGATGCACGATTACCAGCGCGAGCGGGTGATGACGCTGATCGATCCGACTTCCGACCCGCTGGGCAAGGGCTTCCACATCATCCAGTCGATCATCGCGATCGGCTCGGGTGGCGTGAGCGGCAAGGGCTATATGAAGGGCACGCAAGGTTACCTGGAATTCGTGCCCGAGCGAACCACCGACTTCGTGTTCTCGGTGTATTCGGAAGAATTCGGCCTGATCGGCAACCTGTTCCTGCTGTTCGTGTACCTGCTGCTGATCGGGCGCGGCCTGATGATCGCGGCCAATGCGGCCAATACCTTCGGGCGCCTGCTGGCGGGGTCGATCTCGATGATTTTCTTTACCTATGCCTTTGTCAACATGGGCATGGTGGCGGGCATTCTGCCTGTGGTCGGGGTGCCGCTGCCCTTCATGAGCTATGGCGGCACTGCCTTTATCACACTCGGCCTTGGCGCCGGCATATTGATGAGTATTCAAAGACACCGTAAACTGGTGAAGACTTAACTAGCAGGAGGACTGCCAATGGGCGTTCGCAAAAACATCCCGGCGGTCGTAGCGGTTGCCTTTCTTGTCACGGCGTGCAGCGGTACCGGTGAACACAAGCGCTTGTCGCCATTCCCGTGGCCGCACAAGCCCACTGCGAAGCATGGCCCTGCGCCCAAGCTGCCGGCTGCCAATTCGGGGCGGGGCGGCTACTACAAGGACGACGGGCCGGGCGAGAATCCGCCCGACGGGCTGCTCGAGACGCCCGACGCGGTCGTCGTGGCTGAACCCTTCAACAAGTTCACCAGCCGTCCTTACACGGTGCTGGGCAAGACCTACACGCCGCTGGGCAACGACGAACCGTTGACCCAGCGCGGCATCAGCACCTGGTATGGCAAGAAGTTCCACGGCCAGCGCACGGCCTCCGGTGAGCTGTACGACATGTACAAGATGACGGGTGCGCACCCGACATTGCCGATCCCGTCGTATGTGCGCGTGACCAGCCTGGAAAGCGGCCAGTCGGTGGTCGTGCGGATCAACGATCGCGGTCCGTTCCATTCCACGCGCATCATCGACGTGTCGTACACGGCCGCACTCAAACTGGGCTTGCTCGGCAACGGCAGCCACGAGGTCCAGATCGAACGCCTTTTCCCGGGCGATCCGATCGTCAATCCGGCGCAGCTTGCCGCCGCGCGGCGCGAAGCGACATCGCAGGCGCAATCGGCGCCGCCCGAGATTGCGGCGCTGATGCTCGAAGACCGGGTGAAGTCCGACAGCGGCGCTGTCGTGCGCCTGGTGGAGCCGGCGACACCAGTGGCACCAGCAGCGCCGGAGGCGCCGGCGGCGCGCGCCGCCACGGGCGAGTACTACATCCAGCTTGGCGCGTATGGCCGCACTGGTACCGCCGAAGCGATCAGCGACCAGATCGCGCGTGCCGGCGTTGACGTGGGCACGCTCGAAGTGGTGAAGGTGGGGGCATTCAATCGCCTGTACGGCGGGCCGTATCCAACCCGTGCCGAGGCGCTCGAGGCGATGGACGCGCTGCCGGCTTCGTTGGGGTTGAAGCCGATCGTCGTGCGGCGCTGACGCCTCGCCAGTCTTTCTGAGACTGCGTTATGCCGCCACGCGCTTGCTGCGGCGACGCACGGCGCCCAGACCGGCCAGACCGGCGAGCGCCAGCAGGATGCTCGATGGTTCCGGCACTTCGGCAGATGCCACGACCTTGGTGTAATCCAGCAGCAGCTGCGAATTGGTCAGCACCAGGTCGCCCACAACGTTCAGGTTCAGCGTCAGCTGGTCGCTGCGCAGCAGTTCGTCGATGATCGACTGGTTCGAGATGATGCCGCTGATGGTGAAAGCGCCGGTGTTGTCAAGGGTGATGGTCGTGGTGTCAGTCCAGCTCTTCGTGTAGAAATCGTAGCACTGGTAGGAGGTGCAGCCCGTGCCTTCGTACTTGACCTGAAGCGGGCTCGAAGTGGTGGCGCTCGACTCCGTCAATGTCGTGCTGCCTGTGCCGAGCAGGACGCCACCGATCGACAGGGCGGCACTTTCCTGCTGGCCCGTGCGCTCCACCGTCGCGTAATTGGTCAGGTAGCGTGCATAGCTGATCGAGGTGTGGGGCATCCAGCCTGTCATGTTGCTGCCAGTGGAGACTGGTCCGGATGTCGTGAACATATCGCTGCCATCGTCACGGAACGAGAACGAGTACGTCAGGCTGTTGACCGTGTAATCGGCTGGCAGGAACGATTTGCCACTGAACACGGCGCTGTAATTGTTGTTTGCCATGTCGTTCGAGGCAAATGTGCCGGTCATCGCGATTGGCGTGGCCAGGGCTGAAGCGGAGATGGTGCAGAGTGCGGTCAGCAGAGCGGTGGTGATCAGTTTTTTCATGGCAAACCCCTAGTTTTGAATTTAAGAAACGATAATTTTTATATAGCAATACTTGTGCCAGCACAGCAACCTATTGATTATAAACAATCTTCTTTTCTTAAAAGAATTTAGTGTAAAGAAATTCGACATGTTTCAGCGTCCACGCAACACGTAGGGACGAAAAAAAGCGCACCCCTAGGTGCGCCGTTGTTGATCCTGAAACAGGATCAGCTGCAGCGGGTGACTTCAACACCGTTGTAGTTATCGGCAATACCAGTCAGACGATCGCGCTCGTCAGCGTCGATCTGGCGATACTGGTAGCCGGCGCGCATCACTTGCGGTCCGCGCGGCAAGATGCGCACGCCGCGTACGCCCTGGCGCTGCAGGTCGGCCACGAGCTTTTGCGCCGCGCCGTCCGATTTGAACATCCCCAGCGAAATCGCATAGCGTAGTGGCGACGTGTCGTTCTGCATGATGAAGAAGTTGGTCACGCCCCGCTCCCTGAGCTCGGCGACGCGGCGCTGGGCGCCTTCGCGGCCCCCATTCGGTGGCAGGTAGACGAGACGGCTCGTCACTTCCTGGTACGGCATGTCGATGCGCGACTGGCGCGGCGCGAGGCCAAGCCGTGCGACACGGGCCTCGAAGCGGCGCGCATCAGCGGTGCTGAACGGGCCGGCCTGCACGCAGGCGACCAGGTTCCGGGGCACCGGCGCGGGTGCACGCTCAGGCGCAGGTTCGGGCAGGGGCGCAGCCACCTCGGCTTGCGGTGCCGGTGCAGCGCTCTGTGCTGCCTGCCTGGCCTGCGTTGGCGTGAGCTGCTGCATGCGTTCGGGCGCGAGCTGGTTCTTCAGGCGCGCCGGCTCGCGCGCCGCATCACCCGGCTGGCCGAGCAGGCCCTGGCCATACGCCAGCAATACCCCGTTGGCGCCCAGCAGCGCCCAGAACACGAATTTCAGCACCGCATATCTCCCGTCGAGCCGGTGGCTGCTGCATGCAGGCCGACCAGTACGATGTTATCGACCACCTGGTGCGCAACCTTGAGGGCCGGCGCGATATGGGGCGCAGCGCCACCAGAGACGATGCAGAAGGCGCCGCCCAGGCCAGCCACCGCACGCTCGATCGCGCCCGCCTGCGACGAGAGCAGGCCGGACAGGATCGCATCCTGCGTATTGTCGCCAAACAGCGGCGGCAATGCACCGGCATCGACCTGCGGCAGTTGCGCCGTGTTGCGTGCCAGGCTGGCGGCCATCAGGGCTAGGCCGGGCAGGATCATGCCGCCGATGAAGCGGCCGTCGGCGCGTACCGCGTCGACCGTGGTCGCGGTGCCGCAGGTGGCCACGATCAGGTCCTGGCCGGGCACCAGCGCGCGCGCGCCGATGGCGGCGGCGAAGCGGTCACACCCGAGCCGCGCCGGCTCGCGGTAGCCGTTGGTGACACCTGCGCGCTGCGGCGTGGACGCGAACCACTCGACCTGCGCATGCGCCGGCAGCAGGGCCGCGATGCGTGCGGCCAGCGCGGGCCCCGCCACGTTCGAGACCAGCACACGCGTGGCGCCGGCCCAGTCGCACGCCAATGCATCCAGCCCGGCATGCGCCACCGCGCCAGTGGCCAACCAGGCGCCAGGCGCCGCGCTGTCGTCTGCCAGCGCCCACTTGACGCGGGTATTGCCGGCATCGATCAGCAGCATCATGCTTTCACCCGCAGCGAGACGTCGCCGGCCATCACGGTGATGCGGCCTTCATCCGTATCGAGCAGCAAGCGCCCGCTATCGTCGACACCGGCCGCGCGGCCTTCGTGCCGCACAACGCCGCCATCGAGCAGGACGACGGTCTCTCCCTGCCATGCATGGCGCAGATTCCAGCGCGCGCTGAAGGCGCCAAACCCGCTCGCGGTAAATTCGCGCAGGCAGTCGGCCAGGCCGTCGAGGAGCGCCGCCATCAACGCGTCTCGGTCCATCCGCGCCAGCCACGGCATGCCGGCCGCGCTGCGGCCCAGCTGCGCTTCCATCTCGTCCGGCATCAACAGGTTCAGGCCGATCCCGATCACGCACCAGGTGCCGCCGCCAGGGGCGGACTGGGTTTCGATCAGGATGCCGGCCAGTTTGTCGCCATCCTTGAGGACATCGTTCGGCCACTTCAGCTGTACCTGCTGGCCCAGCGTGCCAAGCGTGTCGGCCAGCGCCACGCCCACCGCCAGCGGCAGGCCAAGCAGCGCCTGTGGCCCGCCGTCGAAGCGCCAGGCCAGCGAAAACGTCAGCGAGCGTTCGGGCGACGACAGCCAGCTGCGCCCGGCGCGCCCGCGGCCGGCGCTTTGATGTTCGGCGATCAGCAGCAGCGGGGCGGCAAGTGTGCCGGCGCGTGCGAGCAGATCGGCATTGGTCGACCCGGTCTGCGCGACGACTTCAACGGCGACGCCTGCGCGCGATAGCGCGGCAATGGCAGCAGCGTTCATAGGTGCTCCCGGCGCGGCTTGGTCGGCGCGCGCGCAAACAGGCGGTCGAACAAGGCGTTGGGCATCAGGCGCAACAGCTTGGCGACGACGCCCATCTGCCACGGCAGCACGCGGTAACTGTCGCCGCGCGCAATCGCGGCGACAGCCCCCGTGGCAAAGCGTTCGGGGGGCATCAAAAAGGGCATGGGGAAGCGGTTGGCACGGGTCATGGGGGTATCGATGTAGCCGGGCGCGATGGTTACCACGCGAATGTTCGACGGCCGCAGCTCCACGCGCAGCGCCTCGCAATAGCTGTGCAGCGCGGCCTTGCTGGCGCAGTAGGCGCCGGCGCCGCGCATGCCGCGAATGCCGGCCACGCTGCCGATGCCGACCAGGCGGCACGGCGTCGACTGGGTTTTCATGGGAGCGACGAACGGTGCGAACGTCGCCACCGTGGCGTTCATATTGGTGGCGAAGACGGCGTCGAACACGGCGAGGTCGTCTGCTTGTTCGGTCAGCGTGCCCTGCGAAATGCCGGCGCAGGCGATGACGATATCGGCGCCGCCGTTCATGGCGATGAAGTCCTGCGCCGCAGCGGCGAGGGCTGCGCGATCGAGCACGTCGAGCGCATACACCTGGTGGCGCGAGGAATCAGGCAGCGATTGACGCAGTTGGTCGAGCGCGTCGCGCCGTCGGCCGAGCAGGCCCAGCACAGCGCCGCGCGCGGCATATTCGCGCGCCAGCGCGGCGCCGATGCCGCTCGAGGCGCCGGTGATGAAGACGCGCTGGCCCGGCAGCGACATGCCGGATCAGCGCTGGTTGCGCACGATGGCGACGTCGATGCCGCTGTCGAGCAGCTTGGCACGCGCGCGGTTGACGCCTTCGACCTGCGTGAACGGGCCAACGCGCACGCGGTGCAGCACGCCGCTGTCGGTGCTGCGGTCGGTGATCGCAGCCTCGAAGCCCAGCAGCGCCAGCTTGGCGCGGGTGTTTTCGGCGTCCGACATTTCGCGGAAGGCACCCGCTTGCAGGTAATAGATATAGCCGTCGGTGACCGCTGCTGCTGCCGGCGCCGCCGCGACCGTGTTGACGGGCGCCGGCGATGGCGCCGGCGTCGGGGCGCGGCGCGGCGCCTGCATGCCGGCGATCGCGGCGCCCAGTGGATCGGCATCTGCGGGCGCTGCAGCCGGTGCGGCGGGTGCTGCCGGTGCGGCAGCCGGTGCACTCGGCGCTGGCTTGGGCGTCTCACGCACCGGTGTGCGGGTGCCGTACAGCGGCTTGTTCGGATCGTTGGCCTGGCTCGGCTCGAGGTCGGCCGGGCGTCCCATCTTGTTGGAGCGGTCGGTAAAGGGCGAGGCGCCCTTGGTGATCACGAGTGCGACCGCCACTGCGATGCCCAGCCCGATGATCAGGCCGATGATGATGCCCGTCAGGGTGCTGCCGCGCTGGCGGAGGGGCGAGAAGGATCGAATGGCGGTCATGACGCTTTCTGGTTGGGCAGTGGGATGCAGTGATTACATTTTGTCCGGCGCCGACACGCCGATCAGCGCGAGGCCGTTGCGCAGCACCTGGCGCGTGGCAGCGGCCAGCGCGAGACGGGCCAGCTTGAGCGGCTCGTCGTCGTCCAGCAGCCATTTGTGCGCAAAGTAATAGCTGTGCAGGTCGCCGGCCAGTTCGCGCAGGTAGAACGCGACCTGGTGCGGGCCCAGTTCGCCCAAGGCGCGCTCAAGCACTTCAGGGTACGACGCCAGCTTGGCCAGCAGTTCGAATTCTTTCGGTGAGGTGAGCGGCGACAAATCGACGCTGGCGAGCGAAGCGACATCGCCGCCCCAGTTGGCCAGCGCCGAGCAGATGCGCGCGTGGGCGTACTGGACGTAGTACACCGGGTTCTCATCGCTCGTTTCGAGCGCGACGTTCACGTCGAACACGAACTCGGTGTCGGCCTTGCGCGAGATGAGGAAGAAGCGCACTGCGTCGCGCCCACGCGTGACGTCGCCCGCGCCCGACCAGTCGATCAGGTCGCGCACGGTGACGTACGAGCCGGCGCGCTTGGAAATCTTGACCTCTTCGCCGTCCTTCATCACGGTAACCATCTTGTGCAGCACGTAGTCGGGATAGCCTTGCGGGATGCCGATGTCGACGGCCTGCAGGCCGGCGCGCACGCGCGCGATCGTGCCGTGGTGGTCACTGCCCTGGATGTTGATCGCCTGATCGAAGCCGCGGCGGAATTTCTGGATGTGGTACGCGACGTCCGGCACGAAGTACGTATAGGTGCCGTCGGACTTGCGCATCACGCGGTCCTTGTCGTCGCCGTAGTCGGTGGTCTTGAGCCACAGCGCGCCGCCGTCTTCATAGGTCTTGCCCGAGTCGACCAGCGTCTTGACGGCGGTGTCGACCTTGCCGTCGGCGTACAGCGACGATTCGAGGTAGTAGTTGTCGAACTTGACGCCGAATGCCTGCAAATCCTGGTCCTGCTCGTTGCGCAGGTAGGTCACGGCGAAGCGGCGGATCGATTCGAGGTCGTCGACGTCGCCGCTGGCGGTGGCCGGCTCGCCATCGCTGGCCGAGACGGTCTTTTTGGCCAGGAAGTCGGCGGCGATCTCGGCGATGTAGTCGCCGTTGTAGGCCGATTCGGGCCACTCGGCGTCGCCCGGCTTGAAGCCGCGTGCGCGCGCCTGCACCGAATTGGCCAGCGTGGCAATCTGCACGCCCGCATCGTTGTAATAGAACTCGCGCGTGACGTCGTGGCCCTGCGACAGGAACAGCGACGCCATCGCGTCGCCCAGCGCGGCCTGGCGGCCGTGACCGACGTGCAGCGGGCCGGTCGGGTTGGCCGAAACGAATTCGATGATCACGTGGTGACCGGCGCCGCTGGTGCTGCTACCGAATGCCGCGCCCTGTTCGAGCACGCTGCGCGCGACCGATTGCTTGGCGCTGGCGGCCACGCGCAGGTTGATGAAACCGGGGCCGGCGATGTCGGCGGCCTCGATCAGGCCTTCTGCGCCTGGTTCGACCAGCAGTGCGGCGACCAGGCGGGTGGCCAGTTCGCGCGGGTTGGTTTTGAGTGGCTTGGCCAGCTGCATCGCGATATTGCAGGCGATGTCGCCGTGCGATGGATCGCGCGGCCGTTCGAGCACCACGTTCGGGGTGAGATCGGTACCGGCAACGATCGGCGCGAGGGCGGCCTGGAACAGGGCAACGATTTGTTGTTTTTGTTGGGCGAGCATGGGAATGGTCGAAAATGTAATGAGGCGGCGCCTGGAGGTCAGGCAAACAGTGCACATTATACTAGCTTGACGGGCCGCTTTGGCGGGCTGCGGCGCCAGCGGCCAGGGCAGCACCCGTCATCAGGATAACCACAGCGGCCACTATATTAAGCGTCGTCAAAGGCATAACCGTTACAATGGGAGCCCATTTTCGCAACATTTTATTCGCCATGACTGACAAGCGTCCAACGCTCTCCCTGAAACCCAAGGCCAAGCCAGCGTCCGACCGCCGCGGCGCCGGCGCAGCAGGCCGCAAGCCGGCCCCCGCCGCCGAGCGCGCGCAACCACGCGCACAGGGACAAGGGCAGGGCAGTCAGGCGCAGGGCGAACGCGCACCGGCCCAGCCGGCGTCGGCGTCCGGTTATCAGTTGAAGCACCACGTTGCGCGCCCGCAGCGTGAAGAGCCGCGCCTGCGCGCCAGTCATGAAGTGAAGGTCGCGCCGCAGCGCGACTACAAGCCCGACCTCAAATCCGACTCGCTGGCCCTGGCGCTGCTGGGCGCGGCCAGCGCCGTCGCCCGCGTGCAGGGCGGCATGGCGCTGCCGCAGGCGCTGTCGATCGTGTTCGGCGCCTACGACGTCACGCCGCAAACGCGCGGCGCGATCCAGGACATCGCCTACCGCACAATGCGCCAGCTGGGCCGCAGCGAAACGCTGCTGGGCCTGATGACGAGCAAGGCGCCCGAGCCGCCGATGCTGGGCGCGCTGCTGTGCGCGGCGTTGTCGCTGCTCGATCCGCCCGAGGGCACGCCGGCGCCGTACGAAGCGTTCACCGTAGTCGACCAGGCCGTCACCGGCGCGGCGGCGCATCCCGATTTTGCGCACGCCAAGGCGATGGTCAATGCGGTGCTGCGCCGCTTCCTGCGCGAGCGCGAATCGCTTGTCGAAGAAGCGCTGCGCACGCCGCTGGCGCGCTGGAATTATCCGCAGTGGTGGATCGACACGGCGCGCGCCGCCTACCCGCGCGACTGGGAAGCCGTGCTTGCTGCCGGCAACGCGCATCCGCCACTGACGCTGCGCGTGAACCGCCGCCGGCAAGAGGTCGCCGCGTACCTGCAGTCGCTGCAGGACGCGGGCCTGGACGCCGAGCAGGTGGGGCCGTACGCGGTGCGCCTGACGCAGGCGATCAATGTGAGCCAGATTCCCGGCTTTGCCGAGGGCGTGGTGTCGGTACAGGATGCCGGTGCCCAGCTGGCCGCGCCACTGCTCGACCTGCAGGATGGCATGCGCGTGCTCGACGCGTGCGCGGCCCCTGGCGGCAAGAGTGGCCATATCCTCGAGACGGCGAACGTCGAACTCACGGCCGTCGACACCGATGCGCTGCGCCTCGGCCGGGTGGGCGACAATCTCGGCCGCCTGGGCCTGGCCGCGCAACTCGTGACGGCCGACGCCGGAGCGACCGACTGGTGGGATGGCCGTCAATACGACCGCATCCTGGCCGACGTGCCGTGCACGGCGTCGGGCATCGTGCGCCGCCACCCGGATATCCGCTGGTTGCGCCGCAAGTCGGATACATCCCAACTTGCAACACTTTCAGCCAAAATACTCGACAACCTTTGGCAGATGCTGCTGCCGAATGGTAAATTGCTATTCGTGACATGTTCGCTCTGGCCCCAGGAATCGGAGGCGCAGGCGGCTGCCTTCGCGGCCCGCCACGACGCGGTCCGCCTCGATGCGCCGGGCCAACTGCTGCCCGTCGGTGGCGCCGGACAGGATCATGACGGTTTGTTCTACGCCCTGTTCCAGAAGAAAGCGGCGTGAAGTTCTTTTCACTACGCGCATTATTTAAGGCCCCGGCTCCCCCGTGACGTTACGATTTTTCCGCCTTTTCGCCTGTCAGTTGCTGCTGGCGATCGCGTGCGTTGCCATGGGCACGCCGGCGCAGGCGGCCGACGACATCGAAATCACCCGCGCAACCATCGAAGCGAGCGACGATGGCTACCGCCTCAACACGGCCTACAACTTCGAACTGAATCACGGCCTGAAGGACGCGATCCAGCACGGGGTCCAGCTGCACTTCACCACCGAGATCGAACTCACGCGCCCGCGCTGGTACTGGCGCGACGAAAAGGCCGTCTCGCTGAAACGCACCATCCGTATTTCGTACGACGTGCTCACGCGCCAGTATTACGTGGTCGTGGTGGGCTCGTTCCAGGAACGCTTCCAGACCTTTGAAGACGCGATGTTCATGATCCGGCGCCCGACGCGCTGGCTGATCGCGCCCAAGGGCACGCTCAAGGCCGGCGAAGTCTATGAAGTCTCGCTGCGCATGTTCATGGACCGCGAGTACCTGCAAAAGCCGTTGCAGGTCAATGCCTTCAACGACTCGGACTGGCGCCTGACTTCCAGCCGAAAGACCTTCACCTACCGTGCGGAGTGAAGTGATCAGCGGTGGGGTGCGCTATGCGCTGATCGTCGGCGGCGCGATCGTCTCGATCCTGCTGTTCCTGCTGGCCGGTGCGTCCGACAATTCCGGCTTCTTCGGCCGTTACTACAGCTGGCTGCTGGGCCTGACCGCCGCGATGGCGTTCCTGCTCCTGATCGTCGTGGTCGTGGCGCTGGGGCGCCTGTATTCCCGCTACAAGGCCGGCAAGTTCGGCTCCCGGCTCATGGCGCGACTGGTGCTGCTGTTTGCCGGCATCGGCATCCTCCCGGGTCTCGTGATCTTCATCGTGTCGGTGCAGTTCGTGTCGCACTCCATTGACTCGTGGTTTGACGTCAAGATCGAATCGGCCATCGAATCGGGCCTGAACCTGGGCCGCGCCGCGCTCGACGAATCGCTGTCCGAACTGGGCGCCACCGCGCAGACTGCCGCCGCCACGCTGGCAGGGCAGAGCGACATGACCGCGCAACCCGTGCTGGCGCGCCTGCTGGCTGACACCAGCGGCCTGCAAAGCGTGATGCTGGTCGACGCCAACGGCGCCGTGCTGTCAGCCGCCACCGAAGACCGCGGCGCCAACCTGGCTGCCGACGCACCCAATGAACGCATGCTGCGCAGCGCCGGGATGCCCGGCGGGTATGCCCAGGCCGAGGGCGGCGTCGGCCCTGCCGATGCGGGCGACGAGGCCGCAGACGGCGCCTCGAATGCGCTCGATGCCGTGACCGGACTGCGTCTGCGCGTGGTGATGGCCGTGCCCGAACCGCCCGGCGTGCAGCAGCGCTACCTACAACTGCTGCAGGCGGTGCCGGTCGGCCTGGCCTCGAACGCCGAGGTGCTGCGCTCGGCCTCCACCGAATACCGGCTGCGCCTCGAAGCGCGCACCGGCCTGCGCAAGATGTACATCGTGACCTTGACCCTGACGCTGCTGCTGGCGATCTTCGGGGCAATCGGCAGCGCTTTCCTTATCGCCGGCAACCTCGCGCAGCCGCTGCTGGTGCTGGCCGAAGGCACGCAGGCGGTGGCCGAGGGCGACCTGTCGCCGCGCCCGATCGTCGAGACCAACGATGAACTGGGCACCTTGACCCGATCCTTCAATGCGATGACGGGGCAGTTATTCGAGGCCAGAAGCGCCGTGGAGCGCAACCGCGCCGCGCTGCAAAGCGCCAAGGCCCACCTGGAATCGGTGCTGGCGAATATGTCGGCCGGCGTGATCGTGCTCGATGCCGAAGGCATCGTGGTCAACTCGAACGATGCCGCCTACCGCATCCTGCAGATCGAGCCGGGCGCGATGGCGGGGCCGCTGAACCGCATCGCCGGCCTCGAACATTTTTCGAACACGGTCGCGCGCTCGTTCTCGGCGCAAAGCGCCCACGTGGCGGCCGAGCGCCGCAAGCGTGCGCACTGGCAGCAGCAGATCGAGATCCCGCGCGACGCCCAGCGCAAGACCGGCGCCGCCGACGAACAGGAGCACGACATCGTGCTGCTGGCGCGCGGCTCGCGCCTGCCGGTGGGTGCCGACAGCGGCTTCATCGTCGTGTTCGACGATATCTCGGACGTGATCACGGCCCAGCGCTCGGTGGCCTGGGGCGAGGTGGCGCGCCGCCTGGCGCACGAAATCAAGAATCCGCTCACGCCGATTCAACTGGCGGCCGAACGCATGCAGATGAAGCTGGCCGAGCACCTGCCGCAAGCGCAGGCCGACCTGCTCCAGCGCGGCACCACCACGATCGTCAACCAGGTCGATGCGATGAAGCGCATGGTCGACGACTTCCGCGACTATGCACGCACGCCGCCGGCGATGCTCGACCAGCTCGACCTGAATGGCCTGATCGCCGAGATCCTCAGCCTGTACCTGGCCGACGATGGCAGCGACATCATTCATGCGAACCTCGCGCCGGACCTGCCGCGCGTGATGGGCGACGCGACCCAGTTGCGCCAGGTGATCCACAACCTGGTTCAGAACGCGCAGGATGCATTGGTCGAGCGCGGGCCGGATGCACCCGCGCCGCGCGTGGACATCACGACCGAGGCGATCCAGTACACGGGCACCGGCGGCTTTGCCGGCACCGCGGTGCGGCTGGCGATCGTCGACAATGGGCCCGGTTTCGCGCCCCGCATCCTGGCGCGCGCGTTCGAACCGTACGTCACGACCAAGGCGCGCGGCACGGGCCTTGGCCTCCCGATGGTCAAGAAAATCATCGACGAACACGGTGGCCGCATCGATGTCGGAAACCGCAGCGATGGAACTGGCGCAGCAGTGTCGATTTTGCTGTTAAAGTTAGCTCCCGAAGCAAGCTTGGCTTAAGGACAACTGAACAAGCGGCTGCGTGTTGCCCTGCCAATCGCACCGCCGGCAGGACACGGCACCGTGTTTGTCAGTACAGTGCGTTTTTCCGGCCGATCGTGGCTCCGCTCGTAATGGTTTTTCGAACTCCCCTTCAGTGCAAAAAACTTATAAAATTGCACACACGTCGGGTAGAAGATCAGGAAGGTAGAAGAGATGGCGAACATACTGGTAGTTGACGATGAAATGGGAATCCGGGAGCTGTTGTCCGAGATTCTCGGTGACGAAGGTCATGCCATCACCCTGGCCGAGAACGCGCAGCAGGCGCGCGAGGCGCGCGCGGCCGGCGCCCCGGATCTCGTGCTGCTCGATATCTGGATGCCTGACACCGATGGCGTCACGCTGCTCAAGGAATGGCAGCGCGACGGCCTGTTGACCATGCCGGTCATCATGATGTCGGGTCACGCGACCATCGACACCGCAGTCGAAGCAACGCGCATCGGCGCGCTGAACTTCCTCGAGAAACCGATCGCGCTGCAAAAGCTGCTCAAGGCCGTGCAGCAGGGCCTGAGCCGCGCGCAGGAAGTCGCACGTGCGCCGATGGCGCCACCGCGCCCGATCGCACCGAGCGTCCCGAGCATGGGCCTCGATGGCGGCAGCGCTGCGTCGACGTCGGCCTCGCCATCGGCGCCGATGTTCGCATCGGCCAATGCACAACCGGGCCTCGGCGCGCCCCTTGGCAATGGCGCGCGCCTCGTGCATGCCATGTCGCAGGGCGAGGGCACCGGCTACACGCTGTCGTTCGACCTGCCGCTGCGCGAAGCACGCGATGCGTTCGAGCGTATGTACTTCGAACACCACTTGGGCCGCGAAGGCGGCAGCATGACGCGCGTGGCCGAAAAGACGGGCCTGGAGCGCACCCACCTGTATCGCAAGCTCAAGCAGCTGGGCGTCGAGCCGGGCAAGCTGGCCAAGAAAGGGGGCTGATGGCCCGCGCGGCCACCAGTCTCGTTACCGGTTCGACGGCGGCGGCGCGCGAAGGGGCCATTGCGGCGCTGTTGGCCACGCCCTTCGATGCAGCGTCTGCATCTTCTGCGTCCGTCAGCAGCCTCGTTGCTGACGGACCAGCTTCTCCCGCAAGCCGCCTGCCGGCGCCCGCCATCCCGTTCGACGCTGTCATCCTCGAAGGCCTGGGCGTGGCGGCCACACCCCTTGAAACCGGTCCCAACCTCCAGGTGATGCGCATTGCCCCGGGCTGCCTGTGCTGCGACGGCAATCTGGTTTTGCGTGTAACATTGAATCGTCTGCTGCGCCAACGCCCTCGGCGCCTGTTTATCGGTCTGGCGAGCAGCGAACACCTTGATCAGTTGCGATCGTGGCTTGCGGCACCGCCATACGATCAGCTGTTGGCCCTGGATCCCGTCGTGCACGCCTGAGCTTTACTGGCGCGCTCACTTGAAATCCAGCTGGCCAGCCCCACCTCTTTATCGAAGTGAACAGCCTGCCATTTGCCGCCACCCGGCAGGTTGGCACCAACTTTCTGATCGAAGGAGTCAACATGAACATGATCTACAACAGTGAACAGTACAGCGTCGTCGAATTCGGTGTCGACCGTGAACTCGAAGCACTGCGCTTTGGTGGCTTCGAGATCGTCGACAAGGCCGGCCGGCGCGAAGCGTTCATCGGCGGCCGACTCGCGCAATCGTTCCGACGCGATGTCAACAACCTGATCGCCAGCGAACCGACGATGGAAGAAATCGACGAATTCCTGGGCGAGTACGACACGCTCATGAGCCAACCGGTGGTGCTGCATTAAGCCGCTGGTGAAGTACCCGCCGCGCCATCGCCAGCCAAGGTGATGGCGCTTTCATTTCAGTAGCATACGAAGCTGTACCCATGTGCCAGTTACTTGGAATGAACTGCAATGTCCCGACTGACATTGTCTTTTCTTTTACCGGCTTCGCCCACCGCGGCGGCCACACCGATACCCACCACGATGGCTGGGGGATCGCGTTCTTCGAAGGTAGCGGCGTACGCCACTTCGTCGATCACCAGGCGGCCGTTGCTTCGCCGATCGCCGAGCTGATCAAGCGTTACCCGATCAAGTCCACCAACGTCATTGCCCATATCCGCAAGGCCACCGTCGGCCAGGTGGCACTGGAAAACTGTCATCCGTTCGTGCGCGAATTGTGGGGCCGCTACTGGGTGTTCGCCCACAATGGCGACCTCAAGGGCTTTGCCCCCGTGCTCGATGGCGCATTCCGGCCCGTGGGCACGACCGACAGCGAGCTGGCCTTCTGCTTCCTGCTGCAAAGCCTGCGCCGCGAGTTTGGCGATACGGCGCCGACACGTACGGCGCTGGCCGGGGCGCTCGAGCGCATCATTCCCGGCATCGCCACCCATGGCACCTTCAACATGATGCTGTCCGATGGCACCGCGCTGTACACGCATTGCTCGACCAAGCTGTGCTACGTCGTGCGCAAGCACCCGTTCGTGACGGCCTGCCTGTCGGACGAAGACCTGTCGGTCGACTTTTCGCAGGTGACGACGCCCGATGACCGGGTCGCCATCATCGTGACTGAACCGCTGACGACGAACGAGGCATGGACCCATTTCGCACCGGGCGAGCTGAAAGTGTTCGTCGATGGTCTGCCGCAGGACGTGGCGACACTGTCAATAGGTTGATCGTTCCCCAACATTCTCACAAAAAATTTATTTTAGGAAACCCAACTGTCATTCGGATGCGGTAAAGTAGATTAGTTGCCGCGATATTGAGAATGACATGACCGATACAGCCCGCCTCGACGAGGCATCCCAGCCACTGCGCATGCGCAATTTCTTCCTCGCGCGCCAGCCAGTGCTGGACCGTAACCAGGCATTGTTTGGTTACGAATTGCTGTTCCGGGGCAGTGCCCAGGGGCCGGCCGAGTTCGAGTCCGGCCTGTCGGCCAGCGCCAGCGTCATCCACCATGCATCCCAGCTCGGCCTGCCGCGCGCGATTGGCGATGCCACCGCGTTCATCAATGTCGACAAGGAAGCGCTGATGAGCGACATGTTCGCGTTCATGCCGCGCGAGCGCACGGTGCTGGACATTGTCAGCTCGGTCGAGCCCGATGTCGACGTCATCAATCGCATGACGCATCTGGCGGCGCACGGCTTTCGCTTTGCTGCCGAAGCCTCGGCCCATGGCGCGGCGCTGTCGCGTTTGCTGCCGGTGATCGACTTCGTCAAGATGGACCTGCGCGCGTTGCCGCTCGTGACGATGCTGTCGCTCGCGCCGCGCCTGCGCACCACCGGCAAGCGGCTGGTGGCCGAGAAGGTCGAGAACCTGACCGAATACCGTACCTGCCTGGACGTCGGCTTCGACTATTTCCAGGGGTATTACTTTGCCAAGCCATCGGTGATCGCGGGGCGCAAGCTGTCGCCATCGCAGACGACGGTGCTCGACCTGATGAACCTGATCATGTCGGACGCCGACAATGCCGAGATCGAGCAGGTGGTCAAACGTGAAGTGACGATCGGCCTGAACCTGCTGCGCCTGGTGAATACGCCGGCCGTCGGCGCAGGGCGGCGCATCGAATCGATCAGCCAGGCCTTGACCCTGCTGGGCCGGCGCCAGTTGCAGCGCTGGCTGCAGATCCTGCTGTTTGCCGAGCCCGACGTGCGTGGCCACAGCCAGAGTCCGCTCCTGATGCTGGCCACGACACGCGCGCGCCTGATGGAGCTGCTGGCCCAGCGCATGCGCCCGGGGCAGCGCAACGTTGCCGACATCGCGTTTACGGTCGGCATGATGTCGTTGATGGACACGTTGTTCTGCATTCCGATGCGCGACATCGTCGAACAAATCCCCGTGATCGACGAAGTACGCGCTGCGCTCCTGAACCGCACGGGCTTCTTTGGCGAACTGCTCAAGCTGGCCGAATCGATCGAGCGCATGGACGACGAGCAGGACGATATGCTGGCAGGGCTGAAGTCACTGGCCTTCGATGGCGACGACCTGGCCGAGCTCGAAGTGGCCGCATTCGAATGGAGCGACAAGGTCGTACGCTACGCGATCTGATCCGCCAACAACATCACCCCGAAACGGGCCGTCAGGATAACCTGCCGGCCCGTTTTGCATCCCCAGCCCAGAAAAGCAATTACCCAACAATTAGGGTCAGAGTCGAATTGTTTGACAACTTTTCCAATCCGCAAGGCCGCAAATGGCCGAGACCGCTATTAGCGAGAGCAATTGCTCAATAATTCGACTCTAACCCTAATTAAAATTAGTGATCTCAGAAAAAATTACTAATTAATTCTACTCTGACCCTATTTGGGTCAGGAGAGGTTGGGGGCCAGGTGGCGTTCGACTTCTTGTTTGTCCATGTTGCGGCGGCTGGCCATGTCGTCGACCTGGTCGTTGGCGATCTTGCCGACAACGAAGTATTTTGAGTCGGGGTGGGCCAGGTAGAAGCCGGAGACGGCGGCGCCGGGGTACATGGCGTAGGACTCGGTCAGTTGCATGCCGATTTCTTCGGCTTGCAGCGTGGCGAAAATGTCTGCTTTGACGGTGTGCTCGGGGCAGGCCGGGTAGCCGGGGGCGGGGCGGATGCCCAGGTATTTTTCGGCGATCAGCGCTTCGTTGCTCAGGTCTTCGCCGACGGCGTAACCCCACAGGTCGGTGCGCACGCGCTCGTGCAGATATTCGGCGAACGCTTCGGCCAGGCGGTCGGCCAGCGACTTGAGCATGATCGACGAGTAGTCGTCGTGCGCGGCTTCGAAACGCTGCTCGTGCTTCTCGATGCCCAGGCCGGCCGTCACGGCGAACATGCCGATGTAGTCGGCAATGCCGCTGTCCTTTGGCGCGATGAAGTCGGCGATGCACTGGTTCGGGCGCTGCTCGCCGTTCACCATGGGTTTCACGCCCTGCTGGCGCAGGCCGTACCAGGTCAGCGCCACTTGCGAGCGCGATTCGTCGGTGTAGATTTCGATGTCGTCGTCATGCACCGTGTTCGCCGGCAGCAGCGCGATGACGCCGTTGGCCGACAGCCAGCGGCCTTCGATGATCCGCTTGAGCATTGCCTGGCCTTCGGCAAACACCTTGCTGGCGGCATCGCCCACGACCGGGTCGGTGAGGATGGCGGGGAAGGGGCCGGCCAGGTCCCAGGTCTGGAAGAACGGGCCCCAGTCGATGTAGCGCGCGATCATGCCCAGGTCGACGTTCTTGAAGATGCGGCGGCCAATGAACTTCGGTTTTACCGGTGCGAAATCGAGGCGCGCCTTGTTGGCACGGGCCTGTTCGAGCGTGAGCATCGGCAGCGCCTTTTTGCTGGCGTGCTGGATGCGGATGCGTTCGTAGTCCTGCGCCAGTTCGATGATGTAGGCGTCGCGCGTGTCGTCCGTGACCAGCGACTGGCCGACCGACACCGAACGCGATGCATCCGGCACGTACACGACCGGGCCGTCGTAGAACGGCGCGATCTTCACGGCCGTGTGCGCGCGGCTGGTGGTCGCGCCGCCGATCAGGAGCGGCATCTTGCGGTCGCGGAAGTACGGATCGCGCTGCATTTCGCGCGCCACGTGCGCCATTTCTTCGAGCGATGGCGTGATCAGGCCCGACAGGCCCACCATGTCGGCGTTTTCTTCCTTCGCACGCGCAAGGATGTCGGCGCACGGCACCATCACGCCCATATTCACGATCTCGAAGTTATTGCACTGCATGACCACCGAGACGATGTTCTTGCCGATGTCGTGCACGTCGCCCTTGACGGTGGCGATCACCATCTTGCCCTTGGGCTTGGAGACGATGCCGGTGCGCGCTTCTTCAAGTGCCTTTTCTTCTTCGATGAACGGCACCAGGTGCGCCACGGCCTGCTTCATCACGCGCGCCGATTTCACCACCTGCGGCAGGAACATCTTGCCTTGGCCGAACAGGTCGCCGACGATGTTCATGCCGTCCATCAGCGGGCCTTCGATCACGTGGATCGGGCGGCCTTTTGACGCCAGCACCTGCTGGCGCATTTCTTCGGTGTCCTCGACGATCCACTGCGTGATGCCATGCACCAGCGCGTGCGCCAGGCGCTGCTCGACCGCCGCTTCACGCCACTCGAGGTTCTGCTCCTGCTTGTTGCCACCGGCTTTCAGCGTACCGGCGATCTCGATCATGCGTTCGGTGGCGTCCTTGCGGCGATTGAGCACGACGTCCTCGACGCGCTCGCGCAGTTCGGGCGCCAGGTTGTCGTAGACACCGACCATGCCGGCGTTGACGATACCCATCGTCAGGCCCGCCTTGATCGCGTGGTACAGGAACACGGTGTGGATCGCTTCACGCGCCGGATCGTTGCCGCGGAAGCTGAACGACACGTTCGACACGCCGCCCGAGATCTTCGCGTACGGCAGATTGTCGCGGATCCACTGGCACGCTTCGATGAAGTCGTTCGCGTAGTTGTCGTGTTCTTCGATGCCGGTGGCGATCGCGAAAATGTTCGGGTCAAAAATGATGTCTTCGGGCGGGAAGCCCACCTGCTCGGTCAGCACTTTATAGGCGCGGCCGCAGATCTCGGTCTTGCGCGCGAACGTATCGGCCTGGCCCTGTTCGTCGAACGCCATCACGATCACGGCCGCGCCGTAGCGGCGGCACAGGACCGCCTGGCGAATGAATTCCGCTTCGCCTTCCTTCATCGAGATCGAGTTGACGATCGCCTTGCCCTGCACGCACTTCAGGCCCGCCTCGATCACCGACCACTTCGACGAGTCGATCATCACCGGCACGCGCGAGATATCGGGTTCCGATGCGATCAGGTTCAAAAAGCGCGTCATGGCCGCCTGCGAGTCGAGCATCGCTTCGTCCATATTGATGTCGATGACCTGGGCGCCGTTCTCGACCTGCTGGCGTGCGACCGACAGCGCCTCGTCGAACTGCTCGTTGAGGATCATGCGCGCAAACGCTTTCGAGCCCGTCACGTTGGTGCGCTCGCCGACGTTGACGAACAGCGACGACTCGTCGATCGTGAACGGCTCCAGACCCGACAGGCGCATTGCCACCGGGATCTCGGGGATCGTGCGTGGCGCGTGCTGCTCGAGGATGGTCGCGATCGCGTTGATGTGCTCCGGCGTCGTGCCGCAGCAGCCGCCGGCGATATTGATGAAGCCCGCATCGGCGAATTCGCGCAGCAACGCGGACGTGTCTGCGGGCAGTTCGTCAAAGCCCGTGTCGCTCATCGGGTTGGGCAGGCCGGCGTTCGGGTAGATGCAGACGAAGGTGTCGGCGATGTTCGACAGCTCTTGCGCGTACGGGCGCATCAGGGCGGCGCCCAGTGCGCAATTCAGGCCAATGGTCAGCGGCTTGGCGTGGCGCACCGAATTCCAGAAGGCGGGCACGGTCTGGCCCGACAGGATGCGGCCCGACGCATCGGTCACGGTGCCCGAGATCATCAGGGGCAGGCGCGGCACGTCCGGGTGTTCGTCGAAGTACAGGTCGATCGCAAACAGCGCCGCCTTGCAGTTGAGCGTATCGAAGATCGTCTCGACCAGCAGCACGTCGGCGCCGCCGTCGACCAGGCCGCGCACCTGCTCATGGTATGACGCGACCAGCTGGTCGAACGTTACGTTGCGCGCCGCCGGGTCGTTCACGTCGGGCGAAATCGACGCGGTCTTGGGCGTCGGGCCCAGCGCGCCGGCGACGAAGCGCGGCTTGTCTGGCGTCGAGTACTTGTCGCAGGCAGCGCGCGCGAGTCGGGCCGCTTGCACGTTCATCTCGTAAGCCAGGTGCGCCATGTGATAGTCGTCCTGCGCCACGCCGGTCGCACCGAACGTGTTTGTTTCAAGCAGGTCGGCGCCGGCAGCCAGATAGCGTTCGTGGATTTCCTGGATGATTTGCGGCTGCGTCAGCGTCAGCAGCTCGTTGTTGCCCTTGACGAACAGTTCGCGCGCGCCACTGCCTTCGGGCGCAGCGAACGTCGCAAACCGCTCGCCGCGATACGCCGCTTCATCGAGCTTGTACTGCTGGATGATCGTGCCCATCGCGCCATCCAGGATCATGATACGGCGCGCGAGGATGTCACGCAGCTGGGTTTCGATCGGCGAAATGGCGTTGGAGCGGGCGTTCATGGTGAGGTCTTTCGAGGAGGGCGGCTTGAAGATGTTGCCTGTTGGGCGGTCTACGATTATACGCCAGGCCGTTGATATCGCTAAAAGTTGACCCTGTGTATGTATCCTTTTGTATGTAACATGCAATGTGTTACATGGCGTTACAATTCACAGTTGTGCAGCAATCTTTACGTTACATGGTGAGACGACAATCAAGTCAAGCCACCGCGAGTGGCGTGAATAGATGGGATAACGCATGAACAAAGAATATCGACCGGACTGGGATCAGCCGATGGACCGCAACCCGGAGCCAGCAGCATCGTCGAAACCTCAAGTCGCCAGCAATGGTGTGAAACAAATCGTCACGATCCGCCTGGATGTGGATATGCTTGAATGGTTCAAGGCCGCAGGTCCTGGCTATCAGACCCGCATCAACCAGGTTTTGCGTGAGCACATGGATGCCGAGCGTGATTCGCAGGCAGACTAAGCAGTTGCAAGGCGCCGGCGAGGCGCCTTTTTCATGGCGTGAAGACAAAAACGGCAGCCCGTGGGCTGCCTTGTCGTATTCGAAGCGCGTGCTTCGTTAGCTGAATTGCAGTCCCGTCAGCGCAAAGCCCTTCAGGAATTCTGCTGCCGCCAGGCGCTTGCCGCCCGGTTTTTGCAGCTCGGTCAGGCGTAGCGCGCCCGCGCCACACGCCACCACGATCCCGCCTGCATCGGCCTGCAGCACCTGGCCCGGTGCGCCGCTGCCTTCCACTGCAACGGCATGCCAGATCTTGACCGCCACGCCATCGACCACGCCATTCGCACCGGGAAACGGATTGAACGCACGGACCTTGCGCGCCAGGACGTCCGCCGACAGTGCGAAATCGAGCCTGGCTTCTTCTTTCGTGATCTTGGCCGCGTAGGTCACGCCGGCTTCTGGCTGCGGCGTGGCGACCAGCTCGCCGGCGGCCATCTTGTGCAGCGCCTCGACGATCATGCGCGCGCCCAGCGCCGCCACCTTGTCGTGCAGCGTGCCGGTGGTGTCGGTGGCCTCGATCGGCAAGCCTTCCATCAGCAGCATCGGGCCGGTGTCGAGGCCTTCTTCCATTTCCATGATGGTCACGCCAGCATCGACGTCGCCCGCCTCGATCGCGCGGTGGATCGGCGCGGCGCCCCGCCAGCGTGGCAGCAGCGAGCCGTGAATATTGATGCAGGGGCGGATGTCGAGCGTGCTGCGGGGCAGGATCAGGCCATAGGCCGCCACCACCATCACGTCATAGTCCAGTGCCAGCAGCTGCGCATGGGCCGCGCGTGCCTGTTCGGCGCGTTCGGGGTCCTTGCTGTCGGTGCGCAGCGACAGCGGCTGTGCGACCGGCATGCCATGCGCCAGCGCGTATTGCTTGACGCTGGAAGCCTGCAACTGCATCCCGCGCCCGGCCGGGCGGTCGGGCTGAGTGAGCACCAGCGGAACGGTGAAGCCGGCTTCGTGGATCGCACGCAGGGCGACGGCGGCAAACTCCGGCGTGCCGGCAAAGACGACCTTCATCAACGACGCGCGCCGCGCTGGGCCGCTTCACGCGCCAGGCCGCGCTCTTCTTTCTGCAGCTTGGCCTTGATGCGGTTGCGTTTCAGCGGCGACAGGTATTCGACAAACACCTTGCCCTTGAGGTGATCCATCTCGTGCTGGATGCAGACGGCCAGCAGGCCATCGGCGTCGACCGTGAATTCCTTGCCCTCGAGATCGAAGGCGCGCACCTTCACGCGCGACGGCCGCTCGACGCCATCGTACACGCCCGGCACCGACAGGCAGCCTTCGTCGTACACGGCGCGCTCGTCGCTCGACCAGGTGATTTCAGGATTGATGAACACCATCAGATCGTCCTGCGCTTCGGTGACGTCGATCGTGACGACTTGCTCATGCACGTCCACCTGGCTCGCGGCCAGGCCAACGCCGGGCGCGTCATACATGGTGTCGGCCATGTCGGCGACCAGGGTGCGCAGGCGCTCGGTGCCGAATTCGGTCACTGGCGTGGCAATCTTGTGCAGGCGTGGGTCGGGATAGCGAAGGATGTCGAGTAGGGCCATGATCAGTTCGGATTTCGAGAGGTGGGTGCGGTTGACGGGGGGCTAGAGCGCGGGCAATTTCAGACAGCAAATGCGCCACACGCCCCGCAGGACAAACGCCGGTTTGTCTTGCTAGTTCAGGCAATTGTGTGCAGAATTTGATTCTATACAGCAACCCTTCCGTGGGCGGGGAGCGGTACGTCGTGATGCTTCTGGCGCCGCGGCCGGGCGCAATAGCCGCGCGGCCTGCAATCGTATTCGGATTTACGCTGTCTTAACGCCGGACTTAACGGACGTCTTCAATGAAAAATTTTAGCACAGTCATGGCCCATGCTGCAGCGGTGGCCTTGCTGGCCTGCGCCGCCAGCGGCGCCGCCGTGGCCCAGACGAATGCCGCAGCCCCGTCGGCGGCCTGCGCGTTCCGCCCCGACGCCCCCGACAAGCACGTCGTCGTCAAGCGCGACACCCTCTGGGACATTTCTGGCAAGTTCTTGCGCAACCCATGGTGCTGGCCACAGGTCTGGGGCATGAACCGTGATGAAATCCGCAACCCGCACTGGATCTATCCGGGCCAGGTGATCTGGTTCGACCGCGCGCGCGGCCGCCTGTCGTTCAACCGGCCCGGCGAAGATGGCGATGGCCGTGGCCAGCCGCCGCTGACGCGCCTGTCGCCGCAGGTGCGCAGCGAAGGCACCGGCCAGGGCGCGGTGCCGTCGATTCCCGCCGGGGCCATCGAGCCGTACCTGACCCAGCCGCTGGTGGTCGAAGCCGATGAGCTGGCCGGGGCGCCACGCATCGTCGCCTCGCAGGAAGGCCGTTTCTACCTGGGCATGGGCGACCGCGTGTACGTCCATGGCACGCTCACGAACGACACGGTGTATCAGGTGTTCCGCCCCGGCACCGTGCTGCGCGATCCGCAGACCGGCAAGGTGATGGCGCATGAAGCGGCCTTCCTGGGCAGCGTCAAGCTCGTCACCCCGGCCGGCCCCGGCGTCGACGCGCACACCTTCCAGGTCGTCGACACCGTGCGCGAGATGGGCGTGGGCGACCTGCTGGTGCCGCAGCCACCCACGCCGGTGCGCAATTACGTGCCGCATGCGCCGCTGCAACCGATCGATGCGCGCGTGATGTCCATTTACGCCGGCGTGACTTACGCCGGCCAGAGCCAGGTCGTCACTGTCAACCGGGGCGCGGTTGACGGACTCGATGTCGGCGCCGTGCTGCAGCTCTATCATGTCGGGAAGACTGTGGCCGACCCGGCGAGCCGGGGTTTCCTCGGCATGGGGCGTGCCCAGTTGAAAATGCCTGACGAGCAAAATGGCAGCCTGTTCATCTTCCGCGTGTTCAAGAACGTTTCATACGGCTTGATCATGACGGTGACAGCGCCCGTGCAAGTCGGCGACGTGGTCAAATCACCGGAGTAACCCCGCCGTGCAGGCCACGGACCCCCGCCCAACGCCTGCCCAGCACGCCACCCCGATCGCCGACTGGCTGCGCCTGGAACAGGCCGACGGGGTAGGGCGCCGCAGCGTGCACGCGTTGCTGGCCGTGTTCGGCACCCCCGGCGCCATCCTGTGCGCCGGTCCGGCAGCGCTGGGCGCCCACGTCACGGCCGCCCAGGCGCGTGCCATCTGCGCGCCCGTCACGCCCGAGTTGGCGACCCTTATCGCGGCCACGCTGGCCTGGCTGGCCGCGCCTGATCACCATCTCGTCACGTTCCACGATCCACGCTATCCGCCGGCGCTGGCCCAGATCCCCGATCCGCCGCTGCTGTTATATGTCAGCGGCCACCTCGACTTGCTGGCGCAGCCGCTCATCGCGGTCGTGGGCAGCCGCAATGCGAGCGTGCAGGGCCGGTTGGATGCCGAATCGTTCGCCGCGGCGTTGTCCGGCGCCGGACTGTGCGTGGTGTCAGGGCTGGCGCTGGGAATCGACACGGCGGCGCACGAGGGCGCGCTGCGCGGGGGCGGCTCGACGATTGCCGTTGTCGGCACGGGCCTGGATCGTGTCTATCCGGCGCGCAACCGTGCGCTCGCGCACCGGATCGCCGAACAGGGCTGCATCGTCAGCGAATACGCGCTGGGTACGCCGCCGCTGGGCGCCAACTTCCCGCGCCGCAACCGCATCATCAGCGGCCTGGCGGCCGGCGTGCTGGTGATCGAGGCCGCGGCGCAGTCCGGCTCGCTGATCACGGCGCAACTGGCGGCCGAGCAGGGCCGTGACGTGTTCGCGTTGCCCGGCTCCATCCATTCGGCGCTGACCAAGGGCTGTCATCGCCTGATCCGCGAAGGCGCACAGCTGGTCGAAACGGTGGACGATGTGTTGATGGCCATGCGCGTGTCGCCGCTGGCACGGTTGCCGCAGGCGGCTGCGGTTGTGCCTGCGTTGGGCGACGACCCCATCCTGCTTGACGCCCTGGGCCACGAACCGGTCGCGCTCGACGAGCTGCTGGCCCGCCTGGCGCTCGATCCCGGCGCCCTCGGCGCGCGCCTGCTCGCGCTGGAACTGGCCGGCTTCGTGACCCGGTTGCCGGGCGGGCGGGTGCAGCGTATCTGGCGCTGACAGCACCGTTGCAGGCGTATTTATGACCGGCGATGACACGTCGGCCATGCTCGTCAATTCGCATTATGCGATTGGTATGTGCTTGTTTCTAATGGGTTTTAATAAGGTGGCTTATTGAACAAGGCTTGGATACAACGGTTTTTCCGCGGTGCGGCGTGGCGGGCGTGCTCCACTTGTGCCTCACGAAGTTTAGCTGCTACAGTAGCGTCACTATGTTCGACATCCTGGTCTATCTCTACGAGACGTACTACCGTCCCGACGCCTGCCCCGAGCCGGCAGCCTTGGCGCGCAAGCTCTCCGCCGTTGGTTTCGATGACATCGAAATCACGGAGGCGCTCGACTGGCTGGGCGGGTTGACCGACGCGCCGCTGCCCGAAACCATCGATGCGTCCACGGGCACGCGTTACTACGTCGACGAAGAATACATCGAGCTCGGCAGTGCGGCGATCGGCTTCATCGCCTTCCTCGAAAGCGCCAAGGTGCTCGGCCCGATTCAGCGCGAAATCGTCATCGAGCGTGCACTGGCCTGCGATGAATCGCCCATTGCATTGAGCAAACTCAAGATCATCGTGTTGATGGTGCTGTGGAGTCAGGGCAAGGAGCCGGACGCGCTGATGTTCGACGATCTGTTCAGCGATGACGACGAGCAGGAGCCGCGGTTATTGCATTGAAGATAATGCAATAATGGTAACGACTGAACGGGGCTGCGCGCCCCGTTTTGTATTTCCGGCATACCTGCCTGAATGCACCAGCATGGGGCGGCCCCTTGCCGGAAGCGCGGGAACCCGCTTATCATTGGCCGCTTCCTTCAGGACGTTACCAAACTGGCATGATGGCTGGAATTTCACCAGCGCCAGCTTGAGCATGTATGATGCGCAAGCCCCACACTATATAGACAGTACGACGAGAAACACTATGACCAAATCCCTCATCATCGCCGAGAAGCCGTCGGTCGCGAACGACATCGCCAAGACACTGGGCGGCTTCACCAAGCACGATGAGTACTTCGAATCGGACGAATTCGTGCTCTCGTCGGCTGTTGGCCACCTGCTCGAAATCGCCGTGCCCGAAGAGCACGACGTCAAGCGCGGCAAGTGGAGCTTCACGCACCTGCCCATGATCCCGCCGTACTTCGCGCTCAACCCGATCGCCAAGACCGAATCGCGCCTGAAGGTGCTGAATCGTTTGATCAAGCGCAAGGATGTCACGACGCTGATCAACGCATGCGATGCCGGGCGCGAGGGTGAACTGATTTTCCGCCTGATTGCGCAGAACGCGAAGGCCAAGCAACCGGTCAAGCGCCTGTGGCTGCAGTCGATGACGGCCGGCGCGATCCGCGACGGCTTCGCCAATCTGCGCAGCGACGAAGAAATGCTGCCGCTGGCCGATGCCGCGCGCTGCCGCTCCGAAGCCGACTGGTTGATCGGCATCAACGGCACGCGCGCCATGACGGCGTTCAACTCGAAAGAGGGCGGCTTCTACCTGACCACCGTCGGTCGCGTGCAGACGCCGACGCTGTCGATCGTGGTCGAGCGTGAAGAAAAGATCAAGAAATTCGTCGCCCGCGACTACTGGGAAGTGCGCGCCGAGTTCGTGTGCGCCGCCGGAATCTACGAAGGCCGCTGGCTCGACCAGAAGTTCAAGAAGGACGAGAACGACCCCGAAAAGCGCGCCGAGCGCCTGTGGAGCAAGACCGCGGCCGACTCGATCGCCTCTGCCTGCCGCGGCAAGCAGGGCGCCGTCACCGAAGAATCAAAACCGACCACGTCGATGGCGCCAGCGCTGTTCGACCTGACCAGCCTGCAGCGCGAAGCCAACGGCCGTTTCGGTTTTTCGGCCAAGAACACGCTGGGTCTGGCCCAGGCGCTGTACGAAAAGCACAAGGTACTGACCTACCCGCGTACCGATTCGCGCCACTTGCCCGAGGACTATATTGCCACGGTCAAGGAAACGCTGGTCGCGCTGGCCGAGACCAATAACTACAATCAGTTCGCCAAGCAAGTGACCAAGGGCGGCTGGGTCAAGCCGAACAAGCGCATTTTCGACAACACCAAGATTTCGGATCACTTCGCGATCATCCCGACCGGCATCGTGCCGAAAAACCTGTCCGAGCCGGAACAGAAACTGTACGACCTGGTCACGCGCCGCTTCCTGGCCGTGTTCTTCCCGGCCGCTGAATTCCTGGTCACCACGCGCTTCACCGAAGTCTCCGGCCACCAGTTCAAGACCGAAGGCAAGGTCATGACCAATCCCGGCTGGCTGGCCGTGTATGGCAAGGACCTGGGCGACGACAAGGATGGCGCCAACCTGGTGCCGGTGGCCAAGGGCGAGAAAGTCCTGACCGAAAAAATCACGGCCAACGCCCTGGTCACCAAACCGCCTGCGCGCTACAACGAAGCGACGCTGCTGTCGGCCATGGAAGGCGCTGGCAAGCTGATCGACTCGGACGAGCTGCGCGACGCGATGGCCGGCAAGGGCCTGGGCACGCCAGCCACCCGCGCCGCCATCATCGAGGGCTTGCTGACCGAGAAATACCTGCTGCGCGAAGGCCGCGAGCTGATGCCGACCGCAAAAGCATCGCAGCTGATGACCTTGCTGCGCGGCCTGGGCGTGAATGAACTGACCGCGCCCGAGCTGACCGGTGAATGGGAATTCAAGCTGTCGCAAATGGAAAAGGGCAAGATCTCGCGTGAAGAATTCATGCGCGAAATCGCCCAGATGACCCAGATCATCGTCAAGCGCGCCAAGGAATACAGCAACGACACGATCCCGGGCGACTACGCAACGCTCACCACCCCGTGCCCGAACTGCGCGAGCGTGGTCAAGGAAAACTACCGCCGCTTTGCCTGCACCAAGTGCGATTTCTCGATGAGCAAAACGCCGGGCAGCCGCCAGTTCGAGATCAGCGAAGTCGAAGAGCTGCTCGAAAAACGCACGATCGGCCCGCTGCAAGGCTTCCGCTCGAAAATGGGCCGCCCGTTTGCCGCCATCCTGCGCATCGTGCGCGACGAAGAGATCAAGAACTTCAAGCTCGAGTTCGACTTTGGCCAGGACGATGAAGGCGCCGACGGCGAAGGCGTCGACTTTACCGGGCAGACGCCGGTCGGCCCGTGCCCGAAGTGCACCGGCGGCGTGTTCGAAATGCCATTGG
Organism: Oxalobacteraceae sp. CFBP 13730; assembly: GCA_014841835.1. Classification (GTDB taxonomy): domain Bacteria; phylum Pseudomonadota; class Gammaproteobacteria; order Burkholderiales; family Burkholderiaceae_D; genus Telluria. The sequence goes on along the minus strand of JACYUQ010000001.1, from coordinate 1,338,328 downwards.
CCTATGTGTGCGAACACAGCGTGGCCAAGCCAAAGACGTGCGATTTCCGCAGCGGCCGCATCATCCTGCAGCAGGAGATCCTGCCTGAACAGATGAGCAAACTGCTCAATGAAGGCAAGACCGACCTGCTGCCGGGCTTTGTGTCGCAGCGCACGCGGCGCGCGTTCAAGGCGTTCCTGGTGCGTGGCAAGGACAACAAGATCAGCTTCGAGTTCGAAGAGCGCAAGGCCAAGCCGGGCGCCAAGGTCAAGGCCGGCGCCGCCGATGGCGCCGCAGACGCCGAAGCAGCGGTGGACGGTGCCGCCGCCCCGGTGAAGGCAGCGCGCAAGGCGGCCGCCAAGCCAGCGGCCAAGAAAGCGCCTGCGGCCAAGAAGGCAGTGGCCAAGAAGCCGGCGGCCAAGAAAGCACCTGCCAAAAAGGCGGCGGCGAAATAAACCAGCGCCGACCGGCGTAAAAAAACCGCGGCATGCCGCGGTTTTTTCTTTGTGAGACGGACTGAACGCTGTCAGTCCTGCCATTCCTTCAATGCGCGAATGGCTGCTTCGCCGTTGTGAATGGCTTGCACGCGCCGCACGACTTCGTTGCGCCACGCTTCATCGGCGTCCTGATCGGGCCCGTCGATGTCCTGCAGCAGCATGTGTAGTACTTGCTGCTTCTCTGTTGCGTTCAGCATCTGGATTTTTTCGGTAATCTCCGTGACCAGGTTTGACATGACGCTTCCTCCCCCATATTTTGATTTGATCATAGCGCGAGAACTACTGCTTGTCGACTGCCAACATATTGTCTCGCGGTTTTCGATCGATCAACTTGTTATCGGGATCGATGCCGGCACGCGCCGGGACGCCATCGACCACCAGCGTAATCTGCTGTTCGTCCTTGCTGACGAGGCGCCGTTCGCGCGCCAGGGGATTGCCATCGCTGTCGTCCACGCCGAATTCGATGAAGTCGTGTAACGGCATTGGCTGCTCTTCGCCCTGGTCGGTAGCGCGCATCTTGCCGGCGCTGGCGCGGATCGTCACCTCGTATTTGCCATCCGCGCGCCGGCGCGCCGTGGCGCTGTCGGCCCGGTTCTCGTACAGCACGATCGATTCGAACAGGTCGTCGACCAGATAGGCCTTGGCTGGCGGCGTGACGGCGCGCAGGCCGTCGATCAGGCTTGATGCGGTCGGGTAGGGCGGGCCCTGGTAGCCGTGCTGCTCCAACAGGCCACGCAGCACGCCGTTGACCACATCCTCGCCCAGCATGTCCTGCATCAGGTACAGCGCCAGCGCACCTTTCTGGTACTGGATGTAAGGCTGCTGTTCGTTGAGCGCCAGCGGCGCTTCCTTGCGCTGCTCGTTTGCGCGGCCCCTCAGATAGCGGTCGAGGTCATAGCGCAGGAAACGCCGCATCTTGCCCGCGCCGTAGGCGCGCTGCATGACCATCAGCGCCATGTACTCGGACACGCCTTCGCTGAGCACCGTGCTGCCGCGCGTGTTGGCGCCGATGAGCTGGTGCCCCCACCACTGGTGCGCCGTCTCGTGCGCAGTGATGTAGAACGGGTAGTCGAGGTCTTTCGGCGAGCCGGGATCGATGCGCGCAATGAAGCCGGCGCTTTCCGAGAACGGGATCACGCCCGGGTAGGCGTGGGCCATATTGCTGTAACGGGGGAATTCGACGATGCGCAGTTCGCGCAGAGGATAGCGTGCGAAGTTGCGCGCGCCGTAATCGAGACCGGCCTGGGCGCCGCGCACCATGCGCTCGACGTTCGCGTCGTGACCCGGGTGGTAATACACGTCGATCGTCACGTCCTGCCAGCGCTCGTGGTGCACTTCGTAGCGCGCCGACTGGAAGGCGTAGTTGTTCAGCATCGGGCGGTCCATCTTGTAACGGAAGTAGCGCCGGCCGTCCTGGCTCCATTCGCGTACCAGGGTGCCTGGCGCCACCGCGATCTGGTCGGCGCTCGTGCTGACGGTGGTCTCGAAGTCGATCCAGTCGGCGTCCATGCCCAGCAGGTGGTTGGCGCGCGCCGCCGGATCGTCGCGCGCGGCCATGCGCGCGCGCGGGGCCAGGCCGTGGCGGCGGCGATCGCGTTCGTCGAGCAGTTCCACCGTCGGCTGGTAGCCGATGCGCGGCATGACGTCATCCGTAAAGAACGTGCCGTTGGCCACCACCGGCGTCTCGCTGCCCAGGCCGAGCAGGCCGCGCGGCGCGTAGTCGACCGTGAAGTCCAGGCCCATGCGCGCGCCCGGCGCCATCGGCGTGGCCAGGCGGTAGCGATAGAAACCCCGTTCCGGGTCGCTCTCTGCCAGCGTTGCCGGCTGCGTGAACGTCACGTTCAGACGCGCGCCGCGCTGCTGGTACAGCACCACGTCCGACAACGGCCGGCTGTTGCGGTTTTCGAGCTGATAGCTGCCCTTGACTTGCAGCGAACGCGCGGCGGGATGGATGGCCGTGTCGAGCTTGACGGCCGTGATGCGCGGCTGCGGCAGGAACGCGGTGCGGTGGTAGCGTTGTTCGTAGTCGGCGCGCAGCTGCTCGGCCTGGTGCGCGCTCAGGTAGCCGCCCTGCGCCATTTCCCAGGCCAGGAAAGCGCCGCTGCCCGCGAACACGACGGCGCCGGCGCCGATCGTGGCCAGCACCGGGAACGTCAAGCTGCGCCGCGCCAACTGCAGGCGCTGGCGCCAGCCACTATCGACGCCCCTTTGCCACAGCGCGCGCGCCGCGCCCAGCAGCATCAGGGCCGCGCCGCTCCAGTACAGCAGGTAGAAGCGCTCGCGCAGCAGGTAGTGGCCAAAGCCGTTCATCGCCGAATAGGTCAGGTCGGGCCAGACCGCGTACAGGACCAGCGGATGATCGAGACCTGCGCCATTGAAGGCGAGCGCCGCCAGCACCCAGCCGATCATGACGAAGTTGGCCAGGTATTTGTGGTTGACGATGACCTGCACTCCAATCGCCAGCACTGCGAGCAGCGCGAAATGGGGCAGCATGATGGCAAACAGCGCCTGCAGATACAGGCCCGGTTCGAGCTGGAAGTACCCCTTGAACAGCTGGATCAGCATGGCCGTGACCATCGCGACCAGCAGCAGGCAGGCTTGCAGCCCGACCAGCGCCAGCGTTTTGCTGGCCAGCGGCAGCCAGCTTGGCACCGGCAGCGCATCGAGGATCTGGCTGGTGCGCATCTCGCGCTCGCGCCAGACCAGTTCACCGGCATAGAAGATGGTCGTGATGATCACGAACAGGCCGGTTACATCGCGGATCAGCTCCAGCATCATGTAGGTGACGGGATACGTCGGCGTGCCATACATCGCGCCAAGGTCAAGCGCGCTGGCGATCAGTGCGAGCACGCCGGCCGTGGCCAGCGCCACGAAGTACGCGTTGCGGGTCGATTCGCGCAGCTCGCCCCAGCTTGATTTGACGAGCAGCACGGCCAGGCTGCGGGCCGCGAAATCCGGCGGCGTGCTGGTATCGCGCGCTGCCCGTGACAACGGCGGCGTCAGGCCGGACGGCGGCTCGGGCGCCAGCTTGCGGCGTGCGCGTGTCTGGCTCTCCGTTTCGCCAACCGCCTGAAAACGCCAGTAGCCAAGCAGCAGCACCAGCAGCGAGAAGCCGGCCCAGATCACGCGGTTGACCAGATACACGTCGGTCAATGCAATCAGGCGCACGTTGCGCTCGGCCAGCGGCCAGTATTCGGTCAGGCGAATCAGGGCCGTGGTGCCGAACGGGTCGATCAGCGCGGCCAGCGTCTTGAAATCGAGGTCGCGCGCCAGCGACGGTGCAACCGTGTACCCGAGCGTCATGATCACGCTGGCCACATACACGGGCAGCATGCGCCTGGTGAGGGCGGCCAGCACGAAGAAGATCGCGCCAAAGATGAACAGGTTGGGCAGGAGCGTGAACAGATACGGCGTCAGCCAGGCCGCCAGCGGCGCGCCGCCGAGGCGATCGGGCGCGATCCCGGGCAGCATCGTGCCGAACCACAGGCCGAGCACGATGCCGGCGAAGATCACGGCCAGCGTGGCATACGCGCCCAGGAAGCGGCCGAACACGTAGTCGGCCTTGCGCAGCGGCGCGCTGAAAAAGAAGTGGTGCATCTCGTGCTCGAAATCCTGCTGCACCGCGCGGCCCATGACGGCGGCCGCAACGATGACCCCGAGGCTGCCGAGCATCGCCGTGGCCAGTGCGATCTGGCGCGGTCCGTCGATCGCGATGCGGGTGCCGAACGTGATCGACAGCTCACGAAACGCGCCGCCCGACGCCACCATCCACAGCATCCCGAGCGCCAGGAAGCCGGCGAAATATACCCAGGTCGAGAGCAGCCGCAGGCGCTGCCTGGTCTCGAAACGGGCAATGACGAGCAGTGCGCGCACGGTCAGCAGTCCCCGGCGGCGGGATTATGACGGCCGGCGATGGTGGCGAAGTACACGTCGTCCAGGCTCGCGCGGGCCGGCTCGAAGCCGTCGCCCGGGTCGTCTTCGGCATACACATGGATCAGCGTGCGGCCACTGAGCAGGCGGCTCGAGATCACGCTGTGGCGCGCCTGGAAGGCCGGCAGTTCGGCCTTGGTGACGAAGCGTGCCCAAATGAAGTCTTCGATCCCGTAGATGAGTTCTTGCGGCTCACCGCACAGCAGCACCTGTCCCTTGTTGATGATCGCCATATTCGCGCACAGGTCGGCCACGTCGGACACGATGTGGGTCGAGAGCAGCACGGTACGCTCTTCGCCGATGTCCGACAGCAGGTTGTGAAAGCGCACGCGCTCCTGCGGATCCAGACCCGCCGTGGGTTCGTCGACGATAATCAGGCGCGGGTCGCCCAGCAAGGCCTGGGCGATGCCGAAGCGCTGGCGCATGCCGCCCGAAAAGGTGCCCAGGCGCTGCGCGCGCACGTCCCACAGATTGGTCTGCTGCAGCAGGCCGTCGACGACTTCGCGCCGACGCGCCCGGTGCGACAGGCCCTTGAGCTGCGCGAAATGGTCGAGCAGGTCGTACGCCGTGACCTTGGGATAGACGCCGAAATCCTGCGGCAGGTAACCGAGCATGCGGCGCACCGCGTCTTTTTCGTCCAGCACGTCGATATCGTCGAGGAACACCGAGCCGGCGTCGCATTCCTGCAGCGTGGCCAGGATCCGCATCAGCGTCGATTTGCCCGCGCCGTTCGGACCGAGCAGTCCGAACATCCCGGCCGGGATCGTCAGCGTGACACGGTCGAGCGCGACCACGCCGTTGGCGTAGGTCTTGGACAAATTGCGGATCTTTAATTGCATGACAACTCCTGGCTGCAGTGATGTATTTACATCGCAGCTACTCTTTTTTCACACTGGCATTGTATTCAATCGTCACGGCCAGGACCGGCACGGTGCGATGCACGGGCCAAAGCGGGCCCCAGGCTGCATTATCCGGTGACAGGGTGCATGCTGGGTTTCTTTCTATAAATTTGTTGTCTCGCGCAACGGGTGTGCGGCCCGCGCCAGCCCAAATTATGGATAATGGGAACATGGATGCCGCCACCCAAGACAAACTGCTGGTCCTGATGCGCGAAGGGCGCAGCCGGGCCGAATCGACCGACTGGTTCCGCGTCGGCCTGGGCCTCGTGTACCTGGCCGGCCTGATGACGAAAGACGAAATCGACTTCAAGACGGTCGACCGCGAATTCAACCGCTTCGTCTATCACACGCTGGGCAAGGGCCACACGATCACCAGTGTGCTGCAGTTCATGAGCGGCGAGAAGGTGATGCCCACCGTGGAGTCGGAACGTTTTCTGGACGCGTTTTCCCGCCACTGCCCCGGCGTGCCGCTGGTGTCGGTGCCGTACCTGCTCGAACTGAACCTGGGCGTGGCCAAGAACATCTCGGGCATCGAGCCGGAAGGCCCGCTGGTCGGGTGGATCGCGCAAAGGAAGGCATATAATGAAGGCCTCAGCGACTAGATTACCGAGCCAGCCATGACCGCGAATCGTTTCATCAGCCCCCTGGACCACCTGATCGTCGGCGTCGACAAGGCCTTGCGCGTTGTCGGCGGCGTGACTGCCATGTCGCGCCCGAACCCGGCCACGCACGCCATGGACAGCGAGCTGTCCGACACCGAGCGCCGTCACAGCGCAGGCCTGATGCGCGTGAACCATGTGGGCGAAGTGTGCGCCCAGGCCCTGTACGATGCGCAGGCCAGCTTTGCCCACACGCCGCAACTGCGCGCGCAGTTCGAAGAAGCCGGGCAAGAAGAGGAAGACCACCTGGCCTGGTGCGCGCAGCGGCTGGACGAACTGGGTTCGCAGCCAAGCGTGCTCAATCCGCTGTGGTATGCCGGCGCCTATGTGATGGGCGCCGTGGCGGCCCGGATCGGCGATCCGGTTAGCCTGGGCTTCGTGGTGGAGACCGAGCGCCAGGTCGAGGCGCACTTGAACAGCCACCTCGAACTGCTGCCGCAGCAGGACGCCAAATCGCGCGCGATCGTCGACCAGATGCGCGTCGATGAAATCGCACACGCCGATGCCGCGCAGGCGATGGGCGCAGCCCCGTTGCCGATGCCGGTCAAGATGGCGATGCGGGCGATGGCCAAGGTCATGACCACCGCCGCCTATCGCATCTGAGGCCCCGTTTAACTTTCTACAAACTAGTCTTCGACGATCTCGATCGAGTGCGTCATCTCGGCGGTCTTGGCCAGCATGGCCGACGCCGAGCAGTACTTGTCATGCGATAGCTGCACCGCGCGTTCGACGGCCGCCGGCTTCAGGTTGCGGCCCGTGACCACGAAGTGGAAGTTGATCTTCGTGAAGACCTTCGGATCGGTCTCGGCGCGCTCGGCCTGCAGCGTCACGTCGCACCCGCGCACGTCTTCGCGCCCGCGCTTGAGGATCAACACCACGTCATACGCGGCGCAGCCGCCGGTGCCGATCAATACCATCTCCATCGGGCGCGGCGCCAGATTGTGGCCGCCGCCTTCCGGCGCACCATCCATCGCCACCATGTGGCCGCTGCCCGTCTGGGCCCGGAAGCTCATGCCCGACGGGCCGTTCCAGCTGACTTTTACATCCATGTTCTGCTCCGCTGTGCTGTGTTCGTGAAAAGGGGCTTCGATTGTACGGCGGGATTACACACCGAGCACGTATTTCTCGCTCTTCATGCGCCAGCTCGCGAATGCCACCACCAGCAGCGCCGGGAGCAGCGCGCATGAAAACGTCAGCACGAACGGCAGCGGGCCGATGTCGCCCGTCTTGGCCAGTTCCTTGACCAGGGTCTGGTTCGACAGCATTGGCACCAGGTACATCCAGGTCGCGGTCTTGAGTTCCATGAACGACACCACAAAGCCCGGAATCACGGGCAGGATCGTCACGAAGCTGACCGTGGTCTGGGCTTCCTTGAAGGTCTTGGCGTTCATCGCCAGGCCAATGTACAGGGCACTCGAGAGCAGCGACAGCGGCACCGTGACCAGGCACACGAGCATCAGCTCACCCCAACCCAGGTTCCACGACATGCCGATTTCCTCGAGTGGCAGCCAGCGCAGGATCGCGTGCGCGACGCACAGGATCAGCGTCACGCCCAACAGCGACGGCACGCTCGCGGCCAGCCATTTGCCGACCACCAGTTCCCAGCTGCGGGCCGGCTGCGCCATCAACACTTCGAGCGAGCGCCGTTCGCGCTCGCCCGCCGTGCTGTCGACGGCCGCCGACAGGTTCAGGAAGAACGCCGGCAAAAACAGGATGCCGATGATGCCCCCGATGACCATCGCCGAACGCGAGGCATTGGTGCCCGTGTCATGGCGCTGCAGTTCGATGGGCGAGAGCGTGGCGGGCGAGACGCCGTGCGCGAGCAGGCGCGCGCTGGCGATATTGCTGCTGTAGGCCTGCAGGATCTCTTCGACGTCGCGCCGCTGCGGGCCGCTTTCGGTGGACGAATCGAACCACAGCTCCAGGCGCGCCGGGCGCATGGCCTGGTAGTTGGCGACGTAGTCGTCCGTCACGCGCAGCACGGCGACGGTCTTTTTGGCGCGCAGCAGCTCGCCAATGGCGTCCTCATTCATCGGCGCGGCCTCGGTGACGGTCACGCTGCGCTCGCGCAGCTGGGCCATCAAGGTCGGCGCTTTGGCGCCGCCGATGACAACCATCTCGATGCCTTCACGCTCGGTGCGCGTGTTCCGCTCGATCATCTGGTTCAGCAGCAGGCCGATGATGGCCGGGTACATCAGCGACGCGGCCAGCAAAAACATCAGCGTGCGGCGCTCGCGCAGCATCTCGCGCAGCTCTTTCAAAAACACGATCCGGATCTTGGACTTCATGCGATGCCTTCTTCGGTGCCGACCAGGCTGACGAAGGCGTCCTCCAGGTTGGTGATGCCGGTGCGCCGGCACAATTCGTCGGGCGAGCCCTGGGCCACGGTATGGCCCTTGGCGATGACGATGACGTCGTCGCACAGGTGCGTCACTTCCTGCATCACGTGGGTGGCCATGATCACGCAGCTGCCATCCTCGCGCAGCGCGTTCAGCGCCGTGCGCAGTGCACGCGTGCTCATCACGTCCAGGCCGCGGCTCGGTTCATCGAGCAGCAGGTGGCGCGGGCGGTGCAGCAGCGTGCGCGCCAGCGCGACCTTGATGCGCTGGCCCTGCGAGAAGCCCTTGGCCCGGCGATCCAGGATATCTTCCATGCCCAGCAGCTCGGCCACTTCGCCGATGCGCGTGCGCAGCGCCGGGGCCTGCATGTCATTGAGTTCGCCGAAATAATGCAGGTATTCGCGTGTGGTCAGGCGCTCGTACAACCCGAACTGGTCGGTGAGAAAGCCGATATTGCGGCGCACCGCCATCGGGTCCTGTTCGGGGTCGACGCCGCCGATCAGGATGCTGCCGTGGTCGCGTTTGAGCAGGCCGACGAGCGTGCGCAGCAGGGTGGTCTTGCCGGCGCCGTTGGGGCCGAGCAGCGCAGTGATCTGGCCATCGCGCGCAGTAAAGGAAACGCCGCCCAGCGCCTGGACGGCGCCGAAGGCCTTGCGTACATCGTGAACTTCGATCATGGCGTGTCCGGATATCAGGGTTGCGGCCCGGCGCTGCCGAGCTGGAAGGTGGGCGCCGGGATCTCGGCCATGCAGGCTGCGTCGAGCCTGGCCTGCGGATGGTCGAGAAAAGCGCGCAACAGGCGCGGTGCGCAGCCCAGTTGCGAGACGCCATGGCCGGCATTGGCCACCACGATCTGCTGGGCGTGCGCCATCGACCTGGCGGCGCTCGCGGCGCGGTGCGGCGGCGTGACCGGATCGAGCGCGCCCGACAGCAGCAGGGCCGGTGCGTCGATCTTGGTGGGCGTGACATACGGCACGACCGGCACCTTGATGTCGTCCCGGCACAGCTTCGGCATCATCTCGGCCAGCGGCCGCGCCAGCACGGCGGCGTCAGCCTTCATCAGCTCGGGCGTAAAGCGCGGCACGTCTTCGGCGCACACCACCGCGAAGTGCAGCAGCATCGACACGCTCGCGTCGCTGCCAAAGTCGCCGGCCAGGTTCTGGCGCGCGATGAACGGCTGCCAGCGCCCGTGGCTCGCGTTATGGATCAAAAACGGCAGGCGCCGCGCATCGGCCGGCGCATACAGGATGTTGTGTACGGTGCCAAGGAAGCGGTCGGACGACATCGTGAAACTGGTCTGCTCGGCCGTGCGCGGATTGGGCAGCGACAGGCGCAGGTCGCCCGCTTCGAGCCGCTTGACCAGTCCATCGAATTCGGCGCGCAGGTTCGGGTACGCCTTGTGGCAGGCGGTGTCCTTGGCGCAGGCGGCAAACACGCCGTCGAGCGCGGTCTGCGAGTCGCGGCCGCCGGCCGGGATTACCTGGTCGGGCGCGGCCACGCCGTCGAGCACGAGCGCGCGCACGCTCGATGGATAGGCGCGGGCATAGGTTTGCGCCAGGCGCGTCCCGTACGAACCACCCCACAGGTTGACCGCGCCGTAGCCCAGCGCAACGCGCACGCGTTCGAGGTCGCGCGCGGCGGCCAGCGTCGTGTACGCGCGCAGCGGCGAGGTGTTGGCTGCGATGCAGGCGCGCAGTTCGGCCATCAGTTCGGCGTCGCCCATGGTGTCGTGTTCGGGCTTGCTGGCGCAGCCGAGCTTGCCCGACAGGCCGGTGCCGCGCTGGTCGATGAAGACGATATCGCGCGTGGCGCGCACACGGTCGAAGGCTGCCTTGAGCAGCACCAGCACGTCGCTGCCCGCCTGGCCCGGGCCACCGGCCAGCACGAACAGCGGATCGTTGCGACTGCCCTGGCGGAATGCCGGCGCCACCGTCACGTGGAGGGCCAGGGTCGGCCCTTGTGGCTGCGCATGGTCGAGCGGCACCGTCACGCTCACGCAGCGCAGCGCCTCGACCACACCCGGCAGATGGCAGCTGCGGTCCGTCATGGCCGGTGCGGCGGCGCTGGCGCTACCCGCAGCCAGCAGCAGCGGCAGCGCCAGCAGGGCGGGCAAAATCTTGAATATCGTCACGACATCTCCTCAGGTTGCAACGATGATAAGTTCGCGCTGTTTCTATGGTCAACCGATTGTTTCAACTATGCATCAAGGCATGCGGACCGGGTTGGGATTGTGGCCGCAATGGCCCCTGAAAATCACCAGATGGCGATTGACGGCAGTGCCCGTGCAGGTTATGATCGTCGGCTTTCCGTTTGCTCAGGAAAAGATAACAAGGCCGAGTCCGCTGAAGTACAGGGCGGAACCACCATTTGAGCAATTTTTTATTTTGGAATAAACATGAAAACTTTTTCCGCTAAGGGCCATGAAGTCCAGCGCGACTGGTTTGTCATTGACGCGACGGACCTGGTCCTCGGACGTGTTGCCAGCGAAGTGGCACTCCGACTGCGCGGCAAGCACAAGCCGGAATTCACCCCGCACGTCGACACCGGTGACTTCATCGTTGTGATCAATGCAGGCAAACTGCGTGTGACCGGTACCAAGGCCACCGAAAAAACGTACTACCGTCACTCGGGCTACCCGGGCGGTATCTACGAAACGAACTTCCTGAAAATGCAACAGCGTTTCCCAGGTCGCGCACTCGAGAAAGCGGTCAAGGGCATGCTGCCTAAAGGCCCACTCGGCTACGCAATGATCAAGAAGCTGAAAGTGTACGCGGAAGGTTCGCACCCACACGCTGCTCAGCAACCACAAGCACTGACCCTCTAAGGAACTGACATGATCGGTAACTACAACTACGGCACCGGCCGTCGCAAGAGTGCAGTCGCTCGCGTGTTCATCAAAACTGGCACCGGCCTGATCATCGTGAACGGCAAGCCTGCTTCGGAATACTTCTCGCGCGAAACCGGCCTGATGGTCATTCGCCAGCCGCTGGAACTGACCGGCAACGTCGAGCGTTTTGACATCAAAGTCAACGTGCACGGCGGCGGCGAGTCGGGCCAGGCTGGCGCCGTCCGTCACGGCATCACCCGCGCTCTGATCGACTACGACGCAGCACTGAAGCCAGACCTGGCCCGTGCTGGCTTCGTCACCCGCGATGCGCGTGAAGTCGAGCGTAAAAAAGTTGGTCTGCGCAAAGCACGTCGCGCAAAGCAATTCTCGAAGCGTTAATTCGTTTCTGCCGGCGCCTCCGGGCGCTGTGCCAAAAAAGCCGTCCACCGCAAGGTTGGGCGGCTTTTTTGCTTTACAGAGCGTTACGCCCCGCATTTCCCAGGCTGTTAAAATGCACCCTTCGTCCTGAAAGCAGGGCCTTTCTACCATTCTCGAGGAACAGAACATGATCAAAGTTGGCATCGTTGGCGGCACCGGATACACGGGCGTGGAATTGCTGCGGCTGTTGGCCGTGCACCCTGATGTGCAACTGACGGCAATCACGTCGCGCAAGGAAGACGGCCTGCCGGTGGCCGACATGTTCCCGTCGCTGCGCGGCCGCGTCGACCTGGCGTTCTCGAGCCCCGATAAAGCCGACCTGAAAAGCTGCGACGTCGTGTTCTTCGCCACCCCGCACGGCGTGGCGATGGCGCAGGCGCCCGAGCTGCTGGCAGCCGGCGTGAAAGTGATCGACCTGGCGGCCGACTTCCGCCTGAAGGATCAGGCCACGTTCGAAAAATGGTACAAGATCGACCATACGGCGCCCGAGCTGCTCGACGAAGCCGTGTATGGCCTGGCAGAGCTGAACCGTGACGCGATCAAGGGCGCGCGCCTGATCGCCAATCCGGGCTGCTACCCGACCACGATGCAGCTTGGTTACTACCCGCTGCTCAAGGCCGGCATCATCGACGCGGGCAACCTGATCGCCGACTGCAAGTCGGGCGTGTCGGGCGCCGGTCGCAAGGCCGAGATCGCCACGTTGTTCTCCGAGTCGAGCGACAACTTCAAGGCCTACGGTGTGAGCGGTCACCGCCACACGCCGGAAACGACGGCCCAGCTGGCGCGCTTCACCGACCAGAAGGTTGGCCTGATCTTCACGCCGCACCTGGTGCCGATGATCCGCGGCATGCACGCGACGCTGTACGCGCGCCTGACGCAGGAGATCGACGATGCGGCGCTGCAGGCGCTGTTCGAAGATGCCTATAAGGACAGCGAGTTCGTCGACGTGATGCCGTTCGGCTCGCACCCTGAGACGCGCTCGACCCGTGGCTCGAACGTGCTGCGCCTGGCGCTGCATCGCCCGGATGGCGGCGACACGGTCGTGATCCTGGTGGTGCAGGACAATCTGGTCAAGGGCGCATCGGGCCAGGCAGTGCAGTGCATGAACCTGATGTTCGGGCTGGACGAAGCGACTGGTCTCAAACAGATCGCGCTACTGCCGTAACAGGCGTCGCTGGTGCCTGCCAGACTTGAATTGCGGCCACTTGGCCGCATATTCGAGGCTACTGCACCAGCGCTTGCAGAAGGATCATGTCCTCTTGATATCATCGAGGGACGGTACCCTGTCTGAGTGACAACTGGTGTCTCATCTGGCCGACTTTCCCTGAGGGTCGGCAGCATGAGTTCCCCCAACCGTCTATAATGGGCGGAGTTTGATTATCCAGGAGCATTCCATGACCGCAGTCGCCGAAGTAGTAGATTTCGACACGATTCCCGTACCAATCAACTTCACCGACAGCGCGGCACAGAAAGTGGCCCAGCTGATCGAAGAAGAAGGCAACCCCGACCTCAAGCTGCGTGTTTTCGTGCAGGGCGGCGGCTGCTCGGGCTTCCAGTATGGCTTCACCTTCGACGAGATCATCAACGACGATGATACGACGATGGAAAAAGCAGGCGTCCAGCTGTTGATCGACTCGATGAGCTACCAGTACCTGGTTGGCGCCGAGATCGATTACAAGGATGACCTCGAAGGCGCGCAGTTCGTGATCAAGAACCCGAACGCCACCTCGACCTGCGGTTGCGGTTCGTCGTTCTCGGCGTAAGCTGCGCAGCGTGACCCGGCAAGCGCCGGGGATCAAAAAAGCCCGCGTCAAGCGGGCTTTTTTGCGTTCATGCCGGGTACAGCGCGCCCAGGACGCGCAGGCCGCGTGCGCCCGTGACAGCTGGCAGATTGCCCGGTTCGCGCTGCGTGAAGCGCCAGCCCAGCCAGGCGAACGCCAACGCCTCGACCCGGTTCGGCGCCACGCCCAGTTCGGCCGTTGACGCCACCGTCACGCCGTCGAGCTCGGCGCTGATGGCGCGCAGCAGTGCGCCGTTATAGGCACCGCCACCGCATATATATACCGCATCCGGCGCGATGCCTTCATCACGGATGGCGCGTGCGATCGTCACAGCCGTCAGGCGCGTGAGCGTGGCCTGGACGTCGGCCGGGGCGACATCGTGGAAAGCGGCCAGCCTGGCATCGAGCCAGTCCGCATGAAACAGGTCGCGCCCCGTGCTCTTGGGCGCCGGTAGCCCGAAGTACGGCTCATCGAGCAACGCTGCCAGTAGTGGTGGGTGCACGGTCCCGCTCGCGGCCCAGGCGCCATCCTCGTCGTAGGCACGGCCTTGGTGACGCGCGATCCACAGATCCATCAATACATTGCCCGGACCGGTATCGAAGCCCGTCACGCGCCCGTCGCCATGCAGCACGCTGATATTGCCGATGCCACCGATGTTGACGACCACGCGCGCGGTGCCCGGTGCACCAAATGCGGCCGCATGAAACGCCGGCACGAGCGGCGCGCCCTGGCCGCCGGCAGCGACATCGCGGCTGCGAAAGTCGGCGATCACGTCCAGGCCGGTCAGTTCAGCCAGCAACGCCGGATTGTTGGTCTGGCGCGTAAAGCCCAGCTCGGGGCGGTGGCGGATCGTCTGGCCATGCACGGCCACAGCAGCGACCTTTCCGGGGCTGGACGGCAACAACGCGCGCACGCAGTCTGCATACGCCAGCGCCAGCGCATTGGCAGCCAGCGCCTCACGTTCGAGTTCGTTGTGGCTGGCCGCCTGAAGCGCCATCAGCTCATCGCGCAAGTCGGCAGGGAAGGGCGTGAACGCGGCTGCGAGCGTGCGAATCGCGCCATTGGAAAAGTCGGCCAGCACGCCATCGACGCCGTCGAGGCTGGTGCCGGACATCAGGCCAATGAAAAGGGAAGGGGTCTCGGTCATGGTGTTATGAAAAAATCATGCCATACAAAACAAAACGCCCTCCGGCATCGAGATGCAGCGGAGGGCGTCGGGACAGGGGTGAGGCTGTCTTAGCGGGCGGCCATGGCCGAACCGCTTGGACCCAGCAGCGAGAAGCGGTGATTCATCTCGGCTGCAGCCATGCGGAAACGTGACAGTTCAGCCTGGTTCAGCGGTTGCTGTGCCAGCGACTTGTACTGGTTTGGATCCTTGGCCACGCCTGCAACACGGAATTCGTAGTGCAGGTGCGCGCCGGTCGACCAGCCGGTCGAGCCAACGTAGCCGATGACCTGGCCCTGGTTGATCTTCGCGCCCTTGCGCAGACCCGGCGCGATACGGCTCATGTGCGCATAGGCGGTGCTGTACGCCGACCAGTGCTTGAGCACGACCATATTGCCGTAACCATTGCCGTTGCCGGCGAAGTCGACGGTGGCGTCAGCCACGGCGCGGATCGGGGTGCCGGTCGATGCTGCGTAATCGACGCCCTTGTGCGCTTTCCATTTGCCCGACAGCGGGTGCACGCGCATCGAGAAGCCCGACGAAATGCGCGAGTACTCGAGTGGCGACTTCAGGAAGGCTTTCTTGAGTGCCTTGCCGTCCAGGGTGTAATAGCCGCCCTGTTTGGTGATCGGATCTTCGTACCAGACCGACTGATAAGCAACGCCGCGGTTGACGAACTCGCCAGCCAGGATGCGGCCGGTCTTGACCTGTTCGCCGTCGAGCCAGAAGGTCTCGTAGACCACATTGAAGCGGTCGCCGCGCTTGACGTCGGTGCGGAAGTCGATATCGGTCGAGAACATCTCGATGATCTGGCCGACGATCGAATCGGGCAGGCTGCCGCCGTCGACGTTGGAGTCGGTGGCTGCATACAGCGACGAGGAAATGTCACGCGAGCGCATTTCGACGCGACGCTCGAGCTTGGCCGGCGCTTCGAGGGCGACGAAAGCTTCGCCCTTGCGCTCGACGCTGATCGTGCGTGCGTTGCCATTCTTGTCATCGATGACGGTGGCGCGCATCGACAGCAGCAGGCCATTTTCATCGGTCTCGGCCTGAATGCGCTTGCCGGTCTGGAGCGACAGCAGGCGACGTGCCAGCTTGTCGGAACGAACGAATTTCTGTGCCTGTGCATCTTCGATGCCAAGGCGGGTGAAGAGCGAGCCGAGCGAATCGCCGCGGCGGATGCGTTCTTCGTGGATGAATTGCTGCTCGTCTTGCTGGAGCGCGGCGATCTGGGATGCCAGATTTGGCAATTCCAGGTTCGTCGCGACCGAGGTCACGGGCAGGTCGGAAGGATCGCTGGCGATCGGGGCGACACCTACTGCGCCAAAGGCGCACATGCTCAGGAAGACGGCGCCGGCGCTCAATACGCGGGCTTTGCGGGTCTTCGGCACCAGCTGCAGCAGTGTCTGACGGGTAATTTTCTGTATAGGGTTCATGCAATCAGTTAAAATTTGCGGCTGAACTTTCAAGGGCCATGTTCATGACGTTTAACAAAGTTTTCTTTGGGAAACGAAAACAGGATCGTGAATTATACCAAAAGATGTGGTCCTACAACCGTTTTAGCCAATTTCCTACACGAATTTATGACCTCAACCGCAGTTCCTGGTGGCAATTCCATGCTAAATGCGCCTGTGCGCCTTCCTCTGACTGACCGTGTTCTCGAGTCGCTCGCCATAGCGAAACGGGGTGTCGACGAGTTGCTGGTCGAGGCCGATTTCGCGCAAAAACTGGCGCGGTCGGAGCAAACCGGCACACCGCTGCGCATCAAGCTGGGTCTGGACCCGACGGCGCCAGACTTGCATCTGGGTCACACTGTGGTGCTCAATAAGTTGCGTCAATTGCAAGATCTGGGTCACCAGGTGATCTTCTTGATCGGTGACTTCACATCGATGATTGGCGACCCGTCGGGACGCAACGTTACCCGGCCACCGCTGACGCGCGAGCAGGTCGAAGAAAACGCAATGACGTACTTCCGTCAGGCTTCGCTGGTGCTGGACGCTGGCCGCACCGAGATGCGCTACAACTCGGAGTGGTGCGACCCGCTCGGCGCGCGCGGCATGATTCAGCTGGCGTCACGCTATACCGTAGCGCGCATGATGGAGCGCGACGATTTCACCAAGCGCTACAAGAGTGGGACACCGATCGCCGTGCATGAGTTCCTGTATCCGCTGATGCAGGGCTACGATTCGGTCGCTTTGCACTCCGACCTTGAGCTGGGTGGAACCGACCAGAAATTCAACTTGCTGGTTGGCCGCGAACTGCAGAAGGACTACGGCCAGGAGCCGCAGTGCATCCTGACCATGCCGCTGCTCGAAGGCCTGGATGGCGTCGAGAAGATGTCCAAGTCGAAGAACAACTACATCGGCATCACCGAAGCACCGAACACCATGTTCGGCAAGCTGATGAGCATTTCGGACGACATGATGTGGAAGTACTTCAATTTGCTGTCGTTCCGCTCGCTGGACGATATTGCACAACTGAAGGCGACGATCGACGGCGGCGCCAACCCGCGCGACGCCAAGGTGGCGCTGGGCAAGGAAATCGTGACGCGCTTCCATTCGGCCCAGGCGGCCGACGATGCGCTGGCCGACTTCGTCAACCGTTCCAAGGGTGGCATTCCCGACGACGTGCCGGAAGTGGCGCTGTCGGGCGCCCCGATGGGCGTGGCGCAATTGCTCAAGCAAGCTGGCCTGTGCGCATCGACGTCGGAAGCCATGCGCATGGTCGACCAGGGCGGCGTGCGCATCGATGGCGCCGTCGTCGCCGATAAAGGGTTGCAGGTGGCTGCCGGCACGCTCGTCGTGCAAGTGGGCAAGCGCAAGTTCGCGCGTGTGACGCTGGCATGATCGGCCTGCTGCAACGCGTGAGCGAAGCGGCAGTGCGCGTCGACGGTGCGACCGTCGGCGCCATCGGTCCCGGCCTCTTGGTATTGCTGTGCGCCGAAAAGGGCGACACCGAGCGCGAAGCCGACCTGTTGCTGACCAAAATGCTCGGTTACCGTGTCTTTTCGGACGAGGCCGGCAAGATGAACCGCAGCCTGGTCGACGTCAATGGCGGCCTGCTCCTGGTGCCGCAATTCACGCTGGCGGCCGATACCAAATCGGGCACGCGGCCATCGTTCACGCCGGCGGCAGCACCGGAAGACGGCCGGCGCCTGTTCGATTACGCCGTGCGCCAGGCCCGCACGCGCCATGCCCAGGTGGAAACCGGCGTGTTCGGCGCCGACATGAAGGTGTCGCTCATCAACGACGGGCCGGTGACATTCTGGCTGCGCGTTGATCCGGTCGTAGTCACCCGCTGAAACCCCGGCCGGCTGCAGGTGTCAAAACCAGTAGTCGGGAGGAGCGATGCGAATCTGGAGCAATTCGTTTACCAACGGGGCCGCCATGCCCGCTGCCTGCGCGTTTGCCGTGCGCGACTCTGCCACCCACATCAGGCTGTCGAGCAACCGCAACCCGCATATCGCCTGGGGCGACATACCGAACGGCACCGAATCGCTGGTGCTGGTCTGCCACGATCCCGACGTCCCACGCGATGGCCGCCGTGTCAATGTCGACGGCTGCACGGTGCCGCTGACGGCGCCGCGCATCGATTTTTTCCACTGGACGCTGGCCGATATCCCCGTGTGCCTTACGGCGCTGGCCGAGGGCAGGTTTTCCAATCGCGTCACGCCGCACGGCAAACCGGGGCCGCTGGTGCCATTCACCATCAAGAACGGCACCGAGCACCAATTGCGTCATGGCCTTAATGACTATACCGACTGGTTTGCCGGCGCGCCCGGCATGGCGGGCGAGTTCTATGGCTATGACGGCCCGTGCCCGCCCTGGAACGACGAGCGCGTGCACCACTATGTCTTTACCCTGTATGCGCTCGATATGCCACGCCTGCCGCTCACGGGCCGCTTCACGGGGCTGGAAGCCCGCATGGCGATCTACGGGCACATCCTCGACGAGGCGTGCATCTTCGGCACCTATGCACTCAATCCCCACGCCGTCGCCGATCTGCCAAAATAGCGCTTCCATCCGATTGCCCCGAGGTTCGGGCACAAGAACCTCATGACCCTGACCACGGCGCCCCAGGGCGCGACCACGATCCTGCTCATCCGCCACGGCGAAACCGCCTGGAATGCCGAACGCCGGCTGCAGGGCCATCTCGATATCCCGCTCAATGCCGAAGGCGAGCGCCAGGCGGCGCTGCTTGGCGCAGCACTGGCCGGCGAAGCCATCGACCACGTACTATCCAGCGACCTGGGCCGTGCCCGCCAAACGGCCGAGGCGATCCTGCGCGCGCGCGGCGCAACACCCGACGTGCAGGTCGATCCCCAATTGCGCGAACGCTGCTACGGCGGCTTCGAAGGCTTGCTCTATAGTGAGATCGCGGCCCGCTATCCGCTGGAGTTTGCCGCCTGGCAGGCGCGCAATGTCGACGCAACGCTGCCACCGGGCAAGAACCAGGGCGAATCGTTCCGCGCCTTTTTTGACCGCGTCATGACGGCGATCACGGCCCACGCTGCCCGCCATCCAGGGCAGACGCTGGCGCTGGTGGCGCACGGTGGCGTGCTCGAGTGCGCCTACCGGGCCGCGCTGGGCCTGGCCCTGGACACCCCGCGCGACTTCAAGGTGCACAACGCCAGTATCAACCGCTTTGCGGTCGAGCAGGGCAAGCTGCGCCTGCTTAGCTGGGGCGAAGTCGAGCATCTGCGGCAAGTGGCTCTGGACGATTTGCCGTAATGTCATTCGTCGAGCCGCCCTGTCCGCATCGGTTGGGGCCCCGGGCCGACGACACCTTGCTGCAATTGCGCTACACTCACTCTACGATCGAATTGCGTAGCGGGAGGTGCAAGATGAGCGAGGCGATGTATCGCAGCAAGCGCAAGGAGCCGGCTGTGCCAGAACCACCGTTGACGCCTGTGGAAGCTGCCCGGCAACGCCGTCTGGCTGCGCTGAAGATGGCGGAAGGGCTGTGGAAAGACCGCACTGACACAGTGAAAGATGGTGTTCAAGCGCAAGAGCAACTAAGAAACGAATGGCGTTGATTTTATTCGACACCAATATCTTCATCGACATGCTCAACGGCGTTCACGAAGCCGCTACCGAGCTTGGGAGGTACGATTTTCCGGCCATCAGCACAATTACCTACATGGAATTGCGCGTTGGCCAAATAGCTCGCCCCCATGAGGTACTGATCCTCGACGCATTACTCGCGGAGTTCACAGTACTGCCGCTGGATCCGCAAATTACCGAGCTTGCCATCGACATCCGCGGAAATAGCCTCATCAACGGTCCCAAAGTAAAACTTCCGGATGCAATCATTGGCGGCACTGCCGCTGCCTATGGGATGCCGATCGTCACACGCAATCCAACGGATTTTTCGTGGTCGGGCATCGTCGTTCACATTCCTTACGACTATGACTCGGCGACAGGCCAAGTCACCAACGTGCGCCCTGCATTCAGCGATTTCAAACCCCGTCCCACGCTCACGCGCATTCGCTGACGTTCTTTGGATCAACGATACACCTCTAATTGCCTATGAACGATGACGCTGTAACGTCATCCATCGGGCGCGGTGCAACGCCGGCGAAAGCTAATTAGCACAACTTGCCAATATCGCACACACAACAATTTGAAAAATTGTGCTGATAAATTGAGCAGCGCTTGAGGTAAAATAGCAGGTTCCCGTGTCACTTTTAAGTCTGCCCGCTGTGCAAATAGGTCCCTATCTCCTGCGTAATAACGTCTTTGTCGCGCCGATGGCTGGTGTGACGGACCGTCCGTTCCGGCAACTGTGCAAGCAGCTCGGCGCAGGCTATGCGGTGTCCGAGATGGCCGCGTCCAATCCGCGCCTGTGGGCCAGCGAAAAGACGTCGCGCCGGATCGATCACGCGGGCGAGATGGAGCCCAAGGCCGTGCAGATCGCCGGCGCCGACCCAAAAGACCTCGCCAATTGCGCGAAGTTCAACGTCGAGCGTGGCGCGCAGATCATCGATATCAATATGGGTTGCCCGGTCAAGAAGGTGTGCAACAGCTGGTGCGGGTCGGCCCTGTTGCAGCACGAAGACCTGGTCGAGCGCATCCTGCACGCGGTGGTCGAGGCCGTCGATGTGCCGGTCACGCTGAAGTTCCGTACCGGCTGGGATCGCCAAAACAAGAACGCGCTGCGCATCGCGCGTCTGGCCGAGCAGGCCGGCATCCAGATGCTGACCCTGCATGGCCGCACCCGGGCCGACGGTTACAAGGGCGACGCCGAGTACGACACCATCCGCGCCGTGAAAGCGTCGGTCGGCATCCCGGTGGTGGCCAATGGCGACATCACCACGCCCGAGAAGGCAAAGTTCGTGCTCGACTACACGGGGGCGGACGCCGTCATGATCGGCCGGGCGGCCCAGGGCCGGCCATGGATCTGCCGCGAAATTGATCATTACCTCCGCACGGGCGAGCACATGCCGGCGCCGCTGGTCGAAGAGGTGCGCGAACTGATGCACGAGCACTTGCCGGCGCACTACGCTTTCTATGGCGAGTTCATCGGCGTGCGTACCGCGCGCAAGCACATCGGCTGGTATGTCCAGGATCTGCCGGATGGCGAGGAATTCCGTCAGCGCATGAATCTGCTGGAATCGACCGCCGAGCAACTTGCGGCAATGGATGACTTCCTGAAATCCCAGCACCGCCATGGCGAGCGGTT
The DNA here is from genome assembly GCA_014841835.1 of Oxalobacteraceae sp. CFBP 13730. GTDB lineage: Bacteria > Pseudomonadota > Gammaproteobacteria > Burkholderiales > Burkholderiaceae_D > Telluria. Next base: position 1,317,133 of record JACYUQ010000001.1, on the reverse strand, counting down.
ACAATACCGCCCCGCGCTTCCCGCCGTGGACGCGATCGCGGCATAGAAGACCAGCACGACCAGCGACAAGAAGAACAATTGGGGACGCGCTGCCCGCAGATGCAGCAAGCCAGTGCAGCAAGCTGGGCAGCAATCACACAACCAGGATGAAGCAGCAAAGACATGAGCAAAGAAAGTATCCAGGAAGTCGTCCAGAAGAGTCTTGAAGACTATTTCAACGATCTCGGCGAGCAAAAACCGACCAACATCTACGACATGATGGTGTTGACCGTCGAAAAGCCCGTCCTCGAAGTGGTCATGTCGCGCGCCGACGGCAACCAGTCGCATGCCGCGCAGATGCTGGGCATCAATCGCAATACATTGCGCAAGAAACTGCAAGAGCACGGGCTGCTCTAAGCGTTGCCGGTTGGCTGCGCTTCCTGCGCGGCCCCGGAGACCCAACGGTCTCCACGTCCGGCGCCAGGAATTCTCAACCATAGGCCTCACCATGATCAAACAAGCTCTCATTTCCGTATCCGACAAGACCGGCGTGCTCGATTTCGCACGCGCGCTGAACCAGCTGGGCGTGAACATCCTGTCCACTGGCGGCACCGCCAAGCTGCTGCAAGAAAATGGCGTGCCAGTCACGGAAGTGGCCGATTACACCGGTTTCCCGGAAATGCTCGATGGCCGCGTCAAGACGCTGCACCCGAAAGTGCATGGCGGCATCCTCGCCCGTCGCGATTTCCCCGAGCACATCGCGAAATTGGAAGAGCACAATATTCCGCAGATCGACATGGTCGTGGTCAACCTGTACCCGTTCCAGCAAACCGTCGCCAAAGAGCAATGCTCGCTGGAAGATGCAATTGAGAACATCGACATCGGTGGCCCAACCATGCTGCGTTCGGCCGCCAAGAACCACCGCGACGTCGTCGTGGTTGTCGATCCGGCCGACTACGGCGTCGTGCTGGCAGAAATGAAGGGCTCGGGCGGCGACGCCGGTCCGGTCAGCTACGAGACCAAGTTCCGCCTGGCCAAGAAAGTCTTCGCGCATACCGCCCAGTACGACGGCGCGATCACCAATTACCTGACCAGCCTGGGCGAAGACCGCGCACACGCGACCCGCTCGAACTTCCCGGCCACGCTGAACATGGGCTTCGAGAAAGTCCAGGAAATGCGCTACGGCGAGAACCCGCACCAGGGCGCCGCCTTCTACCGCGACCTCGTCACGATCGACGGCGCGCTGGCCAACTACCGCCAGCTGCAGGGTAAAGAGCTGTCGTACAACAATATCGCCGATGCCGATGCTGCCTGGGAATGTGTCAAGTCGCTCGGCGGCCTGGGCCAGGCGGCTGGTTGCGTGATCGTCAAGCACGCCAATCCATGCGGCGTGGCCATCGGCCTCGATGCATTGGACGCCTATTCGCGCGCGCTGCAGACCGATCCGACCTCGGCCTTCGGCGGCATCATCGCCTTCAACGTCGAAGTCGATGGCAAGGCGGCCGAAGCGCTGGCCAAGCTGTTCGTCGAAGTGCTGATCGCGCCGAGCTTTACCGCCGAAGCGCGCCAGATCATGTCGGCCAAGCAGAACGTGCGTCTGCTCGAGATCGCCCTGGGCGCCGGCCAGAATGCCTACGACGTCAAGCGCGTCGGCGGCGGCCTGCTGGTGCAGTCGCCAGACGCCAAGAACGTCGGCATGGAAGACCTGCGCGTCGTCTCCAAGCTGCAGCCATCGCCGCAGCAGCTGCAAGACCTGATGTTCGCCTGGCGCGTGGCCAAGTTCGTCAAGTCGAACGCGATCGTGTTCTGCGGTAACGGCATGACGCTGGGCGTCGGCGCCGGCCAGATGAGCCGCATCGACTCGGCACGCATCGCCTCGATCAAGGCCCAGAACGCCGGCCTGAGCTTGACCGGCTCAGCTGTGGCGTCGGATGCATTCTTCCCGTTCCGTGATGGCCTGGACGTCGTCGTCGATGCCGGCGCGACCTGCGTGATCCACCCGGGTGGCTCAATGCGCGACCAGGAAGTCATCGATGCCGCCGACGAGCGCGGCGTCGTCATGCTGTACACGGGCACGCGTCACTTCCGTCATTGATTCGATGACAAGGCGAGGGCGGCGGGAAACCTGCCGCCCCCGCTGGCGTCCAACGGGGGCGTACCGAAATGGTGCGCCCCTGTGTTTTTGCACAGTATTTTTCCCACGAACACCCCCAGCCGGGGTAACATTCCAGCATGATTATTCTCGGCATCGACCCGGGCCTGCGCACGACGGGGTTTGGCGTCATTGAAAAACACGGCACGAAGCTGCGCTACATCGCTTCGGGCACCATCAAGACCGGGCTGGAAGGCGCCTTGCCGCCACGCCTGAAAGTCATCCTGCACGGCGTCAGCGAGATCATCGCGACCTACCAGCCAGCCTGTTCCGCCATCGAAAAAGTGTTCGTCAACGTCAATCCGCAATCGACCCTGCTGCTGGGCCAGGCGCGCGGCGCGGCCATCACGGCGCTCGTGGGCGCCGATCTCGACGTGGCCGAATACACGGCGGTGCAGGTCAAGCAGGCGGTGGTGGGCACCGGCCGCGCGGCCAAGCCGCAGGTGCAGGACATGGTCGCGCGCCTGCTCAAGCTGCCGGGTCTGCCGGGCAGCGACGCCGCCGATGCGCTTGGCGTGGCCATCTGCCATGCCCACACGATCGACACGCTGGCGCTCTTGGGCGCGATTGCGCCCGACATGATCGGGCTGCGCATGAAAAACAGCCGTCTCGTCTCATAACAAGGAACTCATTCGATGATCGGTCGTCTCTCCGGAACCCTGCTCGAAAAAGCGCCGCCGCACGTGCTGGTGGATTGCAATGGCGTCGGCTATGAAGTCGATGTGCCGATGAGCACGTTCTACAACCTGCCGCACACGGGCGAAAAAGTCGTCCTGTTTACGCACCTGACCGTGCGCGAAGATGCGCACCTGCTGTTCGGCTTTGGCACCGCGTCCGAACGCGCGCTGTTCCGGCAACTGATCAAGATCACCGGTGTCGGCGCGCGCATGGCGCTGTCAATCCTGTCGGGCATGACCGTGGCCGAGCTGTCGCAGGCCGTCACGCTGCAAGAGACGGGCCGCCTGGTCAAGGTGCCCGGCATTGGCAAGAAGACCGCCGAGCGCCTGCTGCTCGAACTCAAGGGCAAACTCGGCGCCGACATCGGCATGGTGGCCGGTGTGCCACGCGACGACACGCAGACCGACGTGCTCAATGCGCTTGCTGCGCTGGGTTACTCCGACAAAGAAGCGCTGCTCGCGATCAAGAATATGCCGACGGGCGCCAGCGTCTCGGATGGCATCAAATTTGCGCTCAAGGCGCTCTCCAAAGCCTGACCGGATGTAAGCAATGAGTATCCAGACCGACAACTTTACCGAACAGCGCGTGATCGACGCCGCGCCGGCCTCGCCCAACGAAGAGGCGATCGAGCGCGCGCTGCGGCCCAAGCAGCTCGACGAATATGTCGGCCAGGAGAAAATTCGCGACCAGCTCGAAATTTTCATCACGGCCGCGCGCAACCGCCATGAAGCGCTTGATCACACGCTGCTGTTCGGGCCACCGGGCCTGGGCAAGACCACGCTCGCGCACATCATCGCGCGCGAGATGGGCGTGAACCTGCGCCAGACGTCAGGCCCCGTGCTCGAGCGTCCGGGTGACCTGGCCGCGCTCTTGACGAACCTCGAGCCGAACGACGTGCTGTTCATCGACGAGATCCACCGCCTGTCGCCGGTGGTCGAAGAGATCCTGTACCCGGCGCTCGAGGATTACCAGATCGACATCATGATCGGCGAAGGCCCGGCCGCACGCTCCGTGAAACTCGACCTGCAGCCGTTCACGCTGGTGGGCGCGACGACCCGCGCCGGCATGCTGACCAATCCGCTGCGCGACCGTTTCGGCATCGTGGCGCGCCTGGAGTTCTACAACGTTCCCGAACTGACCAAGATCGTGCTGCGCAGCGCCGCCTTGCTGGTGGCGCCGATCGACGAAGAAGGCGCGCGCGAAGTGGCCAAGCGCGCCCGCGGCACGCCGCGCATCGCCAACCGCCTGCTGCGCCGCGTGCGCGACTTCGCGCAGGTGAAAGGCAATGGCGACATCACGCGCGACATCGCCGACCGCGCCCTCAAGATGCTCGACGTCGACAGCGTGGGCTTTGACGTGATGGACCGCAAGCTGCTCGAAGCGGTGCTGTTCAAGTTTGCCGGCGGCCCGGTCGGCATCGGCAACCTGGCAGCCGCCATCGGCGAGGCGGCCGACACGATCGAAGATGTGCTCGAACCGTTCCTGATCCAGCAAGGCTATCTGCAGCGCACCCCGCGCGGACGCATCGCCACGCCGCTGGCATACCAGCACTTTGGCGTGACGGCGCCGCGCATCAGCCCGACGGGCGACCTGTGGGACAGTCTGCCGCCAGCTTGACGATCGGCAGCACGGCCGCCCAGTGACTTTGTGCGTCTTTTGCAGCACGTGCAGTGCCATATACTGCATGTCTTGCAAACTGACGGCGATTCCGCAATGACATCCAGACTCGAACACACCTGGTGGTTTGCCGCGCTGGTGAGCGCACTGGCCGTGTTGTCGACGGGGTTTCTGGCTCACAGAGCCGGGCTTGGCGTGCCACCCAGCGGCCTGGCCCAATGGATCGTGTGTGCCTTGTGCTTCTTCGTGTTGCATCGCGGGTTGGCGTTCGCGGGCTGGTTGCTCGTGCTGGCGCTGGCGCCATCGAGCCGCTTGCTGGAACGCTCCGGCGCGAAGTCGCCATACTGAACAGCCATGGACGACATCAACGTCTTGAAGGTCATCGCAGGCGTCTTCCTGCTCGTCTTCGGTGTCCCGAATCAGATCATCGACTACAAGCACCGCAAGAACAAAGACTATGAACCCGGCAATGCCTGGGGCTATTACGCCAGACTCGCCAGGGAAGGCAGCTGGGAGGGGCGTTTCATGATGTGGTCGGGTTATATCGGGATCTACGCCATCATCGGTGTCCTCGGCTATGCGTTTTACATCCTGGCGAAATAGAACGTACCGCCGCTTGTTCAAAAACCATCGGTTTTCAGACGCGCACGACGATTATTTACCCTGTTCTCCTGTTAGTGCTACTCTTCGCCCCTTCGTCTAGCAAACGGCCATGCGATAAAGAGTCACTCAATGAGTCGCAGCACCCTGCCGTTCCCGTACAGTATCAAGCGCCACGGTGTCTCCCTGTCCAACTGCGATGATGAGCCGGTGCAGACTCCGGGCTGCATCCAGGCGCACGGCTTGCTGCTGGCGCTCAGTCTTGACGACCTGATCGTGCGCCAGGCCAGTGAAAACTGGCCGCAGCGTACTGGCCTGGCCCTGAATCAGGTGCTGGACCAGCCCCTGGGCACGGTCATCGGTCCGGATGCAGCGCAGCGCATCGTGCATGCAATGCGCACCGAAGTCCTGGAACGCAATGCGCTGTACGTGCTGACGGCGCCGCTGCCCCATCCGCCTTGCCTGGATGTGCCGATGGACTTTTCAGTCCACCAGGCCGACGGCGTCCTGATCGTCGAGATCGAGCCGGCCAGCCGCCCGGGCGACACGGTCGTGACTGACAGCGACTATTATTCGATGGTGAAGACGACGCTGGTGCGCCTGAAGTCCGCCAGCAGCCTGAGCGCGTTCTGCGACATCGCCGCCCATGAAGTGCGACGCACGACGGGCCTGGATCGCGTGATGATCTACCGCTTCCACCGCGACGAGACCGGCGAAGTGATCGCCGATGCGCACCGCAGTGACCTCAATTCGTGGCTGGGCCTGCGGTATCCGGCCAGCGACATTCCGGTGCCGGCGCGCGCGATCTTCAAGCGCATCGGCGTGCGCCCGTTGCCGGACGCGAATGGCGCACTGATGGAAATCACGCCGCTGCTGAACCCCGTGACGGGGCGGCCGCTGGACATGTCCTATTGCGCGCTGCGCGGCGCGTCCGTCATGTACACCGATTACCTGCGCAATATGGGCGTGGCCGCGACGCTGACCATGCCCATCCTGCGCGACGGGCGTCTGTGGGGCCTGATCGCCTGCCACCATTACACGCCGATCGTCATGCCCTATACCTTGCGCGCGGCCGCCGAATTCATCGGCCAGGTCACGTCGCTCGAAATTGCCTCGGCCGAGGGCAGGGAGCACCTGGAATACCGGTTGAAGCTGGAGGCAGCGCACCATGCGGTACTGGGCCAGGCGCTCGCTGATGGCAACTACGCAGCGCTGACCCATGGCGCTCCCTCGCTGCTCGACGGGATCGACGCAGGCGGCGTGGCGGTGTCGGAAAACGGCCAATGGAGCATGGCCGGCACCACCCCGGATGCGCAGCAGCTCACGACGCTGGCAGCCTGGCTGACGCTGCACAGCGCGCGTCTGGCGGACGGCAGCACGGTCATTGCGCTGGATGATCTGGGCCGCGACGACCCTGACGGCATCGACCGGGCCGATTGCTGCAGCGGCGTGCTGGCGTTTCCGATGTCGCAGCGCAGCCACGGCGACTGGGTCATCTGGTTCCGTCCCGAGCAGTTGCAAACCTATCAGTGGGGCGGCAATCCATACGAGGCGGGCAAGGCGACCGGGGAGCACGGCACCCGCCTGACGCCGCGCCAGAGCTTCGCCGTGTGGCAGGAAGAAGTACGTGGCCGCGCCGAACCATGGAAGCCGGTGGAGATCGAGGCGGCCAAAAACCTGCGGCTGTTGATGCTCGACGTCGTCGTGGCGCGCGCCGAGCAACTGGCGGCGCTGAACACGGACCTGGTGCGCAGCAACGACGAACTCGATGCGTTTGCCTACGTCGCCGGCCACGACCTGAAAGAGCCGCTGCGTGGCATCCACAAGTATGCGCACTTCCTGCTCGAAGAAACGAAGGCGGGCCGCCCGCTCGACGCGCAGGGCCGCGAACGCATCGACGCCATGTTGCGGCTGACGGTGCGCATGGACAGCCTGCTCGACGCGCTGCTGCACTTCTCGCGCGTCGGCCGCCTCTCGCTCGAACGCCAGCCGATCGCACTGGACGACGTGGTGGCCGAAGCGACCGACATGCTCGGCGCAAGTCTGCTGGGACGCGACATCGACGTACAGATTCCGCGGCCGCTGCCGACGATCTCGTGCGACCGCATCCGCGTGCGCGAAGTGTTTGCCAACCTGATTTCCAACGCCGCCAAGTACAACGACAAGCCGCAGCGCCGGATCGAGATCGGCTACCTCGACCCGGTCGAGGGCGCGGAGAGCGTCTGCACATTCTACGTACGCGACAACGGCATCGGCATCGACACCAAGCACAGCGAGCGCGTCTTCATGATGTTCAAGCGCCTTCACACGCGCGACGCGTACGGTGGCGGCAGTGGCGCCGGCCTGGCGATCGTCAAGAAGCTCGTCGAGCAGCACAATGGTCACAGCTGGTTCACGTCCGACGTGGGTGTCGGCACCACCTTTTATTTCACGCTGAGCGGTGCCGGCATGAAGCAGTCCGGCGCATGACGCTACTGGTGCGCAGCGACCTGCCGCCCATCCTGGTCGTCGACGACAGCGACGACGATTTCGACACCGTCTCGATTGCCGCGCGGCGCGCCGGCATCCGCAACCTGCTGGTGCATGCCACGGATGCCGACAACGCCAGGCGCCTGCTGTTTACGGCGCCTGCGGTGGTCTATGCCTTCATGCTCCTGGACTGCAATCTGCCCGGAGAAGACGGCCTGACGCTGCTGGAAGAAGTGCGCCGCCATCCGCAATGCCGCACGCTGCCGGTCATCGTGCTCACTGCCAGTATCAACCCGCGCGACCGGGATGCGTTCTACGCAGCCGGCGGCAACGCCTATCACGTCAAACTGGTGAACTTCGAGGAAGGCCTGGCCAACCTCGAGAGCATCTTCCGCTACTGGCTGACGCACGTCGTGCTGCCGGGCGCGGACACATCATCGACTGGAAAACCCCCATGCCCACGCTCTTGCCCATGACCTACGACACCGATCGTCCCTGGCGCATCCTGCTGGTCGACGACAATGCGCTGGACCGCGCCGAGGCGAAAGCGGCGCTGCTGGGCGGGCACGATCGCCGCTACCAGTTCGTCGAAGCGACGTCGGCGAACGAGGCGATGCACCTGTGCGCAAGTTCAGCGCCGTTCGACTGCATGCTGCTCGATTTCTTTTTGCCCGATGGCGACGCGCTCGACGTGCTGGCACGCCTGCCGTGCGACGCCGACAAGATTCCGCACCTGCCTGTCGTGATCCTCACCGGCGTGGCCGGCACGGAGAGCCGCGCATCGCTGCGCCATGGCGCCCAGGACTTCGTGGGCAAGGCCTGGCTGGGCCGCGAAAGCCTGACCTGGGCCGTCGAAAATGCGATCGAGCGGCGCAAGATCGCGCGCGAAGTCATGGCCGAACGCCAGGTGATGGACAGCCAGCGCCAGTACCTGTTCGAGGCCGAACGCACGGCGCGCCTGGAAAGCGAACGGGTGGCGCTGCTGAAGGACGAATTTCTCGCCACGCTCAGTCATGAACTGCGCACGCCGCTGGCCGTGATCGTCGGTTGGGCCAGTGTGCTGCAACGTGCGCAGGACAATCCCGCCACGGTCAAGCGCGGCATCGACGCCATCGCGCGCAATGCGGGCCTGCAGGCCAAGCTGATCAACGATCTGCTGGACATGAACCGCATCGTCACCGGCAAGCTGATCCTGGATCTGCAGCGGGTCGACCTGAGCGCGCTGCTCGATTCGGCCGCTGAATTTTTGCGCCCGCTCGCCATCGAAAAGGGCGTGGAGATCCGGATCGATACCCATGACGGCGCGCCGCTGGAACTCGATGGCGATCCGGTCCGTTTGCAGCAGATTTTTGCCAATTTGCTGGGCAACGCGCTCAAGTTTACCCCTGGCGGTGGCGCGATCACGTTGACTGCGCAGCGCCGCAATGACGGACAGGTCGCGGTGACAGTGCGCGACAACGGCGAGGGCATCGATGCGCGGTTCCTGCCGCAGCTATTTACCCGCTTCAGCCAGGAAAACAGCAAGGCTGCGCGCGTGCACGGCGGGCTGGGGATCGGCCTGTCGATCGTCAAGCAGTTGACCGAGCTGCATGGCGGCGCCGTCAGCGGCGACAGCGCGGGCGTGGGCCAGGGCGCCACCTTCACGGTGATGCTGCCGCTGCGCGCCATCGATGAGGCAGGCGACGACGTGGCGGGCACGGTCGCCCAGGCGGAGGCGGAGGCGGAAGCCGACCAGCTGATGCTGATCGACCTGCGCGGCGTGAGCGTGCTGCTGGTGGACGATAACGAAGACATCCTGGAACTGAGCCGGCGCGTGCTGGAAGAGCGGGGCGCCGTCGTCGTCACCGTCAATTCGGTCGAAGGGGCGCTGGCGCAGTTGGGCGCTGCGCGCCCGCAGGTGCTGGTCAGCGATATCAGCATGCCCAAGCTCAATGGCTACGACCTGATCCGCACGGTGCGCAACGACATGCGGCTCGATGAACACATGCTGCCGGCGGTGGCGATGTCCGCGTTCGCGCGGCCCGTGGACCAGCAGCGCGCGTTGCAGGCCGGGTATCAGGCATATTTGATCAAGCCGTTGCAGCCGCATCTGCTGATCCGGGCGGTGGCGCGGCTGGCGGGGCTAGTGTAGTGATACCAGCTGCCGCGCAGCGCGCCAGCGCAGCAGCGCTTGCGTCTGCGTGCGCAGCACTGGATAGACGAACGTCAGGTACAGCGTCAGCGTGAAGCCGAGCAGCACGCCGGCGGTCCACATGAACGCAGGTGCTGCGCCGCGCCACAGCAAGGCAGCGCAAAAGGCCAGGGGCACGGCCAGCAGCAGGGCGGCCAGTGCGCGCAGCAGGGCAGAGCGGCGCAGCAGGTGGCCGGCCATCCCTGTCACGAAGAAAGCGCACGCGCCGAGCACGAGGCAGGCCAGCGTTGCCGCTGCTTTGCCCGCGTCGGCCGTCATGGCGCCGGCCGGCAGCACGATTGCCGGCGCAACGAGCACCAGCATGCCGGCGGCAAAGCACAGCAACCGCAGGATCGTCATGGCGAATCCTGGCGCAGCAAGTAGACAGGGGCAGTGTTCTGGCTCATACGAGATCGATTGCAACATTCAGCCAGTACGGCAATGTGATAAAGATAGCACGCAGGCAATATCTGCGGCCGTGATAACTGTCTTTGGCACGCGACAGATTTGTCCTTGTTTTGCCGTGAATATGTCCGTCAAATGTAGCGCGCGCGGTCGCACATGACAGTTGTCACCCCATATCGATGGCAAGTGCGCCTGTCGGCAGACCCACACCATCGACATACTGGTCTCACACCAACCCGTGAGGAAACCATGTCCACCATCGTCGCAAAGGCGGTATGTGCCGCCGCCGGTCTGTCCCTCTCCTGCCTGGCGCTGGGCGCCGCCACCCTGGTCCGGGACGTGCGCGTCTTCGACGGCAAGGCCGTGCACGAACGGCGTTCGGTGCTGTTCGACGAGGCGCGCGTCGTCGATGCGGATTTTCGCGGGCCGGTCCCGGCAGGGGCGCGCATCGTCGAGGGCGCCGGGCGCACCCTGCTGCCGGGCCTGATCGACGCCCACACCCACGCCTTCAGGCAACTCGACCTGCCGGTGCTGTTCGGCGTGACGACCCAGATCGACATGTTCACCGCCGTGCCGGTCATGCAGGACGCCAAACGCAGCATGGCCGCAGGCAGGCATGCGGGTCAGGCCGACCTGTTCTCGGCCGGCGTCCTGGCCACGGCGCCGGGCGGCCACGGCACCCAGTTCGGCGTGCCGATTCCGACCCTGGGCAGCCCGGGCGAGGCGCAGGCCTTTGTCGACGCCCGCATCGCCGAAGGCTCCGACTTCATCAAGATCGTGCTGGAAGCGGGCGGGCACGGTGCCGGCGCGATGAACTCGCTCGACATATCGACCGCTACCGCGCTGATCGAGGCGGCGCACCGGCGCGGCAAGCTGGCCGTCGTCCATGTCAGCACCGAACATGACGCCCGCGCCGCGCTCGAGGCCGGCGCTGACGCGCTGGTCCATCTGTTCCTGGGCGCGGCGCCCGACGCAACGGCGGTCGACAGCCTGACCAGGCTCGCCAAACGCAAGAACGCCTTCGTGATCCCGACCTTCACCGTCATGGAAAGCATGGCCGGCGTGCGCGGCGACGACTTGCTGGGCGATGCAGATCTGGCGGCGCTGGTCGAACGCGAGGGCGCGACGACCCTCAAGGCACGCTACGGCCAGCAGGCACGGCCTCAGTTACTGGCCATGCCGAAGGCGGTCACGGCGGCATTGGCCAGGGCGGGCGTGCCGATCCTGGCCGGCACCGATGCCGGCAATGCGGGCACGCTGTACGGCATCAGCATGCACCGCGAACTGGCTGCGCTGGTGGAGGCCGGTTTGACGCCGAGCGCCGCGCTGGCCGCCGCCACGAGCGCGCCGGCCGCCGCCTTCCGGCTGGGCCGGCGCGGCTGCGTGGCCACGGGCTGCAAGGCCGACCTGCTGCTGGTCGAGGGCGACCCGACACGCGACATCACCGCCACGCGCCGCATCGTCGAGGTATGGAAGGACGGGCAAAGCGCGAATGCCCTGCGCGACGCCAGGCGTGAACAGGTCGCGCAAGAGCGCGGTGGATCGACGCGCCAGGGCTTGCCGGCCGATGGACGCATCAGCCAGTTCAGCGCGGCGAAACTGGCCAGCCCGTTCGGCAGCGGCTGGATGCCATCGACCGACCAGTTCGCTGGCGGCAAGTCGACCGTCAAGCTCGACGTGCTACCGGCGCTGCCCGACGGGCAGATCCCGCTGGCGGTGCAGGCCAGCGTCGCCCCCGGCCTGCCGTATGCGTGGTCGAGCGTCGCCTTCATGCCCGGTGCGCAGCCGATGCAGCCGGCCGATCTGAGTGCGGCGCGGGTGTTGCGCTTCAAGGTGCGCGGTGACGGCAAGACCTATCAGGTGATGATCATGGGCGCGGCCAATGGCCGGCCAAGCAGTGTGCCGTTCGTCGCCGGCAAAGAGTGGGAGGACATCAGCGTGCCGCTGTCGGCCTTTGCCGGCATCGATCCGGCGGCGGTTGCCATGCTAGCATTCAGTGCCGGGCCACAGCCGGGCGAGTACCGCTTCGAACTTGCCGACGTGCGCCTGCTGGCACAATAACGATCACGGAGTCACGATGACGATGACCTTCAGGCAGGTACTGGCGCGACCGTGGATGCCGGCCGACTACGGCACATTGCAATACACGTGGCTGCTATCGCTGGGCTACCTGTTCTGGAAGTTTTATTACGTGACGCCCGGCGTGGCCGAGGCGGCGCTGCTGGCGCTGACGATCATCCTGTTCGTGCCGCTGTACTGCGCCAGCTTCTGGCCCCGTGGCTGGCGCGTCGGCGTCTGCGTGGCAGCCACCTGTCTGATCGGCGCAGCCTGGGCGCCGTGGAATCCGGGCGCTGCCTGCTTCTTCATCTTTGCCTGCGCCATGTGCGCCCGCATCCCCGGCACGGCCCGCCCCGTGTACGCGATGCTGGCCGTGATTGCGACCGGCGCGGTCGTTGCCTTGCTGATCCCGCAGATGCAGATGGTGTTCCTGCTGCCGATCCTGATGGCCGGCATGCCGGTTGGCCTGTCGTGCATCATGGATGCCCGGCTGCGCACGTCGCGCACGCTCCTGATGCGCAAGCAGGAAGAGGTCGAGCACATGGCGCGCATCGCCGAGCGCGAACGCATCTCGCGCGACCTGCACGACCTGCTGGGCCACTCGCTGTCGATGATTGCGCTCAAGGCCGAACTGGCGCGCAAGCTGGCGCGGCGCGATCTGGCGGCCTGCGAGCGCGAAATCGCCGACATCGAAACCAATGCGCGCCAGGCGCTGGCCGAGGTGCGCGCCGCCGTGACGGGGTTTCGCCACAGTGGCCTGGTGCAGGCGCTGGCCAGTGCGCGCGCCAGCCTGCTGGCGGCCGACGTGATCCTCGACGAGCGCATCGAGCGCATGGACCTGGCGCCGGCGGCTGAACACGTGGTGGCGCTGGCCGTGCGCGAAGCGGTGACGAATATCGTGCGCCATGCCGGGGCGTCACGCTGCACGCTCAGCCTGGTGCGAGAGCAGCAGGATGGGCAGACGCACGCCGTGCTGCGCGTGCTCGACGACGGCAAGCTGCGCAGCACGGATGGCCTGCAGCAGGGGAATGGCCTGGCCGGCATGCGCGAGCGCGTCGCGGCGCTGGGCGGGCGCTTGTCGCTGCAGGCCGGTGCCGGTCTGGCGCTCGAACTGCACGTGCCGGCGGGAGCCGGGACATGATCCGCATCCTGATTGCCGAAGACCAGACGCTGGTGCTGGGCGCGCTCAGCGCGCTGCTGCGGCTCGAACCGGATTTCGATGTCGTGGGCGGCGCCGCAGACGGGCGCGCAGCGCTGGCGCTGTGCGAGCGCCTGGTGCCGGACATCGTGCTGACCGATATCGAGATGCCGCACATGACGGGCCTCGAACTGGCGCAGGGCCTGGTCCAGCGCAAGCTGGCGTGCCGTGTGGTGGTGGTGACCACGTTCGCGCGTAGCGGCTACCTGCGCCGCGCGATGGAAGCCGGCGTGCGCGGCTATCTGCTGAAAGACGCACCGGTCGACGCGCTGGCTGCGGCAATCCGCGTCGTGCATGGCGGTGGCCGCGCAATCGCGCCCGAACTGGCGCTGGAAAGCTGGAACAGCGGCAGCGATCCGCTGACCGAGCGCGAACGGCAGGTATTGCGGCTGGCGGGGGAAGGGCGCAGCAGCGGCGAGATCGCGCGCCAGGTGCATCTGTCGGAAGGCACGGTGCGCAACTACCTGTCCGAGGCGATCAGCAAGCTGGGGGCCGGCAACCGCGTCGAAGCCTACCGGTTGGCGCGCGATGCCGGCTGGCTGTAGTCGTCGGCGTTGCGGCGCGGCCGACTCAGCTGGTTCCAGGCGGGTGTTTTACCGCCGCGCCGGGGCGGTGCTGGTGGCTGCGGCACGTGCATCAGCGGATAGATGAAACTGCAATAGAGCAGGACCGTGTGGATCAGGAAGAACGTGCACAGGTAGACCATCAGCATATTGCTGCCATGCCAGATGACGATGCCGCTGGCGCCGAACGGCACCATCAGCAGCAGCGCCGCGAACGAGCGCAGCATGGCGTCGCGCCCCATGCGGTGGCCCGCCATCGCCACCAGGAAAAATCCGCCCGAACCCAGCGCCACGCCCACCAGCACGATGTACGGTTGGAGCCAGTTCGGGATGCCATGCGCCGTCGAGGCCAGCAGCGCAGCCGGCAGCAGGATGGCAAACACGCCGGCCGCCATGCTCAGAAGCCGCAGCACGCGCATTTCGCGCCCGCGAAAAACGGGGCGTGCGGTACGCGTGATGGGAGTGGGGGTCATGGTGCGAATGATCGGAATGGGGCCGGATGTAACGTCCGGGCGCACGGCGCGGTTGACATGGTCAGTGTCCGACGCTTTTTGAAAACAGGTTGATGACCAGCACGCCGGCGATGATCAGCGCCAGGCCGGCAATCGCCGCCAGATCCAGGCTTTGCTTGAAATACAACCAGCTGACGATCGAAATGAGCACGATGCCCACACCCGACCAGATCGCGTAGGCGATGCCGGTTGGCAGCACGCGCAGGCTGAAGGTGAGCAGGTAGAACGACAGGGCGTAGCAGCCGACCGTGATCAGGCTGGGCAGGGGGCGGGTGAAGCTGTCGGAGGCTTTGAGGGCCGTGGTGCCGATCACTTCGGCAACGATGGCAAATCCGAGATAGAGGTAAGCGAGGTTCAGGGTCATGGACAATAAAAACGGCCCGTCGCCGGGCCGTGGTAATGATTACTGCTCGCGCTGCCAGGTCTGGGTACGCCCGAACATCGGCGCACCGATGTAACCGCGCACTTCGAGTTTGTTGCCGTTGTCGGCCAGCGTGGCCTTGCTCTTGTAGGTCTTGCCGGCGGCCGGGTCGAGGATTTCGCCGCCGGTGTAGTCGCCGCCGTCTTTCTTCAGGCCCGACAGGATCGTCATGCCGATGATCGGCTGGTCCTTGCGCGCGTCGCTGCATTTCCCGCACAGCGGGTTCTGTTCTTCGGATGGCGCGCGGTACAGTTTTTCGATCTTGCCGGTCAGGACGCCGCCTTCTTCGGTGATCCGCACCAGCGCTTTTGGCTTGCCGGTTTTGTCATCAATGGTTTTCCAGGTGCCGACAGGCGAGGTAGCCTGCGCCCACGCGGCGGCGGGCAGGGCGAGCATGGTGGCGGCGATCAGGCTTGCTTGGATCAGGTGGCGCATGGTGGTGTCTCCAGTGTTGTTGTAGGTACCGCGCCAGTGTAGCCTACCGCTTCGCCCGTGTGACAGGTTGACGCCCGAGGATGTCTTCCAATCGCGCAGCACGCGGTTATGGCGCGTTGCGCACGTCTTCCGGTGTGACCTGGTGGCGCCGTTCGGCCGGGCGGGTGAGCACGCGCAGGCTCACTTCGATCGGCACGCCGAGCGTGGCCAGTTCGCGCGCCGCAGGGCGGGCCTCGATCGACAGGTCGTGCAGCACGGCGTCGATGAGGAGGGAGGTCTTGTAATCGCTTCGTCGGTCCATGGTGCGATCGTATCATGTCCACAAAGCTTTAGATCGCCAGCAATTGGTGCGCCGACCGGACGTGCCCGCACCAGCAGCGCCCATTTCCCGTCCATCCTGCGTCAGCCTGGCGCATGCCGCCACAGGGCCAAGAAAATGATGTTAATTCCCTACGGAATCATGTAACTTGTGCGACGTCACGGCGGCAAAATGCCTGCCTTCCTGAACCCTTCATCGCAGGAGTCGCACCCCCATGCTCGACCTGGTCAACGCAGTCAACGGTATCATCTGGAGCCCCATCATGATCGCCCTGTGCCTAGGGGCCGGCCTGTACTTCTCGATCCGGGGCCGCTTCCTGCAGGTGCGGCACATCGGAGAGATGTTGCGCCTGATGCGAGAGGGGAAGAGCTCGGAGCAGGGCGTGTCGTCGTTCCAGGCCCTGGCCATGACGCTGGCCGGCCGCGTCGGCACCGGCAATATCGCGGGCGTGGCCACCGCCATCACGTTCGGCGGCCCCGGCGCCGTGTTCTGGATGTGGGCCGTGGCCTTCCTGGGCGCGAGTTCGGCCTTCGTCGAATCGACCCTGGGCCAGGTCTACAAGGAGCAGATCGGCAACCAGTACCGCGGCGGCCCGGCCTTCTACATCGAAAAAGGCCTGGGCATGAAGCGCTACGCCTGGACCTTCGCCATCGCCACGCTGTTCGCCACGGGCCTGCTGCTGCCGGGCGTGCAGGCCAACTCGATCGCCGAAGGCCTCAAGACCGCCGCCGGCATCGATCCGCTCTACACCGGCATCGGCCTGGCCGTGGTGCTGGCCGCGATCATCTTCGGCGGTGTCAAGCGCATCGCCCATTTCGCCGAGATCGTGGTGCCGTTCATGGCGGCTGCCTACATCCTGGTGGCCGTGGTGGTGGTGGCGATGAACATCGAAGCGCTGCCAGGCGTGCTGCGCCTGATCGTCAGCTCGGCCTTCGGCCTGGACGCAGGCTTTGGCGCCATGCTCGGCATGGCCATCCAGTGGGGCGTCAAGCGCGGCATCTATTCGAACGAAGCCGGGCAGGGCACCGGCCCGCACGCCTCGTCGGCGGCCGAAGTGAGCCACCCGGCCAAACAGGGCCTGGTGCAGGGCTTCTCGGTCTACATCGACACGCTGTTCGTGTGCTCGGCCACCGCTTTCATGCTCTTGGTCACGGGTCAGTACAACGTCGAAAATGCTGACGGCACGGCGCGCTTCATCGGCGTGCAGGGCGTGGCGTCGGGCCCGGGCTATGTGCAGACCGCGCTCGAGAACGTGCTGCCGGGCTTCGGGGCGCTGTTCGTTGCGATCGCGCTGCTGTTCTTTGCCTTCACGACCATCGTCGCCTACTACTACATCGCCGAGACCAATATCGCCTACATGGACCGCCATAACCGCCATCCGTGGCTGGGCGTGCTCCTCAAGCTGTGCATCGTCTCGGCCACGATCTACGGCGCGGTCAAGACCGCGGACGTGGCCTGGGGCCTGGGCGACATCGGCGTCGGCCTGATGGCCTGGCTGAACATCGTCGCGATCTTCCTGCTGCGCAAGGACGCCTTCAAGTGCCTGCGCGATTACGAAGCGCAGAAGAAGGCCGGCAAGGAACCCGAGTTCGATCCGGTTGCGCTGGGGATCAGGAATGCGCATTACTGGGAGGGGCGTGCTGCTGCGCTCAAGCTTCAATCCGATGGTGCGCGCAACGCGGCGGCCGTCAAATAGAGAGGCGCTACGCCCTGGCCATGCAGGCCGGGGCGGGCACTGGATCGTCTGCCATCCGATCCAGTGCGAAAAGTCCGGATCGGCTGTCGTGCACTTTTATTGAATCGACGCGTTCATGCGCCTGCTTATCGGCTTCATCTTTCTGGGAGCTCTCGCTACCATGGCAATCTGCACCACCGTCTCTGCAACCACGAACGCGCCGACATCACCCCAATTCCACGACGGTAAATACCGCAACCCTGTCGCCATGCACAAGCTGGGCGCTGGCGGCATTGCCAAGCTGTGGTGGGCGTTCCTGTTCGACAAGCCGGCCGGGACCACGCCGCAGCAGGCAGTGCCGGTGCAGAGCCTGACCCGGGCGGCCCTGCTGGCGGCGCCCGACAACACGCTGTACCGCCTCGGTCACTCGACGATGCTGATCAAGCTTGCCGGCGAGTTCTACCTGACCGACCCGGTGTTCTCGAAGCGCGCTTCGCCCGTGCAGTGGTTCGGCCCCGCGCGTTTTCATGCGCCGCCGATCTCGATCGACGACCTGCCGCCCATCAAGGCGATCATCCTGTCGCACGACCATTACGATCATCTCGACTATGCGGCGATCATGGCGCTGGCGGCAAAGACGTCGGTGTTTCTCACGCCACTGGGGGTGGGCGACCGGCTGGTCGACTGGGGCATCGATCGCGCCAAAGTGCGCCAGTTCGACTGGTGGCAGGACGCCGAGATCGACGGCGTACACTTTGTGGCGACGCCAGCCCAGCACTTCTCGGGGCGCGGGCCACACGACGGCAACTCGACGCTGTGGGCATCATGGGTGATCCGGCACGATGACCTGCGCCTGTTCTTCAGCGGCGACACTGGTTATTTCAAGGGCTTCAAGGAGATCGGCGCCAAATACGGGCCATTCGACTTGGCACTGATCGAAACCGGCGCCTACGACAAGCTCTGGCCGGACATCCACATGCAGCCGGAGGAAACGCTGCAGGCGTTTGTCGACCTGAACGCAGCCTGGCTGCTGCCGATGCACAACGGGACATTCGACCTGGGCCTGCACCGCTGGCAAGAACCGCTCGACCGGATCGAGATGCTTGCTGATGATCGGGGCGTCAAGCTGACGACGCCGGAAATGGGCGAAGCTTTGAACCTGACGCAGCCGCATGCCGGCGGGCGCTGGTGGCATGGCCTCAAGTGATCACGCGCCGCAGTGCGCCAGTGTTGTATCGAACCAGCCGTGAGCCTTGCAAGTGCCCTGCACCAGCGCACGCACCCGTGCCACGCGCGTCGCATACGCTGCGGGCTGCCGGACAGGATGGTACGCGTTGGGCGCCTTGATCATGGCAACCAGGCCAATGAATTCTTCTTCGCTGGTCTGTTCCAGCGACTTGCCGAGATAATTCCGGGACGCCGCTGACAAGCCCATGATCTGCCTGCCGTTGTGCGTTCCCAAATAGACATGGGTGGTGTACAGCGCCAGTTGTCGCGCCTTCGATAGCCTGGCGTCGAGCACCACGGCCATCGCATCACGGCCCAGATCGATCCGTTTGCAGCATGCGAAGACGCTGCGGTACAGCGCCTGCAACGCGCCGCCAGCCCCGCCCAGATCCGCCCCTTCCAGGTAGACGTCGCGCGCCACCGCGCCCGAGATCGTCGCAAAGCCCTGGCCGCTGGTCAGGCTCACGCCGTGGTGTACGAAGAAGGCAGGATCTTCGACGCGCAGCAGGATCTGCGTCTGCCGCGCGGACAGGGGCGCGTCAGCGATTGCAGGCATGTGCGCAGTGACAGTGTCAAAGGTGGCCCAGGCCCAGATGACGACAAGGAGCAGATAGCCCACCACCATCGCGGGCAGGATCGACAGCCAACGGGTTCGTCGTCGCATCACACGCCTTTGACGGGCGCCTGGCCCACGAATGGTCTGCGCTGCAAACCCAGATGCATGGCGCCGTGTTCGAGCAGGCGCGCCAGCGCGTAGCAGCACAGCAGCACCGGCACATAGACAACGAAGGTCCAGGTTTGCACGTTGCCAAGCAGCGCGCGGTACAGGCCCGCGGTGCCAAGCACGATGAACATGTGGAACAGGTACAGCTCATAACTGAGGCTTCCCATGCGCGCCAGCCATCCTAGCCCGCGGCGCAGCGCAGGTGGCTGCGCGTGAAAGGCCAGCAGCAGCAGGCAGGCGCCGACGCACATCATGTACATGTTGGACTTGAACAGATGACGGTAGACCACGTCCGACCAGCCCAATGCCAGCACGAGGCACAACGCACCAGCCAGACCCATGATGCGGGCCCCTCGCTTGCCTGGCTGCCACCGGCGCGCGAGTAGTGCAGCGAGCACGCCCCAGGCCAGCGCGGCCATCCCGGGCAGGTATGCCTTTTCCCACCAGACCTCGTCGCTCATCGGCACCAGCGCGCGCAACGGTTGCAGTCCCAGCGCCAGCATGACCAGCATGCCGATCAGGACACGGCGCGGCAGCCACAGGCACAGCAGCGGAAAGCCCGCGTAGAACACTTCTTCGATCGACAGCGACCACAGGACATCCCAGCCCGCCGGCGCCCAGCCCGTGCGGCCCTCGTACCAGTTGAAGGTGAACGTCAGCGCCGAACCGAGCAAGCCGGCCAGCGACTGACGGTCGGTCTCTGGCGCGAATCCCGGCACCTGGCACACGGCCAGCAGCGAGAGCAGCGTCAGGGCCAGGCCGAGCAGGGGCAGGATGCGCCGCGCGCGGGCGCGGTAGAAGCGGCGCAGGTCGACCTGTCCAATGCCGCCATCGCGTTCGATGATGCGCAGCGTGATCAGAAAGCCCGACAACGTGAAGAAGATGAAGACTGCTTCGTAGCCGTTGAAGCTGATGGCGTCGATCAGTCGCTTGGGCAGCCACTGGCCAAGCAGGCTTGGACCCAGCGGCAGGCGAAACGGCAGGGCCAGATGGTGCACGATCACGAGCAGGATCGCCAGGCCACGCAGGCAATCGATGCCGACGTTGCGCCGCGCGTCGTGCCGGTGGGGAAGGGAAGTCGTCATGCGGTGCTTTCCAGGGTGATTGCTGCCATTGTCTACAGGGAGTGCTCCCATACCAGGCGCCAGGTTGCGCGTACCCGATACGTCGTTGCGCGCAGCAACGGCGCGTTGCCTTCGAACGTGCGCCGTTCGCGAACGTCTTGCTGCAGCAGGTCCGAGACCGACACCCGCAGGCGCGATCTTGCATCACGCTTCCACAGTCCGTAAAGGTCAAGCTGGCGTTTCATGCTGTCTGCATCGACGATCCATGCGCTGCTGCGGCTGACAACGTGGCTGGTGTGGGTATAGCTGCCGCCGACGTCGATGCGCCCGCTCGTGCCGCCAGCCGGTCGATCGTGGCTTTGCCTTCTAATTCGATGCCACGCAGGGTCGCCCTGTTTGCATTGACCGGCGTTGCGGTCCACGACTAAAAGCCAGGGTCAGGTCTGACATTCGGACACGAACTCGACAATTGGGTAGTCGGAACCAGCTTACACCGGGCCGTGCTAATGCCGGGCAAGAAGCCATTGCAAGTAGTTAGGGCTGAAGTCGTGTCCGAATGTCAGACCTGACCCCGGCTGCGGCTGTGCTGATGGCAAGGATTGAAGTGAGCGTGGCAGAAACAAAAAACGCGGCCGGGGCCGCGTTTTCTTTGGGGCTGGCTGCTTACGCTGCTGCCAGCTTTTCCAGCTGTTCCTGCATCTTGCTGAGCGTGGCCGAGAAGTTCGCCACGCGTTCCTGCTCCTGCGCCACGACGGCGGCCGGGGCACGGGCAACGAAGCTCTCGTTCGACAGCTTGCCGTTGGCCTTGGCGATTTCACCGGCCACGCGCGCGATCTCTTTCGACAGGCGCTCGCGTTCGGCGGCGACGTCGATCTCGACCTTGAGCATCAGCTTGGTGGTGCCGACGATCGACACGGCCGCCGGCGATTCCGGCAGCGCGTCGACGATCTGCACTTCGGCCAGCTTGCCCAGCAGCTGGATGTACGGTGCGAACACCGCCATGTCAGCGCGCCCGGCGTCGCTCGACGGTTCGACGATCAGCGGCACGCGCAGCGACGGCGCCAGCGACATCTCGCCGCGCAGGTTGCGGGTGGCGTCGACCAGCGCTTTCAACTGCTCCATCCAGGCTTCGGCGCCTTCGTCGATCTGGGTCGCATCGGCTTGCGGATACGGTTGCAGCATGATCGTCGGGCCGGTCTTGCCAGCCAGTGGGGCGATGCTCTGCCACAGCGCTTCGGTCACGAACGGGATGATCGGATGCGCCAGGCGCAGGATCACTTCCAGCACGCGCAGCAGCGTGTGGCGCGTCGCGCGTTGCTGCGCTTCGGTGCCTTGCTGGACCTGGACCTTCGACACTTCAAGGTACCAGTCGCAGTATTCGTCCCAGACGAACTTGTAGATGCTGTTCGCGATATTGTCGAAGCGGTAGTCGGCAAAGCCCTTGGCGACATCCTGCTCGACGCGGTTCATCAGCGAGATGATCCAGCGATCGGCCTGCGACAGATCTTCCGGTGCCGGCGCGCTGCAATCCTTGCCTTCCGTGTTCATCATCACGAAGCGGGTTGCGTTCCACAGCTTGTTGCAGAAGTTGCGGTAGCCTTCGGCGCGGCCCAGGTCGAAGTTGATGTTGCGGCCCAGCGACGCGTAGCTTGCCATCGTGAAGCGCACGGCGTCGGTGCCGAATGCCGGAATACCGTCCGGGAATTCGCGGCGCGTGGCCTTGCCGATTTTCTCGGCGGCGCGCGGGTCCATCAGGCCCGTGGTGCGCTTGGCCACCAGCGTCTCGACGTCGATGCCGTCGATCAGGTCGATCGGGTCGAGCGTGTTGCCCTTCGACTTCGACATCTTCTGGCCCTGCGAATCGCGCACCAGGCCGTGCACATACACCGTCTCGAACGGCACCTTGCCGGTGAAGTGCGCGGTCATCATGACCATGCGCGCCACCCAGAAGAAGATGATGTCAAAGCCCGTGACCAGCACCGACGACGGCAGAAACATTTTCATGTCCGGCGTTTCTTCGGGCCAGCCCATGGTCGAGAAGGGCACCAGCGCCGACGAGAACCACGTGTCGAGCACATCGTCGTCGCGGCGCAGCGCTCCCGTGATACCGGCAGCTGCCGCCTTGGCCTGCGCTTCGGCTTCATCGCGCGCGACGACGATCTGGCCGTCTTCGGCGAACCAGGCCGGGATGCGGTGGCCCCACCACAGCTGGCGCGAGATGCACCAGTCCTGGATGTTGCCCAGCCACTGGTTGTAGGTCGTGCTCCAGTTGTCGGGCACAAACTTGATCTCGCCGCTGGCGACTTTTTCGAGTGCCACATCGGTGATCGACTTGCCCGGATTGAACGTGCCTTCCGGCGCCGGCTTGGTCATCGCGACGAACCACTGGTCGGTGAGCATCGGCTCGATCACGACGTTGGTGCGGTCGCCGCGCGGAACCATCAGCTTGTGCGGCTTGATCTGTTCCATCAGGCCGAGCGCTTCGAGGTCGGCAACGATCTGCTTGCGCGCGGCGAAGCGGTCCAGCCCCTGGTACTGGGCCGGGCCGTTTTCGTTGATCTTGGCATCGAGCGTGAAGATGCTGATCGGTGCGAGGCCGGCGCGCTGTCCGACTGCGTAATCGTTGAAGTCGTGGGCCGGCGTGATCTTCACGCAGCCGGTGCCGAATTCCTTGTCGACGTAGCTGTCGGCGATGATCGGGATTTCGCGGCCGGTCAATGGCAGCGTGAGTGTCTTGCCATGCAAATGGAGGTAGCGCTCATCGGTCGGATCGACCGCGACGGCGACGTCGCCCAGCATCGTTTCAGGACGCGTGGTGGCGACCGTCAGGTGGCCGCTGCCGTCGGTGAGCGGGTACTGGATGTACCACATGAAGCCGTCTTCTTCCTGCGAGTCGACTTCGAGGTCGGACACGGCCGTGCCCAGCACCGGGTCCCAGTTCACCAGGCGCTTGCCGCGGTAGATCAGGCCCTGTTCGTACAAGCGCACGAAGACTTCGACGACCGATTTCGAGCGCGGCTCGTCCATCGTGAAGTATTCGCGCTGCCAGTCGGGCGACGTGCCCAGGCGGCGCATCTGGCCGGTGATGGTGCTGCCCGATTTTTCTTTCCACTCCCAGACTTTTTCGAGGAATACGTCGCGGCCCAGGTCATGGCGCGAAATCTTTTGCGCGTCCAGCTGGCGCTCGACGACGATCTGGGTGGCGATGCCGGCGTGGTCGGTGCCCGGGACCCATGCGGTGTTGTAGCCGCGCATGCGGTAGTAGCGCGTCAGGCCATCCATGATCGTCTGGTTGAACGCGTGGCCCATGTGCAGGGTGCCGGTGACGTTCGGCGGCGGCAGCTGGGTGCTGAAGGAGGGCTTGCCCTCGTCCATGGTCGCGGCAAAGTAGCCGCGCTGTTCCCACTCGGCGCGCCAGAACTGTTCAATATCGGCTGGCTCGAAAGACTTGGCTAATTCCATGATGTGGTCGTGTGTGAATTTTGCGAAAGAAACCATTATAGGTCACCTTCCAGCGCCAGCCTATCCTGGCAACGTCGCTGAATTGCCAGTCGTTGTCCAGCTCGTTTGAATCCTTGTTTGTTTGACCGGGCTCCTTGATCTACCTCCAAATGTGCAAGTGATTCCTCTGAATATCTGCAGTCTCGACGAACCATCACCCCCACTCCACTGGTCGAACGAGGGCTTTTTGACCATGAGGAGAACACCATGTCACAACTCGACCCAACCGGGATCGACAATGCAAACGAGGACGCCATCGGCGACACCGGCGTGATGACCTATGAAGAAGTATCCGGGCTGTCCAATGGCGATCTGGGGATTCCCGAGCCGTACGACACCGGGCCCACCGGCGCTGCGCCCGGGATTGCTGCGGGGCCGGGCATCGCGCCTGCCCCGCAGGTGCCCTTGCCGATCCCCTCGCTGCCCATTCCATCCATACCGGCCATCAAGAAGGCGGTCAGCGGTTGCTACGCCAGTTCGCTGGGCAGCTTCCAGCTCGATCTGCGGGTCGACGTCGACCGCAACCGGCCGATGCGCCGGGTCAGCGGCGACTTTTACCAGACCAGCGGCAAGACCAAGTCGTACTTCGGCTCGTTCGTGGTCGACAGCCCGACCGTGACGGTGTCGACCACCCGCATCGTCGTCAAGGGTATGGGCCGCTTCACGTTCTCGGCCGGGGCGCCGGTGATACAAGTCACGATCCCGCGCGTCAACATCTTCCAGCCGCAGGCCGCGGCCACGCTGCAGTTCTTCACGGTTAACAATACGCCGGGTGCGTCCTACCATTGCCCGTTCTCGTCACTGCATTTCCGCACGGTGCGTATTGAAACCGACAGCGTGTCCGACGTGAAGACCACGCCGTTTTCGAGCTATAACACGGGCTCACTGCCTTCGGGCGGCAGCGCCCGCACGGTCAGCGTGGTCAGTGCCTTTGGTGAAGCGGGCATCGGCATGGTGCCCACCGCCGGCAACAACGTCATCGATGTCAGCGCGGCCGGGGCCAACGCCACCTGGAGCAATGCCGAGCTGCACGCGTCGATGCAGCAGCATTTTTCTCTGTGGGGCGACCTGCAGCAATGGTGCGTCTGGCAGCTGGTGGCGCAGCAGCATGACTTCGGCACGGACCTGTACGGCATCATGTTCGACCAGCAGGGCAAGCAGCGCCAGGGCTGCGCCGTGTTTCACGCCGGGATCGGCGGTATCACGGCCGAGCAACACCGGCTGCAGCTCTACACCTACGTGCACGAACTGGGGCATTGCTTCAACCTGATGCACTCGTGGCAGAAATCGTATGCCAATCCGCCCAAGCCGAACCGTCCCGAAGCGCTGTCGTGGATGAACTACCCGTGGTACTACCCGAATGGCAACGCGCCCAGCTTCTGGAGCAGCTTCGACTTCCGCTTCGACGACGAAGAGCTGATCCACCTGCGCCACGGTTTCCGCAACGACGTCATCATGGGCGGCAACAACTTCATGAGCGGCGCCTCGCTCGGCCGTGACGTGATGGCCGATCCGATCTCGGACGAATCCGGCCTGGTGCTCGATATCTCGACCCACCAGCGCAGCTTCGCGCTGGGCGAGCCGGTGGTGCTCCAACTCAAGCTGCGCGCCACCGACACGCGCGGGCGCCGCGCCCATACCTGGCTGCATCCGAACTATGGGCTGGTGAAGGTCATCATCGAACAACCTGGCGGCAAGGTCTGCGCCTACGAGCCGATGATCGATCACCTGGTCGGCGAACGCCAGACCATGCTCGGGGTGGACAACCCGGTCCAGGACAGCGCCTATATCGGCTATGGCAAGGATGGTTTCTATTTTGACCGGCCGGGCCAGTATCGGGTGCGGGCCGCGTATGCGGCGCTCGACGGATCGCAAGTGCTGTCCGATACCCTGACGGTGCGCGTGCGCTATCCGGTCAGTACCGACGACAACGTGCTGGCCGACTTGTTCATGGGTGAAGACCAGGGCGCACTGTTGTATCTGCAGGGGTCGGACAACGAAACGCTGCGCTCGGGTAACGCCGCCTTCGACGAGGTCCTCGACCGCTTCGACATGCATCCGATGGCCGCCTATGTGCGCATGGTCAAGGGCGTCAATGCCGCACGCGCGTTCAAGACAGTGAACGCGGGCGAGGGCAAGCCGCTGTTCGTGCGCGCCGCGTGTCTCGACGAAAGCGTTGCATTGCTCTCGAGCGCTGCCCAGTGCAAGGTACTCGATCCGGTGTCCCAGGGCGAGTTGCTCACCTGCCTGGCCACGATTCAGGGTGGTACTGCGGCGCCCGGCGCGACCGGGCCGGGCGCGCGGCCGCACCGCAAGGCATGATCCATGCTGGATCGCAGGGGGATGCGCCGGGCACTCGGGCTGGCCGTTCTGGCGTTACTCTGTTCCGGACAAGCCTGCTACTCAGGCGGCTTGTCCGGCAAACCTGTTGCAGTCAATGGAAAAGCGAGGCAAGCGATGACGTTACGCGTGAGATTGGGCGAGGGGTTTCAAGACAATACGGTCAGCGTGTGGGTCGACGGCAAGCAGGTCTATGACCGGCCGAACGTGAGTACCGACCTGACGATTTCGCGGGCGGATTCGTTCGACGTGGCGGTCGACGGGCCCAGTGTGCAGCTCGAGGTGGCGGTGCGGGGCGGGCCGACGGTCCGCCGGGCGGTCGAGCCGGCGCAGACGCCGTTCGTCGAAGTGCGTTTCATCGACGGCGCCTTGCATTTGCTGCCATTGCCGGCCGAGCCGCCGATGTTGTAACCATGATGCCCATTCAATATTTGTTCGGCTATAATCCACCCGCTGCCATCACTGGCAGCAAACGCTAGGGGTCCTGCGCGTCGTTACTGTTGAAACGATGCGTGGGTGAGAAATACCCTCCGAACCTGATCTGGATAATGCCAGCGAAGGGAAGCAGCCGATTCGTGCGGCCGTGCGCAGTCTTGCGCCCGACCTTGCCGCACCCGGTAACTCCTTTGCTGGCTCTCATGCACGCAAGGGAGCCACATGAACGCACCGCCGAAATCTTCGCAACTGTTCGATGCCGCCACCGCCACGGTGGACCAGGCAGCCATCGCATCGCTACCAAACTCCCGCAAGGTCTATATCGAAGGCAGCCGCCCCGATATCCGCGTGCCGATGCGCGCGATCAGCCAGTCGGCCACGTCCGACAGCTTTGGCGGCGAACCCAATCCGCCGCTGTTCGTCTATGACACGTCCGGGCCGTACACGGAACCCGCGACCGCGATCGATATCCGCAGCGGCCTGGCGCCGATGCGCCAACCGTGGATCGACGGACGCGGCGACACCGAGCAACTGACCGGGCCATCGTCGCAGTACGGTCAGCAGCGGCTGAACGATCCGGCCTTGACCGCGCTGCGCTTCGACCTGCAGCGCGCGCCCCGTCGCGCCAGGAGCGGTGCCAACGTCACGCAGATGCACTACGCGCGCCAGGGCATCATCACGCCCGAGATGGAATTCATCGCGCTGCGCGAGAACATGCAGCGCAAGGAATACATCGCGTCGCTGCATGCGTCCGGCCCGATGGGCAAGCGGGTTGCCGACCTGATGGGGCGCCAGCATCCGGGCCAGTCGTTCGGCGCCAGCATCCCGGCCGAGATCACGCCCGAATTCGTGCGCTCCGAAGTCGCGCGCGGCCGCGCCGTCATCCCGCTCAACATCAACCACCCCGAAATCGAGCCGATGATCATCGGCCGCAATTTCCTGGTCAAGGTCAATGCCAATATCGGCAATTCGGCCGTGACCTCGTCGATTGGCGAAGAAGTGGAAAAGATGACGTGGGCGATCCGCTGGGGCGCCGACACGGTGATGGACCTGTCCACCGGCAAGCATATCCACGAAACGCGCGAATGGATCCTGCGTAACAGCCCGGTCCCGATCGGCACGGTGCCGATCTACCAGGCGCTGGAAAAGGTCAATGGCAAGGCCGAGGACCTGACCTGGGAGATCTTCCGCGACACGCTGATCGAACAGGCCGAGCAGGGCGTCGATTACTTCACGATCCACGCCGGCGTGTTGCTGCGCTATGTGCCGATGACGGCCAATCGCCTGACGGGCATCGTCTCGCGCGGCGGCTCGATCATGGCCAAGTGGTGCCTGGCGCACCACCGCGAATCGTTCCTGTACACCCATTTCGAAGACATCTGCGCCATCATGAAGGCGTACGACGTGACGTTCAGCCTGGGCGACGGCCTGCGCCCCGGCTCGATCTACGACGCCAATGACGAAGCGCAACTGGCCGAACTGAAAACGCTGGGCGAACTCACGCAGATCGCGTGGAAGCACGACGTGCAGACGATCATCGAGGGCCCCGGCCACGTGCCGCTGCACCTGATCAAAGAGAACATGGACCTGCAGCTCGAGCAGTGCCATGAGGCGCCGTTCTACACGCTCGGGCCGCTCACGACCGACATCGCGCCCGGGTACGACCACATCACGTCCGGCATCGGCGCGGCCACCATTGGCTGGTACGGCACGGCGATGCTGTGCTACGTGACGCCCAAGGAGCACCTGGGCCTGCCAGACAAGCAGGACGTCAAGGACGGCATCATCACGTACAAGATCGCCGCCCACGCGGCCGACCTGGCCAAAGGCCATCCGGGCGCGCAGCTGCGCGACAACGCGCTGTCGAAAGCACGTTTCGAATTCCGCTGGGACGACCAGTTCAACCTGGGCCTGGACCCAGACAAGGCGCGCGAATTCCACGATGAGACGCTGCCCAAGGATTCGGCCAAGGTGGCCCATTTCTGCTCGATGTGCGGCCCGCATTTCTGCTCGATGAAGATCACGCAGGAAGTGCGCGCCTACGCCGCCGCCAATGGCGTGCAGGGCGAAACAGCCCTGAAGCAGGGGATGCAGGAAAAGGCGATCGAGTTCGTGCGTGACGGCGCCCGCCTGTACCGGGAGGTCTGAATGACATCCATCGAAGTCAATGGCGCGCCGTGCGGCGTGCCGCCGGGCCAGACGCTCGCCGGCCTGCTCGAACAGCTGGACCTGAGCGGGCAGGGCATGGCGCTGGCCGTCAACCGCGAAGTGGTGCCGCGCCAGCAGTGGCCAACACGCCGCCTGCAGGCGCAGGACCGGGTCGATATCGTGCGCGCCATCGGTGGCGGCTAAAGGAGAACAGGATGAATGTCATGAACCAACTCGTGCAGCAAACCATGCAACCAGACGTACAGCAAGCAGTACAACCAGAAGCACAGCCCGACCTGCTCACCATCGCCGGGCGCGCCTATAATTCGCGCCTGCTGGTCGGCAGCGGCAAATACCGCGACCTGGCGCAAACGCGCGAGGCCACGCTGGCGGCCGGCGCCGAGATCATCACGGTGGCGATCCGCCGCGTCAACATCGGCCAGGATCCGAACGCGCCCAGCCTGCTCGACGTGCTGCCGCCGTCGGAGTTCACCATCCTGCCCAACACGGCCGGCTGCTTCAATGCGAAGGATGCGGTCTACACGCTGCAGATGGCGCGCGAGCTGCTGGGCGGGCGCAACCTCGTCAAGCTCGAAGTGCTGGGCGACGCCACCACGCTGTTCCCACACATGCCCGAAACCCTCAAGGCCGCCGAAACGCTGGTGCGCGACGGCTTCGACGTGATGGTCTATTGCAGCGACGATCCGATCCAGGCCCGCATCCTGCAGGAAATCGGCTGCGTGGCGGTGATGCCGCTGGCATCACTGATCGGCTCGGGGATGGGCATTCTCAATCCGTGGAACCTGTCGCTGATCATCGAGCAGGCCACGGTGCCGGTGCTGGTCGATGCCGGCGTGGGTACGGCGTCGGATGCGGCGATCGCGATGGAACTCGGCTGCGACGGCGTGCTGATGAACACCGCGATTGCCGGCGCGCGCAACCCGGTGCGCATGGCGCGCGCGATGAAGCATGCGGTGCTGGCCGGGCGCGATGCCTATCTGGCGGGGCGCATGCCCAAGCGTTTCGCGGCCTCGCCATCGTCGCCGGTCGAGGGCAAGATCACGGACAACCTCGCTGGCAACCTCGCAGGTAACGTCATCGGCAACGTCGCCCCATGACACCCTGCGTGCTGGTCTTCGCCGGGCTCGATCCCGGTGGCGGCGCGGGCCTGGCGGCCGACATCCTGGCCATTGCCGCGCAGGGCGCCCACGCGCTGCCGGTGGCCACGGCGCTGACCTGCCAGGACAACAACCGCGTATTCGAGGTGCACCCGGTCGACGCCGGCCTGGTCACGCGCCAGGCTGCGCCGCTGGTCGCCGCTTTCGACATCCGCGCCGTCAAGCTGGGCATCCCCGGCAACGCGGCCAATGCGGCGGCAATCGCTGCCATCATCCGTGACCTGCGCATGCGGCAACCCGATCTGCCAGTGGTGCTCGATCCGGTGCTTGCCAGCGGCCATGGCGATGCGTTAGGGCGGGGCAGTGCCAGCGCCGCCTTGGTCGATTTGCTGACGCTGGCGACGATCGTGCTCCCCAACCTGCCAGAGCGCGCTGCGCTGGACATGCCAGGCACGGTGCAGATGCTCGTCACGGGCGGCCATGCGCCGGGCGACACGGTGATCAACCGCTGGCTGCAGGGCGGTCAAGTGTTGCGCGAGTGGCGCTGGCCGCGCCTGCCCGATACCTACCACGGCAGCGGCTGCACGCTGGCTGCCGCACTGGGGTCGCGCCTGGCGCTGGGCGAGTCGATGGCCATCGCCCTCGAGCGCGCCCAGGCCTACACACACGCCACGCTGGCGCAATCGTTCGCGATTGCGCCGGGCCAGCGCATCCCGCGCCGCCTGCCTCAACCACATTGAAGGAGCCACCATGCAAGGCCTGTATCTCGTCACACCGAACTGGAACGACACCGAGCGGCTGCTGGCCGCCACCGACGCCGCACTGCGCGCCGGCGCCGCGCTGGTGCAATACCGGCACAAGGAGGCAGACGCGCGCCTGCGCCTCGAACAGGCCACGGCGCTGCTGGCGTTGTGCCACCGCCACGGCTGCCCGCTCGTCATCAATGACCATCTCGACCTGTGCCAGGTGATCGACGCCGATGGCGTGCACCTGGGCCATACCGATCAGGCGCTTGCCGCTGCCCGCGCGCTGCTGGGCCCGGACAAGATCGTCGGGGCCTCGTGCTATGGCGATCTGGCGCTGGCGCGTGCGGCGCGCGATGCCGGCGCCAGCTACCTTGCCTTTGGCGGTTTCTATCCGTCCCCGGTGAAAAAATACACGTTCGTGACGCCGCCGGCACTGCTCGACCAGGCGCGCGCCGAGTTCACGCTGCCTCTTGTCGTCATCGGCGGCATGACACCGACCAATGCCACGCCCCTGGTCGCGCGCGGCGCCGACATGGTCGCGGCGATCACCAGCGTGTATGGCGCGGCTGACCCGCACACGGCCGCGCACGCATTCGAGAGCCTGTTTTCGGCCGGCTGAACCTACAATGGCAGTACTTACGACTTTGTCTTGCTGCCATGATTGCTCCACGCCTGTTCATCCATACCCGCCGCCATCCGTCCGCCATCCTGCTGCTGGTGCAGCTGCTCGGCATGCTGTCATACCCGTTCATCGAAGGTACCCGTGCCGGCCAGGTGGCCTTCAACTGCTTCGGCATCGTGGTGCTGGCGTTTGCCATCCGCATGGTGCGGCGTACGCCCGGCGAGGTGCGCGTGAGCTGGGCGCTGGCCGTGCCGATCATCGTGCTGCTGCTGGCGCAGATCCTGCTCGGCTACAACCACCTGCTGGCCTGGTCGTCGGGACTGGAGGCGCTGTTCTACTTTTACGCGGCCGGCAGCCTGATTGCCTACATGATGGAAGACGAACGGGCCACGACCGACGAGCTGTTCGCAGCCGGCGCCACGTTCACGCTGCTGGCCTGGGCGTTCACGCACATGTATATCCTGCTGCAGGAAGTCCAGCCCGGCACCTTTGCCGCCGCTGTCAACGCGGGCGCGCCGCGTACCTGGACCGAACTCAATTACCTGAGCTTTGCGCTGCTCTCGAGCACGGGCATCGGCGACGTGATTCCGCTGACGCCACCGGCGCGGGCGCTGGCCAGTGTCGAGATGCTGGTCGGTCTGATGTACCTGGCGGTGGTCGTGGCACGGCTGATCGCCTTCACGACACGCAACCGGATCGAAGTGGGCCGCGCACGCAAGCGCAAGCTGGAAGAGTGGGAACAGGATTGAACCACAAGGCCAGAATTGCTTGCTAGAATCGTCCTCCGATCACCAACAGGAGCACGTGCATGGCGTACCAACTGGGTGGCGACACGATTCGCCATTTCTTACCAGACGAATGGCCGGCTTACCGCGCGCTCCGTCTGCGCGCGCTGGAAGACGCCCCCGACGCCTTTGGCAGCACATTGGCTGCCGAATCCACGCGGCCGGCCGAAGAATGGGCAGCGCGCCTGGCCCGCGCGGCCACGTCCGGCATCGACCACCCACTCGTGGCCCATGTCGCAGGCCAACCCGCTGGGCTGGCCTGGGCGAAGGTTGACGCGGACGACCCGGCCCTGGTGAACCTGTTTCAGATGTGGGTGGCGCCCGAGGCACGCGGGCAGGGTGTGGCGGCGGGCTTGCTGGCCGAGGCGGCGCGCTGGGCGCGGGCGCGCGGCGCCACCGCCATGCAGCTAGGCGTTAATTGCGCCAACGATGGGGCAGTGCGCCTGTATGCGCGCGCCGGGTTCGTGGCCACGGGGTGGCAAGAGCCGATGCGGCCCGGGTCGGATCAGGTCGAGCAGCGCATGCGGCTGGTCATTGCAGGATCATGAACGGGCAGTCTGACGCCGCAGCGTAATCCGCGTCAGTTCGGACGGCACGCCCAGGCGCAGCGCGAACCCCGGCCACAATGCGGTGCCGTTGTTCAGGTACAGCGTCATCCCGTCGACATCGTAGCGGCCCGACACGAAACCGTTGTTGGCGCGCGCCACCACCCGATCGAGCCCGACGATCATCCCGCCGTGGGTGTGGCCGGATAGTTGCAGCGCCACGCCGCGGCTGGCGGCGTGGCGGGCATTGCGCGGCTGGTGGTCGAGCAGGATCACCGGTGCGCCGGCCGGCGCGCCGCGCAAGGCCGCGTCGACGTCGGGCGGCGCCGCGCCGGTCTGCGGTGCGGTCACGTCGTTGACACCGGCCAGCACCAGCTGACCGGCGCCGCGCTTGAGGACGGTATGGCTGTTGTCCAGCGGCCTCATGTTCAGGCCCGCGAAATACGCCATCCACGCCTTGTGGCCAAAAAAGTACTCGTGGTTGCCGGGAATGACCCAGACGCCATCGGGCGCGCGCAGGTCGCGCAGCGGCGCCACGTCGCGTTCACGGTGCGCGATGTTGCCGTCGATGAGGTCGCCGGTAATGACGATCAGGTCGGCGTCCAGCGCATTGGCGTCGGCGACGACCTTGCGCGTCCAGGGCGCGTCGAACAGGCGGCTGATGTGCAGGTCGGTCAGGTGCACGACCTGGTAGCCGTCGAATTCGTGCGGCAGGTTTTTTACTTCGATCAGCACGTCTTCGAGCGACGGCGACTTGATCGCCTGGTTCACGCCCAGAGCGGCCAGCAGCGCGGCGGCAACGGCAATCCCGTAGCGCAGGCGCGGCGCAATCGCCACGCGCCGGCGCCGGATCGCCATCGCGATCAGCGCGCCGGCATCGACCAGCAACTGGAACACGGCCAGCAGCAGGATCGCGCCGAAGCCCCAGTTGAACAGGATCACCAGCCCTTTCGGGAATTCGGGCGAAAACACGCTGCCCGACGACAGGCGCGACCACAGGTGGTACTGCGAGATCAGCACCAGCACGACGGCGCTGGCTACCTTGGATTTCGTGGACAACGGCAGCGGCCAGAGCCAGCGCACCAGGACCAGCAGGCAGGGAAGGCTGAACATCAGATGAAACATCAGCTACGCTCCGTTCGTGCCGGGAAGCGGCCTGCAGTTGCTGGCGTGGTGCGCGGGCGCGTCATGACGCCCACGGAATGGAGAGAGTAAATATGCATCGTGCGGTCTGCCTGAACAATCGAACCGGCAAGCATAGCCTAGATTGGCGGCGCGCACAGGCGGCCGCTTACGCTTCGCGTGGAGGTTGCTGCGTGCGATCGGCCTTGGTGCGCCGTGTTTGCGTGATCGTGGTGGACCATTCCACGTCAAAACTGCGCGCCGTGCTGGCCGGGAACGGCTTGGCTGCGCGCAGGGCATGTTCGAATGCGTGGTCCAGCCGCGGCTCGCCCGATCCCTTGATCTGCTTGAACCGTACGATCATCCCGTCAGCGTCGAGGTAGACGCGATAGTGCAGCGCCAGTTTGCCCGGTTGTGCGAAGCGGGTCGGCTGGTAGTCGACGGGGGGAATGTGCTGGCCCAGCAGTTTGGCACCCGGGGTTGTTCCGTCGGTGGCTTGCTGCGGTGCCGGCGCATTCGCGTTCGCCGCTTGCTGCGCCGTGATGGTCGCCGTATAGCTGACCTCGAACTCGGCCGGTGTTTTTGGCGGGAACGGCGTGGCGTTGCGCAGCGCCTCGGCCACCGCTTCGTCGAAGCCCGGCTCACCCGAGGTCGAGACATTGCGTGTCTGACTGACCCGCCTGTCCGCATCCAGGAAGACCCGCACCCGCGTATCGAGCACGCCGGGCTTCGTGCCGGGCGACGGCTGGTAGCGCAGTGGCGGGACGTGCGCGTCCAGTACCTGCTGGCTGACAGCTGGCGTCGCCGGTGCGGGGTCGGTCGGCTTGAACACTGCATACAGCAGCAGCGCCGTCACGATGGTCAGTGCCACATTGCGCGCGATGACCCACAGCCGGGTGGCCAGCGACCGGGGTTCTACCTGCACGGCAATCTCGTCGTCGATGTCGAATGCGGCCCCTGGTTGCGCGCCAAAGTGCGCCTGGTAAGCGCTGCGCCACTGCTCGACGTCGTCGAAGCTCACCAGGATGCGCATCATGTGAGGGAACCGCGCCACCATCGTTTCGACAATGCGCATGTCGTTGCGCAGGCGCTGTACGGTGGGCGCGCCGGCGTCGCGCAGTGCGCGTGCGGCGCGGCGCATGGCGGCCTGCCGGGCCGGTGGCTGCGTGGCGAACAGGCGGCGCTCGGCCAGCGCCCGGTCGAGCACCAGGCCGGCATGGCCGAATACCAGCAGTCGCTGCGGGTCCGCATCCCAGCCGAATACCGTCAGTGCCGCCTCGAACAGGTTTTCGTGGCCGGGCCGCCAGCCATGCGCCAGAACGGTGGCGACGATCGCCTCGAACACGATCCGTGCGTCGATGTTGATCAGGTCATCGTCGTCCAGCCTGCGCCGCAGCAGCGCCTCGTACGGGTCGGGATTGTTCTGCGCCGGCTGGGCGAGCAAGTCTTCCATCTCTGTCGCCAGGCGACCGAAGGCGGCTTCGCCCAGTGCGCGTGGGTCGACCGCATCGACTGGCTCGGGCGCGCCAGGCGTCTCTGGCACAGTATCGGCGGCCGCTGGCGGCGTCATGGCCGTGGCTGCCTCCGGCGGGGCCCCGGCTTCGCGTTTTTTCCACGCGGCCCAGGCCAGCGCTTCTTCGTACACCGCGCGCAGGTCCTGAAAGCCCTGTGCGTCGTGTTCCTGGTCGATGGTTTTCAGGCGCCGGGCGTAGGCGCTGCGGATGTCGCGCTCGCGCGCTTCCTGATCCAGTCCGAGCGCGTCGAGAAATGCAAACGTGGCGGCCATCGGCGGCTATGCCTCGGGCAGCAGGAAGCTCTGGTGGTCGAAATAATCGAGCACCTGGCGAAACACGTCGATGGCCGGCACGATCATGCGCCGCTCCTGCGTGCCCAGCGCCTGCTCGAAGCGCGCGATTTCGCGCCCCAGGCGTTCGCGCTCGTCGCCCCGCAGTTGCTGATACAGGCGTTCGCCGCGCGCGAGCAGCGTGCGGTTTTCCATGTGATCGCGCGGGTGGATCTTGAGTTCAGACAGCGCCTGCAAGCGTTGCGCGATTTCCGGCGCGCTGAGCAGCCCCGGATTGCCTTCGATGACAAGGGTGTGCACGTCACGCGTGCGCACCAGTGTCGCTTCCACCTGCAGCAGGCCGTTCACGTCGTAGGTAAAGCGCACGTCGACACCCTCGTCGCTGCCGGCAGCGAGCGGAATGGTCAGCGCGCCGAGCCTGATATTGTCGCTCGCCATGCGCGCTTCGCCCTGGTA
The DNA here is from genome assembly GCA_014841835.1 of Oxalobacteraceae sp. CFBP 13730. Lineage (GTDB taxonomy): Bacteria > Pseudomonadota > Gammaproteobacteria > Burkholderiales > Burkholderiaceae_D > Telluria. The sequence goes on along the minus strand of JACYUQ010000001.1, from coordinate 1,281,245 downwards.
GACCAGCAGCTCGATGACGCGCTGCGTGTCCTGCAGCGGGAAGTAACGCTTGACGCGGCTGGCCGGGATGACCGTGTTGCGTTCGATGACCGGATCGAAATGACCATGCGAGAAATGGTCGGCGTCGACCTGCATCGTGGTGGCCACGCCGAGCGAATACGGCGCGACGTCGGTCATCACCACTTCGTCCAGTGCCGCATCCTTCATCTTGAGCCCGGCCTGTACGGCCGCGCCCAGCGCGACCACTTGGTCGGGATCGATGTCGCAGGCCGGGAAGCGGCCGAACATGCGCGCTGCCATCTTGCGCACCAGCGGCATGCGGGTGGCGCCGCCGGCCAGCACGATATTGTCCAGTTCGGCGATCGGCAGGCGCGCGTCGCGCAGCGCCCGTTCGACCGGGGCGCGCAGGCGTGCCAGCAGCAGTGCGCACAGCTTTTCAAAACCCGCCTCGTCCAGCTCCAGCGCGTACTGCGTGTCGCCATCGGCCACGCGGATGGTGGCGCGTGGAGACTCGCTCAGGGCGCGCTTGGCCAGTTCGGCCTGCGCAGCCAGACGCTGCATGAAATGCGCGTCCGCACGCAGCGTGGCCGGTACGCCGGCCGCATTGAAGAAATGCTCGACCAGCGCGGTGACGAAATCCTCCCCACCCAGATAGTTGTCGCCAGCCGACGCGCGCACTTCCATCACGCTGTCGAACAGGTCGAGCACCGACACGTCGAAGGTGCCGCCGCCCAGGTCGAACACGAGGAATTTCGATTCGCCGTCGCGCAGGTGGATTCCGTAGGCGAGGGCGGCGGCAGTCGGTTCATTGAGCAGACGCTCGACCTTCAGGCCGGCCAGTTCGCCGGCGGTGCGGGTGGCCTTGCGCTGCGCGTCCGAAAAATACGCGGGCACCGTGATCACCGCTTCGGTGATTGGATGGCCAAGGGCGGCTTCGGCGTCTTCCTTCAGCGAGCGCAATACCAGTGCGGACAGTTCTTCGGGACGAAACGCGCGCTTGCCGAGATAGAGGGTCTTGTCGCTGCCCATCAGGCGCTTGAAATTGGCAGCACTTGCCTGCGGATGGGTTTGCAGACGTTCGCGCGCAGCCTGGCCAATCAGGATCGCACCGTCGTCATCGACGCTCACGCAGGAAGGAGTCAGCATCTGCCCGAGACTGTTCGGGATCAGGCGCGCTGCGCCGTTGTCCCAGACTGCGATCAGGCTGTTGGTGGTGCCAAGGTCGATGCCGACAATCATGCCGTTTTACTTTCCAAAAAAACCATGCTGGGGTGCAAATCATAGCGTAGCAGCACGGCCCTGGGATGACGCACGCAGCGTTTATCCACACGGCATGATGCAGGCATTACGCCGCATCGCGCTCCGCGCGCACCAGCTGACGCAGCCGCGCCACGGCGCGCGCGCCCGGGTAATCGCGCGCGCGACCGGACCGTTGGTCGTAGTCAGCGGGGCGGTAGCTGATCGTGCGCCGTTCGATCGTATCGATGTAGCGCGGATTGTCCCTGGCAAAGCATGCAAATGTCGTCTGCATGCGCGGATCGAGTGTGGTCAGTGCCACATCGATCAGCTTGATGATCTCGTGGACATATTCGCCGATCAATTGCACGACGAACGGCACCATCCAGTCTTGCAGGTTGGCCAGCAGGTGGCGCAGGCATTCTTCACGGATATGGCCGTCATGGTGGCGCGTGCCCAGGCACCACAGCATGGCGTGTTGGCGTGCATTGAGATCGCCGGTCGCTGTGAGCAGGGAGGCGTCAAAATACAAGCGTGTCGGGAGGGCCAGCTTCTCACCGGCCAATGCCACGATGAAGTGCAGGTGAGAGGGATGTGGATGCCAGACGCCCGTGGCGCAAAGCGCCTGGGCGTCGACGCGCAAGGCGCGTGGAAATGCATCGGGAAGCTCAAGCGGGCATGGTGCAGCGTGCACCGGCAAAGGATCGGACATGGTGTTCTCCAGGTGACCCTGCGGATGGCGCAGGGAACGATGGTATCGCATCCTGTGCAAGAATGCCATGCAACGGGTACGGACCCGCATCTGGTAACGTGTCCGATCAGAGTGATGTGGGAATACGGCGCTTCGCCAGAATTGGATTGACATGCACTACATCGATTTCACCACCCTGCGACAGCTGGCGCTGGCGTCTTCAGCGGTAACGACCCCATGCAGTTGCGCGGCCGTACCGTTGCAAGCCTGGACTGCGCAGCCACTGACCCTGGAGCTGGACTGCTTCGAAGAGGTCGGCACGCTGTTCGACGATCCGTACGACGAGCCGACCTTCGCCGAATACCACCCGGCGGGCACCCGTTACGAGAGCGCGGATGCGCCCATCGCCCCGCGGTTTTATCCGGCCAACCGCTGCAGCGTGGCACGCTGCACCAAGTGCAGCCGCCACTACCTGCGCTATAACGAGGCTGGCGGTTATTTCACCGAGTTGCGCATTCGCGCACTGCAGCCTGACCTGCTGGTGGATGCGCCAGCCCCGGATCGTCGGTAACACCTGCCAGTCACCCCATCCACGCAACGGATGCCCTGCGAGTAACCGCTTGTCGATCAAAAAAGCGGCAGGCTCTGGTTGTTCCTTCCCCACAGATAATGTCGCCTGTGAACCTCTGTTCGCCCATTGACGGGCTCGTCGCCCTCTGTCCTGTGACCTTTCCCCAGCGTACTAACACAGAATAACCATTCCAAGTGGATATATCTTTTGGGAAACTATTACTGTGCATAAGCGCGCTACCGCACGGTTCTCACCATCTTTACAACAGATAGTCGGTTCCGGTTCGCGTCGTTGCACTGCAAGCGCTACCGCAGTTTCCGTCCTCGTGCATGAGCCCATGCAGAGCAGCTCCGGGAACTTTCTCCAACAGGAATACATATGATACAAACCGTGAGACGCTCCATGAAACGCCTCTTGTGTGGCCTCGGCCTGGTAAGCGCTGTGCTTGCTGCAGGCTGTGGCGGCGGTGACCAGGGTCGCGATCCGGTCCTGGGATTGCCGGCGACAAGTCTGGTCAGCGTGGCGGTGTCGCCAACGACCGCGTCGGTGGCAATCGGTGCAACCCAACAATTTACGGCCACGGCCGCTTATTCCGACGGTTCGGCGCGTGATATCACGCTGCTTTCGGCCTGGACCTCGGGCACGCCGGCCGCCGGCACGGTCGATGCAGCGCGCGGTATGGCCATCGGCGTTGCTGCCGGCACCTCGGTGATCACCGCTGCCTTTGAAGGCAAGAGCGGCTCGGCAACCCTGACGGTCCTGCCCGCGCGGCTGGTATCGCTTGCCGTCGCCCCGGTGAATCCGTCGATCAATATCGGCAATACCCAGCAGTTCGTCGCGCTTGGCACGTTCAGTGACAACACGACGCGCGACATCAGTGCGGTATCGACCTTCAGCTCGGCCTCCACGAATGTGGCGTCGGTCGTGGCCAGCACCGGTCTGGCACTGGGCAAGGCGCAAGGGACTTCGGTCATCAGCGCATCGTCCGGCGGTCTCACGGGCAACGCCACGCTGACGGTCCTGCCGGCGACGCTGGTATCGCTGGGGCTCACGCCTGCCGCGAACAGTCTCGCCGTTGGCGCCACTGCCCAGTTGACCGCATTGGCAGGCTATTCGGATGGCTCGATCGTCGATGTCACGGGCGCGAGCACGTATGTGTCGGCCAGCACGGCGCAGGTCGCCGTCGCCGCCAGTGGCGTGATCACCGGCGTCGCGCCGGGTACGTCGGTCATTACCGCCAGCTTCGGCGGCAGGACGGCCACGGCGAGCGCCACCACGCTGAACGGCGCCGTGCTGCCTGGCGTGACGATCTCCCGACTCGTTGTCACACCAGAGATCGGCACCGTCGTCGTCAACGGCAGCATGCCATTCGCTGCCACGGCCTTCTACTCGAACAACACGAGCGCCATCGTTACCACGGCCGTCAGCTGGACATCGTCTTCGACGGCGATCGCTACCGTCCTGCCTACCGGCATCGCCACTGGCGTGTCCGCCGGCAATGTGGTCCTGACCGCAGCACTGGACGGCGCATCGGGCACGGCCAATCTGACCGTGTTGCCTGTTGTACCCGTTGTGCCCGCGCCGCCGGTTGCTTCCGTCAACCTGCGCTCTGCAGCGACGTTCGGCGTGCTGGCCGGTACGGCATTGACCAATAATTCGGGCGGCACCACGCTCATCACTGGCGACGTCGGTTCGCCGTCGCAAACCACCGCGCCGGTCGTGGCGCCCGGTTTCACCAACTACCAGTCGGGTGCAATTCTGCAGACCGCACTGAACGACCTTCAACTGGCCATCGTCGATGCCAACAGCCGACTGTGCACGATTACTTTCGCAGGCGACATCGACTTCGGCAGCCTGGTGCTCACGCCTGGTGTGTATTGCTACGCTGGCAAGATCAACATCACCGGAAAACTGACGCTCAATGGTGCTGGTGTGTATATCTTCCGCACCGCGCAGACGCTCGATACGGCGGCTAACTCGGAAGTGGAACTCATCAACGGTGCCACGGCCGACGACGTCACGTGGGTGCCTGTGGGCGCAACCACCGTGGCCGCGAACAGCACCTTCAAGGGAACGGTTCTGGGGCAGGCCGCCGCGATCACCGTGGGCGACAACGCCACGCTGCTCAATGGCCGCGTCCTCTCGGGCGTCGCCGTCACGCTGCTCAATAACCGCATCACCAAATAACCGGTCCGGAACCCATCATGAAAACCACACTCACACTGCTCGCCTGCGCCGTCCTTGCCGGCGCTGGCATCAACGTCGCCAGCGCGGCGGGCCAGGACCGGAGCACCGTCAACAGCGATACCATCGATCCCGACTGGGCCAACAGCGCCTGGTATGCCGGCGCCGGCCTGGGTCAGGGCCGCGCCAAGATCGACGACGAGCGCATCGGGCGCAGCCTGACCGCCAACGGCGCCAGCCTCGAGTCGTTCACAACGGACCAGCGTGATCTTGGCTACAAGGTATTCGTCGGCAAGAAGTTCAATCGCTACTTCGCGGTCGAGGCCGGGTACTTTGACATCGGTAAGTTCGGCTTTCAGGCCACCACGTCCGGCAACGGCAACCTGCGCGGCGAGACGAGCTTTCGCGGCGTCAACCTCGACCTGATCGGTTATCTGCCGCTGACCCCGCGCCTGTCGGCGCTGGCACGCGTCGGCGGCCAGTACGGGCGCTCGACGGCGCATTTTTCGGGCAACCGGCTCAATGGCGTGACTGCCCCGAATCCCGAGAAAGAAGAAAAGTTCCAGGCCAAGGTCGGCCTCGGCCTGCAATACCAGATCAACGATGCCTGGGCCGTGCGCGGCGAGATCGAACGCTATCGTCTGCGTGACCCGCTGGGCAACCGCGGCGAGATGGACCTGGCGTCGATCAGCCTGATCCGTGCGTTCGGCCGGCCTGCAGCCCGCCCGATCCCGGCGCCGGAGCCAGTGGTCATGCAGCCGGAAGTGCAACCAGTGGCACCAGTCGTGCAGTCGGCGCCGCAGCCCGTGTCGGAGAAGGTGTCGTTTGCGGCCGAAGCGCTGTTCGACTTCGACCGGGCGGTGGTCAAGCCTGAGGGCAAGGCAGGGCTGGACGAGTTGATGAGCAAGTTGCAGGGCATGGATACCGAAGTCATGATTGCCGTGGGTCATACCGACTCGGTTGGCTCGGACGCGTACAACCAGGCACTGTCGCTGCGCCGCGCCGATGCCGTCAAGGCGTACCTGGTGTCGAAAGGTCTGGACCAGGCGCGCCTGTACACCGAGGGCAAGGGCGAAACGCAGCCGGTCGCTGACAATGCCACGGCCGAAGGACGGGCGAAGAATCGCCGCGTCGTGATCGAAGTGGTGGGGACGCGTACCAGCCGCTGAGCCGGTTTGGCCGAAGCGCCGGTGGCCTTCGGCGTCATCCAATAACGCCGCCCCCGCTGGAAACAGCCGGGGCGGCGTTGTTGCCTCTGTGGGACGGCCTCGTTGCAGGGGCAACGGCGACAGCGCTGCATCTGCCGGCGTGCGCGGCCATGATGCGCCAGGCGCGTTATCATGGCGTCTTTGCAGCGCACGTGCGTGCGCGGATCACCTCAAGCGACGGGAAAACGACATGAAAACCAAGGCAGCAATTGCGTGGAAGGCGGGTCAGCCGCTGACGATCGAAGAAGTGGACCTCGAGGGCCCAAAGGCCGGTGAAGTGCTGGTCGAAATCAAGGCCACCGGCATTTGCCACACTGACTACTACACGCTGTCGGGCGCCGACCCGGAAGGCATCTTCCCGTCAATCCTGGGCCATGAAGGCGCCGGCGTGGTGGTCGATGTCGGCCCGGGCGTGACCAGCCTGCGTAAAGACGATCACGTGATTCCGCTGTACACGCCGGAATGTCGGCAGTGCAAATTCTGCCTGTCGCAAAAGACCAATCTGTGCCAGGCGATCCGCACGACGCAGGGCCGCGGCCTGATGCCGGATGCAACGTCGCGCTTCTCGATCGACGGCAAGCCGATCTATCACTACATGGGCACGTCGACCTTCTCGAACTACATCGTGGTGCCCGAGATCGCCCTGGCGAAGGTGCGCAACGACGCGCCGTTCGACAAGATCTGCTATATCGGTTGCGGCGTCACCACCGGCATCGGCGCCGTGATTTTCACTGCCAAGGTGGAGGCGGGCGCCAACGTGGTCGTGTTCGGCCTGGGCGGCATCGGCCTGAACGTGATCCAGGCAGCCCGGATGGTGGGTGCCGACAAGATCATCGGTGTCGACCTGAACCCGGAGCGCGAAGCGATGGCGCGCAAGTTCGGCATGACCCATTTCATCAATCCGACCCAGGTCGAGAACGTGGTCGACGCCATTGTTCAATTGACCGATGGCGGCGCCGACTACAGCTTCGAGTGCATCGGCAACGTGAACACGATGCGCCAGGCGCTCGAGTGCTGCCACAAGGGCTGGGGCAAGTCGATCATCATCGGCGTGGCCGCTGCCGGTCAGGAAATTGCCACCCGTCCGTTCCAGCTGGTGACCGGCCGCGAATGGAAGGGCTCGGCCTTCGGCGGCGCGCGCGGTCGCACCGACGTGCCGAAGATCGTCGACTGGTACATGGAAAACAAGATCAATATCGACGATCTGATCACCCATCACCTGCCGCTCGACCGGATCAACGAGGGTTTCGACCTGATGAAGTCGGGCGAATCGATCCGCTCGGTGGTCGTCTATTGATCACTGCAGGCCTTACAGCCTGCACCATCTGCATGTGATGCACGCGGCCTTCGGGCCGCGTTGTCGTTTCGGGCTTCGATTGACGGTCTGCGCCGCGATTTCGACGGCCTGTCGCAGCGCGCTGGCTCGTGACGGGGGCGGCGGCTAGAGTGTTCTCATCGCCGGCGCGTCCGGTCCGTTGTCATCGTTCCTGACCCAAGGAGAACCTCATGCCGCATTCCATACTGCTCACGCGCCGACTGGCGCTCCCTTTCATCGGCCTGACGCTGTGCGCCGCATCGCTGGCGCTGATCACGCCGGCGCAGGCCGTCGCGAAAGACAGCATGCGCGCCGTCCGCCTGAACCAGGGTGAACCGTACGCCATCGTGCGTGGCAAGGAAGGCAGCTTCAATATCAGCGGCAGCAGCGACGACTGGCCGGCAGTCAAGGCGGCCCAGCGCGCCATTCCCGGCGAGTTCATCTGGTTCCGTGAAGACGGGCGCGATTACGTGATCCAGGATGCGGCAGTCATGGCCAAAGTGCATACGGCCTGGGCGCCGCTGGATCGGCTGAGTGCCCGCATGGACGTGCACAGCAAGCAAATGGATGTCCACAGCAAGAAAATGGACGCGCTGGGCCGTGAGATGGACCGCGTTGCCGTCAGCAAGGACAATGTGCCGAGCGAGCGCGACATGCGCGAGATCGATGGCGGCATGCAGGCGCTGAGCCAGCATATGGAACGCTTGAGCAGCCAGATGGAAACAGCGCGTGATCAGACCGAGCGCGAGCGCCTCAGCCGCGAAATGGCGGCGACCGGTGCGCGCATGAACGCGGCGGGCCGGCAGATCGGTCAGGCCTACGACTCACCGCAGATGCGCAAGTCGCACGCATCGATGGAGGCGATCGGCCGCCAGATGGAAGAGGCCGGCAAACCGATGCACGTACTTGGCGAGCAAATGGGCATGCTGGGCAAGGAGATGGAGCGCGAAAGCAAGGTTGCCGACAAGACGGTGCGCGCATTGATCCGCGATGCGCGGGCGAAGGGCCTGGCGCGGCCGGCGCCGGTTGCCGGTTGATGCGTTTCCGTTGACGTGAAGAGGGCGGCCATCGAGTCGCTCTTTCGTGCTCCAGAGGGGCTGCGGTAATATCTGTTCACAAAAAATTCGCATGGAATCGGCTGCGTGAAGCGAAATCCATCGGGCTGGCAAGTATATTAGTCAGCCAGGCACGATTGCCGCGCATCCGTGCGCAGCGGCCGATGCAGAACCAGAGACAGAATTACCTATTACGGAGCATTCCTTGGCCCGCCGGATTACCCACCGCAATCTTCCCCAGCTTTTTCTGAAGGCACGCGAATCGTTATTGCTGCACTTCCGTCCCATCCTCAACCATTTCGGCGTGACCGAGCAGCAATGGCGCATCCTGCGCGTGCTGGACGAACACGAGCAGCTGGAACCACGCGAGATGTGCGAACTGTGCCAGATCCTGAGTCCGAGCATGACGGGCGTGCTGTCGCGGATGGAGGAACTGGGACTGATCGAGCGCCAGCGTGTGGCGGCCGACCAGCGCCGCATCTGGGTGCGCCTCGCTCCAAAAGGCGACCGCCTGATCGACGATATCGCCCCGCTCATCGAACGCCAGTACAAATTGATCGAAGCAGCCTATGGCCCGCAGGTCGTGGCCGATCTGTCGCTGGCGCTTGAAGGTTTTATTGCGGCGCAGACGACGCCGGTCGAGCGCGTGGCGCTGCCGGCATCGATCAAACCGGTCAACAGCCGCCGGCCTTGACCGGCGTGCCGGTGCCCGCGAGGGTGCACGGATCGATCAGTGCTGATCGACCTTGCCGCGCCAGGCGCCGGTTTCGCTGCCGCGCTGCTCGAGCAATTCCTTGAAGTTGGCCAGGTTGGCGCGCGCTTCCATGCGCACGGCGCCCAGGGCGTCGCCCAGGGTTTCCAGCGTACCTTCCGGCTCGTAATCCATCTGCAGCGCGATGCGTGTGACGGTGTCCGAGATCTTGTGGAAGGTAACGACGCCGCCATTTTTCACGCCGGTGACGCTGCGCCACGCAATACGATTGTCCGGGATCTGTTCGGTGATCTCGGCATCCCATTCTTTCTCTTCGCCGGCGACATTGGCGCGCCAATGCAGGTGCTTGTCGTCGAGCTGGCGGATTTCCTTCACGCTCTTCATGAATTGCGGGAAGTCTTCAAACTGCGTGAACTGGTTATAGGCAGTGCTCACGGGCACGTTGACTTCGATGGTTTCAACGATGCCCGAGCTGGCGCCAAAGCCATTGTTTCCCTTGAATTTTTTCGACAGCATCACGCCGCCAACGGCCAGTGCGGCCATGGTCACTACGCGTCCTAGCATGATCATTCTCCTTATTAAGATTTTCACGGGCTTGTCGCAAAGCTGGTGTTAACATAAGCGAAACACTCGTCACACGGCGCGCGCTTGGGAGGCCTGAACTCAGACAATTGCGCGCAGTTGATGAGATTTCCTCGACGAAATGTACGAAGATAACGACAGGAGGCGTGATGACGTTCATTGGTGGATGTTCTTGCGGCGCAGTCCGGTTTGAAACCGATGGCGAGCCTTTCAACAGCACGCTGTGCCAATGCGCCGATTGCCGCAAGGCGTCCGGTGCACCGGCGTTTGCCTGGTTCAGTGTGGCAAGCAATGCGCTGCGCTGGACCGCCGGCCAGCTGCAGGTACGCCGGTCGAGCAGCCAGGCCGTGCGCGGTTTCTGCGCGGCGTGCGGCACGACGCTGACCTACCAGGACGACCGGTGGCCCGAGGAGATCGATGTCGCGACCGCCAGCCTGGATGACCCGAACCAGGTGCCGCCAGCCGATCACGTGTTTGTACGCAGCCGCCTGGGCTGGCTCAAACTCGATGACGGCCTGCCGCAATTCCAGACGACGCGCTCGAACGGTTAATCAGTAGCATGCCCATTCGTCAGGCGTACGCCACGAAACTGGATGGGCATACAGTATATCGCGGCGGTATAATGGCCAGATGCTGAAACTCGACACCCTGAATCCTGAACAATTTGCCGCCGTCACCTTGCCGGCGCAAAGCGCCCTGATCCTGGCCGGCGCCGGCTCGGGCAAGACGCGCGTCCTCACCACGCGCATCGCCTGGCTGATCCAGACCAATCAGGTCTCGCCTGCCGGCATCATGGCGGTGACGTTCACGAACAAGGCGGCAAAAGAAATGCTCACGCGCCTGTCGTCGATGCTGCCGATTAACACGCGTGGCATGTGGATCGGCACCTTCCACGGCCTGTGCAACCGGTTACTGCGCACGCATTACCGCGATGCCGCGCTGCCGCAGACGTTCCAGATTCTCGATTCGCAAGACCAGCTGTCGCTGATCAAGCGCATGCTCAAGGCGCACAACGTCGACGATGACAAGTACCCGGCCAAGGCGCTGATGTACTTCATCAACAACGCCAAAGACCAGGGCTTGCGCGCTTCGCAGGTCGAAGCCTACGACCCGATCGAGCGCCGCATGGTCGAACTCTACGAGCTGTACGACCAGCAGTGCCAGCGCGAAGGCGTCGTCGATTTCGCCGAACTGCTGCTGCGCTCCTACGAACTGCTGGCGCGCAATACGCCGCTGCGCCACCATTACCAGATGCGCTTCCGTCACATCCTGGTCGACGAGTTCCAGGATACCAATGACCTGCAATACAACCTGCTCAAGCTGCTGGCGGGGCAGGGCGAGTCGGGCGGCGGCGCCATCTTTGCCGTCGGCGACGATGACCAGAGCATCTACGCCTTCCGCGGCGCCAACGTCGGCAATATGTCGGCGTTCGAACGCGACTACCAGGTCAAGAACCTGATCAAGCTCGAGCAGAATTACCGCTCGCATGGCCACATCCTCGACAGCGCCAACTTCCTGATCGCCAATAACGCCAAGCGCCTCGGCAAGAACCTGCGCACGGATGCCGGCCAGGGCGAGCAGGTGCGCGTGTACGAAGCCTCGTCCGACCTCGAAGAAGCGCAGTGGATCATCGAAGAATCCAAGAGCCTCATGAACGAGGGCATGGGCCGCAACGAAATCGCGATCCTGTACCGCAGCAATGCGCAAAGCCGCGTGATCGAGCATGCACTGTTCGCGGCCGGCATTCCGTACACCGTGTACGGCGGCCTGCGCTATTTCCAGCGCGCCGAGGTCAAGCACGCGATTGCCTATTTGCAACTGATGGACAATCCGCACAACGATTCGGCCTTCATGCGCGTGGTGAACTTTCCCACGCGCGGCATCGGCGCACGCTCGATCGAACAGTTGCAGATGGCCGCTGACAGCTACGGCATTTCGCTGTACGCGGCGGTGCCGTACATGACAGGCAAGGCCGGCACCGTGCTGGGTAACTTCGTCAAGCTGATCGAAGGCGCCCGCTTCGAAACGCAGCAATTGCCGCTGCCCGAACTGGTGCGCGTGGTGCTCGAGCGCAGTACGCTGCTGGCGCACTACGGCAACGAAAAAGAAGGCGCCGACCGCATCGAAAACCTGGAGCAGATGGTCAGCGCCGCGACCCAGTTCGTGCAAGAAGAAGGGTTCGGCACGCAGGCGCCGGCCCACCTTGGCCCACCGGCGCAGGCGCAGGCCGGCGAATCGGTCGTGTTCCAGGATGGGATCGAGATCCTCGATGGCGGCGCGCCGCTGCCCACCGTGATGTCGCCGCTGTCGGCGTTCCTGTCGCACGCATCGCTCGAAGCGGGCGACGCTCAGGCGCAGGCCGGGCAAGAGGCGCTGCAACTGATGACGGTGCACTCGGCCAAGGGCCTCGAATTCGACGCCGTGTTCATCACGGGCCTCGAAGAAGGCCTGTTCCCGCACGAGAGCAGTGCGCGCGAGGCCGACGGTGTGGATGAAGAACGGCGCCTGATGTACGTGGCGATCACGCGTGCGCGCCGCCGTCTGTACATGAGCTTTACGCAGCAGCGCATGCTGCACGGTCAGACCCGCTTCAACATGAAATCGCGCTTCTTCGACGAACTGCCTGAAGAATCGATCAAATGGCTGTCGCCACGCGTGCAGGGCAACTGGTTCGGCGGGCGCAAGTCGACCACGGCATGGGACGACGCCAAGTTCCGCGAAGGCGGCAGCGACAACAAGATTGCGCAGCAGATCACGCAAAAGGCCGGCAATGGCACCGGCTGGCGGGTGGGTGAGAGCGTGGTCCACGCCAAGTTCGGCGAAGGCGTGATCGTCAATATCGAGGGCGGCGCCGGCGCGGCGCGGGCCCAGATCAACTTTGGTTCGGCGGGGGTGAAGGTGCTGGATCTGTCGATCGCGAAGCTGGAGCGGGTAGGCCGCTAAGGTGGGCGGTCACGCTGGCGGCCATGCCGCCAGCGTTGGCTGATTGTTGCTGGTCTTTCCTGACTACCGCTGCTTGTCGAGGCTGACCTTGCTGCCGGGCTCTGCTGGTGGCTTGCCGAAGATCTCGCGGTAGCCCACATACAGCGCGCACTGCAGCAGCAGGATGAACAGGAAGATCACCCACATGATCACGACGCGCGCGATGCTGCTGCCGCCCAGGATCACGGCGATCACCATGCACACGGTAAAGAAGATGCCGAACCACGCCAGCAGCATCACGATGAAAATACCGGCGCTGCGCTTGACGGCAAAGAAGCTGTAGAACACGGCCTTGAGCGGCGGCATTTTTTGCCAGTACGTCAGTGGCGCGGCGAAGCACAGCGAGATCAACGCCACCACGTCGAGCGCAAAGATCAGGAACATCGCCAGCACGTCCTGGCCTGCCAGCACGGCCGGGGTACCACTGGTGCTCTGGGCCTGCACCTGCTCCCAGAAGTCGGGCTGCACGGCAAAGCGGGTGATCAGCGCCAGGATCAGCGACACGCCCAGATACACGATGCCCACCTTGCACAGCTCACGCAGCACCGGCTTGCGAAAGCCCGTCAATGCCACGGCAGGTGTGACGCGCTGGCCGTTCTCGATCATCGAGCAGGCCATCATGAACGCCATCGAGAACGATGGAATCAGCACCACGGCCACCATCGCGCCCAGCAGTGGTACGGCGCTGATCAGGATACTGACCAGGATATTGGCGAACAGCAGCGTGGTCAGCGCGGCCGGTTGTTGACGAAACAGCAGGGCGCCATTCTTGAGCCAGGTCCAGCCGGTAGATGCAGGTAGTTTGTTCATGTAATGACAGTGGTGGGCAAGCCCGGCGCGGGGCGCGCAATGCGCTCGCGCAGAATACGTTCGAAATGGGTGGGGTCGTGCGGCGTCAACAGCTCGGCCGCGCGTGGAAGGTGCAGATCATACAGGCGTGACAGCCAGAAGCGTAGCGCGCCAGCGCGGAGCAGCGGTTGCCAGGCGTCGCGCTCGTCGTCGGTGAACGGGCGCACCGCGTGGTAAGCGTCGAGCAGCGCGCGCACACGTGCCTCGTCGAGTCTGCCGGTGGCCAGGTCGACGCACCAGTCGTTGACGGTGACGGCCACGTCGTACAGCCAGGTATCGATACCGGCAAAGTAAAAGTCGAAGCAACCGCTCAGGCGCTCGCCCTCGAACATCACGTTATTGCGAAACAGGTCGGCGTGTACCGGGCCGCGCGTCAGGTTGGCATAGGTAGCGCTTGCGGCGAATGCGGCCTGGTACGCGACCTCGTCCCGTAGCAGTGTGGCTTCGGCTTCGCTCAGCAACGGGGCGACCTCGGGCGCGGTCGCGGTCCACCAGTCGATACCGCGCAGGTTCGGCTGCTGCAGCGCGAAGTCCTGCGCCGCCAGATGCATCCGCGCCAGCATGCGGCCCACTTCGGCGCAGTGCACCGGCTGGGGATCGAGTTGCGAGCTGCCATTCAGACGGCTGACGATGATCGCCGGCTTGCCGTGCAGGCTCACGATCAGCTCGCCATCGTTGTTCGGTACCGGCGCCGGCACGGGAATGCCGCGCCCGGCCAGGTGGCGCATCAGGTTGACATAGAAGGGGAGCTGATCGAAGCGCAGGTTCTCGAAGATCGTCAGCACGTAGTGGCCGGACTGCGGACCGGACTGCGTACCTTGCTGAGTATTCAAGAAGAAATTGCTGTTGTCGATGCCGGAGGAAATGCCTTCAAGCCCGACGGCCTGGCCAAGGGGGAACTGCTTGATCCACTGGTGAAGGTCATCCAGCGCGACCGCGGTAAAAACTGCCATGAGCTAGCAAGAAAGAGAAGTGGACGATGGCCGCGAGACTGCCGCGCGAACGCGGCAGGCGGGATCATTGTTTGGTGGTCGGCTCGAGCGCCGGTGGCGGCGGCACATCGGCGCGCGCCGGGACGGTCCCGGCTGCACCGGCACGGGCGGGCGCCGCGGCAGCTGGCTGCTCGTCGGTGTTCTGCTTCTTGGGATTGCCAAAATCAAATTCCATCACTTGCCATTGTGGGGCGCGGATGCTGCTGCCCGAGATATCGCCTGGTTGGGCATTTCCCGGTGCAACGTTGGGCTTCATGGTGTAGCGGCTTGGGCCAGCTTGCACTTCGACTTCGTTGACCTTGCCATCGTTGCCGCGTTTCTCGGTGATGACCGTGCCTTTGCGCGGCGGGATCGTCACGGCAGGCACATCGCTGCCCGGCTCGATACGCTCGAGCTGCGGCGGTGCGTCGCTTGGGCGTTGTTGCTGGGCTGGCGTGGCTGGCGTCGTGGCGCGGGGCGCCGGCTGGGTCTGCGTTTGCGGTGGGGTGGTGGGCTGCGCCGAGGCCAGGCCCGCGTGGGCGAACAGGCACAGCGTCAGGAGGGCAAAGCGGGGTGTCGAGCGCAGCATGATGGTCACCTAATGTCGTTTAGTCCATTGTAGCAAACAGTACCGCCTCCCTGTGAAACGTGTGCCACATCCCATGATTGCCGCGAGGAATTGAGACGCTGGAGCGGGCGCTGCTCATCCTGCGGATTCTGCGATAATGGCAGCGACCCTGGCGCCACTCTCGACGCCGCATGCTTACCTGATTTTCGCCCCCTATGGACAATACCCTTCTGCTCGTCGACGGTTCCAGCTATCTCTACCGTGCCTTCCACGCATTGCCCGACCTGAGGAGCCCGGACGGCTTCCCGACCGGCGCCATGCACGGCATGGTCAACATGCTGCGCCGCCTGCGCGCCGACTTTCCGGCCGCCTACATCGCCTGCGTGTTCGATGCCAAGGGCAAGACCTTCCGTGACGACCTGTATCCCGAGTACAAGGCCACGCGCGCGTCGATGCCGGAAGACCTGGGCAAGCAGATCGAGCCGATCCATGAAGTGGTGCGGCTCATGGGCTGGCCGATCCTGATGGTCGAGGGTGTCGAGGCCGACGACGTGATCGGCACGCTGGCCGTGCAAGCCACCGCGCGCGGCATGAAGACGGTCGTCTCCACCGGCGACAAGGATCTGGCCCAGCTCGTCAACGACAAGGTCATGCTGATCAACACGATGAGCAACGAGCGTCTGGACGACGCCGGCGTGCTGGCCAAGTTCGGCGTGCCGCCAAACCGCATCATCGATTACCTGACCCTCGTCGGCGACACCGTCGACAACGTGCCGGGCGTGCCCAAGTGCGGTCCGAAAACAGCCGTCAAATGGCTCACGCTGCACGGTTCGCTCGACGGCGTGATGGAAAACGCCGGCAGTATCGGTGGCGCCGTGGGCGAGAACCTGCGCGCGGCGCTCGACTGGCTGCCGAAAGGCCGCGAACTCATCACCGTGAAAACGGACTGCGACCTGGTCAAGCACGTGGTGTCGTTTGAAGAAACGCTCATTGGCCGACCGGAAGACGCCGACGCGCTGCGCGAATTCTTCAGCCGCTACGGCTTCAAGACGATGCTGCGCGACCTGGGCGGCGCCAAAGCCGGCGACGGCAGCGTGCGCCCGGCAGCCGGCAGCGCGCCGGGCGGTGGTCCGCTCAATTCGCCGGAAGGCGCGCAGGCCACGCTCGATGGCATGCCGGTCATCAAGGGCGAGTACGAGACGATTCTGCTTGATGAGCAGCTGGACGCGTGGCTGGCCCTGATCGATGCGGCTCCATTGACGTCGGTCGACACCGAAACGACGTCGCTCGATCCGATGACGGCGCAGATGGTCGGCATTTCGCTGTCGGTCGAACCGGGCAAGGGCGCCTACATCCCGCTGGCGCACCGCTACGCCGGCGCACCGGACCAGCTCGAGCGTGAACACGTGCTGGAAAAGATGCGGTCCTGGCTGGAAAATCCGGCCAAGCCCAAGCTCGGCCAGAACCTCAAGTACGACATGCATATCTTCGCCAACCATGGCATCGCCCTGAAGGGCATCGTGCACGACACGCTGCTGCAGTCGTATGTATTCGAGTCGCACAAGCCGCACGACATGGACACGATGGCCATGCGCCACCTGGGCTACACGACGATTCCGTTCGTCGACGTGTGCGGCAAGGGCGTCAACCAGATCTGCTTCGACCAGGTCGAACTGGGCCGCGCCACCGAGTACGCGGCCGAGGATTCCGACATCACGCTGCGCCTGCACGGATCGATGCTGCCGCACGTCGAAGCCGACAAGGGCCTCACCTACATCTACCGCGACATCGAGATGCCGACGATGGAAGTGCTGCACAAGATCGAGCGCAACGGCGTGCTGATCGACAGCGAGCTGCTGGGTGTGCAATCGAACGAATTGGGCAAGCGCATGCTCGAACTCGAGCAGCAGGCCTACGAACTGGCCGGCGGCCCGTTCAACCTGGGTTCACCAAAGCAGATCGGCGAAATCTTCTTTGTCAAACTCGGCCTGCCGGTGATCAAGAAGACCGCTACGGGCGCGGCGTCGACTGACGAAGAAGTGCTGCAAAAGCTGGCCGAGGATTACCCGCTGCCGAAGATCCTGCTGGAGCACCGTGGCATGTCCAAGCTCAAGTCGACCTACACCGACAAGCTGCCCAAGATGGTCAACGCCAGCACGGGGCGCGTGCATACCAATTACTCGCAGGCGGTGGCAATCACGGGGCGCCTGTCGTCCAATGAGCCGAACCTGCAGAACATCCCGGTGCGCAATGCCGAAGGGCGGCGCATCCGCGAAGCGTTCATCGCGCCGCCGGGCAGCGTAATCGTCTCGGCCGACTATTCGCAGATCGAGCTGCGCATCATGGCGCATATCTCGGGCGACGCCGCGATGCTCAAGGCCTTTGCCGATGGCGAAGACATCCACCGCGCGACGGCCGCCGAGATTTTCGGCATCCCGCCCGCGGACGTGCAGAGCGAGCAGCGCCGCTACGCCAAGGTCATCAACTTTGGCCTGATCTACGGCATGAGCGCCTTTGGCCTCGCGGCCAACCTGAACATCGAACGGGGCGCAGCGGCCAATTATATTGAACGCTATTTCGCGCGCTTCTCGGGCGTGAAGCAGTACATGGACGAGACGCGCCTGCAGGCCAAGGCACGCGGTTACGTTGAGACGGTATTCGGCCGCCGCCTGTGGCTGCCCGAGATCAATTCGCCAAACGGCCCACGCCGTGCCGGCGCTGAACGCGCCGCGATCAATGCGCCGATGCAGGGCACGGCGGCCGACCTGATCAAGCTGGCGATGATCGCCGTGCAGGGCTGGCTCGAAACCGAACAGCTGGCCACGCGCATGATCATGCAGGTGCACGATGAACTGGTGCTCGAAGTGCCGCAGGCCGAACTCGAACTGGTGCGCGTGAAGCTGCCTGAGCTGATGGCGGGCGTGGCAACGCTGAAGGTGCCGCTGGTGGCCGAAACGGGCGTGGGCGAGAACTGGGAAAAGGCGCACTAAGCGCCTGATGCAATTTCCTGGTTTGCTCATGAACCGTCGTTCCAGCGGAGGCTGGAACCCAAGTTCGTCGCGTTGCTGAAACAAGAACCTTTGCGGCAGCGCCATGAAACCTGGTTTCCCGCCTTCGCGGGAATGACGGTTTGCGGGGAACGTTACTGGTCGCTGATGCCACCGGTCACCGCCAGAACCGTGCGACACTGGCACGCAACTGTCCCACAAAATCCGTTACAGAACGCGTATTTTTCTCGCAATTTATATGTGAGAATAAGTGATGTTTACGCAACCTGACTACGCGGCATTGTTCGCGGCCTCGCCGTATCCTTACCTGCTTATCAACCGCGATTTCACCATCATTGGTGCAAATCCTGCGTATCTGCAGTCGACCGGGCGCACGGCGCAGCAGGTCGTCGGCCAGCACATCTTCGAGGCATTCCCGGCCGATCCGAACGCCCCCGCATCCACCAACGTCGACGAGGTACGCCGGTCGATCGAACAAGCCTTCACGACGAAGCAGCCGCACACCAGCGCGCTGCTGCGCTATGCAGTGCCGCGCGAAACGCCCGACGGCCACGTGTTCGGCGAGCGTTACTGGAGCACGATCCATACGCCGGTGTTCGATGCTGCCGGCGAGGTTGCTTTTGTGGCGCAAAACGCCATCGATGTCACGGATCTGTACCGCTTCGACGCCGCCACCGGTGCGTACCATCTCAGGCATGGCGCGCATGCGGTGTCCGACATGCCGCAGATGACCCGGCCGCAGATGCACGAGGCGATGACGCGCATCCTGAGCCTGGAGCGCAGCCAGTTGCAGACGATGTTCAACCAGGCGCCCAGCTTCATCGCAGTGCTCACCGGCCCAGACCATGTCTTCGAAATGGCCAACGAAGCGTATTACCAGCTGGTGGGGCGCCGGGAGCTGATCGGCAAACCCTTGCTCGACGCATTGCCCGAGCTGGCGGCGCAGGGCGTGCGCCGCGTATTCGATGGCGTCTTCGCGGGCGGCAAACCGGTCGTGCTGCGCGACTCGTTGATCTCGCTGCAGCGCCGGCCGGATGGCGCGCTGGAACAACGCTACGTCGATCTGCTGTGCCAGCCGATCTTCGGCCACGACGGGCAGGTGACGGGCATCTTTGCCCAGGGCAGCGATGTCACCGAGGCCTATCACGCGGCGCAGGCGCTGTTCGAAAAAGTCCAGCAGCTCGAAGCGGTCCGCGAAAACCAGACCTTCCAGCTCACACTGGCCGACCGCATCCGGCAACTCGCCAACCCCGATGACGTGACCGAGGCAGCCTGCGAGCTGCTGGGCCGCGCCCTGCAGGCGTCGCGCGTGCTGTATGCACAGATCGACGATGCCGCCGGCACCGTTGCGATTGTGCGCGACTGGACCGCCCAGGGCGTGCCGAGCCTGGCCGGCAAGGTCATGGCCATGGACGATTTCGGCCCGCCGATGATCGCCGCGCTGCGCGCCGGCCAGACCGTCGTCAACCACGATGTCGCGCGGGACAGCCGCACCGCGCGCAATAGCGGCATCTATGCGCAGATCGGCGTCGGCGCCGACCTGCTGGTCCCGTACATCAAGGCCGGCAAGATGCGGGTCGTGCTGACGGTGCAGAATGCGGCGCCGCGCAAATGGCGCGAGGCCGAGATACGGATGGCGCAGGAAACCGCCGAGCGCACCTGGTCGGCGGTCGAAGCGGCCCGCGCGCACGCCGCGCTGCGCCGCGAACGCGACCAGAGCCAGAGCATCTTCGACAGCATGGGCGAGGGCTTCGCGGTGCTCGACAAGGACTGGACCATCCTGCGCATGAATGCCGAAGGCCTGCGCCTGACCCAGCGCCGCGCCGAAGACGTCATCGGCCACAACCACTGGGAAATCTGGCCCGAACTGCGCGACACCCCGGCTGACGCCATGTTCCGGCGCGCGATGAGCACCGGCGCCGCCGGGATTCTCGAGCTGGCTCACCGCATGCCCGATGGACGCCAGGCCTGGATCGAAACGCGCACCCATCGCTCGTTCGATGGCGGCATCGCGTTCTTCTTCCGCGATGTCACCGAGCGGCGCGAAGCGCAGGAGCAGCTCACTGCCGCCGACCGGCGCAAGGACGAATTCCTGGCGATGCTGGCGCACGAGCTGCGCAATCCGCTCGCGCCCATCGGCGCGGCCGCCGATCTGCTGCAACGGGCGCGGCTCGATGAAGCGCAGGTGCGCAAGACCAGCCAGGTCATCGGGCGCCAGGTGCGCCACATGACGAGCCTTGTCGACGATCTGCTGGACGTCTCGCGCGTCACGCGCGGCCTGGTGGCGCTGCACACCGAGCGCCTGGACATCCGGCATATCGTCAACGACGCGATCGAGCAGGTCACGCCCCTGATTCATGCGCGCCGCCATCACTTGGCGCTCGAATTGCCGCCGCGAGCGCCGCTGGTCGAGGGCGACCACAAGCGTCTGGTGCAGGTGCTGGCCAACCTGCTCAGCAATGCAGCGAAGTACACGCCCGAAGGTGGCCATATCACCTTGAGCACCGAAGTGCGCGCGACGCACGTGCTGCTGCGGGTGGCCGACGACGGCATCGGCATGGCGCCCGAACTGGTCGCGCGCGCGTTCGAGCTGTTTTCGCAGGCCGAGCGCTCGTCCGACCGCTCGCTGGGCGGGCTGGGACTGGGCCTGGCGCTGGTGAAAAGCCTGGTCGGCCTGCATCATGGCAGCGTCGCCTGCGAGAGTGCGGGGCAGGGCAAGGGCAGCACCTTCACGGTGTGCCTGCCGCGCCTGGACAGCGAGGTCGCGGCCGCGGGCGCCCCGGCCGCCGGCCCTGCGAGCGCACCGGCGCCGTCAGACCACCTTCGGATCATGGTGGTGGACGACAACGTGGATGCAGCGACGATGCTCGCGCTGCTGCTCGAATCGAACGGACACGAGGTGCGCGTCGAGCATGCGGCGTTGCCGGCGCTGGCCGCGGCCGAGCACGCGGCGCCGCATGTGTACCTGCTCGATATCGGCCTGCCCGACCTCGATGGCATCGAACTGGCACGGCGCCTGCGCGCCCGGGCCGATGCGCAGCGCGCGGTGCTGGTGGCGATCACCGGCTATGGCCAGGAGCAGGATCGCGCGCGCACTGCGGCCGCCGGCTTCAACTACCATCTGGTCAAGCCGGTCGACATGCAGAAGCTGTACGCGATCCTGGGCGAAGTCTGCTCTGCGCGCGTGCGGGACAGCGCTTAGAACGTCGCGCGCAGTGTGGCCGATGCCGTGCGCGGCTCGGCGTAGTGCAGGCCGTTATAAAAGCCCACCCGGTTGTAGTAGATCTTGTTGAAGACGTTGTTCAGATTGACGCTGGCCGTCAGGTTCTTGTTGATACGGTAGCTGGCCATCAGATTGGCTAGCCACACCGACCCTTGTTCGATGCGCGACAGGCTCGTGACCGGCGCCCCGCTGGCGTTGTAGCTGCCGGTCGGCTTCTGCGCGGTGTTCCACAGATTGCTCTGCCAGTTCACGCCGCCCCCGAGTGCATACTGGCTGTCGGCACCGAAGCGGTAACTGGTAAACACCCGCAGCAGGTTGCGTGGAATGACCGTATTGATGGCCACACCCTGCGCGTTACGCGAACGCGTATGGCTGTAGCCTGCCGTCAGATTCCATTGCCGCACGATCTGGCCTGAGGCTTCGACCTCGACGCCATCGATGACATTGCCCTTGCCGGTGGAACGGTATGCCTGCACCGCGCCCGGCAGCGAATTGGGCAGCACGCTGTCGTCGATTTCGGCGACGTTGTCCTTCTTGCTGCGGAAGATCGCTGCGGAGAAGTTCATGCGCCGGTCGAACAGTTCGGCCTTCACCCCGGCCTCGATATTGTTGCCCTCGACCGGATCGAGGAGGGCATTGCCCACATCGCGGAAATTCTGTGGCTGGAAGATGCTCGTGTAGGCGGTGTAGGCCGTCCATTGCTGGTTCAGGTCGAACAGCAGGCCAACATACGGCGTGACGATATCGTCGTTGGTAAAGCCGGTGGTGGTGGTGACGGGGCCGGCGGCACTGAAGTTGCGGGTAGTGGTCGTGTACTTGCCATGTCGCACGCCGACGACGGCCTTCAGCGCATCGGACAGATTCAGGCGCGTGGCCAGGAAAGCCGCCTTCTGGTCAACCTGGCCGATGCTGGTCGGGACCGCGCCGACCGTGGTCGGAAATTCAGGCACGTCACCGCTCCAGCTGCGCCAGTCGGGGATCGCGCCATAGCCCGCCGGGACCGCGCCGAGCGTGATGCGCGGCGAGACCGTTTCGCGCTCGGCCTTTCCCCAACCGAAGACCAGGTCGTGCTGGCGACCGAACAGGTCGAATTTGCCGTCGATGTTCCATTCGAGGACGTCCATCGTTTCATCGGCCGGGAAGCGACCGTAGGCCACCGTGATGCCGCTGCCGTCGGGCCGCGGGTAGCCGCCATAGCCGAAATACAGGCTGCCATCCTGTTCGCGATCGGCCGTGGTCCAGCCGGCGCGCAGGCGCCAGTTGCGGTTGAAGCGGTGTTCGAGCGTGGCGAAGGTTTTTTCTTCCAGCAGATTCCACGAAGCCCACGGCGTGGACAGGTTAAGGTCATGCGGCATGTTCGCCAGCGAGCCGTCGGCGTTCCAGTACGGGACCGTGCCCCAGGTCGAACCGCGCGGATCGGACTTCTGACGCTCGTGGCCGATTGCCAGTACCGTTGCCGGGCCCAGGTCGGCCTCCAGGATGCCGTACACGGCGCCCAGGTCCTGTTCATACAGCGGGCGGAACGATTTCGCTTCTTGCTTGGCCACGACGAAGCGTCCGCGCAGCTTGCCGTCAAAGGCGAGCGGGCCACTCACATCGAGTTCGGCGCGGCGCAGGTCGTGCGTGCCGATGCGCAGCGCGGCATTGGCCTGGAAGGTCCTGGTCGGGCGCTTGCGCACCTGGTTGATCGTGGCCGACGGATCGCCTGCGCCGGTGGTCAGGCCAGTAGCGCCCCGCACCACCTCGATGCGGTCGTAGACCACGTTGTCGCCATTGGCCTTGAGCGAGCTGCCGAACAGGTTCAGCATGCCATCGACCTGGAAGTTGTTCACTGCGTAGCCCCGCGCGTTGTAGGTCACGCGTTCGGTGTCGTTGTAGTTGACGTAGATGCCGGTGACCTGCTGCATGGTCTCGGCGAGCGTCTGCAGGCCTTGCTCTTCCATGCGTTCGCGCGTGACGATCGAGAGCGACTGCGGCGTCTCGCGCGGCGTCAGGTTCAGGCGCGCGCCGGTGGTCAATGGGCCGGTCGTCGTGTACGAGCCGCTCCCTTCGGTCGTTGCGTCGCGCGCGCCGGTGATGGTGACCGCCTGCAGCGTGGTCGGGATGGTGTCCGGTGCATCTTCGGCCTGGGCATGCCAGGACGGCAGGATGCCGAGGACGGCGGCGGTGCAAGCGCGAAGGACAAGGCAGCGGGGCAGCAAGGGGCGTGGCGGGAGCATGAGCAGGTCTTCTCGGTATGGGGGAATGGACGGTGACCGGACACGCCCGTCAGCATTGCGGAGGGCGTGGTCCAGTGGCGGTGCGGTAAATTATAATGAGAATCATTCTCATTTGTAAAGTGTTATCACGGCATCATCTGGGTGGATGCGCGTGCCGGGCTGCACCGATGCTAAACTCGCAAGCCTGTCCACCACTGATCGAAGGGATGACCATGAAAGATCTCGTCAACGACGCCGGCAGCCTGCTCGGCGCGAGCGCATACAACGATGGCGTCGGCCGCCGTGACTTCATCCGGGCCGCCATCGGCACCGGTTTTGCCGCCAGCGCGCTGCCGGTCATGGCGCAGACCCAGATCCAGACCGATACCGACGGTCTCGATGCCGGCGACACCATCCTGGTCATCGACGGCCAGGACGTGCCCGTGTATCGCGCCCAGCCCAAGGGCAAGACGGGCGTGCCGGTGATCCTGGTGATCTCCGAGATCTTCGGTGTGCACGAATACATCAAGGACGTGGTGCGCCGCTTTGCCAAACAGGGTTACATGGCGATCGCGCCCGACCTGTTCGTGCGCCAGGGCGATGCGACCAAGGCCCCGAGCACGGCCGAGCTGATGAAGAACATCGTGGCGAAAACGCCCGATGCGCAAGTGATGTCGGACCTCGACCGTGTGGTCACGTGGGCCCAGCAGCGTGGCGGCAACATCGAGAAACTGGGCATCACCGGTTTTTGCTGGGGTGGCCGCATCACGTGGCTGTACGCGGCGCACAACCTCAAGGTCAAGGCGGGCGTGGCCTGGTATGGCCGTCTGGTGGGCGAAGCAACTGCCACGTCGCCGAAGCACCCGATCGATTTCGCGCAGAACCTGAAGGTGCCGGTACTGGGCCTGTACGGCGCGAAGGACACCGGCATCCCGGTCGAATCGGTCCAGCGCATGCAGGCCGCGCTCGACAAGGGCAACAGCCGCTCGACGATCCACGTGTACCCGGAATCCGGCCACGCCTTCCACGCCGACTACCGCCCGATGTACAACGCGGCAGATGCGCAGGATGGCTGGAACCGCGCGCTGGCGTGGTTCGCCAAATACGGCGTCGCCTGATGTAGCAGGCTTCGCCAAATACGGCGTCGCCTGATGTAGCAGGCTTTGCCTTGGACGAGGGCAGGCCGGGAGCGGTACAATGCCCGGTTTGCGGCTCGTCGCACGCACCGAACAAGAGGCCTTCAAATCGACCCGTTTTCAGCCCCATTCATTGACCCGACCCTGCGCTCGATCCTGCTGGCGACGGTCGTCGCCGGCGTCGTCAGCATCTCCGGGGCTGCCATTTTCTCGTTTGCCCTGCTGTCGAAAGTGGTGGAAAAGATGGTCAGCCTGTCGGTCGGCATCATGCTGGCCACGTCGCTGCTGCACGCGCTGCCCGAAGCATTCGATTCGGGCGCCAATACGCGGAGCCTGTTCGCCACGCTGCTGGCCGGCTTGCTGGCGTTCTTCCTGCTGGAGAAGGTCGCCCTGTTGCGCCACTCGCACCACCACGAAGGCGACGGCCACCATCACGCCCACGGGCACGACGCGCGCGAAGCGGGCAAGGCCGGCTGGATGATCCTGCTCGGCGACGGGATGCACAACTTCACCGACGGCATCCTGATCGCCGCGGCCTTCCTGGCCAATCCCGAGCTGGGCATCGTTACCGCGCTGGCAATCGTCGCGCATGAAATCCCGCAGGAGATCGGCGACTTCATCGTGCTGCTCAATGCCGGCTTTTCGCGCCTGCGCGCCTACGTGTTCAACCTGCTGTGCAGCCTGATGGCGGTGGCGGGGGGCTTGCTGGGGTATTACACGCTGGACCGGGCCAGCGGCCTGATTCCGTATGTGCTGGTGTTTGCATCGTCAGGCTTCATCTATATCGCGGTGAGCGACCTGATGCCGCAGATGCAGCGGCGTTCGACGTTGCGCGAGTCGATTCCGCAGGTCGTGCTGATCGGGCTGGGCGTGGCGATTGTCTTCGCGTTGCACGCGTTTTGATGTTGGGTTAGTGGCGGCGCTGCGGCCTTGGGTTCCAGCCTCCGCTGGAACGACGTGTTTGTGTCACGTGCCGTAATCGCCGCTTTTAGCTGCTTGCCTTGACACCGTCGTTCCAGCGAAGGCTGGAACCCAGGTTGGTTGACTAAGCCGCGCCTTTGGCGACCGGCCGCGCAGGATCGCCGACCCACTCGCTCCACGACCCCGGATACAGCGCGGCGCCCGGCAAGCCTGCCACTTCCAGTGCCAGCAGATTGTGGCAGGCAGTCACGCCCGACCCGCACTGCATGATGGCTGCGGCAGGATCATCGATCAGCGCACCGAATTCCTCGCGCAGCTGCGCGGCATCCTTGAAGCGCCCGTCAGGCCCCAGATTGTCCTTGAAGAAGCGGTTCTTCGCGCCGGGAATATGCCCGCCCACCGGATCGATGGTTTCATTCTCGCCACGATACCGGTCCGCCGCGCGCGCATCGATCACGATGCGCTGACCACTCTGCAGATTGTCCAGCACCTCGCGCACCGTCACGGTCGGCACGAGCGGTGCCCGTACGGTCAGGGCGCCGCGCGGCCTGGTGCGCACCTCGGTCGTCAACGGCTGCCCGGCAGCCTCCCACGCGGCCATTCCGCCATCGAGCACCGCCACTGCCTCATGCCCCAGCCAGCGCAGCAACCACCACAGGCGCGCCGCGAACATGCCGCCGTGCGCGTCATACGCGACCAACTGCGTGGTGTCGTCGATGCCGAAGTCGCGCAGGGCTTCGGCCAGCACTTCCCGTTCGGGCAGCGGATGCCGGCCCAGGAACACCCCGTCGGCGCCGTTCTTTGCACCCGACAGCACCGTCTCGATATCGGCAAACACCGCACCCGGCAAGTGGCCGCTCGCGTAAGCGCCACGGCCGGCGGCCAGGTTCATCAGGTCGTGGCGGCAATCGACGACAACCCAGGCCGGGTCGTCGATGTGTGCGGCCAGGTCGGTGGCAGAGATCAGGGTCTGGTGCATGACAGTTCCTTTACGTTTCGCTGGCGATCGGATCGGTGTCCTTGACGACGGCGCCGCGCGCCGTCTTGCGGGTATTGTAGAACGTCGCGGCCACGCCCGACACCAGGATCACGGCCACGCCCAGCCAGACGTGCCAGTCGAACGTGTCGCCCCACAGCAGCAGGCCCCACAGGCACGAGAACACGATGCCGGTGTACTGCAGGTTGGCCACCACCAGCACCTTGCCGACGCGGTAGGCACGGGTCATGGCCATCTGCGCCATCAGCGCCGCGCCGCCGATCCCGGCCAGCAGCAGCAGGCTGTAAGGCGTATGGGCGTGGAATACGGCGCCCTTCGGCCCGTCTCCGGCCAGCGTGGCCAGCAGGCCCACCACCGCGGTGGTGAGCGAAAAGAAGAACACGACGCGGTATTCCGGTTCGCCCAGCAGGCCCAGTTTGCGCACCTGCATATACGCTGCCGCCGACACCACCGACGAGCACACGCCAGCCAGCGCGCCGAGCCACTGCCGGCTTTCGATCGCCGGCTGCAGCACCATCGTCACGCCGAAGAAGCTCATGCCGATGGCGACGACGAGCGGCCACTCGGCATGCTTGGTGCGGGTCCACCAGCCCAGCGCGAACATCCAGGCCGCGATCCAGATCGGGGCCATGTAGTTCAGCGTCATGGCGGTGGCCAGCGGCAGACGGCCGATGGCGAAGAACCACATCCAGAGGGCGGTCACGCCGACGAAGCTGCGGATCAGGTGCGATTTCGCGAACGGCGTCCTGAACGTGCCGCCGCGATGGCGCACCATCGCCAGCAGGATGACGGTGCCGATCAGGCCCCGGTACATCAGCAGTTCGGACGTGGAGTAGAACTCGGAGGCGAGCTTGACGCCCGCGCCCATCGCGGCGAACGCGAAGCTGGCGAACAGCATCCAGAGTGAAGCCATGGTATTCCCAATAAAAAAAGGAGGGGCAGCCGGTTGGCCACACCCTCCGCAGCGCTGCGTGTCACGACACCACTAGAGCGCCATCTTGCTGCGATACCACTCATGGAAGTGCTGCATGCCGTCTTCCATGGGCGACTGGTACGGACCGACTTCGTTGACGCCGCGCGCCACCAGGATCTTGCGGCCGGCATCCATGCGCAGGCCGATTTCATCGTCCTCGACTGCCGTTTCCATGTACGCGGCGCGTTCGGCCTCGACGAATTCGCGCTCGAACAGCACGATCTCTTCGGGGTAGTAGAACTCGACCACGTTGCGCGTCTTGTCCGGGCCATCGGGCCACAGCGTCGACACCACCAGCACGTGCGGATACCACTCGACCATGATGTTCGGGTAGAGCGTGAGCCAGATCGCGCCGTACTTCGGCGGCGTGCCGTTGTTGAACTTGAGGATCTGCTCCTGCCAGCGTTTGTAGGCAGGCGAGCCGGCCTTTTGCAGCGCGCGGTTCACGCCCACGGTCTGCACGCTGTAATCCTGGCCGAATTCCCATTTCAGGTCGTCGCACGAGACGAAGTTGCCCAGGCCCGGGTGGAACGGTTCGACGTGGTAATCCTCGAGGTAGACCTCGATGAAGGTCTTCCAGTTGTAGTCGCACTGATGCACTTCGACGTGGTCGAGCATATAGCCCGAGAAATCGAGGTCTTTCGTCACCGACAACTGGCCCAGCTTGTCCATGACGTTGTAGCCGTTCTGCTCGAACAGCAGCCCGTTCCAGTTCTGGAGCGGCGTCTTGGACAGGTTCAGGCACGGGGTATCGGCAAAATGCGGCGCGCCGATCAGTTCACCCTTCAGGTCATAGGTCCAGCGGTGCAGCGGGCAGACGATGTTCGTCGCATTGCCGCGCCCATTGAGCATGAGCGCCTGGCGATGACGGCAGACGTTGGACAGCACCTCGATGCCGTTGGCATTGCGCACCAGCATACGGCCTTCGTGCTCGGCAGCGAGCGTGGCGAAGTCGCCCGTTTCGGGCACCATCAATTCATGGCCGACGTAACGCGGGCCATTCACGAACAGCTGCTGCATCTCTTGTTTGAGCAGCGCCTCGTCAAAATACACAGTTACCGGAAGCTGCGCGTTGGATCGCGCCAGCTTGGCGTGGGTAGCCAGATCGGACATCCCAACCCCCCTTAAATAAGCATCCAAAGAAGAGAAAGAATCCAAAGACCAGTATTTAAGTAAAGGAATACGGTATTTCGGACAGAACCGGCGATTATACTTCGGAACGAGCTCTACCGTCTTGGTCCGGCGCGCGGCTGTTGTGTGCGCTCGCGGGGAAATTGCCTTCGTGGCATGATTTTCATGATGAGGGAGGGCGTGGCCCAATCGATGGACGGGGCTGCATGTTGCGAATGGTGCAATGTGCGCCCCCCGTGGTGTGGGATTGATCTAAAATACGCGATTGGATTGACCCACGGCGCACAACTGGACGCCCTTACGATACCGACCTATGGCAAAGAATATGACAGCGGGCAGCGCGGCAGCAGTGGCGGCGCCCCCCGAATCCTTCGAGGGGGCGATGGCCGAACTGGCCCAGCTCGTGACACAGATGGAGTCCGGCGCCTTGCCGCTGGACGCCTCGGTCGCGGCGTATGCGCGCGGCTCCGAACTCGTCAAGTACTGCGCAGGGCAGCTCGAGAAAGTCGAGTCGCAGGTCAAGGTACTTGAAGGCGACATGCTCAAGCCGTTCTCGGGCGACGACGAGGGCGTGCAATGAGCGCGCCGGCGTTCGCCGACTGGACCCGCCAGGTCCAGCACGACGTCGAAGGCGCGCTCGACGCGTTCCTGCCAGCGGCCACCCAGGTGCCGCACAAGCTGCACGAAGCGATGCGCTACACGACGCTGGGTGGCGGCAAGCGCGTGCGCCCGTTGCTGGCGTACGCCGCCGGCGCACTGTTCGACGCCGACCCGGCCGCGCTCGCGCGCGTGGCGAGCGCCGTCGAAATGATCCACGTGTATTCGCTGGTGCACGACGACATGCCATGCATGGACGACGACGCGCTGCGCCGCGGCAAGCCGACGGTGCACGTGGCGTATGATGAAGCCACCGCGCTGCTGGTGGGCGACACGCTCCAGGCCCAGGCCTTCACGGTGCTGTCCGAGTGTGCCACCGTGCCACCGGCGCGCCTGTTGACGATGGTGCGCCTGCTGGCGCAGGCGGCCGGCTCGAACGGCATGTGCGGCGGCCAGGCCATTGATCTCGACAGCGTGGGCCTGGCCCTGACGCGCGACGAACTCGAACGCATGCACCAGCTGAAAACGGGCGCCATGCTGCGCGTGTCGGTGCTGCTGGGCGCGCTCGCGGGCCGCGACCTGACGCCACTTGAAGTCGAGGCCCTGAACGCCTATTCGGCCGCAATTGGCCTGGCGTTCCAGGTGGTCGACGATGTACTTGATGCGACCGCCGATTCGGCCACGCTGGGCAAGACCGCCGGCAAGGATGCGGCCGACAACAAGCCGACCTATGTGTCGATCCTCGGCCTGGCGCCTTCGCGCGCCCTGGCCGAGCAATTGCGGCGTGACGCGCATGACGCGCTGGCGCCATTCGGAGAACAAGCACAGCGGCTGCGTGAACTGGCAGACCTGATCGTGCAGCGGAAGGCCTAAATGAACCTGCTAGACAATATCAACGACCCGTCCGACCTGCGCAAGCTGCCGCGCACCCAGCTCACGCCACTGGCCAAGGAGCTGCGCCAGTTCCTGCTCGAGTCGGTTTCGAAAACGGGCGGCCACCTGTCGTCCAACCTGGGCACGGTCGAACTGACCATCGCGCTGCACTACGTGTACGACACGCCGCGCGACCGCATCGTCTGGGACGTCGGCCACCAGACCTATTCGCACAAGATCCTCACGGGCCGCCGCGGCCGCATGCCGTCGCTGCGCCAGTTGAATGGCCTGTCGGGCTTCCCGAAGCGCGACGAAAGCGAGTACGACACGTTCGGCACCGCCCACTCGTCGACCTCGATCTCGGCCGCGCTCGGCATGGCCGCAGCGGCCAAGATCAAGGGTGAAGACCGTCACGCCATCGCCGTCATCGGCGACGGCTCCATGACCGCCGGCATGGCGTTCGAGGCCCTGAACAATGCAGGCGTCGAAGACGACGTGAACCTCCTGGTCATCCTGAACGACAACGACATGTCGATCTCGCCGCCGGTCGGCGCGCTCAATCGCTACCTGGCGCGTCTGCTGTCGGGCCAGTTCTACGCCGCCGCCAAGAACGTGGGCAAGAGCGTGCTGCCGGCGCCCGTGCTCGACCTGGCACGCAGGCTCGAAGAACACGCGAAGGGCATGGTGGTCCCGGCCACGATGTTCGAGGAATTCGGCTTCAACTACATCGGCCCGATCGATGGCCATGACCTCGAATCGCTGATCCCGACGCTGGAAAACATCAAGAAGCTCAAGGGCCCGCAGTTCCTGCACGTGGTGACCAAGAAGGGCCAGGGCTACAAGTTGGCCGAGGCCGAGCCGATCCTCTACCACGGCACCGGCAAGTTCAATCACCTCGAGGGCATCAAGCCGGCCACCGCGCCGGGCAAGATCACCTACACCGAAGTCTTCGGCAACTGGCTGTGCGACATGGCAGCGGCCGATCAGCGCCTGGTCGGCATCACGCCGGCGATGCGCGAAGGCTCGGGCATGGTCCGCTTCCACCAGGAATACCCGCAGCGCTACTTCGACGTCGGCATCGCCGAGCAGCATTCGGTGACGTTCGCGGCCGGCATGGCCACTGAAGGGGTAAAACCTGTATTGGCGATCTACTCGACGTTCCTGCAGCGCGGCTACGACCAGCTGATCCACGACGTGGCGCTGCAAAACCTCGACGTGACCTTCGCGCTGGACCGCGCAGGCCTGGTCGGCGCCGATGGCGCGACCCACGCCGGCAACTACGACCTGGCTTATCTGCGCTGCATCCCGAACATGGTCGTCATGGCCGCGTCGGACGAAAACGAATGCCGCCAGATGCTCACGACGGCCTACCACTATCCGGGCCCGGCGGCCGTGCGCTATCCGCGCGGCGCCGGTGTCGGCACGCCAATCGTCGAGGCGTTGGAGTCGATCGAGATCGGCAAGGGCGAAGTGCGCCGGACCGGCAAGAACATCGCCATCCTGGCCTTCGGCTCGATGGTCTCGCACAGCATCGTGGCCGGCGACGAACTCGATGCGACGGTCGCGAACATGCGCTTCGTGAAGCCGCTGGACGTCGACCTGGTCAAGCGCCTGGCGCAGGAGCACGACCTGATCGTGACGGTGGAAGAGGGCTGCATCATGGGCGGCGCGGGCGCTGCCGTGATGGAAGCAATGGCCGCCGCCGGCATCGCCAAGCCGGTGCTCAATCTGGGCTTGCCCGATACCTTCATCGACCAGGGCGATCCGGTGGCGCTGCTGTCGTCGGTGGGCCTGGATGCGAAGGGCATCGCGGCATCGATCCGTGCGCGCCTGTCGGCGTCGGGTGAACCGCGCCTGGTGGTCAACAACGGCTGACGCGGCTTCTGCGCTGTTTCTGCGTGGCTTGACGCAAAAAAGGGCTGGCGATTCACGCCAGCCCTTTTTTTATCCCGTCTGTCTGACGGTTATTGCGCCTGGCGTGCCTTGAGGCGGTCGGCTTCGGCGACCGGGAACGGCGCGCCGAGGACAACAGCGCCGCCGCGGGTGCGGTTCTGCGCCTGGCACTTGTGCGTGCAGGTGGTGGCTGGTGGCGCCACTTCGACGGCATCCTCGCCCATGACCTGGCCCATGCGTCCGCCGCTGGCGACGGCCCATTGCGACACGCCGCCGCAATGCTGGACCCTGGCCACGCCGCCGGTGCGGGTGACGATATTGTTGGTGCACAGCGGTTCGGTGATGCGGTCGGCGAACTGCGGGCTGTCGCGGCCAACGAATTTCGCCGCGTAGTCATTGCCGAAATTGATGCGCGGCGTGACGGTCAGCGTGGTGTCCTTGAACGGCACGGTATCGCCTTCGCGGTTGCGGAAATTGCGGTTGTCGAAGTAGAAGGCGCTTTGCGCCAGCTTGTGCGTGAACACGGTCTTGGTTTCGTCGCTGCGCTCGACTTCCATCTGGAACAGGCCGCCGGTGGCGCAATCCTTGGCCTGGATCTTCATCGTGACACCCGGTCCGCTGCGGGTCAGCACGATGTCGGCCGAACTGCTCAATTCGACGCTGACGGCGCCGTTCAGCACCAGACCCCGGTGGTCGGGCATCTTGCTGTCGAAGACGGGCGTTGCCTTGCCACCCGTGATGTCTTCCTTGTTGGCGGCGCCAGTCAGCGTGTAATTGAGGATGCCGAACGAGGCGGCATCGACGTCGAACTGGACGTAGCGGCCCTGTACCCGGAATACCGATGTCACGGCGCCCGGCGCGACCGACACCGTCTGTGCGCCGCGTTTGCCCAGTACCGTGAAGCCGCCGCTCTCGCAGCCGGCCGAATCTGCCGCGTACGCAGCGTGCGCAGTCATCAACAGGCCCATGCTGCAAGCCACCATCCAATTTTTCATGCTGTTCTCCGTTGTCGGAACGTCGCGCCCGATGCGCTGGTGTTCTGAAGCGTTAATACCCTGGCGAGCGGCCAGGGTTCAATGAAGATCAACAAATTTTTTCAGGCGATACGGGTAAGCGGGGGCGTGTCAGAAATGGTAGCTGGCGCTGGCCGTGAACGCACGTGGCTTCGGGAAGTCAGGCAGGTAGGTCCGCCAGCGCGCCTGCCATCCTGCCTGCAACGTGACGTCCCCAACGTCGGTCACGAGCGCAATGCGCACGTCGGCGCTGTCCTTGGCCGCGACGCCGTCATAGGCAAACGGATGCAGCAGGCCGACGTGGGCGGCCAGGCGCACTGTATCGGAGAGGGGATAGGCACCGCTCAGGTCAAAATAGACGCTGCGTCCCTCGCCATAGTAGGCGGGTGAATAGAACAGGCGCACGCTGGCGCGCTGCAGTGCCACGCCCGCATAGAACTCGTGGTAATTGCGGCGCTTGTCGCGCAGGTAGCTGTTGCGCGTGACGCCCGCATCCCATGACAGCGTCGACGTCAGCCTGCGGGCCCTGCCCGCATAGGCCGTCAGCTGGCCCTGCGTGCGGTTGTCCAGCGTAACGGGCGCCGCGAAGGCGCCACCGTACCAGCCTGCGGCGGTGTCGTGCTCCACACGCAACTGGAGCGCGGGGCGCGTGTACAGCGCGACGCCGCGGCCGGCATATTCGGACACCAGTGTCAGGTCGCCACTGGTCTGGGCCCGCGCGTCCTTGTACAGCGGCAGGGTCAGCGCAAACGCAAGGAGGATGGTGCCGTGGCGACGGTCGAAGTACATAGGCAGACGCAGGTGTCAGCTGCCCGTGACAGGGCGGCACATGCGTCAATGTTACCACCCGTCCGCGCTGTCATGGCGCCGTCCGCCTGGCGCCGCAGCGTCTGTGCGACCGTGCCCGGCTGGCGCTCGGCCAGCAGCGCCGCGAGGCCGGCCACGTGCGCCGCCGCGTACGACGAACCGGACACCATGTGCCAGCGACGGCCTGGCGCGCAGGTCGGGATGTCGGTCCCGGGTGCGTACACCAGCGCTGATGACGCCGGGTGCTGGTCGCCCGGCCGCGCGACCCCGATCACGCCTGGCAGCGCAGCCGGGAAGCCGCCGTCGGGCAGGCGCGGGTCGGCCGCTGCCACCACGATCACGCCGCGTGTCAGTGCCGCCTGCAGCAACGCTTGCAGCAGGCGGTCGGCTGGCCCGGCCAGGCTCAGGTTGATGATGCGGGCGCCGTTTTCAAGCGCATAGTTCAGTGCCTTGCCCAGCGTGAGGCTGTTGCAGCGCGCGGGCTGTGCGCCGGTTTCCCAGCAGGCGCGCAGGGCCATCAGTTTGACGCCCGGCGCCACGCCGGCGATGCCCGCGCCATTGCCCGCCAGCGCGCCGATGATGCCAGCGACCGCCGTGCCATGGACCTC
This sequence comes from Oxalobacteraceae sp. CFBP 13730, assembly GCA_014841835.1. Classification (GTDB taxonomy): domain Bacteria; phylum Pseudomonadota; class Gammaproteobacteria; order Burkholderiales; family Burkholderiaceae_D; genus Telluria. The sequence continues at coordinate 1,246,943 of JACYUQ010000001.1, read as the reverse complement.
GGCGACATCGCCGCTGTCGTCGACGAAGTTGCGGCGCACCCTGATGCGGCCAGCCAGGTCGGGGTGGTCGGCATCGACACCGCTGTCGATCAAGGCCACGCTCACGTTGCGCCCCGTGCTGACGCGGTGCAGGTCGGCCAGGTGCCAGTCGTGGCCCGCTGGCTGCAGCGGGTACAGCGGATCGCCACCATCCTGTGCGTGATAATCGGCCAGCGGCTGGGCCCATGCCACGCGCGCGTCGTGCGACAGCGCAGCCACCACGCGCTCGATCGGCGCGTCATCGGGTTCTTCCATCACGAAGCAATCGACGCCGATGGCCGGCATCGGCCAGCTGTCAAGCAGGCGCAAACCGTGGGCCGCGGCGATGTCGCCCGCCACGCGGCGGCGCGCGGCGCTGCCGCCATCCTTGAGGTAACCGCCGCCGTACGAGGCATCGGGGCGAAAGTGCTGGGCCGGCAGGCGCAGCATCACCAGCACCTGACGCCGCGCGGCCTGCGCCAATGGGTCAGCGTGGTCCTGTGCGTGCGCCGGCATGCCCAGGACGATGCCGAGCAGGGCGGCGATCAGGGTCACGCAGGCGAGCAGGCGGTTCATGGGCCGGCCTGGATGCCGAGCGGCTCGGCCAGCGTGACGGCGGATTCGGCGCGCAGGCGCGCCGCGACGTCGGCCGGCGCTTGCGCGCTGCCCAGCATCCACGCGCCCGTGACCGTCGGGCCGCCGACGATGTGCGCGCCGCTGGCTGTCACGATGCGGCGCAGTTCATGTTCGGGCGTGTCCGGCTTGAAGGTCACGGCGACGATGCTGTCGGCGCCGGCCTCGGCGCCAAGCACGCGGTAAGTTGCATCCTGCGCCGCCATCTGCGTGTCGCCGGACGGGCGCAGCAGCAATGCGCCCAGCACGACGATCGCGCAGAACTGCAGGCCCACGGCGGCGCGCAGCCAGCGCCCGTCATTGGCGGCAAGACGGGTGCGCCAGCCGGGGATCACGGGCGCCGCATCCGCCGGCGCCACCGCATCGAGTTGCGGCAGCAGGCGCGCGAATGCCTTGTCCACGTCCAGACCTGGTGGCGGCAGGTCGGCGACATCTTGCAGCGTGTACAGCGTATCGAGATCGGCGCGGCATGTGGCGCAGGTAGCCAGGTGCGCCTGGACGCGCTGCAGCTCCGCACCGTCGAGGCGACCGTTGGCCAGCCAGGGCAGCAGGTCCTGCGCCTCGCGGTGGGCCGCCTCGTGATCGGGCAGATGGGTCATGACCGCACCTCGATCTGGCCTTCCAGCAGCACGGCTAGGCGCTTGCGGGCATGGAACAGGCGGGTTTTGATGGTATTCACTGGGCACTCCATGATCTCGGCAATCTCTGTGTAACTCATGTCATGATAAAAGGTCAGCTGGAACGCGGTGCGCTGCGCCAGCGGCAATTGGGCCAGCGCGGCGTGGACCGCACCGGTCAGCTGCACGTGCGCCAGTTGCCAGTCGGGGCGGTCGGCCTCAAGGCCTTCGCGTTCATCGATGCCGGCGTCGACCGGCTCGTCCAGCGCCTGCAGGCTTTTGCAGGCCCGCCGGTAGGCAATGGCAAAGATCCACGTCGAGACCTTGCTGCTGCCATTGAACGTCGCCGCCTTGCGCCAGACCACCAGCAGCGTGTCGTTGACGATTTCCTCGATCAGCGGCGTGCTGCGCGTCATGCGCTGCAGGAAGCGCGCCAGCCGCGGGTGGTAGGCCCGGTACAGCGTTTCAAAAGCGCGCCGGTCGCCGGCCGCGACACGCCCGATGAGTTCCGTTTCGTCGTGCTCCGTGCGCGCCGCGGCCGGTCTGGCGTCAAATCGTCGTTCCACGCACGTCCTCTCGTTCTTCTACGGTAGATACCCCGCCACGCCGAAAAGGTTCATGGCGTCGTCACGATTGTCGAATGGGGGCACGCTGCATGCTAACTGACAGTCGCAGGGCAGCGTGCAGCTTTTTCAGGATTTGGCGGTGCGTGTGCACAGATACACGGCGCCGGCCGTGATGGCAAAGCCGGCGATCGACACGGGGCCAAGCCGTTCGCCCAGGATCGCAAAGCCCATCAGCGCCGTCGTTCCCGGGATCAGGTAGAACAGGCTGGCAACCCGGCTCGCGTCGCCGCGCCGCATCATCAGGAACAACAGGCTGACGGCGCCGATGGAATTGACGATCGACAGCCAGCCGGACGCCAGGATCAGCGTCGGCGTCCATGCTACCTGCCAGCCTTCGAGACCCAGCGCCAGCGGCAGTGCGACGGCTGTTGCCACGGCCAGCTGGATGCAGCCACCGGTGCGCAAGTCCAGGCCGGCGCAGTACTTCTTCTGGTACAGCGTACCGAGCGTGATGCCGGCCAGGGCCAGCAGCACGGCGCCGATGCCGGCGGCGCTCGTGTCCCAGGCGACCCCCTTGTCAAGCGCCACCAGCAGCACGCCCGCGATGCCCGCGATGAGACCCATCCACTGGCGCACGCCGACCTTCTCGTGCAGGAATACGCCCGCCCCGAATGCGGTACACAAGGGCATCGCGCCGATGATCAGCGCAGAGACGCCTGCGCTCACGCCCAGTTTCAGTCCCGTGTACAGGCCACCGAACTGCAGCGCCTGGACCAGCAGCCCGACGACGACAAGATGCGCGTACTGCGCGCGCTGGCGCGGCCACGGCGCGCGGGTGAACAGCGCCACGAGCAGCAGCACCAGCGCGGCCAGGCCGAAACGCAGGACCAGCAGCGTGAACGGGCCGGCGAAGGGCAGGGCCAGCTTGCCGACGACATAGCCGGAACTCCACATCAGGATGAACAGCACGGGCAGCGCAAGCACGGGTGGCACCAGGCTGACGGGAAGGGCAGTACGCGACGTGGTCATGATGATCTCCGGTGGTGAGAAGACAGCTTACGACCCCCTGTTTACCGATACAATCCTCTGTAACTACAACACATTGTTTCCAACAGGGATACGCATGCCCGGTTTAATGCCACGCGACTTTTCGGATATCTGGGCCTTCGTGCGGGTCGTCGACGCCGGCAGCTTTTCGGAAGCGGCGCGTCAGATGGGCACCACCAAAGCCAGCATCAGCAAGGCGGTCGCGCGGCTGGAAGCGGCGTTGCAGGTCAAGCTGCTGAACCGGTCGACGCGCCGCATGGGCCTGAGCGAAGCGGGGCGTGACATCCACCAGCATGCGCTGCGGATGGTCGAGGAAGCCCGCGCCATCGAGTCCACCGCTGCAGGTCAGCAGTCCGGGCCGGGCGGCACGCTGCGCGTGTCCACGTCGATGGCGTTCGGGAATGCACAACTGGCCGCGCTGCTGCCGGCATTCATGGCACGCTACCCGGCTGTGCGCGTGGTCCTGCAATTGCAGGACCGGTATGTCGACCTGGTCGAAGAGGGTATCGATGTTGCGCTGCGATTGAGTCCAAAGGTCGATCTGATGAGCGCCGTTGCGCGGCCGGTCGCGCCGCTCAATTATGTGCTGGCCGCCTCACCGGGCTACCTCGAACAGTATGGTGCGCCCGCCGATCTCGCCGCGCTGCACGCGCACCGCTGCCTGACTTTCGGTGACTCCGGCACGGCCAGCACCTGGCAATTTGACGTGGCAGGCGCGCGCGTGCAGTTCAAGCCCGCCGCCGCGCTGGCCATCAACAGCAGCCAGGCCTTGCGCGAGGCCGTGCTTGGCGGCGCCGGCATCGCGTTGTTGCCGACCTTCGTCGTGGGCGAGGATATGCGCGCTGGCCGCGCCGTCCACGTGCTGCCGGCGCTCGCGCCGGCGGGCATGTTCGGCACGCACGTGCTGGCGGTGTACCGCGAAAACCGCTTCCTGCCGCAGAAGGTCAGGGTGTTCATCGACTTCGTGCTCGAGCATTTCGGCGAGCATCCGCCCTGGGATGCGTTCCTTCGCCGCGGTAAAAGCCCCTAGACGATCCCGCCATTGACCCGCAACGTCTGGCCATTGACCCAGGCGCCCTGCGGACCGACCAGGAACGCCACCGTGTCCGCGATATCGTCCGGCGTGCCGAGCCGTTCGAGTGGCGCCATCTTGCCCAGGCGCTCGACCAGCTCGGGGTTCTTGCTTTCCATGAACAGGTCGGTCGCCGTCGGGCCCGGGGCCACGGCCGTCACCGAGATCCCCTTGCCGCGCAATTCCTTGGCAAAGATATTGGTGAACGTTTCAACCGCTGCTTTCGAGCCGGCATAGATGGCGTAGCCGGGCAGCGCCAGGCCGATCACGCTGCTGGAAAAATTGACGATGCGGCCGTTGGCGCGCATGCGGGTGGCGGCCAGGCGCAGCATGTTGAACGTGCCGCGCGTGTTGATGGCGAAGATGCGCTCGTACAGCGCGTCGTCGGTATCGGCCAGCATGGTCGTGCCGGGCTGGATGACGCCGGCGTTGTTGATGACGATGTCGACACCGCCATACTGCGCCTCGGTCGCGTCGAACAACCGCGCGCAATCGCTTGCGTTGGCCACATCGCCCTGCAGCGCGATGGCCCTGCCGCCGGCGGCCTGGATGGCCTGCACGACGTCATCGGCATCGCTGGCGCGGTGGGCATAGTTGACGACCACGGCGATCTTGTCTTGCGCCAGGCGCAGGGCGATGGCCCGGCCGATGCCGCGCGAGGCGCCCGTGACGATGGCGACTTTACTGATATTGGTGTCCATGCTTGCCTTCCCGGTGATCAAGGTGATTTATGCGAACAGCGTCTCGGCGCGCTGGTACAGGATCCAGGATGTGGCGATGTATTTGTCGCCACTGACCGCCACATTGCCCCGGTGTGTGTGCGTGAAGCCCGCCGGTGCGATGACCAGCCGGCCTTGTTTGGGGGCGATCTTGCGGCCCTGGTACAGGAACTCGGTCTCGCCGCCGTCGGCCACGTCGTTCAGGTAGACCATCCACAGCAGCACCCGATGGAGCGACTCGCAGCTTGCGTTTTGCGGATAGATCTCGGAATGCCAGTGGTGATAGCCGCCGCTGCCGCGCAGGTATTTTTGCAGATTGATCGTGCCGGGTCGGTACATCACGCGCAGCAACTCATCGATGTTGGGTCGTCCCAGTTCGTCGAAGTTGGCCATCGACAGCACGGTCGGCACGCCCGTCACGGGATGCTCGAGCGTGGGCGAGAGTGACCCCATCAGCAGCATCCGGTAGCGTTCTGCGTAAGCGGACAGATGGTGCGCCATCGTGTCCACCAGCAGGCCAGTGGCGTCGGCCCACTCGGGATGCTGGTTGATCGTGATGTCGTAGCTGTCCTTCTTGACGACATCGACGCCGTTGCCTGTCTGCCCGCGCACCACCTTGTCGCTGGCGTCGAAGCGCTTCATGAGCGCTTCACACTGCTGCGCGGTGAGCGCGTCGTCGTAGACGCCGATGAAGTCGTCCATGACTTATCTGGCCTTGCGCTCGTGATTCCACAGCACGTCACTGCCACCCGCGAAGCGGTTCAGTACGCGCGCCAGCACGAACATCAGGTCGGACAGGCGATTGACGTACTGGCGCGGGTGCGCGTGGATCTCTTCTGCCTTCGACAGCGCGACGATCGCGCGTTCGGCGCGCCGGCACACCGTGCGGCACAGGTGCGCCGTGGACGCCGCACGCGAACCGGCCGGCAGGATGAACTCCTTCAGTACGGGCAGGTCGGCGTTGTATTTCTCGAGCATGGCGTCCAGGCGCAGCACGTGTTCTTCCTTGATCATCTGGTAGCCCGGGATGCACAGCTCACCGCCCAGGTCGAACAGGTCGTGCTGGATGCCCACGAGTTCGTCGCGCAGATCCGCCGGCATGTCTTCGCACAGCAGCAGGCCGACAAAGGAATTGAGTTCGTCGACTTCGCCCAGCGCGTGGATGCGCGCGCTGTCCTTGCCGGTGCGGCTGCCGTCGCCGAGGCCCGTGCTGCCGTCGTCGCCGGTGCGGGTTGCTATCTTTGAGAGGCGGTTGCCCATGATGTTCTCTTATGCAGTAGGGTGAAAATACGATGGCACGAGGATACGACAAAACCTGCCGATTTGCTTACAATCGACCCATGTCTTCGTCCAATCCAGCCTTGCCTGACCGACGTGCGCAGGTCGTCGCCGCGCTCCTGGCGCGCGTGCCCGCGGCGTGCGTGCTGTTTGCGCCCGAAGACACGCGGCCCTACGAATGCGATGGCCTGGCCGCCTACCGCCAGTTGCCGATGGTCGTGACGCTGCCGACCGACGAAGAACAGGTGCTGGCGATCCTGGCCGTGTGCCGCGCACTGAACGTGCCGGTGGTCCCGCGCGGCGCCGGCACCGGCCTGTCGGGCGGCGCGTTGCCGATCCACGATGGCGTCGTGCTCTCGACCGCGCGCATGAACGCCATTAAACGGGTCGATCCCCTGGCGCGTACCGCCGTCGTGCAGCCGGGCGTGCGTAACCTGGCCATTTCCGAGGCGGTGGCCAGCCACGGCCTGTATTACGCGCCCGATCCATCGTCGCAGATCGCCTGCACCATTGGCGGCAACGTGGCCGAAAACGCGGGCGGCGTGCATTGCCTCAAATACGGCCTGACGATCCACAACGTGCTGCGCGTACGCGTGGCCACGATCGAGGGCGACATCGTCGAACTGGGCGGGGCCGCGCTCGATGCGCCGGGCCTGGATCTGCTGGCCGTGTTCATCGGCTCCGAAGGCATGCTCGGCATCGTTGTCGAGGTGACCGTGAAACTGGTGCCCAAGCCGGCGCTGGCGCAGGTCATCATGGCCTCGTTTGCCGACGTGGTCACGGCCGGCAATGCGGTGGCCGACGTCATTGCGGCCGGCATCATCCCGGCGGGCCTCGAAATGATGGACCGCACCTCGGTGCGGATGGTCGAACCGTTCGTCAAGGCCGGCTACGACCTGGACGCCGCTGCGATCCTGCTGTGCGAAGCCGATGGCACGGCGCTCGAAGTGGCCGAGGAAATCAGCCGCATGAGCGCAGTGCTGGCGCGCGCCGGCGCCACCGCGATTACCGTCTCGCAGAGCGAAGCGGAGCGTGGGCGCTTCTGGTCGGGCCGCAAGAATGCGTTCCCGGCGGCGGGGCGCATCTCGCCCGATTACTACTGCATGGACGGCACGATCCCGCGCAAGCAGCTTGCGCGCGTGCTGGCCGGGATCGCGGCGATGGAAGTCACATACGGCCTGCGCTGCTCGAACGTGTTCCATGCGGGCGACGGCAATATGCATCCGCTGATCCTGTTCGACGCCAGCGTGCCGGGCGAATTCGATCGCGCCGAAGCGTTTGGCGCGGCCATCCTGGCACTGTGCGTCGAGGTGGGGGGCACCATCACGGGCGAGCATGGCGTGGGCATGGAAAAGATCGGCTCGATGTGCGTGCAGTTCGGGCGCAAGGAACTCGACGCCTTCTTCGCCGTCAAGCACGCGTTCGATCCGTGCGCGCTGCTCAATCCCGACAAGGCCATCCCCACGCCGCACCGCTGCGCCGAATTCGGCAAGCTGCACGTGCATCACGGGCAGGTGCCGTTTCCCGAATTGCCGCGCTTCTGATGAACACCGTCGAACAACTCCAGCAGCAGGTCAGGGCAGCCGCCGCCGGCGGGCAGGCGCTGTGCATCCGTGGCGGCGGGACCAAACACTGGTACGGCGGCGCGCCGGCCGGCGCCATCCTCGACACGCGCGCCCATGCGGGCATCGTCGACTACGAGCCGACCGAACTCGTGATCACGGCGCGCTGCGGCACGCCGCTGGCCGAGATCGAGGCCGCACTGGCCGAACGCAACCAGATGCTCGCGTTCGAGCCGCCGCACTTCGGCCCGCACGCCACGCTGGGCGGCGTGATTGCCAGCGGCTTGTGCGGCCCGCGCCGCGCGACGGGTGGCGCGGCGCGCGACTTCGTGCTGGGCGCCACGCTGCTCGATGGCCGCGGCGACGTGCTGGCCTTCGGCGGGCGCGTCATGAAGAACGTGGCCGGCTACGATGTCTCGCGCATGCTGGCCGGCTCGCTGGGCACGCTGGGCGTGCTGCTGGAAGTGTCGGTCAAGGTGCTGCCACGGCCTTTTGCCGAGACGACGCTGCGGTTTGCACTGGACGAAATCGACGCGCTGCGCTCCCTGAACACGTGGGGCGGCCAGCCCTTGCCCATCTCGGCCAGCGCCTGGGTCGACGGCGAGCTGGCGCTGCGACTGTCCGGCGCCGAAGCGGCGGTCGATGCCGCCGTGCGGGATCTTGGTGGCGAGGTGATGCCGGCCGCCGATGCATTCTGGCGCGCGGTGCGCGAACAACGCACGGCGTTCTTTGACGGCGACGGTGCGCTGTGGCGCCTGTCGGTGCCGTCCACCACGGGGGCGCTGGTGCTGGGCGGCGCGCAGATGATCGAATGGGGCGGTGCCCAGCGCTGGTTGCGCGCGGATGGCGACGCGGGTACCGCGCAGGCGATCCGGCGCACCGCGCAGGCCTGCGGCGGCCATGCGACGCTGTTCCGGGGCGGCGACAAGTCGGCCGGCGTGTTCCAGCCGCTCGCGCCGGCGCTGGCGCGCATCCACGCGCGCATGAAAGACGCGTTCGACCCCGCGCATATCTTCAACCCCGGCCGCATGTATCCATAAGGCGCACAAGACATGCAAACCACGTTGGCCGATTTCATCAAGGGCACGCGCGAGGGCACGGAGGCCGAGGCGATCCTGCGTTCCTGCGTGCACTGCGGCTTCTGCACCGCCACCTGCCCGACGTACCAGTTGCTGGGCGACGAACTCGATGGCCCGCGCGGGCGCATCTACCTGATCAAGAACGTGCTCGAAGGCGCCGAGCCGACCCGAAAGACGCAGCTGCACCTGGACCGCTGCCTGACGTGCCTGAACTGCGAAACCACGTGCCCGTCGGGCGTGAAGTACGGGCGCCTGCTCGACATCGGCCGCAAGCTGGTCGACGAACGCGTGGCGCGGCCTCTGGGCGAGCGGCTCACGCGCACGACGCTCAAGGCCTGCCTGCCGCATGCGGGCCTGGCCACGCCGGCATTCAGGGCAGGGCGCCTGCTGCGGCCCCTGTTGCCGGAGACGCTGCAAGCCAAATTGCCGCCCGTACGCGCTGCCGGCCGCTGGCCCACACGCATCCATCCGCGCAAGATGCTGGTGCTCGATGGCTGCGTGCAGCCCGGCATGGCGCCCAACATCAATGTCGCTGCCGCGCGTGTGCTCGATGCACTGGGCGTGCAACTGACCGTGGCGCCCAAGGCCGGCTGCTGCGGCGCGCTGCGCTATCACATGAACGACCAGGACGGCGGGCTGGCCGACATGCGCCGCAATATCGACGCGTGGTGGCCCAGCGTCGAGAACGGCGCGGTCGAGGCGATCGTCATGACCGCGTCCGGCTGCGGCGTCACCGTCAAGGAATACGGCCACCTGCTGGCGCACGATCCCGCGTATGCCGCCAAGACCGAACAAATCAGCGCGATCACGCGTGACTTGTCCGAAGTCCTGGCGCCGTTCCAGGACCGGATCGCCGCGCTGGCAAAAGGGAAGGGCGGCCCGCCCGTGGCGTACCACCCGCCATGCACGCTGCAGCATGGCCAGCAAATCCGCGGCAAGGTCGAAGGCGTGTTGCAGGCGGCCGGCATTGACGTGGTGCTGTGCGCCGACAATCACCTGTGCTGCGGCTCGGCCGGCACCTATTCGGTGCTGCAGCCGGCCATCTCGCTGGCGCTGCGCGAGCGCAAGCTGGCCAGCCTGGCCGCGACCGGGGCCGAACAGATCGTGTCGGCCAATATCGGCTGCATCTCACATCTGCAGGCAGGGACCGGGACGCCCGTGACGCATTGGATCGAGCTGCTGGATCGGATCTGTACAGCAGACTGACAGGGGCCGTGGTAGCATCGCCCCGACCCCAGCAACGAACACCAGCAGGAACGATCTTGAGCTTTACCTTTCAACTCGTGCGCGAGGACGAAGACAGTCCGCGCGCCATCGTCTTCGAAGACAGCAGTACCCCGGGCCTCGTGCCGGTATGGGAAGTGGCCGGCGTCTACGACGCGCTCTACAACAGCGATGGCCAGCTGGCACGCGACGTGTCGCGCCGGCTGGCGTACGGCGTCGACCGGCTGAACGACGACCCGGGGCTGGCCAGCCTGCTGCCGCCCGGCCTGTCGATGGATGTCGCGATCCGCTTCCTGGACAACGTCACCCGTGCCTGCATCACCCACGGCGCGACCCGTATCCAGACGCGATAAAATTGCCCTATGGTCATTCGGCGCAAGGGCTTGTACCATAGGAGCGTTCTGCTCGCCAAATGAAAGAGTGCCATGACCTTGCCTATCCTCTCCCGCACGCTGTGCCTGACCCTGTTCGCTGCGGCCTGCAATGCGCCCGCGCAGGCTGACAGCTTCGCGTCGTCCGCGTCCAGCGCCGGCTCGGCGTCGTCGGCCAGTATTTCCGATTCGGTCAGCGGTTCCAGCAACAGCTCGAGCGACAATGACAAGGTCGCTGCCGGCCAGTACCGCGTGATCAACATCGCGCACGCCCCGAACAAGCCCGACACCACCCGCCTGACCCTGCGCGCAACCCCTGCCGGCCAGGCCCGTTCGTTCGAGCTCGATGTGCCCAACCGCGCCCTCGCCACGCGCACCGTGATCGCGGGCGACGTGGTCCAGGTCAATGAGCGCGCCTACGGCTACGAATTCGCCCACGCCGACACCCAGCGGCCGTTCTTCCTGGCGCTGCAGGACGAGTGGTACCGCGAACTGGGCTCGCGCAAAGTCACGATCTGATGTTCGTGCGCCAGGCTGCGCTGGCGCTGCTGTTGTGTGCGAGCGGCAGTGCCTGGGCCGGCTTTCCCACCTTCTGCGAACGCTCGCGCGACCTCAACGCGACCGAACAGGACCGCGTACTGCGCTTTGCCGGCGTCGTCAAGCAGGAGCTGGCGCGCTCGAACGGCAAGGTCGCGCTGATCGCGCGCGCCGGCACGGACCTGAGCCGCTTCAATCTGGTGTATTCACACGCCGGCGTCGCACTGCGCGATACGCCGGACAGCCCCTGGGCCGTGCGTCAGCTGTATTACGAATGCGACGAGGCGCGCCCGTACATCTTCGACCAGGGCATTGCCGGCTTCGCGCTCGGCGCCGACGCACCGGGCAAGGGCCATATCGCCTTGTTGTTCCTGCCGGATGACGACAGCGCGTCGCTCGAACGCGCCGCCCGCGACAAGGCGCTGGCGCTGGCCCTGCTGGCCGGTCAATACAGTGCCAACGCCTATGCCTATGGCACCAAATACCAGAACTGCAACCAGTGGGTGGCCGAGCTGATGGCCAGCGCCTGGGGCGGTGCGGCAGGGGACGGCAACGCGCGGAAAGACGCGCAGGCCTGGCTGCGCGCCAACGATTACGTCCCCGGCCCGGTCAAGGTGCCGTCGCACTTCACGATGTTCGCCGGGCAGTTCGTGCCGCTCGTGCACGTGGACGACCACCCGGTGGAAGACCTGCACGCGCTGTCGCTGCAGGTCAGCGTGCCGGCCTCGATCGAGGCCTTCGTGCAGCGCCGCGCACCCGAGACACAGCGCGTGGAAATCTGCCACGACGAACGCCGGATTGTCGTGCGGCGTGGCTGGACACCGCTGGGCGCGAGCTGCGAGCCGCAGCCGGGTGACGAGGTGATCGCCATTGCGCCTTGAACTTCGGCCTGATCAGACCCCGTTCGCCAGCACTTTCTCGATATCGCCGCCCAGGTCTTCCGGCTTGGTGGTCGGCGCATAGCGCGTGACGACCGCGCCCTCACGGTTGACGAGGAATTTGGTGAAGTTCCATTTGACGGCCTCGGTGCCCAGCACGCCGGGCGCTTCGCCCTTCAGGAAGCGAAACAGCGGATGCGCGTCGTCGCCGTTGACGTCGACCTTGGCGAACATCGGGAACGTGACGCCATAGTTCTTTTCGCAGAAGGCGCCGATCGCTGCTTCGTCGCCCGGTTCCTGGTGCCCGAACTGGTTGCACGGGAAGCCCAGCACCACGAGGCCCTGGTCCGCATAGCGGCGCTGCAGCGCTTCAAGCCCTTGGTATTGCGGCGTGAAGCCGCAGGCGCTGGCCGTATTGACGATCAGGAGCGCCTTGCCGCGGTAGCGCTGCAGGTCGACCGGCTGGCCGTCGAGGGCAGTGGCGTTGAAATCGTAGGCATTCATTGAGGTCTCCTTGTTGTAAACAGTGCAGTTTACGCTACTGCTGGCAGGTGCACGCCAGAGCGTTGGCCCCGGCGTCATCGGTTGGCCGATCAATGCTGTGACATTTCGTCCGCCTTAGCATTTCTTAACAAATTTCGGGCGCCACGCATGCGACAATCACGCTCGTCCCAACGTCCAGTCACCCAGGTATTCATGTCACGTCACCGTTCTTCCACCCTGTTGTTCGCGCTGCTCGCGCCTGTCTGCGCATTTGCCCAGGAAACCGCCGTACGGCCGGCGGAACCTGTCACTGGCGCCGTGACGCCGACCGCCCCGGCGCTGCAGGCGGCCGACGTCCCTGTCGCCTCCACCGTCGCTGTGACGGCCGCGCGTTCGTCCAACCGGATCGACCGCCAGGCGTATGACGTCAAGAGTGACGCCGCCTCGACCAACGATACGGTGGCCGACACGCTCAACAAGGTGCCGTCGGTGGCGGTGGATGCGGACGGCAACGTGACGCTGCGCGGGCGCAGCAATGTGCAGATCCTCGTCGACGGCAAGCCGTCGGCAATGATGCAGGGCGAGAACCGCGCCGCGGCGCTGGGCGCGATCCCGGCGGCCGATCTCGATTCGGTGGAAGTGATCAACAACCCGGGAGCACAGTTCGGCAACGAAGGCGGCGGTGGCCCGATCATCAATCTGGTGATGCGGCGCGAGCGCACGCCGGGCGGCTTCGGGGCGGTCAATGCGAACGTCGGCCCGGAAGGGCGCGCTAATGCGTCGAGCTTCGGCAGCTACACGACCGGGCGCATGAGCGTGCAGGGCGGCGTGTACGTCCGGCGCGACACGCGTGGCTCCGACGGCGAGACGAACCGCGACCGGATCGATCCGCTCACCGGCGCCGTGGCCAGCAGCACGCAGCGCTCGAACAGCGAGACCGACACCGAGGCCGTGGGCATGAACAGCTCGATGACCTACAACCTGGGCGACAAGGACGTGCTGTCGGCCAAGGCCAGCTTCTCGGCCAACGGCAGCGACGGGCAGTCGCAGGAACGCTATCGCGGCCTGAACGCCGACGGCAGCATCGACGGTGACTACCTGCGTTCGAGCGTGCGTGACAACGACAACCGCAGCTACAGCCTCAGTGGCGGCCTGGATCACAAGGGCGCACGGCCCGGCGAAATCTTCAAGGTCGACCTGCGCCTGTCAGGTAACAAGGGCGAGGCCGACACGCGCTTTGCCAGCGATTACACGGTGCGCCCCGCCAATTCGACCGCGCCGCGCACGCACCAGAACAACCTGACCGAAACGCGCGTGATCGACTTCACGGGCGACTATGAACTGCCGGGCGAGAAGGGCGTGTTCAAGGCGGGCTACAAGGTCGCGCAGAACAGCAATGTGTTCGACACGCGCTTTTTCAATGTCGATGAGGCGACACTGGCCGAAAGTCTCAGCAGCCAGCGCACCAACCGCTTCGAGCTCGATGAAACGACCGTCGCCTTGTATGGTACTTACCAGCTTCGCCTTGCCGAAAAGTGGGGCTTGCTGGGTGGCCTGCGCACCGAGTACACCGATCTCGATCTGAACCAGGTCACCACGAACGTCAAGGCCAATAACCATTACTTCGACGCGATCCCGAGCGCCTTCCTGACCTATGACCTGTCGGACGACACGGCGCTGCGCCTGAGTTACGCGCACCGCATCCGCCGGCCGGGTGCGGGCGACCTCAATCCCTTTGTCGTCTACCGCGACGAAACCAACGTCTCGTCGGGCAATCCCGACCTGATGCCCACCAAGACCGACTCGATCGAGCTGGGGCTGGAAACCAAGCTGGGCAAGGTCGAGACCAATGTGCGCCTGTACGCGCGGCGCGACTCGGACCTGATCCAGGAACGGCGCACCTTCATCTCCGATACGGTGCTGCTGACCACGCGCGAGAACGCCGGCAGCAGCAACTCGGGCGGCCTCGAATTCACGTTCAGCGGCCGCGTCACGCCAAGCTTGACGCTCAACGCCAGCGGCAACCTGGGGTACTCCGAACAGTCAGTGCTGGGCAACAGCCAGGACGACAAGCGCAGCGCCACCTCGCTCAGCGGCCGCGCGCGCGTGAGCTACCAGATCAATCCGACCAACAGCCTGCAACTGGTGCTCAATGCGCAGGGCAAGACGCTGTTCGGCGAAGGCTACCGCCAGCCGACGCGCAGCGCTGACCTGAGCTACCGCCGCAACCTGAGCCAGGCCCTGAGCCTCGTCGTGAACGTCAACGATGTCTTCGACTCGCAAAAGACCGAATCGATCACCGAGACCGACCGCCTGCGCGAATACAGCATCCGCCGCCAGGAAGGGCGCCTCGTGTATGTCGGGTTGTCGTACCGCTTCGGCAGCTTTGGCGGCGCGGGTGGGCGCCGACCGGATGGTCCGCGGGGCGGGCCTGGCGGTCCACCAGGGTTCGGGCCACCGGGCGGCGGCATGGGGCCGGGTGGGTGAGCGTTTGACCCGTATGCGGGTCGGGTAATTTGACGACGTGCTGTTCGGAGCAGCAGGGGCATGACAGAATACGGCACCTTTGAATCTGCCATGACTGTCCCCCCAGATGCTTCGCCCCACGCTTGTCGCGCTTTCCCTGTCTGCCTTGCCTGTTCATGCGCAAAACGCCGCAGCCCCGGCGCTCTCCACGGACACTGTCCAGAAGGTCGAAGTCAAGGCCGATGCCAATAGCTATGATCCGCGCCGCGACGACACCGCCAGCAAGATCGTCGTGTCGACCGAGGAAATCCGGCGCTATGGCGATACCTCGGTGCTCGATGTGTTCAAGCGCCTGCCGGGGATCACGGTCAGCGGCGGCGCCGGGCGTGGCGGTGGCGAGATCCGCATGCGTGGGCTGGGCAGCGGCTACACGCAGATCCTGCTCAATGGCGAGCGCGCGCCGGCCGGCTTCGACATCGACCAGCTCTCGCCCGAGTCGATCGAGCGCATCGAAATCCTGCGCGCAGCCAGCGCCGAGTTCTCGACCCAGTCGATCGCCGGCACCATCAACATCGTCCTCAAGCGCGCGGTAAAAAAGGCGCAGCGCGAGCTGCGCGTCGGCTACGGCAAAAGCGGGGAGGTGAGCAATCCCTCGGCCAGCCTCACCATGTCGGACCGCGTCGGCAAGATGTCGTACTCGCTTGCCGCAAGCGCTTGGCGCTACGAGTTCGATCGCCCGTCGCCATTCGAGGAGTCGCAGATCGATGCGACCAGACGTCCTACCTTTTTGCGGCGCAGCGAGCAGACCGATCGTGGCAGCCCGCAAGGCATCAACCTCACACCACGACTGAACTGGAGCCTGGAGAACGGCGACACGGTCAGCTGGCAATCGCTCGTCGCGCACCAGCGCAACAACTACCAGGGCAGCACTTCGACCAAGACTATTCTTGGCCTGCGCCCTCTGTACGACGAGCGCGACGTGCGCAGCAAGGGCACCAACACGACGCTGCGTTCGGACCTGACCTGGATGCATAACCTGGAAGAAGACGCCAAGTTCGAGCTGAAACTGGGCGTGAACGGGTCGCGCAGCCGCGGCAACTGGCATGAAGACGACTTTCGCACGCTGGACAGTGTTGATCGTTTAGCGCGCGACTCCACCGTGCTCAGTGCCACTGACGAAGTTGGCGTCACCGCGGTGGGCAAGTATTCGCGGCCATGGAAGAAGGACCACGCGCTGTCGATGGGTTGGGACGCCGGCCATACCTTGCGCGACGATGCACGCGGCGAACTGGAGCTGTTCCCGCTCGCAGGCAGCACGCTGCGCCGCGATGAAGATTACGACGCCACCCTCAAGCGCCTGGCGCTGTTCGTGCAGGACGAATGGAACGTCACCAAGCAGTGGTCGATGTACGCGGGCCTGCGCTGGGAAGGGCTGGAGACGCGCAGCAGCGGCAACACATTCGACACCAGCACCAACCGCGCCAGCGTCTGGAGCCCGCTCGCGCAGACGCTCTACAAGTTGCCCGACAGCCGCGACCAGGTACGCCTGGCATTGACGCGTACGTTCAAGGCGCCGGCGGCCAGCAACCTGATCCCGCGGCGCTTCACGACCCCCAACAACAGCCAGACCGACCCTGATTACCGTGGCAATCCCGACCTCAAGCCCGAGCTGGCGACCGGCATCGACGCATCGTACGAACATTACTGGGCCGAGAAGGCGCTGCTGAGCGCCAGCGTATCGGTACGGCGCATCAGCGACTACACGCGCCAGGGCCTGCTCGTCGAAGACGGTCGCTGGATCCAGACGCCGGTAAATGATGGCGACGCGCTCACGCGCAGTCTGGAGCTCGAGGCGAAGTTTCCGCTGTCGGCCGTACTGCAGGACGTGCCGGACATCGACCTGCGCGCCAGCCTGGCGCGCAACTGGTCGCGCGTCGATGCGGTGCCGGGGCCGGATAACCGGCTCGATCAGCAGGTGCCCGTGTCGGGCACGCTGGGTGTGGATTACAAGACGCCGGGCGGCAAGCTCACGACGGGCGCAAGCTTCGCCTTCAAGAACGGCGGCAACGTGCGCGTGAACGTGGAGCAGTCACGCTACCAGAGCGTGCGGCGCGAGCTGGATGTGTATGCGCTGTGGAAGCTCAATCCAACCTACCAGCTGCGGCTGGCGGCAACCAATCTGCTGGCGCAGGATACGGTGTCCGAGTCGCGCTACGTGGATGACAACGGCGTGCAGCGCAGGACGACGTTTTCGGATGGGCAGGCGGTGGCGCGGGTGACGCTGGAGTCGCGGTTCTAACCGGGACGCGCCACCTGAAAACGTCGTTCCCGCGAAGGCGGGAACCCAAGTTCCTGTGCATTGCCACGAAAGCGCGCGTCGGTGGCTGTGCTCGAGCTTGGGTTCCCGCCTGCGCGGGAACGACGGTGACGAGGTTGATGCTACAAGCGGCTACACCAACCCCAGCGCCTCCGTCCCGCTCGAAAAATCGCGATTCTTCGCATGCTTGCTATTAAGCTTGATGTTCAATCGCAGGTCATTGACCGAGTCCGCGTTGCGCAGTGCGTCTTCGTAGGTGATCTTGTCGGCCTCGTACAGGTCGAACAGCGCCTGGTCGAACGTCTGCATCCCCAGCTCGCGCGACTTCTTCATGATTTCCTTGATCTCATGGACTTCGCCCTTGAAGATCAGGTCCGAAATCAACGGTGAGTTCAGCAGGATTTCGATCGCCACCACGCGGCCCTTCGACTCCTTCTTCGGAATCAGGCGCTGCGACACCAGGCCTTTCAGGTTCAGCGACAGGTCCATCAGCAGTTGCTGGCGGCGCTCTTCGGGGAAGAAGTTGATGATGCGGTCCAGCGCCTGGTTGGCGCTGTTGGCGTGCAGCGTGGCCAGGCACAGGTGGCCTGTTTCGGCAAATGCGATGGCATGCTCCATCGTCTCGCGGTCGCGGATTTCGCCGATCTGGATCACGTCCGGCGCCTGGCGCAGGGAGTTTTTCAGCGCTGCTTCGAAGCTGTCGGTGTCCACGCCCACTTCGCGCTGCGTGATCACGCAGTTGCGGTGCGGATGGACGAATTCGACCGGGTCTTCGACCGTGATGATGTGGCCGTAGCTGTTCTCGTTGCGGTAGCCGACCATCGCCGCCAGCGTCGTCGATTTGCCCGAACCCGTTGCGCCGACCATGATCACCAGCCCGCGCTTGGTCATCACGACATCCTTGAGCGTGTCGGGCAGGCTCAGTTCCTCGAACTTCGGGATCGCCGTGGTGATCACGCGCAGCACCATGCCCACGCAGCCCATCTGCATGAAGGCCGAGACACGAAAGCGTCCCAGGTCGCCCGGCGTGATCGCGAAATTGGCTTCGCGCGTGAGCTCGAAGCCCGCCCCCTGCTTGTCGTTCATGATGGCGCGCGCCAGGTCGCCCGTGTGGCCGCTGGTGAGCGGCTGGCTCGACACGGGCGTCATGCGCCCGTCGATCTTGATCGCCGGCGGAAAGCCCGCCGTGATGAACAGGTCCGAGCCGCCCTTGGTCACCATCAGGCGCAGCAGGTCGAACATGAATTTGGTAGCCTGGTCGCGTTCCATCAATGGCCCTTAGCCGAGGAAGTTTTCGGGGATCTTGGCGGCGCTGCGCGCAGCCACCGACGAGATCATGTTGCGGCGTACGAGGTCGGTCAGGTTCTGGTCGAGCGTCTGCATGCCGACATTGCTGCCGGTCTGGATCGCCGAGTACATCTGGGCGATCTTCGCTTCGCGGATCAGGTTACGGATGGCCGGCGTGCCGATCATGATTTCGTGCGCCGCCACGCGGCCCGAGCCGTCCTTGGTCTTGAGCAGCGTCTGCGAGATCACGGCCTGCAGCGATTCGGACAGCATCGCGCGCACCATCTCTTTTTCTTCGGCCGGGAACACGTCGACGATACGGTCGATGGTCTTGGCGGCCGATGACGTGTGCAGCGTACCGAACACGAGGTGACCCGTTTCGGCGGCCGACAGCGCCAGGCGGATCGTTTCCAGGTCGCGCAACTCGCCGACCAGAATCGCGTCCGGATCTTCGCGCAGCGCCGAGCGCAGTGCATTGCTGAACGAGAGCGTGTGCGGGCCGACTTCGCGCTGGTTGATCAGGCATTTCTTGGAGTCGTGCACGAATTCGATCGGGTCTTCGATCGTCAGGATGTGGCCGTATTCTTGTTCGTTGAGGTGATTCACCATCGCCGCCAGCGTGGTCGACTTGCCCGAGCCCGTAGGGCCGGTGACCAGCACCAGGCCGCGCGGTTTCAGCGCCAGTTCGCCGAAGATTTTCGGCGCGTTCAGGTCTTCGAGCGACAGGATCTTGGATGGAATCGTGCGCAGCACGGCGGCGGCGCCCCGTTCCTGGTTGAAGGCATTGACGCGAAAACGCGCCAGACCCGGAATCGCGAACGAGAAGTCGCACTCGAGCACTTCTTCGTACTGCTTGCGCTGGCCGTCGTTCATGATGTCATAGATCATGCCGTGCACGTCCTTGTGCTCCAGCGGCGGCAGGTTAATCCGGCGCACGTCGCCATGGACGCGGATCATCGGCGGCAGGCCGGCCGACAGGTGCAGGTCCGAGGCCTTGTTCTTGACCGAGAAAGCGAGTAATTCCGATATGTCCATTTATAATCCCAGTGCCGCAAACGGCCTCAAAAATATTTCCTATAGAAAATCATTATGTCCATAATCGCCGGGAACTTGCAAGCTGTCGAAGCGACAATCACCGATGCTGTAAAGGCATCGGAACGCGCCAGAAACGACGTCCAGTTGCTGGCCGTATCGAAGACGTTCCCTGCGCAGGCGGTGCTGGATGCGATGGCCGCCGGCCAGCTGGCGTTCGGCGAAAACTATTTGCAGGAAGCGCTCGACAAGATCGCAAGCGTCGCGCAGGCGCAACCAGATGCGGCCGTCGAGTGGCATTTCATCGGCCCGATCCAGAGCAACAAGACGCGGCCCATCGCCGCCAGCTTCGCCTGGGTGCACACCGTCGAGCGGCTCAAGATCGCGCAGCGCCTGTCGGAGCAGCGGCCGCCCGAACTGGGCCCGCTGAATATCTGCCTGCAAGTGAACATCAGCGGCGAGGCCAGCAAGAGCGGCGCGTCGCCCGAAGAATTACCGGCGCTCGCGCGCGAGGTCGCGCACTTGCCGAACCTGCGCCTGCGCGGGCTGATGGCGATTCCCGAACCCACCACCGATGTCGCACAACAGCGCGCCGCCTTTGCCCGCGTGCGCGCCCTGTTCGACGCGCTGCGCGCTGACGGTTTGGAACTCGATACGCTGTCGATGGGCATGTCGGGCGATCTGGCGCCCGCGATTGCCGAAGGCGCGACGAT
Source organism: Oxalobacteraceae sp. CFBP 13730 (assembly GCA_014841835.1). GTDB lineage: Bacteria > Pseudomonadota > Gammaproteobacteria > Burkholderiales > Burkholderiaceae_D > Telluria. The sequence goes on along the minus strand of JACYUQ010000001.1, from coordinate 1,227,044 downwards.
CGTGCGCGTGGGCAGCGCCATCTTTGGCAAACGCGATTACACCTGACAGGATCACCATGAACATTGTCTTTATCGGCGGCGGCAATATGGCCGCAGCCCTGATTTCCGGGCTCGTGAAAGTCGCGGGTTCCGGCGCGCAGATCCACGTGGTGGACCATAATCCAGAAGCACTGGAACGTCTGGCGCGCGAGTATGGCGTGGGCACCGCGACCGCCATCGACGAGGGTGTCCAGCACGCTGAAGTCGTGGTGCTGGCCGTGAAGCCGCAGCAGATGCGCGAAGTGGCCACAGGGCTGGCGCCGCACCTGACGCGCCAGCTGGTGCTGTCGATCGCGGCGGGTATCCGCAGCAGTGACCTGTCCCGCTGGCTGGGTGGCTATGACGCCATCGTGCGCACGATGCCGAATACACCGGCGCTGATCGGCATGGGCGTGACGGGCCTGGCGGCGCAGCCGGCCGTGAGCGCAGCGCAGCGCGAGCAGGCCGACGCCGTCATGCGCGCGGTCGGCAAGACCGTGTGGCTGGACGACGAAGCGCAGATCGATGCCGTGACGGCGGTCTCGGGCAGCGGGCCGGCCTACGTGTTTTACTTCCTCGAAGCGATGCAGGAAGCGGCGCGCGCCATGGGCTTGAACCCGGAGCAGGGCAGGGAACTGGCGCTGGCCACGTTCACGGGCGCGGCGCAACTGGCGGCGGAGTCGCCTGAAGCCGTTGACGTGCTGCGCGCGCGCGTGACGTCAAAGGGCGGCACGACGCATGCGGCAATCGAGAGCATGGAAGCGGCAGGCGTGAAAGGCGCGATCGTCGCGGCGATGCAGGCAGCTGCGGCGCGTGGCAAGGAACTCGGGGACGAGCTGGGTCAGGATTGAGCGTGCAGTGCCTGTAAAAAGCTTGGGTTCCCGCCTTCGCGCGAACGACGGTCTGGAGACTGGTTGCTACGATTAACATTCGTAGCTGCCAACCCTGAAACCGTCGTTCCCGCGCAGGCGGGAACCCAAGTCAGTTCGCGAACCGCAAACCGTTCAATGTACTTCGAACTTCCTCCACCCCAGCACCGGCAACACCTTCTGCGCCAGCTTGTAGGCTGACAATGCTGCCGTGATCGCACCGACCACCCACGTCGGCTTGGTCAGCAGGATGCCGACCCCGACGCCAGCGGCGGTCAGGATGGCTTTCTTGTGCTGCACCACATACCCCGTGGTGCCACCCATCGCCGACGGCGTACGCAGCAGCGTCACGTCGGCCGACATCTGGGCGCGCTGTTCGGCGCATTGCGCGGCCAGCAAGCGGCGGCGCACCGCCAGTGGTTCAGATTTTGAGGTCATCGATCGGCTCTCCTTTGACAGCTTGCGCATCCTTGCGCAGTTCGGCCAGTGTGGCAGCCATGATCGGCCCACGGGTCGTCAGGTCGCCACGGACCTTGAAGAACGCCAGCACACTGCCCAGCGCGAACAGCAGCGTCATGCCGCCAACGGCGAGCAAACGGTGCGTGTCCCAGAACAGCACCAGCACGAACAGGATGAGCAGCAGCACCGCGACCACGCCGAAGAAGGCGGCAGCGATGCCCCAGGCTACATAGCCGAACACGCGTTGCGTTTCTTCCTGCAGTTCGAGCGTCGCCAGCTCCAGCCGCGTGCGCAGCATGGCAAGCAGCGTGGCCCCGATGCGCGAAATGGTCGCGGGAATCGTCATCTTATTTACGGACGATCAGCATGCCGATGACGACACCGATGGCAGCGCCCAGGCCAACCGACTTCCATGGGTTGTCCTTGACGTATTCGTCGGTGGCCTTGGCGGCGACCTTGGTGCGCTCGACCACGGTTTCTTCGGCGTTGATCAGGCCGACCTTGGCCGAGGCCAGCGTCTGCTCGAACTTGGCCTTGGCCGACTTGAGTTCTTCGCCGGTCAGCTGGCTGCCGTTGCGCAGCCACGATTCCGCGTCGCCGATGACGCTTTTCAGGTCGTTGACCAGCTGGTCGCGGGTATTGGTCTGGGTCGGGATTTTTTCGATCATATTAGGCCTCTTGATGTGGTGGTCGATCACACTGCCGCAGCAGCGATGAATGCATTTCGGACAATATTAACCTAATGCATAATCTAGTGCGACACCAATGAACAATGCGGCCCCCAGCCAGTTGTTATGGCGGAACGCCTTGAAGCAGTTCATCCGGTCACGATGGCGGATCAGCGTGTAGTGATACAGCGCGATCCCGCCCGCCACGGCCACACCGGCCACGAACCACCAGCGCAAGCCGAGCGACCAGCCGCACAGCAAAAAGATCGCCAGCGACGCGCCGTAGCACAGCATGATGGCCGCCACGTCGAAGCGCCCGAAGGTGATGGCCGACGTGCGCATGCCCAGCTTGATGTCGTCGTCGCGGTCGACCATCGCATACGCGGTGTCGTAGGCCACCGCCCAGAACACGTTCGCCACCAGCAGCCACCAGGCCACGCTAGGGACCGCGCCCTGCACGGCGGCAAACGCCATCGGGATGCCGAAGCCGAAGGCGATGCCCAGGTAAGCCTGCGGAATGGCGAAGAAGCGCTTGAAGTACGGGTAGGTGCCGGCCACCACCACGGCCACCACCGACAACTGCTTGGTCAGCGCGTTCAGCGGCAGGATCAACAGGAATGACGCAATCGCCAGTACCGCCGCGACCATCACGGCTTCCCAGCCCCGGATCTTGCCGCTCGTGAGCGGGCGGTCGACCGTGCGCTTGACGTGGCGGTCGAAGTCGCGGTCGGCGTAGTCGTTGATGGCGCAGCCGGCGGAGCGCATCAGCGCCGTACCGATCACGAAGATCGCCAGCACATCAAGGGCCGGCACGCCGCCGGAGGCCATCCACAGCGCCCACAGGGTGGGCCACAGCAAGAGCAGGATGCCGATCGGCTTGTCAGCCCGGATCAGGCGAAAGTAGAGCGCCAGCTTGTTCATGTGTTCGCTTTTTTGTCGCAAAAAATATTGATCGGAAGACAGCAATTCTAGCCGGTTTGGGGACGCTGCGCGGCGCACCCTTGCCCCAGCAGGCCGCATGCAGTGTGCATGACAGGCATGTGTCACGACCAACGGTGTAAGACAAAAAATTGTCTTTTTGTTGTCATTAACTTGACATGATCGTTTGCTTTAATGCATCGGTCCGAGCCGGGGTGGTAAGGACAGGCGGGCCGCCGCTCAGGCGCTGCCAACATTCGAGATGCCGGTCCACCGGCTCGCACGTCCAATCAATGGAGAAGCACACATGAACAACCACGACACGTCGCCGTCGCGCCGCAACCTGCTCAAGGGCATCGCCGGCGCCAGCGCGCTGCCATTCGTCGGCGCCTTCGCCGCGCTGCACGCGCGCGAAGCTGCCGCCGCCAATGGCGTCACCGCACTGGTCGACAGCCCATACGGCCCGATCGCGCCGACCAATGACCTGAGCACCGGCCTGCCGCTGCTGCAACTGCCGCCTGGCTTCACGTACAAGAGCTATGGCTGGCGCGGCGACATGATGACCGATGGCCGGCCATGCCCGGCCGGCCACGACGGCATGGGCGTGATCGCCACGCGCAAGGTCGGCCGCAGCACCGAACAGGTGTTGGTGCGCAATCATGAAATCACCAGCAGTGCAGCTGGCAATTTCATTAACGCCTACAGCTTCTACGATGGCGGCACGATCAGCGCCAGCACGACCAACCGCTCGTGCGGCGGCACCACCAACCTGGTGTTCCGCGACGGCGACTGGGTCAGCATGACGCCAAGCCTGGGCGGCACGCAGCAGAACTGCGCCGGTGGCGTCACCCCATGGGGCACGTGGCTCACCTGCGAAGAAGTCGGTTCCGACGCGATCACCGCCGGCGGCAAGAAACACGGCTACGTGTTCGAAGTGACGGCCGATCCGCGCCAGACGACCGGCCAGCCGATCGTCAACATGGGCCGCTTCTCGCATGAAGCCGCCGCCGTCGACCCGACGGACTGCACGGTCTACCTGACCGAGGATTCGTCGGGCAAGTCGGGCTTCTACCGCTACGTACCCGACATCAAGACGGGCGCCGCCGGTTCGCTGGCGCGTGGCGGCGTGCTGGAGATGGCCAAGGTCAAGGGTGTCAACAACGTCAACCTGGCCACCGCGTCGGTCGACCTGACGTACGAACTGGAATGGGTGTCGATCCCGAATCCGGACGCCAACCGCGGCAACAGCGTGGGCCTGAATGGCCAGGCGATCAGCAACGCCGCCGGCCCGTTCAACCAGGGGTGGGCCAAGGGCGCGCTGCGCATGAACCGCGGCGAAGGCATCTTCTATACCAAGGGCAAGCTGTATGTGATGGACACGTCGGGTGGCCCGGTCAACCGTGGCGCGATCTGGGAACTGGATCTGGCCAGCCAGACGCTCAAGTGCATCTATTCGAGCCCGAGCCCGCTGATCGGCAATATGGGTGACAACCTGGCCGTCAGCCCGCGCGACGGCCTGCTGATCTGCGAAGACTCGTCCAGCCCGATCACCGACTCCTTCGGTTTCGGCCAGCGCCTGATGGGCCTGACGGGCGCCGGTGACGCCTACATCTTCGCCAAGAACAACGTGAACCTGACGACGGCCCAGCTGACCGGCGCCGGCAAGTCGACGGCGCTGGCCGGCGATGGCCGCGGCAATGAATTTGCCGGCGCCTGCTTCGATCCGACCGGACGCTACCTGTTCGTCAATATCCAGACGCCGGGCATCACGTTCGCGATCTCGGGTCCGTGGGCCAAGGGTCCGCTGTAATTCTTACCGCATTCATTCAAGGATATTCACCATGACCATCAACAAATTCATTACTGCCGGCCTGGTTGCGCTGGCGTTCTCGACGTCGAGCCACGCGGCGCTGCTGGTGAGCTCGGACAGTGCGGCAGGCAATGCCGTGACCGACTACAGCGCCGCTGGCGCCGTGTCGTTCGATCTGGAACTGGGCAATTTTGCCGGCACGACGCTCAACTTCGTGCTGCAGGAAGCCGACATCGGCGGCCCGCTGAGCCTGAGCGCAATGGTGTTCAACCTGAGCGGCATGTCGTTCCCGCAGTTTAACTTCGGCCTGCAGGGCATCCGTTTCGCGGCGCCGGGCACCGTGTCTGCGTTCTCGCAAGACCTCAGCGTGAACAGCGCGTTCTACAACGCGGCGATCACGTTTGCCAATGGCGAACCGGCCGAGTTCCAGTTCGGGAACCCGACGCTCGTCGATGGCCGCAGCGACTGGCTGCTGGATACCAGCGGCATGCGCGCCGGCGATACGTTCTCGATCGTGGCCGAAGTGCCGGAACCGTCGACGATCGCGCTGATGCTGCCGTTGCTGCTGGGTGGCTTGATGGTGGCCCGTCGCCGTCAGGGCTGATCGGGATTCGGTTGAAAACAAGCCGGCGCAAGCCGGCTTGTTGTTGTCGAACGTGTGCTAGCGTTCAGGATTCACGGCCCGCGCGGCATCGCGTTGCGCGGCGAGCACCTCCGATGCACGCAGGATCTGCGCGATCCGGCTGACCTGATCAGACGGCGGCTGCTTGACCAGCGCCACCAGCACGCCCAGGCTGACGGCGAACACGACCGCCGACTGCACCGCAGGGGCGATCCGCAATACGCGCCCTGGCAGCATCAGCAGGGCGCCGATGGCGATCCCGGCCAGCGCGCCACCGACGTGGGCCGCGTTATCGGTGCCGGTCATCAAGAAGCCCATGCCGATATTCAGCGCCACCACCTGGAAGATGACTTTCAATTCGATTTTTGCCGCCGTGCCGGCGCACAGCGCGTGCACCAGTAGGGCGCCGGACGCGCCGAGCAGCGCGCCGGATGCGCCGATGCTGACCGTGGTGGCGAAATGCGGCGTGAAGCCCATCGCCGAGGGAATCAGGTCGTAGCCCGTATTGCGCACGGCCACGCTCGCATACCACCACGCGCTGGCCAGCCCGCCGAACAGGCCGGACAACAGATAGAGCAGTGTGAAGCGGGTGCGGCCCCAGACCGCCTCGGACAACGGCCCGATCTGCGACAGCATGAACATGTTCAGGCCCAGGTGCAGCGCGCCGCCATGCAGGAACATCGACGTGACGAGTCGCGTCCAGTCGCCGGTGAGGGTGTACGGGCCGAGGTTGCCGCCCCAGGCAGTGAGGTCGGCCGGGCTGGGCGACATCCAGTCGACGCCGTTCATGCCCAGATAGACCCAGGCGCCGATATTGAGCAGGATGAGCCAGAAGGTCGGGGAGGCGAAGAAGCTCGGGCGGGTGCCCGGTGTTGTCAGCATGGTTGTTACCGAAAATAAATTATCGCTGAAAATAGCACCTTTCAACGAAGCCGTCGATTCGATATCGCTCGTTCAATGCAAACGCGCTGCGACACCCGTGCGCTGCCAGCAATAGTGCGTGCATGACATCGGCAGGATGCTAGACTTTGGGTCCCGGGCACCACTGTCCGGGCATCCAGACCGATCGCATCGGAGGTCCGGGCCAGCGCGTTTGCTCCGGCACGGCATGCCCATCGCTGCGCATCCGCAGGCTCGCCATCGCGCCGGATGTCGCGGTGACCGTACCGCCACTCCCGCCCGAGCCGCGCCGTTCGCCATGCGATCACACACGTGCAAGGAGTCGTTTTGAATAGAATGTTTTCGATGAGATTACTGGTCTCGCTGTCCCTGGCCTTGGTGCTGGGGCTTACCCAACCGCCGGCGTTTGCCGCCGGCCAGGACGCCGAGGCGCCCGCCGCCACTGAATCTGCCGTTCCCGACCCGCTCAAGCGCGAGACCCCGCGCTCCATGGTCTCCGGCCTGCTCGGCGCCCTTGGCGAGTCCGACTACGATCGCACCGCGCTGTACTTCGATCTGCCGCCCGCGACCAGCTCGCGCCAGCGCACCAACGCGGTGGAGCAGGCGCGCGCGTTCCATGCGGTGCTGGACGATGGCGGCACGCTCGACACGTTCATCACGCTCTCCAACGACCCCAATGGCAAGGTGAGTGACGACCTGCCGGTCGAGCAGGAGCGCGTCGGCGAGATCGCCATCCAGGACAAGAAAATCCCGGTGCTGCTCACGAAAGGGCAGGACGGCGAGCATCAGGTGTGGCGCGTTTCGCGCGAAACGCTGGCCCAGATCGCGGCAGCCACCAAGCGCGCGCCCGTGGTCACCGAACCTGCGGCCGACGAGGTCGTCGTCGCCGGCGCACCGCTGAAGGATTGGGCGCTGCTGCTGGGGATTGGCGTGCTGGTGTTCGGCGGCTTGTGGATGGTGTCGGCGCTGATCGTGTTCTGCATGCGCAAACTCGTGCCCGACCCGGAAGCCAATGGTCTGTACCGGTTCTTCGAGGCGGCCCTGCCGCCGGTGAGCCTGTTGATCGCCGTCGGGGTCTTCTACAACTGGGCCGAGCAGGTGCCGGTGTCGATCGTGGCGCGCCAGACTTTGCTGCGCTACACCGGGATCGTCTCCGTCATTGCCTTTGTCTGGTTCGGCCTGCGGCTGGTCGATGCGATCTCGGAGCTGGCGATTGCCCGCATGCAGCGCAGCCAGCGGCGCCAGGTCATTTCGGTCATCACGCTGGCGCGCCGCGCCGCCAAGGTCATCCTGCTGGCGTTTTCGTGCATTGCGATCCTGAGCACCTTCGGCATCGACGTCACGACGGGGATTGCGGCGCTCGGTATCGGTGGTATCGCGCTGGCGCTGGGCGCCCAGAAGACGGTGGAAAACCTGGTGGGCAGCGTGACCGTGATTGCCGACCGCCCGATGCAGGTGGGCGACTTCATCAAGGTCGGCGATGTGGTGGGCACGGTGGAAGACGTCGGCATCCGCTCGACCCGCATCCGCACCAACGAGCGCACGGTGGTGACGATTCCGAATGGCGACCTGTCGGCGCGCCAGATCGAAAACTACGCTGCGCGCGACCGGTTCCTGTTCAATCCCGTGATCGCGATCGCTTATGGCAATTCGTCGGCCAAGCTGAAGGAAGCGATTACCATCGTCCAGCAAGTCCTGGCCGAAGAAAAGAACATGGCAGAAGGGCACCGCGCGCGCCTGGGCAGTATCAGCGAGCGCGCCTTCAACATCGAGGTGTTTTCCCACATCGACGTGCACGAGTTCGACACGCAGGTAATCATTCGCGAAAAGCTGCTGCTGACGATCTTCGAGCGGCTGGAAGCAGCTGACATCAGCCTGGCGTTCCCGACCCAAACCATCGTGTTCTCGCCGTCGCAGCTGGACGCGGTCAGGGGCGGGCCGGCGGCCGCTGGCGACGCCAGCGAGACGGACAAGCCGGCCGACGCCGTCGCTGTCGCTCCAGCACCGCCAGCCGTCTGGACCGGTACTACGCCGCCGCCTCGTACGTGATCATTTCCACACCGGCCAGATGACATTCACTCACCGCCCGCATCACTGCATCGATGGCGGCGCGGCGGGTGAAGCTCTTGCGCCAGGCAATCACCACGCGGCGCGACGGCGTGGGCTTGGTGAACGGCACATACGCCAGCAAGCCGTTCGATTCGCTCAGGTCGGTCACCGATGCGCGCGGCAGCACTGTCAGGCCGATGCCGCTGGCGACCATGTGGCGGATCGTTTCCAGCGACGAGCCTTCGAACGTGCGCTGCATGCCGGTGCCGCCGCCCGGCGCCGAAAAGCGCGCCATTTCCGGACACACTTCGAGCACCTGGTCGCGGAAGCAGTGGCCGGCGCCCAGCAGCAGCATCGTTTCGCTTTTCAGGTCTTCAGCCGAAATGGCCGTGCGCTTGGCCCACGGGTGGTGTTTGGGCATGGCCACGATGAACGGCTCGTCGTACAGCGGCTGCACCGCCATCCCGTGATCGGGCAGTGGCAGCGCCATGATGGCAGCATCGAGCTCGCCCTGGCGCAGCAATTCCAGCAGCTTGTGCGTGAAATTCTCTTGCAGTACCAGCGGCATCTGCGGCACCGTGTCGATCAGGTTTTTGACCAGTGGCGGCAGCAGGTAGGGGCCGATCGTGTAGATCACGCCCAGGCGCAGCGGGCCGGCCAGCGGGTCCTTGTTCTGCTTGGCCAGTTCCTTGATGGCTGCGGTCTGCTCCAGCACGCGCTCGGCCTGCGCCACGATCTGCGCGCCCAGCGGCGTGACGGAGACTTCCGAGCCACCGCGTTCGAACAGCAGCACGCCCAGTTCGTCTTCCAGCTTCTTGATGGCGACCGACAGCGTGGGCTGGGCGACAAAACAGGCTTCGGCCGCGTGGCCGAAGTGCTTGGCGCGGGCGACGGCGACAATGTATTTCAACTCGGTCAGGGTCATGTTGGGTGTCTCGACTAGGCGCGTTGCCTGTGCCGCGGGGCAGCAGGGTGCGCGCCATGAAATAATGGTGTAGCAAGAATGATAGTCGATATAATCTCTTGATAGGCTCCGCCTATGCATCTTTTCTGAAAGGCCCGCATGTCCACCACGTTTGGCCCGGCGGAAGCCCAGGTCTATATCCATAAACTGCTCACGGTGATGCATCACCAGGGCGGTTCCGACCTCTTCATCTCGGCTGATTTCCCGCCGAGTATGAAATACCAGGGCGCCATGAAAGCCCTCAGCCAGCAGCGCCTGAGCGGCGAAGTCACGCGCGCGCTCGCGGTCTCGCTGATGAACGAGCGCCAGCGCGCCGAGTTCGAGACCGAAATGGAGTGCAATTTCGCGATCTCGCTGCCCAACGTCTGCCGCTTCCGCGTGAACGTCTACGTGCAGCAGCAAAGCGTCGGCATGGTCGTGCGGACCATTTCGTCCGAGATTCCCAACTTCGAAAAGCTCGACCTGCCCGAGGTGCTCAAGGATGTCGTGATGACCAAGCGCGGCCTGGTGCTGGTCGTGGGCGGCACGGGTTCGGGCAAGTCGACGACGCTGGCGGCGATGATCGACTACCGCAACAACAATTCGGCCGGCCACATCATCACGGTGGAAGACCCGGTCGAATACGTCCACAAGAACAAGAACTGCCTGATCACGCACCGCGAAGTGGGCGTCGACACGCTGTCGTGGCACAACGCGCTGAAGAACACGCTGCGCCAGGCGCCGGACGTGATCCTGATCGGCGAGATCCGCGACACCGAAACGATGGAACATGCGATCGCGTTCGCCGAAACGGGCCACCTGTGCCTGGGCACGCTGCACGCGAACAATGCCAACCAGACGATGGACCGGATCATCAACTTCTTCCCCGAGGAGCGGCGCAACCAGCTGTTGATGGACCTGTCGTCGAACCTGCGCGCCATTGTCTCGCAGCGCCTGGTGCGCACCGAGGACGGCAAGGGCCGCAAGGCCGCCATCGAAATCCTGCTGAACACGCCGACGATTGCCGAGATGATCCTGAAAGGGAACTTCCAGAGCATCAAGGAGATCATGCACAAGTCGCGCGAGCTGGGCATGTGCACGTTCGATCAGGCCTTGTTCGAGCTGTACAACAAGGGCTTCATCAGCTACGACGAAGCGATCCGCAATGCCGACTCGGCCAATGGCCTGCGCCTGCAGGTCAAGCTGTCGGGCGAGCGCAAGGAGCCGGGGCTGCCGGCTGGCACCGCGCGGCCATCCGAACTGTCGATGGCGCTCGATGAAGAGCCTGACGACGAACCGCCCAAACACTGACACTGACTACCTATGCCTTCATTTGAAAACAAGCTCTGCACGCGCGCCGACCTGGCTGCGCGGATCGCCGCACTGCCAAATCCGGTGGTGCTGACCAACGGCGTGTTCGACATCCTGCACCGCGGCCACGTGACCTATCTGGCGCAGGCGCGCGACCTGGGCGCCTCGCTCGTGGTGGCGGTCAACACGGATGCGTCCGTCAAGCGGCTGGGCAAGGGCGACGACCGCCCGCACAACACGCTGGCCGATCGCATGGCGGTGCTGGCCTCGCTGGAATCGGTCAGCCTGGTGGTCGAGTTCGACGAACAGACGGCGCTCGAAGTGGTGCAGGAAGGCCGGCCCGACATCTACGCCAAGGGCGGCGACTACGTGATGGACCAGATCCCCGAAGGGCAGGCCGTGCTGGCCTATGGCGGGCGTGCGGTGGCGATCGACTTCGAGCATGACCGCTCGACCACCAAGCTGGTGGCGCGGATCCGGGGCTGACCGGCATGGCCAACGCATTTGCACTACCTGCGATGCCGGCACTGGCCGGCCTGTATCCGCCAGCGCCCGACGGCATCGTCAATCTCGAGCACGGTTACTTTGGCGCGATGGCGCAGCCGGTGCAGGCGGCGCTGGTCGAATCGGTCGACTATCTGAATCGCCATTTGAGCCCGTTCCTGCGCAGCGAACTCGCCGTCCAGCATGGCGCGGTGCTGTGCGCGCGGCTGGCCAGGTTGATCAACGCCGAGCCGCACGAGATTCTGCTCACGCGCAGCGCGAGCGAATCGATGCAGGTGTTGATCGGCCAGTACCACCGGCTGGCGCCGGGCGATGGCGTCCTGTGGAGCAACCTCGATTATCCGGCGATGCGCTATGCGATGGCGTGGCTGGAAGGGCGGCGCGGCGTGGTGCCGACCGAACTGCAATTGACGCTGCCGTTGTCCGGCGACGCGCTGCTGGAACAGTATGCGACGGCGATCCGCGATACGCCCGGCCTGAAATTGCTTTTGCTCTCGCAGGTGTTTCCGGCCAATGGCCAGTCGGTGCCGGTACGCGAGATCGCTGCACTGGCGCGGGCACGCGGCGTCGACGTGCTGGTCGACAGCGCGCATGCGCTGGGCCAGATGGACGTCGACGTGCAGGCCATGGGCATCGACTTCGCCGGCTTCAACCTGCACAAGTGGATCGGCGCGCCGCCGGGGCTGGGCTTTGCGTACATCCGGTCTTCGCGCCTGGACCGCATCGAGCCGCATTTTGGCGACCGCGATTATCCGGCGGACGATATTCGCGGACGCCTGCATGCCGGCATGCCGCCGATGAGTGCGATCATGGCCGCGCCGGTGGCGCTCGACGTGCATGCGCAGTTGGGCGGCTCGGCAGCCAAAGGCGCGCGGCTGGCTTGGCTGAGAAATTACTGGGTGCAGCGCGTGGCGGACCTGCCGGGCCTGCAATTGATGAGCCCGCTGGTGGGCGACACGGCGCTGGCGGCGTTCACCATCGACGGCATGCGTGCGCGTGACGTGCAGGCGGCGCTGCTGGCGCGCTTCGGCGTGTTCACGGTCGAGCGGCCGGTGGGCGACGCCAGTCTCGTGCGCGCCACCGTGGCGCTGACGACCACGGTGGATGAACTCGATCGCCTGGTCGAGGGCTTGACGGTGCTGACCCGCGAAGCGACCGGCGCCTGATGCCGGGCACGTCGATGTATACGCTGTCGCCGATTCCCGCAGACCTGATCCACGGTGCGGTCGAGCTCGAACAGACCGACGCCGGCCTGTTGCCGCAGCGCTTGCCGGCCTGGGCGCTGGCGCAGCACCCGGATGTGCAACTGGCGCTGGCCGCAGCACAGCCATCCGGCGTGCGGCTGGCGTTCCGGACGACGGCCCGTGTCGTCGAGGTGCTGGTGCTGCCGACCAAGCGCCGCTACGGCAAGATGGCGCCGCGGCCCGACGGTATCTTTGATCTGGTGGTCGATGGGAAGCTGCTTGCCCAAGCGAGCGCGCCGGGTGGCAAGCTCCTTGAGATCGACATGATCAGCGGCGCAACGCGGGTACATCCGGGCGAGCCGCACTGGCTGCGCTTTACCGACCTGCCGGCGGGCGACAAGACCGTCGAACTCTGGCTGCCGCATGACGAGACGACCGAGCTGGTGAGCTTGCGCGCGGATGCGCCGGTGTCGCCGCTGTTGGCAGGCGGCCAGCGCCGCTGGCTGCACCACGGCAGTTCAATCAGCCAGGGCTCGAACGCGACCCACCCGACCGGCATCTGGCCTGTAGTGGCCGCCAGCCTGGCCGGCGTCGACCTGTTCAATCTGGGTTTTGGCGGCAATGCCTTGCTCGACCCGTTCACGGCGCGCACGATCCGTGACCTGCCGGCGGACCTGATCAGCCTGAAGCTTGGCATCAACCTCGTCAACACCGACCTGATGCGCGTGCGCGCGTTCGGGCCGGCCGTGCACGGCTTTCTCGACACGATCCGCGAAGGACGGCACCGGAGCACGCCGCTGCTGGTGATTTCGCCGACCTGGTGCCCGATCCACGAAACGACGCCGGGGCCGACCATGTTCGATGGCAAGGCCATGGAGCAGGGCAGGTTGTTGTTCCGTGCGATGGGCAACGACGCCGAGCGGCGCCAGGGCAAGCTGACACTGGGTGTCATCCGCGAGCAGTTGCAGAGGATCGTCGCGCAGCGGGCAGCGACCGATGCGCACATCCATTACCTCGATGGCAGCGCGCTGTATGGCGCATCGGACAACGCGCACCTGCCGCTGCCCGATGCGCTGCACCCGGACGCCGCCACGCACCGGCTGATCGGCGAGCGCTTTCATGCGAAGGTGTTTGCCGATGGCGTGTTCGGCCATCGGGGCTGACAGCTCAGAGCATCGTGCGGAACGTCGCGCGCAGATGCTCGACAAGAGCGGCCGGATTTTCCATCGCCGCGAAATGGCCGCCGTGCTCGGCTTCGCCAAAGAAACGCAGGTCGGCAAAGCGTGCTGCAGCCCAGCGCTCCGACAGACGCATCTGCTCGCCTGGAAACATGCTGATGCCGGCGGGCAGGGGCAGCGGGGCGGTGGGCATGCCTTTGGCCATCTCGCGCGCGCCTTCCCAGTAAAAACGTGCCGAGCTGGGCCCAGTATTGGTCAGCCAGTACATCATCACGTCGTCGATCAGGCGGTCCGGCGCGATCGCGCGCTCCGGCTGGCCGTCGGTATCCGACACATCCTGAAACAGCGCGTACAGCCAGCTGGCCAGGCCCACCGGCGAATCCGCCAGCGCGAACGCGACCGATTGCGGGCGCGTGCACTGCAGCTTCATGTAGCCCGAATATTCTCTTTCGTAGCGCGCGGCATCGTCCAGCATCTGCTGCTCTTCTGGTGTCGCGTCGGCGATTTCCTGTTGGGTCGGATGGAACATCACCATGTTCAGGTGGATGCCCGCCAGGCCCGGCACGCGCATGTGCGCCATGGCGCTCGTGACGGCCGCGCCCCAGTCGCCACCTTGCGCCACCCAGCGCTCGCCATAGCCGAGGCGGCGCATCAATTCCGCAAACGCCTGCGCCGTGCGGCCCACGCCCCAGCCCGGTTCGGTCGGCTTGTCGGAAAAGCCGAAGCCGGGCAGGGCTGGAATCACCAGATGGAATGCATCGGACGCGAGGCCGCCATGCGCCTGTGGCTGCGTCAGGGGACCGATCAGCTCGCGAAATTCCAGCACGGAGCCCGGCCAGCCATGCGTCAGCAGCAGTGGGGTCGCGTTCGGTTCCGGTGAGCGGATGTGCAGGAAGTGAATGCCCAGTCCATCGATGACCGTGCGGCTGCTGCCCCATTCGTTAAGCGCGGCTTCCGTGCTGCGCCAGTCGTAGCCATCTTGCCACCGTTCCACCAGTGCGCGGATACGGGCCAGTTGGGGGCCCTGCGAGGTGTCGTTGACGGTCTCGGCATCGGGCCAGCGCGTGCGCGCCAGGCGGTCGGCGAGGTCGGTCAGGTCGGCGTCTGGAATATGGATGGGAAATGCGTCGATTGCAGTGTGCATGGCGGGCCTGTCAAGTCGGTGATGGGGCAGGGGCCGGCGTGACCCGTGCGTGTTCGGGTTTTACAGAACGATCTCGCCCTGGTCGGCGCCATTCCAGTAGTGGATTCGGGCGGCGCGAACGCGTATCATGACCAATCCCGGCGTGTCGACGCCTTGCTCGAACCAGTAATCGAGCCCTGCCGTCCAGTGCTCTGCAAACATGGCCTTGTCGCGAATCAGTTCCGCGTTGCCTTGCACCGCGATGAACAGCGGTGGCTGCCCATGTGGTCCAGGGGCACCGGTAAAGGTCAGACCGACCGCTGCGTCGTCCTCGATGTCCGCCACGGTACGGGCCTGGTCGTAGGTGAAAAAGTAGCTGTCCCCGTCATAATCGACCTCGCCATTGGTGCTCATGGGCCGGCTGGCGAAGGCGCCGCCTTCGGTGCGGGTCGAGAGCATGCCAAAATCAATGGCCTTCATATTGTCAGATAGAAATTTCAAACGCATGTCCATCGCTTCACCTTTGATTGAGAGTTCAGAAACTGAACTATACCATTCAGTTCATTTTATTATGATGACTATTTTGCCATGCGCGTGACATCCAACCTGCCCGAGCCGGAACCAGCACCGACCACGCGCAAGCGCGGTGGCCGGCCATCTGCCGAGCATGCCGGTGAAGTGGACCGCCGCATCCTCGACGCAGCGACGACGCTGTTCCTGCGCGCGGGTTTCGATGCGACGAGCTGCGACCAGGTCGTGGCCATGGCGGGCGCCGGCAAGGCAACGCTGTACGCGCGCTACGCTAACAAGGATGCGTTGTTCAGCGCGGTCGTGCACCGTGCGCTCGAGGGCGCGGTGCCGGCTGCGCCCAACGTGCCGAATGCCATGCCGGTGCGGGAACGCTTGCGCGCAGTGGGGCTGCATCTGCTGCAGCAGGCGCTCACGGAAGAATCGGTGGCGCTGCTGCGGGTCTGTTTGACGACCGCACAGCGGCTACCAGAATTGTCGCGGATGGTGGACCAGTCCGGGCGCGACAGCGGCGTGGCGAGTATCGTGGCCGTGCTGGCCGGGCCAGCGCAAGACCAGGCCGCAGCGGCCACGGCCGTCGCGCAACGCTTCATCGACCTGGTCATCGTGCCGCAGCAGATGCGCGCGCTGGTTGGCGACGACCGCGAGCAACTCGACGCCGCCGCGCCGCGCCGCGTCGATGAAGCCATCGACCTGCTGGCCCGTGCCGGTCTGCTCGATGCATTCGAATGAGTGGCACAAGCTGGCACAAGCCGGGGTCAGGTCTGACATTCGGACACAAGCTCAACTGCAAGCCGGGGTCAGGTCTGACATTCGGACACAAGCTCTACTGTAATCCCAACTTTTTATTATCGGTATGGCCTCGGTTTTGAGGCCAGCTTTTTATATGTGCCTCTCAACAGTCGAGGCCGTGTCCGAATGTCAGACCTGACCCCGGCTTTTTCTTCGAGCTGTCGAGGCCGTGTCCGAATGTCAGACCTGACCCCGGCTTTGACCCGGCTTTTGACACGACGGCCGGTTTAGGAAGTGGTGTCGGTTCAGGCGCCGCCGGCGTAGCCGTTCTGGCGCCAGGCTTCGTAGACGACGACTGCTACCGTATTCGACAGGTTCAGGCTGCGGTTGTCGGGGCGCATCGGCAGGCGGATGCGCTGGGCGGGTGGGAAGGTCTCGCGCAGGGCAGGGGGCAGGCCGCGCGATTCCGGGCCGAACACGAATACGTCGCCTGGCTGGAAGTGGGCCTCGGCAAAGGGCGCCGAGCCGTGCGTGGTCAGTGCGAACATGCGCGCCGGGTCGGGCTGGGTGTCCGCCAGGAACGCATCCCAGTCCTTGTGCACCTTCATCGTCGCGTAGTCGTGGTAATCGAGCCCGGCGCGGCGCATCTTGGCGTCGTCCAGCGGAAAGCCGAGCGGCTCGATCAGGTGCAGTTGCACGCCGGTGTTGGCGCACAGGCGGATCACATTGCCGGTATTCGGCGGGATTTCTGGTTCGACCAGGACGACGTGGAACAACGTGCTTCTCCTTGATGATGAGGCTTATACATGCGGCGGGGTGCGCGCGAAGACGATGTTCGTCACGCGCGCGGCGCCCGCCCCTTTCAATACGGCGGCGACTTCTTCCAGTGTGTGGCCGCTTGACATGACATCGTCGACCACGCCCACATGCCGGCTACTTACGTCGAACGTGCTGCTCACGCCAAACGCGCCCCGCACGTTCCTGCGCCGGTCGCCCGGTCCGGCGCCCGATTGTGGCGCTGTCTCGCGCAGCCGGTGCAGCAGTTGCGGGACGACCGGCACGCCCAGTGCACGGGCCAGCGGGCGCGCGACTTCGAGCGCCTGGTTGTAGCCGCGCTCGATCAGACGGGCCGGGCCCAGCGGCACTGGGCACAGCACGTCGGGCAATGCCCGTGCCCCGGACGCGATGGCCGCATGCAGCACGCGCGCCATCCACGGCGCCAGCGCCAGTTGCGCGCCAAATTTCAGCTGCAGCACCAGGCTATCCAGCGGCGCGGCGTAGTCGCAGGCCGCCCAGGTGGCATCGAATGCCGGTGCATCCGCCAGACAGGCGCCGCAATGCCGCACAACGTCCAGCGCGCCGGTCGGGTTGGCGCAGCAAGGACAGCGCGGCGTCGGCGCCACATATGCCTGCTCGCAATCGGCGCACACCGCCGCCCGCGCATGCCCGCCGCACAGTGCGCAGCATGAGGGCAAGAGCGCGTCCAGCAGCGCGTGCACGAGGCGCATCGGCAGCGGGCGAAGGTCCGGCATCGGCTCGGCGTCCCACAAACGGTTAAACTGCCCACATTATCTCATCACGCATCCGATCCCATGGCATCTCCTCAATCCCCGTCCAAGCTGAGCGCGCCCATTGACTTGTCGCGTGTGCGCAACCTGTTCGCGCGGCCCGAACGCATTGCATCGTCGGATTTTCTGCGCCGCGAAATCGCCGCGCGCATGCATGAGCGCCTGAGCCTGGTGAAGATCATCCCGAAGCAGGTGCTCGACGCCGGCTGCGGTCCCGGGGGCGACCTGGCCCTGCTGCAAAAGACCTATCCATCGGCACAGATCGTCGGCCTGGACGGTGCCGGCGCCATGGCGCGCGCAGCGAAAAAGCCGGGCGCCTCGGGTTCGCTCAATCAGTTATTGAGCCGGCTGATGCCGGCCAAGGCGGGTGTCGACATTCTGTGCGGTGACTACGGCAACCTGCCGCTCGGCCCGAACTCGGTCGATTTGTTGTGGTCGAACCTGGCGTTGCACTGGCATCCGCTGCCCGACCGCGTGTTTGCCGAATGGCGCCGCGTGCTGCGCGTCGAAGGCTTGCTGATGTTTTCCAGTTTCGGTCCCGACACGTTCACCGAACTGCGTACGGCATTTGCTGCGCTGGATGCGTATCCGCACACGTTGCCATTTGTCGACATGCACGATTTTGGCGATCAGCTGGTCGAGGCGGGCTTTTCGACACCGGTCATGGACATGGAGCGCATCACGGTCACCTACGATACGCCGCAGGCGCTGCTGCGCGACGTGCGCGCGCTGGGCGGCAATCCGCTCGAATCGCGCCGGCGCGGCTTGATCGGCCGCGCGGCCTGGCAGCGTGTGCTCGCTGCGCTCGAGGCGCAGCGTCTCCCCGATGGCAAGCTGGGCCTGACCTTCGAAGTGATCTACGGCCATGCGTTTCGTCCTGCGCCGCGCCAGACGGCAGCCGGCGAATCAATTGTCCGCTTCCAGCCGCGCAAACCATAATGTCGTCGCCGTGCATGGCCAAATTGACCAGCCCCCGATATTCCTTGAATAAAAATTAGTGCTTTAGATATAATCAATTGCTATTTTTCACGACTAGCCGATAGAATCGCTTGAAAAAGCGGCATCGGTAAGCGCGAGACAGCGTCAAAACAGAAACAGAAAAAGAATTGCAGCAGCCGCAGAGATGCCCCGGCACGGCATCGGTGTTCTGCGGCCAGCACGGAGCGGCGTCGTTCGTTCGTGGAATGGCTGACCGTTTAAAAATAATTCTTATTTTTTGGGTGGTTGGGGACATACATGACATATGCAACGCGACTTCGGGCCGTGCTGTACGGCTGTGCCGTACTCGGCGCCGCCGCTGGTTCTGTGCCGGCTTGGGCGCAGCAACTGACGGGCCGGCCTCAGGAGCACCAGCTTAATATGCAGGCCCCGGTCACCGCCGTCGGCGCCGACATCTACGGCTTGCACACCTGGATGATGATCGTCTGCCTGGTGATCTTCGTCGCCGTGTTCGGCGTCATGTTCTACTCGGTGTTCAAGCACCGTAAATCCCTGGGCCACAAGCCGGCCACCTTCCACGAATCCACCGCTGTCGAAATCGCCTGGACGATCGTGCCGTTCTTGATCGTCATCGGGATGGCGCTGCCGGCCACCAAGACCGTCGTCGCACTGAAAGACACGTCGAACGCCGACCTGACCATCAAGGCCACCGGCATGCAGTGGAAATGGGGCTACGACTACCTGAAAGGCGAGGGCGAGGGCATTTCGTTCCTGTCGAACCTGTCCACGCCGCGTTCGCAGATCGGTGAGCCCGGCGTGGCGCCGACCCAAGCGCGCACCGCCAATTACCTGCTCGAAGTCGATAACGAGATGGTCGTGCCGGTCAACAAGAAGATCCGCATGGTGTTCACCGCCAACGACGTGATCCATGCCTGGACCGTGCCGGCCTTTGCCATCAAGCAGGATGCCATCCCCGGCTTCGTGCGCGACGGCTGGTTCAAGGCCGAGCAGATCGGCGTGTACCGCGGCAACTGCGTCGAGCTGTGCGGCAAGGACCATGCGTTCATGCCGATTGTCGTGCGCGTCGTGTCCGATGCCGACTACACCGCCTGGGTCGCAGGCAAGAAAAAAGAGATGGCGGCGCTGGCCGACGATCCGACCAAGGTCTGGACCATCGACGAACTCAAAACCCGTGGCGAAGCGGTGTACACCGCCAACTGCGTGGCTTGCCACCAGGTCAATGGCAAGGGCATCCCGGCGGCGTTCGCGGCGCTGGACGGCTCGCCGAATGTGCTGGGCAGCAAGGCGCACCAGATCGACATCCTGCTGCACGGCCAGAAGAGCGGCAAGTTCCCGACCGCGATGCCGGCCTGGCCGCAATTGTCCGACACCGAGATCGCCGCCGTGATCACCTATACCCGCAATTCCTGGTCGAACAAGGCTGCGGAAAATATCGTCCAGCCGGCCGAAGTCCTGGCCGCCCGCAAATAATGTCCGCCACCAACGCACGTAACGAGCAGGGGTAACGCCATGAGCACCACGACGATCGACCACGCACCGGGTCACGGCAATGAGCACGCACACGACGAACACCACGACCATCCGCACGGCTGGCGGCGCTGGGTGTATGCCACCAACCACAAGGACATCGGCAGCCTGTACCTGTGGTTCTCGTTCATCATGCTGCTCTCGGGCGGCGTGCTGGCGCTGATGATCCGGGCCGAGCTGTTCCAGCCGGGCCTGCAGTTCGTGCGCCCCGAGTTCTTCAACCAGCTCACGACCATGCACGGCCTGATCATGGTGTTCGGCGCGATCATGCCGGCCTTCGTCGGCTTTGCCAACTGGATGCTGCCGCTGCAGGTCGGCGCGTCCGACATGGCGTTCGCGCGCATGAACAACTTCTCGTTCTGGCTGCTGCCTCCGGCCGCGATCCTGCTGGCCACGTCGTTCCTGGTGCCGGGCGGCGCCACCGCCGCCGGCTGGACGCTGTACGCGCCGCTGTCGACGCAGATGGGCCTGGGCATGGACATGGCGATCTTCGCGATGCACATCATGGGCGCCTCGTCGATCATGGGCTCGATCAATATCATCGTCACCATCCTGAACATGCGCGCACCCGGCATGACGCTGATGAAGATGCCGATGTTCTGCTGGACCTGGCTGATCACTGCCTACCTGCTTATCGCCGTGATGCCGGTGCTGGCCGGCGCGATCACGATGACGCTGACCGACCGCCACTTCGGCACCTCGTTCTTCAACGCCGCCGGCGGTGGCGATCCGGTGATGTACCAGCACATCTTCTGGTTCTTCGGCCATCCCGAGGTCTATATCATGATCCTGCCGGCATTCGGCATCGTCTCGCAGATCATTCCGGCATTTGCCCGCAAACCGCTGTTCGGCTACGCCTCGATGGTCTACGCGACGGCCTCGATCGCGATCCTGTCGTTCGTCGTCTGGGCGCACCACATGTTCACGACCGGCATGCCGGTGACGTCGCAGCTGTTCTTCATGTACGCAACGATGCTGATCGCCGTGCCCACCGGCGTCAAAATCTTCAACTGGGTCGCCACGATGTGGAAGGGTTCGATGACGTTCGAGACGCCGATGCTGTTCGCGGTTGGCTTCATTTTCGTGTTTACCATCGGCGGCTTCACGGGCCTGATCCTGGCGGTCACGCCAATCGATATCCAGGTGCACGACACCTATTACGTCGTCGCCCACTTCCACTACGTGCTGGTGGCCGGCTCGCTGTTCGCGCTGTTCGCGGGCTTTTATTACTGGGCGCCAAAGTGGACCGGGCACATGTACCCGGAAGCGCGCGGCAAGATGCACTTCTGGCTGTCGCTGATCACGTTCAACGTCACGTTCTTCCCGATGCACTTCCTGGGTCTTGCCGGCATGCCGCGCCGCTATGCCGATTACGCGGTGCAGTTCACCGACTTCAACATGATCGTCTCGATCGGTGCATTCGGCTTCGGCTTCAGCCAGGTGTACTTCCTGTTCGCAGTCGTGCTGCCGACGATCCGCGGCGGCGCCAAGGCGCCCGCCAAACCGTGGGAAGGCGCCGAAGGTCTGGAGTGGACCGTGCCGAGCCCGGCGCCGTTCCACACCTTTGAAACCCCGCCGCTGGTGAAGTAAGGACAATCCGATGACCGCGCCACGCAAACCCAACAACCTGAGAACCGCGCTGTGGCTGGCCGGCCTGGCGCTGTTCTTCTTCATCAGCGTGTTCGTCAAGTTCACGCTGCTGCGCTGAAATGGCCACCGGCGTCAAATTGCTGCGCCTGAACCGCCGCACCTTCGGCAAGCTGGTGGTGGTGGCCGTGGCGATGTTCGGCTTCGGCTATGCGCTGGTGCCCGTGTACCGGCAGATTTGCGAGGTGCTGGGCATCAACGTGCTCACGCAGCAGGATGGGTTTGTCGCGGCGCCGACCAACAGCCAGGTCGACAAGTCGCGCACGATCACGATCGAGCTCGACGGCAATTCGCAGGGCCCGTGGCGCTTCCGGCCGACCACGCGCAGCATCGACGTGCATCCGGGTGAACTGGCCACCGTCATGTACGAGGTCGTCAACACGCAGGGCAGGGCGGTGAAAGCGCAGGCGATTCCGAGCTATGCGCCGCAGTCGGCCACGCCGCACTTCATGAAGGTCGAGTGCTTTTGCTTTCGCGAGCAGACGCTGGCCCCGAACGAAGCGCGCCAGATGCCGGTGGTGTTCTTCATCGACCCCAAGTTGCCGCGCGAAGTGAAGAACATCACGCTGTCGTACACGTTCTTTGAAATTGGCGGGGCGTTCAAGGCCGCCGCCGCGCCGAAAGAAGGCGATGCAAACGGATAAGCCCCATCAACGCAAGGGGAGTTTTCTGGCCAGCATGAAGGCCGTGCTGTGGTCGTTCTTCGGGGTGCGCAAGCGCGCCGATTACGAGAACGATGCGGCCAGCCTGAACCCGGTCCACGTGATCGTCGCCGGTCTGATCGGGGTGGCGATCTTCATTGGCCTGATCATGCTGGCGGTAAGTTTCGCGGTGTCATAAGTACGTCATTCCCGCAGGGGTGGGAATCCAAGCAAGCATGCATGACGCAACAATCAACAGCATCGCCCGAGGAGATAAAGATGAGTTCGTCACAACCAGCTTCGCCAACGAC
This sequence comes from Oxalobacteraceae sp. CFBP 13730, assembly GCA_014841835.1. Lineage (GTDB taxonomy): Bacteria > Pseudomonadota > Gammaproteobacteria > Burkholderiales > Burkholderiaceae_D > Telluria. Next base: position 1,204,574 of record JACYUQ010000001.1, on the reverse strand, counting down.
CGCAGCGCCTTATTACTTCGTTCCCGGCCCCTCGCGCTGGCCGCTGCTGGCCGGCCTGTCGATGCTGGTGACGATGGCCGGCGCGTCGGGATGGGTCAACGGGTTGCCGTTCGCGATGCCCGTGTGCCTGACCGGCATCGTCGCGATGCTCGTCGTGTTGTACTTCTGGTTCGGCGAAGCGATCGGTGAATCCGAATCGGGGCTGTATGGCAAGCGCATCGATTTGTCGTTCCGCTGGTCGATGAGCTGGTTCATTTTCTCGGAAGTGATGTTCTTTGGCGCGTTCTTTGGCGCGCTGTTCTATGCGCGCGTGATTTCGATGCCGTGGCTGGGCGACCTGGATCACCAGATCCTGTGGCCTGATTTTTCGGCGCACTGGGGCAATACCGGACCGGCCGGCATCGTCGAAGGCTTCCGTACCATGGGGCCGTTCCCGATCCCGACCATCAACACGGCGCTGCTGCTGACGTCGGGCGTGACCTTGACCATTTCGCACCACGCCCTGCGCGCCGGCCACCGCGCCAAGACGGCGTTCTGGCTGGCCGCGACCATTTTGCTGGGCGCCGTGTTCATGGGCTTCCAGGTGTATGAATACATGCACGCCTACCAGGACCTGAACCTCAAGCTCACGTCGGGTATCTACGGTTCGACCTTCTTCATGCTGACCGGGTTCCACGGTTTCCACGTGACGATGGGCGCGATCATGCTGTCGGTCATTTTGTACCGCGTGCTGCGCGGGCACTTCACGGCCGAACACCACTTTGGCTTCGAAGGGGCCGCGTGGTACTGGCACTTCGTCGATGTGGTGTGGCTTGGGCTGTACGTCGTGGTGTACTGGCTGTAAGCAAGCACGCCCGATCAACGCAACCCGGTCGGCGCAATCCACCCCATCTGGTGCGCCGCCAGCAGGCACAGGAACAGCACGATCGACAAGCTCACCCGCAGCGCCAGCGCATTGACGGTGCGGTTGGTGCGCCCCTTGTCGCGCATCATGAAGAACAGGGCCGACGCCAGGCTGGCCAGGATCAGGACGAAGGCGATGGCAACGAAGATTTTCATGATGGACCCGCGAAAGGTTGAGAATTCATTGTAATGCGCTTCGCCTTCCGATTTCGCCCCATCGCCCTGATTGCAGCACTGATTGTGGCCCTCATCGGCATCTTGCTCGGCAACTGGCAACAGGACCGGGCTGCGTACAAGACCGACCTTCAGGCGCGCCAGCTGGCGCGCGCTGCCGAGCCGCCATTCACCCTCAGTCCCACCATCGCCGCCTCCCCGGATCTTGAATTTCGCCGCGTGCGCGTGCATGGCGAATTCGTCGCCGGCTGGCCCGTCCTGCTCGCGAACCGCCCACGCGGGAGCCAGTCCGGGTTCTATCTCGCAATGCCGTTTAAAATAGCGGGTGCCGACGAGCACGTGCTCGTGCTGCGTGGCTGGTTGCCGCGCCAGGCCGAGTTCGACAAGCTGCCAACGTTTGCGACGCCAGCCGGGCCGGTCACGCTCGAAGGACGGCTCGTCCTGTCCGCTGGCAAGGTGATGGAACTGGGCGACGGCCCGCCGCTGGCGCCGGGCGCGGCGGTGCAGAACCTGACGCCGCAAGCGCTCGCACAGGCAAGCGGCCTGCGCTTGCTGCCGTTTCTCGTGCAGCAGACGCTGCCGGCGACGCCGGCCGACCTGATGGCGCGCGATTGGCCGCTGCCCGAGGCCGGGATCGACAAACACCGCGGCTATGCCTTTCAGTGGTATGCACTGGCGGCGCTGGCCCTTCTTTTTTATGTGATGACGGGATTTCGACGTGGCTCAAGAACAACTCGCTGACCCTGACACCGCGCGCCGTCGCGGCCGCCTCAAGCTGCTGCTGGTGCTGCTGATCTGCGCCGCGCCGCTGATCGTGTCGTACATTACCTTCTACATCGTCAAGCCGACCGACCGCACCAATTACGGCACGATCCTCGATGCGCGCACGTTGCCGATCCCGCAGATGGCCACCACTACGCTCGACGGCCAGCCGCGCACGCTCGCCGACCTGAAAGGCAAATGGGTCATGCTGCGCGTGGGCAGCGGCAAGTGCAACGATGAGTGCATGCGCCAGCTGTACGCGATGCGCCAGTGGCGCACGATGCAGGGCAAGAACATGGAACGCATGGAACGCGTGTGGCTGATCACCGACAGCGAACCGCTCGACACCGTAATGATGCGCGAATACGACGGCATGGAATTGCTGCGCGCGCCGGCTGCGACGGTGGCCAAGTGGCTGCCGACCGAAGCAGGCCACCCTCCGAGCGACCATATCTACCTGATCGACCCGCTGGGCAACCTCATGATGCGTTTCCCGTTCCAGCCCGAACCGGGCCGCGTCTACAAGGACATCGCCAAACTGCTCAAGGCATCGGCCATTGGCTGAATCACGTTACCGGTAAAGAATCGCATGGACCTGTCTTCCCTCATACATCTAGGCCTGATGGGCCTGCTCGTGGCCAGCCTGCCGCTGGCCATTGTCTGGATGTCGTCCGACGCCCACAAATACCGCAAGCTGGTCTGGGTGATGGTGTTCCTGACGTTCGACCTGATCGTGTTCGGTGGCTTCACGCGCCTGACCGACTCGGGCCTGGGCTGCCCGGACTGGCCGGGCTGCTACGGCGAAGCCAACCCGTTCCTGGCCCATGAGCAGATCGCCGCCGCCGAAGCAGCGATGCCGACCGGCCCGGTCACGGTGGCCAAGGCCTGGATCGAGATGATCCACCGCTACTTGGCGATGGGCATCGGCGCGCTGATCCTGGCGCTGCTGTTCACGTCGGTCAAGCAATGGCGCCGCACGCACGACGCCGTGTTCCAGCCGGCCATGCCGATCGCCTTGCTGGCCTCGGTGCTGGTGCAGGGCGCATTTGGCGCCTGGACCGTCACGCTCAAGCTGCAACCGGTGATCGTCACGATCCACCTGTTGCTGGGCATGACGCTGCTGGCGATGCTGGTCTGGATGGGCTGCCGCGAAGATGCGCTACTCAAGCGGCCGGCGCCGCTGCAGGGTCCTGGAATGATCGCGCGGCTGCGTGGTCTGCGCTGGCTGTCGCTGCTCGCGGCCGTCGTGCTCACCGTCCAGATCGCGCTGGGCGGGTGGGTAAGCACTAACTATGCAACCATGGCTTGCGACACGTTCCCGCTGTGCCAGGGTGCGATCGTGCCCGAACTGGACTTCGAGCACGGCTTCCACCTGTGGCGTGAACTGGGCAAGACGATGGAAGGGCATTATTTGCCGTTCTCGGCGCTGGTCGCGATCCACTGGGTGCACCGCGCCTTTGCGCTGGCTGTCGTGCTGGTGCTGGGCTTGGCGGCGTGGCGCGCCTGGCGCCTGCCGGCGCTGGGCAAGACGGCGCGCCTGCTGGCGCTGGTCATGGTGGCGCAGCTGTTCACAGGCATCGCGACCGTGTATTTCAGCTTCCCGCTGGCGATTGCCGTCATGCATAACGCCGGGGCGGCGCTGCTGGTGATTTTGGTGACCATGTTAAACTACCGGGTGAAGTTCCAACTCGACGCGGCCCGCGCTGTCCCAGCGCCCGGACTTGCCGCGTCCGCAAGCACCCATTGATGACAACCCAGACAGCCATTCCCAAGCCCCAGAGCCGTTTCTCGCAGTATTGGACCCTGACCAAGCCGCGCGTGACGAAGCTGGCGGTATTCTGCGCCGTGATCGGGATGTTTCTCGCCACGGATGGCTTCCCGGGCTGGCAAACGCTGATCGCCGGCACGGCCGGTATCTGGCTGCTGGCGGCCGCCGCATTCGCCGTCAATTGCCTGGTCGAGGCGCGTGTCGATGCGCGCATGACGCGCACCGCGCGCCGTGCCACGGCCTCGGGCGAACTGAGCACGACGCAGACCGTGGTGTTCTCGTCGATCATCGGCGGCCTGGGTATGCTGGTGCTGTACACGCTCGTCAATCCGCTGACCATGTGGCTGACCTTCGTCACGTTCGTCGGCTACGCCTTCATCTACACGCTGCTGCTCAAGCCGAACACGTCGCAGAACATCGTCATCGGCGGCCTGTCGGGCGCGATGCCGCCGGCACTGGGCTGGGCGGCCGTGGCCAACGAAGTCCCGATGGAAGCGTGGCTGCTGGTCCTGATCATATTCATGTGGACCCCGCCGCACTTCTGGGTGCTGGCGATGTATCGCCGCGAAGACTATGCGCGCTCGGGCCTGCCGATGCTGCCGATCACGCACGGCATGAAGTTCACCGGCCTGCAGGTGTGGCTGTACACGATCGGCCTGGCCGCCACCACCTTGCTGCCGTTTGCCGTCGGCATGAGCGGCCTGATCTACCTGGCAGCGGCCGTGCCGCTCAATGCGGTCTTCCTGCGTCACTCGTGGCGCGTGCACCGCAACTACAGCGATGCGCAGGCGCGCAAGACGTTCACCTGGTCGATCGTCTACCTGTCGCTGCTGTTCGCGGCGCTATTAGTCGACCATTATTTTAAGTTTTGATTCGCAAGTTTTGATGATGGGTTCAAGATGAAACGACTGCTGACCATCGCGGCGTTCTCGGCCATGGCGCTGTTTGCCACCGGCTGCGACAAGCTGCGCGACAAAGCCCCGGCCTTCCATAACACGGACGTGACGGGTGTCGACTATGCCAAGGGCTTCACGCTGACCGACCACACCGGCAAGGTGCGCACGCTGCAAGATTTCCGTGGCAAGATCGTCGTGATGTTCTTCGGCTATACCCAGTGCCCGGACGTCTGCCCGACCACGATGGCCGAGATGGCAACCGTGCTGAAAGAACTGGGCCCGTCGGCCGACGAAGTCCAGGTATTGTTCGTCACGGTCGACCCGGAGCGCGATACGCAGGAACTGCTGTCGCACTACGTGCCGGCATTCGACAAGCGCTTCATCGGCCTGTATGGCGACGCCGCCGCGACCGCGAAAGTGGCCAAGGAATTCAAGGTGTTCTACGCCAAGGCGCCGGGCGCCGACGCGAACAGCTACACGGTCGACCACACGGCCGGCAGCTTCGTGTTCGACAAGCAGGGCCAGCTGCGCCTGTTCGTGCGCCATGGCCAGGGGCCGGGCCTGATCGCCCACGACCTGCGCCAACTGCTATGATGCCGTAAATACCACTTCCCTGAGGCAGCATGGAGCAGCAACGACCCGGCAGGAACTACACCCGCATCGCCATGGTCATCCTGCTCACGCTGGGTTGCCTCTATGTGCTGCGGCCGTTTTTGCCGGCGATCCTGTTCGCCGCCGCCGTCGCCATCTCGAGCTGGCCGCTGTACCTGCGGCTGCTCACCCGCCTGAACGGTCAGCGCACGATTGCGGCGCTGACCATGACGCTCTCGCTCACGCTGCTGTTCATCATTCCGCTGTCGATGGTCGCCTACAACCTGGGCGACGACGTCGCGCGCGGCTTCGGCGAACTGCGCCTCTTGATCGAGCACCGCGAACTGGCGCCGCCCACCTGGCTGCGCGACATCCCGCTGGTCGGCCCGTCGGTCGAGACCTATCTGAACGGCCTGATCGCCAGCCGCGAGCAGATGCTGGCGCTGGCCCAGCGCATGCTCGAGCCTGCCCGTCACTGGCTCGTCAAAGGCGGGCTGATGCTAGGCACCGGCGTCGTGCAAATGAGCCTGGCCGCGTTCGTGAGCTTCTTCCTGTACCGCGACGGCAACGGCCTGCTGTCGATCATCGAAGTGACGATGCGCAAGGTGATGGGCGAGGGCGCAGAATCGATCCAGGCCACCGTCAGCCAGACCGTGCGCGGCGTGATGTACGGCCTGCTCGGCACCGCGCTGGCCCAGGCGATCGTCGCCGCCATCGGCTTTGCGATTGCCGGCGTGCCCGCCGTTCCGCTGCTGTCGGTGCTGATCTTCCTGACGTCGTTGATCCCGTTCGGCCCGCCGCTGGTCTGGGGTGGGGCCGCGCTCTGGCTGTTCGCGCAGGGCGAGACGGGCTGGTCGATCTTCATGGCGATCTGGGGCGCGGTATTGATCAGCGGCGTCGACAACGTCGTGCGGCCGATGCTGATCAGCCGTGGCAGCAGCCTGCCGTTTTTGCTCACGCTGCTCGGCGTGCTGGGCGGCCTGATCGCGTTCGGCTTCATCGGGATGTTCATCGGGCCGGTGCTGCTGGCGGTCGGTTACTCCTTGATGAGCGAGTGGACCGGCACTGAAGACCCGATCGTCAAGCACGACGAAGAACGCATCGTCGAATAAGGTTCGCCGGAGTTTTCCTGCTGGAACCGTAAGAGGGGTGCGCGAACCCCTGTGCTATCGTCGACAGCACATTCTCGTGAACCAATAAGGCGTGAGGAATGGCCCGCTTGCCGTGCGCAACCGGGCTGCCCCCGCCTGCTCGAAAGGAATTCAATGAACCGTTTCAACGATAAAACCGTCCTCGTTACCGGTGCCGCGTCCGGCATCGGCCTGTCCGCTGCGCGCCGTTTTCTGGATGAGGGCGCCCGTGTCGTCATGCTCGATATCGATGGCGATAAACTCAAGAAGGTCGCGGCCGAGTTGCCGCAAGACCGCGTCCTGGTGCAGGTGGGCGACACCGCCGACAAGGCCACCGCAACGGCCACCGTCAAGGCCACCGTCGAGCGCTTCGGCGGCCTGGATATCCTGATCAACAATGCCGGCATCGCAACGGACGGCGACATCATGGCCACGAGCGAAGAAGACTTCGCGCGCGTCATGGCCGTCAATGTCAGCGGCTACTATCACGTGGCCAAGGCAGCCATGCCCGAACTCGTCAAGACGCGCGGATCGATCGTCATGACGTCATCGGTGTCGGGGCTGGGCGGCGACTGGGAGATGTTTGCCTACAACACGTCGAAAGGCGCGGTCAGCAATATGGTGCGCGCGATGGCGATGGATGCGGCCAAGGATGGGGTGCGGGTGAACGCGGTCAATCCAAGCTTTACCGACACCGGGTTGACGAAGGATATGGTCAGCAAGCCCGAGCTGGTCGCGAAATTCAACGAGCGCATGCCTCTGGGCGCGCCGGAAGATCCGGATGGCGTTGCAGCTGCGATGGCGTTCCTGGCGAGCGACGATGCGCGCCTGATTACTGGCGTGAACTTGCCGGTGGATGCGGGCTTGATGGCGTCGAACGGTCAGCCGCCGCAGTAAAACGCTGGCAGCACGGGGCGATGCGTCTGGCACGCCCCACGCTGCAAGGGCATGTCAGGCGAGGCGCTTAGCCCCCGCCAATACCCACAATCACATGTCCGCTGCCGCCGCATTGCGGGCAGGACTTGCCGTCCGGGAGTGTGCCTTTGCCTGCGCAGGCATCGCAGACGTCTTCGCCGGTACCTGGCGTGCCGGGTTCGGCGTCGTCGCCGGGATTGAGGTCGTGTTCGGGATGAATGCTCATGATGGTCCTCGTTGCTGATCGGTCAACCGATTGTAGTGAGGTTTTCGAGCGGGTGGCGCGAGGCAGGCGCTGCAGGAAAAGCAAGCGCCCAATCGCTGGTCGGACAACGGTTCGGCAGTCAGGGCAACGCTCCCTGCCTGCCGAAACACGGTTTACTTCTGCATGCTGTAACGCTCGAGCCAGTGCGCATACGGCGCCGGCAACACCCAGGTTGGACGCTCAACGCCCAGCTCTTTGGCCGCTTCCAGCGGGTAATGCGGATTGGCCAGGTGGGCGCGGCCGACCATGACCAGGTCCAGCTGTTCGTCAGCCACGGCGCGTTCTGCCAGGTGCGGACCATCGAAGCCCCATGCCGACGCGACCGGAATGCCGGCTTCGTCACGCACGCGCTTGGCCACCGGACCCAGGAAGGCCGGACCCCACGGGATATTCACATCCGGAATCGTGAAGTTGACGCTGACACTCAGCATGTCCAGACCGCGCTGGCGCATCATGCGCACCAGTTCGATCGACTCATTCACTGTTTGTTCATCGTTGCCATCGTATTCGATGACGCCAAGACGCGCGGTCAGCGGCAGGTTGGCCGGCCAGACTTCGCGCACGGCCTCCAGCGTCTCGAGCAAAAAGCGGCTGCGACCGGCGAAGTCACCGCCGTACTGGTCGGTGCGCTTGTTGGCGTGCGGCGAGAAGAAGCTCTGGCCCAGGTAACCGTGCGCAAAGTGCAGCTCGAGCCATTCGAAGCCGGCAGCAAGCGCGCGACGGGCAGCGTCGACAAAATTGGCTTTCACGCGCGCGATGTCGTCGAGCGTCATTTCCTTCGGCACTTTCGGCAGGTTCTTGCCGAAGGCAATCGCCGACGGTGCGATGGTGTCCCACCCATACGCATCTTCCGACGGGATATGGTCATCGCCTTCCCACGGACGGTTGGCGCTGGCCTTGCGACCTGCGTGGCCGATCTGGATGCCGGCGACCGAACCTGCAGCCTTGATACGGGCGGCAATGTGGGCCATGCCTTCAACCTGTGCATCGTTCCACAGGCCGGTGCAGCCCGGGGTGATCCGGCCTTCGGGCGAGACGGCGGTCGCTTCCACGATCACCAGGCCGGCGCCGCCACGGGCGATGCTGGCGTAGTGCGTCTGATGCCAATCGTTGACGAAGCCATCATTGGCGGTGTACTGGCACATTGGCGGCACCGCGATGCGGTTGCGCAAAGTGACGTCTTTGAGTGTGAACGGTGTGAATAAGGCGGCCATAAATTTTTCGTTTTCTTAACGTAGGGGTCAAGCCGCGGTCTGCGCCGCGGCGGTCGGCCAGTATAGAAGGAAGGCGGAAAACGTGCTGGCGGGGTCCGCTTTTTGCGGCTGTCCGTTGGATCCGGGCTGAGCGCGCGTTACGGAAACGCCGATCCGTCGCTGCTTGCTGACAACGCAAATCTGCCGACGGGTCTGCGCAGACCGTTGTGATAATCTTGTCGGTCGCTCACTCTCAGGGACCATCATGACATTGCCCGTTGTTGCTATTTTCGTTGCCAAGCCTGGTTTTGAAGAGAAACTGGAAACACTGTTACGCAGCGTTGTCGAGCCGACGTTGCGCGAGGAAGGCTGTATCAGCTACCAGGTGAACCGCGACATTGCCAATCCACGTCGCTTCGTGTTCACCGAGGAGTGGCAGAGCAGGGGCGACCTTGACCGGCATCTTGCAGCGCCGCATCTGCGGATGCTGTCGAAGCAGGTTCCGGAGCTCATCGAATCGAGCGATGTGTTCCTGCTGGCGAAGGTTGAAGGCGGTTCGGCATAAGCTTGCTTTCCAATCTGCGCGCTTTGGAGAATCCAGGGACTGTCAAGCAACAGACTTGGCGTTCTCACCTGTCAGCAGGAACTGACGGTAAACGTCTGTCGTACCCGTGGGAAGGAATTCGGCTTCAAATATTTCGCTTCTTGAGCGACAGAGAGTGTGTTTGCGGATTATAGTAAGAGTCACTGTTTCGATTTAAATGAAAATGCAATCATCTGGTGTTTTTTCACGCATTTGATGTTGCCTTGCATTACAAACGGTTCAGTTACTCTTATAAATTACCGGAGAATCGCGTGAAAATCGCTGGATGCCTGCTGACCGCCATTTTGGGATTGTTGTCTCCTTTGTCTACACAAGCGCAGCAACTCACGCCAGCGCCTGCTATCACGGAGGCGCTGGAATCAGCCCAGAACGTGGTCGTCACAGCGCGCCGCTTTCATCTGGAGCCCACAGAGTTTATAAACTACGAATACGCATATACACTGGGCAACGGAAAAACGGTGCGATTCAGTCGGCGCGTAGGACGTTTTTATGTGGCCATCAAAGGCTATGAGCCGGTAGAAATCCTCTCCCTTAGCTCCGACCAGTTCGTGAGCAGAGGCGGCGCCACGCTGATGTTCACCGAAGCCGGCGATGCGCTGACCATCGATAACTTTGAGCTGCTCCAGGAAGAATCCGGCAGCCCGATCCTGTATATGTTCGGTACCGTGAAATAAATTCTCACCAGGTCAAATAGCCAGGGTCAGGTCTGACATTCGGACACAGACTCTGCATTAACTAGTCAGCTTGCATCTCACAGAAGTACGCATGGTGTTGAGCTTGTGTCCGGATGTCAGACCTGACACCAAAGTTGACAGCAAAGTCCGATCCAAAAGAAAAAACCACTGCCAGGTGACAGTGGTTTTTATCTTTCTGAAACAAGGGCCTGAACCACAAGCCCCATGCCCTTAGGCAGCTTTCTTGTTACGGCGACGTGCTGCATACAGACCGAGCATACCCAAACCCAGCAGGCCAACCGATGCTGGCTCTGGGACGTCAGTAGGCTCACCGCTGAATACTACGTCGAGGGAACCGTTGATCGTCTGCGTGCCGACTGGATTGAAGTTGTTCAGATGGCCCGACTGGAACGACAGCGAGTAGAACGGGTTAGGCAGGATGAAGAATGCGCTGCCAGCGTCGGTGAGCGCGAACGAGCTCGATGCACCGAAGCTACCGCAGTTGATGCCTCTGCCGCCAGGATTGCCTGGGCTCTCGCAGGTGCTGAGCATCGGGTCGAGCGTGCCTTGGCCAGCAATTGGATTGCCGCCGCCCAGCAAGACCTCCCCGCCAGCTACGCCGAGGGTGTTGTCCAGGAACAGGCTGAGGTTACCGCTGCCAGGGGAGAAATCGAACGTCGTAGTCGAGCCGTTGACCGAGTAGGTGCCGCCTGCAGTGTAGGTAGCGAACAGGCCATAAGTTGCGCCCAGGCCAGTCTGGTACGACTCGTACGCCGTATTGCCTTTGTTACCGACGAACTGACCAGCAGTCCAGACCAGTGAGACGTTGAACGTGCCATCAGCATTGAAGGTGGCTTGCTCGGTGTAGTTCCCGGTGATTTTGTCAGCGACGAAATTGGCGTACGCTCCGTTGACTGGATCAACGGTGAATTCGTTGAACGGTGCAGCAGCAGCAGTGCCGCTGAAGGTGAACGCAGCGGCGATGGATGCGGCGACAATTGATTTCGAGAAAGCGTTCATTTCGTTGTTTCCTGAGTGTAGGGGAGCAGAGCAATGATCTTGAACAAGCAAACTTTGTGCCACTAAAATTTTCCTTTATGAAACAAGGTATTAGAAGAGGTGCGCACGGCGCCAATGACATCACTGTAAAGAAATCCGACAGCGTTTGATGCAACGCTATCCGGCGGCTGTGTCAAACTGGTGAAAAGCCAGCGTGCCGGATGGCTGGCATCAGCCAGCAACGAGCTTGTCCTTATCCTCGATTTTTTTAGGCTTTAATGATGACAATGCGCGCGTCAATCTGCGCTTCGGTCGATGCAGCAGGTGAAGTTGAAGAAGCTGAATCGTGGCTCGAACACAATCAGGAAAACTTGTCATACGTTTCCGAGATGAACGGTTGCGGTTGCTGCATTGTTGCCTGGGACGTGGAAGGTCCGCAGCACGTCATCGCCACGCTGCCTTTGCATTTGCGGGCAGACAGTGCGTGGGTTTCTGACGGCTCGGGAGCGCAGGTCTGATAACACCGGATTGCTGCTGCTGTTGGCAAATGCACCGCGTGTCGGCTGACACGCAGCACTTGCGGCGCATGGACTGCACGACCTCAGAAATCATTCCCTGATCGAATCGCATACACTGATACACCAACCTATCAGGAGCCAGTATGCGAACGAAACACGCCGCGCAGATCATCGTTACCCTTGCCAGCTTCTGGGCAGGGCAGGCATTCGCGCAGCAACCGGCCATCAGACCTGGGTTGTGGCAGATTGACATGACGCTGTCGGACACGGCGGCGGGCAATCCGCTGGGGGGTTATCTCGAGCTGATGAAAAGCCAGATGGCCCTGATGACGCCCGAGCAGCGCGCGCAGATCGACAAGATGCTGGCTGGTAGCGGTACTGAGCTGAAAGGTGATGGCGTGCGCACCAAGCAGTGCATTACCCAGCAAAACATCAACGACTTCGATTTGTTCGGCAAAAAAGGCGCGGATTCCTGCACCAAGAAGATGACACCCATCGCTGGCGGCATGAATGTGAGCATGGTCTGCACCCAGCCCCGGATGAAGGTCGACGCTGTCTTGAAGGCCGAGAGTGAGACATCGTATCGGTTCGAATCGGTCGCTACCGTACCGGGGCCGGGCGGCGGAGACATCAGCCAGAAATCAAACGGCACCGGCAAATGGCTGGGAAGCGATTGCGGAAAAACCGGCTCAGCAGCGGCTGGCCGATAACCAGCACGGTGCGGATTGATGCAGCAACTGGCGGCCGTGTGACGTGCTGTTCGAGGGCAAGGTCTGGTCGAATCACTGCTTCAGGCAAGGATAAACATGCACGCCACAGCAAGCGCCATCACCGACGTGCATAGCCACCCAAGGATGTTCAAACGGCGAGAGATTGTCAACGCGCCCATGATGTCGTGCCGTGCTGCCATCAGCATCATCACGGCCATGATCGGGATCGATACGATGCCATTGATGACTGCGCTCCAGTAAAGTGCCTTGATCGGGTCGATGGGCGCGTAGATCAGGATGACGCCGAGCAGCGTCGCCAGGACGATAATCGCATAGAAGCGCGGTGCTACCGCAGGCTTGTCTTGCAGGCTGTTTTTCCATTCAAATGTGCCAGCCATCGCATAGGCAGCAGATCCCGCAAGCACGGGAATCGCCAACAGGCCGGTGCCGATGATGCCAAGGCTGAAAAGAATGAACGCGAATTCGCCGGCAATCGGCCGCAGCGCCTGGGCTGCCTGCGCTGAAGAAGAAATATCGGTGACGCCGTGCAGGTGCAACGTCACGGCAAAGGTCAGCATGATGGCAAATGCCACGACATTTGAAAAACCCATGCCAATATAGGTATCAACCTTGATCCGGTCGAGGCTTGCCTTCGCTTCGGCCGGCGCATATTTCAGCGCCCGGGCATCGGGTAGCGCACGCAGGTTTTCGACTTCTTGCGATGACTGCCAAAAAAACAGATACGGGCTGATCGTGGTGCCGAATACTGCAACAATGGTCGTGATATATGCTGCCTTCCAGGGCAGCTGCGGGAACGTGATCAGGCCGACCGCCACCGTGGCCCACGGCACTCTGACAACGAACACGGTCGCGACGTAGGCCAGCAGTGCCAGGGTCATCCATTTCAGGATGCGCACGTAGCGGGTGTAGGGAATCATCACCTGCAGCACTGCGGACAGTGCGCCGAAGCCGATCGCGTACAGGTGCGCAGGCCCTCCCAATACCAGCCGCAGGGCGTCGCCCATTGCCGCGATATCGGCGGCGATATTGATGATGTTTGCCATCAGCAAAAGCATGACGATCGCATACAACAACGCCTTCGAATAGTGCCGCCGGATGTTGGTGGCCAAACCATGGCCCGTTACTACACCGATTCGAGCGCTGACAACCTGAATCCCCACCATCAGCGGATAGGTAAATAACAGCGTCCACAGCAACCCGAAACCGAACTGCGCACCGGCCTGCGAGTAGGTCGCGATACCGCTTGGATCGTCGTCTGCCGCGCCGGTGATCAGGCCAGGCCCCAATTTGGATAGCCATGTGTCGGATTTTGCTGCGAACGTGGGCAAGGACTGCTCCATGAGAGATGCCTTCCTGTTGCTGCCAGCCCTTGCGCAGAAGGTCCTGTAACAAACGTGTGTGTGATGAAAAGGAGATGGGCGGTTAGTCAACCCCGGGGCTTGGCGCTATTGCCTGCATCAATCGAGCAATCACGCCCGGCAAGAACAGTCTGCAGGTAGCAGCATCGCTCACGAGTCTAACGCGTAAAGATGCCTTGTAGGATATTTCTTACAAGGTGGCAGTATCGCTATGGCGTCGGTGCGTTACCCGCAAATCAGTCCGCTGATCGATACCCACCGGTCATTCCCGGAATGTGGCTGCATCAACAACACATTGGTGTCCGAATTCATGCCACTGTCATCATGCCGAATTAGCATCCCCCCGTCAGCGCCGCCAGGATGGCTTTGACAACTTCTGATGCGCCCGCCTGTAGCGCGAGGCAGTGGAGCCAGGCAGTCCGGCTGCTCCCGCCCTGCGGCCTCTTGCTTGCGCAAAATAACTCATAACATTTGAAGAGGGTTTGCTTTTATGAAAACGTCGCATCTCGGACTGTTGCCGCTCGCGGCCTTGCTGTTCGCGCCGGTCGCCGGCCATGCCATGCCCGTGTCGACTCTCACGGGAGAACGTCCGCTGGTCATTTCTCACCGCGGCGCCAGCGGGTATCTGCCGGAAGAGTCGGTGCAGTCGTACCAGCTCGCCATGCGGATGGGCGCTGACTATATCGAGGGCGATGTGTACCTGACCGCCGACAACAAGGCGGTGATGCTGCATGACGGCACGTTGAATGCCACGACCAATGTCGTCGCGTTTGCGGCGACGCACCCCGAGATCGCCGCCCTGCGTTCCAGCAACGGGACCTACGACGTGCGCAAATTCACGCTGGCGCAGCTGGAGCAGTTGTCCGTGACGTGCCGCAACGCCAACGGCTACTGCACCGACAAGACCTATTTCGACCCGGCCATTTCGTACAGCTTCACGTCCTACGATGCTTTCCTCGACCTGGCCTATAACTACTTCATCGAGACCGGCGTCGCCATCGGCGTCTTCCCGGAAGCCAAGCAGGGCGGGCTGGACGTGGCCGAGGCCATCCTGGCGGGCCTGAGCAATGCGAAGTACAACGGCTACTTCACGACGGCGGGCCGCGCCCTGACGCAGTCCTTCAACGCGGCGCAGGTAGAGTATCTGAACGCCAACTCGTCCATTCCGGTCAGCTATCTGGGCGTCTGTCCCACCACGGCGGCAGGAGCGGCAGCGGTCGCCGCCATCGCCGACGGCATCGGTCCGTCGTCGGGCCAGCTCAGCGCAGCCTGCGTACAGGCCGCGCATGATGCCGGCATGACGGTCACGCCGTACACCTTCCTGAACAACCCCGCCAGCTATGAGGCTGCCTACAACCTCGGTGTGGACGGCGTCTTCACGAACTATCCGGACATCGCCGTCACTGCGCGCGACGCCGTATTCGGGCCGGCGACGCCAGTGCCCGAGCCGCATTCGCTGGCGCTGCTGGGCCTGGGTCTGGCCGGCATCATCGGACTGAAAAAGCGCAAGCAGGCCTGATCACACGCGCACCATCGACGCCCGGTCGGCATGTCCGACCGGGCGTTCTTTCATGCCTGGCACTTCCATGCCCGTTGCATCGATGACGTCATCAGAGCGTCATCGGCGCTGGCTAAGATTTGCCGTCTTTCACCTTTGCCAATTGTCATCCCATGAACCAATCGCATTCACGTCGCAATTTCATTCGTACCTTTTCGCTCGGCACCGTCGCCGTGTCCACGCTCCCGCTCGCGGCCTGCGGCGGTGATGGCGACGACCGCGTCGTCAGCTTCGCGCATGGCGTGGCCAGCGGCGATCCGCTGGCCGACCGCGTCATCCTGTGGACGCGCATCACGGCCACCGGTGCCGGCGACATCGACGTCGGCTGGGAGATCTCCGAGACCAGCGACTTTTCGCGTACGGTGGCCTCGGGCAGCCTGCGCACGGGCAGCGCCAGCGACTTCACGGTAAAAGTGGATGCGACCGGCCTGACGGCCAACCGCAGCTATTTCTACCGCTTCGGTTGCTACGGCCAGCTCTCGCCGGTGGGCCGTACCAAGACGCTGCCGACCGGCAGCGTGTCACGCGTGCGCTTTGCCGTGTTCAGCTGCTCGAACTACCCGGCCGGCTACTTCAACGTGTACGCCGACGCTGCCAGGTTCGACGATATCGATGTCGGCCTGCACCTGGGCGACTACATCTACGAATACGCCGCCGGCGGTTATGCGTCGCAGAACGCGGGCACGCTTGGTCGCGTGTCGAAGCCGGCCACCGAGATCATCACGCTGACCGATTACCGGATCCGCTTCCAGCAATACCGCACCGACCCCGACCTGCAGGCGGTGCATGCGCGCATGCCCTTCATCGCCGTCTGGGATGACCATGAACTGACCAACGACACCTGGAGCGGCGGCGCCGAGAACCACGACCCGGCCACGGAAGGTCTGTGGTCGGCGCGGCGCCAGATGGCGATCCAGGCATATCACGAGTGGATGCCGATCCGCGTGCCGGACGCCGCGAAGCCGGACAAGATCTACCGCTCGTTCGATTTCGGTAACCTGATTTCGCTGCACATGCTCGACACGCGCGTGATCGGTCGCGACAAGCAGCTGGCCCTGGCCAGCTATGTCGGCGCGGACCGCAGCTTCAACAGCGCCGCGTTCACTGCCGACGTCACGAACCCTGCGCGCCAGCTGATGGGTACGGAGCAGACCACCTGGCTGCGCAACCAGATGAGCAAGTCGACGGCCACCTGGCAGATCCTGGGCCAGCAGGTACTGATGGCGCGCATGCTGCTGCCGGCGCCGATGGTGCTGGGCACCACGGGCTATCCGGCGTACTTCGCGATTGCCGCCAAGGTCAAGGCCGGTGTCGCACTGAGCGCTGCCGAACAGCAGCTGCTCACGGCCACGCCGGTGCCGTACAACCTCGATGCCTGGGACGGTTACCATGCTGCGCGCGAGACGGTGCTGAACATGGCGCAGACGCTGAACAAGAACATGGTGGTGCTGGCGGGCGACACCCACAATGCCTGGGCCAGCGATCTGGCCGACCAGCAGGGGCGGGCAGTGGGCGTTGAATTTGGCGTGCCTGCCGTGACCTCGCCCGGTTTCGAGACCTATTTCCCGACGATCGCGCCGGCCACTGTGGCAGGCGGCATGGAGCAGCTGATCGGGCCGCTGCAATACGCCGAGACGGCCTCGCGCGGTTTCGTCGTGCTGACGGTCACGCCGACCGAAGCCCGGGCCGAGTACCGCTACGTCGATACGGTCACGTCCAAAACCTACAAGGCGGTCGTCGGCAAGACGCTGCGCATGTTGCCGGGCGTGGCGAACCGCAAGATCGTGGCTGTATAACGGATGCACGGGGCGAAGCGCCAGGCTTCGCCCCTTACACAGTTCAGCACACTCCCAGCTGCCAGACGAGCTTCTCCCGATCCTTCTCTGACAGCTGCACCTCGACGCCTTTTGCCGAACGCGTGATCACGACCGTCTTGTGAAAGTACGTGTACTGGACGCTGACCGTGCCCGAACTCTCGCTGCGCCTGACGTCGGCCCGGTCGAGATTGAGCTTCAGGTTCTGCAGGATCTGTGCATCGGGCCAGCCGGCCGACAGGCGCACATGGCGCGTGCGGTCGTCGCCATTGGCCTGCGGGTAGACGCGCTCGCACGCATGGGCGGGGGCGGGGACCGCGACCAGCGTGGCCAGTGACAGCAAGCCTGCTGCGAGAAGGTTCAGGGACAAGGCGCGGGTCATGGTGTCGATACCGGTGAGGAACAGGTGCTTACTGTAGCAGCAAGCGCAGCCGCTCGATATCGATCGGCTTGGTCAGGTGGTGGTCGAACCCCGCATCGCGCGCCAGTTGCCGGTCGCGCTCCTGGCCCCAGCCGGTGGCCGCAATCAGTTTGGTACTGGCGCAGGCATCCAGCCCGCGCAGGCGCCGCGCCAGTTCGTAGCCATTGAAGTCGGGCAGGCCGATATCGAGCAGCGCCACTTCGGGCAAGAAATCCGGCGCCAGCGCCAGCGCGCCCGCTGCCGTATGCGCCAGCAGCGTCGTGCAGCCGAACAGCTCGAGCATCGTCGCCATCGTCTCGGCCGCATCGACATTGTCATCCACCACCAGCACCCGCAGTGGCGCCGGCTGGCCAGGTGCCGTTGCTATTTCTTCCACCACCGCGCAACCCGCGATCAGCGGCAGGCGCAGCGTGAACTGGCTGCCGCGGCCCGGTCCGTCGCTCTCGACCAGGATCTCGCCGCCATGCAGCAGGGCGATGCCGCGCGCCAGCGCCAGGCCGATGCCCAGGCCGCCGCAGGCGCGTTCGCGCCCTGGTTCGAGCTGCGTGAATAACTGAAAGATCGTTCCCAGGGCATCCGCCGGGATGCCGATGCCGTTGTCGCGCACGCGCAGTTCGGCGTGGCCATCCGAACCGGCCAGTTCAACATCGATCAGCCCGCCATCCGGTGTGTACTTGGCTGCGTTACCCAGCAGGTTGATCACGACCTGCGCCAGGCGCGTGGCGTCGCCGTCGACGGTCAGCGGCGCATCTGGCAGCGTCAGGCGCAGCACGTGGCGCGCGGCCGTCATCACCGGCGCCATGTCGTGCACCGCGCCGCGCGTCAGCGCCGCCATGTCGACCGGGGCGCGCCGCAGCTGCATGCGGTTCTGGGTAATGCGCGAGACCTCCATCAGGTCGTCCACCAGGCGCGTCAGGTGCCGCAACTGGCGGTCGAACGCGCCGATCACGCGCGCGTCGTCGTCATTCCCATGCTTGATCTTGAGCACGTCGAGCGCGCTGCGCATCGGCGCGAGCGGATTGCGCAGCTCGTGCGACAGCGTGGCCAGAAATTCATCCTTGCGCAGGTCGGCCGCCGACAGCTGCGTGTTCACCGCGCGTAGTTGCAGGTCGCGCTGGTGCTGCGCATCGCGTGCGTCGTCCGCCGCTTCCGACCGGCACAGCAGCGCGTTTTCGTAGCTGTGCCGCCCACCGGCGCGAAACAGCGCCCAATGGTCGATCTCGCGGTCGCCATCACGCTGGCGCACGAGTTGAAGCAGCACCGGCAGCCGCGCGCCACCTGGCTTCAACAGGTCGATCTGGATGTCATGCGCCGCGCCTTCGTTCTGCAAGCGTGGGACGCAGCACGTGTAGTGAAACAGGCGGGCGCTGGCCGGCAGCAGGTCGTGCAGGCGCGTGCCGACCAGCGCCCCGGGTGCCATGCCGAGCCACGCATGCAGGCTGGCGTTGGCCGTGAGGATCATGCCGTGTGCATCGGTTGCCATCAGGCCGCAAGCAGCCTGGTCGAAGAACAGGTCGGTCGCGGTGAGGGCGGCGTTCATGGATGGTCAGCTTGACTGCTGTGCGAAGAAGGCGTCGATGGCGGCCGAGACGTTGGTCGGGGCACTCATGTGCGGGCAGTGGCCGACGTTCGGTACCATCGCGAACGTGCTGCGCTGCAGGTTCTGGTGCAGCCATTGGCCAGCCGTGCGCGGCGCGATCAGGTCATCGCTGCATTGCAGGATCAGCGCGGGCGTCGTGGACCTGGGCGCATCAAGACGGTGGTCCGAGCGGAACGTGACGCTGGCAAAGTGATGGGCGATCTCGGGATCGTTGCGGCAGAAACTGGCCGTCAGCCCGGAGGCCAAGTGAGGCTGGTTGGGCGCGCCCATGATGGTGGGTGCAAGGCTGTGCGACCAGGTGATGAAATTCGTCTCCATCGTCTCGAGCAGTTCGTCGATGTCGTCGCGCGTGAAGCCGCCGGTATAGTCGCCGTCGTTGATGTAGCAGGGCGACGGACTGACCATGATCTGCGCGGCAAAGCGCTCGGGCGCGGCGATCGTGGCCAGCATGCCAATCGTCGCACCCACCGAATGGCCTACAAACACGACCGGACCGCTGGCATGGGCGTCGATCAGCCCGAGCAGGTCGTCGGCGTGACCGTGCAGCGATCCATGGCGAACATGGTCATAGGCTGACAGGTCGGAGCCACCGGAGCCCGCGAGATCGTAGGTAAGAACCCGATACCGGTGCTGGTAGGCGGGGGCGAGGTGGCGCCACATGGTCTGGTCGCACCCGAAACCGTGGGCAAACACCATCGTGGCGGCGCCCCGGCCGGCAAGGTGAACGTTGTGGCGAAGCTGGGCGGACATTGAATGCCTCTCGTCGGTTCACGCAGATATACACAAAAAATAGCATCATTCTTGTGTAATGTCAGCAAGGCCGATGTAAAAGGCGGTTAGTCGTGGTCGTCGTTCTCGCCCGCGCGGGTCAATTGCGGGATCACCTTGACGAGCAGAATGCGCGGGCCATTCATCTTTTTGACCACGACATCGAACTGCGGGAAGCCGATGCGCTGGCCCTGCTTGGGGATGTCGCCCAGCTTGGCCATCAACAGGCCGCCGACCGATTCCACGTCGTCCAGCCCCATCTGTTCGTTGTCGATGTCGATGCCCAGCAGGCGTTCGAGCGAGAAGATCGGCAGGCTGGCCTTGCCGATCCAGGTGCCATCGGCCTGCTTGAGCCAATCGTTTTCGTTCATCCGGAACTCGTCGCGGATCTCGCCGACCATCGCCCCCAGCAGATTGTCGAGCGTGACGAAGCCGACCGGGCGCTTGCCCTTTTCGCCGATCAGCGCGAAGTGGGGTGCACCGCCGCGGAAGCGCCGGAAGATGTCCTGGGCCGGCGTGCGCGCCGAAATCGATTCGACCGGCCGCAGGAACTGGGTCAGATCGCCAATGGGCCGGCCCGACTGCAACGCAAAATACAGGTCTTTCAGGTGGACGATGCCGATGACTTCCTCGCCGTCCTTGTCGAAATACGGGTAGCGCGAAAAGCGGTTGCGGCGCACGGTTTCCAGGTTCTGCTCGAGCGAGCGGCTGGCGTACAGGGCGCTGACTTCGTTGATCGGGCGCATCAGCTCGGACACGGCCAGCTGGCTGAAGTCGAGCGACTGGGCCAGGATATTGCGGTCGTCCTGCGTGATCTTTTCGGCCGGGTTGCTGGTGCGCAGGATGAGTTTGAGTTCGTCGAGCGAGTAGTGATGGTCATGCCCGCCTTTGCCAGCCAGGCCCGCCACGCGCAGCAGCGTATTCGCGCTGGCATTGAGCAGGGCGATCGCCGGGTACATGGCCCAGTAGAACGCGTACAGCGGGATCGCGCACCACAGCGCTACCGATTCCGGCAGCCGGATCGCCAGCGTTTTCGGGGCCAGTTCGCCGACCACGATGTGCAGGAACGAAATCACCGAGAACGCGACGATGAACGAAATGCTGTGGATCAGCTCTTCGGACGTGACGCCGATAAACGCGAACACCGGTTCGAGCAGGCTGGCAAAGGCCGGCTCGCCGACCCAGCCCAGACCCAGCGATGCCAGCGTGATGCCCAGCTGGCAGGCCGACAGGTAGGCGTCGAGCTTGCCGTGGACTTTCTCCAGGATGCGCCCGCGCAGGCCGGTGGTCTTGGCGATGGCGTTCACGCGGGTCTTGCGCAGCGTGACGATACTGAATTCGGCGGCGACGAACAGGCCGTTCAGCGCGACCAGGAACAGGGCGAGAACGAGGAAGAGGATATTTTCCATGCTGGAGATGTATTAACAAAAGGCAAAGCAAGAGGGCATTGTACAACCCAACACGGCCCTTATCCGTCTGCTAACGCGCCTTTGTGCACGGCTGACAGGATTGCCTCGACCGCCGGATGCTTGATCTTGCGCTCGTTCGAGATCGCATAGAAGTGTTCGCGCACCTCCGGCACCCGGCCAACCAGCTCGGCGCCGAGCTGGTAATCGATGTCGGCAGCGGGCGCGGCCGGCGTGAAGAACAGCCCCAGGCCGCGCCGGCCAAAGGTATTCAATAACGCGTTGTCTTCGAATTCACCGACCACGTCGGGCCGGATCGCATGGCGCTCGAACCAGTCGTCGATCTTGCCGCGCAGGGCGTTGTTGCGCGTGGGTAGCAGGAATGGCGCACCGTGCAGCGACGCCGGAAAATCGTCTCGGTACTCGTGCGCCAGGGCCGGGGCGCCGACGACGAACATCTCGCTTTCGGACAGCAGGTGGCTGAACACGCGCAGCGTGGTGCCGGTGGGCACGGCGCGGTCGGTCAGTACGACATCGAGCTTGTGCAGCGCCAGGTCGCCCAGCAGCGCCTCGTACTGGTCTTCGTGGCACACCAGGCGCACCGGCGTGGCCAGCTGGGTCGTGACCTCAAGCAGGCGGTAGGCCGTGAACTTGGGCAGCGAATCGGAAATGCCCACCGCCAGGCGGATGCGCGTGCTGTCGGAAGCGTCCAGCGCCTCCTGCATCTGCTCGCCCAGCAGGAAGATCTGGTCCGCGTACGACAGTGCCAAACGACCGGCTTCGGTCAGATTGAGGCGCCGGCCCTGCTGCGTGAACAGTGCCTTGCCGAACGCCTGTTCAAGTAAGGTAAGCTGCGTACTCACTGTCTGGATGGCCAGGCCAAGGCGCTCGGCGGCGCGTGTAATGCTGCCTTCCTTGGCAACCACCCAGAAGTAATAGAGGTGACGGAAATTGGGGAGTGCGTGGCTCATGGCTTCTGTTTTTCGGAAGTAATCTTCCAATTATCTTCGCTTTTTCAATCGCATGGCAACCTTTACAATTGTTCGTCAGCACCGTTTTTCATAAATCATAAGAGGGGAATATTAATGAAGTACTTTACCTGGTCATTCATCGTGACCGCGGTCTGCCTTGCCCTCGCGGCCTGGTGGGGATTCGATCATGGTGGCACGTCGGGCATGATTACCGCGCTGGGTGTGGCGGCCATTCTGGCGGTCATGGAAGTGTCGCTGTCGTTCGATAACGCGGTGGTCAACGCCTCGGTCCTCAAGACCTGGGACGAGTTCTGGATCAAGCTGTTCCTGGGCGTCGGCATCATCATCGCCGTGTTCGGCATGCGTCTGGTGTTCCCGCTGGTCATCGTGGCCGTGGCTGCCGACCTGGGTGCGGCGGAAGTCTGGAACCTGGCACTGACCAATCCAAAAGCCTTCTCGATGCACCTGACCAACCACCACGCTGAAGTGGCGGCATTCGGCGGCATGTTCCTGCTGCTGGTGTTCCTGAACTTCATGCTGGACGATGAAAAAGAAACCCACTGGCTGGGCAACTTCGAAGCAAAACTGGGTTCGCTCGGCAAGGTGTCGTCGATCGCCGTCATGATCGCCATCGCCGCGCTGCTGTTCAGCCTGACGTATGTTGATGAAGCGCAGAAGATGGTCGTTGCGATCGCCGGTATGTGGGGCATCCTGGTCTATGTTGCTGTCGATATGCTCAGCAGCCTGCTGGAAAAGAGCGAATCGGGTGAAGGCGCTGTCGGTGACGCGGTCAAAAAAGGCGGTATCGGTGGTTTCCTGTACCTCGAAGTGCTGGATGCGTCGTTCTCGTTCGACGGCGTGATCGGCGCGTTCGCGATCACCAGCGACGTCGTGATCATCATGCTGGGCCTGGCAATCGGCGCGATGTTCGTGCGTTCGATGACCGTGTTCCTGGTGCGCAAGGGCACGCTCGATGAATACGTCTACCTGGAGCACGGCGCGCACTACGCGATCGGTATCCTGGCCGTGATCATGCTGGCCAGTATGAAGTGGCATGTGCCAGAGCTGATCACCGGCGGTGTGGGCGTGGCCTTCATCCTGGCATCGCTGTGGAGCTCGATTCAGTACAAGAAGAAGCACGCCGCACTCGGCGGCGCGTAAGCGGTAACCGGGCCGGCGGCATGCATGCCGGCCCAATACAGAATTCGCTGCGAGTGGCAGAACACCAGCTCGCGGCGCTTGCAACCCGGTGTTCACTATTTAGGAGATTCTCACCATGGCAATCAGTCTGCAAAAAGGCGGCAACGTCAACCTTTCCAAAGAAGCGCCAGGCCTGACTTCACTGAAAGTCGCACTCGGCTGGGACATCCGCGCCACCGACGGCGCAGCCTTCGACCTCGACGGCGCCGTGTTCCTGCTCAATTCGTCCGGCAAGGTCCGTTCGGATGGCGACTTCATCTTCTATAACAACCTGAAGTCGAGCGACGGTTCGATCGTCCACTCGGGCGACAACACGACCGGCGCCGGCGACGGCGACGATGAATTCGTCACCATCGACCTGACCAAGGTTCCGGCTGACGTCGACAAGGTCGTCCTGGGCGTGACCATTCACGATGCCGAAACCCGTCGCCAGAACTTCGGCATGGTCGGCAAGGCGTTCATCCGCTGCGTCAACAACGCCACCAACGCCGAAGTCGCGCGCTACGACCTGTCGGAAGACGGTTCGACCGAAGCTGCAATGATCTTCGGTGAGGTCTACCGCAACGGCGCGGACTGGAAATTCCGCGCGATCGGCCAGGGCTTTGCCGGCGGCCTGGGCCCACTCGCCCGCAACTACGGCGTCAACGTTTAATCATTCAAGCCAGGGCCCTTCTACAGAGGCGCCCTGCGTGGAACCTCATTCTAAGGAAGCCAAATGCCAGTATTTACCGTGACCGGGGACGTCGATCCTTTCCTTCATGTGTCGATGAAGCAGGGCGAGACCATCTATTGCGAATCCGACGCAATGGTGATGATGGAATCGACCCTCGACCTCAAAGGCAAGATGAAGGGCGGGCTCGGTAGTGCGCTGATGCGCACCTTTGCCAACGGCGAGTCGTTCTTCCAGCAGCACATCGAAGCCACGCGCGGCGATGGCGACTGCCTGCTGTCGCCAACCCTGCCGGGTGCGATGCAGACGGTCGATGTCGGTCCGAACCACTACATCATCAGCGATGGCGCGTTTGTCGCGGCCACGTCCGGCGTCGACCTCAAGGTGCGCACGCAAAGCCTGGGCAATGCGCTGTTCGCCAACAGTGGCGGCTTCTTCGTCACCGAAACGGGTGGCCAGGGCCAGGTGGTGGTGTCGGGCTTCGGCTCGATGTCGGTGCTGGATGTCGAGCCGGGCAAGGACGCGATCATCGATAATTCCCACGTGGTGTGCTGGGACAGCACGCTGCGCTACGAGATTTCGATCACGACCGGCACCAGCGGCGGCTTCCTGGGTAACCTGATCAACAGCCAGACCAGCGGCGAGGGCATGGTCCTGCGCTTCTCGGGTCGTGGCAAGGTGTATGTATGTTCGCGCAACCGCACTGCATTCAAAGCCTGGATGCAGCAGCCAGCGAAATAACGGAGGAACACAATGTCAGTCAATCTGCAAAAAGGCCAGAAAATCTCTCTGGACAAGGAAGCCGGTGGCGGCCTGTCCCGCGTGACCATGGGTCTGGGTTGGGATGCGATCAAGTCGAAGGGTTTCTTCGGCTTTGGTGGCGGCAAGTCGGACGCCGTCGACCTCGACGCATCCGTGGTCATGTTCGATGAGTCGAACAAGCCGGTGGACGTGATCTGGTTCCGCCAGCTCAAGAGCAAGGACGGCAGCATCGTGCACACGGGCGACAACCGCACCGGCGCCGGTGATGGCGACGACGAACAGATCACTGTCGACCTGAGCGCCGTGCCGGCATCGGTCAAGGCGCTGGTCTTCACGGTCAACAGCTTCACCGGGCAGACCTTTGCCACGGTCGAAAACGCTTACTGCCGCCTGATCAATGCAGCCAACCAGCAGGAAGTCGCGCGCTTCAACCTGTCGGTGACGGGTTCGCACTCGGCGCAGATCATGGCCAAGCTGTACCGCCATGGCGGCGAGTGGAAGATGCATGCGATCGGCGAGAACGGCAATGGCCGTACGTTCGACGATCTGATGCCGCAGATTTCAGTGCATTTGTAATCGATAGCGTTGTTTGATACCGAGAACCGGGGCCTTGTGCCCCGGTTTTTTTATGGCTGCCTGGCAGGGGATATGCCCGTACATCGGCGCTGGCGAGAACTGACGGGCATATCCCCCGATACGGCGTGGTGTTCCCACCAAGATTGCCGAAGAAGCCGATCAGCATATTACCTAAATGTTGCTGATAGACAACTAATTATTGGTATATTGAACGGCAGACTCTATTTTCTACCAAGAAGTAATCACTTCGGGCTATCGTCCGTTTGTTCCGAAATTTACTTCGCGCAAGAAAACTTACCCAGGGTCTCCATGCTTTCCAAATTAACATTGCGTTTTCGACTGATCGCCACGCTGGCGGTCCTCGGCCTTCTGATTGCCGCAATCGGCGTGCTCGGCATCTATGGCATGCGCTCCAATCATGCCGCGCTTGAGCAGGTATACAGCAACCAGCTCGCCTCGAGCATCGCGATCAACAACTCCAAGAACTTTCTGAACCGCGCCCGTTTCGGCCTGGACCGCGGCGTGTTCCATCCGGATGCGCCTGACCTCGCCAAGACGCTCTCACGCGCCAAGGGCTTCATCGACGACGCCAACAAATCGTGGCAAACCTACCTGGCCTTGTCGCGCAGTGGTGAAGAGGCGGAACTGGCCAAGACGCTGGAAACCGAACGGACACGCTACATCAACGACGGCATGCTGGCGCTGACTACCGCCCTCGAGCAGGGTAATAGCGAGCGCATCGAAGCGCTGTCGATGAAAGAGATGACGGCGTTGTACGGTATCTTTGACAAGGCGTCAGTGGCGCTGGACGACTACCAGCTGGCCACCGCCCGCCATGAGTTCGAGTCCAGCCTGGCGCTGTTTACGACATTAATGTGGGCTGCAGGTCTGAGCGTGGTCTTTGGTCTCGTGCTGGCGATCGTGTCGTCGGTGCTATTGCTGCGCGCAATCATGCGGCCGCTCGAACAGGCGATTGCTCACTTTGACGCGATGGCCCATGGTGATTTGTCGACGACGGTCGTCGTCGATCGTCAGGATGAAATGGGCGCGCTGCTCAGCGGTCTGGCCACGATGCAGGAGCAATTGTCCGGCACCGTGCGCAGCGTGCGTGACAGCAGCATGTCGATCGCGACCGCCAGCGCCGAAATCGCTGCAGGCAACATGAACCTGTCGGGTCGCACCGAGCAGCAGGCCAGCAGCCTGGAAGAAACCGCGTCCTCGCTCGAAGAACTGACCAGCACCGTGCAGCACAATGCCGACAACGTTCGTCAGGCCAACAATGTGGCGCGCTCGGCATCCGAAGTGGCGGTACGTGGCGGCAAGCTGGTGTCGGACGTGGTCGAGACCATGAGCGCGATCAATGCGTCCTCCAAGCGCATCGTCGACATCATTTCAGTCATTGACGGCATCGCGTTCCAGACCAATATCCTGGCGCTCAATGCGGCCGTGGAAGCGGCGCGCGCCGGTGAGCAGGGCCGCGGTTTCGCGGTCGTGGCCAGCGAAGTGCGCAACCTGGCGCAGCGTTCGGCCGCGGCGGCGAAAGAGATCAAGGAATTGATCGGCACGTCGGTGACCAATGTCGAGGCGGGTACGGTCCTGGTCGACAGCACCGGCACCACGATGAACGAAATCGTCTCCAGCGTGAAGCGGGTCTCCGACATCATGGCCGAGATCCTGGCTGCAGGCGAAGAGCAGACGTCGGGCATCGGTCAGATCAACGAAGCGGTCAGCCTGATGGACCAGGCGACCCAGCAGAACGCGGCGCTGGTTGAAGAAGCGGCGGCCGCCACCGGTGCGCTGCAGGAGCAGGCCCACGCGCTGCAGCAGATGGTCAGCGTGTTCAAGGTCGATGCGCAAGCGGACGGGCACCAGCACGGGCGCGCGCTCGGGCACAAGGCACAGCAGCGCATCGCCATCGCAGCGTAGCGCAGCGTAGTGCAAGCGGGCGCGCTGCCCATGCCATAATGCCGGCATCATGAGCGTGCGCACCCCATGTCCGCTGACAGCCGGCCCCGCAGCCTGTCGATCCCATGCGTGATTCGATCGCATTTCCTGTCGATGGCGGGGCGCTCGGCGCTGCGATTCGCGATTATGACTGGGCGGCCACGCCGCTCGGCCCCATTGCCGGCTGGCCGGCCACGCTGCGCACTGGCGTGAGCATCGTGCTCGGTTCGGCCTTCCCCAGTTTTCTGGTCTGGGGCGCCGAACAAACCCTCCTGTACAACGATTCCTACGCCGAGATCCTGTGCGACAAGCACCCGCATGCACTGGGCGGCAGCTTCCAGGCCGCCTGGCCCGAAATCTGGGACGTGCTTGAGCCGCTGGTCGACCGCACGCTGGTCGGGGGCGAATCGTACAAGATGCACGACCTGCCGCTGGTCATGCAGCGCAAGGGCTATGCCGAGCACACCTGGTTCACGTTTTCGTACGGCCCGGTGCGCGGCGACGGCGGCGAGATCCTTGGCTTGTTGTGCACCTGTATTGAAACCACCGATACCATTCTCACCCGGCGCCGCCAGGCAGCCGATGAGGCTGTGTTGCGTCAGCACGAAAGCAATTCGCGCATCGATGCCGAACGGGTGCAACTGGCGCTGTCCGCCGGCGCCATCATCGGCACCTGGTTCTGGGATCTGCCAACCGACCGGTTCACGGTCGACGAGGCATTTGCGCGCGCTTTCGGCCTTGACCCGGCGCTCGGGCGCGTCGGCCTGAGTCTGGCCCAGATCGTCGCCACGGTCCACCCCGACGACCAGGCCGGGCTGGCGCAGGCCATCAACACCGTCATCGCGCGCGGCGGTCATTATGCCCACCAGTACCGGGTCAAGCGTACGGACGGGCGCTATTACTGGATCGAAGCCAACGGCCGGGTCGACCTGGCGCCGGATGGCACCGGGCTGTCGTTCCCAGGCGTGCTGATCGACGTCGAGGGCCGGCGCGCAGTCGAGGCCGAACGCGACCAGGCGATCCTGAAACTGCGCGCCCTCAACGAGCAGCTCGAGCAGAAAGTCATTGCCCAGGCGCTGGCGCGTGGCCGCACCTGGCAGGTCAGCCCGGACATCCTGGGCGTGCTCAATGCTGACGGCTTCGTCGAAACGTCGAACCCGGCCTGGGAATCCAGCCTGGGCTGGACCGAGGAGGAGATCGCCCGCACGCACTTCATGGAGTTTGTCCATCCCGATGATCACGCGCTGACCCGGGCCGTGTGGCGCGATGCGCTCGAGCGCAACATCCCGGCGCTGCGATTTGAAAACCGCCACCGCCACAAGGCCGGCGGCTGGCGCTGGTTATCGTGGGTGGCGGTGCCGGACGACGGCAAGGTGTATTGCTCGGCGCGTGACGTGACCCTTGAAAAAGAAGCACAGGCCGAACGCGACCGCATGTGGGACACCTCACCCGACCTGTTGCTTACCATTGATGCCAATGGCGTATTCAGGCGCGTGAATCCGGCCTGGAGCCACTTGCTCGGTTACACGCCCAACGAACTCGTCGGGCATCATGCCAATGAATTCGTCGTGGCCGAGGACCATGCCCGGACCGTCGACAGCTACCTGTCGGCGGCCGCGGGTGAGCAGCCGCGCCTGGTCAACCGCTATCGCCACAAGGATGGCTCGATCCGCTGGATTTCGTGGGCCGCTGCACCGGCGGGCAGCGTGACGTATGCGACTGGCCGCGACATCACGGTCGAACGCGAACGCCAGGCCGAACTCGAACGCGCCCAGGAACAGTTGCGCCACTCGCAGAAAATGGAAGCGGTCGGCCAGCTCACCGGCGGCCTGGCGCACGACTTCAACAATCTGCTGGCCGGCATCGCGGGCAGCCTGGACCTGGTCAAGATCCGCATCGCGCAAGACCGCGTGGGCGATGTCGACCGCTACATCGGCGTGGCGCAGGGCGCGACCCGGCGTGCCGCAGCGCTGACCCATCGGCTGCTGGCGTTCTCGCGCCGCCAGACGCTCGCGCCTACGGCCATCTGTGTCAACGCCATGATCGAGGGCATGCTCGACATGATCCGGCGCACGGTCGGCCCTGGCGTGCAGGTAGAGCCACGCGCCGAGCGCGCGCTGTGGGCGGCGCTGGTGGACCAGTCGCAGCTTGAAAATGCGCTGCTGAACCTGTGCATCAATGCGCGCGACGCCATGCCGGCCGGCGGTTGCATCACCATCGAAACGGCCAATCGCCAGCTCGATCCTGCCGATGCAAGCGCACTCGAACTGCCGCCTGGCGACTACCTGATGTTGTCGGTGTCCGACGCCGGCACCGGCATGGCGCCTGACGTGGTGGCCAAGGCGTTCGATCCGTTCTTCACGACCAAGCCGATCGGACAGGGTACGGGACTGGGCCTGTCGATGATCTACGGCTTTGCCAAGCAGTCCGGCGGCCAGGTGCACATCGATTCGGCGGTGGGGCGCGGCACCACGGTGGGCATTTACCTGCCGCGCCATCGCGGCCAGGCCGACGACGTCGATGCTGCGCTGCCCGTGGCGCTGGCGTCACCCGACGGCCGGGGCGAGACGATCCTGGTGGTCGACGACGAGCCGAGCGTGCGTATGCTGGTCGTCGATCTGCTGGAAGACCTGGGCTACCGCGTGCTGGACGCCGAGGATGGCGCCAGCGGCCTGAAGGTGCTGCAATCGGCCGCGCGCATCGATCTCCTGATCACCGACGTCGGCTTGCCAGGCATGATGAACGGGCGGCAGATGGCCGACGCCGCGCGCGTGGCGCGGCCCGAGCTGAAGGTGCTGTTCATTACAGGCTATGCCGAAACAGCCCTGCTCGACAACGGGCAGCTGGGCCCCGACATGGCGATCCTGACCAAGCCGTTTTCCATCGACACGATGGCGCAGCAGGTGCGCGACATGGTAGCGCGGCACGGGTGATGACCCTTCACCACAGCCGGGGTCACACAGCGGGGTCACAGCGGGGGTCAGGTCTGACATTCGGACACGATCACATCAGCACAGCCGGGGTCAGGTCTGACATTTGGACACGGCCTCTACATTAGTTCGCCATTTCCCTCGCGCCGAATGTCACGGCTGCCTTTCCGTTCCATGGTTACTGCTGCGATCGTGTCCGAATGTCAGACCTGACCCCGGCTTTTGAATGTCAGACCCGCCGTGGCTATTGCTGTGACCGTGTCCGAATGTCAGACCTGACCCCGGCTTTTGCGTCAGTGGCCGCGCCGCTGCACCAGCGCCGTACCCGCGCCATGGCGCTTGCTTTCGCTGACTGCGGTCACGGTGCCGTCGGCATTGAATACCAGCGCATTGGCGGCGCCGATTTCTTCTGGTGGTGATTCCCAGCGCTGGCCGAAGCGCGCCAGTGCTGTTGCCTGCGCGCTGCCGGCAAAGCCTGGCTCGACCGATGTGTCGGGCGCATTGCGCTGGCTGATGCGCGGGGCATCCAGCGCCCGGTCCATCGGCATGCCGAAGTCGACGTAGTTGACGATCGTTTGCAGCACGGTCGTGATGATGGTCGCGCCGCCCGGGCTGCCCACTGAAAATGCCGGCTTGCCATCCTTGAGCACAATTGTCGGCGCCATGCTGGAGCGGGGGCGCTTGCCGGCTTCGGGCACGTTGGGGTGCGGGCCGGCGAAGTCGAAGTCGGTCATCTCATTGTTGAGCAGGAAGCCGTAGCCCGGCACGACGATCCCGCTGCCGCCCCACGATTCGATCGTGAACGTGTACGCAACCACGTTGCCGTCCTTGTCTGACACCGTCAGGTGTGTCGTGTGCAGACTCTCCGGTGGCGGCCGGATGCTGGCGCGCACCGGTGGGAGCAGCGGGACGCTGGGATCATTCTGGAATGCATACGGATTGCCGGCCGCTACCGCCCCCGGCGCAGCCTTCTGCGGCGAGATCAGCGCACGGCGCGTGGCGGCGAAGTCCTTTGACAGAAAGCCCGCCAGCGGTGCATCAACGTATTCGGGATCGGCCAGATACGCGTTGCGGTCGGCAAACGCGAAGCGGCTCGCTTCGATATACAGGTGCTCGGCCTGCGCGCGCGGCATGGCTTTCAGGTCATAGCCTTCGAGGATGTTGAGCGCATGCGCGACCGTCGCGCCGCCACTGCTGGGCAGCGGCATCCCGTACAGTTCATAACCCCGATAGGTGCTGCGCAGGGCGGGGCGGATGCGTGCCTCGTAGTTGGCCAGGTCGGCCAGCGTCATCGTGCCGGCGCGGACATTGACGCCCCTGGCCACGGGCGGGCGGTTGACAGTATCGACGATCGCGCGCGCCATCGGGCCTTCATAGAATGCCTTGACGCCGCCGGAGGCAATGGCGCGGTAGGCCCGCGCTATATCGGGGTTGCGCAGCAGCGTGCCGGTAGGAATGGCCTTGCCATTGTGCAGATACAGCGCGCTGGTGGGTGTGAACTGGCGGAACTTGGCCAGGTTCTGGTCGACCAGACCATTGAACGTGGCGTTGACCCGAAAGCCCGTGTCGGCCACCGCGATGGCCGGCGCCAGCACTTGCGCGAAGCGCATGCTGCCGTAGCGTTCGAGTGCCTCGTGCCAGCCGCGCACCGTGCCCGGCACACCCACTGCCGCGCCGCTGGCGACGGCCGTGTCGAAGTCGATCGGCTTGCCGTCGCGCTCGAACAGCGTGGGGCCGGCCTTGGCTGGCGCCGTCTCGCGGTGGTCGATCGTGATCACCCGTTTGTCCTTGGCCAGATAGATGACCATGAAGCCGCCGCCACCGATGCCGCAGCTGAACGGATCCGTCACGCCCAGCGTGGCCGCTGCGGCGACGGCCGCATCGACCGCATTGCCGCCATTGTTCAGGATGGTCAGCGCCGCTTGCGAGGCCTGCGCGCTGATGGTGGCGACGGCGCCGCCGTGACCCGTCGCGACGGGCGCGCCGGTGGCGGGCGCAATGACAATCGACAGGACCAGGCCGCAGGCCAGGGCGACGGTCAACGGCGGGCGGGCCGGCACGATTACGTACCGTACATATTGAGCACGACCGGATACGACGCCGGCTTCGCCTCGATCATGCCGCGCGCCGGCGGCTCGAACGAACGGTCGAGCTCGACGCGCGCGCCGCGCAGCGCCGGCGACGTGAAGCCCGGTTTGCCCGGCACCAGCCAGAACGCCTGCGCCACGTTCTGGATGCGCAGCGTGAAGCGGTAGGCCACGCGCCCGGCCACGATGCAGCGTGCATTGTCCGGGCAGCGGGTGTCGTCGGCGCCTTCGTAGGTCAGGCTCAGGCGCTGTTCGGGCGCCAGCAGCAGGCTTTGGCTCTCGCTGAGGTTGTATTGCGCATCCGGCAGGCGCTCGGGCGCGGCGCAGCCGGACAACAGGCCAGCGCCGACGCAGACGGCAGCGATGCAGAAGACGCGGGCCGGACGGGAGATCGAGGGGCGCATGGTGTCATCCAGTGTTTAACAAGGAAAACCCATGATAGCAAAAGCGCAAGCGCAGCGGCACGACATGATGCGCCCGGGCGTCATGAACACGTCGATTGTGAAGTCATAAACAGGTCATATTCGCAGGCTATTCTCTGTCCCGTAGTGCAAAACATATCCCTCAACTAAGGAATAACAATGTTCAAAAAGATCCTCGCCGGCGCCGCTGCCGCACTCGTGATGACGACCTCGTTTGCCGCCGACATGACCGGTGCAGGCGCTACCTTCCCGTACCCGATCTACGCCAAGTGGGCCGAGGGTTACAAGGCAGCGACCGGCAATGGTCTGAACTACCAGTCGGTGGGTTCGGGCGCCGGTATCAAGCAGATCAAGGCCAAGACCGTCGACTTCGGCGCGTCGGACATGCCACTCAAAGCAGATGAGCTGGACAAAGAAGGCCTGATGCAGTTCCCGGCCATCATGGGCGGCGTGGTTGCCGTGGTCAACGTCGACGGCGTGACCCCAGGCCAGCTGAAAATGACCGGTCCAGTGCTGGCCGACATCTACATGGGCAAGATCACCAAGTGGAATGCTGCACCGATCGCCGCGCTGAACCCGGGCGTCAAGCTGCCGGATACCGACATCACCGTCGTGCACCGCGCCGACAGCTCGGGCACCTCGTTCCTGTGGACCGACTTCCTGGCGAAAACCAGCCCGGCCTGGAAAGAAAGCATCGGTTCGGGCACCACCGTGAAGTGGGCCGTGGGCGTGGGCGGCAAGGGCAATGAAGGCGTCGCCGCCAACGTGCAGCGTATCAAGGGTTCGATCGGCTACGTCGAGTGGGCTTACGCCAAGAAGAACAAGCTGTCGCACACCCAGCTGCGCAATAAAGAAGGCGTCGACCTGCAGCCAAGCGACGACGTGTTCAAGGCAGCTGCCGCGAACGCCGAGTGGAACAAGACACCAGGCTTCGGCGTGGTCCTGACCGACGGCGCCGGCAAGCAAAGCTGGCCAGTCACCGGCGTGTCGTACATCCTGATGCACAAGGAACAGGCTGATGCCAACAAGGGCAAGGAAGTCGTCAAGTTCTTCGACTGGGCTTTCAAGAACGGCGCACCAGCAGCAGCTGAACTGGACTACGTCCCGATGCCAGCGAGCGTCGTCAAGCAAGTGCAGGATGCCTGGAAAGCCAACCTGAAAGATGCATCGGGCAAGGCGATCATGTAATCAGGCAGGTGATGTAACCATCCGGCAGCTTGACTGCCGGATTTTTTTATCAGCACATCCAACCTCGGCATCTCACAGACTGGGTATCCCATGACAATGGCGAACACGATCGTCCTGGTGATTGACGACAAGCCGGCCATCGCCGAATTGCTCAAATTTTCACTGCACGAGGACGAGTGGGTCTGGCATAACGTGCCGAGTCTGGCGCAAGCCTGGGACTTCATCGGCCGCGAACGGCCTGCACTTCTGTTGCAGGAATCGATGCTGCGCAACGAAGGCGGCATGCGCCTGCTGGCGCGCCTGCGCGGCGACCGGCGCCTGCGCGAGCAGCCCGTGATCCTGCTGGCGGCTGAATGTGCCGAAGGCGAGCGTCCGCCGGCATTGCCGGCAGCGGTGGCGCATCCCGAATTCATCCCGCAGCCGCCGATTGGCGATGCGCGCGAGCTGTCACCCGAATCGCGCCTGCTGCGCTCGGGTCGCCTGGTACTTGATCCGCTCAGCTGCAGCGTCAAGGTCGGCAACAGCCGGGTCGAAGTACGCCACGCCGAATATCGTCTGCTGCGTTTTTTGCTGTGCCATCCAGGCCAGGTCTTTTCGCGCTCGCAATTGCTTGAACAACTCTGGGACGCGCACCAGTCGCTCGACCAGCGCACTGTCGACGTCCACGTGCTGCGCCTGCGCAAGGCGCTGGGCCGCGCCAAATCGCTGATCAAGACCGTGCGCGGCGCCGGTTACATGCTGGCACCGACCTGACATGCAGCGTTCTCTGGCAGCATGAATCACCACCCTCGTATCGCCCCTTCCGTCACGCCACATCGCAGCAAGCGCTATCTGGTGCTGGCATGGCCGCTGCTTGCCGTGCTGCTCTGCATTGCGCTGTGGGGCGCGACCCTGGCGCGGGTGGACGCCGAGCAGGCGCGCGTTGCCGGCCAGGTCCGCAAGGATGCTGCCGCCTACGCCGAAGCCTACGAGCAATACATCACGCGCTCGGTCGCGCAGATGGACCAGATCACGATGCAGCTCAAGTTCAGCTGGGAGAACTCGCGCAAGCCGGAACTCCTGGCGGACATGCGCCGTGACGGCATGTTCACCGACAGCGCCTTCCACGTGGTCGCCGTGCTCGACCGCCGCGGCGTCGTGCGTTCGAGCACGCGCCCCGGGCTGGTTGGCGCCGATCTGGCGGACGGCCCGTATTTTTCGCACCACCGCGACAACAACTCGACGGCACTGCGGGTCGGCGCCACACCGGCGCAGTTCGGTGCAGCCGACGACGTGGTGCTGTTCACGCGCCGGCTCGATGACCGCGACGATGAATTCGACGGCGTCATCATGATGGCAGTGGATGCGCGCTATTTCACATCGTTTGTCAGCCCGGCCACGCTTGGCGCCGGCGGCATCGTGGCGCTGGCCGGCAGCGAAGGGCGGCTGCGCGTCGAGCAGCGCAGCGACGGCGCTGCGTTCTTCGACACGGCCACGCTGCCGCGCCGCGGCGCCGCCTGGTCGGGCGAGCAGGGCGTGCGCGAGATCGATGGCGCCGATGGGTTTGCCGATGGTCAGTCGCGCGTGCTTGGCTGGCGCCAGTCGCCGGTCTATCCACTGGTCGCACTGGTCGGCCTGCCAAGCCCTGAAACGC
Organism: Oxalobacteraceae sp. CFBP 13730; assembly: GCA_014841835.1. Classification (GTDB taxonomy): domain Bacteria; phylum Pseudomonadota; class Gammaproteobacteria; order Burkholderiales; family Burkholderiaceae_D; genus Telluria. The sequence continues at coordinate 1,169,143 of JACYUQ010000001.1, read as the reverse complement.
TGGCTGCAAGCAATCTCTACTGGACCGACAGCCGCGATCGCGCGATTGCCGCCACGCTGTGCCTGATGCTGCTGGGTGCGGTCGGGGCCGTGCTGGCGCAGCGCGCGCTGCAGCGCGGCAAGGAGCAGGACGATGTGCGGCGCGCCTACCGCACTGCCACCGAAAGCGGCAACGACGGCTTCTATATGGCGGCAGCCATGCGCGGACGCGACGGGCAGATCGTCGACTTTCGCATCGTCGATTGCAATGAGCGTGGCGCCTTCTTCTACGGCATGACGCGTGACGACCTGGTCGGCGCGAGCCTGGCCGAGATCGACGCGGGCCTGTTCGGCGAAGACTTGCTGGCCACTTACCGCAAGGCGATGGAGACGGGCTTCCATGAAGACGACCGCAGGATGCCAAGCGACAATCGCCTGAACATCAGCTGGGGCCGGCGCCGCCTGGTGCGGGTCGGTCATGGCCTGGCCGTCACGCTGCAGGACATCAGCGAGCGCAAGGCCCACGAGTCGCAGCTCGAGCGTCTGGCCAACGAGGATACATTGACGGGTCTGGCCACCCGCCACGCTTTCCTGGAACGCATGCCCGAGATGCTGACGCAGGCGCAGGGGGCCAGCATGGGCGCCGCGCTGCTGTTCATCGACCTGGACGAATTCAAGCACGTCAACGATTCGCACGGCCACGCTACCGGCGATGCGGTGCTCAAGTGCGCGGCCCAGCGCCTGCTGTCGCTGCTGCGGCCGTCGGACCAGGTGGCGCGTTTCGGCGGCGACGAATTCGTCGTCCTGCTCACGCCGTGCGATGGCGAGCGCCAGGCAGCATCGGTCGCGGCGCGCATCGTCGACGCGTTCGGCGTGCCGTTCCTGCTGGGCGACGAGCTGCACGCAGTGGGCGCGTCGATCGGCATCAGCATGTACCCGCGCGATGGCACCGATGCCGAGACGCTGGTGCGCCACAGCGACATCGCCATGTATGTCGGCAAGAACGACGGCAAGGGCCAATACCGCTTCTTCGATCCGTCATTGTCGACGACGCTCAATTCGCGCGCGCGGCTCAAGCAGAGCATGCTCGAGGCGCTTGAAGGCGACCAGTTCGTCCTGCATTACCAGCCGCGCGTCGACGCCCGCAGTGGCGAGTTGCTGAGCATGGAAGCGCTGGTGCGCTGGCGCCATCCGGTGCTGGGAATGGTCGCGCCGGGCGACTTCATTCCGCTGGCCGAAGCGACGGGCCTGATCATCCGCATCGGCGAGGCCGTGATCGACAAGGCATGTGCGCAACTGGCGGCCTGGCGCGAGGCCGGCGTGCCGCTCGTGCCCGTGTCGATCAATGTCTCGCCCAAGCAGTTCATGCGTGGCGGCGTGCAGCGGCAATTGCATGCGGCCCTGGTGCGCTACCGCGTGCCCGCCAGCCTGATCGAGGTGGAAATCACCGAGTCGGCGATGATGGGCGACCAGGACGACATCCTGGCCGAACTGGCGGCGCTGCGCGCGCTGGGCGTGAAGCTGCACGTGGATGACTTCGGTACCGGCTACTCGTCGCTGTCGCAATTGCAGCGCCTGAAAATGGACGTGCTCAAGGTCGACCGCGCGTTTACCAACGAGCTGGCCAGGTCGAGAGAGGGCAAGGTGTTTTTCCAGGCGATCGTCTCGATGGCGCACGCACTGGGCATGTCGGTCGTGGCCGAGGGCGTGGAAACCGCCGAGCAACTGGCCATCCTGCGCGGCCTGGACTGCAATGAAGTGCAGGGCTACTTCATTGCGCGCCCGATGCCGGCGCACGAGATGGCGCTGCTGATGGCGCAGCGCTTCCTGCTCGAGGTCGCGGCGGCGGCGCCGTGAGCAAGGCCGTCAGCAAAGTTCCGTGGTGACGCTTGAGCGGCATTGGTGCGGGCATGCAGGGGCGGCCTACAGTGGCTGCACCGGACATGCCCGGTGCGAAAGGATCCCATGCCGAACCTTCAGGACGTCGCCGACCAGATCAACGCGCGGCTCGATCAGATCTCGACCAACACCGTCAACACGGCGAACAACACGGCCGACATCCGCAGCGAGCTGGTGCAGACCAACAGCCGTCTGCTGCAGATCGATGCCACGCTGGCGACGGGTTTCGCCAATCTGTCGCAAGGTTTGTTTGCGCTGATCCAGGTCCAGGTCATCGCCGCCAGCCTGCTCGATCATCACCGCAAGCAGAACGACACGATCATCTGCGAGCTTGCCAACAGCAACACGCTGCTGTGCAGCATCCTGCGCAAGCTGGCCCGGCAGCTACACATTGACGAGGCGCTGCAGGCATCATTGGCACGCATCGAGGGCATCAGTGAGCGCGTGCATGCGCTCGAAGCCGGCGATGTCGACCGTCAGCGCGAACTCCTCGAGCAGGTGCAGGCCTGCTGCCCGCCGGAGCCACCGCCGCAAGAGCCTTGCCCGGCCGTGTGCCCGCCACCGGTGTACCGCGAGCGCCAGCCGACGGGCCAGGACTGGAAGCCTTTGCCGCCGCCACACCGGCCGATCGGGTAGCCGCCATGGCCACGTTCATCCTGCAGGATGCGACCGGCATCGGGTCGGACGACCTCGACCCGGCGCGAGGCTTCATCGACATGGCGATCATCGCCAACGACACCGGTCTCGGCATGGCCGATCCGACCGCCGGCAAGCAACGCCTGGTCTACGCCCGAACCGGCAACGGTCCACCCCGGCTGCGACTCGATGCAATGATCAACACGGCGTTTTCGCCAAATTATGGCAGCGGCGCGAACAACGTCGACACGATCGTCGTTGCCGGCCTCAAGTCGCTGGTACTCGACGATGGCACACCGATGGCCGACAATGGCACGGCCTTGCCGCCCAAGTCGAGCGGCTTGCCCGGCGCCAGCCTCAACCCCACCGAGCAGTGCCTCGTCATCTACGATACCCAGCTGGCCATCTGCGTGGCCAGAGACGGCTCGGGCGGCGTACTCGATTTGCCCGTATCCCCGCCTGTCGCGCTGTACCACGAGTTTTCCCATGCCTTTCGCATCGTCAATAACACCTTGCTGGCGCTGACCGTTGCCTGCGATCCGTCGTCACCCGAAGAACGCGCCGCCATCATCGACGAGAACGATCTGCGCACCGACCTGGCCAGCCGGGCGGGTACGAGCCCGACGCTGCGCGACCCCGGCATCCATTGCGGCAGGCTCGCATCTGACGGTGAAGAATGCTGCTGCATTATCGCCACGCTCGTGTCCAGGTCGCCCCGGTCGCAGCAAGTACAGAAGCTGCGCTGCGCGCGCGACCACTTCGTGCGCGGGACCGAGGTCGGGCATGCGTTCTTCGACCATTTTTTTCGCGACTATTACGCGTTTTCACCACAGGCCTGCACGCTCATGGCAGGCGATCAGTCGCTCCGGCATCAGCTGCTCGAAGGCTTCGTCGAGCCCTTGCTCGACTTCTGGAACATGATGGTCGAGCGGGGCCGCTGCGTCATGGGCAGCACGCAGCTGGGCGCCGCATTCATCGCGCTGCACGCCGATCGCGGTCACGCCGAGCAGCGCCGCGCCGCCTTGCAACGTACCAGCGCCTATTGGGAAAGCGGGGCCGGGCAGTCCGCCGAGGCGCCGGCGCAGTTGATGGCATTGCTGCGCGAACGTGCCTGGCCCAGCCCTTACATGCAGTGGGCGCTCGTTGCGCCGGTCAGGCTGATGCACGCGCTGCTGACCCGGTATCTGGCTGGCGCCGACGCCCCGGCGATCGGCCGCGCCTTCACCGAGGCGCTCGATGCATGGGCGCCCGAAGTGCCGATCAGCACATTGTGGGCGGGGTTGCCGGCCGCGCAAGTACGGCGCGAGCTGGGGTTCTGCGAGCGCGCGCTATTGCAGACGACAAAAAGTAAAACCCGCTTCCGGCAGCGATTGGGCGAGCGGTTTCCCGATATCACGGCCGTGGCTGGGGTGCTGGGCCGATTGCAGACGATCCACAAGGGGGATACATGGTGAGCGACGACAGCAAACCCGACGACCTGACCGCAGCCATCCAGTCGGTGGCGCCGGTAGATACGCGCCTCCAGGTCGTCGTGCGGCTGCAGAACAAGGCGGCACGGGCGCTGCATTATGTGGCCGACGTGCGCGCGATGCGCTACGATCCGACCACGCGCACGCTGACGCTGGCGCTGTCCGACGAGGGCCGCGAAGTCATTCCTGGTCTGGCTGGCAAGTTGCCCCTGTTCCGACATGTCGATCCGGGCAGCGAAGCCGAGATCCACCTGAGCGTGCCCGACAGGATCGTCAAGCTGTCGCGCTCTGCCGGGTCTGCCGGGTCAGCCGGGTCAGCCGGGTCTGCCGGGTCAGCCGAACCTGACGAGCTCGCGTTCGAGACGCAGCAACTGTCTGACGTGCGTGAAGTCGTGGTCGAAGTAGCGTGGTCAGACGTGCCGTATTACCACGACACGCGTGCCAGCGCGTTGCAGGATGCACGTCTGCCGGCTGCGCGCTGGGAGCAGCACAAGGCGCGCGCGACGAAGCGCCAGGACAAGAAGCGCGCGCCCAAATCATGAGGCAGGGCGTGTGGTGGCTGGGCGTGCAGCGCAGCACGCCCAGGGCAGGGCGGTCAGTCGAGGTCAGCCGCGCTGTGACGTTCCAGCACCTGGTCTTCCGCCGGTCCGAACGACCGGTTGACCTTGCGCCCACGCACGACGGCCGGGCGCGCTGCGATCGCATCGGCCCAGCGCTTGACGTGCTTGTACTCGTGCACGGACAAGAACGTGGCCGCGTCGTACAGCTGTCCCAGCACCATGCCGCCATACCATGGCCAGATGGCCATATCGGCGATCGTGTAGTCGTCGCCGGCCATGTAGCGGTTGTCGGCCAGATGGCGGTCGAGCACGTCGAGCTGGCGCTTGGTTTCCATCGCGTAGCGGTCGATCGGGTATTGCAGCTTTTCCGGCGCGTACGCATAGAAATGGCCGAAGCCGCCACCCATGAATGGCGCCGAGCCCATCTGCCAGAACAGCCAGTTCATCGTCTCGGTGCGCGCCACGCCGTCCTTCGGCAAGAATGCGCCGAATTTTTCGGCCAGGTACACCAGGATTGCACCCGATTCGAACACCCGCACCGGCTCGGCGCCACTGCGGTCGACCAGGGCCGGGATCTTCGAATTCGGGTTGGCATCGACGAAGCCGCTCGAGAACTGCATGCCTTCGTTGATACGGATCAGCCAGGCATCGTACTCCGCGCCTGCATGGCCGGCGGCCAGCAGTTCTTCGAGCATGATCGAGACCTTCACGCCATTGGGCGTGGCCAGTGAATACAGCTGCAGTGGGTGTTCACCCACCGGCAGTGCCGCCTCGTGGGTCGATCCGGCGACCGGGCGATTGATATTGGCAAAGGCGCCGCCCGGGGTGGCGGGCGGGGTCCAGACGGTTGGCGGAACATACGGTGTTGAATCAGGCATGGCTTTTCCTTGAGCTGACGTGTCAGAAGAACCATTCTAGCCAATGGACGGCAAACGTGTTGGCGGCTGCTTTAATGGGCCGGGGCCACGACGCTGTGCATTCGTTCAACGCGCGTGACGATCCAATGCGGACGCGGAAAAAACCGGTGGGTTCGAACGCGTGGACGGGAAACCCGTCAACCCTACAGCTGAACCACAGAGCGGCGTTGAAGAGAACGAAGCCGAAAAAAAACCCCGCCGAGGCGGGGTTTTGCAGAGAGCAGGTCGGCTTTAAACGAATGCCGTCAGCGTACCCTTCATTTTCTTCAGTGCAGCCGATTCGATCTGACGAATCCGCTCCGCCGACACGCTGAATTCTTCCGCCAGCGTGTGCAGCGTGGCACCCGAACCGTCGTCATTCGCCAGCCAGCGCGCTTCGATGATGCGGCGCGAACGCGGATCCAGCTTGCCAAGTGCCGATTCCAGGCCTTCGGACTGCAGGCGCGTGACTTGCTGCGCTTCGATGACCTTGGTCGGCTCCTGCTGTTCCGACGACAGGTAAGCGATCGGTGAGAACTTGTCGTCTTCGTCGTCGGTTGGCGACTCGAGCGCGATATCGCGGCCCGACAGACGGGTTTCCATCTCGATCACTTCTTCGCGCTTGACGCCCAGCAGCTTCGCCAGATCGTCGACCTGACCTGGCGACATCGCGTCCAGACCGGTCTTGTTGCTGCGCAGGTTGAAGAACAGCTTGCGCTGCGCCTTCGTCGTCGCAACTTTTACCAGACGCCAGTTCTTGAGAATGTACTCATGCATCTCGGCCTTGATCCAGTGCATCGCGTACGACACCAGGCGCACGCCCTGATTCGGGTCGAAACGCTTGACTGCCTTCATCAGGCCGATATTGCCTTCCTGGATCAGGTCGGCGTGCGGCAGGCCGTAGCCCAAATAGCCACGTGCGATCGACACCACCAGGCGCAGGTGCGACAGCACCATCTTTTGCGCTGCGTCGAGATCGTTATCGTCGCGCAGCCGCTTTGCCAGCGACATCTCTTCTTCGTGCGTGAGCATCGGCAGGCGGTTCACTGCCGAGATGTACGCATCGATATTGCCGAGATTGCCGGTGAAACCTAGTCCCAGAGCACGATTGCTGGTCGGGACCAATGCGGATTGTGCGGACATGTTTATTTCCCTTTTAATAATCTTGCTGCATCCTGACGGGCCTCGGCCTCATGCCGGTGACGCCATCGCGAAGCGCATGTCGCTTCGTCTTGTACGGATACTTTTGCTTGAAATTCGATTGCCTTGGACCATATATTAGCACTCCCCCAAAGAGAGTGCCAGAACGTGGCCAGAACTTAAGACTGTTCAAAGTATTGCCCATGGGAATTAATTCCGCAAGCAATCCACTTTAGAACAGCGTTTGAGTATTCGTTTGATCCAGCTCAGAATCGAGCTCATGATCGAGCCGATCAACACTGGAAATCGCGTACAGGTTCAGAGTACGGCGCACGAGACAAGCGCTCTGTTGGATGGCGCACGTACGACTTGGGAGTAGTGTAGGAGTTCTACGCAAGACAGCGTAGGTCAGTGCCAGTTGACCGTAGGAGTATTCGCGCACTGCGGCGCATTTCAACAGCCAGGTAATTGGGGAGGCAGCGCAACGGCCGCCTCGCCCTGCACTGGAAATGGTGCCGCTTCAGGCATTTTCAATACCCTCAGCCCATCTTTTTTATCCAGCAATATTGTAGGAGTGCCGTTGCCGGCACTCCGGTAGCAAGTCAGCGCGCCCGCGCCAGGTGACGCCGCACCGACAGCAGCGCGCCGATCAGGCCGAGTCCGGCACTTACTGCCAGCAAGCCGGCAATGGCCAGCCCGCCCAGTGGCATCAGCTGGAACTGCGAACCGTACAGCCGCGCGAACTCGGCAATGGCGCCATTGAGCGGGTGCAACGCCAGCATGACGACGCCCAGCGCCACACCGCCGGCGCACAGGCCGAGCAGCGCACCGGTATAAAAGAACGGGCGGTGAATGAAATCGTTGGTCGCGCCAAGCAATTGCGAGACCGAGATTTCTTCTTTCTGCGTCAGCACCTGCAGGCGGATGGTATTGAACACCACCGCGATGACGACGATGCCCAGGGTACCAGCCAGCAGCAAGAGGGCCAGGCGCAGAATGCCGAGCAGGGCGGCCAGGCGCTTGACCCAGGCGGAGTCGACCTGCACCGTCTCGACGCCCGGCAGCGCGCGCAGGCGCTCGGTGATGGCGTCGACCTGCGCGGCCGCGCCGGCGCTGGCGAAGCCGTCCAGCTTCATCACGTAGCTGTCTGGCAGTGGATTCTCGCCCAGTGTTTCCAGCACGCCGCCCAGGCTGCTGCGTTCCTTCAGCGATTCCAGCGCTTCTTCACGCGGCACGAACGTGACCTCGCCCTTGCCCTGCGCAACGATCTGGCGAATCTGCGGCAGTAACGCCTGCGCATCGGGGCGGCTGACATTCTCGCGCATGAACAGGCTGATCTCGGGGTCGACCGATAACTGCTCGGACAGCGGCCTCACATTGTCGAGCAGGGTCAGGCCCGCGAACGGCAGCGTGAGCGCCAGTGCGACGACGAGCACGTTGAACAGGAAGCTGCCGGGCGACTTGCGCACGGTCGACAGCGCGGCCACCAGGGCGAAACGGTGCTGGCGCAACCACGGGCTCATACTGCACCTCCGACCAGTTGGCCATTTTCCAGGCGGATGACGCGCTCGGCGCGCTCCAGCACGTAATCGTCGTGGGTCGAGATCACGCACGTGACGCCCACTGCATGGAACGAGCGCAGCGCGTCGAGCACCTTGTCGGCCGCGACGCGGTCGAGGTTGGCGGTGGGTTCGTCGGCCAGGATGATCTGCGGCCGGTTCACGATCGCCCGGGCCACGGCCACCCGCTGCTGTTCGCCACCGGACAGTTCAAGCGGCATTGCGCGGGCGCGGTCGAGCAGGCCGACCTTGTCGAGCGCGGCGCGGGCGCGCTGCTCGGCTTCGGCCGTGCGCGCGCCGGTCACCAGCATTGGCAGCATCGTATTGGCCAGGATATTGCGGTCATTGAGCAGGCGTTGCTGCTGGAAGATGATGCCGATATTGCGACGCAGGAACGGGATGCCGGCCGGCTTGATGCGCCCGACGTCATGCCCGCTGACGATCACCTTGCCGCTGGTTGGGCGCTCGACGCCGGCGACCATTTTCATCAGGGTCGACTTGCCCGCGCCCGACGGCCCGGCCAGGTAGACCAGCTCGCCTTTGCCGATGGCGAGCGTGACGTCGTGCAACGCGTAGCTGCCCTGTGCGTCGCCGTGCGTGTACTGCTTCGATACTGACTGGAATGCAATCATGGTGTCCTTGTTCGATCAGCCGCTCAGCCGAGCAGCGCGTCGACGAATTCTTCAGCATTGAATGGCTGCAGATCTTCCAGCTTTTCGCCCACGCCGATGAAGTACACGGGAATCGGGCGGTTTTGCGCGATCGCGGCCAGCACGCCGCCCTTGGCGGTGCCGTCGAGCTTGGTAACGACCAAGCCCGTCAGCCCCAGCGCGTCGTCGAATGCCTTCACTTGCGCCAGCGCGTTCTGGCCCGTGTTGCCGTCGATGACGAGCAGGATTTCATGGGGTGCACCCGCCATGCCCTTGCCGATCACGCGCTTGATCTTTTTCAGCTCTTCCATCAGGTGCAGCTGGGTCGGCAGGCGGCCGGCCGTGTCGATCATGACGACGTCGGTGCCGCGCGCCTTGCCCGACTGGACCGCATCGAACGCGACGGCGGCCGGATCGCCCGACTGCTGCGAAATCACGGTGACGTTGTTGCGCTGGCCCCAGACCATCAATTGCTCGCGCGCGGCGGCGCGGAACGTGTCGCCCGCAGCCAGCAGCACCGACTGGTCGAAGCTTTGCATGTGCTTGGCCAGCTTGCCGATGGTGGTGGTCTTGCCGGCGCCGTTCACGCCCGCGATCATCATCACCAGCGGGTCGTGGCGGCCCAGTTCGAGCGGCTTTTGCAGCGGCAGCAGCATCTCGATCATCAGGCCCTTGAGCGCCGCCTTGACGGCGGCGGCGTCGAGCAGCTTGTCTTCCTTGACCTTGCGGCGCAATTCGGTGAGCAGGTGCTCGGTGGCGGCGATGCCGGCGTCAGACATCAGCAGCGCCGCTTCGAGTTCTTCGTACAGGTCTTCGTCGATGCGCGCGCCGACGAACAGCAGCGACAGATTGCTCGAGGTCTTGGACAGGCCGGCCTTCAGGCGCGCCATCCACGAGTGTTTCTTTTCCTGCTCGGTGGTGGGGCGCTCGGCGGTTTCCGGGAACAGGTTGCCGCCTTCGTGCAGCACGCTGACCTCGGTCTTGATCTCGGGCTTGACTTCGGGCTTGGCGTCCTTCTTGATGTCGGGCTTGGCCACGGCGGGCGCCGGTGGCGCGGGCCTGGTGGCAGGCGCCGCGGGTGGAGCAGGTACAACAGGTTCCGGCGCCGGGGTATCGGGCGCTTTCTTTCTTTTGAAGAAGCTGAACATAGTGTCTGGTGAGGGACTTCGTGCGAACGCCGGCGGGGCCGGCGATGAAAAAACGTGCGAATATTTTACCAGAGCAGCAATACGTTCCCGCTTTGCGCGCTAGCGTGCTCCTTTTGCGGCCTCGGCCTGCGCGCGCATCATCTCGAGCGTGGCGTTCGGCGTGATCAGATTGCCGTCGTAGCGCAGCTCGATCACGGCCGGCAAATGTTCCTGCGCCGTGTAGGCCAGCGCGCGCGCCAGGGCCGGTGCGAAGTCGGCGGTCTGGTCGACCACTTCCCCATGGCCGCCATAGGCGCGTGCCAGCGCCGCGAAATCCGGATTGTGCAGGTTCGTGCCCGACACGCGGCCCGGATACGTGCGCTCCTGGTGCATGCGGATCGTGCCGAACATATTGTTGTTGAAGACCAGGATCACGACACCGGCGCCGTACTGCACGGCGGTGGCCAGTTCCTGGCCGGTCATCATGAATTCGCCGTCGCCGGCAAAGGTCACCACGGCGCGCTCGGGATGCACGATCTTGGCTGCGACGCCACTCGGCACCGCATACCCCATCGCGCCATTGGTCGGCGCCAGCTGCGTGCGCATGCCGCCATAGCGGTAAAAGCGGTGCGCCCACGACGCGTAATTGCCGGCGCCGTTGGTGATGATGGCGTCGGCCGGCAGCGCATTTTGCAGATCCTGCACCACTTGCCACAGGTCGAGCGGGACGCCTTCGCGCAGCAGGGCAGGTTGCGCCTGCCATTCGCTCAGCTCAATCCTGGCCTGCTTCACATTGGCCTGCCAGCTTGCCTCGACCGGTTCCATCGCGGCGAGCATGGCGCACGCCTGCGGCATGCCGGCCGCGATCATCAGTTCGCCCTGGTACACGCTGCCCAGTTCTTCCGGATCGGGGTGGATGTGCACCAGGCGCTGGGCCGGCACGGGCGCGGCCAGCAAGGTGTAGCCGCCGGTCGTCATTTCGCCCAGACGCGGACCGATGGCGATCACCAAGTCAGCGTCTTTCACGCGCGCGGCCAGCTTTGGATTGATGCCGATGCCCACGTCGCCGATGTAGTTCGGGTGTGCGTTGTCGAGCAGGTCCTGGAAGCGGAACGTGCAGCCCACCGGCAGGTGATTGCGCTCGGCGAACTGCGCCAGATCGGCGCACGCCTGTGCGGTCCAGGTGCCCCCGCCAAGCAGCACGACCGGGCGCTTGGCCCCGGCCAGCATCGTGCGCAGTTGCGCGATCTGGTCGGCGGACGGCGCACCGTGCGCTGGCGTATAGGCACGCGTGTCGGCAACCTCCGCCAGCGACACGAGCATGTCTTCGGGTAGCGCCAGCACCACCGGGCCGGGACGGCCGCTGGTGGCGACCTGGAATGCGCGCGCCAGGTATTCGGGGATGCGGTCGGCGCGGTCGATCTGGGCGACCCACTTGGCCATCTGGCCGTACATGCGGCGGTAGTCGATTTCCTGGAACGCTTCGCGGTCGACGAAGTCGTTGCCCACCTGGCCGATGAACAGGATCATCGGCGTGGAATCCTGGTACGCCGTGTGCACGCCGATCGACGCATTGGTGGCGCCCGGGCCACGCGTGACGAAGCAGATGCCGGGCTTGCCGGTGAGCTTGCCGTAGGCCTCGGCCATGAACGCCGCGCCCCCTTCCTGCCGATTGATCACGAACCGGATGTTCGAATCGTGCAGCGCGTCGAGCACATCCAGGTAGCTTTCACCCGGGACACCGAAGGCGGTATCGACGCCGTGAACGGAGAGGGCATCGACCAGGATCTGGCCGCCGGTGCGGGAAGGGTGCGTCATGGGGATCATCCTTGAAATGGCTTTCGAGGCATTTTATGTGACCAGTACGAACACGGCTTTTGAAATGGCGACATGAAATTTCATAAACAGCGGTACTGGTACTGTGATCCATCATCGCAGCGTGACCTGGCGACGTCGGTCGGAACATCGATGCGGGCATCAGGCTGCGGTTTGACCAGCTTGATACCGTTTCGCTGAACGCCTCGAATGTCGTGACGCGAGACCAAGAAAACCCAAGCCAATCAACGCCAGCGTGCCCGGCTCTGGTAGCTGGTAGCCAGGTATGTCCGCCCCTAATGCCCACTGGTTGGCAGGCGGCGTCAAATTGCCGAAGTAGATGGTATCGATCGCTGCAGTGGGATCAAATGTGAAGCTGCCGAACACCACGCCAATATCCTGGATTCGTGCGCCGCGGAAAAGGCAGAACTGTCCAGGCAGAGTTTCACAGAAGCCTGTCCCGGTATTACCAAGGAACTGTGCTCCATGAGTGTCGTTCTGGATTGACGAGTAGTAAACCAGGAAGTCCCCATCGCCGTAGTGATTGCCGAGGGGCTGACGTGTCGAATAGTTGAACGATGCGCCGTCAGCGAAGCCGCCTGCCACGGAAATTTTTGTCACTCCCGTAAGATAAGTAAGACCATGTTCAATTTTGATGATACCGCCCTCGAAAGTAACGCCGTAGTCCCCACCACGATTGCCAAAACTGTCCGTGCCGCCGTTGTAAAAGTTTTCAATCAAGGCGCCGTTTTGTGAACCTTCGAAGTTCAGGATTGGAATGGCGGATGCTGTGCTGCTAAAAGCAATCAAAACTGCAGTCACCATGCTCGATATGTTGAATTTCACGATAATTTCCTAAGATTTGAATGACACGAGGCCATTAGCAATATCCACACCATGAAGTAATGTGCTTTTCATTCAATGACTTGGGAAAATGATTCTTGAACATTTAAAAAAGGTGTAATAAATGCCGACATGCAAATAGGGTGAATATGGGAGAAGGTGGTGAAACGACAGCGATCCGGGCTTCGTACTGACATGGTAGGGTATCCAGGCTTGCCAGAGCCCGCGAAATCCCCGTCAGATATCGGGTACAATACCCCCCGTGAAGCAGGCCAGGCAGTCGCTGGTCCACGCCGCAAGGTCGTGGACGGGAGGAAGGTCCGGACTCCATAGAGCAGGGTGACGGTTAACGGCCGTCCGCCGAAATCCGCTGGCGCAAGCCAGTGGTACAAGGCGAGGAACAGGGCCACAGAGACGAGCGTATTTAGTTACGGTGAAACGCGGTAACCTCCACTCGGAGCAATTCCAAATAGGCACGCGTTGATGTTGCTCGCGGAGCGTGCGGGTAGGAAGCTTGAGCGCTGGAGTAATTCAGCGCCTAGAGGAATGATTGTCCAAGTGTCGCCGCAAGGTGGCATTACACAGAATCCGGCCTATCGGCCTGCTTTACACATAATTCATGACGCGCACCGCTCGGTGCGCGTTTTCCCCGGTCGTTCCGGAGACCGCATTGACCCACTACATCCTCGCCCTCGACCAGGGCACCACCAGTTCGCGGGCGATCGTGTTCGACGATGCCGGCGTGGCCGTCGCCAGCTGCCAGCGCGAATTTCCCCAGCATTTCCCGCAACCCGGCTGGGTCGAGCACGATCCGGCGGACATCTGGGCCAGCCAGCTTGCCTGCGCACGCGCCGCGCTGACCGACAGCGGCATCGACCCGGCGCGGATCGCCGCGATCGGCATTGCCAACCAGCGCGAAACGACACTCCTATGGGACCGCGCCACGGGCGAACCCGTGGCCAACGCCATCGTCTGGCAAGACCGGCGCACGGCCGGCGCCTGCGACCGGCTGCGTGAGGCGGGCAGGGCGGCCATGATCGCCGAACTGACGGGCCTGGAACTGGACGCGTATTTTTCGGCCACCAAGTTGCAATGGTTGCTCGACCATGTCCCGGGCGCGCGCCAGCGGGCCGAGCGGGGCGAGCTGGCCTTTGGCACCGTCGACAGCTATCTGGTGTACCGCCTGTGCGGGCGTCACGTGACCGATACCAGCAACGCGGCGCGCACGATGCTGTTCAACATCCACACGCTGGCCTGGGATGACGCCTTGCTGGCGCTGTTCGACATCCCGCGCGCAGTGCTGCCCGAGATCGTGCCCAGCAGCGGCCTGGTGGGGCATGCCGCCGCCGAGTGGTTTGGCCACGCCATCCCGATTGCTGGCATCGCCGGCGACCAGCAGGCGGCCACCTTCGGCCAGGCGTGCCATCGCAAGGGGATGGCCAAGAATACCTATGGCACCGGCTGCTTCATGCTGATGCATGCCGGCGCCGCGCCACCGGTATCGCATCACCGGCTGCTCTCGACCGTCGGCTGGACAATCGGCGGGCGCACCGACTACCTGCTCGAAGGCAGCGTCTTCATGGGCGGGGCCACGGTGCAGTGGTTGCGCGATGGCCTGGGCATCATCCGCCAGTCGCGCGACGTCGAGGCGCTGTCCACGAGCGTGCCCGACAGCGGCGGCGTACTGCTGGTGCCGGCCTTCACCGGCCTGGGCGCGCCGCACTGGGATCCGTACGCACGCGCCACCATCCTCGGCATGACGCGTGGCACCACCGGGGCCCATATCGCGCGCGCCGCGCTCGAAGCCATCGCCTACCAGAGCGCCGAACTGCTGACTGCGATGCAGAAGGACGCCGCGTGCGCCGTCACCGAACTGCGCGCCGATGGCGGGGCAGCGCGCAACGACCTCTTGATGCAGTTCCAGGCCGACCTGCTCGGCATTCCGGTGGTGCGCCCGCGCGTGACCGAAACCACGGCGCTGGGCGCCGCCTGGCTTGCCGGTCTGGCGTGCGGCATCTGGGAATCGCCTGCGGCGCTCGAACACCAGTGGCAGGTCGATACCTGTTTCGAGCCCCGCATGGACGCAGAGCGCCGCGCGGCGCTGATGGCGCGCTGGGCGCGTGCGGTTGCGCATGCACGTTCATGGGCCGAACTGGCAGCGTGATCCGGAAACACATAACAAGGATGCAACGACTGTTGTAAAAAATCAGTAAAGCGCGCATATTCAGCAGAATCGAATAAATCGCTTTGATTCCTCGTGGAAACACATGTATCATATTTTCTGAGTTGAGCAAGACGATGCGCGTCGCGGTGACAGCGCCCTTGAATCTGGAGAAGATGATGATGACCACCCCGAAACGTATCCGTGTCCTGGCCGCCGTACTCGCTGCAGTGATGCCGTTCACCACGGGCGCTGCGGTGTATTCCAAGAGCAAGAGCAGCAGCTTCGATGTCACCATGCGTGTCGTGGCCGACTGCACCATCGCCGCCAACGGCATCGACTTTGGCCAGACCGGCGTGATCACCTCCGCAATCACGGGTTCCTCGAACATCAATGTGACGTGCACCAATACCACGCCCTACAACGTGGGTCTGGACGCCGGCACCGGCGCCGGTTCGGCCGGTACCACGCGCTTCCTGAACGGCACCGGCGCGAACGTCGACACGGTCGCCGTCAACCTGTACCGCAACGCCGGTTCGGGCCTGTGGGGCAATACCCAGGGCACCGACACGCTGGCCGGCACCGGTACCGGCAACGCGCAGACGCTGACCGTGTACGGTGAAATCCCGGTCCAGAAGTCGCCGACGCCGGACAACTACAAATCGACGATCACCGCGACCATCTACTTCTGATCGGAATCGTGCATGCGGGGTTTCTTCTCCATTGTGCTGGCGGCGGCACTGTGTTCCGGTACGGCGGCGCAGGGCGCCAATCTGCAGATTTCGCCGGTGTCGATCAGCTTCCAGCCGGGGCAGAATGCGGCCGGCATCCAGTTGCAGAACAATGGCGACACGCCGCTGTACGGCCAGGTCCGGGTGTATGCCTGGGACCAGCGTGACGGCGTCGATGCCTTGACCCCGACCACGCAGCTCGTGGCCAGCCCGCCGATCATCGAGATCGCGGGCAAGAGCGCCCAGACGATCCGCCTCGTGCGCCGCGGCGCAGCTGGCATCCCGGTAACGCCGGGCGGCGCCGAACAAACCTACCGCATCCTGATCGACGAACTGCCGCGCGGCGACACCCAGCAGGGTAATGTCGCAATCCGCCTGCAGTATTCGGTGCCGGCCTTCGTGCTGCCCGTTGACACCCAGGCCGCACCGCAACTCGAATGGAGCACCTTCCAGCGCGCCGGTGCCTGGCACCTGCGCGCCCGCAACACCGGCGCGCTGCATGCGCAGATCGGCGCCACCAGCGTGACGGTCGGCAGCCGCGACGTCGTGCTCAGCAAAGGCTTGCTGGGCTACGCGCTGCCGGGCCGCACGCGCGAATGGGCGCTGCCCGCCGACGTCGCCGGCGCACTGCCGGCGCCGCTCGCCATCGACACCACCGTCAACGCCAAGTCGCAGTCCGCCAAGGCGGCCGTCGTGCGCGACTGACGACCGGGGCAGCCATGCACACGCGCCACCGGGCGTGGCGGGCCCTGCGGTCGTCGTCCCTGTCCACCTGCCTGCTGGCCCTCACCATCACACCCGTCACGCCCATCGCTGCGGCCGCTGCCATGGTTGCTGCCTCGCCCGCTGCAGCCGAAGCGCAGACCGGCCTGGTCGTCGCCCAACCCAACGAACTGTACCTGGACGTCTCGATCGACGGCCAGCCAACGGGCCTGCTCGTCTCGGTACTGCAGGAGGGCGCCAGCCTGCGCATGACGGTCGAGAGCCTGCGCGAACTGGGCCTGGATCCGGCCCGCTTCGGCGTGGCCGACCGCACGGATTTTCTGCTCGACGAGATCGATGGCATGAGCTGGCGCTACGACAGCGCTGCCCAGACGCTGGCGCTGACCCTGGCGGATCGCCTGCGCGTCGCGCGCGTGCTCAGCGCGCGCACGGTGCGCGCCAGCGGCGCCGGTCAGGCCAGCCGGGGCATCCTGCTGAACTACAACGTGTTCGCCCAGAGCAGCGGCGGCTCGGTGGCCAGCAACCTCGATCTGCGTTATTTCGACCCGCGCGGCAGCTTGAGCAGCACCGGCGCGGCGATCCTGCGCGGCGAAGAGCGCGGCTACACGCGCTACGACACCACCTGGACTCACGCCGACCAGGATCGCTTGAGCACCGTGCAACTGGGCGATACCGTCACCCCGGCGTTGAACTGGTCGCGCGCGCTGCGCCTGGGCGGCATCGAGTGGCGCCGCAACTTCGAGCTGCGCCCGGATCTCGTGACCTATCCGGTGGCTTCGATTGCCGGTTCGGCCGTCGTGCCCACCAGCGTGGACCTGTTCGTCAACAATGTGCGCCAGTTCAGCACCAGCGTGCCGACCGGGCCGTTCGTGGTCGACCAGGTGGCGGGCCTGAACGGCGCCGGCCAGGCCACCGTCATCACGCGTGATGCGCTCGGGCGCGAAGTTGCCACCACGCTGCCGCTGTATGTCGACACGCGGTTGCTGGCGCGCGGCCTGACCGATTTCGCCGTGTCGCTCGGGGCGCTGCGGCGCGACTACGGCGTGCACTCGTTCCGCTACGGCGGACCGGCGGCAGTGGGCTCGGTGCGCCACGGCTGGACCGACCGCCTGACGCTGGAAGGGCACGCCGAGGCCGGCAAGGGCCAGGTGCTGGTGGGCGGCGGCGTGCTCGCGCGCGTACCTGGCGCCGGCGTGGCCAGTGGCGCACTGGCGGCCAGCGCCGGCCGCTATCGTGGCTGGCAAGCCACGCTTGGTTACCAGTATGTGTCGCCGCGCTTTGCGCTCGACCTGCAATCGATCCGCGCCAGCGCCGGCTTTGGCGACCTGGGCACGCTCGAAGGCACGCCGGTGCCGCGCGCGCTCGACCGGGCCAGCATCAGCACCGCGTTCGGTGGCAACAGCTTCAGCATCAACCTGATCGGGCTGCGCACACCGCTGGTGGCGGGCCTCGTGCCGGTGCTCGACCCGTTCGGCAACCCGCTGGGCGGGCTGACCGCGCTGGCCCAGACCCCGGCCCTGGCCCCGGCCACATCCCAGGTGACGCGCACCGTGTCGCTAGCCTGGTCGCGCAGCGTCGGCCAGCGCGGCTACTTCAGCCTGGGCGCGTTCCAGGACCTCGAGCGACGTGCTGAACGCGGCATCACGGCCACGTTCAGCATGGCGTTCGATTCGCGCGTGGCGGTCAATGCCAATGCAGGGCGCCAGCGTGGCGAGCAGGTGGCGTCGCTGTCGATGGGGCGCGCGCCGGACTTCGATGGCGGCCTCGGCTGGGCCCTGCAGACTGGCAAGACCGGCCCGCAGCGCTACGACCAGGCCCAGGTGCAATACCTGGGTTCGCACGGTCGCGCGATCGTCTCGACCCAGCGCGTCGGCGACAGCCGCAACACGAGTCTGGATGTCAGCGGCGCCATCGTCGCGATGGACGGCGCCGTGCTCACGGCGCGCAATGTCGGCCGCGGCTTTGCGCTCGTCTCGAGCGGCGTGCCCGGCCTGCCGGTGCTGCAGGACAATCGCCCAATCGGCCGCACCGACCGCAACGGGCGCCTCCTGGTGCCCGATCTGCAACCGTACGCCGCCAGCCGGATCGCGATCGATCCGTCGTCGCTGCCGTCCGATACCCGCATCCCGCACACACTGCTCGAGATCGTCCCGCGCCAGAACGCCGGCGTGGTGGCGCGCTTCGCGATCGAGCGTTACGCGGCCGCAACGCTCACGCTGGTGCGCGCCGATGGCACCGTGCCCGACGTCGGTACGCTGGCGCGGCTGGACGGCAGCGAATTGACGGCAATGGTCGGTTACGATGGCGTGCTGTTCGTCGAAGGCTTGCGCGCACACAACCGGGTGCGCATTGGCAGCGGCAAGGACCTGTGCGAAGTGCGTTTCGAGTACACGCCGGTGGCGGGCGAACTGCCCGTGATCGGACCGCTGGTTTGCCAGCCACTGCAAGGAGAATGACCTCATGACCATATTTCGCCGCCCGCTCGCGCCATGCCTGTGCCGCCTGATCCTGATGACCCTGACCTTGATGCTGTGGTTGCTGGCCGCCACCGCGGCGCGCGCCGACAACTGCGTGGCCGCGATGACCGACGTCGACCTTGGCGTGGTCAGTCCGATCGTGGGCAGCGACGTCACGGCCAGCGGCACGCTGACCGTGACCTGTTACTGGACCATCGGGACCAATCAACTGCTGCTGCCGGCGGCGAACGTGTGCGTCAACCTGGGCGTGGGCCCGGGCGGCGGCACCGGCGCCCCGCGCTATCTGCTCAATGGCAGCAACCGCCTGGCCTTCAATCTGTATACCGACAGCTCGTACACGGCAGCCAAGATCTGGGGCAGTACCGCCAGTACCATCGGCGCCAAACCGGTGACGACAACGCTGACGGGCTTGCTGGGGTTGGGCGGGGTGACGCAAAGCTTCACCGTGTACGGCAAAATTGCGGCGGCGAGCCTGGTGGGCGTGCCCACGGTCGGCAATGCCGACACGGTCTATGGCGCCAGCTTCGCGGGCCACGGCACCATCCAGTACGGCTTTGGCAGCGTGCCGTGTTCGGCCGGCGCCAGCGCGGCGTTCTCGTTCCAGGCGCGCGCCACGGCGGTCAACAATTGCCTGATCAGCACCAGCAACCTGGCTTTCGCCAGCGGCAGCCCGATCACCGACCAGCGCATCAGTGCGCCGCTGAGCGTGGCCTGCACCGCCAACAGCACGTACCAGATCGTGCTGAACGGCGGCGTGTCGAACAATCCGGCGGCGCGCACGATGAAGAACAGCGTGACCGGGGAAACGCTGACCTACCGGATCTCGGCCACGCCCGACGGTCCGGCCTGGGGCGACGGACTGGTGGGCACCACGGTCTACAGCGGCATCGGCACCGGCAGTGTGCAGGCCGTCATGATGCACGGGATCGTGCCGCGCCAGCGCGCCCCGACACCGGGCGATTACCGCGATACGGTGACGGTGTTGCTGATGTTCTGATGAGGGGTTGCTGCGCTACTCAAGCAGCAGCTTCGAGTTGGCTGATCAGTTCGCCCAGCGGCATCGGGCGGCAGAACAGGAAGCCCTGCATGCAGGGTTTGCCGTGCGACGCGAGGAACTGCGCCTGTTCCCGGGTTTCGATGCCTTCGGCGACGACGCGCAGGCCGAGCTGGCCGGCCATCGCGAGGATCGATTTGACCAGTGCCGTGCCATTGACGTCGTGCGGCATGTCGCGCATGAAGCCCTTGTCGATCTTCAGTTCGTAGAGCGGCATTTTCTGCAGATAGGCCAGGCTCGAGTAGCCGGTGCCGAAGTCGTCGATCGAGAACCGGATGCCCATCCCGGCCAGGATGTTCATCCGCACGACGGTCGCGTCCATGTTCTCGACCAGCAGGCCTTCGGTCAGTTCGAAGATCAGCTGGCTGGCGGGCACGCCCGTCTCGTCAAGCACCGAACGCACCACGTCGACGAAGTCGGCTTGCTGGAACTGGCGCGGGCTGACGTTGATCGACAGCGGCAGCGCGTGGCCGGCATGCGACAGGCGCAGCCAGGACAGGCATGCCTGACGCAGCACCCAGGTGCCCAGCGGTACGATCAGCCCGGTTTTTTCGGCAATCGGAATGAACACATCGGGCGGGACCAGCACGCCGTCGGCACGGCGCCAGCGCAGCAGCGACTCCGCACCGATCGGCTGGCCGTCGGGGCTGACCTGCAGCTGCAGATGGAGGGCGAACTCGTCGTTGTCGAGTGCATTGCCCAGATCGCGTTCGAGCATCAGCGTATTTTCGGCAGCGGCCAGCATGGTCGTCTCGAACAGCGCGGCGCCGTTGCGGCCTGCGGCCTTGGCATGGTACATCGCCGTATCGGCTTCGCGCAGCAGGTCCTGGGCGGTGTGTTCGGGGCGGGTGGGCAGCGAAATGCCGACGCTTCCCGATGACTGGTACACCTGGCCATCGATGTCGACGGGGCTGCGAAGGGCGGTGCCGACGCGCTCGGCCAGCGCCAGTGCAGCCGCAGTGGCCGCGCCGGGGTCGTCGCCAAGATGCTCGGCCAGCACGACGAATTCGTCGCCACCCAGGCGCGCCACGGTGTCGCGCCGGTGGACGGTATCGCGCAGGATGCCGGCGACGTGTTTCAGCAAGGCGTCGCCGGTTGCATGGCCGCGCGCGTCATTGACGCTCTTGAAGTTGTCGAGGTCGAGGTACAGCACGGCGCCGATCCCTTCGCCGCGCTGCGCCTTGTCGGTCAGGGCGCAGAGGCGCTCCATCAGCAGGCGCCGGTTCGGCAGTTCGGTCAGCACGTCGTAGAACGCCAGCTTGCGGATCGATTCGGCGGACTGCCGCTTTTCGGTGATGTCGCGGCCAACGGCAACCCAGTGCGTGATCGGTCCGCCTTCGCTGGCGAATGGCACGATATCGACTTCCACCCAGCGCGGTTCGCCGGCTTTCGTGTAATTGACCAGTTGCGCCGACGCCGGTTCATACCGCCCCATCGCATCGGCCAGCGCAGCGACGGTCTCGGTGCTGGTTTCCGGGCCGTGCAGCGCATGCAGACTGTGTCCGATGATTTCGTCGATGCGATAACCGCTGTGGCGCTCGAACGCGGCATTGGCGAAGATGATCGGTTGGTGCGTGGCTTTGCCGGGAATCGCCTGGACGATCAGCACCATGTCGTGCAAGCCCGCGAGTGCGGCCGAGGTCAGGCGCCATTCCTGGTTCACACGGCGCAGTGCGCTGCGCTCCTGTTCGAGGGACTCCGATACGACGTCGGCCTTGTTCAATGAGCGCGACAAGCCCTTGAGCACGCTGCCCGCCGTCAGTGTGCCCAGGGTGCCCACGCACACATAGTTCAGCGCGAAAATCAGCGCGCCCACGGCCGAGTCACGTGCGAAGTTGCCAATGGTGAGCTCGCTGTAGCCAGCCACGCCAAGCACGACCATCGCGAGCGCACCGGCCGCGATCGTGACATACGCAGCGCGCTGGCCCAGCAGGATCACGGCGATGACAGGGGTTGCAAGAAGGTAGCAAAGGCCGACCGCGCCGACAGTCACCATCGAACCGACCGCCACGAAAAACAGCATGGCAAGAAAGCTGACGACCCTGGTTGTGTGCGACAGGCGGTCCAGACGCCAGATCGCCAGGATCCATGCCAGTGCAACCGTGTCCATCAGGGCGACCTGCGGGTAGCCCTGGTAAGCGGCAACCAGCGCGTTTGGCACGGCAACCACCAGTGCCAGCACCAGCACGGCCGACATCAGCCTGGCAAACGCGCGGACGCGCCACCGAAACAGTTCCCGATTGATTCTATGAGGCATCCAAGCTGTCCATGACGAAAATCGTTATCATTTTAATTTCATATGAGAAACATTCTAACACTTTGTATCCTGATTCAATTGACCGCCCGGCACCTGTTCCGGGCACTGTTGCGCATTTGCGACCAGTGCGGCGAAGTCGTCATGCTCGTCGGTCAGGCAGGCGTTGTAAGCCATGAACAGAGCACGAGTTTACGTTCTTATCGGCAATACATTTCTCGCGATAACTATTAAGCTGTCGGGAAACAATCTCACCTGTCGCATTCCACCTGACCATGCCGCCTACCGCCGATCTCAACTTGCTCCGTCTGCAACACCTCGATGCGCGGCGCACACCGCTGGTCGTACGGTCGATTATTCTCATGGCCGGCTTTTGCCTGTTGCTGATCGGCTTGCACGCGTGGAGCCTGTGGGCGTCGCGCCAGGGCGAACTGGACCAGACGGCGATCAGTACCGAAAACATGGCGCGTGCGCTGGCGTCCCACGCCGAGCGCTCGCTGACGGTGGCCGACTCGGTTCTGGCAGAGATGGTGGAACGGGTCGAGCAGTCAACGACCACGCCGATCGACGTCCAGCGCCTGCATGCGCGGATGGCGCGGATCGCCCGCACCAGCGAAGAGGTACGCGAGCTGTTCATCTATGACGCCGACGGCAAGCGTCTGGCGACCTCGCTGCCATCGGTGCTACCGGGCAGCAATATGGACCGCGAGTTTTTCCGTTATCACATGACGCATACCGACCTGGCTACGCGCATCGGCAAGCCGATCTTCAGCCGTTCCACCGGCGTCCAGACGATTCCCGTGTCGCGCCGGATCAACCGCCCGGATGGCAGTTTCGGCGGCGTCGCGATGGCCTCGCTCAATCTCGATTACTTCGGCAAGTTCTATGACAGCTTCGACGTCGGCCGCACCGGCACGATCATCCTGGCCATCGATGACGGCACCTTGCTGTACCGCCGCCCGTTCAATGCCGTGATGGTGGGAACGAGCATCAGCAACGGCCCGGTGTTCCAGACGTATGCCAAATCGGGGCCGGTCGGCACGGCGATGATGACCTCGAGGATCGATGGCGTCGAACGCCTGTACAGCTACCGTCACCTGGACGGCTTTCCGCTGCTGGTGGCGACGGCCCAGACGAAGGACGAAATCCTGGACGGCTGGTGGATGGCGGTGATCAAGATGAGCTGCGTGGTTGTGTTTGCCGTGTGCATGCTCGGCTGGGGAGGGCACCGCATGATCAGCCAGTTGCGCCTGCGCGAGGCGCTGGAGTCCGAATTGCGCGCGGCGCGCAGCGCGCTCGAATTGCATAATGTATCGCTGCGCCACCTGGCCGACATCGACGCCATGACCGGGCTGGCCAACCGGCGCCGCTTCGATGAAGTGCTCGCCGTGGAATACGAACGCGGGCGGCGCAGCGGGCTGCCGTTTTCACTGATCCTGCTCGATGTCGACCATTTCAAGAAGTTCAATGACTTGTATGGTCACGTCGCCGGCGACGATTGCCTGCGCCGGGTCGCGGCGGCAATCGCCTCGGGGCCGAGGCGGCCGACCGATCTGACGGCGCGCTACGGCGGCGAAGAATTCGCCATCATCCTGCCGGACACCGACAACGATGGTGCCCGTGCTGTGGCCGAGAACATCCGCTCTGCCGTACAGGCGCTCGGCATGGCGCACGAGGGGAGTGCCTATGGCCACGTTTCCATCAGTCTGGGCGTGCATACCTGCAATCAGGCCGAGCCCACCTGCAGCACGCCGCTGGCCTGCATCGAGGCTGCCGACCGCCTGCTGTACCAGGCCAAGATGGACGGGCGCAATTGCCTGGTCACCGCGGCCTAGGCGCCGGATCGGGAAAGCCCAATGATTGCCGCAGATTGTCGGGACATCCGCTGGACATGGCACTTCGCCAGGGCAATCGCTCGTCTATACTGTATTGATGATACCGATGCCCGGCAGGACTTCATGAAGCGACGTACCCGACGTCGAACCGTGCGATGACCAACGTAGACAATGTTGCCAAAAAAGTGATCCTTGTGGTCGACGATCTCGCGTTCGACGCCGAATTCACGCTGCAGGCATTGGGAAAGTACGAGGGCCGGTTCGAGGTCGATATCGCGCGCGACGGCTGGGATGCGCTGGTGCTGATGAAGGATCGTCAGTTCGACCTGATCCTGATGGACCTGAAGATGCCGCGCATGGACGGATTCGAGACGATGATCCTGATGCGGGGCTACCAGTTGCAGTACAAGGTACCGTTGATCATCCTGACCAACTCGGATCTCGAGGCCGATCGCGCGCGCGCGCGCCAGCTTGGCGCCGCCGACTATGTCCACAAGTCGGCCGATCTGGCGCAGTACAAGGCCCTGCTGCAGGCCACCGTCGAAAAGCACGTGCACATCTGATGCTTGCCGGCGCGGCCGGCGCGGCCAGGTTCAGGGCCGCTTCAGGCGGCCGACGATGCTCGCGACCTTGGTGGTGATCATGTCCACTGCCGGGCCGTTCGCGCCATGGGGCAGGATCACGTCGGCATTGCGCTTGGTGGGCTCGATGAACTGCTTGTGCATCGGGCGGACCGTGCCCAGATACTGGCCGACGATGCTCTCCAGCGTACGGCCGCGTTCGGCGATATCGCGCTGCATGCGGCGGATGAAGCGCACGTCCGACGCCGTATCGACAAAGATCTTCAGCGACATCATGTCGCGCAGGTCGGCGTCGTACAGGGCAAACAACCCTTCGACAACGATCACCGGCGCCGGTTTGACGGGGATGGTCTTGTCCGAGCGGTTGTCGATCGTGAAATCGTATTCGGGCATCGCGATCGCTTCGCCATTGCGCAAGGCCTGGACGTGCTGGATCAGCAATGGCCAGTCGAACGCGTGCGGATGATCGTAGTTCTGCTGGCGCCGTACTTCAGGGGGAAGGTCGGACTGGTCGCGGTAGTAATCGTCCTGCATCACGATCGAGACCATGTCGGCGCCGAACGACGCCAGCACTTGCTGGGACACCGTGGACTTGCCACTGCCGCTGCCGCCGGCGACACCGATGACGAACGGCGTAAAGGGAATGGGATTCATCCCCGCATGATACCGGAGTGCCGGGACGCTGGCAGCATGCCGGCGCTCGGCGGCTGAATGTCCCCACCGCGCCAGGGTGGGGGAGCAGATCACTTCAGTGGATTGGCCGGCTGCGCATGCAACCAGCGCGCATGCACGAAGCGCGCCGCGTAATCGAGCGCATAGCCCAGGATGCCGATCAGGATGATGGCCGCCATCAGTTCCGAATACGCGAGCCGGTCGCGCGTGTCGAGAATGAAGTAACCGAGGCCGGCCGACACGCCCAGCATCTCGGCGGGCACCAGCACGATCCAGATGATGCCGATCGCCAGCCGGATACCGGTGAGGATCTGCGCCGTGATCCCCGGCAGCACGAGGCGCCAGATCACTTCCCATCGGGTGGCCGACAGCGAGCGCGCCAGCAGCATCCAGTTCGGGTCGAGCTGGGCCACGCCGGCGGCGGTGCTGAGCATCAGTGGCCAGACGGCGGCAAAGGCCAGCAAAAAGTACACCGGCGCGTCGCCCACGCCCAGCACCATCACCGCCAGCGGCATCCACGACAGCGGGGACACCATGCGCAGCAGCTGGAACAGCGGTGTGCTCGCCTGTGAGAAGGCTTTCGACATGCCCACCAGGATCCCCAGCGGTACCCCGAACAGGATTGCAAAGCCCAGCCCCACGGCCACGCGCGTGAGGCTCGTGCTCACGTGCAGCCAGATATCCGGCCCGGTGACCATGACCTGGAACGCGCGCATGGTCTCGAGCGGCGCGAACATCGCGGCGATCGGGGTGCGCTGCTCGAGCGCCTGCACGCCCAGCGACCACAGCACCACGGCCAGCGCAAAGCCGAGCAGCGGCCACAGAAAACGACCCGCCATCGTCAGACCGCGATCGTTTCGGTGCGCAGCAGATTCGCCGGCAGGCCGAACACGCCAGGACCGCCCGCCAGCCCGATCGACTTGCGCACGAAGCGGTCGTCGATCAGGTCGCGCGCGACGAACTTCGGATCGAGCTTGGCCAGGAAAGCCGTGTCGCCTTCGACCTTGGTCTGGCCGATGGCGCGCACCAGTTCTTCGGTGTACGACGCAAACGGGAACGGCTGGAAGTCGATGCGGCGCTGCTTCCAGGCCGGGTGCGCGACGATGCCGCGCTTTTCATAGTCGGTGTAGTCGGTGGTGGCCAGCACCTTGGTCAGCGCCTGCAACTGGTGCGGCGTGTAGCGGTTCGGGCCGGCGCTCGAGAGCAGCTTGGCCGTCTCGATCTGGTTCGAGCGCGACCAGAGTTGGGCATTGACGATGGCATTGGTGACGCGCTGCGACCATTCGGGTTTGTCGTTCAGGTCGCGCTCGGCCAGGAACGTCACGCAGCAGGCGTGGTTTTTCCAGACGTCGCCCGAGAAGCGCAGCACCTTGCCGATACGGGCGTTTTCGGCCGCTGCATTGAATGGCTCGGCCACGATGAAGCCGGCAATCGATTTGTTCGCCAGCGCCGACACCATCTCGGACGGGGCCAGCACGATCAGATTGACTTCGTTGGGCTTGAGGGCCGCGCCGCGCGCGCGCGTGACCACGGTGAGTTTGTTCGCAGTAAGGATTTTCTGCAGCAGGATGTTGTGGATCGAGTACCAGAACGGAATCGCCACCGTCTTGCCGCCAAGCTCTGCAACTGAGTTGATCTCGTTCTGCACCGTCAGTGCCGAGCCGTTGATGTGGTTCCAGGCCACGACCTTGGCCGGGAATTTCGCACCGTAGCGCACGAACAGCGTGGCTGGCGAGAGCAGGTGAATCACATTGACCTGGCCGGCCACGAACGCTTCGATGATCTGGGCCCAGCTGCGAAACAGCCGCGGCGTCTCGACCTTCAGGCCCTGCGCCTCGAACAGCTTGCGGCCATGCGCCACCAGCAGCGGCGCCGCATCGGTGATCGGCAGGTAGCCGATTTTCACCGGCTGGTCATCGCCCTTGAAGTTCTGCGCCATGGCGTCGCCTGCAAACAGCAGCGGCGATGCGGCGGCCGCGCCCGACAGGGCCGACATGCGCAGGAAGTCGCGCCGGGTCATGCCGCAATCGCAGTCGGAAGTAACGCAGATGTGGATCGGGTTGGTCATGGATTGTCCTTGTTATGGTGTTCAGGCGGGACTGCTGGCGGGGACGCCGGTACGCAGCGCCTGCAGGATGTCGAGGCGCAGCGCGACCACGCCGGCGGCATGCTCTTCGCGCGGGCGCGGCAGGTCGACGCGCCATTCGCGCACGATGCGCCCCGGCTGTCCGGCCATCAGCAGGATGCGGTCGGCGACCAGGATCGCTTCATCGATATCGTGCGTGACCAGCAGTACGGCAGTGTGCCAGCGGTGCACCAGTTCGACCAGCAGTGTCTGCATCTCGGCGCGGGTGATGGCGTCGAGCGCCGAAAATGGCTCGTCGGCGAACAGCAGTTCGGGCTCGCGCGCCAGGGCGCGGGCCAGGGCCACGCGCTGCGCCTGGCCACCCGAGAGCTGCGCCGGGTAGGCGCTGGCGCGCCCGGCCAGGCCCACGGCATCGATTGCTTCCTGCACCCGCGTCTTGCGGGCGTCGCGCGCGATGGCGGGCTGGCGTGCGAAATCCAGGCCGAAGCCGACGTTGCCCTCGACGTTCAGCCACGGCAGCAGGCTCGGTTGCTGGAACACGAGCGCGGCGCGCGGGTGCGGCTGCAGCAAGGGCTGGCCAAGAAAGGTGACGCTGCCCGATTGTGGCGCGCTCAAACCCGCCAGGCCGCGCAGCAACGTCGACTTGCCGCAGCCGCTGCCGCCAAGCAGGCACACGATCTCGCGCTTGTCGACCGAGAGCGTGATGGCGTCGACGACCGTGCGCCCGCCATAGCCGATGCGCAGGTCGGTGGCCGCCAATGCGACCGGGGAGACGGGTTCGCTCATGCTGCGGCGTGCTTGTGCAGCTCGGCCTGCAACTGCGTCAGGCTGGGCGTGATGATCGGCACGAATGCCGACTCGCGCCAGCGACGCGCGAAGCTGCGGTCGCGATCGACCAGATAGGCGCGACCACCGCTGGCCTGCAGTTCGAGCATGACCGCCTGCGCGACGTTCCCGGCCAGCGCGATACGCAGCCGGAACATCGGCGCAGCCGCCGTCTTGAAGCGGCCATCGGCCACGCCGGCCTTCAATGCGCGCACGTTTTCTTCGAGCGCAGCTTGTTCGGTCTCAATCTGGGCCAGCAGCGGGCCGCGCGCGGCGCCCGCCAGTGCATGCGCCGCGCGCAGACTGGCGCGCGCCAGGCCGACCGACATCCCGCATTGCAGGCCGAGGAACGACGGCCGCACGCCCGGCAACCAGGCGCGCGCGTTCGGGTGCAGCACGTCATCGGCGCCGATCTGGACGGCGTCGAGCTTCACCGCCGCCGTATTACTACCGCGCAGGGCCATCAATTCCAGGTCGCTGCTGCGGGCCACGCCAGTACGATCGCTGATGAACGCGACCACTGCCGGGGGCAGGTCACCGACCGAATTGACGGCCGCGGCAGCGATGAACCCTTCCTTGCGCAGGTTGGTGATCCAGGCCAGGGCGCCATCGAGCTGCCAGCCGTCGTCAACGGGCGTGGCGGTGATTTGCAGCGACTCGATCCCGGACAGAAATTTCATGGCATTCGACAAGCCCGTGGCACCGGCACATGCACCGCGCATCAACGGGCCGAGCCAGCGCGCGCGCAGCCCCTCGTTGGGGCTTTGCAGCAGGTATTCGATGAAGGTGCGCTGGCCCCAGAATACAAACGAGGCAGCCAGCGACTGCTCGGCCACGGCGGCAATGGCCTCGATCGCATCGGTCGTGGTGCCGCCCTTGCCACCGAGCGATGCCGGCACGCCGATGGCGAACAGACCGGCGCCGGCCAGGCGCGGCACGATCTCGGATGCCAGGTCCGGCGTCGTGTCGAGTGCATCGGCACTGGCCTTCAGCCAGGCCAGCAGGTCGGCTGGCAGGTTTGCTGGCAGGTTCGCTGGCATATTCGCAGACAGGTGAGCCTGCAGCGCGGTGGCGTGTTCGCCGCCGCCCATCAGATCGCTCCGCTGGCGAAGGGTTGCAGTTGCGGGTTGATCGCGCTGCCGGCCAGCGAATTGGCAAAGTTGCACAGCGTGGCCAGGCTGATACCCAGTACCACCTCGAGCGCCTGCTGTTCGTTGTAGCCGGCAGCCTGGAACGCGCGCCAGGCAGCGTCGTCAACGGCGCCGCGGGTGGCAATCACGGCGTCTGCGAACACGCGCACGGCGTCCAGCCGGGCGTCGCCGGTGTCGGCGCCTTGCTGCAGCGCGCGCACGGTCTCCACGGGCAACTGGGCTTTCTTGAGCGCGATGGCAGTGTGGCCGGCGATGCAGAAATCGCAGCCGTGGATACGCGCGGCGGTGATCTGCACCACTTCGCGCTCGGCCAGCGTCAGGCTCGTTTCGGCATTGATCCCCGAGACGGTCATGTAGGTTTGCAGCGCTTGCGGCGAATTGGCCAGCACGCCGATCAGGTTCGGCAGAAAGCCGTTGTTCGCGACGGCCTTGTCGACGAATGGGCGGCTGCCTTCGGGTGCGGTTTCTTGGGTGTGCAGGGTCAGACGGGACATGGCGGCTCTCTTGGGTAGACGTTGGGTCACTGATTTTAACGCGATCGGCGTGCGTGCTGGGGCAGGCCGGTGGGGTCTGGTTACCGCTGGCGCGGCATGACGTATTCAGCTGGCATTATCCGGCGGACGGCAACTGTGTCCTACGAACAAAAGCTGATAAGCAAATAACAAAAGAATCTGGCGCAGGCAAGGCCGCGCAGAGTGCGTCAGAAGTAGACGGTAACGCGGCTGGCGTCCGGGCCGGCGCTGTGCAGCATTGGTGCAGCCGGGGCATCGAGAAGATACGGCGTGGCCGGGCTGGCGCACTGTACCTGCACTGCGGCGCCGGCATTGATCGAGCAGGTTGCCACCACCGTCAGGCGCGCTTCGAAGCTTGCCGAGACCACGTGCGCATCCGCGCCGACCGACAGGGTCAGGGTAGCGGTGGCCAGGAGAGCAGCAAGGAAACGGAAGGAGCGCGACATGCTTTGTGTTCGGGACAGGTAGCCGGTAGATGATCGATGAAGACCATCATAGCCACTTTGGCGGCGGCGCGCGCGAACGCAGTGCAGAATGATGCGCCAGGCACAGGTAGCGGTATTTCGGGTTTGGCGGTATTTACTTGCCGGTTCGGCGGGATGCGTTTCACTGGACAGCAATTAGCGCCCGAACAGTTGCGATAAAAATAAAAATGATTGTCGGTTTTGCTGCTTTGTAGAAAATTAGAGAATAGTCTCTAAAAGAAACATTAATTTCAAAAAAGAAATATCAAGCCGTGTTTTCAGGGATATCTGCCAGCAACCCCGTTACTGCGTTGATCAATTCGATCGGGCTGAAGGGCTTGACGATGTACAGGTCGGCGCCGGCATCCATGCCGGCGGCAACGTCGCTCTGCTGGCCGCAGGCCGAGAGAAGCACGATCTTGACGCCCGCGTTGGCCGGATCCTGCCGCAGCCGCGCGCAGACGTCGAGGCCGCTTTCGCCGGGACCAAGCCAGATGTCGAGCATGACGACATCCGGCCGTTCGGTCGCGAACAGGGCAAGCGCCTGTTCGGCGTTGGCCGCTTCGACGATGCGGCCCAGTGCTTGCAGGCTCAGCGAGATCAGCAGGCGCAGTTCCTCCTGGTCATCGACGACAAGAATGGTGTTAGCGGGCATCGGCATGCTCCCAGCGGCGATACCGGATGCATGCGCCAACCCGGGCGGGTAGCAGCGTCGGAAGGGCGGGCAGGAGAGCCTGGAGGACGGTCATGGGTAGGCTGGCATGGAAGGCGCGTCGGTGCGCCGAGCATAGCAGTTCAGTTCGCGATCAAGCGCGCGCCAGGCCGTGTTCGACAGCGGCGCGCAGTTCGCCGAAGGGCACCGGTTTCGGGAAGACCGGGATATCGGCCGGCAAGCCCATGGCCTTGATCGTTGCGCGGTCCAGGCCGCTGACCACGATCATGCTCATGCCGGTGCTGCCGCTGTCTTCACGCAGCGTGCGGATCATGCGGAACCCATCCATGCCCGGCATGTTCAGATCGCTGACCAGGAGGTCGGGGCGTTCTTCGCCGATGCGAATCAGGGCCTCGAAGCCATTGTTGGCCTTGACGACGTCCAGGTCCATGCCCCAGCCGGCCATCTCGAGTTCGTACAGGCGCAGCATCAGGGGATCATCGTCCACCACCAGCACGCGGCGCGTCGTCGACACGGGGGTGACCGGCGTGGCCGGACGCGGTGCGTGGGCGGCGATGGCGATGCGGCGCCCGTCGACCAGACGGTTGACCGATTCGAGCGTGATGCGGCGATGGCCGCCTGCCGTGCGCCACGCCTGCAGCGTGCCGTTTTCGACCCACAGTTGCACCGTGCGGTGCGACACGCCAAGGACAGCAGCTGCCTCCTTGGTCGAGCAATACTCGGCGGCGTTGTACGGTACGGCCGGCTGCAGGTCGAGTGAATTTTTCATATTTACCGATGTTACGTTTTAAGTTTCCCAAAGTCAAAATAGTTAACCTGGAAACTGACAAATTTTCCAAACCAAAAGTCGTTATCTGGTGCCGTCATCGCCGAGCATAGCGCATTGGCAAGTTCTTGGGGTGCATGAGAGTGCTGGATGCCCGTACAGTGATTTCAAATGGGGGTCGGTTGTTACTTTACGTCAATATTATTCTTTGCCTTGCGCCGGCACAAACGTAACGACAGTGTTTCCAAATGAGGCCTGACCTTCACTCTTACCGCTAAGTCCCTAATTTAAAGGGAGATTTTGAAATGTCGAGTACCCTTAAGATGCGCCTAAGTCATTGGTTTCATTGGCAAAATTAGAAATGCACGGTTGGGATTTCGCTTGACCGTCAACATTGCTTCCACTAAAGTGGGAAACAGTGTGAAAAAGTGTCGATTTGTGGGAAGAAATCCAGATCCCGGCGCCAGACAACAACGACCAACCGAATTCTCCAAGCTAGGCATTTACGTGTTCCAGGGCGCGTCAGCGATCAACCTCGATGCAAAAGGGCGGATGTCCATTCCAGCCAAGCATCGTGACGCCCTGACACTTCAGTGCGAAGGTCGCGTCACGCTGACCAAGCACCCACAGGGCTGCCTGTTGTTCTTTCCGCGCCCGGTGTGGGAAGAGCATCGCAAGCAGATCGCTGCCTGGCCGATGTCGGCCCGCGCATGGCAGCGTATTTTCCTTGGCAATGCCGTCGATGTCGAGCTTGACAGCGCCGGCCGTATCCTGATCTCTCCCGAGCTGCGCGCTGCCGTCGGGCTCGAGAAGGAAGTGATGATGCTCGGTATGGGCAGCCACTTCGAAATCTGGAACGCCGCCAGGTTGGCCGAGGACGAGGCCGCAGCTGTGGCTGGCGGCATGCCGGATGTACTTTCCAATTTTTCTTTCTGAGGCGCCGATGACGGATTCTTTGACGGTGCCTGATTATCAGCATCGCACGGTGCTACTTGACGAAGCAGTCGATGCGCTCGAGCTGACCGGCGCACGTGCTGCCGGTACGTATATAGACGGGACCTTCGGTCGCGGCGGTCACAGCCGTCTTCTGCTGTCGCGCCTGGCGCCGGAAGGGCGCCTGATTGCGTTCGACAAGGACCCGCAAGCCATTGCAACCGCGGAGCAGATCAACGATCCGCGCTTCTGCATTGTTCACGACAGCTTTGCCACGATGGCCGACGCGCTTGCCGCGCGCGGCATTCATCAGGTCGACGGCATCCTGCTCGACTTGGGCATTTCGTCGCCCCAGGTCGACGACGCCAGCCGCGGCTTCAGCTTCCGCCAGGACGGCCCCCTCGACATGCGCATGGACACCACGCGCGGCATGTCGGCGGCCGAATGGGTCGCGACGGCAGAGCAAAACCATTTGGAAAAGGTGATACGCAATTATGGAGAAGAGCGGTTTGCTTTTCAGATTGCAAAGGCGATTGTTGCTCGCCGCGCAGTCGAACCAATTTCAAGCACACGACAGCTTGCCGCAATCGTGGCAAACACGGTCAAAAGCAGGGAAAAAGGCAAAGATCCGGCAACCAGGACCTTTCAGGCTATCCGGATTTTCATCAATCAAGAGCTTGAAGACCTCGAAGCGGGGTTGACGGCGGCCTACAGCATGCTCGCGCCCGGCGCGCGCATGTCGGTGATCAGCTTTCACTCGCTGGAAGACCGCATGGTCAAGCAGTTCTTTGCATCGAAGGCCAATGTCGAGCAACCGGACCGGCGTCTGCCGATCCGCGCGGTCGACCTGCCGCAGCCGTTGATGAAGCTGATCATGAAGACCAAGCCATCGGACGCCGAAGTCGCGGACAAC
This sequence comes from Oxalobacteraceae sp. CFBP 13730, assembly GCA_014841835.1. GTDB lineage: Bacteria > Pseudomonadota > Gammaproteobacteria > Burkholderiales > Burkholderiaceae_D > Telluria. The sequence goes on along the minus strand of JACYUQ010000001.1, from coordinate 1,135,760 downwards.
CCGCGCTCGCGCTCGGCCGTGCTGCGCGTCGCCGAACGTCTGGGAACGCCGACATGAGCGTGAAGGTCAACGTGTTTCTTACCACGCTGCTGGTCGGCTGCGCGCTGTCGGTCGTGAACGCCCGCTACCAGGCACGTCACCTCCTGATCGAACTCGAACGCCTGCAGCAGCACGCGCACCAGCTCGACGTCGACTGGGACCAGCTCCAGCTCGACCAGTCGCGCCTGGCCAAGAACGACCGCATCGAGCAGATCGCCCGTGCCGAGTTGAACATGGCACCGGTGACGCCGGCCCGTACCCAATACCTGACCGAAGGCGCCCCATGACGCGCGGTGCTTCCAAATCCGGCGCCCGCGTTGCGGCCTCGAAGGGCGTTGCATTCACCAAGAGCCCGGTGCTCGCGGTGCGCCTGCCCGACTGGCGCTCGCGCATGGTGCTGTTCGTCCTGTTCGCCTCGTTTGCCGCGCTGGGCGCGCGCGCCGTCTGGCTGCAGGGCGTGTCGAACCAGTTCCTGCAAAGCCAGGGCAAGAGCCGCTACGAGCGCACGCTCGAACTGCCGGCCACGCGTGGCCGCATCCTCGACCGCAACGGCGCCGTGCTGGCCACGTCGCTGCCGGTGCGCGCCGTGTGGGCGATCCCCGAAGACGTGCTGGCCTCGCCGCCGGAAAAAATCACCGCACTGGCCAAGCTGCTGGGCATGCCCGAAGCCGACATCCGCAAGAAGCTCGACTCGGACCGTACCTTCGTCTACCTGAAACGCCAGGTCGAGATGCCGGTGATCGCCGAAATCGAAAAGCTCAAGATCAACGGCCTCGACACGCGCAAGGAATACAAGCGCTTCTACCCGCAGGGCGAAGTCGTCACCCACCTGGTCGGTTTCACCAACGTGGAAGACAAGGGCCAGGAAGGCATGGAGCTGCAACACCAGAAAACACTGATGGGCGTGCCGGGCAGCCGCCGCGTGATCAAGGACCGCCTGGGGCACATCGCCGAGGATCTGGGCATGTTCCGCGAGCCGCATCAGGGGCGCGACCTAACGCTGTCGGTCGACAGCAAGCTCCAGTACATTGCGTTTACCAGCATCAAGAATGCGGTCGAGAAATTCAATGCGAAGGCCGGCGCCGCCGTGGTGCTCGATGTGCATACGGGCGAGGTGCTGGCGCTGGCGAATTACCCGACCTACAACCCGAACGACCGCTCCAAGCTGACCGGCGAGCAGCTGCGCAACCGCGTCATCACCGACACGTTCGAGCCGGGTTCGACGATCAAGCCGATCACCATCGGCCTGGGCCTGGACACGGGCCGCATCACGCCCGACACGGTATTCGACAACAACCCGGGCTGGATGACGATCACCGGCAAGCGCATTCGCGATACCCACAACTACGGCGTGCAGACGGTCAGCGGCATCATCCAGAAGTCGTCGAATATCGGCGCCGTCAAGGTGTCGCAGCGCATCCCGGCGCAGGAAATGTGGGAGATGTACACCAAGGTCGGCTACGGCCAGGCGCCGCGCTTCGGCTTCCCGGGCGCCACTGCCGGTCGCGTGCGGCCATGGAAATCGTGGCGCCCGATCGAGTACGCGAACATGGCCTTCGGCCACGGCCTGTCGGTCTCGCTGCTGCAGATGGCGCGCTCGTACATGATCTTCGCGCGCAACGGCGACATCATTCCGCTGTCGTTCGTGAAGATCAACGAAGAACCGGTCGGCCAGCAGGTGATTTCGCCCAAGACCGCAGCACAGGTGCGCACGATGCTCGAATCGGTGGTCGGCCCGCAAGGTACGGCATCGAAAGCACAGGTGGCCGGCTACCGCATCGGCGGCAAGACCGGTACGGCCGAAAAGATCGTCAATGGCCGCTACTCGCGCACCAACAACATCGGCTATTTTGCCGGCATCGGGCCGATGTCCAAGCCGCGCTTCATCATTGCGGTGATGGTCGACGATCCGAGCGGCGCCCTGCGCACCGGCGGCAGCGTGGCCGCACCGACGGCCGCCGACCTGTTTGCCAGCGCGCTGCGTGCGGCCAACGTGCCGCCCGATTCCTCCATTACGGACATCATCATTCCCGAAGTCCCACTCGAGGAGAGCATGTGATGCGCCCCAGCCTGAACGACGTCCGCAGCTGGATTGCCGCCGCCGCACCGGGCGGTCATCTCGTTTCCGACTCGCGCCGCGTGCAGCCGGGTGACGTATTCTTTGCCTATCCGGGCGACGCGCAGGATGGCCGCCGCTTCATCGGCGCCGCTGCCGCGGCAGGCGCCGCCGCCATCGTCTATGACGACGTGGACTTCGCATGGGACGATGCGATCGCTACCCCACGGCTGGCCGTGACGGGCCTCAAGCAACTGGCCGGTCCGATCGCGCACGCGGTGCTGGGCCAGCCGGACAGCGCGATGTTCACCGTCGCTGTCACCGGCACCAACGGCAAGACCTCGTGCGCGCTGTGGACCGCGCAAGCGCTGGCGCGCCTGGGCGAGACTGCCGGCGTGATCGGCACGCTGGGCGTGGGCGTCATCGCGCCCAAGGCAAAAACCGAAGCGCAGTTCGACGTTACCGGTTACACGACGCCGGACGCCGTGCTGCTGGCGCAGACGCTGGCGGAGCTGAACGGCAAGGGCGTCACGGCGCTGGCAATCGAAGCCTCGTCCATTGGTCTGGTGCAGGAGCGTACCGCCGGCATGCATGTCGACGTGGCGATCTTCACGAACCTGACGCGCGACCACCTCGACTTCCATGGCGACATGGCGAGCTACGAGGCGGCCAAGGTCAAGCTGTTCGAGTGGCCGGGCCTGAAGCATGCGATCGTCAACCTTGACGACGCAGCCGGGCAGCGCCTGGTGGCGCATCTGCGCACGAATTTCCCGGCACTGGCCGTCACCGGCTATACGCTGGACGCCTCTGCTGCTGTGCCGGACGGCGTGGCCGTCCTGCGCGCGAGCGGCATGCGCAGCAAGAACGCCGGCACCGAATGCCAGGTCGAGACGCCCGCAGGCAGCGCGACCATCCGCAGCCGCCTGGTGGGCAACTACAACGTGAGCAATACGCTGGCGGTGCTGGGCGCCTTGCTGGCGCGCGGCGTAGCGCTTAAAAGCGCGGTCGAGGCGATCGAATCGCTGGTCCCGGCGCCAGGGCGCATGCAGCAAATGGGCGGACAGGATGCACCGATGGTCGTGATCGACTACGCGCACACGCCGGACGCACTGGAAAAAACCCTGGACGCGCTGCGTCAGGTGGCGGCTGACCGTGGCGGCCAGCTGTGGTGCGTGTTTGGCTGCGGGGGCGATCGCGATCCGGGCAAGCGCCCGCAGATGGGCCGCATCGCGCAGGCCGCCGACCACGTGCTGGTCACCAGCGACAACCCGCGCAGCGAAGAACCGGGCGCCATCATCGCCCAGATCGTGGCGGGGATGGATGCTAACGCCCCGGGCTCGCGCCTGCAGACGGTGGAAGACCGCGCGTCGGCCATTCTGCTGGCCGTGAAACAGGCGGCCAAACAGGACGTGATCCTGCTGGCAGGCAAAGGCCATGAGCCTTACCAGGAAATCAAGGGACGCAAGATGCCGTTTTCGGATACGGACCACGCTTCGCTCGCATTGACGGCGCGGCTTACCATGTTGAGGACGCATTGATGCAGGGTACGTTGGCAAAACTCGTGGCGGCCATTCCCGGCGCACGCCTGGTCGGCGCGGATGTCGCCTTTGGCGGCGTGTCGACCGACAGCCGCAAGGTCGACGCCGGCGCGCTGTTTGTCGCGCTGCGCGGCGAGTCGTTCGACGCCCACGATTTCCTCGACCAGGTCGCGGCTCGCGACGTGGCGGCGGTGGTCGTGTCATCGCTGCCGAACGGCTGGACGCTGCCGGCGATCGTCGTGCCCGACACGCTGGTTGCGCTGGGCCGCATCGCGCATGCCTGGCGCACCGGGTTCGAGCTGCCCGTCATCGGCGTCACCGGCAGCAACGGCAAGACGACGGTCAAGGAAATGATCGCATCGATCCTGGCGGCGGCAGTGGGCGAGAGCGCGCGCCTGGCCACGCAGGGCAATCTGAACAACGAGATCGGCGTGCCACTCACGCTGTTCCGCCTGACGGCAGGCCATCGCGCCGCAGTGGTGGAGCTGGGCATGAACCATCCGGGCGAGATCGCGCGCCTGGCGGCCATCGCCGCGCCGACGGTCGCGCTGGTAAACAATGCGCAGCGCGAGCACCAGGAATTCATGCACACCGTGGAAGCGGTGGCGCGCGAGAATGGCGCGGTGCTGCAGGCCCTGGGCCCGCACGGCGTGGCCGTGTTCCCGGGCGACGACCTGTATACTGCGCTGTGGCGCGGCCTGGCCGCGTGTGACGTCATCACGTTTGGCCTCTCTGACGCCTGCGACGTGCGCGCCGATTACACGAGCAACGGCTTCGGCAGCGACCTGCAGGTGCGTGCGCGCGGCGCGCAGTTTGCCATCAAGCTGGCCGCGGCCGGCGAGCACAATGTGCGCAACGCGCTGGCCGCGATTGCCTGCGCTCTGGGCGCCGGCATCGACCAGGACGCGATCGTGCGCGGCCTCGAAGCCTTCGCGCCAGTCGGCGGGCGCCTGCAGCGCAAGCAGGCTGCCGGCGGCGCGACCGTCATCGACGACACCTACAACGCCAATCCCGACTCGATGCGCGCGGCCATCGACGTGCTGGCCGCGTATCCGGCGCCACGCATCCTGGTGGTGGGCGACATGGGCGAAGTCGGCGCGCAGGGCAAAGAATTTCACGAAGAAATCGGGGCTTACGCACAGACGCGTGGCATCGACACCGTGCTCGCGACGGGCGAGCTGGCGCGCCATCTGGCCGCGTCGGGAGCACAGCATTACGAGCAGTTCGACGAGTTATTGGCAGCACTGGATAAAAAACTGGGCAGCAATACGGACGCGACTGTGCTGGTGAAGGGCTCGCGTTTCATGAAAATGGAACGCGTGGTCCAGCACCTGACCGGATCAACCCCCCTTGGCAAGGACGCCCACTAATATGCTTCTCTGGCTCGCACAATACTTTCAGGACTATCTCGGTCCGCTGCGCGTGTTTAACTACCTCACGTTCCGCGCGGTGTTCGCCACCATCACGGCCATCACCATTGGCCTCGTGGCCGGTCCGATCGTCATCCGCAGACTGACCGAACTGAAAGTCGGTCAGGCCGTGCGCACCTACGGCCCGCAAAGTCACCTGACCAAGCACGGCACCCCGACGATGGGCGGCGTGCTGGTCCTGATCGCGATCGGCATCTCGACGCTGCTGTGGTGCGACCTGTCGAACCGCCTGATCTGGCCAGTGCTGGTCGTGACGATGGGCTTTGGCGCCGTCGGCTGGGTCGACGATTACCGCAAGGTGGTCTACAAGGACCCGGAAGGCATGCGTTCGCGCGAAAAATACTTCTGGATGTCGCTGATCGGTATTGCATCTGCTCTTTATCTGGCGTTCTCGGTCTCGGCCGCCAACCCGTGGGAAGTCGCGCAGCTGTTCTACGCCTGGGTGCAGTCGGGCTTTTCGATGACGCTGCCGCCGAAGGCCGACCTGATCGTCCCGTTCTTCAAGACCATCAGCTATCCGCTGGGCGTCTGGGGTTTTATCGCGCTGACCTATTGCGTGATCGTGGGCGCGTCGAATGCCGTCAACTTCACCGATGGCCTGGATGGCCTGGCGATCATGCCAACCGTGATGGTCGGCGCGGCCCTGGGCCTGTTCGCGTATCTCACCGGTAGCGTGACGTTCTCGAAATATCTGTTGATCCCGTACATCCCGGGCGCCGGCGAACTGCTGATCTTCTGCGGCGCGATGGCCGGTGCGGGCCTGGCCTTCCTGTGGTTCAACGCGCACCCGGCCCAGATGTTCATGGGCGACGTCGGCGCGCTGGCCCTCGGCGGCGCGCTTGGCACCATCGCCGTCATCGTGCGCCAGGAAATCGTCCTGTTCATCATGGGCGGTGTGTTCGTGGCCGAAACGCTGTCGGTGATCATCCAGGTGACCTGGTTCAAGTACACGAAGAAGCGCTATGGCACCGGCCGCCGCGTGTTTTTGATGGCGCCGCTGCACCACCACTTTGAACAAAAGGGCTGGAACGAAACCAAGGTCGTGGTCCGCTTCTGGATCGTGACCATCGTGCTGATCCTGGTCGGTCTCTCTACACTGAAACTGCGTTAATGAACTACGACGGCAAACTCGCACTGGTACTGGGCCTCGGTGAATCCGGGCTCGCGATGGCGCACTGGCTCGCGCGGGGCGGCGCACGCGTGCGCGTGGCCGATACGCGCGCGGAACCGCAACGCCTGCCGGCGCTGCGCGCGGCCGCGCCGGATGCGCAGTTCGTCGCTGGCGAATTTGGCGCCGACCTGCTCGATGGCGTCGACTTTGTCGCTGTCAGCCCGGGCCTGGCCCCGGAGCGCGAACTGGCCGCCATCATGCCTGCCGCTGCTACCCGCGCTATCCCCGTCTGGGGCGAGATCGAACTGTTTGCCCAGGCGCTGGCGCACCTGCGCGAAAGCAGCGGCTACGCGCCGAAAGTCATTGCGATCACGGGCACCAACGGCAAGACGACGGTGACGAGCCTGACCGGCCTGCTGTGCCGCCGCGCGGGTTTGACCACGCGCGTGGCTGGCAATATCAGCCCGGCCGCGCTGGACGTGCTGCGCGAGTCGATCGATGCGAACGAGTTGCCGCAAGCCTGGGTGCTTGAATTGTCCAGCTTCCAGTTGCACACAACGTTCAGTCTCCAGGCCGACGCCGCGACGGTGCTGAACCTGACCCAGGATCACCTCGACTGGCACGGCACGATGGATGCCTATGCGGCTGACAAGGCGCGCATCTTCGGCCCGGACACCGTGCGCGTCCTGAATCGCGACGATGCGCGCGTGATGCGCATGGCGGTCGATGCGGCGCGGTTCACCTTCGGGACCGATGAACCAAAGGACGCCGACAGCTTCGGCCTGATCGACGAGCGCGGCGTGCTGTGGCTGGCCAATGCCGTGGCGGGCGAGGCAAGCGACAAGAAACTCAAACGCGGCGAAACCCGCGAACAGGTCGACGCCATTGTGGGCCGCCTGATGCCGGCCGATGCGCTCAAGATTCGTGGCCTGCACAATGCCGCCAATGCACTGGCCGCGCTGGCCCTGTGCCGCGCCTGCGGCCTGCCGCTCGCGCCGCTGCTGCACGGCTTGCGCGAGTATGCGGGCGAGCCGCACCGCGTCGAACTGGTGGCCACGATTGATGGCGTTGATTATTACGACGACAGCAAGGGCACCAATGTCGGCGCCACCGTCGCTGCATTGCAGGGCCTGGGCAAGGCCTTTGCCGGCGCCGACCAGCAGATCCTGTTGATCGCCGGTGGCGACGGCAAGGGGCAGGACTTTTCGCCGCTGGCCCAGCCGGTGGCCGCGTATGCCCGCGCCGTGCTGCTGATCGGCCGCGATGCGCCTGCCGTGCGCGCGGCGATCGATGCGACCGGCGTGCCGGCGTTCGACCTTGACGACTTGCCGCAGGCAGTGCGCCGCGCGGCCGGTCTGGCGCGTGCCGGTGACGCAGTGCTCCTGTCCCCTGCGTGCGCCAGCCTGGACATGTTCACGAATTACGCGCACCGCGCGCAGGTGTTCGTCGAGACCGTGCGCGACATCGCACTCGATAAAGGGCAGGAGATCTGATGGCCTTCCAGCTGCCCTTCAAGTTTTCCGGCAACGCCGTCGACGCCACCGTCGACGGGCGCAGCCGGCCGTCCAAAATGATGGACTACGACCAGCCGCTGGTCTGGGTCACGCTGCTCCTGATGCTGTTCGGGATGGTGATGGTGTACTCGGCGTCGATTGCACTGCCCGATTCGCCGAAATTCCGCTATCTGCAGGACCGCAACGAATACTTCCTGTACCGCCAGGCGGTCTACATCCTCGTCTCGATGGTGGCCGCCGCGATCGTGTTCCGCGTGCCGATCGCGGTCTGGCAGCGGCATGCGCCGATGATTTTTATTGGCACGCTGGTGCTGCTGGTGCTGGTGTTGATTCCGGGCCTGGGTGTGTCGGTCAACGGCGCGCGCCGCTGGCTGTCGCTGAAGGTGTTCATGGTGCAGCCATCCGAAATCATGAAGATCGCCGTGGTGCTGTACGCGGCCGACTTCACGGTGCGCAAGCAAGAGTACATGCACAAGCTGACCAAGGGCTTCGTGCCGATGGTCGTGGCCATTGGCCTGGTGGGTGGCCTGCTGCTGATGGAGCCGGATCTGGGCGCCTTCGGCGTGATCGTCTGCATCGCGATGGGCATCCTGTTCCTGGGCGGGATCAACATCATCTGGTTCGGCGGCATCGGCGCGCTGCTGGTCGTGATCTTCAGCGCGATCATCGCGCTCTCGCCGTTTCGCCGTGCGCGCATGTTCGCTTACCTGAACCCGTGGGAAGAGGGCAATGCCCTGGACAAGGCGTACCAGCTGACGCACTCGCTGATCGCGTTCGGGCGCGGCGAGATCTTTGGCGTGGGCCTGGGTGGCTCGGTCGAGAAACTGTTCTACCTGCCCGAAGCGCACACCGACTTCATCATGGCCGTCATCGGCGAAGAACTGGGTCTGGCCGGCGTGCTGGTCGTGGTGGCGATGTTCTACTGGCTCGTCAAGCGCGCCTTCGACATCGGCCGCCAGGCGATCGCGCTGGAACAGGTGTTCGCCGGCTTGGCCGCGAAAGGCATCGGCATCTGGATCGGCGTGCAGACCTTCATCAATATGGGCGTGAACCTGGGCCTGTTGCCCACCAAGGGACTGACTCTGCCGCTGATGAGCTTTGGCGGTTCGGGCGTGCTGTTCAACTGCGTCGGCCTGGCGATTTTGCTGCGCATCGATTATGAAAATCGCGTGCGCATGCGCGGAGGCCGCACATGACCAAAAAGCTGATGATCATGGCTGCCGGTACCGGTGGCCACATCTTCCCCGGCATCGCCATCGCGCAGACGATGCGCGCGCGCGGCTGGGAGGTGAGCTGGCTGGGCACCGCCCACGGCATGGAGACCGATCTGGTACCGAAAGCCGGCATCGCGATGGACACGATCGACTTCGCCGGCCTGCGCGGCAAGGGCCTGGCGCACACCATCAAGGGCGCGCTCAAGATGGCGGCCGCCTTTGCGACCTGCCGGCGCTATCTGGCCGCGCGCCGGCCCGACGTCGTGCTGGGCATGGGCGGTTACGTGACGGTACCGGGAGGGGTGATGGCGCGCGCCGCTGGCATCCCGCTGGCCCTGATCAATGCCGACGCCGCGCTGCTGCTGTCGAACAAAACGCTCACGCCATTGGCGCAGCGCGTGCTGTTCGGTTTCCCGGCCGATTTCGGCAAGGCGGCCGGCAAGGCGGTCGTCACCGGTAACCCGGTGCGCCAGCAGATCCTCGATCTGCCTGCGCCCGCCGAACGGTTTGCCGGTCGCACCGGCGTGCTGCGCGTGCTGGTCGTCGGCGGCAGCCTGGGCGCCAAGGTGCTCAACGATGGCGTGCCGGCGGCGCTCGCCCTGATCGATCCGGCTGCGCGGCCGGTCGTCACGCACCAGTCGGGCAAGAAGAATATCGATGCGCTGCGCGCCGCGTATGCACAGGCTGGCGTGCAGGCCAATGTGGTCGACTTCATCGACAATATGGCGGCGGCGTATGCCGACGCCGATCTGGTGATCTGCCGCGCCGGTGCGATCACGGTGTCCGAACTGACGGCGGCCGGCGTGGCCAGCGTGCTGGTGCCGTTTGTGGCCAGCACCACCAGCCATCAGCGCGACAACGCGATCTGGATGGACGGGCAAGGCGCGGCCGTGCACCTGCCGCAGGGTGAACTGAATCCGCAGCGACTGAAAAGTCTGCTGCAAACCACGCGTGAACAATGCCTGGCCATGGCGCAGGCGGCGGCGCGCGTCGGCCAGCGCGACGCCAACGAGGCGATCGCGCGCGAACTCGAACAACTGGCAGCAAGGGTAAGAGCAGCATGAAACACAAGATCAAGAACATCCACTTCGTGGGCATCGGCGGCAGCGGCATGAGTGGCATTGCCGAAGTGCTGCTCAATCTCGGCTATCAGGTGTCGGGCTCGGACCTGGGCAGCAATGCCGCCAGCCAGCGCCTGGCCAACCTGGGCGCGACCGTGCACCTGGGCCACCACGAAGACCATGTGGCGGGCGCCGACGTCGTCGTGACCTCGACCGCCGTGAACGAAGCCAACCCGGAAGTGGTGGCAGCGCGCGCGAATAAAGTGCCGGTCGTGCCGCGCGCGATCATGCTGGGTGAACTGATGCGCTTAAAGCGCGGCATCGCGATTGCGGGCACCCACGGCAAGACGACGACCACCAGCCTGGTCGCATCGGTGCTGGCGCAGGGCGGGCTCGATCCGACCTTCGTCATCGGTGGCCGCCTGACCGCCGCCGGCGCCAATGCAGCGCTGGGCAGCGGCGACTACATCGTGGCCGAAGCCGATGAGTCGGACGCGTCGTTCCTGAACCTGTCGCCGATGATCGAAGTGATCACGAACATCGACGCCGATCACATGGAAACCTACGAGCACGACTTCGAGAAACTCAAGGCCGCGTTCGTGCACTTCACGCACCGCCTGCCGTTCTACGGCCGCGTGATGCTGTGCATCGACGACAAGCACGTGCGCGAGATCCTGCCGCAGGTGACCAAGCCGGTCACCACCTACGGCTTTTCGGAAGAAGCCGAAGTGCGCGCCTTTGACGCCTACGCCGACGGCACCCACATGCACTTCACCGTGCGCCAGGAAGGCTATGCCGACACCAAGTTCGTGCTGAACCAGCCCGGCATGCACAATGTGCTCAATGCCTGCTCGGCGATTGCGATTGCACGCGAAATCGGCATTGACGATGCTGCCACCGCCCAGGGCCTGCTGGAGTTTCGCGGCGTGGGCCGCCGCTTCACGCGCTACGGCGACGTGGCGCTGGCGTCCGGCGGCAGCTTCACGCTGGTCGACGATTTCGGCCACCACCCGGTGGAAACCGAAGTCACGCTGGCCGCCGCGCGCGCCGCCTACCCGGGCCGGCGCCTCGTGCTGGCTTTCCAGCCACACCGCTACAGCCGTACGCGCGACCTGTTCGAAGACTTCGTCAAGGTGCTGGCCACGCCCGACGTGCTGCTGCTGGCCGACGTGTATCCGGCCGGCGAAGCGCCGATCGTGGCCGCCGACGGGCGCGCGCTGGCGCGCGCACTGCGTACCTCCAGCAAGATCGAGCCGATCTTCGTCGAGTCGATCGCCGACATGCGCGACGCCATCCTCAACGTGGCACGTGACGGCGACGTCGTGCTGACGATGGGCGCCGGCTCGATCAGCGGCATTCCGCAACAACTGACCACAGCGAAAGGCTGAGCATGACGACGACCATTCAACTTCTCGATGCCACCGTGTTCGGCAAGGTCGGCGTCCTGTTCGGCGGCCGCTCGGCCGAGCGCGAAATCTCGCTCATTTCCGGCAACGGCGTGTTGCAGGCGCTGAAAAGCCGCGGCATCGATGCGCACCCGTTCGATCCGGGCACGCACAGCCTGGCCGACCTGGCGGCGCAGGGCTTTGACCGCGTCTTCATCGCGCTGCACGGCCGCTACGGCGAAGACGGCAGCCTGCAGGGTGCCCTCGAGCAGCTGGGTATTCCGTACACCGGCAGTGGCGTGATGGCCTCGAGCGTCGGCATGGACAAGATCACCACCAAGAAGCTGTGGCTGATGGAAGGTGTCCCGACGCCGAAGTATGCGACGGTCGACGCCGACACCGATCTGGATGCGCTGGTGGCCGAACTGGGCCTGCCGCTGATCGTCAAGCCACCGCTCGAAGGCTCGAGCATCGGCATCACCAAGGTTACCGATCGTGATCAGCTGGCGGACGCGATCGCGCTCGTGGCCAGCATGGACGACGCGGTGCTGGCCGAGCAATTCGTCACCGGCCGTGAATTCACGGTCGCCGTGCTGGGGCAGGGCGCTGCTGCCCGCGCGTTGCCGATCGTCGAGATCGTCGCGCCCGAAGGCAAGTACGACTACCAGAACAAGTACTTCACCGACGACACGCAATACCACTGCCCGGCGCCGCTGCCCGACGAACTGACGCAGGAAATCCAGCAGCACGCCGTGAATGCCTACCGCGCACTTGGGTGCGAAGGCTGGGGCCGCGTCGATGTGCTGGTGCGCGAGAGCGACATGCGTCCGTTCCTGCTCGAGGTGAACACGTCCCCGGGCATGACGACGCACTCGCTGGTGCCGATGGCGGCGCGCGCGGTGGGCATCGGTTACGAAGACCTGTGCGTCGAGATCCTGCGCTCGGCGCGGCTCAAGATGGGCAACCGGGGTGCGAAACCCGAAGCGAAGGACTGAGCGCAATGTGGCATGACGTCCGCTCCCTCAATGCAACCGCCAGCTTCCTGACGGCGCTGACGGTGCTCGCCGCGCTGGTGACCGGCGTCTGGTGGCTGTCGCAGCGCCCGATGTTCGCACTGGGCTCGGTGACGGTGGAAAGCATGTACGGGATCGACCTGAAACACGTGAACGAACTGACCGTGCGCAACGGCGTGGTCGGCAAGATTCGCGGCAACTTCTTTACCGCCGACCTGGAGCAGGTGCGCGCGACGTTCGAGACCGTGCCCTGGGTCCGCCGCGCCACGGTGCGCCGCGAATGGCCCAACGCGCTGGTGGTCGAAGTCGAAGAGCACGAGGCGCTCGGCACCTGGGGCGACGAAGGCCGCCTGCTGTCGGTCAAGGGCGACGTGTTTACGGCCAATATCGCCGAGGCCGACGATGAACAGACGCTCCCGGAGTTCGATGGACCGGTGGGCAGCGAGAAGGATGTGCTGGCGCGCTTCAATGAATTGCGCACGGCGTTTGCCAAGGTGGCACTGGTGCCGCACGCGTTGTCGCTATCGAATCGCTATGCATGGACCGTGAAGCTGGATAATGGCATGAGCGTCGAACTGGGACGCGAACAGGATCGCAACACGTTGAACAAGCGCGTCGCGCGTCTGGTCGGCGTGTACCCGCAGCTGGTGGCCCGGCTGCAGGAGGGCCGTATCGATACGATCGATATGCGCTATCCGAACGGACTGGCCTTGTCGTCGGCGGCGCTGAACGTGCCGCTGGATGCGACCAAGCCGGTCAAGGCAGCCAAGAAGCCCAAAGCCGCACCGAATACAAAAACCAATACAACAACCAAGCAAATCTGAGCAGGCTACAGCAATGACAAAAGACGCGAAAAACCTGATCGTCGGTCTCGACATCGGCACCTCCAAGGTGGTGGCCGTGGTCGCCGAAGTGATGTCCGACGGACGCCACGAGGTGATCGGGCTGGGTCAGCACGAGTCCAGGGGATTGAAGAAAGGCGTGGTCGTCAACATCGAGGCCACCGTCGAATCGATCCAGCGCGCGCTGGAAGAGGCCGAGCTGATGGCGGATTGCAAGATCCGCAACGTCTACGCGGGCATCGCCGGCAGCCATATCCGCTCGTTCAATTCGAGCGGGATGGTGGCGATCAAGGAGAAGGAAGTCACGGCGACCGACGTGGCGCGCGTGATCGAGACGGCCAAGGCGGTGAATATCCCGACCGACCAGCAATTGCTGCACACGGTGCCGCAGGAATTCATCGTCGATAACCAGGAAGACGTGCGCGAGCCGATCGGCATGAGCGGCATCCGCCTTGAAGTGCGGGTGCACATTGTCACCGGTGCGGTCTCCGCAGTGCAAAACATTGTAAAGTGCGTGCGCCGTTGCGGTCTCGAGGTCTCGGACCTGATCCTGCAGCCGATGGCGTCCGCCGACGCGGTGCTGACGGTCGACGAAAAGGAACTGGGCGTGGTGCTGATCGACATCGGCGGCGGCACCACCGACATCGCGGTGTTCTCGGACGGCGCGATCCGCCACACGGCCGTGATCCCGATCGCGGGCGACCAGATCACCAGCGACATCGCCATGGCACTGCGTACGCCGACCGGCGAAGCCGAAGATATCAAGATCCGCTACGGGGTGGCCAAGCAGGTACTGGCCGACCCGGGCGAGACACTCGAAGTGCCAGGTCTCGGTGACCGCGGCCCGCGCGCCTTGTCGCGCCAGGCGTTAGCGGCCGTGATCGAGCCCCGGGTGGAGGAGCTGTTCGCGATGGTGCACCAGGCCGTGCGCGAATCGGGCTACGAAGGCGTGCTGTCGTCCGGCATCGTCCTGACTGGCGGCAGCGCGATCATGCCCGGCATGATCGAAATGGCGGAAGACATCTTCCTCAAACCGGCACGCCTCGGCACGCCGGACTACCGCGGGCAATTGGCCGATGTGGTGCGCAGCCCCCGCTACGCCACCGTGCTCGGCTTGCTGCTCGAAGCAAAGAAACAGTACCTGCGCGGACACATCGTCACGCGCCAGGATGGTTCGGTGAAGGCAGTCTGGCAACGCATGAAGGAGTGGATCGCGGGGAACTTCTGACGCACATGCAATCGCACTAGCACTTGGTAACAAATTAGGTAGCGAAATTTCATCACCAATTACAGTTTTTTACATACAATCGCAGATACCGGTTTGAGGCGGCGAACCAGATACGCACAGGCCTCGTTCCCGGAACTGCACTTTGAAAATTAGGGAGCACATCATGGAGTTCGATATGGTCGATAACGCAGCACTGGGGACCGTGATCAAGGTCGTTGGCGTCGGTGGCGCCGGCGGCAACGCGGTTCAGCACATGATCAATAAAGGTGTATCCGGTGTCGAGTTCATCGCCGCGAACACGGACGCTCAGGCGCTGGCGGTATCGGGCGCGAACAACATCATCCAGATCGGTGACTCGGGCCTGGGCGCAGGGATGCGTCCTGAAGTCGGTCGCCAGCTCGCCGAACAATCGCGCTCGCGCATCGAAGACGCACTGCGCGGCGCGCACATGGTCTTCATCGCTGCCGGCATGGGCGGCGGCACCGGTACCGGCGCTGCACCGATCGTGGCCGAAGTCGCCAAGTCGCTGGGCGCGCTGACCGTCGCTGTCGTCTCCAAGCCGTTCTCGTACGAAGGCCAGAAGTGCATGGATGTGGCCGAAGCGGGCCTCGAAGAACTGACCAAGCACGTCGACTCCCTGATCGTCATCCTGAACGAAAAGCTCGAAGACATCTACGAAGACGAAAGCATGCTTGACTGGATGCAGCACGCCGACGATGTGCTGAACAACGCGGTTGCCGGTATCGCCGAGATCATCAACGTGCCGGGCCATATCAACGTCGACTTCAACGACGTCAAGACGATCATGGGCGAGCAGGGCAAGGCCATGATGGGCACCGCGACCGCCGCTGGCGTCGACCGCGCGCGCATCGCTGCCGAGCAGGCTGTCGCTTCGCCGCTGCTCGACGGTATCGACCTGTCGGGCGCCAAGGGCGTGCTGGTCAACGTGACCGCAAGCCGTGGCCTGAAAGGTAAAGAGATCAAGGAAGTTATGGCCGCCGTGCGCGCCTTCGCCGCGCCGGACGCGTCGATTGCACAGGGTATCGCTTACGACGACGCGATGGGCGACGAGATCCGCGTGACCGTGGTCGCCACGGGCCTGGGCAAGAACAAGAAGTCGATCCAGCTGGTCCAGCCGCAGCAAGTCATGCGCACCGGTACCTACGACGCGCCAGTGATGCAGGGCGCGGCAGCAGTGCCAGGCGGCCTGACCGCCGGCAAGGCCAGTGCCGATGCGCTGGGCGGCATGAAGCAGCCGGCCGTGTGGCGCCGCGAGCAGGCCTCCGAGCAGGTGCAGGCGATGCAGCGCAACGGTGTCGAGACCTACGACATTCCGGCATTCCTGCGCAAGCAGGCGGACTGATGTTCGCATGATGGTCGGCGCAGGCTGACCAGAGTTGAAGAGGCCAGCGCAAGCTGGCCTTTTTGTTTGCGCGCTGCTTCCAGCCCTGCCGGCCAGCTGCCATCACACGTCATTCCCGCTGAGGCGGGAATCCAAGTCCTCAGCACTGCCGCTACGCATGGCAAATGTGGCAGCGCGTGCAAACTTGGGTTCCCGCCTTCGCGGGAACGACGTGGTGGGGGGAGTGGCCAACTGCCGATGCAATGCCCTGCACACCCCTTCCGGATCGGCGATAATGGCCGGATTCACACAACCTTCACAGGAGCGAACATGAGCATCCAGATTGGCGAACGCCTGCCCGACGGCACGCTGGCCGAATTCATCGAGAACGAAACCGCAGGCTGCAGCCTGGGCCCGAACACGTTCCAGGTCGCCGATCTGGTCAAGGGCAAGAAGATCGTCATCTTCGGCCTGCCGGGCGCCTTCACGCCGGGTTGCTCGGTGCAGCACGTGCCGGGCTACGTCAAGCACGCCGACGCACTGAAAGCCAAGGGCATCGATGAAATCTGGTGCATCTCGGTCAACGACGCGTTCGTGATGGGCGCCTGGGGCCGCGATCAGAAAGCCACCGGCATCGTGCGCATGATGGCCGACGGTAACGCCACGTTCACCAAGGCGCTGGGCCTGGACAACGATTACTCGGCCCACGGCATGGGCGTGCGCTCGAAGCGCTACGCGATGCTGGTCGACGACGGCGTGGTCAAGACGCTGGACCTCGATGCCAAGGGTGTCGAAGCGTCGAGCGCCGAAGCGATGCTGGAAAAGCTGGGCTGATCCCGCCCATACCTGCATGACGAACGGCGCTGCGGCGCCGTTTTTTTTCACTGCCAACAAGGAACGCCGCACCGTGAAGCGACCATCGGGAAACCTGTACAGCATCTACGCGATGCTGCTTGCCGTCTTCATGTTCGCGCTGATGGACACGGCCATGAAGCTGCTGTCAGCGCGCTATCCGGCGCTGCAGGTCGCCGCATTGCGCGCCATCTGTTCGCTGCCCCTGATTGCCCTGTACGTGGCCTGGCGCGGCGCGTTTGCCGGCATCTTCCGGGTGCGCTGGCCAATGCACCTGCTGCGCGCCGGGCTGGGCATCCTGATGCTGGCGCTGTTCGCGTTCGGCCTGCAGAAGCTGTCGCTGGCCGAAGCCTATTCGATCTTCTTCATTGCGCCGGCCCTGATCACGGCCTTGTCGGTGCTGCTGCTGCGCGAGCGCGTCGATCTGGCGCGCTGGCTCGCCATCGGCGTCGGGCTGATTGGCGTGCTGGTGGTGTTGCGTCCCAGCGGCGCGGGCTTCCTGACGGTGGGCGGCCTGGCGGTACTGGGGTCGGCCGCCTGCTACGCCGTCTCGGCGATCACGGTGCGCGTGTTGTCACGGACCGACCGCAGCGAGCACACGGTGTTCTGGCTGATGGTGCTGATCGCCATCGGCGCCGGCGCGCTGGCGGCGCCCGACTGGGTGCCGCTGTCGGCCCGTGACATCCCGATCCTGTGCGGCCTGGCGGTGTCGGGTTTCATCGGCCAGCTGGCGATCACCGAAGCGTTTTCGCGCGGCGAAGCGTCGAGCGTGGCGCCGTTCGAGTACTCGGCGCTGGCCTGGGGCGTGGGCCTCGACTGGCTGCTGTGGCGCGCGCTGCCCGACAGCTACACGCTGCTGGGCGCGGCGATCATCATCGGCAGCGGCCTGTATCTGATCCGCCACGAGAAAGAGCATGTCGAGGCGGAGCATCCTTGACGAGCAGGGGAGGGGCGCAGCAGCGCAGGAAGCGCTGGGCTATAATCGATCCATGCTGAAACAACGAACCATCAAGGAACTGGTCCGCGCCACGGGCGTCGGACTGCACTCGGGCCGCAAGGTCGAACTCACGCTGCGCCCGGCCGGTCCGGACACGGGCATCGTGTTTCGCCGGGTCGATCTCGACCCGATTGTGTCCATTCCCAGCTCCGCGCACGTCGTGGGCGACACGCGCATGGCGTCGGTCCTGATCAAGGACGATGCGCGCGTCTCGACCGTCGAACATGTGATGTCGGCCTGCGCCGGATTGGGCATCGATAACCTCGTCATCGACGTGACGGCCGAGGAAATCCCGATCATGGACGGTTCGGCATCGTCATTCGTGTTCCTGCTGCAGCAGGCCGGTGTGCAAGAGCAGTCATCGGCGCGCAAGTTCATCCGCGTGCTGAAGGACGTCGAAGTGCGCCAGGGCAGCGGCGCGGCCGAAAAGTGGGCGCGCCTGTCGCCGCATAACGGCTACAAGCTCGACTTCTTCATCGAATTCAATCACCCTGCGGTCGATGGCACGATGCAGCGCGCGAGCGTGGACTTCGGCGACATCACCTATGTGCGCGACGTGGCGCGTGCGCGCACCTTCGGCTTCATGCAGGACGTGGAAAGCCTGCGCGGCATGGGCCTGGCGCGCGGCGGCTCGTTCGAAAACGCGATCGTGATGGACGAATACCGCATCCTGAATGCCGATGGCCTGCGTTACGAAGATGAATTCGTGCGCCACAAGATTCTCGACGCGATCGGTGACCTGTACCTGGTTGGCCATCCGCTGCTGGCCAGCTACACGGCCCACAAGTCGGGCCATGCGCTCAATAACGACCTGCTGCGCGCCTTGCTGGCGCAGCCGGATGCGTATGAGATCGTCAGCTTCGATGCACTCGATACCGCGCCGCCGTCGTACGTCAAGCAGATGACGCGGGAGTGGGCGCAGAGCTGATACGCTCTGCTGCCGCTATCGTCTTTTCGCTGCCAGCGCCCTGAGCGCGGCCACCAGGTCGCGGTTGTGCTTGTCGTCCGGCAGTGACGCGGCCAGTTCCTCGAACGCGCGCACGGCCGTCGGTGGCAGCTCCAGCGTGCGCATCTCGGGCTTGTCGGGCAGCGCGCGCGTGACCTGCACCTTGATGCGGGTGGACTCTACCTGCCAGCCGCGCCCGATGAGCGTCGTCTGCAGCTTGGGCAGCATCTGCTTGAGCCGCGCCGCCAGCGCCGAGCTGGGCACGGCCAGAATCAATACCCCTTCCTGGAACGACAGCACATCGCAGTTGTGAAACACGGCCGGCAGCGCTGCGGCGCAATCGGCCTGCAGGCGCGCCATGCGCGTGATGGCCGGCATCAGGCTGGCCAGGCGGTCGTTCGAGCGCAGGAAGTCGGTGGCGGCGTGCGAGGTCTGCCGGTTCTTGGTGCCGAAGATATGGACCGGGCGCTTTGGGGGAGGTTGCTGCATGCTCGGAACATACCACAGCGCGCCGCAGATGGGGAAACCCCGGTGCAGCGTCGTCTCCCGGGCAATGCAGGGTGGGATTTGCACGCCATACGAGGCAGTCTGATAACGTTTCTGTCCCTGCGGGACTTGTTATCCTGCCCACGATCCCCAAGTGTGGCCGAATCGCATGATAAAATCAGTGGTTATTTGCCTAACGCGGTCTTTGGTGAAATCTGTTGATATCATCTTGGCTCCCTCATTGGCGTCTATTGCGGCGTATTTAATACTAGAAACCAAGCATGTCATTCCTGACCCAGATTTTCGGCAGTCGTAACCAGCGACTGCTCAAGCAATATCAAAAGACCGTGCGTGTCATCAACGCGCTCGAGCCACAGATGGAGCAGCTCTCGGACGCGGAACTGCAAGCCAAGACGCCTGAATTCAAGGACCGGCTGGCCAAGGGCACGACCCTCGACGAGATCCTGCCGGAAGCATTCGCCGTCTGCCGCGAAGCGGCCAAGCGCGTGATGAAGATGCGCCACTTCGACGTCCAGCTGATCGGCGGCATGGTCCTGCACCAGGGCAAGATCGCGGAGATGGGCACGGGCGAGGGCAAGACCCTGATGGCCACGCTGCCGGTCTACCTGAACGGCTTGTCGGGCAAGGGCGTGCACGTCATTACCGTCAACGATTACCTGGCGCAGCGCGATGCCGACCAGATGGGCGAGCTGTACGGCTGGCTGGGCCTCACGACCGGTGTCAACCTGTCGCAGCTCGACCACGACAGCAAGCAGAAAGCCTACAGCTCGGACATCACGTACGGCACCAACAACGAATTCGGCTTCGACTACCTGCGCGATAACATGGTCTACGACCTGCGCGAGCGCGTCCAGCGCGGCCTGAATTTCTCGGTGGTCGATGAAGTCGACTCGATCCTCATCGATGAAGCGCGTACGCCGCTCATCATCTCGGGCCAGGCCGAGAACCACACCGACCTGTACATCCGCCTGAACGCGGTGCCGCCGCAGCTGGTGCAGCAGATCGGCGAAGAAACCCCGGACGGCAAGGGCAAGATCGAAGTCCCGGGCGACTACCTGAAAGACGAAAAAGCGCACACCGTGCTGCTGACCGAATCGGGCCACGAGCACGCCGAAGCGATCCTGACCGAGATGGGCCTGCTGCCTGAAGGCGCGTCGCTGTACGACGCCGGCAACATCACGCTGATCCACCACCTGTATGCGGCGCTGCGCGCCCACGTCCTGTACCACAAGGACCAGCACTACGTCGTGCAGAACAATGAAGTCGTGATCGTCGACGAATTCACCGGCCGCCTGATGACGGGCCGCCGCTGGTCGGATGGCCTGCACCAGGCCGTCGAAGCGAAAGAGGGCGTGCGCATCCAGAACGAGAACCAGACACTGGCCTCGATCACGTTCCAGAACTACTTCCGCATGTACGGCAAGCTGGCCGGCATGACCGGTACTGCCGACACCGAAGCGTTCGAATTCCAGGAAATCTACGGCCTCGAAACCGTCGTTGTCCCGCCGAACCGGCTGTCGCAGCGCAAGGACCGCCAGGATCAGGTCTACAAGACGTCCGACGAGAAGTACAACGCGATGGTCATGGACATCCGTGACTGCTACGAGCGCGGCCAGCCGGTCCTGGTGGGCACCACCTCGATCGAGAACTCCGAGCTGCTGTCAGGCATCCTGACCAAGGCGAACCTGCCGCACAACGTCCTGAACGCGAAGCAGCACGCACGCGAAGCAGAGATCGTCGCGCAGGCGGGCCGGCCCAAGATGATCACCATCGCCACCAATATGGCCGGCCGTGGTACCGACATCGTCCTGGGCGGCAATATGGGCAAGCAGATCCAGCTCATCGAAGCCGATGACAGCTTGAGCCCGGAGCAAAAAGCGGCCCAGTCGCAGACGCTGCGCGACGAGTGGCAATCGCTGCACGATCACGTGGTCAATGCCGGCGGCCTGCACATCATCGGCACCGAGCGCCACGAATCGCGCCGCGTCGACAACCAGCTGCGCGGCCGTTCGGGCCGTCAGGGCGATCCGGGTTCGTCCCGCTTCTACCTGTGCCTGGACGACGCGCTGCTGCGCATCTTCGCGGGCGACCGCGTGCGCGCGATCATGGACCGCCTGAAAATGCCGGAAGGCGAACCGATCGAAGCAGGCATCGTCTCGCGCTCGATCGAATCGGCCCAGCGCAAGGTCGAGGCCCGTAACTTCGACGTACGCAAGCAACTGCTCGAGTACGACGATGTCGCCAACGACCAGCGCAAGGTGATCTATACCCAGCGTAACGAACTGCTCGAAGCGACCGACATCAGCGAGATGATCAATTCGCTGCGCGTGGGCGTGTTCACCGACCAGGTGCGCATCCATGTGCCGGCCGAATCGGTCGAAGAACAGTGGGACGTCAAGGCGCTGGAAACGACGCTGGCAGGCGAGTGGAGCCTGAACGTGCCACTGCAGCAGATGCTGCAGGACGAGCCGAACCTGAACGACGACGAACTGCTCGAGCGCGTGCTGACGGCGGCCGAAACCTCGTACAACAGCAAGGTCGGCATCGTGGGCCGCGAATCGTTCGGCGGCTTCGAGCGCAACGTCATGCTGCAAAGCGTCGACACCCACTGGCGCGAACACCTCGCGGCGCTGGACCACCTGCGTCAGGGTATCCACCTGCGCGGCTACGCCCAGAAGAACCCGAAGCAGGAATACAAGCGCGAAGCGTTCGAGCTGTTCAGCAGCATGCTGGACCTGATCAAGAACGAAGTGATCCGCACCGTCATGACGGTCCACATCCAGTCGCGCGAAGAAGTCGAAGCGGCCGAAGCAGCGATGGCAGCGCAGGCGGCCCAGCTCGAGAACGTCAACTACCAGCACGCCGACTACAACCCGTCGGCCGCGCCGGAAGAGCTGTTCAATCCGAACCCGAACAAGGGCGGCGAAGGCGACGCAGTCTCGGCCGAAGACCACAGCAGCTACATGGGCGTGAAGGTCGGCCGCAACGACCCATGCCCTTGCGGCAGCGGCAAGAAGTTCAAGCAGTGCCACGGCAAGCTGGCGTAAGCGTAGCAGGCAGGTAGCATGTAGAAGCGGCCGGGGAAACCCGGCCGTTTTTTATTTTGGCCCGCAATTTCGTACCGGAGGATCGTGCCGTTACAATAAGCGATTCGAATTTTTCCAACGAGATCACCATGGCCGTCAATTCCCCCCTGCCAGTCGCAGCCGACCTGAAACCCGTCAACGGCATCGAGATCGGTTTCGCCGAGGCCGGTATCAAGAAGCCCAACCGCAAGGACATCCTCGTCATGCGCGTCGCCGAAGGCGCCACTGTCGCCGGCGTGTTCACGCTCAATCGCTTCTGCGCTGCGCCGGTCCAGGTCAGCAAGGCCAATCTGGCCGCCGTCAAGAATGGCGGCGCGCCGATCCGCGCGCTGGTGGTCAATACGGGCAACGCCAACGCCGGCACCGGCGAAGAAGGCCTGGCCAATGCGCAGGCCACCTGCGCCGAGCTGGCCAAACTGCTGGATATCGAGCCGGGCCAGGTGCTGCCGTTTTCGACCGGCGTGATCCTGGAACAGCTGCCGCTGCAAAAGGTCGTCGCCGGTCTGCCAGCCGCAGTGTCGAACCTGAAGGCGGACAACTGGTACAACGCCGCCGAGGCGATCATGACCACCGACACGCAGCCGAAGGCCGCGTCGCGCACCGTCACCATCGGCGGGCACACCGTCACGATGAGCGGCATCAGCAAGGGCGCTGGCATGATCAAGCCGAACATGGCCACGATGCTGGGCTACCTGGCGTTCGATGCCAAGGTCGCGCAGCCGGTGCTCGATGAGCTGGTCAAGCATGCGGCCGACCACTCGTTCAATGCGATCACGATCGATGGCGACACCTCGACCAATGACTCGTTCATCATCGTCGCTACCGGCGCCGGTTCACTCGTGATCGACAAGGCCGAAGGCGCGGATTACGAAGCGTTGAAAGACGCGGTCACCGATATCTCGCGCAACCTGGCGCAGCAGATCATCCGCGACGGCGAAGGCGCCACCAAGTTCATGACCATCACGGTCGACGAGGGTGCCGACGTGGAAGAGTGCCGCAAGATCGCCTACGCAATCGCGCATTCGCCGCTGGTGAAAACCGCGTTCTTCGCATCCGACCCGAACCTGGGCCGCATCCTGGCCGCCGTGGGCTATGCCGGCGTGGACGACCTGGATGTGACAAAGCTCGACCTGTATCTGGACGACGTGTGGGTCGCCAAGGCGGGCGGGCGCAATCCCGACTACAGGGAAGAAGACGGCCAGCGCATCATGAAGCAGTCCGAGATCACGGTGCGCGTCAAGCTCGCGCGCGGCGACGCTACGGCCACGGTCTGGACCTGCGACCTGTCGCACGACTACGTGACGATCAACGCCGACTACCGGTCCTGATCTTGACGTCGCCACTGGACCAGTTCCTGCGCCGCGCCGAAGGCCTGCTCGAGCGCCTCGAGGCGGTGCTACCGGCCGCGCATGCCCGTGAGCCGGACTGGAAGCGCAGCACGGCCTTCCGCTGGCGCCGCCGCGCGGGCGGCGCCGGCAACTACCTGCAGCCGGTGCTGCATGCGTCCACCATCAACCTGGACGACCTGCACCACGTGGCCGCGCAAAAGCGCCAGATCGAGCAGAACACGCGCCAGTTCGTCGCGCGCCGCCCGGCCAACAACGTGCTGCTGACCGGTGCGCGCGGCACCGGAAAATCGTCGCTCATTAAAGCGTGCCTGAACGGCTACGCCGACCAGGGCCTGCGCCTGATCGAAGTCGACAAGGCCGACCTGGCCGACCTGCCCGACATCGTCGATCTGGTCGCGGGCCGGCCCGAGCGCTTCGTGATCTTTTGCGACGACCTGTCGTTCGAAGAGGGCGAGGCCGGCTACAAGGCGCTCAAAGTCGCGCTGGATGGCAGCATCTCGGCGCAGTCCGACAATGTGCTGATCTACGCGACGTCCAACCGGCGTCACCTGATGCCCGAGAAAATGTCGGACAACGCCGGCTACCAGCATGGCACGGACGGCGACCTGCATCCGGGCGAGACGGTCGAGGAGAAAATCTCGCTGTCCGAGCGGTTTGGCTTGTGGCTGTCGTTCTACCCGTTCCGCCAGGACGACTACCTCGCGATCGCCGGCCACTGGCTGGCCAGCTTCGGCTGCACGCCGGAGCAGATCGCGGCGGCGCGGTCCGAAGCGCTGCAGTGGGCCTTGCAGCGCGGCTCGCGTTCGGGCCGTGTGGCCTGGCAGTTCGCGAAAGACTACGCAGGCAAGCTGCCGGATCAAGCCGCATGAGTAACGTGAACGCCAAACCCGTCGATGTCGCCGTCGGTGTGCTGATGCGCCCGGATGGCGATGTGCTGCTCGGCCAGCGCCCGGACGGCAAGCCGTATGCCGGCTACTGGGAATTCCCGGGCGGGAAAGTGGAGGCAGGCGAAGACATCTTCGCGGCGCTGCAGCGCGAATTCATGGAAGAGCTCGGGGTGCAGGTCGTGAGCGGGCAGGCCTGGTGCTGCGTCGAACACGTCTACGAGCACGCCCACGTGCGCCTGTATTTCTACATCTGCCGTGAGTGGCTTGGTGAACCGCAAAGCCTGGAAGGGCAGGCGTTTGCCTGGCAGGGCGCGTATGGTGTCAGTCCGCTGCTGCCTGCCACCATCCCGCTGCTCGAATGGCTCGACCGCGTCCGTTTTCCGGATCGCATAACGTAAAGTTCGCTAGCGCAGGCCCCTCGCCAGCGCCGACTTCAACTGGCGAGGTACCTGGGTGGGACCTTCCGCGACGGCGTCCGGATGGCAGATCAGCGCTGCTGCCCTGACTTCTTGCGCGCGTCGCCCCAGCCGCGCAGCCAGCGCGTGAGCCAGCGGTCGACCTTGTCGCACGCGCATTCCCCCGCTGCCTGGCAACCCAGGTTCGCCAGAGCACTGCCTAGCGGCCTGCTGCAGCCGTCGCACGGCAGCAGGTCGCACTCCCCACGCTGGTAATGCAAGACAGGATTGGGCGCCGCAACCACACGTGCAGCCAGGGCGCGGTCGTGCGCAGCACCACAACGCCGCAACTGGCGCCGCACGAGCGGCAACCCCAGCCTCAGGCCATGGCGCGCAATGACGCGGTAGCCATGGCCAGAGCAGCTGGCGCGGCCCGTGGAGGCGCGCCAGGCGCAGGAAAAACCCTTGAGAGGGGAGAGGTGGCGCTGGTATAGGCGAATCGCCCACAGCGCCAGGCGCGTGCCGGTGGAATGCGGCGCGCGCGCCATGTCAGCGCTGTGGCGGCTGAGGTGGTGGCGGCTCGTCGAACGGATCGAGCGGGTCGGCCGGCACGGCGCCGGGGATGACGAATTTTTCTTCGGCCCAGGCGCCCAGGTCGATTTGCTTGCAGCGTTCGGAGCAGAACGGGCGATACTTGTTCGCCTCGATCCATTCGACTTTCTTGCTGCAGGTAGGGCAGGAGACAACGGTCATCGTACGGTCAATCGGTTAAAAATTACAGAGCGTCAGGTCGAACGGCACATCGGCTTCGAGCGGCTTGGGCTTGCAGTCGCCGTCCTGGCTGGTGAAGCGCACCCACAGCATGTACTTGTTGGCCGAAATCTCGGGGATCGCCCCGGTGGTTTCGTCGAGCGTCAGGCGCAGCATCTGGTAGATTTTACCCTGCAACATCTGCTGGTAGCTGCCGGCGGCGGCGAACAGCTTGACCGACGTGCCCGAATTGCGCAGCAGGCGCAGCACCAGCGACAGCGCTTCGAGCAGCGGCGAGAGCGGGCCGAACCAGCCCATGATGTCCTCGAAGCGCTTGTCGAACGGGCGCTTTTGCCAGGCAAAGTACGACGGCAGGTCGAACTCGCAGGCGCCGCCCGGAATGATGGTGCGGCCCCGAATGCTCATGAGCCACTCGTTTTCGCGCACGTTCTGCCCGGTCTTGCCCTGGCTTGCGACCAGCGCGCTGCTGGCCGTATCGAGTTCGGCCAGTACGGCGTCGAGCGTTTCAGCCACGACAGCCGGGTTGCTGCGGTAGGCCAGCAGCGATTGCTTCTGGCGCTCGAGTTCCTGCAGCAGGTCGGATTTCAGATCGGCGCGACCGGCCACTTCCAGCATGTCGAAGATCGTCGCGAGCGCGACATGGTGCTGCATCGGGTGTTCCTGATGCACGAAGAACTTGAATTTCTCATACAGGTCTTCCAGCCGCAACAACGTGCGAATCCGCTCGTTGAAAGGATATTCGTAGACGATCAAAATGACATTCCTCTGAATGTAGGCGGGAAGGCAACTGCGTGATTCTGAACCATGCGGCCCGAAATTACAAACCCTGCATCACTATTGTTACAGACTTAACGCGAGATACCGTTCATGCAATGCCTGTACCTGCGTTTGCAGGGCGTCCAGGCCGGCGTCGTTGTCGACGACGTCGTCTGCTTCGGCCAGGCGCCGGGTGCGCGTGACCTGGGTTGCCATGATCGCGCGTACCTCGTCGGCAGAGAGATGGCTGCGCTGCATGACGCGCGCTATCTGCGTGTCTTCGCTGCAGTCGATGGCCAGCACGCGCGTGACGCGTTCGCGCCAGCTGCCTGATTCGATCAGGAGTGGCACCACATAGATCACATACGCGCCGGTGGCCGCCTGGCCGGCCGTTTCGGTTGCGGCGCGGATGCGCGGATGCAGGATCGCTTCCAGGCGCGCACGCGCGGTGGCATCGGAGAACACGAGGGTACGCATGCGCGCGCGGTCGAGCGCGCCGTCGGGCTGCGCGAAGTCGGGCCCGAATTCGGCCACGATGGCGGGCATCGCCGCGCCTTGCGGCGCCGTCAGTGCATGGGCGATGACGTCGGTGTCGACGATCGTCGCACCCAGTGCGGCAAACAGGTCGGCGACGGTGCTCTTGCCGCAACCGATGCCGCCGGTGAGCCCCACCGAAAAGGCCGGCGTCATCCGAACAGGCCCGCCGTGAAGCCACCCAGCTGCGCGCCGTACAGCATTGTCAGCAGGCCCGCCGCCGCCAGGTAAGGACCGAACGGGATCGCCTTGTCGCGCGCGCGCTTGGCAAACACGATCAGGCTGATGCCGACAATGGCGCCGACGACCGACGACAGCAGGATGATGGTCGGCAGCGCGGTCCAGCCCAGCCACGCGCCCAGGCCGGCGAGCAGCTTGAAGTCGCCGTAGCCCATGCCTTCCTTGCCGGTGGCCAGCTTGAACAGCCAGTACACGGACCACAGCACGAGGTAGCCGGCGGCGGCGCCGATGACGGCGTCCTGCAGCGGCACGAAGGTGCCGTTCAGGTTGATGAGCAGGCCCGCCCACAGCAGCGGGTAGGTCAGGTCGTCCGGCAGCAGCTGCGTGTCGTAATCGATGAAGGTCATCGCGATCAGCAGCCACGCAAACACCAGGCTGGCCATGCCCATCGCGCCGCTGCCGAAGGTCCAGACCAGCAGGCCGGACACGATCGCGGTGAACAGTTCGACGGCCGGATAGCGCGGCGAGATCCGCGTCTTGCACTTGCGGCACTTGCCGCCCAGGACCAGGTAACTGATGACCGGGATGTTTTCCATGGCCGTGATCCGGTGCCCGCAGCACGGACAGGCGGAGCGGGGCACGGTCAGGTTGAAGCGGTCCGTGTGCGGTGGTGGCTTGCCGCTTTCTTGCGCCACATAGTTGTCGGACTCGCGCTGCATCATCTTCGGGATGCGGTAGATGACGACGTTCAGGAAGCTGCCGACCAACAGGCCCAGCAGGGCCGCTACCAGCGTGGGTGCAAGCTGCGCAGGGAGCGCAAACAAAAGGGATTCCAGGGGCATGTCGGTCGTTTCGGGTCGGGTGGCATGCAGTACGGGCAGGCTGCACGGTAGATTCTGTAGAACAACCTTATTGTAGGGCGTTTCCCCCGTTTGGCGAAGCGCTTTGCCGGTTCCCGCACACGATTGCGACGCCTCACGCATGGTCTGCCGCCGCACACCAGACTTAGTCCATCGACGCTCCCCTCGACCACGCCCATGCCAACTTCGACATTCACATTTCTGAACCACGCCAGCTGGTTGCTGCGCACCGACAGCGCGCTGTTGCTGGCCGACCCGTGGCTGGAAGGCACGGTGCACAACGACGCCTGCCGTCTGCTCGACGGTTCTACCGGCAGCGCCGGCCTGATCGCCGAACTCAATGCCAGCGGCTTGCCGGTCTTTGTCTGGTGCTCCAGCTCCCGGCCGGATCACCTGTCGCGCCGGTTCGTCGAGCGATTTCGCGCCGAATTTCGCGGGGTCGCCACCTTTCTCTGCCGCCACGGCGACTGGCGCCTGGCCCACGAACTGCGGCGCCACCACCTGGCCATCGCCGAATGCCCCGTTGGCGCAGTGCGCGCGCTGGCCCCGGGCCTGCACCTGACGGCCCATGCCAGTGGCGACGCCGAATCGTATTGCCTGATCGCGTGCGGCCGGTACACGCTGCTGCACCTGGGCGAACGGGCGCTGGCCACTGCCGCCGCATGCCACCGCGCTGCTGCACAACTGCGCGCGGCACAGGTCAGGGTCGATGTGCTGCTGACCGGCTTTGCGGATCTGGCCTGGTATGACAATCCCGACGATGCCCCACGCAGCGAATCGTCAGCCGGGCGCGGCATCGGGCGCATGGCGTGCCAGGCCGACGCATTCCGGCCGCGGCTGATCGTGCCGGTCGCCTCGTTCGCGCAGTTCAGCCGCATCGACAACGCGTGGCGCAATCAAGGCCATCCCGCCCCACTGGACATGCTGGAGGCGCCAGCGCTGGCTGCGCTGCGTGGCGTGATCCGGTTCATGCGGCCCGGCGCGCAGTTCGATCTGGCATCCGCCACGCCAGCCACCTTGCGCGCGCAGCATGACGCAGCGCTGGCGTACTGGATGGCATGCTGGCGCACGCAGCCAGCGCCGCTGCCGCGCCCGGCCCAGGCCACGCTGGCTGAATTGAAAGAGGCATTCGCCAGTTACTGCGAGCGCGCCGACGCGCGCCTGCAAGGGTTGCCGCGCTGGCTGGAATGGCTCGGTGCCATGCGTCCGCTGCACCTCGCGCTGCCCGACCTGCACCGCACGCTCGTGCTGTCGTATCGGCACGGCCTGCGCCCCCTGGCGCGCGATGCCAAGGCCGATATCGCGATGTGTTCGGGGACCGCGCTCTACCTGCTGCGCGCCGGGGACGGGTTCGACACAACGGTCGCCGGTGGCTGCCTGCGCAGCATGCGCGCGCGCGGCGTGGCGACGTTCGTGCGGTTCTTCTTGCCGCAGCGTCTTTGCCGGCACGTATTGAATCAACAACGGCCATGGGCATTGGGCGGTACATTGCTGCGCGCGGTATTGGTGTGGGCCTGGCGTGCAATACGTACATCATTGCCGTAAATGCACTGCTTGAATTGACTGCACCGCAGCCAATTACTATCGGAGTGTGATACGGGCATGAATCCGGATCGGTCATTCATTTAATCTCATCATATTACGTGATGGGAGCATTCGAAATGCGCATGGGTTTGTCATTACATCTCGACCATAACCACGGCGTCGACATTTTGCGAGATGACGATATTGATATTGGCCCGGCTATTTTTCTGGCTTAAATGTCATTTTGCATGGCGAGAATACCGCTGTTGCACTGTTTCATTTATGCAACATGTAAAGTTTTTTGCCTGCATGTGTCGATCATGCTTCAGCCCCCTGGGACAGGGTGTCCAGAGTGACATTGATCTTTGTCCGACCCCTCTTGC
This sequence comes from Oxalobacteraceae sp. CFBP 13730, assembly GCA_014841835.1. Classification (GTDB taxonomy): domain Bacteria; phylum Pseudomonadota; class Gammaproteobacteria; order Burkholderiales; family Burkholderiaceae_D; genus Telluria. The sequence goes on along the minus strand of JACYUQ010000001.1, from coordinate 1,105,960 downwards.
GGTAATTCGTGAGACCGCAATGTCGCGCCCTGAGCGCTGGAATGCGGCCAGTTGCGAAACAATTGTATTGACGATGACGTCGGTTATTCCGAACGCTGACCGCACCTTGTAATACAGCGTTCGCATAGTAAATGCATTTCATTCACTGCATTAAAACTCTTGAAATTTCTGAATATTCGGATGTTTCATTTGTAAATATAGGTGCGCTGTCGATCCTGATTTCCCTATACGGCAATGAGCGCGGCGGGGTCGCCAAAAAACTGCGCCAATCAACGGTAGATAATGGCCAGTGCCAATTCCAGCGCCGGGATTTTCAATGGCGTACCAAGATCAGCATGGTTATCATGCGAGATGCCTGAAACATATATATCCAACGTCAATATGGAGCAACGACATTATGTCCGATGACCAGCAATCTCCTTCCCGGCGCCGCACGCTCATCAAGACCCTGGTCTTCGTGCCGATGGGTGCGGGCGCGGCAGCGGCAATCCAGCAGAATTTGCCCAACGCGACGGCCGCAGCGCCGACCGAAGGCAAGCCTGATGCCTACACCCCCAAATTCTTCACCGCGACCGAATGGAAATTCGTCATCGCTGCCGTCGATCGCCTGATCCCGCATGACCAGCATGGCCCTGGTGCCGTCGAACTGGGTGTGCCCGAATTCCTCGACCGCCATATGCAGAGCCCGTACGCCGCCGGCGCGATCTGGTATATGCAGGGCCCGTTCCTCGAAGCGACGTCCGAATTCGGCTACCAGGGCAAGCTGGCGCTCAAGGACATCATCCGCGTGGGCATCAAGGCCGTTGATGCGCATTGCGCCAGCAGCTTCTCGGGCAAGGCGTTTGCCGACCTCGACCTGCGTATGCAAGAGGCGGTGTTGAAGGACCTCGAAGAAGGCAAGATCAAGCTGGCCGACATTTCGTCGAAGCTGTTCTTTGCTGACTTCCTCGCCGAAGTGCGCGCCGGCTACTTTGCCGACCCGAGCCACGGCGGCAACAAAAACATGGGCGCATGGAAGATGATCGGCTACCCCGGCATGCGGGGCGATTATCTGGAGTGGGTCAAGATTCGCGACAAACCGTATCCGCTCGGACCGGTCGATCTGGCGGGACGGAGAGGATAAGCATGGCAATCGTAAAACCAAAAACAGATGCAGTGATCGTTGGCATGGGCTGGGTTGGCGCCATCATTGCCAAGGAATTGACGGACGCCGGCATGAACGTCGTCGTGCTCGAGCGCGGTCCTGACCGCGACACGCAGCCCGACTTCGCCTATCCGCGCGTGATCGACGAGCTCGAAGGCTCGGTGCACCGCAAGTACCTGCAGTCGCTGGCACAAGAGACCATCGCCATCCGCCACAACGGCACGACGTCGGCCGTGCCGATGCGCCGCATGGGTTCGTTCAAGCCGGGCACGGGCGTCGGTGGTGCCGGTTCGCACTGGTCGGGCTGCCACTTCCGCGCGCTGCCAGAGGATTTCAAGATCCGCAGCATCATGGAACAGAAGTATGGCAAGAAGATCCTGCCGGCCGGCATGTCGATCCAGGATTTCCCGATCACGTATGAAGATCTGGAACCGCACTTCGACCACTTCGAATACGTGTGCGGCACCTCGGGCAAGGGCGGCATCATCAATGGCGCGCAAGTTGCCGGCGGCAATCCGTACGAAGGTTCGCGCTCGCGCGAATTCCCGCTCGGGCCGAACCCGGATTACCTGGGCGCCGAATACTTCTACAAGGCCGCCAACGCGATGGGTTACCACCCATACCCGATCCCGGCCTCGAATGCCTCGGGCACCTATGTCAACCCGTACGGTTGCCAGATGGGACCATGTAACTTCTGCGGCTTCTGCTCGGACTATGGCTGCCTGAACTACTCGAAGGCGAGCCCGAACGCGAACATCCTGCCGGTGCTGCGTGGCCGCAAGGGGTTCGACCTGCGCACGATGGCGCAAGTGATGAAGGTCAATCTGACCCCGGACGGCAAGATGGCCACCGGCGTGAACTACCTCGACGCCCAGGGCCGCGAGACCGAACAGCCGGCGGACATCGTCATCCTGGCCGCGTTCTCGCTCTACAACGTGCACCTGATGCTGCTTTCGGGCATTGGCCCGGCTTACGACCCTGTCACCAAGACCGGTACTGTCGGCAAGAACTACTCGTACCAGAACCTGAACCGCGTCTCGCTGTTCTTCGACGAAACCGTGCATGCCAACCAGTTCATGGGCATCGGCGGCGGCGGCGCCACGTTCGATGACCTGAACGGCAACCGCAACGATCCGACCAAGACCGGCTTCATCGGCGGCGGCATCATCTGGGCGCGCCAGCCAGGCGGCGGTCCGGTGCGCGGCATCGCAACCGCACCGGGCGTACCGGGCTGGGGCAGCGACTGGAAGAAGGGCGCCAAGGAAGCGATGCGCCACTCGTTCTACTTCGAAGTGCAGGGCTCCTGCATGTCGTACGACGATGCCTATCTCGACCTCGACCCGAACTACAAGGACGGTTTCGGCCGGCCATTGCTGCGCATGACGTTCGACTGGCACGAGAACGAAATCATCGCGTCGCAATACCTGGTCGGCAAGGCGCAGGACATGTGCCAGGTGCTCAATCCATTGGCCATCAAGGGCGATGCGAAAAAGGCGGGCAGCCACTACAACATCAACCAGTACCAGAGCACGCACACGGTCGGCGGCGCGATCATGGGCGACAACCCGAAGACGTCGGCCCTGAACAAATACCTGCAGTCGTGGGATGTGCCGAACGTGTTCGCGCCGGGCGCCAACGCGTTCCCGCAGAACAATGGCTACAACCCGACCGGCATGGTCGGCGCGCTGGCGTACTGGTGTGCCAAGGCGATCCGCGAGCAGTACATCAAGAACCCAGGCCCACTGGTTCAGGCATAAGAGGACAAACAGATGACGACGAAAAAACCTGTGAAAAAAGTCCTCCTGACCCTTGGCATCGTTGGCGCGCTGGTGTTTGCCGGCATGTACGGCTACGCGGTTGCACCGACCGAGACGCGCAAGATCGAACCTGGTCCGCAACTTGCAGCAGGCGCCAAGCCTGATGCCGGCCTGATCGAGAAGGGGCGCTATGTCGCCACCGCCTCGGACTGTATCGCCTGCCACACGGCGCCAAGCGGCAAAGCCTTCGCGGGCGGCCGCGTGATCCAGTCGCCGATCGGCAATATGTACTCGACGAACATCACGCCGGACAAGACGACCGGTATCGGCAACTACACGCTGGACGATTTCGATCGTGCGATCCGCCACGGCATCACGCCGACCGGCGGCACGCTGTATCCGGCGATGCCGTTCCCGTCGTATGCCCGCATGAGCGACGACGACCTGCGCGCGCTGTACGCCTACTTCATGCATGGCGTGGCGCCGGCAAGCGCCGCGAACCGCGCGGCCGACATCCGCTGGCCGCTGTCGATCCGCTGGCCGCTGGGCATCTGGCGCAAGACCTTCGTGCCGGTACAGGGCCCGATGGACCTGTCGAAGTACGCCGACCAGCGCATTGCACGTGGCGCCTACCTGGTCCAGAGCCTGGGTCACTGCGGTACCTGCCACACCCCGCGCGCGACCACGCTCAACGAGCTGGCGCTGGACGAGTCCGGTCCCGAGTACCTGGCTGGCGGTCCGCTGATCGACGGCTGGCTCGCGGTGAACCTGCGTGGCGACAAGGTCGACGGCATGGGCAACTGGAGCGAGAAGGATATCGTCGATACCCTCAAGACCGGTCGCAACAGCCATTCCGGCGTGCTCGGTGAGCCGATGCAGGATGTTGTCCTGCACAGCACGCAGAACATGACGGATGCCGACCTGAGCGCCATGGCAGGCTACCTGAAGACGCTGCCGGCCACGGGCAACAAGAAAGCCAGCTTCACGGCCAGCACGGCGACGGTCGACACCATCATGAGCGGCGACGACAGCCAGCGCGGTGTCCAGCTGTACCTGGACAATTGCTCGGCCTGCCACCGTGTCGACGGCAAGGCCTCGGGCAATGTGTTCCCTGCGCTGCCGGGCAACCCGACCGTGCTGCAGCAGGACCCGAGCTCGCTGATCCGCGTGATCCTGGCCGGTGCACGCCTGCCTTCTACCAAGACGGCGCCATCGGAGCTGGGCATGCCAGGCTTCGCATGGCGTCTGTCGGACGAAGAGACGGCGCACCTGACCACCTTCGTGCGCAATGCCTGGGGCAACAAGGCCGCGCCAGTCGGTGCAGCCGATGTGGCCAAGGTGCGCAAGGCACTGAAGGACCACGAAATCCACGAGATGGACAAGGGCGATACCAAGCACTAAACGTGTGAGGCTAGCGTGACGGCGGCGCCGTCGGTACACGGTCATTGAATGGCCGGGTGCTGGCAGCGCCGCTTTTTTTCACGCGTTCAACCCACCTTCGCACACCGCGGAGCGACGTCAGGCGTGTGTCCATCCCGCCCGACCTTCCTGTACAGTTTATGCTGTGAGACTAAGAGCCCCCGTGACGACGGCAGGTTCGACATCGGCACGCGTCGTGTTTCGCTTGAAGGTGTGCACGTGAACAAACCCCACGCCAGCGCTGCATGCGCGGGCACCCGAGTTCAGCCTGACGGGGCTGCCGGACTACCCATGACGATCGAACTTGTTCTAGTTGCTGCCAGGAGCTTCCTGTTTGTATTGGTGACGATGTTGCCAATCCTTAATCCGGCCGCGACCGCGCCGATTTTCCTGAGCCTGACCGAAGGCGCGTCGCCAACGATCCGGGCGCTGCTGGCACGCCGCATCGCCCGCAACATGTTCTGGCTGATGGCCGGTTCGATGCTGATCGGTTCGTACGTCCTCGATTTTTTCGGTATCTCGCTGCCGATCGTCCGTATTGGCGGCGGCCTGATCCTGGCGTCCGTCGCCTGGCGCCTGCTCGGGGCGACGCCGGCCACGCCCGACAGCCGGGCTTCCCTGGCCGAGACCTTTACACCGGAACACGCCCAGCGCCAAGCCTTTTATCCGCTGACCTTCCCGATCAGCTGCGGCCCGGCCTCGATCGCCGTCGCCATCACCGTCGGCGTCGCCCTGCATGATGTCAAGGTGGTGTTTTCACTGGCGCGCATGGGCGGCGCCTTGCTCGCGCTGGGCCTGATTGGCGTGCTGCTGTACCTGGCGTTCCGCTACGGCGAACATTTCCTGCGCCTGATCGGCGAAGCCGGCACCGCCGTCTTCCTGCGCCTGACTGCGTTCATCCTGTTGTGTCTGGGCGTGCAGATCGTCTGGGACGGGGTGCGCGAACTGGTGCTCGGACTGATGCCGGTGGCCACCCAGCTTGCTGCTTTACTATGACCTTATGGTCCTGACCTTTGGAGACCATCGATGACTTTCCTTACCACCACACCTGCCTGCATGGCGTTTGCATTATCGGGCTCGCTCTGCGGCGGCGCTGCGTTCGCGCAGGACACGCCGGAGCTCGACTTCTATGGCTCGCTGCGCACCCAAGTCGAATCGGTCCACCCCGATCGTGCTGATTCTTACACTGGCCTGCGCGACGCGTATTCGCGCGTGGGCGTCAGCGGCAAATACCCGATCAATGCCGATCTGGCGCTCGTCGGCCAGGTCGAGCTGCCGGTCGATGTCGCCAATGCCAGACTGCGCGACCCCTACGACCAGGATGAAAACATCCGCATTGCCAGCGTCGGGGTGAAGGGCACGCTCGGCGCGCTCACCTACGGCCAGCAGTGGATGCCTTACTACAACGCCGTAGCAGCGCCGGTGGATATGTTCAGCACGTACTACAGCGGCTATGCGACCTACACCGTGTTTCGCGTAGCCAAGACGCTGGCGTACACGACCCCGGACTACAACGGCCTGTCGTTTGGCGCAGGCTATGCGCCCAGCAGCGGCAACCGCCGTTCGACCTCGCGCATCGACGACCGCCGCTGGCAGGCAGTGGCGACATATGTCCGCGGCGACACCCGCCTGGCAGCAGGCGTTGATGACCGGGGCGACGCGGGCTATGGCAAGAACCGCATCTACGGCGTCACGCTGAGCCACCAGGCCAAGGCCGTGTATCTCGCGGTGAAGTACGAGGCATTCGAGACGGGCAACCGCCAGCCAGGCGGCTTCTCGACCGATGGCAACCGCGCCATCAATCTGTATGGTCACTATACGCTGGGCAAGAGCACGATCAAGCTGATGCTCGCGAAGGTGGACAACTACGGTGACGAAATCATCCACCTCGGCATCGATTACGCGCTGTCGCGCGACGCCAGGCTGTTTGCCGAGTTGTATCACGAGGCCGAGACGGCGGCGCTGACGACGCGCCGCGGCGGCCTGGCGGACGTGGATGGCGGTGTGCGTGGTGGTCGCGCGCTGGCCGTGGGGCTGCGTTACGATTTTTGATGTGGTGGGCAGGGGTCTGCGGAAAAACCACAGTACCTCGGTTGCATGAAAACCACAGCGGTCTCGGGGTGGTTGCACGGGCTTGTACTACGTACGTGTCGCGAGACGTAATGCATCACACACGCAAAAGAATTTTCCACTAGGAAACTTCATGCCACGCGGGTGACAATGTATTCCATCTCCCATCTCGTGTCGCGACATACCGAATCATGCTGAAAAATCTGAACGTCACCCGCAAACTCGGTTTGCTCGTTGCCATCATGCTGGCGGCAATGATCGCTTTCGGCTGGAGCGCCCATACCGGCCTGCAGCGGGTCTCGGCTGCAGGCGCTGAAGTGGGCCACGTGCGCCTGCCGTCGATCCATGGGCTGCTGTCAGTCAGCGAAGGACAGACGGCAGTAAAGGGCTACGACATGTCGGTAGCGCTGTACCAGAACAATCCTGATGCGCGGCAGCAGCTGGATGCCATTCTTGAGCATCGCCGCAAAGCCTGGGAACGGATCGATGCCGGCTGGTGCCTGTATGAGCCTCTGCCACAGACGCCCGAAGAGACCGTGCTCTGGAATCAGTTCCAGGGCGAGTGGAAGGCCTGGAAAGTTGCTGAAGAACAGGTTGCCCGTACCATGACCGCGCTTGCGGGCAATACGTCGCCGGAGCGGCGGCAGGAACTGTTTGCGTCTTTCTTCCAGCAGGTCAGCGCTGCCGAACCGCTGTTCGTGCGCTCCGAAACCACATTGGAGAAAATCGTCGCCCTCAACAACGCCATTGCCAGTGCCAGCATCGCGATGGCAGACGACAGCGCCACTGCTGCACGGGTGGCGATGGTGACAGTTGCCCTGGTGGCGCTGACCGTCGCCGCCGTCTGCGCCGTCGCCATTACGCGCAGCATCGTGCAGCCACTGCGCCAGGCGGTGTCGGTGGCACTGACCGTCGCTGCCGGCGACCTGACGAGCGTCATCGTCGTCAGCGGCAAAGATGAAACCAGTCAACTGCTCGGCGCGCTAAAGCAGATGAACGACAGCCTGGCCGGCATCGTGGAACGTGTCCGGGCCAGCACCGAGACCATCGCGATCGCCTCTGCGCAAGTGGCGGTGGGCAGCCAGGATCTGTCGTCCCGGACCGAAGAGCAGGCATCGTCGCTCGAGGAAACCGCATCGTCGATGGAGGAACTCACCTCCACGGTCAAACAGAATGCCGACAACGCACGCCAGGCCGATGCGCTGGCCGCGCAGGCTTCTCAGGTAGCGATCCGTGGCGGAGAAGTGATCGCTGGCGTGGTCGATACCATGGACGGCATCAACCGCCATTCGAGCAAGATTGCCGACATCATCGGCGTGATCGACGGCATTGCGTTCCAGACCAACATCCTGGCGCTGAACGCCGCGGTCGAAGCCGCGCGTGCCGGTGAACAGGGGCGAGGCTTTGCCGTGGTCGCCGGTGAAGTGCGCACGCTGGCGCAGCGCAGTGCGAGCGCCTCGAAGGAAATCAAGGCCCTCATCAATGAATCGGTGGTCCAGGTCGCCCAAGGGACACGACTGGTGGGCGACGCCCGCGCCACCATGACCGAAGTGGTCGACAGCATTCGCCGTGTGAACGATGTGATGTCCCACATCAGTGCCGCCAGTGCCGAACAGTCATCGGGCATCGAGCAGATCAACACTGCCGTCGTGCAGATGGATCAGGTGACACAGCAAAACGCGGCCTTGGTCGAAGAGGCAGCCGCTGCCGCCGAATCGATGCAGAACCAGGCAGCGCAGCTGACGCACGTGGTGTCGTCGTTCAAGACCAATGGACCAGTTGCGCAGCAGGGTGTGTCAGCTCGCGTGTCCGCGCGGACGATGCCAGCATTGCGCGGGTAAGTATTCAGCCCCGGCCAACCTGTGGGAACCGGGGCCGGGCGACACGGCCATCATGCAGCCCCACTGCCAACGCCATCAATACAGATGCTCTACAATCCAAGGCGCCGCTATAGTTTCAGCCAGGAATAGTTCCAGTTGAGCTTGGGAAGCAATCATCCCGGTGGCGTGGTCGTGTCGCTGGGTGTGCCGTGGCGATGTGGATTTTCGGTTTGCAACAGCCTTGCTTAAATGCATCTCAGCCTCATTTATTCTCGATGAAAAATTCTATTTCCTCGACGCAGCACCCCGACATCCTGTACGGACCCCACCAGCCCGAGTTGCTGCGCGATGAAATCCTGGCCGACCTGCTCGAAGCCAGCGCGCAGCGTGCGCCCGACCAGCCTGCCTTCGTGTCCGGCGCACGCCAGCTCAGCTACCGCGAACTCGACGAGCAGGCCAGCCTGGCCGCCTCGCGCCTGATCGACTCCGGCATCGGGCCAGGCGATATCGTCGGGCTGTGGATGCCACGCGGGATCGACCTGTTGATCATGCAGGCGGCGATTGCCAAGACCGGGGCCGCCTGGCTGCCGGTCGACGAAGACACGCCGGCCGAGCGCCTGCTGGTGTGCATGACGGACGCCGGTTCCCCGGCGCTGGTGACCAGCGAACGGATGCGCGAGCGCCTCGGCGTTATCACCCAACCCGTCCACATGGCCGAGCACCTGCTGCTGCCGGCAGCGAATGGCTACGTGCTCCAGCGCCGCGGTGTGGTGCCGGGGAGTGCGCCGGCGTATGTGATCTACACGTCGGGGTCGACCGGCAAGCCGAAAGGCATCCTGATCGACCAGCGCAGCATCTGCCACTTCCTGCGCAGCGAGAACGCGGTGCTGGGTGTGCGTGCGGACGACCGCGTCTACCAGGGCTTCTCGGTCGCCTTCGACATGTCGTTCGAGGAGATCTGGATTTCGTATCTGGTCGGCGCAACGCTCTGGCTCGGCCCCAAGGAAGCCGCAGGCGATCCGGAAGCGCTGCCGCGCCTGCTTGCCGAAAACGGCGTCACCGTGCTGCATGCGGTGCCGACCCTGCTGTCCCTGTTCGCCGAAGACGTGCCAAGCCTGCGCATCATCAACCTGGGCGGCGAGATGTGCCCGGAAGCCGTGGTCGAGCGCTTCTCGCGGCCTGGCCGTGTCATGTTCAACACCTATGGCCCGACTGAAGCGACGGTCTCGGCCAGCCTGGCGCGCATGGAACCGGGACGCACGATCACCATCGGTGATCCGCTGCCGAACTATGGCCTGCTGGTCATCTCGACCGAGACCGACAAGGGCTTGCAGATCCTGCCGCGCGGCGCCACCGGCGAACTGTGCATCACCGGTCCCGGCCTGTCTGCCGGCTACCTGGGCCGCCCTGATCTGACTGTCGAAAAATTCCTGCCCAACCCATGGGCCAGTGGCAGCGACGATGCGCGCCTGTACCGCACGGGCGACCTTGCGCGCATCGAACCGGACGGGCAGGTCGTGTGCCTGGGCCGTACCGACGACCAGGTCAAGATCCGCGGTTTTCGCGTGGAACTGGGCGAGATCGAGGCCGTGCTGGCCCAGCAGGACGGCATCGGTACCACCGCCGTCCTGCTGCGCAAGGACGATGGCATCGACCGTCTGGTCGCCTACCTGGTGCCGACGCCGGCAGCGACCGACGAACAGCTTGCCAGCGCCACGCTGCGCACGGCGCTGTCCGGCCGCCTGCCGCCCTACATGGTGCCGAGCCGCTTCGAAGTCCTCGCGGTCATGCCGCGCCTGACCTCAGGAAAGATCGACCGCAAGGCGCTCAAGGCAATGCCACTGAGCGCGCCGCTGCCGAGCGACCTGGCGGCATCGGACGCGCCGGAAACCGCAGGGGAGACCGCCTTGTTTGCGGCCCTTGCCCAGCTGTTCCCGGGCCAGCCGATCCGGCGCGAGCAGGATTTCTTCTCCGACCTGGGCGGCCACTCGTTCTTTGCCGCCCGCCTGGCAAGCGCGTTGCGCCAGGATCCGCGCTTTGCCCACATGACGGTGGGCGACATCTACCAGAAGCGCCAGATTGGCGCGATCGCAGCCAGCCTCGATCAGGGCGCGGGAACGGCGGCGATGGAGGCCGACTGGACCCCGCCGCCGGCAAGGCAGCGCTGGCTGTGCGGCCTGGCCCAGCTGGCGGTCTTTCCGCTGCTGGTGACGCTGCGCATGGCGCAGTGGCTGGCGCCATTCTTCGCGTACCACTCCATGACCGGCGCGCCCGGCGACAGCGTCCCCCGGGCGGTCGCGGTGGCGATCGGCGTGTTCCTGCTGGCGACGGTCATGGAGTTCGTGCTGGCGATTGGTGGTAAATGGCTCGTCGCCGGGCGGCTCAAGCCTGGCTCGTACCCGCTGTGGGGCATGACCTACTATCGCTGGTGGCTGGCCGACCGCCTGATCGATGCGGCGCCCACCTACCTGCTGGCCGGATCGTCGCTGTACACCTGGTGGCTGCGCCTCTTGGGCGCGAAGATTGGCGATGATGTCGTGATCGGCTCGATGACGGTGCGCGCGCCCGAACTGCTGCAGTTTGGCGACAACGTCAGCATCGGCAATGCCGTCAATATCGAGAACGCGCGCGTGGAACGCGGCCGCCTGCTTCTGGGCCGTGTCACGCTCGAAGACGACGCCTTCGTGTCGTCGTATGCCATATTGGAAGGAAACACCCGTGTGGAGCGGCACGGCCACCTGGAGGGCCAGTCGGCGCTGCAGGACGGTGGTGTCGTGCCCGCGAACCGCGTCTGGAAGGGTTCTCCGGCGCGCGATGCCCACGCCTTCGATCCATCGGCACTACCGCCACGGCCGCACACGGGCCAGCTGCGCCGCGCGGGCGAAGCGCTGTTCTTCGTCTTCGGCATCCTGCTGGTCGCAACGCTGTTCTTCATGCCGGTGTTCCCGAGCTTCGTGCTGATCGACTGGTTCGACGAGCGCGGTGCGCTGGCCTGGTTGCAGGCGAGCACCATCGAAGGCCAACTGGTGCGCTATTTCGTGCTGGCCTTGCCGGCCAGTGCCGTGCTGGTGTTCCTGACCATGCTGGTGTCGGCAGCGATCCGCTGGGGCTTTTTGCCGCGTATCCAGCCGGGCCGCTACGCCGTCCACTCGAACGCCTATTGCAAGAAGTGGCTGGTCAGCCACATCCAGGAGTCGAGCCTGAACGTCCTGCACGGCATCTACGCTACCGTGTACGCGCCGTTCTGGTACCGCCTGCTGGGCGCCAAGGTCGGACGCGATGCCGAGATCTCCACCGCGCTGGGCGTGGTGCCGGACATGCTGACGCTGGGCGATGAAACCTTCATCGCTGATGCCGTGATGCTGGGCGACGAACATGTCGATGGCGGCTGGATGACGATGCAACCGACCGTGGTGTCGAACCGCTCGTTCGTCGGCAACGGCAGCTACATCCCGGACGGCACCATCCTGCCGGAAGGCGTGCTGGTGGGCGTGCACACCCATGCCCCGGACAACGAGCGCATGACGGCCGGCGACACGTGGCTCGGCTCGCCCCCGATCCGTCTGCCGGCGCGCGAACAGGTCGGCGGCTATCCGGAGCACCTGACCTACAAGCCATCGCTACTGCGCCGCCTGGGCCGCTCGCTGGTGGAAGCTTTCCGCATCGTGGCGCCGCATGCCATGGTGATAGCCGTCGGCTACACGGTGGTGCTGGATTTGATGCCCATCGCAGGGGCAGGGCACTGGGGTGCTGTCATCGCCTACCTGGCGTTGATCGGGCTGGCCTACGGCATTGGTAACTACCTGTTCGTGCTGGCCTTCAAGTGGCTGTTACTGGGCCGCTACGAAAAGCGCGCAGAGCCGATGTGGACGCCGTTCGTGTGGCTGTCCGAAGGCGTCACCAATATGTACGAAGGCATTGCGGTGCCCAACTTCATGCGCTACCTGCGAGGCACGCCATGGCTGCCGGTCGCCTTCCGCCTGCTCGGCTGCCACATCGGCAAGGGCGTGTACATGGACACCACCGACATCACGGAGTTCGACTGCGTGCACATTGGCGACCATAGCGAACTCAATGCGCTGTCCTGTCCGCAGACCCACCTGTTCGAAGACCGGGTGATGAAGATCGACCGCGTCGATATCGGCAGCAAGGTCTACCTCGGCCCGCGCAGCGCAGTGCTGTACAGCGCCCGGGTAGGGGATAATGCGCGGCTGGGACCCCTCACCTTGGTGATGAAAGGCGAGCATATTCCGGCCGCAACGAGCTGGGTTGGTCTGCCTGCGGCGCCCTTGCGGGCTGCGGGGTGAGCGTGGTGATGCCGCTGGCTATTTGCTGGGACGGCTACGCCAGCGGTTTCCCACTTGCTGTACCACCTGGCCTGGCGTTGCTGGGCGTACATGGGCAGTCAGACCGAGAAGCGGCCCGGCTGCGCATCCGCGCCGCGCTGACAACAGCGCTGGCCGAGCATTTCGGCATCGATGCTGGCCGAATCGCACTGCATTCGCCGCAGGGTGTAGCGCCCTGGTCGGTGGTGGCGCTGGACGCGGGGGATCAGCGGGTTGCGCTGTCGATCAGCCATGACGGCGACATCTCGGTAGCGGCGTATTCCTTCAACGGTGAGGTTGGCATCGACGTGATGTCCATCGTGCCGGTGCCGGACTGGGAATCCGTGGCGCGCGATTATCTGGGGCCGGAAGCAGCCCGTAAGCTGGCAGCCCGACCCAATGGCGAGCGGGATGCCGCGTTTGCGCATGCCTGGAGCGAACACGAGGCCCGCCTGAAGTGCCTCGGTCTGCAACTGGCCGAGTGGTGCGACGAGCGCGCCGTCGCGCTGCAGGCGTGCCGCTGCTTTGCGCTGGCGCTGCCGGAAGGCTATATGGGTTATGTCGCGCTGCCGACAATGCCATCTGTTTGATTATGATCAGAAGACCTGCAGACATGACCTGCAGATTTCAAGGTCTGCGATGCTCTGAATGTAGCGCCATGAAGTTTTTTGCTGACTATCCAGACTGGGCATTAAAGCGGTCTTCAGGTTAGTTTAAGCGGCGTGCAGGAGCCAACCGGAATTATTTAGTCGAACATGTCCGCTGACATGTAGACCGCCACACCTGAACTGTCTATTTGCGCCTTGGGATGCAGGTTCAACTAGCCGCCAATCTCGCCTGGCCACTGTAGCAGCTGCTTACGATGCTAACCTTGCTCACCAGCAGAGTTATGCGAGTACTGTGGTCGAGAGCTTCTCAGCCGTTTCCAACCCCCAGCCGACTGGATGTGCAAATCGATGACCTGCGACCACGGCTGCGAAGTGCACTGCTAAAAAATCCTGAATGAGCGCGCCAGTGTGCAGATTTACTTTGCCAACGTGGTCAGCCCATGGCAGTGCGGTTCCGATGGAAACATCGATGGTTTGCTGACGCAGTTCATGTCGAAGGGCTGGAGCTGTCGGTCTGCTCACAGGATGACTTCGACACTATCGCGCTTCCACTCGATATTTGACACGGGAAACGCTGGACCTCCAACGACCGCTCGCGGTCCAGAACGAGCACATGGCTCGACTAGAATTGCAAGCCAATTCAATTCATAAACCCTCATGTGTATTTGGTTCTCGAGACCGCCCACAAGGCTCTTTATCGACAGCTCATGCCTTGAAATTGTCGCTCTGTCGCAAAAAATCGAATAGATTGTTAATCTCAATTAAAATTCCCGTCTCGTTTTTTAAGAAATGTTGCAAAAAATTCTTCAACCCGGAAAATTATTACTTTTATATGAGAAATCTGATTGCGGCTTTTTTCATGATGTCCATTTTTATTCATAATTCTGCCTTCTCGGTGGAGTCAGATTACCCTGTAACACTCAAGATTGTAGATTTTTCGCCTAAATTTTTGAAATTCTATGAAAAAGCAAAAAGCGAAAATCTCCAACCTGATGCCCGTTGGGCTCTATGGAAAAAAATGGTGAATTTTGCGGCTGTCCCTCCTACCGATGCAGGGCAACAACTGGCTCGCGAAATGCTTGATAACGCTTGGTCACGTTATCCCGATGCTATGGAGCAGATTTCGGCCGGAGCTCCAGGTATGCTTCCACAGCCGGAAGATTCTTTGAAAAGCATCGTCAAGCTGCTTAAGCCAGTAGAGAAGAGCGAAGTAACGTTGATAACGTTTGTCGGCGCATTTGATAATAATGCTTTTACTTCGGCTGGTAGTGGAAAAATCATGACAGCTCTTCCTGTCGAAATGGATCAAAGAGCAAGAAAGCTGGTTACAGATCACGAACTTACACATGCTGTACATATAGGGATCGGTAGCATCAGTGGAGGTTGGGAGCGGAGCATTGGAGCGACAGTCTTGAGCGAGGGGCTGGCAATGCGGGTCACTCAAGAATTGAACCCGGATCTAAGTGATGCAAGTTACGTGGACTTTACTCCAGGTTGGCTGGTTAATGCAGATAAAAAACGCGAAGAAATAATAAAAGGTATCAAACCTTTTTTATTCTCGAGTGACAGTGCAGATGTAATGAAATTCACAATGGGAAATGGTACAACCGGCATTGAACGTGAAGCCTATTATGTAGGTTGGCTCGTAGTTAAATATTGGATGGAAAAAGGAATGACTTTGGCCGAAATTGCCCGCATTCCTGAAAAAGAAATGCCCAATAAAGTAGCTGAAGCTCTTGACTCCTTGTAAAAATAAATTATCGATAAGAAGATTGATTTTTAGTCTTAGTAAAGATTTTTTGCCCGAGAGAAGCTTTAACGCAGGAACGAACGGGGTCACGAACGAACGGGGTCAGGTCTCGAACGAACGGGGTCAGGTCTGGCATTCAGACACGCGCTTAGCAAAAGTCTATTTATGAAAGCCCTGTCACCGGACAAAGGAAGAGTCCGTGTCTAAATGTCAGACCTGACCCTGGCTACAGACACGCGCTTAGCAAAAGTCTATTTATGAAAGCCCTGTCACCGGACAAAGGAAGAGTCCGTGTCTAAATGTCAGACCTGACCCTGGCTACATACCATAGAAAACTTGTGCTTACCGTTGCTCGAACGAATGTGGTCAGGCCTGGCATTCAGACACGAGCTCAACGCACGAAGTGAGTCAGGTCTTGTAGAGCAAGGTGACGTTGCCTGGCGTGTCCACGGAAATTCCACGAACCAAGTCCCTGAACGCTTCCGGATTATTGAAACGTTCAGGATACTTGCTCAGATTTTCTATAGCGGTCTCTGCCGAGTATTGGGTACGGCTTTGCATTAGAATGCAATCGTTGCGTGGTGATGTGTGCTGCGTGACGACATTCCGAAACTACCGTAGGCAGAGAGCGCGCTGCGCAAATCCGCGAGAATTTCTTGCCGGTGCATTTCCAGCACCGGTGGCAAGTCGAGCGGCGGGTGGGCAAGTGTCCAGGTCGTGTTGTCCTCAAACGTCGCGTCATTCGGAGAGCTGGAAATTAAATCAATTTCAAGTAAAACACCCTTCCAGAAAAACGTAAAGGTCATCGTGGATGGCCTTTCCTTATCAAGACGTATCCAGCGCAGATAAATATTGCGTTCCCGGTCAATTACCCATCCATTCCCGAATCCTACAACAAATAAATCTTCGTTAATTTCCCTCAATCCATAGGCAACAATATCAGCTTCTGAAATATTTTCACGGATAAAGCTCATCATTTTTCCAATCTTGTTATAGGATTGCAAAGGCTTTGGTGCATAACTAGCCGAGTTCTTCATTGCCGGAACCCAGTTGGAATTATGGCATGGTCACGTTCGCAGTTGTGGGTGTGTCCAACCTGAGGAACCGATTGAGGATAGCTGCATGGACCTGCCAATCGGCCATCTGGTGGTCGAAGTCACGCGCCACCAGGCGTTCAACCAGCAGCTTGGAGCATCGTATCCTGGTCGCGACACAGCTTCACTGGTGACAGGCGCGCCACTTCGTCGGGATTTCATGCCAAACGCTGTCCGTGCATGACTTGGCGCTCTTGCGAGCAGGATGATTGCCTGCCCCCCACGTTTCGCAATGGCTTGGTGACAACCCTTGCTGTCGCAGGCGCCATCGCCGCTGATGCTGGCGACGATCTCTGTCTGCAGGACAGTACATGCTCTTGTTTAACCAGACAGGCAGGAAGCCCCGCGCCCTCAGCGCGGTGTTGTCGTGTTCGAGGGTTGGTCGTTCTGTACTTCGGTTTTGCTGGTGCACTCATGCCGTCAGTTTGGCCCGGGCCTGCAATCGACCGGTGAGCTGTCGGTCGATTGCAAAAAAGCCACCTGGAGCAGGCATCACCTACACCACCGAACCCAGCTTAAAGATCGGCAAATACATCGCCACCACCAGCCCGCCAATCAGCACGCCCAGAATCACCATGATCAACGGCTCCATCAAGGACGACAGCGCCGCGACAGCCTCGTCGACTTCCTCCTCGAAGAAGTCGGCCACCTTGCCCAGCATGGCATCGAGCGAGCCGGATTCTTCGCCGATCTGCACCATCTGGATCACCAGGTTCGGGAACACGTCGGCATTCTGCATCGATGCCGTCAGGCTGGTGCCGGTGCTGACCTCGTTCTGGATCTTGCGCGTCGCTTCCAGGTAGACAGCATTGCCGGATGCGCCGCCGACCGAATCGAGCGCTTCCACCAGCGGCACGCCGGCGGCGAACATGGTGGCCAGCGTGCGGGTCCAGCGCGCGATGGTGGCCTTGCGGATCACGGGGCCGAAGATCGGCAGGCGCAGCAGCAAGCGGTCCATCGCCTGCTGCATCTTGAGCGAGCGGCGCCAGGCCTGGAAGAAGAAGTAGCCGGTGGCGAACATCGAGCCGAAGATCAGGTACCACCAGGTGACGAAGAAGTCCGAGATCGCCATCACCACCAGCGTTGGCGTGGGCAGGTCGGCGCCGAAGCTTTCGAATACCTGCTTGAAGGCCGGCACCACCCAGATCATGATCACGGCCGTGACGATGAAGGCGATGGCCAGGATGGCGATCGGGTAGGTCAGCGCCGACTTGATCTTGCCCTTGAGCGCGAGCGTCTTTTCTTTGTAGATCGCCAAGCGCGTGAGCAGGTCTTCCAGGATACCGGCCTGTTCGCCGGCCCCGACCAGGTTGCAGAACAGCGGATCGAAGTACAGCGGAAACTTGCGAAACGCCCGGTTCAGGCTCGTGCCGGTCTCGACGTCGTTGCGCAGGTCCTGGATCAGCTTGGCCATCGACGGGTTGCCGTGGCCCTTGCCGACGATGTCGAACGATTGCAGCAGCGGCACGCCGGCCTTCATCATGGTCGCGAGCTGGCGCGTGAACATGGTCAGGTCCTTGTCGGTGATCTTCTTGCCGCTGCGGTAGACCTTCTTCTTGACCTTGGTGACCATGATGCCCTGGCGGCGCAGCGTCACGTTCACGATCGCTTCGCCGCCGGCGCGCACTTCGCCGCGCACGGTGCGCCCGGTCTTGTCCTTGCCTTCCCAGGCGTACACGTTCTCCTTGACCTGTGCGCCGCGGCTCTTGGGGGATAGGGAAGTTGCCATAGGGGTTCCTGTTCAGGTCTTATTCGTTGGTGCAGCCGAGGACTTCTTCGACGCTGGTCAGGCCCTGCTTGACTTTCATCAGGCCCGAGCGGCGCAGCGAGTTCACGCCTTCCTTCTCGGCCTGGGCCGCGATGTCCATCGCGTTGCCGTTGGCGAGGATCAGCGCCTCGATCGCGGGCGAGATCGGCATGATCTGGTAGATGCCGACCCGGCCCTTGTAGCCCGAGCCCAGGCAGCGGTCGCAGCCGACCGGGCCGTACGGCTTCCACGTGTCGTCGATGTCGCTCTCGCGGTAGCCGGCGGCGAGCAGCGCGTCGTGGCTCGTCTCGAGCGGCTGCTTGCAGGTGCACAGGCGGCGCGCGAGGCGCTGGGCCGTGATCAGGATGACCGACGAGGCGATGTTGAACGGCGCCACGCCCATGTTCATCAGGCGCGTCAGTGTCGACGGCGCATCGTTCGTGTGCAGCGTCGAGAACACCATGTGACCCGTCTGCGCGGCCTTGATCGCGATGTCGGCCGTTTCCAGGTCGCGGATCTCGCCGACCATGATGATGTCGGGATCCTGGCGCAGGAACGACTTCAGGGCGACGGGGAAGGTCAGGCCGGCTTTTTCATTGACATTGACCTGGTTCACGCCGGGCAGGTTGATCTCGGCCGGGTCTTCCGCGGTCGAGATATTGATGCCCGGTTTGTTGAGCAGGTTCAGGCAGCTGTACAGCGAGACGGTCTTGCCCGAGCCCGTTGGGCCGGTCACGAGCACCATGCCGTAGGGGCGGGCGATGGCGTCGAGCAGCAGCGCCTTCTGGTCCGGGTCGTAGCCGAGCGCGTCGATGCCCATCTGGGCCTGGGTCGCATCCAGGATACGCATGACGGTCTTTTCGCCGAACAGCGTGGGCAGCGTGCTGACGCGAAAATCGATCGTGCGCGTGGCCGACATGATCAGGCGCATGCGGCCGTCCTGCGGCACGCGTCGTTCTGCAATGTCCAGGCGCGCCAGCACCTTGATGCGCGAGACCAGCTTTTCACGGATCGCCAGCGGCGGCGACGCGTGGTCGCGCAGCACGCCGTCCACGCGCAGGCGGATGCGGTAGAACTTCTCGAAGGGCTCGAAGTGGATGTCGGACGCGCCCATCGTCACCGCGTCGATCAGGATCTTGTTCAGGAAGCGCACGATCGGCGCATCTTCGACATCGTTGGCTGCCTCGAGGGGCGGCGCTTCCTTGTCGTCGTCGGCGAACTCGATCGCCGCTTCTTCGCCGACCAGGTCGCTCAGGTCCTGTTCGGCGCCTTTGGCGATGGCCGCCAGCAGCGCCAGCAGGGCGTCGTGCGGCACGATCACGGGTTCGACCGTGGCTTCGCTCTGGAACTTGATCTGGTCCAGCGCCTGGCTGTTGGTGGGGTCCGACAGCGCGACCGACAGCTTGTTGCCGCGCTTGGCCAGCGCGATCACGCGCTGCGCCTGCATCAGCTTGGCATCGATGGCGCCGGCGGGCAGCACGCCCACCGAGAACGTCGACAGGTCGAGCAGCGGATAGCCAAAGGTCTCGGCGCAGAAGGCGGCCAGCGTGCGCGCATCGATTGCGCCACTGGCCAGCAGGACATCGATGAACGCACCCTTTTCCTGCGCGGCTTTCTTGTGCAGCATGTCCGCCTGCACGGCGCTCAGGCGGTTGGCCTGGACGAGCGCGCGCGCAAGGCCCGACAACGGTGTGCCGGTGGTCGGATGAGGGAGGACTGCTGCCATATGAGCCGGGTGTGGTACCTCAGGGAAGTGACTAGGGCGCCAGAGTCACCGGCGGGTCAAGGGATGATGCCTATGGGCACTACTTTTGTAAAGGTTTTGGTGTGAGCGGCCGCAAGACGGCCATGTGGACGATCTGGCATGCGATGCCGGATCGTCCACATGGTGGCGCGCGCATCGGGCGCGCTACAGAGTGAGCCGCATTGGCGGCGATGAAACTCTCTTGGCAAACCCATTACGGTTGTGGTCGCCTTGCAAAGCTGGGTTTTCGCAACACTTTGGCCGGTGCTTGCTGCGTGCGTTCTAGCGGGCGAGCGCCAGGCGCGTGGTCGATGTTGCACCGGTCACGCCGGTCACGCCAGGCGCATGCGCAAGCTTGAAGACGGCCAGCGCCTCGGTCAGGTGGTCGGTCTGGCCGGTCAGCGATTCGGCGGCGGCGGCGGCTTCTTCGACCAGCGCCGCATTCTGCTGCGTCATCTCGTCGATGCTGCCGATGGCCAGGCCAATGTCCTCGATGCCCGCGTTCTGGCGCGTACCGGCATCGCGGATTTCGAGCATGATGGTTTGCACCTTGGCCACCGCCTCGACGATCTGCGCCATCGTCGCGCCGGCTTCGTCCACCAGCGTGCTGCCGGCGTCGACCTTGGCGACCGAGTCGCCGATCAATTCCTTGATTTCCTTGGCAGCGGCGGCCGAGCGGTGTGCCAGCGTGCGCACTTCGCTGGCGACCACGGCAAAGCCGCGGCCCTGTTCGCCGGCACGGGCGGCTTCGACCGCCGCGTTCAGGGCCAGGATATTGGTCTGGAAGGCGATGCCGTCGATGGTGGCGATGATATCGACGATGCGTTTGGACGAGGCGCTGATGTCGCCCATCGTCGTGACCACGCCGCCGACGACGTCGCCGCCGCGCGAGGCGATCTCGTTGGCCGTGACCACCAGCGCACTGGCTTCGCTGGCGTTAGCGGCGTTCTGGCGCACTTCGCCCGTCAGCTCGGCCATCGCACGCGTGGTGCGGTCGACGTTGGAGGCCTGCGATTCGGTGCGGCTGGCCAGGTCGGCGTTGCCGGTGGCGATCTCGCTGCTGGCGCTGGCGATGGCGTCGGCCGACGCCTTGATGTCACCCACCAGCGTCGACAAGCGCGTGCGCATCTCCTTCAGTGCGGCCAGCAGGCTGCTGCTGTCGCCCGCGTCGGTATGGATCTCCATCGACAGGTCGCCGGCGGCCACGGCCTGCGCGATCTTGCGCGCATAGGCCGGCTCGCCGCCCAGCTGCTGCCAGATCGTGCGGACCATGAACCATGAGATCGCAACCAGTACCGCGATCACGATCAGGGCCGACAGCACCATCGCGATGACGGTCTGGCGCACGCTGTTCTGGCTGGCTTCGATGCCGGCGGCGAACTGGCGCTGGGCCAGATCGGCCGTCTTGGCCAGGTCGGCATTCAGCAGCGCCAGCGCCTTCTGCATGGCGCCGACCGTGGCTTGCGGGTCACCTTGCTCCAGCTCGAGCATGATGCGGGCCGTGGACAGTGCCGGTGTGTAGTAAGCGGTGAATTCGGTATTCAGGCGTGCGCTCGTGGCTTGCTGGCCGGGGATTTTTCCCAACTGATCGAGCGCGGTGCGCACCTTGGTGGCCTGGTTGTTGGCCTGGTCGACGAGCGCCTTGTCGTTTTCGGTGACGGCATCGGTCAGCATGACGGTGACGGCCCCGATGTCGAGCGACAGGACCTTGACAGCGTCCATCAGCGGATAGTCCACCGACTCGGTGGTGGTGATCGACTTCAGGGCGCCGTTCGCGATGGTCGCGCTGATGCCGGCACCCAGGCCGAAGATGATGGCGGAAATGATGGGCAGTGCCCAGATCCTGCGCTTGATGCTCATGCTTGTCTCCAGATACAACGCCCGCCACGCGGCGCAGAGCCGGTGGCGGGCATGGTTATTACTTGCTTATGGGGTGAGGACGACCTTGACGCTTGCATCGACGGCGCTCTTGTCGATGTAGCCGATGGCCTTCGGGTTGGCGGCGACGGCCGCCTTCACGCCGGCACTGTCGGCAACTTCCTTCGGCATCGTGGCCTTGCCGGTAAATACCAGCTTGGACCACAGGGCCTTGGCCTGGGCCGCGTCCTTGTCCGCGACCTTCTTGTAGAACTCGGCGCGCACCGGGGCGTTGTCAGGCTGGTCGATCGGCGTCATCGACGTCGACTTACCCAGGAAGAACTGGGCGACCTGGTCCTTGGTCAGCGCGCTTTCGGCAGCCTTCGGGTTGACGACGACAACGACTTCGGCGAGGGCCGGCAGTGCAGCGAAAGCGGTACTCAGGCAGGCAGCGATGATGATCTTTTTCATGGCCGCTCCTTAGAACACGAAGTCGAGGGCGACGGCGCCGACGGTCACCGGACCGGAGAAGCCTGGCTTGACGTTGATGAACAGGCCGTTGCCGGTTGGCTTGATACGGTCGATCTGCACCTTCAGCGCAGCCGACTTGTAGAAGTCCCAGCGCACGCCGATGGTGTCGGTGGTCTGCTCGCCCTGGCCGACGCCCGAGACGGCAATCCGGCTCACGCCGGCGCGCAGCGCCCGCAGGGTCGGGGTGCAGGCGGCCGGGAAGCCGGCCGGACAGGCGGCCGGCACGGTGTTGTTGATGGTGCTGTCGATCTTCAGTTCCGAGCGGGTGTAATACGGCAGGAACTTGCCGATGCGGTAGCCGCCCATCACGTACCACGACGTGGTGTCGTTGATGTACGTGTCGGTCTTGCGCTTGGCGAATTCGGTCTGCAGCACGATGTTGTTCCAGTCGGCGGTCAGGCCGAGCGAATTGAACGTGCCCTTGTCGCCCTTGGCTTCCACTTCGGTTGCCAGCGCCGTCAGCTGGGGCATGCGATAGCCGGCGCCGGCAGCGCGCAGCGAGCCGACCAGCGTATTGAGCGATGGCAGGTCGTCCAGCGTGATCTTGGTGCGGGCATGGCCGGCGCGCAGCGTGAACGGGCCGTTTTCGGCCACCACGTTCAGCGCCAGGATGTTCTTGCCGCGCACGTGGAAACTCGTCACCGGGGCCTTGGTGCTGCCGGCGGCGAACTGTGTCGTCAGGCTGGTGTTGCCGAAGTCGTGGCGCCAGGTGATGTCGGCGCCATCGACGCTGTTGAACGGCACCTGCGAATACACTTCCGACGGCGGACGCAGCATCGTGTTGGCATAGCCCACATTGCGATAATCCGAGATCATGAAGATCGGCAGGCCAACGCGGCCCACGCGCACGCTCAGCTCATCCGAGATGCGGAACTTGGCGAAGGCCCAGCTCAGCTCGGCGCCATAACCTTCTTCGGCGTCCTTGCGCACGAGGCCCTGGGCGGTCAGCGACAACCAGTCGTTGACGGTGTAGTCGGCTTGCAGGCCGAGGTTCGAGTCGATGCCGGTGCGGAAGTCGCCCGCACTGCCGCTGGCCTGGTTCGGGCGGGCGAATTCGGCACGGTCGTCATCCGAGTAGGTGGCAGCAGCGGTGCCGAATCCGCTGATTTTCACGGCGTTCTCCTGTGCCTGTGCGACCGACGCGCACAGAGGCAGCGCCAGCAGACTGGCGATCATTGTTTTTTTCATAATTGGATTAAGCTGAAACGTAAGCTGCTGGAAACGACGGCGCTGACAAGGGCAGCAGGCAAGAGCGCCGGTACATACTGGAATTTATTCTATCCACCCGGCAATATTCGCAGCAACAGTTTTATGACAGGTGGAGAGTATTCGAGACAATTCGCGATGGAGTGTGGCCTAACTGACACAGTAAGTGGTCAGGTTAGATTCCAGACTAGCAAGTTAGTCGCTGCGCTCCACGGATGGCGCGGTGCAATTCAGATGGCCGGTATCGTCTTGCAGGGGAATGCGGCGGCCATCGATCTCCAGGTCCGCCAGCACCGGCGGCGCGGCGCGCAGACGACCGGCACGCATGGCGTCGAACAGGGGTGTGCAATCGCCGAGCATCACGGGCAGGCTGGCGGCCAGTTCCCAGGCGCCGCGTGCGGTCTGGCGCAACACGGCGCCACCATCCCCGTCGGCACCGACCACCACCACCTCGGGCCGGGCGTCGCCACCCAGATCGAGCACGAACGCGTCACACGCGGCGTTCTGACTGCGCATGCAGCGCGGCAGGCGCCCCCATTGCTGCGCGTTTCGCCATTCGGTCTGCACGAAACCTGCCGGCAGCACGGCGCCGGCCGGCCACACGCGCAGCTGGTCGGCCAGCCGGATGACGCCGGTGCCCGGGCCGGCGTCAAGGTCGGGCTGGCGCAGGCGCGCCAGCTCGGTCCGCAGCCAGGCGGCATCCGCGCCGGTCGTGTTGCTCTCGACACGAGCCAGTGCGGCGCGGCCGTAGCGCGCGCCGTGATGCCATAGATAGGCCAGGTCCAGTTGCCGTAACGGGATCTTGCCGGCGTCCAGACGCGCCAGCTGGCTGGCAACGGCGATGCGCCCCGGATCGCCGGGCGGCGAGAGCAGCAGCGCCAGTACGCCAGTTACCGTGAAGGCGGCGGCGATGTTCACGCCGGCCAGCGTGGGCAGCCAGCCGCGCCGCAGGGCTGCCGCTGCATACCCGCCGGCATAGCACGCCGCCACCAGCAGGCAGGCGGCAGCGATCACCCGGTCGGTCGACCAGCCGTGATCGAGCACGCGCAGGGCGAGGGCGTAGGCGGCGAGCAGGGTCAGCGGTGCCAGCAGGAGGCTTGCCACGCGCGCTGACACGGCGATGACACGCGCCGGGCGCTCGCTGCCGTCCTGGTAGGCTGCATTGATCAGCACCACGAAGGTGGCCGCCGCCGACAGCAGCATCCCGGCGGCGCTGCGCGTGGCCCACAGCGGCTCGAGCCCGGTAAACGGCAGGCTGGCCAGGAAGCCGCCCACCAGCAGCGTCAGCACCGGCAGGGTCCACGACAGCAGCACGTGCAGCAGGTTGCGGATGCCGCGCACGATGGCCGGCTTGACGTCGGTCAGGTGCAGTGCGCTGGCAAAGGCGAAGGTGGTCACGGGAATGAAGAACCAGGCCTTGCGCATGGCCTGGCTCAGAAAGTCGAGCCGGATCAGGTCGAACAGCGATGCACCCAGTTGCAGCACGAGCCAGGCCGTGCCGACGAACAGGCCGCTGAAGGCCACCTGCAGGCCAAGGGTCCAGGCGACTTCAAAATACGTGGCATATGACGCTACGCGCCGGCGCTCGCGCGCGCCGGCAAGCACCAGCGCGTGGGCGATGAAGCAGCCGACCGCCAGGCACACCCACAGGGCGCTGGACGGCGTAGGGCGCAGCATCTCAGTGCCGCCCAGGCGGCGCCAGATGTCGTACATGGTCAGCAGCGCGATCGCGACGGCGGCGGCGCCGCACCAGCGCGCCAGTGTGCGGCGCGGCAGATGGCCGAGGGCGCTGCTCAGGACGATCGGCAGCAGCACGCCCAGCATCACCAGCGGCGCGAACAGCAGGGGAACCGTTGCGGGCCATGACGTGTTTTGCAGCGCCGTATAGAGCAGGTACAGCAGCGCACCCTGCGCCAGGCCGATCCCGATGCGCGCGCGGCCAAGCCAGGCGGGCAGGCGGTGGTCGGTGGTATCGGGGAGCGTGTCCATGGCGCTTAGCTGCCCCGGTAGGTCGAGTACGACCAGGGCGTCATCACCAGCGGCACGTGGTAATTCTGGGCGCTGTCAGCGATGCCGAAGCCCAGCGTGATCCGGTCCAGGAAACGGGGCGTGGACAAGGCCACGCCGCGCGCGGCGTAATAGTCGCCCGCATGAAACACCAGCTCGTACTGGCCGGGCCGCAGCGCTGCTGCATCGAGCAACGGGCTGGCGCAGCGGCCATCGTCATTTGTCACATCGGCCTTGATCAGCGTGCGGCCTGCGGCGTCGATCGCGTACAGCTCGACGGTGATGCCGGCGCCGGGGCAGCCGTGTGCGGTGTCGAGTACGTGGGTGGTGAGTTTGCCCATGGGTGTCCTTGCGTACGGGGAGACTCATCATAACGTGGCGGACGCGCGGCGTCACTTGGCGGGGTAGCGGCAGGATTCTTTCAGGTTTTCATGCAGGCGCAGACCGCCTCACCGGGGCTGCGCCGGTCGCATGCATTGCACGGCAATACCGCGTACCGGCATGAATGCTGAGTTGGTTCATGGCAAGCCGGTGTATCATGGGCGATGACGAGTAAATGGCATGTAATGATCGTAGACGACGAGCTGGATTTGCTCGAGAGCGTCGCATGGCTACTTGAAACTGAAGGCTTCCGGGTGTCGCTGCATGACGACCCGCGGCGAGCCGTGGCCGCCATCAGTGATGGGGTAGCGCCGGATCTGGTCATGCTCGACTATCGCATGCCGTGGTTGAATGGCTCGCAGACCCTCCAGCAGATGCGGGGATTCGGTTTGACGGCGCCGGCAGTGCTGGTGTCGGCGATGGCAACCCTGGCTGCCGAATCGGCCGCTGCCGGCTTCGATGAGTCGTTGTCGAAGCCGTTCGAGTTCGACCAGATGGTCCGCCTGATGCGACGCCTGCTGCCAGGTGCGCGCGCATCCGATCCAGGAATGGCCTGATGCAGTTTCTGTCCAACGTCCGGCATCCCGATGTCGGGCAGGTGCGCGCCGCGTGGGAACGCTATGTGCAGCATCAAAATCTTGCGCCGGACACGCTGCGGCCGTACGTGCTCAGGGCGTGGAACCGCGCACGCGCCAGTGGCTGCAATCCGCGCCTCGGCCGCGCCGACCTGCTGGGAGAGCACGAAACCGGGCAGCTGCTCGCACAGCGTCACGAGCTCATCACGGCAACCGCGCCGTTTCTTGGGGCCTTGTCCAGAGCGGCAGGTGAAAACCGGCACGCGGCGATGCTGGCGGACACTGACGGCCGGCTGCTGTGCCTGACGGGGGACTCTGAAACCATGGCCGATGAGAATTTCCCGCGGCCGGGTTCCCTGCTCGACGAGGCGCACGCCGGCGCCAACGGGGTTGGCACCGCCATCGCGGAAAACGGTTATGTGGAGCTGGTCGGCCCCGAGCATTTCATCGAAGGCTTTCATGCCTTCACGTGCCAGGGTGTACCGATTACCGGGCCGCAAGGGCCGATGGGCGTGCTGAGCATGTCGGTGCGGACGCTGGCCACGGCCGACCGTGTGCGTGACATCCTGTTCTGCGCCACGGAAGCGGTGGAATGCGAGTTGCTGGCCAAGTGGCTCTCCAGCACCAGCGGCCCGGAGATCGAGCACACCCTGGAACGCCTGCGGCAGGACATGCTGCAACGCCTGACGAGCGCCCGCCTGCGCATGGAGGTTGCTGCGCGCCGGATTGCCGCCGGTGCCGACGTCACCGCCATGGTGCAGACTTCCAAGGCAATGAGCGCGCAGTTCGCCCGTCAGGCCCGCACCTGGCGCGTGCTGGCGCTCGAGCGCACTGGCCCTGCCGAGCCCGAGCCCCTGGCGCTTGCCGACATCGTGCAGGACCTGCTGGACCTGCTTGCCACCGAAGCGCGGGTGGTCGGCGTGCAGTTCGAGTGGGGGGCTGCCGACCGCGTCACGGTGCTGGACGATCGCCAGGCGCTGACGCGTCGCCTGCTCGGTGGCTTTCTGTCGACCCTGCAGAAGGCAGTGTCCGGCTCGACGCTGGTCGTCGACGTCGGCGCGGTTGGGGGCGTCGGGCGCACTGCGCTCAAGGAACGCGCCATCGACGGCCGGGTGCGCCCGGGGCCGGTGGTCGAATCCTTGCGAGTGACGTAGAGAACGACGCACCGCGCATCCACACTGGACTGCTGCAGGCATCGCATGGCACGATGTGAGTGGACCAACTCCTATCTGGAATGCGCATGCCGACCTCCTACCCGCGCGACCTGGCCGGCTACGGCCGCACGCCGCCCCATCCGCAGTGGCCGGGCGCGGCGCGCATCGCGCTGCAGTTCGTGCTCAACTACGAAGAGGGCGCCGAAAACAATGTGCTGCATGGCGATGCGGCATCCGAAACCTTCCTGTCCGAGATTGTCGGCGCCAGCGCCTTCCCCGCGCGTCACATGAGCATGGAGTCGCTCTACGAATACGGCTCGCGCGCCGGGCTGTGGCGCCTGCTGCGCCTGTTCGAGGACCGCAAGCTGCCGCTGACCGTGTTCGGCGTAGCGCAGGCGCTCGCGCGCCATCCCGAGGCAGTGGCCGCGTTCCAGGAGCTGGGCCATGAGATCGCCTGTCACGGGCTGCGCTGGATCTCGTACCAGAACGTCGACGAAGCGACCGAGCGCGCGCACCTGCACGAAGCCGTGGCGATTTTCCGCGACCTGACGGGTGCGCCGCCGCAGGGCTGGTACACCGGGCGCGATTCGCCCAACACGCGCCGTCTGGTGGTCGAGCATGGCGGCTTTGCCTACGACGCCGACCATTACGGCGACGACCTGCCGTTCTGGCAGCAGGTCGAGGCCGCCGGGCCGGATGGGGTGGTGCGCCGCACGCCGCATCTGGTGGTGCCCTATACGCTCGACACCAACGACATGCGCTTTGCCTCGGCCGGCGGCTTCAATTCGGGCACGCAGTTTTTTGACTACCTGAAGGATGCCTTCGACGTGCTGTACGCGGAGGGTGATCCGGATGGGCTGAACCAGCCCAAGATGCTGTCGGTCGGCCTGCATTGCCGCCTGGCCGGCCGCCCGGGCCGCACGGCGGCGCTGGCGCGCTTCCTCGATTACGTGGGCGGGCACAACAAGGTCTGGGTCACGCGCCGCATCGACATCGCCAATCATTGGAAAATGGTGCATCCTTGCCCCATGTGATGGCGTTGCATTATATGTTTCATGATATGAGAAATATCATCCATTGATTATAGGTTGATGGACCCTGAATGGTAGCCTTCCGCCTTTGGCGTCCAGTAATCCACTCACCAAAGACAGGCATGTCAGAACCGATCCGATTCCTCTACCAGGGCCAGCTGCGCGAACTGCGCGACGTGAAGCCCACGCAAACCATCCTGCAGCACCTGCGGGAGGACTTGCGCTGTACCGGCACCAAGGAAGGTTGTGCCGAGGGCGATTGCGGCGCCTGCACCGTGGTGATCGGTTCGCTGGAAGATGGCGAACTGGCGCTGCGCGCGGTGAACGCCTGCATCCAGTTCACGCCGACGCTCGACGGCAAGGCGCTGTTCACGGTCGAAGACCTGGCGCAGCCCGACGGCGCGCCCCATCCCGTGCAGCAGGCGCTGGTCGAATGCCACGGTTCGCAATGCGGCTTTTGCACGCCGGGGTTTGCGATGTCGCTGTTTGGCATGTACCTGAAGCAGGAAGGGCGCGCGCCATCGCGCTGCCAGATCAACGATGCGCTGTCCGGCAACCTGTGTCGCTGCACCGGCTACCGCCCGATCATTGACGCCGCGCGCCGGATGGTCGAACTGCCGCCGGTCGCCTTCGACCGCGTTGCACTGGCCGAGCGCCTGCGCACGCTGCAGCGCAGCCACGGCTTCACGTACGCCGCGCATGGCCAGCACTTCCACGTGCCGCGCACCGTGGCCGAACTGGCGGCGCTGCGCGCCGACCATCCGGCCGCCGTGCTGCTGGCCGGTTCGACCGACGTCGGGCTGTGGGTTACCAAGCAGCTGCGCGAACTGGGTGACGTGATCTATCTTGGCCAGGTCGCCGAACTCAAAACGATGCACGAACGCGAGGGCATGCTGGAGATCGGCGCTGGCGTCTCGCTGCAGGACGCCTACCAGGCACTGGCGGCGCGCTATCCCGATGAACTCACGGAACTCTGGCAGCGCTTCGCATCGCTGCCGATCCGCCATGCCGGCACGCTGGGAGGCAACGTGGCCAACGGCTCGCCGATCGGCGACTCGATGCCGTGGATGATTGCACTGGGCAGCCAGGTGGTCCTGACCAGCAGCGCCGGGACGCGCGTGCTGGCGCTGGACGACTTTTATCTTGGCTACCAGAAGAAGGATTTGCGGCCCGGTGAATTCGTCCAGGCCGTGCGCGTGCCGCTGCCGCAATCGCGCCCCGGCCTGCGCTTTCGCACCTACAAACTGGCCAAGCGCTTCGACCAGGACATCTCGGCCGTGTGCGCCGCGTTTGCCATCGTGCTCGACGGCGAAACGATCGTCGACGCCCGCATCGCATTTGGCGGCATGGCCGCAACGCCACAGCGCGCTGCGCAGGCCGAGGCTGCGCTGCTGGGCCAGCCGTGGAGCGAAGCCGTCTTGACGGGCGCGATGGCGGCGCTGGGCCGCGACTATGCGCCGCTGTCGGATGCCAGGGCCTCGAGCAGCTACCGGATGCGCACTGCGCAAAACCTGCTGCGCCGCTT
The DNA here is from genome assembly GCA_014841835.1 of Oxalobacteraceae sp. CFBP 13730. Taxonomy (GTDB): domain Bacteria; phylum Pseudomonadota; class Gammaproteobacteria; order Burkholderiales; family Burkholderiaceae_D; genus Telluria. Next base: position 1,076,215 of record JACYUQ010000001.1, on the reverse strand, counting down.
CTGGCTTGAAACGCGCCTGCACGATCCGCTGCCCGCGCAGGCAGTCAATGCCTTTGCCGGCGCCTGAGGAGACGATCATGAACGACGGCGGCATCAAGAACCTGGACGTCTGGGCCGAAGTAGGCCGCGCGCGCAAGCACGAGTCGAGCGAGCTGCACGTGCGCGGGGGCGCGACCTTCACCGACGACATCGCCGAGCTGGCCGGCACGCTGCATGCGGCGCTCGGCTTGTCGACGCGCGCGCATGCGCACATCACCGCCATCGATCTGGCGCCGGTCCGTGCCAGCGCCGGCGTGGTCGCCGTGCTGACCGTGGCCGACATCCCGGGCCTGAACGATTGCGGCCCCATCATCCACGACGATCCGATCCTGGCCGATGGCCTGGTGCAGTATGTGGGCCAGCCGATCTTCATCGTCGTCGCCGACAGCCATGACAACGCACGCCGCGCGGCGCGCCTGGCGCAGGTGACGTACGAGAACCTGCCCGCGATCCTGACGCCGCAGGCGGCGCGCGCTGCGCAATCGTATGTGCTGCCGCCCATGCGCCTGACACGCGGCGATGCTGAAGCCGCGTTCGCGCGCGCGCCGCACACGGTCAAGGGCCAGCTGTACGTGGGCGGGCAAGAGCAGTTCTACCTCGAAGGCCAGATCGCGTACGCGATTCCCGGCGAAGACCGCGGCATGCACGTGTACTCGTCGACCCAGCACCCGAGCGAGATGCAGCATGTGATCGCCCATGCGCTCGGCCTGCATTCGCATCACGTGACGGTCGAGTGCCGCCGCATGGGCGGGGGCTTCGGTGGCAAGGAGTCGCAATCGGCGCTGTGGGCCGCGGCGGCCGCCATCGCCGCAGTGCGTACGGGCCGTCCGGTCAAGCTGCGCGCCGACCGCGACGACGACATGCTCGTCACCGGCAAGCGCCACTGCTTCCATTACGAGTACGAAGTCGGCTACGACGACGCGGGCCGCATCCTGGCCGCGCGGGTCGACATGGTCACGCGCGCCGGCTACTCGGCCGACCTGTCCGGCCCCGTGGCCACGCGCGCCGTCTGCCACTTCGACAATGCGTATTACCTGTCCGACGTCGACATCCGCGCTGCCTGCGGCAAGACCAACACGCAATCGAACACCGCGTTTCGCGGCTTCGGCGGTCCGCAGGGGGCGATCGCCATCGAATACGTGCTCGACGAAATCGCGCGCAACCTGGGCCGCGACGCACTCGACATCCGGCGCCTGAATTTCTACGGCGCGCAGGAGCGCAACGTCACGCCCTATGGCCAGACGATTGTCGACAACGTCATCCCCGAACTGGTGGCCGAACTGGAAACGGGCAGCGATTACCGCGCGCGCCGCGCGGCCGTGGACGACTACAACCGCACCAGCCCCGTGCTCAAGAAGGGGCTGGCGCTCACGCCGCTCAAGTTCGGCATCGCGTTCAATGTCACGCACCTGAACCAGGCCGGCGCGCTGGTGCACGTCTACGTGGACGGCTCCATCCTCGTCAACCACGGTGGCACCGAGATGGGGCAGGGCATCAATACCAAGGTGATGCAGGTCGTAGCGCACGAGCTGGGCGTCGAACTCGCGCGCGTGCGCGCCACCGCCACCAACACCAGCAAGGTCTCGAACACGTCGGCCACCGCCGCTTCGACCGGCGCGGACCTCAACGGCAAGGCCGCGCAGGATGCCGCCGGCAAGATCCGCGCGCGCCTCGCGCAATTCGCGGCGCAGCAGTACGGGGGCGCGGCCAGCGAGGTGCGCTTCGCCGCCGGCACCGTGTTCGTCGCCGGCCTGGCGCTGCCGTTCGAGGAAGTCGTCGCTAAGGCCTACCTGGCGCGCGTGCAGCTGTGGTCCGATGGCTTCTATGCCACGCCCGGCCTGCACTGGGACCCTAAGACGATGACGGGTCGCCCGTTTTCGTACTTCGCGTACGGCGCCGCAGTGTCGGAAGTGGTGGTCGATACGCTCACCGGCGAATGGAAGCTGCTGCGCGTCGATGCGCTGTACGACGCCGGCCGCTCGCTCAATCCGGCGATCGACATCGGCCAGGTCGAAGGTGCGTTCATCCAGGGCATGGGGTGGCTGACGACGGAAGAATTGTGGTGGAACCCGGCCGGCAAGCTGATGACGCATGCGCCGTCGACGTACAAGATTCCGGCGGTCTCGGACTGTCCCGAGGATTTCCGGATCGCGCTGTTCGACAATGCCAACGTCGAAGACAGCATCCACCGCTCCAAGGCCGTGGGCGAGCCGCCGCTGCTGTTGCCGTTCTCGGTCTTCTTCGCGCTGCGCGACGCCATCTCGAGCGTGGGCGGGCATCGTGTCAATCCACCACTGAATGCCCCCGCGACGAGCGAAGCCATTCTGGATGCGATCGCGTTCGTCGAGGGCGCCGCCGGCGCGCGCGCGTGACGATGGACTGGTTGCGCGCCCAGGGCGATGTGCCGTCCGTGCTGGTCACGGTGGCGGCCGTGAAGGGCTCGGCGCCGCGCGAGCCGGGCGCGAAGATGCTGGTGCGCGCACACGATTTTGATGACACCATCGGCGGCGGCCACCTCGAACACCGCGCGCTGGAGATTGCGCGCTCGATGCTGCAGCTTGGTGAGGCGCGCCGCTTCGAGCGCTTTGCGCTCGGCCCGAGCCTGGGCCAGTGCTGCGGCGGCGTCGCCTGGCTCGCGTTCGAACGCGTCGATGCCGCGCAGGTTGACCTGCTGCGCGCACGCCGCAACGTCGACATCTGGCGCCTTGTTGCGCTGGACGGTGCATTCGAATGGGCGTTGTTCGACGACGCGGCGCTGCTGGCGGGTACGCCGGACGCGCCGGCATTTGAACGTGCGCTTGACGCCCGGGTGCTGGCCGGCGAGGGCGGGCGCCGCTGGCTGCTCGACCCGGTCCTGGCGCCGCGCGCGCACCTGATGCTGTTCGGCGCCGGCCACGTCGGCGCCGCCATCGTGCGCGCGCTGGCCGAGCTGCCATGCCGCGTGACGTGGGTCGACGAACGCGACGACATGTTCCCGCGATCCATCCCCCCGAACGTGACGATCGAGGCGACCGATACGCCCGAGGTGCTGGTAGAACATGCCGCGCCCGGCACGAGCTTTCTCGTCATGACCCACAGCCACGCACTCGACCTGCGCCTGTGCCATGCCATCCTGGCGCGCCCCGCGCATCCGGCCACGCCCGACTGGTTCGGGCTGATTGGCTCCGCCACCAAACGCAGCAAGTTCGAAGCGCGCCTGCGCGAGCGCGGCATAGACGACGCGCGCCTGGCCAATATGGTCTGCCCGATCGGCCTGCCCGATATTGCCGGCAAGGCCCCGGCCGTGATCGCCGCATCGAGTGTGGCGCAATTGCTGGCCGTGTGGGAAGCTGCACACCACCCCGAACCTCAACCGGAATTTTTGTAATGCCCACTGCATCACCCAATGTGCAGGCCTATCGCGCCAGCCTGCTGCACTTTCGCGCCGATCCGGCGTTCGACGATGGCGCCGCGCTGTTTCACGAAGACGGCCTGCTGATCGTCGAGGATGGCCGCATCCAGGCCGCCGGCGACTACGCCGCGCTCGCGCCCACGCTGCCTGCCGGCCTCGAACCCGTCGACTACCGCGGCAAGCTGATCGTCCCCGGCTTCATCGACACGCACCTGCATTACCCGCAGACCGACATGATCGCCTCGCCGGCGCCTGGTCTGCTGCCGTGGCTCGAGACCTATACGTTCCCGACCGAGCGCCGCTACGAAGATCATGAAGATGGCCGCTCGACGGCCGACTTCTTCCTCGACGAGCTGCTGCGCTGCGGGACCACCACGGCGATGGTCTACTGCACCGTGCACCCGCAATCGGTCGACGCATTCTTTGCCGCGAGCGAAGCGCGCAACCTGCGCATGGTGGCCGGCAAGGTGCTGATGGACCGCAACTGCCCGGACTTCCTGCGCGACCTCGAAGGCGAATTAGGGGAGAGCGAAGCCTTGATCAAGCGCTGGCACAAGCGCGGCCGCGCGCTGTACGCGATCACGCCGCGCTTCGCGCCGACGTCGACCGAAGCCCAGCTGCGCCTGACGGGCGAGCTGGCGGCGGCATACCCGGACACCTTCATCCAGACCCACGTGGCCGAGAACCGCGACGAGTGCACCTGGGTGGGCGAGCTGTTTCCGCAGGCGCGCAGCTATCTCGACGTGTACGACAGCTATGGCCTGATGCGCCCGCGCGCGATGTTCGGCCACTGCATCTGGCTCGACGACGAAGACATGGCGCGCATGGCGGCCACCGGCTCGGCCGCCGCCGTGTGCCCTACATCGAACCTGTTTCTGGGCAGCGGCCTGTTCGACTTCGAGCGCGCCGACAAGGCCGGCATGCTGCTGTCGCTGGGCACGGACGTTGGCGCCGGCACCTCGTTCTCGTTGCTGCAGACGATGAACGAAGCGTACAAGGTCGCGCGCATGAAGGGCAGTTACCTGACGGCGCTGCGCATGTTTTATCTCGCCACGCTGGGCGCCGCGCGCGCAATGGGGCTGGACGACACGATCGGCAGCTTCGCGCCCGGGCTCGAAGCCGACTTCGTGGTGCTTGACCGCGAGGCCACGCCGCTGATGGCGCGCCGCACGGGCCACAGTCACTCGCTCGAAGAGCTGCTGTTCGCGCTGGCGCTGCTGGGCGATGACCGTACGGTGGCGGCGACGTATTCGTATGGTCGGCAGGTGCACGAACGTTAATTTGCCGAGGCCACGTAGGGTGGAAGGCTCTGCCTTCCACCCTACGGGCAGCAATATTGCCAACCTTGGTCGAAGGCGTTAGAGTCTGACGCTTGCTACCCATCCTGAAAGTCTCACCATGCACAAGTATTTGCCCGGCAGTGCGCTGCTGGCGCTGGCCGTCGTCGCTTCGCCCGTCCTGGCCCGTGCGCCATCGGTCACCTCCAACGAAGCGGCCACCGCGTCCCACTACGCCAGCCTGATCGAGGGCAGCACGCCGCGCCTGTCCGAGCTGACGATGTTCTTCACGCAGATGCCCAAGGGCGGCGATTTGCACCACCATTATTCGGGCGCGATCTATGCCGAAACCTATGTCGATTTCGTCGACAAGCAGGGCTTCTGCATCGACAAGACCACTTACCGCATCGAGACCGACAAGGCGACCATCGCTGCGCAGCGCGCCAAACCGGCTGCTGAGCGCACCTGCCTGTCGGGCGCGCAAGTCAACGCCGACGAAAACACCTGGCGCGAGCTGGTCAAGCGCTGGTCGAACAAGGATTTCAGCAACCACGTCGCGATCCAGTCGGCGCCGGACCGCCTGTTCTTCGGCACCTTCGGCTACTTCGGCCCGGTGGCCAATGACAATCTGCGCGAAGGCCTGCAGGAGATCAAGGCGCGCGCCATTGCCGAAAATGTCGGCTACATCGAAACGATGTTCCTGCTCTCGCCATTCGTGGCCAACCCCGCCTTCGATACCAGCACCCGCGCCAGCGTGAACGACGACGCGGCGCTCGGCGCCCAGTTGCGCGCCGAGCTGGCAGCCTTGGACGCCAACGCGGCCTACAACACGTCGATCGACAGCTTCGTCGCGCAGATCAACGCGGCCTCGGAAGGCATCGACGACGAGCGCTTCACGATGCGCTACCAGAACTACACGCTGCGCCTCCTGGCGCCGTCGCAGGTGTTCTCGGCGATGGTGTCGAGCTTCAAGGCCGCGGCCAAGGGCGGACGCATCGTCGGCGTGAACATCGTCGGCCAAGAAAGCCTGAACGTGTCGATGCGCGACTACCTGCTGCACATGAAGATGTTCCGCTTCCTGAAAACGGTGTACCCGGACGTGAAAGTGGCGATGCATGCGGGCGAGCTGGCGTTGGGTGACGTGCCGCCGGAAGGCCTGAAGTTCCACATCGACAGCGCCCTGGGCATTGCCGGCGCCGACCGCATCGGCCATGGCCTGGACCTGGCGCATGAAGCCAATGCACCGGCCATCATCAAGACGATGCGCGAGAAGGATATTCCGGTCGAGATCAACCTGACCTCGAACGCGTTCATCAGCGGCGTGGCCGGCGCGGATCATCCGATCCATCTGTATCGCAAGTATGGCGTGCCGTACGTGATTTCGACCGACGACGCCGGCGTGACCCGCCACACCCTGTCGCACGAATACGTGCAATTTGCCAGCCAGTTCAAACCTTCTTACGCCGAGATCAAGAAGGCGTCGTACAACAGCATCCACTATGCCTTCTTGCCCGTTGCAGAAAAACAACGCTTAACGAGACAGCTGGATGGGCGCTACGCCCGATTCGAAGCCCAAGTCGCTGCCATGGCGACCCAGGCCGTGCGCGTGAAATAAAGTGTGTCACTTCCGATCCGGCGCTCGCCGGATCGCCTCCCTGTCATAAACAACCTTCGACTTTTCGGCACTAAGTTAGTCCAGAAGTAAGGTTTGTCGTCTTCTCGCTACAGAATTTCCCCCTGCACCGCTGGTTCTACTGATTTTTTGCCGAAAAAATTTCACCGTGGAATGCCACGCATATAATTCCGCCATGTCATAAAGCGCGCCAAATGACACGATTTATGTCGCGTAACGACAACGTCGACCGGATGATTTATACGGAAAAGCTCTGAATAGCGAAGCCAAATTGAATTTGTCGGGCTGAAAACGCTGATGCATATTGGCGCAATTCTGGTGTAAATCAAGCCACAGATCGTGTCATTTTGTTGAAACATTGTACCGATACAATCGCAGCCGCTTGCCGGCTGAATCACTGACGCGGCACGACGAATACAACAAGCAGTAAAGCAGGGGAGGACGTCCGTCGGGCGTCCAACAAACAACTTTGAAGTTCTTTTTGGGGTAATCAATGATCACTCAGCAGCAGATCCGGCTCACCAAGTTGGCGCTGGCTTTGTCAGTTGCGTTGGCGGCGTCGCCGTCGTTCGCACAGAACACCACTTCGGCCGTCGGTGGCCGTATCTCGAACGTCTCGGGTCAGCCTGCCGCTGGCGCGCAAGTGCAGATCCTGCACACCGAGTCGGGTTCTGTCAGCAATGTCGTAACCGACGCTGAAGGCCGCTACGTTGCACGTGGCCTGCGCGTGGGTGGTCCTTACACCATCACTATCACCAAAGACGGTATCACCCAGACCCGCAACAACGTCTTCCTCGATCTGGCCCAGACCGCCGAAGTCGACGCCACCCTGGGCGTGCAGACCGTGACGATCGCCGGCACTGCACAGCGTTCGGAAATCTTCTCGAGCAACAACATGGGTGCGGGCACTGCCATCAGCAACACCCAGCTGCAGACCCAGGCATCGATCCAGCGTAACCTGCAAGACTATGCGCGTGCCGACCCGCGCGTCTCGCAGACCGACAAGGACCGCGGCGAAATCTCGGTCGCCGGCCAGAACTCGCGCTACAACTCGACCACCATCGACGGCGTCGCGATCAACGATACCTTCGGCCTGGAATCGAACGGCAGCCCGACCGCGCGCCAGCCGATCTCGATCGAAGCGATCCAGTCGGTGCAGGTCAACGTCGCCAACTACGACGTCACCCAGAAGGGCTACACCGGCGCGAACATCAACGCCGTGACCAAGTCGGGTACCAACACCTACAAGGGCGGCGTGTACTACGTGTTCCGCAACGACACCATGTCGGGCGACCGTTACAACCCGATCACCGACGTCTACACCGACGCGCCAAAGTCGAAGGAAACCACCAAGGGTATCTGGGCATCGGGTCCGCTGATCCAGGACAAGCTGTTCATTTACGCCCTGGCTGAAAACTTCGAAAGCTCGCGCTCGAGCCCGGAATTTGGCCCAATCGGCAGCGGTACCGGCACCACCGTCGGCATCCCGCAGTCGGCCATCTCGGAAGCGCAGCGCATTGCTCAGGCCACCTACGGCGTCGACATCGGCAGCTCGGCTGTGCCAACCGGCTCGATGCTGACCTCGAAAGAGCGTATGGTGAAGTTCGACTGGAACATCACCGACGAACACCGCGCCAACCTGCGCTACGCCAAGACTGAACAGAGCGAACCGTTCTACCCGGGCTTCTCGGCCACCGGCGTCGGCCTGTCGTCGGGCTTCTATAACCAGGGCAAGACGATCGAGACCGCTGTCGCCCAGGTGTTCTCGGACTGGACCCCGAACTTCTCGACCGAGTTCAAGTTCTCGACCCGCGACTACGATTCGGTTCCGACCAACGCGACCCGCACGCCATCGATGTCGCTGCAGTTCAGCGGCGCGCTGCCGGCTGATGCGCCTGCCGGCCTGTCGACTGCCAACCGCTTCATCAACTTCGGTACCGATTTCAGCCGCCACAACAATGTCCTGCGCAACAAGACCAAGGATATGTATGCCGGCGCCAACTGGATTGTGGGTGACCATGAACTGAAGTTCGGCGTCGACCAGACCAAGAACGAAGTCTACAACTCGTTCCTGCAGGGTATCAATGGCTCGTACACGTTTGCCTGCCTCGATTCGACCGATGTGAATTTCTACAGCTTCGGCGCATTGCCAAGCTGCGCAAATGCATCCAATGCTCGCGTACAGCAAGCCGTGCTGGAGAACTTCCAGCGTGGCCGTCCACTGATCTATAACCAGCAGCGTGCATTGGCAGGCGCATCACTCGAGGATGCGATTGCCCGTTTCGACACCAAGAACACCGGCCTGTTCCTGCAAGACACCTGGACCGTCAATGACCAGCTGACCCTGACGTACGGCGTGCGTTACGACCGTAACGACATCGGCGGCCGTCCACTGGCCAACGCGGCTGCGGCCCGGCCGCTGGTGGCGGGTAACCCGGCCACTGGCGTGCGTCAGTCCGGCGGCTTCGGTCTGGACAATACCCAGACCATCGACGGCACCGACCTGATCCAGCCACGCTTCGGCTTCAACTACCGCTTCGACAAGTCGCAGCGTCCGACCCAGATCCGCGGCGGCGTCGGTCTGTTCCAGGGCGCAGCAGCCACCGTGTGGATGTCGAACCCGTTCTCGGGCACCGGCGCTGCCACGGCTACCATCGGCTGCTCGGGCACTGCTGCGACCCGTTGCCCGACCACGGGCGGCCTGATCAGCTTCAATCCGGATGGCCAGCCAGCCGTCGCCGGCGCCATTCCGGCCGCCGACGTCAACTTCCTGGATCCGAACTTCCGTCAGCCATCGATCTGGAAAGCCAACGTGGCGTTCGACACCGAACTGCCGTGGTATGGCATCGTGTTCGGCGCCGAAGCGCTGTACACCAAGAACAAGAACGGCATCTTCTATGAACACCTGAACCTGGGCGCAGCAACGCGCACCGGCTCGGATGGCCGTCAACTGTTCTGGAATACCCAGGGCCTGAACCCGGCGTGCTATGGCGTGTCGAACAACACGGCAAACCTGATCACCACCTGCGGCGCGGTCAACCGTTCGCTGAACAACCGCAGCTTCGGCAACGTGCTGGTGGCGCGTGATACCGACAAGGGCGATGCAAAAGTGCTGACCGCGTCGCTGTCGCAGCCAATGACCAAGGGCTTTGGCTGGTCGGTGGCGTACACCTACACCGATGCAACCGAAGTCTCGCCGCTGACGTCCTCGGTGGCCAACTCGAACTTCAACGGCCGCTCGGTGTTCAACCCGAACGAAGAAGTCGCCGCGAACTCGAGCTATGCGATCAAGAACCGCGTCAATGCGCTGATGAACTTCCAGAAGAAATTCTTCGAAGGCTACAACACGCGTCTCGGCGTCTTCTACGAAGGTCGTGAAGGCCGTCCGTACAGCTGGACGTTCAACAACGACATGAACGGTGACAATCTGGCCGGCAACGACCTGATGTACATCCCGACCGCCTTCGGTGCGAACGAAGTCGTGTTCTCGGGCGACACCGCGACCAGCCGTGCGAACGAGCAGCGCTTCTGGGACGTCGTCAATGCGAACAAGGGTCTGAGCAAGGCTGCCGGTGGTGTCGTGAAGCGTAACAACTCGACCGCCGAATGGGTCAACACCTTCGACGTGCGCATCAGCCAGGAAATCCCGGGCATCTTCGCACGCAACAAAGCGACCTTCTCGCTCGACTTCATGAACTTCGGCAATCTGCTGAACAAGAAATGGGGCCGTACCGAAGAGATCAGCTTCCAGTCGGCTGGTGGCCAGGCACGCAGCTTCGTCGATGTCGCCGGTATCGATGCACAAGGTCGTTATATCTACGTCGTGCGTAACGATGTCGAGCGTCAGGATCTGAAACAAGCCAAGGGCGAGTCGCAGTGGGCCATCCAGGCAACCCTGCGTTACGAATTCTAAGCAGCGCGAATTGGTAGCTTGAAGTAGCCTGAAGTAGCCAGAACGGCCGGTGGAAGCACCGGCCGTTTTTTCATCAAAAAAGTCCGCAGCCCTGCTGCTGTAAGGATTTCCTGCGCACAGGCGGCATGGGATAATGCCTGCTGTTGCGCTTATCCAAGCCCCGTCCTTCGGGTGCCGGCCACCCCGGCCCGATTCCATAAAAGGTGTTTTTCATGATCGTCTCGCGTCGCGCAAGCGCCCGTCTGTCCATACTCACCGTTGCGCTGCTGCTGGCCGGCTGCGTGACCGCGCCCCAGGGCCCGGTCACCATCAACCTCGTGTCGCTCAATGACTTCCACGGCAATCTGGAACCAAGCCGCTACGTGCTCAAGGGCGCTGACGGCAAGGACCAGGTCATGCGCGCCGGCGGCGCCGAAGCAGTGGCTGCGGCCCTGCAGGCCTGGCGCAAGGAAGACAAGGAGTTGCTGCTGGTGTCGACCGGCGACATCGTCGGCGCCAGCCCGGCACTGTCGTCGCTGTGGGCCGACGAGCCGACGATCGAAGTGATGAACATGCTGAACCTGCGCGCGAGCGCGGTGGGCAACCATGAATTCGATGGCGGCCGCAAGGAACTGCTGCGCCAGCAGAACGGTGGCTGTGATTCACCGCACCCGACCAAGGCCTGCAAGTTCACCCCGAATTTCGGCGGCGCCAAATTCACGTACCTGGGCGCGAACGTGATCGACAAGGTCACCGGCAAGCCGATCATCCCGGGCTTCACCATCGAAACCGTCAAGGGCATCAAGGTCGGCCTGGTGGGCGTGGTGCTGCGCGATACGCCGAATATGGTCGTCGCATCGGGCATCGCGGGCTTGACGTTCGGCGACGAAGCCGAAGCGATCAACAACGCGCTGCCGGCCATGCGCGCGGCCGGCGCCAAGGTCATCGTGGCCCTCGTGCACCAGGGCGGCCGCACGGTCGAGTCGCCGTTGCAAACCGGTTGCAGCAAGCTGACGGGCGATATCGTCCCGGTCGTCCAGAAGATCGATCCGACGGTCAAGCTGGTGCTGACCGGGCACTCGCATCAGGGTTACCTGTGCGATGTCGGTGGCCGGGTCGTGACCCAGGCCGATACGGCCGGCCACTTGCTCACGCGCGTGTCGATGCAGGTCGAGCCAACCACCGGCGCGGTCTCGAACCTGACCGTCGCCAACGTGGTGATGAAGCCGGGCGAGTACCCGGCCGATCCGAAGATGGTCGCGTATATCGCGCAGGTAAAAGAGCGCAGCGAGGCCGCCTTGACGCGCCCGATCGCGAAGATCGCCGTCGCGCCGCTGCTGCGCAAGAATAACGACGCGGGTGAATCGCCGCTCGGTAACCTGGTCGCCGACGCGGCGCTGGACTCTGCGCGCAGCCTGGGTGCGCAGTTCGCCTTCATGAACAATGGCGGCATCCGGCGCGACCTCGAAGCGCTTGCCGACAAGACCGTCAACTTCGGCCAGGCCCAGGCCGTGCTGCCATTCGGGAACACGACCGTCGTGATGAACCTGACCGGCGCGCAGATCCGCAACCTGCTCGAGCGCCAGTGGCCCGACGGCGCGAACGTGACGTCCGGCGTGCTGCAAGTCTCGCAAGGCTTTACCTATACGTGGGATGCCAAGCGGCCCGCCGGCACCCGCCTGGTACCGGGCAGCATCAAGCTCGATGGCAAACCGCTGGTTGACACCGCAACGTATCGGCTGGCACTGAACAACTTCCTGGCCGAAGGCAGCGACGGCTATCCCGAATTCGCACTCGGCACCGAGCGTATCGACACCGGCCTGCGCGATCTGGATGGCTTCATCACCTACCTGAAAAAACTCGAAGGGCAGGGCGCCGCGCTGGCCCCGGCTACCCCGCGCATCGTGCGCCTCAATTAAGCACATCAAAAATGATCATGAAAAAACTCGCATGCGTGCTGGCGCTCACCAGCGCCTTCGGATTACTGGGCGCATCGGACGCCGCTGCCTGGGGCCGTGACGGTCACCGCGCCGTCGGCTCGATCGCCGACAAGCTGCTCAAGGGGACCAACGCCCAGAAGCAAATCGCACTGCTGTTGCAGCCGGGCGAATCGCTGGCGTCGGTCGCCAACTGGGCCGACTGCGTCAAGGGCACGTATTGCGGCCCACAGACGCCCGAGATGGTGCAATACGTGGAAGGCAATCCGCGCCACAACGAATACCACTACACCAACGTCCCGTTCCAGCTCGATCACTATCATGAGCACGGCGTGGGCACGAGCGACGTTGACATCGTGCAAACGCTGGAGCAGTGCATCGCCGTCCTGCAGGGCAAGACCGACCCGGCACTGAATCCGCACAAGTTCACCAAGCGCCAGGCCCTGATCCTGCTGGCGCACTTTGCCGGCGATATTCACCAGCCGCTGCACGTGGGTTCGGCGTTCGTCAGCAAGGACGGCAAGTTCATCGTGCCGAAGTCGCGCGCCGAGATCGACGATGCGCTGGTGTTCGATTCGCGCGGCGGCAACAACCTGCTGCTCGACGATGAAAAGCTGGCGGCGCTGTCGAAAGGGGTGATTCCTGCTGCAGAAGCGGGCGATGCGCCAGTCGTCATCAAGGAAGGCGTGCCGAAGGCGCTGACCAAGCCGTTCCACTCGTACTGGGACAGCACGACGGTCGACTACGCATTCCGCCGCATCAAGACGCGCACGCCGGAGCAGTTCGCGGACGTGGCGATCGCCAGCGCGCCACTGGTCGCAAAAGCCAAAGGCGACGTGGCCACCTGGCCGGTGCAGTGGGTGGAAGACGGCCTCAAATCAGCCAAGCTGGCGTATGCCGACGTGGTGCCGGGCAAGCTGACGCCGCAAACAGGCAAGAAGGGCGAGACCTATTACACCTTCGCGCTCGAAGTGCCGGCCAACTATCCGGTGCCAAGCTCCGAAATCGCCAAGACGCAGCTGATCAAGGGCGGGTATAACCTGGCCGCGATGCTGCAGGCGATCTGGCCGTAAGTTTTCACCTTCGGCGCTGCGCAGATTGTTCGTTGCGCGCGCTGCACTTTTGGCACGGCCTCGGATAGAATCCGGTCATCCCCCGACCAGACTCCCGAGGCCCCATGCATGTTCCATTGAAGGCTGCCATCGCGGCAGCCTGCCTGCTCCCCGCATTTCACGCTCACGCGCAATCGCCAGCGGGCGCCAGCCTGCCGCTGTGGGAATTCGGCCTTGGCGCCGCTGCGCTGAGCACGCCGGCGTATCCCGGCGCCGACGACCGCACCAACCGTATCCTGCCCATCCCGTTCCTGCTTTATCGCGGGGAAGTGCTGCGCGCCGACCAGTCGGGCATCGGTGCGCGTCTGTTCCGCTCCGACCGGCTTGAATTCGACGTTGGCCTGTCGGGTGCGTTGCCGTCGGACTCGGACGACGTCGAGGCGCGCGCCGGCATGCCGGATCTGGGCGCGCTGTTCGAATTTGGCCCGCGCCTGAAAATTCGCGTGGCCGATATCGACGCCACGAGCCGCCTGCGCGCTGAACTGCCGCTGCGCGCCGTGATCGAGGCGCGCGGCGGCCTGCGACGCCAGGGCTGGACGTTCGAGCCGAAGCTGGCCTACGAAACGCGGGGCGAACGGGGTCTGTGGTCGTTCGAAGCCAATACGTCGGTGGTGTTTGGCGACAAGCGCATCAACCGCTATTTTTATGAAGTCGCGCCGCAGTATGCAACCGCGAGCCGTGACGCCTACAGCGCCGATGCCGGCCTGGTGCTCGCGCGCGTGGGGCTGTTTGCCACGCGCCAGCTCAATCCCGACGTGCGCCTGTTCGGCTACGTGCGCTACGAGTCGTACGCCGGCAGCGCCAACCGCGACAGCCCGCTGCACCTGAAAAATTCGGGCACGTCGGCCGGCATCGGCTTTGCTTGGACGCTGGCGCGCTCGAGCCGGCGTGCGGCAGGCTTCGAGCCGGTCGATCCGGTCACGCCATGACGTAACGCGTGCAAGGCGGGTGTTTCACGACCGTCGGCTTCACGGCTTGTGAATGGCACCATCAGAAATCGTAAAAGAGCGGCATGTAAAAAGAGCGGGATACCCACCACTCTTTTTACATGCCGCTCTTTTTCGTCAGGCCGTCACGACGCAGTGTCAGCGTCGCGTGGCGCTGTTTCAGCGATTACTTCGGCTTGTAAGAAACACGACCCGATAAGCCAATCGTACCGGCGCCGTTCGACAAGTCTTCGGTGCCGCTCAGCGAGCCGCCGCCGGTCGCGTGAAAATAGGTGCCGGAGCCGCCGGTGATGGTGAAGGTGCCGCCGTTCATGACGTAGGCAGTGCCTGCGCCGGTAGGAACGAACTGACCACTGTAGTCGGCGAAAATCTGGTCGCCGTTTGGATACAGCAGGATGAACTTGCCCTTGCTGAAGGTGAATGTCGTGCCGGACTGGGCAAAGCAATCTCCGCCCACGAACGCGACTGGCGTACCTTCCGCTGTCTCACCGTGGCCAGCAAGCTTGCCGCCGAGGGTGGACGCACATTGCGGCGCAGGGCCCACTTTTTCATTGAAGACGCCTTTGACTTCAAGCGCCCTGACTACGTTCGGACCGGCCGAGGCCGAAAACGAAGCGGCCATCAGAACCAGGCTGGACAGGAGGCGTACGGAGACAGTCTTCATTACAATAATTCCTTGGCTGTTAAAAAAATGATATTGCACATACTAAGATAAGAGAAGAAACCCTCTTGCGCGCACGATTCCATTTTTTCACGTTGTTGCAGGTTTCCCACATGCTCCTGGTGCTGGCGTCCATCGTCGGCACGACGCGCCCGACGGTGTCGCCGCCACGGCCGGCCACCTGATAGGCATTCTGCGCCAGCGTGTTGGCTTCGCGGGCATTGTCGGCGTTCTGGCGCACGGTCGAGGTCAGCTCTTCCATCGACGATGCGGTATCTTCCAGCGCGCCGGTGTCGTTGTTGCCCTGGACGACGATCTGGCTGTGCAGATCACCCGTGGCGACAGTCTGCGCCACCAGCACCGCTTGTTCGAGCGGCGTCGTGATGAGCAGCACAAGCACGGTCAAGCACAAGCAGGGTCACAAGCACAAGCAGGGTCAGGTCTGACATTCGGACACGAACTCAACAAAACCTCCATTTATGAATTCCGTATGGAAGATAGTAATGAAGAGTCTGTGTCCGAATGTCAGACCTGACCCCAGCTATGCCAGCTATGTTGGCTACATGACTCTGGCTACGGGCCGCTCAGTGTGCTTTGAAATCTCGTGCCGCGACAGCTTGTCAGGCAAAGCAAGCTGCCGCAAACCCGGTCCAGTGCCAGCCGGCTTAAATTGGGCCGGGCTGGCGTACGTAGTCGCGCGGTGCGCAACCCATGACACGCTTGAACGCGGTACTGAAGGCGCTCTCCGATTCATAGCCGACCGCCGGTGCGATGACGGCGATCGCGTCGCGCGATGTCAGCAGCCGGTCGGCGGCCAACAGCATGCGCCAGCGCGTCAGGTAATCGATGGGCGTTTCGCCGACGCGCTCCTTGAAGCGCAGTGCAAACGTCGAGCGCGACATCGCCGCCAAGGCGGCCAGCGCGTCGATCGTCCACTTGCGGGACGGATCGCCATGCAGCGCATTCAACGCGGCGCCGATCTGCTTGTCGCCCAGGCCATAAATCCAGCCGATGCCGCCAGCCCGGCCCTCGGCCAGGATGATGCGCAGCGCCTGAAGCAACACCAGGTGCGCCAGGTGCCGCGCCATCAAAAATCCGCCCGGCAACGGCGTGCGCAGTTCAGCCATGATGCGCTCCATCGCACTGCGCAATGCTGCACGGTCCGCCTCCGCGCGGATGTGCACGATGGGTGGCAGCACGCCGAGCAGGATGTCCGCATGGCGGCTGTCAAAAGCGAAGTAGCCGCCCAGGCCGTAGACGGCGCCGCCATTGTTGAGGGTGACGACGCCGCCTTCTTCCACCGACGGGAACACATCCCACGCGTCGGCCGGAACCACGTCGAGCGCACTGCCCAGCCGGAACGCCAAACCCCGGGGCAGCAACACGCAGTCGCCCGCCTCCAGCAACACACCGGCAATGCCGTCGACTGCCAGCCAGGCCTGCCCCGACAAGATAGCGAAGCATTTAATGCTGCGATGCTCCGGGTAGCCGATGGCCCAGTCGCCGGCGGCATCGACGGCACGGAACATGTAGTTGACGGGCTTAAGCAGGGAAAGTACATCCGACAGTGCATCCATGAATGTCCCCGGACGATGGCAAAGATAATGCAGACTTTAGCATATAGATCATGCAGAAAGACGTCTGTACTATCGTTGCTTTCGTAACAGAGGTCGCGATGTCCCTGCTTGTCTTTGCCGCCATTCTGGCACTGTGCATGATCCCGGCCACGTTGGCCGCGCGCCGCGATCTGCGGACGATCCGCGGCGTCAACGTCTGGGCCAAACCGCTCAAATTCCTGGCGGCCCTGGCGCTGTTTTCCGCTACCACGGCTGTGCTGATGCGCGCCGCCGGCCCCGGCGCACCTTTGGCCGCCATCGAGGCGCTGATCATCGCGACGTCGACCTTCGAGGCGGCCTATATTACCTACCAGGCCAGCCGTAGCGAGCCGTCGCATTACAACACCAGCGACGCGCTGCACACGGCGTTGACGGTGCTGATGGCATGCGGCGCCATCGCATTGACGGCGTCGCAAGCCTGGCTGGCCTGGGTCATCATGGACACCAATCCCGCATGGCGCGCGTCGGTGACCGTCTTCGGCGCCGTCACCGGGTTGCTCATGACCTTCGTGCTCGCCACCGTCAGCGGGTTGATGCTGGGCGGGAAGCGCGCGCCAGCCGGCGTCGGGTTGCCGCTGGTCGGCTGGCGCCGGGTTGGCGATGCGCGTCCCGCGCATTTCATGGGCGTGCACGCGCAGCAGATCATCCCTGCTTTCGGTTTCATCGCAGACCGTCTGCTCGGTAGCGCCGCGCATGCGGGCTTCACGGCCATGACCGCGACTTATGTGCTGGCGTGGGCGGCACTCACGCGGATGCAACTCAAACAAAGCACTGTGGCGACCGCCGCGGCCTGACCTTCCACTCACCAGGATCCCCTTGTCCAATCCACTTCAAATCGCCATCATCGGCACCGGCAACATCGGTAGCACCTTCGCCTACCAATTGGCCTTCGCCGGCGGGCACGCCCTAACCGTCATCGCCCGCCCGGATTCCCCTCGGCTGCGGCAACTGCAGCGCGACGGCGCCATTGTCAGGGACGACGGCACGCGCGCCCCGGTGACCGTCGCCGACCGGCTCGACACTGCGACGCCGTATGACCTCGTGATCGTCACTGTGCCGGCGCAGCAGGTCGATACCCTGATTTCCGCTCTGCGCGACAGCGCCGCTGCCCGCATCCTGTTCATGGTCAACCAGTTTGACCCCGAGCGTTTGCGCGATGCAATCGGTCCCGCGCGCTGCGACTTCGGCATGCCATTCGTGCAGGCCAGCCTCGACGCCGACGGCAGACTGCATGCGGTCATCGGCGCCGGCGGACAAAAGAGCAAGCTCAATGCCCAGCGCTGGGCTGACGTGTTCAACGCTGGCGGGCTGCCTGCGGTCCTGGAGCCGGACATGCTGCGATGGCTGCGCTGCCATGCACCCTTGTGCGTCGCATTCGAAGCAGTTTCGGTGGCAGGCGTGCGCCGGGGAGGTGGCGCCAGCTGGCGTGAGGCGGTAGTCCTGGCACGCGGCGTGCAGGCGTGTTTTGCGCTGATCGTCAGCGGCGGCGACCAGCTCTATCCAGCCGGGAAACGGCGGCTGCACGCCAGCCCGTTCTGGGTAACGGCCGCCATCTTGTGGTCGATATCGCGCATTCCTTCGTTTCGCATGTTGCTGGCCCAGGGCGAGAACGAATGCCGGGCGCTGGCCGGCGCCATGGCAGCCGCAGCGCAGCAGGCCGGCCGATTCAACGATGTAAGAAAGATCACCGCCATGCAGCCGCCCAGGGTTGATGCACAACGTACGTGAACGCCGGATCTGCCGTGACGCAGGTGTATGAGGTTGGTAACGCCACGAAGCCAGTGCACCCTGTGCCAGGTTTTTCCTTACTCAGGCGTGGCGCACTGGCCACCACTGCGCCACGCCCCACGCCAGCTCGGGCAGGATAAAAATCCAGAGCACCGGCTCGCCAGTGGCGCTCAACGCCCACACCATCCATGTGGCAAACATCATGCGCGCTGCGCCGTCATAGCGGCCGAACCGCTGCTGCGGATCGGCGATGCGCAGCAGTGACCATACCAATACCACGCTGCCAAGCAGGCAGGCGAACAAGACGTGAAACGGAGCGAACACGGGCAGCGCAGAGCCACCGAGCGCCTGGTTAATGCCGCTGAGCTGGCTATGGGCTAGCGCAAAAGTCCATGGTGTAGCAAATGGCGCTGTTACCAGGACGTCGTACACGCCGCTGGCGCGCACCAAGCGCGTAAAGCTGGAAGCTGAAAACTGCATGATCTCTCCTCATATTGAACAAGACCGGATGCTAAAGCCTGGAGTAAACTCCATGGTCAAGCGAAAACAGGAGCAACCATGCAGATAGGAGAAATGGCGAACGCCACTGGCCTGTCGCGCGACACCTTGCGGTTTTACGAGAAGCGTGGCCTGCTGCATGCCCGGCGCAGTGCCAACGGCTACCGCGACTATCCACCCGAGGCGGTGGAGTGGCTACGCTATATGCGCCTGGCGCAGTCACTGGGTTTTACGTTGGTAGAAATCGAAGCGGACCTGCCGCTTTTGACCAATCCAGATGCATCCGGCAAGCAGCTGCGAGCGGCGCTGGCGCGCAAGCTCCAGGACATCGATCGTCGTATTTCTGACTTGCAGACTCTGCGCGACGATCTGGCACGGCGACTGACGCCCGATATGGAGCAATGTCCATTGCGATCTAGCCTGGAAGCTTGATCGCTTTGCAGTTTTCACCAGGATAGATCTGTCTGATGAACGCTTGATCGATAGTCGGCCATTGCACTTTTGCTCCCTGATGTTTGCTGGTCTTCGTAAAATCCGTCATTTGCAAAGCAGTGACGGGCCGCATCCGACCCATTCCGGACCTTCAGCAACGAAGTTCAGTGGTTAAGAAACATCGCAATTCCACCCACTATTGAAATGACTGACACAGTTAAAAGGAGCTTCGCAAATCGTCCCGCGACCAAAGTGTTTTTCCTCGAATCATAGCGAGCAAATGCAACAGTGATTAACACGCTGGCAAAGCTGATAATCATCGGTAAGGCTACAAAAGCCGATGCCCCGCGATAGTGATGACCCGGAGACCTTCTGCTAGGTATGTAGATGTCATCCACAAGCAGTCCGTAAAATCCATATATGACCAACGATAACGCTACTAAAACAACTAAGCGTCGTGTCCAACTTTTCATCAGAGGACGTAGTTCATGAATTGGCTGATCTGACGGAAGAAGGTAGTTCAGATGGCCAGGCGTATAAGGTAGAGTCCGCATTGGCTTGCTAACCAGATCCACCTCACCATTCCGGTTTGTCATCTTTTTCTAGGCTTTCGCGTGACGATAACTGGATTTGTACATACAAATCCAGGTTGGTTCAGAGGCCTGCCCTCAGTCATACATGCCAATCATCGAAGGTCCGCTCGTGGCCGATTTCGGAAGTTCTAGCTTGTACATCAGACCATCCTTGAGCGCACGCGAGAACCTGCATCAGGACAGTATGGAATTCCACTTAGGCAAATGATACTTGCGGCGACCATAAGCGTAATAGCCTGCCATGCTGAGACCGAAAAACAAACCGACGCCTGCGGCAATCACGACAGCCAGTGCAAACGGAAAGCCCTGTTGACTCCAAACAAACAGCGACATAAAGACTCCCCAAAAAGAGCCAAACCATATTCCAGCATGGAGAAGGGTGCGCCAGAACGGCACGAAGTGAGGCGGGGCTGCATCGACACCAAGGCGCCAGAGCAAACGCAGATACGGAGGTTCATAATTGCTGCGCCAAATGCCAGTATCGGCCAAGATTGCGAGCGCTTTAGTACGGCGAGTATTGTTGGACATGGAGGACGATTAACGGATGGTTTTCAATCTTATCGCAGTCGGAGCAGGGGAAAAGGCGCGCTTTTTCACACTACGCTAAACGACTGCTCTTGGCCGAAATCGGCCGGCCGCTGCCAAGCAGGTTTTCACTAACAGTTGACCGCCGACCAAGGCCG
Source organism: Oxalobacteraceae sp. CFBP 13730 (assembly GCA_014841835.1). GTDB lineage: Bacteria > Pseudomonadota > Gammaproteobacteria > Burkholderiales > Burkholderiaceae_D > Telluria. The sequence goes on along the minus strand of JACYUQ010000001.1, from coordinate 1,055,776 downwards.
GCAACGGTACTCCCTATACCTCGGTTTGCTCAGCTATCTCAAGTGCATCATCGACTTCGATGCCGAGATAACGTACTGTACTTTCCAACTTGGTATGTCCCAAAAGTAGCTGAACCGCACGAAGATTCTTGGTCCTTCGATAGATCAGCGTTGCTTTCGTTCGGCGCATCGTATGTGTGCCATACGCCACCACATCAAGGCCGATCGAGGCCACCCATCGTCTGACGATGCGCGCGTACTGTCGCGTTGACAAATGTGGCGAGGCCGCAACCCTGCTCGGAAAGAGAAACGCATTGTTTGCAAGCTTCGCGTAATCAATCCATGCCAGCACCGCCTGCCTTGTTACGTCAGTGACTTCGAACTGTACTGGGCGATGCGTTTTACGTTGCATCACGATCGCACGGTGCATGACGCTACGCCCTTGTGCGATGTCACTAACTTTAAAACTCAGCAGGTCGCAGCCGCAGAGCTTACTATCGATTGCCTAGTTGAACAGGGCAAGATCCCTGACTTTTTCCGTCAGCTGGAGGCGGATCCGTATCGCCCATATTTCCTTTAACTTCAGCGGTGTTTTCTGGCCGACCAGTTTGCCCTTGTTCCAGGCCGCACGGTGTAGCGGCATCTGCGCGTTCGGTTTCATGAGGTTCTCCTTTGGAATCGGAACTCATTCTGGCGTACTCATCCTTTAAGCACGGACGGCAGTACCCGACCCTAAACAGCCGGTCGCTACATGATTGCGGATTCCATTCGCACGGAACCAGAAGACTCACGTCGACCGTTACGTGCATTCAGCTGCTGGTCATCAGACCATGGCCACGTACTCAAGCATGATGAGGTGAGAAACACTTTCTTGGATATGACCTGAATTCCTTTAGCGAGAGCCAGTCTCTGAACTCGCTGCTTTGCCGTCTCCAGATCCTGTTCGTTGGCTCCGCCGTCGAATCGCATCTCGAATGCAGCCGAACCGTGACCCGTCATGGAGCGCAGTTCAGCAAGGCGTGATGTTCCGATAAATAGCTTTTCTAATGGATTTGTTATCGTTGCTTCAACGCGTTCAGGCACCTGTTCGTTTACAAGGTACTGAACGGCTATCATAGGAAATGGCCCTTGGCAGGCGTTTGCAGCGCTGCTCCCCAGCAACACTGCAGCAGAGAATAAGAGATGTAGTTTAAGCATGAGTATTGAGTCCTCTACAGATTTCGCGGTAGCGAATCGTTACCCCAAACGAGTCACATAATCTGATCAGCGACTCGATTGCCGGCTTTTGGCCGAACTCGGCCGTTCGGGTCCGCTTAACAGGTTGCCAAGTCAGAAAGGTCACCGACTGTCTCGACAGCCAAGAACCGATCCGAAGCAAACTCTTGCGTGAAATCGATTAGGCTTTTGACTGCCGCAATGGTTCTAAGGTTGCGGAGTAGCCGGAGATGGAACTTGAAGTTTGCCGGCGGGGGGTAATGACCAGACGTATTGGACCGGAACCCATGCGCGTTGTGGCTGGCCATCTCTGACGGCCGGCTTAAAGCGGCATTTGGACAGTCCAGAAAGCGCCGCCTCGTCGAGCGATAAGTCTCCACTGGATTTTAGGATATTGGACTGGGCGACGCGACCGTCGATATCGATCAGGAAGCGGACAGTCGTGGTCCCCTGTGAACCGCGCCGAATCGCTTCCTCCGGATATTCGACTTTGGGGCATGTAGCGGGTTTCTGGGCCGACGTCGTCGTGCTGGAGACGTCGGCGTTACTGCGTGTAACGGTGTCTGCTCTTGCAACGGGTGCCTGGGCACAGCCGGCCAAGCCGAATTGAGCTGAGACAAGAGCCAGGCTAAGGACGGCGATTGTGCCATTTGATTTGAAGGGTGGGTTGGCGTCGACGACCGCTTGTTCAATGCGTAACATAATGCTCCTGGTTAGCGGCATAGCTGATATGTCTAATGGGCGGGTAGCGGCACAATCTTGCGCCTCGCCGCGCTATGAGATGAACTGCCAAAACAGAGTGTTGAACTGTGTGCTGAGCCGATAGGACAACGGGTCGTTCTCTCAGCAGCATCTAACGACTGCTTTTGGCCGAAGGCGGCCGTTCAGCTCAGCATAGCAGGTCGCCGCGGCCGAAAAATCGCGGACTGTCACAAAGGGCCGGATATGACCCGAAGCGGACGGTAGCAAAGCTCAAAAATCACGGTGTATTTGGGTCGATCCATTCGGGCCGTAGCCCAAGTGCGAATTCTTTGCGCACTTGGGCTAGCGACTCTGGATGGCCAATTTCTGCTTCAATCGCGCCTATACAGCCCCAGCAATCTCCTCCGCAATCAGTTGAAAGCGGATTTCCTGGGTTGTCGAGTTCACGCCCACAGATCTGGCAGTGCTTTAATTTCTCGCTGTTCATCACGATTAATTTGTTGGAGGTCTGCTTCTGGCCGAAAGCGGAAGTCCATCCAGTCTAACCTAGCAAGAAGCAGTGACCCTCACTACGTGCAGCCAGTGGCCATGGCAATGTCCAAATCGTCGCATCCGTTCCCGAAAGTCACGCCACTGTCGCCCGGGACGTGTCACCTCCGTGCAAACCATAAAAAAACGCCGGGCGAACCCGGCGTTGTATATGGCGAAAGGGGGCCCCCGCGTTACGCGGCTTCGCGCATCCCCAACGCCGGCCGCACCGCGTGTTTGAGCGCCGGGCGCGCCTGCTGCGCTTCGAAGCGGAACGTCGACACCAGCTGCGACAGCGCTTTGGCCTGTTCGCGCATCGATGTCGATGCGGCGGCGGCTTCTTCGACCAGCGCCGCGTTCTGCTGCGTCACCTGGTCCATTTGCGCGATCGCCCGGTTCACCTGTTCGATGCCGGCCGACTGCTCCTGGCTGGCCATGGCGATGCCGGACATGATGCTCGTCACGCGGCCGATACTGCTGACGATTTCCTGCATCGTCGCGCCGGCATCCGACACCAGGCGACTGCCTTCCTCGACCTTGGCGCTCGAGTCGCCGATCAGGGTTTTGATCTCTTTCGCCGCTGCCGCCGAACGTTGCGCCAGGCTGCGCACTTCGGAGGCCACGACCGCGAAACCGCGACCCTGTTCACCGGCGCGCGCTGCTTCGACTGCCGCGTTGAGCGCCAGGATATTGGTCTGGAACGCAATGCTGTCGATGACGCCGATGATGTCCACGATCTTCTTCGACGAATCGGTGATCGCATCCATCGTCTGGACGACGCGGCCAACCGTGTCGCCGCCACGGCCGGCCACCTGCGAGGCGTTCTGCGCCAGCGTGTTGGCTTCGCGCGCGTTGTCGGCGTTCTGGCGGACGGTCGAGGTCAGTTCTTCCATCGACGATGCGGTTTCTTCCAGCGCGCCGGCCTGCTGCTCGGTGCGGGCCGACAGTTCGAGGTTGCCGGCCGAGATCTGGTCGGCTGCTTCGGCGATGGTTTCGGTGCCGCTACGTACCTGGCTGACGATGCCGACCAGGTTGTCGTTCATGTCCCTGAGGGCGCCCATCAGCGCGCCGGTTTCGTTGTTGCCCTGGACAACGATCTGGCTGCTCAGGTCGCCCGTAGCGACGGTCTGCGCGACCAGCACGGCTTGTTCGAGCGGCGTCGTGATGCGACGCCCCATCCACCAGGCGAACAAGCCACCGACGACCAGCGCGATCGTGGCGAACGCCACCTGCAGCTTCAGGCTGGTCTGGAAGCCGTCCTGGATCTGCTTCGAATCGGCGGCCACGACCTCCTGCTGGAATTTGACGATCGCGCTCAGGCTATCGAGATAGGACTGCACGCGCGGCAGCATGTCGGTCGTCAGGAAAGCACGCACGGCAGCGTCGTCGCCGGCCGCCTTTTGCGCCATCACGCTCTTGCGCGCCTTGCGGTAGCCTTCGCGCTGCTCGTCGACTTTGGCAAACAGCGCCATGGCAGCATCGTTGCCGGCCAGGCTCTCGACCAGGGCCTTGTGCAGCACGTCCGAGCGCTTGGATGCCTTGGACATCGCGTCGACGAAGAATTTCTCGTCGCTTGCATCGGTCACCTTGATGGCGGCAATGGTGCGCGCGGCGTTGGTCTCGATGATGGCTTGCCACTCCTGCAGCATGGCCAGGCGGTACATGCTCTCGCCGGTCAGTTTGTCGGTGAGGGCTTCGGCTTTCTGCATCTGCAGCAAGCCGATTCCCACCAGCAGCAGCATGGCCGCAAGAATGGTGGCGAAGCCGCCGAGGATCAGCGTACGAATCTTAAGGTTTTGAAATGTCATGACGTTCCGTGAGTCAGTAAATACGATGTCCGTAGAAACTAAAAGTTTCCATATGGAATCATATTGTTGCAGATTCGGAACAGGAAAAACTGAGAAATTGCTGTAATGACGATAAATTCGCGCAATTGTGGCGAGATACCGACGATTTCGGTGTAAATACGACTGTTGGTAGTGGGATTTGGAGAGAATCCTGTCCTGCCCCCAGCGGTGGAGGGCAGGGCGGGGGATGCGCGTTAGCGCGATTTGACGAACGGCTTGCCCAGCGCCTTGGGTGCCACCGACTTGGCCATCAAACCAGCCAGCACGACCACGGTAACGATGTACGGAATCATCTGGATCAGCGAACCCGGAATGCGGCCCACGACCGGCAGGTCGACGCCTTCGATCTGGATCTGCACCGCGGCAAAGAAGCCGAACATCATGCAGCCCAGCACCGTGTGCACCGGGCGCCAGTTGCCGAACACCAGCGCCGTCAACGCCAGGTAGCCGGCGCCGGCCGACATGTCGCGCAAGAAGAAGCCGCTCTGGACGATCGACAGGTAGGCGCCCGAGAACGAGCACAGCACGCCAGCGATGATCATTGCCGTGTAGCGGGTGCGCTGGACCGAGATGCCGGCCGCGTCGGCCGCATGCGGGTTCTCGCCACAGGCGCGCAGGCGGAGGCCAAAGCGGCTGTAGAACAGCACCCAGTGCACGATCGGGAGGAGGGCAAAGGCCAGGTACACCAGCACCGAGTGCCCGCCGATCAGGCTGCCGTAGACCCAGCCCAGCACCGGGACGTCGGCCACCAGTTCGGTTCCCGGCAGGATGACGCTCGCGAGGCGCGCCTCACCGAGGTCCGGCGTGCGCCCGCCCTGCTGGAAGAAGTACTGGGCCACGACGAACGTCAGCCCGCTCATCGCGATATTGATCGCGATGCCGGCCACGAGCTGGTTGCCCTTTTGCGTGATCGAGACGAAGGCCTGGATCAGCGCCAGCACGACCGAGGCGACGATGCCGGCCGCGATACCGAGCCACGGATCCTGGTAGGTGTAGGCGACGGCGGCCGAGACGAACGCCGACGCGAGGATCTTGCCCTCGAGGCCGATGTCGACCACGCCGCTGCGCTCGGCGAACAGGCCGGCCATGGCCGCGAACATCAGCACCGGCGCGTTGCGGATGGTGGAGACGACGATACTGGCGAACTGGAAGTCTTCCATGGCTTATCCCTTGCTTGCGCCGTTGTTGGAGCGTGTTGCGTTGATCAGTTTGAGCACCGCCGGCGCGTACATGTTTTCCATGGCGCCGCAGAACAGGATGATCAGGCCCTGGATGAAAATGAAGGTCTCTTGCGGGATGTTCGGTTTTTCCAGCGACAGGTCAAAACCGCCCTGGATCAGCGCGCCGAACAGGATCGACGAGAGCAGGATGCCCACCGGGTGCTGGCGGCCCATTAGCGCAATCGCAATGCCGATGAAGCCGGCGCCGGCCGGGAAGTTCAGGCTCAGGTAGTGGGTCGAGCCGAGGATCGAGTTCACCGCTGCCAGGCCCGCGAGGGCGCCCGAGATCAGCATCGCCACGATGATCGTGCGGCTGATGCGCACGCCCGCATAGTGCGCGGCGTGGGCGTTCAGGCCCGTGGCCTGCAGGCGGTAACCCCAGCTCGAACGCGACACGGCCACCCAGTAGACGACCAGCGCGACCAAGGCGAGGATAAAGGCCAGATTCAGCGGCGTGCTCTCGCCGAAGAACGGCAGCCAGTTCGACAGCAGCGGGATCGCGGCAGCGTCGGTAAAGGTGCGGCTGGCCGGATTCTGGTCGCCCTCGGGAATCATGTACTTGACGATGATGAAGTTCATCAGGCCGGCGGCGATGAAGTTGAACATGATGGTCGTGACCACCACGTGGCTGCCGCGCTTGGCCTGCAGGTAGCCCGGCAGGAAGGCCCAGGCGGCGCCGAACACGGCGCTGGCGACGATTGCCAGCGGGATCAGGAGCCACGGCGAGAGCGTCGCGTCGAATGCCAGCATTGCGAGCGTCAGGCCCAGGCCGCCCAGATACATCTGGCCTTCGGCGCCGATGTTGAAGAGGCCCGCCTTCATCGCGATCGATACAGCCAGACCGGTGAACACGAAGGTTGACGCGTAGAACAGCGTGTACGACAGGCCTTCGGGATTGATGACGGCGCTGTTGACGAGGATCTGGAGCGACTCGACCGGGCTTTCGCCCAGAAGATGGATCACGAGCGCCGCGACTAGCAGGGCAGAGAGCAGATTCAGGACCGGCAGGACAAAGCCCGAGGCCCAGCGTGGGAGTTCAGTGGTTTTCATGATTTGTGCATCCCGCCCATCAACAGGCCAATGCGGGTCGTGTCGAATTCGTCGATCGGCAATTCGCCGGTAATGCGCCCGCCCGACATCACGATGATGCGGTCAGCCAGCGCGCGCACTTCTTCCAGCTCGGTCGAGACCAGCAGGATCGCGACGCCTTCGTCGCGCAGGCGCAGCAGTTGCGTGTGGATGCTCTCGATGGTGCCGATGTCCACGCCGCGCGTGGGCTGGCCCACCAGCAGCAGCTTGGGCGAGGCCGACACTTCACGCGCGATCACGACCTTCTGCTGGTTGCCGCCCGAGAGCAGACCGATACGCACGTTGGGGTCTTTCGGACGCACATCGAAGGCTTCCAGCAAATGGGCGCAGCGCTTGGCGATGGCGTCGAAATCGAACAGGCCCATGCCTTTCGTGACGCGCTCCTGGTAGCCGAACACGGTGTTCTGCATGACCGAGAAATCCTTGATCACGCCGTCGCGCAGGCGGTCTTCCGGCACGTGGCCGATGCCCATGTCGCGCAGCTCGGCGGGCAGGCCGTCGGCGTTCGAGCGGCCGGCCCAGGGCAGGGGCTTGCCTTCTACTGACACGGCGCCGGAGGTCGGCAGGCGCATGCCCGACAGGATGTGCATCAGCTCACTCTGGCCATTGCCCGACACGCCGGCAATGGCGACGATCTCGCCGGCGCGCACCGACAGCGCGATGTCGCCCAGCAGCTGCACGCCGTTCGCGTCTTTGAGTTGCAGGTTCTCGACCTGCAGCACCGGGGCGCCCGGCGCATACGGTTTGCGCGGCAGGTTGCCTTCGATCGGGCGGCCGACCATCATGTTGGCCAGCTGCTCCTTGCTGGTGTCGACCGTGGCGACGGCGCCGGCCAGGCGGCCCGCGCGCATCACGGTCACCTGGTCGGTGATGTCCATGATCTCGCCCAGCTTGTGGGTGATCAGGATGATGGTCTTGCCCTGTTCCTTGAACAGCCGCAGGATGTCGAACAGCGACGCGATTTCCTGGGTGGTGAGCACGGCGGTCGGCTCGTCCAGGATCAGGATCTCGGCGCTGCGGTAGATCTGCTTGAGGATTTCGACGCGCTGCTGCGCGCCCACCGACAAATCGGAAATCACGGCCAGCGGATCGACGTCGAGGTGGTAGCGCGCGCAGATCTCGCGCAGCTTCACCTCGGTTTCGCGGCGCTTCTTCGACAGCTTGAAGGCGCCTTCGGCCCCGAGCATGACGTTGTCGAGCACCGTCATGTTCTCGACCAGCATGAAGTGCTGGTGGACCATGCCGATGCCAAGCGCGATGGCTTCCTGGCTCGAGCGGATCTGCTGCTCCTTGCCGTTGATGACGAGCTGCCCGCTGTCGGCATGGTAGTAGCCGTACAGGATGCTCATCAGGGTGGATTTGCCCGCGCCATTTTCGCCGATCACACCATGGATCGAACCCTTGGCGATCGAGAAGCTGACGTCGGCGTTCGCCTGCACCGGCCCGAAGGCCTTGCTCACGTTGCGAAATTCTACGGCTGGCTGCATTGCGATCTGTCGTAAAAAGGAAGTGTGCTTATCATTCAAAAGCGCGCCGGACCGGTAATCAACCGGCGCGGCGCGCTTCGAATGGAATGAAGGTGATCAGACCGGGCAGGAACTGCCGGCGCGGTAATCGATGACCTTGATCTTGCCGTTGATGATGTCTTGGCGTACGGCATTGACGCGCTTTTCGATTTCCGGCGTGACGACCGCACGGTTATCCTTGTCCAGCACCCAGTCGACGCCGCCTTCTTTCAGGCCCTTGTAAGTGACGCCTGCTTTCCAGGTGCCTTTCTTGACGGCCATGAACGAGTCATACACGGCCACGTCGACGCGCTTGACCATCGAGGTCAGCATCGTGCCCGGGTGCAGGTAGTTCTGGTTCGAGTCGACGCCTACTGCCAGCTTGCCCTTGGTCTTGGCCATCTGCAGTGCGCCCATGCCGCTGCCGCCGGCCACGGCGAAGACCACATCCACGCCGCGGTCAAATTGCGCGCGTGCCAGTTCGCCACCCTTGGCCGGGTCGTTCCAGGCTGCTGCCGTGGTGCCGACCATGTTCTGGATGATTTCAGCTTTCGGTGCCTGCGCCTTGGCGCCCTGGCCGTAGCCGCAGGCGAATGCGCGGATCAGCGGAATGTCCATGCCGCCGACAAAGCCGAGCTTCTTGGTCTTGGACGCCATGGCCGATGCCACACCGACCAGGTACGCGCCTTCCTGCTCCTTGAACATCACCGATTCGATGTTCGGGCCTTGCGCCACGCTGTCGATCAGGATGAAGCGTACGTTCGGGAATTCACGCGCGACTTTTTGCACGGCCTGGGTTTGCGAAAAACCGATGGCGGCGATCAGGTCGACCTTCTTGCGCGCCAGGCCGCGCATGACTTGCTCGGCCTGGGTATCGCTATTGGCCTGGACCTCGAACACCTTCACGCCGGTCTCTTTCGAGAAGCGCTGCAGGCCCTCGAAGGCCGACTGGTTGAACGACTTGTCGAACTTGCCGCCCGCATCGTAGACCATGCCGAATTTCGGCGCGGCGATCGGTGCGGTCGATGGCGCTGCCAGCGCGCTGCCGGCAAGGCACATGGCCGCCACGGTGATGCTGAGTTGCTTGAATTTCATGGTTGAGCTCCTGGAATAGCGATATTGTACCCGCCGCATGCCTTGCGATGGGATCGGCTGCGCGATTGTCGCAGCACGGCGCCGTGCAAGTGGTTACGGTTTGTATCTGGGGAGGGTCGTTGGGGCCAGGCCCGCGCCCTTCGGGCACAAGCTGTCAAATATGCATCAAGCTGCAAGTTGATGACAAATACGATTTTACTTCCCAATTTATTCACTGGAAATATAAATGCTGACAAATTCGGCGATTATTTTGCGGCGAGGGCCAGATCGGGCGCTGTCGCCGTCGTTTCGACGGGTGGCGTGGCATTCGCCACGGCATCGGCCACGGCGGCCGCAGCGGCCGGCGTCACCGGTTGATTGAACTGGCGCGTGAGGAAACCGGCGACCATGGCGTGCGTCGCTTCCAGGTACGGGATGGTCATGTGGTCGGAATCCGGCACCACCTCGTCGGCCACCAGCGCGCCCAGCTTGGCCACCAGGAGGTCGGTGTGGAAGTGGGGCACGACGTCGTCGCTGGCGGCGCGCAGCACGTAGGTGGGCGCCTTGAGCATCGGTGCGTACTTGATCGACTCAAAACGGTGGCGCAGCATGTACTCGATGGGCATCACGCGAAAGCGCCGCTTGGCAATCGCCAGGATCGAGTCGTACGGCGTGATAAGCACGACCGAATGCGCGGGGCGTTCGCGGGCCACCTGTACGGCGACGCCGGAGCCCAGGCTGCGGCCGACCACGGCGATGCGCTGCGGGTCGACCTGGCCGCGGGTGGCCAGCCAGTCGTAGAGCAGGGCGCCATCCTCGATCATGTGGATCTCGGCCGGGATGCCTTGCGAGTCGCCATAGCCGCGGTAATTCATCGCCAGCACGGTCATGTTGGGGAACAGCTTGCCGGCGTCGCGCGCGACCCACGACACTTCTTCGGAGCGCCCGCCGAAATACAGCACGGCCGGGCGCGGGCCGGGAATGACGGGCGTCATCAGCCAGCCAGCCAGGCGCGTGCCGTCTTTCGCGCGCAAGACGACAGGGCGGGTACGGTGGCCGCTCGAACGGGGACTTTTGACTTCGCGCACGAGCGTTGGATTGAACACGAGGCGGCGCTGGTTGGCCGCGACGGCAGCGGTCAGGCCCAGCCACAGCATGCTGGCCAGTCCGGTAAGTCCCGCCGCCATTTTTTTCGAGGTGTCCATGCTTCCAAGTCTACGCCTGCCGTCGAGTTTTGTTCTTAGAGGCATTCTTCTATGCATGTTCCATGACGGTTTGTCAGCCTAAAAAGTTGTTTTATTCCAACATGGATGAGCCTGCCCCATGGTAGCGATGCCGGACGGCATACTTGCACTCCTGCCCCGGCTTTCCGGTAGGATTGATGCACCCGGCCTCGCGCCATCTCCTGGAGTCTTCGTGCATTTTCTTCTGACCTATGATCTGGCCCCCGACTATCTCGAACGCCGCGGTGAGTTTCGCGACGCCCACCTGGCGCTGGCATGGGAAGCGCAGGAGCGTGGCGAGCTGATTCTTGCCGGCGCCATGGCCGAACCGGCCGACAAGGCGGTCCTGGTGTTCGACTGCGAGACCGCAGAGACGGTGCAGCTGTTCGCGGCGCGCGATCCGTACGTGTTCAATGGCCTCGTGCGCGCCTTCCACGTGCGACAGTGGAATACGGTCGTCGGTGACCTGGCGACCAATCCCGTCCGGCCGGGCTGATCCTGTCGGACATTCGCCTCGGCGCCCCATGAACATCGGGTAAGATTGCCCGCGTTTATCACCGCCGGGGAATGCAATGCAATCTGCTGTGAATCTGTGGCCACTGCTCGGCGTGGTCGTCATCGTGGTGGGGTTTGTGCTGCGCGCCAATCCAGTGCTGGTGGCCGTTGCCGCCTGCGGTGTGACCGGGGTTGCTGCGGCGATGTCGGTCATAACGCTGCTCGAAACGCTCGGCGCCGCCTTCATCAAGACCCGCAACCTGCCACTGATCCTGCTGCTGCCGCTGGCCGCCATCGGCCTGCTTGAGCGCTTCGGCCTGCGTGACCGCGCCCAGGCCGCCATTGGCAAGGTGCGCTCGGCTACCGCCGGGCGCCTGTTGATCGTCTACCTGTTCGCGCGCGAGAGCACGGCGGCGCTGGGCCTGACCAGCCTGGGCGGCCATCCGACGATGGTGCGCCCGCTGGTCGCGCCGATGGCCGAAGCGGCTGCCGAAGCGCAGCACGGCCCGCTACCACAGCGCATCCGTTACCGCATCCGGGCGATGTCGGCAGCCACCGACAATATTGGCCTGTTCTTCGGCGAAGACATCTTTGTCGCGTTCGGCGCCATCGTCCTGATGCACACGATCCTGCAAGCCGAAGGCATCGAGGTCGATCCGCTGCACATCGCGCTGTGGGGCATCCCGACGGCGATCACGGCGTTCGTCATCCACGCCTGGAACCTGCGCCGCCTGGATGCCGAGATTGCCCGCGCCGTGCTGGACGAGAAGGGCGCCGCATGACGCTGTCGATCGATCACTTCTACATCCTCGTCGGCCTGCTGCTGGCGGCCGTGGCCATCATGAACCTGGTGGACCGCAGCAATCCGCGCCGGGTCACGACGGCCCTGTTCTGGGGCCTGTACGCGCTGCTGTACCTGGCGGGCGAAGCGCTGCCGCTGGCGGCGGTCGGCGCCCTGATGATCGGCATGGCGCTGCTGGCCGGCTTTGGCGGCGTCAAGGCCGGCCAGCCCAAGGCGCTGGCGCCGGAAGCGCGCCAGGCCAGCGCCGCGCGGCTGGGCAACCGCCTGTTCATCCCGGCGCTGCTGCTGCCGCTGGTGACCGTCATCGGCGCGACTTTACTGAAAGACGTGCAGCTGGGCGGCCTGCCGCTGCTCGATCCGGCCCACATCACGATTGTCAGCATGGGCTGCGGGGCGGTCGTGGCGCTGATCGCCGCGTGCTGGCTCACGCGCGCCACGCCGCTGCAGGGCGTGCGCGAAGCGCGCCGCCTGGTCGATGCCATGAGCTGGGCCGTCGTGCTGCCGCACATCCTGGCGGTGCTGGGCCTGCTGTTTTCCGAAGCAGGGGTGGGCAAGGCGGTCGCGCACCTGACGACGACCTATATCGGGCTGGATTCGGCGTTCATCGCGGTGGCCGTGTACTGCCTCGGCATGGCGCTATTTACGATCGTGATGGGCAACGGCTTTGCCGCGTTCCCCGTCATGGCGGGCGGTGTGGGTATTCCGGTGCTGGTGGGCGTGTACGGCGCCAACCCGGCCGTGATGGCGGCGATCGGCATGTTCAGCGCGTATTGCGGTACCCTGATGACGCCGATGGCGGCCAACTTCAATATCGTGCCGGCGGCGCTGCTGGAACTGCCCGACAAGAACGCCGTGATCCGGGCCCAGATCCCGAGTGCGCTGCCGATCCTGGTGGCGAATATCTTCCTGCTCTACTTTTTGATGAACCTGTGATGATCAAGACTGTGTTGCTGACGGGCTTCGAGCCGTTCAATGGCGCCACCATCAATCCGGCCTGGGAGGCTGTGCGCTCGCTGGAAGGCTGGCAGGGCGACGGTTTCCAGGTCGAGGTGCGCCAGTTGCCGTGCGTGTTCGGCGATGCCATCGAGGACCTGACGGCGCTGATCGACGAGCTGCATCCGGACGTCGTCATCGCGGTCGGGCAGGCGGGCGGGCGCCCGGATATCTCGGTCGAGCGGGTGGCGATCAATGTCGACGATGCGTCGATCCTGGACAACGGCGGGCAGCAGCCGGTCGATACGGCGATTGTGGCCGATGGCCCGGCCGCGTATTTCTCGACGCTGCCGATCAAGGCGATCGTGCATGCGCTGCGCGCACGGGGGCTGGTGGCGGGGGTCTCGCAGACGGCCGGCACGTTCGTCTGTAACCATGTGTTCTATGGGCTGATGCACCACGCGGTAACCCAGCCGCAGCCGATCAAGGCGGGCTTCATCCACGTGCCATTCCTGCCGGAGCAAGCGGCCGCGCGGCTTGACGCGCCACCGTCGATGGCGCTGGAAGACATCATCGCCGGGGTCAAGCTGGCGGTGGAAGTCACGCTCGGCGTCGACACCGACCTGCGCGAAGCAGGCGGCGCGACGCACTAACTCGTCCTGAAGACCGTCGTTCCCGCGCAGGCGGGGACCCAGGTCATCAGCGCAGCCAGGGGTGCAATTGATAGTGGCCCCGCGTGCACACTTGGGTTCCCGCCTTCGCGGGAACGACGCTGGTGTGGATTTCTGCCTTCGCGGGAACGACGCGGTGGTGGATTACCGCAGCTTGATCGTGGTGACGGCTTTCTCGTCACGCAGCTCGAATGCGGCTTCCTCGAAGCTCGGCGGACCGAAACGGCCCCGGGCATCGCGGCTGAATGCGTACGGCTCTTTCGGGATGCCCAGCACGTTGCGATCGAGCTTGCCGTTGTCGTTCTCGTCCTGATACGACAGCACGGCCCACGAACCGGCCGGTACGCCGTCAACCGTGACGACCGTTTCGCCTGCCTTGGCCGGGGCCGAGCCGGAATACGCGCAATCCTTCAGGAAGGTCGTCTTGTCGCACACGGCGACGAGTACCTTGCCCTTGGCCGTGACGCCCTGGACGCGTACTTCGATCGATGCGGCAGAGGCGCTGCCTGCGGCGCAGAATGCTGCTGCGAGCAGCAGGGTACGGAAAGTCGATTGCATGTATTCTCCAATGATCCAATTGTTGGTGTATCGTGTTTGACCGCCTGCCGCCATGGCTGCGCAACCGTCCTGCTACCGTGCGCGGCGGTCGCATGTTAGGCTATCGGCATCCGCTTCCATGCCCGCCACCCCATCAAGGCGCTTACTTCATTATGCTGCTCAACGCGCTCATCGTTATCGCCACCATCGCCTTCATGGAATTGTTTTCCATCGTCGCGCACAAGTACATCATGCACGGCTTCGGCTGGGGCTGGCACCGCTCGCACCACGAGCCGCGCACGGGCTGGTTCGAAAAGAACGACCTGTACGCCGTCGTGTTTGCCGGCATCGCCATCGCCCTGATATGGTTCGGCACGCGCGGTTACGGGCGCATCGAATGGATCGGCGCCGGCATGACCGGCTACGGCCTGCTGTACTTCATCGCCCACGATGGTCTGGTACACCAGCGCTGGCCGTTCCGCTACGTGCCGCGCAGCGGCTACTTCAAGCGCCTGTACCAGGCCCACCGCATGCACCATGCGGTCGAGGGCAAAGAGGGCGCCGTGTCGTTCGGCTTCCTGTACGCGCCGCCCGTCACCAAACTCAAGCAGCAGTTGCAGGCCCAGCAGAACCAGCTGCGGGGTCCGCGCGGCCAGGCCGCTGCCACAGACCACGCCGCACCGGCAGCTCGCGACTAGACCCAAAACGCGAGGCCAGCGCCTGCAGCCCGCCCAGCGCGAGCAGGCGCAGCTTGGTCGCCTTCGACGTGCCGACCCGCTTGTCCCACGCGCGCGGTCCGCGCCGTTTCACTTCCACCCCGATCTGCCGATACACATTGCGCGCCGTGGCAATCGCCCACGCCGAGCGCAGCGGCAACGCCGCCAGACCGATCGACGCCGACGCGTAGTATGGCTCCGCATGGTCCACCAGGCGCGCGGCCACTGTTGCCAGCGCGGCGCGGTGGCGCGGCAGCGCAACCAGGTCCGGCTGGATACCGGCCTCGATCAGCCACGCGTCGGGCACATAGCAGCGACCGATGGCCGCGTCGTCGATGATGTCGCGCGCGATATTCGTCAGCTGGAACGCCAGCCCCAGATCGCAGGCCCGGTCGAGCACCGCCTCGTCGCGTGCGCCCATGATCGACGCCATCATCAGGCCGACGACGCCGGCCACGTGGTAGCAGTAGCGCAGCGTGTCGTCGATCGTGCGGTAGCGCGCCTCGTTGACGTCCATCGCAAAGCCGGCCAAGTGGTCATACGCATAGCGCGGCGCGATCGCGTGGCCCAGGGCCACTTCCTGGAACGCGGCAAACGCCGGATCGCGCATCGGCTCGCCCTCATAGGCACGGCGGGTGTTGTCGTACAGCCGGTCGAGTTCGAACGGTGCATTGTGCGTGGCCTGCGCCACCGGGGCACTGGCAAAGCCCAGTTCCTGGCCATCGACGACATCGTCACAGTGGCGGCACCACGCATACAGCATCAGCACGGCGCGCCGCGTGGCCGGCGGGAACAGCTTGGCGGCCGCTGCAAAGCTCTTCGACCCGACCTCGATGGTCTGGGTCGCGTGCGCCATCAGGTTCTGGCCAGCCTCTGTCGTCATCGCAGCCCTCCGGCATGCGCTCCCGCGTTGACACCTTCGAGCATCAGGCCGGCCGTGGCCTTGGCCGAACCGATCACGCCCGGCACGCCCGCGCCAGGGTGGGTGCCGGCGCCAACCAGGTACAGGTTCGGCAGTTCGGCGTCGCGGTTGTGCGGGCGGAACCAGGCGCTTTGCGTCAGGATCGGCTCGAGCGAGAAGGCCGAACCCACGTGCGCATTGAGCTCGTCGCGGAAGTCGTTCGGCGTGAAGATGCGGCTCGTGACCAGCTGGCTGCGCAGCCCCGGCATGTAGCGCTTCTCGAGGTAGTCGAAGATGCGGTCGCGGTAGCGCGGCCCTTCGACGTCCCAGTCGATCGGCGCATTGCCCAGATGCGGCACCGGCGCCAGCACGTAGTGGCTGCCGCAGCCCGGTGGCGCGAGCGACGGGTCGGTCACGCACGGCGCGTGCAGGTACAGCGAAAAGTCGTCGGCCAGCTTGTCGCTCTTGAAGATCTCGGTGATCAGATCCTTGTAGCGCGCGCCAAAGCAGACCGTATGGTGCTGCAGCTGCTCATGGTGCTTGTTCAGACCAAAATAGATCACGAACAGCGAATTGCTCCAGCGCTTCTTTCGCAGCGTTTCGCCCTGGCTGCTGCCGCGACCGTGGTTGCTCAGCAGATTGGCGTAGGTGTGCACGACGTCGGCATTCGAGGCGACGGCGTCGGCCGGGAACCAGCGGCCGTCTTCCAGCCGCACGCCGCTGGCCAGGTTGCCGACGGTTTCGATGCGCGCCACGGGGGCGTTCAGCTCGATCTTGCCGCCCATGTCCTGGAACAGGCGCACGAGACCATTGACGAGCGCACCGGTGCCGCCGCGCGGGAACCAGACGCCCCAGCGCCGTTCCAGCGCGTGGATCAGCGTGTAGATCGAGCTGGTCGCAAACGGGTTACCACCGACCAGCAGCGAATGGAACGAGAACGCCTGGCGCAGGTGCTCGTTCTTCACGAAGCGCGAGACCATGCTGTAGACGCTCTTCCATGCTTCGAGGCGCGCCAGCTTCGGGCCGGCGTTGATCATGTCGCGGAACGACAGGAACGGCACGGCGCCCAGCTTCAGGTAGCCCTCGTCGAACACGGCTTTCGAATAGGCGAGAAAGCGCTGGTAGCCGGCCACGTCAGCCGGATTGAGGGCATGGATCTGGCGGTCGAGCGCTTCCTGGTCGTTCGCGTAGTCGAAGAAGGTGCCGTCTTCCCAGCACAGGCGGTAGAACGGGGTGACCGGCAGCATCTCGACGTAGTCGCCGATCTTCTTGCCGCACAGCGTGAACAGTTCTTCGATCGCGGTCGGATCCGTGATGACGGTCGGACCGGCATCGAACGTGAAACCCTGGTCTTCGTAGACGTAGGCGCGGCCGCCCGGCTTGTCGCGTTTTTCGAGCAGGGTGGTCTGCGTGCCGCCGGCCTGCAGCCGGATGGCCAGGGCCAGGCCACCGAAGCCGGCGCCGATCACGACGGCGCGCTTGGGTTCGATTTTCATCTGGTTCATTCGGGATTCCTGATCTGATGGGGTTGTGTCTTGCGGACGGCGACGAAGGCTTCCATGACCGGGACCGGCGGTTTGCCGGTCAACAGGCGCAGCTTGTCGGCGAATGTCAGGCGGCCGGCGTAAAAGCGCGCGATCATCGGCGCGCCCAGGCGGTAAAAGCGTTGCATCACGTGCCAGCGGTGGTCGGGGCTGCCGGCCATGAACAGCATGCGGTTGAGCATGCGGAAAAAGCCCTGGCGCTGCCATTCGTCGCGCGCTTCTTTTCGGATCGCCGCAAACAGTGATTGTGCCGCAAATGGCGCTGCCAGGTCGGGCAGGGCGGCGATCCGTTCGGCCAGGCGCACGGCCACCGGCAGCGAATACCCGGTCGTCTGGTGAAACAGGCCGGCGCGCAGGCCGACGGTGGGCTGGCCATCGAGGGCATCCCAGAAGCGGTCGAAGTCGCCGGCCAGCACGATCGGCAACGAGCCCTGTTCTTCGCGCAGCACGTCGCGGATCTGCCAGCCGCGCCCGGCGGCGTAGGCGGCGATGTTGGCGCGCAGCCGCTCCGGTTCCCAGACGGCGCTGTCGACGTAATGGGTGTCTTCGATCAGTACGCGGTCGGGGCCGAACGGCAGCAGGTAGACGAAGCGGTAACCGCCTTGCTGGGCCACGCTCGCGTCCATGATCACCGGTTGCGTCAAGCCGTGCGGCGCGTGCAGGCGTACTTCCTGGCCCAGAAAGGTCTGGTAGCCCAGCGCCAGGTGCGGGCTGGCGCTGGGACCGCGCCCGTCGATGACGGCGTGTGCATGCAGCAGCGTGCCATCGGCCAGGCGCACGCTGGTCGGTGTGACGACGTCGATCCGCACGCCGGTGCGCAGCAGCGGGCCGAGTGCCGCTTCGATCGTGCGCGCAAAATCATGCGAGGCAATGCTGGCGTAGCCGCCATTCAAAGCGCGTGCATGCTCGGGAAAGACGACGTCGTAGCCCGGCCAGCGGTGCGAGATGAGCGGCGCGATCCAGCGCAGCTGGGCCGCAGTCAGGTCGCTGTCGTGGAATGACCAGGTATGGTTGCCGCCAAGGTGCCGGCCCTGCTCGAGCAGCAGGATGCGTAGTTCCGGGCGCTCGGTCTGCAGGCGCCAGGCGATCAGGCTGTTGGCCAGGCCGCCACCGACCAGGATCAGGTCGTGGTCGATGCTGGTGCGGTCATCATTGCTGCGCTCATCCATGGCTGGCCACCGCCGTCGGCAGGTGCAGTGCGGTCTCGATGATGTCGGTTGCGCGCGGCGCGCCGCCGGCAACGCGGATCGCGTCGGACAGCGGCGCCATGCGTGCAGCGAAATCCGGCTCGGCCAGCAGCCGGCGCAGCTTGCGCACCAGGTCGGCCACACTGCTCATGCGCGGCGAGGCGCGCAGGCCAACGCCGCTGTACTCGACGCGCGCGGCGCCGCCCGGGTGGTCAAAGGCAATCGGCAGCGCCAGGATCGGCGTGCGCGCTGCCACCGCTTCCATGATGGTGTTCGCGCCCGCATGCGAGACGATGGCGTCGGCACGTTCCAGCACGGCCAGTTGTGGCACGTAAGCGTGCACGCGCGTGGCGCCGATGGCTTCGAGCGCGCGCACCTGCGCGTCATTCAGGCCGCCGCAGTGCGCGATCAACAGGTCGGCATCGAGCTGCTTGCAGGCCTTGGCGATGCGCTTGAAGAGCGGGTAGCGGTCGCTCACCAGGGTGCCGAGCGACGCGTAGATGAACGGGCGCGTGCTGGAGGCCGGCGGCAGGAACGGCGCCAGCTCTGCGGGGCTCAAAGCCGGCGCCACATTGGCCGCATGCAGCGGCCCGACATGGTGAAAGTGCGCCGGCAGTTCGCGCCGCGGGAAATCGAAGCCTGGCACGATCTGCGCGATCTGCGCCAGCGGCGACAGGCATTCGTGCAGCATGCTGCGCGGTAGCAGACCAAGACGTTGGGCCTCTGCCGCAATCGCGCGGTGGTGCGGGCCCATCATCCAGTCATACACGCGCGTGCTGCCTTCGACGATCTTGAAGGCGCGCTCGCTGTCCTCGTACACGAACGGCATCACCGGCAACGGGATACCTGGCTCGCGGTTGACGGGCAGGGCACACGCGATCGAGATGAACGGCATGCCGATACTTTCGGCGACCATGCCGCCGGCCGCTTCCATCTGGTCGGCCAGCACGCAGTCGACCTGCAGCGCCTTCAGCGCGGCCGGCAGTTCGCGGCACAGCATTTCGGTGCTGGCGGCCATGTCGAGGATCACGCGGCGCAGGCCCAGCGGGCTGCCGGGATTGGCCACGCGCGCCAGCATCGCAGGCAGCGAGCCGGCCGGGTGGGTGGCCGTACCGATCGCGTGAAAGCCGACGCGCGCATCTTTGACGTAGGCGGCAGCGTCCGGGCGATGGATGAAGGTGACGCGGTGGCCGCGCGTGACGAGTTCGCGCGCCAGCACCATCAGCGTGTTGAAGTGGCTATACAGGGCCGGAGCCACGACCGCGAAGTGCGTCATGCGAGGGTTGGTCAGATCAGGGGAATTCAGTTCAGGCGCAATTCTGCCAGCTGGGGACTCGGGCGCAGTTCGCGCGGCTTGGCAGGTTCGGCGATGAAGCGCGTGCCCTTGGCTTCCTTGGCGAACAGCGCGCCCATGAAGTGCCGCGTGCGGCCCTTGCCGCCGACGGCGGCGCCCAGGCAGCGATCTGCCTCGATCAGGCAGGCCGACAGGCGGCGCTGCGCTTCGTCGAAGCCGAGCGTATTGATCAGGGTGGCCTTGCCGATGTCCTTGCCGGTGTCCTTGCCCGTGATCGCGCTGTCGTTGCCGGCGCCGTCCAGGAAGTCATCCTTGATCTGGAACGCCTGGCCCGCCGCCAGCGCAAACGCGCGCAACTGCTGCGACACGCTTTCGTCGGCGTGGCACATGATCGCCGCCATATCGACGGCAACGCCCAGCAGCAGGCCGGTCTTGAGTTCATTGGTGGTGGCAATCGCCTCGGGCGAGCGCGCGCCGCCGTGCAGGTCTTCGAACTGGCCGCGCACGAGGCCCTGGTCGCCCACCGTCTGCGCCAGCGTCGCGACCAGGCGCGCGCGGGTGGCCGGCTGGATATCCTGGGATTGCGACAGCACGCCAAAGGCGCGGCTGAGCAGAGCGACCGATGCCAGGATGGCGACGTCCTGGCCGAACTGGATATGGATTGCCGGTTTGCCGCGGCGCAGGCTGGCGTCGTCCATGCATGGCAGGTCGTCGAGGATCAGCGACGCCGCATGCACCAGTTCGACCGAGCAGGCCACGTCGATCAGGGCCGGCGAGGCGCAGCCGAGGTCGCGCGCCACCAGCATGACCAGCAGCGGACGCATGCGCTTACCGGCCGACAGGGCCGACGTGCGCATGGCCTTGGCCAGGCTGTCGGACTGGCCGTTTGCGCTCAGTAGTTGTTCAATGCGGTCGTCGATCGCCGAGCGCAGCGTGTCGATGTCATCGAACACAGCGTCGTCGAATTTTTTCAGGCGGAGCCCGTCGTAGCGCGGCGTTGCTGTAGTCATACGAGCTCCTCTGGAAAATTGATGGTCTTGATAACTATCATACCGGACCCAAAGTTAAAAAATAATTAATTGGCCTCAATCGTGCGTAGTTTCCTGCCTAGAAATTATACCCATGCATGCAAAAAGGCAATACATGGCGGGACAATCACGGTTCGATTGTTCACACGGCTGGTGGATCGGGGAAAAGGATTTTCAGAAACGCCCGCACCACCGGCGCATCGTCCTGCGCCGGATAACTGATGTACAGATTGGCCGACGGTGCATGCTCGTTGATTGGCAGGAAGCGCACGCCCGGCCAGCCGATGCGGCTTGTCGTTTCCGGCATCAGGGCCACGCCCAGGCCCGCCCCCACCATCGCCAGCAGCGTCTGCGGCTCGGCCGCTTCCTGGAAGATGGTCGGCTCGAAGCCCGCGTTCACGCAGCATTGCATCAGGTAGCGCGGCTCGGCCGACTGGTCCAGGTGCAGCGTGAGCATGGGCTCACCGGCGATGTCGAGCAGCGAGATCGCGTCACGGCTGGCGAGCGGATGGCGTGCATTGACCGCCACGCAGAACTGCTCCTTGAAGCACAGCTCCTGGCGCAGGTTGGCCGCTTTCAGCACGTCCGGCTCGATGCGCGGCTCACGCCAGAAGCCCACGTCGATCTGCTTGTTGCGCAGCGCCTCCCACTGGTCGTTCGGGCCCAGTTCGTGGATCGTCCACGTCACGCGCGGGAAATCCGTCTGGAAGCGTTCGAGCAGGCCCGGAATCGGCCCCCACATCGCCGAGCCGACGATGCCCACGCGCAGCCGGCCCACCTGGCCGCGGTCGATCTGGCGGATGGTGTCGATCGTCATGCGCATCCGGCCCAGCAGGTCGGCGGCTTCGACCATCAGCGCGCGCCCGGCCACGGTCAGCTCGAAGCTGCGCGTGGTCCGTGTAAACAGGCGCACCCCCAGTTCGCTTTCGAGCTTCATGATCTGCTGCGACAGCGGCGGCTGCGAAATGTGCAGGCGCTCGGCGGCGCGGCTGAAGCTTTTCTCTTCAGCTACCGCCAGGAAGTACTTCAGTTGTTTCAGGTCGATCGACATGGGCGGCTACGTTGACGACTCAGGCCGCGCGGTGGTTCAGCGCCACGGCCAGGCGCGCGCCGATCAGCGCGTTGTGCTTGACCAGTGCGATATTGGTGGCCAGGCTGCGGCCCCCCGTCAGCTCCTTGATGCGGCCCAGCAGGAACGGCGTGACCTTCTTGCCGGTGACGTTCTGGCTGGCCGCTTCGCCCAGCGCCTGCGTGATGATGGCGTCGATCTCGGCGGGCGCCATCGCGGCGTCGGCCGGCACCGGATTGCTCACCACGACGCCGCCGGCCAGGCCGAGCTGCCACTTGGTGCGGATGAACGCTGCCTGGTCTTCGGCCGAGTCGATCTGGAAGTCGGCCTGGAAGCCGCTCTCGCGCGTGAAGAAGGCCGGAAAGCCCGGCTGGCCGACGCTGATCACCGGCACGCCGTGCGTTTCCAGGTATTCGAGCGTCAGGCCAATGTCGAGGATCGATTTGACGCCGGCGCAGACGACCGCCACGCTGGTCTGCGCCAGTTCCTGCAGGTCGGCCGAGATGTCGAAGCTCGTTTCGGCGCCGCGGTGCACGCCGCCGATGCCGCCGGTGACGAACACTTCGATGCCTGCCAGCTGCGCGCAGATCATCGTCGCGGCAACGGTGGTCGCGCCCAGGCGCGCCTGCGCCAGCACGTAGGCCAGATCGCGCCGGCTCACTTTCATCGCGTCTGGCGAGGAGCCGAGCAGCTCGAGCTGCTCGTCCGACAGGCCGATGCAGATCTTGCCGGCGATGACGGCGATCGTGGCCGGCACGGCGCCGGCGTCGCGGATGATCTGCTCGACTTCGCGCGCGGTGCGCACGTTCTGCGGGTATGGCATACCGTGCGAGATGATGGTCGATTCGAGGGCGACGATCGGTTTGCCGGCGGTGCGCGCGGCGGCCACTTCGGGCGAGAGCAGGAGGAAGTTGTGCATGGGGGGTCTCTGGTTAATCACTAATAAGGAGTTGGCTATCGGCAGGTTCGTCGAGCAAGCCGGGCGCAAGTTGGGGACAGACGGTCTGCGCGCAGCCGATGGTCATGGCAGATAGGGCCAGGCCGCGGCGGCAGGCCAGGTCGAGCGAGGTGGCGCCGCTGTACAGGCTCCAGCAGACGGCGGCGGCAAACGCGTCGCCGGCACCGGTCACGTCGACCACGTCGACCGCTGGTGCGGCCAGGCTGCGCAGGCCATCGGGCGTTGTAAACATGACGCCCTGGGCGCCGCGCGTAACGATCACGTCCTGCGCGCCGTCGGCCTGCAGGTCGGCACAGGCGCGCGCGATCGCGGCCTCGCTGTCCATCGCGCGGCCGGCGCGTTCGGCCAGTTCGCCCAGGTTCAGGATCAACAGGCGCAGGCCGCGCAGGTCGCGTGGCAGGCGGTTGATCTTCGGTTCGGATACGGCGACGACGATCATCGGCACGCCGCCCGCCAGCGCGTCGCCCAGCAATCCGGCCACGGCATCCTGCGGCAGGTTCAGGTCGGCCACGATCAGCGCCGCGCCGGCGCGCTGCGGCGCGCGGCTGGCAAAGAACGCCGGCGTGAGCGCGTCGTTGATCGCCATGTCGGCCAGCGCGACACGCATTTCGCCATCCTCATCGAGCACCGCCGTGTAGGTGCCGCTGGCGGCGCCATCGACCAGCAGCACGCTGCGCGTGTCGATGCCGGCTTCGTCGGCATGCGCGAGCAGTGCGCGGCCCGAGGCGTCCGGACCGACTGCGGTGATGAGGCTCGTCGGCGCGCCCAGACGCGCGAGGTTCTCGGCGATATTGCGCGCCACGCCACCGAACGACTCGGTCTGGCGCGCCGGATTCGAGGTGCCCAGGGCCAGCGGGCCGAGCGAGCGCAGCTTGCGGTCAAGGTTCGACGCGCCGATGCAGACGACGGGGCGGTGATCCGGCAACACATACGCGCGGCCGAGGATGCGCCGCTCGCGCACGAGCGTGGCGATGTAGTTGGCGACAGCTGAGCGCGACAGGCCGAGGCGCGCCGCAAGATCTTGCTGCGAGATGAACGGGTTGGCGCGGATCAACTCGTACAACTGGTCTTTTTTGGGCATCGCTCGGCAGCTTGGTTTAAACTTATGTTTGGCAATGCTAGACATTTGTCATGGCGCCGTCAACGTCAGCGTGATGCTGCTAATTTATCGCGAAAACATATAAATCGGGAAGAAAAAGTGTATTTGCCATACATATCGGCATTCATGCATAGTTATAATATTCAGCTGACCAGATGCTGCTGCGCCTGACAAGGCCGCGCCAGCTTCACTCCCATCCCCCGGAATCACCAGAACTTCACAAGGAATATCATGTCCAGCAATCTCCCGTTCGACGCCGCCGACATCATCCGCGCCCGCAAGCCGGGCTTCGCACCGCGCGTCGCGCTGATCCTCGGCTCCGGACTGGGTGTGCTGGCCGAACAGATGACGGACGCCGTCTCGATCAGCTACGCCGACCTGCCGGGCTTCCCGATCAGCACCGTGCACGGCCACGCCGGTGAGCTGGTGCTGGGCGAACTGGCCGGCGTGCCGGTCGCCTGCATGAAGGGCCGCGGCCACTTCTACGAAGGCTACGGCCCGGGCGTGATGACCAACGCCGTGCGTACCCTTAAGCAGATCGGCTGCGAACTGCTGTTCGTGACCAATGCCGCCGGCTCGCTGAACATCGAAGCCGATGCCGGCTCGCTGGTCGCAATCACCGACCATATCAACTTCTTGCCGGGCAGCCCGATGTCGGGCCCGAACGACGAGCGCTTCGGCCCGCGTTTCTTCAGCATGTCCAATGCGTATGACGCCGAGACGCGCGAGCAGGTCAAGGCCGTCGCCAAAGAGAAGGGCATCGTGCTGAACGAAGGCGTGTACCTGGCCGCTGCCGGCCCGCACTTCGAGACCGTCGCCGAAATCCGCGCCTTCAAGACGCTGGGCGCCGATGTCGTCGGCATGTCGCTGATCCCCGAAGTCATCGCAGCGCGCCACTGCGGCCTGAAAGTGACGGCCGTTTCGGCTATCACGAACCTGGCCGAAGGCCTGTCGCCGTTCGCGCTGTCGCACGAGCAGACCCTGAAGTACGCGGCGATCGCGGCCAAGGACATGGTCACGCTGATCCACGCGTATATCGAGCGCCTTGGTTCGACCCCACGCGCAGACGCTTAATCACACTTACCGAAAGCGAGCGATCCAATGTCCCGTGCCTTCATCCTCCTGCTGGACTCCTTCGGCCTGGGCGCATTGCCCGACGCCGACAAATATGGCGACCTTGATGCCAACACCTTCGGCCACATCGCCGAATGGGCCGCGAAGGAAGGCAAGCCGATGGCGCTGCCGAACCTCGAACGCCTCGGCCTGGGCGCGGCCGGCCACAAGGCCAGCGGCGAATGGGCGCCGGGTTTCAGCCAGCGCGACGGGTTCACCGGCGCCTGGGGCATCGCGCGCGAACAGTCGACCGGCAAGGATACGCAAAGCGGCCACTGGGAAATCGCCGGCGTGCCGGTGCTGTTCGACTGGGGCTACTTCCCGAAGACCGTGCCGTCGTTCCCCAAAGAGCTCACTGACAAGCTGCAGGCGTTGACCGGCGTGCCGGGCTGGCTGGCCAACTGCCACGCCTCGGGCACCACCGTCATCAACGATTTCGGCGATGAGCACGTCGCCAGCGGCAAGCCGATCCTGTACACGTCGGCCGACTCGGTGCTGCAGATCGCCGCGCACGAAGAGCACTTCGGCCTGGAGCGCCTGTACGCCGTCTGCGAAGCGGCCTATGAACTGGTCAAGCCGTACAACATCGGCCGCGTGATCGCGCGTCCGTTCACGGGCGCCAACGGCGACTACAAGCGCACGTCGAACCGCCACGACTACGCGGTACCGCCGGTCGCGCCGACGCTGCTGGATCACGTCAAGGATGCGGGCGGCGACGTCTTCGCCCTCGGCAAGATCAGCGACATCTATGCAGGGCAGGGCGTCACGCGCCTGATCAAGGGCCCGGACAATATGGCGCTCTTTGACCGTCTGCTCGAAGTGGCCGACGAAGCGGGCGACAAGTCGCTCACGTTCGTCAACTTCGTCGACTTCGACATGCACTTCGGCCACCGCCGCGACGTCGCCGGCTACGCCAACGCGCTGCACGAACTGGACGCGCGCCTGCCGGAATTCATGGCCAAGCTGAAGGACGGCGACCTGGTCGTACTCACCGCCGACCACGGGTGCGACCCGACCGCGCCGGGTTCGGACCATACCCGCGAACACATCCCGATGATCTTCTTCGGCCCGAACGTCGCGCCGCAGGAACTGCCAGTGGCAGACACCTTCTCGGACATCGGCGCCACGCTGGCCAAGCACCTCGGCGTCAAACCACTTTCGAACGGAATCGCACAGCTATGAGCCAGCCGCTGGACTTCAAACGCAACGTCGCCATGGAGCTGGACCTTGGCCTGATCAACAGTCTCAAGGTCAACCGCAACGCGGCCGACCGCCGCGCCGCGAGCCTCGCGAACCGCCGCACGGTGAAGAAGGAATACCAGGCCGCATGGCTGGTGCGCGCGATCGAGTGCATGGACCTGACCACGCTGTCGGGCGACGATACGCCAGGCCGCGTCGAGCGCCTGTGCATGAAGGCGATGCGCCCGCTGCGCGCTGACCTGATGGCCGCGCTGGGTCTCGAGACCCTGAGCACCGGCGCCGTCTGCGTGTATCACGAGATGATCACGCCGGCCGTCAAGGTGTTGCAGGGCCGCTTGCCGATCGCCGCCGTGTCCACGGCATTCCCGGCCGGCCTGTCGAGCATGGAAACCAAGCTGCGCGAGATCGAGCTGTCGGTCGCTGCCGGCGCCACCGAAATCGACATCGTCATCACGCGCCAGCATGTCTTGCTCGGTAACTGGCAGGCGCTGTACGACGAGATGGTGGCGTACCGCCAGGCTTGCGGCGACGCGCACGTCAAAGCCATCCTGGCCACGGGCGACCTGGTCACGCTGGAAAACGTGGCCAAAGCCTCGTGGGTCTGCATGATGGCCGGTGCGGACTTCATCAAGACCTCGACGGGCAAGGAAGGCGTGAACGCCACCATCCCGGTCTCGCTGGTGATGGTGCGCGCGATTCGCGATTACCACGAACTGACCGGTTTCCAGGTCGGCTACAAGCCGGCCGGCGGCGTCTCGACGGCGAAGTCGGCGCTGCAATACCTGACCGTGATGAAGGAAGAACTGGGCAACGACTGGCTGCAGCCGCACCTGTTCCGCATCGGTGCTTCGAGCCTGTTGACCGACATCGAACGCCAGCTCGAGCACTACGTGACCGGGAACTACTCGGCCGCCCATCGTCACGCGCAACCTTAAATCCGGATACGTCATGCCAACAATTAAAGAGATTCTTCAGACCATGGACTACGGCCCCGCTCTCGAGACCACCAAGGAAGCGCAAGCATGGCTGGACGGTCACGAGCGCCGCTTTGGCCTGTTCATCGACAACACCTGGAACGACGCCGGTGAAACGTTCGCCACGACCAATCCGGCCGATGGCGTCGAACTGGCGCAGGTCACGCAGGCGACGAACGACGATGTCGAACGCGCCGTGGCAGCCGCGCGTCGCGCGCAGCCGGGCTGGGTCGCGCTGGGTGGCCATGGCCGCGCCAAGATCATGTATGCGCTCTCGCGCCTGCTGCAAAAGCATGCGCGCCTGTTCGCGGTGCTCGAAACGCTCGACAACGGTAAGACGATCCGCGAAACGCGCGACGCCGACCTGCCGCTCGTGGCCCGTCATTTTTACCATCACGCCGGCTGGGCGCAACTGCAGGCCGAAGAATTCGCGGACTACCGCGCCGTCGGTGTCGTCGGCCAGATCGTGCCGTGGAACTTCCCGCTGTTGATGTTGGCGTGGAAGATCGCGCCAGCGCTGGCCGCCGGTAACACTGTGGTGTTCAAGCCGGCCGAGTACACGCCGCTGACCGCCTTGCTGTTTGCCGAACTCTGCCAGCGCGCTGGTGTGCCGGCTGGTGTGGTCAACATCGTCACGGGCGATGGCCGCGTGGGCGAGGCCATCGTCAACCATCCGGGTATCGACAAGATCGCGTTCACCGGCTCGACCGAAGTCGGGCGCCTGATCCGCAAATCGACCGCTGGCAGCGGCAAGAAGCTGTCGCTCGAACTGGGCGGCAAGTCGCCGTTCATCGTGTTCGATGACGCCGACCTGGACGCCGCCGTCGAAGGCCTCGTCGACTCGATCTGGTTCAACCAGGGCCAGGTCTGCTGCGCCGGTTCGCGCCTCCTGGTGCAGGAGTCGGTGTACGAGCGCTTCATCAAGAAGGTCAAGGCGCGCATGGAAACCCTGCGTGTCGGTTCGCCACTGGACAAGTCGAACGACATCGGCGCGCTGGTCGATCCGGTGCAGCAGCAGCGCATCCACGGCCTGGTGGAATCAGCCCGCGCCGAAGGCTGCGAAGTCTGGCAACCGGCGGGCGAATTGTCGACATCGGGTTCGTGGTATCTGCCAACGCTGATCACGGGCGCGTCGACGTCGGCCGCCGTGGCGCAGGCCGAAATCTTCGGGCCGGTGTTGGTGGCGATGAGCTTCCGCACCCCGGCCGAAGCCGTGCAACTGGCGAACAACACTGTCTACGGCCTGGCCGCCTGCGTCTGGAGCGAGTCGATCAGCCTGGCGCTGGACGTCGTCCCGCAGATCAAGGCCGGCGTGGTCTGGATCAACACGGCGAACCAGTTCGATGCAGGCTGCGGTTTCGGCGGGTACAAGGAATCGGGCTACGGCCGCGAAGGTGGCAAGGAAGGCATGTACGAGTACCTGACGCCGCTGTCGGAAGATGCACGGCCTGCCGCGCCGGTGTTTGCTGCCAAGGGCGCGCTGAAAGCAGCGGACGCCGACAGCCCGTTCGCGATCGACCGCACCGCCAAGCTGTACATCGGCGGCAAGCAGGCGCGCCCAGACGGCGCCTACAGCCGCGCGATCAATGACGCCAACGGCGCGTTCCTGGCCGATATCGGCGAAGGCAGCCGCAAAGACATCCGCAACGCCGTCGAAGCAGCGCACAAGGCGGCCGGCTTGGCCAAGGCCACCGCGCACAACCGCGCGCAGGTGCTGTACTACATCGCCGAGAACCTGGCGATCCGCGCCGACGAATTCGCGGCGCGCATTGCGCAGCAGACCGGTTCGAACGACGCCGCGCGCGAAGTGGCAGCTTCGGTCGAGCGCCTGTTCTACTGGGCGGCATGGGCCGACAAGTACGACGGCCAGGTGCACCAGCCGCCAATGCACGGCATCACCGTGGCGCTGAACGAGCCAGTCGGCGTGATCGGCATCGTGTGCCCGAACGAGAACCCGCTGCTGGGCTTCATCTCGCTGGTGGCCCCGGCGCTGGCGCTGGGCAACCGCGTGGTGGCGGTGCCGTCGGAGCAGTATCCGCTGTCGGCGATCGACCTGTACCAGGTGCTCGATACGTCGGACCTGCCGGGTGGGGCGCTCAATATCGTCACCGGATCAAGCGACGAACTGGCGCGCACGCTGGCTTCGCACGGCGAGATCGATGCCGTGTGGCGTCACGACGGTTCTGCCGAGGGGTGTGCGGAAGTCGAGCGCCTGTCGAGCGAGACGCTCAAGCGCACCTGGACCGGCGGCGCGAAAGGGCGCGACTGGTTCGATCCGAAGCAGGCTGGCGGCCGTGTCGTGCTGCAGCATGCGAGCCAGGTGAAGAACGTCTGGATTCCGTACGGCGTTTAAAGAAGCCAAGTACGGAAAATACACGCCACATTAAAACAACGTCATTCCCGCGCAGGCGGGAATCCAGGTAAGTTCGCGATGACGCACACTTGGATTCCCGCCTCCGCGGGAATGACGGTTTTCAGGTCAATAATTCATAGAGACGTCCCCCATGTTCCTTCCCCAAGAAATCATCCGCAAAAAACGCGATGGCGGCATCCTGTCGGCCGAAGAGATCCAGTTTTTTGTCCGCGGCATCCCTGACGGCAGCGTCACCGAAGGCCAGATCGCCGCGCTGGCAATGGCGGTCTATTTCAACGACATGACGATGGATGAACGCGTCGCCTTCACGCTGGCGATGCGCGACTCGGGCCAGGTCATGGAATGGAAATCACTGGACCTGCCAGGTCCGGTCGTCGACAAGCACTCGACCGGCGGCGTCGGCGACGTCGTCTCGCTGATGCTCGGCCCGATGATCGCAGCCTGCGGCGGCTTCGTGCCGATGATCTCCGGCCGGGGCCTGGGCCACACCGGCGGCACGCTCGACAAGTTCGACGCGATCCCCGGCTACAGCACCGTGCCTGATCCGGATACCTTCCGCCGCGTCGTCAAGGACGTTGGCGTGGCCATCATCGGCCAGACCGCGCAGCTGGCGCCAGCCGACAAGCGCTTCTACAGCATCCGCGACACCACCGCGACCGTCGAATCGGTGGCGATGATTACCGGCTCGATTCTGTCGAAGAAGCTGTCCGCGGGTCTGGATGCGCTGGTGATGGACGTGAAAGTGGGTAGCGGCGCCTTCATGCCGACGGCGGAAAAATCGCTGGAACTGGCTGAATCGATCGTCAGCGTCGGCAATGGCGCCGGCACCCGCACGTCGGCCATCCTGACCGGCATGAACGAGTCGCTGTGCCACGCGGCCGGCAATGCGGTGGAAGTGCGCGTCGCCATCGATTACCTGACCGGCAAGGCGCGCCCGGCACGCCTGCATGAAGTGACGATGGCGCTGTGCGCCGAGATGCTGGTGATTTCGGGCCTGGCAGGCACGGACGCCGAAGCACGCGCCAAACTGCAGACCGCGCTCGATTCGGGCGAAGCGGCCGAGCGTTTCGCGCGCATGGTCGCGGCACTGGGCGGCCCGGCCGGCCTGATGGACAAGCCGGACGCGCACCTGGAAACGGCGCCCGTCATCGTGCCTGCGCCAGCGCTGCAAGCCGGCTACGCCGTATCGGTCGACACCCGTGGCCTGGGCCTGGCGGTCGTCGCGCTGGGTGGCGGGCGTGTGCGGCCACAGGACAGCATCGACTTCGCCGTGGGCCTGACTGGCCTGGTTGAACTGCGTGATCAGATCGCCGTTGGCCAGCCGCTGGCAATGGTGCATGCACGTTCGGCGGAAGCGGCCGAGCGCGCCGTACGTCAGGTGCAGGCGGCTTACCAGATCGGCGACACGCAGCCGGCCGCCGAGCCAATGATCCACCGCATCGTCCGTCCTTGAAAGAAACACCATGACCTACACAAAACTGATCGATGAAGCGCGCGCCGCGCGCGAGCTGGCCTACGCGCCGTATTCCAAGTTCCAGGTGGGCGCGGCGCTCGAATGCAAGGATGGCCGCATCTTCCGCGGCTGCAATGTGGAAAATGCCGCCTACGGCCTGTGCAATTGTGCCGAGCGCACGGCGTTCTTCAGCGCCATTGCCAATGGCTACAAGCCAGGCGACTTCGCAGCGCTGGCCGTGATCGGCCAGACCGAAGGCCCGATCGCGCCGTGCGGCGCCTGCCGGCAAGTGATTCTGGAATTGGGTGGTAACGAATTGCCGGTGATCCTGACCAACCTGACCGGTGCCATCTTCGAGACCACGGCAGCGGCGCAGTTGCCGAATGCATTTGGGGGACAGGACCTGCAGTCCTGAAGGAAAGTGTTCATGGCACGCAGAAACGTCTGCGTGCCATGAACGGAGCTTCGGTCAATCAGCTCTTGTAATCGCCAAGTTGATCACAAAGTGATGATATATACACATCGACTTGGAGCTTATTATGAAAAAATTGATCGTCTTGCTTAGTGGCGTCGTCATCGCGGCAAGTGCCGCAGCCCAGACCACCCCGACCACACCGCAGCCAGCCAAAGCAGGGGCTGCCCAGCAAAAAGCGCCGGTGATGGGCACTGCGGACAAGCGCGCCAACCCTGCAGCTGAGCCGGAAGACAGCGCGAACTCGGTGTCGACCGATTTCCAGGGCAGCAGCAAGCAGGAAACCACGGCGGCAGGCATGGGTCAGCCGAAGAAGCAGACCGAGCGTACCTCAAGCGCCACCCGGACCGGGACGGCGACCCAGGACGTTGAAGACAAGACCAAGAAGTAATTTAGTGCCGGAACGGCGTCGCAACGCCGTTCCAACTCCGTTTTAACCCCGCATCACCACATCAGATCGTCCGGAATCTTGAAGTCCGCGTACGGATCGTCCTCTTCCACTTCCTGTACTTTCTTCTTGATCTGCACGACGATCGACGCATCGCGCTGGGCGATTTTTTCGCCGATGATGCGCGGCACCAGCTCGAAGCTGCCGTTCATGTGCACGATCACCAGGCGGCCTGCGACCAAGTGCTCGACGATCTGCGACGTCACGTGGATGCGCTCGATCTTGGTACCGAACGTGAAGTTGTAGGGCACGTCGCCCTTGCCCTTCGGCTGCTTGTTTTTCTGCACCATCTGCGCGATCTGCGCCAGGATGGCTTTTTGCGCAGCGGCGGCATCACGCTGCGTGTTCAGCTCGCGTGCACGCTCGGCGTTCTTGCGCTGCAGTTCGAGCGCCGCTTCGCGCGCCTCGTTGACCGACTCCACGCCCGTGCGCAGCTCGTGCTTGTGCTGTTTGCTTTTTGCCTGGGTGACCTGTTTGACCTTTTTCTTGTCGACCAGGCCGGCCTTGAGTAACTGCTCTTGCAGCGAAACCATAATGTGCTTTCCCTAAATATGACGGGCCGCCCGATCATGAAGGCGGCGCAAGGGCGCTAGCATAGCAAACAAGCGCGGCCCCGAGCCAGTCAGGCAGCGCCCCACGGATCGTAGGTGCCGACCTGCCACAGATGGCCTTCCGGATCGCGGCAGGCGAATGCGCGCCCGCCTTGCGGCGCGTCGCCGATCGGCTGGGTGATCAGTGCGCCGCTGTGAATAACACTGGCATGCACGGCGTCGGCATCGTCCACATGGAGCCAGATCGTTTGCGTCAGCAGGCCGCCTGCCTGTGCCGGTGTCGCCAGCAGGCGGCCATAGTCGTCTTCGGCATGGGTGCCGATCATCACCATGCCATCACCCAGCGTCAGCTCGGCATGCGCGACTTCGCCCTGACTGCCCGGGATGCAGCGCCGTATCGTGAAGCCGAAATTTGTGCACAGCCAGGCGAGCATGGCAGGGGTGTCGTGGTAACGCAGGCAGGGGACGACAGTGGAAGGCATGGCACGCTCCTGGTTCGTTTGGTCAGAACAGCGAAGACAATCCAAAGATGCTTGAAATTTCGACAACGGGCCCACAATGTAAGCATATCGTACCTTCCAACCGGAGACCATCATGAACCCGTCAGACGAAAAAACCTTGCAGGACTTCCTGGGCCAGCTGGTCCAGGCCCGTGGCGTGACGAAAGATCCGCAAGCCGATGCGCTGATTCAGCGCGCCGTGGCCGAGCAGCCGGATGCTGCCTACCTGCTGGTGCAGCGCGCGCTGCTGGTGGAGCAGGCGCTGGGCAATGCCAAGGCGCGCATCGCCGAGCTGGAACGTCAGACCACGAAGGGGAGCGGCGGGTTCCTCGACGCGAATACGTGGGGCAATTCGGCGCAAAGCAATTCATCCACACCAGCGCCGGTGCAGGGCGCAGCGCAAGGCATGGCGCCATCGACGCGCAGCGGCGGCTTCCTGAGCGGCGCCGGTGGCGGCATGCTGGGTACGATCGCGGCCACGGCGGCTGGCGTGGCCGCCGGCAGCTTCCTGTTCCATGGCATCGGCAATCTGCTCGATCACAATGATGGGGGAG
Source organism: Oxalobacteraceae sp. CFBP 13730 (assembly GCA_014841835.1). GTDB lineage: Bacteria > Pseudomonadota > Gammaproteobacteria > Burkholderiales > Burkholderiaceae_D > Telluria. The sequence goes on along the minus strand of JACYUQ010000001.1, from coordinate 1,022,521 downwards.
CCGGCGCGGAAGGTGGCACCAATCATCTGCTGGCCGACGCCGGGACGGGCGACGCAAACAGCGGTGGCGCACTGGCCGACCAGGCGGGCATCGGCGCCATCGACGAACGGGGCGCGGCCGACGATCCGCTGGCCGACAGCAACCATGGCGACGAGCCGAGCGGGTTCTTCGACGGCGACGGGTCGGACGAAGGCGTCTTCGGCTGATCGGCACCGTACTGCCTGACACATCAATGGCCGACGACGACCGCGCCGCCAGCCCGAGGCCCGTTCCTGAAGCCATGTGCCCGGGCTGACCAGACGATGCCCAGTGCAACGCCAAGCAGGCAGAGCAGGGCCCATGGGAAGGCGTGCGCGCCCCAGGTTTGCAGCATCACGCCACCCAGTACGCCGGCGCCGGCAATCGCACTGTTCCAGGCCACGACGTTCATCGAGAGGGCGACATCGGCGCCGGCGCCCGCACTGTCGGCCAGCGCGGTTTGCAGCAGGGTTGCGGCGCCACCAAAGGTCACGCCCCAGACTGCAGTGCCGACATAGATCGCCAGCGGATGATCGGACCAGGCAATGAACGACAGGGCGACAAGCGCGAAGGTCGCCAGGCTGGCCAGTACTGCAGTACGCAGATGGCGATCAACTGTGCGGCCTGCAATCCAGATGCCGATCAATGCGGCCAGGCCGAACACCAGCAGGATCAGGTCGACCCGGCCCTGCAAGCCGGCGTGCGCGACGAACGGCGCGATGTAGGTATAGAGAATATTGTGCGCCAGCATCCACGCAATGACCGTTGCCAGCACGGGCTTGACGCCAGGGGTGGCCAGCACGCTGCGCATGCCGACGCGTTCGCTCGCCGGCTGTCCCGCGTAATCGGGCACCACGGCAAGCACCCAGCCGATGAGTAGCACCGACAGCGCCGACATGATGCCGAACGCGCTGCGCCAGCCCAGCATATTCCCTAGCCAGGTGCCCATCGGCACACCGAGCGCGAGCGCAATCGGCGTACCGACCATCGCGATCGCCATCGCGCGGCCCTGCTGGTGCACGGCCACCATCTTGCGCGCATAGCCAGCGAGCAGACTCCACGCTAGACCTGCCGCGGCGCCAGCGAAAAAGCGCGCCGTCATCGTCAGCCAGAAGCTGGATGAGAGGGCCGTCACCGAATTGAAGATGAGAAAGCCGGTGATCGTCAGTAGCAGGACGTTGCGCCGCCGCCAGCCGCCCGTGGCAATGGTGAGCGGGATGGCGGCCAGTACCGAGCCAAGCGCGTAGGCGGTGACGGTCTGGCCTGCCATCGCCGTCGTCACGCCGAGCTCATCCGAAATATTCGGCAACAGGCCAGCTGGCAGCGTTTCGGTCGCAATACAGATGAATCCGGTCATTGCCAGGGCAAGCAACGCGGCGATGGGAAGTCGGTCGTCTTCGGCCACAGTGTTTGGCGGATGGGCAGTCTTGGCTTGCATGGTGCGCTCCTTTGTAGGGTGGGAAGCGCCGCCGAAGCACCGCTCACGGCACTTATGTACCGATTGGTACGAATGTAGGCGATGCAAGCGCTGCTTGTCAATGACTTTTGTACCGACTAGTATGGAAGTATTCGACAAGGAGACCACGATGGCGCAGATGGGCCGACCCCGACAATTCGATCGCAATGCCGCGCTGACCACGGCCATGCATCTATTCTGGGAACATGGTTACGAGGCGACGTCGCTCAGCCGGCTGAAGAGCGCACTAGGTATTTCCGCGCCGAGTTTCTATGCGGCGTTCGGTTCGAAAGAAGCCCTGTTCCAGGAAACCGTGCGCTGCTATCTGAGCACGCACGGCACCGTCACCGACTGTCTGTGGGATACCGGAATGGCGCCGCGTCTGGCCATCGAGACGGCGTTGCGTCGCTCGGCCGCCATGCAGGCGGGAAGCGGCCATCCCACCGGATGCATGGTGGTGCTGGGCGTCGTGGGCACCGGCTGCGATGCCGATGCTACGCTGACTGCTGCGCTGGACGCGTCGCGCGCCCGTACCGGCGCCGGCATGCTGGCCTGCGTCGAGCGCGGCATTGCGCAAGGTGAACTGCGCCCGGATACCGAGCCTCGCGCACTGGCGACGGTGTTCGAGAGTTTTCTTCTTGGATTGACGACGCTGGCACGCGACGGCGTTTCAGCTGCGGCGATGGATGCCGCGATCACGCAGGTCCTGCGCCTGTGGGACCTGGCATGCGTGCAACCTCAGCCAGTCGATAACGCCACGATCCGCGCCGCATCCTCCGGCGTTGCCGGGTTGTAGACGACCATCGACAGGTCCGGGCGGCTATCGACGGCAAACGATGAATATTCCAGTGCGAGCCAGCCGGCCACTGGATGGCGCAACTGCTTCGTGCCTTCGCCGTAGGTGCCGACATCCCGGCTTTGCCACAGCGCGTCGAAATCCGGGCTGCGCTGGCGCAGCTCACGGACCAGCGGGTCCGAATGGACGTCGACACCAGCGCGCGTCATGTCGGCCCGGAAGGCTGCGACGACGAACCGCGCCACGCTGTCCCAGTCGCGCTGGGCGGCGCGCGTGGCGGGGTCACAAAAGATGCGGCGCAGGATGTTGCGTTGCTCGGGTGTGGCGCTGTCGTAGCCGAACACCGCCGCAGCGGCGCGGTTCCAGGCGACCACATCCCAACTGGCGGTCTTGACGAAGGCCGGACTCGCGGGCAATGCATCGAGTACGCGCTGGATGCGCGGCGAGATTGCCGCGTGCGGTGCATGGTGCGGCGCCGGTGGCCGGCCCAGGGCCAGCAGGAACAGGTGTTCGCGCTCAGCGCCGGTGAGCATCAGCGCCCGCGCGATGCGCCCGGCGACCTCGGCCGACGGGGCACCGCCCCGGCCCTGTTCCAGCCAGGTGTACCAGGTGGTGCTGATGCTGGCGCGCTGCGCGACTTCTTCGCGCCGCAGGCCTGGCGTGCGTCGGCGCACGCTGTCCAGCCCGAGCGCTGCCGGATCGAGGCGGGCGCGGCGGTCTTTCAGGTAGCTGCCCAGCGGATTGTCGCGGCTCGTTGCCCCATCCATCCTGTTACCTCTTATACCCGTATAAAGTCACTACTTTACCCGGATACGCAGCCCGTCGATAGTGGACATCTACCCAACAGGAGGATGTCATGCATGTATTCATTACCGGTGCGACCGGATTCGTCGGCACTGCCGTGGTACAGGATGTACTCGCCGCCGGCTATACCGTCACCGGCCTGACGCGGTCGGAAGGCGGCGCGGCGGCGCTGTCCGCGCTTGGCGTGCGGGCGTGGCGCGGCACGCTCGACGATGTCGAGGGACTGCGCGACGCAGTCGCGGCGGTCGATGGCGTAATCCATACCGCGTTCGATCACGACTTTTCACGGTACGCCGCCAACTGCCAGCAGGACCGGCGCGCGATCGAGGCGCTGGGCGCGGCGCTCAGAGGCTCGGATCGTCCGCTGGTCGTCACCTCTGGCATGGTGCTTGATGTGGAGGGCCGACCGGCGACCGAAGAGGATGTGGCGTTCCCGCTCAGCCCGGCGTATCCGCGTGCATCGGAACATGCTGCCAGCGCGCTGGTCGCGCGCGGTGTGAATGCCTCGGTCGTGCGCCTGCCGCCATCCGTGCACGGTGAGGGTGATCACGGCCTGGTGCCGATGATGATCGGTTTCGCCCGCACAAAAAGGGTGGCGGCATTTGTCGACGATGGCGCCAACCGCTGGTCGTCGGTGCATCGTCTGGATGCCGCGCGCGTGTTTCGCCTGGCGCTCGAGCGCGCCGCCCCGGGTGCGCGCTATCACGCCGTGGCCGAGGAGGGCGTGCCGTTTCACGAGATTACAGCGGCGATCGGTCGGCGCCTGGGCGTGCCGGTGACGGGCGTCGCGCGCGCGGCAGCAGCGCAGCACTTTGGTGCGCTGGCGCATTTCGCCGGCATGGACGTGCCCGCATCGTGCAGCTGGACGCGCGAGGTGCTCGATTGGCATCCACGCCAGGGCACGCTGATGGAGGATGTCGACAGCACGCGTTATTTCCCTGCTTGATGGGAGACGCTTGTCAGACCAGCGTCATCAGTATGCCGGTTGCGGCGGCCAGGGCCACGACCAGCCAGGCCGGGGCGCGCCACGTCACCAGCAGCAGGAAGCAGCCCAGCGCCACGGCGGCGTCACGCAGGTCGAGCACGGCGCCCGTCCAGACGGGGTTGTACAGCGCCGCGCCGAGGATGCCCACGACGGCGGCATTCGCGCCCATGACGGCGTGGCGCAGCGCGCGCTGGCGCTGCAGTCGGGCCCAGAATGGCAGCGCGCCGTAGACGAGCAACAGGCCCGGCAGGAACAATGCTACCAGCGCCACGCAGGCGCCGCCGACGGCGGTGGCGCTCATCCCGGCCTGCGCGCCAAGGAATGCGGCAAATGCAAACAGCGGCCCGGGCAGCGCCTGGGCCATCCCATACCCTGACAGGAACGTTTCGCTGGCGATCCAGCCGCTGGCAACGGTTTCGGCCTGCAGCAACGGCAACACCACGTGCCCGCCGCCGAACACGAGCGCGCCCGACCGGTAGAAGGCATCAAACAAGGCGAGTGGCCGGTACTGCGTGGCAGCGGCGGCGACGGGCAACAGCACGAACAGCAAACCACACAGGACCAGCGCGGCCACGCCGCCCGCCACGCGCACCGGAAACGCGAGCGGGGCAGCGCCGTGCGGTGCCTCGCCGCGGCACCAGGCCCAGCCGGCCAGCGCACCGGCCGCGATGGCAATCAACTGGCCACCGGGACCGGCAGCAACGACCACAATTGCGATAGCGGCCAGGGCAATCACCTTGCGTTGCCAGTCGGGCGTCAGCGTGCCCGCCATCCCCCACACGGCTTGCGCGACGACAGCGACCGCCACCAGTTTCAGCCCGTGCACTGCGCCAGTGGCCAGCGGGCCGGTCGTGACGGCGGCACCGAGCGCCCAGCCGAGCATCAGCAGCACCGACGGCAAGGTAAAACCGAGCCACGCGGCGCAGCCACCCAGTACACCGCCACCGCGCAGCACGCCGAGCGCGAAACCGACCTGGCTCGACGCTGGGCCGGGCAGGAACTGGCACAGCGCGACCAGCTCGCCATAGCGCGCGTCGTCCACCCAGCGGCGGCGCAGGACGAATTCGTTGCGGAAGTAGCCCAGGTGGGCGATCGGGCCGCCGAATGAGCGCAGGCCCAGCAGCAGGAAAATCCAGAAGATCGCAATGGGCGAACTGGCGCCTGCGCCATACGCCAGGGGAGTTGGCCGGTCGGGTTGGTCGTGCACGACTACATCTGCTGGAACAGCGCGCTGTGATTGCGGCTCACTTCCAGCGCCTCGGGATAGCCGTGCAGCGTGAGCATCTGCCGACCGCGCAGGTCGCGCCGCACTTCGGCGATCGCATCGACCCGGACCAGCGTCGAGCGGTGGATGCGCCAGAATTCGTCCGGGTCGAGCGCTTCTTCGAGTTCCTTGAGCGTCTTGCGGATCAGGTGCTGGGCGGTGGCCGTCTGTACCCGCGTGTACTTGTCGTCGGACTGGAAGAACAGCACTTCGGACGTCGCGACCATGCGCAGGCTCGTGCCCGACTGGGCCTGGATCCAGCGCAGATACGATGGTTTTGACGAGGGCGCCGCGCGACCCAGCAGCTGATCGCCCAGTTGCGCCAGCCGCGCCAGCTGGGCGCCGATGTCCTGCGGCTTGTGCTCGAGCTGGCGGCGCAGGCGCGCCACCGTGGTATTGAGCCGCGCCAGCGTCACGGGCTTGAGCAGGTAATCGATCGCGCCGTGCTCGAACGCCTCGACCGCGTACTGATCGTAGGCGGTGGCGAACACGATGTGGCAGTCGGCGTACAGCTGCCGCGCCGCGTCGATGCCGCCCATGCCCGGCATGCGGATGTCGAGGAACGCGATGTCCGGCTTGTGCTGCGCCGCCAGCGCCACCGCCTCGACCCCGTTGGCGGCTTCGGCGACGATGCGCAGCTCGGGCCACGCCTCGTGCAGGCGCGAGCGCAGCTGGTCGCGCATCAGGGCTTCGTCGTCGGCAATCAGGGCAGTGGGCATGGATGGTCAACCGTCTTCGGTCATCCGGTACGGCAGGCGAATCGACACGCAGGCACCGCCCGTCACCGGTGCTTCGATCACGAGTTCGGCCGACGTGCCGTACAACAGCGCCAGGCGTTCGCGGATATTTGCCAGGCCCACGCCGCTGCCGGCATGCAGGTTGAAGCCGACACCGTCGTCGAGGACATCGACATGCAGCGTGGCGCCTTCGACCCGCGAGCGCACGACGATCGTGCCGCCCGCGACCTTGGGTTCGAGCCCATGCTTGATCGCGTTCTCGATCAGCGTCTGCAGCATCATCGGCGGGAACGGCGCACTGCCCAGAAAATCGGGCACCTCGAAGCGGACCTGGAGCCGTTCCTTCATCCGCGCCTGCATGATGGCCAGATAAGCGCGCGAGAGTTCGACCTGCTTGCCCAGCGTACCGCCAGTGCCGCCTTTGCCCATCGCGCCGCGCATCTGCGGCAGCGACGCGCGCAGGTACTCGATCAGGTGGCCGTGCACACGCGCGGCTTCCTTCGGATCGGTTTCGATCAGCTGGCCGATCAGCGCCAGCGTGTTGAACAGGAAGTGCGGCTCGACCTGGGCCTGGAGCGTGGCCATCTGCGCCTCGGTCAGGCGCCGTTCGAGATTGGCCACGTCGGCCTTGCTCGACGCATCGCGCGCCAGCAATTCGGCGCGGCGTTTGCCGCCGGCGAGCACCTTGACGCCAAACGAGACCAGGATGAACCAGCTCGCCGGTTCGACCAGGTTGACGAACAGGCCCGCGACGAAGCCCAAAAACCAGACCAGGTACAGCTGGCGCCATTCGATCAGCGCGAGCCAGTCGAAGAAGCGCCACCACAGGGCGCCCGCTTCGCGCATGGCGTCGCGCACGAAGTCGAGCGCGCGGTTGATCTGGACCGCTGCCATGATTTATTGCTCGCTCGTGTGGCGCAGGCGGCGCTGTGGGCGGCCAAATACGGCCACGGCAACGAACTTGAGCACCAGCAGGCCAACGAACAGGGCCAGCACGATCGGCACGATGGTGAGGAGCGCGGCGAGCGCGATCGCGAGCACCAGAAGCACCGGCCACGGCATGCGGGTCAGGTAGCGCGCACCGGATTTGGCCAGGCGCCAGGTGGTGCGGCCGGCCACTTCGGCATTGCGCAGGATCGACTGGAAGCGGCTGGCGGGCGTATGAATGGTTTTCACGTGCAGTCCTTTCAAAGAGTGATGACCCTACTGTAGGGACGCAGCCGGCCCAGGCCAAGGGCGATCCGACGAACGGTGCGATTTTTGGGGCGAGCGGTCGTGAGCGTGGATGAGTGGGGCACGGTTTTGCCTGTCAATACGGCGGCGCTGCACGATGACTGCTACGGCGCGGTGAGCTTGAGCGCTTCCTGGCGCATCACGTCGAGCATGCCCGTCTGCGGCGTGCGCGCGCAGCCGGCCAGCGTCGCGTCAAACAGCGTGTCGGCCGGCGGGAATGTCCGGCTTGCGCCTTCGCGTTGAAAGCTGTAGATCAGTTTGCCGACGCTCTCGTAGAACACCGGCAGTTCGCGCAGGCTGCGCTCCGGGAACGTCGCGATGTGGTAGGCCACATCGACGTTCAGGTCAGCGCAGGTCTTGGTGGCGATGGTCGAAGTGTGATCCTTGCGGAAGCGGTACGTGACCATCCCGCTGGCGGCGCCGTCCGCGCCCGTGATATCGAGCCGCCTGGCCATACCGAGGGCCAACGCGTCGAGGTCGGCCGAGCGCGATGACTCACGCACCGTCGCTGCAGCCTTGCGGCCCCGCGTGCCGGGCGTGAGTTCGATCGTGACCATGCCCTGGACGCCACGCCGCACGAGTGCCTGCGGATAGCTGGCGTCGCTGGCGTAGATCGTGATCTCGCGCCAGGCCGGCACCGTGGCCTGCGCCGCGACCGATTGTGGGACCAACCCGAGAACCCCAAGCGCCAGGGTTGAACACGCTGCGATGGTTTTCATGGGAGGCCTTTGCAGTGTCGTCAGGACGCCTTGCGTTCGTTCCAGTAATCGCGCAGCAGGCCGTAGAACACGGTGTCGGCGTATTCGCCGTGCACGCGCCAGCGCTGCGGCATGAAGCCTTCCTTGCGAAAACCGAGTTTTTCCAGCACGTGGGCGGACGCGTCGTTGCGCGGGTCGATGTCGGCCTCGACCCGGTTGATGCCGACCTCGTTGAAGCCGTGATCGAGCACGGCTTCGATCGCTTCGCTGGCATAGCCATTGCCCCAGTGGCCCTTGGCGATGGCGTAGCCCAGTTCGCAGCGGTTGTACTGGTTATAGAAGTGGTGCAGGGCGACGGTGCCGATCACTTCGCGGCTGCCCGCCAGCTCGATGGCAAAGCGCAGCTCGGTCTCGTCGCGGTAGGCTTCGAGCGCGCGCGCGATGGCAGTGTCGGCCATCGAGATGTCGGTCCACGGCTCGGCGCTCCAGTAGCGCACGACGGCAGGGTCGGAAAAAATGGTGTACAAGGCCCGTGCATCGGTGGCGGCCAGCGGGCGCAGCATCAGGCGTTGGGTGGTCAGTACAGGGGTGCTATAAGTCGACATGGGTTTGCATTGTCATAGTTGTAAGCGTTAGCATACCATCGACTCGGGGCGTACAGACAAGCGCCACGCGCTTTACTGTCACCATCTACCATCGCCATCGAGGCAGGAGATACTTCATGCACCAGGCCAGGCCCAGCACCATGGCATCCTTCTGGATGCCCTTCACGAACAACCGCGATTTTAAACATGACCCGCGCCTGCTGGTCTCGGCCGAAGGCATGTACTACCGCGACGTCGACGGCAACCAGGTGCTCGACGGCGCCGCCGGCCTGTGGTGCGTGCCGTGCGGGCACGGCCAGCCAACGATCGCGGCGGCGATTGCGCAGATGGCCGGCCAGCTCGACTTCGCACCCACGTTCCAGATGGGGCATCCGGCCGCGTTCGAGCTGGCCGAACGGCTGATCGATTTCAGCGGTGGCCGTTTCTCCCATGTGTTTTATACCAACTCCGGTTCGGAAGCGGTCGACACCGCACTCAAGATCGCGCTGGCCTACCACCGGCTGCGCGGCGAAGGCGGGCGCACGCGGTTGATCGGCCGCGAGCGCGGTTATCACGGCGTGGGCTTCGGCGGGCTGTCGGTTGGTGGCATCGGCGCCAACCGCAAGGCGTTCGGCCCGCTGCTGCCGGGTGTCGACCATCTGCGCCACACGCACGACCCCGAACGCAACGCGTTCGCGCGCGGCGAGCCCGAACATGGCGCCGAACTGGCCGACGACCTCGAACGCATGCTGCTGCTGCACGATCCGTCGACGATTGCCGCCGTGATCGTCGAGCCGGTGGCCGGTTCGACCGGCGTCTTGATTCCGCCCAAGGGCTATCTGGCGCGGCTGCGCGCGATCTGCGACCGGCACGGCATCCTGCTCATCTTCGATGAAGTCATCACGGGCTTTGGCCGCCTGACCACGCCGTTTGCGGGCGACTGGTTCGGCGTCGAACCCGACATGATGACGACCGCCAAAGGCATCACCAACGGCGCCGTGCCAATGGGCGCCGTGTTTTCCAAGGGCTTTATCCACGACGCGTTCATGGACGCGCCGCCCGGCATCGAGCTGTTTCACGGCTATACCTATTCGGGCCACCCGCTGGCCTGCGCCGCAGCGCTGGCCACGCTCGACGTGTTTGCCGAGCAGGGCGTACTGGCCAATGCGGCGGCCATCCAGCCGTATTTCGAAGAAGCGCTGCAGTCGCTGCGCGGCCTGCCGCACGTGATCGACCTGCGCTCGCTCGGCATCATCGCCGGCATCGAGCTGGCCCCGATCCCGGGCCAGCCGGGCGCGCGTGGCTATGCGGCGCTCAAGGCGGCATTCGCCGACGGGCTGTTGATCCGCACGACGGGCGACATCATCGCGCTGTCGCCGCCGCTTGTCATGGAGCGCCAGCATGTGGATGAATTGTTCGGCAAGCTGGCGGACGTGTTGAAAGGGCTTGCGTGATCACCGCGTTCACGCGGGTCGGATCGCCCCTGTCTGTCATCGTCCTGGGATTGCTGATGCTTGGCGCCTGTGCGCAGGAGCAGCACCCGCTAGATCGCCAGCTGTCGCAACTGCGTCCCGACGCCGTCGTGCTGCTGGCGGGGCTGGACTGGCCCGCCGGGACGTTGCTATGTCCGATGACACCCTACCAAAGCACACTATCTGCCGAGGGGCCGGTTGCGAAGCGCGTGAATGGCTACTTGAAACGCACGCAATTTACTGGCGATGAACACCATTGGTCGCTGGTCGTCGTCAAGCCGGCACAAGCTGGCGACGACGGTATCGAGCATCTGAGGTTCAAGCGCGGGACCTATGACGTCGTGACAGAGCCCGCAAGGGTCGCCGAAGCCGTGAAGGCGCAGGCAGCGGCGTTCACGCTGCAGGATTGTGTGCCGGTGGAGCAGGCCCGTGTACTGGTGGCTCGCGACCGGTCGCAACGTACCTTCATCAGCTTTGGCACATCCTGAACACGGCGCTTGTGAAACGCCGTCAACCTGGCGTCTCGCTGAAGTTTTTTAGAAAGTCCAGCAACACCTGTCCCGCGATATCGGCATCGTCCGCCGTCATCGTCTCGAGCGGATTATGACTGATCCCGCCGTTGCCGCAGCGGACGAACAGCATCGCCACGTCGGTCAATTCTGCCATGCGCATGGCGTCGTGGCCGGCGCCGGAGGGCAGGTCGAAATGGGGCAGGCCTGCCCGTTCGACCGCTGCGCCCAGTTGCGCCATCAGGCGCGGTGCGCACGGCACCGCGTCGATCTTTAGCAGCTTGACCAGCCGTTCGCCGATGCCGCGCGCGGCGCAGATGGCGCAGATGCCGGCGAGGATATCGGCCACCGCAGCCAGGCGCACCGCATCGTCGGCGGCGCGGATGTCGAGCGACAGGCGGCAGGCGCCGGGGATCACGTTGACCGAGCCGCCGGGCACCTCAAGCTGACCGACCGTGCCGACCAGCGCCGCGCCCTGGCGGCAGCGCGCTTCCACCAGCAGCACGATCTCGGCAGCGGCGGCGGCCGCATCGCGCCGCATGGCCATCGGCGTGGTGCCGGCGTGGCTGGCCACGCCGCGCAGTTCGACGATATAGCGCGAGCTGCCGGCAATCGCGCTCACCACGCCCAGCGGCAAGCCACGTTCGAGCAGCACCGGGCCTTGCTCGATGTGGACTTCGACAAAGCCGAGGAACGACGCAGGATCGCGTGCGATGGCGGCGATATGCGCAGGATAGTGGCCAGCCTGCGCCAGCGCGTCCCCGAGCGTGACGCCCTCGCTGTCGACCGCGCTTAATAAACCCATGTCGAAGCTGCCCGCAACCGCGCTGCTGCCCAGGAACGTGCTGCGGAAACGCACGCCTTCTTCTTCGGCAAACGCGATCACTTCCACGTTGTACGGCAGGCGCTGGGCGCGCTCGTGCAGGTCGGCGACGACGGCGATCGGCAGCAGGATGCCCAGGCGCCCGTCGTACTTGCCGCCATCGCGCACGGTGTCGTAGTGCGAACCGGTCACCAGCGTTTTTGCGCCCGGCTGCGCGGCGGCGTAGCGGCCGACGACGTTGCCCACCGCGTCGATGTGGACCGTCATGCCGGCCGCGCGCATCCAGCCGGCGATGCACGCGGCGGTGCGCTGGTGGGCCGGCGTCATGTAGGCGCAGGTCAGGTTCGTCTCAACGTCGCTGATGGCGCCCAGCGTTTCGCACCAGTCCATCACGCGCGCGCCAAGCGACGGCGTCACGCCCAGCAGTGCGTTCAGCCGGATCTCCGCGATGCGGTGCACCTGGCGCAGCGCTTCGCGCAGCTCGTCCCCGCGCGCATTGCCGATGCGCCGCTCGAAGGTGGCAATGATGGCCTGGCGCGACAGACCCTGGCCGGTCGGGCCCTTGACCGCGAGGATGAACGGAAAGCCGAAGCGGCCGTTGTAGTCGGCATTGAGCGCATGCAGCTGCGCGTACTCGTGCGGCGTGCAGCGGTCCAGTCCCGAGCTGGCTTGCTCGCTCGTGGATTCGGCCGTCAGGCCACCGGCGATCGCCGCCTTGCCAGCGAGTTCCGGGTGAGCGCGCAGCAGCGCCAGTTGTTCGTCGATGCTGGCCGCGTCCACCAGCGACTGCAAGGCGCGCTTGAGCGCAGCCAGGCTGGCGAACGGGCGGGCGGGCGCCGCGCGCGCCGCAATCCAGGGCGAATGTTCGTAGATGCCGCTCAGGGCCTCGACAAAGTCGGCGGCCTCGCAGGCGTTCAGCGTCGCGATCGTGGTCATCTGCGCTCCATGGTGGTCAAGCGATCGATCATACGGGCTGGCGGTGGCTGTGCCCATATCGCCTGGCGGATGGCTGCCAGCAGCCTGCGCATATAGAACTAGCCCTGCACCAGGGCGCGCGCGGCGCTGCTGACCTGATCGCGCAGCCATTTGTGCTCGGTCGACTGGTGCACGCGCTGGTGCCACAACTGATAAAAGCGCATCGGCGGAAACTTCACCGGCACCGTGAAGCTTTTCAAAGGCAGCGTCTTCTCGTAGGCGCGGATGAACTGGCGGCCGGTGGTCAGGACCAGGTCACTCTGCGTGAGCATGTATGGGATCACGCCGAAGTAGGGCGACTCCACCGCCACGCGGCGCTGCAGGCCGAGGCGCTCGAGATGCGCGTCGATCACGCCGTGGTACCCGGGCAGCATCTGGGTCGGGGCGACGTGGGGCAGGTCGAGATAATCCTCGAGCGTCATTGCGTCCGGCGCCGTACGTCGCGCATACGGGCTGTCGGCGCGCATCGTGCAGATGATCGGGTCTTCAAACAGCTTCGAGATGTGCAGGTGCGCCGGCGGCTCGTCCCAGTTGGCGATCACCAGGTCCATGTCGCCGTCGGACAGCATGCGCAGATAATCCTGGCCTGGCCCCAGCGCATGGATCACGACCTTGCTGCCGGGCGAGCCGCGGCGCAGTAGCGCCACCACGTTGGGCAGGAAGCGCGCATCGAGGTAATCCGGCGCGGCGATGTGGAAGGTGCGCGTAGCGTCTTCAGGCTGAAACGGCGCCTTGCGCACGAACAGGCTCTCCGCTTCGTCCAGAATGCGCTTGGCGGGCTTGAGCAGACCCTCGCCGTGCTGCGTGGGCACCATGCCGCGCGCGCCGCGCACGAGGATCGGATCGCCCGTCAGCTCGCGCAGCTTGCGCAGCGAGGCCGAGATCGACGGCTGCGGCTGATTCAGTTTGAGCGCCACGCGCGAGACGTTTTTCTCCACCAGCAGCAGGTAGAGGATGCGGATCAGGTGCAGGTCGAGGTTGCGGGGAAGGCTGGACATGGCCGTGCAATCTTGGTTGTATATCGAGTCGGATATGTCGAATATACGCCGATTTTGTTGTTGCAGAAATGGAAATCAGCGTATCGTCAAGCCGTCGGTCGCCGTGGTTGCACTGGCGCGCTTGCGTATGTTCCCTTGAATCTGCGACCCTGAAGGACGCCCATGTTCGACCCCGGATACCTGGCCCCCTACGTTCTCGAATGGCTCAATCTGCTGGTGCGCTGGCTGCACATCATCACCGGCATCGCCTGGATCGGCGCATCGTTCTACTTCGTCTGGCTCGACAACACGATCAAGCCGCCGGCGCCTGGCTCGGACCTCGAGCGCAAGGGCGTCGCCGGCGAGCTGTGGGCCGTGCACGGCGGCGGCTTCTACAACCCGCAAAAATACCTGGTGGCGCCTGCCGAACTGCCAAAGGAGCTGCACTGGTTCAAGTGGGAAGCCTATTCCACATGGCTGTCGGGCTTTGCGCTGCTCATCATCGTGTATTACATGAACGCGAAAGCGATGATGATCGACCGCAGCGTGGCCGATCTGTCGAGCGGGCAGGCGATCGGGATCGGCAGCGGCAGCCTGGTCGTGGGCTGGATCGTCTACGACCTGCTGTGTCGCTCACCGCTGGTGCAGCGCCCGCTGGCCTTCGGCGCGACGGTCTTCCTGTTCCTGGTTGGCAGCAGCTGGGTGCTCACACACCTGCTCAGCGGCCGCGCGGCCTACCTGCACGTGGGCGCGATGATCGGCACGATGATGGTCGCGAACGTGGCGATGCTGATCATTCCCGGCCAGCGCAAAATGGTCAATGCGATGCTGGCGGGGCAGAAGCCCGACCCGGTCCACGGCATCAAGGCCAAGCAACGCAGCGTCCACAATAATTACTTCACGCTGCCGGTGCTGTTCATCATGATCAGCAACCACTATGCGATGACCTACAACCACCCGCATGCGTGGGCGGTGCTGGGTGTGATCATGCTGGCCGGCGTGTTGATCCGCCACTTCTTCAACCTGCGCCACAAGGGCCGGATCGAATGGCTTTACCCTGTCGCGGGCGCCGTGCTGCTGCTGGGACTTGGCGTGCTGCTGGCGCCAGCCCGGCCGGTGCACGTCGATCCGGTGGTAACTACCGCGACGGCCGATGCAGCACGCTTTGCCGAGGTCCGCACGATCATGGGGGCGCGCTGCGTCTCGTGCCATGCAGCGCAGCCGACGCAGCCCGGCTTTGCGGCCGCACCGCTGGGCGTCATGCTCGAAACGCCCGAACAGATCGGCCAGAACGCCGCGCGCGTCTACCAGCAGACCGTGCAAACCAGGGCCATGCCGCTGGCGAATCTGACGCACATGACCGATGCCGAACGCGCCGTGATCAAGGCCTGGTTCGAGGCCGGCGCCAAGACAGGAAACACACCATGAACGCATTGCAGACACGCCTGACCGACTGGATCGATGCCCACTTCGATGACGAAGTGGGCTTTCTGCAGGCCGTCGTGCGGATTCCCACCGATACGCCACCGGGCAACAACGCGCCGCACGCCGAGGCCGTGGCCGACATGCTGGAGGGCGCCGGCTGGCCCGTCGAGCGGCATGCGTTGCCAGCGCAGCATGTCATCGACTATGGCCTGGAAAGCATTACGAACCTGATCGTGCGCCGGCCGTATGGCGGGGCCGGACCGACGCTCGCGCTCAATGCGCATGGCGACGTGGTGCCGCCGGGCGAGGGCTGGACCCATCCGCCGTATGGCGCGGTGATCGAAGATGGCTACCTGTACGGGCGCGCGGCGGCGGTATCGAAAAGCGACTTTGCCACCTATGTGTTCGCGGTGCGCGCGCTCGAAGCACTGGGCACGCCGCTGCGTGGCGGCGTCGAGCTGCACTTTACCTATGACGAAGAATTCGGCGGGCTGCTGGGGCCGGGCTGGCTGCTGGAGCAGGGCCTGACGCAGCCCGATTACGTGATCGCTGCCGGTTTCGGCTACAGCATCATCACCGCGCACAACGCCTGCCTGCAGCTGGAAGTGACGGTGCATGGCAAGGCCGGCCACGGCGCGATGCCCGACACAGCGGTCGATGCGCTGCAGGCAGCCACGCGGGTGCTGAACGCCATCTACGGCGACCTGCCACGCCTCAAGACCATCAAGTCGGGCGTGCCCGGCATCGATTCGCCGACGATGCTGGTCGGGCGCATCGACGGCGGCACAAATACCAATGTGGTACCGGGCAAGGTCGTGCTGAAGCTCGACCGGCGCATGATTCCCGAAGAAGACCCGGTCGCGGTCGAAGCGCAGGTGCGCGCGCTGATCAACGACGCGGTAGACGGCATGCCCGGCATCCGGCTCGAGATCAAGCGCCTGCTGCTGTCGCAGGCTCTGCGCCCGCTGCCCGGCGCGCAGCCGCTGGTCGAGAGCCTGCGCCGCAATGCGCACGCCGTGCTGGGCGAAGCGATTCCCGCCGTGGGCACGCCGCTGTATGCCGATGCGCGCCTGTATGGCGAGTGCGGTATTCCGGCCGTGCTGTATGGGGCCGGGCCGCGCACGGTCATGGAGGCCAACGCGAAAAAGGCCGACGAGCGGCTGGCGCTGGAAGACTTGCGCAGCGCTACCAAGGTGGTGGCGCTGACGCTGCTGGACATGCTGGGCGTCGAGGCACAGCAGGCCGTCAGTCGTTAGCATCAAACGTCGTTCCCGCGAAGGCGGGAACCTAAGTCAGTGACGATACCGCGTCGATCAAACGCCGCGGCGACGCGGGCACACTTGGGTTCCCGCCTGCGCGGGAACGACGGTTTCGCGTGTCGCGTGATACCGATGCAGGTCGTCAATCGTTAGTATCAGCACGTCGTTCCCGCGAAGGCGGGGACCTAAGTTAGTGACGATACCGCGACGATCAAACGCCGCGGCGACGCGGGCAGACTTGGCTTCCCGCCTGCGCGGGAACGACGGTTTCGCGTGTCGCGTGATACCGATGCAGGTCGTCAATCGTTAGTATCAGCCCGTCGTTCCCGCGAAGGCGGGAACCTAAGTCAGTGACTCTACCGATTCGATCGAACGCCGAGGCAACGCGGGCAAACTTGGGTTCCCGCCTGCGCGGGAACGACGGTTTTATGTGTCGCTGATCGCTTGCCGCCAACATTCGTCACACCTGGCACATCAAGGCCGCCCGGTCGCCCCGGCCTGGCCCAGCGATTCCGCCATCCGCACCAGCTTGACGAACTCGGCGCGATAGCCGTCCGGATCGTCGCCCCGGGCGTCGTTCGCCAGCGTGGCAATGTCGGCATAGCTGTAGTCGCTCAACTGCGGCTCGCCGCGCAGGCGCTGGCCGAACGCGGCCACCGCCACGGCGAAGCGCTGGTCGGCCGGCGCGGCGGCCAGCGTGGCGCGCGCCGTTGTAGGGCGCACCGGCTGCTCGGCCAGGCGGCTCTTGCTCTCGCCCGGCAGCTTGTAGCGCACCCGCACGAACGCCAGCTCGTTATTCTTGCCCGCAGGTGCGGCTTTCTTGCCGGCGCCATAGCGCAGCGGGTCGACCAGTTTGGCAGCACGCGCCGCTGGCGTGATTTCGTAGATCGCGGTCACCGTGTGGCCGGCGCCCATGTCGCCCGCATCGACCTTGTCGTCCTTGAAGTCCTGGCGCGTCAGCATGCGCGTCTCGTAGCCGATCAGGCGATAGGCCGCCACGCGGGCCGGGTTGAACTCGACCTGCATCTTGACGTCGTTGGCGATCGGGAACATGGTCGAGCCAAGCTCGCCCTGCAGCGCCTTGCGCGCTTCGAGCAGCGAGTCGATGTAGGACGCATTGCCATTGCCCGACTGGGTCAGGCGCTGGATCAGCGCATCGTTCAGGTTGCCGTCGCCAACGCCAAAAATCGACAGGTAGACGCCGCTCTTGCGCTTGTCGGCGATGAAGGTTTCGAGCTGGCGCGGGTCGGTCACGCCAATATTGAAGTCGCCGTCGGTGGCCAGGATGATGCGGTTGACGGCTTTCGCATCGAAGTGGCGTTGGGCCATGGCGTAGGCGCGCTCCAGGCCATCGCGGCCGGCCGTGCCGCCAGCTGCCTGCAACGCATCGATGGCGTCCACGATCTTCTGCTTGTCGCCGCCCGTGGTCGGCTCGAGTGCCACCGTCGTGCCATTGGCGTAGGTGACGATCGCCACCCGGTCCTGTTCGCGCAAGCCCTGTGCAAACAGGCGAAAGCCCTGCTTGAGCAGCGGCAGGCGGTCTTGCGGGGCCATCGAGCCGGACACGTCGACCAGCAGCACGACGTTCATCGGCGGCCGTTCGGCGCGCTGCAGATCGTAGCCGCGCACGGCCACGTGCAGCAGCTGGTTGTCCGCATTCCAGGGGCTGGGCATGATGGCCGTGGTCAGCGCGAATGGCTGGCTGGCCTTGTTCGGTGCGGTATAGGCATAGGGGAAGTAGTTCACCATTTCCTCGACCCGCACGGCGGCCGGTGGCGGTAGGCGGCCGGCGCTCAGCTGGCGCCGCACGTACGCATACGACGCGGTATCGACGTCGCTGCTGAAGGTGGATACGGGTTGTTCTTCGACCAGCACCGCGCGGTTGGCCTGGGCGTCGGGGAAGCGCTCGGCGCCGGGTGCGTAGCTCGGGGACGGGTAGGGCATCACGTAAGGCTTCGTGGCGACGCGACGCTGCATGCTTGTCGGCGGCGCACCCGCGTAGCCGTGATAGGGGGAGATATTGCGGTTGCTGCTCCCGCTGACTTCAACCACGGTAGAGGGCGCAGGAGGGGGCGGCGGTGCGGCGGCGCTATCCTCTTTCATCTGCTCGGGCGCACTGCAGGCGGCCAGCAGCAGGGTCGCTGCAAGGAGGGGCAAAGCGACGGGCAGGGCGGCGGCGCGCGAGCGTGGCATGGCAGGACCTCATGACGTGGTTGTTGTCATAAGGTGCACCAGCCGCGCGCCGCCGGCAATCGCGCTTACATCCTGTAATGCCTATGCACGCAGGGTATGCGCGGCGGTTGCCGGCGCGTCGATTACTTCTGCTTGAGCGAGCGCTCGAACAGCTGATAGATCCGGCGGTACTGGTCGTACCACGCTTCCGGCTGCACGTAGCCATGGCGCTCGAGCGGGTAGCTCGCCATCTCCCAGTGGTCCTTCTTCATCTCGATCAGGCGCTGCGCCATGCGCACCGAGTCCTGATACAGCACGTTATCGTCGATCATCCCGTGCGAGATCAGCAGGTGGCCCTTGAGGTTCTGCGCGTACTCGATCGGCGACGATTTTTTATACGCTTCCGGGTCGATGTCCGGCGTGTTGAGGATGTTGGCCGTGTACTCGTGGTTGTAGCTGGTCCAGTCGGTCACGGGGCGCAGCGCGGCGCCGGCCTTGAACACGTCCGGTGCGCGCATCAGGGCCATGAAGGTCATGAAGCCGCCGTAGCTGCCGCCATACACGCCGATATTGTTGGCGTCGCCCTGCTGCTGGCCGACCAGGTATTTCACGCCGTCGAGGTAGTCGTCCAGTTCCGGGTGGCCCATCTGGCGGTAGATCGCGGTGCGCCATTTGGCGCCATAGCCTTTCGAGGCGCGGTAATCCATGTCCAGCACGATGTACCCCTGTTGTACCAGCAGGTTGTGGAACATCTGCTCGCGGAAGTACACCGGATAGCGTTTGCTGACGTTCTGCAGGTAGCCGGCGCCGTGCACGAACATCACGACCGGATAGGTCTTGCCGGCTTCCAGCTGGGCCGGGCGATACAGCTTGGCATGCACCGGATCGCCGCCGGCGCTCGATGGCACGGCCACGTATTGCGGCTCGATCCACTCACGCGCCTTGAAGTCCGGCGTGCGGGTGTCGGTCAGTTTGGTGGCGGCGCCGCCCGAGACGGGCACGGTCGCGATCTGAATCGGCGTGTAGCTCGACGACCAGTGCACCAGCAGCTTGTTCTGGTCCGGCGACAGGTTGAAGCGTTCGACGCCGTCGAGCTTCGTCACTTCGCGCACCGCGCCGCCTTTGGCGCTCACGGCGCAGACTTCGTAGTCGCCCGGTGCTTCGTGGTTGCACAGCATGTAGGCGGTGCTGCCATCCGCGCTCCAGCGCACGTCGCTGGCTTCCCATTTGCCCGAGGTCAGCGCACGTGGCGCGGCCGACCCCATGGTGTCCTGGGTGTACAGGTGCGAGTAGCCCGATTCTTCCGACAGGTACCACAGCGTGCGGTTGTCCGGCAGCCAGCCGAATTCGGCGTTGTCGTAATTGACCCAGGCGCCGTCGGTCACGCGGTTCAGCGGTTTGAGCTTGGCGTCACGCAGGTCGACGCTGGCGATCCAGCGGTCCTTGTTGTCTACCGAACGCAGCATCACGGCGACGTTGGCGCCGTTGCTGCTCCAGTCGATCGCGTTGCGGCCACCCGAGACGACCACTGGCCGGTTGCCCTTGAGCGGATCCTTCTTGGCGGCAGCGCGCAGCGCAGCCAGCGGATCGACGGTGATGCCGGGCAGGGTGTCGAAGCCGATGTCCTTGACGGTATTGGTGCGCAGGTCGACCAGTTTCAGCGAATGCGCCGGCGGCATGTTGCGACCCACGCGCGTGCGCACGTCTTCCGTTTCTTCGTAACCCGATTCGTTCACGTAGCGCGGCATCTTGCCCACGCGGCCCTTGTCGGCGCTCTTGGCGGCGGTGACGACCAGCAGCCAGCGGCCGTCCGGCGACAGGGAACTTGCCTCCAGCGTGACCTTGTCGCCCAAGTAGACGGGCGTTGGCGCCATCGAGGCATCGACCCGGCGCAGTTCGTCGTTGCGGGCGCGCAGCGCGTCGCGGTCATCCTTCTGGCGCTTGAGGTGCTCGATCAGGCGCAGCTCGGTCGCGCGGTAGGCATCGTCTTCCGGTGCGTTCGGATCCTTCGCCGCGCGCGGCAGCGCGGCCGGACCGGTGACCCGGGTGACGCGGTCCCACACATACCAGTCGGTGCCGATGCGGTACTGCACCGAGTGCTCGTCGGCCGCGTACTGCGCGTTGCCGATGCGGCTCGCGCCACGCGTGACCTGCACCAGCTGGCCCGATTTCAGGTCGCGCTCGAACAGGTCGTTGTTGCGGATGACCAGCATGCGCGTGTTGTTGCGGTTGTAGACCACGTCGGCGCTGTCGATCTTCGCCAGCTCGGTGTCGCTGACCATCTGCGCCTTGCCGGCGTTCGCGCCGGCCTGGAACGTGTCGCGCAGGGGCGAGCCGGTGCGCTTCTGCTTGTAGTACACCTGCTTGCTGTCCCAGCTGAACCAGGCGTCTTCCACCGGCGTGCCGATCCAGTCGGGATGGCTCATGGCCTGGTCGAGGGTGATGGGCGTGGGTGCTGCTGCTGCCGGCAGTGCGAACGATGCCAGCGAGGCCGCGAACGAGGCCGCAAAGAGGGTGAGTGCAGGTGTGCGCATGGGTATGTGGTAAGTGAAAGAAGGGGCTTTCTGGCCAGAAATGCGAATGCATTCTAGCGCAGCCACTTGCCACGGCGCGCGGATTGGAAAAGGTTTTTTTGCTATAAATACAAACGCCGGCAGTATGTCAATACGGCCGGCGCTGGGTAAAACAGGTGGATTATTCCGCCTTGAACGGGGCGTTTGCCCTATTGCTTACATTGCCTTGAACGGGCCTTTTGGCGGACGTGGCAGGTACATCGAGACGCGGGCGGCAACGGTCAGCACGGCCAGGGCGATGGTCAGGTATTCGAGTGGATGCATGATTAACCCCGCACCGATGGAGCGTAACCGCCGTGGGCGATGTACAGGTCTTGCGAGAAACTACGGATGGCGGCGATGGCCGCTGCGAAGAAATTGGTTTGCTGGATAGCTGCAGTCATGTTGCGCTCCTGGTTAAATATTGTCATGTTGCGTTGCAGTATAAGAGTCCTCGAGACATAAGAAAACTTTTCATTCGTGATTCCTGCGATTCACAAAACGAATAATTGTTAAGTTGCCCATTGGAAAGATATGCGGTTGACGCATATCTCGACAGTCAGTACACGCATAAGAAGGGCATTGCCCCAGTGCATCATCCTCGCAAGGTACGATTCTTGCATGCAAAAACAGCATGAAATCGCGAGACACAACAATTCCACATTTGCGCATTGTCGTCGTGTTGTCCGCAACGGCACCCGGCGCCGACCCCGATGCGGCCCAGGCGGCGCAGGCCAGGCGCAGCACCGCGCTGCGCATCGGCCTGCTCGAATCAGGCTACGACCTGATCGCGTCGCTCCCCGCCGACGTGTTCCTGCCTGAACGCATCGCGCAGTTGCAGCCCGATCTGATCATCCTCGACAGCGAGTCCGACGCACGCGACGTGCTCGAACACATCGTGATCGCCACCCGCGACGCGCGCCGGCCCATCGTGCTGTTCACCGAGGACGACGCCCCGGCCAGCATGGACGCCGCACTCGAAGCAGGCGTGTCGGCGTACATCGTCGCCGGCCTGCAGGCCGAGCGCGTCAAGCCGGTGCTCGACGTCGCGCTGGCGCGCTTCCGGCGCGAGCAACGGCTGCTCGATGAATTGAGCGATACCCGGCAAAAGCTGGCTGAGCGCAAGGTGCTCGACCGCGCCAAGGGCATGTTGATGACGCGTTACCAGCTGACCGAAGACCAGGCCTACCAGCGCCTGCGCAGCCTGGCCATGAACAAGAACATGAAGCTGGTCGACGTCGCGCAGCGCCTGATCGACGTGGAAGACCTGCTGGGCTGAGCGCCCCCGCAGCTAATAAGAACACCAGGATATCTATGACATTGGCAGGCAAGGGCGCATGGATCGCCGGTACCGACCGTCCCGAGATCGAGACCATCCGCATCGGCTTCATGCCGCTGGCCGACTGCGCGCCGTTGGTGATGGCGTCGGTGCTGGGCTTCGATGAACAATATGGTGTGCGCTTTGCACTGCGCCGCGAACAATCCTGGACCGGCATGCGCGAGCACCTGGTGGGCGGGCAGCTCGATGCGGCGCAGGCACTGTACGGCATGGTCTACGGGATCCAGAACGGCATCGGCACCGGCCAGTGCGATATGGCGGTCTTGATGAACCTGAACCAGAATGGCCAGAACATCACGCTCTCGCGCACCTGGGCCGACGCAGCAGCAGAGCCGGGCGGGCTGGCGCGCCTGGTGCAGGCAGGGCAGCGCCTGACGCTCGCGCACACGTTCCCAACTGGGAATCACGCGATGTTCCTGTATTACTGGCTGGCGGCGCAGGGCGTCGATCCGATGAAAGACTGCCGGGTGGTGACGGTGCCGCCGGGGCAGATGGCGTCCAGCCTGGCGGCCGGCCATATGGATGGCTTTTGTGCGGGCGAGCCGTGGGGCCAGCGCGCGCTGCCCGACGGCGTGGGCGTGCAGGCCGCGTCGAGCGAGCAGGTATGGCCGAACCATCCCGGCAAGGCGCTGGGCACGCGCGCTGCCTTTGCTGCCACCCACCCGAATGCCTGCCGCGCGATGATCGCCGCGCTGCTGCAGGCCGCGCGCTGGCTCGACGCCTCGCGCGCCAACCGCGAAGCGGCGGCCGAGGTGCTGGCCAGTCCCGCGTATGTGAATGCCAGCCGTGAGACGCTGCAGTACTGCCTGGCCGGGCCTCTGGACGGCGCGGCCTGGCGTGGCCATAACGGCCTGCGCTTTTACGGGGACGGTGAAGCGAACTTCCCGTGGCTGTCCGACGGTATGTGGTTCATGACGCAGCACCGCCGCTGGGGCTTGCTGCGCACCGATCCCGATTACCTGGCGCTGGCGCAGCAGGTCAACCGCATCGACCTGTATCGCGAAGCGGCCGAGCGCACCGGCACGCCGCTGCCTGCGGCTACGCTGCGCACGTCCACGCTGATGGATGGCCGGGTCTGGGATGGCAGCGATCCGCACGCTTTCACTCAAGACCTCGCACCGGCTTGACGCCGGTGGTGGTGCACGCCGGTGCATCATCTTGGGGAATGGTGCACCGCGATGCAGCGTCGAGCAGGCGCCGGTTGCCGGCCCCGCCCTGAACCGCGCGTGGCACGCCTCTTGCTGATACAGAGAACAGGATCAATGACGATCTCCTTCATATAACGCTGGCCCAACGACGGGCCGGCACCAGGACAACGGCGTCCGCAGCTTCTGCCCAAGGCAGCAGCGCGGACGCCTTTTTGTTTTCCAAGGACGAAAATCATGACCGGCAAAGCAGACAGCATCAACCTCTTCTCGTTCCAGGGCGCGCCGATGCGCGCCTTCCACCTGACCTGGGTGGCCTTCTTCATTTGTTTCTTCGCGTGGTTCGCCTGCGCGCCGCTGATGCCCGTCATCAAAGGCGAATTCGGCCTCTCGATGGAGCAGATTGCCAACATCAATATCGCAGCGGTGGCGATCACGATTTTCGTCCGCCTGCTGGTCGGTCCCCTGTGTGACCGCTACGGCCCGCGCAAGACCTATACCGGCTTGCTGCTGATCGGCGCCATCCCCGTGCTGGGCGTGGCCATGGCACAGAGCTACGAAACCTTCCTGCTGGCGCGCCTCGGTATCGGCGCGGTCGGCGCCAGCTTCGTCATCACCCAGTACCACACGTCGGTGATGTTCTCGCCCAAGGTGGTCGGCACCGCCAACGCGGCCGCTGCCGGCTGGGGCAATGCGGGTGGCGGCGCCGCGCAGGCGTTGATGCCGCTGCTGCTTACGGCCGTCGTGATGCTGGGCGTGAGCCAGTCCATGAGCTGGCGCGTGGCGCTGGTGGTCCCGGGCGTCATGATGATCGTCATGGCTTTTGTCTACTGGCGCTATACGCAGGATTGCCCGGCCGGTAATTACGACGACCTGCGCAAGACCGGCAACCTGCCGGCCAGCGCCGGCAAGGGCGGCTGGGCCAGTTTCACCGAAGGCTGCCGCAACCACCGCGCCTGGCTGCTGTTCGTCACCTACGGCGCCTGCTTCGGCATCGAGATCTTCATCCACAACATCGCCGCCGTCTACTACGTCGAGCACTTCGACCTGACGCTGGGCCAGGCCGGCATGGCCGCCGGCAGCTTTGGCCTGCTGGCGCTGTTCGCCCGCGCGCTGGGCGGCTGGCTGTCGGACCGCGCTGCGCGTGGCGGTGACGTCAATCGCCGCGTGACCATCCTGTTCGTGCTGATGATCGGTGAAGCGCTCGGCCTGTTGTGGTTCGCGCAGGCCGACGGCGTCGTGTTCGCCGTTGTGGCCATGCTGGTGTTTGGCCTGTTCACACACATGGCCTGCGGCGCGACCTATGCGCTGGTGCCGTTCGTGGCGCCCAAGGCGCTGGGCGGCGTGGCCGGCATCGTCGGCGCCGGGGGCAATGTCGGCGCCGTCGCCGCGGGGTTCCTCATGAAAGGTACGGGTGACATACAGAGCACGCTCACGATCCTGAGCGGCCTGGTCGTGGTGGCCAGCCTGTGCGCGCTCGGCGCGCGCTTCGGCAGCACGGCCCGCGTCCCGTCCGCAACCGTTGCAGCATAAAGGAGAACGTCATGCATATCGTCGTCATCGGCCACGGAATGGTGGGCCACAAATTCCTCGAAACGCTCGCTGCCAGCAGCATGCTCGACCCGGCCACGCCACTGCGGGTCACGGTGCTGGGCGAAGAGCCGCGCCCGGCCTACGACCGCGTGCACCTGTCCGAATTCTTTGCCGGTAAAAGCGCAGACGACCTGTCGCTGGTCGCGCCGGGCTACTTCGAGCGCGCCGAGCTGGCCGAGCGCGTCGTACTGCGCCTGAACGCAAAGGTGGTGGCCATCGACCGCGCCGCGCAATCGGTGCTGCTGGGCGACGGCAGCGCGGTCTCCTACGATCGCCTGGTACTGGCCACCGGCTCGTACCCGTTCGTGCCGCCCGTGCCCGGTGCCGACCGCAAGGACTGCTTCGTGTACCGCACGATCGAAGACCTCGAGAAGATGAAGGAATGCGCCGGTCGTGGCGACGGCACGCGCCAGCGCATCGGCGTCGTCATCGGCGGCGGGCTGCTGGGCCTGGAGTGCGCCAAGGCGCTGCGTGACCTGGGCCTGCAGGCGCACGTCGTCGAATTCGCGCCGCGTCTGATGGCAGTGCAGGTCGACGATGCAGGCGCACGCGTGCTGCGCACCCGCATCGAAGAACTGGGTGTCGGCGTCCACACCGGCAAGAACACGCTGGCCATCGTCGATGGCGATGAGACGACCCACCGCATGCAGTTCGCCGACGGCACGAGTCTGGACACCGACATGATCGTGTTCTCGGCCGGCATTCGCCCGCGCGACGAACTGGCGCGCCAGGCGGGCCTCGAACTGGGCGCGCGCGGCGGCATCGTCATCGACGGCCAGTGCCTGACGTCCGACCCGCACGTCTACGCGATCGGCGAATGCGCGCTGTGGAGTGGCCAGCTGTTTGGCCTGGTGGCGCCGGGCTACGACATGGCGCGCACCGCCGCGCGCCATGTGCTGGGCGCCGAATGCGGCTTCCTTGGTGCCGACATGAGCACCAAGCTCAAGCTGATGGGCGTGGACGTGGCCAGCCTGGGCGACGCGCATGGCACCACGCCGGGCAGCCGCAGCTACCAGTTCCTGGACGAGCGGCGCCAGACCTACCGCAAGATCGTCGTCTCGAGCTGCGGCAAGTACCTGCTGGGCGGCGTGCTGGTGGGCGACGCCGCATCATACGGCGCGCTGCTGCAGACGATGCTCAACAAGATCGAGCTGCCCGAAGCGCCCGAATACCTGATCCTGCCCGAGAGCGGCAACACCGTGCGGCCTGCGCTGGGCGTGGACAAGCTGCCGGCCGCGGCGCAGATCTGCTCGTGCAACGACATCTCGAAGGGCGCGCTGTGCGAGGCGGTCGCGGGCGGCGCGACGACGATCGGCGCGCTGAAAAGCTGCACCACGGCCGGCACGGCCTGCGGTGGCTGCGTGCCGCTCGTGACGCAGGTGCTGAACGCCGAGCTGAAAAAACTGGGCGTAGCCGTCAACAACCACTTGTGCGAACACTTCGCGTACTCGCGCCAGGAGCTGTATCACCTGGTGCGCGTGGAAGGCATCAAGGAGTTCGGCGAGCTGCTGGCGCGCCACGGCCGTGGCCTGGGCTGCGACGTCTGCAAGCCGACCGCCGCGAATATCCTGGCCTCGGTGTGGAACGATTTCGTGCTGAAACCGAAGCACGCCAGCCTGCAGGATTCGAACGACTACTTCCTTGGCAACATCCAGAAGGACGGCACCTACTCGGTCATACCGCGCATGGCGGGCGGCGAAGTGACCGCCGATGGCCTGATTGCCGTGGGCATGGTGGCCAAGAAGTATGGCCTGTACACCAAGATCACGGGTGGCCAGCGGGTCGACCTGTTCGGCGCGCGCGTGGACCAGCTCCCGGCGATCTGGGAAGAGCTGATCAACGCTGGCTTCGAGTCGGGCCACGCCTACGGCAAGTCGCTGCGCACCGTGAAATCGTGCGTCGGCTCGACCTGGTGCCGCTATGGCGTTGGCGACAGCGTAGGCTTTGCCATCGAACTGGAAAACCGCTACAAGGGTTTGCGCGCACCGCACAAGATCAAGTTCGGCGTGTCGGGCTGCACCCGCGAATGCGCCGAAGCGCAGGGCAAGGACGTGGGCCTGATCGCCACCGACAAGGGATGGAACCTGTACGTATGCGGCAACGGCGGCATGAAGCCGCGCCACGCGGAACTGATCGCGTCGAACCTGACCGAGGCCGAAGTCGTGCGCCTGACGGACCGTTTCCTGATGTTCTACGTGCGCACGGCCGAACGCCTGCAGCGCACGTCGACCTGGCGCGAAAACCTCGAAGGGGGCCTCGAGTACCTGCGCCAGGTGGTGGTCGAGGACAGCCTGGGCATCGGCGACGAACTCGAAGCGCAGATGCAGCACGTGGTCGACACCTATGCCTGCGAATGGAAGGAAGCGATCACCAATCCGGCCGTGCGCAGCCGCTTCCGCCACTTCGTCAACAGCGAAGAACCGGACAGCAACGTGGTGTTCGTGCCCGAGCGCGGGCAGGTGCGCCCGGCCACGTTCGATGAACGCCGCCGCACGATTCCCATCGCTGTTGCTTGAGGAGAATGACCATGCATCGTGACACCCAACTTGCCAACTGGACGGCGGTCTGCCGGCTCGACGAGATCGTCCCCGACACCGGCGTGTGCGCGCTGCTCAACGGCCGCCAGGTGGCCGTGTTCCGCGTCGGCGACATTGAGCCGCGCGTGTTCGCCATCGATAACTACGACCCGAACTCGCAGGCCGCCGTGCTCTCGCGCGGATTGGTGGGTAGCATCGGCGAGCGCATCGTCGTGGCCTCGCCCATCTACAAGCAGCACTTCGACCTGGCCAGCGGCGAATGTCTGGAAGCGCCGGCGCAGTCGGTGGCAAGCTATCCGGCCCGGATCGATGGCGCCGTCGTCTGGGTCGCTGCATGAATACGACGCACAGGCCCGCGCTGGTGGTGGTCGGTAACGGCATGGCCGGGATGCGCACGGTCGAGGAACTGCTCGCCCTCGCGCCGGGTATGTACGACATCACCGTGTTCGGCGCCGAGCCGCACGTGAACTACAACCGCATCATGCTCTCGCCCGTGCTGGCGGGCGACAAGACGCAGGACGACATCGTGCTGCATCCGCGCGCGTGGTACGCCGAGCATGGCATCACGCTGCACACGGGCGACCCGGTCGTGGCCATCGACCGCCGTCGCCGCATCGTGCGCTCGCAATCGGGCGTCGAAGTCGCATATGACCGCCTGCTGCTGGCCACCGGCTCGCAGCCATTCATCGTGCCGGTACCGGGCGCGGACCTGCCAGGTGTGGTGGGCTTTCGCGACCTGGATGACGTCGACACGATGCTGCAGGCAGCGCGCGACGGCCGGCATGCGGTGGTGATCGGCGGCGGTCTGCTCGGGCTGGAAGCAGCCAATGGCTTGCTGCGACGCGGGATGGACGTGACGGTCGTACACCTGACCGGCAGCCTGCTGAACCAGCAGCTCGATGGCGACGCGTCGCTGCTGCTCAAGGGCGCGCTCGAGCGGCGCGGCCTGCGCATTTTGCTGGGCGTGCAGACCGAGGCCATCCTGGGTGACGGCAAGGTGGCATCGGTGCGCCTCTCGAACGGCGTCACGCTGCCGGCCGACCTGGTGGTGATGGCGGCCGGCGTGCGCCCGAACGTGGCGCTGGCGCGCGCCGCCGGCCTGCATGTCGAGCGCGCGATCGTCGTCGACGACACGCTGCAAAGCTACGACCCGCGCGTGTATGCGGTGGGCGAATGCGTGCAGCACCGCCGCGCGACCTTCGGCCTGGTCGCGCCGATCTGGGAACAGGCGCGCGTCTGCGCGGCGCACCTGGCCGGCTTCGGCCACCGCCGTTACGTGCAGCAGGCCGTGGCCACCAAACTCAAGGTCACCGGGATCGATTTGTACTCGGCCGGGGACATCGTCGGCGGCCCGGGCACGCAAGACCTGGTGCTGCGCGACCGCCGCTCCGGCATGTACAAGCGCCTGGTCCTCGACGGCAATCGCCTCACGGGCGCCGTGCTGTATGGCGACGTGGCCGACGGCCCCTGGTATTTCGACCTGATCGGACGCGGCGTCGACATCTCGGCAATGCGCGACCGCCTGTTGTTCGGCCCTGCGTTGTGCGACGAGCAGGCTGCCTAGAAAGCGACCCCATGACCATTCCGATCCACGCTGTGCGTACCACCTGTCCCTACTGCGGCGTCGGCTGCGGCGTGAAAGCGACCGCGCTTCCCGGCGGCGGCGCGACGATCGAAGGCGACCCTGAACACATCGCCAATCGCGGTCGCCTCTGCGTGAAAGGCTCGGCGCTGGGCGAGACGCTCGATCTGGACGGCCGCCTGCTGCATCCGGCCGTGCGGCAGAACGGGGTGCTGGCGCGCGCCAGCTGGGACGCTGCGCTGGACACCGTGACAGACGGCTTCGCCCGCATCATCGCCGAACACGGGCCGGACGCGGTGGCGCTGTACGTGTCGGGCCAGATCCTGACCGAGGATTACTACGTCGCCAACAAGTTCATGAAGGGGTACGTCGGCAGCGCCAATATCGACACCAACTCGCGCTTGTGCATGTCGTCCGCCGTGGCGGGTCACAAGCGTGCCTTCGGCGAAGACGTGGTGCCGGGCTGCTACGAGGACTTCGAGCTGGCCGATGTGATCGTGCTGGTCGGCTCGAACGCGGCCTGGTGCCATCCGACGCTGTTCCAGCGCATCGTGCGTGCCAAGGAAGCACGCCCCGACTTGCAGATCGTCGTGCTCGACCCGCGCCGCACGGCCACCTGCGAGCTGGCCGACCTGCACCTGGCCCTGAAGCCCGGCAGCGACGTGGCGCTGTTCAACGGCTTGCTGGCGCACCTGGCACGCAGCGATGCGTTCGATGCTGATTACGTCGCAGCGCACACGACCGGCCTGGAGGCGGCGCTCGATGTCGCCAACGCAGGTGACGACGTGGCGCATCTCTGCGGCCTGGATCCGGACGACCTGCACGCGTTCTACGACCTGTTTGCCCGCACCGAAAAAGTGGTCACCGCCTTCTCGATGGGCGTGAACCAGTCCAGCAGCGGCACCGACAAGGTCAACGCGATCATCAACTGCCACCTGGCCACCGGCCGCATCGGCCGCCCCGGCATGGGCCCGTTCTCGCTGACCGGCCAGCCCAATGCGATGGGCGGGCGCGAAGTGGGCGGCCTGGCCAATATGCTCGCAGCCCATCTGGACCTGGACAATCCCGGGCATCGCGACGCAGTACGCACGTTCTGGGAGGCGCCGCGCATCGCCGACAAGCCGGGCCTGAAGGCCGTGGACCTGTTCCGCGCGATCGAAGCGGGCAGCGTCAAAGCGGTGTGGATCATGGCGACCAATCCGGTCGTGAGCATGCCGGACGCCGACCAGGTGCGGCGCGCGCTGGCCGCGTGCGAACTGGTCGTGGTGTCGGACGTCATGGCCAGCACCGACCTGGCGCCGTATGCGCATGTGGCGCTGCCGGCGCTGGCCTGGGGCGAGAAGGATGGCACGGTCACCAATTCCGAACGGTGCATCTCGCGCCAGCGCGCCTTTTTGCCGGCACCGGGCGAGGCGCGGGCCGACTGGCGCGCGCTGTGCGATGTCGCGCAGCGCATGGGGTATGCCGGTTTCGACTTCGACAGCGCCCATGCGATCTTCGACGAACACGCACGCCTGTCGGCCTGGAAGAATGACGACGATGGCCACCGCCGAGCCTTCCGGCTCGATCCGCTGACTGGCATGAGCCGCGCTGCGTATGACGCGCTGCAACCGGTGCAGTGGCCGTTGAACGCAGCGGGGGAGGGCACCGCGCGCCTGTTCGGCAGCGGCGGCTTTTCTTACCCGGACGGCAAGGCGCGCTTCATCGCGACGGGCGTGCGCGCGCCGGCCAATGTGCCTTGCAGTGAATTTCCGCTGGTGCTCAACACGGGCCGCCTGCGCGACCAGTGGCACACGATGACGCGCACCGGCAAGTCGCCGCGCCTGGCCGGCCACGCGGCCGAGCCGTTCGTCGACCTGCATCCGCACGATGCGCTGCTGGCCGGTGTGCGTGAGGGCGAGCTGGCCCGCATCAGCTCACGCTGGGGCGCGATGGTCGCGCGCGTGGCGCACGGCGGCGGTATCGCGCGCGGCGCCGCGTTCGTGCCGATTCACTGGAACGGGCAGACGGCGTCTGATGCACGGGTGGGGGCGCTGGTCAATCCGGCCGTCGACCCGGTCTCGGGCGAGCCCGAATTCAAGCACACGCCGGTGCGGATCGAGCCGTTCGGCGTCGCCTGGTATGGCTTCATCATGAGCCGGCACGATCTGAGCCTCGAG
The DNA here is from genome assembly GCA_014841835.1 of Oxalobacteraceae sp. CFBP 13730. GTDB lineage: Bacteria > Pseudomonadota > Gammaproteobacteria > Burkholderiales > Burkholderiaceae_D > Telluria. The sequence goes on along the minus strand of JACYUQ010000001.1, from coordinate 991,427 downwards.
GGGGTGGCCCACTGGACGCGCGTGCGCGGCAGCGGCTTCATTCGTTATGAGCTGGCCGGGCGTGCACCGGTCACGCCCGACATGGCGCGCGCGCTGCTGGGTGGTAGCGAAGAAGCGGGCGAGGATGCCGACTGGATCGAGTACCAGGACCAGTCGGCGGGCATGCTGCGCGCCGCGCTGCTGGTCGACGGTCGCCTGGAAGCCTGCCTGTTCGTGGCGCGTACGCCCGATTTACCGACGCGCGCGTGGCTGGGCGGACTGTTCGCCGCACCCGAACTGGGGCCGCGCGAGCGGGCCACGCTGCTGGCCGGCCGCGCCGTGCAGGCAGGGCCCGACCCCGGACCGACGGTCTGCTCGTGCTTCGGCGTTGGCCGCAACACGATCTGCGCCGCGATCCGGGCCGGAGATCTGCAGACGCCCGGGCAGGTGACGGCCTGCCTGAAGGCGGGCGGCAACTGCGGCTCGTGCATCCCCGAGATCAAGTCGCTGCTGCACGAGGTGCGCTTCGCCGCTGCCGCCGCGGCGTGATCAGCCCGGCGGCGTTTTCGGGACGGGTTTGGAGGTAAGCAGGCTGGCCACCACCGACCCGGCCAGGATCACGCCGACCACGCCCAGCGCGATGCCGGTCGGGATCTTGTAGATATCGAGCAGCAGCATCTTGATGCCGATGAAGATCAGGATCCCCGCCAGGCCATATTTAAGCAGATGGAAGCGGTCCGCCATGTCGGCCAGCAGGAAGTACATCGCGCGCAGGCCAAGGATGGCGAACACGTTCGACGTGAACACGATGAACGGGTCGCTCGTGACGGCGAAGATCGCCGGAATCGAATCGACCGCGAAGATCACGTCCGTGATCTCGACCATGATCAGCACCACGAACATCGGCGTCGCAAAGCGCAGGCCGTCGCGCATGATGAAGAACTTCTCGCCATGGTATTCGTCGGTGATCCGCATGTGGCCACGCAGCCATTTGAGCACCTTGTTGTCCGCCAGGTCGGGTTCGCTGTCGGCCGAAATCAGCATCTGGATACCGGTGTAGAGCAGGAACAGCCCGAAGATGTAGAGGATCCAGTGGAACTGGGCCAGCAGGAGCGCGCCCAGATAAATCAGGATCGCGCGCAGCACGATCGCGCCCAGCACGCCATACAGCAGCACGCGCTTCTGGTACTGCGGCGGCACGCCGAAAAAGCCGAACAGGGTGATCCAGACGAACACATTGTCGACCGCCAGCGACTTTTCGATCAGGTAGCCGGTGAGGTATTCAAGGGACTTGGCCTTGGCCACGACCGGGCCGGCAATGCCTTCCAGATACCAGTAAAACCAGCCGCCAAAGGCCAGCGCCACCGAGATCCAGATCAGCGACCAGATGGCCGCTTCTTTGGTGCTGACCTTATGATCGCCCGACGTTTTCAGGCCAAAGAAGTCGATGGCCAGCATGACGACGACGAACGCGGTGAAGGAGAGATAGAGGGTGGGTGTGCCGACCGATTCGATCATGTTGACTCCGTGGAGTGACAATGGACGCTGGGGGCGCGTGCTGACCGGCACGCGCTGTCATTACAGCATGAATTGTTTGGGCATGCCGCACGCATGATGGTCGGTAACGTACGCTGGTGATGATGGTGGCGAAATAGTTTTGATAGCCTTGACTCCGTATCTGCCCCCAGGCTTGAGTGCCATGACTATTATCGCTTACAACTTTTGGCCTGCCTCAATGTGCGAGTCCAGATAATGAAAAGGAAAATATAACGCTAGGTAAAGTTATGTCCCATTGTCTGCTTCAGCTCGGATCTAGTCCTTCGTGACAATCTGCGACTCTTTCATACTCGTGACCTGCTATGCTGAGCTCGAGGTTGCAGACCGATTAAAATCCAACATCGCTCTCGTTTCGGTTAGCTAAGTCAACACGTATTGTTTACTTTAAATTCAAAATTTCCTTGTTGGATAAAATTGCGAATATGAACGATGTCAAGCGAAAATGATGTGAATTCCTGCGCTAAAAGCCATCATAAAAAATAATTAAAATTCTGGAGTTAAATGTGGAGCTTACATTTGCAGTTTTAATGCTTGCCTTAGTCTTTAAGAGTTCGATTGTCACTTTTATTGGTAAGCACCATTTGTTGATGGCTCGTAATGCGGAATCACTGATAAAATATTTCGGTGCATCAGCGATTTTGTCTGCAACGGTAGCAATTCTGCCATCACTATTCATGATCATTTACATGAGGACTGAAGGATTTTTCGCGTACGAGATCTTTAGTGGTGATTCTCATGCGTTCGGTGTCTTGGCTGGAAATATATTCGTTAATTTTTTAATTTTATCTTTTGGATTTTTTGGTGCCGCAGTTCTAGTTGCAGTGAGAGCTGATAATTGGTCATTAATATTTATTTCATTATTAAATGGATTATTCATCACTTATTTTCTTCTCGTTGCATACGTGACTTCCCGATGGGTGCTGGTTGGAGGTATGGTCTTTATTACCCTTTTAATTACAGTCTATCTGTATTTTTGGCTATCAAGCGGTGTGAGTGGCAAAGCGAAATTCTGGTATGCGCCTCTAGCTATCGCAGCATTGATTACTTTGCTACCTATACTCCTTCCTACTCTAACAGCTGAATTAACCGCTAGTGCGCTCGCGCAAATGAAAGTTGGTGGGATGTTGGTCGAAGTAAGTGAGCCAACACAGATTTTTTCGCCAGATAAAGATCGTAAGGTGGTGAAGCAGTGGTTGGTCTTGCGAACGCGCGAAGCGCTTTATCTCAAGCCAACTCAGAAAAGCACTGGCGTTACTGTATTAAAAGCAGAGAGCTTTATAGTTTCACCATCAAAATATGATTATTGAACTTATTGGTAAGGTCTGACATTTAGACGCGGACTCTGACGTAGTTAAAGATGTTCGTCTTTTAACGCCATTGCTGATGAAAAATTGGCTCGTTGCAAACCCCGTCGGCTGACAACTGGAGATTGAGAAAAACGTCACATCTGAATTCGGACTGTATACTCTGGACTCAAACTATGCAAAGCTGAGGCTGTGTCCAAATGTCAGACCTGACCCCGGCTTTTTTTCATTGGAGCGTAAATGATGCTATGAGGACTTTGAAGATCCGTACTCTGCAAACTATTGACGCTGAACAATTGCTGAAATTCGAATTGGAAAATCGCCAATGGTTCGAGCGGCATATTGACGCCCGCAACGCCGATTTCTACTCAGTCGAAGGCGTTACTGAACATATCGCCTCGTATTTATCCGGCCTTGCTGACGGAACGTGGCATCCGCTTGTCATCGAAGATTCTGACGGTCAAATAGTTGGTCGGGCGAACTTGAAAGATATCGCGATTTCGGAAAGATCTGCAGAAGTTGGTTACCGGATTGCCGAGCGCGCTTGTGGGCAGGGACTGGCAACGCTCGCGGTCAGGCGGTTGATCCAGGAGGCACGGTCACGTTGGAACCTGACTCGGCTGGTCGCCAATGTATATGCTGAAAATATTGGTTCGGCAAAAGTGCTTCAACGGTGTGGATTCGTGATCGAACACGTCTCACACCAGCAAGAAACACAAGACGATTATCGGTTCGTGCTTTCGATCAACGGCAATAGCTGATACGAATCGGCCGACTTCTGATCAAACTAGTCAATTGTCTGCATCCGGTTCATGTCGGCCGGAAATTTCCACATCCATCGTCTGCCGGCATGGCGCCGGCAGACGAACATGGCGCCAGGCGCCGGATCAGCGCAGCGTACGGGCGAAGAACTCGTCGGTGCGGCTGTTGGCCAGCGTAGCCGCTTCATGGTCGTAGTGACCGCCGCCCGGACGGGCAAATGCGTGGTCGCAACCAGGGTAGACATGGATTTCGGCATCGTTGCTGTCGGCAAATGCTGCCTTGATCTTTTCCTGCGCGTCCGGACCGATGTATTCGTCGGCACCGGCCAGGTGATACAGGAACGGCGCGCCGATGTTCTTTGCTTCGGACAGGTAGTTATCTGTGCCGCCGCCATAGTAGGCCGCGAACGCATCGCCATCGGTACGCGCCGCGCTCAGATAGGTCATCAGGCCGCCCAGGCAGTAGCCGGTGACGCCGACCTTGCCGTTGCTGCCTTCCATCGTGCGTGCTGCGCTGATGGTGGCGGCGATGTCCTGCACGCCGTGGTCGAAATCGTAGCTCTTGTACAGGGCGAATGCGCGCGCGACGTCGGCTTCATTGGCTTCCGACAGATCCACGCCTGGCTCTTCGCGCCAGAACAGGTCGGGGGCGACGGCGATATAGCCCTTGGCGGCGTAGTTGTCGGCGATGCTGCGGATGCCGGCGTTCACGCCGAAGATTTCCTGCAGCACGATGATGACCGGGTAGGTGCCGACGACATCGGGACGGGCCACGTAGCAATCGAAACCGCGTTCGGCGGTGGAGACGGTGAGTGTTTCGGACATGGAATTCCTTTTGGTTGACGAAGAAGGTGCCGGCCGGCTTGCTTGGGCGGCCGTAGCGAGGCATATCATAAGACGAATGCGATGGATGCTGCCACCAGCACGATTGCAGCGTGGCCCGGCCCCCTGGGGCGCGTAGGCATCAACCCTGCAGACTGACGCCCATTTGCCGGCAATACTGGGCGAGGTGTTCGGGCAGATCCGCCGGACACACGCCGCACGCCCGGTTGCCCGGCACCGCATAGTCGATGAAGGTCGGGTAGGGCAGCGCAAGCTCGGCCATGATCGAGCGAAACGCCTCCAGCGTCTTGCCGGCACCCAGTCGGGCATTGCGCTGTTTTTCCTGGGCAATTGAGGAAACATGGCGTTGCTGGTAGTCGTGGGCAGGATAAACCAGCGTCTCATCCGGCAGCGCGAACAGTCTTTCGGTCACGCTGCGATACAGCGCATCGGCATCCCCGTTCTGGAAATCGGTGCGACCGCAGCCGTCGATCAGCAGTGCGTCGCCGGTGAAGACCCGCTCGCCCAGAAGATACGAAAAGTGGCCATCGGTATGGCCTGGCGTATGCAGCGGCTGCAGGGACAGTCCGCCGACCGCGAACGGGCGGCCTTCCTCGATCGCCACATCGGCGCACGGCAGGCAGTCGAACGCGGGCGCGGCGATCTTGCTGCCGGTCGCGTTGCGCAATGCCAGCGCCGCAGTGATGTGGTCGGCATGGATATGGGTGTCGAGCGTGTAGGCCAGTGTCAGTCCCAGTTCGTGCAGGACGCCAAGGTCGCGCTCCATGCTGACGATCACCGGGTCGATCAGGATCGCCTGGCCGGTCTGCGGATCACCCAGCAGATAGGTATAGGTGCTCGACAGCGGTTCGAAAAGTTGCTTGAAAATCATGGTGCCTCCTGTGATCGGTGGATCAGGGCCTGCGCCGTTCGAGCAGTTCGAAGACGCCCATGCCGGCCAGCATGGCGGCGCAGAAAATGAGCGGCTGCACTGCGCCCGTCGCGAGCGAGGCCAGCGCCGGACCGGGACAGAAACCGGCCAGCCCCCAGCCGGCACCGAAGGCCAGGCTGCCCAGCACCAGCCGGCGATCGATCCGGGTGGCTGTCGGCAGATGCATGGGTTCGCCCAGCAGCGATTGCCGGCGTCCGGCAGCGACCCGGAATGCCGGCAGCGCCAGCAGGATCGCGCCGGCCATCACCAGCACCAGCGACGGGTCCCAGCGGCCGGCCAGGTCCAGAAAACCGAGGACCTTGGCCGGGTTCGTCATGCCGGCCACGATCAGGCCGATGCCGAACACGAGGCCGGTAATCAATGCCATCAGGATGCGCATGCGGTTCTCCTCAAGCCAACAGGTGACGAACAATGAACACGGTCGCAAAGCCCGCACCCATGAAGCCCAGCGTCGCCGCCAATGAACGGGCCGAACCGCGCGCCAGCCCGCACACGCCATGGCCGCTGGTACAGCCGGCGCCGTAACGGGTGCCGATGCCGACCAGCAGGCCGGCGGCAATCAGGGTGCCCGTGCCGGCGTCGATGTGCATGGCGGGCAACGGGGCGGCCAGCGTGTAGACGAATGGCGCCGCGACGAGGCCGAGCAGAAACGCAATGCGCCAGCCAAGCTCGCCCGGGACCGGCCGCAGCAGTCCGCCGAGAATGCCGCTGATACCGGCGATGCGGCCATTGAACAGCACGAACATGGCGGCCGCCAGGCCGATCAGCAGGCCGCCGCCCAGCGCGGTCCAGGGAGTAAAGTCAATCCAGTTGACGGTCATCGCTATCTCCCGCTGGTTGCACACAGAATTGCTGGTACAGCACCTGCAGCACGGCGCTGGCCGCGTCGCTGGCCAGGCTGTAATAGATCTGCTTGCCGTCGCGCCGGGTCGTAACCAGGCGCTCCTCACGCAACACACCCAGCTGTTGCGAAAGGGTGGGCTGGGCAATGCCGGACGCCTCTGCCAGCTCGCTGACGCAGTATTCGGCCTGCGTCAGCTGGCACAGCAGCAGGAGCCTGTCCGGATTGGCCAGCGTCTTGAGCAACGCGCAGGCGCGCACGGCGGCGGCTTGCATCTCAACTAGGTCGAATGGTTCTGGAGGATGGTTCATGGTATCGCTTTCGTCAGACCCCATTGAATCACACTATATCGAAAAACAAAATATCTTTTAATATATTGATGGGTTCGTGGCGAAGGTTTGGGCGGCGCCGACGCGTGTGCCCGGCACGGGGTAGAATTTCAGGGCATTGTGGTCGTCATGCCGTCGTCGAACGTCTTCATGGCCCACCACGACCATAGCCATATTCTGAAAGAACCGTACATGAGTCATTTCGAGCACCTCCGCAGTCACGCCATTCCTGCACTCCAGGCCACGATGGAAGAGTATGTCGCGCCGGCATCCGGCGCGCGCCACATCCACCTGACCACCAGCGGCGCCGACATGGCCTTCCTGGTGGGCTTCCCCACCGTGCCCGACGCCAGCGATGGCCGCGCGCACATCCTCGAACACCTGGCGCTGTGCGGCTCGCAGCGCTATCCGGTGCGCGATCCGTTCTTCGCCATGCTGCGCCGCTCCACCGCGACCTTCATGAATGCGTTCACCTATGCCGACCGCACCGTGTATCCGTTCGTCAGCACCGACGAAAACGATTTCTACAACCTGCTCGACGTGTACCTCGACGCCGCCTTCTTCCCGAAGCTCGATTACCTGAACTTCCTGCAGGAGGGCTGGCGCTACACGCTCACCGATGGCGTGCTCGGTTACCAGGGCGTGGTCTTCAATGAAATGAAGGGCGCGTTCGCCGACCCGGGTCACGCGCTGTACAAGGGCCTGACCTCGACCATCCTGAGCGGCACCACCTACGAAGTCGATTCGGGCGGCGATCCGCTGGCCATCCCCGAGCTCACTCACCAGATGCTCAAGGACTTCCACGCCAGTCACTACCACCCGTCGCAGGCGGTCTTCATGACGGCCGGGCCGCTGCCCGCTGCCGCAGTCCAGGCCCGCATCGCCGAGCGCGTGCTGACGCGCCAGATCGACGCCTCCGCGCGCCGCGTTCCGCAACTGGCCAGCGCCTTCGCGGCGCCACAGCGCAATACCGTGCGCATCCCGTCGCAGCAGGGCCGCGACAATGAATTCGGCCTACAGATGACCTGGCTGATGGGCGAGTCGGCGATCCCGAAAGTGGCGTTCGAAGCGAGCCTGCTCTCGGCCGGTCTGCTGGGCGACGCCGCAGCGCCGTTGATGAACGCGATGGAGACCGCGGGCTACGGCCGGCCGTCCGGCTTCAATGGCCATGACGACAGTGCGCGCCAGATGCTGTTCCACGTCGGCATGGAGGGTCTCACCGAGGCCCAGGCGCCCATGGCCGAAGCGCTGATCTGGTCCACGCTGGAGCAGGTGGCCGAGCAGGGCGTGGAGCACGCCACGCTGCAGGCCGCGCTGCGCGACCTGAAATACCAGCAGCGCAATACCCGCAGCGGCAGCATGCCGAATGTGCTCGAACGCCTCTTGATCGCGCTGCCGGTCGCGATGCGCGATGGCGACGTCGTCACCGCCTTCGACAGCGATGCGATCCTGCAGGCGATGGAAAGCGATATCGCCGATCCGGCTTACTTCAAGTCGCTCGTGCGTAACCTGTTGACGTCGCCTGGCCGCCTGGTGTCGACCATCGTGCCGGACGCCGCTTATTTTTCCGACCGTGACGCCGTGGAAAGCGCGCGCCTGGCGCAGGCCTCGGCCCAGCTGACCGACGCCGACCGCGCGCGCATCGCGGCCGATACCGTGGCCCTCGAAGCGCACCAGAAAACAGCCTTCGATTCTCAGGTGCTGCCGCGCATCCGGCCCGGTGACGTGAGCACGCAGCCGCGCGCCTTGCCTGCCTTTGCACCGACTGCCGACGACATCCACGCGTTCAGCATCGGCTCGAACGGCATTTCGTCGGCCAGCATCGTGTATGACGTGTCGGCCATCCCGGCCGCCGACTGGCCATGGCTGGCGCTGTACACGCAGCTGCGCGACGACCTGGGCCTGGAAGGCCAGGACTACGCCGATGCCGGCGCCTGGCGCCAGCGCATGGTGCCGTCGTTCGGCTTCGACCTGCAGCCGTTCCAGCTGCCGGACGGCGCGCTGCGCATCGACCTGACGGTATCGGCCAACGCCCTGCGTGAAGAGCATGCCAACATCGTTGCGGTGCTCGACGCCTATATGGCACGGCCACGCTTCGACGAGGCCGTGCGCCTGCGTTATCTGCTCGAGCGCAAGGTGGAAAACACGCTGGACGACCTGGCGCAGGCTGGTAGCCACTATGCGGCCATGGCCGTGAGCGCGCCGCTGGCGCAGGTGCGGCGCTTCCAGGACGCCATTGCCGGACCGACGGCGCTGGCATTCAATGCCCGCCTCAAAACCCTGGCCGCAACGCCGGAAGGCGTGGCGCAGGTGGCGGCCGAACTGGCGCGCATCCACGCCGCCATCGTGGCGCAGCGCCCGAGCATGCTGTGCGCCGGTAGTGGCGACGATGGCCACGAACTGGCGCGCCTGCTGGCGGCAGCCTGGCCGACGTCGGCTACCGCCGCTGGTGCAGCTTCAGCGCCTCACCAGCCAGTAGAAGCTGCGCCACAAGCACCGGCGAATGTCGCGCTGCACGCGGCGGGCCAGGTCAATCACTGCAATATCGCCTGGGCAGTGCCGATGTCGCACGACGATGACGCCGGCGCGCTGAGCGTGGCTGCCGAGCTGTTCACCAACCAGGTGCTGCACACGGCGCTGCGCGAGGCGGGCGGCGCGTATGGCGGCAGCGCATCGTATGCGGGCGACTCGGGCGTGTTCTCGATGGCGTCGTTCCGCGACCCGCGCCTGGCGGCGACCTACCGCGATTTCGACGGGGCGGTCGACACCATCCTGGTGTCCGACTACAGCGACGAGCAGGTCGAGGAAGCCATCATCGGCGTGATCAAGAAGCTCGACAAGCCGGAAGCACCGTGGGATGCGGTGCGGCTGGGCTGGCGCATGTTCCGGCGCGGCACCGACATGGCCACGCGCGAGCGTTTCCGTCAGAGCGTGCTCGGCTGTACGCAGGCGCAGGTGAAGGCGGTCGTACAGAAGTACCTGAAGAACGGCACCGCCAGCCGCGCTGCGTTCGCGGGCAATACCGAGCAGGATCTGGGCGGCCTGGCCGTGCTGGATTTGTCGGTGCTGGCCGGGGCTTGATGCAGGATGGTTGATGGAGGGCGGCTGCCGTCGGTCGCCGCTTTTCAAGCTAATTCCCTATTAAAATATTTTAGGCACAATATTTAATAGGGAATTTATTCTCGGTTATATTGGCAGGCGCACTACTTGCCGTGCAATTCAGCCAGCGCTGATCCCTTCATTCATTTTCCAAACGCTCCGATGCATTGATGGTACGCAGAATCCGTCCCGGATATCCTGCATACCATGCAATGGTATTGCGTGTGTGCGCACGATTTTTAAAAGATTTTTTCAATTAAATATCTGCACGGATAATATGAGTGAGATGCGCCATGAAACTGGTTGAGGCATTGGATATTGTGCCGGGTATATCGCAGGTCATCGATATTGGCGCTGCAGCGAAAGCCGGCACGGTCACGTCGTATTCCACCAGAATGCCTCGTATCAGTATCAAGCAATGGAAAATGTTTCATGCGGTAATTGATTGTGGTGGTTTCGATGGCGCCGCCGATCGTTTGCACGTAACCCAATCGACCGTCAGCCACGCCGTTGCCAAGCTCCAGGAGCAACTCGGCCTCTCTCTGCTGGAACTGAAAGGCCGCAAGGCCCACATTACTGCCGAAGGTCAATGGTTGCTGGAAAGGTCGCGCGAACTGGTCAGGCACGCCAATGCACTCGAGGCGCTGGCCGATAATCTGCGCCAGGGCTGGGGGCCTGACGTGCGCGTGGCAATCGACCCCGGTTTCCCGTCCGACCTGTTGATTCAGGCCGTGCGGCATTGCTCGCCGTCGTTGCACGACATGCGCCTGAGCGTCAGCGAAGTCACGCCCGACGGCGCCCGGCGCGCGCTGCATGCCGGCGAGGTCGACATCGCCATCGGCGCGCAACCGGTGGCGGGCTTTGCTGCCCGTTTCCTGTTCGAGGTCGAGCACATCGCCGTGGCCCATCCCGCCCATCCGCTGTTGTCAGGCAAGCGCGCCATCACGTACGATGAGCTCGTCACGCATTCCCAGATTGTCATCGGCCCGGAGCAACACGGGGGCGTTGCCAGCCCGGCCGAGTCGGCGTCACACCCCCCGGGGGCGTGGCGCGTTTGTCATCCGGACCGGGCGATCGATATCCTGCGACAGGGTGTGGGTTATGCGTGGTTGCCCAGGTTCCAGGTGCAACAGGCGCTCGACGCCCGGCACCTGTGCGCGGTGCCGGTGGTGGGCGGACGCCATTACCACACGCGCCTGTACCTGATGTGCGCGCAGTCGGTAGCGGCGGGGTCGGCCGCCAGGCAATTTGCCGACGCATTGCAGGTCTGCAGCGCACGCTGCTTGCATGCAGGCACGGGACAATCATGAAACGCGCCCAGCAACCGATGTCCATGGCGCTGTCGCGGCGTGGCAGAGACAGTGACGCGCTCGAAGCGCTGTCCGGGATCAGGCACGTGCTGCGCAACGGCTGGCTGATCGTTGGCACGGCCTGTGCCATCACCATCTTCGCGATCACTGTCGCACTGGGTGTGAAGCCACTCTATGAATCGAACATCCTGATCCAGATCACGCGCCACGCGCCCCCGTCGGCCGACTTGCAGACGGAAACCCCCGCCATCACCGAAATCGAGATCCTGCGATCACGCTCGGTCCTGGCGCGGGTGGTCAATGCGCTTCACCTCGATATCGCCGTCGAGCCGACCGTGTTTCCCGTTGTTGGCGCGTTCATTGCGCGCAGCAATCCGGGCTTGTCCGATCCTGGCCTGTTCGGTCTCGGCGGCTATGTCTGGGGCAACGAACAGGTGAGGGTCGACATCTTCAATGTCCCTGATGCGCTGCTGGACCAGCCATTCAAGCTGGTCGTCAGCGGCCATGATGCCTATACGCTCAGCCAGCCCGAGGCCGGCATACGGTTGCACGGCAAAGTCGGTGAACATCTGCGCGCCAGGACGCTGTCCGGACCGCTGGACATCCTGGTCACGACCATCCATGCCAGACCGGGCGCGACGTTCACACTGCACCGCAGTCGCGAAGGGCAGGCGGTGGACAGGTTGCAACGGTCACTGGCAATCGCCGAAAAAGGCCGGCTATCGAATGTGATCGGTGTGTCGCTGCAGGGGGGCAATCCCGAGCTGGTCAGCCGCATCCTCAATGAAATTGCCGACCAGTATATCCAGCAGCAAACCGCGCAGAAAACCGACGAGGTGAAAAACCAGCTCGTGTTTTATGATCAGCAAGTCTCGCAAGCGCAACGCCGCATTCGTGAGCTCGACGTCAGGCTCAACGAACTCTTGCGCAAGCATGGCGCCTCCGACCTGAGCGAAGACGCGCGTATCCTGGCCCAGCAATCGCTCGTACTGCAGGCCGAACTGACGGCAAAAGAACAGCAGAAAATCGCATTGTCGGCCCGCTTCGGCGACCGGCACCCCGATATGCTGGTCGTGACGCGGCATATCGCCTCGATCCGCCGTGACCTGGCTGACATCGAGACCCGGCGCAAGGGCTTTGCAGCGGCCCAGCAAGAAATTTTGGCGGTCAACCGCGACAAGCTGGCGCACAGCCAGATGAGTTTCGAGCTCCTCAATATGCGCCACAAGCTGGATGCGTTGATGCTGTCGAATCACATCAACGTGCGCCTGGTCGACCGGGCTCAGACACCACTGCAGTCGATCTCGCTCGCCTTGCCGGTCATGGTCGTGCTGTCCTGCATGTTGGGCATGACCAGCGGCGTCATCGCTTCGGTACTGAAAAACTCACTCGTGCGGCGCAAGCTCCGGAGTAGCACAACGTGGGGCGTACGGCGCCTCATGATCGGTACCCAGGCACCGCTGGCCGACGACAACGAGAATCCGCAGGGCGCCATGTCGCCCGCCGCAGGGCAGAGCGACGCGCCACCTGCCGCGGGGTAAGGCAAGACGGTAGGCAGCACCGCAAGGGGCGAGGCACCGGCGACGACTGCGCAGGGGTGAACGTGCTGGCCGGTTGCTGCGGCGCATGGACCTCACTGCAATCGCAAACGCGGCAATCCGGCGTGCAACGCGCCACTGCAACGCATCGACGCCATGCAGATGATTCCAGGTGACCACAGCGCGGCGATCGTAATCCAGAAAAATATCTTCCGATATTTTCCAAGGGATTAGTCGCAAAAGAAACCAATCATAAAAATGCATCTGAAGAGCGTCGTCGACTACCGATGCATCGATTTTTTCAACGTTTTCCATTTCTCCTCTTTGCTAAAGTAAAAGCCTGTATCGAGACGATCTGCGCGAATGTCGAGACTGCCGATGGCAACGACATGGTGTGTCGTACGCGTGAATGCCGACTATTTTCGGATATGAACGGAGGGCATGATGGTGCTGAAAGAAACATTCAATGGCCTTGAATCCATGTTTCTATCAGCATTATTGTTTCCGCTTGTCGAAACATTTGTATTGGCATTGTTGGTCAGCTTATGCATTTGCATGCTCAATATCTTCACCGAGCGTTGGCACGGCAAGTTTTCATTCGATCTCGATGTCAATGGTGTTCAGAAAGTTCACAAGACCCTCGTTTCACGTACTGGCGGCGTGGCCATGGTGGCCGGCGTGCTGGCAGTCCCGTCATGCGGCAGCCTGTTTGGCTATCCGCCAGCGCAGCAAGTCGAGACGAACACGCTCATCCTGCTGCTGTTGCTGGCTGCGATGCCTGCGTTTTTGGCCGGCATCATCGAGGATCTGACCAAACAGGTGTCGGTCCGCATCCGCCTGTGCGCGATCCTCACGAGCGCCGTGCTCGCCGCCTTTCTGGTGGAAGCGCATTTGCCACGCCTCGATATCTGGGCGCTCGACGGCATCTTGCACTGGCTACCGGTCTCGCTTGGCATTACCGCGTTTGCAGTGGCCGGCGTGTCCAATGCCATCAATATCGTCGATGGCTTCCATGGCGTCGCCGGTGGCACGGTGGTTGTCATTCTTGCTGGCACAGGTTTTCTGGCATGGCAGGATGGAGATCTCCTGGTCACGCAGCTGGCTCTGGCCGGGATGGGCGCGACCATCGGCTTCCTGCTGCTCAATTACCCCACCGGCCGCCTGTTCATGGGCGATGGCGGCGCGTACTTCATCGGCTTCTGGGCGGCGGAAGTCGCGGTGCTGACGATTGTCCGCAATCCCGGCATCAACGCCTGGCAGATTCTCGCCATTTACGCGTACCCGGTGATCGAAGTGTTGTTCAGCATCTACCGACGAAAGTTTCTGCGCAGCGCGCTGGTCGGTGCGCCGGACCGGCTGCATCTGCATTCGCTGTTTTACCGGCGCGTTGCCTGCAACAGGATCCGCATTTCCCGCTACATATGGGTGCGTAACGCTGGCGTGGCCTGCTTCGTCACCGCATGGCTCAGCGCTGCGACGATCGCCGCTGTGCTGGTCGGCGACACCGTGCCGTCCGCCGTGACACTGGTCCTGGCTCAGATGGTGGTCTACGTGGCGGTCTACATGCGCCTGGTGCGTGGCCACTGGGGCCGTTGTCGCCACCCGGCCGTCATTCTTGGCTTGCGGCCTCAGCCCAGGAGCAGGGCGATCTGACCGATCCGCCTGCCGTGCAACGAGCACATTCATCCGATTTTCCACTCTGACAGGAACAGGTCATGCACAACTACGACGCGATCCAGACGGCGCTGCGCGCGCATCCCCGGCGCTGGCTGATCACCGGCTGCGCGGGCTTTATCGGTTCCAATCTGCTTGAAACACTGTTGAAGCTCGATCAGACCGTCGTTGGTCTGGATAATCTGTCGACCGGTTTCCAGCGCAACCTGGATGAAGTGCGCAGTCTCGTGACAGCCAGTCAGTGGCAGCGCTTCACGTTCATGCAGGGCGATATCCGCGATCCGCAACTGTGCAGGCATGCCGTCGCGGGCGTCGACAAGATCCTGCACCAGGCCGCGCTGGGCTCGGTGCCGCGCTCGATCGCGGACCCGGTCGCCACCAACGACACCAATATCAACGGTTTTCTTCAATTGCTGATCGCTGCGCGCGATGCGCGGATCACGTCGTTCGTGTATGCGGCATCCAGCTCGACCTATGGCGACCATCCCGGCCTGCCCAAGATCGAAGAGCGGATCGGCAGGCCGCTGTCGCCCTATGCGCTGACGAAGTACGTCAACGAGCTGTATGCCGATGTGTTCTTCCGTTGCTACGGGCTGCGCACCGTGGGCCTGCGCTACTTCAACGTGTTCGGCAAGCGGCAAGATCCCAATGGCGCTTATGCCGCCGTGATTCCCAGGTGGATTGCGGCAATGATGGCAGGTCGCCAGGTGCAGATCCATGGTGACGGCAGCACGAGCCGTGATTTCTGTTATGTCGACAATGCGGTGCAAGCAAACCTGCTGGCGGCGATGGCGCCGGTCGCTGCCGGCAGTGCAATCTACAACGTGGCCGTCAACGACGCGACGACACTGAACCAGCTATTCGCATGTCTCAAGACCATTCTGGGTACACACGGCGTGACGGCGATCATGGAGCCGCTTTACACCGCGTTTCGCGCTGGCGATGTGCACCATTCGCAGGCGGACGTGAGCAAGGCAATGCGTGAACTCGGGTATGCGCCGGCGTACCGCATCGATGCAGGTTTGAGGGCAGCCGTGCCGTGGTATCGCGCACACCTTGCCAGTGCGGCACCGCGCGCAGATGCTGTTGAGGGCGCCGTTGGAGTCGCGGCTGACGGCCTTGTTGCCAGCGCTGGCATCACCGCCGAGGTTACCTCCGATAGCAACTTCGATATTGCCTTGAATGTCGCCTCGGATGTCACCTCGGATGTCGCCACAAGCGCAGGTGTGAGCCATGCCCACGTCAGCTAAGCATTTCCAGTCGGTGGCGATGCTGCCGCCCGGCTGCGGGGAGTGGTGCAAGTGAGCCTGCTCAATGCGCTTGGTACACGGTGCCGCATCGCCGATCCGCAGCATCTCGCGATTTTTCGGGGGATGCTGACTGTTGCGCTGTTCACCTTGCTCGGCAAGCTGATGAGTGCGGTGAAGGAGATGGTCGTCGCCTACCGCTACGGCCTCTCTGCCGAGGTCGATGCTTACCAGTTTGTGTACAACCTGGTGTCCTGGCCGCTTGGTATCTGGGCCAGTGTGCTGACGGCTGTGCTGGTGCCCCTGGTGGCGCGCATGCGCGTGTCCGATCCGCAGGCAATTCCGCGCTTTCGCGCCGAGCTGGCCGGCTTCACGCTCATGCTCGGCATGGGTCTGGCGCTGCTGGGCGGGCTGGGCATCGGCGCCCTGTTGCGGTTCGACCGGAGCGGCTTGCCGACGCACTCGGCGCAGCTTGCCGCGACGGCGCTTCCCGGCATGCTCGTGATGCTGCCGCTCGGTCTGCTGGTCGCGCTGCTCTCGGCGTGGCTGCTGGCGGCGCAGCGCCACATCAACACCCTGCTCGAATGCGTGCCGACACTGTTCATCGCGGCAGCGGTTCTGACGTTCACCGGCGGCGGTATCGGCCCGCTGGTGTGGGGCACGGTTGCCGGCTGCGCCGTTCACCTGCTCACGCTGCTGGCGCCCATGACGAAGCGCCACGAGCTCGTCGCACCGGTCTTCACCAGAACGTCTGCCCAGTGGCTGTGGTTCTGGCAAGGCTTCGGCATCATGCTTGCCGGCCAGGCATTGATGAGCTTTACCGTGATCATTGACCAGTTCAATGCGGTCGGTCTCGGCACGGGCGCGCTTGCCACGCTGGGCTACGCAAACCGGGTGTTGTCGTTGATTCTTGGCCTGGCGGCCATCGCTGTCTCGCGCGCCACGCTGCCCGTGTTCTCGCAGGCTAGCGCCGACGCGACCGGGGACGTCTACCGCGTCGCCGCGTCGTGGGCGCGCCTGATGTTCGTTGGCGGGGTCGTCGTGATGCTGCTGAGCTATCTGATCGCGCCGTGGGCGATACGGCTCCTGTTCGAGCGGGGCCAGTTCCATGCCACGGACACGGCCCAGGTTGCTGAAGTCTTGCGCTACGGCTTGCCGCAGTTGCCCTTCTATTTTTCGTCGATGATACTGGTGAGCTACGCGCTCAGCCAACGTCGTTACGGCGTAATTTTCTGGTCCGGCGTCATCGGCTGTGGCGGCAAGGTGATCGGCAACCTCTTGCTGGTGCCGCGTCTTGGCATCAACGGCATCGCGTTGGCGACGATGGTGGTGTACGGTCTGAACGCGTCGTTTTTCTGGCTGGTGCTGCGGCGCTGGTCGTCACCGCGGCGTCCTGCGCCCTGTCCGTGAGAAATGGAGCGCATCCCGTGAAGATCCTGTTGCTGTTGCATAGCCTGTCTGCAGGCGGTGCCGAGCGTGCTGCCTGCACGTTGGCCAATGTCTGGGCAAATCGGGGCCGCGAGGTGACCATTGTCACACTGGCCCCGGTCAGCGCCGATTTTTATCCGCTTGACCGCAGGGTGGCGCGCGTGTCGCTCCATCTGGCCGGGGACAGTCGTCATGCGCTCCATGGTCTGTGGCAGAACGTGCGGCGCGTGCTGGCGCTGCGGCGCCTGCTGCGCCGTCTTCAGCCGCACGTCGCGCTTGCGATGATGAGCACGCCAAATGTGCTGTTGGCGCTTGCCAGCTGGTGGCTGCCGGCATTGCGCACGATCGGTTCGGAGCGGTGCTATCCGCCGCACGCACCGCTCGGTCGCCTGTGGCACGTCCTGCGCCGCACCCTGTACGGCCGGCTGTCGGCGGTGGTCGCGTTGACGGGCGAGTGCGCACACTGGATCGAAACACGCACGTCGGCGTCACGGGTCGTTGTCATTCCCAATGCCATTGCCTGGCCGCTGCCGGACAATCCGCCGCGGCGCAGTCTTGCCAGGCTGTGTCGGCCGCAGCGCAAGCTCCTGCTCGCCGTCGGCCGCCTCGAACCCGTGAAACACTTCGACGCCCTGATCGGCGCTTTTGTGCGCCTGGCGGCGGCCTTCCCCGACTGGGATCTGGTCATCCTCGGCGACGGCCCCGAGCGTGCGCATCTGGCAGCGACGATCGACCGCATGGGACTGGCGCAGCGGGTGGCCATGCCCGGTGTGGCCGGCAATATCGCGCAGTGGTATGACCAGGCCGATCTGTTTGCGCTGACCTCGCTTTCCGAGGGTTTCCCCAACGTTCTGGCCGAGGCCATGGCGCACGGCGTACCGGTGGTCAGCGTCGATTGCGACACGGGACCACGCGATATCGTCCGGGATGGCATCGACGGACTTCTGGTGCCGCCGAACGACATCGCCGCGTTGAGCGACGCGCTGGCACGGGTGATGGGCGACGCGGCCTTTCGCGGGCAGTTGGCGGCCCGTGCGGTACAGGCAAGGGAGCGCTTTTCGACCGGGAAGATCGGGCAGATGTGGGAGACGCTGTTCCTGGATCTGTGCGGTGGCCAGGCGCTGGCCGACGAAGGCCGTCATGCATGCTTGCATACAGGCCACCATCGAGACCACCACCCAGACTGCCACACGGGCTGCCACACCGGGCCCGATACAAGCTGCCATGCAGCCGGCCACCTGGCGTCAGCAGGAGGCACGGGCGATGCACCCTGAACTCGTTGCCGGCAACTTGTCGAGGCTGCTCGAACGTCGTGCAGTCCGGCCGCCGCTGCGTACTGACAGCCGGTTTTTCATCCGCTACCACACGCTGCTGATGGCGGCGGCGCTTGGCGCAATGTACGCCAACTTGCCGATCTATTTATATGTTCTTGATGCAGGGCTGCTACCGAAATTTATTTATTTCGGCATATTTGCATTCATCGCACCGCTGATGGTCATGCGCTGGCAGGCGCTCGGGGATTATCTCGTGTCGCCATTCGCATTGTGGGCACTATTATTATTTTCGTTGAATATGATCCATCTGGCAGGATTTTCTGCCAGCGCCGACATGGGCGGTGCATCGTTTATCGATATGCATGCCGAAGCCAGGCGCTCCCTGATCGCAACGCGCGCGCAATATGTGCTGTTCGCACTATTTCTCGGATTTGTTGCCTATATCTCGCCAGCGAGAACGTATTTGCGAATCATGATTGTTCTGATGGCCATCGTGCCGTGCGCCGTCATCGTCGATTTCGCCAACCCCGGATTGTTGTATCCGGTGGATCTGACCGGTGCGGTTCTCGGGCGGGCAGCGGCAATGTTCATCAATCCGAACCTGGCGGGAGAAGCCATACTGCACATCGTCGTACTCGGCTTTGCCGTGCTGGGGCGTCGCTATCGGATGCCCTTGTTCTTGCTGGCAGGGGGCGCGATCCTGACCACCTTTTCCCGTGCCGCCATGATCGCGTGGTTAGTGTTGCTGGGGCTCTTTATTTACAACAAGACATTACCGAAATCTGCCTGGATATCGTTGGGCATCGCGTTGGGTATTCTTCTGGTCTTTATCGGCAGCTTTGAAAGTTATATATCGTCAAGAGACGAATTCGAAGACGCAGCGACCAATATTCTGTCAAGGCTCAACTTCTTCTCCAGCTTTAGCTTCGATGATGACAGTTCAGAAGAGCGCGCGGATGTGATTCAAGCTGGCTGGGATTTGTTTCTTCAAAACCCTTTATTCGGTACAGGTGCTGGCGCGACGCATTTTTGGCGGCACCGGGGAAGCACGCATAACCAATTGCTTCTTCTGGCAGCTGAATATGGCGTCTTCGGCATTTTATTATGGGTATGGATGCTCATCATGCTGTGTAAAAGCCTGTTTTTCAGCGATCGGGGATTGCGGTATGCAATGGCATTTCTGTTTGCCTTCATGTCGCTGTTCACACATCAGATGCTCGATGCGGCCTCGTACTGGCTGGCCACCTTTGCGCTGGTATGCGCCACGCCGGGCAGCGCGCCAGCCAGCATGTCCATGCCTTGGCGCTGTCCGCGCACGGCGCGCTTTCGTTGAAAGGGAACGTTGTGCAGCGTGTCACGACACGACCAGCCTGGCCAATTTCATATCACGCGTGCAGCTGCACGCCCGCAGTTCATCGCCTGAGACGTGCTCTTCGTATTCAACCATGGCTTCTGCAAAATTCGTCATTTCGCTCGACTTCGAGCTGTTCTGGGGCGTCGCCGATACGCAGACGATTGCTGCCTACGGGCGCAATGTGCTGGGCGAATGGGAGGCCGTACCCCGGCTGCTGGCCTTGTTCGCGCGGTATGGCGCGCGCGTCACGTGGGCGACGGTTGGGATGATCATGTGCCGCAATTACGCTGACTGGTGTGCCACCCGTCCGGCCCTTTTGCCCGGCTATGCGCGCAGCGCCCTGTCCCCGTATGGCATGGACCAGGTCGTGCGCAGCTATCCACGGCTGTTCTTTGCGCGGCCACTGGTCGAGCAAATTCTGGCGGCGCAGGGGCAGGAACTGGGCACGCATACGTATGGGCACTTCTATTGCAATGAAGCGGGCGCATCACCAGCACAGTTCGCAGCAGATCTGGCCTGCGCGCAATCGGTAGCGGCCAGCATGGGTGCCAGCCTGCGTAGCGCGGTACTGCCACGCAACCAGATCGTCGCCGCTTTTCTGCCCGTCCTGGCGCAGTCGGCGATTCGGGTTTATCGCGGCAATGCGCAGCACCCGTTGTACCGCCATGGCGACGCGGTGGTCGGTGGTGTTGCCGGTCGCGCGGTGCGCTTTGCCGATGCCTGCCTGCCCCTGAGCGGCAAGCGGACAGTAAGCCCACAGGCGCATGGCACTCTCGTGAATGTGCCAGGAAGTCAGTTTCTCTACCCATGGTCGCGCCGACACCGCGCTTTGTTGCCCCTGCGCCTGCGTCGCCTGAAGCAGGGGATGGCGCTGGCAGCGCGCGAGGGCAGTATTTTTCACCTGTGGTGGCATCCGCATAATTTCGGCGTGAACCTGGATGAGAATCTGGCGCAACTCGAGGTGCTGTTGCAGCACTACCGGCGTCTGGCTGACACCCATGGCATGCAAAGCCATTGCATGGCCGATTTCGCCCCCGCCACACCCACGGGATCGGACGCATGGGGGCGGCCATGACACGCCACATCCTGCATGTGATCACCGGCCTGGCAGTGGGGGGCGCCGAGATGGCGTTGTACCGTCTCATCCAGGCGTTTCGCAACAGCGGTTACCGGCATACGGTCATCGTCCTCACGCCCGGCGGTGGCATGTATCCGCGGTTTGCCGCGTCCGGCATCACCTTGATCGTGCTCGACGTGCGGCGCGCGCCCGTCACCGATCTCATACGACTGGTGCGCCTGATGCGCGCGATGCGTCCTGACATCGTCCAGACCTGGCTCTATCACGCCGATTTTCTCGGTGGTCTGGCGGCCCGGCTCGCCGGCAACCGCAACGTCATCTGGGGCATTCGCACGACCGACGTCGACGGCGGGTCGGCGCGCAGCACCGCGCTCGTGCGCCACCTGTGCGCAGCGTTGTCGCGCTGGGTGCCGCACACCATCGTGTGCGTGGCAGAAGCGGCGCGCCGCTCCCATTCCCTGCTTGGCTACGATGCCGGCCGTATGGTGGTCGTGAGCAATGGCTTTGATCTGTCGGCGCTGACCCCGGGCGATGACGGCCGCGCTGCGCTGCGCGCGCGCTGCGGCTTCGCGGCCGACCATGTCGTGCTGGGCACGCTCGGGCGCTTCAACCTCGACAAGGATTACGCCAACTTCGTCACGGCCGCCGGCCAGCTTGCCAGCAGTCACCCACGGCTGCGCTTTCTGATGATCGGCAAGAACGTGGATGCAGCCAACACCGAACTGATGCGCTGGATCGATGCTACCGGCTACGCCAGCCACTTTGTCTTGCTGGGCGAGCGTGCCGATGTCGCCATCTGCTTGTCTGCCATGGACATCTTTTGCCTGTCCTCGCGCACCGAGGCCTTTCCCAACGTGGTCGGCGAAGCGATGGCAACGGGCTTGCCGTGTGTGGCAACCGATGTCGGCGATGTCGCGGTCCTGATGGCGGGCACGGGTGTGCTGGTGCCGCGGGCCGATCCCGACGCGCTTGCGCGGGGCGTGGCGGGCCTGGTGGCGCTGGGCCCTGCGCATCGCAGGCAGATGGGGCAGCAGGCCAGGGCGCGGATCGGCGCCGAGTACACGATGGCCTGCGTGCGGGAGCGCTTCGAGCGCATTTACGAAGGCATCATGGCAGAAGGGGAACGCTAATGTGCGGATTCACTGGTTTTCTGGCAGCGGCTGCTGCACCGGCGGCCGACCAGATCGGCTGGCTCAGGCGCATGACCGACGCGATTGACCATCGCGGCCCCGACGATGCCGGCTATTGGTGCGACGGCGGGCATGGCATCGCGCTGGGGCACCGGCGCCTCGCAATCATCGACCTGTCACCGGCCGGTCAACAGCCGATGCGCTCGTGTTCGAGCCGCTTCGTGCTGGTATTCAACGGCGAAATCTATAACCACCTGGCCATCCGCCACGAGCTCGAGGCAGATGCAGGGGTGTGCGGGTGGCGCGGCCGTTCCGACACCGAAACGCTGCTTGCCGGATTCGATGCCTGGGGCATCGCTGCCACGGTCGAACGCGCCATTGGCATGTTCGCCTTCGCCGTCTGGGACCGGCAGACGGGCGTGCTGACGCTGGGGCGCGACCGCATCGGCGAAAAGCCTCTGTACTACGGCTGGCAGGGCCGGGGGACCGATGCGGTGTTCCTGTTCGGCTCCGAACTCAAGGCCCTGCGCGCACACCCGGCATGGGCTGCCGACATCGACCGCGCGGCGCTGTGCCTGCAGCTGCGGCACAGCTATGTACCGGCGCCGTATTCGATCTATCGCGGCATTGCCAAGCTGCTGCCGGGCTGCCTGCTGACCGTCTCGGCGACGCGCCCGGAACCGGTGTTGCACCGGTACTGGTCGGCCGCGCAGCAGTACGCGGCGGGTCTGGCCACGCCGTTTGCCGGCACGCCAGCGCAGGCCGTCGATGCGCTCGACACCTTGCTCAGCGATGCCGTCGGCGCCCAGATGATGGCCGACGTTCCGCTGGGCGCATTCCTGTCCGGCGGGGTCGACTCGTCGACGATCGTGGCACTGATGCAGGCCAGATCGACGCGTCCGGTGCAGACCTTTTCCATCGGATTCCACGAGCAGGGCTTCGACGAGGCGCCGCATGCGAAAGCCGTGGCCCGTCATCTCGGTACCGATCACACCGAGCTGTACGTGACGGCTGCACAAGCCCAGTCCGTCATTCCAAGGCTGCCGTCGATGTACGACGAACCGTTTTCCGACTCATCCCAGATTCCCACGTTCCTCGTGTCCCAGCTGGCGCGCCGGCACGTCACGGTGTCGCTGTCGGGCGACGCTGGCGACGAACTGTTTTGCGGCTACACCCGCTATGGCTTCGCCGCTCATCTGTGGAAGTCGATCAGCGCAGCGCCGTTGCCCGTGCGCCGGCTCGCCGCCCGCGGTATCACGCGGCTGCCGGTCGCCTCCTGGAACCGGCTGGCGCACATGCTGGGGCCGTGTCTGCCGCGCGCCATGCGTTTTGCCAACCCCGGCGACAAGCTGCACAAGGGCGCCCAGGTCATTGCCAGTGCGTCGCTTGACGCTGTGTACCTGGGTCTGGTGTCGCACTGGGACGATCCGGCCGCGCTCGTGATCGGTGGACATGAACCGGCGACATTGCTGCGTGGCGCCGTGCCGGCACTGGCCGGGCTCGGCAGTGTC
The DNA here is from genome assembly GCA_014841835.1 of Oxalobacteraceae sp. CFBP 13730. Taxonomy (GTDB): domain Bacteria; phylum Pseudomonadota; class Gammaproteobacteria; order Burkholderiales; family Burkholderiaceae_D; genus Telluria. Next base: position 968,239 of record JACYUQ010000001.1, on the reverse strand, counting down.
GAACGCATGATGGCGCTCGACACACTGACTTATCTGCCCGACGACATCCTGGTCAAGGTCGACCGGGCGGCCATGAGTGTGTCGCTCGAAACGCGGGTGCCGTTCCTGGACCATCGCGTGATCGAATTTGCCGCGCGGCTGCCGCTGGCGCTGAAATTGCGCGATGGGGTGGGCAAATGGGCGCTGCGGGAGGTGTTGTACCGCTACGTGCCGCAAGCATTGATCGAGCGGCCCAAGATGGGTTTTGGCGTGCCGATCGGCGACTGGCTGCGCGGCCCGCTGCGTGATTGGGCCGAGACCCTGCTGGCCGAGCCGCGGCTGCGCAGTGAAGGCTTCTTCGATCCTGCGCTCCTGCGCACCCGCTGGGGCGAACACCTGGCGGGCCGCCGTAACTGGCAATACCACCTGTGGGACGTCCTGATGTTCCAGTCGTGGCTTGAACAGCAGGGCGCGCCGCACCGTGAAGCAGACGACGCCGGGCTGCGTTGTCCGCCGGCGCCAGCCGTGGCATCGCCCTGCACGCTGGCGAGCTGGCCCGCGTGAACTGCGCCGACTTTCCTGAGGATGCACATCATGAGCAAGAAAATCGTTATTTCGGTCAATACCGCCTGGAACATCCACAATTTTCGCGCCGGTCTGGTCAAGGCCCTGATCGCGCAAGGCTACGACGTCATGGTGATGGCGCCCGCCGACACTTATGCACCCCGGCTGGCATCGCTCGGGTGTCGTTTCAAGACGATTTCCATGGACAACAACGGCACCAGTCCCAGCCGCGACTTGTCGCTGCTGGTCAAGTATTGGCGCGTGTTGCAATCGGTGCGCCCACTGGCCTACCTGGGTTACACGATCAAGCCGAACATCTATGGATCGATCGCTGCGCATGGGCTCGGTATTCCTGTCATCAACAATATCGCCGGGCTCGGCGCGACCTTCATCAACAACTCGCTGCTGACCTGCCTCGTCAAGCGGCTGTATCGCAGTTCGCTCAGACGATCGCATCGGGTGTTCTTCCAGAATGCCGACGATTGCAAGCTGTTCGTCGACGCGGGCCTGACGCGGCCCGGTGTGGCGGAAGTGTTGCCTGGCTCCGGGATCGACCTGCAGCACTTCCAGCCCTATCCGGCGCAGCAACCCGCAGCCGCAGCGTTTCGGTTCTTGCTGGTGGCCAGGATGCTGCGGGATAAAGGTGTCGAGGAATACGCCGCCGCCGCGCGCATCGTGCGTCAGCAATTGCCCGAGGTGCAGTTCCAGCTGCTGGGCCCGGTGGATGCGCACAATCCGAACTCGATCCCGTTCGAACGGATCGCGGGCTGGGACAGCAGCGGGCTGATCGAGTATCTGAAAGAGGCCGACGATGTCCGGCCCCATCTGGCGCGTGCCGATTGCGTCGTGTTGCCGTCGTACCGCGAGGGCGTGCCGCATACGCTGCTCGAGGCGGCGGCCATGGGGCGCCCGATCATCGCCACCAATGTGGCCGGCTGCAAGGATATCGTCGAGCATCAGGCCAACGGCTTGCTGTGCAAGGTAAAGGATGCGGGCGACCTGGCCGCCAGGATGGTCGAGATGGTGGGCCTCGCGCCTGCGCAGCGCCTGGCCATGGGCCAGGCTGGCAGAAACAAGGTCGTCGCGCAGTTCGATGAAAACGTCGTAATTGCGCGCTACCTGCACGCGCTGCGGCAGATTGAAGCCAGTGCGCATGCCCCGGCCGTGCAGGGCCTCGAAACCACGGCGCAAGTCTGATATGACGCTGCGTTTACTGACCGGCGCCGCCGCACTGGAACACATCCGCGCACACGCGTTCATGACGGCGTGGATGGCGCTGCATGCCGTCTGCCCGTGGGCGACTGCGTGCCAGCATCCGGATTTTGTCGAGCCATGGTACGACTTGTACCAGCCACTGTTCGTGCCCGTGGTCTTCATCGGGCAAACCGATGATGGCGCACTGGTCGGCCTGTTGACACTGGCTCTGGACGAGAAGGGCCAGCGTCTTGCCGGCGCCGGCGAACGACATGCCGAATACCAGGGCTGGCTGCAGCTCCCGGCGGCTGGCGCAGCGTTCATCACGGCTGCGCTGCGCGCCATCCGCGCGCATCTGCCGCGCGCCGAACTCGCGCTGGGTTACCTGCCGGCCGGCATACCGCTGTCCTGGCTCGATGCCTGGCGAAATGAAGCGGGCGCGGCTGGCCGGTGGTGCACGCTGCGCACCGTGCGCCGGCCACTGATGCAGATCGACCCGGCCGCGATGCACCGGCAGCGCAACAAGAAGAATCACCGGCAGAACGTCAATCGCCTGGGCCGGCTGGGCGCGGTGCGGTTCGAGCAGATCACCGAGCATGACCATTTCTTGCGAGTGATCGACACCATCTGCGACCAGTACGATTTCCGGCAGGCGGCCCTGTACCGCGCAAGGCCATTCTCACTCGATGCGGCAAAAAAACTGTTTTATATCGCACTGCATCGGCGTGGGCTGCTGCACGTGACGATCCTGACCGTGGGCGGGGAGGTTGCCGCATCCCACATCGGCCTGTTGAGTGCGGGCCGCGCCGTGCACCTGGGGATCAATACCTATCACCCGGCTACCGCCGCTCACTCACCAGGCAATTTATTGTTGGCCATGCTGGGCGAGCATCTCGCGCAGCAGCAGCTGCCGTTGCTCGACCTGACGCCGGGCGGCGACGGATACAAGGAGCATTTCGCGACCGACCACGATCATGTTTCGGCACTGACGGTCCACCGCGACCTGCGCAGCTTCTTGCTGACGGCGGCGCGTCAGCGCCTGGTTGATGCCGCCAAGTCACTGGCGACCAGGGTCGGCTGGCGTCACCATGACCTGCTCGCGATCGTGCAACGCGTTCGCACGTGGCGCCCGGCGAGCCTCGCTGCTGCGTGGAGGCAGCGCCACGTCCGTCCCGCGACCGTCTCGCGCGTCCTTCGGCCCGGCGCTTTGCGCGCGGGCGCAGGCACGCGGCTGCCGTCCCGCGACAGCGTGCCCGACGTGCTGCAGTTTGACGCCGGAGGGGCCCGATGGGCGTACAGCGCGTTCATGAACATGGTCATGAAGCGGATGGAGCGCGCCGAGCATGTCTACAGTCTGGTGCGGGACAGCCGGCTTGGCCTGTTGTGCTGGGCGAGAGACGACACGGCGGGCGCCGCCATCGTCCTGTCCGGCTTGTACGTGCATCGGCAATGCAGGCAGTCCGATCTGGTCGAAGGATTTATCGCAGGAGTAGTGCAGGACATCCTGCGCCGCAATCCGCATGCGTCGATTCACTACCAGGGCAGCCTCAGCGCTGAACTCGACGAAAGCCTCGCGCGCTGTGGTTTCAGCGGGCTCAACCCCCAACAGGAGCAACCGGCATGCATGCAAGCGCATTGAGTTCCCCTGCCGACAGCATCACCTGCCACGTCGGGCAGATTCCGGCCGGTGTCGAAGAGGCGCTGGTGACGACCTACGCCTCGCTGCATTCGTCGCTGGCATTTTTCAAGGTATTCAGGTCGATCGAAGGTGCCAGCTGTTACCTGGCCCGGTGTGCCGGCGCGCCCAGCACGGTCTTGCTGTTCACCTTTAGCGGTCACCGGATCGACGTGATCAACGAAATGATCGAGATCGGGCAAGCCGAGATGACGCGCTTCGTGGCGTATGTCTTCGCGCATTTTCCGCAGATCGACGTCATCAGCTTCAAGGCGCTCAAAACCCCTGCCCGGGAGCTTCCGTTCCCGGTGCAACAATATCGGGCCAAGGGCAGCTATGTCATCACGCTGCCCGACACGCCCGAGGCCTACACGGCGCGCATCGGCAAGTCCACGCGCGCCAGCATCCACCAGGGCCGCAATGGTATCCGGCGCCACTTCCCATCGTTCCAGTCGCGCTTTTTCGTCAACGACGACATCGACGAAAACCATATCCGGGCAATCGTGGCGTTGAGCGAACGAAAGATCAATGCCGGCGACGCCGTGTTTTTCTACGACGTGGGGCGGCTTGTCCGGCTGGCAAGGCTGTGCGGGTTCGTGCACGTGATCCTGATCGATGGCCGCATCTGCGCCGGCTCCGTCAATTACCAGGTGGGCACCAGCTTTTTCGGCGACGCCATGGGGCACGACCCGCAGTATGAAAAGTTCGGGCTTGGCAAATTGTGCGTCTACCTGACGATCTGCGAAAGCATCGTGCGCGGCGGAACCAGGTTCTATCTGGGTGGGGGCGTGTTCGCCTTCAAGGAGCGCTTGCTGGGCGTCCCATTCGACATGGACGAAGTGCATGTCTACCGTTCATCCGCGAAGCTCCTGCGCCATATCGGTCATGCGATCGGCGTCACGCTCGCTGCCGCCCTGCGATCGGCCAAGCATCTGGTGCACCAGCACAAGCACACGCGGTGGGCCCGGCTCGTGGTCAAGTCGTTCTGCCTGTTACAGCGCCGCAAGTGACATTCTGCCCGCATGGTCACCAGATGAAGAGCCTGTCAACAAAGCGGCGTCACCTGCTGCTGCGTGGCGCTACCCTGGGCGCGGCGGCGTTGTTGCCCGCTCCGCTGGGCGATGCGACAGGGGCCCAGCCACGACGCAGCAAGGCGGGCGGCATCAAAGCCGCCATGGTGCCGCCGGCCACCGTCAACCTGGCCAATTACGGCGGTGTACCTGGCGCGCGGGCGGCAGCACTGGTGCTGGCGTTTCGCCATGCGCTCGCTGACCTGGCGGGGCAGGGCGGCGGCACCTTGGTCGTCCCGCGCGGCGTCTACGATTTTGGCAAGTGTGCCGACGCCGCCACGCTCGTCCTGTGCCGTGATGCGCGTGACATTGCCATCTCGGCATACGGAGCCCTGTTTGTGGTCACGACGTCAGCCAATGTCGTGCCCAATCTGTTCTACTTTTTTAATTTTCAGAACATCACGATTGCTGGCGCCAGTTTTACCGATGCAGGCTTCGATCCGCGGCCCGACTGGCGCGGCATGGTGTGCGTCGGCCTGCAGGCGGACCGGCCGAGCCGTGGCTTCACGATGGTCGACTGTTACGCCGAACGGGTCGTGAGTCTGCTCTCGTCGCAGAACAACGCTGTCACCCGGCGCTTTTTGTCGAATATCCGGGTGCATGGCGAAGTGCGCCACGCATATTACGGCGTGGGCGCCAGTTTTATCAGGGATAACGTCGATGTTGACCTCGTGTGCCACAACGTGCGGCGCGGCATCATCGCCTCTGCGCTGCGCAATGCCGACATCCGCATGACGGTGTCCAGTACCGCGCACTGGCCCGGCAGCAATGGACTGATCGCGCTGGTCTGCGGTGGCGCGAGCGTAGGTAATGTCGAGAACGTGCGGGTCACGCTCGCAGCCTCGGGCGCGGGTATCCACGACAGCTACGTGCACTTCTATCACCAGGGCGATGAGCCGGGCGGCGCGATGCGCAATGTCGATGCCACGGTCCATCTCGACAATGCCGGCGCTGGCACGATCCTGTTCCTGTTCGACCACGAAGCCCGCTTCGTCAAGGCGACCACCGCCCGGGTGTGGGACGCGATCGCGCTGCATGGCACGATCACCGGCGACTTCGACGGCCGCGTCGTGGCCAACCCATCGGCCAGCAGCGCGCCTGGCACGGTCTGCCTTGATCGTCATCTGGCGCAGCAGGCGCGTTCCGGCCACATGCTGTTGCTGGTGCAATGAAACCCGGAGGCGATGGTCGACGATGCGCTTGCTGATCTATATTCACTCCCTCGAAAATGGCGGCGCCGAGCGCGTCGTCGCCAACCTGGCCAACTACTGGGCGTCGCTCGGCTGGGCCGTCACGGTGGTGACCGTCGCCCCCCGGGCGTGTGATTTCTATGTGCTGGATCCCGGCGTGGGACGCCGCTGCCTCGACCTCACCGGCCACAGCAAAGGCGTGCTGGCCGGTGTCGTGCGCACGGCCAGGCGCGCGCGCGCGCTGCGCCGGGTGCTGCGCGACCTGCAGCCCACTGTGGCCTTGTCTGCCATGCACACGGCCAATGTCGTGCTGGCGCTGGCGGCACATGGACTACCGGGCGTGCGCACGGTCGGCTCCGAGCACAATTTTCCACCCAAGGCGCCGATGGGCGTCATCTGGGAGACATTGCGGCGTCATGCTTATGGCCACTTGCACGCCGTCGTCGCGCTGACCCACGAATGCGCGCACTGGCTGGAACGTCACTCCCACGCACGGCGGGTTCCCGTGATTCCGAACCCCGTCGTGTGGCCGTTGTCGCAGCATGCGCCGCAGGTCAGTCCCGCGCTCTCGTGCGCGCCCGGCCGGCAGATCCTGCTCGGTGTTGGCCGGCTCAGCGAAGAAAAGAACTTCACGACCCTGATTGCCATCTTTGCCCAACTGGCGCCCGCGCACCCGGACTGGGATCTCGTTATCCTGGGCGAGGGGCCGCAGCGCGCAGCGCTGGTTGCGCAGGTGCGCTCTGGCGCACTGGCGCAGCGCGTGTTCTTGCCGGGCAGTGTCGGCAATATCGGCGACTGGTATGCGCAGGCCAGTCTCTACGCGATGAGTTCGCATTTCGAGGGGTTTCCGAACACGCTGGTCGAAGCCATGGCGTATGGCGTGCCGGCGGTGAGCTTTGACTGTGACACCGGCCCCCGCGACATCATCCGTCACGGAATCGATGGTCTGCTGGTGGCGCCAGGCGATGTCGATGGCATGGCTTCCGCGCTCGATACGCTGATGCGTGACACATGCACACGGGCAGCGCTCGCGCAGCGTGCCGTCGATGCGCGTGAGCGGTTCTCGATGGCGAAAATATCGCGCAGGTGGGAAGCAGTGTTCACCGGGTCGACGTGCGTGCAGGGCGTTGGTGCTGACGTTGACATGACCGCGCAATGATCCACGCAGCCTCCTGATGCGCCAGAAGCAGTAACACCCTCTGTCATTCCCCGATCGCTCGATCCTTTGCCAGCCGCCACCTTGCGGAGGCTGCGTCACGTCCAAAAATTCCCAAAATAAATGCACTTAATGCAATGTTTCATCGTCTCAGTTTTCCCGAAGAAAAATATTTTGGGAACTTATTGGCTCGAGGCATCTCCAACGCCAGTGTTTGAATTTTTAAGAGGTATTTTTCTGACACACGCCAAACGTTGGAGCTGAACTTTTGCAAGCCGATGCACGTGATTGACTTGCCATAAAGTGAACTCCAGAACTTTTTTTCAAGGAACTTTTTTTTAATTCTTGGAACCAATCGATTTGAGGAAACTCAAACGGTTCCTTGATTCCAGGAAATTAGGAGATGCCATGATCGATAGCACGTTGTTGTAGTCACGGAAGACCCGGCAGGGGATTTCTGTGTGCGCTCTCTCGCGTCATGTAGTGGGAAGACAAACCCGTCTTCTCGTCGCCGGTTGACCACCATAGCGCCTGACCGGCGCTGCCCCGTCACCAGCTGATCGCCCGTCGATCCAGCTGGTCCTTTCAGCAGGTCCTGCGGATATCCCTGCACTCCCATTCGGGCGGCAGCGGGATTGTCACGCCTTCGTCTGCGGATGGTTCCTGTCACTTGCGCTGCAAGCGGCGGCTGGATCGTCACGCGCCAGTAGTTGGATTTTTATATAAAGCGATTCTCACATGTCACAGGTTCACATCACTTCCATTCCTTCCATCCGTCGTCCCATTGGACTCGCACTGCTGTGCGCCGGACTCATTTCCAGCCCGGTGCTGATGTCAGCTGCTACCGCTGCGCCGATGGCGTCAGCCCTGATCACGGCAGGGCCGACGACGGCAAGCAGCGACGGCGCCAATGTCAGCATCCGCATACGCTATACCGGCACGCCGGCCTGGGTGCGCGTGTTCATCGATAACGACGCCATCACCACCACCGGCTATGCCTATAACGGTGTCGGCGCCGGCTACATGGTCGAGAACGGCCGGCTGTACCGCTACAGCGGCAGCAATGGCGCATGGGCCTGGACCTTTGTCAAAACCGTCCCGTACGCGCTGACCAATAACGAGGCGACGATGACGGTGACCCGTGCCGATCTTGGCGGCGCCACCGACATCAGCGTCATTACCCAGACCGATCCGCCGGCACAGCTCTCACCGATCCTGAAACTGTCGATCATCAAGTCGACCCCGACGCCAACGCCAACGCCAACGCCAACGCCAACGCCGACGCCAACGCCAACGCCAACGCCAACGCCAACGCCAACGCCGACGCCAACGCCAACGCCGACACCAACGCCAACGCCGACGCCAGCACCGGGCACCACGGTGCCAGTGAATTACACCGCCAGCACCGCGGTCATCACCAACCCGGAGCGCGGCTTTTACCGCCACGTGGGCTGCGAAACACCTCTGAGCCAATCGCAACTGACGAGCTTCCGCACCTCGGGCGGCGAATCGCTGATGCTGTGCGTGTTCTATCTGCGCAGCTTCGTCAACGCGCCGATCAACCAGTCCACGCTCAATCTGTTCCAGCAACAGATGGACACGGTGCGCAAGGCTGGCCTGAAAGCCATCGTCCGCTTCGCCTACAACGACAACAACTCGCCTGTCGATGCGACCCCGGCGATGGTCAACACCCATCTGACACAGCTGGCGCCGTACCTGACGGCCAACAAGGACATCATCGCCGTCGTACAGGCCGGCCTGATCGGTGCGTGGGGGGAGTGGGGCAACACCAATAACTATGGCGACAGCTACAACATGACCGCCAAGAACATTGCTGACCGCAAATCGGTGGTCGACAAGCTGCTGCAAGTGGTGCCGGCCGAACGCATGGTGCAGTTGCGCATGCCCCTGTTCAAGACCAAGCTGTACACCCCGACCGCGCTGACCGCGAGCGAGGCCTACAACGGTTCGGCCAAGGCGCGCCTGGGCCACCACAACGATTGCTTCCTGTCCAACGCATCGGACTACGGTACCTACATCAATCCATCGGTCGAGTTCCCGTACCTGGCAGCCGAAACGAACTATGTCCCGTCGGGCGGCGAGACCTGCAACTACGCGCCGCCGCGCAGCGATTGCCCCACCGCGCTTGCCGAAATGGGCCGCTTTCACTGGTCGTATCTGAATCTGGACTACAACACGACGGTGCTGAACAACTGGAAAACGCAGGGTTGCTTTACCCAGGTCAAGCAGAAGCTGGGCTACCGCTTCGTGCTCAAGAGCGGCGCGTTCTCGCGCACGGCGAAACCGGGTGGCGGCTTCGTCGTCAACCTGCAGCTGCAGAACGAGGGCTGGTCGGCGCCATTCAACAGCCGCGACGTAGAGCTCGTGTTCCGCAATACGGCGAGCGGCGCAAACTACCGCGTCAAGCTGGCAACCGACCCGCGCCATTGGTTGTCGAACCAGACCGTCACGATCAACCAGACCGTGGCGCTGCCGGCCAATATGCCAGCCGGTTCCTATGCGGTGCTGCTGAACCTGCCGGATCCACAGGCGTCGCTGCGCGACCGTCCGGAGTATGCGATCCAGCTGGCCAACAGTAACACGTGGGAAGCGTCGACCGGGTTCAACAACTTGCAACACACGGTTGGCGTTGCACCATAAGCAGCATCGCGGCCTGATACCGAAAGGCAGGCAATAAAAAAAGCCAGACCGGGTTGCCGGTCTGGCTTTTCTTGCGTGGCCGACGGTGCTGAATTTGTCGGCGCGGCAGGCCCCTGAACGTCGGCGTCACGGCACTGGTGTAGACTGGCAGCTTGCGGTTGATCGACCGCATCAGACCACCTTCCAGACCAGGACAGCACACGATGAACAGTTTTGCCTCATGGCAGGCACGGGCGGCGGAATACAGCGCCACCAGCAAGCGTGAAACCGTGTTATTTCTGGCGTATGAAGCGGCGTCGGCATCTGAGGCCAGTGCCGCAGGCTTTGAATTGATGGGAACGACCTGGGATGCCAATGGCGTCGAGGTCAAGGCGTATAAATCGAAGCCGCCGGGCGTGCCGGAATTCGGGTGTGTCGTTTGCGGTAAAAATTCGCAGTACTACCATGGCGTGTATTGCTGCGGAAGGAAACGGGTTTTGATGTTGTGAACGCCGCAATCGCAGCATGACGACAACCACAACATGACGCGGCCCTGTATCGCGCAAGACGACCACTGATCCATGCATGGACAAATAAAAAGCCAGACCGGCTGACGCCTCGTCTGGCTTTTTGTTCCCTGGTCGGGGTGAGAGGATTCGAACCTCCGGCCTCTACGTCCCGAACTAAGAGGTGGCCCCCAAAGCTACTTAAACTTCGTCCATATCTTAGTGTAGCATCCTGATGAATCAATGACTTAGCTCGGCCTCGTTTTCGCTTCGTCTACTTTCGTTCTATTTCGCGAAGTGGGCGCATCCACCGATTAGGCACCGATTAGCCACTGATTTTCTGGCGAAATCGTTCGCGGAAAACATGGTGCTCGCGCAGCACTACACTATGAATGAGCAACTCCTGTCATTCGTAAGATGAATCAACATCCCGCCTTCAAGCCTCTGACCAAAGATTGCGTTGCCGGTGTCTTTGGCGTGTCGACGCGTACTATCGAAAATTGGGTCAACGAGGGGCTGATGCCGGCTCCAGTGTGCCTTGGAAATCGCGTGTTCTGGCACCCAGACGTATTTTATAGCTGGCTGGATCAGCGCCTTCGTGTTCTTCCGAATGAGATGCCTGTGCGCGTGCCTCATGTGGAGAGAGCCACGCGCAATACGAAGGAGGACTCGGGGATTACCAAACTTCGGGACCAGAGCACCAGGCGAATAGCGGCCATCGAGCAGTCGCTCGCAGATTAGCGCGATATTATTGTACGAAGCTTGCGTCGATGGCCATAGCTGAGTCGGCGTTCAGATCGGGCGCAATATAGTTCACAGACTTTGACAGTTTCTCCCAGCACGGGCTGGAAGGTGGGCCGCTTGCGGCTGGACACGATCCAGGAAATGAACACCCGTTCAGTGCCTGTTTCAACCCTGCCGATGCAGAGATGTTGGCAGTTGATGCCACGAGCGCAAATGACGGGCAGCGGCTGGTGGCTAGTTGTCTTTTTTGTCGCGCGCAGCAGCACACGTGTTTCATTTCAATAGAAAGTTAACTAGCACTTGGCGATTAGCAAATTTTAACGTATATCATTGATTTTAAAGGATAAATGTTTAAAAAATTCTTGGCAAATTCGAGAAAACTCCGTATTGTTTACCCGCTTCAGCGGCCTTGTGCTGGCGAGCTCCGGCCCACAATCGGCGCGTATTCTGTCCATCGCGAGGCTATAACAGGTGTTTTTTCGAGCATTTTTCCGTGTGGGTAAGGATTTAGCTGGGGGTGATATGCAATCTGCATCTGGAGTATTTTCAAATTCAGCGATCCTATATCTCGACTTCGACGGCGTCGTGCACCACGATTCCGTTTACTGGTCCCGTGACGCCGGAATCCATATCCGCGGCGCTCCCGGAAGAGTGCTGTTCGAATGGGCACCGATTCTCGAGGAGCTATTAGCCCCGTTTCCAGGCGTAAAAATTGTCCTTAGCACGAGTTGGGTTCTGGTCCGAGACTTCGATTTTGCGAAAAGCAAGCTGCCGCCGGCTCTGCAAGCCAGGGTTGTAGGCGCCACCTTTCATCGTCGTGAAATGCAAAAATGGAAATTCGATAACATGTCGCGGGGCGCTCAAATTTACGCCGACGTGCAGCGCCGGCAACCCCTCTGTTGGCTGGCGATTGACAACGATGACGTGGCCTGGCCGACCCATTGTCGCGATCATCTCATTAAGACGAAGGATGATCTAGGACTAAGCGACCCCGAGGTCCAAGCCGCGATCAGTGCGAGGCTAGCATCGTTCGCGAATCATCAGTTGTGACCGCGGTTCATTAAGGATTTACATGGACAACAAACTAGAAGCCGCTGAAGATGCGAAATTTGCCCAGGTTCCGCAGGACTTTCCTAAACCTGTGCAGCATGGAGCAGTGCCGGTTTTCAGCAAAAGCTTTTGCTGACGAGTTTTCGTGGGCGGTTCTATTCGCCCAGCTGTGCGCCGCCCGAAATTTGGGAGCGCTGGGACGCTTGTGAGGACTTGGCGCAGCAGCTGCGCGAGAAATCGCTCGAGAGCAAGGCTGGAAAGAGGTCGCATATGAGCGGACCTGCGATACTCGATCAGTACCTGCAGAGGCTGTTGCAAACAGGTTGGCGTTCAGCTGAGATGCGCTGGGTAATCCGCCGTACCGCCTGCCTGCTGCAGTGGCCTGTACCGGCGTCTGCGCGTGAATCCAGCGACTTATAAGCAGAGGGGAACAGGTTCGATTCCTGCTGTGCAGGCCAGCTAAACACACTAGACCCAGGTATTAACAACGATGGGCTTTCGGCTTCCGGTCTTGCGCTTGAGCGCCGGCGCGCATGCGTAAAAAGCCAATTTTAAGAAATCATTTCATCAATCCATATTCGAAAGAAGGGGCTTATGGCCGTTACGAAAATCAAAGAATTAACTGCCATTGAAGGTGTCGCACTGGCTCTCGCCGAGTTCGGGCACAATCGTTTTACCAGTAGTTCGTTGACGAGCTACCTTTGCTCCATTCTTTCCGATCCGTTCAAGATCAAGAGCGTTAAGCTGGTCGATGATTTGATGCAGGCCGCGCTCGGCGTTGGCGCAGTAGAGCCGTCGCCGGGTGTGCGCGGTGGACCTGGCTTCGCTGTGTCGTTGCATGGCGTCGACCTCGCCGCCGATGTCGACCTACCGCGCGAAAAATTCAAGCGGCATGATGAGATGGACCAGGAACGCGGCACGCCAGCGAATGCCAATGCGGGACCGATCTTCTCTGCGCTGTTGGACGCCATCCCCAAGGGGGATTTTCGTGACCAACATTTTATAGAATCACTCTTTAATAAGTCCTGGTTATCCCAAGGTTGGTTGTCGAGCAGCCAAGTAGCAAGGCTTGCAGAGGTTGCCGCGCGCCACGGACATTACATCGAACAACGACACTATGTAGGTAAGGCCCTGGACGAATGGACCGAGCCCTACGCCAGGGAGCAACATCGTTTTCTGCAGGAGCAAATAGCGGCCCAGGAGGCCCGCGCTGTTGTCGCTGCGATGGAGAAAAAACGGAAGGAGGACGCGAAGGCGTTGGTCCGCAGTGCAAATCGCAAAGTCAAGGCCGCGATCAAGGAAATCGCCGACGCTGGCGGGCTGGCCGAGTTGGACGCTCTGGTTGCTGCAGTCTTCCCGAACGTCATCTGCAGCGACATGGCGAAGGCTGTGGCCTTTGCCGGATCGGGCTCCAAAGAGCTGCGCACGTGCATCGCATTAGTCGCGTATGGCAAACCGCCGTCGTTAATATGGCAGCAGCCCGGCAACTTGCGACAACCAGATATCGAGTCTGAAATCTGGCTGACGCTCGTGGCACACCCTGCGTGTCGGTCGATCTTGGAGCGCCACAAGGACGTGTAAGAAATTCTGTGTGTGCTGGGCCGGTTTTTAGTTAATCGCGTTCGTGAAGCGTTCGCCAAACATGATGGCAAATTGATTGGCCGCCAGCTTCCAGGTCCGCTGCGGCATCTTCCAATCTTTTTCGATATTACGCAAGGCCAGGAACAGCAGCTTGGTCGCCGCCTCGTCGCTGGGGGAGTGACCACGGTTCTTGACGATCTTCCTGAGGCGCATATGCAGGCTCTCGATGGCGTTAGTAGTGTAGATGATGGTGCGTACCTCCGGTGGGTACCCGAAGCTACACGCTGTACTGACTCCTTTGGCTAAGCGTGGTTGGTTCATAAGCGGCAATTTCGGCATGTCAGAAATCATGGAGCTTGCCCAGCGTTGTGACGGTATGACCAAAAACGAGATTGATAAATGCGTAGCTGATATGTACCGCAGCAGCTTTGATGAGCATGGAGTTTCGCTGATAGAGGACTATTCGCATCGTGTTTTCGCAATCAAGCCAGCGATAGATGCACACAGGCGTGGCGAGTATGCATTGTCAGTGCCGATGTTCTTCGCGCAGGCTGAAGGCATCAGCTTTGAGGCGTTGAACAAGTACATTTTTACGAATACCAAGGCTCCGGGGGGGTGTGTCGAAAACATCAGGGCGGCAGCTTTGGCGCGGATCAAAGGCAGCAAGGCGAACCAACATGAGTCCGACCCATTCGTGATATGCACCTTCATGGAGATTATGTGGACGCCCTTTGCCGAGCCTCTGCCGGCGGGTTACGGCCCCAAAGATCGGACAAAGCACAAGTACGACGGGCTTAATTGGAACACAGTCATGCACGGCCTTGACTTGGAGTATGCGACCGAAGAGAACAGCCTCAAGGCGTTTTCAATGCTAAGTCATGTAGGGGCGCTGCTGCACGATCTGGCAGCAGAAGAATCGGTTTTCTCTTGGTACGAAAAAACCTAAAAAATTCTGCAAGGTCGAGGGGGAGCTTAATGGGCCGCGAGCCGGGAGAATTCGTCACGCCGCTTCTCAAAATATCAATTGGCACTGGCGGCGACGCTGGACAGCGTTGCATTGCCCAAGTAACACGAAGGCCCGTAGCGGCCTTCCTATCGCGCCCTACGCTTTACAGTAGCGCTTGACCGTAGCAGGCGAGATGTCGAAGTGTTCGGCTGTGGCAGCGATGCTCTTGCCGTTCTCAGCACGCCAACATGGGCGGGTCGCCCAGATGTGCGACGCTCTTAAGCAGACCTTCGTGGCGTAGGGCTACGGCGCGGCGGCCCAGCAGGCGGCAAAGGACAGGACGGCCTATAACGGCGTCCTGGAGGGGCTGTTGCCTGAGGAAACGGCATGGCGGACGGTGCGCAAGCAGAGCAGGATGATGCGCTTGGTCGGCTTCCCGGCTATCAAGACGCTGGGGCGGTTCAACTACGACTTCGCCAGGGTGTCAAGCGCAGCCAGATCGAGGACCTGGCCGGGCTGGGCTTCATCGAGCGCAACGAGAACGTGGTGCTGGTCGGCCCAGCGGCATTGGCAAGACCCACTTGGCGATTGCGCTGGGCTACAAGGCCATACAGGCCGGTATTAAGACGCGCTTGATGGCCGCCTCCGACTTGCTGCTGACGCCGACGACGACGCACGCGCAAAACAGTTTGAAGGCGGTGATGCACAAGGCTATCAAGGCATATCGGCTGCTCATCATCGATGAAATCGGCTACCTGCCGATGCACCGCGAACAGGCCAACCTGTTCTTCCACGTGATCGCAGCGTTGTCTGAGAAAAGCAGCCTGATCGTGACGGACAATCTGCCTTTCGGGCAATGGGACACAACGTTTACAAAGGACGCGACGCTTACGGCGGCGCTACTGGACTGCCTGCTGCATCATGCCAACATCGGGCCCATCGCTGGCGAAAGCTACCGCCTCGAGCACCAGCGGCAGGCGAGGGTAGTGCAAAGCATGAGCGACGAGAAGATCGCTTGCGCTGATAAGGAAAAACGTGAAAATCCAGCGCGTGCCGGTGATGGAGGTGTATCAGTAGTAAATCGCTGCAGGCGTCAGAACTGTACCAGTTTTCAATCGCTGTTAACACACGACGGCGCCCAGCACCAGTGCTCCCTGCCAGGGCGGAGGGCAGAGCCCTCCGCGATGTGCCGCAAGCGACCAAGGTTCATGACAAGAGCGAGCGGAGCACGCCACTAGAAGCCAAAAATACTCCTGAAAAAGAGCTGGGTGACTGCACTTCTCCGCGTATGTTAGTCACTGAATCTGCGGACACTTGCTGCACAACCGTGAGGTAAGGACGATGCTTAGGCATCGTCCCCTGGTCGGGTTGGAATCCGTCTTATCGTAGTGCCCAGCATGTCGAGTTCCGTATGGTCATGAAATCTATGGACGTATGCACGGAGTTTTTCTAGTAACCAGACTGACCGGTTTGATGATGCAAACTTCTTCCAACTTTCTTTTGTACGCGTACAGTAAGGAACTGTGCATTAAGAGTATGTAACTTCATACCTTTTACGAAAATGTCCCTGGTCAATCTGGTCAAGCAAAAAAGCAGCCAGTTTTAGTGGCTGCTTTTCTGACCATGTTTATGGTTCGCCTGGTCAGGAAAGGCGCACATTGCAGGTGCGAATGCGGCCGGAGCTAGTGGTCGTCCTGCCTTCAGTTATTGGGCCCAACGTGTCTGGCAAGCGCTTCCAGAACTTTGGTGAGGCAACGGGAATCATCCCGTTTGCGCGACACCAGATTGAATAGACGGTGTATGTCTCTGACTTAGAGGTGTCCGTTGTCGTTGTGCGTTCGATTGCCGCGTCGTTAACCCACGCATGGACCGAGTTTGTTTCCATACGGGCGTTCTGGGTGGCGACGATCATCGCTGGCGGCGGAGCAGCATCGAACCTACCTCGGGCTAACAGGCGTTGCAATCCTTCCAGCGCCCAATTCAGGACTCCGGTTAGCTCATGCTTGATGATGTGGTCGGCCAGCAAAGGGTCGCGTTCCTTAGCCGGCACCTCTACAATGAACGGAACGATATCGAACCGCCTCCAAAAACCATTTGACTGGTCTTGCACTGAAGGGATGTGATTAGCGCAGATGATCCACTTTGCCGTGATGCGGGCCGTAATGCCTGGCAAATACTTGCGGTCGATGAAAATAGGCTCGCCGGAAATCATCGATTTAATGGTCTGCTCGCACCAGTCTTTGGGCGGAGCTTCATCGCAGTAGATGAGCGACGCGCCAATTAATTGCGCGGCATAGCTTTTCTCAAGTTGATTGGGAGATGCTGCCGCGTACCGACCATGGAGAGCTCGTACGATGCTCGCTAAGGTTCCTTTGCCGTTAGCGCCGGGCCCAATCCAAATCTGGGCAAGGTGAAAACGAGCGTCTGGGAGCAGTGTGTATCCTACGTATTCTTGCACTCGACTACGCACGGCAGCATCGGGAAGGATGGTCTGTAACAGCTTGTCGAACGTTTCTGGCTTTGGCGCGGTGGGAGCGTAGTCACAACCAAGCACATGACGTAACCCAAGCTCTTTATCGTGGGCGCGAAGAGTGGCGCCACCGTCGAGATGCAGGTAGCCATTTTGGAGTGGAATAATAGGGATGTTTGCACTGTCCTTCAACGTGGGAAGCCACAGCATAGCCGTCCGAAGTGCCGAATTAGCGCTGACGTTGCTCGCGTTGCTTTCATCGTTATCTACAATCCAGCGAAGTGCAATCTTCAAGGCATCTTCGTCTTCGATCTTAAGCCAACACTTACCATTCCAGCGCTGAAGGACACCGTCGGAAGATGCGTAGATACCGGATGCTGCCAGAAATTTTGCGAAGCTAAAAGGCTCAAACTTGGGGGCGCGGCTCACTTGCGACCTCCGCGCGTCATACAGGCACCGAGCGACTGGGCGCAAAAGTCGAACTCATCGACAGGGGGTTCCGAGCTAGGCGGAACAACGCGAACTTCATACTCTTTCATTGTTTGGTCCTTAGCGAGCTACTACAACTGCCTCGACATGAGGCGGTAGTGCATTGCTCTGAGACCGTATAACGCTGTTGAAAAAGCTACATTGATGATGAGACGGGCCGAGTTGCATAAACACCCTGAAATTACGAGCGCTTTTTGAGATTTAGAGAAACTCCTCTAGTCGCGGGGGAATTTGGTTTGTTGGTGCGGTGTGCTCCCCATGGTTGTCAGTTGAGAGCCTTGATCGAAACCGCGAAGGTAAGCGATGCGAACGCTTGCTTACGTCCCGTTGCTGACGTTCGAGAAGTCTTGCCGCCCGCCTGGAAACCGGGCATTCGCGTTCGAGTTAAGCAACTGCTCGGTACCCCCTTTTTGTTGGTGTTCGTGGCAGAACTTTCGCAGCTAGAAACCCGCGCCCAATCTGTGGCGGATTCTAATATCTGGCCCTGCTGGCAACGCGTTCTGCCGCACTGGCCTACACCGTTTTTCGCTCTTAATGACACCAATTTAGCAGCAAGCTTTGCCGCTTCGCGCCTTATTTAGGCGGTGTGACCCGACTATGTCACAATGCCTTGGACGATAACGGAAGGTAGCACATGGCAACATTGACTCGGGTACACATAGCTAAAGAACCGGAAGCGCTCCATGTCGTCTTCGTCCATGGCCTCGGCGGTGAGGCGCGATCAACATGGATGCACAGACCGCAAGACAACACGACACTTTGGCCCAAGTGGATTGGCGAAGACGTTGGGTGCCATGTTTGGGTGGCCGGTTATGGTGCTGCAATTTCAGGCTGGACTGATGCTGCCATGCATCTGACCGATCTCGGCGAAGCCTTGTTTGCTGCCTTTCAAGCGGAAACGAGCCTGCATGGCCGTAGGTTGGTGTTGGTAGGCCACAGCCTTGGTGGATTGGTTATCAAATCTGGAATGACTCAAGCAGCGGCACTCGGCGATCCGCGACGGATGACGGTACTTGACACAGTCGATGGGGTTGTGTTCGTGGGAACTCCTCACCAGGGTTCTAGCCTGGCGACGGTGGCAGACAAGCTGCGCCTTGTTCTAAGAACAAACCCTCAAGTAACCAACATGGTCAGCGATGATGCTTGGCTAAAACTGCTGAACGGGCAATTTCGGAACCTCCAAGCCCAGCGCTGCTTTGGGGTGCGAGTATTCTTCGAGACTAAAGGCGTTTTTCTCGGCCGGAAAATATGTGGTTTCTCAATTGGGTCGAGGCAACTAATTGTTGATCGCAACAGCAGTGACCCCGGCATCGCCGGTGTCGTACCCACTGGAATCGAGGGGGATCACCTAGCCATTGCAAAACCCAAGTCACGCCAGGAGCTTGCACACAAAGCATTGGTCGATTTTTTGGTAGATGTGTCCAACGCTCCATCCTCAACCCTGCCAATGGTCGAGTCCACGCGCGCCGTTTTGCCTGAGGCCGATCAACTACCGACACGTTTGCGCAATGCGTCCGCGGCATTGTTGAGCTGGCCAAGCACGCTGCCTGATGGCACGTGGCTTCCGCGACCTGAACTCGACACACTCAAAGTTAACCTCGACGCTGCGGTGGTGCATACCCACTTTCTGTTAGGCGAACCGGGGTGCGGCAAGTCGTCTCTATTGGTTCGTCTGGCTCAGGAGAAGCAGGCAGCCGGATGGAGTGTTCTGGCAATCAAAGCCGACCGGCTACCTCCTGATTTACATGATCGAGAAGCACTCACGCAGCATTTGAACCTCGGTGCAGATGCTGCGGCAATCTTGCGCCAGCTTGCCAAAAGTGGACCAGTGCTAGTGGTCATCGACCAAGTCGATGCATTGGCCGATCTGGTCGTTCAACAATCTGCGCGGTTACGTGTTTTGCTCGATCTTGTTCAAGACCTCTCTGATGCACCTGGCGTACATACTGTCATATCTTGCCGAATCTTTGAGCAAAAGCATGACCCAGCCCTTCGGAATCTGGATGCCACCATTCTGACACTGGAGTTGCCCGACTGGTCAGACGTGTTGCCGGTCTTAGCTGCACGAGGCCTCCAGGCCGGGGTTTGGAACCATGAACTTCAGCAGGTCTTACGTTCGCCTCACGCATTGGACATATTTTTATCGCTGCTCGAGGGAGCAACTGAGCCGGCGGCCTTAAAGAGCTTCCAAGGGCTACTGGAGAGGCAATGGGAGACACAGGTACTTAGTGATAGCAGCGGAAAGCGACGGACCACACTACGGCATTTGGCGAAGAAAATGGCTGACCGCGAGGTGCTCGGCTTGCCATTGGCAGTATTAGAGGACCATTTCACGGAGATTCAGGCTCTAGCTGCAGCCGGACTATTGCGCTTGGACAATGGCCCTGGGCGGGTGGAATTTCGACACCAAACGCTGTACGAATTTGTCCGAGCGCGCAGCTTTCTGGAGGAGAGTGGCAGCCTTACCGAAACCGTACGAGCACAGCAAAGTAGCCTGCGGATACGCCCCCAATTGTGGCATGCACTTGGATACTTCCGCGGCGCAAGCCCTGAGGAGTACGGGGCAGAAATCGGCAGTCTATGGGCGGCTGACCTGCGTCCGCACCTGAAGATGCTTCTGATCGAATTCCTGGGGCGTCAGACGGCGCCGCTGCCCGCCGAGAGGCGGCTGGCAGAGCATGCGATGGTAGACAAGTGGTTTCTACCTAGATTCATTGGAGCTGCAATAGGAAGCCCAGGATGGTTTTCATTTCTGGCGCCAATACACCTCCCTGGATTGATGTCGCTGCCATACGATCAGGCACAAGTTTTGCTGCCATTGCTTCGAGAGGCGTTGCATTTTGATGCTGATGCGGCCGTTGACTTGGTTGGCCGGCACTGGCTACCCGACGTAACCCGAGACGTGTTGAGCTGGCAGGTGCTGGGCGCGGGAGATGTGGTGCCGCGAGTAGGTGTTTGGTTGGACAGCCTCGTCATGATTGCTGGAAGAACGCCAATTTCCGACTGGGCCATAGGGCACGTAGCAGGCGTGCTGAGTGCGGCCTTTCCTGACGAAGCCCCAAGGATCGTGGCGGCATGGCTCAAGCGCCAAATTGAATTAGCCAAGGTTCCCCTGAATGCCGCCGCGAATGACCAGGACGTAGCCGCCAGTGTGTCCGAGAACGTTCAGTCCATTCTTGAGGCGCGGCAGTTCCATGACATGGTGGCAATCGCTGAGGCCTCCCCAAAGGCTTTCGTTCTCTCGATATGGCCGCTGCTAATTGAAGGCTTACGCCTATGCGCATCTGATGCGCCAGAGGTTGTGAGGGGTTATCGGCAATGTCGCGGCTTGACCTTCCAAGAACTGGACGACGAAGAGTCTCGCCAAGAGCGCCCCCTGCTACGTTCTGTTCAGTTAGCTGTACAAGCATGGGCTGAGTCGGATGCATCCGACTATCTTAATTTTGCTGACGTACATGCGGGGTCCGAACTATTGGTCGTGCACCGACTTCTGTCCGTCGGCCGCGTGCGCGCTGCAAGTCAATTCCCGTCGCGCGTGTTTGATTACTTGGTCGCAGACCCTAGGCGGCTGGCGCTCGGCCCTTACACCGATGTTCATAAGGAGAGCATCGCTATGATCGAAGTCACGAGCCCGGTTCTCGATGAGGCTTGCCTTGCTCGCCTAGAATCGACCCTAATCGATTGGCGCTACTACGCAGGCTCGGCGCAAGCCAGTGACGACGCTAGCATTCGACACCGAAGGCTTCAATGGGCAAGACAGCATCGCTTACGACTGTTGCGCGCAGTCCCAATTCGGCGACGCAGCCCCGCCATGCAGAGGCTTGTCGAAGAGGAAGAGCGCGCATTTCCAGGTCTGGAGAACCATGACGTGCATTTCACCGGTGTGCAGTGCATCGGAAGCCCCGTAAGCGCAGAGCAGATGGAGAAGGCCAAAGACGCAGATGTTCTAAACTTATTCAGTGAATTGGGGGATGAATCAGCATGGGACCATCCAAGGGACCGCATGAAGGGAGGTGCGATCCAGGCAGGCCGCGAATTGGCTAATCTCGCAAAAAAGAACTTAGCCAAGGCAATTCGAATAGTGCACTTGCTTGAGCCAGGACGTAATGAGATTCCAGTTGCCACGGTATTACGCGAATTAGTACCAGCTGGTCTCGCGCCCTCGGCGTTTTATTCCTTAGTGGCTGAGCTTGAAGACAAGGGATTTATTGGCGTCAATTTCCGGCGGGATGCTGCGTATGCAATCGCGAGCGTCGTCAGCAAAGATTCCCCAGTTCCAGATGCGTTGATCGACCGAATGGAGCGTTGGCTGAATCCGCTCGTCCTGGAGTCATCCCATGAAGGTGAAGCCAGCGTTAACGACAATCGGTCGTCAGTGCTGTGGGGGCATAGTTCGCCAGCTGCACTCCCGGACGGGAACTACCCAACGCTCAGCGCTCTTACGGAGTCATGCCTATCTACCGAGCCGTCGCGAGTTGAGCGCTGGCTAGAGATTCTCGAACGACATGCTGTTCGAGCTGAATCACCCAAGGTGTGGGAGGCGCTGCTCCAACGGGAATTGTTGCGCCTTCGGATGGCGGAACGTTCACGGGCTGAATCACTGGTCGACAAGCTAGTAGAGGAAGCTCCTCTCATCGTGGACGGGCCAGGCTGGGTTCACTTTGTTGCCCATGCCTACCATTGGGCTTCGGCTGCATCAGTGCAGCGATGGGTCATGCGTACATTGGAGAGAGCAAAAAACGGCCAAGGAGCAGGCGAATTGATTGGCTTGCGGCACGCACTATTCCCTGCGGAGAGCTGGTCTCGTGAGCTAGCTCATTCGCTTGCTGAGGACGACTCGTCGCTGCCCACACTTGGCCTGGCATATAGCGTGGCTCATTTGTGGCATGAACCCATTACAAGGCCAGTCGTTCACTCCCTGCTAATGCAACTGCTTCGCAGTAGCGATGAGCAAATTCTAACTGCCCTGTCGGAAGTATTCTTAAACGATTCCTTCACCGCTGACGCAGAAACCCGAGAGTTGCTAGATGCGTTTGCGGCTTACCCCAACGTCTTGAAGAATGGCCGCGCAGAGCGCCTACCTGAATTGCTGGTTAAATTGGTAACCGCCGAGCCGGGGCGAGTGTGCCGTGTCGCCCATGCGTTGCTCGACACCGCAGGCGACCAGATGGGCAACATCGCAACCTCTTGGTACTTAAGCACCGAGTGGCTGCTAGATATTGCTCTGCAACTTCAAGACATGGGAAATACAGAGCGTGCTGCCGGATCGACGCTCTTTGAGCGCATGCTGCAGTTCAACATGCCCCAGGCGAAGGAGATGACGCTGGATTTAGACAAGCGTATGCCGGTCGGCGATAGTCCGCGAGCACCCGTACGGCGTAGGTCGCGTGTGAAACACCGTAGCCCAACGCGAAACACATGACTGATTAAGGCGTCGCAATCATTCCTTTGCGAGCGACTCCTCCTACCGATTTCGGTCCGGGGGAGCAGGATACCAGCTTGCTTAAGTGGAAGTATCACACATTTCCACAATTCGGCGATGCGGCAGCGCTCAGCCGGCTATTGGCCATTAGCGCTAAGTGATCGGCAATTCAATCGGATTTTCCCTTACCTGATTGTCCGGGTGGCCTAGCTTCGTGACTATGTGAGCGGTTTCAGGCAGGGACACACCTTTTGGGCTCAATATGACGGTACCGTCGTTCAACTGTGAAAAAATGAGCCGGTCGCCAGAGGATATATTGAGAGCGATTCGAAGCGCTTTGTGTAGGGTAACCCGTCCGCGCGCATCCGTTTTTACAAGTGTAGGCATGGGCAAGTCCAACTATTCTGATTGTAAGCAGGTCTGTTCGTTGAAAATTATATAGGAACAATCAGCTGGGTCAATGCCGGCTAACTTAAACAGGTCTGGTCCAACGAGGCACGGCCAGGCGCGCAGCAGGACCCCGGTATGTAAGTCAAGCGAGGGGAGGTGAGGAAGGGTAACCTGCAGTGAGTCGCGTCGCTAGTCCAGGGGGCGAAGACTTGGCGGCTCAGACGCTAAAAAACTGCTATGCCAGATCACGGCGGACCGCGTCCGCCCTGGTTGGGTAAGGCGGCTATTAGAGCCGCGCCAGCACAGATGCTGCTGCGCGTTTGGCCTCCGAAATGTTGGCGACATAGTTTGCTTCAACTGGTATGCCAGTCTTGGTTACTACCGCATAACTCCATCGATGTTCATCATTCCAAACGTGAGCGATATGGTTGTCGTAGATTGCTTCCTGGCCGCCATTGACGTGATCGCGCCATCCGGAGGCATTGAGACGCTTCAAGATAGAACTCGCGCGGTCAGCGCTGATCAATTCTTCATGTATATCGACCTGGCCTACGCCAGCGCTTCCCAGCAATGTGCATTTCGCCCATTGGATGCGCAAATCGCCTCGGGCTACAGTTTGAATGGCATTCCGTACTCTGATTTGGTGGCTCAGAACATGCCCTCGCTCATCAATGGAGGAAGGTAGAAAAGCAACCATTGCAGCGGTTGGCTTCATGCTTGCAATGGATGGTGCCTGGCCGTCGGCGACGATGCTCAGCGCCTGCGCCAGATTGCTCATTTTTTTGCCTGACTTACGTGCATGCTCTACTTCTAACCAGATTCCTTCATTGCCCTTGACGGCAAATCCGTCGGGAATCTTCGCATTAGTATTTGCGCGGCGACGTAGTTCCGTCTCCGGGAAAATCTGGTATCCACGACGGTGGAGTTCGCACAGCACGGCATGTCCGATGAGATCATGTCGCCACGAAGCAGGCGGCAGCCAGCTTTCCCGATTGAATCGGCCGATGTCTTTTCCACTTCCCGATGCTATGCTGTTTTCGGCCAGCAGGCGCACCCCGGCGGTAGCCAGAACGAGGGCCCGCCCGGCCCCATCAGGGAGTTCGCGGACGATCACGAGTTGGCGTTCAATCCAACTCCTCACCAGACGGTCGGCAGCCTGCCGGCTGGCAGGACTATTGGGCCACAAGAGTTTGCCCAATTCTGCGGTGCGCAACCACCCAAACTGGTGTACGAAAAGGAGCCCATTTGCGTCATTCAGCCGCCGCTGTTCATGTGGAGTCGTCATGCTCAGTATAGAGCGCGGGAGCGTGGTGTTTACGCTGCTGTTCATTGCATAAAGCACGCAATAAACAACAGCACTACGACGGCCCTCCCTGAGGTCGGACCGCCTGCGCGCCCTGGGTCGTTTTGCAAGCAAAACTCCTTCCCGGGACTTGCCTTCACGTCCGCACTTCGTGTCGGACTCCAGCGTCACCCTACGGGTGACTTGGGGCGCCTCCCGCGGCCTCCGACCTCCCCTTCGGGGACCGCTTCGCGGGCGGGCAAGGCGTTTTCGGCACTCGCCCCTGCGGGCCTCGGCTCCGAGCTGTGCTCGGCCTGCACCTTACGGTGCAGCAAAAACACCTTGCCCGCCCCCGTACCGGGTCGGGAGGCGGGGCTTTGCCCCCATCGAGCTTTTTTGCCGCCTGTCGCCTGCGGCTCCGCTTGCGGCAAAAAACTCGACGGCTCCCCCACCAGGCTGCCGCCTGGACCGGGGCTGGCGCCCCCACTTCGCCCTCTCTGGCCGCCTGTCCGCTGCGCTCCCGGCTTGCGCCCAGAGAGGGCAAAGCGGCTCCCTGATGTGCGGGCTCTGCATTCATTTTTAAACGTATGAGCCATTTGGGTCTGTTATAAGGCGTCACACTTTGATTGTGTATTCGTCCTCGCGTGGCATTGCAAGGCGAGGCAAAAAGGCGACGCGAGGCCTACATTGTTTCCGCTCGCGGCGCAGCGTTGTGCCGCTTGCACGGCGCTGCGGCCTACCCGAAGGTGAGCCTCCTGGTAGTGACTTGCTCCTCGTCTCCCAGTACTTGAACGACGGTGTTGTTGGGTGAACGGACGAGCGTGCCGCGCCACATCTGCTCGAACTTTTCGTGCGTGAATTTGAGCGTGTCAAGGTCGATGTCTGCGAGCGTGCCCGCAAGGTAGTCAGGCAAGCGGACCAGCTCGTCGTAGCGATGCAGGCCGCTCTTCTCGGGGACCTCGAAGAGGAACCTGGGCTTGTCGAGCAGAATGAGACCATCGTCCGGGCGGTCCAAAGCCGTGCTGTAAAACAGCAGGAAGATCACGTAAGCGAGGTCGTAGACGAGGCCGTCGTACCGGTCGAGAAGGGCGTCGCGGTCGGATATCCAGCGAATTTGCGATGGCCGCTTAGTGACCGCGAGGTGCTTGAAGACCTGCGCGCCGAACGTCGCGACGAGAAAGACCTGGCGTGCCAGCCTGGCGTTGAACTGCCGGTTGGCAGCTATGTCACGCTTGAATAGCCGCAGCCGCTTGGCGACGTCGTCGAAGTAAGCATTCGGGGCGGAGGAATTCGCCTGCAAGGTGCGGAGGAAGTCCTCGACGTCGGGAAGGAAGTCTTCCATGTTCGCAAGCGCAATGTAGTCGCGTAGCAGGTGGGACTCTCGCGATACGACGAAGGAGACGCTGAACGTCACAGGGAGGCCGAGATACTGCATGATACCGGCGGGGACCGTCCGGATATTCTTGATATCCTTTGGAGCCGCCGCCGCGATGTAGCTGCAGATGTTAGCGAGCGTGTCGTGGCTGGCGACGATCACGAACGAGACCACGTCGTTCTTCTTGCCGGCGTCCCCGATGCAGTAGTCCGATACCACGGTCCAATGGGCGTCTGGGGGATACGACGCGAACCACTCCGCCATGCCGGAGGCTATGCTCCTAAAGGACGTTTCGAGGGGATCGAATAGGTCGAGCATTTGGAATGACCTCCCGAAGGTTAGCCAGGACTGCGGAGCGAGTCGAACAGGTTGTCGATAGCACGGTCGGCACTCATCTGGTCGTACCTACGTTCCTTCATCTCGTCGTACATCCTGTCCCCGTAATCGGCCTGACTCTCTTCAAGCTCGGCTTTCGCCGCCATGACGGCGTGGATTTGCCCCTCGAAGTCGATACCCGTTCGCTTGGCGATGATCGCCAAATCCTGTTCGAGCTCGTCGAACTGCGATTCGTTATTGCACTCCAGGAGGTCGCTGCTGAACTGCTGGGCCCGATAGGCACTCGCTGCAGTTTCGAGCAGGCTAATCTGCTCGGCATCCAGCTCGTCGGGTTCCACTGCGTTCAGAATCTCCCGCAGTTCGTCTGACCGACAGCCGGTTGATGTCTCGGCGACGAGGGCTGTGATGATCGTCTTTCGCATCTCGTCATTCGACGGGGAAAATCGCAGCTTGCTCGTGCTGACGCTGGATAGCAGTGCGACCCCGTCGGTAATCTCAACACCCTCCGTTGCCCATTCTGCGAGGAGCTTTCCAACTCCAGCTACCGCAACCGCGGCGAGTCGTTGCGAGTTAAGGGACTCCGCCACTTGTAGTAGCGTGCCGACCCGGAGCTCGATGCTGTCGTCGAAGTAAGCGGTCCCGCCGATGGTATGCATCTTATGCGGAGCAGCGAGGAGCCGCTCGAAGGCGGCCGCGACGCGTTCGGGTTCGGTAGCGAGCAGCTGTAGGACGGCCGGGGCTTCCGCTTGGGCGAACGTCCAGACCTGCCGTGCCTGCTCGAACTGAACGGCTCCCTCGATCATGTCGAGCGCGTTCTGAACGTCCTGGCGCACGGCGGCATTGAGCATGTCGAGCACGGACGGATCGATGACTTCGATCTGGCTTCCAGGACGGATGAATGCGCCGTGCAGCTCGGAGAGGGCGGTGCGCCAGTCTGCGGGGGTAGTCCTGAAACCGTAGCGTTTGGAACGCTGGGCGTTGAGTGCGAGGAATGCTCGCTCAAGCAGGTCCTGCGCGCACTTCCCGTTGTGGGTATAGAGCGCCAGCAGGACGCTCCTCGCCGCATCGCTGATCTGCTGCTCGTAGGCGTGCTGCCATATCTCCGCCGGGTCCGATAGCAGGTTCCGGACGAACTCCTGGTACCGTTCCAGACGGACCGATTTGACCCGGCGGTAGCTGGACAGCCACTCCACCAAGCGTGGGTTAAATTTCTTGTGCTTCACGATCTCCATGTAAAAGCGGCCATGCAGCAGCGTTGCCCGATACTCTTCAGGTAGCTCGCTGAAGTAAATGTGGTTGTAGAGGATTTCCGCGCGCTGGCCGATGCTGTAATCGCCGATCTCCAGGACACAGCGGTCGTCGATAAGCCTAGCGTGCTTGAGCTTCTCAGACGCAGCGACCGCCTGGCTGAGGATGTGCTCACGTGTCGTCATCACAAGCCTCGCATTCGGTGACGCCCGCACCATCTCGATGAAGTCCAGTATCGCGCGGTCCTCATTCCTAGTAAAGGCCGAAGCACGCTCTCCGAGGAAGGTAGCGCCGATGAAGTCGTCGAAGTAGAATATTTGCCTTTTTCCGCGCTGGAAGCGGTCGCGTCCGGTCTGAAAGTCAGTGAGGATGGAGATCGGCTCGTACCCATCGCTTACGTAGCGATACAGGAGCATCTTGGCGAGGGTTGTCTTTCCGACGCCTGGCGGGCCGGAAATGATGGCTACGTGACCCTTGCTGAGCATGATGTGCGCTCGTGGGTAGGCAGCGCTGCGGACGTACCGCTTGATGTCCGCGTGGACTCTCTCAACCTCGAACTCGCTCTGCACCACCGAAGCGTTGTGGAGCGCGCGGTCGAGCACCGATTGGCTTGCGAGCCACAGCTTGTAGTGCCGCTGCTCGACGGTTGGGTGCAGCCCGAGCAGGTTGTTGATGTCGTCGCGGCCAAGGATGTCGCCGGTCGCTAGAATCCCGCCGAACAGCACTTGGATGTCTGCTTTGTTTTGTGGGGATAGGCCGACGGAAGTCACGATGAGGTAGCGCGAAGGCTTGATCATGGCGACCTTCGGTACCTCCTTCTTCAGGTCGCGTACCAGCCCCACGAGCCCAGTTTCCGCGTAGTGTTTGCACTGGACGACGGTGGAATCGTTGTCGTGCGTGTGGCGGAAGTCTATACCCCCGTCCTTGCCGGTCTTGAACGATTCGAGCACGATCCCGTCGCGCGCCTGAATCAGGTCGCGTGCGAGTTCCTCGAAATCGTGGGGCGAAAGCTGCTTGAAGTCGTAGTTGGGCATGAGGGGGCACCTAGGTTAGCAATCAGAATGCCAGCGTCTGCCACTGCTTACTCATGGCCGAAGTCGATCATTGTTTGCAAGGATATCATGTTGCCAAACTGAAAAAATACGTGAAGTCTCATTTAGCCTGACTCGAATGGACACTCTTGGCTCGCGATGGCCTCGGCGCCGCCGCATCGATTCCGACGGCCAGCGCTTCGAACTCCACGTGATTGGTCAAGCTGGCCTCGCGTTGGCAGTGGATTCGCATTAGGGCAAGCCGATACCAGCCCTAATGCGGCTCGATGGCGAGACTGAAGCGTTCATTAGCCTGACTCGTTTCCTCGACGATCCGAGTAATCAAAATTAACGAAAGAGTCCAATTAGGCCTCTTCCCTGGCAAGCTAATGCGCGCTCAACCTTGCGTTTTAGTAACGAAGTCACGGCAGCCTTCCGCAAAGAAGGTCGTGTGACAAAAGAGTGGACGCGCAGCGTACACCCTGGTTGTTGCCATGACCTCTGTCGGCCCTTTGCCCTTGGAAGAGGGCATCGCCGCAAGCCGCCAAAACGAATTGATTAAAACAATTCAGGCCATCGTTTGCTGATGCGCGTCCTCGTCGACATCATCAACCTGAACTGACCCCGATGTCAGGCCGATGGGTGCCGCGCTGAATAGCGGTGCCGCAAAGAGCTCTGCCATCGAAATCTTTGCATCTTTGGACAGACGCTTTACACCGTGGTGAATAGTATGGAGCTCCGGCGCCGCAAACGCCGCGTCCAGCTGTCGGGCAAGGCCCGATGCACTCAGGTGGGTATAACGAATGAGCATTCGTGGGTCACGGTGACCAGAAAATGCTT
Organism: Oxalobacteraceae sp. CFBP 13730; assembly: GCA_014841835.1. Taxonomy (GTDB): domain Bacteria; phylum Pseudomonadota; class Gammaproteobacteria; order Burkholderiales; family Burkholderiaceae_D; genus Telluria. The sequence goes on along the minus strand of JACYUQ010000001.1, from coordinate 939,061 downwards.
GGAGGTCCAGCAGCGTAAAACCACCAGGTGTGCGGCTTCCAGCCTCAGCGACACGGGATATCGCCTCGTGGCGAAGATCATGGATGCGCAGACGGTCATCGCCTTCTGTACAGATGTTTGCGGCTTCACAAATGCGTTTCCAGGCTTTACGGAGATAGTCCGTCGGGATAGGAAACACTTGGTCGCCGTCCCCGGGGAGTTCGCGAAGCAATGCCACCAAATCTGCGCGGAGCGGAAGTGTCCGCGAGAACCCATTCTTCGTTTCAGGAAGGAATGCCGTTTGGGCAACGAGATCAACGTGCTTCCAGGTGAGCTTGAGCGTCTCACTTCGCCGGGCTCCGGTCATTAATTGAAACTGGATGAAGGTTGCGACCATTGGCACATGTAAATGAGCCTGCTGAACTGCGAGCCTGGCATCCTTTAACGCGCTCAGGCGTTGATACTTCGTGTTTGACGGTTTTTTGCCGAACATTTGATCGCCCAGCGCTCGGGCGGTCAATTTCTGGTCCTCGATATGGGCCGCCGCCATGAGTCGAGTCTCTTCATCTACGCGCAGCCGCCTGTCGCGGTCGTTGACGTGTTTAGGGCGGTCGAAACCTAACAGTGGACTGCAGTGGACATGAATCCGCCACTTGTTAATGGCAGTGCAGCAGACAGTGTTAAAGATGTCAAGGTCACGGTCAATGGTTGCAGGTTCGGCGACTTGCGCCCGCTCATCGACGAAATCGCTGAAGTCGTCAGGTTCTACATTGGAGAAAGGCTTGCGAATGAATGCGACGGCATCACAAGGCAGCGACATTCGGCGGTTACTTGGCCGAGGAATGTGCAAATCCCGGTCGTAAGGATTGGGATGGGCCTTATGGATGGCTGCAATGTCTTGGCGAGGAAGACCTGCGTCTTCAAGCCACGCGTTGATTTTGTAGGCCTCAATCATAAAGCCCTTGTTCCTGGGCGCCACTTCATTCAGATATCGGATGAGCAAGTCGGCCAGCGTGGTCTGATGGGCCTTGGTATAGTCCTGGAAAAGGCCGTAGTGCTGCTCGGACTCGATGCGCTTTTGGATGGCGACTGCCTCGGCCATAGTCACTGCTGTGAAGCTCTTGCGTTTACCGTTGAGGTAGTAACGCACAAGGTAAGCCTCGTCTAGTATGGTGGTCACTGGCCGGTGGCCCGCCTGGCGGAGCTCAGCGAAATAAGCGGCGGCTTGCGCTTGCTTAGTGTGGGGGAAAAGCTTGGTAAGGTCGCTAAAGTTTGTTGACCTCAATTTTGATGCGAGAACGATTGTCGATACTAGCCACGGTTAAGTCCCTGAAAAAGTGGTTGGGACTAGGTATAGGCAACTTTGGGGAGGATGATTCGTTCTTTTTCTCAAACGCCGGTTGCTTTAGCCACCGATTAGCCACTTGCCACTGTATCTCCTAGATCGGCAATTCAAAAAAGCCTTGATATACAAGGGAATTTTTGGTCGGGGTGAGAGGATTCGAACCTCCGGCCTCTACGTCCCGAACGTAGCGCTCTACCGGGCTAAGCTACACCCCGACGGTTCGGGGTGTACGTACAACCACCCCGGGATGGTCGTACTATAAAATCGCTTAGTGGTTCCTGTCAACGGCGAAGCTGCTCAGTTGCAGCAGGCTGTTCTTGAACACGCTGTCGGGCAAACCGGCAATCGCTTCTGAGGCCCGGCGCGCGGCCTGTTCGGCCTGCGCGCGCGTGTAGTCGAGCGCGCCGCTCGACGTCACGGCCGCCAGCACGGCGTCGAATTGGGCTTCGTCGCCTTGCTCGATGCAGCTGCGCACCAGTTCACGCTGTTCCTGGGTGCCATGTTCCATCAGCCAGATCAGGGGCAGGGTCGGCTTGCCTTCGCGCAGGTCGTCCCCCAGGTTCTTGCCGATCTCGGCGGCGTCACCGGCGTAGTCGAGCACGTCGTCGATGAGCTGGAACGCGGTGCCCAGCGAGCGGCCATACTCGCCGGCGGCGGCGATCTGCGTGTCATTCGCGCCGGCGATCAGTGCGCCCAGTTCGGCGGCGGCTTCGAACAGCTTGGCGGTCTTGGAGCGGATCACGAGCAGGTAGCTCGCTTCGGTCACGTCCGGATCGTGCATGTTCAGCAGTTGCAGCACTTCGCCTTCGGCGATCACGTTGGTGGCGTCGGACAGGATCTGCATGATGCGCATGCTGTCGAGGCCAACCATCATCTGGAACGCGCGCGAGTAGAGGAAGTCGCCGACCAGCACCGAGGCGGCATTGCCGAACAGCGCGTTGGCGGTCTGGCGGCCGCGGCGCATCGACGATTCGTCGACGACGTCGTCATGCAGCAGCGTGGCGGTGTGGATGAATTCGACGACGGCGGCCAGCTCGTGGTGCGCGGTGCCCCGGTAGCCATAGGCATTGGCCAGCAGCAGCACGAGTACCGGACGGATGCGCTTGCCGCCGGCACTGATGATGTACTCGGCGATCTGGTTGACCAGCGTGACTTCGGAATGCAGCCGCTGGCGGATCACCGTGTTGACGGCCTCCATATCGGGCGCGATCGACTGGACGATGGTGTTCTGTTGGGCGTGTTGGGTAGCGGCTGACAAGGCTGACCTGCGTGAGCGTTGGGTTAACTATAAGAGTGGGGCGATTATACGTCATGGGAGGGGGAACCGTCGGGCTGACGGGGACGCATTCGCCGCAAGGCGGGTCAGGCTTACGCTGGCATCGATGCACGCCGTGAACAGGGCGTTGAATGCCTTTGACGCAGTGCGCGCACTTATGTATAATCCTCTGTTCCCCGGCTTAAGAATAGTTCAGCGTTACAAGCGCAGGACGACGCGCCGAGGGGTTCTTTTAACATTTGATGAGGTTTCAAATCATGTACGCGGTCATAAAAACCGGTGGCAAGCAATACAAAGTTGTCGCTGGTGAAAAACTTAAAGTAGAACAGATACCGGCAGACATTGGTTCCGAACTCACGATCGATCAGGTCCTCGCCCTCGGCGAAGGCGAAAGCATCAAGTTTGGTGCTCCGCTGGTCGAAGGTGCAACGGTGCTGGTGAAAGTGGTTTCGCAGGGTCGCCACGACAAAGTGCGTATCTTCAAGATGCGTCGTCGTAAGCACTACCAGAAGCGTATGGGCCATCGCCAAAACTTCACCGAAATCCAGATCGTTTCGATCAACGGCTAATCCCCGTTCCGGTTCCCAGCAACGTCATCCAGGAGTAAATAAATGGCACACAAAAAAGGCGGCGGTACTACCCGCAACGGCCGTGACTCAGAAAGCAAGCGCCTTGGCGTGAAAGTCTACGGCGGCCAGGCAGTCAATGCCGGCGGCATCATCATTCGTCAGCGCGGCACGCCAGTGCGCGCCGGCACCGGCGTCGGTACGGGCAAGGATCACACCCTGTTCGCGCTGGTCACTGGCACCGTCAAGTTCGTCAAGCAAGGCGTGGGCTCGAAGCAATTCGTGACCGTCGTTGCTAACGAAGCAGCGGAAGCAGTCGCAGCGTAATTGCGCATTTCGCGCCGCTTTCGAGCGGCGCTTCTTTGCAAGGCGCAAGCCTTCCATCGAAAGGCTCTGCCCAAGGTAGGGCCTTTTTAGTTTTTAAGCGGTCACAATCATGAAGTTTATCGACGAAGCAAAAATTGAAGTCATCGGAGGCGACGGCGGCAACGGATGCGCCTCGTTCCGGCGCGAAAAGTTCCGCCCATTTGGCGGTCCCGACGGCGGCGATGGCGGCACGGGCAGTTCGATCTTTGTGGTTGCCGACCGCAACGTCAACACGCTGGTCGACTTTCGCTATTCGAAAGTCCACACCGGCAAGCACGGCGAACCGGGCCGCGGCTCGGATTGCTACGGCAAGGGTGCCGAAGACATCTATATGCGCATGCCTGTTGGCACGCTCATCATCGACGATGTCAACGGCGAAATCATTGCCGACCTGACCGAACATGGCCAGACCGAACTGCTCGCCAAAGGTGGCGAGGGCGGCTGGGGCAATATCCACTTTAAAAGTTCGACCAACCGCGCCCCGCGTCAAAAGACCGAAGGCAAGGAAGGCGAGCGTCGCACGTTGCGCCTGGAACTGAAAGTTCTGGCGGACGTGGGCCTCTTGGGCATGCCGAACGCCGGCAAATCGACCTTCATCACCGCCGTCTCGAACGCGCGCCCGAAGATCGCCGATTACCCGTTCACCACCTTGCACCCGAACCTGGGCGTGGTGCGCGTGTCGCACGAGAAAAGCTTTGTCGTGGCCGACATTCCGGGTCTGATCGAAGGCGCCGCCGAAGGCGCGGGCCTGGGTCACCAGTTCCTGCGTCACCTGGCGCGTACCGGTCTGCTGCTGCACATCGTCGACCTGTCGTCGTTCGAAGCGAACATCGATCCGGTCAAGGAAGCCAAGGCCCTGATCAAGGAACTCGAAAAGTACGACGAAGAGCTGCTGAACAAGCCGCGCTGGCTCGTGCTCAACAAGCTTGACGTGCTCGACGAAGCCGAGCGCAAGAAGCGCGTCAAGGACATGATCAAGCGCCTGGCCTGGAAGGGCCCGGTGTTCGAGATTTCGGCATTGAACCGCGAAGGTTGTCAGGAACTGATCAACGCGATCTACCTGCACCTGGAAGAAAAGCGTCACGCCGAGCACCGCGCCGAAGAAACCGCGATGACCGAAGAAGCGCGCGGGATTTCGTCGATCGATCCGGACGATCCACGTTTCAAGATCCTCGAAGACTGACCTTTGGCCGGCAGCGCTCCTCAGACCCTGAGCTGGTCGCGCGCCTGGCTGCGTGGCCAGCTGCTGCAGCTGGTCGCGACCGTCAGTTCGCTGGCTGCGCTGGCGGCATTGCTCGATCCCGATCGTATTGCGTCGGCGATGGGCTTGTTTCTCGTTGGCGTGAATGGCTACAGCCAGTTCTACGCCATCTATGTGGGCGTCCGCCTCGCTACCGCGGGGTTGGCGCTGTTGGCGGCCAGGCACGGCAATCAGCCGATCCTGGGCGACCTGACTGCCTTGTTCCTCCTGGCCCAGCCGGCCGGCCGCCTCATCGCGGCCTTTGCGATCGGCTTGCCCACGGGGGTCTTATTTGCTGTCTGCGCAGTTGAACTGCTGGCAGGAATTGCCCTGCTCGCATTGCGACCGCGGGGAAAATTCCTGTCGCCATGAACTCCGCTCTCCAACAAGCTTCCCGCATCATCGTCAAGGTCGGCTCCTCCCTCGTCACGGACGAGGGCAGGGGGCTGGACCATACCGCCATTGCCCGCTGGGCATCCCAGATTGCCGCGCTGCGCGCCCTCGGCAAGGATGTGGTCCTGGTCAGCTCGGGCGCCATTGCCGAAGGCATGCTGCGCCTGGGCTTCACCAAGCGCCCGCACGATATCCACGAACTGCAGGCGTGCGCCGCCTGTGGCCAGATGGGCCTGGCACAAATCTATGAAACGAGCTTTCGCGCGCACGGCGTGCAGACGGCCCAGGTGCTGCTCACGCATGCCGACCTGGCCGACCGAGAACGCTACCTGAACGCGCGCTCGACGCTGACCACCTTGCTGCGCCTGAAGGTGGTGCCGATCATCAACGAGAACGATACCGTCGTCACCGACGAGATCAAGTTCGGCGACAACGACACCCTGGGTGCGCTGGTGGCCAACCTGATCGAAGCCGATGCGCTCGTCATCCTGACCGACCAGCCCGGCTTGTACTCGGCCGACCCGCGCAAGAACCCCGATGCGCGCCTGATCGAACAGGCCCAGGCCGGCGACGTGGCACTGGAAAGCATGGCGGGCGGCGCCGGCAGCAGCATCGGCAGCGGTGGCATGCTGACCAAGGTGCTGGCGGCCAAGCGCGCTGCGCGCTCCGGCGCGCACACCGTGATCGCCTGGGGGCGCGAGCCGGATGTCCTCACGCGCCTGGCGGGTGGCGAAGCGATCGGCACGCAGTTGCTGGCCCCGACCGGCCGCCTGACGGCGCGCCGCCAGTGGATGGTCGACCATCTGCACACGACCGGTGAAGTCGTCATCGACGCCGGCGCGGCAGCCAAGCTCACGCGCGAAGGCAAGTCACTGCTGCCGATCGGCGTCATCGCCGTCAAGGGCGAGTTCGGTCGCGGCCAGGTCGTCACTTGCGTCGATGAAGCGGGCAAGCCGCTGGCGCGTGGACTGACCAATTACGCGAGCAGCGAAGTGCGGCGCATCATGCGTCATTCGTCGACCGAGATCGAGCGTATCCTGGGCTTCGTCGAAGGGCCTGAGCTCATCCATCGCGACAATATGGTCTTGTTGTAGGCAGCGAGCACTCGCTCACCCGCTGTTGCGCCAATCTGACGTAACGGCGGGTTTGTACATCAAATCGTCCAAAAATATTGCTGTATGGATTCAAGCGTTGGACTTGGATATACACTGCGCTTGAGCGCGTCGTGCGTATATTCAGGATGTTCACCATGAAATTGAGTCGCAAATTACCACTGGGTTTCGCTGCCGTCACCCTGCTCGTCGCCTGCGCGGGCTTCTTCGGCATGGCGCAGATGAACAGCTCGGTCGATACCTACCGCCAGGCGGTGGTCACCGAGGGCCAGGCACAGCAAGTGCAAGCGCTGCTGTCCCATTTCCGCAAACAGGTTCAGGAGTGGAAAAACACCCTGTTGCGTGGCAAGCAGGAAAGCGAACGCGTCAAGTACTGGAACGCCTTCCAGAAGAACGAAACGGAAGTCGCGCAGCAGGTCAAGGTCTTGCTGGACGCCATGCCGGAAGGCGAAGTGCGGACGCTGGTCACGCAGTTCGGCGCGGCGCACGCGACCATGGGTGCGGATTTCCGTCGCGGCTACCAGGATTTCGAAGCGGCCGGTTTCGACGCTGCCGCTGGCGATGTGGCGGTCAAGGGGAAGGACCGTGCCCCGGCCGAACTGCTGGTGCAGGCCCAGGAAAAGATGTCGGCCGTCAGCCTGGCCACTGCGGCCGAGGCCGACGCGGTCGGCAAGCGCGCCACATTGCTCAGTTACAGCCTGATGCTGCTGGGCGCCGTGGTCGCCGTCATCGCTGGCGCGCTGGTGTCACGTTCGATCACGCGGCCACTCGATGAAGCGGTCGAGGCCGCGCGCAGCGTGGCAGCGGGTGACTTGCGCACCACGATCACCGTGCGCAGCAACGATGAAACGGGCCAGCTTTTGACGGCGTTGAAAGAAATGTCGGGCAGCCTGCAGCGCATCGTGCTCGAAGTACGGGGCGGGGCCGAGACCATCGCGGTGGCGTCCGGCGAAATCGCGCAGGGCAATCTCGACTTGTCGGCGCGCACCGAGCGCCAGGCTGGCGCGCTCGAAGAGACAGCGTCGTCAATGGAAGAACTCACCTCAACCGTCATCCAGAACGCCGACAATGCGCGTCAGGCCAGCGTGCTGGCCGTGTCTGCGTGCGATGTGGCGGTCAAGGGCGGCCAGGTGGTCGAGCAGGTGGTGGGCACGATGGCGTCGATCAGCGCGTCGTCGCGCAAGATCACCGACATCATCGGCGTCATCGACAGCATCGCGTTCCAGACCAATATCCTGGCGCTCAACGCGGCGGTCGAAGCGGCGCGCGCTGGCGAGCAGGGCCGTGGCTTTGCGGTCGTGGCAGGCGAGGTGCGCATTCTCGCGCAGCGCTCAGCCACGGCGGCGAAAGAAATCAAGGATTTGATCGGTGAATCGGTGGCCTGTGTGGAAACGGGCGACCGGCTGGCCGGTGAAGCAGGCGTGACCATGGGCGAGATCCTGACCAGTGTGCGCGGCGTGATGGACATCATCACCGAGATCAGCGCTGCCAGCAGCGAGCAGAGCCAGGGAATCTCGCAGGTCAACCAGGCCGTCACCGAAATGGATGTCACGACCCAGCAGAATGCGGCGCTGGTCGAGCAGGCCGCCGCCGCGGCGCAATCGCTGCGCGAGCAGACGGTGGCGCTGACGGAAGTGGTCAGCGTGTTCAAGGTCGAAGAGCCAAGCGGCGCCGTGGCACCGCCCCGTACCAAACTGGCGCTGGCAGCTTGACACGAACCGGGTGCGCGGTAAGATGCCCGCGCGCCCGTATTGTCGGGATGGGCCCGGCAACCGGTGGCGCACCTTGTGAGCCACCATCCGATGACGCCTCTTTCACCTTCCGCCGTGGTCCAGGCGCAGCTCGACGCCTACAACGCCAAAGACCTCGATGCACTGATGGCCACCTATGCGCCAGACGCGGCGCAATTCGCGCTGCATGGCGACCTGCTGGCGCGCGGCCACGACCAGATCCGACCGCGCTACGCACAGCGTTTTCTCGAGCCTGACCTGCATGCGCGGCTGCTGTCGCGCACGGTGCTGGGCAATTTCGTCACCGACCTCGAGATCGTGACCCGCAACTTTCCGGAAGGGCAGGGCACGGTCGAGATGCTGTGCGTCTACGAAGTGGTGGACGGGCGCATCGTGCGCGCGTCGTTCGCGACCGGCGAGACCCGGATTTAACCTGCTGCTGCTGCTGCTGCAGCTGCCGCGACAGCAGCTGGGTCGAGCAGGCCCGCTGGCGCCGGTGTCTTGTCCTTGAACTCGCACAGGTCGGCAATCAGGCAATTCCAGCATTTTGGCTTGCGCGCCACGCAGGTGTAGCGCCCGTGCAGGATCAGCCAGTGATGGGCATCATGCAGGAATTCCTTCGGCACGAACTTCAACAGCTTCTGTTCGACGATGTCGACGTTCTTGCCGGGGGCAATCTTCGTGCGATTCGAGACGCGGAAGATGTGCGTGTCGACGGCCATCGTCGGTTCGCCAAAGGCCGTGTTGAGCACCACGTTCGCCGTCTTGCGGCCAACACCCGGCAGCGCTTCGAGCGCTTCACGCACGGGCGGCACTTCACCACCATGCTGCTCCACCAGGATCTGGCAGGTAGCGATCACGTTCTTGGCCTTCGTGTTGTACAGGCCAATGGTCGCGATATAGGTCTTGAGCTCATCGATGCCCAGGTCGAGGATTGCCTGTGGCGTGTTCGCCACCGGGAACAAACGGCGCATGGCCTTGTTCACACCGACGTCGGTCGACTGTGCCGACAGTAGCACCGCAATCAATAGTTCGAACGGCGTCGAAAACTCGAGCTCGGTGGTGGGCGTTGGGTTGGCCGCGCGAAAGCGCGTGAAAATCTCGTGGCGTTTGGCGGAATTCATGCAGGTCAGGTCAGGTCAGGTCGGGTCGGTGTTGCCGGCTGCCTTCAGGCGCGCGCGTTCCATGGCGGCGGCGATGATCGCGCGCTTGCGCTCTTTTTCCGCCAGCTCTTCGGGGGTGTTGGTTGCTTCGGCCGTGACTTCACGCAGTTTTTGCACGGCCTTGGCGGCCAGGCGCGCGTCGTTCTCGTCGCGCTCGCGGCGCAGGCGTGTTTCGCCGAAGTCGTGGCGGCTGCGCGCCGCGTCGGCAGCCGGTTGTGACCAGGCGTCCCAACCGGTGCGTTCGCCCGTGACCGGTACCATCGCAATGCAATCGACCGGGCAGGGCGCCACGCACAGGTCGCAGCCGGTGCACAGGCTCGGCAGGATCGTGTGCATCTGCTTGGCCGCGCCCAGGATCGCATCGACGGGACACGCCTGGATACACAGCGTGCAGCCGATGCACAGCGCCTCGTCGATGAAGGCCACCGGGCGCGGCCGCTCGAGGCCATTGGCCGGATTGATCGGGATGACGGGGCGGCCCGTGGCGGCGGCCAGGCGGCGCACGCCCTCGATGCCGCCCGGCGGGCACTGGTTGATGTCGGCTTCACCGCTGGCGATCGCTTCTGCATACGGCCGGCACGCAGGATAGCCGCACTTGGTGCACTGGGTCTGTGGCAGCAGGTCTTCGAGCTGGTCGGCGAGGGGTTTGGTCACGGTGTGGCGTATCTGGTAAAGCCGACATTATCCGCCAAAATGCCGGGCGCTGCGATGAAACAAGGCGCGTCATCACGGCCTTGGAACGGGTGGATCACGTGCGTGGTCAATCGAACAGAGGTGTCGTGCGTAACGTGCTGTACTATGGACCGATCCACCGACGAGGACTGACATGAACGAGCTGATCGCCCCGTTGCTGTTTGCTGCCATTTTTTCTGCAGGCGACAACCTGCACACGCGCAACACCAAAGACAGCCATGCCACGGCGCCGCCCGAGCAGACCGAGGTGGCGCTGGCGTTGCCGTCGCTGTACCGCAGCGTGGAATCCAGCGGCGAGTTGCGCCGTGGTGAGCGCCTGCCCGCACGCTATCAGGCGGTCCAGTACGTGGTCGAGGACTGGCGCAAGCTGCGCCTGACCAAGCCGCCACGCGGGCATCAATGGGTGCAGGCCGATCGCAGCTTCGCGCTCGTGGCGATTGCGACCGGTCGGGTCGAGCAGGTTGTGCTGGGGCGCTGAGCGTATCCAGAGCACAAAAAAAATGCCATGGCGCTTGCCATGGCATTCTTCATTCAGCGCTCGCTTATTTGTTGTCGCGGATGAATTGCGTGATCTTCGGACACACGATCTCGCGCCAGCGGCGGCCCGAGAAGATGCCGTAGTGACCGGCTTTCTCGACGACGAACGCCTGTTTTTTCTCGGCCGGCACGCCACTGCACAGATCGTGCGCAGCGCTGGTCTGGCCCAGACCCGAAATATCGTCCAGCTCGCCTTCGACCGTGAGCAAGGCCACCGTCTTGATGTCCTGCGGACGCACCAGATTGCCGCCCACGTTCCACGTACCTTTTGGCAGACTGAAGTCCTGGAACACCGTCTTGATCGTGTCCAGGTAGTACTCGGCCGGCATGTCGAGCACGGCGTTGTACTCGTCGTAGAACTGACGGTGCGATTCGGCCGAATCGTCGTCGCCCTGCACCAGGTGCTGGTAGAACTCGCGGTGGCTCTGGGCGTGGCGGCCCGGGTTCATCGCGATGAAGCCGGCGTGCTGCAGGAACCCCGGATAGACCTTGCGGCCAAAGCCCGGGTAATTGCCCGGCACCGAATAGATCACGGTGTTTTCGAACCATGAGAACGGCTTTTCAACGGCCAGGTCGTTGACGGCGGTGGGCGATTTGCGTGGATCGATCGGGCCGCCCATCATCGTCATCGTCTTCGGCAGCTTGGCGTCCTTCTCGCTTGCCATCAGCGCGATCGCGGCCAGCACCGGCACGGTCGGCTGGCACACGGAAATCACGTGCACGTCCGGCCCCAGATGACGGATGAAGTCCTGGATGTAGAAGATGTAATTGTCGAGGTGGAACGGGCCATCGGACAACGGCACCATGCGCGCGTCGGTCCAGTCGGTGATGAACACGTCATGGTCGACCAGCAGCGCCTTGACCGTGTCACGCAGCAGCGTGGCGTGGTGGCCGGACAGCGGCGCGACGAGCAGCACGGTCGGCTGGGCGAGGGCGGCGATGCCGGCGTCCGGCAAGTCCTTCTTGAAATGCAGCAGACGGCAGAACGGCTTTTCGAGCACGATCTCTTCGACGATGCCGACTTCTTCGCCCTTGATGGTGGTGGTCTTCAAGCCGAAGGCCGGCTTTTGATATTCCTTGCCCAGGCGGTACATCAGCTCGTATCCGGCGGCGATCCGCTGCGAAAACGGGGTGTGTGCAAATGGCGAGACGGGATTGGAAAACATCTTCGACGACGCCTCGGCCCACTGCATGAGTGGGGTCAGGAAGGAGCGTTGCATTTCGTGCAATTGGTAAAGCATAAATAAATCCTTCTATTAACTGCGCGCGCCGCAAAAGATTTGCGTTGAAGCTTCAACGATTATAGGGGATTTGCTTTTGGCTTGTGGAAACCTGAGCGGGACTGATGCTGAAGCATGCTGCACTTGTAGCATATTTACCCATGCGCGCTTCGTTGGGCATCCCACATAAAACAAAACGCCCCGCGGTGCGGGGCGTTTTAGTGGCAGGTTGTCGTTGCGATGTTACTGAACGACTGCGACCGGCTGGTTAGTCGAAGACTGGCGTCTCGACACCGAGGATCTTGTGCAGCTTTGGCGACGTGGTCGTGTACTGCATGTGGATCTTCTTGTCAGGGAAGATATACGGCGCAGCGCCGAACGCAGCCAGTGCCGCTTCGTGGAAGCCCGACAGGATCAGCTTCTTCTTGCCCGGATAGGTGTTGATGTCGCCGACGGCGAAGATGCCCGGGACATTCGTCTCGAACTTTTCGGTGTCGACCACTTTCAGCTGCTTGCGCTCGATGTCCAGGCCCCATTCGGCGATCGGGCCCAGTTTTGGCGACAGACCGAAGAACACCAGCAGCATGTCCAGCGGGACGCGGCGGGTGACGCCGTCAGCGCCCGTGACCTTGACTTCGGTCAGCTTGCCGTCTTTTTCATCGAAGCCGGTGACCTGGCCGGTGATCAGCTGCATTTCGTATTCGTCGCACAGGGCCTTCATCTTGGCCACCGAGCTCGGGGCCGCGCGGAAGTCGTCACGGCGGTGCACCAGCACCACGGACTCTGCCTTGCCGACGAAGTTCAGCGCCCAGTCGAGTGCCGAGTCGCCGCCGCCGCAGATGACGATGTTCTTGCCGTCGAAACGTGCCGGATCCTTGACACGGTAGAACAGCTGTTCGTTTTCGAACTTGTCGATCGCGTCGACCTTGATCGTGCGCGCCTGGAACGAACCGACGCCGGCAGCGATGAAGATGGTCTTGGTGATGAACTGGGTGCCGGTCGACGTCTCGACATTGAACCGGTTGTCTTCACGGCGCTGCACGCCGGTGACTTCCTGGTTCAGGTGGAACGTTGGTTCGAACGGCTCGATCTGCTTGAGCAGGTTGTCGGTCAGTTCCTGGCCGGTGCAGACCGGCACGGCCGGAATGTCATAGATCGGCTTGTCCGGGTACAGTTCCACGCACTGGCCGCCGACGGCTGGCAGCGAATCGATGACGTGGGCCTTGATTTCGAGCAGGCCCAGTTCGAAGACCTGGAACAGGCCGACCGGACCGGCGCCGATGATGACGGCATCGGTCTCGATGGCGCCGGCGAACGAACTGTTGGGAGCGATGCTGCCCGCTTCGTGGGTGGCACTGATAGTCATGCGCTTAAATCCTGTGATGTTTGAATGGTGAGGCGAGGGCGGCCTGAGCCGCCACGCGTAACGCCCCCGGGACCGGCGCCGGCGCACAAGGGCCGGCGCGACGGCGACCTGACCGCCCGATCAGCGAACCAGTTGGTCGAGCTTGTCCGTGACGTCTTTCCACTTGTCGGCCTCTGGCAGGGCGGCTTTCGTCTTGGTAATCGACGGCCAGAAGCGCGACAGATCGGCATTGATCTTGATGAACTGCTGTTGATCGCCGGGCACGTCTTCTTCGGCAAAGATTGCATTCACGGGGCACTCGGCGACGCACACGGCGCAGTCGATGCACTCGTCGGGATCGATGGCGAGGAAATTCGGGCCTTCCCGGAAACAATCTACCGGGCATACATCGACGCAGTCGGTGTAACGACAGCTGATGCACGATTCGGTGACAACGTGGGTCATAACAGTCCTATCAGTTGGTGGGGTGTCGCATTGCCGGGCGCACGAGGGCCGGCCGGACAAGACAAAGCACTGTATTTTAGGGCAATTCGGGTTTTCTCACAAACTCGCTTATATACACAATGGACATAAGCAAATGACGAGCGGTACCGCACGGGCGTGCGGTTCGCGCACGGGTGCGGCGTCAGGCAGCCTGGCGCAAGTGTACCTGCAGATGTTGCCATTCGCTGCCGTGGATGGCGGCGCGTGTGCTGACGCTCATGCTCATGCTTATGCGCGCAGCGACGCGTCGGCGGCCAGGGCGGCCGTGGACGTGGACAAGCTGGCGTCGACGGGGCTGACGTGGCCGGATTCGGTGTGCGAGCGGGCCACCAGACTGGCTGCGTGGTCGTATTCGGGCAATTGCATGGTGCCGCAGCAGGCTTGCCGGTTTTGGCGGGCGCCGGGCGCATCGCACACACAGGCGGCCAGCGGCGCGCCGGGCAGGTAGACGTCTTCGGTGGCGTCAGCTGGCGATGCGCCGGTCTGGACCACTTCGCGCCGGCTGAACTGGTTGCGGATGAAGCCGGCGTATGCCGGGGGCTTGCCGTCGCCCGTGACGGCCAGCAGCATGCCGTTGACGACGTCGGCGAACGTGGCGGCCGCGTCGGGCGCGCCAACCAGGGCGCGCAGCAGCACGCCGCCCAGGTAGGCCGCCACCCGGTGCAGCACGGCGGCGTCGTCTTCGCGCTCGGGATTGCGCTCATGCGCGAACACATCAGCCAGCACGTCATACACGGCGCCCGTGAAGACCTGAGAAATGGCGTGCACCTGGGTGCCCGCCTGGCTCAGGCGCAGGTCGTTGTCGGCATTGCGCAAGCCATTGCGATAGCCCAGCGCCAGCCCGAACTGCTCGGCGACGTCGGCCAGAAAGGATTTGTCATGCAGATTGGCCTTGGTCTGCGCGACGATGGCTTCGCACTGGTCGAACTGCGACAAGGCCAGGAAAACGGCGGTGAGGTCGCCGAACGATTCGTGCAGGCCCCCGGTCTGGGGTGGGGCATCTGCCTGAAGCCAGCGTGGCTTGATGCCGTCAAGGATTGCGTGGGCCGTCTCGTGCGAGACGATATCCAACGAGCGACAGGTAAACAAGCGTTCGGGGCTGCCGGCGGGGATGAAGTCACCAAACTTGAGGCAGCCCTGGTTTCGGCTGTAGAACGCGTTCACGACGTCGGGCAAGCCGTGCGGAAAGAGCTGCAACGGATTGGTATCGCTGCTGCTGTTCCATTGCCATGACAACGGCATGGCGACGCCGGCCGCAGCCAGCACGCGCTGGTACATGGTCAGGGTCTGGCGCACGACGGCAAAGGTATGCACTGCGTCGAACTGGGGCGTGTCGGGCAGGGTGACGAAGTCGCCGGAGGCGTTCGGTTCGACCTGGTCGATCCCGGGTGCGCCGGACGCGATGCGGCCGTCGCGCGGGCCGGCCAGCACGGTGCCGGGCAGATAGGCCGTGCGGGTGCCGAGCTCGTCGACCGACGGGTCCTGCTTCCACATCAGCACGCGGGCGCCGAAGGCTTGCGGCAGCGGCTCGGCGTCGACGGGCGGATCGGGGTCAAGCGGCGCCTCGTGCGGTTGCTGGGGATGCATATCCATGAAAGCTCCTCGCGTAATGACGGCGTTCGCTTTCATGGTCGCCCGCCATGACAGTCACGCGTTGATACGCGTCAATTACGGCGCCACGACTGCATCAGTTCTAGCGAGCTCTGGCATACGACGGCGTCAACTGGCATCATGGCGGATTGTTCGCAATAATTTAGGAAGGAACGTCCCGATGGCGGAAATCAGCATCGTCCAGCAACACACCCTGAGCCCGGCTGCGGCGCGCACGGCGGCCGAGCAAGTGGCGCAGCGTATTGCAACCGAATATGGACTGGCATGCCAGTGGGATGGCGACGTGCTGCGCTTCGAGCGCAGTGGCGTGGAAGGGGCATTGACGCTGGAAGACCAGCAAGCGGCGATGCGGATCAACCTGGGATTCTTGATGGGCGCTTTCGCGCCGGCCATCGAGGCCAAGGTGGCGGAGAAGATGCGCAAGACCTTCGCCGCCTAAGAAATCGCCTCTTTTGAATCAGCCTTTCAGCTCTTCGATCAGATCGATGTATTGCTGTTGGGCTTCTTCTTGCGACGTACCGGCCAGGCCGGCCCAGGCGTCGAACTTGGCGCGCGCCACGAAATCGGTCATGCCCGGCCGTTCGCCGGTCGCATCGCCGCTCGAACCCTGCTTGTACAGCGCGTAAATCTTCAGCAAGGTCATATTGTCCGGACGCTCCGACAGATTCTTCGAATCGAGCTGGGCCTGGGTGAACTGTTCTTGCACGCTCATGGAAACTCCTGTGATGGTTGGTTGCATTCTTGTCGCTTGGACAAGGCGGCAGGCATCTTAGCGCAGGAGACGGGGGCGACCCGGAGATTGGGACGTACTTTAGAGGGGAACTTCAAATGCGGTGCAGTACCTGCCATGTGCCGCCCGAGAGGCGGCGCATGGCAGTGAAGCGACGCTGCGGCTTAGACAGCCAGCAGATCGACGTCGAAGATCAGGGTAGCGTTTGGCGGAATGACGCCACCGGCGCCGCGCGCGCCATAGCCCAGGGATGCAGGGATGGTCAGGCGACGCGAGCCGCCGATTTTCATGCCTTGCACGCCTTCGTCCCAGCCGCGGATGACCTGGCCCGCGCCGAGTGCGAACTCGAACGGATCGCCGCGGTCTTTGCTCGAATCGAACTTGGCGCCGAGGCTGCCGTCGTCGTTGCGCAGCCAGCCGGTGTAGTGCACGGTGACGTGCTGGCCAGCCTTGGCTTCGTCGCCGGTGCCGGTGACGAGTTCTTCGTATTGCAGGCCAGAATCGGTAGTGGTGGTGGACATGGTCTTCCTTGTTATGCAGATTGAACGACAATTGTAGTGCATGGGTCGGGAAACCGCCATTGTCCGGGCCTTCCGTGCGCCCCGTTGCCGCCCCGCCCGGTCCCGTAGAATGGCCCCTTGACCATCCGATCTGGAACCGCCATGCCGCATCCCGACAGCGCCACCGTTATTCCGAGAACCGCCCCGCTGAAGGGGGTGATGCTGGCCTGGCGGCGCGCGCTGCGTTCGCAGTTCAGCGGCCGCATGCTGCTGCTCTCGCTGGTCCCGCTGCTGCTCTCGCTCACGCTGTGGGGCGTGGCGATGCGGCTGGGCCTGCAGCCGTTGCTTGACTGGCTGCGCGGATTGTTTACCGACTACGGCGGTTTTGATGCAAGCAACAGCATGCTGGGCATGGTCGGCCTGGGGATGCTCAAGGTGATGGTGGTGCCGCTGCTGGCCATCGCGTTGTTGCTCCCCCTGATGATCGCTTCGAGCCTGCTGTTCATGGGCATCGTCGCAATGCCGGTCATCGAGCGCCACGTAAGCAGCCGCCACTTCCCGGGGCTCGAGAGAAAGGCGGGTGGCTCGTTCGTCGGCAGCCTGGGCATCAACCTTGGCAGCACGGCGGTGTTCGCGCTGCTGTGGTTATTGACGCTGCCGCTGTATGCGGTGCCGCCGGTGGCCTGGCTGGTGCAGGCCGTTTTGTGGGCCTGGGTCACGTCGCGCGTGATGAGTTACGACGCGCTGGCCGCGCACGCCAGCCCGGCCGAGCGCCAAATAGTGATGCGCGATGGGCGCCCGGCGTTGCTGGCGATCGGCCTGGCTTCGGGCCTGGCCGGGGCGCTGCCCGGCATTGCATGGATGGGCGGGGCGGTGATCTCGGTCGTGCTGTTTCCGGTGCTGGCGTTCGTGTCGCTGTGGCTGTACGTCATGCTCTTCCTGTTCGCCGGACTCTGGTTCCAGTACTACTGCTTGCAGGCGTTGGATGACATGCGGGCGCGCCAGGCCATGACACATTCTGGCGCGGGTGCATCCATCTGAATCAGCGGTGCGTTGTGCACCATTCCGGTCGCGGGTGCGTTAACTGCGCACGTCGGCCGTGAATACGGCGCTTGATGTGTTGCCGCCAACAGTCGTGACGCCCTGGCATCCCCTGCGATCATGCTATTGCGCCAACTCGTTGTTTTTTTGCGAAAATATTCGTGATAACGCCAATTTGTTAAACGGTATCTCGCATGTGTCTTATTGATGTGGTGGAATATTACCTATGGACGGGGCGATCTGGAGTGAGATTGCACTGCTGAAATTTGTGAACTAACAGACACCACGATCACTCGAACGGACCGGCAGCAATAGATGGCGAGCAGGTTGGCGGGGATTGCAAGCGTTTTGATTCGGACCGGTTAAGCCATCATGGAAAGTATTCGTCGCCTCGTGCGACCAAACAATGTCTTTGGCAAGCGCGCCGCCACCTCGCGGAGCGAACCGACCATGGACGGCGCAGTTGCTGCGCCAGTCGTCGCCGCAGCCGGTGCTGCAGCGTCGGGGGCGTCTGCGTCCCCGACCGTGCCGGATTCGACGGGTGATGTTCCCCTGCACGATGCTTTCCCGCACCTGGCCGACAACGGTCATGGCGGCGGCGGGCCAGGCGAGCCGTCCGGGGGGCCGGATGGCTCGCCGCCAGCACCGCGCAAGAGCCGCTGGAAGCTGTGGCTCGCGCTGATCGGCTTGCTGCTGATCGCCGCCGCGGCCGCCTGGGCCGTGATGGAAACCCGTACCTCGCGCCTGCAGTCGAAAATCTTCGCCGACATGGCCAGCGAACTCACGTTCCGCATGGCCAATGGCCCGAGCGACTCGATCCGCTTCCCGGCCGCCAGCCCGTATGACACCCGGCTCGGTTACGCCGGCCTGCCGAAATACCTCGAACGCCTGCAGACGCGCGATTACGCGATCGCGTCGCAGGCGCGCATCTCGCCGCAGATGGTCAAGATGGCCGATCTCGGCCTGTACGCCACCTACCACGAGAAAACCAAGGTCGGCCTCGAAATCCTCGATTGCCGCGCCCAACCCCTGTTCACGTCGCGCTTCCCCGAACGTTACTACGACAAATTCGACGCCGCGCCGTCGCTGCTGGTGCAAAGCCTGCTGTTCATCGAGAACCGCGAACTGCTCGACGCGAGCCACCCGCGCCGCAATCCGGCCGTCGAATGGGACCGTTTCTCGAAAGCCGTGTTCGACAAGACCCTGGCCAGCGTCGGCCTGGGCGGCGACGGCCGCGTGGCCGGCGGCAGCACGCTGGCCACGCAGATCGAGAAATACCGCCACTCGGCCGAGGGCCGCACCGGCTCGCTGACCGACAAGATCATCCAGATGGCCTCGGCCACGCTGCGCGCCTACCAGGATGGCGAAGACACGACCAACTCGCGCCGCCAGGTCGTGCTCGACTACCTGAACACCGTGCCACTGTCGGCCAAGCCGGGTTACGGCGAAGTCAATGGCATCGGCGACGGCATGTGGGTCTGGTACGGCCGCGATTTCGCCAAGGTCACCGCCATGCTCAAGGGCCCGATGACCAGCCCGGACGCCGTGATGGCCTACAAAGAGGCGCTGTCACTGATGATCGCCCAGCGCCGCCCGGCGTATTACCTGGGCGCCGGCGAGAACGACCTGGAAACCCTGACCAACAGCCACCTGCGCGTGCTGACGCAGCAAGGCGTGATTTCGCCGCAACTGCGCGACGCCGCCCTCGGCGCCAAACTGAAACCGGCGCTGCACACGGGCGTGGCGCCGCCACCGGCGGACGCGTTCGTCTCGCGCAAGGCGGCCAACGCGGTGCGCAACCATGTCGGCTACCTGATTGGCGACGCGCGCCTGTACAACGTCGACCGCCTCGATCTGTCAGTGGTCTCGACCCTTGACGGCAATGCCCAGCAAGCCGTCACGGCCGCGCTGCGCAAGTTGTCCGACGCCGAACACGCGAAAGAAGCGGGCCTCACCGGCAAGGGCATGCTCGGCAATGGCGACCCGGCGCAAGTGGTGTACAGCTTCACGCTGATGGAGCGCGGCGAGCACGTCAACTACCTGCGCGTGCAGACCGACAACTACGATCAGCCACTGGACATCAACGAAGGCGCCAAGCTCGACCTGGGCTCGACCGCCAAGCTGCGCACGCTGGTGACCTACCTCGACATCGTCGACCAGTTGCACAAGCGCTTTGGCGCGATGGACAAGATCGGCCTGATGGGCGTCGAAGTCGATGCGAAAGACCGTATGTCGCAGTGGGGCCTCGAGTATTTCCGCACGCTGCCCGACGGCGCCGACCGCAGCCTCAAGCCCATGCTGGATGCCGCCATGGCGCGCAAGTACTCGGCCAATCCTGGCGAGCGCTTCTTTACCGGCGGCGGCGTGCACACGTTCGGCAACTTCAGCAAGCTCGACGACAGCCGCATCATGGACGTGAACCAGGCGCTGCGCAGCTCGACCAACCTCGTGTTCGTGCGCATGATGCGCGACGTTGTGCGCTACTACATGTTCCAGTTGCCGGGCTCGTCCGCGCAACTGCTGGCCGACGCCGACGATCCGCGCCGCGCCGCCTATCTGGCGCGCTTTGCCGACAACGAAGGCAAGGTCTTCATGGCCAAGTTCTGGAACAAGTACAAGGGCAAGACGCCGCAAGAAGTCGAGACGCTGCTGTTCTCCGGCGTGCGTCCGCTGGCCTCGAAGCTCGCAGCGGCCCACCGCACCGTGGTGCCGAACGCCACGCTGGCGCAGTTCGGCGCGTTCATCGATGCATCGGTTCCGGCCAGCAACGAGGTCGATCCCGATCGCCTCCCGAAACTGTACGAGACCTACGATGTCCGCAATATGTCGCTGGCCGACCGCGGCTACGTGGCGTCGGTGCACCCGCTCGAACTGTGGCTGGTAAGCTATCTGCGCACGCATCCAAAAGCGACCTGGTCCGAAGTGACGGCTGCCAGCGTCAAGGAGCGCCAGGAAGTCTACCAATGGCTGTTCAAGACGCACCGCAAGCATGCACAGGACAACCGCATCGCCGGCCTGCTCGAGGTGGAGGCATTCCTGAAGATCCACGCGCAGTGGAAGAAGATGGGCTACCCGTTTGACTCGCTCGTGCCGTCGTACGCGACGACGCTGGGCGCTTCGGCCGACCGGCCGGCCGCGCTGGCCGAGATGATGGGCATCATCGTCAATGGCGGCGTGCGCAAACCGATCGAGCGCATCGATTCGCTGCACTTTGCCAAGGCCACGCCGTACGAAACGCTCGTGCGCCGCAACAAGGGCGGCGGCAAGGAACAAGTGCTGGCACCTGAAGTTGCGCGCGCCGTGGCCGACGCCATCCAGGGTGTCGTGTCGGACGGTACCGCCAAGCGCGTCAAGACCGCCTTCGCGCAATCGGACGGCAGCATCATCGCCGTGGGCGGCAAGACCGGTACCGGCGACCAGCGCTTCGATGTGTATGCGCGCGGTGGCCGCCTGATCGAGTCGCGCTACGTGAACCGCTCGGCGACGTTCGTGTTCAATATCGGCGAACGCTTCTACGGCAGCATGACCGCGTATGTGCACGGGCCGCAGTCCGAGAACTATGACTTCACCAGCGCGCTGCCGGTGCAACTGCTCGTCACGCTCGCGCCGAGCCTGATGCCGATGATCGAACCGCCAGCCGCACCGGCGTCCGTGCCCGGCCAGGCCGTCGCCGCCGCGCCGCGGCAGTGCGTGCGTTGAGGCCAGGGCAGGATCTTCCGGGCGCGCCGGTCAAGGGGCTGCGCGCCCGCCTGCAGAACTTCAGCATCGTTTCGCTGCGCGACCTGGTCGTGGCCAGCGGCCCGACGATCCTGATGGTCGCGGCGGCCGTGGTGCTCGCCTACTGGTGGGTCGATCCGGCGCCGCCGCGTACGCTCCGGCTGGCCACGGGCCAGGAAAATTCCGCTTACGAGCAATTTGGCAAGCAATACGCCAGCGTGCTGGCGCGCGACGATATCAAGGTCACGCTGCGCGGCACGCTCGGCTCGCAGGACAATCTGCAGCAGTTGCTGGCCGGGCAGGCCGATGTCGCGTTCGTGCAAAGCGGTTCGACCGACGACAAGACTGGCAACGCCGACAGCGTCGAGCGGCGCGGCCTGGTGTCGCTGGGCAGCCTGTTCACCGAACCGGTGTGGCTGTTCGTGCGCGACGAAGCGAAGGTCACGCGCCTGACCGATCTGCGCGGCAAGCGCATCAATCTGGGACCGGAAGGCACGGGCGTGCCGCGCCTGGTGCGCCAGCTGCTCGACGCCAACAATATCGTACCCGGCGCATTGACGATCAGCGACCTGGCCAACACGCCGGCCACTGTTGAATTGCTGGCCGGACGCATCGACGGCCTGGTGTTCAGCTCGGCGCCCGAAGCGCCGCTGATCCAGATGCTGCTGCAAACGCCGGGCATTCGCCTGTTCGACTTTTCGCAGGCCGAGGCCTATACGCGGCGCCTGCCGTTCCTGACGCACGTGGTGCTGCCGCGCGGGATCGTCGACCTGGGCCGCAATATCCCGAACCAGGATTACCACCTGATCGCACCGACCGCCACGCTCGTCGCGCGCGAAGAAATCCATCCGGCGCTGGTGGGCCTCCTGGTCAAGGCGGCGACCGAGATCCACGGCGGCGCCGGCTGGTTCCAGCAGCAGGGCCAGTTTCCGTCGCCGAAGTACACCGAGATCCCGGTCGCGCCCGAGGCGGCGCGCTACTACCGCGACGGCCCGCCGTTCATGCAGCGTTACCTTCGGTTCTGGCTGGCCAACCTGGCCGAGCGGCTGTGGGTCGTCGTGGTGGCGCTGACGGCGCTGTTGATTCCGCTGTCCAAGATCGTGCCCCCGATTTACGTCTGGCGCGTGCGCTCGCGCGTGTACCGCTGGTACGGTGAGCTGCGCGCCATCGAACAGTCGCTCGAGGAGAGCGGGACGGACGCCACCGACGCAGTGCGCAAGGAGTTGCTGGGCCGGCTGGACGGGCTGGAAGACCGCGTCAACCATATCTCGGTGCCGCTGGCCTATGCCGACGAGCTGTATCGTCTGCGCAGTCACATCCACCTGGTGCGCGAGCGGGTACGCGGCGTGCATGAAGAACAGGTAGCGCAGCCGGTCGCTTGAGCATGTCTTTTTGGAATTGCTCGGGGAATCCCATTACACTGGCGTCCCCACTCATTTCTTCGAAGGCCGTCATGATCCGTCGCACGCTGCCCGCTCTTGTTTTCGGCTTCTGCCTTGCCGCGGGCCTGGCCATCCCGTCTGCCGCTAGTGCCGCCGACGCCGTCAAAGACAGCAAGCGCCCGACGCGCGAAGCCTATATCAAGTATGAGTACCGGATCCCGATGCGTGACGGCGTGCAGTTGTTCACGGTCGTCTACGTGCCGAAGGACAGCACGCGCAGCTACCCGTTCCTGATGCAGCGCACCCCGTACAGTGCCGGCGTGCGCGCCGAAGGCGAGCTGCGCTACGGTGTGGACTGGTTGCCCGAGTCGCTGGGGCCATCGCGTGAATTCGAGGAAGCGGGCTACATCTTCGTGAACCAGGATGTGCGCGGCCGCTATATGTCCGAAGGGACGTGGCAGGAAATGACGCCGCACGGCAAGAGCAAGCTGGCAAAAGGCGAGGGCCGCGAGAGCGACGACATGTACGACACGGTGGCCTGGCTGCTCAAGAACATCCCGAACAACAACGGTAAGGTCGGCATCTGGGGCATCAGCTACCCGGGCTTCTACGCCGCCGCCAGCGTCATCGATTCGCACCCGGCGATCAAGGCCGCCTCGCCCCAGGCGCCGATTGCCGACCTGTACATGGGCGACGATTCGTACCACGGCGGCGCCTTCAAGCTGGCCGCCAACTTCGACTTTTATGCGGCCTTCACGGCGGCCCCGAACCCGACCCCGCTGCCGAAAACCGGCAGCGAATTCGATTACGGCGTGGCCGACGGCTACGATTACTTTCTCAAGCACCGCACGCTGGCGAATATCGCCGCGACCATGACCGATACGCAGCGCGAACTGTTCATGCCGAACATCGAGCACGACACGTACGACAGCTTCTGGAAAGAGCGCGCCATCGGCCCGCACATCAAGAACGTCAAGGCCGCCGTGCTGACGGTGGGTGGCTGGTTCGATGCGGAAGACGCCGCCGGCCCGTTCATCGTGCACCGCGCGCTGGAAGCGCAGAACAAGGGCGGCAACCATGCCCTCGTGGTGGGTCCGTGGGTGCACGGCGGCTGGGCGCGCGGCGACGGCGCCCGGCTTGGCCACGTCAAGTTCGACGCAAAGACAAGCGAATGGTTCCGGCGCGAGGTCCAGTTCCCGTTCTTCGAGCAGCACCTGAAGGGCGTCAAGCCGGGCAAGACGCTGGCGCCGGTGACCGTGTTCGAGACGGGGTCGAATGTCTGGCGCCAGTACGACGCCTGGCCACCGAAGCCGGCCAAGGCGCGCACGCTGTACTTTGGCGCGAATGGCACGCTGGGCTGGCAGCAGCCGGCCGCAACGATGAGCACGACCACGGGCGCCGGTTTCGATGAATACGTGGCCGACCCGGCGCGCCCGGTGCCGTACATCGGCTACCCGGCGCTGGGCGTGCCGCGCGAATACATGGTGTCGGACCAGCGCTTCGCCGCCACCCGGCCCGACGTGCTGGTGTACCAGAGCGCCGTGCTGGAAGAGGATGTGACGGTTGCCGGGCCGGTCACGCCGAAGCTGTTCGTGTCAACAAGCGGCACCGACGCCGACTGGGTCGTCAAGCTGATCGATGTCTACCCGGCCAGCTTCCCGAGCCCGGCAGGGGAGCGGGGCGGCGATGTCGGCCCGCCCGCAGTGAGCCTGGGTGGCTTCCAGCAACTGGTGCGTGGCAATCCGCTGCGCGGCAAGTTCCGCAACAGCTATGAAAAGCCAGAGCCATTCGTCCCGGGCAAGGTCGAGCCGATCAAGTACGAGCTGGGGCAGGTGAATCACACCTTCCGGCGCGGTCACCGGATCATGGTGCAGGTGCAGAGCTCGTGGTTCCCGCTGATCGACCTGAATCCGCAAACGTTCATGCGCATTCCTGATGCGAAGCCGGGCGACTTCAAGAAGGCGACCCAGCGCGTGTATCACGCGCCAGGGACGGCCTCCGGGCTCGAGCTGATGGTGTTGCCGAACCCGGGCAGCGCCAACTAGCTCAGGCGCCGACCCACGGCAGGCCGGCGGTGCACCAGCCGCCGATCGTCTTGCGGTGCCCGTCGCCATCGCGGTCGCCTTCGAACCCTTCCAGGATGTCGAAGGCGTTTGCATAGCCCAGCTCGGTCGCCACGCGCGCGCTGTGGCGCGAGCGCACGCCCGAGCGGCACAGGAACAGCAGCACGTCGTCCTTGTCCGCCACCTGTTCTAGCTGGGCGCCAAAATCGGGATTGGGCGCGCCGCCCGGATACGTGGCCCACTGCACCGCCAGATGCTGATCTTGGCCAATGGCGACGCGTCCCACCCAGTCTCGTTCGGCGTTGGTGCGCACATCGACCAGCTTGACATCGGCGCCGCTCTGCAGCAGGTCAAACGCTTCCTGAGGCGTGACTGCACCAGCGTAGGGCTGGCCAGCGCCACGCTGGCGCGCTGCGGTGAGAATTTGTTCTTTGGTCATGTTGGTAGTGCCCATTGTTGGTTCATCGTCTGCAATGCACCATTCTGGCGCGCAGGATGGTGCGCCTATTTGGTGCAAGCACGTAGAATTGCTCTTTGCTGGTGCACATTGACACACAGGTAAATATTTCCGGATGCCCCCGGTCGAGGCGATTTTATGGGTAAACTAGCCCATTGCCCAAGAACGATTTGCGCATGCCGTCATGCACATAAGTTAGCACCCTGGTTCGCAACGCAGTTGGCACAATTTGTGCTTCAACATGATGCAAGTTGTCGGTTCGCATAGACCGACATCCCTTTTTCAATTAGGAGATTCCGAATGGCAAAGTCCGCCGCAGATGTAATGCAAATGGTCAAGGACAACGAAGTCAAATTCGTTGATTTACGCTTCGCCGATACCCGCGGCAAGGAACAGCACGTCACGGTCCCGGTGTCGCACTTCGACCTGGACAAATTCGAGTCCGGCCACGCCTTCGACGGTTCGTCGATCGCCGGCTGGAAAGGTATTGAAGCGTCGGACATGCTCCTGATCCCGGATGCAAACACGGCCAATATCGACCCGTTCATGGAAGAGACCACGTTGTTCATGCAGTGCGACGTCGTCGAGCCGTCGGATGGCAAGGGCTACGACCGCGATCCGCGCTCGATCGCCAAGCGCGCTGAAGCCTACCTGAAATCGTCGGGCATCGGCGACACCGCCTACTTCGGTCCAGAGCCAGAGTTCTTCATCTTCGACGCCGTGCGCTGGAAGCTGGACATGTCGGGTTGCTTCGTCAAGATCGACTCCGAAGAAGCATCGTGGTCGACCGACAAGGAATTTGAAGGCGGCAACAGCGGTCACCGTCCAGGCGTGAAGGGCGGCTATTTCCCAGTGCCACCAGTCGACTCGTTCCAGGACATGCGTTCGGAAATGTGCCTGATCCTCGAATCGATGGGCATCCCGGTCGAAGTGCACCACCACGAAGTTGCTGGCGCCGGCCAGAACGAAATCGGCACCAAGTTCTCGACGCTGATCGAGCGCGCCGACTGGACCCAGAACATGAAATACGTGATCTGGAACGTGGCCCACAGCTACGGCAAGACCGCAACCTTCATGCCAAAGCCAATGGCTGGCGACAACGGTTCGGGTATGCACGTGCACCAGTCGATCTGGAAAGACGGCAAGAACCTGTTCGCAGGCGACGGCTATGCCGGTCTGTCGGACACGGCGCTGTTCTACATCGGCGGCATCATCAAGCACGCCCGCGCCCTGAACGCGATCACCAATCCAGGCACCAACTCGTACAAGCGCCTGGTGCCAGGCTTCGAAGCCCCGGTCAAGCTGGCATATTCGGCCCGTAACCGTTCGGCCTCGATCCGCATCCCGCACGTGGCGAACCCGAAAGGCCGCCGCATCGAGACCCGTTTCCCGGATCCACTGGCCAACGTCTACCTGTGCTTCGCAGCACTGATGATGGCTGGTCTGGATGGTATCCAGAACAAGATCCACCCAGGCGAAGCGGCAACGAAAGACCTGTACCATCTGCCGCCTGAAGAAGACAAGCTGATCCCGACGGTGTGCGCATCGCTGGAAGAAGCACTGGACGCACTGAACGAAGACCGCGAGTTCCTGACCCGTGGCGGCGTGTTCAGCGACAGCATGATCGATGCCTACATCGACCTGAAGATGCAGGAAGTCCAGCGCATGCGCATGACCCCGCACCCAGCCGAATTCGACATGTACTACTCGTCGTAATCGGTCCATCCAGGCTGGCGCGGATGGGCATCGCGCCAGCCTGGCGGGTAGAACAAACGCGGGGAAAGCCATGCTTTCCCCGCGTTTTTTGTTGCTTGGGGTTTATATTCCTTGGGGTATAGTCGGGCGCATCTACAATAGCGTGCCCTTGCGACCAACCGGGATGGGAATGACAAATAGTGTGTTTCAGGCCAGTGTGGCCGTTTTTACCGCCGTGTTTGCCTCAGTGCTGCTGTGCGCCAGTGCGCACGCGCAAATCTACCGTTGTACCGATGCCAATGGCCGGCCGCTCTATACCGACACCAAGGTCGGCAAGTGCCAGCTGATCGACACCGGCTACAGCGCGCCGCCGGCAGCTTCGGCCCCGATTCCTGCACCGCGTTCGGCGGGCGGCGGGGGCGGGTCATCCGCGTCGAATTCCGCCCCGACGGCGGCGCCAAGCGCGGCCCAGTCGAACTTCCCGCGCGTGGACAACGTGCTGCAGCGTGCCCGCGACGACGACCGGCGCGAGATCCTGGGCGATGAACTGCGCCTGGAAGAACGCAAGCTCACCGACCTGAAGCGCGTCTTCAACAACGGCGAACCCGAGCGCCAGGGCAACGAGCGCAACTACGCCAAATATCAGGAGCGCGTGGCGTCCATGCGCGACGAGATCAATCGCAGCGAACGCAATATCGAAGCGCTCAGGCGCGAGATCGGCAATATCAGATGACCCTGCCTCCAATGGCCCCTCCCGTGTACGACCCGGGCAACCCGGCTCGTTTCGCCGGCCTGGACTTGCTGGCCTCCGCCGTGATGATGACCGGGCCCGATGGCGAAGTGGTGTATGCCAACGCAGCCGCCGAAAACCTGATGGAGCTGTCGTTCAAGTCGCTGCAGCGCCATCGTCTGCCCGAGCTGTTTACCAACGGCGCCGAGATCGGTGTGTTGATCACGCAGGCGCTGGTGCACCAGTACGCTGACCTGCGCCAGGACCTGACGCTGCAGCGCAGCGGGCGCGAACCGCTGCACGTGAACAGCATCGTCAGCGCGCTGGGCGACGGCACGGCGCTGATCGAGCTGCGCGAGAACGTCCAGCAGTTAAAGCTCGACCGCGAAGAGCGCCTGATGGACCAGAGCCAGGCCAACAAGGAACTGATCCGCAACCTGGCGCACGAGATCAAGAATCCGCTGGGCGGCATCCGCGGCGCGGCGCAACTGCTCGAACTCGAGCTGCCGCCGCACCACCTGCTGGAGCTGCAGGAGTACACGCAGGTGATCATCAAGGAAGCCGACCGCCTGCAAACGCTGGTCGACCGCCTGCTGGCGCCGCACCGCAAGCCGCACATCGTCGGCGACGTCAATATCCACGAAGTGTGCGAGCGCGTGCGCAGCCTGATCCTGGCCGAATTCCCGCAGGGGCTGTCGATCCGGCGCGATTACGATGCGTCGATTCCCGAGTTTCGCGGCGATATGGAGCAGCTGATCCAGGTGGTGCTGAACATCGCCCACAACGCCGCGCAGGCCGTCGCCGGGCGCATTGCGCAGGGCGACGCCGAGATCGTTTTGCGCACCCGCGTGGCGCGCCAGGTCACGCTGGCCAAGGTTCGCTACGGGCTGGCATTAGACTTGCATATCATTGACAATGGACCGGGCATCGCGCCCGATATCCGCGACCGCATTTTCTATCCGCTCGTATCCGGGCGTGACGGCGGGAGTGGCCTCGGGCTGACGCTGGCGCAAACGTTTGTGCAGCAACACCTGGGTGTGATCGAGTGCGAAAGCCGGCCTGGACTGACGGATTTCCGGATCCTGCTGCCCCTGCCATAAGCGGGAGACAGCGGACCGCACCGGCCAGTCCTTTATTGAATCCATGTTGCGGGAAGCACGAAACCATGAAACCAATCTGGATTGTCGACGACGACGCATCGATTCGCTGGGTCCTTGAAAAAGCCCTGGCGCGCGAAAGTCTGGAGACCCGCAGTTTCGCCAATGCGCGCGAAGCCATGACCGCCTTTGAAACCGACACGCCGCAAGTGCTGGTGTCGGATATCCGCATGCCGGGCGAATCCGGCATCGACCTGCTGCAAGCCGTCAAGGAACGCCATCCGGGCCTGCCGGTCATCATCATCACCGCGTTCTCGGACCTCGATTCGGCGGTGTCCTCGTTCCAGGGCGGCGCCTTTGATTACCTGGCCAAGCCATTCGACATCGACAAGGCTGTCTCGCTGATCCGGCGCGCGTTAGAGGAGAGTCTGCGCGAAGCGAGCGTCGAAGCGCCACCGGCCGAAACCCCCGAGATCCTCGGCCACGCGCCGGCGATGCAGGAAGTGTTTCGTGCCATCGGCCGCTTGTCGCAGTCGAACGTCACGGTGCTGATCACGGGCGAATCGGGCACCGGCAAGGAGCTCGTGGCGCGCGCGCTGCACAAGCACAGCCCGCGCGCGCAGCAACCGTTCATCGCTTTGAACACGGCGGCGATCCCGAAAGACCTGCTCGAATCCGAGCTGTTCGGCCACGAGCGCGGCGCGTTCACCGGCGCGCAGGCGATGCGCCGCGGCCGCTTCGAGCAGGCCGAGGATGGCACGCTGTTCCTCGACGAAATCGGCGACATGCCGTTCGACTTGCAGACGCGTTTGCTGCGCGTGCTGTCCGATGGTCACTTCTATCGCGTGGGCGGCCACCAGCCGGTCAAGGCCAATGTGCGTGTGATTGCGGCCACCCACCAGAACCTCGAGCAACGCGTGCGCGACGGCTTGTTCCGCGAAGACTTGTATCACCGCCTGAACGTGATCCGCCTGCGCCTGCCGTCGCTGCGCGAACGCAACGAAGACATTCCTGTTCTTACGCGCCACTTCCTGGTGCAAAGTGCGCACCAATTGGGGGTGGAGCCCAAGCGCATGAGCGAGCAGGCGATGCGCTTCCTGTCTGGTCTCGAGCTGCCGGGCAACGTGCGCCAGCTGGAAAACCTGTGCAACTGGATCACGGTGATGGCCCCGGGCCAGACCGTGGAAGTCAAGGATCTGCCGCGCGACCTGACCCAGGGTTCGGCGCCGCTGACAGGGGGCAGCGTGCCGAACGTCGTGCCGCTGTCCGATGGCATCGTCAGCGCCGGCGCGCAGCCCATGGCTTCTGGCGGCGGCGTCGTGCTGCAGACAGCTGGCGCGCAGTCGCCCGAAGGCTGGTTGGGGCTGCTCGAATTGCAGGCGGCCGGCATGCTCAGCGCAGGGCAGATGGACGTGATGGATATCCTGGGCCGCCAGTTCGAATCGGCCCTGATCCGCACGGCGCTCAAGCACACACACGGGCGCAAGAACGACGCGGCCATGCGGCTCGGGATCGGGCGCAACACCATCACGCGCAAGATCGTGGAGCTGGGGATCGACGGCGCGCGCGAAGAGTAGGGAATGACCCTATATGCATACTTGTTGACTGTGCAATTTGGCGATGATAACTTTCTTTGGTCATGAAGCGTAATTCGGCTCCTCAACTTCTAGACAGTGTTCACGTCATTTAACTTTTACATCAAGGGTTGATTCGAATGAAACTTGGAAAAATCATGTTCGCCGGCGCAGGTATGCTGGTCGCTGCAGTTGCCTTTGCCCGCCCAGATTACGGTTACACCACGACGTACTATGCCGACGCAACGTATGGCAGTGTCGTGGGCGAGTCTGAATTCACCTGCAGCGGGCGCTGGTTCCGCAGCGGTGTCGAAACCGATTATTTTGTCATCTCCAACGAAAACAAGTGCTGATTGACGTTGTGCCTGGCGTCGGCCCGTAGCGAGGCCAGGCGTCACAACGACGAGCAAACAAGGTAAGGTGACTCGCGCACTCTTTCCTTGCGGCGCGCAAGAGCTGTCCTGGCCGCGCGCCGATCGTTTCCTTCTTCGACTTTGTTGGTGATCAGAAAATTATTCTCACCGGCATTGCCAATTCCTGTAGTGCCCCTTCCGCTTTTGGTAAGCTCTCGTCTTTTCCAGAGACATTACCGCACCAATTCCCATGCTGATCAATTGCGTCGCCTACCAGGAAGGCAAGAAGCTGTCCGATATCCCGGTCGAGGATATCAGCGAATACATCAAGCTCGATGACACCTTTGTCTGGGTTGCACTGCGCGACCCGGATGCTGCCGACATCGCGCTGATGCAGGAAGAATTTGGCCTGCACGAACTGGCCGTGGAAGACGCATTGCGCGGTCACCAACGGCCCAAGCTCGAAGAATATGGCGACTCGCTGTTCGTCGTCGTGCAGATCGTCGAACTGGTGGGCGAGGAGATGTCGGTCGGTCAGTTGTCCGTCTTCGCCGGGCCGAATTACGTGCTGTCGGTGCGGCGCGACGCCAACCAGGGTTTTCTCGGCGTGCGTGCGCGCGCCGAGCGTGAACCGCACCAGCTTAGAAAAGGCGCGGGCTTCGTGCTGTACGCGCTGGTCGACGCCGTCGTCGACCGGTATTTCCCCGTGGTCGACACGCTCGAATCCGAGCTTGAATCGATCGAGGACCACATCTTTTCGATGCAGGGCAAGCAGCGCGACAACGTCGAGCGCCTGTATGACCTGAAGCGCAAGGCGCAAACGCTGCGCCACGCCGTGGTGCCGCTGATGGATGCACTGGGACGCCTGTACGGCGGGCGCGTGCCGGCCGTGGTGGACGAGACCCAGGAATATTTCCGAGACGTGCACGACCACCTGCATCGCATTGCCGGCCGTCTGGACGCCGTGCGCGACACGATCAACACGGCGATCCAGGTGACGCTGTCGATGGTGGCGATCGAAGAAAACGAAGTGAGCAAGAAGCTGGCATCGTACGCGGCGATCTTCGCGGTGTTTACGGCCTTTGCCGGCGTGTGGGGAATGAACTTCGAATTCATGCCCGAGCTGAAATGGAAGTATGGTTACCCGTTCGCGATCTTCACGATGGTGTGCGTGTGCGGCTACCTGTATCGCAAGTTCAAGCGGGTGGGGTGGTTGTAACAGCGCTCGTAGGGTGGGCGGCTATGCCGTCCACGGGTTCAAGGCAAGGTGGCATGCCACGGTGCGAAGTTGGCGTGAACGCGTGAGCGGGAAACCCGACCGCGCGTTCACGCTTGGGTCCGTGGTTTTCCGGCCGTGGCAGCCGCGCCGCCCGAGGCCACGATCACCAGCGCGATTGCCAGCCATTGCAGGCTGGTCAGGCGTTCTCCGAGCCAGATGAAGCCGGCCAGCGCCGCAATGGCCGGGCCGCTGCTGACCAGGATGCCGAACACCCGCTGCGGCAGGCGCCGCAGTGCCATCATCTCGAGCGAGTAGGGCAGGGCGGACGACAGCAGTGCGACCGCGACGCCGCCCGCCAGCATGGCCGGCGTGAACAGCGCCATCCCCGCATGCGCGACGCCGAACGGCACCGCGAACACGCTCGCCGCCAGCAAGCCCCAGGCCACCGCCTGGCCGCCGTTCAGGGTCGAGACGCGCTTGCCGAACACGATATACATCGCCCAGCAGAATGCCGCCGCCAGCGCGTACGCGATGCCGGCCGGGTCGAGCTGTGTTGCGCCGGCAATCGGAAGCAGCAGCCACAGGCCAACGCCGGCGCACACGACCCAGATAAAATCCCTCGCATGGCGCGACGACAGCACGACCACTGCCAGCGGTCCCGTGACTTCAATGGCCACCGCGATCCCCAGCGGAATCCGCTCGAACGCGCGGTAGATGCACAGGTTCATCGCGCCCAGCATCAGGCCGTACACGAGCAGGTTGCCCACATCGGCGCGCGCCGGGCGACCGAAGCGCCATGGCCGCACGATGGCCAGCAGGATCAGCGCCGCCAGGCCCACCCGAAGGGCGGTGACACCTTCGCTGCCGACGGCCGGAAACAACCCCTTGGCCCAGGCTGCGCCCGCATTGACCGACACCATCGAGGCCAGGATCGCCAGACCCGGGCCCCATGCGGCATGCCGGCCAGCGGCGTTCAACGTGGCGCCATGGCCAGCGCCACCGCTTCGGCCACACGGATACCGTCGACGGCCGCCGACATGATGCCGCCTGCGTAGCCGGCGCCTTCGCCGGCCGGGAACAGGCCGCGCGTGTTCAGGCTTTGCAGGTCGTCGTTGTTGCGCCGGATGCGAATCGGTGACGAGGTGCGCGTTTCCACGCCGGTCAGCACGGCGTCTTCCTTGTAGTAGCCCTTGATCTGCTTGTCGAAGGCGACGAAGGCTTCACGCATCGCGACGATCGCGTAATCGGGCAGCGATGTGGCCAGGTCGGTCAGGTGCACGGCCGGCAGGAACGATGGCGTGACCGAACCGAGCGACGTGGACGGCCGGCCTGCCACGAAGTCGCCCATCAGCTGGCCCGGTGCGTCATAGGTCGAGCCGCCCAGCACGAATGCGCGCGATTCGAGCTCGCGCTGGAAAGCGATGCCGGCCAGCGGGTGGCCCGGGAAATCCTCGGGCGTGATGCCGACCACGATGGCGCTGTTGGCATTGCGCTCGTTGCGCGAATACTGGCTCATGCCGTTGGTGACGACGCGGCCTTCTTCGCTTGACGCGGCCACCACCGTGCCGCCCGGGCACATGCAGAAGCTGTAGACCGAGCGGCCATTGGAGGCGTGGTGCACGATCTTGTAGTCGGCCGCGCCCAGCATCTTGTTGCCGGCGTTCGGGCCGAAGCGGCAGACGTCGATCAGCGACTGCGGGTGCTCGACCCGGAAGCCGATCGAGAACGGCTTGGCTTCGATGTACACGCCGCGTTCGTACAGCATCTCGAAGGTGTCGCGCGCGCTGTGGCCGATGGCGATCGTCAGGTGGCGGGTGGGGATTTCTTCGCCGCTGGCCAGGCGCACGCCGACCACCTGGCGCACGCCGCCGGTTTCTTCGACCAGTACATCCTGCATGCGCGTATCGAAGCGCATTTCGCCGCCCAGGTTGATGATCTCGGCGCGCATCTGCTCGACCATCTTGACCAGGCGGAAGGTGCCGATGTGCGGCTTGCTGACGTACATGATCTCTTCTGGCGCGCCGAACTTGACGAACTCGGTGAGCACCTTGCGGCCGTAATGGTTGCTGTCCTTGATCTGGCTGTACAGCTTGCCGTCCGAGAAGGTGCCGGCGCCGCCTTCGCCGAACTGCACGTTCGACTCGGTATCGAGCTTGCGCTTGCGCCAGAAACCAAAGGTGTCGACGGTGCGCTCGCGCACGACCTTGCCGCGCTCGAGCACGATCGGGTTCAGGCCCATCTGCGCCAGGATCAGCGCGACGAACAGTCCGCACGGACCGGTGCCGACCACGACCGGGCGCGGGGTGCCGGGGGCTGGTTTGGCGGCATTGACAAACTTGTACTCGACGTCGGGCGCGCGCATGACGTGCGGATCGCGTAGCTTGGCCAGCACGGCCTCGTCGTCGGCGACGGTCGCGTCGATCGAGTAGATCAGGACGATGGCGGCTTTCTTGCGCGCGTCATAGCTGCGTTTGTAGACGGAAAAGTCGAGCAGGTCGGCATCAAGGATGCCAAGGCGCGCCAGGATGGCGTCGCGCAGGGCAGCGTCCGGGTGGTTCAGGGGCAGTTTGAGTTCGTTGATACGTAACATAGGTTCGCGACGGTGCGCCGGGAAGGGCGAGAAGATCAATCCGCTATTTTACTTCAGTGATGCACCATCGCCGCATCTGACCAGCGGCCTTTCCCTCAGGTGTCGTGCGTCTGCCAATAAAATTTTTCTTACTACTTAGCAGTCATAAGTAGATCAAATATCCTTCTCGCATTTTTAGCATGTCCGAGCCCATAAAATTTTGTGTTTTATGGTGACTGCAAAATCTTCAACGCCGAGAAAACCGCTTTCCCAACGTATGTTCTACAACAATCGTAGGGTGCATAAGAATAGACGGAAAATTGCTGACAGACCTCTTTTGGTGCATTGCAACGCGTAAAAAGTGCGGCGCTGCACCATTCTGGCCAATTTTATTCACCATCGTGCCTAAGCGTCCTCTAAGTGTTGTTTATATGCATAACGCCAATGCGTGTTGTTGACACGGTAACTTTGCACGTGGTTTTATGTAACTGCACCCGCGCCAGAATTATCAATTAAATGAATATTCCGGGAATTGGGTCAGGGGAGAAATCAGGAATGCAGTCGCACCAGTGATTCGCAAAGTAAAACCATGATTGGCATCCCCATAAGGGGTGTTGAAAAAATAAACAGGAAATCACAATGTTGAAAAAAACCGTTTTAGTACATGCTCTGAGCCTCGCATTCTGCGGTGCCGTCATCAGTGTCGCCTCGATGGCGCCGGCGATGGCACAGTCGAACGCATCGGGTTCGGTCTACGGTAAAGTTGCAGGCGGAACCGGCGATACGGTGACGCTGGTTAACTCGGGTACCAACGCAACGCGCACGACGACCGTCGATGCAAGTGGCAACTTCCGTGTTACCAGCCTTCCTATCGGTGTCTATACTGCGACGCTGACCAAGGGCGGCGCGAGCGTCGGCAGTACCCAGGTCGAGGTTCTGGCTGGTCAAGGTATCGAAGCGAGTTTTGCGACTGCAGTGGCAGGTGGTGTTCAATCGGTCCAGGTGAGCGGTCGCCGCAACCGGATCGACGTGTCGAGCTCGAACAACGGTGCAACGTTCACGGCGCGCGAGCTGGAAAAACTGCCGGTCGGCCGCACTGTCGAGTCGATCGTTCAGCTGGCCCCGAACACCACGCGCGGCGATCCGAGCTACCCTGCCGGCGCCAGCTTCGGCGGCGGCGCGGCATCCGAGAATGCGTACTATATCAACGGCATGGTTGCGACCAACGCGCTGTCGCAGCTGGGCGCAATGGAGCTGCCGTTCGGCGCGATCGCGCAAGCGCAGATCCTGACCGGTGGCTTCGGTGCCGAATTCGGCCGCTCGACCGGCGGCGTGGTCAATATCACGACCAAGTCCGGTACCAACACCTGGGAAGCCGGCGGCATGGCGTCCATCACGCCAAAATCGACCCGTGCCAAGTACCATGACTTGTACTATGCAAACACGGGCGTGTTCCCGCGCACTGACGGCACGCTGTACCAGCGCCGTGAAGACAATGAGCTGACCGAGAAGCAGTACTCGGCATGGGCCGGCGGCCCGCTGATCAAAGACACCCTGTTCGGCTTCGTCGCACTGGAACAGACCAAACGCGAACAGAATCTGGTGAACGGTACCAGCGCATCGACCGTGTTGGGCAGCACCGGTTACCGCGAAGCAGAGACAACGACCAAGCGCTACTTCGGTAAGCTGGACTGGAACATCAACGATAACCATCGTCTCGAATTCACCTCGATCGGCGACCTGCCGGAAACCGACCTGCGTTATCGCTCGTACAACTACGCGACCCGCGCCGTCGGTTCGACGGTCAATTCCGAAATCCACCAGGAATTCGGCCCGATCAATCCGAACGGGGGCAAGCTCAATAGCCTGCGTTACATCGGCAATATCACCGACGACCTGACCA
This sequence comes from Oxalobacteraceae sp. CFBP 13730, assembly GCA_014841835.1. Taxonomy (GTDB): domain Bacteria; phylum Pseudomonadota; class Gammaproteobacteria; order Burkholderiales; family Burkholderiaceae_D; genus Telluria. The sequence goes on along the minus strand of JACYUQ010000001.1, from coordinate 902,951 downwards.
TTAGCGCCCTGTACGGCAGGACCAAGTCCGACCATATCTATCAGCCGACGGGGTATGATCCGACCATTCTTCAAATCACGGCATCGCCCGAGAACCGCGCGCCGGGCCTGGCTTACGTCGGCGGGCAGCGCATCAGCGGCAGCATTCCGCTGAGCGGCGCGACTGACGAAGTGACCTCCAAGCGTCTGGATCTCGAATACAAGCTTGGCAACCACACCCTGCGCGCCGGTCTGGACAACAACAAAGCGGTCTCGGTCAATGCTGGCGACGCGTATGCCGGTGGCGGTATCTGGACGTATCTGCGTGAAGTCAATGCGAATGGCACGCCGCAGATCACCCAGCCATTCACCGCCGAGAGTCTCGACGTCCCGGCGCTGGGGCAATTTGGTGGTCTTGCAGCGCAAGGCTACTATGTCAACCGTTCGATCGTTTCGACCGTCTCGAATGCGTTCGCTGGTCAGGATGCGCAGTATCTGGAAGACCGCTGGCAAGTCACGCCAGACGTGCTGGTGACCCTGGGCGTGCGTCGTGAAGGTTTCTACAATGCGAACCAGGACAACGTCAAATACATCGAGATGAAGAACCAGATCGCGCCGCGTGCCAACGTGGCGTGGGACGTGAATGGCGATGGTACCTTCAAGGTCTTCGGTAGTGCCGGCCGCTACACGGTGCAGATCCCTACGCTGGTTGCACTGCGCGGCGCCAATGGCTCGACATTTACCAATCAGTTCTTTGCGTACACGGGCACCGATGCGAATGGCCAGCCGACCGGCCTGACGCAGTTGACGGGCATTGGCTCGACGAACAACGAATTCGGCCAGGCCAAGGATCCGAAAACGGTCGCCGCGCAAGACATGAAGCCTGCTTTCCAGGACGAAATCACGTTCGGCCTGGAGCGTCAGTTGACGCCAGACTACAACTTCGGCGCCAAGTTCACCTATCGCACGCTGCGTTCGACCATCGATGACACCTGCGACGCCCGTCCGTTCGATGCGTACGCTGCACGCAATGGCATCAATACCGATAACTATGCAGGTTTCGGTTGCGCAAGCTTCAACCCGGGCGAAGCCAACGATTTCCTCGTGGATTACGCGGGCAACGGCACGTATACGCAAGTTAATCTGACCAAGGAAGAGCTGGGCTTCGACAAGCCAAAACGTACTTATGCGGCGCTCGACTTCTTCCTGGAACACGGCTACCGCAACGGCTGGTACGCCAAGGTCAACTACACCCTGGGTCGCAGCAAGGGCAATACCGAGGGTCAGACCCTGTCTGATACCGCAACTGCGCAAGGCGACGTGGCTGCAACCCAGACCTGGGATTACCCGGAGCTGATGGTCGGTTCGAACGGCTTGCTGCCAAACGATCGCAAGCACCAGATCAAGGCCTTCGGCTTTGTCGATGTGACTGAAGAAATCGTCATTGGTGGCAATCTGCTGCTGGCATCGGGTCGTCCGCGTTCGTGCTCCGGCACCAACCCGATCACCAGCGCTCCTGGCTGGGAAGGTCCGGACTACAATTCGGCTTCACGCTACTGCCTCGGCGCAACTGGTCCTCAGAACACCCTGGTTCAACGTGGTACGCTTGGTCGTTTGCCATGGGAGAAGACGCTTGACCTGAACGTCGTCTACCGTCCGACCTTCCTGGCTGGCCTGGCACTGAAAGTAGACGTGTTCAACGTGTTCAATGACCAGTCGGTGCAGAAGGTCAACGAGCGTTACAACAGCGCCAATGCCCGTTACGCACAGTACGAAACGCCGACTTACCTGAGCGCACCACGTGCAGCGAAGTTCTCGATCGAGTACAACCGCCGGTTCAACTGATCGCGTGGTTCACGGCTCGCATCGCAGCACACTGGCAGTGACATGCCGGTGATGGTGCCGATGACGTAGCCGTGCAGATTGTCTGGTGGTGATGTGCACCCGTGCCATCACGATCTTTACGGCCCGGTCGATACGTCGACCGGGCCGTTTTTCGTGTGCGCACGGCATGCATGCATGCATTCTCGTGGATGGACGTGATGCCGCCAGGCAGAGCAGGCGGCATTCTGGCATGCGATCGCGTGGCTGGGAATCCACGGGTAAAGGTGACGGCCAGCGCGGTCGCGATTCGGCCGATCAATCAAGGCAAGAGCATGCGGCGATCACGATATCGACGCTCGATATGCAGCGGTGCACCAGTCATCGGCAGGGCGCCGGGTGGCCTGTACCTGCCTCAGTGCGCGCTTATGGACGGCGCCGGATCAATACCCGTCATATGCCGCCCCAGACGCCGGCAAGCAACGCCAGAGCAGCCAGTCCTGCGGTTTCAGTGCGCAGTACACGCGGGCCCATCGACAGGGCAATTGCACCGGCTGCCAGCGCTGCATCTTCTTCTTCCGGCGAGAACCCGCCCTCCGGCCCGATCATGATCGTCGCTGCCTGTGGAGCTCGGGCGCGCGCCCAGTCCGCCAGCGAATCCGTAGCGCGCGGTGTCAGCAGAATGCGCGGCGTGCCCGAAGGGGTCGTCAGCCAGTGCCTGAATTCGCTCAGTGCATGCAGCCGCACCAGTTGATTGCGCCCGCACTGTTCTGACGCAGAAATAATCACGCCCTGCCAGTGCGCCTGACGTTTTTCGGCGCGCTCGCCGGAGAGGCGTACCACGCTGCGCTGCGCTGCCAGCGGCTGAATCGCGGCAGCGCCCAGTTCGACCGCCTTCTCGACCACCCAGTCCATCTTGGTCCCTTCCGGCAGCGCCTGGGCCAGCGTGATCGCGTAGGGAGCCTCGACATCGCGCAGCTCCAGCGCATCGATATTTACAGTGGCATGCCTTTTGCTGATCGCAGTGACTGTGGCCGCATATTGATCGCCTTCGCCGTTGAACAGGGTGAGCGTGGCACCTGTCGGAAAACGGACAACGTTCAGATGGTGGGCTACCTCAATGGGCAGGTCGACGGCTGTGCCAGGCGTGAGCGACTGGGGAATATAGAAGCGGGGCATGTTGTGCTTGCTCAGTAAGTGTAGCGATGAAGCACATTGTAGTGTGCCAGCGTGAGCCGGACAAATGCGCGAACCGATTGGCGCCGACCGCCAAAACCGGGATGCGAACCCCGACGTGTCATTTTTTAGACACAACGCGCGATGTGTATTGACAGTTAGCCAGCGGAAATGATTCCATGACATCAACGCGTTGCCTCACATGCGTCGCGTCTTCAGACCGAAAGAGAGGTTGCACGGTATCTACATCGCCATAGAGCGTAATCCGAAGTTGACCGCAAAAATTGTTGTTCAATACGTGGGAAGATAAGAATGATTAAAGAGAAAGCACTTACGCGCGCTGTTCGCCTCACCCTGGTCGTTGCCGGCCTGAGCGCAGCAATTCATCCGGCCCTGGCACAAGATGCCGCCAATGTGGTGCAAGTGACAGGTACACGCATCACATCGCCAGGGTTCGCGTCAAACAGCCCGATCTCATCGATCAGTGCCGAAGAGATTCGCACCACCCAGCCAATCGCTGTCGAAGAATTCTTCAAATCGCTCCCATCGGCGAGCGCGGCAGTCGGCCCGGCAACCAATAACGGCACGGGTGGTGGTGCGACCATCGACTTGCGCGGCCTGGGCGCAAACCGTTCGCTGGTGCTGGTCAACGGTCGTCGCCTGGTGCCGTTCAATCTGAATGGCACGGTCGATACCAACTCGATTCCCATTGCATTGCTCAGCCGCGTCGATGTGCTGACCGGGGGCGCATCGGTCGTGTATGGCGCCGACGCCGTTGCCGGCGTGGCCAACTTCAACCTGCGCCGCAATTTCACCGGCGTCGATATCAGCAGCACGTACGGCGCCAGCGCCGACGAGCGTGACACCAAACGTCGCCGCACCGACATCACCATGGGCAGTTCGCTGGCCGATGGCCGCGGCAATGTGGTGCTGAGCCTGGGCAAGACCAAATCCGACCCGCTGACCCAGGGTGAGCGCGACTTCGGTATCACCAGCCTGAACTCGGTCACCGGCGCACCGACTGGTTCGACCACCGGCCTGCCAGGCATCTTCTCGACCACCGTGGGCCCGGGCGGCACCACGGCACTGTCGGGTAACTCGCAGATCGATCCTGCTACCGGCCGTCTCGTACAGCCAGCTGTTCCCTACAACACCAATCCGCCGAATTACTACGCAACCGGCCTGGATCGCACGCAAGTCACCGCGCTGGGCAATTTCCGCATCAACGATCACGCCGAGGTGTATTCCGACGTGTTCTATACCGGCAGCGAAGTGTCGTCGGCGCTGGCCGAATCGGGCACCTTCGGCAATACCTTCCAGGTGCCGATCGGCAATCCGTATATTCCTCAGGCAGCGCGCAATCAGCTCTGCTTGCGGCGTGGCATTTCGACCGCCAACTGCGTCGCAGGCAACCCGACGCTGGTGCCGCTGACCATCGGTCGTCGCTTTGTCGAACTCGGTCCGCGTTTTAACGACTTCGACAACAAGACGCTGCAGTACACGGTGGGTCTGAAGGGCGATATCGCTGCCAACTGGACCTATGACGGTTACTGGAGCAGCGGCACTGCCGACCAGACCCAGACCCGCCTGAACTGGGGTTCGCTGTCGAAAGTCAGCCAGGCGCTCAACGCCCTGAGCACGACCGCCTGCGTCAACCCGGCCAACGGTTGCGTACCATTGAACGTGTTCGGTGCTGCCGGTTCAATCACGCCGGAGCAGTTGGCATTTATCAATCAGTCCGCGATTCTGCGCCAGAAAGTCAGGCAGGACGTTGCTGCGCTCTCGCTCTCGGGCGACCTGGGCGAGACCCTGCGCAGCCCGTTTGCCGAAGATCCGATTGCCATCTCGTTGCTGGCCGAGCACCGCAAGGTCATCGCCAGCACGCAGTCTGACGCCGCTTCACAGATCCAGAGTGAAGTGCTCGGCACCGGGGCGCCGACGCCGGACCGTACCGGCAAGTTCTCGCTGATGGAGTACGGGGTCGAGATGTTCGTTCCGCTTGTCAAAAACAAGCCGTTCATCCGTTCGCTCAACGCCGAACTCGGTTATCGTGAAACCAGCTTCAAGACCAACACCAAGACCAATTACGGCAGCTGGAAAGCTGGCGGCGAATGGGCGCCGGTGCAGGCGTTCCGTATTCGCGGCATGCTGCAGAAAGCCACCCGCGCACCCAACGTCAACGAGCTGTTCGCGCCAAATGTCACCGGCTTGTCGAACCTGGGGACCGATCCATGCCAAGGTGCACGCATCAATGCAGGGCAGGCCAATACGCCTGGTACGCTGTCGAATCTGTGCCGCCTGACCGGCGTGCCGCTCAGTGAGATCGGCAGTCTGCCTGCGCCGTCGTCCGGCCAGATCAACAACCTCAGCGGTGGCAACCCGAATCTGGGCCCGGAATCGGCCAAGACCAAGACCTTCGGCTTCGTGCTCGAGCCGCTGCCGCGTCTGGCTGTGTCGGTCGACTATTACAAGATCGACATCACGGATGCGGTGTCGTCGCCGTCGACCACCGATATCCTGGACGGTTGCTACAGCGCAGCGCTGAACCCTGGCTTTACGCTCAACGCAGCGTGCGCCATGATCGGCCGGAATACGGGCAACGGCACCTTCAACGGTGTGGAAGCGCGTGGCGTGCAGACGCCGCAGTCGAATCTTGGAACGCAGAGCACTGCAGGCTTTGACCTGAACGCAGGCTACCGCCTGAACATGAGTCAATTCGGGCTGGATACGCGTTACGGCAGCCTCGACCTCGGTCTGGGCGCGAACTTCGTTACCGACTACAAGTTCCAGGCTACCCCGACGTCGATCGAGCGTGACTGCCTCGGTTACTACAGTATCGCCTGCAACAACGTGGTCAGTGCCCCGGTCTACAAGCGCAAGTTCAACCAGCGCACGACATGGAACGTCGGCGCGTTTTCGGTGGGCTACAACTGGCGCTATGTCAGCTCGGTCATCGAAGAACCGGGCGGTACCGTGTTCCTGCCAGCGTTCTCGCAGATCAAGGCTTACCACTACGTCGACATGAACGCCAACTGGCGCTTCAACGAAAACGTGCGTGTGACCCTGTCGGTAGTGAATCTGGCCGACAAGAAACCGCCTATCGTTGGCGGTTCGATCGGTGGCACCGGCCCGAACAGCGGCAACACCTTCCCGCAAAGCTATGACGTGATTGGTCGTTACGTCACCTTGGGCGCCAACGTCAAGTTCTGATCGACGTCGTCGCAAGTGCGAGGGCCGCCCGCGGCCTTCGTTCCAAGCCCGGTGCACGCACCGGGCTTTTTGTTTGGTGCATTATCTGGCGCGCCATCGTCACCTGGCGCGCTCCCGTTATCTGTCGATCACGCGGGCAGGACCCGCATTTTCCTGCGGTAGAGAGAAGCGCTTTCGATAACGTCCACCTGCCCTCTGTTAAAATAACGGGCTACGGCCACATGGCGGCCACCAGCTTTCCAATCCCTGATCCCCGATCTCCATGAAATCTACGCAAACCACCACCCTGATGGCCAACGCGATCCGCGCGCTGGCGATGGACGCTGTTCAGCAAGCCAACTCGGGCCACCCGGGCATGCCAATGGGCATGGCCGAGATCGCCGTTGCGCTGTGGGACAAGCACTACCGTCACAATCCGGCCAATCCGGGCTGGATGAACCGCGACCGCTTCCTGCTGTCGAACGGCCATGGCTCGATGCTGCATTACGCGCTGCTGCATCTGGCAGGCTACGACCTGACGATGGACGACCTGCGCGCGTTCCGCCAGATGCATTCGAAGACGCCGGGTCACCCTGAAGTGGGCATCACCCCGGGCGTTGAGACCACCACCGGTCCGCTGGGGCAGGGTATCGCCAATTCGGTCGGCATGGCGCTGGCCGAATGGCTGCTGGGCTACGAATTCAACCGTCCGGGCTACGACGTGGTGGATCACTACACCTACGCCTTCCTGGGCGACGGCTGCCTGATGGAAGGCATCTCGCACGAAGTGGCGTCGCTGGCCGGCACCCTCAAGCTGAACAAGCTGATCTGGCTGTACGACGACAACGGCATCTCCATTGACGGCAAGGTCGAAGGCTGGTTCACCGATGACACGCAAAAGCGCTTTGAAGCCTATGGCTGGAACGTGATCCCGAAGGTCGACGGCCACAGCGTCGCAGCTGTCGATGCGGCCATCGAGCAAGCCAAGACGTCGGACCGTCCAACGCTGATCTGCTGCAAGACGATCATCGGCAAGGGCGCACCGAATCTGGAAGGCGGCGACAAGGTCCACGGCGCGCCACTGGGCGACAAGGAAATTGCCGCCGTGCGTCAGCACCTGGTCTGGGATCCGATCCCGTTCGACATTCCTGCCGAACTGTACGAAGCATGGGACGCGAAAGAGCGCGGCGCCCAGGCTGAAGGCGAGTGGAACACGATGTTCGCGGCCTACCGCGGCGCGCACCCCGAGCTGGCGAGCGAATTCGAGCGCCGCATGAAGGGCGAGCTGTCGGGTGAATTCACCAAGGCGCTGGACGCTGCGATTGCGAGCTGCATCGAGAAGCAGGAAACCATCGCCACCCGCAAGGCCTCGCAAAATGCGATCCAGGCGCTGGCCGCGAGCCTGCCAGAATTTTTGGGCGGCTCAGCCGACCTGACCGGCTCGAACCTGACCAACTGGAAAGAATCGGTCGCCGTGCGCTCCGGTATCGCCGGCAATCACATCAACTACGGCGTGCGCGAATTCGGCATGGCCGCGATCCAGAACGGCGTGGCGCTGCATGGCGGTTTCATCCCGTTCGGCGCAACGTTCCTGACCTTCTCGGACTACAGCCGCAATGCGCTGCGCATGGCCTCGCTGATGAAACTCCGTTCGATCTCGGTCTTCACGCACGACTCGATCGGTCTGGGCGAAGACGGTCCGACCCACCAGTCGGTCGAGCACGTCTCGTCGCTGCGCCTGATCCCGGGCCTGGACAACTGGCGTCCATGCGACACGGTCGAATCGGCCGTGGCATGGGGCGCAGCAGTCCAGCGCAAGGATGGCCCGACGACGCTGATTTTCTCGCGCCAGAACCTGCCGTTCATGGCCCGCGACACCCAGCAGGTGGCCGACGTCGCCAAGGGCGGCTATGTGCTGCGCGACACGCCTGACGCCAAGGTCATCTTCATCGCCACCGGCTCGGAAGTCGAACTGGCCGTGAAGGCCTTCGACGCGCTGGCCGCTGAAGGCATCGCTGCACGCGTCGTCTCGATGCCGTCGACCGACGTGTTCGATCGCCAGGACGCCGCCTACAAGGCCAGCGTGCTGACCCGCGGCACGCCGCGCGTGGCCATCGAAGCCGGCATCACCGCCTTCTGGTACAAGTATGTGGGCCTGGAAGGCGCCGTGGTCGGCATCGACACCTTCGGCGAATCGGCGCCGGCGCCCGTGCTGTTCAAGCACTTCGGCTTCACCGTTGAGAACGTGGTTGCCAAGGCCAAACAAGTTATCGCAGCGTGAGCATTCGCCAGAAAACGGACTGTCCCAGAGGGATGGTCCGTTTTACTATGTTCGTTACGAAAAAGTTTTTTTTCTAATCAGGAGCCAAGCATGACGATCAAAGTTGCAATCAATGGTTATGGCCGTATCGGCCGCAATATCCTTCGCGCATTCTACGAAGGCGGCAAGAAACAGGACATCCAGATCGTGGCAATCAATGACCTCGGCAATGCCGAATCGAACGCCCATCTGACCCGCTACGACACGGCCCACGGCAAGTTCCCTGGCACCGTCACGGTCGAAGGCGACAACATGATCGTGAACGGCGATCCAATCCGTGTGTTCGCACAGCGCAACCCTGCCGAAATCCCATGGGGCGAGCTGGGCGTGGACGTGGTGCTCGAGTGCACCGGTTTCTTCACCACCAAAGAAAAAGCATCGGCCCACATCAAGGGCGGCGCCAAGAAAGTCATCATCTCGGCCCCGGGTGGCAAGGATGTCGACGCGACCATCGTGTTCGGCGTGAACCAGGACGTGCTGAAAAGCTCGGACACCGTGATCTCGAACGCATCGTGCACCACCAACTGCCTGGCCCCGCTGGTCAAGCCGCTGCATGACGCCATCGGCCTGGAAACCGGCCTGATGACCACCGTGCACTCGTACACCAACGACCAGGTGCTGACCGACGTGATGCACGAAGACCTGCGCCGCGCCCGCTCGGCCACGCAGTCGATGATCCCGACCAAGACCGGCGCTGCCGCTGCAGTCGGCCTGGTGCTGCCGGAACTGAACGGCAAGCTGGACGGCTTCGCGATCCGCGTGCCGACCATCAACGTGTCGATCGTCGACCTGACCTTCATCGCCAAGCGCGACACCACCGTCGATGAAATCAACGAGATCATGAAGACGGCCGCCGATGGCGCGCTGAACGGCATCCTGACGTACCAGACCGAGCCGCTGGTGTCGGTTGACTTCAACCACAACCCGGCCTCGTCGAACTTCGACGCGACCCTGACCAAAGTGTCGGGCCGCCTGGTCAAAGTGACGTCGTGGTACGACAACGAGTGGGGCTTCTCGAACCGCATGCTCGACACCACCGTCGCACTGATGAACGCCAAATAATTCCGCGTTTTCGTCATCGATCACCCCGGCGTGCCAGATGGCCGCCGGGGTTTTTTTTGCGCTACACCGGTGCATGGTGCATGCAGGACAGCGCACCCGATCGGGGAGGGCCTGCAGACAACACCTGCGGGACGACCGGAATTAAAATCAGGTTTGTGACAGGAAATATCAAGGATTAACATTGTGCTGTTCAACGGTTGCAACTTAACAACGATTTTTTGCACAACATCCATGGTATTGACGATGACTGAAGTAAATATATCAATACGCAATGGGGATATTTTCGATGACGTTAGGCATTGGTTTCATGCAGTTACGGTAAATCATTAACGACAGGAATCTTTCTTGTTGCATCGCAGCACGTATTTGCACTGGTTTGATAGCACCACGGTTGCCATAATTAAATGAGTGCCAGAGGGAGGGGAGTGAGAGACATGCCCTGATTTGGCGCGTTTTATGAATGCAACTAAGGATGAACCAATGAAGTTGAAAGAGAAAATGAGCGTGCGCGCAGTGCGCATTGCCCTTGGCCTGGTTTCCACTCTGGCTGTGTCCCAAGCAATGGCCCAGGAAGCGCCAATGCAGCGCGTCGAAGTGACCGGTTCCGCGATCAAGCGCATCAACGTCGAAGGCGCCTTGCCGATCCAGACCCTCAGCCAGGAAGCGATTGCCAAAACTGGCGCGACCAGCGTTGCCGAACTGATTCAGACCCTGCCAGCGATGCAGGGCTTTACCATCGGCGCGATTGCCGCCGGCACCAACTCGGGCGGCCGCGTCTCGGCATCGATCCACGACATCGGCGAATCGTACACACTGGTGCTGCTCAATGGCCGTCGTCTGGCGCCGCAAGGCTCGGGCGGCACGGTCAACCTGCAAGCCATTCCGATGAGCGCGGTCGAGCGCGTCGAGATCCTGACCGACGGCGCTTCGGCACTGTACGGCTCGGATGCAATTGCAGGCGTCATCAACTTCGTGCTGAAAAAGAACCAGCAGGGCGGCGACATCGAGGCGAACTACAGCCAGCCGACCGCCGGCAAGGCAGGCGGTTCGCGCTACATCGCCGCAACGTACGGCATGGGCGACCTGGACACCGACGGCTGGAACGTGCTGGCCAGCTACCGCCGCGACGAGCAGGACCAGATCCTGTCGACCGAACGCGACTTCGCCGACACGGCTTTCCGTCGCTTCTCGCGCAACGGCACCAACTATGTCTACGACAACACCAGCACCGCATCGGTGCCGGCCAACGTCACGGTAGCGTTCCGCAACCCGGCCGGGGTCGCCGCACTGCCAGCGGTCGGCTTCTCGCCGTACCTGCTGGCCAACGGCAATTGCCCGACGCTGACCGTGCCGAGCATCAACAACAACGGCACCACCGCGCGCAACTGCACCTTCGACTACATCCAGACCGTCGAAATGGTCCCGGAAAACAAGCGTGACAGCCTGTTCCTGAAGGGCACCAAGAAGCTGGGCGAGAACTGGGAAGTGTTCACCGACATCGCTTACTCGCGCTTCGACCTGACCGCACGCATCGCGCCGAATACCGCGCCGTTCACGATCGTCGCCGGTTCGCCGCAATTCAACCAGTACGTGGCGCCGTACCTGAGCGCGACCCAGCTTGGCCGCGTCAACACCGTCTCGGGCAACTACCGGGCCTATGACTGGGGCACCCGCGACAGCCAGACCATCACCGAATCGAAGCACGCAGTGGCGGGCATCGAAGGCGAGTTCGCTGGCTGGAACATCAACAGCGCGCTGACCTGGTCGGAAAACTCGATCGACGAGCGCTATGTTGGCGGCTACATGAAGAACGCCGAGTTCCGCAACATGCTGACCAACCGCCTGTTCGATCCGTTCGCACCCATCGGCGCGCAAAGCGAAGCGACCCAGAAACTGATCGATGCCTCGATCTTCAACGGATCGATCCGCAAAGCCTCGACCACCCTGAAGGCGGCCGACGTGCGCGGTTCGCATGAACTGTTCGCCCTTGGCGGCGGCGCAGCCCAGCTGGCCCTTGGCGCGGACTACCGCGAGTACCACTACCAGCAGGATCCATCGGCGGATGCTGTCAATGGCGTGATCTACAACTTCAACGCGCCACCGCGCTACGACATGAAGCGCGACAACGTCGGCGCCTTCGCTGAAGTGCTCGCCCCGCTGACCAAGCAGATCGAAGTCACGGCGGCGCTGCGTTACGACAGCATCTCGGCCATCGATAACGGCGTCACCGGCCGCAAAGTCGGCAGCGACCAGTCGAAGACCACGTACAAGGTGTCGGCGCGTTACCAGCCAATGCCGGAACTGCTGTTCCGCGGTTCGTACGGCACCGGCTTCAAGGCGCCGGACATGCTCAGCCTGGCCCAGCCAACGGTCAATGCCGGCTTCACCGCATCGTCGTGGGCCTGCCCGATTCCTGACGCCACGCTGTGCCGCCCGGGTTCGACGCAGTACAACGTGCTCTCGACCGGCAACGAAAACCTGCGTCCTGAAACCTCGAAGCAATTCACCGTCGGCATGCGTTTCGAACCGTCGGCGCGCTTCTCGGCAGGCCTGGATCTGTGGGACGTGAAGATCAAGGATGCCGTGAGCGCCGTCAGCGAACAGCAGGCCTGGGCCGACACGACCAAGTTCCGCGAACTGTTCCAGACCTACACCGAACCTGCCACGGGTAACACCTACTGGGCGTTCCTGCAATCGTCGGTGAACATCGGCCAGGCCCATAACCGCGGCATCGACTGGGACCTGACCGGCCGCCAGCGCTTCGGTTTCGGCACCTGGACCACGACCCTGAACGGTACCTACATGCTCAAGGCGGACTACACCCGTCCGGGCACGAGCAACGAGTTCACCAACAGCCTGAACTACTTCGGCATCAACAACGCCGTCACGTTCCGTCACATCGTCCGTCTGTCGAGCTCGCTCGATACGGGCAAGCTGTCGAACTCGCTGATCGTCAACTACCGCAACGGCTACGTCGATGCGGCAGCCACCGTGCGTAACCTGGACACCGGTCTCAACGTACCCGGCTATCGCCTGGATGTGCCGTCGTTCCTGACGTTCGACTGGCAAGGTCGCTATGCGTTCACCGATGCCTTCACGCTACGCGCCGGCATGAAGAACATCGCGAATCGCAAACCGCCACTGTCGCTGCGCGCCTCGTCGGGCCATCAGGTCGGCTTCGACCCGCGTTACGCCGATCCGCTCGGCCGTCAGCTGTACGTTACGGGCAACTACAAGTTCTGATCAGGACCTGAGCTGAACGAAAGAAGGGCCGGATCCTTGACGGGATCCGGCCCTTTTTTATCTTTCTGGTTCTTCGCCGACCGGTCAGCGCGTGTCCGGCCACGGCGTCAGGATCTCGGCGCCATTTTTCGTCACCACCAGCATGTGTTCCCACTGCGCCGACAGCGAACCGTCGCGCGTCATCACGGTCCAGCCATCGTCGAGCTGGATCACGTCATCTGCGCCCATATTGATCATCGGCTCGACCGTGAAGGTCATGCCTTCCTTTAACAGCAGGCCCGTGTTCTTGCGACCGTAGTGCAGCACCTGCGGCTCTTCGTGGTAGACGCGGCCGATGCCGTGGCCGCAGTAGTCGCGCACGACCGAATAGCCGGCGCCCTCGGCCAGCTTCTGGATCGCGTGGCCGACGTCGCCCAGGCGCGCGCCCGGGCCGACGGCGCGGATGCCGGCCATCATGGCGTCATAGGTGACCTCGACCAGCTTCTTCGCTTCGGGCGACGGCGTGCCGGCAAAGTACATGCGGCTCGTGTCGCCATGCCAGCCATCCTTGATCACGGTGACGTCGATATTGACGATGTCGCCGTCCTTGAGGATGTCCTGCTCGCTCGGGATACCGTGGCAGACCACACCGTTGATCGACGTGCACAGCGTCTTCGGGAAACCATGGTAGCCGATATTGGCCGGCGTTGCTTTTTGCACCTTGCGGATGTAGTCGTGGCAGCGGCGGTCCAGTTCTTCGGTGGAGACGCCGGGGACGACGAATTCCCTGATCATGTCCAGCACTTCGGCGGCCATGCGGCCGGCCACACGCATCTTGGCGATGTCTTTGTCGTTCTTGAGTTTGATGGTCATACGGGGAGGAAGTGACGCGGCAGCGCCGCAGGCAAACCGCCATGATACCGCGTTGGCGCCAGCCGGGCAGGGCGGGGATGCAAAAATGCCCGCCAGGCTGGGGCCGGGCGGGCATTGGTCAGGACTTCAGGACAGGGTCTTGCGACCCCGGTCCATCAGAACGACTGGTTGTAGCGGACGTAGAAGAAGCGGTCCAGTGCCAGGTCGACGTCGACTGCCGATGCCGATGCTTGCGTGTTGTACACGATGCGTGGCGACTTGTCGAACACGTTGTTGATACCGACCAGGAAGCGGCCATCCCACGAGGTCTTGTAGCCGACGCTCAGGTCATGAATGATGTACGAACCGAGCTTGTTGGCGCCAGTACCCGAATCCGCGGTGACGAAGTTTGGCATGTTGCACTCGATCTGCTCTTCGACATCCCAGCACGCATCTTTCACCGGGCTGTAGTAACGGAAGCCCCAGGTGGCGCTCCAGTCACCCTTCGTCCAGTCGACGCTGGTGTTCGACTTCACGCGGTTGTAGAAGTACTCGCCCGCGTATTCCTTCCATGGCGTACCTGCGCCGTCGTTGGTACGGAACGAGTCGGTGTACGACGTTTCGTTACGAATCGAGAACTGGCCGTAGGCGGTGCGTGGCAGGCGGTACGTGATCGCCATGTCCAGGCCTTCGGTTTCCATCGAACCCAGATTGACGGTGCCGCGGTTCAGGCTGTTGAGCTGGCCGTTGGCGCCGCGCGAGACCTGGGAGCAGTAGGCCGGGTTGTTGGAAATGTAGCACTGGTTGGCGACATACTCGGCGCTCAACGCGGTGATACGGTTTTCGATCTTGATGTTGTACCAGTCAAAGCCGATGCTGAAGCCGCTCACGAACGACGGGCTGTACACGAAACCGACGGTCTTGGTGACGGCGGTTTCCGGCACCAACGTGTTGTTGCCTTCACCGGAGTTGAACGCCACCAGCGACTGGGTGCCGTTGGTGCTGGTGATTGGCGTGCCAGCCTGCTGCAGTTGACGGTAGGTCGGGGTGGTGCCGCGAGCGACGCAGTTGTCGCGCACGACCTGGTTGCCTGCAGCTTCGCCGAAGCGGGTGTCGCATGGATCCAGGAAGGTGTCGTACGACTGCGAGCCGCCGCCGAAGGTGTCGCCCAGGGTCGGTGCGCGGAAGCCTTCCGCCCAGGTGCCGCGGAACAGCACATCCTTGACCGGCTTGTACATGAAGCTGGCCTTGCTGTTGTTGGTCACGCCGAAGTTGCTGTAGTCGGAGTGGCGGGTGGCCAGGTTGAAGCTCAGCAGTTCTGCGAATGGCTGGGCCTTCAGGACCGGGATGTTCAGCTCAGCATACGCTTCACGCACGGTGTAGCGGCCGAAGGTCGACTGACCCGACAGGTTGGTCGAGTAGCCGGACTGCGAGAACTGGTCAGGCACGTCCGAACCCTTGACTTCACGGTGTTCGATACCGACTGCCAGGCCCAGTGCACCTGCCGGCAGTTGATACAGTTCACCGGCCAGGTCGGCGGTGGCGCTGTTGATGGTCGAACCGTAGGTACGGGTACCGTTGGTGTTGACGTAAGCCAGTGCGTCAGCGGTCGAAGCCGATGGGCCGCCCAGGATGTCGAACGGCGTGCAGCTCGACATCATGATCGGATTGGCGGCCGTGCCGCACTGCACGACGCCGTTGGCGTTCAGGAACGACGGGCCAAGGGCTTTCTGCAGGTTCAGCAGGTTGATGTTACCGGTGTCCGACTGGGTGCCCGAGACCTTGTTGTGGTTGTAGCCTGCGCTCCAGTTCCATGCCAGATCCTTGACGGTGAATTCACCTTCCAGGGTGGCATCGATGTGCAGCGTGCGGTTCTCGTTGTCGGTGACACGTGGCAGTTCGATCGTGCGACGGGCAAAGAACAGATCCTGGCCGGTGCCGGCAGGAACGCCAGCAGCCTGATTGCCGAGCGGATTGTAGTAGCTGTCTGCATCGATGTAGACCGGGAAGCCCAGCTGCGAGGTCGATTGCAGTGGGTAGCCGGCGATGGTGCGGGTCGACTGGCGCTGCGAGTACATCGCCGTCGTCTTCAGGCGCATGTCTTTCGGCAGCGCGATCTCACCTTTGACGAACAGCGTATCGAGCTTGTTCGGCGACAGCAAGTCCATTTGCTGGCTGGAGTTGAACTTGTCTTCAGGGGCGCCGTTGCCGTATGCGTGGTAGTTGTTGATGTCGCGCGAGCTTGCGCCCTGGCCCTGGCCGTCGAACGAACCGGTGTGGTTCAGGTAACGATTGAAGCCGCCCTGGTTGAGGGGCAGTGCGCCGCCGCCGACCGGGTTGATTGGGGCAATGCGGCCCCATGGACCAGCACCGAGGCCGTCCAGTGGGTGCGCCGGACCGTACGAGGTCGACGTGATGTCGCGCGTCTGGGTGCCAACGCGGCCCTGTTCGGTGTGCGACAGGCCGAACATCAGCGAGGCCTTGTCGTCACCTGCGCCGTAGCTCAGCGAGAAGTCCTTGTTCTTGCCGTCGTTCTTTTCGTTCTGGCCGGTATAGATGGACAGCTGACCGCCCTGCATGTTCTTTTTCAGGATGATGTTGATCACGCCTGCAATCGCGTCCGAACCGTAGATCGAGGAGGCGCCATCCTTCAGGATTTCCATGCGCTCGATCATGGCCGACGGAATGGTCGACAGGTCGGTGAAGCCGTCAACCGACTGGGTCCAGCGCTTGCCGTCAACCAGCACCAGCAGGCGGTTCGAACCCAGGTTACGCAGGCTGACGAACTGGCCGCCGGCTTCCGGGTTCGAGGTCAGCGAGGCCGAACGGCTGAAGTCAGGCGCGCCGGCCGATGACAGGTTGTTCAGGACGTCACCGACGGTCACCAGACCAGATTTCTGAATCTGTTCCTGGCTCATGATCTGCAGTGGCTGAGCCGTTTCCAGATCAACCTGGCGAATACGCGAACCGGTCACTTCAACGCGCTGTGGCGCAGCGACTTCCTGAGCGATCGCGGCGGTCATGCCAAGGGTCATACCGCCGAGGCAGATAGCGCGGACCGAACGGGACAAGAGTGTTTCCATCATGTTGCAGAACTCCTAGGGGTGTAAGCGCAGCGGGACCTGGGTAAGGGCCGGCCACCGAAAAATGTCGCTGTGCGACTCGCTGAAAAGCGCCAACTAATTTGGTTAAACGACTTTCAAGTCAGCAATAAAACCATTTGCGGTACTTCGCTGTCAATCCATACACATTAGAAGAATGAGAATGTAATGATTCTGTTGCGTAAATGTGTATTTACCCAGTTTCGATATCACATATAATTGACTGTAAGGTTATTTTCTGTTCTAAGTTCGGCAAAGTGCAAAAAAGCCCATCCGGGTTGCGCCAGATGGGCTTTCTGCGCAATTAACTTGCGACTCGGGCAGGCGCTATTTGAGACGCCCCACTGTGATAATTGTGAACATTCTCAATGACCTGTAACCCCTCGCCAATATCCTGCGCGGTGGACATTGCGTCAGTCGCTGAAGCAGGCGTGCCACAACCGCAGCACGCTGTCGGGATGGGCACCCACCTGGGCTGGCTCGACCCGGGTCTTGTCGTGCCCCTGCAGCCGCACGCTGTGCTGCAGCTTGCGCATCGCGCGGTAAGCGGCCGCCACCTGGCTGGCCAGGGCCGCCTCGATCAGGCCCAGCTCACCGCACAGGTGCAACAGGGCGATGTTGCCGGTATTGGCCGTCAGCTGCGGGTAGGTGTGCGCGTGGCGCAGCACCAGGTATTGCACGATGAACTCGATGTCGATCATGCCGCCCGCATCGTGCTTGAGGTCGAACTGCGTGCTGCGGTTCAGATTGGCGTCATGCATGCGCGCACGCATCTGCACCACCTCGTTTTTCAGCACGTCCGCCTGGCCGGCGCGGTCCTTGCGCAGCACCTGTTCGCGAATGGCCTCGAAGCGGGCACCGATGGCGGCGTCGCCCGCGCAGAAGCGCGCCCGCGTCAGCGCCTGGTGTTCCCAGATCCAGGCCGCTTCGCCCTGGTAGCGCTCGAAGGCGGCGAGTGACGAGACCAGCATGCCGCTGGCGCCGTCCGGGCGCAGGGCAATGTCGATGTCGAACAGGATGCCGGCCGGCGTCGGCGCCGTCATCCAGGTGATGAAGCGCTGTGCCAGCCGGGCGTACAGCGGTGGCGCGTCGCCGTCGTCGTCCTCGTACAGGAAGATCACATCCAGATCGGACACATAGCCCAGCTCCTTGCCGCCCAGCTTGCCATAGGCGATGACGGCAAAGCGCGGTACCTCGCGGTGGTGGCCGTTGACCGCGCGCCAGGCGTGTGTGACCACGGCGCCGACGATCGTGTCGGCCAGCGCCGACAGGTGGTCGGCCAGGTGCTCGACCGACAGTTCGCCGGCCAGGTCCAGCGCCAGCAGGCGAAACAGTTGCGCATGGTGCGTCTCGCGCAGGATGTCAAGCTGGCGCTCGGTGTCGCCGGCGGCCTCGGTCAGCTGCGTGTCGAGGGTGGCCGCCAGCTGCGGCAGCGCTTCGGCGCCGGCGTTGCGGTCGTCCAGCAGCTCGTCGAGCAGGATCGGGTGCTGGGTCAGGAACGTCGCGGCCCAGCCGCTGGCATTGATCATGCGGATCACGCGCTCGAGCGTGTGCGGGTATTCGGTCAGCAGCGCCAGATAGGCCGAGCGGCGCGCGATGGCCTCGAACAAATCGAGCAGGCGCCCCAGCGTGGCGGCGTGGCTGCCCATGCCCGCGTCCTTCACGACGGTGGCGATCAGGGGCAGGGCGGCCTCGACCAGCGCCAGCAGGCGCACGCGGCTGAAGTCGGGCAGGCTGGCCAGGCGCGCGCCCTGCAGCGTGTTGGTCAGGCGGCCGGCGGCGGCGCGCGTGTCGTTGAAGCCCAGGCCCGCCAGGCGCTCGGTCAGCGCATCGAGATTGTCCAGGTCGTCCACCAGTGCCGGCGCGTCGGGGTCCTGGTCGGGCGCTTCCTTGTCGGCGAAGATCGCGTCGAACTGCTGCGCGACGTAGGTGCGCTGTTCTTCCAGCTGCGCGAGCAGCGTGGCTTCGTCCGGGTAGCCCATCATGCGCGCCACCGTCAGCCGGTCGTCGTCGCTCACCGGCAGCGTGTGGGTCTGGGCGTCTTCGAGGTATTGCAGCCGGTGTTCAAGGTTGCGCAGGAAGGTGTAGGCCCCCAGGAGGCGTTCGACCGTGTCGACCGTCAATAGCTCACGCTCGGCCAGCAGAAGCAGCGTTTTGCGCGTCGAGCGCTCGCGCAGCGCGGGATCACGCCCGCCGCGGATCAGCTGGAAGACCTGGGCCAGGAACTCGATCTCGCGGATGCCGCCGCGCCCGAGCTTGACGTTGTGGCTGCGCTCGGGGTGCAGGCGCTCCTGGCGTTTCACTTCGGCGCGGATCTGGGCGTGCATCGTGCGGATCGCGTCGATGACGCCGAAGTCCAGGTAGCGCCGGAAAATGAACGGCTGCACGATCGCGTCCAGCGCCGCAATGTCGTCCGGCTCGCCCGTGACGGCGCGCGCCTTGACCCACGCATAGCGCTCCCATTCACGGCCCTGGACAATCAGGTATTCCTCGACCATGCCGAAGCTGGCCGCCAGCGGGCCCGACTTGCCGTTGGGGCGCAGCGCCATGTCGACCCGGAATACGAAGCCGTCCTCGATCACTTCGGACAAGGCCGCGCTCAGGCGGCGCCCCAGGCGGATGAAGAATTCGTGGTTCGACAGCTGGCGCTGGCCGGCCGCCGCCGCCGTGTCGCCGTCTTCCGGGTACACGAAGATCAGGTCGATGTCCGACGACACATTGAGTTCGCCGCCACCCTGCTTGCCCATGGCCAGCACGATCAGGTGCTGCGGGCGGCCGGAATCCTCGCCCACCGGCATGCCGTGCGCCGTGACGAGCTCGGCCATCAGGCTGTTCACATGGGTCTGGATCGCAAAGTCGGCAAACGCTGTCATCGCGGTGACGACTTCATCGAGGTCGGCCTGGCCGCCGAGATCGCGCGCGACGATGGTCGAGATCAACAGGTTGCGCACCCGGCGCATCGCGCGTTCGAGCGGCAAGCCTTTGGCCAGTTCGCCTTCCAGCAACACCCGGAAATCGGCGTCGGCCAGCGATACGGCGGACAAGCTGGCGAGCTGTTCAGCGCGCTCGGGCGCGGCGCCCAGCCAGCGCGCGACGAAACGCGATGCGGTAACAGGAACAACAACAGTGGCTGGGGCAGTCTGTGGTGCAGGTGAAACTTCGGTCATCGTTGATCCTGGGAAACGCGATGGACGGCCGCTTCAATAGGCCGTTAGTCGGGGCCGGCAGGCAGTCGATGCGTTAAAATGGCCCGCTAACAGGCCGTCGATGCTGCCCGGGTCAGCACCGATGGTAAGGTAGACGCCGCAGCGCATGCAAGCGACCTGTTTTTTAAGCTATACATTTTTCGGCGAGCCTTTGTTATTAGCACCTTGATGCACAACCCGGATCCGCAGGCGACATCCGCGTCCCGACCGCTGGCCATACGCTGGCGCCGGTTGCGCGCGTGCTACCGCTTCACGAACCTGGCTTCGCATCACGTGCTGGGCTTTGCCATCAAACTGCTGCTGTTCGTGTATTTCGCGCTGGCCGTGCTGTTCCTGGTGCTGCGCTACGCCATCCTTCCCAACATCGACCTGTACAAGAACGACATCGAACGCGTCGCCGGCAACGCCCTCGGCAGCCGGGTCACGATTTCGCAGCTGGCGGCATCCTGGCACGGCATGCGCCCGGCGTTGTCGCTGCGCGACGTGCGCCTGCATGATCGCCGCGGCCTGCAAGTGCTGGCCTTGCCGCAAGTTGACGCCACGATCGGCTGGTGGAGCATCGCCGCGCTCGAACCCCGGTTTGCCTCGCTTGAGATCATCGGCCCGCGTCTGGCCGTGCGGCGTGGTCGCGACGGCGTGCTGGTCGTGGCCGGCGTACGGCTCGACCAGCAGCAGGGCAATGGCGCCGGCGCCGACTGGCTGCTGCGCCAGCGCGAAATCGTGATCCGCGATGGTCGCGTCGACTGGGTCGACGAACTGCGCGGCACGCCGCCGCTGGCGCTGCAGGGCGTCACGCTGGCACTGCTCAACCGCTGGGGCGCGCACCATGTGGCGCTGACGGCGACACCGCCGGCGCGGCTGGGCGGTCCGATCGACATCCGCGCGCGCTTCCGGCACCGCTTCGGCCAGCAGCCGTCCGATGTCACGCGCTGGAAGGGCGAGCTGTACGCCGATCTGCGCGACGTCGACCTGGGCGCGTGGAAGCGCTTCGTCGATTATCCGATCCAGCTTGACCGTGGCCGTGGCTCGCTGCGCACCTGGATCAACGTCGACCAGGCCCGCCTGGCCGGTTTTACCGCCGATCTGGCGCTGGCCGGCGTGAATGCGCGCCTGGGCCCGGACATCGCGCCGCTGCAACTGGCGCGCGTGTCGGGCCGCCTGAGCGCGCGCGAAACGCTGTTGTCCGGCAAGGGCGATGGCAAGCCGACCTTTGGCGCGAACGGCCACGCAATGCGGCTCGACAATTTCACGGTGGTGGCGCGCGATGGCCGCGCCTTGCCGCCCGCCACGCTGGAACAGACCTGGCGGCCCGCCGCGAACGGCAAGCCCGAGCAAGGCACGCTGCGCGCGCAGGGCCTCGATATCGGCGCGCTGGCGGCGCTGGCCCAGTACCTGCCGATCTCGCCCGTGCAGCGCGGCCTGCTGGCCGATTACGCGCCGCGCGGGGTGTTGCAGGATGTCGGTGTCGAATGGGATGGCCGCTACCCCGGTGTCACCGGCTGGCGCATCCGCGGCGACGTCGCCGGACTGGCGTTGAAAGCCCAGGCTGCGCGCCCGGGGCGGTCTGCCACGCCCGGCTTCGAGAACCTGAGCGGGCGCATCGACGCCAACGAGCGCGCCGGCAGCGTCAAGCTCGACTCGCAGCAATTTGCCTTGAACATGCCGGCCTGGTTCGCCGAACCGCGCATGCCGTTTGACCGTCTGGCCCTCGATGCAAGCTGGCAGTTCGACGCGGGCCGGCAATTGCAGGTCGATATCGAGGACCTGGATTTTGTCCAGGGCGCGTTCAAGGGATCGGTGTCGGGCCGCCATACTATGCCGCTCACGCCGGGGCACGGGCCAGGCACGGCCGACTTCACCGGCAGCCTCGACGGTTTTCCGATCGACAAGATCGGCACCTTTTTGCCGCTGGCCACGCCGCACGGCCTGCACGACTGGCTGGTGGGCGCGCTGCAGGGCGGCCAGCTGCACGACACCACGCTGCGCCTGCGCGGCGACCTCGCGCAGTTTCCATTCAAGGCTGCCGATACGGGCGAATTCCGCGTCGCCGGGCGTCTGGCGGGCGCGCGGCTCGAATACGCACCCGGCCACCGCCATCCGGATGGCACGCCGCTGTGGCCGCTGGCCGAAGCGATCGACGGGCGCATCGTGTTCGACCGCGCGCGCATGGAGATCACGGGCAAGAGCCTGCGCACGCTGGGCGTGGCGCTGTCGAATGTCAAGGCCGTGATCCCCGATCTGGGCGCGCATGACAAGATGATGCTGGAAATCGATGGCGCCGGCGCCGGACCGCTGCAGGAATTGTTGCGCTACGTGGCCGCGACGCCGGTACTGGGCTGGATCGGCCACTTCACTGAAGACACGCAGGGCACCGGCAACGCAAAGCTCGACCTGAAGCTGCGCCTGCCGCTGTCGCACCTGAACGAAACAAAAGTGCAGGGCAGCCTGCAGTTGCAGGGCAATGATGTCGTGCTGTTCCCCGAGCTGCCGCCGCTGCAGAACGCCCAGGGAAAGATTGCGTTCCACGACCACGGCTTTGGCCTGGAAGGTGTTGGCGCCGACTTCCTGGGCGCGCCGCTGGCCGTGGGCGGCGGCACGGCGCCGGACGGCAGCACGCGCGTGACGCTGGCCGGCACGCTGTCGGCCGAAGGCATGCGCCGCACCGCACCGGTGCCGGCGCTGGGCCGCCTGGCCGAACGCCTGTCGGGCAGCACGCCGTACCGGGGCGACATCGTCGTCAAGGCCGGGCACCGAACGATCACCATCGACTCGGCGCTGGCCGGCCTGGGCATCGAACTGCCGGCCCCGCTGAACAAGGTGCAGGATGCGAACCTGCCGCTGCACTTCGTGCTCGAAGGCGAGCCAACCGTCGAGGGCCTGGCGCGCGACGTCATCCGCGTCGGTGTGGGGCAGGGCCTGGGCGCGCGGTACGAACGTGAAAAACAGGGCAAGGGCGCCTGGCGCGTGACCCACGGCGGCATTGGCGTGAACGTGCCGGCCCCGCGTCCGGATCAGGGCCTGATGGCGCACCTGGACATGAAGGCGCTCAACGTCGACCACTGGCTGGCGGCGGGTCGCGCCATTGCCGGCATGGACAAGAACGCGCCTGCCCCGGCCCCCGATGCAACCCCGTCCGGCGGCGCCGACTTCACCCAGTATGTGCTGCCGACGGTGGTGGCCGGCCGCGTCAGCGAACTGACGGTCGGCGAGCGGCGCGTGGCCGATGTGGTCATCGGCGCCACGCACGTGGGCGACACCTGGCGCGCCAACCTGCATTCGCGCCAGGCCAGCGGCTACCTCACCTGGGCCGAGACGCCAAGCGGCCTGGGCAAGGTCACGGCGCGCCTGGCCTCGCTCGTGATCCCGGAGTCGGCCGAGGCCGAGGTCAAGGACCTGCTCGAGTCGAGCAAGGGCGCCACGGCCAGCATTCCGTCGCTCGACATCGTGGCCGAGCGCTTCGAGCTGTTCAATACCAACCTGGGTCGCCTGGAACTGGACGCCAGCAATGTGCGCGCGCTGGCCGGGCGCGAGTGGCGCATCGACCGCCTCGCACTGAGCAACCCCGATGGCAAGCTGAAGGCATCGGGCCGCTGGCTGACCAAGGATGGCAAAAGCAATACCAGCCTGAACTTCGCGCTCGACATGGACAATGCCGGGCGCCTGCTCGACCGCGTGGGTTTCCCGGACACGCTCGGGCGCGGCAACGGCTACCTGCGCGGCGACATCTCGTGGGCCGGCCTGCCGTATGCAATGGACATCCCGAGCCTGTCGGGCCAGATCGAGATGAACGTCGAATCCGGCCAGTTCCTCAAGCAGGACCCGGGCGCGGCCAAGCTGCTGGGCGTGCTCAGCCTGCAGGCGCTGCCGCGCCTGCTCAAGCTCGACTTCCATGACGTGTTTTCCGATGGCCTGGCATTCGACGGCATCACCGCCAACGCGCTGATCACGCGCGGCGTGGTGCGCACCGACAACCTCAGGATGCATGGCGTGGCAGCCACCGTCCTGATGAACGGTTCGGCCGATATTGCCAACGAGTCGACCAATCTGCGCGTGGTCGTGATCCCGGAATTCAATCTGGGCACCGGCCCGCTCGTGTACGGCCTGGCCGTCAATCCGGTGCTGGGCCTGGGCGGCTATCTGGCCCAGTTGTTCCTGCGCGCGCCCGTGATGAAGGCGCTGACCTACCAGATGCAGGTGACAGGACCGTGGAAATCGCCGACCATTACCAAAATCCCCAACGGACCTGACAGCGTCCCTGTCAGCACGCCCACCCCAACCGCCAGCAAGGAATGACATGACGACCGTCGCCGCGATCCAGATGATTTCCACTCCCCACCTTGACGACAACCTGGTCACCGTACGGCGCCTCGTGGCCGAGGCCGCCGGCAAGGGCGCGACGCTCGTGGCCCTGCCCGAGTACTGGCCGATCATGGGCATGACCGATGTCGACAAGGTGGCGCTGGCCGAAGAACCGGGTGCCGGTCCGATCCAGGATTGCATGGCCGGGCTGGCGCGCGAGCACGGCATCTGGCTGGTCGGCGGCACGTTGCCGATCGTCTCACCGAGCGCCGGCAAGGTGCTCAACACCACGCTCGTGTACGACCCGCAGGGCGTGTCGATGAGCCGCTACGACAAGATCCACCTGTTCGGCTTCAACAAGGGCGCCGAATCGTATGACGAGGCGCGCACCATCGTGCCGGGCGATACGGTGGGCGTGTTCGATGCGCCGTTCGGGCGCGTGGGGCTGTCGGTATGCTACGACCTGCGCTTTCCCGAGCTGTACCGCGCGATGGGCGAGTGCGCACTGATCATCGTGCCGGCCGCGTTCACCTACACCACCGGCCGCGCGCACTGGGAAGTGCTGCTGCGCGCGCGCGCCATCGAGAACCAGTGCTATGTGCTGGCAGCGGCCCAGGGCGGCATGCACGTCAATGGCCGCCGCACCTGGGGCCACAGCATGCTGGTCGACCCGTGGGGCGAGGTGAAGGCGGTGCTGCCGGAAGGCGAGGGCGTGATCACGGGCGAACTCGATCCGGCGTTCCTGCGCGGCGTGCGCGACAGCCTGCCGGCGCTGCGGCACCGCAAGATGTAAACCAGGCTGTCACATGCACCTGGCGCAGCGATGCGAACAAACGGGATATGGCACAATGCCCGTTCCAACCGACGCCTGAATCGAACCACCATGACGCCATTCGAACCGAATCTTTCCGCCATCGCCGTTGCCCGTGACGTCCTCCTGACGCCATTCGGCCTGGACGAAGACAAGCTGCTGCGCGCGCTGGGAACGATGTTCACGCACAAGGTCGACTACGCCGACCTGTATTTCCAGTTCACCAAGAGCGAAGGCTGGAGCCTCGAAGAAGGCATCGTCAAGAGTGGCAGTTTTTCGATCGACCAGGGCGTTGGCGTGCGCGCGGTGTCGGGCGAAAAGACCGCGTTTGCGTATTCCGACGAGATTTCCGAAGGGGCGCTGCTGGATGCTGCCGCCGCCACCCGCACCATCGGGCGCCAGGGCGCCGGGCGCATCAAGATTGCACGCAGCACGCAGCACAGCGGCGGGCGCTCGCTGTACCTGCCCAACGATCCGCTGGCCTCGCTCGATGCGACGGCCAAGGTCACGCTGCTCGAGCGCGTTGAAAAGATGGCGCGTGCGAAAGACCCGCGCGTGGTGCAGGTGATGGCTGGCCTGGCCGGCGAATACGATGTCGTGCTGGTGCTGCGCAGCGATGGCGTGCTGGCAGCCGATATCCGGCCGCTGGTGCGCGTGTCGGTCACCGTCATCGCCGAGCAGAACGGGCGGCGCGAAGTGGGCTCGTCCGGCGGCGGCGGGCGCTTCGACTATGGTTACTTCACCGACGACGTGCTCGACCGCTATGCGACCGATGCCGTGAAAGCGGCTTGCGTGAATCTGGAAGCGCGGCCGGCGCCGGCTGGCCCGATGACGATCGTGCTGGGCCCGGGCTGGCCCGGTGTGCTGCTGCACGAGGCGGTCGGCCACGGCCTCGAGGGCGACTTCAACCGCAAGGGTTCGTCGTCGTATGCCGGCATGATCGGCCAGCGCGTGGCCGCCAAGGGTGTCACCATCGTCGACGACGGCACGCTGCAGGACCGCCGCGGCTCGCTCAATGTCGACGACGAAGGCAATCCGACCCAGTGCACGACGCTGATCGAGGACGGCATCCTGAAAGGCTATATCCAGGACACGATGAACGCGCGCCTGATGAAGATGCCCGTTACCGGCAACGCGCGCCGGGAATCGTTCGCGCACCTGCCGATGCCGCGCATGACCAATACCTATATGCTCGCCGGCGACAAGGACCCGCAGGAAATCCTGGCCTCGGTCAAGAACGGGCTGTATGCGGTGAACTTCGGCGGCGGCCAGGTCGATATCACGAACGGCAAGTTCGTGTTTTCGGCCAGCGAGGCGTACATGATCAAAGATGGCAAGGTCACCTACCCGGTCAAGGGCGCAACGCTGATCGGCAACGGTCCCGAAGTCATGAACCGCATCTCGATGATCGGCAACGACATGCGCCTGGATTCCGGTGTGGGCGTGTGCGGCAAGGAAGGCCAGAGCGTGCCGGTGGGCGTGGGCCAGCCGACCCTGCGCATCGATGGCGTGACGGTCGGTGGTACGGCTTGAGCCCGTACTGCTGTGGTATCGGGTAACAAGCTGTCTGTACAAGCCGTCATCGACGGATAAAGGGCTTGCCAAGTTTTGCGGGTTGTTGCTATAGTCAATTGACCAAACACGGACGACATCATGCGCCACGCTTTCTTTACCTGCTTTTTTTACTTTAGCCATTCCAGCCTCAGGCGGTGGAACAGCAGCGGGTACGCGCAGTAAAAGTCCCGGCAGCATCCAGACAAACCGCCAGCAATGGCGGTTTTTTTATTTTCAGACGGTATAAAACCAAACTCAACCGAGCACGAAAGAGAGTCCAGCATGCCCCGCACCGACGACCTACGCATCCGTGAAATGAAGGAACTGACGCCGCCCTCGCACCTGATCCGCGAGTACCCCGTCACCCCGGTGGCCGAGCAGACCGCGGCCGGCGCGCGCGTCGACCTGCACCGCATCCTGCATGGCCAGGACGACCGCCTGATGGTGGTGATCGGGCCGTGCTCGATCCACGACCCGAAGGCGGCGATCGAGTACGCGCGCCGCCTGGTCGAACAGCGCCAGCGGTTTGCCGGTGAACTCGAGATCGTGATGCGGGTCTACTTTGAAAAGCCCCGCACGACGGTGGGCTGGAAAGGCCTGATCAACGACCCGTACATGGACAACAGCTTCCGCATCAATGACGGCCTGCGCATGGCGCGCGAGCTGCTGCGCGACATCAACGAGATGGGCCTGCCGGCCGGCACCGAATTCCTCGACGTGATCAGCCCGCAGTACATCGCCGACCTGATCAGCTGGGGCGCCATCGGTGCGCGCACGACCGAGTCGCAGGTACACCGCGAGCTGGCGTCTGGCCTGTCGTGCCCGGTCGGTTTCAAGAACGGCACCGATGGCAATATCAAGATCGCGACCGAGGCCATCAAGGCCGCGTCACAGCCGCACCACTTTTTATCGGTGACCAAGGGCGGCCACTCGGCCATCGTGTCGACCTCGGGCAACGAGGATTGCCACATCATCCTGCGTGGCGGCAAGGCGCCGAACTACGACGCCGCCAGCGTCGACGAAGCCTGCCGCCAGATCGCCGCACTGGGCCTGGCCAGCCGCCTGATGATCGACGCGTCGCATGCGAACAGTTCGAAAAAGCCCGAGAACCAGGTGCCCGTGTGCGCCGACATCGCCGCGCAGATCACGGCCGGCGACGATCGCATCGTCGGCGTGATGATCGAATCGAATCTGGTGGGCGGGCGCCAGGATCTGGTGCCGGGCAAGGAACTGACGTACGGCCAGTCGGTAACCGACGGCTGCATCGACTGGGACAGCAGCCTGCAGGTGCTCGATGGCCTGGCGGCGGCAGTGCGCCGACGTCGTTTGCGCCAGGAGTAAAGGCGCAGTCAGCGTTATCTGTTGATGACGCTGATAGCAATGCGAAGCAATTGTTCCGGCGACGTGACCCGTTTACCATCCAGCGCCCAGCGCCAGCCCAGGTAATTGGGCAGGTAGCGCGACGCCACGCCACGAAAGCCCTGTAGCCAGGCCTTGAAGCGTTGATGGTAGGCATTCACGTTCTGCACATGGATGGCAAGGTTGCCCAGCCGCCTTGCACGCACCCCGGCACGCAAATTGACCGCTTCGTGCGCGATCCTGTGCTTGCGTGCAAAGGCGCGGTAAGCAGGGTGGCCGTCACTAACAAGCAAGGCCTGCGGATCGAGCTTGGGCAGCAAGTCACGCTCGAGTTGCGTAGCCTTGAGCGCACCGCGGCCAGTGACGGCATCGATGGTGCGCCCCTCGCGGTCGCGCGCGACCAGGATGCAATCGAGTTCGCTGGAAATGCCCCGTTTGGCAGCATGGCCGCCGCGGTGGCGTGGTGGCCGATCAAGCGTACGCGAACCTTTTTGTGATTCAAGCAGAAATGTTTCGTCAGCCTCGACAATGCCATTCAGGAGCGCTGGCCGGTCGAGCTTGACCCAATGCAGGAAGCGGTGGCGCCAGCGAAAAGCCGTGTTGCGGTGTACTCCGACCCGATCTGCTGCCTTGCGCACGGGGAGTGAATCGAGCAGCACCTGCGAATAGGCGAGCCATTTGGCCTTGAGCCTGAGCCGCGCCAGCGGCGTGCCGGTCAGGTCATTGAAGGTGCGGCCGCAGGCACAGCAGCGGTAGCGCTGCAAATCGTTGGCGAAACCATGCCGGTAGCAACGTTCGTCGCCGCATCTGGGGCAGCAGCGGCCGGTTGATCTGACCTCACTGAT
Source organism: Oxalobacteraceae sp. CFBP 13730 (assembly GCA_014841835.1). Lineage (GTDB taxonomy): Bacteria > Pseudomonadota > Gammaproteobacteria > Burkholderiales > Burkholderiaceae_D > Telluria. The sequence goes on along the minus strand of JACYUQ010000001.1, from coordinate 874,156 downwards.
GAGCGCGACCACCTGATCGAGCCCGGCGGCAGGATGCAGGGCATCGAGCACTTGACGGCGCTGCGGCTGGTTCAGCGAAGGCAGTTTTGCGAGCCAGCTTTTGAAACGTGGCGCTTTCATGATCGACTCCTGACGCTGGGGGCAGGGGTTGGACCACGAGGCTGCTCGTCAGTTCAAAGCTGGTCTCTATTTAACGTTGACTGCGCCCATAAAAAACGGCGCACCGAGGTGCGCCGTTGTTCTATCTGCTCACCGCGATCAGAACTTGGCGGTCAGGTTCAGGAAGATATGACGGCCCATCGCGTCATACACCTGCGGGTAGGTATTCCCGTTACCGAACACGTCGGCAACCACGCCCGACAGCGGTGGATCCTTGTCCAGCGCATTGTTCATGCCGGCGCGCAGGGTGAAGATCGGGCTGATCTGCCAGCTGGCCACCAGATCCAGGTAGCTGCGTGCGCCGAGGCGTGCATCAGCCGGTTCCGACTCGGTGTCGAGGTTCACAGCGCGCACGTAGCGCCAGGTTGCGCCCAGTTCCACGCCGTTCCACGGGGTGCCCCAGACGGCGCGCAGCTTGTGGCGCCACTTCGGCAGCGGTACGCCGCAGGTCGGGCCATGCAGGCCGGCGCAGTCACGCGTGTCGCCGCCTGGCAGATCCTGCTGCTTGAATTCCTTCAGGTAGGTGCCCATCAGCGACAGGTTCAGGCTGCCCCATTCGCCCAGCTTGGTATTCCAGTTTGCGCCCAGGTCCACGCCTTTGGTCGATGCCATGCCCAGATTCTGGTTGGTGGCGACGATCTGCGCGGTTTCCAGCGCCCACAGGGTGCCCAGACGGTCACGCGTGATCAGCGAGCAGTACGTCGCGTCGCCCGTGGCCAGGCACGAGTCCAGGCTGGTTGTTGCCGGCAAGCCGCCGATGATGCCCTTGACCTTCATGTCGAAGGCGTCGATGGTGACCGACGTGTTGCGCGTCGGGGTCAGCACCAGACCCAGCGTGTACGAGTCGGATTTTTCCGGCGCCAGGTTCGCATTGCCGCCGCTGATCTGGTTGTATTGCTGGGCCGGGGAATCGACGATGTTGCCGTACTGGGCAGCCGTGACGCCGGTGCGTGCGCACTGGGCCAAGGTGGCGGTCGGCGTCGTGCCTGCGCATGGATCGGACGACATGCCGTACAGGCCCAGGCCGGCTGGCGTGTACAGTTCGACCACGTTGGCGGCGCGCGCTGCGCGCTGATAGCTGAAGCGGAACTTCGCTTCCTTGATCGGCGCCCATTCGATGCCCGCACCATACGAGCTGGTTTTCTGGCCGGTCGAATAATCCGACTTGCGATAGCTGGCGGTGACGTTGAGCTGGTCGGCGAATGGCTGCTTCTGCAGGATCGGGATACGGGTTTCAGCGTAGTAATCGCGCACGCTGAACTGGCCGCTCACGTTCTTGGTCGGGCCACCCTGGCCGGCGAGGTCGCCCGATTCGAAGGCGGCATCGTTGTCCAGCCCCAGCTTTTCGGTGCGGTGTTCCCAGCCCAGCGCCAGGCCGATGCCTTCGGTGCTGGTCGGGAGCTTCAGGCCGTATTCGCCCAGGTCGGTCGACAGATTGACGCCCTGCACGGTTTGCGAGGTGCTGCCGCGCTGGAAGCCCGGGGTCTGCAGGTAGGTCAGTGCTTCCTTGGTGACGCCGCCGAGGCTCCAGATATTGTAGGGCACGCAGTTCGGATCGATGCCGTTCAGCGTGCTGCGGCAGACCGGTGCACCGTTGGCGCCGGGCACGACGTCCAGTGCCCGCGCGCTGCGCGCCACCGAGAAGTCGTTGAAGTAGGTTTCGGCGTAGCGGACCTTGCCCACTTGCGCAAAGACGTCGTATTTCCAGTTGCCGATGTCGCCCTTGACACCGACCACGCCGCGGTAGGACGTGTGGTTCAGGTCGTCGCGGCGGCCACCGCCTTCGACGTTGCGGCGGAAGATCACCAGGTCAGCCGTGTCGCCCGGGGCGTTCAGGCCCAGCGTCTGGCGCCAGGCGTTCGACAGCAGCGGGTTTTCAAAGGTGATCGCATTGGCGCCGGAAGCGTCGAGGCCGAACAGGCCGGATGGGGCGATCTGGGCCACGGTGCTGTCATCGTGGAAGCTGGCCTCGGCGTAGACGCGGGCCTTGTCGTTGATGTCGTAGTGCGTGAACGAGCTGAACGTATAGCGCTCGGACGGACGGCGGAAATAGTTCAGCGGACCGAAGTTGTAGGCATCGCTTGCGCTGACATATGGACGCACGCCGCCGTTCGCATCGGCCACGGTGAAGCTGCGCGTGCCGACCAGGAAGCGACCCGGGAAGCTGGTGCCGGAGCCGCCGCAGTTGAACGTGTCGCCCGTGGTGGAGCCGCCCAGCGAGCACGCGGTGAAGTCACGCTCCGATTGCAGCAGCGCGTCTTCTTTCTTGTAGCCGAGGTAGACCACGGCGTTGCCGCGGCCGTCGGCGAAGTTGCCGCCCATCGTGATGCTGATGTCCTTGACCTTCGCATCGGCGCTCTTGTCGCCCGGCAGCGGGAAGTTGCGGCGCGTGGCGGCATCGGCCGCAGGTCCGCCATTTTGCTGGTGGTTGTAGAACTGGTAGTTGCTGTCGATCTGGACGCCCTCGAACCTGTCATCCATGATGAAGTTGACCACGCCGGCCACGGCGTCGGAGCCATAGATGGCGCCGGCGCCGCCGGTCAGCACTTCGACGCGCTTGACCAGGCCCACCGGGATCTGGTTCAAGTCGGCGGCCGTGTTGCGCGGGCTGCCTGCTGGCAGGCGGCGGCCATTGACCAGCACCAGGGTGCGATCGGCGCCGAAATTGCGCAGGTTGACAGTGGCCGTACCGGTCGAGCCGTTCGACACCGAGCCGCCCTGGTCGGCGAAGACCTGGGGCAGGTTGTTGAGCAGGCTCTCGACCGAACGCACACCTTCGAGCTTGATGTCCTTGGCGTTGACGACGGTAACTGGACTGATGCTTTCCAGGTTGGCGGTGGCGATGCGTGAACCGGTCACTTCCACGCGCTGAGGTTCGCCTGTGGCGGGCGCCGTGTCCTGGGCGTGGGCCGCCGAGAACGCGACGATCATGCCGCCTGCACAGATCAGTCGAACCGATCGAGATAACACTGTTTCAACCATCATGTCGATTTTCCCAGGTAAGACCTGCAAGGCGGATGTCGCCCGCAGTGATGTCATTGGATTTGCCACCGCGAATAGCAGCGGCGTTTTTTTATTACTTGGCAATAAAAACATTTCCAAGAAGGCAGTGTCAACGTATAAAGTCTTGACGAATCAAAAATACAACTGTGCTTTGACCAGTCTGTACAAGTACGCATTTTGGTGCTAGTCATGACGTCGTCATAAAAAATAATACTTGGAATATCATAGGGAAAATATAGTTTGAAACGCCCTTTAATGCGGAATAATGGTATTTTTTTGGCAGAAAATGCTGCTTATGTGTATGTATAAATAATTCATGCGGAATGCATCGGCGACATCATTTTCGTCACAAACGTCAATACATTCAATAACCCGCGTTTATCAGTGCATGACAACGCGCATCTGTCAGGCAGCCGGGATATGCGCTATCGTGTCGGGTTCGCAATGCCGGAATCGGCGTGGCGGATTTCGCGGGAAATGGCACGGTTGCCTGGTTCCGGTTCGGGAGTTTCATGGTTGCTTATATTGTCCGGCGCCTGTGGCAGATGTTGCCGACCATGGCGGGCGTCGTGCTGCTGGTGTTCGTGCTGTTCAACTGGGTTGGCGGTGATCCCGCCTATCTGTTGGCCGGCAAGATGGCCGATGCCAGCGCCATCGAGAATATCCGGCGCCAGCTGGGCCTGGACCAGCCGTATCCGGTGCAGCTGTGGATGTTCGTCCAGCAGATCCTCACGTTCGACTTCGGCAACGCCTGGAGCACGGGCGAGCCGGTCGCGCAGATCATCACCAGCCGTCTCGGCCCGTCGCTCACCGTCCTGATCCCGCTCACCGTGCTCGAAGTGTTCTTCGGGATCGCGCTGGCGCTGGGGATCGCCTTCGTGCGCGGCTCGCTCACCGACCGCGCCGTGATGGTGGCGTGCACGGTGGGCATGTCGATCTCGATCCTGGTGTATATCTCGGTGTTCCAGTACGTGTTTGCTTACCAGCTGGGCCTGTTCCCGGTGCAGGGCTGGGGCAGCAGCCTGGGCGAGAATCTGCGGCACTATGCGCTGCTGCCGATCATCATCGGCCTGGCCGTCTCGATCGCGCCGACGCTGCGCCTGTACCGCAGCTTCGTGCTCGATGAGGTGGGGCAGGACTACGTGCGCACCGCGCGCGCCAAGGGCTTGAGCGAGCGCCGCATCGTCTGGGTGCACGTGCTGCGCAATGCGGCCATTCCCATCATCACGCACGTGATGGCAAACCTGCCGGCGCTGTTGATCGGGGCCTTTCTGCTGGAACGTTTCTTCGGCATTCCCGGCATCGGGCGCGAAGTCATTCTGGCAGTCGAACGCAGCGACTTCCCGGTGATCAAGGCGATCACGGTCTACGTGGCGGCGGCAACGATGGTGTTCAACCTGCTGGCCGACCTGCTGTACCGCGCCGTCGATCCGCGGGTGCAATTCCGGTGACGACGCTGCAGACCTCCGCCGATTCGGCTGGCTTGTGGACACTGGCCTGGCGCCGCCTGCGGGCGGACCGTGTGGCGATGGCGGCGCTTGCCGTCGTGGCCGGCTTTTTGCTGCTCGTGCTGCTCTCGAGCACGGGCCTGGTGGCCGCTGACTGGGAAGACGAGGTGGCGGTCAATTACGCGCCGCCCGGCTTTGTCGGCGCCGACGCGACGGCCCGTGCACTGGCGCAAGCGCAACTGCCACGCGCCACGCCGCCGAATGCGTTCGATCCGCTCGCGGCCGAACTGGCAGCGCTGCAGGCGCAACTGGCGGCGACGCATCCGCCGGTGGCCAAGCAAACGACGCTGCTGTTTGGCGCCGATAAATGGGGCCACGACATCGTCAAGAAGACGATCAAGGGCGGTGAAACGTCGATCGTCGTGGGTCTGGTGGCGGCGCTGGTGGCGGTCACGCTGGGCACGCTGTTCGGCGCCGTGGCCGGGTTTTTCGGCGGCTGGATCGACGACCTGTTCAACTGGTTCTACAGCATCTTCACGTCGATTCCGTCGATCCTGATGATCCTGACCGTGGCCGCCGTGCTGCAGCAAAGGGGCGTGACGACCATCGTGCTGATCCTGGGCCTGACCGGCTGGACCGGGCCGTTTCGCCTGATGCGCGCCGAGTACATCAAGCACAGCGCGCGCGAATACGTGATGGCGGCCAATGCCATCGGCGCGTCGAACTGGCAGCGCATGTTCGGGCATATCCTGCCCAACGTGTCGCACGTGGCGCTGGTGCAGATGTCGATCCTTGTAGTCGGCTTCATCAAGGCCGAGGTGATCCTGTCGTTCCTGGGCTTCGGCGTGCCGGTGGGCACCGTGTCGTGGGGCAGCATGCTCAACGAGGCGCAGAATGAACTCATCCTCGGCAAGTGGTGGCAACTGGCGGCCGCTGCCGGCGCCATGGCCGTGCTAGTTACCAGTTTTTCGCTGTTCGCCGATGCCTTGCGCGACGCGCTCGACCCCAAGATCAAATGACCCAGGACACGAATCCTTTGCTCCGGGTGCGCGACCTGCGCATCGCGTTCCGGGTCGACAGGCACCGCACCAGCGCCGCCCTGAAAGGCGTCTCGTTCGACGTGCCCGACAACAGCACGGTGGCGCTGGTGGGTGAATCGGGCAGCGGCAAGTCGGTCAGTTCGCTGGCCGTGATGGGGTTGCTGCCGCCCGAGACCACGATCGTCGATCCGGGTTCGCGCATCGCGTTTGCCGGCCGCGAACTGCTCGGCTTGCCGCTGGCCGCGCGGCGCGCCTTGTGCGGCAAGGACATTGCGATGATCTTCCAGGAGCCGATGTCGTCGCTCAACCCGGTATTGACGGTGGGGTTCCAGATCGGTGAAGTGCTGCGCCAGCACATGGGCATGAGCAAGCGTGGCGCCCGCGCCCGTACGCTCGAGCTGCTGGCCGAAGTGGGCATTCCCGATCCGCAGCACAAGATCGACGCCTATCCGGGCCAGATGTCGGGTGGCCAGCAGCAGCGGGTAATGATTGCAATGGCCATTGCCTGCGAGCCGAAACTGCTGATCGCCGACGAGCCGACCACGGCCCTGGACGTGACGATCCAGAAGCAGATCATGGACCTGATCGCGCGCCTGCAGCGCGAGCGGCGCATGGCCGTGCTGTTCATCACGCACGACCTGGGCCTGGTGGGCGAGATTGCCGATCGCGTGATCGTAATGCGCCATGGCGAGGTGCGCGAGGAGGGCACCGCCGCGCAGGTGTTCGGCGCGCCGCAGGACGCCTATACACGGGCGCTGCTGCATTGCCGGCCATCGCTCGACGCGCGCCCGCTGCGCCTGCCGGTAATCGACGACTACCTGGCGGGGCGCGTGCTGCCTGGCGCGCAGCTGCCGCAGCGCGTGCGCGGCACGAACCCCGACGATGCGCCGCTCCTGGTGGTGAACAATCTGGCCAAGAGTTTCTGGACACGCGAGGGCCTGTTCGGCAAGCGCGAATTCAAGGCGGTCGAGGATGTCTCGTTCACGCTGGCGCGCGGCAAGACCCTGGGCGTGGTGGGTGAATCGGGCTCGGGCAAGACGACGGTGGGCCTGACGCTGTTGCGGCTGCACCGCGCGACGGGTGGCTCGGCGCTGTTCGAAGGGCGCGATCTGGTCACGATGAGCGACCGCGAATTCCAGCCCTACAAGCGGCGCATCCAGATCATTTTCCAGAACCCGTATGCGTCGCTCAACCCGCGCTTTACGGTCGGCCAGATTCTGCTGGAACCGATGCGCATCCACGGCATCGGCGCGCACGAGGCCGATCGCGCCGTGATGGCGCGCGCCTTGCTGGGACGGGTCGGCTTGCCGGACGCGGCATATGGGCGCTATCCGCACGAATTTTCGGGCGGGCAACGTCAGCGCATTGCGATTGCGCGCTGCCTGACCATGCAACCCGAGATCCTCGTGTGCGACGAATCGGTCTCGGCGCTGGACGTGTCGGTGCAGGCGCAGGTGCTCAATCTGCTGCAGGATCTGCAGGACGAATTTGGCCTGAGCTATATCTTCATTTCACATGATTTGTCGGTAGTGAAATACATCTCCGATCAGGTGATGGTGATGCGTAACGGCGCTGTCGTGGAGGTCGCCGATGCCGACGCGCTGTACCGCGATCCGCAGCACCCGTACACGAAGTCCCTGCTGGCGGCGATCCCGCGCGGCGTGTAACTACGGGTAGCTGCCGATGCTGCGAAAGACCGTTGCGAATATGCCAAACAACCTGCCGCAACAGGCCACATTCCTGTGCCGTGAGCGCAATTCACGTACACTGTGCCGATGTCCCAGTTAGTCGAACTCATTCAAGTCTATGGCGTGCTGATCGTGTTCGGCATCGTTCTCGTCGAGCAGTTCGGCCTGCCCATTCCCGCCTATCCGATCCTGATCGTGGCCGGCGCGCTGTCGGTCGAGGCCGACGTCAGCTGGCAACTCGTGTGGCTGGCCGCCATCGGCGCCTGCTTCATTTGCGATGTGTTCTGGTTCCGCGCGGGACGCTTCTATGGCAAGCGCATCCTGCGGCTGCTGTGCAAGATTTCCCTGTCCCCCGATTCGTGTGTCAACCAGACCGAAGAGCGCTTCAGCAAGTTCGGCGTCAAATCGCTGCTGGTGTCCAAGTTCATCCCGGGCTTCAACACCATCGCCGCGCCGTTGTCGGGCGCGATGGGCGTCGCGCCAAAGCCGTTCCTGCTGTACGCCGTCACGGGCGCGGCTCTGTGGAGCGGTGTCGGCATCCTGCTCGGTGCCTGGTTCCATGACAGCGTCGACGACGTGCTGGGTATCCTGTCGACGATGGGCAGCACGGCGCTGGTCGTCGTCGCCAGTGTTCTGGCGCTGTTCATCGCCTTCAAGTATGCCGAGCGGCGCCGGCATCGCGCGCGCAGCGCCGGCGAGCGCATCGAGATGGCAGAATTGCTGACGCTGATCGACAGCGGCGAGCAGCCGGTGCTCATCGATGCACGCAGCCTGACCGCGCAGAAGCTCGAGGCTGCCATCCCCGGCGCGCTGATTTTTCACGCGTGCCCGCCCGGGCAACTGATGGCGTCGCTCGACCGCGAGCGCCAGATTGTGGTCTACTGTAGCTGTCCCGACGACATCACCGCCGCCCAGGTGGCGCGCCAGTTCGCGGCCAATGGCTTTCATCGCGTGCGGCCGCTCCGGGGCGGGCTGGATGCCTGGAATGCGCAACGTGGCGCCGCGCCGTCGCTCGATCCGGCACCATGCGGATAAGGCGCACCTCTTGCAGAGTGAATCAAGTAGTGCAATTACGCTGTCAGAGCGCATTTGAGCGTGAGTCAGCCCTCACGTATGCGAATCTCTGTACCTAAACTACAGATAGTTCTTGTCTTCAAGGCAAAGAATTTAGTATTCTTGCAGCTTCGCTCCCAATGTCTGCAATGACCGCATCCATGTTCATGTCCGAGACCTCCCGCCTGCATGCCGGCGGCCCCCGCCTGCTGGCCGATATCGGCGGCACCAATTGCCGTTTTGCACTGGAATGTGGTCCTGACCAGCTCGAGGGTATCGAGATCTACCCGTGCGCCGCGTATGCGACGCTGGGTGACGCGATGCGCAACTATTTGTCGAGCCCGACCGTCAAGGCGCTGACCTCCAGCCCGATTTTGCATGCAGCGCTGGCGATTGCCAACCCGGTCACGGGCGATTACGTGCGCATGACCAATCACCATTGGGAATTTTCCACTGAAGCCCTGCGGCTCGAGTGCGGCTTCGAGGTCCTGATGGTGGTCAATGACTTTTCGGCACTGGCGCGTTCGCTGCCGCATCTGGGTGAGCACAAGCGGCAGGTCGGTGGCGGCGTGCCGCAGCCGGACACGGCGCTGGGTCTCATCGGCGCCGGCACCGGCCTGGGCGTGTCGGGCCTGATCCCGTGCGCCAGTTCGTGGACGGCGTTGCGCAGCGAAGGCGGGCACGTCAGCTTCGCGCCCATCAACGATGATGAAATCGCGATCCTGCAATTTGCCTGGCGCGAATACGATCACGTCTCGTTCGAGCGGTTCCTGTCCGGCGCTGGCGTCGAACTGATCTACCGCGCACTGGCCGATCGCGCCGGGAGTCCCGACGAGCGTCTTGGTGCCGCCGAGATCTCGCGCCGTGCGCTGTCCGGCGAATGCCCATTGTGCGATGACGTGCTCGAAGCATTCTGCGGCATGCTTGGCACCGTGGCCGGCAACCTGGCCGTCACGCTCGGCGCGCAGGGCGGTATCTATATTGGCGGCGGCATCGTTCCCCGCCTTGGCGCGCGCTTTGACCGCTCGTCGTTCCGCCGCCGTTTCGAACAAAAAGGACGCTTCGTCCATTATCTGACGGCCGTGCCGACCTACGTCATCACTGCCGAGTACCCAGCTTTTGTTGGCGTGTCAGCGATTTTGTCGGAAAAACTGTCAGACTGACGCTACTAGCTATCCACCGCGTCGATGGTCGCTTGTCCACTACGCGGTTTTATCGGGTACAATGGCCGCCAGTTGCAAGAAACGTTGTCGTCCCTTCGCGTGCCGCACAGGCCGCTCCCCGGCGCCTCCCGAACATGGCGAGTGCGCCGATACGCCGCGTTTCCCAACGAGCATCAATACGCAGAGGCAGGTTGCCCGCGACGGGTTCCTTGCCTGTCGTGTATAGATTGTCCGGCGCATCAGCCCCGGACCCACGCATTCCAGTATCAGGCAGCAGATCGCAAGCAGAACGGTAGCCGCCCACGCGCCGGTACCGCTCGTTGTGTGGTCGCCGGGCGCTGGCTGTGTTTGCCCTGATTCTGTTGCGCGGATTCTGTTTCTGCTACCGCTCTAGTTTGTGGATTGACGACATCGCACTATGAATACTGACGAGGCCAAGCGCGTCCTCGAAACCGCCTTGCTGTGCGCCCGCGAGCCATTGTCGATCCACGGCATGAAAAAGCTGTTCGCCGAGGTCGATGCAGGCGGTCGCAGCCAGGGTGCCGGTGTTGGCGCCGATACGATCAAGATTTTGCTGGAAGAACTTCGCCACGACTGGGACGGGCGCGGTATCGAGATCGTCAGCCTGGCGTCGGGCTGGCGCTTTCAGAGCCGCCCCGAGATGAAGCCGTATCTCGACCGGCTCTCGCCCGAGAAACCGCCGAAGTATTCGCGGGCGACGCTGGAAACGCTGGCCATCATTGCCTACCGCCAGCCGGTGACGCGCGGCGACATCGAAGAAATTCGCGGCGTGGCCGTCAATTCGCAGACGATCAAGATGCTCGAAGACCGCGGCTGGATCGACGTGCTCGGCCACCGCGAAGTGGTAGGGCGCCCCGCGCTGCTGGGTACGACACGCCAGTTCCTGGACGACCTGGGCCTGGCGTCGCTGTCGCAACTGCCGCCGCTGCAGGCGCTGGCCGAGGGGCCGGATGCACGCAGCCTGGAAGCACTGGAAGCAGCACTGAACGACAATTTTGAGAAGGCGGACGCCGGCGCGCCCGTCATACATCCGGACACTTCACCGATTGAAGTGTCGCTACAAGACCTGACAGACGACGGAATTGCCGAGGCGGGTCAGCACAATAAAGATACGAACGATGAACCCAACTGAACCAACCGAAAACATGCCTGTCGATGCAGGCGATACCGCCGCTGCCAAGCCGAAGCGCCGCACCAAGGCCGTGATTGCAGCCGAGGCCGCTGCTGCTGCGTCGGCACCGGTCGATGCCGCCGTGGAAGCACCGGTCAAGGCAAAGCGCACCCGCAAGGTTGCCGTCGCCTCGGAATCCGGCGCTGCCGCGCCGGTCGCTGCCGAGCTGGCTGCTGACGCACCAGCTGCTGATGCGCCAGCCGCGAAAGTGCGCAAGCCGCGCGCGATGAAAGCCGCCAAAGAAGTCCAGGCTGCCAAGGAAGAGCTGGCCGCAGCGCCGGCCGCCGATGGCGTCGATGCCGCACCGGCACCGAAGCCGCGCGGTCCCCGTCAGATGCGCGAAAAACGCGCCGAGCGTGAGGCGCTCGAGCAGCTGGCCGCACCTGCCGTTGCTGTTGCCGACGCCGCGCCAGAAGGTGACGCGCCAGCTGTCGACGCTGCCGATGCGGCCGTCGAAGGTGCGCCGCAAGGTCGCGGCCGTGGCCAGCAAAAGCCGGGCATGCGCAACCAGCAAAGCAACCGTCCGGTGCAGGGCGCCGGTCGTCAGGGCCAGCCGGTCAAGCAGATCGGCCGCAACGGCAAGCCGGGTAAACCCGGTGGCAAGCCGCAACCGATGGACGAGGCCGACAATGTGTTCTCGTTCGTCACGTCGGACGATTTCGACGCCAACGACGGCGCCCGCCGCAATGCGCCGGTCAAGGCCGTGCGCCGCGACCTGACCGCCGACGACGACGCGCCGAAGCTGCACAAGGTGCTGGCTGAAGCGGGCCTGGGTTCGCGCCGCGACATGGAAGACCTGATCGTTGCCGGCCGCGTGTCGGTCAATGGCGAGCCGGCCCACATCGGCCAGCGCATCCTGCCGACCGATGCCGTGCGCATCAACGGCAAGCTGATCCAGCGCCGCGTGAGCAGCAAGCCGCCGCGCGTGCTGGTGTACCACAAGCCGGCCGGCGAAATCGTCAGCCATGACGACCCGGAAGGCCGTCCATCGGTGTTCGATCGCCTGCCGTCGATGAAAGCAGGCAAGTGGCTGGCCGTTGGCCGCCTCGACTTCAACACCGAGGGCCTGCTGCTGTTTACGACCTCGGGTGACCTGGCCAACCGCCTGATGCACCCGCGCTACAATATCGACCGTGAATACGCGGTGCGCACGCTGGGCGAGCTTGAAGAAGGCATGCGCCAGAAACTGCTGGCCGGCGTCGACCTCGACGATGGCAAGGCAGCATTCTCCAAAATCCAGAACGGTGGCGGCGAAGGCATCAACCGCTGGTACCGCGTGGTCATCGGCGAAGGCCGTAACCGCGAAGTGCGCCGCATGTTCGAGGCAGTCGGCCTGACCGTCTCGCGCCTGATCCGTACCCGTTACGGCGCCATGACGCTGCCAAGTGGCCTGAAGCGCGGCCGCTGGGAAGAGTTCGAAGAAAACGATGTCCGTTCGCTGATGACGGCCTTCGGTGTCGAGAAAAAAGCGGCGCCGGAGAAAAACGCCAAGTCGGGCGGCAAGCCGGGCAAGGGTCCGCGTCCGAACGGTGCGCGCGACAGCGAGCGCGGTAATGAACGTGGCAGCGAGCGTGGCAATGAGCGTGGCGACAGCCGCGGTCCTGAGCGCGGCAACGTGCGCAGCGCCGGCGGCGACGATGAGCGTGGTAACGACCGCAGCGATGGCAACCGCATCGACCGCGCCGACGCCAACCGCAACGTCGATCCGTTCGGTCCGCAAGCAACGCGCGTGGGCAGCACCCGCGGCCAGGGTATCCTGAATGGTCCGGTGCCTGGCAACAAGCCAGTCGGTGGCCGTCCGGGTGGTCAAGGTGGCGGCAAGGGTCGCGGCGCCGGTTTCGGCGGCGGGCAGGGCGGCAAGACGGGTGGCGCTGGTGCCAGCAGCCGTCCACGCCAGCCGGATCCGTTGCAGACCACGTTCGGTTTTGCCAACACCGGTGGCGGCGCACGCCGTGGTGGCGGTGGCGGCGGGCAGGGTCCGCGCGGTGGCGCCGAGCATGCGGCGCCGCGCCGCGGCCGTCGCGGCTAAGCCTGATTCAGTGCGGGCTGCCGATGGCAGTCTGCTAACTGTTGTATAGCTGCTCATTTTGGCGTGCGGATTGCGAGGCACGCCGAAAAGCAGTATAATTTGCAGCCTAATCGAAGACCTTCCCGACGTGTTGTTCAGCGTGCATCCGGTGTAAGCGTCATATTTTGATTGGGGTGTAATGACAAAAAGATGGGCAGATGCCCATTTTTTTTTTGGTAAATCGTTTTAGAAGCCCTGGAGAAGTGCCGTGCAGCAGTTTGATTTAATCGCCACGACAGTCAGTGGTCTCGGTTATGAACTCGTCGATGTGGAGCGAGGCGACCGCGGGATCCTGCGTGTGTATATCGATTTTCCGGCTGCCGACGCGGACGAAAAGGGCCCGATCACGGTCGAGGATTGCGCCAAGGTGAGTCACCAGCTGTCGCATGTCTTCACCGTGGAAAACGTCGATTACGAACGACTCGAAATTTCGTCGCCGGGCCTCGATCGCCCGGTACGAACCCTCGCCGATTTCGCGCGCTTTGCCGGCCTTGAGTGCACGGTCAAGCTGCGTGTCGCGGTGCCGGGCAGTGATAACCGCAAGACGTTCACCGGTATCCTGCGCGGCGTCGAGAACGACAAGGTTGGCTTGGAATTTGACAGTAAAGATGGCCCGGCGTTGATGGAATTTACGCTGGCCGAATTGGATAAGGCACGTTTAGTGCCGCAGGTGGATTTTAGGAGTCGCAAAGCATGAGTCGCGAAATTTTGTTACTGGTGGATGCGCTTGCGCGCGAAAAGAACGTCGACAAGGAAGTCGTTTTCGGAGCGCTCGAGTTCGCGCTGGCACAGGCCACGAAGAAGCGTTATGAAGGCGAAGTCGACATTCGCGTGTCAATCGACCGTGACACCGGCGAATTCGAGACTTTCCGCCGCTGGCACGTCGTTCCCGACGAAGCCGGCCTGCAGCTGCCTGACCAAGAGATTCTGCACTTTGAAGCCAAAGAGCAGATTTCGGACATCGAAGTCGACGAATACATCGAAGAGCCGATTGAATCGGTGGACTTCGGTCGTCGCTTTGCCCAGGACACCAAGCAGGTCGTGCTGCAGCGCGTGCGCGATGCCGAACGCGAGCAGATCCTGCAGGACTTCCTGGAGCGTGGCGATTCGCTCGTCACCGGCACCATCAAGCGCATGGAACGCGGCGACGCGATTGTCGAATCGGGCAAGATCGAAGCACGCCTGCCGCGTGACCAGATGATCCCGAAAGAGAACCTGCGTATCGGCGACCGTGTGCGCGCTTTCATCCTGCGTGTGGACCGCAATATGCGTGGCCCGCAGGTGATCCTGTCGCGTACTGCGCCTGATTTCATCATGAAGCTGTTCGAACTCGAAGTCCCGGAGATCGAGCAGGGCCTGCTGCAGATTAAATCGGCTGCCCGTGATGCCGGCGTGCGCGCCAAGATCGCCGTGTTCACGGCCGACAAGCGCATCGACCCGATCGGCACCTGCGTCGGGATGCGCGGTTCGCGCGTCCAGGCCGTAACCGGCGAACTGGGCGGCGAGCGCGTCGACATCGTGCTGTGGTCCGACGATCCGGCGCAGTTCGTGATTGGCGCTCTGGCGCCGGCGAATGTCTCGTCGATCGTGGTCGACGAAGAAAAGCACGCGATGGATGTCGTCGTGGACGAAGAAAACCTGGCCATCGCGATCGGCCGTTCGGGCCAGAACGTGCGCCTGGCGTCCGAGCTGACCGGCTGGAAGATCAACATCATGACGGCCGAGGAATCGGCCAACAAGGTGGAGCAAGAGTCAGCGGCCATCCGCGCGCTGTTCATGCAAAAACTGGACGTCGACCAGGAAGTGGCCGACATCCTGGTGGAAGAAGGCTTCTCGAGCCTGGAAGAAATCGCGTATGTGCCAATTTCCGAAATGCTGGAAATTGAATCGTTCGACGAAGACACTGTCAACGAACTCCGTACCCGTGCACGCGATGCGCTGGTCACCGAGGCGATTGCTTCCGAAGAAGGCCTCGAAGGCATGGAAGAAGCTCTGGTCAATCTGGAAGGCATGGACCGTACCGTTGCCGGCAAGCTTGGCCTGGCTGGTATCAAGACGGTCGACGCATTCGCGGCACTGGCCTATGACGAGTTTGGCGCCATCCTGGCGCTGCCGTCGGAACGTGCCCGCGACCTGATCAAGAGTGAATTTAATGATGTGACCGACGACGAGATGAAGCTGGTCGATGGCAAGTACGACGACCGGGCGAAAGCACTGCAGGCGAAAGCCTGGAGCCTGGCTGAAACGGCCAAAGCTTGAGCAAATCTTTATCATCTGTCGCGACACATAGAAAAGAGGACTGAATGGCGAGTAACAACGTAGCCCAATTTGCCACCGAGCTGAAGATGCCTGCAGACCTGCTGCTGACGCAGCTGCGCTCGGCCGGCGTCGAAAAAAGTTCGACGTCAGATCCGTTGTCGAAAGATGATAAGGACAAGCTGCTGAACCATCTGCGTCGTACCCACGGCGCGAGCGACACCGGTGAAAAGAAAAAGATCACGGTAACGCGCAAGGAAACCAGCGAAATCAAGCAAGCTGATTCGTCGGGCAAATCGCGCACCATCCAGGTCGAAGTCCGCAAGAAGCGCACCTTCGTGCAGCGCGACGACCTGGTCACGACCAAAGCACCTGAAGAGCCGGTCGTCGATGTTGCTGAACAAGCACGTCGCGAAGAGGAAGCAGCGCGCCAGAACGAAGCGATCGCCCGCCAAGAGGCTGATCTGCGCGAGAAGCAAGAGCGCCTGATCAAACTCGAAGCCGAAGAAAAGGCGCAAGCCCAGGCAGCGCAAGAGCAAGCCAAGCGCGATGCGGCTGAACAGGCCAAGCGCGACGCCGCCGAGAAATCGGCTGCTGCTGCCGTGGCTGCCGGTGCTGCCAAAGAAGCTGCTGCCGGCGCGAAAGAAGCCGCTGCCGGTGCTGCTGCTGACGAGTCGGCCAAGCGCGCCGCTGAAGAAGTCAAGGCCCGCAATGAAGCGGCAAGCAAGGAAGCGGCCGAACGCGTTGCCGCTACCGAGCGCGCCCGCAAGGCCGTGGCCGATGAAGTCGCGCAGATCAAGCTGATGATGAGTCAGCCGCGCCGCGTCATCAAGGCACCTGAGCCAGCACCGAAGCCGGTCGTCGCACCAGCGGCCCCAGCCGGTACGCTGCACAAGCCTGCTGACAAGAAGCCTGGCGAAGTCAAGAAAGACGACGCCAAGAAGCCTGGCGACAAGAAGTCGATCAAGTCGGCCAATGTGTCGTCGACCTGGTCGGACGACGCTAAAAAGCGTGGCGGCCCGAGCGTTAAGACGCGCGGCGGCGCAGGCAGCAGCACCGGTGGCCGTGACGGCTGGCGTGCTGGTGGCGGCCGTGGCGGTCGTCGTGGTCATGATGACCGCGAGACCAACTTCCAGGCGCCAACCGAAGCGATCGTGCGCGATGTGCACGTGCCGGAAACCATCACCGTGGCCGAACTGGCACACAAGATGGCCATCAAGGCGTCCGAAGTCATCAAGCAACTGATGAAGCTGGGCCAGATGTGCACGATGAACCAGGTGCTCGATCAAGAGACCGCGATGATCCTGGTGGAAGAGATGGGCCACAAGGCCTTCGCTGCTGCCGAGGATGATCCGGAAGCACTGCTGGCCGACAACGGCGAGCACGCCGAGTTCGAGTCGACCTCGCGCGCACCGGTCGTCACCGTCATGGGTCACGTCGACCATGGTAAGACGTCGCTGCTGGATTACATCCGTCGCGCCAAAGTCGCCTCGGGCGAAGCCGGTGGTATTACCCAGCACATCGGTGCATACCACGTGGACACCCCGCGCGGCATGATCACCTTCCTTGACACCCCGGGTCACGAGGCGTTCACCGCCATGCGTGCCCGTGGTGCCAAGGCGACCGACATCGTCATCCTGGTGGTGGCAGCGGACGACGGCGTGATGCCGCAAACCAAAGAGGCAATTGCTCACGCAAAAGCCGCTGGTGTGCCGCTGGTCGTGGCGATCAACAAGATCGACAAGCCGGGTGCCAACACCGACCGCGTCACGCAAGAGCTGGTCGCTGAAGGCGTCGTGCCTGAAGAATACGGTGGCGAATCGCCATTCGTGCCGGTGTCGGCAAAAATCGGTACCGGTATCGATGATCTGCTGGAGCAAGTGCTGCTGCAGGCCGAAGTGCTGGAACTGAAAGCACCGACCGAAGCGCCGGCCCGTGGCCTGGTGGTCGAAGCCCGTCTGGACAAGGGCCGCGGCCCGGTGGCAACGATCCTGGTGCAGTCGGGTACCCTGAAGCGCGGCGACGTCGTGCTGGCTGGTTCGTCGTTCGGTCGTGTTCGTGCGATGCTGGACGAAAACGGCAAGGCGATCACCGCCGCTGGTCCATCGATTCCGGTCGAGATCCAGGGCCTGACCGAAGTGCCGACTGCCGGTGAAGAAGTCATGGTCATGGCCGACGAGCGCAAGGCGCGTGAAATTGCCCTGTTCCGTCAAGGTAAGTTCCGTGACGTGAAGCTGGCCAAGCAGCAAGCCGCAAAGCTCGAGAACATGTTCGAGCAACTGGCCGAAGGCGAAATCAAGAACCTGCCGCTGATCGTCAAGACCGACGTGCAGGGTTCGCAAGAAGCGCTGGTCGGTTCGCTGCAGAAGCTGTCGACCTCGGAAGTGCGGGTCCAGATCGTGCACGCAGCGGTCGGTGGCATTACCGAGTCGGACGTCAACCTGGCAACCGCGTCGAAGGCAGTCATCATCGGCTTCAATGCCCGTGCCGACGCCCAGGCGCGCAAGCTGGCCGAGTCGAACGGCGTGGACATTCGTTACTACAGCATCATTTACGATGCAATCGACGAAGTCCGTACCGCTCTGTCGGGCATGCTGGCGCCAGAAAAGCGCGAGACCATCACCGGTCAGGTCGAGATTCGCCAGGTCATTCTGGTCTCGAAAGTCGGCGCGATTGCTGGTTGCCTGGTCACCGACGGTGTCGTCAAGCGTTCGTCGTCGGTCCGTCTGCTGCGCAACAACATTGTGCTGTGGACTGGTGAGATCGATTCGCTCAAGCGCTTCAAGGACGACGCAAAAGAAGTGCGCGCCGGTCTCGAGTGCGGCCTGTCGCTCAAGGGTCAGAACGAAATCCAGGTCGGCGACGTCCTGGAAGTGTTCGAAGTCACCGAAGTGGCACGTACGCTGTAAGCGACACGTTGGCGTAACATGGGGGCCAGGACGCTTCGCGGCAACGTCGCGAAGGGCCTGGCCCTTTTATTTGGCTCTCTGATTTTCCAGAAAAAGATGCAGCAACATCATGGCTAAACACAGCAAAAGCATTCCCAAGCGCGGCCTGCGCGTGGCCGACCAGATCCAGAAGGATCTGTCGGAACTCATCGCCTTCGAACTGAAGGACCCTCGCGTCGGCATGGTCACGATCAGCGAAGTGCAACTGACCCCCGACTACGCCCACGCCAAGGTGTATTTCACCCTGCTCAAGGATGGCGTGGAAGAAGTCAAGCAGACGCAGGAAGGCCTGAACAAGGCGTCCGGCTACCTGCGCAATATGCTGGGCAAGCGCCTGCACATCCACACGCTGCCGGCGCTGCACTTCGTGCATGACACGTCGACCGTGCGCGGTCTGCAGATGTCGGCGCTGATCGATCAGGCCAACGCAACGCGCTCGAAAGATGACCCGGAATCGAATCCGGCGCCTGAGGTGGATGTGGACCTGGATCAGGCGCAGGACCAGGATCAGAATCAGGATCAGGACAGCGATGCTGGTGACGACGCCGGCAAGGCGAACAAAGCGTGAACGGTCGGCCCGCCAAAAAACCGCGCGACCTGGTCAATGGCGTGCTGCTGCTCGACAAGCCGGTAGGCTTTTCGTCGAATGACGCGCTGATCAAGGCCAAGCGCGTGCTCAACGCGAAAAAGGCCGGTCACACCGGCACGCTCGACCCGTTTGCCACCGGCCTCTTGCCGCTGTGCTTTGGCGAGGCGACCAAGTTTTCGCAGGATTTGCTGGAGTCGGACAAGACCTATCTGGCCACGGTCCATCTGGGCATCACCACGACCACCGGCGACACCGAAGGCGAGGCCGTCGAGACCCGGCCGGTCGATGTGACGCTGGACCAGATCGACGCCGCACTGGCACGCTACCGCGGCCCGATCCTGCAGACGCCGCCGATGTACTCGGCGCTCAAGCGCGACGGCAAGGCGCTGTACGAATATGCGCGCGAAGGCATTGTGCTCGAGCGCGAAGCACGGCCGGTGACGATCCATTCGCTGACGCTGGTCGCGTACGAGGCGCCGTTCCTGAAGATCGCCGTCACCTGCAGCAAGGGCACCTATGTGCGCGTGCTGGGCGAAGATATCGGCGCCGCGCTCGGTTGTGGCGCGCACCTGAACGCACTGCGCCGTACCGAAGTGGGCCCCCTGACGATCGAGGGCATGATCACGCTGGACGATCTGCTGGCGCATCCCGACCCGTTGTCGCTGCTGCAGCCGGTCGACGCCTTGCTGTCGAGTTTCCCGGCGCTCGAGCTCACGCCCGAACTGGCGCGCCGCTTCCTGCAAGGCCAGCGCCTGGCGCTCGGCAAGGAAGACATTGCCGTTCCCGAACAGCAGGGCAGGGTGCGCATCTATCACGATGGCAGCCTGCTGGGCACCGGCATTCTCGGTGAGTATGCGATCCTGGCGCCCGAGCGCCTGATCTCGACCGCGCCCCAGGGTTGATGTCACGCGGCAGTCATAAACGGGCGCTACCCTTGCAGGCAGCGCCCGGTCTGCCCAATGACCGGGCAAGCTCTTGAAATACCTCGCTATTTCCAGCCACCCCGGTTAGAGCGGTACTTTACCTGCTATACTAGTCGGTTTCCGAAATCAGCAAGTGCGCGGCAAGTTCGCGGCACCATCGCGGCAAGATCGTGGCAGCACCGCAGCAGTACTGTAGAAACATCGCGGTACAGCGCAGCAGATACTCGGCAGATCGTACACTTCCGTACAACGCAACTTCTCAGAGACCATGTCAAACACCAAACGCGCGATTCGTAATATCGCAATCATCGCCCACGTTGACCACGGCAAAACCACCCTGGTGGACATGCTGCTGCGTCAATCCGGTACGTTCCGTGAAAATCAGCAGGTGGAAACCCGCGTGATGGACTCGAACGACCTCGAAAAAGAACGCGGCATCACCATTCTGTCGAAGAACTGCGCTGTCGAGTACGAAGGTACCCACATCAATATCGTCGACACCCCAGGCCACGCCGACTTCGGCGGCGAAGTCGAGCGCGTGCTGTCGATGGTTGACTCCGTGCTGCTGCTGGTCGATGCGCAGGAAGGCCCGATGCCACAGACCCGCTTCGTGACCCGCAAGGCACTGGCCCTGGGCCTGAAGCCAATCGTCGTCGTCAACAAGGTCGATCGTCCAGGCGCACGCGCTGAATGGGCCATCAACCAGACGTTCGAACTGTTCGACAAGCTCGGCGCGACCGATGAACAGCTGGACTTCCCGATCGTCTACGCATCGGGTCTGAACGGCTATGCCGGCCTGACCGAAGATGTCCGCGAAGGCGACATGAAGCCGCTGTTCGAAGCGATCCTGCAACACGTGCCAGTCCGTGACGACAATCCGGACGGTCCGCTGCAGATGCAAGTCACCTCGCTTGACTACTCGTCGTACGTCGGCAAGATCGGCATTGGCCGTATCTCGCGCGGCCGTATCAAGGCTGGCCAGGACGTCGTCGTCGTGAACGGCCCAGGCGCAACCCCAATCAAGGGCCGCATCAACCAGGTCCTGAACTTCAAGGGTCTGGAGCGCGTGCTGGTCGATGAAGCCGTCGCCGGCGACATCGTCCTGATCAACGGTATCGAAGAAATCGGCATCGGTTCGACCATCTGCGCACCGGACACCCCGGATGCACTCGAAATGCTGACCGTCGACGAGCCAACGCTGACCATGAACTTCATGGTCAACAACTCGCCACTGGCCGGCCGCGAAGGCAAGTTCGTCACCAGCCGTCAGCTGCGCGAGCGCCTCGACCGCGAACTGAAAGCCAACGTTGCACTGCGCGTTTCGCCAACCGACGACGACACGATCTTCGAAGTGTCGGGCCGCGGCGAGCTGCACCTGACGATTCTGCTGGAAAACATGCGTCGCGAAGGCTTCGAGCTGGCCGTGTCGCGTCCACGCGTCGTGTTCAAGATGGTCGATGGCGTGCGCCATGAGCCGTTCGAGAGCCTGTCGGTCGACGTCGAAGAAGCCAACCAGGGCGGCGTGATGGAAGAACTGGGCCGCCGTCGTGGCGACCTGCAGAACATGGAATCGGATGGCAAGGGTCGCGTGCGTCTCGAGTACCTGATCCCGGCACGTGGCCTGATCGGCTTCCAGGGCGAATTCATGACCCTGACCCGCGGCACCGGCCTGATGAGCCACGTGTTCCACGAGTACGCACCTGTCGACAACAGCAAGGGCGAAATGGCCGGCCGTCGTAACGGCGTGCTGATCTCGCAGGATGACGGCGCTGCCGTTGCCTACGCCATCTGGAAACTGCAGGATCGCGGCCGCATGTTCGTGTCGCACAACGATCCAGTGTACGAAGGCATGGTCATCGGCATCCACTCGCGCGACAACGACCTGGTCGTGAACCCGATTAAGGGCAAGCAGCTGACCAACGTGCGTTCGTCGGGTACCGACGAAGCGGTGCGCCTGGTGCCACCAATTCAGATGTCGCTGGAATACGCGGTCGAATTCATCGAGGACGACGAACTGGTCGAGATCACCCCGAAGAGCATTCGTCTGCGCAAGCGCTACCTGAAAGAGCACGAGCGCAAGAAAGCCAACCGCGAAGGTTAATTCCTTCGAGTGCAAAAAAACCCGCTGCCTGCAGCGGGTTTTTTTATGTCTGGTTCGTTGTCCCGGACCGCGTGATCAGCGATTCAGGCTGTCGCGCAGTGCATCGGTCCATGGCTCGTGCGCAAAGGTATGGTAGCGACCCGCCAGCAGCGCGCTGGCTACCTTCGCACAGCGCGCGACCGGACTGGCCGGCAGCCGCCCGCGCCAGCGGATGAAGTCTGCCGCTTCCTGCGCCATGGCGATATGCGATGGGGCCAGGCCAGCACGGCCGGCCATGTGCGCATGCAGCGTGGCGCGCGCCGACAGGAGACTGTCGGTGGTGGCTTTCAAGGGACTCGGGCTGCCGATGGCCCACCACAGACGGCGCAGCTTGGTGAGCCGACCCGTCCGCTTGACGCCCACCAGATTGGCGCCATGCTGGCGGTACTGGATGGTCGGAGTGTCGAGCATGACGACACGGCCCGATGCCGCCGCCATCAGCGCAAGCCAGCCATCGTGGTAAAACATGGTCTTGGGGGGCATGGGCTGCAGGTGCCGGACCAGGCGGCGCCGGAACGCGGCGGCAGCGCCGGTGACCACGTTGCGGCGGCAATATACGCGAAACGCACAGCCACTGTTGATATCGCGCCGTTCGGCTCTGGAGATCGCGAGTTCCTCGAACAGCGTCGCTCCCAGTTCGTGCCCGTCGGCGTCAACCAGGATGGCATCGGTGTGGGCCAGTTGCACGCTGTCGTCAGCTTCGAATTCGGCGGCGAGCAGCGCGACCTTGTCGGGCATCCAGACGTCGTCCTGGTCGGACGCGAACACGATGTCTTCTTCCACCAGGCGCATGGCCTGCTCGAAATTCGCGCTCACGCCAAGTGGGGGATCGTTGCGCACCAGGGTGACACGGACCGGCGCCTCGTTGGCCCATGCTTCCAGGTATTCCCAGGTTCCATCGGTGGAACCATCGTCGGACACGACGATATGGGCGACGGCGCGGGTTTGCGCGAGGATGCTGTGCAGCTGCTGCGGCAGGTATTTCAAACCGTTGTGGGTGATCAACGCAACGCCGCTGGTCAAAGGTGTGCCGCGGAAAGTATTTGGTGAATCCATGGGCGCCAAATCAGTTTCAATTGAAATTGAAATTGATGATAGCGCGCCTCTGGATTGTGCACGATTGACCGCGGTGATTCTATCCAAACATTGCAGCGCGGCGTTGTTGCCAGAAATCGGTGGCGGCGTCGGTCAGTGCAAACCGAGCAACGCCTGTACCCGCTCACGGCTCACGCCCACCAGCGCCGACGTGATGGCCAGCAGCGACTGGTAATCGTGGCTGGTGGCCGTGCCGGAAAAATCTGCAGCCAGCAGCGCCAGTTCGGCCTGTTCCATCTCCGGTTGCGCCGTGCGCGCCATGGCCACGCTCAGCGCAAGCGTCGCAGCATCCTGCGAGCGGCGCACGCGCGTCAGGGCCTGTACGACGTCGCGCAGGCCCTGGCGCAGGGCGTCCGGATTACCCAGTTTCCATTCCTGCGGCGCCAGCGAGGGCGGTAGTGCGACCGTGTCGACACGGCCACGGCCCGTGACGGCGATGGCATCCTTCACACCGTCGAACGTGGCTTCAGGCGTGGTGAAGACAAGCGTGCGATCCGTGTCCAGCCCGGCGCGAATCCCGACTGGCGCCAGTGTGCGGTCCAGGCGTCGCGCGATTTCTTCCTCGGTCATGCCCGGTTCGAACCTGGCCGCCAGTTGCGGGCCGCCGACGCTGCCGACCGAAAAGCCGAGGGTCTGTGGGCCGGCGGCCTGCAGGCTGGCGATATCCAGGCCATCGATACGAAACCGTTGCTGCGCGACCCGGCTGCCATCAAAGCCAAGCTCGGCATCGAGCCCGGCGCCGCCTTCGCTGCGGCGGGCGTCGAGGGTGTCACCAAGCTGGCGCACCCGCGCTTCGAGCTGACGCGAGGCGGCGCCGCGCCCGGCCAGGCGCGTCGAGAGGTCGGTTTTGAGTGCTTCGAGTTGGGCAGCGATGCGCGCCAGGTAGTCGAGTGCCTGCTGGGCTTGCGCCACGTCCGTTTGCAGACTGGGGTTGTGGACGACGCTGCGGCGCGGCGCACGCGCAGCGGACGCCGTTGCGGCGCCCGTATCGGCTGGCGGCGCGGACGGCTGCGCGGGCAGCGCCCGGGCCACGCTGCTGGTGCCGGTGCGGACCGTGCCGCCCGGCGTGCCGTTACCGGGGACGGCGGATGGCGTGAGGGTGCGGGTGAGGGCGTCCATGGTCATCAGAGTGCATCGAACAGCGACAGGTTGCCGATCTTGGCGTAGGCCTTGTAGGTCGCCTGCAGGGCCGATGAGTAGCCACTGAGCTCGGTCGCTGCGAGGCCGACATCGAGCTGGCCGATGTCGACGATCGCCATCTGGTTCGACAGGCTGATATTGGCGTGGTTGTCGTCGAGCGTCTTGATGACGTTCTGGCGGCCGCCCATCGTGGCGATCTTGCTCGAGACCAGACCCTGGGTCGTATCGAAGCCTTGCAGGTTGGCAGCCAGTACGGCGCGCACGGCAGGATCGTTGGCGTTCGCGCCCGGCGCCGACAGCGCGCGAATGGTCTCGTCGAGCTGGTTCAGCAGCGATTCCAGGCCCGCCAGGTCCTCGTTGGCCGGCTGGGTCAGCCCGTTGCCGACCGTGACGTTCTGGCTGTTGCTGTTGCCCGCATACGTGTAGCGCGCGCCTGCCGCGGCGTTCGGATCGAAGGCCAGTGGTGCGGTCCGGGTCAGGGTGCCCGAAAACAGATGGTTGCCTTCGTGGTCGACCGTGTTGGCGGTGAAGAACAGACTGTCCTTGAGTGCCTGCAGCGGCGCAATCATCGCTTTCAGGTCGGCCGGCGCGTTGCCTCCGTCGGAGGCCCAGACCAGCAGGTCGCGGCCCTCGTTCATCTCCCCCACCATATTGGTCAGGTAGCCTTCCGACTTGGACAGTCGCAGCTGCAGCGCGCCGATATTGTCGCGGTATTGCTGGACCGACGATTCCTCGCGCTCGAGGCGCGACAGGCGCACGCTGTCGACCGGGTCGTCCGACGGCAGCAGAATACGCTTGTTGCTGGCGATCTGCTGCATGATCTGGCTGACCCGCTCCTGGTTGACCTGGAGTGAGGCATTCATCGTCGATTGGTACTGGGAAGTGGCGATACGCATGATTGTTCCTTTAGCCCATCATCGCGAGCGTGGCATCGAACATGGAATTGGCAATCGAGATCACCCGCATGTTCGCTTCGTACATCCGCTGCAGTTCCACCAGCTTGACCGCTTCTTCGTCTTCGTTGACGCCGCTGGTCGATTGCCAGTCGTCGACCGCTTGCGTGCGCACGGTGTCGGTGGTCTTGAGGGAGGCTTTATTCAGTTTGCTGTCGATGGCAAGCTTGCCCAGCAGCTGGGTATCGGCGTCGCTCAGCAGAACGGTGCCGATACCGGGCAGCGTGACCGGCTGCCCCTTCAGCGCGGCAAGTTGTTGCAGATTGCCGGTGTCGCCCGGCGAGCCGTCACCGGAAAAGGCGAGGTCTTCGGCCTTGAAGCCGGCGACGACCTTCAGTGCATTCGCGCCGCCGCCCGGAGTGTAGACGAACAGCGGTGTCCCCGGCACGGCGGGCCCGCTGGCAGGCGTGCTGTAGCCGAGTGCCAGCTGGGCATTGACGCGCTCGGCAATCGTGCGGCCCAGCGCGTCGATATCGTCCTGCAGCGGTTTGAGCGTGGTGACTTCGTACAGGCTCAGACCACCGATCTGGCCCCCCATTTTCGTGGCGTCCAGCGTGAAGGTGGCATTGGCAAACGTGATCGAAAACGCCTGCGGCGCGTCGGCCGTCGCGGCCGCCTGGAGCGTGCCATGCATCCCGCCGATCACCAGTGCCTGACCGCTCTTGAGCGCGACATCGCGGCTGCCATCCGCGTTGGTGGATACTTCCAGCGCCATCCTGGACGCCAGCGCGTCGATGGCGCTGTCGCGCGCATCGATCAGGCCGGATGCCGAGACGCCGCCCGCCTGGGTTTCCATGATTTGCCGGTTCAGGCTCGCGATCGTGCTGATGTCGCTGTTGGCCGACTCGACCAGTGCGCTGCGCTGCTGACGCACCGACGTCAGTTGTGCGTTGAAGACATTGTTCATGCCATTGATGCGCTCGCCCATCAGACTGGCGGATGTGAGCACCTGCTGGCGCAGCGGGGTCGAGCCGGGGTCGCCGGCAACGGCATTGATCGCCTTGAAGAAGGCGTCGATGCCGGCCGACAGGCTGGCCGACGCGTCGCCCATGACGCTTTCGAGCTGGGTCAGGTAGGGCTGCGACTGCGCGTAGGCGCCTTGCTCCGACGCTGCGCGCCACATGGCCTGGCTCTTGTAGTTGTCGGAAAAGCGCATGAGCGAACTCACCTGAACGCCATTGCCGGCCGAGCGGCCGCTGGCATCCGGGCCAACCGACGTAAACAGCGCCGATTGCCGGGTGTATCCCTTGGTTTGCAGATTCGCGATGTTCTGGCTGCTGGCCGACAGCGCAATCTGGGCGGCGAGGGCGCCGGAAAGGGCATTGTTGATGATCGTCATGGGTGAGACTCTTTTCGGGACAGGGTTAACCTGATAAGGCGACCAATTATTGCCGTTTGTTAAGCTTTACCGCAGATTGGCGTTGCCGGTGCGGTCCATCAGGTTTTGCCGCCCCCGGCGCCCGGCACCAGTTGGCGCAGGATCGCGTCGGCAATGCCGAACGCGCGCTGACCGGCCATATTGCCTGCCAGCAGATCGTCGGCCATGTCCTGCATGTCCTGGTTGACGCGGTTGTTGAAAACGCTGTCTTCGCTGGCCATTTCGCGGGTCGAGGCGCGCATCGTGCGCAGCATGTGGCCGATGAAGAAGCGCTCGAATTCCACCGCAGCCTTGGTAGCCTTGGCGACGTAGGCGGGGTCGGGCTGTGGCTCGGCCGCTGGGGCGACTGCAGTGTCGGCGCCTGCCGCCAGGCTCGTGGTGCGAAGTTCGTCGATGCGCATCAGATCACCACCAGTTCGCCTTCGATCGCGCCGGCCTGGTCCAGGGCCTGCAGGATCGCCATGATGTCGTCGGGCGAGGCGCCCAGGCTGTTGACGGTGTCGATGATCGTCTGCAGGCGCGCACCTGGCGGCCAGCGGAACATCTGGGCCGAGCCCTGGTCGACCGACAGCTTCGATTCGGGCGTCACGGCGGTCTGGCCGCGGCTGAGCGGCCCCGGCTGGCTGACGCGCGAACTCTCCGAAATGATCACCTTCAGCGAGCCGTGCGTGACAGCGGCGGCTTTCACGCGCAGGCCGTCGGCGATGACGACGGTGCCGGTGCGCGAATTGAACACGACGCGCGGCACCTCGACACCCGATTCGACGGTCAGCGCGGTCAGGCGCGCCATGAACGCCACGCGTTCGGTCGGATTGCTGGGGGCGATGACGTCGACGCTGGTGCCGTCCTGCGTCGTGGCCACCGGGCCGTAGCGCTTGTTGATCGCATCGACGACATTGGTCGCCGTCTCGAAATGCGGCTGGCGCAGGCGCAGCGTGATTTGCGGGCGGGTGGCAAAGTCGGTGGCGATCTCGCGCTCGATCTGGGCGCCGTTGGGTACGCGGCCGGCGGTCGGGGTATTCACGGTGACCGACGAGCCGCTGCGGCCGCTGGCGTTCAGGCCACCGACCACGACATTGCCCTGGGCCAGTGCATAGACTTCATTGTCGGCCGCGCGCAGTTGCGTCAGCAGCAGCGTGCCGCCACGCAGGCTTTTCGAGTCGCCCAGCGACGAGACGGTGACGTCGATCGTCTGGCCACGGCGGTAGCCGGGCGGGAAGGTGGCCGAGACCATCACGGCGGCGACGTTCTTGTTCTTGGCATCTTCGCCCTCGGGCAGGCGCACGCCGAACTGCTTGAGCATGTTCACGACCGACTGGCTCGAATATTTGACCTGGGTCGAGTCGCCGCTGCCGTTCAGGCCCACCACGAGGCCATAGCCGACCAGCGGGTTGTCGCGCACGCCTTCGACGCTGACGAGGTTGCGCAGGGCCTGGGCGGCGTGGGCGGGGTAGGCGGACAGCAGGGCGCAGAACGCGGCAAGCAGCAGGGGCGCAAAACGGCGCGACATCATGGTCATCCTCAGAACGGCATCAGGGGGCTGTTGAAAAAGCGCGTCAGCCAGCCCGGGGTGTTGGCCTCGGCCAGTGCGCCGCGGGCGGAATAGGCGATGCGCGCATTGGCCACGCGCAGCGACGAGACGCGGTTGTCGGTATCGATGTCGGCAGCGCGCACGAAGCCTTTCAGGCGCACGAATTCTTCGCCCTGGTTCAGCATCAGGTTTTTTTCGCCGGCCACGCGCAGCAGGCCATTGGGCAGCACTTCCTGCACGATCACGGTCAGGGCGCCGGACAGCGCATTCTGCTGGGTGCTGGTGGCGTCGCCCTCGAAATCGCGGTCGGCCGAGACGTCGAGCGAGGTCTTGCCATAGACCTTGCCGAGCGCGGCCAGCGGCGAGATGCCGATCGACGAGCCCTTCGAGATGCTGGTGCCGGCACGCTTGCTGGCCTGCGTGGTCTCTTGCAGGATCACGGTGACGGCGTCGCCAACGCGGTAGGCGCGGCTGTCGGACGTGAGCGAGACCGTATCGGCCGTGAACACGCCACCCGACAGGCCGGCGCGCACCGGGCGCTGCAGCGGCATGGCGTCGTCGTCGGCCAGCGAGACCGGCATCGGCGACGAGCAGCCGGCCAGGACCAGCCCGCACAGGGCGGCGGCAAGCGCGCGGGCAAGCGCGTTGGCAGGCGGGATGGCAACGGTATGCATCAGCGTGCCGCTGCCGCCAGCGTTTGCAGCATATTGTCGGCTGCCGACAGCACCTTGGTGTTCATCTCGTAGGTGCGCTGGGCCGCGATCATGTCGACCATCTCTTCGACGACCTGCACGTTCGAGCCTTCCAGCGAGCCTTGCTTGAGCTTGCCGAATGCGGCGTCGCCCGGACGGCCTTCGTTGGCCGCGCCGCTGGCGGCGGTTTCCTGGAACAGGTTGTCGCCCAGTGCCAGGAGGCCCGTCGGATTGATGAAGGCGGTCAGGTTCAGCTGGCCGATTTCCTGTGGCGCCGGCTGGCCCGCGATCGTCACCGAGACGACGCCGTTCTCCCCGATGGTCACGCCGGCGGCGTTCTGCGGAATCGTGATCTGCGGCACGATCGGCAAGCCCTGGGCATTGGTCAGCGTGCCATTGGCGTCGACCTGCAACTGGCCGGCGCGGGTGTAGGCCGGTTCGCCGTTCGGGCGGCGCACCTGCAGGAAGCCGGCACCGGAGATGGCGACGTCGAGCGGCTGGCTGGTCTGTTGCAGGCTGCCGTTGGTGAACGCCTTTTGGGTGCCGACCACGCGCACGCCGTTACCGAGCTGCACGCCATTGCTGACGGTGTTATCGGCATTCTGGGCGCCCGGCTGCGCATCGACCTGATAGAACAGGTCTTCGAACACGACGCGATCGCGCTTGAAGCCGACGGTGTTGACGTTGGCCAGGTTGTTGGCGATGGCCTGCAGCTTGGCGTCTTGCGCCTGTACACCGGTCTTGCTGATCCACATTGCTGGATTCATGGTTGCTCCCTGTTAGGTTGTGCCGGCGTCAGGCGCCGAGCAGTCGGTTGCCCGATTCGTTCATGCTGTCGCTGGCCTTGAACATCTTCATCTGCATCTCGAAGCTGCGGTTCAGAGCCATCACGGCGACCATTTCTTCCACGGCCGAGACGTTGCTGCCTTCGAGCACGCGGCTGCGCACATTGATGTTCTGGTCGGCCGCGAGCGGCTCGCCGCCACGCGCCACGATCAGGCCGGCTTCGTTCTTGGTCAGTTCGGCCCCTTCGGCGCTCACCAGCCGCAGCCGGTCGACGACCTGGGTCACGGTGCCGCCTTCCGGCATGACCGAGATCGTGCCGTCGTTGGCGATGTCGACCGCCGTGTGGGGCGGCAGCACGATCGCGCCGCCTTCGCCCAGCAGGGGGCGGCCGGCGACCGACAGCGCGCCGTTGGCATCGATGTCGATGTCGCCGCTGCGGGTATAGGCTTCGCCGCCATTCCATTCGACCGCCAGGTAGCCGTTGCCGGCAACGGCCACGTCGAGCGCCCGCCCGGTCTCGCGCACGGTACCGGTGCGGGTGGAAATCGTGTCGGCTTCCGAGCGCGACTGGTGCACGCTGTCGTAGCCGTAGCCGCCGAGCGACTGCACCGACGCCAGTTCGATATTGGCGCGAAAGCCCGGCGTGTCGGCGTTGGCCAGATTGTTGGCCCGCACCTGCTGCGCGCGCAGCGTGCGTTCGGCGCCGCTGACGGCGGTAAAGATGAGCTTATCCATGGCGCGGCGCTTACAGGGCCTGCATCAGCGACTGCATCATCTCGTTCTCGGCGGTGATGACCTTCGAGTTCGCCTGATAATTGCGTTGCGACGTCATCAGGCCGACCAGTTCCGACGTGATGTCGACGTTCGAGCCTTCCAGCACGCCCTTGGACAGCTTGCCGCCCAGACCGACGCCCGGCGTGGTGTACAGCGGCGCGCCCGAGTTGGCGTTGGCAATCCAGGCGGTATCGCTGACCGACACCAGGCTGCCTTCGTCGGGGAAGGTGGCAATCGCGATCGTGCCGACGACTTGCTGCTGCTCGTTGCTGTACTTGGCCACGATCGAACCGTTCTCGGCCAGCTCGACGCCGACGAAGGTGCCCGACGCATAGCCGTCGGCGCGGTTGGTGGTGTTGGTTGCTTCGCCGGCGAACTTGGACGTGCCGGTGTAGTCGAAGTTGAAGGTCATGTTGGCTGCGCCCGCGGCTGCCCCAGGGATGGTCAGGGTCGGACCGGTCGTCGATGCCGGCAGAATCTGGCCATTGGTGCCGAAGTTCATGGCGAAGTTGGTGGCCGGCGCCGCGCCATCGAGGCTGTAGTGCACGGTCACGGTGTCGGCATCGGTCTTGACGAAGTACTGCGACACCGTGTGCTGCGTGCCGAGCGAATCGTAGACCACCGATTGCTTGACCATATTGTAGCTGTTGCCGTCGGTCGGGTTGAAGCCTGCTGTCGGAACTTTCCAGTTGCCCGACATATTGCCAGCGTAGCTCACCTTGGTGCTGGCCACGGCCGGGATCTGGCCGGTCGGGATGGCAATGTCGCCCATCGTGCCGAGCGCGCCACCCACGGACGGGCCGTAGCCCTGGATTTTCTTGCCGGTCGCATCGACCAGCAAGCCATCGGCGTTGGTCGAGAAGATGCCCACGCGCGAGTACGACACGACGCCCTGGGCATCGCGGCTGGTGAAGAAGCCGCGCCCCTGGATCGCGGCGTCCATGCCGCGCCCGGTGCTCGACAGGCTGCCGTTCTGGCTGATGTTCTGGGTCAGCGACTGCACCTGCACGCCGTTGGCCTGTTCGCCTGCATAGATCGACGCGAAGTTGGCGCGGCTGCTCTTGAAGCCGTAGGTGCCGGCGTTGGCGATGTTGTTCGACAGCGTCGTGAGCTGTTCGTTGATGGCCTGAATGCCCGACAGGGCGATATTGAAGCTCATGGCATATCCTTTTAATTGAACGTGACGGACGCATCGGCGTCAGTGGTCTTGCCGTTGAAACCCGTGATCCAGCCCGGCTCGACATCGCCGATGCCGGCCACCTGCATGACGATGCCGCCGGTCCCCGACAGGCGCACGCTGTTCAGGCGTCCGTCGATTTCCACTGCAGGTTTGGTGCCGTCGGCGGCTTCAGCAGCAATGCTGTACTTGCCGGCTGGCAGGCCGAGTTTTGCCGGGTCGATCGTGAAAGGCTGCGCGCCCGCGGCATGCGGCGGCAACTCGATCCGGGTCTGCACGCCGGTGGCGCCGGTGAGTACCAGCTGCGTCAGGCTGCTGGCCCCGCCCAGCTGGACGGTGCCCTGCAGCGGGGTCTCGCCCAGTTGCACGCGGCTCGTCTCGACCGACACCTGGTTGCCGACCTGGCCGCCCATGGCCAGCACCTGCAGGCTTTGCAGCATGGTGGCGCTGGCAGAGGTAGTCTGGGTCATGTTTTCCAGCGCTTCGGTCTGCGACAGCTGCGACAGCTGATTGACGAACGTGGCCGGGTCCGATGGCGCCAGCGGATCCTGGTTACGGATCTGCGCGACCAGCAGCTTGGTGAACATGTCCTTGTTGGCGCTGACGGGGCTGGCGGCCGGGGCGACGGCATTGCTGCCCGTGCTGCCGTTCGCGTTGCCGTTCAGGCCGAATGCATTCGAGGTGGTGGTCACCATGATCAGCTCTCTCCCATGCGCATCAGCGACTGCTGCATCGACTTGATGCGGCCCATCACCTCGACATTGGTCTCGAAGGCGCGCGAGGCGGCCATCATGTCGGCCATTTCGGCCACTTCGTTGACGTTCGCGTAGAACACCATGCCGTCGGCATCGGCCAGCGGATTGTCCGGTTCGTGCATGCGGCGCAGCGGCGCGCTCGATTCGACCACGTCCAGCACCTGCACGCTGGCAGTGCCGCCGTCGCCCAGCATCGCAGCGAACACGGGCTTGCGCGCGCGGTAGGCATCCGCCTCGGTGCCCGCCACCGCGTTCGCGTTGGCCAGGTTGCTGGCGATCGTGTTCATGCGCACGGTCTGGGCCGCCATGGCCGAGCCTGCAATCTGTGAAATATCCTTGAATCCCATGCGATGCTCCTTACTGACCGGTGATGACTTTGTTCAGGCCGCGCAACTTCATGTTGATGAAGGTGAGGCTGGTCTGGAAGTCGGATGCGTTCTGCGAAAACGCTGCCTGCTCGACACCGATTTCGACGGTGTTGCCATCGGCGCTGGCCTGGTACGGGACGCGGTACAGCGGACCGTCCGCGGACAGGGTCGGCATGCCGTCTTCGCTATCGCGCTGGTCCTGCAATGCACTGGCGAAATCGATGTCGCGGGCGGTATAGCCCGGCGTGCTTTCGTTGGCGATGTTGGCGGCCAGGACGCGGGTGCGTTCGGCGCGCAACTGGAGTGCGTCGGCGTGGACGCCCAACGCATCCTTGAAATTAATCGACATGGCGATTCTCCGGTGAAGTGCAGTGGGATTGGTTAGAATGGTTATTTCCGCCTGACCAACATTTTCCACCTATGGATTTCCGTAAGGCAATACTGATTATTGTAACCTGTGTGTTGTGCACCACAGCATGGTCAGCGCAAACTCTTTCCGCACAGATACAACAGATTGCGCGTGATGAGCTCGAAAAAGTCGCTGCCGCCAGTGGTTTGAGCGAACCCGAGTTCGATCTGGCCGTGGTCAGCAGCCGGCCGGCGCCCGCCTGCAGCGTGGCGCCCGCCATCGAGACCGTTGACACGCGCCAGCCGGCGCGCATGCGTTTTGTTGCCCGTTGCCCGGACGGCAACGGCTGGCGCCATGAATTCATCGTGCGCGCACGGGTGTCGGCCATGGTGGCGGTGGCCAGCGCGCCGTTGTCGCCCAATACGGTGCTCGGCGAGTCCGATGTTGCCCTCGAACGGCGCGACATCACCAATATCGCCGATCCGGTCGGGGTGCTGGCCAATGTCGTCGGCCAGTCGAGCCGGCGCAGCCTGCGCGCAGGCGATGTGCTGCGCGTGGGCAGCCTGGCCGCACCCGTCGTCGTCAAACGCGGCGACGGCGTGATGATGGTGGCACGCCAGGATGGCATCGAAGTGAGCATGGCCGGCGAGGCGCTCGATGCCGGCGCGCGCGGCGCGGTGGTGCGGGTCAAGAACAGCGCCAGCGGCCAGGTCGTGCGCATGCGCGTGGTCGGCGCCGGCGCGGTCCAGCCGCTCGACTTGCCGCTGGGCGAATGACGCGTCAAGCCAGGCATCAATCTGCCATGCCCTGCAGCTTGCCGGCGATGCGCGCCAGTTTCGACGCGTAGTCGGGGTCGGTGGCGTAACCGCCACGCGCCAGTCCCTGCGCGAAGGCCTGCGCGTCATTGCCCGTGTTGAGCGCGCCGCGGTAGCGCGGGTTGTCCAGCAACACGCGCGCATAGTCCTGGAACGCGCTGGCTGCATCCGGATAAGCGCGAAAGCGCTCACGGGTGGTCAGCGCCGCGCCGTTCACGTATTCGGTGGTGGTCGAGTCGCCTGTTGCGCCGTGCCAGCGCGGCCCGGCCTTGATGCCGAACAGGTTGTGGCTGCTGGCGCCGCCCTCGACGCGCAGCGGCCGCTGGCCCCAGCCCGATTCGAGTGCCGCGTGGGCTTGCACCAGCTCCGGCGCCACGCCGAGCTGCTGCGCCGCCTGGCGCGCCCAGGGCGCGATGCTGTCCAAAAATGCCTGCTGCTGCGGCGGCCTGGCGGCGTTCGGCGCCTCGACACCGTCGGCGCTCTCGGTACCATCCATGATCAGGCCGGTGGCGCGTGCGCGCAGCAGCGCACCTTCGGCGCTCAGCGTGCTGGCAGCGCCACCGTCCGCGTCGCCATGCTGGATGTAGGCGGACACTTCACTGGCGACATCGTTCAACAGGCTGCCAAACCCCGTGCCGCCGCCGGGTGCGGCGGTCGGTCGCGTCGCGTTCGTTGCGCTCGTCGCTGCGGTTGGCGCGGTGGCCCGGGTTGTCAGGTCAACGTGGCGCATACAACTGCTCCTCGCCGTGCAGCACACGCTGCATGATGCCGTGCTGTTCGGCCAGCAACTGGCCGTTGCGCAGCGTTGCGTCCTTGCAGGCGCGCACCGTCTGCTCCAGCGCCTGCCATGCCGCTTCGAAGGCGGTGCGCGCGGCTGGCGCCAGTGTCGCGCCGTACTGCGCCATCGTTCCCTGTGGCCCGAGCAGTGCGCGCACCAGCGTCACGCGCTGCTGGCGGCGCGCTTCCATGGCTTCGAGCAGCGGCGTGAGTTGCTCGGCCAGCGTGCTCAGATCGGCGCTGCGGTGGCGTACGGCAGCGTCGAACTGGCGTTCGAGCAGCATCAGGATGGTGGCCGCTTCGTTGACGTCCTGGGTGACGCCATCGGCAAGCAGCGCGTTGGCATGGGTGCGGGTGAGGGTGGCCATGCTCAGCGTCCCGAGTGGAATTTTTGAATCAGGCCGGCCAGGCGCCCGGCATCGAACGGCAGCTCGCCGCGTGCGAGTGCCTCGCGCAGTTCGGCCACACGCACCGCGTCGAAGTCCGGCATCGCGCTGAGCGCATCGGCGGCCGGCTGCAGCACCGCCGACTGCAAGGCGGCTGCCGGTGCTGCCGGTGCTTCGGTCTGGACCGGTACCGACACTGCACCGGCGCCGGGCGTCACGGTGGTGATGGCGGACGACGATGTGCCGGAGATTTTCATGCGGTTACCTCGTGATTTGGTATGGATGGTCATGGCGATGTCGGCAACTGGCCGCGCAGTGTTTCCAGTGCCGCCGCGTCGGGCAGGCTGACGGTCGCGCCGGCACCTGCGTTCCCGACCAGTGTTTTGGCAGCTGGCGCACCGGCCGCCGGCGCGCCGAACATGCCCGCCACTGCACGCGACTGCGCGCTGGTCAGGATCAAGAGTTCGATGCGGCGGTTCTTGCCATCGAGCGGCTGCTCGGGATGCAGCGGGCCGCGGTCGGCCATGCCCACCACTTGCAGCACGGTGTCGGTGCGCATGCCGCCGGTGAGCAGCTGGGCCCGTGCCGACAGCGCGCGGTCGGTCGAGAGCGCCCAGTTCGAATACGCACCGCGGTCGATGCCGGCGTAGCGGCTGGCATCGGTGTGGCCGACGATCAGCATCTGGTTGCGCATCCGGCCAAACAGCGGTCCCATCTTTTGCAACAGGCGCGCGAAGCGGCCGGTGGGCAGGGCACTGCCGCGCATGAACATGCCCTGCTTGTCGGTGTCGTGCAGCATCACGCGCAAGCCGTACGGCGTGACCACGGTGGCCAGGTTCGGCGCCAGTCCTGCTTCCACCGACAGTTCGGTCAGCGCCTTCGACAGGGCGGTGAGGTCGGCCGGGGTTTCGTAGCCGACCTTCGGCGCGCCCGCATCGCCCCCGCTGCCCGGATTGCCGGGGCCGCCATTGCCCGTGTGCGGGACCGGGAAGCGTTCGATCAGGCTACCGCTGGGTTCGCTCGAGATGGCCGGTTTCTGGCCCTGGCCTTCGAGCATGCCGCTCTCGGTGGCCTCGCTGATGATGGCTTTCAGGTTCTGCTGTTCGCGCGAGGCGATCAGCCACAGCACCAGGAACAGGGCCATCAGCGCCAGGCAGAAGTCGGCGAACGCGACTTTCCAGGCGCCGCCATGTTCGTCATGCTGGTGCTTGCCGCCACCGCGCTTGACGATGGTCGATTCGTGTTTGTCGTTCGTTTTCGACACGTGTTACCCCGTCATGCGGTCGGCGGCGCGCCGGCGCTTGTTCTGCGATTCGTCTTCGCCGCCCATCGCGTTGATCCACTGTTCGAGCTGGGCAAAGCTGGGCTTGGTATTCAGCTGGATGAGGCGGCGCCCGGCGTCGATCGCCAGCAGGGCCGGCTTGCCGGCTACGTGGGTGCACAGCACGACCTTGACGGTTTCCATCGTCGAGGCGTCCGAGTTGACCGTCTGCTTCATCAGGTTGGCCAGCGGCTCGAGCACGCCGTAGCAGGCGAAGATGCCGATGAAAGTGCCAACCATGGCC
The DNA here is from genome assembly GCA_014841835.1 of Oxalobacteraceae sp. CFBP 13730. GTDB lineage: Bacteria > Pseudomonadota > Gammaproteobacteria > Burkholderiales > Burkholderiaceae_D > Telluria. The sequence goes on along the minus strand of JACYUQ010000001.1, from coordinate 837,945 downwards.
GCGCCGATCTTTTCGGCGATCTCGCCCGAATCGGCGCCGCCCGAGACCGAGTACATGGCCATCACGATGCCCAGCACGGCCGCCAGGATGCCGAAGCCCGGCATCGCCTCGGCGATCTTCTGCAGCGATTTGGCCGGCTGCGTCAGCTCTTCGTGGATGGCTTCGAGCTCCTGCTCGAGCACGCCTTCGAGCTCGTGCGCGTTGATCTTGCCCATGGCCATCAGGCGGAAGTTGTCGACGATGAAGGCCAGGAGCTTGGTCTCGTCGAGGATGGCCGGATAGCGCTGGAACAGCGGGCTTTCGGCAGGCGCCTCGACGTGTGCATCCAGTGCCTTCAGGCCACCGGCAGCCGTCTGCAGCAGCTCGTACATCAGGAGCAGCAGCTGGCGCTGGAATTCCGAGTCGTGTTTCTTGCGCGCCGCTACCTTCTTGAGCTGGTGACCCAATTCGGCCAGGACGTGCTTCGGGTTGCCGAGCACCAGCGCGCCAAGGGCAGCGCCGCCGATGATCAACAGCTCGATCGGGTGGAAGATCGAGGTGAAGGTGCCGCCCATCAGGGTAAAGCCCCCGAAGACGGCGCCGAGCACGATGGCGATACCGAGTAATTGCTGCATGACGTGTGCCTTTCTGGCGGTTTCTTTGTTGAGTTCAGTCGCGTCGCAGCGCGGTGTTCATTTTGGCCAGCGCGCTCTTGTTGAGCTGGCAGACGCGCGCGTCGGACAGGTCGAGCACGGCGGCGATTTCCTTGTAGCTCAGCTCGAACTCGTAGATCATCTGGATCACGCGCTGTTCCTTGTCGTTCAGTTTGGCCAGCGCCTGTTCCAGGCTGCGCCGCACCATGTAGGCGTCTTCGGGGCCGGGCGTGTGGTGCTCGGCCCCGACTGCTTCCTGCAGCACCTCGTCGAAGCTGAGCATTTCTTCGGCGCTTTCGGCCAGCAGATATTGCTGGTAGTCGCCTGCGCTCAGGCCCAGCGCGCTCGCCGCTTCCTGTTCGTTCGGCTCGCGGCCCAGGCTGCGCGTGAGTGCGCGCAGGGCGTCGCGCTGGCGGTGGCTGTCCTGGCGCACCGCGCGCGGGCGCCAGTCCTGGCGCCGCAATTCGTCCAGGATCGCGCCGCGCACGCGCAGCGCGGCGTAGCTCGAGAACCCGGTGTCGGGCGCGCCATAGCGGCGCAGCGCCTCCAGCAGGCCCATCAGGCCGATCTGTTCCATGTCCTCGCGTCCCATCGCGCCCGAGACCTGGCTGCCGAGCTGGCGTGCGATGCGCTTGACCAGCGGCGCATACGCCAGCAGGTGACGCGACTCGTCCTGCGGCGACAAGCCCGCGCTGGCCACCGCCTCGCCATATTCGCTGGCAGCAGCATCGGCGTAATCGGTCATATAGGCCACGGCGTCTCCGGGATCAGGCTGCGTATCACTCGATGATCAGCTTGCCGACCATGACTTCGGAAAACGGCTTGATGTGGTTTTCCTTCGCGTAGTTGGCATTGAAGACCTTGTTCAGCTCGGCCGCGTACTGGTCCACCGTCATGCCCGACGCTTCGGCCATCGTGCGGGCCGACAGCGCGGACACGACGATGCTGCGCAGCAGCGGCAATTGTTCCTTGGTGGCTTTTTCGCCCTCTGCCGTGGTGGCCAGTACCAGGTCGACCGACAGGTAATGCGTGGACTGCTCGGCCGGGGCGCGGCGCAGCATCACAATCACCTTGTCCAGCGTGACGTACTTGGTCAGCTTGGTTTCTGGCGCCGGCTTGGCGGCCACGGCGGTGCTTGCAGTCTTGCTCGTGTACCACATGGCGCCACCCGCGGCGGCCGCCACGACAACGACGACGGCGGCAATGGCAATGATCAGTTTTGCTTTCATGGGGGGCGTGTCAGTTCATCGAAAAAAGGGTGGAGCCGGGGCTGGTCTCGTCATGCAGCGCGCGCCCGGGGGCACGGGCCTGTTCCTGTTCCTGGCGCGAACGGCCCTGGGCATCGGCCTGGCCCTGACCCGGGGTGTGGCCACCGGTCTGGGCGCTGGCCTGCATGCGCGGCACGTCGCTGACGTTGACCGAGACGCTGCCGTACTGGCGGCCGGCGAGGTCGCTGCGCAGGCTGTCGCTGACCGTGTTCAGCTGGCGCAGCACTTCGCTGTTGGACGCGGCGATGTGGATTTCCAGGTTGCCGGCGCTGTGGCGGATCGCGATCTCGATGCGGCCCAGCATCGGCGGCTCCAGGCGGATCGTGGCCTGCTCGATGTTGCGGCCAAGCTGGAGCTGCAGGCGTTCGCCGAGCGCCTCGTGCAGGTTCTGGCGCCATGCGGTCGGCGGGCCGGCCAGCACGATGCTGTCGGCGCTGCGCGCGCTTGCCGGCGCCATGCTGGCGAGCGCACCGGGACCTGCCGTGACCGGGGTTGCATCGGCGCCGGCATCGGCCGCGGCCTCGCCCGAGACCGGTGCAGCGGCCGCCTCGACAGCCGGCACGGCGTTCGGCTGCGCCGCGACGGACTGGGCGGCTCCCGGATCGGGCCGGGCTGCTGCCACGACGCTGGCTGCCTGGGCGGCCGATGGCGTGAGCGCCGTTGCTGCAACCGGCACCAGGGGGGCGGTGCGTGCGCCGATCGCCTGGGCGACCGTGCCCGGCGCGCCGGCAAGCGAGCCGCCTGCGGCTTCGTCGGACGGCGCGCTGGCGGCATCACCGGCAACGCCCGGTTTCGCAGTCTGCATCGCCAGCATCATCGCGGGCAGCGCTGCCGGCGCCAGCATCGGCGCCATCGCGCCCAGCAGGGCGTCGGGGGCGACGTCATCGTCCACCGCTGCCTCGGCCTCGCCCGCATCTTCGCCCGGCGCCGCCACGAGATCCTGCTGCGGCGTGTTGGCGGTGACATCGGGCAGCGCGCCCCCGAGCTTGATCCAGTGACCGAATGGCAAAGCAGCGGCCGGGGCCTGGCCCGGCGCTGCCGTACCGGCTGCGCCGGCGGATGGCGCAAGCGCATCGGGCGCTATCGCATCGGGGGCGGCGGTGGATGCTGCCGGCGCAGGGTTGCCGGCCATGCTGCCAGCCGGTTTCATTGTCGTCGTCATGCTGCTGTTCATCGCAAAATTCATCGCACGTTCTCGCCAGGTTCGGTTGCGCCCGCGAGGGCATAGGCCATCCAGCCTTCCTTGTTGTCACGCATCTCGTCCATCCGGGCCTGCAGGCCGGCAGCGGCAGCGGCGCCCGCCTGTGCGGCGCGCTCGTGCGACGCACGCAGGCGCTGCAGGGCCGCGCGCTCGGCGGCGCTCCACGGACCCTTGACGGCCAGGGCCTGCAGCTGGCGCGCCAGGCCGTGCACGGCCCGCGCGAGGGCATCCCAGTCGGCGCCGCTGGCAGCGGCGTCGAGCTGCGCGCCCAGGCGTCCGATGGCGGGTGACCTATCCATTGCGTTCCTGCACGCCTTTCCAGCCCTGGCGAATCGTCGACAGGATGCGGATGACTTCATCGACCATGTCAGGATCGAGCTTGATGCCAGCGGTGTGCAGGTGACCCGCGCAGAAATCGTAGATGCGCGCCAGGTTGGCGACCGTGTCGCCGCCGCCGTCGAAGTCGAGCGAGCTGGCCAGACCGTTGATGATCTCGACGCATTTGTTGATGCTGTTGGCCTTCTGTTCGTAGCGGCGCGCGACGATGTGCGCGCGGGCGCGCGCCAGTTCGTCGAGCAGGCCGTCCGTGAGCAGCAGCACCAGGTCGACCGGCGAGGCGCGCGTGGTCTGCGCATCCAGGTTCACTGCGTGGTAACTGCCGTAAGCTTCTTGATTGGACATGATGGGGATCCGGCTGTGGTTATTTGTCGTTGCCGAACAGGGCATCGAACAGGGACACGTTGTTGTTCATCACGGACTGCATGTTCTGCAGCTGGGTGAATTGACGCAGGTAGCGCTGATAGGCTGCTTCGTGCTGCCCGTCGAGCGACGCCTGGCGCGCACTCAGGCGCGATTGCTCGCTGGTTGTCTGTTCGCGGCGCAGCTTGATCTGGCCGTCGACGCTGCTGCTCCAGGTTTTCAGGTAATTGTCGAGCGCGCCGGCGATGCCGCTCGGCGCCGACGAACTTGGCGCCCCGATCAGGGCGTCCAGGCCGGTCGGATTGACGGCCAGCTGGCTGGTCAGGCGCTTCGCGTCCAGTTCGAGCGTGCCGGTGCGCGTGGAAATAATGCCGTAGGCGGCCAGCGAGTCGCCATTGGCCGGCCGCAGCAGCGTCCCGAGACGGTCGTTCAGCGCACGCACCCCGCTGTCATTCGCGAACGTGCCAGCGGCAACGCCCTTGGCGGAGTCGCCGCTGGCGGTCAGCTTGCTCAGGGTGGTCTTGAGCTTGTTGAAGGCGTCGACGAACGCCTGCACATTGGCCGTGCTGGTGGTGGTGTCGGCCGATACGGTCAGTGTGACGGGCGCGGCGCCGGTTGCATGGGCCCTGGTGAACGTCATGCTGACGCCATCGATGGCGGTGAAGGTGTTGCTGGCCTGCGTGATCGCGGTGCCGTTCTCGGCGCCGACGCGGATCTCGGCATCCTGCGCCTCGACCAGCACCCGGCGCCGCGCCGGATCGGCATTGGCATCGGCCAGGCTGGAGGTGCCGGTGATGCCGCTCGTATCGAGCGTGATCGCCGAATTCAGGCCGGTGTCCCTGGCGGTCAGAATCAGCTCCGAGGTACCGTTGGTCGTGATGATCGACGCCGTGACCTTGCCCCCGTTGCCGGCAGCGCCATTGATGGCGGCGGCCAGTTCGCGCGTGCTCAGCGCGCCGCCGTCGGTGTTGGCGGCGGCCATGTCGACGTCAAAGGCGAGGGCGCCGCCCATGTTCAGTTTGAGCGTGCCGGCCACGCCGGTGTTGTCGGTCAGGCCCGTGAGCGAGACCTGGCTGGCCGTGGCGATCTGCTTGACGAAGAACGCATACGTGCCGGCGGCGGCCTTGCTGCTGGCAGTGGCGCTGCCGACCGTGGTGTCGCCGAACACGGCGGACTGCGCGAACACCGTCTTGTTCGCGCCCGTGAGCGCCGTCAGGCTGGTCTGGAAGGCCAGCAGCGCCGAGTTCATCTCGGTCAGGCCACGCTCGGCGGCCGTGGCGTTGGCCAGCTGCGTCGTCAGGATCTGCTGGCGCGGCGCGACGTATTTGTCCGCCAGATTGGTGGCGGTCGGAATGGGATCGTAGGTCGGTGAGGTGATTGCCGTTGCCATGGTGCGTGCTCCTTGTGATTGCGTGTGCTCGTCGGGCCGGCTCAAGCCTGCCCGGCCAGCCAGGATTGGGTGGCGATATCGTCTTCGCGCTTGCGGGTAGCGCGTTCATTCTCGGCCGCATGCGCGCTCTGGGTACGGGCCAGCACCTTGCCCAGCAGTTCGCGACCGACCCAGGCATCCTTGAGCCGGCTCTGCGAGACCGCCATGTTTGCCTGGTGCAACGACAGGTCGATGCGGTGGCTGTCGGCCAGCGCCATCACGCCCTGCTTGTAGGCGCCGCAGTTCAGCGCCATCGCCGGATTGACCTGCAGCGCCGCGCCCGATGCGCCGCTGCCGTGCGTCAGCGCCGTCAGGCGATCCAGGTTGTTCTGGTAGCGCACCCGTGTTGCTTCCTGGCTGGCCAGGTCGGCTTCCAGGCGCTCGACCTGGGTCGAACGCAACTGCACCAGGGTGCCAAGGCTGCGGATGGTCGTTGAACGCGTCATGCCATGATCGCTTTCAGGGCGTCGATGCAATTGTCGATGGGGGCGCCTTCACGCGTGCCCTGGCACAGGAACGCCTCGATATGCGGTTGCAGCTGCACCGCGCGGTCGGTTTCCGGATCGGCGCCCGGCACATACGCGCCCAGCGGAATCAGGTCACGCACGCGCGCGTGGCGCGCCAGCGCTGCCTTGAGCTTGCGCGCGGCCAGCGTGTGTTCCGGCGTCACCACCTGCGCCATGCAGCGCGAGATCGACTGCGCAACGTCGATCGCCGGATAGTGGCCACGCTCGGCCAGCTCGCGCGTGAGCACGATGTGGCCATCCAGGATCGCGCGCGCCGAGTCGACCACCGGATCCTGCTGGTCGTCGCCTTCGGCCAGCACCGTGTAGATCGCACTCATGCTGCCTTGCGGGTTCTCGCCGTTGCCGGCCGATTCCACCAGTTGCGGCATGTTCGAAAACACCGACGGCGGATAGCCGCGCGTGGCGGGGGGCTCGCCCAGCGACAGCGCCACTTCGCGCAGCGCCATCGCGTAGCGGGTCAGCGAATCGCACAGCAGCAGTACGTTCTGGCCGCGGTCGCGGAAATGCGCCGCTACTGCATGACACAGCTCGGTCGCCATGACCCGCATCAACGGGCTGTCGTCGGCCGGGGCGACCACCAGGACAGCGCGCTTCAGACCCTCGGGTCCGAGCGAGCGCTCGACGAATTCGCGCACTTCGCGATTGCGCTCGCCAATCAGGCCAACCACGACCACATCGGCCACGGTCTGGCGCGTGATCAGGCCCAGCAGTACCGATTTGCCCACGCCGGAGCCGGCCATCAGGCCGACGCGCTGGCCCTTGCCAATCGTGAGCATCGCGTTGATGGCGCGTACGCCGACGTCAAGCGGTTCGTCCACCGGGGTTTTCTTGAGCGGATTGACGCGCGGCGGGGCAGGGGCGAGCGGCTGATCGCCACCCAGGCGGCCCAGGCCGTCGATCGGTTCGCCCAGGCCATTGACCATGCGGCCCATCCAGCTCGGGCCGATCATCAGGTCGCCCTTGTCGGTTGCCGGCAGCACGCGCGCGCCGGTGGCCAGGCCGGTCGCCTTCTTGAACGGCATCAGATACGAGACCTTGTCGCGAAAGCCGACCACCTGCGCATCGAGCCATTCGCCATCGACGGTCTCGATGCGGCAGCGCTGGCCCGTGTGCAGGCGGCAGCCGCTCGCTTCCAGCAGCAACCCCTGGGCGCCGACCAGGCGCCCGGTCGGCGTGGCCACCGGCACCGCGCCAAGTTCGACGGCGCGCAGCGAATCGGCCAGCGAATGTGCCAACCCCGTCATGCCTGCTCGCTTTCGCCGAGCAACTGCTGATGCACCTGTTCCATGACGGCCGTCAGGCGCCCCTGGCAACCGGCATCGACTTCATGGTCGCCCGAGCGCACGCGGCATTCGCCGGCATCGAGCGCCGGGTCGGGCAGGATGGTCCACTTCTTGGCGCGCTTCGGATCGAGCTCCAGCACGCGGCGCAGTTCTTCCGGATTCATGAACACTTCAACCTGATCGCGTGACGGCGGCATCACGGCCAGCGCTTCCTCGACCAGCGAGAGCAGCTGCACCGGTTGCAGCGCCAGCTCGGCGCGGATCACCTGGCGCGCGATCTTGCCGACCAGGTCGACCACTTCGGTGCGCTGCGCGGCGCGCAGGTCGGTCTTGAGTTTCTTGAGACTCTTGAGCATCGCATCGACCGGCTTGGCCAGTTGTTCGAAGCTCTCGAGCGCCATCGCGCGGCCTTCGTCGATACCCCGTTCGAGGCCCTCGATCTTGCCTGCTGCAATACCGTCGGCGCGGCCCTGGTCCAGGCCGACTTCGTACCCGTCACGCTGGCCCTGGCGATAGCCGTCGGCCAGCGCGCTCTGCCACTCGTCGGCGGCATTGCCACCGGCCGCACCGGCGGACGCGCCGGCAGGGCGCGCCGCGCTGAACTGGTGCAGCGGCGGAAAGTGATAAGCGCGAAACGGTTTCATTCGGCAGTCGCCTCGGCAAACAGCTGGATGTCGATCTCGCCGGCGTCGGCCAGTTCCTTGACCGTGGTCATGATTTCGCGGCGGGTCTGCTCGATGCGCGACATCGGCACCGGTCCGGAGCGGCGCATCAGGTCTTCGAAGCTTTGCGCCTGGCGGCGCGGCATCGCGGCCAGGATGGCGTCGCGCAGCGGGGCTTCGGCGCCTTTCAGCGCAATCGCCCACTGTTCCAGCGGCACATCGTCGAGCAGGCGCGCGATGACCTGTTCGGTCTGGCGCGACAGGATGAAGAAGTCGTACATCGACATCTCGATCTGCGAGACGACCTCGGGATCGTGGGCGCGCAGCAGTTCGACCATGCCGGCGCGGTTGTCCTGCAGGCGGTTGAGGATGTCGGCGACCTGGCGCACGCCTTCGACGCTGGCGCTCTGCGTGTCGAGCGCGGCCAGGCAGCGGCCCACCAGTTCTTCGAGTTCGTGCAGCACGTCGCGGTCGATCTCGTCCAGGCGCGCCATGTTCAAGAGCACCAGCTCGCGGCCTTCCAGCGGCAGCGCTTCGAGAATCTGCGAGGCCAGGGCCGGCGGCAGGAAGGCCAGGAACACGGCCTGCATTTGCACGTGCTCGCTCGAGACGAATTCGGCCAGCCACTTCGGCGACGCGTACTGCAGGCGCGCCATTTTCGGGCGGATCGCATCGCCATAGATCGAATTGAGCACGCTGTTGGCGATGTCGCTGCCCAATGCCAGGTCGAGCGAGCGCTTCAGGTAGCTGCGCGAGGCGCCATGCAGACCGCTTTGCTGGCGGTAGTCGTCGAAGAAAGTCTGCAGCGCCGATTTGACGGTGTCGACCTTGATGCCGCTCATGCGCGACATGACCTGCGTCAGTTCCATCAACTCGTCGCGCTCGAGGCAGCGCAGCACGGCCGCAGCCTGCTCTTCGCCGATCGACAGCAGCACGATGGCCGCCTGTTCGACCGGGCTCAGACCGGCCTCGAGGTCGTTGTCTTCCACGTTATTCAGTTCGGCCATGTTTTTTCTGTACCCATTGTTTGACGACTTCGGCGACGCGCTCCGGCTCTTTGGCCGCCAACACTCTCAGGTGATCGACCATGACGTCGACCGGCGAGCCGGACGGCGGCAAGTCATAGTTCTCGAGGAGGGGAATGACGGCGCCCGGGCCGCCCGCCGCCGGCGCTTCGAGCGCCGTGACGCCGGCCGGCAGCGCGGTCAGCGGTGCTGCGGCAGCGCCCGCCAGAGCAGGCGTGGCCGACGTCGGCGATGGCGGCGCCAGGCGCGAGGTGGCGGCGCGCAGCAGCGGCCGGGCCAGCAGGAAATACGCCAGCACTGCACCAATGGCCCACAGGGCCCAGCTCGCCATGTCGACGATGTTGTCGCGTTCCTGCCACCATGCCTGTTCGACCGGCGCAGCCGGGAACTTCATGGCCGACACGGCCAGCACGTCGCCCCGCGCAGCGTCGATGCCCAGGCCGCCGGCCAGGATTTTCTCGATATTCGTCAGCTCTGCGGGCGTCCATGCCTTGCCATCGGCAGCGCTGGTGGTGTTGAGCACCACGGCCACCGACAGTTTTTTCAGGCGGCCGCGTTCGCGCTTGATCTGCGTGATCGCGCGGTCATACGCGTACTGGCGCGTGGTGGCGTTCTTGCGGGCGTTGCCGTCGTCGGCTTTTTCGGCAGGCGCGGCGCCTGCCGTTTCCGCAGTAGCGGGCGCTGGCGGCCGGTTCGACAGCGTGCCCGGCACGCCCATCGCCATCCGGCTCTTTTCCATCTCTTCGCGCATCGCCTCGCTCGTGACCTTCGGCGCTTCGCCGTATTTTTCCTGTGTCTCGTCGACGCGGTCGTTGTCCACGGCGGCGGTCACGCTGACCTTGTAGTTGGCCATGCCGAGGATCGGCGCGAGCAGGTCGTTGACGTTGGATCGGACCTCGTCGGCATGGCGCTTGGCGGCGGTATCGCCCTGCGCGGCGCCATCGAAGCCGTCGGCCAGGTCGATGCGCGAGGACAGGTAATTGCCGGCCTGGTCGACCAGCGAGACGCGCTGGGGCGATAGCCCCGCGACGCTGCCCGAGACCAGGTTGACGATCGCGGCGATCTGTTCGTTGCCCAGGCTGCGGCCCGGCTTGACGGCCACCACGACCGACGCCGAGTTGCCATCGGCATTGCCCGTCACGAACGAACTGGTCTTTGCAATGGCCAGGTGCACGCGCGCACTGGCGATCGAATCCATCGCCAGGATGCTTTGCGCGAGCTCGCCTTCCAGGCCGCGCCGGAAGCGTACGTCCTGCACGAACTGCGACACGCCGAGCGGGTCGTTACGGTCCATCAGTTCGAGACCGGCCGGCAGCTGGGCGGTCACGCCCTTGGCCGCGAGCAGCATGCGCACCTTGCCCAGCTGCGACGACGGGACCATGACCTGGCCGCTGTCCGGATGCACGCGGTAGGGAATCTGTTCGGCTTCCAGCACCGTCATCATGTCGGCGGCGACGACTTTCTCGCGCGCACCGAAGACCGGTTTGTAGCTCGATTGATCCTGCCACAGGAACATCATGACGGCAGCCGTGACCGCCATGGCCAGGCCAAGCATCAGCGGCAGATTATTGCGCAGCAGCGGTGGCAGCGCGGGCAGCGCGAGCTTGCCGCTGAAGGAGGACTTGAGAGAGGAGAGCACGTGAGCGTCGCTTGTCGAAAAAATCAGATCGGGAGCTTGAGCAGTTCATCGACTGCGCCCATGACCTTGTTGCGTACTTGCATCAGCATCGAGAACGAGAGGCTGGCTTCCTGGCTGGCCAGCATGGCGCCGACCAGGTCGTCGCTCTTGCCGGTTTCGACCGCCGTGACGCGGGCGCTTGCAGCCTGGTCCTGGGCGTCGACACCGGCGATGGCGCTTTGCATGGCCTGGGTAAAGGAAAACGCGTCGGCGCCACCGGTTGGCGCACCGAGCCCGGCAAATGAAGCCGAGGCGGGGTTGATCGCCAGGCGGCTTGCGTCATTGCTCAGTTGTGCAAGATCAGCCCGGATCAGGCCTGCAAGTTCATTTGCCATCGTGGTTCCTTGAAGAAGTATTGTTGTTCATCGGCGACAAAATTTCACAACTTTTTGGTAATTTCTTCGCTGAAATTTGTTAAATCGGAGACTGGCGCGGTGCAGGCTTGTATGAACGGTACCCTGTCGCGCTGAGGCAGATTACCCTGACTGTCACTCTGCAGAGGGGAGATGCTGCAATGCAGTGACTCAATATTACCGTAGGGCAAATGATAAATCAAAGCGATATGTCAAAGTTGCGACGTTTGAACTCGCTGTATAATTATTGCTGCACGGAATCAAAACAATGTGACATTAACTTTCAACAAAGACAGATGGCAATTAATCAACTTGACCGACGACGCGACCACCAGGTGCTCGACCCGTGCTTGCTGGGGCGTCCGGTGCATCTGCTGCCGGCGTTCGCTGCCGGGCTGGCCGAGGCGATTGGTAGCGAAATGGCATCGCCTGGCGGACGCCGGCACTGGGGCGCATACCGCCTCGAACAGTTGTCGTTCGAACGGGCACCCGATCAGCCCGGATTGCGCTGGCTGGGAGTAAGCGGCCACTACGGCGTGGCGGCCGTTGCCTTCGAGCGCAACCTGCTGTTGGGACTGCTGGAAGGGCGTTATGCACGCCGTCAGCCGGCGCCATCTGCTGCAGCGCAGCAAAATCCGGTCATGGAACGCGTCACGGCCACCGAAGAACGGCTCGCCGCCACGCTGGCCCAGCAACTGGCCGGTCTGCTCGATGCGCGCGTGGCCGATGGCCTGGCCCGGGTGGACGCTGCGCCCGTGCCGTTGCCGGCGGTCGCTGGCGCTGCGGTGGTGCCGGCCAGCGCGCCTGGCAAGACCGGCTGGGTACTGCGCGCCGTGCTGCGTGCCCAGTACGGCCGGCGCGATACCGATGAGCCGACCCAGGCCGCGCCCGAAGGTCAGATCTGGATTGGTCTCGACCACGCCCTGATGGCCTGTGTGCTGCAGGGCATCAAGGCCGACCGCGGCGCCGTGCGCGCTGCGGGTGGTGCGCGCATGCCGCGCGAACCGCTGGCCTCGCGCCTCGAAGTCAAGCTCGAGGGCTGCCTGGTGAGCAAGGAAGTCACGCTCGCCACGCTGTTTGGCCTGCAGATCGGCGACGTGATCCCGGTATCGGTCGGTCGCGCCGATGTAGTGCTGGACAATTCCCGCCTGTTCACCGCCGCGGTGGCCGAGCACAAGGGCAAGCTGTGTTTAACCTCATTTGAAGATGCCGAATAATGGACATGAATCTCAACGACCAACTGAGTGGCGACGTCATCATTGACGATCTGGACAGCGAGGATGCGTTGCAAGTCGCTGCCTCCGGACGCAGCGGCGCGCGCCAGCTGCCGCAGATGATGCGGCGTATCCCCGTCACGCTGACGCTCGAAGTCGGTTCGGTGCGCATTTCGCTGCAGGAACTGATGGACATCGGCCCGTCGTCGGTGCTGCCGCTCGATTCGCTGGCCGGCGAGCCGCTGGTCATCAAGGTCAATGGCACGCCGATCGGCCGCGCCGAAGTGGTCGTCGCGGGCGAGCAGTACGGTCTGAAGGTGATCGACCTCGAAGGCCTGAATCTGGACATTCTCGCACCATGATGCGTGTTACCGGGGGCGTCAGGGCCCGCGCCCCTGCGCTTCTGTCGGCGCTGCTGGTGGGCCTGCTGATTGCGGTTCCGGCCGCCGCCCAGAACCAGGACCTGCTGGCCGGCGTGCTGCCCGGCGCCACGTCCACCAGCGCCGGGATGAGCGTCAAGTCGCAGATCCTGGTGCTGATGACGCTGCTCGGGCTGCTGCCCGTGATGGTCATGATGATGACCTGCTTCACGCGCTTCGTGATCGTGCTGTCGCTGCTGCGCCAGGCCCTCGGCCTGCAGCAGGGCCTGCCCACCCGGATCATCACCGGCATCGCGCTGATCCTGACCATCCTTGTCATGCGCCCCGTGGGCGAGCAGGTCTGGACCCAGGCGTTCCTGCCGTACGACCAGGACAAGATCGGCCTCGAGACCGCACTGCGCATTGCCGAACAGCCTGTTTCGCGCTTCATGCTGGCCCAGACCAGCAAGGCCTCGCTGGCACAGGTCGCGCGCCTGGCCGGCGAGTCGACGGCCCAGCCGCCGCAGCAGCACAGCTTTCCGGTCAAGCTGGCCGCGTTCGTGCTGTCCGAACTGAAGACCGCGTTCCAGATCGGGGCGATGCTGTTCATCCCATTTTTGATCATCGACCTGGTGGTCTCGTCGGTGCTGATGGCGATGGGCATGATGATGCTCTCGCCCCTTGTCATTTCCCTGCCGTTCAAGCTGCTGCTGTTCGTGCTGGTCGATGGCTGGACGCTCACGGTGAGCACACTGGTCGGCAGCATCCATGCGTACTAGTGCCGCCGCAGGAGACTGGCAATGAGTCCCGATATCGCCGTCGACCTCGTGGTCGAGGCCCTGCAGATTGTCATGCTGATGGTGATGGTGCTGGTGATCCCGGGCCTGCTGGTTGGCCTGCTGGTCGCGCTGGTGCAGGCGGCCACCCAGATCAATGAACAGACGCTGAGTTTCCTGCCGCGCCTGCTGGTGACGCTGCTGGCCGTGATCCTGGCCGGCCACTGGATGACCTCGACGCTGATGGATTATTGCGTCTCGGTGTTCCAGCGCGCCGCCACGCTCGTCGGCTAGGGCAGGGCGCGCGCCGATGGAACTGTACGGCTTCCTGATGCCCCTGATCGGCGCCCTGTGGTGGCCGTTCTGCCGCATCATGGCGATGATGATCACCGCGCCCGTGCTGGGCGATGGCACGATCCCCATCCCGGTGCGCGCGCTGCTGGCTGTGGTGCTGTCGTTTTTGATGCTGCCGCTCACGAGCAAGGGCGCGATGCCGGATGCGTTTTCGCTGGCCGGCGTGCTGGCGATGTTCGAGCAGGCCGTGATCGGCGCCGTCATCGGCCTGGCGATGCAGTTCGCGATGGCGGCCATCAGCATGCTGGGTTTCCTGGCCTCGAGCCAGATCGGCTTTTCGATGGCCACGATGAACGACCCGGTCAACGGCCAGGCCTCGGACGTGATCTCGAGCCTGATGGCGCTGGTGGCGATGCTGGTGTTCTTTGCCATCGACGCGCACCTGGTGCTGGTGGCGGTGCTGGGCCAGAGTTTTCTGGCCTGGCCGGTCGGTGGCGGCCTGCAGCCGATGCTGCTCGAGGCCGTGGCGCTGAACCTGAGCTGGGTGTTTGCCGCCGCGATCCTGCTGGCGCTGCCGCTCGTGTTTTCCACCGTGGTGGTGCAGATCGGCTTCGGGTTTCTCAATCGCGTCGCGCCCAGCCTGAACCTGTTTTCACTGGGTTTTTCGCTGGTGACGATTTTTGGCCTGCTGATGCTGATCCAGCTGGTGCGCTTCATTCCCGAGCACTACATCTCGATGACCAATCAGGTGCTGGAAATGCTGACCGAACAAATGAGGCTGGCCCATGGCCGATAGCAGCAGCGGCGACAAGACCGAAAAGCCGTCAGCCCAGAAGCTGAAGAAAGCGCGCGACGACGGCCAGGTGGCGCGTTCGCGCGACCTGGCCACGGCCGTCGGCATCCTGATCAGCCTGAAGGTCTTCATGCTGATGCTGCCCGGTTATCTGGACGACATGCGCCACCTGTTTCGCCTCGTGTTCGTGCCGCTGGGCGAGGCGGGCGACCTGGAAAACGCGCTGTCGACCGTGTTCTCGTCAGCCCTGCTGCTGCTCGTGCACATGGTACTGCCATTGCTGGCCGTGCCGCTGGCGATCGTCATTGCCGGTGCGATCCCGGGCGGGATTGTCATCAGCGGCAAGAACCTGGCGCCGAAGTTCAGCCGCCTCAATCCGCTGACCAACCTGGGCAACCTGTTCAAGCAGAAGCACTGGGTGGGCTTTCTGACGTCAGCGGCCAAGGCCATCGTGCTCGGCATCGTGCTGTGGCATGTCTCGAACGGCAGCATCAAGGGCTATATCGAGTTGCAGCGCATGCCTCTGGACAACGCCATCGCGGTCGGCGGCGGTCTCGTGTTCGATGCACTGATGGCGCTGGTGACGGTGTTCGTGATCTTCGCGCTGATCGACGTGCCGGTGCAGAGTTTTCTCTTCATGCGCAACCAGCGCATGAGCAAGCAGGACATCAAGGAAGAGCACAAGAGCAGCGAAGGCCGGCCCGAAATCAAGCAGCGCATCCGCCAGCTGCAAAACCAGCTGGCCCAGCGAAGCGTGCGCAAGTCGGTGCCGACGGCCGACGTGGTGATCGTCAATCCCGAGCATTACGCGGTCGCGCTCAAGTACGACGTCGACCGGGCCGAGGCGCCGTTCGTGGTGGCCAAGGGCGTCGACGAGATGGCGTTGTTCATCCGCCGCATCGCCATCGAAAACAAGATTGAAACACTGGAACTGCCGCCGCTGGCGCGCGCGATCTATCACACGAGCCAGGTGCAGCAACAGATTCCCGCGCCGTTGTACCAGGCCGTGTCGCAAGTGCTGAATTATGTTTTACAACTGAATGCGTTCCGTGCAGGCAGGCGCCAGGCGCCGCCCCGGTTCCCCAACGAGGTGGTCGTACCACCGCACCTGAGTGAGGCTCCAGCATGACCGTAACGAATACCTTCAACGCTTTCGTGGGAGAGCTGCGCCGCCACAAGTTCGCCGCGCCCGTGTTCCTGATCGCGCTCCTGGGCATGATCATCCTGCCGCTGCCGCCGATCCTGCTCGACGTGCTGTTTACCTTCAACATCGTGCTGGCGCTGATCGTGATTCTGGTGGCCGTGACGGCCAAGCGCCCGCTCGACTTCTCGGTGTTCCCGACCGTGATCCTGGGCACCACCCTGATGCGCCTGGCGCTGAACGTGGCCTCGACCCGCGTCGTCCTGCTGCATGGCCACGAAGGCACGCATGCGGCCGGCCAGGTCATCGAATCGTTCGGCAACGTCGTCATCGGCGGTAATTTCGTCGTCGGTCTGGTGGTGTTCGTGATCCTGATGATCATCAACTTCATCGTCGTCACCAAGGGCGCCGAGCGCATCTCGGAAGTCTCGGCGCGATTCACGCTCGATGCGCTGCCGGGCAAGCAGATGGCGATCGACGCCGACCTCAATGCTGGCCTGGTGAACCAGGAGCAGGCGACCACGCGGCGCAAGGACGTCGCGGCCGAAGCCGACTTTTATGGCGCGATGGACGGCGCCTCGAAATTCGTGCGCGGCGACGCCATCGCCTCGATCCTGATCCTGATCATCAACCTGATCGGCGGTATCGCCATCGGTTCGCTGATGCACGACCTGCCGCTGGCGGACTCGTTCCGCGTCTACGCGCTGCTGACGATCGGTGATGGTCTGGTGGGCCAGATCCCGGCGCTGCTGCTGTCGGCCGCTGCCGCGATCCTGGTCACGCGCATCGGCGAATCGGGCGACCTCGAAGATCAGGTCAGCCAGCAATTGCTGGCCCGGCCGGGCGTGCTGTATTCGGCCGCCGGCGTGATGATGATCCTGGCGATCGTGCCGGGCATGCCGTGGTGGTTCTTCACGGTGGCCGCCGGCGTGCTGGCCTGGGTCGGCTGGACGATGGCGGGGCGCATCGCTGCGCCGGACGTGGCGGGCGTGGCCAAGATCGAGGCGGCCCTGCGCGACGACCGCGTGCCCGAACTCGATTGGCAGGCGCTGCCGGTGGTGCAGGCGGTCACGGTGGCGGTGGGCTACAAGCTGGTGGGCATGATCGACCGCGCCCAGGCCGAGCCGCTGGCCAAGCGCATCAAGGGTGTGCGCCAGAGCCTGTCGGAGCAGATGGGGATGCTGCTGCCGGCAATTTCGGTGCGTGACGACCTGGCGCTGCGCCCGACACAATATGCGATCAGCCTGTCGGGCACCGTCGTGGCCGAGGCCGAGGTCATGCCCGACCACCTGCTGGCGATTCCGTCGCCGAATGTGTACGGCGAACTCGACGGCATCCCCGGCATCGAGCCGGCGTACGGGATGGCGATCACGTGGATCCTGCCCGAACAGAAAGCGCATGCGCTGGGTCTGGGCTACCAGGTGGTCGAAGTGCCGAGCGCGATCGCGACGCACGTGTCGAAGGTGGTGCGCGAATACCTGCACGAATTGTTCCGCCACGAAGACGTGCCGGCGATCCTGGAACGCCTGACGGCGCTGTCGCCCAAGCTGGCCGCCGCGCTCGACAAGGCGCTCACGCACACCCAGTTGCTGCGCGTGTTCCGCGTGCTGCTGACCGAAGGCGTGTCATTGAAGGACATCGTGGTGATCGCCACCACGCTGCTCGACAGCTCGGAGACGACCAAGGACCCGATCCTGCTGGCGGCCGAAGTGCGCTGCGCACTGCGGCGCCAGATCGTCTCGACGCTGTTCGGCAAAAAGAAAGACATGCCGGCCTTTAACCTGTCGGCTGAACTGGAAAACATGCTGCTCGGGTCCCTGAATCAGGCGCGCCAGAATGGCGGCGGCAAGGTAGCGCTGGACAATTACCCGATCGACCCGCAATTGCTGGCGCAACTGCAGATCAATATGCCGGTGGCGCGCGAACAGATGAAGGGCCAGCATACGCCCCCGCTCTTGCTGGTGCTGCCGCAGGTGCGGCCATTGCTGGCCCGTTATGCGCGGCTGTTCGCGCCGGGCCTGCACGTGCTGTCGTACAACGAGATCCCCGAAAACCGCGACGTGTCGATTGTCGGCACGGTGGGCTGATCAGCCGCATGCCGGCTACCCGTCGTTCCCGCGGAGGCGGGAACCCAAGTACGTAGCATACCTGCTGCGTTGAACACTGCCGCCATGCACGCAGCCTTGGGTTCCCGCCTTCGCGGGAACGACGGCGCAGTTGAGCAGTCCTAACGCTCTCAGGAGTACATCGCTACCTTCAACATCAGGACCGGGCCACCAGCCTTCGCGTGATCACCGGGCCGTCCGGCCCCAGGTGAAACGCCAGCTTGCGCTCGCGCAGCGCGGCGTCGCCCGCGGTGGCGCGGTCGAAGCGGCGCAGGTGCTCGGTCCAGGACGGATCGATGATCTGCTCGGTGAACAGGCCGGGATCGCTGACGTCGCGCAGTAAAGTCCAGCTCAGCGCGCCCTGGCGCAGGCGCGCGCGCCGGCTCAGTTCCATCAGTGCCATGAAAGCGTCGGTACGGGCCGGGTCGATCCGGTATTCCACCGTCAGCACCAGGCGACCGCCATCCTGCAGCGGCGAGAGCGACGGCGCCAGCGCCTTGAGCGCCGTCGACGGCGTCATGTCTTCGAGCAGCTCGCGGTCCTGGATGGCGCGCAGCACGAGCGCCATCACGACGACGCTGCTGCCGGCCGCATACAACAGGCTGTGCTGCACGCTGTCGAGCGTCGCCACCTGGCCCCAGACCGCGGCGCCCGTCGCACTCGCGCCCATCAGCGCCATCTGGTAGATCGACATCCCGCGCGCCCGCACCCAGTCGGGCAGGGCCATCTGCATCGACACGCTCAGCGAATTGGCCGACACGATGAACGCCATTCCCGACAGCCACATCGCGCTAGAAGTCAGCACCACGTTCGTGCTGATGGCCGCCACCGCGATCATCGCTGCCGACAGCACGGTGCTGCCCATGACGAGCCTGTCGCGGCTGAATGCCTGGCGCATGCGCGGCAGGAAGAACACCGCGCTGATCGCGCCGCCGCCCATGCAGGCCAGCAGCAGCGTGAACACGCCGGCGCCACCACCACCCTGCGCGCGCGCGACCAGCGGCAGCAGCGCCATCAGGGCCGTGGAGTGGAAGAACGACGCGGCCACCCGCGCCAGCACCGCTTTCACGCGGTTGGAGTGCCGCGCAAACTGCAGGCCGACGCGCATCGCGCCGCCGATCCGCTCGCGCCCCAGCGGACTGGGCACGTGCGTGCGGCGCCAGCGCATGATCACGAAGCCCGAGATCACGGAAAGCACCGCATTGAGCACGAACACATACGCGCTGCCCAGGCTCGCGATGATGGCGCCGGCCGCCAGCGGCCCGGCGATGCGCGACGCGTTCATCGCCACCCCATTCAATGCCAGTGCCGCCGGGAGCTGCGCGCGCGGCACCAGTTCGGGCACGATCGCCGAGAACACGGGCCAGCGCATGGCCAGGCCGATGCCGTTGGCAAACGTCAGCGCCAGCAGCACCGGCGGCGTGATGGCGTCGGCCAGGATCACCGCGCACAGGATCGTGGCCACGACGGCGACCCAGAACTGCGTGATGATGAAGTAGCGCCGCCGGTCGAGGATGTCGGCCAGCGCGCCGCTGGGCAGGCCGAGCAAAAACACGGGCAGCATCGACGCGGTCTGCACCAGCGCGACCCAGATCGGGGCGGTCGTGAGCGACGTCATCATCCAGGCGGCGGCCACGTCGTTCATCCACATGCAGGTGTTGGCGATCAGCCAGGTCAGCCACAGCATGCGGAACACGGGCGCGCGCATCGGTCCGAACGCCGATGGCGGCGGCGCGGCGTCGTTGGCCGAGGGTGCCGGGGCTGGGGTCTGGGAAGTGGTCATGCCGGTGAGCTCACCGGAAGCGGCGCGGCTGGCCGCGTGCATCTGCAGCGTGTCATTGGGAGGGCGAATGCGTGAAGACAAGCCCCATTGTAGTCGCCGCAGAGCCCGGGGCGGCGCGCTGCTCAGCTGGCTGGATCAGTCAGCCGCGCCCGCGCTGGGCGGGCAGCAGCAGCGCCAGTTCGGCCACGGCGCGAAACACGGCCGGCGTCAGCGCTTGCGCTGCCTCTTCGGCGTTGGCGATCATCGCGTGGCTGCGCCCGGGGGGCAGGGCATCGCGAAAACCCCAGCGCAGCACCGTCAGGCCCGCCCGCTTCAGCACGGTTTCGAGTTCGGGCTGCAACCAGCGCAGGCGCGTCAGCGCGCTGGCGTCTGGCGCGCAGACCTCGATCACCAGCCCTTGTGGCGTAGGTTCCACCTGGATCACGACAGCGCTGCCGTCGGCCAGTTCGAGTTCGAGGCGCAAGGCGGCGCGCGCACGGCGCCGGCGGCCTGGTGGCTTGTCGGCCTCGTCGGCCAGCACGGACAGGTGCTGCGGTGTCTCACCGGCGCCATGCACCGTGAAGCGCCAGGCATCCTGATGTGTAGCGAGCAGCTGGGGCTGGTGCACGACCTGGCCCTGCTGGCCCGCAGCGAGCATGGCCGGCGACAGATGCCCGCCCATGTCGGCCAGCGCGCGGCTGGTCAACTGGCTGCCATGATTGCGTACCTGGCTGCGCCAGGCGCGCGCCAGGCCGGCGCCATCCTGCTGCTGATAGGCGAGCTGGCGCGCCATGAGCACCTGATCCGGCCGCATGGCGGCGCCGTCCCCACCGGACTCGGGCGCCGGCTGGCCCGTAGCTGGTGGTTCCGGCGAACGTGGCGTGGAAAACGGCAGCGGCAGCGCATCGGCGCCGCCGGCCAGTACGGCGGCCGGGGCCACCACGGCGCCGACCTGCAAGGGCGCGAGGACTGGCGGGGGCAGCGCGGCAACGGGGAACATGTGGGCCATCGGAATGCCTGTCAGGGATAAAAAAAAGGCCAACCGTGTGGCTGGCCTTCCAAGTCTAACCCGGGGTGAGGCCCGGGTATGCGGCCATTATTGCAGCAGCGACATGACCATCGACGACATGCTGTTCGACTGCTTGAGCATGGCGGTGCCGGCTTGCAGCAGCATCTGGCTCGACGTCATGTTGGCGCTTTCGGTCGCGAAGTCGACGTCCATGATCAGGCCGGTAGCTTGCTTGGTGTTGGTGCTGATGTTCGACAGGTTGTTGTTGACGTGTTCCAGGCGGTTGGCGGCGGCGCCGATGTCCGAGCGCACGGTGCCAACACTGTCCAGTGCAGTCGACAGCAGAGCGATCGTTGCATTGGCTGCGCCGGTCAGTTCGGTGCCTGCTGCTGCTGGCGCTGCAGCATAGTTCGTCGTGGCGGCGGTAACAGCGGTTGCCACTGCGGTGAGGTTGGTACCCAGGTTGACCGTCATGGTTTCGGTCGACGACGCGCCGATCTGGAAGGTCATCGACGACGCAGTGGTACCGCCGATCAGCAGCTTGTTGCCGCCGAACGAGGTGTTGTTCATGACGTTGAACAGTTCCTTGCCCAGCGCATCGTATTCCGACTGCATGGCGGTCTTGTCGTTGGTGCTCGACGACGCATCGGCAGCCTGGGTTGCCAGATCCTTCATGCGAACCAGCATGTTCGACACTTCATCCAGCGCGCCTTCGGCCGTTTGCAGCATCGCGGTCGAGTTCTGGGTGTTGCGCATGGCAACGCTCATGCCCGAAGTCTGGGCTTTCAGGCGCGAAGCGATCTGCAGGCCGGCGGCGTCGTCCATTGCCGAGTTGATGCGGTAGCCGGTCGACAGGCGGGTCATCGAGGTCGACAGATTGCTCTGGGTCTTCGAGATCGCGTTTTGTGCGGACAGGGCGGCGTTGTTGGTGTGCAGGCTCAGCATGATGGACTCCGAAAATGTAGGGTAAGAATTCTGTATGTCGAGTGCGTCACTCGCTCTCATGAGTACAAGGCGACACATTTCCGTACGGCATTAAATTCTTTATCGAATTTTTTTAAATAAGTTTTTTAACGGATCAGACCCGGCCTGACCCGCCCACCTTGTCGCAAGCAGCAGGAATGCCACCATCCTGATAATGCGAATGAGGATGATAATGATTCTCATCCCTGTTAGAATCCCGGTTTTGCCTGCCACGATCGCCAAACCATGACACAACACCACACAGCCCCGCTGCATCCACCCATCGAATCGACCCTGACCCGCATGATCAGAAGCGCGCTCGTCAGCGCTGTCGCATCGGCGCCGATTCTGATGCTGCCGGGTGCCGTTCAGGCGCAGGATACGGGGCCGGCTGCAGTCGAACAGGTCGTGATCACGGGTGCCAGGGTGCAAGCCGATCCTGCCTACGCGGGTGGCCAGATCGGTCGCAGTGGTGGCCTGGGTGTGCTGGGTGAGGCCGATATCATGAAGACGCCGTTTTCCACCACCAACTACACGTCGCAGATGCTCGAAGACCAGCAGGTACGCACGCTGGCCGACGTCGTCGTCAATGAAGCGTCGGTGCGCGTGATGACGTCGACCGGCGGGTTCAGTGAAGACTTCCAGATCCGCGGCTTCAATGTCACCAGCGGCGACGTCGGCATGAACGGCCTGTATGGCCTGGCGTCGTCGAACCGCATGCCGGCCGCCATCATGGAGCGCGTCGAAGTGCTCAAGGGCCCGGGCACGCTGATGTACGGCATCAGCCCGAACGGCAGCGTCGGCGGCAACATCAACATCGTCACCAAGCGCGCCGGCGACCAGCCACTGACGCGCGTGACGGCGACGTATGAAAGCCAGTCGCTGTTTGGTACCCATGTCGACGTCGGCCGCCGCTTTGGCGAGAACGGCGCCTGGGGCGTGCGCGTCAATGGCGTGATCCGCGGCGGCGACACCAATATCGACGACGGCAAGCAGGAGGTCGGCCTGGCCGCGATCGCGCTCGACTACCGCTCGCCCAAGCTGCGCTGGACCCTGGACAGCTATGGCCAGCAAGAAAAGACCGACAACTTCCGCGCGCAGAACAGCTTCCGTCCCGACATCGCGTCGATCCCGGCGCCACCATCCGGCCACCGCGCCGTGTACCGCGGCGCCGACCTCGAGTTCCGCGATGCGACGATTGCATCGCGTCTCGAATATGACGTGTCGAAAGACTGGATGGTCTACGCGACGGCCGGCTATCACTACGGCGCCAGCGAGCAGGACTTCCCGACGGCGCGCGCACTGAACGCGGTCGATGCTGCCGGCAACTTCCGCCTGACCAATGCCTGGTACGACGCGTATGGGCGCAGCAAGACTGGCGAAGTCGGCACCCGCCTGAGCCTGGACACGGCCGGCATCAAGCACTTCATCACCGCCTCGGTCTCGCGCCTGGACAGCGAAGCGGGCAGCTTCTATCTGACAGCCCCGGCCAGCTCGTCGCAGCTGTCGAACATCTACAACCCGGTCGCGATCACGCCGATGATGGGCGAGCGCCTGGCGCCGACCAAGACCTCGGAAACCGAGCTGTCAAGCTTCTCGCTGACCGACACGCTGACGTTCCTGGACGGCCGCGTCATGTTTACCGGCGGCTTGCGCAAGCAGAAGGTATCGCTCGACAACCTGGCGCCAAGCGGCGCGGTGACAACGTCGTACAGCGAAAGCGCCGTGTCGCCGCTGGCGGGTCTGGTGGTCATGCCGATGGAAAACGTGTCGCTGTACGCCAACTTCACGTCGGGCCTGAGCCGCGGCAGCACCGCTCCTGCCACCGCCGCGAATGCCGGTGAAGTGTTCGCGCCGTTCAAGTCCAAGCAATACGAGGTGGGCACCAAAGTCGACACCGGCCGCGTACTGCTCGGCGCCGCCGTGTTCCAGATCGACCGTCCGAACGCGATCACCGATCCGCTGACGACGGTCTACAGCCTGGACGGCACGCAGCGCAACCGCGGCCTCGAACTGTCGGCCGTCGGCGAAGCCGCACCAGGCGTGCGCCTGATGACGAGCGCCACGTTCTACAACGCCAAACAGCAGCGCACCGCCGGCGGCATCAACGAAGGCAAGAAAGCGACCGGCGTGCCGAAGAACGCGTTCAACGCGGGCGTGGACTGGGACTTGCCATGGATTAGCGGCCTGAGCCTCAATGCCCGCGCGATTCACACGGCGGAGCTGGCGCAGAACGTCACCAATACCGTGTACATCTCGTCGTGGACGCGCTTCGATCTCGGCGCCCGTTATCGTACTGAACTGATGGGCAAGCCAGTGGTGTTGCGTGCCAGTGTCGAGAACGCTGCCAACAAGCGCTACTGGCTGTCGAGCAGCACACTGGCGACCGTCGGCACGGCCGCGGCCCCGCGCACGGTGCTGCTGTCGGCGCAGGTGGACTTCTAAGTAGTCCTACGGTGTTATCCGGAATCTGCCTGCTTGGCGTATGTGGGCACATTCCGTTCTTTTTGGACAGCGCCGGTCTAAGGCACAAGATTCGGAACAAAATGTGGTTGAGGCGTTGTTTTGCGGTAACTGAATCGCGTGCATTCTGTTGCCCTAGGGTATAGTTCTTCCCATATTCTGCGAACATGTGATGAAACTTATAACCTTTGAAATCAGTGACCGTTCCCTTGCGATCACCACAGTGAAAAAAGCCGGAGAGCAATGGGAGTGCGTGCTATCGGCGTCCAGTCATGCTGGTGACGGCGCGATGTCAGCCATCGTCCAGAAACAGATCAAGTTTGACGGTGCCTACTGTGCCGATATGGTGCTGGAAAAGGCCGTCGATTTCAGTGGCGCGTTTCTGCAATTGATGATGTAGGGCGGGCCGCGCCGCTCTTCTGGTCTGCCTGCGTACCCGTCCCCCGGGTGCCCGGATGCGATAGAATGCACAGTTAATTGTCGCCTTATCGCTCCCGGCGAATTCACTTCTACCTTCTTCCTGATCAAGGCCATCCGCAGTGTTATGCAACGACGCCATCGTGCGTCGGGCAGGGCGGGTAGGCGTACACAAGCATGAATCGCAATGACATCAACTAAAAACGGCGGGCGGCGCTTAAGTGTTGCCCCCATGATGGACTGGACCGACCGCCACTGCCGCGTCTTCCACCGGCAGATCACCCGCCACACCTGGCTTTACACCGAGATGGTCAACACCGGCGCGCTGGTTTATGGCGACGCCGAGCGTCACCTGCGCTTCGACGACATCGAGCATCCCATCGCCCTGCAATTGGGCGGCAGCGACCCGGGCGATCTGGCCAAAAGCGCCAAGCTCGGCGAGCAGTGGGGCTACGACGAGATCAACCTGAACTGCGGCTGCCCGTCCGAGCGCGTGCAGAAGGGCTCCTTTGGCGCCTGCCTGATGAACGAACCGCAACTGGTGGCCGACTGCGTCAAGGCGATGCGCGATGCCGTCTCGATCGACGTCACCGTCAAGCACCGCATCGGCATCGATCACAATGAAGAATACGGCTTCGTGCGCGACTTCATCGGCACGGTCGCCGACGCCGGCTGCAAGACGTTCATCGTGCACGCCCGCAACGCGATCCTGAAAGGCCTGTCGCCCAAGGAAAACCGCGAGATCCCGCCGCTGCGTTACGCCGTGGCGTATGAACTCAAGCGCGAGTTTCCGGATCTGGAAATCATCATCAACGGCGGCATCAAGAGCGACGACGAAATCGCGCTGCACCTGCAGCATGTCGATGGCGTGATGCTGGGACGCGAGGCTTACCACAACCCGTGGACGATGGCCGACTGGGACGCTCGTTTCTATGATGCGCCCGGCGCGCCGCGCACCCGCATCGACGTACTCGAAGCGATGATCCCGTACATCGACGCGCAGCTGCGCCAGTACGGGCCCCTGGGCTTGAAACTGAACAGCATCACGCGTCACATGCTGGGCCTGATGCAGGGCTTGCCGGGCGCACGCGCCTTCCGCCAGACGCTGTCGGACTCGAAACAACTGGCGCTGGGCGATGCACGCCTTCTGCTGGCCGCCGCTGCCAGGATGCCAGCCACTGCATAAGCACAACTTTGCTGCCAAAAAGCGTGCCTCGGCACGCTTTTTTTTCGTCTGTCGACAAATCGAGACATTTCCTTGTCGAAACTATCACCGCTGTTCAAATTTGCTTGCCGCTTGGCAACCCCAGTTCCATAATGCTCACTTGTTCTGTTTCTGAACCGATATCAATGGTGTTGTGCCACTGAAACAATTCATTCGAGAAATAGATTTTCACGCTGATTAACGATCTCTTGATCTATCCTTCAGGAAATAGCTGAAAACTATAAGAAGCACAAATTTCACTTGCGCATCGTGCGGCGTATCGCGGGACGCGATCTCAACCGAACGAGTTTTGATCAATAAGTTACAGGGAAAACACGAATGAATTTGAACAACATGAAGGTCGGCACCCGTCTGGCCCTCGGTTTTGCACTGGTCCTGGTATTGCTGGTGGCAGTGGCGGTGGTCGGTATCCTGCGCATGGCGCAGATCCAGGATCGCCTGGACCATGTGGTCAGCGTCAGCAATGTATCGACCGGTCTGGTGGTCGAGATGCGCAACAACGTCAGCGATCGCCTGGCTTCCCTGCGCGTGCTGACCCTGATGACCGACCCGGCCGACATGGAACCGGAAATCGTCAAGTTCAAGGAACAAACCGCCAAGTACGATGCGGCCCAGGCCAAGCTGACTGCGTTGTTTTCAACCTATGCCAACGGCCAGGAAAAGACCCTGCTGAATCAGATCAAGGAACACGAAGCGACCGCGATGCCCGCCATTGCCCGCGCTACCGACCTGTATCTGGCAGCCAACGCGATGGGCGCCACCCGCGTGATGATCCGCGAAGTGCGTCCCGTGCAGCGCAAGTGGACCGACGCCCTGAACGCACTGTCGGCCCTCGAAGACAAGCAGAATGCACAAAGCAAGGCCGATGCCGAAACCGCGTTTGCCAATGCCCGTAACTTCATGCTGGTCCTGCTGGTGCTGGCCGTCGTCATCGGTATCGTCGCTGCCGTAGTCATCACCCGCAGCCTGCTCAAGCAGCTCGGCGGCGAGCCGGCCTACACCGCAAAGATCGCCGGCAGCATCGCCCATGGCGACCTGTCGATCGTCATCGACACCAAGGCGTCGGATCGCGGCAGCCTGCTGGTCGAGATGAAGGAAATGCGCAACAGCCTGGTCGGTATCGTCGAGCAAGTGCGTCGCGGTACGGAAACCATTGGCACCGCCTCGCGTGAAATCGCCGCCGGCAATATCGACCTGTCGTCGCGGACTGAACTGCAGGCAAGCTCGCTGGAAAAGACCGCCTCGGCGATGGAAGAGCTGACCGCGACCGTGAAACAGAACGCCGACAGTGCCCGTGAAGCCAATGCGCTGGCGGCAACCGCGTCGGACGTGGCCCGCAAGGGCGGCGATGTGGTGTCGCAAGTGGTCGGCACGATGGGCGAGATCAATACGTCGGCCAACAAGATCTCGGACATCATCGGCGTCATCGATGGCATCGCGTTCCAGACCAACATCCTGGCGCTGAACGCGGCAGTTGAAGCAGCCCGTGCCGGTGAGCAGGGCCGTGGCTTCGCGGTCGTCGCCTCCGAAGTGCGCAACCTGGCGCAGCGTTCGGCAGCCGCGGCAAAAGAAATCAAGACGCTGATCGGTGACTCGGTCGAGAAGGTCGAGCGCGGCAGCAAGCTGGTCGGCCAGGCCGGCGTGACGATGGACGAAGTGGTCTCGAGCGTCAAGCGCGTGACCGACATCATGAGCGAGATCGCCAACGCCAGCGCCGAGCAGAGCGCCGGCATCGCCCAGGTCAACACGTCGATCATCGAGATGGACAGCATGACGCAACAAAACGCTGCGCTGGTGGAACAAGCCGCCGCAGCCGCCCAGAGCCTGCAGGATCAGGCCGGCGAACTGGCCCGCGTGGTCAGCATCTTCAAGCTGGAAGAGGGCGAAGAGCACCACGTTCCAACCCAGGCCCAGACCCAAGCCAAGGCCCCGGCAGCAGCGCCGGTCATGACGACCACTACTGCCGTGGTACCGCGCCCGGTCGTCAAGCGTCCGGCGCCACCGGCCCTGAAGAAGCCGGCTGCAGCATCGGCTGCACCGAAAAAAGCGGACGAGGCGGTCGCAACGCCGAAGCCGAAGAAAGCCGCCGTCAGCGCTACCGCCAGCGCCGACGAGTGGGAAGAGTTCTGATTTAAGTAGTCGACCAGCGCCGGCCCGCCGTGCGGCGCACACCCAGACCATTGCCGTTCAATTCAAAAACCTTAAGTGGGGAAAATCATGAAAAACCTGTCCGCCAAACTGTTCGTTGCACTGACCCTGACCGCCGCTGCCGGCGCGAGCTTCGCCGCTGAGACCTCGGCCCAGTTCGATCCAAAGAAATGCAGCATCGAGTACCCGAAGGCGTCGCTGATGAATGAAGAGCAGGGCACGACCACTGCGTCGTTCCTGGTCACCGCGGACGGTACCGTGACGGAATCGAAGATCGACAAGTCGAGCGGCTTCAAGAACCTGGACCGCGCGCTGGTCAAGGGCCTGACCTCGTGCAAGTTCAAGCCGGGCACCAAGGATGGCGCACCAGCACAGACCTGGACCAAGATCGACTACGCGTTCAAGCTGGACTGATCAACGTTCTCTGTACGCTCTCTTTCACGCAGCCGGCGCCATGTGCCGGCTGCGTCGTTTCATCCCCCACAGCACCGCCTCCCGCGTCATTTCCCCTCTGCACCAAACAATCTTGGTTGTTACAAGATTGTTGCCATATGTTACTGCTGTAATCACTTGGTTCAATCCCGCTTTTTAAGGGATGCGCCCGGTATATTGAAGTCATACAAACAGCAACCGAAACGGAGCACACCATGAAAACTTTCCTCTCGACCGCCACCGCTGCTGCTGCCGCGCTCCTGATCGGCACCTCGGCTTTCGCACCGGTGCAAGCCCAGCCGCATCATCAGCGCGCCGACGTCATCATCATCAAGAAGGCGCCACCAGCGCTGCGCCGCGAAGCCGTGCCGAACGCGCGCCGTGGTTTCGACTGGGTGCCGGGTTACTGGAACTGGAACGGTCGCCGCCACGATTGGGTGGGCGGTCATTGGGAAAAAGTTCGCCCGGGCTACGCTTATCAGCGCGCACAATGGCGTCAGGACCGCAACGGCTGGCACCTCGACCGTGGCGGCTGGCGTCAGGAAGTGCGCGGCCGTGACAACGGCCCACGCGGCGACCGCGATCGTGATGGCGTCCCGAACCGCCACGACAACCGCCCGAACAATCCTAACCGTTATTAATGGGTCAGGCAGCGGCAGCACACGGCTAGATTCAAGCGGCTGTGCTGTCGCCGCCGCAGACTTGGTTACGGCCTGACAGCTTGGCCTGGTAGAGCAGGGCGTCGGCACGTTCTACCAGGCTACTGGCGGCAATGGCCACGCCTTCTCCGGTCGTGCTGGCCACCGTTGACGTATACACGCCAGCGCTGATTGTCACGATGCCGGCGTCATTGCCGGCATGCGCAATCTGCAGCGCCATGACTGCGCAGCGGATGCGCTCGGCGAGACCATCCTGGCACCGGCCGGATCGGTATCCGGCAGCAATGCCACGAATTCCTCACCACCATAGCGCGCCGCCAGATCGGCCGGACGCACCAGACTGTCGCGCAGCGCTGCCGCCACCTGGCGCAGGCAGGCGTCGCCCGCCACATGACCATAGGTATCGTTGAAGCGCTTGAAATGATCGACGTCGAGGATGACGATCGATAGCGGCAACCCGCTGCGCGCGGCGCGTGCCTGTTCCTTGGACAGCACCGTTTCGAAGCGGCGCCGGTTGGCGATGCCGGTCAGTCCGTCGTGATCGGCCAGCACGGTCAGCGCCCGGTTATGTTCCTGCAATTGCTCGCGCGCGCCCACCAGTTCATTCTGCAAGTGGTCGCGAATCATGATCTGGCGCACCAGCCGCCAGCCAAATCCCAGCAGCAGCACGATGGCGACGAACGTGATCGCCGCTTGCGTGAGCATCGACTGCAGCCATTTCTCGAGGATTTCCTGCTTCGATTGCGCGGTCGCGACAATCAGCGGATAGGTGTCGAGGTGACGGTAACTGTAGAGTCGCTCGATGCCGTCGATCTTCTAGCGGCGCATGCCGGAACCGACCGGCCCCTGGCGGATGTACATCTGCTGGATCGGTCCGTTGCTCACGCTGGTGCCGATCAGCGACTCGCTGTGCGGCAGGCGGTAGACCATCGTGCCATCGTCGAGCGTGAGCATGACCACGCCGGCGCGGCCGACGTCGAAGCTTTCGTACAGCGTCGAAAAATACGCGATGCGGATCGTGCCGAGGGCCACGCCGGCGAAGGTGCCGTCAGGATGATCGAGCCGGCGCGACACGGGCAATATCCAGTCCCCGGTCGAGCGGCTGCGCACGGGTTTGCCCACGTGCACGCCGCGATCCGGGTGCTTCAGGTGATATTGAAAATATTCGCGATCGGCATTGTTGTAGCGTGGCGTGCGGTCTTGCGAGGTCATCAGCCAGCGCCCGTCGGCGCCGAACACGAACAGCCCATGCAGCTCTTCGACCTGCGCCGCCATATTCTTCAGATGCAACTGCAGCCGGACACGCGCCAAGCCATTGTCGACGCCATCGGTCTCGACGCGTTCAACCACGCCGGCGAGCACGGTATCGACCACGCGTACGGCGCTTTCACCCTGCGCTGCCAGCGCATGCGACATATTGGCAGTGGCCACGGCCACCTCGGCCAGGCGCTCCTTGCGTGCGCGCCAGCTGTCCGAAATCTGGATCGCCAGCAGCAGCAGGCACAGCCCGACCACGAACAGCACGGCATTGCGCACGGCGGGGCGCTTTTCAGCGGTCAGGCGGGAGATTTCGGGAACGGTGATGTGATCTGGCATGACAAGGCGGTGAGCCACCACTGGCGCAAACGCCATGGCCGTCAGCAGCAGCGACTCTCAATACGGGTAGAAAACCGACGAATTGTCGCACAGCGCTGCTGGATTACTTGAATTGTCACCACCTGATTACAAAGCCGCGCAACTTACGCCACGCGCAGCCCCAGCTCGCTGATCAGTTCGGCCGCCTGGCGCGGTGTGATCCAGGCGCCCTGGAACAGCTTGACGTCGGCCAGCGTCAGGCCCGACAGATCGGCTTCGCGCAAGTCGGCGTTATCGAAGCGCGCCTGCTTCAGGCTGGCGTTGCGCAGGCTGCCGCCCTCGAACACCGTGTCGCGGAAATCGCAGGCGGCCAGGTCGGCATCGGAAAAATCGAGCGCTTTCAAGGTCGATTTGCGAAACGACATGCGGCGCAGGTCGGCGCCGATCAGCAAACACTCTTCGAAGCTCAAGCCCAGGTGCGCAGCTTCTTCGAAATTTGCACCGGTCAGCTTGCACCCCTTGAAGATCAGCGAGGCCAGGCGCGCGCGGCGCCAGCTGCTGTTGTTCAGGTCGCAGCTCTGGAACTGCGCATCGGTCAGGTCGGCCGCCTCGAAATCGGCTTGGCGGCCGCGGCAGCGCTGCCAGGTGGTCTGCGCCAGTTTGGCAGCATAAAACGAGGTTTCGGCAATGCTGCAATTGATAAAGCTGCTGCCACGCAGATCGAGCCGCGACAGATCGGCAGCGTCGAGCGTGCAATCGACAAAAGTGACGCTGCCGCTGGCAAGTGCCGCAGCGATGGCGTCGCGGCTGGGGGAATCGGTAAATGTATGCATTAATTTGTTTTGAAAAAAAGCTCGCACGAAAGCGGCGACCTTGTTTCAAGTTCCCGGGTTAC
Organism: Oxalobacteraceae sp. CFBP 13730; assembly: GCA_014841835.1. Classification (GTDB taxonomy): domain Bacteria; phylum Pseudomonadota; class Gammaproteobacteria; order Burkholderiales; family Burkholderiaceae_D; genus Telluria. The sequence continues at coordinate 806,958 of JACYUQ010000001.1, read as the reverse complement.
GCTTATGGTGGGCAACGTCTTGATTGCGGCAGTTTACCTGAATTCTCCCATGCCCAATTCGTGCCTGATTTCATCGACAACCGCAGGCATTTGAGGGGCGGAGCAGCGTGTTGTGCGCAGGGCGGGAAAAGGTCGAAGCTGAGTTTCCACTTGGACAAAAAAAAGGTAAGATAGTGTCGCTCCCTTTATGTTTTTGATAAGCGCTTATTATTGGTTAAGCCGATTGAAAACAGTTGAAGGGTAATCGTGTTTGAGAAATTCGGAATACAAGATGGATCATAAGAAATCGGCTGATTGGGAACTTGCTTCCGGCAGCTGGACGGTGGCAACCAACGATGGCGAGATTCGCCTCAATCGTACGGTGATGGGCAATGCCGTCGCCGCCTCATTGGGTGTTGCAGACATTGCCGCCATCATGAAAATGCGCCGTGCCAACGGTGCGCCAACGCTGTATCCCCCAGATTTCAACTTCTCGCCCACCGACGGCGCGCAGCTGGCGCCAAACAGGCCCAGCGGCGCCAGCTGGATCGCGCCAAGCGGTGCATCGGCCATCACGGACGCCGGGATGCCCGAAGCCGTGGGCCTGAAGCGCACGCGCCACAGCGTGCCGGTCGATCGCCTGCGCCGGCATGACGCCGACAGCATGGCCGACATGGAACTGCCTCTGCCACCACCTGGCGAGTACGAATTCTTCTCCGGCACATTCGGCACGGTCGATGCCGTCCTGCTGGCGCTCGATACGGGCAAGGGCACACTGTTCGGCTGGTTGCCGGCGTCGCAAAGATGGCAGCCGCTGCTTGGCACCGGCACGCGCCTGCTGTCCGAATCAACGTTGCCCGTGCATGCCTGGCGCGCCGAGATGGCCGCCGCATTCAACAGCCGCCTGTATATCCCCACCGAGCATGGCTTGGCGATGCTGGTGCCCGATTTCGCGGCGCTGCAGTTCCGCATCGATTACGTCGGCAACGCCCCGGTCGTGGGCGCGCCGGTGGCGTTCGATCACCAGGTGTGGGCACCGATCCGCCATGAAGACGGCGTGGTGCAGTTCGTGTTTGCCGATGCCCATGGCGTGGCCGGTCCGCCACTGCGCGTCGATGGCCGCTGGGACCTGGGCGAAATGGGTGCGCCCTGCGCCTATGGCCGGCTCGCGGTCTGGCCCTGCGCCAAGGGGCAGTTGCGCCTGCAGAAAATGACTGACGGCAGTGTGGCGGCCACGTTCCTGGCCTGGCCGGACAATATCAAGCCCCATTTCGAGTTCGGCAGCGCGCACATGGCGCGCTCGGGTTCGCTGTGGCAGTTGTGCTTTGACAGCCGCCTCGACAGCTATGTGTACGTGCGCCTCGGCGTGAACGAACACGAACAGGTGGCCGCGCTCAATCCGCGCATCGGTTCCGGCACCATCAATTACCGCTTCGCCACCAAGCTGAAAACCGATCCCTGGATCGAGCCGGAACATGGTGACGACGGCGCAGCCAACACAGTCGTCGTGCCGCTGCTCGAGCTGGGCGAGCGCAGCGCCGTGCTGGGGCTGCGCATCGACAGCACGGCCGGTCTGGGCACCTTGCTCAATTCGGCTGAACGGATGCGCGCGCAACTGGTCTACGATGATGAGAACAACGACATCGTGTTTCACACCATCGCGGTCAGCAAACCATGGGAACTGCGCCTTTTCCTGCACAACGGTTACTTGTGGGCCTATCACCCCGGCATGCAGCGCATCCTCGGCTGGGACGTCCAGCAATGATGCCGCGCGCGTGGTGTGCGGCGCTCGCGAGCGTCGTCCTGGGTCTGTGCGCTGTGCCGGCGCAGGCCATCCAGCAAGCATTTTTGGTGCAGAACTCCGGCTGGATGGAGCCGTTCTACGCCGATCCGCAATCGCAGTTCAAACCGCTGATCGCCGCCGTGGCCAATGCCGCCGCGCGCCCGGGCGACAAAGTCATGGTGCTCGCGTTCAGCCAGTCCAGCGGCCGCAATGTCTCGCCGCAATTGCTGGGGCAGGGCGATGGCGCAGCTGCGGTCGCCGGCTGGCTCGCGCCGCTCGCGCCTGCACGCAAGAGCGCCAGCGCACTGGCCGACACGGATTTTCGTGAAGCGGTGACCAAGACCATCGGCGAGACGTTCAAGTCGCGCCCCGGCATCATCTGGATTTTCACCAACAACAAGAACAGCCCCGGCAACGATCCCGCCACGGCGGCGCGCAACCTGGAATTCTACCGCCTGCTGCACCTGGAGCCGTCGATTACGCGCACCGTGGTGTTCCCGTTGCGTATGCCGGTGCAGGGCAAGTTCTTTGCTGCAAAAGGTTTGATGGTCTACGGGCTGGCCTACGGCAAGGAAGCCGGCGACGAGCTGGGCCGCATGGTGGCCGAAGGCCGACTGTCGACCATCCTCACCAAACCGCCGGCGCGCCTGAAACCGGTGGACCAGGACGGTGTGCGCATCGTGCCGCAGGCCGTGCTGAATACCCCGAACATGACGGCCTCGATGGGCACCGACAAGCGCACTGTGGTGCTCGATGTGGATGCCGACAAACTGGTCCCACAAGTGCGCCTGAAAGCGTCGTTGCAGAATCTGTTCTATCCCTACCTGATTGCCCAGGCGAACGTCGATGGCCAGCTGCGCACGCGCGCCGGCACGACGCCGCTAACTGTTTCGCCGGCAGCCGTGAGCAATCTCGCGCCAGGCGCCAGCCAGTCGATCGAGGTGAGCTTCAAGCTGCCGCTCGAAGAAGTGCCGTCGGCCTGGTCGCGCCAGGCCATTGCGGCAATGGGCAAGCAAGTGATCATGCCGATGTCGGTGAGCCTGGGCCTGCGCAATCAGCGGCTGGCCTTGCCGGCATCGTTCAAGACCGAGATGCAGGAACTGTTCCCGGGCGATCCGCTGTCGGACATGTTCGTGCCGCCCGACAGCGTGAAATCGTCGACGGCGCAGGTGCCGCTGATCGTGCGCGTGCAATATCCATTGATGCCGGTGCTCGTGATCGTCGGCGGCGTGCTGGCCTTGCTGCTGGCGCTGGCCGCGCTCGCGTTTCTGGCGATGAAAACCACGCGCTATCCGGTCATGGTCAACGGCGTGCGCCGCAACGTGCTGCTCAAGCCGTTCAAGTCGCTGGCGATCAAGGCCGACGATGGCGCCGCAGTCGGCGAAATCCGGCGCGGGCTCGGCCGCCCGAGCGTGGTCCAGGTCGAGCCGGGCCAGACGTTGACCATCGCGTCGTAATCCATTCAAGTAGTTTTTACCCATTCAGGAGAACGTGGCATGACGCAGCAAGCAAAAGATAACGCAGGCTTTGCCCTGCCGGCACCGGTCGAAGGCGGGCAGGCGCCAGCAGCGGCGGCGACCCCGGCGACCCCGGCAACGGGAACGCCCGGGACCGTCGAATCGCTGCCGGTGACCACCGACGTCGACACGTCGTCGCGCGATGCGCTGATCGGCGGCGGCGTGCTGCTGGTGCTGTTCATTGCGTTCTTCTTTGCCAAAAATGCCTACGCCAACACGCTGGTGGCAAAACGTATTCAACCGGGCAAGGCAAATGCAGCTGGCTGGTGGCTGTTCATCTTTTTGGCCAGCCTGTCGACCGGCGTCGTGCTGGCGGCGATCAATGCACCGAAGTTCATGGCGCCTTTGATCATCGGACCGCTGACGCTGATCGGCCTGATTGCGCTGGTGCTGATGCTGCTGTCTTCCCGCAAATAAGTACCCAGACCAGGAACCACGCGACATGGCAGATAATCTGAACCAAACGATCGGCGCCGGCACCGGCGAACGCAAGCAGGAGCAGAGCATCGACCTGCGGCCAACGCTGTTCATCGGCATCGGCGGCACCGGCATGGAAGTGCTGATGCGCGTACGCCGCCGCATCCTCAACACCCTGTGGGGCGGCAACGGGGCGCGCACCCGCGTCGACAGCCTGGCCGAATTTCCGGTCGCGCAGTTCATCCAGTTCGACCTTGACACGGGCGCCGTCATCGACAGCGGCCGCGCCCAGGCCGAAGACCTGCAATTTGACCAGGTCAAGTTCACCGACGAAGAGAAAATCGTCGAAGCGTTCGACATGGACAAGTACAGCCGTGACGACGACGCGCTCGAGAAATACCCGCACATCAAGGAATGGCTGTCGCTGACGCCAAAGAAAATCCGCGAGCTGGGCATCGACCCGTCGAAGGGCGCCGGCCAGATCCGCGCCGTCTCGCGCCTGTACCTGTTCGACAAGTACACCAAGATCCGCGACAAGATCCGCCTGAAGCTCAAGACGCTCAAGGCCGGCCTGTCGCACGAGCAGCAACTGGCGCGCCTCGGCCTGCGCATGGAAACCGAGAAGTTCCGCATCGTCATCGTGGGCTCGGTGGCCGGCGGTACCGGTTCCGGTGCCTTCCTCGACATGGGTCTGCTGGCGCGCTGGCTGGCCAAGTCCGAAGTAGGCAATGCCGACGTCGAACTGATGCTGTTCCTGCCTACCGGTTACGCGGGCGCCAACAAGGAGCGCACCGAAGCGAATGGCTACGCCGCGCTGATGGAACTCGAATCGGCCATGCTCGGCAACAAGGGCTACGTGGGCCGTTGGGACGCCTACGACCAGCCGGAATTGCCGCGCGAGCCGTACAGCGAAGTCTATCTGATCGACTCGGGCAACCTGGCCCAGCAGCACACGAACGACGTCAAGGATGTCTACCACATGGTGGCCGACACGCTGTTCGAAGATTTTGCCTCGGGCGACTTTGCGCGCCGCAAGCGTTCGGTGGCCGTGAATCAGGCGCAGCACAAGAACTTCCTGCACGACGCGCTGGTGCCGAAGAACCGTTTCGCCGACATGCGCCTGTCGTACTCGAAGCGCTTCTCGTCGTTTGGCCAGGCCGTGCTCGACACGCGCCAGGAAGCGCGGCGCGAAGAGCGCGCGCACCGCTGGGCCGGCGCCATGCTAAAGGCCTTCTTTGGCGTGGGCGGCGTCGACACCGGCGTGAACCGCGCCACCGACAAGCAGCGCGACGAATTCATGGCGGCCCAGATGGCGCTGCGCGCCGCGACGTTCAGCGATTTCCCGACCTTCTCCGACCGCAACGTCGAGCTGAAACGCTCGAGCGGCGAGTTCCTCGATTACGCGCTTGTCGACGACCTGCTGCAGGACAAGCACGGCCTGCTGCTGGCCGGCGTCGAGCAGCGCGTCAATGCACGCATCGACAGCATCCGTACCGGCTTCGATCGTGCCGAGTGGCCGACGCAGGTGCGCGACACCGTCCAGCAACTCGAGCGCGACTCGGTGCGCGACCAGGATTCCACCGCCGACACGACCGAAGACCGCGTGGTCAAACGCCGGCGCGAAGTGCTGGAACGCATCAAGCTCGCGATCCGCGACCAGCTTTACGCCTACCTCGACAACAAGGACTTTGGCGGCCTCGAATACGTGCTGTCGCTGGTCGAGCAGATCAAGGACCGGCTCGAAGCACCGGGCACGGGCCTGATCAGCGCACTGAAGCTCAACAGCGAGCGTTACCGCGAAATCAAGGAAGCGGTGCGCACCCGCGAATACGAACGCCTGCTGGCCAACCTCGAGCAAACCAAGGGCGGCTTCTTCAGCAGCAATAACGAAAAGCAGGCGGTCACGGTGCTGGACCACCTGCGCACCGAAATCGCCAACGCGCTCAAGTTCCACCTGCGCGCCAAGGCGGCCGACGAAGCGGCGATCCTGATGGCCGACCTGTCCGCGTGGCTGGGCAAGAAGAACGGCGTCGACGCGCAGGGCCGCGCCATCTGGAACGGTCTGGTGGGCGAATTGCAGGCAGGCCGCGAAGCCGTGCTGACCATGCTGGGCCAGCTGCAGCACGCCAATGCCATCATCCAGCAAGACCTGAACAAGGACCACGCCACGTTGATCACCGTGCCGGTGGCCGAGCGCAACGTGCCGATGCCGAACGCGCTGCAACTGCGCGAATGGGCCGATGAGGCGTTCAAGGACCTGGGCGGCTCGAAGGTGCTGTTCCCGATGCTGGGCGACGCCGCCCAGCGCAGCGAGATCATCAACAAAGTCAAACGCATGGCCGAGCGGCAGTTGACGCTGGCCGGTGCGGGCGACGCGGAAACCGCCGATCACGATCCGTTGATCGAGGCGCTGGAACAGATGAATCCGGCCGAGCGGATGGACCGCTTCCGCAAACTGCTGGCCTGCGCGATGCCGTGGATCGACGCGAACCTGTCGGGCGACTTCACGGTCAAGGCCGACCAGTTCAAGTGCTTCGTGGGCGTGGCCAATGCCGACCGCTTTAAACGCTTGTTCGACGCCGAGCTCAATACCTGCGTGCCGACCCAGGCCAATATCACGGCGGCGCAATTGTCCATCGTTGAAACCGGCGTGCCGGGCCGCGCCGTCTGCTACTGCGAACTGTCCGGCATCCCGATGACGGTGCTGCGCGGTATGGAAGGGTGGCGCACCAGCTACCGCAAGGAAGCCGAAAAGAACCCGACCCACACGCACATCGACTCGACCCAGTTCAGCCACCCGATGGCGCCGACGACCGACGAGATCAACCGCCTGGCCGAAGACTTCAAGCAGTACCTGCAAGCCATCATGCTGGGCATCCTGACGCGCTCGACCCAGCGCGTGATTCCGCGCGGGCAGTACCAGTTTGCCGTCGCGCGCGGTGACGTGCGCCGCATCGGCAACGAACGGGCGATTCGCCAGAACGGCTTGCCGGCCACGTACCGCGACGCCATTGTCGAGCGGGTGCAGGAACGCCTGGCGGAACTCGACGCCAGCCAGACGGTCGCGCTGGCGGCGCTGGCCAGCTATTACGAGACGGCCGTCTACACGCCGAAACTGGTGGAAGACGCGACCGGCGCGCAGGATGACCGCAAGGGTTTTGCCAGCGCGATTGCCGGCGAAGCCAAGCGCGAGCTGGCCGAGAAGGCCCGCCGCAAGGGCATGAGCCAGCGCGACATCGACCGCGCCGACGAACAATTGCTCGAGGTGCTGACGGAGTGGGCGAGCGTCGTGCCGGATTCGGATGAAGACGCGTATGACTGGGAAGTGCGCGAGCCGGGCGAGGATGGTCATCTGCGCCTGAAATACGTGATCAAGTCCGATGCGTTCAATGCTGGCAAGTTAGACGCGTTGCTGGCGCCACAGGCTACTGCGCCTGTTGCCACGTTCCCGGCTGGCGCGCCGGGCATGCCGCCGCCGTTGGTTGCCTCGCCACCGCCGTTGGGTGGGATGCCGCCACCGCTCGTCGAGCATCAATATCATCTGGGCATTGGCGGGCAGCAGTTCGGTCCGTACAGCGCGCAACAGGTCGTGCAGATGGTGCAGGCGGGGCAGGTCGTGGTTGCCGGCACGAAGGTGTGGCGCGTGGGTCTTGCGGCCTGGGGTGAGCTGGGGCAGTTGCCGGAATTGACGATGCTGTTCGCAGCGCCAGCGCCGGCCTTGCCGCCGCCGTTGCCACCGATGCTGTGAGGACGAGACTTTGAAACAGTGTTCTGGCTGCAGTGCGACGCTGCAGGGTGAGGTGGCGTTCTGTCCATTCTGTGGTGAAGGGGTGGATGGGGCGGTGCGCAAGGTTGTGCCGGCTGCGGTTCCTGTTGCTGCTTCGGTTGCTGCGGTACCAGCGCCGCCGAGCGTCCCTGCGCCAGCGGCGCCTGTCGTGACACCACGACCAGTTGCGGCGCCGGCGGCAAGCGTGCCGCCTGCTGCTGTCGTGCCGCCGCCATCTGCGCGCCCAACGCCTTCCCGGCCTGCAGCTGATCGCGCGCCGATACCGCCCGCAACGCGCAAAGGCGGGAAGGGCAAGTGGATCGCCGGCGGGATCGCGCTGCTGCTGGTCGTGCTCTACAACATGGGTTCCAATGACAAGCCGGTGATCGAGGAGAACGCCTGCGAATCGGCCTTCGACCTGGGCACCCAGGCGGTCACGTCGGGCGACCTCGCCGCCGCGCGCACCCAGGCGCTGCGGGCCAGCGCCGAATGCGGCGACAAGGAACGCGCCAAGGTCAATACCTTGCAACGTGCGATTGCCGCAGCGGAAAAGACCGACAACGCCTGCCAGCGCAATTTCCGTTCAATCGACGGCTTGCTGCAGGACAGCCGGCCCGGTCGTGCGCGCGCAGGACTGAACGAATTGACGGCGGCGTGTTCAAACAGGCCGGAGGCCGAAGCCTTGCGCACCCGGCTGGAGGCGACCCAGGAATCCATCAAGGAAGCGCTGGCTGACGTGCGCAGGGCGCTCGATGCACGTGACCAGGAACAAGCCAGGGCCGCACTGGCCAAACTGACTGGCCTGAACCGCGATGAACCCAGCCTGAACCAGCTGAAATGGGAGGTCGACGCACTGGATGCTGCCGCTGCGGCGGCAGCTCAACCGGCGCCGCCTGCCGAGGTCTTCATGCCGGGCGCTGCACCGGTTCAGCGAGCCCCGAGCCAGGAGCCGGCTGCGCAGCGTGCACCGAGTGCGCCGAGTGCTTCAGCGACACAGGACGCGGGCGCGGCGCAGCGCACGTCGATGGCAACGATGTTCCTGCGCGATGCCGAGCAGGCACTGTTGCAGCGAAAATTTGATGCCGCAAAAACCTATGTGGAAAGCGCGCGTCGTGCCGATCCGAACAATCCGCAGCTCGACAGCATGATGCAGCAGATCCGCGATCGCGAACGTCAGATGCTCCAAGAAGAAACCACCATCAGATAATGCAGTCTCATCAGGGAAAACCATGAAAACGCCAATGAAAAAGATCGTTGTGCTCACGTTGCTGACGAGCCTGGTATCCGGCTGCGCCACCACGGGCCAGAGCGGCATGTCGCAAACGCAGTACCCGCAAGGCGGCGTCGCCGCCGAGCAAGACCCGTGCGCCGTCGGCTCATCGGCACTGATGGGCGCCGCAGCCGGCGCACTGCTGGGTGCGCTGATGGATGGCAAGCGCGGCGCAGCACGCGGCGCTGCCGCCGGTGGCATCGTGGCCGCACTCGGCTGCGTTGCGATCAACTCGCAATCGCGCCAGACCCGCACCGCCGCCCAGGTCGACAACGACTTCATCCGCACACGTGGCCGCCTGCCGGCCGAGCCGCAAGTGGTGTCGTACCAGCCACGCCTGAATGCCAGCACGGTTCAGCGTGGCAAGCCGGTGGTGGTCAACTCGACCGTTGAACTGGTCAACGGTGCGACGACACCGGTCATGCAAGTGCGTGAAGAGCTGGTAGTGTTCGATCAGGATGGCAAGCAGTTCAAATCAGGCTCGAAGGCGCTCACCAACAACTCGGGCGGGCGTTTTGAAAACTCGTTTGAAATCACGCTGCCGAAGGATGCGTCGCAGGGACGGTATGCGCTGCGGACCAATTTGTATGTCAACGGCAAACTGTCAGCGTCGCGGGATTTGAATACACAGTTAGTGTGGAATGGGGTGGAGCAGGTGATGATTGCCAGCCGCTGATTCAAATCAAAGCCGGAGGGCAGATACCGTCTAACCCACCTTTTGCATTTCGCTAATGGTCCGAAGAGTCAAAAGACTGCGCCACTAGGGCAAAAGATTGTCGGAGAGAGGGATCGCCGCGCCGCTAGCGGTCGAAAAAGAGGAGAGGGTCTACGGGTCGGCTCCTCTGTTGTAGCGAATGTCACCGATCCCGATTGACAAGTAGGAGATCCACTCATCCCCACGCTGTACTAAGCCCGCCTGATGACCATGCATGGCTTGGGATGCTCTCAAAGGTGAGGAGCGTCTACAAGGTGATACTATCCGAAGTTACGTGCCAAAGTGGTCCGTGCGAACTACCGAGTGATGGTTGCACGTGGCGTAGCTTTTTCCACAATCTTTCCAAATCAAGCCACTGATCAAAATATTGCTTCTAAAGCTACGTGTCAGAGCACAGCTCAGAACTATTAGTTCGTGGTCGTAGGTGGTTGGGGATGAACGGAAACAACTTTAGCTACTGTCACCTCGCCACGCAACAGTCTTGCATTAATGCTAAGGTAGACAGTGTTGCGATCCCATTCTGCATCTTGCAGAAGTTTTATTTGTCCCCGACGCAAGCTCTGATCGTTAAAAGATGCATAAAATTCCCTCCCATCAACTTGTCCTTTAACGCGTAGACGAACCTCTGTAGGTTGGCGTAAATCAACTCCTAAGATCATATAGGTTCCATTAAGTTGCACCTCCTCAGATTCAGCTCGCCTTGGCGCACCAATTACCCTTGCAGTATCCCCATCAATTTCCACATTGTTAACACGCAACGTGTCGGCATTTGCACCAGATCTAATGATTTCACCCCGAGCCTCGTCAAAATCATCTCTTGCATGAGCAAGCATTGGTGCACGCTTTACGGCCTCAGCAAAGACCTCAAGTCTCCGAGTTTCTTCTTTGCTTAAAGAAATCTTGTCAATCGAATCCTGTCCGATTTGTTTGTCGGCTGTTCGTGCCTGTAGGTAGGCCTTGTATGCCAGAAGACTAGCACCAGTGACGGCAAGTCCGATTACTGTGATTGCTAACATTTCAGGAGTCAATTTGGTTGCTATTGTTGTAGCAAGCTTCTCTGCAAACTCGCCGAAGTTGATTTCGATCAACGAGCTGCCGCGCTTTACTTTGGCTTTGAACTGAATATCACGCCGCTCTAGATCAGTCAGACTTCGCGAGTTTGTGGTGCCATGGACACTGCGGGCATAAGCGCGATTGACTGCACGCTGGACATCAACAACCGCTTCAGCCATGTCGGAAGTGATCGTAGAATCATACCCTTTTCCGGTCAGTCGTATCTCAAGAATAGGCCAATTCTTGAAAGCTAACTCATACGGTTGATCGCCTAACTCGTGAGCCAATGCTCGCTCAAGAACATCAAAAGCTTGTTTCTCGTTTTCAATGACAATACGTTTCACAACCATTCCTTCCAATCGCGGGGTACTCGTAGCAACGGGCATATGCTACGCAAGTGACTTGCCGCAATAGTAACTGAAAGGTAGTCAAAGAAAAAATAACTTAACTCAACTTTCAGCGAAGGTTGTAAAAATCCAAGAAAAATCCGTAGCGGAATACCCTCGATGCATAATGGCGATATTGCATAACACGCTTTTCCATATGCACAAAGGGTGAGAGCAATCTTGCTGACACCCTTTGTGCGGTGAATTTAATCGCCAACCAAAATTATGCAGACGTCAATCAAGAGCATTCCAGCGCGCTCTTCGCGTTCGTGATGTGGTTCTTATGAGCTTTGGTGGGTGTCCGGAGCATAGGCGGCGCACGACATTGCTGGGTACAAGAGGGGGACACTTAGTATGAACATAAATGTCAACACTCCACATGTAACTTTTACATCAAAACTCTTGGCGTTGAAGTCATCGGCTTAACGAAGTTCAAGCCAAGTAAACAGGTTCAGAGAGGCAACCGGCATCGGGATTCCAATGTAATAACCCTGGCCGGTCTCCCTCTTAGACACAAGCTGGCACCGAAACACGATTGTACTCGCGGCTAGTTAGCAGCCGGAACGTGATATCACGATTGTCGTGTACCGCTAAAATAGGGAAGTACTTCGATAGCAGCTCTGCGGTATCACGATGGGTGTAAAAATTTTTGTGCTTCCAAACCTCTCCAACGGCCACCATTAATAGGCACCGATGAATCATCGGTAGAGAAATGCGACGCGGTTCCAACGACAACTCAAGTACAAGCTCGCGATTGGAAATGCCAGGGTCAGATACCGTCTTGAATTGCAAGCCGATTCGATAAGAAATTTGGGTCGAATGGCTTGTCTGTTCGAATGACACGGTAAATCAGATGCGCCAATTTGTGCGTGACGGCGCCGATGACTGCTTTTTTCGCCATGCCGGTTGCAAACTGGCGCAAGACTGGGTTATGACGGCGCGCTACCATGCTGGGCATGAAGAGAGCAGCTCGTAGTGAGGAACTTCCAGTCTTGCTCATCACCGTTCGTCCCCTTACCGAACTGCCAAACGTACGCTGCTTTGGCGTCACGCCGAGAAAGGCAGCGGAGGCCTTGGCGTTCTTGAAGCGGCGAATGTCGCCAACGTGCCCAAGGACACGGGCTATCGTCGTCATTCCTAAGCCAGGGGTGTTAGCAATGAGCTGCGCGTCATTTTTGAGATTAGGATGACATTCGGACGCAAGCTCATACTTAAATAGAATCGAAGACTAGGGAGTTTTGCTTAGTGAAGAAATTCTATACGTGCAGCAGGGAGTGCGCGGCGAATGCAGAGCACGTGTTTTTACTTGTATTCTGTGGGGGGCTGATGGGGCTCAAACCCATGACAACAGGGATTACCATACAGCTGTAAAGATTGGTTTTTCCCCTCCGTCTGGAATCTGCCGTTGTAAAGTTTTTTGTCCATGCATCACTCGTTTCTTACCCCGTATAATTAGCTTCTAAGGATCAACTCGAACTCGACGTTACTTTAAGGATGTAATTTTGACAACCAGGAAAAAGAAAGAATATTCGAAAAAACAATCTAATGATGTTAGAAGGCAGAAAGCTCGCCCGAAGATAATCGAATCATTGCCAGGACAGCTGGAAAGGGAATTCCGACTCGCACTTGGAAAACACAATGTACATTTGAATATGCTAGACATGGTGACGCAATCGTTCGCAGCCATTCTTGCCCATCAGCCAGATGAGTCCGCATATATCAGAGATTGTGCGAAGAAAATGGGATTTCACTCCCTGTATCCAAATACCTCCTTCGCCAGTGCTCAAAGTTACCTTCTCTATTCGCATATCGCATACGTTATAAGTGCGGGTGATATGCTGTGTAAACGGATTCGCTCAACCGACTCAATGAAGGCACTTAAGAGAAGTGATGAGGAAATCTTCAAAGAACTTGATGAAGGAGACTTTGTCACTCGGACAGTTGCTCTGATTGTTTTAGCTATGATGTTGCCCGAAAAGAGGACGGTGGCTGCTGTGAAAGAGGCAGCAAAAGCAGTGCAGCTGCTTCCAGCATTTGCTGTCGTCAATTACTACCGGATCATTCGTAATGAGGAGCTTCATGCTGCTGGCAAGGCGGAGCGCACAGCAGTCGATGTGATATCAGCCTTACCTGTAGAGGGCATTCGCGCTCAATTTAAGACTGTGCCCCAGCGGATGGGAAAGCTTAGTTCAGAAGACGCATTGTTGTGCTCGAAGGCGTGGCAGAGCGTAGCCAAATGGCTCTGTCGGCACATGATAAGTGACACTGATGGGCAAGCAATCGTGAAGAAGCGATTCGGAAACCTTGATGCAGAGCGGCGCAAGATAGCGGCTCAAAAGTTTATGCAACTGGATTTGCTCTATTCCCAGACTGAGATTAATGCTATCATTGCAGAGTATAAATGGTAGTTCTGTAATGGCCGGTTAGCATAGCGGTAGTGCAACCCGAGGCTGTGGGCTTGCCCACAGCCTTCCGACGAAAGCCGATACTTGTCGGTTTCCGTCGGGAAGGCGGAGGTTCAAATCCTCTACCGGCCACCATCATAATTTAAGCATTCCGTACTACCTTCAAGATCGGCGGGTAGGATAGGTCCTCCTCCTTCGCTAGCTGTCGAGTCTCGTGTGATACGCGGCGTAGCTTTCGGCGTAACTTCCCCAAAGAACTTGATTCCCGCATAGGTGCACACCCTATGCATTATGGGTTTCTCAACCACGGATCACTCACCGCGAAGAGCTTTCAGCACTCTCTTTTTCGCTTCTTTATAATCTTGGATTTGATCGGGATAGTTTCCATTGCCGGTTTGGATAAAATCAAACAAGGGGATTGATGAAGGGCATTTTTCCACCAGATTTATCAAGTCCACATGAGCGGCAATTTTTGAGTTGTGTGCGGTGCTAATATAGCAGGGTTTGTTATTAGCCTTCCTTAGAATTTTTTCAAGATGTTCCTTGGGATCATCTTGGCTCTCAGGATGCGAATATTCTCTGTCAAATTTAAAAGAACTAAAAATCTTTTTTATTGCACTTAAATCGGAGAGAAGCCAAGATTCAATTTCTTGGGTAGGTACGATTGCACAAAAGCTAGAAGCTACGCCTGACGGTTTAATAATCTTCTGCACAACCTCATCATACTTTCTGGCCGGATCGCCTTTGTCAGCATCATAGCAAATTATGAACTTGGAGAATCCAACATCATTCAGTGCCTTTATGCCGCGCGCACCTTTTGACAACAACTCCCCACAACCAGAGTAGCCCTTCGGCCTCGTTCGGAGACTCTGGTTATTTGCGATCTTCTTAATTAGAACATCTATGACAGCAACGTCCGAAATGTCTTCGCCTAAAATTCCGAACATCAGTCGTCCCCGATGAGTTGTAGGAACTCCGAAAGCGGGCCTTCATTCCTTAAAAATAATTCAGCAGCTACAACCTCGCCGCTAGAAAGTGATCGGGCTTCTGTAAAACCATCGGCGTTCGAAATAAAATAGACCTCCCTCGGATTAGCTCTATTGAGTAACGTCGTCGAATGGCTCGCAATGATGAACTGAGACCTGTGTGCATAAGACCGAAACAGTGTAGCTAATTTGCTCACCAGACCCGTGTGCACACCATCCTCAGGTTGCTCAAGAAGAGCTACAGATGAGTTGTCGTAAACCAATGCTATCAGCAGAAATAGAATTCGCTTTGTGCCGAACGAAAGGTCACTGAAACTGAAGCGCCGCTTCTTACCTTGTATTAACTTTACAAAGTGAATTATGAATAGTGAATTTCGTTCTTTATTTATATCTAGAGGGTCACTCGATAGATCAAACTCAGTTACATCAATACTATCTATCAAATCTAAAGTGGCATTTCCCATCAAGTCGGACAATTCGTTGAACGAATCTTTATTGTTCAGGTAAATCTCAATTATCTTGCAGAGAGCACTATTGACAGAGTTTGGATCGTCAGTTCTATTACTAGTCCATTTTTTATATTCGGCACTTAAGATATATGGCGACCGGATATTTTCGTCAAAGTTGTGTAGTGGATAATATCGTACGGACGACAATAGCTTTTTAACTGAGCTTGCGATCACACTGAAGTAATCTGACTCAGGGAAAATTGCCAACAGAGTACTGAGTGAGGAGCTACTTAATGAAGTTCCCACATTTGAGGGAATTCCTGACTGTAAGTTGAATAGCTGTATATGCTCATCAATTCGGTGCAAAAATAAATCTTGCTGACCATCTTGGCAAATATAAAGTTTTTCTACCACCGACAGTCTGCTTTCCGCTTCCGATTTCTCATCGAGATAGTGAGTGGTCTCTTGCTTGAGTTCGTAACGATACCTAACCGGGCCGTCTTGAAATGTCAAACCCACATCCCCCTCGATTAATTTGATATTCCTCGATGCCGATGTAGTCTCTAGATCTGATGATGCGAACTGGCATGCCCATTCAATTGCTTTAAGAATATTGGTTTTGCCCGCACCGTTTCTGCCAATAAGTACAAGCAGATCATCGATATGATCGAGCTTGACATTTCTACAAGAACGGAATTTTCGTATTTCAATATTAGTTAGCATTTTTACACCCTATACTGTCACTGAGCATGAATCGCCTGGAATGTGCAGCATATGATTGGACTTCGAGAGACTCAACCCTATCACACCTGAAGATGTTGACCGCAAGCATCAGCAAAATATGCTTTCAGGTTGGGAGGGAATCCGTCCAGGCAAAATTAACACTAGCTATGCGGTAGTGCAGCATGCAGAATCTTCCAAAAACTGGAATTGATCTTCCAAAAACGACAATGGGTTGCAAGCCGTGAAGCTTGCAACCCATTGTTTCTACTGCTGAATCCTTGGGGTGGCTGATGGGGCTCGAACCCACGACAACAGGAATCACAATCCTGGACTCTACCAACTGAGCTACAGCCACCACTGAACTACTACATCTGTCTCGTTGTTTCCGCGACAGAACAAGATTATATAAACTTTAGCCCGTGCTTGCAAATTTAATTGCATGTCGAAGCAGAGGGCGCTTGCGGCTCGGCAATGTCGATTGCATACACGGGCGGATCGATCCCCAGTAGGCTGCGAAACGCCGCCGTCAGCGCCGCCGCACTGGCCGTCGTATAGCCCGTCAGACCCGCTGGCAGTGCATCGGAACCAACAGCACGCGCCAGCCCACCAGCCACCAGCAAACGCGCCAGTTGCCGCGCCACAGCATCCCCCGTATCCACCAGCGCCACGTCACCATGTCCAGAGCTAACCAGCAACCGCTCGATCGCCCCACGCACCAGCGGATAGTGCGTGCAGCCCAGCACCAGCGTATCGGCATCCTGCGCCAGCAGCGGCGCGATGAAGCGATCCAGCATGGCTGTCGTGACGCTCGATTCAACCTCGCCAAATTCAATCTGGTCGGCCAGGCCGACACATGGCTGCAGCAGGAAGTCGACGCCCGTATCGCCATGGATCTGGTCACGCAGTTGCAGGAACTTGGCGCCGCGCAGAGTGCGCTCGGTCGCCAGCACGCCGACCTTGCCATTGCGAGTCAAGACAGCGGCCGGCTTCAGCCCCGGCTCCACCCCCACGACCGGCATCCCCGGATGCGTCTCACGCAGCACGCGCACGGCCGCCACGGTCGCCGTATTGCACGCCACGACAATCGCCTTCGCACCTTGCCCAATCAGGAAGTCGGCAATCGCCAGCACGCGCGCAATGACCAGCGCCTCCGGCTTGTCGCCATACGGCGCATAGCCGGAATCGGCAACATACAACAGGTGTTCATGCGGCAGCTGCGCCTGGATGTGGCGCAGCACCGACAGGCCGCCGACGCCCGAGTCGAACATGCCGACCGGGGCGTCGTGGGAAAGCGTGGTGGAAACCATGCTGAAGGGGAGAGGTGTTATGCCACGTTGATCGGCACGCCGCGCAGCGATTCGATCTTGGCCGACCATTCCTTCGGGCCGGTCGTGTGGACCGACGTGCCGGTCGAATCAACAGCGACGGTCACTGGCATGTCGGTCACGTCGAACTCGTAGATCGCTTCCATGCCCAGGTCCGCAAAGCCGACCACGGTGGCCGACTTGATCGCTTTCGAGACCAGGTATGCCGAGCCGCCGACCGCCATCAGGTAGGCCGACTGGTGCTTCTTGATCGACTCGATGGCGGCCGGGCCGCGCTCGGCCTTGCCGATCATCGAGATCAGGCCGGTCTGCTCGAGCATCATGTCGGTGAACTTGTCCATGCGCGTGGCGGTCGTCGGGCCAGCCGGGCCGACCACTTCGTCGCCGACCGGGTCCACCGGGCCAACGTAATAGATCACGCGGTTGGTGAAGTCCACCGGCAGCGATTCGCCCTTGGCCAGCATGTCCTGGATGCGCTTGTGCGCGGCGTCGCGGCCCGTCAGCATTTTGCCATTGAGCAGCAGCGTCTGGCCCGGCTGCCATGAAGCGACTTCTTCTTTCGTCAGCGTGTTCAGATCGACGCGCTTGGATTTCTGCGTGTCTGGCGTCCAGTTCACGTCAGGCCAGCTCGACAGCGCAGGCGGTTCGATGTAGACCGGGCCCGAGCCGTCCAGCACGAAGTGCGCGTGGCGCGTGGCGGCGCAGTTCGGGATCATCGCCACGGGCTTTGATGCCGCGTGCGTTGGGTACATATTGATCTTCACGTCCAGGACGGTCGTCAGGCCGCCCAGGCCCTGCGCGCCGATGCCCAGCGCGTTGATCTTGTCGCACAGCTCGATGCGCAGCTCTTCGAGTTTATTGTTCGGGCCGCGCTGGCGCAGCTCGTACATGTCGATGTCTTCCATCAGCGACTCTTTGGCCATCAGCATCGCCTTTTCGGCGGTGCCGCCGATGCCGATGCCGAGCATGCCCGGCGGGCACCAGCCCGCGCCCATCAGCGGCACGGTTTTCAGCACCCAGTCCACCAGCGAGTCGGACGGGTTGAGCATGACGAACTTGGTTTTGTTTTCCGAGCCGCCGCCCTTGGCCGCGACTTTCACGTCGACGGTTTCGCCCTCGACCAGCTCCATGTGCACCACGGCCGGGGTGTTGTCCTTGGTGTTCTTGCGCTCGAAATGCGGGTCGGCCACGATCGAAGCGCGCAGCTTGTTGTCGGCGAAGTTGTAGGCGCGGCGCACGCCTTCATTGACGGCGTCCGTGACGGTGCCCGTGAAACCCTCGAAGCGCACGCCCATGCCGATTTTGAGGAACACGTTGACGATGCCGGTGTCCTGGCAGATCGGGCGCTTGCCTTCGGCGCACATGCGCGAATTGGTCAGGATCTGGGCGATCGCATCCTTGGCGGCCGGGCTCTGCTCGGCCTCGTAGGCGCGCGCCAGGTGCTGGATGTAATCCGCAGGGTGGTAGTAGCTGATGTACTGCAGTGCTGCCGCGACCGATTCGATCAGGTCGTCTTGGGTAATCACGGTTGCCATGTTCGCTCTTTCAGGAGTACCAGGAAGGTTCTGTTTTAAGAATGCTTGTCGTTGTGCGTGCTCATCACGATGCGGTCGGTGTAGGCAATCGCCATGGCCGAGAGCAGGAACGCGAAGTGGATCAGGGTCTGGAAGAACAGCGTCTTCACATCGTAGGACGACGCGTTGATGAAGGTCTTGAGCAGATGAATCGACGAAATGCCGATGATCGCCATTGCCAGCTTGGTCTTCAGGACCGACGCGTTCACGTGCGACAACCACTCTGGCTGGTCCGGGTGACCATCCAGGTGCATGCGCGACACGAACGTCTCGTAACCCCCGATGATCACCATGATCAACAGGTTCGAGATCATCACCACATCGATCAGGCCGAGCACGACCAGCATGATGATGGTTTCATTGAGCCGGGTAGGGCGCAAGGCGCCCGGAACACTGACGGCATCGATGATGTGTTTGAGCGAGTCGGCGTTGCCCATGGCGGCGCCGATCAGGTCGACGAGTTCGACCCAGAAGTGAAAGACGTAGACGCATTGGGCCAGGATCAGGCCCAGGTAGAGCGGCAGTTGCAGCCAGCGGCTCGAGAAAATCAGCGAATTGAGGGGCGACAGCTTGCGAAAAGGCTGGTTCGGCGGCAGAGACGACATCGGGATGGAACTCCAGGAAGTGCGAGAAAATTCAGCACGGCATTTTACACCGGCGCCAGCGTTACGGTGTCGTCTGGCGCGCACTTGTCCGCTTTGCAAGCGACGGCGTTAGAATGAGGCAGGCGGCATCTGCCGGTCGCCGGGGGCAGGTGTGTAAGGGCTCAGTAAGCGAGCGCCCCTATGGTATCGGCATAACCCACTAACTAGAATGGAGACTGACATGTCCGAGAACGAGACGACGCAAGAGCAATCCCAGGGCCTGCAAGAACACCGCGTGTTCCAGCCGCCGCACGACTTTGCCGCCAACGCCACCGTCAGCGGGATGGCCGCCTACGACAAGCTGTGCGCCGAAGCGGCCAGCGACTACGAAGGTTTCTGGGCGCGCCTGGCGCGCGAGAACCTCGACTGGCACAAGCCATTTACCAGCACCCTCGACGAGTCTGACGCGCCATTCTACAAATGGTTCGGCGACGGTCAGCTCAATGCGTCGTACAACTGCCTCGACCGCAACCTTGAAAACGGCAACGCCGACAAGACCGCGATCATCTTCGAAGCCGACGACGGCGCCGTCAACCGCGTGACCTACCGCGAGCTGCATGAGCGTGTCTGCAAATTCGCCAACGCGCTCAAGTCGCGCGGCATCAAGAAGGGCGACCGCGTCATCATCTACATGTCGATGTCGGTCGAAGGCATCAGCGCGATGCAGGCCTGCGCCCGTATCGGCGCGACCCACTCGGTGGTGTTTGGCGGCTTTTCCGCCAAGTCGCTGCAGGAGCGCATCATCGACGCCGGCGCAGTTGCCGTCATCACGGCCGACGAGCAGCAGCGCGGCGGCAAATCGCTGCCCCTCAAAGCCATCGTCGACGAAGCCCTGGGCATGGGCGGCTGCAACACGGTCAAGGACGTCATCGTCTACAAGCGCACCGGCGGCGACGTCGCCTTCCAGGAAGGCCGCGACCTGTGGCTGCACGAGCTGGTCGAAGGCCAGTCGGCCGACTGCGAGCCGGAATGGGTCGATGCCGAGCATCCGCTGTTCATCCTCTACACGTCCGGCTCGACCGGCACCCCGAAAGGCGTGCAGCACTCGACCGGCGGCTACCTGCTGTGGGCCGCGCTGACCATGAAGTGGACGTTCGACCTGAAGCCCGACGACGTCTTCTGGTGCACCGCCGACATTGGCTGGATCACCGGCCACACCTACATTGCCTATGGCCCGCTGGCCGTCGGGGGCACGCAGGTCGTGTTCGAGGGCGTGCCCACCTTCCCGAACGCCGGCCGCTTCTGGAAGACGATCGAAAAGCACAAGGTCAGCATCTTCTACACGGCGCCAACGGCGATCCGCTCGCTGATCAAGGCGTCGGACGTGGACGAAAAGGTCCATCCGAAGAATTCGGACCTGTCGAGCCTGCGCCTGCTGGGTTCGGTCGGCGAGCCGATCAATCCGGAAGCCTGGATGTGGTACTACAAGAACGTCGGCGGCGAACGCTGCCCGATCGTCGACACCTTCTGGCAGACCGAAACGGGCGGCCACATGATCACGCCGCTGCCGGGCGCGACGCCCATGGTGCCGGGTTCGTGCACGCTGCCGCTGCCGGGCATCATGGCCGCGATTGTCGATGAAGCCGGCGCCGATGTGCCGAACGGGCAGGGCGGCATCCTGGT
Organism: Oxalobacteraceae sp. CFBP 13730; assembly: GCA_014841835.1. GTDB lineage: Bacteria > Pseudomonadota > Gammaproteobacteria > Burkholderiales > Burkholderiaceae_D > Telluria. The sequence goes on along the minus strand of JACYUQ010000001.1, from coordinate 786,343 downwards.
CGTCAAGCGCCCATGGCCGTCGATGATCCGCACCATCTGGAACAACCCGGACCGGTTCCGCACCAGTTATTTCCCGGACGAGCTGGGTGGCAAATACTACCTGGCGGGCGATGGCGCGATCCGCAACAAGGACACGGGCAACTTCACGATCACGGGCCGCATCGACGACGTGCTGAACGTGTCGGGTCACCGCATGGGCACGATGGAAATCGAATCGGCCCTGGTGGCCAATTCGCTGGTGGCCGAAGCGGCAGTGGTGGGACGGCCGGACGATACGACGGGCGAATCGATCTGCGCGTTCGTCGTGCTCAAGGGCGCGCGGCCAACGGGCGAGGAAGCGAAAAAAATCGCCAATGAACTGCGTGCGTGGGTGGGCAAGGAGATCGGTCCGATCGCCAAGCCAAAGGAAATCCGCTTCGGCGACAACCTGCCGAAAACCCGCTCCGGCAAGATCATGCGCCGCCTGCTGCGCGTGCTGGCCAAGGGGGAGAACATTACGCAGGATGTGTCGACGCTCGAGAATCCAGCGATTCTGGAGCAGTTGAAAGAGTCAGCGTAACCCGCACCCCGTCGTTCCCGCAGAGGCGGGAACCCAAGTCCTTCGCGCAGCCACATCAGCAAAATTTGGTGGCCACGCAAGCATAGCTCGGGTTCCCGCCTCCGCGGGAACGACGTTTTTCAGGGCGCGGGCCACTGGTCCGCATCCCCCCATCACAACTTCTGCAACTGCTCCTTTGCATACGCCGCACCCGCACCGGTCGGCGCCAATTCAAGATACGTGGTGAACGCCGCCCTGGCTTTCTGCGGCTGATTCGACCTGACATACGCATCACCCAGATTGCGATACGCGATTGCCCGCGACGGATCGATCTTCACCGTATTTTCAAACCAGCGCGCCGCCTCGACAAAACGATCCTGTTTGTAAAACACGAATCCCAGATTGTTTGCCGCCAGCGCAAAATCCGGCCGCAGCTTGAGCGCTTCGGTAAACTGCGCCTCGGCCTGCGCATACTGCTTCTCCCGATACAGCTGCAGCCCCAGATCGTTGGCCCGCTGCGCCTGCTGCCGGCTTGACACCGGCACCGCCGCCGGCGCCTTAAGCCGCGTCTCGCCACCCTGCAGGTCCTTGACCACGACGGTGCCCGTTGCCTTCGACGCCTGCGCATCGAGCCGCGTATTGAGCGCAATCGCATCGTTCGACAACTGCGCCGTGCCGGCCGTGAGGAACTCGGTTTCTTCGGGCAGCTCGAATACGAAGTCGCCGCCTTCCGAACCCGGCAAGCTGCCAAAGGCGGGCGTCTGCTGCGACACGCTCGACACGGCCGGCGCCACATACGCCGCCAGCTCGGTGGCCGTGATGAGGCCATCGCCATTCAGGTCACCCTTGCCGCCGAGGCCCTGCATCAGGGTCCAGGTAAAGACCGAGTGGCCATTTGGCCCGCCATCGGCCACCAGCTGGTCGGTGCCGCCGGCCGTCAGCATCTGCCGGCCCAGGCGGCGCGCGTTATCGCGCAAGAACGACGCATTGGCCGCGCCGCGTGTCAGGCCAAGGCCGCTGTAGCAGGCGTCCATCACGAATAGCGCGTGCTTGGCGGGCAGGCTCTCGGCGATGTTCTGGATTTCGGTCATCGGGATCGCATCGGTGGCCAGATTATTCGGGTCGGCATCGAACGGCACGATGTAGCCGAGATCGCGCCCCGAACTGAGCTTGCGCGTGGCGCCGTGCCCCGCAAAGAACACGAACACGCGGTCGTTCGGCTGCAGGCCGCCGTGGGCCAGGCGATCGTGGAACGCCGCCAGGATGCCCTGGCGCGTGGCCTGTTCATTCTTCAGCATGATCACACGCTCCTGCGCGAACCCGAATTTTTGCACCAGCAGCCGCTCGACGCCCTCGGCATCGCGCACCGCATATTCCAGGCGCGGCCACTTCGGATAATTGTCGATGCCCACCAGGATCGCCCACGAGTTGGCGTAGCCTGTGGCCGCCGCGCGCGGCGCCGGCGCGGGCGCTGCCTTGCTGTCGACCTGGAACTTGGCGCCATCCCAGCCGGCAAATTGGTAACCCTCAGCGGCCAGGCGCTCGAGAATCATCGGCAGCGCCTTGACGGTGCGCTCGTGGATATCGTGGAACAGGATGATGCCGCGGCCTTCCTTCTCGACGCTGCGCAGCACGCGGTCGGCAATCGACGACGGCACCGGGTCGGCCCAGTCGAGCGAATCGATATTCCACATCATCGACGTGAGCTGCGCATCGGCCAGCAATTGCATGCCTTCGCGATTGCGCGCGCCGTACGGAAAGCGAAACAGCGACGAGCGCTGCGGATCGACCGCCTTGAGCAGCGTATCGGTATCGAGGATTTCGGACTTGAGCTTCGCGCCCGTCTGCTTGGACAATTGCGCATGCGTGAGGCTGTGATTGGCCAGCACGTAGCCGGCGTCCTTAAGCTTGCGGCTCACTTGCGCGTTAGCGCTCAGTTTGGCGGCACCCTGCGCATCGAGCGCGCCCAGGTTGCGCCCGACGTTGAAGAAGATCGCCGGCGCGTTGTACTGCTTGAGGATCGCGGCGATTTCTTCGCTGTAGCGGCGGTGCGGGCCGTCGTCGAAGGTAAGCAGCACGGTCTTTTTGGGGAGCGACTTGCCGAAGATCTCAGCGCCTTCACGACTGGCCTGCGCTGGTGCAGCCGGCTCTAGAGCAGCAGGTTCCGGTTCCGGCGCAGCGGGGTAGGGCAGCACGACGCCGTATTCCTTCAGGATGCGTTCGCGCGAATACAGCGTTTTCAGGTAGGCGATGTAGCTGTCCCACTTCTCGCGCTTCAGCTCGATCGCGCGGGTATCGTAGCGCCCGAAGATCGCGCGGATCTCTTTCTCGTAATTGCGCTCGATTTCGGCCAGCGCGTCGAGGTCTTCCGAGATCCGCTTGTGCAGCTTGATCGCGGCGAGCGACGAATCGCTGGCGATCCGACCCTGCAGGCTGCGCAGGGTTTCGCGAAACGCCAGGCGGTCGGCGTCGTACAGGCCGTCGCCCGACTCGATATAGTCGAGCAGGGTGCTGATGGCGTCGAAGCGGCGTGGGTTGTTCGACGCGATCAGGGTGGCCAACGCCGTCTCGACGCGACCGATGCGTTCCTGGTTTTCGTGGAACAGCTGCTGGCCGATGCGGTTTGCCTGCGCGCGCTCGGCGGCGGGCAGCGTAGCCTCGTCGTGGGTCAGCACGATGATCTTGCGGTAGGCGTCGAGCATGGCGCGCAGCTCGGTTGCGATGGCGCTGGCGTCTTGGGTGCTGGTGGTTGTTGCGGGGGAAGGCTTCGTTTCTGGTGCCCCGGTGGGGGTGCGGTTCACGAGCCAGGAGCCAGCGCCGGCGCCAGCTGCGGCCACGGCGAAGATGATGAGATAAAGTGATGTGCGTTTCACGACGTATCCGTTGCGGGTAGCGTGCCGGATGGGCAGGCCAGCCGGCAACGATACCATTCAGAGGTGGTACTGGAAAGGGGCTTGCCCTGTGGTTGTCAGGTCGGTCTTGTACTACCAGGAATTGTTGTTATAATGAGCGGCTTCGTGGAATGCTCACGTCGACCATCTGGAGAGATGGATGAGTGGTTTAAGTCGCACGCCTGGAAAGCGTGTGTAGGTTCATAGCCTACCGGGGGTTCGAATCCCCCTCTCTCCGCCAAGTTGCAACCGTTTGATATGGTTAAGAAAAATCCTCCAACTTGGGGGATTTTTTTTGGTGCAAATACTATAGATGTGGGCTGTACTATAGTTTAGACTAGGTCGTTTCCTACCGGAATCTTTGCCGCGCCGATGAAAAGACTATCGCATCATCAAAGAACTTATCTAGAGCGTCGTTCCTTACGGGTTCCAAGGCATGTCAGCTTAGCTCGTCGTCGGCTTAAGATTCGACATCGTCCGCGCAAGAGATCGCAAAATCGCGTCTTCTTAAAGGCAGCCCCAGAAAATTTTCGTCTGACAGATGTAGTTTGCAGGCAAGGCCTTTTCTCTTTTTTTGATGATGTTGATGTAGCTCTAGCTTTGGGGCGCAATGTAAAGCTAAGCTTCAAAAACACAAGGAAGATGTTTCCTTGTGGAACTCTTGTTTTTTTGGCACGACTTGACCTCTGGCTCGCTAAATACCCTCGCAAAATTACTTGTGACTATCCAGATGATGAGGTCGTCGAACAGCTCTTGCAGCATTTCTCAGTACTAAGTAAGCTAGGCCTCAACCACCGCAAAGAAATCAACAGCGACAGGGTTGCTTACTGGCACTTTTATTCCGGGTCTAAAGCAGATCTGTCAGGCTTTAAAGATGTCACTTTGTCAATCATCAAGGGCATTGAACATCCGCAGAAAGAGCTCTTCGCTGATTGTCTTAACGAGGCAGTGGTCAACACTGTTCATCATGCCTACAAGAGCTACTCCGAAGCGGAAATGCCGTCAGGTCTTCGACGATGGTGGATTTTGTCTCAGTTTCGCGGTGACCGTATGTATGTTGCAATCTATGACGTAGGGGAAGGCATACCTGGCACTCTGAAGCGTAAACCAGAGTGGCTTGAATTTTTCCGACATCGTCACTATAACGATGACAGGACTATCGAGTCGGCAATCGTGAGCAAGCGTACTAGCACGTTACAACCTGAGCGCGGCCAAGGGTTGCCTGAAATGTTAGAATTTTCGCAAAGCTTAAAGGGCGGTGGCCTGTCGATCATAAGTTCAAAAGGTGCGTTTGAATATGATGCTGACAACGACACACCTCGTAGACGCAAATATTCTTCACCGTTGCAGGGCACACTCGTCCAGTGGGCAATCCCGTTCCGTAAGGAGCAAGAGAATGGAAATCATGAACGTATCAATAGCCAAACAGTTCAGTGAAACGCCTTCAGGTCGGTATGTTGAGGATGGACCGGCGTCTGGACAAAGGTTTCGCGAGGAATTTTTAGTGCCTGCTTTGCAGTCTGGGAAGAGTGTCGCCGTTGACCTGGATGGTGCAGTCGGTTTCGGCTCCTCGTTCTTAGAGGAGGCATTCGGTGGGCTAGTTCGCGTTGCTGGTTTTCGAGCGCCCGATCTTCGTGCTCGACTTACCGTGCTCTCAGGACTGAAGACATATCGCGATCGCGTATGGCGTTACATCGATGAAGCGCAGGCCCGAGTTCCTGCACGCGGCTAGTGGGATTCGGTGACTTCATCAAGGACTACGGTCCGACTGTCGCATGGGGTATCGCGATATTTGGCTGGGCCATCACAAACCGCCAAGCTAATAACAGAGAAAAGCGTAAAGAATTTCGAGCTGAAATTGCATCGATCGAAGACGTTCTTCAGACTCTCATAGAGAAATTAGAGTCCTACTTCAGGATGAAGTTGCGCGACGACGAGGCTCGTAAAATTGAGCTGGAGGTCGTTATGGCCTTTCACTCTTTAGATTTGATGCATGAGCGGTTGGAAAAGCGGCAGGCTGATGGTGAACTTGGTTTGTATACCGATGTAATAAGGCGATATCGGGAGGAGCTTTACGACTTAGCTACTGGGTCGTATTTTGAAACCGAGGAACGTATCCCTAGCGATCAAGTACACCCGCGTTTACAGAGCCTAAACGCAAAAGTTCACCTCCTTGTTGAAGCGTTACACAGTTTGTTTTTGGCAAAATTTGACAGTATACGTACTCATTCAGTAGTCGGCATGTGATGGGACCGACTGCTATCTGAGTGGTTTTACTAAATCGGGCTTTCGCCTGTAAACGCGGTCTGTGATCTTGCTGTCAGCATGGGCGAGCAAGCTGCGGGCGTGCTCTAAGGTGGTGGCGTCACTGGCGCACTTGGCGCGCAGATCGTGCTCGGTAAAGTGCTCTGCCACCCTCGTTTCTTCCATCACCCTAGCCATGAAGTTACGCCAGAGCGATTCCCAACTCCCGGCCCGACCGTTCTCCTTGAAGTAGCATTCGCCAGTGAGGGTGCAGAACAGGTACGGCGACAGCGGCACTGGCCGCGCCGCCTTGGCCGTCGCCACCGCTTCGCGCAGCTCGTCCGACCAGGTGATCACCATGCGCTTGCCAGTCGACCCTGACGTCTTGCCGGGCTCGACGTAAATGCCATCCTCTTGCAAATCCGACATCGTCAGGCGGAGCATGTCGCCGCGCCGCATACCCGTCAGCAGCTTCAGGCGGATATAGGCCTGTGCCGCCAGCACGCTGCCTGACTTCCGGCGCGACTCCAGCGACAGGCACTCGACGATCTCCCAATCCTCTACATAGCGCGTGCGCGGCTTTTCCCCCTCTAGCCTGACCTCGCCCTTGAACGGGTGGCGGTCCAGGTATCCCCACTCGACGGCCTTCGTCAGCGCGTGCGACAGCAATTCCATTTCCCGGCGCGCTGCCGTTTTCTTCTCCCGTCGATCGACGTACTGATACACGTGCCGCGGCTTGATGTCGGCCAAGGCCATCGGGCCGAACGTAGCGCGCACCGGCTTGATCGCCGACGCGTTCTGCGTTTGGGTCGTCACGCTCTTGAGCGAGATCACCTCGAGCGCGTACCGATCGAGCAGGGCGGCGAAAGTCTTCGCCCGGTCGACCACCTGCAGCCGCTCGGCCCACACCTTGTAGGCCTCCGGCAGGTTGGCGCCGAGCCGGAATGTCTGCTTTCCGTCCCATGCGGCCTCGTGGCCGGGCGGCACCTGGTAGTAGTAGCAGCCATGGGCAAGGCGCCAGCGCTTCGGCAAGCCCTGATTCTCGGGCTTACGCGCGCGCGGCATTCATCGCTCCCCAGTTCGGTTCCGTAAGTGTCTTCTTCCGTGCCTAGGTCGGCGCCGACGAGACCCCGAACAGCTGCTCGACGTGCGAGCGCAGCACGGCCAGGCTACCGTCGGCGCGCTGGCGGAATTCGATACCCATCGCGCGCAGCATCTTCGCCTGCGTGCGGCGCTGCACTCGATCGGTCATGCTGTGTATCTCGTCGGAGCTCAAGAACATTTCGAACATCATAAAACCCTTTCCAACTTCTATTTCGCCCAGCGCTGGCGACCAGGCCGGCATAGCATGCGCTGTGAAACGGCTTCTTGGCCTGCGCGCCACCCGGCGACTGCGCGCGCACGTACCGCTCGCCGGTCCCTTGTAGCAAAGAGGAACTGGAGAGGCCTGTCAGCGCAGCAGGGGTCCACGGAACACGCAACGTGTACTCGTTGGTAGACACTGGCCGTTTAGCTGAAGCCGCCCGTCAAATTCGCACGATGACATCAGCACGGGTCAACGGTAGAAGTGTGGTGGCGCGAGGCCTGATTGCGCGCCGAGCAGAAGAGAGTGCGCCGTTTGACGCAGCTGCCAAATCCGCCGCGATCGCAAAACAATAAACCAAGGAGCCGAATATGTCGCTTTTCCCCATCGTTGGAAGATTGGTCGCCATGACTACCCTGTTGGCATTGGTCGCCCATACAGGGCATGCCAAGAAGCCAGAAAAGGACGCCGACATTCTTGGGACATGGACGCTGACTAAAGTCTTGGATTCGGCTGACATCGCCTCGCTGACTGATCAGCAAGCTGCGGCACTGGTGGGCAAGGTCCTGGTTGTCGGGCGTGACAGCGTCATGTTCAATGGAGATCCTTGCCGTGCGCCAGCACTGACGCGTCGCCGCCATGACGCAGCCAAGTACGTCCGTGAGGGCTATCACGCCCGAGTCGGCGGTCTCGGTTTGCCGGACATCGTCACGGTCGTAGACCTGGACTGTACTGAAGCGTTTTTAAAAGAGAGAGAAAAGATCGTCGTGTTTTGGCAAGGTTACTTCTATGACGTAGTGAGGCAACCGCAGGCAAAGCGCTGAGGTTCACGGCCTGCATAAGCTTCAGGGGCTTGCACATGCTGACTTGAGTCACCCCGGCGCAAACCCTTCCGCGTTTTCCGGCATACCTTCGCGCGAGGCTGTGTCGAGATGGTGTTCTCCCGGCAAAAAGCGATCAACTGAAGGTCAGCGCGGGCTGGAGGCTCGCGCAAGATGGGGTGCAGGTCGAGGAGGGCGATCGCATCACGCCACCATATATAATTGCAAAGTAGCCAACTTTGCAATTATATGAATATTTCTAATCCTGTCTTCGCTGTCGCTTTGACGCTGTTGGCATTCTTGGCGATCAAAATCACGTTTGTATTTGAAGACAAAAGTCCTCCACCGATGCGGTTTGCCACGATCAATGGTTTGCGTGGCTATCTCGCACTGTTCGTGATGTTGCACCACGCGTGCATGTGGTTCGTATTAGTCCAGACAGGCAGATGGGATGTGCCTCGGCCAAATTTGTACGGACCTCTCGGCCAGGCCAGCGTTCTCATGTTTTTCATGATTACGAGTTTTTTATTCTATGACAAACTACTGAATGCGCGAGAGTGCAGGTTTGGCTGGAAAGCGTTTTTCATCGGCCGTTTTTTCCGTATCGCGCCGCTTTATTATGTCGTCCTGATATTTGTATTTTTAACCGTTGCCTATCTATCAGACTGGCGCGTCGTCGACAGCCCGCAGGCAATTTCCCTCGCCGCCGCGAAGTGGTTGTTGTTCACCATTCCTACCGCCGCGCCACTTAACGGGCACACAGATTCCTGGATCATGATGGCTGGCGTGACGTGGTCGCTTCGTTACGAGTGGTGTTTCTATCTGGCGCTGCCGTTGATTTCGCTGGCTGTGGGGCAACGTCCAGGTTGGCTCTTGCTGCTTCTCTCGGTCGCAGCACTCATCATCGGCTGGCGGATCGGATTGAATATTCGATTCGCAGCCGTATTTGTAGGCGGCATCCTGGCCGCGTATCTGGTGCGTGATCCGAGATTTACGCGATTCTGTGAAAAAAAGGTGGCATCGGTATTGGTGCTGCTTTGCTTTGCTGCAGCCCTTCAATTCGATAATCTGCTGAAGATTGCGCCGTGTATCGCGCTGATCACCGCCTTTTGCGTGATTGCCGGCGGTGCCGATATGTTTGGTCTGTTCTCGTTACCGACGTCTCACAGGCTCGGCGAACTCGCTTACGGCATCTATTTAATCCACGGCATCGTGCTATTCGCGGCGATAAATCTTATTGTCGGCAAAGATGTCGCGGCTGACATGTCGGTGCCAATGTACTGGATATTTGTTGCGGTGCTGGCGCTGGTCACTCTCGCCTTGTCTGGCATGGCGTACCACTACATCGAGAAGCCAGGAATCGCTCTGGGCAAGCGACTTCGCAAGCGAAGCACATGATCCCTGGCCAGCAATGATGGCCTTAGACCCTCGATCCATTCAGACAGACCGTGGATCGAACGCTGGCGCGCGTTGATCAATGATCGTCGCGCGCCGCACGCATCACGACCGCTTGTAACGCAGCCACACGCCGCCACCGTCCTGAACCTCTGCCGAATCAAGTTTCAGATAACTCGGCTGCTTCCAGGCCTCTTCGGCAACTTCAAACGACGCAGGATGATGGCCACGCCCGTCGACCAGCGGCAGTATCAACACGCTGACTTCATCGACCAGACCGGCGTTGACGAAGGACCCGCTGACGTGCGGCCCGCCTTCGACGATCAGTCGCTTCGTGCCCAGTTCATCGCCCAGGGTCTGAACCACCTGCGCCAGATCGATATCGGTTTTGCCTGCGAAAAAATACGACACCTCGATCGACTGCAGATAGGCCAGATAGTCGTCCGACACGGCTTCTGTCAGGACCGCGACCACGTGCGAGTCGAGTGCTTCATTGCTCTTCCAGGCAACCTTGCCATGACCATCGATGGCAATGGCGTAGGTTTTTGCGTCACGCTTGGCGAAATAGGGCGTACGTGGGATCGGCTCCTTTGCCAACCCTTTCGGATAGCCTTCGCCATGCGCGATTTCTTCCATGGTCGTACGGCCGCAAATCCAGCCATCGAAGTCAAACTTCGCGGCCAGCTTTTCATACAGCTCACCTGCAGCTTTTTTGAAGGGCCGATCCCAGCCATCGGTCAGTGCGTGTCCGTCGATGGACGACATCATGTGGCAAATAACATAGGGTTTCATTAGATTCTCCAAAACGAGACATGAGAAAGTTGCTCGTCAATTAAAAAGGGTCATGCCCGGTCATCAAAGTCGGCAGACACGCTCAGATCACGCTGCATCGAAATGTCGCGAACGCGTTCCTGCAGGCGCTCGACAACGGCATCGAAGCCCCAGGCGCCGAGCACGAGATGCCGTGGCGCGTCGGCGCCGTTCGCAATCGTGACCATGGCCTGCGCGGCCTTGACCGGGTCACCTGCCTGGGCACCGCTGGTCTCTTTGGTGACGGCCAGGCGCTTTGCCGCCGTATCGGCGTAATCGGTAATCCCGCTCGTTGTCTGGCGCAGGGAGCGACCCGCCCAATCGGTGCGAAACGGCCCGGGCTCGACGCAGGTGACGCCAATCCCCAGCGGAAGCACTTCGGCGCGCAGCGCGTCTGACCAGCCCTCGACCGCATGCTTCGAAGCGGCGTAGTAGCCCGACCCCGGATAACCGATGAGGCCAGCGACCGAGGTGATATTGAGGATGTTGCCCTTGCGCTGCTCGCGCATCAGGGGCAGGACCGCCCGCGTCATGGCAAACAGGCCGAAGACATTCGTGTCGAACTGCGCACGGATTTCTGCCTCTTCACCTTCTTCGACAGTGCTCTGGTAGCCGTAGCCGGCGTTGTTGACCAAGACATCAATGCGTCCGAAGCTTGAGCGCGTCGCGGCAACGGCTGCATCGATGTCTGCAGGGCGCGTGACATCCAGAGACAGTGCGAGTACGCGCTCCGGGGCGCTGCGTTCGATGTCTGCGATGGTGTTCTTGTCGCGCGCGGTGGCGACCACGCGCCAGCCGCGCTGAACGATCAGTTCGGCCAGGGCGCGGCCCAGGCCGGTTGAACAGCCGGTGATGAACCAGACCGGCGTGTTGTCTTGCTTGGGAGAGCCATGCATCACTTGTTCAAGTGCTCGCGCACCTTGGCCGCACTGTTGCCCACCTGGCCAACCACGCGCTCCAGCTCTTCCTTACTGATGCCAAGGGCTTCAGTCCAATAGCGGACCTCATGGGTCTCGGTGAGACTGATGAGGTTGCGGTCCGGGTTGCCTTTGTTCGAAAGATTATCTGACATGGGTATCTCCTCAAAACTTCAGGATGCGCGGCCAGGGAGCACTGAGTCAGTGCGTGATTTCACGAACCACTTAACAACATGCGTGCCGTCCCGATAACGCAGTGCTGCCTGTCTGTTGTTTTCACGGCATGCAGTTCGTCCACTGTTTTATGCAATTCGTCCACCGTTGCACCAGTGGTAACCACGATTTGCCCGATGCCTCACTTGAAGAACTTCGTGGGTGCATGAACGACAATAAAAATTGCAATATAAGTATTGATTTCGCACACCAAGAATCTGCTAGAATATTTTGCAAGCAATAAAAATTGATAATAATCTACAAAAGTTTCATTGTCTGGGCGGTGAAGAGCTCAGGCGATGCCGCTACCCGTCATCAACGTCGATCTTCCACGGAGTCCCGTCCCATGCGCATCAAGTCAGTTCTGCTGTTGCTGTCCGCCTTCATCACCTTCAGCGCGGGCATCGCCCACGCCGGCCCGATCCTGGTCCAGAACGGCAATTTCGAGCTGACCTCGAATGGTGGCAACAAGAAAATCAACGGCACGACGATCGACGCCAAGGGCACCACGCTGACCGGCTGGACCAGCAAGGAAGGTACCGGCGGCTCGGGCGGCTACAACTTCGTCCTCGATGGTGCTACCGCCACCACGACCACGTCGGCGCTGCGACTGGAAGGCATCAAGAACGGCTTCACCGCCTCGCCAACTGGCGGCAATTTCTTCGCGTCGGATTCGCAGTACTACCCGGGCCAACTGTCCCAGCTGATCAACGGCCTGACGATCGGCACCTCGTACCTGTTGACCTTTGATTTCGCGCTGGCCCAGCAATCCGGCTTCGTCGGCGCCAACTACGACAATTACTGGCAGGTCGGCTTTGGCAAGGCCACCCAGAACACCACCAAGCTGAGCATTCCGGATGACGGCTTCAGCGGCTGGAAGCCGGCCACGATGGCCTTTACCGCCACCAGCGCGAGCGAAATGCTGTCGTTCCTTGCCCGCGGCACGGCGCCGGGCGCGCCGCCATTCATGCTGCTCGATAACGTCGCGCTGAACGCCGAGGTGCCCGAGCCAGCCACCTGGACCATGCTGCTCGGCGGCCTGGGCCTGATCGGTTTCATGGCGCGCCGTCGCCGCAACGCACAGGTCTGAGAAGACAGCCAGGTAGCGGCAAGCAAGCCTGCTGCTATCCGGTTGTAAATCACCATGCACTCTTCACCCGCCGAATTCGCCGCCAGCGCACTACGCCTGTGCGTCTGGCTGATCCTGCTCACTGCCCTGTTCGTGCCGCTGGAGCGCTGGTTCGGCGTGCGCCACGACGGGCCGAACGGCGAGTTGCGGCAGAACCTCGCATACTATTTCCTCAGCAGCCTGGTGCCGATCGTACTGCTGAGCGCGCCGATGGCGCTGCTGGCCGCGCTGGCAGCCTGGGTGGTGCCGGATGCCTTGATCACCGCCATCGCCGGCTTGCCGCTCGCCGTGCGCATGGTGCTGGCTTTCATGATCGCCGAAACCGGCTTCTACTGGGGCCACCGGCTCAGCCACGAGCTGCCGTGGCTGTGGCGTTTCCATGCGCTGCACCACAGCACCGAACGCATGCACTTCCTGGCCAATACGCGCAGCCATCCCGTCGACATGGTTATCACGCGCCTGTTCGGCATCGTGCCGCTGTATCTGCTGGGCCTGGCCAGCCCGACAGCGGCCGGCAGCGCTGCGCCCGCCGCACTGATCGTGCTGGGTACGTTATGGGGCTTCTTCATCCACGCCAACCTGCGCTGGCGCTTCGGCCCGCTCGAATGGTTTGTTACGACGCCGGCCTTTCATCACTGGCACCACAGCCGGCACGAGCACATCAACCGCAACTACGCGTCCACGCTGCCGTTCCTGGACCGCCTGTTCGGCAGCCACTACCTGCCGCGCCACTGGCCGGCCAAAGTAGGGACCGACACGCCGCTCGCGCCCACTTTGAGCCGCCAGCTGATCGAGCCGCTGCTGCCGGTGCAGGCAGCCAAACCTGCGGTCGAGCGACAGTTTTGACGAGCGACGCCAATACAACGGCGACCCTCCGGATCTGGTTGATTGACGACGTGATCGCGTACAATGACGTGCCAATCACTACCAAACACACCTAATGGAATGGCTTTTTGACCCAAATATCTGGGTCGGCTTGTTCACCCTTGTCGTGCTCGAGATCGTCCTTGGCATCGACAACCTGATCTTCATCGCCATCCTGGCGGACAAACTCCCCCCGCACCAGCGCGACCAAGCCCGCCTTGTCGGCCTGTCGCTCGCCATGATCATGCGTCTTGGCCTGCTCACCGTCATCGCCTGGCTCGTCAAACTCACCGCACCCCTGATTGCCCTCGGCCCGCTGACGTTCTCCGGGCGCGACCTGATTTTGCTGGTGGGTGGTTTCTTTTTGCTGGCCAAGGCCACGATGGAGCTGCACGAGCGCGTCGAAGGCAAGCTGCAGGTCGCCACCGGCAAGCGCGCCTACGCGAGCTTCGCCGCCGTCGTCGCGCAGATTATCGTGCTCGACGCCGTGTTCTCGCTCGACGCCGTGATCACTGCCGTCGGCATGGTCGACGAGCTGGGCGTCATGATGGCCGCCGTCGTGATCTCGATGGGCGTCATGCTGTTCGCCTCCAAGCCGCTCACGCGCTTTGTCAACGCGCATCCGACCGTCGTCGTGCTGTGCCTGAGTTTCCTCTTGATGATCGGCCTGTCGCTGATCGCCGAAGGCTTGGGCTTCCATATCCCCAAGGGTTACCTGTACGCCGCGATCGGCTTCTCGGTCGTGATCGAGCTGCTCAACCAGCTGGCGCGCCGCAACTTCGTCAAGCAGGATGCGCACATCCCGCTGCGCGACCGCACGGCCGATGCGGTACTGCGCCTGCTGGGCAGCACGCGCGGGATCGAGCCGGGCGACGAGCCGGAGACGGTCACGAACAAGCAGCAGAAGCAAAAGCCGGACGAGCCGACCTTCGAGCTTGAAGAGCGCAATATGGTCAGCGGTGTCCTGAGCCTGTCGCAGCGCTCTGTGCGCTCGATCATGACCAACCGCTCGGACATCTCGTGGATCAATATCGAGGACGATGCCGACACGATCCGCGCCCAGCTCCTGGCCACGCCACATGGCTTCTTCCCGGTGTGCCGGGGCGAGCTCGATGAAGTGATCGGCGTCGCGCGCGCCAAGGATCTGATTGCCGACCTGGCGCTGTCGGGCGCGATCGATGCGAACCATATCCGCGTGCCGATCATCGTGCCCGATGCGAGCGGCGTGTTGAAAGTGATGGACCGCCTGAAGCGCTCGCACGGCCAGCTGGTTCTTATCGCCGACGAATACGGCACCTTGCAGGGCCTGGTCACGCCGATCGACATCCTCGAAGCCATCGCCGGCGAATTCCCGGACGAAGACGAGCAGCCCGTCGTGCAGGACCTTGGGGGCGGGCGCTGGCGCGTGGATGGCACGGCCGACCTGCACTACCTGGAACAGGTGCTCGAGGTGGATGCGCTGGTGGGTGACACCGACGACTACACGTCGCTGGCCGGCCTGATGCTCGAGCGCTTCGGCACCTTGCCGCTGGTGGGCGACGGCATCGAGATCGAGGGTCTGCGCATGGAAGTTGAAGAGGTGCTGGAACGCCGTATCGCGTCGGTGCTGGTCACGCGCATTGCCGATCCGCTTTGACGCTTAGTTGAACGACCGTTTTTGACAGGGACACGATCATGCAAGCACTCTCCCGGGGCCAGCGCCTGCCCCTGTCCACCGTAGCGCCAGACGGCGTGCTGCAAGCGGGCGTATCGGCCCAGGGTCTAGCGCTCGATGTCGCGTGCTTTGCACTTAGCGCCGGCGGCAAGCTGGCCGACGAACGCTACATGACCTTCTTCAACCAGAGCGCGACACCGTGCGGTGGCGTGGCGCTGGGTGCGGTGGGTCAGGATACTGCAGGCTTCAGTTTCCAGCTCGCGCGGCTACCTGGCTGGGTCGAGCGCGTCAGCATCGTTGCCAGCACCGAGGGCGCAGCGACGATGGCGCAACTGCAGACCGGCTATCTGCGCCTGGTTGGGCCGCAAGGCGAGTTCGCACGCTTCACCTTCAGCGGCAGCGACTTTGCCGGCGAGCGTGCCGTCATGCTGGGCGAGCTGTATCGCAAGGATGGTGGCTGGCGTTTCATGGCCGTGGGGCAGGGCTTCAACGGGGGCCTGGATGCGCTGGTTCGCCACTTTGGCGGCGCGGTGGCGGACGATGCTCCCCAAGCTTTGCCAACATCATCGGTCGACCTCGAAAAGCGCGTGGCCCAGGCCGCGCCGCAGCTGGTCAATCTGGTCAAGTCGGCTGCCGTGTCGCTGGAAAAAGCGGGACTCGCGCAGCATCGTGCCAAGGTCTGCCTGGTGCTCGACATCTCCGGTTCGATGAGCGCCTTGTACAGCAAGGGTCTGGTGCAGAAATTCGCCGAGCGCATTCTGGCGCTGGGCTGCCGCTTCGATGACGATGGCGAGATCGACGTGTTCCTGTTTGGCCGCAACGTCCACCAGGGCGAGGCGATGGGGCTGTCGAACTGGCCGAACTACATCAAGGGCATCATCACGCGGCACCCGCTCGAAGGCGACACGCGCTACGGCGCCGCGATCGAAGCCGTGCGCCGCCATTACTTTCCGGATGCGCGTGGCGGCGAGCGCCGTGCCGTGGCCAAGGCTGCCGTGCCGGTGTACGTGATGTTCGTTACCGACGGTTCGACATCCGACAAGCCGCTGACCGAACGCCAGCTGCGCTGGGCCAGCCGCGAGCCGATCTTCTGGCAGTTCATGGGCATCGGCAAAGGGCGCAAGTCGAAAGCCAGGGCGCTGGCCAGCTTTGCCGACTCGGATTTCCCGTTCCTTGAAAAGCTCGACGAGCTCGATGGGCGCCTGGTCGACAACGCCGATTTCTTTTCGGTGGCCTCGCCCGACGAGTATCCCGACGCCGCGCTGTACGATCTGTTGATGAACGAATACCCGCAGTGGGTGAAGCAGGTCAGGGCGCTCGGCATGATCGGCTGACGCGCGGTAGAAGGGGCGGCATTTGTCACGCAAACAGGCCCCGAAATACCGCTCTGCTCAACCATTAGAAACCAGTAGTCGCACGTTACTCTTGTCGCATTGTCAGGACGTCGTTACGTCCACAGACCGTGTACAACAGGGAGAAACAACGTGTTCGAAGGATTCATCCAGCTCACCCCAACGGGCGTCGCGCTCACCATGGCCGCGTCGTACATCATGACCGTGTTTGCCAGCGAACTGTATCTGCACCGTTCGCGCAGCCACCGCGCGATCACGTTCCACCCGCTGCTGTGCCAGCTGTTTCGCCTGTGGATCTGGCTGACGACCTACGGCGTGACGGCCAAGGCCTGGGTGGCGGTGCACCGCAAGCACCACGCCAAATGCGACACGGTCGACGACCCGCACAGCCCGCAGATCCACGGCCTCTGGACCATCCTGACCAAGGGCACGCTGCTGTACCGCAAGGCCGCCCGCAACGCGGACCTGATCAAGACCTACGGCGTGGGCATCAAGGAAGACTGGATGGACGCGCACCTGTACACGAAGCACCGCTTCCGCGGCGCGTTCCTGTTTCTGGCGCTGGAAATACTGGCGTTCGGCGTGACCAACGGCTTTTTGATCTGGCTGTTCCAGTTTTCGATCCTGCCATTCTGGGCTTCGGGCTTCATCAACGGGATCTTCCACGTGGTGGGCTACCGTAACTTCCAGACCAAGGAAGGGTCACGCAACTTCTTCCCGATCGGGATCATTTTCGGCGGCGCCGAACTGCACAACAACCACCACGCCAACCCGGCTTCGGCCAAGCTGTCGATGAAGTGGTGGGAGTTCGATGCGGGCTGGCTCGTCATCCGCATCCTCTCGTTCGTGCGCCTCGTGACCATCAACCATGTCGACCGGTTGCCGGCACCGGATGCGGCGCAGACGCGGCGGCACGCGGCGGGTTGACGCCCGCCGGGCGCAGCTTCTTGCCAAGCCGGCGCCACCCGATCACCACGCCCGTCACGCTGAGCAGCAAACCACCGAGGCTCAGCACGACCAGCACGATGTCCCACAACGGGCGCCGCTCGAGCAGCGGCAGCCAGTCCCACGAATGCAGCATCGCGAACAGCCAGCGGCTGGCGCGCTTGCCGCTGTCGATGTGGCCCAGTACCGCACCCGTATGTGGGTCGAGATGGACCCAGGTGGCGTGCGGATCGGCGAACACGAGGCGCAGCACCGGCAGCGGCTTGTCGGCACCGCCCATCATCGTGTGCGCATCGCGTGCGTAGTAATACAGGTCGTAATCAACCAGTTGCTCGACCCGCGCGATGGGTGCGTCGACCAGGTGCGCGGCGGCAGCCTGCAGCGCCGCCGCGTCGAGCGTCAGCGGCCGCGCGGCCTGGCTGTCCAGCACCTGCGGCGCGCCGCCCGCATGGTAGGCCAGCACACGGTTCTGGCCCAGCACGCGCACCCAGCGCAGCTCGCGCACGGCGCCCGTGCTGGCGGCCAGCAGCGCTGGCGGCGCAGCGTCTTGCGTTGTCAGCGTCAATGGTCCGCCCTGCAGCGCCTCCATGCGCAGCTTCGGCGCGCCGGTGTCGAAGATGTGCCAGGGGTTCATCGACATCAGGCCGCTGAAGATCCATGCAATCGTCACCAGCGCAAACAGCAGGCCGGTCACGTGGTGCCAGCGCATCATCGCAGTCGGGTAGGGCGTGCGTGCACCGCTGCGATAGGGCGTACGAAAACGCCAGCGCAGGATGCCGGCCACGGTGCCCGACAGCGCTGCCGCGATGCCGGCAATCGCCAGGTAATTGACGATATTGGTCCAGTAAGGCTGGAACACATTGCCGCGAAACGGATACAGCCAGTGGATCCAGGCGCCTGCGTAATTCCACAACTGTTCGCTGCGCGTTGCGTCGCGCACGACTTCGCCGCTCTTTCCCGACACGTACAGCAGCGTGCGATCTGCGTCATCCACTTCAACCCGGTGCAACGGGCGCTGCGCATCGAGTCCGCGCGAATGGGTGAAGGCGTCTTCGTCGATCACGTCCTGGTAATGCACGTTCACGCCGGGACCGGCCCAGGCGGCAGCGCTGGCCAGTGCCCGCGCTCCGTTTACCGTTTCCACGCGCGCGCCGCTGATGGCGTCGATGACGACGGCGCCGCGCTTGCCGCTCGCAACCGGCGTTGCTACATACACGGCGCGCCCGCCACTGGACACCGCCAGGCGCAACCCGTCCAGCGGCTTGGAGATACCGGCCCTAGCCAGCGCCACGTTTGGTGCCAGCAGCGGGGCGTTCTGCGACAGTGCCGGCAGATGCGCCAGCCGTTCGGCATCGGTCAGCTTCGGGTAGCCGACGTACATCATCACGATGCCCGATGCGAACCACATCGCAAACAGCACGCAGCCACCGATGCCCAGCCAGCGGTGGGTCAGGAACAGCCAGCGTTTGAGTTGTGCCTTCATGCCGGACTCCCCGTCAGAACGCCACGCGCACCGACACGTCCGCCGTGCGCGCCGCGCCCAGGTACGCCATCGTGCTGTTCACGTTGGCGGCGTAGATCCGGTCCGTCAGATTGCGCACGCGCCCGACCAGCGTGACGTCGCGGCTGACCTGATAGGAGAGACCCAGGTCGACGAACGTGTAATCCGGCCAGTACAGCGTGTTGGCCGCGTCCGCATACACCTTGCCGACCCGGCGCACGCCGACGTTCGTCTGCAGCGCCGGCGTGATGGCGTACGACAGCCACACGTTGGCCACGGTCGCTGGCGTGTTGACTGGCGTCTTCCCGACCAGCGACACGTTGCCTTGGCGGTAGTTCTGGTACTCGGCATCTACGTAGGTGACGTTGCCCTGCAGACCAAGGCGGCGCGTTGGCTGCAGGCCCACGGCCAGCTCGACGCCTTGCGATGTCTGCTCGCCCACCAGCAGGGTCAGGGCGCTGTTGTTCGGATCCTGCGTCGCAATGTTCTTGCGCGTGATGTGGTACGCGGCCAGCGTTGCCGTGCCCTTGCCGTCCCAGAATCCCAGCTTGCTGCCCACTTCGAACTGGCGCCCGGTGGTCAGTTCGCTGTTGGTGCGCACGTCCGCGAACGAGGCGGTCGATAGCACGCCGGACGGCGGATCGGCCGCCGTCGCGTATTGCGCATACAGATTCATGGCGGGCGTGACATCCCACACCAGGCCAAGGCGGCCCGTCGTTGGCGTGTAGCTGCGTTCGAAGCTGCCCGGGCTGGCAGGCGTGACCTCGCGACGGTTGGTCAGATCGAGTTCGATGCGCTCGTGGCGCAGCGCGGTCACCAGGTTCAGGGTGGGCACCAGCGCCGTGCGGTTCTCGATATACAGGGCCGTTGTGGTGACCTTGTTGTCGCGGTCGGGTCGGAAGCCCGGGCTCATGCCGGGCACGGCGAAGAAGCGTTCGGTGACGAAGTCGTACGGGTCGACCGTGCTGACCGTGGCGGGCAGGCTGTTCGGGAAGCGCGTCTGCTTGTTGACGCTGACGTCCAGGCCAAAGGCCCAGTCGCTGCGGCGCGCGCCAATGCGGCTTTTGTACACGCCGTCGAGACGGTCGCCCACCATGCGCTGATCGTGGCGCTGGAGCAGGGCCCCCGAGCGGATCACAGCCGTGTTGGACGGGTTGAAGCGGTAGGTCTCGACGTTGCGGTAGTCGCGCAGCGCATCGTACAGATACAGCGTGTTCGTGAGCTGCAGCGCGTCGCTGACCTGCCACTTGCCGATCGAGCGCAGCCAGTGCACGCGCTGGTCGTAGACGCCGTCGGCACTGTTGTAGTTCTTGAAGCGCGTGGCCTCGAGAATGCGTGCCTGGCCGGCGATCGGGTTGGCCAGCGGGGTGCCCCAGTACGGCCGGTCCACGTCTTCCTGCTGGAATTCATAGGCCAGCGTGTGCGTCACGCCGCGCCCGAACTGCGACAGCAGGGATGCGGCCAGCTGGGTCGAGCGGCTGTCGACGCCGTCGATCGGGCTGTCGGTGTCGCGATGGTTGATGTCAATACGCGCGTACTGGCCATCGCTCAGCTGGCGATTCAGGCCGACCGATGCTTCTTTCAAGCCATGCGCGCCAAGCCGTGCCTGGGCTTCTGAAAATTCGCGCGCCTCGGCCAGTTTGGTGATGTAGTTGATCGAGCCGCCGACTGCGCCCGAGCCAAACAGGAAGCTTGATGGTCCGCCGATGGCTTCGACCCGGTCGATGATCCAGCTGTCAACGGGGCGCGCGGCGATCGCGTACTGGACGTTGATGCCGTTGAACAGCTGGCTGATCGAGCCGCTGCCAAAGCCCCGGTAGCTCACGCCGATATTGCCCGGCGCATTGTGGGCGGTCACGCCGGGGATCGCGCGCAGGATTTCCTGCGTGTCCTGGGCGCCCCGCACGTCGATCAGTGCGCGGTCGACGACCGTGACGGTGGCGGGGGTTTCACGTGCGCTCAAGCCAAGGCGGCTGGCAGTATCGAGCGGCGTGTCGAGGTCGAGCAGACTGCCCGCGCGCGGCGCATCTGCCGTGATTTCGACGGTGGGGATGGTTTGGGCGTACGCCTGCAAGGGGACGACGAAGGTAAAGCCCAGAGCGACCGCGATCGTGCGCGGCCTGGCGTGAAGACATGGGGTCATTGCATTTCCTGTGCGCGCGACGGGTGCTGGTGGCGCGTCGCGCATGGTCCACCGGTGCTGCATGGGGATGCAGCACCGGAATCAAGGGTGAGGACAGATCAGGAAAGGGACGTGGGCGGCCCGCGCGATTGCGCAGGCGTCCAGGCAAATTGCGGGCGTGGCGCGTGATAGAACAGGGGCGGGTAGGGATCGCGCTCCAGGCTGACCACCTGCAGCGCGCCGGCATACGGCGGCGGCGCGATGGCGACGTGCTGGTGCGAGCAGCACAGGTTACAGTGCGACATGTCGGGCACCGGGGGCGTTGTCGTCCGGCCCGCGTCGTCGACGACCAGAACGTGGCGGGTTCCCGTGGCGCTGCAAATTTCGGACAGATAGGCATTGGCTGGCTGCGCGGTGGCCAGGGCCATCGCATGCGACAGCACGGGCGTGAACAGGCCAAACAGGAACGCCACAAGGACGGTCCAGCCATACAGCGCGCGGGTTGTGCGAAGCCTGTGCATATGAAAATTATAGTCGGGGCAGCGCGCCGCGGCGCACGGGTGGTCAATTTGTCCATCTCGCCGGGCGGCCCGCGACCGGGTCACGAACGATAGCGCCCGCGATTGTTATAATCGCGGCCTATCATCCCCGCTAACGACGACCAACACGATGCCGCGCACCCTTGTCATTTCCCCGAACTGGATCGGCGACGCCGTCATGGCCCAGCCCTTGCTGCGCCGGTTGAAGGAGCGCCATCCCGATCGCCCGATCGATGTCGTGGCGCCCACCTGGGTCGCCCCGGTCTGGCGCGCGATGCGCGAAGTGGACACGGTGCTCGAGTCGCCATTCAAGCATGGCGCGCTGCAGTGGAAAGAGCGCAAGGCGTTCGCGAAGATACTCAAGGCGCGCGGCTACGCCGACTCGTACGTCTTGCCCAACACGCTCAAGTTCGCGCTGATCCCGTGGCTGGCCGGCATCCCGCGCCGCGTGGGCTACAAGGGCGAGATGCGCTATGGCCTGGTCAATGTCATGCACCACGACGACAAGACCGCGCCGCGCCCGATGGCCCAGTTCTACCAGGCGCTTGCCGACGCCCCGGTGCGCGACCTGGCACGGCCCGAGCGCCTGCCCGAACCGGTGATGACGGTGGCGCCCGAGGAAGCGCAGGCCGCGCTCGCGCGCCTGCAACTGCCGGGCGGCGCGCACGTCGTGTTTGCGCCGGGCGCCGAGTTTGGCCCGGCCAAGCGCTGGCCGTCCGCGTACTTTGCCGAGCTGGCGCAGACGATTCTGGCCCATCGCCCGGATGTGCAGATCCTGCTGCTCGGCTCACCGAAAGACCGCGCGGTCTGCGACGAGATCACGGCGCTTGCGCCGCAGGCGCACAACCTGGCCGGTTCGACCTCGCTGGCCGAAGCCATCGCGCTGATCTCGCGCGCCGCCGCCGTGGTCACGAACGACTCGGGCCTGATGCACATCGGCGCGGCGCTGGGGCGGCCCGTGGTGGCCATCTATGGCCCGACCGATCCGCGCCACACCCCGCCGCTGTCGCAACTGGCGCAGATCCTGTGGCTGCACCTCGAATGCTCGCCGTGCCAGCAGCGCGAATGCCCGCTGGGCCACCAGAATTGCATGAAGCAGATCCTGCCGCAGGCTGTCTGGCTGCCCTTGCAATCCATGCTTGCCGCCGCGTGACGCGGGCAAGCCAAACGATTTAACAGAGGACCCCATCATGATTCTGGTTACCGGCGCCGCAGGTTTTATTGGCGCGAACCTCGTGCATGCGCTGTCAGCGCGCCAGCCGTTCAGCGTGTTCGCCGTCGACAATATGTCGCGGCCCGAAAAATTTCATAACATCGTCGATGCCGAGATCGCGGACTACGCCGACAAGGAAGACTTCCTGGTGCGCCTGAAGGCCGGGGAGTTCGACAACAAGTTCACCGCCGTGCTGCACCAGGGCGCGTGCTCGAACACGATGGAAACCGATGGCCGCTACATGATGAAGAATAACTATGACTACACGGTCGCGTTGTTCGAATTCTGCCAGCGCCAGGACATCCCGTTCATCTACGCGTCGTCGGCCGCCGTGTATGGCGCGGGCACCGTGTTTCGCGAAGAGCGGCCGCTCGAGCGGCCACTGAACGTGTATGGCTACTCGAAATTCCTGTTCGACCAGTACCTGCGCCGCTACTGGGCCACCAAGGGCAAGGATGCGGGCAGCCAGGTCGTCGGCCTGCGCTACTTCAACGTCTACGGGCCACTGGAAGGGCACAAGGGCACGATGGCGTCGGTGCCGTTCCACCAGTACCACCAGTTCCTGAAGGACGGCAAGGTGCGCCTGTTCGGCGCCAACGATGGCTACGAAGCCGGCGCGCAGATGCGCGACTTCGTCTACATCGACGACGTCGTCAAGGTCAACCTGTTCTTCCTGGACCATCCCGAGCAGCGCGGCATTTTCAACCTGGGCACGGGCCGCGCGCAGCCGTTCAATGACCTGGCGGTGGCCACGGCCAATGCATTGGCCAACGAAGGCAAGCCGGCCTTGACGCTGCAGGAGATCGTCGACCAGGGTCTGCTCGAGTACCTGCCTTTCCCGGATAAATTGAAAGGCAAGTACCAGAGCTTCACGCAGGCCGACATCTCCGCACTGCGCGCGGCCGGCTACAACGAACCGTTCACCGATGCGGCCACCGGTGTGGCGAAGTACATGGACTGGCTGCGCGCGCAGCCGGTGCGTTAAAGCCGACGTTTACATCACGTATACACCGGGGGCCAAGCTTTATACCCGGTTTTTACGCCTGAATCGCTAACCTGCTCGTGTTCCATGCGGCGCTATCGTGCGCCGCATGGGTTCCAACACAACCACGAGCAGACACCATGAACGCATCGATTCAAGCACGGCGCGCCGCCCTGGCGGCAGCCGCCATGCTGGTTATCAGTGGCGCGGCCCAGGCCCAGGCCACCGACACCGTCGCGCTGGCCGAACCTTCCGCAGCCGCATCCCCCGTCACCTTCAACGCCGCGATCACGTCGGACTACCGCTACCGCGGCATTTCGCAGACGCGCCTGCAACCGGCGCTGCAGGGCGGTCTTGACTACGTCCACGCCACTGGCTGGTATGTGGGCGCGTGGGCATCGACTGTCAAGTTCGCAAAGGACGCCGGCGGCGACGGCGACGTCGAGATCGACCTGTATGCGGGCAAGCGCGGCGAGATCGCGGTCGGCCTGTCCTCGGGTCTGACGTACGACGTCGGCGTGCTGCGCTACCTGTATCCGGACAATGGCCTGGGCCAGGTCGCCGGCTTCGTCAATGCCAACACCACCGAGGTGTATGCGCAACTGGGTTATGGCCCGGCCTACATCAAGTATTCACACGCCACCACGAACCTGTTCGGCTTCGTCGACAGCGAAGGCAGCGGCTACCTCGACATCGGCGCCAATCTCGACGCCGGCCATGGCGTCACGGTGCTGCTGCACGCCGGCCGCCAGCGCGTGGACCACAACCCCGCAGCCGATTACACCGACTGGAAGATCGGCGCCTCGCGCAGCTTCGCGCTGGGCACGGTGGCCGTCGCGTATGTCGGCACCAACGCCAGCAAGAGCGCGTACGCCTCGCCAAGAAACGGCAAGTTCACGGGCCGCGACGCGCTGCAGCTGACCCTGAGCCGCACGTTTTAAATCGCGCCACCAGAATAACAACCACGCTGAAAGCGAACGTCCATGGATCTCATCTATATCGGCGCGCTCCTCGTCTTCGTCCGCCTCACTTGCCTCCTGGTGAGCGGTTGCGGACTCCTCGGAGCCAAGCAATGAATCTCTCTTATGCGATCGGCGGCCTGGCCGCCTGCGCGCTCCTGGTCTATCTCCTGATCGCCCTGTTCAAACCGGAGGACATGTGATGGCCACCAATGAACTGATGACGCAGTTCCTGCCGCTGCTGGCGCTGTTTCTGGTCGTGCTGCTGGCGCTGGCCTGGCCGCTGGGCGCGCTGCTGGCGCGCATCGGCGCCGCCGACATCCAACCGGGCGCCGTGCCTGGCCTGGGCTGGGTCGGCGGCATAGAGCGCGCGCTGCTGCGCGCTGCCGGTCCCGCCGCCGGCACCGCCCAGACCTGGAAAGCCTATGCGCTGGCGCTGATCGCCTTCAATGCCGTGGGCGTGGTCTTTGTCTACGGCTTGCAGCGCCTGCAGGGCTGGCTCCCGCTCAATCCTGAAGGCATGGCGGGTGTCAGCCCCGATTCGAGCTTCAACACCGCCGTCAGCTTCGTCGCCAACACCAACTGGCAAGGCTACAGCGGCGAGCAGACGATGAGCATCCTGACCCAGATGGTCGGCCTGGCCGGCCAGAACTTCTTTTCGGCCGCCACCGGCATCGCCGTCGCGTTCGCGCTGATCCGCGGCTTTGCCGCCCGTTCGGCTGGCGCGATCGGCAATTTCTGGGTCGACGTCACGCGCTCGACACTGTATGTGCTGCTGCCGCTGTCCGTGATCCTGGCCGTGTTTCTGGTGGGGCAGGGTGTGGTACAGAGCCTGGCGCCGCACGCCGAAGCGCAGATGATCGAGCCGGTCACCTACACGCAGCCGGCCAGCGATGGCCAGGCGGCAGTCGAGACACGTGCCGAGACGCAGGTCATTCCAATGGGTCCCGTCGCTTCGCAGGAAGCCATCAAGATGCTAGGCACGAACGGCGGTGGCTACTTCAACGCCAACTCGGCGCACCCGTTTGAAAACCCGACCGCGCTGTCGAACTTTGCGCAGATGATCGCCATCTTCCTGATCCCGGCTGCGCTGTGCTTCGCGTTCGGCCGCATGGTGGGCGACGCCCGCCAGGGCTGGGCCGTGCTGGGCACGATGACGCTGATCTTCGTGATCGCGGCCATCGGGGCCTTCTCCGCCGAGCAGCAAGCCAATCCGCTGCTCACGCCACTGGGCATCGACCAGGCGGCAAGCAGCCTGCAGTCGGGCGGCAATATGGAAGGCAAGGAGACCCGCTTCGGCATCGCCGCATCGAGCCTGTTCGCGGTCGTGACCACGGCCGCATCGTGCGGCGCAGTCAATGCCATGCACGATTCGTTCACGCCGCTGGGCGGCATGGTGCCGATGGTGATGATGCAGTTCGGTGAAGTGATCTTCGGCGGCGTGGGCTCCGGCTTGTACGGCATGCTGGTGTTCGCGATCCTGACGGTGTTTATCGCCGGCCTGATGATCGGCCGCACGCCGGAATACCTGGGCAAGAAGATCGGCGCGTTCGAGATGAAGATGGTTGCCGTCGTCATCCTCGTCACGCCATGCCTGGTCCTGCTGGGCACCGCACTGGCCGTCACCACGGGCCTGGGCGCAGCCGGCGTGGCCAATCCGGGCGCGCATGGGTTCTCCGAAATCCTGTACGCGCTGACGTCTGCCGCCAATAACAACGGCAGCGCGTTTGCGGGCTTGTCGGCCAATACGCCGTTCTATAACACCTTGCTGGCCGTGGCCATGTGGTTTGGCCGCTTCGCCGTGATCGTGCCGGTGCTGGCCATTGCCGGCTCGCTGGCCGGCCGTCAGCGCCTGCCCACCACACCCGGCACCTTGCCCACCCATGGCCTGATGTTCGTCGCCATGCTGGCCGCGATCGTCGTGCTGGTCGGTGTCCTTAACTACGTCCCGGCGCTGGCGCTGGGTCCCGTGGTCGAACACCTGCAATTGTTCGGAGAATGACAATGGATCAATCAGTGATCAACCCAACTGAAGCAACCCCAGTCCAGGCGCCGCGCAAGTCGCTGAACCTGTTCGATGGGGCGCTGGTCTGGCCGGCGATGCTGGACGCTTGCAAGAAGCTGCATCCGCGCACGCAACTGCGCAGCCCCGTGATGTTCGTCGTCTACGTCGGCAGCATCATCACCACGCTGCTGTGGTTCCAGGCACTGGCCGGGCACGGCGAAACGAGCGCCGGCTTCATCCTGGCCACGGCCGTCTGGCTGTGGTTCACGGTGCTGTTTGCGAACTTCGCCGAAGCGCTGGCCGAAGGCCGCAGCAAGGCACAGGCCGCGTCGCTGCGCAATCTGCGCCAGACGGTGACGGCGAAAAAACTCGAGGCGCCAAAGCACGGCGAGCCATGGCAGGCCTGCCCGTCGGGCGATCTGCGCAAGGGCATGTTCTTCCTGGCCGAAGCGGGGGACGTGATTCCCGTGGATGGCGAAGTGGTCGACGGTGTGGCCTCGGTCGACGAAAGCGCCATCACCGGCGAATCGGCGCCCGTGATCCGCGAATCGGGCGGCGACTTCGGCTCGGTCACCGGCGGCACCCGCGTGCTGTCGGACTGGCTGGTGGTGCAGGTGAGCGCCAATCCCGGCGAGACGTTCCTGGACCGGATGATCGGCATGGTCGAAGGCGCGTCGCGCAAGAAAACCCCGAACGAG
Source organism: Oxalobacteraceae sp. CFBP 13730 (assembly GCA_014841835.1). GTDB lineage: Bacteria > Pseudomonadota > Gammaproteobacteria > Burkholderiales > Burkholderiaceae_D > Telluria. Next base: position 759,248 of record JACYUQ010000001.1, on the reverse strand, counting down.
ATCGCGCTGACCATCCTGCTCGTGGCGCTGACGATCGTGTTCCTGGTCGTGACGGTGACGCTGCTGCCGTTCTCGTTGTTTGCGGTGCAGGCGTCCGGCAGCGGCGCGCCAGTGACGCTTACCGCGCTGGTGGCGCTCCTGGTGTGCCTGATCCCGACGACGATCGGCGGCCTGCTGTCGGCCATTGGCGTGGCCGGCATGAGCCGCATGTTGCAGGCCAACGTGATTGCGACGTCGGGCCGCGCGGTGGAAGCGGCCGGCGACGTCGACGTGCTCCTGATGGACAAGACCGGCACCATCACGTTCGGTAACCGCCAGGCGTCCGCCTTCCTGCCGGCGCCCGGCGTGACCGAAGAAGAACTGGCCGACGTGGCGCAATTGGCGTCGCTGGCAGACGAAACACCGGAAGGCCGCAGCATCGTGGTGCTGGCCAAGAACCGCTTCAATCTGCGCGAGCGGGCGATGGAGTCGCTTGGCGCGGTGTTCGTGCCGTTCACGGCGCAGACGCGCATGAGTGGCGTGGACCTGGGTGAGCGGCAGTTGCGCAAGGGCGCCGCCTCGGCGCTGCGCCGTCATATGGAGTCGCTCGGTGCGGTCTGGCCCGGCGACGTGGAACGCAGCGTCGATGAAGCGTCGCGCCGTGGCAGCACGCCGCTGGTGGTGGCCGATGGCAGCCGCGTGATGGGCGTCGTTGAACTCAAGGACGTCGTCAAGGGCGGGATCCGCGAGCGCTTCGCCGAACTGCGACGCATGGGCGTCAAGACCGTGATGGTCACCGGCGACAACAAGCTCACGGCGGCAGCGATTGCGGCCGAAGCCGGGGTCGATGACTTCATCGCCGAAGCCACGCCGGAAGAAAAGCTCGCGCTGATCCGCAAGTACCAGAGCGAAGGCAAACTGGTGGCGATGACGGGCGACGGCACCAACGATGCGCCGGCGCTGGCCCAGGCCGACGTCGCTGTTGCCATGAACTCGGGCACGCAGGCAGCCAAGGAGGCCGGCAATATGGTCGACCTGGATTCGAATCCGACCAAGCTGCTCGAGATCGTCGAAATCGGCAAGCAGATGCTGATGACGCGTGGCGCGCTGACGACGTTCTCGATCTCGAACGACATCGCCAAATATTTTGCGATCGTGCCGGCCATGTTCGTCGCCACCTATCCCGAGCTGAAAGCGCTGGACGTGATGGGGCTGACCAGTCCATCGTCGGCCATCATGTCGGCGGTGATTTTCAATGCCCTGATCATCGTGGTGTTGATCCCGCTGGCGCTGCGCGGCGTGCGTTATCGCGCCATCGGCGCGGCTGCCCTGCTGCGCCGGAACATGCTGATCTACGGCCTTGGCGGCCTGCTGCTGCCGTTCGCCGGCATCAAGCTGATCGACATGGCGCTCACTGCGCTCAATCTGACCTAGGAGTTTTCATGCAATCGATTCTTCGCCCCGCACTCGTGCTGTTCGCGGTGCTCACGCTGATCTGCGGCGTGTTCTATCCACTGGCCGTGACCGGGATCGCCCAGGCCGCGTTCCCCGTCCAGGCCAATGGCAGCCTGGTGGAGCGGGATGGCAAGACGGTCGGCTCGGCGCTGATCGGCCAGTCGTTCGCTGCGCCGGGCTACTTCTGGGGCCGGCCGTCGGCCACCAGCCCGATGGCCAATAACGGCGGCGGCTCGGGCGGCTCGAACCAGGGCCCGCTCAACCCGGCCCTGCAGGAAGCGGTCAAGGGCCGCGTCGCTGCGCTGCGCGCACTCGATCCGTCCAACGCAGCGCCCGTGCCAGTCGACCTGGTGACGGCGTCGGCCAGCGGTCTCGATCCCGAGATCAGCGTGGCAGGCGCGCAGTACCAGGCGGCGCGGGTGGCGCGTGCGCGCGCCATGCCGGTCGAACGGGTCGGCGCGCTGATCGAACGGCATACGGAGCTGCCTTTACCGGGCCTGCCAGGTGCGCCGCGCGTCAACGTGCTGGCGCTGAACCTGGCGCTGGACCAGGCGGCCGGCGTGGCCAGTAGCCCCGAAAGCGGTCATACTCGCTAGATGATGCCGCACGACGACCAGCGACCCGACCCCGACGCACTGCTTGCGCAACTGCGCGAGCAGGACCGGCGCGCCGCGCGCGGGCGCCTACGCATTTATTTCGGCGCCTCGGCCGGCGTGGGCAAGACCTACGCCATGCTGCAAGAGGCGCGCAAGCTGCAGCGCGATGGCGCCGCGCCGCTGGTGGGCGTCATCGAAACCCACGGGCGCACCGAGACGGCGCGCCTGCTCGACGGGCTCGAACTGCTGCCACGGCGGCGCATCGACTATCGCGGCAAGACGCTCGACGAATTCGATCTCGACGCAGCGCTGGCGCGTGCACCCGCCGTGATCCTGGTCGACGAACTGGCGCATTCGAACGCGCCCGGATCGCGCCATCCCAAGCGCTGGCAGGACGTCGAAGAATTGCTGGCAGCCGGCATCGACGTGCTCACCACCGTCAACGTGCAGCACCTGGAAAGCCTGAACGACGTGGTGGGCGGCATCGCCGGCATTCGGGTGGCCGAGACGGTGCCCGATCGCGTGTTCGACAGCGCTGACGAAATCGTGATGGTCGATCTGACGGCCGATGCGCTGCTGGCGCGCCTGAAAGAAGGCAAGGTGTATCAGCCGCAGCAGGCCGAGCGCGCTGCCGGTAACTTCTTCAGGAAGGGCAACCTGATCGCGCTGCGCGAACTGGCGCTGCGCCGCACGGCCGACCGCGTCGAAGGCGATGTGCGCGCCTGGCGCGAAGCGCAATCGATCGACGCGATCTGGAAGACTGGCGCCGGCCTGCTGGTGTGTCTCGGACCTGGTACCCACGCGGAACACGTCGTGCGCAGCGGCGCGCGCATGGCGTCGCAACTGGGTACGGGCTGGCACGCTGTGTATGTCGAGACGACGCGCCTGGGCAAGCTGCCCGAGGCCGCGCGCGCCCGCATCATGGATACGCTCAAGCTCGCGCACAGCCTGGGCGCGACCACGGCCGTGCTGTCGGGCGAGGACATCGCGGCCAGCACGCTCGATTACGCGCGCGACCATAACCTGTCGCGCATCGCGCTGGGCCGTGATAGTTCGCGTTGGCCGTGGCGCCGGCGCACGGCGCGCCGCCTCGCGCGGCTCGCGCCGGGTGTGGACCTGATCGAGATCGGACAGCCGGCGGTGCCGCCTGCTGCGGTCAGCAGCGCCACGGCGGCTGCGGCTGCAGCTGCGCCGTCGGGCCAGTCGCTGCTGCCGCACGCGTGGGCTGCGGGTGCCAGCCTGCTCACGGTGCTGGTGGCCACGCCGCTGCAGCCATGGCTCGATCTGGCCAATATCGTCATGCTGTTCTTGCTGGTAGTGCTGCTCGTGGCCATGCGCTTCGGGCGCGCGCCATCGGTCACCGCCACCTGCATCGGCGTGGCCAGTTTCGATTTTTTCTTCGTGCCGCCGCGTTTCGATTTCGCAGTCAGCGACGTGCAGTATCTCGTCACGTTTTCCGTGATGCTGGCCGTGGGCCTGATTACCGGACACCTGACGGCCGGCCTGCGTTTCCAGGCGCGCGTGGCGGCGCAGCGCGAGCGGCGCGTGCGCGCGCTGTACGAATTTGCACGCGAGTTGTCCGGTGCGCTGGCGGCATCGCAGGTGTTCGAGTCGAGCCGCGCCGTGATCCAGAATGCGTTCGGCGCGCGCGCCACGCTGCTGGTGCCCGATGCCGACGAGCGGCTCGGCATGCCGCCGGCGGACGATGGCGCTGTGACTGGACAGGCGCCCGGCAACGTCGACCTGGGCATCGCCCAGTGGGCGTACGATCACGCGCAGCCGGCGGGCCTGGGCACGGACACGCTGCCGGCCTGCCCATTGTTCTACCTGCCCCTCGTGGCGCCGATGCGCACGCGCGGCGTGCTGGCGATCGAGCCGGAAGGCGGGCACTGGGTCCTGATTCCCGAGCAGCGGCGCCAGCTCGACGCCCTGGCGGCACTGGCCGCGATCGCGCTCGAGCGCGTGCATTACGTCGAGGTGGCGCAGGCTGCGTTGGTGAACATGGAGTCGGAGCGGCTGCGCAATTCGCTGCTGGCGGCGCTGTCGCACGATCTGCGCACGCCGCTCACGGCGCTGGTCGGCTTGTCCGAATCGCTGCTGCGCGGCGAGCCGGCGCTGCCGGCCAATTCGCTGGCGCTGGCGCAGGCGCTGCACGACGAAGCGGTGCGCATGGGGACCCTGGTGGCGAACCTGCTGGACATGGCGCGCATCGAAAGCGGGGAAGTGCGCTTCAACCTGGAATGGCAGGCGCTCGAAGAAGTCATTGGCAGCGCACTGCGTGCCTGCGGCGCGGCGCTGCGCCAGCACACGGTGACGGTGCGCCTGCCGCCCGATTTGCCACTGGTGCGCTTCGACGCCGTGCTGATCGAGCGCGTGCTGTGCAACCTCGTTGAAAATGCCGCAAAATACACGCCGGCCGGCTCGCGCATCGAAATCGCAGCTCTGGCGCGCGGTGCCTGGATCGACGTCACGGTGAGCGACGACGGGCCTGGCCTGCGTGCCGGCAGTGAAGAAGCGATCTTCGAAAAATTCACCAGGGGCGAGCGCGAATCGGCGCTGCCCGGCGTGGGCCTGGGCCTGGCAATCTGCCGCGCGATCATCGGTGCACACGGCGGCATGATCCGCGCCTGCACATCAACCCTGGGCGGCGCCGGCTTCGTGTTCTCGCTGCCGGCCGGCAGCCCCCCTGAACTGGACTTGCTGTCGATGGAGACAAACGATGCTTGATGCGCCTTGCGCACTGCTGGTGGAGGACGAGCCGCAAATCCGCCGCTTCGTGCGCGCCGCGCTTGAACAGGAAGGCTGGCAGGTGCACGAGTCGGTGAGCATGGCGCGTGGCCTGATCGACGCCGGCACGCGTCGCCCCGACCTGATCGTGCTCGACCTGGGCCTGCCGGATGGCGACGGCATCGACTTCATCCACGACGTGCGCAAATGGTCGGCGGTGCCGATCATCGTGCTGTCAGCGCGCGTGGCCGAGGGCGAAAAAATCCGCGCGCTCGACGCCGGCGCCGACGACTACCTGACCAAGCCGTTCGGCACCGGCGAACTCCTCGCCCGCGTGCGCGCCACGCTGCGCCGCCAGCGCCAACCGGCCGCCGGCGGCGACAGCAAAACGCACTTCAGCGACGTCTCAGTGGACCTGCAAGACCGTGTGGTCACACGAAACGGCGAACACGTCCACTTAACGCCTACCGAATACCGCCTGCTCGCCGTCCTGGTCAGCAACGCGGGCCGCGTGATGACGGCCCCGCAGCTGCTGCGCGCCGTCTGGGGCCCCGGCCACGCCGAAAGCGGCCACTACCTGCGCATCTATATGGGTCACTTGCGCCACAAACTCGAACCCGACCCCGCCCAACCCCGCCACCTCCTCACCGAAACCGGCGTCGGCTACCGCCTCTGGCTCGGCTAAAAGTCCTCCAATCAATGTTAAATAAATTAGGGTCAGAGTAGAATTAAAAAGCAATTTTCAAAGTTGCCAGTTAATTCGACTCTGACCCTAATTAATTCGCAACTCTTTCCAAAAATCTAAATTAGGGTCAGAGTCGAATTGTTTGACAACATTCGGTAATTGCCCAAAAAATCGACTCTGACCCTAATTAATTCTGCCTTTTGTCGAGCAATTTTCTTGCGCTGTTGAATTCTGTGGCAAAAAGAATGATCCTCGAATCATTTAAATACGCTGCGAATTCAATTCAATGAATTCAGGAATCAAACGATCGAAAAGTGGCGATCAATTGCCCAATAATTCGACTCTGACCCTAATTAATTTGCAAGAGTTTCTGCAAGAATAAATTAGGGTCAGAGTCGAATTGTTTGACAACTTTGTGTAATTGCCCAATAAATCTACTCTGACCCTAGTTGTTCGGGAGGCCTTGGCCGCCGATGGGTTCGGTTTCGAAGCGTTCGCCGAAGCCGGTGATCAGGGGGCGGGCTTGTTTGATGGCGGCTTGGACTGACGGGAGGGCCAGTGAGGCCTTGTGGTGGTCTTGCGTGTCCCAGGTTTCGGTGATCCAGATGGCGTCGGCGTCCTGCTTGTCTTTGGCGATGATGTAGGCCAGGCAGCCGGGCATGGCGGTGGTGCCTTCCAGCAGGATGGCGATGAGGGCGTCGCGTTGGCCCGGGGTGGCGCGTATTTTTCCGATCAGACCGTACATGCTGGGTGTCGCTTTCATCGTGGCGGTGGGGGTGACAGGTGCGGCGGCGCGGGCCTGAGTTAGCGGCAATGCTGCAAGCGCCCCAAGCACCCTGCGGCGGGATACGGTCATGCCTGTCCTCGCGTGGAATTGTTTTGGAAGAGTATAGGTGGGCCCCCTCTGCACCGCCAAGCACAAACGGGCGTCTTGGCAGATTCGATGCAGGTCGGGTTAAGATGGCTTTTCCATCATCCTGTCACGAAAGCCTCGATGCGACTTCATCCTCTTGCCCTGGCCGTCAGCGCCTGTATTTTCTCCGTCTCCCAGGCTGCGCATGCGCAGCAACCGGCCGCCGTGTCCGAGACCGCACTGCGCGCCCACCTGTCGTTCCTTGCCGACGATCTGCTCGAAGGCCGCGGCACCGGCCAGCGCGGCGGCGATCTGGCAGTGCGCTATCTGGAAACCCAGGCCGCGCTGATTGGCCTGAAGCCCACCCCAGGCGGCGGCTATCGCCAGAAGGTCGAGATCGAGGGCAGCAAACTTCTCAGTGGCAGCGCCACGTTCACTGCCGGCGGCAAGACCTTCAAGCCGGAACTGGGCAAGAGCATCGTCATGGGCACCAAGAGCGGCAACGAGAATCTGTCGTTCGATGCGCCTCTCGTCTTCGTCGGCTACGGCGCCGCAGCACCCGAAGAAAAATGGGACGACTACAAGGGCCTCGATGCCAAAGGCAAGATCCTCGTCATGATGGTCGACGATCCCCAGCCCACCGCCGAAGAGCCCAACCGCTTTGCCGGCAAGGCCTACACCTGGTACGGCCGCTGGGTCTACAAATTCGAGGAAGCCGCGCGCCGCGGCGCGGCCGGTGTCCTGTTGATCCACACGACGCCGTCGAGCTCCTATCCGTGGAGCGTGCCGGCCAATGGCTTTGGCAACGAGCGCTTTGGCCTCAAGGGCCCGGGCAATCCCATGGAAGGCTGGCTGCACGAAGACACGGCGCGCGAGCTGTTCGCCGCTGGCGGCCATGACCTCGACAAGCTGCGCGCGCAGGCCGAGCGCCGAGATTTTCGCCCGGTCGACCTGAAGGTCGCAGGGCATGTCGAATTGCGCTCGGCGATCCGGCCGGTCGAACAATTCAACGTGATCGGCATCGTGCCCGGCACCGACGCCAAGCTGAAAGAGCAGGCCGTCGTGTATTCGTCGCACTGGGATCACATGGGCATGGCCGAACTGAAGGCCGGGGACGATCCGAAGGCCGACCGCATCTACAACGGCGCGATCGATAACGCGTCGGGCACCGCAGCGCTGCTGGTGATGGCGGCCGAAGCGGTCAAGAAGCCGGCCAAGCGCACCCAGATCTTCTTGTGGCCCGCCGCCGAAGAGCAGGGCCTGCTGGGCGCGGCGGCGTATGTCGCCAACCCGGTCTGGCCGCTGGCGCAAACGGCCGCCGACCTCAATCTCGACAGCCTGAACTTTGTCGGCCGCACGCGCGATATCGGTGTCGCCGGCGCGGAGCGCAGCAGCCTGTTCGAGACTTCGACCCAGGTGGCCAAATCGATGGGCCTGAAGATTGCGCCAAGCTCGCCGGACATGTCGGGCGCTTATTTCCGCGCCGACCACTTTGCGTTCGCCAAGGCGGGCGTGCCGGCGTTTAACGTCGGCTCGGCCGTGTTCTCGGGCGATGGTCACTTCGAGTTCGAGCAGCACCAGAACGAGTCCAGCACCAACATCAAGGGCTTCAAGGATCACTACCACCAGGTCAGCGATGCGTACCGGCCGGAATGGGATTTGTCCGGCATGGTGCAGCAGGCCCAGTTCACGCTCAACCTGGGTTACGCAGTCGCAAACGCGCCCGGCATGCCGACCTGGAAGAAGGGCGAAGCGTTCGGTAGCGTCAAGCGCAAATAGGTTTCGTCGCCAGCACTCACACGGCAGCGGCGGCGCTACTCGCCGCTGTCAGGATGCGATCCAGGTTGGCCATGTCGACCGGTTTGACCAGATGGTGGTCAAACCCGGCCTGGCTGCTGGCGTCGCGGTCCTGCGACTGGCCATAGCCGGTGACAGCGACCAGCAACGCGTGCGCTGTCGCCGGAGCTGCGCGCAGGCGGCGCGCCAGTTCGTGGCCATCCATGCCGGGCAGGCCAATGTCGAGCAGGCAGGCGTCGGGCACGAACTGTGCGGCGCGCATCAGCGCATCGAACGGATCGTGTTCGACGGCCACCTCATGCCCGGCAGCGCTGACGTACATTGCCAGTACCTGCGCCGCGTCGACATTGTCGTCCACCACCAGTACCTTGAGCTGGTGCGCCACCGTGGCTGCAGGCGCGCTGGTATCGCCGCTGCCTGCCCGTTGATCCGCGCTGCGCGGCAGCGTCACGATGAAGCTGCTGCCCTGGCCCTGGCCGGGGCTCTCCACACGCACGCTGCCGCCGTGCAGCTGCACCAGGCTGCGCACCAGCGCGAGCCCGATGCCAAGGCCGCCCTGCGTGCGGTCCGGCGTGCGTTCGCCCTGCACGAACATCTCGAATGCGCGGTCCAGTTCTTCGGGCAGCATGCCGATGCCATTGTCGGCCACCACGATGCGCAGCCGCGACGGGTCCAGTTCGAGCGCGACCCGCAGCTTGCCGCCGGCGGGCGTGAACTTGACCGCGTTGTGCAGCAGGTTGCCCACCACCTGCACCAGGCGCTTGCGGTCGCCCATCACCCAGGCCGGCGCCGTCAGCAGTGACGATTCCAGTGTGTGGCCCTTCTGGCGCAGCGGTTCCTGCACCTGTTCCAGCGCTTCGGTCAGCACGTCGTTGACATCGATGCGGGTTTTCGCCAGTGTCACCAGGCCGCGCGTGACGCGCGAGACGTCCAGCAGATCGTCCACCAGACCCGCCATGTGCCGCGCCTGGCGCGCGATGATCCCACTGATCTGGCGCGTGCGCGCCGGGTCGAGTGTGTCGTGGCCCAGCAGCTGCGCGCCGGATGCGATCGGTGCCAGTGGATTGCGCAGTTCATGCGCGAGCATCGCCAGGAATTCGTTCTTGCGCTGGTCGGCCTGGCGCAGCGCTTCTTCGGCATTGACCCGGTCGGTCACGTCCTGGATGGTGCCGCGCAGCGCCGAGACGTTTCCGTCGCTGTCCTGCACCGCTTCGCAATGCAAGTCGATCCAGATCCGGTGGCCGTGGGCGTGCAGCACCTGCAGTTGCAGCCTGCCGCTGCCGCCGGTACGTTGCAGCTCCCGGATCAGGGCATTGGCGCGCTGCCACGATTCTTCGGGCAGCACCGCGCCGCGCTGTTCGTCGAACGGCGGCAGCTCGCGCCCGTAGATGTGCGGCACCGACTCGGACGTGATCAGGGCGCCGCCCTGCAGCTGCATATGCCAGGTACCAAAGCGCGCCATGCGGTGCGCGTCGCGCAGCTCGGCTTCCTTGATCGCCAGGGCCTGCGCGCGTTCACCGAGCAGGTTCGATGCGGCGCCGATGGCCTCGGCCACTTCGGCCGCTTCCCTGACGTGCACCTGCGTGAAGCGGGGCGGGGTTTCGCCTTTGCCCAGCGCCACCGCCGGTTCGGTCAGGGCCTGGACCGAACGCGCGAGACGTCCGCCGATCTGCCAGGCGAGCCACAGGCCGATGGCAAACAGCAGCAGCACGCCGGTCAGGAGTGCGGCCAGCGGCTCGAACAGCACCTGATTCAGGTTCGCGCGTGGTATGCCGATCGCAACGTGCCAACCGGTGGCTTCGGAGCCCGAGTAGAAGGTGAGCTGGGCGGTTCCTTCCTGCGATACGGAGCGCACGATGCCTTCGCGCTTGCGCTCGATGGCATGGAACAACGGAGCGGTGACGCGGTTGCCGACGAAGCGTTCGGGACTCAGGTTGCGCGCGAAGATGGTGCCACCGGCGTCGAGGACCGACGCACGCGCGCCTTCCGATACCGATTTGGGCGTGAGCATGTCGTCGAAGTAGTCGGGCCGCACGCCGATGCTCAGGACGTAGGCCACGCTGCCATCGATCATCACCGGCACGTCGACGCTGACGATGGGCTGGCCGACGACCTTGCCGATGAAAACACGTGAGATGGCCGGCCGACCGCTGGTGAACACCTGTTCCAGCGAGTCGGACGTTTCGATCGGAAGTCGTTCGCCGTAGACCACGGCGGTATTGAGAATCTGCTGACCGCTACGCTCGCGCAGCACGGCGGTCATGCCGTCGCCGGCCAGTTGCAGCGCTGCGCGCGCCTGGCGGTGCACGCGCGCGAAATCCCGTTCCTGGAGCGCGTCGAGCGTCGACAGGGTCTGGGCGACCGCCTGCGCCTGCAGCAGCTTGCTGTCGACCGTGTGCACGAGCGCGCGCACGGTCTGCATCGTGTTGCGCTCGAATTGGGCGCGGCTTTTCTGGTACTGATGGACGAACAGGAGCGATGCGCCGACCACGCCCGGCAACAGTGTCACCAGGACAAGCCAGAGCAAGTAAGCCCGCAGGGGCCTGCGGGGGATGGTCGACGATATGCCAGTCACATTGCTTTCCAGAACGTTCAACCCGGCGAATTCTACGCCACAAACCGGTGGCGCACACATTCCTTGAGCAGGCTGGCGGCGGGACGTGTCGGTCAGCGTCGGTTGCGTATAAAAAGGGTCTTGTAATAAATTGCCGTCGCGTGCCAGCGACCATTCGGCGTACAGGCGTACTCGGGCAATTCGCCAACCCGTTCGTACCCACTCTGCTGGACCAGTTGCTCGGCAGCGGAACCCACCGCGGCATCCAGAAACAGCAAGCCGCGGCGCAGCGCCAGTGCTTCGATCTCCAGGGCTTGCATGAGCGCCATCCCGATGCCGCTGCGTCGTGCGGTGCAGTGTACGAGCAACTGTTGCACTTCGGCGCGGTTGTGGCCGTTCGGCTTCGTGCATAGTTCCAGCTGGATACTGCCGAGCAGCACACCTTCACGCTCCGCTGCCAATAGTACGCGTCGCCCCAGACCCACTTCTTCCGCGACGCCCTGCCAATACGCGTCGAGTTGATCCTGGTCAAGGCCGTTGACGAATCCCAGCGAGTGGCCATCGGCGACGGCGTCGAGCAGCAGCGTGCCCAGGGACGGCATGGATTGGGCGATGGTGCGTGGATCGAGTCTGCGGATGATCATAAAACTCCCGGAACTGATGGTGGATGGATGTCCTTTTAGCTCAAGCATATTGTGTGCCAACGTGGCGGTGACGATAGAGAAAGCTCTGGTCACCTGTTGTGAGCGCGCCATAGTTTCGACCTAAACCAAGTTTTATTTTCCAGTATTGACAACGATCTATCGACACGGCTAAAAGTCGCTTGTAATGTTCTCCCAGGGTAACTATTTTCAGCGCCTGGCGCTGTACAAGGATGACCATGACAGGACCACACAACAAGCGATCCGGCATGACGCTGGCACATCTGCGCATCGGCAAACGGCTGTCACTGGGCTTTGGTCTGATCTGCATCATGCTGGTCGTGATGATCGTACTGAGCAATGCAATGCTGGCCCGTACCAATGCCGGCACCGCAGAGATCGTCAACGAACGCATGCCGCGCATCGCGCTGACCACCCAGATGCAGGACCGGATCAACGATATTGCCATCTCGCTGCGCAATATGATCCTCAGCGACAGCGGCTCCGACCATCGGCGTCAGGTCAGGGACATCATGGCCGCGCGCGCTGCGATGGACGGCATCCTGGTCAAGCTGCGGGCATCGTTGCACAACCCGAAAGCGCTCGAGCTGCTCGCCCGGATGGAAAAGGAAACCGCGCTCTACAAGGCCGGTCAGGACGCCATGATCAAGCACCTCGAGGCCGAGGAAGTCGACGAGGCGCGCGCGCTGCTCGGCGAAGACCTGGGCCCGCTGCTGATGCGCCTGAAGCGGGCAACGGCCGACCAGACCGAGCTGCAGGTCGCGATCGCGAACGAGGCCGCGCGCGAAGCGGCCACCACCTATCGCAACACGAGTCTGCTGATGTGGGGCCTGGGCGGCGTGGCCTTGCTGCTGTCGGTTCTGGCGGCCTGGACCATCACGCGCTCGATCACGCGGCCGCTGTCGCGGGCACTGGATGTGGCCAACACGGTCGCTGCCGGCGATCTGACCAGCCGCATCGAGGTCACCACGCGTGACGAAACCGGCCAGCTGCTGCAGGCCCTCAAGACCATGAACGAAAATCTGGCGCGTACCGTGGGCACCGTGCGCGTGGGAACGGACACGATCGCGGTGGCGGCGGCCGAAGTGGCGGCAGGCAGCCATGACCTGTCGATCCGCACCGAGCAGCAGGCCGCAGCGCTGGAAGAAGCCGCGTCGTCGATGGAGCAGCTGACGGCGACCGTCCGTCAGAACGCGGACAACGCGCGCCAGGCCAATGTGATGGCGGGTCTGGCCTCGACGGTTGCATCGCGCGGCGGCGATGTGATCGCGCAGGTAGTGGGCACCATGGACGGGATCAATGCGTCGTCGAACAAGATCACCGACATCATCGGCGTCATCGACGGTATCGCGTTCCAGACCAATATCCTGGCCCTGAATGCAGCGGTCGAAGCGGCGCGCGCTGGCGAGCAGGGCAGGGGTTTTGCCGTCGTGGCGGGCGAAGTGCGCAACCTGGCACAGCGCTCGGCGGCGGCGGCGCGCGAGATCAAGGGACTGATTCAGGATTCGAGCGGCAAGGTTGCCGAGGGTGGCAAGCTGGTGGCGCAGGCCGGCCAGACCATGCGCGAGATCGTCGACAGCGTGCGCAGCGTGACCGATATCATGACCGAGATCAGCGCAGCGAGCCTGGAGCAGACTGCCGGCATCGAGCAAATCAATCAGGCCGTGACGCAGATGGATGAAGGCACGCAGCAGAATGCAGCGCTGGTCGAGGAAGCGGCAGCGGCGGCGACCTCGATGCGCGAGCAGGCGGCGCGGCTGGCGCAGGCGGTGGCGGTGTTCCAGATCGACGGGGAGCAGATGCAGGGTGCATCGGCGGCAGCGGAAGCGAGTGCGCCGGCGCCAGCGCCGGTAGTGCCGACTGTGCCTGTCCCGGCACCTGCCCCGGTCGCGAAACCGGCGCCGGCGCCGCGCAAGGCAATCGCATCGCGCGGTGCACCAGCCAAACCGGAGACGACGTCTGGTGCTACGCCGGTAGCGGCCGGGGATTGGGAAGAGTTCTGAGTTCTCGTTGAGTCAGGCCGCTGGAACGGCATTGACATCGACATCGACAACGGCAAGCTGCGGCTTGCCGTTTTTTTATACCGCCAACCAACACATGTGCCAATAAAAGCGTGCGCATCGTCCAGTATTGATTGCAATACCACTGTCTTTGTCATTTTGTTAGCGTGCATGCATCGTTATGGTTCGCATTAGAACTTACTCTAATTGCCGAAAAGAAATATCACACAAACTAACGGCCTTGGAAGGTAATCTCATGGAACACACTGGCAACGATCACGAAGTGCTCTCTTTCCGTCTCGGCAAGGAGGAATATGGCATCAGCATCCTCAACGTGCAGGAAATTCGCGGCTACGAGGCGCCTACGCGCCTGGCCAATGCGCACGATTTTCTCAAGGGCGTCATCAATTTGCGGGGACGAATCGTGCCGGTGGTCGACATGCGCATCAAGTTCGGCTTTGCGAATCCTTCGTATGACAGCCTGACGGTCGTGATCATTCTGAACATCGGGCAGCACGTGATCGGCATGGTGGTCGACAGCGTCTCCGAGGTCGTCACCCTCGAAGCGGACCAGATCCGGCCGGCACCCGCCATGGGCTCGCTCGATGCCGGTTACCTGCGTGGCCTCGGCACGGTCGGCGAGCGCATGCTGATCCTGCTCGATATCGACGCCCTGATGCAATCCGACGAACTTGGCCTCGTACCGTCGCTGCCGCTGGCTGCCTGAACACTTCCGCAGAAAGAAGAACTCCCATGAAACTCGGTAATCTGAATATCGCATCACGTCTGTCGCTCGGCTTCGGCATCGTCGGCGTCATGCTCGTTGCGATGATCATCATGAGCAATGCGTCGCTGCTGCGCGTGAACAATGGCACCAAGGATCTGGTCGAGCACAGGATCCCGGCGATCGAGATGAGCAACCGCCTCGAAGGCCAGATCAACGTCATTGCCATCGCGCTGCGCAACATGATGCTCAACGCCGAGCCGACCGACCGCCAGAAGCAAGCCGACACCATTGCCAGTGCGCGGACGACGATCACGGCGACGCTGACCGAGATTGCACCGTTGCTGGCGGGTCATCCGGAGGAGCTGGCCCTGCTGCGCACGATGGAAAGCGCAAGTATTCCCTACCAGGCGGGCCTCACTGAACTGCTCACCCTGATCAATGCGGGCGAAGATGAGCAGGCCAAGGCGTACCTGGTCGACGTGCAGCGCCCGCGCCTGGCCAAGCTGCGGGACGCCATCGGCGCAGAACTCGCCCTGCAAAAGACACTGAGCGCGCAAGCGGCACGCGACGGCGCTGCAACCTATGACAGCACCGTCTGGCAAACCTGGGCCCTGGGCGGTCTGGCGCTGGCATTCGCGGCCCTCGTGGCCACCTTGATCACCCGTTCGATCACGGTGCCGGTACGCCGCGCGCTGGAAGTGGCCAATACCGTCGCCGCTGGCGACCTGACCAGCCGTATCGACGTCACCACGCAGGATGAAACCGGTCGCCTGCTGCAAGCGCTCAAGACCATGAACGAAAACCTGGCGCGCACTGTGGGCGCCGTGCGAATCGGCACCGATACCATTGCGGTCGCCGCCAGCCAGGTAGCGGCGGGCAGCCAGGATCTGTCGGGCCGCACCGAGCAGCAGGCCGGCGCGCTGGAAGAAACCGCGTCGTCGATGGAAGAACTGACGTCGACCGTCAAGCAGAACGCCGACAATGCGCGCCAGGCCAACAAGCTGGCCGAGACCGCGTCGAACGTGGCCGCGCGCGGCGGTGAAGTGATTCACCAGGTGGTCGACACGATGGACCAGATCAACGCATCGTCGAGCAAGATCAGCGACATCATCGGCGTCATCGACAGCATCGCGTTCCAGACCAATATTCTGGCGCTCAATGCGGCGGTGGAAGCGGCCCGTGCGGGCGAGCAGGGCCGCGGGTTTGCAGTCGTGGCCAGCGAAGTGCGCAATCTGGCGCAGCGTTCGGCGGCCGCCGCCAAGGAAATCAAGACCCTGATCGGCGACTCGAGCAGCAAGGTTGCCGACGGCAGCAAGCTGGTAGCGCAAGCGGGCGCCACGATGCAGGAGATTGTCGAGAGCGTCCGGCGTGTGACCGACATCATGACCGAAATCAGCGCAGCCAGCGTCGAGCAGACCGCAGGCATCGAGCAGATCAACCAGGCAGTAGCGCAGATGGACGAGGGCACACAGCAGAACGCGGCGCTGGTCGAAGAAGCAGCGGCGGCGTCGGCCTCGATGCAGGATCAGGCGGCGATGCTGGCGGCGGCAGTGGCTGTGTTCCGGATCGATGCCGGGCAGATGGCCGATGCGGCGCCGGCGGATGTCGGTGTCGTGCGTGCAAAACCGGCGCCGGCAGCGAAGAAGGTCGCCATTGCCCATGCAAAGCCGGTGCCAACGCCAGCGCCGGTAAGGGCGCACGCCAAGGCGCCCGTCGCTGCGGACGAGTGGGAAACGTTCTAAGCCGCTCCGATCCTGCATGCCCGGATGACGGGCGATGGAAAGAACGGCAAGCCGCAGGGCTTGCCGTTTTTTTGTTGCGAGGTCTGAATGCCGCACGCGCCGTCATCGTCAGCGAAGGCTGAGGCTATCGGGAACGACCCCATGACCCCATGACTCCATGACCCCATGAGTCCGTGAGCCCATGGCCTCGTTCGGCCGTGATCGCGTCATCGCATGACGCCGTACGCCACGTATCCACCCTGAAACCGGTATGCTATCCGGTGCACCCAACGCATCCCCTATTTAACGTTGACAGCGCCAACCGGCAAACCGCAGACGTAAAAAAACGGCAGACCCTGCGGTCTGCCGTTTTTATGTCTGGCGCGTATCAGGCGACCTGCGCCCGATACGGTACAGCGTCGCTTAGAACGAGTGACGCACGCCGACGTTGTAGACCTGTGGGTCCGAACCGAAGGCCGTCGCTGGCAGGGCGATGGTGCCCGATGGCGAGGTCAGCGAGAACACGCCGTTGTTGTTGTTACGCAGTTTTGCGTACGAAGCGTACACGTTGGTGCGCTTCGACAGGGTGTAGCTGTAGGCAACGGTGACTGCCTTGCCTTCTGCGCCGGTTGCCAGTTCTTGCTGCTGGTAGTTCAGGAAGACGCGGTTGGCGCCGAAGCCATACGACACGCCGGCGTTTTTCTGCTCGTACTTGGCGCTTGGCAGGACGCCGGTTTCCGGATCAGCAGCCATGTAGCCAGCGCGCACTTCGAAGTCGCCGAACTTGTAGCCGATACCTGCGTTGTACTCTTTGTCGTCGCCGGTCGCCAGGCGCTCGACGTTCTGGTAACCAGCGCCGATGTACAGGCCAGCGTTTGCGTATTCCAGCGCAACGCCGGTCACGTCGCCCGATGGATCGATGCTGCGCTCACCGGCGCCGTAGGCAGCGCGCAGGGTGAAGCCGCTCAGAGCATTGCTCTGGTAGTTGACCGAGTTCGACAGGCGACGGGTCAGGCGGTTGGTGCCGAAGGCAGCCAGGTTCGAACCGTAGAAGCCCTGGCCCAGGGTGTCCGATGCGCCGGCAACAGCGGCGATCGGGCCGTATTCACGACCGACGGTCACGGTACCGAAGGCGCCTTGCAGGCCCACGACAGCGCGGCGCTGGAACATGTTCGAATCGGTTGCGCCGGTATCGACGGCAACAGCGGCTTCGATGTTGAACAGTGCCTTCAGACCATTGCCCAGGTCTTCGGTACCGCGGAAGCCGATGCGGCTGGCCGATTGGGTACCCGACGACACGACGGTGCGGCTGCTCTCGCCAGGCGCATCGTTGTTTTCAACGCCGATCGACGCATCGACCATACCGTACATGGTGACGCTGGTTTGGGCTTGGGCGACGAGTGGCAGTGCCGACACGAGGGCGATGGCAAGAATTTTGTGCTTCATGGATGAATCTCCAGTGTTTGTTTGTGAAATAGCCTAGTAATCATGACATGCCCGACGGACATCTGTCACCGGGTTCGCCCAACACAAATCGGCGCGACGGCGGCCGGAATCGACACCGGCCGCAAGCCAATTCAACCGGCTTTTCATAGGAGAATCGCGGGTTTCGGCGGCCCGTCCGGTGGCGCAAATGTGCACTGAGATCATCGAAAAATATTGCTGAAAATCAATTCAAGACGTTGCAGAGACGCCACATTTTCGGCCTTGACGGCTGTTGCAATGCGCAATAACGGTGCACGCATGCCGTTTCAGCGCGGCGGTACAGCAGGAAGGCAGGGTGCGTGAAAGCGGTTTCCGGCAGCCGGGCATCGAGGACGTCGTCTGTTTTTTGCACCGCAGTAGTGCATGACGGATTCTGATGTCCGCGCACGATTAAAGATTAAAGCTGACCGTTCGCCTGATCAACGCGCATGAATCACGTCGGCACGGCCAGTCATGCGTGCATGCTACGATCTCGGCGTCGTCGACCAACCTCTGTCTATCAAGGATCACACCAACGTGCAAACCGGTATCACGCAAGCGCCATTCGGCCAATTGCCCGGGGGCGAAACCGTCACCCAGTTCACGCTCACCAACGCCCGTGGCATGGTGGCCAGGATTATCGACTTCGGCGGCGTCATCACCGAACTGCACGTACCGGACCGCGATGGCAGGCTGGCGGACGTGGTGCTGGGTTTCGACACGATCGGCCCCTATTGCAGCGACAGTCCGTATTTCGGCGCGCTCATCGGTCGCTATGGCAACCGCATCGCCAAAGGACAATTCACGCTCGACGGCCTGCAGGTGCAACTGCCCGTCAACAATGGCAACAACCACCTGCACGGCGGTCCCGGTGGTTTCGACCGCGTCCTGTGGCAGGCAACGATCGACGGCGACAGCCTGCGCCTGGTCTACCGCAGCGTCGACGGCGAGATGGGCTATCCGGGCGACCTCGATGTCACCGTGGTCTATACACTCACGGATGCCAATGAACTGGTGGTGCGCTTCCACGCCGTGACCGACAAGGCCACGCCGGTCAACCTGACGCAGCACAGCTACTTCAACCTGGCCGGCAGGGGCGACATCCTGGCGCACTGCCTGACCATCGATGCCGACCGCTTCGTGGCGATCGACAGCGAATCGATTCCAACGGGCGAGCTGGTGCCGGTCATCGGTACACCGTTCGATTTCCGCCAGCCGCGGCCCATCGGCAAGCGGCTCGATCAGCTCGACGAACAACTGCGCCACGGCAGCGGCTACGACCATAATTTTGTCCTGAATAAAGCTGAGGGCGGCGCGTTGACACGGGCTGCGCGCGTGAGCGAACCCGTCTCCGGGCGGGTGCTGGAACTGTGGACGCAGGAACCCGGCGTGCAGTTCTACAGCGGGAACTTCCTCGATGGTTCGCTGAGCGGCAAGGGCCGTAGCTACGCGCATCGCAGCGGCTTGTGCCTGGAGCCGCAGCACTTTCCCGATTCGCCGAACCAGCCGCAGTTCCCGAACGTGATCCTGCGCCCGGGCGAGGTCTACGCCACCGAATCGCGCTTTCGCTTTCTGACCGAGGCGGCGTGATGCAGGTGCTGACCGACACGCTGCACGAGCTGGGCGAATGCGTGCTGTGGTGCGAGCGAACCGGCCGGCTGCTGTGGACCGACATTCCCGCTGCCGTCCTGTGGTCGTACACGCCGGCCACCGGCCGCACGATCAGCTGGCCGATGCCCGAACGCCTGTGCTGCTTCGCGCTGACCGGGAGCGATGACCGCCTGCTGCTGGGGTTGGCGTCGGGCCTCGCGTTCTTTACCTTCTCGAGTGGCAAAATCACGAGGATCTGCGACGTCGAAGCCGGGATCCCGTCCACGCGCCTGAACGACGGCCGCTGCGACCGTCAGGGCCGCTTCGTGTTCGGCATGTTCAACCAGGCCGAAGATCCGAAGCATGCGCTGGGCGGTTTCTATCGCCTGAACCTTGACCTGTCGCTCGAGCGCTTGCCATTGCCCAATGCCGCGATCGCCAACAGCATCTGTTTCAGTCCGGACGGGCGCCGCATGTATTTCGCCGACTCGGCCCAGAAGGCGATCCTGTACGCCGACTACAACCCGTGCAGTGCCGAAGTAGGGCGGGTGCACACGTTCGTCGCAGCCGATGCCGTGAAAGGCGAGCCGGATGGCGCCACGATCGATGCCGATGGCTACCTGTGGAGCGCGCGCTGGGGCGCCGGCATCGTCGCGCGTTTCGCGCCCGATGGCCGGCTCGATCGCACCGTGCCGCTCGCTGCGCCGCAACCAAGCTGCCCGGCGTTCGGCGGCCCTGATCTTGCGACGCTGTTCGTGACCAGCGCCCACGTGGGCATGACGGACAGCGAACGCGCCGCTGCGCTGTCATCGGGAGCAGTGTTCGCACAGGCGCTGGATGTGCGTGGTCTGCCCGAGGCGCGCTTCCTGCATGCCTGACCGGGTCGGGCCGAACCCGGCACATGGCCCGAACTACAGCATCCGTACCCAGTTACCCTTGTAAAGAATCGGCCCGGTCGGTCCGCCGGCGCCCGGCGAGCCGCCGCGCGGTTCGAGCGACACCGCCAGCGTGGCGATGTCGTCGCCAATTGCGCTGCCGGTCAGGGGCAGCTCGATGGCGCCTTGCGCCGGAATCACGCCAAGCGAACGGGGCGCACCATCCTTGGGAACCGCCCACAATTGCAGCGACTTGTCGGCCGCAACCGGCGCATTCTCGACCAGCCGCGCCGTGAACACGCGGCGCTCGCTGTCGGCGGTCAGCAGCAGCGCCGTGCGTGCCTTGTCATCGATCAGCGTGGCGACAAGGTCGATCTGCGGCGCCTCGACCAGCGTCGAACGCAGCACGCCCACCATCAGCAGCGTCGCGGCCAGCGACGCCAGGCTCAGCGAACGCCAGAACGTCAGCGACTCGGTACGCCAGAACTGCCAGGCCGCGTGCGCACGTGGTTGCGCTTGCCCCAGGCGCAGGCGGCGCTCGATCGCGCGCCACACCTGGGCGCCGGGTGTCTGCGCACCCGTGAATTCAGCCATCGGCATCAGGCGCTCCTGCCATTCGGCGGTCAGGCGCTGCAGGGTCGCGTCGTCGCGCAGATAGCGTTCGAAGCGCCGGCGCGCGCCACCCCTGAGCGTGCCGAGGACATATTCGGCCGCCAGCTTGTCGCACAGTTGCGGGTTGTTGCGGATATTCATGCTCGTTCGCCTTTAACCAGGCAGGTCTTGAGTCGCTCCAGGCTGCGGCGGATCCAGGTCTTGACGGTACCGATCGGTATCGCCATCTGCTGCGCCACCTCGCTGTGCGACAGGTCATGGAAGAAGGCCAGACCCACGACTTGCCGGTGCGCCCCTTCGAGCAACGACATGCAGTAGGCCAGCGCCTTCGCGTCATGGCTGATGAGCAGAGCGTCGATCGGCGTCGCGCGCGGGTCCTGCAGGGCCGCCATGATCTCGGCATCGAAGACGGGGCCGTCGATGTCGAGGTCGTGAGCGCAGCGGCGCAGCAGGTCGAGCGACTTGTTGCGCACGATCGTCGTCATCCACGTCATGGGCGCGGCCAGATGGCGCTGGTAACCGGCAGCGCCGTTCCAGATTGCCACGAATCCATCCTGCAGTGCTTCTTCAGCCAGTTCGCGCTTGCCTAATATACGCAGCGCGTAACCGAACAGTTTCGGGGAAATGGTGTCGTACAGCGCGCGAAAGGCCGCTGCGTCACCTTGTGCTGTGCCTTGCAGCCACACTGCCAGCTGTTCGGGATCGGGATGAAGGGTATCTGGCACTGCCATCCTTGGACGTTGTGGAGTGGGAAAAAAAGTGATATTGACAATATCATATCGTCCCATCCGCGCTCGCACGGGTGGCCGATACAGCGTCTTGAAATTATTTTGAAATAGTTGAAACCGAATCAATCGTGCACCAGTACAAGTTGTACGCGCTGCATGGTTGGTGACGGCCAGGTTTCCTGGTTGAAATACCCAAGCAGACGCCAGCCCATTTACCTGATCGCATCAACCGGAGACACACCATGACAGACACGAATGTGACATTGGCATTGCTCGAATCACGCAAGGAAAAGCTGGAAAAGCGCCGCTCGTTCTTCAAGAACGTGGGAGGGATCAGCGTCGGTATGGTGGGCGGTACCTTCCTGTCCGCCTGCGGCGGCTCGGTCAAGGACGCCATTGCGCAGGCCGCGCAGCCGACCGATATCGACATCCTCAACTTCGCGCTGAACCTCGAGTACCTCGAAGCGCAGTTCTATTCGTACGCGGTGTTTGGCACCGGTCTGGCAGCGAACCTGACGACCGGCACCGGCACGCAAGGCGCCGTCACGGGTGGCCGTGCAGTCGCATTCAAGGATCCGCTGGTCGCGCAGTACGCCAAGGAAATCGCGCAGGATGAAATCGCGCACGTGGGCTTCCTGCGCGCAGCGCTTGGTACGGCAGCCGTGGCCCAGCCCGCCATCGACATCGGCGGCACCGATCCGAACGGCGCGTTCTCCAACGCTGCCCGCGCGGCTGGCCTGGTGGGGCCGGGCGTCGCGTTCAATCCGTATGCCAGCGATGAAAACTTCCTGCTGGGCGCCTTCATCTTCGAAGACGTCGGCGTGACCGCGTACAAGGGCGCCTCGCCACTCATCACGAACAAGACGTTCCTCGAGGCGGCAGCCGGCATTCTGGCAGCCGAGGCCTACCACGCGGGCATCGTGCGCACCGTGCTGTACTCGAAAGGGTTGACGGCGCCATCGCTGCGCACCGCAGCCACGGCGATTTCGGATGCGCGAGACAGCCTGGATGGTTCGACCGACGTCGATCAGGGCATCGTCAATGCGACCGACAGCAGCGTGTCGAATATTGTCCCGCTCGACAAGGATGGCATCGCCTTCAGCCGTACGCCGGGCGACGTGCTCAATATCGTGTATCTGACCAAGGAATCGGTCACGATGGGCGGGTTCTTCCCGCGCGGCGTCAATGGTGTGCTCAATATGAGTTCGGCCTACGTCTGATTGCTAGCAGTGCCGGGCGATGCGGCTTGTTGCATCGCCCTGGCGGGGCCATGCGCTGTCAGCCGGCGCCTGCCCGCCGCATGCGCAGTGATGCATGAGGATTGTGGCATCCCCGCCACGTCAGATCCTGGGTGCTGCCTAACGAGCGCGGCCCCGTTTGGTTGCTCGATATAATCGCCCAACAAGAATAGGTTGGCGGCGATGCAGTAAAGCAGGACAAGATGTTCAGGGTTTCAAGCTCGCCAGCCTTGCAAGAACCACACTGGGTATTCCTGATGAGTAATCTGAGCGGCTTCATGCCGATGGTCGATGGCAGTCCAGCACTGTCCGGCGACCGTACCGGGCTGGACGCACCTGCACCAGTCCTGGCCGCGCCTTCCACGCTGTTCGAGCCTGCGTTGTTCGAGCCTGTCACTTGGCCAGATGGCCTGCGCGCCATCGCCGACCTGATTCAGGCGTCGCGCTTTCCAATGTTTCTGGCCATCGGGCGCGAGCTGCGCCTGTTCTACAACGACGCGTATTCCGACCTGCTGGGCGACAAGCACCCGGCGGCGCGCGGCGCGCCGTATGCCAGCGTGCGCCCCGAGCTGTGGGATCGCATGCGGCCGTATTTCGACGAAGTCCTGGCCGGCGAATCGGCCCAGCTCCAGCACGCGCTGATGGAATTCGAGCGCAACGGCAAGCGCGAACGGCGCTTTTTCTGCGTGGCGCTGTCGCCCGTGCGCCATGCCGGCCAGGTGGCCGGCGTCTACTGCGTGCTGACCGAAACGACGTCCGACGTGCTGTCCGATTACCGCCACGCGTTCCACCAGAAGCTCGACGAAACGCTCGACGGCCTCGATGACGCCGCCCACATCATGCGGGCGACGAGCGCGATGACGGGGCAGACGCTGGGCGTGGCGCGCGTGGGCTACGGCGAGATCGACGCTGCCGGGCGCACCGTCAGCATCGACAGCGACTGGACCAGCGGCCGTATGGCCAGCCTGGCCGGGCGCGCGCATCCGTTCGATGCGTTCGGTCCGGTGATCATGGCCAAGCTGCGCCAGGGCCGCAGTGTGCGCATCGACGACGTCGACGACGACGAACGCAGTGCGCCGCATGCTGCGGCGTACGACGCCATTGGCGTGCGTGCGCTGGTGATGGTGCCGATCGTCGAGGAAGGGCGCTTGTGCGCCGTGTTTTACCTGCACGAGCCGATGGCGCGCCACTGGACCGAACAAGAAGTGGCGATGGCCGAAGACGTGGCCCGCCATACGCGGGAGGTGGCGCGCCGCTCGCGCGTCGAAGAACACCTGCGCGACGAGAGCCGCATCCTGGAAACGGTCAACCGCGCCGGGCGCGCACTGGCCTCGACGCTCGACCTGAACACGCTGGCGCAATCGATCACCGACGCTGGCGCCGAACTGAGTGGCGCGCGCTTCGGCGCGTTCTTCTGCCACACCGGGGGCCGGGACCACCCGCTGCAGGCGCCGCTGCACGAGCAGATGCGCCTGTACGCGCTGTCGGGCGCGTCGCGTGAGCAGTTCGACCGCCTCACGCCGCCGACGGCGGCCATCTTCCGCCCGCTCATCGAGGGCGGTGCGCCGGTGCGCAGCGACGACATCACGCGCGATCCGCAGCATGCCGCACTGGTGGCCGATGGCACGCCGCTGGCGCAGCTGCGCGTGCGCAGCTACCTTGCGGTGCCGGTCGTGTCGCAGTCGGGCAAGGTGCTTGGCGGCCTGTTCCTTGGCCACCCGGCGCCGGCCATGTTCACCGAACGCACCGAGCGCATCGTCGCCGGTCTGGCCGCGCAGGCCGCCGTGGCGATGGACAATGCGCACCTGTACGAGATCGCGCAAACGTCGGCGCTCGAACGCGACGCGCTGCTGCAGAGCGAGCGCCTGGCGCGCGTGCAGGCCGAGCGCCTCAGTCACACCAAGGATGAATTCCTGGCCATGCTGGCGCACGAGCTGCGCAATCCCCTTGCGCCGATCAGCAGCTCGGCCAGTTTGCTCAGCCTGCAGTTCGCGAACGAGCCGCGCATCTGCCAGACCAGTTCCATCATCAGCCGTCAGGTCAAGCACATGAGCCGCCTGATCGACGACCTGCTGGACGTCTCGCGCGTCACGCGCGGGCTGGTCAAGCTCAAGCTGGCGACGGTCGATTTTCGCGATGTGGTGAGCGGGGCGCTCGACCAGACCCGCCCGCTCGTGCTCGAAAAATCGCACCACGTGACGGTGAAGCTGCCCGACACGCCCGTGTACGTGCGGGGCGACCTGACGCGCCTCGTGCAGAGCGTGGCCAATATCGTCGGCAATGCCGCCAAGTACACGCCCAAGGCCGGCACACTGGCGCTGCGCCTCGTGTGCAGCGACGGGCGCATGACGCTCGAGGTGCGCGACAACGGTTCCGGCATGCCGCCCGACCTGGTGCCCAATGTGTTTGACCTGTTCACGCAGGGCGCACGCACGCTGGCCAGATCGCAGGGTGGGCTGGGGCTGGGCCTCACGCTTGTCAAGCGCCTGGTCGACCTGCACGATGGCGAGGTCACCGCGCACAGCGACGGTGTCGGTTGCGGCAGCACGTTCACGCTGTGCCTGCCATGCGTGAGCGCGCGCGCCGACATTGATGCCGACGATGCGCCGCCGTCCGATGTCGATCCGGTGCGCGCCGCGCTCGGCCGCCAGTTGCGCGTGCTGATCGTCGACGACAACACCGACGCCGCCGACAGCCTGGCCACGCTGCTGCAGGTGCAGGGCCACGCCACCGCTGTCGAATACGATGCCGCCTCGGCCCTGCGCCGTGCGCGCATCGAGCATCCCGATGTCATGCTGATCGATATCGGCCTGCCCGATATCGACGGCTACCAGCTGGCCTCGAGCCTGCGCGCGCTGCCCGAGATGGCGGCCACGGTGCCGGTGGCGGTCACTGGCTATGGCCAGGCGAAGGACCGCGAACGGGCGCTCGAGGCCGGCTTCGTCCATCATCTGGTCAAGCCGGTCGACATGACGGCGCTGGTGCGGATCCTGGAATCGAGTGCGTCACTGGCGGCGCAGGCCGAGGCAGCGGCCGCACCGTCCTGAGTGTTGCTTTCGGCTACGCTCAACGGCGGCGGGAGTATGATGGTGCTCCTGTCAATGAAAGGATGAGCATGACCGAATTCGTCATCACCGCACCCGAAACGGCGTCCGTGGCCGTCGCCGGTTCCAGCGCGCGCTTCCCGGTGCGCCGCGTGTTCTGCGTGGGCCGCAACTACGCGGCGCATGCGCGCGAAATGGGCAGCGACCCTAATCGCGAACCACCGTTCTTCTTCACCAAGCCGGCCGATGCCGTCGTGCCGGCCAGCGGCGCGGTGCCGTATCCGCCATCCACGAACGACCTGCACCACGAGATCGAACTGGTCGTGGCACTGAAAGCTGGCGGCAAGGACATCGACGCAGCGCAGGCGCTCGAGCTGGTGTGGGGCTATGGCGTGGGGCTGGACCTGACCCGGCGCGACCTGCAGGCGGTGGCCAAGGACGCCGGCCGGCCATGGGACATGGCCAAGGGCTTTGACGCGTCGGCGCCGTGCAGCGCGCTGCATCCGGTCAGCGACGTGGGGCATCCGGCCCAGGCACGCATCTGGCTCGAAGTGAACGGCACACTGCGTCAGGAAGGCAACCTCGATGAAATGATCTGGCCGATTGCCGACGTGATTGCGTCGCTGTCACGCCTCGTGACGCTGGCGCCGGGCGACCTGATTTATTCGGGCACGCCGTCCGGTGTCGGCGCGCTGCAGCCGGGTGACCGGGTGCGCGGCGGCGTCGAAGGTGTCGACACGTTCGAGCTGACCATCGCGCCACGCTGATCGGCCGTCTCTGCAGAATGTGTGTTCTGCATCAACACGTGCGAAATTTGATACGCTAGGGATATCGGCGCACGTGGGGAGGTAGCGATGACACAGGTTGCATTGATTGCCGTACACGGCATGGGCGAGACCTTGCCCGATTATGCCGACGGCCTGATGGCGGGATTGCGTCGCCGTCTGGGTACGCTGGCTGGTCAGGCCGTCATGCGTTCGGTGTATTACCAGGGCATCCTGCACGATAACCAGCGCCTGGTCTGGGACCGTACTGCGGCTACCGGCCAGGTGCGCTACGCCGCGCTGCGCAAATTCGTCCTGTACGGCCTGGGCGACGCCGCCGGGCTGGAAAACCGCAAGGAAGACCCCGGCTCGGTCTACGACCAGGCGCAGGGCGAGATCGCCACCACGCTGTTGTCGGCCCACGCTGCGCGGCCCGGCATGCCGGTCGTGTTCGTTGCGCACTCGCTGGGCGGACAGGTGCTGTCGAGCTATCTGTACGATGCGCAGAAGGCGGCCGCCGGCAAGCCGGTCGGCGCGGGCATCTGGCGCGATATCGATGCCTGGGCCGGCGTCACACTCGGCCGTCCGCTGACAGCCAGCGAACTGGCCTTCATCGGCGGCGCCACCTGCGCCGGGCTGGTCACCACGGGCTGCAATATCCCCATCTTTGTCGCCGCGCACCAGGAAATGCACATCATTCCGATTGCGCCGCCGACGTCGCTGTTCAAGTGGATCAACTTCTATGATCCCGATGACGTGCTGGGCTGGCCGCTGCAGCCGTTGTCAAACGGCTACCGCGCGCTGGTCGAGGACCGCGCGATCAATGCCGGCGGTGGGGTGGGGGACTTGTTGCTGCGCAGCTGGAATCCGCTGGCGCACAACACCTACTGGGACGATGACGCGGTGCTGGACGCCATCGCCGCGATGCTGCGCCGACTGGCGGCGTAGCAGCGCCGTCAGGCGCTCAGCGCGGGCACCTTGCGCGTCGCCAGCGTCGGGCGCAGCCGCCCGCCCGATTCGCCCAGCTTGAAGGCAGCGGCCACCTGCGCCAGTTGCGCTGCCTGCTCCTGCATGCTCGCTGCCGCAGCGGCGGCTTGTTCGACCAGCGCCGCATTCTGCTGCGTTACATGGTCCATCTGCGTGATCGCTTCATTGACCTGATTGATGCCCACGCGCTGCTCCTGCGTGGCAGTGCTGATCTCGGACATCATGTCGGTCACGCGCGCCACGCTGGCCACGACGTCGTCCATCGTGGCGCCAGCCTGCTGCACGAGCGCCGTGCCGGCATTCACCTGCGTCATCGAGTCGCCGATCAGGCCCTTGATTTCACGCGCCGCACCGGCCGAGCGCTGCGCCAGATTGCGCACTTCGGACGCCACCACCGCAAAGCCGCGCCCCTGTTCACCGGCGCGTGCTGCTTCCACGGCAGCATTCAGGGCCAGGATATTGGTCTGGAACGCGATGCCATCGATCACGCCGATGATGTCGACGATCTTGCGCGCCGAGGCGTCGATCGAGCCCATGGTGTCGACCACTTGCCCGACGATGGCGCCGCCGCGCGCTGCAACATCCGAGGCCGTTTTTGCCAGGCCATTGGCCTGCACCGCGTTGTCGGCATTCTGGCGCACGGTGGCCGTCAGTTCTTCCATCGAGGCAGCGGTTTCTTCGAGCGAGCTGGCCTGCTGTTCGGTGCGCGCCGACAGGTCGAGATTGCCGGCCGCGATCTCGCTCGACGCGGTCGAGATGGCGTTGGTGCCTTGCTGGACCTGCGAGACCACCCGCACCAGCGAGCCATTCATCGTTTGCAGCGAGCGCATCAGGTCGCCGACCTGGTCTTTCGGGTAGGTGGCGAATGTGTGGCCGAGGTCGCCCGAGGCCACTGTTTCGGCGACATCGAGCGCGGCGTCCAGTGGCCGGGTGATGCTGCGCGTGATCAGCACGGCAGCGACGGCGCCGATCAGCGTCGAGAGTACCGCCAGCAGCAAGACCAGTTGCGTGCTGCGCTCGTTCGCCGCTTCGATCGCCAGCGCGGTCTGGTCGATGCTCTTGCGCTGGATCTGCAACAGGCTCTGGACCCGGGCGCCATACGCGGCGGCGGCTGGTGCGAATACCTGTTCATAGGCCTGTTCTGCCGCTGCCGCGTCGCCCGACGTGCGCGCGTTCATCACGGTTTCCTTGGCCTTCTGGTAGGTCTTGCGCAGGCCGAGGATGTCCTGCAGTGTCGCTTTCTCTTCGGGCGAGTCGAGCAGGGCTTCGACTTTCTTGAGAATGACCGTGGTGCCGGTGACGCTGTCCTTGATCGGCTTGGCAAATACCGCCGACAGGGTGCTGTCGGTGCTGCGCGCGATGAGGGAGGTGCGCGCGATGGCCGAATAGGTCAGCACATACCAGTCCGAGACCAGGCGTTCCTTGGTCAGCGGCTTCTGCATCATCTGCTGGGTGGCTTCGGCGCTGCTGCGCGTGGTGTAGAGGGCGAACGAGGTGCCGGCCAGCGACAGGACGAGCATCGTGGCAAAGCCGACGGTGAGGCGTGAGCCGATACGGAGATTTTTTAACACGATGTCATCACTTGAAAAAAGGATTGAACGCCTGAGAAATGCCTTGCGGCAAGTATCAGCCCTTTAAGTTTCAAATGAAATAGCAAGAAGACAGCATGTTGTAATGACGCCGCACAAACCGCATGCAGCGTGATGTTGCTTATGCCTGACGGGTCAGCTTGAACAGCGTACGGATGTCACCGGCCACGGCGCCGCGGGCGTTCTTGATCAAAGGCTGCCGGTAACGCTCGAGCTGCTCGCGCCGCGCCGCGTTCAGCAGGCCCAGCTGGTCCAGCACGGCGTACACGGCCGGGTGCAGCGCGCGCACATTGCCATCGGCGATCTTGATCGCGATGCCGATCCCGGCCGAGCGGATGCCGATCGCCTGCACGGCGTCGGCGCCGATCTTGGTGACCCAGTCGCCTTCGCCCGCCGTCATCCAGTGCAGGTCGGTGCGCTCCTCGCCCGAGACCAGGTCGGGGCGGGCGATCATCGCATCGCGCAGGATGCCCATCGCGCCGCCCAGCTGCGGGTCTTGCGGGCCATGTGCGAGGCGCGCGTACAGGTGCGCCAGGCGACTGAGCGGCATCGCGTAATTGGGCGCCGAGCAGCCGTCCAGGCCGACCGGCAGCGCGCCGGGCGCCACGCCGATGGCATCGGCCAGCGTGCTGCGCACGGCTTGCTGCAGCGGGTGCGCGCGGTCGACGTAGTGTGCGGTGGGGGCATCGTGCAAGCGGCACCAGGCCAGAAAGCCGCTGTGCTTGCCGGAGCAGTTGTGGTGCAGCGGCGTCCAGTGCGCGTCCGGCGGGGGCTTCTGACCGGTGAACTCGTAGTGCAGCGGCACCGCGCAGCCGCATTCGAGGTGGCCGGGATCGAGTCCGATTTTATTCAGGATCGAGCTGACGCCATCGAGGTGCCTGGCTTCGCCCGAGTGGCTCGCGCACAGCAGCGCGACTTCGTCGCTGGACAGGCCGAAGCGCGCCGGACCGTCGGCCAGGACGAACGGCAGGGCCTGGAACGGTTTGAGCGCCGAGCGCGTGAAGGTCGGGTAATCCGGGTCGCCGGCAGACCACAACAGGCGCCCGCTCGTGTCGACAACGGCGACCGACCCGAGGTGCACGTTCTCGATCACGTTACCGCTGTCGGGGTAGCCGCGCGTGGTCGCGGCGAGGGGAATGACTGGCATGGGGGAGGGTGAATTCAGGTTGAAGGAACCCTACTGTACGACATACGTACAGAATGCAGACACACAGTTGAAACAAGGCGCGCTTTGATATATGCACCTCCCGTTCACCCCACCGATTGCGCACTTCGTCGCGCATTTCCGGCGCTTGATGCGCTTGGCGCTTGAATGCTTTTTGCGGCTCGCTAGACTGGCTTCATCGTCAGGCAACAGAGCGCTGGCGACACGGACTTCTCCGCCACCGACCTGAAAGGAATTTTCATCATGCGCCTCGCCCGCCTTGCCTTGTTTGCCGCCGCCGCTGCCGTTTCACTGACCAGCGCCGCCCAGCCACTGACTGCAACCAATCCCGACGTCGTCAATGTGCGCGCCGCGCAGCCGAAAAAAGTCTATGTCGATCCGCTGATGTACCAGCACATGCAGGGCGCCTACAAGCTCGATGATGGGCGCACGCTGCACGTGACGGGCAAGGGCCGCAAGCTGTACGCCGATCTCGGCGACGGGCCGCAGGAAATCGTTCACGTTGGCCGCGACCGCTTCGAAGCGGTCGGCAAGGACGTGAGCGTGCGCTTCGACGGTGCGCCGTTCCCGGACGCGGTCCACATCAGGGACGATGCCGGCCGGGTGCTGGCCTCAAGCCAGCGTTGAGCCGAAGCGCCCGGCCTGGTAGTCGGTGATCGCCTGCGCGATTTCTTCGCGGGTGTTCATGACGAATGGCCCGTGCGAAACGACCGGTTCGCCGATCGGATCGGCGTGCCCGAACAGCAGCAGCGAGCCGGACTCGGCGACGATGTCGAGCGTGTCGCCCTCCGTGCTCAGCTCCACCAGTTGGTAAGCGTTGGCGAGATCGCCGTGGTGACCCACGCCGATGCGTCCACGCACCACATACAGCAGCACGTTGCGACCTTGCAGGCCGGTGATGCGCAGCCGGCCACCGGCCTGCATGGCGACCGTGCTCATGAACACGCCCGTCAGCGACTGCACCGGGCCCGTGTTGCCGTCCCACTCGCCCGCGATCAGGTTCAGCGTGACCTTGCCATCGTCGAGCGATAACGCGGGAATGCGGTCCTGCTGCACGCCGCTGTAGGCGGGCGTCGTCATCTTCAGGTGCGACGGCAGGTTCACCCACAACTGCAGGATCTCCAGCGGACCGCCCGTGTCGAGAAACGCGCGCGGCGAAACTTCGGCGTGCACGATGCCGCTGCCGGCCGTCATCCACTGGATGCCGCCGGCGTGGATCACGCTTTCATGGCCGGCGCTGTCGCGGTGGGCCAGCATGCCTTCGACGATGAAGGTGACGGTCTCGAACCCCCGGTGCGGATGGGGGCCGAACGGCAGGCCACGGTTGTGCGGGCCATAGGTTTGCGGGCCGTGGTGGTTCAGGAACAGGAAAGGATCGATCTGGTCGAGCTGGGGCGAGGGTACGGGGCGCTGCGTGAGCAGGTCGCCGATATCGTCGCGCAGCGCGGCGTGCGTGCGCAGGAAGGTCTTGTCGGTCATGGTGAGGATGTCGTTGAGTGGGGATGCGTAACGATACGCTGAAAGTGGCCATGACGTTCACAGCGGTGGCAGAAGGCGCTATGCTGGGCGTTTGCGTAGTTGCACCCCTTGGAGATCGGCCCAGTATGTACAAGAACGCCTGCATTGCCAGCCTGCTGCTGGCCTCATCCACTGTTCTGGCTGCAGCACCTACTACAGCCCCTGTTGCAGCGCCCGGCGAGGTTGCCGTCAGCGCCGCCAAGTATGCGGTGGCCACCTACCGCAACGACGTCGTCGACACGCTGGCCAAACTGGTGAGCTTCAATACGGTGGCTGATCCGCGCTACCCGTCGGACCAGAACCCGGTGCATGCGGCGTTCAAGGCCACGCTCAAGGCAGAAGCCGAGCGCATGGGCCTCGACTACACCGATTACGGCTGGACGGTTGTCATCGGCCTGGGCAAGAGCACGGAGCGCGTCGGCATCGTCACCCATGGCGACGTGCAGCCAGTGGACCCGACCAAGTGGAAGAAGTCGCCGTTCGTGCTGGACCGCACCAGCGAGCCGGGCAAGCTGATCGCGCGCGGCGCCGAGGACGACAAGGGCCCGATCGCCACCGCGCTGTATGCGATGAAGACGATCCGCGACCGCCAGATTCCGCTTACCAAGCGCATCGAATTATATGTGTACATGGGCGAGGAATCCGACTGGGGACCCCTGACCGAATTCCTCAAGACGCACGTGCCGCCGCAGATGAGCATCACGCTCGACGCCGAATATCCGGTCGTGACGGCCGAGAAGGGCGGCGGCACGGTGGCCGTGACGATCCCGAAGGCCGGCGCGCAGGCACCCGTGGAGGGCGACGCCTACATCGCCGCGTTCGCGGGCGGCTCGTTCAACACGCAGATTCCGGAAGACGCCGAAGCGCTGGTGGCCAACGCGACGCCGCAGATCGAAGCGCAGATCCGCGCGCGCGGCGCGCAGCACGAAGGCATGACCTACACCTACACCTGGCAGGGCAAGGACCTGGCGGTGCGCGCCAAGGGCGTCTCGGCCCACTCGTCCAAACCGCAGGAGGGCGTGAACGCGGTGAGCATGCTGGCCGATGCACTGGCCGTGCGGCCGTGGGCCAACACGACCGCGGGCGGCACCGTGAACTACCTCAACGAGATGGTGGGCACCGGCTACTACGGCGAGAAATTCGGCAGCGGCGCCGGCAACATCGCCTACCGCGACAAGTTCATGGGCCCGCTCACGTTCAAGCCGACCGTGATTCGCCAGCTGGACGACGGCATCGAAGTGGCGATCAACCTGCGCCGCCCGCAAGGCAAGACAAGCGCGCAGCTGACCGACCAGATCAACGCGGCACTGAGCCAGTGGCAGGCGCGCCAGGTTCCGCTCACCAACATCAAGGTCGGCATGCGCGACCCGTGGGTGCTGAACGATGCGCCGCAGGTGCCGACCTTGCTGGCGACCTTTGCCTATTTCACCGGCATGAAGGATGCGAAGCCCGTCGCGATCGGCGGTGGCACCAATTCGCGGCTGTTCCCGAATACCGTCAGCTTCGGTCCGTCGATGCCGGGCAAGAAATACTCCGGGCATTCGGAGCATGAGTTCATCACGACGAAGCAACTGCTGCTGAATCTGCAGATGTACACGGCAGTGCTGGTCGAGCTGGCACGCTGAGCTGGTGGCCCGGTTGCGGGCGCGCCCGAACGCGGTACTTGCCACGGCTGGCCTGTAGGGCTGATTCTTGCCAGCTAGTGTAAAAACTTCTAATTTTTGCGTAGGCGCGGGACTACAATATCCTTGCCGTGGAGCGCCTTTGCTGGTGCTCTCCCTTGTGAATCATCGTTGTATGCCGAGGGCGGTATCGTCCCGATACAGCCACAGTATTGTCGCCTGGAAAAGTCCATAGTTCCCGGTAGAAAATGTGGCAAATACAGCATGTTAGGATCGGCAAGGAGCCATGCTCCTGCAGCCGTGAGCGCATCAATGCGTCGATGTTGGCGTGCGCGCTCGCGCCGGATGTGACCGAACCTTATTGATTGCCATGCACAGTAAAGAACTCAAAAAACCGGACGGACGCAACCTTACCCTCTACAGCAACGGACCTATTGCGGATGATCTGGTCGCACCCAGTCCGTTCCCGGATCCGCAGCACGCGAACCCGCACCTGCGCTGGCATCCACTGCGCGGCGAGTGGGTAACCTACGCCGCGTTCCGCCAGAACCGCACGTACCAGCCGCCACCCCAGTACAACCCGCTGGCGCCGACGATCGACCCCGCCAATCCCACCGAGATGCCGGCCGGCGACTACGAGATCGCCGTGTTCGACAACCGCTTCCCATCGCTGGCGCTCGAGTCGCACGATCCGCCATCGGTGACGGTGCAGACCGCGCCGGCCAATGGCCAGTGCGAAGTGGTCGTGTTCACGCAGGATCCGAACACGGCGCTGGCCCACCTGCCGCTTTCGCGCATTGCGCTGCTGCTGCAGGTTTGGGGCGATCGCACCACGCGCGTGGGTAGTCTTCCGCACATCCAGTACGTGCTGCCGTTCGAGAACCGCGGCGCCGAAGTGGGCGTCACGCTGCACCATCCACACGGCCAGATCTATTCTTACCCGTTCGTGCCGTCGGTCCCGGCGCGCATGCTCGCGCAGGAGCGCGAGTACTACCAGCAGCACGGTTCGAGCATGCTGTGCGACATGGCGCGCGACGAAGCCGCCGATGGCAAGCGCGTGCTGTACCAGGACGATTTCGCGATTGCTTTCGTGCCGGCCTGCGCGCGCTATCCGTACGAGGTGTGGGTGATGCCGACCGCGCCGTGCAAGGATTTCGCCGCGCTCACGCCGCCACAGCGCGACTCGCTGGCGCGCGCCCTCAAGACCGTGCTGCTCAAGTACGAGACGCTGTGGAATCGCCCGTTCCCGTACCTGATGGCGTGGTACCAGGCGCCGACCGACGGCGCCGAGCATCCCGAAACGCAGCTGCACGCGCAGTTCTATCCGCCGTACCGCACGCGTGACCGCCTGAAATACCTGGCCGGTACCGAGCTGGCGGCCGGCATGTTCGCAATGGACGTGCTACCCGAGACCACGGCGTACGAATTGCAGCAGGTCGAGATCGACCTGGAGGAGGGCGCATGACGGACATCGATATGCGCGCCCAGGAGGTCGCCGACAAGCTCGCGCAGCTGCGCGCCTCCCTCGCCAGCAGCGGCGCCGGCGCCGTGCGCCTGCGTGGCACTGACTGGTTCGCGTGGGTCACGGCAGGCGGCTCGAACGCGGTGCTGCACACCACCGACACGGGCATTGCCGAAGTGCTGGTCACGCCGGGCGACGCCTGTGTGCTGACCGACCAGATCGAGGGCGAGCGTCTGCGCCTCGAAGAAGTGCCGGCAGGGTTCAGCTTTCATGTCGAACCGTGGGCCGAGCCCGAGCTGCGCGAGCATTTCGTGCTGGCCGCGGCCGAGGGCCGGCCAGTGCTGTCGGACCGTCCGCAGGGCGACGAACTGCCGTTGCCGCTGCCGCTGCGTCAGCGCAAGCTGGTGCTGGGCGACGCCGAACAGGCGCGTTACCGTCTGCTGGGGCGCGAAGCGGCCGAAGCAATGACCGAGGTACTGCACCGCGCCCGGCCCGACTGGACCGAGCAGCAGCTGGCCGGCGCTGGCGCCGACGCGCTGTGGCGGCGCGGCATCCATCCGGCGCTGGTGCTGGTGGCCGGCGTGCGGCGCTTGCCGCTGTTTCGTCACGCGACGCCATCGCACGAGCCGATCGGCGAGCGCGCGATGCTGGTGTTCTGCGCGCGCCGCCACGGGCTGTATGCCAATCTGACCCGCTTCGTGAGCTTTGGCGGTGCAGGTTCGGCACCCACGGCGCAGCGCGCACTGATGGCGCTCGAGGCCACCGGCCTGGCGGCCGTGGTGCCGGGCAAATCGCTGTCGTCGGTGTACCACGCGCTGGCCCAGGCCTATCACCACGCCGACGTCGAGGACGCGATCCGCGAGCACCACCAGGGCGGCATCACCGGCTACCTGGCGCGCGAGATCGTGGCCACGCCAAGCACCGCCACGCAGCTCGAACAGGGCATGGCATTTGCGTTCAATCCAAGTTATAACGGTATGAAGATCGAAGACACGTTCCTGCTCGGCCCCGACGGACTCGAAAACCTGACCTTCGACCCGGCCTGGCCGTCGGTGGACATCGACGGCCGTCAGCGGCCGCTCTGGCTGGAGGTGGACGCATGACCATTACGACCGATACCTTCTTTGGCGGCGCCCCCGAAGTGAACGCCTCGGCGCCGGGGCGCGTGAATCTGCTGGGTGAACACACCGACTACAACGACGGCTTCATGCTGCCGGTGGCCACGCCCCAGCGCACGCTGGTGGCCATGAGCCGCAGCGGCGACGACCATTTCCATTTTTACTCACCCAACTTCGACGCGACCGTGACGTTCGCGAAGGACAGCAGCGCGCCGCAGGGCTTTGGCAGCTATATCGAAGGCTGCATCCGCCTCGTGCAGGCCGAGGGCATCGAGGTGCCGCCGCTGCGCGTGTATGTCGAGACCGATTTGCCGGTAGGCTCCGGCCTGTCGTCGTCGGCCGCGCTCGAAGTGGCCACGCTGCGCGCCATGCGCGCCCTGCTGGGGTTCGAGCTCGATGACGTCAAGCTGGCGCGCATCGCCCAGCGTGCCGAAATCGAGTACGCGCACGTGAACTGCGGGATCATGGACCAGATGGCCTCGAGCCTGGCCGATGAAACCAATATGCTGTTCATCGATGCGCGCACGCTCGAACACCACCTGGCCGCGCTGCCGCCAGAGACCGAACTGATCGTGATCGATTCGGGCGTGGCGCGCACGCTGGCGGCCAGCAAGTACAACGAACGGCGCGCCGAGTGCGAAGAAGCCTCGCGCATCCTGGGCGTGACGGCGCTGCGCGACGTGGCCGACCCCGCAGCGGTCGAGGCGCTGCCGTCGCCGCTGCGCGAGCGGGCCCGCCACGTGGTGCACGAAAATCTGCGTGTGCTCGAAGCCGCCAAGGGCGTCGACGCCGAACGCTTCGGCGCACTGATGAATGCCTCGCATGCGAGCCTGCGCGACGATTACGAAGTCTCGATTCCTGCGCTCGACGTCCTGTGCGACGCGCTGCGTGCAGCGCCCGGCGTGCTGGGCGCGCGTCTGACCGGCGCCGGCTTTGGCGGCGCCTGCGTCGCCCTGTGCCGCAAGGGGCAGGCGCAACAAGCGGCTGCCACCGCGCTGGCGGCCTATCATGATCATCATGGACCAGGCAATGACGTCCAGGGACGTATCCTGATTCCGGTGCCAACTGACAGAAAGGACAAGAATGAATCAGTTTGAATATCCGCGTCCACAACTGGTGCGCGACCAGTGGCAGAACCTGAACGGCACATGGCAGTTCTGCTTCGATGACGAAGGGCATTACACGCTGCCGTCGGACGTGAAGGAATGGACGCACGAGATCACCGTGCCGTTTGCACCCGAAACCGCGATGAGCGGCATCGAAGACACGGGCTTTCACCGCTTCGTCTGGTACCAGCGCGAATTCGAGGTGATGCCCATGGAAGGGCGCACGATCCTGCACTTCGGCGCGGTCGATTACAGCGCGCGCGTGTGGGTCAACGGCCAGTTGGTGGTCGAGCACGAGGGCGGTCACACGCCATTCTCGGCCGACATCTCGGGCACCTTGAACGCGGATGGCAAGCAGGTCGTCACGGTCTGGGTCGAAGACGATCCGGCCGATCTGGCCAAGCCGCGCGGCAAGCAGGACTGGTTGCTCGATGCACACTCGATCTGGTACCCGCGCACCACCGGCATCTGGCAGACGGTATGGCTCGAGCAGGTCTCGCACACGTATATCCAGAAACTGCGCTGGACGCCGGTGTTCGAGACCTACGAAATCGGCTGCGAAGTGTTTGCCACCGGCGATATCCAGGAAGAGCTGTTTGTCGAAGTCAAGATCTGGCACGGCGACCAGCTGCTGGCCGACGATTACTACAAGCTGCTGGGCGGCGAAGCGAACCGCAAGATCGCGCTGTCCGATCCGGGCATCGACGACTCGCGCAATGTCATCCTGTGGAGCCCTGAACGCCCGACCTTGCTCGATGCCGAAGTAACCCTGCGCGCAGGCGACGTGGTACTCGACCGCATCCGCTCATACACGGCGCTGCGCTCGGTATCGATCAACCGCGACCGCTTCATGCTCAATGGCCGCCCGTACCAGCTACGCCTGGTGCTCGACCAGGGCTACTGGCCGGAATCGTTCATGACGGCCCCGTCCGATGCGCACCTGAAGCGCGACGTCGAGCTGGCCAAGCAGATGGGCTTCAATGGCGTGCGCAAGCACCAGAAGATCGAGGATCCGCGCTTTTTATACTGGGCCGACAAGCTGGGCCTGATGGTGTGGGAAGAAATGCCATCGGCCTACCGGTTCAGTCCGCGCGCGATCACGCGCATGGTCAAGGAATGGACCGAGGCGATCGAACGCGACTACAGCCACCCGTGCATCATCGTGTGGGTGGCCTTCAACGAGTCTTGGGGCGTGCCGAATCTGACGCTCACGCAGGCGCATCGCAACGCCGTCGAGGCGTTGTACCACCTGACGCGCACGCTGGATTCCACGCGCCCCGTCATTGGCAACGATGGCTGGGAAGCGTCGGCCACCGACATCCTGGGCATTCACGACTACGACAGCGACCCCGAGAAGGTGCTGGCGCGCTACGCCGTCACCGATCCGGTGCGCACGCTGTTCGACCAGCGCCGGCCCGGTGGCCGCATCCTGACGCTCGATGGCTTCCCGCATCGCGGCCAGCCGATCGTGCTGACGGAATTCGGCGGCATTGCCTACGATCCGAAGCAGACGCCCAATCCCGACGAAACCACGTGGGGCTACAGCCGCGCGCATACGGCTGAAAGCTATCTGAAGCAATACCGGCGCCTGCTGCAGGTGGTGAACGAGACGTTCATGTTCAGTGGTTTCTGCTACACGCAGTTCACGGACACGTTCCAGGAGGCCAATGGCTTGCTGAACGCCGACCGCTCGCCGAAACTGCCTTTGGATGTGATCAGCGCTGCCACGCGCAATATTCCGTTGTTTCACCGCGAGGTAGAAGCGGACAAGGATGCTGGCACGCCTTAACGACATTCAAAGGGCAGGGCCGGTACGGCCTGGCCGCTGAAGCTCCACCAGGCCACATGTCGCGCAGGCGCATGTGGCCTTTGCACGTGCGCATGCGTTCAGCGCCGGATCGCGCCGCCCGTCACATTGACGCGCTCGCCGCTGCGCAAGTCAGAGGTGCCGCTGTACGTGATGACCTGCGTGCTGCCGTCGTCCATCCGCACCTTGATGCGGTACACCTGGGCAGCGCCGGTGCCGCCTGTTGCGCCGGCCGTGCCGCTGGTGCCCACCGATGCGTCGCTTTTGCTCATGCCACCCGGGGCAGGGAGGCTGGCGATGGACAACACCGTGCCGTTGGGCGCGGGCATGCGCGCAGACGCGGCGGCGGACTGGTCGCTGCGCTCGTCCTGCATGCCGGCGCTGCCCGAGCCGGTGGCGCCTTTGCTGCCGGATGCCCCTGCGCTGTCCGATGTGATGGCCGAGCTGGTCACAATGCTGTCCACGTCGCCGCTGCTGCTGGCGACATCATTGGTATGGCTGCTCGTTGCGCTACCCGTCGTGTCGCTGGCGCTGCCCGTAGCGGCGCAGCCCGATGCGGCGAGCATGACCGCCAGCAGGCCCGCCATGGCCACGCTCTGGTGCGATTGCTTCATGATCAACTCCTCTTGGTGGTAGTAGGGATGTGACGATGCTGTGCCACATGGATAAGAGGCGCAACGCGCAGCAGCGTTCCAGCTGTCGCGTCAGGAAGGTAGTTGGATCAAGCAGACGGGCCATGGCGGGAACCCGGCCGGACAAGGATGGTCAGCGCGCCCGTTCCGGCGCAGCGCGCACCGCGTGCGGCATCGGGACACGCGCAAGCAGCGCAGTCAGTAGGATGGCTGCGACGGTCGCTGCGCTGACATCGACCAGCCAGTCGTGCACCGTGCCCGAACGGTACGGCAGGAAGTGCTGCACGCTCTCGTCGAAGGCGCCCATCAGCGCAATGGCCAGCACCGCCTTGAGTGCTCGTTGCAACCCGCTCCCGGTACTGCCAAGGAACCACAGTGTCGCAAGAGCGGCATAGGCCAGGCTGTGCAGGACAAGGCCGGACGCGAATTCGCCCACCTCAGCGCGCGCACCGGGCACGGAGCCGGCGATCACGATACAGGTAAAGATCAGCAGTGCCACAGCGTGCATGGCACGGCGGTGACGTGGTTCGGCGTACAACAGGGGAGACAGGGCAGGCATGGCGACGTGGTGACAGTACAGTAACGGTGACGGGGCAAACGTCAACGTTACCATGCCGGGCGCACCTTGTGTGTCCGTTGCCGCCGGCCCGTGCGCCAGCTGCTCACTGCGACCTGGATCAGATCGTCAGTGCCGGTGCACCGTCGGCGTAATGGGCGTCGAAACAGCTGGCGCAGTCGGCACAGAACAGGTGCGCCACGCGTACGCTCGCCTGTCGCAACACGAGTTTCAGGTGCGACCGGCGGCACTTGGGACACACTTCGCGGACGCTGCCGAAGGTAAGCAGATTGAGGGGCGCGCTGTCACGATCGACATCGTCGACCACGGCGCGTGGATTGAGTTCGCTGAGTATGAGGTCGCTTGTAGCTTGCGTGCGACGGCAACTGTCTGGCGAAAGCGATGTTTCTGGTACACGTAAACTCATCGGACGATCTCCCGTGGTCGTTTCGTTGTACGCGGTCTCCACCCGCTGGACAAGGTGGGACGTCGCAGCTTCATGATAGCCCTATTGAAGACGGTTTCAAGCACATAGACAATTTTTTCTGGCCCAAGTTGCCACAATGCCGAAAAAAATGCCCGCGCGAGGCGGGCATAACCCGAGATCGGGCCAAGAGTGCAAATCCGGGTTGGTGTGCAGCGCACGGAGCGCTCCACACCTGCTGGCACCACGCATATCGGTTACGTGTGTGTCAGGTGCGTTCGAGTATAGGCAGGGTTTGTGACGGGTCCGTGACGATTGTCAATGTTGCGCAGGCATAGTGAACGCAATTGAGCTTATTGCAATACGGCCGAAATAACGTGGCCCGCGCAAACTGTTCAGGCAAAAAAAAAGCCCGCTGGGCGGGCTTGAAACTATTTTCTTGGAGGAGAATAGTGGAGACAGGTGTAACTATAGGGATTCACTGACCGGGCGTCCAATTGCGTTTTCGGATACCAGACATGTGATCTGTCAATATCTCTGTCGCGACGCTGTTTGCGCATCAATCGCGCACCGGCACCGTGTAGTTCAGTGCCATGCGCCCGCCATCGGCGTACAGGGTCTGGCCCGTCATGTACGACGCATCGTCGCTGGCCAGGAAGGCGGCGATCGACGCAACTTCTTCCGGTTCGCCGCAGCGGCCCAGCGGCGTGCGCGACAGGATCGTGTGTCGCGCTTCCGGGCTGCCCAGCACGGCCTTTTTCGCCAGCTCGGTCAGGATCGTGCCGGGACCGATGGCGTTCACGCGAATATCGTATTGGGCCAAGGCGATGGCCGCCACGCGCGTGAGCTGGTTGACGCCGCCTTTCGAGATCACGTACGGCACCTGGTTCGGGATCGTCAGCTCGGCGTTCACACTCGACATATTGATGATGCAGCCGCCTTCGCCGCGCGCCACCATGTCGCGCGCCGCTGCCTGGCTGCACAGGAACATCGATTTCAGGTTGATGCGCAGCACGCGGTCGAAATCGTCCTCGTGCAGGTCGAGGAACTCGGCAGCGTGGGTCACGCCGGCATTGTTGATCA
This sequence comes from Oxalobacteraceae sp. CFBP 13730, assembly GCA_014841835.1. GTDB lineage: Bacteria > Pseudomonadota > Gammaproteobacteria > Burkholderiales > Burkholderiaceae_D > Telluria. Next base: position 718,108 of record JACYUQ010000001.1, on the reverse strand, counting down.
GGATATCGATGCGGCCGAACGCGGCCAGCGTGGCCGCGATCATCGCATCGACCTCGACCTTGATACCGACGTCGGCACGGTAGGCGCGGGCTGCGTCGCCCAGGCTGGCAGCGGCTTGCTCGACTTCGGGCCGGATATCGACGAGCATGACGCGCGCGCCTTCGCGCACGAGGCGCTCGGCGCAGGCCAGGCCGATGCCCTGGCTGGCCCCGGTGACGATGGCGATCTTCTGGTGTAGTTTCATGGCGGGCTTTCGGCGCTGTGGCAAAAGCTGCCATTCTAACCACCTGCGGCAGCGCCCCAGGGGTACCAAAATAAAAACTGCTATTTATGTGTAAGTTTTTCCCATGGCAACGTACTACAAGATCCATTGCCCCTTCAATGAGAACGAGATGAACTGGAAACACCTCGCGTTTGCCCTTACTGTCCTGAGCTATCACTGCATGGCGTCGGCGCAGCCACTCTGTCACCTGTCGCGTCCGGTCGAGCAGGTCGGGTGCTGCGCACCCGCACCTGTGTGTGTCGAGCCACCCGATCAGGATGCGCGGATGGCGGCATGATGTTGCGCGGAGCGCAGGATGCCACGTTTGCCCGCGTGGTTGCGGAACATGGCCCCATGCTGGCGCGTTTCGCGGCCAGTTTCGAGCGCAATCGCCACGCGCGAGAAGACTTGCTGCAGGATATCCTGCTCGGCGTGTGGCAGGCGCTGCCTGCGTTTCGAGGCGACGCGAGTTTCAAGACCTACATCCTGGGCGTCGCGCACCGGCGCTGCGCGTCGCATGTGATGCGCGAGGTGGCGCAGCCGCGCCATGAAGAACTCGACGACGAGTGGGTTGATGGCCAGCCGGGTCCTGAAGCGCTGGCAGGCCTGAATCAGCAGCAGGCGCGCCTCTTGAGCGCGCTGCGCGACTTGCCGATCGGGCAGCGCCAGCTGGTGGTGCTGGCGCTCGAAGGCCTGCGCTACGACGAGATCGCCGACTTGCTCGGCATCACGGTGGGTAATGTGGGCGTGCGCCTGAACCGGGCCCGGGCAGCGCTCAGAGAACAACTGGAGGAACGATGAACGAGCAGGACGAATGGGCGAATTTGCAGGATGCGTGGGGCGCGAGCCGGCCTGCCAGCGCTGTGCCTGACGTGGGCTTGATGATCGCCCGTGCGCGGCGCGAACGCCGCATGACAGTACTGGTGCTGGTGGGCGAATGGGTGATGATGATCGTGGCGGCAGTGCTTGTCGCGGAGCGCTGGCAGCGTGTCGCTACCAACGGCTACGAGACATTGTGGCTGGGATTCCAGACGCTGCTCATGGTCGTCATCATCGTTGTTTATACGTGGACACGCCTGGCTGCCCTGCATGAGCCGGCGGGAACGAGCCTGCGCGACTGGCTGGCGCTGCGCCGCCGGCGCGCCCGGCTCGGCCTGCGCCTGGCGCGCTTCACACGCTGGACGACGGTTGCCTTGCTGCCGGCGCCGGCGATCGTACTCGTTATGGCGCGCAGCACCCAGGCCGGCATCACCGGGTTGGTGACAACAACGCTGGTGCTGGGAGCGGGATGGTGGTGGGCGCAGCGCAAGCGCGCCCACATGAACGCCGAGATCGCCGAGGTCGACGCGCTGGCGCTGGAATGGCTGGATGAACCGCCTGGCCCATCGGGCCAGACGTCTAGAGCATGATAGGCCGGTCGGGCAACTCGTTGGTGCGCTCGCCGCTGGCCGGGAAGTGCTGGTGCAGCAGGTCGTTGACCTGCGCCACTGCCGCCAGTGTGGCGTCGTGGAAGTGCCCGTCCTTGAAGCCTGCTGTCAGCGTGCGGCACACGGCTTGCCAGGTGGGGGCGTCGATCTTGCGGTCGATGCCCCGGTCGGCCACGATGTCGACCTTGTGCTCTGCCAGGTTCACATAGATGAGCACGCCGCAATTGTCTTCGGTATCCCACACGCCATAGTCGGCGAACAAGGCGAGCGCGCGCTGGCGGTTGGTGATGCCGTCCCAGGCGGCGTCGAAGGGCAGGGCCTTCTCGACGATCAGGCGCACCTCGCCGCGGTGCGTGCGCTCGCCAGCATCGATGGCCTCAGCGATGGCCGTGAGCGTCGTTTCAGGAAACGCGCGCCGCGCTTCGCCCGCGCTGCTGGTGGCGTGGCGCCACGCGCGCGTCATTTTTTGTGCAATCGATCCCATCACCAGTCTCCCGAGGCGCCGCCGCCGTCAAAGCCGCCACCACCGCCAGAAAAACCGCCGCCGCCAAAACCACCGCTGCCACCGCCGCCGCCAAAGCCGCCACCACCACCGTTGCTCATGTTGCCGATGATATTGCCGAGGATGAAGCCGGTCGTCGCACTGCCCCAGTTTGAACGGCCACGGCTGCTGGCAACCGTGCGGCCGCGCTTGCCGCCGAAGACCGAGCGCAGCAGAAATGCACCGATCACGATCGCAAAGATCGCGATCAGTGGAATCCCGCCGCCGCCGGCAGCCTCTTGCCGCTGCTGCGGTTGCTGCGCAGGTGCCGGGAAGGCTTCCTGGTTCAACAGTGTGGCAATCGCGCCCACGCCGGCCACCAGGCCTTCGTAATAATGTTGTTCCCGGAAATGCGGCGCGATCACGTCCTGCAGGATGCGCTTGGACTGGGCGTCGGTCAGTACGCCCTGTACGCCACGGCCGGCCTCGATACGCAGGCGGCGCAGCGCCGACGGGTTGCCGGGTGCGACGACCAGCAGTACACCGTCGTCGACGCCTTTGCGGCCAAGCTTCCAGGCATCGGTGACGCGGATGCTGTAGGCCTCGATGGCTTCGGGCTCGGTCGATTTGACCAGCAGGACGGCGATCTGGCTGCCCGTCCTGGCTTCATAGTCGGCCAGCACCGCTTCCAGGCGCTGGCGCTGGGTGGCGTCGAGCATGCCGGCCTGGTCAGTCACACGCGTGGTGAGCTTCGGCACCTCCTTGAGCTGTGCATGGGCCGGCGCCGCGCCGGCGAGCAGCGTCGCCAGTGAGAACAGGAGCGTGGAAAACAAGCGCAGGAAGGGCGTCATCGCCAGCCTTACTTGCCGAAGTTGACGGCTGGTGCGGTGGAGATCGCTTTTTCATTCTCGACCGTGAACGATGGTTTGGTTTCGTAACCGAACATCATGGCCGTCAGGTTTTTCGGGAACTGGCGCACGGTCACGTTGTAATCCTGGACCGACGCGATGTAGCGCTGGCGGGCCACCGTGATGCGGTTCTCGGTGCCTTCGAGTTGCGACGCCAGGTCACGGAAGCTCGCATCGGCCTTCAGGTCCGGGTATTTTTCGGACACCACCATCAGGCGCGAGAGCGCGCCCGACAATTCACCCTGCACCTGCTGGAACTTCTGGAACGCTTCCGGGTTGTTCAGCACTTCGGGGGTGATCTGGAAGCTGGTGGCCGAGGCGCGGGCGCGCGTGACGGCTTCGAGCGTTTCACGTTCGTGCGACGCATAGCCCTTGACGGTATTGACCAGGTTCGGGATCAGGTCGGCGCGGCGCTGGTACTGGTTGACCACTTCACTCCAGGCGGCCTTGGTCGCTTCATCCTTGGTCTGGAAATCGTTGTAGCCGCAGCCCGAGAGCAGGACGCCGGCGAGAATGGCGCTGCCGAGCAGGCGGGTCCAGCGGGAGATAAAAGTAGTGTTCATGGCAGTAAAGGTCCGTGCAAGTTGTCGAATAATCAAAATATACCTGAAACGGGCCGCAATCGGTGTTCCTGGAACCCCGACGGGCAGGGGACCGCATGGCGGCGGGTACAATAATGGGTTTGCAATTATTCGGATACAAGGGGCTCGAAGTGACTTTCATTCAAAAACTGGCGGCTGCATGGACCCGCAACGATTCGCTGCTGTGTGTGGGCCTCGACCCGGACCTGGCGCGCTTCCCGGCGCACCTGGCCGATCAGCCGGATGCGATCGTGCAGTTCTGCAAGGCGATCATCGATGCCACGGCCGATCTGGCCTGCGCCTTCAAGCCGCAGATCGCTTATTTCGCTGCGCTGGGCGCCGAAGCCCAGCTCGAGGCAATCTGCACCTATCTGCGTGAGACGTATCCGCACATCCCGCTGGTGCTCGACGCCAAGCGCGGCGACATCGGCGCCACCGCGCACCAGTACGCGCGCGAAGCGTTCGATCGTTACGGCGCCGATGCGGTGACCGTCAATCCGTACATGGGCTTCGATTCGGTCGAGCCGTACATGGCGTGGCCGGACCGCGGCGTGATCGTGCTGTGCCGCACGTCCAACGCGGGTGGCTCCGACCTGCAATTTCTGGACGTGGGCGGCCGTCCGCTGTACCAGCACGTGGCGCAACTGGTGGCCGACAAGTGGAACCGCAACGGCCAGTGCGCGCTGGTGGTGGGCGCCACGTTCCCGGAAGAGATCGCGCAGGTGCGCGCACTGGTGGGCGACATGCCGCTGTTGATTCCGGGCGTGGGCGCGCAGGGTGGCGATGTCGAGGCGACCGTCAAGGCGGGCCGCACGGCGGGCGGCGCTGGCATGATGATCAATTCGTCGCGTGCGATTTTGTATGCGACACCGCAGGATGGCGAAAACTTTGCGCAGGCAGCGCGGCGCGTGGCAACGGAAACGCGCGATGCGATCAACGCGGCGCGTAACGCGGCGTGATGTGAACATCGCGCCGTTGGCGGAATGGCGGAATGGCGTAACCGCGTGATGGCGGTAGGGTGGACGGGTTTCCCGTCCACGCGTTCAATCAACATCAATGCGCCACGAGTTCAAGTGAGTTTGAACGCGTGGACGGCCAGCTGTCCACCCTACATATCGCCGTCAGTGCAACTCTGGCGCGATCATCTCGGCGTAGTCATACAGCGCGCCAAGAATCGCCTCCGCGCGCTCATCCGCTGTCTCCGACAATGCATCGATTTCCTGGAACAATTGATCGATCGTTCTGGCCCCGCCGGCGCCCTCGAACAGGCGCGCTGCGCGGTGCGCTTCCCAGGTCTGCATTTCTTCTTCCGACAGCGTCTCGGGGAAGTTGCGCGCGCGGTAGCGCAGCAGCAGTTCGTTGAGGCGCTCGTCTTCGAAGCTCACGCGCTTGCCGGTCAGTGCCGCGGGCTTTTGCATGCGGAGCGATTCCAGCTGGCGCCGGTCTTCCTTGCTGACGAAGCCGCCGTACAGATCCTCGTCCACATCGACCGGCGTGCCGGATGCCGGCTTTTGCAGCACCTGCGCCCAGACTGCGCGCAGGTCGGGGCCGGCAGCGGCCAGTGCGGCGTGCGCGCGGCCCTGGTCGAGATCGATATCCCAGCGCGTGGCCAGCTCGGGCTGCAGCGTCTTGAGATTGGCCACCAGCATCGGCGACTTGTTCAGGTGCACGCTCTTGATCGGCAGGCGCGTGACGCCTTCCGGCAAATCGTCGGTGCGCGTGAACATGCGCGTGCGGATCGTCTCGGCATCGAGGGTGAAGAGTTCGGACGGATCGTAGCGGCAATCCCAGACCAGGATTTCATTCTTGTTGGTCGGGTGTTGCGCCAGCGGATAGACGAGCGCCAGGCAGCCGTGCTCGACCGGGAACATGCCGGATACGTGCAGGAACGGCTGGCGCTCGGCAGGGGCCTGGTGCAGGCCGATCTCGGCAGCGACGCGGTCCTTGCGGCGCAGCTCCAGGCAAAAGTCGAACAGGCGCGGCTGCTTGCTGCGGATCAGGCGCGCCAGCGCGATGGTCGCGCGCACGTCCGACAGTGCATCGTGCGCGGCCTCGTGCGCCAGGTCATTGGCAGTGCTCAGGTGTTCCAGTTTGAAGCTCGGCTTGCCATCGTCGCGGGTGGGCCACACGATGCCGTCCGGCCGCAGCGCATGCACCATGCGCACGACGTCGAGCAAATCCCAGCGGCCGCAGTTGTGCTGCCATTCGCGCGCGTACGGATCGATCAGGTTGCGCCAGAACAGGTAGCGCGTGACTTCATCGTCGAAGCGGATCGTGTTGTAGCCGACGCCGATCGTGTCGGGCTGGCTGAACGCGGCTTCGATCTGGCGCGCGAATTCGTGCTCGGGCACGCCGTGTTCGAGGCAGTGCTGCGGCAGGATGCCGGTGATCAGGCACGATTCCGGATCGGGCAGAAAATCATTGGCCGGCTGGCAGTACAGCATGATCGGCGCGCCGATCTCGTTGAGTTCAGCGTCGGTGCGGATCGCGGCGAACTGGGCCGGGCGGTCGCGGCGCGGGGTCGCGCCAAAGGTTTCGTAGTCGTGCCAGAGGAAGGTATGCGGGCTCATGTCTTGTTGTTGTCTTGGCTGCAATCACAGCGTCGGCGACATGGTGGCACAGATGCGCCGTCGCGTCACGGACCGGCGTCACGGTCCGTGCTGCCGGGACGGCATTGTGACCTAGTTGCTGACGCGGTTGCGTCCGGCTTCTTTCGCCCGGTACAGGGCGGCGTCGGCGGCTGCCATCAGCGCGTACTCATCGCCGTTCTCGCCCAGGCTGGCCACGCCGAACGACGCGGTCAGGTGCGGCAGCTGCACGCGCATGTCGGTAAACACGACGGTGTCGCGCAGGCGCTGGCACAGGCGTTCTGCCACCATCGTCGCCAGTTCGATGCCGGTGTCGGGCAGGACGGCCAGCATTTCCTCGCCGCCGAAGCGCACGGCAAAGTCGGACGGGCGCAGCGCGTCGCGGATCAGGCTGGCTGCAGCCGACAGCGCCACGTCGCCGATGATGTGGCCATGGGTGTCGTTGAACTGCTTGAAGTGGTCGAGGTCGATCATGACGATCGACAGGCCGCTGCCGGTACGGGCCGCACGCGCCGCCAGCTTCGGCAGCATGTCGTTGAGCCAGGCGCGGTTGTACAGGCCCGTGAGCGGGTCGTTAAGGGACAGCTGGCGGTAGAATTCGCCCAGCTTCTGGCGCCGGCGCAGCAGCGCGTTGGTGGTGCGGATGCGGAAGGACAACAGGCGCAGCAGATTACGCGCCAGCACGCTCGAGTGGTCGATCAGCGTCCAGACGACGCTCGATTCGATCACCAGGAGCTCGCTGTCTTCGAGCGCCGTCATGGCCGCCAGGTTCGCGGCATCGTCCAGCACGGCCTGGTCGCCGACGCTTTCGCCCGGCAAGACGCGGATGGTGCCGGTTTCGTCGCCTGCGTGCGCATCGGATTCGATCTCGAGCTGGCCCGAGAGCACGATGTACAGGTGCGCCTGGCCGCTGTCGTCGATGCGCTCGCCTTTTGGCACGCGCACGATGGCGCAGTCGGCCAGCATGGCGGCGACCTCAGGGTCGGTCTCGTCGCGAAACAGCTGCAAGTCGTTGATGTTGGTGCGGCTGGTGCCGAAGGTGCCGATCTGTTCCAAGTGAGTCCTCAAGCGGTGTGCCGCGTTGGCATGCGTGATTGCATGTGTTATTACATCAACGGAATCATAGCCGATTGTGCCACTCTTGCGCGTTTGGCGAAACTTAAACCACCATGGCTGACCCGTATGACACCTTCTACCACTGACCTGATCGACGCGTTGGGCCAGGCACATGTGCCCGCGCCCGGTGCACGTATCGTCTCTCTCGTACCATCGATTACCGAATTGCTGTGCGACCTGGGCCTGGCGCCACAGCTCGTCGGCCGCACGGGTTTCTGCATCCATCCAAAGGACGTTGTCGTGTCCATTCCCAAGGTCGGCGGCACCAAGGACGTCAATCTCGACAAGATTCGTGCGCTGGCGCCGACCCACGTGGTCGTCAATCTCGATGAAAACACGCGACCGACGTACGAGGCGCTGGTGGAATTCGTGCCGCACGTGATCGTCACGCATCCGGTAACGCCGCAGGACAATCTGGCACTGGCGCGCCTGCTGGGCGGCATCTTCGGCGTGCAGGATTCGGCCGAAGCCTGGTGCGCCGCCTTCGACAAGGCACTGACCGCGCTGCGCGCAAGGCCGGCCGGGCCATCACGCACAGTGCTGTACTGCATCTGGCAGGATCCGTGGATGAGCATCTCGGCCGATACGTATATCGCGGCGATGCTGGCTGAACTGGGCTGGCGTGTGCCGCAACTGGGCGAAGACCGTTACCCGCGCTTCACGTGGTCGGACAGCCTGGTCGACGGGTTTGACGCCGTGCTGCTGTCGACCGAACCCTACCGCTTCACGCAGGCGCACGTGGACGCGCTGGAAAAACAGATCGGCATTCCCGTGCTGCTGGTCGATGGCGAAATGCTGTCGTGGTATGGCAGCCGCGCGCTGGCGGGAGTACATTATCTGGAGACGTTGCGGGAACTGCTGGAAGGTGCGGCCGGCGAGGTGCGTCGCGCTGAGTGAGGCGTCGGTGTTACCCCCGCGCCCATGGCGGGCGCAGGGTCGTACGGGCACTGATCAGTTATCGGTCAGGTGCTTGTCGGCAGTCGGGTCGATGTCGCTGTCGACACCGTCAACGCCGACCACCGGCGTGGCGGTATGGCGATGCTTGTCGTGCAGGCGGCCGATGGTGCTGTCGAGTGCGCGGGCCAGTTTGCCGCTGGCGTTGTTGATGGCCTGGTGCAGGTCGTTGGCGTGATCGTGCACGACGATCGGGGCCACGCCGGCCAGGCGCGCTTCGAGCATGCAATGGTTGCCGCCGTCTGCTTTCTTTTCCTTGTTCTCGTCGCTCAGGTGAACGTCGACGCGGGTAACTTGCTCGCTGAAACGACCGATGGAAGCGCGCACGACGGTGTCCACGTGCTCGTCCAGGCCCTGGTGCTTGGTGATGGTGTTATCGGTATTGACGTTGATCTGCATGGATGGCTCCTGTAATCGTTATGGCTTTATCTTACACGTCCCGCGATTTTTTCAGCGTCCGCACCGTCTACTGTGCTGAGCTTGCGATAAAAGCAATCTTGTTGCTAATTTTCAACATTACAATTTATTGCTCGTGTTGTAGGAGTGCTCCTACTAGAATCGCACCCCCACATCCAGAACTCTCACCAATTATTTCAGCGCCGCCCATCGTCGACGGGTGCGGAACCGGCGCCTCACAGGGTAACGACAACACAATGCATCTGAATCACTTAAAAATCGGCCAGCGGCTCGCGCTCGCATTCGGCCTCGTGCTGGTCCTGCTGGCCATCGTGCTGGTCACCGGCATCCAGAAACTTCAGGCGATGGACAACCTGCTCGTCAAGGTCGTGCAAGTCAATGGCGCACGCATCGACGCAGCCGGCACGATGCGCGATTCGCTGCGCCGCATCTCGATCGCCATGCGCGACATGACCATCGAGACCGATCCCGCGCAGATGCAGGAGCAGGCAAAGATCATTGCCAGCGCGCGCAGCAGCTATGACAAGGCAGAAGCAGCGCTCGAACGCCTGCATACGTCGGATGAGGGCCGGGCCATTCATGCAAAGATCGTCTCGAGCCGCAATGCGATGCTCCCGGTGATCGCCCAGGGCCAGACACTGGCGCTGGCCAATGACCTGGAAGGGGAAGCAGCCTTTCTGCGCAACCAGTTCGTGCCGACGATGCGGCCCTGGACCGCGGCCATCGATGAGATGGTCGCGCTGCAGCAGCAGCGCAATGCGCATGACCAGACGGTTGGCGGCGAAGCCTATGCTCAGGCCCGCGTCATGATGCTGAGCGTGGGCGGCTTTGCGTTGCTGGCTTCGATCATTGTCGCCTGGCGCATCACCCGTTCGATCACGCAACCCCTGAACCGCGCCGTCGATGTGGCGCGTACCGTCGCCGCCGGCGACTTGAGCAGCGACATACTGATCGATTCGCGCGATGAAACCGGCCAGCTGCTCGCCGCGTTGAAAGACATGAACCTCAATCTGCGCACGATCGTCAGCCAGGTGCGCGACGGTACCGAAACCATCGCCACCGCATCGGACCAGATCGCTACGGGCAACCTCGACCTGTCGGCGCGCACCGAGCAGCAGGCCGGCGCGCTCGAAGAAACGGCGTCATCGATGGAAGAGCTGACCTCGACCGTGAAGCAGAATGCAGAGAATGCCCGTCAGGCCAACACGCTGGCGCGCTCGGCATCCGATATCGCCACCCGTGGCGGCGTGGTCGTGGCCGACGTGGTCGATACCATGAGCGCCATTCACACATCGGCCAGCAAGATTGTCGACATTATTTCCGTCATTGACGGCATCGCATTCCAGACCAATATTCTGGCTCTGAATGCAGCGGTCGAGGCAGCGCGCGCAGGTGAGCAGGGCCGGGGCTTTGCCGTGGTCGCCAGCGAGGTGCGCAACCTGGCGCAGCGCTCGGCCAGTGCGGCGAAGGAAATCAAGAACCTGATCGACGACTCGGTGACCAAGGTGGACGAGGGCAGCCGCCTCGTGACCCAGGCCGGCAGCACCATGGACGAGATCGTGGGCAGCGTCAAGCGCGTGACCGACATCATGGGCGAGATCACGGCCGCCAGCCAGGAGCAGGAAAGCGGCATCGAGCAGATCAATCAGGCCATCACGGAGATGGACGCGGTCACCCAGCAGAATGCCGCGCTGGTCGAAGAAGCCGCCGCCGCGGCGGAGTCGCTCAAGGACCAGTCGGCGCAACTGGCGGCCACGGTCGGCGTGTTCAAGATCGATGCCGCACGCCATCCTGCGCCGCGTGTGGCTGCGGGTCAGCGCACGCTGGAGCTGCAGGCGGCATGACCCGCCTGGTCAGCTGATCCGGTCTTTTTCCGGTGCCAGCGCTTTCTCGTGATGCGGAAAACGGTCCATCCGCGACAGCACCGGGAACAGCATGGCCCAGACGCCCGTCACGACCAGCGTGGCCACGCCCCCGAGCAGGATCGCGCGCGTCAGTCCCAGCCAGCCGGCCGTGACGCCGGACTCGAATTCACCGAGCTCGTTCGAGGCGCCGATGAACACCGAGTTCACGGCGCTCACGCGCCCGCGGATGTCGTCGGGCGTCTCGTACTGCACCAGCAGATGGCGGATGTAGACGCTGACCATGTCGCCCACGCCCAGCAGGAACAGCGCGCCAAAGGCAATCGCGACATGGTCGGTCAGGCCCAGCACGATCACGCACAGGCCGAACAGGGCAACGCCGCCGAACATCCAGGCGCCGACGCGGCGCGTGATCGGAAACATCACCAGCGCCACCGAACACAGGGCTGCGCCCATGCCCGGCGCGGTGCGCAGAAACCCCAGGCCGGACGGCCCCACGCCCAGGATATCGTGCGCGTAGGCCGGCAGCAGGGCGGTCGCGCCGCCGAACAGCACCGCGAACAGGTCGAGCGAAATCGCGCCCAGCACGATCGGGCGCGAGCGCACGAAGCGCAGGCCTTCGAGCAGTGTGTGCCAGCTGACGGGCGCCTTGTTGATCACCTGCGCGATGGTGCGCGTGTTCGTCATCAAGAGCACCGCCAGCGCGAGCAGCGAGGCGGCCGTCATGTGCACCGTCTGCGGTCCCAGCACGTAGAGCAGGCCGCCGACGATCGGGCCGAGAATCATCGCCACGTGCATCGTCGAGGAACCCAGCGCCACGGCCTGGCTGAAGTCGCGGTCCGGCACCAGGTTCTTGAGCACCGCCTGTGAGGCCGGCATCATGAAGGCGCGCGCGCTGCCGAACAGCACCAGGATCGCGAACACGGGCCACACGGTCGTGCTGCCGCTGGCCGTGAAGGCAATCAGCATCGCGCTGCACAGCAGTTGCACGGCCATGCAGCAGAGCACGATCAGGCGCCGGTTGTAGCGGTCGGCCACGTGGCCGGCCCACAGGATCAGCACCAGGAACGGCGCGAACTGCGCCAGGCCGATCAGGCCCAGGTCGAACAGGCTGCCGGTGATCTGGTAGACCTGCCAGCCGATCGCCACGCTCTGCATCTGCACCGCGAAGGTGGCGAGAAAGCGCGCCGACAGGTAGAACGCCAGGTTGCGGTTGCGCAGGACACCCAGGCGCCCGGTCGGTGAGATCAGCGGCATGGGGCCTTATTGGTCAGCCAGATCGGCGGCGGTCGTGAACGCGTCGGCGAAGAATTCGTCCTCGGGCAGGCCGCACAGCGCCACGTAATCGCGGCGGGCCGCATCGACCATCAGCGGCGCACCGCAGGCATACACCTGGTGGCCGGAGAGGTCGATGAGGTCCTGCACGACGGCCGCGTGCACGTAGCCGGTGCGGCCGGTCCAGGCGTCCTCTGGCAGCGCATCCGAAATCACCGGCACGTAGGTGAAGTCGGGCAGCGTGGTTTCCCAGGCGCGGCACAATTCGTCCATGTACAGGTCGTGCGGGCGGCGGCCGCCCCAGTACAGCGTGACCTTGCGCGTGGACTTCAGGTGCATCAGGTGCTCGACCAGGGCTTTGACCGGTGCGAAGCCGGTGCCGGAGGCCAGCAGCACGATCGGCTTGTCGGCATCTTCGCGCAGGAAGAACGTGCCGAGCGGGCCTTCGAAGCGCAGAATGTCGCGCTCTTTCATGGCGCCGAACACGTGGTCGGTGAACAGGCCGCCGGGCAGGTGGCGGATGTGCAGTTCGAGCGGGCCTTCGAACGACGGCGCATTGGCAATCGAGTAGGCGCGGCGCTTGCCGTCCTTGAGCAGAAATTCGATGTACTGGCCGGCGCGGTAGGCCAGCAATTCATTGGCCGGCAGTTGCAGGTTGACGATGGCGACGTCCGGCGCCGCCTTGCGGATGCCGGCGACGCGCGTAGGCATCTTGCGCAGCGGGTAATCCGAGCTGCCGCCCACTTCGCGCGCCTCGATCACCAGGTCCGCCGACGGCATCGCGCAGCAGAACAGCCCCATGCCGGCGGTCTTTTCGATGTCGGAGAGGGCGCGCTGCTGGTAGGGTTTGTGCTCGATGGCGCCATCGAGCACCTTGCCCTTGCACGAGCCGCAGGCGCCGTTCTTGCAGCCATACGGCAGGCCGACGCCAGCGCGGATCGCGGCGGCTAACACGGTTTCATCGGCTTCGCAGCCGAACTGGCTGCCGCTGGGCTGGACGGTGATCTGGAAGGTCATGCGAATGGAGAAGTTGGGGCGCGAACGCGGGTGGTTGGTGGGGTGCGCCGGCGTGCGGCGCGAGGCCGCCATTCTACACCGGCCCTTGTTTTACCGGGCGCGCCCTGTGCTACAGTTGCCGCCTCCACGACCCCACGATCTTGCCATGACCATGCCATCCCGTCCCGCTTTTGCCCGTCCGCGCCTGTTGATCATCGGCTGCGGCGACGTCGGCATGCGCCTGTTGCCGCTGCTGGCCGGGCGTTTTCGCGTGTTTGCGCTGACCAGCCAGCCCGAGCGCTGCTTTGATCTGCGCGCCGCCGGCGCGGTGCCGGTCGTTGCCGACCTCGACCAGCCCGCCACGCTGGCGCGCCTGCATAATCTGGCGCCGTGGGTGCTGCACCTGGCCCCGCCCCAGCCCGATGGCGATACCGACCGCCGCACGCGCCACCTGGTGGCGGCGCTGGGCGCCGTGCGCCGCATCGTGTACGTGAGTACCAGCGGTGTGTATGGCGATTGCGGCGGGGCGCTGGTGAAGGAATACCGGCCGGTGGCGCCGAAAAACGGGCGCGCCCGGCGCCGCGTGGACGCCGAGCGCATCCTGCGCGCGTGGGCACTGGTGGCCGGCGCGACGCTGTCGATCCTGCGCGTGCCCGGCATCTACGCCGCCGACCGGCTGCCGCTGCGCCGCCTGGAGCAGGGCACGCCCGCATTGCGGTTCGAGGACGATGTGTACACCAACCATATCCACGCCGACGACCTGGCGCGCATCGTGCTGCAGGCGTTGACACGCGGCCGGTCCGGGCGGGTCTATAACGCGGTCGACGACACGCGCATGAAGATGGCCGATTACTTCGACGCCGTGGCCGACGCCTTCGGCATGCCGCGTTCGCCGCGCCTGCCGCGCGCCGAACTGGCGCAGCTGGTCTCGCCGGTGCTGCTGTCGTACATGTCCGAGTCGCGCCAACTCGACAACACACGCTTGCGGCGCGAACTGCGCGTGCGCCTGCAGTACCCGGACGTCGCCACGGCGCTGGCGCGCCTGCGGGGCTGATCCGGGCAGTTGCCTGGTTTTAGCTTATGCGCGCTTGCCGGGCGATGCGCAGAACGCAATGTTGCTGGTCATGATGGCCGGCAGGCCCGGCGAGGCGCAGAAGGCGCTGTCCGCGACCTTGGCAGCCGGCTTGCCGGGAGAGGCGCAAAAGGTGATCGCGCGCGCTGCAGTCGCCGGCTTGCCCGGGGACGCACAGAACGCGCTGACGCCTGCCGGCTTGCCCGGGGACGCACAGAACGCGCTGGCGCCTGCCGGCTTGCCTGGCGACGCGCAGAAAGCAGCGTCGCCCCTGACCACCACGCCAAACTCGGCTTCATACAGTTGGCGCATGCGCTCGCCAGCCTGGACATGTTCGCCTTCGGTGCCGGCGGCGATGCCGACATACGGATAGTGATGCAGGAAAAAGCCGAACACGGCTTCGCAGTCGCGTGCGTACTTCATGGTATCGAGGATGTGATAGTGCCAGAAGGTGTCGACATCGACGGATGGCGAGGCACCTGCATCCGGGTACTTCTTCATCAGGAACAGGAAGCGCCGGTACTCGGTCTCGACGGCGTTGGTGCGCGTTTCGGACCAGCCTTCGCCGGATGCCGCGTGCATCAGTTTCATCTTGATCGGGTTCAGGTCAAGCGCCTCGAAAGCAGCGTATTCGGTATGGGTCGACATCGTGTTCACCTCGTCTGGGTTGTGGATGGATCGGGGCATGGGGCCGCTGTCACAGTGTCGATGTGGGGCATTTCCGTGATGCATTACCGGAAAATTCCGGGGGTGTTGACCTGTGACAGACACAACCATTGTCATGCGGTGGCTCAGCTCAGCAGTTGCGCTGGATCAAACTTCGGGAGAATGGCCGAGCTCGGGTAAGGGTGGCGGCACCACCCGTCGAACACAAAGGGATGGATCAGGCAGCGATGGGCGAGGTTGGCGTGCTGTCGGTGCGCAGGCCGGGCGTGTACATGTCGCCCGGCACGTCGGCCACCGGGATTCTGACCACGACCGTGGTGCCGCCGCTGCCGCTGCTGCTGTTGATCGAGAACGAGCCGCCCAGGATGGCGACGCGTTCCTCGATGCCCACCAGGCCGAACGAGCCGTGGCGGTTGCGGCTGCCCGGCTGCAGGCCGACGCCGTTGTCGCGGATCGTCATCGTGAGCATGCCGGCATGCTGGTGCAGCGTGATGCCAACCTCGGTGGCACGCGCGTGGCGCGCCACGTTGTTGAGCGATTCCTGCAGGATGCGGAAGAACGCGATGGCGCTGTTGTCGTCAATGCGGTGCTCGCCATCGTCGTCCACCAGCTCGCACGTGATGCCGGTGCGGCGCGCAAAGTCGGCCACCTGCCAGTCGACGGCGGCCGACAGGCCCAGGTCGAGCACGTTCGGCCGCAGGTCGTTGATGATCTGGCGCACGCTGCGGATCGTGACGTCGATCTGGCGCACCGTGGCCGCGGCGCGCGCGTGCAGGCGCTGCTGCGCGCCGCGGGTGCGGTTGGCCAGCAGTTCCGCTTCGATCTTCAGTGCCAGCAGGTTCTGCGCCAGGTCGTCATGGATTTCGCGCGCAATGCGTTTGCGCTCGCCTTCCTTGATCTGCTCGGCGTGGGCGGCCAGCAGGCGCAGCTTTTCATGACTGGCCTGCAGCTTGGTCTGCGAGGCGCGCAGCTCGCGCGTCATGTCCTCGGCCATGCGCAGCGCGTTGCGGCGCGATGAGGCCAGCGTCTGGAACAGCGCATACAGCAGCGCGGTGCTCATGCCGGCGGCAAGCGCCGCCAGCCACGGGTAATACAAGTCAAAACGCGTGTACATGGCGGATTTTGGAATGCTGAAGTCGGCGCGCCAGACGCGCTGGTTGAACTCGACCGGCAGGCTGGCGGCAAAGATCGCCTCGTCGGCCTGTGGCGGGGCCGGGTTGGGTTGCGTGCGCGTGGCCAGGCTGTCGTACAGCACGGCGCGTGGCGGCGCCTCGCCCGGTTCGGGCGCCAGCGCGGTCAGCTCGGTCAGCACCAGGCGCACGCCCTGGACCGGGAATTCATCGAGCACCCCGGCCACCAGTGGCGAAATACCGAAGCCGAGACCGGCCGAACCGACATAGGCCAGGCGTCGCTCCTCGACGCTGTTGTTGGGCAGGTCGCTGCGGTAGACCGGCAAGCGCAGCGCCAGCGCGCTCTGGTTGGGCCCGGGCCGCAAGGCGATGCGGGTGCCCGAGGCGCTCGAGCTGCCGGTATCGCGCGACACGGCCAGCGAGCGCCGGGTCGTGCCACGCGCTTCCAGGTCCAGGCCCAGCCGGTCGAGCAGGTTCGGCGGCAGCGGTTCCATGTAGACCAGCACCGTGTAGGTATCTCGATCGGGCGCCGTCAGCAAGGGGGTGTGCACGACGCCGCGCCGCGCCAGGCGCTTTTGCAACTCGTCGTTCAGCGCCGGCAAGCCATCGGCACGCACCGCGCGCGCATAGTTGATGTTGACGATCCCGGGGAAGTGGCGCTTGATGTCGAGTTCACCGACATACTGGTGGAACTGGGCCGCGCTGGTATCGGGTTCGGACCGGAACAGGCCGGCAACCCCGCGCAGCACGTCGCTGTAGCTCTTCACGCGCGCGTCGATCATGGTCTGGGCGGCGCGTGCCATGGCGCGAAAGCGTGTCTGTGCATCGCTCTCGATCGCCTGCGACGTGGCGACGTAGCCGCCGGCCCCGAACGCCAGCGACAGCACCACGCCGGCGAGCATGGCAGCGGGAATCACGGTCCCGGGTTGGCGGTCTGGATGCATGGTCGATCTCACGAACGTGAGGCCCGTTGTGGTGGTGCGCGCGGCGGATGGTTCCACGCTAAGCATTGTCGGCGTTCACCGTAGCTAGCAGGTTTACTAGGTTCGGCAAGTTGATGCCCCTCAATGACATCACGGCGCCCGGCTCGTTGCGAGCGGGGCGCCGTGGGGCAGCTGGCGTGGGGCGGGCCTAGTTGAAGCTCAGCCCGTTGTTGCTGGCGTTACTGACTTTCTTGCCCTTCAGGTCGACCGTGAAATGGTCGCTCGGCTTGGCCGAACCAAGACCCTTGAGGATCGCAAAGACGCCCTTGAACTGCTGCTGGAACGGCACGTGTACCGGGTTCTGGTCGGACGGCTTGTCGCCGATGCGCACGATCGGCGCTGGCGTGGCCGGGAATGCCGCCATCAGGACCTTGTACTGGTTCACGCGCGCCTGGCCCATGTCGCGCAGGGCCAGTTCGCCCGCATACACGGTGCGGTGGAAGTCGCCGTAAAACGCGTACGGGGTGAGGTTCGCGAAGTCGTCCAGGCGCAGGCCGGCGGCCGTGGCCAGGCGCTCGGCGCGCACGGTGGCGTCCTGCCAGTCGGTGGCCAGCATTGAGGCGGCAACCGTGGTGCTCGCCGGCGTGCCGGCGGCTGCGCACGCGGCGGTGAGCGGCAGCACGCCTGGCACGTCCTTCAGTTGCGCCAGCGTGACCCTGGTCTGCAACTGCGACAGGATCAGCATCTGCTTGCCGTTCAGGGCCATCGCGGCTTCTTTCATCTCGCATGGCCAGTATTCGTCCATGAAGCGCAGGCGCGACAGTTCGCCGAAGTACTGGTGCGTGAATTCGCCGTACGAGCGGGTATCGAGGATGCTGCGGTCCCAGCGCTTGGCGACATCGGCGGCTACCCCGCTGCCCTTGAGGTAATCGTTTTCGACCACGTAATGCGGGAACAGTTCGGCAAAGCGCGGCACGGTCGACAGCGGCATGGTCTGGACGTCGATCGTCTCGGCATCCTTGTAGGTGACGACCTTGTAGGCTGCGCCATACACGGCCAGCGACGGCGACTGCACGTTGACGAGGTAATTGCCGCTGCCGTCGGTGTGGTCGTTGGTGCCGTTGAAGTGCATGTGCCCGCCCACGTGCAGGCGCAGGCCAGTGGCCGCCACGGCATTGGCCACGCTCGCGTCCGGCACGCGCGCCGTCTGGAACGCGCCCGATTTGAACACGTCTTTCATCGCCTGCGTCTGGTTGGCGTAGAAGTCCATCGTCGGATAGTGCGAGAAGGCCATCAGCTGCTTGCCCTCGGCCTTGGCGCGCGCGGCGACCGACTTGATGTAGTCCATCAGGAACATCTTGTGGGTGATCACCTTGTTCCAGCCGGCGTTACCGGCGCCATCGAAGCCCTTGAAGCTGGTCGGGTTGGCCGGGTCGAACTTCGCGTTCGGCACGAACACGTTGGCGTCGATCGACAGCAGCCACAGACCCTTGACCGGCTCGACCAGGTACGTCGTGTCGATCAGCTTCGTGCATTTGGTGAAGGCTTTGCCCAGCTTGGCTTCGCCCGTGGCCTTGTAGGCGCCGCCCGAACCTTCGGCGCAGATCTCGAATTCACGGCTCTTGCCGCTCGACTGCGCCAGCGCCGCGTCATACGTGTATTTGCCGGCGTCGTACTTGCTGAACGGGGTTTCCCACAGCAGGTCGGCCTTGTTCGGCATGAAGCCGAATTCGCCCATCTTGACCATCAGGCGTTCGGTGCCTTGTTCCATGACCTGGTCGGTGCAGATCACAGTCGGGTCCTTGGCCAGGCACGCCGCATTGCCGGTGGCGTAGATTTTCTGTTCCTTGCCGTCCTTGGTCAGAAAGTCGTTCTTGCCCGCTTCGTTGTCGTCGAACGGCTCGACGGGATCATGGTTGCCGGGCGCGATGAAAAAGCGCATGCCCTTGGCCTGGTACTGCTTCATGATCTCGGCGATGCCGTCGACGTTCATCGGCTGGGCGTCGTCTGTATAGTCGCCCGGCAGCGCGACGACGCGAATGCCCTTGGCATAGGCGTCGTCGAGTGCAGCATAGAAGGCGAAGTAATTTTCGTTGAACAAGCGCGTGGAGGTCAGCTGCGCATACATCGTGCGGATGGTTGCGTTCTTGCCGTCCTTGGTCGGAATGCCCGCGAACTGGCTGCTCTTGAAGTCGCCGTAGACATTCTGGAAGTGAACGTCGCTCATGAAGGCGACGGCAGTGCTGACCGGGGCAGGGGACGGGGCCGGCGTTTGCACCGGCGGCGTGACGACAGGGGCGTCGCTGTCGCCGGGACTGCAACCTGCCAGCACGGCCAGCAGGGAAAGCGCTGCGCAGGCGGCGGCGCGGTGAGGCATTGGACGGGTCATGCAATTACTCCGGTCATCAAGATGCCGGGAGGATGACATCGTTGCATGACCGGATGGTTACATGGCCGGCTGTAGAGCCGGAGTATTACTTGGCCCAGCTGTCCTTGAGCGTCGTCACCCGGTTGAAGACCGGCTTGCCCGGCGTCGAATCGACGCGGTCGGCCACGAAGTAACCGTGACGTTCGAACTGGAAGCGCTGGTCGCCCACGGCGTCCTTCAGGCCCGGCTCCAGGTACGCGGTGATCGTCTCCAGCGCATTCGGATTGAGCACCGTCTTGAAGTCCTTGCCGCCGGCGTCCGGCTGCGGGTCCAGGAACAGGCGGTCGTACAGGCGCACTTCGGCTTCCAGTGCGCTGGCGGCGCTGACCCACGTGATGTTGCCCTTGACCTTGTAGTTGTCGGCGCCTGGCGTGCCCGACTTCGAATCCTCGAAGTAGTTCACGTGGACGGCGGTGACGTTGCCGTCGGCATCCTTGTCGAAGCCCGTGCACTCGACCACGTAGCCGTACTTCAGGCGCACGCGGCTGCCCGGCAGGTCGCCCTGCGGCGGCGTGAAGCGGAAGTAGCCCTTCACCGGCGTTTCCATGAAGTCTTCCTGCTCGATCCACAGTTCACGCGTGAACGGGAAGGTGCGCTTGCCCATCTCGGGATGGTGCGGGTGCACGGGCGAGCTGCACTCGTGCGACTCGCCTTCTGGGAAGTTGTCGACGATGAGTTTCAAAGGACGCAGCACGGCAATCGCGCGCGGCGCTTTCGGGTCCAGATCGTCACGCAGCGCGCCTTCGAGCGTGCTCATGTCGATCCAGCCGTCGGCCTTCGATACGCCGATGCGCTCGCAGAACAGCTGCAGCGATTCGGGCGTGTAGCCGCGGCGACGCAGGCCGACGATGGTCGGCATGCGCGGGTCGTCCCAGCCGGTGACGGTGCCATCGTCGACCAGCGCGCGCAGCTTGCGCTTGGAGGTCACGACATAGGTCAGGTTCAGGCGTGCGAATTCGTACTGGCGCGGCACGGGCTTCTTGAAGAAGCCCACTTCGGCCAGCGTCTCGACCAGCCAGTCGTAGAACGGGCGGTGATCCTGGAATTCCAGCGTGCACAGCGAGTGCGTGATGTTTTCGATCGCATCCGAGATCGGGTGCGTGTAGTCGTACATCGGGTAGATGCACCAGGCGTCGCCCGTGCGGTGGTGGTGCGCATGACGGATGCGGTACAGGGCCGGATCGCGGTTCGTCATGATCGGCGACGACATCGCGTCTTCGCTCATCTTGGCGCGCAGGATGTGTTCCCCATCCTTGTACTTGCCGGCTTTCATGTCGCGGAACAGCTGCAGCGATTCTTCGACCGGGCGGTCGCGGAAGCGCGAATTGGTGCCCAGCGTGCCGAAATTGCCGCGGTTCTTCGCCATCTCTTCGGCGCTCTGGCTGTCGACGTAGGCCTTGCCATTCTGGATCAGGTACTCGGCCATCGCGTACAGCTGGTCGAAGTAGTCGCTGGCGTAGTACAGGTGCTCCTGGCCCTCTTGCTGCCACGAGAAACCGAGCCACTTGACGCTGTCGAGAATCGTATCGACGTATTCCTGGTCTTCCTTCTCGGGATTGGTGTCGTCGAAACGCAGGTGGCACAGGCCGCCGTAGTCACGCGCCAGGCCGAAGTTCAGGCAGATCGATTTGGCGTGGCCGATGTGCAGGTAGCCGTTCGGCTCAGGCGGGAAGCGCGTGATCACGGGCGGCAGGCCCTCACGGGCATGCGTGCCGGCGGCCAGGTCGGATTCGACGATGGCACGCACAAAGTTCGACGACGGTGCGTTGCCCGGCGCCGGGGAATTCTTGTCGTTGCTCATGAGATAGTTCTGGGAGGGTAAGGTGTCGGGCATTTTACCGTAGACAGCGGCCCTGTAGCATGCCCTCGTCGTTACCCTGCCTGCTGCCACCCGCATCCGGCAAAAGCGGGCACCCGCGCCCCGTCGAACCTTTTCTATAGGATAATCTCTCTTTAAACCGTGATTCATTGCCAGACGGCTGACGCCGGGAGAGTTTCTGTTGGAAAATTTATATGCGATCCTCGGCGTGGCCCCGAATGCCACCGACGACGAGATCAAGAAGGTCTACCGCTCGCTGGCCATGCGCTACCACCCGGACCGCAACCAGGCGCCGGGCGCCGAGGCGCGCTTCAAGGCCGTGAGCAAGGCCTATGAGATCCTCTCCGACCGCGTCAGGCGCGACGAATACAACCAGAGCGTGAACCACCGCATCGTGCTCGACGCCGAAGCCGAAGCCTTTGAGCTGTGGCGCTCGCTGTTCGCCCTGAACGGCGTGAACCTGCCCGCGCACTGACGCCCTGGCCGCGCATGCGGCCCGCCATACACATCTACAGGACACATTATGAAAAACGTACATCCCGAATTCTCTTTCCAGTCGCGTGAACTGGAAGGCCAGATCGAGGGCACCCTGGGCGACCCGCCGAACCGCAAGAACTACGACATGATGGTAAATGCGCTGGTGTCCGAATACGCCGACGGCGGCGGCATCGACGACGTCAACATGATGGCGTTCGCACTGGTCGACAAGATCCGCTTTCTGGACGCCAAGGGCCTGATGGGCGAAGCGCTGGACTACGCCGACGGCGACCCGGCCAAGGTGTTCGCGATGGCCGAATGCACGGGCGACGATGGCGCCAAAATGTACGAAGCAATGACGACCAATTTCCCGGAACTGGCGCGCCAGGCGATCATCACCGCATTCCTGTTCAAGAACCAGAATCGCTGGGACGATGAAGACCAGTCGCTCGAGCAGCTGGGCCGCAATGACGATGGCGACGATGTCGATGAAGACGGCGAAGCAACCGACGACTTCAGCGGCCTGTTCGACGAAGGAGACCGCGATGAGCGATGATACCGGCAGCAAGAACGAACACCTGCCAGCCTTGACGCAGCAGGTGGGTGACCTGGTGCTGGCCGGCTCGCTCGATCACGCCGAAGAGGTGTTCTCGAAAGCGGCCGACGAGCATGGCGACTACGCCGTGGCGCAGGTGCTGAGCGACCTGCCACCGCAGGTGACGGCGCTGCACCTGGCCGGCTTTGACGGCGGCAAGACGTCGCTGGCCACGATGCTGGTGCCGCCCAAGGCCTGGGCCGATAGCCTGGCCTACATCGCCGCGACCTGGCCCGACAACCTGATCGAGGACGATCCCGAGCGCATCGCCGAAAACCTGTTCAACCACGTCCATGGCGTGGTGTATGCGCAGGACGACGAAGAGCGCCGCAACGAGCTGCTCGAAGCGGCGTCCGCCACCGACCATGGGGCGACGATCTTCGCGATCATGTGGTCGCTGGCCCCGCGCGAAATCCTCGAAGTGGCAGGCGAAATCCTGTCCAAGGGTCGCTACGTGAGCGGGCAGACGAGCGCCGACAGCGACATCGTGCCGCTGGCGGTCGACCTTGCCAAGGCCAGCGAAGATGGCTGGGAGCGCTCGCTGCTGGAGCTGTTCCCGGAATTCCGCCACAGCGCCGAAATGGCCGAGATCGAACTGCCGGACGATCCGGACGAAGAGTCCGAATTCATGCAGCGCTCCACCCGTGACCTGTTGCTGCGCCTGCGCAAGCAAGTGCCGTCGGTGCGCAGCATGCCGCGCCGCAGCCCGCGCCGCAGCCTGGGTTCGGACATCTTTTCGTGACGGCAGGCCCCAGCATGTTGCCTGCCATTGTCATTGAAAAGCCGCCCCGGCTGATCCGCGCGATCCGGCTGCTGCCGGTCGACGCGACGCCGGACGAAGCGGCGATCCTGGCCGACGAACTGTCGGGGATCACCGCCATGGTGGCCGAAAAGTTCACCAACGACCGCACCGCCGAAGGCATCGGGCGCGCGCTGCTGCTGACGGTCGGCGGCATCTCGCTGGGTCTCGAACACCTGATCCAGACCGAGGAAGAGGGCGACCTCGATGCGCTCGACATCCTGATCGGCGAGGGCGCCGAGCACGCGTTCCAGGCGGGCTTTCGCCTGATCCGCGAGCTGGCCGCGCTGCCCGAGGACAGCCTGGTGAGCGAGTACGATCTGGACCCGATCTATGCGCAGCGGCGCCTGAAAGAGCTGTTCGTCGACATCTGCACGGCCGACCCGGGCGAATCGTGGTCGGGGTATGAGCGCTATCTGGGCCAGGTGCGCCAGCGCCAGGAAGTCCAGGCGGTCGTCAAGGCCGCCGAGTGGCTGCGCAAGCACCACTACGAGGGCGCGGTCGTCGATCTGGACCTGAATGCCGAAGGCGTGATCGCGATGGCGATCATCTTCGCGGCCGAAGGCGGCGCGCGCATCACGGCGCGTACGGGCCAGCGCGAGTTCGAACGTTTCGTCAAGGCGGTGCGCAAGCACAATCCCGATTTCGAAGCCGGGTGGGCCGAGCTGATGGCACGCGTGCCGCCGGCGCACCAACCCGTGATCGCCGCGCGCATCGCGACCTACCGCGCCAGTTGCACGGTGCTGCAACTGATTGGCACGACGGCGACGATGAAGCAGCTGTTCGCTGAAATGGAAAACTACGCCGGATCGGAGCTCGATCCCGAGTACCCGTGAAGGCTGGCCGGTGACCACGTCAGGCGTGCGCATTGCCGCTGGCAGCGTGGCGTTCCGGCGCATCAACCGTGCGATGGCCTTTGGCGGCTTTTCGACCTTCGCACTGCTGTACTGCGTGCAGCCCTTGATGCCATTGCTGGGCCGCGACTTCGGGCTGTCTCCTGCGCAGAGCAGCCTGGTGCTGTCGGTAGCAACGGCCATGCTGGCCCTCGCGTTGCTGGGTTCGAGCAACGTCGCCGAGCGCTTTGGGCGTAAAAAAGTCATGGTCGGCTCGATGCTCAGCGGCGCAGTGCTGACGCTGGGCTGCGCCTTCGCTTCCGATTACATTCACCTGGTGGCGCTGCGCGCCTGCATGGGCCTGATGCTGGGCGGCTTGCCGGCCGTGGCCATGGCCTATCTGGGTGACGAGATCGAGCCGACATCCCTGGGTCTGTCGATGGGCATGTACATCAGCGGCAGCGCCTTTGGCGGCATGACGGGGCGCGTGCTCTCAGCCTTCATCAGCGATTTCGCCTCGTGGCGCATCGCCCTTGGCGTGCTGGGTGCGGCCGGGCTGTATGCGGCGTGGGAATTCTCGCGCAGCCTGCCGGCCTCGCGCCATGGCACGATGCTACCGGCGCGGGGCCCCGGCTTCATTGCCGGTGTGCGCATTCACTTGCGCGATCCGGGGCTGCCGTGGCTGTTCGCACTGTCGTTCCTTCTGATGGGCGCCTTCATCACGCTGTACAACTACATCGGTTACCGGTTGCTGGGCGCGCCATTCAACCTGCGGCCAAGCGCTGTCGGGCTGCTGTCGCTGCTGTACCTGCTGGGCATTGTCAGTTCGATGTGGGCCGGCAAGCTGGCCGACCGGCTCGGGCGGCGCAATGTGCTATGGCTCATGATGGGGCTAATGATCACCGGCTTGCTGATCACGCTGGCCGATTCGCTCGTGGCGATCGTGCTGGGGGTCGGACTGGCGACATTCGGCTTCTTTGCGTCACACTCTGTGGCCAGCAGCTGGGTCGGGCGGCGCGCACGGGCGCCACAGGCACTGGCCTCGGGCATCTACCTGTTCTTCTATTACCTGGGGTCGAGCTTGGTGGGCTGGTCGGGCGGGTATGTCTACGAGCACTGGGGCTGGACCGGTGTCGTGAGCTTGCTGGCGGGGCTGTTGGGAGTGGGCTTGGGGATTGCGTTGCATCTGCGACGGCTGGCGCCGTTGCCGATTAACTACTAGCGAACAAACTATCGGGGCAATGCAGGGGCAAAACCGGTGCGGTGCGACGCGTCAAAAGCGGCGCACAAGTAAAAACGCCACGCTGCGAAGCGTGGCGTTGTGCGATCAGCGGCGTGCTGCGCGGTTTTGCGGGCGCGGTGCGCCGTTGGTTTTGCCAAGGTGACGGAAGGTGATCCGGCCCTTGCTCAGGTCGTACGGCGACAGTTCGAGGCTGACCTGGTCGCCGGCGATGATGCGGATGTGGTTCTTGCGCATCTTGCCCGAGGTGTAGGCGATCAGCTTGTGGCCGTTTTCGCAGTCGATACGATAACGCGAGTCCGGCAGTACTTCAGCCACGACGCCATTCATTTCGATGAGTTCTTCTTTTGCCATGATGGAGCTCCTGTAAATTTTAATATTGGGTAATCACACCAGCCTGGCGCGCGGCGCACGGGCTGGCGGATGATGCGGCCCGCATGAAGCAGGCGGTGTCAGGATGGGAATAATATTGACTTCGCTGGGTGTTGCGGCCCGTGTGCCATCTCGTGCCGTGGCGTCGCGCTTTGCGCGAATCATTTGTCCACAGGAACACGATATGGGGACGGTAGTAGAATTTTCCAGTGGCAATCTCGTGTTGTCATTCCTGAAACTTTGTAATCGTGGAGGAGTGATCGATGCCATACAAGCGATAGTGTAGCACGGTTGCCGGTCTGCGGTTCGTGCACAGCCTTAATGACGATATAATCTGCCCAACTTCCGTTGCAAAAAGCAACGTCTTTCACCAGGTCTTCCGCGTGCCGCAACTGCCCACGTGTGCGTCGGCCAACTTTCCCGAGCTGCCCACATGAACGACCGCGCTTCCGACCCCCGCAATGCCAACCCGCCGGCAGGCCGTATTTCGACCGGTATCTCCGGTCTCGACGACATCCTGGGTGGCGGCCTGACGCCGCAACGCGTGTATCTCGTCGAAGGCTCGCCCGGCGCCGGCAAGACCACACTTGGCCTGCAGTTCCTGCTCGACGGGCTGGCCCGCGGTGAAGCCGGCCTGTATGTCACCCTGTCCGAAACTGCGGATGAGCTTGTTGCGGTTGGTCAAAGCCATGGCTGGGACCTGGGCGCGCTGTCGATCTACGAGCTGGCAGGGGAAGACGATCTTGATGTCGATGCGCAACAGTCTGTCTTTCACCCGTCCGAAATCGAGCTGGGCGAAACCACGCGCAAGGTGATGGACCGGGTCGACGAACTGCGTCCGGTACGGGTGGTGTTCGACAGCCTGTCCGAAATGCGCCTGCTGGCCCAGAATCCGCTGCGTTACCGGCGCCAGATTCTCGCGCTCAAGCAATTTTTCACCGCGCGCGACTGCACCGTGTTGCTGCTCGACGACAAGACCAGCCAGTCCGACCAGCACCTGCACAGCATTGCCCATGGCGTCATCAGCCTGGAACAGATTGCCCGCGACTACGGCAAGGAGCGGCGCCGCGTCAATATCATCAAGATGCGCGGCATCCGCTTTCGCGGCGGCTTTCATGACTATGCGCTCGACACGGGCGGCATCACGATGTACCCGCGCCTGGTGGCTGCCGAGCACGTGCGCGACTTCGTGCCGCTGGTCGGCTCGAGCGGCTCCGACGGCTTTGACGCGCTGCTTGGCGGCGGCCTGATTCGCGGCACCAACACCTTGATTGTCGGGCCGTCCGGCATCGGCAAGACCACGCTGTCCACCCGCTGCCTGCTGGCTGCGCTCGAGCGTGGCGAAAAGGCCGCGTATTACCTGTTCGACGAAGGCCTTGGCACCTTTTTCGCCCGCAGTACGCAACTGGGGCTGGACCTGCGGCCCTACCTGGCCTCTGGCCAGCTCGCGATGTGCCACTTCGATCCGGCCGAACTCTCGCCGGGCGAATTCGCGCAACTGCTGCGCGACGCGGTCGAACAGCAGGGCACGCGCTTCATGGTGATCGACAGCCTGAACGCCTACCTGCAGGCCATGCCGGGCGAACAGTTCCTGACGCTGCAGATGCACGAATTGCTGTCTTACCTGAACCAGCAGGGCGTGACGACCGTGATGATCCTGGGCCAGCACGGCCTGATGGCCGAGGCCCGCACCGACATCGACCTCAGCTACTTGAGCGACAGCACGGTGCTGATGCGCTTCTTTGAAGCGAGCGGCAATGTGCGGCGCGCCATCAGCGTGATCAAGAGCCGCACCACGCAGCACGCGCAGACGATCCACGAACTGCAACTGGGCGAGGGCGGGGTGCGCATCGGCGCGCCGCTGGTCGGTTTCGAGGGTGTGCTGACCGGCATTCCCAACTACCGCGGCGCCACGCCCATGATGGATCCGGTCACAGATGCCGGGCAATAACCAGCCGCGCAGCGCGCACGAAGAGCGCATCCTGATTTTCGCCCCGCGCGGACGCGATGCCGAGGTCATGGCGTCGGTACTGCAGCGCGATGGCCTCGAGTGCAGGGCCTTCACTGACTTCGCCCGGCTGGGCGCGGCGATCGCAGAAGGCGCCGGCGCAGCCATCCTGGCCGAAGAAGCGCTGCAGAACGTCGATGCCAGGGCCTTGCACGCCTGGCTCGAGGCGCAGGCGCCATGGTCCGATTTTCCATTCATCGTGCTGCTGGCCAAGGCAATTGGTCTGCAGCAGGGCGCGGCCCGCGAGCGCCTGGGCGACTACGGCAACGTGATCCTGCTCGAACGCCCGCTCAATGCGCAGACGCTGCGCAGCGCCAGCATCTCGGCCCTGCGCGCGCGCCGCCGCCAGTACCAGGCGCGCGACGTGCTGGCCGACCGCGAGCGCACGGCGCAAAGCCTGCACGACAGCCGGCAGGAACTCGTCGCCCTGAACGAAACGCTCGAATCGCGCATCGACGAGCGCACGCGCGCGCTGGCCCAGGCCAACGACCGCCTGATGAACGAGATCATCGAGCGCGAACGCGTGCAGCAGGCGATGGCGCAGTACCAGAAAATGGAAGCGGTCGGGCGCCTGACCGGCGGCATTGCGCACGACTTCAACAACCTGCTCAATGTGATCCAGGGCAGCATGGACCTGATCCTGTTGATGTCGAAGGACGACGTGGCCAAGGGCCGCGCCGAGATCGCGCGCCGTGCCTGCCAGCGCGGCGGCAAGCTCACGAGCCAGTTGCTGGCGTTTGCGCGTAACCAGAGCCTCGACCTGCGCGAAACCGATATCGGCCTGTTGTTCGATGGCGTGCGCGAACTGGTGGCCAGTTCGGTCGGTTCGGCGATCCGGCTGCGCTTTGCCGTCGACCAGGACTGTACCTCGGTGCTGGCCGATGGCAACCAGATGGAGATGGCCTTGCTGAACCTGGCCATCAATGCACGCGACGCGATGCCGGGCGGCGGCGAGCTGGTGTTCGCGGCCGCCATGGCGCCGCCGCCGGCGGGCCTGCTGGCCGACGGCGACTACGTGCGCATCGCCGTGACCGACAGCGGCGAAGGCATGGCGCCGGAACTGGTGGCCAAGGTATTCGAGCCATTCTTCACGACCAAGGGCGTCAAGGGCACCGGGCTGGGCCTGAGCCAGGTGTACGGCATGGCGCAGCAATCGGGCGGCGCGGCGCGCATCGTCAGCGAGCAGGGCGTGGGCACCACGGTGGAAATCTGGCTGCGCGCCGCCACCAATCTGGACGAGGCCGAGCCGGCGCCGGTCGCGCAGATGCCGGTGGCAAGCCAGCCGGCGCGCATCCTGATCGTGGAAGACGACGACTTCGTGCGCGCCTCGATGGTGTCGTCGCTCGAAGCGCTCGGCCACAAAGTGACGCAGGCGGCCGACGGCGAAGCGGGCCTGGCGGCCCTGCAACGGGCGCGCCCGGAGCTCCTGATTACGGACTACCTGATGCCCGGCATGACGGGCGCCGACCTGATGGTGCGCACGCGCGCCATGTTCCCTGGCCTGCCGATGATCATCGCCACCGGTTACGCCGACATGAAGGCGATCGAGCAGGTGATCGGCGACGACATCGTGCTGCGCAAACCGTTCCAGCTGGCCGAACTGGCGGTGAGCGTCGGCCAGGCCCTTGACCGCCAGCGCCAGCGCGACAGCGCGGCGCTCGTATGAATGCACTGCCACTTTCCAACGGACGATCGTGACGACCGCACCTGACCCATTCGACTATGAAGCTGCCATCGGCGCCTGCGCCCGCGGCGACCGGCATGCCCTGCGCCGGCTGTATGACCAGGAAAGCCCGCGCCTGTTGGGCGTGGCACTGCGCATCGTGCGCGACCGCCAGAGCGCCGAAGACGTCGTGCACGACGCCTTCGTGAGCATCTGGACCCGCGCCGGCACGTTTGATGCCACGCGCGGTTCGGGCCGCGGCTGGATGTACACGATCGTGCGCCACGCGGCGCTCGACGCCGTGCGCGATGGCGCCCACGAAGTCGGCGTCGACGAAGACACGCTCGATGCGCTCGACGCCGACGCCTTCGATCCCAATATGCAGGATGCGTTTGAACTGCGCCAGGACATGGGCCGGCTGCACGAGTGCCTGACGCAGCTCGATCCGGCCAAGCGCAACAGCATCCTGCACGCGTATGTGGATGGCTTTTCGCACAGTGAAATCGCCGAGCGGCTCAAGTCGCCGCTGGGCACGGTCAAGGCCTGGATCAAGCGCGGCATGAGCGCGCTGCGGGAGTGCATGGTATGAACGCAACACACGACTACGACGAAATCGCCGGCCAATACGTGCTCGGCACGCTGCCGCGCGCCCAGCGGCTCGAGGTCGACGCTGCACTGGTCGACAATGCCTCGCTGCGCGCCGCCGTCGCCTTCTGGGAAACACGGCTGCTGCCCCTGACGACGCTGGTGGAGCCGAGCACGCCGCCAGCGTCGTTATGGGCGCGTATCGAGCGCAGCCTGGGGCCTGTCACTAAACAAGCACCGGTCGCGCGCGCCGGCTGGTGGGAGCGCCTGGGCCTGTGGCGCGGTCTGGCTGCGGGCGGCTTTGCCGCTGCTGCCGTGATGGCCGTGGTGGTCGGCCTGCGCGTCAACGACCTGCAGCAGCCGCATTACATGGTCGTGCTGGCAGCGCCGCAGAACGCGGCGCCGGGCTGGGTGCTCAAAATGACGGGCGCGACCACGCTGCGCCTCGAGCCACTGGTCGCGACGGCCGTGCCGTCGCAGCGCGCGCTGCAGCTGTGGACCAAGGCCGACGACTGGTCCGGCCCCGTGTCGCTGGGCCTCGTCAAGCCGGGCGAGACCATCGACGTCAAGCTCGACAAGCTGCCGAAGATCGTGCCGAACCAGCTGTTCGAAATCACGCTGGAGCCGGAGGCCGGCTCACCGATCGGCAAGCCGACCGGCCCGATCCTGTTCATCGGGCGCGCCGTGGTCATCTAGAGATCGCGCACACCAATGAAAAAGGGCGTTCCCACGCAAGCCGGAACGCCCTTTGTTCATCCTACAGGATGACTAATGCAGCCAGATCAACGCAGCCAGATCGCGATGTCCTTGATGCCTGGCGTGCCGCTGCCAATGCGCGATGCGGTCGGGTTGGTGGCGCCGCCGATCAGCGTGCCGGCGCCGGTGGTGATGTCGACGCGGTACAGCGAGGTTGGGCCACCGGCAGTGGTGCGCAGCGCTGCCAGCACCAGGCCATTGGCGCCACCGGCGATGTCCATGCCGCCATCGCCGGCGATCGTCACACCCAGCGGGCCGACGTTGACCAGCGTGCCGTCATTCGGTGGATTCTGCAGGGCCAGCACCGAGCTGGTGCTGTCGACGTCGAACAGCTGCGTCGTGGTCGCATTCAGGATGCTGTTGGTGTAGGCCGCTGCTGCCACGCTAGGCGCCACGCCGGCGCGGTTGATGACGCCGTCGGTGGTCGTCGCGCCGGTATCGACGTTGATGCGCAGGTTCTGGCCGCTGTTGCTGATCACGCGCAGACGGTCGGCCACCGGGTTGAAGTCGACGGCAAACGCGGTGCCGGCAATCGCGGTGTATGGCAGCGTGGTGTCGGTGCTGTCAGCGGCCAGCGTGGCTTTCACTGTGGCGACGCCGTTGGTTGGATCGATCGTGATCAGGCGCGCGGTCGAGGTCAGGCCGTACAGCATGCCGTCACGTGGACGCACGTCAATGCCCAGCACCAGTTCACCCGGGGCCAGGCCGCTGATGGTGACGTTGGTGTCGAGCGTGTTCGGGGTGCCGACCTTGAAGCCGACCAGGCGGTTATCGTCCGTCAGGCCCAGCACGACCGGCGTCTGCGCCGCGCGCAGGGCGATGCCGCGAATGTCTTCGGTCACGCCCAGTGCGCCCACCAGCGTGGCCGGTGCGCTGGTCGCGGCCAGGTTCACGCCATACAGATTGCGTGCGCCGCCGACGGTAGCCACCATATAGCCCATGTTGGTGCGTGCATCGATGTCGAAGCCGTTGACTGCGCCGGCAACGATGCCCAGCGGGACCGGATTGGCCAGCGTGCCGTTGTTCGGCGGATTCTGGGTGTACAGCGTGTTGTTGACGGCATCGATGCCGAACAGCGTCGTCGAACCGGTGCCGGCGAACGAGTTGGTATAGGCCGAGGCCGAAATAGCCGTGTTGGCTGCGCCGCCGTTGATGCTGCCGTCGGTGGTCGTCGCGCCCGTGTCGACATTGATGCGCAGGCTCTGCCCCGTGTTACTGACGATGCGCAGGCGGTCGGCCATCGGGTTGAAGTCGACGCCGAAGTTGGTGCCGGCCAGCGCGGTGAACGCGTCGGTGGTGTCGGCAGGATCAGCGGCCAGGCGCGATTTGCTGGTGGCGGCGCCGGTCACCGGGTCGAGCGTGTACAGGCGGCCGGTCGAACCGACGCCGTAGAGCATGCCATCGACCGGACGCATGTCGATGCCGACCAGGTTTTCGCCGCTCTGCAGGCCGGTGACCATCACATTGGTGCGGAGGGTCGCCGGCGAGGCGCGGTCGAACGAGACCAGACGGTTGCTGACAGTCAGGGCAACCACATCGCCAACAGTCGCGGATGCCGGCGGCGGGGTGGTCGGCGCCGGCGCGGCGTTGTTGTCGTCGTCGTCACTGCCGCAGGCGGTCAGCGCAAGGGCGATCGAAGACACGAGGACGAGCTTGGCGAATTGCGGTTTTTTCATGATATGTCCTTATTAGTAGAATGGGTCGTCAACATCCATCAGGGTGCATGGCCGCCGGGCAGGCTGCCATGTCGACACCGGTACTACGCGCCAGAGGCAGCATTGGATGCAGCCCGATGAAAATAAATTCCCGTGCGTCGCCTGGCAGGCGTCTGAACCCCTTGTGCTTGTGAGAATGCACGCATTTTGATGACACTGTCGCATGTTACTCTCGGGCAATTCTAGTGCAGCTTTCCTGCACCAGCAACCTCTGTTTCAACGGTGTCGTCATGCGTGTTTCCCTGGGTGAGGTCGTGTCTGTGCTGGTCGCTTCGTTGGCTGGCGCAGGATCGGTCATCAAGACCTGGTCGGCCCTGTCGCATACCGAATTCACGCCGGGCTTCTACATCGCCGGCGCGCTCTTCAGCATGCTGATCTGTTCACTGTTCCTGCTGACCTTCGCATCGGTGCGGGCCTGGGCGCGGGTGCGCTGAGCCCACCCGGAAGCGGCCGGGTGAACGCCAGCGTGGAGGATGACGGGAAGAGGCGCGCCTAGACGACGCCGCGGTTCTGCAGGGCGGCGATCTCGGCGTCGCTCTTGCCCAGCACATCGCGCAGGACGTCCAGCGTGTGCTGGCCCAGCGTGGGCGGCGCCACGCTGCTGGTGGCCGGCGTGGCCGACATGCGGATCGGATTGCGCACCAGCGTGACTTCGCCGGCGCTCGGATGCGGCAGCGCGATCGCCATCGCGCGTGCCTGCACCTGCTCGTTGGCGAATACCTCGCCAACGTCATTGATTGGCCCGCACGGCACGCCATGTTCTTCCAGCAGTGCGATCCAGGCGGCGCGCGTTTTTTCGCCGACCATCTCGGCCAGCAGCGGCACGAGCACATCGCGATGCTGCACCCGCAGCGGGTTGGTGGCAAAGCGCGCATCGAACGCCAGCTCGGGCCGGCCGCCTGCTTCGACGAACTTCTGGTACTGGCCATCGTTGCCGGCGGCGACGATGATGTGACCATCGAGACAGGCGAAGGTCTGGTACGGCACGATATTGGCGTGCGCATTGCCCCAGCGCTTGGGCGCCTTGCCGCTGTTGAGGTAATTGCTGCCGACATTGGCCAGCATCGCCACCTGCGTGTCGAGCAGCGCCATGTCGATCTGCTGGCCTTCGCCGGTGCGGTCGCGGTGCGTGAGGGCAGCCAGGACGGCCACCGTCGCATACATGCCCGTCATCAGGTCGGTCAGCGCCACGCCGGCCTTCTGCGGCCCGCCACCGGGCACGTCGTCACGCTCGCCCGTCACCGACATCAGGCCGCCCATGCCCTGGATCAGAAAATCGTAGCCGGCGCGGTGCGCGTACGGCCCGTCCTGGCCGAAGCCCGTGATCGAGCAATAGACCAGGTCGGGTTTGAGCGCCTTGAGGCTCGCGTAGTCGAGGCCATAGCGCGCCAGATGCCCGACCTTGAAATTCTCGAGCACCACGTCGCACGACAGCACCAGTTCGCGCAGTAACGCCTGGCCTTCGCTGCTGGCGATATCGACCGTCATCGAGCGCTTGCCACGGTTGGCGGTCAGGTAGTAGGCCGCCTCCTGCGTGTCGCGGCCGTCGGCGTCTTTTGCATACGGCGGGCCCCAGGCGCGCGTATCGTCGCCGCTGCCGGGGCGCTCGATCTTGATCACGTCGGCGCCCAGGTCGGCCAGGTTTTGCGCGCACCACGGACCGGCCAGCACGCGCGACAGGTCGAGCACGCGGATGTGGCCGAGCGCCTTGGGCAGGGAGGTCGAAGCGGAGGATGGCGTCATGGTGGAGGCAGGGTGGGCAATCATGAAGCGCCGATTATAACGGCCCGGCCATGGGCTGCGGCGCCAGCTGGGCAGCCGCGGACAGCGCGCGCTCACGGTCGACGATGGCGTCGATCGTGCGCTCTTCCAGGCCCATCGCCCCGAGCACGAAGCTGGACAACTGCAGGCTCGCTTCCAGCGTTTCCGGCACCACGACCGAGGCGCCGGCCAGGCGCAGGTCGCGCGCGTGCTTCTCGTCGCGCGAGCGGGCAAACAGCGCCACGTGCGGGAATTCGCGCCGGATGCCGTGCACGGCCTGCAGCGCCGCGAGCGGCTGGTCCATCGTCAGCACGATCGCGGGCGCCTCGTCGGCATGCACGCGGCGCAGCAACTCGGGCCGCGCTGCATTGCCGAACCAGACCGGCCAGCCGTCGGCGCGCAGCTGCGCCACCAGCCGCGCATCGGTTTCGAATGCCACGAACGGAATCTTTTGCGCAGTGAGCAGCTTCCCCAGTTGCTGGCCGACGCGGCCGAAGCCGGCAATGATGACCTGGCCGCGCACCGCACTCAGGGCGGCATGATCGTGCTGCGCGGCGAGCTGGTCGCCGCGTGTTTCCAGCTGGTCGCCAATGGCCGTGCCCAGGCGCCCCAGCATTGGCGTGATGAACAGCGACAGGCCGACCGCCAGCATCACGCGCGCGCCCAGCGCCGGATCGAGCACGCCGCTGCTGGCCGCATAGCCGATGACGATGAAGGCGAACTCGCCGCCCTGGCCCAGCAGCAGACCACCTTCGACGGCGCGGCCCCACGGCAGGCCGCCAATGCGAAACAGCACGGCCACCACGAAGCCCTTGATCAGCACCAGCCCGAGCACGAAGCTGGCCAGCCACAGTGGTGCGTCGAGGATCTGGCGCGTGTCGATGGTCATCCCGACCGTCATGAAGAACAGCCCCATGAGCAAGCCCTTGAACGGCTCGACCATCAGCTCGACCTCGTGCTTGAATTCGGTCTCGGCCAGCAGCAGGCCCGCGATCAGGGCGCCCAGCGCCATCGACAGGCCGGCGGCGGCCGACAGCGCGGCGATGCCGAAGGTCGCGAGCAGCACCAGTGCCATGAACACGTCGGGCTGGCGCTGGCGGGCAAAGGCGCGAAACAGCGGATGCACGACGCGCCCGCCCACCAGATAGATAAGGGCAATCGCGCCGGCGGCCTTGGCCAGCGTGATCGCGGCCAGCAGCAGCGCGTCGTTGCCGTCGCCGGCACCCTTGGCCAGCGCCCCGATCAGGATCAGGATCGGCACCACGGCCAGATCCTGCAGCATCAATACGGCGAACGCGGCCTGGCCCAGGCGTGTGCCGGTGCTGTGCTGCTGGTTCATCAGCTGCATGACGACGGCGGTAGATGACAGCGAGAGTACGAGACCGAGAACGACGGCGGCCTGGCCCGGCAAGCCATACAGATACAGGGCGGCGCCGATCAGCGTGGCGCTGGCCACGACCTGCGCGGTGCCGGCGCCGAACACCCAGCGCCGCATCGACCACAGGCGCGCGGCGGACAGTTCCAGTCCAATCATGAACATCAGGAACAGCACGCCGATTTCAGCGAGCATCGAGATGCCGGGGCCGGCGGGGAAGGTGAGGAATGACAGCCACGGCGTGTGGAGAGCCAGCGCGCCCAGGCCGAAGGGGCCGAGCAGGGCGCCGACGGCGAGAAAGCCGAGCACCTGGTTGATGCGCAGGCGCTGCAGGGTAGGGATGAGGATGCCGGCCAGGATCAGGAACAGCAGGATTTCACGCAGGAAGGGGAAAGCGTGGTGGTCGTTCACGGTAGTACCTGTTCGCGGAAGGGTTGGCGTGAGCGCCAACCCTACCACACCGACCGGTCAGCTCCCCGAGTGGATGGCCTCATCCAGTTCGGCCTGGCGCTCGCCGCCCGCCACGTCCTGGCGCCGTTCGGCCTGCGCTTCGAGCTCGCGCCGTTCGTCACGGTCGGCATTGCGCAGGTCGATGTAGCGGCGCAGCGCATCGTCCAGCGTCGGCAGCAGCGCGCCCCGTTCGCTGGCGAGCGCGCAATAGCGTGGCCGCGGCGCCGTGAAGCCGAATTCCTCGGCCGCTTTTGATTCCAGACTGCCTGCATCGATGCCAGCCAGTTCGGCCGCGCGCCGCGCCAGCTCGGCCCAGGTCAGTTCGCCCTGGTTCGCCAGGTGCCAGATGCCCGCTTCGCCATCCACCGCGAGGTCGAGGCACGCATGCACCAGGTCGGGCACGAAAGTCGGCGACACGGTCAGGTCGCCCGCTGCGACGAACGGGTCGCCCCGTTCCAGCGCTGCAAGCGCCTGGGTAACGAAATTGTGCTCGTCCCACGGGCCGAAAAAGGCGCTCGTGCGCACGACCAGCGCGCCCGGGTGATTCAGCAGGACCACGCGCTCGGCCTCGGCCTTGCTGCGGCCGTACACGCCCAGTGGCGCAACGGGATCGGATTCGACATACGGCCGCTCATTGCTGCCATCGAACACGAGGTCGCTCGAGAACGTCGTCAGGTGGATGCCATGCTGCGCACAGGCGGCGGCCAGGGTTGCCGCGCCCACGGTGTTTTCACGCATGCAGCGTTCGAGTTCGTTCTCGGCGTCGTCCACGCGCACGTAGCCGCAGGTATTGATCACGGCCCACGGCTTGTAGCGGGCCAGTGCGCGTTCGACCGATTCCTGATCGGCGATGTCCATGTCCTGACGCGACAGCAGCCGGTGCGCCAGGTTGCGCTTTTCGCAGATGCGGGCAAAGGCGCGGCCCAGCGTGCCGGTGGCGCCCAGGATCAGGATCGGCGGGGCGCTCGTGTCGACCACGCGGTGCCCGTCGGTGGCGGTGGACGTGACGGTGTCGGGCGTGGCAACGGGCTGGCACACGAAGCGGCCCGGGCGGCGCCACCAGCCCTGCGCGCGCAGCACCGGATGCGATAGCGGCTGGCCGGCGGCCAGTTCGATCATCATCTTGGCCAGCGCAGTGCGGCGCGGCAGCGGCGAGCGCACGTCGAGCGGGCCCGGTTCGTAATAGCCGTTCTCTGCGGTGACGAGGCAATTCCAGTCGAACGAGCCGAGCAGCGCCCAGACCGTCACGGCGCGCACGTCGACGCCGCTGGCGCGCGACTGCTGCGAGGCTTCCCAGATTTCAAGCAGCCAGCGCAGCTGGTCTTCGCGGTTGGCGTCGATGTGCGCCTCGGTGATTGCCAGCGGGATGCCGTAGCGGTCCCAGATTTCCTGCAGCAGCGGGGCGATGCCCGGTGTGGGCGTGGCCAGCACGCGCGACGCTTCGACGTCGGCGCACGGGAGGTCGTCGGCCATGCCGCGGTGGTGCGCCGGATAGCGCTCGGGGCGATGGTCGAGCCAGCGTTCGCTCGTGACGTAGTAATTGCAGCCGATGATGTCGGGCGGGCACGGGTTGTCGCGGAACCAGAGGATGTCGGCGGCATCGGCGCCATTGCGCAGCAGGTAGTTCCACAATGGGTGGTCGGGCACGACCATCCCGCACAGCAGGTCCCAGCCCAGCCAGCGGCGCTCGTTGTAGAACTCGGCGACGTCGCTCAGTTCGGGCGTGCTGTAGGTCTTGCCGAGATCGTCGGTCTGGATCAGCTTGGCATCGGGATTGACGGCGCGGATCGCGCGCATCGACAGGACGGTTGCGCGGCACTGATTCAGCAGCGCCTGGATGAACGTGCGGTCGTCGCGCCCATGCGGATACCAGACGCCGTACAGGCCGGCAAAGCGCGCCGTCGTGCAGATTTCGTTGACGGGGGTGTAGTACTCGAGCCATGGATAGCGCGCGGCGACGGCGCCCGCATAGTCGGCCAGGGCCTGCGCAAAGCCCGGGTCGACCAGGCTCGTGTGGCGCGGCCCGCTGCCATGGTGGACCAGGCCGGCAATCGGCGTGACGCCGGCGGCGCGCAGGGCATTCAGGCGTTCGTCGGGCCAGTGCCAGTTGGCGTGCTCGAGGCCGTCCGGCGCCGTGCGTTCCCACAGGATCGGATAGCGGATGGCGCGGATGCCGAGGCCAGCGAAACGCTCGATGTCGCACGGCCGGTCGCTATGGCCGTTACGATCGAGCTGGCTGAAATAGGCGTCCTGCACGCGGTTGACGGTGCATTCGAGGCCGCCCCACAGTTCGAGGGGGTGGTTCTGGTGATCCTGGCTGTTCGTGCTCTTGTTCATGACTTGATTCCTTAATATTATTGCAACTAGATGTTCGACATGAAGTGCTCTGCGAAGTGCTCCAGTTAATTTCTGCTGTGTTGGGAGAGCCTGCTGCCGGGTCATGGTCCGGGTGGCGGTTGACAGCGCGGCGGCAACCTGCAACCATGCGGTCCATGATCTTTCCGAAAGCACATTTCATTCTTTCCTGGTGGCGCCGCTGACAGCGCGCGGCCACGGGAAATGATGTGCATTTCATAGCCGCCTCGATTCAGGCGGCGTTCATTGTTGATACGCAGCGATCGGGGCATAGAACCAGGAACCTCGATGACACTGCCTACTTCAACTACTTCTACCGATACTGCAACGACCGCAGCAACTACGCCGGCTGCCAACTCGATCATCCTCACCGGTGACCGGCCAACGGGCCCGCTGCACCTGGGCCACTTCGTCGGCAGCCTGCGCGATCGCGTGGCGTATCAGCATCAATACCGTCAGTTCGTCATGCTCGCCGACTCGCAGGCCATGACCGACAATATGGATGACTTGGGTAAGGTACACCGGAATGTGATCGAAGTGGCGCTCGATTACCTTGCTGTCGGGATCGATCCGGCCAAGACGACCGTGTTCATCCAGTCGCAAATCCCCGAGCTGACCGAGCTGACGTTCTATTACCTGAACCTGGTGACCGTCGCGCGCCTCGAGCGCAACCCGACCGTCAAGGCCGAAATCATCCTGCGCGGCTTCGAGCGCGACATCCCGGCCGGCTTTTTGACGTACCCGGCCAGCCAGGCTGCCGACATCAGCGCGTTCAAGGCAAACATGGTGCCGGTCGGTGAAGACCAGATCCCGATGATCGAGCAGTGCAACGAGATCGTGCGCAAGTTCAACCGCATCGTCGGGCGCGACATCCTGGTGGAAGCCAAGGCCTTCGTGCCCGAAGTGGGGCGCCTGCCAGGCATCGACGGCAAGGCCAAGATGAGCAAGTCGCTGGGCAACACGATCAACCTGGGCGCGAGCCCTGACGAGATCCGCGCCGCCGTCAGGAACGTCTACACCGACCCGCTGCACCTGAAGGTGTCCGACCCGGGCCACATCGAAGGCAACGTCGCCTTCACGTACCTGGACGCGTTCGATACCGACAAGGATGGCCTGGCCGAGATGAAGGCGCATTACCAGCGCGGCGGCCTGGGAGACAGCATCGTCAAGAAGCGCCTCGAAGGCATCCTGCAAGACATGCTGGCGCCGATCCGCGCGCGCCGTGAAGAATTCGCAAAAGACCCGGCTTACGTCATGCAGATGCTGAAGGAAGGCACGATGAAGGCGCGTGAAGTGGCGGCAGCGACGACTGACGAAGTCAAGAAGGCGTTGGGTCTGTCGTACTTCTAAGCTTGCTTCGAATGGGTATCACCAGGTGATGCCGGTGGTAGCGCAGCGCAAGGCCGTGTTGACTATTGGTAGCGCACCGCGCCCGGGGGTGGCAAGCTGCACGCTTGTCCATCATCCTGGAGTTTCTCATGAGCAAAGGCCTTCGCCTGACTGAAAAATGGATGCAGCGTGCCCTGTGGCTGGTTGCGTTCGTGTTTGCCGGCTTTTTGATCGGGCTTGGCAGCCTGATCGTGCAGAACGTGCGCGATGTCGAAGAGCCACTGACGCTCGAGCAATTCATGGTCCCGGCCCAACTGGCCGGTGTGCAGGGCGAGCGGGAAGCAGCGTACAAGGCGCAGGAACAAGCCCGGTCGCGCCTGGAGCAGGCGACCCAGAAGCACACGGTGGCCAGTGCGAATACTGCGTCGGCGCGCGAGACGTTCGGCAACTGGCTGGCGACGCGGCAGGTGACGGCGCGGCCCGAGCAGGATCCGGAATTGATCAAGCGCACCGAAGCACTCGATGCGCTCGCAAGCGCCGAGCGCACGGCGCTTGCAGCAGTAGAAGCCGAGCAGCAGACGCTGCTCGACGCAACCCAGGCCGGGGAGCGTGCCGCCAGCCGTTGGCGTGCGCTGGAAGAGCCTGCCGAGACGGCGTTGTTTGAAGCCCAGGCTGCGCGCGATCTGCGCGTGTTTGGCTATCGGCTCGCGCTGACGCTGCCGCTGTTGCTGGTGGCCGGCTGGCTGTTCAAGCACAAGCGCAAGACGCCCGACTGGCCATTCGCCTGGGGCTTTATCCTGTTTGCGCTGTTCACGTTCTTTTTCGAACTGGTGCCGTATCTGCCGAGCTATGGCGGTTACGTGCGCTACATCGTCGGCATCATCCTGACAGTCGTTGCCGGGCGCTATGCGATCCGGTGGTTGCAGGGATACTTGGCGCGCCAGAAACTGGCCGAGGCATTGCCCGATGCCGAGCGGCGCCAGGGGATGCGCTATGACATGGTTCAGACTCGGCTGGTGAAGAGCGTGTGTCCCGGCTGCGAGCGGTCGGTCGACCTGAAGGACGGCAAGAACGATTTCTGCCCCCACTGTGGCATCGGCCTGTTCAATCGCTGCACTGCCTGCACGACGCGCAAGAATGCGTTTGCACGGTTCTGCTTTGCATGCGGCACGACGGCCAATACGACACTGGCCGACTGAATGAAAAAAACCGCAGCCGGCGAGGCCGGTTGCGGTTTTGTCTGTTGCACGCTACGGGGTATCAGTCACGCAGGTCAGCAGGCACCTTGCCGCCATTGGCTGCCAGCTTGTTCATGACCTGGCGGTGCAGCCAGATGTTCATCTTGGCCGAATCGTTCATGTCGCCGGTGTAGTTCAGCTCAGCGGCGAGTTCCTTGCGCGACTGCAGGCTGCTGTCCAGACCGAGCAGCTTGAGCAGGTCGACGATCGACGAACGCCAGTTCAGTTGCTGGCCCGACGAGGCGAGCATGCCGTTCAGGACTTGCTCGACGTCGACTGGCTGGGCTGGCGCCGCAGCTGGCGCTGGCGCTGCTGCCGGTGCGGCGGTCGTTGGGGCTGCCGGTGCTGCAGTCGGGGCAGCAGGTGCAGCCGTTGGCGTTGCCGCCGGTGCTGCGTCTTTTTTGCCTGGGAAAATTTTATGGAAGATGTTGCTCAGGATACCCACGGGACCCTCCTTTTCTGGTGATTGTTTGCGGATGTTGTTTGCCATGTAGCCCAATGCGACGGCCAGGGCGGCGCCCCCGGCAGCCTTGATCAGCGTCGGATGCTCGGCGTAGAAGTCACTCATGCGATCGACGATGCCGGGATTCTGCTGTTGTGCTTTTTCAGCCAGTTCCTGTACTTGCTCGGGCGAGACCTGCGCTGCCTGTTCAGGTGTCACCTGCGTCGGCACATTGTTGCCGAAGATCTTGCTCAGTGCGCCACCTGCGACCGACGACAGCACGCTGCCGCCCGCGCCACCCAGCAAGCTGGTCAGCATGCCGGCGCGCTGGTTCTGGTCGCTCTGTCCAAACAGCTGGCTGACCATCTGCGGGAACGGTGGGGTCTGGTCGGAGCGCAGTGCGCTCGCGATGCCTTGCGCGACGCTGGCCCGGGGCGCGTTCTGCGCTACCTGGTCGAAGTCGGCGGCAGCATTGCCGTTGGTGCTGGCGGCGCCTGCGCCACCAAGATATTGCTGCAACAAATTACCTAAATCAAAAGCCATGTGTTCTCCTGCTGGGTGAATGCCGGGATGGATGACCAGCGTAGGCGTTTTGATATCGACCGCTCTGTACGATGACGAACCCACGGTGCATCGATCATCAACGATCTACGCTCTGTGACCTGCACTCTGCGCTCTGTGAACGTTAAATGGGTGTTGCGCAGGAAAGGGTAGTGCTGCATCTATTTGCCAAGTGGACACGACAGCACCGCGAACGGTAAGCTGTCGGCATGCCCTACGTCCCGCTCGCCGTGTTCCTCGTCCTGTACCTGTTTGCCAGCCTGGCCTGGAACATGTCGCAGATCGTCGGCGCCGCCTATCTCGTCACCAGCCTGACCTGTTTCGTGGCTTACGCGATGGACAAGTCGGCCGCGCGCGCCAGCACCTGGCGCACGCCGGAAGCCACGCTCCTGCTGCTGGGCCTGATCGGTGGCTGGCCCGGCGCCGTGCTGGCGCAACAGTGGCTGCGCCACAAGACCAGCAAGCAATCGTTCCAGTGGAAATTTCAGGCGACGGTGGCGCTGAACCTGGCGGTATTCGCATTCCTTGCCTACCGCTTTGGTCAACCGACCGCCGCATGATGAAGAACGATCCCATGTGGCCATGGCCCCGCATCCTCGCGCACCGTGGCGGCGGCACGCTCGCGCCCGAGAACACGGTGGCCGGCCTGCGCTGCGGCCTGGCGGCGGGCTTTCGCGCGATCGAGTTCGACGTCATGCTGGCGCGCGACGGCGTCCCCGTGGTGCTGCACGACCCGGGCCTGGGCCGCACGGTCCGTGGCAGCGGCAGCGTGTTCGAGCACGATGCGCTGGACCTGGCTGCGATGGATGCCGGCAGCTGGTTCGGCCCTGGATTCGCGGGTGAACCGGTGCCGCTCTTCGACGCCTTCGCGCGCCTGTGCATGGCCCACGGCATCTGGATGAATATCGAGATCAAGCCGGCGCCCGGCTACGAACGCGAAACCGGCCGCGTCGTGGCGCAGATGACCGCCGCGCTGTTCGCTGACGCGCTCGCATCCGGCGCCCCGGCCGCGTTGCCGCTGTTGTCGTCATTCAGCGACGTCGCGCTGGCAGCGGCGCAGGCGGCGGCCCCGACCCTGCCGCGCGCCTGTTTGATCAGCGCGCTCGGCGCCGATTGGCAGACGCGTGCGCAGGCGCTCGGTGCACGTGCCATCCATACCAATCACCTGCACCTGAGCCGGCAGCAGGCACGCGCCGTCAAGGATGCGGGCTACGGCCTGTTCTGCTACACCGTCAACGATGCCAGCCGCGCGCGCGAACTGCTGGCGTGGGGCGTGGACGCTTTCTGCACCGACCGGATCGACCTGATCACGCCCGATTTCGCCTGACATGAAGGCCAGGCACTATATTTACACGGTGACCTAAAGTAACAATGGAGGGGTGACGTTAATAGCTGACGATCACCCTGACGGTGTTGCCACCATGGCGCTTTCCATTTCAACGAATACCGTGTCGCTCAGCACGCAGCGCAGCATGCGCACGCATGACACGGAGCAAGCAAAGCTCGTCGAGCGACTGAGCTCCGGCATGCGCATCAACCGCGCATCCGACGATGCGGCCGGCCAGGCGATCACGTCGCGCTTGAGCTCGAACCTGCGCGGCACCAGCCAGGCGCTGCGCAGCATGAGCGACGCGACGTCGATGCTGCAGGTGGCCGATGGCGCCATGGCCAGCGTCACCGAGACCCTGCAACGCCTGCGCGAGATGGCAGTGGCCGCCGGCAATGGCAGCTACACGGACGGGGATCGCGGCGCGCTGCAGAAAGAAACACAGGCGCTGCTGCAACACATCACACAAGTGGGCACCGACACCAGTTTCAACGGGCAAGCGGTGTTTTCGCAGGACACCGTCAGCATTGGCGGCGACGAACGACGGCGCGCCGTGCTCGATGGCCTCCAGTCCGGCTGGCTCAGTTCGGCCGAAGACCTGATCAAGCAGCATTACGGGCTCATGGGTGATGGCGCCAAACTGACTGTCAACCTTGACACCACGGATGGTGCCTACAACGTGCTCGCTTCGGTGTCCGGCACGTCCTCCGGCGGCAAGCTGAACAATCTGCACCTGAATATCGACATGGCCGACTTTGGCACTGCGGCCACCCCCGACGGCGGCAGTGCGCCGCTCTACAGCGACCGCATCGTTGCCCATGAAATGGTGCACGCCGTGATGGGCCGCACGATGAACATGGGGGCGCTGCCGCAATGGTTCGTTGAAGGCACGGCTGAACTGATCAATGGCGCCGACGAACGGCTGGCCGGCGCCGGCAGCATCGCGGGCGTGGTCGCCACCATCGCCGGCGGCGGTTTTTCGTACGAAGGCGGGTATGCCGCCAGCCGCTATCTGCACGAGCGCATGAAGGGCCTGGGCGTGGAGGGCGGCATCAAGGGCATCATGCAATACCTGAACAACAACCAGTCCGCCGATCTCGACGCCGCGCTCAATGCTGTGTCGAAAGGCGTGTACACCAGCAACGCCGCGTTCCTGGCCGACTTCGGCGCCAATGGCGCACAATTTATCAATACAAAAATGAATCTGACCAATGCCGATACGGGCGCGATCGGGGGCCTGGACGCCGACGGCGGCGCCGTGCGCGATGCCCGCGCCGTCGTGCCCGCCAGCGGGACCAGCAATGCCGCGGACGGCCTGGCCGGTTTCAATGTCGTCTACCCGGACGAAGGCGGCGCCAGCGGCGTGCGGCGGGTGCAGGTGCAGGCGGGCGACAGTGCCGGCGACCTGATCGACCTGCAATTCTCGTCGATGAATGCGCGCGCTCTGGGGCTGGCCAATCTCGACATGACGCGTTCAAACGTGGCGCTGCTGAGCATCGACCGCGCGCTGGAGTTCGTGGGCGAGCAGCGCGTACGCACCGGCGCCTCGAGCAACCGGCTGGACCTGGCTGCCAGCGCGCTGGAAACAAGTTCGCAGAACATGCAGGCAGCGCGCTCGCGCATCCAGGATACCGATTACGCGAGCGACACGGCGCGGCTGACCCGCACGCAGATCCTGCAACAGGCGGCGTCAGCGATGCTGGCGCAGGCCAACGGGCAGCCGCGCTCGATTCTGAGCCTGCTGCGCTGAGAATGGAGCGGGGAGCTAGGCTATAATCGTTCCTTTACAGGCACGCTGCCTCACTCCGCCCAACGATCAGACATGAAATCCTCCGATATCCGCGAAAAGTTCCTCAAGTTCTTTGAATCCAAAGGCCATTC
Organism: Oxalobacteraceae sp. CFBP 13730; assembly: GCA_014841835.1. GTDB lineage: Bacteria > Pseudomonadota > Gammaproteobacteria > Burkholderiales > Burkholderiaceae_D > Telluria. The sequence continues at coordinate 673,441 of JACYUQ010000001.1, read as the reverse complement.
CATCGTGCGTTCCAGCCCGCTGGTGCCGGGCAACGATCCGACCATGCTGCTGACCAACAGCGGTATGGTGCAGTTCAAGGATGTCTTCCTGGGCCTGGATTCGCGCCCGTACTCGCGCGCGACGTCCGTGCAGCGCTGCGTGCGCGCCGGCGGCAAGCACAACGACCTGGAAAACGTCGGCTACACGGCGCGGCACCACACGTTCTTCGAGATGCTGGGCAACTTCAGCTTCGGCGACTACTTCAAGCGCGATGCGATCCAGCTGGCCTGGGAACTCCTGACAAAGGTCTACCTGCTGCCAGCCGAAAAGCTGACCATCACCGTGTACTTCGAGGATGACGAAGCGTACGACATCTGGGCCAACGAAATCGGCGTGCCAAAAGAGCGCATCATCCGTATCGGCGACAACAAGGGCGCGCGCTACGCCTCCGACAACTTCTGGCAGATGGCCGATACGGGCCCATGCGGTCCGTGCACCGAGATCTTCTATGACCACGGCGCCGACATCTGGGGCGGCCCACCGGGCTCGGCCGAAGAAGATGGCGACCGCTTCATCGAAATCTGGAACCTCGTGTTCATGCAGTTCTACCGCGACGAATCCGGCTCGCTCACCCCGCTGCCAAAGCCGTCGATCGACACCGGCATGGGCATGGAGCGCCTGGCCGCCGTGCTGCAGAACGTGCACAGCAACTACGAAATCGACCTGTTCCAGAACCTGATCAAGGCCGCTGCCCGCGAAACCGCTGCGCCTGACCTCGAGAACAATTCGCTGAAGGTTATCGCCGACCACATCCGCGCTGCGTCGTTCATGATCGTCGACGGCATCATCCCGAGCAGCGAAGGCCACGGCTACGTGCTGCGCCGCATCGTGCGCCGCGCGCTGCGCCACGGCCACAAGCTGGGTCAGACCAAGCCATTCTTCTACAAGCTGGTCGCTGACCTCGACATCGAGATGGGCGAAGCCTATCCCGAACTGCGCACGGCCAAAGACCGCGTGGCGCAAGTGCTCAAGGCCGAAGAAGAACGCTTCGGCGAGACGCTAGAAAACGGCATGAAGATCCTGGAAGCCCAGCTGGCCAAGGATCCGAAGAACCTCGACGGCGGCACCGCCTTCACGCTGTACGACACCTACGGCTTCCCGCTGGATCTGACTGCCGACATTTGCCGCGAACGTGGCGTCACGCTCGACGAAGCGGGCTTTACCGCCGCGATGGAACAGCAAAAGAAGACGGCGCGCGCCGCCGGCAAGTTCAAGATGGCTGCCAACGTCGAGTACGCAGGCGAAAAGACCAAGTTCGTCGGCTACGATTCGCTGGCCCACAGCACGCACGTGCTGGCGCTGTACGCCGACGGCGTGAAGGTCGAGCAACTGACCGCTGGCCAGGCCGGCATCGTCGTGCTCGACACCACGCCGTTCTACGCTGAATCGGGCGGCCAGGTGGGTGACCAGGGTGTGATTGGCGACGGCGCCATCCGCTTTGAAGTCGAAGACACGCTCAAGATCCAGGCCGACGTCTTCGGTCACCACGGCGTGCTGCGCGAAGGCACGCTGAAGGTCGGCGCAACGGTCGACGCACAGGTCGACACGGCCAAGCGCGCACGCACCATCCGCAACCACTCGGCAACGCACCTGATGCACAAGGCGCTGCGCGAAGTGCTGGGCACGCACGTGGCACAAAAAGGCTCGCTGGTCGACCCGGACAAGACCCGTTTCGACTTCAGCCACCCACAGGCGCTGACGCTGGACGAAATCACGCAGGTCGAGACCATCGTCAACCGCGAAATTCTCGAGAACCATGCCACCCAATCGCACAATATGTCGTTTGACGATGCGGTCAAGCACGGCGCCATGGCGCTGTTTGGCGAGAAGTACGGCGACACCGTGCGCGTGCTCGACATCGGCACGTCAAAAGAGCTGTGCGGCGGTGTCCACGTGACCCGCACCGGCGACATCGGTCTGTTCAAGATCGTGTCCGAAGGCGGCGTCGCGGCCGGCATCCGCCGCATCGAAGCCGTCACGGGCGAAGGCGCACTGGCCCTGGTGCAATCGATCAACCGCAAGCTGATCGAAGCGGCTGGCGCCCTGAAGACCAATCCTGACGAACTGACCAGCCGCATCGGCCAGGTGCAGGACCAGGTGAAGCTGCTTGAAAAAGAAGTCGCTGCACTGAAGTCGAAGCTGGCGTCGGGGCAGGGCGACGAGCTGCTTGCGCAAGCCATCGACGTCAACGGCATCAAGGTGCTGGCGGCCACGATGGAAGGCGCCGACGTGGCGACGCTGCGCGAAGCGATGGACAAGCTCAAGGACAAGCTGGGTACCGCCGCGATCGTGCTGGCAAGCGTCCTCGACGGCAAAGTCAGCCTGATCGCAGGCGTGACCAAGGATGCCACCGGCAAGGTCAAGGCGGGCGAGCTGGTCAACTTTGTGGCCCAGCAGGTGGGCGGCAAGGGCGGCGGGCGTCCGGACATGGCGCAGGCCGGCGGCACGGATCCATCGGGATTGCCGACGGCACTGGCCGGCGTGGCTGGCTGGGTGGGCGAGCGCGCGTAAGCAGCGTTCTGCCGGATAAAAAACGCCGCCTCTCCGGGCGGCGTTTTTTATTGCCTTCATTGCATTGCCCTCATAGAATCATGCACGAACATCAACTTTTTAAAGGCGATCATGCTGACACTTCGGGTTCTGGTAATGGGTCTTCTGGTAACGGCGGTGTCTGTGGCGCAGGCCCAGATGCCGACGAACGACACGGTCAAGGGCGGCAAGGATCATCCGCTGCTCACGCGTTTTGCGGGCGCGAAGCTGGTTGGCTACGAGGTGAAGCAGTTCGACGAGGCCACGCTGCCGGCAGGCAAGCGCGTCCGGATCGCTGGTAAGCTGGGTTTCGAGAAGACCCTGCGCCTGGAGGGCAAGTACACCCGCATCGCCTACGTCTATCCCCAGGACCGCTCGTCGCTCGAAGTCATGCGCAACTACCAGACGGCGCTCGAAAAGGCCGGCATGAAGAGCACCTTCGCCTGCGCCAAGGAAACCTGTGGCGAAAATTTTGGCGACTTCGTGCAGCAGCAGCGGATAGGCTACAACTTCATCCAGGGCGGCGAGGCGGCGACCTCGCCCTTCAACTACGGCCGCAATGACAACCGTTATCTGCTCGCATCCGGAACGCGGCCCGATGGGTCTGCGCTGACCGTTGCCGTCTACGCAGTCGATCCGGTCCAGGGCAAGAACGGCGGCGTCTACCTCGACATCGTCGAAGGCAAGCCGATGGAAGGGGGCAAGGTTGCTGCCGACCTGAACGCGGCGGACATGGCCAAAGGCATCGCCACGGACGGCAAGGTGGCGATCTACGGCGTCTATTTCGACACCGGCAAGGCCGACGTCAAACCCGAATCGGCAGCTGCACTGGCCGAGATGGCTGCCATGCTCAAGCAGTCGCCAAAGCTCAAGGTGTTCGTGGTCGGCCACACCGACAACCAGGGCGCAGTGGCCCAGAACCTGGCATTGTCGCAGCGGCGCGCCGAGTCGGTGGTCGGCGCATTGGCCGGTACCTACAAGATCGATGCCGCGCGCCTCAGTCCGAAAGGCGTGGCCGCGTATGCGCCGCTGGCGTCGAATCGCGCCGAGGCGGGGCGCCAGCAGAACCGGCGGGTAGAGCTGGTCGAGCAATAGGGCCCGCCTGGCTGCGACAACATCGCGCAATTCTATTGCGCGGGCTTGCCTGAGCGGCTATTGTATGCGCCGTTTTGGATCACATCTGGTGGAAAAGATGCACCGTCATAGTGCTTTTCCGTGAGCATCCAGTACAGACTCCGTGTAACTTCGTCAAGCTTTTAACATTGGGTTGCAGGCTCGCAACAATCTATGACTATTTTGGTGCGGTGCGTCATACTGCGCGAATTGGAGTAGTATTCAAGTTCCAGCACCATCCTTACTGATCAGGAATGCGATGAGCGACATCATTTTCGACACCGACACCGATATTATGGAATTCCAGAAAGATCTGGATGCGCGGGGGCTGAATTGCCCACTGCCCATCCTCAAAGCGAAGAAGGCGCTCGCCGACATGGAGAGCGGTCAGGTGCTGCGTATCGTGGCCACCGACACCGGCTCCGTGCGTGACTTCCAGGCCTTCGCCAAGCAGACCGGCAATGCGCTGCTGGCCCACACTTTCGAACACGGCGAGTTCACCTTTCTGATGCGCCGCAAGTAAGCCACGCCGCCGCGTCGCTTGCATTGCGACGGCGCGCATTGTCGTGACGGGGTCTGCACCCCGTCTGTTTCCCCGAATTCATGACAGACAGACTATTTTAGGTGTTTTCCTCTACTAAAAAATCGCACGCTCGTGCTTTAATTTGGCCCGATGCCCCGATTTCTCATATAATCTGAGCCACTTTAGTCTGTCTCCATCTCATTTTAAAAGGCACCCTATGAAAGTCCTGGTACCCGTCAAACGCGTGGTCGACTACAACGTCAAGGTTCGCGTCAAGTCCGACAACAGCGGCGTGGATATCGCCAACGTCAAGATGTCGATGAACCCGTTCGACGAAATCGCGCTGGAAGAGGCCACCCGCCTGAAAGAAGGCGGCAAGGTTACCGAAGTGGTGGCAGTGTCGATCGGCGTGCCGCAGTGCCAGGAAACCCTGCGCACCGGCCTGGCTATCGGCGCCGACCGCGCCATCCTGGTCGAGACCGCTGGCGACACCGAGCCGCTGGGCGTGGCCAAGATCATGAAGGCACTGGCCGACAAAGAGCAGCCACAGCTGATCATCCTGGGCAAGCAGGCAATCGACGACGATTCGAACCAGACCGGCCAGATGCTCGCCGCGCTGCTGGGCTGGCCACAAGCGACGTTCGCATCGAAAGTGGTGATCGAGGACGACAAGGTCACCGTGACGCGCGAAGTCGACGGCGGCCTGGAAACCGTGGCGCTCAAGCTGCCTGCAGTCATCACCACCGACCTGCGCCTGAACGAGCCGCGTTACGTGACGCTGCCGAACATCATGAAGGCCAAGAAAAAGCCGCTCGAGACGATCAAGCCGGAAGACCTGGGCGTGGACGTGGCGCCGCGCCTGAAGACCCTGAAAGTCGTCGAGCCTGCCAAGCGCTCGGCGGGCGTGAAGGTCCCGGACGTGGGCACCTTGGTGCAGAAGCTGCGCACTGAAGCCAAAGTCATCTGAGCCGTTTGTCGTCATTTACAAGATAGGAATCAACATGGTCGCATTAGTCATTGCTGAACACGACAACGGCTCCCTGAAGGGCGCTACCCACCACACCGTCACCGCAGCTGTCCAGTGCGGCGGCGACGTGCACATCCTGGTCGCCGGTTCGGGTTGCGGCGCCGCTGCCGAAGCCGCCGCGCAGATCGCGGGCGTCTCGAAAGTGCTGGTCGCCGACGCGCCGCACTTCGCCGACGGCCTGGCCGAGAACGTGGCCGAGCAGATCCTGGCGATTGCCGGCAGCTACTCGCACATTCTGGCGCCAGCCACTGCGTACGGCAAGAACATCCTGCCGCGCGTGGCCGCCAAGCTCGACGTCGCGCAGATTTCCGAAATCACCAAGGTCGATTCGCCCGACACGTTTGAGCGCCCGATCTACGCCGGTAACGCGATTGCCACCGTGCAGTCGAGCGACAGCGTGAAAGTCATCACCGTGCGCGGCACGGCGTTCGATTCCGCAGCCGCTGGTGGTTCGGCCGCCATCGAAGCCATCGCTGCCGTGGCGGACGCTGGCACGTCGAGCTTCGTGGGCCGCGAGCTGGCCAAATCGGATCGTCCGGAACTGACCGCCGCCAAGGTGATCGTCTCGGGTGGCCGTGGCATCGGCTCGGCCGACAACTTCAAGATCCTCGAGCCGCTGGCTGACAAGCTAGGCGCGGCGATGGGTGCATCGCGCGCTGCCGTCGACGCCGGCTTCGTGCCGAACGACTGGCAAGTTGGCCAGACGGGCAAGATCGTCGCGCCAACGCTGTACATTGCCGTCGGTATTTCCGGCGCGATCCAGCACCTGGCCGGCATGAAGGACTCGAAGGTCATCGTCGCCATCAACAAGGACCCGGAAGCGCCGATCTTCTCGGTCGCCGACTACGGCCTGGTGGGCGATCTGTTCGAAGCCGTGCCGGAACTGGTCAAGGAACTGGGCTGATCGCCAGGCGTGGCGTCGTTGTACGCCACGCCGACAGCCGCCAATGACGCCGTTCCCGCCTGTGCAGGAACGGCGTTTTTTTTGTATAAGAATTTATTCAGGAGACAATGGTGAGCTACAACGCCCCGCTGAAAGACATGCAGTTCGTGCTGACCGAACTGGCCAACCTGGCCGAGATCAATGCGCTGCCCGGCTGTGAAGATGCGACGCCCGACACCGTGGAAGCGGTCCTGGAAGAAAACGCGAAATTCTGCCGCGACGTGATCGCGCCCCTGAATCGCGTCGGCGACAAGGACCCGAGCTACTGGAAAGATGGTACCGTCACCACGACCAAGGGTTTCCGCGAGGCGTTCAAGGCGTACGCCGAGGCCGGCTGGCAGGGCGTGCAGCATCCGCAGGACTTCGGTGGGCAGGGCTTGCCCAAGCTCGTGGCCACGCCGTGCATGGAGATGCTGCACGGCGCCAACCTGTCGTTCGCGCTGGTGGCATTGTTGTCCGATGGCGCCATCGAGGCCCTGCTCACCGCCGGCTCGGACGCGCAAAAGGCGCGCTTCCTCGAGCCGCTGGTGTCGGGCCGCTGGACCGGCACCATGAACCTGACCGAGCCGCAGGCCGGCTCCGACCTGGCCGCCGTGCGCACCCGCGCCGAGCCGCAGGGCGACGGCACCTATAAACTGTTCGGCACCAAGATCTACATCACGTATGGCGATCACGACATGACCGAAAACATCGTGCATCTGGTGCTGGCGCGCACGCCTGACGCGCCGCCGGGCGTGAAGGGGATCTCGCTGTTCATCGTGCCCAAGTTCATGATCAACGACGATGGCTCGCTGGGCGCGCGCAACGACGTTGCCTGCGTCTCGATCGAACACAAGCTGGGCATCAAGGCCAGCCCGACGGCCGTGCTGCAGTTCGGCGACAACGGCGGCGCCGTCGGCACGCTGGTCGGCGAAGAAAACCGTGGCCTCGAATACATGTTCATCATGATGAATGCAGCGCGCTTCGGCGTGGGCATCCAGGGCGTCGGCCTTGCCGAGCATGCGTACCAGGGCGCGGTGGCCTTCGCCAAGGACCGTGTCCAGTCGCGCGACGTGGCCGGCTCGAGCGGTCCGGTCACGATCATCCACCACCCGGACGTGCGCCGCATGCTGATGTCGATGCGTTCTCAGACGGAAGCGGCGCGCGCGTTGGCGTATGTCGGCGCGGCGCTGTCCGACCTGGCCCATCACCATCCGGATGAAGCGACGCGCACGGCCAACCTGGCCATCTATGAATACCTGGTCCCCGTCATCAAGGGCTGGGCGACGGAGATGAGCGAGCAGGTCGCGCGCGACGGTGTGCAGGTGCATGGCGGCATGGGCTTCATCGAAGAAACAGGCGCGGCGCAGCACTACCGCGATGCCAAGATCCTGACCATCTACGAAGGCACGACGGCGATCCAGGCCAATGACCTGGTGGGCCGCAAGACGGTGCGCGATGGCGGCGCCGTGGCCAAGGCGCTGATCGCGCAGATCCGCGATGTCGAGCGCCAGTTGGGCGACACGCAGAACGCCGATTTCGCGGCCATCGCGCAGCGTCTGCAAGAAGGCAGTGCGGCGCTCGAGCAAGTGGTCGAGTATGTGGTGGCCAATATCAAGACGGATGTCAAGGCGGTGTTTGCCGGCAGCGTCACGTACCTGAAGCTGGCCGGTATCGTGCTCGGCGGCTGGCAGATGGCGCGCGCGGCGCTGGCGGCGCAGAAGCGCCTGGATGCAGGCGAGGGCGATGCCGCCTTCTACCGCGCCAAGATCGGTACGGCGCGTTTCTTTGCCGACCATATCCTGTCGCAGGCGCCTGGGCTGCGCACGTCGATCGTCGATGGCGCGGCGGGCGTGCTGGCGCTGGAGATCGAGCAGTTCTAACGGAACAGTTCGCGTCGGCCGTAACAAGAAAGGCAGCCTGCGGGCTGCCTTTTTTTGTTACCCGTAGGCCCCACCCGTGTACATGACATCCGACAGCCGTGCGATCGTCCCGATCAGCACGGTCGTCGCCACCAGCATCGTGATCACCAGCAGCAACACCAGCACCCAGTTCGAGCGTGACTGGCGCCCGCTGTGCGCGTTGTATTGGGCATCCCACTTCTCGTCCGGCATCAGCCCGATCACGAGTGCCTCGACGAAGCCGACGATATATGACACCAGCAGCGGCAGCACCATATAGAACGGATGCGGCTTGACCGCACCATACAGGATCCCCATGACCGGCAGGCAGCACAGGTGCAGCAGGCCGATCCGGTCCGCGCCCGGCTTCAGATAAAAGCGGTGAATGCCGAAGCCGCCCAGCAGCAGGGCGAGCAGGGTGGCGACAGTCTTGTTCTTGTGCGCAGCAGCCATGGATGTTGTCAATCGTTCAGGAAAGTCAAAGTATCGTCCAGATTGGCGCGAATGGCACGCTTTCGGCGACTGACAGCGTATTCCAGGGCATTTGGGCAGATGGCTGGTAGCGGTATGGCGCGAAATCGGTGATAATGGTTGATTCTCCTGGGACTGCGCGCCCTGTATCATTAACGCTTGCTGCTGTTCGGTGTCGCGCGCTATAATCGTCGACTTTCTCCGTCCAGAACAACTTTTTCGGAAATATTATGGTCGTTATTCGTTTGGCTCGTGGTGGCGCAAAAAAGCGTCCGTTCTTCAACATCGTTGCAACTGATTCGCGCAATCGTCGCGATGGTCGTTTCATCGAGCGTATCGGTTTCTACAACCCGATGGCATCGGGCGCTGAAGTCAGCCTGCGTATCGCTGCTGACCGTCTGGCTCACTGGGAAGGCGTTGGCGCGCAACTGTCGCCAACCGTCGCTCGCCTGGTCGCCCAGCAAAAGCCAGCTGCTTAATTTTTATTAAGCAAGGTACGCAGGTTTGAACGATTCAGCAGCAAGCAATGCCGGTATGGGGACTTCGGTTCCCGCCGATCTGGCCGAAGTGGGGTATGTGTCCGGTGCTTATGGCATCGTTGGTGGCATTCGTATCACGCCGCACTCCTCTGATGCCGATGCGCTGCTGAGCGTGAAAACCTGGTGGGTCAGCAAGCCGACTCTGCACGCCGTCACGGTGCGCAGTGCAAAACTGCATGGCGGCGATGTCGTCGCCACGCTGGTCGGCCTGCAGGGCCGCGATGCTGCCGAAGCGTTCAAGGGCGCCACGGTACAGATCGCACGCAGCGCGTTTCCCGCGCTCGAAGAAGATGAGTATTACTGGTCCGATCTGATCGGGCTTGACGTGGTCAACCTGCAGGGCGAAGCCCTGGGCAAGGTGGCCGACATGATGAGCAATGGCGCGCAATCGATTTTGCGCATCGTGCCGGTGCCCGATCCGTCGTCAGACGAGAAGGCCCCCGAGCGCCTCGTGCCGTTCGTCGACCAATTCGTCAAGACTGTCAGCCTCGACCAAAAACTGATTACCCTGGACTGGGGTCTCGATTTTTGAACCCGTCCACGTGGGCTTGAGATCCGATGCAATTTGACGTCGTGAGCTTGTTCCCGGAAATGTTTGCCGCATTGACGCAGTCCGGGGTGACCCGCCGTGCGTTCGAGCAGCAACGCTGGGGCTTGCATCTCTGGAATCCACGCGATTTCACGCAAGACCGTCACCGCACCGTCGATGACCGCCCGTATGGCGGTGGTCCCGGCATGGTGATGATGGCACGGCCGCTTGAAGCAACCATCGATGCCGCGAAGGCGCGCCAGCAAGACCTCGGTCTGCCCAGCCCGCGCGTGGTGTTCATGTCGCCGCAAGGCAAGCCGCTGACCCATGCCCGCGCGATGGCACTGAAGGACGAGCCCGGTCTCGTCATCCTGTGCGGTCGCTACGAAGCGGTGGATCAGCGCCTGCTCGACCGTTGCGTCGATGAGGAAATTTCTCTCGGCGACTTCGTGCTGTCGGGTGGCGAATTGCCGGCGATGGCCCTGATGGACGCCGTGGTACGCCTGATTCCCGGCGTGCTCGGCGACGATGCCTCGGCCGTCGAAGACAGTTTCGTCAACGGTTTGCTCGACTCGCCGCACTATACGCGGCCTGACGTGTACGAAGACATACCGGTGCCACCTGTCCTGATGGGTGGTAACCACGCCGAGATCGTCAAGTGGCGCCGCCAGCGCATGCTGGAAGCGACCTTGTCGAAACGGCCGGATCTGCTGGACGCGGCGCGCAGCGCTGGCCAGCTGACCAAGAAAGACGAACAGTTTCTGGCAGGGTTGGTCAAACCTGCCGACTAAGAATATGGCGTCGCAAGACGCGTAAAGAACATGTGTCGCAAGACGCATGCAAAAGCGGGCACGTTGCCCGTTGTTCAACCCCATCCTCTACTGGGCGAAGGTAGCGCCGGCAAGATGGTTAATGGAGTCATAAAAATGAATCTGATTCAACAACTCGAGCAAGAAGAAATTGCGCGCCTCGGCCGCAAGATCCCTGATTTCGCACCTGGCGATACCGTTATCGTCAGCGTCAACGTCGTCGAAGGCACCCGCAAGCGCGCCCAGGCATACGAAGGCGTCGTGATTTCGCGTCGTAACCGTGGCCTGAACTCGAACTTCATCGTTCGCAAGATCTCGTCCGGCGAAGGCGTCGAGCGTACGTTCCAACTCTACTCGCCGCTGATCGCTTCGATCGAAGTCAAGCGTCGTGGCGATGTGCGTCGTGCGAAGCTGTACTACCTGCGTGAGCGTTCGGGCAAATCGGCGCGTATCAAAGAAAAACTGCCACAGCGTCGCGTCAAAGCAGCGCCAGCAGCTGCAGCTGAGTAATAGCTTTCGTGCGCAAGCACCTTTGCTAATAAAAAGGCATCCGCAAGGATGCCTTTTTTACTATCCGCAGCGTTTATTGAAAGAACGTCATTTTGGCCAAGCTCGTGTTCGACCCTACCCAGTTGCCCGTGATGAGTCTGGCCGGCGAGGCCGCGGTCGCGCCCGCACGGCTTAATCCCACCGCGCTGCGCCAGCGCTTTGCGCAAACTCTGGCCTGGGAGCCGGAAATCTCGACCGAAACCGATGACCGTCTGGCCGCACCGTTTCGCCGCGCCGCCGTGCTCATCCCGCTGGTCGAGCGACCCGAAGGCGTGACGGTCCTGCTCACGCGCCGCACCGACCACCTGACGAGCCACGCCGGCCAGGTCAGCTTTCCCGGTGGCCGCTCGGAAGACTTCGATTCATCGCCCATCGAAACCGCGCTGCGCGAAACCGAAGAAGAAATCGGCCTGTCGCGCCACCGCATCGAGATCATCGGCGTGCTGCCCGACTACGCCACGATCAGCGCGTACCGCGTCACGCCGGTCGTGGCCCTGGTCGCGCCACCGTTCACGTTGCAGGTCGATCCGGGCGAAGTGGCCGAAGCGTTCGAGGTGCCGCTGGCCTGGCTGATGGATGGCCAGCATCACCAGCGGCGCGAAATCGCACTGCCGCAGGGCGGCAGCCGCGCCTTCTACACGATGCCGTACGAGCGGTATTTCGTCTGGGGTGCGACCGCCGCCATGCTGCGCAACCTGTTCCATTTCTTGCGGGTGTGAAAGGTTGTTGGTGCCCGAAATTTGATTCTGGCGTGCTTCTCCGCTATCGTATCGGGGCAGTCGTATTGCCATAACAAAAAAGGGTTCCTGAATGACATTCTTTTCCATCCTGTGCGCGCTGCTCATCGAGCAACTGAAACCGCTGCGCGCGGACAACCAGGTGTACGGCGCCATCAAGGCGCTGGCCATTCGCATCGAAACCTGGTTCAACGCCGGCGAGCAGACCAATGGCCGCATGGGATGGTTCCTGATGATGGGGGCGCTGATGCTCCCCACCTGGATCATTCACTGGGTGTTCATGTATTACAACCTGGTGTTCCTGGCCTTCATCTGGAACGTCCTGATCGTCTACCTGACGATGGGGTTTCGCCACTACAGCCATTTTTTCACCTCCATCCAGTTCGCGCTCAATACCGGCGACGAGCCGCGTGCTCGTGCGCTGCTGGCCGAATGGACGCGGCTCGACACGGTCGGCATGGACAGCACCGAGATCACCCGCATCGCCGTCGAGAAAGCGCTGATCACGACGCACCGCAATGTGTTCGGTGTGTTCTTCTGGTTCCTGATGCCGCTGGGGCCGGCCGGCGCCGTGATGTACCGCGTCTCGGAATACCTGTCGCGTGCGTGGAACGAACCGGACCACATGCGCAACGAGGCATTCGGCGAGTTTGCGGCCAAGGCGTTTTACTGGATCGACTGGATGCCCGTGCGCCTGACGGCGGTGGCGTTTGCCGTGGTGGGCAATTTTGAAGACGCCGTCTATGCCTGGCGCAATTTCGCCAACCGCTGGGTGGATGAAGCGCGCGGGATCATCCTGTCGGCCGGTGGCGGCGCGATGGGCGTGCGTCTTGGCACACCGAATGAAAATGCCCCACAATTGCTGCCGGCGGACGCCGCCATGGTCGACATGAGCGACAGTGATGCGGACATCCTGCCGGGCGAAGAGCCGACGATCCGCGCGCTGCAAAGCACGGTGGGCCTGGTGTGGCGCGCCGTGATTCTGTGGATGATTCTGTTGTTGCTGACCTCGAGTGTGGCCTGGCTGCGCTAGGGCGGGAGTGGGGCAGCGCCCTGGTTCTCGTCCTCAGGTCTTCTATAAGATATAATAGTGGCTTCACTTAGCCCTTCAGGACTATGACCGATCTAGCGCAGACAAAGGACGAGGAACTCTCCGGAGAATTTTTTGTCCTGGGCATGACGAACAACGGCAAGCAGTTCCGCCCGAGCGACTGGGCAGAGCGGCTGTGCGGTGTGCTGGCGGCGTATTGCCCCGGCACCGGCGGGCCCAACGCCCACCTCAAGTATTCGCCCTACGTCTACCCGACCCTTGTCAATGGCATCAAGGCTGTCGTGGTCAACCGCAAACTGCAACAGATCGAGCCGCTGGCGTATCACTTCGTACGCAGCTTTGCGACCGACAACGACATGCAGATCGTCGAAGCCTGCTTCGTGCCGCTGCCCGGCGAACAGAAACCCCGGACCTGAACCTGCAGTACCTCGCCACTGGCGCCTCGATCATCTCCAGGCGCCAGCGTTCTTTTTGGGGCGACTTTGAATCGCCCTGCATCCCCCGTCAATAGCTCCCTTAGCACGCGTCCGATGCCTGCCGTCAACCGGTCAACCGGAGGGGCATGGCTGGCTTATTCCTCTGCTACCATTCCGGTATCAGGCGGGACGGTTGGCGTTCTGCCCCAATGATGGGACACCATGGATTCAAAGAACAAACTGCGCGACATCTCCGCGCATGTGGCTGCGCTGTGCCTGGCGCTGATCTCCACTGCGCCTGCCAGCGCCCAGACGGCTGTCAAGGCGCCCGCCGCCAGCGCCACCAGCGCCACCAGTGCTGTCAGTGTCGCGCTGCCAAAGGGCGTGACGCAAGGCCCGTCGGTCGAAGGCATCACCGAATACCGGCTGGCCAATGGCCTCAAAGTACTGCTGTTTCCGGACGCCTCGCGCCCAACGGTCACGGTCAACATGACCTATATGGTCGGCTCGCGCCACGAGAACTACGGCGAGACAGGCATGGCCCACCTGCTGGAACACCTGCTGTTCAAGGGCTCGACAAAGAACCGCGACATCACCAGGCAGTTCTCGGAACGGGGCATGCAGTTCAACGGCACCACGTCGCTCGACCGCACCAATTACTATGAAGTGTTCCAGGCCTCGAAAGGTAATCTGGACTGGGCGCTGCAGATGGAAGCGGACCGCATGGTCAATTCTTTTATCTCTGCCAAGGACCTGGCGTCCGAGATGACGGTCGTGCGCAACGAGTTCGAAAGCGGCGAAAACCAGCCGGGCAACGTGCTGTTCAAGCGCATGCAGAGCATCGCCTACGACTGGCACAGCTATGGCCGCTCGACGATCGGCAACCGCAGCGACATTGAAAACGTGCGTATCAAGAACCTGCAAGACTTTTATCGCACCTACTACCAGCCGGACAACGCCGTGCTGCTGGTGGCCGGCCAGTTCGAGCCGGCTGCCACGCTGGCCAACATCCAGCGCCTCTTCGGGGCAATTGCGAAGCCGAAGCGCACCTTGCCCGTGTTCTGGACCGAAGAGCCGACCCAGGATGGCGAACGCAGCTTCACGGTGCGGCGCCAGGGCGACATGCAGTTTGTTGCAGTCGGCTACAAGATCCCGTCCGACCTGCATCCGGAGGCCGAAGCGCTGGGCTTCGCATCGCAGATCATGGGTGACGCGCCCAATGGCCGCCTGCACAAACTGCTGGTCGAAACAGGCAAGGCCAGCCAGGTGTTCAGCTTTGGCCAGACCGGCTACGCGCCGGGCCTGCAATACTTTGGCGCGGTGGTCAAGCTGGGCGAACCCATCGAGCCGGTACGCGAGGCGTTGATTCAGGCCGTTGAAGAATTCGCCAGCAAGCCGCCGACGGCCGAGGAACTCGAGCGTGTGCGCCGTTCGTGGCTGAACACGGTCGAGCGCAGCCTGAACGATCCGCAGGCGGTGGGCGTGGCGCTGTCCGAGCCGGCGTCCCTGGGCGACTGGCGCATGTATTTCGTCAGCCGCGAGCGCGTGCAGAAGATGACGGCCGGGCAGATCGCCGCCAGTGCCGGCCGCTACTACCTGCGCACCAACCGCGTGACCGGCACCTTCATCCCCGAAGAATCGTCGAAACGCGCGGTGCTGCCAGCCGCGCCGGCCGTGGCCGACGTGCTGAAGGACTTCAAGCCCGCCGTGTCGAACCTGGTGGCGGAAAACTTCGAGCCGAGCCAGCAGAACATCATGCAGCGCACGACGGTGACCACGGCAGGCGGCGTGAAGCTGGCGCTGCTGCCGAAAAAGAACCGCGGCGAGACCGTCACGGTGGACCTGCGCCAGCACTTTGGCACCGAACAAAGCCTGTTCGGCAAGGGCACGATCCAGGGCCTGACGTCGGCGATGCTGATGCGCGGCACCACGCGCTACACGCGCGCCGAACTGGCCGACGCCTTCGACAAGCTCAAGATGACGGGCGGTCCGACGCATTTCCAGACCACGCGCGAACATCTGCCCGAAGCATTGAAACTGGTTGCGCACGTGCTGCGTGAACCGGCGTTCCCGGAATCCGAATTCGAGCAGCTGCGCCAGCAGATCCTGGTGGGGCTGGAAGCGAGCCGCAATGAGCCCGAGAGTGCTGCTGCGCGCGCCATGGCGCTGCACTTCAATCGCTATCCGCAGGGTGACGTGCGGCACGCGAACTCGCTCGAAGAAGACGTGGCCGAGGTCAAGGCGGCGCGCCTGGCCGACCTGAAGGCGTTCCACGCCGACTTCCACGGCGCCCAGCCGGCCGAGATGGCGATCGTCGGCGACTTCGACGCGGCCCAGATCACGCCGCTGGTCAACACACTGTTCGGCGCCTGGCGTGCGCCGCAGCCGTTCGCACCGGTGCTGACCGGCCACGTTGAGGTGGCGCCGCTCGCACGCACACTCGATACGCCGGACAAGGAGAACGGGTCATACACGGCGCGCCTGAACGTCGACCTGAACGTCGAAGACCCGGACTATCCGGCGCTGATGCTGGCCAATTACATCTTTGGTGAAGGGGGCCTGAAATCGCGCCTGATGGACCGGATCCGCCAGAAGGATGGCCTGTCGTACGGTGGTGGTTCGGATCTGATGGCGGGGACGCTCGACCGCTTCGGCGTGTTCTCGATCGGCGCCATCGCCGCGCCGCAGAACCTGGCAAAGCTGGATGCGGCAGTGCGCGCCGAACTGACGCGTGCAGTCAAAGAAGGTTTCACGGCCGACGAGCTGGCCGGCGCCCGCTCGGGGCTGATGCAGCAACGCCTGCAGACACGCACGAATGACGCTGCGCTGGCGAGCGGCTGGACCTCGTACCTGTACCGCGGCAAGACCTTCCTGTGGTCGCTGGAACTGGAACGCAAGCTGAATGCCGTCACGTTGCCCGAATTGAACGCGGCGTTCCGCAAGGCGATCGATCCGGCAAAACTGTCCGTCGTGATGGCTGGCGACCAATCCAAAGTCGGGGAGCCGGTCAAACCGATAGTCGCTATGCCCTAACTGCAACAGATACCCGTCATAAATGCCCGGAAGTGTGACGCTGGGGAAAGCATGCGTTAAAATGTTTCCTTCCAGAATTAAAGTATCACCCAGGGAGCATCATGAAGGGCATCAGCAAATTGTCGCCTGCGAGCGGCATGTCGTTCACCGGCAAGGTCGTCCTGGTCACTGGCGCCGCCAGCGGCATCGGTCGCGCCATTGCCCTGGCCTTCGGCCGCGCGGGCGCCTGCGTGGTCGTGGCCGATATCTCGATCGAGGGCGGCCACGCCACGGCCGGGATGATCGTGGAAAACGGCGGCAAGGCGCTGTTCGTGCAGAGCAACGTCACGCGCGCCCCCGAAGTCGAGGCCCTGGTGGAAAAAACCATCAATTACTACGGGCGCCTGGACATCGCGGTCAATAATGCCGCAGTGGACGAAGAGCATCACCCGCTGGCCGACGCCGACGATGAACGGTTCGACCGCATCATGAACGTCAACGTCAAGGGTGTCTGGCTGTGCATGAAATACCAGCTGCGCCAGATGCTCAAGCAGGGCGGCGGATCGATCGTCAACATGGCAGGTGTTGCCGGCCTGGTGGGCAGCCCGAACCATGCGATCTATAGTGCCAGCAAGCATGCGGTGGTGGGCCTGACCAAGAGCGCCGCCGCCGAGTACGCGCGTGACGGCGTGCGCGTCAACGTGCTGTGCCCGGCAGCGGTAAAAACGCCGATGCTGGCGCGCGCGATCGAGCGCGACCCGGGCATCGAGAAAAAGCTCAAGGCCGCCCACCCGATGGGCCGCTTTGCCGAAGCCGGCGAAGTCGCGCAGGCGGCCTTGTGGCTGTGTTCGGACATGGCCTCGTACGTCAATGGCCACGAAATGGTCATCGACGGCGGTTATACGGCCGTCTAGGTTCGCCATCAGCGTGCACCGCGCGGTGCAGGCTGATGGCGCCGGGCTTACTTGGGCCGCGGCTGCTTGAGATCCTGGCTGGCCACGGCGACACGGCCGGCGCGTACTTCGCGCACGGCAGTCGCCACGGCGCGCGCGACGTTGCGCGCTTCTTCCTGCACCGCATGGTCGGCGTCGAACGTCTCGTGGCTGTCGGCATACGATTCGTAGTAGCCGATAAACCGGTTGAGCTGCCCGAAGCTGCCCGAACTGATCAACCCCATCCATTCCAGCCAGTCCGACAGCGAGCGGCGCACGCCCTCGATGCCGGCCACGTCGCCGTGCACCACGAGGCCGAACGCGCGTCCGGCCAGGTGCTTCGGATAGTCCCAGCCGTCGCGTTCGATCTGCTTGGCGATTTCGGCCTTCTTGCCCTGTGTCGAGGATGGGTCGGGATTGCCGCCGTCCGCGCAGACCAGGCGGTCGATCATCTGCTTGAGCACGCCCGGCGTCTGGTACCAGTAGACCGGCGTGATGATGATGACGCCATGCGCCAGCACCCAGCGTTCGTAGATCTCGTTCATCCAGTCATTGACCTGGCGCTCGGCATGGTTCGGGTAGCAGCTGCATGGCCAGTGGCACAGCGGCATGGCGGTCGAGACGCAACCCTTGCACGGGTGGATGTGGCGGTCGTAGTCGGAGTTGATCAGGCTGAGATCGAGGATGTCGGCCTCGATGCCATCGGCTTCGATGATCTCGCGCGCCATCTCGGACATGCGCCAGCTTTTCGAGATTTCGCCCGGGCAGGTGCCGTCATTGCGGGCCGACGCGTTGATGACCAGGATGCGGCTCTTGGTGTCCGGGTTCTTCTGGTGCTTCTCGGCCTCAAGCAGGCGGTCGCGCGCGGCTTTCCAGTCGATCGACAGGTCGTAGTCGGGATCGGCAAAGCCAGGGCCGGCTTTCACCGTGCGTGGGGCCTTGCGGCCGTCCTGGTAAGCGTCCCAGGCGACCGCCTCAATGGCGGCCAGCTCGTTTTCGAGCGCGTCGTAGCCGGGGTCCTGGAAGGTGCGGCGAAATTGCAGGTGGAATTCGTTGCGCCCCAGCTTGGCGGGCGCCTGGCCCTTGCGTACCGTTGTCATCATTTCTCCCATGTGAATGGAAGAATTATCGCGAGGACTGGTCAAACGCTGTGTTCGCACGCGCACACAGAATGGCGAATCGGTGCGCGGGCAGGGCGACCGTGGGTGCGTTCACGCACGGCGCGGGCCGTCATGCCTGTTTACTGTGGAGCCACAATGTAACGGCCCGTGGCGTCACCGCCAATAACCTGTCAAGAGCAAAGGAATAACATGTCAATGGAATCGAAAAAAGCAGTGCTGCACCGCATGGTCACCCCGGAACATATCTGTCCGTTCGGCGTCGAGTCACTGCAACTATTACAGCAGGCCGGTTACCAGGTCGAGGATCATCAACTGACGACCCGTAGCGAAGTAGATGCCTTCATGGAGGCGGAAGATGTCCAGACGACGCCGCAGACCTATATCGACGGAAAGCGCGTCGGCGGGTACGACGAACTTGTCGCGATGTTGGGTCAGAAGTAAGGAGCAACCGGCCGGTAGGGCAGCGCAATGAATGTCCGCTGCCCCATCAGGCCGTCAATCCCGGAAGAGTTTCTGCCAGCGACATGAACCTGGATGTCCGCTCATAGCCGCTCGGCGAACTCCGCAATCATGGCACGCAGCCAACGCTGGGCAGGATGACCATGATGCCGTTCATGCCACAACATGCTGACCGAAAAGCCGGGAACTGGGAAGGCGCAATCGACGGCGTCGAGCATCACTGCAGCATTGCGCACCAGGCGTTCCGGTACCAGGGCCACCAGGTCCGACTGCGCAACAATCCCAGGCACAAACAGGAATGACGCCGCCGACAACACCACCTTGCGCTGGTGTCCAAGCGCAGCCAGCCCGCTATCGAGAGGGGTCGAGAACGCGCCGCCATCGAGTGACACAATGACATGCTCCAGCGCACAGAACTGCGCGACTGATATCCCGGGGCACAACTTTGGATGGTCACGCCTGCCGATCAACACGTAACGCTCGTCAAACAAATGACGGCTGCGGAGACTGCCTTGCGCCTCGCCCGGCGTCATCAGCGCAAGATCAATGTCGCCCTCAGCCATTTTTGCTTCCAGCCCGTTCGGATCGAGATGGTGCAAGGCGACTCTTACGCCGGGAAAACGTTGACGCAGCATTAACACGAACGGTTGCCCGAGCACAGCCTGCACATAGTCCGTGCAGGCGATGTTGACGTCGAGCGCGGCCGTTTCCGGCTCGAATCGATGGTGCCCGGCCATAGTCGAGCGCAGCTGGTCCAGCGAGCGGCGCAGTGGCTCGAGCAATTCGAGCGCCTTGCTGGTGGGCGCCATACCGCGCCGTAGAGGAATTAACAGCGGATCGTCGAACAGCGTGCGCAGGCGGCGCAATTGCGCGCT
Source organism: Oxalobacteraceae sp. CFBP 13730 (assembly GCA_014841835.1). Lineage (GTDB taxonomy): Bacteria > Pseudomonadota > Gammaproteobacteria > Burkholderiales > Burkholderiaceae_D > Telluria. The sequence goes on along the minus strand of JACYUQ010000001.1, from coordinate 653,886 downwards.
CACTGCCGGCTGGCTCAGGTGCAAACGCTGGGCAGCTTTCGTGACGTTCTGCTCGATCAGCAGCGCTTCCAACGTCACCAGAAGATTGAGGTCAAGCGTGGTTTTGGTATTCATCCGATGGATGATAGGTCAAAAACAATGCAATTTCACAGATACCCGAGGACCGATCACACTGGCGAGCTCCCATCATTCTTGCAGGAAGCGCTGATATGCCCTCAACGACCAGAAAGAACGTGCTGCTCGTGTATGCACACCCGGAACCGACCTCGGCCACCCGTCACCTTGTGGAGATTGCCATTCAAACCCTGGAGGCACAGGGGCACACCGTCACCCTGTCCGACCTGTACGGAATGGGGTGGAAGGCTGTGTTCGATGCAAACGATTTCCGGACCCGCGTGAACCCCGAACGTCTGGCGTTCATCGATGAATCGGGTCATGCCTATGCCACCGGCAGCCAGACGCCGGACGTCGAACGGGAGCAAGCAAAGCTGCGCGCTGCCGATGCTGTCATCCTGCTGTTTCCGCTCTGGTGGTTCGGCATGCCGGCGATGATGAAGGGCTGGATCGACAGGGTCTGGGCGTTCGGCCTGGCTTACGGTTACCAAGGCGCGGGCAACGCGTATCGCTACGGCGAAGGCGGCTTCGCCGGCAAGCGTGCCATGCTGGCCGTCACCGTCGGCGGACCGCAAATCGACTACTCAGCTCGTGGTATCAATGGCCCCCTCGAGCAGCTGCTGTTCCCCATCACCCATGGCACCCTGTTCTTTCCCGGCATGCAGGTATTGCCAACGTTTGCCACCTACAACGCTGCGCGCATCGACGCCGGGCGCATGGCCGCCATCGAGTCCGCATGGCGAACGAGCCTGCGCGACCTGTTCGATGCTGCCCCCATTGCGTTTCGGACGCAGAACGGTGGAGACTATCCCGACCGGCACGTGCTGGCTGAGGCGGTCGCGCCTGGGAGAACCGGGTTGGAAGCGCACATCAAGACGTGAGCTTTTGCAAGCTTGGTGACACTTGAGACGCGAATCATGAGCGGAACTCATCGTTTGATGAGTTAACATCACTTTTATTCATTCCACGGCGTGGGCATACTGCATCGGGTTGGGCACACATGTCGTGCTCTCTATCCCGGAGCACCTGGCTATGAAGAATGAAGATTTCACGTTTGCGATCAAGACCGTCCGTTTCGACGAACATTACCGTCCGGCGGATGGCACGCGTATCACGACCAATTTCGCCAACCTGGCCAGAGGCGAGCACCGCCAGGAGAATCTGCGCAAGGCACTGCAGATGATGGACGCGCGTTTCAATGCGCTGGCCCATTGGGACAATCCCAGGGGGGATCGTTATTCTCTCGAACTCGATATCGTGTCCGTCGAGATGTCGTTGGGGGGCACAGGACGTGGTGATGCGTTCCCGCTGATCGAGATATTAAAAACCAGCATCGTCGATCGCGAGACCAACGAGCGCATCGACGGCATCGCAGGGAATAACTTTTCCTCGTATGTGCGCGATTATGATTTCAGCGTGCTGCTGTCGGATCACAACAAGGATCGACAGGAATTTGGCGTCCCGGATAACTTTGGCGACCTGCACGGAAAGCTGTTCCAGTGCTTCCTTGGCTCGACGGTCTACAAGGAAAATTTTGTCAAGGCTCCGGTGATCTGCCTGAGTATTTCAACCAACAAGACGTACCACCGCGCCGAACATCAACATCCTGTATTGGGTGTCGAATACCTGCAGGATGCACCTTCGCTGACCGATCAATACTTCAGCAAGATGGGGCTGCGGGTGCGCTACTTCATGCCGCCCGATAGCGTTGCGCCACTGGCATTCTATTTTGTCGGCGATCTGCTGTCCGACTACACCGATCTTGAACTGATCGGCACCGTCAGCACCATGGAGGCGTTTCAGAAGATCTACCGGCCCGAAATCTACAACGCCAATTCTGCGGCGGCCAAATGTTTTCAGCCTAAATTGAAACACCAGGATTACTCATTGACGCAGATCGTGTATGACCGGGAAGAGCGTAGCCAGCTCGCCGTCAAACAGGGGAAATTTGCTGAAGAACACTTTATTAAGCCATACCAACCGATCCTCGAGCGCTGGGCGGCCAGCTACACCCTCTGATCACCAAACATATAAATCGACCTGATATGAAAAAATTGTTGCCCACTTCAACCGCCGGCAGCCTGCCGAAACCCGCCTGGCTCGCACAACCAGAGACGCTCTGGTCGCCCTGGAAACTGCAGGACGAGGAACTCGCCGAGGGCAAACAGGATGCGTTGCGCCTGTCCCTCGACGACCAGCAACAGGCAGGCATCGACATCGTCAGCGATGGTGAACAGACGCGTCAGCATTTCGTCACGACCTTCGTTGAACACCTGGACGGTGTCGACTTCGAGAAACGCGAGACTGTCAGGATCCGCAATCGTTACGACGCCAGTGTGCCCACCGTGGTTGGCGCCGTGAGCCGCCCGAAGTCAGTGTTTGTCGACGATGCCAAATTCCTGCGTCAGCAAACCAAACAGCCGATCAAATGGGCCTTGCCGGGCCCCATGACCATGATCGACACGCTCTACGACAGCCACTATAAAAGCCGCGAAAAGCTGGCCTGGGAATTTGCGAAAATCCTGAACCAGGAAGCGCGTGAACTGGAAGCCGCCGGCGTCGACATCATCCAGTTCGACGAGCCTGCGTTCAACGTGTTTTTCGATGAAGTCAACGATTGGGGCATCGCCACGCTGGAGCGGGCCATCGAAGGCCTCAAATGTGAAACTGCGGTCCACATCTGCTACGGCTACGGCATCAAAGCCAATACGGACTGGAAAAAGACTTTGGGGTCGGAGTGGCGGCAATATGAATCCATCTTCCCTCAGTTGCAAAAATCGAATATCGACATCGTCTCGCTGGAATGCCATAACTCGCATGTCCCGATGGATCTGCTGGAACTTATTCGCGGCAAAAAAGTGATGGTCGGTGCGATTGACGTGGCAAGCAATAGTATCGAAACGCCGGAAGAAGTTGCCAACACCCTGCGCAAGGCGCTCCAGTTCGTCGATGCCGACAAACTGTGCCCTTGCACCAATTGTGGGATGGCGCCTTTGCCACGCCACATCGCGCGCGCCAAGCTGGCGGCATTGAACGCGGGCGCAGACATCATCCGGCGCGAACTCTCATCCTGATGATATAACGCGCCAGTTCGATGTTCCAGAGTCGGACGCGTGATCAGAATTAGCAGGAACCAGCGGGGTCAGGTCTGACCAGCGGGGTCAGGTCTGACATTCGGACACGAGCTCAACAAGGAGTCTGTTGAAACCGACCAGCGGGGTCAGGTCTGACATTCGGACACGAGCTCAACAAGAAGTCTGTTGATGAATGCTCCGTGAAGGGGCTACGGAAGAGTCCGTGTCCAAATGTCAGACCTGACCCCGGCTTTTGAGGAAGAGTCCGTGTCCAAATGTCAGACCTGACCCCGGCTTTTGAGGAAGAGTTCGTGTCCAAATGTCAGACCTGACCCCGGCTTTCCGGCTTTCGCTGGCTTTCGGCTTTTGACATGAAAAAAGCGGGCCAGGCCTTGGGCCTGGCCCGCTTTTGCGGGTCCATCGACAGCGGCAGTCTTACTTCTGCTGCTGCAGCAGCACCAGCCAGTACTTGGCCAGGTCGCCGGCGCCGCCGCCGCCCTTGACCGTCTGGAAGGTCGAGATCGCATCGGCTTTCTTGCCAGCGCGAACTTGTGCCATGCCGAGGCGCAGCTTGGCTTCTTCAGCGTTCTTCAGGCCGCCCTTGGCGATACCTTGCTGGATGAAGCCGACGCCCTTGTCGCCCTGGTCCATGGTTGCGTACGCCCAACCCAGGTTGACCAGGCCGGCGCCGGTCTTGGCCTTGGCCGCGCCCGCTTCGCCGGCAGCGATGTTCTTGGCATCGTCTGCCGCGCCCTTGTTGGCCTTGTCGCGCAGCGCGTTGTGGTTCTTGGCATTGCTGCCTTTGCCCAGCACGCCTGCGGCGAAACCGGCGTCCATGGTCTTCTTCGCTTCGGTCGGGAAACCGTCACGCAGCGACAGTTCGGCCAGATCGACATATTCCTCTGGCGCCATCTGCTTGACGGCAGCGGCTTCCAGGCGATACACGTTGATCATGTTGGTCTGCGCATCGAAGCCCGACTTGCGCGCGACGCCGCGGTTGAGCAGGTCGGTCCAGAAGTCGTCGCTCGGGTAGTGGGCGACCAGCTTTTCCAGTGCGACCAGGTAACCGGCATCGTCCTTGACCTTGTTGGCCGACGAGGCCAGGAGGCGCAGGTCTTCTTCGCTTGGCTTCTGGCCGGCTTTTTCCGTTGCCTCGATGGCTGGCAGCAGCGCTGCCCTGGCGCTGGCGTAATCGCCGCCCAGGTAATAGGCGCGGGTCAGTGGGGCGGCGACTTTTTCAGGCGTCGGGCTTTCTTTCTGGTAGCGCTTGAACCACTCGATCGCCTTCGGGTAATCCTTGGCGTTGTAGTGCATGTTCGCCAGGGCCTGGATAAAGTCGGCCTGCTCGTTTGCCGACAGGCGGCCCGATGCGATGACGGCTTCGAGGGCCGGGATCGAGATGGCGTTGTCGTTCGTCGCCGAACCCAGCGACAGCTTCATGCGGTTGACGACATAGTCTTCATACGGCGTGCGGTTCGGGAACGCTTCGGCCTGCGTCACGCGGCTCTGGATTTCGGCGTAATTCTTTGCATCCATCAGCGGCTTGATCTGCGCCGGGTCGAGCAGCTTGAACAGCTCTGGGCGGACGGTGTCCTTCGGCGCTGCAGCGGCGGCAGCAGCAGGCTTGTCCTGTGCATGGACGGCAGGAATCACGGCAGCGGAGCTCAGGCCGACGGCGGCCAGCATCAGGCAGAGGCGGGCGAGACGGAATTGGGACATTGGTTATCCTTCTATCTAGACAAAAAATATACGAAATGTGCGTTTTGCAATATAGCAAAAATGCCAAGCTCGGACAAAAAAGTATTGTCCCATATATCCAGCTTTTTCTGGATTGGCAATTGTGCCGCAGCATGTGCTGCGGTGCCCGTGTCGTTACATCGCGTTACTTTGCCGCTGTCACGGCCCGTCAAAACCCGGTACCGGGCAGACCCCTGGCGTGTCGATCTCGCCGGCCAGCCAGGCCACGGCCGCGGCCAGCGCGGGCGGCGCAAAGCCATAGGTGAGCAGTGCAGGACCGGGAAAGTCGAGCGCCTGGTACGGATTCCACAAGGCCAGGTGCAGGTCGGGCCGCCAGGTGGCGCAAGCGTGCAGTCCGTAGCGGCGGCGTGCGGTCGAGGCCAGGATCGTGAACCGGCCGTCGGCCGGCAGCGCGGTCCAGTCGAAGGTCTCGCTGTCGGCGAAGGTCACCAGGTCGACGTCATACAGTTGCGACAGTGCGGCCGCGATGCTGGCGGCCGGCACGCCGGCCTCGGACACGCCATCGCTGATCACGTCGGCGCGTGCAATCAGGCGCACGGGTGCGCCACGCGGCGGGCGCTGGGGCGAGCGCAATGCCGTCAGACCCGCGCGCCACGCACGTTCCATCAGGGCGCGGTCATCCGGTTCGGCCGTATAAGCGACCGCGCCGGCCGGGTGCGCATCGGCCAGTTTGCCAAGGCGCGCCAGGCGCGCCTGCACGGCGGCCAGCGGCAGCACGTTGTCGCGGATCGCGGCGGCGATCGCGTGCACGGTTTCGATCTGCGTATCGCGCGTGCCGATGGCCATGACCATGTCGGCGCCAGCGACCAGCGCATTGACGGCCGCCTGGCCGACACCATAGCGGTGCGCGATCGCATGCATGTCCATGCCGTCGGTGATGATCACGCCGTCGTAGCCGAATTGCTCGCGCAGCACGCCGGTCAGGATCGCATGCGACATGGTGGCCGGATTGGCGGGGTCCAGCGCCGGATAGACGATGTGGGCCGTCATCATGGCCGGCGCATGGGGCGCAGCGATGCGAAATGGCGCGAACTCGAAGCGTTCGAGGTCGGCGCGCGATTTGTCGACGTACGGCAGGTCGCGGTGCGAATCGACGTGTGTGTCGCCGTGGCCGGGGAAGTGCTTGACGCAGCAGGCCACGCCTTCGCGTTCGCTGCCTTCCATCCACGCCAGCGCAATGCGCGTCGCCTGCTCGGGATCGGCGCCGAACGAACGCTCGGCAATCACCGGATTGTGCGGGTTGTTGTTGAGGTCCAGGACCGGCGCGAAGTTCCAGTTGAAGCCCAGCGCACGCACCGCGCGCGCCACGGCTGCGCCGACCTCGCGCGCCAGGTCCGGATCGCCCGCTGCGCCGAGCACCATCGCGCTTGGCGGCGCCGGCACCCAGGTCGAGCGCACGACGGCGCCGCCTTCCTGGTCGAGGGCGATCAGGGCTTGCGTGCCGATCGCGTCACGCAGCGCGCCAGTGAAGCGGGTCAGCTGCTCCGCGTCGACCATATTCTGGCGGAACAGGCAGGCACCGCGAATGCGGTAGGTGCGCAGGAAGGCGTCGGTGTCGGCATCGAGTTCGGTGCCGAACAGGCGCACCATCACCAGTTGGCCGGCCAGGTCGAGGTAGTCGTTCATGGGTGAGAGTCGGGCGGGATTCGGTCGGTTAGTTCGTCTTGGTGACTTTGCTCAGGTGGCGCGGCTGGTCGGCATTCATGCCGCGCGCCGCCGACAGCCGGGCCGCCATTGTATAAAACGCCTGCGCCGCGACGATCGGATCGAGGTCGGGGATGGCGGCGGTGGGCAGCGTCAGGTCGCGGCTGGCGATGTCGGCCGGCGCCGCGAGCAGGACGCGCGCGCCCCGTGCGCGCATGTCGTCGGCCAGCGCCACCAGGCTGGCCTGGGTGGGCCCGCGCGTCGCGAAGATCAGCAGCGGATAGCCGTCCTCGATCAGCGCCATCGGGCCATGCTTGATCTCGGCGCCCGAAAATGCTTCCGCCTGCAGCGCCGAGGTTTCCTTGAATTTAAGGGCCGCCTCGAGCGCCAGCGGGAAGCTGATGCCACGGCCCACCACCATGATGTTGCGCGCCGGCGCCAGCACGTCGATGGCGGCCGACCAGTCGCCGTCCTGGCCGAAACTGCGGGCTGCGCGCAGCGCGTCGGGCAGGGCGGCGATGCCATCTTTCAGTTCGGGGTCGTTCTGCCAGTCGGCGACAAGGCGCGCGCCGGCCACCAGACTGGCGATGAAGCTCTTGGTGGCGGCCACGCTGTGCTCCTTGCCGGCATGCAGTGGCATCGTCCACTCGGCGGCATCGGCCAGCGGCGAAGCGGCGTCGTTCACCAGCGCCACCGTCACGGCCCCGCCGGCGCGGAAATACCGCATCGGCTCGACCACGTCGGGACTCTGGCCCGATTGCGAAATCGCGATGGCAAGCGTGTCGCGCGCAATGATCGGCGATTTGTACAACGTGATGAGCGACATCGGCAGCGACGTGACCAGGCGGCCCATGCGCGACATGATCAGGTAGGCCAGGTAGCCCGATGCGTGATCGGAGCTGCCGCGCGCCACCGTGACTGCGCTGTGCAACTGGGTCGCACGGAGCTGTTCGCCCAGCGCGGCGTAGCGGTCGGCATCCTGCGTCAGGGCGTGGGCGATGCAGTCGCCGGACGACAGCGCCTCTTGCAGCATCAGCGATTCGGTACCGTCAGTGGTGGCGGGCGTGGCATTCACAGGCATTCTCCTTCGATATGGACAGCTTTGATGTTCAGGGCGCGGTCCAGGACCACGAAGTCGGCGTGACAGCCCGGCGCCAGGCGGCCGCGCCGGGTTTCGCCGAGATAGTCGGCGGCGTGGGTCGAGACGCGCTGGCTGGCGTCTTCGATCGACAGTCCCATGCCCACCAGATTGCGCAGTGCCTGGTCCATCGTCAGTGTGCTGCCGGCCAGCGTGCCGTCGGCCAGGCGTACGCCGCCCATGCATTTGTGGACCATCTGGCGGCCCAGCATGTACTCGCCATCGGGCATGCCGGCGGCCGCCGTCGAATCGGTCACGCAGAACAATTTGGGGATGCAGCGCAGGGCAGTGCGGATCGCGCCCGGGTGCACGTGCAGCAGGTCGGGAATGATCTCGGCGTATTCGGCGTGCGCGAGCGCGGCGCCGACCATGCCGGGATCGCGGTGGTGCAGGCCGGGCATGGCGTTGAACAGGTGGGTGAAGCCGGCCGCGCCGTGTTCCAGGGCCGTCACGCCGACGTCGTAATCGCCGGTGGTGTGGCCGATCTGGACCCGGATGCCGGCCTTCGTCAATTGCCGCACGAGGGCCATGTGGCCGTCGATTTCGGGCGCCACGGTGATGAGCTTCATCGGTGCCAGGGCTTGAAAGCGCCGTACTTCGTCGAGGTGTGCCTCGCGCGCGAACGGCGGCTGGGCGCCGAGTTTGCCGGCGTTGATGTACGGGCCTTCGAGGTGCACGCCAAGAATGCGCGCCTCGCCCTTGCCGCGCGCCGCGCAGGCCGCACCGATGGCGCTCAAAGCCCGGTCGATGTCTTCCACCGGCGCGGTCATCGTCGTGGCGAGCAGGCTGGTGGTGCCGTGCTTCGCATGCAGTGCAGCGATCACGTGCGGGGCGTCGCCGCCTTCCATCATGTCGCGGCCCGCGCCGCCGTGCACGTGCACGTCGATAAAGCCCGGCACGATATACACGTCGTCGTTGTTGGCCGGGTCGACCCGGCGACCGTCGATGCCAACGATGCGCGCACCGAAGCGCAGTGCGCCGTGCACCCAGCCGGCCGGGGTGAGGATGTTGCCTTTGACGATATGGCGCGGTTCGTCGGTTGTACGTTCGTCTGTCGTGCGGTCGTCTGTCATGCGTTGTCCTTCAGATGCAGTTCGATCATGCGCAGTGCGCCGGTGGCGGAGTCGCCATGCGGCGCCGTGCAGCGCGCCAGCGTTTCGGCCGGCAGGTAGGCGCGCAGCGTGTCACCCAGGCCGCCGCACAGCGACAGCGGCAGGCTGCCCGACGGATCGAGTGCGCGCGCGATGCGGGCTGCTTCCGTGCCGGCCTGTGTCAGGATTCCGGTGGCCACGGGGTCGCTGTCACCGTGCGCCACGACGAAGCGCGCCAGGCCCGCGTAGTCGGTCTGCGTGGCGTGGCCGAGCCAGACCTGGATCGGATCGCGCGCGCCGCCGCAGGCAGCAATCACGGCGTCGGCGAAAGCGCCGCCTTCAGTGCGACCGTCCAGCACTTGCTGGACGTGGCCGATCGCGCGCAGGCCCATCCAGGCGCCGCCCGCCTCGTCGCCGGCGGGAAAGCCCCAGCCGCCCACTTCGACGCGCGTGCCATCCTGGCGCAGGGCTTCGCCGACGCTGCCGGTGCCGATGGCGACGATCGCGCCAGGCCGCCCGCCATGGGCGCCCATCAGTGTCGTGAAGCCGTCGGTGTCGAGCACGAGGGCGCCGAAGCCCGGATCGGCGGCGCGCAAGGCCGCTGCCCACTCTTTATTGTGTACGCCGGCCATGCCCAGGCCGATCGCGCAGGCCTTCAGGGGAATGGTGTCGATGCCGATCGCGGCGAAGGCCTGGCTGGTGGCGGCCAGCACTGCGCGCCAGGCCTGGTCGATGCCGTGGCGCAGACCGGATGCGCCGCTGCTGCCGGTGGCCAGTGCGGCGCCGTCGCGGCTGGCCAGGCGCACGCGGGTGTTGGTGCCGCCGCCGTCAACGCCGATGAGATAGTCGATCATGGTGTGCAATCCATACCGGAAAAAGGGTCATCGCACTATAGGCAGGGCACTCTTTGCTGTCAACAGGTATTTAACTGGTATTGCTTGTGGGGCCGCGCAGCGACGTCGTTATTTTCGACAAATCAGCCTGACAGTGCCACCCGTCACCCGAATTGGTATCTGAATTGGTATCGCACTTGGCAGAAAAGGGCGGGCCAGTTCACGTCCGGCAGACTTCGACCGTCATCTGCTCAAGCCCGCCGTGCGGGACGATGCCGGCGGCGTGCTGGCCGCAGCCGCGGTGACAGCAACAGCGGCCGTGCGTGCAGCCGTATCGACCGGCAGTTGGCTGCCGGGACGCCGCGCAGTGTCATAATGGGCGCCGCTGAAGGAGAGTATCGCCATGATCCGCCCGGTTGTTGCCCGCCGTACCACCACGCTGCTGCCGCGCGGCCGGTCGCTGCTCGCGGGTCTCGTGCTGGCCTGCGCCGCCACGGGAGTGGGGGCGGCGCCATCGACCTTCGGGCCGGTGATCGGCAGCGCGCTCCTGTGCCGCAGCCAGCTCGATAACGCCTACTTCCACGCGTATCTCACCGAATTCTTCGGCCCGGCCTACAAGCGCGAGGGCGGGGCGTACTGGTTCCGCACCGAGGCGTCGCTGTGGGGCGCGAAGGTGCAGGAAGTCATGGTCAGCGACGACACGAGCGCCGTCGTGTTCGTGGCCGCGATCCTCGAGGCCAAGCCCGACGAACTGGAAAAGTCGGTGCGCGCCGCAGCGGGTACGCCGTTTCGGGCGGTCGACGGCTCGCGCTACCCGTTGCGCAAGTCGATCCCCGGCAGCACGATCGCTTACGCGAACGACAAAAGCAAAATATACTGCGCCAAGTTCAAGCCGCAGAGCAGCCCGCAGAGCATTCGTTAGTCATTCATGTACAACCACTATTTCCAGCTCTCGCACTCGCCATTTTCGATCGCCCCCGATCCGCGCTACCTGTTCATGAGTGAACGGCACCGCGAAGCGCTGGCGCACCTGTTGTACGGGATCGGCAGCGGCGGCGGCTTCGTGCTGCTCACCGGCGAGATCGGCGCCGGCAAGACCACCGTCTGTCGCTGCTTCATCGAGCAGGTGCCCGCGAACTGTCGCCTGGCGTATATCTTCAATCCGCGCCTGACGGCGCAGGAGCTGCTGCAGACCGTGTGCGACGAGCTGCATATCGAGGTGGCGCCGGCGGCGGCCGGCGCGGGCGTGAAGGGCTATGTCGATGCGATCAACCGCTATCTGCTGGCCTCGCACGCGCAGGGCCTGAACAACGTGCTGGTGATCGACGAGGCGCAGAACCTGTCGAGCGACGTGCTCGAGCAACTGCGCCTGCTGACCAATCTCGAGACCAGCGAGCGCAAGCTCCTGCAGATCATCCTGATCGGCCAGCCCGAACTGCGCACGATGCTCGCGCGTCCCGAACTCGAACAACTGGCCCAGCGCGTGATCGCGCGCTACCATCTGGGGCCACTGGGCGAAGCCGAGACGGGCGCGTATATCGCGCACCGGCTGGCCGTGGCCGGCGCGGTCGGCACGCCATTCCCGCCCGCGCTGACGCCGCTGGTGCACCGCCTGGCGCATGGCGTGCCGCGCCGGATCAACCTGCTGTGCGACCGCGCGCTGCTGGGCGCCTATGTGGAAAACAGTCCGCAGGTCACGCGCGCCATTTTGCGCCGGGCGGCCGCCGAAGTCTTTGCCGACGATCCGGCCGCGCGCCGCGCGCCGCGCCGCTGGCCGCTGCTGGCCGGCGGGGCGCTGGCCTGCGTGGCGCTGGGCGCGGCGGCGTGGCAGATGCTGCCGCAGCATGTGGCGCCCAAGGCGGTCGCCCGCGCCGCAGCAGTCAAGCCGGCGTCGGCCCCGTCGACCGCGCCGAAGCCTGCCGCCAAACCGGCCGCTGCACCCGTAGCCGCAACCGCAACCGCAGCTGCACCGGACACGCCGCTGCCGACGCTCGAGAGCGAGACCGCGGCGCTGGGCGCGCTGGCGGCGCTGTGGGGACCGTCGTTCGCCAACCTGGCGGGTACCGATCCGAAGGCCACTTGCGAGGCCGCGCTGCGCGCCAATCTGCGCTGCCATGCGGGGCGGGGCGGCCTGTACGAACTGCGCCTGCTCGACCGGCCTGCGGTGGTCACGCTGCACGACGGCCCACGCACCGGCCACGCAGTGCTGGTCGCGATGGACGAGCGCAGCGTCACGCTGGCCCACGGCGAGCGGCGCGAGCAGGTCGACATCGCTGCCTTTGTCGCGCGTTTCGGCGGCGAATTCACCACCTTCTGGCGCATGCCGGCAGCGTTTCGCGATGTCGTCGCCCAGGGTGATCGCGGGCCTGACGTCGACTGGATCGCGCAACGACTTGCAGGCCTGCACAGCGCCACGGCGCCGGCGCTCGACGCACCGCTCGACGCACGCACCAAGGAATGGCTGCGCGCGTTCCAGGCCGCGCAAGACCTGAAGGCCGATGGCGTGGCCGGGCCGCGCACGTATATGCGTCTGAACCAGTTGTCGAACGTGGTCGAACCCCGTTTGCTGACCGCCGGCGGGACGGGAACCTGATATGTCGTACATCCTCGAAGCACTCAAGAAGGCGCAAGCCGAACGCCAGCTGGGCAACGCCCCGACCATCCACGCACCGGCGCCGTCGTATGCAGCGCCACGGGCAGGGCAGGGCGTGCAGCGGCGCTACCTGGCGCTTGGCGCGGGCCTCGTCGTGGTCGCGGCGGCCGTGGCGCTGCTGTGGCCACGCCTTGCGGGCGAACCGCCCGTGCGGCTGGCCGCAGCGACGTCTCCCGTGATTGCGCCGGTGACAGCCCCGGCCACTGCAGCGGCAGCTGCCCCGGTCACTGCACCCGTCACCGCGCCGGTGACGGCGCCGGCAACCGCGCCAGTGGCTGTGCCCGCGCCCACGCCGGCGGTCCAGCCGGCGCCTGCGCCGGTTGTCCAAGCTGCACCTGCGCCGGTAGCCGACCCCCGCCCGGTGCGCGCGAAGCCGGCGCCGGCGCCGGTCGTGCCGACAGCGCCCGTGTCCACACCGCCGCGCGAGGCCACGCCGGCGACCGCCAGCGTGACCGCGCAGCCAGGCGGCGACGAACCGCTGCGCACCTTGCAGCAATTGCCGGATGCGCTCCAGCGTGAAATCCCGAAGCTGGCGTTTGGCGGCTACATCTATTCGCCGACGCCTGGCGAGAGCCTGCTGCTGGTCGACAAGATGCTGCGTCGCGAAGGCGAGGAAGTCGCGCCTGGCCTTGTGCTCGAACGCCTGACGCCCAAGGCCGCCGTGATGAACTACCGTGGAACCCGCTACCGTGCGCCGTACTGAGTTGCCTGCCCATCGCGCGACAGGGCCCGTCCTGGCGGTGGTCGGCTGGTCCGGCAGCGGCAAGACGACGCTGCTCGAACAGCTCGTTGCCGGCCTGTCCGGCGCCGGCCTGCGCATCAATATCGTCAAGCACAGCCATCACGATATCGAGCTCGAGCCGCCGCGCAAGGACAGTGCGCGCCTGCGCCTGGCCGGCGCGGCCGAGGTGATGATTGCTTCGCCGTACCGGATCGCGATCATGCATGAACTGCGCGCCGCGCCCGAGCCGCCGCTGGCCGAGCTGCTGGCGCGCCTGTCGCCGGCCGACCTGACGCTGGTCGAAGGCTACAAGTGGGAGACCCTGCCAAAGCTGGAAGTGCATCGTCCGGCGCTGGGAAAGCCGGCCTTGTACCTCGATGACGCGGCGATTGTGGCGGTGGTCTCGGACGTGGTGCGCCCGGCCGGATTGCGCCCTGGCATGGACTGGCTCGACCTGAACGACATTGCTGCGGTGCTGGACTGGGTCGGTAAATGGTCGGGCGCCGACCCTCAAGTTCCGGCTCGCGGCGTCGTTAAAGACTGACGAGTCTTTTTCTGGGAGAAGTATATGGACGTCACGAGTATTGCCAAGCTGTCGACCAGCATGGCTGAAACCGGTATCCGTCAGGAAGTGGGCATGACGATGCTCAAGCGCGCCATGGACATCGAAGCCTCGTCGGCCGCCCAGATGATTGCATCGCTTCCGCAGGCGCAAAACCTGCCGGCACACCTGGGCAATTCGATCAACACAAAAGCATGAATCACCCGGCGCGATGCCGGGTGACAAGGTTGCGGCTTAATGAAACGCGCGCAGAATGCGCGCTTCGCCCGAGCGGTCAGCAAATTGTTCGTTGGCCATGCGGGTCGCGGCCATCATGCGTTCGAGCTGGGCGTCTTCGAAACGGGACAGTTCTTCATTGGCCGCTTCGAGGGCCAGTGACAGCTTCGTGCGCGCATCCTGATACAGCGCGCTCGAGTATTGATCCGTATTCTTGAGCAGTTCTTCTGCGTTCTCGATCACGAGGCGCAAATCACCGATCAGTTGCTCCTGCGACTGTGCGCGGGTTTCAGGGGTTTCCATCGCTTTCACCTATAAGCCGTTGATTAACGTCTTAAAATATAAACAATGAAGACCACTTCTGTTTGTTAAGCCGCAAACATAAGAAGCTGTCTTTCTGTCTATTTTTAGCGAACCGTGATTTCGACGTCGCCCAATGTCACGATCTGGCCGGTGCGGATCTTGGCAGTCTTGCGCAGCTCCTGCTTGCCGTCGACCTTCACCACACCGCTGGCGACCAGGTTCTTGCCGGCGCCGCCGCTGTCGACCAGGCCGGCCAGCTTGAGCAACTGGTTGACTTCGACAAATTCCGCTGTCAACTCAAATTCGATTTTTTGCATTCTTTCCTCGGGGATGAAAAGGCGGCCTGATGATCACGAGGCCGCCCGGGTACTGGGTGTTTATTCGACCGGATCAGGCCGCGTCATATCGATCGGCACGATCCACTGGTCAAACTGCTGATCGTCAACAAAACCGCTTTGCAGGGCTGCCTGGCGCAGGGTCAGGCCTTCCTTCGATGCGGTCTTGGCAATCTGCGCGGCGCGATCATACCCGATGTGCGGCGCCAGTGCTGTCACCAGCATCAGCGATTTTTCCATCAGCTCGCCAATCCGGACCAGATTCGGCTCGATCCCCTGGGCGCAATGCGTATCGAACGAGCGCATGCCGTCGGCCAGCAGGCGCGCACTTTGCAGGAAGTTATGCGCGATCATCGGCTTGAACACATTGAGCTCGAAATTGCCCTGCGAGCCGCCAATCGTGATCGCGACATCGTTGCCGAACACCTGGCAGCAGAGCATCGTCAATGCTTCGCACTGGGTCGGATTGACCTTGCCCGGCATGATCGAGCTGCCCGGTTCGTTTTCGGGGATGGTGATTTCGCCCAGGCCCGAGCGCGGGCCGGACGCCATCCAGCGGATGTCGTTGGCGATTTTCATGAGCGCCGTGGCCAGCAGCTTGAACGCGCCATGGGCCGAGACCATCGCGTCATGTCCGGCCAGCGCCATGAATTTATTGGGCGCCGACTTGAACGACAGGCCGGTGCGCGAACCCAGTTCGGCCGCGATGCGCGGTGCGAAATCGGGATGGGCATTCAGGCCCGTGCCCACGGCAGTGCCGCCGGCCGCCAGTTGCAGCAGGCCCGACAAGGTGGACTTGAGCGCGCTTTCGGCAAATTCGAGCTGTGCGACGTAGCCGGAGAATTCCTGGCCGAGCGTCAGCGGCGTCGCATCCTGCAAGTGGGTACGGCCGATCTTGACGATCGGCTCGAAATCGCGCGACTTGCGCAGCAGCGTGCCGCGCAATTGCGCCAGCGCAGGCAGGACTTCCTTGGCCAGTGCCCACGCAGCGGCCACGTGCATCGCGGTGGGGAAGATGTCGTTGGACGACTGGCCCATGTTGACGTGGTCATTCGGGTGCAGCAGGCGTGCTTCGCCGCGCTCGCCGCCCAGCAGCTCGGAGCCGCGGTTGGCCAGCACTTCGTTCATGTTCATATTGCTTTGCGTGCCCGAACCGGTCTGCCACACGGCCAGCGGGAATTCGCCGGGATGGCGCCCGTCGAGCACTTCGTCGGCGGCGCGGATGATGGCGTCGGCCTTGTCGGCTGGCAGCTTGCCCAGCGAGCGGTTGACGGCGGCTGCGGCGCGCTTGACCTGGGCGAGGGCGGCGACGAGCTCGGGCGCCATGCGTTCGGTCGAGATGTGGAAGTGGTGAAGTGAACGCTGGGTTTGCGCACCCCACAAATTGTTCTGTGGCACTTCGATGGGACCAAAGCTGTCTTTCTCAATCCTGTTTTCCATGGACATGTCCTGATATGCAAGAGGCTGGGATTAAAGAGTTTATCCCAATGTCCGTTAATGACGCTTGGGCTTCACTCTTGTTAGTTGCTATGGCCAGCCGCCTCCCTGTTTTCATCACGTGTGCTTTGCTCTCCTGCGGCGTCGGCGCAGCCGAGCTCGGCGAACCGCGCATCAGTTCGTATATCGGCCAGCCGCTGGTGCTGGAACTCGAGCTGACCGCGCTGGCCTCGCCCGCGACCCCGGTCGCGGCCCGCTTGGCGCGCCCCGACGTGTACCGGGGCGCGAATATCGGCATGCCACCGGTGCTGTCGACGCTGGCCATGCGTGTGAGCCAGCGCGATGGCCGACAGTTCCTGCGCGTGACGTCGTCGGCGCCGGTTGAATCAAGCCGCCTGCATCTGTATCTGGAACTGGCCGATGGGGGCGAACACGACGTGCGTCTCGTGACGCTGTTCATTGCGCCGAATCCGAATCCGAATCCGCCGGCGCCTGCCGTTCCGGTCCCGGTCCCGCCATCGGTGCCGGTTCCGGCGCCGATGCCGGTGCCGGTGCCGGTCAATGCGACGACGCCCTTGGCGGCCGATCTGCCTGCTGCGCCCGTTGCGGCATCCAGGCCGAAGGCAGTGGTCAAGCCGGCCCCTCCGAAGCTTCCCAAGCCGCCGAAGCCACCGAAGCCGCTCGCCGTAGCGAAGGCGACGCCAACGCCGGCACCGGAGCCGGAACCGGCATCGGCAGCGCAAGCGACCGCGCAAGCGTCAACGCCATTGCCGAAGCCGCTGCCCGTATCTGCACCTGCCTCCGCGCCTGCCGCGACTTGCGCGCCGTCTTCCGCCGACAGTGCGCCCGTGTGCGCCGCGCTCGATGTCAAGAATGCCTTGCTCCGCGAGCAGATCGGCACGCTGGAAGACAAGGTACGGGTGCTGCAGGTGGCGCTGGGCGCCAATCCGTCCGCCGTTGTCCAGGACAAGGTGGCGAAGCCAGCGACGTCACGGCCATCCCGCAAGCGCCCTGCACCGGAGCCCGAAGCTTCTACGCCCTGGGGCTGGATCGGCGGCGCGGTGGTCGCCGTGCTGGTGCTCGTGGGTGGCGTGCTGGTCCTTCTGCGCCGCCGCAAGCGGGCAGGGCCGATGATCCAGCCCATGCCGCGCATGTCGATGATGGCGCGCCTGCGCCAGCGTTTCGCCCGCAAGAAGAAGGTGCCGGCACCGGTCGAACCGCAGCTGGACGAGCCGCACAATGAAATGTCTACACAACTTTGATTCTGCGCTATAATGGCCTTGTGATCGACAAGATCACAGACAGCACAGGGTCTGGCGCAGTCATCAACGATAGGTGGCGCGGCAAGCAGACGACCGTTGAGGAAACGCCTGTGTCTGGAAGCAGTCTGCTTGCCTACAGTGGCAACGGACGCCGGCAGCAACCGGCACGAGGCGACGCCAGCAGATAGCTGGGGTTCGTCCTCTCACAGAATTCGCCGTCCAGCTCCCAGTTCGATGGCCACCAAAGCGCCCGATGGGCGCTTTTTTGTTGCCCTGGCGTCTGCATGGTGGTGTGTCAGGGCGTAAAAAAAGCACCCGCAGGTGCTTTGGTCAACGATTTGATGGCAGATCAGTGTGCCTGCAGAGCGCGATCGACCTGGTCGTCCCATGGCTCGGTCACGTCGCGGATGGCGCGATCGTTGGCCATCAACTGCTTCAACAGATCAACCTTGGTCAGGCGCTTGGCGCCGGTCAGTGCCGGCAAGCCGGCGGCTGCCGGGGCTGCCTGAGCCCGGACTTCCATATTCAATTGTGCATACTCGTGCCAGTCGCCTGCCTTGGCGGCATGCGTCATCTGACCGGTCAGGCCAGCGAGGTTTTCGTATATCGCAAGGACATCGTTTGCGTTCATATGGGCACCAAAACAGGGTTTGTCAGGCCGGATTCCCGGTTGTCTGAATCGTTTACGGCTGAGCTCTCGGAAACTTTAGGGCCATCGATAAAATATTTTCAGATTATTTTGCGCAGGCGCGCATCCCGCAACGGGCGGCCCCGCTGGCATACTATGCGCATGAACCATGACGACATCACCCGCAGTACGCTGCAACACTACAACGAGCATGCCGAGGATTTCTTTAACGGCACGATCGACCATGACGTAAGTCAAAACATTGATGCGTTGCTGGGCGCGATCGCAACGCCAGCGCCGCACACGATCCTCGACCTGGGTTGCGGGCCCGGGCGCGACCTCAAGACCTTCAGCGGTCTGGGCCATCGCGCGATCGGCGTGGATGGCAGCGAACGGTTTGTCGCGATGGCGCGGCAGTACAGTGGTTGCGACGTGTGGCAGCAGGATTTCCTGCACCTCGACTTGCCAGCGGCGCTGTTCGATGGCGTGTTTGCCAACGCGGTGCTGTTTCATGTCCCCAGTGCGGCCTTGCCACACACGCTCGATCAATTGTTCGGCACGCTCAAGCCGGGCGGGGTGCTGTTCACGTCGAATCCGCGCGGCCAGAATCAGGAAGGCTGGAACGGTGACCGCTATGGCAGCTACCATGACTACGAGAGTTGGGAGCGTTTCTTGCTGGCGGCTGGCTTTGTCGCGCTGCACCACTATTATCGGCCGCCCGGTTTGCCACGCGACCAGCAACCGTGGCTGGCGAGCGTCTGGCGCAAGCCTGTTTGTTAAACGCCGTACAGAACTGGTCCGAACATGCTCCTACTGTGAAGCCTCATCCACGTCACGGGCAAGGAGATTGCAATGAACAAGGATCAAGTCAAGGGCAAGACCAAGGAAGTTGCTGGCAAGGTGCAGGAGAAAGTCGGCGAAGCCGTCGGCAGCCGCCAGCAGCAGAGCGAAGGCCTGTCGAACCAGGCTGAAGGCAAAGCTCAGAAGAAAGTTGGCGACGTCAAAGAAATTGCAAAAGGCAATCGCTGATGCACGTTTGCTGATTCACTTCAGCAGCATGATCGAAAAAGCCGCGCATTGCGCGGCTTTGTTGTTGTCAGGACCCTTGTGCGGATCTGTCCCCGGGTCTGTCGCCGGGTCTATCTCCTAGTATGTCTTCGATATACAGCATCTTGACCAGCACCGACAGCACGGCCGCCAGCGGCGTGGCCAGCGCCACGCCGGCAAAGCCGAACAGCGTGCCGAAGATCAGTTGCATCACAATCACGAGGGCCGGCGGCAATTCGATGGCTTTGGCCTCGATCATCGGCTGCAACACATAACCTTCGAGCATATTGATCGCTGCAAACAGCAGCAACGCATACAGCGCCAGGTCAGGGCTGATCGACAGCGCCAGCAAGACCGCCGGAATGCCCGCCATGATCGGGCCCAGGTACGGAATGAAGTCGAGCAGACCCGCAATCACGCCCAGGATCAGCGCCAGCGGCACGCCGAGCAGGCTGAGGCCAATCGCCGTCGTGACACCGACGATCAGCATCGACACGGCCTTGCCCAGCAGCCAGCTCGACAGGTTGTCGCCCATCTCCTGCATGACCTCCCGTGCGCGGCCACGTTTCTGTTGCGGCGCGAGGCGGATGAAGCCACCGGTATACACGCCCGGCGACGCAGCAAAATAAATGCCCACGAAAATGATGATGACGATATTGCCCAGCGCGCCAATGATGCCACTGAAGAACAGGCCGGCATTCGGCACCAGCGACCCCATCTGCTTGACGATGTCTTCCGGTGGTGGCAGCTCGGCTACCACGCGCTTGAGCAGAGGATGTTGCGCAACTTCGGCTTGCAGGCGCTCGACTGCGGCAGGGATCTCCTTGGCCAGCTGACCCGACTGTTCGGAAATCTGCGGCGCCATCGCCCACCCGCCCAGGCCGAAGATGGCGGTGAGCAGCAGCACGACGATGACAAGCGCACTATTGCGCTTGATGCCGGTGCGCTGATGCAGCAGCGCGCTCAGTTTATAGAGCAGGATCGAAAACAGGATGCAGGCAAAGATCAGCAGCAGGGCGTCGGCGGCAAGCACGACGGCAGCCAGGCCCAGGATGAACAGGACGCCGATACCATTGACGAGCGTGACGCGGCGCGCAAGTTTGCGCTGGGTGAGGGGTGTCTCTGACACTTGGGCGTCAGAGGAAGGCGGCGTATGGGGATTCATGGTGATGTCTTGATCGTACGTTGAAGGTGTTGTTAAAACAATAGCATTCCCAATGGCAAGACGGCGCGCAATTCGACATGCCGGTTATGTGCGTGCGCTAACAGAAGAGCTGGAAACATTCCGTTAATCTGTACTCATCGCATCGCCAACCGGCCATGCCAACCAAAGGAGATCACCATGAACAAAGACCAAGTCGAAGGCAAACTGAAAGAAGTTGGCGGCAAAATCCAAGAAGGCGCCGGCAAGCTGGTGGACAGCAAGGAACAGCAGGCCAAAGGTCTGGCAAACCAGGTTGAAGGCAAAGTCCAGCACGCAGCTGGCGACGTGCGCGAAGCAGCCGAAGATGCAGCTGACGACGCAGCTGATCGCGCAAACCGTCCACGTCCATAATACGGATTCCCTCACCAGTTGCAGATTGCGGCTGGTGAATGGACGAAGAAAAAGCCGCATCGTTTCCGATGCGGCTTTTTTACGTCTGGCGCAGCGGGCTTAGTTTGCCGGCTTCTCGGCCAGATGGCGTTTGAAGTACGCTTCAATCAGGCCATACACGTGGCGCTGGCTGGTGCGGCCCGAGATGCCGTGCTTGGCGCCCGGATACGTCATCAGGTCGAACTGCACGTTGCGCTTGACCAGCTCGTCGATCAGCAGCGTCGTGTTCGAGAACAGCACATTGTCATCGGCCATGCCGTGCACCAACAGCAATGGCGACTTCATGCCATCAAGGTGGGCAAATACACCGCTGCGCTTGTACGCTTCCGGATCGCCCTTCGGCGTCGCGCCAACGAACTGTTCGGTGTAATGGGTGTCGTACAGCGACCAGTCGGTTACCGGCGCCACCGACACGCCCATCGCGATCTTGTCCGATGCGGCCGACAGCAGGCGCAGTGTCATGAAACCGCCATAGCTCCAGCCGAACACGCCGATGCGCTTCGGATCGACAAAGCTCTGCTTGGCCAGCCAGTCGATGCCGGTCACCTGGTCTTCGACTTCGTGCTTGCCCAGATTGTTGTACAGCACGTCGGTGAAGGCGCGCTCGCGGCGGCCCGAGCCACGGTTATCGAGGCGGAATACCACAAAGCCCTGCTGCGCCATGTACTGGTCAAAGTAATTGCCCCAGGCGCGGGTCACGCGCTGCGAGTGCGGGCCGCCATAGGTGAACAGGAACACCGGATAGCGTTTGGTCGCATCGAAATTGGCCGGCTTGATGATCGAGTAGTGCAGCGTCTGGCCATCGTTGGCCTTCATCGTGCCGTATTCGGTGGCCAGGTGATCGGCCAGATGGCGCGTGTACGGGTGATTGGCATTGAGCTCGTTCTTTTCGATCCACTCGACCATCGCGCCATCGGCGCGGCGGATCGACACTTGCGGCGGCGTGCGCGGGTTCGAATAGGTGTCGACGAACAATTTGCCATTCCCAGCAAAGGCCGCGTCGTGCCAGCCGTCGCCCTGCGTGATGCGGGCCGGCTTGTCGGCGCTGCTGCCGTCCAGTGCCAGCGCGTAGGTCTGCTTGTCGATCACGGCGTCGCGGTTTGACGACACATACACCTTGCCGGCGCCTTCATCGACCGCCAGCACATCGTCCACACCCCATGCGCCGCGCGAAATCGGGTGCAGCAGCTTGCCGTCCAGATCGTACAGATACAGGTGGTTGTAGCCGCTGCGCTCCGAGGCCCAGATGAAAGCCTTGCGGTTTTTCAGGAAGCGCAGGTCGTTGTGGATGCTGACCCAGGTCTTGGAGTTTTCCGAGAACAGCGGGCGCTGCGCCAGCGAACCGACGTCGACGGCCACCAGGTCCAGGCGCTTCTGGTCGCGCGTCTGGCGCTGGTACACGAGCGTTTTCGCATCGGCGCTGAAATCGGCGCGCACCAGATAGATGTCCTTGTCCGCGCCCAGGTCGATCTTGCGCTGCACGCCCGTGGCCGGATCGACCAGCATCAGGTCGATCAGCACATTCGGATCGCCCGCAGCCGGGTAGTGCTGGTCGATCACCTCGGTGCGATCGGCAAAGATCTCGAAGCGGCGCACCACCGGCACCGGCGCTTCATCGTAGCGGCGATAGGCAATGGCCGAATCGTCCGGCGCCCAGTAGTAGCCGGTGGTCTGGCTCATTTCTTCCTGCGCGATGAACTCGGCCGCGCCGTTGTGCACGGTGCCCTTGCCATCCGTGGTCAGCTGGCGCTCGGCGCCGCTTTTCAGGTCGATCACGACCAGGTTCTGGTTGCGCACGAACGAGACATAGCGGCCGCGCGGCGAGATTTTCGGATCGGTCACGCTGCCCGAGGCGACCTTGCGTGCGTTCTCTGGCTTGGCGGCATCGACGAGGTACAGGTCACCACCGACCGGCACCAGCAACTGCTTGCCGTCCGGCGACCAGAAATAATTCAGGATGCCGGACAGGCCGGCGGTGCGGGCACGCTCGCGGCGTGCTTTTTCTTCGAGCGACAAGGTCTCGGTCGGCACCAGTTGCTTGGAATCCACCAGGCGCTGTGTGGCCTTGCTCTTGGTGTTGTATTCCCACAGGTCGAGACGGTACTGGTCGTCGGCGCGCGGGCGCAGGAAGGTCACGCGTTCACCGTCGGGCGAGACGCGCAGGTTGCGCACGCTGGCGCCGGCCAGCGAGGCATCGCCATAAATACGGTCGAGGGTCAGACGTTCAGCCATGGCAGGAACGGCCGTGAGAGCGGCCAGGAGGACAAGGAGAGGGCGCATAGTTTCTCTGGTGGATGTTTAATTGACAGCAACCGCGAGACGATACCAGAGTCAGACAGCCAGCGCTGTAATGACATGTCATAAAAACTAGGACACCAACGCTTTCGCCACACCCTCACGGATACGTTGGCGCGCCAGCTTCTCGAATTGCCAGGTCAGCAGCATCGCCGCGACCGTCAGCGCAAACACGAGGCCGATCCAGAAGCCGGTGGCTTCCATCGGCGCGGCGGGCGTCCACGGGAACCATTGCGGCGCCAGACCCAGCACGCAACCAAGTGGCAGCGACAGGCCCCAGAACGAGACCAGCTGGATCACCATCGGCGGGCGCGTCACCTGGTAGCCGCGGATGGCCGATGCGGTGGCCACCTGGGTCGCATCCGACAACTGGAACAGCGCCGCGAACAGCAGCAAATGCGCGGTCACCTGCTGCACGGCCGGATCGGACGTATAAGCTGCCGCGATCTCCCAGCGGAAGATGGCGATGAACAGCGCCGCCAGCGCGCCGAACGTCAGCGACACGCCCACGCCGACCCAGCCGACGAAGCGGGCCCGCACCGGGTCGCCTTCGCCCATCGCCTGGCCGACGCGGGTGAGCATGCCGATCGCAAAACTAAGCGGCAGCATGAACACGAGCGACGCAAAATTGAGCGCGATCTGGTGCGCAGAGACTTGTACGACGCCATAGCGCGCGACCAACAGGCTGATCAGGCCAAAGGCGCTGACCTCGGCAAAATACGTCACCCCGATCGGCAGGCCCAGGCGCAGCATGCTGCTGATGGCCTTTGCATCCGGGCCCTGGAAGCGGTCGAACGGGTAGGTCATGCGGTAGGCGGGCGAGCGTCGCACCCACCACAGCATCACGCCCAGCATCAGCCACATGCCGCTGGCGGTGGCAATCGCGCAGCCGACCGCGCCCAGGCGCGGAAAGCCCAGTTCGCCAAACACGAGCAGCCAGCTCACCAGGGTGTTGTATAGCAGGCCCGCGATCGCGATCCACATGATCGGCTTGGTCTGGTTGATGCTGGTCGTGTACCCGTACAGCGCGCGGTAGACGCCAAACGCGGGCAAGCCGACGCTGATCACGTGCACGACCAGCGACGCGCGTTCAGCCACGTGCGCATCGAGCCCGACATGGTCGAACAGCAGCGTGCACAGGTTGGCAAACAGCATTGCGATGGTGCCGACCAACAGGCCTTTCCACATGGCCTGGCGTACCGAATGGGGCACCTGGTCGTGCCGCGCGGCGCCCATTTCGTGCGCGACGACGGTATTAATCGCCATCATCGTGCCCATCACGGTCACCAGCACGATCGACCACACGGCCGTGCCGAGCGATACCGCCGCCAGCTCTTCGGCGCTGACGTGCCCGGTCATGGCGACATCGACCACGCCCATGCCGACGGTGGCCAACTGGCCCACCAGCACCGGCCACGACAGGCGCCACAGGGTAAGAATTTCGGTACGGATCGGTGTGGCGGAGGTGGTCATGATGCGGGCTCGGCTTGGGGAACCCATGATTTTACTGACTTATTGTCAAGACCGGGGAACGCGGCACTGTCCACGCACTACCGCCTGTCGTTAATCGGTGCGTAGTTACTGCGCCTGCGCAACGACCCGGTGCGCGATCTGATCGACCGTAGCGTGTCAGTCTGAGGAGAGCGCGATGAAAGAGCTGCTGCCGTATTACGAACGTGAGCTGGTGTACCTGAACACGGTCGGCCGCGAGTTCGCCCACCAGTATCCGCGCCTGGCCGCCGAGCTTGGCCTGGGGCCGGAAGGCAGCGAGGATCCGCACATCCGGCGCCTGATCCAGGCATCTGCGCTGCTCAATGCGCGCACCGCGAAAAAGCTCGACGACGATTATCCGGAGCTGACCGGCGCGCTGCTGGCCAGTCTGTATCCGCACTTCCTGCACGGCATCCCGAGCTGTTCGATCGTACATGTGGATGACCGTGACCCCCACGCGCACCCGGCTGCGCTCGGCCATGTGCACGTGGTGCCGCGCGGCACCGAGATGACATCGCTGGCGGCGCACGGCGCGCCATGCCGGTTCCGCACCACGGCCAGCCTGGCGCTGGCGCCCGTGACGGTGGCGCGCGCCTGGTTCTCGCCGGTGGCGCATGTGCCGCCACGGATCCGGCTGCCGGCCGGCGCCGGCGCGCGCATCAGCATCACGTTCGATAGCGCGATGCCGTGCCGGCGCTTGCCCGGTCTGGGCCTGACGCGCCTGCGGCTGCACGTCGCTGGCGATGCGCTGCTGACAGCCGCCCTCATCGACAGCCTGTGCATGCACACGCTCGAGACCTGGGTCGAGACGGAAGGGCAGGACCGCTGGCGCCGCCTGGACCGCCCCGCCTTGTCGCTCGGCGGCCTCGAGACTGACGAAGCCCTGGTGCCGGAACCGGCGCATGCCCATCCCGCCTACCGTTTGCTGACCGAATACTTTGCTTTTCCCGACAAGTTCCACTTCCTGGATGTCGATCTGGCCGCGCTGGCGCCGATGTTTCCCGCCGGCGCGCGCCGCTTCACGCTGCACATGCTGCTGGCCGGCGTGCACGTCGATTCAGGCCTGGCCCGCGTCCTGCGCGCACTGTCGAACGAGCACTTGATCGCAGGCTGTGCGCCGGTCGTCAATCTGTTCCGGCAAGCCGCCGTGCCGGTGCGCATCACCCACCGTTCGGCGATGTACGACGTGTTGCCGAGCCGGCACGAAGACCATGTCGAGGTTGTCAGCATCGACGCGGTGCAGATGCTGACGACGCGCGACGGCAAGACGAGCATTGTTGCCTGTCGTCCCTGTTACGGCCTGCGCCATGGCGAAGGCAGCGACAGCCAGCGCTACTGGTTTGCCGGTAGCGACGATGGCGGCGATCGCCGGCACCGCATGAAGATCGGCTTCACCGACGACGACCGGGCGCTGGCCGGGTCCGACACAAGTATTGCCTCGCTCGACCTGACCTGCAGCAATGGCCCGGCGGCCTGCGCCGTGGGTATCGGCGCGCCGGGCGGCGATCTGGCCAGCGAAACGGCGACGGGCGGCGTGCCCATCCGCCTGTTGCGCAAGCCGTCGGCACCGCTGCAGTTCGGCAACCGCGATGGCACGGGCTGGCGCCTCGTGGCCCAGCTGGCGCTGAATCACCGCTCGCTGGCCGAGCTGGACACGTTCCGCGACACGCTGGCACTGTACGACCTGGCGCGCTCGGGCAGTTCGCAGCGTCAGATCGCCGGCTTGCTTGCGTTGACCAGCTTGCCGGCCACGGCCTGGCTGCGCAACCGGCACGGCGCCACGCTCGTGCACGGCACCGAGGTGCGGCTGACGCTGGATGAAGAGGCGTTTGCCGGCAGCAGCCTGTTCGTCTTCGCGCAGGTGGTCAGCCGCTTTCTGGGGCTGTATGTTCACCTGAACAGTTTCACGCGGCTCGTGCTGCTCTCTGGCCAGAGCAGCAAGGAATTGCTGCGCTGTGAACCGCGCAGTGGCAGCCTGGCGCTGGTGTAGCCGGTGATTGCCGACCTGCTGGCGCAGCCGCAGCGCTACGAATTCTTCCAGGCGGTGCGGCTGCTGCTGCGCTGGCTGGGCCGGCAGGGAATCAGCCCCGAGCAGGCGCTTGGGAGTGTGATCCGCTTTCGCAACAGCGTCGGGTTGGGCTTTCCACCCAGCGAGATCGAGGCCATCGACCGCGTCACCGCGGGCGTGCCGACGGTCACTGTCACGCCCGCGATGATGGGTTTGCTTGGCATGATGGGCGCATTGCCGCTGCACTACACGGAACGGTTCGCTGCCTGGGAACTGACCAACCGCGACAGCGGTCCACGCGCTTTTCTCGATCTGTTTTCCAGCCGTCAGGTAGCGTTGTTCTACCGCGCCTGGTGCAAGTACCGCGTGCGCGAACCGCTTGCGGCGGGCAGTGACCGGTTTCGGCCGCTGCTGCTGGCGCTGGCCGGCGTGGCGCCGGGGTGCCAGTGCGTGGGCGATGACGATCCCATTGCAGTGGCCCGGTTTGCCGCGCCCCTGCGCAGCCGGGTGGTCAGCGCCGACCTGATTGCGCGTGTGCTCGGGCACTATTTCGATGTCGCAGTGCGCGTCGAGCAATTTACCGGGCGCTGGGACGTGCTCGCGCCGGGCCAGCGCACCAGGCTGGCGCACGGCAATTGCGAGCTGGGCGCTGGCGCCACGGCGGGGACGCGGCTGCTACGGCCTGAGCTTGGCGTCCGCATCCGTCTGGGGCCACTGAGTGCCGCAGAGTTCGCACACTTTTTGCCGGGGCGGGACGGCAGCCGCGCACTGGCCGCCTTGCTGGCGCGCTTTGCGATTGACGTTCCGTATCGCGAACTGCAGGTCGTGCTGCGGCGCGAGGCGATTCACGGTGTCCGTCTCGGTGGCGTCACGCGGGTGGGGCTGGATGGCTTCCTGTGCACGCAGAGCGCATCATGCGATCGTGACGATATGTGCTACCTGCTCGAGTGACACGTTCGGTTCCTGGTGGCATACGCGCGCCACACATGTGCCGGGCACCTTACAATCGATGTCAACGAATTAACAAACCATCGACCAGGAGGCACCATGCAACAAGCAGAAAACATGCAGCCGGCAGATCATCTTGAACCAGCCGCAACCCAATCGCTCGACGCGCGCCGCGTCGCCGTTTTGATGACCGATGGCGTCGAGCAAGTCGAATACACCCAGCCGCGCCAGTTCCTCGAAGCGCAGGGCGTGACGGTCGTGCTGGTCTCGCCAAAGAAAGTGGGCGAGCAGATCCAGGGCTTCAATCACCTGGAACCAGGTGACAAGTTCGCGGTCGAACTGAACGTGGAAGACGCCAATGCAGAAGATTTCGATCTGCTGTTGCTGCCGGGCGGCGTTGCCAATCCCGACAATCTGCGTTCGAGCCCGGAATCGATCGCCTTCATCAAGGCATTTGGCGATGGCGACAAGCCAATCGCCGCCATCTGCCACGGGCCGTGGCCGCTGATCGACGCCGGTATCGCCGAGTCGAAGCACATGACCAGCTGGCCAACGCTGCAGATCGATCTGGTCAACGCCGGCGCCGAATGGACCGATGACGAAGTCGTCGTCGATGGCAAGCTGATCACCAGCCGCAAACCGGACGATATTCCGGCGTTCAACGAAGCCATCATGAAGCAATTGATGGTGCAGCAAGAGGCTGGCACCGATCCGGGGCCGACCTCGTAATCAATCAGTTTTTGCGGCAAGGGCGCGTCACTGCAGGTGTTCCCACAGCGTGACGCAACCGACCGCAATCAATACCAGGCCGCCGAAAATCTCGGCGCGCTTGCCGGCCAGGGCGCCAATGCGGCGGCCTACCAGCATCCCCAGGGTCACCATCGTCAATGTCGCCAGGCCGATGGCCAGCGCCGGCCAGACGATATGGGTGGCTGTGAAGGCCAGGCTCACACCCACGACCATCGCGTCGATGCTGGTGGCGAAGCCCGTCAATGCCAGCAGCCACAGCGGCCGGTTTGAATCTTCGGCATCTTCGGGCGGGGATAAGCCTTCGTGGATCATGCGCACGCCGAGTCCACACAGCAGGACGAAGGCCACCCAGTGATCCCAGCTCTCGACATAGGAAGCGGCAATGCTGCCCAGTGCCCAGCCGACCAGCGGCGTCACACCCTCGATCACACCGAACAGCAGGCCCACCTTCAATGCATCCTTGAACCGTACATGATGGCGGCGTGCACCCATGGCGATAGCGACGGCAAAGGCGTCGGTGGACATGGCGAAGGCGAGGATGAGAATGGCGACGAGAGACATAACAGCTTTCCGATCGGGCACGACAAAAGGCATGTCGCGTGGCCCGAACGTCACGCAAACATGCCAATGGTCTTGCCAACCGAAAGGCTTTCGCACCATGACGTTGAGCGTCAAGTATGTTGATGCGAGAACTTCTGAAGCGAAGCAGGCTACTCCCCAAGGGCGGCGCTATGGTAACTCAGCAGTAGCCAATCGGCAAGGCGCGTTATGTGCGCGTGATGCGGGCGTTAAGGATGCGTTAGGGTCACGTTGCCAGCATCAGGCGGGAACCGGGCGGCGGCTTGGCGCCGCCATCAGTGCGCGGCCGATCGGCAATTCGACGCCGTGATGAAACAGGGCGCCGGCAATCATGCTGGCGATCCAGGCAAGGATGACGCCGGCAGTTTGCACGAGCACGTCCTGCGGTGCGAAGCGGGTGAACGCGGCATTGACGACGAGGCACACGGGAAAGTGCACCAGGAATATGGAGAATGAGATGTTCCCGGCGAAGCTGATGAGGCGCCATTGTCTGGGCGCGGTTGACGCGGATTGCATGCGGCCGAACGCAACCAGTGCGCACGCGATGAGCAGTGCAAGCGCGATGCGACTGCGAAAGTCGACCGTTAGCGCAAGCAGCGCCGGCACCGCCATCAGCAGCAGCAGGACGGCAGTCGAGCGCGGCCGGCGGGTGGGATCGCTTGCCCACCAGGCCAGCGCGCCCAGGCCGTAACTGCCGAGAAAGTAGGGCGCCCAGACGTCCCAGTCGGCGTCCAGATTGAAGTACAGCAGCGAGGCGCCGACAGCAATCGCTGTCATGGCCGGGATCAGGTGCGCCGGCATGGGCTGTGCACGACTGCACGTCCAGAGCAGGATGCTGAACATCGCATACAGCTGAAGATCGATCGCCACGTACCAGGCGCCGGCCGACAGCGCGTCATAAGCGAGTACGTCCTGCAGCAGGAAGGCATGTGCGAGCAATTGTCCGCCGCTGGGTGGCGCGGAGATGGCGTCATGCGTCATCCAGAAGCTTGCCAGCCACGACGCGGCGACGGCCAGCAGGATCGCCACGAAGAACGGCGGCGCCAGCTTGGTGTAGCGGCGCAGGATGGTTTTCCATGGGTTGACGGGACCGGACAACCCCTTGGGTGACAACGACTTTGCGGCGAGGAAGCCGCCGATGACGAGGAAGACCTGGACCGCGATGCGGGCGTCCTGGGCGAGCCAGTCCATCAGGTCCGGGAACGCCTGGCGTGTATGGTCGCTCATCGGGCCGTAGAAGGCCAGGTGGTGCAGGACGATCAGTTGGGCCGAGATGGCTTTCAGGAGGTTGATCGTGGGGTAGTTTGACGGGCGTCGTGACGGTATTGTTGGGGTGGTGCTGGGGGTGGACTTCATGTGCTTTCCGGGATGCTGCTGACGCGCTAGTTGGGGCGCTATCATAGCTGATCTTGCTAGAAAGACATGGGGGCGGTGTGTGGGGGCGGTTTGTTTGTTTTGGCGGTGCTGGCTTTTACGTCGCTCTCTGATGTGGAACTGCGGCGTTTTAGCAGAGGCGGGAGGGCAAGAAATCGCCTTGGCGATTTCCCTCTGGTCAGACGAATCGGAGAGCCTTGCGCTTGCAAGCGCAAGGCGGATTTCCGGCGGGGAGCGGTGCTCCCCGAATTCCCGGAAATCCCCCGCGTCCCGCGGGTTCGATTCCCGCCGCCTGAAGCGTAGGCGAAAAAAAACCGTCCACAGGACGGTTTTTTTGGAATACTGGTGGAGGCGGCGGGAATCGAACCCGCGTCCGCAAGCACTCTACAGACAGTTCTACATACTTAGCACTATCATTTAATTTAGCCCGTACAGCGCGGATGTGCACGCTTTGGACAGGCGAGTTACCTTAAATTTCGGAAACAACCAAGTAACCCGGCTGAGTCCTAGCCTCTGTAAATGACTCTACTAGTCTTGCGACTCACCCCAGAGGCGAGGTGTTGTAGAGCTAGCAGCAATTAAGCTGCTTGTGCGTACGAGTTATCGTTTGCAGTTATTGATTTCTGGATGTATTTACGAGGTAACCAGTCCTCGGTATGCCCTGCGCTGCTTTGCAACCCACGTCGAAACCAGGTCGCCCCCAGTGTCGAGAAGTTTCATTGTACTCCATGAACTGCTGAAGTACAGTCGTTTTCACGAATTGTGCCTGAAAGTCACTTCTGTTGAAATACCTTCAATGCATAGAAGAATTGCAATACCCTGTTAGTGTCGATAGTGCAACTACCAGGATCTGTAAATGACATGCATCGTTTGTGGCGGTTCTCAGATGGCGGGACTAACGGGCTGGCACGCAACGTGTCGCGCATGCAAGTATGAAAGTGCCGCGTTGACGCCGGCGATCAACGCGCCCAGTACGGTGGCCATGGATGAAGCGCAGCGCGAGGTGGCCCTGAAGGCATTGCGCGTCCAGAATTTCAACACCATTGTAGGTTATGCCAGGCAGCATGTTTCAGCCAGCAAGCCCCGCCTGCTCGATGTGGGCAGCGCGCACGGCTGGTTTCTCGAGGCGGCGCGCAGTCAGTTCGATGTGCTGGGTGTCGAGCCTGATGCCGAGGTGGGTGGGCGGGCAGCGGCGCGTGGTTTGCCGGTACGCTCGGGTTATTTCCCGGATGTCGTGGGCCGCGATGAGCGCTTCGATGCGATCGTCTTCAACGATGTGATCGAGCATATCCCCGATATCCACAGCGCGCTGGCAGCGTGCCACACGCATCTGAATGATGGCGGCATTCTGATCCTGAACCTGCCCAGTAGCCGCGGCTTTTTCTACCGGGTGTCCAAGGTACTGGCACGGGTCGGTTGGCGCGGACCGTTCGAGCGCATGTGGCAGAAGGATATGCCGTCACCGCACGTCCATTATTTTGACCCGCGCAATCTGCGTGAACTGGTGCTCAAACAAGGGTTCACGATGGTGAAAACGGCCGAGTTGCCCGCACTGCGGGCGGAAGGTCTGATGGAACGGCTGCGCTACGTGGGCAAGGCCACACCGGTGTCGCTGTATCTCCAGTACATCGTGATTCGCTGCGCCATCCCGGTCCTGAGCGTTTTCCCGAGCGACATCATCGTCAGTATCTTCAAGAAAAAAGCCGCAAGCTGATCAGCTTGCGGCCAGGGGGAGGCGTGCGGTTGTTGCGTGCTTAACGGTTGCGGTTGGCAATCTCGTTGCCCAGCATGCCGCCGCCGATCACACCGGCCACGGTGGCCAGTTTCTTGCCATTGCCGCCGCCAATCTGGTTACCGATCAGGCCGCCGATGACGGCGCCGGTGCCGATGCCGACATAGTTCGGCTGCGCTGGCGCTGGTTCTGCATAGCGCCGTTGTTCATAATGCACCTGCTTCGGCGCTGCATGCACCACACGGGTTTTCTCGACCACGCGCACCACCGGCTTTTCCTTGATGATCACGGTTGGCTGCTGCTGCTGTGCCACCGGCTGGGCATAGGCCAGCTGGTTGGCGGGCACCATTGCCGGGACCATGGCTGGGACCAGTTGCTGCTGGTTCGCCGCGACCGGCACCAGCTGCCCGTTCTGGACCACGTAGCCATTTGGTACCTGGAGGCCAGGCTGCTGCATGCCAGGCTGCTGCAGATTGTATGGCGACGTTGCGGCGAGCGGCATTGGCTCAGGCGCGCTCTTGGACGATGGCAGCAGACCCGTGATCGCTGCGGCACCGGTCAGGCTGACGATGATGACCGACGCTGCTGCGGCTGCCATCATCGGGTGAATGCGGTTGGTCGTGTTTTCCATGATCTGCTCCAGTAAGTTATTGCTTGTTCGTATGGATGTAGATTACTGGCGAGGCCGCTTCCAAGC
This sequence comes from Oxalobacteraceae sp. CFBP 13730, assembly GCA_014841835.1. Classification (GTDB taxonomy): domain Bacteria; phylum Pseudomonadota; class Gammaproteobacteria; order Burkholderiales; family Burkholderiaceae_D; genus Telluria. Next base: position 621,602 of record JACYUQ010000001.1, on the reverse strand, counting down.
TAGACGGATCCCTGTATCAATCGTAAAGAGATGTAAGCCGTCATCCTTGGGAGGTACAAACAAACATGGCGCCCGGAAGAGGGCGCCATTAATGGCAAGAGATCGGCGCGAACCGGTAGAGCGGCGCGATCAGGCCGCCCGATCCGCGTGCGACGTACTGTCCGCAGCCTCCTGCAATGCAGCCAGCAATTGATCCGGCGTGTCGAACAGATAGTCGGCGCCCCAGGTCGACGGCGCAATCGCGCCGCAATAACCCCAGGCGCACGCTACCGTGATCATGCCGGCCGCCTTGCCGGCTTCGATATCGCGCAGGTCGTCACCGACGTACCAGCACTGTTCTGGTGCAACGCCGAGCCGGCGGGCGCCTTCCAGCACGGGCGCCGGGTGCGGCTTGGCGAACGCCGTCGTGTCACCGGAAACGATGCAGCCGGCGTGCGCCAGCGCGATCTGCGGGACCAGCGGGTCGGTAAAGCGTGACGGTTTGTTGGTGACGATGCCCCACGCCATGCCGGCTTGTTCGATGCCAGTGAGCAGTTCGTTGATGCCGTCGAACAGCGTTGTATGGGTCGACATCGCGGTCTGGTAGCGGTCGAACCAGGCCAGGCGCAGTTCTTCGTAGCCATCGTCGCCGGGCGCCAGGCCAAAGGCCGCGCCGATCATGCCACGCGCGCCAGCCGAGGCCGTAGGGCGCAGCACCTCGTAGGGCGTTTCGGCCAGGCCGCGCTCGGTGCGCAGCCAGTTGACGGCCGCAGCCAGATCGGGCGCGGTGTCGGCCAGCGTGCCATCGAGATCGAACAGGACGGCGCGCGGCGCCGGAATCGAAGCAGGGAAGGTCATCGGATCACAGGGGTTTGGTGCACGCCACCATGTAGTTCACACTGGTGTCGCTGTTGAGCGAATAGATCTTGGTCAGCGGGTTGTAGGTCAGGCCCTTGAGGCCATCGACCTGCAGGCCGGCCTGGCGCACGAATTGCGACAGCTCGGCCGGCGTGATGAACTTGCCGTAGTCGTGCGTGCCGCGCGGCAGCATGCGCAGGATGTACTCGGCACCGATCACGGCAAACAGGTAGGACTTCGGATTGCGGTTAAGCGTCGAGAAGAACAGGTGGCCGCCCGGTTTCACCAGGGCTGCTGCGGCGCGCACGATCGAGGCCGGGTCGGGCACGTGCTCCAGCATTTCCATGCAGGTGACCACGTCGAACTGGCCCGGTTCGGCCAGGGCCATGTCTTCGGCAGCGATGTGCTTGTACCGCACCTCGACGCCCGATTCCAGGCTGTGCAGGTCAGCGACTTTCAGCGCTTTTTCGGACAGGTCGATGCCGGTCACTTTGGCGCCTTTTTTCGCCATCGACTCCGAAAGCACGCCGCCGCCGCAACCGATGTCGATCACGTTCTTGCCGGCGAGCGGCACGCGCGCATTGATCCACTCGAGGCGCAGGGGATTGATCTCGTGCAGCGGACGGAATTCCGAGGTCGGATCCCACCAGCGGTGGGCCAGTTCGCTGAACTTCTGAATTTCTGATGGGTCTGAATTTGTCGTCGTCATAGCTCGGAATAATAACGGAAATCGACATTGCCCGGCGGGCAAGGTCGCCCCCGTGCAGACGGGGGGCGAATTTATCGCTGCGCGCATGAAAAAACCCCGCCGTGGCGGGGTTTTTGAGGGGCCGCTGAGGGCCCGGTGCAGCTGGATTACTTGGCGGCGCCGCGGGTGCCGACCACTTCGATTTCCACGCGGCGATTCTGTGCGCGGCCTTCGGCAGTGGCGTTGTCGGCCTTAGGCTGGCTCTCGCCTTTGCCTTCGGTGTAGATGCGGGTTTCTTCAATGCCCTTGCCCTTCAGGTAAGCCTTGACAGCTTCTGCACGGCGGATCGACAGTTTCTGGTTGTAGGCATCGGTACCGACCGAGTCAGTGTGACCGACGGCGATGATGACTTCCAGGTTCATGCCGCCCAGCTTGCCGCTCAGCTCATCCAGCGATGCCTTGCCGGCTGGCTTCAGGATGGCCTTGTCGAAATCGAAGAACGCGTCGGCCGAGTAGCTGACTTTTTCCGAGGTTGGCACTGGTGCTGCTTCTGGCACCGGGGCAGGCGCAGGTGGTGGTGCGACTGGCTCTGGTGGCGCGACGCACTTGCCGTTTTCAAGCTTTTCTGGCTCGACGCACAGTGGCGCGTCGCAACCCGGGACCGCATCAGCCGGGGTCCAGTAGCCGGTACGCCAGCACAGACCGAAAGGATTGCGTGCGATCACGCCGCGGCTGTCCTGCACATACGCGCTGTAAGGAGTGCGCGCTTGCAGGTCAGTGGTCAGCGGCGCGTAAGGTGGAGCGCTTTGGGCAGAAGCGACGCCCGCGATAGCGGCCGTTGCTGCGAACAGAACAGTGATCATTTTTTTCATATTCTTTTCCTTTCGGTAAATTCCGTGTCGATTCAGACAGTCTCCATGTGGTGATAATAAAATAACATGTTAGCTGCTCTGTCCGTTTCGTATTGTGAAACAAGCAATTGACTTCCTGGCCATTCTGCCACACGCACCAAAATCGTACGACTGCACCCAAATCAAACAGCGAGCATTTGTTGCTTGACGTTGTTTAAGCGCAACATTTATGCAAGCATGTGTCCCTGGTGACGACAATACTGGAACTTTTGGAGATGCCCGGCGCGATTTTCCTTGAGAAAAAGGCATGGCCCGGAATTGAGCAACTGGCATGTCGCGCGTGGTAGAATCGCCCGCTGTAACTTATAACTTTCGCCTGAAAGCAGTCGACCCGCCAATGGATCAATTCGCAAAAGAAACAGTCCCGATTTCCCTCGAAGAAGAAATGCGCAAGAGCTACCTCGATTACGCGATGAGCGTGATCGTGGGCCGCGCACTGCCGGACGTCCGGGACGGCCTGAAGCCGGTGCACCGCCGCGTCCTGTACGCGATGCACGAAATGAACAACGTGTGGAACCGGCCTTACCTGAAGTGCGCGCGCGTCGTCGGCGACACGATGGGCAAGTTCCACCCGCACGGCGACTCGTCGATCTACGACACGCTCGTGCGCATGGCGCAAGACTTCTCGCTGCGCTACACGCTGGTCGATGGCCAGGGCAACTTCGGTTCCATCGACGGCGACAGCGCCGCGGCGATGCGTTACACCGAGTGCCGCCTGGACAAGATTGCCGGCGAAATCCTGGCCGACATCGACAAGGACACGGTCGACTTCCAGCCGAACTACGACGGCAAAGAGAAAGAACCGACCGTCCTGCCAACCCGCATCCCGAACCTGTTGATCAATGGTTCGTCGGGCATCGCGGTCGGCATGGCCACCAATATTCCGCCGCATAACCTGTCCGAAGTGATTGCCGGCGCGATGCACGTGCTGCACAACCCGGACTGCACCATTGACGAGCTGATCGAGCTGATCCCGGCGCCCGACTTCCCGACTGCCGGCATCATCTATGGCGTCTCGGGCGTGCGCGACGGTTACCGCACCGGTCGTGGCCGCGTCGTGATGCGCGCCAAGACCCACTTCGAAGAAGTTGGCCGCGACGGCACCCGCACAGCGATCATCATCGATGAGCTGCCGTACCAGGTGAACAAGAAGTCGCTGCTCGAGCGCATCGCCGAAAACGTGCGCGACAAGAAGCTCGAAGGCATTTCCGACATCCGCGACGAGTCCGACAAGTCGGGCATGCGCGTCGTGATCGAGCTCAAGCGCGGCGAAGTCCCCGAAGTCGTGCTGAACAACCTGTACAAGCAAACGCAGCTGCAAGACACGTTCGGCATGAACATGGTGGCGCTGGTCAATGGCCAGCCGAAACTGCTGAACCTCAAGCAGATGCTCGAGTGCTTCCTGTCGCACCGCCGCGAAGTCGTCACGCGCCGTACCGTATTCGAGCTGCGCAAGGCGCGCGACCGCGGCCACATGCTCGAAGGCCTGGCCGTCGCGCTGGCCAATATCGACGATTTCATCGCGATCATCAAGGCGGCGCCATCGCCACCGGTCGCCAAGGTCGAGCTGATGCAGCAAGCCTGGGATTCGTCCCTCGTGCGCGAAATGCTCAACCGTACCGAAACCGGTGCGGCCGGCGGCATCGAAGCCTTCCGTCCCGAGCACCTGCCGAAGCACTACGGCATGCAGCCGGACGGCCTGTACAAGCTGTCGGACGAACAGGCGCAGGAAATTCTGCAGATGCGTCTGCAGCGCCTGACGGGCCTGGAGCAGGACAAGATCGTCAACGAGTACAAGGAAGTGATGACCCACATCGCCGACCTGCTCGACATCCTGTCCAAACCAGAGCGCGTGACCACGATCATCGTCGACGAAATGACGGCGATCAAATCCGAGTACGCCGACAATGGCAAGGATGCGCGCCGTTCGGCCATCGAGCACAATGCCAGCGACCTCGAAACCGAAGACCTGATCACGCCGCAGGACATGGTCGTGACGCTGTCGCACTCGGGCTACATGAAGTCGCAGCCGGTGTCCGAATACCGCGCGCAAAAGCGCGGCGGCCGTGGCAAGCAGGCGATGGCGACGAAAGAAGACGACTGGATCGACCAGCTCTTCATCGCCAACACGCACGATTACATCCTGTGCTTCAGTAACCGTGGTCGCATGTACTGGCTCAAGGTCTGGGAAGTGCCGCAAGGCTCGCGCAACTCGCGCGGCAAGCCGATCGTCAACATGTTCCCACTGCAGGACAACGAAAAGATCACCGTCGTGCTGCCGCTGCAGGGCGAGAACCGCACCTTCCCTGAAGACCATTACGTGTTCATGTCCACCTCACTGGGCACGGTCAAGAAGACGCCGCTGCGCGACTTCTCCAATCCACGCAAGGCCGGCATCATTGCGGTCGATCTGGACGAGGGTGATGTGTTGGTTGGCGCGGCGCTTACCGACGGCAAGCATGACGTGATGCTGTTCTCCGACGCCGGCAAGGCCGTGCGCTTCGACGAGAACGACGTGCGCCCGATGGGCCGTACGGCCCGCGGTGTGCGCGGCATGAACCTCGAAGAAGGCCAGGAAGTCATCGCGCTGCTGGTGGCCGAGAACGAGCAGCAAACCGTCTTGACCGCGACCGAGAACGGCTTTGGCAAGCGTACCCCGATCACGGAGTACACCCGCCATGGTCGCGGCACGAAGGGCATGATTGCGATCCAGACCTCCGAGCGTAACGGCAAGGTGGTGGCCGCGACCCTGGTCGAGCCAAGCGATGAGATCATGCTGATCACGACGGGCGGCGTGCTGATTCGCACGCGCGTGGCCGAGATCCGCGAGATGGGCCGCGCGACGCAGGGCGTGACCCTCATTGCGGTCGAAGACGGCACCAAACTGTCCGGCCTGCAGCGCATCGTCGAAACCGACCTCGAAGAAGTCGAGTTCGAGCCGGCGCCCGAGTAATATCGTAATGAGCAGGGACGTGCTGTCGTCCCTGTTGCTGTCACCTCGAATGGCCGGCCCGGCAGGCCGGCCATTGTCCCAAGTCGCCGGGCTCTGCCACCCGCATGGACTCCTGATGAAACACTTTCTTCGTTCCTTGAGCATTGTTGCCGCCCTCGCTGCTGCGCCATCGTTTGCCATGGCGCAGGCCGCGCCGGCCCCGGCCGCTACCACCACCGCCAGCCCGCAAGCCAACGCAGCCGTCAAGGAACTGCTCGACGCGATGGACGTGCGCAAGATGATGACCGCGTCGTTCGCCGAGATGGAAAAGGCGCTGCCGCAGATGATGCGCGCGCAGATGACGGCCGTGATCAATTCCGATCCGGGCGCCGATGCCGAGAAAAAGAAGGCTGCACTGGCCAAGGTCGAGCAGGTCTTGCCCGTGGCGTCGCAAGCCATCAACCGCATGTTCAAGGATCCGGCGCTGATCGATGAAATGATGGTCGACATCGCGCCGCTGTACGCCAGGAACTACACGGTCGCCGAGCTGAAGGAACTGACCGCGTTCTATCGCACGCCGCTGGGCCGCAAGATGATGGCCCTGAGCCCGCGCCTGTCCGCCGAGAGCATGGCGATCGGCCAGCGCATCGTTGCGCCGCGCCTGAATGGCCTGATGCAGGAAGTCATGCAGAGCGCACAAGGCAAATAACCCTCCACGAAAGGACCGCATGACCCAGATCTTCAATTTCTCGGCCGGCCCCGCCGTACTGCCGAAAGAGGTGCTCCAACAGGCCGCGCACGACATGCTCGACTGGCATGGCAGCGGCATGTCGGTGATGGAGATGAGCCACCGTGGTCCCGAATTTTCCAGCATCCACCGCCAGGCGATGATTGACCTGCGCGAGCTGCTGAACGTGCCGGCCAATTACAAGATCCTGTTCCAGCAGGGCGGGGGGCTCGGGCAGAACGCCATCGTGCCCCTCAACCTGGCCGGGCGCCGGCCCGATCCGGTGATCGACTTCGTTCACACCGGTACCTGGTCGGGCAAGTCGGCCAAGGAAGCAGCGCGCTTTGCGCGCGTGAACATCGCTGCGTCGAGCGAGCCAGACCACTTCACCCGCGTGCCGGCGCGCGACACCTGGCGCCTGAGCGACGACGCCTCGTATCTGCACATCTGCACCAACGAGACCATCGACGGCGTCGAATACCCCGACGCGCCCGACGTGCCGGCCGATCTGCCGATCGTGGCCGACATGTCGTCGCACATCCTGTCGCGCCAGATCGACATTTCTAAATATGGCGTGATCTTCGCCGGCGCGCAAAAGAACATCGGCCCGGCGGGCCTGACGCTCGTGATCGTGCGCGATGACCTGCTCGACTTTGCCTCGCCCCAGTGCCCGTCGGCCTTTCACTGGAAGACCTGCGCCGAGCACGATTCGCTGTACAACACGCCGCCCACCTATGCGATCTATATCGCGGGCCTGGTGTTCGCGTGGCTCAGGCAGCGCGGCGGCGTGGGGGCGATGGAAGCAATTAATATCGAAAAAGCGCGCCTGCTGTACGCCGCGCTCGACGCCGATGATTTCTACGCCAACCGCGTGGATCCGGCCTACCGTTCGCGCATGAACATCCCGTTCTACCTGCGCGACGAATCACTGAACGAGCAATTCCTGGCCGGCGCGAAAGAGCGCGGGCTGTTGCAACTGAAGGGCCACAAGTCCGTCGGCGGCATGCGGGCATCCATCTACAACGCGATGCCAATCGAGGGCGTACAGGCCCTCGTCGATTATTTGAACACGTTTGCAGGACGGTAAGCCGTCGCGGTTGAGCACGACGTAGGGTGGACGTGTATCCCGTCCACGCGTCCAATGCACGGCTGATGCGCCCGAACGCAAACAACATCGACCAACCAGCATAACGATGACAGACAAACTCACCCCCTTGCGCGAACGCATCGATGCGATCGACGCACAAATCCTCCAGCTGTTGAGCGAGCGCGGCCAGGTCGCGCAGGCCGTCGGCCACGTGAAGGCCGAAACCAACGCGCCCGTGTTTCGCCCCGAGCGCGAAGCGCAGGTGCTGCGCGGCGTGGCCGAGCGCAATCCCGGTCCGCTCAAGAACAGCGACGTCCAGACCATTTTCCGCGAGATCATGTCGTCCTGCCGCGCCCTCGAAAAGCGCGTCACGGTCGCGTTTCTCGGCCCAACCGGCACCTTCAGTGAGCAGGCCGTGTTTCAGCAGTTCGGCACGGCCATCGACGCGCTGCCGTGCGTATCGATCGATGAAGTGTTTCGCGCCACTGAGGCCGGCACCGCCGACTTTGGCGTGGTCCCGGTCGAGAATTCGTCCGAGGGCGCCATCAACCGCACCCTCGACCTGCTGCTGGCGACCACCACCATCATCAGCGGCGAAGTCTCGATCGCCGTCCACCACAGCTTGATGACCAAAACGGGCACGATGGACGGCGTGACCGTCGTCTGCGCCCATTCGCAGGCGCTGGCACAATGCCAGGTGTGGCTGAACCAGCATTACCCGAACATCGAGCGCCGCGCGGTCGCGTCGAACGCCGAGGCGGCCGTGCTGGCCAGCCAGGATCCGACGGTCGCCGCGATCGCCAGCGAGATGGCGGGCGAGCAGTATCGCCTGGGCGTCGTGCAGGCCCACATCCAGGACGATCCGCACAACCGTACGCGCTTCGTCGTGATTGGCCAGTTGCAGACCGGCCGCTCGGGCAAGGATCGCACCGGCATCGTGCTGGCCGTGCCGAACAAGGCCGGCGCCGTCTACAACCTGCTCGCGCCGCTGGAAAAACACGGCGTGTCGATGACGCGTTTCGAGTCGCGCCCGGCCCGCATCGGCACCTGGGAGTACTACTTCTACGTCGACATCGAGGGCCACGTGCACGACGCCGCCGTTGCGCGCGCGCTCGAGGAACTCAAGGACAACGCCGCCTTCTTCAAGGTGCTGGGGTCTTACCCGCAAAGCCTTTAAACGATTACGAGAGAGATTTTCATGTCGACATTTGGTCCTGAATACGTCCGCGCCATCGCCCCCTACCAGGCCGGCAAACCGATCGCCGAAGTGGCCCGCGAATATGGCCTTGACGAAGCGAACATCGTCAAGCTGGCGTCGAACGAAAACCCGTTCGGCATTCCAGAGTCCAGCCGCGCCGCGATGCTCGAAGCGGCAGCAGACCTGGGCCGCTACCCGGACGCCAATGGTTTCGAGCTGAAGACCGCACTGGCCAAGCGCTACGACGTGCCGCTCGACTGGATCACGCTCGGCAACGGCAGCAACGACATCCTCGAGATCGCGGCCCACGCCTTCGTCCAGAAAGGCGAAGCGGTCGTGTATTCGCAGTATTCGTTCGCCGTGTATGCGCTGGCCACGCAAGGCGTCGGTGGCCGCGCGATCGTCGTGCCGGCTGTCGACTACGGTCACGACCTCGATGCGATGGCGGCCGCCATCGATGCCGATACGCGCCTCGTGTATGTCGCCAACCCGAACAACCCGACCGGCACCTTCATCCCGGCCGCGCAGATCGAAGCGTTCCTGCAAAAAGTGCCGGCGCACGTGATCGTCGTGCTGGACGAAGCGTACAACGAGTACCTGGCGCCCGAGCACGGGTTCGAGTCGAGCGCCTGGGTGCGCACCTATCCGAACCTGATCGTGTCGCGCACGTTCTCGAAGGCCTATGGCCTGGCCGGCCTGCGCGTGGGCTTTGCCATTGCGCAGCCAGCCGTCACCGATCTGATGAACCGCATTCGCCAGCCATTCAATGTCAATTCGCTGGCGCAGGCCGCCGCCGTGGCGGCGCTGAACGACACGGCATTCCTGGAGCAGGGCGCGCGCAATAACGCCGACGGCTATCGCCAGATGATCGCTGCCTTTGAAGAACTGGGGCTCGAGTACGTGCCGTCGTTCGGCAACTTCGTGCTGGTGCGGGTCGGTGACGACGACGGCGCCGGCGCGCGCGTGAACGTGGCGCTGCTCAAGCAGGGCGTGATCGTGCGCCCGGTCGGCAATTACGGTCTGCCGCAGTGGCTGCGCATCTCGATCGGCCTGCCGCAGGAGAACGCGGCCTTCATCGAGGCGTTGAAGAAGGCGCTCGGCTGAATGCTGGACAAGATCGTTATCGTCGGCGTCGGCCTGATCGGCGGTTCGTTCGCGCTGGCGCTCAAACGCGCCGGGCAGGTGCGGGAAGTGGTTGGTATCGGCCGGCATCCGGAAGCACTGGCCCGGGCACTGGCCCTCGGCATCATCGACCGGGTCTGTGACGACTACGCCGATGCGTTAAAAGGCGCTGACCTGGTCATGCTGGCCGCGCCAGTGGCGCAGACGGGGCCGATCCTGGCCGCGCTGCTGCCGCACCTGGCGCCCGGCACGATCGTCACCGATGCCGGCAGCACCAAGTGCGACGTGGTTGCAGCAGCCCGCACGGTACTCGGCGAGCGCGTGCACCAGTTCGTGCCCGGCCACCCGATCGCCGGCAGCGAAGCGAATGGCCCCGATGCCGCACTGGCTGGCCTGTACCAGGGCAAGAAGGCCGTGCTCACGCCGCTGCCCGAGAACGCGCCAGGCGACGTCGAACGTGTCGCCGCCGCCTGGCGCGCCTGCGGCGCCGTGATCCACCAACTGACGCCCCAAGACCACGACCGCGTGTTTGCCGCCGTCAGCCATCTGCCGCACTTGCTGGCCTATGCGCTGGTGGACGACCTCGCCGGCAAGCCGCACGCCGAGATGCTGTTCCAGTACGCCGCCAGCGGTTTTCGCGACTTCACGCGCATCGCCGGTTCGTCGCCCGAAATGTGGCGCGACATCAGCCTGGCCAACCAGGCTGCGCTGTTGACCGAGCTGGATGCCTATCTGGCACAATTGACGGCGATGCGGGCCATGCTCGCCGCCGGCGACGGGGCCGGATTGCACGATATTTATGCGAACGCGCAGCGCGCCCGCCACGAGTGGCAGATCGCCATCGAGGCTGGCTCGCCGCGCGCGCCTATTCAGGAAAACACATGACGCAGCAAAAACACTATCCGCAGCATATCGACCTCGAACCCGTGCTGCACGCGGCGGGCACGGTGCGGCTGCCGGGCTCCAAAAGCATCTCGAACCGCACGCTGCTGCTGGCCGCGCTGGCCGAGGGCACGACCACCATTCACGACATGCTGGCGTCGGACGACACGATGGTCATGCTGGGCGCACTGCGCTCGCTGGGCATCCGCTGGGATGAAGTCGACGAGCGCACGGTCATCGTGCATGGCAACGGCGGCGTGCTGCCCGAGTCTGCGGCCGACCTGTTCATGGGCAATGCCGGCACCGCGATCCGGCCGCTGACAGCGGCGCTGGCCGTGATCGGCGGCGACTACACGCTGCATGGCGTCTCGCGCATGCACGAGCGCCCGATCGGCGACCTGGTCGACGCGCTCAACGCCGTCGGCGCGCAGATCGAATACACGGGCGAGCAGGGTTTTCCGCCGCTGCGCATCCGCCGCGGCCACATCACGGCCAACCGCATGGCGGTGCGCGGCAATGTGTCGAGCCAGTTTCTGACCGCGCTCTTGATGGCCGCGCCGCTGATGGCCACCACGCATCCAGTCTCCATCGATGTCGTCGGCGAGCTGATTTCCAAGCCGTACATCGAGATCACGCTGAACCTGATGCGCCGCTTCGGCGTCGAGGTCGAGCAGAATGGCTGGGCCTCGTTCACCGTGCAGCCGGGCCAGCGTTATCAAAGTCCGGGCACGATCCACGTCGAGGGCGATGCCTCGTCGGCGTCGTACTTCCTGGCCGCCGGCGCGATTGCGGGCGGGCCGGTGCGCGTCGAAGGCGTCGGTGAACACAGCATCCAGGGCGACGTGCGTTTTGCCGATGCGCTCGAACGCATGGGCGCCATCGTCACGCGCGGCGAGAACTGGATCGAGGTGCAATCGAATGGCGTGCTCAAAGCCATCGACGCCGACTTCAACCACATCCCGGATGCAGCGATGACGATCGCGGTGGCAGCGCTCTATGCCGACGGCCCGAGCACGCTGCGCAATATCGCCAGCTGGCGCGTGAAGGAAACCGACCGCCTGAGCGCGATGGCGACCGAACTGCGCAAGGTCGGCGCCGAGGTGGAGGAGGGGCCTGACTACATCCGCATCACGCCGCCGGACGAACTCAAGCCTGCCACGATCGACACCTACGACGATCACCGGATGGCGATGTGCTTTTCGCTCGCGTCGCTGGACGGCAAGGCGCGGCGCGGCAATGCGATGCGGATCAACGATCCGAAGTGCGTCGCCAAGACCTTCCCTGACTATTTCGAAGCGTTTGCGGGCATTGCGCGCAACGAGCTGTTTTAATTGACCCGTCCCGAGCCCATGCCCAATTCAAACGTACCAGTCATCACCATCGACGGCCCGACCGCTTCCGGCAAGGGCACCGTGGCCAGCCGCATCGCCGACCGCCTGGGCTTTCACCTGCTCGACTCGGGCGCGCTGTATCGCCTGACGGCACTGCAGGCGCTGCGCGGCGCGCTGCCGCTGTCGGACGAAGCGGGCATCGCGAAGCTGGCCCAGCAGCTGCCGGCGCGCTTCCGGGATGACGTGATCTACCTGGCGGATGAGGATGTAAGCCACGCGATCCGCGCGGAAGAGGTGGGCAATATGGCGTCGAAGATTGCCGCCTTGCCGAGTGTGCGCCAGGCGCTGTTCGACCTGCAACTGGGCTTTCGCCAGGCGCCGGGACTGGTGGCCGATGGCCGCGACATGGGCACGGTGATATTTCCCACCGCCAAGCTCAAGGTGTTCCTCACCGCAAGTGCTGAGGCGCGCGCGCAACGCCGGTATAAGCAATTGATTGACAAAGGCTTTTCTGCTAATATGAACGACCTGCTGGCAGATTTACGGGCTAGAGACGAACGCGACACTGGTCGTGCAGTCGCTCCCCTGGTCGCAGCGGCTGATGCGCATATCCTGGATACCTCTGCGATGGGGGTCGACCAGGCGGTCGAGCAAGTCCTGACCTGGTATGCGCAGAAATAAGACTTTGAATGACGTGGTGGCGGTGGTGTCAACCGGTTGCAGTCCGAACCGTTAGGCAGCAGCGCCTGAACGTCATTCCCGTGCAAGCGGGAATCCAGGTCTGCAATGCCGCCATTGGCTTGAGTCATCGCCGTGGTGGTTGCGCTGAGTAACTTGGTTCCCCGCCTACGCGGGGACGACAGTCTTCGGGTTGGCATCCTCGTTGTAGGTCGAGGTGTTAATCGAAGACCTTGTCCTTTGGTGCTTGCGACAGCATATTGGCCATCGCAAGCGTGTTTTAACCTAACCCAGTTCAGTCCGCACTATCGTCGGTCTGCTGGCTCACATGAAATAACCAACTTTTTTATGTCTACTGCAACTACCCAAGATACTGGTATGGAAAGCTTTGCCGCCCTCTTCGAGGAATCGCTGTCGCGTCAAGACATGCGTTCGGGCGAAGTCATTTCGGCTGAAGTCGTGCGTCTGGATCACAACTTCGTGATCGTCAACGCAGGCCTGAAGTCGGAAGCGTTCATTCCAATCGAAGAATTCAAGAATGACCAGGGCGAACTGGAAGTCGCAGTGGGCGACTTCGTTTCCGTGGCCATCGAGTCGCTGGAAAACGGCTTTGGCGACACCATCCTGTCGCGCGACAAGGCCAAGCGTCTGGCTTCGTGGCTGGCGCTGGAAAAAGCAATGGAATCGGGCGAAATCGTCACCGGTACCGTCAATGGCAAAGTCAAGGGCGGCCTGACCGTTCTGACCAACGGCATCCGCGCGTTCCTGCCGGGTTCGCTGGTTGACACCCGTCCAGTCAAGGACACGACCCCATTCGAAGGCAAGACCCTCGAATTCAAGGTCATCAAGCTGGACCGCAAGCGTAACAACGTCGTGCTGTCGCGCCGCGCCGTCATCGAAGCATCGATGGGCGAAGAGCGTCAGAAGCTGATGGAAACGCTGAAAGAAGGTACCGTGGTTACCGGTATCGTCAAGAACATCACCGACTATGGCGCATTCGTCGACCTGGGCGGTATCGATGGTCTGCTGCACATCACCGACCTGGCATGGCGTCGTGTGCGTCACCCATCCGAAGTCCTGTCGGTTGGCCAAGAGATCACCGCCAAGGTCCTCAAGTACGATCAAGAGAAGAACCGCGTCTCGCTGGGCGTCAAGCAGCTGGGCGACGATCCATGGACCGGTCTGTCGCGTCGTTACCCACAGAGCACCCGCCTGTTCGGTAAAGTCACGAACCTCACCGACTATGGCGCGTTCGTCGAAGTCGAGCAGGGTATCGAAGGTCTGGTCCACGTGTCCGAAATGGACTGGACCAACAAGAACGTGGCACCAAACAAAGTTGTCCAGCTGGGCGACGAAGTGGAAGTCATGGTTCTGGAGATCGACGAAGAGCGCCGCCGTATTTCGCTGGGCATGAAGCAGTGCAAAGCAAATCCATGGGACGACTTCGGCATGACCCACAAGAAGGGCGACAAGGTCAAGGGTTCGATCAAGTCGATCACCGACTTCGGCGTGTTCATCGGCCTGCCAGGCAACATCGATGGTCTGGTGCACCTGTCGGATCTGTCGTGGACCGAAGCCGGCGAAGAAGCCGTGCGTCGCTTCAAGAAAGGCGACGAACTGGAAGCCGTGGTTCTGGCTATCGACGTCGAGCGCGAGCGTGTTTCGCTGGGCGTGAAGCAACTCGAAGGCGACCCGTTCAACACCTACTCGTCGATGAACGACAAGGGTTCGCTGGTCACCGGCACCGTGAAATCGGTTGAGCCAAAAGGCGCCGTGATCTCGCTGTCGGAAGAAGTCGAAGGCTACCTGCGCGCTTCGGAAATCTCGCGTGACCGCGTTGAAGATGCTGGCACCCACCTGAAAGTCGGCGACAGTGTCGAAGCTCTGGTGATCAACATCGATCGCAAGGCTCGCAGCATCCAGCTGTCGATCAAGGCGAAAGACAATGTCGATACGCAAGAAGCCATGAGCAAGCTGTCGAACGACAACAGCGCTGCTTCGGGCACGACCAGCCTGGGCGCACTGCTCAAGGCCAAGTTCGACAACAAGAACTAATCAGGTAAGCCCTGAGGAGCTTGCAGATGACCAAGTCCGAGCTGATTAACCGACTGGCTGAGCGTTATTCTCAGCTGGTGGCAAAGGATGCGGAATTTGCTGTCAAGACCATCCTCGATGCGATGACCAACGCCCTGGCGACTGGCCAACGCATCGAGATCCGTGGTTTCGGCAGTTTCTCGCTGAACAGCCGCCCACCACGCATCGGTCGCAATCCGAAGTCCGGCGACAAGGTGATGGTGCCCGAAAAACGGGTGCCGCACTTCAAGCCGGGCAAGCAGTTGCGCGAGCAGGTGGACGCGATGGTCGGGCAACCGATCATCAACGATTGAGTCAGTGCTTGCACCAAAAAACGGCATCCGTGAGGATGCCGTTTTTTTTTGCGTCATGTAATCTTCAGCGATGAACGCGACTGCCGCAATGCCGAAGCATCTCGTTTTGAATCCTGGTGCTGAGATCGGCTATCCAACAAATGGTCGTATAAATAATGAACAGTTTAAGAAACAACGTATTTACCATTTAGACTTATTTTAAAGCTATGTAAACCCAGGATCGCTCTTACCAGTCAGTAAGATGAATTGAATTCCTCTGGGCAATTGGTCTTATGCGGATGCCTTCGCTGACGCGCCAGGCTCGCTTCGCCCCACGGCAGGGTTGTGTTCCGTACACCCTCGACCTGCCGTCCCTTTGCCCCCAGCTTCATCCTCTTACCTACGATAGACAATCATGAATTTTTCGACAATGAAGGTCGGCACCAGGCTGGCACTGGGCTTCGCGCTGCTCCTGTTGATGCTGGCGCTGATCATCGCTTTAAACAGCATCAACATGGCGAGGATGAACGATAGCGTGTCGTCGATTATCCATGTCAACAATCCAGAAATTGCATTGGCCAGCGAGATGACCGAGTCGGTGTATGCGCGGGCAGTGGCAGTGCGTAATCTGGGATTGATGAACGATCCGGCGCGAATGCGTCCTGAAATGCAACTCATCACAAAAGAGAACGAGGACTTCGCCAAGGCATCAGCGGAGCTCGAACGCATGTTCAACGAGATCGCAGAAACCAAGCCGGAAGAAAAAGCGATGCTGGCCAATATCAAGACCTTGGCGGCAGCGGCAGCGGCACCAATGAACAAGGCCGCCGAACTGGGTTTTGCAAACCAGCAGGAGGAAACGACCAAAATGCTGCTGGAACAGGTTGTCCCGACACAAACCAAGTTGATCGCCGCGCTGCAAGAATTCAACGCGTTCGAAGAGGCAATGAATGTGCAGTCGGCTGCGGACGCAGCGCAAAGTTACCAGAACGCGAATCGCTTGAACCTTGCGCTGGGCCTGCTCGCTGCCCTGATTGGTGTCGCTGCAGCGGTCATCATTACCGTGAGTGTTCTACGCAAGCTTGGCGGCGAACCCGACTATGCGGCCCAGGTTGCGCAGCGCATTGCCGACGGTGACCTGGCCACGCCGGTGATCGTGCCTGCTGGCGACACCACCAGCATGATGGCATCGATGCGCAGCATGCAGGAGCGACTGGCAACGATCGTCAGCGAAGTACGCAGCGGCACTGAAACCATCGCTGCCGTCTCGGCGCAAGTCGCAGCAGGCAGCCAGGACTTGTCAGCGCGCACTGAACAGCAGGCCAGTTCGCTGGAAGAAACTGCGTCTTCGATGGAAGAGTTGACCTCGACCGTCAAGCAGAATGCCGACAATGCACGGCAAGCCAATGGTCTCGCAGCGAACGCATCGACAATCGCTTCGAAGGGCGGTGCGGTGATCGGCCAGGTCGTGGACACGATGAGTGAAATCAATGCTTCAGCGACCAAGATTGTTGACATCATCAGCGTGATTGACAGCATCGCGTTCCAGACCAATATCCTGGCCCTCAATGCGGCGGTCGAGGCGGCGCGGGCGGGTGAGCAAGGCAGGGGATTTGCAGTTGTCGCTTCCGAGGTGCGTATTCTGGCGCAGCGTTCCGCCAGCGCCGCCAAGGACATCAAGAGCCTGATTGGCGACTCGGTGAGCAAGGTCGATGCCGGTAGCCGGCTGGTCAATGAAGCCGGGCTGACGATGAGCAGCATTGTTGACAGCGTTAAACGCGTCACCGACATCATGCAAGAAATTTCTTCTGCCAGTCAGGAACAGACATCCGGCATTGAGCAGATCAATGAAGCAATCACGCAAATGGACCAGGTTACCCAGCAAAATGCTGCGTTGGTCGAGGAGGCCGCAGCCGCTTCGGAGTCGATGCAGGGGCAAGCTGCCAAGCTGGCCAGCATCGTCAGCGTGTTCAAGGTGAATCCGGCGAATGGTCCGGGTTCCTCCGCATCGGCATCCGCCTCCGTATCGGCACCGGCACCGGCCCATGCTCGTGAGCGCGTGACTGCAGCGTCCAAGGCAAAGCAGCCCAACCGGCAGATTTCTGCTCCGGTGAAACCAGCGGTGGCAAAGAAGACCCCTGCGCCCGTCGGCGACGGTGGTTGGGAAAGTTTCTAAACAGCTGTTCTGGACGGCACCGCAGGCTAGCGACGCCCGGGGCAGCCAACCCTGACGTCGCACGCTGTTTTGAAATATGATGGTGGATGTGCGACACTTCGCCCTTACACCATTGTCCAGCGGAACCTGTTGATGAAATTCGTCTCGACCATTGTCGGATTTGTCCTGTTCATCCTGTTCTTCGGCTTCGCGCTGAAGAACACGAAAGAGGTCGACCTGCATTTTTTTCTCGACTATGAACTGCGCGGGCCCCTCGTGCTGATGCTGCTGGCGTTCTTTGTCGCCGGCGCCGCCTTCGGCATCCTGGCGCTGGCGCCGACCGTGTTCCGTCAGCGCCGCGAAAAATGGCAGCACAAGTACACCATCCAGGCCCTGCAAAGCGCCGCTGGCACCGGTGTGGTCGCCACCACGCCACCACCACCGGATGCCGTTCCACCAGTAGCACCCCGTCACTAACAACAAGAACACCATGGATTTCGAACTCTGGATGCTGCTTGGCATCCCCTTCTTCTTTGGCCTGGGCTGGCTTGCTGCCCGGGTCGACATCAACGAGGTGGTCTCCGAGTCGCGCACGCTGCCGCGCGGCTACTTCAAGGGCCTGAACCACCTGCTCAACGACCAGCCCGACAAGGCCATCGACTCGTTCATCGAGATCGTCAAACTCGACCCTGAATCGAGCGATATGCACTTCGCGCTGGGCAATCTGTTTCGCCGCCGCGGCGAGACCGAGCGCGCCATCCGCGTGCACCAGAACCTGCTGGCGCGTCCCGACTTGCCGAGTGATGAGAAAGCGCACGCGCAGTACGAACTGGGCATCGACTACCTGAAGGCGGGCCTCTTGGATCGTGCCGAGGAATCGTTCAATGGCCTGGCCGGCACGCCGTATGCGGTGCAGGCGCGGCGCTCGCTGCTGGAAATTTATCAGCGCGAAAAAGAATGGAAGCGCGCCATCGAGGCGGCCGAAGACTTGCAGGCATCCGGCGCCGGCGCGCGTCAGATCGAGATTGCCCAGTTCTACTGCGAACTGGCGGCCGACGCGCTGGTGCACATGGCGCCAAGCGACGCCATGCTGCTGCTGGACAAGGCGCTCGAAGCGAACCGTCACAGCGTGCGCGCGACCATTCTGCGCGGCGACGCGCTGCTGGCCCAGGGCGACGTGGAAGAAGCCCTCAAGACCTGGCGCCGCGTGGAGCAGCAAAGCGTGCCGCACGTGGCCCTGGTGGCTGCGCGCCTGATGGATGGCTACCGCAAGGTGGGCCGCCCGCAAGAGGGCGTGAACCTGCTGCGCTCGTACCTGGCCGAGGCCTCGTCGATCGACCTGATCGAAGTGGTGTTCAAGGCGGTCATCGAACTCGATGGCGTCGAAGCGGCCAAGGGCCTGGTGGTGGAAGAGCTGCGCCGCAACCCGACACTGCTTGGCCTGGACAAATTGCTTGAAGCGCGTCTCATGGATGCGCCGGCCCATGTCTGGGAAGAGCTGTCAATGGTCAAGAACCTGGTGCAGCGCTACACGCAGAAGCTGGCGCGCTATCAGTGCAGCCACTGCGGTTTCAAGGCGCGCCAGTTCTACTGGCAATGTCCGGGTTGCAACCGCTGGGATTCGTACCCGCCACGCCGCACCGAAGAACTCAATGTGATGAACTAACGGTTCGTCGAACGATCTCAATGAAAAGCACCATGCCCATGACCCCGAGCCGCCTGCTGGTGGCCGACGACTACCGCCAGCAAGCGGCCCCCGAACTGTCCGCCGTGCGCCTGCTGGTGGTGGGCGATGTGATGCTCGACCGCTACTGGTTTGGCGAGGTCTCGCGCATCTCGCCAGAGGCGCCGGTGCCCGTCGTGCGCATCGAGCGGCGCGAAGAGCGCCTGGGCGGCGCCGCCAACGTGGCGCGCAATGCCGCTGCGCTGGGCGCCTACACGGGCCTGCTGGGCGTTGCAGGCGCCGATGAGGCGGGCGATGAAGTCGAGCGCCTGCTGCAAGGTGCGGGCATTCACAGCTACCTCAAGCGCGACGAAGCGATCTCGACCATCATCAAGCTGCGCGTCATTGGTCGCCAGCAGCAGATGGTGCGCATTGACTTCGAAGATGCGCCCACCGAGACCGTGCTGCGCGATAAGCTCAGCCAGTTCAAGGCGCTGCTGCCCGAGTACGACGTGATCATCCTGTCCGATTACAACAAGGGTGCGCTGGTCAATGTCGCCGAGATGATTGCGCTGGCGCGCGCCGCCGGCAAGATCGTGCTGGTCGACCCGAAAGGCGACGATTTCACGCCGTACAAGGGCGCCAGCATCCTGACGCCCAACCGCGCCGAACTGCAGCGCGTCGTCGGCGGCTGGAAGAGCGAGACGCAATTGCTCGAAAAAGCGCAGGCGCTGCGCGTCGAGCTCGGCCTGGATGCGCTGCTGCTGACGCGCTCCGAAGAAGGCATGAGCCTGTTCACGGCCGATGAAGTGCTGCACGTGCACGCCGATGCGCGTGAAGTGTTCGATGTGTCGGGCGCCGGTGACACGGTGATCGCGACCCTGGCCACGATGCTGGGCACCGGCGCGCCACTGGGCGAAGCGCTGGTGACGGCCAACCGCGCCGGCGGCATCGTTGTTGGCAAGCTGGGCACGGCCACCGTGACCCGCGACGAGCTGTTCCCGGGTTGAGTAGCGCTTGACCTGCCTCAAGCCTGGCCCGTCAACGACGCGCCGGGTGATCCGTTGAAAGACCGATGGGCGGCGTCGCCGTCCAGCGTCTTCAACCAACGGAGAAATTTCGATGATCAAGAAACTGATGCTTGTCTTCGCCGCGCTGGCCGTCTCGAGCGGTATCGCGTTTGCCCAGGTCGACGTGAACAAGGCCGACGTTGCCGCGCTCGATGGCGTCAAGGGCGTAGGGCCGAGCATGTCCAAGGCCATCCTCGACGAGCGCGCCAAGGGCGAGTTCAAGGACTGGGCCGATCTGCAAACGCGCGTCAAGGGCATGGGCGATAAAAAGGCAGCCAAACTGAGTCAGTCCGGGCTGGTGGTCAACGGCAAGGCCAAGGAAGGCGCAGCCGCCAAGCCGGCTGCGGCCAAAGGCGACAAGTCGGCCGCCAAACCGGCCGACGCCAAAACCGCAACATGACATGTATTGACTGACAGCGTCACGGGCGCGTGGCAAGATGTTCCAGCTCTTCAAGATCGTGCTAGAACATCAATATCAGAAAGGTCATCATGCCTCACGCCCGTGTTTCAACCGTCCTGTTGGCAGCCCTGCTGGCTGCTGCAGGCGTCGCATCTGCTGCTGCGCCAGTGACTACTGCCGCCACACCCGCCACACCGAAACAACCTGACATCACCGCCCAGCAAGCCCAGATCAGCAAGATTCTCGGTGAAGTCTCGCAACAGCGCATCGAAGGCCATATCCGCAAGCTGGTCAGCTTCGGCACGCGCCACACGATGTCCGAGACCGAGTCGCCAACGCGCGGCATCGGCGCCGCCCGCCGCTGGATCAAGGCCGAGCTCGAGCGCTGCGGCGCCGGCACGCCATTGCAGGTGACGTACGACAGCCACGTGGCGCCCGTCTCGGCGCGCATCACCAAGCCCACCGAGATCGTCAACGTCGTCGCGACGCTGCCCGGCACGCAGGCGGCTTCCAAAGAGCGCATGTACGTGGTCAGCGGTCACTATGATTCGCGCGCCTCGGACGTGATGGACGCCACCTCGGACGCGCCAGGCGCGAACGACGATGCATCGGGCACCGCCGCGATCATGGAACTGGCATGCGTGATGGCCAAGTACAAGTTCGACGCGACGCTGGTCTTCATGGCCGTGGCCGCCGAAGAGCAGGGCTTGATCGGCGCGCGCCACTGGGCCGTCGGCGCGCGGGAAAAGAACTGGAACGTGGCCGGCATGTTCACCAACGACATCATCGGCAGCTCCAAGGGCGACGACGGCAAGGTCGACAACAAGCAGGTGCGCCTGTTCGCCCAGAGTATCCCGGCGACCAAGGAAATGAGCGAGACCGTGCGCCAGCTGGTGGCCACGGGTGGCGAGAACGATTCACTCTCGCGCCAGCTTGCGCGCCACACGAAAGAGCAGGGCGAGCGCTACGTGAAAGGCTTCAAGGTCAGCGTGATCCAGCGGCATGATCGCTACCTGCGCGGGGGCGACCACATGCCGTTCCTCGAGCAGGGCTACGCTGCGCTGCGCTTTACCGAACCGGCCGAAGATTTCGCGCACCAGCACCAGGACCTGCGCACCGAGAACGGCAAAGTGTATGGCGACACGATCGACCACGTGGACTTCGACTACATCGCCAAGGTCACGCGCGTGAACGGCGCCGCGATGGCCTCGCTCGCAATGGCGCCTGCCGCACCGCAAGAGGTC
This sequence comes from Oxalobacteraceae sp. CFBP 13730, assembly GCA_014841835.1. Taxonomy (GTDB): domain Bacteria; phylum Pseudomonadota; class Gammaproteobacteria; order Burkholderiales; family Burkholderiaceae_D; genus Telluria. Next base: position 600,311 of record JACYUQ010000001.1, on the reverse strand, counting down.
AAGCTGCGCACCGCCGGTCTGACCAACGATTCGACACTGGTCTGGAAAGCGAACAGCGAGCCCGATCTGGCCGGCTACCGCATCGTCTGGCGGGATACCACCAGCGCCAACTGGCAGGGTTCCAAGTGGGTTGGCAACGTGACGGAAGCCACGCTCGACCTGTCGAAGGACAATGTCTTCTTTGGCGTGCAGGCGGTCGACAAGGACGGTAACGTCAGCGTTGCGACGTATCCACTGCCGCTGCGCTGAGCCGGTATCGCTATCGTGAAATCGTCCATCGTCATGTGCATCATTGCGGTGGGCGGGTACGCATTCGCGTTGCCGACTGCGGCGCAGGTCTACAAATGCGTGGATCCGAAGACCGGGGCCAAGACCTATTCCGACTCGGGCTGCGCCCGCAGCGCGCAGCGCACGACGATGGAGGCACTTGCGCCAGTCGTTACGCGTGCGGCGCAGGCAACGCGGCCTGCACCGGTGCAGGACTGGCGTGCAGAAGACGCGCGTGGGGGCATGCAGCCAGCTGCGGCCGAGCCGGTCGGCTCCATTGCGCCGCCGCAGGGTGACCCGAACTCGTACGAGTGCGAGCAGGCGAAAAGAAAGCTGGCGGTGCGCCGAAGCCGCGTCACCAACTTCGCTTCCGATGCCAAAGAACCCGTCATCGATGTCAACCGCATCTGCGGTTACTTCATGAGTCCGAATCCCGTGCCGGGACAGCTGACGCGCCAGGGTACGCGCTGAACACCGCTCTCTGCAGCCGTTCGCAGTCGCGACCGGCTGCTCCGCCGACGCCCGCGTGCGTCTCGGATTAAAATGGTGTTTTGGTATCGCAAGGAATAGAGAACGCAATGGCATACAAGACCATCGAATCGACGATCGGCAACACGCCGCTCGTGCAGCTGCAGCGCCTTCCGGGTGCGGAGTGCGCGGCCCGCAACAACATCATTCTGGGCAAGCTCGAAGGCAATAACCCGGCCGGTTCGGTGAAAGACCGGGCTGCGATGTCGATGCTGCGCGGCGCCGAACTGCGTGGCCAGATCAAGCCGGGCGATACGCTGATCGAAGCGACCAGCGGCAACACCGGCATCGCGCTGGCGATGGCTGCGGCGATCCTCGGCTACAAGATGATCCTGTTAATGCCGGACAACCTGTCGATCGAACGCCGCCAGAGCATGGCTGCCTACGGTGCGCAGATCATCCTTACGCCAAAGACGGGCGGCATGGAATACGCGCGCGACATGGCCGAGCAGATGCAGAAGGACGGCCAGGGCATCATCCTCGACCAGTTCGCCAATGACGACAATCCACGCGCGCATTACGAGAGCACCGGCCCGGAAATCTGGCGCGACACCGAAGGGCGCGTCACGCACTTCGTCAGCGCCATGGGCACCACCGGCACCATCATGGGCGTGTCGCGCTATCTGAAGGAGCAGAACGAGGCAGTGCGCATCATCGGCGCGCAGCCCGAAGAAGGCTCGTCGATCCCGGGTATTCGCAAGTGGCCCGAAGCCTACCTGCCCAAGATCTACGACAAGGCGCGCGTCGACCAGGTCGAGAGCGTGAGCCAGGCCGCGGCCGAGCAGATGGCGCGCCGCATGGCGGCCGAAGAAGGCATCTTCTGCGGCATCTCGGCCGCCGGCGCCTGTGAAGTGGCGCTGCGCATCGCGCAGACCGTCGAGAATGCGACCATCGTGTTCATCGTCTGCGACCGGGGCGATCGCTACTTGTCCACGGGTGTCTTTCCTGCCTGAAGCAAGGGCGCGGTCAATGCTGATACAAGGTTGACGGCGCCATAAAAAAGGCCGCCTGGTTCACAGGCGGCCTTGTCAAATCAGTCCTTGGACTGCCTAGACCTTTCCATCGGCATTGCGCCAACTTCCTTCGGTCGTCCGCCAATGCGGCGGCTCATACGCCCGCGCGGGCGTATGCACTACGGGTGCAGGCCGTGCCACATGGGGACGGCCCGTTCAATCCTGGCCCGGCGAGAAACGCAGGCGCCCTCAAGCGCCCGACGCTGCTCAGTCCTTCATTGCCGGGACGGCGCCTTCTTTTGGCTTGAACTGCTTGTCGCTGATGCGGAACTTCGCACGGCGATCGCCCATCAGGTAGCGCAGGTCGCGGATCGACAGGTCGCTCACTTCGTGCATGCGGATCAGCAGCGATGCGCCGACCGGCAGGCGGTGGTGACGGATTTTCGAGATCACCGGCGGCGCCACTTCCAGCGCGCGCGACAGCGCTGCGTCGTTTTTCAGACGCAGGTTTTCGATCAGCGTATCGAGCAGGCGGTTCGGGTTGTACTGAAGCAGCTCGTCGCCTTCCGAATCGCTGTTCATATCAATGCCGACTTGGTTAGTCATGATTCATATTCCTTAGGGGTTAGTGCGGAGTCATCAACATCTACAACGTCGAGTCCGGTTTTTACTTTCGTAAATTTCTATTCAATTGTACAACTATTTCGATACCGATACTCATGAGCAAGCCGGAATCGTTTCTTTCGATTCGGTTATCGTTGTCTACTTGCAACAATAGCCTCAATGCAATTCTCTCATATAGTCACGTGAAAGAACTATTGTTTTTTGATTAATCATTAGTGTACGGGCATCCAGCGTTTGATGCCGCACAGTATGGAAATTGCTGACTAAATGGAAAGAAAATGGGGAGTATGACCACATTCGTAATATATTTAGTACGAATAATGTCAAGATGCGCTCGCATACCCCTGGGGGGTATGCGAGCGGGTGCTGATCAGCAATAATGAAAGTTGGCAGGAAACTTGTTACAAAGGATTACAAATTTTCCCATTCGGAAATGGAGTGTGTCTTGCTTCACTCCGGCCGGGCAGCGCGCACGGCGCGACCCAGATCCACGACAGACATCGCATAGAAATAACTGCGGTTGTATTTGGTGATCGCGTAGAAATTGTCGTTCCCGACCCAGTATTCGGTCGGCTCGGCGCCGTTCTGCAGGTCGATCAGGCCGTACCGGGTCTCCGCCGGCAGCGCCGTGCCGGTTACGACGCCGGCCGCGCGCAGCGCTTCCGGGCGCAGCGTCGCTTCCAGGCCGAGTTCGAGCAGCGGCTCCCAGGCGCGCGTTGGCGACACATCGGCGGCATACGCCACCGGTCCGCGATGTTCGGCGTTCCAGCCATGCTGGACCAGGAAGTTCGCCACGCTGCCAATCGCATCCACGCTGGAACCGCGCAGATCGACCCGGCCGTCGTTGTCGAAGTCCACGCCATACTTGAGGATATTGCTTGGCATGAACTGCGGCATGCCGACGGCGCCGGCAAACGAGCCGAGCAACGAGAACGGATCGTAGCCGCGCTCGCGCGCCAGTATCAGCGTGCTGGACAGTTCGTCGCGGAAGAACGCCTGGCGCGCGGCCTGCTTCGGTGACTCCGGGTAGGCGAACGCCAGCGTGGTCAGCGCGTCGAGCACACGGAAGCGGCCAGTGTCGCGGCCATAGATGGTCTCGATGCCGATGATGCCGACGATGATCTCGGCCGGCACGCCATAGGCCGCTTCGGCGCGCTTGAGCGCCTCGGCGTTCTGTTCCCAGAAGCGCACGCCGGCCCGGATGCGGATCGGCTCGATGAAGCGGGCGCTGTAGGCTTGCCAGTTCTTCGGCTTGCCCGGCGGCGCCGGCTTGACCAGCTGCACGGCCGTATCGATGAAGCGCACCTGGCCAAACAGCGTCTCGAGCGCCGTGCGTTCAAAGCCGTGCTGCGTCACCATCCCGTCGATGAATTCGCGCACCGGTTGCCATTCGAGAAAGTTGACGTGCTCGTTGTCGGTATCGACGACGCTGGCAGCAGCGGCGCCGGCTGCAACAACTGGCGCGGCCTTGGCGGCCGTGTGGCGCGCCTTGGACGATTTCACCTTCGCTGCCGCTTTGGATTTCGCGGCCTTGGTCTTGGCTTGCGTGCTGCGCGCCTTGCTGTCGGAAGCAGGGGCGGCGAGCGCATCGCCATGCGCGCTGGCGGCAAGGGCGAGCGCGGCGAACAGGGTAACAATTAATTTCATCTGACTTGCGACAATAGACGTTTCAAGGTGGCGTGGAGCCGGGGATCGGCTGCGGGCGCGGCGTAGCGCCAGGCGCTGTAACGACGCAGGAAGGCGATGGCGGCCTCGCGGGCGGGCAGGCCCAGGGCCTGCGCGCCGGTGGCGGTAGCCGCATCGGTGGCGAGGATGCGCGCCGCGTAGGCGCTCGGCCCTTCGTCTTGCGCGCGCGGCAGGCCGGCCTGGCCCAGACGCTTGCACAAGACCGAGTATAGAGCATCGATCGGGTCGATTTCGCGACGGCGCCGCAAAATTTTCATCCCCCACCAGGCCAATCCGGCCAGCACCAGCACAACCCCGAATGGCCAGGCCAGCAACTTGTCCTGCAAGCCCTGCACGACGCTGCGCTGGCGTTCCGGCGTGTAGTTCAGCACCCACTGATTCCAGCCGTTGTTCAGCGCGCCCATGGCGTTGCGCATGTCGGCCAGCCAGGCGCCGGCTTCCTGTCCGAATGGGTTCACGCCGCGCAGCGCTTCGATGCCGAATGGCGCGGGTCGTTCCGTGGCCCGGTTGGTCCCGGTCCGGACGCGCTCCGGCGCCACCGCCGCCGTCGGATCGACGCGCAACCAGCCGCGGCCTGCGATCCAGACTTCGGCCCAGGCGTGGGCATCCGACTGGCGCACCGTCATGAAGCCGTCGATGGGATTGAGCTCGCCCCCCTGGTAGCCGGTCACGACGCGTGCAGGCACGCCGGCCGCGCGCATCAGGAACACGAACGCGCCCGAGTAATGCTCGCAAAAGCCGGAGCGCGTCCCGTACAGGAATTCGTCGACCGTATGGCGCCCGAGCAGCGGCGGGGCCAGCGTGTATTCGAACGATTGCTCGCGGAACTGGCGCAGCACGGCGTCGACCCGCGCGGCCGGGTCGTTCAGCGCGCGCAAGGCCATGCCGGCAGCCAGGGCGCGCGGATTGAAGCCATACGGCAGCAACAGCCAGCGATTAGCGTCGGCCAGGGCCGGACCACGCTGCAGCGCATACTCGACGTGCGAGCTGGCGCGGTAGCGCACGCGGCTTGCCAGCGGCGCGTCGGCCGTCAGTTCGAACTGCGGCGAGATGCGCAGTTCGTGGCCCGGCACGACGGGCAATTCGCCCGGCATCTCGAGCGCGAACACCCAGCGCGACTGCGACGGTTCGAGGGTGACTTCATAGTCCAGGCCCGGCCCGCCAACCGACAGGCGCAGATTGCGGCCCGACGCGATGTTGTCACCACGGCGCCAGGTCAGGCCGTCGAAGGCATCGAGCACCGGGCCGCGCCAGTACAACTGGGGCGCCAGCGGCGGTGTGCCGAAGAAGCGCACGCGAAACGCCGGCTCTTCGGACAGCGCCAGATTCGACATCTGGCCCGGCGCCATCTGGTCCGACAAGCCCGAGGTGCCGGCGCCCGGGCCGCCCGGCATACTCCACAGCGGGCCCTGGATGCGCGGGAACACGACAAACAGTGCGATCGCGATCGGCGCGGCAAAGGCCAGCATACGCGCGGCCATTGCCAGGCGCGTGCGCAGTGGCGGTACCGCGCCGGTGAACTGGAACGACAGCTGCGTGGCCAACAGCAGCAGCACCGACGCGATCATCATGACCGCCGTGCCGATTCCTTGCGCGTAAAAGAAGTTGGTGAGCACCAGGAAGAAGCACAGGAACACCACGACGAACAGGTCGCGCCGCGCGTGCATCTCGAGCATCTTGAAGGCCACCAGCAGCACCAGCATTGCCACGCCGGCGTCCTTGCCAAGCAGCGTGTCGTAGCTGAACTGCACGCCGACCATGGCGGCAATCGCGATCGGCAGCAGCACGATGGCCTTGGGCATGCGTTTGCCGCGCAGCGTGATGGCGGCGCGCCAGCCCAGCGTGGCCGCGCACAGGAGCGAGACCCACCACGGCAGATGCAGCGCATGCGGCGCCAGCACCAGCACCGCACTGGCCAGGAGCAGCAGCGTGTCGGCCTTGTCGCGTGGCAGCGGGGTACGCAGCAAGTTCATGCGGGGCCCTCGATGCCGTACAGGGCCAGCGCGCGCAGGCACGCCGCCTGGTGCGCGGCGCCGCTGCCGGCATCGATGCGCACGACGCCCAGGTGAAAGGCGTAGGGCAGGGCGCGGCTTTCCGCTTCCAGCACCCAGCGCGTCAGGCGCGCCAGGCGCAGTTCGAGGTCGAGGTCGCGTGGCAGGCGGTCGAAGTCGAGCACCAGTTCGTCGCCGCCACCGCCTTCGAAGTGTTTCGTCACCAGCTGGCCGCCGATGCTGGGATCGAGCCGCGCGATCTGGCGCCACGCCATCTGGCGCGGCGAGTCGCCGGCCTGGTAATTGCGCACGCCGGCAAAATCATCGTGACCTGCCGTGCGCACGCTGTTGCCGCCGCCGCCCTGCAGCGGGAGGCCGGGCGCGCCATCTTCGGGGCGTGGATAGACCAGCACGCTCGCCGCGGGCCGCCAGTAACTCCAGGCGACGAACAGGCCAAGGGGAAAGCGCGTCGACAGCTTCACGCGCCCCGGCGCCGCCCAGCCGCGCGCGGTGGTCGGCAGCGTGAGCGTCACGGTGGCCTGCGTGCCGGCGGCGATGTCGGCGACGTGGCGCGGCTCAGGCCAGTCGGCAAAATCGGCGCGGACGGCGTAGCGCGCCAGGCGCGTGCGGTTGATGACCTGCAGCTCGAATTGCGCAACCTCGCCCGCGAACACGGGCGCCGTGCGACCTTGCTGCAGGCGCAGCTGCGCCAGATTGCGGTAGGTGGCGACCATGTCGACCAGTGCGCATGACAGTGCCAGAAAGGTCAGGCCGAAGCCCAGGCCCAGCCCGTAATTGACCGATCCGACCAGCAGCACGGCCAGCAGCAGCACGAACCCCAGGCCCGCGCGTGACGGCACGATGAACACGCGGCGCTGGCTGATGACCACCTCGCCCGCATCGAGCGCGCCACCGCGCGGCAGCCACACGCCGGTCGTGCGGCGCAACCAGCCCCGTAGCGCCAGCGCCATCAGACCGGGACCGCCTTTTGCAGCTGCAGCACCAGGTCGCGGCTGGCCAGTGCGGTGCCGTGGGCGGCGCGCACTGGCCGCAGGCGGTGCGCGCAGACCGGCACCAGCACGGCCTGGATATCCTCGGGGATCACGTGGTCGCGCCCTTCGAGCGCGGCCCATGCGCGCCCGGCCTGCAGCAGCGCGATCGCGGCGCGTGGCGACAGGCCTTCGGCGAACATGCCGTTCTGGCGCGAGGCCTGTGCCAGCGCCTGCACATACGTGATCAGGGCGCCGGATGCGTGAATGGTGCGCAGCTGGTGCCGGGCCGCGGCCAGTTCGGTGGCCTGCATCGCCGGCTGCAGCGTCTTGAGCATCGCGCGCCGGTCTTCGCCCATCAGCAGCGCGCGTTCGGCGGCGGCGTCCGGGTAGCCCAGCGTCAGGCACATCAAAAAGCGGTCTAGCTGCGACTCGGGCAGCGGGAACACGCCGACCTGATTGGCCGGGTTCTGCGTGGCGATGACAAAGAACGGTTCGGGCAGCGCGCGCGTGACGCCGTCGGCCGAAACCTGGTGTTCTTCCATCGCTTCGAGCAGGCCCGACTGGGTCTTGGGCGTGGCGCGGTTGATCTCGTCCGCCAGCAGCACCTGCGTAAAGATCGGACCCGGATGAAACACGAACTCGTTCTTTTCGCGCTCGTAGATCGAGATGCCGGCCACGTCGGCCGGCAGCAGGTCGCTCGTGAACTGCACGCGGTTAAAGCGCAGGCCCAGCGAAATGGCCAGCGCGTGCGCCAGCGTGGTCTTGCCGACGCCCGGCAGGTCGTCGAGCAGCAGGTGGCCGCCGGCCAGCAGGCAGGTCAGGGCCAGGCGCACTTGCTGGTCCTTGCCGACCACCACCTGGTTGACCTGGCGTGCGACGGCGTGCAATTTGTTGAACATGGTTGAGCTTTACGTTATTCGGTACATGGAACAGGTCATCAGTCCTGGCGCGCATGCATGATTGACAAGGCGGCACAGCAGCGCTGTGGCCTGCCGTGGTAGATTAGCGCCATTGGCAATCTTCATACGTCGACAGCAACAGCCGTCCCAAGGGATTCTATGCGAGAACGGCGCGGCAAGGTGTGAACGGATGAGCACAGGCGGAGACCGAGCATCATGAGTACAGCGATTTACAGCCACCCCGACTGCCTGCGGCACGAGATGGGCGATTGGCATCCCGAGTCCCCGGCGCGCCTGCGGGCCATCGACGACCAATTGATCCTGGCGCGCCTGGACGGCCTGATCGAGCAGCGCAGTGCGCCGCTGGCCGACACGGCGCAGATTCTGCGCAACCACACGGCGGGCGCGCTGGCGCTGGTGCGTGACCACGTGCCCACCACGCCGGGCGACTATTACCCGCTCGATGGCGACACGTCGCTCAATCAGCACAGCTACCAGGCGGCGCTGCGCGCGGCCGGCGCCGCGGTGGCGGCAACCGACGACGTCATCGCCGGCACGGTCACCAACGCCTTCTGCTCGGTGCGCCCGCCAGGCCACCACGCGACGCCGACCGAGCCGATGGGCTTCTGCCTCTTCAACAACGTGGCCATCGCCGCGCGCCACGCGCTCGAGGCGCATGGCCTGAAGCGCGTCGCAATCATCGACTTCGATGTCCACCACGGCAACGGCACGGCCGACGCGTTTCGTGACGATCCGCGCGTGCTGATGGCGAGCTTCTTCCAGCACCCGTTCTTTCCGTACACCGAGCCCGAACCGATTACCGCCACCTGCGTGAACGTGCCGGTGCCGGCGCGCTGCGAGGGCGACACCGTGCGCCAGCTGGTGCAGGAGCAGTGGCTGCCGGCGCTGCACGCGTTCAAGCCGCAGATGATTTTTGTCTCGGCCGGCTTCGACGGCCATCGCGACGACGATATGGGCGGCATCGGGCTGGTCGAGGCGGACTATGCATGGATCACGCGGCAGGTGCTGGCGGTGGCCAACGAATACGCCGGCGGGCGCATCGTCAGCTGCCTCGAAGGCGGCTATGAGCTGTCGTCGCTGGCGCGCAGCGTGGTGGCGCACCTGAAGGTGCTGGCCGATCTCGAATAGTCGGGGAACCGCGGCGGCATTCTGCGCTCTAACGTAGCACCGGCACAAGCCGGGCAGCGAGGAGACCAGCATGAAGCACCGCCGCATCCCGTACGCCTTCTACATCCTCTGCACCGTGTGCCTGCTGCTGGCCAGCACCGTGGCGGGCGCCACCAACTACACGCTCTGGATCAACGGCCGTAGCAGCGGCGGCGCGCCTGGCAACTACAGCGACTTTCGCTACTGGGGCCCGGCGGCTACCGCGGCCGGCATCAACAAGCAGGCGGTCAACTGGGACGGGCGCAGCAGCATCGCGTCACAAAGCGGGCGCGTGCGCGATGCGCTCGACTGCTTCTGCACGGGCCAGAACTGGTGCTATATCGCCACCTACAGCGCGGGCGACCTGCTGCTTGGGTACACGCTGGCCAATTACGGCGGCTCGGCGCGCACCGTGACAAACGCCAGCGCGAACGCCAACGGGGTGTGCGCCGCCAGCGGTGGCGTGCAGACCGGCTGGAACCTCAAATGGGTACGCGTCGCGGCCGGCGCGGCGGGCGGCTCCGAGCTGGCCAACGCCGGCGCCTGGACCACCTCCGAGCCGCTCGTGCAAGACCTTAAGACCAGCACCGCGCGCGCCATGTATAACCACAACGACACCCGCAACGTCTGGTTCTATCGCTACGCCGGCGCGCGCGGCACCGCGTATTCGTTCCTGTTGCCGGGCCAGGACGACGAAGTCGTGGCCTACCACAGCAGCGGCGGCGTGGCCGGCAATGCGGGCCGTTCGTTGTGCAATCCGGGCGACTGGCTGTGCGACGACCTGCGCCTGGGCACCGCGCCGAACCAGGGCGGCAGCGTCAAATGGAGCTGGCACTCGGTCGTGTTCCGCGACGACGGTGAACGCTTCGACCACTATGGCGACGGCAACTGGGCAGGCATCATCGGAGTCATGCGTGAAGCGATGGTCGATACGGCCAATTAGTTTGCGCCAGGTCTGGCTGGCGCTGGTCGTCGCCGCTGCACTCGTGGTCGGGCTGTTCTGGCACCTGGACGATCCGGCGCTGCCACGTGCTGCATCGCCGCCACCGGCCGGCCTGCATTTTCTTGGGCCGGTGCCGGCCATGCACGCTACTGGCGAAGACCGTACCGCACGCCGTCGTCAGCTTGCCGAACAGGTTCGTCTGACCGGGCACACCTATTGCAGCTACCTGCAGCAGTCCCGCTACCCGCACACATCGCGTCCGGCCGCGCAGCATCCCGACCAGCTGTATCCGAACCAACCGGTCCGTGAATCGACTCCGCTGCGGGGCGATGGCGGCGACAGCGACCCGGCCGTGCTGGTGCAGACCATGCAGTCGCGCGTCTACCTGGCAGCGGGTGAAACCGTGGCGTTTTCGCTGCGCGCCGTCGACGCGCACGGCGCGGCAGTACCGCTGGTGGTCACGCGTGCGCTGGCCCAGGGCATGGCTGTGCAGGGAGCTCGCCCCGCGCCCCGGGTGACGTTGGCGTTTTCGCGGGATGACGGCGACGACTGGCGCGCCACGTTCGCGCCGCATGGGGGCGCGCTGGCCGGCTTTCACGGCACCATCCGCAGCGAAGTACGCTTTGCCGCGGCCGGCCGTGCGGGTGTCGTGTTGTTCGATGTGATCTATTCGCCCGAGCTGCCGGCCATGTGGACCGGCGCACCGCGTGAAGCGATCGGCCCGGACTCCCTCGAGTTCACGCTGCCGCTCGATGTGCGCATGCCCGGCCGCTACGTGGTCAGTGGCCGCATCGACGATGCGCTGGGCCGCCCGTTCGCGCTGGCGAGCTTCAACGAACGATTGGGGCAGGGGACGCAGGCGGTGGTCTTGCGCGTGCACGGCAAGCTGCTGCATGACGCCGACCCCGGGCCGGCATTGCCACTGGTGCTGCGCGATGTCGAAGGCTATCTGCTGCGCGAGAATGCCGATCCGGACCGGCTGCTGCTGGCGCGCCGCGAGGGCCCCGTGCTGGTCAGCCGCACGCTGTCGCTGGCGGGCGTGCCCGATCACGCATGGCAGAGCGAGGAACGCAGCCGCTACCTGGCCGAGTATGCGAAAGACCGCATGGCGGCGCGCGAACGGTTAGCGGCGTTCGACCCGGCGGCCACGCTGCCGCCGGCCAGGTGTAGCGAGCCGGGGCTGGTTCAGTAAGGCACCAGCGGCAACTCGACCAGCGCGGACACCGCGATGGCGCAGCACAGCAAGCCCACGCCATACCAGCGTGCCATCGATCGTTTCAGTCTGTCCCGTGCGCGCATATGTCGTCTCCGCTGCGTCCCGCCACGATGCGTGGCCAAAGCCCAGTGTGCACGCCGAATATGTCAACAGTGTTGCAACGGCTCAACGTCGTGCAGAAGAGAAACGCCGGCTGTGGCGGGTTCGCGACGCTCGCGTGCGCCACCAGCGTAAAATAGCACCTTGAACGAAAGATAAAGAAAGCAACAGCATGTCGATACAATGGTTCCCGGGCCACATGAACGCGGCCAAGAAGGAAGCGGCCGAGCAGATGGAGAACATCGATCTGGTGATCGAAGTCCTCGATGCACGCCTGCCCGAGGCGAGCTGCAACCCACTGGTGGACCAGCTGCGCAAGTTCCGCCAGCGTCCCAGCCTCAAGATCCTGAACAAGATCGACCTGGCCGATCCGGTCGCCACCGCCGCCTGGAAAGCCTATTACGATGCGCAGGACGGCGTGACGGCCTACCCGATGACGACCAAGAAGCCGGCCGACGTCGCCCGCATCCCCGATCTGGCCCTGTCGCTGGCGCCGCACCGCGGCGTGCCGACCAAACCGCTGCGCATCATGATCATGGGCATTCCCAACGTCGGCAAATCGACGTTGATGAACGCGCTGCTGAAAAAACGCGTGGCCAAGGTGGGCGACGAGCCGGCCGTGACCAAGGTCCAGCAGCGCCTGTACCTGAACAAGAACGTGGTGCTGGTCGACACGCCCGGCATGCTGTGGCCAAAGATCGCCATGGCCACCGACGGCCTGATGCTGGCAGCCAGCCACGCCATCGGTACCAATGCGCTGGTCGAAGAAGAAGTGGCGGAATACTTGGGTGAGCTGCTGCTGCAGCGCTACCCGCACCTGCTCACCGCGCGCTACGGCCTGAAGACCGAGGGCATGGATGGCGTGGGCGTCATCGAAGGCGTGGCGATGCGCAGGGGCTTCCGCGTGCGCGGCGGCGAGTACGACTACGAAAAGGCCGCGCACTCGCTGCTGCAGGATTATCGCCAGGGCGCCCTGGGCCGTATCAGCCTGGAAACGCCGGATTCGCGCGCGACCAGCCTGGCGCTGCACGCGGCCGAAGTGGCCGAGAAAGCCCGCCTGGCCGCCGAGAAGCTCGCTGCCAAGCTCGAAGAGCAGTCGCGCGGCAAGCGCGGCAGCTGACCTGCCAGGGCGCGTGCCGACACGGTATAATCGCGCCGTTTTGGTGCTCTCGCGCGCATTCCAGTGCGCGAAGTTAAACGGGAAACACGACAGGCCTGCGCCACGCGCGGTCCTGGAAGTGTGCTGCCCCCGCAACGGTCGACAAGCGCCGCGTTCGCATATCCTGCACCGCGGCAGACAATCTCGATAACCACTGTCCGCACGACAGGAAGGTGAGGGCGTCCCGCTTGCCAGCCCGGATACCGGCCAGGACAGGTGGAAGCGCCACGCGCTTCCTTCGACGCCGGGCTGCGGGGACGCAGCAGGGCGCCCTTTACCGAGACCACATTCATCATGACTTTTGCAGCTTCTGCGCGCCGCGCGCCCCTCGCCGTGGCGTGCGCTCTCGCCGTTTCGACCTTCGCCACCATCGCCACCGCGCAGGAAACGCTAGCGCCGGTCGTCGTCACCGCGTCCCGCTTCCCGGCCACCGCCACGCCGATCGGCGCCACTGTGATCACGGCGGACCAGATCCGCACGGCCGGCGTGGCCGACGTCAATGCGGCGATCCGCAAGATCGGCGGCGTCTTCGGCCGCCAGAGCCTGGACGGCTCGCCCGACTTCAGCCTCGACCTGCGCGGCTTCGGCACCAACAGCGCGCAGAACGTGGTGGTGATGGTCGACGGCGTGCGCCTGAATGAAAACGAGCTGGCCAGCACGGTGCTCTCGAGCATCCCGGTCGATACGGTCGATCGCATCGAAATCACGCGTGGCGGCAGCAGCGTGCTGTACGGCGACGGCGCCACCGGCGGCGTGATCCAGATCTTCACCCGCCGTCCGCAAGGTAGCGGCACGCGCGGTACGCTGTTCGTGGAAGGCGGGCGCTTCGACGCGCTCGACCTGCGTGCGTCGATCGCGCATGGCGCCGGCCCGTGGTCGTTCGATGCCGCCGTGGCGGACCGCCGCACCGACAACTACCGCGACAACAACCGGTACGAGCAGACGAGCTTCAGCGGCGGCGTGCAATATGCGTACGGTTCGAACGGCCGCGCTGGCCTGCGCTTCGAGAGCTCGCGCTCGGATTCGCGTTTCCCAGGTTCACTGACCGAAGCGCAATTCCAGTCGATTCCGACCCAGAGCAACACGCCGGATGACTTCGGCTCGCTCGACACCGACCGTGTCAGCGCCTTCGTCGAGCACCGCATCGGCGCCATCGAACTGGCGGCCGAGCTGTCGCACCGCGAGCGCGATGTCGGTTCGACGTATGTGTTCTCGGGCTTCCCATCGGCCTCGCGCTACCAGTCCGATCAGACCCAGTTCTCGCCACGTCTGCGCCACACTGCCACGCTTGGCGACAAGCGCAATGAATTTGTCACCGGCATCGATCTGACCCGCTGGGATCGCCAAGTGACGTCGAGCTTCTCGGCCGGCGACGCCAAACAGGAGTCCAAGGCGTTCTACGTGCGTGACGAACTGACCTGGAATGCTCCGCACAATGCGCGCCTGGCCGTCGGCGCGCGCCATGAACGTTTCGACAAAGAGTACGCCGATCCGCTCGCGTTCACCGCCCCGGAAGACACCGAACAGTCGGTCAATGCGTTCACGGTCGAAGGCAGCTTCGACGTCGCGCCGGAAGTGGCCGTGTTCGCCAAGGCCGGCCGCAGCTACCGCATCGCCAATATCGATGAAAACTCGTACCGCGCCACGACGGGCGTGCTGGCACCGCAAACCTCGCGCGACCTGGAACTGGGCGTCGCCTTCGGCAACGATGCGCGCAAGGCCACGGCGCGCGTGTTCCGTCACCGCCTGACAAACGAAATCTTCTTCGATCCGACGCTCGCCGGTGGCTTTGGCATCAACACCAATCTCGACCCGACCCGGCGCCAGGGTGTCGAAGTCGAGGGCAACGCGCTGCTGGCCAACAACCTGCGCCTGACCGGCGCCTGGCAATACGTGCAATCCGAGTTCCGTGATGGCCCGAACGCCGGCCGCGAGATGGTGCTGGTGCCGAAACACGTCGTGACGACGCGTCTGGCCTGGACGCCAGGCAATGGCCAGACCGCCGATGTCGGCGCGCAGTGGGTGGCCAGCCAGCGTTTTGGCGACGACTTCGCCAATAGCTGCAGCGCGCGCGTGCCGTCGTACACGACGGTCGACGCCCGCTATGCGCGCCGCTTCGGCCCATGGGAAGCGTCGGTGTCTAGCCTGAACCTGCTCGATCGCCAGCATTACAGCTACGCGTTCAGCTGCCGCGCCGGGATTTACCCGAGCGATGGCCGTCAGCTGAAGGTGTCGCTGCGCTACGACTTCTGAGCCATGTTCTGCCGGGCGCGAGTGGCTGATGTATTTGCACCCATGTTTCAGCGGTAAGCAAATGCAATAAATCGCGCCCTGCAGACAGGGCAGAGGCAAAAAGTGGTAATCTCGCGATCGTTCGCTCAATCATATTTGTGGAAGGATGTTATGCGCACTCTGCGTTTTGCCCTCGTTGCTGCCGCCCTGGTTGCCGGTTTCGCCAATGCTTCGCCGACTGATCCACGCGTCGGCGCCGAATACACCGTGCTGGCCGCGCCGCAGCCGACCCAGACTGTCGGCAAGAAGGTCGAAGTCGTCGAATTCTTCGCCTACCACTGCGGCGCCTGCAATGCGTTCGAGCCGACGCTCAATGCATGGATCAAGAAGCAGGGCGACAACATCGTGATGCGCCGCATCCCGCTGCCGTTCCAGGGTCCAAGCGACCCGGAAGCCCGCCTGTTCCTGACGCTCGACGCCATGGGCAAGCTGGAGCAGTACCATGACCGCGTGTTCCGCGCCGTCCACGTCGAGCGCAAGCGCCTGATGAAGGATGAGGACATCATCGCCTGGGCAACCTCGAACGGCCTGGACAAGGCCAAGTTCATGGAAGCGTGGAACTCGTTCGGTGTGCAGACCAAGCTCAAGCGCCTGCCGGCCGTTGCCGAAGCGTACAAAGCCAGCAGCACGCCGACCGTCGTCATCGATGGTAAATACGTCGTGTCGCCGGCGACTGTGGCACAATCGAACAAGATCCAGGACATGGGGCAGCTGATGACGGCCACTGGCCAGGTCCTCGATGCACTGGTAACGAAAGCAGCCCAGACCAAATGACCAACGACGTCGAACGCGACATCCTCAAGATTTACGAAGGGTCACGGCCCAAAGAGGAAGAGCTGTTTGAGATCAGCCGCGTGAACCATCTCGCGTGGTCGCTGGTGGCGATTTTCGCCATGGCGACCATCTGGCTGAGCATCGCGCTGATCAATGCCGAGAATCAGCGCCATGCGCTGGCAACCAATCAATGTCCTGACCTGGTGTTCAAGGCGGGCTTTGACAAGGCATGCCTGGTCACGGTGAGTTCGCGTGATCACTGGTGGGAACACCTCTGGTTCGGCGTGATGAATGTGCGGCCTGCTCCGCATAATGTGGGCAAATAAGTTGGTAAATAAGTTACGCAAGTAAGGCAGGCAGTATCAGAACGGCGCCCATGGGCGCCGTTCTGTCATTCAGCGGTCGAGACCGCATAGGCGCAGCGCCGCGCGCCATGCAACTGATGCTCGATACGGATCACTTTTACTGTCGGGCCCAGCACGCGCGCGAACACGTCGAGCTCCGAGCGGCAAAAGTCCTGGCACATGCGTGCTGCGGCGCAGATCGGGCAATGGTTTTCTATCAATAGCACGCTGCCGTCCGGCTGTGGCTGGGCCTCGGCCATATACCCTTCTTCATCGCGCACGGCGGCCAGCGCCGCGACGCGCGCGTCCAGTGGCGCCGCAGCGCCGACTTCATCGAGCCGGCTGCGGTACAGCGCTTCGCTCGTCTGCTCACGCGCGACAATCAGGCGTTCCATCGCTGCCGGTCCGAACAGCGTCTGCACCTGCCCGATCAAGTCCACCGTGAGTTCGGCATGACGATCCGGATAACGTGCTTGCCCGGCCTGGCTCAAGCCCCAGCGCCGCACAGGGCGCCCGACCTTGCCCCCGCTGTCCTCATACGCGACCAGTCCCTTCTCGAGCGCGGTTTCCAGATGGCGGCGCACGCCCATCGAGGTCAGGTCGAGCTGCGCCGCCAGCGCCTGGGCGGTCTGGGGACCGCGCATTTTCAGCTGCATCAGGATGCGTTCCGAGGTGTTCATGGGGTCTCCAGTTGTGGATGCGCACTGCGCATGCTCCAGCGCCGCAGCGCCACCGATGCCCAGGCTGCCAGCATGCCGCCGACGACCAGCACCAGCCGGGTGTCGATCAGCGTCAGCACGGCGCCCAACAGCGCCATCAGAATATTGGCCAGGCAAAAAATGGTCGACAGCAGCGCCATGACCGACCCCTGGCCGTGGGCCGCAAATTCGTCGGCCGCCCAGGTTTGCAGCGCCGTGTTGTAGAACGCATGCGGCACCCCGAACAGGACGATCCCGGCAATACCGATCCACAGGTTACCGAAGCCCACGCACAGGATGGCGGTGGCACCCACACCCGCATACCAGGCAGCGCGTCGGCGGCCTTCCACCAGACTGGCGTGGCCGGCGAACAGCGCGGCGGTCGTCATCAACGCGCACATGCCCATGTTCACGAGCGAAATCTGGCGCGCATCGTAGCCGCCTATGTCGACCAGCCATAGCGGGAAGTATTCGTACAGCGATGCGACGCCACAGCAATAACCCAGGTGGACGATGAACAAGGTGCGCAGCGGGCCGTGACGCAGCAGGGTCAGCGCATGGCGTTCCCGCGCCACCGTCCACCAGCGCAGGCCGTGCGTGGCGGGCGGCGTGGCGGGAATCGTCAGGAACACGCAGAGGGTACCCAGCAGCAGGGCGGCAGCGGCGATACCGAACGGCACCTCGGCGCCCAGCGTCATCGTGAAGCCGCCCAGCAGCGGGCCGACCAGCCAGCCCAGGTTGAAGGAACCATTCAGCCACGACAGCGCGTGATTGCGCAGCGGTCCCTTGATGCGCTCGATCACCAGGGCCCGCATCACGGCGCCATTGCCTTCGAGCAGGCCGGTGAAGAAGCGCGCCGCCAGAAACAGCAGATACGATTCCATCACCATCGCCACGGCGGTCAGCAAGTGGCCGATCGCCGCGCCGACGGTCGTCAGCAGCAGCGCGCGGCGGCGGCCGAAACCATCGGACAACGGCCCCAGCACGGCGCTGCCGATCAGCAGGCCGAGAGGATTGATCATCAGGGCAATCCCCAACAGCAGCTTGGGCGGCAGCCCGAGAAAGCTGTTGAGCCCATGGACGCTGCCATCGGCAAACAGCGGAGCGAGCATCGGATAGGGCAGCGAGGCGCCGACCGTCGACAGCAGGGCCAGGCCGCATAGGGTGAGGATGAGGAAACGCTGGTTCATGATGGCGCTGAAAACATGTCAACGCGCCGAGCTTACGCCCGTACGTGCAATAAGTAAACGAAACTGTTTATTTATTTGAGGGCCTGCGGCAACCGCACCACGAAGCGCGCGCCGCCAAGCGGCGAGGTGTCGATATGCAGGGCGCCGCCATGCAACAGCACCGCCTTGTGCGCAATCGACAGACCGAGACCGAAGCCGCCGGTGGCGCGGTCGCGGCTGCGGTCGAGCCGGTAAAACGGCTCGAACACCTTGTCGCGCTCGCTTTCTGGAATGCCGGGGCCGTCGTCGTCGACGGCAATCTCGATGCCGGCCGGTCCCCGCGCGGCCGACAGCACCACCCGGCTGCCTGCATATTTCTGGGCGTTGCGCAGCAGGTTGCCGATGGCGCGCGCCAGCAGGCGGGCATCGGCGTCGATGGTACCCAGTCCGTCCTGGAACTGGCAGGTAACGTCCTGGGACGATGGTGGCAGCGTCGCGCAGCAGTCGCGCAGCAGCGCGTCGAGATCGACCGTGGAACCCTGCAACGTGCCAGCGCTGTCGAGCTTGCTCATGTCGAGCAGCTCTTTGACCAGGTCGTTCAGCTCGCGCACGTCGCCTTCCAGCGCGGCGATGCGGCGGCGCAGGTCCGGGTCGTCGGCGCGCGCGTCCAGCAATTCGAGGCCGAATTCCAGGCGCGCAATCGGCGTACGCAGTTCGTGCGAGACCGAATGCAGCAGGCTGCGCTGCGCCGCCATCAGCCCTTCGATGCGGCCGGCCATGTGGTTGATGCGTTCGGCCAGTGGATAGACGATTTCCGAACGGTGCAGCTGCGCGCGCACCGACAGCTTGCCGGCGCCAAACTCGTCGGCCATGCGCGACAGCGATTGCAGCGCGCGCCAGTGCGAGCGCGACCACAACGCGATCGGCACCAGCAGGGCGAGGGCGACGATGACGAAGCGCAGCAGCTCCATCGTGAGTTCCTTGCCGATGTTGATCGGCAGGTTCTGCGCATGCAGCACGTCGTCATTGCTGCCGATATAGCGCTCGCCCGCCAGGTCGACGCGTCGGTACAGCGCCCGCTCGCCGATGTCGATGACAATGGCGCCGCGGTCGAGCGCCGCGCGCTGGCCAGTACCCAGCCGGGCGCGCACATCGGCCAGCGGCAGCAGGTCGTAGCGCACCGGCGACACTTCGCGCACCTTGTTCAGGCGCGTGAGCCACTCGTCGACCGGCGCTTCGTCCACGTAATGCTCGATCAGGAAGATCTGGCCTGCAGCCTGGCGCTGTGCAATGTCTTCCAGCGGATCGCCAAACAGGCGCGCAAACGCGAAATAGATGAGAAAGGTCGCAGCCGTAATCGACAGCATGACGAACACGAAGAACCGGAAAAATAGCCGGTTCACGGGGCCATCCGGGGTGACTGTCGGTGACGAAGTGCGGCCAAGGGCATGGTTTCTCCTGAGCCGGAGATTGTACAGGGGCAAGGATGGGACGTTAAGCATCCTTGCGTACACCCGGGGCTGCCTTACAAATTGACGACAATTAGTGGACATCTGAAGGGTGATTCGCAGCACACGCAGCGCTTACCATCTGTCTCATCATCAGGGTTTCCGTTTGCCCACTGATGCGCGAGTGTCAGTGGGTTTTTTTATTCGAGCCAGAGCGAAAGCATCTGCAGTGTCACCATGCGATGGGAGAGCGCAGCTTGCTCGACGTAAAATATCAGCACACGAACTCCCGGACCGCTATCACGATGAAACAGTTCTTCGCCCTGGCCCTCGCCGCTGCAAGCAGTGCCGCGAACGCGCAGATGCCGGCCACCAACCCGATGCCCGATGGCAGCCACGACATGTATGCGGGGCTGGGCGCCGTGTCACGGGCACGCTACGAGGGTGCGGAAAGCCGCAAGACATCGGTCATGCCGGTGCTGCAGGTGCAATGGAGCAATGGGGTGTTTATCTCCGGCATGAGCGCCGGGATGCATTGGTCGAACAATCCCACCCTTGAATACGGCCCATTGGTATCGGTCCACGCCAGCCGCGACGCGTCCGGCTCGGGCGGCATCATCGATGGCGTCGGCGTCGCCACCATGCTGCCGCTGGCGGCGCGCGTGCGGCGCGACGATCCCGTCGTCGGCATGCCGGACGTGGATGCCCGGGTTGAAGGTGGCGCCTTCCTGAACTACTATCTGAACCCGGCCTGGCGGCTCACCAGCAACGTGCTGATCGGCTCGGGCAACGATCGTGACGGTGCCCGCATGGAACTGGGCGTCCAGCGCCTTGCCATGGCCATTGCGCCGCAGCACACCGTTTCGTTCAATGCCGGGCTCACGCTGGTCAACCGCGACTACAACCGCAGTTACTTTGGCGTGAACGAAAACGAGGCCTGGAGCAGTGGCAACGCCGTGTATCGTCCCGGTGGCGGCCTGAAGGATGTGCGCGCCGGCGCACGCTGGAACTGGGCCCTTGGCCCATCGTGGATGCTCACCACCAACCTGCAAGCAACGCGCCTGATCGGCAGCGTGCGCCATAGCCCGCTCGTCGAGCGGCCCACCAACGTGACGGTTTCGACCGCCTTCGCCTACCGCTTCTGATGATGCAACGCGTACACCACATCGCCTGCGTGACCCTGCTGCTGACGGCAGGCGTTGCCGTCGCGCAGGCGCACGCCGGGGAATGGGTGAGCTATCGGGATGCGTACCGCGCGATGGTGGTATTCGACAAGTATGGCGGCCCCAAACACCTGTTGCACAGTCAGCTGCAGGTGCGCCCGCGCGCGCGGGGCATGCTGGACGACGCCGCGAGCCTGCTGATCAAGGGCCGCACGCTGCAGACCACCCTGGCGCTCGATGCGCTGGGCCGCACGACGCTGCCGCTGCTCAAGGTTGCCTACGACGAGAATGCCGTGCTGGCGCCCAACCGGCCGCTGGGCGGCTTCACCGTGCGCCCGCGCATCTCGCTGGCGCTGCGCGCCGACGGTGCATATGACACGACCGAATTGCGCGCGGCCTGCGAGCAGGCGCTGGGCTTTGCCCGCCATGGCGACGCATCGGCGCGCAGCCAAGCGTGTGTGGGCGTGCGGCTGGTGTTTGCAAAGACGAGTCCCGCAGCTGGTGCCCGGCTGCGCACCGGTGGCGCCGACACCGTCCTGCCAGTCACGCGTGCCCCTGCGTTCGCCGGCGACGTCGATGACGATTTCCCCGTCGTCACCTACCGCTTCACACCATCAGACGCGGCCCAGCTCGTCACATACAACGCACCGCTGGCCATCGTGCCAGTGTTTGAATAAGCCAAAAGCCGGGGTCAGGTCTGACATTCGGACACGATCTCGACGGTAAAGCCGGGGTCAGGTCTGACATTCGGACATAAAGCCGGGGTCAGGTCTGACATTCGGACACGAGCTCGACAATCGGGTAGTTGGAACTAGCTGGCACCGCGCCATGCTACTGGTCAAGACACCATTGGAAGTGTGTAAGGCTGAGGCCGTGTCTGAATGTCAGACCTGACCCCGGCTTCGCCGCTATTGGAGCTGGCTAAGGCTGAGGCCGTGTCTGAATGTCAGACCTGACCCCGGCTTTTTACGCGTCAATTCCAGGCCGATGGCGAAAACAGATAGCCTTCGCCCCAGACCGTTTTGATCTTTTCCGAATCGGCATCGTCGAACTTGCGGCGCAGCTTCGAGATGCAATTGTCGATGCTGCGGTCGAGCCCGTCGAACTCGATGCCGCGCATCTTCTTGAGCAGGGCGTCGCGCGAGAGTACGCGGCCGGCTGCCTCGGCCAGCACCAGCAGCAGTTTGTATTCGGTATTCGACAGGATGCAGGGCTGGCCGCGCCAGACGACGCTGCGATCGCTCGTGACGATGCGCAGCGCGCCAAATTGCAGGATGCGCGCATCGACGCCCGACTTGGCCTGGGCGCGCCGCATCAGGGCGCGCAGGCGCGCCAGCAGCACGCGCGGCTGGACCGGTTTGTTGACGAAGTCGTCGGCGCCTTGCTCCAGCCCCGAGACTTCATCGTACGAATCTTCGCGCGCGGTCAGGATCAGGATCGGGACGTCCGAATGTTCGCGGATCTGGCGGCAGACCACCATGCCATCCAGGCCCGGCAGCATCAGGTCGAGGATCACGACGTCGGGCGCCAGTTCCTTGAAGCGCTCGAGTGCGGTGTCGCCGCGGGTGACGAGGTCAACCGCGAACTCGTAACTGGACAGGTATTCGGAAACGAGCTCGGCCAGGCGCGCATCGTCTTCCACCAACATTACACGGTGCATTCAGTTTCTCCTCGGTCGGCCATTGTAGCGGCCGGTGCGCCGGAATGGCAGGTCGTGCGAGAAGCGAGACAAGTCATTACAGTTTGACGACAATCGGGCGCATCTGGCGCGCCCGGCTGCCGGATCAAGGCGCACACACGCGCCTCAATCAGCACCATTCGTGCTGCGTGACGCACTGGCACCGACCTTCTGGCTGGCGTACAGTGCCAGCGCCGGCACGGTCGCACCGTTCACGCTGCCCAGCGTGAACTTGATGACGCCATTGGCCGGGACCACCACCACGTCGCCGCTGCAACCTGTTTTGGCAGCATTGAGCTGGCCATTGATGACGTTGCAATAGGCGCCAGGCGGCAGGCCGGTCGCATGCGTCGTGGTCCAGGCCGCCGGATCGTTATTGATGGCGACAAAGCCCTTGTTGCCACGCGAAAAGGCGATCTGGTTGCGCGTGCCGGTGACAAAATTATCCACGCCCTGGCCCGATGTGGCAGCGCGAAACCCGACCATGTTCGAGATTTCGGGCCAGCGGTGGATGAAGTCCCATGCCTGGTTGATCAGCGGATTGCCATTCGCGTCGAACGGGCTGGCCGCTGGCGGCGGCTGTTCGCTCCGGGTAAAGCGAAAGCCCGAATGCACCTGCGCTGCGCCGTAGGGCCAGGCCAGCATCAGGACATTGGCCAGCTGGTAGCGCTTGGTGCCTTGCGTATCGTTGGGAACGCCGGTGAAGTTGCTGGCCACGAGCGAACTCGGGGCGTGTTCGCCGCGTTCGGAATCCCAGTTGTTGATGAACACGGTCGCTTTGTCGCTGGGGATGAAGCCCCAGGTCCCGCCCCAACCGGCGCTTGGCGAACCCATAAACCTGGGCAAGTCCGCGATGGCGGCGCCATTCACATTCTGGAACATTTCCTTCATCGCATAGACGTAATGAAACTCGTTGACCGAGCCAGTGGCCAGGTAGGCATTCGCCTTGACGCCACTGTCCGGGATCACCTCCTGCGTGAACCACAGCGGCTCGCCGGCTTTGGTCGTGCGGGATACGCCGTTGAGGAAGCCGGCAATGTCACCCGGCGCCATGTGTTTGGCGGCATCGAGCCGCACACCGTCCACGCCCATGGCCACAAGCTTGTTCAGGTAGTTGCGGATCTGGCCCTGCACATAACTGGCGCCGGTATTCAGGTCGGGCAGGTTGTTAAGGCGGCAGCTCGTCACCCTGGTGCGGTCGGCCAGGCTGTAGTCGCCCCCCTGGATAACGCAGGCGGCATGGAAGTCGGGGGCGCTGAAATGGGGGTAGCTTTGCGTGGCGGCATTCCAGCTGCTGCCATCGGTGGCCGTGCCGGTGCCGGCGCCGTCGGCCATCTGGTTGACGACCACGTCGGCGTAGATGCGCACCTTGGCCGCATGGCAGGTGTTGATCATGGCCTGCAACTCGGCTTCCGTGCCCATCCGGCTGTCGAGCTTCGTGTAGTTGACGGCCTGATAAACGTCGTACCAGAAGTCCAGCTTGCGCGATGCATGGGGTGGCGAAATCTGCACCGCGCCGTAGCCCTGGGGCCCGAGCCAATTCGTGCACTCCTTGGCGATGTCGTTCCATTTCCAGCGGAACATCTGAACCGAGGTATCGGCAGGGTTGAAGTCGGCTGCGGCCGCTGGCGTACTGAACGCCATGGCGATGCAGGCGATGCTGGAGAGACGCGCTGCGCGAGGCAGATGGTGCACCAATTGCCTGATTCGGATAAATTCCACGTTGATTCCCAGGTTGTGACGCGTTGACGATAATGACCACATGGCGGATGTACTGCGTGTCCAATGTTGCTATGGCGGAAATTATCACGGAACGTCAGGGCGTAGATTCAGACTTGCTTCAGACGCATGCAGCCTGGGCATGGCGGCGTCCGACTTGACGAATACCGATCCGTCGTCGAAGATCCCGGTCATCCAACCACGTCCTGACACCCTTGGAAAACGCCATGAACCTGGTCGTCAAAGTACGCGTGCTGCGGCATATCCGGCAGTCTAGCTACCGTTCGCAGCTGGAGGATCTTTCGCCTGGTCTGTTTCCGTTCTGGCAGCGCAATAGCGGGAAAGATTTTCCAGGCATGCCGGACAGCGCGCTTTTTTTCACGCAAGCAGCAACTGGATTGATGCGCTTTTTCGAGGTCGCCGCTGACCGGCGCGAGCCGTGCGCGTTGCCGTCGCTGGCCGCCGACTCCGTCTGGCATGCATGGATGGCATGGGATGCCGCGAATCTGGATCAGTTCTGTCGCCGCCACTTCGGCAAGCCGATCGAGCATCTGCCCTACGCCAGACTCGATGCGCTGGCACTGCCGCGCGTGCTCGTGGGCTGCCGTGAACACGAAAGCGCGCGCTCGCGGGTACGGGGCTTGCCAGCGTTGTTCCAACTTGATGCCACGTTGCGTATGCCACATGGTCATGGCTACGCGCTGCAGGACGATGACATCGTGTATCGCCGTCTGGATGCGAACGGCAGGATGACCGGGGGCGCACGGCCGCACCCCCAGCTGACACTGCGGGCGCTGCTGCTGGCGAACCTGATCAGTCAGGCAGACTACGCTTCAGCCCTGCGAGAAAAACGGGGACTGGACTCCGGATCGGGCACCTATTACGTCGGCGATGGTGGCAACGACCACGGGTTGCGCGACTGCGGCGCCGACCTCACCTGCCACGGCGGCGGAAGCGATGGTGGCGATGGCGGCGGCAGTGGTTGCGGCGGCGGTGGCGGCGGCGGAGACTGAACGCCGGCATGCAAACGGCCCGCATGCGCGGGCCGTTGCAAAGCGTCACGCCGGAGCGCACGTGACATTGGGTGACTCAGTTATTTCAAGCCATGTTCTGGTTGACGAAGTCCCAGTTGGCAACGTTCCAGAACGCTTCCAGGAACTTCGCGCGCGCATTGCGGTAGTCGATGTAGTACGCGTGTTCCCAGACGTCGGCCGTCAGCAGCGGCTTGTCGGTCGTGGTCAGCGGCGTGGCGGCGTTCGACGTGTTGACGATGTCGACGCTGCCGTCGGCCTTTTGCACCAGCCAGGTCCAGCCCGAGCCGAAGTTTCCCAGTGCCGATTTGTTGAACTCTTCCTTGAACTTCTCGACCGAACCCCATTTGGCATTGATTGCGTCCAGCGCCTTGCCGCTCGGTGCGGCGCCGTTCGGGGTCATGCAGTGCCAGAAGAAGGTGTGGTTCCAGACCTGCGCCGAATTGTTGAACACGCCGCCCGACGACTTCTTGACGATCTCTTCCAGTGGCATTTCTTCGAACTCGGTGCCCTTGATCAGGTTATTCAAGTTGGTCACGTAGGTCTGGTGATGCTTGCCGTGGTGGTATTCCAGAGTCTCGGCCGAGATGTGCGGTTGCAGGGCATCCTTGGCATACGGCAGTGCTGGCAGGGTGTGTTCCATGATAAATCCTTGTTGGGTTGGAAAGGTTGCAGTTCTGATAGCGGCGCTATTCTAAACCGGCTGCAGCAATATTGCATGACTGCATTCTCTTTCCTGCCAGACAGGATTCGTTACTCGAGCACGCTCTGCACCCGCGCTACACCAACCTCGGCGCTGCCATCGGCCAGGCGGATGTGCAGCGTGTCGCGTGCGTGGATCTGCGCCGGGTCGCGCACGATCTGGCCTTTGCCATCGCGCACGATGGCGTAGCCGCGCTCGAGCGTGCGCTGCGGATTGAGCAGTTCGAGCTGCGCCGCCAGGCCCATCAACGCATCGCGGCGGCCCTTGAGGTTGTTGCGCAGACTGGTATGCAGATGACGCCCATCCGATGCCAGCTGCGCCCGCAGTGCACGCATGTCGGGCCGGTGCCGGCTCCAGCGCTGCTGCAATTGCGCCAGCACCAGTCCCTGGCGGTTGACGGGCAGTTTGACAGCGTGCGTCATGGCTGTGGCCAGTGCCAGCAGTTTCAGGCGCTGGTGGCCGATCTGCGCTGATGGGCTCAACAGGCGACGACTCAGGTTATCCAGACCCTGGCTGGCGTCCGACAGGCGGCGGTCCATCGCGCGCTGCAGGTCGAGCGCGTCGCCGTGCAGCGACGCGAGCCAGTCGGCGCGCGGCGTAGCAGCCAGTTCGGCAGCGGCCGTCGGCGTCGCGGCGCGCACGTCGGCGGCGAAGTCGGCAATGGTGACGTCGGTTTCGTGGCCAACGCCCGATACCACGGGAATGGCGCAGGCATCGATCGCGCGCGCCACGCATTCTTCGTTAAAACTCCACAGGTCTTCGATCGAGCCGCCGCCGCGACACACCAGCAGCACGTCGACTTCGCCCCGGCGTGAAGCCGTCATGATCGCCTCGGCAATCTTGTCGGCAGCGAACTGGCCCTGGACCGGCGTGGGGTAGAGCACCACGCGCACATGCGGCGCGCGCCGGCGCAGGGCGGTGAGCACATCGCGCAGCGCAGCGGCGCCGGGGCTGGTGACGATGCCGATGCTGCGCGGGAACAACGGCAGTGCGCGCTTGCGGTCGGCGTCGAACATGCCCTGCGCGGCCAGCTTTTCCTTCAGGCGCAAGAACGCCTCGTACAACTGGCCCACGCCGGCGCGCCGGATGGCCTCGACATTGATCTGGTAGTCGCCGCGCGCGCCGTACAGCGTCACGAGGGCGCGCACCTCGACCTTGTCGCCTTCACGCGGGATGAAGCCGGCCGACTGCGCGCGGCCACGGAACATGACAGCGCGCACCTGGGCCGCGTCATCCTTGAGCGTGAAATACCAGTGGCCCGACGCCGCGCGCGTGAAATTGGAAATTTCGCCGCCGATCCACGTCAGTGGAAACGTACGCTCGAGCAGGCGCGCCACCTGCTGGTTCAGCGCAGTGACGCTCAGAACGGCGGGGGGAGCGTAGGCGGAATCGGCGTCACTGGTCGGGAGCATGGTGGGTCGCGAAAAATCGGGGAGGGGGGATTATATCCGCCCGACGCAGCGTTTTCTGTCAGTCGCGCACCGCCGGCAACCACCGATTATTGCTGCTTTTCAATGCAATCTATTGAATTGTGTTTGAAATCAACGGCTTGAGGGATTGGTAATGTCGTTTGAGAGCGGTTTATCCACACAAACTGTGGGGAACTCCTGCATAAGACCCGTTACTGCGCGCGGATTGGGCAGCGTGCCTGGATTTATTACAAAACAATGACTTAGGTCGTTTGTGGCGTGCTTGATCACAAAGTTGTCCACAGAATCTGTGCACACATGATGACGCACTGTTCGGGTCGTTTTGCGGACCGGCGCTGCGCTATCGGTTGGCACGACCGTTCTGGATGGTGCTGCCTGCTTTTAAAGCAGTACGGCGTCGTTCCAATAGAATCAAGCACTTAGCGTACTAACTTGACGCTTCCTCACACTCTTATCCACACAAAGTGTGCACAGTGTGAATATTCGAAGCACAGCGGGTGAGAAGGCCAAATAAACACGGCAACACGGCGAATCAGGGCAGGTTTAATTGGATAATCAGCCCCTATGCTCAAATTTTAAGCGGTTCGCCAATACTGATTGAAATCAAAGGCTTAGTGTCATAAATGGTGGCTTGCGCACAATTTTGTCCACAATAAGTGTGCGGAACTACATCACCCGCTGGCGCGATCATTCTGTCGATATACTGCCTTCAAAACAGGCGTGCCGACCAAGTCCTATGAAATCAATGACTTATGACTTGTTAGGGCTGCTTGCGCACAATTTTGTCCACAGAATGTGTTCGCAACTACAGGCGTTTGCGCCATCGTTGTCGAAAAAGCCATGGTGCCACTGCGCACTGGCACCAAGTCCTGAGACTGCCATTTTCTTGCGCAGGCGCAGAAAGCCCTTTGAAATCAACACACTCGTATGCCCGCAAGCGCGTTGCGCACAATTTTATCCACAGAAGGTGTGCAGAACTCTACTTGCTGCTTCGCTGCCAACTTGCTACATTGCCGGATTGACTTTTATCCTCTCAGGAGTATCTCTTGCTCGCCATCTTTCAAGCCGCAGGCTGGCCTATCTGGTTCCTGCTGTTCGCGTCGATCGTTGCCGTCGCTCTCATCGTCGAACGCCTGATCACGCTGCGCCGCGAGAAAATTCTTCCCCGCAATCTGCTCGACGAAGTCATCCGTGTGCACCACACGGGCAAGGCCACGCCGGACGTCATCAACAAGCTGGAACAGAATTCGCCGCTCGGCACCGTGCTGGCGGCTGCACTGCGTAATGTCGATGCGCCGCGCGACGTGATGAAGGAGTCGATCGAGGAAGCCGGCCGCGGTGTGGCCCAGAACCTCGAACGTTTCCTGACCACGCTCGGCACCATCGCCTCGCTCGCGCCGCTGATGGGTCTGTTCGGCACGGTCGTCGGCATGATCGAGATCTTCGGCGCCTCGGCCCCGACCGGCGGCAATAACCCGGCGCAACTGGCGCACGGCATTTCGGTGGCGCTGTACAACACCGGTTTCGGCCTGGCCATTGCGATGCCAGCGCTGGTCGCCTACCGCCACTTCCGCAACCTGGTCGACACCTATATCGTCGACATGGAACTGCAGGCCGTGAAATTTGTCGACGTCGTCCATGGTGCCCGCAAATGATGGACTTTCGCCGTGGCCGCAAGCGTGAGGATCCGGAGATCAACCTGATCCCGTTCATCGACGTGCTGCTCGTGGTCCTGATCTTTTTGATGGTCTCGACCACCTACAGCAAGTTCACCGAGCTGCAGATCACCTTGCCGACGGCCGAGGCCGACAAGCAGGCGCAAAAGCCGTTCGAAATCAATGTCACGGTCGACGCCAAGGGCAACTACACGGTCAATAACACGCCCGTGGCATTTACCAGCGTGGCAGGCCTGGCGCAGGACATGAAAACGGCGGCGCGCACGCCCGATGGCCAGGTAGTGGCCAGCCCGGTCGTCATCGTCAACGCCGACCAGTTTGCGATGCACCAGATGGTGATCAATGTGCTGGAAGCAGCGCGCGTGGCCGGCTACGACAAGCTGACCTTCGCTGCCCAGACCGGCACTGGCAAGTAACCTCACCGGCCCGCCTCAAGCGGGCCGGCATTCTCCCGCATGGCATCTTCCCTCGAAACAACCCTGACCCGTGCGTGGCTGCGGCGCGGACCACTTGCGGTCGCGCTGCTGCCGGTGGCGCTGCTGTTCGGGACGCTGGCCGCCGTGCGCCGCCGGCTGTTCCAGTCCGGCCTCAAAGCGTCAAAGCGGTTGCCCGTGCCCGTCATCGTTGTCGGCAACATCTTTATTGGTGGCACAGGCAAGACGCCGCTGACGATCTGGCTGGCTGAGGCCCTGCGCGCGGCAGGCATGCAGCCGGGCATCATTTCGCGCGGTCACGGTGGCGCTGCTGGCAAGGATGGGGCGCCGCGGGCCGTCACGCCGCATTCCGATCCGCGCGTCGTGGGCGACGAGCCGCTCCTGATCGCCCAGCGCACCGGCTGCCCGGTCGTCATCGGCCGCCAGCGCGCCGAGGCGGGCAGGGCGCTGCTGGCGGCGCACCCGGACGTCGACGTCCTCATCACCGACGATGGCCTGCAGCACTACGCGCTGGCGCGCGACATCGAGATTGTCCTGTTCGACGGCCGTGGCGTGGGCAATGGCTGGCTGCTGCCGGCCGGGCCGCTGCGCGAATCGCCATCGCGTCGCCGTGATTTCACCGTGGTCAATGTCCCCGAGATCACGCCCGCGCTGGCCCGGGCCGTTGGCGGCGCACCGTACCGCATGCTGCTGTCGGGCCAGTATGCCGAACCGCTGAACGGTGGCGCACGCGTGCCGCTGGCCGATCTGCGCGCCAAACGCCTCGTCGCCGCAGCCGGCATCGGCAATCCGGGGCGCTTCTTCGCGATGCTGCGCGCGGCCGGCCTCGCGCCTGGCGAACTGGCCTTGCCGGACCATCATGATTTCCTGGACGACCCGTTCGCCGCTCTGGACGCCGAGATCATCCTGATCACGGAGAAGGATGCAGTAAAATGTCGGCAACTTGAACATCTGAAGGACGATCCGCGCTTGTGGGTCGTGCCTGTGACGGCGCAGCTCGACCCTGCGCTGGCTGAACAAATCGTGGAGAAATGTCGTGGACGCTCGCCTGCTTGATATCCTGGTCTGCCCGTTGTGCAAGGGTCCGCTTGAACTCGACAAGAAGGCGCAGGAGCTGACCTGCCGCGCCGACCGTCTCGCCTATCCGATCCGCGACGGCATCCCGATCATGTGGGCCGACCAGGCGCGCAAGATCGAGCCTGTCTGATCGGCCTGCATGAACTTTACCGTCATCATCCCGGCGCGCCTGGCGTCGACCCGCCTGCCGAACAAGCCGCTGGCCGATCTGGGCGGCAAGCCGATGGTGGTGCGCGTGGCCGAACGTGCCCGTGAATCGGGCGCGACCCGGATCATCGTTGCGACCGACCACGCCGACATTGCCGCCGCCTGCGCTGAACATGGCGTGAGCGCCGTGCTCACGCGCGCCGATCATCCGTCCGGCACCGACCGGATTGCCGAGGTGGCGCACGTGCTGGGCCTGGCGCCCGATGACGTTGTCGTCAATCTGCAGGGCGACGAACCATTGATCGACCCGCGCCTGCTGGCGGCCTGCGCCGCCCGGATCAGCGCCGACGTGCCGATGGCCACCTGCGCGCATCCGATTCTGGATGCGGCCGACGTATTCAACCCGAACGTCGTCAAGGTCGTGCTCGACAAGAACGGCCGCGCACTGTATTTCTCGCGCGCCACCATTCCCTGGCACCGCGACGCGTTCGCCCAGACGCTCGAGTCATTGCCTGCCGGCTACGCGCCGCTGCGCCACATCGGCCTGTATGCCTACAGCAATGCATTCTTGCAGGCCTATCCGGCCATGGCGGTGTCGCCGCTCGAGTCGATCGAGGCCCTGG
The DNA here is from genome assembly GCA_014841835.1 of Oxalobacteraceae sp. CFBP 13730. Lineage (GTDB taxonomy): Bacteria > Pseudomonadota > Gammaproteobacteria > Burkholderiales > Burkholderiaceae_D > Telluria. Next base: position 569,381 of record JACYUQ010000001.1, on the reverse strand, counting down.
AGCAGTTGCGTGTGCTGTGGCACGGTGTGCCGATCGCCGTGCACATCACGGACAGCGCACCGCCAGCGGGCGTCGATACGCCCGACGATCTGGCCCGGGTGCGTCTGCACTACACGTCTTGACGCAAGCCACAAGGGGATAGCAAAGCCATCTGCGCAGGATCAAATATCCTCGCTGCAACGGCTTGCGACTGGCTTTTACGCCAACTTTTGTGGTAACTTCCGTCTCAACGAAGTCTGCGCCATATCAAAAAGATCACCCTATCCGCCATTTTACTTTTCTCTATTTTCTAGAATCTCAGGAAACTCATGCGTCTCATTCTGTTAGGAGCACCCGGTGCCGGCAAGGGCACCCAGGCCAATTTCATCAAAGAAAAGTTCGGCATCCCCCAAATCTCGACCGGCGACATGCTGCGCGCCGCGATCAAGGCCGGGACTGAACTGGGCCTGGCCGCCAAAAAAGTGATGGATGCCGGCCAACTCGTGTCGGACGACATCATCATCGGCCTGGTTAAAGAGCGCCTGAAGGACGCGGACTGCCAGAACGGCTATCTGTTCGACGGCTTCCCGCGCACCATTGCCCAAGCCGAAGCGATGAAGGACAGCGGCGTGAACATCGATTACGTGCTCGAGATCGATGTGCCGGACGACATGATCCTTGAACGCATGACCGGCCGCCGCTCGCACGCTGCGTCGGGCCGCGTGTACCACGTCAAATTCAACCCGCCAAAAGTCGCCGATACCGACGACATCACGGGCGAGCCGCTGATCCAGCGCGACGACGACAAGGCGGAAACCGTCTCGAAGCGTCTCGAGGTGTACCACAACCAGACCAAGGTGCTGCTCGGTTACTACGGCAAGTGGGCCGAGTCGGGCCTGCCAGGCGCGCCGAAATACCGCCGCATCACGGGCGTCGGTCCGGTCGAGCAAGTGCGTGACAATGCGTTTGCGGCGCTGGCCGAGTAAATCGTTCGTTCGGTATCACCCCATCGATCCCGCGCCGGCCCCGCCCGCGCGGGATCGATGCATTTAGGCCTGCCAGCGTCATTACGCCGTACAATTGTGAGCAATTGTTTCCCGTGCGCCGTGTGCGGGTTGGCAAGACGATAATAAGTTATCTGTCTACAACCCTGAGAGGTCTTCCCATGAACAAGAACAACGCCATCCTCGCCATGCTGCTGGCCTTTGCCGCTGCCAGCGCCAGTGCCCAGACGACAGGCGCCACACAGGGTCAGCCCGCCACGGGCGAGACGTACCGGCCATCCCTCGACGGCCAGCAAACCTCGACCCCGGCCGCACCGATCGACATGCAGCCGAAAACCCAGGAAGAAAAAGCCACCGGCCGCCAGGAACCATCGCGCCTGAAGGACATCGACCCGGCAACGCATCCGGCGCCGCAGAACGTGCGTCCGCAGCCAACGCCATCGCCGAAGACGCAGCAGGAGCAGGGCGTGCAGCCAGTCGCACGCCGCTCGGTCCAGCAGCAGATTGACAGTGCAGCGCGCCTCGCGTCGCCGAATGCACCGACGGTGGGCACACCAGCCACCAGTGCGCCGACCCCGGTTGTGCCAACGACCAGCCAGGTAAGTCCATGCATCGGCGCCACGTGCACCGATGCCACCGGTGCCACCACCGCCGGCGCGGTCGGGAGCTCGAGCGTGAACAGCGCCGGACGCCTGTGCAACCGCAGTGGCAGCACGGTGCAGTGCTTCTGAACTAAGACCGCCCGTCGTCCCGAAAGTTCGCCAATCGCCGACTTTACGTTTACGTAAACGTTAAAGCCGGGCAAAATAGTGGCACAAGAACTTTTACAAGGGACAACCATGCACATCCAGGATAACGTCTTCATCGTCACCGGCGGCGCGTCCGGCCTTGGCGCCGCCACCGCACGCATGCTTGCCGCCAATGGCGCAACCGTCGTCATTGCCGACGTCCAGGCCGAGGCAGGGCAGGCGCTGGCCGACGAGCTGAAAGGCCAGTTCGTTCGCTGCGACGTCACCCAGGAAGCCGACGCGCAGGCCGTCGTCGATGCGGCCGTTGGGCTGGGCGTGCTGCGCGGCCTAGTCAACTGCGCCGGCGTCGCGCCGGCCGTCAAAACCGTCGGCAAGGATGGCGCCCACCCGCTGGACGTGTTCCAGCGCGCCGTGAACATCAACCTGGTGGGCACGTTCAATATGGCGCGCCTGGCCGCTGAGGCGATGAGCAAGACCGAGGCAGCCGAGCACGGCGAGCGCGGCATCATTATCAATACCGCGTCGGTCGCCGCTTTTGACGGCCAGATGGGGCAGGCGGCCTACGCGTCGTCCAAGGCGGCCGTGGCCGGCCTGACGCTGCCGATGGCGCGCGACCTGTCGCGCAACGGCATCCGCGTGATGACGATCGCGCCGGGCATTTTCGAGACGCCAATGCTGATGAACATGCCGCAAGAGGTTCGCGATTCGCTGGGCAAGATGGTCCCGTTCCCACCGCGCCTGGGCCTGCCGACCGAGTTCGCCCACCTGGCCCGCGCCATCATCGAAAACGTGATGCTCAACGGCGAGACGATCCGCCTGGACGGCGCGATCCGCATGCAGCCGAAGTAGTTCTTCAGGGACGTGTCCTGAAAGCATTTCGAAGATGCTGTAGCATGTCTTCGATGTCGGGCGCCTGGCCTATGGTCTCGCGCCCGTTTGCTATTTTGGAGAACCGTTTGAATACACTCAGCAAGCTTGCGCTCGCCCTCGCACTCGCCGGCGCGACGACGACGCCCCTGTGGGCCCAGGATTCACTGCAGGCCGCGCCCGAAGCGGCGACCGGCTACACCGAAAAAAATGGCTGGCAGGCGAAGAAATACATGGTCACCGCCGCCAATCCGCTTGCGGTCGAGGCCGGCTACCAGATCCTGCGCCAGGGCGGGGCCGCCATCGACGCGGCCATTGCCACGCAACTGGTGCTGACGCTGGTCGAGCCGCAATCGTCGGGCATCGGCGGTGGCGCCTTCATGGTCCATTACGACGGCAAGCAGACCCAGGCGTTCGACGGCCGCGAAACGGCGCCAAGCAAGGCCGACGAACATCTGTTCGAGCGGCCCGATGGCACGCCACTGTCGCGCACCGAGGGCGTGGTCGGCGGCCGCTCGGTCGGCGCGCCGGGCGTGCTGCGCATGCTCGAACTGGCGCACCGCCAGCACGGCAAACTGCCGTGGAAGGCGTTGTTCGCCCCGGCGATCCGCCTGTCCGAGCAAGGTTTTCAGGTCAGCCCGCGCATGCACAAGATGCTCGCTGGCGAAACGTTCCTGATCAAGGACCCGGTTGCCGCCGCCTATTTTTATGACGCTGCCGGCAAACCGTGGCCGGTCGGCCATGTGCTGAAGAACCCGGCGCTGGCCGCCACGCTGCGTGAGATCGCCGTCGGCGGCGCCGACGTGTTCTACACGGGGCGCTTCGCGCGCGACATCGCGGCCAAGGTGGCTGCGCACCCGACCAATCCGGGGCTACTGACGGCCAAGGACATCGCCGACTACCGCCCGAAGGTCCGCACGCCCGTCTGCAGCGACTACCGCGCCTACACCGTGTGCGGCATGCCGCCACCGTCGTCAGGCGGGATCGCCGTGGCCCAGATGCTGGGCATGTTCGAGACCTTCGACATGAAGGCGCTCGCGCCGAAGGACGGCGTGCCGGGCGCTGACGCCGTGCACGTGTTCTCGGAAGTGGGGCGCCTGGCCTACGCCGACCGCAACCGCTACGCCGCCGACGCCGACTTCGTGCCGCTGCCGGGCCGTGGTATCCCGAGCCTGATCGACAAGGGCTACCTGACGGCGCGCGCCGGCATGGTGGGCGCGCGCTCGATGGGCGAAGCCAAGGCCGGCACGCCGCCCGGGATGGAGGTTGCGTGGGGGACCGACAATGCGATCGAAACGCCGTCGACCTCGCACGTCTCGGTGGTCGATGGCAACGGCGCCGGCCTGGCGATGACGACGACGATCGAAGACGCGTTCGGTTCGCGCCAGATGGTCGACGGCTTCATGCTGAATAACCAGTTGACCGACTTCTCGTTCAGTGCGCGCGACGCCGATGGCCCGGTGGCCAACCGCGTCGAAGCGAACAAGCGGCCGCGCAGCGCGATGTCGCCGACGATCGTGTTCGACCGCGCCAGCGGCAAGCTGGTGCTCGCCATCGGCTCGCCCGGCGGCCCGGCCATCATCAATTACGTGGCCAAGGTGCTGGTGGGCACGCTTGACTGGGACCTGAACGTGCAGCAGGCGATCGCGCTGCCGAACTTCGGCAGCCGCAATGGGCCGACCGAGCTGGAAAGGGGCCGCTTCCCCGACGCGACACTTGACGTGCTGCGCGCGCGTGGCCACGCGATCCGGGTCAGCGAGCAGACGTCGGGCCTGCACGGCATCGAGCGCGTCGTGGTGAAAGGCGTGCCGATGTGGTTTGGCGGCGCCGATCCGCGCCGGGAAGGTGTTGCCAGGGGCGATTGAGGTATCCCTGGAATGCAAGCCGGCTCGCATGAGCCGGCTTTTTTTATTTGGTGAGATGCAGATTCCGGAATGCGTAGCGAAGTGCTTCCGGCAGCGTGCCCATGTCGACGTATTGATTCAACAGTTCGATCCGGAGCTTTTCCTTGCCACCATAGGCAGCAACAAGCCGGTTCGCATAGTCGATCATGAGGCGCTGCTGCATGTCGCGCGAGTATTCCTCGGTGAAATTGTCATCGGCCAGCCGGTCGGGGCCTTCGTGGTCGATGATGACGCACGCCTGATGTTGCAGCATGATGATCGGCGCATATTCATTGGTGATGTAGCGCGGGAAGCGCATATCGTCGACGCGGTGCCAAACCTGATAGCCGTTGAGCAGGTAGTAGACCCGGCCGGAAGCGTCGCTGGCGCTGGCAAAAATGAAGAAGGTGCGTTGTGGATCTCCGCCTTCGTCCAGCGCCGGGCAATCGTTGCGCAATGTTGACGGGAAGGGCGCGAAATGGATTATGGCGGGTTCATACCGAAGACGAAGGACGGGATCTTCCAGAATGCGTGGCAGGGGTTGGGCGCACAGCAATCCGCTCAATGTACTGAACAGGATGGCGCAAAGGAGTGGCTTGATCGTGTTGGACGACATGGCAGCAGCCTCGCTATTCGTTGATTCCGGATTTGATCGACCATCTGACGGGCATGGAAAAGGGCGCCAACGCCAGCGAATTGGTGACCTTTATTTCGGTAGGCGCAAGTCCCCGAAGGCATGGCGAAGCTCGTCGGGCAGCATGTCGAGATCCACGCGCTGCTTGACGATTTGCGCCCGGAGCTTCTCCTTTCCACCAAAGGCAGAGGACAGTCGGGCGGCGAAGTCGATTGCCAGCCTCTGGCGTACATCCTGGGGATATTCGTCATTGAAAACCGCAATCCTGAATGTTTCTCTGGCATCGTTATCGATGATCAGGCACTCCAGACCCCGGACCATCACGATCAATCCATGGCCGCCAGTCGAATACTTGGGAAAATGAGGAGGCTCGGGGTTGTTCCTGATTTCGTACCCATGTAGCAGATAAAAGATTCGGCCCGCATTGTCGCTTGCTTTGGCGAAGACGAAATGTACACCGACACTGTATTCATTGTCAGATAACGTGTCGCACCCGGCGATGGCCTGCAATGGTAGCGGCTCGAAACGTATCTTCGCCTGCTCATAACCCAGTTCAAGGAGCGGGTCGTGAAGGATTCGTGGCGGCGATTGTGCGAATAGAATACCGCTCGTGCTGCTGAGCAATGTGACGGCGATGAGTTGCTTAAGGACGGTAGAACGCATGAGGTGGCCTCTTGATGCGGTAATTTGAACCTGCCCAGAAGTCGCGCTGCTTGAAATCCGAGATCCAGATTTTTCCATCGTATGCAGCGATGTGTCCCGAAGGACTCTCAGTCGAATGGGGCTGGATAACAACCACGTCGCCTTTCATCGGGCTAAAAATGTCAGAATTTTCAACGGTCAGCCGATGGAAACCAAGGCGCAGCAGCACGGGGCCCCAATCGTTTGCATGGCCGGGGTGCCTTCCGTTCGTGGGCGCGCCACCAGCAGCCAGGGCCAGGCGGACATATTTGGCACACATCCCCTGGCTGTATCTTTTCGCATTGTTCCGCAGATGCGTCGTGTACTTTTCAATATCAACTGGCATATCGATGCCTGCACGATTCTGTGCTGCGCCAGATTCCAGCGATAAGGATGGGCGAAGAGAAATTGGCGAGCTCGTGAAACAGCGTGCCATGCCGATTTATGATGCCTGCCATACGTACTCCGAGGTTAGATGGAGACGGGATTCTCGGCCGGTACAAGCGTCACGATATTGGCGTTTCGCAAGACCAGGCGTCGGGTGGCAGCGATCCAGCGCAGTTAGGGCACACAAGCGACAATCTGCGACAAATTCTTGCCATTTCCATCCCTTATTTGCCTCAAGACAAGCAGAATTTGCTAACCTGCTGGCGTGGAGAACAAACAGAAAACCGGACCGAGCGTGACAGCGGAACGCGCACGCGCTGCCTGCCAGGGCGGGATTCTGCACGCCCCACGGCGCGGTCATGTGCCGGCCTTCCTCAGGGCGTGACGATGCTGCGCGCGTTCCTGCTCCTGGCGCTGCTGGCGCTGACCACGCTGTGTGCACCGCCCTTGCGCGCGGCGGCGCCCGAGCCGACCTTGCGCTTCGAGCACCTGTCGGTGCAGCACGGTCTGGCGCAGGAGTCGGTGCTGTCGATCCTGCAGGATGCAGATGGCTTCATGTGGTTCGGTACCCAGTCCGGTCTGTCGCGCTACGACGGGTACCGGTTCGTCAATTACCGCAGCGAGATCGGCAACCCGCGCAGCCTGGCGAGCAACTGGGTGCGCGCGATGCTGCTCGACCGCCACGGGACCATGTGGCTGGGCACCGACGGCGGCCTGAATCGCTACGACCCGGCCACCCGCAGCTTCACGCTGCATGCCCCCAACGAGCCAGCGCGGCGCGGCACCGGCAACCGCCAGATCAAGACGATGATCAGCGATGGCCAGGACGGCCTGTGGATCGGCACCGCCGACGGCCTCCAGCATTTCGACATCGACACCGGCAAGTTCACGGTCTGGCACCATGTCCAGGGCGACCCGCGTACGCTGCGCGACGACGGTATCCAGGCGCTGGCGCTGGGCGGCGACGGGCGCCTGTGGATCGGCAGTGCGGCAGGCCTGGACAGCTTGAGCGCGGACCGCCGGCGCATCGAGCACCATGCGTCGGACCTGCCCGAGCGCGCGCTGCCGGTGCATGCATTGCTGGTCGACAGCCAGCAGCGGCTGTGGGTGGGCCGCTACGGCGGGCTCGAACGCCATGGTGCGGGCGGGCCAGGCAAGGGCGCGCTGCGCCGCTTCGGGACGGGCGACGGCGTCGGCAACGAATGGATCACCACCCTGCACCAGGATGCCGACGGCAGGGTCTGGGTGGGCACGCACGATGACGGCATGTACCGCTGGCGTGCGCAGGGCGACCGCTTCGACGTCTTTCGCCATGCGCTCGCCGATCGCTACAGCCTGGGCGACAATTTCGTCTCGGCGCTGTACCGCGACAATGTGGGTACGTTCTGGGCCGGCACCTGGTATGGCGGCGTCTCGCGCGTTGACCTGGGCGGGGGCGGCTTCGCCCGCATCGTCGGTCGCCCCGATGACCCCCATTCGCTGGCCGACAATAAGATCCGCGCGCTGCTGCAGGACGGCGACCATTTGTGGATTGGCTCGGCCACCGCGCTGCACCGGTTCGATCCGGCGACCGGCAAGGCCGACGTGTACCGGCACCAGAAGGACAATCCCAACAGCCTGATCGACGTGCCGGCGGCGGCCATCGTGCGCGATCGCGCCGGCCTGCTGTGGATCGGCAGCCGCTCGGGGATCACGAGCTTCGATCCGGCGACCCGGCGCTTCCGGCGCCAGGTGCTGCCGGGCGACGCCGACGCCAACCAGGTGCGTTCGATGCTGGTCGATCGCGATGATGTCATCTGGATCGGTACCCGCGGTGGCATGCACCGGATGGCGGCCGGCACGCGCGCGGTGACGAGTCTGCGCCATGATCCGGCGCGCTCGGCCAGCCTGACGGACGACTCGGTGCGGCCGCTGCTGGAAGACCGCCGCGGGCGCTTCTGGGTCGGCACGGTCTCGGGCCTGGAACTGCTGGACCGCGCCAGCGGGCGGTTCCGCCACTTCCGTCACGATCCGTTCGACCCGAACAGCATCAGCCACAACGAAGTGCAGTCGCTGTTCGAAGACAGCCGCGGCGATATCTGGATCGGCACCGGCGTGGGCCTGAACCGCATGACCACCGGGCCGGATGGCGCGCTGAGTTTCACGCGCTACTCGACCCGTGATGGCCTGGTCGACGATGCCGTATCGGCCATCCTGGAAGATGCGGACGGGCGCATCTGGGCCAGCACGTCGAGCGGCATCTCGAGCTTCGATCCGGCCAGCGGACGCTGGCGCAGCTACACGGCGGCCGACGGCATCAGCGAAGGCGCGTTCTTCGACACGGCGGCGCTCCGGACAGCCGATGGCACGCTGTATTTCGGCGGCTTCAATGGCCTGACAGCGTTCGATCCGCGCGCGATCCACGACAACCGCATTCCGCCACGCCCGACGATCACCGGGCTGCAGGTGTTCAACCGGCCGGTCGAGCAGGTCTTCCCGGGCCTGTTGCCGGGACCGATCGAGCATGCCAGCAGCATCACGCTGCCATCCGACGCCGCCGTGATCACGGTCGAATTTGCGGCGCTGCATTTCGCTGCGCCCGAGCGCAACCGCTTTGCCTACCGCCTCGACGGATTCGATGCGGGCTGGGTCAATGCCGGCGCCGACAAGCGCTTTGCCACCTACACCAATCTCGATCCGGGCACGTATGTGTTCCGGGTGCGCGCGGCCAACAAGGATGACGTCTGGAGCGAAGACGTGGCCGCACTGGCGATCACGATCGAGCCGCCGCCGTGGGGCACCGCGTGGTTCCGGATCGGCATGATCATCCTGATCTGCGGCGCGATCTACATCGGCATGCGGATCCGCTTCGCGAGCCTGCGCCACCAGAAAGAGCGCCTCGAGCATCAGGTCAGCGCGCGCACAGAGCAGGTCGAGCAGCAGAACCGCATGCTCGAGCACCAGACGCAGGAACTGCGCGAGCAGGAGCGGCGCGGCCGCCACCAGAGCAACGAGCTGGCGCGCGCATACCGCGCCTTGCAGGACAACGAGGAAGTGCTGCGTCAGGCCAAGGAGCGCGCCGAGGATGCGACGCGCCAGAAGTCCGAGTTTCTGGCCAACATGAGCCACGAGATGCGCACGCCGCTGGCCGGCGTGATCGGCATGCTGGGCTTCGCGCTGCGCGACCTGGCACTGCGCGAGAGCACGCGCGAGCAGATCGTGCGCGGCCAGGCCAACGCCCAGGCCCTGCTGGGGATCATCAATGACCTGCTCGACTTTTCCAAGATCGAGGCCGGCAAGCTGACGGTGGAGCGGATCGACTTCGACCTGCACGCCAAGATGCGCAACGTGGCCAGCCTGTTCGACGAACAGGCGGCGGGGATGGACCTGGCGTTTTCGGTGCTGGTCGATGACAACGTGCCGCGCTATCTGGTGGGCGACCCGACCCGCGTGCGCCAGGTGCTGGTCAACCTGGTCGGCAATGCCTTCAAGTTCACCAGGGAGGGCGGGGTGACGATCCATGTCGAATGCCGGCCAAGCGACCAGCACGGGACGGGCGAGCAGCACATGATCCGCTTCACGGTGCGCGATACGGGCATCGGCATCCCGGCTGCGGCGGTGCCGCGCCTGTTCCAGAAATTCGAGCAGGCCGACACCACCACCACGCGCCGCTATGGCGGCACGGGCCTGGGCCTGGCGATCTGCCGCCAGCTGGTCGAGCTGATGGGCGGGACCATCGGCGTCAACAGTGTCGAAGGCGAGGGCAGCGTGTTCTCCGTGCTGCTGCCGCTGCGCGACGGCGCCCCGCCTGCCCATACCCCGCACGTGACGCGCGCGCCGCACAGCCACCAGCTGACGGTCCTGTGCGCCGAGGATTTCCCGACCAACCAGGTCATCGCACGCCTGATGGTCGAGGAGATGGGCCATGCGATCGACATCGTCGGCAACGGCACCGAAGCGGTGGCGGCGTGCGCCCGCAAGCGCTACGACCTGGTGCTGATGGACGGGCGCATGCCGGAGATGGACGGCGCCAGCGCCACGCGCCTGATCCGCGCCGGCGGCCCGCCCGACGCGCCGGTGCTCGACCAGCACGTGATGATCGTGGCGCTCACCGCCAACGCCAGCGGCGAAGACCGCGCGCGCTACCTGGCCTGCGGCATGGATGCGTTTTTGACCAAGCCGATCGACGAGGCGGCGCTACACCTGCAGCTGGCGCGCGCGATCGAACGCCAGCTGCAGCGCGGGTTCCCGCTGCCAGTGCTGGCGTATGGGCCGGTGGTGGCCATGGCACCGGCTTCGCCTGTGCCGGCGGCACCTACGCCGGCCGCCCTCGATGCGCTGTTCGGTGTGGAGGCGCCAGCGGCGCCGCCTGCCGCGCGGACTGACCACCTGCGGCTGCGCCTGCGCGCTGCATTCTGCGACGACCTGCCGCGCCGGCGCGCCGAACTGGACGCTGCGCTGGCAGTCGACGACTTCGAGACCGCCGGCCGGATCCTGCATGGGCTGCGCGGCAGCGCCACCTATCTGGCCGAGCCGGCACTGGAAGCACTGTGCGGCGAACTGGAAGCGGCCGCCGACGGCCATGATGCCCAGCGCCTGCGCGCCGGCTTGCCGAGGCTGGCCGCGGTGCTCGACACCTTCGAAACGGGCGCCCCTTCCTGACACCTGCTTATAATGAAGTTCCTGAGGAATCTGGTGGAGACGTGATGAACGTGCTGGTGGTCGACGACGATGTGGTGGCGCGCATGATGCTGATGCATCTGGTGGACAGCTGCGGCAGCCATGCGATCGTCGAAGCCGAAGACGGCGCCGATGCCTGGCGCCAGTTGGAAGGTGGCCTGCGGCCCGACATCGTGTTCTGCGACCTGCGCATGCCGCATCTGTCCGGGCTTGAACTGCTGCAGCGCGTGCGCCAGACCCCGCTGCTGGCGGCGCTGCCGTTCGTGCTGGTCTCGGCGGCGTCCGACAGCGCCACGATGGACGAAGCGGCGCTGGCCGGCGCGAGTGGCTACATCGTCAAGCCGTTCCGCCATGACGACGTACGTGTCCAGTTCGAGCGCCTGTTTGCGCCAACCGATGCGAACGATGCGAACGACGAGGCACCGGATGCCGTGGCGCGCCGGCTTGGCATCGACCTTGATCGCCTGCGCTTGTATCTGGATGGCCTGGCGCGCCAGTTGCAGGCGGCGCAGGGCAGCCTGGCCGAGGGCGCCGAGGGTGTCGAACAGCTTGCGCGCCTGCGCGCCGGCTGCAGCATGCTTGGCCTGCACGGCGCTGCTGCAGCGCTCGAGCGGGCACCGCTGGCGGCCGGCCTGATGGAGGCGCAGGTGGCAGTGATGCGCCAGATCGAACGCGCTGCGCGTGCATGATGCCGATGGCCTGTTTGCCGAACAGATCTCCTTGCCGCCGGTGCGCTTTGGACTTACAGTATCCCGCAGGTGTTGCCTGACCGGCGCTGCCGGTCGACTGCTTCGTTGTCAGCCGGGGATCACGCCATGAACGACGTCACCAGTGCCGCGTTGTCCCCGTCCGGCCACACCGATGGTTTCGCGCGTGCGCACTTGCCGCCACCCGACACCTGGCCCGACTTCCTGTTCGACCTGCCCGAGCTGCAATACCCTGAGCGCCTGAATTGCGCGAGCGCGCTGCTCGACGACGCCATCGCGCGCGGCTGGGGCGCGCGCACGGCGCTGATCGGCGCGCGCGAACGCTTGAGCTACGCCCAGTTGCTGGCGCAGGCCGACCGCATCGCCCACGTGCTGCGCCAAGATCTTGGGCTGCCCACCGGCAGCCGCGTGCTGGTGCGCGGCGCGAACTGCCCGATGATGGCGGCCTGCATACTGGGCGTGATCAAGGCCGGCTGCATCGTGCTGCCGACCATGCCGCTGCTGCGCGCACGCGAACTGGGCGCCATCGCCGACAAGGCGCGCATCAATGCAGTGCTGTGCGCCGATGGCCTGGTGGATGCCATCGATGCACTGGGCCTGCGCGTGCCGGTGCTGGTGTTCGGCGCGCCGGCGCCAGATGCACCCGATGCACCCGATGCGCTCGAAGCACGGATGGCCCGCCACGACGCCCCGTTCGTCGCCGCCGACACCGCGCGCGACGACGTCTGCCTGATCAGCTTTACGTCCGGCACCACCGGCATCCCCAAAGGGACCATGCACTTTCATCGCGACGTGCTGGCCATCTGCGACTGCTTCCCGCGTCACACGCTCGGTGCGCGCGCGGACGATATCTTCATCGGCACGCCGCCGCTGGCGTTCACGTTCGGGCTGGGCGGCCTGCTGCTGTTCCCGCTGCGTGTCGGCGGCGCGGGTGTGCTGCTCGAACGCCTGAGCCCCGAGGCGCTGCTGGCGGCCATCGCCGACTACCGCGCCACCGTGTGCTTCACGGCGCCGACCTTTTATCGCCTGATGGCGGCGCAGGCGGACCGTTTCGACCTGACCAGCCTGCGCGCCAGCGTGTCGGCCGGCGAGCCGCTGCCGCTGGCCACGCGCGCGGCCTGGCAGGCGGCCACCGGGCTGGCAATGATCGACGGCATCGGCGCGACCGAGCTGCTGCACATTTTCATCGCCAGCGCGGGCGCGGCCATCCGGCCTGGCGCCACCGGCAAGCCGGTGCCGGGCTACCAGGCCTGCATTCTCGATGCCGACGGCATCCCCGTCGGCCCGGGCGTGATCGGTCGCCTGGCCGTGAAAGGCCCCACCGGCTGCCGCTACCTGGACGACGAGCGTCAGGGTGATTACGTGCAGGGTGGCTGGAACATCACCGGCGACGCCTACGAAATGGATGCCGACGGCTATTTCTACTACCGCTCGCGCACGGACGACATGATCATCTCGGCCGGCTACAACATCGCCGGCGCCGAAGTCGAAGAAGCGTTGCTGCACCATCCGGCGGTGGCCGAATGCGCGGTCGTGGGGCGGCTCGACCCCGAGCGCGGCCAGGTGGTCGAGGCCCATGTCGTGCTGCGGGCAGGGCGGATGGGGTCGGACGACCTGGCATGCGAATTGCAGGAATTCGTGAAGGCACAGATCGCGCCGTATAAGTACCCCAGGGCCATTTTGTTCAAGGAACAACTGCCTCGCACCGAAACCGGTAAACTACAACGCTTTAAATTACGCACGAACGCAGATTGAGGACAGCATGCAGGAAGTGGATGGACGTGAACAAGACCCAGCGATGGGCGGGGCAGCCGAGCTGGACATGGAAAGCCGCCTGACGGACGAACATCACCAATCGCTGCGCCTGTGGCTGCGCATGCTGTCGTGCACGACGCGCATCGAGAACGAAATCCGCAGCCGCCTGCGCACGACGTTCGACATCACGCTGCCGCGCTTTGACCTGATGGCGCAGCTTCAGCGGCATCCGGACGGCCTGCGCATGGGGGAATTGTCCAAGCGCATGATGGTCACCGGCGGCAATATCACGGGGATTACCGATCAGCTCGAGCGCGAGCAGCTCGTGGTGCGGGTACAGGATGTGAACGACCGGCGCGCGTCGGCCGTCAAGCTGACGTCAGCGGGGCGCGCCGCGTTCGATGAAATGGCCGCGGTGCATGAGCGCTGGATCGAGGAAATGCTGGCCGACGTGGCAGCGGAAGACAAGGCGACGATGATCGCGTTGTTATCGACCATGAAGCGCAGTTTGCGGGTGGATGACGGGGTGTAGCTGGTCCCCCCGACTGGAATCGAACCAGTATCCCACGCTTAGGAGGCATGTGCACTATCCATTGTGCTACGGGGAGGACGCCCGCGCTGCCAGGTGCTGACGGCGCGAAGCAGGGCAAGCCTGCAGTCCGGCGGGCAGGCCCCGCAGGGCGGGCTGGTACCGTGAACCGGTTGCAATTATAGCCGGGATCGAAATAGAAATGCAGCTTCATGCCCGGCAGTCGGTACAATGTGCCCCTTATTCAATCAACGCACCTTTTCCCCCCGCGCCTTATTTTTCTTCGCGCGACGAAACGCATACCGATCATGGCTGTCATCTCCATTAGTTCCGCTCAACTTGCTTTCGGCCACGTGCCGCTGCTCGACCACGCTGATTTTTCCCTCGAGACCGGCGAACGTGTCGGCCTCATCGGCCGCAACGGCACCGGCAAATCCTCGCTCCTGAAAGTCATCTCGGGCCGCTCGCGCCTGGACGATGGCTTGCTGGTCATGCAGCAGGGCGTGACCATCGCCTATGTTGAGCAGGAACCGGTGTTTGACCTGAGCATGACGGTGTTCGCCGTCGTTGCCGGCGGCATGGGCGACCAGCAGGCGATGCTGACCGAATACGAAGAACTCACCGGCAAGTTCGGCCAGGGCGACGATGACGCGTTGATGGAGCGCATGCATGTGATCCAGACCAAGCTCGACGCGAACGACGGCTGGAATCTGGCGCACAAGGTCGAGACCACGCTCGACCGCCTGAACCTGTCGGGCGACGCGCTGATGGGCACGCTCTCGGGCGGTATGCAAAAGCGCGTGGCGCTGGCCGTGGCGCTGGTGTCGGCGCCGGACGTGCTGCTGCTCGATGAGCCGACCAACCACCTGGACTTCACGTCGATCAAGTGGCTCGAGAGCCTGCTGCGCGAGTTCCGCGGCTCGGTCCTGTTCATTACCCACGATCGTAGTTTCCTGGACAACGTTGCTACCCGCATCATTGAACTCGACCGCGGCCGTCTGCTGTCGTTCCCGGGCAATTTCACGACTTACCAGGCGCGCAAGCAAGAACTGCTGGCCAATGAAGAAGTCGAAAACGCCAAGTTCGACAAATTCCTGGCGCAAGAAGAAGTGTGGATCCGCAAGGGCGTGCAGGCACGCCGCACCCGCGACGAAGGCCGCGTACGCCGCCTGGAAGCACTGCGTTCGCAGCGCGCAGTGCGCCGCGATCAGCAGGGTCAGATCAAGCTGGACGTCGCCACGGGCGAACGTTCGGGCAAGATCGTTGCCGATCTCGAGAACATCTCGAAAATGTACGGCGACAAGGTCATCGTCGACAACTTCACCGGCACGCTGATGCGTGGCGACAAGGTCGGTCTGATCGGACCGAACGGCGCCGGCAAGACGACGCTGCTCAAGATCATCCTGGGCGAAGAAACGGCCGACAGCGGCAAGGTCCGTCTGGGCACCAAGCTGAACGTTGCGTACTTCGACCAGATGCGCACCCAGCTCAATGAAGAAGCCAGCCTGGCCGACACCATTGCACCGGGCAGCGACTGGGTCGAGATCAATGGCCAGCGCCGCCACGTGATGACCTACCTGAACGATTTCCTGTTCTCGCCGGAACGTGCACGTTCGCCGGTCAAGTCGCTCTCCGGTGGCGAGCGCAACCGCCTGCTGCTGGCGCGCCTGTTCGCCAAGCCAGCCAATTGCCTCGTGCTCGATGAGCCGACCAACGATCTGGACATCGACACGCTCGAGCTGCTCGAAGAACTGCTCGAGGAATACACGGGCACCGTGTTCCTGGTCAGCCACGACCGCACGTTCCTCGACAACGTCGTCACGCAAGTAATCGTGGCCGAAGGCGCCGGCAAGTGGCGCGAATTCGTCGGTGGTTATACCGACTGGGAACGCGTCAAGGCGGCCACGCCGGTGGTCCAGGCGCCGGTCAAGACCAGCGCGCCGAAAGCGGACGACACTGCAGCCCCGGCCGCCAAGAAGGTCAAGCTGAGCTACAAGGAGCAACGCGAACTGGAAGAGTTGCCGAAGCTGATCGCGACGCTGGAAGATGAACAGTCGGCGATCACGGCGCAGCTCAATGGCCCGGACTTCTACAAGCAGAACCCGGCCGACGCCAAGCGCATCAATGCGCGCTTTGCCGAAATCGAAGACTTGCTGCTCGATGCGCTGGAGCGCTGGGAAACGATCGAAGCGCGCTCGCGCGGCGTGTAATCAACAAGGGGCGGGCAATGACCGGGCCGGGCGACTTTTCATGATTGACAACGACGAATCGCGCAGCGCCCGGCCAGCCGGCCCCGGCGCCGGGACTGCGGCCCCGGCGGCCGACGAACCCTTCCTGACCCGCGCCGCCTGGGCGCGGATCCTGCCATTCGGCACTTATATCCTGTTCATGGTGATTGGCGACCTGCTCGAGCGCATGGGCATGAGCCGCGCCGACCTGCGCTGGCTGTATCCGGTGCAGGCTGGCGCCGTGCTGGCGCTGCTCGCCGTGTTCTGGCGCCAGTACGACGAACTGCACCGGCTCGGCTTGCGCCTGTCGCAGACGCTCGTTGCCATTCTTGTTGGCGTGATCGTGCTGGTGCTGTGGGTCAATCTGACCGTGCCCTGGATGACGCTCGGCAGCTCGCCCGGCTACGATCCGCGCACGCATGGCGAGATCGACTGGCTGATGGTGACGCTGCGTATTGCTGGCGCGGCGCTGGTCGTGCCCGTCATGGAAGAATTGTTCTGGCGCTCGTTCCTGATGCGGTGGGTCGAACATGCCAACTTCCGACTCGTTGATCCGGCGCGTATCGGATTCAAGGCGTTTGTGATCCCATGCGTGCTGTTCGGCTTTGAACACACGCTGTGGCTGGCCGGTATTGTGGCTGGCGTGGCCTACGGCGTGTTGTATATGAGGCACCGCAACCTGTGGTCGCCCATACTGGCCCACTCTGTCACGAATGGATTGCTGGGCGTCTGGGTCGTCTACACAGGGGGCTGGCAATTCTGGTGATTCCTCCGGTAGCACGACCCGTGGAAGACGACGACCATGCCAGCCTCTTCAGCGTTGCATCGCCTTTCGCCGGTCGCGCTCTGCGCCGGCGCCTTCTGGTGTCTTCCCGCAGGCGCGGCGTCCACGGCACCAGCTGAAAGCCTGCAACTGCTCGCCGGTATCGGCTGGGCCCACGACGACAATCTGCTGCGCCAGGCCGATGGCGTGTCCGCATTCGGCAACGGGCGCAGTGACAGCTACCGCACGCTGGAAGCGGGTGTGGTGCTCGACAAACACATCAGTCGCCAGCGCATTGTGGCCACGGCCAAGGTGTCGAAGACCGCGTTCGATCGTTTCAATCAGCTCGACTACACCGGGCGCAACCTGCAGGCTACGTGGTTCTGGGAACTCGGCGACCAGTTTGCCGGCCATCTCGCGGGGCTGTATCTCGAGACGCTGGCGCCGTACACCGACTTCAACAGCGACCAGCGCAACCTGCGCCAGCAGCGCCGCCAGGAAGCCGATGCCGGCTGGACCTTGCACCCGAGCTGGAAAGTGCGCGTTGGTGCGGTGCGCGACAAGGCAAGTTACGACCTGGCGATCCAGCGCTTCAACAACCGCACCGAAACCACGTTGGAAACCGAGCTGCTGTACCAGCCGAGGGGCGGCAGCGCGCTGGGCCTGGTCGCGCGCCGCATCAAGGGCAGCTATCCGTTCCGGCGTCCGTCCATCGCCACGGGCCTGAACGACGATTTCACCCAGGACGAACTCAAGCTGCGCGTGCACTGGCTTGCCACCGGCTCGACCACGGTGCAGGGCCTGGCCGGGTATGTGCGGCGCGAACAGCCGTCGTACGGCGCCGGCGCCACCAGCGGCGTGAACGGCCGCATCGATGTGGTCTTCACGCCGCGCGGCCCGGTCAGCTATCAGGCGGGTGTGCGGCGCGACTTCGCACCGATCGAAAGCCCGTTCGTCAGCTACACGCTCAATCAGGGTGCCAGCATCGGCGTCAACTGGGCTGCCAGCGCCACGGTGGCAGTCGAAGCCAGCGTGCTCTACGAACGGCGTCGCTCTACAGGCCGGGGCGACTTCACCGGCGCCGATGCGCTACGCGACGCGCTCCGCTCGGCCAGCGTGCGCGCCGTGTGGCAGGTCAGACCAAAGGTGAAGGTCGTCGCTGGGTTTGTCCACCAGGCACGCAGCGCCGTGGCGCGGCTTGGTACCGGCCGGTTCGATGCCAACGTGGTGGAGGTGACTGCCAACGTGCTGTTCTGACCGGCGCCCTGACGGCCATGTGTTGTCGCGCGCATGACGCGCATCGATTGCGCTTGCGCCAGCTCAGTCAAAGCAGCCGCTGTTAGACGGAACCGATGGGTTGCAGGCGCGTCGAATGACAGGTCAGGCAGATTTACTCGGGGACGGGGGCGGCCGCTCCCGGCCAGGCACAAACACCGTGCAACGATCACCAATGCGGATGGAGGCATCATGAAGCGTGTCGTCATATGGATTGCGGGCCTGGCGGTGATGCTCGGCATGGGCATGGGCATGGGCACGGCCGGCGCGGCCGAGGTGCTGCTGGGGCCGGGCGACGTGGTCAAGCTGTCGGTGTACGGCAGTCCCGACCTGTCCCTTGAAACCCGTGTCAGCGAAAGCGGGCATCTGACGTTCCCGATGCTGGGGCAGGTGGCCGTGGGCGGCATGCCGGTGGCGACGGCCGAAAACACCATCGCAGCTCTGCTCGAGAAGAGCGGCTATCTCAAGCATGCCCAGGTCAACATGCTGGTGACGACCATGGCGAGCCAGCAGATTTCAGTGCTCGGCCAGGTGAACCGGCCCGGCCGCTATCCGGTGGAAGGTCGCCGCCGTGTACTCGACATGCTGGCGCTGGCAGGCGGCATTCACAGCGATGGCGGCGACATGATCAGCCTGGTGCGCAATCGCGACGGCAAGACCCTGCGCGAGACCATCGATGTGGTCGACATGGTGCGCAAGGGCGAACTCGACAGGGACGTGGAGGTGGCCGGCGGCGACATCATCTTCGTCGAACGGGCGCCGCGCGCGTATATCACCGGTGAGGTCAGCCGCCCGGGGCCATTCCGGCTCGAACGCGGCATGACGGTGCAGCAGGCATTGTCGGCGGGCGGTGGCCTGAGTCCGCGCGGCAGCAGCAACGGCATCCGCATTACGCGCAGGGATGCCGGTGGGCAGCCCGTCTCGCTGGAAGTGCGTAGCAGCGACATCGTCCAGGTCGATGACGTGATCGTCGTTCGCGAAAGCTGGTTCTAGTCGGCGTCTTCTCACAGGTGATGCCGGGCGCGGCGAGGGGGCCGGCTTGCGTCACTGGATACGGCCTTGCCACCTCGCCACCTTTTCATCGCGTCATCCGGCGTCCAAGACAGTACCTACGGGCGAGCGTGGCGACACCCTTCTTGCATGGATGGCATCATTTCCTTGAACAGACTTGATCAAGGATGGAGGCATGCGCGTGTGGTGGACAGAAAGCTTGGAGACGATTCAACGTGAATTTTCCGATCTGGGCGACGCCGAGGATGTGACGGTGCTTGTCGTGCGTTTGCTGGTGGCGGCCGTTCTGGGCGGCTTGCTCGGTTACGAGCGCGAAACGAAGGGCGCCTCGGCCGGCCTGCGCACCCACATGCTGGTGTCGGTCGGCTCGGCGCTGTTCGTGCTGATTCCATTGCAGGCCGGGATGACGATCCAGGACTTGTCCCGGGTTTTGCAAGGCGTCACGGCCGGTATCGGCTTCCTTGGCGCCGGCGCTATTCTCAAGCAGCGCGATAACAATGACGTGAAGGGATTGACCACGGCCGCTAGTGTCTGGATGACCGCTGCCATCGGCGTTGCTGCGGGCATGGGGCGCGAGGGCACGGCGGTACTCAGCGCACTGTTTGGTCTGGTCATCCTCGCGTTCATTCGTGCGCCCAGCAAGCGCAGCGTCGACTGACGTGGCGCCGCCGCCGCGCGCCCTCCGGAATCGGTGTTCGGCCGCGCCGGCGCACGTTTTTACGCTGGTCATCTTGCCATTGACCCGGTATTGCACCGACTGTCTTGTTGTTGTGCGCTAACGATCAGCAGGGCAGCGCAGCCGGCTTGACGTCGTCTGCCTACGACCGTCCGGCACGACGAGACGATGTCCACCCCAACCCCACGGGTGCTCGCCCAGCCATATTTGTCTGCAGAGCGCCCCCTTCAGGAGCAGGGGGAGCAGGTTCGCGGATGCCACTGCATGCCAGGGAAATGACGGGATTCTGTCACCCGGCACGCGTCCTGAATCGTGCGTAACGTCCGACACGGAAAAATGTATGATCGGAAAAATTATGCCTTTACCAAGTGATCGGGCGCGATCCACACAAAAGCGCTGCCCTGCGGCCGCGGCGGCCTCGAATCCAGGGGCCGCAAACCTGCACGACGGCCCACTGCACTTGACTGCGCGCCGCGCCGATGGCGGCAGGCGATGTGGTCGTGCCCGGCGCATGCTGCTGAAGCGCGGACGGCAAGCGCCCCGGCGCCACGAGGCAACTACGCTGGCGGCCCTACCCGGGCGGGTACCGGCTACCCGTCTGCAGGATCAGACTGGCGCAGATGGCGCCACGATCGACAAGGTGAATTCAATGAACGACATGTACCGGCAGCGCTGCGCTTCACGCGCGCCTGGCGGGGACGGGCAACCGGTTGACGAGGCGGAGTTCTGCATGAAGGAAGCATGATGAACGGAACAAACATGGTGCAGTTGGTGAACCGCTTGCGCTGCATGTCGGTGGCCGAGATGGGGTATCGGGTGCAGCAGGCAACCGCAATCCGGCTGGGCCGCAGCATGGCCAGTCGCATGCAGCTGGCGCAGTCGCGGGCGGCGCCACCGTCCGTGCCGGCGCTGACCCTGGGCGTGCGCGGCGCGCCGGAACTCGATCCAAGCGAGGTCGAGGCGCTGCTGCTGGACGCCGAACGCATCTGTGCTGGCCACGTCGTGCTGTTTGCCGATGGCCGCTTCGACGTGGGTGTGCCGACGGCATGGAACCGCGATCCCGACACTGGCGTGACCGCGCCGGCCGTGTACCGGGGCGACATCGCCATCACCGACCGCGAGCTGGTGGGCGACATCAAGCATGTCTGGGAACTGAACCGCCACCTGCACCTCGTGCGACTGGCGCAGGCCTGGGCACTCACCCGCGACGCGCGCTGGATGGATGCACTCGGGCAGAATCTGCGCAGCTGGCTGGAACAATGCCCGCCGCTGACCGGCCCCAACTGGACGAGCTCGATGGAGCTGGGTATCCGGCTCGTCAACTGGAGTCTGATCTGGCAATTGATCGGGGGCGAACGCAGCGCGCTGTTCGAGGGCGACGCCGGCCAGCGCCTGCGCGCCGACTGGCTCGGGAGCATCCACGCCCACTGCCGCACGATCGCGCGCCATCTGTCGCGCCATTCGTCGGCCAACAACCACCTGATCGGTGAACTGGCCGGCCTGTACATGGGCGCCGTCACCTGGCCATGCTGGAAAGCGTCGCGCGACTGGCAAACGCTGGCCCGGAACGAGCTGGAAATACAGGCACAGGCGCAATTCTCGCGCGATGGTGTCCACCGCGAGCAAGCCTTTGGCTACCACTTGTTTGTCTGCGAATTCCTGTTCGTGGCCGGCTTGCTGGCGCAGACCGGCGGCCACGGGCTGCAGCCTTTTTCGCGCGCGTACTGGGGTAATCTGCAGCGCGCAGTGCGTTTCCTGCGCTCGGTACGCGATGCGGGTGGCAATGTGCCGGCCGTGGGCGATGCCGACGATGGCTGCGTCTTTCGCCTGGACGCGTCGGGCATGGACCGCGCCGCGCAATTGCTGGCGCTGGGCGAGACCGTGTTTGGCGGCCAGGCCGACAGTCACCCCGGCGTGCGCTGGCTGCTGCACACGCTGCCGGGCGGACGGCCCGACTGCGATCCGTACGAGGCCGATTCGGCCTGGGCATTTCCCGACGGTGGCTACCTGCTGTTGGGCAACCACTTCGGCGAAGCGGACGAGATCAAGGGCTTGCTCGACTGCGGACCGCTTGGCTATCTGGGCACGGCCGCCCACGGCCACGCCGATGCGCTGGCACTCGCGCTGTCGGTGGCAGGTGAACCGTGCCTGGTCGATCCTGGCACCTATTCGTATGGCCAGGACGACAAATGGCGCGATTATTTTCGCGGTACGTCCAGCCACAATACGGTGCGCATCGATGGCCTGGACCAATCGGTCCCGGGCGGTCGTTTCATGTGGCTGCGCAAGGCGGTGGCCAGCATCGAGCGCATGCCGGCCTCGCCCCACGAGTTCGATTTCCGCGGCTCGCACGATGGTTATGCGCGCCTGGCCGATCCGGTCCGTCATGTGCGCAGTGTCCGCTTCGAGAGCGCCAGCAACACGCTGACCGTGCGCGATGAAGTATCCGGCAAGAAGCCGCACAAGGTCGAGTTGTTCTGGCACTTCGCCCCTGGTCTCGACGTGCGCCTGACCAGCAATGGCCTGGCCGTGCGCGGCCGCCGCTTCGTGCTGCAGATGCAGGCCAGCGGCGAAGATCTGCACCTGGAGCTGGTGAAGGGCGCCGAAAATCCGCCCCTTGGCTGGTACTCGGCCACCTACCAGACGAAGGTGCCGTGCGATGTATTGCGAATCTCGACCGTTTCGTCCGCTGTGCCGGTGGAGTGCAGGTTCTCAATCACGTTCATCGACGAAAAATAGCGTGTCGCGCCAATCCTCGCAGGCTGCCCAGCCGGGTTGCCAACGTGCGACGGGGCAGAGCATTGAAGACCAGGCCACTCGTACATACCAGCACGCGCGCGCGCGGTTTTTGCAAAAGTATTGTAAAATAGATAAGCTTTGAAATGACGCTATGCAACAATATTGGTCCCCGGGGCGTAGAAGGGGACGATCTGCTCCTCAGCAGTAAGGCGCGCGCCTATTTTTGTTCGCTGCACAACAGCATATCGTGCGCGGGGTCAAGCGGATGTATCCTAGTCACGCTCTGGGTTTGATCGTCGCCGGCCAGTTTGTCCTGGCTTGAGGGCCTGTGACGGGCAGGGTGTAGCAAAAAAAGCAAGAAATAGCAGCAGCACTGAGCAGCATGCAGCGGCTGGCAACAACGTTATTGCAAAAAATAATTGATCACTCAAAGTGAAAGCAGAGAGCAATACATGAAAATTCTCGTTACTGGCGGCATTGGCTACATCGGCTCGCACACCGTCGTCGAACTGCAAAGCGCAGGTCACGACGTGGTGGTACTCGATAACCTGTCTAATGCCCAGTTGTCAGTGCGCGACCGGGTAGAGCGCATCAGCGGCAAGCCGTTCGCCTTTGTCGAAGCCGATATCCGTGACCGCGCAGCGATGGAAGCGGCATTTGCCGAACACAAGCCGGAGGCAGTCATTCACTTCGCCGGCTTGAAGGCGGTGGGTGAATCGGTCGCCGAGCCACTGCGTTACTACGACAACAATGTGTCGGGCAGCGTCGTGCTGTTCGAAACGATGGCCAAGTTCGGCTGCAAGTCGCTCGTGTTTTCGTCCTCGGCCACCGTGTACGGCGATCCGGCATCAGTGCCGATCCGCGAAGATTTCCCGCTGTCGGCCACCAATCCATACGGCCGCAGCAAGCTGATGATCGAAGAGATCCTGCAAGACCTGGCCAAGGCCCAGCCCGACTGGCGCATTGCGCTGCTGCGCTACTTCAATCCGGTGGGCGCCCATGAGAGCGGCCTGATCGGCGAAGAGCCAAGCGGCATTCCCAACAACCTGGTGCCTTACATCGCCCAGGTTGCCAATGGCCAGCGCGACAAGCTGTCGGTCTTCGGCGGCGACTACAACACACCGGACGGCACCGGCCAGCGTGACTACATCCACGTCGTCGACCTGGCCATCGGCCACGTCAAGACCCTGGACCGTCTGGCCAAAGGCCCGGGCATCGTTGCCTATAACCTCGGTACGGGGCGCGGCAACAGCGTCCTGGAAATGATTCGCGCGTTCGAGGCGGCCAGTGGCCGCACGGTCGCCTACCAGATCGTCGACCGCCGCCCGGGTGACGTGGCGAAATGCTATGCCGACCCGGCCAAGGCACGCGATGAACTCGGCTGGACCGCCGAACGCGATGTCGCTCAGATGTGCGCCGATGTATGGCGCTACCAAACTACTGCTAAATAATTCAAAGGAACATCGAATGAAAGCCATGATTCTCGCCGCAGGCAAAGGGACGCGCGTGCGTCCACTCACCTACGATCTGCCAAAACCGATGATCCCGCTGCTGGGCCGGCCCGTGATGGCCTACCTGGTGGACCACCTCCGCAAAAACGGAATCTCCGAGATCATGGTCAACGTCAGCTGGCTGCATGAAAAAATCGAAGAGTACTTCGGTGAAGGCGAGCAGTTCGGCGTCCAGATCGGCTACTCGTTCGAGGGCTACACGAAAGACGACGGCGAAGTCGTGCCGATGCCGATCGGCTCGGCCGGCGGCATGAAGAAAATCCAGGAATTCGGCGGCTTCTTCGACGACACGACGGTCGTGCTGTGCGGCGACGCGCTGATCGACCTCGATCTGAAAGCAGCATTGATGGAACACCGCCGCAAGGGCGCAATGGCCACCGTCATCACCAAGGAAGTGCCATGGGACAAAGTCTCGTCGTACGGCGTGGTCGTGACCGATGAAGAAGGCCGCATCCAGGAATTCCAGGAAAAGCCAGCCGAAGCCGACGCCAAGTCCAACTTCATTTCGACCGGCATCTACATCTTCGAACCGGAAGTCATCGACCTGATCCCGTCGGGCGTCTCGTTCGACATCGGCTCGGACCTGTTCCCGCTGCTGGCCGAGCGCGGCCTGCCGTTCTACGCCCAGGGTCGCCCGTTCAACTGGCTCGACATCGGCACCATGAGCGACTACTGGGAAGTGCTGCAGACGGTCCTGACCGGCGAAGTGAACCACATGCACGTGCCGGGCATCCAGATCAAGCCGGGTCTCTGGGTTGGCCTGAACACCAGCATCGACTGGGAAGGCACGACCATCGAAGGCCCGGTGTACATCGGTTCCGGCTGCAAAATCGAAGCCGGTACGCGTATCGTTGGCCCGACCTGGATCGGCCACGGCAGCCACATCTGCGAAGGCGCCGAAGTCGTTCGCAGCGTGCTGTTTGAATACACGCGGGTGTTGCATGATGTAACATTAAATGAAATGATTGTCTTCAAGGAATACAGTGTGGACCGAAATGGCGAGATGAAGCACACTTCCGAGTATTCCTCCGAAGAGTGGCTCAATGCACGTGACCGCCGCACCTCGCGTCGCAAGGACACTCCGGACACCAACGAGTCAAAGAAAGAGAAAGTCAGCGCATGAAGATCTATCCAGTCATCCTTTCCGGCGGCGCCGGGACCCGCCTGTGGCCCCTGTCGCGTGCCGTTCTGCCAAAGCAGTTGCTGCCACTGGTTGCCGACAAAACCATGCTGCAGGACACTGCCTTGCGCGTGACGAACTGGCCTGGATTGATGGCGCCGCTGGTTGTCTGCGGCAATGATCACCGTTTCATGGTGGCAGAGCAGTTGCGCGAAGTGGGCATCACGCCGCTGGGCATCCTGCTCGAGCCAGTCGGCCGCAATACGGCGCCAGCCGTGGCGGCGGCTGCGCACCATCTGCAACAGATCGACCCGGAAGCCGTCATGCTGGTGCTGCCGGCCGATCACGTCATCGAAAACGTTGCTGCTTTCCGTGAAGCGGTCGAGCGCGCGACGCGCCTGGTCGCTGCCGGCAAGTTGGCCACGTTCGGCATCGTGCCGAAGACGCCGGAAACCGGCTACGGCTACATTCGCCGTGGTGAGCCGGTGGCTGATTGCAGCGATTGCTACAACGTGGCGCGCTTCGTCGAAAAGCCGGATGCCGCCACCGCCGAAGGCTTTGTTGCCGAAGGCACGTATTACTGGAACAGCGGCATGTTCATGTTCGGCGCCGCACGCTACCTGCAGGAACTGCAGGAGCATGCGCCGGCGATCGCCGCTGCCGCAGACCAGGCCATGCACGCCGCCTACCGCGACCTCGATTTCTGCCGTCTCGACGAAACTGCCTTCTCGGCATGCCCGTCCGATTCGATCGACTACGCGGTCATGGAGCACACGCGTGACGCGGCAGTCGTGCCGGCCGATATCGGCTGGAACGACGTCGGTTCGTGGTCGGCCCTGTGGGAAACCCAGCCGAAAGATACCAACGGCAATGCCCAGCGCGGCGACGTGTATCTCGATGGCGTGAAGAACTCGCTGGTGCGCGCCGAAAGCCGCATCGTGGCCGTCGTGGGTCTGGAAGACATCGTTGTCGTGGAAACCCAGGATGCCGTGCTGGTCACGAGCAAGAGCCAGGTGCAGCGCGTCAAGCAGGTGGTCGAACACCTGAAGTCGAAAGAGCGCACCGAGCACCTGCACCATACCAAGGTGTATCGTCCATGGGGCCACTATGAAGGCATCGATGCAGGCGACCGTTTCCAGGTCAAGCGCATCACGGTCAAGCCGGGCGAGAAACTGTCGCTGCAGATGCACCATCACCGCGCCGAGCATTGGGTCGTGGTGTCCGGCACGGCGCGCGTGACGTGCGGCGATACGGTCAGCCTGCTGTCCGAGAACGAATCGACGTACATCCCGATCGGCATGAACCACCGTCTCGAAAACCCGGGCAAACTGCCGCTGCACATCATTGAAGTGCAGTCGGGCAGCTACCTGGGCGAAGACGACATCGTGCGTTTCGAAGACATCTACAAGCGGGCGTAATTCATCAGGCCGCGCCACGCTCTGTGCTGTGCAAAGCATTCCAGACGTGGCGTTGGCAGCATGAGGATGAATGGCGGGACGGTCGTATCGCCCGCCATTCTGACCACCCCGGCATCATCTGCAGTGGCGCCACGCGCCGCTGCACTTCCAGCTTCCGTATGGCCGGTCCAACCCCGGTCAGGTCCGCGTTCTTCTCTGCGACGATTCGGCCCACGTTCACGCGGCCAGCGACCAGCTCTTCCCGATATTCCCGCGCTCGCACCTACTGCGGCTGATTATCTGAAGCAATAATTCCCGATTGTGTTGTATGCATGCTGAAGATTGGTTCCTTCGGACTAATACTGCGTCATCATGTTGTCAATTAGCGCATTTACTATGATTTTGTTAATGAATGCCGCAAGCATGCCTTGCATGACAACCAACAGGGAATCCATGACCACCTTTGCATCCTTCATGCCACGGCGTACGCTGCTGGCGACCTTGATTGCGGGCTTTGCCGCGACAGCTTCGGCTGCTCCGGGCGACGTCGTGATCAGCCAGCTGTATGCCCATTCGAACAATGCCGGCGGTCAGTGGAGCCACGACTTCGTCGAGCTGTTCAATCGCAGTTCGTCGCCAGTCAATCTGGATGGCATGAGCCTGCAGTACCAATCTGCATCCGGTACCGCCTGGGGTTCGGTCACGCGCCTGCCGGCCGTGGAACTCAAGCCCGGTCAGTATTTCCTGATGGTGGGTCGCACCGGCACCCAGTCCAACGCCATGCCGGTTGGCACGGGCGACGTGACCAGCACCAGCTTCGACATGGCGGCAGGCGGCGGCAAGGTGGCGCTGTCGGGTATTGCGACGCAGATGCCGGCGGGCGAGGGCACGAACCTGATCGATCTGGTGGGCTTCGGCAGCGCCAACCGCGCCGAGGGCGCGCCGGCACCGGCCCCATCGACCGTCAATTCGATCCAGCGCGCCGCGCTGGGTTGCCAGGATACCGACAACAACCGTGACGACTTTGCTGCCGCGCCCGTGACCGGCCCACGCAGCATGGGCTCGGCCATCCAGGCATGCGGCGGCCCGGTCGTGCAGCCGATCGTGCTGACCTGCCCGACGGCGGTCCAGGTCGCGCAGGGCAGCGGCTCGTCGACGCTCCTGTCGGCCATCGACGGCGATGGCATTGTCAACAGCGCCAGCATCATCGGCGGCGCCCGTCCCGGCATCAGCCTGGTCGACTTCGCAGCGGCCGGCGCCGTTGGCGGCCGTGCCCAGGCGCAGCTCGTCATTGCCGACACGCTGGCCGCTGGCAGCTATCCGGTCCAGGTCCAGTTCGGCAATGTCGCCGGTGACGCCGAAACCTGCGCCATCAACGTCAATGTCGCCGGTGAACTGCGCATTCCGGCGATCCAGGGATCGGGTGCAACCAGCCCGTATGTCGGCACGGTCCAGTCCACGCAGGGCGTGATCACCGCCAAGGTCGGCAGCGGCTTCTTCATCCAGGACGCCACCGGCGATGGCGACCCGTCGACGTCGGATGGCCTGTACGTCTTTGGCGCGCCGACCGATGCGCCGATTGGCGAACTGGTGCGCGTGACAGGGACGATCATCGAATATCGCCCGACCGGCGCCAACCGCAGCTACACCGAATTTTCCAACGTCACCGGCGTGCAGCGTCTGGGCACCGGGCCAGCCGTCACGCCGACCAATATCGTGTTGCCGAATGCCGATCTGGCCAGTGTCGAAGGCATGCTGGTGCGCTTCACCTCGCCACTGACCGTGAATGGCAACCGCAACGTTGGTGACCGTGGCGAACTGATCCTGGCCAATGGCCGCCGTGAAAATCCGACCAACCGCTTCCCGCTCGGTTCGCCTGAAGCCCTGGCGCTGTACCAGGAGCACCAGGCCAACCAGATCGTGCTGGACGATGGCATTTTCGTTGCGCCGACCGTGATTCCATACCTGGCCGAAGACGGCACCGTGCGCGTCGGTGACACCGTCACCGACCTGACGGGCGTCATCGATTATGGCGCGCTGGGCGGTGGCGGCGCCGGCTTCAAGCTGCAGCCGACCATGGCCCCGACCTTTGCCCGTACCAACGAGCGCACCGCGGGCCCATCCCTGCCAGCCGGCATCAAGGTCGGCAGCGCCAACGTGCTCAACTTCTTCACGACGTTCACCGACGGGCGCGACGCCTGGGGCCGCACCGGCCAGGGCTGCACGATCGGCAACTCGACGTCGGCCGGCAACTGCCGCGGCGCCGATAACTCGGCCGAGTTCATCCGCCAGCGCGACAAGATCATCAAGTCGCTGGCCGCGCTCGACGCCGACGTTGTGGGTCTGATGGAAATCCAGAACAACCGTGACATCGCGGTGGGCTACCTGGTCGAGCAGCTCAACGCCGCCACCGCGCCTGGCAAGTACGCCGTGGTGCCGCAGCCAGTTGCGCTCGGTACCGACGCGATCCGCGTGGCGATGATCTACAAACCGTCGGTCGTCTCGCTGGTGGGCGGTGCGCTGTCGGACGGCAACGCGATCAACAACCGCGCGCCGATGGCCCAGACGTTCATGGCCAGCAATGGCGGGGGCAAGTTCTCGGTGGTCGTGAACCATCTGAAATCGAAGGGCGGTTGCAGCGGCGCCGGCGCCGGCGATACCGATCCGGGCAACGGCGCAGGCTGCTGGGACCGCACCCGCACTCAGCAAGCTCAGCGCTTGACGTCGTATTTCATCCCGCAAGTGATCGCGGCCGCTGGCGATCCTGACGTGCTGGTCATTGGTGACCTGAACGCCTACGCCTTCGAAAGCCCGATCAACCACCTGACCGGCGTGGCCGGCATGGTCAACCTGCTCGAGCGTTTCGTGCGCCCGGATGCGATGCCGTACTCGTATGTGTTCGACGGCCTGTCGGGCTACCTCGACCATGCGCTGGCAAGCAGATCGCTGGCCGCGCAAGTGGTGGGCGCCGCCGAATGGCACAGCAATGCCGACGAGCCGGAAACCATCGACTACAACCTGAACGACACCGTGCAGGATCCGTACCGCAACAACGCCTACCGTGCATCGGACCACGATCCACTGGTGGTGAGCCTGAACCTGACGCCGGCGTTCAGCGATGTCACCGCATCGGTCGGTGTCGACGTGGGCGGGTTTGCCATCAACCGCATCACCGGCAAGTACAGCGGCAAGGTGACGGTCACCAACACGAGTGCCACGGTCCTCACCGGTCCGCTGCATTTCGTCATGCAGGGCTTGCCAAGTGGCGTGACGCTGGACAACAGCAGCGGCCTGCGCGCTGGCGCGCCTTACCTGACGCTGCCGCAAGCGAGCATTGCACCCGGCGCCACCGTCACTTTCACGACCACGTTCACCAATAGCGCCAAACGGTCCATTACCTACACCCCGCAGCTGGTTTCCGGCGCACTCTGATCAGGAATCATCATGAACAATCTTTACGCTATGTTTCTTCGCGCCATGCTGGCGTTCTCGATCGCGGTCGGCGCGCCCGCCGCGCTGGCGGGTCCGCTGTACCGGGTCTCTCTTGACACGTCGTCGTTCGCCGGCAGCACCGGCTTTCTCGACCTGGGCTTCAACGGTGGCGGCGACATGGGGCAGTCAGTCGCCCGATTGAGCAACTTCAGCGGCAGCTTCCTCGGCGATGCCATGTATGCGGGTGACGCCAGCGGCACCGTGGCCACCGGCGCGGTACTGGGCAACAGCACGGGCGAAAATTTCTTCACCCAGGCAGTGACCCTCGGCGGGCTGTTCTCTTTCGACGTGGCGTTTGACATGGGCAACGAGCCGCTGGGTACGCTGTTCACCGTGGCGCTGCTCAACGGCACGTTCGATGCCTACCTTGGCGCCGACGCCGAACTATTCTCGATCGACATGATCGCAGGCATGATGGACGACGTTACCGTGAGCGCCCCGGGCCTGGTGCAAGTGGCCCAGGTTGCCGAAGTTCCGGAACCGGGCGAATGGCTGCTGCTCGCCACCGGTCTGCTGCTGATCGTTGCGACCCGCCGGATGCAACAGCGCGGCTGACGCAGGTACTGCAGGTAAATCGGGCGCAGCCACCATCAGGTCGCTGCGCCCGATTTATTCTTCAAACATCTAAATACGATAAAGAAATTGTATTTATAAACAGCGGAACCTTGGGGCATAGTCATTGTATTGTCGTGCAGACATTACATATGCCACCATGTCAGTCCAGATTCTCGCTGTCGATCCCGATCCTGCCGTCCAGCAAATATTGCGACTCAATTTCGGCAATGCCGGCTACCTGGTCGAGTGTTGTCCGGATGCGGAACACGCGCTGCGGCGTCTGGCACTCGGCTTGCCGGAGCTGGTGCTGATCGAGTGGGAGTTGCCGGGCCAGAGCGGCGAGACGCTCGTGCGCCGCCTGCGCGCAGAGGCGAGCACGCGCGGACTGGGCCTGATCATGCTGACCGCGCGCGGCGCCGAGGCCGACAAGGTGCTCGCGCTGGAATCGGGCGCAGACGACTACGTCACCAAGCCCTTCAGCCCGCGTGAATTGCTGGCGCGCACACAATCGGTACTGCGTCGCTTGGCGCCAGGCGGGGCTGCCGCGATGCGCGACGGCGGCCTGCACCTCGACCCGGACACGTTGCAAGTGAGCGCGGGCGGCCGCCCGATCATGCTTGGCCCCATCGAATTTCGCCTGCTGGCATTCCTGATGCGTCACCCCGAGCGCGTGCATTCGCGGCCGCAATTGCTCGACCGGGTCTGGGGCCGCCATGCGGTGCTCGATGAACGAACCGTCGATACCCATGTGGGGCGCCTGCGCCAGGCGCTGGGCCCGGACGGGCAGGGCGACCGTATCCAGACCGTGCGTGGTGCCGGTTACCGTTTCACCACCGGCCTGCCGGCGCTGGTGAGCGCCGCATGACGATCCTCGACAAGCTGGAGCAGGAATACCTGTTGCGCACCATCGAATCGGGTGTCGGTCTGGTCGAACGGCGCCAGTTGTTCCTGTGGACGCAGGGCGCATTTCAGGCGCTGCTGCCCCACGAGATCATGCTGTGCGTGACACTGGATGCGACGGGGGCAGTCGAGCATGTCGAGTGCCTGCATCGCACCGTGCTCGACCGCGCTGCGCTGGCGCGGCTCAAGACCGATGTCGCGCCGGCCCTGGTAGCGCGCTGGCAGGTCGCGCGCAGCATGCCCACGGTGATCGATGCGAACGACATCGCCTTGCGCGCCACGGGCGTCGAGCATGTGCTCGTGCATGGCAGCGCGCAGCAGGGTGCTGCCGGCACGGTATTCGCGCTGCTGGGCATGCCATCGCGCCCGGATGCGCGCCAGGCCTATTTTCTGCAGTTGCTGTTGCCGTATCTGCATCTGGGATTGCTGCGCATGCCGGTGGCAGCGAGCGCCGGGCCGGGCGCCGGGAATGCACCGGCCCGGCCCCTGAGCGGGCGCGAGCTGGCCGTGCTCGATGGCGTGCGTGCCGGGTGCAGCAACGAAGAAGTCGCGCGCCAGCTCGGTATCAGTGCGCTGACAGTGAAGAACCATCTGCAGCGCAGCTACCGGGCGCTTGGGGTGGCCAACCGCGCGCATGCGGTGGCGCGTTGCCTGGCGCTGCGGCTGCTCTGACCAGCGCAATGGTCGGCTGTCGTGTTGCGCCCACGCCACGGTTAGCGAAGAAAATTGCGGCCGGCGCAGCAGTTGCAATTTGCTTGACCGCAGCGCAATCGCACGCGAAGATAGCTCCCATGAACAAACTCTTACTTTTGCTGCTCGTCAGCTGCGCCGCCTGCACGAACCAGGCCCAAGGTCCCGTCCGCGCTCAGGTCAAGGGTGAAACTTCCATCAGCACGACGCCGGCCGACACACTGGCCGACATCCGGCGCCAGATCGGCACCCCGACCTGCAGCGACAATGCGCAGTGCCGCACGCTGCCGGTGGGCGCCATGGCCTGTGGCGGCCCGCAGGAATACCTGCCGTACTCCACGCAAAAGAGCGATGCCGATGCGCTGCGCGTGCTGTCCGAACGCTCATACGCCGAAACCAAGGCCGCGCTCACGGCCAGTGGCATGGTATCGACCTGCATGCTGAAAGCCGATCCGGGTGCAGTGTGCGTGGCCGGCACCTGCCAGCTGGGCACGGGTTCCCCGATCATGTAATCCTTCATCGGGCGAATTGCCGGGTCGTCCGCAACGACAAAGCGCGCCGAGGCGCGCTTTGTCGTTTACCACTGCATTGTTGACCACTGCATCGTTTTACCACTCGATCGTTCAATACCGGATCGTTGAACGCCCTGGCGTTGCAACGATCCGGCATCACCTTACCGGCCCAGATCCTTCTTGCGCGCGCCGGAGGGTGCCCGTGGAATCGGGCTGTTGGTTTCTACCTGCAACAGCGTCGTCGAGGCAACCGCGCCGCTTGGTTCAAGCAAGCGAACGGCGCCCAGGAAGCGTTTGCCGGTTGGCAGACCCGACCAACTGGTGGTGACCGTTGCCGTACCGCCGACGTACACCTGGCTTGGCACCAGCGCCTTGAAGTTGTAGGCGCGGTCGGCCGTGGTGACAACGCCGGCATGCAGGCCGAAACCGACCACGCCGCCGTTGACGGTGTCGTAGCCGAGGGCGCAGACCGTGTAGGTGCCGGCGCTTGGCGAGGTCAGCGTGACCACCTCGTCCGACGTGCCGTTGCCCGAATAGCCTACATCGGCATTCGCGCCGTTGAGCACGAGCAGGTCGAGGTCGTTCGCGCCTTCGCCCGTCATGTCACGGTCGAACAGTTCGAACTTCGCGGCCATCGCGTTGCCTGGCACCACAACCTTGGACACGAACACGCCCGGTGCAGCGGCCAGGCAGGCCTGGCGCATCGTTTCCCGGCTGGTGAAGATTGCCGGGTTGGCGGTGCCCACGGTGCCGGCAATGCGGTCGATTTCCTTCATGCCGCCGGCCGCCACGCCCATCTTGCCGGCAAACCCGGTGCTGATGGTAAGGGACTTGCCGCCGCTGGCGCGGTCGCTTTCCACGAGGGCAGGCGCCGAGATCAGGCGGCCCGAGCGGGCCACGATCGGGCTGCGCACGCGGTGGGTGCCGTCCGACCAGGTCAGCGAACCGAACTGCCACACATTTTCGACGGCATTGGTGCGGGTCAGTGTCACGGTGTACTGGCGCGTCTCGCCGGCCGGCACGGTCAGCGAGGTTGGGCTGACCGTGGCGCTAAAGCCCGTGATCGCCACCGTTGGCGTGTAGGTCGATGCACTGGCGCTGACATTCGTCACCGAGCGGGTGACGGTGACGGTGCCCAACACATTGCCAACCGCGATCGACGGCAGGTTCAGGTTGTAGCCGGCGATGCTGCCGCCGCCACATTGCGCCGTGACGCCCGCGCCGCACATGTATTTGCGGTAATCGAGTTCGGTAATGTCATACACCAGGCCCGGATTGGCTGCCGCATTCGGGGTCACGTGGCCTGCGCCCTGGCCGAACGGCAGACGGCCGCGCGTGTCGCCGGAAGCGATGGCATCGGGCGTGGTGTCGGTGGCGGTCGTCATGAGTGCCGATTTGATCATGGCTGGCGACCAGGTTGGATGCTGCTGGCGCAGCAGGGCGGCCAGGCCGGCCACGTGCGGGCTCGACATCGACGTGCCCTGGTACGACGCCCAGGCCAGCGGCACCGGCGCGAGCGTGCCAGTGAGCAGGGACGCGCGCTGCGCTTCGGTCATGTTCGGCGAAACGCCGGCGATGACGTCCACGCCGGGCGCGGTCAGGTCGGGCTTGAGCACGTTCGGGTCATAGCGGTTCGGGCCGCGCGACGAGAAGCTGGCCATCATCGGCGCCGGCACGCTCGACGTGCCGATCACGAAGGTCGAGATCGACGCGGTGGCGCCGGACGTTCCGGCATACGACTTGATGGCGGCGCCATCGGCTGGGTTGACGTGTACCGACGGGACCGCATGCACTTCGGCCACCAGGCCGGCGCCGTTATCGATCTGGACCATGCCGACACCACCGGCGTCCTGCACGGCCAGGCTCTTGTCGACGCGCGCATTGCCGCCACGGGTACAGGTCACGATCTTGCCTGCCACCTTGGCCGGATCGAGCACGGCCTGGCCGCCGTTGGCGCTGGCGCTGTAGCACTGCGCCACCAGCGTCGCATTGGCGCCCGGCAGCGCGGCCGATTCGGCGGTGATGATGGATACCGGACCCACGGCCTTGGAATTCATCGAGGCGCCGCGGAAGCTGGTGCCATTGCCAAGGGTGACGGTGGCCTGCAGTTCGCGGTTGTGGGTCGAGGCAGCGACCGTTGCCTGCCACGGGCTGATGTGGGCGACCGTGTTTGCCGGACCGCTGTTGCCGGCCGAAGCGGCCACGAACACGCCGGCGTTCGAAGCATTGAAGAACGCTTGCTCGACCGGGTCGATGATCGATTCACCGCCGCTGATCGAGAAATTGATCACGTGCACGCCGTCGACGACCGCTTTTTCAATGGCTGCCACGCTGTCGCCGGTGAAGCAGGCATTGCGCCGGCCACTGGCCTGGCCCGAATCGAGATAAGTCCAGCAGACCTTGTACGAAGCGATGCGCGCGCGTGGCGCCATGCCGCTCATCTCGCCGATGGCGACGCCGCCGACGACCGCGGTCGAGCGGGCATTGCCGCCGGCCGTGGTGGAGGTGTGGGTGCCGTGGCCGCCTTCGCCGGTGGTGCCGCCGATGGAATCGCGCGGCGACGAATTGAACTCGGTCCAGTGGCTGACCCGGTTGCTCGAGCGGTAGCTGGCGTCGAAGTACTGGGCGCCGATCAGCTTGTTGTTGCAATCGGCGGCGGTAAAGCCTTCGCCGGTCTGGCACGTGCCTTTCCAGCGCGACGGCGGCGCATCGTACACGATGGTGCCGCTGGTGGCGAAGGTCGGCTTGCCGTCGGCGTCCACACGATCGGCGTACGACGGATGCTCGGGCCAGATGCCGCCATCGACGATGCCGATGATGATGTCTTCGCCGGCGCCGCTCGGGCCGCCGAGCTGCGACCACAGGCCGCCCGGTTGATCCAGGCCGAGGAAGGTCGGGGTGTAGGTGGTGGCCAGCTCGCGCGGCACGTCCGGCGAGACCGTGACCACGTCCGTGCGCGCCATCAGGGTACGCACTTCGGCATCGGTCAGCATCGCGGCAAAGCCGTTCAGGACCACGCTGTACTCATGCAGCACCGGTGCACTTGCCACGACGGCGCGCACAGCCGCCTGCTTGCGGTTCAGGTAGTTGTTGTAGAGCAGTACGTTCTGGGCTTCCAGATTCAGGCGGTTGCCTGCGGTCGGCTGGGTGGCGGGCATGCCGGCGATTTCACCGGTGTAGCCGGCGATCGGCTTGTCGGCCAGTTGAACGATATACGGGCGGCGCACGTCATCGGCCTGGACGGTGATCGTCAGGCTGGACAGGACCAGCAGTACTGCTGCGGATAATGGACGGAGTTTCATGGTGATTCGTTCCCGGAAAGCGTTGTGGGGATCAGGCGCGGATGGCAAGGCTGTTGCTGCGGCGGCGGCGGGCGCTCGCGGCCAGGCCGGCGATGCCGAGACCGAACAGCAGGGCGGTAGCCGGTTCCGGGACATCGGCGCTCGCGCCTGCTTCCAGGTTCAGGTTATCGATCGCAAACTGGCCCTGGTTGGTATTGAAGGCCGTGCAGTTGCCGGAGACATTGCACACGAAGCCGAAGAGGGCGACTTCCATGAACTCCAGTTGCGAGAAGGCACCGAAGTCGTAGCCGCCGAATTCGAATCCGGCGCTCGACGGGCCGTCAAGGGCCAGGTCGAGGAAGGACGAGGTGCCGTCGGCACGGAATCCCTGCGCGCGCAGCAGGCCCGATACCGCCGGGTAGCCGCCAAGCTCGGTCGTATTGCCGATGAAGCTTGCATCCAGCCCCAGCATGCGGAACGGGTTGCCGTCCTCGGCGGTGATCCAGACGACGCTGTCGTTGAATGCGCCGTAGTACATGCTGGAATTATTCACCGGGCACGCCATGTCGCAGGCCCATGGGTCGCTGCCATCGACAAATGCACCCACGCCGCTGCTGCCATCGGCGCCCGTTTTATTGGCATCGAAATACAGCGAGAAGCCCGATTCCTGGTAGGTCTCGCCATGCGCGACAGCGCCATAACCGTTCTCGAAGCCGATGGTGGCTGCCTGGGCCGGTGCGGCCAGGACGGCAGCGCCGAGGGTAG
Source organism: Oxalobacteraceae sp. CFBP 13730 (assembly GCA_014841835.1). Lineage (GTDB taxonomy): Bacteria > Pseudomonadota > Gammaproteobacteria > Burkholderiales > Burkholderiaceae_D > Telluria. The sequence continues at coordinate 532,632 of JACYUQ010000001.1, read as the reverse complement.
CGCTGCATAACATTGCGAGGGTTTTGCCTAAGGTCGTTGGTGCCAGTCGCGCGTGCCGGATCATGATGTGCCTTTGTCGTTGAAATAGATCTTGCCCCGATACGGCAAGACCGGTAAAAGTGCAACTTGGTGTTGCGTTGTAAATAAATATATCAACGGAAATAATTAAAATGTAAAAATTTTTAACAGGAAAAATTTTTAGTTTTTGCAAAAGAACAAAATTAAATTCGGATCTCAGAGCGACCGATCTTTGTTTTCGTGTTTTATGACGCCAGCATGAATTGTGGTGTTTTTGTAACGGGCAATGTTGAAGGTGGCGTTTGTTTCATGTCTACGGCTTTGACGTTGGGTGGTATCTCAAAACAAGAGTTGTCCTTCTGCTATACCGCGTGATACCGTTCAGAGGTATTTTTTTCGAGAAGCACATGAGGAGTCGGTTGATGTTTTTTGCCATGAAACGGGGCGCCGCGCGTCGCAGCGCCGGGTTCACGTTGCTGGAATTGCTGGTGGTGATCGTCATCATCGGTTTGCTTGCGGCCTATGTCGGCCCGAAATATTTTTCCCAGCTGGGCAAGTCCGAAGTCACCGCGGCCAAGGCCCAGATCGACGCGTTCGATAAAACGCTCGACACCTACCGGCTCGATGTCGGCCGCTATCCGACCACCGAAGAGGGCCTGGCCGCCCTGATGACGGCGCCGCCCAGCGCCGGCGTCAAATGGAACGGCCCGTACCTGAAGAAAGCCGTGCCACTCGATCCGTGGGGCAATGCATACCAGTACCGCACGCCCGGCGCCAAGGCCGAATACGAAGTGCTTTCGCTGGGCAAGGACGGCCAGCCCGGCGGCACCGGCGAGAACGCCGACATCACGTCGAACTGAACGACGTTGTCCGCCTCATTGTTCGCCTTATTTTTCGTATCACCCACCTGACAGCGCCGCCCATGCAGTTCGCCGTTCGCACCCTCGCGCCCGACATGTCGATCGCCAACCTCGTCGTCGATGCGCTCGACGCGCAGGATGCGCGCCGCCAGATCGAGGCGCGCGGCCTGTTTGTCAGCGCGGTCGAACCGGCGCGCGGCGCGCGCCTGGCCAGTTCGCGCGGCGCCAAATTATCTCTGGTCCTGTTCAGCCAGGAACTGCTCGCGCTGCTCAATGCAGGCCTGGGCATCGTCGAAAGCCTCGAAGCCCTGCTGGAAAAGGAAAGCGCCGCGCCCACCCGCGCCGTGCTTGAACGCCTGCTCGGCGGCCTGCGCGAAGGCAAGCGCTTTTCGGCCGTGCTGGCGGCGCAGCCGGCGCTGTTCCCGCCGCTGTACATCGGCATCGTGCGCGCCGCCGAAGGCACGAGCGACCTGCCGCGCGCGCTGACGCGCTACATCGATTACCAGCAGCGCATCGACACCGTACGCGCCAAGATCGTCAGCGCCTCCATCTATCCGGTGATCCTGCTGATGGTCGGTGGGGGTGTCTCGGGCTTTTTGATCGGCTACGTGGTGCCCAAATTCGCCGAGGTGTACCAGGGCGCTGGCCGCGACCTGCCGTGGCTGTCGCAGCGGCTGCTCGACTGGGGCCAGTTCGCGTCCGGCCACGGCACGGCGATCCTGATCGGCGCCGTGCTGGTGGTGGCCAGCATCGTCGCCGGCATTCGTCATCTGCGCCGCAGCGGCGGCATGGGCCGGCTGCTGCGCCGCGTGCCCGGCATCGGCGAGCGCGCCCGCGTGTATGAACTCTCGCGCCTGTACCTGACGCTCGGCATGCTGACCGAAGGCGGCATCACGATCGTCGGCGCCATCGAGACCGTGCAGCAGATGGTTTCGCCGCACCTGGCCAAAAACCTGGCGGCGGCGCGCGCCGCGATCGAGTCGGGCGAGCCGATGTCGAACGCCTTCGAAGCCCATGGCCTGACCACGCCAATCTCGCTGCGCATGCTGCGCGTGGGCGAACGCACGGGCGAGATGGGGCCGATGCTGACCCAGTCCGCCGCGTTCTACGATGGCGAGATCGGGCGCTGGATCGACCGCTTCACGCGCACCTTCGAGCCGCTCCTGATGGCGGCGATTGGCCTGGTGGTCGGCGCCATCGTCGTGCTGCTGTACATGCCGATCTTCGATCTGGCAGGAGACATGTCATGAACACGCACGCCGATACCCTGGCCGCCGCGCCGTTCGATCCCGCCATCCTGGCGCAGGCCAGAGCCGCGGCGAACGTGTCGCGCCGGGGCCTCGTGGCCGAGCTGGAAGCGCTGACCGGGCGCGATGCGCGTGAACTGGTCGACAGCCTGGCGGCGCTGTTTGCGCTGCCGGTGATGGAAACCGGCGAGATGCTGCTGCTCGCGCCGGCGTTCGACCTGCTGCCGCTGGCGCAGGCATTGTCGCGCCACTGCGCGCTGCTGCGCCACGCCGACGGGCGCCTGGTTGGGGTGGTGGCCGATCCGTTCGACCTCGACTTGCAGACGTGGCTCGGCGCGCAGGCCCGCGCCATGCCCAGCCGGCCGCTCGACCTGTGCCTGGCGCAGCAGGCCGACATCCAGGCCTACCTGTCCAAGCAGGAGGAATCGGCGCGCGCCGTCGATTCGCTCGTGGGCGGGGCAGCCGACGGCCGGCGCGACGGCAAGATCGGCACCGTGCTGTCGTTCGCCTCGGTGTCGGAAGCGGGCAGCCCGGCCGTCAAGCTGGTCAACTCCACGCTGTACGATGCGTTGAAAGCCGGCGCCTCGGACATTCACCTGGAAAGCACGGCCGGCGGCCTGGCCGTGAAATACCGCGTCGACGGCGTGCTCGATCACGCGACGACGGTGGGCGGCATCGAGCTGGCCGAACACATCATCTCGCGCCTGAAAGTGCTGGCCGAACTCGATATCGCCGAGCGCCGCGTGCCGCAGGACGGGAGCTTCCGGGTCGAGGCGGCCGGGCGCGACATCGATTTGCGCGTGTCGATCATGCCGAGCATTCACGGCGAAGATGCGGTGATCCGTATCCTGGACAAGCGCGCGATGATCGAAGCCTACGGCTCGCTCACGCTCGAAGCGCTGGGGTTCGATGCGCCATCGCTCGTCACGCTGCGCCACCTGGCGCAGGAAGCCTACGGCATGCTCTTGGTGACGGGGCCCACCGGCTCGGGCAAGACCACGACGCTGTATGCGGCGCTGACCGAAATCCACAACGGCCGCGAAAAGATCATCACGATCGAAGACCCGGTGGAATACCAGCTGCCCGGCATCCTGCAGATCCCGGTCAACGAAAAGAAGGGGCTGACGTTTGCCAAGGGCCTGCGCTCGATCCTGCGGCACGACCCCGACAAGATCATGGTCGGCGAAATCCGCGACCGTGAGACCGCCGAAATCGCGGTGCAGTCGGCGCTGACCGGTCACCTGGTCCTGACGACTGTCCACGCCAACAACGTGTTCGACGTGTTCGGGCGCTTCACGCACATGGGTATCGATCCGTATGCGTTCGTCTCAGCCCTGAACGGCATCTGGGCCCAGCGCCTGATCCGCATGAACTGTCCGCGCTGCGGCGAGCGGCACGACCCGACCGATCTCGAACTGGCCTCGGTGCATCTGGAACGCGCCGAGGTGGGCGACTACCTGTTCATGCGCGGGAAGGGCTGCGGCGATTGCCGCGGCACCGGCTACAAGGGCCGCCGTTCGATCGCCGAAATCCTGACCCTGAACGACGAGATCCGCGAACTCATCGTCGACAAGCAGCCGATCCGCCGCATCAAGGCCGCGGCCCACGCCAACGGCACGCGCAGCCTGCGCCTGGCCGCGCTTGACCTGGTGAGACGCGGCGCCACCACCATCGATGAAATCAAGCGGGTGACCCTGCATGCGTAAGCTTCTTGGACACACCCTGCGCCTGGGCATTGCCAGCGATGGCCTGGCCCTCGTCAGGATCAACCGCCTGTTCGGCCGCGCGCCCGTGCTGCTGGCCGAGCAGCGGCTCGACCTGTTCGCGCCCGATGCGCTGGCCACGGGCCTCTCCGCGCTGTTTGCCGACCATGCGCCTGGCGGCTGGACGGTGAGTGTCGTGCTGGCCGATGAATTGATCCGCCTGTGGCAGGTCACGCCGCCGCAAGAAGCCACGCGCATGGGCGACCTTGAAGGGGCAGCCGCGCTGCGCTTCCAGCACCTGTTTGGATCGCCGCCTGCCGAGTGGGTGATCCGCGCCGACTGGGATGCGGCCCGGCCGTTCCTGGCCAGCGCTGCGCCGCTCAATCTGCTTGATGGCCTGCAGCTGGCCGCCGAGACCCACCGCTTTCACCTGGTCGATATTCGGCCGCAGTTCGTCGCCGCACTCAATCAGTGGCGCCAGGCGCGCAGGGCAGGGGCGTGGTTCGGCCAGGTGCATGGCGGCGTGCTGTCGCTCGCGGCGTATGACGGCGCAGTATTGATGGCCGTGCGCAGCAGCCCGATCCCGGCCCGCGCCGATCGCGACTGGCTGGAAGCGCACGTGGCACGCGAAGCGCTGCGCGTGGGCGTGGGACGGCCCGAACGGCTGCAGCTGTGTGGCGCCGCGCCGGCCGCGTGGGGCAGCAGCCCGGGGCGCCTGAAGTTCGCCTGCAGCCTGCTCGAGCAGAACGCCGGCGACGGCTGGTCCGACCTGGCGCGCCTGGCGCGTACGGGAGCGCCCGCATGAAACGCACCCGCATCGATTTCGCCCCGCCGGGCCTGCGCCGCACGCTGTTTCGCACGCCGCCGCGCCTGATCTTCATGCTGCCTGCCGTGCTGGCGATGTGCGTTCCGGCAGGCGTCATGACCCAGCGTTACGTCGAGCAGCAGCAGGAACTGACCGACTTGCAGGCGGCGCTGGCCGTGCGCAGTGCGCCGCCGCCCGTCCTGGTGGCGGCCGCGCCGAAGGTCACCCTGGCGCCGGCGCAGGTCACTGCCGTCAACGCCGCCGTGGGGCAACTGAACCTGCCATGGCGCGACCTGGCGGCAGCGCTGGCCGACGCCACGCCAGCGTCGATTGCACTGCTGGCGCTGGAACCGGACGCCAAACGCCGCACGCTGCGCATCAGCGCCGAAGCAAAAAACAGCGACGACATGCTGGCCTACATCACGCGCCTGCAGGCCGAGGAATGGTTTACGAGTGTGGTGCTGATGCGCCATGAAGTGATGCAGGAAGACCCGAACCGGCCACTGCGCTTCCAGGTCAGCGTGCAATGGGGGACGCCATGACGCTCGCGACCCTGCCGTTGCGCGCGCGCCTGCTGCTCGCGCGCATCAATCCGCTGGTGGCGCTCGTCGTGGTGCTGCTCGTGGCCGGCGCCGCCGTGCAGGTCGCGCTGGTGCCGGCGCGCGCGCGCCTCGAGGCAGACTACGACGCGGCGCGCCGCCTCGCGCGCACGCCGTTGCCACCGCGCCCGGCACCAAGCGCGCCGCCACCGAGCAGCGATCAGAACCTGGCGCAGTTCTACGCGATGCTGGGCGATGCACGCAGCGTCGAACGCCAGTTGAAAGCGGTGTTCGCACTCGCCGCCCGCCATGGCTTGACGCTGGAGCAGGGCGAGTACCGCACCACGGCCGACCGCAACGCCAGGCTGGTTGCCTATCAGGTCAACCTGCCCGTCAAGGGCAGTTACAGCGCCATCTGGCAGTTCGCGATGGACGTGCTGCGCGCGGTGCCGCATGCCTCGCTCGACGACGTGGCGTTTCGCCGCGACGCGATTGGCGAGGCGGGCGTCGATGCGCGGCTGCGCCTGACGTTCTATCTCGCCGAGCGCAGCGCAGCACCGGGAGAAGCGCGATGAAGCCCCGTCACATCGCCATGGGTGGCGCGCTGGCGCTGGCCGCCGGCCTGGTCGTGTTTGGCGACACGACGCCTGACAACACGCTGGCCGAACCGGCCGAGCGCGTGGCCAAGACGGCCGCCACTGCGCCCGCGCGCAGCACGGCCGCGCTGGTCGTCAAGCCGTTCGCGGACACCGCAATCGTCCGCCTGGTCCCGCGCGACGAGTTGATCGGCGCCGACGGCGAGCGCTTTGGCGAGGGCGAACAGGCCCTGTTCGCGCGCCACGACTGGACGCCACCACCGCCGCCGCGGCCATCGAACGTACCACCGCCGCCACCGCCGCCGCCCGTCGCGCCGCCCCTGCCGTTCAAGTTCATCGGCAAGTCGCTCCAGGACGGCGTGTGGGAAATCTACCTGGCCCGCAACGACCGTACCTATCTCGTGCGCGACGGCGCGACGATCGACGGCGCCTACCGCGTCGACGCGATCCGTCCGCCCACGCTGACCCTGACTTACCTGCCGCTGGACCAGGTCCAGCAGCTCAATATTGGAGTATTCGATTGATGGCTCGTTTGCCGATGCAGGGGCTGACCCTGCTGCTGTTGCCGTTTCTTCTCGCGGGTTGCGCGGCGCAGCGCGCCTACCAGGAGGGCAACGCACTGGTGGCCCAGGACAAGGTCGGCGCCGGCCTGGCCAAGTACCAGGAGGCACTGGCCTCCGATCCCGGCAATCCTGAATACAAGGCGGCGTACCTGCGCGCGCGCGACGGCGCCGTGGTGCGCATGGTGGAGGCAGCCGACCGCGCGCTGGCCGCGGGCCAGATCGACGTGGCCGGTAGCGAATACCGGCGCGTGCAGACCATCGATCCGGGCAACGACCGCGCCCGCGCTGGCCTGCGCCAGGTGGAGGCGGACCGGCGTCATGCGGCCGCACTGATCGAGGCGCGCGCTGCGTTCGAGAAGGACGATATCGACACGGCGCGCAACAAGCTGGCCGCCGTGCTGACCGAACGTCCGGCGCACGAGGCGGCGCGCCTGCTGCTGCTGGAGATCGACGAGAAAGCGGCTGCTGCGCCATCCGGCCCGGCAGCGCTGGCGGCCAGCTACCGCAAGCCCATCAGCCTGGAATTTCGCGATGCCCCACTGAAGCAGGTGTTCGAAATCATCGCGCGCCACTCGGGCCTGAACTTCATCTTCGACAAGGACGTCAAGGCCGATACCCGCACCTCGATCTTCCTGAAGAACAGCACCGTCGAAGCGGCCGTGTACTACCTCTTGATGACCAACCAGCTCGAGCGCCAGGTCATGGATGGCAACACGATCCTGATCTACCCGAACGTCGCGGCCAAGCTGCGCGAGTACCAGGAAATGACGGTCAAGACGTTCTTCCTGGCGAACGCCGACGCCAAGTCGATCGCCAATACGTTCAAGACGATCCTCAAGAGCCGCGACGTGGTGGTCGATGAAAAACTGAATCTGGTGATCCTGCGCGACAACCCGGAAGCGATCCGCATCGCCACGCAGCTGGTGGCGCTGCAGGACGTGCCGGAGCCCGAAGTGATGCTCGACGTCGAGGTGCTGGAGATCAATCGCAGCAGCGTGATGGACCTGGGGATCAACTGGCCGACATCGCTGGGGTTCTCGCCATTGACATCGTTCGACGGCAATGTGCTGACCATCGACCAGCTGCGTGGCCTGAACAGCAGCACGATCACGACGGGCCCGATCAGCGCCACGCTCAACGCCAGCAAGACCGATGGCGACACGACGACGCTGGCCAACCCGCGCATCCGCGTGCGCAACAAGGAAAAGGCCAAGATCGTCATCGGTGACAAGATCCCGAATATCTCGGCGACGGTGTCGTCGGGGATCGGCGGCTTCGCGTCCGATAACATCACCTACCTGGACGTGGGCCTGACGCTGAACGTCGAGCCGACCATTTACCTGAACAACGAGGTGGCGATCCGCGTCAACCTCGAGGTCAGCACGCTGGGCGAGCGCGTCGAGACCCGTAACGGCACCGTGGCCTACCGCATCGGCAGCCGCTCGGCGACCACCATGCTGCAACTGAAGGATGGCGAGAACCAGGTGCTCGCTGGCCTGATCAGCAATGAAGACCGCAGCAGCGGCACCAAGGTGCCGGGCGTGGGCGACCTGCCGATCGTCGGGCGCCTGTTCGGCAGCCAGACCGATAGCAACGGACGCACCGAAATCCTGCTGTCGATCACGCCGCGCATCGTGCGCGCGGTGCAGCGCCCGCCGGCATCGGCATCCGAATTCGGCGCCGGCACCGAGTCAAGCTTCCGCCGCCGGCCTGACAATGCCGTGCGCGCACCGGTAGCGCTGCCGACGACGGGCGCGCGGCCCGCCGTGCCAGCCCTGGCGCTGCCGGCGACCGTCACGACGACGACGGTCACGACACCGGTTGCGCCGCCGCCAGCGCAGGAACCCGCAACATCATTCTCGGTGCCGCCATCGGCCTTGCCGGCCACGCCGCAACTGGGTTCGCCGCCATCGGCGCCGCCGGGCCAGCCGGCGACGTTGCCTGAATCTGTGCCTGAATCCGTGCCTGCATCTGCACCGGAAGCCGAGGCGCAGCCGGCCGCCTATCCGCCCGGCGTGACGCCGCCAGTGCCGCAGCGATGACGCAGCCGGGTATGCGCGCGCGGCATGGCTTCACGCTGATCGAGCTGCTCGTCACGCTCGCGATCCTGGCTTTGCTCGGCACCCTGGTGCTGCCGGTGGCCGAAGTGACGGTACAGCGCCGCGAGGAGCAGGAGCTGCGCCGGGGCCTGCGCGACATCCGCGCCGGCCTGGACGCGTACAAGAAGGCCGCCGACGAGGGCCGCGTGGCCAAGGCGGCCGACGCCAGTGGCTATCCGGCGCGGCTGGAATTGCTGGTGCAGGGCGTGTCCGACCTGCGCAGTCCCAAGCAGGCGAAGATCTATTTCATGCGGCGCCTGCCGCGCGACCCGTTCACGCCGGAGCGCGATCTCGATGACGCCGCCACCTGGGGCAAGCGCAGCTATGCCAGCGAGCCGGATCAACCGCAGGAAGGCGACGATGTCTATGATGTCTATTCGCGCTCCGCGCGGGTGGGGCTGAACGGCATCCCCTACAACAAATGGTGAGCACGATGCAACTGCATGCAGATGGAAAAAACCGTGGCTTCACGCTGATCGAACTGCTGGTGGTGCTGGGGATCATCGCGCTGCTGCTGACGGTGGCGCTGCCGCGTTTTTTCCCCAGCATCGACAGCGCCAAAGAGACGATCCTGGCCGATAACCTGCGCAACACGCGCCAGGTGGTCGATCAGTACCGCTCCGATACGGGCCGCTATCCCGAGTCGCTCGAGCAGCTGGTGGAGGCGCGCTACCTGCGCGAAATCCCGCTCGACCCGGTCACCGAAGCGCGCGATACGTGGATCCTGGAAGCGCCGCACGAAGGAGAGCAGGGCGGCTTTGCCAACCTGCGCAGCGGCGCGCCGGGCAACGACCGGCGCGGCCGGCCTTATCTGGAATGGTAGTTCGGGCAGGGATACGCCGCGGGCGCCAGGCCGGGTTCACCTATCTGGGCCTGATCATCTTTGTCACCATTATCGGCCTGGTGGGCGCGGCGACGCTCAAGATCGGCGCGCTGCTGCAACGGGCGGCAGCCGAAGAAGAACTGCTGGACATCGGCGCCGCCTTCAGCGCAGCGCTCGACAGCTACGCGGCGGCGACGCCGCAAGGCGCCTCGCCGTACCCGCCATCGCTCAAGGAATTGCTGAAGGACCCGCGCGTGCCGGGCGTGCGCCGGCACCTGCGCAAGATCTTCGTCGATCCGCTGACGGGCAAGGCCGAGTGGGGCGTGGTGTATCTGGGGGATGGCACGACGGGTGTGGTTGCAGTGCATAGCCTGTCGACGGCCAAACCGCTGAAGGTCGCCAATTTCGACAGCCGGTTTGCGGGCCTGGACAATGCGGACACGATTTCGGCGTGGCGGTTCAAGGCGCGTGATCCGGCGTTGGGGCAGGGGCCTGGGCAGCCGCAGCCGCAGCCGCAGCCGCAGCCTGCTGCACCAGCGGTGCCGACAGCGCAACCGGTGCTGCCTGATTTGCCTGCGGCGGCGCCGGCAGATGTACCGCCGCCGGAAGCGAAAGAAGAATTGGATACCGCACCGGAACCCGCACCGGAATCGGCACCAATGAATGCACCGGAAACCGCATCGGAAGCGCCACCAGAGGATCGATAGGTGTGGACGAACTATAATGTCTGCCCTAAACGATCTTACGCGACAAGCCGATCACTGCATCTTGTCATGCAATGAGTGTGTGCAACAACGCGGCGACAGCGTGTTTTGCACCAGTCGCGTCTACAATAAAGTTGGCATAGCCGGCAGCGCACGCAAATGCGCGACGACGCACGTTCGACCAAATTCGGACCATCATTGTAGTGCATTCCTACCGGGACGTTCGCAAAAAGCGACCTGCCCTCGCTTCAAGTAACTCAATCAGTTCCGGCTGCATATACACATAATCATCCGGAATATCCAGGCAAACAATACGTTTTCCATTCAAATACTTCCGGAACCTTGACGACAACTTATTGCGATGCGCCTTTTCCATCACGAAGATAATATTAGACCAAGCTAATTGTTCCGAAGACAAAGGTATCGTCGCATCCCCACCCAAGCCAGCGGAGTCAGTTTCAACGTCTGGCCAACTCGAAAATAGCTGCTCGGCAGTAGGGCTCCGTAGGCGATTCTGACTACAAATAAACAATGCGCGCTTCATTTTCCTCATCCTGGAAATGCGACTAGTGATAGAAGAACTGCTACTATTCAAGTAAGGTCCGGCATTGCTTCATTTCTCAGGTATGTGAGAGCGCAGAACCACTGTCACTGTGTAAGAAAGTCGACGCTCTTTTTCCAGCTGATCAACCAGGGAGGCGGGGACATCGTATTGTCCCATAGGCATTTGCTTGTAGAACGGTGGCGACTCAGTGCGTAATAGAATCCAAATTTTTTTTCCTGAAACCCCTCTGACGCCAAGGACTTCGCGGTCGTGCATGCTGCGTATAACTGGCGCATTCAAAGCTATGTTGCGGTTCTGCAATTCGATCGCTTGAAGAGTTGACCATTCACTTTTCTCGCCGAAGGTCTCGATAAGCTCTGGACTTGAGCATGCCTTAACGATGAAGCCAACGGCGACAGATATGGACAGGGCCAGAACCACGCATCGGACGGAACCAAGATTCATGGGTAATTGACGCGTGCGGTGAGTATTGAAGAGCTTGAACGATTGTTATTGGTCAGTGTTTGCCGCTTATGTTAGCTAAGACGATTGCCGGATCGGAAAAGTCATTGAGGGTCTCGACTCGCATCTTTCAATGCAATGCAGACCTTCTCTACCGCAATGTTGAGCCGTCTGGATTGACTGCCTGCTCATCGCGACGGGTAGGATAGTACACCTTCTTGTGTTCGCACCCGTAGAAGAGGATGCCCTGAATGCCCATCGCTTCGCGCTTGGGTACACGGCGTTTCCAGATCGCGATAAAAACCGCGTCTAAAGGTTGCGACGGATGATTTTCGGGACGGGGTCAGGTCTGACATTCGGACACGAGCTCAGCGGGACGGGGTCAGTCACGGGACGGGGTCAGGTCTCACATTCGAACACGATCTCAGCAAAAATCTATTTATGGATGCCCTAGCGAAGGTACTAAGGAAGAGTCCGAATCCTAATGCCAGACCTGATCCCGGCTTCTCGACAGGCGGAAACCGACCCGAAGCGTACTTGCTTTACCGTTACTTTTCCAGTCTTCCGAATACTGCATGTTCATCACTGTAGCGCTTGATTAGCGTCGGATAATCACAGCGTTCAAGCTTGAAATCGACCGCAATCGTAGCTGGGAAATCTGCAATTACTTCTGTTTCTGCTTCCGAGATCGTTTCGGCATCGTCGTCCCTGATCTCTCCATCGAAGACAACACGAACATAGATCTCATTCTGGGTCCACCTACACGTAATCGCGCGCACCGCAGTACCAATGTGCCCAAGAAGTGCTCTCTGCACACTAAGCAGTACACAGACCCGCATATCAGTTCACCTCATCGAATTTCCCTTATGAAAGCCCGGTAATGTTCAGATCGAGGACGACTGATTTTGGCCGAACCAGGCCTGCAGCTGAGCATATCAGGTCACCAAGGCAGAAAAGTCGCACACTGTCACGCAGGGCAGAAACCGGCGTATTGCCGATGTTGACGTGGCGGCCTTCTCTGACACCCAAACAGTCAATTCTGTTGACGTCCTCGCCATTCGTTGCAGGGGGGCGGGGTCAGTGCAGGGGGCGGGGTCAGGTCTGACATTCGAACACGATCTCGGGACGGGGTCAGGTCTGACATTCGGACACGATCTCAGCGAAAGTCTATTTATGGATGCCCTAGCGAAGGTACTAAGGAAGAGTCCGAATCCTAATTCCAGACCTGATCTCGGCTACTCAACAGGCGGAAACCGACCCGAAGAGTACTTGCTTTACCGTTACTTTTCCAGTCTTCCGAATACTGCATGTTCATCACTGTAGCGCTTGATTAGCGTCGGATAATCACAGCGTTCAAGCTTGAAATCGACCGCAATCGTAGCTGGGAAATCTGCAATTACTTCTGTTTCTGCTTCCGAGATCGTTTCGGCATCGTCGTCACTGATTCCTCTATCGAAGACAACACGAACATAGATTTCATTCTGGGTCCACCTACACGTAATCGCGCGCACCGTAATACCAATGTGCCCAAGAAGTGCTCTCTGCCCACTAAGCAGTACACAGACCCGCATGTCAGTCGACATCATCGAATTTCCCTTATGAAAGCCGGGTAATGTTCAGATCGAGGACGACTTCTTTTGGCCGAACCAGGCCTTCAGCTGAGCATATCAGGTCACCAAGGCAGAAAAGTCGCAGACTGCCACGAAGGGCAGAAACCGGCGTATTGCCGATGTTGACGTGGCGGCCTTCTCTGACACCCAAACAGTCAATTCTGTTGACGTCCGCGCCATTCGTTGCAGGGGACGGGGTCAGGTCTGACATTCGAACACGATCTCAGCAAAAAGTCTGTTTATGAATGCCCTGGCGAAGGTGCTAAGGAAGAGTCCGTGTCCGAATGTCAGACCTGACCCCGGCTACTCTTTAGAGACTCAAGACCTTTTTTATTTCTAATTGAGAGAAAAGTGACTGATGCAAAACCGCAAAATATTCCTATGCCTAAAGCTCTTACAAAAAAATGGGTGGATATTTGTCCGTAGATATATTCGTAAGCGTAAACGAGTAGGCCAAAGAACAATCCAACAAGCACACTTTGTGCTATAAATTTTTTCGTCATATTCACTTTTTATTTCCTACGCTGAGGCTATGTTTATTTCGCGTGTTTAGCCATTGTCATTAGCATATCTGGCTTGATTGAGCATAGCAGATGGACAAGCGGCATAAATCACACAATGTCACAAGGACCGCTTCTGGTCGAAAACAGATTGTCAACATTGCTCAGTGCGCGTTCCTGCTGTACCCAAGACAAGTCGCAGAAGCACCGGCAGACCACAATTGCTTAACAGACTTTATCGTTTGCAGCTGACTCGATTCGTTGTGGCGAACTCCATTCGCACGGCGCAGTAACCCGGCAGACATATGCATCCGTTTTTAATAGGCAACGATAACGCGGATTGCTATGATCGACCGTCACCGTAACGCCACTGTCGGCGCTAACCAACTTTACGAGGAGTCGCATGATTTCTGTCCTGTCGCGCCGTTGCAGCAACATGTTATGCATTGCGGGCGCGCTCGCCTGCCAGTCGATCACGACCGCCCAGGCCGCCACACCCGAACAGTCAGTCAGCGAACTGGTGCAGCGCTTCGCCACGGCGCAAGGCACGTTCGATCGCGCCACACTCGAAGCGCTGACGGCCGAGAACTACATCGAGATTTCCCCAATCGGCGAGGTCGACCCGCGCGCGAAGATGCTGTCGTTCTATGTCAAGCATGATGACAAGCCGTTGCCGGCAATCACCGTCGACGAGATCATGCCGCGCGTGCTGGGCAATACCGCCGTCGTGCTCGCGAAGATGTCTTACGTCATGACGGTTGGCGGGCAAACCCGCACAGCCGCGGTGCGCTCGAGCTTCGTGGCGCTGCAGCAGGACGGCGCCTGGAAGCTGGTCTCTGCGCAGTACACGCCAATCCGGCCGCCGGCCGCACCAGCCAAGTGAACAGCCAATGAAGTCGCCAATCAAGTCGCCAATGAGCCTGCGTCCCGTCCTGATCTTCCTTTCCATCGCCGCCAGTGTCAGTGTCAATGTCAGTGCCAGCGCCGGCGTGCCGGCGCCTGCCGCGCCAAATCTGATCCCTGAGGCCGGCCCGCATGCCGTTGGCCTGCGCGTCATCCAGCAATATGACTACAGCCGGCTGCTCGAGCCGCAGGTCGATGCATTCGGCAAGGCCGGCAATGCTGCGCCTGGCCGGCCAATCCAGATGCTGGTCTGGTATCCAGCCAGGCGTGCTGGCGGCGCGCCGATGCTGGCCGCAGATTATCAGCAGACCAGCCTGAATGATGTCGACTTCACCGCGCCGGCCGCCGAAGCAAGCAAGCAGCGGGCAGGCTGGATGGCCGGACCGCAGAAAGCGCTCTACGGCGCGCCGACGCTGGCCGTGCGTGATGCAGCAGCTGCTGCAGGCCGCTTTCCGGTGGTGATCTACGCGCCCAGCTTTGCCGCGCAAGCGCATGAAAACATCGACCTGTGCGAATACCTGGCCAGCCATGGTTATGTGGTGCTCGCCAGCCGCAGCCTGGGCGCACGCTCGGTCATGATGACCGACGACGTCGAAGGCGTCGAGGCGCAGGCTGCCGATATCGCGTTCCTTGCCAATTATGCGCAGACGCTGCCGCAGGCCGACATCGGCAATGTGGCGGTGGCAGGTTTCAGCTGGGGCGGTATGGCCAATGTGTTTGCCGCGGCGCGTTCCAGCCGCATCAAGGCGCTGGTCAGCCTGGACGGCTCCATCCGGTATCACCCGAAAGTGTGGGGCGCGGCGGGTTATGTGCAGCCAGCGCGCACGGCGGTGCCGATGCTGTACCTGGGCGCGCGTGCGCCGTCCGCAGAAGTCATGGAGCGCAAGGACATGCTCGGCAAGAGTTACCTCAACACGATGACCTATTCCGACGTGTATGTCGCGACGCTGCCGCCGATGACGCATCCGGATTTCAGCGCGTGGCATGTGCGCTTTGCCGACGATGCTGCGTTCGGCGACTATGCGCGTGCCGACGTGCTGCAGGCGTACCGTAGCGGGGCACTGTATGTGCGCCGGTTCCTGGACGCGTATCTGAAGCAGGACACCGACGCCTTTGCATGGCTGAAGCAGTCGCCGGCGCGCCATGGTATCGGCCCGCAGGTGATGTCGATGGCATTCACGCCGGCGCGGCATGTACTCCTTGGCGAAGCCGACTTCCTGCGTGCGTTCGCCAGGGCCGGCTTCCAGGATGCGCAGTCGATCCACGCCGGGATGGTGGCACGCTCGCCCGACTTCAAGCTCAGCCCCATGAACATGAATACGCTGGGCTACCAGCTGCTGCGGGCAAAGAACGCGCGCGGCGCGCTTGAGCTGTTCAAGCTGGCCACGTTCCTCGAACCGACGTTCGCCAACGCGTTCGACAGTGAAGGCGAGGCGTACGAGGCGCTCGGCGACACCAGGTCAGCCATTGCGGCCTACGAAAAAGCCGTCGCGGCCGATCCGAACCAGCGCAACGCCGTGGCACGGATCGCAGCGCTGCGCCGGGGCGGCGCAGACTGAGGGGCGCTCAGGCCGCGCGGCGCCGGAAGTCGCGCGGCCGGAATCCCAGCAGCGCAAGCATCGCAAAGTAGGTCACGGCGCTGGCCACGATGATGCCCAGCAGCGCACCGATGCGCAGGCCGGGCGTGGCTTTCATCGCCGCCCAGTCGAACTGCGCCTGCCCAAACCAGGCCACGGCGCCCATTGCCGCCACACCGATGGCAAGCTTCAGGAAGAACTTGCCCCAGCCCGGCTGCGGCGTATAGATGCCGCGTTTGCGCAGGCCGATGTACAGGCAGGTGGCATTGATGCAGGCGCCCAGGCCAATCGACAGGGCCAGGCCCGCCACGCCCATCAGCGGCACGAAGATCAGGTTCATCAGTTGCGTTGCAACCAGCACGGCAACGGCGATGCGCACCGGCGTCTTGACGTCCTGGCGGGCGTAGAACGCCGGCGCCAGGATCTTGACGAGGATGATGCCGAGCAGGCCGGCGCTGTAGGCCATCAGCGGCAGCGATGAATTGACCAGCGCTGCATCGTCGAATTTCCCGTAGTGGAAGAGGGTAGCAATCATCGGCACCGCCAGCGTGGCCATGCCAACCGCGGCCGGCAGGGCGAGCAGGAAGGTCAGGCGCAGGCCCCAGTTGAGCAGCGCCGCGTATTCCGCGGTATCGCCTTCGCTATTGGCTTTCGACAGCGATGGCAGCAGGATCGTGCCCAGCGCCACGCCCAGCATCGCGGTCGGGAACTCCATCAGGCGGTCCGCATACTGCAGGGCCGAGACGGCGCCGGCGGCGAGGCTGGCGGCGATGCCGGTATTGATCAACAGGCTGATCTGGGCTGCGGACACGGCGAACACGGCCGGACCCATCTTCTTGAGCATGCGGCGCACGCCGGCGTCGCGCAGGCCCGTCATCGGATTGAACGAGATGCGCGGCAACATGCCGATTTTCACGAGCGACGGAATCTGGATCGCCACCTGCAGCACGCCGCCGACGCAGACCGCAATCGCCATCGCGTAGATCGGTTGCTCGAGGTAATTGACGAGCACGAGCGAGGCGAAGATGAACGACAGGTTCAGCAGCACCGGCGTGAATGCGGGGATCTTGAACTGGCGCCAGGTATTCAGGATGCCGCCAGCCAGTGCGACGAACGACATGCAGGCGATGTACGGGAACATCATCTGGGTCATGATGACCGATGCGTTGTAGGCGCCTGGCGTCTCGCGCAGGTCGCCCGCCAGGACCATGATCAGGAGCGGGGCGCCGATGATGCCCACGATACTGGTGAGCACCGTGGCCCACAGCAGCGACGTGGCGACGTGGTCGACCAGCGTCTTGGTGGCCACGTCGCCATGCTGCGTCTTGTATTCGGACAGGATCGGCACGAACGCTTGCGAGAACGCGCCTTCGGCAAACAGACGCCGCAGCAGGTTGGGCAGGCGGAACGCGATGATGAAGGCATCGGTATAGGCCGAGGCGCCGAAAGCGCGCGCAAACAGGCTTTCACGCAAGAGGCCGGTGACGCGCGAAAGCATCGTCATGCTGGAAATGGCAGCGAGGGTTCTGAGCAGGTTCATGGCGCGAGATTATACTGGTGCAACTCGACCGGTACAGACATCCGGCCGACAATCTTTGAATTTTGAATTGCCCATACTTGAAAGCTTCGCTATAATCATGGGCTGTACTGAATTCTGTTAGCAGACACTAATCGTTGGGCAGGCTCCTGCGCCGGTTTAACAGTCGCTAATGTTTGCAAACGCAACTTGACCCCGATTTAGGAAATTCCATGGCAAATACCGCACAAGCGCGCAAACGCGCTCGTCAAGCAGTTAAGCAAAACGCGCACAACTCGTCGCAGCGTTCGACCCTGCGTACCGCAATCAAGGCAGCTCGCAAAGCCATCCAGGCTGGCGACAAAGAAGCCGCGACCCTGATCTTCCAGCAGTCCGTGTCGAAAATCGACAGCATCGCTGACAAGAAAATCATCCACAAGAACAAAGCAGCGCGCCACAAGAGCCGCCTGGCTGCAGCCCTGAAAGCACTGTCGGCGTAAAGCCCGCGTGCGTGCGGCCTTCGGGCCGCGCAGGCAAGTTCTGTGCAGTGGAAAGACCCGCCCGACTTCGGTCCTGGCGGGTTTTTTTGCTTGGCGCTTCCATTTTTCCATCCGGAATGCATGACCGGGTTGTCGATAACGTAAAAACTGGTGTCCGCCGCAAAGGTGGGGCATAATATGGCGCGTCTTATGTCTTATAGAAGACTGGCGTTGAATACAGGTTTCGCGGCCTTGCACGAAGCGGCCGCCCAACCGTCGGAATGTACGCCGGTGCGCTCTGGCCCTCCCGTCGCAGACAGGGGTAGAATGTCCGGCATCGGCGCCCAGTGCCCGCAGCGCATCTATTGATGGGCTGTGGCCAATTGTCAGTTTTTACTACGCGCGACGTTGTCGCGATTACCGAGGAAAATGTGCATGAGCAGTGATCAGACCATCATCTACACCCTGACCGACGAGGCGCCGCTGCTGGCGACCCACGCCTTCCTGCCTGTGGTCAGCACCTTCACGAAGCCGGCCGGCATCACCGTCACGGCCAGCGACATCTCGGTCGCGGCCCGCATCCTGGCGGCATTCCCGGAAAACCTGAGCGCAGAGCAGCGCGTGCCGGATTCGCTGGTCGAGCTGGGCAAGAAGACGCTCGAGGCAAGCGCCAACATCATCAAGCTGCCGAACATCAGCGCCTCGGTCAGCCAGCTGACCACCGCGATCAAGGAACTGCAGGACAAGGGCTACAACATCCCTGACTACCCGTCGGACCCGAAGACCGACGAAGAAAAAACCATCAAGGCCAAGTACGGCAAGTGCATCGGTTCGGCAGTGAACCCGGTCCTGCGTGAAGGTAACTCCGACCGCCGCGCCCCGCGCGCCGTCAAGGAATACGCACGCAAGAACCCGCACTCGATGGCCCCATGGTCGCAAGCATCGCGCACCCACGTGGCGCACATGACCGAAGGCGACTTCTACCACGGCGAAAAGTCGATGACGCTCGAAGCGGCACGCGACGTCAAGATGGAACTGATCACCAAGAGCGGCCAGACCATTGTGCTCAAGCCAAAGGTCTCGCTGCTGGCCGGTGAAATCATCGATTCGATGTTCATGAGCCGCAAGGCGCTGCTGGCCTTCTACGAAGCCCAGATCGAAGACGCACATGCCACCGGCATGCTGTTCTCGCTGCACGTCAAGGCAACCATGATGAAGGTGTCGCACCCGATCGTCTTCGGTCACTGCGTGCGCATGTTCTACAAGGAAGCATTCGCCAAGCACGGCGCGCTGTTCGAGAGCCTGGGCATCAACGTCAACAACGGCATGGCCGACCTGTACAACAAGATCGCCGACCTGCCGTCGTCGCAGCGCGAAGAAATCATCCGCGACCTGCACGCCTGCCAGGAACACCGTCCTGAACTGGCCATGGTCGATTCGGCCAAAGGCATCACCAACTTCCATTCGCCGAACGACGTGATCGTCGATGCGTCGATGCCCGCCATGATCCGCGCTGGCGGCAAGATGTACGGCGCCGATGGCCGTCTGAAGGAAGTCAAGGCCGTCATCCCTGAGAGCACCTTCGCGCGCATCTACCAGGAGATCATCAACTTCTGCAAATGGCACGGCGCCTTCGATCCGAAGACGATGGGTACCGTCCCGAACGTCGGCCTGATGGCCCAGCAAGCCGAAGAATACGGCTCGCACGACAAGACCTTCGAGATCGCTGAAGACGGCGTGGCCAACATCACCGACCTCGCCACCGGCGAAGTCCTGATGAGCCAGAACGTGGAGCAGGGCGATATCTGGCGCATGTGCCAGGTCAAGGATGCGCCGATCCGCGACTGGGTCAAGCTGGCCGTGACGCGCGCACGCAACTCGGGCATGCCGACCGTGTTCTGGCTCGACCCGTACCGTCCGCACGAAAATGAACTGATCAAGAAGGTCAAGGTCTACCTGAAGGATCACGACACGAACGGCCTGGATATCCAGATCATGTCGCAGGTGCGCGCAATGCGCTTCACGCTCGAGCGCGTCTGGCGCGGCCTGGACACCATCTCGGTGACCGGCAACATCCTGCGCGATTACCTGACCGACCTGTTCCCGATCATGGAACTGGGCACCTCGGCCAAGATGCTGTCGATCGTGCCGTTGATGGCCGGTGGCGGCATGTACGAAACGGGCGCCGGCGGTTCGGCACCAAAACACGTGCAGCAGCTGGTCGAAGAAAACCACCTGCGCTGGGATTCGCTGGGCGAGTTCCTGGCGCTGGCCGTGTCGCTGGAAGACCTGGGCCTGAAAACCGGCAACGAGAAGGCCAAGGTACTGGCCAAGACGCTCGACGCGGCCACTGGCAAGCTGCTGGACAACCGCAAGTCGCCATCGCCAAAAACTGGCGAGCTCGATAACCGTGGCAGTCAGTTCTACCTGTCGCTGTTCTGGGCGCAAGAGCTGGCTGCGCAGACCGACGACGCCGCACTGGCCGCCACGTTCGCGCCGCTGGCCAAGAAACTGGCCGCCGACGAAGCAACCATCGTTGCCGAGCTGCTGGCTGTGCAGGGCAAGCCGGTCGATATCGGTGGCTACTACAAGCTGGATGAAGCCAAGGTGACGGCCGCGATGCGTCCGAGCGCCACCTTCAATGCAGCGATCGATTCGTTCGCCTGAACTGAACGGCTGCTGTAACTGAAACCCGCCGACCGCAAGGTCGGCGGGTTTTTTATTTGCCCGCGTGGCGCGAGTAGGCCGGCACGTCGATGAATTCGCCCGGCAGCAATGGATGCGTGCTGAGGGAAAACGGGCCGATACTGCTGCGCACCAGGCGCAGCGTCGGCAAGCCCACGGCGGCCGTCATCCGGCGCACCTGCCGGTTCTTGCCTTCTTCGAGCGTGATGGCAAGCCAGCTGGTGGGCTTGTCCTGGCGCGCGCGGATCGGCGGATTGCGCGGCCACAGCCACTCGGGCTCGGCAATCCGCGCGGCGCGGCACGGCTTGGTGACGAAGTCGCCCAGGTCGAGCGGCGCCTGCAGGCGCGCCATGGCGGCGGCATCGGGCACGCCATCGACCTGTACCAGATAGGTCTTGGCTTCCTTGTGATCCGGATGGGCGATCTTGTGCTGGAGCTGGCCGTCGTCGGTCAACAGCATCAGGCCTTCGCTGTCGGCGTCGAGCCGACCGGCGGGGTAAATGCCGGGAATCTTGAGGTAGTCGGCAAGCGACTCGCGACCATCCTGTGGAGAGAACTGGCACAGGACCTGGAACGGTTTATTGAAGAGAATCAGGGACATGACGATGCAGTAAAGCGAATGAGAGGGTGGCCAACCGCTAGCGTGGCGATATGGCAAAATACTGGGGCATAATGAAGAGCAGCCATCGGCTGCCGCTGGCAACGGCGACATTGTAAGCGAGTTGGTAACGCAGTTCGTCACGTCGTTCGCACCGCCTTTCGCCACCCACCTGGAGAACCTGATGTACCAGCATATCACCGTCCCGCCTGCGGGCCAGAAGATCACCGTCAACGCCGATTTCAGCCTGAATGTGCCGGCCACGCCAATCATTCCGTATATCGAGGGTGACGGCACGGGTGCGGACATCACGCCGGTGATGAAGAAGGTGGTCGATGCGGCTGTGCGCAAGGCCTACGGCGGTGAACGCAGCATTGCGTGGATGGAGATCTTCGCCGGTGAAAAGGCGACCAGGCTGTATGGCGCCGATGTCTGGCTGCCGGCCGAAGTGCTCGACGTGCTGAAGGCGTATGTGGTCTCGATCAAGGGCCCGCTGACCACGCCAGTCGGCGGCGGCATCCGCTCGCTCAATGTCGCACTGCGCCAGGAACTCGATCTGTACGTCTGCCTGCGCCCGGTGCGCTATTTCACCGGCGTGCCGTCGCCACTGAAGCAGCCGGAAAAGACCGACATGGTCATCTTCCGTGAAAACTCCGAAGACATCTATGCAGGCATCGAATGGGAGGCCGGCTCGGACGGTGCGCAGAAGCTGATTGCGTTCCTGAAAGCGGAGCTGGGCGTGTCGAAGATCCGTTTCCCGGCCACGTCGGCTCTTGGCCTCAAGCCCGTGTCGATCGAAGGCACCGAACGCCTCGTGCGCAAGGCGATCCAGTATGCGATCGACCATGACAAGCCATCGGTGACCCTGGTCCACAAGGGCAATATCATGAAGTTCACGGAAGGGGGCTTCCGGGACTGGGGTTACGCGCTGGCGCAGAAGGAATTCGGCGCCGCGCTGTTCGATGGCGGCCCATGGTGCAAGCTCAAGAATCCGAAGACCGGGCGCGACATCATGATCAAGGACTCGATCGCCGACGCCTTCCTGCAGCAGATCCTGCTGCGTCCCGCTGAATACAGCGTGATTGCCACGCTGAACCTGAACGGCGATTATATTTCCGATGCACTGGCGGCCCAGGTCGGCGGCATCGGCATCGCGCCGGGCGCGAACATGTCCGATTCGGTGGCGATGTTCGAGGCTACCCATGGCACGGCGCCGAAATACGCCGGCAAGGATTACGTCAATCCCGGTTCACTCATCCTGTCGGCCGAAATGATGCTGCGCCACATGGGCTGGAGCGAGGCGGCCGACCTGATCATCGCGGCGATGGGCAAGGCAATTGTCTCGAAAAAAGTCACGTACGATTTTGCGCGCCTGATGGAAGGGGCGACGCAGGTATCGTGCTCAGGCTTTGGCGAAGTACTGATCGAGCATCTGTAACGCGCCGCCTGCCGTTGTGGCAGGCGAAAAAAACCCCACTGCGAGAGTGGGGTTTTTCACTTCCGGGAGGGGTATGATTAGTTACCCTGGATGTTGGAAGCTTGCTTGCCTTTAGGGCCTTGCGTGACTTCGAATTGGACTTTTTGACCTTCTTTGAGGGTCTTAAAACCGTTCATGTTGATTGCGGAGAAGTGTGCGAACAGATCCTCGCCGCCGTCATCAGGCGTGATGAAGCCAAAGCCTTTGGAATCATTGAACCACTTAACAGTACCAGTTGCCATAAAAGAACTTTCAAATTTAACAAATCACACGAGCCATAAAAGCAAGAATCTTCTTGCCCTCCTCAGCCTGCTAACTGCTTATCAACGCGTACATAAGTACAAAGTCGATGACTGCATTGTTGGTGGAATAATCACGCAAGTCAAGGGGTTTGGGGCGCGGGTTGTCAAATTTTTCACGGTATTCCTGCGCGCCGCACTTGATTTCGGCAATCGAAACGCCATCTGCGCAGTTATCCGAAAAAGCGTAAGATGGAAATATCAGAAAACGAGCTGATGTTTACGCTCGGCACCAACCTCGGAAGTATTAGAATACCCCATGGCAACGAAGCACGATACTGAACAACTGCTAGAGCGGCAGACCGTCAAACCGCCTCCGCTATACCAGGTGGCGCTACTGAACGATGATTACACGCCGATGGAATTTGTCGTGGCCGTGATCCAGGAGTATTTCAACAAGGATCGGGAAACGGCCACGCAGATCATGCTGTCGGTGCACCAGAATGGCAAAGGGGTGTGCGGCGTGTTTTCCAAAGATATAGCGTGTACCAAAGTGGAGTTTGTCTTAACGCATGCACGCAAGGCAGGGCATCCCCTGCAGTGCGTGATGGAGGAAGTATGATTGCGCAGGAACTTGAAGTATCCCTACACATGGCCTTTGTCGAGGCACGCCAGGCACGCCACGAGTTCATCACCGTGGAGCACCTGCTGTTGGCATTGCTCGATAATCCTTCGGCCGCCGAAGTCCTGCGTGCATGCGCGGTCAATATTGAAGACCTGCGCAAGACCCTGACGAATTTCATCGGCGATAACACCCCCACCGTGCCTGGCACGGGCGAGGTCGACACCCAGCCAACGCTGGGTTTCCAGCGCGTGATCCAGCGCGCGATCATGCACGTGCAGTCGGCGTCCAATGGCAAGAAGGAAGTGACCGGCGCCAACGTGCTGGTGGCGATCTTCGGCGAAAAGGACTCGCACGCGGTGTACTACCTGCACCAGCAGGGCGTGACCCGTCTCGACGTGGTCAATTTCATTTCGCACGGCGTGCGCAAGGACCAGCAGGTCGACACCTCCAAGGCGCCTGAAGGCGTCGAGGAAGCGCAGGTCGAAGGCCAGGCCAAAGAGAGCCCGCTGGACCAGTTCACGCAAAACCTGAACAAGGCAGCTGCCGACGGCAAGATCGATCCGCTGATCGGGCGCGAAGAAGAAGTCGATCGCGTGATCCAGATCCTGTGCCGTCGCCGCAAGAACAATCCGCTGCTGGTGGGCGAGGCGGGCGTGGGTAAAACCGCGATCGCCGAGGGCCTGGCATGGCGCATCGTCCAGGAAGACGTGCCCGAAATCCTGCAGAACGCCGTCGTGTTCTCGCTGGACATGGGCGCACTGCTGGCCGGCACCAAGTACCGCGGTGACTTCGAGCAGCGTCTGAAGGCCGTGCTCAAGCAGATCAAGGACACGCCGAACGGCATCCTGTTCATCGACGAGATCCACACGATCATCGGCGCCGGTTCGGCATCGGGCGGTACGCTCGACGCATCGAACCTGCTCAAGCCCGCGTTGGCCAATGGCCAGCTCAAGTGCATCGGTGCGACTACGTTCACCGAGTACCGCGGCGTGTTCGAAAAAGACCATGCGCTGTCCCGCCGGTTCCAGAAAGTCGACGTCAACGAGCCGACGGTCGAACAGACCATCGCGATCCTGCGTGGCCTGAAATCGCGCTTCGAAGAGCACCACGGCGTGAAGTACTCGTCATCGGCGCTGACGACTGCGGCCGAACTGGCTGCGCGCTTCATCAATGACCGTCATCTGCCCGACAAGGCCATCGACGTGATCGACGAAGCCGGCGCCGCCCAGCGCGTGCTGCCGAAGTCGAAGCAGAAGAAGACGATCGGCAAGGCCGAGATCGAGGACATCATTGCCAAGATCGCCCGTATCCCGCCGCAGTCGGTCAATCAGGACGATCGCAGCAAGCTGCAGACGATCGACCGCGACCTGCGCAACGTCGTGTTCGGGCAAGACCCGGCGATCGAAGCGCTGTCGGCAGCGATCAAGATGGCGCGCGCCGGCCTTGGCAAGACGGACAAGCCGATCGGTTCGTTCCTGTTCTCGGGCCCGACCGGTGTCGGCAAGACCGAGGTCGCCAAGCAGCTGGCCTTCATCATGGGCATCGAGCTGGTGCGCTTCGACATGTCCGAGTACATGGAGCGGCACGCTGTCTCGCGCCTGATCGGTGCGCCACCGGGCTATGTTGGTTTCGACCAGGGTGGCCTGCTGACCGAAGCGATCACCAAGAAGCCGCACACCGTGCTGCTGCTGGACGAGATTGAAAAAGCCCACCCGGACATTTTCAACATCCTGCTGCAGGTGATGGACCATGGCACGCTGACCGACAACAACGGTCGCAAGGCCGACTTCCGCAACGTGATCATCATCATGACCACCAATGCGGGCGCGGAAAGCCTGACCAAGCGTTCGGTCGGTTTCGTCAACTCGCGTGAAGCGGGCGACGAGATGGGCGATATCAAGCGTATGTTCACGCCAGAGTTCCGCAACCGTCTGGATGCGATCATCAGCTTCCGCGCGCTGGACGAGGACATCATCCTGCGCGTCGTCGACAAGTTCCTGATGCAGCTCGAAGAGCAGCTGCACGAGAAAAAAGTCGAAGCCATCTTCACCGAGAAGCTGCGCAAGTTCCTCGGCCAGAAAGGGTTCGATCCGTCGATGGGTGCACGCCCGATGTCGCGCCTGATCCAGGACCTGATCCGCAAGGCGCTGGCCGACGAACTGCTGTTCGGTCGCCTGACCAACGGTGGTCGCGTGACGGTCGACCTGAACGAGAAGGACGACGTGGTGCTTGAGTTCCCCGAGGGCGATGTCAGCCCGCCACCGGCCCCTGCCGAGACGGTCGAAATCGAGTAAGCAGGTTCGCTCCCGCAAAAGCCCGCGCACGCAAGTGCCGCGGGCTTTTTTCATGCTTGGGGTCACCCACACGTAACGCTGAATGCGCAGTTCATCGAGGCAATCCCAGTTACTGCGGTGCTATTTCACGTTCTTGTCATCAAATATTCCTAGACTGTGCGCACACGTCGTCTCACTCTCACGGAAATTCCAATGCGACTCGCACCGCGCACTACTTTTTCCAAGCTCATCGGTGCCTTTGGCATCCTGTCCCTTGTCATTGTCATCATCGCTGCCGTTGCCGTCTGGCGCATGCACGCAGCCGACGTCATCACGTCCAACCTGGTCGACGATAAGCTCGCCAAGCAACAACTGACCTCCGAACTGCTTGGCGTCGCACGCCTCAACGGCTCGCGCGCCGTGTCGATTGCGCGCAGCGACAGCCTGGAGCTGGGCGATTACTTCGGCGCGCAACTGGTCGAGGGTGGCAAGATCGCCAGCAACATCGAGGTGAAACTGGGCAAATTGCCTGCCACCGCACAGGAACGCACGCTGATCGCGGCGGTGGGGGAGCGCAAGGCGGCGCTGGCCACGATCCAGGCCGACCTGTTCAAGGCCAAGGAACTCGGTCAGACCGGGCTGGTCGAAGAGATTCTCACCAAACGATGGGAGCCGGCCTACGGAGCCGAGGTTGCCGCGCTCGAGGGCCTGCTGACGTACGAAAGCACTGAAGCGCACCGTCTGGCCGATGCATCGGCAGCCGCATCGAGCTTCAGCAAGGCGCTGCTGCTGGTGCTCGGCGCCGCCGCCCTGGCCGTCGCCGGTGGCCTGGCCTGGCTGCTGACCCGCAATCTGGTTGTGCCGCTCAGACAAGCCGCCACGCTGGCCGAGCAGGTGGCCCACGGCGACCTGCGTCCGACCATCCGCCACACTCGCACGGATGAAATCGGCCGCCTGTTCGATGCGCTCAATGGCATGACGCACGGCGTGTCGGGGACCGTGGCGCAAGTGCTGCAAGGGGCGCAGGCAATCGATGCAGCGTCGGGCGAAATCGCCGAAGGCAATCAGGACCTGTCGATCCGCACCGAGCGCCAGGCCGAATCGCTGCGCGAGACGGTGACGGCGATGGATGCGCTGTCGGACGCCATCGCCAGCAACAACGCCAACGCGCAGCAGGCCAATGTGCTGGCCCAGACGGCGTCCGGCGTGGCCGCCGAAGGTGCGCAGGCCGTGGGCCAGCTGGTCACGCGCATGGGCGCGATCAAGGCGTCGGCCGCGCGCATCGTCGACATCACGGGGATGATCGACAGCATCGCCTTCCAGACGAATATCCTGGCGCTGAATGCAGCGGTGGAAGCGGCGCGCGCCGGCAGCGAGGGGCGGGGCTTTGCGGTGGTGGCAGCCGAAGTGCGCAACCTGGCGCAGCATTCGGCCAATGCCGCAAAAGAAATCAAGAAGCTGATCGGTGAATCGTCGCACGAGATCGAGGTCGGCACCGGCATGGCGGAAGCCGCCGGCTCGACGATGCGCGCCATGCTGCAACACGTGCATGAGGTGGCGGGCATCCTGGGCCAGATCCACACCGCCAGCGCCGGCCAGGCCAATGGCGTCACGCAGGTCAGCCGCGCGATTGCCGAGATGGACCTCTCGACCCAGCAGAATGCAGCGATGGTCGAAGAAGCAGCCGCAGCGGCTGCCTCGATGCGCCAGCAGGCCGCAGAATTGTCGGCGCTGGTGGCAACGTTCAAGTTACGTCAAGAGCCCCTGTTGCTGGCGTAGGGTGGACGGCTGCGCCGTCCACGCGGTGATGGTTGGCGGCACGTTCATCCGGGCAGAGATCGGCGTCGGCTCTCAGACGGATGATGACGGCAATTTAACCAATCAAATCGCCGCCAGCGCCCGCCGCAAATCCTCCCGCTGATCGTCAAGATGCTCGATCCCGACCGACAGCCGGATCAGCCCGTCGCCAATCCCCAATTCAGCACGCCGCTCCGGCGGAATGCTCGCATGCGTCATCAGCGCCGGATGCTCGATCAGGCTTTCCACCCCGCCCAGGCTTTCGGCCAGCGTGAACACTTCGCAGGTTTCGAGGAAGCGCCGCGCGCCGTTCAGGTCGGTGTCCAGCTCAATGGAGACAATCCCGCCATATCCGCCATGCATCTGGTTGCGCGCCAGCGCGTGCTGCGGATGCGACTCCAGCCCCGGATAGTGCACCTTGCGGACCTGTGGCTGCTGCTCGAGCCAGCTGGCCAGCAGCAGCGCGTTACCGCTGCTGCGCTCGACGCGCAGGGCCAGCGTCTTGATCCCGCGTAGCACGAGAAAGCTGTCGAACGGCCCCTGGATCGCGCCAACCGAGTTCTGGATGAAACCGAGTTTTTCGGCCAGGCCCGTCTGGTGGTCGCTGGCGCCGACGATGGCCACGCCGCCGATTACGTCCGAGTGGCCGTTGATGTACTTGGTGGTGGAGTGCACGACGATGTCGAACCCGTGTTCGAGCGGGCGCTGGATGATCGGGCTGGCAAACGTGTTGTCGCACACGCACAGGATGCCGCGCGCATGGCACAGGCTCGCAATGGCGGTCAGATCGGCCAGCTTGAGCATCGGGTTGGTGGGCGTCTCGACCCACACCATGCGGGTGGCAGGCGTGATGGCCGCGGCCAGTGCATCCGCGTCGGACAGGTCGACGTAGCTGAACGTGTGCCCGGCGCTGTCGCGGCGCACGCGCTCGAACAGGCGGTAGGTGCCGCCGTACATGTCGTCGCCGGCCACGATGTGCGAGCCGCTGGGGAGCAGTTCCAGCACCGCGGCAATCGCGGCCAGGCCCGAGGCAAACGCGAAGGCGGCGCGGCCGCCCTCGATGTCGGCCAGCGAGCGTTCGAGTGCGAAGCGCGTCGGATTGTGCGAGCGGCCGTAGTCGAAGCCCTGGTGCACGCCCGGGCTTTCCTGGCGATAGGTTGAAGTAGCGAAGATCGGCGGCATCACGGCGCCGGTCGCGGGTTCGGGTGACTGGCCGCCGTGGATGACACGGGTGGCCAGGTGGCGTTTGAATTCGATCGTGTGTTTGGTGTCCGGATGGGTCACGAGAGTGTCCTTCGCAGGTGATTGAGCAGGTCGAAGCGCGTGATCAGGCCGAAGAACTGCGGCCCGTCGGCGATCACGGCAGTAAGGCCCCGGTCGAGAATGTCGCGCAGTTGCGCCATGCTCGCGCCAGGGGGCAGGGTTTGGAGGTCGGCCGTCATCGTGGACGACACCGGCGCGCTGAAATGGTCGTTCGATTGCGTTACTTTCAGCAGCAGGTCGGATTCATCGATCAGGCCCGCCAGGCGTCCTTCGGCGTCCATCACGGGCAATTGCTGCAGGTCGCTCGAGCGCATGCGGTTAAAGGCGGTGAGCAGCGTGTCCGATGGCGCCAGCGTGATGACTTCGCCGGCGTCGTGGCGGCGCCCGATCAGGTCGCGCAGGTCGCCCGTTTTCGGACGCGTGATCAGGCCCTGGTCGACCATCCAGCCATCGCTGTACACCTTGCTGAGATAGCGCGTCCCGGTGTCGCAGACAAACGTGACGACGCGCTTGGGGCGCGTTTGCGCGCGGCAGTATTTGAGCGCTGCCGCCAGCAGTGTGCCGGTGGACGAGCCGCCCAGGATGCCTTCCTGTTGCAGCAGCAGGCGCGCGGTGGCGAAGCTTTCTTCGTCGGTGATCGTGTAGGCCTTCTTGACGCGGGTAAGGTCGGCGATGCCGGGAATGAAATCTTCGCCGATGCCTTCCACGGCCCACGAGCCGGCTTGCTGCGAGACGTGGCCGGTCTCGACGTACTCGGCCAGGATCGAGCCTTTTGGATCGGCCAGGATGAATTCGAGCTGCGGTGCGGCTTTCTTGAAGTAGCGCGACAGGCCCGTCAGCGTGCCGGACGAGCCGACCCCGAGGACGATCGCGTCGAGCTTGTGCTTGGCCTGGTCCCAGATCTCGGGGCCGGTCGTGGTTTCGTGGGCGCGCGGATTGGCCGGGTTGTTGAACTGGTCGGCAAACCAGGCGCCGGGAATCTGCTTGGCCAGCCGCGCGGCGAGATCCTGGTAATACTCGGGGTGGCCCTTGCCGACGTCGGAGCGGGTCAGGTGGATTTCGGCGCCGAGCGCCTTGAGGTGCAGGATTTTTTCGGGCGCCATCTTGTCGGGCACGACGAGCACGACGCGATAGCCCTTGATGCGCGCCACCAGCGCCAGGCCCAGGCCCGTGTTGCCGGCGGTGGCTTCGACGACGGTGCCGCCGGGATTGAGCAGGCCGTCATGCTCGGCCTGTTCGATCATCGTCTTGCCGATGCGGTCCTTGATGGAGCCGCCGGGATTCTGCGATTCAAGCTTCAGGAACAGCTGGCAGGGCCCGGTATCGATGCGGGTCACTTCCACCATCGGGGTATCGCCAATCAGGGAAAACAAAGCCGCTTGCGACGCATGTTGCATAGTTGCCTCCGTTGGGGTCGGACTGCGGCGCCGCGGATAGGGGCGCCGCGGCCGGTATGCTGAGGGACTGGCGCGGATCGGCGCCAGGCCATATCAAAGAATCATCATACGAGTTTTCGGTGGACGTTGCTTTGGAGCGTCTTAAGGGTTAAAGATCAAAGGTCAGCCTTCCGCCTTCAGGCGCCGCCACAGGGTCGTGCGGCTGATCCCCAGATGATCGGCCGCCAGGTCGCGCTGCCCGCCAAAGCGCGCCAGCACCGCCGCTGCCGATTCCCGGGTGGGCCCGGCCGCAGCGCTGGCCAATGCGCTGGCCGGGGCAGCACCACGCGCCAGCTCCGGCGCCACCGACAGCATGAAGCCGGGCGTGAGCGCCTGCAGTGGCTCGGCCGCCAAAAACAGCGCCAGGCGCTCGGTCAGGTTGCGCAGCTCGCGCACGTTGCCGGGCCAGGCGTAGCCGGCAAGCAGCGGCGTACACGCTTTCAATTCGGCCAGCAGGTTCGGATGCGGACGTGCATCGAGCGCGGCCAGTGCGCCCTTGAGCGACCATTCGAGCAGCGGTGGGATGTCCTGCACCCGTGCCCGCAGTGGCGGCAGGGCCAGGCGCAGCACGGCCAGTCGATAAAACAGGTCGGCCCGAAAGCGCCCGTCGCGCACGCGCGCCTCCAGGTCGCAGTGCGTGGCGCTGATCACGCGCACGTCGATCGGCACCGGCCGCGTGCCGCCCACGCGCATGACTTCGCGCTCTTCCAGCACGCGCAGCAGGCGCGTTTGAAGACCGAGGGGCATTTCGCCGATCTCGTCGAGAAACAGCGTGCCGCCATTGGCTGCTTCGAACAGGCCCGCGTGCCCGCCGCGGCGCGCGCCGGTAAACGCGCCGTCTTCGTGGCCGAACAGTTCCGATTCGAGCAGCGACTCGGCAATCGCGCCGCAATTGACGGCCACGAACGGGCGGTTTGCATCCTTGCGCGGGCTTTCGCGGTGGATCGCCTGCGCCACGAGTTCCTTGCCGCTGCCGGTTTCGCCTTCGATCAGCACGGTGCTGGGCGAGCGCGCGTACAGCACGACGGTCTGGCGCAACTGCTGCATCGCCGGCGAGTCGCCGCGCAGGTCGTTCAGGCCGCGCCGCAGCCGCTGCTTGTCGGACGGCATGCTGCTGGTTCGGCTGCGGCCACGGCTGCGGTCGACCTCGAGCCGGGTCAGGCGCGCCAGCTCGAGTGCATCGTCGAATGCTTGCCGGATCGACGCGGCCGAATACAGGAACACGGCGCGCAGGCCGGCTTCTTCGGCCAGGTCGGTCACTGAGCCGGCGCCGACGATGACGGCCACGCCCAGCGCCTTGAGTTCATTGACGGCGGCGCGCGCGTCTTCCTGCGTCACATAGCTGCGCTGGACCAGGTCCAGGCCGAAGCCGGCTGCAAATTCGGCCAACTCCGGGAGCAGGGCGCCGTAACTGACGACGCCAATGGCGCCGGGCGCACTGCCGGCGAGCTTGCGCGCGCGCGTGAGCGCCTGCAGCACATCGAAACCACTGGCCCGGGCAGCCACCACCGGTACCGACACGCGGTTCTTGAGCCAGGCCGCATTCGAGCCGGCCGCGATCACGACGTCGCAGTGTTCCGTGGCGAGCCGCTCGCGGATGTGCGTCGCCGCCTCATCGAACCCGATGTGCAGGGGCTCGATCGAGGCCAGGTGATCGTATTCGACGGTGATGTCGCGAAACAGCGCGGACAGGCGCGAGACCGACACCGTCCAGATGATCGGCTTGTCGCCAGTAGAAGAAGAGCGTGGGGAATCCATGTTTCAAGTGTAGTGCAAATGATGAACGCTGTTTCAGCTTGAAACGGCAATTCCTCGAACGACCGGTCGTAATTAAGCTTGCCGCGTAAGAATCCGGTAAGGGCATGCCCGTAGGATGGGTCGCAGCCACAAAGGCAGCCGAACCACGGCATTATCAAAAGAATCAGGAGACAAAGTGGATCAAGACATCGTAGAACGGGTCAAGAATGACCCCAATTACCAGAAGCTCAAACGCATCCGTTCCCGCTTCGGCTGGACGCTGACCTGGGCCATGATGATCGTGTACTACGGCTTCACGCTGCTGGTCGCGTTCAACAAGGAGTTCATGGGCACCCCGATCGGCGACAGTGTCATCACCTGGGGCATTCCCCTGGGCCTGTTCGTCATCGTGTTCACTGTGGTGATTACCGGCATCTATGTGCGCCGCGCCAACCGCGAATACGACGAGTTGAGCGACGCCATCCGTGCCAAGGTGGGCGCATGATGGCCGGCGCTCGCACCTCCTCACTGCTGGCATTCGTGCTGCTGGCCGCCTCCGGCATTGCTTACGCTGCGCCCGACATGGGCCAGGCCGTTCGCCAGCCGACCAACTGGACCGCGATCAGCATGTTCGCGCTGTTCGTCGTCGGCACGCTGTTCATCACCAAGTGGGCCGCAGCCAAGACCAAGTCGGCGTCCGACTTCTACACGGCCGGCGGCGGTATCACGGGCTTCCAGAACGGCCTGGCGATCGCAGGCGACTTCATGTCGGCGGCGTCGTTCCTCGGTATTTCTGCCGCCGTGTTCCTCGACGGTTACGATGGCCTGATCTACGCCATCGGCTTCCTGGTCGGCTGGCCTGTCATCACGTTCCTGATGGCCGAGCGCCTGCGTAACCTGGGCCGCTTCACGTTTGCCGACGTGGCCTCGTACCGCTTCGCGCAAAAGCCGATCCGCGTGTTCGCGGCCTCCGGCACGCTGGTCGTCGTCGCGTTCTACCTGATCGCGCAGATGGTCGGCGCGGGTCAGCTGATCAAGCTGCTGTTCGGTCTGGAATACTGGATCGCCGTCGTGCTGGTCGGTATCCTGATGATGGTCTACGTGCTGTTCGGCGGCATGACGGCCACCACCTGGGTCCAGATCATCAAGGCAGTGCTGCTGCTGTCGGGCGCGTCGTTCATGGCGTTCTCGGTGCTGGCGCAATACAACTTCAGCCCGGCCAAGCTGTTCCAGACCGCGACCGAAGTGCACGCCAAGGGCACCGCCATCATGGGTCCGGGCAGCTTCATCAAGGATCCGATCTCGGCCATCTCGTTCGGCATGGCACTGATGTTCGGTACCGCCGGCCTGCCACACATCCTGATGCGCTTCTTCACCGTTCCGAGCGCAAAAGAGGCGCGCAAATCGGTGCTGTGGGCCACCACGTGGATCGGCTACTTCTACATCCTGACCTTCATCATCGGCTTCGGCGCGATCGTGCTGGTGGGTACCAACCCGGCCTTCAAGGATGCAGCCGGTGCTCTGCTGGGCGGTAACAATATGGCGGCGGTCCACCTGGCCAAGGCCGTGGGCGGCGACGTGTTCCTGGGCTTCATCTCGGCGGTGGCGTTCGCGACCATCCTGGCCGTGGTGGCGGGCTTGACGCTGTCGGGCGCTTCGGCCGTGTCGCACGATCTGTATGCGACCGTGTTCAAGAAAGGCAACGCCACCAGCGAGAACGAGCTGCGCGTGTCGAAGATCACCACCATCGGCCTGGGTATCGTGGCCGTGGTGCTGGGTATCGCTTTTGAGAAGCAGAACGTCGCCTTCATGGTGTCGCTGGCCTTCGCGATTGCGGCATCGGCCAACTTCCCGGTGCTGTTCATGTCGGTGCTGTGGAAGGATTGCACCACCCGCGGTGCCACGATCGGGGGCTTTTTGGGCCTCGCCACGGCAGTGGGCCTGACGATCGTGTCGAAATCGGTGTGGGTCGATGTGCTGCACCATCCGGCCGCGATCTTCCCGTATGCCTCGCCAGCGATCTTCTCGATGGCAGTGGGCTTCATCGGTATCTGGCTGTTCTCGATCACCGACAAGGGTCCTCGTGCCCGGATCGACCGTGCAGGCTTCGAGGCGCAGCAAGTGCGCGCCGAGACCGGTATCGGCGCATCGGGCGCGTCGGGTCACTAAGACTGGCTGAACCATCCAATCAACCGGGTGTGCGCCGCAAGGCGCCACCCGGTTTTTTTGCGGCCGCATGTTTCATGTTTCATACCCTTGTTTCAGCGTGGAACAAGGGACCGTGAATTCAGGGAGGATTTGGGTAGAATAGGCACGCAAGTGCTTGAAATGTCGGGACATGGCGGATGAACCCACGCTGGCACGGTGCTTGCAATGAAGACCATAACTTCTTTACCGTGATGACAAGGACCAGCATGAGCAAACTTTCCGCAGGCGCCGCTTTCCGCCAGGCGATCCTCGATGAATCCCCGCTGCAAGTCGTGGGCGCGATCAACGCCAACCACGCACTGCTGGCCAAACGCGCCGGCTTCAAGGCCATCTACCTGTCCGGTGGCGGTGTCGCTGCCGGCTCCCTCGGCCTGCCTGACCTGGGCATCTCGAATCTCGACGATGTATTGGTCGACGTGCGCCGCATCACTGACGTCTGCGACCTGCCGCTGCTGGTCGATGTCGATACGGGCTTTGGCGCGTCGGCCTTCAATGTCGCGCGCACCGTGCGTTCGCTCAGCAAAGCGGGCGCGGCTGCCTGCCACATCGAAGACCAGGTCGGCGCCAAGCGCTGCGGCCACCGGCCGGGCAAGGAAATCGTCAGCAAGGAAGAAATGGTCGACCGCATCCGCGCCGCCGCCGACGCGCGCCTGGATGACGACTTCGTGATCATGGCGCGTACCGATGCGCTGGCCGTCGAAGGCTTGGACGCGGCGATCGAGCGCGCCGTGGCCTGCGTGGAAGCGGGCGCCGACATGATCTTCCCCGAAGCGATGACGACGCTCGACATGTACAAGCGCTTCGCCGATGCGGTCAAGGTGCCGGTGCTGGCCAATATCACCGAGTTCGGCGCCACGCCGCTGTTTACCGTCGACGAGCTGGCTGGCGCTGGCGTGGGCCTGGTCCTGTATCCGCTGTCGGCGTTTCGCGCGATGAACAAGGCGGCCGAAAACGTCTACACCGCGATCCGCCGCGACGGCACGCAGCAGCACGTGCTGGACACGATGCAGACGCGCGCCGAACTGTATGACCGCATCGATTACCACAGCTACGAGCAGAAGCTCGACGCGCTGTTTGCCCAGAACAAAGTCAAGTAAGGAGACCCCAGATGACTACGCAGAACATGGAAAACCCGACCTTCAAACCGAAGAAATCCGTCGCCCTGTCCGGCGTCGCCGCCGGCAATACCGCACTGTGCTCGGTGGGCAAATCGGGCAACGACCTGCATTACCGCGGCTACGATATCCTCGACATCGCCACCACCAGCGAATTCGAGGAAATCGCCTACCTGCTGGTGCACGGCAAGCTGCCGAACGACGGCGAGCTGCGCGGCTACAAGGCCAAGCTGCGTTCGCTGCGCGGCCTGCCGCAGGCGCTCAAAAGCGCGCTCGAGGCCTTGCCGGCCAACGCCCATCCGATGGACGTAATGCGCACCGGCGTGTCGGTCCTGGGCTGCACGCTGCCCGAGAAGGACGATCACCACATCAACGGCGCGCGCGATATCGCCGACCGCCTGATGGCGTCGTTCGGCTCGATGCTGCTGTACTGGTACCACTTCAGCCACAGCGGCAAACGCATTGACGTGAATACCGACGACGATTCGATCGGCGGCCACTTCCTGCACCTGCTGCACGGCTTCGCGCCAAAAGAGTCGTGGGTTCGCGCGATGCACACGTCGCTGATCCTGTACGCCGAACACGAATTCAATGCCTCGACCTTCACCGCGCGCGTGATTGCCGGCACCGGTTCGGACATGCACTCGGCCATCACCGGCGCGATCGGCGCGCTGCGCGGCCCGAAGCACGGCGGCGCCAATGAAGTCGCGCACGATATCCAGAAGCGCTACGACAACCCGGACGAAGCCGAGGCGGACATCCGCAACCGCGTGGCCAACAAGGAAGTCGTGATCGGCTTCGGGCATCCGGTCTACACGATCTCGGACCCGCGCAACAAGGTGATCAAGGAAGTGGCGCGCACCTTGTCGGAAGAGGGCGGCTCGATGAAGATGTTCGACATCGCCGAGCGCCTCGAGACCGTGATGTGGGACGTGAAAAAGATGTTCCCGAACCTGGACTGGTTCTCGGCCGTGTCGTACCACATGATGGGCGTGCCGACGGCGATGTTCACGCCGCTGTTCGTCATCGCGCGCACGTCGGGCTGGGCGGCGCACGTCATCGAGCAGCGCATCGACAACAAGATCATCCGCCCGAGCGCCAACTACGTGGGGCCGGAGGATCTGCAGTTCGTGCCGCTGGCAGAGCGCAAGTAACGTCATGAATACCGATTACCGCACCTCCCTGCCAGGCACGGAGCTTGACTACTTCGATACCCGCGCCGCGGTCGATGCGATCGCGCCTGGCGCTTACGCCACGCTGCCCTACACGTCGCGCGTGCTGGCCGAAAACCTCGTGCGCCGCTGCGCGCCCGCGAGCCTGCGCGATTCGCTGAAGCAGCTCATCGAGCGCAAGCGCGACCTGGATTTTCCGTGGTTCCCGGCGCGCGTGGTCTGCCACGACATCCTTGGCCAGACCGCGCTGGTCGACCTGGCCGGCCTGCGCGACGCCATCGCGCTGCAAGGGGGCGACCCGGCGCTGGTCAATCCGGTGGTGCCGACGCAGCTCGTGGTCGACCATTCGCTGGCCGTCGAATGCGGCGGGTTCGATCCGGACGCATTCGCCAAGAACCGCGCCATCGAAGAGCGCCGCAACGAAGACCGCTTCCACTTCATCGACTGGACCAAGAAGGCCTTCAAGAACGTCGACGTGATCCCGCCCGGGAACGGTATCCTGCACCAGATCAATCTCGAGCGCATGTCGCCCGTGATCCAGGCGGAGCGCGGCGTGGCCTACCCGGACACGCTGGTCGGCACCGACTCGCACACGCCGATGGTCGACGCGCTTGGCGTGCTTGCCATCGGCGTCGGCGGGCTGGAAGCCGAAAGCGTGATGCTGGGCCGCGCCTCGTGGATGCGCCTGCCCTACATCGTCGGCGTCGAACTCACCGGCAAGCCGCAGCCGGGCATCACCGCAACCGACGTCGTGCTGGCGCTGACCGAATTCCTGCGCAATGCCAAAGTCGTCTCGACCTACCTGGAATTTTACGGCGCTGGCGCAGCTGCGCTGACGCTGGGCGACCGCGCGACGATCGCGAACATGGCGCCCGAATTCGGCGCCACCGCGGCGATGTTCTACATCGACGAGCAAACCATCAAGTACCTGCGCCTGACGGGGCGCGACGATGCGACCGTGCATCTGGTCGAGACGTATGCGAAGCACGCTGGCCTGTGGGCCGACAGCCTGCAGACGGCCGAATACGAACGCACGCTGTCGTTCGATCTGTCAAGCGTGGTGCGCAATATCGCCGGGCCGTCCAATCCGCACAAGCGCGTGCCGACATCCGAACTGGCCGCGCGCGGCATCTCGGGCGTCGTGGAAAACACACCGGGCCAGATGCCCGATGGCGCCGTCATCATCGCCGCGATCACCAGCTGCACCAACACCAGCAATCCGCGCAATATGGTCACGGCGGGCCTGCTGGCGCGCAATGCCAACCGCGCTGGTCTCACGCGCAAGCCGTGGGTGAAAAGTTCGCTGGCGCCTGGCTCGAAGGCAGTGGCGCTGTACCTCGACGAAGCGGGCCTGAGCCAGGAGCTTGACCAGCTGGGCTTTGGCGTTGTCGCCTTTGCCTGCACCACCTGCAACGGCATGAGCGGCGCCCTCGACCCGGCGATCCAGGACGAGATCATCAAGCGCGACCTGTACGCAACGGCGGTCCTGTCGGGCAACCGCAATTTCGATGGCCGCATCCACCCGTACGCGAAGCAGGCGTTCCTGGCGTCGCCGCCACTGGTGGTGGCGTACGCGATTGCCGGCACGATCCGCTTCGATATCGAGAAGGACGTGCTGGGCCTCGACGCCGCCGGGCGCGAAATCCGCCTGGCCGACCTGTGGCCATCGGAGGAAGAAATCGACGCCGTGGTCGCCGCGAGCGTCAAGCCGGAACAGTTCCGCAAGGTCTACACGCCGATGTTCGCGCGCGTGGCCGACGATGGCGCTGCCGTCAGCCCGCTGTATGACTGGCGGGCGCCGAGCACCTATATCCGTCGCCCGCCGTACTGGGAAGGCGCACTGGCCGGCAGCCGGCCACTGGCGGGGATGCGGCCACTGGCGGTCCTGGGCGACAACATCACCACCGACCACCTGTCGCCGTCGAACGCGATTCTGCTCGACTCGGCCGCCGGTGAATACCTGGCCAAGATGGGCCTGCCTGAAGAAGACTTCAATTCGTACGCCACGCACCGGGGCGACCACCTGACGGCGCAGCGCGCGACGTTCGCCAATCCGACGCTCAAGAACGAGATGGTCAAGGATAGCCACGGCAAGGTGATGGCCGGTTCGCTCGCGCGCATCGAGCCGGAGGGAGAAGTGACCCGCATGTGGGAAGCGATCGAGCATTACATGGCGCGCAAGCAGCCGTTGATCATCATCGCCGGCGCCGACTATGGCCAGGGCTCGTCGCGCGACTGGGCGGCCAAGGGCGTACGCCTGGCGGGCGTCGAGGCGATTGCGGCCGAAGGCTTCGAGCGCATCCACCGCACGAACCTGGTGGGCATGGGCGTGCTGCCGCTCGAATTCAAGCCGGGCGAGAACCGCATCACCCTGGCCATCGACGGCACCGAAACGTTCGATGTGATCGGCGCGCGCACGCCGCGCGCCGAGGTCACGCTGGTCATCAACCGCGCGAGCGGCGAGCGGGTCGAGGTGGCCGTGACGTGCCGGCTCGATACGGCCGAAGAAGTGGCCATCTACGAAGCTGGCGGCGTGCTGCAACGCTTCGCGCAGGATTTTCTTGAATCGACGGTGAAGGCGGCATGATGGAATCAACCACGTATTCTCCCCAGCGCCGGATCGCCGCCACCTATCTGCGCGGCGGCACCAGCAAGGGCGTGTTCTTCAAGCTGGACGACCTGCCGGACGACGCCCGCGTGGCCGGCGCCGCGCGCGACGCACTGCTGCTGCGCGTGATCGGCAGCCCCGACCCGTATGGCAAGCAGATCGACGGCATGGGCGGCGCCACGTCCAGCACCAGCAAGGCCGTCATCGTCGCGGCGTCCGCGCGCGCCGAGCACGACGTCGACTACCTGTTCGGCCAGGTGGCGATCGACAAGCCCTTCGTCGACTGGAGCGGCAACTGCGGCAACCTGTCGGCCGCGGTGGGGCCGTTCGCCATTGCCGCAGGCCTGGTCGATCCGGCCCGTGTGCCGCACGACGGCGTGGCCGTGGTGCGCATCTGGCAAGCCAATATCGGCAAGACCATCCTCGCGCACGTGCCGATGGCCGCGGGTCAGGTGCAGGAAACGGGTGGCTTCGAGCTCGATGGCGTGACCTTCCCGGCAGCCGAGGTGCAGCTCGAGTTCATGGACCCGGCCGCCGAAGAAGAGGGCGGTGGCGGCGCCATTTTCCCGACCGGGAATCTGGTCGATGAACTCGACGTGCCCGGGGTGGGCGTGCTGCGCGCTACATTGATCAACGCGGGCATCCCGACCATCTTCATCGATGCCAGCGCGCTGGGCTACGACGGCACCGAGCTGCAGGATGCGATCAATGGCGACCCGCGCGCACTGGCCGTGTTCGAGACAATCCGCGCCCACGGCGCGCTGCGCATGGGCCTCATCGCCAGCATCGACGAAGCAGGCAAGCGCCAGCACACGCCGAAGGTCGCGTTCGTGGCCAAGGCGGCCGGGTATGTGTCGTCGAGCGGCCGGCAAGTGGCGGCGGGCGAGATCGACCTCCTGGTGCGCGCGCTGTCGATGGGCAAGCTGCACCACGCGATGATGGGCACGGCAGCAGTGGCGATCGGTACCGCTGCGGCCATTCCGGGCACGCTGGTGAACCTGGCGGCTGGCGGGGGCGAGCGCTCGGCGGTGCGGTTCGGCCATCCGTCCGGCACGCTGCGGGTAGGCGCTGAAGCGGTGCTGGAGAATGGCCAATGGCGTGTGGCGAAGGCCAGCATGAGCCGCAGTGCACGCGTCCTGATGGAAGGCTGGGTGCGGGTGCCTGCTTAGTGTCGCATTCTGGTCGCTGCGGATTGGAGTGCCTGGCTGTTCCGGGTTATGATTCACTTGATGGGGTTGCTAAATGACAACTCCGGATCATCACTACCCACAGCCTGACTGCCTCGACGATGGATGGATTCTCGACCCCGCAAGTTCCCATGACGCCGGCCGCCAGCCTGCGCGCAATCGAACTGGGCGGCGTGCGCCGCACGGTGCGCGAACAACGCGCGATCTTTGAGCACGCACCGGTCGGCATCGCCGTCACCCAGCCCGACCAGATCCGCTCATTCAACCCGCGCCTGGGCGAAATGTTCGGCTATGCGCAGCATGAACTCGATTCCATTTCGCTGCCGGACGTGTGCGTCTCGCCCGAGGCGTATCAGGCCCTGGCCACCGAAGCGTTCACCGTGCTGGGGCGGGGCGAGATGTTCGAAAAGAGCGAGCAGCAGTTTCGTCGTCGCGACGGTTCGCCCTTCTGGGCGCGCCTGCGCGGTTGCGCGGTCGAACCGGGCAACCGCAGCGCGGGCACGATCTGGATCGTCGAGGATGTGACCGAGGCGCGCCAGGCGGCCAGTGAAATGCAGGCGATCATGACCAACGCATCGATCGGCGTCATGTTCACCCGCAACCGCGTGATCCGGCGCGCCAATCCCGCCTTCTGCACGATGTTCGGCTATGCCGCCGACGAGCCGATCGGCGTGTCCACGCGCGTGCTGTATCCGGACGAAGAAGCATACCGCGCGCTGGGCGCCGATGCGTATCCTCAACTGGCGGATGGCCGGCCGTTTCGCACCGAACGCATCCTCGTGCGCAAGGACGGCGCGCCGGCCTGGGTCCTGATGATCGGCTACCAGGTCAATCCGCTCGACCCGGACAAGGGCACGATCTGGATGCTCGAAGACCGCACCCGCGAAAAGGGCGACGAGCAGTCGCTGCGCGAGGCACTGATGGAAAACCGCGCGATCCTCGACAACGCCGTGCTGGGCATTGCAGTCGTCGAGAATGGCCGCACGCTGCACTGCAACCGCAAGATGGAAGAGCTGTTCGGCGCGCCGCCGGGCGGCATGGATGGCAATCCGGTGCGCGCGCTGTATGCCGACCAGACCAGCTGGATGGCCGCGCGCGCGCTGTCCGGGACGCAGTTCGCGATTGGCCAGGCCCACATGGCAGAGCATGAACTGGTGCGCCGTGACGGCACGCGCTTCTGGGCGCGCCTGTCCGGGCGCCTGTTCGACGCTGCGCTCACGCGCGGGCGCAGCGTCTGGCTGGTGGACGACGTGACGGCCCAGCGCGAAGCGGCCGACGCCGTGCGGCGTGCACGCGACGAGCTCGAAGTGCGCGTGGCCGAGCGTACGGCCGAACTGGCCGGCGCCAACGCGCTGCTGCAGGAAGAAATCAATGAGCGGCGCCAGGCCGAGGCGCGCGTGCATCACATGGCCTACCACGACAGCCTGACCGGGTTGCCCAACCGCGCGATGCTGTCCGACCGGCTCGATGCGGCCATGCGCAGCGTGGCCAGCGGCGACGAAGCGCACAAGGGCAACGGCCTGGCGCTGATGTTCCTCGACCTGGACCGCTTCAAGACGATCAATGATTCGCTCGGCCACGTGGTGGGCGACCAGTTGCTGCGCGAAGTCGCGCGGCGGCTGGTGCGCTCAGTGCGCCCTGGTGACCTGGTCGCGCGCCTCGGGGGCGATGAATTCGTCGTACTGTTGCCCGGGGTCGAGGAGGGTGCTGCCGCTGCTGCGGTTGGCGACGCGATCATCGAGGCGCTGGCATCACCCTGCGCGATCGAAGGCCGCAGCCTGCACATCTCGCCGTCGATCGGCATCTGCCTGTATCCGCAGGACGGCAGCGACGTCGATACGCTGATGCGCCACGCGGACGCGGCGATGTACCAGGCCAAGGCGGCGGGCCGCAACAATTACCAGTTCTTCACCGAGCGCATGAACCAGGCTGCGGCGCGTCACTTCGATCTCGAATCGAGCTTGCGCGGCGCGCTGGCGCGGGGTGAATTCGAGCTGCACTACCAGCCGATCATGTGCACCGCCACGCGCCGCGTGCACGGGCTCGAGGTGCTGCTGCGCTGGCGGCGTGGTGGCAATGAACTGGTCGGCCCGGACGAATTCATCCCGATCCTCGAAGAGAGCGGCATGATCATGGCGGTGGGCGAGTGGGTGATCCGTACCGCGTGCGTGCAGAACCAGCAGTGGCGCAGCGAAGGACTGGACGTGGTGCCGCTCGCGATCAACCTGTCGGCGCGCCAGTTCACGCATCATGGCCTGGTCGACGCGATCGGCGCCATCGTGCAGGAAACCGGCATCGACGCGCGCCTGGTGGAATTCGAGATCACCGAGACCGCCCTGATGCAGCACGGCGGCCAGACGCTCGAGACGCTGCGCCGGATGAATGCGATGGGGACGCGCCTGTCGATCGACGACTTCGGGACCGGCTATTCGAGCCTGGCGTACCTGAAGCGCTTCCCGGTCCACAAGATCAAGATCGACCGCGCTTTTGTGCGCGAGCTGGAAGCCAGCGCTGAAGACCGCGCGATCGTGGCCGCCGTGATGGCGCTGGCCAACAGCCTGCAATTGTCGGTGGTGGCCGAGGGCGTGGAGACGGAAGGGCAGTATGCGCTGCTGCGCTCGTTCGGTTGCCAGTTCGCGCAGGGGTATCTGTTCGCGCGGCCGCTGCCGGCCGCGCAGATCGGCCGGCTGCTGGCCGGCTAATCGGTCAGCGTGGCGACCACGGGTGCGTGGTCGGACGGCTGCTCCCACTTGCGCGTCTCGCGGTCGATGTGGCAGGTGGTGCAGCGCTCGGCCAGGGCTTTGGACAGCAGGATGTGATCGATGCGCAGCCCGCGGTTGCGGCGAAACGCCATCTGGCGGTAATCCCACCAGCTGTACTGCTTCTCGGGCTGCTCGAACAGGCGGAATGCGTCCGCCAGGCCCAGGGCGATGAGCGCCTGCAGCGCATCGCGCTCGGGCACCGAGCAGTGGATCCGGCCTTCCCATTCGGCCACGTCGTGCACGTCGCGCGCATCGGGCGCGATATTGTAGTCGCCCAGAATGGCAAATTGCGGATGCGCTGCCATCTCGGCCGCCACCCACGTCTGCAGGGCCGCCAGCCAGGCCAGCTTGTAGGCGTACTTGTCGGAGCCGACTTCCTGCCCGTTGGGCACGTACGCGCAGATGAAACGCACGCCGCCGATCGTCGCGGCCAGCAGCCGCTGCTGCGGATCCTCGAAGTGCGGATTGTTGCGCACGACATCGTCGATTGGCAGACGGGACAGGATCGCCACGCCGTTGTACGTCTTTTGACCCGAGAACGCGACCTGGTAGCCAGCCGCATTGAGCTCGGCGACCGGGAACTTGTCATCGGTCAGCTTGGTCTCCTGAATACAGAGGACGTCTACGGGGTTGGTTTCCAACCATTGCAACAAATGTGCAAGGCGGACTTTTAAAGAATTTACATTCCAAGTGACAATTTTCATCGAGTTCTCTACAGTTAATGGCGGGTCAGTTGCTTGTGACTCAAGATAATCCCGCCCATTTGCTTGCCAACCGGCTATTATTAACGAAATTACCGGTTTGATTGCGCGGTATGCATGAAATAACGGTAGTGAATTGGAGACTTGGTTGGTATAATTACAACACTTGATGACACTTTTTGATTATAGATTTCCAAAAAGTATTGCCTGTTTGCCGCTTCGAGATTATAAAGAATTGAATCCGGCAGTCGTCGCATGACGCGATAACATCACAGGTTGCTTTTTGTTAATAATAAAATTGTGTATGTGCAACTTTCATTGTACCATTGGCGAGTCGCGATGCTGTATTGATCGACAGCTGACACAGTTGGTTCAAGCCATCGACGTGCGCTAGTGGTACTATTGTGAAATATTGTGTTCAGGAGTTCATCATCCTGACGCAGATTTGAAAAGGACAGAAATGCGCAGTGCATTTGAAGCATGGGCCCAGCGTGAAGGCCACATCGTTCGCCGCCGCGAAGACAAGCCCGAGGAATACCTCGTTTTCGAAACCCAGCGTCGCTGGGTGATCTGGCAGGCAGCCCTGGCGCATGGCGCCAAGACCGCGGCCGAATCGCCATCGAAGTTCGGCAAGGATGGCAGCCCCGTGGCCGCCATCGCGCCCGATGAAGCGGCAGTGCGCAACAGCGTGCTGAACGAAGTCCTGGACGCGTTCAGCGAACTGGACGAGACCGCCGGCATGGAAGGCGTTCTCAAGGTCATCCAGGGCCTGAAGAAAAAACAGAAGGCCGAGGCCGAAAAGGTCTGAGCTTTTTCACCGCATGCGTTACCGCCACTACAAGGGCGGCATCTATGAGGTGGTGTGCGAGGCGCTGCTGGAATCCGATCACACCCCGGTCATCGTGTACCGGGATGCGGCTGGTGCCGTGTGGGTGCGTCCCCGCGATGCGTTCTTCGGCACCGTGACCGCAGATGGTGTCGTGCAACCGCGTTTCGCGCCGCTCGACTGATCCCGCCTCAGTATTTGCGCACTGCTGCCGTTAAAGAAGCATCTGCTTCTCGATGGTTGCCATGTCGCCTCTTCTCCGCCCCTTTGTCTGGTCCGCGCTTGCCCTGCTGGGCGGCTGCGCCACCATGTCCGATTCCCCCACACAGCAGCTGGAAGTACACGCCATACTCGATTACCGCGAGATCGGTGGGGTGGGTTGCATCCTGAGCAATGACGCCGGACGCTGGTACGTGATCGCCCCGGGCCGCGTGACGGTCATGCGCAACAAAGGGCCGCTGTCAATCAGCTGCAAGAAGCAGGGTGTGGCCATCGCCGCCGAGCGGGTAGAGGCGCAGCTCAATACCAGCAATCTGGTTGGCAACCTGGTCACCACCGCCGGCATTGGCCACTACGTCGATCGCTATTCCGGCGCCGGTTATGGTTACCCGGCCACGCTGACCGTCCTGATGCA
The DNA here is from genome assembly GCA_014841835.1 of Oxalobacteraceae sp. CFBP 13730. Classification (GTDB taxonomy): domain Bacteria; phylum Pseudomonadota; class Gammaproteobacteria; order Burkholderiales; family Burkholderiaceae_D; genus Telluria. The sequence goes on along the minus strand of JACYUQ010000001.1, from coordinate 487,741 downwards.
GCCAGCAGAAAAGTCCGCCGCAGTAGCAGGCGCCGAACCGGTGGCGACCAGAATATTCTGACCTGGCTTGAGAAAAGCTGGGGTCAGGTCTGACATTCGGACACGATCTCGACAGTTGGGTAGTTGGGACTAGCCGACACAAGCCCTTGCTTCTACTGAGAAGACACCATTGGGCGCGGTTAATGCTGAGGTCGTGTCCGAATGTCAGACCTGACCCCGGCTATGTGCTGAGGTCGTGTCCGAATGTCAGACCTGACCCCGGCTGTGACCCCGCTGTGTACACCGGTTCGAGACGAAAAAAAGCCCCGCATGCGGGGCTTTTTCACGATGCGTCGGTGATTACACGCGATTCATCAGGAACGTGGTCAGCAGCGGCACCGGGCGGCCCGTGGCGCCCTTGGCGGCGCCCGATTTCCAGGCGGTGCCGGCGATGTCGAGGTGGGCCCAGGTGTACTTGCGGGTGAAGTTCTCCAGGAAGCAGGCGGCGGTGATCGACGCGGCGCCAGGGGTGCCGATATTGGCCAGGTCAGCAAAGTTCGACTTGAGCTGGTCGTTGTAAATCTCGCCCAGCGGGAAGCGCCAGGCCACGTCGCCAGCCTGCTTGCCGGCCGTGAGCAGCTCGTCAGCCAGTGCGTCGTGCGCCGCGTCGTCGCGGGTGAACAGGCCGCTCGTGTGGTGACCCAGGGCCACGATGCAGGCGCCCGTCAGCGTGGCGATGTCGACCACGACGGCCGGGTTGAAGCGCTCGGCGTACGACAGCGCATCGCACAGCACCAGGCGGCCTTCGGCGTCGGTGTTGAGGATTTCAATGGTGGTGCCGTTCATCGCGGTGACGATGTCACCCGGCTTGGCCGCGCGACCCGACGGCATGTTTTCACAGGCGACGACGATGCCGATCACATTGAGCTTCAGGCCCATCTCGCCGATCGCGCGGAAGGTGCCCAGCACCGAACCGGCGCCGCACATATCGTATTTCATCTCGTCCATGCTCGGACCCGGCTTGATCGAGATACCGCCCGAGTCGAACGTGATGCCCTTGCCGACCAGGACCACCGGTGCATCGTTCGGTGCGCCGCCGTTGTGGCGCAGGACGATGAACTTCGGCGCTTCTTCGCTGCCGCGCGCGACGGCCAGGAAGCTGCCCATCTTGAGCGCTTCGAGCTGCTTGCGTTCCAGGACTTCCAGGCCAAAGCCGAAGTCGTCGGCCAGCTTGCGTGCGGTCTGCGCCAGGTAGGTCGGGGTGCAGATGTTCGGCGACAGGTTGCCCAGGTCGCGCGTGAGCTTCATGCCGTTGGCAATTGCGGCGGCCTGTGCCAGCGCAGCCTTGGCAGTACCCGCATTCGGCATCGCGATGACGACCTTGCGCACGCCCGCAAGCGCCGGCTCTTTCTTGCTTTTCTGCGCGTCGGTACGGTATTCGGCGTCGCTCGAAGCCAGCACCAGCGCCTGCAGCGCCCAGTTGGCATCGCGTTCTTTCACGCTCTCGAGCGGGAATGCGATAATGGCGTCCGTGGCACCCAGCGTGGCGAACAGTTTCAGGGCAGCAGTGGCGCCCGTGGTGAAGTTTTTCTGGGAGATGGTCTCGTCGGCGCCCAGGCCCACGAGCAGCACGCGCGCCGCGGTCACGCCGGCAATGCCGCGCAGCAGCAGGGTCGAACCTGGCTTGCCGCTGATGTCTCCGGACTTGACTGCCGCGCTGATCTCGCCATTCATGTCGAGTGCCTGTGCTGCAGCCGACAATTTTTTATTTTCGAACACCGCCACTGCGACACAGCCGGTCTTCGCCGCTGCCAGGGTGTTTTTTGTGTCGAATGCTTTTATGCTAAAGTCCATTTGGTTCTCCGATTCATTGTTCGCGGCGGACTGCCTAATCTGCAATTATAACGACTCTATTGAATGATCTTCCGACGTTCCCTGCAACGTGAATTGGCAAGCGCCGCTGGCGCGACCTTCACGGTGCTGTTTTCCATTCTTGTCACCTGGACCCTGATCGCCATCCTTGGCCGGGCAGCCGGTGGCAAGGTCGCGTCCGGCGACGTGCTGGCGCTGATCGTGTTTCGCAGTGCCGAGCTGTTGCCGATCATTCTGATCCTCACGTGCTTCATCGCCGTTGTCGCGGCCGTCACGCGCAGCTATCGCGATTCCGAAATGGTCGTGTGGTTCGCCTCCGGCCAGTCGCTGCTGGCGTGGATCCGGCCCGTGCTCACGCTCGGTCTGCCGATGGTGTTCGTCGTGGCGGCGCTGTCGCTGGTCGTCACGCCGTGGGCCAAGATGAAAAGCGCCGAATTCGTCGAGCGTTTCCAGAAACGCGAAGACCTGCAGCGCGTGGCGCCGGGCCAGTTCCGCGAATCGAGCTCGAACGACCGCGTGTTCTTTGTCGAGCGCAGCGCCGAGGGCGCGACCGTCGTGCAGAACGTCTTCGTCAACAGCGTCGCCGGCAACACGCATTCGGTGGTGGTGGCCAAGCAGGGCGTGATCGAATCGGACGGCAAGGGCGGCCAGTTTCTCGTGCTGAGCAACGGGCGCCGCTACGAAGGCATTCCGGGCCAGGCCAATTTCCAGACGATGGAGTTCGAGCGCTACAGCATGCGCGTGGCCACGCAGGCCCCGATGATCGGCGCCGACATCCCGGTGGCGGCATTGTCCACGCCCGCGCTGCTGCTGGCGCCGAACCGCTTTACGCAGGCCGAACTGCTGGCGCGCATCGCCGCGCCGATCACCTGCCTGATCCTGATGCTGCTGGCCATCCCGCTGGGCTTCGTCAACCCGCGCGCGGGATCGTCGGCCAACATGATCCTGGCGCTGCTGATCTTCTTTACCTATAACAACCTGGTGCGGCTGTCCGAAGCCAGCGTCAAGCAGGGCAAGGTCGCCTTTGTCATGGGCTGGTGGCCGCTGCACCTGCTGGCGCTGCTGTGCGTGGCGGGGCTGTTCGCCTGGCGCCTGAACGTGAACCACCCGTATCACCCGCTGGTCATGCTGAGCGCTTTCAAGCGCCGCCTGCGCAAGCCGCAGCCGTTGCACAAGCGTGACGAGGCAGCCGTCGAATGAAAATCCTCCAGCGTTACTTCGCCATCAATATCTTCCAGGCGGTGGCATTCGTGCTGGCCGCGTTCCTGGCGCTCGTCGCCTTCATGGACCTGACCAGCATCCTGCCATCGGTCGGCAAGGACGACTTCGGCATGCAGCACGCGTTCCTGTACGTGCTGCTGCTGGTGCCGGGCAATGTGTACCAGGTGATGCCGGTGGCCGCGCTGATCGGCACCATCTACACGATGGCGCAATTTGCCTCCAGCTCCGAATTCACCATCATGCGCGCCTCGTCGATGTCGACCCGGCATGCGGCCTGGATGCTGTTCAAGATTGGCGCGATCTTCGTCGTGGTGACGTTCATTTTTGGGGAGCTGATCACGCCGCGCACGGCGCCGATTGCCGAGCGCATGCGCCTGACAGCCAAGGGCGGCTCGATCTCGGCCGAGTTCCGCTCGGGCATGTGGACCAAGGACAGCGTGCACGAAAACGGCGTGCGCGGCGCCATCACCGGCTCGCGCTTCTTCAACGTGCGCCGCATTGCGCCCGATGGTCAGCTGGAAGACGTGCGGCTCTACGAGTTCGACAACAATATGCGCATGCGTTCGCTCGTGACGGCGGCGCGCGGCACCTATGGCGGCAACAACACGTGGCGCTTGACGGATGTCACCGAGACGATGTTTACCAACAGCCGCGAGTTGCCTGCGCCGGGTTCTGCCGTGCCGGCAGGCCAGACGATCCAGAGCACGTATGGCCAGGAAACCGCAGCGATCGCGACGCGCAAGCTGGCCACCTACACGCTGGCGTCCGAGATCACGCCAAAGATCCTGTCGGTGTCGCGCTCGGACCCCGAGCGCATGTCGGCGTCCGAACTGGCGGTCTATACGCGCCACCTGGCCGAGAACAAGCAGGAGACCGAGCGCTTCAAGGTCGCATTCTGGAAAAAAGTCATCGATCCGTTTTCGATTTTTGTCCTGATGGCGCTGGCGTTGCCGTTCGCGTATCTGCACACGCGCAGCGGCGGCGTGAGCCTGAAGATCTTCATCGGCATCATGATCGGCGTGAGCTTCCTGCTGATCAACTCCCTGTTCTCGCACCTCGGTGTGCTGACCATTCTGCCCGCGTTCTTTACGGCGCTGGCGCCCAGCCTGTTATTCCTGCTCATGGCGCTCGGTGCGCTGTGGTGGGTGGAGCGACATTAAGCATGACGACAATGAAACGTGGCCTGATCCTGTTTGCCCACGGCGCGCGCGCCGCGTCATGGGCGGTCCCTTTCGAGCGCTTGCGCGACCAGACGCGCGAACGTGTCGCCGGGGCGGTCGTCGAGCTGGCGTTTCTTGAGCTGATGACGCCAAGCCTGTCCGACACCATCGACGCCATGCGCGCGCAAGGCATCGACGACATCACGGTAGTGCCGGTGTTTTTGGGTAAGGGTGGTCACTTGCTGCGTGACTTGCCTGCGCTGTGCGACGAGGTGCGTGCGGCGCATCCGGCCTTGACGCTCAATGTCGCCGGCGCCATCGGTGAGGATCCGGGCGTGCAGCGGGCGATGACGGATTACTGCGTCAATTCGTTGGGTACGGTGTCAATGTAGCAGGTAGGGTGGACGGGTATCCCGTCCACGCCTTCAACGACCAGCCATCAATCCGGCTGGTGCTCGCGCCGCGCCAGCGCTTCACCCATCATGACCAGCACGGGTCCATGACCGGGCTCCAGGCCACGCGCCAGGTCCGTCAGCGTCAAACGCAGGATGCGCTGATCGACGCGGCTGCAATTTTCCACCACCACCACCGGCAGATCGGCACGCCGGCCCTCGGCCAGTAACCGTTCCGCGGTGGCGGCAGCTTCACGCCCGCCCATGTATTGGACCAGCGTATCGGTTTCAGGAAGGGCGGGATGATCCGGTTCATCCGGCGCGGTGCTGGACGTGAAGAACGCCACGCTGCGCGCTACACCACGCTTGGTCAGCGGCTGCTTGGTGGCTGCTGCGGCAGCGACGGCCGTGGTAATGCCCGGTACGACTTCGACCTCGATCCCTTCGGCTTCGAGCGCACGGAGTTCTTCGTCAGCGCGGCCAAACAGCATCGGGTCACCGCCTTTGAGGCGCACGACCAGCGCATACTTGTGCGCGCACTCGACGATCTGCCCGTTGATCACGGTCTGCGCCATCGAGCGCTGGCCCGAGCGCTTGCCGACCGAGATTTTATCGGCCCGCTCGCACAGTGCCAGCATCTCGGGCGTGACCAGCGCGTCGTACAGCACCACGTCGGCGGCCGCCAGCAGGCGCGCCCCGCGCACCGTGATCAGGTCGGCCGCGCCGGGGCCTGCTCCCACCAGATAGACTTTGCCCAGTGCCGCCATACCGCCCCTTCGTTGTTTATGCGTCGATGCGGATCATACCTGCGGCCACGGTCTGGTGGGTGACTTCGTCGATCAGGATGAACGCACCGGTCGCGCGGATCGCGTCGTAGGCATCGGCCGCCAGCGGCTGCTGGACGGTCAGTTGCACGCGCGCGATGTCGTTGAGCTTGAGACCCTCGGCCGGATGGCGCTGTTGCGTGTTCACGTCCAGCAGCGTGTCGATCCGTGCAAACTTGGCCGCCGTCTGGCGCGTGCCGTGCTTGAGCCAATACTTGCGGCGCAGGTCGAGCGGCTCGTCGGCCATCCAGCACACGTCAGCCGTGACCTGCTTGAGCAAGGTCGCCGGCTGCGTGCTACCGGCCAGCATGTCGCCGCGGGAGACGTCCACGTATTCGTTCAGCACCAGCGTGACCGACTGGCCGGCCGTGGCCGACTGCAGCGAGCCGTCGAAGGTGACGATCTCTTTCACCGTCGCGCTCTGGCCGGAGGGCTGCACGACCAGCGTATCGCCCACGTTCACGACGCCCGATTCGATGCGGCCCATATAGCCACGGAAGTCCTTGGCCGCGTGGCCGTTGTGGCGCGCCACCAGCTGCACCGGGAAGCGGAACGGCGCACTGTGCGATTCGTCGTAGACCGACAGCGATTCGAGCAGGTCGATCAGCGTCGGGCCGCTGTACCACGGCGTGTTCGTCGATTTCTCGACGACGTTATCGCCGGTGAGCGCCGATAGCGGAATGGCCGTGATGTCCTTCAGGCCCAGCGAGGTCGCAAACTGTTGGTACTCGGCGACGATGCGGTCGTAGATCGCCTGGTCGTACCCGATCAGGTCCATCTTGTTGACGGCCACCACCACGTGCTCGATCTGCAGCAGTTTCGCGATGGTCGAATGCCGTTTGGTTTGCGTGAGTAGGTCGACGCCGCCGTCGTCGCGCAGCGTGACCTTCGACACGTCGATCAGGATGATGACGGCGTCGGCGGTCGATGCGCCCGTGACCATATTGCGCGTGTACTGCTCGTGGCCCGGCGTGTCGGCGATGATGAACTTGCGCTTGGGCGTGGCGAAGTAGCGGTAGGCCACGTCGATCGTGATGCCTTGTTCGCGCTCGGCTTCGAGGCCGTCGGTCAGCAGCGACAGGTCGATCGTGTCGCCCACGGTGCGCTTGTGCTTGGCGCGCGAGACGGCGGCCAGCTGGTCGGCAAAGATGCCCTTGCTGTCAAACAGCAGGCGGCCGATCAGCGTGCTCTTGCCATCGTCGACCGAGCCGGCGGTGATGAAGCGCAGTAGGGAACGGTTGGCTTTGGTGTCGCCGTTGGCGTTGAGGTCGGTCATGGCGTTCATCAGAAGTATCCTGCTTTCTTGCGTTTTTCCATCGAGGCTTCGGAGGTCTGGTCATCCATGCGCGTGGCGCCCCGTTCGGTGATGTCGGTAATCGCCGTTTCGGCAATGATGTCGGCCAGCGAATCGGCGCTGGACGCCACCGGGCAGGTGCACGAGATGTCGCCCACGGTCCGGAAGCGCACGGTGCGGTTCTCCACCGTTTCGCCATCGCGCGCTGGCGTCAGTGGCGTGAGCGGTACCAGCAGGCCATTGCGCTCGATGACGTCGCGCTGGTGCGCGAAATAGATCGACGGCAGCGCCAGTTTCTCGCGGGCGATGTATTGCCACACGTCGAGCTCGGTCCAGTTCGAGATCGGGAACACACGCATGTTTTCGCCCGGATGGACGCGGGTGTTATACAGGTCCCACAGTTCGGGGCGCTGGGCTTTCGGGTCCCACTGGCCGAATTCGTCGCGGAACGAAAAGATGCGTTCCTTGGCGCGGGCTTTTTCTTCGTCGCGGCGCGCGCCACCGATGCAGGCGTCAAAGCCATGTTCGGCGATCGTTTCCAGCAGCGTGACGGCCTGGGCCGCATTGCGCGAATCGGTGGCTGGATTGCGCAGGCGTACCGTGCCACGGCGGATCGATTCCTCGACGCTGCCAACGATCAGGCGTTCACCCAGCTCAGCGGCGCGGGCGTCGCGGAAGGCGATCACTTCGTCGAAATTGTGGCCGGTATCGATGTGCACGAGCGGGAACGGGAAGCTGCCCGGGCGGAAGGCTTTCTCGGCCAGGCGCAGCAGGACGACCGAGTCCTTGCCGCCCGAGAACAGCAGGGCAGGGTTGCTGCATTCGGCGGCCACTTCGCGCAGGATGTGGATCGCTTCGGACTCCAGCGCATCCAGGTGGGCGGCGTTTACTTCATTAAAAATATTTTCGGTAACAGATGTCATGGCGGTGCCTGTTGTTGTTGTGGCTTAGGCAGCCACGGATTTGATGCGGATAAGTTTGCCGTCAACCACGTGCAGCCCGCATTCCTTCGATTCCGGGTTTTCCCACCACCAGCGGCCGGCGCGCACGTCTTCGCCAGGCTGCACGGCGCGGGTGCACGGTTCGCAGCCGATCGACGGGAAGCCCCGATCGTGCAGCGCGTTGTACGGCACATTGTTCGAGCGCAGATAGTCCCAGACGTTCTCTTCGCTCCAGTCCGTCAACGGATTGAACTTCTGCATGGCGTGGCTCAGATCGTCTTCCTGCACGGCCAGTTCGGCGCGCGTGGCCGACTGGGCGCGGCGCTGACCCGTGATCCAGGCACGTTTGCCGGCCAGTGCGCGGCCGAGCGGCTCGACCTTGCGGATGCGGCAGCATTCCTTGCGCATGTCCACGCTCTCGTAGAAGGCGTTCAGCCCGTTTTGCGTAACGTAGCGCTCGACCGCCAGCGGGTCGGGACGGAACAGGGCGATATCGTAGTCGTAGGTGTCCTTGACGCGATCGATCATCGCCAGCGTCTCGGCATGCAGCCGGCCCGTCTCGAGCGAGAAAATCGCAATCGGCAACTCTGCCTTCAGGATCAGGTCGGTCAGCACCATGTCTTCGGCTGCCAGGCTCGATGCGAACACGGCCGGCGTGAAATCACGGGCAATACGTTCCAGGATCGCGCTGGTCTCGGCCACGCGACGATGCAGATCGCTCATGGGTTACTCCTGGCTGGCAATGACGCTCGAGGTCGCCGGGGTTTCCCGCGGCACGCGGCGGAACAACGGCACCGGATTGTCGATCGACGCCTGGTAGGTTTCCGAAAACACCGACAAGCCCTTGAGCGCATCGTGGATGCTGCGATCCTGGCGGGTGGCGAAGGCATCGAAGCCGCAGCGCTGCATCTGGAACAACTGGTCGCGCAGCACGTCGCCGATGGCGCGCAGTTCGCCCGTCCAGCCCAGGCGGCGGCGCAGGTTGAAGGCGGTCGAGTAGCCACGACCATCGGTGAACTTCGGGAAGTCGATCGCGATGACCGCAAAGCGACCCAGATCGTCCTTGATGCTCTCCGCGCGTTCGTCCGGTGCCAGCCATATGCCGAGCTCGGCGCGCGTCTCCAGCGCAGCGCGCTGGGCCAGCCAGACGGTCAACGGCACGATGATCTTGCCGGCCGGGACCTCGATCGTCTCGGCTGCATCGGTTTCTGCAAGACGCAGCACGCTCCAGTCGTCGGCGACGACGTCGCGGCCCTTGATGATCTGTGGGTGAGCGTCAAGCATACTGATCTTCCTTCGCGGGTTCGCCGGCCGGAATCGGCGTGGCATACACATGTTCCTTGAATGGGGCGATGCCCAGGCGGCCCACGGTGTCGACAAAGCGCTCACCCTCGATCCGACACCCGACATACGTTTCGAGCAGGCGCCCGATGACTTCCGGCATTTGCGGCGCCGAGAACGACGGCCCGATGATCTTGCCGATGGCCGAGGTATTGCCCTGCGCGCCGCCAATCGACACCTGGTACCACTCGCTGCCATCCTTGTCCACGCCCAGGATGCCGATATTGCCGACGTGGTGGTGGCCGCAGGCATTGATACAGCCCGAGATGTTCAGTTCGATGTCGCCGATGTCGTGCTGGAAGTCCAGGTCGTCGAAGCGCTCGGCAATGGCCGCGGCAATCGGCAACGACTTGGCATTGGCCAGCGAGCAGTAGTCGCCGCCCGGGCAGGCGATGATGTCGGTCAGGAGGCCAATGTTCGGCGTGGCCAGGCCCTGCGACTTGAGCAGTTGCCACAGCGCGAACAACTGGCTTTGCTCGACATCGGCCAGCACCAGGTTCTGCTCGTGCGTCACGCGCACTTCGCCAAAGCTGAACTGATCGGCCAGGTCGGCCACGAAATCGAGTTGCCCGTCGGTGGCGTCGCCCGGCGGCACGCCGGTTTTCTTCAGCGACAGCAGCACGGCAGCGTAACCCGGCACCTTGTGTGGCTTGACGTTGCGATCGAGCCAGTTGGCGAATGGTTTGTTGTCCGGCTGCGAAGCGGCCACGTCGATCGTCTCGAGCGTGCGGTAGGCGTGCGGCTGGAACCACTTGGCAACGCGGTCGAATTCTTCCTGCGTCAGCGTTTCAGGACCGTCCTTCAGGTCGGCCCATTCGGCTTCGACCTGGCGCGTGAATTCCTCGACGCCCATGGCCTTGAGCAAAATCTTGATGCGTGCCTTGTACTTGTTGTCGCGACGACCGTTCTGGTTGTACACGCGCATCACGGCTTCGGTGTACGTCAGCAGGTGCTGCCATGGCAGGAACTCGCGGATGACGCTGCCCAGGATCGGCGTGCGGCCCATGCCGCCACCGGCCATGAACTTGAAGCCGAGTTCGCCTGCTTCGTTGTGCACAACCGTCAGACCGATATCGTGCACGGCGATGGCCGCGCGGTCTTCGACGGCGCCATTGATGGCGACCTTGAACTTGCGGGGCAGGGCGGCAAATTCCGGGTGGAACGTGCTCCACTGGCGCAGGATCTCGGCGAACGGGCGCGGATCGATGATCTCGTCGGCCGCCACACCGGCGAATTCATCGGTGGTGATGTTGCGGATGCAATTGCCCGAGGTCTGGATGGCGTGCATCTCGACCGAGGCCAGGTCGGTCAGGATGTCCGGGGTCTGCTCCAGTTCGATCCAGTTGTACTGGATGTTCTGGCGCGTGGTGAAGTGGCCATAGCCACGGTCGTAGGTGCGGGCAATGTGGCCGAACATGCGCACCTGGGCGCTCGACAACAAGCCATACGGCACGGCGACGCGCAGCATGTAGGCGTGGCGCTGCATGTACAGGCCGTTCTGCAGGCGCAGCGGGATGAATTCTTCTTCGAGCAACTCACCGCTCAGGCGGCGCGCCACCTGGTCGCGGTACTGGGCGATGCGCTCGCGCACGATGAGGTGGTCGTACTGGTCGTAACGATACATGGGCTTGTTCCGGTAAGGGCGGATAGTGCACGCCCATTCAATAATGTTCCGATGATACGGAGGTCGACTTATATTCCAAACTACGGATAATTTATTTGCTTATATACGTAACCCGAATAAGCATCTTAAAATGCTGTTCGCAGAGCCAACAAGAATATTTACAGAATGAACCTCCACCAGCTGCGCTTCGTGCGCGAGGCCGTACGCCAGAACTACAACCTGACCGACGCCGCCAAATCGCTGTTTACCTCGCAGCCGGGGGTCTCGAAGGCGATCATCGAGCTGGAAGAAGAGCTGGGCGTCGACATTTTTACGCGCCATGGCAAGCGGATCCGTGGCCTGACCGAGCCGGGCCGGCTGGTGCTGCAGTCGGTCGAGCTGATCATGCAGGAGATCGAAAGCCTCAAGCGCATCGGCAAGGAGTACGCCGCGCACGACAGCGGCAGCTTCACCATTGCCACCACGCACACACAGGCGCGCTACATGCTGCCGAAAGTCGTGCAGGCCTTCATGCAGAAGTACCCGAAGGTGCGCCTGTCGTTGCTGCAGGGTAATCCGAAGCAGATCGCCGACATGGTCAAGAGCGACCAGGCCGACCTGGCCATCGCCACCGAGGCCATCACGACGATCGACGGCCTGATCACGCTGCCGGCCTACCAGTGGGAACACGTGGTGGTGGCCCCGCCCGAGCACCCGCTGTTCAAGTCGCGGGCGATCTCGCTCGAAGAAATCGCCAGCTACCCGATCATCACGTATGATGCCGCCTTCGCCGGGCGCAGCAAGATCGATCACGCGTTCGGCCTGCGCAGCCTGAAACCCGACGTGTTGCTCGAGGCGATCGACGCCGACGTGATCAAGACCTACGTCGAACTGGGCATGGGCATCGGCATCATCGCCGGCATGGCCTTCGACGCCGAGCGCGACCGCGGCCTGCGCGCGATCCCGGTCGGCCACCTGTTCGGCATGAACACGTCGCGCGTGGCGATCAAGCAGGGCGCCTACCTGCGCAGCTATGTGTACACCTTCATCGAACTGCTGACGCCGACACTGAATCGCAAGATGGTCGAATCGGCCATGCGCGGTGGGGACAATTACGAACTTTGATGCACAACGATATTTCAATGGAAGCACCGATGGACAAGAATCCGGTTATCGCCTATTACGACAGCATCGCCGCCCACTATGACAACGCCGCCGCCGAGGTGGCCGACGAGCAGCTGGAAGACCTGGACGAAGCGCGCGAGCAAATCTCCACGCTCCTGGCCGGCCACCGCATCCTGGAACTGGGCTGCGGCAGCGGCGCCTGGACCGAGGTGCTGGCCGAAACAGCCGGGTCGATCGTCGCCACCGACGCCAGCGCCGCAATGCTCGAGCTGGCGCAAATGCATGGCGAGGACCTGGACAATGTCGAATACCGCCTGCTGGATGCGCTGGCGCTGCCGGACGACCTGGGCACGGGGGAGGACAAGTTCACGGCCGTGTTCCTGGGCGGCCTGTGGGCGCACCTGACCCGCAAGCAGCAGGACGATCTGCTGCAATCACTGAAAAAGCGCCTGGGCAAGGATGTGCTGCTGGTACTGTTCGACGACAACTATGTCGAAGGCGAAAGCGCCGTCACCGTGCGCACCGACTTGCTGGGCAATACCCACGAATTCCAGCTCGACGCCGACGGCAAGCAGCACGAACTCGTCAAGAACTACCCGACCGACAGCGCGCTGCGCAAGCGCGTGGGCGTGGCTGGGCGCGAGATCCGCGTGGCGCGCTGGGAGTTTTACTGGGTGCTGACCTGCCGCTTGAAATGACCGTGCCGTTGCAGCCAGCCGATAGTCGATTCGGGATCGAGCGTGCAACCCGCGCGGATCAGGCGCTGTTGTTCCGCATGCTGCAGTTCTATTACTTCGAGGCGACCCAGTGGAGCGGCGAAGACTTGCTGAACACTGGGCTGTACGAGTGCGACCCGGCTGGCGTGGCAAGCTACTGCGAGCCAGACGGCGTGGACGCAGCCTGGCTGTTGACCGTAGATGGTCAAGCGGCCGGTTTTGTTCTGGTCGAATCGATCCCGTTCGAAAGCGGACAGATACGGGAATTGGCCCACCTGTTCGTCATGCCGAAGTACCGCCGTCTCGGCCTGGCCGAGGCTGCCACGCGCAAGATCGTGCCGGGTCACGCAGGGCCGTGGTTGATTGCGGTGTTTCGCAAGGATGAACATGCGCTGCGTTACTGGCAGGGCGCGTTGACGCGGCTGCCGTTCAGGTCGGTCCAGCCCGGGCCGCACCATGAGGTTTTTCACCAGTTCATCATCAATGGTGATGTGCCCGACTGATCTTTCAGAACCACTCACTTCATTCTTATCATGCATATCTGGGTCGACGCCGATGCCTGTCCTGGCGTCATCAAGGACATCCTGTTCCGGGTAGCGGAGCGCACCCAGTTGCCCGTCACGCTGGTGGCGAATCAGTTGATCCGGGTGCCGGGCTCGCGCTTCATCCGCGCGCTGCAGGTGCCGGCCGGCGCCGATGTGGCCGATGCCGAGATCGTCGAGCGCGTCAGTCCCGGCGACATCGTCGTCACCGGCGACATTCCGCTGGCGGCGCTGGTGCTGGACAAGGGCGGCCTGCCGCTCAATCCGCGTGGCGACTGGTACACGAAGGACACGATCGCGCAGCAATTGACGATGCGCGCCTTCATGGAAGAACTGCGCGGCAGCGGCGTCGATACGGGTGGGCCGGCGGCGTTCAGCCAGGCCGACAGCCGCCATTTTGCCAATGCGCTCGATCGCGCACTGGCAAAGCGGAAATAAATCCCATCTTGCCGATGACCGGTTCCCGATGAACTGCGGCGCTTGCGTCGCCAGGCCGGCGAACATACGGGCTGCGATCGTACCCAAGAAATGTAAGCATTTGTTAAGTCGGTCAACAGTTTGGCAAGCTCATCGTTGATTGGTCAGTAGCATGGAAAACATGCACTTCCACACCACCACCCAAGGAGCTGCACCATGAAAAAATTGACTGTTACCCTGATTGCGGGTCTGTTTGCCACCGCTGCCTTTGCCCAGACGCCAGCGACGTCAGAAGCACACGCCACGACGGACACCAAGACCCCGAAAGCCGCGTTTGTCCCTAACGAGAATCTGAAGGGCAGCACGCAAACCGATGGCAAGCTGGTCAAGAAGGTCAGCAAGGCCGATGCGAAAGCGGTAGCGCAAGCCGACAAGGAAGCCAAGGCAACGGCGAAAGCCGAGAGCAAGGGCGACGTCAAGGCAAAGTAAGGGCGCGGGGAGCGGTGGAAACCGGGACCCACGCAACACCTGTATCAGAGGCGGCAAGAACGGATCATCGTTTGGCCGCATGAAAAAACCCGCGAGTGTCGCGGGTTTTTTTACGCATCAACCTTCGCCCTCGTGGTACTGCGCGAACAGCGACCCCACGAAATCGACCACCGCCCTGACGCGCGCAGTCGTTCGCACCGTGCGATGCATCGAGAGCCAGATCGCCTGATCCAACTCGGGAATATGCGGAATTGCCGTGACGAGGCCATGGGCTTCGCTTGCCAGAAACGAGGCCAGCACACCCAGACCGGCGCCATGCGTCACACCATCAAGGATGCCAAGTCCATAGCTACAGCGCATCCAGGGTGCAGGCGCACCGGGCAGCGCCCGTAACCACCGGTCGGACTGGAACTCGGCACGTGGCTCGTCGAAGCCCACAAATGGCACGCCTGTCCAGTCCTGGTTCGCTATGGCGGCAGCGTAACGCGTTGCGATCGCCTGACTGCCATACAGTCCGAACGACAGCGTGCCGACCTGGCGCGCCACGAGGTCGAGCTGTTCGGGCCGGTAAGGCCGAATTGCGATATCGGCTTCGCGCCGTGCCAGGTTATAGGGCCGGTGGGAGGTAACGATCTCGACCTCCACATCGGGATAGGCGTCATGAAACGGTGCGAAGCGGGTAGTGAGGAAGTACGAGAGCCATTCGTCGGTATTGATGCGTACCACGCCCGACGCCGAACTTGCGTTCTGCCGCGCCTGTGCATGCTCGACTTCCAGGGCAATATCGCTCATCTGTTCGGCCAGTGCGAACATGTCCACGCCAAACGTCGTTGGAACGCAACCACCTTGATGGCGCTCGACAAGCTTCTGGCCGACCGCTTCTTCGAGCTGGTCGAGCCTTCGCGACAGTGTGGCAGGGCTCAAGCCCGCCCTTCGCGCCGCACCGCGCAACGTGCCTTCCTGCGCGATCAGTGCCAGCAAGCGCAGGTCATCCCAATTCAGGTGTTTCATATTTGCACCATGATGCCTCAGTTTCTTGGCTATGTGTGCATTTATAGACTATGGGATGATCCTGCCTTGCTTTGCCGGTCCAGCGTTTGAACGTACTGCTCAACATCTGCTTGCCGCCAGCCCTACCAACAATAACAAGGATTTACATGCGTACATTCGCCGATCGCGTACGGCACGCGCTTCTTTTCGAGGGAGTAGCTCTGGCCATCTTTATCCCGGGATCTGCCATCCTGTTCGACCAGCCCGTGCAGGACATGGGGGTCATCGGCATTTTCTCGGCCACCATCGCCACACTCTGGAATTTCGTGTTCAACGTTGGATTTGACCGCGCCATGCTGCGTCTGCGCGGCAGCGTCGAAAAGACGATGGCGATCCGGGTCATGCATACTTTTCTGTTCGAAGCGGGCCTGGTTGCCATGCTGATCCCGCTGATCGCCTGGTATCTGGGGATTGGCCTGTGGGCTGCGCTACTGATGGATATTGCTATCGTGACGTTTTATCTGGTCTACGGCTTTCTGTTCAATCTTGCATATGATCGTTTGTTTCCGGTCGCCAGCGTGGCGGCGCCCGCGCAGCCCTGCTGAATAGTCGAACACACGAACAGGTTAAATCGCGCAGCAACCGACGATACGCGCCTGCGTGGAGGCCGATCGCCGCAATGTGCCACCGCACGATCGCCAGGTCCCAATGGGCCGTTCGTCAGCTTCGCTCATGCGGGCGCGGCTGCCCCGTCAGGATGCCTTCGTAATTTTCCAGCGTGTCGCCGACGTGGATGTCGCCGTCGCGGATGTCGTAGAAATGCAGGTGATCGCTATGTGCGCTGGCACGTACTTTGACCACCGACAGCACCCGGCGCAGACGGCCGTGCAGTTCGATATAGCGCTGCATCAAAATCGCATCGGCCAGGAAGGCGTTGCCATACGAAGAAAAGCGCAGATCGGTATAGCGGTCTTCGGTCTCGGCGGTCATGAGTACCGTCACACCCAGCTGGGTCAGCGATGCCACCAGCCGGTAGAGGGACTCGCGGAAGTCTTCGCGAAATACCGAGGCCAGCGCCATTTCAAAGCCGGACAGCGAATCGATGACGACCCGCTTTGCCTTCATCTTGACGATCATGTCGATCAGGTCATGCAGCACTTCGTCGAGCGACAGATCGAGCGTGCGTGTGTTGATTACGCCGGCGCTGCCGCTCTCGACCAGCGCATCGAGCCGCTGGCTCATCAGTTGATTGGGACTTTTTTCAAAGGCCGCGATGATCCCAGGCTCGCCGACGCGGGCGCCTTCTTCGAGAAACTGGGTGGCCAATACTGTCTTGCCGGAACCTGACGGGCCGACGACCAGCATCGAATACCCGGCCGGTAGCCCACCACCGAGCATGGTGTCGATCGCGGGCACGCCCATCGACAGGCGCTGTGTCGGCTTGAAGCGCACTGGTGCGCCGAGCGCTTGCCGGACCATTGCGCGCGGGAAGATGCGCAGGCCCTGGTCGTCGATGCGAAACGTGTGCATGCCCAGGCTTTGCGCGTGGCCGCGCAGTTTGACAACCTGGATCTTGCGTACCAGTGCATCGCGGTGTACCAGCTGGGACAGCCAGATGATGCCATCGGCAACCGTGAACACGGGACTCGACTCTTCTTCGGGCACCAGGTATTCGCCAATCAGGAAGGTCGTCGCCAGCCAGCTCGTCATCTGCATGCCCAGCTGCTGGACAAAATGCTGCAAGCCTGCCGGACCGTCGTCAAGGCCGCGCGCAGTCTGCACGACGGAGCGGAACGAATCGACAAACACGAGGCTCGCGCCAAAGGCGCGGACTTCTTCCGTGATGCGGGCGAGCACGGCATCGAAATTTCCCTCGAGCAGATCGGCCGAGAGGTTGACGAACCTGATCGAGTCATCGATTTTTTCGGGATCGAAAAAAGGGAACTGTTGCTGATAGCGCAGCATCTTCAGCGCGGGTTCGCCCAGCACGGTGAAGAAAATGGCACGTCGTGTCGGACTGGCCAGTGAAAACATGATCTGGTGTGCCATCGTCGTCTTGCCGCTGCCGGGCGTTCCTGCAAGCAGGTTGAACGAAAACTCGGGCACGCCGCCACCCAGCAAGTCATCGAGTCCGGGCACGCCGGTCGCCAGCAGGCGGATAGTTACTTTGTTCATTTTGATGGCTCCGGTACATCTTCTACAGCGAGCGTCTTCCAGGCCGACAGGAGGATGCGATTGGTTACGAGTTCGCCGACCAGCAGGATCAGGGTGTCGGCGAAAATATGCAGCAATGCGGCGCTGGCGTGTTCCGATTCTTCGATGTCGCGGCTGGCCAGCAGGGTCGACAGATGGGTGAGCGCGCCGGTGCCGGCGTGTTGCGCTTCAGCCAGCCATGGATGGCGTGGTACGAGTTCATGCATGCATCTGACCAGCAGCGACGCGAAGCCCTGGTCACCAATGATCGTGCCGAGCGCTGTGGCGATGCTTGTCCACAATGTCACGCTGGATTCACCACGTTGTGCAAGCACCAGCACGGCGCGCTCGATCAGCGCGTGTCGCTGGAGGGTGAGGGGAGCCGTCATGGACATTTCCTGGAAATAATTCGGCCTGATGGTGACGCAGCGAGAACGATTCTCCGATGCGTTGGGGGCAGGGCTTCAGGCGGGACGTTGATGAAACTACGCGAGACGATCACACGGAGGACTGCGGTGCATGCGCTGTCTTGAGAGGCACGGAAGCGACTAACTGTAACAGGTTATCAATATTCATTGGCTTCACCAGATGCTCGTCGAATCCGGCCGCCAGCGCGCGCGACCGGTCTTCGAGCTGGCCGTAACCCGATATGGCGACGCAGAAAGGCGCAGCCTGGGCCAGGGTGGCGCGCAAGGTCCGGACCAGATCGTAGCCAGTCATCCCTGGCAGGCCGATATCGCACAGGACCACATCGAATGCGCCGGTACATGCCAGTGCGAGTCCGGCAACGCCATCGAACGCCTTGATCACGGTGTGGTTCTCCGAACACAACACCATCTCCAGCATCGCACTGGCATCCTGGTTGTCTTCGACCAGCAGAATGTGGTGGCGCAATGTGGGTGGCGCGGTGTCCGGCACCACGGCAAGGGGCACATCGGTCACCTCGAGCAGCGGCAGCCTCACCGTGAAGACCGTGCCGTGGCCTAGTCCGGGACTGGCTGCGCTGACGCTGCCGCCATGCATCTCGACGACATTGCGGACGATATTCAAGCCGATCCCCAAGCCACCCTGGGAGCGGGCCAGTGTCCTGGTACCCTGCGCGAACAGCGTGAAGACCGTGGGCAAGACGTCGGCAGCAATGCCGTCGCCGTCATCTTCGACCGTCACGACCACGTCACTACCGATCACGCAGGCCCGAAGACAAATGCTGCCGCCAATCGGCGTGAATTTCGACGCATTGACCAGCAAGTTCGAGAACACTTGCGCCAGCCTGACACCATCGCCGAACACCCGGATGGCGCGATCGGGTATCTCGATGATCAACTGCTGCCTGCGCTCATTGACACGCGCCTGCACGGTGTCCACCGCATTGGCCAGCTGCTCGGCAACCAGCAGCGCCTGCTTGTGCAGTTCGATCTTGCCGCTGCTGATGCGCGCCGCGTCGAGCAAGTCGTCCAGCAAGCGGGAGAGTTGTCCCACTTGGCGGTCAATGATGGTCTTGATGTGTATCAGCTCGGTCGATGGGCCGGGCATCCTGCCCAGCATCGCGCTGGCCATGCTGATCGGCGCGAGCGGATTGCGCAACTCATGGGCCAGCATTGCAAGAAATTCGTTCTGACGCCGGTTTGCGGCTTCCGCTTGCGCGCGCAAGTCTTCAGCATCGAACGTTGCCAGCAGCAGATGCTGGTTGGCGCTGCACAGGATGGCATTTTGCTCGATCAGCGCATCGTGCACGCCGTCGGCGTCGTGCAGCGGCGCTGGCGTGGTCATCGGCATAGGTAGGTTATTGATTCCTGGTTACGTTGACCATCGGCTACTATTGGTCTCAATAAACGGCCATCATACAACCTAAAGGCACGTTGGCAACAGATATTGGCTGAATGATGACTTTTGCCGTGATTTCAGTGCAATCGATGGCGCGCTGGGTAAGCAAAAATAAATCAGGCCTCCTACGAAGCAAGTTGTCACGAAGGGGACTTGCCGCCTTATTCAATCGGTTTCAGCCGACCGTCGTACGGCGTCGAAGTAGTGATTGTCACCCTCGTCCATGCACGTGTTGTTGAGTTGCATGCCGGCCTCGTCGAGCAATCGCTCGTATTGCGCTTTACCAAGCGACACAGAACGCTGTCTGGTCAGCACGTCTTCCCACTCGCACTTCTGATGTGGTGCAGTAAACAAGAAACGGCCACCTGGTCCGAGTGCTTCTGCTACTTTGTTGATCAGCTGTCGCTGGTCGTCTTCCGACAGCAGAAACATCAGTCCGATTGCCAGGACGCCGTCGAAGGTTCGACCGAAAAAGGTACTGTCCTGCACGGTCTCACACGCTGCATGGGCATCGCCAAATCGCCATGCAAACATGGACACCAGGGTCGGAGAGGCGTCGATGCCAAACACCGTCAAACCCTGTTCGACGAGTGTCGAGGAAACCGGGAAGCCCGATCCGCAGCCGACATCCAGGACCTCGCCGCCCGACGGCAAAGTACTTGCCCAACGCCGGATGACATCGCGACCGGCGTCAGAACGAACCGCGGCGAACGCTAAAGCGATATGTTCCCAGCCATTGTCCTGATTGTTGATCGCCACGAATCTCGGGTTCAGTTGAGGGGTTAGTTTTGACCAGTAGCGGCGCCTGGCAGCGATCGACCCGGGGAAGCAGTCGTAAAACGCTGTCAGGTCGCGCGGTATCTGGCCTGATTTGACGATGAGTTTACCTGGACCGTGCGCAAATTGGGATTGCCGCGTGCCATCAAGGCTCGCCACTTACCTCCATCATTGGCAGCGAAAACACAACGCTTGGGCGTTGTGTTTTCAACGTACGCGAAGATCGTTGCGCCTTACTGGAGAATCTGGTGGCGAATCAAGTTGGAATAACGCGGCACCCCGCTGTACTGCGAAGCCGCATTGTGCTTGATCCGCAGATAGGCCTTGGCTGGGCAGTGGCCAGTCCTGGTCCTGCACTAGCGCTGTGCAACTGACGACGAGATCACCACCATATCAGCGAGGCGCGGGTCTGGCGCGTAGGTCATGAGCATGTCGTCGCCGGATTCGCCAAGATTGAATTCCATGGTAACCCGGCCATCTCCGGACACGAATTTGTAGGGGCCGACAGCAAGAAGACGCATCGGTTGCTGTTGATCGATTTTGGTATCGATCGTGCGGGTGCCCGGCCGTACTTTCAGGTGCCAACCATTCACCAGATCGTAGGTTCCGGCAATTTGCCGGGCTTGTTCTTGTCTGATTCGAAACGGCTTCGCTGCTGCACTGACAACCACGGTCGTAATGGGCGCAGTGTCATTTTGTGGATACGGCCCAGTCTGCGCACCAGACGCTGGGGCAAGAAGAAACAGGGCTGCGGGAAGCAAAACAGATGAAATGCGCATGATATTTCCTTATGAAATATAGGCAGAGGCGCCTGTTCTGGCATTGCGCAAGAAGGGCGTGATGCCTTGTCGGCGGGAAAACCGTGACCACGTCTGAGTCTGTCGTGAGTCAGAATTGAGTTTAGGTCGCCTGCGTTGAACGGCAATCGTAAATACACCATCCTGATTAAATTGACTATTGGCTCAAAAAGTTAGATGCAAACGACATGACACACGATTCGTCTGATCATTTTCAGATTCGTATCAAATCCAGGGAGCTGAGCGGTAATATCCCGTAAGGGCGAGGCAGCCGGCGTATATCCAATCAGGCTCGCCGTAATGAAAAATGCCGGCAGCGCCGGCATTAAACGTTCCCACGGACGCAGGAACGGACAGCTTCCGTCACACGCCGCCGTTGGCAGCGTGTGCGGCGCCATGGTTAGAACGCGTGACGGATACCGACGGTCAGGACCGATGGATCGGCGCTCAGCGCGCTGATGGCTGGGACGCTCGAGACCGGGGTCACGTTGTTCGACGACGCGTTGATGCCGAAGGCAGCGCGGTTGTTGTTGCTCAGCTGGGCGTAGGTGCCGTAGAAGTTGGTGCGCTTCGACAGCGTGTAGGTGTACGACACGGCCACGGTGTTGCCCTTGGCGCCGTTGTTCAGCTTTTGCTGCTGGAAGTTCAGGAAGAACTTGTTGGCGCCCATTGCGTACGATGCGCCGATGTTGGCGTTCTTGTACTCGACGCCATTGCTGGCGGTGGTGCCTTCCAGCTCGGCTTCCAGGTAGTTACCCTTGATTTCGAAGTCGCCGAATTTGTAGCCGGCACCGAATGCCATTTCCTTGTCGTCGCCCGACGCCAGACGCTCGATGGTGTGGTAGCCGGCGCCCAGGTACAGACCGCCGATCTTGTATTCCAGTGCGATGCCCAGCAGGTCGCCCGACGGGTCGACGGTTTTTTCGGCGGTCGAGTAGGCGGCGTTGACGACGAAGCCCGACAGGTCGTTCGATTTGTAGTTGATCGAGTTCGACAGGCGACGGGTCAGACGGTTGGTACCGAAGGCCGACAGGTTGCTGCCGTACATGCCCTGACCGTTGATGTCCGATGCGGCGGCGACAGCAGCGATCGGCGAGTACTCACGACCCAGGGTCACGGTACCGAAGTTGCCTTGCAGGCCGACCACGGCGCGGCGGCCGAAGGTTTGCGCGTCGGTGGCGCCGGTGTCCAGCGCGACGCCGGCTTCGATGTTGAACAGGGCTTTCAGGCCATTGCCGAGATCTTCGGTACCGCGGAAGCCCAGACGGCTGCTCGACTGGTTGCCCGAGCTGATCGTGGTGCGACGGTCTTCACCCGGCACGTCGGTGTCTTCGAGTGCGATGGCCGCGTCCATCACGCCATAGATCTGGACGTTGGTTTGGGCGGATGCGAACAGTGGCAGGGATGACAGCACGGCGGCGGCCAGGAACTTATACTTCATGAAGATCTCCAGTGTGGTTTCGACAAGATGTTGAGTTTGTAATCAACTCAGATCGACAGCGATCTTATCGAGACTATGTGTCGAGTTCATGACAGCTTGGCACTGTTGTTTTTATGCAATAGCCTGATTGAAGTGCCCGGTTCCTCGGGCATCAGACCACGTGGCCCGCAATGGGCAGCACGATATCGATCCGTGTGCCAGGCGACTCATCGGCACCGATCGTGATGTCGCCCAGCATCGCCCAGACCCGCTCGCGCATGCCGATCAGGCCCAGCGATTCGGCCTTGTCCATGTCCTGCGCGCGAATGCCCCGACCGTCGTCCTGGATCGTCAGCAACAGGTCGCCATTGATGCGGTACAGGTTCACGCATACGTGCTGCGCACCGGCATGACGGGCGATATTGGTCAGCGCCTCTTGCACGATGCGGAAGATGGCGGTACTGGCGGCATCGTCCAGCCGCAATTCGGCTTCGTCGGCCAGGACGCTGCAGGCGATGCCGTGGCGTTCGGTGAATTCGTCGCGCAAGCCTTGCAGTGCGAAGTACAACCCGCCTTCGTCGAGCGCGCGCGGGCGCAGGTTGGTGGCGATCCGGCGCAGCGACGCAATGGCCGTGAGCAAATTGCTTTGCATGCCGCCGATTAGCGGCGTGCTGGCCTCGGGCAAGCGCTCGACCCGTGCCAGCAGCGTGAGGTCCATGCGCAGCGACGCGAGCAATTGCCCGAGATCGTCGTGCAGTTCGCGTGCGATGTGGGTGCGCTCTTCTTCGCGGATGCTTTGCAGCGCCGACGACAACTGGCGCAACTGGTCGTGCGAGCGTGCCAGCGTCTGCTGGACCAGATGGCGCTCGGACACATCGCGCAGGATCACCGTGTAGATCGGCCGGCCTTCGTGCTCGACGCTCGAGATCGACCCTTCGATGGGAAAGCGTTCGCCATCGCTGCGAATGCCGGTGACCGCGTAGTCGGTGGCGCGCCGGCCTGCGCGGCCGAGGCCGGCAGGAAAGTAGTCGAGCGGCGTGCAGGCATCGGTGCCGGGTGCGGCGATGAAGCGTGCCAGCGCGCTGCCCTGCAGATTGGGCACGCCGGTATCGAACATGCGTGCCGCTGCCGGGTTGGCCAGCAGGATGGTGTTGTCGTGGCCGACCGACAGGATGGCGTCGTTGGCGCTGTGCAGGATACGCCGGCTGTCGCAGGCACGTGCGGCGCGCTGGTCAGGGCTGCGGTTGCGCCGCAGGTGCATCGTGCGCTGGAGTTTCATGCGGGCAGGTGTACGAGAAGGCCACGGATCTCGGCCGGACTTTCTACACTACGCGCACGCCCCGCGGTGGCCTTGAGAGGTCACAAGGCGCGCACTGGCACGCGCGCCAGGCAACACGGTCACATCTGCTTGAACAGGTGCAGGAAGCTGCGGCTGACCTCGAGCTTTTCGGGCCGGCCCTTGACCATCACCAGATGGCGGCCACGGATATCGCGCGTCACGCCTTCGATGGCATTGACGTTGACCAGTGTGGCGCGGTGGATTTGCCAGAACAGCGATGGGTCGAGCTCATCGGCCAGGTCACGCACCGGCTTGCGGATCAGTGCCTCGAAGCCGCTCGTCTGCACGCTCGTGTATTTTTCGTCCGAGCGGAAGAACAGGATGTCTTCGACGGGAATCATGCGCAGGTCCTGGCCGATACTGGCCTGGATCCATTGCAGGTGCTTCGGCTTGGGCGAGGCGATCTTTTCGGCCAGCTGGCTCAGCATGGCGCTGACACTGTCGTTGACATTGTCCTGTGGGCGCTCGAGGCGTTCTTTCAGGCGATCGACCGTCACCCGCAAGCGGTCCGGCTCGGTCGGCTTGAGCACGTAGTCGATGGCGCCGCGCTCGAACGCTTCGACCGCGTACTGGTCGTAGGCGGTGACGAACACGACCAGACTCTTGTCGCCGATATCGCGCGCCGCTTCCATGCCGGTCTTGCCCGGCATGCGGATATCCAGAAACGTCAGGTCGGGCTTGAGCTCGCCCACCAGTTGCACCGCTTCATCACCATTCTTCGCTTCGCCGACGATCTGCAGTTCCGGCCAGGCATCCTGCAGGCGCATGCGCAGCTGGTCGCGCATCAGTCTTTCGTCATCGGCAATAATCGCGGTGGGCATGGTGGTCTCTTGACAAGGTTGTTATGAAAAGTGATTGAATGATTATTCAATGAAATTGACCAACAGGCAAGCTGTCGATCATCGCTGGCCAGTCGGCCAATCGACTACTTCGACAACTGGTAGGGCACTTCGATCGTCGCGATCACGCCGGTCGGGCTGTTGGCGCCGATGTGCAGCCAGCCGGCCTCGCCATGCAGCAGTTTCAGGCGTTCGCGGATCGTTTGCAGCCCCAGGCCGGTGCCGTCGCTCGGCATCACGCCAAAGCCCACGCCATCGTCGGCCACCGTCACGCGCAGGCGGCTGTCGACGACCTCGGCGACGATGTTCAGCGTGCCGCCCTCCGGCTTGCACTCGAGCCCGTGCTTGATCGCGTTTTCGACCATCGACTGCAGCATCATGGGCGGGAAGGCCGCACTGCGCAGGCCATCCGGCACGCGCAGATTGACAGTCAGGCGCTCTTCCATCCGCATCTTGAGCAGGTCCAGGTAAGCGTTGACCATGTCGACCTCGCGCCCCAGACCGGTGACGACGGCGTTGTCGCGCATCTGCGGCAGCACCGCGCGCAGGTACTGGATCAGGCTGCGCTGCATGGCCGATGCGCGCGGCGGGTCGACGCGGATCAGGTGCTCGACCGACGCCAGCGTGTTGAATAAAAAGTGCGGCTCGACCTGGGCCTGCATCATCTGCATTTTGGTTTCCATCAGCTGGCGCTGCATCGCTTCGCGCTCGGCGGCCGCGTTGGCCACCTGGGCTTCGGCATCGGCGCGCTTCTTGCCACCGACCAGCGCCTTGGTGCCGAACAACGCCAGCAGCAACAGCACGACGAAGTTCATGAACCAGGTCGACGCTTGCTTGTGGTAGCGCGACACTTTCTGTTCGGCGGCGTCTTCGACGGCTGCCTCGATGGCGTTCGACAATTCTTCGCCGATTTGCGGCGGCAGTTCGATGTGGACCGAGTCGCTGCCCGGTGAGATGTTCACGGCGCCGGCGCCGGCGCTCGGGGAGGGCGCCTGTGCTGTCATCGGCGGGGCCGGGGGGGCATCGGGCGCGTCCGGCACGTCGGGCACCTCGGGCGTTTCCGGCGTGGTCGCCGGGGCCGGTTCGGCCGCGCGCGTCCGGGTGCGGGGATTGAAGCGGATGCCGCTCTCGTCGATCAGGATGCTGGCATCGCTGCGGCGGCCCGACTCGCGTTCGGCGCGGGCAATTTCTTCTTCGGCCGGGCCGTTGAACAGTTCTTCCTGCAGGATGCCGGCGGCGGTCAGGGTGAGGCCGGCAAAGAGCAGAAACTTCCACCATGACAGCCGGGTGACCCAGGTTGCCACACCGTCGAAGGCGCGGTAGAGCCAGGTCAGGATGCCGGCCAGATGGTGCTGTGTCGTGCTGCGTGCTTGCATGGCGTCGTCGATCGTCGGAGTAGGCTGCATCGGCCTGAAACGTCGGCCGTTGGAATGATGCAACTTTAACGCGCCACGCGCTTCAGGACCAGTATCCTGCGACAGCCTGCACGAATCGGGGAATGGACGGGGGCGGATGGAATGGGATGGCCGATGACCGGTAGGGTGGACGGCTATGCCGTCCACGCGTTCAAATCACGCCGAATGTGTGGCGCAATGACGTTCGTAGAACGCGTGGATGGGCTTCGCTCGATGTCGTGGCGCTATGACGTGCGTTGAACGCGTGGATGGGGGACCCGTCCACCCTACAACGCATGTTGCCGCTGCGCCAGGAAAGCACGCGCTGCGTCGGCGGACAGGGGCGCGCTGAACCAGTGCCCCTGCAGCTGATCGCAGCCGTGGCTGCGCAAAAAGTCGACCTGTGCCTCGGTTTCCACCGCTTCGCCGACCACCGTGATATCGAGGTTGTGCCCGATGTCGATCAGGGTCCTGGCGAGCGTGCCGCCCTGGCCATGCCCGGCGATGTCATGCACGGCCTGGCGTGACAGTTTTACCTGGCGCACCGACAATTGCTGCAAGAACGCCAGATCGGAAATGCCTTGTCCGAACTGGTCGATCGACAGCATCGCACCTGCCGCACGCAATTGCACCGCCAGGTCGCGCCCCAACCCGGGGTTGCGGATCAGGTCGGCTTCGGGGATCTCGATTTCGAGGCTACCGGCGGGTAAGCCGGCTTCCTGCATGCGGCGGGCGATGCCGGCGATGAAATCGGGCCGGCTGTATTCGCGGTGTGTCACGTTCACTGCCACCGGCAGCCCGGCGTAACCGGCGGCGCGCAGGTCGCGGGCGAAGGCGCAGGCCTGGTCCAGCACCCAGCCGCCGATCGCGACGATCTGGCCGCTTTCTTCGGCTTCGGCCAGGAATGCTGCCGGCAGCATCACGCCCTGCTCGGGATGGCGCCAGCGCAGCAGGGCCTCGAACCCCCGGACCTTGCCGCTGCAGGCTTCCATCCTTGGCTGGAACAGCAGGAACCATTGATCGTTGGCGAGCGCGCTGCGGATGGTGCCGGCCAGCGCAACACGCGCGTCGCTGGCATTGCGCATGTCGCGGGAGTAGAAATGGACATCGCCGCCATCCTGCCTGGCGCGGTGGACCGCCAGCTCGGCCGCGCGGATCAGGCCGGCTGGAGTCGCACCATCGCCCGGATAGGCCGCCACGCCAATGCGCGCGCCGACAGCGATGTCGGTGCCGCCGTACGCGACCGGCATGACCAGTGCGCGCCGCAGCCGCTCGACCACGCGCAGCGTGAAGCGCAAGGTGGGCTGGTCCACCAGCACCATCACGAATTCATCGCCCGCGATGCGCGCCACGGTGTCGCAGTCGCGCACGGCCGCCTGCAGGCGCCGCGCCACGACCTTGAGCACGACGTCGCCGGCATCGTGGCCATGGGTATGGTTGATGGCCTTGAACCCGGCCAGGTCGACCAGCACCGTGGCCACCAGCGACTGGTGGCGCCGTGCCAGGTGCAGCGCATGGTCGAGCCGGTCCCACAGCAGCGTGCGGTTGGCAAGGCCCGTCAGGCTGTCGTGGTTGGCATCGGGCTCGATCTCGTCAGCACGCTGCTTGCTGGCGGTAACGTCGTTGATGATGCCGATGAAGTGCGTGACCTTGCCGTTGTCGTCGTGCACCGGCGTGATCTGCAGGTCGTTCCAGAACAGTTCGCCATTCTTGCGCAGGTTGCGCAGCACGACGTGGACCGAGCGCTGCTCGCGCAGGGCAGTGCGCATGCGGCTGCGTTCGTCTTCGTCGAGGCCAGGCGCAGCCATGAAGCGCGGATCGCGCCCGATGACTTCGTCGGCGCTGTAGCCGGTGATGTGTTCGAATGCGGGGTTGACGTACTCGACTACCCGGTTGGGCCCGCTATCGTGGGCGATGATCACGCCATTGCGGGCGACATTCAGGGCGCGCCGGTACAGGGCCAGCTGGCGCTCGCGCGCGCGTTGCCTGGAAATGTCGATGCCCATGCCAACCAGGTACTGGCCGCCATTGCAATCGATGCGCGCCCCGCGCAGCAGCATCGGCGTTTCGCGGCCGCTGCGCGACACGTAATCGGTTTCCAGTGCGATCTCGGTGTTGTTGGCGAACATGGCCTCGACCTGCACGAGCGCCCCCGGCCGGTCGCGCGGGTCGAGCATGGCGATGCCGTTGGCGGCGGCGATTTCGTCCGGCATCATTTCGCACAGCCGCTCGAGGTTGTGGTTCCAGAGCAGGATGCGGCCTTCGCGGTTCATGATGTAGAACGTGCCCGGCAACAGATCGACGACGGCGGACAGTGGCGTCGCGCCGAGTCGGTCGCCCTCGGTAGCGACGGACAGGGCAGGGGGGATGGCGATGGTAATGCTGTAGCCAAGCGGGGCGCCGTCGGCGGCGCACTGCAGTACCAGGCTGAGGCTGGCAGCGCGCTGACCGGTGGAGGCGGCCAGTGTGCTCTCGCTCTGACCCGCACCTTGCAGGGCAGGCCAGTCGCCAGCGGCCAGCAGGCTGGCGAGCGGTTGGCCGATGACGTCGGCTGCGGCGCGGCCGAACAGCGCCGCGCATGCGGGATTCCAGCTGGTGATGCTGCCCGCTTGATCAGCCAGAAAACTGACCTGCTCGGCAGGAGCAAACGTTGACATGTCGGGCCGCCTCTCTCGCATCGCGCTGCGTCGGGTCTGCGCTTGCGGCCAGCATATACCCGTTCAACATGGCGCCGCAACGGGCACGCGCGACGTGCTGGGCAGCTACACCAGCCGCTGCGGATGGCTGTAGACGACGTGGCGACCGGCCCGTACGAAGCCCGCCAGCGTCACACCGGCCGCATCGGCCATGCGCACGGCCATGGCCGTGGGCGCCGAAATGGCCGCCAGCACGGCGATCCCGGCGCGCGCCGTCTTTTGCACCATCTCGAAACTGGCCCGGCTGGTCACGACGACGAAGCCGCTGTCGGCCGCCAGGCCATCGCGCGCCACTGCGCCGATCAATTTGTCGAGCGCATTGTGACGCCCGACATCTTCGCGCACGGTGCGCAGCACGCCGTCGCGGTCGGCCCAGCCGGCCGCATGCACGGCGCCGGTTGCCTGGTGCAGGCGCTGGTCCGCGTTCATCGCGGCCATCGCGCGGTGCAGCGCAGCAGGTGCGAACTGCGCCGTCACGCCGTGCGCGCCGCCATCGCGGGCGTCCAGCAGGCCCGTTTCACGCTCGAACCAGGCCAGGCTGTCCACGCCGCACAGGCCGCAGCCGGTCTTGCCGGTGCGTGCGCGCCGCGTTTCCTTCAGGCGCGCCATGGCGCCAGGGGCAATGTCCATCGAGACCGTAATGCCGTGCGGGCCCGGTTCGATGGCGATATCGCGGATGTCTTCCACCTGGCGCACGATGCGCTCGGACAGCGAAAAGCCCAGCGCAAAGTCGTCCAGATCCTGCGGCGAGGCCAGCATCACGGCGTGGCTGATGCCGTTGTACACGAGTGCAACGGGCACTTCCTCGGCCAGCACTTCGGCCAGTGCTTCACTCGCGCCAGCCTGCCAGCAGGCGGCTGGCAGGCTGCTGGCGACGGGGAAGTCCGGCCCGCCGTCGCCGGGGAAGGACGTGCGCGCGTTCATGCGACGCCCGTGGCACCGCTGGCAATCCCACTGCGGGTGCGTTCGAGCAGGACGTCGATGGCTTTTGCCGCCGGCACCTTGCTTTCCTTGGCATGGTGCCACAACGGAATCAACGGATTGCATTCCGGGTAATAACCGGCGATGCAGCCACTCGGCACGTCGTAAGGCACGATCTGCAAGCCTTCGACGCGGCGATTCACGCCATCGTCGGCATGCGTGCGCAGCGCCACGACGTCGCCCTTGCCCAGACCATAGCGTTCCATGTCGGCCGCATTCATGAACAGCACCATGCGGCTGCCGTGCACACCGCGGAAGCGGTCGTCGTTGCTGTAGATCGTCGTGTTGAACTGGCCGTCGCTGCGGATCGTAAACAGGCGCAGGATGTCGGGGCCGCCCGGCATGTTCGGGTTGCCCGGCAGTTCTTCGGGCACGGTAAATTCCGCCTTGCCGCTCTCGGTCTTCCAGACCCGCTCGGCAGCGGCCAGCGGCTTGCGGTAACCACCCGGCGTCCACATGCGCTCGTTCAGATCCTTGAAAATCTCGGGGAAGGTGATGCCCATCGCCTTGCGGATGACCCGGTAGTCAGCCACCCAGGCGTCCCAGTCGACACGCGGATTGGCGTCCAGCGTGGCCTTGGCGATACCCGCCACGATTGCCGGCTCGGACAGCAGCCCGGGCGCAGCCGGCTCGGTCATCCCGCGCGAGCCATGCATGTGCGATGTGCTGTCTTCGATCGACACGGACTGGTCGCCCGAACCCTGGCGGTCGATTTCAATCCGGCCCAGACATGGCAGCAGGTAGGCTGCCTTGCCGTGGATGACGTGGTTGCGATTGAGCTTGGTAGCAATCTGCACCGTCAGCGGCAGCTCGCGCCAGGCCGCTTCCATCAGCACGGTTTCCGGCACGGCACGCAGGAAGTTGCCGCCCAGGCCGATGAATGCCTGCAGGTCGCGCTTGATGATGGCTTCGCAGGCATCGACCGTCGTCAGGCCCATCTCGCGTGGCGGCTCGAAGTTGAATTGCTCCTTGAGCTTGTCCAGCGGCGCCAGCTCAGGTTTTTCAGTGATGCCGACCGTGCGCTGGCCCTGCACGTTCGAGTGGCCGCGCACCGGGCAGATGCCGGCGCCCGGCTTGCCGATATTGCCGCGCAGGAGCAGCAGGTTGACCATCATCGTCACGTTCTGCACGCCGTTGCGGTGCTGGGTCAGGCCCATGCCGTACACGCCCAGCACCGCACTCGACTTGGCGTACACGCTCGCGGCCTCTTCGAGCGCCGCTTGCGACAGGCCCGCTTCGCGCACAATCGCTTCCCAAGAGCAAGCGCGCACGGCCTGCTCAAAGTCGCCGAAGCCGTTGGTGTGTTCCTGGATGAACGCGATGTCGATGACGCGCTGTTCACCGGCGGCCAGCGCCGCATCGTCCAGCGCGAATAGCGCTTTGCACATGCCCATGATGACGGCCGTGTCGCCGCCCGGCTTGACCTGGTGGTACTGGGTCGAGATCGCGGTTTCCTGTCGTGTGAGCATTTCGAGCGGCGACTGCGGATTGGTGAAGCTCACCAGACCACGCTCGCGCAGCGGGTTGAAGGTGATGATCGGCACGTCGCGCTTGCGCGCTTCTTGCAGCTGGTGCAGCATGCGCGGGCTGTTCACGCCCACGTTCTGGCCGAAGAACAGGATGCAATCGGTGTCTTCGAAGTCGCTCAGCTTGACCGTGCCCACGGCAATGCCGATGGTTTTCTGCAGGCCGACCGACGTGCTTTCGTGGCACATGTTCGAGCTGTCCGGCAGGTTGTTGTTGCCGTACATGCGCGCCAGCAACTGGTACATATACGACGTTTCCAGCGAGGCGCGGCCCGATGCGTAGAACACGACCTGCTTGCGGTCGAACCCGCGCAGCGCGGCGCCAATCTCGCTGAACGCCACGTCCCATTCAACCGGCAGGTATTTGTCGCTGGCAGCGTCATAGCGCAGAGGCGTGGTCAGGCGGCCATGGTCTTCCAGCTCGTGGTCGCTCCAGGCTTCGAGCTCGGTCAGCGTGTGGCGCTGGAAAAAGTCCGCGCCGATCGATTTGCTCGTGGTTTCCCAGGCCGTGGCCTTGGCACCACTGGCGCAGAATTCGAACGGGTGCGGATTGGCCGGCTTGGCCCAGGCGCAGCTGACGCAGGCGAAGCCATCGGTCTTGTTTTGCTTGAGCAGCAAGCCCGTGTCTTTGACGACGACATTCTGGTCGGTCAGGATCGTGCTGACGTCACCGACCGAGCCCCAGCCACCGGCTGGCATCGTCGCTTTGGTAATACGGACCTGCTTTTTTTCTTCGCTCATTGCTCACTCCCGCTGATGGAGTGATTACCGTAACGTTCATGCAAGACGGCTTCGGTGCGCCTGCGCACATTCAGCGGCGATCACGGGGCACGGGCGGGACAAGGCGGTTCATTTGGGCCTAACGTAAAAAACGCCATTCCCGCGCAGGCAGGAATGACGTTTTCAGGGCCGAGGTAGGGCGGCGACAGCGAAAGACTGGCTTATGCCGCGACGGTCTCCTGCTTTTCTGGCAGGGCGATTTCGTTGTTGACGCTGAACTGGTAATCCTTGAACACGTGTTCGGCGCTCAGGATCTGGTAGTTGCCATCGGCCAGCAGATGCGACGTGTCCTTCAGGCGGTACGTGTAATGGCCGCAGGTCCAGCAATTGAAGTTGCGCATGTGCGTGCACAGACAGGTCTTGTCCATCACCGTGACTTTTTTCAGTTCCGGATGTGCCTGCACCTCGCGGTTATAGGCATTGATGTACGAGCAGTTGCCGGTTGCATCGAGCAGGTAGCCGTACGATTCGCAGCCCGGGCGAATGCCGGAGCCAATGGCTGGCGTATTCTTGAGCATGCGCATCGGATAGCCGGTCGGCGAAATGCCGTTGACTTCGATGTCTTCTTCGCTGGCGCGAAAGTATTCCTGCTTGACGTCGTGCGGCAGGCCGCATTCGGTGGTCACGGTAAAGCGCGTGGCCACCTGCACGGCGCCTGCGCCTTTTTCGAGGAAGCTGACGGCGTCCGAACCGGTGAACACGCCACCGGCGGCAATCACCGGGATACCCAGTTGCTCGGCCTTCACGAACGCGTGGACCTCGTCCATGATCGTGTGCAGGTCGTACTGCTTCCAGTCATCCATGCCGAAGCCAAGGTGGCCACCGGCCAGCGGACCTTCGACGATGATGAAGTCGGGCTTGCGATCGAGGCGCGAGACTTTACGCAGGAACAGTTGCAGCGCGCGCACGGACGACACGATGATGCCCAGGTGCGCATCGCGAAAACGCGGATGATCCTTGATCAGCTCGAACGAACCCAGATGCAGGCCGGCCGACAGCGTGATGCCGTCGATGCCGCCATCCAGCGCCGACGCCAGGCGCACGCGCAGCGTTTCCTTTGGCGCGTTCATGGTCAGTTTTTCCATGCAGTTCACGTAGATCAGGCCATCGCCTTTCTTCGCTTCCATGGTGGAGCTGACATGACGGCGCGTGGCCTCGGCCAGGTGATCCAGATCGAACTGGACCACGGCCTTGTTCATGTTGTTGATGTTGAACTTGTAGGTCTTGGTTTTTTCCTTGACGTACGTGGTGTCGAACTTGCGGTCGGACACGTCTTGCGACATTGCATCAGAGATATGGCCAATACCGCCCAGACGGGCTGCTTCCAGCGCCAGCTCGGACGTCGAAATGTCCACACCCATTCCGCCGATCATGATGGGCACGTATTCCTTGTTGCCCATGCGCAGGCGGAAATCATCAACACGTTTCATTGCTATCCTTAGACTACCTAATCTGCCCGGAGTGGCTGCGGTGTGCGAAAGTCGACCCTGGGTCGGCACACGGCGCCATTTTACTCCAAGCGTTACAAGGCTTCAGCGGACACATTGTCCACGTAGCGCCCCGTGCCAGCGCCGGTCATGCCGGCCCGTTGCAACGCGCCGATGCCAATCAGTCGCGGAAGTTGTTGAAGGCCAACGGCAGGTCTTGCACGTCCTTGCGCAGCATGGCCATGGCCGTCTGCAGGTCGTCGCGCTTGGCGCCGGTGATGCGCACCGATTCGCCCTGGATGCTCGCCTGCACCTTCATCTTGCTTTCCTTGACCAGCTTGGTGATCTTCTTTGCGTCGTCGGTTTCGATACCGTTGCGCACCTTGATCACCAGCTTGACCTTGTCGCCGCCGATTTTCTCGACATTGCCTTCGTCCAGAAAACGCACGTCGACCTTGCGCTTGGCCATCTTGTTGATCAGCACATCCTTGACCTGGGTCAGCTGGAAATCGGAATCGGCAAACAGCGTCAGTTCCTTGTCTTTTTGCTCGACATTGGCCGAGCTGCCCTTGAAATCAAAACGGGTCGTGATTTCTTTGTTCGATTGTTCAACCGCGTTCTTTACTTCGACCATGTCTGCTTCGCAGACGACATCAAACGATGGCATGGTGTGTCCTTTTTATAGTTTGCATATAGATGAATTGCTCTATTTTAGCGGACGGCAGCCCGAATCGCGACCGTTTCACCCGTGTGGAAAGCCGGGAATGCACGAACCACTATAATGAAACGACACTTTTACGCCGTTACATCATGCCTCTCATTCACGACCAGCCGCTCGACACGTTCAATACCTTCCGCATTCCCTCCCGCGCGCGCCACTACTTGCGCGTGGATGGCGCTGAGCAACTGGCCGCAGTGCGTGCCGATCCGGCGCTGGCTGCCTTGCCGCGCCTGGTGCTTGGCGGCGGCAGCAATCTGCTGTTCACGCGCGACGTCGAGGGCCTGGTGCTGCACATGACGGGGCAGGGCCGCGAGGTCCTTGGCGAAAAAGACGGCATGATCCTCGTGCGCGCCCAGGCTGGCGAAAACTGGCATGCTTTCGTGCGCTTTACGCTCGAGCAGGGCATCGGCGGGCTGGAAAACCTGTCGCTGATACCGGGCACCGTGGGCGCCGCGCCTATCCAGAATGTGGGGGCGTATGGCGTGGAAACCAAGGATGTATTTCACAGTCTCACCGCCTACGACATGGCGAGCGGCGCCACGCTCAGGCTGGACGCCGCCGCCTGCCGCTTCGGCTACCGCGACAGCATCTTCAAGCATCCAGAAGGTGCCAATCTGGTCGTGCTTGACGTAACCTTTGCGCTGCCGCGCGCGTGGCAGCCGAACCTGCGCTACGCCGAACTGGGCAATGCAGTGCGCGACGCCGGCCTGGCGTCGCCCACGCCGAACGACATTGGCTTGCTGGTCGAAGCGATCCGGCGCCGCAAGCTGCCCGATCCGCGCGAAATCGGCAACGCCGGCAGCTTCTTCAAGAACCCGGTTGTGTCGAACGAGGAATGCACGCGCCTGCTGGCGCAGTTCCCGACCCTGGTGCACCACGCCCAGCCGGATGGCACGTTCAAGCTGGCCGCGGGCTGGCTGATCGACCAGTGCGGCTGGAAGGGTCGCCACCTGGGCGCGGCGGGTGTGTACCACAAGCAGGCGCTGGTGCTCGTCAATCTGGGCGGGGCCACGGGCCAGGACGTGGTCCGGCTGGCTGCGGCGATCCAGGCCGATGTCGCGGCGCGCTACGGCGTGATGCTGGAACCCGAACCCGTCTTCATCTAAGGAACGCCTCATGAAAAAAGTCATCGTCACCGGCCACACCCGTGGTCTCGGGGCCGCCATCGCGGCCGAACTACAATCGCGCGGCCTGGCTGTGCTGGGCCTGGCACGCGGACGTTCCGCGCTGGCCGGCATCGAACAGGCCGAAGTCGACATGGCCGATCCGGCCGCATTGCAGGCCTGGCTTGCCGGGCCTGCGCTGCGCGATTTCCTCGCGGGCGCCGATACGGTGTACCTCGTCAACAACGCCGGTGTCGTCACGCCGGTGGGCCCACTTGCCGCGCAGGCGCCGGCGGCCGTGCTGCAGGCGGTGATGCTCAATGTCGGTGGGCCGCTGGCGCTGGCCGCCGCGTTCGTGCAGGCCGCGCCAGATGCGGTGCGGCGCATTCTGCACATTTCCAGCGGGGCAGGGCGCAATGCCTATCCTGGCTGGGCTGTGTACTGCGCGACGAAGGCCGCGCTCGACCAGCATGCGCGCGCGGTCCAGCTTGATGGCGATCCGCGCGTGCTGGCGGTCAGCCTGGCGCCGGGTGTGATCGACACCGACATGCAGGCGGCGATCCGCGCGACGCCGGACGCCAACTTCCCGTTGCGCGAACGCTTCGTCGAGCTGAAGGACACGGGCGGTTTGACCTCGCCCGAGGACTGTGCGCGCAACCTGGCCGATTATCTGCTTGCACCTGGCTTTGGCCGCGAAGCGGTCGACGATCTGCGCAACTGACGGTCAGCGCAGGTTCTTGTTGACGCCGGTGCGACACTTGTCGCATCATTGCGGCAAGCGTCGCATTAAGCGTCACGTCAAGGATTGTTGCCATGG
Organism: Oxalobacteraceae sp. CFBP 13730; assembly: GCA_014841835.1. Taxonomy (GTDB): domain Bacteria; phylum Pseudomonadota; class Gammaproteobacteria; order Burkholderiales; family Burkholderiaceae_D; genus Telluria. Next base: position 452,201 of record JACYUQ010000001.1, on the reverse strand, counting down.
CCGTACCCTCAATTTCCGAACTCAGCCTTCTCAAGGCGCTGTGGCGCCAGCAGCCGATGAGCGCCCGTGAAATCCACGACGCGGTCGAGGCCGAACTGGGCTGGTCGTATTCGTCCACCCGCAAGACGCTTGAACGCATGCTCGACAAAGGCATGGTGCGCCAGGCGCTGCACCATGGCGTGCAGGTGTATGGCGCGGTCAGCGACAAGGTCGACACGCTGGCAGCCTTTGCCCACGATTTTGGCAAGCGCGTGATGGAGATCGACACGCCGCTGCCGGTCAATATGTTCACCGGCAGCAAGCTGGTCGACGACGATGAACTGGCACGCCTGGAACAACTTCTCAACGACTGGCCGGTCGACAGGGACGCGGCGCCATGAACTTGCTCGACGCGGCGCTCGTCCGCTTCCTGTTCGCCAGCATCGGCTGCCTGGCCGCCGGGGTGGCGGTATGGGGCGTGCTGGTGCTGTTGCGACGTTATCTGCCGGCGCTTGCCATGCAGCGCTCGCCGTGGATGCTGGGGCAGGTCGTGCTTGCGACCACCTTCATCATCCTGATGCTGCCGCAGGCGCAGCAACTTCACATGCTGCCCGTGTTCGACGTCGACCTGTCGCCGGCGACCGCCGGCGTGGTCGCACTACCCGCACGGGCGGCCGGTGTCACCAGCGCGTTGGCAGAACCCCGATCGTGGCTGAGTTGGAGCGCGTGGGCATGGGCGCTGGCTTACACAGGTGGTCTGCTGTGGATGCTTGCGCGCCTGCTCCATGGACAACGCGCGCTGGCACGGTTGCTGCGCGTCGGTGCGCACCTGCCAGCGGACGCAGCATTGCCACCTATTATCGAGGTCGACGCTCCCATTTCACCGATGCTGGTTGGCCCGTTCCAGCCGCGCCTGCTCTTGCCGCTGGCATTGCGCATCATGGATCCGCTGCAGCGCGACCTGATCGTCGCCCATGAACTGACGCACTGGCGCCGGGGCGATCTGTGGTGGCTGGCCGCCTGCGCGCTGCTCCAGGCAGTGTGCTGGTTCAATCCCGCGATGCGCGTGTTGCGCGCGCGCCTCGTCTGGGCCCAGGAACTGGGCTGCGACCGCGACGTGCTGCGTGGCCGGCCGCAGGTCCAGCGCAAGGCGTATGCGGCCGCGCTGGTCGCGCAGCTGCGCTTCCAGCATGGGGCGGCGCCAGCCAATGCGCTGGCCTTTGGCGGCGTCGCGCCCGACACGCTGACCGCGCGCGTCGCGTTGATCCGCTCACCTGGGCTTACCCATCATGCAGGCCGTGCCCGCTGCGCCGGCCTGGGCGCGCTGGCGCTGGTGTTCGGCGCCAACCTCGCGCTGCAGCCAGCGCTGGCCTGGGGCGATGCGCCGGAAACGCTCGACTGCACGCTGATGCTCGATGCTGCCACGGGGGCGGTGCTGGTCGAAGAAGGGCGCTGCGACGTGCGCACCACGCCCGTGTCGATCTTTAATATCGCCGTGAGCCTGATGGGATTCGATGCCGGCATCCTGCAGGATGCTCATACACCGGCGCTGCCGTTCAAGGACGGCTACGTCGACTGGCAGCCATCGTGGCGCGCCGCCACCGATCCGACGAGCTGGATCCGCAATTCGACCGTCTGGTACGCGCAGCAGGTCACCAGCCGGCTGGGCGAACGCCGCGTGCAGGATTACGTGGACCGCTTCGACTACGGCAACCAGGACCTGACCGGCGGCGTCGACATCGCCTGGATCGCCTCGTCGCTGCAGGTCTCGCCGCGCGAGCAGGCCGCTTTTCTGCGCAAGGTCGCCAACCGCGATTTGCCCGTCAGCGCGCATGCCTTCGACATGACGGCGCAGCTGCTGCGCTTGCCCACGTCGGCCAATGGCTGGCAGGTGTGCGGCAAGACCGGCACTGCGTCGGGCGATGGGGACGCAGGCCGCGCGCTCGGCTGGTTCGTCGGCTGGGCCACCAAGGATGGGCGCACCGTCGTCTTCGCGCGCCAGACGCTTGGCCCGCGCGATCCGGACCGCGCCGCCGGGCCGCTCCTGAAAGAACGCTTCCTGCGCACGCTGCCGGGAAGACTCGCAACACTGTCACCGTCCACATAAGGAATCGTCATGATGAAACACACAAGCCTGGCACTTGCCGCGGCTGGCCTCGTCACGTGCCTGCAACCGGCCGCCGCCAACGACTGGAACACGCCGCAGACACCGTTTGCGCTGTACGGCAACACCTACTATGTGGGCACGCATGGTCTGTCGGCCGTTCTGATCACATCGCCACAGGGCCACATCCTGATCGACGGCGGCAGCGAAAAATCGGCCCCGCAGATCGTGCGCAATATGCGCCAGCTCGGCTTCAAGGTCGAAGATATCCGCTTCATCCTGAACTCGCACGCACATGCCGATCACGCAGGCGGCATCGCCGAGCTGCAGCGCCTGTCGGGCGCCGAGGTCCTGGTCGGCAGCGCTGCCGTACCGGTGCTGGCGAGCGGCCAGGCCGACAAGGGTGACCCGCAATACACCGACCTTCAGCCGATGGCGCCAACTGCCCGCGTGCGGGCCCTGGTCGACGGCGACGTCGTCAAGCTTGGCTCGCTGGCAGTCACCATGCACGCCACGCCCGGCCACACGCAGGGCGGCGCAAGCTGGACCTGGAACGCCGTCGAAGGCGGCCGGACCGCGCACATGGTGTACGCCGATAGCTTGAACGCGATTGCGGCGGGGCCATTCCGCTACCGCGGCCATCCTGCCTATCCGACAGCGCGTGCGGACCTCGAACGCTCGATTGCGACAGTGGCCGGCCTGCCGTGCGATGTGCTGGTCTCGGCGCATCCGGAAGGCAGCGACCTGTGGCAGCGCTATGCCCGGCGCGCTGCGCGAGGCAACGCCGCCTTCATCGACTCCACCGCCTGCCGCACGTATGCCGACAAGGCGAGAGCGCGTCTGGCTACCCAACTGACCAAGGAAGCAGACCAATGATCAAGCATGTTGTTGCACTCGTCCTGATGGCGTTTGGCGCCGTTGCCCAGGCCACCGAATGGCGCGACAGCCCGGCCATCACGCAGCTGTTCAAGAAAGAGGGCGTCACCGGCACCTTCGTCGTGCACGACGTGGCGCTGGACACCGACACGGGCCACGACCGCCAGCGCGCCGCCAAACGGTTCATCCCGGCGTCGACCTTCAAGCTTCCGAACTCGCTGATTGCACTGAGCACGGGCGTCGTGGCCTCGGTCGACGAGATCGTGCCGTACGGCGGCAAGCCGGTCGCGCGACCCGAGTGGGCCAGGGACATGGGCCTGCGCGAGGCGATCAAAATGTCGAACGTGCCGGTTTATCAGGAAGTGGCGCGGCGCATCGGCCTGGAGCGCATGCGCGCCGCGCTCGTTCGCATGAATTACGGGAACATGAACATTGGCACGGTCGTGGACCGCTTCTGGCTCGATGGCCCCCTTGAAATCAGCGCGCTCGAGCAGACCGTGTTCCTGGCCCGGCTGGCGCAGGGCCAGCTACCGTTCGAGAACGTGCACATGGACGCCGTGCGCGCGATTGCTCGCCAGGATGGCCCGACCGAACTGTATGCGAAAACCGGCTGGGGCAAGCGCCCCGGCCAGCCCGATATCGGCTGGTGGGTCGGCTGGATCAAAAAGGACGGCAAGCTCTACACGTTCGCGCTGAACATCGACCTCCCGGACGGGGGCGACGACAAGCGCATATCGCTGGCGAAAGCGGCGCTGCAGTCAATGGGGCTGTTATAGCGCCACGTCTGGTCGAAGAAAAGCCGGGGTCAGGTCTGACATTCGGACACGATCTCGACAGTAGGGTAGTCGAAATAAGGTGGCGCCGCGCAATGTTAATGCTGGGCCAGACACCATTGGAAATCGTTAAAGCTGAGGCTGTGTCTGAATGTCAGACCTGACCCAGCTGTCTCGGGTGACAGCGCCAATGACGCAGCAGAAAGGTTGTCTGCTTGGCGCTGCCTACGATTTCAAGGTGGCCAAGCTGTATGCGGCAAGTTTGACGGCGGCAACAGCGTGGCGCTGGGATTGCGCCACGTGTTCTAGGCGATATCTTGGTACAGGTCGCGCCACAGTGGATTAGCGGACTGGATCAGGTTGACTTTCCAGTTGCGGTTCCAGGATTTGAGGCGTTTTTCGCGCGTGATGGCTTCGCGGATATCGGTGTGGATCTCGTACCAGACAAGGCGGTTGATGCGGTACTTTTTTGTGAAGCTGGCGGCAGCCGCTTCGCGGTGTTGCCAGATGCGTTTGATTAGGTCAGAGGTAACGCCGATGTAGAGGGTGCCGTAGGGGCGGCTGGCCAGGATGTAGACGTAGGATGGTTTGTCCATGGCGTCTACTGTGCGTTCACGGCGTTATTCGAGTTTGTGGTCGCTCAGAGTAACTTGGGTTCCCGCCTGCGCGGGAACGACGGTTTGCAGGTTCTCTGCAACATCAGCCGTCGTTCCCGCGAAGGCGGAAACCCAAGCAAGCATGCACACCGCAACCGGCCAAAAAAAAGCCGCCCTTGGGCGGCTTCCTTTCTTACTGCCCGCGCTTGGCGCGTGCCTTCGCCGCAATCCGCATGCGCAGTGCATTGAGCTTGATGAAGCCGCCTGCGTCGGCCTGGTTGTACGCGCCGCCGTCTTCGTCGAAGGTTGCGATGTTCATGTCGAACAGCGAGTCGGTCTTCGAATCGCGCGACACGACGATCACATTGCCCTTGTACAGCTTGATGCGCACCCAGCCGTTGACCGTGGCTTGCGTGTGGTCGATCAGCGTCTGCAGTGCGACGCGCTCCGGCGCCCACCAGTAGCCGTTATAGATCAACGATGCGTAGCGTGGCATCAGGTCGTCCTTCAGGTGCGCCACTTCGCGGTCGAGCGTGATTGATTCGATGGCACGGTGCGCGCGCAGCATGATCGTGCCGCCCGGGGTTTCGTAGCAACCGCGCGACTTCATGCCGACGTACCGATTTTCCACCAGGTCCAGGCGGCCGATGCCGTGCTTGCCGCCCAGGCGGTTCAGCTCGGTCAGGACGGCGGCTGGCGACAGGCGCTTGCCGTTCAGGCCGACGATGTCGCCACGCTCGAATTCGACGTCCAGGTATTCCGCTTCGTCCGGCGCTGCTTCTGGCGAGACGGTCCAGCGCCACATCGATTCCTCGGCTTCGGCGCTCGGGTTTTCCAGGTGACGGCCTTCAAAGCTGATGTGCAGCAGGTTGGCGTCCATCGAGTACGGCGCGCCGCCGTTCTTGTGCTTCATGTCCACCGCGATGCCCGCATCTTCCGCGTACTTCAGCAGTTTTTCGCGCGACAGCAGATCCCATTCACGCCATGGGGCGATGATCTTGACGTCCGGCTTGAGCGCGTACGCACCCAGCTCGAAACGCACCTGGTCGTTGCCCTTGCCGGTCGCGCCGTGCGAGACAGCGTCGGCGCCGGTTTCGTTGGCGATCTCGATCAGGCGCTTGGCGATCAGCGGACGTGCGATCGAGGTGCCCAGCAGGTATTCGCCTTCGTACACGGTGTTCGCGCGGAACATCGGGAAGACGAAGTCGCGCACGAATTCTTCACGCACGTCGTCGATATAGATATTCTCTGGCTTGATGCCGAACTTGATGGCCTTGGCGCGTGCCGGTTCCAGTTCTTCACCCTGGCCGAGGTCGGCGGTGAAGGTGACGATTTCGCAGCCGTAATTGTCTTGCAGCCATTTCAGGATGACGGAGGTGTCGAGGCCGCCGGAGTAGGCCAGTACTACTTTCTTGATGTCGCTCATGGGATGTTCCAGTGATGGAGGGAGGGTAGAGGAGTAATGGTCAGCTGGCTCGCAAATCCAGCCCGGCAAGCGCCGGGATGGACGGCCAACGATCAAGCTTCAGGGGTAAAAATCAATCTTCGATACGGCCGAGCAGCAGGTACTCGATCAGGGCTTTTTGCACGTGCAGGCGGTTTTCGGCTTCGTCCCAGACGACCGATTGCGGGCCGTCGATGACCTCGGCAGCCACTTCTTCGCCGCGGTGCGCCGGCAGGCAATGCATGAACAGCGCGTCGCTCGCGGCGCGGGCCATCTTGGCTTCGTCGACGATGAAACCGTCAAACGCTTTCATGCGCTCGGCGTTTTCCTTCTCGTAACCCATGCTGGTCCAGACGTCGGTATTGACCAGGTGCGCGCCTTCGCAGGCGTCCGATGGGTTGTCGAACCGCGTGTAGCGCGTGGTCGAGACCAGGCTCGGGTCCATCTCGTAGCCGGCTGGGGTGGCGACGTTCAGGTGGAAGCCGAAGACTTCGGCTGCCTGCAGCCACGAGTACAGCATATTGTTGGCGTCGCCGATCCAGGCGACGGTCTTGCCGGCGATGGAGCCGCGGTGCTCGTGGAACGTGAACACGTCCGCCAGCACCTGGCACGGGTGGTGTTCGTTGGTCAGGCCATTGATGACCGGCACGCGCGAGTTGGCGGCAAAGCGGTCAATGATGTCCTGGCCGAAGGTGCGGATCATGATGATGTCGCACATGCGGCTGATCACCTGGCCGGCGTCTTCCACCGGTTCGCCACGGCCGAGCTGGCTGTCGCGCGTGTTCAGGTAGATGGCGGCGCCGCCCAGCTGGTGCATGCCGGCTTCGAACGACAGGCGCGTGCGCGTCGAGCTTTTTTCGAACACCATCACCAGCGTGCGGTCGACCAGCGGGTGGTACACCTCGTAGGCCTTGAACTTGCGCTTGATGATCGCCGCGCGCTTGATGACGTATTCGAACTCGTCGCGCGTGAAGTCGGAAAACTGCAGGAAGTGCTTGATCGGTGGGGTGCTCGTCATCATAAGTCTGCTCGTGTCTGCTGCGATGTTTGTCCCTTGAATTATAAGGGGAATTTCTTTCCGTTAGGGAAAGTAGTCAGGGCCTTAGTACAGGGTCTGCGCCGATTCGTGCAGCAGTTGGCCGTAGAGTTCATGGCGGTGCTTCCAGATCTTGCCCGCTGCCACGGCATCGAGAATGGCGCAGAACGGCTCGGCCATATGGCGGCAGTTGTAATACTTGCAGCCACCCAGGTAGGGTTTAAACTCCACAAAAGCGCGCTCGAGCATGCCTTCGCTCAGGTGGTACAGGCCAAATTCCTGGAAGCCTGGCGAATCGATGATCGCCCCGGCCTTGCCATCGACTTCGGGCAGCCAGTACAGGCGCGTGAACGTCGTCGTGTGCTTGCCGGTATCGAGCGCGGCCGAGATTTCGCGCACGGCGATGTCGGCGTCCGGGATCAACAGATTGATCAGCGACGACTTGCCCATGCCCGACTGGCCGATGAAGATCGACGACTGGCCGGCCAGCAGCGGCTTGAGGATCTCGACCGTTTCTTCAGGATGCGCCTGGGCCGAGACCTCGTGCACCGGGTAGCCGAGGCGCGAATACTGCGCGGCGCGTTCGCGTGCGCGGGGCAGCAGGTCAGTCACGTCGGTCTTGTTGAGGATCAGGTGCGCTTCGATGCCGGCCGCCTCGCACGCTACCAGCGAGCGCGACACCAGGTCGTCGGCAAAACCGGGCTCGGTGGCGATCACGACGAACAGGCGCGAGATGTTGGCTGCCAGCAGCTTGGATTTGTACTGGTCGGAGCGATACAACAGCGTGGTGCGCTCGGCGATGCGCTCGATCACGGCCTGATTCTCGGACGTCCGGACCACATGGACGACGTCGCCCACGGCCACATTGGTTTTCTTGCCGCGCGTGACGCACTGCAGTTTTTCGCCGTCGATGTCGGCCAGGTAGTGGCGGCCGTGGGCCGCGATGATGGTGCCGGTCACTTCGTTGGATGCGCTCATGCGGTTTCCTGGTTGAGGTACAGCGCATTGGCTTTCGCGGCGCAGATAAAGTCGTTGTCGGACAGCGCGCTGCCCGCAGAATGGGTGGTCCAGCTGACGCGGCAGGTGGTGTAGCCGACGGTCATTTCGGGGTGATGGTCTTCGTGTTCGGCCAGCGTTGCTACCGCGTTGACGAATGCGATCGTGGCGCGGTAGTCGGGCAGCATGAAGGTGCGGGCCAGGACGCTGTCGGCCACTTCCCAGCCAGGCACTTCGTGCAGCAGCGTGGCGATGGCCGCCCCGTCAAGCGCGGCCGCCTTGCGCGTGCAATGGCGCGACGTGAGTAGTGGCGTCAGGCTCATGCGGCCGCCATCGTCAGGCGCTTGACCCGGACCGACGCCGGCGGGTGCGAATCGTAGAACGCCGAGTGCAGCGGATCGGGCGTCAGCGTCGACGCATTGTCTTCGTACATCTTCACCAGCGCCGACACCAGGTCGCGGTGGTCGGTGTGCTGCGCAGCAAAAGCGTCAGCCTCGAATTCATGCTTGCGCGACGTGATGGAGCTAAGGGGCGCGAGCACGAAGGTGAACACCGGCAGCACGAGGATGAACAGGATCAGCGCCATGCCGTCGTTCGACGCATTCATGAACGGCAGCACGCCCAGGCCCGTGTAGAACCAGGCCTGACCCTTCAGGTAGCCGAGCAGGGCAAGGAAGGCCAGCGAGATCGCGAACATCGTGGCCACGCGCTTGACGATGTGGCGCAGCTTGAAGTGGCCCAGTTCGTGCGCGAGCACGGCTTCGATTTCCTGCGGCTCCAGGCGCGACAGCAGCGTGTCGAAGAACACGATGCGCTTGGCACGGCCAAAGCCCGAGAAATACGCATTACCGTGGGCGCTGCGCTTGCTGCCATCCATGACGAACAGCCCGCGCGACGCAAAGCCCACGCGCGTCATCAAGCCATCGATGCGTTGTTTGAGGCTGGCATCGGCCAATGGGGTGAATTTGTTGAACAGCGGCGCGATCACGGTCGGGTAGAACGCGATCATCAACAGCTGGAACCCGCTCCAGACGAACCACGTGTATAACCACCACAGCTGGCCACTGGCTTCCATCAGCTTGAGCACGACCCACAGCAGCGGCAGGCCGATCAGCGCGCCCACGAACGTGCTCTTGACCAGGTCACCCCACCACAGGCCGGGTGTCATCTTGTTGAAGCCGAAACGCTGCTCGAGGACAAACTGACGATACCAGTCGAGCGGCAGGTCGAGCACACTGGCGATCACGGCAAACGCCACGACCAGCACCAGCTGATGCATCAGGCCGGGGCCGGTGAATGGCAGGATTGCCAGCGACAGCAGTTGCAGGCCACCCATCAGCGTGAAGCCGATCAGGACGATGGCGCCCCACAGCGTGCCGATCAGGCCGAGCCGGGTCTTGGCGACGGTGTAGTCGGCCGCTTTCTGGTGTGCCGCGAGTGGCACTTTCGGCGCAAACTCGGCCGGCACGCTGGCGCGGTGGCGCGCGATATGCCGGATATGGCGCGCGGCCAGCCAGGTGCGCAGCGACAAGGTGAGCAGCAGGAAAACGACGAACAAAACCGAAAACGCGAATGAAGACATTCTGTGCCTGTGAGAAAATGCAGGATTGATTAGGCAAAGAGAGAATTATGTCACAAGCGACACCTTCCGCAGTGCCGGGCACGCCCCAGCGGCCCAATGAATTCAACCTCGTCTGGCTCGACATGGAAATGACGGGTCTCGACCCGGACAATGACCGCATCATCGAGGTCGCCGTCGTCGTGACCGATCCCGACCTGAACATCATCGCCGAAGGCCCGGTGTTCGCGATCCACCAGTCGGATGAGACGCTGGACAAGATGGACAACTGGAACAAGGGCACCCACGGCAAGTCGGGACTGATCGACCGCGTGAAGGCGTCGACCGTGACCGAAGCCCAGGCCGAACTCGAGCTGATCGAATTTCTCAAGCAGTACGTGCCGAAGAACAAGTCGCCGATGTGCGGTAATTCGATTTGCCAGGACCGCCGCTTCATGGCGCGCGGCATGCCGAAGCTCGAGGCATTCTTCCATTACCGCAACCTCGACGTGTCGACGCTGAAGGAACTGTGCCGCCGCTGGAAGCCCGAGCTGGCGTCCGGCTTCAAGAAGCACCAGAAGCACACGGCGCTGGCTGACATCGTCGAGTCGATCGAAGAGCTGCGCTACTACCGTGAGCACTTCATTAAGTTGTGATGCGTAAGCTGTGATGCCTTAACGGTAATGCGAGAGTTGTAAAGTTGCGCAAGGGCCACTGTCAAACCGGAAAAAGCTGCAATCCGGTAAGCGAGGTATGCGACAATCCTGGCCATGGCCTCGCTTTCCGCTACCGTTTTTTCGGGTGACAGTGTGATGGCTGCGCAGATGCGCAGCCACGACTGGCAGCATTCTCCACTGGGCGTCCCCGACACCTGGCCGCCGTCCCTCCGGACGGCGGTCGACATGATGCTGCATTCCGCGTTCCCGATGTCTGTTGCATGGGGGCCACAGCACATCATCCTGTACAACGATGCGTATATCCCGATCCTGGGCGAACGCCATGCCGGCGCGCTCGGCCAGCCATTCGCGGTGCTGTGGCCCGAGGTCTGGCCCGAGCTGCAGCCGCAGGTCGACCACGTCATGGCCGGCAAACCGGTCTTTTTCGAAGATTACCCGCTGCGCCTGCTGCGGAACGGCTATCCCGAGCGCACCTGGTTCACCTTTTCGTACGCCCCGTTGCATACCGACGGCGGCAGTGTCGGCGGCCTGTTCTGCACCGCAATGGAAACCACGACCCGCGTGCTGGGCGAGCGCCGCGCGGCGTTCCGGCTCACGCTGTCCGACGCGCTCGCACCGCTGACCGATCCGGGGGAGGTGATTGCCACCGCCAGTGCGCTGCTGGGGCCAAAACTGGGCGCAGCGCGCGTGCTGTATGCCGAAGCCGATCCGCTTGGCGGGGCGCTGGCCGCGCCATCTGTCTGGCCGCAGGATGGCGCTGCGCCGCACGCACAGGCGGATCACCTCGGTGCGGCCATGATGGCAACGCTGCAGCAGGGCGCCGTTGTCTGCATCCACGATGCCGCCAACGATCCGCTCGCGCTGCAGTCGCCGTTCAACGGGCGCGTGGGCGCCATGCTGGTGGTGCCGTTGATGGCGGCGGGGCGCCTTGCCGCGTGCCTGCGTGTGGATGCGCCGACGCCGCGCTCGTGGACCGAACACGATATCCGGCTGGCGCGCGACGTGGCCGAGCGCACCTGGACCGCGGCCGGCACCGCGCGTGCGCACGTCCTGCTGCGCGAGGAGCGCGACCGGGGCCGCGAAATCTTCGCCAATATCTCCGAAGGCTTCGCGCTGTTCGACCGCAACTGGGTGATGCAGCGCATGAACGCCGAAGGCCTGCGCATCTGCGACGTCACGAGTGACGAGGTCATCGGACGCAATCACTGGGCGGTGTTCCCGGCCATGAGCGATTGCGAGGCCGGCCGCATGTACCACAGCGTGATGGCGACCCGCAAGGCCGGCAGCGCCGAACAGTGCCGTGTGTTTCCCGATGGCCGCCGCGTCTGGATCGATATCCGCGCCTATCCGACGCAGGACGGTGGCATCGCCACGTTCTTCCGCGACATTACCGACCGCAAGCTGGCCGAAGAAAAGCTGGTGGAGGGCGACCGCCGCAAGGACGAATTCCTGGCAATGCTCGCGCACGAGCTGCGCAATCCGCTGGCGCCGATCAGCGCGGCAGCCGAACTGCTCCGGCTCGGCAACGTCGATGCGCGCCGGGTGCACCAGAGCAGCACCATCATCAGCCGCCAGGTGCGCCACATGACGCGGCTGGTGGACGATCTGCTGGACGTCTCGCGCGTCACGCGCGGCCTGATCACGCTGGGCCAGGCGCGCGTGGCGGCGCGCACCGTCATCGAAGAAGCGATCGAGCAGGTGCGCCCGACGATCGACACGCGCGTGCAGACGCTCACCGTACGCCTGCCGCCCGACGGTGTCGCCGTCAGCGGTGACAAGGCGCGCTTGGTGCAGGTGGTGGCCAACGTGCTGGCCAATGCGGCCAAGTACACGCCGCCCGGGCGCTGCATCGACCTGCGCGCCGACCTGCACGGCACGCGCCTGGTGCTGAGCGTGCGCGACGAGGGCATCGGCATGGATGTCGAACTCACCGGCCGCGTGTTCGACCTGTTTACGCAGGCCGAGCGCTCGTCCGACCGCGCCCAGGGCGGCCTGGGGCTCGGGCTGGCGCTGGTCAAGCATCTGGTCGAGCTGCACGGCGGCACGGTGGGGTGTTCGAGTCCGGGACTGGGCAAGGGCAGCACGTTCGTCATCACGTTGCCACTGCTGGTCGACGAGGCGCCAGAGCAGCCGGCGCCCGTGGTCACGGCGCCTGCCGTCACCACGCGTCTGAAAGTGCTGGTGGTCGATGACAATACCGATGCTGCCGAGATGCTCGGCCTTCTGCTGGCAGCGCAGGGGCATGACGTGGCGATCGAACACGGGGCGCTGGGCGCACTGGCGCGGGCGCGCAGCATGCGGCCCGATGTCTGCCTGCTCGATATCGGCCTGCCTGACATCGACGGCCACGAACTGGCGCGGCGCCTGCAGCAGGACCCTGGCATGGCCGGTTCAGTGCTGGTTGCCGTGACGGGCTACGGGCAGCCGCAGGATCGCGATGCGGCATTGGCGGCAGGCTTTGCGCATCACCTGGTCAAGCCGCTCGATGTGGAGGTGTTGCTGGAGGTGCTGGCTGGCGTGTCGGCCAGGGCGGCCGAACAGGTCGGGGAGAACGTCGGGCAGGATTGACGGTCGGGCCGCCAATCCCCCCGGGTGCTTATTCAGCGCCGCAGCACTTCTTGAACTTCTTGCCGCTGCCGCAGGTGCAATCGTCGTTGCGGCCAACTTTCGGCTCGTCGCGCACGATCGTTTCCACGGCCGGCTTGCGCAGTGGCAGCCAGTGGCGGTAGATCGCCGGCACGTTGGCCTCGATCTGCAGTGCCAGCGCATGCACCTTGACCGGATCGTCGACCTCGGCCAGTTCGGCTTCTTCGATTTCGTCCGCGCCCAGCAGGTAGATCGGGCGGATCAGTTCGGCGACATCGCTGTCCCAGATCGCATCCCATGAGCCGGCGCGCAGTTCGACGCCTTCCCAGAAGCCCCAGCACCAGGCTTCCGGATCGATCAGGACCTTGCCGTCGACCTCGTGTTCGCAGAACAGCGGCTCGAAATCCTTCGGCGCGACCTCGAACGTGATCAACACTTCGTTCATGAAGCGCATGATCAGGTTGACGATGCGCTCTTCGTCGCGCTTGTTCTTCCATTTCGGCGCGGCAGCCTCGTCTTCGCCCCAGACCATTGGCAGCCATTCGGCCGGCATGATCGATTCCGGGCCGATCGCGATGGCGGTCAGGTAGCCGTGCAGGGTATCCATCGTCATCGCGTCGTCGGAACAACGGTCGGAGAGCAGGAACTGGTCGAGTTCGTCGAATTCTTTTTCGGAGAGGGGCTGTTCGAGGTGCATGGGGTAGGTGGTCTGTGGCGCGAGCGCGCCTGTTGCGTCAAAGGCGCCAGTGTAACGCCTGCGCCGTCGCCGGGCACGAAAAACCTGCCGGCGAGGCGCTGCTTGCAACGTTTACTTCAGAGTCGAACGGTAGTGCAGCACGATTAACGCTTGGCGTTGAATGCCTTGGTCAGCTCATCCGCTGCGAACTGCTGGGCTTCTTTCGCCTTCGGCACCACGGCGTCCATGCCGAAGAACTCGTGGGTCACGCCGGTGAAGTGGCGATAGTTGACGGTCACGCCTTCCTTCTTGAGGCGGTCGGCGTAGGCCTTACCCTCGGTCATCAACGGATCGATTTCCGCGGTGATCACGGTTGCCGCTGGCAGGCCCTTGAGCGAGGCGGCCTTCATTGGCAGTGCGTACGGGCTCTTCGGATCGGCGCCGTAGTGCTTGAAGAACCACGTCATCATTGCCTTGTTCAGTGGCTTGGCGTTGGCGTTCTTCTTGTACGACTCGTTGTTCATGTCGTCGTTGACCACTGGGTAGACCAGCAGCTGGTGTACCGGCATCTGGATTTTCTTTTCCATTGCCATCATCGACACCACGGTTGCCAGGTTGCCGCCGGCCGATTCGCCCGCGACTGCCACGCGCATCGGGTCGCCATTGATGCTCTTGGCATTGGCCAGCGCCCACTGGTAAGCCGCGAATGCGTCTTCGGTCTGGGTCGGGAACTTGTGCTCTGGCGCCAGACGGTAGTCGGCCGAGATCACGATCGCCTTGGCCTTCTTGGCCAGGCCACGCACCGACGATTCGTACACCTTGGTGTCGGCAATCACGAAGCCGCCGCCGTGGAAGTACACGACGACCGGGAACGGACCTTTGCCTTCAGGCGTGAAGATATGGATCGGGAAGCTGCCGCCCTTGCCCTGGATCGATTGCGTCTTCATCGTGACGCCTGGTTCCGGTGCCGTGCTCTTGCCGGCGTCGGTCAACACTTTCTTGACAGCATCACTCGGGGTTGGCTGCTTGCGCGCTTCTTCCGGGCTCAGGGTTTCAATCGGCTTTGGCTTCAGGGCCGCCATCGCGTCCAGCACTTTCTGCATGTTCGGCTCGGCTTTTGCCGGCTGGGCCGCGGTTTGTGCGATGGCGGTGCCGGCCAGCAGGCCAGCAGCGAGAGCGACGACGGTCAAAGTCAGTTTTTTCATGGTCAGTCCTATTCGGTTATTTGTCCGCAACACGATGCGCGGATACATACATGTCATGAAACCTTGTTACATTGTCACACTCTGTGCGAGAACGAACACAACAGTACCGAATTGTTCACAATCACCACGGGCACGTGCGCCGCCGTACAATGGGGCATGGATAACTTGAACCTCGATAACGAAACGCCCGACCATCCGTACGCGCGGCTGGATCCAGCGACCGTGCTCGATGCGCTCGACAGCGTCGGCCTGCACGGTGACGGGCGCCTGCTGGCGCTCAACAGCTACGAGAACCGGGTGTACCGTGTCGGCCGTGAAGAGGGCGAGCCGGTCGTGGTCAAGTTTTACCGGCCCGAGCGCTGGAGCGACGAGGCCATCCTGGAAGAACACGGTTTCGTGGCCGAGCTGGTGGCGCAGGAGATCCCCGTGGTGCCGGCCATCGAGATCGGCGGGCGCACGCTGCACACATTCGACGGCTTCCGTTTTTCGGTGTTCGAAAGCCGCGGCGGGCGCGCCCCGGAGCTGGGCGATCCCGCCGTGCTGGAGTGGATTGGCCGCTTCATTGGCCGCATTCATGCGCAGGGCGCCGTCAAGCCATTCCTGCTGCGCCCGGCGCTCGATCCGGTCACGTTCGGCCGCGAACCGTTCGACTGGCTGCGCAGCCACGACTTCGTGCCACCCGAACTGATGCCGGCCTGGTCGAGCGTGATGGAACAGGCGCTGGAAGGCGTGGCGCGCTGCTACGAGCGCGCCGGCGAACTGCCACTCGTGCGCCTGCATGGCGATTGCCACGGCGGCAACGTGCTGTGGACCCCGGATGGGCCGCACTTCGTCGACTTCGACGACAGCCGCATGGGGCCGGCGGTGCAGGATCTGTGGATGCTGCTCTCCGGCGAGCGGCAGGAGATGGTGGGCCAGATGGCCGACGTGCTGGCCGGCTACGAGGACTTCTGCGATTTCCACCCGCGCCAGCTGTATCTGGTCGAAGCGCTGCGTACGCTGCGCCTGATCCATTACTCGGCGTGGCTGGCGATGCGCTGGACCGATCCGGCGTTCCCGGCTGCATTCCCCTGGTTTAATACGCAGCGTTACTGGCAGGATCGCATCCTCGAACTGCGCGAGCAGGTCGCGTTGATGGATGAGCCGCCGCTGTGGCAACTGTAGGCAAAGCCCCGAGCTGAAGCACGATTGCTATCCAGTTCGGCATAGCACGAGAACCGGTTTTGCCGGATAATCAACGAGACTGCCGCCACAGAGACTCCGCATGGAACCGAACCCACCACAAGACGACACCGACTTCACGATCGACCTGTCGCCGGCCGCCGGCGCGCTGGCGCCGACCGATGTGGCGCCGATGCCAGTGCCAACGCCGGCTGCTGCGTTTGCGCAGCCAGTGGTACCGGTCACGCCGGTGCTGCCGGCTGGGGCGTCTGCCGCAGAATTTGCCGAATTTGCCGGTCCGGGTCGCAAACCACTCGAGATGCGCGAAATTCAGGAAGCGATCGCGCGTGTCGAAGCCGAAGCCAAGGCCAATATGGCGGCCGAGAGCCGCCACCACGCCGAAGCGCGCGCCCGTTCGCTGGCCGACGAGCGTGCCTCGATCGACGCCGCTGCCGCTGCGGCAGCGCAAGCCAATTCGCAGGCCTCCGAAGACGCCATTGCCGCCAACCGCGAACGCCTCGATTCGCTGCGCGCCGCCGCGCAGGCGTCGAGCGAGCGGCTGGACGCGATTCGCCAGGAGACAGCCGAGCTGCGTGCGCGCGTAAAAAGCGACACCGAAGTCCGGGTTGCCACCGAAGCACGTGCGCGTCTCGAAGAAGAAGCGCGCCGCCGCGCCACCGCCCAGATCGAAGCCGAAGCCGAACTGGCCGCCAAGGCCGCACGCGCAGCCGACGAACTGGTCGTGCACACCGAGCAGGCGCGCCTGCAGGCGGTCGAGCGCATGGCTGCCGTCGAGGCGGCGCGTGAAGAAGTCCAGCACAACGCCAGCGCTGACGCCCGTATCGCCATCCTGGCGCGCGAGCGCGAGCGGGCCGAACGTTCCGCGCGCCAAACCGCCGAGAAACTGGCCGATGCCGAAGCCGAAGCCCTCGAACTGACCCAGCAGCGCGAGCGCGCCGACCAGATCGCGCTCACGTCGGCCTTCGCCCGCGCCGCGGCCGAAGCGCGCGCACTCGAAGAAGCACGCGCTTACGCCCACATCGAGCAGGAACGCGAGGCGATCGCGCTGGCCCAGGCCGAATCCGAACGGGTGGCCGGCCAGTCGCTGCGCATGCGGCTGCAGACCGAGAAAGACATCCGCGACGCCGCCGTGCACCGCGAGCGGCAAGAACAGATGGCGGCATCGAGCGCCGCAGCGCGGCGCGACGCCGAAACCCGCATCCTGGCCGCGACCGAAGCGCGCATCGAAGCCGACCGCAAGCTGCGCCTGGTGGCCGAAGACCGCGCCCGCGCCGAAGAAGAAGCGGGCGAGCAGGTGCAGGCGCGGCTGGAAGCCGAAGCGCAGGCGGCGCTCGACGCACGGGCGCGCATGGCGGCCGATGAGGCGGCTACCGCTGCGGCGCAGCGCGAAGCCGACGAACACCGGCGCGAGCGCGCACTGGCCGACGAGCGCGCTGCACTGGCGCAGGCGGCCGCCGTTGCGCAGGCGGCATTGAATGACGACGAAGCGGCGGCGCTGGCGCTCGAAGCATCGCAGGTGCAGCTGCAGCAAGAAGCAGCGCAACTGGCGGCGCAGCGGCGCGAGCAGGCTGAACGTCTCGTGCAGGCGGAGCACGAGCGCACCGCGGCCGAGGCGCAGGCGCTGGCCGCTCTGGATCAGAAAATCGCGGCCGAGCACGAGCTGACGCTGGCGGCCCAGGCACGGGGCGAGGCCGAAGCAGCAGCTGCCGCAGCCCTGCAGGCCAAGGTCGAGGCCGAGCGGCGCATCGAAGACGCGCAGCGCGCTGCCTGGGAAGCGCAGCAGGCACAGGCCGATGCCGCCATCGAAGAAGCCTCGCAGGCCGAGGCGGCTGCAACCGCGCAGCAGGCGCATGCGCGCCGCGCCGCCGAGCTGGCGCAGGCCCAGGCCGAACGGGCCGAGCTCGAGCAGCAGCAGGTGACCTTGACCGAGGCGGCGATTGCTGCCGAACGCGAGGCAACCCGGGTCGCGCGCGAAGCGTTGTTGCTGGTGGAGCGCAAGCTGGCCGCGCAGCGCGAGCAGGCCGCTGCCGACACCCGTGCCAACGAAGCACAGGCGGCGCGCCTGGCATCCGAACAGGCCGCGGCGCAGGCCGCCGTGTCGCGCGCCGACGCCGAGCAGGCCCAGGCCGAACTGGCGCGCCAGCGCGAGCTGGCCGAGCTGGCGGCGGTGCAGGCAGCGCTGGAAAAACGCGAAGCGCAGCGGGCGCTGCTCGAACACGCGCAAGAGCACGCCGAAATGCAGCGCAAGGCAGCGCATGCGACGCAGCAGATGGCCGACGCACGCAAGCAGCTGGTGAATCTGGAAAGCCGCCGTCAGGACGACGATGCGGTCGAGCTGGCAGCGACGCAGCGCACGATTGGCGAGCGCAAGGTCGAAGCCGGGCAGCGCTCGGTCTCGGCCGACCTGACGCGCGAGGTGCTGGGGCGCTTCAAGCAGTCGCAGGCGCGGGCCGGCGATACATCGGCGGCGCAGGCGGCCGCCAGGCTGGCAGAAGTGATTGCGACCCAACGCGAGCTGGATGGACACCGCAAGGGCGATCCGGACTGATCGGGGAGGGCATGCAACTGCTCCCAACGCTATAAGCACGTCGTTCCCGCGAAGGCGGGAACCCAAGTGCGTCGCGTACCTGCAGTGTTTGACGTTAGAGGTACTGCATGAAACCTTGGGTTCCCGCCTGCGCGGGAACGACGGTGGTGTGCTTGCTGTGCTGCGGCCGGTTGCGACAACGCCGGCGCCTGGCTCGGCGATGTTTGATTACCCCACACTCTACGCACGTCGTTCCCGCGAAGGCGGGAACCCCAGTGCGACGCGTACCTGCAGTGCTTGAGGTTAGAGGTACTGCATGAAACCTTGGGTTCCCGCCTGCGCCGGAACGACGGTGGAGTGCTTACTGCGCGGCTGCCGGTTGCGCAACCGCCGGCGCCTGGCTCGGCGATGTTTGATTACCCCACACTCTACGCACGTCGTTCCCGCGAAGGCGGGAACCCAAGTGCGTCGCGTACCGGCAGTGCTTGACGTTAGAGGTACTGCATGAAACCTTGGGTTCCCGCCTGCGCGGGAACGACGGTGGTGTGCTTGCTGTGCGGCGGCCGATTGCGAAACCGCGGGCGCCTGGCTCGGCGATGTTTGATTACCCCACACTCTACGCACGTCGTTCCCGCGAAGGCGGGAACCCAAGTTCGCCGCGTACCGGCAGTGTTTGACGTCACACGTACGGCACGCAGCCTTGGGTTCCCGCCTGCGCGGGAACGACGGTAATGTACTTACTGCGCGGCTGCCGGTTGCGCAACCGCTGGCGCCTGGCTTGGCGAAAGCGGATTGTCCGGGCCGCCGGCCACTTTCGACACGAAATACTCGGTCTCGCCAAAGCACGTCGTCGGCACACCCTTGTGCTGGTCATACGTCAGCTGCACACGCTTGCCCATGCTGGCCAGCAGGGCCGGCACCACGGTCTCGTCGCGCACCGTGAACACGAAGCGCTCGGGAATCGCGCCCGGCATGCTCGACAACAGAATCTCGCCTTCCCACGTTTTGCACAGCCAGCCGCGCTTGGAGAATTTCTGCAGGTAGCCGGCTCGTTCGCCCTCGGAGTACGACCAGGTGAGCGTGAACCAGGTATAGCCTGCAGCCAGGACAGCGACAACGGCGATGAGGATGAGCAGAATGGCGGAAGTGCGCTTGGGCATGGTGGTCGGCATGGTTGGGTGGCTGGTCGATCAATAAAGTGGTCGGGGTTGTCAAACGTGCAGCGCAATCGCGGTGCGCGCCCATTCTGCCACGCCTTGCCCCAATCGCAAACCGGGATTCCGGGGACTGGCCGGGTCAGCCTGTTTCAGGGCCGGTCAGCGCCGCGTGCGCCAGCCGCCGGCGATACCGTATGGACGACCACAGCGACACCAGAATGAACGCCAGCCCCGACAGCCCGGTGAACCATTCGGGGATGTGATAGTGGACGCTGGCGAACATGATCAGCGCCAGGATGCCGATCGCGTAGTGCGCGCCGTGCTCGAGGTAGACGAATTCCTGCAGCGTGCCCTTGTAGACCAGGAACACGGTCATCGAGCGCACGAACATCGCGCCGATGGCCAGCCCCAGCATGATGATGACGACATCGTTGGTGATGGCAAAGGCGCCGATGACGCCGTCGAAGCTGAACGACGCATCGAGCACCTCGAGGTACAGAAAGCCGCCGATACTGCCCTGCGAGATCATGGCGCCCACCGACGGATCGTGCTCCTTCGCTTCCAGCAGGCTGCTGAGCCACTTCACCGCTATATAGATCAGCACACCCGTAACGCCGGCGATCAGCACCGCCAGCCTGCGCGCCTCGGGCATCAGGCGCATGGCGCCGACCACGCACAGCAGTGTGAGCAGCACGGCCAGGCCCTCGGTGCCGTACTTGCCGACTTTTGCCTCCAGCCACTCGAACCAGTGCAGCTCTTTCTCGTCATCGAACAGGAAATTCAGGAACACCAGCATCAGAAAGGCGCCGCCGAAGGCTGCGACCTCGGCGTGGTGCGCGGTCAGGTTGCGCGAATACTCGTCGGGATTGTCGAGCGCCATGTGCCAGACGTCCGGCAACCCAAGCCCGGTCGCGGCTGCCACGATCACAAGTGGAAACAGCAGGCGCATCCCGAATACCGCCACCAGGATGCCGACCGTCAGGAACAATTTGCGCCAGAATTCGTTCCAGTGCTTGAGTACCGACGCGTTCACCACGGCATTGTCGAAAGAAAGCGACACTTCCAGCACGCCGAGGATGGCGGTGATCCACAAGGCCTGCAACAGCCCGGGCCAGCCCCGGTGCGCGTAACCCCACCAGCCTGCCAGCACCATGAGCACTGCCGTCACGACGAAGGACCACCGGAAATGCCGCATATGCGCCTCTTGTGTGCAGGTACCTGTGGGACAATATTACCGTGTCCCCGCCAAAATGGACCGTTCCGAAAGTCGCCCGTGGAGCCTTGCTTCTGAGATAATTCTGCCCAGCATTTTTCACTCTAAGAAACCATGGAACTCATTTATCTCGTCACACCGGTACTGACCTGGATGGTGGTCGGCCCGATCAAGTTTTTTATTTCCAGCGTCCGTTACCGGCGCTGGGCCTTCGACCTGGTCGGCAATGGCGGCTTTCCCAGCAACCATAGCGCCGTCGTTTCCAGCATGGCCACGCTGATCGCACTGCGCGAAGGCATGGGCCATCCGGCGTTCGGCGTGGCCGTCACGCTCGCCTTTATCGTCATGATCGACGCCAACAGCCTGCGCCAGCACGTCGGTCGCCATGCTGTCACGCTGAACCGCCTGCACGAGGGCAAGGAAGATTACGTCGTGCTGCGCGAGCGCATGGGCCACACCCGGTTCGAGATCGCCGGCGGCATCCTGACCGGTATCGGCATGGGCTTTCTGATCTACACCGTGCTGGACGGTTTCTAATGTACGTACGGGATGCGTGCGCCGCGCATCCCGCCGCGCATCCCGCCGGACGTCCGGGCGTCCGTCGTTGTCCAGGCTTTGTCCGTTGGTTGTCCGTTTTTCACTGCATTTCATCCCGGACGGAATGCAGCTCATCGCCAGATTCCGCACTTCATCCATCCAATTCCGCACTACACAGGTTCGTCAATTGACGCTGCTGGAGACCTCCTGAATACTGCGCGCTGGATGTATCTGACCTTATTTTTATAAAAACACCGAGTCCATTTCCGGAGAACCACCATGCTGCGCAAAACACTCCTCGTTCTAGCCATCGCATCAAGTCTCGTTGCTTGCGGCAAGGATGCCAAAGCCCCCGAGGGCAAGGACAACAAGCCGACCCAGCTGACTGTGGCGCAAGAGGATGTCCTGACGATCCAGAGCGCGTCGGTGTCGTCGGGCCCGGTGATTACCGGCTCGATCGAGCCCGAGCGCCGCGCCGACCTGCGTGCCGAAGTCTCGGCCATCGTGCTGCAGGTGCTCAAGGAAAACGGCGAGCCGGTCAAGCGCGGCGACGTGCTGGTGCGCCTCGACGAAACCTCGATCCGCGATACCCTGATGTCGGCCGAAGACATGCAGCGCGCCGCCTCACTGGCGGTCGACCAGGCCAACCGCCAGCTCGAGCGCCTGAAAACCCTGACGGCGTCGGGCATGACCTCCGCCAAGGCACTCGACGACGCCGAAATGGCGCGCAACAACGCCATGAGCGAACTGTCGAGCTCGCGCAGCCGCGTGGCCACCGCGCGCCAGCAACTGGCCCGCACCACCGTGCGCGCGCCATTCGACGGCATCGTTTCCGAGCGCAAGGTCTCGAATGGCGACACCGCCACCATCGGCAAGGAACTTGTCAAGGTCATCGATCCGACCAGCATGCGCTTTGAGGGCGCGGTCTCGGCCGATTCGGTCAGCACCGTCAAGATCGGCCAGAAGGTCAACTTCCGCGTCAATGGCTACGCGGACCAGACCTTTGCCGGCGTGGTCAAGCGCATCGATCCGGCAGCCAATCCAGTCACGCGCCAGGTCGAGGTGCTGGTGGGCTTTGTCGACAATGCGCAGCCGCGCGTCGCCGGCCTGTACGCCGAAGGGCGTGTCGACGCTGCCGCGACCGACGCGCTGATGCTGCCCGAGAGCGCGCTGGTGCGCGTGGGCGACGCCAGCCACACCTGGCGCATCAAGGACAAGACGCTGTCGAAGGTTAAGCTGGTGGTCGGCGCGCGCGACGCACGCACCGGCAATATCGAGATCAAGCAGGGTCTCGTGGCCGGCGACGTGGTGCTGCGTGCGCCGACGTCGAACCTGAAGGACGGCCAGAAGGTCGACATGCCGAACGCCCGTGTGGCCAGCGCCAATGGCGCCGGCGCAGGTGCCGGCGCGGTCCAGGGCAAGTAAATCAGGAACACCAAAGGAAAACCCACCATGTTCCTGTCCAATTTTAGTGTCAAGAAACCGGTCGCGACGATTGTCATCATCGTCGCGATGATGGCCATCGGCCTGCTGGCCCTGTCCAAGCTGAAGGTCAACCAGGAGCCGGATGTCCAGATCCCGATCATCGTCGTCGACATCCCGTATCCGGGCGCATCGCCCGAGACCGCCGAGCGCGAGATCACCAACCGCCTCGAAAAGCAGATGCAGGCGATCCAGGGCGTCAAGGACGTCAATTCCAATTCGTACGAAGGCGGTGCCTCGATCTGGATGGAGTTCGACTTCAACCGCGACCTGATCGAAGCCTCGGACGACGTGCGCAATGCGATTGCCGCGGTGCGCTACAAGCTGCCGATCGAGATGCGCGAGCCAGTGCTGCGCCGGATCGATCCGTCGGCCCAGCCGATCATGTCGCTGGCCTTGTCGTCGAGCACCCAGAGCCACGCCGAAATCTCGCGCTACGCCGAAGACGTGCTGGCCGACGAATTCCGCGGCATCGACGGCGTCTCGACCGTGGTCGTCAATGGCGCGCTGCGCCGTGAGCTGTCGGTACTGCTGCGCGCCGAGAAGCTGAGCGAATTCAATGTCTCGGCGTCCGATGTCACCAACGCGCTGCGTAACGGGAATACCAATGCGCCGGTGGGCAAGCTGCGTAGCGAACTCGACGAAAAAGGCATTCGCCTGGTCGGGCGCATCGAGCGGCCGGAAGACTTTTCGCAGATCGTCGTCAAGCGCAATGGCGACCAGATCGTGCGCCTGAACCAGGTGGCCGAGATCCGTGATGGCTTCGCCGACGTCAGTACGCTGTCGGTGCGCAGTGGTAAGCCGAACGTGGGCCTGCAGATTTCGCGCTCACGTGACGCCTCGACCGTGTCGCTGGCCAAGCGGGTGCACGAAGTGGTGGCGGCGCAGAGCAAGCTGCTGCCGGCCGGCACCGAACTCGAAGTCGTGCGCGACGGTGGCAAGGACGCGCAGTCGAGCCTGAACAACGTGATCGAAGCGCTGGTGCTGGGCGCCGTGCTGACCGTGTTCGTCGTCTACGCGTTTCTCAACTCCTGGCGCTCGACGCTGATCACTGCGCTGGCGCTGCCGACGTCAGTGCTGGCAGCGTTCATCGCGGTCTGGCTGTGCGGCTTCACGCTGAACTTCATGACGCTGCTGGGCCTGTCGCTGGCGATCGGCGTGCTGATCGACGATGCGATCGTGGTGCGTGAAAACATCGTGCGCCATATGGAGATGGGGTCCGACCGCCGCACCGCCGCGCTCGAAGGCACCGCCGAGATCGGCATGGCGGTGGCCGCGACCACGTTCTCGATCATGGCCGTGTTCGTGCCGGTGGCCTTCATGCCGGGCGTGTCCGGCGAATGGTTCCGCCCGTTCGCGCTGACCGTGACCTGCTCGGTCATCGTCTCGCTGTTCATTTCGTTCACGCTCGACCCGATGATGTCGGCCTTCTGGGGCGATCCGCCGGATCACCACAGCCGCCCGA
Organism: Oxalobacteraceae sp. CFBP 13730; assembly: GCA_014841835.1. Classification (GTDB taxonomy): domain Bacteria; phylum Pseudomonadota; class Gammaproteobacteria; order Burkholderiales; family Burkholderiaceae_D; genus Telluria. Next base: position 428,132 of record JACYUQ010000001.1, on the reverse strand, counting down.
AGACCGGCATCGGCGCCGTGCTGGATCGCTTCAATCACTGGTTCGACCACCAGGCCGACCGCTATGGCCGCGTGATCGCCTGGGCGCTGCATCACCGCCGCGCCATGGCGTGCCTGGCAGTTGTCAGCCTGATCGGTGCGCTGGCCATGCACCATTTCTTTGGCGGTTCGAGCTTCCTGCCCAAGCAGGACTCGGGCAACCTGCAGATCGAGGTGCGCACGCCGGCCTCGTCGTCAATCGAGTATGCACGCCGCAAGCTCGAAGCGGCAGCCGTACTGGCCCGCACCTTGCCTGAAACGAAGGACACCAACAGCAACGTCAAGACCAGCGGCGGCACGATCTACGTCGACATCGGCAAGCGCAGCGAACGCAAGCGTACCGCGTCCGAAGTGGCCATCGAACTGCGTGCCAAGATTGCCAGCCTGGTGGGCGCCGAATACACGGTCATCGATGACCTGTCCGGCAACGGCAAGCCGGTGCAGGTGGAATTTACCGGTCCCGATTCGCGCAAACTCATGGAGCTGACCACTGCCTACATGGAAAAGCTGCGTGAAGTGCCGGGTGCGGTCGACGTCGCGCTGTCCGAGCAGGATCCGAAGAACGAGCTGCAGATCGTGCTCGACCGGGGTCTGGCCAATGCCCTGGGCATTTCGGTGGGCGAAGCGGCGCAGTCGCTGCGGGTGGCATTCGCCGGCATCGAAGTGGGCGACTGGGTCGATCCGACCGGCGAAACCCGCGACGTCGCCGTGCGCCTGCATCCGGACGACCGTGTCAATACCGACAGCATCGAGCGCCTGCCGATCCCCGTCACCGGCACCGGCATGATGGTGCCGCTTGAGCAGATCGCCTCGATCACGATGGGCAAGGGCCCGTCGGCGATCCGCCACAAGAACGGCGAGCGCATGATCACCGTGTCGGCCAATGCCCAGGGCCGTTCGGCCGGCAACGTCACGGAAGACGCCATGAAACTGGCGCGTACCTTCGACTTCCCGCCGGGTTATGGCCTGGCGCTGGGTGGCTCGGGCGAAGACCAGCAGGAACTCTTCAAGCAAATGATCATTGCGCTGTTCTCGGGCATTGCGCTGATGTACCTGATCCTCGTGATGCAGTTCGGTTCGTTCACGGCGCCGATCGGCGTGATGCTGTCGTTGCCGCTGTCGCTGATTGGGGTCGTACTGGCCCTGATCATGACCGGCAACACGCTCAACCTGATGAGCATGATCGGCATCCTGATGCTGATGGGGCTGGTGGCCAAGAACGCGATCCTGCTGCTCGACGCGGCCCGGGCGCTCGAGCACGAAGGCATGGACCGCGAAGAAGCGCTGATGGCGGCCGGGCGCAAGCGCCTGCGGCCGATCCTGATGACCACCTTCGCGCTGATCGCCGGCATGCTGCCGGTGGCGCTGGCCCTGGGTGACTCGGGCGAGTTCTACCAGCCACTGGCGATTTCGATCATCGGCGGCACGATCACGTCGACCATTCTGACGCTGCTGGTGGTGCCAACCTTCTATGACAGCATCGAGATCGCACGCGACCGCATGGTGGCCAAGTATGGCCGCCGCGCCGAGCACCGCAACGCACTGGTAGCGTTTCTGATGACCTTCGTCGAAGCCATTCTGGCGCTGACGCTGGTGCGCCTGGTGTATCGGGTGATCATGCGCCTCGTGCAGATGGTGACAGGGCGCGGCCGGGCCAAGGTGGCGCCGGTCTGATCCATCAGGGCAGGGCACCGCACGTCGTCCTGCCAACATTGCCCAAGAGTGAGAAATGGCCAGTCATGTACTGGCCGTTTCTCATTCATGGTGACTTGTGGTGATCGAATTTGCGTTGCAAAATAGCATGACGGCAACCAGCGGGCGACGGGTTATGGTCTAATAGCGGCTGTCCTGCAAGTTGCCTTGCCATCAAGCAGCATGCACAACAGTTAATGCGCCTTCGCGCAGTGCCACGCCGTCGTTCTTTTCCCCGTAAGGTCCAGCCCCATGCCCGTCGTCCAGCCCATCGCCTTGTTCGCCAATGACGACCTGAATTGGCTCGCCGGTGGGGGCGAGATGGGTGAACTGATCCGCAGCATGGACTGGTCGGCCACACCGCTCGGCGCGCCGTCCGGATGGCCGCAGAGTCTGCGCACATCGGTCAGCCTGTGCCTGTCCTCGACGTTCCCGATCCTGGTCTGCTGGGGTCCGGATGACATCCAGATCTACAACGACGCCTACCGCCCGATCTGTGGCGACCTGCATCCGGCGGCCATGGGCGCGCCGTTCAAGGTGGTCTGGGCCTCGGCCCTGCCGGTCGTGGGTGAGGCCTTCGAACTGGCGCACCAGGGCTCCGGTGCGTATATCCGCGACCAGCAGATGTTTCTGGATCGCAGCGGCTACCTCGAAGAAGCCAATATGACGTTCTCGTTCTCGCCGATCCGCGACGAGTCGGGCGCGATCGGCGGAATCTTCCACCCGATTACCGAAACCACGGCCCAGGTGCTCAGCGCGCGCCGCAGCAAGGGCTTGCGCGACCTGACCGCCAGCCTGGCGGGCGTGCGCTCGATCGGTGAGATCGGCACGCAGCTGGCCAGCCACTGCGCGCAGATGACGGCGGACGTGCCGTTCGTGCTGTTTTACCAGATCGATGCCGAGACCGGCATGCTGGTGCTGCGCGGCAGCGCCGGGCTGACGCCGGGCAGTGCGCTGGCGCCCGAGTCAAGCGCCGTTGACGACAGCATCTGGCCGTTTGCCCGCAGCAGTGCGTCGCACGGCGTCCATCAGGTCGATGACGTCGCGGCGCGCCTCGGCGGTATTGCCTGTGGACCGTACGACGACGCGCCGCGCTCGGCGCTGGTGCTGCCACTGACCTTGCCCGGCCAGCAGGCGTTGTTCGGCTTTGTCGTGGCCGGGGTCAGCGTGCGCCGCGCGCTCGACGCCGACTACCGCAACTTCTACGCCTTGCTTGGCGCGGCCGTCAATACCGCGGTGGGCAACGTCGTCGCCTATGAGCAGGAACAGCGCCGCGCCGAAGAACTGGCCCAGATCGACCGCGCCAAGACGGCGTTCTTCTCGAACGTCTCGCATGAGTTCCGCACGCCGCTGACGCTGATCCTGGGCCCGCTCGACGATGCGCTGGCCGATGCGCCTGAGTCGATGAATGCGATCCAGCGCCAGCGCATCGAACTCACGCACCGCAATTCGCTGCGCCTGCTCAAGCTGGTCAATTCGCTGCTCGACTTTTCGCGCATCGAAGCGGGCCGCGTGCAGGCCAGCTACATGCCGGTCGACCTCGCGCGCCTGACGGTCGACCTGGCCGGCGTGTTCGAATCGGCCATGGCCAAGGGTGGCCTGGATTACACCGTCGATCTGCAGCCACTGACCCAGCCGGTGTTCGTCGATCGCGACATGTGGGAAAAGATCGTCTTCAATTTGCTGTCGAACGCCTTCAAGTTCACGCTGCACGGCGGCGTGACGGTGCGCCTGCGCGAACATGCCGGCATGGCGCGGCTGTCGGTGCAGGACACCGGCACCGGGATTCCCGAGCACGAACTGCCGCGCATGTTCGAGCGCTTCCACCGCATCGAGGGCGCGCCGGGCCGGACCTATGAAGGCACCGGCATTGGCCTGGCGCTGATCCAGGAACTGGTGCGCCTGCACGGCGGGACGATCGCGGTGTCGAGCACCTTCGGCGAAGGCACACGCTTCGATGTCGACCTGCCGTTTGGCGACGCCCATCTGCCGGCGGACCGCATCGTGCAGGCGCCGGAGGCGATGGGCGATCGCCAGCGCATGGGCGCGGCGTTCGTCGAGGAAGCAATGCGCTGGCTGCCCGACACGCAGGAGGGCGCTGCGCCGGCGCCGGATTCGGACCCGGACACGAGCGCGCCCGCGCAGTCCAAGGTGCAGCACGAAGCGCAGCATGACCCGCGACCACGCATCCTGGTCGCCGACGACAACAACGACATGCGCGCCTATCTGAAATCGCTGCTCGAACCGCATGCCGACGTGCGCGCGGTGGCCGACGGCCAGGCAGCTTATGAGATGGCGTTGCTGGACCCGCCCGACCTGTTGCTGTCGGATGTGATGATGCCGCGCCTGGACGGCTTCGGCCTGATCGCCAAGGTGCGCGCCAGCGAGTCGCTGCGTCATCTGCCCGTGATGCTGCTGTCGGCGCGCGCCGGCGAAGAAGCCAAGGTCGAGGGCTTGCAGGCCGGTGCCGACGACTATCTGGTCAAGCCGTTTTCGGCCAACGAGCTGCTGGCGCGCATCGGCACCCAGGTGGCGCTGGGCCGCGAGCGGCGCCAGAACGCACGCGATGCACAGGCGCGCGAAGCGCATGTGCGGGCGCTGATCGATGCTTCACCCGCGATGCTCTGGACCACCGACAACGACAGCCTGTGCACCTATCTGAGCCGGCGCTGGTATGACTACACCGGCCGCACGCCCGAGCAGGACCTGGGGATGGGCTGGCTCGAGAACGTGCACCCCGATGACGCCGCGCGTTCGGGCGAGATCTTCATGGCCGCCAGTGCGGCGCGCCAGCCGTTTTCGCTCGACTACCGCCTGCGCGGCCACGACGGCAGCTACCGCTGGTTCATCGATGCCGGCCTGCCGCGCGTGGATGCCGCCGGGGAGCCGGATGGCTATGTCGGTACCGTGATCGACGTGCATGCGCGCAAGCTGTTACAGGAGCGCTTCGAGCGTGTGTCCGAGGCGGGCGATATCGGCGTCTGGTACGCCGACGTGCCGTTCACGCATTTCCAGATCAATGCCGAGATGGCCCTGCATTTCGGTGTCGACATCGGGCGCCCCGCGTCGGTGAGCGAGCTGCTGGCAGCAGTCGATCGCGAAGACCGCGAACGCCTGGCCGAGAGCATCGAGCACGCAGTGCGGGCCGGCGCGCCGCTGGACCTTGAATTCCGTACGCGCGTTGCGGCAGCGGACGGCGGCGACGCCGCGCCGCGCTGGTTGCGCGCCATCGGCTGGTGTGGTCTGGACAAGAATGGCCAGCCCGAACGCTTCGACGGTGTCACGCTCGACATCGACAGCCAGAAGCAGGCCGAACAGGAACTGCACCGGCTGGCGCGCGAACTGGGCGCGAAGAACCGGGCGCAGAGCGACTTCCTGTTTACGCTCGCGCATGAACTGCGCAATCCGCTGGCGCCGATCCGCTCGGGCCTGGAGCTGATGCGCATCGGTGCGGCCAGCGGCGATGTGCAGGCGATCATGCGGCGCCAGGTCGATCACATGGTGCATCTGGTGGACGATCTGCTCGACATGGCGCGCCTGGCCGAAGGCAAGGTCACGCTGCGCTACGAGCGTGTGCTGCTGGCCGACGCGGTGCGCGAAGCCGTCGACATGAGCATGCCGCTGGTCGAGCGTGGCCGCCACGCGCTGGCCGTGCATCTGCCCGATGGGCACGTGGGACTGCACGCCGATCGCCATCGCGTGGCCCAGATCCTGAGCAACCTGCTCAACAACGCGGCCAAGTACACGCCACCGGGCGGGGCGCTGGAAATCCGGGCGCAGATCGAAGGCGATGAAGTCGCGATCTCGGTGCTGGACAATGGCATCGGCATTGCCGCCGATGCGCTGCAGGGCGTGTTCGACATGTACGCGCAGGCCCATGCTGGCGCCGAGATGGCGCAGGGCGGCCTGGGTGTTGGCTTGAACCTGGTGCAGCGCCTGGTGAAGCTGCATGGCGGCCGGGTGGCCGCCAGCAGTGCCGGAGTCGGTCAGGGCAGCCAGTTCACGGTCTGGCTGCCATTGCCGGCCGACAGCGCCACGCCCCCCGCGGCGGCCGTGGCCGCGTTGCCGGTAACGCGCACCGAGCCGGGTGTGCTGCGGATCCTGGTGGTGGACGATAACGTCGATGCGGCCGAGACGCTGCAGGCGCTGCTCGAGATGAACGGGCATGCGGTGACGGCCGTGCACGATGGTGCCACGGCCCTGCTGCAGGCGGCCGCGCTGCTGCCGCACATCGTGTTCCTCGATATCGGGCTGCCCGACATGACCGGGTATGACGCAGCCGAAGCGCTGCGCCGCATACCCGGCATGCAAGGCGCGAGGCTGATCGCTCTCACGGGCTGGGGGGCAGAGCAGGACCGGCGGCGCTCAAGCCAGGCGGGGTTCGATCATCATCTGACCAAGCCGGCCGATTTTCTCGTTGTTGAACAATTGATCCGCGACGTGGCAGAGGGGATGCCGGCATTGCCGCCAGCGCCGTCCCAAAACAAACAGCCCGACTGAGAAGCCGGGCTGCCATGCTGCACTGACGCTGCCTCAGCCTGCGGGGCAATGTTCAGTCGTTTGACCGCAATTACTTGCCGGTCGTGCCGGTTGGCGGCGTGGTGGTGCTGGTTGGATCGGTGGTCTGTGGGCTGGTGGCGCCTTCTGCGGTGCCGGTCATGCCCGTGGTGCCGGTGGCGCCAGTGGTACCGGTGGTGCCAGCCGCGCCCGACGTATCGGTGGTGGTGCCGGTGGTGCCAGCAGCAGCGCCCGTGCCCATGTCGCCCGTACCCGTGGTGCCGGTGCCGGTTGCGCCGGTGCCGGTGTCACCCATGGTGCCGGTGGCGCCCGAGGTGCCGCTAGGCATGGTGGCCGAGGTGTCGGCTGGAACGGTCGTGGTGGTCGCTGCTTCGTCTTTCTTGCATGCGCCCAGCAGGGTTGCCAGCACGGCAGCGGTCAGCAGGATTTTTGGTGCCTTGGTCATTGCATTCATTTTTGACTCCTCGATTGACGTCTATTTGTGTGCCGCAGGGTCCGAATCGATCTCGGGACATTGCGGCGCCAGGTCAGTTCCACCGACACGCGATCGGCGCTGGTGAAACGGTGAGGGTACCCACGCAATACGCGGCCCCGGTGCGTACTTCAGTAAATCTTGTTCCACTTCAATGTGTTCCAATGCATCTGTGTCGATTAGACCGCAAGCCCGACAGCTGGTTCGTTAGATACCGCACACTTACGGAAATTGGTAACATTATTTACACACTTACGGTGACTGCCAGTGAGCTACGTTCCCAGGTGCACGTCGCCCGACGCCGGCTTTGCCGCCTCTGCTGCTGACCCGTCCTGCCGACTGATCTGTTCCAGCAATGCTGGCACCTCGGCGGCGATTTCCCGTGCCAGATAGCCGAGCGTGCCCAGCCGCTGCGCCAGCCGGTCGCCGGCGCGCGCATGCAGTGCCACGCCCCAGCAGGCGGCCTGCGTTTCGGTCGCCCCGCGCGCCAGCAGACCGCCGATGATGCCGGCCAGCACGTCGCCCGAGCCGGAACTGGCCAATCCGATATTGCCGGCGCCTTCGTGCTGCCACAGTGTGCCGTCCGGTGCGGCGACGACGGTGCGTGCACCCTTGAGCGCGATCACGGCGTTCCAGTCGCGCGCCGCGGCCAGGGCCGGTGCATCGGGCAGGCCGATGATGCAATCCTTGTCAATGCCGGTCAAATGGGCCATTTCGCCGCAGTGCGGCGTCATGATCACGGGGCGCTCGAAGCGCATCGGCTTGCCCTCCGGCCAGTTCTCTGGCGGATACAGCAGGACGTCCATTGCGCAGGCGTCGAGCACCAGGCCAACATCCGCCTCGACCAGGCGCGGCAACAGTGCATGCACCAGGCGCGCCGTGCTCACTTCGTCGCGCATGCCGGGACCGACCAGCACGGCGTTGACGCGATCGGCCAGCGGGTCGAGGCTGGCCACGGCATCAAGGCTGAAGCCATCGGTAGCGTGCTCGGTGAGGCCAATGACGCGCGCCTCGGGCATCGCCAGCGCCACCAGCTGGGCCACGCTGGCGCCGGTCGCGATCGTGAGCTTGCCGGCCCCCGCGCGCAGCGCCGCCGTGGCCGCCAGGATGATGGCGCCCGGCATCTCGCGCGAGCCGCCGATGATCAGGATGTGGCCGCGCATTTCCTTGTCGCCCCCGGTGCCCGGTTGCGGCAGCGGCCAGGCGGCCAGCATGGCGGCGTCGACGTCGTGTACCTGGTTCGCGTCCATGGCAGGTAACCCTACGCGTTGGGCGCGGAGGCGACGTCCTTGGCCACCGTGACCGGGGTGCCGGTCTCTTCCAGCGGCGCGACGAAATTGACCAGGCGCAGCGACAGGTCGCCGCGCTTGCCGGCCTCGGGATCGAATTCGTAGGACGTGACGGAGCAGTTCGGGACATCGCCATTGCGGTCGAATTCGAGGATCTGCGCTTCGGTGAGGTGTTCGAACAGGTAGCGGAAGCAATTGACCGTGACCTGGTGCGCAACGATCAGCACGCGCTCGCCGGCAAATTCCCGTTCGATCGTATCCATGACACTGCGCAGGCGCAGGATCACGTCGCACCAGCTTTCGCCGCCGGGAGGGCGGAAATAGAACTTGCCAACGTGATGGCGCTGCTCGTAGAGGTCGGGAAAATCGTGCGCGATGCCGTGCGTGGTCAGGCGGTCGAGTACGCCGAATTCCTTCTCGCGCAGGCGCTCGTCTTCGCGCACACACAGGTCGTTGCGGTCCAGGTGGCGCATCACGAGGTTGGCGGTTTCGGTCGCGCGCACGTACGGCGAATGCAGTACGACGGTCGGGCGCTGCGCCTCGGGCAGCGACGCGAACCAGGCGCCGAGGGCGTCGGACTGGCGTTCGCCCAGCCCGGACAATGGCACGTCGACATCGCGCTCGGCGATGTCGATGCGGTGCCCCGCGGCTGCTTCAGCCAGGTCGCGCGCGACATTGCCGGCGCTTTGTCCGTGCCGGACGACCCAGATTTGCTGTGGCCATTTTTGTTCCATGAAGTCCGCCAAAAAGTTATCTTGGCGTCATCATAGAAGGTTTCACGACGGCCTCAGCGCACGATTGTTCCGTGCACGGCCGGCTTCTAACAGCATCAGACGGCCCGCGCCTCGCTGTCCAGGTTGATGTCGGCGTCATCCTCGAACACCCGCATGTCGGTCTGTCCCATGACCCGGCTGGTAACGGTGCCGGCGGCAATGGAGCCGCTGACGTTCAGGGCTGTACGGCCCATGTCGATCAGCGGTTCGACCGAGATCAACAGGCCCGCGAGCGCCACCGGCAAGTCCATGGCCGACAGCACGATCAACGCCGCGAACGTGGCGCCACCACCGACGCCGGCCACGCCGATCGAGCCGAAGGCGATGATCGCCAGCAGTGGCAGCAGGAACGCGGCCGTGAACGGATCGACGCCGACCGTTGGCGCGATCATCACCGCCAGCATGGCCGGGTAGATGCCGGCGCAGCCATTCTGGCCGATCGTGGCACCGAACGAGGCGGCGAAGTTGGCCGTGCCTTCCGGCGTGCCCAGACGCGCAGTCTGCGTGGCCACGCTCATCGGGATCGAGCCGGCGCTGGTGCGCGACGTGAACGCAAAGACCAGCACCGGGAAGATCTTCTTCACATAGCGCCATGGCTTCAGGCCGGACGCTGCGACCATCGCCAGGTGGACGCAGAACATCAGCGCCAGCGCGGCATACGAGGCAACCACGAAATTGAGCAGGCCAAGAATGTCTTGCCAGCTCGAGCTCGAGACCACCTTGGCCATCAGCGCGAACACGCCGTACGGGGTCAGGCGCAGCACCAGCGTGACCATGCGCATCACGATCACGTGCGCGACGTGCACGAAGCTGCTGAACGACGTGAACACTTCCGGCTTCTTGCCGGCGATGCCGGTGGCCGAGACGCCGATGAAGATCGAGAACACCACCACCGCGATGGTCGACGTCTTGCGCGCACCGGTCATGTCGAGGAACGGGTTGGCCGGGATGAAGGACAGCAGCAGCGACGGCAGCGACAGTTCCTTGGCCGCCGCCAGATTGCCCTGCATGTACTCGCCGCGTGCGACTTCGGCGGCGGTGGAGGTCAGGCCGACCGCCGTCAGGCCGAACAGCTTGGCCATCAGGATGCCGATGGAGGCCGCCACGATGGTCGTGATGAGCAGGATGCCGATCGTCAGTGTGCTGATCTTGCCAAGCGACGAGGCGTCGCGCAGCTTCAGGATCGCCTGGATGATCGAGACCATGATCAATGGAATGATGATCATCTGCAGCAGCTGGACATAGCCACTGCCGATCACGTTCAGCCATTCATTGGTGGCCTTGATTTCGGGTTCACCCACGCCGTACATCACCTGCAGCGCGGCGCCGAGCACGACGCCAAGACCGAGGCCGGCGAACACGCGCTTGGTGAACGAAACATGGTTGGCCTGCAACCGGTACAGGAAAACGCAGACGGCCAGGGCAATGGCCAGGTTGAGCAGGACGGGAAGTGTCATGGGGGCTTCGATGGGACGGCGTGGACAATCATGGCATTTTATCGACAAAGTTGCCTGTTCACAGTGCGCTTGTCATTTTTGCCAAGGCGCAGCTTGCACGGGTGGCCATCGGGTTGTTGCGGACCAGCGACGCCCAGCCCCGCTTGTACAGGGAACCCGTCAATCTTGCGCTCAATACTTCCCATGGGTAAGGATAAGTTTCTATAATCCAATAAAACACCTTTTTTATTCCTTCTCACGTCAGCCCAGCGAACATGTTCAAACATCTCAGCATCAAGTCGCGCCTCATTTTCGTCATCGCGTTCCTCGCGGTCGAACTCATCGCCGGCGCCGTCATCGGCATCTACAACCTCGGTACGGCCAACGCTGAGCTCAAGCAGATGTACGATCGCCGCCTGGTTGGATTGAGCCAGGCCGGCGAAGTCACCCAGCTGATCACGGCAAACCAGCTGGCCGTCGCGAAAGCCGTCAACCTGGAAGATGCCGGTCAGCGCAGCGCTGCCATGGACACCGTCGCTGCAACGAGCGCCACCATCACCAAGCTGTGGGGCGAGTTCACGCAGATTCCGATGAGCGAGAAGGAGCGCGCGCTGGTCGGGGAGATCGCCGCGGCGCGCAAGGCGTTCCTCGATGGCGGCCTGCTGCCGGCAGTGGCGGCGATCCGCGCCAATGACAATGCGCAGGCGATCCAGTTGCTGAACGGGCCGATGACGCAGCTGTATGCATCGCTGAATACCCTGGGCATCCGGCTGATCAACGAACAGCAGGCTGCGGCACTGGCCGAATACCAGGCGTCGCAGGCTACTTTTGAGCTGGTGCGCGCGGTGTGCCTGGCCGGCCTGGCCTTTGGCCTCGTCATGGCCGCGCTGGTTGGCTACCTGCTGGTGCGCGCGATCGTGCGTCCGATCGAGCAGGCCGTGAAGATCGCCGGCGCCGTGGCTCAGGGCGACCTGACCCAGACCATCGAGGTCACCTCGACCGACGAAACCGGCCGCCTGCTGCAGGCGCTCAAGGACATGAACGATTCACTGGTGCGCATCGTCGGCCAGGTCCGCACCGGTACCGACAATATCGCCACCGCTTCCAGCGAAATTGCGGCCGGCAACCTGGATCTGTCGTCGCGTACCGAGCAGCAGGCCGGCTCGCTGGAAGAAACCGCCTCGTCGATGGAAGAACTGACATCGACCGTCAAGCAGAACGCCGACAACGCGCGCCAGGCCAATGCGCTGGCCACGTCGGCATCGGAAGTGGCAGGCAAGGGCGGCGCCGTGGTGGCCGAGGTGGTACAGACGATGGGCGCGATCAATACGTCGGCCACGCGCATCGTCGACATCATCGCCGTGATCGATGGCATCGCGTTCCAGACCAATATTCTGGCCCTGAACGCAGCCGTCGAGGCAGCACGCGCCGGCGAGCAGGGGCGCGGCTTTGCGGTAGTGGCAGGCGAGGTGCGCAGCCTGGCGCAGCGCAGCGCGGCGGCAGCGAAGGAAATCAAGGTGCTGATCGACGATTCGGTCGAAAAGGTGCACCACGGCTCGGAACTGGTGGACCGCGCCGGCACGACGATGGCCGAAATCGTGCAAAGCGTGAACCGCGTGACCGACATCATGTCCGAGATCACCGCCGCCAGCCAGGAGCAGACAGCCGGCATCGAGCAGATCAACGGCGCTATCGCGCAGATGGATCAGGTGACGACGCAGAATGCGGCGCTGGTCGAACAGGCGTCGGCGGCGGCGACATCGTTGCAGGAAGAAGCGGCCAAGCTGGCGCAGACCGTGGGCGAGTTCAAGCTCGTGACGCCGTCAGGCGTGCGCGCAGTCGTGGCCAAGCCGCGCGTGGTGACCAGTGCGCCGAAGATGGTGAGCAATGCAGCACCGCCTGCGGTGGCCAAAGCGACGCCGCCAGTGGTGGCCAAACCTGCGCTGAAGCCGGTAGCGAAAGCGCCGGTAAAACCGGTCGTGACGACAACCCGCGCCGATACCCCGCCGGCCGCGAAGCCGGTGAAGCCGGCGCAGACAGCGAAGGCAGCGACCGCCAACGCCAACGCCAGCACCGGCGACGGCTGGGAAGAGTTCTGATCGACAGGGTTGGCGGCCTGGCCGCCAACCCTACCGCACTCTGCGCAAAGCGCGCAGCCCCACCGCCAATAGCAACAAGGCCAGCACGGCCAGCGCCAGCAACTGCCCCGGCGCCAGCGTCCCTGTCATCGCACGGCCGTCGTACACGGGCAATTTCGCCGCATCGCTTGGTGTGAACGGGCGCTCATCAAACATGTACGGATAGAAGAACTGCCGCAGCCGCGTGTGATACGCCCCGATCCGGTCGTGGTACGCCAGTTGCGAGGCCAAATCGGTATCGGCCAGCCGGTGCAGCAGCACCTGCACGTTCACCGACGCCAGCAGCAGCCCCGCGCGCGCGGTCCAGTCTTCGCGCGCCATCATGCTGGCGCGGTACTGCGCCACGCTGGGCGCCACCGCATCGTCGCCCGCCTGGTGCATCGCGTAATACCATTTCCAGTGGAAGCGCCCGGTGACCGGCGCCGTGTCCTTCCATTCGGGATGGGTGCGGAAGAATTTCTCGAATGTCTCGGGCTTGGGCACGTCCCACGCCGAGTGCACGGCCTGACGTTGCGCCAGCGCCAGCTCGACACCTTTCGACACCGGCGACAGGCGCGCGATGCCCGCATCGGCCAGCGTCGGCAGGATCATCGTCAGTCCCACCAGGCTCGCCAGCAGGATCGCGGCGCTGCCGGCCGACGTGCGCGCACGCGCTGCCACCCAGGCCGCGAGGCCGAACCAGAACGCCAGGTACAGCGTCGCCACCAGCGCAATCCGGGCGAAGCCGGTCACGCCAGCCCCGGCGACAAACGTCCCCACCGCCAGTGGCAGCAGCGCAGCGAGCCATAGCAATCCATAGCGCAAGCCGACGCGGCGGCGCCAGGTATTGGCCGCGCCTTTGGGCAGGGACGCCAGCAGGCGCAGGCGGCCGGCTTCGCGCTCGCTCGAGACCAGATCGTGCATCAGCGCGATGACGAACAGTGGCGTCAGGTACACCAGCACGAATGCGAAATCGAAGCGCCCCGGCATCGCCAGTTCGGGATTGATCGACTCGGATTCGTACAGTTGCGACTGCAGACCAAGGATGCGCACGCGCAGCGCCGACGGCTGCAGGTCGCGCCCGCCGATGGCGGCGAATGCCAGCGGCGACGGCGGATTGACGGTCAGGTGGGGCAAGTAGTAGCCGACCGCGCCGGCCTCGGCGCTCCCTGTGTTACTGCCAACCTGCAGCTGCGTGGCCAGGATGGCTGCGCGGTCGTGAGCATGGCTTGCAGCGATGCGCTCGAGCGTGGCGCGCTGCTGGCTCACGGTATGCAGGCCGGTCCAGACGGACAGGGCAGACAACAGCATCAGCAGCACGACGGCACCGATAGCCAGGCGCGAATGTGCGATCTGGCGCAGTTCCAATAACAGTGTTTTCATGCCGGATTCCTTTCCAGACGTTTGGCGACCCAGCCGCCGATGGCGCATAACGCCAGCAGCCAGGCACCCAGCAGGGCGAATGCGGGCCAGGCGTGGCGCGCGGCGACGTCGCCGAACGGCGCGGGAGCGTAGCCGAAGCGCGGCGTGTCTTCCCAATGGTGCTTGTCGATGCGCTCGTCGCCGGCGCCGGTGGGCGTGACGACGTTGACGTGCAGGCCATTGAGCCGCTGGACGAACGCATAGCGGTAGCGTTCACCTTCGAGCAGGAAGCGCGCATGACTGTCGAGGTTGGTGCCGGACAGTGCGGTCGACATGCGGCGCAGCGCGATCAGCGGACTGGCCACGCTGGCCGAGTGCACGATCGCGCTTTCTTCACTCTGACGCGCATGATCGGCGCGCATGAATTCATCGAACAGGGCGCTCGTCATGCGCTCCCCCTCGGCCATCAACAGGCCGCTGTAGTTGACCGGCAGGTCTTCCACGCTCGTCACGCCATAGTGCGCCAGCGTGCGCGCCCGGAACGCCTTGAAGTACGGGTCGTCCGGATTGTGGCTGTCGCCGATCGCGGCGAGCCGCTCGTGGATGGCGACCTCGGTTTCGATACGGCTCGGGCGGCCCACGTCACCGGCGGCGATATCGGGCATCACGCGCGGCAGCAGGATCGCCGTGACGATCCAGCCGGCCACCAGCGCCAGCAGCGCGTCACGCGCCCGGGGCAGCGACGCCGACACCAGCACGGCCGCCACGACCCACACCAAGAGGTACAGCGCATACCCGGCCATCAGGGCCAGCGCTTCGGCCGCGACGGCCGGGTGCATGACGGCGATCGCCACCAGCGCGATGAAGGCCGGCGCCCCCAGCAGCAGCGCCACACCCGCGTGGGCCGCGAGCTTGCCAAGCAACAGCGTCGCGCCGCGCACGCCCTGCACGATCTGCAGCCGCAACTGGCCGCGTTCGCGTTCGCGCGCGACGCTGCCGAAGGCGAGGAACACGATCAGCAACGGTGTCAGTACCTGCAGCACGAAGGCCGGCGTCAATTGGCCGAAACGCAGCAGCACCGACGACTGGGCGGCGTCGCTGAAGTTGGCGCTGTTCTGGCGGTGACCTTCCAGGAACAGCGTGCTGCCGGTGAACGGATCGACGCCGAAATCGAAGAAGGCGAGGGGGCTCAGCGGGCGGAACACATAGTGCCCGTAATGGACGACGCGGTGCGGGTGGCGGTCCGGCTGGTTGGCCCACTGGGCGTCGACCGTGCTCTGGAAGCGCGCCCGTTCGGCATTGACAGCGGTGACGCGCTCATGGCTGACGACGATGGCGACGAGCGTGAGCGCCAGCATCAGGATGCCGGCAGCGACGGCCACCTGGTTGCGCAGCATCGCGCGCCACTCGCCCACCGCAACCGCGGGCAGTGCTCGGGAAACGCTCATGCGGCCTCCGGTCTGGCGGCAGCGTTAGTGGCACCGGCGTAGCGCCGGTACAGGTCGCGCACGTCATAGCGGTCGGCGCCGCTGGCGGCGACTTCGTGGCTGATGTGGCCGCGCTCGAAAAAACCGATGCGGTCGGCCACCTCGGCTGCGCCCAGCAGATCGTGCGTGACCATGAAGATGGCGCTGCCACGCGCGCGCAAGTCTTGCAGCAGCGTGTTGAATTCGCTGGTGGCCTGGGGATCCAGGCCCGTGGTCGGCTCGTCAAGCAGCAGCAGCGGCACCTGGCGCGCCACGGCCAGCGCGATCGCGACCTTCTGGCGCATGCCTTTCGAGTAGCCGCCCAGGCGACGCGTCCATGCGGCCGGGTCGAGCCGCACCGCGCGCAAGGCATCGTCGATGGTCGCGGCGATGGGGGCATTTCCAGCCAGGCGCAGGAAGTAGTCGATGTTTTCGCGGGCGCTCAGGTGTTCGTAAAGGGCGACGTTTTCCGGCACGTAGGCAAGCTGGCCGCGCGCGGCCAGCGGGTCGGCGGCGACGTCGATGCCGCACACGCGCACGCTGCCGGTCTGCGGTGCGAGAAAGCCGAGGAACGCATTGAGCGTCGTCGATTTGCCGGCGCCATTGCCGCCCAGCAGGGCATAGATTTCGCCGCGCGCGACACGCAGGTTCAGGTCGCGCAGCACGGTCGTGGTGCCGTAGGCGACGGTCACGCCGGTCGCTTCCATGGCAGGAGTGGTCATGGTCATCGTGTTCTTTCAAGTAGAAAAGGTATGCCGGCGCACGCACGCAGCGTGCGCGCTCGATGCAGACGCACGCGCAGAAGCGGCGCCGGCAAACGGGCTGGAGATGACTCGCGCCGCTACGCCGTCAGGTCACGTTGATGACCGCGTCGGCGCATGGACGAATCAGTGGACGGACTGGTGGCGTGGTGGCGCCTGGGGGGAAGGGATCAGGTACTGGCGCCGGTAGAACGGCGCGGGGCGCGGCAGGCGCGCGAGAAGATAGGCGACGGCCAGGAAAACGGCCAGCAGTTGTGGCGACACGGCCGGCAGATCCGCCGTGGCGTGGGCGGCAACCTGGCAGCTGACACAATCGGACAGTTGCTCGGCCAGGTCATGCTCGTGGTACGAGCTGCCCATGAGTTGCAGTGCCAGGATCAGCGCGCACGCACACATGAGCAACCGGCGCAGCGCCGTGCTGGTGTGGGTGACGCGTAAGGTGTGCAACAGCGACATGCAATCCTGGTGGAACGGGTGACGGCGCAGTATAGCCCGGTCATTGCAGCGCGGGCAAGGCGATGGGTAATGCGCCGGCTTACTCGAACGCCACCAGCAGCGTGGCCAGACTGATGCAGACGACGGCAACCACGCCGATGCGCTGGCGCAGGCGGCGGCTGTTCGAGACGATGTCTTGCGCGATATGACGGCGCGGCTTCTTCGGATTGCTGCGGTCGACGGCGGTCGCCGTATGGATCGGCGTACGGTGACGCTGGACTTGTTCGGTGTGCATAGATGGCTCCAGTTGCAGGCCCCGGCGGTGCACGGTCAGTACTGTGCTTCTGCTTGTGTTTGAGGCAATAAACAATCCTAGCATGCACGCATTGGGTAATGGAAGGCTGGCTTGTCAACCGTGCGCGCGTACCGACAGCCGGCCTGCACGCCTTGTAACCCCGTCCAAAAAGAGGCGCTGCGCGATCGTAGTGCACTGCGCGCGCCATGCTGCGGTGCACGGCAGCGGTGGCCATTTCCAAGCTCACTCTGCGGCGGCCACTGGCACGAAGCTTGCGTAATGGTTAATGCGCAACGGAGCGCACGAGGTGCATGCCAACGCTGGCCCGCCTCCCCGGACAACGACGTCTACCAACGCATGAACACGTTCATGTGCGGTAGCCGTTTTTTTTTGCCTGATCACTTTTTGGGATTTGCAATGGAAAATCAACAGCGTCAAGCGCAGGGCAACCCGTCCACCGGCACGAACGTCGACGGGACACGCCGGCACATCATTCATGGCGCATCGCTGGCCGCGGCCGGTGGCCTTTTGGGGTTGGCCGGGGGCGGGGCATGGGCGGCGGGGTCGGACAAGCCCGAAAAGACCGAGATCAGGATCGGCTTCATTCCACTGACCGATTGCGCATCGGTCGTGATGGCGTCGGTGCTGGGCTTTGACAAGAAATACGGCGTCAAGTTCGTGCTCAGCAAAGAGGCCTCGTGGGCCGGCGTGCGCGACAAGCTCGCCAACGGCGACCTCGACGCCGCCCACGTGCTGTACGGCCTGCTGTACGGCGTGCAGATGGGCATTGGCGGCCAGAAGAAGGACATGGCCGTGCTGATGGGCTTGAACAACAACGGCCAGGCCATCACGCTGTCGAAGCAACTGGCAACCAAGGGCGCCGTCGACGGCGCCTCGCTCGCCAAACTGATGCGCACCGAAAAGCGCGACTACACCTTCGCGCAGACGTTCCCGACCGGCACCCACGCGATGTGGCTGTACTACTGGCTCGCCGCCAACGGCATCAATCCGATGAAGGACGCCAAGGTCATCACCGTGCCGCCGCCGCAGATGGTGGCCAATATGCGCATCGGGAACATGGACGGCTTCTGCGTCGGCGAGCCGTGGGGCCACCGCGCCATCATGGACGGCATCGGCATCACCGCCACGACGACCCAGGACATCTGGCGCGACCATCCGGAGAAAGTGCTGGGCTCGACGCTGGCGTTCGCGAAAGCCAATCCGAACACGTGCCGCGCGATGATGGCTGCCATTCTGGAGGCGGGCAAGTGGATCGACGCGTCGCTGGCCAACAAGAACAAGATGGCCGAAGTGATTGCCGCCAAGTCGTACGTCAACACCAGCAAGGATGCGATCGACCAGCGCATCATGGGCCGCTACCAGAACGGCATGGGCAAGACCTGGGACGACGCGAACCACATGAAGTTCTACAACGATGGCCTGGTCAACTTCCCGTACCTGTCCGATGGCATGTGGTTCATGACGCAGCACCGCCGCTGGGGCCTGCTCAAGACCGATCCGGATTACCTGGCCGTGGCCACGGCGGTCAACCAGGTCCAGCTGTACAAGGACGCGGCCACGATGACGAAGACGCCGGTCCCGGCGGGCTTGCTGCGCACCTCGAAGCTGATGGACGGCACCGTGTGGGATGGCAAGAACCCACAGGCGTATGCCGCGTCGTTCAAGGTCAAGGCTTGACCATTCACCCGTACTGCGAGGAGCCGTCATGAATGCCCTGTTGAAATCCGTTCCCAACGAGACGGCGCCAGCGCCGGTGACTGTCAGCGGCCCGGCGCGCACGGTTCCGCCGCGCAAGCCGGCCGCCGCCATCGCTGCGCGCCGCGCACAGCCGTTTGCCGCAGTGGTGCGGCGCGTCGCGCCCCCGCTGACCGGCATCGCGCTCGTGCTGCTGGTCTGGCAAGTGATCGCCGCGCAGAACGAAGCGTTTCCATCGCCGCTGGTCACGTGGCAGACGGCGCTGGAACTGTTTGCCGATCCGTTCTACCGCAACAGCCCCAACGACCAGGGCATCGGCTGGAACGTGCTGGCGTCGCTGCAGCGCGTGGCGATCGGCTTCGGCCTGGCGGCGCTGATCGGGATTCCGCTGGGCTTCGTGATCGGGCGCGTGCAGTTCGTCAGCCGCATGTTCGGCCCGATCATCAGCCTGCTCAAGCCAGTCTCGCCACTGGCCTGGCTGCCGATTGGCCTCCTGGTCTTCAAGTCGGCCGATCCGGCGGCGATCTGGTCGATTTTTATCTGCTCGATCTGGCCGATGATCATCAACACGGCAGTCGGCGTGCAGCGCGTGCCGCAGGACTACATGAACGTGGCGCGCGTGCTGAACCTGTCGGAATGGAAAATCCTCACCAAGATCCTTTTGCCATCGGCGCTGCCCTACATCCTGACCGGCGTGCGCCTGGCGATCGGCACCGCCTGGCTCGTCATCGTCGCAGCCGAAATGCTGACCGGCGGCGTGGGCATCGGCTTCTGGGTATGGGACGAGTGGAACAACCTGAACGTGGCGCACATCATCATCGCGATTGCCATCATCGGCGTGGTCGGCCTGCTGCTCGAACTGGCGCTGGTGTCGCTGGCACGCGCGCTGACCCACGAACAAGTGGCTAACTGAAAGGGTTTCGATCATGGACGAACTGCAAAAGAAATTCATCGACATCACCGGCGTGGAGATGGCGTTTCACACGAAGAAGGGCGTGTTCCCGGCGTTGCAGGGGATCGACCTGACGGTCAGCAAGGGCGAATTCATCACGCTGATCGGCCACTCGGGCTGCGGCAAGTCGACGCTGCTGAACCTGATCGCCGGGCTGCTCAAGCCGACGGCAGGCCTGCTGATCTGCGCGGGCCGCGAGATTGGCGGTCCGTCACCGGAGCGCGCGGTCGTGTTCCAGAATCATTCGCTGTTGCCCTGGCTGACATGCTACGAGAACATTCATCTGGGCGTCGAGCGCGTCTTCGGTTCAACCGAATCCCGCGCGCAGTTGCGCGAGCGGACGATGGATGCGCTGGCGCTGGTGGGTTTGACGAGTGCCGAGACCAAGCGCCCGCATGAAATCTCGGGTGGCATGAAACAGCGCGTGGGCATCGCGCGGGCACTGGCGATGCAACCGAAGGTCTTGCTAATGGATGAGCCATTCGGCGCACTCGACGCGCTCACGCGCGCGCACTTGCAGGACGAGCTGCTCAAGATCGTGGCGGCCACAAAATCCACGGTGGTGATGGTGACGCACGATGTGGATGAGGCGGTGCTGCTGTCCGACCGGATCGTCATGCTGACCAATGGCCCGGCGGCCACGATCGGCGAAATTGTCGCCGTGGAACTCGAGCGGCCGCGCGACCGGGTGGCGCTGGCGCAGGATGCACGCTATACCGAGCATCGCCGGCAGGTACTGGAGTTCTTGTATCGCAAGCAGGCGCATCCGGCCGTAGCGGCCTGATACGTCGTAGGGTGGACGGGTTTCCCGTCCACGCGTTCAACGATCACAGAATCGCCGAGAATTCAGGCGCATGTGGAACGCGTGGACGGCATAGCCGTGCACCCTACGGTTCTTACACCGCTCTTTTCTTCTGCACCTGACGCTGCTGTTGCTTGCGCTGCGTCTGGTTGCGGTTCTGCTTGCCTTCGTGGAGCGCGGTGGCGTCCAGCTTGGCTTGCTCGGCGGTGCGCAGTTCTTCCTTGTCGTCGTGCGCGACGAAGTAATCGTTGGCTTGCGCGTCGACCACCAGCTTGATCGCCGCTTCGTCGGTGAGGTCATACATCTCCGTGAGGAGCGTGGTCACCTCGTCGAGAAAATCTTCATAAGTCATGGTGCGATCATCCTAATGTGAGCGGAACACAAAAAAGCCAACCCGAAGGTTGGCTTTTTTGCTGAATCTTTGGTAGGCCGTGCGGGATTCGAACCTGCGACCAACGGATTAAAAGTCCGCTGCTCTACCAGCTGAGCTAACGACCCGAAGAAGCAAGATTATAGGGGGCGACACGGGCGCTGTCAAATGCCGCGCCCGGCGTATCGCACGTCCGTGTGCTTACTTCAGTGACGCCAGGCGATCGCGTGCAGTCTGCGCGGCGCTCGAATCCGGGTACTTCGCCACCAGCGTCTGGAGCGACTTCTTCGCGTTCTTGTTGTCCTTGAGCAGGGTGTAGCTGCTGGCGATATTGAGCATCGCGTCCGGTACCTTCGGGCTCGTGGCGTACGTGGTCGTGACAACCTGCTGCGCCGCGATGGCCTTTTTGTAGTCGCCCAGTGCGTAGAACGTATTGCCGAGCCAGTACTGCGCATTCGATGCGTACGGCGACTGCGGATACTGCCGGACGAATTCCTGCAACGCGACCGAGGCGCCCTTGTAGTCGCCCGACTGGAACATGGCGGTGGCGGCTTCGTACGCGGTCTTTTCAGTTGGCAGCACTTCAGCGGTCTGGCCGTCGATGACTTCAGCGCGCGGCTCGACTTTTTTCAGACGGGCGTCGAGGTCGGCGTACAGCTGCTTCTGGCTGTTCTGGGCCTTGGCGACCTCGTTGGCCAGCACTTCGATCTGGCCGCGCAGGCGGGCGATTTCCTGCATCGTCTGCTCGTGCTGGTTGAGCATCTCGATCTGCACCGTCTTGTCCGATTTGCTGTCGATGCGTGTGGTCAGGTCGCGCGTGATGTTGTCGACCTTGGTGCGCAGGTCCAGGATGGCCTTGCGCGCTTCTTCGTC
Organism: Oxalobacteraceae sp. CFBP 13730; assembly: GCA_014841835.1. Lineage (GTDB taxonomy): Bacteria > Pseudomonadota > Gammaproteobacteria > Burkholderiales > Burkholderiaceae_D > Telluria. The sequence goes on along the minus strand of JACYUQ010000001.1, from coordinate 406,765 downwards.
GTCGAACGGGCCGGCGGCGGCGTGCAGCGGCAGCGACAGGGCCAGCACGAGGCATGCGAGGCGGGACTTGGACAGTTTGAGCATAAGCGTTGTGTTCTTTCTACTAAGCCGGTGACGTCGGCGGTTGCTGAGATAAAACAAGGGGCGGGTAGCAGTCTGCACTGCGTCCCGCCCCCTGTCAATCGAACCTGTCCGGCTTGTTCAGCCGAATCGATTATTGATAGACGATGTCTGCGCGGCGGTTTTCAGCCCACGATTCTTCGTTGCTGCCGGTGGCTTTTGGCTTTTCTTCGCCCAGCGACACGGCTTCGATCTGGCTTTCCGACACGCCCAGCGACGCCATCGAACGACGGACGGCTTCAGCACGCTTCTGGCCCAGGGCCAGGTTGTACTCGGTGCCGCCGCGTTCATCGGTATTGCCCTGGATCAGGACTTTACGCGAGGTGTTCTTGGTCAGGAAGTTCGAGTGGTTCTGGACCACTGGCTGGCCATCAGCGCGCACGACGAAGCTGTCGTAGTCGAAGTAGACGCTGCGGTTGGCCAGAACGCCTTGTGGGTCGTTCAGCGGATCGACGCTGCCGGTCTGGACCGGGTTGATGTCACGTGGATCGGCAGCAGCTGGCGCTGCCGGCGTTGGCGATTTCTCGACGACCGGGGTTTCGTTCAGCTTGGTCGGCGACGAGCAAGCGGCCAGCAGGGCTGCGGTGGAAACGATGAAAGCTACACTCTTGAAGTTGCGCATGGATTTTCTCCTGTTATGTTGAGGTTTTACTTCTTACTTCATGAAGGGACCCCAGCTGGGCTCCCGAATGTTTCCCGCTTTGGTCGTCAAGCGTTGCTTGACTCGTCCATCCACAGACACCACGGCCAGCGAGGTGCGACCGCCACCCTTGGTTGCATACATGATGTACTTGCCGTTAGGCGAAAAACTCGGTTCGGTGGCCCCATCGGCCAGGCGCAGTTCCTGGCCGCTGGCCAGATCCATCGCATATAAGGAGTAAGCGCCGCCGCGCTGCGAAATCCAGGCCAGCGTCTTGCCGTCGGACGACACGCGTGGGCTGATGTTGTAGCTGCCATTGAACGTCACGCGGGTGGCGTTGCCGCCGGCTGCGCTCATCTTGTAGATCTGCGGGCCACCGCTGCGGTCGCTCGTGAAATAAATGGTCCTGCCATCGGCCGAGAACTGCGGTTCGGTATCGATCGCCGGGTTGTTGGTCAGGCGCTTGTGGCCCGTGCCGCCCGAATTGACCGAGTAGATCTCGGTATTGCCGTCCTTCGACAGGGCCACGGCCAGCGTCGAGCCGTCCGGCGACCACGATGGCGCCGAGTTGTTGCCCTTCTGGTTCGAGATCACGTTGCGGCGACCCGTCATCAGGTCTTGCAGATACACGACCGGCTTGCGGTCTTCCATCGAGACGTAGGCGACTTTGGAGCCGTCCGGCGACCAGGATGGCGAGATGATCGGCTCCTTGCCCTGGGTGGCGATGACTTCGTTCTCGCCATCGGCATCCGACACGGCCAGGATATAGCGCTTGGCGCCGCTGTCGGCCTTCACGTAGGCGATGCGGGTCGAGAAGATGCCGCGCACGCCGGTCAGCTTTTCATAGACGTCGTCGGCGATGCGGTGCGCCTGCAGGCGCGTGTAGCGAGGCTGGACTTCGCCACCCATCTGCGAGATTTCGCCGCCCTTGACTGTGTCCATCAGCTTGTAGCGGATGGCAAAACGGCCGTCCGGTTGTTTCGATACGCTGCCGACCACGAGCGCGTCGGCGCCGCTGGCCTTGAAGGCGGCCAGGTTGATGCTGCCGGCGTCGCGGTCGCTGATGACCTGGCCGGCGTCGATGATTTTGAACACGCCGCTGCGCTCGAGGTCGGCGCGGATGACGGCCGACACTTTATCGGGGGCAACGGATTCGTCGGCGAAGGCCGCAATCGCGACCGGAATCTGGTTGCTGCCGACACCGGCGATTTCGATTTGCAGCTGCGCATTGGCTGCCGATCCCATGGCAAGGGACGCGCTAAACAGCAGGAAATGGATTTTTTTCATAGTTTCTCTTGTAAAACTGGTTCGAACCGAATCAATCGTAATCGCGCATCGAGAAATTCACGTCAAGCGTACGCTCCACGGTCCCGTCCTTCTTTTTGGGCAGTGGCGATGCCTTCTTGATACCATTTTCCACTGCCCTGTCAAATTCCGGCACACCGCTGCTTTTCACCAACCGAACCGACATGATTTCACCAGTCGGCAACTGCTCGACGCGGAACGTGGCGCGTGGATTGCCCGACACATCGGTGTTACCCGGATAGGCCGTGCTGCTCTTGATGGCTGCCGTGATCGCGGCGATATAACCGCCGTCCGACTTCGGTCCCGTCGACTTGGCGGCGCTGCCGCCGCTGCCCATGGCGCCGGCCATGCGCTTGAGTTCGTCGGCGCGCATTTTCGCCAGCTTGGCGTCTTCAGCAGCGGCCGCCTTGGCTTTCGCTGCGTCCGCTTTCTTCTTGTCGGCAGCCGCCGCCAGTTGATCGGCTTTCTTTTTCTCGTCCGCTTCTTTTTTCTTTTCAGCCGCCGCCAGCGCTGCCGCTTTCTTGTCGGCTTCCTTTTCGGCTTCTTTCTTCTTCAGGTCCGCTTCCTTCTTGGCGAGCAGCTCTTTATCTTTCTCTTTCTGCTTGCGCTCGGCCTCGTCCTTCTTCTTCTGCTCGGCGAGTTTTTCTTCACGCTCGCGTTTTTCCGCGTCACGTTTCTCGGCCAGCGCTTTTTTCTTCGCTTCCTCGGCCTTGCGTTCCTTTTCACGCTGCAGCGCGATGTCCGGGGCCGGCTTCGGTGCCGGCTCCTCGACCACCGGTGGCGGTGGCGGCGGTGGCGGGGTACGTACGGGTTCCGGCGTCGGCTCGGGCGCGGGTTCCGGTTCCGGCGTTGGCTCAGGCTCCGGGGCAGGCTCCGGTGGCAGCTCGGGGGCGGCAGCGGTCTGCACCGACATGTCCCACACTTCCGCCTCGACGGTGATCGGCGTCTTGGCCGTCCAGCTCACGCCGATCCACAGAAACGCCAGCAACGCGGCGTGCACGGCCACTGCCAGCAGGAACGATGGCAGGCGGCTCGGTTCGGGCGGCACGTGGTACGGCACGCCGGCGTTGTCTGGCTTTATTTCGGGCATATTCTAGGCATCAATGCATCGACATCACTGGGTGGCCAGGCCAACCCGGTTGATACCCATCTTCTTGGCTTCCGAGATCAGTTGGATGACGTCGTCGTACTTGCTCTCGCGGTCGCCCGCGATCAGCACCGGATAATCGGGGTGTTCTTCGTGCAGCGCACGCAGGCGCTGCAGCAGGGCGGAGCGGTCGGCCACGTCTTCCTGGGCCACGCGTCCCTTGCCCTGCACGCCGATCGACAGGCGATTTTCGGGCTCGATCGACACCTGGATATAGGTGTCCGGCGGCAGCGCCGATTTCTCGGCGCGCGGCAGGTTGACCACGCTCGGCGCCTGGTTGGCCGGCACTGCCATGAAAATAATGAGCAGCACCAGCATCACGTCGATGTAAGGCACGACGTTGATCTCGGATTTGAACTTGCGGCGACGTCCGCCGCGCATGCTGCTGGAAAAGGCCATGGTCAGGCTCCCTCGATCAGCGCGACTGGCGCTGGAGAATGTTCGAGAATTCTTCGACGAAGCTCTCGAAGCGGTTGGCCAGGCGGTCGATATCGTGCGTGAAGCGGTTATACGCCACCACGGCCGGGATCGCGGCAAACAGGCCGATCGCGGTCGCGATCAGTGCTTCGGCAATGCCCGGCGCGACGATCGCCAGCGTGGCTTGCTCGACGCTGGCCAGACCGCGGAACGCGTTCATGATGCCCCAGACGGTACCCAGCAGGCCGATATACGGCGAGACCGAGCCGACCGACGCCAGAAAGTTCAGGTGCGATTCCAGTGCATCGAGTTCGCGCTGGAACGATGCGCGCATGGCGCGGCGGGCGCCGTCGAGCACCGAGTTCATGTCGAGGGTTTCGCGCGACGCTTGTTTGCCCTTGATAAATTCGCCCATGCCGGACTCGAAGATGCGGGCCAGGGCACCGCTCTGGTCGCGCTGGCTGCTGGCACTCTGGTGCAGCGTGTGCAGATTGCCACCGGCCCAGAAACTGCGCTCGAACTGCTCGGTCTGCGCACGGGCAGCGCGGATCGCGAATACCTTGCGGAAGATGTAGGTCCAGCTCACGATCGACAGCAGTAACAGCAAGGCCATGATCAATTGCACCAGCACGTGGGCATTGCCGATCAGGGCGACGAATGAAAGGTCTGGGGTGACGGTCATGGGCGAATTATCTAGGGATGGATTCAGGCGGCACGCATTTTAGCAGCCACGTGGTCGGGCAAGGGGCGCGGGCGCATTGTGGCAATATCGACACAACATACGGTTACGCTCGCCGTATTGAGCAGGGTTTCACCGCACCAGGCCTGCTGCAGGAACTGGACCGATGCGCGGCCCAGCCTGGCAACACTGGTCTGGATCGTCAACTGGTCATCGAGGCGCGCCGCCGCATGGTAGTCGAGGGTCACGTTCTTGACAACGAAAGCGGTGTTGTCCGCGTCAAGCAGGGCTTGCTGCTCTACGCCGAGTGACCGGAGCCATTCGGTGCGGGCGCGTTCAAAGAACTTCAGGTAGTTGGCATAAAACACAATGCCGCCAGCGTCGGTATCTTCGTAATACACCCTGACTGGCCAGTTAAATACTGAAGACATTGTTACTGCCAATACATGAACATGAGAAACATTCTACGCGAGTTTCCTTCTCAACATGTTCGCTAAAAAACATTGAGCGCGGAAATTACGTACGTAGCCCTCGCACGACATTGTGCTTTTGGGCGGTAGTAGACTTGAAACGTAGTAAGAATACCAATCACTGTAACATTTTCTCACAAATGGCGAGCGGGTTTCTGGTTGTGCTGCTCGGTGCCCGCGTGGTGGCCCGCGCGGGCGAGCGCAGCGTCAGGCGCGCTTGATCGTGAATGGCGAGAAGCCCTGGCAGGTCGGCATCAGTTCGATGCTGTTGACGTTCACGTGCGGTGGCAGCGTCGCGATCCAGTACGCAGTGTCGGCAATATCTTTTGCGCTCAGTGGCGTGGTGCCCTCATACACCTTGGCTGCGGCCGAATCGTCGCCCTTGAAGCGCACCTTGGAGAATTCCGTGCCGCCGGACAGGCCCGGGGCCAGATTGGTAGCGCGTACGCCCGTGCCGACGAGATCGGCGCGCAGATTGAGCGTGAACTGTTCGACGAAGGCCTTGGTCGCACCGTAGACATTCCCGCCCGGGTAAGGGTAGTGACCGGCAGTCGAGCCGATATTGATCACCAGTCCGCTACCGCGCGCAACCATGTCGGGCAGCACGAGGCGGGTCATCGTCACCAGGCCCTTGCAGTTGGTGGCGATCATGGTGTCCCAGTCGTCCAGCGGCACTTCGTGCGCTGGCACCGTATTGAGCGCCAGGCCGGCATTGTTGATCAGCACATCGATCCCCTTCCAGTCGGCCGGCAAGCCGGCCAGCGCTGCTTCGATCGATGCGCGGCTGGTGACGTCGAGCGTGACCGGCAGGGCGGCGTTGCCCAGCTCGGCGGCCAGATCGGCGATGCGATCGGTGCGGCGGGCTGCCAGGATCACGCGATGGCCGTTCGAAACGAAGGTGCGCGCCATTTCGGCGCCGAAGCCGGCCGATGCGCCGGTAATGAGGACGATCATGATGAATCCTTGAAAAGGGCAGTGGGGAAGATAGAAGTGAGCAAATGCGGGCTGGCAAAATTGTAGCCGAAATGATCAGGCCGCCGTGGCAGGCAGGCGATTACGTCCCGGCTGGTCACCAACACGGCGCTTTCCTTGCCCTTCAATGGGGAGTTCAGTACAATTTGCGGACTTTACGTCTCACGTAACTGGCGAAACACCGCACAAGCGCCACCGATTGGTGCGCAGCGCGGCAAAGGTGGGTACCCACCGGGGAACGTGAGACGCCATACGCCGTTCGCCTGGGCAGCCATCAACCGGTACGCGTTCGATCGCGGCTGCCCGCGCCCTTTGGCTCCCGCACCCGCACACAGCGCCGCTCGTTGCCTGGAATACTATCGATTGGAGTTTTACATGTTTGCTAAAGACCATACGCTGGCCAATGTCGATCCGGATCTGTGGAATGCCATTCAGAAGGAAAACGTCCGTCAGCAAGACCACATCGAACTGATCGCGTCCGAAAACTACACCTCGCCAGCCGTCATGGAAGCGCAGGGCTCGCAACTGACCAACAAGTACGCCGAAGGCTATCCGGGCAAGCGCTACTACGGCGGCTGCGAATACGTCGACGTCGTCGAGCAGCTGGCGATCGACCGCCTGAAGCAATTGTTTGGCGCGGAAGCGGCCAACGTGCAGCCAAACTCGGGCTCGCAGGCGAACCAGGGCGTGTTCTTCGCCGTGTTGAAACCAGGCGACACGATCATGGGCATGTCGCTGGCCGAAGGCGGCCACCTGACCCACGGCATGCCGCTGAACATGTCGGGCAAGTGGTTCAACGTCGTCTCGTACGGCCTGACCGCTGACGAAGACATCGACTACGAAGCCCTCGAGCGCCAGGCGCACGAGCACAAGCCGAAGATGATCATCGCCGGCGCCTCGGCGTTCTCGCTGAAGATCGATTTTGAGCGCATCGCCAAGGTTGCCAAGGCCGTCGGCGCCTACTTCATGGTCGACATGGCCCACTACGCCGGCCTGATCGCTGCAGGCGAGTACCCGAACCCGGTGCCGTTCGCCGACTTCGTCACCTCGACCACGCACAAGTCGCTGCGCGGTCCGCGCGGCGGCATCATCCTGATGAAGGCCGAGCACGAGAAGATCATCAACTCGGCCATCTTCCCTGGTATCCAGGGTGGTCCGCTGATGCATGTTATCGCCGGCAAGGCCGTCGCGTTCAAGGAGGCGCTGACGCCTGAGTTCAAGACTTACCAGCAGCAGGTCGTCAAGAACGCCAAGGCACTGGCCGACACGCTGACCGCGCGTGGCCTGCGCATCGTGTCGGGTCGCACCGAATCGCACGTGATGCTGGTCGATTTGCGCGCCAAGAACCTGACCGGCAAGGAAGCCGAAGCAATCCTGGGCCAGGCGCACATGACCTGCAACAAGAACGGCATCCCGAACGACCCGCAAAAGCCGTTCGTCACCTCGGGCATCCGTCTGGGCAGCCCGGCCTTCACGACGCGTGGCTTTGTCGAAGAAGACGCCGTCACTGTGGGCAACCTGATCGCCGACGTGCTGGACAACCCGCACGACGCCGCGACCATCGAGCGCGTCAAGGGCGAAGTCAAGAAACTCACCAGCAAGTATCCGGTTTACGCCGCCTGATCTGGCTGACCCTGTCTATCCGGGCCGGTTCGCTGGCCCGGTAGTCTCCACGTAGTATTGCAGCCCCGGCGCCATGAAATGTCCCTTTTGCCAGCATGAAGATACACAAGTCCTCGATACCCGCGTATCGGAGGAGGGGGACGCCATCCGGCGCCGGCGCCGCTGCGGCAAGTGCGACAAGCGCTTCACCACCTATGAGCGCATCGAACTGTCGATGCCGATCATCGTCAAGAAAAACGGCAGCCGCACCGAGTTCGCTTCATCCAAGCTGCGCGGCAGCCTGATGCTGGCACTGCGCAAGCGGCCGGTGGCCGCCCAAGCCATCGACAAGGCCGTTGCCTCGATTGAGGAAAAGCTGCTCACCAGCGGCCTGCGTGAAGTCGACACCGGCCATGTGGGCGAGCTCGTGATGCAAGAGCTCAAGGGCCTCGACAAGATCGCGTATATCCGCTTCGCATCGGTCTACAAGAATTTCGAAGACCTGGATTCGTTCCAGGCAGCGCTGGCCGAAGTCGGGCATCAGCACAAACTCGACAACTAATCCCTCCCCGAGGTTCCCCGAACGGCACGCCGTACGCTTGCGCCGCCTCACGCGCGTGTAAAACCGGCCTGATAACGTCGTAGTTCGTTATCGGGAGGCTTGCGTGCGCAATCATTCACACCACGGTTTCACGCTCATTGAAGTGCTGGTGGCGCTGTTCGTGCTCGCCATCGGTGTCGTCGGCGCGGGCGCGGCGCAACTGACGGCCGATCGTACGCGCCAGCAGGCTGCGTTGACGGCCGAAGCGGCCCAGCTGGCGGGTTCGCTGGCGGCGCGTATGACAGCGAACGGGCCGGTGGCGCGCCTGCCCGATGCGGGCAATCCCTATCTTTCACTCGACTACGACGCCGTCGCCGACGGCCCGCCTGCTGCCGCCCCCACATGCTTCGGCACCGCCGCATGCGATCCGCTGGCACTGGCGGCGTTCGACCTCGATGAGACGCGCCTGCTCGTGCACGGCCGCTTTCCCGGCGGGCGCATCGCTGTCTGCCGGGATGCGGCGCCGTGGGATGCCGGCAGCCGCCGCTACCGGTGGGCCTGCAGCGGCGGTGCGCAGGCGGCGGTGGCGATCAAGATCGGCTGGCACGGCAACGATGACTTGCCGGCATTCGTGCTGATGGTGGCGCGATGACGCACGATCGGCACCCGTTCCCGTTCCCGTGCCCGTGTCCGCACCAGCCGGGTTTTACCATCGCCGAATTCATGGTGGCGATGGTGCTCGGCCTGGCCGTGCTGCTGGCGGCAGGTTCGCTGCTGATCGGCGCCACGCGGACGCATGCAGCGCTGCTCGACGCGGCCGAGATGGACGACGCCGGCCGCTACGCGCTGGACGCGCTGGCACGTGCCGTGCGCCTGGCGGGGCACGTCGATTGGGCAGCGCATCCGGCGCTTGACCCGGCAGCCCCGGCCGCGGTTGCCGGCCTGGATGCGGCCTCGCTGACCTACGCCGGCGCCGGCATCGATGCGCCGCTACTGCTTGCCGTCAACGGCAGCGACGTGCTGGCGCTGCGCTTTGCCGGCACCGGTGCAGCACCGGATGGCGATGGCGGCACGCTCGATTGCGCCGGGTTTCCGGTCCATCGCGACCAGGAAGGCTGGAGCATCTTCTATGTCGCGCGCAATGCGCAGGGCGACGCCGAATTGCGTTGCAAATACCGCGGCGCCGGCAACTGGTCTTCCGATGCCGTGGCAGGCCGTGTCGACAGTTTCCAGGTGCTCTACGGGCTCGATACCGATGGCGATGGCGCGCCCAACCGGTACGTGAACGCCAGCGCAATCCGGGCGCTGGATGCGGCGCTGGTGCTGGCCGGGTCGACGCTGGACGAGCGTGACGCCGACCTGCGCACCCGCAGCCACTGGAAGCGCGTGGCAAGCGTGCGTGTCGGCTTGCTGCTGCATGGGCCGCGTCAGGCTGCCGGCAGCGGCGCCAACCTCATGCACTGGCTGTTCGGGCCGGGGTACGACGGTGCACTGGCCGCTGCCGATCCCGGTGTCCGGCTGGCGGCGGCCGATCTTGACGGTGACAGCGAGGCGCGCCTGCGCAAGGTATATGGCGCCGTGATTGCGTTGCCCGTCGCGCTGTCCGTTTTACCTTCGGCCGCGCCGCCCGCTGCACCGCCTGCTGCACCGCCCGCTGAACCGCCCGCTGAACCGCCCGCGTCGCCGCCCACTGGACCGCGCGCTGCGCCACCCACCGCGCCGCCGTTGGCCGCACCTTGAGCCGCGCATGGGCAACCGACACTTTTCCATGCCCCGACGCCAGGCGGGCATCGCGCTGATCACCGCGCTCGTGCTGATGCTGGCGGTGCTGATGACGGGCATTGCCTCGGCGCGTGGTGCGCTGCAAAGCGCGCGTGGCGCAGCGTACGAACGCGATCGCGTGCTGGCCATGCGAATGGCAGAGGCCGCTTTAACCGATGCCGAACATGATATCGACGGCGGCGCGGCGCCGGGCTCGGCGCGTGCCAACGCGATCCTGGGCGGCAGTGTGGATGCGTTCATCGGTGAATGTCTGGGTGCCCGGCCGTACAACGGCCTGTGCGCGCACGACGCCGATCCCAACCGGCAACTGGCCCAACTGGCTGTCGATGACGGGCCGGCCATCGCCTTCGGCACGTTCACCGGCGCCACGCTGCCGACGGGCGAGGGCGGCTTGCCGCTCGCGCTGCCGCGCTACCTGATCGAGCTGATGCCGGCCTCCGGCGAAGGGCAGCTGTACCGCATTGCCGCGCACGGCGCCGGCAGCATGCCCGGCGCCCAGGTCGCGCTGCAGGGCTATTACCGCAAACCACCCGACGGATCGCGCGGGCGGCGCGTTGGCTGGCGCGAGATCGGCAACTGGTCCGCGCTGGTTGCCGCTGCAGCCGAATGAGCCATTAGCGCAAAACACGCGCAAACAGACGCAAACAGGAGCAAAACGCATGACAGCACATCGCAAGGGTTTCACACTGATCGAACTGCTGGCCGTGCTGGCGATCGTCGGCATCCTGACATCGGTCGCGTATCCGTCGTATGCGCACCAGATCGTCAAGGCGCGCCGGGTCGAGGCCCAACTGGCGCTACTCGACCTGATGCAGCGCCAGGAACAGTTTCGCGCCCAGCATCACACCTATATCGCGTTCTCCATCGCCACCAGCGCCGCCAGCAACCCGGACACACGCCAGTTCCGCACCTGGCTCGGCAACAGCGCCGCTGCCAGCGCCTATGAGCTCGACGGCGACGCCTGTCCGGGCCAGCCCATTGCCGCCTGCATCCTGCTGCGCGCGCGGCCCGGCACGGCCAATGTCAACGCCGCATTTTCCGATGCGGAATGCGGCACGCTGATGCTGGACAGCACCGGCGCGCAGGGTGCCAGCGGCGCCTCGCCGCGCTGCTGGCCATGATAGCGCCCGCCGTGAACCCGATCCCCCGATCCACCCGGTGCGCGCGCTGCCGCGGCGTGTCGTTGGCCGAACTGGCCGTGGTACTGGGCATGGTGGCCATCACGGCAGCGCTGGCGGCGCCCGGCCTGCACCGGATCGTGCAGGGCCAGGAACTGCGCGTGGCCGCCAGCGACTTGTACAGTGCGATCCAGCTGGCCCGTTCGCAGGCGATTGCCCGCAACGAGCCGGTCATCGTCACGTCCAACGACGCGGCTGGCATCGACTGGTCGCGCGGCTGGACCGTCTACGTCGACCACGACAACAATCGCCAGGCCGGCGCGGGCGACGACATCCTGGCCGTGCGCGCCACGCTGGCGCAAGGGGTGCAGGTGGGCTATTCCTTTGCCAGCGCTGCAGCCCCGCAATACATCGCCTACAATGGCGCGGGGCGCAGTTGCAGCGCGACCAGCAGCGCCGCCGCGCGGCCGGGCACGCTGTCGCTGTTCCACGGCGGCCAGGTGCGCCGTATTAAAATCAATATGCTTGGCCGCCCGCGCCTGTGCAACCCGGCCCGCGATGCCGGCTGCGACGGCGCCACCGCACCGCCCTGAAGCAGGCCTAAACAACGCGCATCCATGAAAGACCACGTGACCCACGACAGCCAACCCATTCTCAACGACACCGAAGGCATGGCTGCGGCGCTGGCCTGGGCGGCGCGCGGCATGTTCATCACGGCGCCCAATCCGCGCATCGGCTGCGTGATCGTCAAGGACGACGTCGTGATCGGCGCCGGCCATACGCAGCCGGCCGGCCAGGCGCACGCCGAAATCCAGGCACTGCGCGACGCCGCCGCGCGCGGCAACGACGTGCGCGGCGCCACTGCCTATGTCACGCTCGAACCGTGCAGCCACCACGGCCGCACGCCGCCTTGCTCGGAGGCCCTGATCGCTGCTGGCCTGGGCCGCGTGGTGGCGGCGATGGTCGACCCCAATCCGCTCGTCGCCGGGCGCGGGCTGGCGCAGCTGGAAGCGGCGGGCATCGCCGTGCGTTCCGGGATCATGGCGCGCGAAGCGCAGGAACTGAACATCGGCTTCTTCTCGCGCATGGTGCGCGGCCTGCCGTGGGTGCGCCTGAAAGTGGCGGCCAGCCTGGACGGCGCCACGGCGCTGGCCGGCGGCGAAAGCCAGTGGATCACCGGCCCCGATGCGCGCGCCGACGGCCATGCCTGGCGCGCGCGCGCCAGTGCGATCGTCACCGGCATCGGCACCGTCAAGGCCGACAACCCGCAGCTCACCGTGCGCGGGCTTGCCACGCCGATGCAGCCGCGCCGCGTGATCGTCGACAGCCGCCTCGAGATCGACCCCGATGCGCACATCCTGCAGGGCGAGCCGTGCTGGCTCGTCGCGGCCGCCGAGCAGCCGGGCGACCGGAAAGCCGCCGCCCTGCGCGCCGCCGGCCACGAAGTGCTGTACCTGCCGAACGCGCACGGCAAGGTCGACCTGCCGGCCCTGATGCGCGAACTGGGCCGGCGCGAAGTCAATGAAGTCCACGTCGAAGCGGGCAGCAAACTCAATGCATCGCTCGTGCGCGAAGGCTGCGTCGACGAACTGCTGGTCTACCTGGCCCCGAGCCTGATCGGCCCGGGGCAGGGCATGTTCGACCTGCCGCCGCTCACGCAACTGACCGAGCGGCGCCAGCTGCGCTTTCACGACGTCACGCGCGTGGGCGACGACCTGCGCATCCTGGCCCGCTTTGCCGAAGCTGCTTCCCCATCCTCTGCTACCCCCAACAAGGAATAACGTCGTATGTTTACTGGAATCGTCGCCGCTGTCGGCACCATCACTTCCGTTGCACCGCTGGCCGGTGGCCTGGACGCCGGCGTGCGTCTTGCCATCGATGCCGGCCCGTTACCGCTGGCCGACGTGGGCCTGGGCGACTCGATCGCTATCAACGGCGCCTGCATGACCGTCACCGAAAAGAGCGCCACCGGGTTCACGGTCGACGTCTCGCGCGAAAGCCTGAACAAGACCGTGGGCCTGGACGCGCCCGGTGAAGTCAACCTCGAGAAAGCCCTGACGCTGGCCGAGCGCCTGGGCGGACACCTGGTGTCGGGCCACGTCGACGGCCTGGGCGTCGTGCACAGCTTCGAGCCGGTCGGCGAATCGCGCGAGCTGATCATCGATGCGCCGCATGAGCTGGGCAAGTTCCTGGCCTATAAAGGGTCGATCGTCGTCAATGGCGTGTCGCTGACCGTCAACCGGGTGCACGACCTGGACGAGGGTGGCCACAAAGTGTGCCGCTTCTCGATCAACCTGATTCCGCACACGATCGAGGTCACCACGCTGCGCCACCTGGCGGCCGGCTCGCGCGTCAATCTCGAGATCGACCTGATCGCGCGCTACGTTGAGCGCATGCTGGCAGCCACCACCGCCAGATAATCGAGTACACGACTCGAGTCCACCGGCTTGGTGAAGTGCGCGTCGAAGCCGGCGGCCCTCGAGCGCGCCAGATCGTCCGGCGCGCCCCAGCCGGACACGGCAACGATGGCGCAGCGCTCGAGCCCGGCGATCTGGCGCAGGCGGCGTGCCACCTCGTGGCCCGACATGTCCGGCAGGCCGATATCCAGAAACGCCACGTCCGGCAGGCATAGCGCCGCCACCTGCAGCGCCTGCCGGCCGTCATGGGCAAGCGTGACATCGTGACCTTCCATCTCGAGCAGCATCGACAGCGTCACCGCGGCATCGACATTGTCGTCCGTGACGAGAATGCGCAGTCCCGGCGCAGCCGGCGTGGCCTGCACGGTGACCTCCTCAAGCGGTGCCGCCGCCGTTTCCCCGTCCAGCGCGAGCCTGACCACGAAGGTGCTGCCCTTGCCGATGCCATCGCTGTGCGCGCTGACCGCGCCGTCGTGCAGGCCAATCAGCTGGCGTACCAGCGACAGGCCGATGCCCAGGCCACCTTGCGCGTGCTGCCGGTTGCTGCCCACCTGGCTGAACATCTCGAACACCGATTCCAGCGACGCAGCCGGAATGCCGACGCCGTTGTCGGTCACGGTCATGACGGCGTCGGCGCCATCCTGCGTCACGTGCAGCGAAATCGCGCCGCCCGGGGGCGTGTACTTGGCCGCATTGGTCAACAGGTTGCCAACCACCTGCGCGATGCGGGTGGCGTCGGCCTGTACCGGCAGCGGTGCAGCGTGCAGTTGCAGGTCGAGTACGTGCTGCTTCTGGTCGATCAGCGGCAGGCTGGTCTCGACCGCGTCGGCCACGATTGCGTTGAGGTCGACGCGGGTTTTTCGGATCTCTACCTTGCCATTGGTAACGCGTGCGATGTCGAGCAGGTCGTCGATCAGATGCGCCAGCTGCCGCACCTGGCGCTCCATCATCCCCCGGACGTTGGCGGCGGCGGCGGCATCACCGGCACCGCTGGCCCCGCTGGCCCCAATACGCATCAGTTCCAGTCCCGTCAGCAGCGGGGCCAGCGGATTGCGCAATTCATGTGCCAGCACGGCCAAAAATTCGCTCAGGTTGCGGTTGGCCCTGGCCACTTCGTCGAACAGGTCGCGCTGTTTGGCCTTGGCCAGGCGCAGCGCTGCCTCGGTACGTTTGAAGGCATCGATGTCGGTGACGATCGCGACGTGGCCGCGCATCACATCGTCGCGCCCCTTGAGCGGCACGGCGGCCACCTGTGTCCAGATCTCGACGCCATCGTCGCCCAGGTAGCGCGCTTCGATGCCCGGTACGACGCGCTCCCCGCGCGAGGCACGTGCGCCGGCAAAATCTCGGCGCTCGAGGGGCTTGCCGTCGGCATCGAACGCGGTCCAGCGCATATAGCGCTCTTCGTCCAGCGACGGCAGCACGCCGGTGGGCAGGTAACGGTGCATGGCCTGGTTCGACAGCAACAGCTTGCCGTCCGGGCCGGCCACGGCCACGCCCACGGGCAGGGCGTCGAACATCGTCACGAGCGTGTCGCGCGTTTCGTGCAGCGCCTGCTCGGTTCGCTTGCGGTCGCTGATGTCGAGCACGTTGCCGACAAACCCCAGGAAGTCGCCGTTTGCCGCAAAGCGCGGCTGTCCGGTCGCGATTACCCAGCGATACCCATCGACGACATGCCGCAGCCGATGCTCCATGCTGAATGGCACGCGGCGCGCATTGGCATCGACGACCGCATGCAGCGCCGCGTCGCGTTCGTCGGGGTGCACGGCGGCCGTCCAGCCGAACGCCAGGCTCGTTCCCCGGTCCTGGGCCGTGAATTCGTGCCAGGCGCGTGACAGGAACGAGAGCTTGCCATCGGGCTCGGTGACCCACAGCATGGCCGGCGCGGCATCGGCCAGGTCCTGGAAGCGCGACTCGCTGCGCGCCAGCGCGCGTTCGGCCAGACGGCGCTGCAGGATCGCGGCGGCCTGGTTTGCAGCCACGCCCAGCAGCAGGCGCTCGTGCTCGGACGGAAAACCGGTGCGCCGCGCGCCGATGAGCACGACGCCAATCTCGCTGCCGATGCCGAAGCGGGCGCTGCCGAACTGCAGCGGCGCGTCGTCGTGCAGCGTGGCGGGACGCATGCCATGCAGATCGACCGGTTGCATGGCGGCGTCGAGCGCCGCGCGTGCGGCGGACAGCATGCTGCCCGTGTCGTCGCCCCGCAGGCGAATGATTTCGAGTGGTTCGATCTCGCCCTTGCCCGGCAGGTGGACAGCGACCAGGTCCAGGTCCAGGGTGCGAAGCAGCACGCCGGCCAGGCTGTCGATGACGCCTTCCGGCGGCAGGTCGCCCCAGACGGCTGGCAGGGTGGTCATGGCCACCAGGTCGCGCGTGGTTTTGCGCAGCCGGTCGATCTCGGCGCGGTACTCGTCGGATGAATGCATGCCGGGGCGCCTGACTAGCGTGCAGCGCTGGCCGGCGTGGCGCCTGCCAGGCGACGCGCGTCGAGTTCTTTGAGCATCGCTGCCGGCGGGACGAAGAACGGATTTTCTTGCAGGATGCCGCCGATGATGACCATCGGGTGGGTACGCAGGATGTCGATCACGACGTCGGCGCTGAAATGCGTCAGGTCGTACGTGCACACGATCGGATGGTGGTAGTCGGGAAGTACCTGGTTCAGGCGCGCCTCGTATTCGACAATTTCATAGCCCTCGGGGCGAGCGCCGGGCGACCAGGCCATGTCGGCGATATTGCGCGAAATTTTTCCGGGTGGTGCGTTGGTCGGCGCAATCAGCGCCAGCAGCGTGGCGATCATGCGCTGCTGGTCGAACCTGCCGTCCTGCAGGTAGGTCTCGTCCCAGGTGTACACGGCAAGCTGTCCCTGCGCCTGGGCGGCGTCCGTGTCCACGCCCGCTTGCGCCAGTCGGGCCAGGTGCGCGGCGCGCTGCGCCGGGTTGACGATGTGGGTAGCCAGATCGCCGCGTTCGACGCCTTCCAGGATGAATGGCAGCAGCACGCGGTACTTTTCTTCATCTGTATGAAAAAAGGCGCAGGCATGGCAAGCGTGGTTGAGGGGCTTGCCGGCCAGGTGAACCGGATTATCGGAAATGCGCATGGTCTTTCACCAGTAGAGCGCCGGTGGTGCCGGGCGCCGGCGTTGATCTGTACGTGGGCTGAGGCCTGCTGCCGCGTAGCAGGCAGGTACAGTATAGACGAAGCCCGCCGCCACCCGACCGGTGCGGCGGGCGGGCGTCAGGTGCCGGGCGTGGCCGGCACGTCTGGCTTGCCCGTGGCCGGCGCCTTGGCCACGTTGGCGGCCTTGCTTGCCAGCTCCGGATTGAGCACCACCTGCACGTAATTCTGTGTGTCGAAGTAACGCCGCGCCGCCGCCTGCACGTCCTGCGCCGTCAGCGCGCCGACCTGCTGCTCAACCTTCAGGATCGAGGCCGGATCGGTGCCTTCGGTCAGGCTCGATTGCAGGTTCGCCACCCAGTAGCCATTCTCGCGCAGCGAGCGGCGGTGGTTCTGGATCCAGCCGGATTTGACTTTCTCCAGCTCGGCGGCGTCCGGGCCGTTCTCTTGCAGACGCTTGATCTCGGCGAACGTCGCGGCCACGACCTTGTCGACGTTTTCCGGCCCGGTTGGCAGGTTGATGCCGATCGAGTAGTTCCCGTACGGGATCTTGCTGAGCGCGCCGCTGGCGCCGCCGCCATAGATCATCGCCATCTTTTCGCGCAGCACCTCGATGATGCGCAGATTGGTGACTTCGATCAGCGCCGACAGGCGCAGCTGCTCGGCTTCGGAAAACTCGGCCGGGCCCGTGAAGTTGATCGAGATTGTGCTCTTCGGTTCAGTACCGCTGCGCACTTCGCGCTTGACCACGCCAGTCACCGGACGCAGGCCCACGTCGCGAAACGCCACCGGCACCGCAGGCGTCGGCAGCGTGCCCAGGTAGCTGGTCAACAGTGGACGGATCGCCTTTTCGTCGAAGCTGCCCACCAGGATGAACGTCATGTCCTTCGCGCTCGAGAAGCGCTGGCGGAAGATGGCAATGCTGCGATCGAGGTCGATCTTGGCATACTCATCGGCCTCGAGCGAGCGCGGGGCGCGCGGATGGTTGCCAAACAGCGCCGACACCACGGCATCGCCGAAGCGCCGGCCCGGCTGGCCGCTGGCATTGCGTGCGATTTCGGCCTGCTTGTCGATATACGCGTGGAACAGGTCTTCGTCGCGCCGCACGCCGGCGAACTTCAGCCACAACAGTTGCAGCATCGTTTCGATGTCGGTCGCGCCCGAGGCGCCCGCGATGACGTCGGTGTAGCTGCCCAGGCCCACGGTCACGCCGGCGGCCTTGCCGGCCAAAATCTTGCGCATGTCGAGCGGCGTGAAATCCTTTACGCCCATGCTGGCCACGATCGCGTTGGAAAAGCGCGCATTCAGGATGTCCTGGTCGGGGAACAGGCTTTGCCCGCCGGGGCGCGCTGCGCTCAGCACCACCTGGTCGTTCAGGAAGTCGGTGGGTTTCAGGATCACCTTCACGCCGTTGGACAGGGTGAGGCGCGTCAGGCCCAGCGCCTTGTCGTGCTCTTCGTGCGTGATCGTGCCGGGTTGCGCCGGCCGTTCCATCAGGCGCGCTGCCAGCAGTTTCTCGTCATACGGTGCGACCGGCTGGCGGGCGGCGTCGCTGACCGCGGCCAGCAGTTGCGGCCCGGTGGGCGTATCGGATTTGGCCACGCCCGTGTACAGCACCAGCTTGCCCGAGTCTTGCGGGATCGTGCTGCGCGCGTAGGCGTTCATCTCGGCCTGGGTGATGCCGGGCACCAGGTTCTGCACGTAGCGGTATTCGGTCTCGATCCCGGGGATGGCTTCGTCCTGCAGGAAGTTGCGGATGTACTCGGCGGCATAGGTGCCCGAATCGCTCTTGGCGCGCTCGTTCCAGGCCTGCTCGTAGGTGCGCATCAAGTTTTTCTTGGCGCGCTCGATTTCCTGCACGCCGAAGCCGTGCTGGCGCGCGCGTTCGTTTTCCTGGACCAGCGCCGCGATGGCAGGCTGCGCGCCGCGCGGGCCGATGGCGGCCGACGCATTGTAGGCGCGGTAGCGCGGGGTCAGCTTGCCCAGCGAACTGCTGGCGCCCAGCCACGGCGCGTCGGGCAGTTGCGAGATTTCGGCCAGGCGCGCGCTGAGCATCGACGCGAACAGACCCTGCACCAGCTCTTCGCGGTAGGCGCGCACGGTGCCCAGGTCGCGCACTGGCTGCACCGGATAGCGGATCAGCACCGCATTGCCATCGGCTTCGGGGTCGGTCACGACCAGCGCCTCGGTGTCGGCGCGCGCGGGAATCGCGGCGTACTCGCGCGGGCGCGGTGCGGCCGGATTCTTCAGGCGCGTGAAGTGCTGCTTGACCAGTTTCTCGGCCTGCGCCGGATCGATGTCGCCGACGACGACGACCGCCATCAGGTCGGGCCGGTACCAATCCTTGTAGAAGCGCTTGAGCGTTTCGGGCTTGAAATTGCGAAGCACGTCTTCGCGGCCGATCGGCAGGCGCTCGGCGTAGCGCGAGCCGTTGAACAGGCGCGGATAGATCTGCTTGCCCATGCGGTCGGCCGCCCCTTTGCCCAGGCGCGCTTCTTCGAGGATGATGCCGCGTTCCTTGTCGATGGCCTCCGGGTCGAAGCTCACGCCATGGGCCCAGTCTTCCAGCACCTGGAAGGCCTTGGTGACATTCTGCGGTTTGTCGGTCGGGATCGGCAGGATGTACACGGTTTCGTCGAACGACGTGTAGGCATTCAGGTCGGCGCCAAAGCCCACGCCGATCGATTGCAGGTAGGACACCAGCTCGTGCTTGCGGAAATGGGTGGAGCCATTGAACGCCATGTGCTCGACGAAGTGCGCCAGGCCGCGCTGGTCGTCGTCTTCGAGGATCGAGCCGGCCTTGACGACCAGGCGCAGTTCGAGCTTGCGTTCGGGGCGCGCATTGCGCTGGATGTAGTAGGTCAGGCCATTGGCCAGCTTGCCGACCTTGACTTGCGGGCCAACCGGGATCGCGGCATCGAGCTGCAGCGCATCCATTTTCGAGACAGCTGCCGTTGGCGCACTGACCTGCGGCGCACTGTGCGCCAGCGAGGACACGCACACCGCCACGGCCAGCCAGGCGCCGCGTACAAATTTGTTGCTCATTGGGTGTTCCCGGTGACTTGATCCGTGCATTTTACAGGGCGCCCATCCGTGCACGGCTGGGCTTAAGGCTGCGCTAACGAACGCCGCACCAGAGGATGCGGCGTTGCAGGAGCACTTACAGTTTCACGCCGCCCAGCGCCAGCAAGCCGGCCATCTCGGCCGCCGGGATGGGCCGCCCGTACAGATATCCCTGCATCACGTCGCAGCCGAGCGAACCGAGAAAATCGCTCTGACCGATCGTCTCGACGCCTTCGGCCACCACCGCCAGGGACAGGCCCTTGGCCAGCGCGATGGTGGCCTGGGCGATCGCCGCGCTGCGCTGCTCGCTGGTGATGTTGCGCACGAAGGTCTGGTCGATCTTGAGCTTGTCGAGCGGGAAGCGCGACAGGTAGCCCAGCGACGAGTAGCCGGTGCCGAAGTCGTCGAGCGAGAGCGACACGCCCAGCTCGCGCAGTTCGGCCATCTGGGCTTCGGCCGCGCTGCTGTCGCCCAGCATCACGCTTTCGGTCAGTTCGACTTCGAGCCAGCGCGGCGCCAGACCGCTGTCGCGCAGCGCGCTGCGCACCACCGCGACGACGGCGCCGGCCTTGAACTGGTGGGCCGACACATTGACCGCCACGCGCACCGGTGCCAGGCCCGCATCCTGCCAGGCCTTGTTCTGGAAGCACGCCTGGCGCACGACCCATTCGCCGATCGGGTGGATCAGGCCCGTGTCTTCGGCCAGCGGAATGAAGTCGGCTGGCGAGACATTGCCGATCTCGGTGCTGTGCCAGCGCAGCAGGGCTTCCATGCCGACCAGCGTGCCGTCCACGCGCGAGACCTGTGGCTGATAGTGCAGGGCCAGCTCGTTGCGTTCGATCGCGCGCCGCAGGCGCGTCTCGAGCGCCAGCCAGCGCAGCGCCTCGGCGTTCATCTCGCCCTTGAAGAAGCGAAAGCCATTGCGCCCCGATTCCTTGACGTGCGTGAGCGCTGCATCGGCCGCCTTGAGCAGGTCGCCCGGCGCGTCGCCATCGCGCGGATAAATGCTGATGCCCACGCTGCCGGTGACCACCAGATCGTGGCCGCCCACGCCATGCGGCTCGGCGACGGCCTCGATCAGCTTCTGGGCGCAGTAGATCACGTCGTCGGTGTCGTCGAAGTCGGTCATCAAGAGGACGAATTCATCGCCCGACAGGCGCGCCACCGTGTCGGTCGGGCCGGCCAGCACGTTGACGCGGCGCGCGACTTCGCGCAGCACGGTGTCGCCGGCGGCGTGCCCGAGGCTGTCGTTGATGCGCGAGAGCCGGTCGACGTTAAACAGCAGCACGGCGACCTGGCTGGCATCCTGGCGCGCCGCAGCCAGGGCCTGGCCCACGCGGTCGTTGAACAGCGAGCGGTTCGGGAGCTGCGTCAGCGCGTCGTGATTCGACAGGAAATCGAGCTGGTGGTGGGCTGCCTTCAGCGCCGACAGGTCGGTGGAAACCGACACATACGCCGTCAGGTTGCCGGCATCGTCGCGCACCGCGCTGATGCTCATGCTGGCCGGGTAGATCTCGCCATTCTTGCGCCGGTTCCAGATTTCGCCGCGCCACTGGCCGTCTTTTTCGAGGCAGGCCCACATGCTGGCGTAAAACGCGGCGTCGTGCCGGCCCGAGCGCATGAAGCGCGGGTTGGTGCCCATGACGTCGGCTTCGAGATAGCCGGTGATGGTTTCGAAGGCCGGATTGGCGGCGACGATATTGGCGTCGGCGTCGGTCATCAGGATGGCTTCCTGCGTGCTGTCGAACACCTGGCGCGCCAGTTCCAGCCGGTGTTCGCTGTCGCGCAGGGCGGCGTCGGCATCGGCGCGCGCGATGGCTTCGAGCTGCAGCTGCGCCGCGTGGTGCTGCACCACTTCATACAGATTCAGGTTCTCGTACGCCACTGCCAGTTGCGCCGCCAGCGCCGTGGCCCAGCGTTCTTCTTCATCCGAAAACGGCGCGGCGTCGTCGGCGCGCGTGCAATACAGCCAGCCGAGCGGATGCTGCAGGTCGTGCACCTGCAGGCCCAGCAAATGCAGAACGCGCGGATGATCGGCGGGCAGCGTGGCCAGCAGCGCATCGTCCGCGTCCAGGCGCAAGGGTGCACGGGCGCGCAGCAGCACGCCGGGCAGGTCGTGTTCATCCAGCGCCGATGGCAGCAGCAGCGCGGCATCGACGCCATACGTGCCCAGGTGGCGCACAGTGCTTTCCGAGCTGCCCAGCAGGCATAGCGCGACGCAGTCGGCATCGAGCACGCGGCGCACGGCGTCGACGAATGCCGCGGCCAGCGCCTCGACCCGGCGTTCGCCGACGAGCATCATGCACATGCGTTCGAGTTCGCCCAGGCGCGCGCCCAGGTCGAACGGCAACGCGCGTTCGTGCTCCCGCGCGGCGTTGGAGGAGGGCACCGGTGCGCCGCCGGCCACGCCCAGTTCGGCCTCGACGGCTTCGAGAATCCGGTGCGGGTCGGCCGGCTTGCCCAGCACCGTGGTCACGCCGCACCTGGCCGCCATTGCCAGCGTTTCGCGCTCGGAGTAGACGGCCGAGAAGAAGATGACGCGCGTGGTTTCCAGCGCCGGTTCGGCGCGCAGCTGCTGGACGAACTCGTAGCCGTCCATCGTCGGCATCAGGATGTCGGTGATGATCAGGTCGGGCCGTTCGGCGCGCGTGATGGCCAGCGCGCAGACGCCGTTTTCGGCTTCGAGGATGCGGTACCCGGACAGGCCGAGCAGGGCACTCAGATAACTGCGGTTGCTGGGCCGGTCATCGACGATCAGGATGGTCGCCATCAGTCGTGCCTGCGGTTGGCGTTCGCGCGCTGGGAGCGATCGGGATGGACAACCGGCATGGCAACTCCGTCAAAAAGACTGCCGCTGTGGATGGGTAAATACGGCAATAATGTGTTAATCATAATCCAGTTGGTTGCAGTCGTGCCACGGGCATGCTAAGCGAATGGACTAGCTTAACAATTAACCGACACGCGGTCACCTGTGGTTGTCTATTGGCAACGCATGGTTGACGACACGGGCGCGCCGTGCTGGCAATTTGGCCCTCCGGCCATCGGGAATGCAGTTGGGTGTCGGTAAATCCTTTAAAATAGCGGATTACGCAAAACCCCTGTTTCAAGGAATCTGTATGTCCATTTCCAGCACCGAGGAAATCGTCGCCGAACTGCGCGCTGGCCGCATGGTTATTCTGGTTGACGAAGAAGATCGCGAAAACGAAGGCGACCTCGTGCTTGCAGCCGATTTCGTCACCCCTGAGGCGATCAATTTCATGATCCGCCACGCCCGTGGTCTGGTCTGCCTGACCCTGACCGAAGAACGCTGCGACGAGCTGGCCCTGCCGATGATGACGTCGAAAAACGGCACCTCGTTCGGCACCAATTTCACCGTGTCGATCGAAGCGGCCGAGGGCGTGACCACCGGCATCTCGGCAGCCGACCGCGCGCGCACCATCCAGGTCGCCGTCAACAAGGGCACCGCGCCGGATGACCTGGTCCAGCCAGGCCACATCTTCCCGCTGCGTGCCCAGAAGGGCGGCGTGCTGATGCGTGCCGGTCATACCGAAGCCGGTTGCGACCTGACGCAGATGGCTGGCCTGTCGCCTGCCTCTGTGATCTGCGAGATCATCAAGGAAGACGGCACGATGGCGCGCCTGCCCGATCTGATCGAGTTCGCCAAAGAGCACGATCTCAAGATCGGCACCATCGCTGACCTGATCCATTACCGCAGCCAGAACGAATGCCTGGTCGAGCGCATTGCCGAACGCGCGCTGTCGACCGAGGCGGGCGAGTTCAAGCTGGTGGCGTTTCGCGACGCGCCAAGCGGCTCGGCCCACCTGGCGCTCGTGCATGGCGAGCTGTCGCCAGAAAAAGAAGCGCTCGTGCGCGTGCACCAGCCGGTGTCGATCCTCGACCTGCTGGAAAACCGCGCCACCACCCACTCGTGGGACATGGCCTCGGCGATGCGCACCATCAAGGCCAGCGACGCCGGCGTGATCGTGCTGCTCAATTGCGGCGAGACGGCTGAACAGTTATTTGCGCAACTGGCACCGCAGGACGCCAAGGGCAGCCGCGCCGGCGCCCGCGCCGCGTCGATGGACCTGCGCACCTACGGCATCGGCGCCCAGATCCTGCGCGCGCTGGGCGTGGGCAAGATGCAGCTGCTGGCCAATCCGCGCAAGATGCCGTCGATGACCGGGTTCGACCTGGAAGTGACCGGCTACGTGCCGCGTCCCGACGCCTCAACCATCCAATCCAACTAATACAAGAGGTCAGTCATGACGGTAGGAACTTTTGAAAGCAATATGCAGGGCGAAGACCTGCGCATCGGTATCGTGCAGGCCCGTTTCAACGAGACCGTGGGCAACGGCCTGCTGTCGTCGTGCCTGGCTGAACTCAAGCGCCTGGGCGTGGCCGACGAAGACATCCTGCACGTGACCGTGCCGGGTGCGCTCGAAGTGCCGCTGGCGCTGCAGCGCATGGCCGTGACCGAGCAGTTCGACGCGCTGATCGCGCTGGGCGCGGTGATCCGTGGTGAAACCTACCACTTCGAGCTGGTGTCGAACGAATCGGGCGCGGGCATCACCCGCATCGGCCTCGATTACGGCATCCCGGTCGCCAACGCGATCCTGACCACCGAGAACGATGCACAGGCAGAAGTGCGCATGGCTGAAAAAGGCGCCGACGCCGCGCGTGTCGCCGTCGAAATGGCCAACCTCCTGATGGCGCTGGACGAGCTGGTGCCAGAGGACGAATAACAATAAAGGCAAGAGAACAATGACTGACAAGAATATGCACGCCAACCCGAGCAAGAACCGCACGCCGCGCCACCGCGCGCGCGAGTTCGCGCTCCAGGGTCTGTACCAATGGCTGCTGAACAATGAGCCGGCACGCATCGTCGCGGCCAATATCCGCAGCGCCCATGGTTTCGACAAGGCCGACAGCGATTTCTTTTCGGCGCTGCTCAATGGCGCGATCAGCACCTCGGTCGAGCTGCGCGAGTCGATCGCCCCGCTGATCGACCGTTCGATCGCCGAGCTGTCGCCGATCGAGCACGCGGTGCTGCTGCTGGGCGCGTATGAACTGAAGAACCACCCCGAAGTGCCGTACCGCGTCGTGATCAACGAAGCGGTCGAGCTGACCAAGTCGTTTGGCGGTATCGATGGCCACAAGTATGTCAACGGCGTGCTGGACAAGCTGGCCCAGCGCCTGCGTCCGGACGAAGCGGCAGGCGATCAGCGCCGCTGATCGCGTAGGTTGCGCAATTGAAAAAGCCACCGTGCGCGAGCCGGTGGCTTTTTTGTTGGACGTTGCCCACGTAACCGGCGTAAAAAAACCACCGCCGAGGCGGTGGTTTTCAGATGCGCCGTCGATTTACAGACCGGCCAACGCGTCCGATGCAACCACCGGTGCGGTGGCAGCAGTGGTCGCTTCCGGCACCGGCTTTGCTTCTGTCTTGACGCTGTCTGCCTCAGGCTGCTTGCTGACAACGACTGGCGCCGATGTCCGTACCGGCGTATTGCGCTTCATTGCCGGCACGTTCTGGCCTTTCGCGACCTGATTCAGCAGGCGGTACTCGTTGATGACCTTCGCGCCGTAGCCCTGGTCGCTGTCCATGTCGGCCGCGCCCACATAAGTCTTCAGGCCACCTTCGACCGAACCGGTACGCTTGACGTAGTCTTTCAGGATCAGGGCGCCGACACGGATGTTGGCCACGGGATTGAGGGCTGCCTGCTGGCCGCCGACTTTCTCGAACTTGTCGTGGTGGACCTTGGCCATCACCTGCATCAGGCCCTTGGCGCCCATCGCGCTTTCGGCAAACGGGTTCAGGCCCGATTCGATCGCCATCACCGCCAGAATCAGGAGCGGATCGAGTTTCAGGTCATGCGCCGTCAGGTAGGCGGTCGAGACCAGCATATTGGCGGCGTCGCTGGCGACGCGGTAACGCTTCGACAGCCACTTGGTCACGTACTGCTGCTGCTTGCTGTTGCCAAGCGTGGCGGGCGACGAACCCATGTGGGTCGTTTCAACGGCAACTGTCTGGGCCGTGGCCTGCATTGCGGGCACGACGGTGGCGACTGGTGCTGCCGGCAGCATGGTCGCAACGACCGGTTGCGGATGCAGCATCTCGGAGACGCGCTTGGCAACGCTGTCGTTGGAGTAGATCAGGGCCATCAGGGCCACAGCACTAAGACCGAATACGGTCAGGGTAGAACGCGCAGTTTGTACCACACTGCGTGCCGTTTTCGTCACGGATGACACCGTGATGGGCTGGCTGGCCCTGGAGTGCATGAACTTTGCGCTCATGATTAAACGATGAAACATCGAATTTCCCCTTGTCGCGGCAAAAAGAAGCCCGTCGTCGCGCCAAAGGCGTTACGTGGGGGTGCTCTGGACCGTGCATCAGAAAATCGTTTGTCGCCGCGACGCGGCCGACTAACGCCGTCATTGCCTTGCTTCAGCTGGCTGCCGTCCAACATGGGGACTGGTGCCAGTGGCTCAACAACTGTCTCGGGGGAGTGGGCAGACGCCCGTTGAAAACACTCCTACAATGTCATGTGGGGCCCCGACCCCGTGAATGCATGAGAACAGCTAAAATTGTGTCAAAAAAGGTATCGCCGTCTAATCAAGTAGGACGGATTGTATGGGCGAGCTTATATCAAGTCAACCCTAGCACGACTGTTCTATATTACTTCCAGTTATTAAGGGCCTACTGATGAGCGTGAAACACTTGTCGAATCAATCACTTGGCGGCGTCGCTTCACTAATGTTCTGCAACCGAAGAAAAGCTTAAAACTTGATGAAATATACAGATTTGCGTGATTTTATGGCCCAATTGGAGCGCATGGGTGAACTCAAACGTGTCGATTTTCCCGTCTCGACGCACCTTGAAATGACCGAAGTGTGCGACCGGACCTTGCGCGCCGAGGGGCCCGCGCTGCTGTTTTCCAAGCCGACCGGGCATACGATCCCGGTGCTGGCCAACCTGTTCGGCACGCCCAAACGGGTGGCGCTGGGGATGGGCGCGAGCGATGTGAGCGAGCTGCGCCGCATCGGCCACGTGCTGGCGCGCCTGAAGGAGCCCGAGCCGCCGAAGGGCTTTGCCGACATCATGGGCATGGGCTCGCTGGTAAAAGCGGTGTGGGACATGGCGCCGAAAGAGGTCAAGGGCGCGTCCTGCCAGGAGATCGTCTGGGAAGGGCAGGACGTCGACCTGGCCCGCCTGCCGATCCAGCATTGCTGGCCCGGCGACGTCGCGCCATTGATTACCTGGGGCCTGGTGATTACCAAGGGGCCGAACAAGAAGCGCCAGAATCTGGGCATCTACCGCCAGCAGGTGCTGGGCCGGAACAAGGTCATCATGCGCTGGCTGGCGCACCGCGGCGGCGCGCTCGACTTCCGCGAGCACGCCCTGTCCAACCCGGGCAAACCGTACCCGATCGCCGTGGCGCTGGGCGCCGATCCGGCCACGATCCTGGGCGCAGTGACGCCGGTGCCCGATTCGCTGTCCGAATACCAGTTTGCCGGCTTGCTGCGCGGCAGCCGCACGACGCTGACGAAAGCGATCGGCAGCGAACTGCGCGTGCCGGCATCCGCCGAGATCGTGCTGGAAGGCCATATTTATCCGGACGCGAACCACCCGACCGGATTCGAGCATGCGCTGGAGGGGCCGTATGGCGACCACACCGGCTACTATAATGAGCAGGACAGTTTCCCGGTGTTCACCATCGACCGCATCACGATGCGGCGCGACCCGATTTACCACTCGACCTATACCGGCAAACCGCCGGATGAGCCGGCGGTGCTGGGCGTGGCGCTCAATGAAGTGTTCATTCCGCTGCTGCAGAAACAGTTCACCGAAATCACCGACTTCTATCTGCCGCCGGAAGGCTGCAGCTATAGGATGGCGGTCGTGCAGATGAAGAAACAGTACGCGGGCCACGCCAAGCGCGTGATGTTCGGCGTCTGGAGCTTCCTGCGCCAGTTCATGTATACCAAGTTCATCGTGGTGGTCGACGAAGACGTCAATGTGCGCGACTGGAAAGAAGTGATCTGGGCGATCACGACGCGCGTCGATCCGACCCGCGACACGGTGCTGGTCGACAACACGCCCATCGATTATCTGGACTTCGCGTCACCAATCAGTGGCCTGGGCAGCAAGATGGGCATCGACGCGACCAATAAGTGGCCGGGCGAGACCAACCGCGAATGGGGCACGCCGATCGTGATGGCGCCGGACGTCAAGGCGCGCGTGGATGCAATCTGGCAAGAGCTGGGGATCTGATGGCAGTGGCCGGCAACCGATGTTGCCGGCCATTTCCCCAAACCGCGCGCGTGCGGTATAATTCGCGCTGGCGGGCCCCTGCGCATTGCGGCATGGTTTACCTGGTCAGGTCGGGAACGAAGCAGCCAAAGCCGTTCACCGCAAGTGCCGCAGATCAGGCTCGCCTCTTTCGTTCTTCTTCGCTGTAGTTCGCGTCTGTCGTTCATCGTCGTATTTCTGTTTCTCTCCCTTTTTGCATCACGTTCGCCAGCATGGCGTCGGCACGCCTGTCGTCAGCGTCGCGTGCCGTCGTGTATGCCAGTGCATCTGCCGAATGTCCGCGGCGGGCGTCATCTGCGGTAAAATCGTGACATGTCCTATCAAGTCCTCGCCCGCAAATACCGTCCCAAGAATTTCGATACGCTGGTTGGTCAGGAGCACGTCGTCCGTGCACTGAGCCACGCCCTGCGCACCGGGCGGCTGCACCATGCCTATCTGTTCACGGGTACCCGCGGGGTCGGCAAGACCACGCTGTCGCGCATCCTGGCCAAGTCGCTCAATTGCATCGGCCCGGACGGGCAGGGCGGCATCACCGAGCAGCCTTGCGGTGTCTGCGAAGCCTGTGTCGCCATCGATGCCGGCCGCTTCGTCGATTACATCGAGATGGATGCGGCGTCCAACCGCGGCGTCGACGAGATGGCGCAACTGCTCGAACAGGCGGTCTACGCGCCAAGCAATGCGCGCTTCAAGGTCTACATGATCGATGAGGTGCACATGCTGACGAACCACGCGTTCAATTCGATGCTCAAGACGCTCGAAGAACCGCCGCCGCACGTCAAGTTCATCCTCGCCACCACCGACCCGCAAAAGATCCCGGTGACGGTGCTGTCGCGCTGCCTGCAGTTCAACCTCAAGCAGATGCCGCCGGGGCATATCGTTGGCCACCTCGAAGACATCCTGGGGCAAGAAGGCGTCACGTTCGAGCAGCCCGCCCTGCGCCTGCTGGCGCAAGGCGCGCACGGTTCGATGCGCGATGCGCTGTCGCTGACCGACCAGGCCATCGCGTATGCCGCCGGCCAGGTCACGCTGGAAGCGGTGCAGGGCATGCTCGGCGCGCTCGACCAGTCGTACCTGGTGCGCCTGCTCGATGCGCTCGCTGCGCAGGATGGCGCCGACCTGATGGCGGTGGCCGATGAAATGGCCAGCCGCAGCCTGTCGTACAACGGCGCACTGCAAGACCTGGGCACGCTGCTGCACCGCGTCGCGCTGGCGCAATCGGTGCCGGGCGCGGTGCCGCAGGATTTGCCGGAGCTGGCTGACATCATGCGCCTGGCCGGCCTGTTCGAGCCGCAAGAAGTGCAGCTGTATTACCAGATCGCCGTGCATGGCCGTAACGAGATCGGTCTTGCGCCGGACGAATACGCGGGCTTCACGATGACGCTCTTGCGCATGCTGGCATTTCGCCCCGGGCAGGGCGGCGCCGAGGTTCAGGCCCCGCCTGCCGCCGCACCGATCAATGTGCCCGGCGCCCGCGCGGCAGCCGCCGCTGCCGCCAGCCATGCAGCGGTGACGCCGCGCGCGGCGGCATCGGCTATTGCGCCGGCGAGCGCGCCGGCTGCCGTGACGCCCCCAGCACCGGCGCCACGTCCGGCGCCGCCACCACCGCCGGTGCCGGCCGCGCCGACCGGCGCCTCGGCACCTGGCGCGCCGCCAATGACGTCGGCGCGGGCCGCGATCAATGCAGCGCTGGAAGCAGCGCGCGCCGGTTCCGGCATGCGCTCGGGTGGCAACAAGCGCCCTGAGTCCGCTCCTGCTTCTGCTCCCGCTGCCGATGCTGCACCGCCGCCGCAGCCACCGCGGCCTGCGGCACCGGGCGCTGGCGCTGGCGCCACCATGCACGCGGCGCCAGCGGCGCCGCAAAGCCGGTCCGCGCCGCCATGGGATGGCGGCGGCCAGCAGGCCGTCGCGCAGTCCGTCGCCCAGTCCATCGCGCCGCCGCAGCCGGCGATGCGCGCCCAGCAGCCGCCTGAAGATGACGTGCCGTCCTGGGTCACCGAGTTTTCAGACGATACGGCCGTCGCCACCGTCACCACCGAGGCCGCGCCAGCCGTCGCAGTAGCCCCGGCCCCGGCTGCAGCCGTGCGTGCGCCGCGCGTGGCGCCACATGCTTACGTCGTCACACCGGTCCCCGAGATCGACTGGGACGGCAACTGGCCGGCGCTGGCCGGCAGCCTGCCGCTGCGCGGCGTGGCCCAGCAACTGGCACTGCAGACCGAGCTGGTTGCCTGCGAAGCACGCGACAACGCGGTGATGTTCCGCCTGCGCGTGCCGGTCGATACGCTGCGCGCCAGCGGCAACAGCGAAAAGCTGGCGGCCGCGCTGCAAGAGCATTTCCCGAACCTGCGCGTGAGCGTGGAGTCCGACATCGGCCCGGTGTGGTACACCGCCGGCGCCGAACAGAAAGCGGCGCGCGAGGCGCGCCAGCGCGAGGCCGAGGCCCTGGTCGCGGCCGACCCGTTCGTGCAGGAACTCGAGCAACGCTTCGATGCGTTCGTCGTGCCCGGCTCGGTCAAGATCGCCTGATCCAATCACTACAGACAACCCCTATTTGGAGAACCACACCATGATGAAGAACCAGCTCGCAGGCTTGATGAAACAGGCGCAAGCCATGCAGGACAACATGAAGAAGGCGCAGGAAGCGCTGGCCCTGGTCGAAGTCGAAGGCCAGTCGGGCGCCGGCCTCGTCAAGGTTGTCATGACCTGCAAGAACGACGTCAAGCGCGTCACCATCGACCCGTCGCTGCTCGGCGACGACCGCGACATGCTGGAAGACCTGGTGGCCGCCGCGTTCAACGACGCGTCGCGCAAGGCAGAAGCCACCGCCGCCGAAAAAATGAGCGGTGTGACCGCCGGCATGCCGGGCCTGCCGCCTGGCTTCAAGATGCCTTTCTGATCCAGGAATGATGCGGTCCTGCCGGCGCCATGCCGGCAGGCCGTCTTGTTCACGCACCCATGTCGACATCCCTCGAATTTCTCATCGAATCGCTCCGTCGCCTGCCTGGCGTGGGCCCCAAATCGGCCCAGCGCATGGCGTTTCATTTGCTCCAGCATGACCGCGAGGGCGCGGCGCAACTGTCGCGCGCGCTGTACCAGGCGGTCGACACGGTGCACCACTGCGTCAAGTGCAATACCTTCTCCGACATCGAGATATGCGACCTGTGCGCCGATCCCGAGCGCGACCACACGCTGCTGTGCGTGGTCGAAACGCCGGCCGACCAGTTGATGGTCGAGCAGACGCTGACCTGGCGCGGTTTGTATTTCGTGCTGATGGGCCGGCTGTCGCCGCTGGACGGCATCGGGCCGCGCGATCTGCACCTGGAAAAGCTGGTGACGCGCGCTACCGATGAGGTAGTGGGCGAAGTGGTGCTCGCCACCAACTTCACCAACGAGGGCGAAGCCACCGCGCACTACATCAGCGAAATGCTCAAGGCGCGCGGACTCAAGGTCAGCCGCCTTGCGCGTGGTGTGCCGGTTGGCGGCGAACTCGAATATGTCGACGCGGGCACGATCGCGCGCGCGATGCTTGATCGGCGCAGCACGTAGGCGTCATTGCCGGCTTGCGCGCCGGCAGGTCCGAGATGAGGCCCGTTAACGCGGGCCTCCTTTCTTTCTGGCACAGTTTTCTGGCAACATACGCAGCACGCGGGTCGCACTCAGGAGACACCATGCAGGGATGGAAAAAACGGACATTGCGCGGTGTTGCCGCGCTGCTGGGCCTCGTGCTGCTGGTGCTGCTGGGCGCCTGGCTGTTCCTGCGCGCCAGCCTGCCGCAGCTCGACGGCGAGCGTCAGGGCGCGGGCCTGTCGGCCGAGGTGCGCATCGAGCGTGACGCCAGCGGCGTGCCCCTGATTACCGGCGCCACACGGCTCGACGTCGCGTATGCGACCGGTTTCGTGCACGCCCAGGAACGCTTCTTCCAGATGGACCTGCTGCGCCGCACGGCAAGCGGCGAGCTGGCCGAGCTGTTCGGGCCACGCGCCGTGCCGCTCGACCGCGCTAACCGGCTGCACCGTTTCGCCGCCCGCGCCCGGACCACGTTCGCGCGCCTGGCCCCGGCCGAGCGTGCGCTGCTCGAACGCTATGCGGCCGGTGTCAACGCCGGTCTGGGTGCGCTGGACGCGCGACCATTCGAATACGCGCTGACCGGCGCCGCGCAGCGTCCGTGGCACGGCGCCGATTCGCTGCTCGTCGTCTGGGCCATGTACATCGACCTGCAAGGCATGCAGGCGTCGCGCGAACTGGCGCGCGGCTGGCTGCGCGAGCACAGCGATGCTGACCAACTGGCGTTCCTGCTGCCCGAGGCAACCGCGTTCGACACCACGCTCGATGGCGGCGCACCGCCAGCGCTGGCCCCGATGCCCGCACGTGCGCCAGCCTGGTGGGGCGGAATGCCCGCCGCACCAGACGCCCCCATCAAGCTGGCCGGCCTGGACGTGACGGATTCGGTCGGCAGCAACAACTACGCGCTTGCCGGCAGCCGCAGCACGAATGGCGCGGCGATCGTCGCCGATGACATGCATCTTGGCCTGCAATTGCCCAACATCTGGTACCGGCTGGCGCTGCGCTTTCCCGACCCGGCTGCGCCCGGTGGCCAGCGCCGCCTGGTAGGTGTGAGCCTGCCCGGTGCGCCGCCATCGGTCATTGTCGGCAGCAACGGTCAGGTGGCGTGGGCCTTCACCAACAGCTACGCCGATGCGCTCGATCTGGTCGAACTGCGCGTCGATGCCGCGCGTCCGGGCCAGCTGCAAGTGGCGGGCAAATGGGAAACGCCGCAGGAGCACGTCGAGTCGATCCTGGTAAAAGGCGCACCGGCCGAACGGCTGGTCGTGCGCGAGACGTCGCTTGGCCCGGTGCGCGAGGTTGCCGGCCGCAGTTACGCCGTGCACTGGATCGCGCATGATCCGGCGGCGCTGAACATGCATCACATCCAGCTCGAGTCCAGCGCGACGCTCGCTGCGGCGCTGGCGACGGCGGCCACCGATGGCATCCCGGCGCAGAACTTCGTGGCCGGCGACACGCAGGGGAACATCGGCTGGACGATTGCCGGTCTGCTGCCGCAGCGCGCCACCGCCCCTGGCGATACCACGTTTCCGCTGACGCCGGATGGCACAACGGCCACCTGGACGGGCGCGCTGCCCTACGCTGCGCATCCCCGCGTGATCAACCCCGCCAACGGCCAGCTCACTACCGCCAACAGCCGCCAGTTGATGGGCGCCGGTTACGCGCTGCTGGGCGATGGTGGCTACGACCTGGGCATGCGCAACCGCCAGTTGCACGATGGCTTGGCGGCGCTGGGGCCGCAGACCGACGTACGGCGCGCGTTCGATGCGGCGCTGGACGACCGGGCGATCCTGATCGGCGCCTGGCGCGATCGTGCGCTGGCCGCGCTCGACGCCGGGGCGCTGGCAGGGCATCCGGCGCGCGCCGAGTTCCGGCGTCTGCTCGAGACCAGCTGGGATGGCCGCGCCAGTGTGAATTCGGTCGGCTACCGGCTCGCGCGCGATTTTCTGTGGGCGCTGCACGACCTGCTGTACGGTGGCGCCAATCTGGCGCTGAAGGACCTCGATTCGAAGGCCAGCGTTGCTGGCGCCAGCGCGCGCTGGCCGGCGGTGGTGGCGCGCCTGCTCGATGCACGACCGGCGGGCTGGCTGCCGCCGGGCCACGCCGATTGGCAGGCGCTGCAAGTGGCCGCGGTGGACCGCGCGATCGCCGCGCTGCAGGACGCCGGCACGCCGCTGGCACAAGCCACCTGGGGCCAGCGCAACACGGCAGGCGTCGCGCATCCGATCAGCATGGCGGTGCCGGCGCTGCGGCCCTGGCTGGCCGCACCGGCCGACCAACTGGCAGGCGACGCGCACATGCCGCGCGTGGCGGGGCCGAAGTTCGGCCAGTCCGAACGCCTGGTCGTCTCGCCGGGGCGGGAAGAAGAAGGTTTGTACAATATGCCGGGCGGGCAGAGCGGGCATCCGTTGTCGCCGTTCTTCCTGACCGGCCACCAGGCCTGGGTCGATGGCAAGCCGACGCCATTGCTGCCGGGGGCGGCGCGCTACACGCTGCGCCTGCATCCCTGATACCGCCGATGCTGCCGGCCTTACCTGGCCGGCAGCATCAGCTGCACGACCTGCAGCAGCTCGGTGATCGTCTCGGCAGTGGACGGGTGGCCAAGGTAGTAGCCCTGCACCATATCGCAGCCATACTCCTCCAGCAGCAACAGCTGTTCGCCCGTCTCGACCCCTTCGGCCACCACCACCATTTTCAGGCCATGCGCCATCGCGATGATCGCGCGCGTGATGGCGGCGTTTTCGGCATCCTGCGGCAGGCCCGAAATGAAGCTGCGGTCGATCTTGAGAGCACGGACGTCGAAGCGTTTCAGGTAATTCATCGATGAATATCCGGTGCCGAAATCGTCGATCGACAGGTGCACGCCGATGTTGCGCAGGCGTTCGAGCGTGACCATCGTGGCGCGCGCATCGTCCATCAGCGTGCCTTCGGTCAGCTCCAGCTCCAGCAGGCGCGGTTCGAGTCCCGTGTCGAGCAGCGCCGAGAGCACGATCTGCGACAGGTTCTCGTCCTTGAACTGCTTGGCTGACAGATTCACCGCAATGCGCAGCGTGCGCTGGGTCAGGCGTTGCCACGTGCGGGCCTGGCGGCAGGCGGTGCGCAGCACCCATTCGCCGATCGGCACGATCAGGCCCGTCTCTTCGGCCAGCGGAATGAACTCGGTCGGCGCAATCAGGCCCCGCTCGGGATGGCGCCAGCGCACCAGCGCCTCGACGCCGACGATCTCCGCACTGGCCACGTCGCGCTGCGGCTGGTAGACCAGATACAGCTCGTCGTTCTGCAGTGCGCGGCGCAGGCCCACTTCGAGCTTCACGTGGCTCATGATCTGCATCGTCAGCGATGAGCTGTACAGCTTGGCATTGTTCTTGCCGCAGCTCTTGGCGTGGTACATCGCGGTGTCGGCAAACTTGAGGAGCGAGCCGGAATCGTCGCCGTCTTCCGGGAACAGCGAGATGCCGATGCTGGCGGTGACGAAGATCTCGTTGCCTTCGATGACAAAAGAGCGCCGCATTGCTTCCTTCACCCGGTGCGCGACATTGAGCGCATGTTCGACCCGTTCGAGATCCGGGATCAGGATCGTGAATTCGTCGCCGCCCAGGCGCGCCAGGTTGCTGGCGCCTTCGATGTTTGCGCCGCCGCTGTCGCCGCGCGAGACCAGGTCGCTCGGGCGCGTGGTGTCGCGCAGGCGCTCGGACACCATCTTGAGCAGCTGGTCGCCGGCGTTGTGGCCCAGCGTGTCGTTGATGCGCTTGAACGCGTCGAGATCCATGAACAGCACCGCGAACTTCTTGTTGCCGATCCGCGAGCGGTGCAGCTCGCGTTCGAGCGTTTCCAGAAACGCCTGGCGGTTCGGGATGCCTGTCAGTCCGTCGCAATACGCCAGGCGGCGGATCTGCTCTTCGGCGCGTTTGCGCTCGCTGATGTCGCGCACGAGGCCCAGCACTTCGGATGAATTAGTGGCCACCAGGCGCGCCTCGAAATGCTGGGCCACGCCCGAGTCGATCAGTTCATATTCGACCGAGCGCACCTGGTGGGTGGCCAGCACGGTCTTCATCTGGTCCAGCATGCGCCCGGCGATTTCCGGTGGCAGCGTATCGGTCAGGTGCTTGCCGATGAAGTGGATGCCGGCGCCATCGGCCGTTACCGCACCGGTGGGGCTGCCCTGACGCGCATGTCCCGCCTCATAGTCCAGATAGAAGCCGTCGGCATTCAGGCGAAAGAAGGTATCGGGAATCGCCGCCAGCACGGCGCGGTTCTGGGCATCGGCAATGCGCAGGCGCGCGATGGCGTCGCTGGCGCGCAGCACGTACAGCACGCGGTGCCCGAGGATCGGCCAGTTGATCGGCTTGGACACGAAATCGGTCGCGCCCACCTCATAGGCATGGGTGACGGCATCGATGTCGTCGCTGCCGGTCACCATGATGACAGGCACGCAGACGCCGTCCCGTTCGGCCGCGCGCAGTGCGCTGCAGGCAGCGAAACCATCCATGTGTGGCATGTCCACGTCCATCAGGATCAAATCGGGCCGGCTGCTGCGCGCCCGGTCCAGAGCCTCGATGCCGTCGCCAGCTTCAATGCCCTCCAGGCCGACCTGCGCCAGCATCTCGAGCATCAACAGCCGCATGACGGGATCGTCGTCGGCGACCAGGACCGTCACACGCCGGGTGGGTGCACAGGGCATATCAGGACTCCTTTTCAAGCGATGCGTGAAGCGCCTGGCGCACCGAGCGGAACTCGCGTTCCAGGTCGGACAGCAGCGGGCCGCCGCTGTCCACGTTGCCGCTGCGTCCCAGTTGTTCGAGGTCGCGGCACAGACCGGACAGGCGCGCCGCGCCGATATTCGCGCTGGCCGATTTCAGGCCGTGGGCCACGCGCCGCACGCTCTCGGCATCGCCTTCGCCCATCGCCTGACGCAGCGCGTGCAACTGGCGCGGCGTGTCGCCGACGTAGGCGGCGATCACCTTGCTCACGAGCGCGTCGCCGTTGTCGCGACTCAGCGCGCGGATGTTCTCCAGGGCCGCGCGGTTGATGGCAGCGTTGCCCGGCTCGATGCGCGTGGCGGCAGGTGCGGGCGCGGGTTTGGCTGGCAGCAGCGGCGTCGCCGGTGCAATCTCGACCACCGGCTCGTCGCCGTGTTCGCGCGCCGACAGCAGCGGCATCGCGATCCAGCGACCGATGACGGCCGCCAGTTGCTGTTGCGTGAAAGGCTTGGACAGGTAGTCGTCCATGCCCGCCGCCAGGCACGCTTCGCGGTCGCCCTGCAGCGCGTTGGCGGTAATGGCGATCACGGGCAGCCCGCGCTGGCGGCCCGTCTCGCGTTCGTGGCGCCGGATCTCGCCGGTGGCCACGAAGCCGTCCATCACCGGCATCTGACAATCCATCAGCACCGCGTCCCAGCGGCCTTCGTGCACGGCGCGCAGCGCTTCCTGGCCGTTTTTCGCGCAGCCCGTTTCCAGGCCCAGGCTTTCCAGCATCGCGCGCGCGACTTCGACATTGACCGGGTTGTCCTCAGCCAGCAGCACGCGTCGCGCGCGCCTGGCCGGTGGCAGTGCGGGCGCCGCGTCGCTGGCCGCGGCAGGCGGTAACACCCGCCGGGGCAGGCGCGCGGCCAGGCACGCGTACAGATCGGCCGCGCGCGCCGGCTTGACGAGCTGGTAGGCCACGCCCGCCTCGCGCCGCTGCACCGGATCGGCGGCCAGCCGCTCGGGGCTGAGCAGCACCAGATGCGTGCCCTGCGCCAGTGGTTCGGCGCGCACCGCAGCAGCCAGTGCCAGGCCGCTGGTCTCGCGCAGTTCCATGTCCAGCACCGCTGCGTCGTAGGGTCGCCCGGCGCGGGCCGCGTTGACCAGCCATTCGAATGCGAGCGCGCCACCGACGTCGTCGCAGCGCGCTTGCCACGCGGTCAGCTGCTGCACCAGCGCCTTGCGGCTGGCGTCCTGATCGTCGACGACCAGTACGCGCAGGCCGTCCAGCGTGTTGTGCTGATGGCCCGGGGCCTCCGGGTCGACCCGGTGCTTGTCGAAGCTGACCGTGAACCAGAATACCGAGCCACGCTGCTGCGCATTCTCGACGCCGATGGCGCCGTTCATCAGCTCCACGAGCTGCTTCGAAATCGCCAGCCCCAGGCCGGTGCCGCCGTACTTGCGGGTGGTGGAATCGTCCGCCTGCGAAAAGGCATTGAACAGGCGCGCCCGCGCCTCGCGCGAAATGCCGATGCCGGTGTCGTGGACCTCGAAGCGCAGCACGACCTGCTGCGCGTCTTCGCCGGCCACGCGCACGCGCGCCAGGATGTGGCCATCGTCGGTGAACTTGAGCGCGTTGCCCAGCAGGTTGGCCAGGATCTGGCGCAGCCGGTTCGGGTCACCGCAGATCGCTACCGGGATGTCGTTGGCGATGTCGAACTCGCAGCCCAGGCCCTTGGCTGCAGCCTGCGGCGTGTAGACGTTGTGGATGTCGTCCAGCAGATCCCACAGGTTGAAGTTGATGTATTCGATCGTGAGCTTGCCTGCTTCGATCTTGGAAAAATCGAGGATGTCGTTGATGATCACCAGGAGGTGTTCGCCCGAGCGTTTTGCCAGCTGCGTGTAGTTGCGCTGGGTTTCGGTCAGGGGTGTGGCCAGCAGCATGTCGGTCATGCCCAGCACACCGTTCATCGGCGTGCGGATCTCGTGGCTCATCGTGGCCAGAAAGCCGCTCTTGGCGCGGCTGGCCGCTTCGGCCGCATTCTTGGCTTTCTCGAGCTGCTCGGTGCGCACGCCGACCTGGCGTTCGAGTTCGTCGCGGTGGTGCAGCAGGGCAGCGCCGCGCTCCTCGATCTGCGCCAGCATGCTGTTGAAACTGTCGATCAGCACACCCAGTTCGTCGCTGCGCTGATGCGGCACGCGCAGGCCGTAGTTCTGGCTGGCCGAGACCTTCTGCGCAGCCTGGATCAGTTTGGTGATCGGCTCGGCGATGCTGTGTTTGAGCCGTCCGGCCAGGCCAAGCGAGACCAGCATCGCCGCGCCCATCGCCAGCCCGATCACGCCCAGGCTGGCGGCGATATCGAGCCACATCGGCAGCAGGTCGGCTTCGATCATCACCGCGCCCACCACCAGCTCGCCGTGCTGGACGGCCTGCACCACGCGCATGTGGCGTCCCAGCAGCGCGCGGCCAGCACGGTTGACCTGATCCAGCGTGCCCGCATCGGTGCCCTCCAGGGCACGCAGGTCCGTGTCCTGACGCGCCGGCGTGCGGTAGGTGGCGATGATCTGGCCGAAGCGGTCGTACAGCGCGGCTGCCGAAATGCTGCGCTGGGCTTCGAGGACCGACAGCGTGGCACCGGCCTGCTTGCGGTCGACCAGCAGCAGGTCACCGGCACTGGCCGCGCCGATGATGCGCGCGAACGCCGCCAGCTGCACGGCTTCGTCCTTGCGGTGGTTGTGGATGGACGTGACGGCGAACGCGCCGAACACGAACAGCAATGCCGTCGCCGTCGAGAGCAGCGAGATGATGGTCAGCTTCCGGTTCAGGCTCGAGCGCTCGAAGTTCGGCATCGCAATTCCCGCGGTGGGCACAGCGGCATGGACCTGCACGACGCGGATCCTCCGCGCGGGCAAGAGCCCGCAGGAAAAAAATATACGGGGTAGGGGCGTGCGCAGCTTTGCGAGAGCGCAAACAGGGCAGGCGAACCGGGTTCATGTTGCAAATGCGCCCCAATCGACAAAGGGCTGTCGGGGACCGCATCGGCGGCCGCGGGATAACCCGATGTGGGTATTTTAATAACGCGACAGGCTGGCTGTCTTACAATCCTGCCTGGTACGACTCACAAGGATTTTCATGAACAACGCTTCCGCCACTGCCAGTCCCCAATGGGGCATGGTCGTCGATCTTGAACGCTGCATCGGCTGCCACGCCTGTTCCGTCGCCTGCAAGGTGGAGAATGCCGTGTCGCTGGGTTTTTTCCGCACCAAGGTGTATTACTACGATTACGCGGCCACCAACCCGTTCAATCGCCAGCCGACGACGAAACGGGCGTTTTTGCCGACGCTGTGCATGCAGTGCACCGACGCGCCATGCCTGGACGCCTGTCCCACCGATGCCATCACGCGCGCGGCGGACGGTATCGTGCACATCAATGTAGACGTGTGCGACCGCAGTCGCGATTGCATCAAGGCCTGCCCGTACGGCGCCATCCACATCGATCCCGTCTCGCAAGTGGCGGACAAGTGCGATTTTTGCGCGCACCGGCTGGAGGCGGATATGGCGCCAGCCTGCGTGGAAGTGTGTCCGGCCGGCGTGTTTGCTTTTGGCGACCTGAAGGATCCTGCCAGCCCTGTCAGTGTGTTTAACGCCAAACATGGCACGCAGGTCAAGGCGATGAAGGCGCAAGAGAAGACGCGCCCGCGCGTGCAGTACCGCGGCCTTGGTACAGCCGTGCCGCTGGCAATGGAAAAGAAGGTGCCGACAGGGCGTCCGCATGATCCGATGTCGTACGAGACCGATACCTGGGACCAGCTCAAGGCGGCATTCTCGCCGGCGCCAGCGTCGACACCCCACCCGACAACACCACGGAAAGGGTAATCATGGACCGCCGTCATTTCATCAAGCAGGGCTTCGGCGCCATGGCCACGCTGGGCCTGGGCGACACGATCCTGCTCACGCACGGCGCCGCCCAGGCGGCCGACCAGGTGCTCAATTACACGCCCGTGCTGGCGGGCGAACGCGCCGGCCAGCTGCGCAAGGTAAAAAACAATTACCGCACCGCCAAGCGCATCACCAGTGTGTGCCTGAACTGCTCGACCGTCTGCGGCATCGAGGCCCATGTGGTGGACAACAAGGTGATCAAGATACGGGGCAATCCGCTCGACCCGAACATGGGCAGCCACATGACCTGCGCGAAGGGCCAGTCGGGACCGACGATCAACGATTATCCGGAGCGGTTGCTGTATCCGTTGAAGCGCGTGGGCAAGCGGGGCGAGGGCCTGTGGCAGCGCATCAGCTGGGACGAGGCCTACACCGAAGTGGCCGACCGCATCAAGGCGAGCATCGCCAGCGGCCATCCGGAGCGCGTGGCGCTGCACCAGGGCCGCTCGCGCATCGACGCGGAAATCAACCGGTTTTTATCGGCCATCGGCACGCCCGTGCAACTGAACCATCGCGCCCTGTGCTCATCGAACAAGCGGGCCGCGAACTATGTATCGCTGGGCGAGACGGACTGGGAATCGATCGACGCCGAGCGCTGCACGTACTTTCTCAATTTCGGCGCGAATTTCTACGAGGCGCACCAGGGCGGCCTGCACCTGGTCAGCCGCGTCGTCAAGGCGCGCTACGACCATGGCGCCAAGCTGGTGACGTTCGATGTGCGCCTGTCGAACACGGCCGGGCGCAGCGACGAGTGGCACCAGCCATTTCCCGGCACCGAGGGCGCTGTGGCGCTGGCGATGGCCCACGTCATGTTGCGTGAAAACGAATTCGACCAGGCGTTCGTGGACAAGTACGTCCAGCCAGGTGTCGCCACGCTGCGTACGTGGCTGGCTGACTGCACGCCGGCATGGGCCGCCAAACTGTCGGGCATCGCTGTGGCCGACATTGAACGGCTGGCGCTGGAATTCGCGCGCGCCCGTCCCGCCACCGTTGCTTTCTCTAACCGGGGCGTCGGCGCGCACTTCAACGGCTTCAATGCCGAGCGTGCGGTCGTGATGCTCAATGCGCTGGCCGGCTCCATCGCCAGGCCGGGCGGATATTGCTACGGTCTCGATGAGAAACTGTCGATCGGCCGCTACCCCCAGCCACTGCCGCTGCCGCCGGCACCGAAAATTCGCACGGACCTGGAAGACCCGCCCGAGTGGCCGCTGGCGAACCGCTGGCAGAAGATGAAGGTGGGCCAGATCGTCTACGACTTCGTGCGCCAGGGCCGGGCCAAACTGGACGTCTATCTGACCTACACGCTGGGTTCGCCGATGACGTGGCCGGAGGGGCGAAGCACGACGGTCGAGGTGCTGCTCGATGAAACGCTGATCCCGTTCCATGCGTGTTCCGACATCGTCTATTCTGAAACCGCGCATTATGCCGACCTGATCCTGCCGGATGCGACGTACCTGGAACGCTGGGGCCTGGATATCCGCAACAATCTCGAGTTGACGCACTTTGTCACGCTGCGCCAGCCGCTCACCAAGCCACCCGGCGATGCGCGCAGTTTTGCCGACGTCCTGTTCGACATCGGCCGGCGTCTGGGGCCGGAACAGGCGAAATATTTCCAGTTCGGCAGCCACGAGGATTTCGTGCGCATCCAGTGTTCAAAACTGCCGACGGTGGGACCGGATGGGCGCCAGTTCAAGGACGGTTTCGAATACATGAAATTCTACGGCGCGTTCGTCGACAAGTCGGCGCCGAAACCGTACGAGATCTACCGCAAGCCGCTCAGCGACAAGCAACTGGCTGGCTCGCGCGTCGAGGCAGGGAGCGGCGTGGTCTACCGCCCCAACGACAAGGGCAAGGACAGCGCCGTTGGCCTGCAGGTCGATGGACGGGCAGTGCGGGGCTTTGCCACGCCGTCACGCAAGTTCGAAATCCATGCGCCGGAGATCACGCAGGCGGCCAAGGCGCTTGGCATCGTCGACGATGGCATGCCGACCTTTGCACGCATTCCGTCGCACGTGGACTTGCCGGCGGACCGGTTCATCCTGACGTCATTCAAATGGAATGTGCACACGCAGGGCAGGACGGCATCGCAGAAATACCTGTCCGAGATCGTGCACGACAATCCCATGTGGATCAACGTAGCGACAGCGAAAAAGCTGGGCGTGAAAAGCGGCGACATGATCGAGCTGACGACGTACCGCCCGCGTTCCGGCGAGCACAAGGCGCAGCAGGCGTATCGCGGGACAGGCGAAGTGATCGGTTCCGCGCGCATGCGCGTGTTCGTCACGCGCGGCATCCATCCGAGGGTGGTGGCCGTGTCCAACTCGCTCGGGTGGATCAGTGGCGGCCGCGCCAGTGAGGGCAAGAGCGGCTGGCGGGCTGACGTGGCGGCGCGCGGCATCAGCCCAGATGCCGCCAAGGGCTATGCGCCGGCACCGGCACTGGATGACCTGAACGCCGGCGTCTGGTGGGATAAGAAGAACGGCGGGCGGGGCAATGGTGTCAACATCAATGCGCTGCTGCCGATCAATCCGCAGCCGCTGGTGGGGATGCAGGCATGGTTCGATACGGTGTGTTCGCTGCGCAAAGTGTCATCCTGAGCGCCACCGCAGCGCACGGATTCCAGCCGTGCGCTCGACTCCACCGTAAATAAGTAACTAACCAACTTTGAGACTGCCAGGCAGAGAAGAGCAGTCTTCAAGGCCGTCGCTTGCTGACGACGTCTCAGGGGTGAACGGTGAGGGGGCAAGGGAGTACATGAAGCGATACCCGGACAGCGAGTCACTCGCCTTCTCATGGTGGGGAATGCGGGCGGCGTGCGTAGATCGACGCCGCCCGGCAGGTTACGGCAAAACGGGAATCAGTCGATTTCGCTGACGAACTGATCGAGCGGGCGGCGCACTTTCTCCAGGCCTGCGAGCCAATCATCTTCGGTCTTGCGGTAGCCCAGCGGCAGAATGACCACGCTACGCAGGTGGCGCTCGCCCAGGTTCAGGATACCGTCCACAGCGGCCGGATCGAAGCCTTCCATCGGCGTGCAATCGACTTCCTCGAACGCGGCGGCGATCATCGCCGCAGTGAAACCGATATAGGCCTGGCGCGCCGCGTGCTCGAAGTTCACCTGCGCATCGCGGCCCGGATAGGTCGACAGCAGTTGCTGGCGATAGGCTTCCCAGCCTTCGTTGCGGAAACCCCGCACTTCGTTAGTCAGGTCGAACATGTGGTTGATCCGCTCGGGCGTGTAGTCGTCCCAGGCGGCAAAGACCATCAGGTGCGACGCATCGACCACCTGCGCCTGGTTCCAGGCGACATCCTTGATCTTGGCACGCAGCGCCGGATTCTTCACGATCAGGATTTCATACGGCTGCAGGCCGGACGACGTCGGCGCCAGGCGCGCGGCTTCGATGATGCGCTCGATCTTATCCTGCGGCACCTTGCGGGTTGGGTCCATTGCCTTGGTAGCATAGCGCCAGTTCAGTTTGTCGAGCAATTCCATGTGATTCCTTTCGAATGAGAGACTCACCATTGTATTTTTTCTCGGCAGATAGATAAACTACGATTCTGGCAAATGATTTGTTCTTGAGGAAGCAAGATGGCAAGAAAGTTTGATCACCTGGCCGATGTCGAAGTGTTTCTGAGCGTCGTCGAGCACGGTTCGTTCAGCGCAGCGGCGGTCGTGCTCTCGACCACACCGTCGGTGCTGAGCCGGGCCCTGTCGCGACTCGAAGCACGGCTCGCCACGCAATTACTGCGCCGGACCACGCGCAGCCTGAGCCTCACCGACGCCGGCCAGCGCTACGCCAACGAAGCACGCGACGCCTTCGCCCGCCTTGGGCAGGCAGAGCAGGCGATGCGCAGCACGACGGCGCAACTGAGCGGCAAGGTCCGCATGAGCGTGTCCACCGGCTATGGCCAGCAGCGCCTGCCGC
Organism: Oxalobacteraceae sp. CFBP 13730; assembly: GCA_014841835.1. Classification (GTDB taxonomy): domain Bacteria; phylum Pseudomonadota; class Gammaproteobacteria; order Burkholderiales; family Burkholderiaceae_D; genus Telluria. The sequence continues at coordinate 362,961 of JACYUQ010000001.1, read as the reverse complement.
CCATCCTGGCGGCCTATGCGCGCGCCTATCCGCTGGTCGAACTGGATGTCGATATCACCAACCGCAACGTCGATCTGGTGGCCGAGGGCTTCGACCTGGCGATCCGCTCCGGCCCACTGCCCAGCAGCACGATGGCATCGCGCCAGCTGGAAGCATCGCCGCTGTGCCTGCTGGCATCCCCGGCCTACCTGGAAACCGCCGGTTCGCTGGCGACGCTCGACGACCTGGCGCGCCAGCAATGCATTGCCTTTGTCCGGCCCAATACCGGACGGGTGTTCCCCTGGCAGTTGCGCGATGGCGGACGCGACATCGACTGGATCCCGCCGGCGTCGGTGATGGTATCGACCGACGCGATGGGCGTCATCTGGCTGGCCGAGCAGGGGATGGGCATCGCCTTGTGTCCGCGCCTGTTTGCCGAAGCCAGCCTGGCGGCGGGACAGCTGGTGGAGATATTGCCGCAGCTAAGCGGCCGCACGCGCGCCTTCTCGGTCGTCTACCCGGCCCACCGCGGCCTCTCAGCCGCATCGCGCGCACTGATCGACATGCTCGTCGCGGCGCGGGACAGTTCAAAAAGCCGGGGTCAGGTCTGACATTTGGACACGGCCTCTTCCGTAGTGCCTTCACAACGTCTTTCATAAACAGGCTATTGTTGAACTCGTGTCCGAATGTCAGACCTGACCCCGGCTGTGTTGTTGAACTCGTGTCCGAATGTCAGACCTGACCCCGGCTGTGACTCTGGTCGCTGGTCAGGCCAAGCGGCAACTTTCATTCTCAAATATTGGAGCCAGTGTGCATAACGAATTACCCGTTAAATCTGCCAGCGTCCGGGTCCGTCAGGCCAGCCTCGCGGATCTTGATTTGCTCGTGCCGATGTTTGACCAATATCGCCAGTTTTACGACCGGGACAGCAGTCCCGCCGCAGTGCGAACATTCCTGGCAGAGCGTTTAAAGAATGGTGATTCGGTCCTGTTTCTCGCGCAGGATGGCGAGGAGGCGCTTGGATTTACTCAGCTGTATCCGAGCTTTTCATCCGTATCGATGGCTCGAACTTTTATACTCAACGATCTGTTTGTCGCAGGAAACGCTCGCCGCCGCGGTGTCGGTAAGGCCCTGATCGACGCTGCGATACGGCATGGCAAGGCGACTGGCGCGATCCGCTTGGGCTTATCCACCGCAAAAGCCAATGAGGCCGCACAGACGCTGTATCAGGAGACTGACTGGGTACGCGAAGAGGCCTTCGTAGCGTACAACCTTGGTCTGCTCAACTAAGGTTGCCTCGGACCTTCTCGCGTTCTGCCAGCGCTGGCTCGCAAGGCTTGACCCAGTTCCTGGTAGCGAACCCACGGTCATGAAAAAACCCCCAAAGTTGGTACGCAACTTTGGGGGTTTTAGTTCACGCGGCGTCGCCTCGACGCTGCTCAGCTGCTACAGGCTCAGCAGCACGATGCCCGACTCCCCCCGTACCGCGCCTCCTGGCGCTCACGGAAGAACTCCTCGTACGTCATCGCCGGTTCATCCGGATGCGTACGCTCCATGTGCGCCAGGTACGTGTCGTACTCGGGCAGGCCGACCATCAGGCGCAGCGACTGCCCGAGGTAACTGCCGGCCTGCTTCAGCGTGCCGAACATCAGGCGACCTGCGGTGCGGGCATGGCGACGTACGGCGACTCTTTTGCGGTCGCGCCATTCGCCTTGCGGGCATCCATCACGGTGCGCAGGCCATAGAACAGCACGGCCAGCACGACGAAGATGAAGAAGCCCGCCAGGCTGGCGTTGACGTAGTCGTTGAAGATGATCCGTTCCATCTCGACGATCGACTTGGCCGGCGCCAGGATCGTGCCGGCGTCGTGCGCGGCCTGGTACTTGTTGGCGTGCGCCACGAAGCCGATGCGCGGGTCGACGTGGAAGATCTTCTGGTAGCCCGCCGTCAGCGTGCAGGCCAGCAGCCACAGCGTCGGCAGTGCGGTCACCCATGCGTACTGGCCGCGCTTCATCTTGAACAGGACGCAGGTGCCGAGCATCAGCGCAATACCGGCCAGCATCTGGTTGGCGATACCGAACAGCGGCCACAAGGTGTTGATGCCGCCCAGCGGATCGACCACGCCCTGGTACAGGAAGTAACCCCAGGCCGCGACGCACAGGCCGGTGGCCAGCAGGTTGGCCGGCAGCGAATCGGTGCGCTTGAGCGATGGGGCGAACGCGCCCAGCAGATCCTGCAGCATGAAGCGGCCGGCGCGGGTGCCCGCGTCCACCGCGGTCAGGATGAACAGCGCCTCGAACAGGATCGCGAAGTGGTACCAGAACGCCATCATTGTCTGGCCACCGACCAGGTTCGACAGGATGTGGGCCATGCCCACCGCCAGCGTCGGTGCGCCTCCGGCGCGCGAGATGATCGTGTGTTCACCGACGTCACGTGCCATTTGCTCGAGTGCTTCCGGCGTGATCACGAAGCCCATCTGCGAGACGGCAGCGGCGGCCGATTGCGCCGTCGTGCCCAGCAGGGCAGCAGGGCTGTTCATGGCGAAGTAGACGCCCGGGTCGATGGTCGACGCGGCGATCAGCGCCATCATGGCGACAAAGCTTTCCATCAGCATGCCGCCGTAGCCGATGAAGCGCGCCTGTGTTTCATTTTCCAGCATCTTGGGCGTGGTGCCTGAGGCGATCAGTGCGTGGAAGCCCGACACGGCGCCGCAGGCAATCGTGATGAACAGGAACGGGAAGATGCCGCCCGACCAGACCGGGCCCGAACCATCGACGAACTTCGTCACGGCCGGCATGCGCAGGTCCGGTGCGACGACCAGGATACCGATCGCCAGCGCCAGGATGGTGCCGATCTTGAGGAAGGTCGACAGATAGTCGCGCGGCGCCAGCAGCAGCCACACGGGAATCACGGCGGCGACGAAGCCGTAGCCGATCAGCATCCAGGTCAGTTCGGTGCCGGTGAAGGTGAACATCGGGCCCCAGACTGGCGAATCGTGCACCCACTGGCCACCGATGATGGCGAGCATCAGCAACACGAAGCCGATCAGCGAAATCTCGCCGATGCGCCCGACCCGCACATAGCGCGAGTAGATGCCCATGAACAGCGCGATCGGGATCGTGGCCATCACGGTGAAGGTGCCCCACGGCGAACCGGTGAGTGCTTTCACGACGATCAGGGCCAGCACGGCCAGGATAATCACCATGATCATGAAGGTGCCGAGCAGCGCGATCATGCCGGGGATCTCGCCCATTTCGGATTTGATCAGGTCACCGAGCGAGCGGCCATCGCGGCGCGTGGACATGAACAGCACGATGAAATCCTGCACCGCGCCGGCAAACACGACGCCGGCCAGAATCCACATCATGCCGGGCAGGTAACCCATCTGCGCGGCAAGCACGGGGCCCACCAGCGGGCCGGCGCCGGCAATCGCGGCAAAGTGGTGACCGAACAACACGTTCTTGTTGGTCGGCACGTAGTCGAGGCCATCGTTGAACTTGTGGGCGGGCGTCTGGCGGGTGGCGTCGAGCCCCAGCACCTTGTTGGCGATGAACTTCGAGTAGAAGCGGTAGGCGATGAGATAGACGCAGCCGGCGGCCGCGACGATCCAGATGGCATTGATGGTTTCACCGCGTTTGAGCGCGATGTAGCCGAGCGAGAACGCGCCCAGGATGGACAAGGCGATCCATCCGAGCATGCTCGTCATTTTCTTCATGGGTGACTCCTCCGATATGGATTGATGCTTCGTACGCCAGTACATGCCGGCGCTATTCTTTACAGCATGGCAATGAGTATCTTGCACAATTATCAGGACTGCAAGCGTAACAATTACGCAGAAGCTACGTACCACTACGTAGGACGCATGCCCGTAACGCACGTAAAATGCGTCGCTTCCCTCAACAGAAGGCGGTCCGCCCATGCGGCTCAAGCAAAAAGTCATCATGCTGGCAGTGGCGCCCCTCGTCGTGGCGCTGTGCGCGATTACGCTCTACGTGCGCCAGCAGGCTGTCACTCTGGCGCAACAACAACGCGACACGATCGGCAGCGCCTACCTGGCCAGCAAGGAAGCCGAGCTGCGCCACTACGTCGAACTGGCCACGCGCTCGATCGCGCACCTGACCCAGAGCGGGCGCAGCGACGCGGCCACGCAGGCCGAGGCAATCCGCATCCTGTCGTCGCTGAGCTACGGCGGCGACGGCTATTTTTTCGTGTACGACACGCGCGGCAAGAACCTGATGCATCCGCGCCAGCCGGAACTGGTCGGCACCGACATGTGGGCCTGGCGCGACTCCACCGGTTCGCTGACGATCCAGCGCCTGATCGGGCTGGCCCAGGGTGGCGGCGGCTTCCTGCGCTACACCTGGGCCAAGCCGTCGAGCAAGTCGGCCGCGCCCAAGCTGGGCTATGTGGTCCCGGTCGCGCATTGGGGCTGGGTCATGGGCACCGGCATCTACCTCGACGATGTCGAAGCGGCCCTTGAACTGGTCGAGGCCCAGCAGTCGCGCAACAGTGACCAGACGCTGCTCTGGATGGCGGTCCTGGCCACGCTGGCGACAATCGGCGTGGCAGGTGGCGGACTGGCGCTGAATATCAGCGAAGGGCGCCTGGCCGACGCCAAGCTGCGCGCGCTGGCCCAGCGCGTGGTGGAGTCGCAGGAAGAAGAACGGGCGCGCCTGTCGCGCGACCTGCACGACGGGATCAGCCAGGCGCTGGTCTCGGTCAAGCTGCAGCTGGAGGCCGGCATCATCCGCCTCGATGGCGACGCCAACAAGCGCGAGCAGGCGCGCACAGGCCTGGAGCGCACCGTCGACCAGGTCAACACGGTGCTGGGCGAAGTGCGCCGCATCTCGCACGACCTGCGTCCGACGCTGCTCGACGACCTGGGCCTGGCGCCGGCGCTGGAATACCTGGCCCGCGAATTCGGCGAAGACGCCGGCACGCCGGTGCGTTTTCGCGCCTCTGGCGCGCTCGACGCGCTGCCCGACATGGTCGGCACGGTGCTGTTTCGCATCGCGCAAGAGGCGCTCACCAATGTCGAGCGCCATGCCCAGGCCAGCACCATCGAGCTCTCGCTCGAGCGCGTGGCCAACCGCGTCAGCCTGTCGATTACCGACGATGGCGTGGGCTTTGACACCGATGGCGTGGCCGTGCACCCGAAGCGCGGCATTGGCTTGAGGAATATGATGGAACGGATGGAAGCGATCGGCGGGCGCTTGTCGGTCGACTCGTCGTCCAGCGGCACCAGCGTGGTGGCCAGCATCGACTTGAAGGAGTAGGGCAGTGAACGAAGAGATCAAAGAAGTGAAGATTTTGCTGGTGGACGACCACCCGCTGGTGCGCGACGGTCTGCGCGCGCGGCTCGAGTCGGCGCCCCACCTGCACGTGGTTGCCGAAGCCGGCTCGAGCGCCGAAGCGCTGGAGCGCGCCGGCGAATACCACCCCGACCTGGTGCTGATGGACGTGAACATGCGCGGCGGCAGCGGCATCGAAGCCACCTTCCAGCTGACCGCACGTTTTCCCGGCATCGCGGTCCTGATGTTGTCAATGCACGACAAACCGGAATACGTGAGCCAGGCCATCGGCGCCGGTGCGCGCGGTTACGTACTCAAGGACGCGCCGGGCAAGGACATCGTGCTGGCCATCGACACCGTCATGGGCGGCGGTATTTATTACAGCGCCGCGCTGGCGCGCCAGCTGGCCAATCCGGCCGCCCCGAGCGACCAATTGACAGCGCGCGAGCACGAAGTACTGGGGCATATCGCTGCCGGCCAGTCGAACAAGCAGATCGCGCGCGACCTCGACCTGTCGGTGCGCACGGTCGAAACGCACCGCCTGAACATCAAGCGCAAGCTGGGCATCGAAGGCCAGGCTGAGCTAATCCGGTTCGCCGTGCAGCGGGCCGGCGGTAACTGATGGTCGACACCGGCTGTCCAGTAGGAAACTTCGATTTGCTTTATGGCATTCGGTGCAATAAGATTGCCTGGATACTACTTTGAAACTTTCCATGGCAGAGCAGGAAACATGGCCGCTGGTCGCAATCGAGCCAGTCGCCAACGCACAGAATGAATGGGTCGCACTCAGCGTGCGCCTGGCGCCGGGCACCGACTTGCCCCAGCGCCTGCAGACCGTGTTCGGCTCGCCCGACCTGCTGGCCGCTGCCGCGCCGCTCGACTGCCTGCTGAACCTGGACGACCCCACCACCCTGACCCCGCCGGTGCTGGCGCTGTTGCCGGCCAACCGCGTTGGCCTGGTGATCGATGCGAACGCGCTGGCGCTCGAGGGCGTGGCACGTAAACTCGTCGAACTGCACGCCTGCGGCTACCGCATCTGGCTCGACGGCGACATTCCCGACGGCGTCACGGCGCCATCCGCGCTGCGCTCGGTCGCGCGCAACTGCCGCGTCGCCCCGATGCCACCGGGCCGCCTGGTGGCCCTGTTTGCCCCGCACATCGCGTATGGCGTCGACAGCGCGCGCCGCTTCTTCGGTTGCGAGATCGCGGGCTTCGACTGGTTCATCGGCGACTACGCGTACGACCCGGACATCGCACCATCGCCCGACGACGACGGCAGTTCGCGCCGCCGCATCCTCACGCTGCTGGGTTTGCTCGCGCGCGACGCCGACTCGCGCGAACTCGAAGAGCAGGTCAAGCAGGATCCGGCGCTGGCCTACCACCTGCTCAAGCTGGTCAATTCGGCCGCCTTCACGATATCGACCCAAGTGACCAGCTTCGGCCAGGCGATCACGGTGCTGGGCCGGCGCCAGTTGCAGCGCTGGCTGCAACTGCTGCTGTACGCGCGCCAGCAACCGGACGGCTTGCCGAATCTGCTGCTGCCGCTGGCCGCGCGCCGCGGCGCCCAGCTCGAAGCGCTCGCACGCCTGCAGGGCGACGACCGCGACGCGCAGGACCTGGCCTTCATGACCGGCGTGTTCTCGTTGCTCGACCGGTTGCTGCACATGCCAATGACCGAGATCGCGGCCGAGCTGTACCTGCCCGACGAGGTGGCTGGCGCGCTGATCGACCGCAGCGGCCAGCTCGGCGTGTGGCTGGCGCTGGTCGACGCCAATCCGACCGGGGCGGCGCTGCACGAGGCCGGCGTGAGCCTGGAGCACTGGTGGCATAGTCAGCTGCACGCATACCACTGGGCAATCGAGGTGGGCCGCAATGTCTGACGTGCGCGAACTGGCCCCGACCGCCTTCGTCCAGGGCACGAGCGCCGTCTGCGACGCGGTCCTGCGCCTGCGCGGCGACGCGCTGGTGCAGGAGCTGAGCCGCCTGTCCCGCACGCTGACGGGCAGCGCGCACGGGCGCTTCGTGCCCGGCCCGGGCCTCGTCGATCCCGGCCAGCCGGGCGGGCGGGTGCTGCGCCACGTGGTGGCCGTGGGCCTCGAACAATTCGGCTGGTATGAAGTGAGCGGCTTTGCCGACCATGCCGAGGCCAGCGCACACACGCTGGCCGCGCTGACCGCACTGGCGCACTTGACCGCGAGCCTGATGCAGATGCACTCGCTGGCGCAGCGCTCGACCCACGCCTACGCGCAGATGGAAGCGCAGCTGGCGCACCAGTCGCAGATCCTCGACCAGATCCACGAGTCGGTGCTGACGATGGACCAGATGGGCTACATCACCAGCTGGAACCGCGGCGCCGAACGCCTGTTCGGCTACACGGCGCTCGAAGCGGTGGGCCAGAACATCCTGTTTTTGTACGCCGACGAAGACCTGGGCGACGAGGAGGGCGGCGCGCCAACCGACCTGTTCGCCGAGCACGGCGGGCGCATGATGGAAGTCAAGCGCCGCAAGAAGTCGGGCGACATCTTCTGGGCCAGCCTGTCGCTGTCGCCCCTGCGCGACCTGGCCGGCCGTCCGAGTGGCCTGATCGCCTACCTGACCGACATCACCGAACGCAAACACGCCGAAGAGCAGCTGCACCACCTGGCCTACTACGACGAACTGACCGGCCTGCCCAACCGCACGCTGTTCGCGCGCCTGGTCGACCAGGCCCTGATGGTCGCGCAGCGCAACGAGACGGCCGGCTGCATCCTGTTCATCGACCTGAACCGCTTCAAGCGGATCAACGACACGCTGGGCCGGCGCATCGGCGACGAATTGCTCAAGCAGGTCGGCCAGCGCTTCAAGGCCACACTGCGCGACGAAGACCTGGTGGCGCGCCTGTCGGGCGACGAATACGCGGTGGGCCTGGCCGACGTGCGCCAGCACTTCGAAGCCACCACCGTGGCGCAAAAGCTGCAAGCCGCGCTCGACGCACCGTTCCTGATCGGCGGCCACGACCTGCGCGTGGGCGCCAGCATCGGCATCAGCGTCTACCCGCAGGACGGCAACGACGCTGAGACGCTGCTGGCGCTGGCTGACATCGCGATGGAACGGGCCAAGGGCGACGACGCCAACCCGGACCGGAGCGTCGCGTTCTACAGCCAGGACATGAACAAGGGCATGCAGGAGCGCATGCGCATCGAATCCGGCCTGCGCCATGCGCTGGGCAACGGCGAACTGGTGCTGTACTACCAGCCGAAGTTCGAAATCGCGAGCGGCCGCCTGGTCGGCGCGGAAGCGCTGGTGCGCTGGATGCATCCCGAGCGCGGCATCGTGCCACCCGGCGAATTCATCCCGCTGGCCGAAACCACGGGCCTGATCGTGCAGGTGGGCGAGTGGGTGCTGGAAGAAGCCTGCGCGCAGGCGTCGATCTGGCAGCGCTCGGGCATCGCCCCGTTCCGCGTCGCGGTGAACGTGTCGGCGCGCGAGTTCACGCCATCGCTGCCGGAGCGCGTGGCCACCACGCTGCGGCGCTACCAGCTCGACCCGTCTTGGCTGGAGCTGGAGATCACCGAGAGCACGCTGATGCACGATGTGGATCGCGTGACGGCGATCATGGACCAGATCACGGCGCTGGGCGTGTCGCTGTCGCTGGACGATTTCGGGACCGGGTTCTCGAGCCTGTCGTATCTGAAGCGGTTCCCGATTCATACGTTGAAGATCGACCGCTCGTTCACGATGGGGATTCCAGCGGATGGCAGCGACTGCGCGATTGCCGGGACCATCATCAGCATGGCGCGCCAGTTGTGTTTGCGCGTGATTGCTGAGGGTGTTGAGACGCTGGATCAGCTGGCGTTTCTGCGCGGGGCAGGGTGTGATGAGGTGCAGGGGTATTTGTATGCGGCGCCGTTGCCGGCGTATGCGTTCGAGAAGGCGTTGCGGGAGAATTGGGCGTTGGTGGGGTAGGCGAGGGGATCATGCGCGAGCGCGGCCGTTTTACCCCGGTCAGAACTCCCTCATCCGGCCGATGATTATGTATAATGCCGTGCAACAGGAAGCGTGGCCGAGTGGTTGAAGGCAGCAGTCTTGAAAACTGCCGACGGTGTGAGCCGTTCGTGAGTTCGAATCTCACCGCTTCCGCCAGAATCCAGAAACAAGCCGTTGATTTTTCGACGGCTTTTTCGTTTCTGCAGTCCGTAAGAATCGGCTGCGGGCTTCATACCTCCTCTCTCTCATTGACCAGGTTACGGAAGCCATTTCCGTAACTCTTGCATAGTTGCGTCGGCTTGACGACTTCTTCGACCTTCGAAACACCTTCTCAGCCGCGATATTTGCGTCTGCGCGATTCGACCTGGCGCCTTGACGTCGGGGTTATGTCAGCGAACTCTCTGCCGCGCTTGCCTTGACGCGCCGGTCAGCTTTTCTGCGATGAGGTGTTTCAAGCCGACATGATATTACCGGTTCAATATTGGTTCAAAAAAATTGGCTGGTCATCGATCTTGATCTTTCCATGCAAAATGACTTTAAAGGTTAAATAATGATTATTTTGAAGCCGATTGTTGACGATTGCGTTTGGAAGCGACTTGAAGTTGACCTACCGTGCATATTTATAGCGAAGCATTGCAATGAATCGGGTGTTTGTTTGGCGACTGTAAATGCTAGCAATAAATAAAACGATAAATTTTTCCACTAATTAACCCGTAGCGCATTAATTTTTATAAAACTAGTTCTTATCGGCAATCCGCTCTGTAAAAGTTCGACAGGACCATGATGGAAACTGGGTTACCATTGTGCTCGTTAATAAAATGAACAGATAACCAATTTGGATAATGTCGCAGATGCTTCCCAGAGCGCTTCTGATGTCAACATGGTGCAAGTCGTGTCAGTTTAGCCACGCTCCGAAACCAGTCATGTCGACGAGATCTGTGCGCGACAGGGTTCTGCTTCAAAAACACGTTCTCGAACAGGCTTCACGCGTCGCACTGAACTGAAGACCCTCTATCGGGTTATTCAGTACTTGAAATTGACGCTGGCACAAGTTCGCCCTTTGGCCGACATTGCACTGCTGCGGTAATTCAATGTACTCCTGCCACCGATTCTGAGGATATTACCCAAGACACCGAACGCTCGTTTGTGAAGAGAAGGAGGCAGAGGATCCGTGAAGGATTCATTTTGAGAAGTAACAACAATAATTACCTTGTGAACTCAAAAGGATAGGAGAATCTATGGACATCATTTCACTAAACCAGTACGAACTGGTTTTCAATGCGTTTTCATTTGCCATCGCCGTCATGGGCGCTGCAACCGTGTTCTTTTTTCTGGGTCGTTCCCAGGTGGCACCAGCCTATAAGACTGCTATTACCATCACCGGCATCGTCACGCTGATAGCGGCCTATCACTATGTGCGTATTTTCGCCTCCTGGGAGGCATCCTATGCGGTGATGGCAGGGCAGGTAACAGCGACGGGTGTCAAATTCAACGATGCCTACCGCTATGTCGACTGGCTATTAACGGTACCGCTACTGTTGATCGAGCTGATCCTGGTAATGCGTTTGTCACCAGCCGAAACGGCCGCGAAAGGGACCAAGCTCGGTATTCTGGCAGCACTGATGGTGGTTCTCGGGTATCCCGGTGAAATTTCCAGTGTTCCAGGCACGCGCTGGCTCTGGTGGGCGCTGGCAATGATTCCCTTCCTGATCATTGTGTACGACTTGTTCGTCGGCTTGAAACGGTCCATCGACTCGCAGCCTGAATCAGCGCGCGGCTTGATCAGTACGGCACGCTGGCTGACCGTCGTGTCGTGGTGCTTCTACCCGGTGGTTTTCGTGTTCCCAATGATCGGCTTCACAGGCGGCGCTGCGACCACGGCTGTCCAGGTGGGCTACACGGTCGCTGACATCGTCGCGAAAGCGGTGTTCGGCGTACTTATCTACATGATTGCGGTACGCAAATCTGCCGCGGACGGGTATGTTTCCGGGACGCTTGGCGAACGAAACATGGCAGTCTAGCCGCACGGCTGGGGCATGAGCGCAACATCCACCGGGGCCACTGGTCCCAGTGGAACTTTTCTGATCCCTGGAGCGAAAACATGTACCTGCATGCTGTCTTACGTGACTTGCGTGGCCGGACGGGGCATCACGTTAGACGCTATCAAGCGATGGCGATGGTCAAATCTTGCTTCATGCGCAGTCTGCCCATGGAACTCACGCTGTCCGCAGCCGACCGAGTCGACATCCTCACCACCGCCAGGCTCGCGGCCGAACCTATCGCGGTCAGCCACAATATCGACGAATCGTCGACGTGATGCAATTTGATCCAATGCCGCTCGGAACGTCGCAGCGCAAGAGCGTGTTTGAACGGGCAACTGTCGTTCGCACCGGTGCCTGTGAGCCATGACGGCGCTGCGCGCGCAGGGACTGCTGTTTTGCGTCATTGGTGCCAGCGTTGCGGCCGTCGTCATCGCCGGTGTCACGCTTTCACCTGACGAGGCCGCTGTGCTGTTTCTGCTCGCTGCATTGATCTTGCTGCTCGGCGTACCCCATGGCGCGCTCGACCCGGTGTTCGCCGAAGAGCTGTACGGCGTGCACGGGATGCTCGGATGGTGCGCATTCGTGCTGGCCTACCTGGGAACGGCGCTGTTGGTGGTGCTGTTGTGGCATGTTGTTCCGCAACTTTTCCTGTCAAGCTTCCTGCTGCTGTCAGCGTTGCATTTTTCGGGTGACCCGGCACGCGGTACCCCTGCTACGGCTCGCCTGTTGTTTGGCGGCGCCGTGATCGTGTTGCCGGCGTTGCGCCATGAAGAGGAGATGGGGCGCCTGTTCGCCTTCCTGGTGATGCCGCAGGCGGGTGCCGCGCAGGCTTCTGTGTTGCACGATCTGAGCTGGCCGTGGCTGCTGGCAACGGCACTGATGGCCGCCTGGCAGGCGCGCAGCAACTGGCTCACCTGTCTCGAAATGGCGGTTGCGGCGGCATTGGCGTTGTTTGCGCCGCCTCTACTCGGCTTTGCCGTGTTTTTTTGCGCCATGCACAGTGCTCGCCACATCGTGCGCACTTGGCACTATGTCGGCGCCAGTGTGGGTCAGGCAGCGCGGCTCGGTCGAGCCGCGCTGCTCCCCATCCTCGGTACGCTCGTGCTTGGCGCCGCAGTTGCGTATTACTGGCGGGCGCAGCCGCTCGAAGCGGGCCTGATCCAATGGCTATTTGTGGGATTGGCCGCGCTGACGGTGCCACATATGGCGCTGGTGGAGCCGGTGCGCTGGCGTGGCTGGGTCAACCGGCACGCGCGGACGCCGCTGGAAGCCGGTTGATGTCAGACGCGGGCTGTGCAGCACGGTAACCGGACTTTTTTTGCAGCTTGAGCTGGCGTTGCGTGACGTTGATGTGATCAGTTTCAGTCTCGCCCCAGATCGCGAGGTGAGCGCCGCCACCTGCCTGGCACTGGCTGCTGTGGCATCTGAGTCCGATCCTGTGCGTTCGCTAATCCAACGGCATGCAAATCGATCCTGACTGTCCGCAGTACCAGCATTGATCGAACAACAACTGTAAATATTGTCAGACGGAAAGTCATGTTTCTCTTGCGGAATCTGGCTGAAATGCGTGGATAATCGAACCCCTCAGCGACATCGATCGCGCCCCACTTCCCATCCATCATGAAAAACTTCAGCATCAAGCACCTGATCGCCGCCGTCATTGGCGTGCTCATTCTTGCCGTGATCACTGTCGGCGCCCTTGGCTACCACGCCACGCAGCGCTCCGTCGACCTCCTCGAAAACCTTGCGCTCACCACGGCCAACCAGCAGATCGGCATGTCCGACCTGAAAATGCGCATGGAAACCAACCGCAGTCACATCCTGCAGGCGCTGCAGCACAATCCTGAAAACAAGCATGCGTCGCTGCACAACCATCCGCTGACGTTCCACAGCGACTTCATCGCCAAGAACAGCGAAGAAATGCGCAAGGAGCAGCAGGAGTTGCAGGCGAGCCTGCGCTTTGCCGAAACGCGCGAGCGTTTCAGCGCGTGGATGACGGCCAGCGACAACCTGGGCATCGACATGATCGGCAATGCCATGCGCGCGATTCAATCGGGTCAGTGGGATGATGCCAACCTGATGCTCGGCAAGCAGATCAACCCGACCTACAACAAGTCGACCGAGGCGTTCGCTGCGCTGCAGAAGCTGATGAGCGATCGCAATATCCGTCAAGGCAAAGAGCTGCACCAGGAACTCGCCATGCTCAACGCGGTCGTCATCGGCGCCATCGTCGTGGCCATCCTGCTCAGCGTCGGTGCAGGGTTTTACCTGGTCAATACGATCAATACGCCGCTGATGCAGGCCGTGGCCGTCGCACGCCGTGTCGCCGATGGCGACCTGAGTCTTCAGGCGCCGGTCCAGTCGACCAACGAATTCGGTCAGTTGCTGGGGGCCCTGCATGACATGACCGCATCGCTGGCCGGTATCGTCAAGGATGTGCGCAGCGAAAGTGAAGTGATTGCCACCGCGTCGACGCAGATCGCCGCCGGCAATATGGACCTGTCGTCGCGCACTGAACAGCAGGCCAGCGCGATCGAAGAGACCGCCGCGTCCGTCGAAGAGCTGACCAGCACCGTGCGCCAGAATGCAGAAAATGCGCGTCAGGCCAATGAGCTGGCGGCATCGGCCACGCAGATCGCCACCCGTGGTGGTACGGTCGTGACCGAAGTCGTGGGCACGATGGGCGAGATCAATGCGTCGGCCCGCAAGATTGTCGATATCATCGGCGTCATCGATGGCATCGCGTTCCAGACCAATATCCTGGCGCTCAATGCGGCAGTGGAAGCGGCGCGTGCCGGTGAGCAGGGCCGTGGCTTTGCCGTCGTCGCGAGCGAAGTGCGCAATCTGGCGCAGCGCTCGGCCAGTGCGGCCAAGGAAATCAAGGAACTGATCGGCGACTCGGTCAGCAAGGTGGATGCGGGCACGCGCCTGGTCGACCAGGCCGGTGCAACGATGGAAGAGATTTTGCAGAGCGTGCGCCGGGTGGCGGGCATCATGGGTGAAATCAGCGTGGCCAGCGCCGAGCAGAGCTCGGGCATCGAGCAGATCCACCAGGCGATCAGCCAGATGGACCAGGTCACGCAGCAGAACGCCGCCCTCGTCGAGGAAGCCGCCAGCGCTGCCACGTCGCTGCAGGAAAGCGCTGCCGGTCTGGCCGATCGCGTCAGCGTGTTCAAGATCGCGCCGGCCGTCGTGTCAGCGCCGGCCAAGCCGGTCACTGCACGCCACGCCAGCGCCAGCGCCATTCCTTACCAGGCGCAACTGGCCTGATGTAACATCCGCCGTTGAAGAAACGGCGGTTCAGCGACGCTCGCCAGGCTTGGCGGGCGTCGTTTGCGCCCCATCGATGTCGGCGCCCCAGGCATCCTTGCCCATCACCGGGGCGCCGTCTGCGGTGAAGTCCATGATCGCATCGGTCGCACGCGCATAGCGTTCCCACGCCGGCAATCCGGCCCCGTTCGGATCCCCGCGCTTCGCGAAATTCACCATATACGTACTCATCGCCTTGCCCACGCCAAGATCGCGGGGCGTGGTTTGCGCGCCGTACTTGAGCGCGACCGTGTCGAAGAAGAACGGGATATCCGTTGCATGTCCGGCCCCGGCGTCCGGCTTGTCGTTTGCCTGGTGCACATAGGAAAAGCGGTATGCATACACGGGCGCGCCATGTCCGGCCAGCGTCCCGGCCAGACTGCGCGCGCCGGCAACCATGTACCCGGTCTTGCCGCCGATGTCCGCGCTGGTGGCGCCGATCATCACGGGCACCTTGTGCATGCGGCCCTCGGCAAACGCAGCGCGTGAATCGATGGCCAGCTTGCCGTCGACATATGGCCCGTGGTACGTCGGCTTGTCTCGCTGCATGAAGTTAGCCAGGTTCAAGCCGTCGGCGATTGCGTCTGCCGGCAGCGCCCGCAGTTTGGCGAGCGCTTTCGGATCGTTCGCCGCGATGCCCTTGCCGGTCGCAAAATTCACGCCGATCTGTTCGACGTCCGCCAATGGCGTGGGCGCGGTCCCGCCATCGCCGCCCGACATCACGACCGCCTTGGCGAACAAGCCCTTGCTCATTGGCGACGTCAGCAGCGTATTGACCGACATGCCGCCCGCCGATTCACCGGCAATGGTGACGTTAGCCGGATCGCCACCGAACGCCGCCACATTGCGCCTGACCCATTCCAACGCCGCGATCTGGTCCATGAAGCCGTAGTTGCCGACAATGCCGCTGGCGCCTGTTTCACGTGTCAGCTGCGGGTGCGCGAAGAAGCCGAAGCGCCCGATACGGTAATTGAAGCTGACCACGAGCGCGCCCTGTTTCGCCAGTTCGGCGCCGGAATAGGTCGGGGGCGATGCGCCGCCGTTGACGAAGCCGCCGCCATAGATCCAGACGATCACGGGAAGTGGACCCTTGGCACCGGCCGGTTTCCACACGTTCAGGTACAGGCAGTCTTCGCTGGGCGTCGTGCCCAGTGGGGCGGCGTCGCTGGGGAAGGGTACTTGCATGCAATCTGCGGCGTAGGCGGTGGCCGGCCGCACGCCTGGCCACGGCTTGGCAGGTGCTGGCGGGCGCCAGCGCAGCTTGCCCACCGGCGGGGCGGCGAACGGGATGCCTTTCCAGCTGCTGACGCCTGCATCGGTCGATCCTGCCACGTTGCCGGTGTCGATGGCGATCACGGGTGCCGTTGGCGACGCGGTTACGCCAGAAGCGGCCACGGCGAGCGACATGGCAAAGAGGGGAGGAAGGGAGCGATGCAACATGAATGGGCCTCTTGATCGGATGGTTGAATGGTTGTCGGGCCATAGTACGCGACCAGCCGGCGCACCGGCAGCACCCGAGCGCAGCCAGGGTTCGAGTGCAATGGCAGCGTAAAGATGGTCAGGCCTGCCAATCTCCGTTACAGTGTTGCAATTCATCCAAAATAGCATCCTGGAAATTTATTTCCATGGCGCATCCACAGCAATCCGAATTCACTCCCGGTTTCGGCGCTATCATGATGAGCTATTACACGTTTGCCACGACCGCACATGCAAGGTTTGCTCTGTAGATTTCGACTGTCCACCCTGATGACCCTGGCCGTGTGCGCCACGGTGACACTGACGGTCGCTCTGCTGCTGGCGGTGGTCAACCATTTTGCGGTGCGTCAAGCCAATGCTGAAGCGCAGTTACGGCTGCAACAGTTGTCATGGCAAATGCGCGATTCGCTGAACCGTGTGGTCGAGCAGGCCACGGGCGACGCGCGTCTCCTTGCCGCCTTGCCACAAGTGCGCAATGCGCGCAGTCCGGCATCGGCGCGCGTCGCGCTGGAAAGCCTGCAGCAAACCTTCCCCGATTACGCCTGGATCGGCCTGGCCGATATCAACGGCAAAGTGACGTCCTCGACCAAGGGCCTGCTCGAAGGTGCGGACGTCAGCGCCCGGCCGTGGTTCAAGTCCGGCCAGGTGGGCGTGCGCGCCACCGATTACCATCCTGCGGTGATGCTCGAGAAGCTCATGCCGCACGGTACCGATCCGTGGCGCTTTGTCGATGTCTCCACCCCCGTCTTCAGCCAGGATGGTGAGATGTTCGCCGTGCTCGGCCTGCACCTGAGCTGGGACTGGGCACGCCGTCAGGCACGCAAGCTCCTGACCCCGGCGCTGCGCGAATACGGCGCCGAGATACTGGTCGTGCGCAACGATGGGACGGTGATGCTTGGCCCGGAAGAACTGATCGAGAAAAAGATTGCCACCGAAAGCCTGCGCCGCGCCAAGTTGGGCGACACGGGCGCGCTGCGCGAAGCATGGCCGGACGGGCGTATCTATCTCACCGGCTATAGCCAGACCGGGCAAATCGGCAACGCGGCCTCACTGAACTGGGCCGTGCTGGTGCGCCAGGACGAAGACAAGGCCTTGCAGAGCGCCAAGCTGCTGCAGCACCGGATGCTGATGTGGAGCGGCTTGCTGGGTGTGGTGCTGGCCGTGGTCGCCGCGTTGCTGGCGCAGCGCCTGGCGCGGCCGATGACGCGGCTGGGCGAAGCGATCGAGCGTGTGACGGAGGCCACTGCGGGTGGCCATGAGTTGCCGGCGATCCCGCATATCCAGGGATTCTACGAAGCCAATATGCTGTCGCGCACGATGCGCAACCTGGTCGAGAGCGAAGCGGACTACCGGCGCGCGCTGCAGCAGATGAACGAGCACCTGGAGTCGAAGGTGGCGCAGCGCACGGCCGAACTGCAGGCGCTGCTGCTGCGCGACGTGCTCACGGGCTTGCCGAACCGGCGCGCGCTGCTCGAGACCTTGCCCGAGGCGATGGGCCGCGCCAGCCGGGGCGGGCGCCCGGCGGCGCTGCTGTTCATCGACATGGACGGCTTCAAGGCGGTCAACGACAACCATGGCCACGAAGAAGGCGACGAGCTGCTGCGCCAGTTCGGCGCGCGCCTGGCCGGCGCGATCCGCAAGACCGATATGGTGGCCCGCCTGGCCGGTGACGAATTTGTCGTCGTGCTTGAAATGCTGACGTCGCGCACCGATGCCGAGGAAACCGCCTGGAAACTCCTCGACCGGCTGCGCGAGCCGTATCTGCTCAGCACCACCGAAGTCACCGTGGGCGCCAGCATTGGCGTAGCGGTCTTCGCGCCGGGCGACAAGCCCGACCTCGATGCGTGGCTGGCACGCGCCGACCATGCGATGTATGCCGCCAAGCGCGGCGGCAAGAATGCGGTGGCTCTGGCCGCCGTACCCGTGTGAGGCACATACTGGCCCTCACGCCCCAAGTATTTCTTTGCGATTGCCAGTATTCCTCATGACCCAAATCAGCCAGATCATCGCCACCATCAAGCGTCAGTTGAAGCTGCAGGGGCTGACCTACCGTGACGTTGCTGTCGCACTCGGGTTGTCCGAGCCGAGCGTCAAGCGCCTGTTCGCCAGCGAGCAATTTACGCTCGACCGGGTCGTTGAAATCTGCAGCCTGCTCGGCTTCACCCTGGCCGAGATCACGCAGGAAGCGCAGAACGGCCAACGCCGCCTGCGCACGCTCTGCGCCGGGCAGGAAGCCGAACTGGTGTCGGACCCGAAACTGTTGCTGGTCGCCGTCTGCGCGCTGAATCACTGGCGCATGCTCGATATCCTCGGCACCTATGCGTTGAGCGAAGCGCAATGCATCCAGCACCTGCTTCATCTCGACCGCCTGCAGTTGATTTCGCTGTTGCCGGGCAACCGTATCCGCGTGAACGTGGCGCGCGACTTCGACTGGTTGCCCGATGGGCCGATCCGGGCATATTTCCGCGAGCAGGGCTTGCCGGAATTTGTGGCCGGCGGCTTCGGCGGGGTGGGCGAGTCGCTCGACTTTGCCCATGGCATGCTGACCGAAAGTGCGCGCGCCAGGCTGCAGCAGGAACTGCGCCAGTTACGCAGCCGCTTTGCGCAATTGCACGAGGAAAGCCTGGCGGCGCCGCTTGCGCAGCGGCGTGGCACCGGTTTGTTGATCGCCTTGCGCGAGTGGGAACCGGCGGCCTTTGCGCGCCTGCGCCGGTAGCGTATGATGAATTGCATATACTGAGCCATGACGATCGGAAGCGGTCAGTTATGTGAAGTAATAGACAGATAAGATTGCCGCATTTGTCGGATAGTAGGTGTCAGGGAGAGTGTGACGCCATGAAAATGTCTTTCATCGCTATCGCCGTGCTGGGATCAAGTGCGGTGTGTGCTTCAGCGCAGGATTCGGCGGTCGCTGCAAGCGGCGCCGGCAGCGCTGCGATGCCGGAATCCGTGTGCGCGCACGATTGCCTGGCCCAGCTCGCGCTGGCCACGCGCGCCGATGGCGTGAATGCGCCAGCCGGCAACGTGGTCTTCACCCGCGAAACAGTGCCCCAATCCGACCAGCCCACCGAGCGCACCGGCGCCGGTGCGATCACCGTCGGCCGGCAATTTAACATCGACTACACGACGCTCAATGACGTCGGCGACCCGTTCCATGGTGGTCTGTCCGCCCAGGCGGCGCCGCGTGGTGCGCGCGCCGACGACAGCGTCGCTTACGAAGGCAGGTTTGCCGGGCTGTCGACCGGCGCCAAGTGGGGCAAGGGCGACGTGGACGGCTCGCCTTCCGGTCGCGCCTGGGGCATGTCAGTCGGCGTCAATCTGGGGCCCCTGAACATCCGCGCGGCCCATCAGAATCGCAACGTGGCCAAAGTCACGCGCTACGACCAGATCGACATCACCATGGCCGCCAAGAATTCCATCGTCGCGGCCAATATGCGCTTCGACTGGGGCACCGCGTACGCTGCCTACAGTGCCAGCCGCGGCTGGGGCAGCTCGCCGCTGTTCAATCCCGATAATCCCTACAGTGCGGGCGTGGCCGCCACCCGCTCGACCAACAGCCGCGACGTGCTGGCCGGCGTGGCCGTGCCGATGTCCCGCTCGACCACGCTGCTGGCATCGTACATCCGCCGCAACGACCGCGATCTGGCCAATCGCGACGCGCGCCAGATCGCGGTTGGCGCCAGCCATGCGGTCTCGCGCCGCATGGATTTCTACGCAGCCTATTCACGCATTCAGCACCTCGCCGGCGTGCAGCTCGGCGTCAAGCCGGGCAATGGCTCGTCGATCAATGTCGGGATGCGGCGCGCCTTCTGATGCCTGTCTGCTCGCAGGCGCGCCGTCCGTGCGTTGCGACAGGAATCGGCAAAATTCAGTAATGTGTCTCCATGGTTCATTAACTATTGAGGAGACCTTATGACTGGTACCAGCACACTTGATCCGGATAACTTCCCGGAAGCCCCAGACCGCAGCCTGGGCAAGGGCCATGGCGTTGACGCGCTCGGCCCGAGCGACTTGTCGGACACCGGCAGCGACGTCGTCGGTGGCCCGGGCTTTGCCACCAATATCGATCCCGAACAGACACTCGACTTCGACGGCGGCACCACGTCCGACCTGGAAGCCGGTCACGCCGGCGAGACAGCAGGACCGGATGTCGGCGACGCCGATTTCTCGGGCGACAGCGATCGCAGCGGCACCGGTGAACGCGCCGCTGCCGGTCGCGATGCCGTCGTCAGGGATGGCGCCGACATTGACACCGACCACATCGAGTCGATCCCCGATCTGCCACTGACCGAGGATGACACCGACTTTTTAGCGAGTCCTCCGCCGGGTCAGGGCGAAAGCCGTTAACAGGGCGCCGCCGCCCAGCAGGGCGGTGGTGATGTACTTCGAGCGCAGCGCTGCCGCCGTGTATTCGCTGTGTTCGATCACATCGTGCGGCGAACCCTGGCGCTCGCGCAATTCGCGCGTGTAATCGGGCTTGTGCAGGGCGTCGCGCCGGCTCGGATCGGTATCGATGTCGAGCTTTTGATTCTTGAACATCGTCGCTTGCAGGTATTTGTCGAACACGCGTGGCAGCAGGCGCGCACCGGTGGCATTGAACTTCGATGCGCCGCCGACAAACACGTCGCGCTTCGGATGCTGGGCCGCGTACAGGATCGCATCCGCAACAATCTCCGGCGCATACACGGGCGCTGGCAGCTTCGGTTCCTTGTCCATATAGTTCTTCGCATGCACGGCGAACATCGTGTCGATCCCGGTTGGCTTGATCAGCGTGACCGACATCGGTGCGCCTTCTTTCTCCAGTTCCATGCGCAGCGAATCCGTGAAGCCCTTGACGGCGTGCTTGGACGCGGCGTACATGCCTTGCAGCGGGATCGCATGATCCGACAGCTCACTGCCCAGATTGATCAGGGCACCACCGCCACGCAGCTTCATGCGCTTGACCGCTTCCAGTGAGCCATTGACTACACCCCAGAAATTGGTCTGGAACAAGCGGTGGTGGTCTTCCGGCGAGACATCTTCCAGGCGACCGAAGATCGAGATGCCAGCATTGTTGATCCAGGTGTCGATGCGGCCGAAACGCTCGATGGCGGCGTCGCCAATACGCGCCACGTCGTCGGCATTACCGACGTCTGCCGTGACGGTGACCACCTCGGCGCCCAGCGTCCCGAGTTCTTCGGCCAGATGGGCGAGCGCGTCGTCGGCGCGTGCCGCCAGTACCAGCTTCGCGCCTTGCCCGGCCGCCATGCGCGCCGTGGACAGGCCGATGCCGCTGGTAGCGCCCGTGATGACGATGACTTGCTCCTTGATGTGTTTCAGCTTGACTGACATGGGTGATCCTTTTGCTCTGATGTTGGCGGTAAGGGCGTCCCCCGGCGGCACGTCGTACGCCGGAGGCAAGCCATAAGTTAGTGAAATGATCACTTCGTATCCGATAGTGATATTTCAAGCGAAATCGTGGCGCGCGGGTGACGCAATCGTTCCGGCCTGTGAGCACAGGACAAAAAAACGCCGTGCCCACAGGATGCGGGAACGGCGTTGCATGCACACTGCGCCGGGGCAGGCGCGTGCAGTTGCTATCAGTTATTTCTTCGCGTAGATCTGGTCGAACACGCCGCCATCGGCAAAGTGTGTTTTTTGGGCTGCGGTCCAGCCGCCAAAATCGCTGATCTGGAACAGCTTGATCTGCGGGAACTGCGACGCGTATTTCTTGGCGAACTTGTCGACCGACGGACGGTAGTAGTTCTTGGCGACGATTTCCTGGCCCTGGTCGCCGTACAGGAACTCGAGATAGGCCTGCGCCACCGGACGGGTGCCGCGCCTGTCGACGTTCTTGTCGACCACGGCCACCGGCGGCTCGGCCAGGATGCTGACCGACGGGGCGACGATCTCGAACTTGTCCGGGCCCAGTTCGCGCAGTGCCAGCAGCGCTTCGTTTTCCCACGCCAGCAGCACGTCGCCGATGCCGCGCTCGACGAACGTGGTGGTGGCGCCGCGGGCGCCCGAGTCGAGCACCGGCACGTTCTTGTACAGGCGCGCCAGGTAGTCGCGTGCCTTGGCATCGGTGCCGCCCGGCTGGCGCAGCGCGTAGCCGTATGCCGCCAGGTGGTTCCAGCGGGCGCCACCCGAGGTCTTCGGATTCGGGGTGATCACCGACACGCCCGGTTTGACGAGGTCGCCCCAGTCGCGGATCTGTTTTGGATTGCCTTTGCGTACCAGGAACACGATGGTCGACGTGTACGGCGCGCTGCGGTAGTTGAGTTTTTTTTCCCAGCCCGGGTTGATCAGGCCCTTGTCGCGGATGGCATCGATGTCGTACGCCAGTGCGAGGGTGACGACGTCGGCCTGCAGGCCGTCGATCACCGAGCGCGCCTGCTTGCCCGAGCCGCCGTGCGACTGCTTGATCGTGACGTTGTCGCCGGTTTTGGCTTTCCAGTGCTTGGCAAATGCCGCGTCGAACTCGTGGTACAGCTCGCGCGTCGGATCATAAGATACGTTGAGCAGGCTGATGTCGGCAGCAAATGCAGGCGCGTGCGCCAGAAGGGTCAGGGCTGCCAGCGAGCTGATGAAGGTTTTGCGAAGCATTGTTATCTTTCTCTAGGTTGGAGACGGTAGCGTACGGTCTCTGCCTGTAGAAACAAAACGAATAAATTCAAGCAACCTTATGCGGTTTCTGCGCCGGCGCTGACGAAGCTCAGTGCGCCTTCGACAGGATGACCAGCCAGCGGCGGAACAGCAGGATCTCGACATGGCCGGCTTCGACGCCGGTATCGCATTCCATGACCGGATTGACGGCATAGAAACGCTTGCGGAAGTCGCGGGTTACCAGGATTTCACGACGGCCAATGCGGACCATGAAAGGGGTCGGGGCGTGTTCCATACCAAAAGAGCTGTTGAGCGTGGTCATGTTCGTTTCCTCGTATTGAGTGGTTATGCAGTGAAGTAAGAATACCACAACCACTGTATGAATCAACAGTTACTGTTCGGGCATACAGTACTTTTTGCCGTGTGTGGTATTTTCGCCAAGTCAGTCATAATCGCGTCATCATGACCAAAACACTGCCCCGACTCCAGCGCTTTGCCGCCAACCGCTTCTCGCCGGAAGGCGAATACGGGCTGCACCTGACCATCGGCGTGGCGCTGCTGCTCGCGGCCATGGCGGTGTTCGCCCAGCTTGCCGGCGCCGTCGTGGCCGGTGCGCCGATCACGCAATTCGACGCCGAGATCGCCAACTGGCTGCACCTGCACGCGCGCCAGGGCGGGCTGCTGCGCGACGCATTGCTGCTTCTCACCAACGTGCACAGCACACCCGGAATCCTCGTCATGGCCTTCTGCGCGGCGCTGTGGGTGTATCGCAGCGGCCATCGTTACTGGACGATCGCAGTGATCGCCAGCGTGCCAGGCGGCATGCTGCTCAATGTCGCGCTCAAGCACACGTTCGAACGCGCGCGGCCCCATTTCGACGAGCCGATCGTCACCTTGACCACTTACAGTTTCCCGAGCGGGCATACGATGGCTGCCACCGTGCTGTACGGCGTGCTGGCCTGCTACTTCGCGCGCCATGCCCGCACTTGGCCGGGCAGGGTGCTGCCGTTCGTGCTGGCGGCACTGATGATCGGCGCCGTGGCGTTCTCGCGCATGTATCTCGGCGCGCACTATCTCACCGACATCCTCGCCGCGCTGGTGGAAGGCTGCGGCTGGCTTGCGATCTGCATCAGCGGCACCGCCACCCTGAATCGCCGCCGCCGTGCCCGTGAGCGGCGCCAGTCCGGCGCGGCTTCACCCCAAGACATGTAAGGAATTTTTCGATGCGCACTCTCATTCACCTGTCCGACCTGCACTTTGGCCGCGTCGACCAAGCCCTGCTGGGCCCGCTGCGCGAGCTCGTGCACGCGATCGCGGCCGACGTCGTCGTCATTTCGGGCGATCTGACCCAGCGTGCCAAGGTGGAGGAATTCGAAGAAGCGCGCGCGTTTCTCGATTCGCTGCCGGGGCCGCAGATCGTCGTACCGGGTAACCACGATATCTCGCTGTACAACGTGCTGCGCCGTTTCGCCCGGCCGCTGTCGCGTTACCGCCGCTACATCACGGACGATCTCGAGCCGGTCTTCATCGACGACGAGATCGCCGTCGTGGGCGTCAACACCGCGCGCTCGCTGACGATCAAGGATGGACGCGTCAGCCATGAGCAGATCGCCGCGCTGCGCGAGCGTCTCAGTGGCCTCGCCCCGGACATCACGCGCATCGTCGTCACGCACCACCCGTTCGATTTGCCCGACCATTTCGAGAAACGCGACCTGGTCGTGCGCGCGCCACTGGCGATGGAAGTGTTTGCCGAGACCGGCGTGGATATCCTGATGGCCGGGCACATGCACGCCAGCCACGCCGGCAGCACGGCGGCGCGCTACCAGATCGATGCGTATGCGGCCCTGGTGATCCAGGCCGGCACGGCCACTTCGACGCGCGGGCGCGGCGAAGTGAACTCGTTCAACGTGGTCAGAGTAGAGGCGCACCGGGTCGAGATCGACCGCTATGGCTGGGATGCGGTCGGCGGCAAGTTTGAAGTGATCACGACCGAAAAGTTCATGCAGGCAGGCAGCGTCTGGTCCCCGCACACCGACGGCATGCTGGCAGCGGGGATCTGACGCGCCGCCCGGTGCTCAGATCCAGTATTCGGTCATGCGCGCCATCGCCTCACGCAGGCGGTCCGACCATGGCCGCCGCTTCCAGGCGTCGAGCTTGATTTCCTTCGAATGGACCACGTCGTCCCGAAACGCGGCCTCCATGTCGCGCCCGAAGGCGGGGTCCAGCACGACCACATTGACTTCATAGTTGTGGATGAAGCTGCGGCGGTCGATATTGGCCGAACCGATCGACGACCACATGCCATCGATCACCGTGGTCTTGGCATGCAACACGGCCACCTGCAACTGGTGGATGCGCACGCCGCCCTCGAGCAGCTCTTCGTAGAACGACTCGCCCGCATGCCGGATGAAGCCGTGATCCGACACGCCCGGCAGCACCAGCTGCACGTCCACGCCCCGTTTGGCCGCGGCGATCAGGCTGTCGACGATCTGGCGGTCCGGCACGAAGTAGGCGGCCGTCAGATGGATCGATTTCTTCGATTCGCCAATGGCGATGACCAGCGATTTGTAGATCGTCGAATCGTGGTCCGGCGACGTGGCCAGCACGCGCACGACCTTGTCGCCTGCCGGCGCCAGTTTCGGGAAGTAATCAATTTCCGGCAACTCACCCGCATCCTGGTGCACCCAGTTGTCGATGAACGCCCATTGCAGCGCGCCGACCGCTGGCCCTTCGATCTTGATGTGGGTATCGCGCCAGCCCACTTTATCCTTGCTCACGTCGTCCGGCCGTTTCTTCGAGCGAAACAGCGAGCTGTTGGCGTACGTGCTGCTGATGTTGATGCCGCCGGTGAAGGCCACGAGGCCATCGACAATCATGATCTTGCGGTGATCGCGGTTGTTCAGCGCCCATTTGCCGGGCCGCTTGGTCGGGTCCACCGGATTGAAGACCAGCACATTGACGCCGGCCTGGCGCAGGCGGTCGAAGAACTCCTTCGGCGTGGACAGCGTTCCGACCCCGTCGACCACGACATTGACGACCACGCCCTGGCGCCGTTTTTCGATCAGGATCTCGGCGAACTGCCCGCCGATCTCGTCATGGTCGAAGATATAGGTTTCCAGGTTGATCGATGTCTTCGCCCCGCGCGCCGATTCCATCATCGCGCGCATCGTCGCCGGGCCATCAAATAGCAGCGTGACGGCATTGCCGGCGATCATCGGGACGCCGGTGGCCTGTTCCTCCAGCACCGCCAGCCCCTTGAGGTCCGCCGACGCGCGTGCCCAGCGCCGTTTGAACAGCGCCGCGGCCTGTTTCTGCTTGAGTTCGCCGTGCTGGTTCGTGACCGTCGGCGTGGACTGCGAAGGCGTGCCGGTCATGGTGCTCGCATCGGGCAGCGTCTTGCATGCGCTCACCGCGCAGGCGAGAGCGGCGATGGCACACCAGGTGGCGAAGCGCTTCTTGATCATTTTGGTCCTCGTGCGGGGTCGGAGTCGGGGGGCGCCAGTTGGCGGTGCTTGGGGCCGAGGAAGAACTCGACCGGTGAGTAAGCGAAGCGGCGGCCCAGTGCCTGCACCAGCAGGATGCCGCGCTTGAAACGGATCTTGCGTGCGCGCAGGGCAACCCAGAGCGCCAGGCCGAAGCTGACCAAGAGGTTGATCGTGCCGATCAGCAGTACGCCAGCCGTCGCGTTGAGAATCTGCGGCAACGTCATCTGGTAGTCGAGCGCCACCAGCGCGGTCGCGAAATTGGCGGCCGAGAACGTGATGTGACGGATATCGATCGGCAGGCCCAGCAGGAAGCCGACCGTGCCGGTGGTGCCAAGCAGGATACCGAAGAAGAAGTTACCCATCAGGCCACCGAGGTTGTTCTCGACATACGCGCCCAGGCGCGCCAGCCGTGCCGGACCCAGCAGCGTGCGCAAGCCGCGCAACTGCTGCACGCGCTGGCCCATGCGGGTGTACAGCGCCTTGTTGTCGTAGTAGCCCGAGACCAGGCCGGCCACGAACAGCCAGACGCCGGCCACTGCCGCATAGAACAGGGCAGGGCTGTTGACAGGGTCGATCTCGTTCAGCAGGTGCAGCGCCTTGATCGGATCGACCAGATGCTCGCCCCGGTACCAGCGCACGCCTTCGGCAATGGCCCAGGCCACCGGGAACGCGACCAGCACGTTGCCGAGCACCGCCACCATCTGGGTGCGGAACACTTTATTGACGAGCTCTGCAAGCCGGTCGACGTCCAGGCCACGGCCCGTTGCCGAACGGTGCAGCGAAGCAGCAATACGCTGGGCCGTCATGGCCGGCTGCTTGGTCGCGACGGTGAAGTGCAGCATGTGGATCAGCACGAAGCCGAACGAGTAATTCATGCTGAACAAGAATGCCTGGACCAGTGGCGGCGAATGCAGATAGCCCAGCAGGATCTTGAGCAGTGCCATGAAGCCGACGATGAAGCCGGCGCCGGACGACGACCACAGCATCTTGCGCAGGCCCTTGCGATCTTCGGCGATGTAGTGCTCGCCGGTGCGGCTGGCGTTTTCGGTGACATTGCGCGCCAGCAGGTCGACGTTGTCGCGCACCAGGTTCGTCACCTGGTACTTGGTGTTGTGCGCTTCGATCAGTTCCTCGGCCAGTTCGATCACGGCGCGCTCGCGCGGCCCCAGTTCAGGCGCCGGCTGGTCGGTGATGACGGCAACGCTGCCTTGCGCCGTGAGCGTTGTGGCTGTCGTCGCAGGCGCCGTCGCAGCCTGTGGTGGCGTTGCCGTCGCGCTCATGGCGCTCAGCACCCCCTGGGTTGCGGCGGCCGGGTCGACCTGCGTGTCATCGGTCTCGGCGGTCTCCGGCACATCCACCAGGAACAGCAGTTTCTGCAGGCGGTCGATACTTTGCTGCAGCGCGACCAGCAGATAGGTCAGGGCGATGCTGGTACCGCTGCTCAGCGCCAGGCGCCGGATCTTGAGCACGACGTCTTCGCACTGGTCGAGCATCACGAGCAGGTGGCGCGCATCGTCCGGGCGCGCGATATCGCCGTTCAGGTAACGTGCGTATTCATCGAGGTAACGGTTGACCTCGATGTTCTGCATCAGGAACGGCGAATCGAAGTTCTCGATCTGGCTGTAGCTGTGCACGAGGCGCGGTTCCAGACCCAGCGCGCAGACGCGACACGACAGCGTGCGGATCGCATCGAGCAAGCCCTTGAGCGTAACCACGCGCGCGCGGCCGGGATTCCCGTCCGCCGGCACCGGGGCGCTTTCGATCACGTGGAACAGGGTCATCCAGTCGGTGTCGGGTACCGCGCGGATCCAGGCGTAATCGTCCTGGCGGTACAGCACCTGGTCGAGCGCATCGGACAGGTACAGGTCTTCCAGCGCAGGCGGCAGGAAGCGGTACGTGATGCGGCTTTTCAGTTCGGTGACGAAACCGTCGTTCGACAGGATGCCGATGTCGCTGTACAGGCTGGTATGCCGGCGTTTTTCGAGCAGCGTGGTGATGTAGCGGCGCAGCGCCCATGCCTGGTCGGGATTTCCCTTGAGGAGCTGGGTCAGCGTACGCACGGCCTGCGCCGGGTCATCGGCCGTTTGCCATACCCAACGCTGGCGCGGGCGCAGATGGCAGACGAGCTCGACCAGCAGGTCGATCTTGTCGCTGTGGGGATCAATCCGTTCAAGTGTTGCGAGCATGAAAAAAAATCTGTACAGAAAAACGTCAGTGTACGCGAGGACCCGGGCCAATATGGTGTGGCAACGAACAGTAACCTCGTGGAAGTATCCCGCGGCAAGGTTCAGCGACCGCCTCCCGGCGCCGGCGACTGGACGCGGGCCGGACAGTCCCGCTACACTGGCCCCGATCTGCAATGTCCCAGTCACGAAAGAAACCATGTACCTCACCTATTTCAACGGCCAATGGGCCGAAGGCAATGTGCCCCTGTACGGCGCGATGGACCACAGCCTGTGGCTCGGCTCTTCCGTGTTCGATGGCGCGCGTTCGCTGGCCGGCAAGCTGCCCGACCTGCGGCCGCACCTCGAGCGCGTCATCAGCTCGGCCGAGAAGCTGGGCCTGGCATGTCCGTTGAGCGTGGACGAGATGGAAGCGCTGGTGCGCGAAGGCGTGGCAAAATTTGCGCCCGATGCCGAGCTGTACGTGCGTCCGCTCGTGTTCGGCACGGAAGGTTTTCTCATTCCAGTGGCCGAAAAGAGCCAGTTCGCACTGACGCTGTTCGATGCACCGCTGCCGCCATTCGCGGGGTTTTCGGCCGGCCTGTCGACGATGCGTCGTCCGCAGCCAAGCATGGCGCCGACTGACGCCAAGGCATCGGCGCTGTATGCCAATTCGACCCGCGCCATGCGCGAGGTGAAGGCGCGCGGTTTCGAGCAGGCGATCATGCTCGATGGCGAAGGCCATGTCGCCGAGTTCGCCGCGTCGAATCTGTTTTTGGTGACAGCAGATGGCAAGGTGGTCACGCCAAAGTTGAACGGCACCTTCCTGGCCGGGATCACACGGGCGCGCGTGATGGCGCTGCTGGCTGGCGTGGGTATTGATGTCGAAGAACGCACGGTCGAGGAGGCCGAACTGCGCACGGCGCGCGAGATCTTCAGCACCGGTAACTATGGCAAGGTCACACCATGCACGCGCTATGAAGACCATGTGCTGGAAGCCGGGCCGGTGGCGCAGCAGGCACGTGAGCTGTACCTGGCGTTCACACAGGCCGCATGAACGGTCCTGGCATCCCAATACAAAAGGCCGGCAAATGCCGGCCTTTTGTATTACTGGCGAACGTGGCGATTAGCCGCGTGCTGGTTCTGCAACATAGATCTCGACGCGGCGGTTACGCGCCTTGCCGGCGTTGTCGTTGTTCGATGCGATTGGCTCGCGCGAACCACGGCCTTCGATGGTGATGCGGTTCGGGTTCACACCGCGGCCGGCCAGATAGTCGCGGGTGCGCGATGCGCGGTCGACCGACAGTGGCTGGTTGATGCTGTCGCTGCCGGTGCTGTCGGTGTGGCCGATGATCACGACATTGGTGTTCGGGTTCTCTTGCAGGGTCGACGCGAAGCGCTGCAGCACTGGCTGGAAGTTGCCCTTGATGTCCGAGCGGCCCGTGTCGAACGAGATGTCGCTCGGGATTTCCAGCTTCAGACGGTTGTCCGAGGTCTGGGTCACTTGCACGCCGGTACCTTGGGTCGCTTGCTCCATGGCTTGTTTTTGCTGTTCCATGCGCTTGGACCAGATGTTGCCGATCACGGCGCCGGCTGCTGCGCCAATGGCTGCGCCGCCTGCCACACGGCCGCCGCCACCGCCGCTGGTCGTGCCACCGATCAGGCCGCCCAAGCCCGCGCCGATGCCGGCGCCGGTTGCGGTACCGCGCTGGGTACCGGTCATGTCTGCGCAACCGGTTGCCGTCATGACGACGAGGGCGACTGCTGCGGTGGTTTTGATGAAGTTTTTGTTCATGGTGGAACTCCTTAAAAGTAAGAAATCCGTTTCGCTGTCACGCCGAACATGGGCGCGACAGCGAAACGGATTGGATTTTACGACAAGCAGAGACTTGTCATAAAAATACTATATACCGCGACCGCTGATCAGGCGAACCAGGATCATGATGACGGCGACGACGAGCAGAATGTGGATGAAGCCGCCGATGGTGTACGAGGTGACCAAGCCGAGCAGCCAGAGGATAACGAGGACAACAGCAATTGTGTACAGCATGATGAATCTCCTAGAAGGGGTGCGCCCGTTGCGCTGTGAAACCAGTATGTTGTTTCCTGAGAGCGACTACCGTTCGATGGCGTACATTAAACGCAACTTTTTTGTTTTTGTACGCCAGGAATCCAGCCCAGCATCCCGATCAGGCCGGCAAAGCCGATCAAGCAGCTGAGCAGGCCACCAGCAATCAGGAAGACCACGTCATGGGCTTGCACCAGGCCTTGCGCGACAGGGGACGGCCCGGCCGATAGCAGGCCGAACAGAGTCAGTGCGATTCCCCAAATAATGATGCCGATCCAGGTCAAGGTATTCATGCGTGTCTCCCTGATTGATGCTGTATCGCCAATCGATTCAGCATGGGAACAATTGTCGCCTTAGCTCATCAATAATTCCGTGCGATGGCACACATTGCAATTAGGAAAAAATTTGACCGGGACGCTTGCGCGATCCCGGTCATCTGTGTCGTTACAAAAACGCTGATTTCTGGTTATGCCACCGAGCGCAGACGGCCCTTGACGATGCGCACGCGATCGCCGTTGCCCCATTGCGGCTGGCTGGTCTGGCGGAAGGTGCGCAGCGTGCCGTCATCGAGGCGAACCCGGATCTCGTAGCTGGTCGTGGCCTTCACATTGCCCTCGACCTGGTTGCCGACGACGGCGCCACCGATGGCGCCGGCTGCAGTGGCCAGTGTTTTGCCATTGCCGCCACCGATCTGGTTGCCCAGCAGACCGCCCAGGACGGCGCCGCCTGCTGCGCCCAGACCGCTGCCTTCGGCGCGCTGCTTGATTGCCCGGACCGATTCGACGTTGCCGCAGTTTTCACACCAGTTGCTCTTCGCGGCCAACTGCGTTGGCTGGGTTTCCTTGATTTGCGTCACAGGTGCTGCTTGTTGCACTGGCGCTGGCGCAGGAGCGGGCGCGTACGCTTGTGCAGGGGCCTGTGCCGGCGCCGGTGCAGGATAAGCGCCTTGCGGTGCAGCCGCGTAACTTTGTGACGGCACCCCTTGCGGCAACGTTGATGCCAGTGCCAGGCGATCCGCTTCCGTCAGCTGACGGTTGGCAGTGCCGCCCACCGACGAAGGCAGCCAGCCCATGATGGCGGCAGTACCGACCAGCGAGAACAGCACAACAGCGGCGGCTGCCAGCAGCAGCAGCGGGTGAGTGCGATTCCTCACAGGCATGTTTGGAGGGGTTGTCATCTTTTGTTCCTTTCGTATAGGCATTAAGCCGGATGTTCAATGATTGTCCTTAGGAACAACTAAAGCTTCCGTGCGTCACCGTACATACCTGCACACCTTGTACCGTTAGTCTCCATCATATTGTTTGTAAATGTAACTGGTCGTGGCGGTCCCGGCTGGCGCCACGCACCGATCTGTGAGGAAATAATGAATTCTGCCGTCCACCCGCCTGTCTTCGAGCCCAGCAGTAACTTGTTGCTCGCAGCACTTCCCCCGCAAGACCTTGCTCAGATGCTGCCCCAGCTCGACGAGGTCAGGGTGGAAGCTGGCCAGGTCCTGTGCGAAGCGGGTGATCCCATTCTTCACATCTATTTTCCGCACGATTGTCTGGTGTCGCTGCTGGGTGTGGCCGAAGGGCGCATGACGCTCGAGGTTGGCCAGGTGGGCCGTGAAGGCATGCTCGGCGCCACCACGGCCCTGGGTCACGACACAACGCAGGTACGCGCCGTCGTGCAGCGGGCGGGAAGCGCCAGCCGGATGGACGGCGGGCGTTTTCGCCTTGAAGTCTCGCGCAATCCGGCCCTGCAGCGCGTGCTGTACCGGTACACCGACTCGCTGCTGGCGCAGGCGATCCAGATTGCCGTCTGCAGTCGCTTCCACGTGCTCGAGGCACGTCTGGCACGTTCGCTGCTCATGACGCGCGACCGCCTGCAATCGGACAAATTCCATCTGACCCATGAATTCCTGGCGCACGCGCTGGGAGTGCGCCGGGTCGGGGTGAC
This sequence comes from Oxalobacteraceae sp. CFBP 13730, assembly GCA_014841835.1. Taxonomy (GTDB): domain Bacteria; phylum Pseudomonadota; class Gammaproteobacteria; order Burkholderiales; family Burkholderiaceae_D; genus Telluria. Next base: position 330,660 of record JACYUQ010000001.1, on the reverse strand, counting down.
CAAGGCGGCCAGTGCGCTGCAGCAGCAGGGATTGATCAACTACAGCCGGGGCAATATCGAGATCCTCGATCCTGAGCGCCTGGCGGCAGCCGCCTGCACCTGCTACCAGATCGTCCGTGAAGCCGGGGCTGCGCCAGCCACCGATACCGTCTGAGTCAGCGGCGCTGGAGCGCATCGCCCAATACAAAACGCCCGGCAAGCCGGGCGTTTTGTATTGGCTGTCATGTCACTGGCAAGTGTGCCAGTGAACAGTGATCAGTTGGTGGTCTTGACTTGATTGCCGACCACGCCGCCGACAGCTGCGCCGCCAACGGTGCCGACTGCGCTGCCGCCGGTCAGGACGCCACCGATCACCGCACCGGCGCCAGCGCCGACTGCCGTGTTACGGTCTTGCTTCGACATGTTCGAGCAGCCGACCATACCGAATGCGGCGGTCGCCAGGGTTGCCGTCACTACCAGGTTTTTGATGAGTTTCATGATGTTTTCCTTTGATGGGGTTATTTCAGGCGCAGGTCATTTCTGACCGATTTCACGCCGTTGACGGTTCGCGCGACCGAGGCCGCTGCGGCGACGCTGTCGGCAGAGGATACAAATCCACGCAGCCGGACAATGCCTTGATACGTATTGACATCCAGATCGGACACCTTCAGTTCCGGATCGCGCCGGAGGGCGCTGTGCACTTCGGCCGTGATGACATCGTCCTGGACAGCTTCGATCTTGCCGAAGCCGGGTAATCCGGACGTACATCCCATCAGTGTCCCACCAGCCAGTGCGACCAGTAAAACCGGGATGCTGCCAAAACGTCTGATGCTCGATCCGTTCATGCGGGTGCGTCTTTTCTCGATGACTTGGGCCGATCATAGTGAGGATTGCCAAATTGATCTGTTCGGCAACACACAAAGCCCGTGCCAGGTTGTTACAGGTTGTATCCACGAGGCTATTTCAACGGCTCTGGCGCCGGCCCGGTGGCGGCGCACTGGGTGCTTGCCGTGCCTGAGACAGAAGGCGCGCGCAATCGCTGTCTTCACCCGGGCCTGTATTGATCAGCGGAAGAAGGGCAGCCAACGGTGCGGCCACGACGGCCAGTGCAGCTGCGCCACCTGCCTTCATTGCCAGCACGCCCTTGTCGATCGCCACGTCCGGCTTGCTGAACGAACCACGCACATACAGTGGCGCTCGCAGCGAGAAGATGCGCAGCGCCTTTGTTTCGGGCCGGATGCGCAGTTCCATCTGCTCGCCCGCCAGGTTGATGGCGCCATCGACGGTGATGATGGCTTCTTCGGTGTCGACGATGAAGCTGCGCGTGCGCGCGACCCCGTCATTCACGGCAAAGTCGGCGGCCACGCAATTGAGGTCGACCTGCTTGTCGCCAAACAGTTTGGTCACGACGATGTTCGCCACGTTCAAACCCGCCATTTCGAGCAGCATCTTGCTGACCGTACCTTCACTGACGAGCGCCTTGAGTTCGCCATTGGATTTGGCCAGCAGCGACGCGACGGAATTGCCGGTGGCAGACAGCCTGGCGTCGGCGTTGATCTGGCCTGCCGTCGCCTGCATCTGCTCGATTTTCGGGAACAGCTGCTTGATGCCGATCTTGCGCGCCCGCACGTCGGCGACCGCCTGGATGGCATTCTTGCCGCTGCGCCCGCTGCCATCGAGGCGGATGGTCGAGCGCACGGTGCCACCGGCCATGCCGAATTCAAGCGGGTCGAGCTTCAGCACGCCGTTGTCCATCTTGACGTGGCTGCTGAGCTTACTGATGGGCAGCGCCTTGTCGCGCACAATATTGTCGGCGGCAAAGCGCACGTCGGCATCGAGCGCTGTCCAGCGTTCGGTGTGGAATTCTTCCACCGGCAACACCTTGCCGCCTGGCTGCTTGACCTCGACGCCGCGCGCCGTCTTGCTGGCATTCGAATCGGCGCCGACCAGGGGCGCCAGGTCGGCGAACACGAGCTGGCGCGAACGCACATTGCCCGACAGGACAGGGCGCGCGCCACCGGTGGCATACGCGAGGCGCCCGCCGATATCGCTGGCGCCGACCTTGCCGGCAAAACCGTCATACACCCAGCGGCTGGCGCCGTTGCCAAGCTGGCCGGTCAGGCGGCCAGCCGTGGAAAACGCCGGTGTTTCCGGCAGCAGGATGCCGGTGAAATTGTACAAACGGGCCATGCTGGCGCCCGCCAGTTCGAGTTGTACGTCCAGCGCGGCAAGCTGCGCCGGATTGGTAACGGTGCCCTCGATGGCGATCCGGGTCTTGCCGGACTTGAACTCGCCCTGGATCGGGTAGGGGGTGCTTTCGTTCTTCAGCGAAAACACAGGCCCGAGCTTGCCCCCGCCGCCGACCCGGGCACCGTTGTAGCTGCCATCGAGCGTGAAGGCCACGCCATACACCGGGTCACGCTCGAGCGTGCGTACCCTCGCCGTGACGTCGGCTTTCGTGACCACATCCTTGATGTGGATGACGCCGTCGGTCAGGACGACACGCTCGAGGTCGAGATTCCAGCGCGATGGCTGCTCGTTGCGCTTGAACGTCCAGTTATTGGTCGTTGCATTGGTCCGCAGCAGATCGACCCGCGGCGCGTCGAAGCGCAGCAGCGGAATGCCGATCCGCTTGTCCAGCAGCGCGAGCGGGTCGAGCGAGAACGAAAACTGGCCCACGCTGACCATGTCGCCGGCCGCCATGCCGGCCGGGTTGCCGATGGTGGTATTGCGGGCGACCAGGTACGGCCACGGAATGTGATCGCGCCACGTGCGCTGGGCGGGTGCCATGCGTGCAGCGGGACGCTCCCATGAGACGGTCAGGTCGCCGCCGATGGCGAACGGGCGGTCGATGGCGTCGCTGACCTTGTCGTTGATCCACGGCCGTGCGCGGTTCCAGTCGAAGGTGAGGATGACGATGACGGCGATGACGGGCAGCGCGATCACGACGGCGAGGACCCATAGGGCAATCCGTTTCTTCTTGTTGCGGCGTGGTCCCTGCGGGCGCTGCGCCGCCGGTGGCATTGGCATTGGCTCGGCCATGATCATCCTTTGTCGGTAGTCGATGCGGCGAGGGTACCCTATGAGGAACCGTGCCAGCGTGCGATGCTGCACCCAGTGTCGGCAATGAGCCGCGTATGTGCTGCGGGTACGCGGCGCTGCAGGCAATGTGCGTCACCGAACTGAGCGCATCCGATAACAGGTTTATAACGTTATCTACACCACTTCCCAGGAGAAAATGTGATGAATAAACATCAATCGATGACCGGGTTTGCCCGCCTTGGCTGCGTTGCCGCTCTGCTGGCATTGACGGCCTGCGCAAGTCCTGACAAGGCGCCTGCAACGGCGGACGTGGCAGTCTCGCGCAACGCGATCGAGAACGCAGTGTCGGCAGGTGCAGCTGACCTGGCCCCAGCTGAAATTACAGCGGCACGCGAAAAAATGGGCCGTGCCAACCAGGCACTGGCCGCGCGTGACTACAAGATGGCACGCGAACTGGCGGTGCAGGCCCAGGCCGACGCCAAGCTCGCCCAGAGCAAGGCTGTATCGAGCAAGGCAACGGCTGCTTCAACCCAGCTGAATGACGATCTGCGCGTGCTGCGTGAAGAAGTCGATCGCGCCAACACCAAGTAAGGCAACTGAGCTAACTGAGTCATTTGAGTCATTGCACTGTTTCCTGTCCCCGGACAGGAGTTCGCGCCGACGATCCGGCGCTTGGAAAATAAAAGGAATAACAACATGAAAAACCGCAAATCCGCCGTATCGATCCTGGCCGCCGCCGTGCTGGCGGCAGCCTGCGCCAGCGCGCCGATGACCACGCCAACGCTCGACCAGGCGCGTGCCGACTTCGTCAGCGCAAACAATAATTCGCAGGTTTCCACCTACGCACCACTCGAATTCAAGCAGGCCAGCGAGGCCCTCGACCAGGCCAACCAGGCTGCGGCCCGCCGCGAAAGCCTGAGCGACATCGACCGCCTGGCCTACGTGGCCAAGCAGCGCATCGCCACGGCGCAGGAAGTCGCCAAGGGCAAGGCCGCCGAAGCGAATATCGCCGATGCAACGCGTCAGCGCGACATGGTGCGCCTGGATGCGCGCACCGCCGAAGCCGATCGCGCCAAGCGCGACGCTGAAGCAGCGCAGGCTGCTGCTCAGCAGGCACAAGGCCAGGCACAGCAAGCCCAGATGCAGGCACAGGCAGCACAGGCTGAAACCGCCGCCATGGCCGAACGCACCGCCAAGCTCGAAGCACTGCTGGTCGATCTGCAGGCGGTGAAAACCGAGCGTGGCTTCGTGGTCACGATCGGCGATGTCCTGTTTGCTACCGATCAGGCCGTATTGAACCCGAATGGCATGTCGACCTTGCGCAAGCTGGCCGATGTGATGGCCCAGAACCCGAAGCGCACGGTGCTGATCGAAGGCTTTACCGACAGCACCGGCAGCGAGAGCCACAACCAGCAACTGTCCGAACGCCGCGCCGCCGCTGTCGCGACCGCGCTGGCCGGCCAGGGCGTGCCGCGTGAACGTATCGCCATGCGCGCATACGGCGAAGCATTCCCTGTTGCATCGAACGACAGCGCAGCAAGCCGTCAGCAGAATCGTCGCGTCGAAATCGTTCTGTCGAACGAAGGTGCCGCCATTCCGCCACGCGCAGCAGCGCGTTGAACATATTTTTGAATTGACTCTGAATTAAGGAACGACAATGGAACAAACCAACAACCTCGGCCACGGCTTTGATGTCTCCGCAATCCGCAAGGCAGCCGCCAACCTCGACGACGGCGCCGTTACCGAGGGCTACCAGGCCGACCGTGAAGCGGTCATCGCCATGCTGAACGATGCACTGGCCACCGAACTGCTGTGCGTGATGCGCTACAAGCGTCATTACTACACGGTCAGCGGCCCGGGCACCGGCCAGATCAAGGCCGAGTTCCTCGAGCACGCGCAGCAAGAGCAGGAACACGCTGACCGCATCGCCGAACGCATTGTGCAACTGAACGGTTCGCCAGACTTCAACCCGGCCACGTTCGCTGCGCGCAGCCACGCCGAATACGACGCATCCGAGAACGCGCAGGACATGGTCCGCGCCGATCTGATCGCCGAACGTGTGGCGATCGAATCGTATCGCCAGATGATCGTGGCGATCGGTGACAAGGATCCAACCACCCGCAACATGCTGGTGGAAATCATGGCTGTTGAAGAAGAGCACGCCGACGACATGCGCGACCTGATGGCCTGAGCTTGACCGTGACCCGCCTCGTGCGGGTCAGTTTCATTGATTGATTAGTGACAGGAGTAGAACATGCTAGACACTTCCCGCAACAGCCACGGCGGCATGCACCCGATCAGCGGCAGCACCTATGCCACCCAGTCCGACATGAAAGCACTGGTGCGCGATGCGCAATCCATGCTCACCGCTGCAGCATCGCTCACCGGTGAAAAAGCCGAAGAGCTGCGCGAGCGCGGCATGGCAATGCTCGATAGCGTGCTGGGCGGTGCCAGCCTGATGCCCACGCAGGCCGTGGTCAAGGGTAAGGAGCTGGTGCATACCGCTGATGATTATGTGAAACATAATCCATGGCGTATCGTGGCAGTAGCGGCAGGTGTCGGTGTGCTCATCGGCCTGCTGATCAGCCGCAAACAATAAGGCTGGAGGCCACGTGGATAAACAAGAAGCAAACGTGCAGAACCCCGGGGTGTTTGCCGGCATTTCCAGTCTCTTCAAGAGTCTGTTCGGCCTGGCGGTCTCGCGCGTGGAACTCGCTGCGCTTGAGCTGGCCGAGATCCGCAACCATGTCATCGAGCTGGTGGCGATTTTTGCCGTCGCCGTGCTGGCAGTCTGGTTTGCCATTGCGTTCGGCGCCATGACCATCGTGGCGCTGGCATGGGAATCGATGGGCTGGACCATCCTGTTGATCATGTTCGCGGTGTTCACGCTGATCACGGCCATCCTGGTGGCCAAGGGCATGGCGTTGATCAAGCAGAACAAGCTGGGATTCCCGGCCACGATGAAAGAACTGAAAAACGACCGCGAGATGTTGCTGTGAGCGGCGTATCCAAGGAAGCCAACATGCACAAACACGACGAGACGACCGGGTTGGCCGGTCATCAACACAGCCTGGACCCGGCGGTGCGCAAGAAAGAACTCCTGCGTGAAGGCGAGTTCTTCCGCGCCGGCGTGGCCCATGCCAAAGCCAGCATCCAGCACGGCATCAAGCCTGAAGTCATGATGCGCACGGCCTTCGATCACACCACGGTGGCATTGCGCACCAAGGCCGATGCGCTGCTCAAGCCGACGGGCGCGAATGTGGCGATGCTGATGCCGTATGCAATGAATGCGCTGAACTTCGTGCGCCAGCGTCGTCTCGGCAAGCCGGTGGCCGGCGCTGCAGTGGCGGTGGGTGTTCTGGGCTGGTACTTCAATCGCAAGCGTGCGCGCAAGGCAGCAAAAGAAGCCTGAGCGGCCTGGCCGGTGGTGTACCTCGGCCAGGCGTAACAAATGACGCCACAGCGCAGTGCGCTGCAGCGGCTATGGTGGGGCTTGAACGGCGTCCAATCGCACATTGGACGCCGTCTTTTTTTGTCCTGTATTGGCGGCGTCACCGATCGGGTATGCTGGATGTACATCATTTACCACGAGATACCCATGCATCCCTCGAATATCGTTCTGCTCGAATTCCATCCGGAACGCGATGACCTGAGTCCCGACAAAGAGCTGCGCAACGGCCTGTCCGTGGCGCTGCGCATGGGCAAAACGCTGTGGCTCGCGAACGATGAGTCGGTCAGCATCGAGCGCCTGACACTGGTAGAGGAAGACAGCCGCGGCCAGAGCAGCTTTGCACGCGAGCATCGCCAGTTCGCGCTGCACGATTTCTTCGATTTGCCGCTGCCGGCGTTTGACGTCGAGAAGGAACGCATTAACGAAGCCGATGTCGAAGGCCTGGCCTGCGATGGCAAATACATGTGGGTGACGGGTTCGCACAGTCTGCGCCGCAAGAAACCCGACCCGGATGACGGCAACAAGCGCACACACAAGCGCCTGGCCACTGTCAGCGCCGATGGCAACCGCTACCTGCTGGGTCGCATCCCGATGGGCGAACAGGATGGGATACCCACGCTGGTCAAGGAGATCGAGCACAAGGGCAAGCGCCGCACCGCCGCCATGCTGCGTGGCGACGCGCATGGCAACGAACTCACCGCGCAGCTCAGGCTCGATGAACACATCGGCCCGTTCCTGGCCATTCCCGGCAAGGACAACGGTTTTGATATCGAGGGCATCGCGCTGGCGGGCAAGCGTGTCCTGCTTGGCCTGCGCGGGCCGGTGCTGCGGGGCTGGGCCACCATCATCGAAATCGCCCCGGTCGATGACGAGAATCCGGGTTCCCTGCGTCTGGCACCACTCGATGTCGATGGCAACCTGTACCGCAAGCACTTTCTCGATTTGGGCGGGCTGGGCATTCGCGACCTGTGCAAGCAGGGCAGGGACTTATTGATCCTGGCCGGACCGACGATGGATCTCGATGGGCCCGTGACGCTGTTCAGGTGGGCTGGCGGTGCCGAACCGGATGGCGAAACGGTCGTGTCCAGCGCGATGCTGGAGCACGTGATGAATCTGCCGTTCGGGCAGGGCGTCGATCATCCGGAAGGCATTGCGCTGTTTGCCAGCCGCGACGGGACTGACGAAGGTTTGCTGGTGGTACACGACTCGGCATCGCCGAGCCGGCAAATTGGCGAGAGCACGCTGGTAGCGGATGTGTATCCGCTCCCGTCACGCAAGAAAAAGCGCTGAACCGGCAGCGTGCGCCGGGCCGCTACGCGGATGGTGTTTTGGCCGGCGATGCCGAATCGCGCTGAAACGTTGCGCGTGCTTCGGCCACGCAGGCCTTGCGTTCGGCGGCGGGCCGTTGCCGGCATGCGTTTTGCGCTTCCTGCAGCGCCGCGCGCAGTTCCTTGCGCAGCGTCTGTTGCTCTGGGTCGTCGCGGTACCAGCGTTCCGGATCGCCTTTGGCGATTTCCTGGGCTTGCTGGCGGGCAGCAACCTGACTGACATTGGCGTCACCGCCGGTGGGCTGGACGGGTTGCGCGGTGGCGCTCAGGCAGGCAAGTGAGGTTGCCAGAGCCAGCAGGGTGGTGCTGGCGGTGCGGATGACATGTCCCATGGTGTTCTCCGGAGGCGGTGCAGCAGACAGGAACAGGCTGGTCGAAGAGACCGGGCGCTACCCCATCACTTCAACCGGCCGGGCGATGCGGCCGGGTAGCCGGATCAGTAGCGGTAAACGCGGCCGTCGACGATGCGCACGCGGTTGCCCACGCGCAGATCGTAGACGCTGTCCTGCATGACGGCGCGGTACTCGCCGTTGTCCATGCGCACATTGATCTGGTATTGCTCAGGACCCGGCGCGTTGCGGTTCTTTTCAACGCTGTTACCCAGTGCGGCACCTGCAACGCCGGCGGCCACGGTGGCTGCCGTGCGACCGCCGCCGCTACCGATCTGGTTGCCGGCCAATGCACCGACCACACCGCCAAGAATCGCGCCGGCGCCGCTGGTACGGTTTTCAGCCTGCGCCACCTGGATCGAATCGATCACGCCGTAGCCGGCCGATGCACTGTTGCTGGCGTTGTTGTAGCCCCCACCGAACGGCTGGGAGCTGTTGGTAGCGCAGCCTGTGAGCAGGGCGCCAGTGGCCAGTACGACGGCGATAAGTTTACGGTTTGCATTCATGTTGTTCTCCTGACAAATGGTATGGTTCAGAATAATCATGCTGTCGCCACAGGTCTGTGCGTTGCCACACTTACTCTGTTTTACAGCACCGGGCCGCCGCTTGGCCAGTTGCCGATGAATATGGCAGGCAATCTGGATGGTTTGTGTGACAAGCACCAGCACTCTGCGTATTATGTTCGCCAGCGAACAGAACGAGCGTGCTGCGCATGTAAAGATAGCGCCAGTGTTGACAAATGGTGAACAAAAATAATGAAAATTTCGCACGTGACGTTCCTGATTGCTGTTGCCATGGCCTGGACCCTTCCAGCCCTGGCACAACAAGCAGGGCAGGATGCGAAGACCAGTTATCAATACGCAATGGACACTGCTGAAGCTGCCTATGATGCCGCCAAGAGCCAGTGTGATGCCATGGCGGGTGTGCCGCACGATATCTGTGTGGCCAATGCCCGCGCAGCGCGCATCCGGATCGAAGAAGAGGCGACGGCGGCACACAAGAACACGCTGGCGGCTTATACCCAGGCACGCATGCGCATCGCGACCGCGTTCCACGAACGCGACAAGACGCGCTGCGAAACGCTGGTGGGTAACGAGCGCGAAGTGTGCCTGGCCCAGGCCAAGGCAACACTGGTCACGCTCCAGGCTGATGCCCGGGCCGACCGCAAGGCGATCGAGGCCCGGCTGGACGCCAATGATGCCAAGATCGAAGCTGAATACCGCGTCGCACTGCAGAAGTGCGATGCTTTCGCCGGCGCTGTCAAGGATGGATGCGTGAGCACCGCCCGGACGGCGTACGGCAAATAAACCTGCGGGCCGGCTTGCCGGCGCCGCGCAATCCGCCCGCAAGGGTAAGTTTTAAACATGATCATTATTAGGAGCCATCATGAAAATCGCTAAAAGCATCATCTCCGCTGCCATCTTCGCTACCGTCGCTATCACCGCTGTCGGTTGCTCGTCGACCAACAAGCAAGCCAGCACCGGCGAATACGTCGACGACGCAGTGATCACCACCAAGGTCAAGGCTGCCCTGATCAACGACCCTAACGTGAAAGCACGTGAAGTCAACGTCGAAACCTTCAAGGGCGACGTTCAGCTGTCGGGCTTTGTTGCTGATGCACGCGATGCACAGCGCGCTGTCGAGATCGCACGTGGCGTCAAAGGCGTGACCGCTGTCAAGAACGACATCCGCGTGAAATAATAGTCGGATCGCCGGGGCGGCCCGGTCACTTGTTCAGGCACACATATGCAGCTAGCTCAATCTGATCCGGCCATGCCGGCAACCCCGCCTGATACTGCCGCCCCGGGGGCTTTGCCCCCCAGCAGCAACGGTGACGCCCTCCATCCCGAGGTGCGTTCCACCGGCGATGAGCTCGCGCTCCACATCGGTGGCCTGCGCGTTCCATTGCATGTCAACGCCCGCGGTCTATCGCTCGGCGTACTCGCCACTATCGCATTCGTCTTCGCGCTCCAATGGGCGCAAAAATTCTTCGTGCCGCTCCTGCTCGGCATTCTGATCGCATATACCCTCAATCCTGTCGTACGCTGGCTCGAGCGCTGGCATATCCGCCGCATCGTCGGCGCCACACTGGTCACGGTCGTGATCGTAGGCGCGATGGCTGGCACCGTGTACCGGCTGCAGGGCGAATTCTTCAATATCATCGACGATCTCCCGACGCTGACGTCGAAAGTCACGCGCATCCTGTCCAATACGACCGGGCAGCGCTCGACACTGCAACAGATGCAGGCGGCGGCCGCTGAAATCGAACGCGCCGCCAGCAATGTCGGCTCGGATGCGCGCCGGGTCACCCAGCAAAAGCGTCAGAATGCAGGTTACGCGTCGGGTAGCTCGCCGATTCGCGTGATGGACTGGGTGCTGGCCGGCTCGATGAGCCTGGCCGCGTTCATGTCGCAGGCCACGATGGTGATCTTTCTCGTGTTCTTCCTGCTCCTGGCGGGGGACACCTTCAAGCGCAAGCTGGTCAAACTGACGGGGCCTTCGCTCTCGCGCAAGAAGGTCACGGTCCATATTCTGGACGACATCAATACCTCGATCCAGAGCTATATGTTCATGCTGCTGGTGACCAATGTCCTGCTGGCGCTGCTGATGTGGGGCACATTGCGCGCGATCGGTCTGGAAAACGCCGGCGCCTGGGCCGCCTTTGCCGGCGTCGCGCACCTGATGCCGTATTTCGGGCCGCTTGTGATCACAGTTGCGACCGGCATGGCGGCGTTTCTGCAATTTGAAACGGTGGGCATGGTGACGCTCGTGGCCGGCGCTTCGCTCGGCATCGCCACGCTGGTTGGCATGGTCGTCGCAACCTGGATGACTGGCAAGATCGCGCGCATGAATCCGGCAGCAGTGTTCGTCAGTCTGCTGTTCTGGGGCTGGCTGTGGGGCGTCTGGGGCTTGTTGCTGGGCGTGCCGCTCGTGATGGTGCTCAAGGTCGTGGCCGAGCGCGTCGAGGGCATGGAAGTGGTGTCGGAATTGCTTGGGGAATAACAAGCGGACAAGGTCGGCAGCCAGGCTGCCGACCCATGGATACGGCTTATTCCTCTGCAGGTTTCGGGTCCACGCCCGTCACCGACTTCGGCTTGTTGCGCAAACTACCCATCTGCAACGCATACTGGCGCGCAAACTCTGCGCCCAGGAAAAAGATCTGCGCCGAGTAATACACCCACAGCAGCAAGGCGATCAGCGAGCCGGCGGCGCCGAAGCTGTCGGTGGTGCCGCTGTTGCCGATGTACAGGCCAATACCAAACTTACCCAGCGTGAACATCGCCGCCGTGCCAAGCGCACCGATGGCCACGTCTTTCCACGACAGTTTCACGCGCGGCAGCAGCTTGTAGATCACGCCGAACAGCGTGGCGATGACGAGAAAACCAAGTCCCGACGCAATCCAGCCCATGACGATCGCGGCTTCCTGCCACATACCGCTGATAAATTTCTCAGCCACCGTGGTCGCGGCGCTGATCACCAGCGACACCATCAGCAGGAAACCCAGCACCAGAATCACGCCAAACGACAACAGGCGGGTGCGGATCAGGTTCCAGATGCCGCCATTTGGTGGTGCAGGCAGGTTCCAGATTTCGTCCAGGCTATCCTTGAGTTCCGAAAACACCGTCGTTGCGCCGACGATCAGCAGCAATGTGGCCACGATTGTGGCAAACATGCCCGTTTCCTTGTTTTGCGCGCCGGCCAGGATGGCCTGGATGGTATCGGCACCCTGGGCGCCGACAAGACCGCGCAATTCATTGAGCAATTGCCCTTGAGCTGCTTCCGCACCATAGAAAAAACCGGCAACGGCAATCACCAGCACCAGGATCGGCGCCAGCGAAAACAACGTATAGAACGCCAGCGCAGCGCCTTTGCTGGACGCCCGGTGATCGATCCAATCCATCACTGCAGCGCGCAGCACCTGATAGATCTGGTGCGTGTACGGGAACCATTTATTCACTGCCATAACCGCTTCTCCAAAAGAAAAGGGGGCCGAAGCCCCCTCGATCTCGCATGGTCACCGCCGACATGCGGCAGTGACAGCTTCAGGTATTAACGCTGGACTGGGACTTCAACCGTGATCTGGTCGACTTCGACGCGACGGTTAGGTTCCAGGCAAGCGATCAGCTGAGCGCGGCCTTTCTGGTTGCACTCAACGACTGGGTTGGCTTCGCCCTTGCCGACAGCGCGCAGACGGTTGCCGTCGATGCCTTTGCCGATCAGATACTCACGCACGGCCATGGCGCGACGCTCCGACAGCTTCTGGTTGTAGGTTTCCGAACCCAGACGGTCGGTGTAACCGGTGATTTCGACGTTGGTGACGCTGGTGTCAGCTTGCAGGGCAGCAGCGATTTCGTCCAGCTTAGGTGCTGGGGTGATCACGACAGCCTTGTCGAAGGCGAACATCTTGGTCGCTTCGAGGGTGACTTTCTGGAAGCGTGGTGCTGGTGGTGGTGGCGGTGCGACTGGCTCAGGTGCTGGAGCTGGAGCTTCGACCACTGGTGCCGGTGCTGGCATTGGTGCTGCTGGTGGTGGGTTGAACGCGTAGTTCACGCCGACGGTCAGCATTTTGTTGTTGCTGCGCTTGAAGCCGAACAGTTCGTCATCACGCAGGAAGCCACGCACGGTGCGCAGGTCAGCTTGCAGCGACCATTGCGGGGTCAGGCTTGCCTGGAAACCGATACCAACGGTGCCGTACGGCGAGTTTTTCTCGACGTTACGCAGTGGATTGTTGACCTTGTCACGCTCAACACCCAGACCGAACAGGATGAATGGACGGAAACGCTCACGGCTCAGCATCAGCAGAGCGTCCGCGCCCAGCAGGGTCTGGCGGTATTCGCTACGACCCTGTTCGAAACGGGTCTGGCTGGCGCCGACCTGGATGTCCCAGTTCTGATGGACCGCCTTACCGAACTTCAGGCCGCCACCCGTGTCGCGGTCGTCAACGCCGAAGTCTGCATCCGGCTTAACGTGGTTCACGCTAGGCTGGATGTACCACGATGGGTTGATCTCTTGAGCGAGGGTGGCGCCGGATGCGCACAGCAGTGCTGCAGCCAGGGCGATTTTCTTGGTGTTGTTCACAGGTAACTCCCGTTGGTTAAAATTGATGACAAAGCATGCGTCAGCAGCTAAGTTGGATAAAGCTTAACAGTGCTGGTTCAGAATCCTCGGTGCGCTACCGCACCTAATGGAAAAACGCTGTGCGATTTTACAACAGTGGTCAATTTCGCACATTTCTAAGGTGAAACGAAGTGTAACGACGCTGTCATGTAATGCATGAGAGGGGTGCGCACCGGAGAATGTCACATCGTCGTCATGCAGGTATAGTGCTGTTTGTGCAGATGACATGGTGTCATATCGTCGTCATGTCGTAGAGAGTTTACAAGATTACGAAAAGTTCCACTAGTGGCGCAAAACCACGGTTTTTGTGCTTCGCACCATAGTGCTTTCAGGAATCTTGTCGAATGTTGGATGGCGCACAGACCATGGTGTCTGATGCAGGCAATCTTGAGGCTAGTTAAGCGGAACCGAGATGTTGTCAGGGTGTCACACGACACACAGCGACCCGGACCACACAGTCTCACTCTCTATTGGAGCTAATCAATATGCATGCAACGACACAGCACAACGCGGTACATAGCGAAACCGGCGCAGTGCACACTTCCGGCAATTCGGCGCTGATTGAACGCGTCCCACCACAGCCAACTGAACGTGCACCGATTTCCCTGGCACCGATCGAGCGCGTGCGTTCGACGTCCGCCACCCAGCGCCGCATTGAAAACATGCAAAAGCTGATCAATGAACTGTCGAGCCACGAAATGCTCGCCGATGAAATCGCCTGGTTCCTCAAGTTTTCGCCGTCCGGCGCGCGCAAGTATATCCGCGACCTGCGTGAAGCCGGCGTGATCGAACTGGCCCGCTATATCGAGGGCACCGCCACCTATCTGGGCAAGGCCGTGTACCAGATTTCGCCGGATCCGGACCGCGTCAAGGCATTCCTGGCAGCGATCTGCCAGCCAAAGCGCGAAGGCGTCGCTCCACGCAAGGAGCGTCCGGGCCTGCGCGAGCAGAACATGGCTGGCAGCGGTCGCCACTTCCATATCCTGGCCGATGACACCCACTACGCTATCCGCGTCAATCGCAGCCCTGTGGCACGCGATCCACTCGTTGCAGCACTGTTCGGCCCACCACCAGGCCAACCCGCAGTCAAGTAAGGCGCTCCACATGCGCCCCCGTGGCTGATGCGGTCGAGACCCGCATTGGCCACGGTCTGACGAACGCTGTCGTCCTTTGCCGCGCATCTTGCGCGGTTTTGTTTTTTGCGCGCCATCTTTTGCACACCATGTGTTGAAAACAAGTCAATAGTCCTCATCTGCCTGCCATCTCGCCGTGCTTGCGCGGTGCACAATCAACCAGACAGGAGTATCGATGTTACCGAGTGCCGAATCGCTGGAAGGCAAACCCGTACCGAAGGTGACGTTCAAGGCGCGCCCCGATGATCAGTGGCGCGACGTGACGTCCGACGAATTGTTCAAGGGCCGCACGGTGGTGGTGTTCTCGCTGCCCGGCGCCTTCACCCCGACCTGTTCCTCGACCCATCTGCCGCGGTATAACGAGCTCGCACCAGTGCTGCGTTCGCACGGCGTCGATGAGGTGCTGTGTATTTCGGTCAATGACGCCTTCGTCATGAACCAGTGGAAAGCAGGGCAGGACGCCGGCAATATCACCGTCATTCCGGATGGTAATGGTGACTTCACTACTGGCATGGGCATGCTGGTCGACAAGCGCGACCTCGGCTTCGGCGCCCGTTCGTGGCGCTATTCCATGCTGGTGCGCGACGGTGTGATCGACAAGATTTTCATCGAGGCAGACAAGGAAGGCGATCCATTCGAGGTGTCCGACGCCGACACGATGCTCGGCTACGTGGCCCCGAAGGCCCGGGTGCCCGAGCCGGTAGTGATGTTTTCGCGGCCGGGCTGTCCGCACTGCGCGCGCGCCCGGGAGGCGTTGCGTGAGCACGACATCCAGTTCACCGACATTTCCGAAGACCAGACCATCAATTCGATCGTGCTGCGTGGTATCACGGGCAGCATGACCTGGCCGCAAGTATTTGTGGGCGGCAAATTGATCGGCGGCGCCGACGACGTACAAGCCTGGCTCGCCAACCGGACTTGATGATGGAAGCGCTTGTTGTCGGGTTGCTGGGCGTCGCCATCCTGGCCGCCTGGCTGCTGCCCAAGTGGCGCTTGCACCGTGCGGTAGCGCGTCCGCTGCCGCCCGAACACGTCGCCATCCTGGCACGCAATGTCATGCAATACAACGGAATGGACGATCTGCAACGGCAACGGCTGGCGCGTATGGTCCAGTATTTTCTGCATCACAAGAAATTTGTCGGTTGTGCTGGGCTGGAAATGACCGACACGATGCGCGTGACGATTGCCGGGCAAGCGTGTTTGCTGTTGCTGGGGCGGATCGGCGACAGTGCAAAGCCGGTCAGCTATCCCACACTCGAGATGGTGTTGGTGTATCCGGGGGCCTTCCTGGCGCCACGCAAGCAGATCGACGCGTCCGGCGTGGTGACCGAAGAGCGGCAGGATCTGCTGGGAGAATCGTGGGGCGACGGACGCGTGATCCTGTCGTGGGACCATGTGCGACGCGATGATACCGTCGACGTGCCTGGACACAATGTCGTCCTCCACGAGTTTGCACATCAGCTCGACAGCGAGTCGGGGACCACGAACGGTGCCCCTTATCTGGGTAGCAGCGAGCGTTACCGCCGTTGGTCCGAGGTGCTGTCACGCGATTATGCAAATTTGCGGCATGACGCCATGTGGGGCACGCAGGGTGTGCTTGACCATTACGGCGCTACCAATCCAGCCGAATTCTTTGCGGTTGCCACTGAAAGCTTCTTCGAACAACCGCATCAGCTTGCCGCGCGCCATCCAGCCCTGTACGACGAATTCCTCAAGTACTACAAGATCGATCCGCGTCAATGGCAGACAAGTACACCCGTGCCGGTCGAGGAACCACCGCAGTATGGTGTGGTCTATGGACAGTGGCGCTGACGGGCACCGGGTGCTGCGTGCCATCTTCCGGCTGCGACAGGGTGCGTGCGGCGCCGTACAGATGGGCAACTGCAGCGGGCGCATGCTGCTAGCTCTATCCAGGAGAACTTGCCCATGTCTATGATCATCGCAGGACGTTTCGAGCTTCAGGACGATGTCGACCGTGCGCGCAGCGCTCTGGTCGAGGCCGGCTTTGACGCCGATCGCATCAGTGGCTTTTATTTGAGCCAGCCAGGCCAGCACGACATCACCCCCATCGGTGGCGATCATCTGCAGTCGCCGGGCGCGAAAGATACACCCGAAGGCGTTGTCCAGGGCGTTGCGACTGGCGGCGCGGTGGGGGTGGCCATCGGTGCGGCAACCTCGCCCGTCACCGGGCCGATCGGGCCGATCGTCGGCGGGCTGGTAGGTGGCCATATCGGTTCGCTCTTCAGCTTTTCGAAGATGAAAGACCGGGGTGAGGCCGAAGAGGGCGGGGAGAATTCGGTGCCACCGCGCACAGCCGGCATGCTGGTTGCCGTCGCTTTCACTGATCCCGCGCAGGAAGTCCGGGCCGTCGAACTGCTGCGTCAGCTCGGGGCGCATCATCTTGAGCGCGCGCAAGGCAATATCGTCGCGGGCGACTGGGCTGATTTTGATCCGTCGAGCCGGCCGGACGTCATTGTCTGAGTGACTGCGGGCAGGGGCGGCGTCTTTTCGGCGCGTCGTGTTCGTCTGCGATCGATTGCCCGCAATTGAGTTCCTTGCTTCTGGTTCTGTTGCTGTGCTGACCTACCATGCGACAATGTGCTGCTACACGGACGTGTGGCGTGTCCCGGCCAGTCGGCATCAGTTGCCGGCATCGCGGCTGATCAATTGTTCTTTGACATCGCATGTCTCATGCGTACGGCGGTCGCGATCATCGGCCGGCAAGCTATCTGTTCAATCAATTGCGCAGTATTCAGGTCTTGGCTTGGGGCGCCGGCTTGAGCGCCTTCAGTGCGGTGTGATGAAGCTTGATGCTCTCCAGCGCTGCTTCCACCTGCGATAGCCGGCCGGTGGCAATGCCGCCGACGAGTGACAGAATCTCGCCAATGAGTCCGGTGGTTTCAGCGATGACGCCGATGTGCCGGATTTGTTCGGCGGCCGCCGCTGTCAACGCCATCAGGTGTCGTTGTGGTTGATCGAGACCGTGAATGACGTAGGTGGTTGCCTCGGCGTACAGTGCCTGCGCACGCTGGCGCAGCAAAAGTTCATCGTCCATCAATGTATGCATGACGGCCTTCTGGCTATCCGGCATGATTCGATTCTGGTAGCAGGCAATCTCTTCCAAGATACGCTCGTGCAATTGATCCGCGATATGGACCACGCTGTCAGCCAACTCGACCACATGCTCCATGGTCGACAGCGCATTGACGCGCGCTGCATTGGCGACATCAGGCACGGGCATGGCAGGTGAATGTGAAGCGCCAGGCGTCCCGGCCGTCGTTGCCGTCGCAGCCCGCTCCGCCTGGGCTGCTTGCGTTGGCGCCGCAGTCGCCGCTCGCAGACGCGGTGTCATCAACGGTAGCGTCGGGCTTGCCTCGCCGCTTGCCTGCCTGGGCTTGCTATCGGAAGGTGTGGACATGATGTTCCCCTTTAATCGTCGTTGAGAGCATTGCGGATCACATGCAAGTCGCGAACATAGCCCGCCAGCATGCTCCGCGTTTCCGCGCTGCTGAGATGATCCATGTTCTCGCGCATTTTCTGATGGCCAAGCGCCACCTTGGTCAAGCCCTGCTGAGCCAGCTTGTAGCGGCGGTCGATCAGCTTGTATTCGGCCGTCTTGTTCTGCAGATGCACCTTGGCCAGCATCACCAGCATGCGATCCGTCGTGCGATTCGCCATTGGGATGTCTGCATTGAAGCTGCCGAGCACGGTTTTCTGCTCGTTCTCGTTGGATTTTTCATAAATGCGGGTGAGAACAATCATGGCCTCAATCAGCGCCTGTACGTCAGCATCTCCATCACGCACCATCGTGTCGACGTGCTGATTCTGGTAATGGGACGTAATCACCCGCGTCAGCAGGCGCGTCATCCCGGCATAGGCCGCGACATGGCGCTGCGTCAGCCCGGAACCGGTCATGGCGCCGATCCCATGGCCTAACTCGTCGATGCGCCCGGATAAATCGTATCTCGCATCTCCTGCGAGCAAACTCAGCGTCTGCATATACAGGACAAGCGTCTTCTGGATCGCCACAAAATCAGCGAACACAGCCTGTCGCCTGGCATCGGTATCGCGTGCGACGCGTTCGGCCTGTGGCGACAAATACGGCATTTCCCGCTGATAGGTATCCCGATACCGCCGTGACAACTCCGCATAACCGCCCAGCTTGGCCGACGTATCCGCAAATTCCCGGACTTCCACCAGGCTGACCTGGCCTGGCGAAGCACATCCTGCCAATACCAACCCAAGCAGGACCCCAACCCGCAACATCACCCTGTGCTCCATACCACCCCCTCACGACGCCCCTGGAAGTCCCATTCTTCCCACCCCCTGCTGATCCCCATTGTTATTCATCAACACCAAGCCATTCCCCCACCCCAATAAACAATGAGGGTCAGAGTCGAATTGTTTGATAACTTTTTAAGTTGTCATTCAATTCGACTCTGACCCTATTTAATGCGTAATTGACTTTCAGGAACCGTGCGAGAGTAAAAGCTTCCGTTCAATTCTTCTGGAAATATTGCTCGATAATTCGACGCTGACCCTAATTAAATCAGGCGCGCAAATGAGCTTTGGAGAAACAAAAAGCGGCTGACCACGCCAGATTTTTCAGAGACGCAATGGCGACGCTGCATATTCACGATGTCGGGTGCGGCTTGGAGAAAAAAACAATGAGGGTCAGAGTCGAATTAAATGACAACTTTTAAAGTTGTCAAACAATTCGACTCTGACCCTCATTATTGGGTAAGAGCTTTTGCGACATTGACCTTCGGGTGAAGTCGAATTGGCGGGCGGTGTGACAATCTTTCCCGATAATTCGACTCTGACCCTAATTAAGCCCCCATCGGGTTAGCGGTCGCGGCGGACTGCGGAGGCAGGGCGGGGGCCGCTGCGTTTTGCGGCGGCGGGGGCGCCGCCGGGGGCGCGGGGCTTGTTGCCGCCACCGCCGCCACCGCCGCCGTTACCACGGCCACCACCATTGCCACCGCCCGGACGACCGCCGCGGCCGGTGTGGCCTGGGGCGCCGCTGCGCAGCTGGATCGGTTGTGGCTTGGCGTTCATGTCGGGCTCGAAGCCTTCGATGACTTCGCGTGGCAGCGTTTGCTTGATCAGCTTTTCGATGTCTTTCAACATCTGGTGTTCGTCCACGCACACCAGCGACACCGCTTCACCCGTTGCGCCGGCACGGCCCGTACGGCCGATGCGGTGGACGTAGTCTTCCGGGATGTTCGGCAGGTCGTAGTTCACCACGTGTGGCAACTGGTCGATGTCGATGCCGCGCGCGGCGATGTCGGTGGCGACCAGCACCTGCAGGCTGCCGTCCTTGAACTCGGCCAGCGCCTTGGTACGTGCCGACTGGCTCTTGTTGCCGTGGATCGCCATTGCGCCGATGCTGTCCTTGCCCAGTTGCTCGACCAGCTTGTTGGCGCCGTGCTTGGTGCGCGTGAAGACCAGCACCTGCGTCCAGTTGTTCGCCTTGATCAGGTGCGACAGCAGCGGGTGCTTCTTGTCGCGGTCGACCGGGTGGATCTTCTGTGCGATGACCTCGACGGTCGAGTTGCGGCGCGCCACTTCGATCATCTGCGGGTTGTTCAGCAGGCGATCGGCCAGCGTCTTGATCTCTTCCGAGAACGTGGCAGAGAACAGCAGGTTCTGGCGTTTGGCCGGCAGCAGCGCCAGCACTTTGCGGATGTCGTGGATGAAGCCCATGTCCAGCATACGGTCGGCTTCGTCCAGAATCAGGATTTCGACTTTCGACAGGTCGACGGTGCCCTGGCCAGCATGGTCCAGCAGGCGGCCCGGCGTGGCGACGAGGATGTCGACGCCATGCTTGAGCAGCTTGATCTGCGGATTGATGCCGACGCCGCCGAAGATGACGGCCGAGTTCAGGTTCGTGTACGTGCCGTACAGGCGCACGCTTTCCTCGACCTGGGCCGCGAGTTCGCGGGTCGGGGTCAGCACTAGCGCGCGGATCACGCGTGGCGAGGTCTTGTTTTTCTGCGCTGCGCCGATCGTGTCGTTCGACAGGCGATGCAGGATCGGCAGCGTGAAGCCAGCGGTCTTGCCGGTACCGGTCTGGGCGCCGGCGAGCAGGTCGCCGCCGTTCAGCACGGTTGGAATGGCCTGGCTCTGGATCGGGGTCGGGGCGGTGTAGCCTTGTTCGGTTACCGCGCGCACGATCGCGTCAGAAAGACCAAGTGAAGAAAATGACATAGATTTTTTCAGTAAAAAAGCGGCCCGTCGCCATGCTTGGCGGCAGTCCTGGAATCGGATTGATCGATGCAGGCGCGCAAGCTAGCGGGCGCCCGGACGCTGCCGCAAAGGCGGCTGGCAGGGATTATAGTGAAGTGTATTTCACTGTAGAAAGTATTTGATGCAGAACTCTGTAACGTATTGTACAAAAACACAGGCCACTGGCAAGCACTGCCTGCGAGTGGCCTGACTGTTACAACGTGTATTTTACGCGAAAGGCGACAACAGCGGGACAAGCGCGCCGAAAACCTTCGGACCGGCGGCGATCACGTCGCCCTTGTTCAGGTAATCGGATTCGCCGCTGAACTCACCGACGATGCCGCCTGCTTCGGTGACCAGGAGGGCGCCGGCAGCGATGTCCCAGATCTTCAGGTTCTTTTCGAAGAAGCCGTCGATGCGGCCGGCGGCCACGTTGGCCAGTTCCAGCGCTGCCGAACCGCCACTGCGCACGCCGTGGCTGCGCGAGGCAACGACTTCGTACATGCGCAGGTATTCAGCCAGTGCGCGTGGATCCGGACCGTGGCCCGACGACAGCAGCGCGCGGCCGATGCGCTCGGTGCTGCGCACGCGGATACGTTTGTCGTTCAGGTAGGCACCGCCGCCCTTGGTGGCGGTAAACAGGTCGTTGCGGACCGGGTCATAGACCAGGCCGTTCGTGATCACGCCGCGCTGCTTGAGGGCGATCGAGATGCAGTAGTTGGGGTAGCCGTGCAGGAAGTTGGTGGTGCCATCGATCGGGTCGATGATCCACACGTTTTCACTCTCGTCGTTCAGATTGGCTGATGCACCGCTTTCTTCGGCCAGAATGGCATGGCCCGGATATGCCTTGAGCAGCGTTTCGACGATCTCATGCTCCGCCGCCTGGTCGACGTCGGTAACGAAATCGTTATGTTGCTTTTCTGAAACGACGATGCGGTCGATGTCGAAGGACGCACGGTTGATGACGGTGGCGGCGCGGCGGGCGGCCTTGATGGCCGTGTTGAGCATTGGGTGCATGGAGGCTTTTCCGTAAGAACGCGAACGCCCACTCACGCACCGATGGGGCGCCGTGAACGATCAGCTATTGAAGAGTGATTAAAGAGCAGGGTGGTACTGGAACCCGTTACAATCCGGGGCTTGCCCCCGCTACCGTAAAACCGTCCGCACCACGCGATGGTCGCTATTGTAAATGAACCCGACCCAAACCGACACTTCTTCTTTGCCCCCGCCGCCGCTGTTCGGCCGTTTGCGTTTTGTCCTCGTCGAAACGAGCCGCGCCGGCAACATCGGCTCGGTCGCGCGCGCGATGAAAACGATGGGCTTTACCGATCTGGTGCTGGTCACGCCGAAATGCGCCGACTTCGTCAATGACCCGGAAGCTGTCGCCTTTGCCAGCGGCGCGGGCGACGTCCTGAACAACGCACGGGTCGTGCTCGATATTGGCGCAGCTCTTGAAGGCTGCAACTTCGCCGCCGCCGTCTCGGCCAGATTGCGCGAATTCTCGCCGCCGGTGTGGACCCCGCGCGCGTTCGCCGAACACGCCAGCGCCAGCCCCGAACTGCGCGCGGCCATCGTCTTCGGCAACGAGCGCGTCGGGCTGCCGAACGACATCGTCGAGCGCTGCAATGTCTTGATCAACATCCCGGCCAATCCCGACTATTCGTCGCTGAACCTGTCGCAGGCGGCCCAGGTGCTGGCCTACGAGGCGCGCATGGCTTCCGTCAGCGGCGCGCCCGATACGCGTGGCGTCGGCTTCCATGGCGACGCCGCCAGCGTGACCCAGATCGACGGCATGTATGCGCACCTCGAACAGGCCCTGATCGCGATTGGTTTTTTGAACGCCGACAACCCGAAAAAGCTGATGCCGCGCATCAAACGCATGTTCGCGCGCGGTGGCCTGGAGCTCGAAGAAGTCAACATCCTGCGCGGCATCGCCCGCGCGATCCTGAAAGACGTGCCACCTCGTTGATGTGCCTGGCGCGCCAGGCCTATACTCGCATCATGGACACCGCCCGTACCGATCCGGCCCCACGCCGCGCCAGCGCCCTCAACAGGCGGCCGGCATGAGTTCGCGCCAGCTGCTGCGCCTGGTCCTGCTCGTGCAGCTGCTGGTCGCCTGTGCCATCGGCGCGGCTGCCGCCCGGGCCGGCGCCGCGCCGTGGCAAGCCGCCGCCATCGGCCTGGCGAGCGTGGTGCTGGTGCGCCTGGCGATCAACGCAAACAATTTCGTGATGAGCTGGCGCGTTGCCAGTCCCACGCCGCCGCAATATCGGATCGGCGTGGTGGCCGCGGTGCGGATGTTCGGCGAAGAGTTCGGCGCCAGCATGCTGACCAGTTCCTGGCACATGCCGCGCGCGCGAGCGCGTACATGCATCCATCCTGATGGCAGCACGCCCCCGGTCCTGCTGCTGCACGGCTACGGTTGCAACAGCGGCTACTGGGCGCACCTGACGCCGCGGCTCGATGCGGCCGGGATCAGCCACGCCGCGCTCGATCTGGAACCGCTGACGGGCGACATCGACGGCTTTGCCGATGCGATCGAAGAGGGCGCAACACGGTTGCGGCGCGAGGCCGGCGCGCAGCAGGTCATCGTCGTCGGTCACAGCATGGGCGGCCTGGCCGCGCGCGCCTGGCTGCGCCGCCATGGCAGCGCGCATGCGGCGCGCGTCATCACGCTCGGTACACCGCACCACGGCACCTGCCTGGCGGCGTTCGGGATCGGCACCAATGCTTTGCAGATGCGGCGCGCGGGTGTCGACGGGCCCGCCTGCACATGGTTGGACGAGCTCTCCGCGCACGAAGATGCCGCCACGCGCGCGCGCATCACGTCGATCTACACGCACCACGACAATATCGTGGCGCCACAGACGTCATCGCATCTGGCGGGCGCGCGCAACATCGAACTGGGCGGCGTCGGCCATGTTGCGCTGGGGCGTAACCGGCGCGTGCTGGCGGTCGTCATGGACGAGATCGGTCGCCTGCAAACGGCCTGTCCGGCACCCCCTGTTTTGCACGGCGCTGCGTGAATCCACCCCGCGCCCGAGCGTGGTACAGTGATGTCAATAACGCATTCTTCGGAGTATCCAGTGGCGCGCATCCTGATCATCGAAGACAACCCGGCCAACATCGAACTGATGTCGTTCCTGCTCAGCGCCTATGGCCACGCGCCACTCAGCGCGGCCGACGGCCCCCGCGGCGTGGCCGCTGCGCGCAGCGAGCGCCCCGACCTGATTGCCTGTGACGTGAACCTGCCCGGCATGGACGGGTTTGCCGTCCTGGCCGAACTGAAGGGTGACCCGGCGCTGGCCGGTGTGCCGATCCTGGCCGTCACCGCGCTGGCGATGACGGGGGATCGCGAAAAAGTCCTGGCCGCCGGCTTTGATGGCTATATCAGCAAGCCGATCGAACCCGAAAGTTTCGTGGCCGAGCTCGAGGCCTTCCTGACCACCGCACCAGCGGCCGCGCCCGCAGCGGCTGCAGCGCCGCCCCCAGTCACGACGATGGCGGCCAATGACACCATGGCCACCGCTGCCACGCGGGACGCCGGCGGCCGCACGCTGCTGCTGGTCGACGACGACCGTTTCATGCTCGGCGTGCTCAACGACATGCTGATCGGCCAGCCGTACCGCGTCCTCAGCGCCTGCTCGGGCGAAGAGGCGCTGCAGGTGCTGTCGCACGAACCGGTCGAAGTCATCCTGTGCGACCAGGCCATGCCCGGCATGCGCGGTACCGAGGTGCTGGCCGAGGCGGCGGCGCGGTACCCGAACACGGTGCGCCTGATGCTGTCGGGCCAGCCAGACCTGACCGACATCGAAGCGGCCATCAAAAGTGGCGTGGCCGATGGCCATTACATCAAGCCACTCGGCGCGCGGGCGCTGCGCGAGCAGCTCGACGAAGCGTTTCGCCTGCAGAGCGCGCGCGGCATGGGGGTCAGTCAGGTCAGCCGGTAGATTGCTCGATAGAACGACCGTTCGATGATATCCTTGCGGGAACAAACACGAACAGCGGCCTACATGCAACAAAAAGCACCGCGCCGGACCCGTGAACGCATCCTCGAGCTCTCGCTCAGGCTGTTCAACGAGTTCGGCGAGCCCAATATCACGACCACCGTCATTGCCGAGGAGATGAACATCTCGCCCGGCAATCTGTACTACCATTTCCGCAACAAGGACGATATCGTCAACTCGATTTTCGTCCAGTTCGAGGCGGAGATCGAGCGCATCCTGACGGTGCCGGCCGGGCGCCGCTCGAACATGGAAGACGTGTGGTTGTACCTGCACCATATGTTCAAGCTGATCTGGCGCTACCGTTTCTTCTACCGCGACCTGAACGATCTGCTGTCGCGCAACCGCAAACTCGAACTGCACTTCAAGGCGATCCACGCGCACAAGATCAAGGTCGCTCGCCAGCTGTGCGAAGACTTGCGCAGCGAAGGTTCGCTCGATGCGTCCGACCAGCAGATCGGCGCGATGGCCACCAATATGGTGGTGGTGGCGACTTACTGGCTCTCGTTCGAATACGTGCGCAATCCCCGCAAATACAGCGAGCAGCAGGCGATTGCCGATGCGCTTGCGCGCGGCTGCTACCAGGTGCTGTCGATGATCGGCCCCTACCTGAATGGCGAGACGCGCGTGCTGTTCGAGAAGCTCTCTGACGATTACCTGAAAAAACTGTCGGCCGATGCCCGGCCCGGCGCTGATTTCCTCTGAAAATGTCTACGATGAAAACCCTTGCTGTCTACTGCGGCGCCGCGCATGGTGTCAATCCTGTCTACGCCGACGCCGCGCGCCTGCTGGCCCGCGCGATGGTCGACCACAACATCAGCCTCGTCTATGGCGGCGGCAAGGTCGGCTTGATGGGCGTGATCGCCGATGAAGTGCTGCGCCTGGGCGGCGAAGCCACCGGCGTCATCCCGCGCGCGCTGGTCGAACGCGAAGTCGGCCACGCGGGCCTGACGCGCCTGTTTGTCGTCAAGGACATGCACGAGCGCAAGGCGATGATGGCCGACCTGTCCGAAGGCTTCATCGCCATGCCCGGCGGGATGGGCACGCTCGAAGAACTGTTTGAAATGGTGACCTGGGCCCAGCTGGGTATTCACGCCAAGCCGATTGGCCTGTTGAACGTGAACGGCTTTTATGACGGCCTGCGCGCCTTCGTGGGCCACCAGGTGGCCGAAGGGTTCGTGCGGCCCGAGCACGAAAACCTGATGATCGCCGACAGCGATCCCGACCTGCTGATCCAGCGCCTGCGCGCGGCGGCGCCGCTGGAGTTGGCGTCCAGCCTGCCGGCGGCGGCCGCCGACGAATTGAAAGGCTAGTCCGCTTCGATCCGGTCGCGGCCTGCCGCCTTGGCCCGGTACAGGGCCTTGTCCGCGCGGCTGATCGCTTCCATGAACGGTTCGCCATCGCGGCGTTCGGCCAGACCGGCCGAAAAGCTGATCCGGCGCGCCGGATCCAGGCCGTCGACCTGCAGCGCGTGCACGCGCGTGACGATGCGCTCGAGCACCTGACGCGCCGCCTGCGCCGTGGCGTCGGGCAGCAGCAATAAAAATTCTTCTCCCCCCCAGCGTGCCAGCGTGTCGTGTTCGCGCAGTGCGCCGTGGGCCGCGCCGGCAAACCCGCGCAGCACCGCGTCGCCCACCGCGTGGCCATACTGGTCGTTGACCTGCTTGAACAGGTCGAGGTCGAGCAATGCCACGCAGCTGGTCGTCGGCGCCGAACGCCGTTCTTCGGCGCCCAATAATTCGTTCATGTGGCGGCGGTTCGCCAGCGATGTCAATTCGTCGACCGTGGCCAGCAGGCGGATGGTCTCGAGCGCCGCCAGCAGTTCCTGCCGGCCGGCCTTCATGCGCCGGCGCAGCTTGGTCATTTCGCTGGCGAGCAGGGTGGTCGCCAGCAAGGCGGCGGCCAGGTAGCCGAAGCTCATCGCTTCGACTGCGGGCGGGTGGCCCCGCGGATCGACTGCCTGCAGATACCACATGATGCAGGCCATGCCGGCCAGTGCGGCGCCGGCCAGCAGCAGTGCGCGGCGCGGGTGCATGGCAAAGGTGCAGAACGCGATCGCCACCACCAGCATGCTCAGCAGTGAGGCGCGCAGCGGGCCGGCAATCGCATAGCCGGCGATGGTGCAGCCGATGGCAAACAGCGACTGCAGCGCGGCGAGCATGTCGGGCGCGATCTTCAGCCGCGTGCTGAAGCGGATCAGCGCATAGAACGCGAGCGTGCCGCACGCGGCGACGAGGCTGAGCACCAGTGCGGGGCCGCGCGGCGTGTAGCCGGCGCCGACCTGCGTCGCCAGCAGGCCCATGGTGGCCACGTACAGCATGGCGGTGGCGAACCAGTAGTTGCGCATGCGGCGCAGCATCAGCGCGTCCTGGGACGGCGCAGTGCCCGTGCTGGCGCTGGCGCTGGTGCTATTGGGGGCAGGGGGCATGCGCGTCTCCTGCGCCGCCTGCGAGCAGGCGGGCAATCTCGCCGGCCGGGAGCGGACGGCTGAACAGGTAACCCTGCATTTCGTCGCAGTCGTTGGCGCGCAGGAAGTCACGCTGCTGCTCGGTCTCGACGCCTTCGGCGATCACGCGCAGGTCGAGCTTGTGGCCCAGCGAGATCACGGCCATCGCAATCGCTTGGTCGTCCGGCGAATCGGCAAGATCGGCGACGAACGATTTATCGATCTTGAGGCGGCTGATCGGGAATGACTTGAGCGCCGACAGGCTCGAGTAGCCGGTGCCGAAGTCGTCGATCGACAGCGCCACGCCCATCGCCTCGAGCTCGCGCATCTTGTCGACCGAGCGGCCCAGGTCGCGCATGATCAGGCTTTCGGTCACCTCGACTTCGAGGCCGTCGGCCGGCAGGCCGCTGGCGCGCAGGGCGTCGGCGACGCGTTCGACCAGACGCTTGTCTTCGAACTGGCGCGCCGAGACATTGACCGAGACGCTCACTGGCGGCAGACCCTCCATGCGCCAGGCCTGGGCCTGGGCACAGGCGGTGCGCAGCACCCAGTCGCCGATCGGCACGATCAGGCCACTCTCTTCGGCCAGACCGATGAAGCGCAGCGGCGAGACCAGGCCCTGCTCCGGATGGTGCCAGCGAATCAGCGCCTCGACGCCGAACAGGCAATTCGTGCGCAGGTCGATTTTCGGCTGGTACAGCAGCTGGAACTGGCACGGGCCCGGATAGTCTTCGGCACAGGTGTCGATCGCCGCGCGCAGGCCTTCGAGCAGCACGAGTTTCTCGTCGACGCTCTCGTTCATCTCGCTGACGTAGTACTGCACGTTATTGCTGCCCAGTTCCTTGGCGCGGTACATGGCCACGTCGGCGTGCATCATCAGCGCATTGGCGCTGGCGCCGTCGCGCGGGTAGAACGTCACGCCGATGCTGCAGCTGACCTGGACTTCCTGGCCCTCGACCAGCACCGGCTCGGTGACCGCTTCGCGCACCCGCTCGAGCAATGGCGCGATCGCCATCGGGTCGCCCGCCAGTTCCGGCAGCAGGATCACGAATTCGTCGCCGCCAAAGCGCGCCAGCGTGTCGTCGCGGCGCAGGCAGCGGTGCATGCGCGCGCCGACCACCTTGAGCAGTTCGTCGCCGGCATTGTGGCCCAGCGTGTCGTTGACCAGCTTGAAGCCATCGAGGTCGATGAACGCCAGGCCAACCGCTTGTCCCGCCCCGGCGGCGGTAACGATCGCCTGACCCAGGCGTTCGCGCAGCAGGCTGCGGTTGGGCAGGCCGGTCAGGTCATCGTGGTGGGCCAGGTGACGGATGCGCTGTTCGCCCATCTTGCGCTCGGTGATGTCGCGCACGATCACCACCACGCCGCCTTCGACGGCCACGGCCTGGCGGTGCAGCCAGACACCGGGCTGGGGCAGGGTCTGTGCCTGCCATTCCGTTTCGCGCGCAATCCCGTCGCGCGCCACCGCCGACAGATCGTCAAAAACGGATTGACTGATCGAGGGCGGCAGCAGGCCCGAGATCGGCTTGGCGGCCATCTGGTGCTTGGTCAGGCTGGTGAAACGCTCGGCCCGGCTGTTGGTGGTGGCAACGACGAAATCGCGTACCTCGCCGCGTGGACCGAACACGGTACGCAGCACGAAGAAGGCGTCAGGGCTGGCTTCGGATGCGGCGGCGTAGGTTTCCTGCGCCAGCCGTTCGCGCCGGCGCGCCTTGGCGAGCTGCCATGACCAGGCGCTGACCAGGATCACGACGGCGATCAAGAGCGCGCTGGCCGCACCCGCACCGAGCAACCAGGCGCGTCGCCCCTGGTAGAACTCGGCCATCTGTTCGGCTTCGGACAGCCCGGCCACCGCGACCAGCGGGAAACTGTTCATCGAGCGGCTGGCGACGGTGCGGGCTTCGTCCCCGAGCACGGGGGCGCCGCGCGCGCGCGTGCCGGTTGCCACGCCGCCGTTCACGCCCAGTGCAAAGCGCTGGCCCCACGAGACGGTTTCGCCGATGCGCAGTGCGCGCAGCACGCCGTCGGTGCCCGCCATGCCGAGCAGACCGCGATCGCCCTGGCGCGAGCGTTCGTAGCCGCTGGTGAAATAGGCCGGGTCGAGCGCCACGACGGCCACGCCGGCAAAGTGGCCGCTGGCATCGTTGATACGGCGCGAAAAATGGACGATCGGTTCGTGCGACGACTCGCTCAGGTTCGTCAGGCTGACGAATGGCACGTCGTCGCGCGTCTGGCGATGGAATTCGAACCACGCGGTGCCGGCCAGGTTGCGGCCCTTCGATGCCGGATTGCTGGCGACGATGCGCCCGCTGGCATCGCTGATCTCGACCCGGAACACGAGGCCGGGCGGCAGCAGACCCTTGGCTTCGAGTGCGGGCAGGGCACCGGTCGGGCCGTTCTGCTCGACGGCGTACTTCAGCACGCGCAGGGTCTGGTCGATTGCGCTCAGGCTGCGCGCCAGTTGCGCTTCATAGGTGTCGAGCAGTTCCTGGGTGGCGTCGCGGGTGGCCGCGATGGCGGTACGGCGCTCGGCGTCGATCACGTGCAGGGTGCCGAACCACATCGCGCCCAGCAGCGCCAGCGCAAACAGCGGCAGCGAGATGTGCGTCTCGAGCGCCAGCGCAAGCCAGCGCGCCAGCCGGCCGCGCGCGCGCGGCGCGGCGGCCGACGGTTCGTCGCCGGCGGCCAGCGCCGGCCCGCTAGGACGCGCGAGCATGTTCACGGCGTGCTCACTGCAGCACCAGCACGGGGCGCACCGACGGGTCGAGCGCAGCGCGCTCGATGTAGCCGATCATCGACGGATTGTCGGCCACCATGCGGCGCACGGCGGCGTCGCTGGCGGCTTCGCGTGGCGGCTGGCCGCGGCCGGTGAACACCATCTTGGACCAGTGGGCCTTGAGCAGCGCCGGGCTCTTGCCGGTGAGCTGGCGATAGAACAGGTCGCGCTGCGCAGCGCCCAGACCTTGGTCAATGGCAACGGCAGCCGCGCCATCCGGGAAGCTGCCGGTCTGGCCGAGGAAGATGGCGCTGACCTGCTCGGCGTTAAGCACCGGGTTCGGGTTGCGGCTGGAGACGATGACGACCAGTTCGGCCGACGCGCTCATGGCGACGAAGCACAGCGTGCACAGGACCAGCATCTGGCGGGAGTAAGTACCGAGGCGTGTTTTCATCGGCGTCAAAAGACAAAGTCCAGCGCAATGCTGGTCACGTTGACCGTGCGATCCGAACGAAACGCAGGCGTGGAATTGATCAGGGTGCCGCGCGAGCCGCCGCGCGGGCGCACTTGCTCGAACTGCAGCTTGAGGGCGACGTCGGCGGCGACGTCCCAGCGCACGCCGGTGCTCCAGGTGGTCTGGATCGGAATCGTGGCCAGCAGCGTGTTCAGCGCACCGTTGACCTGGGCGGCGCCGGCGGCAACCGGCGCCGGCAAGCCTTCCAGTGGCAGGCCAGGATCGGACGTCGCCACGTCGGCGCGGATCTGCGCATAACCAACGTAGGGCGTGAATGCGCCCTGGCGCCAGCCGGCGCCGACATACACCGAGGTGCCGCCACCGAGCAGCGAGTCGGTGCGGGTGCGTCCGGTTTCAGCGGTCACGAACCAGGCGCCGGGGTCGTAGCTGGCGCCGGCGCTGATCATCGAGACGCGCTTGTCGACGATGGCGTAGCGCTCGGCCAGCATCTGGCCGCGCGGACCGAACATGCGCAGGCCTGCGAACAGGTCAGCGGCGATGTCGGTGTTCAGGCGCGCGCGCGCTGCCGACAGGCGCACGGTCAGCGGGCCGTAGTCGATGCTGTGCGACAGGCCCAGGATGTTCTTGGCGTCGATTTGCAGGCCGTAACCCAGATCCTGGTCGGTACTGCCCGAAAACACCTGGGTTGCATGGCGCAGCGCGCCCGCATTCCAGCGCCAGGTAGCGTCGACCCCGTCGCTGCTTGAAATCGGCAGTGCGCCGTAGACTTCGACCGGCGTGCGCACCCAGGGAATGGTGTAGCCGACCTTGCGCGATTCGGCACCGAGAAAGACCGGCAGTGCGATGCGGCCGACGCGCACGGCGAGATCGGGCGTCATCTGATACTTGATATTGGCCCATTCGATCCGCGGCTGGTAGCTGTGGTCGAGGCGCTGCTCGCTGATCACCTGCAGCACGCCCGACCAGGCGCCCTGGCTGACGTCGAGCTGGGCGCCGAGGCGGCTGTCGACGTTCGGGCTCCACGAACCGGATACGCCGGCGCCACTGGCTCGCAGAATGGACGAGCTGAAATCGGCCTCGCGGCTGTTCGAATGGACCACGCCGAGCGTGCCGAAGCCGGACAGCTTCCACGTTGGAGCTGCGGCCATGTCAGGCGCCGGGTCGGCGGCCTGTGCCTGTCCTTGTGTCTGCGCCTGTGCATGTAGCGGCGTGCAGGCGAGCACACAACTGGCAAATGCGGCAGGCAATAGCGTGCCGGGAAAATAGTGCGAAAGCATGTGATGAGATATTGGCGCCAAGGGCCTATATGGTGTCGGGTGACGCCGGGCCAGAACCTGACGACTCTAGCGAAGCACACGTTCAAAGTCGAGCGGAGCACGACAAGACAGACAATTGGCGAGGATTATTGTTGCGCATGTGCAACGTTAGTTGCACATGGTAGCATCAACGCGAAAGCGCTGCTGGTTCGACGTCCCACAAGCGTGCGCCGGCCAGATCGAGCCAGGTCAGGTACAGCCGTACGTCGAACTCCAGCTGGTGATAGGCCGGTTCCATCCAGCTGCACAGCTTGTAGAACGCCTTGTCGTGTTCTTTTTCTTTCAGGTGCGCCAGTTCGTGCACGGCGATCATGCGCAAAAACGGCAGTGGCGCATCGCGAAACAGGCTGGCGATACGGATCTCGTGCTTGGCCTTGAGGCGCGCGCCCTGAACCCGCGAGATGGCCGTGTGCAAGCCGAGCGCATGCTGGACCACCTGGATTTTGCTGTCGAAGGCCACTTTTGACACCGGCGCGGCCTGGCGCAGGTACTCGTCTTTCAGGTCTTGTACATAGTCGTACAGCGCGCGGTCGGTGCGAATGCCGTGCGGCGCCGGATAGCGCTGGCGCAGCGTGTCGCCAAGGCGGTTCTGTGCGATCAGGTCGCTGACCTGTGTGCGCAGTTGCTCGGGGTAGGCGGTCAGGTATTTCAGCGTTTGCATAAGCCGGGCAATGTACCACAGGGGGTGGTGCCGTGCCCGAATGGTTGGCCAGGACGTGGGGTGACGGCCGTTGTCGGGAGCCGGCCGGCGCAGGCAGCGGGCCGGCGCAGACACACCGCGCAAACGCGTCGCTCCCGCGCTGGCAGGAAACGACGCGGACAGGATTAGCTGTCCTTGCCCTGGCGATTGCCTTTGTCGGCCAGCGCCGCTGCCGCCGCGCGTTGGGCCGACTGCCGGCTCTCGCCACCCTTGCGGCCGATGTCGGCCATGTGCGCGCGGTTGCGGCTGACGGCTTCACCGCCTTTCTGGCCGGCGCGGCGCGCTTCTTCGGAATCGAATTCGTGCGCCGTGCCTTTCTGGTGCGCCGCCTGGCCGCCCTTGCTGGCAATTTCGCGCTGCTGGTTCTGGTCCATCGCTGCAAAACCCCGCTTTGCCGGTTGCCCGCTTTTCTGGGCAGTGCCGGTAGTCGTGCCCTTGCTGTTCTCTTTGCTGGTCGCCATGTCGATCTCCTTCTGCCCTTGGGCTGTCAGTGATAGAGGTCGTGCCCGAATGCCACGAGCGCACACAGAGGATGCGCGCTCGTGTTTAGAGAGACGTGGTGAGCGTTAGTTCCACCGTTTTCGTGCAAGGGCAGGCCAGCGGCAGCTGCGGCGTGTCTATGCGTCGGCCACCTTCAACACCAGCTTGCCCAGGTTGCGGCCTTCGAACAGCATCAGGAGCGCCTGCGGGAATTGTTCGAAGCCGTCGACCACGTGTTCGTGGCTGGTGATTTCGCCCGCCGCCAGCCATGTGCCTAGTTCGGCCACAGCCTCGTGGTAGCGCGCCGCGTAGTCGAACACCACCATGCCTTCCATCCGCGCGCGGTTCACCAGCAGCGCCAGGTAGTTCGCCGGCCCCTTGACGGGCGCCGTGGCGTTGTATTGCGAGATCGCGCCGCAGATCACGATCCGCGCCTTCATGTTGATGCGCGTGAGGACGGCGTCGAGGATGTCGCCGCCGACATTGTCGAAATAGACGTCCACGCCCTGCGGGCAATGCTGCTTGAGCGCCGCGTGCAGGCCGCCCGCCTTGTAGTCGATGCAGGCATCAAAACCCAAATGCTCGACGACGAAGCGGCATTTCTCGGCGCCGCCCGCAATGCCCACCACGCGGCAGCCCATGCGCTTGGCGACCTGGCCCACGGTCATGCCGACGGCGCCGGCCGCGCCCGAGACCACGACCGTGTCGCCGGCCTTGGCCTGGCCGACCTCGCGCAGGCCGAAGTACGCTGTCATGCCCGGCATGCCCAGCAGGTTGAGCCACGCAGTAAGGTTGCCGATGCGTGGATCGATTTTGACGAAACTGGCGTTCTTGTCATCGGCGGGGCCGGTCCAGTAGCGCTGCACGCCGGTGCCGCCGGCCACATGGTCGCCCACCGCAAAGCGGGGCGAGCGCGACGCCACCACCACGCCCAGGCCGCCGGCGCGCATCACTTCGCCGATGGCGACCGGGCGGATATACGATTTGCCTTCGTTCATCCAGCCGCGCATGGCCGGGTCGAGCGACAGGTACAGCACCTTGACCACGATCTCGCCCTCAGCGGGCGCCGGCACCGCCTGTTCGTGCAGTTGCCAGTCGTGGGCCTGCGGCAGCCCGACCGGGCGGGCAGCGAGCAGGAATTGCTGATTGGGTGGAAAGGTCTCGGTCATGCGGGTCTCCCTGGCTGGTTGGATGATCTGTGCCAGGAAGTCTACCCCGCGCCGTCGCCCGGTGCGCGCTGCGCATGCGACAATAGCGGGCTCACGAGTCCGACCACCGATCAATCCGTTCAAAGCACAGCACCAATGGCTATCAAAGCGACCATCTACAAGGCTGACCTGTCGATTGCCGACATGGACCGCAACTATTACCAGGAACACAGCCTGACGATCGCCCGGCATCCGTCCGAGACCGAGGAGCGCGTGATGATCCGCGTGCTGGCCTACGCGCTGCACGCCGATCCGGCGCTGGCGTTCACGAAAGACCTGTTCGACGTCGATGAGCCGGCACTGTGGCTCAAGGACCTCACCGGTGCCATCGACCTGTGGATCGAAGTGGGCCAGCCCGACGAAAAGCGCCTGCTGAAGGCGGCCGGCCGCGCCGAGAAAGTGATCGTCTACAGCTACAGCGCGACGAGCAGCATCTGGTTCAAGGGCATCGCCAACAAGATCGAGCGCGCCAAGAACGTCAGCGTCATCAACATCCCGGCCGAGATCAGCGCCCAGCTCGAGAAGATGGCATCGCGCTCGATGGCGCTGCAGTGCACGATCCAGGATGGCCAGGTATGGCTGACCGATGGTACCGACACGGTGCTGGTCGAGCGTGAAGCCTTGCGCGGCGCCGTGTAAGATTGTATTTTTCACTGACATCAACTAGCCAAGGATTGCCATGACCCGTCACCTGATCGCCGCGCTTGCCGCGGGCCTGTTTTCTGTCTCCGCGCTGGCCCAGGTCACCGTGACCGAACCCTGGGTGCGCGCCACCGTCCCGGCCCAGAAAAGCACGGGCGCCTTCATGCAGCTGCAATCGGCCACGCCCGCGCGCCTGCTCGAAGTGCGCACGCCGGTCGCCGGCCGCGCCGAAATCCACGAGATGGCGATGGAAGGCCAGGTGATGCGCATGCGTCAGGTGAAGAGCATCGATCTGCCGGCCGGCAAGCCGGTCGTGCTGGCCTCGGGTGGCTACCACGTGATGCTGCTGGACCTGAAGCGCCAGCTGAAAGAAGGCGAGAACGTCGAGCTGACCCTGGTGGTGCAGGACGCCGCCGCCAAGCGCCAGGAAGTGAAAGTGACGCTGCCGGTCATGCCGCTGACGCACAGCGGCAAGCCGGCAGCGCAGGATGCGCACGGTGCGCACGCGGGTCATTGAGCCACTGAGCTGCTGAGCCGCTGAGCGCAGCGGCTTTCTGTCCCATCAGCGCGGCGCGTTTCCGATGCGCCGCACTTCTCCCGAACCCGCCACGCTGCGGCTCACGGTCGGATCGCCGTAATAGCCGACATCGCCCGACCCGGCGATGCTCGCGCGCAGGTCATTCTTTGCCCACACCGTTGCATCGCCGGATCCGGCGATGCTCACGCGCGCCGAATCGGCGGCGATCTTGCCCAGGTCGACATCGCCCGAACCACCGATCGACACCGACAGGTCGCGTACGGCGCCGTTATCGGCGCGCAGGTCGCCGCTGCCGGCCACGCTGGCGGAGACCGTCTCGGCTTCCAGCCGCGCAATCTGGATCTTGCCCGAGCCGCCGACGTCCAGGTCCAGGCGCTTGCCGCGCAGGACATCCGCATCGATGGTGCCCGAGCCGCCCAGCGACAGGCGCTCGATCTGGCGCGCCGTCACGACGATCTTGAGGTTGCGGGTGCGCAGGTTCAGGTTGCGCTTGGCGGGACGGATGCGCAGCATGCCGTCTTCGACGCGCGTCTCGACCAGGGCCTGCAGATTGTCGTCGGTCTCGACCGTGACGCTGTCGACGTTGCCACTGCGCAGTTCCAGCCGGCCCGGCAAACCCAGCGCGATGCCATTGAACGACTCGACCTTGCGCGCCTGGCGCGTGACGTTGCCATTGCCTTCGACCTGTTCGCTGCCGAATGGCCAGGCCATGGCCGCAGGGGGCGCCACGCTGCAGGCGAGGACGGCGGCGAGCATCAGGGCGCGCAGGGCAGGGGTGGAACAGACAGGACGCGACATGGTGGGGCTCCTTGAAAGGCGGTGGGAATGCTGCACATCCTGGCAGGACGGTCCCGTGATGCCGAGCCGTTTGCGACAGACTGCGCGCGCCGTGGTGTGAAATGCAACTGTGCGGATTAAGCCGCGTGCTCCGACGATCCAACACGCCCGCGCAAGATGCACTAAGATAGTGCGCTTTTTGCTACGGAGTAGTGCGATGAACGTGATTTTATTGGCGATGGCCTTCTGTGTGGGCATGGCCATGTCGGTGCAGGCGGCGATCAACAGCCAGCTGGCCCATTCGATCGGGGCCAATTCGATGATGGCGGCACTGGTGTCGTTCACCTGCGGCACGGCGGTGCTGCTGGCCGTGGCGCTGGCCAAGAGCGGCGTCGGTGGCCTGGGCGCGACGCTGGCAGCCTTGCCATCGCAGCCGGCCTGGAAATTCCTGGGCGGCTTTCTCGGTGCGGCGTTCGTGTTCGGGACCGTGTTCCTCGCGCCGCGCATCGGGCTGCTCAGCCTGATCGTGCTGGTGATTGCCGGTCAGCTGCTCAGTTCGATGGCGATCGACCATTTTGGCCTGATCAATATGGCAACGCGCAAGGTGTCCGGCGTGCGCATTGCTGGTGCGCTGGTGGTGGTGGTTGGGGTGACGATCACGGTGTTCGGCGAGCGCATTGTTGCTAGTATGTCACGCTGAAGATTTTTTTCTTTTCTGCAATATTCAGGTTCTATAATGGTCGACACTTGATCTTTTACCAGCATCGGCCAGATGGAACATCACCAGTCCTCGCAGATCCCCACCCTGTCGTATATCGAGAACGAAGACCATCCGGTATTCGAAACGCTGGTCCAGCAGATCCTGCATCTGCTGAACTCGAAGCTGGTGTTTTCGGACATCATCATCCACCAGAACAGCCCGCTCATGCTGCGCCAGCCGAAGGGCCTGGTGGCGGTGACCGATTCGCCAATCACTAAAGAAGAGTTGGAAGAATTCTTCGACGTGATCGAGCCGAACTGGCCGCAGCGCATCGCGTCGCGCGCGTTCGACCGCTCGATTGACCTGCACACGGCGCGCATCCGCGCCAACTGCTTCCGCTTCCAGGGCGGCAAGCGGATCGGCTGCGTGATCCGGCGCTTTCCAAAAGAGCCGATCCCGCTGGCCGACCTGGGCCTGTGGGACGACGAGCGCGAATTCGCCAGCCTGACCAGTGGCCTGGTCCTGATCATCGGCGACACCTGCCAGGGCAAGTCGACGACGATCGCGTCGATCCTCGACGAGATCAACCGCCACCGCTCGGGCCACATCATCACCATCGAAGACCCGGTCGAAACGCTGATCCCGCAGCGCAAGTGCATCATCACGCAGCGCGAAGTGGGCGAGGACGGCGACGTCGACAGCTACTACCTGGGCGCACTGGACGCGCTGCGCGAGCGGCCCGACGTGATCGTCATCGGCGAGATCCGCGATGCCCAGACGGCGCAGGAAGCGCTGGCGCTGGCCGAATCCGGCCCGCTGGTGCTGGCGTCGCTGCATGCGCGCTCGACCGAGCTGGGCCTGCAAAAGATGCTGCGCCTGCTGGGCAACACGGACGCGCAGGCGCAAGCGCTGGCCCACGCGCTGCGCGGCGTGCTGTGCCAGGCGCTGCTGCCGTCGGTGGAGGGCAACCGCTACCACCTGGCCACCGAATGCCTGACCCCGAGTCCGGCCGTCGTGCGCATGCTCGAAGCGGGGGACCTGGGCAGCATCCGCGCGCACATGAATCGCGGCATCGATGCCGGTTGCCACACGATGAATGCGTCGCTCGAAGGCCTGCTGGCGTCGCACAAGGTGCGCGTCGAGGATGCGCGCAATGCCACCACCGATCGCGTGGCGTTTGCCGATATGGTGTGAGTCGTCCGCGACTCAGTCGAGCGACACTGCCCGGTAGCGATTGACCTCGGTCGCCGTGACCGGCGCGCCGGCATTGCCCCAGCTGGCCCCGATCCAGGTCAGCACGGCCGCTACCTGCGCATCATCGAGTTCATGCCCGAACGGCGGCATTCCGTAAGGCCGCGGATTGCCGCGCGTGCCGGGTGGAAAGCCACCGTTGACCGTCATCCGGATCGCGTTGACGGCCGGCGTCATCGTCACGGCGCGGTTGCCGGCCAGCGGCGGGTAGGCCGGCGATCTTCCCTTGCCATCGTCGCCATGACACGCAGCGCACTGCGCCGCGTAGAGCCGGCCACCTTCGGCCAGTACCTGTTCCTCGGCTGGTGCCGCCGCCGATGCAGGCTGCGCAGCCTCGGACGTGGCTGCGAGCGATTTCAGGTAGCCCGCCATTGCGCCCAGATCGTCCGGCGTCAAATACTGCAGGCTGCGCGCCACCACTTCAGCCATCGGCCCGGTCGCCGCGCCGCGCGGCGAGATGCCGGTACCCAGCAGCGCCACGATATCCGCATCAGTCCAGTCACCCAGGCCGGCCTCGTGGTTGGCGGTCAGCGACGGCGCATACCAGCCGAGCGCGGGAATCATGCCACCGGCCAGCGCGTCATCGGTCGCTCCCAGGCTGTTGCGGGTGCTGTGGCAGGCGCTGCAATGTCCCAGGCCGTCGACCAGATAGGCACCCCGGTTCCAGCTGGCGCTGCGCGCCGGTTGCGCGGCATATTCGGCAGGCCGGAAGTACAGCAGGCGCCAGCCGGCCAGCAACACCGGCTGGTCGTACGGGAAGCGGATGTCGTGCGGCCGGTTCGCCTTGCGCTGCGGCGGCAGGCTGCGAAAGTAGGCAAACAGCGCATCCGCATCGGCGCGCGTGACCTTCGTGTAGTTCGTGTATGGGAAGGCCGGATACAGCAGGCGGCCGCCTGGTGCGATGCCATTGTGCAGCGCGTTCCAGAAGTCGTCCGCGCTCCAGGCGCCGATGCCGGTGTCGCGGTCGGGCGTCAGGTTCGGGCCATAAAAGCGCCCGAAGGGCGTATCGAGCGCGCGCCCGCCCGCATACGCCACGCCGCCACGCGCCGTGTGGCAGGCGATGCAGTCGCCGGCGCGCGCCAGATAGGCGCCGCGCGCGACGTTGGCGGGCGTGGACGCCCAGGCGGCGGGCGAACTGGCCGGGACGAAGTCGGCGCGCGGCCATGCCAGCAGAATCGCGACGCCGAGGGTGGCTGCCACCACCAGAACGATGCGGACGGTTTTCCTCATGGCGCACTGCCACAGAGGATCGGCAGTGGCCGGGCAATGGCATCGGCCGGCCGTGGGTCGGGCGGCATGGGCTGCGCCGCCAGCCAGCCCGAGACGGCCGCGACATCGTCGGGCGACAGGCGCGCCGCCACCTGGCCCATGCAATCGGGCGCATGGGCGCGCCGCACGCCGTTGCGCCAGGCGCCGAACTGCGCGTTGATGTAATCGCGTGGCAGGCCAAGCAGCCCCGGGATCGCGGGCTGCACGCCGGTCAGGCGCGCGCCGTGGCAGGCGATGCAGGCCGGGATGGCGCGTCCTGCGTCACCCTCGTGCACCAGTTGGCGGCCCCGTTCGCGCTGTGCGGGCGACAGGGTGATGGGTGTCAGCGGCAGCACGGTCGGCGCCTGCGCGGCAAAATGCGCGGCGATCTCGCGCAGGTAGGCGTCCGGCAGGTGCTCGGTGAGGTAGGTCATCACGGGATAGTGGCGCCGGCCATCCTGGAAGTTGCGCAACTGGTGATACAGGTAGACGGCCGGCTTGCCGCCGATGCGCGGATAGAAGCTGTCGTTGACGGGATTACCGCGTGCATCGACGCGCGCGTGGCAGGCGGCGCAGGCGAGCAGGCGCTGGGTGAGGGTGTCGGGGACGGGCTGTGGCGCGGCGTGGGCCACGGACGTTGCAGCGCAAAGAAGCGCAGCAGCGGGCCAACGGAAGCAGCGAGACATCATGGATTCACCGGCAGCATGGACGCTGACGATGATAGCGCGAATATGGAACGCCGCGTTGAACGCCGCGCGGGATTCAGACCGCGGGCGTTTCCGCTTTCCAGCGCCGGTAGATCCGCAGCGCCGCATGCGCGTCGTCGGCCGCATATTGCAACTGCTTGTCCGACAGGTGCGGCAGCGACCAGTTGGTGGTCGTGATGCGCTTGGATTTTTGCAGGCGCTGACCGAAGAAGCGCTCGACGGCGCTCTTGGCGCCCAGCGGATTCTTTTCGCCGCGCCGGCGCAGCGCCGTCGACAGATCGAGCACATGGCGCAATTCGATGCCAAATTTGGACTTCAGCCGCTTGACGTCGTCACCCAGGCCAAAACCCACCTTGAGGATGCTGCCGGAGGCCAGCACGGGTTCCAGCACGGTAAAAGCGAGGGCGTTGCCAGCCGGCGTGGCGGTCTGGAACAGAAAAGCGAACTCGTCGGTGGCCAGTTGCACCAGGTGCGGCCCGGTCGAGACTTCGCCCTTGGCGAACGTTGGCTTGGATTCGGTGTCGAAGCCGATGACGTCGGCCGCGAGCAGCGCTGCGAGCGCCTGCTGCACGTCGGCGTCGGAGCGCACCAAGCGTACATGCGCCGGGTCGATGCCGATGTAGGCGGGCAGCTCGGGTTGCAGGTCGGTTTGCATTCCTTCGGCTGCCGCGTTTGTCAAGGCGTCGCCCGAATTCAAGTCTTCGAGAACTTGGACGCCAGCGCCTGCAGCTTTTCCTGGCGCTTGCGGTTGTTTTCTTCTTCGAGAGCGGCGTCGCGCTCGGCCTTCTTG
Organism: Oxalobacteraceae sp. CFBP 13730; assembly: GCA_014841835.1. Classification (GTDB taxonomy): domain Bacteria; phylum Pseudomonadota; class Gammaproteobacteria; order Burkholderiales; family Burkholderiaceae_D; genus Telluria. Next base: position 289,994 of record JACYUQ010000001.1, on the reverse strand, counting down.
CGGTCGGCTTCTTTCTTGAAGCGCTGCTGCAATTGCTCTTTCGCGTGCAGGCGGTGCGCCTCAGGTACTTCGGCGCCAGCGGTACCGTCAAGGTCGTAGCGGACCTTGGCTTTTTCCATCGCGCGCAGGTAGCGCATCGAACCGGTGTGGATGCCGAGGGCGGCGCGCATCGTTTTCTTGTCCAGGCCCGGCATGCGTGCCTGCAACTGCTTGTCGATACCGATCGACAGTGGCAGGCAGTCACGGAAGGCGGGATACTCCTGCTGGAGTTGCTTGAGCAGCGAGCGCGCCGACTGGCCCGATGCCGGGGCCGTGGCTGCAGCCTGGGCTACTGGCGCTGTCGGCTCGACTGACTCGGCTGGCGACTGCGATGGCTGCTGTGCATCCGGGGTGACCGGCGCGGCGGTGGTGTCGACGGACTCTGCAGGGGTATTGGTATTCATTGACTTCATGGTAAGAACAGGATTGCGAAGGATAGCACGGCGCTAAAAGCCGCATTGTACTAGTTCCACTAATAAATGTTGAGAAAGACGCACTGCAATGAAGCATCGAAACGCGAAATCGTGTATGATCCGCCTCTTGCCTTGAGTCCGGCTTGCGCCGGCGCAGACCAGCAAGAAGGTCGTGATGCCGGGGCAATGCACTATGTGACTCGTGGAAATCCTTCGCCGGATCGAGCGACGATCATCAAAACTTGCATTGGGGCGTAATGGCCCCATCTCCTATTCTTCTAGAAAAATAGATGCAAGCCCGTGTTAGCGGGCTTTTTTTCGTTCCGACATGCACAGCACGATTTTGAACCGCGACCAACGCCACCTGCCCGCAGCCCCGATATTACGCCGGCGCGCGCACCGAAGGGCAGGTCGAGCTTGAAGTCTGGCATGTCCGCCCTAAGGTAGGGCCACTTCCGTTCCCCATTCCCAGGTCCCGTACGCGGGGCCCGCTGGATTATTGACTTCGCAGGCGCGCTACTCGCCTCGACTGGAGAGTTTTAAGCTATGAAAAACACCGCCAAGACATTGACACTGACAGCGAAAAAAGCCCCGGCCAAGGCATCGGCCCCGCTGGCAGTGCCTAAAACCGCCACTTCCTACTTCCTCGAAACGGAAGCGGCGGCCAAGGTCACGGTGGTCAAGACCCGTTCGCGCCTGGCGACGCTCAAAGCCCAGGCCGACGCGATCCTGGCCGCCGGTGGCCCCGCCGCCGAGCCCGTTGCCGCTCCAGCCGTCGCTGAAGCCGCACCTGCACCAGTGGAACCAATGGCCGCCGCGCCAGTGGAAGCTGCCGCGTCGGTCGAGGTCAACACGCCTGAACCTGTCGCTGCTGCAGCCGACACCGCGCTTGACGCCCAGGATCCGGCCGACGACTACATGCCGACGCAGGCCAAGCCAGCCGCGCCACCCGTCATCGTGCGCAAGCGCGGCCGTCTGGCGGCACTGAAAAACGCCGAGCCGGAAAGCGACGTCGCTGCCGAAGCTGCACCAGCCGAAGCCGTGGCCCCCGCCGTTGCCGAGCCTGCCACAGTGGCCGAGGAAGCGCCGAAAGTCGTGCGCACCCGCACCGCGCGCCGTGTCGACGCCAGCCCGGCGTCGGTGCCAGTTGCCCAGACCAATGCCGTCGGCACCGTCAGCAAGACCACCGACGCCGCTGCGCTGGCGGCAATCGACACGTCGGGCTACCTGCTGCCGCAGGTGAAGGTGCCTGGCCGCCGCGGCCGCAAGCCGAGCGAATTCGTGCCTGAGAACGACGAAGTCGCGGCGCTGAACGCCGTCGAGCGCGCCGAAATGAAGGCCGCATCGAAAGTGCGTGAGCGCAAGGCCAAGGGCATTGCGCTGCTGAAGGAAGAAGGCTTCTCGGAAACCGAACTCGAGCGCCGCCGCCAGCAACTGAAGAACCTGATCAATATGGGCAAGGAGCGGGGCTTCCTGACCCACGCCGAGATCAACGATCACCTGCCTGAAAACATCATCGATCCGGAAGCGATCGAAGGCATCATCGCGACCTTCAACGACATGGGCATCGCTGTCTATGAGCGCGCGCCGGAAGCCGAAATGATGCTGTTGTCGGACCAGGCCGTGACGCCGACGAGCGAAGACGAAGTGGAAGCGGCCGCCGCGACCGCACTGTCGACTGCCGACTCGGACTTTGGCCGCACGACCGACCCGGTGCGCATGTACATGCGTGAAATGGGCGCCGTGTCGCTGCTCACGCGCGAAGGCGAAATCGAAATCGCCAAGCGCATCGAGCAGGGCCTGAAGGACATGGTCCAGGCGATCTCGGCCTGCCCGACGACGATCTCGGAAATCATCGCGCTGTCGCACAAGATCGCCAACGATGAACTGAAGATCGACGACGTGGTCGATGGCTTCGTCGACATGAACGACACGCCGGCACCGGCTGCCTCGGTCGCCCACGCCGCTGCGATCAGCGAAGAGGACGACGACGAAGAAGAGGAAGAAGTCGAAGAAGAAGAGGGCGACGTCAACAGTGGCGCCGCTGCCGGCTACTCGCCCGAGCAGCTCGCGCAACTGAAGAAAAGCGCGCTCGAGAAATTCGCACTGATCGAGCAGCAGTTCGACCTGATGGGCCACGCGTTCAAGAACAAAGGCTACGGTTCGCCGGCGTACGAAGATGCGCAAGCCGTCATCTCGTACGAGCTGCTGGGGATCCGCTTTACCGCCAAGGTCGTCGAGAAGCTGTGCGACACGCTGCGCGGCCAGATGGACGAAGTGCGTTCGATCGAGCGCGCCGTGCTGGACATCTGCGTGAACCGCTGCGGCATGCCGCGCGCCCACTTCATCAAGGTCTTCCCGGGCAACGAAACCGACCTGCAATGGGGCGACCGCGAAGTCGACTGCGCGTATCCGTACAGCGCCGTGCTGAGCCGTAACCTGCCGGCGATCAAGGAACTGCAACAGCGCATGATCGACCTGCAGGCGCGTGTGGCGCTGCCACTGGCCGACCTGCGCAAGATCAACAAGCAGATGGCAGCGGGCGAGAAGCGCGCACGCCAGGCCAAGCGCGAAATGACCGTGGCCAACCTGCGTCTGGTGATCTCGATTGCCAAGAAGTACATCAACCGCGGCCTGCAGTTCCTGGATCTGATCCAGGAAGGCAATATCGGTCTGCTGAAAGCGGTCGACAAGTTCGAATACCGTCGCGGCTACAAGTTCTCGACCTATGCGACGTGGTGGATCCGCCAGGCGATCACGCGTTCGATTGCCGACATGGCCCGCACGATCCGCGTGCCGGTGCACATGATCGAGACGATCAACAAGATGAACCGCATCTCGCGCCAGATCATGCAGGAAACGGGCAGCGAGCCGGATCTGCCGACGCTGGCCCTGAAGATGGAAATGCCAGAGAACAAGGTTCGCGAGATCATGAAGATCGCGAAAGAGCCGATTTCGATGGAAACGCCGATGGGCGAGGACGGCGATTCGCAGCTGGGCGACTTTATCGAAGACAACGCCACGCTGGCCCCGCTGGACGCCGCACTGCACGCGTCGATGCGCAACGTGATCAAGGAAGTGCTCGACTCGCTGACCCCGCGCGAAGCGAAGGTGCTGCGCATGCGTTACGGCGTCGAGATGTCGAACGACCACACGCTGGAAGAAGTCGGCAAGCAGTTCGACGTCACGCGCGAGCGAATTCGCCAGATCGAAGCCAAGGCGATGAGCAAGCTGCGCCAGCCATCGCGCTCGGACAAGCTCAAGACGTTCTTGCACAATCAGTAATTCGTCATACAGCGTCGGCGGTCTCGACGTGACAAAGCCGCCCGGTTCGCACCGGGCGGCTTTTTTTGTGCTGGCCTGTCACCGGCGGTCGACGCCATGTACGCGCCACCTTCCAGAATAAATCATCGACATGCCCCGGACACGATTCTTTGTCACTCTCCCAAGTAAACCGTGGTTGTCAACACACACGTTTTATTGAACACCAGAAATAAATTCGGACAGATGTTCTACGTCCCCCGATTTTTGCAATACTTGACCTGCACTCCAGGCCTTGATTTCCTTCCTTGAAAGACTGCAGCATGCCTACCACCACACTCCCTCGCCTTGCCCATACCTGTCTCGCCAGCCTCGCGCTGCTGGCCCCGCTGTCAGCCATTGCTGGCGACGACGGGATCGTCACCGACCGTCCCGATTTCGTCGAGTCCAGCAATGTCGTCGGCCGTGGCCGGTTCCAGATCGAGACCAGCGTGCTGGCCGAGCGGGACAAGGCCGATGGTGTCCGCGCGCGGACCTACAGCATGCCGACGCTGCTGCGCTACGGCGTGGGCGACGTGCTCGAACTGCGGCTCGAAACCGACGGCCGTACCGTCCAGCATGCAGGCGGGGAGGGCACGTCCGCCGGTTACGCCGACACGGCGCTTGGCGTGAAGTGGCATGTGCAGGACGAGGCGCCGGGGCGTCCGTCGGTGGGTGTGCTGCTGCATGCCGACCTGGACAGCGGGTCGCGGACCTGGCGCGGCCAGGGCGTGCGCCCGTCGCTGCGCGTGGCCGCCGAATGGGAATTGCCGGGTGATTGGTCGCTGGGCGTGATGCCCGGCATCGGGCGCGAGCGCACCGATGAGGGCAAGCGCTACGGCTACGGGATCTTCGGCGTGGTGCTCGGCAAGGAGTTGACGCCGACCTGGCGCGCATTCGTCGAAGTGGCGGCGCCGCAGATCGCCCGCAGCGCCAACGGCGGCACCGTGGCCACCTTCGATACGGGCATGGCGTGGCTGCTGTCGGACCGCTGCCAGCTCGACACCATGCTCGCGCTGGGCCTGAACCGGCGCACGCCCGATGCCGCGCTCACGGTCGGGCTATCGTTCAAACTGTAGGGAGACATCACCATGAATCTGACCATCCGGCACCGGCTGTTTCTATCGAACCTGGCAGCGGTGTTTCTGGCTGCCGTGGTGGCCAGCATCGGTTATGGCGCGATGCTGTCGCTGGAGACGGCGATGAACGCGATCACCGACAATGGCAGCGCGCTGAAGAACCAGCTCCAGGCCGACATGGCGCACGACGCCTTGCGCGCCGATGTACTGGCCGCGCTGATCGCCGGGCCGGATGACGCAGGCAAGCAGGCCGAGGTCCGGCGCGATCATGCGCAGCACGCTGCGACACTGGCCGGGTTGATCGATACGCTGGCCAAGGAAGATTCCGATGCGGCCCTGCAGAACGCCATTCCCGCCGTGCGCGCCGACGTCGACGCCTACCTCAAGAGCGTGGCGCGGATGATCGACCTGGCGTTCACGGATCCCGTTGCGGCGCGCCAGGCGCAGGCAGACTTCATGGGGCATTTTCGCAAGCTGGAAACCAGCATGGGTGAACTGAGCGATACCATCGGGGCCAGCGCCGAGGCCACGCGCGTTGGCGGCCACGCACTGGTCGAGCGCTCGGAAACCCTGCTGCTGCTCGCTGCCTTGACCGCCGTGATGCTGATGGTGGTGGTGGGCCAGCTGTCCGCACGCGCCATCCGGCGCCCGCTGGAGGAAGCAGTGGCGTTTGCAGGCCGCATCGCCGACGGCGACCTGGGCGTAACACTGGAATGCAACGCCGCCGACCAGACGGAAACGGGACGCCTGAAGGTGGCGCTGCAGCGGATGCGCGCCAACCTGCACGGGGTGGTGAGCCAGGTGCGCGGCAGCGCCGACGCGATCGAGACGGCGTCCGGTGAAATCGCCAGCGGCAACCTGGACCTGTCACGCCGCACCGAACAGCAGGCCGGCGCGCTGGAAGAAACGGCGGCATCCATCGAAGAACTGGCGGCGACGGTCAAGCAGAACGCCGACAGTGCCTTGCAGGCCAACACGCTGACGGCATCGGCCTCCGAAGTGGCCGTCAAGGGCGGCGAGGCGGTGGCGCGCGTGGTCGACACGATGGGCGCGATCCACACGTCGTCGCGCCGCATCGTCGACATCACCGGCACGATCGAATCGATCGCGTTCCAGACCAATATCCTGGCGCTCAATGCGGCGGTGGAAGCGGCACGCGCCGGCGAGCAGGGCCGCGGCTTTGCGGTCGTGGCATCCGAGGTGCGCAACCTGGCCCAGCGCGCCAATGCGGCAGCCGGTGAAATCAAGGTGCTGATCGACGAGTCGGTGCGCCACGCCGACAACGGGATCTCGCTCGTTGCGGCGGCCGGCGGCACGATGGACGAGATCGTGGCGAGCGTGCGGCGCGTCACCGATATCGTGGCAGAGATCGCCACTGCCAGTCATCGGCAGGGGCTGGGAATTGCACAGGTCAATAGTGCGATCGGGGACATCGACACCGTCACGCAGCAGAACGCTGCGCTCGTGGAGCAGGCCGCAGCGGCAGCGGCGTCGATGCAGGAGCAAACGGCCAACCTCAGTGTGCTGGTCGGGAATTTCAAGCTGGGTCAGGCGGCGCCAGCCCAGCCGCCGGCCGTGGACCGGCGCCGGCAGCCTGCCACGCTGCAGTTGGCCTGAGCGGCCGCGCAGCGCGATTACCCGGGCCGCTGGCCCGGGTACGACGAACGGTCAGCCGGTATTGCGCAGACCGGCCGCCACGCCGTTGATCGACAGGTGGATGCCCCGGTGCACGCGCGCATCGACCTGGCTTGCCGGATCGAGCGCCAGCGCCCGGTGCCGGCCGATCAACTCGACCTGCAAGTGGTTCAGCGGGTCCAGGTAGGCAAACCGGTTCTGGATCGAACGGGCCAGCAGCGGATTGCTCTGCAGGCGCTCGCCCGTCCCGGTGATCTCTTCCAGGATGGTCAGCGTGAGCGCGTGTTCGGCCGTGATGCGCTTGAAGATCCGCTCGCGCAGTTCGACGTCGGCCACCAGTTCGGCGTAGCGCCGGGCGATCGGCAGATCGGTCTTGGCCAGCACCATGTCCATGTTCGACAGCAGGGTGGCAAAGAACGGCCACTCCCGGAACATCGTGCGCAGCTCGGCCAGTCTGTCTTCACGCTCGCCCTCGACCTCGCCCAGCCAGCCGTTGACGGCCGAGGCAAAGCCGAACCAGCCTGGCAGCAGCAGGCGGCACTGGCCCCACGAGAAGCCCCACGGAATCGCGCGCAGGTCTTCGATGCGGCGGGTCGACTTGCGCGAGGCAGGGCGCGAACCGAGGTTCAGTTCCGCGATCTCGGCGATCGGCGTGGCGGCAAAGAAGTAGTCGGTAAAGCCCGGTGTATCGTAGACCAGGTCGCGGTAGGCCTTGTAGGCGCGGTTCGACAGCCCGGCCATCACGGATTCGAAACGGTGCAGGCGACCCGTCTGCGCTTCGCTCGCAGTGTTGGGCGTCAGGCTCGCTTCCAGCGTGGCCGAGACCAGCAGCTCCAGGTTGCGCCGGCCGATTTCGGCATTCGAGAACTTGGACGCGATGATCTCGCCCTGTTCGGTCAGGCGGATCTGGCCATTGACGGTCCCCGGCGGCTGGGCGCGGATCGCGTCGTAGCTCGGACCGCCGCCACGACCGACTGTGCCGCCGCGGCCGTGGAACAGGCGCAGCTTGACCTTCTGCTGCGCGAATACCTCGACCAGTTTCAGTTCGGCCTGATACAGCTCCCAGTTCGACGTGAGGAAGCCCCCGTCCTTGTTCGAGTCGGAGTAGCCCAGCATGACTTCCTGCAGGTGGCCTTGTTTTGCGATCACGTTGGCCACGAACGGCAGCGCCATCCAGGCATCCATGATGCCGGCCGCGCGCTGCAGGTCGGGAATGGTTTCGAACAGCGGGATCACCATCACTTCGCCCGTTGCGCTGCCGCCGCGCAGCAACCCGGTTTCCTTTTGCAGCAGCAGCACTTCGAGCAGGTCGGACACCGTCTCGGTGTGCGAGATGATGTAGTTGCGGATCGCGCGCGGGCCGTAGCGCAGACGGATCTCGCGCGCGCAGCGCAAAATCGCCAGCTCGGAGCTCGTCTCTTCGCCATAGGTATCCCATGGCGAGATCAAGGGCCGGGCGCTGTCGAGTTCACGCAGCAGCAGCGCGACCTTGGCGTCTTCGTCGAGCGCAGCGTAGTCAGCCTCGACGCCGGCGCGGGCCAGCAGTTCGGCCAGCACGCGCTCGTGGATGTCCGAACTCTGGCGCATGTCGAGCGAGGCCAGGTGGAAGCCGAAGATGCGCGCCGCGCGCAGCAAGCCGGCCAGGCGCGGCATGGTCAGCATCGCGCCGTGGTTCTGGCGCAGCGAGTCGGCCAGCGTTTCGAGGTCGGCCGCAAACAGTTCGGGGTCGAGGTAGGGCGCCGCGTGGCCGACTTCCTTGCGCAGGATATGGCCCACGCCCAGTTCGCGCGCGGTGGCGGCCAGGCGTGCATAGATGCCGATCAGCGCGCGCCGGTAAGGCTCGTCGCTGCGGTGCGGCGACGCGTCGGGCGAGTTCTGGGCCAGCAGTTCCAGCGCCGGCGTGACGTCCACCAGCAGCGTGGAAGCCGACAGTTCGGCGCCCAGCGCATGGACTTCGTCGAGATAGAAGTCGAGGATCGTCGTCGACTGGCGCGTCAGCGCGTGGCGCATCGTGTCGGCGTTGACGTTCGGGTTGCCGTCACGGTCGCCGCCGATCCAGCTGCCCATCTGCAGGTAGGATGCGTGCGGTTTGGGCGCAGTATCCTGTGCACCGTCGTCAGGGCCGTATTGTTCTTCGATCTCGAACTCGATATCGTCGTACAGCGCCGGCAGCTCGCGCAGGAACGTGATGCGGTAGTACGACAGCGCGTTGTCGATTTCGTCGGCCACCGTCAGCTTCGAGTAGCGCAGCATGCGCGTCTGCCACAGCGTGGCGATGCGCGCATGGAGCATCTGCTCGTTGCGCTGGCGCTCGCGCGGCGTGAGCGGCGTGTCGCGTTCGGCCAGCAGGCGCGCGATATCGTGCTCGGCATCCAGGATGCTCTTGCGCTGCACCTCGGTCGGGTGGGCCGTGAGCACGGGCGAGATCAGCGCCTCGTTGAAGAATGCCCGGACTTCGTCGCGCCCGATGCCGGCGCCGGCCAGCTTGTCCAGCGCGTAACCGATGCTGCCCGCACGCGGCGCGGAGCCACCCAGCAGGTGCGCGCGGCGGCGGCGGTTGTGGTGCTGGTCCTCGGCGATATTGGCCAGGTGCGAAAAGTACGAAAAGGCGCGCACGACCGAAATGGTCTGGTCGCGCGTGAGCCCGTGCAGCATCGTGGTGAGCTCTTTGCTGGCGTCGGGATCGTCGTCGCGCCGGAAGCGCACGGCGGTCTGGCGGATGGTTTCGACCAGGTCGAAGACCTTGGCGCCTTCCTGGTCGCGCAGTACGTCGCCGAGCAGGCGCCCGAGCAGGCGGATGTCTTCTTTGAGCGGCGCGTCCTTGTCGGCGCCGGTGGATACGTCAGGGAGAGCAGGGTTGTTCATATCGACCACAAGTAAGCGTTGTGCGAGGGCGGTTGGCCACGGTCTGCAAGAGGCCCCCATGATAAAATTTGTGATCTTATGCAGGGAGCGGTTACCGGCACCGGCCGGATCGGCCCAATGACAGTGAAAGAATTCGTGTGTTAGCAGCTATTCATCAGGGAACTTCGCAGGGTAGTTCGGCGCCAGCGGCGCCAACGATGCCGTCAAAACTCATTATCGCATCCCGCGAGAGCCGCCTGGCCATGTGGCAGGCAGAGCACGTGCGCGACCGGCTCGTCGCATTATATCCACAGTGCCGCGTCGAAATTCTCGGGATGACGACACGGGGCGACCAGATTCTCGACCGCACGCTGTCAGCTGTCGGCGGCAAAGGCCTGTTCGTCAAGGAACTCGAAGTCGCGATGGCCGAAGGCCGCGCCGACCTGGCCGTGCACTCGCTCAAGGACGTGCCGATGGAGCTGCCCGAAGGTTTCGAGCTGACCGCCGTGCTCGAACGCGAAGACCCGCGCGACGCGTTTGTCTCGAACGATTACGACAGCCTGGCCGCGCTGCCCCCCGGCGCCATCGTCGGCACCAGCAGCCTGCGTCGCCAGTCGCTGATCGCGGCGCGCTATCCGCATCTGGTCATCCTGCCGCTGCGCGGTAATCTGGATACGCGGCTGGGCAAGCTCGATCGCGGCGAATATGCCGCCATCATCTTGGCCGCTGCGGGCCTCAAGCGCCTCGGCCTGCCGCAGCGCATCCGCGCACTGCTCGAACCCGAAATGAGCTTGCCGGCAGCCGGGCAGGGCGCGATGGCGATCGAGATCCTGAGCAGCGCGCGCAGCGACGGCGTCGACCTGCGCGCCGTGCTGGCGCCGCTCAACCACGACGACACGGCCAGCGCCGTGCTGGCCGAGCGCAAGGTCTCGCGCATCTTTGGCGGCAGCTGCCAGATTCCGCTGGCGGCGTTCGCCACCGTGCAGGACGGCCAGCTGCGCCTGCGCGCGATGGTCGCCACGCCCGACGGCAAGCGCAGCGCGCACGCCGAAGTGAGCGGCCCGGTCGAGCAGCCCGAGTACCTGGGCGAGCAGGTGTCCGAGTTGCTGGCGCAGCAGGATGCGAATGCAATCCTGGCGGCGTGCCGTCTCGATGCCGCTGCAAACCAGGATGCCTGACCTGCCTGAGACGGCGCGCGTCGTCGTCGTCACGCGCCCGCGCGCGCAGGCCGATGCGCTGGTGCAGGCGGTGTTCGCCAGCGGCCGCACGGCCGTGCTGCTGCCGCTGCTCGAGATCAGTCCGGTCGAAGATACCGCGCCGCTGCGCGCAGCACTGGCTGAACTCGACCGGTTTGCGCTGGTGACGTTCGTCTCGCCCAATGCCATCGACGCCGCGTTTGCGCACATCGACGCCTGGCCCGTGGCCGTGCCGGTGGCGATCGTCGGCGATGGCAGCCGCGCTGCGCTGGCGCGCCACGGCGTCACCGGTGACGCGTGTACGATCTTCAGCCCGGCCGACAGCGCGCACAGCGATTCCGAGCATCTGCTGCAGCGTCTCGACCTGGCATCGTATGCCGGCAAACGCGTGCTGATCGTGCGCGGCGACGGCGGCCGCGAGCTGCTGGCCGACGCCTTGCGCGCCGCCGGCGCCCGGGTCGAGCCGGTGGCTGCGTACCGCCGCGCGACGCCGGTATTGACGGCGGAACTGGCCACACGATTGCGCGCCTTGCTGGCGCAGCCAAACGACTGGATAATCACGAGCTCGGAAGCCCTGCGCGGACTGGCCGGGCTGGTGCAAGCCATTGACGATGACGCGCTGATGGCGCGATTACAGCAGCAGCGCCTGATCGTGCCCCATGCGCGGATTGCACAGACGGCCCGTGACCTGGGGCTGGAACACGTGCTTCTCACCGGTTCCGGCGATGCACGCCTATTAGCAGCGTTACAATCACAAGAATGAACGAATTGCCGAACAACCCAGACCAGCCCCAGGCCAGCGTGCCCGCCCCCAGCCTTGCCAAGCCGGAGGAGGCGCAGGTGCCGCCTGCTGCGCCGCGCATGAGCGGCCCTGCCACGCGCGGCCTGATTGATCGCGTGGCGCGGCCCTTGCCGCTGGCCGTCATCGCGCTGGCCGTGCTGCTGGTGGTGCAGACGGTCTCGTCGCACAGCCGCATCAATTCGCTGCGCCAGGACATGGCGCGCAGCCTGCAGAAGGGCAATGCCGTCAATGCCGAAACGGCAGCGCTCGCGCGCGACGTGGCGGATCAGTCGAAAGAGCTGCAGATCAAGGTCGGCGTGCTGGAAAGCCGCCAGAGCGAAGCACAGAGCCAGCAGGTCGCGCTCGAGCAGCTCTACAAGGATCTGTCGCAGAACCGCGACGAGTGGGCGCTGTCCGAAATCGAGCAGGTGCTCGCCACCGCAAGCCAGCAACTGCAGCTGGCCGGCAATGTGCAGGGCGCCCTGATCGCGCTGCAGAACGCCGACCGCGCCGTCTCGAGCTCAAATGCGCCGCAATTTTTGACCATCCGCCGCGCGATCGCGGCCGACATCGACAAGCTCAAGGCCTTGCCGGCGGTCGATCTGGCCGGCGTCGCGCTGCGCCTGGACAATGTGATCGTCCAGGTCGAGACGCTGCCGATGCTGGCCGACGAAAAGCCGCTGCTGCCCGTGGCGCCGGTGCGCACGACGCGCCGGCTCGAGGCCGCAGCCGCGCCTGCCAAAACTGTCGGGCCGGCCGTCCCGCCCGAGTCGCTCGGCGTGGGCCAGCGCCTGCTGCAAACCTGGAGCATGTGGAGCCAGGAGATGTGGGACGACGTGCGCCAGCTGATCCGCGTGCGCAGTGTCGACGACCCCGAGGCGCTGATGCTCTCGCCAAGCGAATCGTTCTTTGTGCGCGAAAACCTCAAGCTGCGCCTGCTCAATGCACGGCTGGCGCTGTTGTCGCGTAACGAATCCACGTTCCGCGACGACCTGACCACCGCCCAGACCATGCTGGCCAAGTACTTCGACACGCGCGCCCGCACGACGCAATCGGCCCAGGCGGCACTGCGCCAGGTGCAGGCCAATGACCTGACGATCGAATTGCCGACGCTGGCCGAGAGCCTGGGCGCGGTGCGCAACTACAAAGCGAAGCAATAACCATGCGCTTACTCATCTGGCTGGTTACGCTGATGGCCGCGGCCATCGGCATCGCGGTGACGGCACGTTTCAATCCGGGCAATGTGGTGCTGTTCTATCCACCGCACCGGATCGACATGTCGCTCAATCTGTTTGTCGTGGTGCTGATGCTGCTGTTTGCCACGCTGTACGTGCTGGTGCGCACCTTCTATGCGACGGCGCGCATGCCGCAGCGGGTGGCCGCGTACCGCCAGCGCCGCCGCGAGCGCGATGGCAACAAGGGCTTGCGCGATGCGCTCAAGGCACTGTTCGAAGGTCGCTTCGGCCACGCCGAAAAAGCCGCGATGCGTGCTGCCGACCTGCCCGAGAACACGGGCCTGGCCGCCCTGATCGGCGCGCGCGCCGCGCACCGCATGCGCGAACCGGCGCGCCGCGACGCCTGGCTGGCCGGCATATCGCATGACACGACGCTCAAGACGGCGCGCCTGATGACGCTGACCGAACTGCTGGTGGACGACCACCGGCCCGAGGCAGCGCTTGAAGCGGTGGCCGAACTCAATGCCAGCGGCCAGCGCCACATCCACGCGCTGCAGTGGGCAATGAAGGCCAACCAGCAGGCGCGCAACTGGCCCGAGGTGCTGCGCCTGGTGCGCATCCTCGACAAGCGCAATGCGCTGCATCCTGCTCTGGCACGGCGCCTGCGCGAAATGGCGTACGAAGCGCTGCTGGGCGAAGACGACCACGACGCCGAATCGATCCGCTGGACCTGGGCCACGGTGCCGCTGCAGGACCGCACCGTGCCGTACGTGGCGGCGCGCGCCGCCGGCGCCTTCAATGCGCGCGGCCTGCACGACGAAGCGCGCGCGATTGCCGAAGAGTCGCTCAGGGCCAACTGGGACGAGCGCGTTGTGCGCGCCTACCGCGACGCGGCCAGCCCGGCCGGCTCGCCATCGCTGCTGGCCCAGATCGAGGCCTGCGAAACGTGGCGCCGCGAACGGCCGCAGGATGCCGAACTGGCGCTCACGCTCGGCACGCTGTGCCTGAAACAGAAGCTGTGGGGCAAGGCCCAGCGCTATCTGGAGCAAGCCTTGTCGGACGCGACCGAAGCGGCGATGGTGCGCGAAGCGCATCTGAAACTGGCCCAGATGCATGAAGCACTGGGGCAGGACGAGCCGGCCGCCAAGCATTACCGGCAGTGCGCACTCGCGACGGTGTTGTAACGCGTGCCTTTCGCTATAATGGCGGACTAATTTTGACTCTTTAGCAACCAAGGATCCCATCATGAGCCTGAACAACGTCCCAGCCGGCAAAGACGTGCCGAACGACTTCAACGTCATCATCGAAATCCCGATGAACTCCGATCCGGTCAAGTATGAAGTCGACAAGGACACCGGCGCGATCTTCGTCGACCGTTTCATGGGTACCGCCATGCATTACCCGTGCAACTACGGCTATGTGCCGCAAACCATCGCCGACGACGGTGATCCATGCGACGTGCTGGTCATCACCCCGTTCCCGCTGCCACCAGGCGTCGTGGTCCGTTGCCGCGCGCTGGGCGTGCTGAAGATGACCGATGACGGCGGCGGCGACGCCAAGGTCATCGCAGTGCCGATCGAAAAAGTGCTGCCGATGTACAAGAAAATCCAGTCGCTCGACGACGTGGAAGAGCTGCGCCTGAAGCAGATCCAGCACTTCTTCGAGCACTACAAGGATCTCGAAGCCGGCAAATGGGTCAAGATCGAAGGCTGGGCGGGCATCGATGAAGCCAAGGCCGAGATCGTTGCCGGCGTGGCAGCGTTCAACAAGGGCGCCCGGGCATAAGACCAGCGCGCAGGCAGTATCCAGAAGCCGGCGGCCCGTGAGGACCGCCGGCTTTTTTACGTCAATGGCGCTCGTGGTGCTCGTGGCGGCGCAGCAGGCCGAGTACGCCCAGGCCATCGGCCAGCAGCAGTCGGCTGGTGGGTTCCGGCAGTCGCGTGACCACGCGCACCGTGTCGAGCCCGATATGGCTCAGCCTGTCCGCATCGCCCAGGTAACGAAATGCGAAGCGGCCTGTGCCGTCCACCGTCAGGTCGACGTGCGATGGCTGCCATTGTGCGGGGAAGTCGGCGGCGCCGCCGATGCTGGCCAGCAGCGTGTCGAAGGACGCTGCGGCGGTCCCGCTGTCACTGCTGAAGCGGACTTCGAGCAGGTCGTCGAAGCCGTCGACGCGTTCGCGGCTGGTGAAGAACGACAGCGTGGTGAGGCCGCTGAGCGTTAGCGTGGGCGTGATCAGCCAGTTGTCGACGCGGCCGGTGCCGTGGGCTGCGCTGAGGCAGCTCGCGGCGGCGTAGTTGTCGGGTGCGCCGGTGTGGGCGGGGAAGATGGCGGGATTGCCTTGGCACCAGGTCGCGTCGGGCGGGACGCTGCGGTTGATGCGGGCCCAGCCGGGGGCGGTGGCCAGGTTGGTGAAGTCTTCGCTGAGCACCCCGGTCCCGGCTGCGTGGGCGGTGTGAGGGGGACAGGCGGCCGGGACCGCTGCTGCGGCGAGCATGTAATTGAGTCGTTGCATGATGAGGCGTCGCGTCGTGGATCGAGGCTTCATCATAGAAACGGCGGGCGCTGCGGTATTGCGGTGCGTTGGGGCTGTCGGGTCACGCGCCCGGCGCGACGCAAAGGGCGAGGGGGAACCAAAAAACATCGCCGGGGTCGTAGGGTGGATGGCAGAGCCGTCCACCCTACGTGTTTGCGAATCGAATCGTATTAACGAGGAGACCGCTGCGCCAGCCACGCCCGCAGCCGCAGCTTGCCAACGATCCCGACCGGAAACCAGTAAATGGACAGGATGAACAGCACCCCCAGCCACAGCATCCAGCGATCCGGGTGCAGGGTGGCGGCCAGTACCGGCATTCCATCCAGCGCCGCAGCGCCGTGCGCCATCCAGTCCCGCAGGTAGTTCTGGGCCAGGATGAACAGCGTCGCGCCCACCACCGCGCCGTACATCGTGCCCATGCCGCCGATCACGACGATCAGCAGGATGTCCGTCATGACCTCGAACCCGAGCGATGTCTTCGGACCGACGTAGCGCAGCCACAGCGCCATCAGCGCGCCGGCCAGGCTCGCCGTCAGCGCCGCCAGGACATTGGCCCAGATCCGGTACACCATCGTGCGATAGCCCAGTGCCTCGGCGCGAAACGGGTTTTCACGGATCGCCTGCAGCACACGCCCGAACGGCGAATTGACCAGTCGCAGCAGGAACAGGAACAGCAGCAGGCAGCCGCAGAACACGACGTAATAGGTCAGCAGCCGGCCATCGAGCTGGCGCCCGAACACGTCGCCTTCGCGCAGCACGAAGCTGGGCGACAGCACGTGCGGCACGCTGAATGTGACGCCATCCTCGCCGCCCGTGAAATCGGACAGTTGAGAGGCCAGCACCGCAAACGACGAGGCCACGGCCAGCGTGATCATCGCGTAGAAGATGGCTTGCACGCGCAGCGCGAACAGGCCCACCACCAGCGCCAGCGCGAGCGCGAGCAGCAGCGCCAGGCCAAGGCCCGCCATGACGATGCCCCAGGTGGGCTCGTCGACGCGCGCCAGCGCCAGCCCGACGCCATACGCACCGATCCCATAGAACATCGTGTGGGCGAACGAGACGATGCCGGTATAACCCAGCAGCAGGTCGTAGGATGCCACCAGCACGATGTAGACGCAGATCGTGGCGGCCGTGTTGAGTGGCCGCGCGCCCGAGGTCAGGAACGGCGCCAGCGCGAGCCCGAGCAGAATTACGACCAGCAGCGCGGTCAGGATGCGGCTGCGCGGCAGGTCGCCCGATAACAGTTGCCGCAGCATGCTCAGCCCCGTCCCGTCGCGTACAGCCCGGCGGGCCGCCACAGCAGCACCGAGACCATCAGGATGATGCTCGAGACCAGTGCGACAGCGGGAGCCAGAAAGCCCGCGTAATTGGCCACCAGCGCGATGAGCAGCGCGCCGATGAAGCAGCCGCCGACCGATCCCAGGCCGCCGATGATGATGACGATGAACAGCATCACCATGATCTCGCCGCCCATCGCGGCCGTCAGTGTTTCCTTGTACAGCCCCCACATCACGCCACCCAGGCCGGCCAGGCCCGCTCCGGCCGCAAAGACCGTCACGAACAGGTGCCGGATGCGGTAACCGAGCGCTTCGACCATCTCGCCATGTTCGACGCCGGCGCGCACCAGCAGGCCGACCTTCGTGCGGTTCAGGATCAGGTACATCGCAACGAATACCACCACGCCAATCGCCACCGCCACCAGGCGGTATTTGTCGATGGCCGCGTCGCCCAGCAGGAGCGCGCCGCGCAGCGCCGTGGGCAGCGGCACGGCGATCGTTTCGGCGCCCCAGACGACGTGGATCAGCTGCTCGGCCACGATCATGCCGCCCATCGTGACCAGGATCTGCTTGAGGTGCTGGCCGTAGACCGGCTGGATGAGCAGGCGCTCGAAAGCCCAGCCGAGCAGTCCCGTGACCAGCATGGCGACCACGATCGCCAGCGCCAGCACGCCCAGGTTGAGAGTGAGCGAATCCATCTTGAGCCAGCCTCGCAGCGGCAGCAGCACGAGTGTGGCAGAAAACGCGCCCACCGCGATGAATGCACCATGGCCGAAATTGATCACGTTCATCAGCCCGAACACGAGGGTCAGCCCGCTGGCCATAATGAAGATCATCATGCCCATCGCGAGGCCCGCGACGCTCAGGGTGAGCCAGGTGGCCAGGTTGCCCACCAGTGGCAGCATGGCCAGCATCAGCAGCGGCACGAGCAGCAGCGGCGCGATGTCGCGGCGGGTGGCCGGTAGCTGGCTGTCGGCCGGCGGTGCGGCGGGGGCGATGGACATGGGTTTCCTAATGGTGGGGATCGAGGGACAGGCCGAGCAGACGCTGTTGCAGCGCGGCGTCGCCCGCCAGCACGGCCATCGGGCCGGCGTGCACCACGTGCCCGTCGTCCATCACGCTGGCCGTGTCGCCCAGCGCGCGCACGACCTGCACGTTCTGCTCGACCAGCAGGATCGTTGTGCCTTGCGCCTTCAGTTCACGAAACGCCGCCATCAGGCTGTGCACGATGGCGGGCGCCAGGCCCTTGGTCGGTTCGTCGACCAGCAGCAGTGTGCGCGGTTCGACCATGGCGCGCGCGATGGCCACCATCTGCTTCTGGCCACCGGACAGATTGCCGGCCGGACGGTGCCAGAACGTGCGCAGCGCCGGGAAGAAACCGCAGATCCAGTCGACACGCGCGGCGTCGGGCGGGCCGTTGCGCGCGGCCAGCACCAGGTTCTCGCGTACCGTCAGGTCGGAAAAGACTGCCATGTTCTCGGGCACGTACGCGATGCCGGCGCGTGCGATGGCGGGCGTAGCCAGGCGCGTGATGTCGTGGCCATCGAAGTGGATGCTGCCACTGCTTGCCCGCCACAGGCCCATGATCGTGCGCAATGTCGTGGTCTTGCCGGCGCCGTTGCGGCCCAGCAGAACGGCCAGTTCGCCGCGCGCCACCTGCAGGTCGACGCCGTGCAGGATGTGGTACGCGCCGATATGCGTGTGCACACCGGCCAGGCGCAGCAGCGGTTGCCTCGCCGCCGGATCAGGCGCGAGCATGTTGGGTGTCGGACGTTCCAAGATAAGCCTCTTGTACGATGGTGGATGCCATGACCTCGCCCGGCTTGCCATCGGCCACCAGCGCGCCATTGTGCAGCACGACGATGCGGTCGGCCAGCTGGCGCACGACGTCCATCTTGTGCTCGACCAGCAGCACGGTGCGGGCGGCGTCGCCCTTCACGTCGCGGATCAGGTCGAGCACGACCGGCACGTCGTCCACGCTCATGCCGGCGGTGGGCTCGTCGAACATCATCACGGACGGCTGCAGCGCGAGCAGGATCGCCACTTCGAGCTTGCGCTGGTCGCCGTGCGACAGCGCGCCCACCAGCATGTCGCGACGCGCGGCCAGCCCCACGCGCTCGAGGTAATAATCAGCGCGTTCAATGAGTCCCTTGTGGTCGGCGCAGACCGAGAAGAAATCCAGGCCGATGCCGGCGCGGCTCTGCACCGCCAGCCGCACGTTCTCGATCACGGACAGCAGCGGGAACAGGTTGGTGAGCTGGAAGGCGCGCCCGATGCCAAGGCGCGTGCGGCGCGCCGCGCCAAGGCGCGTGATGTCGCGGCCATGCAGATGTACGCTGCCGGCGCTCGCGCGCAACTGGCCGGAAATCAGGTTGAACCACGTGGTCTTGCCGGCGCCGTTGGGCCCGACGATCACGGTGAGCGTGCCCGGATAAAAGTCGGCCGTGACGGCGTTGACCGCAACGTGGCCGCCAAAGCGGATCGTCAGGCCGCGCGTGGACAGGGATGGCGCAGTCCGATCGAGGTCGCGGTCGTCGGCCATGTCAGCGCTTGTTCCGCACCGGCAGCGGCATCGCGCTGGCCGGGATCTCGCGCACCAGTTCGAGCAGGTCCCATTCGTTCTTCTGGTCCTTTTTGATGCGAAAGTGGTACATCGGCTGGAGCGCCTGATGGTCCTGGTTGCGAAACATCATGGGACCCTTGGGTGTCTCGAAGCGCATGCCTTCCATCGCCGCGGCCATCCGGTCGCCGTCGCCATCCGGCGCCTTGCCCAGTGCGGCAACGACGGCGCTGGCGGCGGCCATGCCACCCGCGGTGAACATGTCGGGCGGGGTCTTGTAGCGATTCGTGTGCTCTGCCACCAGCCAGTCGTTCATCGGATTTTTCGGGAAATCGTAGTAGTAATAGATGGTGCCTTCAGTGCCGGCATGGGCCTTCCAGGTCTGCATCACGGGAAGGATATTGCCGCCCGGTGCCAGTGCGACGCCGTAGCGCTCCGGCTTCATGGCCGCAACCTTGTTCATCGGACTCGGGCCGGCCCAGACGATTGCCAGCACGCGTGGTTGCGGCTTGTCTTTCAGGGCATCGAACAGGCGCTGCGCCGACGCGGTGAAGTCGGTCGTTGCCAGTGGCGCGTATTCTTCGTGGACGACGCTGGCCTTGCTGCCGGTGGCGATCAGCGCTTCCTTGCCGGCCTTGATCGCATCGCGCCCGAACGCGTAATCCTGCGCCAGAAAGCCCACGCTGCCGCTTTTCAGCGTGCCGGCGGCCGCCAGCGCATCCTGCATCGAGCTGCGCGCCGTGCGAAAAATGTACTTGTTCCATTTGTCGCCGGTGATCGCATCGGCCACGGCCGGCTCGATGATCAGGATTTTTTTATACTCTTTTGCCACCGGCAGCATGGCCAGCGCCGACGCGGACGACGTGGTGCCGACCGCGATGTCGACGCGGTCGTCGCCATACGCCTCGGCCAGCAGCGTGCGGCCCAGATCGGGCTTGCCCTGGTCGTCCTTCACAAACACCTTGATGGCGCGGCCGTTGATGGCCATCGTACCCTTGGTCAAGTACTCGAGGCCGAGCATGAAGCCGTTCTCGGTCTCGCGCGCATACGTCTCGAGCGCGCCCGTCTTGCCGGTGATGAGGGCGACCTTGAACTCCTTGCCCTGTGCGCCCGCGTGCGGCGCGGCGCACAGGGTGAACGCAGCCAGCAGGAGCAGGGCGATGGTGCGAATCGATTGGTGCATGCAGTCTCCTCGTGATGTTTTGTCAGGCGTGGCTGGTGCGTTCAGAAGCGCAATTCGAGCGTCGCCGACACCGTACGCGGGTTGCCGTAGAAGGCGGTCAAGGTGCCTTCGTTGCCCAGGGTCGGGAACAGGTAGCCGGCCGTTTTATAGTGTTCGTCGCCCAGGTTCTTGCCGTGCAGGCCGGCGCGCACCTTGCCGTCGGCGCGGGTCCAGACGATGCTGGCGTCCCAGATTCTGTAGGAGTCCTGGTCGAGGATCGATGCGGTCTCGAACTGGCTCGTGGCGCCCTTGAACGCATAGCTGCCGATCAGCGAGACGCGCCCGTTGTGGCCCATGACCGGCAGCGGGATGTCGTAATTGGCGCGCAGGTTGGCCGAATTCTTCGGCGTGTTCTGGAACGTGCGCTGGCCGGCCACGTTGACGTTGGCCACGATGTACTCCTTGTACTTCGCGTCGATGTAGCTGTACATCCCGGCCAGCATGAAGTTGGGCGTGAGGTTGGCGACGGCTTCGAGTTCGACGCCCTTGATCCGGGCCTTGCCGGCGTTGGTCGTCACGCCGGCAAAGCTGTCGTCGCGCCCGTCGCCATTGGTGTCGATGGCGATCGAGCCCGGGATCTGTACGTCCTGATAATCGCTGTGGAACACGGCCAGGTTGGTCGTGATGCGCCCGCCATGGAAGGCCGACTTGAGACCCAGTTCGGTCGTCTCGATCGTTTCCGGCGCATAGCCGGCGCGCGCGGTAGCGATCGGGAGCCGTGTGCCGACCACGTTCACGCGTGGATCGAATCCGCCACCCTTGAAGCCTTCGGAGTACGACGCGTACAGGTTGTGGGCATCGTTCATTTTCCAGCTCAGTGCCACGCGCGGCGTGAATTTCTTGTCCTTGCGCTCGAGCAGGCCGCCTGCTAGGTCCGTGTCGGTGCGAAACAGGATCGCGTTCGGATTGCCCATCCGGGGCGAGCCGGCCAGGCCGAAATAAATCTGGCGCAGCACGTTGGCTTCGCGCTGGTCGACCGTGTAGCGTCCGCCCAGCGACAGGCTCAGGCCCTCGGTGAGCGTGTAGCTGCCGTCAAAGTAAGCGGCCCAGGCCTTCGTGTCGATGTCGCCCAGCGTGAAGGTCGACGTGGGCACCGCGCCGGCCAGGATGGTGTCGAACTGGTTGAAGGCGTTGGCGTCCATGTAGTACACGCCTGCCACACCCTGCAGGCGCGCGCCGGTATAAGTTACCTGCATCTCCTGGCTGAACTGGCGGTTGGTGTACAGCGCCGGCACTTCCATGTCGACGACGGGCAGGGCGTCGAAGTCGATCGGCGCCCACGATTTGTCGCGGCGCGCGGCCGTGATCGATTTCAGGCGCCACGCGCTGTCGACGGTGTACTCGACCGTGACCGAGCCGCCATACGAGCGTACTTCCTGGTCGCGGCCCAGCACTTTGGTGAGATTGCCGCGGGTGTCGAACACGTCATCCAGGATGGGCGCGCGACTCGTGCGCCCGACGATCAGACGATGGCCATTCTTCGGATTGGAATCGTCCTGCGTGAAGTCGCCGGCAAGGCGCACGAACAGGTCCTGGTTCGGCACGAGTTCAATTGAGACCCTGCCGGCAGTGACGTCCTTGTCGTAGTTGCCCTTGCCAGTGGTCAGGTTGTCGCCAAAGCCGTCGCGCGTGAAGTGCGCGAACGTGCCGCCGATACGCGCTGTATCGGTCAGCGGCGTGCTGGCCGTGAGCACGCCGTCTCGCTGGCCGTAGTCGCCGAGCGTGGCGCGCACGCGCACGTCGCGCTGGGGGCCAAGCTTGCGGGTGACATACTTGAGCGCGCCGCCAATCGTGTTGCGGCCGTACAGCGTGCCCTGCGGGCCGCGCAGCACCTCGATGCGCTCGACGTCGTAGATGTCGGCCACGGCGGCCTGCGGCCGGGCCAGATAGATGTCGTCGACATAGATGCCCACGCCCGACTCGAACCCGGCCAGCGGGTCGGCCTGGCCGACACCGCGGATGAACGCCGTGAGCGTGCTGTTGGTGGCGCGCGACGCCTTGAGCGTCGTGTTGGGCAGCGATAGCGCAAGGGCGGTCACGTCGGGCAGCGCCTGCTTGGAGAGCTGGTCGGCGGAGAACGCGGTGACAGACACGGGCACATCCTGCAGCGATTCTTCGCGTCGGCGCGCGGTGACGACCACCCGCGACATGTTCTCGTCGGCATTGGCCGCTGCCGGAATGCCCGTCGCTTCCTGGGCCTGGACGGCGCCGATGGCGCCACTGCACGCGGCCAGCAAAGCGCACGTGGACGGATGCAGCAGCTTCATCTTTCTGATCGGACGCATGGATGTCTCCTTGTTGTTCGTCGCCACGGTGGATGTGTCGTTCAATGGGGGAATGTGCCCGAGCGCACCATGCGTCGCCTTGCGTATCAACAAGCGCTCCCATGAATACGCAGTTCGAATAGCGGCGTTGCAACAGATGGTCGAACCCATGCGCGTTGCATCACCAAGCTGTGCCGGTGCCTGGCGATTGAGACCCGTGTGGACGGTTGATGTATCCTCGTCATGTATCCATTTCACGAGGGCCCCCATGCGCAGCCAGATCAGCGACGACATCACTTTCCGCAAACTCGAGATCCTGCTGGCGTACATGGAAGGCGGCAACCTGAATGCCGCCGCCCGCATGCTCGACATCAGCGCCGTCAGCGTGCACCGCGCGCTGCATTCGCTGGAAGATGGAATGAGTTGTCAGCTGTTCAGTCTGCAGGGCCGCAACCTGATTCCCAACGACGCCGCGCAGGTGCTGGCGGACGTAAGCCGCGACGTGGTGCGGCTGATGGCGGACGGGATTGCGGCGACGCGCTCGGCCGCCGGTTATTCAGCTGATCATCTCAAGATCGGGTCGCTGTATTCACTGACGACCGGCACGATCCCCCATGTCATCATCGGCATCAAGCTGCGCAAGCAGGAACTGGAAACCGAACTGGTGCTGGGTTCGAACGCGGATCTGCTGCACAAACTCAAGCAGAATGCGATCGATGCAGCGCTGATGGCGGTGCCCGAACCCGATCCGGACATCGAATCGATCGCGCTGTTCGAGGACGAGATTTTCTTCGCGGCGCCGGCCGGCTCGCCGTATGCGGGGATGGCCGAAGTGGATCTGCGCGCCTGTGCAGACGAGAAATTCGTCTGCCTGAAGGATGGCTTCGTGACCTTCAACGGGTTCCAGGAAGCATTTCGCATCGCCGGGTATGCGCCGACCATCGTCACGCGCGTGGGCGATATTTTCTCGCTGATGAACCTGGTGGGGGCGGGGATCGGCTACACGCTGCTGCCTGGCCGCGTGCGCCATGCGTTTGGCGACAAGGTCCAGCTGATCCCGCTGAAGAATGATTATCTGATGCGTCAGACGATTGGCCTGAGCTTCCTGCGGGTGCGCGAGCGGGACCCGAACCTGCTGGCGCTGGCGGCGGTGTGCCGGATGCTGAAACATCGCACGCCGGCGAATTAACGACGTTGACGCTGGTGCCGGTATGGATCAGCGCCCAACCATCCTTACGACCGCTTCAACTGGTTGATCACGCTCGCGACCTTGGTGGTGATCATGTCGACCGCCGGATTGTTCGCACCGTGCGGGATGATGACATCGGCGTTGCGCTTGGTCGGCTCGATGAACTGCTTGTGCATCGGGCGCACGGTCTCCAGGTACTGGCTGATGACGCTTTCCACCGAGCGGCCGCGCTCCGTGATATCGCGCTGCATGCGGCGGATGAAGCGGATGTCGGACGCCGTATCGACAAAGATTTTCAGCGACATCATGTCGCACAAAGCCGGGTCATACAGGGCAAACAGGCCTTCGATGACGATCACTGGCGCGGGCTTGACCCGAATGGTGCGGTCGGAGCGGTTGTGCAGCGTGAAGTCGTACTCGGGCATGTCGATCGACTCGCCCCGGCGCAGCGCCTGGACGTGCTGCACCAGCAGCGACCACTCGAACGCCTGCGGATGGTCGTAATTCTGCTGGGTGCGCACTTCGGGGCTGAGGTGCGTCTGGTCGCAGTAATAATCGTCCTGCATCACGACCGAGACCATCTCGGTGCCGAATGTGGACAACACTTGCCTGGACACCGTGGACTTGCCACTGCCGCTACCGCCCGCGACGCCAATAATAAACGGTTGAAAAGGAAAACTGAGCATGCCGAATGATACCGGATTCGGGACCGGACCGACAGGTCACCGGCGACACGACCGGTCGCAGATGTCGCGTCGGTGCTACCGGGAAAACACCAAAAGAATGTAGGCATTTCTGTCAGAATCATCGTCATTATGGAGATTGTCATGACTACACGGCTGGATCGGATTCGTGGTGGCATGTATGGCTTGCTGGTAGGGGATGCCCTGGGCGTTCCTTACGAATTTTCAGCGCCGCAAGATATTCCAGAACGACGCTTGATCGACATGTCGCCGCCACCCGGCTTCGCCCGGGCACACAGCGCGGTTCCCGAGGGAACCTGGAGCGACGATGGCGCACAGGCGCTGTTGCTGCTGGCGTCGTTGGTCGAGTGTCAATCACTCGATCTTCAGCAATTTACCGAGAGCCTGATGGATTGGTACCGAAACGGTGCCATGACGCCGGACGGGAGGGTGTTCGACATCGGGATCCAGACTAGACAGGCACTTGAACATTTCGCACGGTACGGCAATCCTCTCACTTGTAGTCCCAGCCAGGAGTGGAGCAATGGCAATGGTTCGTTAATGCGCACGCTTCCATGCGCATTCATCGGCACGTCGGACCCGGCGGATATCATCGCTCGCGCAAGACGACAAAGTTTGCCAACGCACGCCCATCCACGGTCGCAACTGGCCTGTGCGCTTTACGCACTCATGGCCTGGCAGATGGTGGGGGGCAGGACACCGATTGAAGCACTCGACTACGCACAAGACACCCTCCAGCAAGGGGGCGATCCCGGCGAGCAAGCAGAGCTCGGCCTGATCCTGGACGGTCGCCTGGACCGGTCGCAGGGTTCAGGCTATGTGGTCGACAGTCTTTGGTCAGCAATACGGTGCGTGCTTGCGACCGACAACTATGAAGATTGTGTTCGCGAGGCAATCGCACTCGGCAATGATACGGATACCACGGCCTGTATTGCTGGTGGTCTGGCAGGTGTGCTCTATGGGGAACAAGGTATTCCAGCGCGTTGGCGACTTGCTCTGAAAGGTCGCTCCATCGTGGAAGATGTGCTCGCCCGACTGGCCACGTCCGCGCCCCAGGAACAATATTGATCGACCAACCCCTGTCCACATCCCAGAAAGAATGCCCATGATCCGGTTCGCAATGCTTGCAGCTGTCGTGCTCAGCGTCATCTCACCTGTTTCAGCACAGGACGTGCTCCTGCTCGGCGAGGTGCAGCGCGTCATTCTGCAGCCGTCCGGCACGCCAGACTGCCCGCCGCCATGCCCGCCTGACACGCTGTATCCGGACGGATCGAAGAGGATCTGCATCTCGAACGGTGGTGGGTGTCAAACGATGGATGTGAAGATCGAGCGGGTCTATCGTGGGGACGCCAAGGGCGAGGCGCGGCGCTTCAAGTCGCGCATCGGCGAATGGGGCCCGAGTTTTCCAGTACATGAAAAACGCATCGTTGTCGGCGAAGAGGCAGGGGAGGTGTCCTGGTCGCCTGCAATCGAACAGGATGGAAAAATTTTCATCGATCCGCGCCGCCTGCGAAGCATTGGCGGCGTTACGACCTCGACCAATGATGATGACAATTTGGCGGAACTGGACGAGCTACTCGAGCATGCCGCCACCGTGCGTCGACACTAACCCGCCAAGCAACTGCGCCGCCGTTACTTCAGGCTGCGCAGCGCCGCTTCCAGCGCCGGATAGGTGAACTCGAACCCTTCGCGGGCAAACCGCAGCGGCACCACGCGCTGGCCTTCGAGCAGCAAATCGGCCTGCTCGCCCAGCGCCAGGCGCATCGGCCAGCCGGGCGTCGGGATCACGCATGGCCGTTTCCAGACGCGTGCTGCCGCCTGACTGAATTCCAGTTGCGACACCGCGATCGGCGCGGTGAAGTTGGTCGCACCAAACGTCGGCGCAGATGCATCCTTCAGCGCCTGCTTCCAGCGATGCGCGATGCCCCCGATCAGATCGTCGATGTGGATCCACGACAGCCACTGGCGGCCGCTTCCCAGCCGGCCGCCGATGCCCAGCCGGATCGGCAACAGCATCATCGGCAGC
This sequence comes from Oxalobacteraceae sp. CFBP 13730, assembly GCA_014841835.1. Lineage (GTDB taxonomy): Bacteria > Pseudomonadota > Gammaproteobacteria > Burkholderiales > Burkholderiaceae_D > Telluria. The sequence goes on along the minus strand of JACYUQ010000001.1, from coordinate 263,754 downwards.
GCACCTTGCTCGCCCAGCACCAGGCCGAAGCGCATGCACTCGACCTGCACGCCATGGCGCACGGCGCCGGCTGCGGCGGCTTCCCACTCGCGGCACAGGTCCGACATGAACATCGGCTGCGGCGGCGCTGCTTCGTCGAGCTTGGCGTCGTCGCCAATGCGCTGGATGCCGTAGTAGCCGATGGCCGACGCCGACAGCAACAGCCGCGGCTTGTGACTGGCGCGGCCGATCCAGTCGACTACTTTTTCCGTCAAGGCGACGCGGCTCTGGCGCAGCGTCGCCTTGCGCGCGTCGGTCCAGCGCTGGCCGAGAATCCGGGCACCGGCCAGGTTGACGACGATGTCGACCTGGTGGTCGAGCGGCAGATCATCCATCGCGGCGATGGCGCGCACCCGGCCACCGAACAGCGTGGCAGCGCGCCCCACGTCGCGGGTCAGGACAATCACCTGATGGCCGTCCTGCAGCAGCGCGCGCACCAGGTGCTGGCCGACGAAGCCCGTGGCGCCGGTAACCAGCACGCAGCGGGCGACCGTGTCGAACACGCTCAGGGCTTTCTTGGATGTCGGTGTCGCACTCGTTGTCAACTTGTTCTCCGGTTCAATGGTCTCAATTCTGCCAAGACAGGAATGTAACACTTCCGCTGACAGTAAACGTCGCCAACCGGGCGTAATTGATCTTGGCGGCAATCGGGTTTACCTTGGCCGCACAACCTGCATAACAAAAGAGCATGGCCGGCCCCGCAAAGCTCCCGAGACCACGGTCCGAGGAGGCGATGGCGACAGACCATGCATTGGAGACGTATCACCAGCGACGCGCCGGGTGGAACCGGTCGCCGCACCTCGTAGGAGCCACCCTGTGTCCTCTCATGTCATTGCAATCTGCGTTCTGGCGCTCATGTTCATCGTCGCCACCGCCATGCCCATCAATATGGGCGTTATCGCGTTTGTCGGCGCCTTCCTGGTCGGCACCATCGTCTTCAGCATGGAGACCAAGGCCATCATGTCCGGCTACCCGGCCGAGCTGTTCCTGACCCTGGTCGGCATCACGTTCCTGTTCGCCCAGGCCCAGAACAATGGCACCATCGACTGGCTCGTCAGACTGGCCGTGCGCGCCGTTGGTGGGCGCATCGCCGCCATTCCATGGGTCATGTTCGCGGTCACGGCGCTCCTGACCTCGGTCGGCGCCGTCAGCCCGGCCGCGGTGGCGATCATCGCCCCGATTGCGCTGGGCTTTGCGGCCAAGTACAAAATCAATCCCCTGATGATGGGCCTGTTGGTCATCCACGGCGCGCAGGGCGGCGGCTTCTCGCCGATCAGCATCTACGGCGGCATCACCAACAAGGTCGTCATGGAAGCCGGCCTGCCGATTTCGCCATTGACCACCGCCTTCACCAGCCTGGGCGTGAACCTGGCCGTGTCGATCATCCTGTTCTTCGTGTTTGGCGGCGCCAAGCTGATGCGCCAGGAAATGCCGAAGGCCGGCGCCGGCATCCGTCCGATGACGCCGTTCACGCCACCCGTGGCGGTCGCGGCGCAAGGCCCGCAGATCTACGGCGACGCCGAAAATGAAACCGGCAGCGAAGAGCGCCTCACCGCGCAGCGTTCGACTGCCGCCGTCGGCGCCGTTGGCAACGGCGGCCCCGGTTCGGGCCTGGGCACCGGTGACATCGATCTGCATGCCGGTCCGACCTTCCACCAGATGTTCACGGTCGTGGGCCTGGTCGCACTGGCCGTGCTCACGCTGCTGTACAAACTTGATATCGGCTTTGTCGCCCTCACCATCGGCCTGTTGATTTCGATCCTGTCGCCGCAGGTGCAAAAGCGCGCCATCGGCCAGGTGTCGTGGCCCGAGATCATGCTGATCGTCGGCGTGAGCACCTATGTCGGCGTCATGCAGAAGATGGGCACCATCACGTGGGTTGGCGAAAGTGTCGCCAGCCTGACCTCGCCGCTGACGGTGGCCTTGCTGCTGCTGTTCGTGGGCGCCATCGTCTCGGCCTTCGCGTCGTCGACTGCCGTACTGGGTTCGCTCATTCCGCTGGCCGTGCCATTCCTGGCGTCCGGCACCGGTGTCGACGCTATTGGTTTTATTGCCGCCATGGCCGTCGCCTCGACGATCGTCGACGTCAGCCCGTTCTCGACCAACGGCGCACTCGTGCTGGCCAGTGCCCAGGGCATCGACCGCGACGTGTTCCTGCGCCAGCTGATGATCTATGGCGGTATCGTGACGCTGGTCGCACCGATCGTCGTATGGCTGCTGTTCGTGGTGTTGTAAGGCCACGCAAATTTTAGGAATTATCATGAATCATGCTGAAGGCCGCTGGACCGGCCAGCAACGTAACCGCAGCGAGCGCCTGGCCCGCGCCGGCGCCGCCCTTGGCGGGGCGCTCGACGGCAAGGTCGTCCAGGCCTCGCACATCGTCGAGCTGCTGCACGCGGTGCTCGAACCGGGCGACCGCGTCTGCCTCGAAGGCAACAACCAGAAGCAGGCTGACTTCCTTGGCAAAGCCCTGACGCGCGTCGATACGGCGCGCGTGCATGACCTGCACATGCTGCTGTCGGTGCTCTCGCTGCCCGAACACCTGGATGTGTTCGAGAAGGGCATCGCCTCCAAGCTCGACTTCTCGTTCTCGGGCCCGCAGGCCGGGCGCCTGGCCAAGCTGGCGCAGTCGGGCAAGCTCAATATCGGGGCGATCCATACGTACCTCGAGCTGTTCGCGCGCTACTTCATTGACTTGACGCCGCGCGTGGCGCTGGTGGCCGCCGAGATGGCCGACCGCGAAGGCAATCTGTACACCGGCCCGAACACCGAAGACACGCCGGCGATTGCCGAAGCGACGGCCTTCAAGAGCGGCATCGTGATCGCGCAGGTGAACCAGATCGTCGACAAGCTGCCCCGCATCGACATCCCCGGCGACTGGGTCGGTTACGTCGTGCAGTCGCCCACGCCGTATTACATCGAGCCGCTGTTTACGCGTGATCCGGCCCTGATTTCGGAGATCCAGGTGTTGATGGCGATGATGGCCATCAAGGGCATCTATGCCGAGTACGAGATCGAGCGCCTGAACCACGGCATCGGCTTCGACACGGCCGCCATCGAACTGCTGCTGCCGACGTACGCGGCGAGCCTGGGCCTGAAGGGCAAGATTGCCCGTCACTGGGCGCTGAACCCGCATCCGGCCCTGATCCCGGCGATCGAAGCGGGCTTTGTCGAATCGGTGCACTCGTTCGGCTCGGAGCTGGGCATGGAAAACTATATCCGCGCGCGGCCCGACGTGTTCTTCGTGGGGCCGGACGGCTCGATGCGCAGCAACCGCGCTTTTTCGCAGGCGGCCGGGCACTATGCGTGCGACCTGTTCATCGGCTCAACGCTGCAGATCGACTTGCAGGGCAATTCGTCGACCGCCACGCTGGGGCGCATCGCGGGCTTTGGCGGCGCGCCGAACATGGGCGCCGATGCACGGGGCCGGCGCCATCCGAGCAAGGCCTGGCTGAAAGCCGGCGAAGAGGCGCGCGCGGGCCGCAACGTGATCCCGCGCGGACAGAAGCTGGTGGTGCAGATGGTCGAAACCTTCCGCGAGCACATGGCGCCGGCGTTCGTCGACAAGCTCGACGCCTGGCAGCTGGCCGAGCAGGCCGGCATGGCGATTCCGCCCGTGATGATTTATGGTGACGATGTCAGTCACATCCTGACCGAGGAAGGCATCGGCAACCTGCTGCTGTGCCGCACGGACGAAGAGCGCGAACAGGCAATCCGCGGCGTGGCCGGCTACACGCCCGTGGGCATGGCGCGCGACAAGCGCATGGTCGAGAACCTGCGCGACCGGGGCATCATCCGCCGGCCCGAAGATCTCGGCATCGACAAACGCATGGCGACCCGCGACCTGCTGGCCGCCAAGAACATGAAGGGCCTGGTGCGCGCATCGGGCGGGCTGTACGACCCGCCGAAGCGCTTCAGGAACTGGTAAGGAACACATATCATGGAAACGCTGAATTATCGTTTCGAAGGCGGGCAGCGCCCATTGAGCGGGATGCCGCAACTGGTGGGCGTGGTCGGCTCGGGCAATCTCGAAATCCTGATCGAACCGGCGCACCTGAAGGGCGCGTGCGAGATCGAAGTGCGCACGGCGGCCGTCGGTTTCGGTGCCACCTGGCAGGCCGTCATGGCCGACTTTCATGCGCGCTGGAGCCTGGCCGACGCGCGCGTGAGCGTCAACGACATGGGCGCCACGCCGGCCGTCGTGAGCCTGCGCCTGGATCAGGCGGTCGAGTCGATCGCCGCTCTTCCCGGAGGTGCGCCATGAGCAGCTACCAGGAACTCACGGCGCGCCAGCGCATTCCGGCCATGTTCGACGCCGGCACGTTCGAGGAATTTCTGCCGCCGTCCATGCGCATCGTCAGTCCGCACCTGGCGCAGCTCGATGCCGCGGTGTCGTTCGACGATGGCGTGGTTGTCGGCCGCGGCAAGCTCGGTGGCCAGGTCGTGTTTGGCGCCGCGCAGGAGGGCGGCTTCATGGGTGGCGCGGTAGGCGAAGTCCACGGCGCCAAGCTGGTGGGCATGCTGCAGCGTGCGATCGACGAGCGGGCGCACGCCGTCGTGCTGCTGCTCGAATCGGGCGGCGTGCGGCTGCATGAAGCCAATGCGGGCCTGATCGCCGTGTCGGAAGTCATGCGCGCGATCCTCGACGTGCGCGCAGCCGGCATCCCCGTGATCGCCGTCGTCGGTGGCGCCAACGGGTGCTTTGGCGGCATGGGCATCGCGGCGCGCTGCGCCAATACGGTTATCATGTCCGAAGAAGGGCGCCTGGCGATGTCGGGCCCCGAAGTCATCGAGACTGCCAACGGTGTGGAAGAATTCGACTCACGCGACCGCGCGCTGGTGTGGCGTACGACGGGCGGCAAGCACCGCTACCTGCTGGGCGACTGCCAGGTGCTGGTGGAAGACGATACCGAGGCGCTGCGCGCTGCGGCGCTCGACGTCATCGCGGACATCCCGGCGGGCGGCGCGCCGTTGACGCTCGACGGTCTGCTGGCCGAGCAGGCGATGCTCGAACGGCGCCTGCATGACACGCAGGGCCTCACCGAACCGATGGATATCTGGAAGGGACTGGGCATGCCAGAGCCGGCGCGAGTGCCGATGCTGGAACCCGATGCCTTCCTCACACTGGCAGCGCAGCACCGCGCCACGCCCACGCTGGGAGAACGATGATGGATTGGCAAACGGTAGCAGCACAACTGTTCCCCGGTGGGCATGCCATCACCGAAGCCGACAATTTTTTAAGTGGCAGCGCGCAGGTCGATGGCAAGCCGGTGGCCGTCATCGGCACCACCGACCACACGCCGATCGGCATCGAGATCGCGCTGGCCCAGGCCCAGGCGATCCTGCGGACGGTGCGCGAGCATCCGGGCCGGCCGATCCTGATCCTGGTCGACACGCAAGGCCAGCGCCTGCGCCACCGCGACGAGATGTTGGGCATCAACAGCTACATGGCCCACCTGGGCAAGTGCGTCGACCTGGCGCGGCGTGAAGGCCACACGGTGATCGGCCTCGTGTACGACCAGGCGCTGTCGGGTGGTTTCATCACCAGTGGCCTGATTGCCAGCGCGTGTTACGCGCTGCCCGAGGCGACCATCCGCGTGATGGGCTTGCCGGCAATGGCGCGCATCACCAAGGTGCCCGAAGAACGCCTGACCGAGCTGGCCAAGGACAATCCCGTGTTCGCGCCGGGCCCGGAAAACTACCTGCGCATGGGTGGCCTGCACGGCATCTGGGATGGCGATCTGGCCGGTGAATTGATCCGCGCACTGGCCGATGCCAAGGCCGAAGACGGGCGCATGGCGCTCGGCCTGGCGCGGGGCGGCCGCCTGATGGCGCACCCGGTGGCGCAGGCGGTCAGGGTGGGCAGCGATGTTCGCCCGGCATGACCTGGTCTGGCTGACGAGCCGCGGCTGGCAGCGCGTGCGTTCGGGCGCGCCGCAGGCCGCGCTGTCTGCGCTGGATCGCTGGCGTGACGGCGGCTGGCCGGCCGTCGTGCGGCGCACCGAAGCCGGCATGCTGCCGGGCGAGGTGGCGATCGGGTTCCCGCTGCCGCCGCGCCCTGAAGATGGCGGCAAACTCAAATTCGGCTGCGCGGTCGAGATGTCCGATATCGGTCGGCGCACGCGCGCCTTGCCGCTGGTCGGCGCACTTGACGCCGTGCCCTCGCAGTGGCGTGAAGGCCTGGAAGCGCTGGAGAGCCAGGCGGCCGATGCCGGCGTGAGCCTCTCCGTGTACGGCTCGGTGGCGCTGGCCGCACTCACGGGCCAGTATTACCTGACACCGCTGTCCGATATCGACGTGCTGCTGCAGCCGCAGACGCGGCGCCAGCTGATGATCGGCCTCGATCTGCTGTCGTGGCATGCGGGCATCCTGCCGCTGGATGGCGAAGTGGTGTTCCCCGATGGCCGCGCGGTCGCATGGAAGGAACTGCGCGCGGCGTTTGCCGGTTCACCGGGCACGCGCGTGTTGACGAAAGGGCTGGACCGCATCGCGCTGGTGCTGCCCGAAACATTGATGGCCACGCTGGAGGAAGAACATGGATGACCTGGATCGCGTGCAGACGGCGCACCTATCTGTCCGGCCCGAACGCGCAGATGCCGACGAGCGCGTCTTTTGCCAGCGCATCGCGCGCGTGGCCGTGCGCAGCCTGTACGCGGAGCTGGTGCTGTACCCGAAGCCGGGCCTGGTCTCGAAGGTCGACAACGGCAGCCACAGCGACATGACGTCCGCCACCTTCATGCGCAGTCTGTTTGCGCTGCGCCGCTACTTTGGCGACATCACCCGCGCCGGCATACAGGATGCGCCGTTTCACACATTGAAACAGCTGGGCATCGATGCCGAAGCACGGATGCTGCGTGCGACTGGCGGCATCAACACGCACCGCGGTGCGATCTTTTGCCTGGGCATGCTGTGTGCGGCCATCGGTCGCTGCCGGGCGCGTGGTGAAGCCTTGACCCCGGCACGGATCGGTGAGCTGCTGCGCGCATGCTGGGGCCAGGCGCTGGGTGCGCACAGCATCGTCAAGAGCGAGCATGCGTCGCACGGCGCCCGTGCCGTGCTGCGCTACGCAGCGAGCGGTGCGCGCGAAGAAGGCGCACTTGGCTTCCCGTCAGTGTTCGACGTGGGCCTGCCGGCGCTGCGCCGTGCATTGGCAGCAGGGCGCGGCATGCCCGAAGCGCGCATCGATGCGCTGTTCGCGCTGATGGCCCATATCAGCGACACCAATGTCTACCACCGTGGCGGTGTCGAAGGTGCCCTCACGGTACGGCGCCAGGCACGCGCCTTCGTAGCGCGCGGCGGCACGGCCGCGCCAAACTGGGAAGCGCGCGCGCTGGCCAGCCACCGCAGCTTCGTCGCGGCGCGCCTGTCGCCGGGCGGCGCGGCCGATCTGCTGGGCGCCGTGTGCCTCGTGCACACGGTGACGACACGCTGATGGCGGGGCGCCTGGCCATCCTGTGCCCGGGGCAGGGCGCGCAGCATCCGGCGATGTTCGACATGGCACGCGGCGATCCTGCGGCCAGCCGGCTGCTTGAGAAATGGTGCGCCGATCCCGCACTGGGTGCGACGCTGCAAGCCGGCCTTGGCGACGAGCGCTTCACGAACCGCATCGCGCAACCGGCCATCGTCGCTGCCACGCTGGCCATGTGGCGCGCGTTGCAGGCCACGATCGCGACGCCGGCGCTGGTGGCCGGCTACAGCATCGGTGAGTTGTCAGCCTATGGCGTCGCCGGAGCGCTGGCACCGGAGGACGTGATCAGGCTGGCCATCGAGCGGGCGCGCCTGATGGACGCTTGCGTGGTCGATGGCGCGGCGCAGGGCATGGTGGCGCTGTCCGGCATGCCGTCCGGGACGGTTGATGCGTTGCTGGCGGGCGCCGGGTTTTATCCGGCCATCGTGACTGGCGACGATGCGCTGGTAGCAGGCGGTCCGGCCGCGCAGCGTGACGCGTTGGCCAGCGCCGCGATTGCCGCCGGTGGCCACGCTACCGTGCTGCCGGTCGCGGTCGCATCGCACACGCCGCTGCTGGCAGGCGCGGTCGCACCGTTCGCGGCCTTGCTGAGCGATGCGCAATGGAGCGCACCTGCATTCCCCGTGCTGTCCGGCATCACGGCCGAACCCGTGTTTGATGCAGCCAAGGCGTTGGCGGAACTGCCGCGTCAGATCGCCGAGCCAATCTGCTGGCGTGACTGTATGGACGCGTTGGGCGAAGCCGGCGTCACGGTGGCGCTCGAACTGGGGCCGGGCGCCGCGCTGTCCCGCATGTTGCAGTCGCGCAACCCAACCATCGCTTGTCGATCGGTCACGGAATTTCGCTCGCTTGACGGGATACGCGCCTGGCTAGACAGGCAGCTTGACTGACATTCACGAAGCTGATGTCTGATATTGCAACTCAGAATTGGAAAACACGCTGAGTCGCCTATATAACAGTGGTACACCAACTGAAACCATAGGCGTTGCCCATCTGGGCAATGCAATCGAAGGAGCTCTACGTGAAAAAGATTGTCCACGCACTCGTCGCCGCTGCCGGCAGCCGCGCCAAATATGCCCTGCGCAAGCGCGCTGAAGCCATCAAGCCATCGAAAGTCGATTACCGCCTGAACGCCGGCGGCTGGAACTAAGCAGTACTTACCGCCACGTGCTGTCGGACTGATGAAAAGGCTGGGCCCGCACTGCGGGCCGGCCTTTTTTTACGTCTGCCCGCGTCGTCTTATGGCTGACTGCGGAACGGACTGCGCTCGTTCAATTCATCGAGATAATCGTCGATCCCGCCCGCCTCACGCTGCAGGAAATTTTCCACCGCATTGGCAAACGACGGATGCGCCAGCCAATGCGCCGACCAGGTCTTGGTTGGCAGGAAGCCGCGCGCCATCTTGTGCTCGCCCTGCGCGCCGCCTTCGAACGTGGCGATGCCCTGTTCGATGCAGAATTCCAGCGGCTGGTAATACGCGGCCTCGAAGTGCAGGCACGGCACGTGTTCGAGCGCGCCCCAGTAGCGCCCGTACAGCGTGTCCGCATCGTGGATGACGAGCGATGCAGCAACCGCGCGGCCTTCCAGTTCGGCGATCACGAGCAGGATATTGTCCGGCATCGTCGCACCGATGCGCAGGAAAAAGTCCAGGTTCAGGTACGGCGTTGAATGATGGTCTTTATAGGTATTGCGGTAGCAGCGGTTGAACAGCACCCAGTCCTCGCGCGTGGCATCCGCCCCGCGCACGCGCCGCATCGTCACGCCGGCATCGACCACCTTGCGCCGCTCGGCGCGGATGTTCTTGCGCTTTTTCGGCTCGAGCGTGGCCAGAAAATCATCGAAGCTCGCATAGCCCCGGTTCAGCCAGTGAAACTGCACGCCGCTGCGCAGCAGGAAACCGGCATCCTTGAGGGCCTGCGCTTCGTCCTCGGGCGGGAACAGGATGTGGGTCGACGAGACTTCGGTTGCCGACTGCGTGGCCGTCAGCACGTCGATCAGCGCGGCGCGTGCAGCGGCGTCGACCGCCAAGAGGCGCGAGCCGGCCACCGGCGTGAACGGAATCGCCGACAGCAGCTTCGGGTAATAGTCGAGGCCATTGCGGGCGTAGGCATCGGCCCAGGCCCAGTCGAACACATACTCGCCGTACGAGTGGCCCTTGACGTACAGGGGCAGGGCGGCCGCCAGTACGTCGGCTGCGTCGTATAGCAGCAGAAACTGCGGCTGCCAGCCGCTCTCGGGCGCCGCGCTGCCAGACGCGTGCAGCGCGTGCAGGAACGCATACGAGAGAAACGGCGTCGGCGCCGCCTGGGCCTGGACCAGCGCGTCCCATGGCGCCTGCCCGACTTCGGACAGGCTCGAGACGATATGCGTGCGATAATCTGTCATTGCTTTCAACATTGCTTCCAATCCTACGAAGTAAGTGGCGACGGGCAGCGATTCGCCGCGTCGGCACTGCGAGAGACCCATTCATGAACAGCCGATTCTTCAATCTCTATTCGCACCATTTTGCACGCGTTGCCGTCGCGATCCCGCGTATCCGCGTGGCCGACCCGGCCTACAACGTCGAACAGACGATCAAACTGGCGCAGCAGGCAGCAAGCGAAGGCGCGGCACTGGTCGCGTTTCCCGAACTGGGCCTGTCCGCCTACACCTGCGACGACCTGTTCCACCAGAGCGCACTGCTCGACGCCTGCCTCGACGGCTTGCAGACCATCCTCGATGCCTCGCGCAGCCTGCCGCTGGCCATCGTCATCGGCATGCCGCTGCGTGTCAACCACATGCTGTTCAACTGCGCCGTCGCCATCGCCGATGGGCGCGTGCTGGGCGTGGTGCCGAAAAGTTATTTGCCTAATTATGGCGAGTTTTATGAATCCCGGCAGTTCACGCCCGCCGATTGCGCGCCGGTCGATCAGATCGACCTGTTTGGCGAGGCCGTGCCGTTCGGCGTGAACCTGCTGTTCGAGGTCGCCAACCTGCCGCTGCTGCGCTTTCACCTCGAGATCTGCGAAGACGTCTGGGTACCGGTGCCACCGTCGTCGTTCGCGGCACTGGCCGGCGCCACGGTGCTGGTCAACCTGTCGGCCTCGAACGTCGTCGTCGGCAAGAGCGGCTACCGCCATCAGCTGGTCGCCCAGCAATCGGCGCGCTGCATGGCGGCCTATCTGTACACGTCGGCCGGGCGCGGCGAGTCGACCACCGACATGGCGTGGGATGGCCAATCGCTGATCTACGAAAAAGGCGAGCTGCTGGCCGAATCCGCGCGTTTTTCCGACGAGTCGCACATCATCTTCGCCGACGTCGACCTCGAGCGCCTGTCGCATGACCGCATGAAAGCGACCACGTTCGCGCAATCGGCGCGGCGCCATGCGGCCGAAGTCGCGGCGTTTCGCGTGGTGCGCTTCGAGCTCGCGCTTCCGGTGGAGCACACCTTGCCGCTGGCGCGCGGCATCGAGCGCTTCCCGTACGTGCCGGCCGACCGCGCCCGGCGCGACGAACGTTGCACCGAGGTCTACAATATCCAGGTGCAGGCGCTGATCCAGCGCCTGGCCTCGAGCGGCATCCAGAAGGTCGTCATTGGCGTGTCTGGCGGCCTCGATTCCACCCACGCGCTGCTCGTGTGTGCCAAGGTGATGGACCGCCTGAAGCTGCCGCGCACGAACATCCTGGCCTACACGATGCCGGGCTTCGCCACCAGCGAGCGCACGCTCAAGCAGGCGCGCGACCTCATGACGGCCGTGGGCTGCAGCGCGCAAGAAATCGATATCCGCCCGAGCTGCATCCAGATGCTCAAGGATCTGGGGCACCCGTACAGCGCAGGCACACCGGATTACGACATCACGTTCGAGAACGTGCAGGCGGGCGAGCGCACCAACCACCTGTTCCGGCTGGCGAACTTCCACAACGGGATCGTGATCGGCACCGGGGACCTGTCCGAGCTGGCGCTGGGCTGGTGCACCTACGGCGTGGGCGACCATATGTCGCACTACAACGTCAATGCCAGCGTGCCCAAGACACTGATCTCGTACCTGGTGCGCTGGGTGGCCGAGACGGGCACCGTGGTTGCCGAAGGCAAGTCGCAGGTGCTGATCGACATTCTCGACACCGAGATCAGCCCCGAGCTTGTTCCCGGCGGCGCTGCCGATGCCAAGCCCGCGCAAAGCACGCAGGAGCGCATCGGCCCCTACGAGTTGCAAGACTTCAACCTGTTCTACACGCTGCGCTACGGCTTCAAGCCGAGCAAGGTCGCGTTCATGGCGTATTCGGCGTGGCATGACAGCGCGGCGGGTCGCTGGCCGGACGAGACCGGCACGCGCAACCAATACGACCTGGACGCCATCAAGCGCAACCTGTCGATCTTTTTGTTCCGCTTCTTCAAGACCAGCCAGTTCAAGCGCTCGTGCGTACCGAACGGACCGAAGGTCGGCAATGGCGGCTCCCTCTCGCCACGCGGCGACTGGCGCGCACCGTCCGACTCCGAGGCCACCGTCTGGCTCGACGACCTGGCAAATATCCCCGACTCATCGAAAGGACTACCACCATGAAACAGATTACCTGCGTGATCAAACCGTTCAAGCTCGACGAAGTGCGTGAAGCGCTGGCCGAAGTCAATGTCACCGGCCTGACCGTCACTGAAGTGAAGGGTTTCGGCCGTCAGAAGGGGCATACCGAGCTGTATCGCGGCGCCGAGTACGTTGTGGATTTCCTGCCGAAAGTGAAGATCGAAGTGGTGGTCGACGATCCGATGGCCGACAGCGTCGTCGATGCCATCATCAAGGCAGCGCGCACCGGCAAGATCGGCGACGGCAAGATTTTTGTACAGAACATCGAGCAGGTGATCCGGATCCGTACCGGCGAGACCGGCCCGGACGCCGTCTAAGCAAGCCTACCTGACCCCACCGGGGCGGTGCGTCGTTACCGCCCCATCCGCATATCGAACTTCCACGTCAGCAGCCGCAGGCCGCTGATGAACAGGCAGCTCGACCACAGCGCAAAATCGTCGGGCACGCCGTACTTGCCCATCAGCAGAAACAGCCAGTTGCCGATGAAGGCGCAGATCGCATACGGTTTGCCGTCACGGAACACCATCGGTACTTCGTTACAGACGATATCGCGCAGTACGCCTCCGAAAATCCCCGTAATGACGCCCATCATCGAGGCAATGAAGATCGGCATGTCCGCCGCCAGTGCAGCGGACACGCCCGCGATCGAGAACAGGCCCAGGCCCACCGCATCGGCAATCACGATCAGGCGTTCCGAGACGATCTGGCGCAGCGTGCGGATGAGGGGAGAGGCAACGAGCGCCAGTACGAAGATCGCGATCGCGTATTCCTGGTGCGTCACCCAGAACAGCGGACGCTTGTCGAGCAGGATGTCGCGCAGCGTGCCGCCACCAAATGCCGTGATGAACGCCACGGTGAATACCCCGACCAGATCCATGCGCTTGCGCCGCGCTTCGATGAAGCCGGAGAATGCGCCGACCAGGATCGCCATGATTTCGATGAACTTGATGAGCGTCATGCAACAGGGGGCTGGGAATGGTGTTGTGAGATTACCACGTGCTCGGCGCTTGCATAAGAGAATTATGCGTGGGTGGCACGGATCACGCGAAGCCGCTTGCGCATCGGAAGGAAACCGGAAGGTGAGCACGTCCGCATGTGCTTACAGTGGCCATGCCCCGAGCGGCGCGAACGCCGGGCAATCCCCGCAGGCCAACCAGATCAAGGAGCACACGATGGCGAATACGTTCGAATCCGTAAAGGTGGTCACGCTGACCGCCGGCAATCAGGGCATGCCGGGCGCCCCGATCCTGACCATGGCGCTGATGATCGACGGGGCCGATGGCACCGTGCAGGGCAAGGGAGAAATTACCCAGGCGCTGGCGTCACCGTACGGCGAGCTGCCGGTGTCCAATATCACGGGCCAGATCCGCGCGATGGGATTCGGCCCGGCGACGCGCTCGCTGGCGCTCAAGGGCACCATCTTCACAACGCTCAAACCGCCCGCGATCGGTACCCTGGAAATTCCGTTCAGCGCGTTCTTCGTGACTGACAATGACTGGGTGGGCCGGGGCTACTTCAACTATCCGCCGAACGACGTGATCGATGTGCCGATCACGCCCGGACTCACCCTGCGAGCAGCGGCAACCGCAACGTGAAGATCACCCGCCCATCCGCATACCGGTAGGCCAGCTCGCCCTGGTGCTCGCGCACGATCTGCTGCGCGATGTACAGGCCAAGCCCCATGCCGGTGCGGTTGCGCGGATTGTTCATCGACGCGCGCTTGAACGGATTGAACAACGTGGCCACCGTCTCGGGCGCGATTGCCTGACCGGCATTGGCGACTTCGACCGATGCATCGCGCTCGTTGGCGCGCAGGCACACGGTCACCGGCGTGCCGGGCTCACCATGGTGACGCGCATTGCTCATCAGGTTCGACAACACCTGGCCCAGCCGGCCACTGTCGGCCTTGACGGTGGCCTCGTCGTCGCAGATCAGGTCGAGCGGGATCGACGGGTACGCCATGCGCGCCTCGTCCATCAGGTCGACCAGCAATTCCTTCAGGTCGACCGGCACGAGCGACACGCCCAGCCCCATGCCACTGTCGATCCGGCTCATGTCCAGCACCTGGCTGATCATGCGCTGCATGCGGTTGGTCGATGACTGGATGCGCTTGCCCAGCGTCGGCTGGCCATTGCCGCCGCCGTTGCCGGTGCGTTCCAGGACCATGCCGGCCATATTGATCGAGTGCAGCGGATCGCGCAGGTCATGCCCGAGCATGGCCAGCAGTTGCGCGCGGGTGGCCTCGGTTTGCGAGCGGTGCGAGTTCATCGCGCGCACCAGTTCGGCCAGCGTCAGGCGGGCATTGCCCAGCACGGTCGGTTCCCACGGGTGCGCGCGATTGCGCACCGTTTCGTGCCAGGCATCGAACGAGCCGCGTGGCGTCAGGCGTTCGCCCAGCGGGCCGAAGATGGCAATCTTTTCAGGGCGACCGCCCCAGGCCACGGTTTCGATCTGTTCGACGCGCAGCAGCACGCACCAGCCCTGGCCCATCGGATCGAAGGGCAGGGCCAGCATGCCGACCCACTTTCCCAGTTGTTCCTGAAGCGACTCGGGCCATTCCTGTTTGCCTTCGCGCACCAGCAAATCGTGCTGGTTGTCGGGCAGCGACGCAATGATGGCCTTGGCCAGTTCCGGCGCCAGTTCGCCGTGCACAGCCACCTTGCCGTGCTGCGCAACGATCATTGCCTGGGCGCCGGCAGCGGCCATCAGTGACTTGCTGTGCTCGCCCAGCGCGTCGAGCGGATCGTCGTCCAGCAGCAGCGATTCGACGATGCCCGTGCGCACGCGCGCCGACTGCTCGGCGAGCGTGGCGTCGGCGCGCGCTTCGATGCTGAGGATGGTCGAGGCCATCACCTGCGCCAGCACGTCGGCCGCCAGGCGCACCGCGTACGGCACCAGCTTCTTCGACATGTGATGGCAGGCGATCAGGCCCCACAGGCGCCCGTTGATGACGATCGACACGCTCATCGATGCCATCACGTGCATGTTCTTCAGGTATTCGATGTGCACCGGCGAGACGCTGCGCAGCACGGCAAAGCTCATGTCCAGCGGCAGGGCACCCGGTGCGCCGCACAGCGGCACGGCGGTGTAATCCATGTCGCCGATCATGCGCAGCGTGTTGAGCGTGTACAGACGGCGCGCCTGGGCCGGGATGTCGCCGGCCGGGTAGCGCTGGCCGATGTACGGGACCAGGTCGTCGCGCCGGCTTTCGGCCACCACATCGCCGCTGTCGTCAGCGCGGAAACGGTACGCCATCACGCGGTCGAAGCCGGTGAAATCACGCACCTGGGTCACGGCGACGCTGAGCAGTCCTTCGATGGTTTTCTGGCGGCGCAGCCGGTCGATCGAGCTGTGCGCCTTGACGGCGAACTGCGACACTTCTTCGGTCGACGCCTCGCGCAATTCGAATTCGGCGGTAACGCGCCCGTGGGCGGTGTGCACGACACAATCGTATTCGGCAGCGCCAATGGACACGCCGGCCACGATCGGGCCGGCATCGTCGTCGTGCAGTGCGGCGATGCAGTCGGTGATGGCGTCGAAGGCGGCCACCGGGAGGGCCAGCGCATCGAGCGACAGGCCCAGTTGTGGTGTGACGCCGAGCATGCCGGGCGCGTTTTCGCTCCAGCCGGCCAGACGTGCATCTTCGGTAAAGAACAGGATTGCGCCATGGGGCTGGATCGAGCCCGGGATATGAATCGGCTCGTCGGCGCAGGACGACAAGTCGACCCGTTGCCCATGCTCCATGATGACCGCTTGCATTGCCTTCAAATCACACCACCCCTAGTCGAATGACCGGGAAAAGACCGGCCGAGAAGAATTCTACAATCAACCTGCGAAAGGCGTCGGCACTGCAAACACGAACATTGCAATTGTTACACAGCCATGTTGCATTACCCATACAGACGGGCATTATTCCAGCAGCGCAGCGCGCAACAGCGCGATCAGCGCGCCATGGCCGCCGTCGGAGCGGCCGGCCGCGCAAAAGGCAATCACTTCGTTTTTTTGTACCAGCCAGCTGTGCACGATCCCACGCAGCACCGGGGCGCCACCCGGGGAGCCGTAGCCGATCCCGTGGATGATGCGCACGCAGCGGACGCCGCGCCGGTTGGCGCGGTGCAAAAAGTCGGTGAGGGCGTCGCGCGCGGCGTCGCGATTCAGGCCATGCAGGTCGAGTTCGTCCTGGATCGGCCAGTGGCGTTTGCGCAACTTGCGCACGACGTCCGGGCCGACGCCATCGCGCGAATAGCTGAGGGCCGGATCTTCGTCGAGCATGCCTTCAACGTCGAATTCATCCGACAGCGATTCACGCAGGACGGCCTCGGTTTCTTCGGCGGCAGACAGTACCGGCCCCTTGCGCAGGTCGCGGTTCGGGGCGACGTACACCGGGCGGTGCACGTAGCGATCGGATTCGGGCAGCTTGCGCACGCCCTGCATCGAGCTGCGAAATTCAACGGCCCGTTCGCGTGCCAGGCGTTCGCGCTGTTCACGCTCGGCCTGTTCGATGGCGCGCACGCGCTCGGTTTCCTTGAGCTGGTCGCGCAAGCCCTTGAGCTCGGCGAAGTCTTTCATGAGCGCCATCGAATGCGGTTCCTGGTGAGGATTTACTGTGGATCGTCTTCCAGCGCTTCGAGGTAGCGCTGTGCGTCGAGCGCGGCCATGCAGCCGGTGCCCGAGCTGGTGATCGCCTGGCGATAGATGTGATCCTGCACATCGCCGGCAGCGAACACGCCGGGCACGCTGGTGGCGGTCGCCATGCCTTCGAGGCCCGACTTGGTCACCAGGTAGCCGCCGCTGTGCATCTCGAGCTGGCCTTCGAAGATACCGGTATTCGGCTTGTGGCCGATGGCGACGAACAGGCCGTGCACGGTCAGGTCCTTCGATTCGCCCGTCTGGGTCGACTTCAGGCGCAGGCCGGTCACGCCGCTGTTGTCACCCAGGACTTCGTCGAGCGTCTGGTTATATTCCAGCACGATCTTGCCTTCGGAAACCTTGTGCATCAGGCGGTCAACCAGGATCGGCTCGGCGCGGAACTTGTCGCGGCGGTGGATCAGCGTCACTTTCGAGGCGATGCCGGCCAGGTACAGCGCTTCTTCGACGGCCGTATTGCCGCCGCCGATGACCGCGACTTCCTGGTTGCGGTAGAAGAAACCGTCGCAGGTGGCGCAGGCCGACACGCCCTTGCCCATGAACGCCTGCTCCGATGGCAGGCCAAGGTACTGGGCCGACGCGCCGGTGGCGATGATCAGGGCGTCGCAGGTGAAGGTGAAGCTGTCGCCCACCAGACGGATCGGCTTTTCGTTCAGGTAGGTCGTGTGGATCTGGTCGAACACGATCTCGGTATTGAAGCGCTCGGCGTGCTGCAGCAGGCGTTGCATCAGTTCCGGGCCCTGTACGCCCATCGGGTCGCCTGGCCAGTTCTCGACATCGGTGGTGGTCATCAGCTGGCCGCCTTGCTCGACACCGGTCACCAGCATCGGCTTGAGGTTGGCGCGCGCGGCGTACACGGCAGCGCTATAGCCGGCAGGACCGGAACCGAGGATGAGGACTTTGGCGTGTTTAGTTGTAGTCATGGCGGCGCTTCAATGATTGTTAATAGACACACGGCAATTGGGGGCGGCTTGAGAAGAATCAAGGCCCACGCGGGCGCCGGTCGGGGTGTGCGAAAGAGGGCAGATTATAGACGATGCAGCGCGCGGACATGAATCGTGGGGCCGGCGCGAGCGTATATCGCTTAGAATGTCCGGATAGCCGATTCGTACTTACCACGTAGTTACCTAGTAGTGCCTGCAATGAGCAAGAATAGTCCAGCCGCCACCTCCGGATATACCCGCACCAAGCAAACGGCCCGCGCGCCGCTGCCAGGCCGCCTGTCGCGCCTGCTGTCCGAAGCGCGCTGGATCGCCGGCGCCGTCGCGTTCCTTTATTTCGTCCTGATCCTTATCAGCTACAGCAAGGGCGATCCCGGCTGGTCGCACGCCAATTCGGTGCCCCGCATCGACAACCTGGGCGGGCGTGCCGGTGCCTGGCTGTCCGACCTGCTGCTGTTCATTTTCGGCTTTTCCGCCTGGTGGTGGAGCGTCATCTTCCTGCGCCAGGTCTGGCGCGGCTGGCGCCGCCTGACCGACAAGCTCGGCACCGCCGCGGCGGCCGAACCCGTACATCACGGCGAAATCTATGTCCGCTGGATCGGTTTTGCGCTGATGTTCGCCGGCAGCGTCGGCCTCGAATACCTGCGCATGTGGTCGTGGGACGTCGAACTGCCGCGCGCGCCGGGCGGCGTGCTGGGGCAACTGCTCGGGCACGCCAGCCAGGTCACGTTCGGTGCCACCGGCGCCACCTTGCTGCTGTTGCTGTTGTTCGGCCTGGGATTCTCGCTGTTCTTCCAGGTGTCGTGGCTGGCCGTGGCCGAGCGTATCGGCGGCGTGTTCGACGACGCATTCGACTGGTTCCGTCTGCGCATGGAAGACATCGAAGACCGCAAGCAGGGCGAAGTGGCGGCCGTCAAGCGCGACGAGGTTGTCGATCATGGCCGCGCCAGGTTCACCGAAAAGCATTCGAACGAGCCGATTCCCGTCGTCAAGGCCGAGCCGTCGCTCGACATGCCGTCGGCGCCGGTTTCCATGGCCAAGTCGACGGCAGCGTCAGCGCCCAGTGTAGCGCCGGGCGTCGTTCCCAATGCCGCGCCAAATGCGCAGCCCACGCTGCAGCCGATCAAGATCGAGCCGCAGATGGTCAGCGTGCCCAAGTCCGAGCGCGCCGAAAAAGAGCGCCAGACGCCGTTGTTTGCCGATCACCGGGGCGATACCGGCCTGCCGCCACTGGCGTTGCTCGATGAAGCCCCGCCCGTAACTGAAACGGTCAGCGTCGAGACGCTGGAATTCACCAGCCGCCTCATCGAAAAGAAACTGTCCGACTTCGGCGTCGATGCCAAGGTCGTGGCCGCCTATCCGGGCCCGGTCGTCACGCGCTACGAAATCGAGCCGGCCACCGGCGTGAAGGGCAGCCAGATCGTCAACCTGGCGCGTGACCTGGCGCGTTCGCTGTCGCTGACCTCGATCCGCGTCGTGGAAACGATCCCCGGCAAGAACTACATGGCGCTCGAGCTGCCAAACCCGAAACGCCAGATCGTGCGTCTGTCCGAAATCGTCGGCTCCAAGGTGTACGGCGACAGTGCGTCGAGCCTGACCGTGGCACTGGGCAAGGACATCGCCGGCAAGCCGGTGGTGGCCGATCTGGCCAAGATGCCCCACCTGCTGGTGGCGGGTACCACCGGTTCCGGTAAATCGGTCGGCATCAACGCCACCATCCTGTCGCTGCTGTACAAATCCGATCCGGCCGATGTGCGCCTGATCCTGATCGACCCGAAGATGCTCGAGATGTCGGTGTACGAAGGCATTCCGCACCTGCTCGCGCCGGTCGTGACCGACATGCGTCAGGCGGGCCACGCACTGAACTGGGCCGTCAACGAGATGGAGCGCCGCTACAAGCTCATGAGCAAGCTCGGCGTGAGGAATCTCGCCGGCTACAACAATAAGATCCTCGAGGCCGACAAGCGCGAAGAACACATCCCGAATCCGTTCTCGATCATGCCGGACAATCCTGAGCCGCTCGAGAAGCTGCCGACCATCGTCATCATCATCGACGAGCTGGCCGACCTGATGATGGTCGTCGGTAAAAAGGTCGAAGAGCTGATCGCCCGTATCGCGCAGAAGGCGCGCGCGGCCGGCATCCACCTGATCCTGGCGACGCAGCGCCCGTCGGTCGACGTCATCACTGGCCTGATCAAAGCGAACATTCCGACCCGCATTGCCTTCCAGGTCTCGTCCAAGATCGACTCGCGCACCATTCTCGACCAGATGGGCGCCGAAGCACTGCTTGGCATGGGCGACATGCTGTACATGCCGCCGGGTACGGGCCTGCCGGTGCGCGTGCACGGGGCGTTCGTGTCCGACGAAGAAGTGCATCGAGTTGTAAAACATCTGCAATCGCTGGGCGAGCCGAACTATATTGAAGGCATCCTCGAAGGGGGCACGCTGGAAGAAGGCGGCGCCGCTGACGGGGCTGCGCCAGGCGAAGGCGGCGGCGAGGCCGACGCGCTGTACGACCAGGCGGTGCAGGTGGTGCTCAAGAACCGCCGCGCATCGATCTCTCTGGTCCAGCGTCACCTGCGCATCGGCTACAACCGCGCTGCGCGCCTGCTGGAACAGATGGAAAACAGCGGCGTCGTCTCGCCAATGCAGTCGAACGGCAACCGCGACATCCTGGTGCCGGCAGCCAGCGCGGAATAAGCGTAGCGCCGACTGCAAGCTTTCTCTGCTGTAGGGTGGACGAGGCCGGCGAGGCGGCTGTGCCGTCCACGCGTTCAACCTGCCAACGCAGGCCCAAAAACAAGAACAGGACCTCCGCATGCAAGCAACCAAATTCACCATCGCCGCACTGCTGGCCACAAGCGCCTTCGCGTTCTCGAGCATCGCCAGCGCCGCCGCACTCGACCAATTCAAATCCTTCGTCGCCAGCACCAAGTCGGCCAAGGGCGAATTTACCCAGCAACAGCTGGGCAAATCCAAGACCGGTAAGGTCAACCCCGCATCGAGCGGCAGCTTCGTCTTTGCCCGCCCCGGCAAATTCATCTGGACCTACCAGAAGCCGTATGAGCAAGTCCTGCAAGCCGATGGCGACCAGCTGTATATCTACGACAAGGACCTGAACCAGGTCACCGTGCGCAAACTCGGCAACGCACTGGGCTCGTCCCCTGCTGCCATCCTGTTTGGCAGCAACAAGCTGGAAGAAAACTTCACGCTCAGCGAAGCCGGCGAGCGCGATGGCATGGAGTGGCTCAACGCCGTCCCGAAAGCCAAGGACACGTCGTTCGAACAGATCAGCATCGGCCTGAAGGGCGGCGTGCCGCTGGCGATGGAACTGAAGGACACGTTCGGCCAGACCTCGCGCCTGACCTTCACGAACTTCCAGCGTAACCCCGCCCTGGGCGCGCAGCAATTCAAGTTCGAGACGCCCAAGGGCGCCGACGTCGTCAACCAGTAAGCCGCACCGGAGAGCGCCGTGGATGACCTGTTCAAAACCGAACCGGCGGCGCCGCTGGCCGAAGCCCTGCGCCCGCGCACCATCGACGAGGTCGTGGGGCAGAGCCATCTGCTGGGCCCCGGCAAGCCGCTGAACCTGGTCTTCAAGTCGGGCAAGCCCCATTCGATGATCCTGTGGGGCCCGCCTGGCGTGGGCAAGACCACGCTGGCGCGCCTGACCGCGTACGCGTTCGACTGCGAATTCATCGCCTTGTCGGCGGTGCTGTCGGGCGTGAAGGATATCCGCGCGTCGATCGACCAGGCCGAGCAGTATCTGGCGCGTGGCAAGCACACGATCCTGTTCATCGACGAAATCCACCGCTTCAACAAATCGCAGCAGGACGCGTTGCTGCCGTTCGTCGAAAGCGGGCTGGTCACGCTGATCGGTGCCACCACCGAGAACCCGTCGTTCGAGGTCAATTCGGCACTGCTGTCGCGCTCGCAGGTGTACACGCTCAAGGCACTCACCGATGACGAGCTGCGCCAGTTGCTGGCGCGTGCCAAAGAATCCGTGCTGCAGCACCTCGAATTTGACGAGGTCGCCATCGACACGCTGATCGGCTACGCCGACGGCGACGCGCGCCGCTTCCTGAACCTGCTCGAGCAAACGAAGACGTCCAGCGACACGGCCGGCATCACGCACATCACGGCCGACTTCGTCGAGAATGCGCTGACGCTGAACGTGCGCCGCTTCGACAAGGGGGGCGACAATTTCTACGACCAGATCTCGGCGCTGCATAAATCGGTGCGCGGTTCGCACCCGGATGCCGCGCTGTACTGGCTGTGCCGGATGCTCGACGGCGGGGCCGACGCCAAATACCTGTCGCGCCGCATCGTGCGCATGGCCTGGGAAGACATCGGCATTGCCGATCCGCGTGCGATCCAGCTGGCCAATGATGCCGCCGCCACCTACGAGCGGCTGGGCTCGCCCGAAGGCGAGCTGGCACTGGGTCAGGCAGTGATCTATCTGGCGATTGCCGCCAAGAGCAATGCTGGCTACAACGCGTTCAATGCGGCGATGGCATTCGTACGCAAGGACAAGTCGCGCGAAGTGCCGGTCCACTTGCGCAATGCGCCGACCAAGCTCATGAAAGAACTGGGCTACGGTCACGATTACCGGTATGCGCACGATGAGCCGAACGCGTATGCGGCAGGCGAGACCTATCTGCCGTACGACATGCCCGAGCCCGGCTGGTACCAGCCGGTGCCGCGCGGGATCGAGACCAAGATCGCCGAAAAGATGGCGTGGCTGCGCGGGCTGGACGACGAAGCACGCCGTTAGCGACCCTCGGCCGCCTTCACCAGCAGGCCGGACAGTTCATCGAAATACGCCAGCGCGGCCGGCGTGAGGTCGACCTGCTTGCGCCGGGTGTCTTCGGTGTCGGCGAGCGTCAGCCAGCCTTTCTTGCGCATCGCCGTGACCCGCGCATGGATGGTGGCGGGCGCGCCCAGGTGTTCCTGCGCCATCAGGTCGCGTACGGAGAGGCGCTGATGTGCTTGCGCTGCGCGGGCGACAACGGTGAGCACGCGCTCTTCGCGCGCGTCCAGCGGACCCAGCGTGGGCAACGTGCGCAAGGCATCGACCAGATGCAGGAAGCGCAGGTAGATATCAGCCGGTCGCGTTGTTGATTTATCGTGACTCATCGAGTTCCCATACCCAATATGGATAATATTGATTGCACCGGTGTCAATCGCAGACCTGCGCGCCGCAGATAATAACTGCCCGCTTATAATCCTGCGTCTGTCCAATGTATTGACATTGTAACGAAAGCCTCCCGGTCATGCGTCAGCTGCAGTTTGAATGTACGTTGGTCGCGGGTACCGCGATCCTGTTCCTGGCCACGATCCTGCTGAACGAAGTCTTGTTTACGCACCTCGAGTTTGCGCCCGGCATCAACATGATCTATCTGCCTGCCGGGGTGCGCCTGCTGAGCGTTCTGCTGTTTGCCGAAGCCGGCGCCATCGGCCTGCTGCTGGCGTCATGGGGCATCTGCTTCTTCTACATGTTTCCGGATGCTCCACTGCGCTCGTTCATCGGCGGCATCCTGTCGGCGCTGGCCCCATACCTTGCCTACCGCGCATTGCTGGCGTCGGGCATCGGTGCCTCGCTGCGCGGCATGAGCGGCCAGCGGTTGTTCTGCTTTGCGCTGCTGTTTTCCGTCATGAGTCCGGCCATGCACCACGTCTGGTTCGCACTAACGGGCGGGCAGGATCTGTGGCATGGCTTCGTGGTCATGTTCATCGGTGACCTGGCCGGCACGCTCATCGTGCTGTACGGCGCCAGGCTCGCACTGAACGTGTTCTCACCTGGGCCCATGGCACGCCGCCGCTGAGTGACGGGTGGTGATGCGGGCGGTGTTGCGGGCAGCGTTGCGGTCGGTCGCACATTGGCGCATTCTGCGCTGCGGATCGTGCATTTGGTCGCATGTCGATGGCGGTGCAGGGGCGTGGTGACTACAGTACCACCATACCGCAGCAAGTTTGCGGACCCTGAAACCACCACCGAGGAGCCATCATGAACATCCGTAAAAACTTCGAAGCCCTGTTCCTGGCCGTTGTTGCACTGGGCCTGGTTGGCAGCTACGTCACCGCCAGCGAACGGCCGATCACGATCGCGGCATCGACCGCGCCAAAGCTCGACATGGCCAGCATCCAGACCGTCGTCGTGAGCGCGCCGCGCCTGGCCGCCACACTGTAACTCGCCGCCAACCGGTGGGCAGGCGAGGGCCCGGCAGAGCGACTGCCAAATCTCGCAAGGAATGCCAGTCGGCTTGGTACAATTGTGGTTTCGATACACACAGCCTGGTCCAACCCGACATGATTGACATCCAACTTCTCCGCAAAGACATCGACACCGCTGCCGCCCGCCTGGCGACCCGCAAATACCAGCTCGATGTGTCCGCCTTCAGTGCACTGGAGGCCGAACGCAAGGCCATCCAGACGCGCACCGAAGAACTGCAGGGCAAGCGCAATGCGCTGTCAAAGCAGATCGGCATGCTCAAGGGCAAAGGCGAAGACACGACGGCCGTGATGGCAGAAGTGGCGGGCCTGGCCGACGAGCTCAAGGCCAATGAAGCGGCGCTGGCGAAGGTGCAGGAGAGCATGGCCCAGTTCATGGCCGCCATGCCGAACCTGCCGCACGAGAGTGCCCCGCAGGGTCTGGATGAAAGCGGCAACGTCGAAGTGCGCAAGGTCGGCGCTGTGCCGGCATTCGACTTCGCCGTGCGCGACCACGTCGACATCGGCGAGCGCCTGGGCCTGGACTTCGAAACCGCCACCAAGATCACCGGTTCGCGCTTCTCGATGATGAAGGGCGGCATGGCGCGCCTGCACCGCGCGCTGGCGCAGTTCATGCTTGACACGCACACCGAACGCCACGGCTACACCGAGTGCTACACCCCGTACATGGTCAACGCCGATTCGCTGCGCGGCACCAGCCAGCTGCCGAAATTCGAAGCCGACCTGTTTTCGGTGAAAAAAGGCGGCGTCGAAGGCGAAGGCGAGACCTTCTACCTGATCCCGACGTCCGAAGTCTCGCTGACCAACGTCGTGCGCGACGAGATCCTGGCGCTGGACGCGCTGCCGCTCAAGATGACGGCGCACACGCCATGCTTCCGCTCCGAAGCCGGCAGCTACGGCCGCGACACGCGCGGCATGATCCGCCAGCACCAGTTCGACAAGGTCGAGCTGGTCCAGGTGGTGCACCCGGAGCAGTCGTACGCGGTGCTCGACGAGATGGTCGGCCAGGCCGAATTCATCCTGACCTCGCTTGGCCTGCCGTACCGCGTCATGCTGCTGTGCACGGGCGACATGGGCTTCTCGGCCGCCAAGACCTTCGACATCGAAGTCTGGCTGCCGGCGCAGAACACCTACCGCGAGATTTCGTCGCTGTCGAACTGCGAAGCGTTCCAGGCGCGCCGCATGCAGGCCCGTTTCCGCAATGCCCAGAACAAGCCCGAACTCGTGCACACGCTCAACGGCTCGGGTCTGGCCGTGGGTCGCACGCTGGTGGCCGTGCTCGAGAATTACCAGCAGGCTGACGGCAGCGTGATCGTGCCTGAGGTGCTGCGCCCGTACATGGGTGGCCTTGAGCGCTTGAGCCCGGCGGCTTGAATCGGGTGACGGAAGAGGGAATTAGCCAGCGCGCATTTTCTCCCTTCCATTTCCCGAGCAATCCGCTATAATGGCGGTCTCTTGCAGCTCACAGCAAGAATCGACCGAATCAGGAGAGGTGGCAGAGTGGTCGAATGTACCTGACTCGAAATCAGGCGTACGCGCGAGCGTACCGTGGGTTCGAATCCCACCCTCTCCGCCAAGTAGCATGGAACAAGCCACCGCAAGGTGGCTTTTTTCATTCCCGAACGCTGCCAGGACTTCCCATGCTCGCACGACTTGCACCCCGATTTCTGCCGGACCGAATGACCCTGATGCTGCTGGCCGTGGTGGCTGCCGCCAGCATCTTCCCGGCGCAGGGCGACGTTGCTGCCGTGCTGAAGATCGTCACGGTGGTGATGATCGGCGTGCTGTTCTTTTTGCACGGCGCCAAGCTGTCGCGCGCCGCGATCATCGCCGGTGCGACCCACTGGCGCCTGCACCTGCTGGTGCTGCTGTGCACCTTCGCGCTGTTCCCCGTACTGGCGCTGCTGTTCAAGCCCGCCATCCTGCTGCTGCTCACGCCCGAGCTGTATCTGGGCATCCTGTTCCTGTGTTTGCTGCCTTCGACCGTGCAGTCGTCGATCGCGTTCACGGCGGCGGCGCGTGGCAATGTGCCAGCGGCGGTCTGCAGCGCCTCGGTATCGAGCCTGCTCGGTATTTTTCTCACGCCGTTACTGGTCAGCGTGGCGATGCCGGCCTCGTCCGGTGCCGGTGCATCGCTCGATTCGGTCCTGATGATCGTCTATCAGCTGTTGCTGCCATTCGTTGCGGGCCAGATTGCGCGGCGCTGGATCGGTGGCTGGGTCGATCGCCACAAGAGCCTGGTCAGGGGCGTCGACCAGGGCTCGATTCTGCTGGTGGTGTTTTCCGCATTCAGCGCAGCCGTAGTGGAAGGGCTGTGGTCACGCGTGC
Source organism: Oxalobacteraceae sp. CFBP 13730 (assembly GCA_014841835.1). Taxonomy (GTDB): domain Bacteria; phylum Pseudomonadota; class Gammaproteobacteria; order Burkholderiales; family Burkholderiaceae_D; genus Telluria. The sequence continues at coordinate 237,541 of JACYUQ010000001.1, read as the reverse complement.
CGCCCGCCATGCTGGGCAACCTGATCCTGGTCTGCATCCTCCTGCTGGCGGTCGTCATGCTGGTGGTGACGTGGTTGGCGCGGCGCTTCGGTTTTTCGAAGGCCGACGAGATTACGATCGTGTTTTGCGGCTCGAAGAAAAGCCTGGCCACGGGCATTCCGCTGGCCCACGTGCTGATTCCTGCCGCCAGCATCAGCATGGTGGTGCTGCCGCTGATGCTGTTCCACCAGATCCAGCTGATCGTGTGCGCGGTGATTGCGGGCCGCTACGCGCGGCGGCCGGTTGAGCCTGCGGAACCCGTCTAGCCTGGCGCCAAACGCATTTGCCAATAGCCGACATCGAACTACAACCCGAGCTTGAAGCCCACTTCTGAAAAGGTGCGACCTTGGCAAAGCCCAGGCGTTCGTGCAGGCGGACGCTGCGCTCGTTCGCTGCGCAATGCCGGCAATGACCGTGTGCAGGCCGCGCGTGCGCAACGCGTCCAGCAAGCCGGCATACAGGCGCTTCCTCGAACGAAATGGTCGTGCCGTCGACGTAGGGGTTGTAAATGGCGCAGATGCGGGCGGCGTCAAGCGGGCATGCGGGGCGGATCGTGGTCATCGTCGGGGCGACTCTGTGTAAAGACCCATCATAAGACTGGCCATGCGATCAACCACAACCTGCGTGAATACCCGACCAAACCGCTCGATGATTGATGCGGTGCAATATATTCCTGTTACTATCAGACCAGTAGTCAATATTTTCGTTGGCTGATCGGTTACGTAGAAGGAAGTTCATGCTGTTGCGCTTGCAGGCCGCATTTCGTTATTTCAATCAGGCCGTGCCGTTTCGCCTGATTCCTGCACTGATCACCACCGCCGTACTGCTCACGCTGCTGGTTATTCCGCACCCTGCAGGCTTGACCGCTGGCGCCTGGACGCTGGTGGCGATTTTTCTCACCACCATCGTTGCCATCATCCTGAAAGTCATGCCGATCGGCGTCATGGCGCTGATGGCGATTGTCATCGTGGCGCTGTCGCAAGTGACATCCGGTTCATCGAAGGGCGCGATGGCCGATGCGCTGGGCAGCTTTTCCAGCCCGCTGATCTGGTTGATCGTCGTTGCCGTGCTGATTTCGCGCGGCCTGAAAAAGACGGGCCTGGGCAACCGCATCGGGCTCAATTTCATCGCGCTGCTGGGCAAGCGCACGATCGGCATCGGCTACGGGCTGGCCGTGTGCGAGCTGGTGCTGGCGCCGTTCACGCCCAGCAATACCGCGCGCGGCGGCGGGATCGTCCACCCGATCATGAAGTCGATCGCCGCGTCGTTCGATTCCGACCCGGCCAAGGGCACCGAGGGCAAGGTGGGCACGTACCTGGCACTCGTCAATTACCACGCCAATCCGATCACCTCGACGATGTTCGTCACCGCCACCGCGCCCAATCCGCTGGTGGTCGACTTCGTCGCGCGCGCCAGTGGCCAGACATTTCAGCTCAGCTGGACCACGTGGGCGCTGTGCATGGTGCTGCCGGGCCTCGTATGCCTGTTCCTGATGCCCCTGATTATCTACCTGCTGGCGCCGCCAGAGCTCAAGCAGACACCGGATGCGATCGGTTTCGCGCGGGGCGAACTCGCGCGCATGGGGCCCTTGTCGGCCAGCGAACGCGTGATGCTCGGCACCTTCGGCCTGCTGCTGATGCTATGGGCGAACGTGCCGGCCATGCTTTTCGGCAGCGCGTTCACGCTCGACCCGACCGTGGTCGCCTTTGTCGGCCTGTTCATCCTGATCATCACGGGCACGCTCGACTGGGACGATATCCTGTCCGAGAAAAGCGCGTGGGATACGCTGATCTGGTTCGGCGCGCTCGTCATGCTGGCCGAGCAGCTCAACAAGATGGGCGTGATTGGCTGGGCCTCGAACGGCATGCGCGACGCCATCGTCGCCAGCGGCATGGGGTGGGGCGCCGCAGCGAGCGTGCTGGTGCTGGCCTTCGTGCTGTCGCACTACCTGTTTGCCAGCACCACGGCCCACATCAGCGCGATGATGTTCGCGTTTCTGTCGGTCGGCGCCGCGCTGGTGCCTGGCCAGTATTTGGTGCTGTTCCTGCTGATGATGACCGCGGCGTCGGGCATCATGATGACGCTGACCCACTACGCCACCGGCACCTCGCCGATCATCTTCGGCAGCGGGTATGTCACGATGGGGCTGTGGTGGAAGGTCGGGTTCATCATGTGCCTGTTCGAGCTGGCGGTGTTTGCCGTCGTCGGCGGCCTGTGGTGGAAGTTGCTCGGGTACTGGTGATGTACCCACGTTCAAGGAGAGATAGATGACAGCAGTGCCGACAGCAGTGCCGACAGTAGTTGCGACCGCGCATCCGTATTACGACCGCGTGATTGAAGCAGGCCGCGCCAACGGCCCGGTGACGGTGGCGGTGGCGCATCCGTGCGACCGCTATGCACTCGAAGCGGCGCTCGACGCGGCCCGTATCGGCCTGATCACGCCGATTTTGGTGGGGCCGGCGGCGCGCATCCATGCCGCGGCCGATGCCGCTGGCCTGGACATCGGCGCGCTGCGCCTGGTCGACACGGCGCACAGCCACGCTTCGGCCACGCGCGCCGTCGAACTGGTGCGCGAAGGGCAGGCCGCCGCGCTGATGAAAGGCAGCCTGCACACCGATGAACTGATGGGCGCCGTGGTCGCCGCCACGACCGGCCTGCGCACGGCGCGGCGCCTGAGCCACTGCTTCGTGATGGACGTGCCGGGGCGCAGCGAACCGCTCATCATCACCGACGCCGCCATCAACATCATCCCGACGCTGGCCGAAAAGCGCGACATCGTGCAGAACGCGATCGACCTGGCGCACGTGCTGCGCTTCGAGGGCGTGCGCGTGGCGATCCTGGCGGCAGTGGAAACCGTCAGCGACAAGATGCCATCGACGATCGATGCGGCGGCGCTGTGCAAGATGGCCGACCGCGGCCAGATCACCGGCGCGATCCTCGACGGTCCGCTGGCGATGGACAATGCGATCGATCCGCAGGCCGCCGCCGTCAAGGGGCTCGATTCGCCCGTGGCCGGGCGCGCCAACGTGCTCGTCGCGCCCGATCTGGAAGCGGGCAACATGCTGGCCAAGAGCCTGACCTTCATGGCCGGAGCGGCGGCGGCCGGCATCGTCCTTGGTGCGCGCGTGCCGCTGATCCTGACCAGCCGCGCCGATTCGGTGGCTGCGCGCCTGGCGTCGTGCGCCGTCGCCGTGCTGCTGGCGCGGCATCAACTGGCCAACGCCACGGCCAACGCCAGCGTGGCGGGGCGCTGATGGCGACGCAGGACTGCATCGCCGTCATCAATGCCGGCTCGTCGAGCATCAAGTTTTCGCTGCATGCGTTGCCTGATCTGGCGCCGCTTTTCACGGGCAAGATCGACGGGCTGTATCGGGGCGCCGCGCGCTTTATCGCACGCGACGCCGACGGTCACACGATCGGTGAACATGCCTGGACGGCGCCACTCGACCACCAGGCCGGGATGGTGTACCTGATCGATTTTGCCGAGGGCCACCTGGATGGCTATCGCGTGTGCGCGGTCGGTCACCGCATCGTGCACGGCGGCGTCGACTTCAGCGGGCCGGTGCAGTTGGACGAGGCTGTGCTCGACCGGCTGGCCGGCCTGATTCCGCTGGCGCCGCTGCACCTGCCGCACAATCTGGCGCCGGTACGTGCCCTGATGGCGCTGCGGCCCGGGCTGCTGCAGGTCGGCTGCTTCGACACCGCGTTTCACACGGCGCAGCCGGCGCTGGCGCAGGCGTTCGCGCTGCCGGAGGCGATTACCAGCCTGGGCATCCGCCGTTATGGCTTTCACGGGCTGTCCTACGAATACATCGCGGCCACGCTGCCGCTGTGCGACCCGGCCCTGGCCGGCGCGCGCGTGGTCGCGGCGCACCTGGGCAACGGCGCCAGCATGTGCGCGATGCAGGGCGGGCGCAGCGTGGCCAGCACGATGGGTTTCACGGCCGTCGACGGCTTGCCGATGGGCACGCGCTGCGGCGCGCTCGACCCGGGCGTGGTCATCTACCTGATCGAAGAACTGGGCATGACGGTGGAGGGCGTGCAGCGCATGATGTACAACGAGTCGGGCTTGCTGGGCGTGTCGGGCGTGTCGTCCGACATGCGCGTGCTCGAAGCGAGCAGCGATCCGCGCGCGCAACGGGCGATCGATCTGCTGGTGTACCGGATCGGCCGCGAACTGGGTTCGCTGGCCGCCAGCCTGGGCGGACTCGATGCGCTGGTGTTCTCGGGCGGGATCGGCGAAAACAGCGCGCGGCTGCGCGCCGCGGTGTGCCGTGATGCGGCCTGGCTCGGCGTCGAACTCGACCCGGCCGCCAACGCGGCGCCGGCGGCCGGTCCGACCCGCATCAGCCTCGCATCGAGCCGGGTCGCCGTCTGGCTGGTGCCCGCCAATGAAGAACTGATGATCGCGCGCCATACCTATGACCTGCGCGACTTGCTCGATCCACCACTGCCTGAATCTGGAGAACACCCATGAAAGTCATCCTGTCCGGCCTGCACGCCGATGCCAGCGAAAGCGCCATCATCGAGAGCTTCACCCCGTACTTTCACATCACGCAGGTGGACATGATCCGCGAAGGTTCGCCCGACAGTCCCTGGGCCGTGCTGCACATTGCGGATTCGTACGAGCATGCGTGGGCGGCCTGCAACAGCCTGCGCGGCGTCTTCCATCGCGGCAAACGCTTGAGCGTGTACATCCCGACGCACCAGCCCGACATCTATCACGAGTTCGCGCCGCACGAGCGCCTCGATATCGCCTAAGCCTGGCGGCGCGGCGCCGCATGCCACTGGCAGCCGGGCAGGCGCTGCAACAACTGCGCCTGAAGTGCCGGGGCGGCGTCGCGCTCGACGCACAGCAACGCGCGTACGTTGCACCCGCTGGGGCAGGCGTCGATGCGCAGAAACCGTACCGCGTCCAGGCCCGCGCGGATCACCGCCTGGCGCAAGCTCGTGGCCGATGCGGTGTCGACCTGCAGCCAGACGAGCATCGTGTGATCGGCGGGCGGCAGGCGTCGCAGGGCGGGGCTGTGAACAGTAAAGTGTTTCATCGTGATTTCTCCTAGGGTTGCAATGACATCCGGGGTGTCAAACAGTCCTGGCGACCGATTTGCGCCTGCACGGCGAATACCATTGGCGCCGCAACCGGATACACCTCGTCGTACAGCGCGCGCAGTTCGGCGGCGGCATCGGGATCGCAGGTAGCGGCGTCCGACACGCAGCGGCCAGGCCCGTAGTCGAACGCGGCCGGCGCGTGCAGGACCGTCTCCGCCAGCGTGGCATCGTCGACCTGCGCCACGTGCGCGAGTACGGCGGCGCGCTCGCTGACGCCTGGGCCGGCGGCCCCACTGACCGCGACGAACAGCACCCGCATGGCGGGATTGAACGTGCGCGCGCCATGCAGGCGGGCCAGCAGCCGGTATTGCAGGTCAGGCTCGAGGGCGCCGCTGCGCACCGGCACCACCACCAGCCGGCTCTCGGCCAGCACGCAGCGGCAGCCGTCGGTGTCACGCGTACCGGCGTCGATCAGGATGTCGTCGAACAGCGGTCGCAGTGCGGCCAGGCGCGTCTTGACCGCGCGGCTGCCCACCTGGTGCGTCTCGATCCACGGCTGCACGCCGGCCTGGTTGCGATCCCCGGACCAGTCGCTGTCGCCATTTCCGGCGGTCGTCATCAGGCACACCCGCCGGCCGCTGCGCGCGCGCAGCACCGCCAGATTGCGCGCGACGACCGTGCGCTCCGGGCTGCTGTGTTGATTGACGATGGCGATGATCATGGCTGTCTTCCTGAACGGATTCGATCTGCCCAGCGTAGCGACGCTGGCGTAAAAACAGGGCAAAAGAGCAGGGCGCACCTGTCAATGGCGTGTAAACGTCGGTGCCGGCACGATGTCACGCTCTGGTGAATGGCAGGCCGTGGATGCTGCTTTTAAAAAGTTGCGACCCATTACTTGCAAGGTTCGCCAGGGTGCCGGTATAATGCGGCCTCTCGCAGCGATGCGAGACGACCGAATCTGGAGAGGTGGCAGAGTGGTCGAATGTACCTGACTCGAAATCAGGCGTACGCGCGAGCGTACCGTGGGTTCGAATCCCACCCTCTCCGCCAAGTAGCAAAAAAAAGCCACCGCAAGGTGGCTTTTTTCATTCCGCACTTCCAACGGCACAGCCGGGGTCAGGTCTGACATTCGGACACGACCTCAGCCTTACCCACCTTCAATCGTAGCCCGACCAGTATTAGCATGGCCCGGTGCCAGTGAGTTCCGACTGCCCGACTGTCGAGCTCGTGTCCGAATGTCAGACCTGACCCCCGCTTTGCTTGTGATTGTCGAGATCGTGTCCGAATGTCAGACCTGACCCCGGCTTTGCCCGCTTTGCTCGGATAATTCCTGCCGGCTACACAACGGGCGTGTACAGACATTGTCCGTACAATCCCCCGATTCAAACTGCTGGCTATCTCATGTCGACAACTCACTGGTTTTTCCTGATCGGCATGCTGATGCTGGCGCGCGGCCTTGCGGCGTCCACTCTCGCGCGCTTGCCTGTCACGTCCGCGATCATCTATCTGGGCGTTGGGCTCGTCCTTGGGCCGGCGGGCTTTCATGTGTTTTCGTTCGATCCCATCGGCCAATCGCATCTGCTGGAAACGCTCACCGAGATCGCCGTGCTGGTCTCGCTGTTCTCGGCGGGCGTCAAGATGCCGGTGCCGATTCGCTGGCCACGCTGGGTGCCGGCGCTGCGGCTCGCGTGGGTGTCGATGACCATCAGTGTCGCGCTCGTGGCTGCGTTCGCGTACTACGTTCTGGGGCTGCCGCTTGGGGCCGGTATCCTGCTGGGCGCCATTCTGGCGCCGACCGATCCGGTGCTGGCCACGGACGTTCAGGTGCGCCATCCCGACGATCGCGACGAATTGCGCTTCACGCTGACGTGCGAAGCGGGCATGAACGATGGCTCCGCGTTTCCGTTCGTGATGCTGGGCCTTGGCTTGCTGGGTGTGCATGAGCTTGGCGACTTCGGCCTGCACTGGTTCGCGGTGGAAGTCATCTGGGCCACGTTCGGCGCCATCCTGATCGGCGCGCTGGGCGGCTACGCCGTCGGGCGCCTGGGCTGGATGCTGCGCGGGCGCGAACCCAAGCACGAGGTGCTGGACGATCTGGTCGGCCTGGGGCTGATTGCGGTCGTGTATGCGGTGACGGTGATGTGCATGGCATGGGGCTTCCTGGCCGTGTTTGCGGCCGGCGTCGCGCTGCGCCATACCGAACTGACGGCGTCGGGCGCGCACAAGGATCGCCAGGGTTTGCTGGTGCCGGACGAGCCGCCTGCCAGCCCCGCCGCCGAAGCCCAGGCGCCGCTGTCGGTCAGTTCCGAGTCGCTCGTGTTCAAGGAGCACATCGAGCGCCTGTCCGAACTGACGCTGGTGCTGCTGCTGGGCGGCATGCTGGCGATCCAGAGCTGGACCTGGCAGACGGTCCTGACGGCGCTGTTCCTGTTCGTGGTGGCGCGCCCGCTGAGCGTCTACCTGGGGCTGCTGGGCTGTGGGCGCTCGCCGCGCGTGACGTCGATGATCGCCTGGTTCGGCGTGCGCGGCATCGGTTCGCTGTATTACCTGATGTATGCAATCAACCACGACTTGCCATCCGGCCTGGCAAGCCAGCTCAGCCAGATCACGATTGCCGTGATCATGCTGTCGATCCTGGCCCACGGCCTGAGCGTCAAACCGATCATGGACCGCTTCTGGCGCCGGCGCAGGAACAATCCCGGCTGACGGCACTGGCTTAGCGTTTGCGCGCCTGCAGCCACACTGCGGCAATCCGCTCGACCTCTTCGTAGCCGGCCTCGCCAAGTTGCCCGCCGAAGATGTCGGGGTCGAGTTCTTCATACGACCACGAAGTGCATTCTGCGTCGAGCCGCGCACGGATGCTGTCCAGGAAGTGGTCATCGATTCCCGACAGCGCAACGCCCGTGTACAGCAGCAGCCTTCCGCCGGGGCGCAAGCGCGCCAGGCCTTCTTCGACGATGCGGCGCGACAGTTCGGCGCCACGTTCGCCGCCGCCGTGGCGGTAGCGGCGCCCATCCGGATCGACGACGAACGGCGGATTCGAGACGATCAGGTCAACGTCGCCCGCGACACCGGCAAACAGATCGCTTTCGCAGGCCGTGAACCCCGTCACACCGTTCAATTCTGCATTCACGCGGGCCAGCGTCAGCGCGGCCGTGTTGACATCGGCGCCGATCACGTCGGCCGCCGGGAAGGCACGCGCAACCGTGAGCGCACCGGAGCCGCTGCCGCAGCCGACATCGACCGCGCGCATGGGCGCGGGATCGGCTGAGGCGAACGCCCGCCGCATGGCGCCGACGAAACGGTAGGTGTCCGGCCCGAAGAACACGGCATTGTCGGCATGCGTGGGGAAGGCCGAGTGAAACAGCAGCAGGTCGTCCAGCGTCGAGGCGCGCACGGTCGAGCGCAGTTCGTCGCCGCCGCCCTCCAGCACACCGGCCGATGCCATCAAATCGAGCATGCCGGGCGGCAGAACGGCGGGGGTAAACGGCCGGCTCCAGCCGAACACGTCACGCAGGTCGCGTGCCTTTTCGTTGCCGGGCCGGCCGTTGATGCGCCGGTGCGTCGATGGTGTGACGGTCATGAAGCGGTAACCGGCCTGGCGCAGGGTCGTGCCAAGAGTGAGCAGAGCGTTGGCTTGGAATGGTGTCATGGCGCAAGCATCGCACGAATAAGGCAGGATTGGCGCGCCCCAACCGCGCCGTATGTCGATGGAATTTGATGCAATATGTGATGATTCGAACATACCGGATGATGGCGACCGACCATACTCACCAACATAGCGAAACGACAACGACAACGACAACGATAACGACCCGAGAGAGAACAGCCAACATGAAAAGCTTTGACATGGACGACGTCCCGCGCGGACGCATGGACCGCGAAATCGCCCGCGAACGCCGCGAGCGCGCGTTGAACGACGAGCAGCGTGCAGGCCTGGCGCCCGCCGATGATCTGCGCGGCAAGGATGCGCGCGAGCGCGCCGATACCTCCAACCTCAAGCGCAACAGCCGCTGAATCAATAACTGGACGACTAGGAGAACGTATGCGTTGGGATGGTGACCGTGAAAGCAGCAATGTCGAAGACCGTCGGGGCGACAGTGGCGGGGGAGGTGGTGGTGGCTTCGGCATTGGCGGGCGCTCGATCGGCATCGGCACCATCGTCATCGCACTGGTGGGTTCCTACTTTTTGGGCGTCTCGCCTGCCACGATCCTGAGCCTGCTGTCGGGTGGTGGCGCGCCGCAGGTGCAGCAATCGTCGCAGCCACGCGCGGCGCCGGCCGACGACCGCGAAAGCAAGTTCGTGCGCACCACGCTGGCCTACACCGAAGATGCATGGACCCAGATCTTCACCGAACAGAATGCGCAATACCAGCCGGCCAAACTCGTGCTGTTCGACGGCCGCACGAACACCTCGTGCGGTGTCGGCCAGAGCGCGACAGGACCGTTCTACTGCCCGGCCGATGCATCGGTCTACATCGACCTCGATTTCTTCCGCACGATGCAGCAACGGTTCAACGCTGGCGGCGAATTTGCCCAGGCGTACGTGATCGCCCACGAGGTCGGCCACCACGTCCAGAACCTGCTCGGGATTTCCGACAAGGTGCATACGGCCCAGCAGAACGCGTCGGAAAAGCAGGGCAATGTCCTGTCAGTCAAACTCGAGCTGCAAGCCGACTGCTTCGCCGGTGTCTGGGCCAAGCGCACCGATCAGCGTGCGAAGATCCTGGAGCAGGGCGATGTCGAAGCTGCGCTGAACGCTGCCAGCGCGATCGGCGACGATGCGCTGCAAAAGCAGTCGCGCGGCGTGGTAATGCCAGACTCGTTCACGCACGGGACGTCGGCGCAACGCGTTCGCTGGTTCGAACGTGGCCTGGAGAGTGGTGAAGTGGCTTCGTGCAATACGTTTGATGCCAAAAATCTATAAAAGGCGTGAGAAAGTTTCCTGTCGGGTATAAAGGCGGACGTTAATTCGGGGTAAGTGCGTAAAAATGCGTGTTCGTTACCGTGCGCATATGGTAATTCTTGGTAACTTGACATAAGTTGGTGTCGGATCAGCACGCTATTCAGGGCGCGCCGACATCAACTTTTAGAACTTGCCAAGGAGTGCTTATGCTTGCCATGAACTACCGCGGGCCCTACCGTGTGCGCGCCGACCAGAAGCCCGAGCCCGTGATTGAACACCCCGGTGACGCCATCGTGCGCGTCACCCGCGCCTGCATCTGTGGTTCCGACCTGCACCTGTACCACGGCCTCGTGCCCGATACGCGCGTCGGCCATACCTTTGGCCACGAATTCATCGGCATCGTTGAAGAAATCGGGTCGGATGTCCACAAGCTCAAGGTGGGCGACAAGGTGCTGGTGCCGTTCAACGTCTTTTGCGGCTCCTGCTTCTTTTGCCAACACGAGCTGTATGGCAATTGCAACAACACGAATGCGCAATCGACCGCGGTTGGCGCGATCTATGGCTACTCGCACACGGCCGGCGGCTACGACGGCGGCCAGGCCGAGTACGTGCGCGTGCCGATGGCCGACGTCGGCCCGATGATCATCCCGGACGACATCCATGACGATGACGCCGTGCTGCTCACCGACGCGCTGCCTACCGGTTACCAGGCCGCCGAAATGGGCGACATCAAGGAAGGCGACACGGTGGTCGTGTTCGGCGCTGGCCCGGTCGGCATCTTTGCCGCCAAGTCGGCCTGGCTGATGGGCGCGGGCCGCGTGATCGTCGTCGACGAGATCGAATACCGCCTCGAATTCGTCAAGAACTACGCGCAGTGCGAAGTCGTGAACTTCAAGGAAGTGCGCGACATGGCGCTGCACATCAAGAAGATGACCGACTGGATGGGCGCCGACGTCTGCATCGATGCGGTTGGCTGCGAAGCGGCGGGCAACACGATGCAGACCATCACGGGCGTCTACACGATGATGCAGGCTGGCGCGGCGACCGTGCTGCACTGGTGCATCAACTCGGTGCGCAAGGGCGGCAATGTGTCGATCGTCGGCGTGTATGGGCCGACCTTCAACGCGGTCCCGATCGGCAATGCGCTGAACAAGGGCTTGACGCTGCGCATGAACCAGGCCAGCGTGCGCCGCCATCTGCCGCGCTTGATTGAGCACATCCGCGCCGGCCGCATCGATCCGAAAGCGATCATCACGCACCGCGTGCCGCTCGAAGAAGTATCGGATGCGTATCACATTTTCTCAAGCAAGCTCGACAACTGCATCAAGACGATCCTGATTCCGCCGCGGGCGAACGAAGTACGGGCCGTCAAGGCGAGCACCGCAGCGTAACCGACATGCAGATCACGAATGCAGAACACTACGAGGACACATCATGCAGACACGTAACGACATCGTGAGCGCCAACGACCAGCACGACGGTGACCACGCACCGGGCGAACACGAGAACGATGGCCACGTCGGCCACGTCCACGGCGCGATTGCGCCACGCCGGCCCACCCGCGCGCAACTGGCGCACATCCAGGGCTGGGGCGCCGACCTCGACCGCAAGGACCGGCCCGGCGTGCCGATGGAACGCACGCCGCCACGTTTCATCAACGTGCCGGACGGCGATCCTGCACCGCAGAAAGAACGCGTCGAGGTACTTGTCTCCACCGAGCGCCCGGGCCGCACGCCGCTGTTCGGCACGGTGCAGCCGCCGTCCGGGCTGTCCGGCATGATCCGGCGCCAGGCCTTCAAGCTGACCGAGAACGATGTGCGCCATTGGCTGCTGTTGCTGGTGGCCGACCGCGTGAATATGGTCGAGGGCATCGGCGAGGATCTGGCCAGCGGCAAGATTCCGAACGTGCTGGCCGAGATGGGCATCAAGGCCGAGTTCCAGCACAACAAGGCGGGCCTGGCGAAGAAGGTTGCGCTGGGCGTGGCCGTCGTTGGCACGGCGGTGTATCTGATGAAGCGCCGTAGGTAGGGGACATTGTTCTCAAGCAAATACTCGTTTATTTGCACGTCCATCATGGTCGATGACCGGCGCCACCTGGCCCGGCTTACCGGATGGAGCCGAGATGATTCCTCAACCGTTTTTCAGGGCAGTCGTGCTGGCTGCCGCGATCGTACTGGCGCCTGGCGTGTCTGCTGCGCCGATGATGGGCGCTGCAGGCAAGCTTGACAGCAAAGCGCAGGCGCTGGTGCTGGATCAGCTCGATGCACGCCGGCCGGCGATCGGCCTTGATGCCGATCACAGCTACCGGGTCGTCTCGCAGCATCCCGGCGTGCAGGGCACGCACGTGATGCGCGTGGCGCACCTGTACAAGGGGGTGCGCATCTTTGGCGCCGAATCGGTGGTCGTGCTCGATGCACGCCAGCAGATCGTGTCCGAAAGCGCCTCGCCCCGGCGTCTGGCGCTGGGGCGAGGCGCGACCAGTGGGATGACGTCGACCGCTACCGGTTTCGACACCATGCCCGTCATCAGGCGCAAGGCGGCCGTCAGCGCCGCGCTCAAGAACAGTCCGCCCCGCGCCGTCAACGTCAAGCTCCCCACTGCCGAACTGGTGATCTATCCGGTGATGCGCGACGAGCGTGCCCCGAGCGCCGTTGCCAAGCCCGATAGCGAACTGAACGCGGTCGACGTGGTCGAGACGGTCGACCACTACATGCTGGCCTGGCATGTGTGCGTGCGGCTGCGCAGCGGCGAGCAACCGATTTACTACGATGCCATTGTCGATGCGCGTACAGGTGCCATCATCGAGCGCTGGAACATGCTGCAAACCGTGGAAGGCATCGGCCTGAGTCAGTACAACGGCAACGTTACGCTCAGCACGACTTTTGCCGGCAATATGTACCAGCTGCTCGACCCGCAGCGCGGCAAGGGTGGTTCGTTCGGCGCGATGGCCATCACCAACGCCAACCACGCCACCTCGAGCGGGCGCGTGTATACCAACGTCAGCAACACCTGGGGCGACGGCAAGCAGTTCGTCGAAGGCGCCAGCACGACGGGTGCCAACGGCCAGACTGCAGCCGTGAACGCCATGTGGGGCCTGATGAACACTTACGACCTGCACCAGAACGTGCTGGGCTGGCGCGCGCTCGACGGCCACGACACCGCCACCCATATCGCCGTGCACGTCAACCGCGGCTACGACAATGCGTATTACAGCGATACCTGCCGCTGCATGTTCATCGGCGACGGCACGTTCTTCACCAACCTCGGGGCGATCGACGTGGTCGGCCACGAGATGGGCCACGGCGTCACGGCTGCCACGTCGAACCTGCTCTACAAGGGCGAATCGGGCGGGCTGAACGAGTCGAGTTCGGACATCACCGGCGAAGTGGTCGAGGCGTATGCCCGCGCAGGCGGCACCGGAAACATCGTGCCCGAGCTGGGTAACGACTGGATGCTGGGCAGCGAGATCGCCCGTGACGGCAAGCCGTTGCGCTGGATGATCAAGCCGAGCAAGGACGGGAGCAGCCGCGATGCCTGGAGCACGACGCTCAAGAACCTGGACGTGCATTACAGCAGTGGCCCCAACAACCGGATGTTTTATTTCCTGGCGCGGGGATCGGATGCCGACAAGACAGGCGACGCGTGGAGCAGCTACCTGACGCGGCAGCCAGCCGCGATGACGGGTATCGGCATCGACAAGGCGTTTCGCATCTGGTTCCGTGCGAACACGACCAAGTTCACGGCCAGCACCAACTACGCTGATGCGCGCACCAAGATGATTGAAGCGGCGGGAGAATTGTATGGGGTGGGAAGCCGCGAAGCGGTGGCGGTCACGCGTGCCTATGCTGCCATCAACGTGGGCGCCGACATCGATGAAACGACTGCGGACCCGGGGCCCGGGTCCGCATCGGCAGCAGTTACTGATCGCTCATCAGTGGAAACGGATTGATGGGCGTGCCTTTCCACCACTGCTTCTCGGCCGTCAGCGAAACGAGCGCGAAATGCAGGTGCGGCGCATTGGGATCGGAATTGCCGGTGACGCCGACATACCCGATCACCGTGCCGCGCTTGACGTCCATGCCTTCAGCGAGGCCGTCGGCGTAGCGGTCAAGATGGGCGTAGTAATACGCAAACTGCTCGGTCGGGTCAAACTGGTACACGGTCAGGCCGCCCGGTTTGCTCTGGAACAGTTTGACGACCTTGCCGTCGGCGACCGCGATCACCGGCGTGCCGCTCGGGGCCATGATGTCGAGCGCCTCGTGCTGGCGCTGCTCGCCGCGCGGCTGGTAGAAGGTATCGGTCAGCTGGGCCGACTTGATGCCCTGCACCGGCACCAGCAGCTTGCCCGGCATGGTCGCGGGCGCTGCTGCACCGGCAGCCGCAGTGCCTTCAGGCGTCGGACGCAGCGGCAGGTCGGCATCTTCCAGGTTCGGCATCACCACCGGCGCTGGTGGCAGCTGGCCGTCGATTTGCGATGCCGGGATGCCGGCTGCTGCGGGGGCAGCAGCCGTGACCGCCGGTGCCGGGGTCTCCGGCACGTCCTGCAGCGCGACGAACAGTATCGCGGCGCCGACCAGGGCGCCGATGATAAACGTGATCAACCATTTCATCGTGTTCTCCGTGCGGCGCCACCGGCGCCGCATATGTGCCTGTAGCGATCGTTATTTTTGCAGGATCACTTCGGTGCCCGCCGAGACGGCCGCGCCCACTTCGGCCGCGCTCCAGTTCGTCAAGCGGATGCAGCCATGCGATTCGGTCTTGCCCACGTGGCCCGGTACTGGCGTACCGTGGATGCCGTAGTGCGGCTTGGACAGGTCGATCCACATCACGCCGACCGGGTTGTTCGGGCCTGGCTTGACCGGCGTTGCCTTGTCGCCGGGCTTGGCATCCCAGAACAGTTTCGGGTTGTAGTTATAGACTGGATTGGCGTGCACGCCCTCGATCTTCCAGGTGCCAATTGGCAACGGATCGCGGCTGCTGCCAGTCGAGGCCGGATACTGCGCCAGCAGGCGGCCCGATGCGTCAAACAGTTGCAGCGTCTTGGCACCATCGCGCACGACAACCTTGGTCGCCTGCGCCAGCGGTTCCTTGCCGCTCACGTTCGGCACCATGATGCGTTCGCCAGCGCGGGCAAAGGTCTTGCCAGGATTGAGGCGTTGCAGCAGGGCTGGGCTGGCATGGAATTTTTCGCCCAGGCCTTCGAGCACGTTGGCATAGCCCAGCTTGTCGAGCTTGGCTTTTTCCATCATCGTGTCGGGAATCGGCTGGAACGGACCTTCGACGTCTTCGGCGATCAGCGCGTACTCGGCCAGCGTAGGGGTCGTGTCGACAGCCAGGGCATTCCAGGTTGCGTCGTCGAGCTTGCCGGTGACCGGCAGCTTGCGCAAGGTCTGGAACGTGGTCAAGGCCTGGCGCAGGTTCGAGCCATAGGCGCCGTCCAGTTCGCCTGGCGACAGATAGATGCGCTCCAGCAGCACCTGAGCGCGCAGCAGCTTTTCGAATTCGGCCTGCTCGGCAAGCGCGGGATCCTGCACGGCGCCGGGCGCAGCGGCGACCGCCGTCGACATCGTCGTGTTCTGGGCTGTCGTTGCCGGTTGGGCGGCGGGTGGCAGCGGGGCAGGCTGTTGCGCGATGGCGTGGGTCAGCGTGCCTCCAAGGGCGGCGATCAGGGTCAGGGCGGTCATCTTGTTCATGCGGTCTCCGGGTTTGCTTCTGGAAAACTATAGACTAGTGCTCTGCAGGGCGCGGGTCTGTGCGTCAGCGTACTCACAGTCGGTCAACTGTTTCATTGAGGCTACAATTGCACCATGGATAACCCTGTTTACACCATCACCGTTCTGCCGCTGGGCGCCAGCGTCACGGTTGACGGCGCCACGACGCTGCTGGCCGCGATCGAGGCAGCGGGCATCGACATCCCCAGTTCGTGCCGCAACGGCACGTGCCGCACTTGTCTGTGCCGGCTGCGCGCCGGCGCGGTGGCGTACACGATCGACTGGCCGGGTTTGTCGGTGGAGGAACGGCGTGATGGCGACATCCTGCCCTGCGTGGCGCTGGCGCGCGATGACCTGGTGCTGGACGTCCCGCTGGCACGGCGAGCCGCTACCGGGCGGCGATAGCATGGTGGTACTATCCGCATGATGCCCGACGCGCTGTCCGGCACGTTCTCATGACATCCGCAGCAATCACCATGAATGGAGCACCACCATGAGCAAGAGTCAGGATGCAAAAAAGACGACCAAGAAAGAACCGGCCAAGACCATGAAGGAAAAGAAGGAAGCCAAGAAGGTCAAGAAAGAAGAAAAGTCGCGCCAGCAGTAACGCTGTAATCGCCGTTGTACCCTGCATGACCGCGTCGCCGCCCGGCGACGCGCCGCTTCCGTCTACGGCTTGCTCGGCGGCAGACTCAGCGCACCCTCGATCACCCCCAGCACGGTCGGCCACGCCGGCGAACTCGTTGCCACCTCATCGTAATGACTTGCCCGCGGCAGGATCACGACCTCAGCCATATCGCCTGCTTGCCTTGCCCGTGCCGCGTAGTCGTGCGCCACGCGCGGCGGCGAAATTGTGTCGAGCGCCCCCGTCACCAGCCATGTGCGGGTCCCGTTGGGCATCAGGTCGGCAGCATTGGTGTCAAGCAGGACATCCGGCCGCGTCGCGCTGGCCTCGCCGGCTAGCTGCGCAAGATCGCGGTCGCAGCTCGTCTTGATCAGCGCCGCCTCATGGCGCAGGTCGGCCAGCCCACCCAGGCTCACGATGCGGTCGATCGGAAGCGGGTTGGCCTGGTGCAGCGGGCTGCTGGCAGGAATCCGCGCGCGGCCCGCGATCCATTGCACCAGCTGGCCACCGGCCGAATGGCCGACCGCCACGATGCGTTCGAGGTCGAGCTTGTGCGCGGGCGCATGCTGCTTCAGCAGGTCGAGCGCGGCGTGCATGTCGAGGTACATGCCAGGATAGCCGCCGCCCGGTTCGTCGATGCGCCGGTATTCGACGTTCCAGACGGCGATGCCGCGCGCGGCCAGCGCGCCAGCCATATTGCGAAACTGCGTGATGCCGCCGAATTTGCTGTTCCAGCATCCGCCGTGCACCAGCACCGCGACAGGAAACGGGCCGGCGCCCGCCGGCACGAACAGTTCCGCGTATTGGGACGGGGCGGGGCCATAGGCCAGCGTGGTGGTCGGAGCAGGGCCGCGCAGGGCCAGGTAATCGTCGAGTTTCATCGGAGCGGCGTGGACGCTGGTGGCGGCGCCAAGCACGAGGGCAAGCAGCAGGCTGGATAGGCGCATGGGGGCGGTGAAGGTGGTGAAAACATCACTATAGCCGAGTCGCCGGAGGGTGGCACCTGCCGCAGAGATGGCGGCACATTGCGAGGCAATCGTACGGCCCCGGCAAGGCTGGCATGCTAGTCTGCCATGACCCAATTACCCACCGAAAGGCGACCATGAATCAATTCCATGCCAACGACGCCTCGCGCGAACCGATCATCCAGCACGCGCACACGACGCCCGATCCGGATGCACCGAACGATCCGCTGGCGCCGCCTGCGCAGCCGCCGGTGCCAGATGACGTCCCCGATCCGGTCAATGCACCGGTCGAAGAGCCGAGCATGCCCGAACCGCCGATCCGGGCACACTGATACTGTACTTGCTTGAATCAGGCGCCGGGTTCCTGGCGCTTGTCTTCTTTATCTTCCTGCTTGTCGTCGGCGCCCGCTGGCGGCAGTGCCGGGATCTCACGAATCATCTGCTCGGTGTCGTGCTGGCCGGGCGAGCGTTCGCCGCTGCCGATGTCGGCTTCATCGAAGATCGCGCGGCCCTTGTTTTCAGGATCCACCTGGGGTGTCGTGTCGGTCATGCTGTGCTCCAATAGCGTTGTCAATGTTGTACGATCCTAACAGCCCTCGTCAGGCCATGTCGCGCGCCAGACCATGGCGAAAAGTGTTGCTTTTTCGTCCGCGCAGAGGGGGCGTGTGCTGTCTGTCACTGAACCGCAACAAAGCGGTTTCTATAATGACAGTGACATGTCAAACAGGAGACGATCATGGGTTCGACGTTGTACAACAAGATTTATCTGGGCCGCAGCCCGTTGCTGGGCTCGCGCAGCGTGCAGCTTGCGCTGGTGCTTGGCGTGCTGGCCAGTGTCGGCCTGGGCTGGGTGCTGCTGCGTTCGCTGCGCTGAAGGTTGCCCCGGCGCGCTGCGACGCGTACCATGCGCCCTTTGGTCAACGAAACGCGGTAATGAAAAACGAAAAGCTCACGACGGACGAATACGACGCACTCGAGATGGTGCGGCGCGGCGGTAAACAAGAGATGGCCAGTGCCTGTGTCGGGCGCAATTCGAAGCGCCTGTGTGGCATCAAGCTGATGTCCTATGGTCGCGACAAGCGGCTGACGCTGACCGACAAGGGTGAAGAGGTGCTGTTTCTGCGTCGCTGCGTGACGGGTTTGCGCGCGCTGGCGGCCGATCCGCAAGTGGCGCTCGACGACGACGTGCTGCGTTTCCTGAACCGCAAATCGCACATCGTGCCGCTCGACGGCGGTGGGCATGGCCTGAGCGACAAGGGTCGCGAGTCGCTGGCCGATATCGCCCTGAACGAAGAGCGCCGCTGATCCGGCCGGCGGTCCGTCGCTGACGGCCGCCTTCAAACTTTCCTTCTGGTTCAGCTGCGTGTGGCAGCTGCCCGCCCGTTCAGTGTGCGCGGCGGCGGGCCGGGTACACGAGCACCCGCACCGCGACTTCAGCCGGCACGTTCATCGTGGCCAGGAACTCTGCCGCGCGCTGCAGGCCCAGCGTCGGAATCGACGCGATCGCCTGGTTGACCAGATCGGACGTGCGGCCGTCGACGCGCTGGTGGCGTGTCGTGGTCGTGTTGGCTTTGACGGCCATATCAGGCATGTCATTCATGTTCATTATCGTGTCCAGGTCTTGGGATTGCCATCGGCCCGCTGATTGTACGACCAATAATGTTTATTTAGCTATACAAATGTTTTTCCCGCCATGTAATGACATGGCTTTCTGCCAATTGCCGTGGTGAGCCTGCAACTGGCAGTGCGTCAGGCCGGCTGCGTGTCGGGCGCAGGGGCGGGCATCGGCAGGCAGCGACCCTCGATCAGCAACGCTTCAAAATCGGCAGCGGGCAGGGGTTTGCTGAAGTAGTAGCCCTGCATTTCGTCGCACCCGTGGCTGCGCAGGTAGTCGAGCTGCGCGAGCGTCTCGACGCCTTCGGCGATCACGGCCAGCTTCAGGTTGTGGGCCAGTGCGATGATCGACGACACGATGGCGGCGTCATTGGCGTCGTGCGTGATGTCGGCCACGAACGAGCGGTCGATCTTGAGCACGTCGATCGGGAAGCGCGACAGGTACGAGAAACTCGAATACCCGGTGCCGAAGTCGTCGATGGACAGATTGACCCCCAGCGCCTTCATCCGGTGCAGCAACTCCACTGCCGGCGTGACGTCGCTCATGAACAGGCTCTCGGTCAGCTCGATCTCGAGGCAGGCAGCGTCGAGCCCGGTTTCTGCCAGCGTCGCCTCCAGGCTGGCCATCAGGTCGGCCGCGCCGAACTGGCGCGCCGACAGGTTCACCGCCACCCGCAGGCGCTGGTAGCCGGCAAGTTGCCAGGCCTTGTTCTGGGCGCAGGCGGTGCGCATGACCCAGGCGCCGATCGGCACGATCAGGCCGGTTTCTTCAGCCACGCCCACAAACCGCCCCGGTGGCACCATGCCCAGTTCGGGATGGTTCCAGCGGATCAGCGCTTCCATGCCCACGATCTGGCCGGTTTTCATGTCGACCTGCGGCTGGTAGTGCAGCACGAATTCATTGCGCTCGAGCGCATTGCGCAGCGCGCCTTCGATGCGCACGCGTTCCATCGCCTCGTCGTTCATGCTCGGCGTGAAGAACTGGAAGTTGTTGCGTCCCAGCTTCTTGGCGCGGTACATGGCGATGTCGGCGTGCTCGATCAGGTTCTCGCTCAGCGTGCCTTCGGTCGGGAACACGGCCACGCCCACCGAGCAGGTGACGAAGAACTCCTTGTTGCCCAGCATGACCGGCTGCGCTACTGCATCCATGATCCGCTGCACGACGGCCGGGCACAAGGGTTCGTCGGCATGCTCGTTGAGGATCACGACGAATTCGTCGCCCGACAGTCGCGCCACGGTGTCGGCATCGCGCAGCGATGCGCGCAGGCGCGCCGCAACGGTGACCAGCAATACGTCGCCGGCTTTGTGGCCCATGCTGTCGTTGACGAACTTGAAGCGGTCCAGGTCGATCAGCATCACCCACACCGGCCGGTCGCTGCGGCTGGCAAACGCGATCGACTGGCTCAGGCGGTCCTGCAGCAGCGAGCGGTTCGGCAGCCCGGTGAGCACGTCGTGCTGGGCCACGTGGTGCACGCGTTGCTCGGTCAGCTTGCGCTCGGTGATGTCACTGCCTGTGCCGCGGTAGCCGGTGAGGGCACCCGCATCGTCAAACACCGGCTCGCCGTTGACGCAGAACCAGCGCGCATTGCCGTCGTCATCGAGAACCTGGTACTCAAGGTTATTGAACGCTTCGCGTGCCTGCATCTTGGCCAGGTGTGTGCGTCCGCTGTCGCTGTCGAGCAGGCCCGGCACGTATTCCCAGCGCGTCTTGCCGATCAGGCCTTCGACGGCGACACCCGACTTTTCGGTGAAGCCGCCGGTGATCATCGTGAAGCGCAGTTCGGCATCCTGTTCCCAGTACCAGTCGGACGACATCGAGACCAGCTGGCGGAAACGCTGTTCGCTGTGCAGCAGTGCTTTTTCGGCACGCTCGCGCGCGATCATGTCGTCGATCAGCTGGCGATTGCTGCGACGCAGCTCCGATGTGCGCTGGCGCACCAGTTGCTGCACCTTGCGCGCCCGCTCGCCGGCCGACTGCACAAAGGCAGCGCCCATCAGCGTGACGAGAATGCCGCCGCACAGCAGCGACAGCGAGGCGAGATGGTCGGCCAGGAACGGGCGCTCAGCCGCAGCGACTTCCACGCGCCAGGGCCGCCCGCCCGCGTGCAGCACGGTGCTGTGCATGCCATGGTCGGGGCGCAGCCAGCCGGCAAACGCGCGGCGCGATGCGCCCGACGTCGGGCCGTTCGAAAACAGCAAGGTGGCCGGGTCGGCAAGCTCGCTGGCATACACCGACACGAAGATGCCGCCGCCACCGAGCAGCCCGGCAGCCGCAAGCGACTCGCGCACCAGTTCCTTGCCCCGCAGGACGACGGCGGTGTTACCGCGCAGGACGCCATGCTTGTCGAACACCGGTTGCACCAGATCGAAGCTGGCCTGGCTCGCGGGCGCCTGGGCCAGTGCGAACAGGCCGCTGGCTGCCGGCTGGCCGGTGCTGCGCGCCAGCTCGAGCGCGCCCATGACGGCGCCATTGTGGGACAGGTTCAGGCCGAACGCCGCCTCGTTGCCGGCCATCGGCTCGACATATTCGATGACGTGATAGCGGGCGCGCAGCGGCGCCGGTATCACGCCCGCGGGCGTCATCTCGGTCAGGATCGTGCCGGGCCGTACGCGCTGCAGTTCGGCCTCAATGGCGGCGCGTTCCTCCCCGGGTACTACCCGATGGAAATTGAACGCCTGCACGAAGCGGTGGCGCTCCAGCAGGGCCGACGTGAAGTCGGCAAAGCGTTCGCGGCTGACCGGCTCGCCTTTGGAAAACAGCTGGTTGGTCACGGCCAGGACTTCGAATGCCTGGCCCATGCCCTGGCGCACTGCCGCCACGCGCTCGTCGGCGCGCTGGCCGAACGACAGCGCCATATTGTCGTATTCGAGGTGGCTGACACCGATGAACAGGCCGAAGGAGGCAGCCAGGCCGCCCCCCAGCGTGAGGGCCGCCGCGAGGGTCAGCGAACGGGGCAGGCGGCGCGGCATGGTGTCGGAAGGTCCAGGCAATTTCGTACAAATCAGTCAGGGGCGCGCGCGGCAATCGGTGATTTCCGGCGGGCATTAATGCGCGCCAGTGTGTCATACAAGAGCCCGGCGCCGCAAACTTATCGTATTGTGAATGACAAGCTGCCCGCCGTGGGTAAAAGCATGTCAGCCACGCCGCCATGCCAGCCAGGCAACCACGCCGCGCGCAAGCAGCCGGTTGCTCCAGCCATAGCCGATGCCGCGGTGGTCCCGGTCGGGCCGTGCGAGGCTTGCCAGCAGGCGTTGTCCGCGCGAGGGCGCTGTGGCGGGGTGGACGGCGAACAGGATCCGGTTGTTGCCGGCAATGCGCTGGAACCACAGGATGCGGCCGTCAAAGGCGTCCCTCAACCGTTGTAAGAAAGACACATAATCGGGATCGTAGGTGAAAATATTGGCCACCAGCACGCCACCGGGTCGCAGCGCGCATCGACAGGCTGCGTAGAACGCTGTGCTGGCCAGTGTCGGTGGCAGGCCGCGCCCGTCGAACCCATCCACCAGCAGCACATCGGCATCGCCCGGCATGCGCGCCAGGTAGTCGGCGGCATCGCAATGGAGCACCCGCAGGCGCGCATCGTCCGGCGGCACGCAGAACAGGTCGCGCAGTGCGATCACGTCGGCACGAATCTCGAGCACCGTGATGCGGGCCGCGGGAAAGTGGCGGTAGCAGAATTTGGCGAGCGAGCCGCCGCCCAGGCCCACCATCACGATGTGGCGCGGCTGCGGTGCGAACAGCGCAAAGCACATCATGGCGCGGGTGTAATCGAGGACCAGCGCATCGGGCCGCGCCAGCAGCATCTCGCTTTGGACATCGCCAGGTGTGAATGCGAGGGTGCGGCGCACGCCGTCGCTGATGACCAGCGGCGCCGTCGTGGCAGGAGAGTCGGGAAGATCGGAGGGCGCGGGCATGGCGCGAGTATACGTCGCCATGCCGCGCCCGAGGGCAGCTTAAGCGGCGCTGCCCATCAGCGGGACCACGCCGAACACCAGCGCCGCCACCAGCATGACCAGCGCAGCCGAGATCGACCAGATCAGCGTGAAGCGCTGGTGGTCACCAAACTCCACCTTGCACATGCCGACCAGCAGATAGGTCGAGGCGACCAGTGGGCTGAGCAGGTGAACCGGCTGGCCGATCACCGACGCGCGGCCGATTTCAGCCGCCGTGATGCCATACACTTCGGCCGCCTTGGCCAGCACCGGCACGATGCCGAAGTAGAACGCATCGTTCGAGATGAAGAACGTGAACGGGATGCTGAGCAGGCCAGTGACGACCGCGAGGTACGGACCCATCCAGTCGGGCACGCCGGCGATGACGGACAGCGCAATCGCATCGACCATCTTGGTGCCTTGCAGGATGCCGACGAAGATGCCGGCCGCGAAGATCAGCGACACCACCGGCAGCACGTTCGCTGCATGGTGCGCAATGCGTTCCTTCTGTTCTTCGAGGCCCGGGTAGTTGATCATGATTGCGACGGCGAAGAAGATCATGAACAGCACGGGCAGTGGCAGCACGCCCTTGATCAGGAACGCCATCAACAGGGTCGTCATTGCGAAGTTGATCCAGATCAGCCGTGGGCGCTTGATCGCGGCGTTCGAGACGTCACTGTCATCGCCACCGCCGTTACCACCACCGGTGGCCAGCGCCGGTTCGGCCGACGACGTCACCGTCGATTCGACCCGGCCACCCGCCAGCTGGTGCACATTGCCATCGCGCGCTGCGGCAGCGGCGCGCGGGCTCCAGTGGCCGGTGGTGCCGTTCATTTCGGCGGCCACCGCCGGCTGCAGCACGGCGACATTCTGCGCCGCCTGGGCAGCTTTTGCCGCTTTTTCAGCCTGCGTCGGCAGCGTCATGATGCCCAGGCGCTTGCGCTCCTTCATGCCCAGCACGCAAGCCACGAACACGACCCAGAGGGAGGTCACGGCCATCGGCAGGATCATTGGCACGAAGATGTCGCTCACGTCCACGCCCAGGGCAGTGGCGGCGCGCGCCGTCGGGCCGCCCCATGGCAGGATGTTGAACACGCCGCCGGCCAGCATGATGACGCAGGCCAGCACCAGGCGGCTCATGCCAAGGCGCACATACAGCGGCAGCATGGCAGCCACGGTAATCATGTAGGTCGTGGCGCCGTCGCCGTCGAGCGAGATGAACATCGCCAGCACGGCAGTGCCGACGACGATCTTGAACGGGTCACCGCCGACGATCTTGAGGATCAGGCGCACGACCGGATCGAACAGGCCCGAATCGATCATGATGCCGAAGTACAGGATGGCGAACATCAGCATGACGCCGGTCGGGGCCAGGTTGCGGATGCCGTCGAGCATCATTGGGCCAAGTTGCGGGCCGAAGCCGCCGATCACGCCGAACCCGATGGGCACCACGATCAGGGCCACGAGCGCGGGCAGGCGCTTGGTCATGATCAGGTACATGAACACGACGACCATGGAATACGCCAGGATGGTCAACATCATCATCATTCTCCTTGCCGGTGCGCTTGTCGCACGCGGTGTGTGGGCCGCTGGGGCCCGTTGTGTTGGTGCAGGTGGCGCGTGGCGTTGTGGTGCACAGCTGCTTCATGCAGGCCGATGCACGGTTGATCGCGCGCCGTGTTTGTCAGGCGCGGTTCAAAGGCGGGAAAGCGCGGCCAGGGCGGCGGGCGCGGGGGCGGGGTTGTGCATGGTGTCTCCGATCGTTGTCGTTGGTGTGCTGCTGTTTGCACCAACTATAGGCGTGCGTGCCTTTCAATTGGCTTTCAGTGCACTTGACGCTTCAACGATTGCCGGCGCGGGGAATACCAGCCGCACGCTCAAGCCATGCCCGCCATCGGTCTGGTCCAGCGCGATGCTGGCACCGTGCAGGTTGGCGATATCGCGCACGATGGCCAGTCCGAGCCCGGTGCCGCCAGGATTGGCTTCGAGCGTCGCCTGGGCGCGGTAGAACGGCATGAACACTTTATCGACATCGCCTGCTGCAATCCCTGGCCCGCTGTCGCTGACGGCGAGCGTGACATCGTCGCCAGTGCGCCCGACCTGCAGCAGCACGCTGCCGCCGACAGGCGTATAGCGGATCGCATTGTCGACCAGGTTCGACACCAGTTCGTGCAGCAGCAATGCCTGGCCCGGTACCGTCGTCTGATCGTCGGCATCGGCTTCGAGCGCCAGATCGATCCCTTTCTGCACTGCCGGCAGCGCCAGTTCGAGCCCGACCTGGCGCGCCACCTCTGCCAGCGACACCGGCGCCGTGGGTGCAATACCGCCGCCATGCTCGATGCGCGCAAGCGTCAGCAGACGGTTGGCCAGGTGGATCGCGCCGTCGGTGGTGCCGGCAATCGAGCTGACAATCGAGCGCATTGCGGCCGGATCGTTTTCGCGCAGGGCCAGTTCGGCCTGCGTCTTGAGCACCGCCAGCGGGGTGCGCAACTGGTGCGACGCGTCGGCGATGAAGCGGCGCTGGCTGGCGATCAGGTCCTGCGTGCGCGCCATCGCGCCATTCATCGCCGCCACCAGCGGCCGCACTTCCTTGTGCACGAGCGCCGGGTCGATGTTCGACAGGTCGGACAGCGCGCGCGTTTCGACCTCGTTCTTCAGGAGCATCAGGGGCCGCAGCACCAGGCGCACGGCGAACCACACCATCGCCGCCACCGCCAGCACCAGCAAAGCCTGGCGCAGCAGGGTACTGAGCAGGATGTCGCGTGACAGCGCCTGGCGCGCGTCGAGCGTTTCGCCGACCTGGATCAGCGCGATGCCGCGCATCGAATCGTCGTAGACCGGCTGCAGCAGCGCGGCGATGCGTACGCGCTCGCCGTTGTAGGTGGCGTGGTAGAACCGCACCAGTGCCGGATACAGGTCGGTGCGCGGCACGTTCTTCGGCACCGGCGGCAGATCGTCGTAGCCCGACACGGTTTCGCCCTGCAGCCCCGTCACCTTGTAATAGATGCGGCCCAGCGTGTCGGTTTCAAAACTGTCGAGCGCTACATAAGGCACGTTGGCGACGACTTTGCCATCCTGGACCGACACCCGCTCGGCCAGCGCGCG
This sequence comes from Oxalobacteraceae sp. CFBP 13730, assembly GCA_014841835.1. Taxonomy (GTDB): domain Bacteria; phylum Pseudomonadota; class Gammaproteobacteria; order Burkholderiales; family Burkholderiaceae_D; genus Telluria. Next base: position 211,591 of record JACYUQ010000001.1, on the reverse strand, counting down.
CGTGGACGAGAGCAACGAGCGGTCATAGGCGACATCGGCCGCCTCCAGGGCATCGCGGTACAGCGAGACCGCATTGAGCGCGACGAGCAGCACCAGCGGCAGGATCAGCCAGCGCAGCAGCTGCCCGCGCAGGCTGCCCAGTGGCCGGCCGGCGGTAATCTGGAGCAGGGATGCGCGCAGGGTCATCGCGTGCGGCGGCTCAATCGGGCCGCTCTTGCATCAGGTAGCCGATGCCGCGCAGCGTGACGATCATCGCGCGGGCGTCCGGAAACTTGTCGAGCTTCTTGCGGATGCGGTGGATATACAGCTCGATGGCGTCGAGGTTGACGTCGTCGGCCAGCGCGAACACTTCGTCGAACAGCTTTTCTTTCGACAGCGCGCGGCCCGGGCGCGCAATCAGCGCTTCCAGCACGGCGTGTTCGCGCGGCGTGAGTGCGAGCGCTTCGCCGCAAATGGTAAACATGCGCGACACCGTGTCGAAGCGCAGCCCGCCGCATTCGTGCACCAGCGCTTCGTTGCCGCTGCGGCGGCGCAGCAGCGCCTTGACACGCGCTTCGAGTTCGGCCAGCTCGAACGGCTTGGGCAGGTAGTCGTCGGCGCCCAGGTTCAGGCCCTGCACGCGGTCTTCGAGGCCACCGCGCGCGGTCAGGATCAGCACCGGCGTGCCGCCCCGCGCGCCCCCGCGCGCGCGCAACCGGCGCAGCACGTCCAGGCCGTCCATCTTGGGCAGCGTCAGGTCCAGGATCACCAGGGCGTAGTCCTGCGTGTGCAGCAGGGCGTCGGCATCGGCGCCGGTGGCGGCGCATTCGACGGTGAGCTTGGCGTCGCGCAGGGCCTTGGATACCCAGTGGGACAGTTCGACATGGTCTTCAACGAGCAGGATTCTCATCGCGCCAGTGTAAACGCAAAGCGGCTTTCCCGAAAAGCGCCACTGAAAGCGAACTGAAAGGCTCGTGCCCCTATAGTCGGCCCACAAGCAGCGATCCAGCTGCAGCAGATCACCATAACAACGTTGGAGACACATGAAACAATCGGCCCTCGCGCTTGCCGTCCTGGCAGCGCTGTCCCTTTCCGCACCCGTCCTCGCCCAGAGCAACGTCCAGGTCTATGGCCTGATCGACGCCGGCGCGGAATTCGTCAACCATGCCGGCGAAGACGGCGGCAACGCAGTGCGCGTCATCTCGGGCGGCAAGAACACGTCGCGCTGGGGCTTTCGCGGCAGCGAAGACCTGGGCGGCGGCCTGAAAGCGGTCTTCAACCTCGAAGGCGGGATCCTGCTCGACACCGGCGCCAGCGACGGCGCGATCTTCAAGCGCCAGGCCTACGTGGGACTGGAGAACGACCTGGGCCGGATCGTCATCGGCCGCTCGTTTACCACCGTGTACGAACTGGTGATCAAGTTCGATCCGCTCGGCTTTGCGCCCAATTATTCGTGGGCCACGGGCGGCAGCGCCACCCGGCCATCACGCTACGGCATGACGACCCAGTTCGATAACCTGATCAAGTACACGGGGCGCACGGGCGGCTTCACGTACGGCGCCACGGTCGGCCTGGGTGAACGGTCGGGTAGCTCGCGCGAAGGCCGCAAGCTGGCGCTGGGCGGCTCATGGTTCGGCGACGGCCTGGGCGTGATGGCCTCGTGGGAGCGGATCGACGGCACGCCGATCGAGGGCGTTGCCACGAATGCGCTCGACGAGACGACGGCGTACCACGTTGCAGTCGACTACCGCAGCGGCCCGTGGCGCTACACGGCCGGCAAGCGCGGCTACAAGCTGGCGCAGGGCCGCACCAACCTGGCCGACCTGCGCGGCGACACCTACTGGGGCGGCATCACGCGCACGATCGATGCGGTCACGCTGACGGGCGCGGTGTATCACATCAACACGAAGAACCTGCCTGCGAACCTGGACGCCGACCCGACGATGTTCGTCGCACGCGCCATGCTGGCGCTGTCCAAGCGCACGGACCTGTACCTGTCGCTGGCGCACGCGAAGGCGGACAACGGCCAGCTGATCGGCCTGTCGCGCGACGATCCGGGCTTCGGGTCGACCCAGAGCGGCATCACTGCGGGCATGCAGCACCGCTTCTGATTCCCGGCTGCACCGTGCGGCGGTATCATGGTCGCCATGAAAACCTCGCACGTCTTCCTGTTGACCATGCTGGCGCTCGGCGGCCTGCCGCACGCCGGCGCCGCCGAATGCCTGATCCCGTCGAAACCCGGCGGCGGCATGGACCTCACCTGCAAGCTGGCGCAGAAAGCGCTGCACGATCAACCGGGCGCGCCTGAACTCACGCTCAGCTACCTGCCCGGGGGCGTGGGCGCCGTGGCCTGGCACTCGGTCGTCTCGCAGCGCCGCAGCGAAGCCAATACGCTCGTCACGTTTTCGGGCGGCTCGGTCCTGAATCTCGCGCTGGGCAAATTCGGCAAGGCCGACGTCGACGACGTGCGCTGGGTCGCAGCCTTCGGCGCCGACTACGGCATGGTCGCCGTGCGCGCCGACTCCCCCTACAAGACACTGTCTGACCTGCTCGGTGCCATCAAGCGCAATCCCAAGCAGGTCCTGATCGGCATGTCCGGCACGGTAGGCAGCCAGGACTGGATCAAGATGGCACTGCTCGCGCGCATGGCCGGCGTGGACCCGCGCAAGCTGCGGTTTGTCGCCCTGGAAGGCGGCGGCGAGCAATTCATCGCGATGGGGGCAGGGCATGTGCAGGCGGTGTCGGGCGACACGTCCGAAGCGCTGCTGGCAGCCAGAGCCGGCAATGTGCGCGTGCTGGCCGTGCTGTCAGAACAGCGTTTGCCAGGCGCGCTGGCCGGGGTGCGCACGGCGCGCGAGCAGGGGTACGACGTGGTCTGGCCGGTGATACGCGGCGTGTGGATGGGGCCGGATGTGCGCGAGGCGGATTACCGGCGCTGGGTGAAGGCGTTCGATGGCGTCGAGAGTTCGCCTGCGTTCGCGGAGATGCGCACGCAGGCCGGGTTGTATCCGTTTGCGCTGACGGGCGATGCGCTCACGCGGTATGTCAAGCAGTCGGTGGATACGTATCATCGGCAGGCGAGGCAGTTCAAGTTGTTGCGGGAGCCGTAGGTCTGGCCGTCGCGCTTTTCCTGCAGCGGGGCCCCTGACAATTCGTGACTTTTTCAAAGAGGCAACTTATCATGCTGGCATGACCGACCAGTTGCGGCCACTTGCTGCCAGAAGAAAGACAGAATGCGCAACACACAGCACAACCCCTTCAAGCCTGCTGACTCATGATTTCTTCACCTGCACACCCTCCAGAGGTTGCCTGCGATGACCCCGGCGTGTACCGGACCCTGTTGGAGTCCACCAAGGCAATCCCGTGGCGCATCGACTGGGCTACGATGCAATTTACCTACATTGGTCCGCAGATCGAAGAGCTCCTCGGATGGAGCCCGGCAAGCTGGCTGACCGTCAACGACTGGGCCGACCGGATCCATGAGGAAGATCGCCAGAACACGGTGGATTTCTGCGTGGCGCAATCGCAGCAAGGCATTGACCATGAGGCCGACTATCGGGCCATTACGCGTCAGGGCGACTATGTCTGGATCCGGGACGTGGTGCACGTCGTGCGCCGTCCGGACGGTGGTGTGGAGTCGCTGGTCGGCTTCATGTTTGACATCTCGGCGCGCAAAAAGGCGGAAGACAAGATCGTGCAGTTGCAGCGCGAACTCGAGCTTCTGTCGTACCGCGACAGCCTCACGGGTGTCGCCAACAGGCGGATGTTCGACACGGCTTATCCCGCGGAATGGGTAAAAGCACGCGAAGGCGGTCACCCGTTGTCTCTCGTGATCATCGATATCGATTACTTCAAGCAATATAACGATCACTACGGTCACGTGCAGGGCGACGAGTGCCTGCGACGCGTGGCCCGGGCGATCGACGCCGCAGCGTCCCATCCTGGCCAACTGTGCGCCCGTTTCGGTGGCGAGGAATTCGTCGTGCTGTTGCCTGGTACTGACCGTGAGGCGGCGCGGAGCGCGGCGGAGCGTTGCCGCAAGCTGCTCATGGCGGAAGAGATTCCGCACGTGCGGTCCGGCGTCGGCCGGCTCGTTACCGTGAGCATGGGCATCGGCACCATCATTCCGGGGGCCCAGGATGATCCCAAGGTGTTTCTCGACCGGATCGACCGCCGTCTTTATCAGGCGAAGTCAGCAGGACGTGACCGGCTCTGCGACACCGAGGCATAGCATCGACGCGATGGCTCGCGTGCTTCACCAACCGCAACTGAAAATTACACACAGACGGGGTAAAAGCCGATTTCCTTCAGTTGCCAGCATCAATTTCGGGTAACCAGATCTCCATGCCGTAGACTGCATTACACACATGCAACCAGGCAACGCCCCATGACCGCCATCACCACGTTCTTCAGTCACCAGCCGATGTTTGCGCTGTTCTTCACCATCGCTGCCGGTTACCTGCTGGGGGCGGTCAGCGTGAAGGGCTTGTCGCTCGGCTCCGGCGCGGTGCTGTTTGTCGGCCTCGCGGTCGGCGCGGCCGTGCCTGACCTTGTCTTGCCCGGCATGCTCGGCAACCTGGGACTGCTCCTGTTCCTGTACGGCGTCGGCATCGCCTATGGCGCCCAGTTCTTCCGCGGCCTGACGACGCCTGAGGGCATCAAGGCCAATCTGGCCGCGTTGCTGGCCGTCCTCACCGCGTTGGCGCTGGCGGTCGGCGCGGCCTTGCTGTTCCCGGTCTTTGCCTTGCCCGAAGCGCTGGGCGCTTTTGCCGGTGCGGGCACCAGTACGGCGGCGCTGCAAGCGGCGCTGGCCGTGTTCGGCACGTCCGCCGCAACCGGGTATTCGGTTGCCTACCCAATGGGCGTGGCCGTACCCATCCTGCTGCTCGGGCTGTACAACGCCGTGTTCAAGCCTGCAACCGCCGCGCCGGCATCGTCCGCGCTGCATCTGGAAGAAATCGACGTGGCTGAATTCTCCGTGCTGGGCATGACCCTGCTTGAAGCCGCAGCGCGCTTGCCCGATGGCGTGGCCATCGTCGCGCTCCGCCGCGGCGAGCACAATCTGGTGGCCGACAACGCGATGCGCATCGAAGCGGGCGACCGCCTGCTTGTCGCAGGCAATGACCAGACCGTGCTGCACGAGGTTGCCACGCGCTTCGGCCCGGCGCATCCGGGCGGCATGCTGCATGACCGCAGCGACCTGGACTACGACCGCTTCTTCGTCTCCAGTGCCAGCATGGCCGGCTTGTCATTGAGCGCGCTGGCGCTGCCGGCTGGACTCAATGCCCGCGTCCTGCACCTGCGGCGTGGCGATGCCGACCTGGTCCTGAGTCCTGGTCGCCTGCTCGAACTGGGCGACCGCATCGGCGTGCTTGCGCCGCGCAGCAGCTTTCCTGCGCTGCGCAAGCTGTTCGGCGACTCGGTGCGCAGCACGGGGGAGGTGAGCTATATCGGGATCGGCGTCGGCGTGACGCTCGGACTGGCGTTCGGCGCCATCGTGTGGCCGTTGCCGCTGATCGGGCAGTTTTCGTTCGGGTTTGCCGGCTTGCTGCTGGTCGCGCTGGTGCTTGGCTGGCGCCGTCGCAGCGGCATGTTCCAGTGGGCGATGCCGATCCCGGCCAACCTGGTCTTACGCAACTTTGGCCTGACGCTGTTCCTGGCGGTCGTGGGCATCTCGTCGGGCGCGACGTTTGCCGCGGCGATCGCCAACGATGGTTTGCTGTACCTGCTGCTGGGCAGCGCGATTGCGGCCACGCTCGTCATCGTCACGATGGTCATTGCCCTGTTCGTGTTTCGCCTGCCGTTCGACAGCGTGGTCGGTATCGTGGCCGGCACCACGGGCAATCCCGCCATTCTCGCGTTCGCCAACCGGATCGCGCCGACGGACCGGCCCGATATCGGTTACGCGATGATTTTTCCGTCGATGACCGTGCTCAAGATTGTTCTCGTGCAGGTGATCGGCGTCGTGGGGCGGTGAAGTTTTCATGTGTGCCCAATGCGGGCACCGTAAAATAGCGGTTTGATCGATCAAGCACGGATTATTTTATGGAACCAGCAGAGCAGCGTTATCTCGTCCGCCAGGACAAACGGTCGGACGACGGCAAGAAACCACCGGTCTTCGCCAAGGTCATGCGCAGCAAGGAAGGCAAGTTCGAAGGCGTCTCCTTCATCAAGAACAAGGAGAAGGCGACGATCATGACGATCGCGCAAGCGGACGAAGTCATCGCCTGGGCCAGCACCAAGAAAGAAAAAGCGGCCGAGTACGAGACCCGGATCATTTGCGTTGGCCAGTAGCCACCCTGTTCGGCCATCCGGACGCACCACAAGAAGACACCATGCACAGTGAACCACCCGTTTCCCAGCGCCTGCGCGCGCTGGTCCGCTCGATGCCGCGCACCGGCATCACCCTCAGTGAACTGATCCGCAGCGTCGGCAATGACGGCCTCCTGATCCTGGTGGCGCTGCTCACGCTGGTGTTCCTGATCCCGATTTCGATTCCCGGCGTGAGCACCGTGTTTGGCGCCGCGATCCTCCTGATCAGTGTGAGCCGGCTATTCGGGCGCGATTTGTGGATTCCAGCGAAGCTCGAACACCGCGTCATCGGCACACGCAAGCTGCGTCCGCTGCTGCGCAAGGCGCTGTCGTGGCTCAAGAAACTCGAGCGCATCAGCAAGCCCAACCGCATCCAGTGGCTGGTCGCTGCCGGTCCGGTCGCCTTCGTCAACAACGCGGCCCTGATCCTGGGCGCCGTCCTGCTGATGATGCCGTTCGGCCTGATCCCGTTCAGCAACACATTCCCGGCCGTGGCGATCCTGTTCCTGGCCATCGGCCTGCTGCAGCGCGACGGCGTCTGCATCCTGCTGGGCCACATCAGCAATGTCGTGACCATCGTCTATTTCAGCGTGCTGATTGGTGGTGGCGGCCTGGCCGTGCGCGAGGTCTTCAACCGCTTCGCCGGCTGACGGCTGCGTTGGCTTGTTGCAAGGCATCTCTTTCTGATAAGCTGGCCGTCAGCTGCCCGTGCGCCGTCTGCCGGCCCCGTGGCGCGAACCAATCACCCCGCGCCCCGGCCAGCCAGCCTGGTGGCGGCACCCGAGAACGCCGAACATGAGTAATGACATGCCTATGCTGGACGCGTCGACGATGGTGCTGGTGCTCGCGCTGGGCAACCTGACCCTGTGCGCGCTGCTGACGTTTTTCAATCACGGCCCCGTGCGCGCCCCGGCGCTGACGTTCTGGGGCCTGTCGAAACAGATCCAGGGCGGCGCCTGGCTGCTGCTCGCGCTGGGTGACGCCGGCGTGGTGCCGGCTCCCATCTCGATCCCCGGCGGCTACGCGCTGCTGTTCGCCGGCGTCGCAGTCGAGGCGGGCGCTGCCTGGGAAGCGGCGCGCCGCCCCGGCTGGCGCACGCCGACGCTGATCCTGGGTGGCGTGGCCATCCTCGTGTTCTTCCTGTGCTACTTCGTCGACGAAGAAGGCTTACGCAGCGTGGCCGCTTCGCTTCTGCTGGGTGGGTTCTACCTGTCCGGCGCGGTGGCGCTCGGCTGGCGCTGGCGTGATGCGAGCCTGCTGCAACGTTTCCTGGCGCTGGCCACCGGGGCGCTGGCGCTGGTGGTCGCGGCGCGCGGGCTGTCGGTGCTGCTGTTGCCACGTGGTTGGGGCTGGCTCTCGAATGACCTGCTGAGCCAATTCTCCAGCGGCGCCCTGTACCTGCTCTTGCTGGGCAACGCCTTCGGTGTGCTGCTGCTGACCCGCGAACGCCTGCAGGACACGCTTGAGCGGCTCGAGACGATCGATCCGCTGACCGATGCCCCGAACCGGCGCGGTTTCTTCCAGCTGCTCGCGCCCTGGATTGCACTGGCGCGCCGGCCCGGCCTGCCGACGGCACTGATCGTGTTCGACCTGGACGGTTTCAAGCGCGTCAACGACAGCTACGGTCATCCGGCTGGTGACGTGGTGCTGCACCAGATGGTCGCGTTGTGCCGGCGCCAGTTGCGTGACAGCGACCAGCTGGGCCGCGTGGTGGGCGTCGAATTCGCGGTCCTGCTGCCGCGTACCAGTCTCGATGAGGCCGTCATGGTGGCCGAGCGCATCCGTGCGGCCATCGACACGACACCAGTCAAGAGCGAGCGGGCGATGATCAAGCTCACGGCCAGCTTCGGCGTGACGACGATCCGGCCCGAGGACAGCACGACCTCGCTGTTCCAGCGCGCCGACGAGGCCATGCAGCAGGCCAAGCGGGCCGGCCGCAACCGCGTGGCGCCTGCCAGCGAAGCGGTCGCCGATATCTAGCTGCAGGCGCGCTTCGCAGGGTCATGTAATGCGCCCGTCACGGTGGCCGCTTATGCTCATGAGCCATGCCGACCATCGATCAGGAATCCCGCATCTACGCCGCTGTCGAGCTTGGCTCGGACAGTTTTCGCCTGCACATCGGCCGTTTCAATGATGGCGTGCTGGAGCTCGTCGCGACCATGTGCGAGAAGGTCGAGTTGTCGGCGTCGCTCGACGAAGACGGCATGCTCGGCAGCGCCGCGCTGCGGGGTGCGCTGGCCTGCCTGGCGCACTTTCGGGCCGCGCTGGACGCCTGGCGGCCGCAGGCGGTGCGGGTGGTGGCCACGGCCGCGCTGCGCATGGCGCGCAATGCCTCCCTGTTCCTGTCGGCAGCCGGGCGCGCGCTCGGGCATCCGGTCGACATCATTGCGGGCGACGAAGCGGGGCGCCTGGTCTACCTGGGCGTCGTCAATACACTGGGCGCACCTGACTGTGCGCCGCGGCTCGTGCTCGATATCGGCGGCGTGTCGACAGAACTGGTGATCGGGGAGGGCGCGGCGATCCGCCGCATCGAATCGTTCGCGCTCGGCGCGGTGCGCCAGAGCCTGACGTTTTTCGCAAGCGGCCGGATTGACGGGGCCGGCTTCGATGCCGCGGTGCGCTCGAGCCGTAGCCGCTTCGCCGAAGCAGGGTTGGGCGCGCGCGGCTGGGACATGGCTTATGGTGCGTGCGGCACGGTGCGCGCGCTGGCCGGTCATGCGCACCGGGGCCAGAACACGGGTACGCCGCTGACGCAGGCCGATCTCGGGGTCCTGCGCGACGTTTTCATCGCCACCCGCGAGGGGGCGCATCTGGCTGGCGGGCTGGCGCTGTTGTGGGGATTGATGGAAGAACTCGAGATCGCGGCAGTCACACCGGTCACTGCCGGCCTGCGCGTCGGCGCGCTGTGGGACATGCATCAGCGCGCCGGGGCCCTCGGCGCGACGCTAGCGCATCCCGTGGGTGTCGTCTGATGTGTCGGGTGTCACCGGGGTAAGCACCAGTGGCGCGGCCGGCGTGCTGTCACGCAGCCAGCCGAACAGGATCGCCATCATCAGGGGGCCGACGAACAGGCCGATGACGCCCAGCGTCGACACGCCGCCCAGCAGACCAAACAGCACCGCCAGAAACGGCAGGTTCACGCGCTTGCCGATCAGTTTCGGGCGGATGAATTTATCGACCAGGAACAGCTCGACCGCGCCCCAGGTGAACAGGCCCAGCGCCTCGGCCGAATTGCCCTGACCAAACAGCAGCAGCGAGACCATCGTGAACGACAGCGGCGCGCCGCCCGGGATCAGGGCCAGGTAGCCGGTGATCACGCCCAGCAGCACCGGCGCCGGCGCGCCGGCGATCCAGTAGGCCACACCCAGCACGATGCCTTCCAGGATCGCGATCGAGCCCAGGCCCAGCGCCGTGCCGCGCACCGACAGCGGCAGCACGCGACGCAATTTGGCGTACTGGAGGGGCGCCAGGCGCTGGCCGGCGCCGTCGATGTAGTGCATGACGGCCGTGCCGTGCAGGTACAGCACGAACAGCGTCAACAGCGTCAGGAACAGGTACAGGGCGTTGGCCAGGATGGTCGAGCCCCAGACGCGCGCCGTGTCGGTCAGGTGTGGCATGAAGTCGCCCAGCGTCGTGCGCACGAGGGCATTCAGGCCGCCCGGCACGGCCAGGTGTTCGAGCCACCAGGTGACGGCCGGTTCGGCCACCAGCGGCAGATTGGTCAGCCAGGCCGGCACCGGCACGCCGGTCTGGTTGAAGCTGATGAGCAGGCGCTGCAGGCTGGCCAGTTCGCTGCTGAGCGTATGGAACAGCAGGACGGACGGGCCCACGAAGCTCACGATCAGCAGCACGAGCATGAAGGTGGCGCTGGCCAGCGGCGGCCAGCCGCGGCGCAGCATGCGCTGGTGCAGCGGCCATGTGATCACGGCCAGCAGGCCGGCCCACGCGATCGAGCCGATGAAATGCTGGAGCAGCAGGGCCAGCGCGGCGGCAAACAGCACCGGCAGGATCCATTGAGTCTTGGTGCGCATACTGGCCTGGGTCGGGTTCATAAATTACTGGGGTGCGCAGGGGCCCGCGAGACGCAGCCCGCGGCGCCGACAAGTTTACAGCAGAGTCGTCGCCTTGGCAGGATAATTCAGCTTCATTTCCTGCAAAAGAGGAGTTTGTCGAAGCTTTACTTCGAAAAAACAGAAACTTCTCTCTATGACGCCTGTATTGTCGCGCGAATTAGCGTCGGCTGCGGGCATTCGGGTGCTACCCGCCGTGCATTCCCGTCCGACAGCATACTGCCAAATCGTTTATATTGTTTGCCTTCTCAACGACGGAGCGGCTCATGCCCCGCACACCTGCTGCCAAATCAGCATCCCGCGCCGCACCTGCGGCCGCAAACACTGCCAGACCCGCCAAGTCGGTAAAGGCCGTTACCAAACCCGCCAAGCCCGTCGCGCCGCCAGCGACGCCGACCCGGCCCGCCGCAAAGACCAGTGTCAAGTCGGTGGTCAAGTCGGCAGCGAAGGCGCTGGCCAGCAGTCCGGCAAGAAAGCCGGCCGCGCCGCGCGCCACTGCCAAGCCGGTCGTCCCGATCGTGGAACGCACGCCTGCCCGCGAAGCACGCCCGGCGCTCGTGCGCGACAGCTTCACGATGCCGGAAGGGGAGTATGCGGTACTGCTGGAAGTAAAGCAGGCCTGCCTGCGCGCAGGCATCGACGTCAAGAAGAGCGAATTGCTGCGCATTGGCGTGGCCCTGCTGGGCCAGCTTGATGTAGCGACCTTGCAAGGCGTGCTGGCGGCGTTGCCGCAGCTCAGGACCGGGCGGCCACCGGCGCAGGCGTGATGGCGAGGCCCTCGCGCGCCGTCAGTGCAGCGCCGAGTCGTTGGTCAGTTCCTTGAGCTCGCGGATCGGGATGTTCGATTTTTCGTGCATGCGCAGCAGGATCGTGGCACCGACATTGAGCTTGCGGTGACGGATCTTGCTGATGATCGGGGGCTGCACTTCGAGCACGCGGCACAGTTCCGCGTCATTTTTCAGTTGCATGCGCTCGATCAACGTGTCGAGCAGCTTGTTGGGCACGAAGCTCGACGGCTCCAGTGCGCGCGCTCGTTGCATCGCATCGAGCAATTCCTGTTTTTTCTGCCGTACGGTCATGTCGGTTCTCCCTGATGTAAACATGATTCAAGACAGACCGCTGGTTCTGGATATTCCCTGCTTGTTCTGATGGCTATCTGTGGCAGGTCGTTGCGATATTACTACGATTGCATCGCGCACGCGTTTGCACATTTAACTAATTTCGCGGTAAGCGAGCGTTTCTTCTCGGAATTTACGCTAATTTCAGGCCAGAATGGGTCAGTAGGAGGACCTTGTCGGCCATGGCGGCCGCGGCGTGGGAGTGGGTGACCATGATGGCGCCGGCGCTATGCGCGCGCGTTTCGTCACGCAGCAGTTGCAGGATGCTGCCGGCAGTTTCGGGGTCGAGGTTGCCGGTCGGTTCATCGGCCAGCAGCAGGGCCGGGCGGTGCACCAGCGCGCGCGCAATCGCCACGCGCTGCATTTCGCCGCCGGAAAGCTGACGGGGAAAGTCGCCGCCACGTCCGTGCAGCCCGACCGCATCGAGCATCGCGTCGGCGCGCTCGAGCGGCGCCTTGTTCAGCAGCAGCGGCAGCGCGACGTTCTGGCGCAGCGTCAGGTGCGGCAGAACGTGAAAGGCCTGAAAGATGAAACCCATGCGGGTACGGCGCAACCGCGTGGCGGCGTCGTCGTCCAGGTTCGAGATCGGCGTGCCGTCGATGATCACGCGCCCGCCGTCGGGTGTATCGAGGCCCGCGATCAGGTTCAGCAGCGTCGACTTGCCGACGCCCGATTCGCCCATGATGGCGACGAATTCGCCCGCCTTGAACACGTGCGAGAGTTCGGCCAGCACGGTGCGGCCGCCATACGATTTGGTGAGCTGGTCGAGTTCGAGCATCGGGTGAGGTGTCTGCAAGTAGTGTTAGCGCGTCAGTATCAACGCATCAGGGCGCGGCGCAGCGCATAACTGGCCGCATCGACCAGCGCCACCAGCACCAGCATCGCAATCACGACCGTGGCGGCGCTGGGCATCTGGAACAGCGACAGGTGGTACTTGAGCATCTGGCCCAGGCCGCCGGCCCCGACCACACCGAGCACCGCTGCCGCGCGGATATTGTTTTCCCAGCGGTACAGTGTATATGACAGCATCTGCGGCAGCGCCTGGGGCAGCGTCGCGTACAAAAACGCTGCCAGCGGCCGCGCGCCGTTCGTGCGCAGACTCTGTTCGGCGTGCGGCTCGATGTTTTCCAGCGCGTCGGCAAACAGGCGCCCCAGCACGCCGGCCGTGTGCGCGGCCAGCGCCAGCGTACCGGCCAGCGGCCCCAGGCCGGCCAGCACCAGCAGCACTGCGGCCCACACCAGTTCGGGGATCGAACGCAGCACATTGAGCACCAGGCGCGTCACGGCGCGCGCGGCGCGGCCCATGCGCCCGGCGCCGGCCAGCGCCAGCGGCATGGCGACCAGCGCCGCCAGGATGGTGCCGATGGCCGACATGGCCAGCGTTTCCCAGAACGCAACGAGCGTCTTGGCCAGGAAGGCCGGCGCGGTATCGGGCGGCGCAAAGCCGGCCAGGAATTCGGATGCCGAATCGATGGCTTCGCGCGTGAAGAATGCACGCCATTGCAGCGGCAGCGAGGCAAAGCTGGCGACGATCAGCGCCAGCAGGCCGCCGAGAATGAGCCAGGTGCCGATCTGGCGTGGTGGCGGGGCGGGGATCGCGGCGCGCTGAGTCGTGTCTGCCTTCATCCGATCCTCCGGCGCAGCAGTTTCGAGACCAGATCGGCGCCGGCCACCAGCAGCACGAACATGATGAGCATCGTGGCGACTTCGCCGCCGGCCATCATCTTGGTCGACTCATCGAGCCGCTGACCCAGGCCGCCGGCACCGACAAAGCCCATCACGGCCGAGCCGCGAATTGCGCATTCCCACCGATACACGGTGTACGACACCAGTTCGGCGCTGGCATCGGGCAGAGCGCCGTACAACAGCGCCGGCAACCGCCCGCTACCATTGGCCAGCAGGACGTCGGTCGCATGCGCGTCGGACGATTCGAGGATTTCGGCATATACCTTGGCCAGCATGCCCGAATACGACAGCGCGATCGCCAGCACCCCGGCCGTGGGGCCCAGGCCGACGATGCGCACGAACAGCAGCGCCCACACCAGCTCGGGCACGGAGCGCAGCACCATCAGGATCCAGCGCAGCACCTGGCGCACGACGCCGGCGAGCGGGCGGATGCGGCCCGTGCCCAGGCGCGAAATCGACAGGCGCTCGCTGATGACGAAGGTGGCGGGAATGGCGACGATCAGCGCCAGTGTCAGGCCGGCGGTGGCAATCGCCACCGTCTGCCAGGTTTCGCGCAGCACCATCGCCAGAAAGTCTGGATCGGTTTCCGGTGTGAGGAAATCGCGCAGGAAGCCACCGGCCGCGCGCAGGCTTTGCGCGTCGAACAGCAGCCACGGTTTGAATTCGGCCGCGACCAGCAGCGGGTACAGCAGCAACAGGAAGACGATGGCCGCCATCAGGCGCGCGCGCCAGGCCGGATCGGGATGCAGCACGGTCTTGCTCGTCATGCCTAGAAACAGGCGCCGACGGCGATTTGGGCGGGCGTGTCGTGTGGCGGCGCCACCTGCGGCTCGACGTTTTCGTTGGCGTACAGGTCGGCGATCATGCTGTCGGTGACCTGCTCGCGCGGTGCGTCGAACACGATGCGCCCGTCGCGCAGGCCCACCAGGCGGGCAAACTGCTCACGTGCCAGATCCACCTGGTGCAGGCTGCACACCAGCGTGGCGTTGCGCTGCGCCGCTTCCTGGCGCAGCGTGGCCAGCGTGTGGCGGGCCAGAGCCGGGTCGAGCGCCGAGATGGGCTCGTCGACCAGCAGGGCTTCGGCATCGGACAGCAGCAGACGCGCCAGGCCGCAGCGCTGGCGTTCGCCGCCGGAGAGGCGGTCGACGCGTGCATACAGCTTGTCGCCCAGCGAAAAGCGGGACAGCGCAGCGTGGGCCGCGTCGGGATCGTCCGGGCGCACGAGCGACTTCAAGGCTTGCCACAGCGTCCAGTGCGGCAAGCGCGCCGCCAGCACGGCGGTGACGACGCGCTGGCGTGCCGGCAGGGGCGGCGTCTGCGGCGCCAGGAACAGGCGCGCGCGCAGCCGGTGGCGCGCGGCGTGTGGCAGGTTCCACGGTTCCTGGCCCAGGATTTCCAGCGTACCCTCGCCCGGTCGGTGGGCGCAGGCCAGCGTCGCGAGCAACGTGGTCTTGCCGGCCCCGGACGGGCCGATCAGGGCAACCTGTTCACCGGCGCCGATCGCGAGATCGAGCGCATGCAGGGCAGGCGCGCGGCTGCCTGCCAAGTGGCGCACGGTCACGCCGCGCAGGCGAAAGGTTGCCATGACGGTCTTACTTCAGCAGGCCGGCGTTTTTCGCCGCGGCTTCGATCGCGCCGTAGTTGGCGGTCTTGGTGGTCACGAACTTGGTGGCGCGTTGCAGTTCGAGGATTTCCTTGCCCTGCGGGGTCGCATCGTCCAGCGCCAGGAAGGCGTCGGTGATTTTCTTCTTCAGCGCCGGGTCCATGTCGGTGCGCACGGTCCAGTTGTAGTCGAAGTAGCCAGGCGTCGTGTAGAACACGCGCACCTGCTTCGGATCGACCTTTTTCGCCTCGACCAGTTTTTCCCAGACCGAGATGTTCAGCGCGCCCGCATCGACCTTGCCGCCGGCAACCGCTGCGACGGTGGCGTCATGCGCGCCCGAGAACGCGATGCGCTTCAGGTCGGTGTCCGGGTTGATCTTGGCTTGCAGCAGGAACGAGCGCGGCATCAGGTGACCCGAGGTCGACGATTCCGAACCGAAGGCCAGCGTCTTGCCCTTCAGGTCTTCCAGCTTGGTGATGGTCGGCACGGTGGTGATGAAGACCGAGCGGAATTTTTCGTCTTCCACGCGCTGCACCAGCGGGGTGACCTGGCCCTTGCTGCGCACGTTCGCCTGCACAAACGTGAAGCCGCCGAACCAGACCATGTCGATCTTGCGGTTGACCAGGCCTTCCACCGACGCCGCGTAGTCAGTCACCGGCGTGAATTCCACCTTCAGACCCGTCGCCTTGGCCAGGTAGTCGCCCAGCGGCTTGAACTTGCGCTGCAGTTCGGTCGGCGATTCGTCGGGAATGGCCGAAACACGCAGCACGCCGTTGCTCTGCGCGTGGGCGGTGCCCGCGATCAGCATAGTGCCGGCAGCGGCGGCGCACAGGGTTTTGAGAACATTGCGGCGGAAGGACAGGGTCATGGTGGCTCTTGTCTAAAAAGTAATGAAACGGGGCTGACCCGAGGGGCAGCACGCTTGGCGTGAGGCAGACTAGGCGAATCCGGGGAATCCGCTATGATAGCTAAAACAGCAATACACAGAGAAATAAATAAAGAAATACCAGAACTACGCGAAGCAAAACTCACAGGCCATCTCGCATGGTGCGTCGTGGCGGCACGAATGATAAACCCTATGCTGACATCCTGTACACCTGAAGACGTCGCGGCGCCCCGTCACAGCGCGCACGAAGCCGACGAACTGCACACCGGTCTGCAGGCGCCAGCCGCCTGGATCTCCCCCAAATACCTGTATGACGCGCTTGGCTCGAAATTGTTCGAAGCGATCTGCGAACTGCCAGAGTATTACCCAACGCGCACCGAAGCGTCGATCTTTGAGCGCTATGGCGCCGAAATCGCCCGTTCCGCGGGCACCGGCGCCACTCTCATCGACCTGGGTGCCGGCAACTGCGCCAAGGCGGCGGCCCTGTTCCCGCTGCTGCAGCCAGCGCAATACGTGGCGATCGACATCTCCACCGACTTCGTGCAAGACGCCTTGTCGCGTCTGCGCCAGCGCTTCCCGCAGATCGCGATGGAAGCCCTCGGCATGGATTTCTCATCGAGCTTCGAATTGCCGCCGCAGGTCAATGCCGGCCGACGCCTGTTCTTTTATCCCGGCTCGTCCATTGGCAACTTCACGCCGGACGAAGCGCAGGGCTTCCTCACGCGCCTGCGCGCGCAGTGCGGCAACGATGGCGGCGTGCTGATCGGCATCGACCTGGCCAAGGATGCCGCCACGCTCGACGCCGCGTACGATGACGCGCTGGGCGTCACTTCGGCGTTCAACCTGAACCTGCTGCGCCACGTGAATCGCCTGATCGACGCCGATTTCGACATCAAGGGCTGGCAGCACCGGGGCGCCTACAACGCGGCCATGGGCCGCATCGAGATGCACCTGGAGGCGCGCAGCGTGCAGACCGTGCACTGGCGTGGTGGCGAGCGCCGCTTCGAGGCGGGCGAACGCATCCACACCGAGAACAGCTACAAATACCAGCAGGCCGACGCGATCGGGCTGCTGGAACGCTCCGGTTTCGAGGCCACGCACGTCTGGACCGATCCGCACAGCTGGTTTGCCGTGATTCACGCACAGGCGATCGCATCATGAACATGATGCGCGATGACAGCCTGCCACGCGCATTTGCGCAGGTACGTACCCGTTCGCTGCAACTGGCCGAGGGCTTGTCCGACGAAGACTGCGTCGCGCAGTCGATGCCGGACGCCAGCCCGATGAAATGGCATCTGGCGCACACGACGTGGTTCTTTGAAACCTTCATCCTCGAGCCGCGCGAAGCCAACTTTGCGCCATTTCATCCGGCGTTCCGGGTGTTCTTCAACTCGTACTACAACGGGGTGGGCAACAAGCATCCGCGCGCCCAGCGCGGGCTCTTGACGCGCCCTGGCATGCGTGTCGTCAGGGACTACCGCGCGAATGTCGACCGCCGCATCGCCGAGTTGCTGGCCGGCGGCATCGACGAGACGCTGGCCACGCTGATCGAGCTGGGCCTGCAGCATGAACAGCAGCACCAGGAACTGATGCTCACCGACATCAAGCACCTGTTGGCGCAAAATCCGCTATACCCTTCGTATGCGACCGATGCCATGACCCCGTCCGCACCGGCCGAGGCACTGGCCTGGCTCGATTTCGAAGGCGGTCTGGCCGAGGCCGGCTATGGCGGCAAGGGCTTCTGCTTCGATAACGAATTGCCGCGCCACAGCACCTACGTGGCGCCGTTCGCGCTAGCCTCGCGCCTGGTCACCAATGGCGAATACCGCGCGTTCATCGAGGCTGGGGGCTACCGCGATCCGGCGCTGTGGCTTGCCGAGGGCTGGGACCGCGTCAGCAGTGGCGAGATCACCCATCCGCTGTATTGGGTGGAGCAGGCCGATGGCTGGCACGAGTTCACGCTGCACGGCCTGCAGCCGCTCGACCCCGAGCGGCCTGTCACGCACGTGTCGATGTACGAGGCCGATGCGTTCGCGCGCTGGTCGGGCGCGCGCCTGCCGACCGAATTCGAATGGGAATTCGCCGCGCGCCAGGCCTGCCTGGGCAGCGGCCCGGCGCATCACCCGGACGCCGCCAGCGGCGCCGGCCTGCAACAGATGTTCGGCGCTTGCTGGCAATGGACCAGCAGCAGCTACGCACCATATCCCGGCTTTGCACCGGCGCCGGGCGCCATCGGCGAATACAACGGCAAGTTCATGATCAACCAGTATGTCTTGCGCGGTTCGTCCTGCGCAACGCCGGGCGGTCACGCACGGCCCAGCTACCGCAACTTCTTCCCGACAGGCGCGCGCTGGCAGTTTTCCGGCATTCGCCTCGCCCGATGAGTCGTCGGCGTGACTGGACGGCGCGCCTGAAGGATCAGCGCGCCAATGTCTATATCCTGAATCATCCGCTCAAGTTCACGCTGCAAGTCCTGAAGGGGTTCCGCGCCAACCAGGGCTTGCTGCTGGCGGGCGCCGTCGCCTATTACGCACTGCTGTCGATCGTGCCGTTTTTGATGTTGGTGATGGTGGTGCTGTCGCACTTCATCAACCCGACCGAGTTGCTGGAAACGCTCAGCCGTTATCTGCAACTGCTGGTGCCGGGGCAGTCGGCGCCGATCGTGGCCGAGGTGGCGCACTTCCTGGACGACCGGCAACTCATCACCTGGGTGCTGGCGGTGACGATGCTGTTCTTCAGTTCGCTTGCCTTCACGGTGCTGGAAAACGCGATGAGCGTGATCTTCGTGCACCGGGTGGCGATCCGGCGCCGGCATTACCTGGTGTCGGCCGTGCTGCCGTACTGCTATATCCTGGCGCTGGGCTTGGGCATCATGGTCGTCACGCTCGTGGCCGGTGCGCTGCAGGTCATGGGGCGCGAAAGCGTGTGGCTGTTCAACTATGAGTGGTCGCTGAACGGCGTGTCCGGTGCGCTGCTGTATCTGCTGGGGCTGATCGGCGAGATTCTCGTGCTCACGTCGATCTACCTGGTGATGCCGGTGGGCCGGCTGTCGATATGGCACGCCGCCATCGGTGGCGTGACGGCAGCGCTGTTGTGGGAAGCGGCGCGTCACATTCTGGTGTGGTATTTCTCGACGCTGTCGCAAGTGAACCTGGTGTACGGCTCGATGACGACGGCCATCGTCGTCATGTTTTCGCTCGAGATCGCGGCCACGCTGCTGCTCCTGGGCGCGCAGGTGATCGCGGAGTACGAGCGGGTCGGCCTGGTGCCCGACGATGCGGCGCAAGACCCAATGACAACGGCGCCAGACGCAGCCCGGTAAGTTCCGGGTGCTCCTGGCGCCGTTGGGGACGCTACGTACAGACGACTAGCTTATTTGTCGTCCTTCTTGGTGATGAACACGCTGGCGATACAGCTACCGGCGATCAGCACAGCCACGACGGTCAGCGAAGCCTGCACCGGCACGTGGTACCACGGCATGATCAGCATCTTGACACCGATGAAGGTCAGGACCATCGCCAGGCCATACTTGAGCAGGTGGAAGCGGTCAGCCACGTCGACCAGCAGGAAGTACAGCGCACGCAGACCCAGGATCGCGAACATGTTCGACGTGAACACGATGAACGGATCGGTCGTGATCGCGAAGATCGCCGGGATCGAGTCGACCGCGAATACCAGATCGGTCACTTCGATCAGGATCAGCACCAGGAACAGCGGGGTGACAAAGCGCACACCGTTGATTCGCACGAAGAACTTCTCGCCATGGTCGCCGTCGGACACTTTCAGGTGCTTGCGGGCGAACTTCAGGATCGGGTTGTTGACCACGTCCGGCTCTGCATCGACGGCCACCAGCATGCGGATACCGGTGAACAGCAGGAACGCACCGAACAGGTACAGCACCCAGCTGAATTCGCTCACGACCCACGCACCGGCGCTGATCATGATGGCGCGCATGATGATCGCACCGAGCACACCGTAGATCAGGACGCGGCGCTGGTATTGCTGCGGCACCTGGAAGGCGGTAAAGATCAGCAGGAACACGAACACGTTATCGACCGACAGCGCTTTCTCGATCAGGTAGCCGGAGAAGAACTCGAGCGCTTTCTGGTCAGCGATTTCCGAGCCAACGCTGCCTTTCAGATACCACCAGAGGCCGGCATTGAACAGCAGGGCCATGCTGACCCAGACCAGCGACCAGATACCCGCTTCCTTGACGCTGACCTTGTGCGCCTTGTTACCGCCAAAGACGAACAGGTCGAGCGCCAGCATCACCAGCACGAAGCCGACGAAGCCAGCCCACATCATGGGGCTTGCAATTGTTTCCAGACCGTTCATGGCTTGCTCCCTTCATGGCGCATCGCATGCGGCCGGTTGCCCTGCGCCCGTGCGCAGGAATGGTGGACAGGATGTGTCATTGGTATGGCACCTATAGTTTGTGGTGAAGGCTTGACTATAGGGGACGGTGAAGCATCGTACAAATCGAATATAATTTCATATAAGATCGAATTTCTCGATGTATTGAGCAGTCCATGTATTGGAGAGAGCATGTCCGCGCTGAACTACAAGCACCTGCGTTACTTCTGGATGGTGGCCAAGACCGGCAGCATCGCCAAGGCGGCCTCGCAGCTGAACCTGACGCCCCATTCGATTTCCGGGCAATTGTCCGAATTCGCCGAGGCGCTGGGCGTGGCGCTGTTTCGCAAGTCCGGCCGCAGCCTCGAGCTGACCGACACGGGGCGCCGCATCGTCAGCTACGCCGAGACGATCTTCAGCACCGGCGACGAATTGCTCGAACTGGTGCGCGACAAAAGCTTCGCCACGATGTCGTTCAGGATTGGCTGCGCCGATTCAGTGTCGAAACTCATTGCCTGCCAGCTGGTGGAGCCGGCGCTGAAACTGAAAGAGCCGGTGCGGCTGATCTGCCGCGAAGGGCGGCTCGACAGCCTGATCGGCGACCTCGCCGTGCACCGGCTCGATCTGGTCATTGCCGACCGGCCGATTCCCGGGCATTTCAGCGTGCGCGCGTACAACCACCTGCTGGGCCAGAGTCCGATGACGGCGCTGTGCACGCAGGCGCTGGCGGCGACGTTCGATCAGCCGTTTCCGGCCTGCCTGGACAATGCGCCAATGCTGTTGCCGGGAGAAGATTTCGCGATCCACCAGCGCCTGTTGCGCTGGCTGGAGCAGGCCGAGGTCCATCCGCACATCGTCGGCGAATTCGACGACAGCGCGATGATGAATGCGTTCGGCCAGTCAGGGGCAGGGGTGTTCTTCGTGCCGACGGTGATTGCGGCGCAGGTGAGCCAGCAATACCAGGTGGTGGCGCTGGGCCAGATCGATGGGGTGGTGGAGCAGGTATATGCGATCACCACCGAGCGCCGGATGAGTCATCCGGCGACGGTGGCGATCAGTACGCTGGCACGCGACAAGCTGTTCGTTTGATGCCTGCCGTTATGGCTTGACGCTGACGCCAGGGGCGCCGGCAGCCATGCGGCCGATGATCGCGGCGTCGGCAAAGCCCTCGCGCGCGAACAGTGCCAGCACCTCGTCGGCGGCCGCCGGGTCGCAGGCCACCAGCAGCCCGCCCGAGGTCTGCGGATCGGTCAGCAACGCGCGCTGCTCGGGCAGGATCGCCGCATCGAGCTGCACGTCCTTGCCATACGCTTCCCAGTTGCGGCCGGATGCACCGGTGAAGTAGCCATCCTGCGCCAATTGCAGCACGCCCGGCAGCAGCGGGATGTTCGGCATGTTCAGCGTGGCGTGCAGTTTCGCACCGCGTGATAGTTCGAGCAGGTGACCCAGGAGGCCAAAGCCGGTGACATCGGTCAGTGCGTGCACGCCCGGCATGTCGGCCAGCAGGCGCCCAGGCTTGTTCAGTTTGGTCGTGTTGGCGATCATCGCCGCATAGCCGTCGGCGCCCAGCTTGTCTTTCTTGAGCGCCGCCGACAGCACGCCCACGCCCAGCGGCTTGCCGAGGATGAGCACATCGCCATCGCGGGCGTCCGCATTGCGTTTGACTTTCGATGGATGCACAAGGCCCAGTACGACCAGGCCATAGATCGGCTCGACCGAATCGATCGTGTGGCCGCCGGCAATCGGAATTCCCGCTTCGGCGCAGATCGATTCGCCGCCGCGCAGGATCTGCCCGATTGTCTCGAGTGGCAGCTTGTTGATCGGCATGCCGACCAACGCCAGCGCCATGATCGGCGTGCCGCCCATCGCATACACGTCCGAGATCGCATTGGTGGCGGCGATGCGGCCGAAGTCGAACGGGTCGTCGACGATCGGCATGAAGAAGTCGGTGGTGGCGATCAGGGCCTGTTCATCGTTGAGCTTGTAGACCGCGGCATCGTCGGCCGTCTCGATGCCAACCATCAGCTCCTTGGGTACGGGAAAACCGTGCGACGACTTCAGGATCTCGGCCAGCACGCCGGGCGCGATCTTGCAGCCGCAGCCGCCGCCGTGCGAGAACGAGGTGAGTTTGATGGGTTGGTCGCTGGTGCTCATGGGATGTCCGGTAATCGTTGATCGTCTTGGATTATCCACCATGTGACGTGGACGTGCCAGGCAGGGTGCCAGTAATGGAAGTGGCGCCCATAAAAAAACGGCTGCCGAAGCAGCCGTTTCTTGATTCACGCAGGGTGATTACTCACCGAACGAACGACGCACGCCGTCCGCCGAACGTGGGTGGGCACCCTTGTAGCCGCCTTCGCGACGGGCCGGCTGGCCTTCACGCGGGGCGCTGAAACGGTTGCCGTCACGTGGTGCGCTTGGCGCACGTGGTGCGGCGCCTGGTGCGCGTGCCGGGCCGGCTTCACGCGGACCGCGGTCAGCGTAACG
The DNA here is from genome assembly GCA_014841835.1 of Oxalobacteraceae sp. CFBP 13730. GTDB lineage: Bacteria > Pseudomonadota > Gammaproteobacteria > Burkholderiales > Burkholderiaceae_D > Telluria. The sequence continues at coordinate 189,097 of JACYUQ010000001.1, read as the reverse complement.
GCTTTCCGACGGGGCGCCACGGGCGCCGCTCGGTGCGCGGTCGGCATAGCCTTCACGCGCGCCGGATGGCTTCGAGAAACCGCGCGATGCCGGCTTGGCCGACGGGCTGCGGCCGTCGCCTGGCTTCCAGCCGGCGCGCGCTGGTGCTGCGGCGCGCTTTGGCTCGAAACCTTCGACGACAGCGACCGGGATCGGCTGGCGCGTGAAACGCTCGATGCGGCGCACGTTCATGCTTTCGGCGTGGTTCACCAGCGAGACGGCGACGCCGTTACGGCCAGCGCGACCGGTACGGCCGATGCGGTGGACGTAGTCTTCCGGGAACTTCGGCAGGTCGTAGTTGACGACGTGCGTGATGCTTGGCACATCGATACCGCGCGCAGCGACGTCGGTGGCGACCAGCACCTTGATGCTGCCACGGCGCATGCTGTCCAGCGTGCGGTTACGCGCGCCCTGGTGCATGTCGCCATGCAGTGCGGCAGCAGCGAAACCGGCGATGTTCAGGCGGTCGGCGATCGTGTCGGCGTCACGCTTGGTGGCGGTGAAGACCACGGCCTGGTCCATCGATTCGTCGCGCAGCAGGTGGTCCAGCAGGCGATTCTTGTGCGACAGGTCGTCGACGAAGTGGACGCGCTGCGAGATGTTCTCGTGGCGGTTGGTCGCGCTGGCGATCTGGATCGTCATCGGATCGGTCGTGATGCGACGTGCCATGTTGCCGACGACGCCATCCAGCGTGGCCGAGAACAGCATGGTCTGACGGGCCGACGGGGTCGCGGCAACGATTTTCTCGATGTCGTCGATGAAACCCATGTCCAGCATGCGGTCGGCTTCGTCGAGCACGAGGATTTCGAGCTGCGAGAAGTCGATCTTGCCCGATTCCATGTGGTCGATCAGGCGGCCTGGGGTGGCGACCAGGATTTCAGGATTCTTGGCCAGCAGTTGCATCTGTTTCGGGTACGGCATGCCGCCCAGGATCGAGACGCAGCGCAGGCGGCGCATGTGCGCCGTGTACTGTTCGGTGGCAGCCGAGACTTGCAGGGCCAGTTCGCGGGTCGGGGTCAGCACCAGCATTTTTGGCTGGGCAGCCTTGAAACGGACGCGCTCGCCTTTGGCGCGGGCAGCCTGCGCTTCTTGCGCAGCGGTCTTGCCGGCTGGCGTTTCTTCAGCGTTGGCCAGCTTGTTCAGTGCTGGCAGCATGAAGGCGGCAGTCTTGCCCGAACCGGTTTGCGACGAGACCAGCAGGTCGCGGCCGGCGATAGCGGCAGGAATGGCTTGCGCCTGGACTGGCGTAGGGGTGGTGTAACCGGTATCGGCAACAGCCTGGACGAGGGACGCGTGGAGGCCTAGGGCTTCAAAACTCATGTGATCTGTACTTTCGGAATAAATCAAATACGCTCGCACGGATGGCGCGAACGAAAAAATGCAACGCGAACCAACAAACGAAATGACTCAGAATGAAAGAAATTTCGGCACAAAAGCTTTGCGCCGGGACGGTGTCTGAAAGCGACACACAGGGCGGGAGGGCTTTAGAAAGGCGCTCTGACGAGCTGCCTGGGGTTTGCGGTGCTGCTTGGATGAGTGCCTTGCTGCTGCCTGGCCTGGATGTTCTCAAGCAAGGGCGCGATGTCGCAGTGCACAAACCGAACTATACAGGTTTTTCGGCCTTCGTGCACGGACCCTTTGAAAATCGTATAACTGGAGCTGCCCTGCATCGCCGCCAGCACCCCCTGGCGAGGGCGCTGGCACGCGATCAGCGCTGTTTGCGCTTGGACGACGTGTTGCGTGCGATGCGCTTGGTGCTGTTGCTGGCGCCAGCCTTGGTCTTGAAGCGCGCTGTAGTGCGCTTGACGATGCCGCGGTCCGCTTCGAACGCAACGACGGCATTGTCGATGATGTTTTCGGCGATGTCGCTGTGGCTCGAGGTCGAGATTTTTGGCACCAGGATCGTGGAGCCCACTTTCAGGAGCGACTGCGCCGGAATATTGTTGGCCTGGCGGATGACTTCCGGCGTGGTGCCGAATTTCGACGCCAGCGAGGCAATGCTGACGCGCGCGCCGGTGATCTTGTGCGTGGTCCAGGTCGACAGGGCATGGCCCCATTGCGCCAGGTTTACATGGAATTTCTCGGCGTTTTCTTTGGGCAGCAGGATCTGGGTCTGGGCGCCGCCGATGATGACCGGCTTCTTGAATTGCGGATTGAGCGCCTTGAATTCGTCGAGCGACATTTCGGCCAGCTGGGCTGCAACGGCCAGATCGATGTCGCTGGTCTTGTCGACCGTCGTGAAGTAGGGCTGGTTGTCGATGGCCGGCAGCACGACGCCATAGTTGCCTGGATTGGCGATCACGTTCTTGACCGCCTGTAGTTTCGGCACGTAGTTGCGCGTTTCGGCCGGCATCAGATCGGCCAGGCTCTCGAAATCGGTCGGCTTGCCTTCGGCCTGGTTTTTCTTGATGGCGCGCTGCACATTGCCTTCGCCCCAGTTATACGCGGCCAGGGCCAGCGGCCAGTCGCCGAACATCGTGTACAGGCGTTGCAGATAGCTCAGCGCCGCATCGGTGGACGCCACGACGCCGCGTCGCTCGTCCTTGAACATGTTCTGTTTGAGGTCGAAGTCTTTGCCCGTGCCAGGCACGAACTGCCACAGGCCGGCGGCGTTGGCGCTCGACATGGCTTGCGGGTTGAAGGCCGACTCGATCACCGGCAGCAGTGCCAGTTCGGTTGGCATGCCGCGCTTTTCGAGTTCGGACACCACGTGATACAGATACGGAGAAGCGCGGCCGGAAATGCGGGACAGCGTGGCGGGATGATTGGCGTAGGCCTGGGTATGACGGGTGACGAGTGCGTTGCTCAGATCGGGAATCGCGTAGCCGCTGCGGATACGGCCCCAGACATCGGTTTCGCGGTATTCATCGGGCTTGCTCTGGAGTTGCGATGGCGCTGGGGCGGAGCGGCTGCCGATTACGGCAGACTGGACTGTGGGCAGCGAGGCTGCGTCCATGGCAAAACTGAGGGGTGACGCGGCCAGGAAGGCCAATGCAGCCAGTGCGAAGGTAGGACGTTTCGTGTTGTGCATAGCTTTCCAGTGTTGCGTTCAGGAACGAACGGACCGAGGACAAGGAGGCATAGTACGTAGGGATTGTCGAGCGCGTCAAGATGTATGACGCGTTCGTTACAATAAAAATGCCCCCTCGAATCGCGTACGTTAACATCATGAAAACAGAAGATGCCATCAGGATCATCGAAATTAATGAACTGGTGACAGGTTTGGTCAGCAGCAGGCGGGATTCTGTGCTGCTATCCAGCATGCATACCGACCGATAGTCCAACGTTACGCCCGGATCAGGGCCGATCTATGAGGGCACGCAAAGAGTGCGTACAATCTGGTGTTTGCTGTCTGCATTGCTATAGAAAGTCTTCCATGCGTACTCCCAACCTCAACGCCGACGACGACGCCATCGTCGCGGCAACCCGTCACTGGCTCGAGCAGGCCGTGATCGGCCTGAACCTGTGCCCGTTTGCCAAGGCCGTGTATGTGAAGGAGCAGGTCCGTTACGTCGTTGCGAACGCAACCACGCCAGAACAATTGCTTGAAACACTGATGGACGAGCTGCAGCACCTGTCCGATACCGCTGCCGAGAAGGTCGACACCACGCTGATCATTCACCCGTTCGTGCTGGGCGACTTCGAGGATTACAACGAGTTCCTGGACGTGGCCGACGCCGCGCTCGAGGACATGCAGCTCGATGGCGAACTGCAGGTGGCCAGCTTCCATCCGTTGTACCAGTTCGCCGATACTGATATCAACGATATCTCCAATTACACGAACCGCGCACCGTATCCGATCCTGCACCTGCTGCGCGAGGACAGCATCGCGCGCGCCGTGGAAGCCTTCCCGCAGGCGGAAGAGATTTTTGAAAAGAATATCGAGACGATGCAGCAGCTCGGACACGACGGTTGGGACAAGCTCCATGTCGGACCGGCCTGAAGCAGGCGGGGCGAGCCCCGCACCGGTCACCCCCGGCACCCCGGCCGGCCGTCCGGACACCCCTTGCGTGGCGGTCTGCTCGACCACGTTCGACGAAGTCTGCCGCGGCTGCGGTCGCACGGTGGCCGAGGTGGCGCACTGGGTGTCGATGAGCGCTGACGCCAAGGAGCTGGTCTGGCAGCGCATACTGGCGCAGGGTTACCCGCGCCGCAACAAATAATCGTTACTTATTAATAGCTGCCGATAAAGTCGCGTTTGCCGATCGGCACCCCGTTGTGGCGCAGGATCGCGTAGGCGGTCGTCACGTGGAAGCAGAACTGCGGCATCGCGAAGTGGGTCAGGTAGACCGCGCCGGTGTCGAAATGGCGTGCGCGTTCGCCGCTGCCATGCGTGATCGGGCGGGTGGCACCGGCATCGATGTCGGCTTGCTCCAAGGTGTCCAGAAAGCCAACCGTGCGCGTGATGCGCTGCTGCAGTTCGGTAAAGGTGCGCTCGCCATCTTCATAGCGTGGCGATTCGATCCCGGCCAGGCGCGCGCCGGCGCCCTTGGCGAAGTCGGTGGCGAGCTGGATCTGGCGCGCCAGCGGGAACATGTCGGGGAACAGGCGGGCTTGGAGCAGCGCGTCCGGTTCGATGCGGCGTTCGAGTGCATGGGCCTCGGCCTTTTCGAGCACATCAGCCAGTGCGTCGAGCAGTTGGCGAAATACCGGCACCGAAGCGGCGTACAGGGAATGACTCATCAGATTCTCCTTGATTGAAAACGTGTTCATGACAATCCATCATAGCAAGTCCAGCCACGCGCTGCTGCGGTCACGGGTTGTTAGCTAGTGACGCCTAGCAAGCGACGGGGCATAATCGCGTCTTCCCTATCGTGTCAGTAAAGGCAGTGCCAGCGGCGAGCGCCGGCGGCGCCAACGTCATGTCGAATCCCGCATCCACGCCTCCCACCATCCTGTCGCGCCTGGGCAGTCTGTACGGCCGTTCGCTGTACCGCGCCCTGCTGTTGGTGGTATTTGTCGGGCTGGCAGGGCCGGCGGCGGTGGGCAGTTATCTTCTGATCGGTGTGCAGGAGCGCGCCGCGGTGGCTGCAGCGCTCGATGAATCCCTCAAGCGCAATGCCGAGATCCTGGCGCTCGGCGTGCAAGAGCCGCTCTGGAATCTCGATCCCGAAACGGCGCGGCCGCTGCTCGATGCGATGCTGCGTGACCCGGCCGTGGTGATGGTCGAGGTTCATGGGCCGGAAGGCGAGGTCGCGCTGCGGGTGCGCTCGCCGGCGCGCCCGCTCGGGCGGGTGCTGGGCGCCGAACGGCCGGTCGTGGTGCGCGGCGAGACCATCGGCACCGTGCGCATCGAGATGGACGACTACCGCAGCCAGCACGAGCTGCGCCGCAAGCAACGCAACTATGCGCTCGTGGTCGTCGGGCAGGTGGCCGTCTCGCTGCTGCTGATCGCGCTGCTGCTGCGCCGCCGCCTGCTCTCGCCGCTGCGCCGCCTGATGCGGTTTTCCGACCGGCTGGCGCGCGCCGACTTCGACACGCCGCTGGCACTGTCGGCGTCGGACGAACTGGGGCGCCTGGGCCAGCAGATGGAACGCATGCGCTTGGCCATTCGCGACCTGTTCGCCGATATCGCGCGGCGCGAAGAACAGTTTCGCAGCATCGTGAACCAGGTCCCGGGCGCGGTGTTTCGCGTGCGCGCTGGCGGGACCATCGAGTTTGTCAGCGATGCGATCGAAGACATCACCGGCCATCCAGCAGAGCAGCTGATGCGCGCCACGACCCACGACTGGACCGATATCGTGCACCCGGAAGACCGCCGCCGGTACAGCCACACGGTGCGCCACGCCGCGCGCGTTGGCGACGCGTATCAGCTGGAATACCGGATCATCAATGCCCACGGTATCGAGCGCTGGGTGCAGGAAAGCGGGCAACCGCAGGGCTTGTCGGGCGCGGCCGCCTTGGATGGCGCGGTGCGGATCGACGGCATCATCGCGGATATCAGTGAGCGCAAGCACAACGAGATGCGCATCGAAGCGCTGCTGGCCGAGCAGGGCGCGATCCTCGACAACGTGATGTTCGGCGTGCTGTTCGTGCGCCAGCGCCGCATCGTCTCGAGCAACCGGCGCGGCGAAGCGCTGTTCGGTTATGACGAGGGCCAGATGGTCGGCCAGTCGACCGAGATCCTGTACCCGACGCGCGAAGAATACGAGCAGACCGCCATGACGCAATACCCGCTGCTGGCGCGGCGCATGGACCTGGGCGAAGAACACCAGTTACGCCATCGCGACGGCAGCCTGTTCTGGTGCCTGGTGAGCGGCTCGGCGCTCGACCCGGCGCACCCGAACGAAGGCAGCATCTGGGTGTTTGCCGACATCACCGAACGCAAGCTGGCCGAAGAAAAGCTGCGCCTGTCGGCAACGGTACTCAAGCACATTGCCGATGGCGTCATGGTGCTGGACGTGACGGGCCGCATCGTGGCCGTCAACCCGGCCTTCACCTGCATCACCGGCTACAGCGAAGAAGAAGCGGTGGGGCGCGAGTCGAGCATGATGCGTGGCCGCCTCCAGGACGAAGATTTTTATCACAAGCTGTGGCGTGAACTGGACGACACCGGCTTCTGGCGCGGCGAGATCTGGGATACGCGCCAGGACGGCGAAGCGTATCTGGAATCGCTGACCGTCACCGCGGTGCGGGGCGATGCTGGCGCGATCACGCATTATGTGTCGGTCTTCAGCGACATCACGCGTGCGCGCGAATCGCAGAACCAGCTCGATCACCTGGCGCACCACGACCCCCTGACCGCGCTGCCCAACCGCCTGCTGTTCCACGACCGCCTGCGCCACGCGATGACGCGCGCGCAGCGCGACGGCCAGCAGCTCGCGGTGCTGTTCATCGACCTGGATCGCTTCAAGAACGTCAACGACACGCTGGGGCACCACGTCGGCGACGAGCTGCTCAAGCAGGCGGCCTTCGCTCTGGCCCGGTGCCTGCGCGAAGGCGACACGCTGGCGCGTCTGGGCGGCGACGAATTCATCGTGCTGCTCGAGGATATCGGCGGCGTCGCCGGCGCGACCCGCGTGGCGGCCAAGCTGATCGCGATGTTCGAGCAGCCGTTCATGGTGTCCGGCTACGAGCTGTTCGTCACCGGCAGCGTCGGCATCAGCCTGTATCCGCAGGACGCGCAGGACATGCACATGCTGATCCGCAATGCCGACGTGGCGATGTATCAGGCCAAGGCGCGCGGGCGCAACGGCTACCAGTTCTATGCGGCGTCGATGAGCGGCGACGGCGTCGAGCGCCTGCGCATGGAAGGCCTGCTGCGGCGCGCGATCGACAAGCACGAAATCTACCTGGCGTATCAGCCGCAGGTTGAAATGGACAGCGGCCGCCTGACCGGCGTCGAAGCGCTGGTGCGCTGGAACAGCGCCGAGCTGGGCATGATCGGCCCGGGTCAGTTCATCCCGCTGGCCGAAGACACCGGCTTCATCGGCCAGCTTGGCCAGTGGGTGCTGCAGGAAGCGTGCCGTCAGATGGTGGCGTGGGAAGCGCAGGGCTTGCGCATGCCGAAGATGGCGGTGAACCTGTCGGTGCGCCAGTTCGAGCGCGGCGGCATGGCGGCGATCGTGACCGAGGTGCTGGAATCGACCGGCCTCGCACCGCACCGCCTGCAGCTGGAAGTAACCGAGTCGATCATCATGAATACGGGCGACGCGCTACAGTACGTGAAGGACCTGCACGCGATCGGCGTGGGGCTGGCGATCGACGATTTCGGCACCGGCTATTCATCGCTGGCGTATCTGAAGCAGTTGCCGGTGCAGACGCTCAAGATCGACCGCAGCTTCATCAAGGATATCTCACAGGGGCCGGACGACGAGGCCATTGCGGTTGCCATCATCCAGCTCGGCAAGAGCATGAACCTGTCGGTGATTGCCGAAGGCGTCGAACGAGCGGACCAGGCAGCATTTTTGCTGCGCCACGGGTGCAATCTGGCACAGGGGTATTTGTATGGCAAGCCCGTGGCCGGGGACGAAATCGTGGCGCGCTGGGGCGGGCAGGGTTAGTCAGCGCCGCCCAGCAGTTGCCGCAGATTGCAGTCGCGCTGCCATTCGCGGCGCTCTTCGCTCGATTGCGCCAGGCGCGCCAGTTCGGCCGGCGCGATCTCGGCCTGGGCCTGGATCAGGCGATCGGCCACGCCGCCATCGGGCACCATCGTGCCGAAGAACGCCACGGTGTCGCCGCGCTGCAGCAGCAGTGTCGGGAAGTTGTCGACATCGAGGTCGCCAACCAGGGCGGCCTGGTCTTCGATGTCGATCCAGATGAAGTGCTTGTCCGGGTGGCGCGCGGCCAGGCTTTCGAACGTGGCGCGGTAGGTCGCGCAGGTGCCGCACCAGGCGGCGCACAGGCAGGCGACCGTCCAGGCGTCGTCGTGGACGGCGGCGACAGCGGCGTCGAGGGTCGAAGAATCGAGGGTCAGGCTATGCATGGAGCGCATTTTACTCCGTGTTGCGCTGCAATGTGGCGGGGAAGGCCGACCGGCATGGATGGCGCCCGGCCAAGCGGTTAAAATACGGGATGCCTACCATCCTTGCCATTGAAACCTCGGCCGAGCTGGCGTCTTGCGCGCTGCTGGTCAACGACGCCGTCATCGCCCGCGCCACCGCCGGCGTGCGCAGCCACTCGCAATCGATCCTGCCGATGGTGCAGGAACTGCTGCGCGAAGCCGGCATTGCGCTGGCGGACTGCGACGCGATTGCTTTCGGGGCCGGCCCCGGGTCGTTTACCGGCGTGCGCACGGCGTGCGGCGTCGCGCAGGGATTGGCATACGGCGCCAATCTTCCCGTGCTGCCAATGGTGACGCTGGCCGCGATGGCCGAGAGCTGCCGGGCGCGCTGCGGCGCGACCGAGGTGCTGGCGGTGCTCGACGCGCGCATGGGCGAAGTCTATTGGGCGCAGTACCGCTTCGATGGTGTCTGGCGCGAAGTCGTGGCGCCCACGCTGAGCGCGCCGCAGGCCGTGGCGCCGCTGGCGGTGGCTGGTCTGCAGGCGTGCGGCAACGGGTTCGACGCGTATGCCGACGCCTTCGCCGGGCAGGCATTTGCTGCCGGCGCCATGGCGGACATCGTGCCACATGCGCGCGAGATGGCGCTGCTTGCCGTTGACGCACTGGCTGCCGGGCAGGGCGTGCCGGCGGCGCAGGCACAGCCGATCTACCTGCGCAACAAGATCGCGTTTACCACGGCCGAGCGCCTGGTGATCAATGCGGTCAAGGCTGGCGCATGAGCGACCTGCTCGATCTCGGCCTGCAACTGGCGCCGATGACGGCGGCCGATGTGGGCGAAGTGTGCGCGCTGGAGACGAGCGTGTTTCCGTTTCCCTGGAGTCGCGGGAACTTCATCGACTCGCTCAACAGCGGCTACGATTGCTGGACAGTGCGTGATGCTGATGGCGCGCTGGCCGGCTACTACCTGTTTATGTATGCGCTGGACGAAGCGCACCTGCTCGACGTTGCGGTGGCGGCGGATCGCCAGCGTCAGGGTCTTGGCCGGCGTTTGCTGGCCGTGCTCGCGGCGCGCGCGCGCAGCCAGGGGATGACGTCGATCCTGCTCGAAGTGCGGCCGTCGAACGAGCGCGCGCTGGATGTGTACCGGCGCCATGGCTATGTCCATATCGGGCGCCGCAAGGGCTATTATCCGGCTGGTGCTGCGGGCCGTGAAGATGCCATCGTGATGAGGCTGGATTTATGAAGACCATAAGCGGGCGCGATGCGCTGTTTCTGAACGAGATGGGGATCGGGCCGTTGTGGCAGTTGCGGACGGCGCCCGGGCCGGTGGCGGATGCTGCTGGTGATGACGTTGTTGACAGCGATGCTGGTGCCGAGGCCGATGCTGCGCCGGCGGTTGTGCCGGCTTCTGCTCCTGCTGCTGCTCCTGTTGCTGCACCTGCTTCTGCACCGGTGCCGGTGCCCGATCCTGCACCGGTGGCGCGCGGGATGACGCCGCTGTCGGCGCCGCCGTATCGCAATCCGCCGCCCGTCGCTACCGACGCTGCGTGGGACGACGGCAGTCATGCGGCGCCGGCCGCGCCCGACGTGTCGACGCTCGACTGGGCTGGCTTGCGCCAGGCGATTGCCGGCTGCAAGGATTGCGCCTGCGGGGAAGGGCGCAAGCCCGTGTATGGTGACGGACCGCGCCAGGCGCGCTGGCTGATCGCCGCCGGTACGCCGAGCGCGCTCGACGAGCAGGCCGGCCAGCCGCTGACGGGCGATCCGGGCAAACTGCTAGGCAATATGCTGCACGCGGTCGGCCTGTCGCGCGAGCGCGATGCGTATGTCACGCCGCTGGTGAAATGCCGGCCGGTCAATGCCAGGGGTGGCGAGCGTGCACCGACGCCTGAGGAAATCACGGCGTGCCGGCCGTTCCTGGAGCGCGAGCTGGCACTGACGGGCGCAACGACGGTGCTGACGATGGGCCAGGTCGCCGCCAATGGCCTGCTGGGCCGGGCGCTGAACGAGCCACTGGCCGGCGTGCGCGGTCAGGTGCATGCGCTGGGCGAAGTGCCGCTGGTCGCCACGCTGCATCCGGGCGAATTGCTGCTGCGCGGCGTCGACAAGGCGCTGGCCTGGGCCGACCTGTGCCGGGCGCGTTCGCTTGCACCCCGCACCTAGTTATCAGGCCACGTTCCACGCGCGCTGGCGACACCTGACGCAGCCGCACGTGCGCGCGCTGGCCTGGCTGCTCGATTCGCCTGACCTGCTCGATGGCGCCGCACCGGCATGGGCCGGCCGCGTGGCGACGCTAGGCCCCATCTCGGACGAGGTCGCCACCTGGCTGGCGCAGCTCGATGCCGACCCATCGACGCTGAACGCGGCGCTCGGCGAGAAGCCGTACACCCGACTGGGTTTGTATGCCGAAAAGCTGATGGCGTTCTACTTCACGCAGCAGGGGCGGCTTGTCGCGCACGGCCTGCAAATCCGCGCCAACCGCAACGACACGGTGGGTGAATTCGACTTCCTGCTGGAAAATGGCCCAGATGCGCTGGAACACATCGAGTTCGCGACCAAGTTCTATCTGCAAGGCGAGAGCGGCGAGGGAGGCCTCGACACACTGGTCGGCCCCAATCTGGCCGACACGCTGGGTCTGAAGATGCGCAAGATCTTCGAACGTCAGCTCGCGCTGGGTCAACACCCGGCCGCGCAAGCGCAACTGCCACGCCCCGTCAACAAAGCCGGCGCGCTGGTCAAAGGCTGGCTGTTCTACCCCGCCGGCAACTGGCCGGCAATGCAAGGCATCACCCAAGGCCATTGCCGCGGCTTCTGGTGCGCACTGAGCGAGCTGGCCAATCTGCCCGACGACACCTACGTCATCCTGCCAAAGCTCGAATGGCTGGCGCCACTGCGCACCGCTTCACAGACATGGGCAATGACCCGCGCACAACTGGCCGCCGAACTGACCGACCGCTTCGCCATATCAAACACCCCAGCGCTGATCGCAAGAGTCCGCAGAGAAGACAACGCATTGGAAGAAGCCGACCGCGGCTTCATCGTCCCCAACGACTGGCGCACCCGCGCCCAAACCACCCACCCCTCACCACAATGAGGGTCAGAGTCGATTTATTGTGCAATTTCCCGAATTGCCCGATAAATAGCCCCCGACCCTGCCTCGAACTCCACCGATGAGCCCGTCAAACAAAGTAGGGTCAGAGTAGATTTAATGGGCAATTCCTCAAAGTTGTCAAACAATTCGACTCTGACCCTCATTATTTTTTTGCTTGCTGGATTCGTTTAGATTGACCACCAGCATTAGAATCAGCCGATGACTGAATCGCTTCGGAAAGCGCTGACAAAAGCTTATTGCCCGGCAAGTTTGGGCCCGCCAAACAATTAGGGTCAGAGTCGAATTATTGAGCAATTTCTCGCGAATGCGGAAAAAGTGGGGACAGAGTGACTGTCGTGAGCTATTGCCTGCTGGGTATGCCGAGCAGGGGAAGCATCAGAGAAAGAGGTCAGGCGAAACGTTGTCAAACAATTCGACACTGACCCTAGTTTTAGTGTTTGCCTTCGCCGATCAGGCCGAGGGAGTCGTGTTCGCGCTGGTTCAGCAGGTGGCGGCGTTGGATCAGCAGCATGATGCCGGCGACGGACAGGCCGAAGATGACGATGATGATGTTCAGGTCGAGGTTCAGCGTGATCATCACCGCGTAGGCGGCGAGCATCGTCAGGATCGACAGGTTCTCGTTGAAGTTCTGCACCGCGATCGAGTGGCCCGCGCTCATCAGGACGTGGCCGCGGTGCTGCAGCAGCGCGTTCATCGGGACCACGAAGAAGCCCGACAGGAAACCGATGAAGGCCAGCAGCGGGTAGGCCAGCGTGACCGATTTCACGAACACCATGCTCGTCACCACCAGGCCCATGATGATGCCCATCGGGATCACGGTGAGCGACTTGCGCAGCGGGATCATGCGGGCGGCCATCGCGGCGCCCAGCGCGACGCCGATCGCGACCACGCCGATCAGGTTCGTCGCCTGGTCCAGCGGCAAGCCGAGCGATGCTTCGGCCCACTTGAGCACGATGAATTGCAGCGTGGCGCCAGCGCCCCAGAATAAGGTTGTTACTGCCAGCGAAATCTGGCCCAGCTTGTCACGCCACAGCGTGGCCGAGCAATTGGCGAAATCGGTGATGAGCTTGATCGGATTGCGTTCCTGGTGCTCGTAGCGCGCGCCGGTGTCCGGGATGCGCAGGTTGAAGATGGCGGCCAGGATATAGATAGCGACAACAACGGCCATCGCGGCCTCGGCCGGCGTGTCGATGCCGATGCGCGGCAGCAGGTCGAACGACAGCAAAAAGCCGGAACCGCGCGGGCTGACCAGCGTGCCGCCCAGCACCGTGCCGAGAATGATCGACATCACCGTCAAGCCCTCGATCCAGCCATTGGCCGGCACCAGTTTTTCCGGTGGCAGCAACTCGGTCAGGATGCCGTACTTGGCGGGCGAATACACGGCCGCGCCAAAGCCGACGACGGCGTATGAAATCAAAGGGTGGACCGTGAAGAACATCAGCGCGCAGCCGAACACCTTGATGATGTTCGCGATGAACATCACGCGGCCCTTGTTGAGCGCATCGGCGAAGGCGCCGACGAAGGCGGCCAGCAACACATAGAACAGGACGAACGACAGCTTCAGCAGCGGAGTGAGCGATGCCGGGGCGTCCATTGCGACGAGCAGGCTGATCGCGACAAACAGGAGCGCGTTATCTGCCAGCGACGAGAAGAACTGCGCCGCCATGATGGTATAAAAACCACGGTTCATTCTAAAATTCTAAAGTTCGGTCCGGGTTGCTTTATACCATGAATGGCTGGCGTGGCGAAGCCCATACGATGCACCGTGACTGCCCCGGCAACGCCCGCGGGCCTGCTCCGGTAGAATAGCCACTCCAACTTTTCGTACCGGTTTCATCCCGATCGCCGACCATGCCGCGCCCACTCTTTGCCACCATCCACCCGGACTCGATGCAGCACAATCTGTCGCAGGCCCGCACCTGCGCGCCTATGGCGAAGATCTGGGCGGTCGTTAAAGCCGATGCCTACGGCCACGGCCTGGAGCGCGCGATGCACGGCTTCGCCACGGCCGATGGCCTGGCCCTGATCGAGCTCGAAAACGCCATCCGCCTGCGCGAACTTGGCTGGATCAAGCCGATCCTGTTATTAGAGGGATTCTTCGAAGCGGCCGACGTGCCCCTGCTGGCCGAACACAATATCGTCACGGCCGTGCATTCGGTCGAACAGATCAAGCTGCTCGAATACACCCAGCTCTACCGCCCGATCGACGTCTACCTGAAAATGAACACGGGCATGAACCGCCTGGGCCTGCGCCCGGACGAATACGCGGCCGCCTACAAGCGGCTGCGCGCAATCCCCGACGTGCGCAACATCACGCACATGACGCACTTCGCCAACGCCGACGAGCTGGAACATCCGCTCTTGACCATCGCCGAGCAGGTGCGCCGCTTCCAGATCGGCGCCGGCGACCTGCCCGGCGAGCGCAGCCTGTCCAATTCGGGCGGCGTGCTGCATCAGGCCATGATCAGTGAGCACCTGCAGAACGACTGGGTTCGCCCCGGCATCATGCTGTACGGCGGCACGCCAGGCGGGCGCAGCGCCGGCGATTTCGGCCTGCGCCCAACCATGACGCTGCGCTCGGAAATCATCGGCATCCAGCACATCGAGCGCGGCGACACGGTCGGCTACGGCAGCCGCTTTGTGGCCGACGGCCCGATGACGATTGGCGTCGTCGCCTGCGGCTATGCCGACGGCTACCCGCGCAGCGCGCCGCACGGCACGCCGGTGATCGTCGATGGCGTGCGCACGGGGCTGATCGGCCGCGTCTCGATGGACATGATGACGGTCGACCTCTCGCCGGTGCCCAATGCGCGCATCGGCAGCAAGGTCACGCTGTGGGGTGATGGCCTGCCGATCGACGACGTGGCCCACGCCGCCGGGACGATCGGCTACGAATTGATGTGCGCCGTCGCGCCGCGCGTGCGCATTGCCGAAGGCCGCCTGGGCACCGATGGATAACCGATAGAGAACATGGCAAAAGCAAAAACCAATTACACCTGCTCCGAATGCGGCGCGATCGCCACCCGCTGGATGGGCCAGTGCGCCGACTGCAAGGCCTGGAACACGATGGTCGAAACCGTCGTCGAGGCGCCCGGCGTGAACCGCATGTCGCAAACCCCGCATCGCGCGCTGGCGCAGACCGCGCCGGTGCTGTCGCTGGCCGATATCGAGGCGATCGACGTGCCGCGCTTTGGCACCGGCATCGAGGAATTCGACCGCGTGCTGGGCGGCGGCCTGGTGGCCGGCGGCGTCGTGCTCATTGGCGGCGACCCTGGCATCGGCAAGTCCACGCTGCTGCTGCAGGCGCTGGCCAGCCTGTCCAAAACGCGCTCCACGTTATATGTCAGCGGTGAGGAATCCGGCGCCCAGATCGCGCTGCGTGCGCGCCGCCTCGCGGTCGACGCGCAAGACCTCAAATTGCAGGCCGAAATCCAGCTCGAGAAAATCCTCGGCACGATCGCCGACCTCAAGCCCGAAGTGGCGGTGATCGACTCGATCCAGACCGTGTATTCCGATGCCCTGACGTCGGCCCCCGGTTCGGTGGCCCAGGTGCGCGAATGCGCAGCGCAACTGACGCGCGTGGCCAAGCAGACCGGCGTGACGATCATCCTGGTCGGGCACGTGACGAAAGAGGGCGCGCTGGCCGGTCCGCGCGTGCTCGAACACATCGTCGATACGGTCCTGTATTTCGAGGGCGATACGCAGTCGAGTTTCCGTTTGGTCCGGGCGATCAAGAACCGTTTCGGCGCCGTCAACGAGCTGGGCGTGTTCGCGATGACCGAAAAGGGGCTGAAAGGCGTATCGAATCCGTCCGCGCTGTTCCTGTCGCAGCACGACACGCCCGTGCCGGGTTCGTGCGTCATGGTCACGCAGGAGGGCACGCGTCCGCTGCTGGTCGAGATCCAGGCACTGGTCGACACGAGCCACCTGCCCAATGCGCGCCGCCTGTCGGTTGGCCTCGAGCAGAACCGCCTCGCGATGCTGCTGGCGGTGCTGCACCGCCATGCCGGTATTGCCGCGTTCGACCAGGACGTGTTCATCAACGCGGTCGGCGGCGTGAAGATCACCGAACCGGCGGCCGACCTGGCCGTGCTGCTGGCGATCAATTCATCGATGCGCAGCAAACCCTTGCCGCGCGGGCTCGTGGTGTTTGGTGAAGTGGGCCTGGCCGGTGAAATCCGCCCCGCGCCGCGTGGCCAGGAACGCCTGCGCGAAGCGGCCAAGCTGGGCTTCTCGATTGCCGTGATTCCGAAAGCGAATGCGCCGAAGCAGAAAATCGAAGGCATGACGATCATCGCCGTCGAACGCATCGAGGAAGCGTTCAACAAACTGCGCGAACTCGACTAGGCGCGCCGCTCACCGGCAATCCGGCTCAGCTCAACAATGGCGTGCCGGATTGCCGGGTTGTTCCTATAATAGTGCCTCTTTCAGGCATCATGGGAAACACGTGTTACAAGAGCAGAGGCAATCCCCGCGCAAAGTACTGCGCACCAAAGTCTTGCTGGCCATCGACGGCCGGACGCCGTTCAGCGGCAAAAGCGTCGATATCAGCGCCAATGGCATCAGTGTCAATATCCCCGATCCGGTCCCGGTCGGGTTGTCCGGTCAACTGCGTTTCGACCTGATGATCGACGGTCGCTTCACGACCATCGACACGCACGCAAAAGCGCTGCACTGCATTTTCAGCGGTGGCGAATACAAAGTGGGGTTCAAGTTCCAGAGCCTCGACCTGGCAGGCGTGACCGCGCTGGCGCGCTTCCTGCGCTGATCTCGACCTGCTATATGACAAGCGGCGAGCGCCCTGGGGCCTCGCCGCTCGCTGCTGACCCGCTGAGCGGGATTGTCGCTATTCGTGATAGCGGTCTTCAAGGTGCCTGGAACTGCCACGTACTTCCTGGTAGATCTCGAACGCGACCAGCGCTGCCAGCCCCCCAAGAATCCCCATGACCATCATGTCCAACATACATTGTTCAACGCCTTCGGGCATCCCCTCCATGTAGTGATGACACCATCAGGTTAGCAGCTGGCGCCGTATTTACAAGGCTGGCGCAAGCGGAACATTCTTTTCAAAGCCCAGCCGCGCGCCACGCCAGCCCCTGCAATGCCATGCTTGCGGCCGTGTCATGTTCGTGTCACATTTCAGAATATGTCATGAACTTGTCATATTCGCCCGCTAGACTGCGCTTCATCGTCAGCGGGATCGTCCCGTCGTTCTATTTTCAGAGGATCAGATATGCGCATGAAGCATCTCTTCGTTTCGATCGCCGTCGCCGCTTCGGCATTCACCGCAACCGCCCAGGCCGCCAACATCACCGGCGCAGGCGCGACGTTCCCTTATCCGATCTACGCCAAATGGGCCGAGCTGTACAAGGCAGCATCGGGCAATGGCCTGAACTACCAATCGGTCGGCTCCGGCGCCGGCATCAAGCAGATCAAGGCCAAGACCGTCGACTTCGGCGCGTCCGACATGCCACTGGCAGCCGCTGAACTCAACGCCGCCGGCCTGTTCCAGTTCCCGGCCGTGATGGGCGGCGTCGTGCCGATCGTCAACCTGGCGGGCATTGCCCCGGGCCAGATGAAACTGAGCGGCGCCGTCATCGCCGACATCTACATGGGCAAGATCGTCAAGTGGAACGCGCCGCAGATCGCCGCGCTGAATCCGGGCGTCAAACTGCCGGACGCCGACATCACCGTGGTGCGCCGCGCCGACAGCTCGGGCACCTCGTTCCTGTGGACCGATTTCCTGTCGAAGTCGAGCCCGGAATGGAAGACCAAGGTCGGCGCCGGCACCACCGTCAAGTGGGCAGTTGGCGTGGGCGGCAAGGGCAACGAAGGCGTCGCCGCCAACGTGCAGCGCATCAAGGGCGGCATCGGCTACGTCGAGTGGGCCTACGCCAAGAAGAACAAGATGTCGCACACGCAACTCCAGAACAAGGATGGCGTGTTCCTGCAACCAAGCGACGACGCCTTCAAGGCTGCTGCCGCCGGTGCGAACTGGGCCGGTACCCCGGGCTTCGCGGTCATCCTGACCGACCAGCCGGGCAAGGACAGCTGGCCAGTCACGGGCGCATCGTACATCCTCGTGCACAAGGCCCAGGACGCGGCCAAGGGCAAGGAAGTGCTGAAGTTCTTCGACTGGTCGTACAAGAACGGTACCGCGTCGGCAGCTGAACTCGATTACGTGCCGATGCCGGCGCCAGTGATCAAGCTCGTGCAGGATGCCTGGCGCACCAATCTGAAAGACACCACCGGCAAGGCGCTCTGGTAATCCACTAGTTTTCATCATCGAAGGACCGGCTCGACCGGTCCTTCTGCATGCCAGCAATATTGACAAAACGATATTGACCACGAGTCTTATAGCGAGTCTTCCACACATATGAGCGCCCACCCATCCTTGTCCGCGCAGGACCTGCCTGAACAGGCAGCAGCCGAAGACGCCCGCCGTTACGCTGCACTGCGCACGACGATGCGCAATCAGCGCATCCAGGACTTCTTCTTCCACAAAATCACGCTGCTGTTTGCTGCCACGGTCCTGGCGGTGCTGATCGGGATCATCATCTCGCTGGCCATCGGCGCGGCGCCGGCGTTCTCGCAGTTTGGCCCGGGTTTCATCACCCGCGTCGAGTGGGATCCGGTGAACGACGAGTTCGGCGCCATGATCGCCATCTGGGGCACGCTGGCCACCTCGATCATCGCGCTGGCCGTGGCCTTTCCGATCAGCTTTGGCATCGCGCTGTTCCTGACCGAGATCTGCCCGGCCTGGCTGCGTCGCCCGCTGGGCACCGCCGTCGAGCTGCTCGCCGGCGTGCCGTCGATCATCTACGGCATGTGGGGCCTGTTCGTGTTCGCGCCGATGTTCGCCGACCATGTGCAGCCGCTGCT
Organism: Oxalobacteraceae sp. CFBP 13730; assembly: GCA_014841835.1. Classification (GTDB taxonomy): domain Bacteria; phylum Pseudomonadota; class Gammaproteobacteria; order Burkholderiales; family Burkholderiaceae_D; genus Telluria. The sequence goes on along the minus strand of JACYUQ010000001.1, from coordinate 170,621 downwards.
CAAAGAAACCATCGGCCAGTTGCCGGTGATCGGCGTCATCTTCCAGGGTCCGACGATGGGCATCGGTATCATGACCGCCGGCCTGATCCTGGCAATCATGATCATCCCGTTCATCGCATCGGTGATGCGCGACGTGTTCGAGATCGTTCCGACCGTGTTGAAAGAGTCGGCGTATGGCCTCGGCTGCACCCGCTGGGAAGTGGTGCGCAAGGTCGTGCTGCCATATACCCGCAACGGTGTGGTGGGTGGCGTCATGCTGGGTCTGGGTCGCGCGCTGGGTGAGACGATGGCCGTCACGTTCGTGATCGGTAACGCGCACTCGCTGTCGGCGTCGCTGTTCTCTCCCGGTAATTCGATTTCGTCGACGCTCGCCAACGAATTTGCCGAGGCGGCCAGCACGCTGCACTCGTCGTCGCTGTTTGCGCTGGCACTGATTCTGTTTGGCATCACGTTCATCGTGCTGTCGGCGGCCAAGATCATGCTGCTCGGTATGTCCCGTAACGAAGGTACGAAATAAGATGAACACTGCTACCAAGAACCCGGTATACCGCCGGCGCCTGCTGGCGCACCGCATCGGCATCACGATGTCGGTGTGCGCGATGGGCATTGGCCTGGCCTTCCTGGCCTGGATTCTGTTCACGCTGCTGTACAACGGCCTGGGCGGCCTGTCGGCCACGCTGTTCACGGCGGACACGCCGGCCCCGGGCACGCCTGGCGGCGGCTTGCGCAACGCCATTCTCGGCAGCGTGATGATGGTTGGCCTGTCGACGCTGATCAGCACGCCGGTCGGCATCCTGGCCGGTATCTATCTGGCTGAATACGGCGAGAACAACAAGTTCGCGCAAGTCACGCGCTTCGTGACCGACATCATGCTGTCGGCCCCGTCGATCGTGATCGGCCTGTTCGTGTACGCCATCTATGTTGCCAAGGTGCAGCACTTCTCGGGCTACGCCGGCACGATCGCGCTGTCGCTGATCGCCATCCCGGTCGTCGTGCGCACCACCGACAACATGCTGCGCCTGGTACCGGCCAGTCTGCTCGAAGCGGCCTACGCACTGGGCGCGCCGCACTGGAAAGTGGCCCTGACGGTGCGTCTGCGCGCCGTGAAGGCCGGCGTCGTCACCGGCGTGCTGCTGGCTGTTGCCCGCGTCACCGGTGAAACCGCGCCGCTGCTGTTCACTGCACTGAACAACCAGTTCTACAGCCACGACATGAATGCGCCGCTGGCGAACCTGCCGGTGGTGATCTACACCTACGCCATGAGCCCGTATGACGACTGGCGCTCGCTGGCCTGGGCCGGTGCATTGCTGGTGACCACGACCGTGTTGCTGCTGAACATTCTGTCGCGTACGCTGTTCAGCCAAAAAACCCCGAATTAATTCACTCTGATAAACGATAAAGTGATGAACCAAGCCATGCTCAATACGACTCCGACCCCGGCTGCGGCCAAAGCCAAGACGATCGAAATCGAAGGCCTGAACTTCTTTTACGGTAAAACGCAGAGTCTGAAGAATGTCAGCCTCGACATCCACGCCAAGCAGGTAACCGCCTTCATTGGCCCGTCGGGCTGCGGCAAGTCGACGCTGCTGCGCACCCTCAACCGGATGTATGACCTGTACCCGGGCCAGCGCGCCGAAGGCAAGATCATGTACCGCGGCGGCAATATCCTCGACGCAGGCGTTGACGTGAACATGCTGCGTGCCAAGGTTGGCATGGTGTTCCAGAAGCCAACCCCGTTCCCGATGTCGATCTATGACAACATCGCGTTCGGCGTGCGCCTGTACGAGAACCTGTCGAAAGGCGAGATGGACGAGCGCGTCGAGTGGGCACTGAAAAAGGCGGCGCTGTGGGAAGAAGCCAAGGACAAGCTGTCCAAGAGCGGCCTGTCGCTGTCGGGCGGCCAGCAGCAGCGCCTGTGCATCGCGCGCGGCGTGGCAGTCAAGCCCGACGTGCTGCTGCTCGATGAGCCAACTTCGGCGCTGGACCCGATCTCGACCGCCAAGATCGAAGAGCTGATCAGCGAACTGAAGCAGGATTACACGATCACGATCGTGACCCACAATATGCAGCAGGCCGCGCGCTGCTCCGACTACACCGCCTATATGTACCTGGGCGAGCTGGTCGAATTCGGCGAGACCGACCAGATCTTCATGAAGCCGGCGCGCAAGGAAACGCAAGACTACATTACCGGCCGCTTCGGCTGATCGAGCGGGCTGACCTTTTTCGGCCGTCCTTGCGGACGGCTTCACAAGAATATTGACGGAGAGTTTGTATGACAGGCGAGCATTCATCCAAGCAGTACGACCAGGAACTCGAAGGGATCCGTTCCCAGGTCTTGCTGATGGGCGGCATGGTGGAAACCCAGTTCGAAGAAGCGCTGGAATGCTTCCGCATCGGCGACATCGCGCGCGCCGAGCGCGTGATGGCCGAAGACCAGGCCGTCAACCAGCTTGAAGTCGCGCTGGACGACGCCTGCAGCCACCTGATCGTGAAACGCCAGCCGACCGCGAACGACCTGCGCACCGTGATGGCCACCATCAAGGTGATCACCGACCTCGAGCGCATCGGCGACGAAGCGACCAAGGTTGCGCGCACGGCGAAAAGCCTGCACGAGCGGGGCGCGACGGGCTTTGCCCATTTCGACATGATCCGCACGATCGCCAAGGCGACGTCCGAACTGCTGCACGATTCGCTCGACGCGTTCGCGCGCCTGGACGGCAAACAGGCCTTGCAGATCATCGCGGGCGACGAAGTGGTCGACCACGAGTTCCGCGTGATCCTGCGCACGATGGTCACGTTCATGATGGAAGACCCGCGCACGATTTCGTCGGCGCTCGACACGCTGTGGGTGGCCAAGGCCATCGAGCGCATCGGCGACCATGCCAAGAACATCGCCGAATACGTGATCTACGTGGTCGAAGGCCGCGACATCCGCCACAGCAAGCCGACGCTCGGTGAGCCGCCGGTACTGTGAGCATGGCTGACACCACCTCCGTCCTCGTGGTCGAGGATGAGCCGGCGATCGTCGAACTGGTGACCTATTCGCTGCGCGAAGCAGGCTGGGAAATCCGCACGGCCGATACGGCGGCCGGCGCCTGGGACAGCATCAGCCGGGGCAAGCCCGATCTGCTGCTGCTGGACTGGATGCTGCCGGACCAGAGTGGCCTGCGGTTGCTGTCGCGTATTCGCGCCGACCGCGACTTCCAGGAGCTGCCGGTGATCATGCTGACGGCCAAGAGCATGGAAGAAGACAAGCTGGCGGGCCTGAACAGCGGCGCGGACGACTACATCACCAAGCCGTTTTCGCCGCGCGAACTGCTGGCCCGTTCGCGCGCGCTGCTGCGTCGCAAGAGCCCGCACCTGGCCGAAGCGCCGCTGCGCGCCGGCAATGTGACGCTCGATCCGAACAGCTGCACCGTGACGGTCGAGAACCAGCAGATCGACATCGGCAATGCCGAATACAAGCTGCTCAAGTACCTGCTGGCGCACCGCGAGCGTGTGTTTTCGCGCGCCCAGTTGCTCGACAAGGTGTGGGGCGACCATGCGGTGATCGAAGAGCGCACGGTTGACGTGCACGTGCTGCGGCTGCGCAAGGCGCTGAAATCGGCCGATGGCCTGATCCGCACGGTGCGCAGCGTCGGCTACATGCTGTCCGAAAAATAGTCTGTGTCGAAGGACGCGATGAATCCCAAGTTGCTGTTCTGGGTCCCGGCGCTGTTGCGCCTGGGGCTGTTGTTTGCTTTCGCTGGCCTGGTCTGGTGGTGGTCCGGGCCGATCGCCGGGCTGTCGCTGGCGCTGGCGGCCACCGTCACGGCCATCATCGTGCAACTGTCGTACCTGCAGAAGCTGGGCGAATGGCTCGAGCATCCGCAAGAGACGCGCCTGCCCGACGGCTGGGGCGCCTGGACGGAAGCGTTCGCGCGCCTGTACCACCTGCGGCGCGACGACAAGAAGCACCAGGCCGAACTGACCGAGTGGCTGGCCCGCTTCCGGCAGGCGATGCACCTGCTGCCGGAAGGCGTCGCGATCATGGACGACGTGCTGTTTTTGGAGTGGTGCAACCCGGCGCTCGAGCGCCATCTGGGTCTGACGATGGAGCGCGACAAGGGTCTGCGCGTGACCAATCTGGTGCGCCATCCGGACTTCATCGACTACATCATCCTGGGCCGCTACGAACAGCCGCTGACGCTGGCGTTCAGGGGCCGCAAGATCGAATGCCGCATCATCCCGTTCGAGAACCGGCGCCAGATCCTGGTCACGCACGATGCGACCGACACCGAGCGGATCGAAGCGATGCGGCGCGACTTCATCGCCAACGCGTCGCACGAACTGCGCACGCCGCTGACGGTGATCGTGGGCTTCCTCGAAATCGCGATGGCCGATCCGGGTCTGGACGTGACGACGCGCACGGCGCACCTGAGCTTGATGACCGAGCAGGCGCAGCGGATGCAGCGGCTGATCCAGGATATGCTGACCCTGTCGCGGCTGGAATCGGACGAATTCCCGCTCAAACGCGAGCGGGTGGATATCAAGCTTCTGGTCGAATCGATCGCCGCCGAAGCGCGCGCGCTGTCGGGCGGCCGGCACACGATCGAGGTGGCGGTGGATGGCCCGGACGTGATGGGCAGCATGGAAGAGCTGCGCAGCGCCTTCGCCAACCTGGCGTCGAACGCCGTGCGCTACTCGCCCAACGGCGGCACGATTCGCCTGGCCTGGACACGCGGCCCCGACGCGCTGGCGTTTGCCGTGACCGACTGCGGCATCGGCATCGACCCGGAACACATCCCGCGCCTGACCGAGCGTTTCTACCGCGTCGACAAGAGCCGCTCGCGCGAAACGCAGGGCACGGGCCTGGGCCTGGCCATCGTCAAGCACGTCCTTCTGCGCCACGGCGGCAAGCTGACGATCACCTCCCAACCCGGCAAAGGCAGCACCTTCGCCGCCACGCTCCCCAACACATCCCTGCCAGCGTAACCCTCCGACCCCAAAAGCAATTGCCCTACAATTGGGGTCAGAGTCGAATTGTTTGACAACTTTGTGACATGCCGGGGAGCTCTTCCGGTTGCTCACGAATTGCACGGAAACGTTTGTTTAGGACAATGAGGGTCAGAGTCGAATTAATGAGCAACTTCGAAAGTTGTCAAACAATTCGACTCTGACCCTCATTGTTTTTTTGGGGTTTTAGTGAGAAGAACAATTGATTTCGACTAGAACGATGGGCGCGAGCAAGCAAAGCCATGGCTCAATAGATTGAGGTACTTTTTTCGGCTTTTATGACCCGAAAAAAATGAGGGTCAGAGTCGAATTAATGAGCAACTTCGAAAGTTGTCAAACAATTCGACTCTGACCCTAATTGTCTTTTGGGCAAGCTGAAGCGAGGAAATTGAGGGGCGGTAAAACTTCGTGGTGCGAGTGGGAAATTACCCAATAATTCGACTCTGACCCTAATTGTTCATGATGTTAGGGTAGCAGGAGGAGGGCGGTGGTCAGGGCGGCTGCCGGGATGCCGATCCAGGCGCCTTGGGCGACTTTGCGGGGGGCGTATTGGAGCATGGCGGCCACTGTCCACGCGGCGACCGACAGGACGCCGCACCACAGGACCGGGCCAACGTGCCAGCCGCGGGCGGCGATGCAGGCGGCGAAGGAGAGTGCCAGGCCCAGCCAGGCCAGTGTGCGCATGCGCATCCTGAGCGCAGGCGCTGGCTCCTTGCCGCGGCCGTGCAGGTCGGCGTAGTGGCGGTCCATCACGATGCCTTTGGCGGCGAATGCGCTGAAGGCGAGGGAAACGCTGCTGAGAAAGAGCATGCTCATACGGGCTCCATGGTCGAGGTCGATCCGGCGTCAGCCGCCGTCTGCTTTTTCGCTGCTTTCTGTTTGGCCTTGTGCCCCAGCCACCAGGCGGCCCAACCCAGTAACGCGCCCAGTATCAGGACGACGATGTCGAACGCCGCCACCGGCCGCAGGCCCGGGCCGCCGAACAGCGACACGCCCAGGTGCGAATTGGTCGTGAACACGTTCAGCACAGGGATTCCGGCCAGCAGCACCGCGCCCACCGTTAGCTGGAAGCGCCACATCGCGCGTGTCGGCCGGATCTGCGCGAGGAGGGCGGCGGCGCCCCAGGCGATGAAGAACCAGCTGGCTTCGGCGCTGGCGCGCTGCGCCATCTCCACCGGCAGCAGGCGGTTGGCCCAGAAGTAGGCGGCGAAGGCGATCGGCAGGCCGGCAATGGCGCCGATGTTCAGTGCGTCGACCAGGCGCACGCCGAAGCCGACGCGTCCGCCGTTGGCCACGATCTTGGCGTACGACTGGCGTTCACGTACGCCCCACAGCAGCGCGCCGGTGGCGACCATCGCGCTGCCAGCCAGACCGCACACGAAGAACAGCGCGCGTAGCAGGGGATCGGCGAAGTGCGCCACGTGCATGCCGTAGATCGCGGCGCGCGTGGCGAGCGCCGTGCTCACCGGCGGCGTTTCCGACAGCAGGGCGCCACTGACGCCATCGAATGTCATTGCCGGCTCGAGGTTCGACAACTGCTGGCCCGACGGCCGATACAGTTCCACACGCGCCGCCGCATCGTTCGGATGGCTGATCGCCACGCGCGATGGCGTCACGCCCCACGCCCGCCCGGCCTGCTGCAGCATCGGCCCGATGTCGGCCAGCGGTGCGGCGATGTCCGCCGGCTTGCCGCGCTCAAAGTTGCCGAATACGTCGCTGAACATCGTGTTCTGCTCGTCGCCGTACAGCGCCTTGGTGGGCGCGGGCATGTAGATGAACATCAGCGTCACGATGCCCGTGTAGGTGATCATCAAATGAAACGGCAGTGCCAGCACGGCGGTTGCGTTGTGCGCGTCCAGCCACGAGCGCTGGCCTTTCTTTGGCCGGAACGTGAAGAAGTCCTTGAAGATGCGCTTGTGCGTGATCACGCCGCTGATGATCGCCACCAGCATGAACATCGCGCCGATGCCGACGATCCAGCGGCCCCAGATCGCCGGCATGTAGTGCAGGTCGAAGTGCAGGCGGTACAGGAAGTCGCCACCACGGGTATCGCGCGGCTTGGCCGTTGGCAGGCCACTCGTCGGGTCGAGCGTGACATTCTGGTCGCGCAGCGCATTGCGGCGCTCTTGGCGCGTCATGTCTTTTTTCGGCGGATTCTGCCAAGCAGCCTGGATTACCGGATTGCGCTCATCGGGAAGGTCGATCGTCCAGCGCGTCGCATTGGGCGCGCGCTCCTGCAGCACGCGCACGGCCAGTTGCGCCGACTGCGTCGGGGAGAGCGTGGCCGGTGCAGCGGCTGCAGCGTGCAGTTCGGGCTTCATCCAGAACGTGATCTCGTGCCGGTAATACGCTGCCGTGCCGCCCATGAACACCAAGAGCAGCAGCCAGCACACGAGCAGGCCAGCCCACGTATGCACCCACGCCATCGATTGCCGCAAGCCGTCCTTCATGCCGTCCCTCCGACCAGCCACAACACCATTCCCAGCGCCGCGCACGTTGCAGCCACGCCGACGCAGGCGCGTGGCGCGCTGCGCGTGGCAAAGACCCACAGGATGACGCAGGGATAGATGACGAACGCCAGCAGCGTGGCGATGGTGACGGCATCGGCGCGTGGCAGCGGCAGCGCCAGCGCAATCAATGCGCCCCCAAGCGCTGCAAGCACGTAGCCACCGCCGATCGCGGCCACTGCGCGGGCGATGACGCCGCCACGGTAGCGCCAAGTGATCATGGTCATGAGCCCGGGCCTTTCTTCAGACGACGGATGGCGTGACTGGATACACGGTCAGCCGGATCAGTGAGCGGCGCTTGGGGCCATGACCGGGCCAGCCGCGACGGCTGCGATGCCCTTTGGCTGCACGACGCTCAGCGACGTGGTGTAGCTGGACGTTGCGTATTGCAGGCCGGCGCGCTCGCCCGCCGTCTTGTCGGTGTGCTCGGTTTCCAGCACATACAGGCCTTTCCATGGCATGTCGAACTTGACGACGCCGCTGTCATCCGACTCCGCTTCTTTCGCCCAGCCACTCTGGACTATCGCATTGACCTTGGCTTTCGGCAGCGGCTGGCCCTTGTAGAACACCTTGAATTCGCCGGCCTTGCCGGTCGGGACGAGGTCGAGCGTCAGTTTTGGCTGCTGCGCAGCGAAGCTGGTGGCCATGCGTGCGGCCGGCACCCAGATGTGGTTCAGCTTCTTGCCGGCCTCATCTGTTTCCCAGCTCGGGTAGGCGTTGTCCTGAGCGACGATCGCGTCACCCGCCGCCGGCGTGGCGCCGCTGACCAGGTAACCCTTGGCCGTCTTGTCCAGCTTGAGCGTGCGTTCGCCCTTGGCGCCCAGCAGCGTCGCACTTGGAGCGCCGAACTTGTCGAGCAGGCCCGGCGTGGTTTCACGCTGGTTCAGGGCAAACTCGCCGAACTGCAGCTTGACCGCCTTGCCATCCTGCTCGAACCAGATTTGGTGGGCCTGTACAGCAGGCGCGGCGACCAGCATGGCGACGAGGGAGGAGAGCAGAATCTTGTTCATGGTGAGCGCTTTGTGGTTGTTGATCGGATCAGACGAGCAGTAATGCGACAGGAATTATAATGCGAATCATTCTCATTTCAAAACATTTTTACGACCGTTTCCAGTGGGGCGATGAAGCGGCTTGCCGTCGTGCCCGCCCAGGCATGCCGTCAAGAACCAGCCGATGTACAATCGTGCCTCGTTCTTAACGGCCCCCTCTATGCTCTCTCGACGTACTTCCCTCGTGGCCTGCGCCGCGCTGTTGCTGGCCGCCTGCGGCAGCACGCCAACCCCGGCCCCGGTCGTTCCCGTTGCTGCCCCCAAGGCGGCGCCATTGCCTCCCAAGAAAATCCGCATCGGCCTGGCCCTCGGTGGCGGCGCAGCGCGCGGCTTTGCCCACATCGGCGTCATCAAGGCGCTCGAAGCCCAAGGTATCTACCCGGAAATCGTCGTCGGCACCAGCGCCGGCTCGGTCGTCGGCGCGCTGTATGCGTCAGGCGTGAACGGCTTTGCGCTGCAAAAGACGGCCATGACCATGGACGAGGCCACCATCTCGGACTGGGCGCTGCCGCTGTTCAGCAAATCGACGGGCCTGCTCAAGGGCGAGGCACTGCAGAGCTATGTGAACAAGGCCGTCAATAACGTGCCCATTGAAAAGCTGAAACTGCGCTTCGGCGCCGTGGCGACCGATCTGAAAACGGGCCAGCCGATTCTGTTCAGCCGTGGCAACACTGGCATGGCCGTGCGTGCGTCGTCGTCAGTGCCGAGCGTGTTCCAGCCGGTCGTCATCGGCAACAAGAGCTATGTCGATGGCGGCCTGGTCGCGCCGGTGCCGGTGCGCTACGTGCGCGACATGGGCGCCGATTTCATCATCGCAGTCAATATCTCGAGCGCGACCGAGGGCGCCGCCACAGCCAGCTCGCTTGACGTGCTGATGCAGACCTTCTCGATCATGGGCCAGCGCCTGAACCACTTCGAGCTCAAGGATGCCGACGTCGTCATCACGCCGGCACTGGGCAATATGGGGTCGAGCGATTTCGGTGGCCGCAACCTGGCCATCCTGGCGGGCGAGCAGGCCGCCGCCGCGGCCATGCCGCAAATCAAGGCCAAACTGAAACTCAAACAGCAAGTTCCCTGAGAAAGCCCACGATGAACACCAAACCTTACCTGACCCTGGCGGACGCCAAACAGATCGGCGCTGCCGCCGAAGCCGAAGCACTCGCCAACGGCTGGGCCGTGTCGATCGCCATCGTCGACGATGGCGGCCACCTGCTGTGGCAGCAGCGCCTGGACGGCGCGCCGCCGATCTCGTCGCACATCGCACCCAGCAAGGCCAACACGGCCGCGCTCGGCCGCCGCGAGTCGAAGGTATATGAAGACGTGATCAATGGCGGCCGCATGTCGTTCCTCAGTGCGCCAAAGCTCGAAGGCATGCTCGAGGGTGGCGTGCCCGTCATTGTCGATGGCCACGTGATCGGCGCGGTCGGCGTCTCGGGCGTGAAATCGAACGAGGATGTGCAGATTGCCAAGGCCGGTATCGCCGCCCTGGTCACGGCGTAAATCAAGGGTGCGGGCACATGATTTGTGCCCGTATTTGCTGCAACGCCGCATTGCCGAATGCCGTTGTACGCGCTATAATTCGGAAGTTTATCTAATTCAAACTTCGCCGTAGCGCATACCCACCAACCCTCATTCAACATGACCTCCAACACCCGGCGCAAGCAGTGCAGCGGGGTTAGCTGGATGTCGGTCTGACGTGGCGCAGCTACGGCAACTTTTACGGGAGTTGCCCTTGCCGCCATTCTTTTCCGGCCCCTCAGTCCCGGCCATCCTGGCCCTTGCTGACGGGACCATCTTCAAAGGTTATTCCATCGGCGCCGTCGGTCACACGACCGGCGAAGTGGTGTTCAACACCGCCATGACCGGCTACCAGGAAATCCTTACCGACCCGAGCTATTCGCGTCAGATCGTTACGCTGACCTACCCGCACATCGGTAACTATGGCGTCAACACGAGCGACGTCGAAGCGTCGAAAGTGCACGCCGCGGGCCTGATCATTCGCGACCTGCCGCTGCTGGCGTCCAACTTCCGCTCGACGCAGTCGCTTGGCGACTACCTGAAGGCCGAGAACGTCGTGGCGATTGCCGGCATCGATACCCGCAAGCTCACCCGCATCCTGCGCGAGAAGGGCGCCCAGGCCGGCGCGATCCTCACGTCATCGCAGGGCGCCGAGCCATCGGCAGCGCAGGCACTCGAACTAGCGCGCTCGTTCCCGGGTCTGGCCGGCATGGACCTGGCCAAGGTCGTCTCGGTGAAGGCGCCATACGAGTTCACCGAAACCGAATGGAAGCTGGGCGAAGGCTTCGGCAAGCAGACCAATCCCCAGTACCACGTGGTCGCCTTCGACTACGGCGTCAAGCGCAACATCCTGCGCATGCTGGCCGAACGCGGTTGCAAGGTCACCGTGCTGCCGGCGCAGTCCACCGCCGCCGACGCGCTGGCGCTGAACCCGGACGGTATCTTCCTGGCCAATGGCCCGGGTGACCCGGAACCATGCGACTACGCCATCGCCGCCTCGCGCGAGCTGATCGAAAAAGGCATCCCGACCTTCGGCATCTGCCTCGGTCACCAGATCATGGCGCTGGCGTCCGGCGCCAAGACCATGAAGATGAAGTTCGGCCACCACGGCGCGAATCACCCGGTGCAGGACCTCGATTCAAAAAAGGTGTTGATCACCTCACAGAACCACGGCTTTGCGGTCGATCCGACCACCTTGCCCGCCAACTGCCGCGTCACGCACGTGTCGCTGTTCGACGGCTCGCTGCAGGGTTTCGAGCGTACCGACAAACCGGCGTTCTGCTTCCAGGGTCACCCGGAAGCCTCGCCTGGGCCGACCGACGTCGCCTACCTGTTTGACCGCTTCATCGGCCTGATGCAAGCAGCGGAGAAAAAATAATATGCCAAAACGTAGTGACATCAAAAGCATCCTGATCATCGGCGCTGGCCCGATCGTCATCGGCCAGGCCGTCGAATTCGACTACTCCGGCGCGCAGGCCTGCAAGGCCCTGCGAGAAGAGGGTTACAAGGTCATCCTGGTGAACTCGAACCCGGCCACGATCATGACCGACCCGGAAACGGCGGACGTGACCTACATCGAGCCGATTACCTGGAAGGTCGTCGAGCGCATCATCGAGAAAGAGCGTCCGGACGCGATCCTGCCGACGATGGGCGGCCAGACCGCGCTGAACTGCGCGCTCGACCTGCACCGTCATGGCGTGCTCGAGAAATACAATGTCGAGCTGATCGGCGCGACGCCGGAAGCGATCGACAAGGCCGAAGACCGCCTGAAGTTCAAGAACGCGATGACCAAGATCGGCCTGGGTTCGGCGCGTTCGGGCGTGGCGCACACGATGGAAGAATCGTGGGTCGTCCAGCGCGAGATGGGCTTCCCGACCATCATCCGTCCGTCGTTCACGATGGGCGGCAGCGGCGGCGGCATCGCCTACAACGAAGAAGAATTCGAAGCGATCTGCAAGCGCGGCCTGGAAGCCTCGCCAACCTCGGAGCTGCTCATCGAAGAGTCGCTGCTCGGTTGGAAAGAGTACGAGATGGAAGTCGTGCGCGACAAGAACGACAACTGCATCATCATCTGCTCGATCGAGAACCTCGATCCGATGGGCGTGCACACGGGCGACTCGATCACCGTCGCACCGGCGCAGACCCTGACCGACAAGGAATACCAGATCCTGCGCAACGCGTCGATCGACGTGCTGCGTGAAATCGGCGTCGACACGGGCGGCTCGAACGTGCAGTTCGCGATCAACCCGAAAGACGGCCGCATGATCGTCATCGAGATGAACCCGCGCGTCTCGCGTTCGTCGGCACTGGCCTCGAAAGCCACCGGCTTCCCGATCGCCAAGGTCGCGGCCAAGCTGGCCGTGGGCTACACGCTGGACGAGCTGCGCAACGACATCACGGGCGGCGCCACGCCGGCCTCGTTCGAACCGTCGATCGACTACGTCGTCGTCAAGATTCCGCGCTTCACGTTCGAGAAATTCCCGACCGCCGACAAGCACCTGACCACGCAGATGAAATCGGTGGGCGAAGTGATGGCCATGGGCCGCACCTTCCAGGAAGCGTTCCAGAAAGCCCTGCGTGGCCTCGAAGTGGGCGTCGATGGCCTGAACGAAAAAACGCGTGACCGCGAAAAGATCGAAGAAGAGCTGGGCGAGCCTGGCCCGGACCGCATCTGGTACGTGGGCGATGCATTTGCCCAGGGCTTCACGCTCGAAGAAGTGCACAGCCTGACCAAGATCGATCCGTGGTTCCTCGTGCAGATCAAGGAAATCGTCGACATCGAACTGTGGCTCGAGACCCAGACGCTCGAAGGCCTCGACAAGCCTGTGCTGTACAAGCTCAAGCAAAAAGGGTTTGCTGACCGTCGCCTCGCGTTCCTGCTGAAGGTCAAGCCGGAAGAAGTCCGCGCGCGCCGTCATGCGCTGAACATCCGTCCGGTCTACAAGCGCGTCGACACCTGCGCGGCCGAGTTCTCGACCGACACCGCGTACATGTACTCGACGTACGACGAAGAGTGCGAGTCGAACCCCACCGACAAGAAAAAGATCATGGTGCTGGGCGGTGGTCCGAACCGCATCGGCCAGGGCATCGAGTTCGATTACTGCTGCGTTCACGCTGCCCTCGCGATGCGCGAAGACGGCTACGAGACCATCATGGTCAACTGCAACCCAGAGACCGTCTCGACCGACTACGACACGTCCGACCGCCTGTACTTCGAGTCGCTGACGCTGGAAGACGTGCTGGAAATCGTCGAGCTCGAAAAGCCGGTGGGCGTCATCGTGCAATACGGCGGCCAGACCCCGTTGAAGCTGGCGCTGGACCTGGAAGCCAACGGCGTGCCGATCATCGGCACCTCGCCGGACATGATCGACGCCGCCGAAGACCGCGAGCGTTTCCAGCAACTGCTGCAAGAGCTGGGCCTGCGCCAGCCGCCAAACCGCACCGCCCGCACCGAAGCCGACGCGCTGGCGCTGGCCGAAGAAATCGGGTATCCGCTGGTCGTGCGTCCATCGTACGTGCTGGGTGGCCGCGCGATGGAAATCGTCCACGAGCAGCGTGACCTCGAGCGCTACATGCGCGAAGCGGTCAAGGTCTCGCACGATTCGCCGGTGCTGCTCGACCGCTTCCTGAACGACGCCATCGAAGTCGATGTCGACTGCATTTCGGACGGCGAAGCCACCTTCATCGGCGGCGTGATGGAACACATCGAACAGGCTGGCGTGCACTCGGGCGACTCGGCCTGCTCGCTGCCACCGTACTCACTGACGCAAGCGACGATCGATGAACTCAAGCGCCAGACCTCGCTGATGGCCAAGGCCCTGAACGTGGTCGGCCTGATGAACGTGCAGTTCGCGATCCAGCAGAAGGAAGAAAACGGTCAAACGGTCGATACCGTGTTCGTGCTGGAAGTGAACCCGCGCGCATCCCGTACCGTGCCGTTCGTGTCGAAAGCCACCGGCCTGCAACTGGCCAAGATCGCCGCGCGCTGCATGGTCGGCCAGACGCTGGCGCAGCAGGGCATCACGAAGGAAGTGATCCCGCCGTTCTTCAGCGTGAAAGAAGTCGTGTTCCCGTTCGTGAAATTCCCGGGCGTCGACACCATCCTGGGCCCCGAGATGAAATCGACCGGCGAAGTGATGGGCGTGGGCATGACCTTTGGCGAAGCCTTCGTCAAGTCGCAGCTGGCTGCCGGCATCAAGCTGCCGCGTTCGGGCACCGTGTTCCTGTCGGTGAAGTCGTCCGACAAGCCGCGCGCAACGAGCGTGGCGCGTGACCTGGTGGCGATGGGCTTCGACCTGGTCGCGACCAAGGGTACGGCCGCCGTGATCGCCGCCGCCGGGATTCCGGTGCGCGCCGTGAACAAGGTGCTCGAAGGCCGTCCGCACGTCGTCGACATGATCAAGAACCGCGAAATCGTGATGGTCGTCAACACGGTCGAAGAAAAGCGCAGCGCCATCGTTGACTCGCGTGCGATCCGTACGTCGGCACTGGCCGCCCACGTGGTGACCTACACGACGATCGCCGGCGCCGAAGCGGCCATCGAAGGCATGCCGCATATCGACGAACTGCGTGTGTATGATTTACAAGGTCTGCATAAAACCTTAAACTAAGCAGACGCAGTACCCGTCACACTGGAAGTCCAGTCAACCACAGAGCTCGCGCGGCCTTGGCGCCGCGTGCCTCTGTGGTTTTCGCTTTCTTGTCGCGTCGGTACGATCCGCCTCGGCGGGCCCGTCAAACAAACCAAGCAGAGAACCATGACCACACCACTGACCAAATTCGGCGCAGAACTCCTGAAAGAAGAGCTGCACCAGCTCAAGACGAAGGAACGCCGCAGCGTGATCGACGCGATCGCCGAAGCGCGTTCGCATGGCGACCTGTCCGAGAACGCCGAATACGACGCCGCCAAGGAACGCCAGGCGTTCGTCGAAGGCCGCATCGCCGAGCTGGAAAGCAAGCTGAGCACCTCGCAGGTGATCGACCCGACCACGCTAGACGCCGAAGGCCGCGTGGTGTTCGCCGCCACCGTCGACCTGGAAGACCTCGACTCGAGCCAGAAGGTCACGTACCAGATCGTCGGCATGGATGAAGCCGACCTCAAGATGAACAAGGTCTCGATCACGTCGCCGATTGCGCGCGCGCTGATCGGCAAATACGCCGGCGACGTCGTTGAAGTGCAGGCGCCGTCCGGCCCGCGCGAATACGAAATCCTGGAAGTGCGCTACATCTGATGGACAGCGGCGCGCAGGGGCTCGCAGCAGGTCAGGCGCCAGGCCGGGCAGGGCGCTTGCCGGCGGCGCGCCTGCTGGTGGCGGCGCTGTGGACCGGCAGCCTGTGGGCGCTGGGCTATATCGCGGCGCCGGCGGCGTTCAAGGTGCTTGGCAGCGGGCAGGCTGGGGATCTGGTTGCCGTGCTGCTCACGCGCCAGGCGTGGCTGTCGATCGGCTGCGCGGTCGTGCTGGGGCTGTTGCTGTGGCGCTCGACCGATCTTGCCGCGCCGCGCCGGCGTTTTCTGGGCTGGCTCGTGGTTGCGATGCTGGCGTGCGCGTTGGTGATTTTCGTGGGCTTGCAGCCCGGGATGGCGCATTTGCGCGTGCTGGCTGGTGAGGCGGGTGTGCGTGCGTCGCCGTACTGGACGCAGTTTGCCGTCATGCATGGCGTGTCGCAGGTGTTTCACATGATTCAGAGCGTGCTGGGCGCCTGGTTGCTCGTCAAGCTGCGGTAATTTAACTCTGGCTTCTGTCTGGGTGCGGCGCAGCGCTGTCGCCGGTTGAACGCGTGGACGGCGCAGCCGTCCACCCTACGCTCATAAAAAAACCGGGTTGCCCCGGTCTTTTTTACTTGTTCAGCGAATTCTTCTTGGAGCTGGTCTGACGCGGTTTGGCGCGCTTGATGTTGCCGCCTGCCGTGACGCGCTCGTTACCCTTGAGCATGACCTTGGTGACGCTTGGCTTCTTGGTGCCGCTGGCGCTGGCCTTGACGATCGTGACTTCGCGCATGCCCGGGCCGGCCTTGCTGCTGCGTTCCTTGGCCGTCTCGACCTTCGGACGGTACAGCACCAGCAGCTTGCCGATATGCTGGACCTGGGCTGCTTCGAGGTCGGCGCTGATCTTGTCATACATGGCAACGCGCGCTTCGCGGTCGTCACCGAACACGCGCACCTTGATCAAGCCGTGCGAGTCGAGGCTGTTGGCGACTTCCTTCATCACGGATTCGGTCAGGCCGTCGGCGCCGATCATGACAACAGGATTGAGCCCGTGGGCTTCTGCGCGCAGAGCACTGCGCTCGGCCGGAGTGAGTTTAAGCATAATAAATTTTTTTTGATGGACCTATAAAAGCAGTATTCTACGCGAATGGCCAAGAACAAATTAAACAAAAACTGGTTACACGACCATATTAACGATCCCTACGTCAAACTCGCGCAAAAAGAGGGCTACCGCGCCCGCGCCGCTTACAAGCTGAAAGAAATCGACGAAGCCGAAAAACTCATCAAGTCGGGCAATGTCGTGGTCGACCTTGGCTGCACCCCCGGCAGCTGGGCCCAGTACACGCGGCGCAAGCTGGCCGGCAAGGACGGCGGCGGTATCCACGGCACCATTATTGGCCTGGATATTTTGCCAATGGAGCCGGTCGCTGATGTTCAATATATTCAGGGCGACTTCCGCGAAGAAGAGGTGCTGACGCAGCTCGACGCGGTACTGGCCGACCGCAAGGTCGACGTGGTGCTGTCCGATATGGCGCCGAATCTGTCGGGTATCGGCCATGCCGACGCCGCCCGCATGGAACATCTGATCGATCTGGCAATTGAATTCTCGCAGGCGCATCTGAAGCCGGGCGGCGCGCTGCTGGTGAAGTGTTTCAAGGACATGGGTTTTACCCAGATCCTGGAGAAATTCCGCCTTGAGTTTACGACCGTGAAGCAAATCAAACCCAAGGCCAGCCGCGATAAATCGTCCGAGATTTTCCTGCTGGGCCGGGGTCTGAAAAATCCGAGTGCGTAATTGGCAGGTGATCACAGATCACCTCTTGAAATTTGGCTGCGCGGCCACCACATCTGCCGCGTGAACCCGCGTGTTGCAACTGCGTTTCAGGCAGTCGGCAATGACGGGAATGAATAAGACAGTCATTCGATGGTATTTCGACACTATGGCCGGAGTTGCGTGGCAGCGTTGGCTTATTGCGGGTAAAATCAGAATACTGAAATCGGTAGAGATGCGTACGCATCGGAGGAGTGCTCGTGAATAATATGTTTTCCAAATCCGCCATCTGGGTGGTCGTAGCGCTGCTGTTGTTCATGCTGTTCAAGCAGTTTGACACCCACAGCGTCGCTGGCGGCAGCAAGACCATCGCTTATTCCGAGTTGCTCGATGAGGTGAAGTCGCGCCGCATCAAGGAAGTCCTGATCGAGGGCACCAACATCACCGCCACGCGCGCTGATGACACCAAGGTGCGCGCCACTGCCACGGGTCTCGACCGTGGCCTGATCGGTGATCTGCGTGAGTATGGCGTGCGCTTCGACGTCAAGCCGCCTGAAGAGCCTTCGTTCCTGCAGCAGGTCTTCATCTCGTGGTTCCCGATGCTGCTCCTGATCGGCGTGTGGGTGTTCTTCATGCGCCAGATGCAGGGCGGCGGGAAGGGCGGCGCGTTCTCCTTCGGCAAATCGAAGGCACGCATGCTCGACGAAACCAACAACACCGTGACGTTCACGGACGTCGCCGGTTGCGATGAAGCCAAAGAAGAAGTCTCCGAGATCGTCGACTTCCTGCGCGATCCAACCAAGTTCCAGAAGCTGGGCGGCCGTATTCCGCGCGGCGTGCTGATGGTCGGTCCTCCGGGCACCGGTAAGACGTTGCTGGCCCGCGCCATCGCTGGCGAAGCCAAAGTGCCGTTCTTCTCGATCTCGGGCTCCGATTTCGTCGAGATGTTTGTGGGTGTCGGTGCGAGCCGCGTTCGTGACATGTTCGAGAACGCCAAGAAGCATTCGCCGTGCATCATCTTCATCGACGAGATCGACGCTGTCGGTCGTCATCGCGGCGCCGGCATGGGCGGTGGTAACGACGAACGCGAACAGACGCTGAATCAGCTTCTGGTCGAGATGGATGGTTTTGAAGCGCAATCGGGCGTGATCGTCATTGCCGCCACCAACCGTGCCGATGTGCTGGACAAAGCACTGCTGCGTCCGGGCCGTTTCGACCGCCAGGTGATGGTGGGCCTGCCGGATATCCGCGGCCGCGAACAGATCCTGAACGTGCACATGCGCAAAGTGCCGATTGGCACCGACGTGAAAGCCGACATCCTGGCGCGCGGTACGCCTGGTTTCTCGGGCGCCGATCTGGCCAATCTGGTCAATGAAGCGGCACTGTTCGCCGCCCGCCGCAGCAAGCGTCTGGTCGAGATGATCGACTTCGAAGATGCGAAAGACAAGATCTTCATGGGTCCGGAGCGCAAGTCGATGGTCATCCGCGAAGAAGAACGTCGCAATACGGCGTATCACGAGTCGGGCCACGCGGTCATCGCCAAGCTGTTGCCAAAGGCTGATCCGGTGCACAAGGTCACGATCATGCCGCGCGGCTATGCGCTGGGCCTGACCTGGCAGCTGCCTGAGCACGATGCGCTGTCTGGCTACAAAGACAAGATGCTCGAGGAAATCTCGATTCTGTTCGGTGGCCGTATCGCCGAAGAGATTTTTGTCGGCCAGATGTCCACCGGCGCGTCGAATGACTTTTCGCGTGCCACCAAGCTGGCCCGCTCGATGGTGACCCGCTTCGGTATGTCCGACAGCATGGGCGTGATGGTCTACGAAGACAGCGAGAACGAAGGTTTCTTCGGCGGCGCCACCAAAACGATTTCGGAAGCGACCCAGCAAAAGGTCGATGCCGAAATCCGCGCAATCCTCGACACGCAGTACGCCCTGGCGCGTCGCCTGCTGGAAGAGAATCGCGACAAGGTCGAGATGATGACGAAGGCGCTGCTCGACTGGGAAACCATCGATGCCGACCAGATCAACGACATCATGGCCGGCCAGGAGCCACGCAAGCCAACGACGGTGCTGACCAAGCGCACGCCGCCAGGCGACAGCGGGCCTGGTGGTGTGGCGCCAAACGCCACCGCACCAGCCTGACGCTCGCGCTACCCCACGAAGGCACCCGCAAGGGTGCCTTTTTTCATGATGGCGTCCGCTCGCTGCTTTGACTTGCTGAGCAGCCCGCAACGCCCGTACGACTGACACCATGAACAACACACTGCAATGCGGCCAGTTTAGCTTTGCGCTCGATGGCGCCGCCTCGCTCGAACCCGTCGTGATGGGCATCCTGAACATCACGCCGGATTCGTTTTCGGATGGCGGCCGCTACCAGGGCCTGGAATTCGCGCTGACCCATGCCGAAGCCATGATTCGCGATGGCGCCACGATGATCGACATCGGCGGCGAGTCGACCCGCCCCGGTTCCCCTGGCGTGCCCCTCGACGAAGAACTGCGCCGCGTGATGCCGACGCTGTACGCGCTGCGTACGCTGGACGTCGCGCTGTCGGTCGACACCATCAAGCCAGAGGTCATGCGCGAGGCGCTGATTGCCGGCGCCGACATGATCAACGACGTCAACGGCTTTCGCGCACCAGGGGCGCTGGAGGCGGTGCAGGACAGCGACTGCGGCCTGTGCGTGATGCACATGCAAGCGACACCGGCCACCATGCAGCAGGCGCCCCGGTATGATGACGTGGTGGGGGAGGTGATTGCATTCCTGGTCGCGCGCATCGATGCGATGACAGCGGCTGGCATCGATCGCAGCCGTATCTGCGTCGACCCGGGCTTCGGCTTTGGCAAGACGGTCGAGCACAACTACGCGTTGCTGCGCGGCCTGGGCCGCATCCGCGATGAACTTGGCTTGCCGGTGCTGGCCGGCATGTCGCGCAAGTCGATGATCGGGGCCGTCACCGGGCGTCCGGTCGAGCAGCGCACTGCAGGTAGTGTCGGCGCGGCATTGGCTGCGGTAGCGCAGGGCGCTAGAATCGTGCGTGTGCATGATGTTGCGGAGACGGTCGATGCGCTGAAGGTGTGGCATGCGGCCATGCATCCATAAAAATTCGTTTCAATAAGAGAAAAGAGAACTAGATGGCACGGAAATATTTCGGCACCGATGGCATTCGCGGCCTCGTGGGCGCAGCACCAATCACCCCTGATTTCGTCATGCGCCTCGGCTATGCCGCTGGCACCGTGCTGGCAAAGGGCAAGAAATCGAGCAGCGGCCGGCCCGTCGTGTTGATCGGCAAGGACACCCGCATCTCGGGCTATATGCTCGAAGCAGCGCTGGAGTCGGGCTTCTCGGCTGCGGGCGTCGATGTCATGCTGGCCGGCCCGATGCCGACCCCGGCCATCGCCTACCTGACCCGCGCGCTGCGCCTGCAGGCCGGCGTCGTGATCTCGGCGTCACACAACCCGTTTCAGGATAACGGCATCAAGTTCTTCTCCGGCCACGGCACCAAGCTGCCAGACGCCGTGGAACTCGAGATCGAAGACGCGATCGACCAGCCGATGGGCTGCGTGTCCTCCGACAAGCTGGGCCGTGTCTCGCGTCTGCGCGATGCCCAGGGCCGCTACATCGAATTCTGCAAGAGCACGTTCCCGAACGAGCTCGACCTGCGCGGCCTGAAGATTGTCGTCGACAGCGCCCATGGCGCCGCCTACAACATCGCCCCGCACGTGTTCCATGAACTGGGCGCCGAAGTGATTTCCATCGGCGCCCAGCCGGACGGCTTCAATATCAACGCCGGCTTTGGTGCCACCGCGCCGCAAGCGCTGTCCGAAGCTGTCGTGGCCAACAAGGCCGACCTGGGCATCGCGCTGGACGGCGATGCCGACCGCCTGATCATGGTCGACGCCACCGGCCGCGTCTACAACGGCGACGAGCTGCTGTATGTGATGGTGCGCGACCGCATGAGCACCGGCCCCGTGGCCGGCGCCGTGGGCACCCTGATGACGAATATGGCGCTCGAAGTGGCGTTCAAGGAAATGGGCATCGGCTTCGCGCGCGCCAAGGTGGGCGACCGCTACGTGCTCGAAGTCATGAGGGAGCGTGGCTGGCTGTTCGGCGGCGAAGGTTCGGGCCATCTGCTGGCACTGGACAAGCACACCACCGGCGACGGCATCGTCTCGGCCCTGCAAGTGCTGTCGGCGCTGGTGCGCGGCAACAAGTCGCTGGCCGAATGCTGCAACGAGCTCACGCTGTTCCCGCAAACGCTGATCAACAAGAAAGTCGCCCCGGGCTTCGACTGGACCGCCGATGCGGCAATGGTCGCCGAGAAAGAAGCAGTCGAGCGCGAGCTGGGCGACAACGGCCGCGTGCTGATCCGCGCATCGGGCACCGAGCCATTGATCCGGGTGATGGTCGAGGCAAAAGAGGCGGAACTCGCGGACAGCCTGGCACGTCGTATCGCGGCCAAGTTGTCGGCGTAAACGCCGCTGGCCGAAGCGCCGTTCTTTGCTGTGCATCGAGCGGCTGACAGGCACTGGTGTTTCGCGGACGATTGTCATATAATGTTGCCCACGGCGGAGTGTAGCGCAGCCCGGTAGCGCACCTGGTTTGGGACCAGGGGGTCCAAGGTTCGAATCCTTGTACTCCGACCAGCAAGATTCATCAGAACAGGCCGTCATCGACGGCCTGTTTTGTTTTCCGGTCTCACTGTTTTGCACCGCCCTTAGCTCAGTCGGATAGAGCAACAGCCTTCTAAGCTGTGGGTCGGGGGTTCGATTCCCTCAGGGCGGGCCAGATTCCTCATTACTTTCAATCGCTTGCCGCATTCGCTCGCTGCCTATAATTTAGGCAATGCGCTATTCAATTCGGCTTGCGCTATTCAAATGCTAGTTTTCCCGGTTTCACACGCTCTGGACGTCGGCGATAGACGCGCTGCGTGAGCTGGCTATCTGCATGCGCGAGCAGTGCGCGGGCATGTTCCAGCGACTCGGCATCGCTCGCGCACTTCGCGCGCAGGTCGTGCTCGGTGAACCTTTCCTTGACGTTGGTCTCGGCCAGGATTCGCTCCATGAATCGTTGCCACATAGAGTCCCATCCGCTCGCGGTCCCCTTGTCTTCGTTAAAATATCCTTCGCCCTTGCGCGTGCAGAACAGCCAAGGAGATATGTCGACGGGCCGGACTGCCCTCGCAGTCGCGACCGCACTGGTCAGCTCTGGCGACCACTCGATGATGACGCGCTTGCCGGTGCTGCCTTGGGTCTTGCTCGGGGTGACGTGAATCCCATCCTGCTGCAGCGCGGCGCTGGTCAGGCGCAGCAGATCGCCGCGGCGCAGGCCGGTCAGCAGTTTGATCTTGATGTATGCCTGCAGCACGAGCACGCTTCCTTTCTTCCGCTTGCTGGCCAGGGCCAGGCTTTCGATAAGCTCCCAGTCGTCGACGTAGCGCTCGCGCGGCTTCTCGCCCTCGAGGCGCACCTCGCCCTTGAACGGGTGACGGTCCATGTAACCCCACATCACGGCCATCGTGAACGCGTGCGAGAGAACGTCGATCGCGCGATTCGCAGCGACCGGCGTGGCCTTGCGCTTGTCCGCGTACTGGTAGACGTGCTGCGGCCGCAGCCAGGTCAGTGGCGCGGCGCCGAACACCGCCCGCAGCGAACGCACGGCACGCTGGTTCTCAACCTGAGTGCGCACCGCCTTCTTCGGCATCACTTCCAGTGCGTAGCGGTCGAGCAGGGCGCCGATCGTCTTGGCCTGGTCGACCGACTCCAGGCGCGCCGCCCACTCCTTGTAGGCTTCGGGCAGCGTGGCGCCGAGCCGGAACTTCCTCTTGCCGTCCCAACGATCCTCGAGGCCAGTCGGCACTTGGTAAAAGACCGCGCCATGCTCGATCTTCCAGCGCGCTGGCAGCCCGACGTTCTCCTTGTTGCGCTTTCTAGGCATTTAGCCCACCCCAGTTTGGTACAAATTCCTTCACCTTCGCCTGCCCATCCTTCCCAGCCCCGAATTCCTTTTCGACGTGCGCGCGCAGCACGGCCAGAGTGCCGTCGGCACGGTGCTTGAAGGCGATCCCCATCGAGCGTAGCATCTTCGCCTGAGCAGCCCGCTGTACGCGCTTGGTCATGCTCTTCAGTTCGTCGTCATCGAGAAACATCTGATCCATCATTTTCCCCTCGATCCTTTTTCCGGTTCTGCGGCGCCGGGTAGAAGTCCGCGATAGCAGCCGCTTTGAAACGCCTTCTTGGCCTGCGCGCCACCCGGCGACTGCGCGCGCACGTACCGCTCGTTCTTCTGCACGGTCATGCCGCAGAAGGCGCACAGGTGATCGCGGCGCGCCGTGTGTGTGATGCTGTTCAGGACGGCCATCATTTACCGTCCTTGCTGGTGGTGTGTGCGGATGCCGATGGCAGTGGCATCCAGTGCGTGACAACATCGTCAATGCAGGGATCGCAGCCGCCCTTCATGTCCCCCTCATGGAAGTACAAGCCGCCGTCGCGAAGTTCCGCCATGTGAACGCCCAGCGGCCCACCAGCTGCAGCAATCCCTGTGACCAAGAACTTGATGAGCGGGTCGGTCGGCATCCGATCGTTCACGCTGATCCAGCCGTCTACCTCAGCAGGGCGAGAAGCAACCAGCAGCGGCTCCAGTTCGCGCGCCAAACGCTCGCGCAAGCTGCCGTGCGCGTGGAACTCCAGCGCCGTGTCGCGTAAACGGTTCACTACCTCGCGCACAACGTGATCTTTGACATGGTAGGTATCAGCCATTAACGCCCCCATGAGACAAAAAGTAGGTCATCACGGCAGCGTGCGCAGCGTCCCACAGGTCCGGTTCGCCTACGAACAGGAAGGTCACGAAAAGGCAGAATAGCCCCAGCACCACGACTGCCAGAGATTCTAGAAAGTCCTTCATCATTCGCCTCCCTGGTTGCCGTCGAGCTGGGCGGCGCGCGCCTGCCGTTTGGCTGCGCGTCGTTCGCGTTTCGCCTCTGCCGCTGACAGGGCTTGCGTGTCACGCTCGGTCAGCGGCGCCGGCAATTGAGGCAAACCCCTATTCAGCGGAATGCACATGTCAATAGCTCTGTCCAGTTGCAAGCCTGCCATCAGGCCAGCGCATAGAACGTTGATGTTGTGACCGGCGAGCATGGCGTGCAACTGCCGCGAGGGCGTGTCGTCACCAACAACTAGCACGATGCGATCATCCATCACGCACCGTCCTTCGGCGCGGCGGCACGGTCAAGGCGCTCGATCTCGGCAAGCACCAAGGCGCCGGCGCGGATCAGGTTCTCGCGTTTCGTGCGCGGCTTCCACCATTCAGACGCCCAGGGCCACAGGGTCTTGGTAATTTCGGACCGCGCCCAATGAGTGATGTCGCGTACGGCATAGCAGGCGGCGGCTCCAGCCATCTGGCCATCGGCATGCTCGTCGTCGCGCGCCGGCGTCCAGCCTTCCACCTTAACCTGGCGCTGACGCTCGGCCAGCACGTCGCGCGCGGCTGCGGTCTGCGGCGCTTTTGCTGTGCCGGGGGCGCTGGTTTTAATTCCCCCGAATTCGGGGATGTTGGCTTCGATCGCTACCATGCGCTCGGCAAAGTCGGCAGGGGCGCGGAAGTACAAGTTGCCGGTCGAGGTGTCGCGGTAGATTGCAAGCGGCTCAACCAGCTTGCACTTGCCGGCGCCGACAGCGTGACCGAGCAGTTCGTATCGGCCGCTCTCGCCCATGTAGCTGTACAGAGCGCCGGGTGCTGTGGCTTGCTGGGCGGCGATGGCGAATCGCGCAAAGCTGTCGCCGGCTGGCACTTTGGCCTGGTGCAGCAAGGTGACGGCGCCGCCGGCGTGCTGCTGCATGACGCTGACGTGCACGCCCTGGTCGTTGTTGGCGAAACCTATGCTCAGTTGCGCGGTCTCTTTGCCACTCTTTGCATGCTGCGCGCCACAAAGAGGCCACAAAGAGGCTGACTTGCGAGCATCTTGGAATGCGTCGTGAATCGCATCCTTCGCATGCTGCACTGCCCACTGTTCCGAGAAATAGGCTCGTGCGATACGATCAATCTGCACTTCGCTCAGCGGCGCGGCTTGCGTCGCCTCGCTCTCTGGCTGGCCGCACAATGGCCGCAAGCCTTCGCCCGCCAGGTGCAACTCGCCCGGCACATCGCCGCCGGTAGCGTATGGCTGGGCGCAGCGAGCAAGGGCGATCAGGGCCAGCAGAGCGGCAGGGTTAGCGGCAGCGATGAAGGCTTGGTCGTTCGGCGCGCAGTTCACGTCGCCATCGCCCTGCCGCGCGTATCCGTACAACACGCCGCCGTCGCGACCATCAGCGCCCGTCAGGCGCAACGTGCTATTGCTGGTCCACCAGGACCACGGCCCAGGCGTAGCCGCACGCGCCAGCGCTTCCAAGTGGTCGAGATTCAGCCCGCTATCGCTGGCAAATGGGTGGGTGGTGGTCATGCTTTTTCCTTCGTGGATTCGAGAACAGCTTTCAGGTAATCGATGCACTCCAGTGCCTTTGGCTCGGACTCGAAGACGTCGCGCGCCATGTCGAGCGTTTCGACGAGGCGCACGCCCTGCAGCCTGTGAATGGCCTTGACCACTTCAGCGATCTCGTAGTCGTGTCCGCATCCGAAGACGATGGCCGCGATGTCTCGCATGCCGCGCTGGAAGCGATCCTTGCGGACGATCTTGCCATCGCTCCTGAACTCGTATTCGTCGGGCTTGCCGTCGCTGTATTCCGCTGCGCGCAGGTCGCGCTCCATCACTTCGCGGGTCATTTCGATTCCTTTGCTGGCGATGGGGCGGCACCGGTCAGTTTAGCGAGAAGGCAGGCCGCTTCGGCCATCACCTGACGCGCATCATCGTCAGCCGCGATGTCTTGACTGATTGCGATCAGGCGCGCTTGCAGGTCAATACTCCACGCGACTTGACCTTCGACCGGCACCGCTACCTGACCGGCTTGTGCCGCGACAGAGGCGGCGCTGGCGCAGCGCGCTTCGACCTCGTGCGCGAGGAAGTAGGCACCGTCCGGACGCTCGAGGAACTCGTCGTCATTGATGTCGCAAAAACCGAAGCGCGCCAGGCCCGCGAGGTCGGCGACCGGCGCCGGCGCCGGCGCGGAACCAGATGCAACGATCTCGACGACCTGCACGCGCTCGTGCTTCTCGGGTGCGTGGCTGAACTTGCAGCCGGCCGGGCCGACGGTGCCGTGGTTCTCGCTGGTCATGCAAAGCGACCAGGTGCGGGGGAGTGCGTGTTCCATCAGTCTTCCTCTCGATCTCGGTAGGCGCGGCGCGGTGCTGCCTTCGCCAGTTTGTTTTCGGCCCGCACGCGGTGTGCTTGCTCGAGCATGTGTGCTGCTTGTGCGACGGCCAGCTGGCGGAACAGGTCGCGCGCCATCTGCTCGTCGCTCTGGTAGGTGATGCGTGCTTCGTCGAAGGTCACAGCGGCCACCCGTGGGCGATCGCCGAGGCGCACGCGGCGCAATAGGCGACCACCACCGCGCACTTCCACTTGATGGCCCGCAGGCGGTGCTCGTTCATGGCATCCCCTCCAGTGCTGCCATCGCGCGGCGCAGCTGGCCGGCGATGACGTCGCGGTCGCGGCGCGCCTGGGTGATGGTGGCCACCGCCGCGCTGACGGTCGCGGCTGGCGCGCGCAGCAGGTCATCGATCGGCACGAGGGAAAGCGCGCGCACCGCGTAGATGTCCGGGGATCCCTTGATCAAGTTCAGCTCGTCCATCGACACGATGTCGCTCCAGCGGCGATCGCACCAGGACAGCGCGCGGTATTGGTAGATGACGCCGGCCGGCGCGAGCGGCGCCGATTCTTGCGTTGTGTCGGTCATGGTCATTTGATCGGTTCCTGTGGCCGCGCTGCGGCGTGAGCTTTTTCAATCGCCACCTCGCGCTGGTAGCGGCTGGACTGCGAGTTGATGCGCGCCTGCTGGATGGCCGCGCGGTCTGCCGGCGTCAGGCTCTGGTCGTCGGCGGTCAGGGCGCGGCGGCGCTTCTTCGTGGCCATGGTCAGCCCTGAGCCATCACGGTGACGCCCAGGGCGCCGTCGTCATACGCTGCATCGATCAGCGCATCACGGTCGCCGATCGCGGTGTAGGTGGTGCTGCCGGCGCTGGTGCGGGCGGTGATGCGGAAGGTCATCGTGGTCCCCTGGTGGTGGTTGGTTAATACGTGACGCGGATATCGTTCAGGCGCTGGATCGCGGCGCGGACGATCGCGGCGAGCGCGGCAGCATCCTTGCTCGGGTGGTCGGCATACAGCTCGGTCACGTTGCGGCGCCCGCTGCCGACACCGACCGAGACCGCGCCTTCTTCATCGTCGTAGCGGATGCTCAGGCCCAGGTAGGCGCTGAGTGGTCCTGCGGCGTCCCAGGTGCGACGCCAGAGCGGCGGCACCGGAACGATCTTCGTCGAGAGCATCAGGCGCGGCGACGTGGCGCCCGTGTAATGCGTGCTGGCGCGCGGGCTGTAGATCAGCTGCGCATCCATCGTTGGCGCTGCCGGTGCTTTGAATGTGCGACGCCACAACGGGTGGATCTTGGCCAACGCTATCTCGTCGGCGAAGGCCTCCATCAGATAATCCTCATCCCATTGCTTGGTCATGCGGCACCCCGCGCAGCGAGCATTGCGTCGGCGAAGTGGTAGGCCTGCTGTGCGATAGTTTTTTCGGTAATCGGCCCATCCCTTGCATCGACCTCGTCGGCAAAAACGCTCGACACCACCGCCGGCAGGGCCGCGATTGCGAAGCGGTCGCGGAGGGTCAGCTCTGCCGCGAGAGGCTCGGTCTGCGGAGCGCGTGCCGCCCAGTCCTGCATTGCCGAGCGCGCTTGGTACTTGCACGATGGCCCGATGTAGTCAGCTACTGCCAGAATTCCTGCGTACAGTTCGTACGGGCTCGGCGGGGTTGTTGAAATGCTCATCTTCATCTCCTGTCAAATTAGTGTGGCGGCTGCCAGGCCTCGTACTTCAGAGACGATGCAGGCGCCTGAGTCCTGCCAGCTACCACACAGCGCGACTCGGTTCCCTTGAATCAGCGATGGTTAGTCGAATGCTTCCCAAGCCGCGCTGTGTGGTTACTGCTTGCTGCCAACTACAACCACAGGTTACAGCAAGAGTGCGTTACATGCAAATAAAAGTTGTAATAAGAATTGTAAATAGTTGCCCTACAACCGGCTTGAATCGTCGGGCGAAAAAATACCCGCGCTGGGCGGGTGAGGTATCAGGGGCGACGCTTCCGCGCTAGTAAAAGCCTGATAGTGAGATCCTGGCGAGGGACCTACTTTGCGGGCGTCGCGGGAGCTGGGGTGATGGGCGGCGTTGCGGCGCTGGCTGCTCGGCCAGCTTCGAAGGCGGAAATGGTAGACCCTACAATGCCGATGTTTGACGCTTGAGTGCCGAAATAAGCCGCCAGCGCGATGCCTAGGACCGACAAGATCGTTGTTATAGAGGTAATCCAGAGCGTTTGTTTCAGATTTCCTGCGCTTTCGGCAGCCGCTACAGCGCGCTCAGCAAGAAGGGCCATCGCCCGCTCACTGCCGCCAACTTGGGCGGCCAGGGCGTCCATTTTGCCCTCAATTGACGAGAGCCGGCCGTCCATGCGCAATTGCATGTTCTCGATCTTTAGATCGATCTCGTCGCGGGTTGGGGTGGTCATAGGCGTATCTTCGTCTGGCTGTGCGGTTGTGTCAACTTCCACCGGTGTGGGTGCGGCTTCCGGGGCGGGCACTTGCACCTCTGCAATTCGCCGTTGCACTGCCTCGACAACCTTGGCAGAAAGGATTTTGATCAGTGCCTGCGCGTCCGCGAGTTTTCGTGCTTCGCCGGAGCTGCCCCCAATCGAGCGCGACCTTATTTGGGTTGCGGTCCTGGTTACCAGCGCCTGATAGGCACTTTGCATATCACGATCTAGGCTCAAGAGCGCATCAATGCTCGGATTGGCCAGATTAACTTCAGTAAGCATCGATTCCAAGGCATCAATCATTACTCGATATTCTGCCGCAGATGCCAAGTCATCTTGGCTCGATCCCGGGCCAGGGGTGGCGGCGCCTCGCATAACTTCAAGCTGGCGCTCTATTTCCATAACTTCCATACTATCCTCTGTATTTATTCTGGCACCGCTGGTTGTATCTGCGAAGTAGAACCCTAATCTGTTGGCATCCAGGCGTGCCGTAGCGCCTAGCTCTTCTCGTTGACAGTTTTGGCGCTGCAATACGGCGCCCAATAAACCTTCTCGAAAGCGCTCGGCATGTTCGCCGCCCGCGCTAGCGACACATCTTCGGGGTTTTCGAGATCGACCTCATACGTGTCGAAAGTGTCAATGGTAGAGACGCTGCGTGAAACGAACCTCGTGCCGCCGGAGTAGGCGCCGAACGAGTTTTTGCCGTCGACCACGCCGCAGATGTAGATGGTCTTGGCGCCCGTCGTAGAGTCAACAGTGCTAAACGTCTGCGCCGACCTGATCGCTGTCGACGCTGGATCCTTCATCATCGACTTAAGCTTCGCCTCGGTATTGTCCAGAGCCCAGCCCTCTGGGCCGATCAGCTTGTTGCGCAGGTAAGAGCCTCCAGCAAGCAAAACGACGAGACCAGCGATTGCGAGAAGTAATATCTTCAGGATTTTCATAATGGCTGCTAACGCTTTTAGTCTTCATCAAGAGGCAAGTCCAGGCGAACGCCATGATGCCCAGCATCGCCGCCACCGCGATCCCAGCCGCCTCGGATAGCCGCCGCGCATTCGAACACTTCGTACTCGCTCAGCTTGCCGTACCGGACGGCACGTCGGAAGCCTCGCGCTGCTTCTCTTGGCAAATGCCCTACTGGCAACCCCTGGATTTCAACACGCACTGCATGTTTGTCATGGGGGTTGTCGTCTTGGAGGATGAGCCGAGCCCGGACTTCCATGTCAACGCCATCCTCGTCGCGCGGCCCGCATATAGCAGCAAGGCTTGCGAGGTAGAAGCTTTCGCCAGCGACATCAATGGCGAAGTGGCCGGGGCCTGTAATCTGCGGTACTTCCTCTGACATGCTCGATCATCCAATTCTCTTGGTGTTACACACTGGGCCTAAATGCTGATTTTGGAATATGGCCTAGCACCAGGTGCATTGCCTGAATTTCTTCGCAGTCGATGACTATATTTGGATGATCCTTATTTACCGATTCAAGGCAAACTTGGCTGTCGCGCATCCAAAGCAGTCGCTTCATCATCCGGCGCCCGTCCGACAGTTGCACGATCACTTCATCACTCGGAAGGACTTCGGCGCACGGATCAACTCCAACGAATTCCCCCGGTAGATATCGAGGACTCATG
Source organism: Oxalobacteraceae sp. CFBP 13730 (assembly GCA_014841835.1). Taxonomy (GTDB): domain Bacteria; phylum Pseudomonadota; class Gammaproteobacteria; order Burkholderiales; family Burkholderiaceae_D; genus Telluria. The sequence continues at coordinate 140,273 of JACYUQ010000001.1, read as the reverse complement.
CTTTCGCCACGAACCCGAAGTGAATAGGCTTCAACGCATGAGGTGTACCAGAGCATATGGCCGTCAGGACTCTCCGCAGATGTGTCATCAATATGAAGGATGCCATCCGCGCCTGCCTGTACGCGTCCGGCAACTGGAATCAATCGCGGGGTTGCCAAAATCGCAGGGCCGTCGTCAACGTTTGATTGCTCATCATCTTCTAGCGGTCGAGCAGGCTTGCCGCCTTTTCCGCCCATGGCTGGCCGGTTGGGCCCGAATTTAAGCTCGGAAGGGCTGACGCCCAAGAATTCCGCAGCAAGGTCCAGGTTCCTTCCACGTGGCTCCGCTTGGCCGGCGACCCACTTCTGCACGGCCTGCGGGGAGACGCCGATGAACCGAGCCATTTCAGACTGGTTGCCGCCGTTCCGGCGGTGCAGGTAGCTTTCGATTCTAGTTGCCATTGTTTCCATACAGCGATCTTACAAGCAAACGTTGTAAGCAGCACTGCAAATATAAGTTGTAATAGGACCACTGATGCTGTAACCTACAGTTGTAGACAACAACTTAGGCACGATCATGGAAACCGGAATTGCAAAAGCTATACGCCTCGCTGGCAGTCAAACCGCGCTCGGCAGCATGTTGGGCCTTACGCCTCAGGCGATCCAAAAGTGGGCTGCCCAGGGCTTTGTCCCGAGCGACCGCTGCCGTGAAGTCGAGACTCGCTTCTCGGGGAAAGTCACCCGATATGAACTCAATCCTGAAGTTTTCGGCGAAGACCCAAAGCCACAGCGCAAGCCACGCGCCCAGTCATAAATTCCGATTGCTGTTGGAGTGACAACAGAGTAACCCCGCTTGAAAGAAATAGCATGCGCAACGATTCGCACAAAACCCTGATTGGCACCATCAAGACTGCGGTCGTTGAATGGCGCAAGCGTGAGGGCTGGAGCCGTGAGACGGTCGTTCAGGAGATTGTCGACGCTCACGAGCGTCTGGAAGGCCCAGTCGTCACCGACATTCGCTTCGAGCCAACGACCCGCGACGCCTTCCAGCGTCAGAAGGTCAACGCCGACCGCGTGTTCCGCTGGCTGGACGACGAAGGCAAGGACACGAACCTGCTGCCGGCGAACTTCATCCCATCGATCCTGGCCGCGCTGCCAATCGACCTGCGCCTGCAGTGCATAGGCGAAATCCTGCGCCCGATGGGCCTGGAAGTGCGCAGCGCTGAGGGCCAAGAGTCGCCAGCCTTCAATCCGCTCGTGCACGCCAGCAGCATCATCAAGGAAGGCGCCGAAGCTGCACAGGCCATTCTGCGCGTGGGCCCAGGCTCTCCGCAGGATGCTGTCGACCTGGCGTGCAAGGAACTGGCTGATGTGCGCCAGTCCGCATTCGAGGCTGAGCGCGCGCTGCGCGCCGGTGCTGCGAGGGCCGAGCAATGATCACCTTCATCCCGAAACGCGGCAGCGTGGAACTGCGCAACGCCATCCTCGACTGCATCGACGCCGGCCTGCATCGCACCGCCGAGATTGCCCAGCACCTGAACCTGAAGTCGGATCAAGTTTCGACGCGCCTGGACTACTTGCGCCAGTTGGGTGTGATTCATGCCACGCGCATTGATGACGACAAGCGCGGGGGCTTCGTCAACAATTGGCAGATGGGTCCAAGGCCAGAGAGCCAAGCCTCGTACGGCGCGAAGGACCTGCCGCGACGCCGCGCCACCGATGAGCGCCGCATCATCTTGAGTTCCGCTTATCCGGCCATCGACCGCCGCGACCCGCTCGTGACCGCGCTGTTCGGCGCACCGGTGGCCGAGCCCCGCGCGCCGCAGCAGAGTGCGCCTGTGTGCACGGTCTGCCGCATGGAGCAGGGCACCGGGCACCAGGCCGACTGCATCGTTGCGATGGTGGCTGCATGACGACCAACATTCTCAGCGAGAAGTGGGAAGGCGACACCGCCGCGCCCATCAATCCGGACAACATCCGCATCAAGGCGATCGAAGCGCCGGTGTTCGGCGAGTGCGATGGCTGCCTGTTCATCGGTCAACGCTCGGACGTTTGCGTGCGCGCTGCTGCCAATGCTGTCGACGCTGGTGACCCGGACTGCGACCAGGTGCTGCCAGGCCGCCGCGCGGTGATCTACGTGATCGACAAGAGCGATCCGCGCCAGATCCCATTGATCAAGAAGGGCCACTGATATGGCAAACGGTATCGACTGGTTCCGCTGGCACCACGGCAGCGTGAACGATCCGAAGTTCGGCCTGGTGGCACGGAAGGCTTCTGCGCGCGTCGGTGACGTGATTGCCGTGTGGGCACTGATCCTCGAGCAGGCCAGCGCGAACACTGAACGCGGCCTGTTCGGCACGATCGACTGCGAGGCAACCGACTTCCTGCTCGGCGCCGACGACGGCACCACCGCGCGCATCCTGGAAGCGATGCAGGGCCGCGCATTGGTGGATGGCGACCGCGTCACCCGATGGGAAGAGCGTCAGCCAAAGCGCGAGCGCGTGGACAACACGGGCACCGAGCGCAAACGTCAGCAGCGTGAGCGTGACAAGGCTAACTCTGGTTCTGATGCTGGCGTCACGTCAGGTCACGCCATGTCACACCAAGTCACGCCTAGAGAAGAGGAGAGAAGAGAAGAGAACAACAACGACGACAGCGCGAGCGCTGCGGCTGGCGCCGGTGTCGTCGTCGTCGATCCTGATCCTGCTGAACCCGACCACCCACGAGCTGCCGCAATGCCGCCTCGCGAAGACTCGCCGGAAAGCACTGACCCTGCGGTCATCCTGTCGGTCGCTCTCCGCAAGCTGGGCGTCAACGCGACGTTCACGCACCCGACCGTGCAGGACTGGTCGACCAGGAAAGTCCCGATGGCGGTGCTGCATGCCGCAGTCGCCACGGCGCGCGAGCAGAAGGGGCCGGTCGCCAAGATTCCGCCGAACTACCTGGCCCGAATCGTCGAAGAGCTGCTGAACCCGCCGGCGGCATCTGCCCAGGCGTACGGCAAGCCGGCGGCCGCGCCGATCCAGGTCCGCAAGCCGCAGGGCATGGACCCGAAGGGCACCGACGAGAGCTACGAGCAGTACGACGTCCGCATCCGTGCCGCCGAGGCCGCGCGCCGCCAAGGACCGAACCCATGACCACGAACACCACCGGAGGCAACATGCTGACCCTGCAAAACCCTGGCGCTGCCGAAACGACGATGTCGAGCCGCGAGATCGCCGACCTGGTCGAGAAGCGGCACGACAACGTGCTTCGGACCGTCGAAACCTTGGCGGCGCGCGGCGCGATCACACTCCCTCAATTTGAGGAAGTCTCGAGCGACGGCCCCGGCCCGCGCGCCATCGGCCAATACCGGATCGGCAAGCGCGATTCGTACGTGGTGGTCGCGCAGCTGTCGCCCGAGTTCACCGCTCGCCTAGTTGACCGCTGGCAAGAGCTGGAAGCGCAGTCGCTGGCGCTGGCCGTCCCGCAGTCGTTCGCCGCCGCACTGCGCCTGGCCGCCGAGCAGCAGGATGTGATCGACGCGCAGGCCGCCCAGCTCGCCGCTGCAGCGCCGGCCTTGGACTTCGTCGAGCGTTATGCCGACTCGACCGGCACGAAGAGCTTTCGCCAAGTGGCCAAGCTGCTCGGTGCGAAGGAACCCGAATTCCGTCGGTTCCTGCACAGCGAGAAGATCATGTATCCGCTGGGAGCGGGAGTGGACCCCGCACGCGCATCACATCGACGCCGGCCGTTTCTGCGTCAAGGCCGGCACGGCGCAGGTCAGCGGCCACGCCTACAACGCTGCGCGCTTCACAACGAAGGGTGTGACGTGGATCGCGGGCGAGTGGGCAAAGCACCAGGTAGCGCTGCGCCAGCGCGCGGGTGCCGAGGTGGCAGCATGCTGACGTCAAGCCTCCAGGCGATCGCGTTCGCGAACTCGCTGGACTCCATGCGAGACGCCCATCAGTCTCGCAAGTTCCGCTGTGGCGCAAGGATGCACATCGACTTCCTGCAAGTGGGCAGCTTTCTTCGGCGGGTTAGCGATGCCTCGAACGCGTTCGATCAAATAAGCAGGTCGGTACCCATTGCCGGGCACGACCACCGCCAAACCGTAGATTCGATAGTCGCCTTCATCCCAAGGATTGACAGATTCGTCTGGTGTGAATGTACTCATTGTCATTTCCCATACGAAATTGTTAACCAACACTATAAGCCCTTTAACCGGCGGTTGTCAGAAAAAATGACCGAAGCGGTTCAGTGTCAGGTCGGCTCATCAAAGTGGCTTGGCAATGCTCTATCCGCTGAATCGGAGTTCGCATGACCACCGCCCACGACCCCTGCGCCTTCTGCGAGCGCTTCAAGGCGACATTGCGCACCGACCTGGCGCCCGGCTATGGCTGGTGCACGGCATGGGACCGCGCAACCCCGTGGGACGGCCAGATCGGCGTGCTGTTCAAGGAAGCGCGCGACCGGGCGCCGCGTGCGCGGTATGTGGCGCAGCAGCAGGCACAACAACAAGTTTTGGAGAAAGCATGAGCAGAATCGTTTGTCAGTTCAGCTGCGGCGCTGCGTCGGCCGTGGCCACCAAGCTGGCGCTGGCCCAGTATGGCGCAACACACGATGTGCAGATCATCAACGCCTTCATCAAGCAGGAGCACGAGGACAACCGCCGCTTCCTGGCTGATTGCGAAACGTGGTTCGGCCGTCAGGTCACCGTGCTGCGCGATGAGCAGTACGGCGCATCCACCGTCGAAGTGTTCCGGCGCCGGCAGTTCATGAAGGGGCCGCGCGGCGCGCCGTGCACCACCCAGCTCAAGCGCAAGCTGCTCGACACCTGGAAACAGCCGGGCGACGTGATGGTGTTCGGCTTCACCGCCGAGGAAGCGGATCGCCTGGACGACTTCCGTGAGCGCAACCCTGATCGGCCGGTGCTGGCGCCGCTAATCGACGCAGGCCTGGGCAAGGAAGATTGCAAGGCCATGGTCCAGCGCGCCGGCATCGAGCTGCCGCTGATGTACCGCATGGGATACGACAACGCTAATTGCATCGGCTGCGTGAAGGGCGGCGAAGGCTACTGGCGCGCAATCCGCGAGGACTTCCCGGAGCAGTTCGAAGAGCTGGCCCAGGTGCAGGACGAGATCGGCGCCGGCGCACACATCTTCCGCAACCGCCAGACCAACGAGCGCTATTCGCTGCGCGACATCCCGGCCGGGCCGGTGCGCCGAAACGAGAAGATGCCGTCCTGCTCGTTCTTCTGCGAGCTGGCAGAGCAGGAGTACACGGCATGACCGCCTATTACAACGAAATTGACCCATATGCAGCCGAGTGGCTGCGCAACCTGATCGCGGCCGGCCACATCGCCCCCGGCGTGGTCGATACCAGGAGCATTGAGGATGTACACCCCGCCGACCTGCAGGACTTCACCCAGTGCCACTTCTTCGCCGGCATCGGCGTTTGGTCCCTGGCACTTCGCCGCGCCGGCTGGCCAGATGACCGACCTGTTTGGACTGGTTCCTGCCCCTGCCAACCTTTCAGCGCGGCAGGCCAAGGAGCTGGGTTTGCTGACGAGCGGCACCTATGGCCGGCATTCCACCATTTCATCCGCCAGCGCCGCCCTGCAGTCGTCATTGGAGAGCAGGTTGCGAGTAAAGACGTCGAGCCTTGGATCGACCTTGTACAAAATGACCTGGAAGGCGTGGGATACCGGTTCGGGGCGATCCCGTTCCCGTCTGCGGGCGTCGGTGCTCCGCATATCCGCGACCGGCTCTACTGGATGGCCGACGCCAACGGCAGCGCTCGCGGACAAGGGCGTTCGGACGTTCGAGGGCGGCTTGATGGAAGCGATGCGCAATCACGGCCCGGATCTGGCAGCGGCGTCGTGCCTGGCCGGCTGGCCCACGCCGATGGCGGGTACGCCAGCGCAGAACGGCAACAATGCGGCGGGCAACAACGACAGCAGCCGGAAGACGGTGGACGTGGTGTCGTGGCACCTGTCGGGCTGGGCCACACCAACGGCGAACCAGCCGGGCGGCACGCCGGAAGCGCACATGCAGCGCAAACTGGACATGGGGCGCAAGGTGGCGACGATCACGGACCTGGGAATGCAGGCATCGGCGTGGGTGCCGAACTCGCCGGCCCGACTAACGGCTTCTGGCGCGATGCTGACTGGCTCGGATGCCGGGATGGAAAGTGGCGGCCAGTTGAACCCGGCACATTCCCGCTGGCTCATGGGGCTGCCGCCCGAGTGGGACGCCTGCGCGCCTACGGCAACGCGATCAACGCCGAAGCGGCGCGCGTCTTCATCGAAGCCGTGATGGAGGCGTCATGATCCGATCAGCCCCCATCGCCCGCACTGGCACCCTCAAGCAGGGCAAGCCGCTGGCGCGCAAGACGCCGATGGCGCGCGGCTCGGGCTTCAAGGCCCCAGCCGCTGGCGCTGGACTGCTGCGCGTGGCCGCCGTGCAGGCCAAGGCTGCATTCCCGCTCAAGCGGGAACCGAAGCCACGCAAGCCGATGAAGAAGTCCCGCGCCAAGTCGACGCCGGCCCGGCGCGCCGCGCGCGGCCGCGACTGCACGCTGATGCTGCTGGGCGTGTGCAACCGCGACCCCGCCACCACGGTGCTGTGCCACTCGAACCGCCTGGCGGACGGGAAGGGCATGGGCCTGAAGGCGCCGGACAGTGCCGCGTGCTTCGGCTGCAGCGACTGCCACGACGTGCTCGACGGTCGACGCCCGCTGCCAGGCTGGATGACGCGCCAGCAGCTCGACGACACGTTCGACCGCGCCGTCGCCATCACCCAGGAACAACTGAAGCTCGAAGGAATCGCCGCGTGATCACCCTGACCCTACCTATCCCGCCAACGATCAACCACTACTACGGCCAGCGCCCGCGTGGTGGGCGATACATCAAGCCGGCGGGAATCGCCTTCCGCGCTGCCGTGGCCGAGATCGTCGCTGCCGCCCAGGTCGAGCCGCTGCTCGGGCGCGTGTCGCTGTTCGCTGCAATCTACCCGGCCGACCGGCGCCGGCAGGACATCGACAACCGTGCCAAGTCGCTGCAGGACGCGCTGACCGCCGCCGGCGTGTGGATCGATGACGAGCAGATTGATGAGCTCCACCTGGTCCGGCGCGAGGTCGTGCGCGGTGGGCAGGTGCGGATCGTCATCACCGAAATGAGAGAGTTGACTTGACAAGTAGGGATCGGTACGTTCGCGCCTTCGTGAGAACCGTGAGGTCAGAGCATCGGCGCCGTGGAATGCTCAGCAAGCGGATCTTACTGATTTCTGACGATATAGCCACAATAGGAAAAATCGCACCAACGGATCGGTACATACAAGCTCTAGATTCAGTCAGTAAGCAGCAGAAATCTGCAGTGGTATGCGACGCTCTTGCTTCGCGTCGACCCAACCAGGATGGCATCCAAAGCCGTCTCGTTCGAACTCAAGAGCTCGCCAGATAGCCAGGAGGGTGGCGGGGCCCCTCAGGACGGCAGAGAGGCCAGAGTAGCGAAGAGATCTCGCGTGAGAGTGGACAACGTCACACTCTGTTATTAGGACAACGGTTGCGGTGCGCAGAAGGCTTTTAAGTTCGCCGGCAAATGACCGTCTTTCACTTGCGCGAGTAGGAACTGAGATCAGGATTACGTCAATATCGCATACCTTGACGATGTTCAACGCTCTAGCAGATGTTGATGCAATAAATGTGGTGTAGCCAAGTAGCTTCAGGTGTATCTGAAGCGTGGATGCGCGCACCGGGTCGTCCTCGACGACGAGAGCAATTTTCATTCTGAAATGCCCTTAATTTTAGTCAACATTCGATGCTATACGAATAGTCGTAAATACGTAACCGAGCAAGGCGCCGCATGGACGTAGGAGGGTGACTACACGGTAGTGACAGCAGTAAGTTGGCAATGCGTTTGGTCAGTTTTGTCTTGCGCTTGAAAAGGCCGGTTTGAAAGCGGGCTCGGAGCGCTGGTGACGATCATGGCTAGATGCGGACATAGGCCTAGTGCTGTGTTGTAAACGTGCCTCATGAAAACAAATTCAATCCGGAAATTTCTTGGTGGCATATGCTACGCTCGCTTGGTCGTCTTTCGGAGAACCCCATGACCACCGCTGCACTCGGCTTTTTCAATGCCCCAACCCTCCGCCGAGTCCGCAAGGCGGAGGCCCCGCAATCCACAGTTCGCACCATCGATCCGTATGCCACCTGTATGGCCTGCTGGGTCGACTACATGCGCACCGACGACCGTGACCTGGGCGCCGGCGGCATGAAGCTGGCGGGCGAGGGCGTGCACGAGCGCGACCTGCACGAGCAGCAGCGCGCCGCCGACATGAAGATCGGTGAGAGCGTCAACGCCATGGTTGACAGCCTGCAGATGCGCAATCGCTGGGCCATCTACAAAAGCCAGGGCATCGCTTCGGCCTGGCGCTTCCCGAACGCGCGGTACGAGGATGTGCTGATGGATGCACGCGAAGAATTGGAAAAGAAGTTGCGCAACAATGTTGCAACGCGGCTTTATTGGGCGTAAACTCTGCGCACTGGGTGTCTCTGCACGCCCTAAGAAAAGCCCGAACCGTTAAACGTTCGGGCTTTTTGCATTAGCGGTCTACTTTGCAGATAGCTCTGAGGCTCGCCGTCTCGCCCACGTAAGGGCCACCGATTAATGCAGATGCAGCTTTATGGACGAACGTTAATCGTCTATGATGCAAGCCGCGGGTGAGAGCCCCACCGTCTGCTCCCGTTTCCAGTCCTGTACCAACAGGATCTTCGCCGCCCCTCGCATCCATGCGCCGGGGCGGCTTTTTTTTGGGGCATCCAATGAAGCGCAGCACCGTCATCAAGTCGTCGTCCCTGCCGATGCGTTCGCCGCTCGCTCTCGCCATCCTGTTCTGGCTGCTGCTCGATCGCCTGGGCGCGCCGGGCTGGGCGTTCGGTGTGCTGTGGACACTGGTCGGATTGCTCGTACTGATCTGGCTCATCTCGTTAAAAACCGAGTCCGCACAAGACGTGCCGGGCTTCGGGGAGAAGTAACGTGAGCATGCCGATCGTCTGCTACCGCGACCAGATCATCCGTGCTGTCACTGGCGGCAAGCCAGCCATGGTCTTCCACGTGGTCGACGAGACAGCGCTGCGGCGCCTGTGTGATCGCCTGGCTGAGGCCGAGCGCGCGGTCGAGATACTTCGCGCCAAGGGCCACGGTCAGCCGGGCCTGCTGCTCGATGAGTTGGCCGAGCTGGTGCCCGCCATCAAATGAAGCTGACCGCCCTCAAGTCCCGACTGCAATCGGCGGCGCCGCGCGTCGCCACCCTGACCGCACGCCCAGGTGTCGTGGTCGAGCGCAAGCGCGGCTATGCTGGCGTGCTTGATCGTAAGCGCATCCGCGCCCGCGACTGCAGCCTGTGCCAAGAGTGCAGGCGGCAAGGCCGCACAACCATCGGCCATCCGGTCGACCACATCAAGCCCTTGTGGGCTGGAGGCAGTGATGATGACAGCAATAAAGAAACCCTTTGCGTACCTTGCCACGATGCTAAGACTGCTCGTGAAGCGCGGCAGCGTGGCTCGTCCTATTGACCTGTCGCTTGCCAAGGTGGTCATCGCGCCAGGCGACACGCTGCTCGTCACCTGCGATCGGTTCCTGACCAAGGAGCAAGCCGAGCAGATCAAGTCGAACTTCGCCGCGTCTTTGCCAGGCGTCAAGGTCGCGCTCCTGTGTGGCGGCCTTCGCGCCACTGCTGTCCTGGCTCAAGGGTAGGGGGCATCGAAAGTCTAGAACCCCTTTGGTCAGACACCGACTAGCAACTCACGCGCAGAAAAAAGTCCCCCTGGAGGAAATTGTTAATGGCTTTAACAGGCAAGAAGCGAGCCTTCGCCGATGCCGTTTTGGCCGGGTTCTCGAATAAGGAAGCGGCGATTCGTGCCGGCTTCAGTGAAAAAACGGCATCGGCAGCCGGGTCCCGAAATGTTAAAGACCCGGATGTTGAAGCCTACCTCGATCAGCGCCGTCAGCCGACCTCTATCGCAGGCACGAAGGCACCGGCGACGCCCGGTCCAGTCGACGACGCCATCGAGATTCCGCCAACCGCCGACCCTGTCGAATTCCTCACTCAGGTCATGAACGAGCCAGCGGCGGATCTTCGGCTTCGAATCGATGCGGCGAAGGCGATGCTCCCGTTTAAGCATCAGAAACTGGGCGAGGGCGGGAAGAAAGATCAGAAACAGGTCGCGGCGCGCAAGGCTGGCGCTGGAAAATTCGGCTCATCCGAGCCGCCAAAGTTGGCAGCGGCGAACGGTAAGAGGTTGTGATGCCGGAGTGGACAACAGCGTGCCCTGATTGGGCGGAGCGACTTCGATCCGGCCGTTCGATCATTCCGCCACCCATTTTTCCAGAGGAAGCAGAGGCTAATCTGGAGGTTATGCGCGAGTTGCGGATTGTCGATGCACCTGGCAGCCCACGGATCGGCGAGGCATCCGGCCAATGGGTGTTCGATTTGGCGGCATCGGTGTTCGGCGCGTATGACGCGCAGAGTGGCCGACGGCTGATCAAAGAGTGGTTCGTGATGCTGCCGAAGAAGAACTTCAAGTCTGGCCTGGCAGCCTCGATCATGCTGACCTGCCTGATCCGGAACTGGCGCCAGTCGGCTGAGTTCACCATCCTCGCCCCTACCAAGGAAGTGGCTGACAACAGCTACAACCCGGCGCGGGACATGGTGAATTACTTGGATGAAGACGACTACAGCGAACTACTCGACCTGATTCACGTGCAAGAGCACGTTAAAAAGCTGACGCACCGCGAGAAGAATTCGACTCTCAGGGTGATCGCAACTGATAGCGCGACGGTCGCGGGTAAGAAATCAGTCGGCACGCTCGTCGAAGAGTTGTGGTTGTTCGGAAAACAAGCAAACGCGAAGGATATGTTTCGGGAGGCGCTGGGCGGCCTGGCATCTCGTCCGGAGGGCTTCGTTATTTGGGTGACGACGCAGAGTGATGAACCACCTGCCGGCATCTTCAAAGAAAAACTGCAATACGCCCGCGACGTCCGGGACGGAAAGATACACGACCCGCAGTTCGTGCCGATCATCTACGAGCACCCGCCGGAGATGGTGAAGGCGAAGCAGCACCTCAAGCTCGAAAATCTCCCGATGGTGAACCCGAACTACGGGTACTCAGTCGACAGCGCGTTCCTTGAGCGCGAATTCATGAAGGCTGAGATCGAGGGCGAGGCATCGCTGCGCGGCTTCTTGTCGAAGCACGGCAATGTCGAAATCGGCTTGAATCTGCGCTCAGATCGCTGGGTTGGTGCCGATTTTTGGGAGCGTCAGGCGAAGGTGCCCGGAATCACGCTCCACGAGCTGCTCGCGCGTTGCGAGGTGATCACGGCCGGCATCGACGGCGGCGGCCTAGATGACTTACTGGGTCTGGCTTTCGTTGGCCGCGAGCGAAACACTGGCAAGTGGCTTGCATGGACGCGCGCCTGGGCACACCCAATCGCGATGGAGCGCCGCAAAAGCGAGGAAAGCAAATACACCGACTTCCAGGAGCAGGGGGACCTGGTGATCATTGAGGAGTTGCCTGGTGATGTCGCCCAGGTGGCGGCAGTCGTCAAGGAGGTCAACGAGTCGGGCCTCCTTGCATCCGTCGGATTAGACCCGGAGAAGACCCACAAGGTCATGTTCCAGGCGCTGATCGACGCCGAGATCGACGAGGCCAAGTGCTTTGGCGTGTCGCAAGGGTGGAAGCTCATCGGCGCGATCAGCGTAACTGAGCGGAAGCTGGCCGAAGGCGTACTGCTGCATGGGGGCCAACCACTCATGAGCTGGTGCGTCAGTAACGCCAAGATCGAGCCACGTGGTAACGCGGCGCTCATTACCAAGCAGGCATCTGGCACCGGCAAGATCGACCCGCTGATGGCGCTATTCAATGCGGTGCAGCTAATGGCACTTAACCCGGAGGCGGCCCAGACCACTTCAATTTACGACGAGGGCGTTTGCATATGAACTTTATTGACTGGGCGACCCTCGTCGCCGGCATCATCGGCCTGCTTTCGATCACCGTCGGCGCCGGGATGATTTTCGTGCCAGCAGGCTTCATCGTCGCTGGCGCTGGCCTGCTGTTCTGGTCTTACACCGTTGCCCGCGCCATGGCGCGCGGTGGCATCAAGGAATAACGGATGTTCGCCAAACAGTTTTTTAGCCCGCAGGTTAGCGCCGGCGGCGGCAGTTGGCTTTCCGGCCTGGGTGGAGCGCGCTCCGATGCGGGACCGCTGGTGACTGTCGAGTCGGCCCTCACGCTGACTTCGCTGCAGGCGTGCGTAACTTTGATCGCCGAAAGCATCGCGCAACTGCCGCTCGAGCTGTTCCGCCGTACTGAGGATGGCGGTCGCGAGCCGGCCAAGGATCATCCGCTTTACAGGATCCTGGCGTATGCCCCGAATGAGTGGCAGACGCCGTTCGAATACCGCGAGAACAGCCAGCTGAAGGCTGGCACCCGAGGCAACTCGATCAGCCTGATCGGCCGTGATGGCGACGGCACTGTCACCGGCTTGTACCCGGTGGATACCGAGAGCGTCCAGGTGCTCAAGGGGCCAGACCTGCTGCCGTACTACCGCATCGATGGCCAAGAGCCGATTCCGCAGCGGATGGTGCATCACGTACGGTGGTGGAGCCTGAACAACTACGTCGGCATGTCGCCGATCATGCTGCACGCGAACGCCATCGGCCACGCCCAGGCGATCCAGCAGTACGCCGGCAAGTCGTTCCTGAACGGGACCGCGCTGTCAGGTGTGATCGAGCGCCCGCGAGAGTCGTCGCCGATCAAGGACCAGAGCGTCATCGACCGAATCACCGATCGTTGGCAGCAAATGTACGGTGGCAGCACCAACGCCAAGCGCGTGGCGATGCTGCAGGAGGGGATGACGTTCAAGCCTCTGTCGATGACCAACGTCGACGCGGAGCTGATCCCGGCCCTGAAGCTGACTTCGCTCGACATCGCGCGCATCTACAAGGTGCCGCCGCACATGATCGGGGAGCTGGACAAGGCCACGTTCTCGAACATCGAGCACCAGGCGATCCAGTTCGTGATCTATACGCTGCTGCCATGGATCAAGCGGCACGAGCAAGCGATGATGCGCGACCTGCTGCTCCCGCGCGAGCGGGACGAGTACTACATCGAGTTCAACGTCTCCGGCCTGCTGCGCGGCGACCAAGGATCACGCTACGCCGCATACGCGGTCGCCCGCCAGTGGGGATGGCTGTCCGTCAACGACATCCGCCGCCTGGAAAACCTGCCTCCTATTAAGGGTGGCAACACGTACCTGCAGCCGCTCAACATGGTCGACGCGGCCAAGCCGCTGCCGGTTACGCCTGTCAAGGCGAGCGCTGAGCAAGTCGCCGAAATTCAAGGAATCCTTGCATGAAAAACCGTTTCCGCATCGCCGGCATGATTTTTAATCAGCCACTCATGGTGACCGAGTCGATGCTAGACCAGGCCGCGGCCTGGGCCAATCAGCAAATGAGTCTGAACATCGTCAACCTGAGCCTAAACGGCGCGCAGCCGCAGATGATGGATGACGATAATGGCCCGTACGAAACGGCCGCCATGCGGGCCGAGTCATCGCGCCGTCAGATGATTGCAGATACTGGCGTGGCCATCATCCCAGTGCATGGCGTGCTGGTGAGTCGCAGCATGCAGATGAACCCATGCGAAACCATGACCAGCTACGAGCAGCTGCGTGGCCAAGTCAGCGCAGCGCTCGCGGATCCAGCGGTTGAACAAATCGCTTTCGACATCGACAGCCCAGGCGGCAGCACCGTCGGCGCTTTCGAGCTGGCTGACTTCCTCTTCGAAGCGCGCGGCGTCAAGCCGATGAGTGCGATCACCCACTACAGCGCCTACTCGGCCGGTTACCTGATCGCGTCGGCGATTGGCAACGTCTCCATGTCGCGCACCTCAGGCGTTGGTTCTGTCGGTGTGATCGCCAAGCACATGGATGTCTCGGCCCGAAACGAGCAAATGGGAGTGAAGGTGACAACGGTCTACGCTGGCGCGCACAAGAACGACCTGAGTCCGCATGAGCCGCTGACTGACCAGTCACTCAAGTTTCTGAACGACATGGTGCAGGGATATTACGGTCAGTTTGTTGAATCGGTCGCCCGGTACCGTGGTATCGGCGCTGACGCGGTGCGCAGCACCGAGGCTGGCGTGTTCATGGGGCAGCAAGGTATCGATGTGGGTTTCGCCGATCGTATCGAGACGCCCCAAGCCGCCATTGACCGCATCGCTGCCCAGGCGCGTGAGGCGCGCGTCACCCGCAATTCGAAGCAATCCATTGGCGCCCGCGCAAAAGCAATGGCGCTCCAAACCCAAATTTGACCGCGTTCGCGGGACAAGCAACCAAGCCGCCCTCGAGGCGGCTTTTTCAATTCTAGGAGAGGCAATATGCCAACCATCAACGAACTCCGCAGCGAACGCGCCAAGGTCAACGCCAGCGTGCAAGCCCTGGCCCTGATCGAAGCCGGCGGCGGTCAACTGACCGCGGAACAGCTGGTCGAGTTCACCGGTCTGCAAACCAAATTCGGCGAGCTCACCGCGCAGATCACCCGCATGGAAGCATCCGAGAGCATGGCCGCTGCCGCCGCCGTGCCTGTCGACCGCGCCCTGTCGGCGATCCACCAACCCGCAGCACCGCCTGCAGCCGCTGCAAGCATGCCGGCCACGCCGCGCATGCCAAGCGTGCCCGGTACCGGCATGTCGCGCATGGTGCGCGCACTGGTTGTCGCTCAAGGCAATCAGCAGGTGGCCGCCAAGTTTGCGATGGACAATCACTTCGGTGAAGACGTCGCAATGGCGCTGAACACCCTGACCCCTGGCGCCGGCGGCGTGCTCGTCCCGCAAAACATGGCCCGCGAGGTGATCGAACTGTGGCGTCCGCAGTCGGTTGTCCGCCGGCTCGGCGCACGCACGCTGCCGCTCACGAACGGCAACATCACCCTGCCGCGCCTGAAGGGTGGTGCAGTCGTTGGCTACACCGGCAGCGATTCGGATATCGGTGTGACTGGCCAGACTTTCGACAACCTGAAGCTGTCGGCTAAGAAGCTGACCGGCCTGGTCCCGATCTCGAACGACCTCCTGGCCTACGCCGGCACCAGCCCGAACGTCGACAAGCTGGTGGTGGATGACCTGACTGGTGCCATGAGCTCGCGCGAAGACAAGGCGTTCATCCGCGACGACGGCACCCTGGAAACCCCGAAAGGCCTGCTGGCCTGGGCGCTGGCCGGCTTCAAATTCGCGGCGTCCGCAGGTGACACGCTGCAAAAGATCGAAACCGATCTGAACAAGCTGATTCTGGCTCTGGAAAACGTCAACGCCAACATGGGGGCGCCCGGCTGGATCATGTCGCCGCGTTCGTTCCGCTTCCTGGAAGGCCTGCGCGACGGCAACGGCAACAAGGTCTACCCCGAGATGAAGGACGGGAACCTGAAGGGCTATCCAGTCGGCAAGACGACCCAAATCCCGAACAACCTGGGCGCCAGCTCGAACCAGTCGGAAATCTACTTCGTGGACTTCAACGACTGCTTCATCGGCGAAGACGAAACGCTTCTGATCGATTACTCGAAGGAAGCGACGTACAAGGACGAAGGCGGCAATCTCGTGAGCGCCTTCCAGCGTGATCAGACGCTGGTGCGCGTCATCGCGAAGCACGACTTCGGCCCGCGCCACGTCGAATCGATCGCGATTCTGACTGCGGTCACCTGGGGCGCCTAAAGCGACCTGACTGCCGGCCTGCTTCCGCAGGTCGGCCAACCCTTCATCAAGGAACTCCATCGTGGAAACTGTCGAATTCATCAAGCCCTGGAAAATTTACAGTCCGGGCGACGTCGCCGGCTTCGAGGCTGACCAGGCCAAGATCCTGACCGACGGAAAGGTGGCAAAGCCATACGAGGCAGACGCCAAAGCCGCAAAACCAGCGAAGTAATCTTCTGCATCTCCGGCGCCGGGCAGGCACGCACCGCGCGCGCCGACCCGGCACAGCGCTAAGAGAAAGCAACCGTGATGACCCATCTACATATGACCCCCGAGGTCTCGACCATTCGCGCGTACTCCGCGCCGGGCGGCTACGAAGCGCGCCGCGCGTACGAAGGGATCATCACGGTCACCCACCTGACAAGCAGCACCGTGTATGTGCACGGCGCTGTCGGCAAGATCGACCGCGCGGCCTACGAGTGCGCACTGAACATGCTCCGCGAGCGCGGCATCACTACGGTGATGTACGAGCGGCGCGGGCGAATGAAAACCATCGAGCTGCGAACAAAGACGTGACCACCGAGCACCTGGTCACGATGCCGGCCACCGAAGTCGACGCCATCCTTGAAACCCTGAATAAGGCGAAATAAAAATATGGCCGTCGCGCAATTGGTTATCTTCGCTGGACAGTCGCAGTGCAACAGCAACGGCACGTCAAACGCACAGACGGTCCCGAGTGCAATCTCCGGGCCGATGAGCGACGTGTTCATCTGGGATCCGTTCGGCAAGGCTTGGGTTACCTACCAGGCACAAGTTACGTCTGCCGTTCACCTGAAGGGCGGCAAGTACCCAGACACCTCGCAGAACTATTTTGGCGCGGAAGCCGAATACGCGCGCCGCTGGACGGTCGATAACCCTGGCGTGCCGCTGTACATGATCAAAAAGGCGCACAGCACCACCTCGCTGTCGCAGGCTGCACGCACTACCGGTCGCGGCTGCTGGGACAATAACCTTCGCGATGACCTGTTTGATGAAGCGATTTCGCAGATTGCCGACGCGAAGGCCAATCTGACCGCATCGGGCAAGACGATCAACATCCGTGCCATGAACTGGACGCAAGGCGAGAACGATGCAGGCTCGACCCTTGCCGCCGCCAATGCATACGGCACGAACCTGTCAGCTTTCATCGATGCCTTGCGCAGCTCCGGCGCGATCGCCAGCACAACCCTGTTCATCATCTCGCGTATTCAGACCAGCACGTGGGCGAACCCTGGCCCCGTCCGTGCAGCACAGCAGCTGATCGGCGAGACGAAGCCATATTGCCGATGGTTCAGCGCGGACTCAGTCACCATCGACGGGTCGGATACCGTGCACTACGGCCCCAACGGCGTGGTGATCCATGGCGACTTGATGTACGAGGAAGGCATGTCGGGCACCGAGACGGCCAAGCTGTACGCCTCTCGTATGACCACGGCGCCGTCGACCGACCGCCTGACCAAGTTAGCTTCTTTCTTCGACACCCTGATCAGCAATGGCCTGTGGT
Source organism: Oxalobacteraceae sp. CFBP 13730 (assembly GCA_014841835.1). Taxonomy (GTDB): domain Bacteria; phylum Pseudomonadota; class Gammaproteobacteria; order Burkholderiales; family Burkholderiaceae_D; genus Telluria. The sequence continues at coordinate 123,029 of JACYUQ010000001.1, read as the reverse complement.
CCGGGATCTCAGTGATGCAGATTTACGCATCGCCGACCGAGCAAGCCGCGCGCGTCAATGCGAAGAACGGGGCTGTCACTGCCGTCAATTCCGGCATGACGTTCACCGCAGATCAAGGCTTCACAGGCACCAGCACGGCAAGCTTCATCAACACGGGCGTCAACCCTGTGACTGGCGACTCCAAGCTGGAGCCGGGCAACGTCAGCTATGCCTACTACGTGCGCGGCAATATCGACACGAGCGGCGTCGACCTGGGCTTCAACTCGAGTACGACCGGCCGGAGCGTGATTGTCACGGGCGCCAAAAACCCGACTACTGCGAATTTCCGCCTGAACAACTCGAATACCAGTGCGGACAATACCTACACCGGCATCGCCGATGTGTCGGGCCTGTGGAGTATGAGTCGTAAGTCGGTGGGTGCGTGCGCTCTGTACAACAAGGGCGCGCAGGTGCACACGACCGACACGGTCAACACCGACGTTGGCGAGTCCAGCAATTCGATTTTCCTCGGCAACCGCAATTCCGGTAACAACACGTCAGGCGTGAACGGCACCCTCCGCCAGTACAGCATGTTTATTGCCGGCTCGGGTCGCACAGCGGCGCAAGAGGCCGCGCTGAGCAATGCAGTATCCGCCTACCTGGCGGCTATTGCAGAGCCTGCCGCCGATACCACGGCACCCGTGATGACCGGCGAGATCACGGTGTCCGCGATCACCACGTCAGGCGCTGCGCTGTCATGCCCGGCGGCGACAGATGCAGTCGGCGTTGCCGGCTATGAATACAGCATCGATGGCGGCGCGAGCTACACCGTTATCCCGAACGCCGCCCGTTCGGTCGTGGTTTCGGGGCGACCCGCCGGCACTGCGCACGCGGTGCGCATGCGCGCCTTCGACACTGCTGGCAACCGCGCCACGCCGCTGTCGGCAAGTTTCACCACGCTGGCCGAGACGCCTGCGCAGAATGCTGTGGTGGCCTCGACGGTTGCCGAATCCCGTCGGGTCGCATTCCCGGGCGGTACCCGCGTGGTGGCGTTCGGCAGCGTGCCAAGCGCGCGCACGCCAAACGCTCCGTACCTCGAGGCAGGCAAATGGTGGAGCGAGAAGCACCCGCTTGACGAGCGCTACTGGGTGGCGAACCTCACGATCGACCTGGCCGAGCGCGGCACCACGGCCGTTTCGGTCGAGGCCATCGTCGCTGGTGTGACAGTGCTTCAGCAGCCCGTCATCCAGGGCAAGCTGATCCCGGTGAAGCTGGGTGGGTTCAACGCAGCGACCGGCGCGGTCAACTTCTGCACGTTTCGCGTCACGTGCGCGAACGGCGAGCGGTTCGACCGCACGATCTGGTTCAAGCAGCAGGTCGGATCCTGGTCGCTGGAGAAGGACGCGGACGACGAGAGCTTTTTCGTGGCTGACATCAGCAACGATCTGGCGGACAGCAACACCTCTGCCAGCGCGGTGCTGGCGCAGCCGGTGGGCGTGATCGTGCTGGTGCCGGCGGTGATCCAGGGGTCGTTGATCCTGGTGAAGCTGGGCGGCATGGACACCTTGCCGCCTGGCGTCAATTACTGCGACTTGCGCATCGACTGCGCCAACGGCGAGCGGTTCTACCGAACCATTCAATTCAACAGGGTGGACAACTGATGATCGATGCATCGCAACTGCCGAGCGTGCCGAATACCGAGCTGCTCAAGCAGCAAGAAGAGGCCGCTGTCGAGTACGCCCGCGCGCCGGCAGCGCCTGGCACGCAGCACGGCGCCGGCCGCCCGCCAGCAGTGCAGGGGACGACACGATGAGCTGGAAGCTGATCACTCCTCCTGTCGGCCTGGCGGTCTCGATGACCGAAGCGCGCATCGCCGCCCGCGTGGACGTCGGCGAAGACGGCACGTCTCCCCTCGATGGAGAAATTCAACGCGCTATCCGGACCTACACCACTGAAGCTGAAGGCGAAACAAACCGCGCGGTGATGGAGCAGACGTGGCGCCTGACGCTGGACGGCTTCAAGGGTGCGATCGCGCTTCGCCGACCGCCGCTGCTCCAAGTGGTGCACTTGAAGTTCTACGATGCCGACCTGGTCCTTCAGACGCTCCACCCGGAGGATTACCAAGTCGATGGCGAAAGCGAGCCGGGATTCATCATTGCCGCGCCAGGCCGCGCATGGCCAGCAACGGGACGTTCGATCAACTCGGTCGAGGTTCAGATCCGTTGCGGCTATGGGCCGGATTACACGACTGTGCCGGACGCCATCTCGGGCTTCATCCTGGCGCGCTTGAGCGAGCACTTCCAGTCAGGTGGCCAGCCGAAAAACGAACACGTTAAACGGCTGCTGTGGCCAGAGGTGGTGATCGCATGAACATGAACGATCGAATCACGCTGCAGCGTCCTGGGCCTGGCGCCGGTAAGCTCAGGGCCCAAGACGCTTGGGAGCCAGTTGCCACCGTTTGGGCAAACGTTCTTTTCCCGAGCGGCGCGGAAGTTGTACGTGCTGGCGCCGAGGTGTCAATCGTCAAGTGTTCGATCCGGATCCGCTCCCGCGCCGACATCGATACGTCGGCCCGGGTGCTGTTCAAGGGCAAGGCCTACGACGTCGAGTCCGCGCTGCCAGATGGCCGCGATTCCCATTTCATATTCCTGGTATGCAAGGCGGTCACATGATTGAAATTGATGCATCTGAGCTTCAGGAGAGCCTGAGGGAAATGTTATCGCGCGTCGAGGATAGTGTCAGCGAGAGCGCTCTGAGGACAATTGGTTACGCTGGTGCCGAGATCTTTCGCGATCAGGCAAAGCAGAATTCGCTGGCCAATAAGAAAACCGGCATGCTGTTCGACAACATCATCGTCAAGCGCCTCGAAGAAGACTCGGATAGCGGCCGGCGTCAGTCGTACATGATCACGGTACGCAATGGTACAGCTAGCAGCCCCGGAGCCTTCTACTGGCGTTTTGTTGAGAAGGGCCACAAGTTCGTTCCCAAGAACAAAAAGGTTAGCAAGAAAACCGGCAAGACAATCGGGTGGAAGGCTCATCGGCAAGCAGCTCAGCTTGTTGCCGATCTAGAGTTCGGAAACAAGCGAACCCGGGCATATCCGTTTATGCGACCCGCCTACGACAGCAAAAAAAGGGAAGCCATCGACGTCATGACGCGAACCCTGGCTGAACAGATCGCAAGGAATGCAACGTGACTGCAGAAGACCATATTGACGGTGTGCTGGCTCACTTGGCCGATGGGCGCGTCTATCCCGACGTGGCGCCGCTGGGTACCGATACGCCGTACATCACCTACCAGGTGGTTGGTGGGGAGCCTATAAATTTCTTGTCCGGCGACCGTCCGGACAAGCAGTTCGTGCGCATGCAAGTGAATGTCTGGAGTAAGCACCGTGCCGAGGCTGCCGAGATCAGCATGTTGGTCGAGGACGCATTGCGCTCCGCCACCGCGCTGCAGGTCGAGGTCGTGTCCGGCCGCACGTCCACCTACGACGAAGAAACCGATTCCCGCGGAACCATGCAGGACTTCATGCTGTTTTGCTGACCCGTACCAATTTTACCCACAGGCCGCCCGGAGAAATCGAGGCGGCTTTTTTCTTGCCCGGCTTCCGGGCTTTACCCCTGAAAGGCCGATATGCAATTGCCAAATAACATCGCGTTCGCTCTGGCGTCCGCATTCTCCGCCGCCGTTCTCATCAGCGCCGCGAGCAACGCTTCGGAAGCGGTGTTCACCGCCACCAACGCCTTCGCCGCCGGCGACTTCGTCGAATACACCGGCGGCTGGAGCAAGGCCAACGGCCGAGTGTTCCGTCTGAAGGCAGCAGCAGGCACCTCGTTCACCATCGAGGGCCTGGACACCACCGACACCAGCCAGTACCCGGCCGGCGCCGGCACCGGTAGCGTCCGCAAGATCACCACCTGGGTGCCAATCACCGGCGTGACCGCTGCTGAGATCTCGGGCGGTGATGCCAAAAACGTCGAGGTTCCGCTGGTGGACACCGACGTCCCTGTGGTGCTGCCTGACGGCTTCACCGCCACCACCGTCACCCTGACGACTGCCGACGACAAGTCGCTGCCACATCACGCTGCACTGAAGAAGGTGTCGGACAGCGTCGCGCTGACCTGCCTGCGCGGCCTGCTCCCTGGCGGCGGCGTGCTGCTGTACGCCGGCTACTGCTCGTTCAACGAGTCGCCGAGCCTGTCTAAGGGCAGCGTCATGGCTGTGAAGTCGATGTTCTCGCTGCAGAACAAGGTCGTCCGTTACTGATCCGTGTTGCCAGTTGGCGTCGAATGATCGGCGCCAACCTTTTCCCAGCCCGCGGGGTAGCGCCTCGCGGGTCTTTTTTTACCTCCCCTGAAAGAAAAACATCATGGCAAAAGTATCCAAGCTTGTACTCGGCAAACGTCCCGAGCATTTCACCCGGGTCGTCAGCTTCCCAATGCTTGACGGCTCGACCGGCACGGTCGAAGTAAAGTTTGTCTACCGCAGTCGCAAAGAATTTGCAGAGCTCATCGACACCAACCAGGCATCCATCAAGTCCAAGGCGGATGCCGAAGTGGATCGCATGAAGCAGGTCGCCGGCGAGGGCGGGTCTGTGGCCGATTTCAAGCAGACCGATCTCGTCGCGCACCAAGCCGATTTCAACGCAGCGTATCTGATGCAGATCGCCAAGGGCTGGAACCTGGACGTTCCATTCAATCGCGAAGCCGTGGATGAGTTGGTCGACACGCTGCCAGCAGCAGTGAATGCGATTAACGCAGCGTACCGTGAAGCACTGCTCGAAGGCCGCCTGGGAAACTGACGGCGATTGCCGCAGCGATGTACGAATCTCCGCCAACAGAAGGGGAGATGGCTGCGGCAGGCCTTACTCCAGATGATTTTGCTGGTGAGGCGGTAGAGGTTTGGCCTGAGAACGAACCTGCTTACTTCCTATTCTCAATGCTTTTCCGGCAATGGCGCATGGGTATGGCGGGGCCGACTGGGCTTGACCACAATGTGCTGCTTCACCGGCTTGACCGGATGGGCCTCGATCCAGGGGAGTATGACCAACTCGACGCTGACATTCGCTTGATGGAAGAGAAAGCTCTTTCCGTCATGCGTGGCAGTGACTGAATATCTATAGCTGCCCACGGGCGGCTTTTTTTATGAGCGCGCCAGATGTCAGAAACTGTAAATACCGCAGAGATTCGCGTCGTTGCTGATGCATCCGGCGTCGAAGCCGGTCTGCGGCCAGCTATCGATGCTGCTCAGCGTACCGAGCGCGCAATCTCGGGCATTGGCACCGGCTCGGCCCGCTCGCAACAAAATCTGATCCAAGCAATCCAGCGCACTACCGCCGAAATGGAGGCAGGTTCGCGCACTGGCGCGCGCTATTTCGAGGTGATCGCCCAGCAGCGAGGTATCGATCCAGGCGTTTTGCAGCCGTATCTGCAGCAGCTGCGCGCGGTCGAGCAGGCCCAGCAGGGTGCTGGCCAGTCTGCCGGCCAAACCGCAAACGCGCTCCGCCAAGTGCCAGCGCAGCTGACCGACGTCATCACGTCTCTACAAGGCGGAATGGAGCCGCTCACCGTGCTGATTCAGCAAGGCGGGCAGTTGCGTGACAGCTTTGGTGGTATCGGCCCGGCGGCCCGCGCTATGGGCAGCCAAGTATTAGCCATGGTGAACCCGCTCACCGTTGCTGCTGCGGCAGTCGCAGTCCTGACCGCGGCTTATTACGAGGGCTCGCAAGAGGCGGATCTCTATCGCAACTCGTTGGTTATGACGGGTAACACTATTGGCCTTTCCGTCGCGCAGGTGGCGGATATGGCTCAAGCCATCGGCGAAGTCAGCGGGACGCAGAGGGGCGCTGTCGAGGCCCTCGTGGCCATGGTGGATGCCGGCAACATTCCAGCAGAGCGGCTCCAACGGTTTGCTTCTGTGGCGATCGACCTCCAGGAGGCTCTCGAGGTAAGTGTCGCCGATACAGCTCAGGAATTCAGTGATCTTGGCGGCAATCCGGTAGAGGCTGTCGAGAAGTTGAACGACAAGTACCACTTCTTGACCTCTGCCGTGTATGACCAGATTCGCGCTCTTGAAGATCAGGGGCGGACGGAAGAAGCGGCTGAGGTTGCCCAAGATACCTTCGCAAAGGCAATGGAAGCACGCACGAAGACGATCGTCTCCAACCTTGGATACATCGAAAGCCGCTGGAAAGAAATCGGCGAGTTCGCATCGAAGGCTTGGGACAAGATGTTGGGTATTGGGCGAGCCGATACCGCCCAGGACAAGCTGAATGGCTTGCTTAAAGAGCAAGCGCGCATCGAGGAGAACATCGCAAGTGCTCGCGCGAACAAGGACACGTATGGCGAGCGAAAGCAGCAAATTTTGCTGGCTCAAGCGCAGTCGCAAATTTCTGTTATTCGTGGGGTAGCTGATGCGGAAAAAGAAAAAGCGAAGGCCGCCGCAGCTAACCAGCAGCAAGAAGAAGCGCGGATGCAATGGAACAAGCAAGCCGACGATTTTCTTGGCAAGCGAGCGAAGCGCGAAAAGGAGCGGCAGAACGAGATAATCAAAATCCGTAATGAGGGTGCCGCCGCAGGAATTAGTGCAGAGGAGGTCGAAAAGCGGATTGCTGATCTCCGCCGAAAGTATGCGGAAGAAGACCCAAAGCCAAAGGCGCCGAAACGCAATACGGCGCTAGAGCAGGAGGCGCGCCTCCTTGCTGAACTGTCAGGTGTCACGGCTTCCTATATCGAGGACTTGTCGCGGCTGAATGCCGCATACGCGAAAGGCACCTTCGGCCAAGAGCGCTATGTTGAGCTCGTGACCGAGCTGATCTCCAAGCAGCCTGGCGCGAAGAAGATGATCGACGAGACGGCAAAGGAAATGGCTGACTACGCCAAGTCCATTGCATCCGCCGAGGACGCGCTAGAGAAAGAACTTGCGTCGATCACGAAGCAGATCCAGGCAACCAAAGACCAGAACGAGCAGATCGGCTTAAGCAAGAGTGCGATCGCCGAGCTGGAAGCTGAGCGACTGCTCGGCATGGCAAACCGGCTGGAAGAAAATGCAATTACTGCTGAGGGGCTGGATCTCACAGGCGCCAAGGCCGAGGGCCTTCGAAAAGAAGCTGCTGCCCTGCGTGAACTCGCGGCCGCAAAGCGCGACGGGGCAGCCCGTCAAGCCGGCGCGGATAGTGCGAAGCAAGCGGCCGACGACTGGAAAAAGGCCTCGGAGACAATCGAAAAGTCGTTGACGGACGCACTGCTGCGCGGGTTCGAGTCCGGCAAGGGCTTCAGCGAGAACTTGGTCGATACGCTGAAAAACATGTTCAGCACGCTGGTGCTGCGCCCAACGATTCAGGCCGTCCTCGCGCCGGTGGGGAGCAGCGTTTCTAGCATGCTTCCTGGCGCGCCTTCGAACGGCGTTTCAGGCACCGCCGGCAGCGTGGGCAATCTGACGCAGACCGTTTCGAGTCTCTACAACTCGTTCAAAAGCGGGGGCTCGTTCGAGAAGTCGGTCGCAGAAGGCGTCCAGACCGGATTCGACAAGATTGGCCTCTCGTCCGGAAGTGGCGCGCCAGGTCAAGCGGCGCAGTGGGCAGGTCGCGCTGGTGGTGTCGTTGCGGGCTATATAGCCGGCAATGCGATCAACGCCGGGATCTCGGGCGGGTACGAGACTGGCAGCGGCTTTATGACTGCGCAGAAGGTGGGGACAGCTGTTGCCAGTTTCATCGGCGGACCAATCGGTGGCGCGATCGCCGGGGCCGTCGGCGGCCTCATCAACCGTGCTTTCGGGCGCAAGGACAAGGAAGTCACCGGGACGGCCTTGAACGGCACGTTCGGCGCTGCGGGGTTTGCTGGATCGACCGACACCTCTTGGAAGCAAGACGGTGGATGGTTCCGCAGCGACAAGCGCGGTGTGGACAAGGTCTCGGTCGACGCTGCCACCATCCAGCAATTCACCGCAGGGTATGACGCGCTGAAGTTTGCATCGGCGGACTTTGCGAGCACGCTGGGCATCAATGCGAAGTGGATCAAATCCCGCTCGCAGTCGATGAGCATCGCGCTTGGCGCTGACGGGGAGGCGAACAAGAAAGCCATCGCCGATTTCTTCGTCAACGTGGGCGACACGATCGCGCGGGAGGTCTTGCCGACGATCAGTCAGTTCGCCAAAGAAGGCGAGGGCGCCAGTGCTACGCTCGAGCGCGTGGCCGTCAATTACGCGATGATCGAGACCGCTTTGTCGTCGCTCGGCAAATCGTTCGGGCCCGTCGGCGCTGGCTCCATCGCGGCACGTGAGCGTCTGATCGAGCTGTCGGGCGGGCTGGAGGCCTTCGCGCGCAATACTGCTGCCTTCGAGGAAAACTACTTCACCGCTGGCGAGCGCAATGCACAGGTTCTCAAGCGGGTTACGGAGCAGATGGCGGGGCTGGGTCTGGCTGGCGTGGACACGCGCCAAGAGTTCCGGCAGATCGTTCTCGGCCTGGACCTGGCAACCGACGCAGGAGCGCGGCAGTATGCAGCCCTGATGGATCTGCAGGGAGCATTCGCCCAAGTCACGCCGGAAATTCAGGACGTGACGAAGGATCTGACGTCCTACCGGGAAAGCCTGACCGATGCCTATAACGCCGAATCTGAGGCGATCCAGGGAACGGTTTCCCGCATGGGGTCGTTCGCGTCCAGTCTGCGAGAGCTGAACAAGAGCGCGCTCCTGGGTGACCTGTCGCCGCTGTCGCCGCAGGAGAAATATAAGGAGGCGAAGGCGCAGTACGAGACGGTGCTGGCGGCAGCGCGCGGTGGCGACGAGTCGGCGCAGTCGAACTACTCGGCCGCGTTCAACTCGTTCCTCACGGCATCGCGCGCGGTGTTCGCCAGCAGCGGTCAGTACCAGGCCGACTTTGCGTATGCGCAAGCATCCACGGCAGAGGCAGAGCGCTGGGCCAGCGCGCAGGTCGACGTCGGCAAGGCGCAGCTGGACGCGCTGAAGCTGTCGGTGAGCGGCCTGATCACGCTCGACAAGTCGGTGCTGTCGGTGCGCGATGCGATCCTGCAAATGCACCAGGTCATGGGCACGACGGCGCCGCTGGCACCGGGCGCCATGGCCGCACCGCAGATCAACATGCCGACGCCGGTCATGTATGCCTCGTATGGGGCAGACAACACCGTCGCCCTGGTGTCTGAACTCAAGTCGGTGCGCCAGGAGCTGGCCAGCCTGCGCGCCGAACAGGCCGTGCAGACCGGGCATTTGATCCAGGCGAACGCCAAGGCAGTCAGCGATTCCGCCGACCAGATCTCGGGTGCCACCACGACGGCAGTTAAAGCCGTCGCCAACAGCGAACAGAGGGTTCCATTCGAATGACAGATGCAGCGTTTTTGGCCTGGCTGAAAAGCTCGGCCGCCTATCGTGTCGTCCTCATCGAGGCGGCCGTGCAGATCGATGGCGTGGAGTCCGTCGTCTACCTGGCGACGAAGCCATTTACCACCGGCCCGAACGATACGCCGGCGAACACCACGTATCTGCCTATCGTCACCGTCGGCAGGCTGTTCACTGAACGGCTGTCGCTGGACGGTGAGGGTGGGCTATCGGCTGGCGAGCTCGAGATTGAAAACGTCGGCGGCGCGCGCGATGCCTGGGCCGGCCCTCGGTACGTCTGGAAGAACCGGGTAAACAAAGCCTATATCGGTGATGTGCGGTGGAGCCATGGGGACTTCCGGCCGATCTTCAACGGCATCACGGCCGACATTGCGCCGCGCGGCCGCCAGGCGCTGGCGCTTAAGCTGCGTGACAAGCTGCAGCGCCTGAACACGGCGATCAGCGAGGTCAAGCTGGGCGGCACGAGCGAGCAGCGGGATGCACTGCTGCCGATCGCGCTGGGCCAGGTCTTCAACGTGACGCCGCTGCTGATCAATGCGGCGATCCTCAAGTACCAGGTGCATGTCGGGGCGAACGACTCGGTCATCGAGGTTCGCGACAACGCCGCGCCGGTAGCGTTCACTTCAGACCCTGCCACCGGCACGTTCCAATTGCCGCCGCGCGGGGATCCGGTCGGCGTGGTCACCGCATCCGTGCGTGGCGCTGCGGCCGGCGGCTACGTCGACACCGCGGCGCAGATAGTCAAGCGCTTGGTCACCAGTTACGGCAAGGTGTCCGATCGTTTCACTGATGCGGATCTTGACTTGGCCAACATCGCCGCGTTCGACGCCGCGCACCAGCAGACGATGGGCTTGTATTCGACGGCGCGCCAGAACGTGCTGGCCGCCTGTCAGATGCTGCTCAGCAGCGTCGGCGCCCAGCTGGTGATGTCGCGCCTGGGCCTGGCGCGGCTGATCAAGGTTGCGCTGCCGGCCGCCGGTACGCCGTTGGTGATCCGACCCGAGCACATGGTCGATGGCACGCTGCAGCCGGCGGCACGCACGGACGTCGTCGGGGCGGTCAAGCTCGGGTTCGCGCGCGCATGGACTGTGCAGGATGCCGGCACGCTGGCGAACCTGCCGGAGGTGCACAAGACGCTGTTCACCGAAGAGTGGCTGTCCACCACGAAGAGCGACCAGGCGACGCTGGCCACCTACCGCCTGAACGCCGAGCCGGTCCAGATCGACACCATGCTGCTCACGCGCGCCGACGCCGAAGCCGAGGCAGAGCGCCGGCTCGACCTGTGGAAGGTGCCACGCACCACGTACGAGTTCGAGGGCGTGCCGGAACTGCTCTCGCTCGAGCTGGGCCAGGCCGTGACCGTCTACTCGCCGCGCTTCGGCATGGACGCTGGCGTTACCGGCATCGTAATTTCACTCGCACCTGACTGGGAAACCGGCCGGGTCACCGTTGGATTCCTCGTATGAGTACAGCACTGAACGACCGCGACGCAATCCTGTAGGCCGCCTCGGTGCGGGTCATCAACCCGAAGAACGCGTCGATCCTCATGAGCGCGTCGACGTCGCTGTTTCACCTGAACGCCGCTGGTGCCGTCGATGTGCCAGCAATCACGATCACCGCCACCTTGATCGGCCTGGAAGGCGACGTGACGTTCACGGTCGATGGTGCGGCGCTGACGAGCGTGACTGGCAAAACCGCCGTCGTGCGCTACGAAGACATGCAGGGCCCGACCGCTATCGTTACTGCGCGCATCCTCGCCGGCGGCCAGACGTTCTCGCAGAGCTGCATCATCGGTGTGGTTCGCGATGGCTCGTCAGGCGGCAGTGCCTCGGTGCTTGTGCTCACGCCGAGCCAGCACGTCTTCAAGATCAACAAGGATGGAACCAACTCGCCGGCGAGCATCACCCTGACGGCCGCCGGCCAGAACTTGGGCGGCACGCCGTCGTTCACTATTCCTGTCGGTACCGCCACGCTCAGCGCTGGTGCGAATTCGCTGCAGAAAATCCTGACGTTCGCCAACATGGCCACTGACGTCGTGACGATTCAGGTGGAGCAGGGAGGCGTAAGCGACCGCGTCACGATTGTTAAGTTGCGCGAAGGTGTCGATGGCGTCAACGCCTTGACGGGTTTTCTGTCAAATGAATCGCACACCGTCCCTGCTACCTCGGACGGTTCTCTCACCTCGGTCGCAGGTGCGACAACCTACATGCAGGTGTTTCAGGGCATCACCGAAGACACTAGCAACTGGGCATTCTCAGCAAGTCCTGCGTCGAATGGCTCTACCGGCTTGGCTTACGAGTGGCTAAATTTCAACACTGTGCACATCACGGGCATGGTCGCAGGTATAGACGCGGCCTCTTTGAGCATCACCGCCAGCAAGGCGGGCATGCCCACAATCACTAAGCAGTTCTCAATCTCCAAGAGCCGCGCCGGTGCACAAGGTCAGTCAGTCACCGGCGCGCGCGGCGCTGGCCAGTATTACGCTGGCGGCTCGGCCTGGTCTGATGGCACAGCCGATGCAGCAACGCCGGGCGGCAACGTCGTCAGCGATGTCGTCACGATTTCCAACGGCGGCACCTACGCGATGACCAAGCGCTGGGATGGTGCAGCATGGAATGCGATCGGGGCGGTGTTCGACGGCAGCCTTTTCGTTACCGGGTCAATCAACGGCGCAGCAATCAAAGCCGGCACGCTTGACATCCGCACGCCCGACGGTAAATTGCTGCTGGGTGCCGGTGGCGAGTTTAACGCTACGGTAAGAGTAAGCAATCTGCAAGTCGGCGGCGATCAAGATAATTTGGTGCGCGATAGCCGGTTTAAAGATTTGGCATGGTGGGGGTTCCAGCCTGGCGCCAATGTGAGCGCGACCGATTGGGCGGAGCAGGCGATAACGACCGGATGGCGTAGCGGCGCATCTTTACACATGGGCACTACCAATGGCGTACCTACCGATACGCGAAGCGCAGCTATTACCGTCGTGCCGGGCGCGACTTATTTGGTTGAATACCAAATTGAGCTGACTCCTGACTTTGAGGGGGAGCTGTCAATAGCTTGGCTGCTTCCGGGGGTTCAATACTACTTTTATGAACAGCCTGCCGTTACCAATTGGGGGGATAATAATTTCCCGATTCAACACTGGACAGCGAGCCCTCGAGAATTACGAACCATCTCGCATAAATTTACCGTCCCTGCCGATTCGCGGTTATCGACTAGCTATCTCGTGATGCGGCGAAGTATTCGCGCAGGCCGCGCCGATATCGGGGGATTCTCGATCACCCGCGTGGCCGATGGCTCACTGGTTGGTGATGGCGTACTCGAAGCGCGGCACATAGTTGGCGACACGCTCGACGTCCTGGCTGCGAAGCTGGGCGATATTGAGCTCGGGCCAAACGGGGCATTGCGACAGGGCGCGGGTTACAACGAAGGAACCGGCATCTACCTTGGCGCGCCAGGCGGCGTACCTCGATTTTTTGCAGGCACAGCGGGCGGTGCAAATATCCGGTGGAGTCCCGAGGAAGGGCTGGTTGTTGATAAGGCCCAATATACCGGGCCGGGGTTCGAAACATTCAGCGTTTATTTTAGTGGATTTAATAGCGGCGGATCAGGCAAGCGAATCAATCTCGGTACGCGCACCGCGCTAATAACCGGCGGCGTCGCCCCATTCACTTATAGCTGGACTTTCGTTCCAAATGAAGACTCTGCCGGATCAATTAACATCGTCAACCGCGCAAGTGAAACCGCGACGTTTTCAAGTTCTGTCGGGCAAACCCCGGCGACAGTTTCCGGAACAGTATCGGTTGTTGTAATTGATGCGAAAGGTCGAAGCGCATCGATCACGGTAAATGCGACGTGCAATCACCTATAAATGGAGCACCTATGACTGCATATGCACTCGTCATCGATGGAGTAGTTGAATCGCAGCACGGGGAAGTAGACTCGCCTGATTTCGTTGGCCCGCCCGAGCCGCCGCCGAACAATGTCGACACCTACCTGCTGCTCACGGAGCCGATCGACTGGCGCCGCCCGACGGAGACGTCGGCTCTTCACTGGAGTGCGGAAGACGGCATGTCCTGGGTCGAAAGCGCGAGCATTGACGAGCTCCGCGCGCGGCGCATCGAGGTAATGAGCTTGGCCTGCGAGCAGCAGATCGTCGCCGGGTTCATGTGTTCGGCACTGGGGGAGGACCATCTTTACCCGGCCAAGACGAAGGATCAGATAAACCTCCTCGGTTCGATCGCCGACGCAAGCATGGCCGGTAGCGATCCGGACTGGCGCACGCAGTTCTGGTGCGCTGACGCCGCCGGGGCGTGGGAATTTCGCGACCATACCGTCGGCCAGATCCAGCAGGTCGGCAAGACTGGAAAGCGCGCCATCCTCGAGGCCATGGGAAAGAACGAAATGCTGCGCCGGCAAATAGGTGCGGCAACGACAGCGGCCGAAATCGAAGCAATCACCTGGTAGAGACTGCATGCCCAATCTGAGAATCGTTTCCGACAATGCCATCGAGCGCGCCACCCTGACTGCCTCGAGCACGGCAGGCGGCCTGTCCGTCGGCAACTTGGCAGCTGCGCAGGTCTACCCTGTGTGGCGCGCCACCGCGCGGGATGCCCGGGTCACCGCCGTATTCGACAATGTCGAGCCGATCGGCTTCGTCGGACTCCCGTTCTGCAACCTGTCGCCGACGGCGCGGGTGCGCGTGCGCGTGTCGGGTGAGGCGGCCATCACGAACAACCACATCCACACGGAAGCATTCGACAACGCCGCCTGGACGAAGAGCGCGGTCACGGTGGCGGCCAACGTGGCAGCGGCGCCCGACGGTGCGGTCACGGCCGATCGCATCATCGCCACTACAACCAGCGGCGCCCACTACGTCCAACAGTCGATCGGCGCGGTGGCGCTCAACGGGGTCCACACCGAATCGTTCTTTGCCAAGCGCGACACCGGGGAGCGGTACCTGCGCCTGCAGTTCGGTTCCGGCTTCACCAACTCGTTTGCCGACTTCGACCTCGACAGCGGCGATGTGGTCGCAACCTCAAACTGCACCGCACGGGTGGATGCGCGCCCGGGTGGCTGGTACCGCTGCAGCATAACTGCATCGGCCACGTCAGCGGCCAACTCGTTCGTCCAGGTCTACACCAATCGCTCGACCAACGGGGCTGCTTACGCTGGCAATGGCACGGCCGGGATCCTGCTGTGGGGTGCGATGGGCGTGGCAGGGCTCGTGACCGGGTCGTACTACCCAAGCGGGAGCGCCGCGGCGACGCGCCCGACAGGTTACATCGACACCTGGCAGCCGTACGACTACGACAGCGGCCTGGTACTGGCCTGCCCAGCACCGGCGGTTCGGCTGCGTGGCTTCGCGCCAGTGCAGGCCGCCAGCGCGTACGCCTACGGTGGCGGTGCGTACGCGCGGCACTGGTTGCCGGTGGAGGTCGCAGCACGTGCGTTGATGGTTGATATTCAGGATCCGGACAACCTGCAGGGCTACCTCGAAGCCGGTTGCATGGTGGCCAGCTCGTTCTGGTCGCTGACCTACAACGCCTCGGCCGCGTCGGTGACGATGGTCGACCGCACCGAGATCTCGCGCAGCGCTGCCGGCGGCCAGCTGGCCGACCCGGGCACGATGAGCCGCAAGGTTCCGGTCGACCTGCGCGCCATGCCGCCGGCGGACCGGGCCACGCTCCTGAACCTGGTGCGCAACAGCCGCGCGCATCCGATCCTGCTGTCGGTGTTCCCGATGCACGCCGACGTTGAGCTCGAGCGCGACTTCATGGTGTACGGCCGGCGCACGAAAGACTCGGACCTTGCCTACCAGTTCATGAACGCGTACGCGACCACGCTCGAGGTTGAAGAAATCTGACATACACGCAACTCAGCCAGGCCGCCTAGAGCGGCTTTTTTTACGCCCATCGAAAGGCACCAATGAGCATCAGCAAGACCACCCCGCCGGAAGTCGGCAGCTACGCCGGCGCCGCTGTCACGGTTGCCACCTCTCTGACCCTGACGCAGGCCGGCGTGATCGTCGGCATCTTCACCGCGCTTCTGACGTTCCTGCTGAACGCCTGGTACACCCGCGAGCGTAATACCCGCGAGCGGCAGCAGGCCGAGCGCGAACAGCTGTACGCCGATATCGAACGCCAGGTGGCCGACCTCGAGCGCCGCGAGCGGGAATTGCGCCTTGCGCAGCTGCTCGCGCAACTGCAGGCGCCCGAAATCGAGCCGTAACCCGCAACCCATCCAGCGCCGGTGCCGCCGGCGCGCAATCCGAAAGGGCAAAACGTGAAATTCATCGAAGACGCACGCTCGCAATTCCCGAAACTCTGGTCGGTACGCTTCGCGCTGCTGGCCGCCATCGCTTCGGCCATCGAGGCCGGCATGAACCTGTACGCCAGCGGCACCGCTTCGCTCCTGGTGGTGGCCGCCGGCCTGACCTCGCTCGGCGCCGCGATCGCGCGCGTGGTGGCGCAACCGTCGGTAACTGGCGAATGAAGCGCGCTCGCATCCTGGTCAGCAGCCTGACCCTCAGTGCGGCCGCTTTCGTCGGCATCCTGTCGAGCGAGGGCTATACCGAGACCGCCGTCATCCCAACGAAGAACGACCGGCCGACTGTCGGGTTCGGCTCGACGTTCAAGGAAGACGGCGCGCCGGTCAAGATGGGCGATCGTATCACGCCTGTCCGCGCCATCCAGCGCGCCGCTGCGCACCTGTCGCGCGAGGAGCAGTCCTTCCGCGCATCGATTCCGGGTGTCGCGCTTCACTCGGCCGAGTACGACGTCTACGTGGACTGGATCTACCAGTACGGCACAGGCGCCTGGTCGACATCGTCGATGCGCCGCGAGCTGCTCGCTGGCCGTTACCCGCAGGCCTGTAGCGCGCTGCTGCTCTACAAGAAATCCGGCGGCTACGACTGCTCGATCCCAGGCAACAGAATCTGCCCAGGCGTGTGGACGCGCCAGCTCGAGCGGCACCGTAAATGCATGGAGGTCCAATGAGCCCGGCCCTGTACCGCGTGCCGGCGGCCGGTCTGGGCCTGCTGCTGGCGATGGCTCTGGCCGGCGCCGCCGGCTGGTTCACAAACGGCTGGCGGCACGGCGCCGAGATCGCTGAGCTGCAGCGCGCGCACGCCGAGTTCCGCGCGACGCTGTCGGAGGCTGCGCTCGCCGACATCCAGGCCGATGCTGCCACGATCCGCCAGGCGGCCACCGAGTTCGCCACAATTCAATCCACCCTGGCGCCGCGCATGTCGGCGCTCACCAAGGAGCTGCGCAATGCCAAACCTCTGCCTGTTGGTTGCGTTCCTGATGCTGACCGCGTGCGCAACCTCGACGCCGCAATCGAAGCCACCAACAAAATCATCCCTCGATAGCGCGCTGGCGGCACCGTGCCCGGAAGTGGCCCGCCCGGCAGCCGCCGATTTCGACGCCTGGCAAGAGTGGGCGCTCGGGCTGCTGCATCAGTACGCTACGTGCGCGGCACGCCACGGGAAGATGGTGCAGGCCTGGCCGAAGTGACGCAGCATTGTTTTGGTCGCCTTTTGGGCACCGTCAAGGACTGCTTTCGACCCGAAGCAGACATTGACAATCACGAATGTCGCAGTCAACGCCTTGACCATGGAATAAATTTTATCCCGTTCTCTCAACGATAGATCTGACGCGAGAGGCCAGACTTTGCATATCAAATGGCTTTGTCATGACTTGCATTCCTGGAGAAAGATGACCATGACCGATTGCCGCGTTCTCTGCATATCCAGTGATAAACAATACATTCAGGGCTGGCCGGCTCACACGGCCAGCGTCTGCCATCTGACGTCCGTTTAGTCCACCCGGTAAGCCCACGTCGGAAATAAGCAGGTCGATGGGTACATCCGACTGAAGGATTTTGAGGCCAATGGTACTGTCGCCTGCCTCGAGAACGTTGTAGCCCAGGTCGTTCAGCATTTCGGAAACAATCGCGCGGATCATAGGCTCATCATCAACAACCAGAACGGTGTGTTGCTTCTCCACCGCGAACAAAGGTACTAATTCTTCGCTCGGATTATCGTCCTCAACGCTTCCCGACGACCTCGGCAAATAGACGCACGCCGTGGTTCCCATTTCAACTTCGGAATAAATGCGGACTTGTCCGCCCGACTGCTTGGCGAAACCGTAAACCATCGACAAGCCGAGGCCAGTTCCCTCACCAAGCGGTTTAGTCGTGAAGAAAGGTTCGAATATCTTATCGATGAGTTCGGGCGCGATGCCGGTGCCAGAATCTGTTACGCACATCGAGAGATATTGACCGGGGGCCATGTCGTGTTGGCGCGCAGTATGGTCGTCGAGCCATCTATTGGCCGTCTCAATTGTAATGCGGCCGCCTCCCGGCATCGCGTCGCGAGCATTGATACACAGGTTGAGCAGCGCGTTTTCGAGCTGGGATGAATCGACCAGGGCAGGCCATAGCCCGGCCGCCGTCACGACATCAACCGCAATGCCTGGCCCAACCGTGCGCTGTATCAGGTCACGCATGTCTGTGACCATGCGGTTCACATCGACTGGACGTGGGTCCAGGGTCTGCCGGCGCGAAAAAGCGAGCAGTCTGTGTGTCAGCGAAGCGGCGCGCTTGACGCCGCCTTGAGCCATAAGGATGTAGCGCTCGAAATCTTTGAACTGACCATTCAGGGCACGAATTTGCATTAACTGAAGTGCACCGGAGATGCCAGCCAGGAGATTATTGAAGTCGTGCGCAAGCCCTCCGGTAAGCTGACCTACTGCCTCCATCTTCTGCGATTGCCGTAGTGCTTCCTGTGCTTCGACCAGTGCGGACGTGCGTTCAACGACGCGTTGCTCCAGCGTCATGTTCAGATCGCGCAGCTCAACGGATACACGATCGCGTTCTATCTCAATGGCACGCCGAGCAGTAATGTCGATCAACACGCCTGGGAAACGCTGAGGCAGGCCACTTGCTCCCCGTTCAACCCTACCATTCGCCTCAACCCAATAGTAGTTACCATCAGAACGCCGTACCCTATATTGATGCATATAAGGTCCGGGGTTTTCGATTGCCTTTTCTATCGCCTTCGCTAAGCCTGCTTTGTCATCGGGGTGGACGGTTTCCACTACCTGCTCCAAGCTGATGCCTTGGTGGCCTAAAGCCGAATCCAAGCCAAATGCATGAGCGAAACCTTCATCAACAACAAACTCGTTCTTCTCGATATCCCATACCCAAGTGCCGATAATGGCGCCTGCCTGCAAAGCGAGCTGAACGCGCTCGGCATTTGCACGCGCAGTAATGGTGTGAGTGCGGATTATCTCGTCGGCAAGCTTCCGATCAGTGATGTCAATTGCAGTTCCCGAAAATCGATATGGTTTGCCATCATCACCGTTGATTAACTTACCCTTGCATTCGACCCAGCGCAGCGACTGGCCCGGAATCGCAAGCCGATATTCGACAAAAAAATCGGCCGCGCGTTCAAAGGTTTGACGTATGTCGCTTCGTAACGCTGCGAGGTCGTCTATGACGACAAAGGCCTGATACTCCTCCATTGTCAGCCCTGACGCAGTTTTCTTCGGATCTAGACCGTAGAGGCGTGCGAAGTTGGAGTCTCCATACAAAAGGTCTGTGTCGACCATCCAGTCCCATAGTCCAACTACGCCAGATGCCGCTAGCGCTAGTTCCAACCGTTGGTTTGCCGCGCGAAGATCGTTGCGCTCAGCGCTCAGCGCCGCGAGAGTTTGTTGCATGCTCAGAATTGCTTCGGTCGTCTGAGAGGGATGATCGATGTTCATACGTGTGTTTGTTGTGGAACAGGCCGCTGGTATGGCATTTTCAACGATTTTTTGCCTTACCACTACTAATAAGTGGCAGCTTAAGTTTTTTCGAACGGCTGCTTTTGGCCGAAAGCAGAAGTTCGTCGTCGCCAGTGTAACTCAGCAAGAAGCGGTGGATTTCGCTACTTCATGCCCTGTCGTCGCAGTAATTTCCAAAACGTCGCATCTATTTCGGAAAGTCACATTTGCGGCAACGATGGGCACCGGCATCTTGTCGCTCGCGCTCGCCCAACTTCCAGGCGCGCTCCCGGGAATGGCCCGCCTGGCCGAGGGACTTTGGCTTTTTAACATTGCGCTGTTCGTATTGTTTGCCGCGCTGTACAGCGCGCGCTGGGTCATGTTTTTCGACGAAGCGAAACAGGTGTTCGGCCATGCGACCGTCTCCATGTTCTTCGGTACCATTCCCATGGGCTTAGCTACAATTATCAATGGATTTCTCAGCTTTGGCGTGTCGCGCTGGGGCGCCGCCGCCGTCGCGGTGGCCGAAGCTTTGTGGTGGATCGATGTGGCCATGGCACTTGCTTGCGGCGTCCTCATTCCTTACCTGATGTTCACGCGCCAGCAGCACAGCATCGACCAAATGACGGCGGTCTGGCTGCTGCCGGTCGTCGCTGCCGAGGTTGCAGCGGCGAGCGCCGGGCTGCTTGTGCCGCACCTGCAGGATGGTGGCGCGCGCTTCACAGTCCTGATCACCGGCTACGTGCTGTGGGCATACTCGGTGCCAGTGGCGCTCAGCATTCTCGCGATTCTGTTATTACGCATGGCCCTGCACAAACTGCCGCACGAAAGCATGGCGGCATCAAGCTGGCTGGCGCTCGGGCCAGTGGGCACCGGCGCGCTCGGCATGCTGGTGCTCGGCGCCGCCGCGCCGGCGACGCTGGCGCCGTTTGGCCTGGCCGAGGTTGGCCACGTGGCCAACGGGATGGGCGTGGTGAGCGGCCTGCTGCTTTGGGGACTCGGCCTGTGGTGGATGATGCTGGCAACCCTGATTACGCTGCGCTACTTCAGGGCAGCCGTTCCATTCAACCTGGGCTGGTGGGGCTATACCTTTCCGCTCGGCGTATTCGCGGTCACCACGCTGCGTCTGGCGAAGGTGCTCGATTCGCTGTTCTTCGAGGTCTTCGGCAGCGCGCTGGTAGTGGTACTGGCAAGCCTGTGGCTGGTTGTCGCATGGCGCACCGCGCTCGGCGCTTACCGTGGCAACCTGTTCGTCTCTCCCTGTATTGCGTCGATGAACCGGCCCTGAAGGCCAACGTTCAGCGCGCCAGTTGCGCCGCGCGCGCCAGTGTCGCGACGATTTGCGGGGCCACAGTTGGCGACGTACAAACAGATAGCGGACTCGGATGAGGCATTTCCAGTACGATCAAGCCCGGCCGCCTGGCCTCGATGGCAGCGTGGGCCTGGCGGGCCGTGCGTCCGGCCAGCACGACCACCCGCAGGCATGGCAGGAGGTCCAGCACATCGCCTAGCATGGCGATGCCTGCGCGTACCGCCGCCACACCCAGGCGCGCCGGCGGAGCTTGCTCGTCGGCCAGCCAGGGCACGGTATTCCACAGCACGGTACGCGCACGCGCGACGGCGGCTTGCGCCAGGAAACGTTGAAGATTGCGCTGCGCAGGACCAGGATTGTCGCGCGAGACGAAGCGCGGGCGCATCGCATGGCGCGCCGGCGCTTCCAGCAAGATGAGAATGGACGCATCGGCGCCGCCGTCCAGCGGATCGAAGTACGGCAGCGCGCGGACGGCTGCGTGCGTGTCGACCCACTGGTTGAGCGCGACCACATGGGGAAGAGACAGCAGTTCGACGCGGCGTGCCAGTTCGGCTACATCGTCCAGCAAGGGAGCCACCGGCACGCCAGACGTCACTCGCTGCTCGCCAGCGCTGCCTGCTCCGCTCCGGCTGGCGTGTCGCCCTCCATCACCAGGATCCGGCTGGCGCCAGCCGGCTGCTGCGCCAGGCCCGGCCGCACGTCGCGCATGGGCCCAATGGCAGTACCGTTCGCCATGCCTTTGCCGTCAGTCTTGAAGCGACCCACCGGCGCGCGCTGACCACCGGCGTAGACGTTGTAAACAGTCTCCGGTTTCAGTTTGTACAAGAACACTTCCAGTGCATCGGTCACGCCCAGGCTGCGCACGACCACGAATCCTTTGGCGTCGCCGCGGGACTTGAGAGCGATATTGCTCGACTCGCCGTTCACACGCGGCACCAGGTTGCTGGTACCAGCACCGGTGGGCACGGCATGGGACACGTAGACAAGCGCTTGCGGCGCCTGGCCGGCCGCCACATGCGCGACGACCTTGTTGCTTGCGGTGTCGATCACGTCGACACCATCGCCGTTTTCGAGACCAACGTACACTTTGCTGCCGTCGTCCGACGCCCATGCGCCATGCGGCAAGGCCCCGGTCGGTATCGTCGCCATCAGTTGTGGCTGATCACCGGTGGAATAGACCTTGACGACATTTTCTCCGCCCACTGTCACGTAGGCTCTTGCGCCGCCAGCGTTCTTCCCGAACGCCAGGTGGTTGGTAATAAAACCGGTGTCGATGACGCCTTTGACTATCAGCGTCGCCACGTCGATGCGGGTGACCTTGCCAACGTCCTTGTGCGTCATCCAGACTTCCTTGAAATCAGGCGTGAACTGCAAGAACGGCGAGAACGGGCTAGTGACAGAAATATGCTTGATCACTTTGGATGTTTTCATGTCGATGACATCGACGACAGGATTAAAGCTCGATACCACGAACGCCAGTTTGCCATCGGGATGGAACATCACCATGCCCGGACCACCTGTTGTCTGGATCCGGCGTTTTTCCTTGAAGGTGACAGGATCGATGACCGAGACGTAATCTTCGCCGCGTACCACGACCCAGACTTCGCGACCGTCCGCGGTGAAAAATCCTTCGTGAGGCGACCGCCCGATATAGGTAACGCCCTTGACCTTATTGGTGGCCGTGTCGATGAAGGTCACCGAATTGGAGCCATTCGATATCGCAATCAAGGTTTTATGGTCCGGCGAAAAACCCAATCCATGAACATTCACTTGCCCCTTGTACAAAGGAGACAGGATGTCGGGCCGCTGATTACCCAACCGGATTTGTCCCAGCAACTGATTGGTGGATGGATCGATCACCGAAACGGTGTTGCTGTTCTGGTCAGCTGTATAGACGCGGTCCTGTGTGCCTGGCGCAGCCTGCGCAGTACCCATGGCAGCGACCGCAAGCGTCATGGCGAAGGTGAGCTTATTCAATTCAGTGAGTTGCATGAGAGTCTTTCCTGGTGTCTGCGTTGGTGGAATCGGCTCTTGCGCCGTGGGCTGCCTGGTAGCGTTGCAACCAGGCGCGCATTACATTGATTTCGTTCTGTTGTTCGACGATGATGCCTTGTGCCAGGTTGCGCAGTTCGCGGTCGTTACTGTGCACCAGGATGGCCTTGGCCATATCGATCGCGCCTTGATGGTGAGGAATCATCATGCTCATGAAGTCATGCGCGGGGTCCCCGGTTGTCGGCGCGCGTCGCATGCCGTCATCCATGATCGCCATGGCATCATCCGCGAGAGACGCATAGGGCCTGTCGCTACTGGCGATAAACGAGGCAGGCGGCGCAGTCGCGCCATGGTGGCCAGCATGCTGCGCCGAGACTGTGGCGGTGCAGCACCAGAGCATGGCGCCCAAAAAAAGTGAAAATTTCAAACCGGTCCCTCCAGTTGTTCATAGACGGCGCTGGCAACCCGTGCCAGTTCGCCCTTGTCGACGGCTGCGGACAGCGCATAGCCGAACTTCCCGTCGATCCAGTAAAACACGTTGACGTCGCCCTCTTTGGCGAACCGAAAGCCGGTGTCCTTGTTGCGCGCCTGCTCCGTCGACACGTACAGCGTCAGGCGCTGGCCAGCGCCGTCGTGGTACATGAATTGCGCTACCGGCCCGCTGGCCCCGGGCAGCAGGCGCCCGCCGATCAGTTCATAGCCCAGCTTGCCCAAATGCGGCGGACGGATCTTGCTGCCCATGCGCTTCGACAGCCAGGTCACCAACTGGTCTTCCTGGTCGGCGCGAATTTCCACTGGCCGGCGCACATCCGGGCTGTACACGGCATGGGCTATTGCGGCCTGGTGTGCCAGGCCGGACCACGCTGCCTGCTGATACGCGGGCGCTTGCTGCTCCATACGCGCCAGGGACTGGCCAGTTGCCGCGCCGCGCAAGCCCCAGCCGGCGCCACCGCTCACCAACGCGATTGCCAGGCCCGCCGCCAGCGCCTGCCATTGCCAGTGCCGGTTGCGCTGCGGCGTGGTGGCCGCTGCCATGGGCGCCGGGACCGGTTCGCCCAGCACCGGATCGAACAGGCGATGCATGGCGTCGTTCTGGGCCGCGTAGGCGCGCACGCGCGCAGCTTCCTCGGGGCGCTCTGCCAGGTAGGCGGCGACCTCGGCAGCGCGTGCTGCCGGCAGCACGCCGTCGACGTACGCGTGCAGATCGGCTTCAGTCACGGGCAGGTTCATTTCACGACTTTCAACGAGTTCACGCGGGCGCCGCCGTCCATCAGGCTGCGCAGCTTTTCGCGGGCGCGCGCGAGCCGCGACATGACGGTCCCGACCGGGATGCCGAGCGTCGACGCCACTTCTTCATAACGCATGTCTTCCAGCCCGACCATCAGCAGGATCGCGCGCTGTTCTTCGCTCAGCAGGCGCAGCGCGGCATCCATCTCGCGCACCTGGATGCCGACCGTGCTGCGATCCGCCAGGGCCGGCATCGGCGTATCATCGTCGAGCGGCTCGGTGACCAGTGCGCCGCGCCGTATCTGATCGATACGCATATTGTGCATGATCGCAAACAGCCAGGCGCGCGCGTCCGTGCCGGGTTGTAGCGCGGCGCGCTGGGCCCAGCCGCGTTCGAGCGTGTCCTGCACCAGGTCATCGGCCGCGGCGCGCTCGCCCACGAGCGCGCGCGCGTAGCGCCGCAGCCGCGGGACACACGCCAGCAACTCCGCGCCGGGAAGAAGGGGCAGGACGCTCATGGAACCAGTGATTACATCGCGCTGGCGGCCAGCTTCGGATCGATCTGCCAGGTTTCATTGACCAGTTTGCCGTCGCGGTAGGTCAGCACGTAGCGCACCTTGATGGAGGCCTTGCCGTCGAATTGCACTGCCGCCGTGACGGTCGCACCCTTCGGATTGACCGACTCGGACGCGCCCATAACGGTGACGCGCAGCGGGCCCATCGCGCCGAACTTGCTCCATACGGCGCCGATGGCGGCTGCACCGTCGTAGCTGCCGTCAAGCGGTCCACCAACCCAGGTCAGCCGCGCATTGTCGGCGTAATCATGCACGATGGCGGCGTGTTCACCGGCGCCAATGGCGGCGAAGTGGGCTTGCGCCATATCCAGCGCAGGCCCGGCAACAGCCGTGGTGGCGATGCCGATGGTGCTGGCCAACAGGAACATCAGGTGGGTGGTTTTCATGGGTGCGGTCCAGTACAGGTCAGGTTGAAAAACGGGCTTGCTACAGGTGCAAACGTCATTGCCCTGTTTTTATTCCATGTATTTGTATTTATTTTTTTGTGTTCATCAATTCTTCAAATGCCAGCGCCGCACGGCTGCGATGGCGTTCAGGATGACGCAGCATCGAGAACCCACGCGCCGGCAGGACCAGCGCCGCGCGCGCCAGCAGGCCCGCCTGAACATGCGATGCCACGACCAGTTCGGAAATCGCGGTGGCAAAGGGACCGGCCATCACCGCGCTGCGCACCGCCTCGTTGGACGGCAGGCTGAGAGCAACCTGCATTGCGGCGACCGGCACGCCCATGTCCGACAGCGCTTTCTCAAACGCCGAACGCGTGCCGGAACCGGTTTCGCGCAAAATCCATTGCGCCTGCACCAGGTCGGCAGCCGCCAGCGGCACCCCGGCGGACCATGGATGATCGGGTGCTACCACGACAACGAGCTGATCCTCCCCCACAGCTTCGATGGCCAGGGAGGGTTCGTCGATATCGCCTTCGATGAAACCGAGATCGGCGCCACCCAGCAGGATGGCCTGCGCCACGCTGTCGGTATTGCCCACTTCCAGGGTGAGGTCGATGGCCGGGTAGGTTTGACTGAATTGCACGAGCAAGCGCGGTAGCCAGTAACTCGCGATGGTCTGGCTGGCGTGGATTGCCAGCGTGCCGCGCCGCATCTGGCCCAGCTCCGACAACGTGTTTTCCGCTGCACGCGCGCTGGCCAGCGTGCGTTGCGCTTCTATCAAGAAAATCAAACCGGCGTCGGAGAGTTCGATGCGCCGTCCTATCCGATGGAACAGTGCCGTGCCATAGCGCTCTTCCAGGGCCTTGATCGATGAGCTGACGGCAGACGGGGATAGAAACAGCGCGGAAGCCGCCTGAGTAAGGTGCTGGCGTTGTGCGACTTCAACAAAAATGCGTAGCTGGTCCAATGTCATAGTTCGATCCAATCTAATGATTTGTCATTAATTATACGATGGACCGAACGAAATCGCCGTTCAATAATGCATGCACTAAATATCTGAACGAGAGTCGACCATGACATCCCACTATCAAAAATGCGCTCCATTTGTACCCGGCCTGTTACTGTGCGGCGCCGTCACGCTGGCCGCGTATGGGCTGGAAGCTGTAGAAGCCCATCTGTTCGGACGCGCGTGGCTTGAAAGCCTGGTCCTGGCGATCTTGCTCGGAACCGGACTGCGCACCGTGCACCGTCTCGATCAGCGGTTCGAGCCAGGCATCCATATGGGCGCCAAGCTGCTGCTTGAAATTGCCGTGGTGCTGCTGGGCGCATCCGTCAGCGCCGGCGCGCTGCTCGAAAACGGCATGGGACTGGTCGGCGGCATTGCCGGGGTAGTCGTGCTGGCAATTCTGTTCAGTTATTTCCTGGGCCGCAGCGCCGGTCTGCCGAAAAAGATGGCGATCCTGATTGCTTGCGGCAATTCAATTTGCGGCAACTCGGCGATTGCGGCGGTGGCCCCAGTGATCGACGCAGATGGCAAGGACGTGGCCGCCTCCATCGCCTTTACGGCGGTGCTGGGTGTGGTGGTGGTGCTCGGGTTGCCGTTGCTAGTCGGGCTGTTGTCATTCACGCCGGTTCAATACGGCGTGTTTGCCGGGCTGACCGTGTATGCCGTGCCACAGGTACTGGCGGCAACGAGTTCGGTGTCCGCAGCCAGCGTGCACATTGGCACCCTGGTCAAGCTGGTGCGCGTGTTGATGCTGGGCCCGGTCGTGCTGGTGTTGTCCTTGACAGGGCGCGGACGGGGAGGCGCCCGCCTGAACGTCGCGCACCTGGTGCCGTGGTTTATCGTCGGCTTCCTTGCATTGCTGGGCTTGCGCTCGCTGGGCTGGATTCCGCAGGCAGCGCTGGCGCCAGCGCACGTTGCCGCCAATTTCTTCACCATTATGTCGATGGCCGCGCTCGGCCTCGGCGTCGATGCCCGCGCTGTCCTGCGTGCCGGCGGCAAGGTTGCCGGGGTTGTCATTTTTTCGCTGCTCGGCCTTGGTGTCATCAGTTTCGCCCTGATCAAATTTCTGGGTGTTTAAGGACGTAGCAGTACGCCATCCATTTTCCAAAAACGAAAGAAAACGCCATGACATCACATCACTATTTGACCGCGGCGCGCTGCAGCCTTGTTGTTGCAGTCTCGCTCACCGCTGGTATCGCGTGTGCCCAGCAGCCGTTGCTGGTGTACGGCCCGGGTGGACCGGCTCCTGCGATGAAAGAGGCGGCGGCGGCATTCGAGCACGCGAACGGCATCAAAGTCACCGTCACGGCTGGCCCCACGCCGAGCTGGTCGACCACGCAAAACAGGATGCGGACATCATCTACAGCGGTTCGGAAACGATGATGACGGACTTTACGTTAGCGATGGGCGGCAAGATACAGGAGGCAAGCATTACCCCGCTATATATGCGTCCCCTGGCGATCCTGGTGCGTCCCGGCAATCCCAAGCACCTGCGCGGCGTGGCCGACCTGATGCAGCCCGGCGTGCGCCTGTTGGTGGTCAACGGTGCCGGCCAGAACGGCGTCTGGGAAGACATGGCTGGCCGCAAAGGCAGCATGGAGTCGGTGCGCAAGGTACGCGCAAATATTGCCAGTTACGCACCCAACAGCGCGAGCGCGCGCGGTACCTGGACCGCGCGCACCGACATCGACGCGTGGCTTATCTGGAATATCTGGCAGGTGTCGAACCCGCGCCTGGCCGACGTCGTGCCAATCGAACCTGATTATGCGATTTACCGCGATACCGGCGTGGCGTTGACTGAGCATGGCGCTGCCAACCCGCAAGCGAAGCAGTTCATCGCATTCCTGCAATCGCCGCAAGGCAGCGCGATCTTTGCCAGGTGGGGCTGGCAGAAATAATGAGCGCCGGATTGTGGGCCTGCGGCGGGTTTCAGTATATTCAGGTACCGCGTGCAGCGCGTCGCACGGCGGCGGTAACGATTCCTAGACAAAATGGACAATAACGCACCATCGCGCGGGGCGGTCGTGACCCAATCGCTTGCCCTGGCAGCGCCCGGTGCACTTGGAACCCTTTCTGGAGCTGCAGCCGCAGGGACTGCCACCGCATGGCGGGTCGTCTTCCAGGGGAGCGACGCCAACCCCATGAAACGGAATCTGACGCTCAACAATACTTGTAATGCGCAGGATGACCTAGGCGCCGACAACGTGAGGATCGAGGTCGTTGCGTTTGGCCACGGCATCGCGATGCTGATGGCCGACAGCGCTGTCGCCGAACGGCTAGCTTGTCGAGATGCTTGGCCAAGGTCGCCGGCGATAGCTCGCCCCTGCGGCGTTTGACTGGCTGGTCCCCTTGGCATTGAAAAAAAGTGTTGTCGGCAAGCCGCGCGCCCCTGATTAGCGCGCCATGGCGCCAATATGGTCGATCAGAACATTTTGCAGGACCATGCTTTTTTGGGAAAGACAGCATTTGAATGCCGGGGCAAAACCACCCTGATTAGCAAAGATGAAGACGACATCGCCACGCCCTGCCTGCGCTTTGGCCAAGACCGTCGTCTCTCGACGGCCGACGGGCACCAACTGGCCCACAGGTTCGCTACTACGGGCTTGCCGGACAGCGACAGTCCGCTTTTGGCCGATAGCGGCCTCTCAGCCCAAGCTTACTCGAACATTGTCGCAAAGGAAACTAGGTTCAGCTTGGTAGTGCGCTGGCTACGATGCCGGGCAGTCGAGCGCCGGGCACCGACGAGTGCGACTCGTGGCAGGTCTGGGCGATCCACCTGCTGGGGCAGTACGCTACTGCGCGGCGCCCCACGAGAAGAAGGTTTAGGCCTAACCGAAATAGGGCACCGCTTCGACGCTCTAGTTTGCTTAGATACTGTCTTATCTCGGACACGGGAATTTCCATCACGCATCGCTTATACTGTATATCCGTACAGTATTTAATGGGTCTCGTAGAAATATGGCAAATCCAATCATCCCCTGGCTCGGTGGCAAAAGACGTCTAGCCGATCAGATCTTTCCTCAGTTCCCTGTCCACGACTGCTACGTTGAAGTGTTTGCCGGCGGTGCTGCTCTCTACTTCCTGCGGCCGCCAGCAAAGGTCGAGGTGATCAATGACATCAACGGGGAGCTTGTACGCCTGTACCGAGTGGTACAGCACCACCTTGAAGAGTTCGTGCGCCATTTCAAGTGGGCGCTGGCCAGTCGCGAAGTGTTTAAATGGCACCAGGAGACGCCGCCCGACACGCTGACCGACATCCAACGTGCGGTGCGCTTTTTCTACCTGCAGCAGCACGCCTTCGGCGGCAAAGTTGAAGGGCAATCTTGGGGAACAGCGACAACTGCACCACCCATCAATCTGCTCCGGATCGAGGAAAATTTGTCAGCGGCACATCTTCGTCTGTCCGGTGCCTACATCGAAAACATGGACTGGGCCAAGCTGATGGATCGCTACGACCGACCCCATACGCTTTTCTACCTCGATCCACCGTACTGGGAAACAGCGGGCTATGGCGTTGACTTCGGTTTGGACGAATACGAGAAGATGGCTTCGATGATGGGGCGCTTGAAAGGCAAAGCGATCGTCAGCTTGAACGATCATCCTGACATACGCAGAATCTTTGCTAACTTCCAGATGGACACCGTTCCGATTACCTATACGGTAGCGGGTGGCGGCCGTGGTGCCGAGCGGAATGAAGTCATCATTTACAGCTGGGACCGTACTGCTGAACCTGCTGGCTTATTCTAGACCTCGGCCGCGGCGCTCGTAATGACCCGGCGGTTGCCGGTACTGGCGCCGTTGCCGGGCTGCTCGCTGGCCGATTCTAAGTTGCCACTAATGGCGCGGGTTTCCTGCTCGATAGCACGCCAACCGTGCTGTGCCCGGGAGGTTGAGTGCGCGGCTGCTGTACCAGTACGCTACGTGCGCGGCGCGCCACTCGAAGACGGTCCAGGCCTGGCCGAAGGAAAATAGCAATGTCTCGGTCGCCTTTAGCGTAAACGCTCCCGAGTGGGTACGTATCAGTGCAAGACAGATTCAGCGTTAACGTTCCATGGTTTTCTCTCGCCCTATGGCTTGACCGATTCCGCGAACGTAGTCGACCTTTGTCATTGTTCCGATTGTCGGAGGGTCCTTGTACAACGCCAGATCATGCCGGACTACGCCCGGTTTTCCCTTCCCATCGGATTGGAGCTGGTATACATGTTTATTGTCGACGTGAAGCACGTTACCTTCATAGGACTTTGTTGCGCCAGTCTTGGCTGGTTTCTCGGCACCAGTAATATCGTAGAGGCCTTTCGGCATGCCGCCATCCGGACCAACAAAGACCGACTGCCATGCGCCGTTCACGACCTTATCGAGAACCCGCGAACCGTTTCCGATCATTAAGAGCTGATGCCCTTCAGTTCTCAAATCGCGCAAGGGTCCCCGTGCCTGATTGGTAGTAGTGTCCATCGTGTGCTCTCCGCATTAAGTTTGATAAAAGGGCTATAGCGTTTCGGCGTTTGAAATGCGCATCCTCTCACAAAATGAATCTAGACAACAAATCTGACTAAGTAATTACGCGCGGCTCGCTATGCGTAGACGGTCCAGGCGTAGCCAAAGTAGAACCACGCCGCGGCCCGCTATAAATGAGCACGCCCTGAATAAACAGCTGCGGCGCATGTTGCATCTGCAGCACGCGCACACCGGCATCTAGGCCGAACGTGATGGCGACGATGACAGCGAGGTCAACGCATACGGCAGTGATGCGGTCAGTTCGTTGTTCCATGGGCCGATTATTTGAGGATATGCGCTCAGGTTTACCGCTTAATCAAATTAGGCAGAGTGCATTGAATCGCGGATATGCGCTGCGTGGGTCAGTGTGATCGCGCTGCTGGGGCAACACGCTACGTGCGCGGCTCGCCACGCGAAGACGGTTCAAGCCTGGCCCAAGTAAAGCCACGACGCGGCCCGCCCTCGACTAGCACCCGCTGCAACACCGAGGGAGGGACTTTCTGCTCGCGCAGCACACGCAACCCAGCAGCCAGCCCAAATGAGACGGACACGTTGAAAGCCAGATCAACATATGCAGCCATGAGGCGATCGAATCGCTTTTCCATGTGCGAATGATTGCACGACGGTCGCGGTGACGGTTGACTTGAGTCAAATGAAGCCCGTGCTGACTAGGGGGTTGCGCAGTGCGAACCCTTGCCCGCTGGTAGCGTGCCTAGTACTGACCGCATGCGCAACCTCGATGCCGCAATCGAAGGCGCCAACAAAAGCATCCCTCGATAGCGCGCTGGCGGCGCCGTGCCCGGTGGTCAAGAGTCCGGCCGCGCCCGACTACGACTCGTGGCAGGAATGGATGAACGAGTTGCTCGTCCAGTATGCGGCGTGCGCGGCGCGCCACGCGAAGACGGTGCAGGCCTGGCCCAAGTAACGTTACAGCGCTGGACGTATTTTAGTGACACACGCTGTGTTCTTTGCGACGCGACAATTGTGTCGCGACTTCCTACTTACTGTACTGACGGGTGTTGCGGCATTGAAGCTCAGAGAGCCAAGAAACTAGGCCCTGGCAAAGACGGAGTGCACATGGGCAATAAATTCTTCGAAATTGAAGGGCTTGATGAAGTAAGTGTCGAACCCTGCTTCTTTAACTTCGCGAAGATTCTCGTCTGTACTTAAGCCCGTCGTTGCTATCAGATACGTGTTGCAGCTGTGACTGCTCAATCTCAGTGCCGAGGCGAGTTCAAATCCAGACATGCCAGGCATGCTGAGATCGGAGCATGTCAGGTAAGGAAGGAAATTTGCAGCTTCAGAGAGGCCGGACGCCCGCTGAATGCGACACGCACTTCGTATCCTTCTAACTGGAGGAGCAACTGAAGCATTTCCGCTGCGTCTTGGTTGTCGTCAACTACAAGAATTCGTTGCTTCGAGCGAAAATTTTCCATAGGTGCGTTGAGTCAGCGAGTATCCAGGGCGCAAGTTTATCACGCCACTCGATGGAAGTTGCTTAAAAACCAAGACTGTAGTGTCTGGTCGGCACACTCTGGGCGGCCGACGGTAGCCTTCTGAGTGGTGCGTTGGTACATTGTCTTGCGGTGAAGCGTTCAGATGCCGACAAGTACGATGCAAGGCAGGCCTGAGCGATCGAGCTGATGAGCCAGTACGCTAAGTGCGCGGCGCGCCATGCGAAGACAGTGCAAGCGTGGCCGCAGTAGCGTTGCGCATTGGACCGCCTTTCAGCAACACGCGTTGCGCGACTTGGGTAGCGATACTCAGCTCTCGCGCGGCCTCAACGCCTGCTGACCAGCCAAACGCGACAGCAACTGCCGCCGCTAAATCGACATGAATTGCGGTGAGTTGATCGATTCGATTTTCCATTTCGCAATACTATCGCGTAGGTATAAAGTCCGGCGCTCCGCATAAAGACGGGCAAGGCCTGGTCGAAATAGGGTGCTAGTTGTCGGCCACGCCTGCGGCGCGGGTGATGGCCCGCCGGGTGGCGGCGCCGGCGTCGTCCCCGTGCTGCTCGCTTACCCATTCCTGATCGGCATTCATCGCCAACGTGGCCTGCTCGTGTACGTAGACCTGAAGTCGGCGCCTAACGAGCAAGTCGAGCGCGTCGCCGCCGAAGATGAGCGGATTCCAGCTGTGCACGACCGGCCCGCTGGCGAAGTGCAGATTGACATAGCCCTCGCCATCAACCACGTCCAGGCGCGAGGCGCCGATCGCGCGCGCGGCCCGTTCCAGTAGCACCAAATCTGCGTCCAAAATGTCGACCCGTGGCGCAGCCGGCAGTTCGTCAAGGTTGTCATCGATCTCATCGTTCATAGTTATCCTCTGTCAGGCTTGGCTGGCGCAGCCCCGCGACGTTGAGGTCCGCCGTCACTTAGAACGCGCCGCACCACGTGCAAAGGCGTCGTGTTTTGCAGTACGCGCAGGCCAGCCTCAAGTCCAAATACGGCCGCAACATTTACTGCTAGATCGACATAAGTCGCAGTGAGGTGGTCTGTTCTTTTTTCCATGACCTCAGTATGGCAGGGCAGGCTGCCGGCGCCTGTGGCAAGCCAAAATTAGTCAGTCTGCATGCCACCGCTGCTGCACTGTATGGATGAACAGTAATCCCGCCATGCGGTTCAAGCGCGCGCTGACCAAGGCCGACCTGACCGCAATCCAAAATGCAACGCCGACTCGCCCGACGTGCGCGCGCTGTTGTGGGAGGTGGCGCGGCTGCGCGCGCTGGCGCTTCGGACGCACGACTATTTCCGCCAGGGCTCATCGTCAACCGCGCTCATCCTGGCCGACTCGCTGCGCACGATGCTCGAAGACGAGCCAGTGATTCAAGAGCAGTCGCGTCTTAAGGACTGAATTGCTGCGCTATTCAACGCGACCACTTTCAATCTAATCAAGCACTTATACGGTGACAACCAGTGAATCAATAGCGCAGTCCAGGGCTTGCAAGGTTTTGATTAATTGGCACAAATAAGCGTTGGAGCATCTGACTTCTAAGCTGTGGGTCGGGGGTTCGATTCCCTCAGGGCGGGCCAGATTTCCCTCATCATTTCGATGCTCCGATTAGCCATGGTGTCCGTGCGCGATGGAGCTTTGACGCACCTATTGCAAGACTGCTTTCACCGACTCGCAGACGCATGCACCCACGCCGCAGGAGGCGTTGGCCAAGCGCGCCACCATCCAATTCAGATTCCCTCCTCGCATATCAGTGCCCACCGACCGCGTGCTCAACCCGGACGCCGCAGTAGAAGTCGCTAAAAATCTCTTTGATAGCGGGCAGGCTCTGCGGTGCGCCGTAGTTGTGAGTCTGGCTGCCGCCGCTGTGAGCTGCTGCAATAGTGTGTGCAATGCGTTGGCTCGTGAGAAGGCCGCCTAGGCGCGGTGGAGGTAATGCGATCTTTCCCGGCACCGTCATTTAGCCAATTCCCAAGTGTAAAAGTTGGTTATAATTCAACCAAATAATTAGAACGACTTTGGGGACAAAATGAGCGATTGGGAATGTGATTTGGCTCGGTACGGTATGCGGCGGCCATTTCTCAAGGAGCAGTCAATTTGGGCAATCTGGCTGTATCGTCGCGGACGCCGCATTGATCTTCAGCCGCCAGGTTTTACGAAAAATTTTCAGACGACGCTGTATTGGCTAGCGTTTCGTTTGATTGAGACGACGACCGGCGTTAGTGTTCCTAAATCTGCCAAAATTGGTCCAGGCCTTCGCGTTTGGCACTTCGGCAGTATTTTCATTCATCCTGACACGACGATTGGCGCAAATTGTACGTTGCGCCAAGGTGTCACGATCGGTAATCGCCATGTCGACGGTCCCGTGCCCGTGTTGGGTGACGATGTCGAAATTGGCGCTTATGCACAGATATTAGGTGGCGTCAAAATTGGCAATAATTGTCGGATCGGCGCCATGTCGGTTGTGTTGACGGATATGCCGGATGGCAGTACCGCAGTGGGCGCTCCGGCGCGCTTGGTTCTGGAATCTCGCTTGGAGCGCAATGCTGTGATGATCCAGCAGCATTGAGCTGATGGCTTTGCACCTTAGCGGTGCTGCTGACGCGCTCACGACGACCGTGCTCAACAATCGGCCATTTCTGGATTGTCATCTGGTAGATTTCAACAGTAATGCTGCCATGCGTTTCAAATCCGGGCTTTCAGGCAATCGACCAGGACGGCCCGAGGTGGCAATCAGGCCTCGTCCGCAATGGCGCTCCATTCGCCAGTGATCCTTCTCGGCCTTCTCCGTATTGGCCGACGGGTGTCTCATGATGCTCAAGGAAAAGCCGGTTATCAAGGAACGATGCGGCTTTAACTCGGGCTGCAATCAGGTGACAAACTGTTTCGTACCGCGCCATCGCGCGAGCATGAACGACGTGACAAGCGCCAGGAGAAAGACTACTGCCAAGTATGTAATACCTCTGAGGTAGGGATTATCTACCATCCGCTCCAGCCAGCGCACGTGCTCGACGAAGAAATAATGCGATGCATACACACCCAGAATCAAGGGGCCAACGGATGCCAGCGCTTTTGCGCGCAAGTATGGTGTATTGGAAAGCGCAATCATACTCATGCCCAATCCAAAAAAGTATGTTCCCACAATATAGTCATGTAGCAGTGGTGTGCCCCATTGCTGGTGAATCCAGGTGGTTTCGAAGAGCTGCAGCACGAATCCGCCAACAGCCGTAGCTATACCGATTGGGAATAAGGCAAGGCCTTGGCCGTATCGGTGAATTGCGTAGCCACTACAGAACATTATCAAGCTGAAGAACGGGCCGTTTCTGAAATTGAACCGTGACGCGAATCCGTACGGTGAGTCGGAATAGGCACTGCCAGCAAGACCTACTGCGAACAGAAGAATTGCTAATACGAATAGTGTGAGCTCTTGACGTCTGGCTAGCAATGCGCCACTGATCAATGCTGCGATGGCAAGCGCTGGTAAAAACCAGAGGTGATTCTTAGTGCCTTCCAAAGCTGCATTTATAACTTTAATGAGATCAAATGGCGATATGACGGTTGTCATTTTCCCCAGCAGGCTGTCTAATCCTTCCTGCCTGATCACGTAAAGAGAAGGTCCGATTGCATATATGAGCGACCAGAAGCAAAAAATAATCATCACGCGTTTGCTGGTAGCCACTGCACGTGGCCAATAGTCTTCGGCGGAGGCGCAGCGGAACGCCCACAAGTAGCCGGATATTACGAAGAAAAATGGGACTGCGAAACGTGCGAGTTGGTCAGCGATGGTTGCTGCATCAAGGCTCGTGACATTGACCTTGGAGTATCAAGGCTGTGAATCTGGATTACTGCAAGCATTGCTAGTACGCGCATCGCGTCGATGCTTTCGATCCGACCATGCTTAGATGGCATGCCTATCCTCAAGAAAATTTTGGGGAATATACATGATATTGATGTGCTCGTGAACTATTTAGTTCATGTTAAAAAGCCTGTGCTACTTGCTCACAATGCCTGGACCTTCTTGCACACACCAAGTGGATTCTTCACTCTGCGGCTTGAAAATTCTGACAGGCTACCTGCAGCGGAAAGCTCGTAGTGGCCGTTAGCTGATGCGATGACCATCCTCCGACATGTTGATCATTGCAACGCTTTGATGAAATGACCTAAAGGACCGGTAAGCATTTATTTCTGAGACGTGGGTTGGAGGCGATTCAGTCATGGCAGACTTACTCCAATTTGTTTCCCATCACGTCACATGAACGCATAGCCCGCCTGCAAAGAGCCGGTGACCGGCGCCAGGTTTTCCGGGCTTTCATTGAGTTACACGAGAGGTTCGGCTGTGATGATCGTATCGCGTTCCAGCGCGCCGGGCGAATACGTGAAGCCGCCATTGTCCGGCGTCCAGTCCAGAACGTTTCCTTAGAACACGGTGATCAGCACTGCATCCGTGGGCGCGCGCCGTAAAGGATCTTGAATCCGAATGAGCCTAGGACGAAGATGTCGTCGTCACCGGCTCAGGAATCGAAGGCACGGTAGCGAGCGGTACGATCGTGGGACTGACCGAGGTCCAAGTCCCGACACGGATCGGGATCGAGGCGCCAATACCGGTTCATGGCCGGCCACCTCAAGTCATCCAGGTAGTCCAGCGTGGAGCACGCAGCTATGGCAGGCCTGGGGCAACGGGATGCCTTGGCGAGAGGCCGGCCAGTATTGTCCGATGTGCCCCCAGGCTGCCGCTTTGCAAGGGCTGCGCGTCGCCATCATGCGACCGCCGGAAACGCCTCGTCCCCATCACCCCAGGCTGCCAGTGCGCGGCGCAGCAGGCGACGTTCGCGGTGATCGATCTGCTGGTCGGCCCGCACGATCTCGAGCATGCCTTTGAGTACCAGTGCGCGCAGCGCCGGATCCTGTACTTCGTCCAGCAGCGCGTCGATCGTGGCCGGTTCGATTTCGACCATGCCGGCCGCGTGGTTGGTGCTATGGGCCAGCAAATCCTGGGTGAGCTCGCCGGCGGCATCGTCGAACGTGTCTTCGCTCACGCCCAGTACCTCGAGCACACCGCTGTGGTGCAGCGTCTTGAGTTCCTGTGGCGCCAGGCGACCGTCGGCGATCATGGCCAGGGCCAGCAACCGGCTCATGGCCTTGGGACTGTCGGTCGGGTAATTTCTCATTGCTTCCTCGCTTCGTGTGAACTGAGTCACCAATATACGGCTACGCAATCCTAAAGTAAAATCGAATTATCTTTAGCAATTCTCAACATTTCTGGTGGTAAGAGCGCATGAACTACAAGCATCTGCAGTACTTCCATACGGTTGCCACGGTCGGCAGCGTCGTTCGCGCGGCCGAGCAGTTGCACGTGTCGGCGCAGGCGATCAGTACGCAGTTGCAGTTGTTGGAGGACCAGTTTGGCGAAGAACTGCTGCGCAAGAAGGGGCGCGGGCTGGTGCTGACCGAGGCTGGCAAAACCGTCCTGCGCTATACGGACCAGATCTTCAGCCTCGGTAATGAACTGGAGCAGGCGGTGCGACGCGGCTTGTTCACCGAGACGGAGACATTGCGGGTGGGCCTGTGCGACGCGATCGCCAAGACGATGGCGTTTCAGCTGCTGCAACCTGCGCGCGATGCGGGGCTGGCCATGCACCTGGTGTGTCGGGAAGGGCGTTTTGGCGACCTGATGGAAGACCTGAGCGCACACCGGCTCGATCTGTTGATCTCGGACCAGGGCTTGCCACCTGGCGGCGCGGTGCGCGGCCATAGTCACCTGCTGGGATCGAGCACGGTCACGGTCGTGGGGCATCCTGACGTCTGCCAGCGCTGGGGCGGTGATTTTCCGCAGCGCCTGAAGGGGGCGCCGTTCCTGATGCCTGGTCAGGGTGCGGCGCTGCACAGCCAGTTGATGGCCTGGCTTGAGGCGCAGGGACTGCGCCCGATCGTGGTCGGCGAATTCGACGATGGTGCACTGCTGGGCGCATTCGCCGGCGCCGGTGCGGGCTTCATGGCGGCGCCGACCGTGCTTGCGGCGTCATTGTGCGCGCAGTATGGGCTCGAGCCGGTAGGGGTGATCGACGCCATTGTCGAGCAGGTCTATGCCGTGACCGTCGAGCGGCGGGTACACCATCCGGCGCTGCGGCGCATCCTGGAACGGGCGCCGCAGGTATTTGGCTGAGAAGCGGTGGCGTACGTCAGATGCGATCGCTTTCCTTGCGCACGACGCGCCCGATCACGATGCAATCGTCGCCCTGGCATCGTTTGCGATGGTACGTGCGCTGGTCGGGGTTGTCGGACGTGAGCCACCACTGGGCCGCATCGCGCGCCAGGCGCTTGACGACGGCTTCGCCCTCGACATTGAACGCGTACACGGCGCCGGCGACCGGCTTGGTGTCGAGCGTGTTGATGACGACGATGTCGCCAGCGTAGAGCGACGGCTCCATGCTTTCGCCCTTGACGTAGATCGCAATCAGATGCGACGGACTGTACTGGTTGCGTTCGAGCCAGGTGCGGCGCATGCCAAGCGTGCCGCCATCTCGAGCTTCGGGTTCGGTCTGGTACCCGGTAATGCCCGCCGACAAGCGCAACTTGACCATTGGAATCGGCACGAAGGCATCGTCATCGCCTTCGGCCACCACCCGCAGCGCATTCGGTAACCCGATTGGTCCAGCCGGGCCGGGCAGGGCGGCGCTGTCACCGGACGGGCTACCGGCAAGCGGCGCCAGGATATCTGGTGGCAGCCGGCAGCCGGTAACCCGGGAAATCGCCAGCAACTGCTTCAGGCTGGGGCTGTGCTTTTCATTTTCCCAGTGCGAGATATTGGCCTTGGTATGGCCACGGTCTGTACCGAGCTCGAGGGCGAGACGGGCGCCCAGTGCCGTGCCCGACAGGCCGGCCGAGGTCCGCGCTTCTTTCACCCAGTTAGCAATCATTGTTTGAAGGTCCATATGCGTATGGTAAAGGAAATCTATACATCAAAGTATAGCTTTTCTTTACT
This sequence comes from Oxalobacteraceae sp. CFBP 13730, assembly GCA_014841835.1. Taxonomy (GTDB): domain Bacteria; phylum Pseudomonadota; class Gammaproteobacteria; order Burkholderiales; family Burkholderiaceae_D; genus Telluria. The sequence goes on along the minus strand of JACYUQ010000001.1, from coordinate 84,503 downwards.
GCTGTGGTATAGTTTTCCTATACTTTCATCCATCGCATTGATGTGGCACAAGGTAAGCGTGGGCTTGCCGGAGCAGGTTCCGCCGCAAGCACAGGGGAGACACGATGATCATTGAAACATTGCAGCGTTTGATGGACGCCAACCTGGCCGGACTGGCCAGCGAGCTGACACTGACCGATATCGGCGCGCTGATCGGCATGTTCAGCGCCTTGCTGAGCACCGTCGGCAATCTGTTATATACATGGCGCAAGGATCGTCGTGAGCAGCGCGACAGCGATGCTGCCTGGGCCAGACGCCAGAAGGAACCCTGAGGTTTGAGCTCGTCTGTCGCGGTAGAATAGCAAACCGCACGCACATCAATCCCGGAGCAGTTCGCACATGGTTTTTCTCACCGTCCCCTACGCCGAAAAAGACGCCGCCAAGGCGCTCGGCGCCCGCTGGAATCCGACCCGCCGCCGCTGGTACGTGGCCGATGGCGTCGCGACTGAACCCTTTGCCAAGTGGATCGATGCGGCATCCGCTTCTGCGTCGGCTTCAACTCCGGCTTCCGGTGGCGGCGCAGCCAAGCCTGGCGCCAGGGCGGGTTCGGGTCGCGTGGACAGCTATCAGGGCAAGACGGTGGTCGGTGTGAATTACGTGGCGCTCGAACACGATTGCAACCCACTGGAAGAATGCCCGAGCTGCCGGCAGACACTGGAAGGCACCCCATGGTGGCAGGCACGCACCAGCCTGGCGGCGCTGGTGGGCGGCATGCCGGGCACGTCGAGCATTCGGACGCCCGGCAAGGCGTCGTGATCGCCATCCGGTCGCGTTAACGCTAAGATGCAAGCCTGACAATAGATCCGAACCAACGCCATGCATCCTGCGACCGCCAGCACGCGACACGCCGGCCACGCCCGCAGCAACCGGCGCCTGGTCGGCGGCATCGCCATCTCGGTGCTGCTGCATGCCTTGCTGCTGTCACTGCAGTTTGGGGTGCCCGGCAGTGATGGCGGCGGTAGCGGACCGTTGAACGTTGTGCTTGCACCTGTGACCGCGCCGGTACGCTCACTGGCTGCGGTACCGCCGCCGTCACCCACGACCGCTGCGCTGCCTGCGCCGGAGGTCCCGTCACCGGTTCTGCCGCCGCCCCCTTTACCACCATCGTCCGCTGCGCCTGCCCCTTCAGCACCCGAGCCTGCTCGAGGCTTGCGTCTGGTCGATCTGCCGCCGCCAACGCCGCCCGTAGCGAAGGTTGCGCCGGCGCCGAAGGCAAGCCGGCATCGACCGACGCCAGTCGTGCCAGTGCGTCGTCTGCGCGACGTGGCAACGCCCGTGATTGCGATGGACGCCAACCCGGCGTCCGAATTTTCTGTCGCGGTGCCTTTACCCGAGGTCGATGCTGGTCCACCGCCAGCAGTTGCCGATGTGCCCGTCGTTCCCGAGGCGGTTGTGGCGCGGGAAATGCCTGCGGATCCTGAGCCCGTCGTGGATGTCGAAGCGGAACAAATCGCGCAAGAGGCGCTGGCCCGGCGCGCGGCCGATGCGGCGCAGGAAGCGGCGTTGCAGCAGGAGCTCGCTCTGCAGCAGGAGCAAGCGCAGGAGCAAAAGCAACGCGACGCTGCAGAGGCACGCAGGCGCGCCGAGCTGCAGCAAGCACAGGACGAGCAGGCGCAGCAACGAGCGCAACAGCAGGCCGTGCGCGATCAGGAAACGCTTCAGCGGCAGCTTGAACAACAGGCGGAAGCGGCGCGTGAACTGGCTACGCAGCGCGCGGTGCAGGATGCGCTGGTCCAGACGCAGTTGCAAGCACGCCAGCGTGCGGAGGAGGCTGCCAGGCGCCTGGCGCAGCAAGCGGCCGAACGCCAGCGTGCCGAGGAACTGGCGCAGCGTAGCCAGGCCGAGGAGCACGCACGCCAGCAAGCCGCCGAGCGGCAACGTATCGACGAACAGGCGCAGCGCAGCTTGGCGGAGGAGCGGGCACGCGAGCAAGCGGCCGAGCAGGCCCGCCTGGACGCCGAGCGGCTAGCGCGGGGCGCTGCAGAAGAAGCGGCGCGTCAGGCGGCGCAGCGTTTGCAGGCGCAGGCATCCGGTCCAGCTGCAGGACGCGCTGCAGGGCCAGCTGCAGGGCCAGCCACTGGCAGCGGTGCGGCGGCCACACGCGTGGACGGCGCCGGGGTTGGTGTCGGACTGGGCAGCGGTCCGGGTGCGCAGTCGGGCCCGGGCGCCATGGCTGGCCTGCCCGGCAACCGCGCCCGTGAATTGCTGCGTGGGGTGACCATCCCGAATGTGGACGCCGCCGGCTTGCCGCGCGAGCGCTCGGCCGGCAACCGTCGCGTGCTGGCCGATGGCGGCGAGCGTGATGCGCCGCTGCGCTTGTACGTCGACAGCGTGCGCCAGAAACTCGAGCGCAACGCCGTGCTTGGTGGTGCGCGTCTGTCGCTGCGCGACGTCCGCATCGATCCCCTGGTGAGCGTGTCGCTGCGCAGCGATGGCAGTATCGACGAGATCACCATCGTGCGATCGAGCGGCCGTGCCGACGTGGATGACGCGGTGCGCCGCTTCGTGCGCCTGAACGCCCGCTACGCCGCGTTCCCGCCGAATGTCGCCGCGAATTTCGATGTCATCGAGATCCGCCGTCTCTGGCGCTTTGTCGATGGGCTCAAGCTTGTCGAAGAAATGCGCTGACGCCATCGGGCGCCCACGCACCGCCATTGGTGGCGACATCGATGGCAGATGCGGTCACCCGTCCACCGGACCGCGTTCGGCCGTGCCTGCCAACGTTTTACCCCGGGAGTTCAACCGTCTCCACGCCTCGCAGCTGCCGCGGTCTGGTCGCATCCAGCAAGCGCTGTGCGACGTGACGGACCGCCGTCGCCGCCATATAGGATCCGATCGGCAAGCTCAGCACGGACGCAGCCATCGCGTCGGTGACGGGGCAAGACGCGCCGCCTGTCAGATCGATGTAGGCTGGCTGGCGGTGCAATGGCACCGGGTAATGCACGGCCGTCGGGATGCCGGCTTGCTCCAGGATTGTGCGCACGCGCTCGCGGTCCTCGACCAGTACGGTGTACTGGGCATGGACGCTGGTCCGGTCGGGCCGGCCGCCAATGAGCGGCACATGCGGCTTGAGCATGTCGTCGTACGCGGCCGCGACCAGGCGGCGCTGCCTGATCTCCCAGTCGAAGCGTTCCAGTCTGGCCAGCACGATGGCGCATTGCAGTGTGTCCATGCGGGCGCCGGGGCCAAGGCGGACATGGACACGCGCGTGACGGCGCGCCCGGCCGTGCATGCGGATGTCGCGCATCGTCATCGCGAGCGCATCGTCGTTCGTCAACAGGGCGCCGCCATCGCCATAACAACCCAGCGGATGGCTCGGAAAAAAGCTGATGCAGCCGATCAGCGCCAGATTGCCGCTCTGACGGCCGTGGTAGGTCGCGCCAAGACTCTGCGCACCGTTTTCGATCACGGCCAGGCCGTGGCGGGCGGCGACGCCGTTGATGGCGTCCATGTCGGACGGCTGGCCGTACAGAGAGACCGGGATGATGGCGCGCGTTGCCGGCGTGATCGCTGGTTCGATCAGGCCGGGATCGAGCGTGCAGGTGGCGCGCTCGATGTCGATGAACACCGGCCTGGCGCCGGTCAGCAGGATCGCCTCGGTCGTGGCGATGCCAGCGAGCGGGGAGGTGATGACGTCGTAGCCGGGCCCGATGCCGACTGCCATCAGGGCGATCGCCAGTGCCGTGGTGCCGGATGAGACAGTGATGCAATGGCGCGCGCCCGTGTAGCTGGCCAGGCGGTGCTCGAGCTCGGCCACTTCCGGGCCCATGACATAGTGGCCGTGATCGAGAACCGTCTGGATACGGCTGTTGATCAGCCTACGCGACGCGTCGTATGACGATTGGAGGTCAGTAAATTTCATTCGATGTCCTCGTTCACCGATGTTGGGGTAGGCGGTCCTCGCGCAGCGGACAGGCCACCTGGTCGTGGCCACCAGCGCTGTGGTTGTCTCGCGGTTCAGGCCTGCACCACGTTGGGCGAGCGGTGCGGGAATACGCCGCGCGTGTCCACGATGAGGCTGGCGTTCTGATGCACGAGTTCGTAGTCGAACGCACTGTGGCCGGTCGCCAGCAACACCACGTCATAGGAGGCGAGCGACGATGGTGTGAGCTCGACACTGGTGAGGTCGAAATGGTGCTCGCGCATGCGCGGGAACACCGGCACATGGGGATCGGAATACGCAACCGTGGCGCCACGCGCGCGCAGCAGTTCCATCAGCGCCACCGACGGTGATTCGCGCATGTCGTCGACATCCTTCTTGTAGGCGATCCCCAGCACAAGGATGCGGCTGCCCTTGACAGCGCGGCTGCGGCTGTTGAGCGCATCGACAACCTTGGCAATCACCCATGCCGGCATGTCGCTGTTGATTTCGCCAGCCAGCTCGATGAAGCGGGTGTGCAGGCCGAACTGCCGTGCTTTCCAGGTGAGATAGAACGGGTCGATCGGGATGCAGTGCCCGCCCAGGCCCGGGCCGGGATAATACGCCGTGAAGCCGAACGGCTTGGTGGCGGCGGCCCGGATGACTTCGTGGATATCGATGCCCATGCGGTCGGCGATGATTTTCATCTCGTTGACCAGCCCGATATTGACGGCGCGGTGAATGTTCTCGAGCAGCTTGGTCAGTTCGGCCGCGCGGGTCGAGCTGACCGGGACCACGGTATCGATCGCCTGCCGGTACAGGGCCAGGCCCGCTTCCAGGCAGGCGTCGGTCGAGCCGCCGCAGATCTTGGGGATGGTGCGGGTGTGAAAGTCGGGGTTGCCGGGGTCTTCGCGCTCGGGCGAGAACACGAGAAAGACGTCGTGACCGACGCGCAGGCCGCGCGCTTCCAGACGGGGCCGCAACTCTTCTTCGGTGGTGCCGGGATACGTGGTGCTCTCGAGTGACAGCAATTGACCGGGCCGCATATGGGGCAGCAGCGACTCGACGGTGCCGATCACGTACGACAGGTCGGGCTCGCGGTAGGCGGTGAGGGGCGTGGGGACGCAGATGATCAACGCATCGGCTTCGACCACACGTGAAAAATCGCTGGTGGCAGCCAGGCCCGCCGCACGGGCCGCCGCGATCGTCGCCCCCTTGATATGCGCGATATAGCTCTCGCCGCGGTTGAGCTGGTCGACCTTGTCGGCGTCGATGTCGATTCCGAGGACATGGAAGCCTTCGGCCGCATAGCGCAGCGCGAGCGGCAGCCCGACGTAGCCAAGGCCGACGATGCCGATCACGGCGTGGCGCTCGCGCAGCCGGGTCAGCAGCTGCTCCAGGTGAACTGATTGGTTCTCGTCTCGCATGGTGTCCTCGACAGTGGTAGTGATCGTTACGGATGAGAGTGATGACAGCGCCGCGTCAGGCCCGCGATCGTGCGGCGGCGCGTCGCTGCCGCTTTACTGACCGGATCATCGTGGGCAGGGCTGCGTCCACACAGGCACCACATCGCGGCCCTGGCCCGCCCGCGCGCGACACGACATGACACGAATGGGCGGCGAACGTGTCAATCGCCAGTGCGCGGCGCGCACATACCTTTTTTCGGGGATGGCCGGGGTGGAACAAGCAAATAACGAATCGGAAGCGCAGGGCAAGCCAATGGTTATCGGGGAATAGCGCCGGATGAATTGCATGACGGCTTGGTGGTCAATGGCTTGCGGGAATGCAGCCAATTCTGCGGCGGTAGGCAGTAATTGATGTTTCGCGAGAATAAAGGAACTGCCGATGCCGAATCGATGTGCTTGAAATAAATAGCTGCCGCAAAATATCGCGGCAAGCAACAACAACAGCATCAATGCAGCCGGGCCCATCACCATCATGAGGGCGGCGCTGGCCCTGTGAGGCGCCGACCCGCTGTCCACAGAGGGCCGGCTTGCAGTGAGAACGCATTGGGTGGGCATGGCGACCGTTACCTGGTTAAACAAACGGGCTATTAGATTCAAAGAAATGTATTTGCAACATACCCGAATCACAGCACGTTCAGCCTGTCGATTCGTGGATCGAATCACGCCAACATTGATTCCCAGTGATTCGCGAGTTGATTATCCGATTCTGCCTGCATGGCGGGATTGAGATCACTCAACAGCGCTCGGGGATATTGGTGGCGACGGGCCTTATTCAAACGGCTTGGCCAACCTGGAAATGAAAATGGAAATAGAATCAGGGAATTAAATTTCTAATTCCCTATTTCTTTATTGAAGATTCAAGCGGAGGAGGAGACGTTCCCGGCCCGGCAAGCCGGGAACGCACTGCGGCGTGCTACGCGCCCGGCCGGCCGGGGCGCGGCTGCGGCGCCATCGGCGGCACCGTGATCGTCTCATTCAGGCGCAGGAACTTGAAGCCGGCCAGCATCTGGCCGGGCTTGCCGGCGCGTGCATTGTCCGCTTCGCGGCCGGCCACGCGGGCCATGTACGAAGCGAACGTTTCTTCGCGCACCTTGGGTGCCGACGAATGCAGGAAATGCCGCTCGCCATTCGGCCCCAGCACCACCAGGCCCACATGCGAGGCCCAGTATTCGCCGTTGCGGGTCGAGATCACGTTGACGAAGTCGCCCTCTTGCAACTGATCGAGGATGGCCGCCACGCCGTCTTTCGGCACGTAGGTCTGGCGGCTTGTTTCAACAGGGATGTCGCGCACCGTGTTGTGGCGCGTGCGCAGGAAGCGTGCGCGGTCGACCCGCATGTCGTAGCCGGGGCCGTTCGGGCCTGCCAGGTTGGCGCTGATATCGGTGACCAGCCAGCGGTTGGCCACATTCCAGTCGAGCTCGGTGTAATGGTTACGCGTGGCCACGCCGATCACGCCATCGCGGTAGCGGATCCGCTGCAGCATCCAGAAGAATTCTTCCCACGATTGTGACAGTGCCATCGCATAGGTGTGTTCCACAAAAACCACACAATCGCTTTGTTCGATGCTGTACATCGGCAGGCTGTCGTGGATCTCGAACGGGAACTCGCCCAGCAGGTTCAGCGAATACGGCTGGCCGATGTTCTGGCGGCCGATCGCGGCGATGCGCTTGCGCAGGTCGGGCTGCGCGCCCTGCATGTGCGGGATGTACTGGCCAACTTCGAACGGCGTCATCTTGTAGATCGGCTTGTCCAGCAGGGCGGCCATTGGCGTGGGTGGCGGTGGCGCACCCGGGATCGGCGGCGTGGCGGCAGGGGGGCTGGCGCAGCCGGTCAGGACGGCGCTGGCAAGAAGCAGGCAGGCAAGGCGCATGGCGGTCATCTCGGGAGAAGGGAAAGTGTCACGCTAATCCGGTAAGCGCAATGGAGATAATGAATTCTGCGTAGTTGCCCATAACCAGAACGACCCGTCGAAAACATGCATTCCTCCCAGTTATACGAAAGCAAACACAAGTGATTATTCATGATGGCAATCCATCATGAATACTCGCCACAAGCATTTAAAAATTTGCCTTACTTTACCAAGAATCGCACCCTTCCCAGGAGAGAGATGATGTTCAAGCAGAAGCCGCTTGCCGCGGCCGTATCGATGGCCGTCTGGAGCCTTGCCACGTTGCCAGTGCTGGCGCAAGCGCAAGCGCAGGACCAGGAGGCCGCAGCCGCCGTGCCGATGCAGACCGTTGAAGTGACGGGCATCCGCGCGTCGCTGGCCCGTTCGCTGGCGGTCAAGCGCGATGCGTCGGCCAACGTCGAGGTGATCACGGCCGAAGACGTCGGCAAGATGCCGGACAAGAACCTGGCCGATTCGCTCCAGCGCCTGGCCGGCGTGGCCGTGCGCACCGACTATGACGAGGCCGAGAAAGTGTCGATGCGCGGCACCAACCCGGACATGTCGCTGATCATCTTCAATGGCCACGCCGTCAGCAGCGCCGACTGGTACGTGGCCGACCAGGGCTCGAGCTCGCGCTCGACCAGCCTGTCCCTGATGCCATCGCACGTGCTGCAGCAGGCGGTCGTCTACAAGACGTCCCAGGCCAATATCGTCGATGGCGGCCTGGCCGGCACCATCAATGTCTCCACGCGTAAACCCTTGTCAGCCAAAGAGAACCTGTCGGGCGTGATCAGCGTCGGCGCCAGCTACGCCGACCTGCCGGGCCGCTACGCGCCGGACATGAACGGCTCGGTCAACTGGAAGAACGAGGCCGGCACCTTCGGCGTGCTGGCCGCGCTGTTTGCCGAAAAGCGCTATGTGCGGCGCGATTCGGTGTCGCGCTTCGCGTATGGCACCAACAGCGGCTGGGACGTGATCAACACCAGCACGATGAAAGGCATCACCGATGCATCGCTCGCCGGCACCGGCTACACGGCGGCAGACCTGAACGGCGTGCGCCTGCCGGGCTCGATGAGCTCCGAGTTCGTCGAATCGGTACGTGACCGCAAGGGCGGCATGCTGTCGCTGCAGTTCAAGCCGAATCGCGACCTTGACGTGACCGTCACGGGCTTTCATTCGTCGATGGATGCCGACAACCACGGTCGCCTGACATCAAGCGCCATCTACTCGATGCTGCTCGGGAAGAACGCGCCGCTGGGCAGCACCGTCGCCAGCGCCGCCAACACCAATTCGAACGGCCAGCAGGTGTTCGCGCAGATCCGCAATCCGGTCATCGTCAACGAAACCACCGTCTACGGCAACCAGCTCAAGGTACTGAAGGCCGCCGACATCGTGTTCCCGAACGGGACCACGCCGCAGTACGTCGGCAACTCGGAAGGCTTCTACCGCGACGGCGCCAAGGCCGAGAGCTCGTTCCTCGACCTGGACGCCAAGTACCGCGTCAACGATGACCTGACGATCAAGACGCTGCTCTCGAGCACGCGCGGCGTGGGCACGACCGAACTCGATCAGGGCCTGACGCTGGCCCGCTACGGCACCGGCATTTCGTACGCGCTCGGTAGCCTGCACGACGCGCCGTTCGTTCAGTATCAGAACGCGGGCGGCAACCAGCCCGGCCTGAACGCGGACGGCAGCGGCTACACCATCGTCGACCGCGCCGCCTCGGGCGTGCGCACCGTCGACAAGGAATGGAGCGCACAACTCGACGCCGAATACCGCGTCGACCGCGGCATCTTCCAGTCGCTGGAAAGCGGCGTGCGCTTCTCGGACCACAAGCGCACCAGTGCGCGCCGCGGCCCGGCATTCCGCAATGGCATCACGCTCAATCCGGTCACGGGCCGCGTTACGTCGAATACGCCCACGCCAACCACCGGCTGGCAAGCGTTCCCGGGCGATTTCGGCGATGGCCTGGATGGCCCGGCCGGCTGGGACAACACCGGTTTCACGTACACGCCGGAAGCGATCAAGGACTATATCGCGTCCAATACCAAGGTCACGAGCGACGCGTTCGAACGCCGCGTGAGTTCCGAGATCGACATGCAGGAACGCCAGAGCGCCGCCTACCTGATGGCGAACCTGGAACGCGATCGCTGGTCGGGTAACGTCGGCGTGCGCTTCTCGCGCACCGAAGTGAAAGCCAATATCGCCACGCCGATTCCCGCTGGCGCCTGCCAGCGCGTCGCGCCAGGCCAGGCGCCCGTGACCTGCGCCGCCTATCCGGGCGCGATCACCGATGCCGGTGACGCCACCGCGTTCTTCGATGGCACGCCGTTCAATCCACTCGCCGGCATCATGTATTACAAGACGCCGACCAAGCGCACCTTCGACAACTGGCTGCCAAGCCTGAACGTGCGCTATGACATGGGCAACGACATGCTGGCGCGCTTTGGCGTGAGCCGCACGATCGGGCGTCAGAACTACAACCTGCTGGGCAGTGGTTTCGGCACGCCGGGTTGCGACGCCAATGGCTGCCGCGTCACGGGGCCGAATCCGGATCTCGAACCGCAAACGGCGGACAACGTCGACCTGTCGTGGTCGTGGTACTTCGCACCGCGCTCGATCGTCGCGCTGAGCGTGTTCCATTCGTCGATCGACGGCTACCCGAAAACGGGCGCCGTGGGCAGCAGCACGATCGACCTGCAGGATCCGCGCGACCAGACCGTCAAGTCCTTCTTCATCAACACGGCCTCGCAGCAGGGCGCGAAGATCAACGGCATCGAGCTGCAGTACGAGCAGCCGTTCGGCCAGACCAACTTCGGCTTCACGTCGAACGTCAGCCGCGCCAAGACGAAGGTCGACGATGGCCGGCCGATGGTGGGCGCATCCGAATGGACCGGCAACCTGGGTCTGTACTATGAAGACCGCAAGCTGTCGGCGCGCCTGGTCGCAAACTACCGCGGCGAGTATGTCAACAGCACGACGGCGCCGGCGCCAACGGCCAACAGCCAGGGCCTGACGGTGATCAACGGCGTGGCCATGCCCACCGCGCCAACCTACGCCGATGCGGTGACGACGCTGGCGCTGTCGGCCAACTACTACTTCACCGACAACCTGGAGCTCGCGTTCAGCGCGACCAACCTGACCAACGCCAAACGCGCGCAATATCGCTACAGCGAAGAAGAGCAGCAAAAGCTCGACGTCAGCGGTCGACAGTATTATCTGAACCTGCGCTACAAGTTCTGATCGCGGCTTGCCGCAAAAGGGGAGGGGGCTGCGGCCCCCTTTTTGCATGGGTATTTCGAGCTCAGCCGTATTGACATCCAAAGTGTGCGGCATCTAACGGTGAATGTGAGGCGCAGCCGTTAAGATGCTCCTGTCTGAGTGAGGAACGCGCGAAGTAATTCGCAGCCATCCGACACCTCAACAGGTTAGCCGGTCGCCTCGAGGATCGGCACCAATTTCACGGCTGGTGCGCGCCTCGTTGCTGCACCGGCCGGCAAGGAAGCGGAGGTTGCCATGTACGATGTCAAGCATCCAGCAAAGCACCTGGTGCGCGAATATCTCGCGCGCCGCTCGCGCGATCCGAAGCCGCCACCGGCGCCTGAAGAAATCCGGCGCCAGCTTGGCTGGGCAACGTTGATCCCGGCGGCGCTCAAGATCGCCGCGACCGCAATATAATGTCCGCACATGTTTTCGCGTCGACGTCCTGACAAGGACGCGGCGCATAGTTCAACCAAGGAGACCACATGACCACCAGAATCGGAAGCAAGCATATCGCTCAACATCGCGGCAAGGCAGAACGCCTCGAGATCAAGCGCACCAACATCGCACGCGAAGCCGTCCGCCAGGCCGAAGCCCGCGCCAAGTATCGCAACGTGCCAAAAGGTCTCGTCAAGCGCCAGGAAGCCGCCAGCGCTGCCTGATAGCGCCCTGGCTGCATGGAGAACCCGCCATCACGGCGGGTTTTTTTTCGCCTGTACGTTTGGGGCGGGCGTCGATTCGCCGTTCGCCGGTATGGATTCGCCATTCGCCGAAAACCACTTCCGCCAACGTGCCCACCCTTGTTATCGTGATCCCTATTCGATCACAGGGAGGTCCGCACCATGCAATCCGAAGAATCCTATCGCTGGCGCAAGCAAATCGTCTGGGGCTTGCTGCTCATCGTCGTCGGCGCCGTCGTGCTGCTCGATCGCCTGTACTACATCAATGCCGAAGACTACTGGCACTACGCGCCGCTGCTGCTGGTCGCCGTCGGTATCAGCCAGACCATCGGCTACCCGAGTCCCAAGGAATTCGGCAATGGCTTGTGGACGGTATTTACCGGCCTGTGGCTGTTTGCGGTGCTCGAGAATGCATTCGGCCTGACGTTTCGTAACAGCTGGCCGCTGTTCATCCTGATGTGGGGCATCAAGCTGGTACTCGATCCGTTCATCGCCCGCCGTTTCCTGAATAACCAGAAGGTGAGCCGCCATGAAAAATGATCGCCTGCCAAGGGGCGTGACGGGACAGGTCGTGCTTGGCGTGCTGGTCATCGGCATGGGCCTCTTGTTCCTGCTCGATAACCTCGGCCTGATCGACATGCACCGCGTGGTCTCGTTCTGGCCGCTGCTGTTCGTGTTCGTCGGCACGGTCAAGCTGTGCGACACGCGCAGCCAGGGTGGTACGCTGCTCGGCGCAGCGCTGGTGGGGGTGGGCATCCTGATGATGCTCGATCGACTCGACATCATTGACTTCAGTGTGCGCACCTTGTGGCCACTGATCCTGATTGGCCTGGGCGGCTTTCTCGTCGCCAAGGCACTGCGCAGCCGCGGCATGCCGGGCAGCGTTGCCACCAGCCAGGGAGCCGGCATGCTCGACGATACGGGTAGCGGCGACGTGGTCGACATCACGGCGATCCTGGGCGGCTACGAGCGCCGCGTGACCACGCAGGATTTTCGCGGCGGTGAAATCACGGCAGTCATGGGCGGGTGCGAGCTCGATATGCGCGGCGCCTCGATCCGTGGCGAGGCGGTGATCAACGTGTTCGCGTTCTGGGGCGGCGTGACCATCAAGTGTCCGCCCGACTGGACCGTGATCCTGCTTGGCACGCCGATCCTGGGCGGCTTCGAAGAAAAGACCGTCGTGCCACCGGATGGCAGCAAGCGCCTGGTGATTCGCGGCTACGCCATCATGGGTGGTGTGGAAATCCGCAACTGATGGGCCGGATGTTCTGGGCCGGGCGCAGCGCCGCGCTGTACCTGGCGGCCTGGTTGATGCTGGGACTGATGCTCGCGGGTTTGCTGAACGCGGCCACCGGCGCGGGGATCGTGGCCAGCCTGCTGTTCGCGCTGCCGCTGATGCTGGTGTATGCGAGCGTGTGCGGCTTTTCGAGCTACTACCTGTGTCGCGCCTATCCGCTGGCAAGCAAGTCGCTGCGCTCGGTGCTGGTCGTGTTCTTTGTCACGGCCGCCAGCGCGGCCTTGCTGTGGTGCGCGGCGGCGCTGGCGTGGGCGGCACTGTGGCGCTGGCTGGCGCCGTCGATGGGCGGCGTGCTGCTCTCGCCACCGGTCGCCGCGGCGATGTTTGGTGTGGGCGTGCTGCTGTACGGGATGACGGCGTGCGCGCATTATCTGGCGCTGGAGTTCGAACGCGCGCGCCGGCTGGAAACGCGTGAGCTCGAACTGAAGCTGCTGGCGCAGGACGCCGAACTGCGCATGCTGCGCACGCAGATCGACCCGCACTTTCTGTTCAACAGCCTCAATTCGATCAGCGCGCTCACCAGCATCGATGCCGACGCGGCGCGCGACATGACCTTGCAGCTGGCCGGCTTCTTTCGCCACACGCTGGGACTCGAGGCGCACCGCAAGGTGGCGCTGTCCGATGAAGTCGAACTGACGCGGCGCTTCCTGGCGATCGAGCAGGTGCGCTTCGGGCCGCGCCTGGTGTTCGCGTGCGAGATGGCGGATGACGCGGCGCGCTGCCTGCTGCCGCCGATGATCCTGCAGCCGCTGGTGGAGAACGCGGTCAAACACGGCATCGGCCAGCTGCCGCAGGGCGGCGTGGTGCGCGTGCACGCGGTGCGCGCCGGCTCGCAACTGAAGCTGCGGGTCGAGAACGATGTCGATCCGGACGGCGGCCCGGCAAGCAAGGGTGGTGGCGTCGGCCTGGCGAACGTGCGCCAGCGCCTGAACACCGCGTATGGCATCGACGCGAGCGTGCACGCGACACGCGATGGCGCGATTTTTCGGGTGGACCTGATCCTGCCCGCAGACATGGGAGAGTGAACGCATGCGGGTTCTGATCGTGGACGATGAACACCTGGCGCGCGCGGTGCTGCGCGAATACCTGACGACGCACGCCGACGTCGAGATCGTCGGCGAATGCGCCAATGGTTTCGAGGCGGTCAAGTCAATCGCGGAGCTGGATCCCGAGCTGGTCTTCCTGGATATCCAGATGCCGAAACTCGACGGCTTCGAGGTGGTCGAACTGGCCGGCAGCAAGCCGCACTACATCTTCGCCACCGCGTACGATCAGTTCGCGCTGCGCGCGTTCGAGGTGCATGCGATCGACTATCTGCTCAAGCCGTTTTCGCGCGCGCGCCTTGGCGAAGCGCTGGCGCAGGCGCGCCTGCGAAACGCCAGGCCGGCGCAGATCGAGGCCGTGGTCAAGGAAGCCGCGGCGCGCCACACGCCCGTCGAGCGCATCCTGATCCGCGACGGCGCGCGCGTGCACGTGGTGCCAGCAGCGAGCGTGGATTACATCGAGGCGCAGGACGATTACGTCGCGGTGTGCGCTGACGGCAGGCAGTACCTCAAGCTTGGCAGCCTGGCCGAGCTCGAAGCGCAGCTCGATCCCGCCATCTTCGTGCGCATCCACCGCTCGCACATCGTCAATCTGGGCGCGATCGCGCGCATCGAACCGGTCAGCAAGGACAATCACTGCGCCGTGCTGAAAAGCGGGGTGAAGCTGCCCATCAGCCGCAGCGGCTACCAGCGTATCCGCGAGCTGCTGGCGTAGACGTTCAGCGCGAGTTGTGCGCGCCCAGCTCCCACCAAGCCGGCATCAGCGCGCGAATGCCCGGCTGGGCGAAGCGGTCGTCAATCAGCCACACCACGCCGCGATCCTGCTCGGTGCGGATCACGCGGCCGGCCGCCTGCACCACTTTCTGGATGCCCGGGTACAGGTAGGTGTAGTCGTAGCCGGCGCCAAACAACGTCTGCATCCGCTCGCGCAGTTGTTCGTTGACGGGGTTCACCTGCGGCAGGCCGAGTGTGGCGACAAACGCGCCGATCAGGCGCTCGCCCGGCAGGTCGACGCCTTCGCCGAACGCGCCGCCCAGCACCGCAAAGCCCACGCCGGCGCCGCCGATCACGAAGCGGTCGATGAAGCCCTGGCGCGCAGTCTCGCTCATGCGGCGTTCCTGGCGCCAGGCCGTCACGCCCGGGTCCAGCTTCGCCAGCGCGCCCGCCACCTGGTCCATGTAGTCGAAGCTGCTGAAGAAGGCCAGATAGTTGCCGGGACGTTCGTGGAACTGGCGGGCGATCAGTTCGGCGATCGGCTGCACCGACGCCGCGCGCGCCTGGTAGCGGGTCGAGATGCCTTTGGCGACATGCACGTCCAGCTGGCTGGCCGTGAACGGCGAATCGACCTCGACCCAGGCCGTGTCGGCCGGCAGGCCAAGCGTATCGGTGCAGTACTGCCAGGTGCCGAGCGTACCGGAGAACAGCGTGCTCGAATGCGACGCGGCAAAGCGCGGACCGAGAAACGGCGCCGGTACCACGTTGCGGATGCAGATCGTCGAATCGCGCAGGGTAGGGCGGTCGGCGTCGCGCGACAGGTCCATCAGTGAATGCGGGCCGAACGACTCGGCCAGGCGCGCAAATTGCAGTGCGTCGAAGTGGAAGCGTTGCAGGTCGGGTTCGAGCGGACCGGGGAACGCGGCCAGATGTTCGTTGATGGTGCTGGACGCGTCCTGCAGCGCATCGACCAGTTTCGCCGGCATCGACTCGAGCAGCTGGTACGGTGCGGGCGCGCCCTTGTCGACATTGGTCCAGGCGCGCCCGACCCGCTCGAGCGCTTTCTTGATCGCCGCTGGCGCCACGGCGCGCGCGGCGCGCAGCAGCTCGCGGTCGATCTCGGCGCTGTACATCGAGCGCGCGCGGTTGACCAGGTTGTGCGCTTCGTCGACCAGCACGCTGGCCTTCCAGCCGTTGGCCTGCGCCAGCGCGTACAGCATCGCGCCGCAGTCGAAATAATAGTTGTAGTCGCCGACGATCATGTCGACCCAGCGCGTCATTTCGCTGCCCAGGTAGTACGGGCAGACGTCGTGTTCGAGGGCGACCGTGCGCAGCGCTTCGCGGTCCAGCACCAGCACGTCGGCCGCAGCGGCGCGCGCGGCAGGCAGGCGGTCGTAGAAGCCGCGCGCCAGCGGGCAGGCGTCGCCATGACACGCTTTATCCGGATGCTCGCAGGCCTTGTCGCGCGCGGTCAGTTCCAGTATGCGCAGCGGGGTTGCAGTTGCCGAGCACAGTTTGGCCGCGCCATCGAGCGCCAGGCGCCGGCCCGGCGTCTTCGCGGCCAGGAAGAACACCTTGTCGATGCCTTGCTGCGGCATGGCCTTCAACGTCGGGAACAGGCTGCCGACCGTCTTGCCGATGCCGGTTGGCGCTTGTGCGAGCAGGCAGCGCCCGCTCGTGTTGGCGCGGTAGATGCTCTCGGCCAGGTGGCGCTGGCCGGGCCGGAAGTCGGCATGCGGAAAGCGCAGGTGCGTCAGCGCGTCGTTGCGCGCGGCGCGGTGTGCGCTCTCTTGCGCGGCCCAGCTGGAAAAGCGTTCGCACAGGCCGGCAAAATGGGTCTGCAGCCACGCGCGGTCGCGCTGCTCGCGCAGCACGGTTTCGACGCCGCTGCCGATGTCGTAGTAGACCAGGGCCAGGTTGACCGCGTCCAGGCCACGCTCCTGGCACAGCAGGTGGCCATACACGCGCACCTGCGCCCAGTGCAGGTGGCGATGGTTGTCGGGGATGGACTCGGGACGGCCGCGGTGCGTCTTGATCTCTTCGATCAGGTTCTCGTTTTCGTCGTAGCCGTCGGCGCGACCGCGTACGCGCAAGCCGTTCCATTCGCCGGACAGCGGCAGCTCGGCGCGGTAGCCATCGCCCCGGCGCGCAGCGACGACGGCGTGGCCGGCAATGCCTTCCTGGGCGCTGGGCGAGGGCGTGAAGCGCAGGTCGAGGTCACCCGCCTTGGCGGTGAACTCGCACAGCGCGCGCACGGCGATCGTGTAGGCGGGTTGCGTGGTGCCGGTCAAATCAGGCCGCCATCCCGGGCGCCAGATCCCAGACCAGGTAGCAGACGGCCACCGGCATCGCATGCGCGGCGCAGTACTCGATCCAGCGCTGCTGGTTGTCCTGCAGGCGGTCGCCCGGGCCTTTCACTTCGATCATCGTGTAGCGGTTTTCGAGGGGGAAGAACTGGATCAGGTCGGGAAAGCCCGTGCGGTTTTCGCGTACGTCGGCCAGGATCCGCTCGCACCACTTGCGCAGGTGCGCGGCCGGGATGCAGTCCAGGGCCAGTTCGACCAGCTCGAGGCTGATGCCGTCCCAGTGCACGAAGGGCGACTGCAGGCCGGCCTTGTCGCGGTAGGTGGCGCGGATGGTGTCGCGGTAGGCACCGGAATCGAGTTCGTCGAAGCAGGCGGAAAATTCGGCCAGGCGGCGCCCGTAGAAGTCGGCGCTGTACAGGTCGGCCGGCCCGCGGTGGAACGGGTGGAAGAAAGCGCCGGGAATGGCGGCAAAGATGGCGCGCCAGCACAGCAGGCCAAACAGCGTATTGGCCAGCGCGTTTTCGACATAGAACACGGGCGCCTGTTCTTGTGCAAGATGGTCGCGCACCGCACCCTCGACCCAGCGCTCGCCGTTCGGCGGCGCCAGGCACAGATCGATGCGCTGCACCTCCGTCTTCGGCAGCCGGCCCAGGCGCGCGTGACCCAGGCGGCGCGCCAGGCGCGGCGCGATGCGGGCCAGGTGCTGGCGCTCGGCGTCGTTCTCGGGGCTGGCCTGGGCCTCGGTCAGCAGTGCCCAGGCGTCGTCGAAGCGCTCGTGTTTTTCAAGGACGCGGATGGCGCGGCCCCGCGCGCCGGGGTAGCGGCAACGGACGTAGGCGGCGAAAGCGCCATCCCAGTCCTTCTGCTTTTCGTAGTGCTGGCCGATCTGGAACACGAGCTTTTCGCGCCGGCTGGCCAGCCAGTCGTTGTCGAACGCATGCTCGGGCAGGTCGCGCACGACATCCTCGACGGCTTCGCCCGCAGCGAAGCGTTCGCGGCACGCGTGCAGCAGGATGTAGTGGTCGATGTCGGCGCGCTGGCGGAAACCGCGCGAGGCCGGCGAGATGTCGACCTGCTCGTAGCGGAACAGGCCCAGGTCGGACAGCACGAAGTCGGTCCAGCCCTGGCGCAGGTTGCCAAAGAAGACCAGGCGCAGGCGGTCGCACAGGGGCTTGACGTGGATGCGCCAGGCCACGTCGGCGCAGTCGCCGTACCAGCCCGAGAAGCGGCGAGGATCGGCGCAGTCGGCCCGCAAGGCCTCGAGCAGGTCGCCCTTGCGTGCGCTTTTCTGGCGCAGGTGCGGGAAGGCCTCGGCGACTTCGGGCTTGGACAGCAGGTCGAACAGTTCGTCGAGCGAGAGTTCGGGATCGGCTTCGATCCAGCCGGTGCCCAGCAGGTGGCCGGCCGCCTCGACGGGGCAGCCGATCTCGGCGTAGCGGAGTTTACTGGCGCGAAACAGCGTGCCTTTTCGCATGACCATGCGCACGAACAGCGCGCGCGCCGCATGTGGCAGGGCAGGAAAGGCGGCCAGGAACGCGTGCTCCTGCGCATCGAGCAGGTCGGCATAGCGTTCGCCGATCCAGTCGAGAACGCGCTGAAAGTTGTCCAGATAATAAAACTCGTTTTCCAACAACCTGATCATGACCACCCGCGTTACTGTTCTTATGTACAGTATAAGCCCGGGTGGACAGGGAATCCAGCAGTTTCGGCGCGATCGTCCGGTGCGGCGCTAGCGCGTTGGCCGTGGACGACAGGCATCGTCGGCGCAGCGATCCAGGCCCATCTCTGGTTCGGGCACGGCGTGGCCGTTGGCGTGATAGATGACGGCCGAGATCAACGCGACATCGCTGTCGGGCGTCTCGGGGATCCGCGCTGGCGCGGCATGTTTTGCTGACCGGGCTGCCTGGCGCGGCACGGGAACGCGTGTGCGCGCCGGGACCGGGACGGGCGCCGCGACCCGCGCCGTGGCCGTGCTGCGCTCCGCTGCAGCAAGCAGGCGCGTTGGCTTGACTGGCGCCCGCGTCACGGCCGCAGGTTTCAACAGTCGCAGCGGCGGCACCGGATCGGGCGTCAGGTCCGCCGTGGCGAGCACGGTCGGGACGGGGACGGGCGGCGCCGCATCGACGATCTTGGCCGACGCTGCCAGCGCAACCGGTTCTTCGGTCGCCGCCATGCTGCGCGCAAGGTGACCCGCGTGGGCGACCTCGACCCTGGGCAATCCCTCCTGGCCCGCCGCCAGCCAGGCCAGCGTGCAGGTCAATCCCAGCGCGACGACGACAGCGCCGCCATACCAGGCCAGCCGAATGCCGCTGCCGCCCGCTGCAGCGCGGCGCGCCGGCTCACGTTCGAGCTTGGCGAGGATGCTGTCTTCGTTGCCGCCACGCCGCGTCGACGACATCAGGTCGGGCCGCAGGTGCGGGTGCGTGGGGTTCGCTTGATTTTCGTCGGGTGGACGCACGGCAGCACTCCTAAGATGGGGTTTTTCTTGTTCCGATTAGAAACAATCCCGGAGGTACCGATGCTGATTTTTATCGCGCTTTTGTACGTTTGTGGCGCATCCGCCGTGATCTGGCTCGCCCTGTTCCCGGCCGGTCGCGCGCTGGCAACGCGCAGCATCGGCAGCCTGCGCGCGCTGGCGCGGCGTGCCGGCGCCTGGCGTCACGCGGGCGGCCGGGCCCTGGATGCCGTGCGCAACAACGCCGCGCTCACCGTGCGTGCGCGCCTTATACGCACGGTGCGCCAGCATCGGGTGCTGCTGGCCATTGGCGCGCCGGTGATCCTGATTCCGTCGCTGCTTGCGCTGGCGCTGAGCAACCCCGCCATGCTGCCCGTGTACGAAGGCAGCGCCGCCATGCCGGACGAGCAGGTGGCTGCGCTTCTGGCCGGCGAACAGCTGGCGCCACCCGTGGCGTTGCCACCCGACGTGTTTACCACCGCCGAAGTCGAACTGGTGCGGCCGATGCTCGTGGGCGCCAGCCGCAACTGGGGCCTGCTGCACCCCGATTTCAGTGCGCGGCTGCTGCTGGCATTCAAGATCATGAAAGAGCAACACGGTTACGAGATGGCGCTGCTCGAAGGCTACCGCAGCCCGGCGCGCCAGGATGCACTGGCCGCCAGTGGCAGCAACGTCACCAATGCGCGCGCATTCCAGAGCTGGCACCAGTACGGCCTGGCCGGCGATTGCGCGTTCCTGCGCGACGGCAAGCTGGTGATTTCTGAAAAAGACCCGTGGGCGATGCACGGCTACCAGGTCTACGGGCAGGTGGCCGAGTCGCTGGGGCTGACCTGGGGCGGGCGCTGGAAAATGATGGATTTTGGCCACACCGAGCTGCGCCTGCGCGGAGTGATGCAGCGGTGATGCAGCGCTGATGCAGCGATGACTGAGCGTTGCACCAAGTCCGCCGTGTTGCGCCCGCTCAAGCGACGCCGGCGATGCGCATGCGAGCATTTCCTGTGAGACTCTTTTTTCAACGGACCTGGGCCCCGCCATGGCACGATTCTGGAAGTTCCTGTCCGACAGCCGCCTGCCGATCCTGATCCTGATCGGCGTGGCGGCCGTCGCGGCGCTCCTGGTGCTCGGCGCCGTGGCGCTGGACATCGGCCTCGTGTGGTCTGCCATCGTGGGCCTGGCCTTGCTCGGCATCTGGGGCGTGGGCTGGATGATCCGGCGCGCCTGGCGTGCGCGCGAAGGGCGCAGGCTGGCGTCGGCCATCGCCACGGGGGATGCCGGGGACGACGTCGCGAACGACGGCGCGGACGACGGCGGCAAGGGCGATGTTGCCGTGCTGCGCAAGAACCTGCTCGATGCGGTCAGCACCATCAAGACCTCCAAACTGGGCCTGACGCGCGGGGCGGCCGCGCTGTACGAACTGCCGTGGTATATGGTCATCGGCAATCCGGCGGCGGGCAAGAGCAGCGCCATCGTCCGCTCCGGGTTGACGTTTCCGATCCCCGGCAACAAGGCCCTGCAGGGCGTGGGCGGCACCCGCCATTGCGACTGGTTTTTTACCACCGACGGCATCCTGCTCGACACGGCCGGCCGCTATTCGGTGCAGGAGGATGACCGCGACGAATGGTTCGGCTTTCTCGACCTGCTGCGCCGCCATCGCCAGCGCGCACCGGTCAACGGCATCCTGATTGCCGTCAGCGTGGCCGAACTGATGGCCGGCCCGGCCACGGCATCGCATGAACTGGCCAAGAACCTGCGCACCCGGATGCAGGAGCTGACCGAGCGCCTGGGCGTGCATCCGCCCGTGTATGTCGTGTTCACCAAAGTCGACCTGGTGGCGGGGTTCCTGGATTTTTTCAGTGACAGTGAACAGGCCGAGCGCGAGCGCATCTGGGGCGCCACACTGCGCTACAACCGCCGCAGCGCGCCGCAGGACGTGCTGGCGTTTTTTGACGCGCAGTTCGAAGAGCTCGTCCATGGCCTGAAAGAGATGAGCCTGGCCGGGATGGGTGCCAACCGCAGCACGCTGATGCGCCCGGGCGTGTTTACTTTCCCGCTCGAATTCGCGGCAATCCGCACGCCGCTGCGCGCGTTTCTGGCCACGCTGTTCGACGAAAACACGTACCAGTTCAAGCCCGTGTTTCGCGGCTTTTACTTTACCAGCGCGCTGCAGGAAGGCAGCGTGCAAGACCTGTCGAGCCTGCGCGTGGCCAGCCGTTTCGACCTGGCGCTCGGCGCGCGCGACGACGCCGTGGCCGCACCAGCGGGCGAGCAGTCGGGCTACTTTTTGCGTGACTTGTTTCGCACCGTGATCTTCGCCGACCGCGACCTGGTCAAGCGCTACACGAAACCGGCGGCGGCGCGCTGGAAGCTTGGCCTGTTCTTCGGGGCCACGATCCTGCTCGGCTGCGCGATGGGCGGCTGGTCCTGGTCGTATCTGGGCAACCGCCAGCTGGTGGCCAACGTGCAGGCCGACCTCGATAAAGTCACGAAACTGCAGGCCGGGCGCATCGATCTGCAATCACGGCTGGAGGCGCTCGACATCCTGCAGGACCGCATCGAACTGCTGGGCGGCTACCACCAGGACAAGCCGTGGGCGCTGGGCTTCGGCCTGTACCAGGGCGGGCAGCTATCGCGCAAGCTGCGCGACGAATACTTCGCCGGCGTGCGCGCGGTAATGGTCGAACCGGTGACGGCGGCGCTCGAAACCATGCTCGCCGACGTCAATACCAATGCCGCCAACCTCGATCCGACGCGCCAGGCCGCCACGCCGGCGCCCAAGCCTGGCCAGCCCTACCAGGACGCGTCACCCACCAGCGTTGGCGACGCCTACAACGCGCTCAAAACTTACCTGATGCTCGGCGATAAAAGTCACGCCGAGCCGGGACACCTGAACGACCAGCTGACGCGCTACTGGCGCGGCTGGCTGGAAGCGAACCGCGGCGCGATGCCGCGCGAGCAGATGATCCGCAGCGCCGAGCGGTTGCTGAGCTTCCACCTGGCCAATATCGAAGACCCCGCCTGGCCGCAGATGACGCTCAAGCTGGGTCTGCTCGACACCACCCGCGAGCACCTGCGCCGCGTGGTGCGCGGCACGCCGGCGCGCGAGCGCGTGTACGCCGACATCCGCACGCGCGCCGCGACGCGCTTCCCGGCGGTGACAGTGGCGCGCATCGTCGGCGAACAGGATGGCGCCCTGGTGGCCGGCAGCCATGCGGTCAGTGGCGCGTTCACCCGCGCGGCGTGGGACAAGTTCGTGCTGGGCGCGATCCGCGACGCCTCGAGCCGCGAACTCAATACCGTCGACTGGGTACTCAAGACCACGGCGCGCGACGACCTGACGCTCGAGGGCAGTCCGGAGCAGATCCAGAAGGCGCTGGTCGACCTGTACAAGGCCGATTACGCACGCGAGTGGGTCAAGTTTTTGCAGGGCGTGACGATCACCGACCTGCGCGGCTTCGACGCCAGCGTGCAGGCGATGAACCGGCTGGGCGACCCGCAATCCTCGCCCATCGCCCGGCTGCTGCGCACGATCCATGAAGAGACCGCGTGGGACAATCCGGGCGGGTTGCGTCTGCCCGCAAGCAAGACCGAACGCGGCGTCGCCGAGTGGATCAAGCAAAAAGTTCTGCGCCGCGTCCCGTCCGACGCGCGCACGCTGGCCGACGCCATCGATCCCGTCGAATTGACAGGCGGGCCGCAAGGCGCGGGGCCGATCGGCCGCGAGTTTGCCGGCGTGGCGCGCCTGGTCGGCGCCAAGGAAAAGGAAGCATCCCTGATGACGGGCTACCTCGACGCGCTGTCGCGCCTGCGCACGCGCCTGAACACGCTGAAGAACCAGGGCGACCCGGGGCCGGGCGCCAAGCAGTTCATGCAGCAGACGCTCGAGGGCAGTGGCTCGGAACTGGCCGAGGCGCTGCGCTACGTCGACGAGCAGATGCTGACCGGTATGAGCGAGAGCCAGAAAAGCGCGCTGCGGCCACTGCTCGTGCGCCCGCTGACGCAGACCTTCGCGATGATCGTGCTGCCGTCCGAGGCCGAGATCAACAAGACCTGGCAGGCGCAGGTCGTCGAACCGTTTACGCGCACGCTGGCGACCAAGTACCCGTTCGCGCAGGGTTCCAGCGTCGAGGCCACACCGGGCGAGATCAGCCAGGTGTTCGGCCCCGACGGCGCCGTGGCCAAATTCGTGGGCACAGCCATGGGCCCGCTCGTCGTGCGGCGCGGCGACGTGCTGGCCGCGCGCACCTGGGCCGACATCGGCATCTCGCTCGCGCCGCAGGCGGTGGCCGCGTTCCCGGCCTGGATCGCGCCGCTGTCGAACAACGGCGTGGCGGCCGGCACGGCGGCGCAGACCGTGTTCCAGATACTGCCCCTGACGGCGCCCGGCACGCTCGAATACACGGTCGAAATCGACGGTCAGCAACTCCGGTACCGCAACACCCCGCCCAGCTGGAGCAATATGGTGCATCCGGGGCCGCAGGGCGTGTCGGGTGCGCGCGTGTCGGCCATCACGTTCGATGGCCGCACCGTGGAACTGTTCAACCAGCCCGGCCAGTTCGGCCTGCAGCGCCTGTTCGAGTCGGCGCAGCGCACGAAGAAGGACGGCGGCGTGTTCGAGCTGCGCTGGAGCGCCAACAATGTGACGGTGGCAGTCGACCTGAAAATCGTCAGCAGTGCGCAGGCGGGCGGCGGCGGGCAGACGCAGGGCCAGGGTTTTCGTGGCATGCGGCTGCCGCCGGCGATCGTCGGCCACTTCGATGCGCCGCCGCTGGCGGCCCCGGCTCCGACGCTGGCCAGCACGGGAGGCCAGTGATGCGCCCCGACCGGATCGGTTACTTCGGCAAGCTGCCGGCACGCGCCGACTTCGTCAAGCTGGCGCATGACCCTGCCGCGATCGGCATGCTCGATGCCTGGCTGGCGCAGGTGATGACGCTGCTGCCGTCCGACGCGCGCTGGCGTTTTCATTACGACGCCATGGCGCCGGTCAGTTTTGCCCTCGTCGGCCCGGCGCGCCACCATGCGGTGGCCGGGCATCTGCGCGCCAGCCACGACCAGTCGGGTCGTCGCTTTCCGTTTCTGGCCACGCGCACGCTGACGGTGCCCGATCCGGCCGCGTTCGTGGCGAATTGTCCGGTCGCGTTCGCGCCGCTGTGGGAGTTTCTGCAAACTATCTGCCCGAAGGTGCTGGCCGACGCCGATCCCACGGCGTCGCTGCAGGCGATCGCCGACAGCGCGATCGGCCTGGGTGACGCGGATGCCTACCTGCACTGGATCGACGCCGGCACGGTCGGCTCGCTCGACGCGCTGCTGGACGGTTGCGGCGTCGAACGGCTGGTGCTGGCGCTTGGCCTGCTGCTGCAGCCGGTGATGCACAGCCAGCCCAGGGCCCTCGACAAGAGTCTCGTGCTGCCACTGCCCCTCGACGCCGCGGCGCGCTATCCGGTGGCCGCGTTCTGGCTCGGGCTGATCGCGCCGTTTCTGCGGCGCGCCGGGTTCGATCTGGCGCTGTTCATCACGCACCAGGACGAGCGGCCGGTGCTGGTGGTGGGCTTTTGCGACGTGCTGGCCGACACGCTGCGTGCCATGATCGACCCGCTGGTGGGCGCCGAGCTGCAGGTGCGCTTGCGCCACACCGGCTGGATCGACGCGCAGCTGCAGCTTGACCCCGACGTGCGTGCGCTGGCCAGCCAGCTGGCCCAGCCCGACCTGCCGCTGGCGCTGGCACGCGAGCTGTTCATGACCACCTTCATCGGAGCCTGACATGACACTTCGCACACTGATCGTCATGCTGGGCGTCGCGGGCCTGGCAAGCCTGCCGCACGGCGCAGCCCAGGCCCAGGCCCAGGCCGAAGCACCGGTGCTGATCACCGGTACCGTGGCCGACGAAGCCACCCGGGCGGCGCTGCTCGAGCGCCTGCGCAGCGTGTACGGCCCGGCGCGCGTGGTCGACCAGCTGTCGGTCGGCACCGTATCGACGCCCGCCAACTGGAGCGCGTATGTCGGCCGCCTGATCGGGCCGAACCTGCGCCTGGTGAAAGGCGGCCAGCTGAAAGTCGACGGCAACAGCGTCAGCCTGCGCGGCGATGTGCTCAACGAGGCCCAGCGCCAGCAGATCGCAGGCGACATCGCGGCGAACCTGAATCCGACCTACACGGTCAACAATGGCCTGCGGGTGCAGGCGTCACAGCAGAACGTTCTGGACGCGGCGCTGGCCGACCGCATCATCGAATTCGAGTCGGGCAAGGCGACCCTCACGCCGGCGGGCACCGCCGTGCTGGACGGGATGACGGCCGCGCTGCAAAAGATCAAGGGCGTGAAGGTGGAAGTGATCGGGCACACGGACAATGCCGGTTCGCGCGCGGGCAACCTGTCGCTGAGCCAGGCGCGCGCCGAAGCGGTCAAGGCGTACGTGGTGGCGCAGGGCATTGCGGCCGAGTCGATTGCCGTGTCGGGCGAGGGACCCGACCGGCCGGTGGCCGACAACCGCACGCCGGAGGGCAAGGCGCGCAACAGGCGCATCGAGTTCAAGGTGATTCAGTAAGGCGTCCAGTAAGGCATCCAGTGAGCCACCCCGGCCCGCGATTTGCAGGCCGGGCGTGTCGACGCATCATGGCAGCGTGATCGTCACGTTCGCCGCTTTCGGCGGCAGTTTCACCAGATCGTTGTACTGCGCCAGCGCATGGCGCGTGTCATTGCCCAGCACTGTCCGGAAGCCCACGTACGCGCCCAGACCGGCCACCATGAACACCGCGCCCAGCACCCACAGAGACAGGTCGCTGCGCACGCGGTTGATCACCTGATCCGGCCGCTCGGCCTGGGGCGCGAAGCCGCGCGTGCGGCCGCGCATGCGGGCGATCTCGTCGCCCAGGCGCGCCACCAGGTAATCGAGCTTGTCCTTGCCGTCGAGCGCATAGCGCCCCTGGAAACCCAGCAGCAGGCACATATGAAAGACCTCGAGCGCCTCGACGTGCTGCGCCCCGCGCGCGCGCAGGTCTTCGAGCCGGTTAAAGAAGTGTTCGCCGGCCAGCTGGTCACCGAAGACCCGTAGTTGCAGCGGCCGCGTTTCCCACGCCTCGCGCACGTCGAAGCTCGAGCGCAGGATGATTTCATCGACCGCCGAGCAGAAAGCGTATTTGGCCGCCTGGATATCGTCGGCGCTGATGCCGAGCGCCTTGGCGCTGCGGTCGACGTCGCCGAGAAAGCTCGTCATGTTGTCTGCGAACGCGCCCTTGTCCTGCGGCCCGCACCCCGTCTTGAGCAGGAACAGCGCATAGAACCCCTCGTACATGATGTCGCTGAGGCGTTGCGTGCGGATGGCGTGCTCGCCGGCATCGGCCTTGGGCGCGGCGCGGCGCTCGATGAACGCGCTCATGCCGACACCGCGATCAGTTCGAGCCGCAATTCGCGCAGCCCGTTGGGAACGTACACCGAGATCGCCTGCGCCTTGAGCATGGCCTCGTACAGCAGCGCGCGCGCCTCGAGCACGAAATACACCATGTCGGGCCGCACGGGAATCGCGCTGGGAACCTGCGGCGCGTGCAGCAGCCTGACCCCCGGCAGCGCCGAGAGCACGCAGCGGTCGACGTCTTCGGGCGCGCCGACCTTGAACTGCAGCGGCACCGTCTCGACCAGGCGCAGCGCCGGCATGTCGGCGGCCACCGCCAGGTACAGCGTGGTCTGGGGCGTGATGCGGCCCGAATCGAGTGCGCCATGGTAGTACGACGCCCGCTCGTGCTGCAGCGCGATGGTGAAGTAGCGCGACGAAATCACGGTGTCCAGAAGGTCGCGGATGATGCTGTCAAGGCGCGCGAACTGCGGCGCCGGATCGGCGTGGACATACGCCGGCAGGTCGCCCAGCCGGTAGCTGCGCGAATAGGTCATCAGGCCGCCGGCCAGGTGCAGCAGCGCGCCGTACAGGCGCTCGGGATGCAGTTCGCGGTGGTGCAGGTAATGGGCCAGCGCCGCGTAGCCGGCGCTGGCGGTGTGCAGGAGCCAGAACGACGACACGTCGCCGCCGCGGATTTCGACCACGTTGCGGCTCGGCTCGCGCAGATCGCCATACAGCGCGGCGACCTTGGCCTGCAGCTTTTCCATCAGCCGCACCAGGGCGCCGTACAGGCCCATTCCCGGGCCGGACACCGCATCGATCGACAGGCTGGGCGGGATGAAGCCGGGATCGGGCTCGAAGCCGCCGGTGGCCACGCGGCGCAGGCGCAGCAGCGGAAAGCTGTCGTACGCGTCGAGCGAATCGCCATCGGCCACCAGCCGCAGCGCCTTGCGCAGATAGGTGACCGGGGCTTCGGCAGCGCTGCTGTACAGGTCGTGCGTCTCGTGCGTGTCGCGCTGGTAGCGGGCAAAACGCAGATCGCCTTCTGCACCCTCCGATGCGTCACTGACATCGCCAGCCTCGCTGGCGCAGTTGTCGCCATGGGTGCGCAGCGCCGGCAGGGCGGCGTGGTAGGTCACGCTCTGCAGATCCGGCGGCAGGTCGGCCAGACGCACCTGGGGCGGCAGCAGGTCGCCGTTGGGCGCGCGGTACACCTCGCCTTCGGGAAACAGCAGCGAGAGTGCTTCGAGGCGCAGCACGTCGTTCCTGAGTGCGTCGAGATCGACCGTCAGCTTGCGCACGCCCCAGCAATACGGATGCAGCGCGCAGGCGGTCTGGTTCAGGCGTGCCTCGTGGTAGCGTTCCTGCTGCTGAAAATGCTGGGGCCGCAGGAACAATCCCTCGTCCCACAAGACCCTGGATGGCATGCTCACGTCGGCCTCGCTCGGTGTCCAAAACGGTTTAGCTTGCAGGAAAGATTCTGACATTCATTGACAGGGCACAGATGCCAGTGTCGGCGCCGCACTGATCGGTCGACTTGCCAGGTTCAACGCGCAGGCGTGCAGGCCAATGCTCACGCCGTCGCGCTCGGCGTCCACGCTGCTGAGCGTCGTGCGCCAGTGGCCGGCGGCGGGATGGTGGAACAGCGCCACGATGCCGATGTGGCGGGCCTCGCGCGCCACGGTTTCGGTCACCTCGTAACGCTGTCCTGGCACCAGCATGATCTCGCGCACGTCGACCAGGTCGGCGCCGAAGCGCTCGCGCTCCTGCTGCGGGTCGAGAAAGGCGGCATAGGGCGCGCTTTCGAAGGCATCTTTCTGGCGCAGTTTGTACAGGCGCACGGCAAGTGCCAGCGGCTGGCCGCGCTGGTTGACATTCAGGCGCGTGGCCGCGTGCATGCGCAGCAGCACATTGCGCGGGGGTTTTTGCGATTCGCTCAGCGCAGTTGGCTTGCGCAGGCTTGCCAGCGGGCCGAGCGTGGTGCCGCCGCAGCCGTACAGCGCCGTAACGAAGGCAAGGGCCAGCAGCGCACAGCGGTAAGTTGCGGTCATTCCGTTCTCCTTGGAATTTTCCTGAGCACCAACGTTGGATTGAATCCGTTTCTCGCCGCGATACGCTGCGCCAGCGCAAGTCCAGGCAGGTTCGTACCGCGATCCCACACGCTTTTGCTGAATTCGCTTGCCGTTGACAGGGCACAACTTCGCATGGGTCTCGATGCGAATAATGGTGGCTTGTTTATTCACCGGAGCCGAACATGATTCGCCAACGACTGTTACCCATGCTGCTCGGCGTCGCCGTCCTGGCAGGGTGCGCCACAGAAGGGACGGGCGGGAGCGCACCGCGCGCCGCCGTATCCGGCAACCTCTACGTGCAGGCCGATGCGGCACTGGCAGCGCGCCAGCCCGAACAGGCGATCCTGCTGCTTCAATCGGCCAGCGTGGCCCATCCCGTCGACAAGAAACCGTGGGTGCGTATGGCCCAGATCCGGTTCGACGCCAGCCACTATGGCGAGGCGATCAGCAATGCGCAGCAAGCGCTGGCGCGCGATCCCAATGACACGCTGGCCTACAGCATCCTTGCCGTCAGCGGGCTGCGGGTGGCCAGCAAGGCGCTGGCTGACCTCACCCGCAAGAACAATTTGCAGGGTTCGGTGCGCAGCGAGGCACAGGATCTGGCCAGACTGCTGCGCACCAGCCTGGGCGAGGAAGTCCTGGTCAACCCGCGCCCGGTGACGCGCGCACCGGTGCGCAAGCCGCCGACCCAGCCGGTGGTGGTGGCACCATCGCGGCCGGCGCCTGCTACTGCGGGCGGCAGTCCGTTCGATGTCCTCAAATAACGCCGCAGCCCTTACCAGGGGCCGGTTACGCCGGCCATCCCATCCCCCACTGGAGTCGATATGGCCAAGAACGAGAGCGTGCAAAAACGGTTGCAGAAGGTGCGCGCGCCGCGCGTGCAGATGACGTATGACGTCGAGATTGGCGACGCGACGGAGAACAAGGAACTGCCGTTCGTGGTCGGCGTGGTCGGCGATTTCGGGACCGATCCGCAGCTTGAAAAAAAGCGTCTGAAGGACCGCAAGTTCGTCAACGTCGATGCCGCCAATTTCGACGAAGTGCTGGGCGGTGTCGCGCCGGTGGCGAGCTTCCAGGTCGAGAACCACCTGTCGCCGGATGGTGGCACGTTCGGCGTGCAGCTGCAGTTTCGCGAAATGGCCGACTTCCGGCCCGAATCGGTCGTGCGCCAGGTGGCGCCGCTGGCCGGGCTGCTCGAGGCGCGTACCAAGCTGGCCGACCTGCGCAACAAGCTGGCCGGCAACGACAAGCTCGAAGACATCCTGACCGACGTGCTGGGCAATACGGAAAAGCTGGGCAGCCTGCGCAAGCAGCACGGTGACGTGGGCAGTGCGGGCGAGGAGGGTTGAGATGGCCGCGGTTCTCGACGCAATCAATGCACAGCCGGGCGCGCCCGAACTGGATGCGACGCTGCTCGACGAGATCGTCGAACAAAGCCGCGTGGCCACGTCCAGCAGCGAGCATGCACGGGCGCGCGACCTGATCTCGGAGCTGGTCAGCCAGGTCATGCAGGGCACGATGGTGATGTCATCGAACCTGTCGGCCACGATCGATGTCCGGCTGGCGGAGCTCGACCGGATGATCTCCGAGCAGCTCTCCGCCGTCATGCACGCGCCCGAATTCCAGAAGCTCGAGCGCAGCTGGACCGGCCTGCAATACCTGGTCAGGAACAGCACGACCGGCGCCAACCTGCAGATCCGCATGCTCAACGCGTCCAAGCGCGAGCTGGTGAAAGACTTCCAGTCGGCCATGGAGTTCGACCAGAGCACGATGTTCAAGAAAATCTACGAGGAAGAATTCGGCACCTTCGGCGGCGCGCCATACGGCACGCTGATCGGCGACTTCGAGATCTCGCGCCAGCCCGAAGACATGTACTTTCTGGAACAGATGTCGCACGTGGCCGCCGCCAGCCACGCGCCGTTCATCACGTCCTCCAGCCCCGAACTGTTCGGCGTCGAGAGCTTCGGTGACCTGGGCAAGCCGCGCGACCTGTCCAAGGTGTTTGACACTGCCGAATACGCGAAGTGGAAGGCGTTCAGGGAATCGGAGGACGCGCGCTACGTCGGCCTGACGCTGCCGCGCTTTCTGGGCCGGCTGCCGTATCACCCGGCCGACGGCATGACCACCGAAGGCTTCAACTACGTCGAGGACGTCGACGGCAGCGACCATTCGCGCTACCTGTGGTGCAACGCCGCGTATGCGTTCGGCGCGCGCCTGACGCGCGCGTTCGAGGATTACGGCTGGTGCGCGGCAATCCGCGGCGTCGAGGGCGGCGGCCTGGTCGAAAATCTGCCGACGCACACGTTCAAGACCGACGAGGGCGAGGTGGCGCTGAAATGCCCGACCGAAGTGGCGATCACGGACCGGCGCGAGAAAGAGCTGTCGGACCTGGGCTTCATCTCGCTCGTGCACTGCAAGAACACGTCGTACGCGGCGTTTTTTGGCGCGCAGTCGGCGCAGAAGGCGCGCAAGTACAACAACGAAGCGGCCAATGCGAATGCGGTGCTGTCGTCGCAACTTCAATACATCTTTGCCGTGTCGCGGATTGCGCACTACATGAAATCCATGATGCGCGACAAGATCGGCAGCTTCGCGGCAGCGTCCAATGTCGAGGATTACCTGAACCGCTGGCTCACCCAATACGTCCTGCTCGACGATAACGCCAGCCAGGACCAGAAAGCGCAGTTCCCGCTGCGCGAAGCCAGCGTGCAGGTCTCCGAGGTGCCGGGCCGGCCCGGCGTCTACCGCGCCGTGTCGTTCCTGCGACCGCATTTCCAGCTCGACGAGCTGTCCGTTTCGCTCCGTTTGGTCGCGGAGTTGCCGCAATCGACCAAGAACTGACTGCTGTAACCATCTTGTTATTCAACCGACGTTTCAATCACACTTGGAGTAGAACATGGCAATTGACGTGTACCTGCAGATCGACGGGATCAAAGGCGAGTCGCAGGATCACCGGCACAAGGACTGGATCGAGTGCACCTCGGTGAACTGGGGCGTGAGCCAGCCCCGTTCGGCCACGGCATCCACCGGCGGCGGCCACACCGCTGAGCGCTGCGAGCACCAGGAAATCGCGCTGACCAAGCTCGCCGACCTGGCCTCGCCCATCCTGTTGCAGACCTGCTCGGCAGGCAAAACCATCCCCAAGGCCAAGCTGGAATTCATGCGCGCCGATGGCCAGGGCGAGCGCATCAAGTACTTCGAGATCGAGCTTGAAAACGTGCTGATCGGCGGCGTCCAGCCGAGCGTCGCCGAAGGCAGCATCATCCACGAAGCGGTGGGGCTGAAGTTCTCGAAGATCAAGTGGAAATACACCCAGCAGAAGGTGACCGGCGGCGCGGGCGGCAACACCTCGGGCGGCTGGGACCTGGCGGCCAACAAGATCGTCTGAGCGGCGCCCGCCGCTTTCCACGCGGCGGCCGCGCGCCGCCGCGTATTCATCGTACCAACTCCCTGGGAGACACCATGCAAGGCTGTACGCCCGGCCTGCTCGACCGGCTGATGGACGAACGTCGCGATGCTGTCCCTGACACCTCCGGCCCCCGGATTGGCATCGAGGGCTTCAAGGACAGCGTCGCGCGCGACCTTGAAGCGCTGCTCAATACCCGCATCGCGCTCGATGCCGGCGACCTGACTGGCTACCCGCATGCGCGCACGTCGCTGCTGCAGTATGGCCTGGTCGATTTCGCGGGCCTGTGCCTGACCAGCAGCATCGACCGCGCTGCCATCTGCGCCAGCATCGAAGCGGCGATCGCGGCGCACGAGCCGCGCCTGTCCGACGTACGCGCCGTGCTCGAGCCGGATGCGGGCGCCGTGAATCGGCTGCAGTTCGCCATCCACGCCCGTCTGGCGCTGGGCGGCCAGCACGAGGCGATCAACTTCAACGCGGTGCTGCAACCGTCGTCGCTGCACTACGACATCCACCGCACCGTCCGACCCGGCAAAGGCCGCGACGGCACCTGACCAGGAGGCAAGATGGACATCAATCTCAAGACACTGATCTCGAAGCTCAACGACACCACCCGCGCGGCGGCCACGCGCGCGGCCGGCATCTGCGTTGGATTGGGCCAGTACGAAGTCGATGTCGAGCACCTGTTTCTTGGCCTGATCGAGCAGCCGGGCAGCGACTTGGCTGCGATCGCGCGCCACTGCGACATCAGTTTGACCGGTCTTGACGCCGACCTGCGCCGCGAAGTGGCGCGCTTTGCCACCGGCAGCGCGCGCACGCCCGTGTTTTCACGCCATCTGCCGCTGCTGTTCGAGCACGCCTGGCTGATCGCGTCGCTCGGGGTCGGCGGACCGCCAACGATCCGCAGCAGCCATCTGCTGCTTGCCCTGTTGACCGAGCCGTCGCTGGCGCAACTGGCGCAGCGCGCATCGCCGCTGTTCGCGCGCTTCCCGCTTGATCGCCTGAAGCACGATCCCGAACGCCTGACGCGCGGTTCGGTCGAAGAGCCGGGCATCGCGCCCGAGGTCGGCGAGTCCGGGCCGGACGCCGCCTCCGGGCTGGCGCAGTCCGCAAACCGCGCCACGCCGGCCCTCGGCCAGTACACGACGTGCCTGACGGCGCGTGCGCGCGATGGCAAGCTCGATCCGGTCATTGGCCGCGACATGGAAATCCGCCAGGCGATCGACATCCTGATGCGCCGGCGCCAGAACAACCCGATCCTGACCGGCGAGGCGGGCGTCGGCAAAACCGCCGTTGTCGAAGGCCTGGCGCTGCGCATCGCGCTGGGTGACGTGCCGGATGTGCTCAAGGGCGCCGAGATCCACACGCTCGACATGGGCCTGCTGCAGGCCGGCGCCAGCGTGAAGGGCGAGTTCGAAAACCGCCTCAAGAACGTGATCCAGGAAATCAAGCAGAGCCCCCACGCGATCATTCTCTTCATCGACGAAGCGCATACGATGATCGGCGCCGGCGGCGCGGCGGGCCAGAACGATGCGGCCAACCTGCTCAAGCCTGCGCTCGCGCGGGGCGAGCTGCGCACGATCGCCGCGACCACCTGGGGCGAGTACAAGAAATACTTCGAAAAGGATGCGGCGCTCGCACGGCGCTTCCAGGTGATCAAGGTCGAAGAGCCCGACGAAGACACGGCGGCTGCGATGCTGCGCGCGATGGCGCCATTGATGGAACAGCACTTTGGCGTGCGCATCTACGACGAGGCGATTACCGAGGCAGTGCGCTTGTCGCACCGCTACATCAGCGGGCGTCAGTTGCCGGACAAGGCGATCAGTGTGCTGGACACGGCTTGCGCGAGGGTGGCGCTGGGCCAGAGCGCGACGCCGGCATTGCTGGAAGATTGCGGGCGCCGTATCGAGCGCCTGGACGCCAGCGTCATAGCCCTGCGCCGCGACGCCAGTGCCGGCGAGGATCACGCGTCCGCGCTGGCGTCGCTGGGCGAAGAGCGCGCCAGTGCGGCTGCCGAGCAGGCCGCGCTGCACAGCCGCTGGGCCGAGGAGCAGGTCCTGGCGGGCCAGATCGCCACGCTGCGCGCCGAACTCGAAGCGACCGGGTTGAACGCAGCAGGGAGTGGCAGTGCGCAACTGCGCGCGCTCGCTGAGCGCCTGCGCGCTCTGCAAGGCGACGCGCCACTGGTGCCGGTGCAGGTCGACGGGCACACGGTCGCCGCCATCGTCGCGGCCTGGACCGGCATCCCGCTCGGACGCATGGTCAAGGATGAAATCCGCACTGTCATGAATCTGCAGGCGATGCTCGACGAGCGCATCCTCGGCCAGCGCCACGCCAGCAGCGTCGTGGCCCAGCGCGTGCGCACGGCGCGCGCCAATCTGGACGATCCGAACAAGCCGAAGGGCGTGTTCCTGTTTGTCGGCACCTCGGGCGTAGGCAAGACCGAAACGGCGCTGGCGCTGGCCGACATCCTGTACGGCGGCGAGCGCAAACTCATCACGATCAATATGAGCGAATACCAGGAAGCGCACAGCGTCTCCGGCCTGAAAGGCTCGCCGCCCGGCTATGTCGGTTATGGCGAGGGCGGCGTGCTGACCGAAGCGGTGCGGCGCAACCCGTACAGTGTGGTGCTGCTCGACGAAGCCGAGAAAGCGCACCCGGACGTGCTCGAGCTGTTCTTCCAGGTCTTCGACAAGGGCGTGATGGACGACGCCGAAGGGCGCGACATCGACTTTCGCAACACGATCATCATCCTGACGTCGAACGTCGGGGCCAGCCAAGTGATGGCCGCGTGCCTGAACAAGCCGGTCGCCGACATGCCCACGCCCGACGCGCTGGCCGACCTGCTGCGTCCGAGCCTGATGAAGCATTTCAAGCCGGCGTTCCTGGGCCGCTTGAGCGTGGTGCCGTTCTATCCGATCGGCGACGAGGTGCTGGCCAATATCATCCGCCTGAAGCTCGCGCGCATCGGCGTGCGCGTGCTGGACAACCATAAGGCCCTTTTCGAGTACGACGACGCGCTGGTGGCGGCAGTGCTCAGCCGCTGCACGGAAGTCGATTCCGGCGCGCGCAACGTCGACAACATCCTGGGCGGCACGCTGCTGCCCGAAATCGCCGACAGCGTGCTGGCGCGGATGATGGAAGGCGGCGCCATCGCGCGCGTGAAGGTCGGCGCCACCCGCGCCGGCAAGTTCAAGTACCTGATCGAGCCGGTGCAGGCTTGATCTCAAGGAGACATCATGCTCGATATCGCCGCTCTTCTCAAACCGATCACGCCGGACAATCCGTGCGGCGCCGACCTGGCGTTTGCGCCCGAAGTCGACGCCATTGTCCGTGCGCGCCTGGCCGACGATCCATCGCTGGAGCAGGGCGCCTGGGTGACGACGCTCAAGGAGGCCGACTGGAAATTCGTCGGCAAACACTGCACCATCCTGCTCGAAACGCGTAGCAAGGATCTGCAACTGGCCGTCTGGCTGACCGAGGCAAGCACAAAAACCGGCGGCATGCGCGGTCTGGCCGACGGCCTGGGCCTGGTGGCGGCATTGTGCGAGCGTTACTGGGACGGCGTGCATCCACAGTCTGACGAAGATGGCGTCGAGCGACGCATCGGCATCCTGGCCTGGCTGGCCAGCCACGTGGCGCCGCTGGCCAAGGGGGTCGCGCTGGACGAGGGCGGCGCGCTGACAATGCAGGCATGGGAAGTGGCGCGCACACGCGGGCCGGAAGCGGTGGCCGAACTGGACGCGCTGCGTGCACGCGCCAAGCCGGCGTTCGTGCAGATGGTGCTGACCGACTGCGAAGCGTGCGTTGTGGCGCTGGATGAACTGGAACGGGTCGTTGACGCGCGACTGGGCAACGATGGCCCAAGCTATCGCGCGGCCCGCACGGCGCTGCGCGACGTCATCGACCTGATGTCAGCGGGCTTGCCGGCAGCGGCGGCGGACAATACGGCAACGAGCGCAGGTGAGGGCAGCGCCATCGCTGTGGCGCAAGCTGTGCTTCGGGGCGCGCCGGTTTTGCAGCGCGATCAGGCGCTGGCGCAGCTGCGCCAGGTCGCCGCGTTTTTCCGGCGCACGGAGCCGCACAGTCCCGTTGCGTATCTGGCAGAGAAAGCGGCGCGTTGGGGCGAGCAGCCACTGCATGCCTGGCTGCGTTCGGTGATCAAGGACGAAGCGTCGCTGTTGCGACTCGAAGACTTGCTGGGAATTGACGGCCAGGTGGACCAGCCTGCGAAGCTCCCGGCGCCCTGAGGGGCCGGGTTGCTGAAGAATGGGCTTACCTGGGCTTACTCGGGTTTGTCCTGCTTGCCGCCACCGGGGGTGACGATGGTGCTGGCGCGTTCGAACTGCGCTTCGACCGTCTGCACGGCCTGGCGCGTGGCGGCCGTCACCTGTTCATACCCTTTGAAGGCATTGTCGATCGCCGCCTTCATGATCTGGACCGCATTCTCCGACCCCGGCTTGACGTTCTGGGTGACGTCATAGATCAGCGCCGACAGCGTGTTCTTCGCTTCGACCGCGTGCGCATCGGCCGCACCGCGGAACTCGTTGTGCATGTCGTCGATGATGGCTTTCAACTGCGTCGTGTACTCGGCCGCGTTGGTCACGCCGGCCGCTGGCTGCATGCGCGCCGCGAGCGACTCGTACGCGGCCTTCGGATTGCCGGCCTGGGCGACGTCACGGCTCGCCTGCATCGTGCTGTCCATCGTGCTCTTGATGGCGTTCATGTTCAGGGCGACGACCTGCTCGACGCCCTTGACGGTCTTGCCGGCCAGCGCGTTGAAGGTCTGCATCTGCAGGTCGAACAGGGTTTTCGTGGCGTTGGCAAACTGTTCCGGGCTGGTAAACATGGGGTGTCTCCTCAGTGGGTAAGCTGTTTTTGAAAGCTGAACAATGACAGACAAACGACGTCTGCCGGATTCATTATTTAACAACGATGGGTTTTTCGCAACGCGCGTCGCGATACGGGCCGGTTGCCTTGACCCAGCCTTCACCCAGCGGCGTCGGCGAACAGGCCAGCTCGCCGGTGAGCTTGCTGCGCCATTGGTAATACGGCGCCGGTGCAGCCAGGCTGGAAGCGACGACAACCATGAGCGCCGCCCCCAGGGCGGCAGAGCGAAGAATCTGCATGACGTCCATGCTCGACCGTTACGGCGTTCAAGTCAAGCGCGCACTTGTCCTTGCCATCATGGCAAGGTGTAAGCTGGTGCCTGACCCACGACAGGAGCGTACCGTGCAAGCACCCGCATCGAGCATGAACATCGGCGACGCCGCCCGCGCGTCTGGCGTCACGGCCAAGATGATTCGCCACTACGAATCCATTGGCCTGGTGCCGGCGCCACGTCGCACGGATGCCGGTTATCGCCTCTACAGCGAGCGCGAGGTGCGCGTACTGCAATTCATTCACCGCGGCCGGGCACTGGGCTTTTCGCTGGACCAGATCAGGAATCTGCTGGCGCTGTGGGAAGACAAGGGCCGGGCCAGTGCCGATGTGCGCGCACTGGCGCAGACACATATCGAGGAGCTGGACCGCAAGATCGCCGAGATGGCGGCGATGCGGCGTACGCTGGTGAGTTTGGCGGCGTCGTGCCACGGTGACGCGCGCTCGGCCTGCCCCATTCTGGACGATCTGGCGGCGCACTGAGTCTGCGCCAGAAAACGTGAGGCACAACGCAAAACGCCGTAACCCTGTTTCAAAGGCTACGGCGTTTTGCGGGACACGGGGTCCACAAACTCATTACATTTTTTGGTGCCCACGGAGGGACTCGAACCCCCACACCTTGCGGCACATGGACCTGAACCATGCGCGTCTACCAATTCCGCCACGTGGGCACTGCAACTGCTGACAACGATACTGCTGACTACTTACTGCGAGATAGACTTTTGGTGCCCACGGAGGGACTCGAACCCCCACACCTTGCGGCACATGGACCTGAACCATGCGCGTCTACCAATTCCGCCACGTGGGCACTGGGACTACTCAACAACGATACTGCGTGCTACTTGATACTCTGCTTGAAACCTTTGGTGCCCACGGAGGGACTCGAACCCCCACACCTTGCGGCACATGGACCTGAACCATGCGCGTCTACCAATTCCGCCACGTGGGCACTGCAACTACCGTAAAACTTTACAACCTGATGAACTTTTTGGTGCCCACGGAGGGACTCGAACCCCCACACCTTGCGGCACATGGACCTGAACCATGCGCGTCTACCAATTCCGCCACGTGGGCACTGCAAGAACATCTCTGCTACAATAGCAGGGTTTGTCATTTTCCGCCAGATCAACTATTCCTGAAAATAGCTGACTTCGCATCAAACATACTCTGTTACCCCTGCTTTTCATCGCCCCGGCGTTGTCGCCGTTGCTGAAGAGAGCGAGATTATAGCGGATCATTTTCAATAGTCAAAGACCCTAGGTGAAGTTCTTGACAAGGACTCACGCGCAAGCATCCCGTATAAGCATCTCGTTGCACGGGCGCAGGTCGTTGGCGCACATCATGTTAGGCGAATCGGATAGACCTCCGTTACACTACGCCTGTCATGGTGTCAATTAACCACGCTGCCGCCCTTATGTGATGTGCGGCGCTCTACTGGCCAAAAGAAAAAAGAATCGATTTGAAGCAACCTACTCATA
Source organism: Oxalobacteraceae sp. CFBP 13730 (assembly GCA_014841835.1). GTDB lineage: Bacteria > Pseudomonadota > Gammaproteobacteria > Burkholderiales > Burkholderiaceae_D > Telluria. The sequence goes on along the minus strand of JACYUQ010000001.1, from coordinate 46,055 downwards.
CCATTCCAAGCCGCGAGGAAATCCTCGCTGTCTTCCGCGACGCCGCTGAATCGCTCGATGCAGCCGCCCTGGCACACGCCCTTGATGTTCAGCCCGCAGCGCAGGAAGTCCTCGGCCGCCGCCTGAACGCCATGGAGCGTGACGGCCAGATCCGTTCCGACCGTAGCGGCAACTATATGCTGGCTGATCATTCCGCCTTCGTGGCCGGTAAAGTCAGCGCGCATCGCGACGGTTTTGGCTTCGTGATTCCCGACGAACCGGGTCCCGACCTGTTCCTGTCCGACCGTGAAATGCAGAAAGTGCTGCACGGCGACCGCGTCATGGCGCGCGTGACGGGCATGGACCGCCGCGGCCGTCCGGAAGGCTCGATCGTCGAAGTCGTCCAGCGTGCCAACACGCACATCATCGGTCGCCTGCTCAATGAAGAAGGCGCGTGGATCGTCTCGCCCGAAGACCAGCGCATCGCCCAGGATGTGATCGTTACCGGTCCGACCGGCAACGCGCGTGCAGGGCAGGTCGTCAGTGTCGAATTGCTGGAGCAGCCAGGCCGCTTCCAGAAGCCGACCGGCCGTATCGTCGAAGTGTTGGGCGAGCTCGATGATCCGGGCATGGAAATCGAAATCGCCGTGCGCAAGTTCGGCGTGCCGCACATCTTCTCGCCGGCCGCGCTCAAGCAGGCCGCTCGCCTGCCGAACGAAGTCATCGATGCCGATCTGGCCAACCGCGTGGATCTGCGCGACGTGCCGCTGGTGACGATCGACGGCGAAGACGCACGCGACTTCGACGATGCCGTCTATTGCGAACCGGTGACCATCAAGGGCGTGAACAGTTTCCGCCTGCTGGTTGCGATCGCCGACGTGAGCCATTACGTCAAGCCGAACGAGGCGCTCGATGCTGACGCGATCGAACGCTCGACGTCCGTCTACTTCCCGCGCCGCGTGATCCCGATGTTGCCCGAGAAGCTGTCGAACGGCCTGTGCTCGCTGAACCCGGCGGTCGACCGTTGCACGCTGGTGTGCGACATGGTGGTCTCGCAGGATGGCGAAGTCACCGCGTACCAGTTCTACCCGGCCGTGATGCACTCGGCTGCGCGCATGACCTACAACGAAGTGGCCGACATCCTGGCTGACACCAACGGCGAGCAAGCCAAGAAGCGTCCAGGCATCGTCCCGCATCTGCAACACCTGAACCAGGTGTTCCGCGCGCTGCTCAAGGCGCGCCAGGAGCGCGGTGCCATTGACTTCGAGACCACCGAAACCTATATCGTCTGCAATGCGCTGGGCAAGATCGAAAAGATCATTCCACGCACCCGCAACGACGCGCACCGCCTCATCGAAGAGTGCATGCTGTCGGCCAACGTGTGCGCCGCTGATTTCCTGCTGCGCCACAAGCATCCGGGCACGTTCCGCATTCACGCGACGCCGACCGAAGAAAAGCTGAACCAGCTGCGCACCTTCCTCAAGCAGGTGGGCCTGAACCTGGCCGGCGGCAACAAGCCGAGCGCGCGCGACTACGCCGCCGTGATGCAGCAGATCAAGGAGCGGCCTGATGCGCAACTGCTGCAGACGATGATGCTGCGCTCGATGCAGCAGGCCGTCTACAGCCCGGACAACGTCGGCCACTTCGGCCTGGCGTTCGAAGCGTACGCGCACTTCACCAGCCCGATCCGCCGCTACCCCGATCTGCTGACGCACCGCGCGATCAAGGCGATCCTGCTCGGCAAGAAGTACGAGCCGAAGGGCATCGACCTGGCCAAGCTGAACACGACGCAGTCGAACTCGGCCCGCAAGCAGGCCGCGAAAGACAAGGCCGACGGCAAGGCGCCGAAGAACGAAAAAGACCTGACCATCTGGGACGCCCTGGGTGTGCACTGCTCGGCCAACGAACGCCGCGCCGACGAAGCGTCGCGCGACGTCGAAAACTGGCTCAAGTGCTTCTTCATGCAGGACAAGATCGGCGAAGAGTACACGGGCACCATCGCTGGCGTGACCACCTTCGGCATCTTCGTGCAGTTGGACGAGCTGTTTGTCGAAGGCCTGGTGCACGTCACCGAGCTGGGCGCCGATTACTTCCAGTACGACGAAGCGCGCCATGTGCTGCGTGGCGAGCGTACGGGCCAGAGCTATGGCCTGACCGACAAGGTGACCGTCAAGGTCGCACGCGTCGATCTGGAATCGCGCAAGATCGACCTGACGCTTGCGTCCGCGCCGGGCGCCGAGTCGTCGGGTGATGATGCCGGGCGCGATCGCAATCAGGGTGGCCGCAACAAGGAACAGCGCAGCAATGAGCCACGCACGAACGATGGTCGTCAGAACAATGGCGGCAATGGTGGTGGCGGCAACAACGGCAATCAGAACGGCGGCAACGGTAACAACAACGGCGGTAACGGCAACAACAACGGCGGGAACGGTAAGCGTTCGCGCGGTGGTCGTTCGCGTGGGCCGAAGCCAGGCAACAACGGCGGCAACAACGGCGGCAATAACGATCAAGGTCGTCCACAGCAGTCGCCACTCGAGATTGCACGTCCGCTTGGTCAGGATGGCATCGAGCCGCAACAGGCCAAGCCGAAATCGCGCAAGGCCCGTCAGAAGGCCAAGGCGGCTGAGCGCGCTGCGGCAGCAGCAGCGGCACCAATGACGACAGCGACGCCACAGGTACCAGTGCAGGCAGCGAAGCCGGCACCAGCACCAGTGCAGGCGCAGAAACCAGCGCCAGTGCAGGCGCAGAAGCCAGCGCCGGTACCGGTTGCAGCACCAGCACCGGTTGCAGCAGCACCAGCGCCGGTTGCGCAGCCAAAGCCTGCCGAAGCAGTCGCGGCCCCAGCGCCAGCGCGCAAGCCACGTGCAACCAAGGCCGCCGTCAACGACGTGGTCGCGGCTGCACCAGCCCCTGCGCCAGCACCGGTTGCCGAAGCCAAGCCAGTGAAAGCCGCAGCAAAGAAAGCGGCCGCGAAAGCGCCAGCAGTGGCGGCGCCAGTTGCAGCTGCACCAGTCGTGGCAGCACCCGTCGTGGCAGCGCCAGCGGTCAAGGCGCCAGCCAAAAAGGCTGCTACCAAGACGGCTGCTGTAAAAGCGCCCGTCGCCGCAGCACCAGTTGACGCACCGGCCAAAGCAGCACCGGCCAAAGCAGCAGCGGTCAAGGCACCAGCGAAGAAGGCAGCAATCAAGGCACCAGCCAAGTCAGCAGCAGTCAAGGCTCCGGTTGAAACCGTCGCTGTCAAGGCGCCGGTCAAGGCAGCAGCGGTCAAGGCCCCGGCCAAGGCAGCAGCGGTCAAAACGCCAGCCAAGGCAGCAGCCACCAAGGCCCCGGCCGAGGCAGTCGCTGCCAAAGCACCAGCCAAAAAGGCGGCAGCGGCGCCACGCAAGACCGCAGCCAAGGCTGTCGCCGAGCCGGCTGCGCCGAAGGCTGTCAAGGCTCCGGCCAAAGCTGAAGCCAAGACCGCAGTGAAGACCGCGTCGAAGACTGCAGCAAAGACCGCAGCCAAAACCAGCAAGAAGTAAGTCCCTGAAAGTATTCGAAAAGTAGCAAATGAAAAATAAAATGATGTTCGGCTTCCACGCCGTGACCTCGCGACTGCGTCACGAGGCCCAGTCGGTGGAAGAAATCTTCGTCGATGCCGAGCGCAACGACGGCCGCATGAAGGATCTGATCGCCCACGCCAAGGCAGCCGGCGTGCGCGTGATGCCGGTCGAGGCAGCGCGTCTCGACAAGATCACCGGTACCCGCCGTCACCAGGGCGTGATCGCGTTTGCCAGCCAGCTCGCGCTGGCGCGCAATCTCGATGAGCTGCTTGACGCCATCGAAGGTCCGCCATTGCTGCTGATCCTGGACGGCATCACCGATCCGCACAATCTGGGCGCCTGCCTGCGCGTGGCCGACGGTGTCGGTGCGCACGCGGTCATCGTGCCGAAGGACCGTGCGGTGGGCCTGAACGCCACCGCCGCCAAGGTCGCCAGCGGCGCCGCCGAGACGGTCCCGTACATCACGGTGACCAACCTGGCGCGCACGATGCGCGAGCTGAAGGAGCGCGACATTCTCCTGATCGGCACCACGGACGACGCCGACAAGGGTCTGTACGAAGCCGACTTCTCGGGCCCGGCCGCACTGGTCATGGGTTCGGAAGGCGAGGGCATGCGCCGCCTGACGCGCGAGACCTGCGATGTGCTGGTCAGCATCCCGATGTTCGGTTCAGTCGAAAGCCTGAACGTCTCGGTGGCTTCGGGCGTCTGCCTGTACGAAGCGCGCCGCCAGCGTATCGGCCGCGACAGCTGATTGTTCTTCATGTCCGGATTGTCGCGCTCGCGGCAATCCGGGCAGTTTCATCCCTCCGCAGTACCAAATCCCCAGCCAGTAACGCTCTTCCCGAATCGGCGACGAAACACGCCAGGCCATCCTGCGCCAACGACGGTGGTAAACTCGCGTCGAATAACTGAACCGTTTGGCATAACAAGGAAACGCATGACGAATGAAATGGTGGCGGTACTCGATCCGGTCGAGCTGCGCGTGCTGGCCGTGCTGGCCGAAAAAGAAGGCTTGACGCCCGATAATTATCCGATGTCGCTGAACGCGATCGTCAATGGTTGCAACCAGTTGTCGAGCCGCGATCCGGTCATGCAGATCAGCGAAGCGGTCGTGCTCGACACGCTGCAGCGGCTGGCCGAGCGCAAGCTCGTGAACGCCATCTCGCAGGCCGGTGCACGCGTCGTCAAGTACGAGCACCGCATGCGCATCAAGTGGACGCTCGAGCAGGATAAACTCGCCGTGCTCACCATCCTGATGCTGCGCGGCCTGCAGACCGCCGGCGAAATCCGCACCCGCAGCGGGCGCCTGCACGAATTCAAGACCGTGGCCGATGTCGAAACGGCGCTGCAGTTTTTGATCGACAAATACCCGCCGCTGGTCGTGAAACTCGAGCGCGCGCCGGGCACGAAGGAATCGCGTTACGGCCAGCTGCTGGGCGGCGAGATCACCATCGTCGCCGGCAGTGAGCAGACATCCAGCAGCGCGAGCAACCTGACGCAGGGTGGTCGCATCGCGCAGCTCGAAGAAGAAGTCGCCGCGCTGCGCGGCGAGATGGAAGACCTCAAGGGCCAGTTCGAGGCGTTTCGCCAGCAGTTCCAGTAACCGGCTCGAACGCCAGTTCGATCAGCGCGTCGTCGCTCCAGTCCGGATCGTTCATGGCGGTGCGAAAGCTGCGCCCTTCGACTGGCAGGTTTTTCGTGCGATCGCCTTCACGCAAGGTGGCGCGCGCAAGGGTCGCTGGCGTGTCGAATTGAAAGCCCTCGCGCTCGACATTGAAGAAGCTGCACCAGTTGGGCGTCAGTAGCAGGCTGTTGACGACCAATGTGCGCATCAGGCCAAGCTCCTCCTTGCCGATCGCGACCAGCACGTGGCATTCAAGCCGCAGGTCGCCCAGGCGCCGCACGTTCTCTGGCAGGCCAGGGGAGCGCACCAGCGGCGTGACGCGGACCATCCGCCGTTTCCGATTGAGCACCAGTTCGCTGTCCGCCGCCAGCGCCGCGCTGCTGCGCGGTACGACGGTCTCGAATGCATCGTTCAAGACCAGCGGCAGCACGAAGTCGTCCTTGCCTTGCAGGCGCAGCGCCAGTGGCGCCTCACCCGACTTGGGCGTGTTGTCCGTCCAGGCGCGCCGCTCGACCCGGAAGCGCAGGACCTCGGCTTTTGGTGCCATGCTGTGATGGCGCTCGAAGGCGTCCAGGCCCGCGACGATCGCCGTGTACTTGCGCACTTCCGGCTTGCGGATCGCGTTGACATGGATGGTCTCGGGACTGTCCGGTGGCGTGTCGGCAGCGCTGGCGCTGACGTTGACACCGACTAGCATCGCGAGCATCAGGATGGAAGGAAGTCGCATCACGTTCAACCCTCGTCACGCCAGCGGCGCAGGCGAATCGCGCCGTAGATCATCGTGCAGCCAGTAGCGGCCGCGATCCAGACACCCGGCGTGAGCAGTGTGGCATACGACGTACCCAACAGCAGCGGACCATCCAGACCGGCCTGTTGCTGCTGCGCCAGCGCCGCGCCATTGACTTCGCCGAACCAGATCCCGGGGAACACGCCCAGAAGAACCCGCGCCACGATCTCTTCACCGAACCACTTGACGTTCATCGACACGCCGGCAAAACGCCCGGCCAGGAAATCGAACCACGCCAGGATAGCGAGCGCCACCAATGGCGCGCCGACGGCCCACAGGAACACGCGCGACTTTGCCCAGCTCGACACCAGCAGCAGCCAGCCTACCGTCGGCAGCGCCCACAGGATGTACAGCGGCAGGAAGCTGATCAGATACACGGGCGCCAGATAGAAGTCGACATTGGCCAGCACCGGCGCGATCAGGTTGATGCCCTTGATGGCGCCGCCCAGCAGGCCGATCACCAGCAGGATCAGCGAGGCCGCAATGCCGATCGCGATGGTCGCCAGTGGCGCGACCAGCAGCGCGGTTACTGCCTTCGACAGCACGGTCTGCGCATCGGACAATGGCAGCGATTTCCAGAACAGGATGCTGCGGTCGCGCCGGTCGTCGTACAGCGCCGCCATGCAGTAGAAGAACACGACCACCGGCAGCACGAAGAACAGCGGGGCCGTGATCACCAGGTAGCTCGACGCGGCGGCAGCGGCCAGCTTGGCCAGCATCGCCGGCGGCAGGCCATTGACCGTCATCACTTGTTCGCCACTGACCTGCACGTGGAACGACGGGTTGGCGATGATCGCGTACAAGAAGCCGCCACCGAACAGCAGCACGAGCACGGCGGCCACGGCCATTGGCGCCCAGAAGAAGGCGCCCTTGTGTTCCCACAGTTCGCGCCGGATCAGCCATTTCATGGTGCTCATTGGCGTAGTCATGCGTAGGTTCCTTTCATGGTGGCGACGAACAGGTCTGCCACGCTCGGGTTGCGTACCTCGCCGAGTGCAGCCAGCTGGGTGCGGGACAGGCCGCCGGCGCGCAGTGCGTCGAACAGCATCACGGATTTGCCGAACACGGTGCGCTCGTCGATCGGTTGCAGCGCTCTGGCCGCGGCCACCTTGTCGCTGCCCACCATGACTTCGACGTAGCGCTCGCCAATTTCCTCCATCGACGCGGCCAGCGCGATCTTGCCGTCGCGGATGAACAGCAGGTCGGTCAGGATGTGCTCGACTTCCTCGACCTGGTGCGTGGTGATGACGATCGTCTTGTTCTCGTCAAAATAGTCTTCGAGCAGGTTCTGGTAGAACGTCTTGCGGTAGATGATGTCCAGGCCCAGCGTCGGCTCGTCCAGCACCAGCAGCTTCGCGTCGATCGCCATCACGAGCGCCAGGTGCAGTTGCACGATCATGCCCTTGGACATTTCCTTGACCTTCATCGTCGGCGTCAGCTTGGTGTTGGCGAGATAGCGTTCGGCCTTGCTGCGATCGAAGCGCGGATGCACGCCCGCTACGAAGTCGACCGCATCCTTCACGCGCAACCAGCGCGGCAGGATGGCGACGTCGGCGATGAAGCAGACATCCTTCATCAGCTCGTCGCGCTGCGTGCGCGGATCCAGGCCCAGCACCGACAGCTCGCCTTCGCACGGGATCAGGCCGAGGGCCGCCTTGAGCGTCGTCGTCTTGCCTGAGCCGTTGGGACCGATCAGGCCGACGATGCGGCCGGCGGCGATCTCGATGTCGATGCTGTCGACGGCGACCCGCTTGCCGTAGTGTTTGCTCAAGCCTCTGGCGGAAATGACGGCGTTCATGCGGCACCACCGTTGTCTGCGTCGTTGAGCAATTGCTTGATATCCAGGCCCAGGCGGCGGATGCGCTCGAGCATCGCCGGCCACTCTTCATTGATGAAACGTTCGCGCTCGCTGGCCAGCAGTTTCTCGCTGGCGCCTTCGGTGACATACATGCCAATTCCCCTTCGTTTTTCCACCAGTTGTTCGTCGACCAGTTCCTGATAGGCCTTCGACACGGTGATTGGGTTGAGTTGATAGTCGGCGGCGATCTGGCGCACCGAGGGCAGGGCGTCGCCAGCCTTGAGGACGCCGTCGAGCATCATGCCGACGACGCGTTCCTTGAGCTGGCGGTAAATCGGGGTCTTATCGTTCCAGCCGACGGTCATCTAGGGCCTCCGTGGTGGTTCGGTGCGGCGTCAGGGTGCTGCGCATGCTTGCCTCCTCATGGTGGTTTGTTGAAGTGGTGTTGTAGTTGAGTATAACAGTGGTCGCGCAAACGTCAATATGCAGACGCGAGATCATGCGGGGCGGATAAAACGCGGGAGAATGTTAGAGGATGGCGCCGTCGACGTCGTGACGGACGAGACTGCCGTCTGCGTGCAGCGCGATCCAGCCGCCGCGGTGTGGCGCTTCGTCGAGTTCCCAGTCGGGCAGCACGTAGCGCAGCTTGTCGCCATGCGCATGCACGGCAGGCCGGTGCGTGTGCCCGTGAATGATGACGTCGGCATCGAGCGAGGCAAACACATCGGCTACCGCATCGGGCGTGACGTCCATCGTCTCGTACGATTTGCCCGTATGGGCTTCGCGAGAACCTTCACGCAGTCCCGCGATGATGCCCTTGCGCTGCGCGAGCGGCATGCCAAGAAATTGTGCCTGCCAGTCAGGAGCGCGTACCTGGGCGCGAAACGCCATGTACTTTGTGTCGAGCGTGCACTGCGCGTCGCCATGCACAAGCGCGACGCGGCGCGTGCCGGCCTCGATGACATGAGGCTCCTGCAGCAGGGTCAGATGGGCGGCGTGCGCAAAGCCTTCCCCGACCAGAAAGTCGCGGTTGCCAGCGATCCAGAAGACCGCCACGCCGGCATCGGCGACAGCGCGGATCGCCGTGATAATGGTCTGGTGGAACGGGTCGGCAACGTCGTCGTCGCCGGCCCAGTATTCGAAGATATCGCCGAGCAGGTACAACTGCTCGGCATGCACCGCGCGCTCGGCAAGAAAGCGTAGAAACGCTTCCAGCGTGCGCGGGTGCGAGACCTGCAGGTGCAGGTCGGAGATGAACAGCGCGAACGGGCGCGCAGGCAGCGTCATGGGACTGGCTGAGGCTGGTGCGCGCCGCGCATTACAGGACTTCGATTTTCTCGATGATGACAGGGTCGACCGGCACGTCGGAGTGCATGCCGCCGCGGCTGGTCTTGACGTTGTTCAGTGCGTCGACGACGTCCTGGCCTGCGGTGACCTTACCGAACACGGCGTAACCCCAGCCGTCCTGGCCCGGGTAGTCGAGGAAGGCGTTGTTCTTGGTGTTGATGAAGAACTGGGCCGATGCCGAATGCGGATCCGACGTGCGGGCCATGGCCAGCGTGTACTTGTCGTTCTTCAGGCCGTTCTTGGCTTCGTTCTCGACGGTTGCCGGGGTTGGCTTTTGCTTCATGCCTGGCTCAAAACCGCCACCCTGGATCATGAAGTCCTTGATCACGCGGTGGAAGATCGTGTTGCTGAAGTGACCCTTGTTGACGTAGTCGATGAAGTTGGCAACGGTCTTCGGTGCTTTTTCAGCGTCCAGTTCAGCGGTGATGTTGCCTTGATTGGTGGTGATGAGAATCGTCGTCATGTGGTGTCCTTGTAATGTGGTTGGTAAGCGTGCGCGCCGGATGCAGGCGCGGCTGAGCCGTTATTTTACTAGCTTGTCGCCCTTGAGCAGCGTCACGGACGTAATCTTGATCGGCACGACCGGCACGTTCTGCATGCCGCGCACGTCGTCGACCACCACGGCCTTGATCTTGTCGACCGTTTCCTGGCCCTTGACCACCTTGCCGAACACGGTGTAGCCCGAGCCGCCGACGAACGGAAAGTCGATGCCCGAATTATCGGCCACGTTGATGAACCATTGCGACGTGGCGCTGTCAGGATTGTCTTCGCGCGCCATCGAAATCGTGTACGGCTTGTTCGACAGGCCGTTGTTCGATTCGTTCTTGATGGGCTTCTGCGTCTTGCGGCCCTCGAACTTTTCGTTCATGCCGCCGCCCTGGATCATAAAGCCGTCGATCACGCGATGGAAGATCGTGCCGTTGTAGGCGCCCGACTTGGCATAGGCCGCGAAGTTGGCCACCGTCTTGGGTGCTTTCTCCTGATCGAGCTCGACGACGATCTCGCCCATGCTGGTCTTGATCGCATATTGCGGCATGTCGGCTGCCAGCGCGCTGCCAGAGAACAGCATGCCGCAGGCGAGGGCGGCGGTGGCGCCGGCCATGCGCACGAGCGCGAGGCGGCGGGTGAATGACGATGACATCTGGCTTCCTCTGATGGACTGCGCACGGGGCGCTGTCAAGGGTTGTCCCAAAAATAAAGCTGGTCCGTATGGGGCCAGCCGGGTTTTTATCAATGCTATACTTTCCCGGAAGCGTTCAAGAGAAGCGTTTGCATCCGAACGTCCCATTCTATCAAATAAGAATAACACCGAGGACCCAGGCGAACCCCACGCTGCACCCGTCCGGCTGGCGCGCATGCAATGCTGCGCCGGGATGGTCGTTGCGGCGCCGGCGATCGTTTGCCATCCTCGTGCGAACCGAAAATTCAATGAGCCAACTCAAGATTTACAACACGCTGGCGCGTGACAAGCAGGTCTTCGTCCCGAAGGTCGCCGGCAAGGTGGGCATGTATGTCTGCGGCATGACTGTTTACGATTACTGCCACGTTGGCCATGCACGCATGATGATGGCGTTCGACGTCGTGTACCGCTGGCTGCTCGCGTCCGGCTACGAGGTCGAGTACGTGCGCAACATCACCGACATCGACGACAAGATCATCAAGCGCGCCGTCGAGAACGGCGAGACCATCGGTGCACTGACGAGCCGCTTCGTCGGGTACATGGACGAAGACACGGCTGCGCTCGGCATCCTGCCGCCGACCGTCGTGCCACGCGCCACCGAGTACGTGCCGCAGATGCTGTCGATCATCGGCAAGCTCGAGCAAAAAGGCCTGGCCTATCAAACGGCGGACGGCGACGTCAACTACGCCGTGCGCGGCTTCGACGGCTACGGCAAGCTGTCGGGCAAGTCGCTCGACGACCTGCGCGCCGGCGAGCGCGTCGATGTCAACACCGGCAAGCGCGATCCGCTCGACTTCGTGCTGTGGAAAGCCGCGAAAGAATCCGAGCCCGCAGAGGCCAAATGGGATTCGCAGTGGGGCCAGGGCCGGCCGGGCTGGCACATTGAATGCTCGGCCATGTCGTGCGCGACGCTGGGCGAACACTTCGACATCCATGGCGGCGGCGCCGATCTGCAGTTTCCGCACCACGAAAACGAGATCGCCCAGTCCGAAGGCGCGTTCGGCGCGCCGATGGTCAATTACTGGATCCACAACGGGTTCGTGCGCGTGGATAACGAAAAGATGTCCAAGTCGCTGGGCAACTTCTTCACGATCCGCGACGTGCTCAAGAAGTACGATGCCGAAGTCGTGCGCTTCTTCATCCTGCGCGCCCACTACCGCAGCCCGCTCAATTATTCCGACGTCCATATCGACGACGCGAAGGCAGCGTTGACCCGCCTGTACACGGCGCTCAATGGCATCGAGTTGGGTAACGAGCCGGTCGCGGTCGACTGGGACGAAGCCCACGCCCGCCGCGTGCGCGAGGCGATGGACGACGACTTCAACACGCCGCTGGCAGTGGCGGCGTTGTTCGATCTGGCCGGCGAAGTCAACCGCACCCGGTCGATTGACGCAGCGGGCCAGCTCAAGGCGCTGGCCGCCGTGCTCGGTTTGCTCGAGCGGTCGCCGCAGGCGTTCCTGCAGGCGGGCAGCCCCGATGCGGGCGAGGGCGGGCTGGACGAAGCGGCGATCCAGGATGCGATCGCACGCCGCGCAGCCGCCAAGGCCGCGCGTGACTTTGCCGGCGCCGACGCCATCCGTAAGCAGTTGACGGAGGCGGGCATCGTCCTGGAAGACAAGGCCGACGGAACGACCTGGCGCCGTACATAATGCCAGCGAACAAGGACAAGTCGGGCAGCGTGGCTGCATTGGCAGGCACGTCGCCGGCGCACGATGCGCTCGCCGTGCCGATCTACTGGGCCGAGGCCAAGCGCGAACTGATGCAGCGCGACCGCATCATGAACAAGCTGATCCCGCAGTTCGGCGACCTGCATCTGCGTGGCCAGCCCGACCCGTTCACGACGCTCGCGCGCTCGATCGTCGGCCAGCAGGTTACGCCGAAAGCGGCCGATCTGGCCTGGGGCAAGTTGCTGGCCGTCTGCCCGACCCTGGGCCCGAGCCAGATCATCAAGCTGGGCGCAGTCCAGTTGTCCGGTTGCGGGCTGTCCAAGCGCAAGACCGAATACATCCTCGACCTGGCCGACCATTTCAAGGCCAAGCGGGTGCACGCCGACCTGTGGTCCGAAATGGATGACGAAGCGGTGATCGCCGAGCTGATCCGCATTCGCGGCATCAGCCGCTGGACAGCCGAGATGTTTTTGATATTTAATCTGCTGCGACCGAACGTTCTGCCACTGGACGATCCCGGCCTGATCCAGGGCATCAGCCAAAACTATTTCTCGGGCGAACCTGTGTCGCGCAGCGATGCGCGCGAGGTGTCGGCCAACTGGGAACCCTGGCGCACGGTGGCAACCTGGTATTTGTGGCGCAGCCTGGACCCGGTCGCCCCTGCGGCTTGAGCCTCCGATCCGCCCGACACGCCACCGGCTTACGGTAGAATAGCGCCCTGATCCGCCGCGCAGCCACAGAGCACGGCCAAGACATTACCCCGGAGTGACAATGACTAAATTAACTTTCCTCGATTTCGAGCAGCCGATCGCCGAGCTCGATTCCAAGATTGAAGAGCTGCGGTTCGTACAAGATGATTCCGCTGTCGATATCTCCGAGGAGATCGATCGCCTGGACAAGAAAAGCCAGCAGCTCACCAAAGACATCTATGCCAAGCTGACTCCGTGGCAAGTGTCGAAGATTTCGCGTCACCCGCAGCGTCCGTACACGATGGACTACGTGAATTCGATCTTCACCGATTTCCATGAGCTGCACGGCGACCGCACGTTTGCCGACGACCAGTCGATCATTGGCGGCCTGGCCCGTTTCAACGGCCAGCCCTGCATGGTCATCGGCCACCAGAAGGGCCGCGACACCAAAGAGCGCGCGATGCGCAACTTCGGCATGCCCAAGCCCGAAGGCTACCGAAAGGCCATGCGCCTGATGAAGCTGGCAGAAAAATTCGGCCTGCCGATCTTCACGTTCGTCGACACCCCTGGCGCATTCCCGGGCATCGAAGCCGAAGAGCGCGGCCAGTCCGAAGCGATCGGTCACAACCTGTACGTGATGGCCGAGCTGAAGGTGCCGTTGATCGCCACCATCATCGGTGAAGGCGGTTCTGGCGGCGCGCTGGCCATTGCTGTGGGCGACGCCGTGCTGATCCTGCAATACGCGACCTACTCGGTGATTTCGCCGGAAGGCTGCGCATCGATCCTGTGGAAGACATCCGAGCGCGCGGCCGATGCCGCCGATGCACTGGGCCTGACCGCACATCGCCTGAAGGCCATGGGCCTGGTGGACAAGATCGTCAACGAACCACTGGGCGGCGCGCACCGCGACCCGAAACAGATGGCGCAATTGCTCAAGCGCGCACTGGCCGACACGCTGCGCCAATTCCAGGGCATGAAGACCAAGGACCTGCTGGAAGCCCGTCACTCCAAGCTGATGGCGTATGGCAAGTTCAAGGAAACGCTGCCGCGTGAAGAGTAAGCAACAAAAGTAAGCGAGTCTCAACAGTGAGCAGAACCAATCGCGGGACCGATCCAGCCGGATCGGTCCCGTCAGCATGTAATGAGGCGCTCGCGCGCCTGTCCGCCACCTACACGCCCACCTCGATCGCGATCGCCTGCAGTGGCGGCCTCGATTCGATGGTTCTGCTGCACCTGGCCCACGCCTGGTGCGCGCAGCAGGGCATCCCGCTGTTTGCCTTCCATGTCCATCACGGGCTGAGCCCGAATGCCGACGCCTGGCTTGCACACTGCGAACGCAGCTGCGCCGCGTTGGGTGTTGCGTTCGACCACCGTCGCGTGACGATCCCGGTCGACGGCTCGGGCGTGGAAGCGGCCGCACGCCGCCCACGTTATGCGGCGCTGGGCGCCATGTGCCGTGAGCATGGCGCGACGCTGCTGCTGACCGCCCACCACCTCGACGACCAGGCCGAAACCGTGCTGCTGCAATTGCTGCGCGGCTCGGGGCCGGCTGGCTTGTCCGGCATGGAAGCGGCCAACCGCTCGCCGAACCTGCTGGGCGACGACGTCACCGTGATGGCGCGCCCGCTGCTGACGCAATCGCGCGCCGCGCTCGAGGCCTACGCCGCGACGCACGCTTTGAACTGGGTCGAGGATGAATCCAACCAGGATGCGCGCTATGCACGCAACGCGCTGCGCCATCAGGTAATGCCGGCGCTGGCCGCGAACTTCCCCGGCTTCCAGGCGCGCCTGGCGCGCGGCGCCGCCCACGTGGCATCGGCCCAGCGCATGCTCGAAGAACTGGCGGCGCAAGACCTGGCCGCCTGCCTGGATGGCGATGCGGTCGACCTCGCGGTGCTCGGCGCGCTTAGCGCCGACCGTATCGACAATTGCCTGCGTCATCTGTTTGCCGTACGGGGACTGGCGATGCCGTCGACGGCGTGGCTGGCCGAGATGGTGTGGCAATTGTTCTCGGCGCGCGACGATGCACAGCTGAAGGTCACGCATCCCGATTGCCACATCCGCCGCCATCGCGGCAAGCTGTACCTGACGCCGCACCTGCCGGAACTGGCAGGCATGCGCGATCCTGACGACCTCGGCATCTTCGTCAAGGAAGGGCAGCGCTTTCGCTGGCAGGGCGAAGCGTCGATGGCGTTTCCGGCCTACGGTGGCGTCCTGCATTTCGTGCCGGCCGCACGCGGCTTCGACGCTGCCTGGCTCCGCGCGCTGCCGTTGATGATCGATTTCCGCAAGGGCGGCGAGCGCCTCAAGACGGCTGCGAACCGGCCCACGCGCGGCCTGAAGGCGCATTTTCAGGCGCTGGGCGTGCCGGCCTGGGAGCGCGAGCGCCTGCCCACCGTCAGCCGTGGCCGTGAGCTCTTGTTCGCCGCCGGCATCGGGATGGATTGCGCGCATGTGCTGGAAGGCGGCGAGGACAGGATCGAATTGCGCTGGGAAGCGAACACGGCCTGAGGCAGACAGGCAAGCGCGGCCAGTGGCGTTGCGAAAAGCATTAGGTTATGTTCTTTTCGTATAGCTTTTCCGCCAACGAGCCTTGTGATGCCGCGCTGCACCATGCTAGAGTAAGGGTCCCTTTTTGATCCTTACCCTAGCTGGAACCCTTCCTGATATGGCTTTAATTGTCCACAAATATGGCGGGACGTCGATGGGATCGACGGACCGTATCAAGAATGTCGCGGCCCGTGTGGCCAAGTGGCACGACGCAGGTCACCAGATCGTCGTCGTCCCGTCCGCCATGTCGGGCGAAACCAATCGTCTGATCGGTCTTGCCAAGCAGATCATGGACCAGCCCGATCCACGCGAACTGGACATGATCGCCTCGACCGGCGAGCAAGTGTCCGTGGGCCTGTTGGCCATGGCGCTGCTGGCCATCGGCAAGGACGCGGTCTCGTACACCGGCTGGCAGGCGGGCATCCGCACCGATTCGTCGTTCACGAAAGCGCGCATCCAGTCGATCGACGATACGCGTGTCATGCGCGACCTGGCCAACGGCAAGATCGTCATCATCACGGGTTTCCAGGGCATGGACGAGGACGGCAATATCTCGACCCTCGGCCGCGGCGGTTCGGACACGTCGGCGGTGGCCATTGCGGCCGCGCTGAAGGCCGACGAATGCCTGATCTACACCGACGTCGACGGCGTCTACACGACCGACCCGCGCGTGGTCGACGAGGCGCGCCGCCTGTCGAAGATCACCTTCGAAGAAATGCTCGAGCTGGCGTCGCTGGGCTCGAAAGTGCTGCAAACACGCTCGGTCGAGTTCGCAGGCAACTACCAGGTGCCGACGCGCGTGCTGTCGTCGCTGACCGATCCCCTGATGCCCCTGGCCGAAGAAGCCAGCTCCGGCACCCTGATTTCGTTTGAGGAAGAAAGCAATATGGAACAAGCCGTCATCTCCGGCATCGCCTTCAATCGCGATGAAGCAAAGATCACCGTCCTGGGCGTGCCGGACAAGCCGGGCGTCGCGTTCCACATCCTGGGCCCGATTGCCGAAGCCAATATTGAAGTCGACATGATCATCCAGAACCAGTCGGTGGACGGCAAGACCGACTTCACCTTCACCGTCTCGCGCAACGACTATGTGCAGGCGATGAAAGTGCTGGAAGACCAGAAGGACATTCTGGGCGCGGCCAAGATCGTCGGCGACGCCAAGGTCTCGAAGGTCTCGGCGGTGGGCGTGGGCATGCGCAGCCACGTCGGCGTGGCCTCGGACATGTTCCGCACGCTGTCGGAAGAGGGCATCAACATCCAGATGATCTCGACGTCGGAGATCAAGATCTCGGTGCTGATCGACGAGAAGTACATGGAACTGGCCGTGCGCGCGCTGCACAAGTCGTTTAATCTCGAACAAAGTTAAGCCAGTCTGCAATTTTTTGGGTGTGTTTTCTTGACCAAATGAGCACCAACCCTTAAGATGCTTGCACTCAGCGCTGACGGAAACGGTGGCACTGATTGGAGACGTGGCCGAGTGGCCGAAGGCACATCCCTGCTAAGGATGCATACGGCTTATACCTGTATCGTGGGTTCGAATCCCACCGTCTCCGCCAAGAACGATGAAAAAAGCCACCGCAAGGTGGCTTTTTTCTTTGGTGGCCCTGCCTGCTTCCGACTTGGCACAGCCGGGGTCAGGTCTGACATTCGGACACGGCCTCAGCGTTAGCCACTTCTAATGCTAGCTGAACAGCCGGGGTCAGGTCTGACATTCAGACACGGCCTCAGCCTGAATGGCTTTCAATGGCGTCTTGCATAGTGTATGAGTAGTCCGGCGCTTGCCACTCCCGATTGCCGGACGGTCGTGTTCGTGTCCGAATGTCAGACCTGACCCCAGCTTTTGACCCCCGCTTTCTGACCGTATGAGCCATTTACGACTACCGACGGTCGCGTTCGTGTCCGAATGTCAGACCTGACCCCAGCTTTTCACTTTAGCCCGCTCCGCAGCAGGATCGCTGCACCCCCGTTAAAATGCTGGATGCCGCAATCGCTGGTCCAACAGTTTCAAGGGAGTCTCTCGCATGACCATTTCATCCACTCCCGCAGTGTCTGTCAAAAAAATCCGCGTCGGCATCGTCGGCGCCGGTACCTGGGCCGAGTATGGCCATATCCCGTCGCTGGCCTTGTTGCCCGAGTTCGAACTGACGGCCGTGTACAGCCGCAGCGCCGACAAGGCGCAGGCCCTCGCTGCGCGTCATGGCATTGCCTATCCCGTCACGTCCCTGCAGTCGCTCGTCGAGCATCCTGAGGTCGATCTGGTACTGGTGCTGAACCAGGCACCGCAGCATGAGGCAGCCATCCGCGCCGCCATTGCCGCCGGCAAGGACGTGTATTCGGAATGGCCACTGACCACCAGCACCGCTGTGTCGGCCGAGCTGGCAGCGCTGGCAGAACAAGCCGGTGTGCGCCACATCGTGGGCCTGCAGCGCCGCCTGTCGCCGAGCTATCGCTACATGTCGGATCTGCTGGCCGACGGCTATATCGGCGCGTTGCGTTCGGTGCGCATGCATGTCAGCGTCGATGCGTTTGGCGCGCGCCGCATGGGCTATCTGGCCTATACCGTGCCGACCGAGAATTTCTCGGATCTGCTGCCGATCTTCGGTGGCCACTTCCTCGACATCCTGTTCAGGCACTTCGGTTTTCCGCGCACGCTGAGTGCGCTGACGGCCAACCAGATCAAGCAAGTGACGATCGTCGACACCGGCGCAACGCTGCCGCGCACCAATCCCGATCAGGTGCTGGTTACCGGTACCTTCGCCAACGGCGCCGTGCTGTCGGTGCAGCTCGAGGCGGGCAAGCGCAACAATGCCGGTGTGCAGATCGATATCACGGGGACCGAGGGCGACCTGCGCATTACCAATGCGACCAGCTTCGGTCCATCGGTCAATCTGATCGAAGGCGCGCGCGGCGATGCCCAGCCGTTGCAGGCATTGCCCGTGCCGGCGCAGTACGACTGGTTGCCCGAGCACGACCTGGGCGGCAGCGTGGCCGAGCTGGCCCATCTGTATGCCGCGTATGCCCGCGA
The DNA here is from genome assembly GCA_014841835.1 of Oxalobacteraceae sp. CFBP 13730. Lineage (GTDB taxonomy): Bacteria > Pseudomonadota > Gammaproteobacteria > Burkholderiales > Burkholderiaceae_D > Telluria. The sequence continues at coordinate 27,867 of JACYUQ010000001.1, read as the reverse complement.
CGTACGCGATGGCACGCAGTTGGCGCCAACGTTCGCCGACGCCGTCAAGATGCATGCGGTGATCGACGCCATCATCGCGTCCGACCGCAGCGGCAGCCGGGTCGACCTGGCCGTTTGATTCGCCAGGCTGCACCTTTTTTCTTTCCTCAGCGTTCGCAGCACCGTGGCATGGTCAACCATGCCCCGGTGCTGCGGCGTTCGCCATGGCATTTCACATGACACCAGATACCTTGCAGCACCCCGACGAACTTCGTGATTCTCCCGTCGTCCCGAAACTGCCGCTGACATCGCTGCTGGCGCTGACGATGGTCAGCTTCGTCGTCATCCTCACCGAAGTCTTGCCCGCCGGGCTGCTGCCGCAGCTTGCCGCCAGCCTGAACAGTTCGCAGTCCGTGATGGGGCAGCTGATCAGCATTTACGCACTGGGCTCGGTGCTGGCCGCGATCCCGCTGGCGGCCGCCACGCAAGGCGTCGGCCGCCGCACCTTGCTGCTCACCGCCATGGCGGGTTTCGTGATTGCCAACACGATCACCGCGCTGTCCACGAGCCTGACGCTGATCTTTGTCGCCCGTTTCCTGGGTGGCGTGGCGGCGGGGCTGGCCTGGGCCATGCTGGTCGGCTACGCCGCGCGCATGGTCGCGCCGCAGCACAAGGGCAGGGCGATTGCGATTGCGATGGCGGGCACGCCGCTGGCGCTGACGGTCGGTATTCCGCTTGGCACCTACGTCGGCAATCTGGTCGGCTGGCGCATCGCGTTCGGCGCGCTCAGTGCGCTGGCCGCGCTGCTGATGCTGTGGATCGTGCTGCGGCTGCCGGCGCTGCGCGCGGTCCCCGGCCAGCAACGCCAGCGCGTGGCGCAGGTGTTTGCGCTGCCGGGCGTGCGGACCGTACTGGCGGTGCTGCTGCTGTACGTCGTCACGCACAACCTGTTGTACACCTATATCGCGCCGCTCGTGACGCTGGCCGGGCTGGCGCCGCGCGTGGACTTTTTGCTCGCGCTGTTCGGCGGCGCTGCGTTGCTGAGCCTGCTGCTGGTGGGTGCGCTGGTCGACCGCTGGCTGCGCCAGCTGGTCATGGCGAGTACCGGCTTGTTCCTGCTGGCGAGCGTGACGCTGGCGCTGTGGCCCGGCGCGCCGGCCGCGGTGTATCTGGCGGTGGCCATCTGGGGACTGGCGTTCGGGGGCGCTGCAACCTTGTTCGTGACGTCGCTGTCCAATGCGTCGGGGCCGGCCCAGGACGTGGCGCAGTCGATGATGACGACCGTGTGGAACCTGGCCATCTTTGCCGGCAGCGTGGTTGGCGGCATGTTGCTGGGCCACTTCGGCGCAGGGTCGTTTGCCTGGGTCGCCACGGCGACACTTTGCGTGACCCTGCTGATCATCTGGCGCAGTCGTGCGCAGTGTTATTGGCGCAGCGCCGCGTCGAACCTGGCCAGATGATCGCTGGTGGCTTTATTTGCCCACGCCGTTCTTGATTTCAGGATCCGTGGTGGCGATCAGCTCGACCACAGGTGCTGACGATTTGCCGGCAGCATGCTTGCTGAACACGAGGATCACGCCGCGCGTGGTGTGGGGCGCGACCGGCACGAGCATGAACCGGTTGCCGTCGAACTGGCAGGCGCTCGGAAGGATATCTTCGCTGACCGCCAAGGTGCGCGCCACGCCCGCGTACAGGGTGACAGTCCGGTCGAGGCGATCCACCGTCAGATGGGTGTGTTGCAGGATGGTGTCGACGTCCGGCTGGTACAGCATCACGCTATCGGCGTCGCTTCCGCCGTGTTTGGTGTTGAGCTCTTTCGGGGAGATCTTTTCCCACTCCTGCGCGCCGTCCGCTTGGGCGTAATACAAAACACGTTCCACGCTGCCGTCGTCGGGGATGACGGGCACGACGAAAAAGACAGGGGCACTGCCTGGCACGGATGTGAAGGCGTTCGGGGCTGCTGTTGTCATGGTGCGTTCCTGATTGGTACTGCGTTGAGAAAGGCTGACGACTGCGGCCGGTAGCCGCCCTGCGTCAGCGTCTGTACATCGGCGCCAGTAACGGCGCCTTCCCCTGCACATGCGCGTGCCACGAGCCACGCTTCACGTACGAAGCCTGCCTGGCCGGTGTCGATGGCCGGTTGCAATGCATTGCGCGTTGCCCGGCACAGCGCGGCCGGGTACGAACTTTCAGCAGCACTGGCGTCGGCCTGCAGCAGCAGCAGGCCGGCCCGTGCCTGCAGTTCCCGGCCCTGCCACAGATACGGATACTGCGTCATCAGGCTGCGGATGTCCTGCGCGACGCTGCTGGCCGCGGCGCGCGCAGCAGCCCGGTCGCGTGAGCGCATGGCCTGCACGGCGACGGCAAGGCGCGTCTGCATCACGCTCTGGCGCCACTCGCGCATGTCCTCTTTGCCCTTGCCGGCGCTTGCCAGACGGCGCTGCAGCGCAGCGAGCTGCGCGTCGATGGGCCGGCCGGCGTCCGCCTGCGCCAGCAGCAGGGCGCTCTCGGCCAGCAGGCTTTCTGCTTGCCAGAAGGCGTTGCTGGCGCCATCGACCAGCGCCCGGTGCATCCAGCTCACAGCTGCCAGCCTGGCGGCGATCGCCTCGTCGCGCCGGCCCAGTGCCTGCAAGGCTTCGGCGCGCCGGCTCTCGATGACGGCCAGGTCGCGCAGCCGTACCGATTCGCCCGGGCACGCCTGTTGCAGCTGTCGTTGCACCGCGCGCGCGGTGTCGTACAGCGTCAGCGCATGCGCACTGTTGCCTGTCAGGTGCGCCACCTGGCCCAGCCAGGCACGTGCGCTGGCAACCGCATCCTGGGCATCGACGTCGCCAGGATGGTCGGCCAGCACCGCCAGCTTGAGCGCCAGCGACGCATCGAAGCCGCGCTGCGCGTCAACCCAGCGGCCCCGGCGCATTGCAATCGAACTCAGGCTCCCGAGCGCAAACCCGAGCTCGGCCCTGGCCTGGGGATGCGCCGGTGCGGCGGCCAGCCAGGCCTGGCTGGCGGCGCGATAGCGCGTCATCTGCGCGGTGGCCTCATCCAGGCGGCCCGCGTCATAGGCCATCTGGCCGAGCCAGAATGCGCTGGCGCCCAGCGTCTTGTAGTACTCGCCAAGATCGATGCCTGGCGCCGGGCCCATGCCCGAGAGCAGCGCGTAGGCACGCGCCAGCGCCATGCCGGCCATCGCGAGCTGGTGCGTTCCGCGACTGCTGTTGACTTCGCCGATCACGACCAGCGCCTTGGCGCGCTGCAAGGTGTCGGCCGGCAGTTCGTCGCGAATGTCATGAGGATTGAGCACCTGCAAACCATGTTCACCGATGCTGGCGAGCAGATCGAGCTTGCCGATGGGGCGCAGCTGGTCGGCAAGCTCGCCCAGCATGAAGGTGGCCAGGCGCCGGCTCTGCAGCTCGCGCGCTGTCACGGTCTCGGCCAGCTGGGCGTTGCGCACGGCGGCCAGGCCGGCAGTTGCCGCCAGCGCCAGGGCACCAATCAGCGCGGCCACGCGCCAGCGCGTATGCGCCTTGAGGCGGGCCAGTGAGCGCGCCACAAAGTCGTGTTCGTCGCGCCCGAACAGTTGCGGTGCGGCGCGCACCGCGCTGCTCGATTGCCACAACAGCGGCACCCGTGGCAGCAGACAGGCCTTGGCCCGTCCGCTGTCCAGCCAGCGCCGGACCCAGGGCGCCAGCTCGGCGCGTGCGGTCAGTGCGACGCGGTGCTGCGCGACCCACGCCGTCACGCGTGGCCAGCGGCGCAGCAAGGCTTCGTGCGCGACACGAAAACCGATCTCGCCGCCGCCCAGGCGGTCGGCCACCAGCAAACGCGCATCGATCAGTGCCTCGGCCAGTGCGCGCTCGTGCAGGTCAGTGAGGCTGGCGCCGATCACCGAGCGGCTGGTGGGCGATGCATCCTCGGCCGACAGGGTTACCAGGCGCGGCAGCAGTCGCGCCAGCGCTGCCTGCTGCGGGTCCGGCAAGACTGCCAGGATCGCTTCGGCCCGGCTGCTGATCGCACCTTCCAGGCCACCCAGCGCATCGTACGCAGCCCAGGTCAGTTCGTCGCCGGGCGCGCGCGCCAGATACAGCGCCTGCAACGTGTATTGCAGCAGCGGCAAGGCGTCGCCGGCCTGCATTGCATCGGCGCAAAGACGGTCGTCCAGCCGGTTCAGGCTGCTCGCGTCGCTGCCATAGGTCAGGTTGGCCGCGCGTGCCGGCAGGCGGATCATCTGCATGATGGCCTGGGCGTCGGGTGGCGCCAGGTCCATGTGCGCTCCGTGCTCCTTGCCATGCATCAGCAGGCGGTGGCACGACAGGCGGGGATAAAAGTCGTTGCGGCAGACGGCCAGCACCAGCACCATGCTGCTGCGGACCAGCCGTTCGATACAGTCGAGAAACGCCTGGCGGTCCGCGTCCCTGGCTGGCTCGAACAGGCCCTCCAGACGATCCAGCACCAGCAGTGGCAAGCCCGCGTTGTCAGCGCGCTGCGCCTGCAAACCGATCCGCAGCAAGCGCAGCATTTCATCTGGCTCGCCATGCAGCAACTCCGCCAGCGAGGCGATGCTGTGGCCCGACAACAGCGCGACATTGGCGAACTCCCAGTCGAGCAGCGCCCCGGCCAGCGCCTGCCACGGGCCGCTCGCGTCGAGCGCGCCCAGGTCGAGCACGGTCGCGGTGCAGGCCCGCAGGCGTTCATCGCCCGGCACCGGCGCGGCCAGCATGGCGGGGATCAGTCCGGCACGCACCAGCGAGGTCTTGCCGGAACCGCTGGGTCCCAGCAGCACGACCAGGGCGTGGCCGCGCGCCTGCTGCTCACCGAGGCGGCGGTGCAACTGCCGGATGGCATCGTCGCGGCCGAAATAGACGGCGGCATGTTCCGTGCCGAACGGTTCCAGGCCACGGAAGGGCGAGGTACCGCGCCATGCGCCGCTCAGGCTGCGCGGCCCATTGTCGGACAGCACGCGGATCGGGGCGATCAGCCGGTAGCCCTGCTTGCGGATCGTTTCGATATAGCGCGGACTGGTGGCGGCGTCCCGCAGCGCCCGGCGCAGGCCGGCAATGACCTTGTGCACCTGGTTGTCGCCCTGGACCTGGCCTGGCCAGCAGGCATCGAGCAGGGCGTCGGCCGTGACGACCTCGCCGCAGCGCCGGCACAGTTCGGCCAGCACGGCCATCGGCCGCGGCTCCAGCGCCACCACGTTGTCACCGCGCGCGATCCGGTGCGCCGCCAGATCGACTGTCCAGTCGCCCAACAGAAAGCGACCGCCCGCGAGCAACGGATCGCCTTCTTGCAGTGCACGTAATTCGGGTTGCGATGCGTGTGTCAAGATCACTCCCTGAGCATGGGCGAGGCGCATCCTCGTGTGCCGTGGCAAGCAAAAAACACTTGCGATGATGGCAGGCTTTCAATATGGCACGTAAAAGATGGTTTTGTAAACCTGTCAATGTTTCAGTTGCTTTTGTCGGACGGTTGGTCCGGCAACGCGCCCACTCGAATCCGCGCCGGGGATTTGACAAATGAATCAATGACTTGACGTGCAGGGCGATGCGGGAAGGTATCCGGAAGGTGTCAATACAGTGTTCATCGTAAAGTGTTCGCGCAGGGATCGAGCAGCACGACTTACCGGAGAGCATGATGAACCAGCCTGCATTGTCACTGATCACCAGCGCATCGGCCGTGGGCAACGAACCGCGTCCCTGTTCGGACGATGCCATCCGCGAGGCATTGCGACGTGTCCTGACCAGCAAGCAATTTGCCAAGGCACGCCGCTGCACGGCGTTGCTGGTGTATCTGGTCGAGCGCGTGCTGGTGTGCGACGACGCAGATGCGTCGCCACCGGAACACGAGATCGGCGTGGCCGTGTTTGGCCGCGATCCGGCAGCGTATTCCCCGGCAGACGATCCCATCGTCCGGGTCCAGGCAGGGCGTCTGCGTCTGCGCCTGACCGCGTATTACGCCGATGAAGGCGTCCTTGATGCCTTGCGCATCAGTGTGCCGCCAGGCCGTTATCATGCCCGCATCCTGCCCCCCGACGACCAGGGAGCAGGCGGGCCGGTGCCTGCCGGTGCGCCGCTATTGCTGTTCAGCCCGCTCATCTGCCTGTGCGCCGACGCAGCGGCCAGTCACTTCACGGCAGGCCTGAATGACGAGTTGGGCTTCCGGCTGTACCGTGAACTTCGCTCGCTCAGCCTGCCCGGCGGTGACAGCCCGGCCCCGGCCGACGGCCAGTCGCGCGCGCGCTACCTGCTCGAGGGCACGGTGCGCCAGGACGCCGCGCTGCTGCGCGTGTCGCTGATCCTGCGGCACGGTGCCGGCGGCGCGGTGCTGTGGTATGCGCAGTTCGACCGCGCCAGCGGGATCGATGGCGCAATCGATGGCGCCATTGGCGACCAGGAACAGATGGCCGCGCGCTGCGTGGCCGCGCTGCAGCAGCATCTGCCGCGCGGTACGGCCTTGCGAGGCCGGTAAGGCAATGGCCCCGTATCGCCCTCTGGTGGCCATCGTGGTCAGCCACGAACATCCGGTGGGCATGGCCATGCACCTGCGTTTTATCCCCAGCCTCGACACGACAGCGCTGATGCTGCGCGAAGGACTGCTGCTGCGTCATACGCCCGATGGCGCCGAACTGTGGCGCGGGGGGGCATATCGCCACGCGGTCGTGCTGCCGCTGGTCTTCCAGGTCGTCACGCGCAACGCTCAGTTGCAGTCGTGCACGCAGTGGCCGGTCGAGCGGCCCCTTCGATACGTCAGCGTGACAGGCCAGGAGCAACTGCGGGCCGAGACCCTGGCCGGATCGGGCGCCTCGCGCCGGCCCTTGCTGTCGGTCGGGATCGACCATCGTCCCGCGCCCGATGGCGCCTGCGCCACGTACCGCATCGCGCTGGCGTCCAACCGACGCGACTGATCTCTGTACGCCCCGGCGTTGCCGGCAGCGTCACGCACATCGACCACCTTTGGCATGAGAGCGACGCCCGATTCGCGCCCGATTCGTACCAGATTCGTGCCGGACTCAACGAGGCGACAGTCTCGCTGCATAGCCGCTATGATCTGCGTTATCAAAATTACCAATAAGGTCAACCCCCATGTCTACTGTCACCACGGCCAGCGCAACGTACGTCCGTCCGCCAGGCGTACTCCATACGATCCTGCTCGCAGGCAGCGTGTCGCTGTTCCTCGGCGCATTGCTCAGCGATTACACCTACTACACCACCTACCAGATCCAGTGGAGCAATTTTGCTTCGTGGCTCAACGCCGGCGCCTTGCTGTTCGCCGGGCTGGCGCTCGTGTTCGCGCTGGTCAATCTGCTGCGCGCCAGGCCAATGGCCGGTCGGCCGTTGAACTACTTCGTGCTGCTGCTGCTGACCTTCGTGATCGGACTGGTCAACGCGTTCCAGCATGCCAAGGATGCCTGGGCGCTCATGCCGACCGGCCTGTTGCTGTCGGTCATCGTCTTTATCCTGATTTGCATTACCGCTGTCATAGGCCTTAACCCACGTTCGGGAGGACTGAAATGAATCGCTCGAGCGCACTTGCCCTGTTCAGCATGACCCTGCTGGCCAGCGCCTGCAGTAACGAAGCCAATACCAACCTGGCCAGCGGCCCGGATCCGAAACTGCCGGCGCCCGAGCGCGGCCTGTTCCCGAGCATGAAAATTGCCGAGCCGACTGCATGGGGCGATCAGAAGCCGACCGTGCCAGAGGGTTACAGCATCACGGCCATCGCGACCGACCTGAAGATCCCGCGCCAGATGCTGGTGCTGCCGAACGGCGATATCCTGGTAGCGGAAGGACGTGGCGGCAGCGCGGCCAAGCTCAAGCCGAAAGACGTCATTGCCGGCTATATCAAAGCGCAGGGCAATACCAAGGTCAAGGGCGGCAATCGCCTGACGCTGCTGCGCGATGCGGACGGTGACGGCCAGTACGAGCTCAAGACCGTGTTCGCCGAGAACCTGAACGCCCCGTACGGCCTGGCGTTTGCCAATAACAAGCTGTACGTGGCGAACCAGGATGCGGTGGTCACCTTCGATTACCAGCCGGGTCAGACCAAGGCTGCCGCAGCGCCGGTGACGCTCACCCAACTGCCCGCCGAGATCAACCACCACTGGACGAAAGCCATGACCATCAGCCCCGATGGTCGCTATGTCTACGTCGGTATCGGTTCGAACAGCAATATCACCGAGCGCGGTATGGAAGCCGAAGTCGACCGCGCAATGGTGTGGCAGATCGACGTGACGACGGGCGCCCACAAGCCGTACGCCACGGGCCTGCGCAACCCGACGGCGCTGGCGATGAACCCGGAAACGGGCCAGTTGTGGTCGGTCGTGAACGAGCGCGATGAACTGGGTCCGGACCTGGTGCCGGATTATCTGACGTCGGTGAAAGAGGGCGGTTTCTACGGCTGGCCGTACAGCTACTGGGGCCAGAACGTCGACCCGCGCGTGATGCCGCCGAACCCGAAAAAGGTGGCGGCTGCGATCAAGCCGGACTATGGCCTGGGATCGCACGTCGCGGCGCTGGGTCTGCACTTCTCGCTGCCGACCATGGGCGCAAAGTTCGCCAATGGCGCATTTGTTGGCGAACACGGTAGCTGGAACCGCGACAATCCGGTGGGCTACAAGGTGATCTTCGTGCCGTTCGCCAACGGTCGTCCGGCCGGCGCGGCAATCGATTTCGCAACGGGCTTCCGGGATGCCAATGGCAAGACGCGTGGTCGTCCGGTCGGTGTCACGGTCGATCCGCGCGGCGCGCTGATCATTGCCGATGACCTGGCCAATACGGTCTGGCGCGTGGCGCCGAACCGCTGATCGGCCTCTGGAGCAACCGCCGCAGCGTGCATGATGCCAGGCCTGGCCTCATGCACGCTGCGGTTTTTTTTCGCCCTTTATTTTCCCCACTTGCAGCGTGATGTTCCCATTGCGCCGGTATCTTCCTCGAACGTGAACGTCTTCTTGTCCCGGGTACGCAGATACGTGAATCGGTTGATGAGCGCGCCTTGCGTGGCGACCGTGTACGTGCCGCCGGCCCTGCCCGGTTCTTTCCAGACCGTGGTGAACTCGAATGGTCTGCCCGGTGTCATTTCCACTGAACTCGACTTGAGCGCCCGCAGAGGGAGGGGCTTGCTGCCGCGCTGATAGCGCACGGTGGCGTGTGCGTGTTCGGACTGCGGGAAGTCGAACTGAAGCCGGATTGGCGTCGTGGCGTCGACCGACACCAGGCAGCGAAACTCGGTGGACTGCGCCATCGCTGGGTTGGCGAGCAAGGCGGCGCACAGCAGGGCGTTCAGATGCTTCATCTGCAGAATTTTCATGGCGAGTTGGATTGCCCGATGGGCGATGATTCAGCATACCGCATGCCGGGCACCATCTTGCATATTGCCTTCTCTACTGAGAATGGTTTATCATTATCGACTCAGCGCGCATCGCCGCGTTCGCCGTTCATGACAAGGTTTTTCTGATGACATTCAAGCGCCTTCCAATTGCCCGTGCACTTGCCCTGGCAACCCTCGGTTCCACGTTCGCCCACGCTGCCGAACCGGCGATCGTCATGGGCGAGGTGCGCGTGAGCGCCCAGCGCGACGCCGGCGCGTTGCGCTCGAGCCGCGTCCTGACATCGGTCGACGTGCTGGGCGCGGACAAGATCGAAGACAAGAACGTGACCAACAGCTGGGAACTGGTTGGCCAGTTGCCGGGCGTGCAGCTGACCGAAACGCGGATGGGCGCCGAATCGGGCAAAGCGAGCTTTCGCGCGTTCAACGGCGAAGGCTATATCAATGGCATCAAGGTGCTGATCGACGGCATCCCGAGCAATGTCAACAGCGGCAACCAGCGCTTCATCGACATGATCTTCCCGCTCGAGGTCGACTATATCGAAGTGGTACGCGGCACGAACGATCCACGCTACGGCCTGCTCAATATCGGTGGCAACCTGAATATCGGCACACGCCAGGGTGGCAATTATATGGACAGCCGGTTCACCTACGGCAGCTTCAACACGCGCGAAGTGCAGGCGGCGTATGGCCGCGAAGCCGATGGCTTTGCACAAAATTATTTCGTGGCGAAACAACTGACCGACAGCTACCGCGCGAACGGCGACTCCAACAAATACTCGATCGGCGGCAAGTGGTTCGTCACATCGAATGACAAGACGGTCACGGCCGGGCTGGTCGTGCGTACCTACGAACACACGTCGGGCGAGCCGGGCTTTCTGACTGCCGCCGAACTTGCCGCCGACCGCCGCCAGTCGCCGCGCAAGAACGCCAATGACAAGACCGACCGCGACATGCACCACGCCAGCGCGCACCTTGACTGGCACATCACGCCGAACGCGTTCCTCAGCAACAAGCTGTATTACAACGAGTACAAGGACGACCGCCGCGTCACCTTCACCAGCAATCCCGAAGGCAATGCGCCGCGTCAGCGCCGGCTGTGGGATGAAGAACAGCTCGGCTTCATGAGCACGCTGACATGGCGCGCGAACGAGCGCGTCACGGTCGACGGCGGTGTGAACACCGAGCGTCAGGACAATGGCTACCGCCGCCTGCGCTACAACTTCGCGATCCCGACGGACTTCACGACGCCGGCTCGCATCCAGAACGACGACCGCTACAAGTTCAACAATGTCGGCGCCTATGTGCAGGCGGTGATCAAGGCCACCGACACGATTCAGCTCGTGCCGGGCTACCGGGTCGACCGCTTTACCGGCAATCAGCCGCTGGCGGGTGGCACGAGCGTGGGCTTGCAGGAGTACGGCTGGATCAAGCAACCCAAGTTCAGCATGGTGTGGAGTCCGGCAACCGACATCAGCGTCTACGGCAACTGGGGCCGCACGTTCCAGATTCTGACGGGCTCGGTGGGGCCGGCCTATCTGGTGCCGGGCCAGGCGCCGTTCGACGCATCGGTGAACACTGGCAAGGAAGTGGGCGTCAAGCTCAAGCCCACCACGCGCAGCGACCTGCGCCTGGCGCTCTGGCGTCAGGATGCAACGGGTGAAGTGGCGAATATGCCGGCCACCGGCACCACGGTGGGGCTGGGCGAGACGCGCCGTGAAGGCCTGGATTTCCAGCTCTCGGGCAAGGTTACTGACAAGCTGGAACTGTCGCTGTCGCACTCGCTGCAAAAGGCCGAAGTGCGCAAGGCCACGGGCACGAATGGCGTGTCGCTGGCCGGCAAGGAAGTGTTTTCGACGCCGCGCCACATCACCAATGTGAGCCTGGATTACAAGCACTCGGACACCTGGCGCTTCGGCTTGCAGGGCCGCTCGCAGGGCAATTATTACATCGATACGCCCAACGAGCTGGGCAAGTTTGGCGGCTTCGTGCTGTTCGATGCGAACGTGCGCTATGCGATCTCGGCGCGCACCAGCATCGATCTCCAGGTCAAGAATATTGCGGACCGCAATTATGAGTACGCGTGGTACGACAACTTCTTCTGGCCGGCAAGCCAGGCGCAGCCAATGTACTCATCGGGCAATGGCCGGGCTGCGTATATCTCACTGAACGTGAAGCTGTAGTCCGCTTACACCAGTTGATCGGCGCTGACAATGTGCAGGCCAGGGCGCGCCTGCAGCGCAGCCTCGATCAAGGCGTGCGCGATGCGCGGGGCAGGGTTGATGCGCCAGCGGCGTGGCAGCACGGGCCCGAGCAGTTCCAGCACCACGCCGGAGACGCGTTCGCCCAGGCGTCGCTCCTGGCGCTGTCCGCCGATCAGGCCGGGGCGCACATGGGTCAGCGACGCGAATCCCAGCCCGGCCAGGTCGCGTTCAAGCTCGCCCTTGACGCGGTTGTAGAAAAAACGCGCCTTGGCATCGGCTCCAACGGCCGAGTTGAGCACATGGCACGGCGTGCCATGCTGGCGCGCGAGCCTGGCCACGGCCAGCGGGTAGTCATGATCGACACGCCGGAACGCGTCCTGCGAGCCGGCGCTGCGCATTGTCGTGCCCAGCGTGCAGATGACGGCGTCGGCCTGCCACCAGGCGGCGTCCTGCGGCAAGGCATCGAAATCGACGACGGGCGCTTGCAGCTTCGGGTGCGCCGGCAGCGCTCGCCGCGTGGGCGCCACCACCGACGTGACCTTCGGATCGGCCAGTGCCATCTCCAAAACGTGGCTTCCGACCAGTCCGCTTGATCCAACCAGCAGCAGTTTCATGAATGTCCTTCATTGCACGTGTATACGGCGCGAGGCCGGCATCATGGCCGGCCTCGCACTTGAAGACAGGCCTGCATGGCAGGCCCGAACACCGGCTTACTTGGCCAGTGCTTCTTCGTAGCGGCGTTCGACTTCCGCCCAGTTGATGATGTTGAAGAAGGCCGCGATGTAGTCAGGGCGCTTGTTCTGGTATTGCAGGTAGTACGCGTGTTCCCACACGTCCAGGCCCAGGATCGGCGTGCCGCCCGACATGCCGGCGAATTCGCCCATCAGCGGGCTGTCCTGGTTGGCGCTGCTTTCGACCAGCAGCTTGCCGTCCTTGCCGACGGTCAGCCAGGCCCAGCCGCTACCGAAGCGGGTCTGCGCTGCCTTGGTAAACGCGTCCTTGAACTTCTCGTAGCCGCCGAGGTCGTCTTCAATCGCCTGCGCAACCTTACCGGTTGGCTTGCCGCCTTCCGGGGTCAGCACGGTCCAGAACAGCGAGTGGTTGGCGTGACCACCGCCATTATTGCGCACGGCGCCCTGGACGGCTTGTGGCAGGCTGCCGATGTCGGCGATCAGCTGCTCGACCGGCATCTCGGCGACGCCAGCGTCGCCCAGCGCGTTGTTGACGTTGGTGATGTAAGCCTGGTGATGCTTCGTGTGGTGGATTTCCATCGTGCGCGAATCGAAATGCGGCTCGAGGGCATCGTAGGCGTAAGGCAGTGGTGGCAATGCGTATGGCATGATCATTCTCCGTTCAGATGGTTGGGAACGCTGTTCCGGTATAAAGCGAGGCACCAGGGCCGTGTTCGTCACGGCCCGGCGTCGTGCATGTGCTGGTCAACGTTGGGTGGGCAATGCGCACCCCGGGCACCCGCTGAAATGGTTTCCGCGTGCGCCCTGACTTGTCCAGAATACCAGCATCTGCAATTGGCTGGCGCGCCGGGTGAGCAAAGGCGATTCCCGGCCGCTGCCATGCACCCGATCGGGCGCTCAGCGCCCGGGCCGGATCTCGGTGCTCTGCATCATCGTGTTGCGCCAGCCTTCCGCCTGCAATTGCCAGACGCGGACATAGCGGCCGCGAAATTCGCGTGCCCGACCCGATGCTGCCACATCGGCCTGAAAATGACCCCGGACGATCGCCGTGCGGCCACTGTCGAGCAATTGAATTTCCATGCTGACGTTGGTGTATGAGCGAAACTCGTAGTCGTCGCGCGCCAGCAGTTGCAGAAATTCGCTGCGCGTACGCACGCGCCCATTGGTCTCGACGTGATAGTAATCGGTGGCAATAATGTCGCGCAACGTATCGACATCGCGCTCGGCGACGGCGTCGGCGCGCCGGCGTTCGGCATCGCGCAGGGCCGTCAGCGTTGCCGATTGCGTCGTCGTGACGGACGTGCCGGGCAGGGCGCCGCGCAGCGGCACTTGCGCCGTCGCGGCGCTCGTGGCGAGCGTGATCGGGAACAGCAGAATAGGCAACAAGGATCGCATGATGCGTGCTCTAGGGAAACTGGGTGGGCATGGTCGAGTTCTGGCGTGTGGCTTGTAACCGCTGGTTTCTCCATTGTGGCACGCGGCGCGGCATTTGCCGCTTTTGTCGGGATGACAATAGGACTACACTGGCGGTTCCGGCACCAGCGGTCGGCCACGCACCAGGAAAAACAGCATGAATACGGCAGGCAGCAGGGACCTTCGCGCGAACGACGAGATGGTGCGCGCGTCGATGGGCATCGATGCAGTGCGCGTCGCGCTGGCGACGGCAATGATCCTGCTCGGTCCCCTGGTGGCGATGCAGTTCTCTCACGGCGTGCAATGGACCGGCCTGGATTTCGGGGTGGCCGCCGTGCTGCTGGCGAGCGCCGGCTGGACGTGTCTGCGCACGGGTCGCCGTGTGGCGCGCCTGGTCGTCTGGCAGCGCGTTGCCGTCGTGGGCATCCTGGCACTGGTGTTCGGCGTGCTGTGGGTCGAACTGGCGGTCGGCGTGCGGTTCAACTTCGGCAGCTGAATCCGTGATCGCCAGATTGTCTTGACCTTGCCACGGTAGGAAGGTTTATCCTTGACGCATGGTTCATGACAAACTCTCTCCGGCAACGCCACCCGTCACCCTCCTGATCGACGGCATGACCTGCGCGTCCTGCGTGGCACGGGTCGAAAAAGCCCTGGTCAATGTGGCCGGCGTCACCGGTGCCAGTGTCAATCTGGCCACCGAAAAGGCCCGCATCCACGGCGCTGCGCCGCCTGCAGCGCTGGTGGCAGCGGTGCAGGCGGCCGGTTACACAGCCAGCCTCGAGACACCGGATGCTCCCGTCCCTGCTGCCAGAGCCGGTCCCGCCCCGTGGTGGCCCGTCGCCATTGCCGCATTGCTGAGCGCGCCGCTGGTGTCGCCGATGTTGCTGGCGCCATTCGGCATCGATGCGATGCTGCCGGGCTGGCTGCAGTGGCTGCTTGCCACGCCGGTGCAGTTCTGGCTCGGCGCGCGTTTCTACCGCGCCGGCTGGGGCGCGCTGCGCGCCGGGGCGGGTAATATGGATTTGCTGGTTGCCATCGGCACGAGCGCCGCTTACGGCCTGTCGCTGTACCTGCTCTTGACGCCGGGCGGGCACGCGGTATCCCACCTGTATTTCGAATCGTCGGCCGTCGTCATCACGCTGGTGCTGCTCGGCAAATGGCTGGAAGGCCGCGCCCGGCGCCAGACGATCGAGGCGCTGGGCGCACTGGAGCGCCTGCAGCCGGCCGACGCTCTTGTGCGTCGCGACGGGCTTGACGTCCGCGTGCCGCTGGCGGCCTTGCGGGTGGGCGACGTGATGGTGGTCAAGCCTGGCGAACGGGTGCCGGCCGATGGCGTGGTGCTCGAGGGCCTGAGCCACGTCGATGAGTCGTTGCTGACCGGCGAGAGCCTGCCGCTGACCAAGGTGCCGTTTGATGCCGTCGCCGGCGGCGCCGTCAACGCCGACGGCCTGCTGCTGGTGCGGGCCACGGCCGTTGGCAGCGCGACGATGCTCGCGCAGATCATCCGCATGGTCGAAGACGCGCAGGCCGCCAAGGCGCCGATCCAGCGCCTGGTCGATCGGGTCAGCGCCGTGTTCGTGCCGGTGGTGCTGGCCATGTCCCTCGTCACGCTGCTGGCCTGGGGCGTGAGTACGGGCGACTGGCAGGGCGCGCTGCTCAATGCGGTGGCGGTGATGGTGATTGCCTGTCCGTGCGCACTGGGCCTGGCCACGCCGACGGCGATCATGGTCGGCACCGGCGTGGCCGCGCGCCACGGGATCCTGATCAAGGACGCCGAGGCGCTGGAAACGGCGCATGCCGTCGACGTCGTCGTGTTCGACAAGACCGGCACCCTGACCGAAGGCCGCCCGCAGTTGCTGGCGCTCGACGGCCCGGATACGACGCGCCTGCTGACCTTGGCCGCCGCCGTCCAGCAAGCCAGTGCGCATCCGCTGGCGCGCGCCGTGCTGGACGACGCGGCGCGACGCACGCTGACGGTGCCGCGCGCAAGCGATGCCAAAGCGCTGCCGGGGCGCGGCGTACAGGCCGAGGTCGATGGCGCAACGATCCTGCTTGGCAACCGGCGTCTGATGAACGACCTCGGCGTGCTGGCGGCCGGGGCCGAGGCGCACGAGGCAGCAGGGCGTACCGTGTCCTGGCTGGCCGAGCGGCGTGGCGACACCGTCACCGTGCTTGGCTTGCTCGCGTTCGGTGACCGGCTCAAGCCCGGCGCGCAGGACGCCGTCGGGCGCCTGGTCGCGCGCGGCATCACGCCGGTACTGCTGACCGGCGACAGCGCCGGCGCCGCGCAAGTCGTGGCAGATGCGCTCGGCATCACGCGCGTGCACGCCGAGGTGCTCCCGGCGGACAAGGCCGACGTCATCACGGCGCTGCGCCAGGCTGGCCACACGGTCGCCATGATTGGCGACGGCATCAACGACGCGCCGGCGCTGGCCGCGGCCGACGTCGGCATGGCGATGGCCACCGGGACCGACGTGGCGATGCACAGCGCCGGCATCACGCTGATGCGGGGCGATCCGATGCTGGTGGCCGACGCGCTCGACGTCTCGCAGCGTACCTGGCGCAAGATTCGCCAGAACCTGGGCTGGGCCTTTGTGTATAACCTGATCGGCGTGCCGCTGGCCGCTTTCGGGCTGCTCAATCCGGTGCTGGCCGGTGCCGCGATGGCGCTCAGTTCGGTCAGCGTCGTGGCCAACGCATTGCTGCTGCGCCGCTGGCGCGCAGCGTCTCATTCCATTTCCCCCACCACCGGGGCGCTCGCACCCGTGCCTGCGCCGCCAATCAAAGGAGAATCTCACATGATTGAACTGACTGTTGCCGACATGACCTGCAAACATTGCGTTGGCCGCGTGACCGCCGCTGTTCACGCCATCGATCCGGCCGCCACGGTGAACATCGATCTGGCGAGCGGCAAGGTCCGCATCGACAGCACGATCGCCGTGGCGCCGCTGGTGGCGGCCATCGACGACGCCGGCTATCCCGTGACGGCCGGCGCCTGAAGCCGCTTGGTGCCGCGGCCCAGTGCGTTTCCTGGACGATAAGCGGATAAATACACCCCCGAACAATATTCATATGCGCTATATTTTGTAGAAAGATCAATACCGAACCCTGTGCATCTCCGACCGACCCTGTCAGCGGAATCCTCATGAGAGATGGTGTGCTCGCAGAACCGATCGACCTGGTCAGGCATCCGCCCGGCAGTGCCCAGCTGCGCAGCGCCGTGCTGGTGCTGGCTGGCCTGGCGCTGGGCTTTGCCGTCCTGGTGCCAGCGGCCGGCGTGCCCTTGCCGCACGCGCCGGAATTCCTGCCGATCTATCTGTCGACACTGATCGCCAGCAATTTCGTTACCGGCATCCTGCTGCTTGGGCATGTGCACACGCGGCGCTCGCTGGCGCTGGGCATCCTTGCCCTGGGCTACCTGTTCACCGCGCTGATTGCCGGCGCCCACATGCTCACGTTCCACGGCCTGCTTGGCGACAATGGCGTGCTCGGCGGTAACCCCCAGACCGCCGCCTGGCTGCACGCCACGTGGCATGCTCTGTATCCGCTGTTCGTGCTCGGCTACTCGCGCAGCGCGCGCGGGCGTCTGGCGGGTGCGCCGTTGCCACCGCACTTCATGCGCATCGGTGCGCTGCTGACCGTGCTGTTCGTCTCGCTGCTGGTGCTGGTGGGCACGACCGGCGCGCCGTATCTGCCCAGGCTGATCGACGGCACGCGCACGCTGCCGCTCTACCATGGCATCTCGGCCGGCATACTGGTCCTGTCGATCTACGTGCTGTACGCCACGGTGCAAAAGCGTCCGCGCACCGTGCTCGATGTCTGGCTGACCGTGGCGATGGCGGCCTGGGTGTTCGAAGTGGGCCTGTCGTGCGTGTTCAATACCGGCTTGTTCGACCTGGGGTTCTACGCCGGGCGCCTGTACGGTCTGTCCACGTCGTTGTTCGTGCTGGGCGCCCTGGCGATCGACAATATCGCACTGCACGCGCGCCTGCATGCAACGTTCCAGGAAATGATCGAAACGCGCGCCCACGCCCAGTGGCAAAGCCTGCTTGGCACCGTTCTGCGCCAGTTGCCCGACGGCGTGCTGATCGTCGACGCCCAGGGTCGTTGCGTGATGGCCAACGACCAGGCCACGCAGATGGCGCGCCATTTCGCGGCCGATGGCGTCGGGGGCATGCTCGACCTGATCCGCGAACCGGTAGCGCGTGCGATCGGCGGCCGTGCCTTTCACGACGCGATGATCGAGAGCGTGCAGGGCGGCGCACGCCGCGTGTACGCGGTCAGCGGCGCGCCGCTGCGCGAGGGCGCTGCCGAACTGGCCTCCGCCGTGATCGTCATCGACGATATCTCCGAGCGCACCGAAGCCAGTGCGGCGCTGGCGCGGGCGCTGGACCAGACCCGCTACCTGATCGAGAACACGCCGCTGGCCGTGATCGAATGGAACCGCGACCTGGTCATCACGCTGTGGAACCGCCGCGCCGAAGAATTGTTCGGCTGGCCTGCAGCCGACGCGATCGGGCGGCGGATCGACCGCATCGGCATGATTCACGAGGGCGATGCCGGCCAGGTCGATGCGATGATCGCGCGCCTGGTCGATTCCGGCACGCGCTATGCCAAATCGGCCAACCGCAACCGCACCCGCGACGGGCGCGCGCTGTGCTGCGAGTGGTACAACTCGGTGCTGGTCGATGAGGCCGGCGAGATCCAGACCGTGTTTTCGCTGGTGCTGGACGTGTCCGAACGCGAGGCGGCGATGCAAAGCCTGCGCGAAGCCGACGGCCGCAAGGACGTCTACATCGCCACCCTCGCGCACGAATTGCGCAACCCGCTGGCGCCGATCGCCAACGCGGCCTCGCTCCTGCGCAGCAAGTCGCTGGCGCCGGAACGCATCGCATGGATCGCGGCCATGGTGGCGCGCCAGACCGACCAGATGGCGCGCCTCTTGGACGACTTGCTGGACGTATCACGCATCAGCCGCGGCAAGATCGAACTGCGCCGCGTGCGCGTGGACCTGGGCCGCCTGTTGCGCGAGACCCTGCAAACGAGCATGCCGCTGATCGAGGCTGGCCGCCACCAGGTGGCGCTGCGCGTGGCCGATGAACCGCTCTGGGTCGATGCCGACCCGTTGCGCCTGACGCAGGTGTTCGCCAACCTGATCACGAATGCGGCGAAATACACGCCGCCGGGCGGCGGCCTTGAATTGGGCTTGCGGCGCGAAGACGACCAGGCCATTGCCTGGGTGGCCGACAGCGGCGTGGGGCTGGCGCCCGACATGCTCGAACGCGTGTTCGATCCGTTTGTCCAGGCCGGCAGCGCCAGTCACCTGGCGCAGGGCGGGCTGGGGATCGGGCTGTCGCTGGCCAAGGGTTTTGTCGAGCTGCATGGCGGCCGTATCTGGGCCGACAGCGACGGGCCGGGCCGCGGCGCGACCTTCCTCGTGCGCCTGCGCCTGTGCGAGGAGCCGGTCATGGCGCCGGGCGAGGTGCTTCCCGTGCCTGACGGCGCTGCGCTGGGCAAGCATATCCTGGTCGCCGACGACAATGTGGATGCGGCGGAATCGCTGGCCTGGCTGCTGCGCTCCGAAGGCGCGACCGTGATGGTGGCGCACGATGGCGCCGAGGCGCTGCGCCTGCACCGCGAACGGCCGGCCCGGATCGCGGTGCTCGACCTGGGCATGCCGCACCTGGATGGGCTGGAGCTGGCGGGTATGCTGGCCCAAGACGCGCCGCGCCCCTACCTGGTCGCGGTGACGGGGCGCGGCCGCAAGGAAGACCGCGCCGCGTCGCTGGCGGCCGGCTTCGACGAGCACTTCACGAAACCGGTCGTGCCGCCGCAGCTCATTGCGCTGCTGCGCAAGGTACCCGAAGTGCCCGAGGCGCCCGAGACTCCCGCAGCGGGCTAGTGGTGCTCGTGCCCCGTCATGTCGTTCGCGCCGGGTTTGCGCGCATCCATCGCCTGGCCTGCCGGCGCCGGTGCCGGACGGGCTTCCGGCGCACGTGGCGCTGGCGGCAGCGCCTCGGCGCCGGCGCCCGTCCATTCGCGCGCGAGCGTGCCGGCCGGATGCCGGTACCAGCCAGGGTCGCTGTAGTCGCCGCGCTTCAGGCCTTCGCGCACTTTCAGTACCGTGAACATGCCGCCCATTTCCAGGTTGCCGAACGGGCCGTCGCCGCTCATCATCGGCAGCGTGTTGGCCGGCAGCGGCATCTTCATGTCGCCCATCGAGCCACCCTTGTCGCCCATGACCATATAGCCCGGTACCAGCTTGTTGATTTTTTCGGCCACGCCCCGATGGTCGACGCCGATCAGCGTGGGCACGTCATGGCCCATTGCATTCATCGTGTGGTGCG
Source organism: Oxalobacteraceae sp. CFBP 13730 (assembly GCA_014841835.1). Lineage (GTDB taxonomy): Bacteria > Pseudomonadota > Gammaproteobacteria > Burkholderiales > Burkholderiaceae_D > Telluria. The sequence goes on along the minus strand of JACYUQ010000001.1, from coordinate 7,911 downwards.
ATTTGTGGCAGTGGAAGGCCCAGTCGCCCGGCGCATCGGCCACGAACTCGATCGCACGCATCTGGCCGACGGCGACGTCGGTCGTCACCTCGGGCCAGCGCGCCGACTTCGGCACCCAGCCGCCATCGGTGCCAGCGACCTCGAAGCGGTGCCCGTGCAGGTGGATCGGGTGGTTCGTCATCGTCAGGTTGCCGACGCGGATGCGCACCTTGTCGCCCAGGCGGGCGACCATCGGGTCCAGGCCCGGGAACACGCGGCTGTTGATGGTCCACAGGTTGAAGTCGAGCATCGTGTTGGTACGCGGCGTGTAGCTGCCCGGTTCGATGTCATACGACGATAGCAGCATCACGTAGTCGCGATCGACGGCGTGCTGGCGCGGGTTCTTCGGGTGCGTGACCCAGAAGCCCATCATCCCCATCGCCATCTGCTGCATCTCGTCGGCGTGCGGGTGGTACATGAAAGTGCCCGCGTGGCGCGCGACGAATTCATAGACGAAGGTCTTGCCGGGCTGGATGCCGGGCTGCGTCAGCCCCGTCACGCCATCCATCCCGCACGGCAGCAACTGGCCGTGCCAGTGCACGCTAGTGTGTTCGGGCAGCTTGTTGGTGACGAAGATGCGCACGCGGTCACCCTCGACCACTTCGATGGTCGGGCCCGGGCTCTGGCCGTTGTAGCCCCATAAATTGACCTGCATGCCGGGCGCGAATTCGCGCACGACCGGTTCGGCCACCAGGTGGAATTCCTTGACGCCGTCCTTCATGCGCCATGGCAGCGTCCAGCCATTGAGCGTGACGACGGGGTTGTACGGGCGCCCGCCTGTCGGGGCCAGTGGCGCGGCGGTGGCGCTCGAGGTGTGGGTCGGGGCTTCCGGCAGCGACGCCGCGCCGGCACGGCTCACGAGCGAGGCGCCCAGTGCCGTGATACCGGCACCGGCGCCGGTCAGGAACGATCTGCGGTTGGTCATTGTGATGCGTCCTTCTTGTCAGTGGTCGGTCGCGCTGGCAGGCGCGTGCCGATGGCGGCTTCCAGGTCGACCTGGGCCAGCCAGAAATCCTTCAGTGCTTCGATGGTGGCGTGGACCGCCGCGGCCTGTTCGCGCGCGTCGGCCAGCAGTTCGAACGGGCTGGCCAGCATCCCGTTGTAGCGCAGCAGCGTCTCGTCGGCGATCTGCTTGCGCAGCGGGATGACCTGGTCGCGGTAGTGGCGCGCTACGTCATAGCTGGCGCGGTAGCCGAGGTAGCCCGCGCGCGCTTCGCTGCGGGCGTTGACCGCGACCGCCGCGACCTGGCCGAGCGACTGCATGTACACCGCTTCGGCGCGCGCCACGCGGGCGCCGCCCCAGTCGAACAGCGGCAGCTCCAGGCCGATCTCGTAGCCGTCGCTTTTGGGTTCACCCGTCTCACGCTTGTCGGCATAGCCCAGGTCGAGCACATTGACGAAGCGCGTGGTGCGCGTGAGACCCAGGTCGGCGGCGGTGCCGCTGGCGGCGGCGCGCGCGGCCTGCACGTCCAGGCGCTGGCGCAGTGCCGTGCGCTCGATGCCGGTCAGTTCTACCGGCGCCGCAGGCAGGTCGGGCAAGCGCTCGGGCAGCGTGTAGAGCGTCTGCGTCCCCCACAGACCGAGCTGGCGCGTCAGATGTTCGCGCGCGGCGTTGGCCAGGCGGTCGGCGCGCAGCACGCCGGCGCCGGCTTCGGCATGGAAGGCCGACTCGCGCGCCAGGTCCAGCGCACTGGTATTGCCGGCCCGAGCCATGCGCGCCATCAGGGAGCTCGATGCGTCGGCGGCGTCGGCCACCTGACGCGCATAGGCCACGGCCTGGCGCGCGGCCACGGCCTCGACCCACGCGCGCCGGGTGGCGTTGACGTGGCGCTCGATGGCGGCGGCCACGCGCAGCGTCGTTTCATCAAAGCGCCGCGCGGCCATGCGCTGGCGCAGCGGCATCGTGAGCAGGCCCGCCAGGTCGATCGAGACCGAGCGTTCGGTTTCCCGGTTGCCGCCACCGTCCATGCGCGAGAAGCCGAAACCGGGATTGCGCAGGCGCGCAGCCTGGGCTACGTCGGCCTGGGCAATGCCGGCCTCCCAGTAGGTGGCTTGCAGGCCAGGATGGTTCAGCGCAGCGATGCGCACGGCGGCGTCCTGTGTCAGCGGCGCCTGCAGCAGCGCGTCGATGTCGGCCTGCAAAGCCTGGCGGTCGGCATCGCTGCGCAGCAGGCGGGCTTCCACGCCCGTGCGCGTCTGCGCCGCAGCGGCGCTGGCTTCGAACGCGCGTTCGGGCGCGACGCTGACGCAGCCCGCCAGCAGCAGGCCGCATGCGAGGGATGATGTGGCGCGCCATGAGATCGGGCGGGTCATCAATGGTGCCCCTCGTGATTTGGTTGTGCAGGGGCAGGGGCAGGGGCATCGTTGTGGTGATGCGCGTGCGGATCCGGCGCCGGCTTGCCGTGGCCTGCATGGCTGGACTGGCCTGCCACGATGCGATTGTGTTCGTGCCACAGGCGATCGGGCGTGGCCGTCGTCGCGCGTTCTGCCGCGGGTGCGCGCAGGACGTGCGCCGGCTGGTAGCGGGGTTCCGGGACGGCGGCGTCCGGATCGGTGGCGCGGCTGGTCTGCGCTGCGGCAGGCGTCAAGGCGCTGCTGGCCAGCACGCAGGCCAGCAGCAGCGACTGTCGTCGGGATAGGGTCGACATGATTCCTCGTTCGGTGAAATGCAGTGATGCCGCGCGGCGTGGCGAGGCGGTTTGCTGATTCAGGCGAGCGGGAAGCGGGGAGGTCGTTCGGGCAAGGCCAGGTCGACAGCCTCTGGGCGGCCGGTGGCGGTATCCATCAGCCGGGTCGACAGACTCTGCGGTGCGGCGGGAATCGTCGGCGCGCCGGCCATGGCGGCGCCGAGACAGCAGGCAGCGCACGCGCTGCAGCGCTCCTGGTCGTGACTCGCGGACGCATGGTCGGTGGCCGCGGCAACCTGCGGCCCGGCCTCGTGACAGTGACCCGTCCCCCCGGCCATGTCGTGCATGGCGGCAGCAGGTGCAGCGACGCCATGCTGCATGGACGCATGCGTGCACGTCAGCATGCCTGCCGACGCAATGCCCTGGAAGGGTATTGCCAGCAACAGCAGCCAGACGAATACGCGGCGCAGGCAGACAGGGACGGGATGGTTCACGGCCCGATTTTAGCATGGCGTCGGCGCAACACTGTCGTCACAATGGCGGTCGCAAGGCTTGCAGCGCCGGAGAGCGGCTGATAGCATGCCGGGTTGATTCAATGACAATTCAATGACAAGGGCAGGCATGGTGTTGATCGAGCGGCTGCTCGCTCTGCGGCGCAGGAAGAACCAGGAAGAAGTTGAGGGCAGGGTGGCCGAAGTCATTGCGCAGGTGCTGTTCGACGTCGGTGCCGACCGTTTCCTGAATGGCAGCATGCTGCTCGATCGCCAGTTTCGCGTGCGTTTCTACGCCGTGCTGCCGCCGGCGTCCGACGAGATGCTGGCCGCCATCGCGCTGTGCGACCTGCCGGAAGCGCAGCGCATGCGCAGCTGCATGGCCGAGGTTGCGTTCGACGCGGACGTCGTGTCGTACCATACACCGGGTCTGACCGATGGCCTGATGCGCGAGCTGCTGGCCCGCTCGGCCGAGCTGCGCGCACTGCCCGAGCGGCGCATTGGCGCCGTATTCGCCTTTCGCTGACTGCTGCGCGGGATTTTGTGCGCGCTGCAGTGCGCGGTGGCGTTATGCTGGCGTTACTTGACGCCACTGACGCAAAGGTCCCATCCATGTCGCATGCCGCCCGTCTTCTTAACCGCCCGGCCATGCCGCGCACCGCCCCGGTGCTGTCATGAGCGTCCGTAACCTGCAGCATCTGTTTGCGCCCAAGTCAGTGGCACTGATCGGCGCCTCGGCGCGGCCCGGCAGCATGGGCGCCACGCTGCTGGCCAATCTGCAGGGCGGCGGCTTCAAGGGCAAGCTGTTTGCCGTCAATCCCAAATACACGCAGCTGGGTGACGTGCCGTGTTATGCCACCGTGGCCGACCTGCCCGAGGCGCCCGACCTGGCCGTCATCTGCACGCCGGCCGCCACCGTGCCGCAACTGGTGCGCCAGTTGGGCGAGCGCGGCACGCGCGCAGCGGTGGTGCTCACCAGCGGTCTGGCGCGCGGGCGCGATGCCCGCGGGCGCAGCCTGCGCCAGGCCACGCTCGACGCGGCGCACCCCTATCTGCTGCGTCTTCTTGGCGCCAACAGCGCGGGCTTGCTGGTCCCTGGCCTTGGCCTGAACGCCAGCGTGGCCCACAGTGGCGCCTTGCCGGGGCGGATCGCCTTTGTCTCGCAGTCAGGCTCTTTGATGACGGGCGTGCTCGATTGGGCGCGCACGCGCGGCATCGGCTTTTCGCACTTCATCTCGCTGGGCGACTCGGCCGACGTCGACCTGGGCGACGTGCTCGATCACCTGGCCAGCGATGGCAATGCCGGCGCGATCCTGCTGTATGTCGACCAACTGCGCTACGCGCGCAAGTTCATGTCGGCCGCGCGCGCCGCAGCGCGCAGCAAGCCGGTGATCGTGCTCAAGTCGCGCAGCGATACCGACGGCGCGCGGCCGGCCGCCAGCGAAAGCGGGGCGCTGGCCACCGAAGACGACGTGTTCGACGCCGCGATCCGGCGCGCCGGCATGCTGCGCGTGCACACCACCGAGCAGCTGTTCGCGGCGGTCGAGACGCTGGCCTATGCGCGCGTGCTGCATGGCGAGCGCCTGGCCATCGTCAGCAACGGCCTGGGGCCTGGCGTGCTGGCGCGCGACGCGCTGCGCTACGGCGGCGGCGTGGCGGCGACGCTGTCGCCTGAATCGATCGCGCGGCTCGATGCCGTGCTGCCGGCCGGCTGGCACGGTGCGCAGCCGGGCAATCCGGTGCGTGCCAGCCCCGTGAACCTGCTGGGCGGCGCGCCGCCCGAGCGCTACGCGGCGGCGCTCGACGTACTGCTGGCCGACCCGCAGGTCGACGCCGTGCTGATCGTGCATTCACCGACGGCGACCGTTGACAGCCGCGACGTGGCCAATGCGATTGCGCCACTGGCACGCGCCGCGTCGCGCCCGATCCTGTCGTGCTGGCTGGGCGGCGCCTCGGTCGTGGCTGCGCGCGCGATCGCGGCCGAGGCGCGCATGCCCACGTACCGCACGCCCGAAGACGGTGTCAACGGCTTCCTGCAACTGGTGAACTACCGGCGCAACCAGAACCTGCTGATGGAAGTGCCGCCGTCGATGGCCGGCCATATGGCGCCCGATCGTAGCGCCGCGCGCGCGCTGGTGCGTGAAGCGATCGCTGCCAAGCGCCTGCTGCTGTCGGATCCCGAGACCAAGGCGATCCTGCGCGCGTATGGCCTGGCGCTGGTCGAGACGCGCGCCGCCCTTGACGCCGACGCGGCCGTGGCGGCGGCGCGCGCGATCGGGTTCCCGGTCGCCGTCAAGATCCTCACGCCCGACGTGATGCACAAATCCGACGTCGGGGGCGTGACGCTCGACCTCGATTCGGAAGACGCCGTGCGCGCCGCCGCGCTGCGCATGCGCGCCCGGCTGATTGAACTGTTCCCGCAGGCGCGCTTCGATGGGTTCTCGGTGCAGGCCATGTGCCGCCGCACGCATGGCCACGAACTGATCGTGGGCGCCGCGCTCGACCCGGTGTTCGGGCCGGTGCTGGTGTTCGGCCAGGGCGGCGTGGCGGTCGAGGTGCTCGATGATTATTCGGTCGGCCTGCCGCCGCTGAATCTGGTGCTGGCGCGCGACCTGGTCGACCGCACGCGCGTGGCGCGTTTGCTGGCCGGCTACCGCAACCGGCCGGCCGCCAATCTCGACGCCGTGCTGGCGGTGCTGATCCAGGTCTCGCGCCTGATTTCCGATATTCCCGAAATCGTCGAGCTGGACATCAACCCGCTCGTGGTCGACAGCCGCGGCGCCATCGTGCTCGACGCGCGCATGCGGCTGGCGCTGGCCGACCGCTCGGGCAGCACGCTCGACCGGCTCGCGATCCGGCCCTATCCGCGCGAACTGGAAGAGACGATCGAGTGGCAGGACGCGCCGTTGCTACTGCGCCCGATCCGCCCGGAAGACGGGCCGGCGCACCTGGCGTTCTTCGATGCGCTCACGCCCGACGACGTGCGCTACCGGATGTTTGTGCGCATCCGCGAGCTGCAGCCGTCGCAGCTGGCGCGCTTCACGCAGATCGACTACGACCGCGAGATGGCCTTCATCGCCACCCGCAAGAACGCCGCCGGGGTGTTCGAGACGCTGGCGGTGGCCCGTGTCGTGGCCGATCCCGACAACACGAGCGCCGAATTTGCCGTCACCGTGCGTTCGGACCTGAAAGGGGTGGGGCTGGGACGCATCATGATGGAAAAGCTGATCCGGTATTGCCGCGCGCGCGGTACCGGCGAGATCGTCGGCGAAGCGCTGCCGCAGAATTCGCGCATTGTCGCGATGGTCAAAAAACTGGGCTTCGAAGTGACGATCGACCGCGAGGACGGCACCCGCAACATGCGCCTTGCATTACGTTAGCGTTTGCGGACGCCCCGTGACATTCGGAGGATTTTGGGCTGTTTTGCGGTGATAAGGTGGCGGTGTCTGTCGCCCTGTCACGTCGTGACGATTCGTACCGCCTCTTGCCAACAGGGCCCGACCCTGGTTTCCCGATGTCCCGATTCGGTTTGTTGTTGTGCGCCCCGTATGCGATCTTCCTTCTCGTCTGCGTCGGCATCGTGTCGCTTGCCGGCGGCGACGGTGCGTCGCAGCTCGCCTTCCTGCAGTTGCCGATTGCCGGCCAACTGGGGCTGGCCCAGGCGCTCGGGCTTGGCCGCGTCATTCAATTTCTGTCGTGGCCCGAAGCGTACGGCCTGTTCGTGATGCCGGTGTTCCTGCTGCTGTATGCCGTTGGCGCGCTGTGCGAGCGCGGCCTGGCGCGCCGGCGTGAGCTGGCGCCTGCGCACAGCGGCGTTTGAGCCGAGTGCGGCGCAACGCCGGCTTGGAACGCCTGATAAAACCTGTTACTTCCTCTGGCGGCAACATTCTCGTGCAGTGAGCTGTACCGACCGTCCGCTTTCGACCAAAAGCAGCCATACAGGCATAGTGAAAAACAGCATGAAAAAGGTTGCCAAGCCAAACTTTCATCAAAAATCCTACGTATGCATTCACGTCTTCGATCAGTCACGACCGGTGCTCTTGGTGAGCAGAGATGATGGCAGTTGGTGCTTCCTCTGCGGTGATCTGCACCCCGACAGCGCCGACCACTATCGAGTCGTAGGGCTTGGACATGTGATTGAACGAGACGCATCACTTGGCTCGATTCTGGACCTATTACCCAATGAAGAAGCAGAACGAGCTGCAATTGGAGAGCGATGGATAAGAACAAATATACAACCTGAGTGACCATCGAGCCATTGCCACATCAGCTGGTTGGAAGACCGCTTTGGGTCGAAATCAGCCGGTCGCGTGGCAAAGATCGGACCTACTGGTATAACGAACTGCCCCGCATTTACGCCGGCACATGTACGGAGCCCAAACTTGCGGACGGTTTTGGGCACCTGATCAGTGCGATGACGGGACTCGTCGACGAGAACGGCGCGCGCCATATCAGCTGGGAATACAACTGCGCGGGAAACGCCACATCATCCCAACGCGCGGAAGGCGTTGAGAAGGTGGAAGTGCTGTATCAATTCGCTAGCAGCGCCGGAACGAGTTCGGTGGTTACACACGTTGTGGGTGATCCCGCAGCACCCAAGCGGACCCAGTCCACATTTAATTATAAGTTGATCAACCGCCGAATGCGGGATGTCGGCTCGACAGCACAGTGTGTCGAATGCGGAGCCTTCTCAGCGCGCACATTCGACGCTAATGGCAACGTCGCCACCACGACCGACTGGAATGGCAACACCA